>CP070627.1:9127455-9131698 GCA_020355945.1 Candidatus Aminicenantota bacterium | reverse complement strand
GTGCCTCCGGCGGGCAGGGGCGCTTTTTGAAAAAACTGCCCCTGCACCCCGCAAAAACTTTTTATCCTGGTCAGCGAAGTGCTTTTAATTCACCTGACAACAGCACTTCCGGGTTTTGTTCCTGCACCATCTTTTTGAATAACGGGACACAATAAGTGTAGTTTTGTTTCTCCCTTTTCAAAATAAACGCCAGTTCCAGCCGGGCCAGGGACTGTTTCACCTGTTCAGGTTCATAACTGCACCCGTGGGTTTCCAGTATGTTCATTAGTGTTGTCTGTGTGAAGGTATCCTTGCTTATGCTAGAATAGACAATAATGCGGTCCAGGCGGTTGGTTTCTTCATTAAGAGTCAATTTTTCCCACCCGCCCAGGGCTGAATACTTCACATGATCAAAGGTGGCTTCCAGGTGATGTTGACAAATGAGCCGATCAGTCATATCTAATTTATTGAGTATCTCACTGCAAGTGACAGCTACCAGGTTGGCCCGGCGCCCGGTTTCTTGAACCAGGATTTCCACCAATTCCGCCGATTCATAATGAATGTTCAACATCTCCATAGGTTTAGTTGCCAGTTCCCGGCAGGCTTCGGCTTCCAGGGCTTCAATGAAAAGGGTTTCACCGAAATTCTTGAGGGGAGACTGGTAATCGAAAGTAACAGCGTGGTACAGGTCCCAGAACCCGGCAAATATAAAATAGCATTTTCTTTCTTCACTGAGGCTGCGGAAATGCTGCAAAGTGGTGAAACCGGTTTGGGCTTCGGCGGCTATAAACCGGTCCGCTTCATCGATTAAAAACAACCGTTTAGGGCCCTGGCTCATGTTTTCCAGTACCTGATCCAGGGGAGTGCCCGGGGGAAGTTTCAATGCCCCAGCCAGGTGGTTAGCGATTTCCTCTTTGCTTAAGGTGATGTAATAGCATTCCATAGAGGGGATGTTTTGATACCGCCGGTCAATAGCTTTGAGCAGGCTGGATTTTCCCAATTGCCGACCGCCTACCAGGAGGTAATTAGCCGGTTCCCGCTGCATGATGTGGGCCAGTAATTGCTGGCGGCCAAAAAATATTGCTTCTTTATTTACTCCACCGCCGGTTTGATAGGGGGAGATGCGGGTGACTTTGATTTGCGAGGATACCAGGCGGGCAAACACATCCAGGGGGGTGGGGGAGAGTAACAGTTCGGTGAGAATAGGCAGTTCCGGGACCACCAGCCAATTGTCGAATTTTTTAGCGGTTTGATACAACCCGGATTGGTACCGCTCATAAGGTAGGATGATCAGGCATACCTGGCTGCTGCCGACTTCTATTTTTTTTATATGGCCCAGGATGTCTGCTTCTTCCATGTCCACGGGAGGATAAACCAGGAGGCAGCGGTCCATATTGAGGATGAAATCCGGGGGCAGTTGGAGTTTATATATATAAATTTCGTTTTCAGAAATCGGTTCGGCAGAGGCTTCCAGGCGTTGGGCCAGGTATTGGCATTTTTGGGCCGGGGTAAACCGCGGATCATGGTAAAAGGCAAGGGCTTTGTTATAGCGGCCCCGGCTGATACCAACGGATGTTAATAGGGTTTCCAGCCGGGGGGCGGGAAAAAATAACCGTCTGGCCCGGGTCAGTTCACCGGGGTGAAGGTGCAGCAGCCCCGCCGGTTTTTCGCTGAGGCCAAGGATCAGGGGATGACGGTAGTACCGTAAATAGTAGATGCCGACCAGGATTCCTAAAAATATCATAACGCCTAAAACGTAAAGGTGCCAAAACGTGGGAAAGATGAGAGGGACATCTTTAAATTCCCATTCGTGTATGGGGAAAGTTGTCTTCCTGGCAATAAGGTTGATACGGGTATTTTTATCGATTTCCAATGAAGCGGGTATAACAAACGAGATATCTTTGGCAGCGCCTGGCTGGATTATTTCCGGGTGTTTGATCTCATCCAGGGAATAATTATTGGCTTTTCCGCTGAATTGGGTGTCGGCGGGGAGGTTTTGGGCGCCTATGTTTTGGAATCTGGCTACTAATAATACAGTTTGATCTTGTTTTTGCACCTTTGCTTCCAGCAGGTCCAGTGTGGGGGTCTGTACGGTTACCGGGATTTCCAGTGAAAGGGGTTTTTGAGTACTATTATATGTAGAGATTATTTTTAAATAGAGTAAAGCGCTTTGCCCGGAGGGGTTGGTATAATCGGATAGGGCGGATACCTGGCAGGGTAAAGTTGTTGTTTCACCGGGTTCCAGCTTTATATGAGTTTTTGGCGGGTAAAATACCAGGGGGTTTTTTCGGTTACCGATGGTGTTGGTTTGTTCACGGTTATGGTCTTTTATTACCTGTATCCAGTATATTTTTCCCTGTCCGGAATTTTTCAGTTGCAGGGAAAAGGGGGTGGCTTGGCCGTCAAGGGTTTGGAGAGGGCCGGGTTGGTTTATCAATTCAAGGGTTCCTTTTTTTGGGGGTACAGGGGGTGGGACCGGTTTTATTGAGCCGGATTCATCTTTTGTCACCAGCAGTGTGCCGTCGTCACCGCGCATCAGCCGGTTTTCTATCGTGTCAATGGAGAGCCAATTCCCCTGTGAACCGGGGACGAATATCTTTGATAATGTCCATTGGGGACCGATTAATTTTTGCAATTGAAGGGTTCCATCCCATGAGCCGGAAGCCAGTGTTTTCCCGTCCGGGCTGAAGCACACGAAAGTAACCCAATCAGTATGCCTCCGAAGCGTTTTGATGTGGTTCCCGGTTACTGTGTCCCACAGGAAGATGGTGTTATCTTCAGACCCTGAAGCCAGCGTTTTCCCGTCCGGGCTGAAGGCAATTGTTCCACCTAAAATTTGCTTACTAATGTTTTTTTAAAGTGTTGAGAGATTTTCAAATTTCTCCCCTTCCGAAACCAGGGGAGGATGAAATTGGGGGATCAACATTATCCTACCAATGATACAATGAATGAATATAAATAATATGTAACTGGTCAGGCAGCAAGGAATTTTAGTGTCTGAACCACGATTAACAGGATTATAGGATGACCGGGATGTTTCCCCGGGACACCTCGAAGAATCCTGGTAATCATTTAATCCTGTTAATCCCGGTTCAGACATTTGATATTCCAATTTTTTTAAACCGCCGGTAGGACCGGCTTAATGAGATAAAGTACCATAATCGAAAAAAAATTTCAACTATTTGATTGAAATTAGCGTTCGCCCGGAAATGGAAAAAATGGTAAGCCGGTTGACAAATCTAAAAATCTATAATATTCTATAACCGTTGGAGTTAAAAATGCAGATGCGGCAGCAAAATGCTTGTCTGTCCCCCTGGCAAACGCATCATGCTTGAAAAAATTTAGATTGAAAAAAATAGTTGCCAAATCCTGCGTTTAACACTATAATATGTATTGCGCAGAACTTAAAGGAGCAAAAAATGATTAGAGAACTGATACGACCACAAAACCAACAGCTAATTATTAATATACCAGAAGAATATATCGATAAAGAAGTAGAAGTACTTGTTTTTCCAGTACCACCACAAAATAGGGAACCGGTTCCAACCAATATATCCGAGAACCTGGCTGCCTTTAGAAACCTGATGAAAAAAGCCAAAAAATCAAATATAAAGGTTCCAAAGGGTGTTGACATCGATGATCTGATAGACGAGATGTATGATGATATACCTTGATACCAATGTGATTGTATACAGTTACATCAGTCCGGACGATCAAAAACAAATTTTATCCAGTCAATTAATAGAATCATTGATCAATGATAATAATCTCCTTTTATCTCCTTTAGTTGTACAGGAATTAATTTTCGTCCTGGATAAATTGCATCTACCAAAACCGGAAATTTCAGATATAATCGAATTATATAAAAAATATTGCGGGAGAAACATCAATAAAAAATTAGTGCTGGATGCCTACGAACTTTGCTTAAAAGTGGATAACCTAAAGCTCATAAACGATGCGGTTCATTTGAAATTTGCAGAGACATATGCTACCAAATTAGTGACCTTTGATAAAGATTTCAACAAATTCAAATATCTGACCTCCATTGTTATTGAAGTTTTGGAAACCTAATTGCCAAAAATAGCCATAACACAAAGACTTAGGGAGAGATACAAGATACAAGGTCAGGTGAAATATTTGTTATTGTCTGAACCAGGATTTACAGGATTATCGGATGACCGGGATGTTTCCCCGGGACACCTCGAAGAATCCTGGTAATCATTTAATCCTGTTAATCCCGGTTCAGACATTTGATATTCCAATT
>CP070627.1:9124024-9127355 GCA_020355945.1 Candidatus Aminicenantota bacterium | reverse complement strand
ATTCAATCTCAAAATCCACCTCACGGTGGACTACTTGCACCAGTTGTTCATCAATCATTGCCAACGAGGTACGCAGGGTTTCATGTCGGGAGATCAATTGTTGGAAAACCTTTTCAAAACGATTCTTATCAAGATTGCCTTCTAATAAAACCACTTTGGGCATATTGTACCCGGTAAACCCGACTTCCATTTGCTGGAGGATATATAACCGGCGTTGTGTCGGGGATAATGGATAATATTCTTTGGTTTCAACCGGCCGGATAGGTGAACAGATATCAGTGGATTCTTCGCTTCCGCCCGGCTCCGGCAAGAACCGGGACAGTTCTTTTATACTGGGACGTTTGAATACTTCCGTCAACGGTATCCTGACATTGAAGATTTGATTAATTTTTGATACCAGGATGATGGCTTTCAAGGAATGGCCGCCCCGTTCAAAGAAATTATCATCAATGCCGATTCCCTGGAGCGAATGCCCTAATAATTCAGCCCATATTTCGGCTAACTTTTTTTCCACTTCGTCCCGGGGCGGGGCATATCTCACCCGGTTGAGGTTCAAGCCCTGGGATAGGATTTTATCCGCCAGGGTTTTGCGGTCAATTTTACCGGTGACGGTGAGCGGGAATTCCTGTAAACGGAAAAATGCACCAGGTATCATATAATCAGGCAAACTCTCCTTCAATTGCCGGACCAATTGATTTTCATTGATTTCGCTTCTTTCGCTGGTTTGGTAGTAGGCAATTAAAGAGTTTTCTCCTGCGGATTCCTGGCGGCATACCACCACACTTTTTTTTATGCCCGCTATTCGGTCCAGTTTGCTTTCAATCTCCCCTGGCTCAACTCGGTATCCCCTGATTTTTACCTGGAAATCCTTTCGCCCTGCATATTCAATACTGCCGTCATCCAGCCGTCTACCCAGGTCTCCGCTTCGGTATATGCGGCCGTTTCCGGTTCGTGGGTCCACCCCAAATACGGCATTGGTTTTTCCTGGTTTTTTTAAGTATCCCAATGCCAGGTAATCGCTTTTGTAAATAATCTCACCCACTGCATTGACCACTGTTTCTTGATCCCTTTCATCCAGGAGAAATACCTCGGTGTCCTCCACCGGGTAACCCACAGGAACCGCCTCTGTGGCCAGGTCCCACTCTTTGTTTATAAAATACTGCAAGGTAACCGTGGACTCCGTGGGTCCTAAACCATTAATAAAAAGACATTCATCGAAAAAGTATTTCTTGTATGTTTCTACATCCTTTTTATATACCGCTTCCCCTCCCAAAACAATAAAGCGTAGATGGGGAAATGCACCACCGGTTTCCATGCCCGTAGAGAGCAGATCGGTAAAATAGCGATACACGGTAGGTATCGAATGATATATGGTGATTTTCTCTTTTTGCAACCATCCTGGCAATTGGTACAAACTTCCTTCTTGCTTGACATCAAAGGGATATAACGCAGCCCCATTCAATAATGCACCGAAAATATCCATTTTGGCGGCATCAAAGCCGTAAGAAGAGAACAGGGTTAAGCGGTCTTCCTCATGGATATGCAGTGCATTGGTGTATACCCTGGCAAAATGCAGGACATTGCGATGGCTTTGCATGACCCCTTTGGGAGTGCCGGTGGAACCGGAAGTATACAACACATACGCTGTCTGATCCGGCTGGATGGACACCTCAAAAGGTCCAGGGGAAAGGGTTGAAACACCTGGCCGGATTTTATCGATATCAATCACTTTGATGTTTTTATTGACCTGGTTTCTTAAAGCATCTGCCAGGGGGTAATGCGGGGAATCGGTGACAATCAACCTGGCTTCGGAGTCTTCCAGGATATATTCCAGCCGTTCCCGGGGATAATCCGGGTCCAATGGCACATAGGTTTTGCCTGACATTACCGTCCCCATCAACCCGATGATCATTTCAACCCCATGTGCAAACAGGAGTGCCACTGCCTGCCAGTGGGATTGGTTCTGTCGGCTCTGCTTCCGGGTGCGATGATGCACTGAGGGTTGCGATTCCTGGGGCTGATGCTCCGGCAAATTCCACAAATTCTCCTGGCGGTTCGGTCCGCAAACCGGACAATTAGGGTCAGGGGAAATTTGTAATTCTTCCACCAATGCCCCCTTCCATCCACGGTCCCAATCCACTCCCTGATCCTGGCAGATGCTTTTAAAATGAGAGGTAAACGGATACGTTAACCGCTGATAACCCTCGGAAGCTGCGACATTGTGTGTGCCGCGCTGGTTAAATAAAATGTATTTGTTGTATGCGGGTTGGTCAAAGTTCAACAGGATTTTAATGGCTTCGGTCACAGCAAAACCTGTACTTAAAAACAGGGAAGAAGAGACTACCGGGTTGGAACTCTTCTGATAATTCCTGCTGTGAGTTTTGATGGTCTCAATCTCTTCCAGGATATCCCGATCATACAAGCAGTGAAAACAAGGGGTGTAGGGGGAATGCAGTACGACGGCATAGGCATTGAGGTCAATCATAGATGAAAGGATATGAGGGATTTGTTTAATCACCGCACATTGGGATAAGATAAATTTGGCTTCCAGGTCATCCACATTATCGAAAATAATCCGGGCATCCCCCACCAGTTCAAAGACATTTTCCCGGGTGACTTTCACCGGATGAGCAATCACATTTACATTGGGATTTATTCGTTCCAGGGTTATTTTGGCAGACAGGGCTTTGTTCATGCCGATCCTGGATTCATCGTGCAAGACCTGCCGGTTTAAATTGGACAATTCCACGGTATCATGATCGCAAACGATAATGGTGCCGATACCCATCAATGCCAGCTGCTGAAGCAGTGGTGAACCCGACCCCCCGGCTCCGGCTGCAAATACAACCGCTCCTTTTAATTTTTCCTGGGATTCAATCCCCCAACCATGCAGCATCAACTGCCGTTGATACCGAGTTCTTTCTTCCTGGGTTAACCGGGTTCGGTCATCATACTCCTTCAATAGGTGATGGGCTACCAAAAGGGCATAATCACTAAGAAAACCATAGGTAATACTTTTATCACCTGTTCTTACCGCAATCTTTTCCCTATTCCTATTGGCTCTCTTTCGAAAACAATCTCCAATGGATTGATTGATCTCTTCTTTGTCAAACTCGATGAAATCATTGCCGGGTTTAGCGCGGTTACCTGTTACCTCTAATTTTTCCAGGTTAAATAATGATAAACTTTTAAGTTTCTTCCCGGATTTACTTTTCACTTTTATTCCTCGTCTTCCTGGTCCCGGTCATTTAAACTTTCATCACTGGTGATTTCATCCATTAACAGCAAATACTTATTGGAGATTTTTTCAATGGTTTTGGGTTTAATCAAG
>CP070627.1:9119925-9123924 GCA_020355945.1 Candidatus Aminicenantota bacterium | reverse complement strand
CCCCTCTTGAGAGTTATAGGTGCCCCGCCGGGGATGGCTGCGAAGAGCGGTAGGGGTGTATTGAAGTTCTACCAAACCTACCCGCAGCAGCGGGGCTTGCGATAAATCGAAAGGACGAATGAAGTTCTTTATAGTGCTTGCACAGCGCACAGCGCATGGCGCATGGCGTTCTTCATTGCGCTCTGTGCTTTGCGCTTTGCGCTTTGCGATATGGTATTCTATCTCAAATTCCACTTCATGGCGAATCTTCTGATAAGGTTCCCCATTCGCCATTACAAAGGAGGTGCGAAAACTTTCATGCCGTTGTATAAGTTTATGGAAGGCTTCTTCGACCCTTTGCCTGTCCGGTTTCCCTTCCAATACAACCACCATCGGGAGATTGTAAACCGTATTGCTCAATACCAGCCGGTCCAGGACATACAAACGCTTTTGGGCTGAAGATAAAGGATAGTAATCTTTTTCCTCATAGGGCCCCAGGCGATGGTATCGAACCGGTTTCGCTGCTGTCGTCCCTGTTTCCATGATATAACGTGCAATCCCCCGAATGTCGGGGGTTTGAAATATCTCTGCCAGGGGTACCCGGATATTTAGTATTTTAAGAATTTTTGCAATCAGGATGGTGGCTTTTAACGAATGACCACCCAGTTCAAAGAAATTATCATCGATGCCTATCTCCCTGTCTAGTCCTAAAACTTCCTGCCATATGGCTGCCAATTTATCTTCTATTTCATTTTGGGGGGCCGCATAACTCTCGCCTGGTTTTATCACCGGTTCAGGTAAAACTTTCCTGTCTATCTTACCGTTGGGGTTTAAGGGGATTCTTTCTAGCTGCATAAAATACTGCGGGATCATATAACCGGGTAAACCATTGGCCAGGTATTCCCGCAAATCCGATACAATGAGCTCCTTATCAGAGACGATATAAGCGCATAAATAGATATTTTCCCGCTCATCCCTTCGTGCCGACACCACAGCTTCTTTTATATCGGGATGATTCAATAACCGGCTCTCGATTTCTCCTAATTCGACTCTAAATCCCCTGATTTTGACCTGGTGGTCTATGCGCCCCAAAAACTCGATATTGCCTTCCGCCAGCCAGCGGGCCAGGTCACCGGTGCGGTAGATGGGGAATTGGGGGATTGGGGAGATGGGGAGATGGGGAGATGGCATGGATGCATGATTGCATGGTTGCATGGAATTTTTGCCTGGCGCCTTTAATGACAAGGGGGCAAGCCCCCTTGTTCCCTCTAATAAAAAGTTTTTGCGGGGTCCAGGGGCGGTTTTTTCAAAAAGAGCCCCTGGCCGCCGGAGGCAAAATTTTTCTGCGGTTATTTCCGGGCGATTTAAATACCCCCGCCCCACCTGCATACCGCCAATCACCAGTTCACCGGGTACTCCCGTCGGCACCAGGTGCATTCCTTTATTCATTATATAAATCGCAGTGTTGGAAACAGGCCTGCCTATGGACGGCAGGTGCGGCATTTCTTCATCAGGCCCCAATGTTAATGTCGTGACTACATGGCTTTCCGTAGGACCGTAATGATTGTGAAAATATACCCTGTTCAACCGAAGATATCTTCTCAATTCATCGGTTATCACCGCCTGTTCGCCCGCAGTCACAATGTGATTGACCTTTTCCGGCATAAGGTCGATATAATCCTCCTCGCTTAACACAAATTTTAAATATGACGCGGGTAAAAATAACGTTTTTATGTCATTTTTTTCAATAGTCTTAAACAACAGGGGTATATCGTTCCTGGTTTCTTTATCGATTAATACCAGTGTCCCTCCCGCTGTAAGGGTAGAAAATATTTCCTGGAACGATACATCAAAACTAATGGTGGTAAACTGTAACACTTTACTGAAATCAATATTTGTGTAATCAAATTGATACTTTACCAGGTTCACAAGATTCCTGTGTTCCAACATGACACCTTTGGGTTTCCCGGTGGATCCGGAGGTGTAGATCACATACAACAAATCCGCCCCCCGGTTGATTCGGCCGGGATTACTGTCATCCGCTTGAAAGATATTTTCAGAGGCAAGGTCGATGGGTTCAATATTACCGGGGATATAGGCCGGTTTTCTTCCTGTTTTTCTATTTTGGTTTGTTAAGGTTAAAAGCACCCTTACGCCGCTGTCTTTCAGCATATAATTTTTTCTTTCCGCGGGATAGTCGTCATCTATCGGTAAATAGGCAGCGCCTGCTTTCACGATGGCCAACATGGCGATAATCATCTCAACGGATCGCTCCGCCATCAGCCCCACTACAGTATTGGGTTTGATCCCCTTTTCTCTTAAAAGCCATGCCAATCGATTGGATTTTTCATTTAATTCCCGATAAGAAATATAGGCCATAAGAGTCCGATATTTCATCCGCGTCGGTCCGACAACGGCTGTATTATCCGGGGTTCTCTCCACCTGTTCTTCAAATAACCGTTGTATGGTGACATGGATATGCCTATCTCCATCGTATGTTTCTTCGACTCCCCGGGCCAGGTGGAGAATCTCCTGCTTTTGCTCACCTGTTAATATATCCAGGTCTGCTAACTTCAATGTCCTGTCCGGCGACAATGCAGACACGATGTTCCTAAAATACCCGACAGCCCTTTCGATTGTTCCTGCTTTAAACAACCGGGTACTGTACTCGAGGTTTAGGAAAAGTCTTTCTCCCAGGTCGATTACGGTTAAATTCCAATCAAACTTAGACGTGCCTTCCCGATGTGCGAATCCATACCCGGTTTGTTCGTTTATTTCCGGGATAGGCCCCCTGTATTCCTCCTGGTTCAACAGGTTTAACATGAAATCAAACACCGGGTTACGGCTGATATTCCTTGGTACGGAAAGTTTGTCCACCAGGTCCTCGAACTGGTACTCCTGGTTTTCAAAGGCCTTTAATGTATTATCTTTCACTTCTGCCAGGAATTCATTAAATCTCTTCTCCCCGGAGGGGTAATTCCTCATGGCCAGGGTATTGACAAACATCCCGATAATATATTGAAGGTCCGCATGGCTCCTGCCGGCAATGGGTGTACCGATAATGATATCCTCTTGACCGCTCAATTTAGAGAGTAAAATAGTATATATTGAAAGAAGTACCATATACAGGGTTACATCTGATTCTCCCATGACAGCCTTTATGATACGGGTTTCCTTTTCATTTAACAGGAAATCGATATTGGCCCCTTCAAACTGCTGCAGCGGGGGCCTTGGATTATCGGCCGGCAAGTTTACCACCGGCAGCTCTCCCCCAAAGGTTTTCAACCAATACTTTTCCTGGTGTTTTAGTGCAGCTTTCCTTACTTCGCTGTTTTTCCATCCTGAATAATCTTTGTACTGCAGCCTCAATTCCGGCAATTGCTCCCCGGTATAAAGTGCCGTCATTTCTTTTTCCCATATGAGATACGATGTACCATCAGAGACAATATGGTGCATGTCCACCATCAAAATATATTTATCCCGGCCTGTCTCGATCAATCCCAACCGAAAAAGAGGGGCCCGGGATAAATCAAAGGGCCGAAAGAATCGGGACAACAGATGACCTCTTCTTTCTCCTGTGTCTAAATAATATTCAATCTTGAATTCCACATGCCGGTGGACTCTTTGAACGGGTCCTTCATTTATCATTTCAAATGAGGTGCGATAACTTTCCCAGCGTCGTATCAACTGTTGGCATACAAATTCCAGCCGTTCCCGGTTCATTTCCCGCTGTATGGTAATAAAGTGCGGCATATTGTAAGCTGTACTCTCCTGTATCATCCGGTGGATAAAATAGAGCCGTTTTTGGGCCGGTGATAATGGATAATATTCCTTTTTTTCTACGGGCTTGATAGAGTAAAATTCACTTTGCCGCGCTTTTTCCATGATATAAGCGGCAAGCGCTTCAATGGTGGGCCGCTGGAAAAATTCCGCTACCGGGATTTCTATCTGCATTTCTTTGCGTATCAGGTTAGACACATTCATGGCTTTTAACGAATCGCCGCCCAACTCGAAGAAATC
>CP070627.1:9111048-9119825 GCA_020355945.1 Candidatus Aminicenantota bacterium | reverse complement strand
TAATAAAAAGCTTTTGCAGGGGGTCCAGGGGGACGGTTTTCTCGAAAAGAGTCCCCCTGGCCGCCGGAGGCAAAGGCAGGGAGAATGGTTCCAGGTAAATTACTTCTCCCCAGAAAGGATTTCCCAGCATATTATTTACCTGACCCCATATTTCCCCTTCTCCTCTCCATCTCTTCTATTGTCCTTTTGTGGAGATATGTCAGGGCAATGGTCTCTTTGAGGTTGAACTTTAAGGTGGAACAGGCTCCCCGGTTGGGATGTTTTGCCCGTAACGCTTCATATGGGCATCCTCCCATACAATTAGGCAGGACAGGACATTGCAGGCAGTCTGATTTCTCAAAGGGGTCCCAGTTCAGCCACTTAAAGCTATTTTGTATCGTTTTACCCTCCGATAAGGTAGGCTGGATGAGATGGCCTACAGCCTCATGTTGATGCGACACATCATTCCAGCATTTTACAATGGTACCATCAGGGCAGATAGTCTTTCCTCCCAAAGAGTCTGCAATACAGAACCCGCTTTTCAGGTTAGGATACCGTGAAGCCCCGAATCCTTTTTCAATCATCTTCATTGTAAATTTGGCTTCATATTTTGAAAAATCCTCCGCACCGAAACATATACCGGCAACATCCGCGCATACCTCTGTATATGGTTGAATTCTCTGAAAATACAAACCGACCTTCCTCCTCAAACCTGAAGCGGACAATTCATCAAGTAACTCATCAACATATTCGGCATTATTAATGTCGATGTTCACCCTAATAACAATAGGGAGAATACTTGAAGATTCACGAACATTTCGCACAATATGTTCAAAAGTTGGCCCCCCTCCATGAAGTATTCTCTTTTTATCATGAATTCGTTTCGGACCATCAAGGGTTACCTGGGCGTCGGTGCAGCCCATTTTCACTAAACGCTTTGCTATTCGTAGGTTTAAAAGATAACCATTAGTAATAATTGATGTCTTTAAAACACTCTTGTTCTTCAGGGCGACTTTTTTTAAGCGTTTGGAGAGTTCAAATAGTATATCAACGTACAACAGCGGTTCTCCTCCAAACCATGTAACAAATAAAGGCTTGCCCCCCCGTGTCTCACGGGCGGCCATTTCGATAATAGCATCTCTCACCTCGGGTAGTATTGTTCCATAATTATGTTTCTGATAGCAATAGGGACAACAAAGGTTGCAATCTTTGGTAACGAGAATTGTGTAACTGACCTGGGAAGAATTAAATCTTGCCTTGCGGTTTCGTACCTTCAAGTAAGTGTTCTCATCCACCTCGACAGGAATTAAAAACCCCCCTTGAAGCAAAGTTTGTTTTATATCCAATTCCTTATCTGAATATTCTGAGTTCGGGCTTTCCAATATGCGTCCAATAATTTCCTTGGTTTCAATAGGAAATTCAGCCGCGGCGGTTGTTATGCCATTGTAAGCAAGTAGTACTCCACTTTCGGGTAAGTTAACAAAACAATTGTAATGTGAAGGTTTAGAAGTATAAGGGCTTTCTGCCATATTAATATTTATAATTTTAGACGTGTTATTTTTATTTTGTCATTTTACGGAAAGTTGATGCCACAAAATGCTGAGCGCCCAGGTTAAGTACTTCATTTGAATAGATTATTTTAATTAACTCTTGCTTTATTACTGCAACATCAGTGGTTTTTAGTATATCTTTAATCTCGGTCACGAACGGATCCTCAGGGTATTTTGCAAAATCCTCCCAAAAAATCTCCTTTTTAAGGTGACCAGGGCACTGTTGGTTTTCGCATTTTCCTTCTTCATCGCACGAGTGACTATCACAAATCTCAGTTTTGCAAGTATGTTTATCACAAGTGTTTCTATCACACCAATAAGAACTGCAAGTATCTGCTGCACATTGATTGGAACGGCAATATAAAGTGCCATAGCAACTTATACTATCCGTTGGTGTACCATCGGTTATCCATGAGGCGGCGACTAAACAACCGGTCTGTGCCCCCCGTGGACCGAGATCCCAATTGATAAGATCCATATAGCTCTCCCCGGTGCGTCTAATAGGCCCCGCGTAGAACCTACCAGTTAGCCTGTCGCGTATCTTTTCCAATGGGCGACTGGACAGTTTCTCGTAAAGCGCTCTCTTGCTCAAGGTTCTACCCTTTATCTTGGGGCCTTTAATCTTCGGGTGCTTTATAAATTTTGGCTTCCTTTGAGCAAGCGCCGATGAACCCGGGATAAGTGACAATAGTCCTATACTCCCTAAGAAGTTTAAGAATTTTCTTCTACCTGAACTCATTATTTACCTCCTATTCCTCCTATTTTTGATTACACAACCAATTTCTCTCATTGAGAGATATTTCTAACAGGTTTGTTAAGAAAAAAATCGCTTTCTTCATAAAAGGTATCTTAAATGAAATTATGTAGAAAGTCAATAGGTGAATGATAGAGAATTTATTTTTTGATCTGTCTGGGACTGATTGCCTTAAATAATTCCCTGTCCCCTGTCAACAGTTGAATAAAAAAAAGGGAAACCCCGAGACACACAGGAATTTATTTACTCATGCGGGCCTTTGTACGCTTCCAAAATAAGTTCTTACGGGATCTATTGCCATTCATACTACTATTCTTGGCTGTCCCTTTGTTTTGTTGTTTCCTTATTTGTTGTTTGAATTGATAAAATAGTCCGGACCATATTGACAAAATTGTAAAAATAGTGTACTTAATACCTATGCCTATGCTTCTATACTGGTTGGACCAACCCAGAGCTGTGATTGTCACAAAAGATGTTTCAAAAAAATAACCAAAAGGAGTAGAAAATGATTAGAAAAACGTTTGCATGCTTTATCCTATTTTTACTACTACTGTTGATGAGTTCATCGATTATAATTGCCCGGGATTTGTCTCCAAACGAAAGCAATTGGTTAAAAAAAGCTTATCGAATAGACAAAAACGGATGGATATTTTTGCATATCGAAGGTAAACCATTTGAAAGGGGATTCCAACGGGGTTATCTCACTGCGCTTGAAATTGATGAATTATTGAAAACATTGGCTTATACGCAAAAATTTGAGACCGCTAAAGAAATTAATTTTTTCGTTCAAGCTGCTGCTAAACTTTTTAAAAATAAAGTATCTGAGGAATATATCGAAGAGATGAAAGGAATGGTTTCCGGGATGGAAAAGGCAGGGAAAAAGATAACCTTCGAGGAAATGCTTTTTATGAATGGGTTTATTGATGTACTCTGGCACTGGTGGCCCCAGGAGAAAGACAAAAAGAAAGAGCCAGGCCCGGGCTGCAGTGCTTTTATCGCTGCCGGAGATGCGACTGCCGACGGCAAAATAGTGATGGCTCATAATTCATGGTATTCCTATGCTATTCTTAGATTTTGCAACATCATCGTTGACATCGTGCCAGACAAAGGACATCGAATCCTGATGCAATCCTGGGGACCTTGCCTTTATAGTGCCACTGATTTTTTCATCACCGGCGCAGGTTTAGTGGGCACGGAAACGACAATCGGTGGTTTTAGCGGGTTCGACCCCAACGGGACACCTGTTTTTGAACGGGCGCGCAAAGCCATGCAGTATGCCAACAGCATCGATGATTGGGCCCGAATAATGATTGAAAACAATAATGGCGCCTATGCCAATTCCTGGTTGTTGGGAGATATCAGGACCAATGAAATCGCCCGCCTGGAGCTGGGTTTAAAACACCACGGTTTAAAGAAAAAGAAAAACGGGTATTTTACCGGTTCAAATATCGTGGATAATATAAATATTCTAAGAGAAGAAACCGACGCGAAATATGATGATATAAGAGATTTTTGCGTTGCTCGCCGGGTGCGCTGGCAGCAGTTAATGAAAAAGCATTACGGGAAAATAGATGTTGAAGCTGCCAGGAGAATGCTGGCAGACCATTATGATGTATATTTGCAGGAGGACCAGCCCAGTTCCAGGACAATATGCGGGCATTGGCACCTGGATAACGGGATGGTACCGGGCTCATTAGGTGCTTATTTACCCGGAGGCGCCATTGACGGAAAAGTGCTAAACGCAAATATGGCAAAAAATTGGAAATTCTGGGCAAAATGGGGAAGCTCCTGTAATATTGGTTTCGATGCCAATAAGTTTTTAGAAAAACATCCTCAATACAACTGGCTGAAAGGATATTTAAAAGATTTACCTGCCATGCCCTGGACTGTCTTCTCTTCTTCCCCTCGCCCTGGAAAAAAGAATAAATAATATAGACTCCTCCTGCGGTTACGGTCGCCGAAGGCACAGGATGTCCTGGGAGGTTTGGTTGCCTTTTTATGGGGAGAAATGATATAATAAAAAAATGAAACAGACTAAAAAGAAAACTCAATACTTCTTATTGCTGGTTGATGATGATCCCAAATATCTTGAACTATTGGAGAGAATACTAAGAAAAGAGGGGTATAAAACCGATTCCGCCGCCTCCGCTGAATTAGCACTTTCCAGGTTGAAGGCCTTTCAGCCCGATCTCATTTTATTGGACATTGTCATGCCCCAAATGGACGGATTTGAGGTATATGAGCGTATCTGCCAGTCACCAAAGGCCAAAGATATTCCTGTCATCTTCTTAACTTCAAAAGGTTCCCTGGAAGAAATTATAAAAGGATTAACCATGGGAGCGGTGGATTATATCACCAAACCCTTCTGCAGTCCTGAGCTGTTAGCCAGGGTGAATACCCACTTAACGCTTAAAGGAAAACGAGATGAAATCCTGGAGATAAATAAACAGTTGAAAAAGGAAATGAGGGAACGTGAATTAGCTCAAAAGGCGTTTCATGAGAGTAATGAAAAGTTCAAAATCATATCGGAAAAATCACTTTTAGGGATATACATCTGGCAAAAAGGGGGCTTTGAATATGTGAATCCTGCTTTTGCCCAAATTTTCGGCTATAAGCCGGAAGAATTAATAAGAATGAGATTGGATGAATTCATTCATGCTGAAGATTTCTCCACGTTTACCGGGAAATTGGGAAAGTTAATAGCGGGTAATTTATCTTCAACTCATCATCAATACCGCGGGGTAACCAAAAAGGGTAACATTAAATACCTTGAAGACTATAAAGCCAGGATTACGTTGAAAGATCAACCGGCAGTTATCGGGACTATTATTGATATCACCCATA
The DNA here is from genome assembly GCA_020355945.1 of Candidatus Aminicenantota bacterium. The sequence goes on along the minus strand of CP070627.1, from coordinate 9,114,698 downwards.
AAAAGGTAATGGAAGAAGCCCTGAATGAGAAGACCCAACAACTGGAACAACTGAACAGGACCCTGGAGAAACGAATCGAGGAAGAGGTGGAAAAACGAAGAAAACAGGAACAGTTCCTGATGCAGCAGTCGAAATTAGCAGCCATGGGAGAAATGGTGGGAGCCATTGCTCACCAATGGCGGCAGCCGCTTTCCACCGTGGGGTTTATCGTCGAGAATATATTGGATGATATTGAAAACAGCACCCTGGATGAAACCACCACGGAACAATCCTTAAACAAAGCCGTGGAACAAATAAAATATATGTCCAAAACCATCGATGATTTTAAAAACTTCTTCAAGCCTTCAAAAATGAAAGAAGAGTACGATATAATCAAAATGGTTACCGAAACCCTCTCTATATTGAGCGCGGAATTGGAAAATAAAGAGATTAAAGTCATATGCAACCACCAGGTAGACACATTATTGACCACCGGTTTCTCCAATGAGTTTAAACAAGTGTTAATCAATTTGATCAATAATGGAAAAGATGCCATTATTGAAAAAAGAAAACAGGAGCAGATGGGAAATGAAGAGGGAGAAATCAATATCTCAATTTCCCGTAACCGCGAATGTGCCGTGATAAATATAAAAGATAACGGGATTGGCATCCCGGGATCTGCCAAAACCAGGATTTTTGAGCCCTATTTTTCCACTAAAGAACATGGACTGGGAATCGGGCTGTACATGTCCAAGGTTATCATCGAAGAACATATGAACGGCAGCCTCGACCTGGGAAACACGGGAATAGGAACGGAATTCATCCTTAAACTGCCATGTTATTAAAGGGAGCCGTATGAATGCCAGGCAGAAGCCAGACCAGGGTAAAGATATTTCCATAAAGAATATCTCTATCCTGTTGGTGGAAGATGATGATTCATTAAGGGAAGCCATCCTGGGTTTCTTAAAGAAAAAATGTGAGAAAATTTATTGGGCAACCAACGGCAGTGAAGGTTTCCGGCACTTTGTCACGTATTCTCCTGATGTGGTGATTACCGATATTAAGATGCCGGGGATGGATGGCCTGGAAATGAGCCAAAAAATCAAAGAAAAAGCCCCGGAGACACCTATTATTATCATTACTGCTTTTACCGAAGTCTCCTATTTAATCAAGGCCATTGAAATTGGAGTGGATCGATTCGTTCAGAAGCCTATTGATAGAAAAAATTTTATGGCTGCCATCCTCCATTGTGCGCTTCCCATTGTCCAGCAAAAGGAGATCGATGGTTTCCAGCAAAGAATCGAACATTCCCTGGTGGAAGCGTTGGGGACCAGCGCTGCGGTGAAGCCGTTAATTAACTTGATCCAGCAGTTGGCATCCAGTAACTTTTCCCTGGTCCTTTACGGCGACACCGGTGTGGGCAAATCGTTCCTGGCGCGTATCATTCATAATTTATCCACGCGGTCTGACAAACCCTTTGTAACCGTGGATATTGGCGCCATCCCCGAGACCCTGGTGGAGAGTGAATTATTCGGTCACAAAAAGGGGGCCTTTACCGGCGCCGCCAGCGACAGGAAAGGCTTCTTCCGGATGGCCGAGGGCGGGACCATCTTCCTCGATGAACTGGAAAACCTGTCCTCTTATATGCAAAGCAAATTACTCCTGGCTGTAGATGAGAAAAAAATTATACCCCTGGGAAGCAGTACGCCAATTGAAGTGGATGTGAGAATTATTGCCGCTGCCAATAAAGACCTGCAACAGGAAGTAAACCGCGGAAAATTCAGGGAAGACCTGTTTTATCGGCTTAATGATTTTTCCGTACGCATTCCCCCGTTAAAAGAGAGAAGCGAAGATATCCCATTCCTGGCTGCAAAGTTTATGACTGAAGCCGCGGAAGAACTGGACAAAACCATTACCAATATATCGTTGCCAGCCCTGGAAGTCCTGCAAACCTATAGTTGGCCGGGGAACATTCGTGAATTAAAAAGTGTAATGAGGCGAGCCGTCCTGTTTTGCCGTGAAAAAGTTATTACGGTTGACAATGTTTCACTGGCGATGAATCCCGGAGAAGAAACCGTGCCCACTCCTGCCGCCGGCATCCCGGTTTCGCTGCCGGTACTGACCATGGATGAACTGGAGAAATGGGGAATCCGGGAGGCACTGCGACTCACCAATGGAAAGAAAATGGAAGCCGCCTCCCTATTAAAAATCGGTTATTCCACCTTAAAACGAAAAATATCCAAATATGGCATTAATGCCTGATCACTTTGAGTAGTCATTTCGATCAGGTGTTCAAAATGAACACCTGGTTTCCCTCCTCATCAGGACCAACCCATCCTTTTTTTATAAAAAAATAATTTTTCCTTTTTTCTGTCCTGAAATATAGGAATAATCAGTGTTTTGCTTTAGTTATCCCGGTGGAAAATCAAAGGATTTTTGTCGAAAATTCCCCTGGAAACAGGGTGGGAAATGGATGTTGGTATGAATTTTGCCAATGCTTTATCTAAAGGAGAAGTTAAAATGAATTTCGACTTTGAATTAAAACTTGACAAAGGATATTTAAGGATTGGCGGCCCGTTGGGTGAAAGTGACTCCATCGAGTTAAAAAGAATATTGGCCCTGTCGCTGGAAAAAAGTCGCTGCCTGGTCCTGGATATCGATGATGTCACCACCATCTCCATACCCTGTATTGAGGTTCTCACCCATGTATACAACCAGGCAAAACAAAGAAAATGGCCCCTGTTTCTTGCCAGCCGTTACCAGGGAAATGCCATGGACTACTGGATTAGCAAGATGTCCACCGGGGCACAAGAAGGTACGCCAATGAAATTATTAAAACCACAAATAAATTTGAACGCCGAAATAAGGTGGTAAAATATTACCTGGCACCCTATCCCTATCTTATTTTCTTTCATGGTATCAAGATGAATTTATAGTGCCTCATTATCTTTGCCAGCAATTGTACATTATCATGGTCCAATAAGGGACCCATATCTTTAACCGACAAAGCTGCTTTTACTTCATCTCTATCGAAAAGGGCAACTGCCTTTTTTCCCGGGTCATGACGGGTCCGGTAAAGGATACCCTCCGGTCTCCGGGGATGTTTCCATAATGCCAAAGACCAAATTTGCGATACCTGGTATTCATCTCCCATGCACAATCGGGCATCTGCGCCAATCATTGCCAGCCCTTTTCCCGATAAATCCACCACCTTCAATAAACGGTTGGCTGAAACTAAAGCAAGGTGTCTTTGTTCCAGTTGTTTCCTGGTGATGTACCTCTCTCCTGTTAACCAGCCGTAAGTTTCAATAAAAGCACTGTACGCATCTTCACCTAAATAAAGTACCCCAAATTCACCATGAGGGGCATTGAACCGGAAAACGTTGGTTTTGTTGAAATAAAGAGCTTCTTTATCAACCCAGTAAAATCGTCTCCACGGTCCTTTAATTTTCTTAATAGGGAGAACTCGATTGTTAAAGTCAGTCGGCAGCGACGGATGGTCTTTAGGTTTCCCGGGTTTAGAGGGCACCCTGCTCTCCGGTTACTTGCGCAGCTTTAAAAACTTCATCCGGATGCCCTTCTCGTAATTTTTCCAGGGGACTCCGGTTCTCGAGACGTTGGTTTGCACTAAGCATAAAGATTATTTTCATCCATGGATCGTAGTGCTTGAG
>CP070627.1:9104343-9110948 GCA_020355945.1 Candidatus Aminicenantota bacterium | reverse complement strand
TTAATTGCAGCAAAGCCTGTTTTATATCGGTAACCGGCAGCCGGCACGCTTTGTTTTTACATACAAAAATAGTGGTTTGTCCTTTGATTAATTTACCTTCCAGCAGCGGCAGCTTGCCTTCGGTTTTTCCTCCCATTAATATCATATGAGGCAGGTAATACCGGTCCAGCTCTTTCCGCCTCGCTTCCCATTCATCACCCACAATAGCCACTTCGGCAATCGGATGAATAAAATAAGTCAATAATAGAGCCCAATTGGCATAATAGGGCCCATTCCTCACCAGGTCTGATTTAACATTGTTGAGCATCTGTTTGGATTTCCGGATATAATCCTCATTGTAAAAATATTCGCCTAAGAGGTAGAGATTCACAGCCATCTGGGAATTGGATGAGGGAATCACATTGTCAGGGATTTCTATTTTCCGGGCAATCAATTCAGGGTCCTGGTCAGAAGTATAATAAAACATCCTGCTCTTTTTGTCGTAAAAATGATCCAGGGTGTATTTTAATAATTTTTCAGCAGTGAACAACCATTTTTCATCAAAGGTGGCCTGGTAAAGGGAGATGAAAGCCTGGATGGTAAAGGCATAGTCATCCAGGAACGCATTAATGGAGGATTTTCCGTCTTTATAATTCCGGTTCAAGCGGCCGTTGTCAGACAGCATATGGTTGACAATAAATCCTGCATTTTCCAGTGCCCGTTTCAGGAATTTTTTGTCGTTGAAGACACGGTAAGCATCTACATACCCGTTGAGCATCAAAGCATTCCAGGCAGTCAATATTTTATCATCCAGGGGCGGCCGCACCCGTTGGCACCGTGCCGCCAGTAACTGTTTTTTGGCTTTAGCCAGCCGCTCCCGGAGTTGTTGGACATCGATCTTTTTATCGGCTGCAAAGATTTCATCCGCTTTGGTCCTGAAAAGAATATTATGGCCCTTTTCCCAATTGCCGTTGTCCGTGACATTGTAATAATCGATAATGAGTGGGGCGTTTTTTCCCAATAGGTTTTGGATTTCGGTTTTGGGCCATATATAGAATTTCCCTTCTTCACCTTCGGAGTCTGCATCTAAAGAGGAATAGAAACCACGGCCGCCATTGGGCACCTGGGGTGACGTTAATTCCCGGGCCACGAATTCCAGGGTCTCGTACACAATGGTTTTATACATAGGGTTTTTGGTAAGTTGATAGGCGTAAGAATAAAGGCTTACCAGTTGGCCGTTGTCGTAGAGCATTTTTTCAAAGTGGGGGACTTTCCAATATTCATCTGTGGAATAACGGGCAAAGCCTCCACCTACCTGGTCGTAAATACCACCCATTGCCATTCGGTCCAGGGTGACTTTCACGGCTTCTAATGCTTTTTTGCTCAAAGTACTGTCACCGCCGCTGTTTTGGGTTAAATAGTGATAAGCCAGGAGGTATCGATAGCCAATGGGTAATGGAAACTTAGGAGCACGCCGTTCTCCTCCCCATTCAAAATCAATGACTTTTTTCCAGTTATCAACGATTTGATCCGGTGTTTTGGGATCAAATTCCGGTTTCTCCGGGTTAAAGTTAACGGCGTTGGCGGTGCGGATGCCTTTGGTGAGGTTTTCTGCTTGTTGTTCTACTTGTTGGGGTTTTGCTTTATACAATTCGTGGACTTTTTTAAGTATCCGCACCCACTGTTGTTTGGGGTAGTAGGTGCCGGCAAAGATGGGTCTACCGTCAGGAAGGGCGATGGCGTTTAAGGGCCAGCCTCCCTGGCCGGTTAGCATCTGGGCCGCGTCCATGTACACCTGGTCGATGTCAGGTCGTTCTTCCCGGTCTACTTTTATGGAGACAAAGTACTTGTTCATGACTTCGGCAACTCCTTCGTTTGAGAAGGACTCTTCTTCCATGACGTGGCACCAGTGGCAGGCGGCGTAACCGATGCTGATGATGAGAAGTTTATTTTCTTTTTTTGCCTTTTTCAGGGCTTCCTGGCCCCAGGGGTACCAGTCCACCGGGTTATGAGCGTGCAGCAAAAGGTAGGGACTGCTTTCGTTGATTAAATGATTGGTGTATTTATTTTTATGTTCCATTTTTTTCTCCTTTGATTGGTCTGGTGGTTGACCGGAGGGATGTGCTTCGGTTGCTAATATTAGAATTAAAAGCAATAAAAGTAAAAGCGGTATAGTTTTCATGCTTTATTCTCCTTTCTACAGGATTTTTCGTTTAGGCTTAACAATATAGTATAAAAAAAAGATTTTTTCAACCCCGCAGCGATTTCTCTCTCAGTGTCCTCTGTGTCCTCTGTGGCTAAATTTTATCCTTTGTCCACTCACCATTCACCATGCGTAAAATATTTAGCGGATTCACATCCTTCAACTCATCCGGCAAAGACGCTTGAGGAAAATCCTGGTAACACACCGGCCGCACAAACCGCTTAATCGCCGCGGTTCCTACAGACGTGGTACGCAAATCCGTAGTGGCAGGAAACGGCCCACCATGATGCATGGACGCACATACCTCCACTCCTGTGGGAAACCCATTAAAAATCAAACGCCCTACTCTATTCTCCAATAAAGAAACCAAATCAGCATACTCTTCAAGCTCTTTTTGAGTACAGTGAACAGAAGCAGTCAAGTGACCCTGCAACGCTGCCGCAGCTTCTATTAACTGCTCCTTATCAGCAGCCATAATAATAATAGTCGAAGGCCCAAAAACCTCCTCTTCCAATAAAGGATTCTTCATGAATTCCCCTGCTGTGGTTTGCAGTAAAAACGGCATGACTTGACATCGGCCCCTATCTTGATCTTCACCTCCACTGGACTTACCTTTGGCTTTTACTTCTACTCCCTCAATATACAGACGCTCCTCAATACCTGCATCATAAGAGGCTTTAATTTTATTTGTTAACATGGTGGCTGCCGGGACAGCAGACATTTCTTTTGCAGCAGATTTGATAAAATCTTCACCCTCTTCCGATTGAATAAGAAACACCAAACCAGGATTGGTGCAAAATTGCCCTACTCCCAAAGTCACAGACCCTACTAAACCTTTAGCAATGGCTTCTTTTCTTTCCTTTAAAGCAGCGGGCAGCAAAAAAACAGGATTGGTACTTCCCATTTCCGCATAAACCGGTATAGGTTCAGATCGACGTACAGCAGCATCATAGAGGGCTTTACCACCTTTAAACGAACCGGTAAACCCAATAGCTTTCGCTAACGGATGATTCACCATTGCTATTCCTACTTCTACAGATTGGCCGTGAACCATAGAAAAAATTCCTTCTGGCATGCCGGTTCCCCGTGCAGCGTTAAGAATGGCTCGTCCCACCAGTTCCGATGTACCGGGATGGGCAGGATGCGCTTTGACTACAATAGGACACCCGGCAGCTAAAGCAGAAGCCGTGTCACCACCCGCCACAGAAAACGCTAAAGGAAAATTACTGGCACCAAATATCCCCACCGGTCCTAAAGGAATATGCATCTGCCGGATACCAGGCTTAGGTACCGGTTGGCGATCCGGTATGGCTGTATCAATCCGGGCCTCTACCCAGGAACCTTCACGCACCACATCGGCAAATAATTTTAATTGATTAACCGTTCGCCCCCGCTCTCCTATTAATCGCGCTCCAGGTAAAGCGGTTTCTTCCATACAGCGCTCTATCAATGTATCGCCCAGGGCTAAAATTTCCTCTGCCATGCGCTCTAAAAAAGCAGCCTTTCCAGGTGGTTTCTTTTTACGATAAATTAAAAATGCCTGCTGCGCCAAACGAAAGGCCCGGTCTACCTCACCTCCGGTGGCTTCATAATAAAAGGGTTCTAATGCTTTACCATTAACAGGATTCACACCTTTAAAGGTCTGTGAACCTTGCTTTGAAAACGAAAAACCAATAACCTGTTCTCCTGTTAATTCCATGATACCTCCTTAGTTTTTCCGTTATTCCGTTAGAAATAAAATTTTTATCACAATCACAAAAAAATCGCAACCCTATTTTTTTGCCTCCGGCGGCCAGGGGGCGAGAGCATTGCGCATGGCGCATGGCGCACAGCGTATGGGGCAAAGCACTTTGCCTTTTTAGGCTCCCCTCGCCGAGGGGCCCCTGGACCCCCCGCAAAAGCTTTTTATTAACACCATAGCATGGGGGCTTGACTTTAAGTGAAGAGTTGTTTAATATAAACTAAAGGAGGAAAAATGACTTTGTGTAAAAAAAGTGTAATTTTTGTCCTGGTTCTCATCCTGGTATCTCCCTTTTGCTCTCCTAAAGAAAAAAAAGTCCGGGACTATTTAACCACTGTGCAATGGTATCCCCGAAGCCCGGAACAATTAACCCACATGCTGGAGACATTCTTCAAAAATGCAGAGATTAAACCTATTCCCGGAAAGATTGTTGGCCTTATTGGTCCTCATGCGGGTTTGGGATATTCCGGTCAATGCGCGGCAAGAGCTTACAAACAATTGGAAAAACTCCCTGGCCTGGAACGGGTGATCCTTATGGGAATATCTCACCGGGGAGGGTTTTACGGCGCTGCGGTTTCCGATTTTGACTACAACAGCACCCCCTTGGGAAATATCCCGGTAGATACCCAAATCACCGCTCAACTGGCAAAAGAAAGCCTTTTCAGGAAAAGTAACTCTATTCTACAAGACGAACACTCCCTGGAAACCCACCTGCCATTTTTGCAATATATCCAAAAGAAACTTAAAAATAACCAGTATAAAATCGTGCCTATTCTTTTCGGTTACCTGGAGAAAAAAGATTTCAAAAAAATGGCTGATATAATCAAAAAGTACGTTACTCCTAAAACCCTGATCATTGCCAGTTCTGATTTTACCCATTATGGAGCCGGCTATGGGTACGTTCCTTTCAGGACAAATATTAAAGAGAATTTAACCCGATTGGACATGGGAATGATCGAACATATCAAGAAACTGGATTTTGATGGATTTTACAACTACCAGCGAGACACAGATATTACTATGTGCGGGTTTGTACCTGTGGGGGTACTGATGAACATTTTCAAAGAAAATAATTGTAAGGCAGCGCTTATTGATTACTATAAATCCGGTGACCGTGGGAATGATTATTCTTTTAGTGTCAGTTATGCATCGCTAATTATTAGTAAAGAATCGGGTAAGACCAGTGTCAAACGCAGTCCGGGTAAAGCTTTCCCAGGGCCAAAGAAAACCAAAGAAAATATTGGAGATAAACCAATGAGTTTAAATCTTAAAGAAAAAAAAACACTGCTTTCTATTGCCCGTAAGACCCTGGAAGATCATTTCCAGGGAAATTATGTGGTACTAAAGGAAGTAGAAAATAATTTTCCCATAACACCTGGTTTAAAGGAAAAAGCAGGCGTTTTTGTGACCCTGCGAAAACAGGGGGATTTAAGGGGCTGCATCGGGTCTATTGTTGGTGAAGAACCCTTGTGGGAAGGGGTCCGGAATAACGTTTTAAAATCAGCGTTTCGTGATCCCCGATTCTATCCTTTAAAGGAAGATGAACTGGAAAAGATTGATATTGAAATCTCTGTGATGACGCCGCTGCAGCAAATAAATGACTACAAAAAAATACAATTGGGCACTGACGGAGTGATTATTCGCAAGGGTTATCACCAGGCGGTTTATCTTCCCCAGGTAGCGACTGAGACCGGTTGGGACCTGGACCAGTTTCTTGGTCATCTCTGTCAGAAAGCCGGGCTTCCTGCGAATGAATACAAATCAAAAGACATTGAGTTTCATATTTTCCAGGCGTTGGTGTTTGATGAGAAGGAGATGGAGACGCACAAATGAAAATAACGCGGCGGGAATTTGGCAAAAAGGTTCTTTATTCAGCGGCTGCACTTTCTGCTTCGTTAAGTTTTCCTGCTATTCTTATTCCTTCTACAGGAAAAAGTCGTGTAGTGATTGCTCGGTCTGAAAAGTTAAAGCGGGTGAACCATCAGTTGAGCAAAGAAAACGCGGCTCCTTTTTTAGATTTAGCCCTGGTAAAACTCACGGGTCATTCAACCCCGGCTGGGGCATGGAAATCATTGTTTTCACCGGGAGAAAGCATCGGGATAAAATTAAGCTGTTTGCCGGGAAAACCGTTATCGTCCAGTCATGGGTTGGTGATGGCTATCGTGGATGGGTTGAAGGCTGCGGGTGTAAAGGAAAAGAATATCTATATCTGGGAGCGGACTAACCGGGAGTTGAACCGGGCCGGGTTTTCTATTAGTCGTTCCGGTTTAAAAATTGAAGGAACCGATGCTTATTGGGGTGACGGTTATTCGGATAATATTGAGTTTGCCGGAAGTGTAGGGACGCGGTTCAGTCGGATTATGGAAAAAGTGGATGCGTTGATCAATGTACCGGTTTTAAAGGACCATGATCTTGCTGGTGTTTCGATTAGTATGAAGAATTTTTACGGTGCCATTTATAACCCCAATAAATTTCACCGAAACAATTGTGATCCTTATGTTGCGGAGCTTAGTACTCATCCTATGATCAAAGACAAGCTTCGTTTGATTGTGTGTGATGCGTCGCGGGTGCAGGTGAACAATGGGCCGGCGTTTTATCCTAAATATGCGTGGGAATATGGTGGTATATTAGTGAGTCAGGACCCGGTGGCTTTGGATTATGTGGGTTGGCAGATCATTGAAA
>CP070627.1:9090009-9104243 GCA_020355945.1 Candidatus Aminicenantota bacterium | reverse complement strand
CCGTGAAGCATCTACAATAGAATTGATAAATTGAGAGTATAATTTTCATACGTCTCCGGGCGAGGCTAGCATTATGAGGAACTACCATGAATTCCGTATCAAGGGGAGAGTTGGGATCAATCAATTAAGCAAATTTATTGAAAAATTCCGGGCTGTTGAGCATATCAGCGGCTCGGTGGACGATTTCACCATTTTCAATTGCCGTGATGGTTTGATTAAGTCCCTCCGGCTCGGGTAAACGCTGCAGGACTCCCTGGTAAAGCGCCCGGGCTAACTCCCGGGCAGGAAGGTTTTGCCTTTTATTTTTGAATTCATCACTGTCTACCAGTTTCTGGCAAAATTCCGCCATGGTTCCCCCGGTTTCCAGGAATTCGGAATAGTCGTTCAAGCCTCCGGGGTCCGGGTCACGTCCCAGGAGTGCACGATACCCGTGGTTGACGTGAACCTTGTAATTCAGGTGACTAACAGGGACTTCCTCAATGGGGCGCTTTTCTTTGATCATTTTAGTGGCTTCTCCTGCCAGCCTCAGGTAGAAATCCGAAGATAAACGGGTGCCATCGGCATCGAGGGTGAGAAAATATTGATCCGCAGGAATCCCGGCCTGGCTTTTGGCAGCTTTGGCTATGGCAGTGGCTTCGTCGAATTCATCGAACATAGCAATAAAGGCACTGGTGCCCAGACGAGCCACATGATATGCCTGACGCCAAAAAAACTGGCCGGCAAGCCTGGGTATTTGATTTCTCGGTGCGTCAGCAGTGGCTGAGGCATGCCGGGATAAAGCCCTTCCTGGCGCCATCCTCTGATGCTCTTTCAAATTGGACCAGGCAAAACCCGGGTAAATGACCCGCTGCAGATCCATATTTTCCGCATCGCAGAATTCTTTGTCCGGCTGCCAGATACTCTCGAAATGATCGTCCACTTGATCGGCCCGGTGGTATCGTCCCACTGCCCAGGGAATAAGCATGTCAAACAACTTATAGACTCCCAACCAACCTGGCTTCGAGTCATTTACCTGTTCACGCCAGTAATAAGGTACACCTCCGGCCACGTAGCAGCCATAAGTTTCACGCAGCTCTTTGATTAATCGTTCCGCTTCTTCTTTTGATCCGGGGCGATCTTTGAATCCCAATCCCCAAATGGCAATCACCGGGCGTCCATCATCATGCCGGGCATACCCCGGGGAATCCAGGAGCTTAAGCTTTTTCTTGAGGTACTCTTCAAAATCCGTTAAAATATCCTCTACCAGCTTATCGCCGCTGTGCCCGGAGATGTCGTACATGATATAAAACGATTTTCCCGTACTTTCCGAGAAGTTCCTCACCCTTACAGCCGTACTATTTCTCCACTTAAGGTTCTTTGGCTTTTTCACGCTGTCTGAAAAACGCTGAAGCGAGACACCATCGAGCCCATACTCTTTCATCCACTGGAAATGTAAATTCACCACTCTATCGCGATCAGAGTCATATAGAAGCCATTTTCCCCCGTCTGGCAGATCGGCATAACCGCTTTGATATAAGTCCCTTATTTCATATCCCGAAAGGTCGGGATAAAGTTCAAAGTTGGTATATCCGCCAGGTCCTGGTTCACCCCTTTTACTCCAATGAGACCAGCGTTCAAGATTTTGGTTGGCAGGTGTGGCAAACCACCCCTGGTACCCTGCCAGTACCAGTCCTGTAAAATTTTTACTCATGATTAAACCCTCCTTTGCTTTCCTTTAAACCTGTTCTTTTTGTGGATTTTCAGTTGCCAGGGATTTAACACGATACTCACTTCAACAGGCAAATTGCGATGAATATCCCACCTCAGTAACGAAAAAAAAGACCGCGGCAGAGGCTAAAATTTACTTGTCTTTAAAGGACTTCTCGAATATCTCTTCAGCTTTTTTCTTTTTAGCCTGTTCCAGGTCCCTGGCCATTGAAAACCGTTCCTCCACTTTCTCCTTTTTTTGTTTCTCTTTTAATAGAAGATCATCAAAAGAAGAGAAATTCTTCTTTTTTGTTTTTTTATGCTGGATGACGGCCTTTTTTTCCACATCCACCCAGAGGTTGGAGTGGCATCCCGGACATTCAATCTCAATTATATTTGCCATGCATTTATTTTAATACAAAAATAAGAAAATTACAACATTTTTTTCTCCTTCCGGTAAAGATAGATTCAGGACCTGGGAGTGAAATCCACTAAAAATCAAACCCGATCCAGAAATTGATACCGTAGTAAGCTCTTCGCCTGAGGTCTGTTCTCCACACCCATTCCAAATGCATCGGGTACCCAAGGAAAAAGAACTGGAGGCCAAATCCATAGGAGGCAATGGGAGTTTCCAGGGCGATTCCTCTTCCTTCCTGGAAAAACCTGAATTTCTGTTCACTAAACCAGACTCCCCCCAGGTCGAAGAAGAAAACCCCACGGATGGGCCCCAGGGGGCCAATCAAAGACCAGGCTTGATGTAATAAGGGGAACCTGAATTCAGCATTAAACAAAAACATGTTATCACCGGTAAGTCGCCAGAACCCAACGGATCGGATGGTGTTGTTACCACCGGTCCAGAAAAGTAAAGGGGTTTTCCCGCCGGATTTAAAGCCAAACAACCGAAGCGCAAGCAGTGTATTATTATCCAGCCGGAAATATTTCCTGAAATCGCCTTCAAAAGCATAGGCATCAATGAAATTGTCACCCAGTCCAAAGTATTTTTCAAAGGTGAACTTAAAGGTATGTCCCCGGTTGGGCCCGTAGCCCATGAAAAGAATAGTATCACCCACCAGTGAGACCCTCAGCGGTACTGCCCAGCCATTGACAAATTGACCGTAAGGGAGATCGGTGCCCAGGTAGATGTTGTCAAGGTTTTCAATTTGTTTATAAAAAGAGGCGGTGGCTTCGAGCCTGTAGCTGCGATTGAAAGGATACCAGAATCCCACTTCTCCACCATGCTGCTCCCGTAATGTCCGGTAATTCCGCCTATCATAGGGATTGATCACGGCATAGTTGTAGTTGTAATAATAGGAATCTTTACTTGAATACAAATGAGTGAATAATTGCAGTCGGCGTTTCTGGTTCAGGTAAATCATGTGGTAAGAACGGTATCCGTAAAATGAAGAGAACTGGAAGATAAAATTATGATCGCCCATCAGGTCGGACAGGTTCAGGTACGAATACCCCCACAAGGCCCCGTCAGTGCCGATACTGACACCCAGGGGCGGCAGTGATTGGATAAACAATTTACTCATGGGTTTGTATTTTCCCCGGTATTGGATATCCACCTTTTTCAACTGTTCTGCCTCTTTTTTAGCCAACAATTCCCTGTCCACATCTTCGAATTCAATTTTTCGTTCTTCCTGGGGAGTAGAGATATCTTTTTTAAACAGGGTAAACCCTCCTTTGTAAAAAGAAGTCATGACCACCTGGTCCTTTTCTTCGGGTATTTCCATGGGGTAAAAATTCCCGGTTTTGACATCCGTGTACCGGTACAACATCTTTTCATACAAATCGATCTTATAGATATTGTAAGATTCCCGCTCATCGGAACTGTAATAGACATAACGTGAATCCCCGGAAAATGACGGTGTAATGTCATTGTAGTCGCCAAAAGTAATTTGTCTGGCCATATCCGGGTTATCCAGGGTTCCCATGTATAGTTTATAATATTCTTCGCTTTTAGCCGAATAGATCAGGCGGGTGCCCTGGGGAGATATGTCAAAGGCCTTGATAAACAAAAATCCATCGGTGAGTTTACTGACTTTATTGGTGTGCAGGTCCATGCAGTAAAGATACGCTTTTGTGGCCTCCTGGCCGGTAAAATAAAGTTTGTTCTCTTTGAGGTTGGGATGGAACCGGGGAGAAGTGGCCTTCTGGATGTTTTTAAGTTTTATTTTTTTCAAAATTTTACCCTTCAATACATCCATCACCACCAGGTAATTGGTCCATTCCTTCCTGGCAAAGAAAGCAATTTGATCACTCTCTTTATTCCAGACAAAGGCATTTCCGTCGGCGGGTTCATAAGGGAAATTAATGATGTCGTACCTGGGGCCAAATATGCCTCCCGGGGTTATATTTTTAATCACTTTGCCATCTTTCATGGAAATCAGCATGATATCCAGGTCCGGGGCTTTGAGATTCAAGGTAAAAACAGCCAGGACCTCGCCGGACGGGGATATCTGGGTGGAAATCGCCCCGCCTAAAGGAAAATCCGGGCCAATAATATAACTGTAATCTTCGGGGTCTTCTTTGGTGACAAACTTTGCAAATCGTTCTCTTAAATACTTCCCAAACTCATGGTTAAACACCTTGGGGGTGTAATCCAATACTCTCAGGATATTCCCTCCGCCTCTTGTCAATATAGAGCTGCCCTTCAATGCATACAAAAGTTTTTTTATGCTTCGTTTTCCCAATTTTTTATCCAGGAACTCAAAAAGGATGTGTCCATAGTCATAGTATAGTAACCTGGCGTTACTGAAAGGGGCCTGGAATCTGCCTAATTTGGTCATTTGCGGGATGCGCCCATAGAGGACCGAATCCCTGACAGTTAATAAAGCAAAGGGATTCCAGGTACCCGCCATAAATTCCGGGAATCCCTCCATCACCCACTGCGGTGGTCTGATGTACATGGTCCTGGCACCCATTATTTCATATTCAAATATGTGCCCCAACTCATGGGCGATGGTCCTGGCCAAATCCTCGAATGAAGTTTCTCCCTGGACCACCACCCGGTAAGTGGTAGATTGGGCAAAGGCTTCCGGGGAAAAAATCTGCGGCAGTTCAACAATATTGGTTAACTCAAAGTCGATCTTGGTATTGTAAAAAATCAAAGGAATCTTCCTTTTTTCCACCTGTACATTCAGGTAATCGGAAATCCGTTTATAGGCGTGCTCGGCTGCTCCCGCCACCTTCTTGATCAAACGTTCCTGGTTGGTGTAATAATAGATCTTAAAATGGTCCGTCTCTACATGGTCCCACTTAAAGCCCTTCTGGACTTTGTTTTTCCCATACCAAAATTGATATTGGGGAAACATCTCCACAGGCATGGCAGCCATTAACACCAACAGGACCACCAACAACAACGGGACCCTTCGTCCCGGAGAACTTGTTTTTATTTTTATATGTTCTTGTTTCATTTTACCTTCCTTATGTATTGAAGTTTATTAAAACAATAGATACCTTCTTTGCATTTTTTTTGTTTTCTTTACTTTCATGAGAAACCGGTTGGTCAGTTTGAAAAAGATTTTTTCAAAATTGAATTTTGTAGTGGTATCAGAAGTATCCACATTGGAGAGCTTTTCTTTGAAATCTTGTTTAAAAATTTCTTTGCCGGTTTTGGACTCTTTCATCACCAATGCCAATGTCATGTCCCAATGTTGAATGCTGGTAAAGACGTTTTTGGGTTTACCGGTCTCTTGGTCTTTTATTTCCTTTATCTTACTTCTCTCCTTGATTTCCAGTGTTAATTTCCCTGTTATTAATAAACTATTGGCAGGTATCACCATATCCGCAGCCGAGGTTTTACCATCCCAGGGTTCGATGTCTCTGTCGATAACCCGGGGAAGTTCGCTGAGGAAAAAACTCTTAAGCTGGTCTTCGGGGGTGAAGTCTTTGGGTTCCCATTCAAGGGTCAAATCCTGGTACAGGACTTTGTCGTACGTTTCAAAGTCAATAGCATTGGGATTCTTAACTTCAATTCGTACTTCCACCCGGTTGGTGCCGCTGGCACAAGAAATCATGGAAAACAGGGAAAAAACCACCACCATAAAACCCATACTAACTGATACCAGTCTCTTATTTTTTATCTTTCTTATCTTTTTCATTTTTATCCTTATCCTTTGTTAACATCTTTTTAAACTTGTTATAATTGCCCTGGACGGTTTGATTGTTAGGTGAGAGTTTCAGGGCTTTTTGATAGGCTTTTTCCGCCTCTTCAAATTTACCCATCTCTTCAAGGGCAATGGCGATATTGTTATAAAGTGCTGCACTCTCTTTCCCTTGTTCCAGCGCCCGGTTCCACCGGTAATACGCTTCTTTCCATAAGCCCTGCCGGGCCAAGTGATTGCCAAATTCAAACTCGGTTTTAGGAACGGCTTTGGTGGAACAAGCGTTTAGCACACATATTCCTACGATCAACGATATAATCATTATTTGTTTCAACGTATCCACGTAACCACCTCCATTTAACTATAAGAATATATTATAACCAACAATTTTTTTTTTTGCAAATCCACACTGAGCATTTTTACTTTTTTTCCTCTTTAAATCTAAGGGAAAAAATGTAGCAATTTTAATGCCACTTTGTTGGGAACATTTGTGTTCCAATTTCAGGACAGGCCCTGTGTTTCTTTCTAAAAAAAATAGGACAGGCACACCTCCCACACCTTCCAACATTCTTTTTTTTGTATTATAATAGGGCTGGCCAGGAGGTCACAACTGGAAAATGATTAAAGGTATCGGTATTGATATGATTGACGTGGCCCGGATAAAAAAGATAGTAGAAAAAAACCGGCGGTTTGTTGAAAGGGTGTTTACTGAGACAGAAATTCGCTACTGTGAGGGCAAATTTCGACCGGCAGTACATTATGCAGCACGGTTTGCCGCCAAAGAAGCCTTGTTTAAAGCAATGGGCACCGGGTGGCGCGGCGGTATGGCCTGGACCGATATCTCCGTAGAAAACAATGAATTGGGAAAACCGGGAATCACACTCTCCGGGAAAACCCTGGAAAACTTCAAAAAAAATAAATTCCATACCCTTCATCTTTCCATATCCCATACCAGGGAATACGCGGTGGCCCTGGTAATTATTGAATAGTCCCTTCTCATTTTAGCCACATAGTAACGACGAACACGGAGAAACACGGATTAACAGCTGGGTGTCAAAAAAAAAATTTGAAAAAAGAAGAAATATATATTACAATTATACTTTGTAGAAACGTATGAACGGATGAAAGTTTTATTGGTAACCATAAACCGTTCCAGGAGTCAAGCATGAAATCGTTTTATATCAGGTCGAAAGTGGTTGAGAACGTTGCTGTTATCTACCCCAAAGGCCACCTTGATGCACATAATGTCGAACGCTTCGAGAAGGAAATACTGAAGCTCATGGGAAATAATCATGTCAATATCGCCATCAATGGCAGGGACCTCAATTATATCAGTTCCGCTGGCATGGGAATCATTATGGGCTACCTGGATGAAATCAGGGAACAAGGTGGAGACATCAAATTGTGCTGCATTAGTGAACGGGTATATGAAATCTTTGACCTGGTGGGTTTCACTGAGATATACGATTTTTTAGAAGATGAACCGGCAGCTATTGAAAAATTTAACTGTTGACCATTAGCCATGTTTTCAGAAAAACCGGAACTATCAATCTCTATCCCGTCTAAGACAGGATTATTAAAGATGGTGGTGGAGCTCACCAACCATATCGCCACCATTAACCAGTTTTCTACCTCTGAAGCCCAAAAAATTGCCCTGGCCACGGATGAAGCTATCACCAATGTGATCAAACATTCCTATAAAGATAAAATGGATAAAGATATCAAACTGGAATTCTACTGCTCCCCGGAGGCTTTGAAAATAAAAATTATATTTGCCGGTGTACCACCAGTGTTGGAAAGAATAGGTGTTAACCTGCCGAGGATGATAAAACAAAAGAAAAAAGGGGGACTTGGGGTAGAACTTATGCGACGTATCATGGATTCCGTGGAATATCAAACCACGGGGAATGTCAATTCATGTGAAATGATAAAATGGAAGAAAAAAAGATCAGTCATCTCACCAGGGAATTGAAACTGAAGCAAATCCAGTTCAATTCCATCTTTGAATTTTCCGAGTCCATCTATTCTTCTTTCCAGGTGGACAACATTATACGAATCTATTTTTCCACATTGATGGGACAATTGGGAATATCTCGAATTTTTTTCTTAGATTCCGAAAATCACATATTTGAAAAAAAAGGATTTAGAGCGTCTCCGGACGAACAAACGATTTTGTCCAGGAATATGAAAAAATTAGAGTCCCCATGGTTCTATTCAACAGTGGATGAATTGCCGCCGCAGGTGGATGAATTAACCGAGCTTTTAAAAGAAAAAAAAATCCGCTACCTGGTAAATATTTCCGAATCGGATAAAAAAGCAGCCGTCCTGGGATTGGGAGCGAAATTCAACCAAAAAGAGCTTACCACTGAAAATATCGAATATGCCTTTTTTGTATCAAAATTTTCCCGGGGTGCCATTGAGAATGCCATTTTAATCAACAGGCTCATTGAAAGCAAACGAATGGAGCACGAATTGAAAATTGCCCGGGACATCCAACTGTCACTGCTGCCCCAGTCAGTACCCACGCTTAAAAATTTTGACATATCGGTTATTTATGAGCCCACCAACGAAGTAGGAGGAGATTATTATGATATATTAAAAAAGAGAAATAATAAGGAACTGCCCATTCTCATCGCCGATGTGGAAGGTAAAGGGCTGCCGGCTGCACTGCTGGCTGCTTCCTCACAAGCGATCTTCCACTCCCTCAATGAACTCTACCTCTTTGAACCCGGTAAATTCATCTCCAAAGCCAATACCATGATTTGTGAGTTTACCCGGGGTAATCGGTTTATTACCCTCTTCTGGATGCTGCTGGACGATGATAACCAATCGGTTACCTATGTGAATGCCGGCCATGTGGAACCCCTGTTTTTTTCAAAAAATGGCCTCACACGATTATCCAGGGGGGGATTTTTGGCCGGTTTCGTTGAAGAAGCCCAATATGAAAAAGAGACCATCAAGATGGCACCCGGAGACCTTATTGTTACCTTTACGGACGGGGTCCCGGAGGTGGAAAATAAAGCAGGGCAAGATTTCGGTGTAGACACAATGATTGAATTTATCCGCACCCATCGCCACCTCTCCGCTGATGAATTGACTGCCTCTTTGTTTAAAACCATAAAAGATTTCAGTCAAAATCAAAAATTCAGGGACGATTTTACCCTCATTGTGTTAAAAGCAAAATAAATCTCCCTTTTTTGCCCTTGACAACAGCGACTTTTTTATATATATTATAACCTAATTTCATTATTGCGAGGATTTGAAGTGAAACGAACATATCAACCAAATAACCGAAAGCGAAGTAAAACGCATGGGTTTAGAGAACGAATGTCCACCAAAGGTGGCAGAGCCATTGTCAATGGAAGAAGAAGGAAGGGAAAAAAACGGCTGACGCCGTAAAGGGCAAACCTTCCGTATTGACGCATTAATGCGCGTTTCGGGTTAATAAAATGTCGTTTAAGTTTCCCGCTCACCAGAGATTAAGCAAAGAAGAAGATTTTAAGAACCTGATTAAAAAAAGTAAAAAAATAAGGAATCGCTTCTTTTTTTTTACTTTCTACAAAATGGATATCCCTATCACCGGTTCGCTGTCTCGGTAAGCAGGAAAATCGGGAAAGCCGTTGAACGAAATTATATCAAACGTGTGATGAAAGAATGGTTCAGGTTATATCGACATTTAATTAACGATAACAATGCAAAAATGAAGAAAACGTATGATATCTGGATCGTGGTTAAACATAAATTCCAGCGAACCAATGTACAGGAAATCAAGCAATTATTTCTTCATTCCTTAAAAAAATTAAACCGGAGATGACAAAAAAGGTGCTATTATTTTTGATTCGCTGCTATCAAACAGCTATTTCTCCTATGTTGGGCAGCCACTGCCGGTTTGTCCCCACCTGCTCCGCATATACCTACGAAGCCATCGTAAAACACGGCCCTCTTAAAGGGACTTTTTTAGGTGTAAAACGACTGCTCAAATGTCACCCCTTTCATCCGGGCGGGTATGATCCGGTCCCGGGGAAAACCGGAAAAACAAGAAAAGAAACATTAAAGGTGAGATAAAAATGGATGATACAAAACGATTAATTTTAGCGATTGCTTTATCGGTGATTGTGATGATTGTATATTTCATGATTAAACCCAAACCGCAGCCGCCGCAAACTCAGCAGGAGCAAGCGGCTGCGGGTCAAGGTCAAGATCAAACTCTACCTCCGCAAGACCAGCAGGAAGACACATCAACTTCCTGGGATACCTCCCCTGAGTCAGAGGCACTGCCGGATATTTTTTCAAAGAAAAAAAAGGAAAAAGCCCCGGATACCAAAAAACCCGGTTTCGAACCTGTAAAAGAGGATATAATCGACGAATTCCAAAAAGAAGTGGTGGTAGAAACGGATTTCTTTAAAGCCGTATTTACCAATAAAGGCGCCGGACTGAAATCCTTTATTTTAAAAAACTACAACGACGATACCAAAAACCCCCTGGATTTGATATCCTCCAAAGTCGATAAAAAATTCGGCACTCATGAAATTTATCCCTTTTATTTCTCTCCCTTTGAAGACGATGAAGAAACCAGGGAAGTCTTTTTAGACCTGAATCGCCGGAGATTTCTATACGAAGGGGAACTTACCGTACACCTGGGCAGCCAGGATACCCACAAGGAAATCGTATTTAAATATGCCAATGTGGATAAAAACATAACCGTAATCAAACGCTTTGTTTTTTCAAATTCCAGTTATGTTTTTGAGGTGGATTACCGGGTCATCAAAGATGGGCAGATCATTGATGCTCCGGTTGTTTTCGGGCCGGACCTGGAGAACAAGGTGAGCAAAAACCGCGTCATGCAGACGTCCCTGAGACTCGGCGCTTACAATGGCCAGGAAGTAAAAACAATTACCTTTTCCCGGTTAAAAACCCAGGGCGAAGAAGGAGAATTGGTCCGGGAGGCAAAAGGGTCCATGGGAAGCCAATTCCATTGGGCCGTTTATGATACCAATTACTTTGCCGCAGTATTCAAAACCCGCGGTCAGGTTCAATATTACCTGCTCAAAACCAAAACCGGCGAAAAAGAAAAACCCGAATTATATTCTTACATGATTGTCACCAAACCCACTTTGGTTTACATGGGACCCAAAGACGAACAAATATTGGCAGACACTGAAAAGGATCCCTCATTCTCATTCCCGGGTATTTCCCGGGTAGTGGATTACGGGTGGGGTTTTATCGGTTCCATTGCCAGTATCATGTTGACATGTATCGTGTTTATTCACGGTTTTATCCCCAACTATGGCTGGGCCCTGGTTGTCTTTACCATATTCATAAAAATCCTGCTCTTTCCCCTGACCTATACGTCCAGTGTTTCCATGGCCAAAATGCAAACGCTTCAACCCAAAATCAAGGCCATCAAAAAGAAATATAAAAACCTCCGGGACCCGGACCAGAGGCGAAAGATGAACGAAGAGACCATGGCCCTATACAAGCAAGAGAAAGTAAACCCGGCCAGCGGTTGTCTCCCCATGTTACTACAAATGCCCGTATTGATCGCTTTTTTCCGGCTGCTGCCCATATCCATCAATTTCAGGCATGAACCCTGGATACTATGGATCACGGATCTTTCGGTCAAAGACCCGATTTACTTGCTTCCCATTTTGATGGGAGCCACCCAGATCATCGTCTCCAAAATGTCTCCCACCAGCGGTGAAGGCGCCCAGAAAAAATTGATGTACATCATGCCGGTAGTATTTGTGCTTCTCTTTATGAATTATTCCGCCGGTCTCAATCTTTATTGGTTTGTCTCAAACCTGTTACAAATGGTCCAGCAGTACATTATCAATAAAAAGATATTTATAGAAAAGAAAGAAGAAGATAGAACCAGGCGAGCTCAAAAGAGGAAAAAAGGGGGAAAGGCCAAATGAGTATCAAAAAAGAATTTAGTGGCAGTTCGTTAAAAGAGGCAATTGCACTGGCCGCGACTGAATTCAATATCGACGAAGACCACCTCAAATATGAAATCATAACAGAAAAAACCCGGTATTTTGGTCACAGCCAGAGAGAAATTTATATCAAAGCCTGGCCCTCCGATGGTTCGGAAGAAAGCCAACTGAATGAGTTCATCGAAAAATTACTCGAAGGAATGCAGTTGGATATGAATTTCTCGATTTCCGATGGAAAAGGTTTCATGAAAGTGGATTTCAGCGGTGAAGATTACCGGTTAATGCTTTACCAGAATGGAAATTTATTAAATGCGGTCCAATACTTACTGAACCGATTGTTTTCAGACATGGTGGGCAAAAAAATCTACTGCGAATGTGAAAAATTCAGGAGGAACAGGGAAATGGAATTAGCCCAACTGGCGCACCGCTATGCCAAAAATGTGCGCAGAAGTGGTAAAGCCATTAACATAAAAGAATTAAATCCTTTTGAAAGACGCATCATCCACATGACAATTAATAAATATCCTGACCTGGAATCCGTAAGCAGCGGAGACAGCTTTCAAAAAATTATCACCATCAGGAAAAAATGATTTCAAAAGCCGGAAGATTGAAATAGTGGACAGCTTTGATAAAGACACCATCGCTGCGCTTTCCACCCCATGGGGTAGGGGAGGCATCGCGGTTATTCGTATCTCCGGCGAAAAAACCGAACCTATACTAAAAAAAATAATCAAACCCTCCCCCAAAACCATCACACCGGGAAAAACCTATCACTCCTTTATCACTGACAGCAGCAAACGAATCGATGAGTGTGTGATGGTTTTCTTTAAGGCACCTCACAGCTATACCGGTGAAGATGTGGCTGAAATCTCAATTCATTCCAATCCCTTCCTGGTGGAAGAAGTGTTAAATCTCATCTACAAAACAGGAAAAAAGGGAACCAGGACCGCCCTCCCCGGTGAGTTTACCTACCGGGCCTTTAAAAACGGCAAGCTGGACCTCCTCCAGGCAGAGTCTGTCAATGAACTCATCAACGCCAATTCCAGGTATTTCGCTCACATGAAATTTGGCACCCTGGAAGGAAAACTATCCCGGTTTATGGAAGAACTTAAAGAGGAACTCATCAACCTGGGGGTTTGCATTGAAACCAAAATCGAATTTGAAGAGGACCAATTTTTCGATGAAATCGCTGTCTCAAATCAACTGCAAGCACCCTTAAAGCGTTTGGATACCCTCCTGTCCAATGCCCGGTTTAACGAACTGTTAAACAAAGGATTAAATGTAGTCATCCTGGGTAAAGTCAATGTAGGGAAATCTTCGTTGTTTAATACCCTGTTAATGGAGGATCGCTCGATTATATCCTCCATCCCCGGCACCACCCGGGATTTCATTCGGGAAAAAATCTACATCGATGGTTTTCCCATTGAATTGACCGACCTGGCAGGAATCAACCGGGAGACCCGGGATGACATCGAAGCACAGGGCATCCAACGCAGCCGGGAAAAAGTAAAACACAGCGATGCCGTGATATTTATGCTGGATGCCTCTTCTCCCCTTGATCACAACGATAAAGAGATTTACTATCTCATCAAGAAAAAGAAAAAATTGGTAGTGGTCAATAAGTTGGACATCAAGGAACAAACCGTGTTGGATGCTATTGCTGCCTATTTTAAAGATGAGGCAATAGTCCATATCTCAGTCAAAGAGCATACTAACATTGAAGCCGTTACCGGTTTTTTCAAGGAGTTCATCAGCGACATCAAAGATAAAGAAACGGATTTTACCATTAACCAGCGACAAAAACTGGCCTTAGAAGAGTTGAAAGCAATACTCACCCGGGTAAAAGAGATGGCAGCCGCCCATTCCAATCATGTGGAAATCATGGCCGAGGAGATTCGCCGGGCCGTGGAAATCATCGGCCAGTTAATGGGAGAGATCACACCGGATGATATCCTGAATAAAATCTTTTCCCAATTCTGCGTAGGAAAATAGGTGCCAAAAATAGGTGCCAGGAAGAAAAAAAATCAAGAACCTGTTGAATATCCGGGCATTTTGAGTTATATTATAGGCATGATGAATAAAACATTCTTCCCTGTTCGATTCGATGCTGCTGAAACCGGGAGGCTGCTTTGAAAGCAAAATATATCAATCCCTACACCGACTTCGGCTTTAAAAAGCTCTTCGGCGAAGAAGCCAGTAAAGATTTGCTAATGGATTTCTTAAACCAATTACTACCAGCCAGACATAAAATCATTCACCTGACCTTTAAAAACCCGGAACAATTGGGTTCTATCTCCAGTGATCGTAAAGCCATTTTCGATATTCACTGCGAAAACGATAAAGGTGACCAGTTTATCGTGGAGATGCAAAAAGCCAAAATCAAATTCTTTAAAGATCGATCCGTGTTTTACACCACTTTTCCCATCAAAGAACAGGCAGAAAAAGGCGATTGGGATTTCAAATTAAACCCGGTCTATTGTGTGGCCCTGCTGGATTTTGAGTTCGA
>CP070627.1:9082439-9089909 GCA_020355945.1 Candidatus Aminicenantota bacterium | reverse complement strand
CAATTGTTTTATGTGATTGTTTTGGGAGTGATTTTAGCCATCAATGTCTCGTTATTGCAGGCAGTAAAGACCCAGGAAGATGGCAAACTCATTATCCCGGATAAAGTTCCTGAAAAGATAACTATTGATGGTGAATTGAACGAGGCAGTTTGGAAGCAGCCGTTCATCAGTCCCACCTTCATCACTGTGCATCCCACCTTTGGCAGAGACCTGGGGGTACCCACCCGAATCTGGGCCGCTTATGACAAACGAAATCTCTACTTTGCTTTCCATTGTTTGGACCCGGAACCAGGCAAGATTAAAACATCCATCGCGCAGAGAGACTCTATCCTCATGGACGATTATGTCGGCATTTTGCTGGATGCCATGGGGAACCGACAGACCTGTTACGAATTCTATATTAACCCCAACGGCATCCAGGCAGATGCGGTTAGCTCATCAATAAAAGGAAGAGACACTACCGCGGATTTTGTTTGGGAAAGTAAAGCAAAAACCACCAATGACGGTTACCAGGTGGAAGTGCGTATCCCTTTGCAAAGTATTCGTTACCAGGAAAGTAAAGGTAAAGAAGTGAAAATGGGGATTATCTTTGTTCGAGCGGTTCCCCATTTGGGAGCCCGGGCTTACTGGCCTGAAAAGCAGCGTTGGGAGCATACTGAGTTCAACATCATGGCCACCCTGATTTACCGGGACCTCAAAAAGAAAGGACTTAAATTGGAAATATTACCCAATTTTACCTTAAGCAGGGATTCGGAACGAATAGAAGGAGACAACTGGGATAAGAGTACTGATACCAATGTGGGAGTGGGCATCAAGTATGGACTTACCTCTTCCGTAACTGCCGAAGCTGCGGTAAACCCGGATTTCAGCCAGGTGGAGAGTGACGCGTTCCAGGTGGAAGTCAATCGCAGGTACCCCATATTTTACAGTGAGAAACGGCCGTTTTTTTTAGAGAGTAAAGAGGTATTAGGTTTTACCATCATCAAAGATAGTATGATGGTATCAGCGGTGCATACACGCCGCATCGTGGACCCGGGGTGGGCAGGCAAGGTTAGTGGATCAGCGGGTAAGCTGAACTTTGCGGTGTTGGCTGCCAATGACCGGTCCGCTGGCCGCCCCTGGGATGTAGGGGTTAATCCCAATGAGGGAAAATCCGCACTCTTTGGCATTGTCAGGGCCAAATACAACATCGGCCGCGATAACTTTATCGGATTCCTTTACACCGGTCGTCATTTTGAAGGCCAACGCAATGATGTAGTAGGAACAGACCTCAAGTACCGGTTCTCCAAATATCTCAGGGGAAGTCTTTCTTATCTTCACAGTACCACGCGGCAGTTGGAAGGTGAGCCGCTGCAAAACGGGAGCGGGATCAATGCCATGCTGGAATTTTACTCACCAAAATTGATTACCTGGGGAATATATGAACGATACAGCACTGATTTCTTTATAGCCACCGCCTTTCAAAACCGGGTGGGCATCAGCCGGGGAGCCGCTGGCATCGGACCGATATTGCGGTTGAACATAAAACAACTACCCTGGCTGAAACGAATCATACCTTTTGTCCATTATTACCGGATGTATGACCTGGACACAAAAATGACAGATACCAGTTGGGAATTTGCCGTAAACCTGGCTTTTAAACCCCGGGGTGAAGCCAACCTGGAATACTGGGTCGAGGATGAAGCCTGGGCTGGCGCGCTCTTTAATAAAAAATATTTTCACTCCATCGGTAGTATCCAACTCTTCAAATGGTTATATCTATACGAAAATATCACCCTCGGCGAACAAATTTACTACCATCCCACTGCTTCCTTTGTAGGGAATTCCAAAATCATCAACATCTATGCCCTGGTGCAACCCGGTAAAAAATTGAAAATAGCCTTAGATTATTTATATTCGGACTTTAAAGAGAAACAAAGCAAAAAGCAAATTTATTCCGTCAATATTTACAACTTGCACACCACTTATCAATTTAACAAGTACTTTTTCCTGCGGGGTATTCTTCGTTACGACAGTCTCCAGGCTAAGTTATTAACCGATTTCCTGGCTTCTTTTACATTGATCCCCGGCACAGTGGTGCATTTGGGATACGGCTCTCTTTACCTGGAGAGCCAGTTCCGGGATATTATGTGGATTGCCGGTCAGGGAGACCTGTTAAAAATGAAAGAAGGCCTATTTTTTAAAGCCAGTTACTTGTGGCGGATAAAATAGCGTTGTCCGGGAAACACACGAGAAGACACGAAAAATCAATTAAAGGAGAATAAAATGAAAATCAGAAAACGTTTAAATTCTAACCGGTTGGTTTTGATGGTTTTTATTTCAGTGTTGGTTTTGGGTCCAGTGGTTTCCGCGGTTTATGCGGCGGAACCGAACCAAAAAATGTCAGAACAACAACAAAAAATAGAGGAACTCTGGAAAAAATACAATTTTCCCGGTGAGAAGCACAAACATCTTGAATATTTTGTGGGCGACTGGGAAAGCGTACAAAAAATATTTCCCGGCTCTGGCGGTGAACCCAGGGTTCGAGACCAGGAAATTCATGTGGAATCGCTATTCGGAGGCCGTTTTACCAGGGCGCATATTAAGATTAAAGCAAACATAGGGGGAATCGTTCCGGAAGGCATTGTTATAACCGGTTATGATAATTTTAAGCAAGAATTTTTTTCCGTTACCTTTGGCAACCTGGGAACCGGTTATTTTGTCACCTCTGGACAACTGGATAAGACCGGTAAAATTAGGATTGATAACGCTGTGCGAACGAATGTCTATACAGGCCAGGAATACAAAGTCAAAGCAATCACTACCATCATTAACCGGGACAAATATCTCTACGAGTATTATAAAATTGATCCCAAAGGCAGTGAGTTCAAGAGCATGGAAATCATTTACACCCGAAAATAAAAACAAAAGTGAAAAAATCCTTCCTGCATCAACTGCTGGACTGCTTCTTTGATTTTTTCCACGTATACTTCTTTTGTAGGGTGCCGGGTTTCAATAGCAGGCCTGGGATCGCCGGTTTTTTCCCGTTCTTTTCCTGTTAAAGCAAAGGGCCAGAAAGAGCCTACAAACCGAGGGAATTTTGTGTGCCAGGCAAGAATGTCATCACATTTTTCAAAAAAAAGTTGTAAAATTATTTATTCTATGCTATAAACATCATGATGATTAATAAACACGATTTTTGTATAAGAATAATCAGTTATTGCTCTTACCAGGGCACAATATTCTGCAAACAAAATCTTGACAAAATATACGGAAGTTATCACCATCTAAAGAACCATATCCAAACCACTAATGTGTGGATAATTTCCGAACAATGAGAGGAGGAGACGCGATGGGTAATATCCTGATTCATGTGCCTCAAAATATTCATATCGAATATACTCTAGAGAATGGTCTTCTTACGAAAAATCTCCTTGAACTCCTCAATACCGTGATGCTGCAAAACGAACCTGGAACAGGTGATTCAGACAGCTTGTTGGGGTTATTTGCCGACCAGGCGGAAATCCTTGATCAGATCACGGAAGCCATCATGCAAACACGGGAAACAAGCTCATTAAGAATATAGTAATGGAGAGAACACTTTTAGATACTGATATTTTCTCAGAGGTGCTGAAACAAAAAAACCCGCAGGTTGTGGTAAAGGCTCAAAAATATCATAAGCAGTTTGGCTGTTACACCATTTCAACAATTACCGTGCTTGAGCTGGTCAAAGGCTTTCATAAGATCAATCAAGAAAATGAAATTCAGCAGCTTTTGCCGAAATTGATGACGACAGAACTGGTGACCCTGACTATAAAGAGCGCGGAATTAGCAGGAAGAATCTACGCCGACCTTGAGCGGACAGGACAGCCAATTGGTAGAGCCGATCCTATGATTGCTGCCATTGCCATAGACCGGAAACTTGTGTTAGCTACAGGGAACGAACGACATTACCAGCGAATTCAAGAGCTTGGTTATGACCTCACATTGGCAAATTGGAAAAGATGACATGAACCCTTTCTTTTATTTTCCATGGTTCGTCATCCAGGAGCAAAGTTAGATAACAGGACCGCAGAAGTCGAAGAGAAAAACCTGCAAGATATTGAATTTGATATTTAAGTAGATGTAATAGATTGTGGAAAGTTATGGGGACTCTTGCTTCCAGAAAGGGTACTCCGGGATCATTTGCGGCGGCCAGGCTGTGGCTTCAGCTCGTTTTATATAGCGGTCCGCATCCTCCTTAAGCATAAATCCTTCCTTCATCAACTGCTGTACTGCTTCTTTGATTTTTTCCACGTATACTTCTTTTGTAGGGTACCGGGTTTCAATAGCAGGTCTGGGATCGCTGGTTTTTTCCCGTTCTTTTTCTGTCAAGGCAAAGGGCCAGAAAGAGCCCTCAAACCGGCCTAAATAACCGGGTTCACCATATTCTGCCCGCCTGGGGTTCCAACCCTGGTACGTACCCAATGGCACCCGCAGTTCCGGCAGCCGGATACCGCCAATGCCATTGCCGTCTTTATCAAAGGCAGGAACCAGGGTCTGATAGGGTTCCTTCATTTTTGGGGGTACAATAGAAAAAATGCCGTGGGTCCAAAATTGGGGACCATAATCAACCCGCGGAGGTTTGAGATTTCTCCCCGGGTGCCGCATCCCCGGGATTTTAGGAAATCGCTTTTTGTGTTCTTTCGCTGTTATTAACTCTCCTTTATCGATCCGTGGATACTGACTTTCAGGCGGTTCGATTCCTTTAGTAACCCAGAGGTCCAGTGCTCTTAACAAGGCCCTGGAAATGGGGTAGTGATTCAGTGGATTGATGGAGTGTTCATAGATTCCCCGGTCCCTGGACCGGGCATTGCGGTGTGGTGCACTGCAAGTCACGTAAAGCCGTACCTTAGAATGCAGCAGTGCATCTTTTTTTCCCAATACATCCGTATGAATCAGCGATGCGGAACGGGTCCAATATTCCAGTTCATTATTGGTAATCATGATATAGGGTATATTACCCAATTCTTTGGCTTTTGCCAATACATCCCCGGTTTTTCCTGTTATTGGGTCTGTTTGCGGTGCGTAATTGAAGGGAAAGAAATCCGCTGGCATATAGTTGCCTTCAAGGTCACTGGGATGGTGGGTGGTTTGAGAAAAACGGTGATTAAAGCCGCCTTTACCTCCGCCAGCCACGTGAATGCGGGCACCGTCAAACACCATCTGACCGTGTTTGTTCACATGGAAGCCTTGAAAAATCATATGGGTAATAAAGCGTCCTGATTGAGACACACCGAAAATATAGGCTTTTTCCGGGTCAGGTTTGAGGGTTCCATCCGGGTTCCGAACCGCCAGGGGGTTGAGACGACCGTATTGATCTTTTATTTCATATCTGAAAAAAGTAAGGGTATCTCGTACTGAAGCCAGGCCCAGTCCCACGATGCGGGGATTTTTTACAGTATAGATCAACTCATAAATTTTGCCGGGTTGGAAACCGGTTTTGAGATAGAGCCAGGTGGGGTCCGGGACCAATTGATCTTTTTCCCGGCGTCCGAATTCCCATTGGTCCCGGGGAATAGGTGTGCGTTTTCCCCGGGGTTCATCTCGTACGGTTAATTGGGCAGCGGATTTGTTAAAGGGGTCTGCAGGCGGGTAGCAGCGGCTGTTGCCCCAGGCCAACGGTTTACTGGAAATCGGCTCACTTTCAAAACTGGTCACAATTTCCGCGGCGATTTTTTGGGTAATGGGTCTGCCATTGTCAGTTGCCATAGGTACATTCATTTGCAGCCGGTCATTGCCGGGAATGACGTCCCAGTTCCAGGCGTTCCAAAGTAGGGAGTAACCTTCTCGCATCAGGAAGCCATTGCCTGCGTGTTCCGGTGTGGAAGGTAGATTGCTAAAAGGGGCGTCGTTCATTACGCCTAACATAACCAGGTTGCCTCGATTATTTACATCGTATAGTAGTCGGTGGTTGCCTTTGTCCAGGTCTAGCGGTTTGATCAAAACAAATTCCCCAGAAAATTCCACCCAGCCTTTTGAATTTTTAGGGGCGTATTGTAAATCTACGATGGCGGCATTGGATGGGTCTTTTGGGTCGATTTCAAAGTATAATCGACCTTTGATTACTTCATAGCTTCCCACATTGCCAAAGGACATGCCTTCGGCAAACAAGCGACGGTATAGGATTTCGATTCCTTTGACCTCTCCTTGGGCAGTGGTAGAGAATAATAGGATAAATAGTATTGCCATATGTCCCAGGGTGATAAGTTTGGTTTTCTTAGTCATGTTAACCTCCTTTTATTTTTTTAGCCGCGAAGACACGCGAAGTTACGCGAAGATACACCAATAATTTTAAAGGAAATATGCAAGGATTTCAACTGATAACATGACATTCTACAAACTGTTCACCTATTAATAAAAAGCTTTTGCAGGGTCCAGAGTCCAATACTTAGGTAAAAACATGCAAATTTGCATCTCTGTACCCCAGCATTAGGGTAAAAAGATGCAAATTTGCATCTCTAAACCGCAACATTAGGGTAAAAGGATGCAATTATGCATTTCTGAATCGCAGCATTGGGGTAAAAACCCCTGCATAAATCTGGGGATAGGCCAAAACATAAATGACTCAGGTAATTCTATCGCTCCTATGAAAATAGCCGACCTTCGTAGATAAATTCGATCGTAGGGATTTGATTCATCAAACCCCGTAGAAACGTGGATGAATTGCCTGGGCCGGGCTTGATTCCGGATTCTCTCAAGCTCTTCCCTTACTCACCCAAATCTCCCAAAAGTACTTCCCCCAGGCACCAATTATCTTTAATCAACTCCTAATGGCTGTTTTTTTGCGTCAATTGGTTCTCTGAGAACTCAAACATTTTTGGATTTATTGGGTTGACAAAATGATGAATTTGAGTCATTATTATAATCCAAGGAGATATAAAAATGGAAGCTTTAAGAGAAATTATTCTCGGTAGTAAATTGGCTGAGGTCATTGATCTGCCGGAGGAATTTAAAGCATCTGAATTAGAGGTCATTATACTGCCGGTGAAAAATAAAGAAAAACCTGCAGAAAAAGCTCAGACCATCAATTTGGAAGATTTGCCAAGGCACAAAATGGGAAGGGAGCTTTCTCCCGTAGACAGAGATCATATTTACATCAATGAAAGATAAAATTTTCTATTCCATTGCTATTTACTTTTAATGTCAGGGATTTCCAGGCATTTACAGAGATTCAAGTGATGGAAATTCAATCTCAAAGTGATACTGGGACAGGGTCGGAAAATATTAATAATAATGGTGATATAGAAGCAGGATCACAAGATAGTACCCCAAAAATTGAGTAAACAATTCCATCTTCTCCCTGCGCAGTGGTCATCGGTCACTGATGCACTGAATTACCGAATTACAAACATCTTACATACAAAAAAAGATGCAAAAAACTTTTATTCCCGCTATTTTGGGAAATCATGGTAATCCTGTAATCCTGTAAATCCCGGTTCAGACCCTTAT
>CP070627.1:9072869-9082339 GCA_020355945.1 Candidatus Aminicenantota bacterium | reverse complement strand
CGGATTTCTTTTCCGGTCTTGATATCCCATAAACGTACGGTTTTATCCCAACTCCCGGAGACCAGGGTTTGGCCATCACCACTCAGGGCCAGGGATGTAACATCATCCGTATGACCGGCAAAGGTACGAATTTGCTGGCCTGTATTTATATCCCATAAACGCAAAGTATTATCAGTACTCCCGGAGACCAGGGTTTGGCCGTCCAAACTCAACGTCAGGAATTCAACAGTAGATGTATGCCCGACAAAGGTGCGTATTTCCTTTCCGGTTTTGATATTCAATAAACGCAAGGTTTTATCCCAACTCCCGGAGACCAGGGTTTGGCCGTCCCAACTCAGGGCCACGGAGGTAACAACATCCGTATGCCCGACAAAGGCGCGGATTTCTTTTCCGGTCTTGATATCCCATAAACGTACGGTTTTATCCCAACTCCCGGATACCAGGGTTTGGCCGTCCATACTCAGAGCCGCTGAGGTAACAACATCCGTATGCCCGGCAAAGGTGCGGATTTCTTTTCCGGTCTTGATATCCCATAAACGTACGGTTTTATCCCAACTCCCGGATACCAACGTTTGGCCATCCCCACTCAGGGCCACTGAGGTAACAGAATTTGTATGCCCGACAAAGGTGCGGATTTCTATACCCGTATTTAACTCCCACAACCGCACGGTATTGTCAGTACTCCCGGAGGCAATGTACTTGCCATCCCAACTGATGGCCACTGAATTAACAGGATCAGAATGTTCTTTTTGTATCACCAACTCCAGATCTTCTTCCGCCTGGATCGAAACATTGAACAGTACGACCACCGCTACCATCAAGGCCCTTATTATCAAATAAAAAAACCTGGAATTCTTCATTAATCTTACCTTTTCTTTTTTATTTTTTACCGGTGCTTTCTTCCTGCTCTTTACCCGGACCGACCCTGTACAAAAGTGTATGCCAGAAAAAACCGTTCTGGTACGAAAGAATAATTAATGTAAAGACCGGCATATTTTCCGGGGCCTGGGATAGTAACGTGCCAAAGATTATGGGCGATACTAAAAAGGGCTTTAAAAATTGCCATTTGTTAAAGGCTATACGTCGCCTTTTCTTTTCGCCGATCACATCTAATAAGTATTTGGAGGCCATACCTGCCAGCATTGAAAAAAACATCCCTATATCCTGCCACGGCAGGTTGGCCAGGATATCCACAACTCCCTTGGGAATCCCCTGGTTGTCTTCCAGGACCAGGAGATCCACCGCCAGGTACCCCACCATTCCCGCCAGGATGACCGTCATAATAAATAGTACCTGTTTAGCCCCCGACCATCTCTTTTTTACGATAATAACAGAGATCCACCCCATTAATGTTAAGAATATATAAGCCATTTTTAATGTTCTCCTTCACGATAGTTTATAAAAAGATACTTTTACTATCATCATCCTTTATTAATTCTTTCTTGACTGGCACCTTATTTTCCTTCTCCTTCTCTTTCTACTTTAATTTTCATTTTCTTTGGATTCTGACGGGCATCAAACACAGTATTTATTACAATTTTATTTCCTTTAAATCGTCTGCTGCAGGAGATGTCCAAACAATTTCGGTTATGTTTTTTTCCACCTTTTTATTTCTTCTCTTAATTCATTTTGGGTAATTATGTCGCCTCTTTCCAGGGCTTCTTCGGAATCCTCTATCCGGCTGTAAAAAGTTTCAAGACTCATAGGCTCGAGGTCAACTGCCGGTCTTTTTTTCATCATATTTTCTATAAAAGCCTTAATCCGGTGCAGCAGGACTTCATCCTGTATTTTTAGCAAATGTTCGATCAACAAAAGTTTTTCTGCTCTAATATCCATTTTTTCACCAGTATTTATGTTAACAGATTTTCTTGTATTTTTCAACTGAAAAAAAAGAATATAGGGTCAAGTATTTTATTTTCCTCCCAATTTGCCCAATTGGCCTGGCACCCAATTGGGTCCCCAATTGAATTGTAAAAATTACCGGACATTTAAAAAATTTCTTTTTGATGCTGTTATTAGCAACAAAAGGAAAATTTGATTATTTTGCAGCGTCATGAAAAAGTGACGCCAGCGTCATAAATTAGTGACGCCAGGATAAGCATCATGAGGAGGTTTTTGAAATCCGTCACAAAAAAATGACGCATTTCCCCTGGAAGTTTTAATTGTACTTTTTATAAATTAAGTCATATCAATGGTTTTGGGATGTAAGAGTGTTTTTTGCCTGTTCCTTTAAATTAAACACCATTGAAAAGGTGCGTCAAATCAATGTTTTCAAACATGTAGAGATTGGCAAATATCTTGCTATACAAAAATTGATAGGAATGTGTTTCCTATTAATAAAACCAATTAGGAGGAAAAAACCATGAAAAAGCAAAATGAGAAAGAGATTAGGGAAGAAGTGGATCGGCGGTTAAAAGAGATCGATCAACTCAAAAAGGAAGCCCAAAAAAAGAAATTTGAATTTGAGTCGCTGGGCGAAATGGAGCTCATAAAAAAAATCCAGCGTTCAAAATCTCCTTATGTAGGTGCACAGTGGTGGACTTCCAATGCATCACCAGGGGATTTGATCTCCTATTCAGTATTCATCGCCAACCCCATTGGCGATCCAAGCCACTCTGATGTGTTTGTGTCTATCTTCTTTGGTGTGGCTAATTTCTTAAATAATATTGGTGCGGGATTAAGTGGTAGGTACACAGGATGGCCAGTACTCACATCGGAACGATTCACTCTTAATGCGGGGGCAAGCACTACCAAAACCTTTTCTATTCAGATCCCCACTGGTATTGTTACCAGCACCACCTATTTTGGTAATGGCGTGGTTTGGAAACGATGCTTTTATGATGTAGGAGATTACTTTGACAGGAGCGCGTTTTATATTAATGTTACTTAGATTGTGCAACGATTAAATCAGCTGCAAAAAGATATATTCAAATTCTTATTCCTTTTTCTTTCTGCTGCAGGGATAAAAATTATATTTTTACCTTTTCCATGGTTCCCCAGGTCTTGCCCACTTCCAGGTCCACTTTCAAAGGAACCTTCAACTGCACCGCATTCTCCATCTCTCGCCTGACCATTTGAAACAGTTTCTTCTCCTCTTCCTTCGGGTATTCAAATACCAATTCGTCATGCACCTGCATGATCAATTTGCTCTTCATGCCTGCCAATTTCTCCTGGATGTTGACCATGGCAATTTTAATGATGTCTGCGGCACTGCCCTGGATAACCGTATTAATGGCCATACGTTTGCCATTCTCTTTGACGGTGCGATTGGAACTGAGAATTTCAGGAATATCCCGCTTCCTACCGGAGATGGTCCTGACTTCCGGTTCCTTCTCTGCTTTCTCAATCACTTCATCGATAAATTTCTTCACCCCGGCATTTTTTTCAAAATACATATCAATAAAAGCTTTAGCTTCTTTATAACTCACTCCCAGTTCTTTGGATAACGAGTAAGGTCCACTGCCGTAAAGAACAGAAAAATTAATGATTTTGGCCCGTTTTCGTTTTTCTTTGGGACTTGAGATCATATCATCGCCAAATACCGTGTCAGCCGTATGCTGGTGAATATCAAAATCCCTGGCAAAGGCTTCCAACAGGTTGGGGTCCTGGGAAAAATGGGCCATAACCCGCAGCTCGATTTGAGAATAGTCCGCAGCCAGGAGCCACCTGTCTCCCTCGGAAACAAACGCATCCCTGACATTAATACCGGCAATCTCACCCACGGGTATATTCTGCAAATTGGGAAAGGACGAAGATAAACGGCCAGTAGCGGTGATGGTTTGATTAAAGGAGCTGTGTACCCGGTTATTGGCATCGACGTTGTCCGACAACCCGATGAGGTACGTGGATAACAGCTTTTTATAAGTTCGATAATCGATAATTCTGGCGACGATAGGAAAATCTTTCAACTCATTGAGTACATCAATATCGGTGGAAAAGGATTTGGTTTTACGGGTTCGTTTCTGCACGGGCAGGTTCATTTTTTCAAACAGTAATTCCCCCAACTGCTGCGAAGAATTGAGGTTCAACCGGTACCCGGCCATGTCATAAATTTCTTGCTCAAGGGCATTGATTTTTTCCTCTAAGGTTTTGGCTGCACTTTTTAGAAAATCCACATCGATCTTAACACCAACAAATTCCATTTCTTTTAGTACCCGGATCAAGGGCATTTCAATGTTTTCATACAAATCCCCCAGTCCCTTTTCTTTGATGCTTATTCCCAGTATATCCACCAATTTAAGGCTTAGGTGAGAATCATCAATGCAATATCGGCTGAGGGTTTCCAGGTCTACGGTAATTAATTGTTTCTGGTTCTTGCCTTTGCCCACCAGGTCGTCATATTCCACTTGCTTATAGTTCAAAAATTCCAGGGTCAAATCTTTGAGATTATGGGCCCGCCGGTTGGGATAAAGAAGATAAGACATCACCATGGAGTCATCCTTTACACCGTTGACCTCGATCCCATGGGGTTTTAAATGCAAGATATCAAATTTAAGGTTATGGCCGGTTTTTTCGATGGTTGGATTTTCAAACACTCCAGCCAACTCTTTTTTAAACTCTTTAAAATCAATCGCGATATCTTTTGCCTCGGCCCGGGAGTAAAGGAATGGAATATAATATCCTTCGGTTTTAAAGGAGATAGAAATTCCCACGATATCGGCTTTAAAAAATTCAATGGCTGTGGTCTCCAGGTCAAAGGCAAAATACTTTTCTTTTTGGATTTTCTCTTTCAACTGCCGCAGTTGGGTGGTATTTTTGACCACATGGTATTGGATATCCAATTGAGGTGTTTCTTTCCCGGGCGCTGTAGGTGCTTCGAATCGTTTCAGCAGGCTGCTGAAGGATAATTTTCCATAAAAATCCAACAGTTCCCGGGTGATTTCATCTCTAAAGGGCTGCAATTGAAATTCTTCTTTTATTCCGGGTGCATTGGCCAGGTCTACCAACTGTCGGGAAATTTTCAGCGATTCCAGGTTATTTTCAATTTTTTTCTTTATTTTTTCCTCCACTTCCTCGAGGCGAGAGAGGAGGTTATCGAGGCTTCCGAATTTTTCAATGATTTTCAGGGCTGTTTTTTCACCCACACCGGGAACTCCGGGGATATTATCAGAAGTATCACCGGTAAGGGAGAGAAAATCCACTATCTGCTGCGGTGAGACGCCGAAATGCTCTTTGATGCCTTCCACATCCAGTTTTTGTTTTAACCGGGGGTGATAAATAAAGACATGACCACCCACCAACTGGAACAGGTCTTTATCCGCGGTAAAGATCAATACTTCATTTCCCTTTTGGTCTTCTGCTTTTGAACAAGTGGCAATGATGTCGTCGGCTTCAAATCCCGGCACTTCGAACAGGTGAATGCCTCTTAAGTTTAAATATTCTTTTACCAGGGGGATTTGCTGGAGTAATTCTTCAGGAGGAACCAGGCGTTTGGCTTTGTAAGGTTCATACATGTGGTGACGGAAGGTTTTTTCCCGTGAATCAAAGGCAACACCAATCCGTCCGGGCTGAAAGTCGCGGATTAACCCCTCAGTGCGGGTGACAAAACCATATATAGCCCCGGTAGGCTCTCCTTTAAGGGTGCGCATATTCCGGTTGGCATAGAAAGAACTGAATAACAGATACATGCCATCGATTAAAATGATTGTCTCAGGTGCAGCCATGGATTATTCTTTAGGGACTTTCTTCATTATGCATCAAATAATCCAGTACCATTTCATCAAGGGATATTTCATCAACCGCCTGGGTATCCAGGGACAATAGATGCAGGAATTTTCCTCCTTTCAACTCAGATATCACCTGGTCATGCTGGGTTTTCATCATGTTTTTGATTCGCTTTCGGGCATCGCTTTTACTGAGAAGATGGCTGTAAGAAATCCGCCTGGACAGCAGGATCTCACCATTGTGATAGACAAGGGTTTCCACTGTAGGATTATTCTCCCCTTTATCTTCTGTTTGAATATGGAACACCTCGTCGCGATATTTAATGTCAGTATTAAATCCTATTATCATAAACAGATAATAATTTAAAATAAACTTATTGTCAAGGGGTAAAGGCTAATTAAAATTAAAATTCTCAGTATGAAAGCCCTTTTCCAGGGCACTGGCGTGATTTTTGCCAGGCTGTAAGAAATAGGAGGGCTATTGGGACGCCCATCCGGGCGTCCCTAACGAAATCATTACTGTTTTTTTATTTACCTCTTACTGGTTATCGGTTATTCTTCAGCTCGACCCATAATTTCTTCGTATTCTTCATCACTAACGGGTTCCAGGTGACCGGTTCCCTCACAGGTGGTCAGGTCAATATCTGCCATACATCGGACTTTGTCATAATTCAGGATCAGACCTCCAACCAGGTGTACGGTCCCTGAAGCCGTTTCAAAATCTCCTTCGTCAAATTTACAATCTCTGCGGTCCAGTTGAATGCCTACTTCTGTCCCGGTTTTTTTAAACATCACGTGAACATAATCCCTGTCAACGCATTCTTTTAGGGCTTTAGCTGTTTTTTCCGGTCGCGCCGTTTCTACGGGTTGGGGTTTAGTCAGGCGTTCCACCAATTCGTTCATGGTTATCCTCCTTTATTGTATTAATTAATGGGTTTATATTGAATCTGCTTCTCTTTATTCTATTCTTGCCGCTCTTTTTCTTCTTGTCCATATTCATATGCTCAAAACCTCATTAAGCTCCTGGAGTAATTATCAACCACCAGTCAACATGTAACCTGCCGCTGATAATTTTTTTTTAAACAATAAAGTTTACAGAAAAACTGCGTTTATAGCAAGTCAAAAATAAAAAAAAATGATCTTTTATTAAAAAGGTTACTTCCCGGTGTTTTATTCGTGTGCCTTTGTGTATCTTTGTGGCTAATAATCTTCGGTTTGTGCTTTTAGTTCTTTGCGATAATGGTCCAGCATGGTGGCTTTGGAAATAAGCCCCAGGAATTTTTTGTTCTCTACCACCGGCAAACTCCAGGCATCGGTGGTGTCAAAGGTATTTAATATTTCCCCCACGCTGTCAGTTAACGATACAGTGGTTAAATCGGTTTGCATGACCTCTTCAACAATGATGGAGTTCACCAGGTTGGGGTCAAAAAGGTACTGTTTGATGTCGTTAAAATAAACCATGCCCAGGAATTCATTTGTTTTTTTATCTTCCACCGGGAAGTAATTGCGCCGGGATTTTTGTACCAGGGGAATAAGGTCTTTGAGTACCATTTCAGGATATATAGGGATCAAATCGGTTTCCAAAAGTTCCGTAGGTTGGATTTCCGATAAGATTCGGCCGTCGGTTCGGGGTCGCAGCAGGAGTCCTTTTTTTACCAGTTCATAGTGGTATATGGAATGTTTTTCCACCAGTTTCACCAGTGTTGAAGTGAGGAAGGAGACCAGCAGGAGGGGTAAGATGGCATCGTAACCACCGGTAATTTCCACGATAAGAAATATACCACTGAGGGGTGCATGCAGGGTACCGCTGAGCATGCCAGCCATACCCACCAGGGAGAACAGCGCTGCACCGGTAAAGTTTGCCTGGGGAAAGACCAGTGTAAGCAACTGAAAATAAAAGAATCCGCCCAGGCTGCCGATGAGCAAGGAGGGTGCAAATACTCCGCCGGAACCACCGGAACCCAATGTCAGGGATGTAGCCAGCATCTTCATCAAAATGAGCACCAATACTATGGCTGCAGTGGAAGAAAATTTCCCGGCAATCAACTGCCTGACTACCTCATATCCCTCGCCTTTAACGTAGGGGAAAAAAATGGTTACCATTCCCACCAATAATCCACCGAAAAGAGCTTTTAAAAGGGCATTTTTAAAGTATTTATCCAATGCCATGGAGGTCCATTTCAACAGCTTTATAAACATCAAAGAAAACACGGCAAAGGCAATAGCAAGACCTATTGTGCCAAATATATCATTGATATTGACGTCAAATTCCCGGTGGGTAAAGGGAATCTGGTTGCCTTTCAGCAGCCGGCTGACAATGGTACCGGTTACTGAAGAAATAGCCACCGGGACCATATCTTTAAAGGACCATTCGCCCAGGATAACTTCCATAGTGAAAATAACCCCGGTAATTGGTGCATTGAAAATAGAGGCTATAGCGGCTGCAGCACCGGAACCGGCAACGGCAACGCGAATGCGCTCATTCGATTTAAAATACCTGGCAATATTGGAACCAATAGCAGCGCCGCTAATCACCACCGGTGCTTCAGGCCCGGCAGAACCACCACTGGAAATGGTAATTAGACTGCCCATTAATTTGGAAAAGGACGAACGGAACTTTAGTGCCCCGCCTTTTATACTCACACTGTAGATGACCTCCGGGACCCCATGCCCCCCGAAATCCTTGATGACATATTTTAAAATCAATACGGTTAAAGCAATACCTGCCATAGGGAACAGCACCACATAGACACGGCCGTGGAATTGGTGTAACAGGTGGGAGAATTCCTCTAACCCGTAATTTAATCCCACTGCTGCAAAACCACTGAATAATCCCACAATAACACCAATAATAATGGATTGAAACCGGGGGTCCAGGTTAATAAAGATCGTCCGAATCCTGGTATTGAATTCCTTTATGGTTTTATTGATCATTGCTCATTGGTTGCTTCTTTCTCGTTGACAATTGACAATTGACAATTGATCATTGACAATTCTCACCTTCTTACCTTATTTATGATTCGCCATGCCCCAATTCTTTCTCAATTTGTTCGATTTTTGCCAGTATTTCAATTTCGCTGGCCCTCTTATTTAACAGGGATAAGAACTCTTTATTTCGCAAACATATGCTGAGCCTGGAGAGCAGTTTCAAGTGTATTTGTGTGGAAGGACTGAACATCAAAAAGAGCACAAATATTTCCTCTCCATCCACTGCATTAAAATCCACCGGTTGTTCCAGGAAGACCACCGGTATGACCGGGTTTTGGAGGTTAAGATTTAAGGTGGTCCTGGGGTGAGGGATGGCCACGCCTTTGCCGATCCCGGTGGAGGCAATCTCTTCCCGGTTGAGCAATTCATCCAGCACCAGTTCTCTGTCTGCGTCTTCCGGGAGTTTTATTTTATCCACGGCATGTTTCAAGACAGAATAGATATCGCTGCCTTCCAGGTTATGAATAAAACCGCCTTGTTCAACGGCTTTTTTCAGGCTGACGGATTCTTCCTGGCGAATTTTGGATTTCTTATCTTCTTCTTTTTTTACCAGCAGGTCATGGGCATTGGCCCAGTCCATGATTTCATTTTTTTTAAAGAAATAGGTATCTTTTTTTAATTTACAGGGGATTTTGCCCTGGTGTGCCCACCGCAGCACGGTAACCATAGGGGTGCCCAATAATTGTGCCACTTCTTTTGCTGTTAATCGCTTTTTCTCTTTCATTTCCGGTAATTCCAGTTATAAAGTTTAACAAAGTTGTGCCCTTCTGGCAATATGATTGTTTATTTTTATTTGCCTCCGGCGGGCCCGCCACTCTC
>CP070627.1:9070206-9072769 GCA_020355945.1 Candidatus Aminicenantota bacterium | reverse complement strand
TGATGATGAGGGGTATTATGTTGGAGACCATGTGGGCCTGGCTGCCCGCCGGCTCAGCATCATTGACCTGGAAACCGGTCATCAACCGTTACCTTCTCATTCAAAAAATAATTGGATTACTTATAACGGGGAAGTCTACAATTTCCCGGAATTAAGAAAAGAACTGGAAGCCAGGGGGTATCGATTCAGGACCAGGACCGATACCGAAGTCATTGTTAACCTCTACGAAGAATACGGCACCGGGTTCGTGAAAAAACTCAGGGGAATGTTTGCCATCGGTATCTATGATAAAAAAAATGACCGGTTGGTCCTGGTAAGAGATCACGTGGGCATTAAGCCACTTTACTACTGCCTGAAACCAGGGAATAAAAACCTGGTTTTTGCATCTGAAATTAAATCTATCCTGGAATATCCCGGTATCAGCAGGGAAATCGATCCTGGAGCAGTGGACTGGTTTGTGACCCTGGAGTATATACCGGCTCCGTTTTCCATTTTTAAACAGATTCGAAAATTACCTGCCGGCCACCTGTTAACCTATGAGAAAGGAAAACTCCATATTGAAAAATATTGGGATGTTCAAAAGGTAAAGGAACAAGAGAAAAGAGTCCCTGATTTTAACGAGTTGAAGGAAAACTTCCATCATCTTTTGCGTGAATCCGTTAGAATGCGCATGATATCGGATGTGCCCCTGGGAGCTTTTCTTTCCGGTGGTATTGATTCCAGTTCTATTGCCGCCGCCATGTCCTCCCTATCCCCTCACCAGGTCAAAACCTTTTCCATTGGATTTGAAGAAAAATCCTACAGCGAATTGAAATACTCGGGTATTGTATCCCGGGAATTTAATACCGATCACTATACCAAAAATCTTTCCCCGAACATCAGTGAATTGGTGCTTTACCTGGCGGATTTTTGGGATGAGCCGTTGGGGGATTTTTCCAATTTTCCTACCTACCTGGTAAGCAGGACTGCCCGAGAAAAGGTCACGGTGGTACTTTCCGGTGATGGGGGGGATGAGATTTTCGGGGGTTATGAACACTACATTGCCCAGAAGTTTGCCCGGCTCATGGATTTTTCTTTGTTCCGGCCGTTTCATCCGTTAATGGCCCGCGCCACCCACTTGTTTCCGCCATCGGAACTTAAGAAGGGATTTGTCAACCGGGTGAAACGGTTCAGTGAAGGGCTGCAAAATTCTTATATCAACCGTCATTTCCGCTGGATGATTTTTTTATCCAATCTCCAAAAGAGAAACCTATATTCTCCCGGTTTTTTGCAGGGCGATTATTTAAGGCCATTACCGGCCCGGGCTCCCTTTGCCGGTTTTTTTGAACACAGCCGGCAATTTGACGGCATCAATCAAGACCTGTATCTTGATTTTAAGACCTATATGGTGGATAACATTTTGGTAAAGGTGGACCGGATGAGTATGGCCACTTCGTTGGAGGCGCGGGTGCCGCTGTTGGATTACAAAATAGTGGAATTTGCTTTTTCTCTACCCTCTTATTACAAATTGGGCGGGTCTTCCGGTTCCACCAGCAAATGGTTTTTTAAAAAAGCCATGGAAGGGATTTTACCTAAAGAAATTATTTATCGCCAAAAAGAGGGATTCTCCATCCCTATCAAAAACTGGTTGAAAAATGAACTCAAAGATTTGATGATGGAATATCTTTCCGAAAAACGCGTCAAGGAAGCGGGATTCTTCAATTATCCGTATATTAAGAAAATGATAGAAGAGCATTTGCACCATAAACAAAACCATGCACACCGCTTATGGGCATTAATTTTATTTCACCTCTGGAGAGAAAAGTTTTATCTTCATTCTTCTTCTGCTGCAAATTCCCCCCAAAAGCATTACCCGTTAAAGTAAAATAACCTGTTTGTTTTTAATCATTTTTTCCAGGACAACGTAAAGGCTAATAATACTGGTTTCTTATCTATTATGTTAAATGATGAAAAAAATGGAGATCAAGCTTAACCAGGATAAGTTTAAGGAGGCAAGATGAAGGGAAACAAAAGTTCTCTCTGTGTACGGGCCGTTGAGTACATGTTGACGCGGAAGGATGAAGAATTTGGGGAACTAACAGTGGCGAAAATTGCCAGGGCGTTAAAGGTCAGTCAATCTTACCTGGACAGGCTGTTTAGACTGCAAAGAAATTTTCCGTTAAGGGAATACTTCTTGAGAGAAAAGATGGTTCGTTCCGTTATATTATTGACCGGTGAATCGGACTTGACTATAAAGCAGTTATCAGAAAAAGTGGGCTTCCTGGACTGTAATTATTTTATATATATTTTCAAAAATCATTTTGGCATCTCACCGGCCAGGTACCGTGAATGTAAGAAGATGAACCGGATATCCGGGGAAAAATGATGCGGCAAAGATGGAACCATGAAAAAACCGAACCAGGGGAATTCACAAAATAAAAAAAGTCAAAAATCCTTATTAAACAATTGGATGCAGCAGATAACCGCAGCAATTCAAGTCTGAATAAATAACTTTTCTTGTTAATTATTATGAAAAAAAATCCCAAAAACATCTTTTAATGACAAATTCAACAATCCCGGATTT
>CP070627.1:9055854-9070106 GCA_020355945.1 Candidatus Aminicenantota bacterium | reverse complement strand
AGCCTATTGTTCTGATGGGATTTGACTTTTCTTCTTTTTCATACCCTTCCATGTAATCACAACACCATTCCCAGACATTACCACTCATATCATATAATCCTAAGCTATTTGGTTTAAAACTGCCTACAGGAGTGGTTTTTTTTCTAAAAATACCCTTTTTTAGAAAAGGGAAATTTGTTTGTGTAGCGTCAAAATTTATTTCACTTGATCTCGCTATATCTTTGCCATTACCAAATCTCTTTTTTTTCCCCTTCTCCCTGGCGGCATATTCCCATTCTGCTTCAGTTGGCAATCTGTATCCTTTTACCATGTTAATGTCCGTTGTAGTTTTTCCATTTTTATCCAAAAGCTCTCCAGTTTTGGAATCATAGGCCCATGGTAATTTTTCTTTT
Source organism: Candidatus Aminicenantota bacterium (assembly GCA_020355945.1). Next base: position 9,069,714 of record CP070627.1, on the reverse strand, counting down.
TCACTCAGCCAGTTACAATAATTAATGGCATCTTGCCACGAAACGCATGTGACCGGGTCCTTATTGCTTTGTTTGAAGTAGGGCTTTTTCCAGTTGGCATCAGGTTTCATCTCCCATTTTTTTGTTTCAAGATTAAAACAATAGCAACCTCCCATTATAGAAAGAAGCTCAACAGATAATTCCTTTTTTTCTTTTGCGGTTAATTTTTCTGATTTGAATTTCTCCCGGTATTCTTTTTCTAAACGCCTACTGATGCTTCTTTCCGCATTCGTTATATATCCAGTCTCTTTGATAAACTCTTTAAATTCTTTTACAGTCACCTCATGCTTACCCAAATAGAATCCAGTTAATGTGACGCGATGAACGGGCTTTTCATTTTCCCTTCCCTCATTAAACACGTCGCCCATTTCAAAAGATCCCCCTTCTATAAAAACCATATTTTTTTGATTAGCTCCCCACATAAAAGAAAAAATCCAAAGGATTATAACAAAAAGTATTTTTAATTGCTTTTTTTTACGCATAATCAATTATACCATAATTAAATTCGCCTGTCCGCACCGCGGCAAAGCCACAACCAAAAAAAAATTAACCACGAAGGACACGAAGGGCACGAAGAAAAAGGATATTTAAAAGTTGGGGGAAAATTTTTGGTCTGTAAATGTCCTATATTAAATTGTTTCGAGACATGCCCCGTGAAGCATCAGGACCCGTGAAACATCAGCAAAAGCTTCTGATTAACCAGGGACAATTTTTTTTCAATAAAAAGTGGAATTTTTGCCCCTTGTTGTGTTAAATATGTATCAGGTAAGAAGGTAACTTTTAAAATGAAGATTGGTGAAAAAAAAGAAATCGATGTTTTACTGGTGCACCGGAAACGTGATAATCGTATAGAATTACTTAAAGACACAACACCCAGGGGAGGACAAAATATGTTTAAAAAACAAAAAAATTTTTTAATCATTTTGTTAGTAATGGTTGCTATTTTATTGCTTACCGGGTGTAAAAGCCGGTCAAGTAAGACAACAGGACCAGAAGAATCAGGACAGGACATGTTCAACCGGTTACTGGTATATATTCGCAGCGAGTTTGAAGAAAAAAACGTCCCTGGCGGCTCAATTGCGGTTATTACCAACCGTATCCTTTCTTATTCATCCGGTATAGGAGTCAAACGCTTTGACAGTAACGACCAGGTTGACACAAAAACCTTATTTGTAACAGCTTCCGCAGGAAAGATGCTTACGGCAGCAGCCGTAATGACCCTGGTTGATGAGGGCGTTGTAAACCTGGATGCTCCTGTGACCACTTATGTTCCATATTTTAATTTAATTCAGCCTTTTGATCCTGCAAATATTAGTGTGCATCAACTACTGACCCACACCTCCGGTTTGCCAGGCTATGTTGAAATTATTTGCAATACGGATGAGGACATCCTATCCCGTTGGTTTCGGGACCATACCAATTACCCCCTCTGGGGCCCACCAGGCCGTTTATTTAACTATTCTAACCTGGGATACTCTTTGGTGGGTTTGATTGTTGAAGAGGCAGCCGGTATTCCTTTCACTGATGCAATGAAACAGAGGATTTACGATCCCCTGGGAATGACTACCGCCAGTTATGGAACGCAGACGATATATAACTATGGTAACTATTCGCTTGGACATACTTTCAAAGAGAATGGAGAGGTTGACCAATATATTTTGCCGGAGAATAATTTCTGCCCCTTGCTTCGCCCGGCGGGTGGGTGTTATATGAGCGCTGAGGATATGGCACGTTTTGTTGAAATGCTCCTGGCTAATGGAGGAGAAATTTTAAGTGCCGCTTCGGCCGCTCGCATGATGTCCCCACTTGAAGACACCCATAATCCTTATGAATATGGATACGGCTATGGCCTGAGTTCGAGAGATTACAAAGGTCTCACTGTAATAAGGCACAGTGGAGGGGGTACCGGTTTCCGGTCAGAGGTATGTTTGGTACCTGAATATAACTTCGGCGTAGTCGTGATGGTGAATGTGGATACTTTCAATCCATACTATGTGGCAAAAAAGGCAATGGATATTTTTTTGCATTTGCCAGCTAATTATATCGATCCCGATTATTCAACATCACCTTCAACCTGGGGAAAATATACCGGCTCTTATTTCGATTCCTACAAATATGGAGAAATAAGGATTTACCAGGATGCAGAAGAGCGATTGTGGGTTGAATACGGTGATGAAGATTATACCACCGAGCTTTTTCAATCCGGGGGAGATATGTTCTACTTTGACATGGATGAATCAGAAACCAGTACCTGGTGGGTTACTGCCACTTTCTATCTTGATGAGAATGAGATAGCGGAGTATTTTGTTACCCGCTTTGGCGTGGGGAAGCGTTTGTAAAAAAACGCAAAATGATATAAGGAGTTTTCAGTGAAAACGAGGGTATTGCTTTTTATTTTTGTTATAATTTTATGCGCGTTTGGTTTTTCCCGGGACATGGCACGATTCGGGTATCTCTATTTAAATAACGGATTCGTGGATGGAAAACAAATACCACCCGTGGAATGGGTCGAGGAACCCACCATGATATTCGAAATAAAAGATAGGAGGCAGCAATGAGAAATTTCAAGTTATTAATAAAAAAATTGAACCCGGTAATTTTTTTTCTACTGGTTGTTTTTCTCTTTAAATGTGACTACAAAACTGGGAGTCCACAGCAGGATATGGATCCCCGCCAACAGGCAATAGATAGGCTGTTAGCGACATACGACCAGGAATTCAAGCAATATCTTGCCAATGCCCGGGAGACCATGGGCAAGGAGATTATGACATATTCACCCATTTCCACCCAAAACACGATACCCCAATATGTCGAAATTAAAGGTAGTTACTATGAATATGGATACTTAGTGGCTCTCATTTCTCAACAATCGGACCATCAACCAAGGCGGGTAACGGCTGGACAGGTGGAATTGAATAACCGTATCATTGAAATGTATAGGCAGGTGTACCCTCAATTTTTAGAGATTGCCAGAGGTGTGGGGGATGTGTTTAATATCCCGGTTGCTGAATTGGATTTTGTCTTTTTTGAGCACAATTTTTTTTATCGATTATGGTGGGATCTGTTTAAATACTCAGAATTCAAATCTTTAATGGGTCCCGGGACTGGTGCCGCCGCTTCGACGTTTGATCATTGCAGTATTGTCTCTGTGAAATTACCGGACCGCAGCATCGTGGGCAGAAATTTTGACAATGATTTCGAAAAACCCCATTTTGTTGTATTTACGCAGATAGAAGGGGGGTACAAAGTAATGGCCAACGCTTGTTATACGATGTTTCACTGGGTGATGGACGGTATTAATGAAAAAGGTTTGTTTATGGGGACTGCCGCAAATGGCAATCCCCCGAAATATTTCTGGTTAGACCCCTATCCGGATGTTCCTGCAATCCAGCAGAATCATTTATTTCGAATCGCTTTAGAGACATGTGCCACAGTTGACGAAGTGATCGCTTTATATCGCTCTGTACGCCCCTGGTCTCCTCATACCACCGGTCACGTACTGGCGGCAGATTCTTACGGGAATTCCGTTGTTATCGAGTTTAACCTCGATCGGATACCTGATTTTTTCAGGGCAGAGAAGAATTACCAGGTGTTAACCAACACTGCCTACCATGAGGGAATGGATTACATGATGGAAAATTGTTGGCGATTTCGTACAGCCACCAATGCAGCAGAAGCCGGTATCGACGATTTAAATGAAATGGAGAATATTATGAAAACGATTCGAGGCACCGATTACGGTCATATATCTCTCTTTGATTTCCAAAATGATTTGATGCGGCTGTTCTGTCGAAGAGAATTTGACACACCTTACGATTTTTCTTTATCACTTCTTCAATAATGGGATCAGGTATCATTTTATATTTTCATACAAACGTTTTCCCGCACCAAAACGAGTAACAAAATACTTCGATATCAATTTCTTTTTTTACAATTTTCATTTTTAAACTTACGGTTCGCCATGTTTTTTTCATCAAAACTAACCAGGAAGTGGAATTTTTCTTTCCTGTTGTGTTTAATTATTATGAAGAAACATTTGGAGGAAAAATGAAAAAAATAAAATTTTTAATAGTAACCTTGTTACTAACATTTTCGGTGAATTTGCTTTTCTTCTGTTCCAGGGAAACAACTCCCCCTCCCGAACCTGAGATACAGATACCGGAAATCCCATTTGATCCAGCTCCATTTTACAGTAAACGTGAAGCCCTGATTTCCATGCGTGACGGAATTGGGTTACATACAGAAATCTATGTGCCCAGGAATTCAACTGAATCTTTGCCCTTTCTGATGATGCGAACCCCATATGGCCTTCCTCAAAGCCGGTATGGATATTACTGGAGGATTGGAGAAAGCAAATGGTGGTTTGAGTTTGTCAGGGAAGGTTATATCTTTGTTGTCCAGGATATCAGGGGTCGTTACAAATCAGGGGGAGAATTTATTATGATGCGTCCTCCGAATCCCGGTGGTATTGACGAAGGCACAGATACCTATGACACAATTGACTGGCTGCTGCAAAATGTTTCAGGCAACAATGGCCGGGTGGGAATATTTGGAGTGTCCTATGATGGCTGGTTGGCTGTAATGGCAATGATTAATCCCCACCCTGCAATCAAAGCTGTTTCTCCACAGGGATCGCCTTCAGACATGTTTATCGGCGATGATTTCTTCCATAACGGAGCTTTCCGCCTGAGTCCCGGTTTTGGTTATGCGGCCTTGATGGAACTTTCTGATGATTGCACTCCCTTTAATTTCGATAAAGATGTCTATGAATGGTACCTTGAGTTGGGTCCTCTTTCAAATGTAAATAAAAATTACTTCCAGGGAAATTCGCCGACATGGAATAATTTCATGACACACCCCAATTACGATGAATACTGGCAAAAACTGGAAGTCACTCACAATTTCAACAATGTAAATATTCCTACCTTAAATGTAGCCGGCTGGTGGGATGCAGAGGATTTCTACGGTTCTATGAAGATTTACGAGGTTCTTGAGATGAACGATCTGCAAAATTTGAATTACCTTATTGTGGGTCCATGGTCTCATGGTGGTTGGAAAGGTGACGGGCAGAAACTCTATGACATTGATTTTGGATGCACCCCCAGTTTATATTACCGTGAAAACATCCAGGCACCCTGGTTTGCTTACTTTTTAAAAGATAAGGGAAATCTCAACCTGCCTGAAGCTCTCGCTTTTCAGACCGGCAAAAACGAGTGGAAATCCTACAACAATTGGCCTCCTAAGGGTAATATCGAAGAACGGCAGCTCTATTTCCACAAGAATGGCAGGCTCTCTTTTGAACTTCCTCAAGGAGACAGCACACAGGAATTCGACAGCTACGTTTCAAATCCCGCCAATCCTATTCCTTATACAGAACAACCTATAAATGGATTCTGGCAAGGTTCCAAGATGTACTGGAAAGTTGAAGATCAGCGTTTTATACAAGGTCGTTCCGATGTCCTGAGCTGGCAGACCGATGTCCTGGAAGAAGAAGTTATTATTTCCGGTCGTATTATAGCAAAACTCTTTGCATCTACTTCCGGCACTGACTGCGATTGGGTTGTAAAACTCATAGATGTATACCCGGAAAATCATCCGGAAGAAAAAATGAGAGGATACCAGCTCATGATTGCAGATGAAGTGTTTCGTGCCAAATTCAGAAACAGTTTTGAAATACCTGAGCCTCTTATACCCAATAAAATAACCAAATTTACAATCAACTTGAACAGCCGTAACCACTGCTTCCTTAAAGGGCATAGGATAATGGTCCAGGTTCAGAGTACCTGGTTTCCCCTGATTGGCAGGAATCCCCAGAAATTTGTGAATATCCCGACAGCAACTGAAGCTGATTATCAGGTTGCCAACCAACATGTATTTAGATCCGGAAGTCATCCGTCTCATGTGGTCCTGCCAATTTCAAAATTCTAAGCTGAATTCTCATTATATTTGATTTTAATGGCAAATTTGTTTTGATAATTACAAATTACCTGTCCCGGTGACGGAGGAAACCGCTTTTTCACTGGTTCGCATCACCGAAGGGAATCCCTTGGTGGGTCAGGAGAAAAACGCACGAGTGCGGAGTTAAAACAGGGTTCCTGGCTTTGCTGCTGTTACTGTGGTCCGGCTGGTTTCAAACGCTGTGTCCTGCAGTAAATTCTTTTTGTTCGCTGCCGCCTTTTTTGCCAAGCGATCGCAGCGCTCGTTCTCCCGGTTGCCCGCATGGCCTTTTACCCAGGAAAACTTAACACTGTGCGTATCACATAAATCCAGGAGCTCTTTCCATAAATCTATATTTTCAGCCGGCTCAATTAGGTTTCGCATCCATCCGTTTCTTCTCCAGCGTTTGGCCCAACCTTTTTTTATACCATTGACCACATATTGGGAATCACTGTAAAGATTAACCGAACACGGGTATTTCAAAGCTTTTAAACCTTCAATACAGGCCATCAATTCCATCCGGTTATTGGTGGTGCGCCGAAAGCCGGCGGAAAGCTCTTTCCGTTTACCTTCATGGAGCAGAACCACCCCATACCCCCCGGTACCGGGATTTTTAATACATCCACCATCAGTATAAATAATAACTTTAGCTTTTTCCAAAACCACTGGATTTTCCGGGAGTTGAAATTCCTTTAGCCATGCTTTCGCCTCCTGGCGGGTAGTAAATCCCTGGAATCGAGCATTGGGAAACCCTTTCACCTGGGCTTCCGCACCATCTTCACCATACCACTTATCATAGATTCCCGGGTTTCGCCCATAAGCAACCGCATAAAACCTTATCTTACTTTTTCCCATTTTATTATTTTGTGACGGCTACTTCTTGAATGGCCAGGTCTTGTATGCCTGTTACCAGGTCCTTCACCATGACTATTACTTCGTAATTTCCCTTTTTCAACAGGGAGAGATTGATGGCCATATGCATCTGTGGTTCAGGGGATTTTATACTCTTCTCTTTAGCCATCACTAATTTCGATCTTTCATCCAGGAAGTGAAGCAGAACCTTGACGTGACCTGCTCTCGGCTGTAAAGTGGTGTCAATTTTAAAATCCGAAACCAGTATCTTTAGTATCCCATCTCCATAGTCAACATCTCTCAAGCGTATTTGCGGGACCTTTTCATTTTGATTGGTTAAAAGTTTTTTCTCTTCCTGGCGAAAGTTCCGGCTTCTCCTTTGGTTGTCATAAATCACTTTATAATTTTTATTTTTCACCAGAACCGTGACCTTTCGTTTTTTGTTCCCGATTCCACGTTTGGTTTTGTAAGCCAATACATAATAAATATCCTCTTTCATGGAAATCTTATCATAGAATTTTTTTATTTGGTTGGAACGAATCACCTTTCCCCCGGTCATCCGGGATATTTTCCTCAAGATTCCTTCGGAATCATTGGTTATCGGGCGATAAGCCAGGTAGTTTCTTAAATCGTCGTTAAAGAGATTTCCTTCATACTTCATCAACAGGGTATGAAACGTGGCCCCGGTATTGACAAATAGCTGGGCAATGGAATTCGTTTCTGTCTCTTCGGGCATCATCACCGCATTAAGGATGTCCATTGCATACCCGCTGGCCCGGATTTTTTCTTCAAATTCCGAATTGATGTCGGGTTGCGGGAACCGGGGAATCTGGTAAAAATTCAATACCCATTTTTCTAATTTCTGCTCCCACAGGTATGCTGCTAAACCAATATACTCTTTCAAGGGAATGCGTAAGAATGATTTTTTGATCTCCTTTACAAAGTTGCAGTACTGCAAAACAAAATGAGTTATGGCACTTATTTCTATACCTTCCGGGTCCTCATTTTGATTATTATTTTCATTTCCCCCGCTGTCTCCTCCTTGATTTCCACCGCTGTTCTCTCCAATATTTTCGTTTCTCATGTTCCTGATGGTCATGAAATCGTTATATTCATCGATATATGATTTTAAGGTTTTTTCTATTTCATTGATCGTGCTCTTCGCGTGTATCATCTCTATCTTTAGAATTTTTTTAGCTCTCCTTTTCTCAGCCCGGGGGTCCAATACCAGGTGGTCGTTTAAGAAAAAACGATTGGTCATTATCATTAATCGATCGTTGGGTCTTAGAACGCGATCGAAAAAATAATCGACTCCGTCGTTAATATTCAAGCGATAATCGGAGATATTGAATATTAAAACAAAGAGTCGAGGAACAACCGCAGGTTCGCGGTTAAAATCACCGGTGGAAGCATCTTTTTCAATATTCAAGTGCTTCATCCTCAGGTAACACTCATTGATCTCCTGTTCTTTTCCATTCTCCAGGATTCTAAAATCACTCCTTTTTAGTCCTTTGACTGGTTTTCCTTTGTCATATACCCTTACAGTAAGCAGCATATTGGTAACTTCCACTTCTTCAAGAATTGGTTTGTGTTTATAGATATCTTCCGACCCTACAAAACAAGGGAAAATCAAGATAATTATTAACGCAATCAAACCTGGTTTCGGTTTCATTTTACTGCCAACCTAATAATACAAGAATATCATTTATTTTGCAACTAAAATTACATCTTTTCAGGGATAGGGATGCCCATAATGCCCACCAACTTTTCCAATGCCGCCTTTACCAATAAAAGCAATTGCAGCCGTAATTGTTTAAGTTGGAGATTTTGCTCTGCGATGATAGGGAACAAATGATAAAAATGGTTGAACTTCTGGCATAGTGAATAGGTGTAATTGGCAATACCGGACAGTTCATGGTTTTCAAGTGCCAATTCCACCTGGATTTCTACCTGTGAAAGCTCTAACAGCATCTCATAAAATATGTCATATTCTTTCTTTTCCAGTATCGAACCGTTTAGCTTGCCAATCTTGACAGAGCCTTGTTTTTCCTCCAGTTTTCTCAAAATACTGTTGATACGCACCAGGGTGTATTGGAGGTAAGGGCCGGTATCCCCTTCGAACGCCAGTGCGTCTTTGAAATCAAAGGCAATCACCGAATTGGCATTGAATTTGATCATAAAATACCTTAGTGCGCCAATGGCAATCTCTTTGGCAATGGCGTTTATTTTTTCTTTTTCCATTTCCGGGTGCCTGAGTTTGACTTCACCAATAGATTTTTCCACCAGTTTTTCGATCAATTCATCGCCTTTGATTGCAATTCCTTTCCTGCCGGACACCTCGACGTAGGATTTTTCCCGTTCCCGGTCTTCTTCCGAGAGTTCAAAACCCATCTCTTCCACACACCGCGGGGTAAGGGCCACCATTTCATAAGAAAAATGGACAAATTTTTTCCGGTGACCAGCCGGGCTCAGCGGACCCAGGGTTTGAGAGATAATGTTTTGCAGGTACGACTGGCGTACATCAATGACATTGAAAACACTTTCGCCGCCGCCAAAATTAAATTTCAACTGGTTGGGATGAAAGTCCGTCATATAAATCGGTTTATTATCCTCCTCATAGGTATAAAATTTCCTGTAATAAAAATCCCTGTCGAACAATCCCACTTTCCATAAAGTATAGGCGATGTCTTTACCGATATAGGTGACGGTGCCGTTGGAACGGATGATGATTTTCTCGGTTTTTTCTTTTTCGTATTGGATCACCATGCAGCCTTTTTTCTCCGGGTCTTGCGAAGGGTACATCACGCCTTTGCTTTCCATAAGTTCGCGGGCTTCTTTGAAAAAATCCAGTTCAATGATATCACTTTCTCGAACCAGCAGATCGTATCGGATACCCAGCATATGCATCACCCGGATATGGTCTTTTAGTACTTCCTGGGCAATATATTGATTGACGGAGTATTCCGGGTCGATTTTTTCTTCGATTTTTTTGTGCGTCTCATCTCGGCCATGCTTAGCTTCTTCATTTTCAGCGAATAATTGGCTTACTTTTGGGTAGAGGTCCCATAGATACGAAGCCAGGTGGGGGATTTTTTTTATTTCATCAAGATTCTTTCCTTCATAAACCATCAGCCCCCATACGACATCCGCTACCTGGATGCCGGTATCATCCAGGTAGTTCTGGACCTCCACGTCATATCCCAGGAACTGCAAACTTTTGGCTAATGTATCCCCCAGGCAGGCATTTCTCAGGTGACCGATGTGGGCCGATTTGTTGGGATTAATGCTGGTGTGTTCTACAACCATTTTTATTCCTTTGGCAACCGGTTCCCGGTTGATGGTATCCTTCAAATAATTCAATAGAAAATTCTTTTTAAAATAAAAATTTAAAAACCCGCCGCCAGCTAATTTGATATGGGAAAACATATCCAATCGATCTTTGATTTTTTCTATGATCCGGTTCCCGATTGAAAAGGGTTTTTGTTTTCGTTTTTTTGCTAAAACAAAGGGAATCGTAGTGGACAAATCCCCAAAATCCCGTTTCGGTGGAATAGAGAACCGGATTTCCTCCCGTTCCAGGTCAAAATCGCTTTTCAACAGTTCATAAAGCCTGTCCTTTAAATTTTCCTGTAAGTACTTCATATCCTGTTTTCCTCGTCGTTTGCATAAATGATACAGCTTGCATTATACCACCAAATCACGAAAAGACAACCCCACAAAAGCTTGAAATATAATGGTATTTCATATAAAATTAAAGTGCGCGGACAGCGCTTTCCAGGAGGTTATAAATGTCAGGCATAAATTTTAAGCGATATTTCATTTTATTGATTGTTTTCTTTTGTGTGTTAGGTGTATCGGGTTTTGGTGCGGGAAATGCAAAAGCTTTGGTGCTCCAGGAAATGAGTTGGCTGGATGTTAAAGAGTATTTAAAAACCAATGATATGGTAATCATCCCTTTAGGAGCCACGGAACAGCATGGGCCGCATTTGCCTTTGGGCTCTGATTACTACGAAGCATTTGGCATTTCAAAAATCATTTCCGAAAAAACCGGTGTCGTGGTTGTCCAGGTTTTATTCGTGGGCTATAGTATTTATCACTCCGGCTTTCCCGGGACCTTAAGCATTAAGCCGGAAACCATGGAAAAAGTTTTGTTTGAAACCGTGGAAGTATTATTAAAGTATGGGTTCCGGCGGTTTATGTTCTTGAATTATCACGGTGGCAACAACATTGTCCAGGACAATGTTATCCATCGCATCAATCATTCCACCAAAGGCATTGCTGTTGCCATTGGGATAGGCAATTCGATTCAAAAAGAAGATGAAGGAGACTTTTTCGATTGGCACTCAGGTAAGAGTGAAACCTCTATCATGCTTTATTTAAGACCTGACCTGGTGCGGATGGATCGAGCAGAGAAACCTGTAATCACCTTTACTCCCCAAATGAAAGAATTGAGAGAATTGTCAAAAAAGTACCCGGAACTGATGCATGTATGGCAGAAGCTTTTCGGAGTTCCTGCAGAAACAGCAAAAGGTGGGGCCAGTCATGAGCTTTCCAGTAATGGTGTTTGGTCTTTCAGCCATCCGCGAACCGCCAGCAAAAAAATTGGAGAAGAATCCGTAAAAAAAATGGTGGACACAGCAGTCTCCTTTATCAATGCCTGGAAAAAAGTCAAGTAAGACCGAAGACCGGGACAGGGAAGAATTGCTGAAACCCCCGGTACAATATATTGGACGGAAAATTCAATTAATTGAATTCAAGGGATAATAAATCATTGAAAAATACTTTGTAGTAAACCTTTTATTATTTGGTATGGATATTGCATACGTTTTGTGATGAATGCCTTCGGCATAAAAACAAATTAAATTAAAGGAGTTGTGTATGGTTAAGAGACTTTTGACTTTTCTCGCAGCAACACTTTTGGTTGTCTCAATTGGGTTTGCACAGACAGCGCAAACAGGAGCAATAAACGGGAAAGTAATCGATCCGGATAACGTAGCTCTTCCCGGGGTTACTGTTATTCTTAAATCCCCTGCTCTTGTTTTACCCCAATTGACAACAGTGACCAATGCCAGTGGTGTGTATCGTTTCCCGATGTTAGCACCGGGAACGTATGAGATCACCTTCATGTTGGAAGGGATGAACACACTGGTGCGCAGAGGGATTGTGGTGCGTGTTGGTGGGACTGTAACCGTGGACGTGGGGATGGCGCTAAAGACACTGGAAGAGAGTGTGGTGGTTTCAGGCAAAGCCCCTACAGTTGACCGTCAGAGTACCATCGGCGCCGCTAACCTGGATGAGGAGTTCCTGAAATCCATTCCCACCCAGGGTCGTACCTTTCTTGATTACTTCAACCTGACACCCGGTGTTACCGGCAGTACGGCTCATGGCAGCAGCCAGATGGATAACTCTTATAATCTTGACGGTGTGAATATGGGTGACCCGGCTACCGGGGTGAGTTATGTAGGATTCGGTATGGACATCATGGAAGAGATTTCGGTTCAAACCGGTGGGTTGACAGCAGAATACGGCAGTGTGAAAGGCGCTGTGGTGAACGTGGTGACTAAGTCCGGTGGGAACAAATTCAGTGGAACCGCCAGCTTTTACTTCAACCACGAAAGCTTACAGTCGGATAATACCAAAGGTACTGATCTCTACGACCCGGAAGGCCCCTCGGAAAAAACCGGCCAAAAATTCCAGTATGAACCGGTGGTCACTCTTGGTGGTCCGATTGTTAGAGACAGGGTGTGGTTCTTCGGTAACTTCAGTTTCACCAAGCAAGAGGAATATGCACCGGGTTTTCCCCATGACAAGGGGCCGGGTGAAGAGGACCTCGCTGCTGATACCACCCGTTGGTATCCCTACCTCAAACTGACCTACCATCCCAACCAACAGAACAAGTTCATGTTGTCCTATAACTTTTCCACTACTGAGCGAGGTAATCGGTTTGCCAGTCGCTACTACAATGAGGACACCACAGTGACCCAAAAATCCCCCACCCACGTGTTTAATTTACACTGGACACGGTTCTTCGGTGAGAATGTCTATGCCAACCTGAAACTGGCCTTTATCGATTTTGCCATGCTGCTGCATGCCAAACAACCTGGTGTTGACTATGTCAACTACTTCAGCAGCTTCCATACCGGCAGCTATTGGCGGAACGAAGACAATAACTTGAGAGACCGTTACCAGGTGAACCTTGATGCCACAACCTTCATCGATGATGTGGCCGGTTCTCATGAGTTGAAGTTTGGTGGTGAAGTCCAGTTGGCAAAGGTGGGTTGGGAAGTTGTCACCTATTCTCACCCGGTTAATGGTGTCGGCTATGCTGTGATGGCTCCCGAGGCTTTCGGAGAGCCCGGTTGGTATGTCGGGTATAACTTCAACGGTGGTTTCAATCGAAAAGAAGATATGTTGAACATCGGGTTGTTTGTCCAGGACACCTGGACCTTAAGCAACCATCTGACCTTGAATCTTGGTCTTCGTTACGATTATCAGAGTTTGATCTGGCCGGCGCAGGCATTGGACCAATCCAGCATCTGGAACCCCCTTGGCGATCCCGTAGACAAATCCATGCCAGAGAGAACCACACCCATGACGTGGAACGATATTTCTCCCCGGTTGGGTTTAATCTATGACATTTTTGCCAACGGGACCACGCTGTTTAAGGCTTCCTGGGCGCGCTACGTCCAGCCCAACCAGGTAGGTTGGATCAATATCGCCCATCCCAATGGTTGGTTTGCCTATACGGTCTGGATGGACCATGATACCGGTGACCCTGTTGCATATTCACCCTTCTGGAGCCCCGGTGCCGAGGTGGCAATCGGTTATGGAGACCACGATCTCAGCGCCCCTTATGTCAATGAGCTCACCATTGGCATGGAAAGGGAAATGTGGGCAGATTGGTCGTTGGGAATCCGTTATATCAAGAAATGGGACAGGAACCTCATCCATTCGGTGGATGCCACCCGCCTGGATATGAACGCTTTGTTCAATAATGAGGAACTGGTGTGGATCGGTTTTGAACCCAAGACG
>CP070627.1:9046486-9055754 GCA_020355945.1 Candidatus Aminicenantota bacterium | reverse complement strand
TATTAATTCAAACCGCGGAAGCCACTCCCTATAACGAAGCTGTATTGGCCCTATTAAAGGATTTTAATTACGATGCCTTCAGGCTGGAAAAGGGTCTGAACAAAGAGTTGTTTGATAAGGTTCGCCAATACCTGCAAGCCGGTGATATCACGGGAATTTTCAAATATACCTATACCAACTATACCAGGATCATTGAATTACTGGAAGCAGTAAAAAATGACGCATACAATCATAAAATGCCAGCCCTTTCCATTTTTTGGCAGCTCAATGAGACCCTGGACAATACCTCCACCATAGGCAGTTATGTGGCCAGGTTATTTGCTTCAATTCTTTAAAATATCAAAGTTCTCTTGTCCTTAATATATAAATAAAACATCCGCAGGGGGAGCAGGAGGGAAAGTGTTTTCGTAAATGAATTGCAAAAAATCATCCTTTTTTGTTGACAACTGATTTTAAATTGGTTATACTAATATTTCGAGGAAACAAGTGCCAATGGGCAGGCTGATTATCCCGTTAAAACCAGTCATATCAATCGCCAAATTAACAAATCACCGGCATAATCAAATAAATAATTTTTTGTTATTTAAATTTATTTTAGAATTGGAAAAAATAATGCGCATATTTTTTGAATACAAAAAAAGTCGTCAAAAAATGCATATCCATCAATCAATTACACCGAATAAAAAAGGAGGTCCTCATGAGACATTTTAAAGCCATTTCCGGTTTGGTGTTTAAAAGATTCTTTTCCAGGAGATTTATCATTTTGTTGGCCCTTATATTGGTTTTATCCGTTTACAGTACGCAGCAGGGAGTTAAAGAGAAGCAAAAAATATCAGCCAACATGGAAGAATTTAAAAAAGCCTCAGCTTCTTTTTTTAGTGCTTTAAAACATTATAAAGATTATTCAAACATGGGCTTCAGTATATTATTTATCCCAGGCGACGCATCGGTTTTTTTCGACAACCCGGTTTTTTTGTCTGAATTAACAGCCCGGGTAAATTCAATCACTCTTCTGCAAATTTTCAGCAATTGCCGGGGTGGCCTGGTGTTAAAAGGTAATTCACCCTTTCGTCCGCGCTTTTCCAATGTTGTCCTGGTCCTGGGAAGTCTATATATGATTTTACTGGGATTTGAGACCATGAAGGAGAGGGATTTTTTAAAATTACTTTCCAGTAAATGGTCGAAAGTGTTGGTATTTATATCCCTTACCTTTTTACGACCGATCCTGTTTATCCTGTTTTTACTGGTTATTTTTCTATGCTGCTGCGGACTCACGGTCCTGCAGGGTATTTCATTAACCGCCGCGGATATTAACGGCCTGGTTATTGCACTGCTGCCAATGATTATAAAGCTCCTGTTTTTCTTCTTTATGGGTGCGATATTGGGAAGTATTCGATCGAAATATACCGGTATTCTCTGCTTGCTGGCGATATGGGCATTTTTTATACTTGTATATCCCACTGCAATCAATTCCTACATCGAGGAAAAATCCCGTGAGATAACCTCTTCTTATAAAGTAGACAGCGACAAATGGAAGAAAATGACTAATTTTGAAAATAGGGCGAAAGAGGAACATGGAGAGTATAAAGACAATACAAAAGAGGGTAGAAGGAAAGTAGCGGAATATTTTTGGGAAAATGACCGTAAGGACATAGAGGCAGTGGAAGAGAAATTCAAGCAAGAGATGGCTCAATTGATCGCTAAGTATAACAAGCTGTCGCTGTATACACCTGGCACCTTTTATACTTATACATGCAGTGAAGTAAGCAGCCGGGGATTTCAAAGTTACCTGGAGTTTTACACCTATGCCCAGGACACTAAACGCAAATTTGACCGGTTCTGGATCGACAGGGTCTATTACCACGACGACAAAGTCCCGGTCAATTTTGTTACCGCCGATGAAAACCTCTTTTACAGCAAAAGCCGGATGCCTGAAAATTATTGGACCGCCATTCGCATCCACCTGGGAGTCATTATCATACTGATGATGACATCTTATTTCTTGTACAACCGCTCCTTGGTTCATATCAGTACCAGGGAAATAGAAGAACTGGGAGAAGTAGACATGGAGTATGATAAGGGCGATCTCAGGGTTTGGATCACCATAGGGGAGCATTTAAAAAAACTCCTCTACAACTTATTTACAGGTAAGATAAAGGGATTACCCAAAAAAGGCTTTAAAGGAGAGGTGCTGGTGGATTCAGTTGATATTGCCAGGAAGACCAATAAAAATGATTTTGTTTACATTTGCCATCCCCGGGAATTACCCGGCGATATGAAGGTTCGAGATTTGCTAGTCTTTTATGCACGCTGGACAAAAGTGCCGAAAAATGAACTAGACACCATACTGGATAGTGAAGAATTGAAACCAAATCTTAATAAAACCATAAAACAACTCGAAGAACACCAGCAATTTGATGTGGTCATGGGGATTTTGAACATGAGCGCCGGTTACATTTATTTGATCGATAACATTGCCACAAACATGCCTATGCCCTGTTCTGTCAAAATATTTGACAAAATGGAAGAATTAAAGTCAAACGCCATTGTCATCTATTTAACTACCCCGGAAACCGTGGGATTAAATTCACTCCCGCCGGGTAGTTTGTTTGAAGAAGGCGATAGCTGGATAAGTATGGCTAAGTGCAATAGGCGTGTTATTAAAATGAGTATTAAAGTGAGTAAGGATAAAAAAAGTGAGGGAAGTGTAAAATGATCGATGAAATCAATAAAGAAACCATAGCTAATCGTATTAAGAAAATCAGGAAGACCTTAAATATAAAAGGCAAGGACTTTGCCCCCCGGATAAAAATATCGGGTCCGTCGTTATCAGAGATTGAAAACGGTAAGTACTATCCTAATTTTGAGTTTATCTACAACATTGTGCATGAGTTTAATGTCAATCTTTATTACCTGTTTTTTGGCGAAGGTAATATGTTTATCGAGCCTGGTAAACGTTCGGATATGAGTATATTGGAAGAATTAGCCGGGAATATCGGGGAAATTCGTCGGTTTATCTATTATTTTGAGAGATCGGAAATCATACGTTATTTTTTATTAAGTCAGTTCAAATCCAAATTGATGTCGGACAAAGAATTAGTGGAAAAAGAGTTAGAGGAATTTGAGAGAGGTCCATCAGGCAAGGAAAAATATTAAAAAAAGGTGACCATCGAGAATACGTCTATAGGAATAAGCAGTTTAATAAGCAAAAAGCCGCCGCTGCTGGTCCAGACCGGTACGCAAGGCACAGACCCCTTTTTTGGTGGCTATTTTATAATATGGTATCTTTACTTTCACAACAGGATGATATAAAATAACTACGAAGGTAAAAAAGGACAACCATGAAGACAATTCTTTTGCTTATTTTAGCGTTGATGCTCACCATTGTCGGCAGCAGCGAGGAAAAACCCAACAGCCAGGTCAATAACCCTGCGATCTATTCCAATGTGATGCTGGATACGGGAGAATTGGTTTGGCAGGAGACCGATCTTCGCATTCCCGGTAGGGGGATGGACTTTGTGTTTCAACGAACCTACCGCTCGCAGGTCATTTATTCTGGTGTATTGGGATGGGGCTGGGACCACAATTACAACAAACGGATGAAGGAACTCTACACCGGCGATATTATTTATTATGACGGCAGCGGACGACGGGAGCGGTTTAAAGCAGAAAAGAACGGGAATACTATCATTGGTTACAAAGCTCCCAAAGGCTGGTTCGTGGAGTTGATAAGGAGTGAAGATGGTTTATTTTACTTGATCTACCCGGACCGCCGCATCGAATGTTATAATTCGGTAGGACTGCTGACGAAAATCCTGGACCGCAATTTTAATAAGCTGGTATTTTTCTATGATGTGAGCAATCAATTAACCGGGGTAATGGATACCATGGGCCGGCTGATCCAGTTGGAGTATTACCCGTTTGAAAAGGAGACTGATGAGAATGGAGTCCCGGAGGGGCAATTCAAGGCAACCTCCGGGCGGTTGAAAAAAATCACGGATTTCTCAAACCGAACCCTGACCTTTGAATATTACGAGAACGGAGACCTGAAGTATGTAGATTTTGAAGGCAGGAAAAAGGAATATACCTATTCTCAAAATGATGTTATTTACCTGGCACATAACCTGGAAACAATAAAAGACCCGAAAGGTCAAATCGCTTTATCGGTAACCTACAGCGGAGATAAAGTGACAGAGGTAAATATAGGGGGTTCAAAGCTTAAATATATAACCGGAGAAAGCTCGGCAACCGTCACGGACGGCAGGAATAACCTGAAGAAATTTACCCTCCAGGATGGACATATAAAGACCATAACCGAAGGGGGTTATACCACCAGCTTTACGTATAATGCCGACGGGCTTATCGAGACAGTGACTTACCCGGAATTAAATATCGTTACCTACGGCTACCAGGGTGGAGAGAACCGACGCTCGTCAGGAAATCTAACCAGTATAACCGAAACCCCCGGTCCCCGCGGCGACGGCGACTGCCCCCTGAATCCCACGTTATTCTCCTATGAAACCTATTACAACCAGGTGACCTCTATCACATATCCCAACGGCTTAATGGTTATAAACAGTTCACCTGATAATCACGGGAACTTTCAATCTGTCAGCAAAGTGGGTTCAGGCATTAATGATGTAGTTTATACGTATAAGTTCAACAAATACGGGCAAATAGAGAGTGAAACCGATTCCTTTGGAATGACCACTGTTTATAAATATTTTTCCGAAGAAATCCCCGGCGGATGGGAAACCACCAAAGGCGGAAGAAAACTGGATAAGGAAACCGGGGGATATCTAAAAGAAAGGTCTTCCGGGTTGCTAACGGAGAATTTCAAAAAATATGACCAGAGAGGGAACCTGCTAGAATATTCCGATTCCTTTGGTTCCTCCGGCCTATATACCTATACTGGTTTTGATGAGCTTCATACTGAGGAGCGAGTGGCTGCTTTTTCTTTATCTCCATTAACATATAAAGGAGTATATGGCTATGACCCCAACGGTAACTTGATTTCCATGAGTACCGCTTACGGAAAAGAGGAGAACAACTTAAGCAACAGCTTTAGTTATACGTATACAACCCGGAATATGCTGTGGATAGAGACCGATTTGGGTCGCGGTATTACCACCACCTATACCTATGACGCCAATGACAACCTGGAAAGTATTTCCAATGGTATAGATTCGTTATCTTTTACCTATAATAACCGGGACCTGGTAGAAAGCGTACGTCAGGGTTCCGCTCCCGGCGTGTCTATCTTCACCTATGACGGCAATGGCAATATAATAACCCAAATCGATCCGTACGGCCATGCCACCACCAACGAATACGACGGCTATGATCGTCTAAAAACCGTCATCGATCCTTTAAACAATAAAACCGTGATAACCCGGCTGAATTTTGGGAATACGTTAAATATTAAGCATATAGATGCGGCAGAGAGCCTGTTAAGGGAAAGTGTCCGGGTGAATGACCCGTTAGGTCGCCTGCAGCAATATACGGTGAAAATACCCGGAGGAACCGATGAAGTGTATAATTACAGTTATCAAGACAATGGTAAAATCCTGGTCATCACCGATTCGTTAAACCGGACCTGGACCGCAAAGAAAAACGATTTTGGCCAGGTGTATTACGAGGAAGACCCGGCCGGAAACTATACCAATTATTATTATGAAGACGGCCGCGGCAACATGACCAAAAAAGTAGAAACAGAGAAGGGAGATGACGGAACTGAAAAAACCTATACCACCGAGTACACCTACAATGCCTTTAATAAGGTAGAGGAGATCAAAGAGTGGATCAATGGCGATTAATCGACCCAACCCGTTATTACCACGTTTATCTACGATGCCGGTGGTAATCTTATCGGTTCCAGGGATGGGGAAGGGAATACGATTTCCCACAAATACGACAATTATGGCCGTAAAGAATGGACCAAACAGTATTTGAGTAACGGTCAGTTCATAATGACCGGGTTTGAGTATTACCCCAATGACTTGCTGTGGAAAATAACCGACGACAAAGGAAATACCACGGAATACAAGTATGATGACCAGATGCGGGTTACAAGAGTTATATATCCTGACACCACCACGTTAGAATATACGTATACGGAAAAGACCGAAGACGGTAAGAAATACAATATGGTCATCGAGAAGCAGCGAAATGGGACAGTAGTGACCACTATTTATGATGAAATGAATCGGATAAATAGCCGGTCCATTGAGCCTGGTCCGGGAATAGAGGGGGTCACATCAGAGAGTTATCAATACGATGGCCTTTCCCGCCTGACTCATGCGGAGAATGATTATTCCACGGTGGATATGAAGTATGATCCGTTGAACCGGGTAATCGAAGAGAATCAAAACGGTAAAGTCATCACCTATTCGTACCGTGTAGAAAATGGTTTAAGGAAGATGACCGTGAAATACCCCAACCAGCGCATTATTGAAAGGGATTTTGATCTATTGGACAGGATATCGAAAATAAAGGAAGACCAGGAAAATATTGTTGATTATTCTTATATTGGCCGGTCTTACCGGGTATTGAGTCAGCAGTTTGGTAATGGGGATGCAGTGAGTTATCTTTACGATCAGGGCAGGCGCTTGGCCATGAAAGAGTCAAAAAATAAAAATTCGGACTTGATAAATAAGTATATTTACGGGTATAACAAAGTCCATATGAAAATGTATGAGCAGCGATTGCATGACAGCGGTAAAGGTAATGTAATGCGCTATGATGCACTTTACCGCCTGACCAATATGAAATTCAACGTTCCCGATCCAACAGTAGAAAATCCCACTGAATTTGAGATATGCAAAGACATATATCATGATTCCCTGGATAATATATTGAAAATAGTAGAAAACTTCAACGGTCAAATCAATACGATTACCACAGATATTCCTACTGAGAGTGATTATACAAAGTTGAATCAATATTCACATTTTGGTGGTTGGGGACTTACTTATGACAAAAATGGCAATACCATTCAAAAAGGGACTCTGCAACTTTCTTATGACTCCAGTAATCAGCTTGTCACAGCAGCGGAAGCAACGACCAACACCCAGGTTGATATGAGATATGATGTGTTAGGCCGTCGGATACAAAAGAGAGTAACCAAAGGTAGTGAACAGAAGATCGAGAATTACTATTATTCGGGCCATCAGTTAATCGAGGTGCGTGATGGTAATGGCCAGGTGCTTCGCCAGTATATTTATGGGTATGGAATCGATGAAATTATAAGGATGGACAGGTATGAAAATGGAATTGTTACTTACTATTATTATCACCCCGATGCCAACGGATCAGTGACAGCAATTACAGATGCGAACGGTCAATTGGTAGAGCGGGGTGGTTATGATATTTATGGGATGCCTTTCTTTTGGGATGCTGCTGGAAATATAATACCTAAATCCTCGATTGGAAATAACATCCTGTTCCATGGCCGGGAATATGACCCGGAACTTAACCTCTATTACTTTCGCGCTCGTTATTACGACCCCATCATGGGCCGCTTTCTCCAAACTGATCCTATGGGCTACCAGGATTCTCTCAACCTCTACCAGGGCTTTAATATGAACCCCTACAACTTTACTGATCCCTTTGGTCTGGTAATACACGAATGGGAACACCTTGGGGTTTATGGTCCTGCCAGTTGGAGGCCTGATAAACCGGTTCCATATCAACTTTTCACTTATGATGAGTCAGGCGCTTATGCCCGTTTTAAAGACTCTATAAAAATTGAGCCAGTACAAAGACCAGATGGGAGGTGGACCATCAGGGCCAGCTTTAAAATGACTGTTCTGATCTGGCTAACACACAAGCACAAACTTGAACACGAAAAAGCTCATATAGTCCAGTATATGAATCTCTATATGGAAATTTTGCGGCAGTTAGAGCACATAGAAAAAGTAGCAGATGATAAACCATATGAAACAAAAGAGGCAGCTCAGAAAGCAATAGATCGAATGGCAGGGAAAGATTACTCAAAAATAAAAAATATGAAAATAAATGTATATCCGGTACCCAGTGTCCACGATAAAAAAACAAGAAAACGGGTAAACGAAATTATTGATGAGACCAATTATTTTGAGATGAAAAAGACCACGGATCCTCCTTTTAAGGTCAGGAAATTTGAAGTTCCTAAAACCTTTCTTGATTACATTTTGGGGATAAAGGATGAGAAGTAAAATGAAATGTAAGCTATTGATTCTGGCTATCTGCCTTACTTTTATGATGGACTGTGAAAAGGGGGAAAGAGAGGATTTTTTTGATTTAGATGGTAATCAGATATCCCAGTTGGAATTTAAGTTAAAAAGAGAAACCGGAACCATAGTTGTCTATTATGAAAATGGGAATAAAAAAGCTTCCGTAACCCTTATAAATGGTGATATGAAAAGAATATTGGAATGGTATGAGAATGGAAACTTGAAATATGAAACAGTATATAAAGATAATAGTACTCTTAACAGGCATGAGAAAGAATGGTATAAAAACGGAAAAATTAAAAGTGAAATAGGGTATAAAAAAGACAAAATGCATGGAAAAATAAGAAGGTGGTATGAAAATGGTCAAAAAGAAAGTGAATGTGAGTATTTCGAAGGTAAACCACATGGTCGATGGGTTTGGTGGCGTGAAAATGGTCAAATGTGGGCATTAGAAGAATATAGATACGGAGAACTTAATGGAAAACATATTGACTGGGATAAAAATGGAAAAATAACCAGGGAAACTATATTTAAGGATGGCAAAATGATCAGTGATAAATATCCCCAAAAGAATAAGACAAAGTGAAATTTGAGTGTTGTCTCTCACCATTGATCAATCCGGGGTGAACCTGAACTCAAATCTCTTTTTATATTTAGCTGCTTCTGATCAATAAAAAGGGAGGTGGTTTTAAAGTTCTATTTTCCCACCCGCCCAAACAGTCGTTTGATTGAGAGAGATTTTGATCGCTTGAACCGGATGAATTTAATCAAGGAAGGTGATTTCACCATTGCGGATATGACTCTCATTGGTAGAAGCTACCGCCTGTTAAGGAAACAGTATGGAAAAGGAGATTTGATACAGTATCTATACGAACAGGGCCGCCGGTTAGATTCCAAAGAGACAAGAAATAAAAATTCAGAGTTGATTAACCACTACGCCATGGGTTATAATAAAATCCATATGAAAATGTATGAGCAGCGATTGCATGACAGCGGTAAAGGTAATGTAATGCGCTATGATGCACTTTACCGCCTGACCAATATGAAATTCAACG
>CP070627.1:9035015-9046386 GCA_020355945.1 Candidatus Aminicenantota bacterium | reverse complement strand
TGCAGCAAAAAAAGCAGTGCTGCAAAAGAAAAAATTCTTGAAAATATTTTTTTCTTTTGTACCCTCATATTCTTCCTCCTGGTTTACACTTGTTAAGAATATTAAAGGAATTACTTCGAAATTTCAATAGGTAGAAATACTTAATTTTCAAAAAATTTTTGCCGAATACCAGAACTATTTCTCTTTATCCTTCTTTTCCGGTCCCGGGATTTCTTCGCTCTTCTCATTATGCTCCAAACTTTCAGGCACATTTTCTGTTTCTTCTTTTTTCTGCTGCTTAAAAGGATTAAGAATGTTTATTTCTTTTATGTTTTTAAAGTGTTTATCGTCAGCAGTTATAATGGTATCAATTTTATTTTGAATCATTAGAGCCACCAGGTTTATATCAAATATTTCCTGTTTTTTGATCTTGTATTTTCTTATAAATTCAAGTGTCTTTAAAAATGAAAAGGGTGAAGAATAGATGATTTTTATATTTGAATCCACCAGGAAATCGATTATTTCAATCGCTTCATCGGCTGTAATCGGGTTTTCTACTCTCCTACTATCGGTAATAATTGCAAAGAATTCAAATAAACTCTATCGGCAATAGCTGTATCTATATTTTTGTTAAGTGCATTTTCAAGGATTCTTAGTGCTTCTCCATGAAATTCGACATCTTCATTGTATGCATATACCAATATATTAGTATCGATTAGATAAGTAGTCTCCATAAAGGTCCTCACGTCCAATTTTCTTGATTTTTCCTAATTTTTTCGTAGGGAATTTGATTTTACCTTTTATATTGTCATCGATTTCCCGGATAAATGTAATTAGAACCCTGGCCTTTTTTATATTGGGAATCTCTTCAAGGAAAAACTCACCGTTATCATATACAGCCTCGATTGTGGTATGCATTTTATTTACCTCCAGGTATTATTATGCCTTCCTGGTCTCTTTTTGTCAACTACTTCTTTTTTCCTTCCTTCTCAACCTCTCACCTTTCACTCTTCTCCTCTCCAGTAGTTCACCATCCTATAAAATACATATTTTAAGCGTCCGTCCCTGTTTTTCTCGTCCCTGTTTTTCTTCTGTTTTTTCTGTTTTTTAGGGAAAGAAAGGGAAAGGGAGGAAAAGGGTGCCGCGGCGCGGCAAAGGGTAAAAGGGTAAAAGAAAAAAAGGTTAATTGTCCTGGCGGCAGAGGCGGAAGCCAACGGGGTCGCCGCAATCGGAGGGCCTGATGTGGACGCGAAGGGAGCAGCGCAGTTCCCTGGCCTTGAAGGCCCAACTGCCGCCGCGCACCACGCGGCGGGTGCCGCTTTCCGGGCCTGTGGGATTCTTTTGGTATCCAGCATTATAAGGTCCATACCAATCTTTGCACAATTCACATACATTCCCCGCCATATCAAACAGACCATATGGGGAAGCTCCTTCTTGATAAAATCCCACTGGAGACGTAAATTCAAATCCATCTTCTCCTCTTTTTTCCAAATTGTCATGAGCCGCATAATTAGTATACCATTTTCCATTATAATAGGGGCTGTGTTTTCCCCAGGGATATTTTCGTTGGTCCGTACCCCGGGCTGCCTTTTCCCATTGGGCTTCCGTGGGAAGTCTGAATTTTAATCCTTTTTTCTTAGATAACCATTTACAGTATCTCATGGCATCAATCCAACTGACACAC
Source organism: Candidatus Aminicenantota bacterium (assembly GCA_020355945.1). The sequence goes on along the minus strand of CP070627.1, from coordinate 9,044,723 downwards.
ACAACCGGGTGATTATCATCCTGTTTAAAACCAGGATTCTTCCAATTGATACCTTCCTTTTGTTTCTCCTTCCAGGTATAAGCCCCTCCACTTTTTTCCGCCTGGGTTTTATATCCCGTATCTTTAACAAATAAACCAAATTGCTTCACAGTCACTTCGGTTTTTCCCATCCAATAGCCATCCAGGTATACTTCATGTGGCGGTTTCTCTTTATTAGAATCATTGGAGCCCATGGTAAAAGTGCCTGCCGGTATATAGACCATGATGATACCATCCCCATAATCGGCTTCCCTGAAACCTTTTTCATCTGTAGAAATCTCCCTGTCTTTCGATTCAGTGGTTTTTACATCAGCAGGTATACCAGGTTCAGGTGTTGGGATTTTTCCACCACTTTGTTTTAATCCCCAGGGATAATTCCATTTAAGAGTGACGATTTTTTGTATCGTCTCAATGTCCAGGGCTTCGGCCGTTCCGCTGATGTCGTCATTGATAATCATCCCGATAATACCTTCTTTTGAAATCAGGGGAGCCCCTGAAGTGCCGGGTTGGACACTGCGAATCCGTACAGGATATGTTGGATAAATTGGAAGTTCTTTAATGACACCTGCTTCGTTAGCGGCTGGTACCCACCACTCCTGGTCCCGACCGATAAACCAGACAGTACTATTTTGCTGAGGAGAGGAGAAATAATTAGTCTCCCATCGATAGCCTGCGAATGGCTTTGGGACCTCAAGCAAAGCCAGGTCCACCCCATCAGCACTGAGATCCAAAAGTTTAGCCTCCTTTGGATCACCTTGATCTGAGTAAAATCTGGCTTTGATATTCGTGGTCTGGACATCGGGCTCATCCTTCCGTACCACGTGATTAGCCGTGACAATATACAATAACCGGCCTCGCTCCCCTACTACAAAGCCAAACCCATTTTCACTATTTCCCGTGGAAAAATTGACATTCAATTGGACAACATTGTCTAAGAATTTCTTAGTTGCCTTATCCCCCTCGCTTTCCGTTTGAGCCGAAACCCGGAACAACTGCAGCAAAACAAGCAGTACTGCAAGGGAAAAAGTTGTTAAAAATATTTGCTTCTTTTGTACCCGCATATTCTTCTCCTTGTTTGCACCTTTTAACTAAAAATCGTACTTCGTATCCGCCACATAATCCCCATCAGGAATACAAGCGCACCCCAAAACAATTTTAATCCTTGTTGATGGTAGAGGTATTGGAGATAGGTTGGGGTCAGGTTATCCCTGAAATCTTCCGTTCCAACCAGTACTTTTGATACGGACCCCTCAAAAATCGCCTGTACACGTAAACCGTTATCTGCTTTTGATAGTTCCAACCGTCTGCTTTTTGCTTTCCCCAGGGTTAAGTGGTCTAACGCAGACAATATCACTTTCCGGTCTGTTTCCAGCAATGTCAACTCTCCCGAACCAATAACGGATTCCATATTCCCGGAACCCGGGGGGAATTCTTCCACAAAACCGATGGCTTGTGTTTGCATGCCGCGAAGCTTCCATTTCTCATTGCTGGTAATTCTTAATTGGACCGGAACAGGCCCGACTCTGGCCGTTCTAAACGCGATTGTCTCCGGTATTTCGGTATTGATGATAACCGGTTTGTCTGCTCCTTCATCCGTCTCTATCTCCATTCGGGCCTTATGAGCGTTAACTGATCCTGAGAGCCGTGCTCCTTTAACAAATATCGTTAATTCATGACCCTTTACACTCAACTCGATTTCTGCACCCTTCCGGATTTGTAATTGATTAACAATAATCTTTTCGCCGTCCAATCCTTTTAATTCCAGTGAGTTCGATACTTTCCCGGAATCAACTATTATATTATCGATAAAAATTTCATCGGCAGCAAATTGATGATTGGACGACCAGTTTTCCCGCAGTGATAATACAACATTTCCGGTGGTAACCTTCAGGGAAACATGGGTTGAGAAGATCCGCACTGTCCAGGCAAGTCCAACAATTACCAGGCATATCATCCCGATGACCACTATCCATTTTCGCTTGTTGGTCTGTTGTACAATAGGGACCAGCTTTGCCGATGTTTCAAGCCATTCTAACTGTTTTTCAGCACCTTTTATGTCATCATCATCCAGTAATTTTTTGATTGCCACCTGCAGTCGCCGGGAACGTTCAGTGTGAAGAGACTTTATGCTCTCTTTATTCTCTTTATTCATTTTATTTTTTTCCCACAATCACCCGGATATTTTTTTTCTTCAACCATTGAGCGGTTTTCTGATTTTGAGCCGCAACTTCCAGGCACAGCTCATCTGCACCATTTGCCGGCAGAATAATTTGAATCGGCTTTCCGGCTCGACAGGATGATTTTGGTGCATCCTCCCACGCAGCTTCTTGCAAGCTGATGCATGTCCCTGCAGCCCGCCATTTCACATTTTTTACATCAACCGAAGTGCGAAGATACAGGTGTATTTGTCCGTCATTGGTAACGGGGGCCAGTTTTGATGCAGCAGCCACCGGGATATAGATTTTATCCGTTTCATCTCCAGTCCACCCAAAAACACAGATATCTTTGGATGAAAGTTCTCTCAAGTAGGCCACATCCCCCATGGGCCAGGTCATTGTTTGTCCGGCATCGAGGTATGCATCCATCCGATAGTAAACTTTCAACGGGATCCCCACCGCACGGATATAAATTCGCCGGTCGTTAACCAGCGGTGAGGAGAGTTCAAGAATCTCATCTTCCCTGGTTTCGAAATAGAAATCGCCTTTAGTAACTCCAACCACATCGATAACTTCGACAGAGACCAGGGAGCTATAGAACCCTTCACAGCGATTTTCATCGCGCTTCTGGTATTTGAGTGTCAAATTTTTTATCGGTTCTATTTCAGGATCACATAATTGTGAAAATGAAAGCTGAGAGTTGTCGATTAGCATAAAGAACATTAATAAATATATGCACAGCAACCATTTGTTAAGTTTAAATCTTGCGAATTTGATTTGAAAATTAGATGTCATAATCCACCTCCCTTGATAGATCATGAAGCAATGGCAAGAACTTCCCAAACAACGTCCCTATACCGAATCTGATGGTCCCTGGCTTCCTTGTCCGGCCCGGAGACCATTACATAACCAGGCCTTGCCATATTCAATATCATAGACGGAACTAAGGTTTTGCCATAACTCAATTCCTACTCCTTTAAGATTATTTATTAGCACACTATGAAAAAAAAGTCAAACCGTATTGAAGAAAAATCTGAAAAAATTCTTTTACCGATACACACTATAAAAAAGGTTTCTCCTATTGGATAAGTCCATTACCAAAACCCTGGAAGAATTAAAAGATATAAAAGATAAAGTCATCAAAGAGAACAAAAAAATCCCCTTCATTTAATTTCAGTAATATGCAGTTCCCAGGTCTCTTCATCTTCGTTTTCAAGCAATTGATAGAGTTTCCCGTTTTTTATGGTGTTCGGGTAAAAGGAAAACATGGTTTCTTCCACCACCGGAACATCAACTTGCTTTAATAACTCCCCCTTCAAGTTAAAAATAAACAATTGATTTTTCCCTTGTTTTTTTTTGTAGGGGATGACATATATTTTATTGTCCACAACACGTTGATCGTGCACAGCCGGAAAGAAATCAGGCCAATAAAGCCACCCCCTTGCTTTAACTATAGCTAAAAGTCTGCTGCGTTTCAGAACATAATAGTCTTCTACTGCTTGTTTATGTTCCTTTGTTACTTTTAGCTTCTCAAATTCAAGATGAAGGGCATCGATTTTTTGCCCGTTCTCATCATACACATATATGTTCCCGTTTTCGCCACCCTCTGCTTCGATAAAAATCTTGTTATCACAGACAGAAAAACGAATCCCCAATCGTCGGCCCATTTCCGCTAAATAGATGCCATTGATGGGTTTCCCTACCTGGAAATAGTATTTTTGCCGGTATACTTCCTTAATTTTTTTAAAGTTGGAATCATAGATATTTACGGTTAAATCTGTCTGTTTCGCATCATCTTTCCCTGGTACCGTATGAGAGACCACCCATTGGTCTCCCATTTGTTTAGCGCCTCGATCAAAGGTAATGGGGGTTTTCCTATCTTTTATGTATTTCCAATCTTTGGTAAAGTATGAAAACCTGGTCTGGCTTTGGATGATATGGTAATCCGGGTGAAAATGAAGCCGAGCATATCTTATAAATTCTCCCGGACCTTCCCCTTTTCTCCCAAACTTCTTGATTAAGCGGTAATCCTTTAACGAGTAAACATATATAAGGGGAAATTCGACAATATAAAGATGGCCACTATTGATGCAAAATCCTGAAGGCTTTTTCAACTGGTTGAAGACAGCAACTTTTCCAGGAAATAAAGGGATGGTGATTGAAACAAGGAAAAGCAGCAAAAGTAATAACAATTTTCTCATTAAAACCTCCAAACATTATTATAGCATCATTCAATGAAAAAAAAGTGCCTGCCCCTTTATCCTGTTTCTTTATTTAATAACCGGAGGGTTGAAAAAATCCCAAAACAATATTATAATTAGGCTATGAATGATAAAAGTGAAGCTATCCCGGAATTCATATTTGTAGACCCCAAAAACGACGTGGCCTTTAGAAAAATTTTCGGCGATGAAAACAAAAAAGAAATCCTCATCTTTTAAACAAAAGGAAATAAGATGTTAATTGCTAACCCGATCTACGATACGGTCTTTAAGTACCTGATGGAAGATATCGATATTGCCAAAGGTATCATCTCTACTATTATCGACGAGGAAATCGTGACGCTGGATTTAAAAGCGCAGGAGAGCGTATACAAAAGCGAAAAGTCATTAACTGTATATCATCTTGATTTTATTGCCAAGCTGCGGATGAAGCAAGGCCACCATAAGAATGTATTAATCGAACTACAAAAATCCAATCTCCCCTATGATATCATGCGATTTCGGCGATACCTGGGGGAACAATATAAAAAAATCGATGAAGTAATGCAGGATGATGGAACATTATCGAAAGAGTCTTTGCCCATTATTACCATCTATTTTTTAGGGTTCTATATATCAAAAACCTTACCGGCAGTGATTAAAGTTGACCGCAGGTATATCGATGTACTGGGGGGTAAAGACATCGAAGAACGAAACGATTTTATCGAAAAGTTGACCCATAATTCTTATGTCATCCAGGTACCGGGATTGAAATTACAAATGAGATCCCGCCTGGAGTGGGTTTTATCCATTTTTAAGCAGGAAAATTTTATCGAAGCGGACAGTTATCGATTAAAGTCTTATGAATATGAGCCCCAGGACGAATTGATGAAAACGATATTAAAGCAATTGGAGAAAGCAGCAGGTGATAAGAAATTACTTCGGACGTTGGAATTGGAGGAGATGGCGGAGAGAGAATATGAAAATGCCTTTGGAGAATTGGAAAGAAAAATGATGAAACAGGAGAAAATCATCACGGAAAAAGATAAAATCATCACGGAAAAAGATAAAGTCATCGAAGGGAACAAAAAACTAATCGACGAGAAAGATCAATATATTAGAGAACTATTGGTAAAATTGGAAGGCAAAAAATAAGGAACACTTTTCCCCCTCATTCCATGTATCTTGTTTAGCTCTCCTTACCTCCCAGCCATTTTATTATACCCAAAATACATATTTTAAGCGTTAGTCCCTGTTTTCCTATTTTCAATGACTAATGACAAATGACCAATAAATGCTCTTTTAAGTTCTACTAATGACAAACTCTCTCAAGCTCTCCCCAATGACAAATGACTGATGACTAATGACCGCTCTTTTAAGCTTTCCCCAATGACCAATGACCGCTCTCTCAAGGATTAATTATTATCCTGGCAGAGGCGGAAGCCAACGAAGTCGTAGCGATCGAAGGGCCTGACGTAGTAGCGAACGGCACAGCGCAGGAACTCGGCTCTGCTGTACCAACAGCCGCCGCGCATCACGCGGTAGGGGCCGCTTTTCGGGCCCGGTGGATTCTCTTTGGGAGCATTTTTATAATATTTGGAATCATACCAATCACTGCACCACTCCCAGACGTTCCCTGCCATATCCACCAAGCCATAGGGAGATGCTCCGTCCAGATACGAACCCACCGGTGTTGTTTTGCAAATAATACTGTCAAAATTTGCTAAGGTTTCATCCGGTTCCCGGCCACCCCAGGGATATTTGCGGACGTCATTTCCACGGGCCGCCTTTTCCCACTGGGCTTCGGTGGGAAGCTTGAAGTTTAAACCTGTTTTATTTGATAACCAATCACAATAAGCCCTGGCATCTTCCCAGGATACCCCCACTATCGGACAATTTTCATCGGATGCAAATTTTTTATAATAATCTTTACTCCCTGTATTTATATAATATTCATTTCCCTCTTCCAACCATTCGGGATAATGAGATTTTGTATCATTTACAAACTGCATATACTGTTTTATAGTCACCTCATACTTTCCTATTCGGTAGCCATCCAGGAAGACCTTGTGAGGAGGTTTTTCATCACTATAATCATTCGATCCCATGGTAAACTCGCCTTCCGGGATATACACCATAACGATTCCATCCCCAAAATCCGTTTCCATGAAACCTTTTTCAATCTTTTCGGCTTTTTTTGACGCCAGGTCCGGTGGCATACCCGGGGGCATGTCCTTGTAGGGGCGTTTAATATATAAAAATAAGGCAGCAGTAATCAAAACCGTTATTAGTAAAAATACCACAAACAGACCTGTTTTTAAAACGAAATCGGGGTTTTTAAAAAAAAGAAATAAGGCTACTGCAATCAAAACAGTTAAGGCCAGCCGGATACCTGTTTTAAAACCGAACCAGGGGACACTGTTCCGGTAAAATAGTTTTCGCAGTTGTTTTGGCAGTACAAAAAGAAGCGGTGACTTCGGTGCCGATTCCAAAAAACGTAACAGTATGTAATCCTGTATGTACCGTTTTTCAGTGATGGTTTTTAACGATTTTAACATTTCTTTTCGTTTTTTCCGGTCTTTGCGGGAGAGCATCCAGCGTTGGGCCACCAGGTGCAGCCGATAGGTATCATATGCAAAACTTTCTTTGGGGGGTGGATTATTTTCCAATAAATCGATAATGGCCGTACGAATAGCCTGGCTTTTATTGATATCCAACCGGCTGATCAGGGCCCAGCGGAGTTCATCGGGCATGGTGCCGGTGCGGAACCAGGGCAGGCGTATCAAGCGCAACACATTTTCTTCGCTGACCAGGTTTTCCGGCATGCAGGGCAAAGTCCCGAGATATAGGGTCAGGTCCCAGTGCAGTTCAGGATATACCGCACAAGCACAAAACCACTGGAAGGTATCTTTTCCCAGGTATTCCCACAATATATCGACATTATCTTCGTTTCCCGGGGGGAGAAGGGGCAGCCCGGCATCGGTCTGTTTCCAGGTTTTTAAATCGTGTTCCCACGGCATCTCAAAATGATCGACTAATGCACAAAGACCTTTAAGAGAGGCAGGCAGGAGGATAAATTCCTTAGCCAGTACAATTTCCCGCATGTCCCATTTTTGGGGAGGCTCCGGCGTAAGCAGGGCGCGTTCCGGCCAGGCCCGGAAAAAATCGGTCCATTTGTCCATTTCACCGGTAAGGGGGTCTAATAATTCTTCCCCATCACCGAAAATAATCAAGCGGCTGTCACTGTACCTGGTCTTTAGATCGGAAAGGTAGACCCGTTGACCATTATGTTCTTTAAAACAAATCCGCGGGTCTTTTTCATAAAAATAACGGTTGACATAAAGCCCCTCGTTTATCAATGCCGTGACAATACTGTCGCATAAATGGGAATAATGGTCCTGGTAAGCTGTCATATCGATGAGTATCAAATATTCGGGGGGCCGGGTTAAAGACCGGAAACAGATCCGGGGAAATCCTGCCCTGTTAATAGTACCGGCAATTGTTTTGTTTATATCCAGGCAGGTGATATCACTTGTTAAACGTTGTCGCAAGAATCGGGCGGCCTGGTAAAACTGTTTGTTTTTTACCAGGTCCGTTCCCGGGGTTTCTACTTTTACGGGCCACACAAAGGGCGGTTTTTTCCCCCGCTGTTTAACCAGGATCAATCTGCGCCGATTATATTTATAACCTTCCATTAACAGCAAAATGATAAAAGGAAAGAGCAGACCCACCCATTGAAAGATATACTGGTATTTTCGAAAAAAGGCAATTAGTTTTTCCAGATACTGCGATGGAATATTATCACTGGGGGTTTCTGTAATTGGGGGTTTCCCACTTTCATTTATTGGAGGTTCGATTGTACTCTCAGGCGCATGCCCCAATTGGTAACTGATTAAAGGGATCATTATCAACAACAAGATACCCAGCAGGATGTAATGCCATTTCGGTGGTGTAACCGATTCATCTATGGATTCGACTGTTTCCCTTTTTTCGAGTTTTTCAGGTGCGGATTTTTTTGGGGCTTTAATGGCTATTTCCGGGAATTTGAAATAGGCATCAAAAGCGCGGTAAAATTGCTGCTGCTGTTTTTCACTGGTGGCAAAAATAGGACATACCAGGTATTTCAAATCGGTGGGTTGACAATCGGGCGACAGGGAATTGAGAAGTTGCTGGAGCCTTAAATGATGATCCACCCCGATAATAAATCCCTGACGGCGCAAATACGCTAAAAATCCATCAAAGGGCAGACTGAATTTCCCGTTATCTTGATTAACTGAATGCATTATAATTCAGGCCTTGAGCTGGTCCACATATTTTTTCCTGAGCATGGCAAGGTCTTCCCTGGTTTTGGCCAGGATAGAAAAGCTTAAGGCAAAAGCTTCAGTCTGACCGTCTTTAATGTCTTTAACCTGCAAATCCAGCGAACGCAGCACCTGGACCCAGCCTAAAAACTCGGCGGTTGCCGGTTTCTTTTTAAGGGCCTGGTCCCTGATCTCAAAAAAATGCTCGATGGCCGCCTCGATAAACTCCGCGGTAAAGTCCGGGTAAGCGAAGAATCTTTTTTGAACGATCTCTTTAAGCTCTTCTTTTGATGGGAAGGGTATATGATAAAATATACATCGACGCAAAAAAGCATCGGGTAAATTCTTCTCGGAATTACTGGTTAATACCAGGATGGGACGAAATCGCTTTTCCGCTGCAAAGGTTTTACCGGTTTCTTTGACGGTAAATTGCATTTTCTCCACTTCGTTGAGTATATCGTTGGGCAGGTCACGGGGCGCCTTATCGATTTCATCAATTAATACCACGGAACGGGTGGGACCTTTTCCTTGCAGCTCTTCCGGCAAATACGCCTTTACTTCTTCCGGCGGTTTGGTTAAAAGGATAGCATTGCCCAATGCCTGGTAAGTGATGTAATCGTCGATATTCATATGTTTCTTTTCAGGTATCTGGGCATCTTGAAAGCGGCGCAGGGCATCATATTGGTAAAAAAGGTCCGCGGCAGTGGAGGTGGTTTTGGTAAAAAATTCCAGTGCAGGCAAACCCAGTTCCCAGGCAATGCTGTCTGCCAATTGGGTTTTACCGGTGCCAGGTTCACCGGTGACCAGCAGGGGCTGCCCCAGGGCCAGTGCCACATTAACGGCTTTGCGCAGCCCTTCCCCGGCAATATAATTTTTGGGATGATCGAAATCTCTTATCGGTTCATAATCGGGTAAAACCTGGTTCCTTTGGTTGATTGGTATGCCTTTCCCTTCATAAAGATGAAAATTTAATTCGTTCATATTGAAAATTCCTCCCTTTTATATTGATATTGT
>CP070627.1:9022554-9034915 GCA_020355945.1 Candidatus Aminicenantota bacterium | reverse complement strand
TCATAAAAGCAAATGATATCACCAAAAAAACACAAAAATTATTTTCTGAAATAGAAGAGGATGATATAATTTCTCTTCAGTACAAGTCCCGACAGATCCGGGCCATTATCGAAGCTGCCCAATTCCCCAAAAATATCAGGGAAAGTATTCTTAATGCATACTCTGAATTGGAAAAAGGCGATCATTCCAGGCCGTTTTTTGTTGCTGTGCGATCATCTGCCACTGCCGAGGATTTGCCTTCTGCTTCTTTTGCCGGGATGCACGATAGTTTTTTGTATGTTTCCGGCCCTGATGAACTCCTTAATGCCTGTCGCAAGTGTTTTTCAAGTTTGTTTACTGATAGGGCTATTCGCTATCGAGAAGAACAAAATATCAATCACCAGGATGTTCAAATGGCTGTGGTGGTTCAAAAGATGATAAAAAGTGACAAAGGAAGTTCCGGGGTAGCATTTACTGTCGATCTTGAAACCGGCTTTGAAAATGGTATCGTTATCAACTCCGTATTCGGGCTAGGTGAGGGATTGGTTAAAGGGCGTTTGACACCTGATGAATACCTTATTTTCAAGCCTGCATTGGAACAAGGGCATTTTCCCATCATTGGCAGTCGATTTGGGGTAAAAGATGTAAAATATGCCTGGTCTTCTCAAAAGCATCAGATCGTCCGTGAACAACTTTCCCCCGCACAACTCAACTCTTTTTCTCTTTCAAATGAAACCCTGATTTCACTTGGAAAACAATGCCTTTTTATTGAGAAACATTTCAGTTCAAAAATGGGTAAATTTACCCCTATGGATATCGAGTGGGTAGTGGATGGCAGCGGGCAATTATGGATCGTACAGGCGAGGCCGCTTACTGCTTATTCGCGTAAAGAGCCTTGTTTACGAACCTATGCATTGAGAGAAAGGTCGAACGTATTGATTACCGGGCAAGCGATTGGGAAGAAAATCGGGCAAGGACCAGCAGCAGTTCTTTCAAGTCCGGACCAACTGGCAGAATTTAGACGCGGTGATGTATTGGTTACCGACATGACAGACCCTGCCTGGATGCCAATAATGAAAAAGGCCTCCGCCATTGTGACCAATAGAGGGGGACGTACCTGTCATGCGGCTATTGTCTCCAGGGAAATGGGTATACCTTGCATTATTGGAACCAAGAGTGCAACAGAGGTTATTCACACCGGTCAACCCATAACTGTGTCGTGTGTAGATGGAGATGAAGGAAAAGTTTTTGATGGTCTTCTTAAATTTGAATTGATAGAAAAACCCATCGATGATTCACCAACAAGGACAAAACTAATGTTTCTCACCGGGCTGCCAGATGCCGCGCTGGTTGCCTCCAACCTTCCCAGCGATGGCGTCGCCATGGGTAGGGAGGAATTTATCATGTACTCTTATATAGGCATACACCCATTTGCTTTCGTTTACTACGAAGAGATGAAACAGGATATTAAGATATTAAAGCAAATGGAGAAAAAATATGCGCTTAAGGGCGTTGACAGGATTCAAGAAGTTATCGATGCAATCGAAAGCCGGAGTAAAGGTTACGAAAACAAAGTTGAATTTTTCGTTGAAAAGTTGTCAGAAGGAATGGCTAAAATAGCAGCATCCGTTTATCCAAAAGAAGTCTATATGAAGTTGTGTGATTTTAAGAGTAATGAGTTCCGGGCCCTTGTCGGAGGGTTTCTTTATGAGCCTATTGATAATAATCCCATGATCGGATGGCGCAGCGCATCACGTTACTACTCTGAGAGGTACCGCCCTGTATTCGAGCTGGAATGCCGCGCATTTAAACGGGTCCGTGAAGAAATGGGGTTCTCAAATATGCATATCATGATCCCTTTTTGCAGGTCTGTAGAGGAAGCAAGAAATGTGGTTAAAGCACTACGTGAATGTGGAATTGAACAACATAAAGATGGCTTATTGGTAACGGCTGAAACTGAGGTCCCCTCAAGTGTGATTGAAGCTGTGGAATTTGCTGAAATCTTTGATATGTTTAACATCGGTTCAAACGACCTTGCCCAGATGGTACTGGGTACTGATAGAGATTCCGAACTACTGGCCCACGTTTTTGATGAACGTAACTCAGCCGTCCTTAAGTTTATCAAAGAAGCCATCGACAAAATACATTCGGTACCGCCTAAGATTATTAATGGAAAAGAAGTAAAAGTATTGATCGGCTTAACTGGGGTTGCTGTCTCCAATTACCCGGAGTTTGCTCGCTATCTTATTGAGAATGGCATTGACTATATTGGCCTTGATCCGGATCCTGAAAGTTTTCTCAGTATGCGGCAGCGTATCATTGAGATGGAGAAAAATATAAAATCCGAGGAAGGAGGATAAAAAAATGTCAACTCATGAACCTGTTAACATTGAAGGTAAAGAAAATTACCGGTATAAAAAATGGCTTGATACCATGGAAGTCTCTCGGCTGCGCTTTTATGTAGTATCTCTTATTTTTATTATTTTAGGCCTTTCTTTAGTATTCGCTGGTGCGCTTACTGAGCCAATAATTAAAAATGTGTTTAAATCTGCTAATTGGGCGATAAATCTTTTTTCTATCGTGCTGCCTCTGACTGGAGTTACTATTCTAGGAATATTCATTCCACAACTCGCTTCCAGGATGGGCAAATACAAATCGGAATTTAATCGGATGAAAGCAGACGCTGAATACATTGCAGAAGAGGTTTCGGAAGAATTTAAGACAGAATATTTTGATTATTGGTTAATGAAGAAGAATGAAAAAAATAGGTGGTGCCGCTGGCGCGGCCCTATATCAAACGTTTTTTCCAAAAGAGAGAAAGATGTCTTAGAAGAACTCTTCAAAGATGCTAAAGAGATTAAAGAGATTGATATCTTAACTCCAAATCTGTGGGAAATATATAACTACTTGCTTGAGAATCCTATAAACCCAAACGCTAAGGTACGCATGATGTCACTTCATCCTGAATGCTCTGCAGTTTATCGCAGATTCAATGATATGGGAGAATCAGATGAGATAGGGTCAAGGGATGAATATTCAAATATAATTCGCAAGGCATTGGAAGGATTGCATAAAAAACGGCTCAAGAATTGGCAAATCAGGACGTATACCGTATATCCGATAATTATGATATTCCGGGCTGATAACCGGTTCCTTTTAGGCTTCCCACTGGGTGGCAGTCGTGTAAGAGATCAATTTCATTTGAAACTTCATCTCCCCAGGGTAACTTCAGATGAGATGAAAACAAGAGTCAAAAATAAAGATATCGGTAATGGGACAGAGATTGGAGTGGAGATTTATGATGACCTGACGAGACACTTTAAAAAAATATGGGCCGATAGTAAACCGTATTTGCCATGGGGCAAAAGAACTGAAATATTCAAAGTTATGCTTGAAACACTGCCTTCGGGTATAAAAAATGCAAAATGTTGTAATGAATTTGCTCCTGAAAAAAATAAATCATTTGGTGAATTAATGAGTTTTATATTTTCAATCACTAAATTTAAAGAGCATCTAAACAAAAACCACTGTACTCTGTCCACACATCAGGAATGTATCCGAAGCATTGTAAAAGAGGTGGTGGCGATTAACATAAACAAAGCAAGTAATAAAGAAAAACCTTATTTGGACGAGGTTTCAAGTGAGAGGATTAAGAATATTCTTAATAATTTCTCGGAAATCATTCAAGATGCCCTGGAAGCAATAATCGAAATACTGGAAAGGGGAGATGATGTTAATCAAAAAGAACTATTTACTGATAAACTAACTGAAAAGTTATCCCGGGGTATCTCAAAAGGTAAATATGAATTTGAAGATTTATCCGAAGCCCTGTTTGACCTCAAAAACCTGATTCCAGAAGGAGATGAAATTTGGAGAAAGGTTCTTAAAGCTATGTTAGAGTGTGCCGAATATTGGGCCCGTTAGTTGGGAATCTCATATTCACTATCTATTTGCTGGGAAATTCGAGTGAAGTTGACTTATTTAATTTCGTATGTTAATATGTAACCCTTTTTATTACAGCATTGTAAGTGTGAGGTAATACGAAAATGCAGACAATGTTTTATCAATTCAAACGGACAGCGATTCATAATATTCTTGTCACATCATCTATTCGGAACCCCAGTGAATATTTGAGTGAGGGGCTTGTAATTCCTGAAAAGATGATGAAACTTGGCGACATAGTGCCCTATGAGAGAATCATGGTTACCCGGCATGGTGGTAATAACTGGCAAAATCGCATGTATAGCTTTGCCATTCCCGGTAAAAGCGAAGTCGTTGAAGCACGGGGGGCCCTGGCACATCTGTTGGAGAAAGAGGAGAAAAAGGATAAAGAAGTGTACTGTTGTATCATTTCAGGAACATATCTCGATTCAGATCAATATGAAGCTTATTGCCAGGGCACCCTCCCGATTCCTATAATCGACATTAGATTTCATCCCAATCACGGCACTCGTTCCAATGGTCTATCCCAGGCGAAAATGGCCCTGGAATTTCCCGGTAAAACCTCAGATTATTCAGAGATTGATAAATATCAAGAACTTGAGAAAGAAGTTATAGACCAGCGAAAACAACTTCCGAGAATCATGCTTTCAAACCTGGCATCCGGGCTTAAGGTGGCTGAAATTGAACACCACTGTATCGAACTGAGTGCAGAATTACCGGTAGAGACTATGAAGAAGGCAGGTATGATCAAAAACCAGTCGATTTTTGTTTATAATTCAAGCAGAGGGGGTATCTCTGCAGAGAGCTATGTGGTCCCCAATACTCGTAACGATAAAGTCATTATTTCAGGAGCCCTTTCAAAAGTTGCAGGTTTTGGTGATATCATCTCCGAAGCATCATTTGTTATTACCGATAAAATACGAAAACCCACTATATTTAATGCACTACACCCTCCACCATCAAACAAATAAACCGGTATTATCCAGGATTTGGGTGAGTTTGGCCTTCGTTCTCAATATTCGTATTGATTCATTGATAGCCAGGGATATTGGTTTTTTATTTCGCCTTCCTATCTTCTTCTTGTTCCCCTGATCTCGGTGCCAACACTTCTGTTGCCCTGGCCCAAATCGTGTCCCAATGCTGAAGAAAAGATTCAGCTACACCTTTCCTTGATATTGATACTTCAAAAACCATATTTTTCCGACTTTGGTGGTTGACCGATACAACAGAGGAATATACATTATTATCAACAAAATATGTAATCTGGGTTGGGAATTCACTATATATCTTTATTGTAACTTGATTGGGATATTTCTGATAAAGTTTGGTTATAAAAAGCCTAAGACTCTCACTCATCTCAGTTCTAAACCTGGCGATTTCTTTCCCAATTAGTTTTCCACGAGCATTCACAAATTCACTATCGGGATTCAATGTAAGAACTTCTAGCTTAACTTTTTTATTACATTGACTTTGACTCAATGCAACTTCCATTGAATCAATGTACTCTTCTAAACCCTGTAAATTCGTAGTTAGAATTTTAATGATATTTTTTGCCTTGGAAAAAATACCCGGGAAATTTGCATCATCCCTGGAAGCGTATGCTTTACAGGTGTACTCCACTTCTGTAGCACCCGAATCAAGTTTTTCTGACAAGGGACGAATTACACTATAAAGAGGTCTTACAATAAATTTTCTATACAACGATTGAAAATCTCTTAAATCTACGATATCTTTCCCTTTTGATTTTTCCAGGACAAGATTATATAAAAACGTCTCTTTTGCTTCTTTGTTATCAGTGAACGGTGCTATTTTATCTTTATTTTCTGAAAAATATTTTGCCTGGTTAAACAATATAGTGGAGTCTTGTATGATTTCAGAAACATCCGGCCACATTTTATGGTCCATTAGTGGTTTAATCTTTACATCTTGCATCAATTTACCTGATAAATCACTGATGTGAGGCATTTGATATTCTTCACCTTGCTTGAGTTTTATATCGTCCTTTGGCCGCTGCAATTGGATAATAAACTTATTATTTGCCATTGCATATCCACATTCCAATGCGACATTCATATTATTGAATGTACAATCAACAACACAGAAATCGCTTTCATCAATTTTACGCAGCACATTTTCAAGTAGATCTACCGATCGTCCCACCCCTATATCAGCACGTTCAAGATTTATTGGCTTCCACTTCCTGACTGAGCGATTTATATAGTTCTGGTAGTAGGCATCATTTAAGCCAAATAGCACCAGGTAAAAAAGCGCATCTTGCACCTTTTTTGAAACAGTTTCACCTTCATCATCAGATCCAAAAGGCATCATTATGAAAGCATTTAGAATTTCTTGTGATGCCCCATTCGCCCCACAAACATTTTTTTCATTCATGGCTGCTTAACCTCCAAAGATATGATAATACACTTTTTTTTTAAATAAGTCAACATCACGGATACCCCTAAATCCACCATTAATTTATGCCTCCGGCGGCCAAAACCCTTTCGAGCAACAGTCATTGGTCATTTGTCATTAGTCATTGGGGTTTTAAATTGGTCTGTCCACAAATTTTTTAAATTTTTATTCCAAAACCTAATATTCAATTATTCAGCCATTCCATCATTCCCTGTCTTCGTGCGGACACGCACAGGTGAGCGAAGCGAAGTAAGTTCTTTGTTTACATTGGGAACCTTGAAGAAAAATTTTTTTTAATATTGTAATTACTTGATCGATTAGAAAATCAATGTTAGAATTATATTTTTTAACAGTTTCAAGAAAATGAGGACATAATGGCAAAAAACACAGTAGTGAGTCACCTTAGCCTTGATCTACCAAAGACCCGTATCATGGCCACCATAGGCAATGCAAATTACAAAACGAACATACTAAAAAAGATGCTTGAGGCAGGAGCCACGATTTTTCGCTTCAATGCAGCCAGGATTGAGAAGGGTAAATTTGAGTTTAAAGAAGAAAGCGGAGATACTAAACACATTGATATAAAACCCATTTTAACCGACATAAACCATCTCTCGGAAGAACTTAGGCAACCTATCACCACCTCCTTAGACCTGGCAGGACCTAAAGTAAGAATGAAGAAATTTATCAGCTATCATAACCGAAGGGAGGCACCCCAAAAAGAAAAGGGTGATAAACAATTGAAAAGTGCCAAAGACGAGAGACAATGGAATCAGCCTGAAATCGGAGATATTGTCTACCTTTACAGTAAGGAGATTGATTGGGATGCTGAACATATAAAAGAGACACTAGATTCCATAGAGCCTGCCAGTACTCAAAAACCGGTTCGCATTGATAAAAAATGGAGGCTCCAGACTACAATCGAAAGTTTCAAAACCGTGAAAGAATACGTAAGCGTAAAGGATGGGAAGTGTAATCTACAAATTAAATCAAGTGGCCCCCAAAATGACTTTGTCAAGACTGAAGTAAAAGAAGTTGCCAATGACTTTTTCTTTTCAGAAGACCAGGGCGTTAACCCTAAAGGCTATATATTTCCAGACATTCTTAAGAAGAAAGACTTTAAAGATTTCGATTGGGCGCTCGAGAATGACTTTGATCTCATCTGTGTATCTTTTGTCTGTTCCCCGCTCGAGTACTTCGAGTTAAAAAAGAGAATAGTCGATTTAAAGAAGAATAGGGAAAAAGATGATTGGCAACCTCCCTTAATATTCGCCAAGATTGAAACGATATTTGCTGTTGATAAAGATGAAGCTAAGAATTATTGTCAATCTAAAGGTCTTAAAAATCAAAACGTGTACAAAGAACGTGTATCCAAAGAGGATCATGAAAGATACCTTCGGCTTATTGAGTTATATGAAGAAAACCCTATAAAAGCAATTTGTGAAACCTTTGATGGGATAATGGTTGCCCGGGGAGACCTGGCTGTAGAAGCAGATAAGTATCGTGTTCCTTTCTATCAGAAGAACATTATCGAGGCCAGTCGTTTGACTAACAAATCAGTAATTATAGCCACAGAGGTCCTTCTATCAATGGATAAAGGAAATCCCTCCACACGAGCTGAGATTGGAGACATTGCCACAGCGGTTCTCGACGGAGCTGATGTCATCATGCTAGCCGGAGAAGTCGCCTCAACGGATTATGATCCGGTTTTAGTGGTGGAGGAATTAAAAAAAGCAATTGAGACAGCCGAAGAGGCAGAAGAAAAGGAGCAGTGGCTGAAAAAGGCCGGTGATATACAATATTTCTATGAAAAATTTAGTCCCCGTTTGCATGAGGGAGAATCCCATCTTAAGGAAATGGAAAAATTAAAATTAATGTCGTCTGAAGATGTTGAATCGGTTCGATGGAAGATCGGTATGGGAAGCAGGATTTGCCTTGCGGCTCGCGCAAAGAACGCAAGCACCATCTTCGTAAGTGTTACTACAGGGGCAACCGCAAGATACGTTTCCTACTTTCGTCCGGTTCAACATATTATCAGTATCGGGTCCAGCCTGGAGGTAGCAAGACGTTTGCTACTATGGAAGGGTATATACCCTGTTGTAATGCAGTATCCCTCGAAACATAAGCTGAACGACTTCATTTTAATCACCAGGGAGATCCATTCTGTCATCAACATTAAGCCGATTGGCGATTGGAAGGATAAGAAAGAATTCTTCATTCCTGGCCTTTTGAGGGTTGAATCTAAACTTCAAGATAGAAAAGAGAAAAAGCTCCTCCCAAATACAGTCCATGAGATACCACTACCAAATCCTTCAGAAGTTACTCCAGAACGAGAAATAAAGTATATACTCACTGAGCCATATTACAAAAAACTCAGAAAATATTTAGAAGAAAAAGTCAAACAATATAAAGAAAGAGAAGTCAAACAGTATTTAGAAGAAAAAGTCAAACAATATTTAGAAGAAAAAGTCAAACAAGATTTAGAAGAAGAAATCAAACAAGATTTAGAAGAAAAAGTCAAACAAGATTTAGAAGAAAAAATCAAACACTATTTAGAAGAAGAAAAAGTCAAACAAGATTTAGAAAAAAAATTCAAAGGAGATATAGAAAAAGAAATCAAACAAAAGTCCAAACTTATTAAGCAAGAGAACTACTATTTCTATGATAATACCGGTGTCATCGAAAATAAAAAGGCGATGGTCAGGATCAGAATTGAGAGGGTAGATCAAGAAGCGGAACGTGCTATACTTACTATAAAAAAGGAAGGCAAAAAAGTAAAAGATGGGACAGTAGAACGATGGGAGAAAGAATTTAACGTTACACGCGATCTTGAATCAAAACACCCTAAAGATAGTTTCGAATATCTACCTGATTTCTTCAAGGAACTTATATGGAATGAATTCCAGGATGATTTTAAGAGGGAAAATATTGAATCCCCAAAAGATATCGGGTTTGAAAATGTCGCCAAGATGGTCAATACCAGGCTTACTGTTGAAACAGCAAGTGAGTTGACCCTGGAGTTGGACGCATTTACTACTAAAGGTACTAAAGGGGATTGCAATTATTATGAGCTGGAGATTGAAACGATTGCTGCCGATGAAGACAGACGGGATGAATACATAGAACTACTATTTAGATCTCTTGAAATTCCAATTGTCTGCCATAAGGATTACCCATCTAAATTTGTCATGACAATGCTCGATCTCAACCCTAAGAAAATTACAAAAAAATTTAGAAATGCTATCGAATATGTCTGTAAAGAACTTAATATTTCTCCCCGAAAAGGATGTACCGGTGCTTGTACTTGAATGCAATAAAATGGTTGAAAAAGAATTTCTTTTCAATTTAGACAAAAGGAGAACACCATGGCGAAGAACACAGTATTGAGTCACCTCAGCCTTGATCTACCAAAGACACGAATCATGGCTACAATAGGCAATTCAAATTACAAAACGGAACAACTTGAGAATATGCTTCATAATGGTGCATCAATTTTTCGATTTAATGCGGCCAGAATTGAAAAAGGTTACTTCAATTTTGGAACCAAACCCAACCTTCCTGTGTCCTCTGTTTTAAAGAATATAAACCTCCTTTCAGAAGCACGCCGACAACCAATTGCAACTTCCTTAGACCTGGCAGGACCCAAAGTTAGGGTGAAGAAACTCATCAGCATTCATGAAAGAGAAAAAACATTAAAAAAAGAGAAACAGTGGAATCGCCCTTATATCGGAGATGTAGTCTACCTTTACAGTGATAACGTTAATTGGGATGATGAACACATAAGAGAAACATTACCCATTGATGAAAATACACTTAAACCTATTGCCCCTTCCGATAGCCAGGGAGTGTTATGCATTGATAAAACCTGGAGGCTTCAAACTACAATAGACAGCTTTAAAACAATTAAAGAGAATATAAGCATAAAAAACGGTAGGTGTAATCTACGTATTCAATCATGCAGCCCTAAAAATGATTTCGTTAGAACAATAATAGAAGAGGTTGCTTATGACTTTTTCTTTTCACAAGCCCAGGGAGTTAACCCTAAGGGCTATATCTTCCCCTATATTCTTCAGCAGAAAGACTTTGAAGATTTAGAATGGGCGCTGGAGAATGATTTTGATCTCATCTGTGTATCTTTTGTCTGTTCCCCGCTCGAGTACTTCGAGTTAAAAAAGAGAATAGTCGATTTAAATAAAAATAGGAAAACAGAGGAAAGGCACTCTCCCTTAATATTCGCCAAGATTGAAACGATATTTGCTGTTGATAAGGATGAAGCTATAAATTACTGTAAAGCCAAAGGTCTGAAAGATCAAAAGGTGTACGAAAAACGCGTCGCCGAAAAGGATCATGAAAGATACCTCCGACTTATTGATTTATATATCGAAAATCCTATTAAAGCAATTTGTGAAACCTATGATGGTGTAGTGGTTGCCCGGGGCGACCTGGCTGTAGAAGCAGATAAGTATCATGTCCCCTTCTATCAAAAGGCCATCATCAATGTTTGTCGCTTGTTTAACAAGCCAGTAATTATAGCGACAGAAGTCCTTCAATCAATGGTTGTGGGAAGCCCTTCCACAAGAGCTGAAATTGGAGACATTTCAGCAGCGGTTCTAGAGGGAGCAGATATCATCATGCTGGGAAGAGAGGTCGCTTCATCGAAATCCGATCCGGCTTTAGTTGTAAAGGAACTAAGGACTGCAATTCAAACAGCCGAAAAGGCAAAGGAAGAGGCGAAGTGGCTGGGAAATTACGATGATGTACAATATTTCGATGAAAGATTTAGTCGAATTTTACATAACGGGGAGTTATATCTGAAGGAAATGGAAGTGCGGAAATTACTGCCGGCAGAAACTGTTGAATCGGTTCGGAGGAAGATCGTTATGGGAGACAGGGTCTGCCTTGCGGCCCGTTTAAAGGATGCATCTGCTATCTTTGTTGTAGTCACTACTGGTGAAACCGCGAAATACGTTTCCTATTTCCAACCAGCTCAGCAGATTATCAGTATCGGGTCCAGCATGTTGACAGCAAAACGTTTGCTATTATGGAAGGGTATATACCCTGTAGTGACGCAATATCACCCGAAACATGATATGAACGACTTCATTTTAGTCGCCAGGGAAATCCATTCTGTCATCCGCATTAAGCCGACTGACGAGTGGAAGGACAAAAAAGAATTCGTCATTCCCGGCCTTATGAGAATTGAATCAAAGCTTCAAGATGAAAACGACAAAAAACTTCTCCCTAATGCGGTTTATGATATCCCCCTACCAAACCCACCAAAAAGTATTCCTGAACGGGAAATAAAGTATATACTCACTGAACCATGTTACAAAAAACTCAAAGAACATATAGAAAGGCGCTATAAGGTAAAAGAAGTCGTACAACAGAACCACTATTTTTATGATAAATCCGGCGTCATCATGGATAATAAGGCGATGGTTAGGATCAGAATTGAGAAGATAGAGCATACACCGGAACGCGCTATCATTACTATCAAAAAGAAAGGCAAGAAAGCAAATGGCGGTACGCGGGAACGATGGGAGAAAGAATTTAACGTTACACCTTATTTTTTCTCAAAAGATTCCCGGAATCACATTGAGGTGAGTTTCGATCGACTACCTGATTTCTTCAGGGAACTTCTATGGAATGAATTCCAGGAGGATTTCAAGGGAAAAAATATAGCATCCCCCGGTGATATAGATTTTGAAAATGTCGCCAGTATGGTCAATACCAGGCTTACTGTTGAAACTGCAAGTGAGCTGACCCTGGAGTTGGACGCATTCAGCACTAGAGAGGATTGCAAATATTTCGAGCTTGAGATTGAAACAATTGCTGTGGACGAAGCCAGACGGGATGAATACATAGAACTACTGTTAGGATTTCTGGGAATTCCCATTGTCTGCCATCAGGATTACCCAACGAAGTTTGTCAGAACTCTATTGGATTTCGGCCTCCTGGAAATGAACGACAGATTTAGAAATGCGATCGACTATGTCAAAAATAAGCTTGGTGTTTCTTAAGGCGAGAT
>CP070627.1:8990350-9022454 GCA_020355945.1 Candidatus Aminicenantota bacterium | reverse complement strand
CCTCTTGAGAGGGGTGCCCCGGAGGGGCGGGGTGTGTCCAAACATGCAGCAGGCAACCTGCAGCCTGCAACTTCCCTGGCTTACGTCATCTACACCTCCGGTTCCACCGGGAAACCCAAAGGCGTCCTGGTGGAACATGCATCAGTGATTAACCTGGCGTATTCCCAAAAATCCCGATTTGCTATTAATGAGGACGACCGGGTCCTGCAATTTTCCACTATTTGTTTTGATGCCTCAGTGGAACAAATTTTTATTGCTTTTTTTAGTGGAGCGGTTCTGGTTATCATCGATAAAAATACCATTTTGGATACCCGTCAATTTGATGCATTCGTGTCCGCTCACTGTATTACCCATATTCATGCCGTACCTTCATTTTTAAATAATATGAAGTTAAGCAATGCATCTATTTCCACGTTGAAACGGGTTATTTCCGGTGGGGATGTTTGCCCGGCGGCGTTGGCCAGGAAGTGGAGTAAACATAGTGATTTTTATAATGAGTATGGTCCAACCGAAACCACGGTGACTTCCATAGAGATGTTGTTTAAGACAGTGGATGAGAGGTTAACTGGTTTGCCCATTGGGAAACCCATCAACAACACAACGGTCTACCTGCTGGATCGCTGGTTCAATCCTGTTCCATTAGGAATGGTGGGTGAATTGCATATTGGTGGTGCCGGTGTGGCCAGGGGATATTTAAATCAGCCGGAATTAACCGCAGAGAAGTTCATAAAGGGGACAAGGGGGCTTGCCCCCTTGTTGTATCGCTCAGGCGACCTGGCCCGCTGGCTGCAGGATGGAAATCTTGAGTTCCTGGGCCGTATCGATCGCCAGGTGAAAATCAGGGGATTCCGTATCGAATTGGGGGAAATTGAAACCCGATTGTTGGAACATCCCCAAATCAAAGAGGTTGTGGTGGTCACCCGGGATGATGAAAGAGGTGACCGGTACCTGGCGGCCTATACAGTTCCTGGCTCATCGGGTCTCATTGGCCCGGATAAGGTTGATGAATTAAGAAGCTATTTATTGCAAAAATTGCCTGATTACATGATTCCTTCTTATTTTATACCATTAGAGAGAATCCCCTTGACCCCCAGCGGTAAGGTGGATTGGAAGGCCTTACCCGGACCCGAAATAACATTGACAAAGGCGTATATCGCCCCAAACAGTGAGACAGAGAGGGTATTGGTGGGACTGTGGTCAGAAATACTGGGCATGGAGAGAGAAAAAATCAGCGTTAACGATAATTTTTTTGAATTGGGGGGACATTCACTCAAAGCCACTGGTTTGATGACCCGGATACATAAAGTGTTTAAGACGGAAGTGCCCCTGTCGAAACTTTTTGAATTTCCCACTGTGCGGGGACTGTCCAACTGCATCGAGGGAAGGGAAAAATCTGCGGCCGCCTTCCAACCTATCCCCATCGCAGAGGAAAGAGAGTATTATCCCCTGTCCCCGGCTCAAGAAAGATTTTTTATTTTCCAGCAAATGGTGCCTGCCAGTACCAGTTACAACATGGCAGAAGCAGTACTGATGGAAGGGAAACTTGATAAAGACCGGTTTGAGAAATGTATGATAAAAATAATCCACCGCCATGAGGGATTTCGAACCTCCTTTCACCTGGTGGAAGGTGAACCGGTACAAAAAATCCATGAAACAGTGAAATTTGCCATTGAATATTGCCATGTAAGTAACGGGTCACTGGAAAAGAAAGAGATTATTTGCTGTTTTAACCGCTCTTTTGACCTGTCCCGTGCACCACTGCTGCGGGTAGTGATTCTCCATACCGGGGAGGAACGATACGTTTTGGTGATTAGTATGCATCACATTATTTCTGATGGTACCTCTACCGGGATATTTATAAGTGATTTTCTTTCCTTCTACCAGGGCAAAGAATTGTCACCGCTGCCCCTTTGCTACAAAGATTTTGTTTTCTGGCAGAGGGAGCGCAAGAAAGCAAAAATGGCTGAGATGGAGGTGGGACTGGTGGGAACCGGGTTAGAGAACCCGGGGGAACAACTGGATTTGCCTATTGATTACCCCAGACCGACAGAGCCGAGATATGAAGGCAATACCCTGCGATTTGCCGTGGAACCGGGGGTATTTGAGGCCTTAAACCGGCTGGTCCTAAAGGAGGATGCCACCCTATTTATGGTGATTCTTGCCATATGCAGCGTATTCTTATCGAAATTGAGCGGACAGGAAAATATTGCGGTGGGAAGTCCAATTGCCGGACGAATCCACAACGATCTTGAACATATTATCGGTTTGTTTATCAATACCCTGGTATTACAAAATTCTATTCCCGGTGAAACCTCTTTCCTGGAATTTTTGCAGCAGGTCAAAAAAAATACCCTGGCTGTTTTTGAAAACCAGGAATTTCAATATGACAGCATGATAGAAACTTCGGATACGGTGCTGGATTTTGGTGCCAATGCCCTGTTTCGCGTGATGTTTGTGATGCAAAATATGGAGGCCCCGGAAGTCCGGCTGGAGAATTTAAAAATAAAGCGGGATATGTTTGATTCCCGGGCAGCAAAGTTCGATATGACCCTCTACGCTGAAGAAATCGAGCACGATCTTTGTTTTAAACTGGAATATGATATCCAATTATTTAAAGAAACCACGATTAAGCGGTTTATTGGTTATTTTAAAAAGATCATATCCGAGGTTTTGGCCCACCCCCATAAAAAAATATCCGGGATAGAGATGATTACAAAGGAGGAGAAAGAGCAGATATTAAACGAATTTAATGATACAGTGCTTTCTTATCCTGAAAATAAAACCATCTTCCAGGTGTTCGAGGAACAGGTGGAACGAAGACCCTCCAGTACTGCCGTTGTCAATGTCGGGACCAGGGAAAAACAGCAGTGGATAACCTCTATTACCTACAACCAATTGAATAAAAAGTCCAACCGGTTGGCTCGTATATTAAGGAAGCGAGGGATAAAACCTGATGTCCCGGTGGGCATCATGATAAAACGATCCGTGGAAATGCTGGTGGGGATACTGGCCATATTAAAGGCTGGTGGCGCTTATCTGCCGGTTGACCCTGACTACCCGGAAAATCGGATTATCTCTATGCTGGAGGATTCCGGTGCTTCGATTTTATTAACCACCAGTGGTGGTATTTCCCGGTTGTCTTCAAGGCAGGGAATTTCCCTCATGCGGATAGATGAGCCGGGGGGGGAATGGGCAAATCTATCCGGGGGAAATTTAGAGCCTGTGAGTGGACCTGGAAATTTGATTTATATTATCTTTACTTCCGGTTCCACTGGCAAACCCAAAGGTGCGGGTGTTTATCACCGCGGCTTCATGAACCTGATGTACTGGTTTGTGACGGAATTTGGACTGGAAGCAGCGGACCGCAACCTGTTTTTAACTTCCTTGAGTTTTGATTTGACCCAAAAGAATCTTTATGCCTCTTTAATGAAAAGCGGTGTTATCTGTATTCCCGGTCTGAATTATTTTGACCCCCCGGCCCTCCTGCGGGAAATTCACCGCTGCCAGGTTACCTGGATCAATTGTACCCCTGGTATGTTCTATAAATTGGTGGAATTTGAAGAAAGCACCGGCAAGGAGCAATTAAAGTCTTTACGGTATGTTTTCCTGGGGGGTGAGCCGATTTCATTGGTCACTTTGATTGATTGGTTGGAGTCGGGTTATCACCAGGCCCAGATTGTCAACACTTATGGCCCCACCGAGTGTACGGATATTTGTGCTTCTTATCGGCTGACAGAACCGCGGCGGTTTTTGCATGAGGTGATACCGGTGGGAAAACCAATATATAATGTAAAATTGTACGTCATGGATAAGAACCTGCAACTGCTGCCAGTGGGTATTGCCGGTGAACTGCTGATTGGCGGAACCGGCCTGGGTACCGGTTATGTCAACGATCATCCATTAACCACCCGGAAATTTATAACCTGTTGTTTTAACCCGGGAGGCGACAGCCCCGGTGAAGAACAGGAGGACCAGTTGTTATATCGCACCGGAGACCTGGTGAAGTGGTTGGAGGATGGCAATATTGAATTTTTGGGACGCATGGACTACCAGGTAAAAGTAAGGGGGTTCCGTATTGAACCGGGAGAAATTGAGAATCAATTGTTGAATCACCCCAAAGTCAAAGAAGCAGTTGTGATGCCCAGGGAGAAAGAAACAGGCGACACATATCTCTGTGCTTACCTTGTCCCTCATGAAATCGAGAATTTCCCGGTCTCGGAAGTCCGGGAATATCTACGTTCGGAACTTCCCGGTTATATGGTGCCTGCCTATTTTATAACCATGGAAAAAATGCCGTTGAACCCTAACGGTAAAGTGGACCGCCGGTCATTACCCGAACCGGCATTGGGGGTGAAGGATGATTATACAGCACCCCGAGATGAAACTGAAAAGCAACTGGTAAAGGTATGGGCTGAGGTGTTGAAGGTCGAGGAAGAGGTCATTGGCATTGATGATAACTTTTTCCACCTGGGGGGACACTCCATCAAGGCCGCACTGTTGACATCACGAATCCATAAGGCTTTTGGCGTCACTATCCCGTTGGCAGACATATTTAAACGCCCCACCATCAGGGAGATCGCCCAAACCATTCCCGGTACTGTGAAAGAAAGATATGCAGTTGTCGAAGCTGTGGAGAAAAAAGAATTTCATGCATTGTCTTCGGCTCAGAAGCGATTGTATGTGCTCCACCAGTTGGATATCCACTCCAACGTTTACAATATGCCTATTGCCTTAATATTGGAAGGCAAGGTGAATAAAGATAAATTGGAAGATATATTCAGGGAGTTGATCCAACGGCATGAGAGTTTAAGAACCTCTTTTCAAATGATAGAGGGTGAGCCGATGCAGTGCATTCACGATGAAGTGGGATTTGAGATTGAATATTATTTAGCCACAGAGAACACAGAGAACACAGAGGGGACAAGGGGGCTTGCCCCCTTGTCTATTGCCCCCTTGCCTATAAATAACTTCATCCGTCCCTTTGCTCTTTCCAAAGCGCCGCTGCTGCGGGTGGGATTAATGACACTTTCACACACCCCGGCCCCTCTTCGCGGCCATCCCCGGCCCTCTCAAGAGGTTGGAGGGGATAAATATTTATTAATGGTAGATATGCATCATATTATATCCGATGGTATTTCCTGCGGAATACTGGTTAAGGAGTTCATGGCATTGAGTGCCGGGGAAAAACTCCCGGACTTAAGACTCCAGTACAAAGATTACTCGGAGTGGCAACGGGGTGAAAAACAGGCAGAAGCACTTATAAAGCAGGAAAAATACTGGAAGAAACAGTTCAGCGAAGAAATGCCCCTGCTAGAGCTGCCTACGGATTATACTCGACCAGCGGTGCAGACGTTTGCCGGGAGCCATGTAACGTTTGAAATGGGCGAAGACAAAATGAAGGCATTAAAACCATTGGCATTGTCAAGGGGAACCACGCTCTATACGGTCTTGTTTGCACTTTACCATATTTTCTTGTCGAAATTAAGTAACCAGGAAGATATCGTTGTGGGGACCGTTACGGCTGGCCGTCAGCATGCGGACCTGGAACCTATCATTGGTATGTTTGTCAATACCCTGGTGGTAAGAAGTTATCCCCGGGGAGAGAAATCATTCCCTACATTTTTAGAGGAGATAAAAGAGCGGTCATTGGAGGCTTTTGACAACCAGGACTACCAGTATGAAGACCTGGTGGAACAGGTAGCAACTGCCAGGGATACCAGCCGTAACCCGCTGTTTGATACCCTGTTTGTGCTTCAAGATAACAGTATCCCGGGAATCGAAATACCGGGCCTGAAATTAACTCCCCTTGAATACCGGGGCAAAACCTCAAAATTCGATCTCCTACTCATAGGGATGGAAATAGAAGAGAAACTCTCTTTAACTTTTGAATACAGTACCCGGTTGTTCACTGCTGCCACGATCCGGCGATTTATCGGTTACTTTAACAAAGTCGCAGCCGCGGTAATAGAGAATACTGCGGTGAAATTATCGGAGATAGAGATCATATCCGAAGAAGAGAAACAACAGATATTGGTGACTTTTAATCGATTAAATGACCAATTCCCGGTCAATATGATGATCCACCGGTTGTTTGCAGCCCGGGTGGGAAAGAACCCTGACGCCATTGCCCTGGTACACACCAATTGCGCCGGTTCGGGCGGGGAAGAACATGTAACCTACAGGCAATTAAATGAGATATCCAATGGGTTCGCCTCATATTTGAATGAACAGGGAGCAGTGGCCGGAGATTTAATTGGCTTGATGGTGGCGCCGTCCCCGGGAATGCTGATAAGTATATTGGCCGCCTGGAAAGCCGGCTGTGGTTACGTGCCCTTGAACCCCAACGCCCCTCGGGGCAGGAATAAGTACATCCTGGAGGAGTGCGGCACAGGCATATTACTTACTGATTCTTCGTCAATTGAGGTGAGCCAGGTGGTTGACCCCGGTAAAATCGTTGATCAATTCAAGGATTTCCGGGATTCCCCCGATTATCCCCTTCACTTAAACCCAAACCCTTCCCTTTTAGCTTATGTTATTTTTACTTCGGGTTCTACGGGCAAGCCCAAAGGTGTTCCCATTGCCCATTCCAATTTAACACCTCTTTTACATTGGGGATACAAATATATGGCATTAAGCACAGGGGATCGGTCGGTTCAAAATCTTGCTTACTATTTTGATTGGTCGGTGTGGGAAATATTTATCGCTTTGACTTCAGGAGCTTCATTATATACGATTGGATATGAAACTCTCCTGGACCCCCGGGAATACATTTCATTTATCCGGAAAAATAAGATTACCACTTTACATATCACCCCTACCCGGATTCAATCGTTGATCAATTGGGCAGAGGGTTCGAAATCATTGGGGACGTTAAGATATTTAGCCATTGGTGCGGAAAAATTGACTTATAACCTGGTGAAACGGGCGTTGGCACTGGTGGCGGACGACTGCCGCCTGTACAATATGTACGGCCCCACTGAAGCCACGATTATGTCTGCTGTCCTGGAAATTGACAGATCAAAGCTGGAGAGTTATCAAAGATTATCCAGTGTGCCCATAGGGACGACAATTTCCAACACGGATTTGCTGGTATTGAACCGGTATTTGCAGGTGTGCCCGGTGAATATAACCGGGGAATTGTATATTGGAGGCGATGGCCTTTGCTGCGGCTATTTAAATGATGTGGAGAAGAGTGCCCATGTCTTCATAAAGAATATATTCCCGGGACAGGGAATAAAAGGCGAGCGGTTATACAAAACCGGTGACCTGGTTCGTTGGCTGCCGGATGGCACCATCGAGTTTTTAGGTCGTGCGGATTTCCAGGTAAAAATCAGGGGTTTCCGGATCGAACCGGGTGAGATAGAGAATCAACTGCTGGCCCATGAAAAGGTAAAAGAAGCATTGGTGATAGACAGGAAAAGAGGAGAAGGAGAAACCTATCTCTGTGCCTATATCGTCCCCGCTAAACAGGAAAATGGTCAGGTTTCCGCCTTTCTTTCAACAGGACTAAAAGAGTATTTGTTTCGAGAACTCCCGGATTACATGGTCCCCGCTTCTTTTGTTTTGCTGGACCGGATGCCCATCAATCCAAATGGAAAAATAGACCGGAAAGCACTGCCGGAACCAGGAGCCCATGATCCGGGACAGGAGTATGCCTATTCAGCCCCCCGAAATAAAGTAGAGGAGAAATTGGTGGAGATATGGCAGGACCTGTTAAAGGTGGAACCAATTGGAATCCATGACGATTTCTTCCACAGCGGCGGCCATTCTTTGAAAGTGCTGAACCTGGTCAATGCCATTGAAAAAGAGTTCCGGGTGAAAATTGATTTTCAAGACATATTTCAATATCCCACCATCGTGGAATTAAGCGATTTAATCGGGAAAAGCAAACCAGCAGTCAATGATGAAATCGAAATCCAACAGGAGAAAGAGTATTATAACCTTTCCTATGCACAAAAACGATTATGGTTTCTTTATCAATTGGACCCGGATAACCCGGCATTTAATTTACCCACCCGCATTACTTTACATGAGCATACGGATGAAACCAAAGTTCGAAAGGCATTGGAAAAGTTGGTGAAGCGGCATGCAAGTTTCCGGACTTATTTTAAGAGTCACAAAGGCGGGGTGGTGCAGATCATCCGGCCGCAAATCCCGGTGAACCTGGAAACCTTTGATTTATCCCACCTGGAGGGGCATGCCCGGAAAGAGACAAGGGAACAACTCTTCCGGGAGGAGAGTACAAAGCCCTTTAGCCTGGAAACCCCGCCTCTATTCAGGATGAAATTAATAAAGTGCCAGGATAATGAATTTGATGTGATCCTCACCATGCACCATATTATCACGGATGGGTGGTCCATGGAGGTTTTGGAACGTGAATTCACTTTGCTCTATGAATCCTATAAAAAGGGCAGCGGTTGTGACCCGGACCCCTTGAAGATACGATACATCGATTATGTATATTGGCAGGAACGCCTCCTGGCGGATAAAGAAAAAATGCCAGAGGCCAAAAAGTTCTGGGAGAAGCAGTTGAAAGGGGATTATCCTATCCTGGACCTGCCCTATGACTTTGCCGGTAAGAATATGACCGGTAAAGAAAGTGCAGCCTATGGAATCGTCATTCCCGGGGAAATAATGCAAAACCTGAAAAAGATAGCCCGGGAATACAAAGCCAGTTTATTCATGGTATTGTTAGCGGGTTTTAATGTGTTATTATACCGGGTAACCGGGCAGTATGATCTTCTCCTGGCGGTCCCCGGTGCAGCCAGGCAGCATGAAGATTTAAAAAACATCGTGGGATTCTTTGTCAATACCTTGATTTTAAGAAATAAAATAAATCCCGGTGAATCCTTTTTGCATTTTTTAGCAAAAGTTCAAAAACATACGTTGCAGGTCCTGGAATATCAAAGCTTTCCATTGGAATTGCTGTGCAGCGAATTTAAAATCAGGTACCCGGAGATTTCCGTGTTTTTCAATATGTCGCTTTTTGGTGACACCTCCCTGGAGAGTTTGAAACGGTATGCGTCCTATCATATTCAATGGGTTCAAGATGCAAAATTTGATATGGTCTGTTACCTGGAAGAATACAAAAATGGCATAACCATCGAGACCCATTATTATAAAGAATTATTTAAACCCATGACCATTGAAGGGATCATGCGGTTGTATCGGGGCATCATGGAAGGTATTTCCAGGGACCCCACTAAGAAAATTGACGAATACAAATACAGCTTAACCGGGCAGAAGAAAAAAATAAAGCTTTTTACCTGAAATCCCGGGAAAGCTAAGAACAACCAAAAAAGAGAGAAGCAGATGAGTCAACAGGAGATACCCAAAGAGATTTTTGAGGCACATCGCCAATTGTCCGGCTGCAGTGCGAAGTTTATCGAGTTTGTTAAGGATAACCCGGAGGCGTCAAAACGTGCCAATTTTGAAAGCATTGTGGCCCATCCGATATTTAATCGTTACCCACAGCAGCCCTGGCCCACCTTTATTAATGAAAAAACAAAAAATGCAATGGAAGAGGCGTGTTTGCAGGTTTTTAACCTGGTCAAAAGTATCCCGGGACGTGTGTTTGATTATGACCCACACAAGATCGGCAGGTACTATGAAATTCCCGTAGATAAGACCAGGCAATTGCTTGAGGGCGTAGATGATGATTATTTAGGTGGTCTTATCAGCCGCGGCGATTTTATTATATCCCCTGCAGCCGGGTTGAAATGCATCGAATATAATATGCGCGCCTCGCTGGGGGGATGGCAACAGGATTTCATGGAAGACATATATACCAGTATACCGGTTATAAGAAGGTTTATAAAAGAGTACAGCGTGAAGCTGCGGAAGAGTCATTTTTTTCTCACCCTGCTGGAACCTATAATGGACCGTGCCGTCGAACGTTTTGGCCCCAATCCCAAAGGCGAAATCAATACAGCGATAGTATTCAAGGAATATTTAGGGGATGGCCAGGGGTTCCTGAATATCCGTTTAAAAGAAATGTACAAAACAGCTTTATGGAAGAAAGACCCCGGGTTAAAGGGAGATATGTTTTTTTGTGATTTTGATAAGCTGCAGGTAGTGAATAATTCCATCATTTTCAGGGGTAAAAAGATTCATGTCATGATCGAACGGTGCTTCGGGGAGGTACCCGGCTGGGTGCTGGAGGTGGTGAAGTCGGGCAACCTGTTGTTGTATAACGGCCCGATCGTGCAAATTATGGCCAACAAATTTAACATCGCCCTGCTCTCCGAACTTGAAAATTCAGACCTGTTCAGTTTAGAGGAGAAAGAGAACATAAAAAAATATATCCCCTGGACCCGTAAGCTCATTCCCGGTGAAACCACGTATGGGACCAAAAAAATAAGGTTGGAAGATTTTGTTATTTCCCACCAGGAACGCCTGATGGTCAAATCTGCCAGGGGTTATGGGGGTTATGAAGTATTCGACGGGGCCCGAATACCAGCGGGTCAGTGGAAGCAGCAGGTAGAAAAAGCCCTGGAGGAAAGGCTGTGGGTGGTCCAGGAATTTATACCGCCTTATTCTTATTTGTACCAGGCAGGTGAACACGGGTGTGTTCCTTACCAGGTGGTCTGGGGGATTTTTGTTTTCGGGTCCCGGTATGCCGGTGGGTTTGTCCGGGTACTCCCGGAACAAAATCCCAGCCGGGTGATTAATCTAAACCAGAAAGCCGAACAAAGTGTTGCATTGTTGGTGGAAGAATAAGAAAAATGGAGATAACAAAAGAGTTATACGCTGCGCACCGGGGGCTGTCCCTTGCCAGCACTCAATTTCTTGAGTTTGTCAGCCGCTGTCCTGCCTGTTTGCAGCGCTCAAATTTTAATACCCTATTATCCGATCGACGGTATGAGTATTTCCAATCCCAACCCTGGCCCACATTTATCAATCAAGAGACCAAAAAAAAGATGAAAGAAGCGGCGGTCAACGTATTTAACCTGATCAAAACCATTCCCCAACGCTTGTTTAACTATGATGTTGGAAAAATAAGCCGCTATTATGGTTTCTCCGAAGGTGACAGCACATTGATGCTCTACGGTGTAAACCACGGTCATATGCGTCATCTTTTGGGGCGAGGGGATTTTATTTTTTCCCCTTCCGCCGGGTTCAAATGTCTTGAGTTTAATATACAGGGCAATCTTGGCGGTTGGGAGTTAGATGAATTGGAACCCCTGTATATTAACACCCCGGTTATATCCGAGTTTTTAGAAGCGTATCACCTGCAGTTAAGAAAAAATAAATTCTTTTCTATTTTAATGGACCATTTAAGCGCCAGTGCCAGGGAGTATTTTGGCGATAATATCCATGGAAAAGTCAATGCAGCCATTGTTTTCCGGGAATACCTCAAAGGTTTGTCCAAATCCCAGGATTCCTTCTTAAAGGAACTGGTCAATTATTTACACCAGGTAAAAAACAAAGACGTTATCGGAGAGGTGGTGTTCTGTGGTCTTAATCAACTGCAAGTGCCGGAAAATAAAGTAATGTTGGAAGATAAACCCATTCATATGATGATCCAGAGGTTTACCGGACATGTGCCTTTGGAGCTCATGAAAGTAGTTAAAGATGGGAATCTAATAATATTTAACGGGCAGGTTTCATTACTGTTGACAAACAAATTAAACCTGGCACTGCTTTCCCAGCACCAGGACTCGGATGTGTTTTCCCCGGAGGAAAAAGAAATCATACGAGAGCATATTCCCTGGACTCGCAAAATAATCCCCGGTGAGACCACTTACGGAAGGGAAAAGGTAAACCTGGAAAATTTTATTCTCTCCAACAGGGAACAATTGGTGATGAAACCCGGAGAAGGGTACGGCGGTCATGATGTGATCGTAGGATTTAATACCCCGGCAGCCCAATGGAAGCAGCAATTAGAGCAGGTGCTTTCGGAGAAGAACTGGGTGGTCCAGGAATATGTGCCGTCCTTTCCTTATTTGTACCAGGCAGGAGATGAGGGATGTGCTGCTCATCATGCGGTTTGGGGGCTTTTTGTTTTCGGGTGCCGCTATGCCGGGGGATTTGTCCGCATCCTGCCGGAAAAAGGCAATAAAGGCGTGATCAATTCTCACCAGGGCGCCGAGGAAAGTATTATCCTGGAAGTAGACGAATAAATCAAAAATCGAAAATCAAGATAAAATGAAAATAATCAAAGAAGAAATCACAGCCGCTCACCGCCAGTTATCAGGAGTGAATGCCCATTTCCTGGAGTTTGTGAAAAAAAACCCGGAAAGCCTAAAACGGCACAATTATAGTAATCTATTAAAACATCAATCAGCCCTGGGTAATATCCAACCCTGGCCCATATTTATCAACCAACAAACAAGAAACCGGATGAAAGCAGCCAGTACCACTGTTTTCCACCTGATCAAACAAATACCCGAACGTCTATTTGCCAATAACCTTCAAAAAATAAGCACCTATTACGGGTCGCCTGTGGATTACACCCGGGTTCAATTGGAGGGATTAAAACCAGGTGCAGCGAAAAATCTCCTGGCCAGAGGCGATTTTATTTTTTCTCCCTCCGGGTTAAAATGTATTGAATACAACATTTCAGCCGGAATCGGCGGATGGCAAGTGGCAATCCTGGAATCCATGTATCTAAACACACCCGTTATCGCAAAATTTTTACAAAAATATAAGGTAAAAACACATAACCGGAACCTATTTTTAACTCTGCTGCAGCATCTATTAAAAGCTGCCCTGGATAAATTTTCCCATGACAGCCATCGTGAAATTAATATTGCCATTGTAATCCCGGAATATGAAAAAACCGGGAATATCAGCATGGAGGAAAAATATTTTAACCACGAATATCAACAGCTTTTAAATGCGAAATATAATCATTTACACGGAGAAGCGGTATTCTGTGATTTCTCTCATTTAACAGTGGTAAAGGATTGCATCTTTTATAAAGAGAAGCGAATCCATGTGCTGCTGGAGTTGTATCATGGAGAGGTTCCCTTTGAAATATTGTTAGTCTCTTTAGTGGGAAATGTGATATTGTACAACGGCCCGGTCACAAAGTTATTGTCCGATAAATTGAATCATGCGCTGCTGTCTGAAAATGAAGATTCGCAGGTTTTTAGCTTAGAGGAAAGAGAAGCCATTAAGAAGTATATCCCCCGGACACGGCGCATCGTTCCCGGTAAAGTCACGTTTGGCCGGGAGACCGTTCACCTGGAAGATTTTCTTCTTTCCCAACGGGTGAAATGGGTCATAAAGCCTGTCCGGGAAAAGGGAGGCAAAGATATACATATCGGTAAATTAACCCCGGCCCACCAATGGGAACAGGTGGTAAAACAGGCCCTGCAAGATAATGATAAAAAATGGATCGCCCAGGAATATGTCGAATCCTGTCCGTTTGTATTCCAGCACAGCGGCAATGGATATACAACACATGATGTGATCTGGGGTTTATTTGTTTTTGGCTCGGAGTATGCCGGGGGATTTTTACGCCTGCTGCCCAAAAATAATATTACAGGAATAATAAATACTGCCCGGGGAGCAGAAAAAACCGTTATTTTTGAGGTAGATAAATAAGGAAAAAAAGGAGTCAATCATGATCATAGGGAAATTTGAAGAACAGGTAAAACGGTTTTCGGAAAAACCAGGTGTAATCACTGAAAATAAACAATTAACCTATGGTGAATTGAACAACTGTGCCAATGCAACTGCCCTTGCCATACAAAATCATCACTCCATCTCCTCTAAAAAGAAAGAGAATCATGTGGTGGGCTTATTATTCGAACACAGCGCCGATATGATTGTTGGTGTGCTGGGGACACTAAAAGCAGAAAAAATATATGTCCCCCTGGATATTACCTATCCGGAAAATCGCCTGGTGTATATGTTGGAAGATTCAGGAGCTGACCTGGTATTAACCAATACCAACAACCTGTCCCTGGCGGAAAAACTGGTAAAAAAAGTGAGTCATGATTTACCTATCATCAATATCGATACCCTGGACAAAACCATCGCTTACCCCGGGATTGAGCGAAGGCCCTCCGGTGATAGACTGGCTTATATTCTTTATACCTCAGGGTCTACCGGCAAGCCCAAAGGGGTCTGGCAAAATCATGAAAATGTTTGTTACTATATTCGCAATTGGAGCGAACGTTTTTCCATTACCCCTGCCGACCGCATGACTTTATTTTCAGCCTTCAGTCATGACGGGGCCGGCCAGGATATGTTCGGTGCGCTGCATAACGGGGCAGTGCTTTATCCTTATAATATTTTAAATCGGACCAATATCGCCGACCTTGCCCGGTGGTTAATCGATGAGAAAATCACCATATGGCATTCGGTACCCACCTTATACCGGTATTTTGTAGAAACTCTCAAGAACCGTGGTATTGAAGGGGGCCAGTTTCCCGATCTTCGTTTTATTCTTTTGGGAGGTGAGCAGATCAGGGAACATGACATTGAAATGTTCCGGCGGTTTTTCCCCGGGGCCAGGTTTGCCAATGTTTACGGGCAAACCGAATCTTCGGTCGATTCCATCTGGATGGTGAATCCGGGAGACACGATTAATAAAATATTGATTGGAGAGCCCCTGGATAAAACAGAACTGTTAATCGTGGACAATGAGGGAACGGTACTTGAAGATATGGGAGTAGGAGAGATCATTGCGGCCTGTCCGCACCTGGCCCTGGGCTATTGGAACGATAAACAAAGCAGTGAAGAGGTATTTCTTCATGACCCGGACCTGGGCCTGTTATATCGTACCGGCGACCTGGGCCGGCTGAGGACGGACGGAACCATCGAAATCATGGGCCGGAAAGATTCCCAGGTGAAAATCAGGGGATTCCGCATCGAAGTAGGGGAAGTGGAGACCACCTTGCTCGATCATCCCCTCATAAAAGAAACCATAGTGACAGCGCGAACCGATGACAATGGCAATGCCCATTTATATGCGTATTATGTCCCGGACCCATCGGCTTCGGCACCAGGAGGAGACAGGAGACTGACCGTGTCGGAAATGAGAAAATATTTATCCCGGGAATTGCCAGAGCATATGATACCGTCGTACTTTGTGGAATTAGAAGAAATGCCGCTGACACCCAACGGAAAAGTCGATCGAAAACGCCTCCCGGAACCGGGACCCGGCCGAGCGGGATTGGGGGTAACCTATGCGGCGCCCGGAACCCAACTGGAAAAACAACTTTCCGATATCTGGCGGACAATCCTGCGAATGGATAAGGTGGGCATCGACGATAACTTCTTCGACCTGGGAGGTACCTCTTTTGATATCTTACGAATAACCAGTAAATTATATGAGGTATATAAAAAGGATATCCCTGTGGTATCCATATTCCGGTATCCCACCATTCGGTCTTTCGCGGGATATTTAAGACAGGAAGAGAGCAGCAGGGATTTTCACCAACAAAGAAAACCCAGGCCGTCATCCGCTTCAACCCCAATTGCAGTCATTGGCATGGCCGGGAGATTTCCCGGTGCTCAAAATCTCCACGAATTCTGGGAAAATTTAAAAAACGGAATGGAAAGCCTCAGCTTTTTTTCAACCCCGGAGTTGGAACAGAAAGGTGTCGATCGCCAATTGGTCCTGGACTCTAATTACGTCACCGCCAGAGGTGTCCTGGCAGACATCGAGTATTTTGATGCTTCATTCTTTAATTATTCACCCCATGAAGCAGGATTGATGGACCCTCAACTGCGACTTTTACATGAATGTTCATGGGAGGCCTTAGAGAATGCCGGTTATAACCCGGATAATTATGACGGACTTATTGGGCTCTATGCAGGAAATGCGCCCAATCAATATTGGGTGGCGTTAACCTATATCAATCAAAAAAGCGCCGTGGACA
Source organism: Candidatus Aminicenantota bacterium (assembly GCA_020355945.1). The sequence goes on along the minus strand of CP070627.1, from coordinate 9,006,618 downwards.
CCGTATTTTTAAATAGTAATTACAGTACAAAAGTTTCTTATAAACTCAATTTAAAAGGCCCCAGTGTTATCGTTCAAACCGCATGTTCGACCTCTTTGGTGGCGATTCACTTTGCCTGTCAGGGGTTAAGCAGCGGTGAATGCGATATGGCATTGGCTGGTGGTGTTTCGATATCTTTGCCGGATAGAGAGGGTTATCTCTACCGCGAAGGCATGCTCTTTTCACGGGACGGTCACTGCCGGACCTTTGCTGCCAATGCCAATGGGACTATTTTTGGGAACGGGGTAGGCATGGTGGTGTTAAAGCGGTTGGCAGATGCCATTGCCCATGGCGATAGCATTGATGCGGTAATTAAGGGCACTGCCGTCAATAATGATGGCAATCGAAAAGTTGGTATTACCGCGCCCAGTGTGGAAGGACAGGCAGAAGTGATTGCCGCTGCCCATCAAGTGGCAAACCTGGACCCGGAAAATATCACTTATGTTGAGGCACACGGTACAGGAACCCTTCTAGGGGACCCCGTAGAGATAGAAGCTTTAAAATTGGCCTTTGATACGGATAAAAGAGGGTACTGCGCTATTGGCTCGGTGAAAACCAATATGGGCCATCTCAACAGTGCGTCCGGTGTGGCCGGGTTTATCAAAACGGTCCTGGCCTTAAAAACCAAAACCCTTCCCCCCAGTCTGCATTTTGAAGTCCCCAATCCTAAAATTGATTTTGAAAGCAGCCCGTTCTATACGAATACCCAATTAAAGGAATGGAAGAGTAACCGCCAGGGGCAGCCGCTGCAAGCCGGGGTTAGTTCTTTTGGCATTGGTGGTACCAATGCCCACGTTATCCTTGAGGAGGCCCCCGAGGAAACAAGGGGGCTTGCCTCCTTGTCTACTCGACAATATCAATTAATCCTATTATCCGCCAAAACCCAATCCGCCCTGGAAAAAACAACTGAAAATTTTATAAGGTATATGAAAATGAATCCCGGGATACCCCTGGCAGATGCTGCCTATACCCTGCAGGTGGGAAGAAAGACCTTTAAATACAGGAAAATGCTGGTATGTTCACGGCTGGATGAATTGTCGGGATTCTCCTCATCTCCAATTTATACTGTAGAAGAAGGCGAAAAGCCGGTTGTTTTTATGTTTCCCGGTCTGGGCTCCCAATATGTGAATATGGGCCGGGAATTATATACCAGCGTGTCTTTGTTCCGGGAGGAGATGGACCGCTGCTTCGAGATATTAAACGGTCTCCTGGATTACGATATCAAAGAAATTCTTTACCAGTCCGATCAGTCTGACCAGTCTGACAGGTCCGACACTCTTATCAATCAAACCGAAATTGCCCAGTTGGTGGTATTTATCTTTGAGTATTCGCTGGCGAAATTGTTAATGGGGTTAGGCATCGAACCTTATGCCCTGATGGGGTACAGTTTTGGTGAATATGCGGCGGCGTGTTTATCCGGGGTGCTTTCGTTGGAGGAGATGTTAAAATTGGTTGTCCTCAGGGGGCACTTGATACAAACCGTGCCCGGCGGTGCCATGCTCAGTGTTCCTGCCCCGGCAGAGGAGTTAAAACCGCTGCTGACCGAATCCGGGGGATTGTCAATTGCCGTGGATAATGGGGCCTCCTGTATCGTTTCCGGGCCCAGCGCTGAAATTGATGCCTTTGAAAATCAAATGAAAGAAAAGAGATATTTATGTATGCGTTTAAATACCCTTCATGCACTGCATTCTTCCATGATGGCACCGATATCGGAAAAATTTGCAGCAGCTGTGCGTGATTTTACCTTTCATAAGCCTGTGATTCCCTATATATCAAATGTAACCGGGACCTGGATTACGGTCGAGGATGCCGTGGAACCCGGGTATTGGACAACCCACTTACAACAGACCGTACGCTTTGCCGATGGCATGCAGAAATTGTCAAAAATAACCGGGGCCGTGTTTATCGAGGTGGGCCCCGGCCGGGATCTAGCAACGCTGATCAAGCGTTACCTCCCAGGACACCCGGATCAGCACGCAGTTGATTTGATAAGGGTCCAGGGCAAAAGCACTTCCGATCTTCTTTATTTCCTCAACAAAATCGGGCAATTATGGGTCCAGGGGATACCAGTGAACGGGTCTGCTCTTCATCGGGGAGAAAAGAGGCACCGTGTTCATCTGACCACTTATCCCTTTGAGAGAGAACGGTTCTGGTTTGAGGGTGTTCCCTTCAAAATCAGTGAAACCATGCTCATGAAAAAAGCACCCACGGGTAAAATCCCTGATATCACGGATTGGTTCTATATCCCCTCCTGGAAACCCTCTGAAATCCCTGAGCAAAAAGCCCCTCAACCAGTGAAAAACTTCAATTGGTTGTTATTTATCGATGACATTGGTATCGGGTATCAATTGCAGAGTAAGTTGAAGCAGGGGGGACACCAGGTGGCAGTGGTGAGGCCCGGAGATCAATGGGCCAGTACCGGAATAGATGAATATACTGTTTATCCTACCCGGCAAAAGGATTATGATACCCTGCTGGAGGAACTCTGTTCGCTGGGGAAAATTCCCCGACGTATCGTTCATCTCTGGAATGTCACCGGGACCTCTGCAGACCCGGGGAAAAAAGGAAATAGACCAGGGGCTGACCGGGACCTGGCTGAATCGATGCAGGAATTGGGGTATTACAGCCTGCTCAACCTGGCCCGGGCAATCGGGAAACAGGATATCACTGATGAAATTGAAATAACGGTGGTTACCGATGGCATGCAAGGAATGCGGGGGGATGATTTGCGCTATCCCCAAAAGGCAACCATATTGGGTCCCCTCCAGGTGATACCACGAGAATACGCCAATATCAACTGCCGGAGCATTGATATTGAAATTCCCTCCCCGGTAACCACGGTGGATGAAGGTGTTGTGAGTTACCTGTTAACAGAGTTATTGGCGGGAATCGCGGACCCGGTTGTGGCCTTTCGCGTGAATCAGCGGTGGGTGAGAACCTTTGAAGCAAGACCCTTGTATCGAACTGGCCGGGAGGCATCCCGATTAAAACAGGGAGGAATTTACCTGATCACCGGGGGTTTGGGAGGTATTGGTCTCGAGTTGGCTAAATATTTGGCTGAGACAGTAAAGGCCAGGTTGGTACTGACCGCCCGCCGTCCATTACCCCACCGGCACCAATGGCAGGAGTTGTTGAATTCCGGTGAAGCAGAGGAAGACATTGCCATCAAAATACGAAAAGTACGGGAATTGGAAGATTTGGGAGCGCAGGTCCTGGTGTATGGTGCGGATGCGGCAAATCGACAGCAGATGCAGCACGTTATTGCCGAAACCCAGGAAAAACTGGGCAAGATCAATGGTGTCCTGCATGCCGCCGGTGTTCCTGACGGAACCATTATCCAGCGGCGAAACCAGGAGATGTGCCAACGTGTCTTGAATCCCAAAGTCACCGGTACACTGATCCTTGATGAGCTTTTAAAAGAGGACCCCCTGGATTTCTTTATTCTTTTTTCCTCTACGGTGGCAGTTACTGCGTTGGGGGGCCAGGTGGCTTATTGTGCGGCCAATGCCTTCCTTGACCAGTTTGCCCGTTATAAATCGGTAAGGGATGGTGCTTTTACTGTCTCCATCAACTGGGATGCCTGGCAGCGAATAGGAATGGCCGCTAAAGCAGTAAAAAAAGCAGCCGCTGCCCCCAGGAAAACCAGGGTAAACCATCCATTATTGCACAGCCGTGAAGGCTATGGGCCGGACCACCAGGTATGGACATCTCATCTCAAAACCAGCCGCCATTGGGTGTTGGAAGAACACCGGATTTTGGGGCAAGCCACACTCCCGGGCACGGCCTACCTGGAGATGGCAAGAGCTGCTTTTGAACCCCATTCCGCGGATAGTATCGTTGTTGAATTGAGGGATATCTACTTTTTGACCCCTTTAACCGTGGGAGAAAGTGAAGAGAAAGAGGTTCGCACCATTATCAAGAAACGCGGCCCGAATTATACCTTTTCCATTATCAGCCGCAGGCATCCGGGGGAGGACCAATGGGTAGAGCATGCCAGGGGAAACGCAGCCGCGGTAAAAAAGGAGCCCCCCCGAACATATGATATCCACCAACTCAAGGAAGCCTGTAACGGGGAAAAGATGACTTTCCCGGTCATGGGCCACAAAAGCCAACGGGGAGCCATGACTTTTGGTCCTCGCTGGGACAATACCAGTGAGGTCAGATATGATAAAAACCGGGGAGTAGCGGTTCTGCAATTACCCGGAGCCTTTGTTGAAGACATCGGGTTATACTCGCTTCATCCCGCCCTCCTGGATGTCGCCACCACTTTTTTACGTCCCATGGTGCAAAAAGAGGGTGCTTATATGCCCTTTTACTATAAACGCCTAAGGATAAAGGGAACCTTCCCGGGAAAGATTGTCTGTTATACTCGATTCCTGGACCAGGAAACCCATGAAGCCAAAAAAGAGACCTTAAAATTTGACGTTACCATTATGGATGAGCAGGGAATAGAACTGGCAGACATTGAAGAATTTACCCTAAAACGCGTTCAAGTTGAAGCCGACGAGGCCAGGTATAAGCTTGAGGGGCAATGGGAAACAGAACCGGAGACACCCGGGGAAAACCCGGAAAACGAAAATCCCGGGATAAGACAGATGCGGCAGGAATCCAGGAAGGACCCTTTGAAGGATGCGATATTACCAGGGGAAGGGATTGAGGCTTTCCTGCGTATTTTGTCCGGGGAAGGACACTACCAGGTCCTGGTATCTACCACTGATCTTTATGCTCGTTTGCAGCATTTACAGGGATTGACCGAGGAATTTCACCGGCAGCGTTTTCGGGATGAAAGGGAATTACCCTCCCTACCGAAACATTGCCGGCCTGAATTAAGTACCCCTTATACTGCTCCCGGAACCCGGATGGAACACATCCTGGCAGGAGTATGGCAAGAACTCCTGGGAATCGAAACCGTGGGAATCGATGATGACTTCTTTGAATTGGGAGGCGATTCTTTAAAAGCGGTTAGTTTTGCCGGAAGGATTCACAAAAAGACCAATACTGAAGTGCCCCTGGCAGAGTTTTTTGACAGACCCACCATCCGGCAGTTGGCACAATTTATTGAGAGTAAAAGTAAAAAAACACAATTTTCATCCATACAACCCATAGAAAAACGAGAGTATTATGGTTTATCACCGGCGCAGAAGAGGTTATATATTTTACATAAAATGGAGGCTGAAACCATTGGCTACAATTTATTTTCTGCTGTTTTACTGGAGGGTGAACCGGATATGCGACGGTGGGATAACGGGGTAAAGCAATTGATCAAGCGGCATGAAGCCTTTAGAACTTCGTTTGAGATGGTGGGAGACGATCTTGTGCAGCGGGTCTATGATGAAGTGGCATTTGAGATTGAGGTACTGTCAGCCCTACCTTATAAAGAGAAAACAGGCGGAATAAGGGGGCTTACTCAATTGTCTGCAGAACCTGCTGTGGGCGACCCGCAAATTGCAGTAAGCATTATAAAGAACTTCATTGCTCCCTTTGATTTATCGAGGGCACCGTTGATTCGAGTAGGCGTAATCAAGCAAGAGGAGAGAAAATACATCCTGGTTGTAGATATTCATCATATTGTCTATGACGGCACCTCCATGGCGATATTTTTTAAAGAGTTTATGGAGCTGTATGGGGTAAGAGGGAAGGAATTACCGGCACTGCGGCTCCAGTATAGAGATTACGCGGAATGGCAGTTTGGCCCGGCGGCGTTGGTCAGGAAACAGGAACAGGAAAAGTACTGGTTAGGCGTCTTTTCCCATGAGATACCTGTGCTCAATTTACCCCTGGATTTTCCCCGGCCCCTGGTACAAAGTTATGAAGGCAGCCGATGGGATTTTGTCCTGGAGGAAAAAATTACCAATACGCTAAAAACTATAGCCAAAGAAAATAAGGTAACCCTGTATATGCTGGTCCTGGCTGCGATTAATGTTTTATTAATGAAGCTCAGCGGACAGGAAGACATTGTCGTGGGTACGGTATTGGCCGGCCGGAAACATTCTGATTGGCAGCATATCATTGGCATGTTTGTCAACACCCTGGCACTGAGAAATTACCCCGGTGGTGCTAAAACCTTTAGAGAATTCCTGGGAGAAATCAAAGAACAAACCCTCAACGCTTTTGAAAACCAGGACTATCCCTTTGAAGAGTTGGTGGACCGGTTAAAGGTCGAACGGGATGCCAGTCGAAATCCTATTTTTGATGTGATGTTCCGGCTGCATAATTTTGAGACACCGGGGGGCGAAATACAGGAAACCCGGACCCAGGGACTCAAGTTAACCAGGTATAAATTTAATCCCCATACGTCCATCTTTGATTTGAATTTTGGCTGCCGTGAGGCGGATAATACATTGGTGTTTAACATCGATTATTGTACGGCCCTTTTCAAAGAAAAAACCATTGAGAGATTCATCGGCTATTCCAGGAAAATTTTGGCAGTTGTACAGCATATCCAGGATAAAAAATTGTCAGATATTGAAATCATAGACGAAAAGGAAAAAAAACAACTATTGATTGATTTTAACGCCACCAACATCAATTATCCCGAAGATAAGACCATCTACCAATTATTTGCCGAACAGGCAGAACAGACCCCGGACCATATCGCTGTAATTGGCATGGACCATGGACCATGGACCATGGAGAAGTCCTTAAAGTCTATTACTTATAGGGAATTGAATAAAAAAGCCGGTCAATTGGCCTTTAATTTAAAGGAAAAAGGTGTCAAACCCGGGACCATCGCGGCCATCATGGTAAATCGGACGATCCGCATGATGGTAGGATTATTGGGAATATTGAAAGCAGGAGGCACCTATTTGCCCCTGGACCCCGAATATCCCGAATCAAGAATAAAATATATAATCGAAAAAAGCAGTACCCGTGTGCTGGTAACCCAAAAGAATTTAATCGATAAATGTAAAGATATGCTCTTTGCAGGGGAAATGATTGATATTTTCGCTGAACGCTTATCTGGTGAAATTGTCGGTGAAAAAAAAGATTATAGGGCACGCCAATGTTCTAGCCTGGCTCCTGCATATGTCATCTATACCTCCGGTTCCACCGGGAATCCTAAAGGTGTCTTAGTGCAGCACAAAAATGCAGTGAACTTTATCAAAGGGATGACATCTGTCATTGATTTTTTACCGGGTAAAAGCATACTGGCGTTAACCACCATATCTTTTGATATTTTTTTCCTGGAAACATTGCTGCCGGTAACCAGGGGTATGAAGGTGTTCATTGCTGATGAAGCACAGCAAAAGGACCCGCAGTTATTGGAAGAAATAATCCTCTCTCAACAAGTCAATATGCTGCAGTTGACCCCCTCAAGGCTTCAATTGTTGTTGAGTTACAAAGATAATTTACATTATTTAAGTAGTGCAGCGGAAATGATTGTCGGTGGAGAAGCGTTTCCGGTTCATTTATTTGAGCAAGTAAGAGAAAAGTTCGCAGGTAAAATTTACAATGTCTATGGTCCCACTGAGACCACGATTTGGTCCACCATCAAAGATTTAACCCGGTGCGAAACAGGAGAGTTGACCATTGGCTCACCGATTGCCAATACCCGGGTATACATCGTTGACAGGCACAGCCGGATTCAACCCCTGGGAGTATCCGGGGAATTGTTAATCGGAGGTGACGGTGTGGCCAGTGGATATTTAAATAACCCTGAGTTAACCGCTGAAAAGTTTATAAATTACAAATTACAAATCCAAAATAATCCCGGGCACTATAGGTCCTATAAGTCCTATAAGACCTATATTCTCTACAAAACCGGTGACCTGGTCCGGTGGCTTCCCGGGGGTGAAATCGAATTTTTAGGGCGCTTCGACCACCAGGTCAAAATCAGGGGGTTTCGCATTGAATTGGAGGAAATCGAAGAACAACTACTGGGACATAAAGGTATCAAGGAAGCCGTTGTTACAGCGAAAACTGTCAAAGAAGGCGACAATTATTTGGCCGCCTATATTGTCCCGGAATTTCCCGGGGAGGAAAAGGAGTTTGATGTGGATCAACTGCGGGACTATCTGGCCCGGCAATTGCCCCCTTACATGATCCCCTCTTATTTTATACTTTTAGAAAATATCCCTTTAACCCCTAATGGGAAAATAAACCGGCGAGCATTACCAGATCCCGGCCAATCTCGTCCCCAATTGAGTACCAATTATGCGGCACCGAGATCAGACCAGGAAAAAACAATTGCCCAACTCTGGAGAGGTGTACTTAATGTGGATAAAATTGGCATATACGATAATTTCTTTGACCTGGGCGGGAATTCCTTGAGGCTCATCCAGTTGAACGAAAAATTAAAGGAAACCCTTGGCAAGGATATTCCTGTGATTACCATATTCAGATATCCTACCATAGAATCCTTATTGCAGTACCTGGGGCAGGGAGATACAGGGACTGGTATGACGGATGGACAAATTGATGAAGTCGTGGGCGACCTGGAGGAAACAATGGGGATGCTGGTAGGGACATATGGTGAATAAAGTGAATAAAAGAGAAATCGGCTCAGCAGTAACAGGCCTGGAAGTAGCGGTTATTGGCATAGCCGGGCGTTTTCCCGGTGCCCGAAACCTCGAGGAATTCTGGAATAATCTAAAAGAAGGCGAAGAGTCTATTACCTTTTTTAGTGACACCCGGTTGGAGGAAGCTGGCATTGATCCGGGGAGGGTGTCAGAATCTCATTATATAAAAGCCGTTCCTTTGATGGACGACGCTGATTGTTTTGATGCTCCTTTTTTTGGTTATACTGCCAGTGAAGCAGAAGTATTGGACCCCCAGGCGCGCATTCTCCTGGAATGCGCCTGGGAAGCATTGGAAGATTCCGGTTACAATCCCGGATTATATAAAGAGTTGATCGGAGTTTATGCGGGTGCTTCAGGTAACTTTCAATGGGAAGGATTCTGGCAGTTATCCGATTCAACCAGTGGTTCGGAACGATTTGCCCGATGGCAGTTGTTTGACAAAGATTTTTTAACCACGGCCATATCCTATCGGTTGAATTTAAAGGGGCCCAGCACCACTATTTATACTGCCTGTTCTACGTCGTTGGTGGCGATACACACGGCTTGTCGGGCAGTATTATCGGGTGAATGTAAAATGGCGCTGGCAGGGGGTGCAACTGCCGCAGCCAGGATGAGACACGGCTATCTTTATCAAGAAGGGATGATAACCTCCCCGGATGGACATTGCCGGGCCTTTGATGCCCGGGCAAAAGGCACTATTTTCGGCGATGGCGCTGGCATGGTCCTGCTGAAACGGCTTAAATACGCCATTAGCGATGGAGATCATATTTATGCGGTGATCAAGGGATCTGCCATCAATAATGATGGGAGCCGGAAAGTGGGGTATGCAGCACCCAGTATCGAAGGACAGTCGGAAGTGATTCGTCTGGCACAGCGAATCGCGCGGGTTGAGCCGGAAAGTATCACTTATGTGGAAACCCATGGCACAGGTACCCCCCTTGGAGACCCGGTGGAAATTGAAGGATTAAAACTGGCATTTAATACTCAACAGAGACATTTCTGCGGCATCGGGTCTGTTAAAACCAATTTCGGTCACCTGGATATTGCCGCAGGTATTGCCGGTTTTATAAAGACTGTACTGGCCATAAGCCAGCGGATGATTCCCCCCAGTTTGCATTTTGAAACTCCCAATCCGAAAATTGATTTTGAAAACAGTCCCTTTTATGTCAATACAGAGCTGAAGGAATGGAAAAATGATAAATATCCGCTGCGGGCGGGTGTTAGTTCTTTTGGCATCGGGGGTACCAATGCCCATGTGATCCTGGAAGAGGCCCCCGAGGGGACAAGGGGGCTTGCCCCCTTGTCTAATCGAAAATACCAATTAATCCTTCTTTCAGCAAAAACAGCCGCTGCCCTGGACCAGGTAACCAAAAATTTCGTGGAGGATTTAAAGAAAAAGCAAGGCATTAACCTTGCTGATGCTGCTTATACATTGCAAATGGGACGAAAAGTATTTAAACACAGGCGCATGCTGGTGGCTGCCACTGCAGCGGAAACCATGGCATGTTTATCCTCCGGCGCAGGTTCATTGTCCCCTGGTCCCGGCTCTCCTTGCCGGGAACCCCTGACATTCCGCTCAGACATGGAAAAACGAGAGGTGATTTTTATGTTTCCCGGCCAGGGGGCACAGTATGTGAATATGGGATTGGACCTGTATCGAACAGAACCGGTTTTTCGTGAAGAAATGGACTGCTGCTTTGAAATATTAAAATCATTAATGGGTTACGATATCAAAGAAATTATTTATCCCTCCGACAGGTCCGACCAGTCTGACAGGTCCGACAGGTCCGACATTCTTATCAACCAGACCGAAATTACACAGCCGGTTCTCTTTATATTCGAGTATGCCCTGGCAAAATTATTGATTCACTGGGGAATTAAGCCTTATGCCATGATTGGACACAGTATCGGCGAGTATGTGGCGGCTTGTTTGTCCGGTGTGTTTTCCCTGGAGGATGCTCTAAAGTTGGTGGTATTAAGGGGAAAATTGATGCAAAATCTACCCAAAGGTGCTATGCTCGGTGTTTCACTGGCGGAAGAAGAATTAGCACCTTTCCTGGGGGATGATCTGGCGTTAGCAGCGGTAAATAGTTCGTCCTATTGTGCTGTCGCAGGCAGCGGTGAAGCTGTTGAGAGGCTTGAAAAACAATTGGAACAAAAAGGCTGTCAGACCCGGCGACTTCATACCTCTCATGCATTTCATTCCAACATGATGGACCCCATATTAGCCCCATTTAAAGAAAGCGTCAAGCAAATAAAGTTAAGTGAACCGGGAGTGCCTTATATATCCAATGTGTCCGGTGGATGGATAACCACTGGCCAGGCGGTTGATCCCGGTTATTGGGCTGCCCATTTGCGCTGTACGGTGCGGTTTGCCCAGGGGCTGGCTTTACTCCTGGAAAAGGAAAATATTGTTTTTGTCGAGGTGGGACCAGGTCAAGGGTTAAGCACATTTGTCAGGCAGCATAACAATAGAAAACCCCGGCAAAAAATAGTCAACCTGGTCAGGCACCCCAAGGAGAACCAAACAGACAGCAGTTACCTTTTGAGTAAAATCGGTCAATTATGGTTGTACAGCGTAACCCCTGATTGGCGGCAATATTATTCCCATGAGAAACGACTGCGGGTATCACTGCCCACCTATCCGTTTGAACGGCAGCAGTACCCGATGGCAAAAGACCCCTTTGCCATGATTGGTGAAAAAATCCATGGAAAAATCCGGCCTGGTAAAAGAACAGACCTAAAGGATTGGTTCTATATCCCCTCCTGGAAACGTTCCCTGGTACCCGGTCCGCTAATAGAGGAAAGCCCGGATGGTGCCAAAATCAAACAGCTCTTTTTTATGGATTCTTGTGGCATCGGTAGTGGGTTAATTGAGTGGTTAAGACAGGGTAAACATACGAATGAAGATCGTGTGATTGTTGTTGAACCCGGGCATGAGTTTGCCCGGGTCAGCCGCGGCCGTTATACCATACATCCCGGGCATTTACCCGATTACCAGGCATTACTATCCGAACTGGGCACCCTGGGGAGAATCCCGGAACGGATCGTTCATTTATGGAATGTTACCGGGACAAAAAGTAAAGATGCGGGCAGGGAACCCGGGGCAGAACCGGGTGAAGAATTTGAAAGGTATGAAACGTATCAAGAAAGAGGATTTTACAGTCTTGTTTACCTGGCCCGGGCCATTGGGGACCAGCCTATTACAAAAAATATTCATATCGTGGTCCTGACCAACCGGCTGCAGGAAGCCACAGGAGAAGAGGAGTTGGAACCGCAGAAAGCCACAGTCCTGGGGCCGGCAATGACCATCTCCCGGGAATACCCCAATATAAGCTGCCAGTGTATTGATATCGTGCTTCCCGGACCGGGCAGCAGGGAAGAAACAAGACTCATCCGGCAATTGGCAGCCGAACTGTTATCCCCATACCCGGATAAAATGATCGCCTATCGCCATCAGCACCGGCTGGTACAAACCTTTGAACCGGTGCTGTTAACAGGGGCTGCCGGTAAAATCCCATGTTTGCGGGAGAAGGGAGTTTACCTGGTAACCGGGGGATTGGGAGGTATTGGTTTGGTGTTGGCAGAGCACCTGGCCGGAAGCGTTCATGCCCGATTGGTACTCATTGGCCGTTCATCCTTTCCAACCGGAGACCGGTGGGACCAGTGGCTGCAGACACACCCTCAGCAGGATGAAACCAGTCGGAAAATACAAAAATTGCAGGAAATCAAAGCAGCAGGAGCAGAAGTCCTGGTCTTTCGTGCTGATGTCTCCGATTATCATGCCATGCAGGCAGTCATCTCCCGGGTCCGGGACCAATGGGGTACGATTAACGGTGTTATCCACTGTGCAGGAATTCCCGGCGGCGGTGTGATACAGCGAAAAAACCGGGAGGATGCGGAAAAAGTCCTGGCACCAAAAGTAAAAGGTACACTGGTCCTGGATTATATTTTAAGAGATATAAACCTTGATTTTTTTGTTCTCTGTTCCTCCATTAATTCGGTGGTGCCGATATTGGGACAGGTGGACTATTATGCAGCCAATGCTTTTCTTGATGCTTTTGCCCATTATAAAACCGCTGAAAACAGCACCTTTACCGTCAGTATCAATTGGGATACCTGGCAGGCAGTAGGGATGGCCGTTGAAGCAGCCCGTCAGCAAAGGGAAAAAAACCGGCGATCAGGACATCCCCTGCTGGATCAATATATCCCTGGTGAACCCTCGCAAGTGGCCTATCTCACCTGCCTGGATTTCAATAAACACTGGGTGTTGAATGAGCATCGCACCCCGGATAAAAAAGGTCTTCTTCCCGGGACCGCATACCTGGAAATGGTTCGAGCGGCATTTGCAGCACATAGAGACAATGGTAACCCCGGGGAGGAAATCATTGAAATCAGGGACGTTCAATTCCGGAATCCCTTGATGATACCGGAAGATGAAACCAGGGAAATCGCATTGATTTTAAAGCAGCAAGACCAGGGATTTCATTTTTCGATTACCAGCCGGGTCAATAACCGCGAAAAGAACATGCCCGGTCAGTTGAACCATACCGTGGGAAACATTTTTAAAATCCCTGCCCAAAAACCCATAACATATAATATCAAAGAAATTAAAGCCCGTTGTTCGGACTATGAGGTCATTATTAACAGGAAAGAAGACAATCCGTCCTCATCAACATCCTCCGGGGGATTATTGGATTTTGGACCCAGGTGGAAGAATTTGATGCGTATCAATTATGGGAAAAATGAGGCCCTGGCTCTCTTGCAGTTGGATGAAAAACTTTGGCCTGACCTTCTCATATATAAATTACACCCGGCTTTATTGGACACTGCTGCTGCATTTCTTTATCATCATCTGGATAAGAAAAATGCCTACATCCCCTTATCTTATAAACGCTTGACCATAAGCGGGGATTTGCCCGGGAGGCTTTTTAGTTACAGCCGTTTGCGGGAAAACCGCACCAATGGGAACGATCTCCTGGAGTTTGATGTTACCCTCATGGATGAACAAGGAAAAGAAATCGTGGACATTGAAGGATTTGCCATGTTGAGAGTTTCCCCGGAGGTAAAAAAGAGCATTCATTCGGCCGCTTCCGGGGATTTTACCAGTGGGGATATTAAGACTGATGAATTTGACATCTTTTCCAGGCCATTGGCACATGAGGATGTTTTAAAAAATGGGATATTACCCACTGAGGGTATTGATGCCTTCAGCCGTATCCTGGGCAGGTCACATTCTCAAGTGGTGGTATCCACAGCAGACCTACTTACTCGTATCCGGGAGCGCGAAGTTTCAGCGGTGGAACGTTTAAGTCAAGCACGGGAAAACACGGGGACCCCTACCCTGTCACGACCTGAAATGAATACCCCATATGTTGCTCCCACAACAGGAACCGAAGAAATGCTGGCAGAAACCTGGAAAGAACTCCTGGGTATTAAAGAGGTGGGAATCCTGGATGATTTCTTTGAATTGGGTGGTGATTCATTAAAAGCTCTTTCGGTGGGAGGAAGAATTCATAAAGCTTCAAATGTGAACGTGCCCTTAGCTGAATTTTTTAACCGGCCCACCATAAAACAAATGGCTCAATATATTACCAGCCATGCTGAAAAGACCCGGTTTTTTTCTATAGAACCCGTTGAAAAAAAGGAATACTATGTACTGTCATCGGCACAGCAGCGGTTGTATATCTTGCATCAAATGGACCCGGGAAGTTTGGGATACAATCTCACCGAATCAGTGGTCCTGGAAGGGGGGGTTGATAAAGAAAAATTGGAAACCCTCTTCCGTCAAATAACAGCGAGGCATGAAAGTTTCAGGACCTCGTTTGCAATGGTTAACCGTGAGCCGGTCCAGCGGATACATGATGAGGTGGAATTCGAAATTGAATATTTTGATCTTTACAGAACTCCTGCCGCCCGCAGCAGGCAACTGGTAACCAGCACGATAAAGAACTTCATTCGCCCCTTTGATTTGTCCCGGCCACCGCTTATAAGAGTGGGAATGATAGAACAGGAAGATGAAAAGTACATCATGATAGTAGATGTGCATCATATCATCCATGATGGAACCTCTCAAACTATATTTCTTAAGGAGTTTATGACACTCTATTCACCTGGAGGAGAAGAATTACCGGGATTAACCATCCAATACAAAGATTACGCAGAGTGGCGGCGTCGGGATAAAGGAAATGAAGTGTTAAGAAAACAAGCCGGATACTGGATAAAGGAGTTTGAGACAGATGTACCCGTATTGAACTTGCCCCTTGATTATCCCAGGCCAGCGCTTCAAAGCTATGATGGGCAAACGATTAGATTTGAGTTAGGTGCAAAAGAGGCAAAGGGGTTAAAAACATTGGCCCGGGCCCGGGAGGCAACTCTATTTATGATCATTCTCTCGATTTATTATATATTGCTCTCAAAATTAAGCGGCCAGGAAGATATTGTGGTGGGAACACCCACAGCAGGGAGAAAGCATCCGGACCTGCATCCCATTATTGGAATGTTTTTAAATACATTGGCGCTGCGAAACTACCCGGTAGAACATAAAACCTTTTCCTGGTTTCTCCAGGAAGTCAAAGATATGACGCTGCAGGCCTTTGATAACCAGGACTATCCCTTTGAAGACCTGGTGGAACAAGTGACAGTAAATAGGGATTTAAGCCGCAGTCCCCTGTTTGATGTTATGTTTATATTACACAATGAGCTGCAGGTCCAGCCTGCTGCAATATCCGAACCAGCGAGGAAAGGACTGAAGCTGAAGTCATATGAATATGAAAAAACAACATCACAATTTGACCTGACATTGGTTGGATTTGAAGGTGAAAATCACCTGCTTTTTAAAGTTGAATATTGTACCAAATTGTTTAAAGAAGAGAGTGTGCGGAGATTTATAAACTATTTCAAAGAGATCGTCTCTTTGGTTTTGAAGAACCCGCAAATAAAATTATCCGGAATAGAAATCATACCCCAAGAAGAGAAAAACCAGATATTGTATGATTTTAATAAAACAGGAACAACATACCCGAAAGATAAAACCCTCCATGAATTGTTCCGGGAACAGGTAGAAAGAACCCCGGATCATATCGCTGTAATTGGCATGGACCATGGGCCATGGACCATGGAGAAGTCCTTAAAGTATATTACTTACAGAGAATTAAATAAAAAAGCCGATCAATTGGCTTTTAATTTAAAGGAAAACGGTGTTAAACCCGGGACCATCGCAGCCATCATGGTAAGTCGGACGATGCGCATGATGCCAGGATTATTGGGAATATTGAAAGCAGGAGGCACCTATTTGCCCCTGGACCCCGAATATCCCGAAGCAAGAATAAAATATATAATCGAAAAAAGCAGTACCAGTGTCCTGGTAACCCAAAAGAATTTAATCGATAAATTTAAAGATGGGGTTTTTATTACAGGGGAAATAATCGATATCTTTGATGAGAGCTTGTATAGAGAAATTCCCGGTGAAAAAATAGATAATAGGGCGCGGCAATCTACAGCCGCGGCTCCGGCATATGTCATTTATACCTCCGGTTCCACCGGGAACCCCAAAGGTGTCATGGTGCAGCACAAAAATGCGGTGAACTTTATCACCGGGATGGCATCTGTCATTGATTTTCTACCCGGTAAAAGCATACTGGCATTAACCACCATATCTTTTGATATTTTTTTCCTGGAAACATTGCTGCCGGTAACCAGGGGTATGAA
>CP070627.1:8980490-8990250 GCA_020355945.1 Candidatus Aminicenantota bacterium | reverse complement strand
AAATTGGAGGTTATACGAGACATGGCTGAACAAAAAGCAACCAACATTACCTGGCACCAACACACATTGGCCCGTGAAGACAGGGAAGCACTTCTTAACCAGAAAGGCGTACTCCTGTGGTTTACCGGTCTTTCGGCCAGTGGAAAATCCACCATCGCCAATGAGGTGACCTACCGACTGCATCAAATGGGAAAACTAACCTATGTCCTGGATGGTGACAACATCAGGCACGGGTTGAATAAGAACCTTGGCTTTTCCCCTGAAGATAGGGAAGAGAATATCCGGCGAATTTCCGAGGTGGGCAATCTTTTTGCCGACGCCGGCTTAATCACCACCACCGCATTTATATCCCCTTATCGCAAAGACAGGGACTTTGCCAGGCAACTGCTGGGAGACGGCAGGTTTATCGAAATCCTGGTGAAAGCATCCGTGGAAACCTGTGAAAAACGCGACCCCAAGGGGCTTTACCAGAAAGCAAAAAACGGGGAAATTAAAGAATTCACCGGTATCTCCGCCCCCTATGAAGAACCCCTGCAGCCTGAGATTGTCCTGGATGCAGACACCATGACCATCGAAGCAGAAGTGGAAATGGTCATGGATTACTTGAAAGAAAAGCAGATCATCTGAATTTCAATCGTTAATTTTTAATTTTTTAAAAAAATTGAAAATTTTTAAAAATGATGTATATTTTATAATGGTGTTTGTGTGACACCTTGGTGATTACACCGAAATGATTCCGGTTCGGCAGGTGGTGATCGGCTGAGACCTCCTTGCAGTCTTCGAGCCACCCACCTGCCTTTTTATTATCCGGGGTGATGTCAGATATCAGGGGAAATGAACCAATCAAAATCGGATTTTTTACATCACTCCACTATACATACCGCCGTCAATGAGGAAAGTTTCCCCGGTGATATAGGACGCGTGTTCCGAGGCCAGGAATGCGCATAGGGCACCAAAATCTTCGGGTTTGCCAATGGTTTTGCCGGGAATTTTATTGCGCAGTTGTTCCAATGCGTCATGGTAAGATATTCCCTGGTTTTGTGCCTGGTTTTCCAGGAGTTGGATTACCCGTTCGGTCATGATGTAGCCGGGTGCCAGGGTATTGGCAGTAACGTTAAAAGGCGCCACCTCTTTGGAAAGGGTTTTGATAAACGCCACCACTCCGGCGCGGGAGACATTGGAGAGTGCCAGGGTAGGAAGCGGTTGTTTTACCGTGATGGAGGCGGATGCCAGGATACGACCCCATTCCTGGTCTTTCATGAAAGGTAAAAATGCATAAACCAGGTTAATGGTACTCATTAAATTCAAATCCACGGCTTTTTTAAAGTCTTCACCGGTGAAATCTTCCGCTTTCCCTGGTGGGGGGCCGCCAGCATTGGCATAAAGGATATGACAGGTGTTGAAATGATCGATGACTTTGCCTTTAAAGGATTCTATACTTGTTATATCGGTGACATCGCACACATCTGCCAACACCTCCACTTCATACCGGGCACGGATGTTATGGGCAGCCTCCTGGATTCGTTCTTTATCTCTTGAGCATATTGCCAGGTTCACTCCTTCTTTGGCCAGGGCTTCGGCCACTGCCCTGCCCAAACCTTTACTGGAGGCAGTCACCACGGCCACTTTGCCCTCAATATTTAATTCCATAAAATACCTCCTTGTATTCGTCGCTAATAATATTAAAGAAAATCAAAAAATCTTTCAACCCTTTTTCAAAAAAACCAGCAATTCTACTAATTTTAGCCACGAAGTTACACGGAGGGTCAGGTATTTTATTTCTTTCCATACTTTTTTCAAAGCGAGTCTTGAAAAAAGTCTGCATTTTAGAGATAATAAAAGATGCTGCTAGAACTGAAAAATATTGAAAAAAAATTTAAAGCTCCCCCAGGTAAGGGAGAAATTACCGTCCTTAAAGACATTTCCCTTAACGTTGCCCGGGGTGAAGCAATTGCAGTGGTTGGCCCATCAGGGTCCGGGAAAACCACCCTTTTAAACATAATCGGCTCCCTTGACAAACCAACCTCCGGGGTGGTGAATTTTGCAGGTAAAAATTTAGCCGATCTTGATGATGCAGAACTTTCCAAAACCAGGAACCTGGATATCGGTTTTGTTTTTCAACTCCATTTTTTACTCCCCCAGTGTACGGTTCTTGAAAATGTTTTAATCCCAACAATCCCCTTTGGATCAAGAAAAGACAGCAGCGATGCCGAAAGTATGGCAAAAAAATTATTAGAGAGAGTTGGTCTGCAGGAACACCTGGATTACTTTCCCGCCCAATTATCCGGAGGTGAACTGCAGCGCGCGGCAGTGGTCAGGGCTCTGATAAATAAACCGAAACTGGTTTTGGCAGATGAACCTACCGGTTCCTTAGACAGGGAATCCTCGGAAAACCTCGGCCAACTACTGGTTCAATTAAATAAAGAAGAAGGTACAACTCTAATCGTTGTCACTCATTCCATCGAACTGGCCCGGCTTATGGATAAAGTATACAATCTCAAAAAAGGAAAACTATTTGCCTTCGGCGAGCCTGCGGCGCGGGCACCCTATTAGGGGGGCGCTTTTTGAAAAAACTGCCCCCCCTGCAAAAACTTTTTATTAGAGGGTGCTTCGTTTTGTTATACCGGTATCATTTGCCGACTGATATGAAAAAATGGTGAAATGATGAACTATTGGAAATTACTGCGCCGTAGTCTTGGCTTTTATCGAAAATCGCATTTTTGGGTCGTCCTGGGTACGATGATAAGCACGGCAATATTGGTGGGTGCCCTGATCATTGGTGATTCTGTTAAATTTAGTCTTGGACAGATTGTATTTGCCAGGCTTGGGAACACTGAATTTGCTTTAACTTCAGGGGATCGTTTCTTCCGAACTCAAATTGCGGACGATCTTGCAAAAATCCTCGATACCACAGTGGCACCACTTCTGCAAACAAGGGGTATTGCCATTGCCGAAGGAGGGCAGCGAAGGGTAAACAAGATTCAAATAATCGGTGTTGATGCTCGTTTTGGGGAAATAGCCGGTATTAAAGGTTTTTATGACAATATCTCCCCGGATGAAGCGATTATAAATCACCATCTTGCTTCGCGTTTGCAATTAGAGGCAGGTGATGAGGTCTTACTGCGCATAAAAAAATTAGATATGATACCAAAGGATATTCCATTGTCTTTAGATACTGACAACACAATGGCAAAACCGTTTAAAGTAAGGGCTATTGCTTCGGATGCTCAATTTGGCAGGTTTAATTTAAAAGCTGATCAAGTTGCCCCCGATACTGTATTTGTTTCATTATTTTCGTTGTCTGGGGAGATGGGATATGACAGCAGGGCCAATGTTTTACTTATACAAAAGCTTTTGCAGGGGGTCCAGGGGGACGGTTTTCTCGAAAAGAGTCCCCCTGGTCGCCGAAGGCAAGTAGATGAAGCATTTAAGAAAACCTGGGCGCTTGCGGATGTGGGGCTTGAAGTAAGGGACCTGCCGGGGCGGGATATGGTTGAAATCAAATCGAATCGTATTTTTTTAGAGGCTTCGATTGTAAATGCAGCATTAAATATCGATAAAAATGTGCAGCCGGTACTCACTTATTTTGTAAATGAGATCGGTCTGGGGAATAAATCAACGCCTTATTCTTTTGTTTCAGCCCCGGGAACTTTGATTGTGCCTCCTGGTATGAAAGATGACGAAATAATCATCAATGAGTGGTTGGCCGGGGATTTAAATGCAAACCAGGGAGATCAAATCCGGCTTACTTATTATGTTTTAGGGCCGATGCGGGACTTGATTGAAGAGCGTGCGGATTTCCGGGTGAAAGGAATTGTATCTTTAACAGATCCATATGTGGATAGGCATTTGATGCCTGATTTTCCGGGCTTAGCCGGTGAACAAAACTGCCGTGATTGGAATCCCGGCATACCTATTGATCTTGATAGAATCCGTGAGAAAGATGAGGATTATTGGGATAAGTATCGAGGTACTCCCAAGGCATTTGTGACTCTAAATGCTGCTCAAAAAATGTGGCGGAATCGTTTTGGAGATTTAACAGCGATTCGTTTTCCCGGTTTGGAAAAGAATGAGATTGAGAAAAAGCTTATAGGAGAAATGGACCCGGCTCATTTCGGGTTTGTTTTCCGGGAGGTAAGAGAAGAAGGGCTGCGGGCCAGTGCTGAGTCGGTGGATTTTGGGCAGTTGTTTCTTGGTTTGAGTTTTTTTATTATATTGGCCGCTTTGTTATTAACCGGGTTGTTATATGTTTTTAATGTTGAAAAGCGATCGGAAGAGAATGGGTTGTTTTTGGCCCTGGGTTTTCCCAAGAAAAATGTAAGGCGTTTTGTTTTAATGGAAGGGGCTGTTATTATAATTATCGGGAGTTTGTTGGGTAGTGCTGTTGGGGTGTTATATAACCAGGTTATACTATATGCTTTAAAAACGGTCTGGCATGGTGCTGTAGGCACTTCAATGCTTCAAATTCATTTAAAATTCTCCTCGATATTAATGGGGGCAGTGATTGGAATCTTTATCGCTTTTTTCACTATCTGGTTAGTTACCAGGAAGCAGTTTAAGCAACCGGTTACTGGTTTGCAAAGAGGTCTGACAAAGCTTGAGGCTTACCGGGAGAAAAGCCCGCGCATTAGTATGTTGATTGGTATTTTAGGTGTGATTGCGGTAATAATCATATTAGTGACAACAAAATTTGAAACTGGCAGAGAGGCGTTTATGTTTTTTTTCACTGCCGGGTCACTGCTTTTAGTTAGTGGAATGGCTTTTATAAAGGTCTGGCTGTATAGATTAGGAAGGAGAGCAACTAGTAAAAAGTTTTTACAGGGGGGTCCAGGGGCCCCGCGGCGCGGGGAGCCTAAAATGGCAAAGTGCTTTGCCCCATACGCTGTGCGCCATGCGCCATGCGCAATGCTCTCGCCCCCTAGCCGCCGAAGGCAAGAAAAAAGTTTATTCAGCATTGGAGTTCGCAATAATGTAAGGCGACCGGTTCGCAGTCTTACTCTTATTGGGCTTTTGGCCTGTGGGGTATTCATTGTATTTACTGTGGGTGCAAACCGGGTCGTTTCCACGAAAGATGCTGAAAGAAGGGAGTCGGGGACCGGTGGATTTGCGTTATATGGGGAAAGTTCGATCCCGGTTTTATATGATCTCAACAGTAAGAAAGGGACCCGTTTTTATGGATTGGAGTCTATAAATGCAAAAGGTGTCGGTTATGTGCAGTTTCGAGTTAAAGAAGGTGATGATGCCAGTTGTTTAAATTTAAATCGAGTATCAAATCCTCGGTTGATCGGTGTGGACCCTGACGAACTTACCAGGCGGGCTTCTTTTTCCTTTGTTGAAAAAACAGGAGAAGTGGACCCTGGAAACCCCTGGGGGATTCTCAAGCAAAATTTATCCGACGGCAGTATACCTGCCGCGGCGGATCAAACGGTCATTGTTTGGGGATTGGGAAAAGCTGTCGGAGATACGCTTTCGTATATGGATGAAAGCGGTAAGACCTTCAAAATAAAATTGGTTGGTGGGCTTGCCAATTCAATTTTCCAGGGGAGCATCATCATATCTGAACAAGCATTGATTCAAAAGTATCCTTCGATAAGCGGATATCGACTTTTTTTAATTGACGCGCCTTTTGAAAATTTAGACGAAATTTCAAAGGAACTTTCCTGGGTCATGCAGGATCAGGGTTTGGATTTGGTCCCGACTTCCGGGCGGTTAGCGGAGTTCAATCGAGTTGAGAACACCTATCTTTCAATTTTCTTAATCCTGGGGAGTTTTGGTTTAATATTAGGGAGTATTGGTTTAGGAATTGTTGTCTGGCGTAATGTGAAGGAGCGTCAGGGAGAATTAGCCTTGCTTCGGGCAGTGGGTTTCAGCAGGAAATCGATTCAACGAATGGTATTATATGAACATATGGCCTTATTAGCGGCAGGGATTATTTGTGGGATTGCCGCGGCTTTATTAGCCACTTTGCCGTCGATAATGACGCCGGGGGCGGGAGTCCCCTATTTTACTATGATCTTATTGTTGATAATAGTGATGCTAAACGGTGTTGGTTGGACGTATTTTGCATCACGCACGGCCGTGAGAGGTGACCTTTTAGCGTCACTGAGGAATGAATAGTAAGCCTTATGGCTGCCGGTAGGGTAAAGAAATGGGGTAAAGAAATGGTGCCAGGTAAGAATGCCACCTTTCTTTTTTTTCTTTTTTCTGTTGAAATTTATATAAAAATGTGCTACATTTTGTATGTATTTCGGAGGTTAAAATGAATGATTTAGATGTATTCTCTGCCCGTGAGTTGAGAAATAATACCGGTCAATTAATTAAAGACGCTGAAAAAGGCCGTCTATCAATAATAACGAAACATGGTCATCCCATGATACTGGCTGTGCCTTTTAATTCTCAATTATTAAATCTTGGAGTGAATAAGTCCCTGGCCCTTCATCTATTTGAGAAAAAAATAGTCACTCTTTCCCAGTCTGCAAAAATAGCGGGATTATCTATTGATGAATTTTTAGAAATTTTAAAGGAAACAGAGATCGATGTGGTTGATTATCCTGAAAATGAGTTAGATACTGACCTGGAAAATATTTTATGAGCAAAAATATGATTATTATTAGCGATGCAGGACCATTAATCGCTTTAGCAAAAACAAAAAAATTGAATATTTTGAAGAGATTATTTGAAAAGGTAAAAATCCCACCCTCGGTTTTCCATGAATTAAGAATAACCTCATCCAGACCCGGAGCAATTGAATTTATAGAGGCGATTGAAAAAAACAAATGGATTGAAGTGATAGAGTCGGCTCATGTACCCCACATTCTCCTTAACGTAATAGATCAGGGTGAAGCTGAAGCAATTGCACTAGCCAAAAAAGAGGGACTTGTTTTATTAATTGATGAGAGGAGAGGAAGAAAAATTGCCAAAAAAGAAAAAGTAAAGATTACCGGTACCGGAGCGGTTTTAGTAGCTGCCAAAAAAAAGGGAATACTCAAAAAAGTTTCTCCTGCCCTCAATGAATTGTTGGAATGTGGTTATAGAATTTCAAAGAGATTACAAAAAAAAATATTAGCATTAGCTGAAGAAGATGATGCGATGTGAAACAAAATGCGGAAAAAATGCGGGTGTATCTTCGTGGCTAAAATTAGAAGATGATAGGATAGCTAAATAGTTGACAAAAAAGAGGTAAAACTATAATATTAGGAACTGATTGAGAAAAAGGAGGATAAATGCAAATGAAAAGAATCCTGGTTTTAGTTATACTTTTCTTCATTATCTCGAATTTGACCTGGGCAAGGAAGCCCAACGATTATGAAAAATATTGGCCCCAATGGCGTGGCCCTTATGCTACAGGGGTATCACTTTACGGTAACCCGCCGCTAGAATGGGATGAAACTAATAATGTAAAGTGGAAAATAGAGGTCCCGGGGAAAGGCCATGCCACTCCCATTATCTGGGGCGATCAAATCTTTATATCTACAGCCATTGAAACCGATAAAGCAGCCAAACCAAAAGAAAAAAAAGAAGACCAGCAGCAAGCTCACAGTTGGATGCAGCCTACAATAACAGACAAGATTCATCAATTTGTCGTTCTATCGATAGACCGGCGAAACGGCAAAATTCTCTGGAAACGTCAAGTAAGGGAAGAGTGGCCTGAAGAAGAACGCTCTCATGGTTTAGGCAGTTGGGCCTCCAATTCACCGGTGACCGACGGTAAACATGTGTATGCTTACTTTGGGTCTCGCGGCCTGTATTGCCTGGATATGAAAGGCAATCTCAAATGGGAGCGAGATTTCGGCCAAATGGACAAACGGATGACTTTTGGTGAGGGAAGTTCTCCGGCACTTTATGAAGATAAAATCTTTATCCTTTGGGACCACCAGGGACAATCATTCCTCTTTGCCCTTGATAAAAAGACAGGTAAAGACGTTTGGAAAGTTGAACGGGATGAAATCACTTCCTGGTCAACGCCTCTTGTAATCGAACATAACGGGAAACCCCAGGTTATTACCAGTGCATATAATTTTGTACGTGGTTATGACCTGGCCACCGGCGAATTGATCTGGAAGTGTACGGGGTTGACTCAGAATGTTATTCCCCATCCCATAGAAGCGAATGGAATCGTCTATGTGGCCAGTGGGTTCAGGGGGAATGCCATGTTTGCCATTCGTCTATCAGCCGCTAAAGGAGACGTAACCGGTACTGATGCCATTGCCTGGAAACTGGACAAAAATACACCTTATGCACCTTCATTAGTACTCTATGAGAATATACTCTACATGCTCAAAAGCAATAATGGAATCCTTTCCAGTTACCATGCCGGGAATGGGAAAGAATACTACAGCAACCAGAGGCTTGAAGGAATGGGGAATGTATATGCATCACCGGTTGGTGTTAAAGATCGAATTTATATTATCGGTCACAAAGGCACCATCTATGTGCTCAAGCATGGTACCCAATTTGAAGTCCTGGCTAAAAACCAGCTTGATGATAAATTTATTGCTTCTCCGGCAATTGTTGGAAATGAGATTTATTTGCGAGGCTATAAAAATCTTTACTGCATTGCCAATAAATAAGGAAAGCGAGCCCACAGATTACAAGCTTTTCGGATTTGGACTCATCACCTTTTTCATGACTGCCGTTTGGCCGCATTGAAAATGTTCAGTTTCATGTAGGCTTCCGATCGGGTTATGGCAAAAGGTGAGAAGCATTTATTGCGATCATATTCCTGGAGAGTGGCACATACTGTTAGAGCCACTTGCCTGGCTTTTTTCTCGCATTTTTTCATGGTTAAGCTCTCACTTTTTTGTTTACTCCGCCATTGTGCATAAGTCTTTAGAGCCGGATCAATAGCCTGGGGGATTTTTTCTATATCTATATCTTCGGATTCGAAAATATTGATGGATCTAATAAATGCATCCACGGTAATGGCATATGCCCAGCAGCGAATTCTCCCCCCCGGCCTGCACAGGGGTTTCGATAGATTCACCAGGTAATTCATATGGGGAAGATACCGGGGATCGGAATCCTCCCACAGGTCCAGGAGAATCGTATCAAAGGTATGGGTGGTGGTTTGGGTATATTCTTCATAGGAACTTTCCAGGATTTCGATTTTTTCCCGGATTTCCCGGTCAAGATTGCTCAACCAGGAACCGGTAATGATTTCGATAACATCGGGGTTATTCTCGATAATGGTAATGGATTTGACAGGTCTTTGCAGGGCAAAGGCCATTTGAGGGTAAATCCCCAGCCCCAGGCCGCCCATAAGGATATCACCGCGGGCCTCTTTTGCCGCAATGTACATGGAACATAATTCCTGGGCATTATCACTCATCCATGCTTTGGGAGGGAAAATAATATCGTATACCGGGTGGTCTTGTTCTACTTCCCTGCCATCCGAATCTCTCATTACATAAAGAGCCGGCTTTGGAGACTTTTTTAAAATGGCAGTAATAATCCTGGGTTTTTTATATTCGTGGTAATTCCCGAAAATTTCTTCACCCCATACTAGTTTTTTTTTCACCCAGATTCTATTATTGGGCTCGGTTTGTGCGGGCAGCATAAGGGGAATATCGAAAGCTCGCTCATCAAAGATATCATCCCGCCAGGTCGGATCAAAACACGCGGTTTTTTCCATATTAACCTCGCTAAAAGAAAATTTTACACCATTCTTTTCTTGATTTAAAGAAGAAAACAGAAAATGTGCCAGACAGGAATTCTGATCAAAACATTCACAAATTTGCACCTTTGCACGCACCGCCCCCTG
>CP070627.1:8972619-8980390 GCA_020355945.1 Candidatus Aminicenantota bacterium | reverse complement strand
ATTATGATCCAGTATTATTGATAAAGGTGTCTGGTATGGTGTAACGTTAAGATAGTCAAGAAGAAGTGATTCATTATCGAAATAAAAAGGTATTTCAATATGTAATCCTTTAATATTCGCTTTTATCTGCCTCTTCTTCTTTTTGCTAAGTTCATCTTGCTCAGCGACTATTAGTAATATTGGAAGGCCCTTATCTTTATTGTATAAATCATACCAAATATTCAATGTATGTTCCCTGCATGTACTGCAGGATTCAATTGAGCTAATAATAACCAGGAAATAGTCAGTGCCGTACTCTGAAAGAATATTATATAAATAGTCTTCTTTGTCATTGTAGTTAGTAATTTTAATATTTTCTATTACTTTCCCTTTACACGAATCTTCTACTTCAATGCATTCTTTAAGAGCCACAAGAAAATTATTTTTATACTGCATAGAATTATATTTTATATTTTGAAAAATAGTATAAGCACATATAACAATTAAACAAACATACAATATCTTCTTTTCCATTTTATTGCTTCACTGTAAACCGGAAGTAGTTTTATTTACTACTTCCGGCTTACTGAATAATATAATTACTAAGAATCACACGCTCGATTTAGTTCATTACAACAAACAGTCCAGTCACCAACGTGAAAATGAGGATCTCTTGGGTTATTCTCTTTTGGATCAGGATCTAGGGCTTCAACTTTTCCTGGAACGAATATTGAAACTATAACTCCAATTAAAAGAATAATTGCTAAACTTAGCAATAGCTTTTTCATGGAAAACCTCCTGTGTTTTATTTTGGTAATGTCAAAAGTTTTATCGGTAAAACCTTTCAAAAACCTTTTATATTGAAAAATTTTAACAAACCACTTGTCCTCCCCTCTATTTTATGTTAAATAAAGTAGATAAGGAGTAAGTTTTATGAACAAAATATTGAGGTTTGTTATTTGGATGTGCAAAAAATTTAATCGGACTCAACTGGAACTAATTGTCACTGAGTTACTTAATGTCCTTTATGACCCGAATTCTGAGATACAACCTAAAGATCAATTCAAAGAGGATCATCCGAATTACAGGAACTATTATGTTGATTCTCAAGCACCTTTAACTGAAGACCCCAAGACTAAAAAAAAACGAAAAAAGCCGAAACGAAACACTACAAGGTAATTCTTAAAGAATACCAGGCCGAACATAACAAACCTCTTGCGCCGGTTAATTCCCGGAAAGAGAAATCAAAAGTCCCTGATATCATATCCTGCCCGTTCTGTGAGGCACCTCATCAGTATATTTACTTTAACGATGGGAAAAAACGTTCCCAACTAAAATGTAAAGTATGTGGCAATACGTTTCCGTTGCTTAAACACCATAAAGAGAATCGTAAGAACTCCAAATATTATTGCCCCTATTGCGGCTATGCTCTCTACAAATGGAAACAGAAAGGGAAAATCACCATCTATAAGTGTGGCAATAAGAAATGTGACTGCAAGGAACAAAATCTGAAAAAGCTGAATCCTTCTGAAAGGCTTATCCAAAAGATGATCCCCACTCACTTCACAATCAATTACATCTATCGAGAATATCATCTCACTCCAGAAGATATCGAGCACTCTCAACCTGCAAAAACCAGGGCAACAGTCAATCTCTTTAAGATTTATAACTCCGGACATGTACTGGGCCTTATATTGAGCTTTTATGTATCCTATGCTCTCAGTGCCAGAAAAACGTCTCTTATACTTCGCCAAATGTTTAAGCTTGAAGTCTGTCACCAGACAGTTCTCAATTATGCCAGAGCAGCAGCTTATTACTGTCATCGATTCAACCTTGCTCATAAAGGCCCCATTGACGATATCTCTGCTGGGGACGAAACCTATATCAAAGTCAAAGGGAAAAACAATTATATCTTTTTCTTCATATCATCTGAAAATAAGGCGATTACAGCTTACCACTTTTCACAAAACAGAGGCCCTCTGGCTGCAATTGCTGCTATGAAGGAAGCGGTGCGAACTGCTAAGACCGATCAAGATATCACTTTAATTACTGACGGAAACCCATCATATTCCGCTGCCATACATTTTCTCAATCAAGAGAGAAAAAACAAAATCAAGCATATTAAAGTGATTGGTCTTGAGAATCTGGACGAAGATTCAGCCGAATACAGAGAGTTCAAGCAGATTATTGAACGCCTTAATAGAACCTACAAACAACATGTAAGACCTTCGGCAGGGTTTAATTCTGATAATGGAGCCATAGCTCTTACCACCCTGTTCGTCACTCATTATAACTTTTTAAGACCCCATAGTTCCCTGGATTTCAAACCTCCGCTAAAAGTCCCTGAATTAGACAGAATCGATACGATCCAGGCCAAATGGTTTAATATACTCAAAATGGCCGCTTAAGTCGCTTAAATCTCTGGTTTATTCTTTTTATTTACCTGATTTTCATTTTTCTTAAAAAAGAAATAGCCGGAGATTGTTGGAATGTGGGAAAACACAATCCACTTGCCTTATCAAAGAGATGTAACTTCAGTCAAGGAGCAATAGAATACGGCAAGGGCCTGTAATCCTTGTTTTTCCACATTTCAATGATCGGAGGCTAAAAGTTTTGTGGGAATGTGGAAAAGTCGAACTCTTTTCTCGACTTTTCCAAGTATTGTGGTAAGGTGTGGGAAAATCCGGACGTTTTTACCGGATTTTTCCATGGCTTTCCACAATACGGCATTTCCATAAAACATGTTAGAGCGTGGGAAAAATCTTTTTAACCTCTGTATTCTCTACAAACACCCGTTGCATTTAGAGATATAGAAATCAGGGGCAAAATTTAATCGTAAAGGGTAGAGAGGCACCGGATAATTAACCTGGCTAACTGGAAAGTCAAAGAACAAAAAATCTAACCTAAAACAACTGCTTTTAGCTCAACCTGAGCTTTCATATTTTTTCATGAAACTTTTTACAATACCTCCTGTTACTCCCCTTTGCCCGGGTTTTGCATAACCTGGCTTGGTAAAAAAATATTGTAATCGCAAATTTTTTTTATCTTTTTGCTTGAAATTTTTGAAATTAAGAATTATAATTTTGCCATGAAGAAAAATTGACAAACAAAAAGACGCGGCAGTCCGGCAATAGCATTTGTTACAAGTGACATTTCGGGCTCCGGGTTTCATTTTAATAATATTTGCGTAATCGAACTTGTATTCTATATCAAAAAGATGATAATGTCAATATTTTTTCTATCAAGATTAAAACCTGTGGCCAGATTTTTCACCCCTAAGGAGGTCAATATGGGAAACTATCATACGTTTCCAGTTTTGGAACCGGGACTGGAACTAAACCAACAACCGGGTATCCGTCAAGAAATGAAAGGTGAAGAACAGCCGGAGATCTCAATGCTGATCAATTCAGTACACTATTTTATCGACTGCGTGTATATCCGGAGGGAAAAAAATAATTACCGCCTGGTGGCCCTACACAACCGCAGGGTATTGTGGGATAAGCAGTATCCAACATTAAAGGGCTGTAAAATTGCCTTCCAAAAGCAGTTCAAGGAAAAAGCCTGGCAAGAAGGAGTAAAAGCTGAGTGGAGCCCTTTTTATCCCCCAGATAAAGTCTGGCTGGGAAAAAAATACAAACACCTGGTAACTGGTCTTTTGTCGCCCCCCTGCGGCTCTTTATTTGTAGTATTTTTTTAGGAGTTCCTCATGAAGGCCGCACCCTTCGCCCGGAGTCGAATGAAAACCATGCTCTCAATATCTCAATTCTATTGTAGGGGCTTGATTTATCAAGCCCGGTACAAGCAATTCATCCACGTCTCCACGGGGTTTGATGAATCTATAATAAAGCCGCAGGTTTGCAGGGGCGTAATATTGCATGTGTTTTCATTTTGCTTCGACCCATTTGCGCCCCTATGCGGCTCATTATGGGAAGAAAAAATATCGTCCCTGGAAGCTTATAAACATAGATTGAGGAAGGCAGATGAGAAGAAGAATTGAGGTTTTTTTAGGGATTAATAAATCCTATTTTTTTTCTCTATTCCTTCTTCTCATCCCTTCCTCTGCCAAAAAGGGAAATCACAAATCACAAGTCACAAATTACAAAATCCCCATGCACTGGGGTAAGGAGGTAAAATATGACAGCAATACCAGCTAATATCCCATTTAAGATCTTTTCAGAAGTGGAAAAGGAAACCGGTAAAAAAGATGAGAAAAAATATGTGTTACTGGGACCATTAACCACAAAACAATTGGCTGAAATGGGAATGGTGAAGGATTCATCCATTACAAAAGCAGTATGTATAATTCCATCTTCTATCCCATTTTTAATTTTATCACCCCTTGTACAGGAACCCGGTGTAAAAAAAGACGAATACAGCGTGTTAATTGGCCCTTTAACCAAAGAACAATTGACCGAACTGGGTTTTGTGAAGGATAAAGCCATTACAAACGCAGTTAAATGTTAAATGATGTATGACTTCATTTTTGCCACAGTGCCACAGGGGACACAGGGTTATCGGTGTTCTCTGTGCTCCCTGTGGCTAAAAAAAATAATGGCATCCCAATATGCGGCGAGCCTCACCCAAAGACGATGAAAAAAAGAGGCCCACGAATTACTCGAATTAACACGAATTATTTTAATTTTTTTTCGCGTAATTCGTGTAATTCGTGGGCTTTTTTCATAGCAGGACTAAAGAAATGAAACGAATCATATTGATACTATTGATTATTCTCATCTGGCTTTGTACGTTTATCGGGTGTTCTACTGTCTATCTAAAACAACCCTTCAAAGATTTCAGTGATTCAACCAAAAAAATAGGAAAAAATACCTCCTATTGCTTTGAACAACTGTTTGCAGAAGAAATCAATACCCGCATTGCCGAGTCATTAAAAAAAGAAACCATAGACCCCTCCCTCCTGGAACCGAACGTACTCACCTGGACCCAATTGGAACTGCGAAAAGAATTCATCAATTACCTGGTAAATTATACCGATCTCCTGGAGTCGATTATTATTAAAGACTATACAAAAGATATTTCTAAGAATGCCCAACAGGTGAAGAAAAATATCGAGTATATATCTCTTAACTATAATGGCCTCCTTAATAAGGGTGTAAGTAATCTCACTTTTTCTATTTACAGCGCGCTGGCTGAAACACTAACCGCTTCAGCCAGGCGCGCTTTTATTTTAAAAATCATGAACCAACACCAACCCATACTGGAGATCATCATCGAAAAACTCAAACAAGAACTGGAAACCACACAATTACTGATTAATAATTTTTTTGACCGGCAATTTTTATATATGGTGTGTTTCCGCTGGCCGGCAAAAGAATCAAGCCGGGAAAAGTACGCGAAGATCGGTGCTAAAATACTGAAACGGAAACGGGAAATCAACAGCATGTTAAAAGAAGTAATCCAGGCAGTTGAGCTCATTCCGCCTACACACCAACAGTTAATCAAGTTGGTTAAAGATAACAAAGGACCCGGTCAAACCCTGTACCAATTGATTAATGCCGGTGCAAGACTGGCCAAGATGTTAGAGGAGTTCTCCAATGAAAAAAAATAATCCTATGCCTTCGGCGACCGTGGCCGCTGGGGGGGCTCTTTTCGAGAAAACCGCCCCCCTGGACCCCCCGCAAAAGCTTTTTACTAAAGACAGAAAACCGCAGCGGTTGTTGAAAGAATTGTGCCAGATGTCGGGGCAATTGTCAGAAATCATTAATAAAACAAATGATAAAGAAGAACTGGATAAACTGAGAGAACAACACATAAAAATAACCGAACTGATCGATAAAACCGGCAAGATACAATTCAATGAAAATGATAAATACTACCGCGATACCATCAAAAAATTCAAAGATACGGAAAAGGTATTTAAAGCATTTGCAGCCAATCAAATTGAGATCATGGAAATGCTCAAAAGCATCACAGATATCATTGCCAATGTTGAACGAATGATAATGGTATGGGAATTAATTAATGAAAAGTAAGACCTTCGATCAAGCCCTTGAGAAATACCTGGAAGAAATCTTTTATATCTATCATCAAAAATCCCGGTCATGTTTTTTGGATTATATTCCCCTGTTAACTCGTGTTATCCTGGCAGCAGTCAAAGAATTCCAACCGGAGCAACCGGGACAACAAGATAACCGAAAAGAAAAGGTCCTGGTAGAAAGCCTGGATATGGAATTGATAAATAACAGTAAGCATTCATATGGTTTTCCCTGTATCCGGGTGTGGGACGGGGTCTCGAAAATATACGGGTATATCGAACCCTTTAATCCCTTTAGCAGGAATTTCGGCTTCAACATACATCCTTTAGGTCAAGTATACCGGCAGGTTTTCATGAATCTAATCAGCACTAATTTTTTTCTTTTTCTTCATTACCGGGATAAAAATAAATCCTTTACACGTCCCTTCCAGGCATCTATTGCAGGAGAATTAACCAAAGATTTCCATGAACAGGTAAAAAACCCGGCAGATTTCCTCAGGCTGCTTGAAAGTTTTCTTAATTACCGGCCCTCATATTGTAAAAGCGTATCAATGATAGAATTGCAGCAGCGCCTCTCAATCAAATCCTATTTTTTAAGACAATATGTCCTGTTACCGTTTTTTAAGCAGGTGCTTCATACAGATATTGATGAAGAACCCATGAGCATCTACAAAAATTATTGCGATTTTTTCCATGAAGAATTAACAGGAGAAG
This sequence comes from Candidatus Aminicenantota bacterium, assembly GCA_020355945.1. Next base: position 8,973,705 of record CP070627.1, on the reverse strand, counting down.
AATTTTGTTCGTTTCTTACCCATGTGATCATTGACGGTTTTTTAAGAACCGCTGTATTTTACACCGGTGATGAATCAAACGAAAAACAGCAGGTATCCCCGGCAAAGGCATATGAATATGCAAGGTTCAAGAATATGCCTGGGAGGAGATTATCGGTATTTAAATACCTTTCTTCCACGGGTAATCAATTACCTGGGTCATTGCAATGGATGCTTGATGATATATGTTGTCTGCTTTGCCATTTTGATTTTAAAAAAATGGGTTTTTCTACCACCAATCCCGGGATAATCAAAGGAGAGGATTTGCAGTGGCCGGGATATTTTTTTAGCCCTTATTATGATCTAGAGGAACAGGAACGAATCAAAGAATTGCTGCAAAAAGAAGATATGCCTGATCGAGATGCACATTATATATATATATTCCAAAAATTGGAGGGAAACAATGACAGTAAAAAAGCTTTTCAGGTTTGAATTGGAGATTAAGGCTTCTATTAATGTAGAAAAGGTTAAAGAGACCGATTACGGTCCCCACCGGTATATCAAACAACTGTTAAATGAATTTGTCAATGATGCGGAAGCACTGCGGGCTTTCTTGTTAATCAATTTCATTGACCGTTATATCAATGATAATGAGCCTGGTATCAGTAAACTCCTGGAGATTGACGAAGATGAAGGAATTCATATTCTCCGGGTGGCGGAAAAATGTCCACCGGAAGTGCGCAGCTTCTTCAAAGACCTGTTTTCACCAACTGCAAATGAAAAAAAAGCCAGGGGAAAAAAAGGCGAAAATCAGTTTAACACCTGGGAACCGGACCGGATTTTCGAGGAACTGAATATTTACCTGGGGCATATGAAGCCTGTCAAAGCCGCGTTTTGTGAATTGACAGGACAGGAAATTTACCAGGAACCGGTAAAACAAAAGGAAAGTGAGCATTGATGGCATATCGCATATTCCCCGGTACAAATGATGAAAAACACGGTACAAATGATATATCGGCGGCGACAAATGACTTATAAGCGGCGACAAATGATATAAAGGCGGCGACAGATGATGTATAAGCGGCGACAAATGATATAAAGGCGGCGA
>CP070627.1:8968137-8972519 GCA_020355945.1 Candidatus Aminicenantota bacterium | reverse complement strand
CTTTATCGATTCGGAAGATTCCATGATCTTCTCCACCAATGATAAACCGGTAGCTGGTATTGGTCTTAAAAATATTGCTGTCATCAATACCGATAACGGTGTGCTGGTGGCAGATATGAAAGAACTCCAACGGATCAAGGAAGTCATAAAAAAGTTAGAAGCCCAGGAGGCAGATAAAACCGGGTTCAGGAATTGGTAAAAAATCTACCCTTGTTTTTCTATTCCCTGATGTAACGTCACTTCAAAAGGAAAAATTAAAAAACGGTTTACTTTCCCGTTTTTTAATAGTAAAATACTAATTTTGAAATTTCTCAGGAGGTTTGAAATGAATAAACGATGTTCGATTCTTACTTGTGTCTCTTCAATACTAATATTCATGTTTTTTAGCATTGCTATTTTGGGAACCGGAGGTGGCCGGGATTCCTTACAAGCTGAGTACGAGGCGATGAATAAGAACTTTGAAGAAAAGATGAAAACAATAAGAACCCGGGATGCTTACAGGAAACTGGTAGATGAGTATAAAAAAGGATTGCAGGATATTCTTAAAAAACTGGAGAAAGTGACGCCTACTGATGAATCGGAACTATTAAAGGGCAGATTACTTTTTGATTTGAATAGAAGCGATGAAGCAGCAAAAATATTCGAACGCCTGGTCCGGGAAAAATCACCCCTGGCGAACCCGGCCAAATTTGAGATAGTGAAACTCCTACTGAAGAAGAACAGCTATGACGAGGCGCTTTCATTGTTTCGCCAGGTAGAAAACATCGTTGAAAAAGATAAAAATTACTACTGGGTATTGTTTCAATTTGCCTTCTCTGCAAAAGAGAACAAAGACAGGGAGGAATATTCGTATAAGTTTGTCAGGGCGGTGGGAAATGCAAAAGAATTTGAAAATTTCAAAGCCATGGCATACGGCAACCTGGCCAGGCTTGAGAAAGAGAAAGGAAATATAAAAAAAGGCATTGAGATTCTTGAAAAGGCGCTGGGGGAATTGACTTCGAAACGGGCAACAGCAGAACTAAAAGCTTTATTGGAGCAGATGAAAATGTTAGGGGCTCCTGCTCCTGAGATCGATGCTGAAACCTGGGTAAATTCCAGCGCACTGAAGTTGAGCGATCTCAAGGGGAAAGCAGTGGTGATTGATTTCTGGGCCACCTGGTGTAGACCCTGCCATATCGTAATCCCGGTGTTAACAAAAAACTATAACCAGTATAAAGATAAAGGGTTGGTGGTGATTGGATTTACACGACTGTACAGCAATTACTCCGATGACCAGGGAGGCAAGGGCAGGGTATCCCCTGGAGAAGAAAGAAAATTAATTGCCGGTTTTGTCAAACGTCATAAAATTACCTATCCTATTGCCATTGCGGATAAAGGAGTCATCTTCGATACTTACAATATTACGGGCCTCCCCACCATGGTGCTGATCGATAAAGAGGGAAATGTGCAGGATGTTGAAGTGGGCGGCGGGGATGAAGAATACCTGGAAAAGAAGATCAAATCGTTATTAGAATAGATCGGGGCCTCGGAGATTTACCATTCTTTGTAAGGGATACCATCCAGGCCTGTACGCTCGGAGGTGGTATACACATCGTAGACGTTCTCTCCACCCCAATCGTAGTCGTCAGGTTTATCCTGGTAAGACCGCAATCCCCACTCAAAAGAATTGGTCATGGGGTCTTTGGGAATGCGTCGTAAGAACTTCTGGATGCGTTCGTTATTTTTTTTATCCTGGTATTCAATGCCTTCCACCAGGTCTTCCAGGGAGGGAGGATAATTGTAAGTATCTTCATCATCCACTTTGATCTTGTTATCTTCGATAAATTTTCTATATTCATCGATAGCGGTCCTGATGGTACGGAGAGCGCGTCTCAATTCGATTTCTTTGTGTCTTTTTACCGAGGTTTCCACCATGGGAATCGCCACCGCAGCCAGTATTGAAACAATCACCACCACAACAATCATTTCAATTAAGGTAAACCCCTTCAATCCCCTAAGCCCGTCTGCCGGTAAATTAGAATTTTTCATTGTCATTTTTCTTATTTCTTAAAGGTTTTCTTTAAAAATGCTGGTTGGAATATTCAGCCGCCCGTTTACTTAGTTTGATGCGATTATCTTTATCGATACTAATCACCTTTACTTTCATTTCCTGTCCCACCTTGAATTTCATATCCTTGATATTGGGGATACGTCGATGGGACAGTTCTGATATATGGACCAAACCCACTGCCCCTCTAAAGATTTCTACGAACACGCCGTAATCTTCCACCCTGGTAATTTTTCCTTTATAAATTTTTCCGATTTCCGCGCTCTGGGTTAACTCATTAATTCTTCCGATGACCTGCTCACCGATCTCTTTATTGGGTGCGGAAATAGTAACTTTACCGTCATCATCGGTATTGATCTTCACATTGTATTCGGCGATCAGGCCTTTGATGGTTTTCCCGCTGGGACCGATGAGGTCTTTGATTTTTTCGGTATTGATATTCATATTTAAAATAACCGGGGCGTATTCTGACAACGAGGAAGAAGGGGCGGGAATCGCTTCATTCATTTTCTCCAGGATGAACAACCGGGCTTTTTTAGCATTTTCCAGGGTCTGATCGACGATTTCATCGCTGAGACCCTCTATTTTTATATCCAGTTGCACGGCAGTGATGCCTTTTTTGGTGCCTGTAACTTTAAAGTCCATATCCCCGAAATGGTCTTCATAACCGGCAATATCTGTTAATACCACAAAATCGTCACCCTCTTTTATCAATCCCATGGCAATGCCGGCAATGGGAGCGGTAATGGGGACCCCGGCATTCAACAATGCCAATGTACCACCGCAAACCGTAGCCATAGAGGATGAGCCATTGGATTCCAGGATATCCGAAACCAGGCGAATGGTATAAGGAAACTTCTCTTCATTGGGCATCACCTGCATCAATGATTTTTCCGCCAGGTGTCCATGACCGATTTCCCGCCTGCCTGCGCCCCTGAGAAAACTCACCTCTCCCACTGAAAAGGGTGGGAAATTATAGTGAAGCATAAATTTCTTTACCTCTTCACTATTACCTGCGAGGTTATCCAGCCGTTGGGCATCGTCTTCGGAGCCCAATGTAACAGTAGCCAGGGCCTGGGTTTCGCCTCGGGTAAATACAGCAGACCCATGAACCCGGGGAAGAACCCCCAACTCAATCGTAATGGGCCGAATTTCATCAAACTCCCGGCCGTCACAGCGCTTTCTCTCTGCCAGCAAGGTTTTACGGAACAGCTCGTATTCCAGTTTATGAAAGGCTCTGTTATATTTCCCGATTTTATCTTCATCCTCTACCGGTTCTATAATTTCATCAAAGATAGCTTTGATTTGTTTTGCCTGTTCGATTTTACCCTCTGTGGTGAAAATGGCTTCTTTTAATCGATCGCTGTATTTTTCTTTTAGTGAAAGATAGATTTCAGTGGTTTCCGGGTCTTCTTCAACTGCGACTTTATCCGGGTTTATGAGTTCTTTTTGGGCCTGGCATATTTTTGAGATACTCTCGCCGGCGACAATCAGGGCTTCTTTAAAGGCCTCTTCGCTGAATTCATTGCCTTCGGCTTCCAACATGACGATATCTCGTTCCGTTCCCGCCACCTGGACCAGCATATCCAATTCACTTAATTGGCCTTGCCCGGGATTAAAAACAAATTTGCCTTTACAGCGTCCGATTTTTACCGCACCCACCGGTGTAGTAAAGGGAACAGTAGAAGACAACAACGAGGCAGAAGCCCCGATGATTCCCATCGAATCATAATCCAAACTGAAATCCGCAGATAATAACATGGCGATTACCTGGGTCTCGTTGAAAAACCCTTCCGGGAATAACGGCCGAATGGGTCTGTCGATTAACCGGGACAACAACACCTCTCGCTCAGACGGTTTGCCTTCCCGTTTAAAAAAACCGCCAGGTATTTTTCCTGCCGCATACATATTTTCTCTAAAATCTACCATTAACGGAAGAAAATCCTGTCCCTCTTTGACCTCATCTTTCATATTGGCAGTAACCAATAATACATTGTCTCTATACGTCAATACGGTCGATCCGTTGGATTGTTTTGCCCAGCGGTGAGTTTCAATGGTAAGGATGTTTCCTCCAATTTCTATCTCAACCTTCTTGGTCATAATATTCTCCTTAAACAAGTTATATCATATCACAATTTTCAATACCCGACAAGGTACCCGTGGAGGAATAATAAAAGTTTCACGATTTCAAGTTTCAAGATATTACTAATGAATCTATTTTCGCAATTGAAGTTCCCGGATTGTTTTCAAATACCTTTGATAATCTTTTCTTTTCAGGTAATCCAGTAATTTTCTTCTTTTTGAAACCAGGCCCAATAATCCCCGTCTGGAATGA
>CP070627.1:8961640-8968037 GCA_020355945.1 Candidatus Aminicenantota bacterium | reverse complement strand
TGATTGGCGGTGGCAATACGGCTATGGATTCTGTCCGCACCGCACTGCGGTTAGGCGCTGAACGGGCCATCATCGTTTACCGCCGATCGGAAAAGGAAATGCCCGCCCGCATCGAAGAAATACACCACGCCAAAGAAGAAGGCGTTGAATTTTCAACCCTCACCAATCCCCTCGAATACTATGGTGATCCCGAGGGTCGGGTCAAGCAAATGAAAGTCCAGGAAATGGAATTGGGTGAGCCGGATGACTCTGGCCGGCGAAGACCCAAACCCATTCCCGGGTCTGAGTACTTGATCGATGTAGATACAGTGGTGGTGGGAATCGGGACCTCCCCCAATCCGTTGATTCCCCAGGTGGTCCCGGAACTGGAAACCACCCGGTGGAAAACCATTGTGGTCAATGAAGAAACCATGCAAACCTCTATCCCGGAGATGTTTGCCGGGGGTGATATTGTCCGCGGTGGGGCAACCGTTATTTTAGCCATGGGTGACGGCAAAATCGCTGCCCATCATATGCACAAGTATTTGCAGGATCAGTGATTCAATTTTTTCCAGGCTTCCAGTATGTCTTTTATAGCTTGCAGATGTTTCTTTTTGAGTTTTAGATCCTGTTCTCTCTCTTCGCCTTTGTACCGGATGGTCACTTCTTTCGAGGCAATGATCTTCTCAAACATCTTTATTTCATGAGGCATCACCTCTTCGTCGTAAAATTCTAAAAATTGCTGCCTGAGGGCAATCGTTGTATTAAGTCTTGGGCGTGCAAATTCGCGTACAAAGGTTTCTTCATCTGCCGTGATGATGATTTTATTAAAATTAATCCAATCCACGGCCGGCTCCACTTGCACGTGCATGCGCAAAAAAGCCTCTTTTTCATCTTTCACCCCGATATACAAATAAAACATGGTATTATCGTAATCAAGGTGAACAGAACCGGCCCGGAAATTTTTTATGGGTGTTTTTTTTGACTTATACTTGACCCACGTGCCGGATTCACTTTTGCTTGTTTTTTTTTTAAGGCCCTTGAGAGCAGTCATATCCAGGGCCGCTGCATTCACTGCTGCAAAAAGAATTAAGACAACAACTGTAATGATCTTTGTTTTCAATTTTTCCTCCTGGATGGGATTTTTTTGATTCACCATTCTAACCGATCTTCCCGATGTTGTCAAGTTTTTGAAAAAAACCACAGTAATTCCAATTTTAGCCACGAAGGTACACAAAGAAAAGTCGGGAAGATAAGAAGTTAAGAAGATTGAGTTGAAGGCTTCGATACCCGGTGTGCAGACAACTTTTTACCAATTACATAACCTTCGACGTTTTATTGCATTTTCTGCCGAAAAGATTTGACATTGGGATTTTTTTGGTATATAGTGTGGTTTGAAACATGAAAGATTATATAAAAAAGGAAGAGAGCCATGAATTCAAAATTTTTCAAACATTTATTTTTTATACCCATGATCTTAATTATTTCAAGCGGTTTAAGTATTGCATCGGGAACCAATGGAAGCAGCGTAAGTGGGACGACTCATGTTGTATTCAGCGTGATACTTTATGATTCCGATGCCGACTATGATGCGGATGGGGAATGGATAGAGCTGTATAATCCAACATTTTCGGCGGTTGATATCGGTGGTTGGACCATCGAGGATAATTACAAAAGTTATACCATCCCTTCCGGTACCACTATTGGCATTCAAAGTTATCTTGTTATTGCTAACGATCAAGCAGAGTTTTATAGTAAATATGGCTGTGATCCGGATATAAGTGGTTTAACATTAGGCTTAAATAACGATGGTGATTATTTAACCCTGAAAAATAACAGTGGAACAGTCCTTGACCGGGTGGCCTGGGAAAGCGGCGGCAGTAATATCAGTGGTTGGGGTAGTTCATCGCAGCCTTATGCCGATGAAGGAAAAAGCATCACCCGCGCTAATGTGAACCAGGACACGGATACCTATGCTGATTGGTTGAATAATCAAGACCCCAATCCTTGTAACCTGCCATATATTGTGTTGAATCGCACGCAGCTTAATTTTGGCGCATCTACGGGAGTAGAAACCGGTGCGCAAACATTTGCGATTAATTATTCCGGTGAAGGAACGCCGGACTGGAGTGTAAGTACCAGTGCTAATTGGATTGGTTGTAGCCCTACATCCGGAGTTAGTCCGGACGTGGTAAGTGTTTCTGTAAATAGTACCGGGTTATCAACAGGGACCTATACCGGTACGATTACGATTAGTGATCCCAATGCCATTAATTCACCGCAGACCTTACCGGTGACCTTGCAGGTGTACAAACCCGGTTTTACCTCAGCGCCTTTTGGTGATTTTGCTACTCCGATTCACGGTTCTTTGGTTCGCAGTAGTATTCCGGTGACCGGTTGGGTGTTGGATGATATCGAGGTCGTTAGTGTGAAGATATACAATGGTCCTGATTACGTTGGGGATGCGGTATTCGTAGAAGGGGCCCGGCCTGATGTGGAACAAGCCTATCCTGGTTACCCAAAAAATTACCAGGCTGGTTGGGGTTATATGATGCTCACCTACTTTTTACCCAATGGCGGAAACGGCACCTATACTATCTATGCCAAAGCCATAGACGCAGAAGGGAACCAGATGACATTGGGTTCCAAAACCATTCATGTAGATAATGCCAACGCGGTAAAACCTTTTGGAGCCATTGATACGCCCGTTCAAGGGGGTACTGCATCCGGCAGTAATTATATTAACTGGGGATGGGTACTAACGCCGCAGCCCAATTGTATTCCCACAGACGGTTCCACTATTAATGTTTATGTGGATGGCGTTAATCTCGGTCATCCTACTTACAACATTTACAGGTCTGATATTGCCTCGATGTTTCCATATTATTGCAACAGCAATGGGGCAGTCGGTTATTTTTACCTGGACACCACCGCCTATGAAAACGGTGTGCATACCATCCAATGGACAGCCGCGGATAATGCCGGGAACACTGACGGCATTGGCAGTCGATATTTTACTATTCAAAATACAGGAGGAAGCGCAGAGAGCACGGCGCAAAGCGCAGAGCGCAAAACGGCGGAGTTAAACGTTAATCTTTCTCCAGTGCCTGGGGATTATTACAGCCCCATCCTGGTTAAAAAAGGATATAATCAAAACATAAAACCCCATAAACGATTCCCGGATAAAAACGGCAATATCACCATAGAAATCAAAGAACTGGAACGAATCGAAATTCATCTATTAGAGGGAACAAGGGGGCTTGCCCCCTTGTCTAATCTCAGTGAATCATCTAATAGTCACTGGAAAGGATTCAATGTCATTGGCAACCAATTACGACCACTTCCTATTGGTTCTTTTTTAGATGACGAAAAAGGTATTTTCTATTGGCAGCCGGGAGTCGGATTTCTCGGGACATACGAATTTGTATTTATAAAAAAATCCACTCCCCTGACAAAGAAAAATATAAACATCAGGATTGTGCCTAAGAACCTGCTCGAAAATTAAGATTAAGGCTGAGTTCCAAAGAAAAATGTTTTGCTATTTCCAGGAAAAAATTTTCTTAAAAACCTGATTTTTGTATATTGACATTTTGTTTGGTCCGGGTATAATAATGTTGAAATGAAAGATAACCGTTTTATATTTGATTGGCTAATAAAACAAAAAGGAGATATAAAATGAGCAAAAAAAAGGGAATGGGGCTTTTAGAACCGGCAGTTTGGAGTGTCGAGGCTATATTGAGTAACCATGAGGCAGCCACAGTTAGAGGTGGCAATAACCAGACTAATACCCAACAATTAGAAAATGGCGATCACGATATTCCCCAGTAACGGAGGCCAAATTCTTAATATTGTTTTATGTTTCTTCTTTTTCGTGCATCATTGGTTCGCCCAGTTCTTTAAAAGAGAACATGCGAAACGCGCGGCAGCCTTCGTAATCCAGGATACGTAAGTCATCGGTTTCTTTTAAATCCGTGACCACCACATCAAAATGCCCGCCGTATCTTTTTTTGGTTTCTTCTACGGGAATTTCATAGGCAATAAATTTTGAAATTCCCTTTGTTTCAAATTTTTTGATCAGGGCTTCATCCATAAACTTTTTATGGGAGGTTAAATAGATCAAAGCCCCACTGCCCGTAATAATTAACCCGGCCTTCATACCGCACCTCCTTTCTATTTGTAATAATGTGTTAAAAAATCACTTTTGTCAACCAGTAGGACAGGGGGAAGTGGTTTAATAAAGCACAAAAATATACCCCGGTGAATCACTAAGAACCGTAGAGTGTTTGAGTACTGACCGGCTGCCCCAAAAGTTTCAAGTATAGATGAAGCTGCATCTTATGATTGATCAGGTGCTCTTTTGCCATGAGCACGGCTTTCCAGATTTCACCCTCGAAACCCCACGGTGCAGTTACCACCTTTGAAAAGAAGTCCTCTTCACTGATCTCATTTTCGATAAAAGCAATGGTATCATTTAAGTCTTTTTCCATTGCTTCCAGGGCTTCTGCTTTAGAGCAGCGGGGCATGTTTTCCAGTTTCAGGGCTTCCTCCATCTCTTTGGGGTCTTTGAAAGGCCATTCCTGGGTGACCAATATTTTAACAAGTACCCAGTTTTCAGATAGGTGTTTTAGTACTTGTGAAACACTCATAAAATTTTCAGCCGGTGCCCAGTCCAACTTATCGTCCGGGACCATCTCGATCATGCCTTTTAATGGAACCTGTGTCCTGCGCATTATTGCGATAAAATCATCCTTTTTCATAATATCCTCCTTCGTATTCCGTAGTTCTATAAAAATATCTTACCATTAAAACGATTAAATTACAATCACCCCTCTACCATGAAAACCCCTCGGCGAGGTTAAAATAAAACTGGCCTAAAATAAAACTTAAAACCCTAAAATTGCAAAAAGTAAAAAAGATGAAAAAAATTAAAGGTTATCTGACCATTACGATGGAAAATCCGGCAGCTCCGGTTCTTCAAAAAGCAGATAACCAACGGTGCGCAGTGACAATGTATATATAATTGCTCCCGTTCTTTATTTTTTTATAAATCCCCTCCTTGTTCACCAATTGTACTGCCGGTACATCCAATACCTGCTGAAAATAGTATAAATTTCTTGATGGCGTTTCCTGGGAGGCTTTCGCCTCAATAAGTAAAAGAGGTTCATTCTTTTCCGTAACCAGGAAATCAACTTCCAACTTGTCTTTATTGCGGATATAATGAAGAGAAAATCTACCTGCCCCCAATTCATTCCAATAAAAAATCAAACGTTTCAGTTCTATTGCCACCATATTCTCAAAACGAATCCCCTTATCCGGGATTTCTGCATAGTTATACAAATACCATTTCTTTTCTTTTAAAATAGCCCGGGAAATCTTTGCTGTCCATGGGGGAACCTTGAAAACCAGGAACACCTTTTCAAGCAAAGACAACCAGCTTTTCACACTGTCGAAAGATACCTGCAAGTTCTGTGCAGTTGAATTGATGGAAAAAGGGCTGCCCACTTTTGACGGTAATATCGAATAAAGCAATTCTATGGTATCGATATTTTTTACATCAGAAAAATTCCGTACTTCCTCTCGAATCACCTGGTGAATATAAGCCTGGGTCCAAAGATTATAAAAATCATCGCTTCCCTTTACAAAAGGTTCGGGAAAACCTCCCACTTTGAATAATATCTCCCAGGTTGAACCACTCTCTTTTTCATTAATCGGACCAAAGCCGTTTAACCAATCGACAGATTTTTTCGGTATTACCTTGTTCTCTTTTTTTGTTAACTCCGAGAGGGTGAAAGGAAAGAGATGAAACATAAAATACCGGCCCGCTAATGAATCTCCTCCCTTTCGAAAAACATCCAGGCGACCACTTCCTGTCACCAGGAATTGATATTCCCCTGCAAATTCATCATATAAGCCTTTTAAATAGTTTTTCCAATTTTTATATTTATGGATTTCATCAAAAATCACCAGGGGTGTTGAGTCATCCACCCGGTTTATTTCCTGGAAAGACGTAGGGTTTTGGATTATTTTCCGTTTATGGGCAATAATATCCCAATTGAAATATACACTATTTTTAAATCGCTTTTGTATTTGTTCGGATAGAGTGGTCTTTCCTGCCTGGCGGGGGCCTGTCATGAACACCATTGATTTGTCCGCTGATAATTTCTGCCATAAGTCCAGGTAATCATTTCGATCAATCATATTACTATTTTACACCGTAACCGGAAAAAGTCAAGACTTTTTCCGAGTAGAGCCTGAAAAAAACGGGCAGACGGCAAAAACTTTTTATTAAAGCTTCCTTATCTATGAATGACTTTGCCACATGGTTCAAAAATTGCTATAATTATATCTAAAGAAAATTAAATATTTAGCCGCAGGAGAAAAATATCCGTGCTTATCCGTGTTTGTCCGTGGCTAAAAT
>CP070627.1:8950575-8961540 GCA_020355945.1 Candidatus Aminicenantota bacterium | reverse complement strand
AAAAAACTGCCCCTGCACCCCGCAAAAACTTTTGACTGGAATCCCCCACGCCATGAGACCCTGAACCTACGAAACATCCACAATAGCTTTTGTTTATTTTTAATTTTATTTTTTTGTTGAAAAAATTAAAACAATAATACATAATATTAGTGTTATAAACATATATAACAATAGTAAAATATTGAAATAAACAATCGTTTCAATGGTTGTTTGAGGAGGTTGTAATGATGAGCATAACGGCGCCTGGCCGCCGACAATCCGTTTGCTAAACTTTTTGAAACCAAAAAAAAGGAGGATAAAAATGAAAAATAGGTTGTCTGTTTTTGTAGTTCTTTTTTGTATGGTCTCTTCATTGTGCCTGGCAGGCGCGGTTGGAGAAAAGAAACAAAACAGTGACGTGGATACTAAAATCCAACTGTTTGTTGACTATTTGCTAGAGGGTAAGCACCCTGACGAAGATTGTAAAAAAGGGTTTTATTTTTTGTTAGAGGCAATTGTTTTGTCTCTTCCTCAAGCCGGGTACCCCGAGAAATTTAATAATCAAATCACCAAAGCCAACAGCCTGTTCAAAAAAAATGGTATCTTCGATGCCAACGGGGTACAATTACTCAGAAAGGCTTATTGTTCCATTAACGACGGCAAGGATTTTAAGATACCTGATGATATTTCAACCATAGACCAGGCAAAGGAATATGGGAACAATATGATAGAAATGTCCCGGAAACATCTTAAAGAAGGGAAAGTTGACATTGCCGTGAAGTTGCTGCTGGAAACCGCCGTCATGGTGGTTACACCTTTTATAAAAGGAGGCTAATTATGGCTGGCCTAGATTTAAGCGGATCAAAAAAAAGCAAGGCAGAACCAAACGTTGTCCCTTTGTGTGATATTTTATTGGTACTGCTGATCATCTTTATGGTGGTTACTCCAATATTCAAAGAGTATCGTCATGTAAAACTTCCTGAGGCATTCCATACACAAAACCAACCCGAACCATTCAGTATGCTAACCGTCTTTATCAAAGATAACGGAGAGATTTACCTGGATAAGGAACCGGTTCCTGAACTGGGACAACTGGCGTCTTTGATTGAAGATAAAATCCAGGGTAAAACACAATCCGAAAAAAATAAATTGTTGTTAAAAGCCGATGAAGAGATCGTCTATGAACGAGTGACCCGGGTGATGGAAGAAATACGACGAGCACAAATCGAAATTGTGGGCCTGGTAGCCCAGAAAGGAGTTGCAGTTGAATAAGATAGGAAGATATGGGACAGGCGAAAAACTTTGGGGATAGGCGAAAAACTTTATTAATATGAAAAAATAAAAAAAATCCGTGTAATCCGGCTCACCACTTTGATTTTTCCAGCTTAACGTTGAATTCCCCGGCAATTTCGCCTTTAACAGAGGACCCGGTTTTTGTTTTGAGATGAAATTTTCCACATATCATATCTTCAGTCATTTTTATAATAGTGGCGGTTCCTTCTCGAACTCCCAGTGACGCGATAACGCCCTTCTCTCCTTTGTGCAATGCCACTTCGGCATATACCCAGAAAGGTTTCCCAAATCCTGAAGTTGGGCTGTATGTGCCCGGTACTATCTTGTCTTTGCCATTGGAAAATCGAATCAGAGCAATAAACTCCTCCTTTTTCTTAATAGGTAAAACAAAGATATTGGACATCTGTGCGGTGGTAAAGTTGCCGTTAGACAGGCAGACAGCCACCTTTTTCCCGTTTTTACTTAACATGGCTCCCCCGGATGTGATTTTGGAAAAATCCAGGGGCTGCACCGCTTTAAAGGAATTATTGCTGGAGCTCATTTTTGTGATCACATTGGTTTTGGGGCAATCTTCGCCTGCCGGGTGAACAAATGATGCAAGAACCAGCATGAGAAAGACAATTAAAAGCCATCTTTTCATAATTAACCTCCTTTTACCTTCCAGGTTGTGTTTTTATTTTTATATTATAATATAACTCAAAAGGTATTTTCAAGTATCACCTCGTACTCATTTTGGCTTTAAGAGAAAGAAATTTTAGAAGGGCGGGCACTTTTTAATCAAAAGTTTTTGCAAAAAGAGTCCCCCCCTGGTTGACAAAAATCATCAAAGCTTGTATCATATAGTAGAATTGTGCCAGTAGCTCAACGGATAGAGCATTTGACTACGAATCAAAAGGTTGGGGGTTCGAGTCCCTCCTGGCGCGATTCTTTACTCCCCCTTTCTAAAGGAAAAAGGAAAAAAAGGAGCACAATATGCCTGATACAGCGGATGAAAAACCCTATGCACCAGACGAGTTCATCTCTGCTAATAAGGAAATCGACGTTGTCCGCATCATGGATACCATCAAAAAACGAATCCGGGAGAAAAAAGAATCAGGGGTCTTAAGACAAAGCGAAATCGATGAAATCATGGATATGGAACTGCTGCCGCTGCCGGATTTCCTCGAAGTACCCAATGTTTACGAACCCCACCTCTATCCTGACGACACTGCGGTCCCTCCGGGAAAAAGAGAATTCCATCCCCTGGAAATCGCATTTGAAATAGAAGAAGGCCAGGGACTCCGTGGACTGATCAAAAAAATTCTTATAAAAATAAGAAAAATTCTATTTCCTTTAATTCGATTTATGACCCGGCCTATTTATAACGAATTAAAACAATTCAGCGTGGACAGGTTCAACGAAAATGCCTATAAAGTCTTTAAACACTCTGAAAAAATGCCAATCGTGCTCCAGAGTAAAGAATATATCAAACTGCTCCACAATGCCTTGAATAATTTGATCACAGAAGTATCAAAATTGAAAATCGATCATGAACTGCTGAAAACAAAAATAAAAGTCCTGGAAGATAAAATGGAATTTTTAGAAAATCGTGAACGGGCGATTGAGAAAAAAATTTTCCCCACGCCTGATTCCTCCTTAAAAGCCAAAAAATCGAAAAAGTGACCAATAACGGTAAATAGATGAAAGATGATAGAAGGATAGCAGGTGTGAATTGTCAATTGTCAACGGGAAAAAAGAAATGAAGGTCCACCAATTTTTAACCTCTTATTCTTATGGAGATGCCATTGGCAATGAAGCATTGGAGATACGGGATTTTTTGAGAGAAAAGGGCCATGAGTCGGAAATTTTCGCCCTGTTTTATCATCCCCGGTATGCGGACCAGATCATCAATTATCTTGAGTACGATAAATATTCAGACGCTGAAAATGTGGTTATATTTCACTTTTCCATTGGCTCGCCAGTGACTAAGAAATTTTTACGGGTCCCGGATAAAAAGGTGATTATCTACCACAATATTACACCTCATGAATTTTTCCTGGATTACCACCGGGTGTTGGCCAAAGATTGTTACAAAGGCAGGATCGAACTGAAAAACCTGGTGGGGAAATTGGATATGGCGCTGGGGGATTCGGCTTATAATGAAAGCGAACTTAAAGAGGTCGGGTTCCCCAACACTGGCGTGCTCCCCCTGGTGATGAATGTTGAAAAATTCGATGGAAACATTGTCCCTGCACTGGAAGAACTCTTTAACGACGGGAAAACCAATATACTTTTCGTGGGCCGGATTATTCCCAATAAAATGGTGGAAGATGTCCTCAAAACGTTTCATCTCTATCAACAACATTTTAATGCCAATGCCCGGCTGTTTATTGTCGGTGAATACAGGGGGTTTGAACGATATTACTCTGCCCTTTTACATCTGGTGGGCCGCCTGGAAATCAAAAACGTTCACTTTACCGGTCACATCCCGGATGAAGAATTGATCTCCTACTTTAAATTGTCTCATCTTTACCTGCACCTGAGTGAACACGAAGGTTTTTGCGCCCCTATCCCGGAAAGTTATTACTTGAATATCCCGGTAGTGGCTTATAATGCCGGGGCAGTAAAGGAAACCATGAATGGCGGCGGCATCCTGGTGAATCAAAAAGATTTTGTCCGCATGGCTGCATTGATCGATCAAATTCTTACCGATTCCTCTTTGAAAGAAAAAATTCTTCGTTCGCAGCAGCAAACTTTAAAAAAATACCTTAAAAATAAAACCGGTAAAATATTGCTCGATCATTTGAAGAGATTGTAATATGATGGATGTCGCGTGTCGTGTATTATAGGAGCGAAGCATTACTAAAAATGATTCGCCCTGGATTAAGGTGATTGAAATGAAGCGTAAAGAAGTGGTGTTAACCAAAGAAACGCGAAGAAAAGATTATGTAAAAAGGGTAATGGATGCGATTGCATCGCATTTGAATTTGAAATCTCACCATAAGGTGGCAATAAAAATAAATCTCTCCGGTCAGCGAGAAATTTATGCCAATACCAATTATGAAACCGTAGACTCATTGATATTCTATTTAAAAGATAAATTTGGCAACTCGGATATTTCCGTGGTTGAAGGGTCTGATGGCGCGTACTATTCCGGTAAAACCACCTGGGACATCTTCTATAAATTCAAATATAAAGAAGTGGAATTGAAAGGAGCTAAACTGGTAAACCTTGATGAGTTGCCCCATGATTATCGAATGGATGTATTCACCTTATCCGGGGTGAAATCGGTGAGCTTTACCAGGTGTGAAGCCGATTATATCATCAATGTGACGCCGCCCAAAACTCATAATATATTTCCCGTGAATTTATCCATCCTGAATATGATCGGTTTTGTGAAACCTGAGGAGCGGACGCTGGTGTATGGCGCTTCCACTTCGGAATTAAAAAAAATCAATACCTTTAAAAATGAACGGCTTATCCAGCTTTTAGATAATGGGGGGAAAAATTTCGCTCGATTGGTTAGAGAGATTACTCCCTCATTAACGCTAATTGATGGGCTTTTTGGTATGGAGGGTAAAGGCCCGATAAAAGGGAGCCCTGTATTTCACGGCTTTGCGATTGCTTCTGAAGACCCGGTATTAGCCGATGCCCTGACTACTTATATTATGGGATTCGAAGTAGACCAGATTCCTTACCTGACCTATGCATACCGCGAGGGAGTGGGTAATAATCGATGGCAGAACATTATCGGTGTAGACCCCTCTCAAGTGAAGTTCCCCTATCGCCCCCATCCGATGTTTCCCAAACAAAAATTGTGGTCAGAGCATTACCAACAGCAGCGAAGAATGGAAAGAAATAGAGGCCCCCAACGTTTCACCTCTCATTGGGATAGGGATCGTTATACCAGGAAGAAATATGAAGGATATCGTAAGTAAAAAAATACAACTGTTGAAACAAGGAAAATTATCTGAAAGTGAGTTCTTTGAATTTTTAGAAAATTTCCCCTATAAAGACCTGGGTGATATTAAACTGGATTTTCACAGGAAAATCAGGCGGGGGCTGCCGGAAGCCATTTACGGCAGCGGAAAAAGCGTGCCTCAATTGGAAAAAATCATCAAACACTTTACCGAAATTGGGGAGGAGATTTTGATTACCCGCGTAACCCCGGATAAATTTGAAAAACTCTCTGCCTGCTGTGGGGATTTCCCATTAATTTATCATCAAAAAGCGCGGATTGTCACTTTTGACAAAAAACCGGGGATCAAGTTTAAGGGAGCTGTTTTGGTGGTTACGGCCGGCTCTTCTGATGAGGAAGTGGCTGAGGAAGCCTATGTCTCTGCCCTTTACCTGGGAAATCAAACAGATAAGGCCTATGATGTAGGGGTGGCTTGTTTACCCAGGATTCTTGACTTGAAAAGCCGTTTTAAAGATTACAGTGTAATTATCGTGGTGGCAGGAATGGAAGGGGCGCTGCCTTCTGTGGTGGCCGGACTCACATCTACACCGGTTATCGCTGTTCCTACTTCCGTGGGATACGGGGCAAATTTTAATGGCCTGGCCGCCCTGTTATCCATGCTCAATACCTGTTCCGGCGGGGTCAGCGTGGTGAATATCGATAATGGATTCGGCGCCGCTTACCAGGCCTCTCTAATTAACCAAAAAATTACCCATTATCCTGATGACTGAAAATGAAAAGGGTTAATCCTGGCGGAATTTTTCCTTTAGCTTTTGGTCCACAATGGGAGGGACCATTTCTTGAATTTCCCCGCCCAATTGATAAATCTCTTTCACTAACCGTGAACTGACAAAGGAATAAGAGATCGATGGCACCAGGAAAATGGTTTCGATTTGCGGTTTGATACTGCGGTTCATTAAGGCCATCTGGAGTTCGATATCAAAGTCTGATATGGCTCGTAATCCCCGGACCACGGTATTTACCTCTTTCTTTTTCAGGTAGTCCACCAGCAGTCCTTCAAAAAGATCCACTTCAATATTGGGATTGTTTTTAAAGGTTTCCCTTAAGATAGCCATCCGTTCCTCAAGGCTGAAGAGATAGGTCTTAGAGGGATTTTTTAATGCCGCCACGATGATTTTGTCAAAGATTTTAAGGCCCCGCATAATAATATCGATGTGTCCATGGGTTAACGGGTCGTAAGAACCGGGATATACAGCTATTTTTTCTTTCATTGTTCTTCTCCGTTTTTTATTCTTTCATTCTTTGTTTCCTTGCCGGTTTATTTAACATGCTTAATCCCCGGATGGATTGATGAGTTCTTTAAAAATACCATCGATGGTTGTATATAACTCTTCCATTTCACCGTCATTAATAATATGATAATCGGCAATGGCAATAGGTCCGGCTTTTTCGATATTTTTAATTTCCATCAGGTCCCTTTCATCCACTTCCCGGGGCGTGAGCGGTCTGCGGTTTCGTGTACCCAGCCGTTGATACCTGACACGCTTTGAGGAGTGGAGAGCAATAACATGCAATTGCTTGCCGAAATTTTCTTTCAAATAAAGGTATTCGGAAAAACTATATAAACCGTCGATGATTACATTTTCACCTGCGGATAAATAAAAATTGATTTTATCTGTGGCTCTCCTGGCCATCACATCAAAACCATGGGTTTGCCGCAGGTCTTCCCTGACTATTTTTTCGTTGGTACTGTTGATTTCCAGGTTTCGTCTCTTCATTTCCTCCAATACAAAGCCGCCGAAATAGATGGGTTTGAATTTGAAAGTTTCCTGGATATAGTTTGCAGCAGCAGACTTACCCGTACCACACATGCCTACGATAGCAGCGATGATCTGTCCCATTTTTCACCTTACTGGTTACTGGCCGTACTTGTGTTTATCGTCAATGATATCATTGTCTTGCCATTGTTTTATCCAATCTTCCACTTGAAAGACCTGATACATTTGTTCTTTGTCTTTGACAGAGCAGACCACCCGTTTTAAACCGCAGTTGATGATCATTTTTTTGCAGATAAAGCAGGGGAATGCATTGATAGGTTGGTTGGTTTCTCTTGATTCGCCGTGGATGAATATGTCCCCGCCCAATAAACTGACCCCGGCCCGGGCAGCGTTGATGATGGCGTTTTGTTCCGCGTGGACCGAACGACACAACTCATACTGGGTGCCCGAAGGGATGTTTAATTTTTTTCTTAAACAAAAATCGTGTTCCATTGAACTTTTGGTATGGCGGGGCGCTCCCACATAACCGGCAGAAATGATCTGGTCTTCTTTGACAATAATGGCTCCCATTAATACCTTTAAACACGTTGACCGCAGGGAAACCACCCTGGCAATGTCCAGGTAATATTGATCTTTTTCAGGTCTTTTTACCATCTTTTATATTACTATTTTCTCCGGTTAAATTCAAGGGGGGTGACGATTATTGCTTAAGATGGATATCAATGGTTTTCAGATATGACACCACGTCATAAATAATCGGCCGTGATTTTTTTTCCTTATCTAGCATCTTCATGATGAGACGATTTAATTCACCGGGAATATCTTCTCGGAACCGGATAGGCTCAATAGGGACTTTATCCATGATTTGTTTCATGATATCAATGGTGGTCTCACCAAAAAAGGGCTTCTCACCGGTGAGCATTTCATAGAAAATAATTCCCAGTGCATAAATATCACTGGCAGCAGAGGAACCCTTCCCTGATATCTGTTCAGGGGAAAGGTAATTAATCGTGCCAATAACAATGCCGGTTTGGGTGAGGCGAGTTTGATATTGCGTTTTAGCCAACCCAAAGTCCAGGAGCTTGACAAAATTGGAGTCGCCATTTTTCACAATAAGCATAATATTATCCGGTTTCAAATCCCGGTGAATGATATTTTTGCTGTGGATTTTTGCCAGGGCATCGGCAACTTGAATCATGATGTGAAGCGCTTCCTTTATGTCCAGTTTCTCTTCTAGCTCTATCTTTTGGGTCAATGTCTTTCCCTGGAGGTATTCCATGGCAATGAACAGGTTTTGCCTGGATTCTCCCCGTTCAATCACTTTGACGATATTAGGGTGCTCCAGTTGATCGATAATAGCTGCTTCCTGCTTGAATCGTTTCCGGCTGCTTTCATCGGTGAACATTTCTTCTTTTAGTAATTTAATGGCCACGGTTTCGCTTTTATCCATTAAATTGGTGGCTTTATAAACGGCCCCCATACCCCCGGACCCGATGATATCCATTAACTTGAATTTGCCCACGTATTTTTGTTTTTTCCAGAAAGCAGTAAGCGTGAGGTATTTCCTGGAGAAATTGATGACCAGGTAGGAAAGGACGGCAAAACCTATAATTGCCATGACTCGAAACCACCAGGTGTCCCAGAAGGAGGGAATCACCTTTATTTGAATGGCTGCACCGGTTTCATTCCACAGCCGGTCATTGTTACAGGCAGTGACCCGGAAACTGTAGGTATCGGCATCCAGGTTCGTATAAAATGCCTCCCGACGGCTGCCAGCCTCAACCCATTGGTCGTCATATCCTTCCAGTTTATATTTAAATTTTACCTCTTTAGGGTTGACAAAGCTCAAGGCCGTATAGTGAATTTCCAGTCGTTTGACCCCCGGCTGCACCACCACCTGTTGGACAAGATCAGTGGAAACACCATCCAACAATACCTTTTCAATTAAAACCGGCGGTGGAACCCGGTTGAATCCTATATTTTCCGGGTCGATGAACACCGCACCCTTTAAGGTAGGAAACCACAATTTCCCATCTTTGGTTTTACACCCGGCCGATTGATACCCGCCATTGCATTCGCTGCTCTTCATACCGTCATCTTTGCCGTAAACCACGGATTTAATATGTTGGCTGCTGCCCTCGGCAAAGTCATTCAAGTTCTTTTTACTAACACAAAATATCCCTTTATTGGTGCTCATCCAGAGATTCTGGTTTTTATCTTCAAGGATTTTATATATATTGTTATGAAATAAGCCATCTTTTTTGAAAAAGCTGGTAAATTTCCCGTTCTTTAAACGACTTAGCCCGTTGCTGGTACCAATCCAGAGGACATGATGCGCATCTTCAACAATACAGTGCACGGTGTTGGCTGCCAGTCCGTTTTTTGTGGTAAATACGGTAAATTGACCGTCTTTATATCTGGTAATTCCACCGCGAAGCGTACCGAACCATAAATTTCCCTGGCTGTCTTCATAAATATGATTAATATAATCGATGCTCAAACCGTCTTTTTGAGTGATGGTTTGCACGATTTCGCGGTCTCGTATTTTTTTTGCACCCACAAAAGTGCCAATCCAGATATCACCTTTTATGTCCTCGATGATAGCGGGAATGTATTGATCCCGCAAATAGTCATTGATTTTAAAAATGCTGCCTTTTGAATGTCTCAGTAGGTTCAATCCCTCATCCGTACCCGCCCAGATGAATCCCTGGCGATCTTCATAGATGGTATCCACCGCATGATGGGTTAAACCCTGCTTCACCGTAAAATATATGAATTTCCCATTTTTATAACGAACCAGGCCCTTATTGGTCCCGAACCATAAATAGCCCTTCCTGTCTTCATAGACCGAAAAAACCACGTCATCCGAAAGCCCTTCTTTCGAGGTAACGGTGGTAAATTTTCCATCTTTCAAACGATTTAATCCACCATAAGCCGTACCCACCCATAAATTACCTTCCCTGTCCTCTGTAATGGAAAGAATATCATCCCCTGATAAACCGTCTTTTTTGGTTAAAATGGAGAATTTACCGTTATAATACCGCACCAATCCCAGACCTGTTGTAGCAATCCACAAATTCTTATCCCTGTCCTCGAAGATCCTCCTGATGGTGGTTAAGGGATTATTATTAATTTTGTAAAGGATAAATTTACCCTCTCTCATCTGGTAAATCCCCCGGTTGGTTCCAATCCACAGGTTTTTATTGCTGTCTTCAAATATGATGTTCACAGATATATTCTCGGGATCGGACGCTTTTTTAATGGGGTAATGGATAAAGCGCTCATCTTTTAAACAACACAACCCTTTTGGCGTTCCCACCCAGAGATTCCCATTACTGTCCGAAGAGATAGACCGTATAACATTATCCGCTAAACCTTTACCTTTTTTATAAACAGTAAAGGAATTTGCCTGTTCATCCCATTGATACAAGCCGCCTTCATCGGTTCCGATCCATATATTATCGGAAGGGTCTTCATGGATATAATAAATAATATGATGCAAAAGTCCCTCTTTTTCCGTAAATCTTTTGAAGTTCCCGTTTTTATATACCAGTAAACCCCCGCCCAGGGTTCCGATCCATAGGTTTTTTTTACTATCTTCATACAAGCAGCAGATATAATTACTGGTTAAGGCGTTGGTGTTATCTTCGTTAAATACAGTAAATTTCAAACCGTCGAACCGGGCCAGGCCTTCTTCCGTGCCAATCCACAAATATCCGTCGCTGGTTTGGAGAATTGTCCAGACAGAGCTTTGGGGCAGACCTTTTTCTTCGTTCCAACTGTCGATGATGTATTGAGTAACCGCTTTTCCCGGGTTCAATGCAAAAGCTCCCTGGTACATCACCAGACCCATAAGCACAACCATTATCCATTTTTTTACCATTTGCTCATCTCCTGGCTTTAAGATTTAATTATAGAAGGAAATAAAACTTTTTTCAACTAATTTTTTAAAGCCGCGAAGACACGGTGAAGCATGAAGGAACGCGAAGAAAAAGATAACCAAAACCCCCATTAGTG
>CP070627.1:8946516-8950475 GCA_020355945.1 Candidatus Aminicenantota bacterium | reverse complement strand
TTTGACATAGAAGAGATCACTGGTAAAATGTATTGAGATGTTCGGGCATAATGGGTAATAAAATTGATGTCATACATGGTGACTCCCATACCCGTATCATTGTAGGCATTGGCTGTCCACAAAGGAGAAGCAGAAGAATAATAGCGTGCATTAGGGGGGATGTTGGGATCATCGGGATTGGTACCCCATAGATAGTCAGCGGGAATCTGGTGGGTATAATAATGATCTTTGTTAAAATCGCTTTCCCTGGCGATGGCGGCAATATCTTTTACCATGTGATAGACCATGGTTTCCCGGAAGTTTTGCCACAGGTCCCAAAAGGGGTCTTGTCCTTTTTCCAACATCACCCGGGGAGGATCGAAACCGCCGGCTGTAAAATTCGCACCTGAGGTGGGCATCATGCCGTCAAAGGTATAGTCAGCAATAGGAATGATATTGGGATCGGGGTTGGTGGTATCCGTGTAATTGGTATCCAGGGGGTTTGAGAGGTTCCAATTATAGTATTTTAAATCCCAGGTAGTAAAATCGGTGCCAAAATCCTGGTTGAAGTTTTGCAGGCCATTGCTGCCCTGGTAGCGGCTGCCGCCGTTTGCATATCCTTCTCCTTCATATTTTCCCCCGGTTCCGTATAACCCTTTATGTTTGATCCAATCTCGAAATTCCAGGACCGCAAAAGGTGAATAGTCACAGAAAAACTCCTGGAGGGGAGGTAAGGGGGTTTGGCGAAGGGAATTGAATTCCGCTTCTCCCGGTGTACTCACTATAATGTGAACCTCCGGGTTTTCATCTTGTTCCTGTTTCAAATAATCAAACGCAGCCCGCACCTTGGCTTCCAGGTGATTCCTCAGTTTCCGGGCATAACGGGAAAAAGTAGTGAAAACACATTCATTGACACTTGATGCCAATGAACTGCCCAGTTGGGTTTGGGAAGCCAGATTGTTATCGTTGAACCATTGTGCATTACGGATATCTTCTTCTTTAGCAGCCTTATAAAGACCCACCTTACGGGAGAGCCCGTAATTGATGACAAGATGAATCCATACTCCATAGGATTTTGCTTTTTCAATCAATGAATCGATGGAATTTTTAAATGATTGAATACCATTGTCAGCATTAGAAGGATTTATGTGCCAATCCATATTGACTGCCCAAAAGGAGCTAAAGGTGAGGGGTACATACAAACCATTGCCAAATTGGCTTTTGATATATTCCACTTCTGATGAGGGAGGGGTGGGCAATTGACCGCTGAAGGAAATGATGATGGAATTGTCATAGCTGGGTTTGGGCAATTCCTCTGAAAATAGCAAAGGATAAAAATGGCATAAAATAACCATTGCCACAACGAATCCCAATTTGTTTAATTTTTTCATGGCAAATACCTCCTTTAAATATACAATTATAGCATTTTTTATCATTGCATCATTCAATTATTATAAATTTTGACCTTTTTTTCTTACATACCCAATTTATGGTGTTTTCCAGGAGTAAAAATTTATAAATGTTGACTCCGGTTAGTGATTTTTCTGTTTCTTGACCTAGAGCACTGGCACCTTTTTCTTTTCCCTTTTTCTCCTTTTTCCTTACCTTTGACAGATTCTCCCTTGTATTCTATTAAACAATGAGTTAAAATATCGGAAGAATTATGAGTGAGTACAAAGCCTTAAGTGAGTGATTATGCATATTGACAATATTATTTGGTTACCTCAAGTGATTGACAAATTAGCGTGGAAACATCACGTTATACCACAAGATGTGGAAGAAGTCCTTTTTGATAATCCAATGTATCGAAAGGTACAAAAAGGGCACATTCCTGGTGAAGACTTGTATGCCGCACTTGGACAGAACAATGCCGGGCGTTATCTTATTGTCTTTTTTATTTACAAACCAACACACGAGGCACTTCTTATCAGTGCTCGCGACATGAGTTATAAGGAGAAAAAACAGTATGACAAAAGATAAAAGAATTCCTGATTTCAAAAGTTACGAAGAAATGGCAGAGTTTTGGGATACCCATGATCTGGTAGATTATTGGGAACAAACCGAACCTGCTGAATTTGAAATTTCACCTCAAGCACGTCGTCGTTACCTGGTTTCAGTAGATAGAAATTTACTGCTGCGGATACAGAAAATGGCACAAATAAGAGGTATAACCACTGAAAGCCTTGTAAATATATTTCTAGAACAACACGTGCATGAGATTGAAGCTAAAACATAAATTATCGCATCTTTCGTGGGCTCCTCTGGCTGTCTTTGGTGATTCGCCCTCGTTGAGGGTAGAGGGGAGATTGACCTTCTTATGATGAAGCTTTTTTAATCCTGACCCGGGAGTGAAGGAAAGTCATTCCTTTCAAAATCCCAAAAATAATAATAGAAAAGAAAATAATCGCCGCCCCGGAAGGAATATTCAACACATACGAAAAGAAAAGCCCCAAAACAGAAGATAAAAACGCAAAACCAATCGAATAAAAAATAATATGCCTGAAATTTTTAGAGACCAGGTTGGCCGCGGCCTGGGGGATCGTAAGCATGGATATCACTAAAATAATCCCTATCACCCGGATGTTGATCACAATGGTCAACGCCACCAGGCTGATCAACAGGTAACTGATGGCAGCAGCCTGCACCCCCTGGGTTTCCGCATACTCCCGGTCAAAAGATAAAAAAAGTATCTCTTTAAATAACAACAGGAAAACCACGATAATCACCATTGCCAATCCCGCCATCACCAGGATATCAAATCGAGAAACCATGAGGATATCCCCAAACAAATAACTCATTAAATTGGCGGCATAACCAGGGGTAAGAGAAACAAAAATAATACCCACCGCCATTCCGAACGACCACATCATGCCAATTAAAGAATCTTCTCTCATTTCTGATTTTTTAGATAACGCTTCAATACCTAAAGCAGTCAGTACGGAAAAAATAGCAGCTCCGAGAATAGGATTAATACCCAAATAATAACCAATACCGACGCCGCCAAAAGACGCATGGCTGATGCCGCCGCTGATAAAAACAATACGGCGGGAAACAATATAAGTACCGATAATACCACAGGTAATGGCAGTAAAAACCGAAGCCAGCAGCGCGTTTATAAAAAAATCATAATGAAAAAGTTCAAGCATCCGGTTTCCCTGTTTTTTCGTGTTTCCCCAGTACCCGGTGCGGCAAGTCACCATGAGTAATCAAGTCAATGGGACAATTGTAACTATCCAAAGCCTTTTGAGTGATTTTATTGGAATCATGGTAAAAAAGGTTTCCATTGACGCTGATGCAGGCAATGGTTTTCACGTGGGAAGAGATAATGCCTAAGTCGTGGGATACCAGGATAATTCCCATTTGGCGATTCAGCTCTTGCAAAATTTCGTAAAAAGCACTGGTAAAGCTTTGATCCACAAAGGTATCCGGTTCATCCAGCACCAATAGGGCAGGGGAGGAGACCAGGGCCCGCGCCAAAAAAACCCGCTGCAGTTGACCACCGGAAAGAGTCCCAATCGCCCGCTTTTTTAATTCCGGGATGCCCATTCGCTCCAAAACTTCATCAGCAGCAACTTTATCCTGCTTTGAAAAAGACTTGAACACTCCCACTTTTGATGCTAACCCGGAAAGCACTACATCCTGGACGGTAATGGGAAACTTCCTGTCAAACATGGCCTGCTGAGGAAGATAACCAATCCGTTTACCGGCTTTATCCGGGGGATCAAAAAAGTAGTCAACGGTTCCCTTTATTGGTTTCATTAAACCTAAAAGCACTCTTATCAATGTGGTCTTGCCACTGCCATTGGCACCGATAATGCCTAAAAAGTCCCGGTCATAAATGGCCAGGTTGACATCTTTTAAAATAATATGACCGTTGTATCCCGCGGTCACCGACTGCAATTCCAAAAGCTTATTCATTTCTTTTTTCATTTGCCTCCGGCGGCCAGGGGGGCTCTTTTCGAGAAAACCGCCCCCCTGGA
>CP070627.1:8944194-8946416 GCA_020355945.1 Candidatus Aminicenantota bacterium | reverse complement strand
GCATAGGAGGTATCAATTATAACCTGAAAATCGGCGATAAGGTCTTCGGGTGGGCCAGTGGAGATCGGGCCACTATGGGAGTGGCAGCAGTGGATGGCAACTCAAACCACTCCGACTATCACTCCGAGAGTTCCTGGCTCAACTTTACTTCCATAGGCAATGAAGTAAGAGTCCTGGAGGGCGATGCCAAAGGGGAAAAAGGCGTTGTCATCGGGAAATTTGAAAACTATGTCCTGGTTCATTTCGAGGAAGAAGTCCTGGAAAAGCTTGCTATCGATGACAAACTCCAGGTGAAGGCCCGGGGAGTCGGTCTCGAAATCAAGGGATTCAAGGATGTATTTATTCATGGTGTAGCCCCCGAGGTTTTGGAAATGATAGCCACTCAAAATGAGGAGGGGAAGCTTGAGGTTCCCGCCGTCCGGGTAATCCCGGCCGAAATAGTCGGACAGGGTGCAGGTAGATCGAGTCTTTCCGGCAACTGGCATATCCAGACCTGTTTCCCCCCTGATATTAAGCAGTACGGCCTGGATCAGCTCCGTTTCGGGGACCTGGTTTTCTTAAAAGATATCCAGACTGACTATGGAAAAGGTTACTATAAGGGAGGAGCAACTTTAGGTGTTGTTTGCAGTGGACCCAGCGATATTTCGGGCCTTGGTATCGGCGTGACGGCAATCCTGTCGTCAAGAAGCGGCAAATTAACGGCCCGCATCGATCCGTCGGCAAACATCGGTAAATATTTGGGCTTAAAGATCAAGAAATCTTATTCCGGCAAAAAATCGGCTGGTTTAAAGACCAATAAAGACAGGCTTATAACAACTGCGGTTCAAGGGGTGGTACAGCCTGCCGGCAGTCGGGGGTATTCAACCACTTACGACGGGAAGCCAAAGTTAAGCATCGGGGCGGCTTCCATCAACTATACTGTTTCAGTGGGAGATTCGGCTTATGGCTGGGCCAATGCAGACCATGTCGAACCTGATGTGACTATCCAGGGGCGTGATAACCCACGAGCCAGTAAATGTGCCGTGGCTTTACTTGCCTGTATCGGTAATGAGGCACAAGTTATTTCCGGCGAGGCTAAAGGAGCCAAAGGGTTTTACATTGGTAGACATGCCGGGCAAGATGACCTGGTATGGTTTCCTAAGGATGTACTGGAGAAACTGGCGTTAGAAGACACCATCCGCATCAAAGCCAGGGGTGTGGGATTAAAAATCAAAGGCTTCGAGGATGTGAGAGTCAATAAACTTTCCCCGGGATTACTGGAGAATATGGGTATTACTATAAAGAAGGGGAAGCTGGTGATACCTGTGGTAATGGAAATCCCCGGGCATATTATGGGTTCAGGCCTGGGATACAGCCCCATCGAAGCGTTGGATTATGATATCCAGACCACGGACCCCAACATTGTGGCGGAGTATCAACTGGAAAAACTTAAGCTTGGTGACATTGTAGCCATTCGGGACCATTATAACAACTATGGCTGCGGAAGATACAAAGGGGCTGTGGCCATTGGGGTTTGCATACATGGCTGGAGTGATCATTCAGGACATGGCCCTGGTCTAAACCCTATTCTAAGTGCCCTGCCGGGCAGGATTACCACCAGGATCGATCCTGACGCCAATATCGTCTATTATCTCGGGATAAAAGAGAAACCGATTTAATTAAAAAAGTAAATATTTTTATGATTCAACCAGGAGAAAAGAAATGAAATTGAAAAAAAATCGAATTTTTATCTTTTTGTTTTTTTTAATAATTGTATGGGGTGGTTTTAGGGGAAATGCCCGGGAGGCTCGTTATCGCTGGGAAATGATGAATCAAATCAGGCGAGACAAGTTTGACCTGATTCTTCCCAAAGTCATGAGAGAAAATAATATCGATATGTGGATTACAGTGATGAAGGAAGGGAATTATGGCCCCCTGTTTGAAGACCTGGGCCGCGGTTATATTTCCGATATCGCATATTATGTCTTTACTGATTTGGGAGGGGATCGAATCGAGCGGGCAGTATTGGGTATTGATGGCTATTCGCTGCGGCAATGTGGAGCTTATGATATTTTTGGCTCTGCCGGTGATTTGAAAGAATTTGTCAGGAAAAGGGACCCAAAACGGATTGGGATAAATATTTCTGAAAAAATCGGGGCCGCAGACAGTTTGACCTATATGTCTTATTTACATTTAAAGAAAACCCTGGGGAAACCTTATTCGGAGCGATTGGTTTCTGCTGA
>CP070627.1:8938844-8944094 GCA_020355945.1 Candidatus Aminicenantota bacterium | reverse complement strand
ACATCAAGAATAAGGGTAACTTTTTTTATTTCCGGTGTGACTTTTACTTTTACGGACTCCAGCAGGTTGGAATCTTTGTCTTTTATATCGATAAGTAGATGGGCATCAGTACCCTTTACCGGGACCTCCTTGATTACTGTTAGCCGCGTCTTATCTTTTAATTGATCGAAGAGGTCCATGGCTTTGGGTATGATGGGGATT
Source organism: Candidatus Aminicenantota bacterium (assembly GCA_020355945.1). The sequence goes on along the minus strand of CP070627.1, from coordinate 8,943,893 downwards.
TTTTTATTTTCCTTGTTTTTCTCTTTTTTTTCTAAGGATTTCTTAAGCTCCTCGAGTTCTCGCTTTTCTTTTACCTTTTCTACTTCTTTAATATCTTCGAGTTCTTTAAAAGGTATTTTGCTTTCTACTTCTTTGATATCTTCCAGTTCCCGGAGAGGTGTTTCATTTATATCCAGGTCTGCCACTTCCGCTAATTTGAAGGGCTCTGCTTCTTTTGTTTCGTCAGATTTATTTAAATCTTCTTCTTGTGGGACTTCTCCTTTGGGAAGGGGTTCTCCTTCTTCCACCAGTTCTCCGATGTCTCCGAGGTCTTGAACCTCTTCTTCCAGGTCTATTCTTGTGATATCCGCTCCATCATCGATGTCGATGCGGATATCTTCCAGGTCTTTAAAGGGTTCATTGTCCATTTCCATTTCTTTTTTTTGTTTTTTTCTTTTTTGTTCTTTTTCATATTCTTTTTCTACTATCTTTTCCATTTCCTCGAGTTCTAAAGCATCTACATCGGCTTCTACGACTGTTTTTCCTAACAAATCCACTTCATCGTCTTCATTTTCGTCAATTTCAGGCACTCCTAGATTTTCGATATTTTCAGGGATTTCAGTGGGTTTGATTTTTTTATCTTTTTTAGCATCATCTTTTTTGATTTCTTCCCGGTAGTCAAGAGGTTCGGGTTCCATTGGCATTTCGTCAATCATGTAACCGGAAAGTTCTTCGATCTCTTCCACTGTTTCAACTTTCAGTTCTTCCTCGGTGGATTTGTTTTTTATCCCGACCAGGGGTTGGAAAACCGCATTTTTAAGAGTCATCTGCTTACTGACGGCTTCGAAGCTGTCTGTTTGAATCTTTTTAAAAGGTAAATTTTCTCTATCGATTATTTTATGTTTTTTATTGATATCAAAATTAACAGGGGGCATATTGGATACGTCTTCGTCGGCCTGGTCCAACAGTACCTTTATTTTTCGCAATATCAGGGTGGAGATGGCGCGCAGTGCTTCAAGAACTCCATCACCTTTTGTGGCGGTAGACCCAAAAAAGGGGAGCCTCCGCGGGTTTAAAATTCTATTTAATTCTTCGATTGAAAAGACATTGGCCAGATCTCTTTTATTGTATTGAAAAACCATGGCAATTTCATTGATATCCAGTTTATGACCGGCCAGGTTTGTTTTTAGATTTTCCATACTGTCCTGGTTTGGGCGTTCCATCATTTTCTGGGAGTCGGCAACAAATACAATACCATCTGCTCCCTTTAATACCAATTTTCGTGTGGAATCATAAAAAATCTGCCCGGGAACCGTATAAAGCTGGAATTTGGTTTGATAACCCTTGACCAGTCCCACATTGATGGGCAGTAAGTCAAAAAAGAGGGTCCGTTCAACCTCTGTTTCGATACTGATCAGTTCCCCCCGGGTGTTGGGGTTGGTGACGGAGAAAATGTATTGAAGACAGGTGGTCTTGCCGCTGAGACCAGGGCCGTAATAAACAATTTTTGCTGTCACCTCTTTTGCGCTGTGATTTATAAACATTTTTCTCCACTTCATATTTTCTCATTTATACATCTTATTGTCAAGAATTTCCCTGAAATTCCGAAATTTCAAACAAAAAATTAAGAAAACCGGGAATAGTAACCCGGCAAATGCTTTTTTAACCAGTTCAAATAACCCTGCGCCTGTTTTTGGTTATTAATCCATCCGTCTGTGGCAATTCCCGCGGTGGTTAACCGGTGAAGTTGATCTTTTTCCTCAGGGGATAAAAAAGAAGGAAGTCGATACCCATAGGCGCTACCGGGAAGGGGAATAAAAAAATGCATGTGGGTTTTGATACGATAAGTTTTGCTGAGGGTTTTGATAAAATTAATATTGGTTTGTCGTTCCTCCGGGGTTTCGCCCGGGTACCCCACGATAAAATCAAGATTAGCGGTAAAACCGTTGTCATTAGCAATCGCCGCCGCCTGCCGGATATCTTCTACGGTATGTCCCCGGTTCAGGTCCTTTAAACGGCTGTCCAGGCTGCTCTGGGCGCCAATGGTAACGGATTTATGAGAAACATACCGCTTCAATAATGCCATGCCTTCGTCTGTAACCGTATCAGGCCTGATTTCAGAAGGAAATATCCCATATTCGATAAAAGGAAAATCATAAGATTGAGCCAGTTCTAAGAGTTCCTTGATTTTTTTGATATTGACCTGCCCGGGTTTAGCGGCTCCATATTCCATGGAAGAGGGTGAAATAAAATTGATGCGTTTCAGGTTTTGTTGTTTTGCATATCTAAAAAAGGTATTGATGGAATCCATCTGTCTAGACCAGGCTTCGTGCAAATGGGTGATGCAGTAGCTGCAATTCCAAAAACATCCCCTCATGATTTCAAGAGGGCCTATGGTTTTTATGTACTTTGTCATGGGCAGATAATCGTTAAAATCACCATAAGAACCCGGGCTGTTTTCATATTGGTAAAGATTTTTTATGGGGCGGTTATCCAGTAAGTCCCTGCCAAATTCAAGGAAATTGCGTTCCCCGGGGCCCACGAAAAGGGTATCGAATCCGATTTTAAAGGGCAGTTCCTGGTCACCGGTAATATGAGGCCCTCCCCCGGCGATTAAAACAGCTTTTTTCCTGGTTTCTTTTATCTCTGCATGGATTTGGGGAAGAGCAGAGGTCATGAAAGAAAAAAGAATCACATCACCGGTGCGGATATCTCTCCGGGACAATGGTTCATGACGGATAATGATTTCAAATGCCTGGTCTATATTGTTTTTTTCCCAGACATTGAAAAGAACCGGGAAAGAGAGGCGGTTAAAGGGAGATAACCTGAATATAACCCGCTTTTTTACTCTTTTTTTCATGTTATTAATATTATCCGTGGTCAACTTTCCCAGTATCTATTGTCTGGTGTTGACAGAGTTCAAGGCTTTTTCTGTGGCTTTTAACAGCGGTACCGCTGAAATTGGTGCCCCTACTGCCTGCTGCATCCAAATCCCCGGGGGTAAATTTCCTATTTTGCACATCCGTTCCATTTCAACGCCAGGGTTTTTCCCTTCCATGTAGGTTTCGATCTGGAACCCGAGAATCTGACCGATGGGATAATCGGGAAAGTACAACATCCCCCCCAGCAAGTGACTGTAAATCAGCAGTATAGGTACGTCTTTATCTTTAAAAACCGGGGCATAATATTGATTCCATACCTCTTTGGCAATGCGTATCGCTGCTTCCTGGAATTGGCTGGCCGATGCTTGTGGATGTTGGTACATCCATTCCCAGGCTTTCATGTCCACCAGGGCCACACCGCTGGTTTTATAGGTAGTCCAAAAGGCATCGAGGGTTTTTAAGGGGTCATTGATTTTGTATTTTTCCATGCCCAGGAATTCCAGGGCGCGGTTGCCGAACATATAAGCAAAATTTTCGGAAATTGCGGAGGTGGGGACCCCGTGAAGCAGGTAATGATCGATCATATGCATTGAACACACTTGTTCTATAGTATGTCCCATTTCATGGAGAGCCAGGAAAAACCTGGAATAATTCATACCGGCGGATGGAAATTCTGCTCGCAGATATGCTTTGTCGCTTCTCATCAGGGCGGCCATGCCATGACCTATCTGCCTGGAAGGTTCTACTTCAATACGCTCCGCAATAAATGCCGCTTTTCCCGGGCTGAATCCGAATTTTTCCAGGAAGACCGGGATATCTTTTTTAAAAGCGGCTGCACTGGGGTATTTATCTGTGATGGTTTTATCCAGCTTTTCCTGGGGAAGTTCCCTGGTCTGCCCGAATTTAAACCCGTTATACCAGATGTCATAGGGTCGTAAAGATCGCCCTAACCGTTTCTCTATCAGTCGTCCCACTTTTTTTGTCAAAGGAGATTTCATCACTGAAATGAGCAGGTCTTCTACTACTTTGCCGGGGATCTTGCGCACGGTCCCGGATGTACGCTGGATTAAGGTTGGTGCGTTGGGACAATAGGGGTCTAACAATTGTTCGGCTTTAAATGCACTCTGCCAGTACTTATAGCGAATTCCGCCCTCGGGTTCCGCTTTTATTTTTACCAATTGGTTCCCCTTTTTTTGATATACCTGGTTACTCACCGGATTCCAGTACACCTCCGGGTTATTGATGACTATTTTGGGGATACTTTGGTCTACGATACGCAGCATGACGCGGTATATGATTTCCTGTTTCTCACGGCCTTGGGGGTCTGTATAACCGACCCTTAATTCCTCTCTTATCATCCAATGTACAAATGATTTAAGGTCCGGGGGGAAGAGGGTTTTATTTTGGTCTGTCAGCAGCTTGCCTAAGTAAATAAAATATCGATCGTGGTAATTGACGAATAGGTTTGTAACTATTCCCACATAGTTTTGATTCACTCCCGGGGGGATCCTGGAGGTAAAAATATCGCCGGCAGCAGCCGCGGTCCACTGTTCCCGGCTCCAGGAGCGCCCTTTTTCCAGTTTTTCCTCCAAGGTATATTGAGGAAAATTCATTATAACGGCAAATGCCGCCTTTGCCTTGAAAAGTTCCTCTTCCAGGTGGGCATGGGGATGATACCTGTTAAACAGATGGTCCAATGGGAGTATAGTTATCGGTTGACCGTCTTTGGTTTTCTCTACAAAGAATGGCCGGTCCAGGTCACGGGAAATTCTCAAGAAGTATCCCCACAGGGCTTCAAAATTTGTCTCGATGCGCTTAAGGGTTTGGGAGAGTTGAACCGGATCAGAGATAAAATGTTTTTTGCAGAAATTTTCAAAATCCGTTTCCGAACCATCGCTTTCCCGCCAAAATAATGCAGCCTGGGTTACACCTCGTTGGATTCTAAATTGGTGGTTATTGCCGTGGGTTTGTATTAAACTGTGGATCGCCCGCTGGATTGTTTCTTTTGATATATTTGAAGTAATGGTATTTTTGGCATACATTCCCCGGGGTATTTTAACAAAAAAGAGAATCAACAACAGGCTCAACCATAGTAAAGACCTGGTATTTCTACGGCCGGTTAATGTCATGTTTTTCATGGAAACCTCCTCTTTCATTTCAATTTAGAATAGATTATATTATCACTTGT
>CP070627.1:8919018-8938744 GCA_020355945.1 Candidatus Aminicenantota bacterium | reverse complement strand
GGAATGAACAATGAGGCTGATTTTTAAAAATGAATTAAAGAGAGCTTTAAAAAGGAGGTATATCATTGCATTTGTTTTTATTGCTTTGATATTGCAGGGGTTTATCCAGGTTGGAAAATTTAAACACCTTGATAATATTGAAAATAGAAATTCATTAAAGAAAGTAGAAAGTTCAAAGGTATCTCATTATGTATATTTTCGACAATATGCTTCTTTAGGGATTACGATGATGTTCGTTCCTTCTAACTTCGGAATTTTGTATAATGATTCAACCTTTGAATTACTTTTATGTAACACAAATATTGGAGATAATTTCAATATTTTTTTACCCAAAAAAGGCAAAGAACTTTTTGACGATAGTTCACCTTTCCTGAATTTTATGGGAGTGTCTCTACTGTTGATCTTTTACTTCGGCATTTTATACGGTATAGATACCACTATTAATAGGGATTACCTGAAATTCCTTTCCAGTCGATCCGATTCAAAAAAAGTTATAAGATTTATCATATTTTTCAGGCTTATCCTGTTGAATGCCGCATTCCTATTGCTGTTTGTAATTAACATTTCACTGCTCCTCTTAAATAATATCAACCTTTTTCGTTTACATTTGCTGCCATTTTGTTGGGGACTCTTCTTAGCAATAACGTTCTCTTTTGCCATCGGCTGTATTTTAGGAAGTATAAAGAGCAATTTCAAAAGGGATACTGCTTTCTTCGTGATATTCGTTCTCTCAGTGATATTACTGCCGTTGTTATTGAATTTCTTCACCAGGCTAAAATCCAGTGACATTAAGCCGGTTTTTGAATTTGACCATGAAAACTTAAAAACAGTAATGATAGAAGAAGATATGCTGATAAAAAAATATGGTGTATTACCACTCAATATAAAACCTTCAAAAGAAGAAAATATTGATACAAGACAGTCTATTTTTAATCAGGCTAAAAAGATCCGGGAGAACTTAAAACGATTGAGAAACAAATTAAAAAGTAAAGTCAGGGCTAGAAAATTGACTGCCTCTTTTTTTCCTACTTTATATTATTTTTCCCTGAGCGAAGATGCTTCAACCAATAGTTATGATGCTTTTATCGAATTTTACAGCTTCAGTCAAAATAAAAAGGATGGGTTTGTGAATTATTGCGTGGATAAAATTTATCCACTTACGCTTCCCAAAGATAAAGATAAACCGGGTAAGCAAAGTAACCAGGAAAGTCAAGAGAATCAAGGTGATGAAGGTAATCAAAATGATCGTCCTCGAATAGAGAGCTTCATTAAAGATGACGAGGACTTATTCTTTGCCAAAAGTAAAATCCCCATGTTCTTTTGGTTGGGTAATATATGTTCTTTGCTGTGGATTGCAGGCAGTCTATTGATTGCTTCTCTAAGGACTTTAAAACAGATCAAAGGTGAACCGGGAAAAATCAGGGACTTTGATGTCAAAATGAAGCCGGATGAGTTGAATTATCTATTGACTGCCGATGAAGGACTGAAAAGCCAGACTTACAATTCTTTAACCGGGGATGGTTTTACCTCCGTGAATATAAAAGTCGATGAAGAGATCCTTGAGCAGAAAGACTTTATCTATGTTTATGAAACAATCCGATTTTTAAAGGACATTGACCAAAAGTCCCTTTATAAAGAGCTGTTCGGTAAAGAAATGCCTGGTGATCTAAAACCGTGGCAATTCCTTATCCATTATGCTGCCGAATCCAATAAATTACTACTCCTGGATAACTTCTTCAAAGGAATGGATGTTAATGAGATTGAAAAATTCATCGATGCCGTGAAGAAAAGCGGTATTAACGTCTTGTATATCGGGGATGAATATTTCCAGGCCGTTCACCTTGACGACCACGTAATATTCTGCAAGGATGACGAATCGATTCCCGGTATTGCAGAAAAAGTAAAAAGCTTAAGGAGGAGTAATAAGCAAAGTTAAAGGGTAAAGGTTAATGGAAAAGTTGTCCCAAATCCACCGCCTATTTTTTTAGCCACGGACTTACACGGACTTTCACAGACAAAAACAATTCCCAGTCCGTGTCCGTCCGTGTTCGTCCGTGGCTGAATATAAAATCGTTTGAAAATTTTGACGGCGGATTTGGGTTGTGTCAGGGTAAATTCGTAACCACCTGACCCTATTTACTATCATCTTCAATTAAAGACTTCCAGATTTTTCTATATTCTCTAATGACTTGTTTCATGAAGTCATTGGACTCAAATATTAACCTGAATACGGCAAACAATTCATCAAAATCAATATTTTTCAAATCTTTGAGTTCCTTCTCAATATCCACGTTATAAGAGATTGATGATTCATATAATGTGGATTTGATAATCCCGTGAATATAATCATCCCGGATTTTTTCAAACCAGATATCGAAAACCTTTCCCTTTATCCCCGGGACGATTAAATTACTGTTCCTCTCGATTAGCCCCGGGGTCATTTCAAAAGATTTTTTTACGATATAATCAACCAGTTTTAGAGGGATGATTTTACTGGGTTCACATCCTTTTTGCCCCGGGATTACCGGGACCCAGAGATTACCTTTTATGTTTACGATTTCAAATTCAATGTCATTGGATGATTTTGGCCAATTTTTTGTTTTTTTCTTTACCATGTTTCTTAATTCCATGATGTTTTTGTATTGTTCAATGTTTGCCGCTATGGCGTCTTTTAACTCTAAAATCCTGAAATATAAAGCCTTTCCTAAAACCGGCAATTCAATAATGTTTTCAAAATCCTCAAGCGCCTTTTTTTTATTGATAATCATTTTTTCCCTCCTGGCCTTTTAATGAATCGTTTTTCATTTTTTTACTTTTTTTTTTGACAAATTGGGAAAGATTTTTTGCCTTGTAGTTGTAAAAGAAGCTTAAGACCTTGATCATAGCAGTTTGGTTGTTTTTCAAATCATCGATCATTTCCAATAATTCATCGTCCATATCAATGGGATGCTTTAAACCTTTGCCGGTTAAAATCCAGTCTATGGATACGTTAAAAATTCGTTTCAGTTCAACCAGTGTTTTTGCAGTTGGAGCGTTTTCCCCTCTTTCGATTTTGCTGATGGTCCCTCGATCAAGACCCAGCTTTTCTCCCAGGCCCTCTTGAGTAAGGCCGTTTTCTATTCGTAACGTTTTAATCCTTTGACCTGTCTTTTTATCCATTGTATTTCACAATCTCACACAAAAAAAATTTTTTTGAAATTCAGGCTTGACAAAAAGTAAAGCGTGCGTTAAAATCCAATTTTGAGCTTTTGGCGCGCGGCTCATTTGTTTTACCAGGTTATAATATACCTCAAATTGACTTAGAATGCAAGCGAAAAAAGGAGGTTAAAACATGGGGCATTCAGGGGTTATTAATAAAGCAACCGAACAAAAGCGCAATCCTATACCGGATAATCAAAAGGTAGTCATCTCTCGACTCAAAAACAGCGTATATTTTTCTATTGGTACCTGTTTTATCATGACCATGACAGAAGAAGAATGTTTCAGGCTTCTGGCAATTCATGAAAAAAAGGTTTTAGCTGACAGGAATTTCAAGACCTTGAGAGGGGCAAAAATCCATTTTATGAAGAAATTTAAAAATCAGGCCTGGAGGGAAGACGTTGCTGCTGAGTGGACATTTTTTTATCAACCGGACCTGGACTGGATCGAGGAGATGTTGTCTATTGCGGAAAAATTATCATCAACAAATTGAGTGAACAAATGGAAAAAATGGACAGAGATCATTTGCAGATCAAATTAAAAGCAATATTGCTGAATATTATCGGGATTGACAGTTATTACATTGAATTTGATGAAAATTTAAGACTGAGACAATCATGGGATACAGATTCAGAAAAAGAATTTCAAGAATTGATTTATAATGAGTTCGACATAAATGTCGATTTAAAAGGATTGTCGACATTAACACTGGATAACATTGCCGATTTGATACAGGAATTTGAATCAAACTGTGTTCAATAACAATCTACAAAGGAGGTGATGTGTAACCGGTAGTAATCAATGAACTCCGAAAACGACAAAATCCAGAGTATTTTAAACCCGGCCCGGCGGGCCGGGTTGTGTTCTTTGACATTCTTAAATTTTGGACTCTTAACCTTCCCCATTCCCCAAATTCATAACAAAAAATAAGGGGATGTCTGTGCTGCCACTATTCTATTCTCTCACAGACACTCCCTGGTATCTTCAGGCCGCTAACCAGGGAACAAGGGTGAAAAAATTTCAGGAGGAATGCGAATGCGGAAAAGATGCGGCTGTGTTTTTTATCGCATCTTGCATCTCGCATTCCTTCTGATTTTTTTTAAGTCATGGTATTGCCTCTTGCTAATTCACCATGCTGGCACACCCTGACACCCCCTGAAATAAAATAAAAAGCCCTGAAAGCTTTTTAATATAGATTTGGCGATTCAAACGATCAAATGACAATGGTCAATTGATCATGGATGGTGGAAAGAAAAGCCATCCACCGGTTTTTAACCTCCTAAGAATTTTAAATTTTAAAAGTATCAAAGGATCGTTGATAATGAAAAACACGTTAAAAGGGATTTAATCCCTCCTATTTGGGATTTAGTTTTATAGCCTCTAAAAGGTAAATGAAGAGCACCGGGGGGTGAAGCTGGAACCCCCCGGAGCTCATTGCTTTTTTATTTTTACCGGTCAGTTGGGATCACTGTTATCCCATCCGGCCACAAAAATAAGGTGTTTTTATAAAATGATTAGAAACGCATTGGCGGTGATAATATGGATAAACAAGTAGGTCTCAGGATTAAGATGTTAAGGGTTAAAAAAGGTTTAACCCAAGAGGACCTGGGCGAAAAGCTTGGTCTTGATCGAGGTACTATCAGCAAGATTGAACGCTGTGAAAACGCCCCAACTGCAAAAACACTGGTTGCGATTAGGGAAATTTTAGGGGTTTCGATAGACTGGATTTTAACCGGTGAAGATTACCCGGGAATAGACGAAGAGTTAAGAAAAATGATCGATGATTTGACCAACAATCAAACTGCGAAAATAAAGGTGTTAAGCTTCTTTTACCACTACAAGGCAAAGCATCTGTCTCAATTCCTGAATTCTGAAAATATAGACCTGGAAAACGTTGAAAATGGATAAAAGCATCCCAGTAACAGCAAAAGTGTACCATTAGCAGTCAAAGACCGTACGAGATAGAAAAAGCTGCTCTTTACCAGGAAAAAGCCGCTCACCAAAAGCAAAAGTGTCTCCTCATCAGCAAAAGCGGTTCATGAGAGGCAAAAGCATTATAAAAGCAGCAAAAAGCGTCTTGCAAGCTGTAATTACTGCGACTGAAACGCTTAAGCGTCAACATTTCAGCTTACGCTTCTCAACAACAGCAAAAAACGTGGAACCAGGTGCAGGAGTTAAGACATTCTTCCCTGGCACCTTTTTCCTTTTTTTGTTATTAATTGGCTTCCTCAATGAACCATTGAAGGTAATCATATATCTTCCCCGCTAAAAAATAAGGCAGATTCAATAATTTGTAAGTCTTTCCCGATGAAGTAACTGCCTCTGTTTCCCGGAGAGGTCCTGCATATAGCCGAACCGCATAAGAATGCGGCACCCTGTCCATGTACTGATGAAGCGAACGAAGACTCCCGGCCTTACCGGCTTTCACTTCCAAAGGAACCACATACTGCTGATAAGGAATAACAAAATCCACCTCGGCATTGGATTGCTTTTGCTCCCTTACCCAAAAACGAGGCTTATTTAACCTGTTCATATCTAATGTCAACAACTCCTGTCCCACGATATGCTCCGCAATCGTACCCTGGTAAAACGAATGAAGGTCTTCAAATTTAAAAAAATGACCTTGAAGCCCAACAAAATAATTAAGTAAACCAGTATCCAAAAATTGAAGCCTTGGAGATTTTTTTTGATCCACAGTGACCGGTGGTTCCGTTACAGTACATGGATAAAGAAGATAAAGGAGCATGGCCCGCTGCAATGTTCTTAATGCCTCTCCCATTTCCCTGGATTTGTAGTTGGATTGACCAAATCCCTGGAACTTTATCCGTTTGCCTGCCTCAAAAGACGCCGCTTCAATCGCATGGCGGATTACCTCCACCATTGCCGGGTTACGTGCATATTTGCTGACATCATCCAGGTAACCGGTCATCAAACCCTGGTATATGGTGGTAAGCGATACAATGTCTCCCTTTTTAATAAATTTTTTCACCACTTCCGGCATCCCCCCGATAAGGGTATACTGATGAAATAATTTCAAAAGCTTTGAAAAAGCATAACCCGGTATGGGAACCTGATGGTAAAGCTTAACCGCTTCTTCTTCTCCATTGGCCGTAAGAAACTCCTCGAAAGTTAACGGATACATAAAAAGATACCTGACCCGGCCCACGGGAAAACTAATTTGCAGTTTACCGATCACCGCTTCCAAAAGAGAACCGGCTGCAATAATGTAAAGGTTCTTCGGCGACGATTCATAAAAATATCTCATCATTTTTAACGCCCGCGGAGAATTTTGAATTTCATCAATAAAAAGTAGTATTCCTTTATTTTTTGAGAAAGAAAGGTTCCTGGTAAAAAAAATCGCCCGGATCAGTTCATCTAAAGGTAAATTCCTCTCAAAAATCTCTGCATCCTCTTCTTTCTCCAGGTTAAGAGAAATATAATGGTCAAAATCCTTTGAAAAAATATCCACCGCAGTGGTTTTACCCACTTGCCTTGCGCCCTTGAGAATGAGGGGTTTTCTCTCTTCCTCAACCGCCCACTCTCTTATTGCCGTAACGACCTTCCTGTAAAACATGATTGTTTCCTCTTTACAATAATAAATTCACCCAACCTTGTCACAAAGTCAATCCAATTTCTTCAAAATCTTGTAACAAAGTCAATGCAATTTTACTTAAATTTTGTAACAAAGTCAACCCAAATTAGAAAATTTCTGTCACAAAGTCAGGGCAATTTATTTGAATACCAATGCTAACTCAATCGTCAAATCAGGCAAAATGCCAACTTTAACTCCATCTTTGGGCGAGTAAATATCCGGCCTCCCATACATCTTATTCGAAAGCAGCTTGAACACCATTAGAATCTGCTCATCAGGATGAAGAATCCAGTACTCCTTTACACCAAATTTTTCATAAGTATAAAATTTTTCCCGCATGTCTCTTTGAGCCGTAGCAGGAGAAACAATCTCAATGATTAAATCAGGACTGCCTAAACACCCTTTCTTATCTATTTTAGCCGGGTCACAAATTACAGAAATATCAGGTTGAACCACCGTCTCAATCTCTTCTTCTTTTTCATCGGCTTCACGAAACCGGACATCAAACGGCGCCATATAAACACTGCAGGTTTTATCTAAAAGGTAGTTTGACAACTGTCGATGCAATTCACCAAGGATTTCCTGGTGCTTCGGCGAAGGAGCAGGACTCATATCATAGGCAACCCCATCAATGATTTCCCATCTTTCGCTGTCCGGCCATTTAAGATAATCACCATAAGTGTATCTTTCGATTTCTGACTTTGCAGCAAGACCCATCGTCGATGCTCCTTTATTTATTTTACATTATTATTATATCACAGGAATTAAAAATAATCCAAATTGCCAGGGGGGACGCTTTTTGAAAAAACTGCCCCCGTGACGCATCTGAACCCCCCCGCAAAAACTTTTGATTAAGCGGCTTCCTCAAGGAATAACAAAATCTACCTCGGCATTGGATTGCCTTTGTTCTCTTACCCAAAAACAAGGTTTACCAGGTCTTTTCACCAATAGATTCACCTCATCTTGTCACAAAGTCAACCCTTTTATGCCCCGGAAAAATCCGGGTTCCCCTCTTGAGAGGGGCGCCCGAAGGGCGGGGTGTGTCTAAATTATTGCAATTTTACTTATAATATTGAAATTTCGATCTTTTTTGTATATAATCACTGCCGGGGAGATAAGAGAAGTTTAAATTGAATAAGGAGAAATAAATGAGTTTAAAAAGAGTTGTTAATCAAATCATCAGGTTAGTATTTATTTTTTGCTTTTTCGTTCCCCAATTGTCTGCCGGCCAAAAAGCTAAAAACATTATCTTAATGGTGCCGGATGGGATGGGATTAGCCAATGTAACAGCGGCTCGTATCTTTAAATACGGTATTGGTAAAGAGCGTCTGGCCCTGGAAACGTTAAAAGAAATTGGCTATCAAAGCACCCACTCCCGAAACAGTTTAGTGACAGATTCGGCAGCGGCAGCCTCTGCCTGGGCATGCGGCCAAAAATTCAACAATGGAGAAATTTCTCAACATGGTGAAACAGGCGAATCTCCTCAAACTATCCTGGAATTGGCAAAAGCAAAAGGAAAAAACACCGGTTTGGTGGCTACTGCGACGATTACCCACGCTACACCGGCTGCGTTTGCAGCTCATGTAAAAAATCGGGCCTGCGAAAATGAAGTTGCCCGACAATATATACTGGAAACCCAGGTAGATGTTCTGTTGGGGGGTGGGAAAGCTCGATTTAAATCCGAAAAAAAAGATAAATGCGGGGCTGGTGGCGACTTGATCGCAGCAGCCCGGGATAAAAAATATACCGTGGTGTATACAAGAGATGATATGTTAAAAGTACAAAATGCAAAAAAACTCCTGGGGCTTTTCAGTGAAGGGCCATTAGCCCCAACACCCAAAAGAGAAAATGACGATACTCTCAAAACCAATGAACCTAGCCTGGCTGAAATGACAAAAACCGCTTTGAAAATTTTGGAAAAAAATAAAAAAGGATTTTTCTTGTTAGTGGAAGGCTCCCAGGTAGATTGGGCAAATCACAGCCACAACCTGGAGTATCTAATCAAGGAAGTGATTGAATTCGATAAGGCGATACGTGTTGTATTGGATTGGGTCAATGTGAACCCCGTACGCAAAGCCGAAACCCTGATTATTATCGTTCCTGACCACGATACCGGTGGATTTGCCATTACTGGCCCTTACGGTTCCACTATAACGGAACCGGGTCAATTGGTAAAAGATGGCTGGGCAACAGGAGGTCATACGGCTGTAGACACCATGACCTGGAGCCAGGGACCTTATTCCCAATACCTGGGCCGAGCGCTTGATAATACGGATGTTTTTTATATCATGAAAGCTGCACTAAATGGCTCCCGGTATATACCTTCTAATAATTAGCCACAGAGGACACAGAGAACACAGAGGTTCTGATTTTTTTCTTTTAGCTCTTGACAAAACCAGGGTGATAAAATTATAATACCTTTGTGATGTAACCCACAAGGTTGATATGCCGAAGTGGTGGAATTGGTAGACACGCAAGTTTCAGGTACTTGTGGGAGCAATCCTGTGGGGGTTCGAGTCCCCCCTTCGGCATTTTCCAGATAAAAAAATTGCCACGGACAAACATAGACAAATGAAAAAAAAAGGACGAGTTGCTGTTTTATTATCCGGGAGAGGGTCCAACTTCGAGGCCATTTACCGGAACTCCTTGAAACCGGACGCTAATTTTGAAGTGAAGGCTGTCATCAGTGACAAAAAAGATGCCAGGGGCCTGCAGCGGGCTCGAGATTTCGGCTTAAATGCCTTCCATGTTTCCCCAAAAAAACTCAAGCCTAAAGAGGTATACGAGGGAAAAATCCTGGAGATATTGAAGGCTCACCATGTGGAATTGATTTGCCTGGCCGGTTATATGCGAATCGTGGGAGAAACTTTATTGTCTGCGTATGAGGGGCGGATAATGAATATCCACCCTGCTTTGCTGCCCTCTTTCCCTGGCCTTGACGGCCAAAAACAGGCCCTTGACCACGGCGTAAAAGTCAGCGGCTGCACGGTTCACTTCGTGGATGCCGGCGTGGATACAGGCCCGATTATCCTGCAAAAACCCGTTGAAGTCAAAGAAGACGATACCGAAGCATCATTAAGCCAACGAATATTAACAGAAGAACATAAACTATTCTCCAAAGCCATCACCTTATTTTTTGAAAATCGGTTGAAAATCCAGGGAAGAAAGGTTATAATTTCTATATGATGAAAAGAAAAATAACATTCATATCAATCATTGCTATATTGTGCGGCTCCTTTGTCTTTTCTTCTACTGAGTTTTCAATGGAAAAGGCAAAACGCATCGATATGGTCTTAAAACGCGTCGCCAAGTACAAGAAACCCCGGATTTTCTTACGAAAAATAACCTTTACCCAGGGCGAACTGAATTCCTATTTGAACCTGATTTACCTGAAAAAATACACCCCGGAAGTAAAATATATCAAATTAACCCTGAAAAAAGACAACGTTGTTGACGCCACCATGAAAGTGAAACTGGAAGGGAAAAAGTACGAGCCTGTCCCTAAATTCTTAAGAGACATCGAAGTGGAAGCCTCCGGTAAAGTGCAGTGCAAAAACTATCGGATGCGGTTCGATTTTGAAAAATTAAAAGTCAACGGTACCAGTTTTTCACCGGAAGTACTGGATGAAGCGTTTAGCGCAGCCCAGGTAAATTACAAAGTAAGAAAATCCATGTATGACTGGTTTGATCTCATGCCCGGTATTAAAAACATCGTTATCGATGATAAAAAAATTACTATTTTTTATTAATCGCACTTGAATTTAAAGCTCCACTCTCCCATCAATCATGTCAAAGGGGTGGGAGCTAAGTATCTGCAGATATTTCAAAAGAACGGGATATCAACTGTCCTGGATTTACTGGTCCATTTTCCTCTCCATTACATTGATTTTTCCAAACCAGCCGCCCAAATCCAGATAGGAAAAAAGAGTCTTTATTTTATCGAAATCATTGGTTGGAATTTATCGCGTCTTTATGGCCGACGATTGTCTATATTGCGGGTCAAAGCACGGCTAGGGCAGCAGCCGGTTTTTATCGTGTTTTTTAACAAACCGTACCTGGCGGATTTCTTTAAAACCAATAAAAATGCCTATATTTACGGCCAATTTGAGACCAGGAACAATACCTGGCAAGCCAATACACCCCTGGTGTTTAACTCCACCGATGTGAGCCCGCAGCAGGTGGTCCCGTTGTACGAAAAAATTTCCACTATTAAATCCGGGATATTAAAAAAATTAATAAAAACCGCCCTGGATGACCTGGAAGATGATTTTGAATGCTTACCGGTTATGAGTTTGGAAAAATATTCCTTTTCAAGCATTGCCGCGGCACTGAAAAGCATCCACATTCCTTTAAAATATATCCCGGGGGAAATCCATCGCTTAAAAAAGCGGTTTATCTATAGTGAATTTCTTTTTTTCCAATTGGAGCTCCAGTACATTCGCAATTTTTTTCGGCGGGTACGGCGAATCCATCATTATACCATTACTCCCGGAGTAAAGGCAGTTGTAAAACAAAACCTGGACTTTGAATTGACACCGGATCAAAAAACAGCCTGTGCGGAGATGGTTAATGATTTACAGGGTGAATATACCATGCAGCGGCTGCTGCAAGGAGATGTGGGCAGCGGGAAAACCATTGTCGCGTTTATTGCTTTGTTATTAGCCAAAGAAAGTGGGTACCAGGGCGCGTTCCTGGCACCTACGGAAATCCTGGCCAGTCAGCATTTTACCAATGCGAAAAAGTTTTTCAAATCCGCCAAAATCCAACTCCTTACCGGTTCAACCCCTGTTAATAAAAGAAAAGAAATTCTAAAAGGCTTAAAGGAAGGTATCATTGATATCATATTTGGCACTCATGCTTTACTCACCGAAGCGGTTCGATTTCACAATCTTTCTATGATTGTCATTGATGAGCAGCATCGGTTTGGTGTTTCCCAGCGGGCTGCGCTTTATTACAAAGGAAAATCCGTAGACCTGTTGGTGACCACAGCCACTCCTATCCCCCGCACCATGCTCCTCTCTCTCTACAATGACCTTTCCCTTTCCACCATCAAAACCAAACCGCAGGGCAGGTTGCCCATTATTACCAAAATCATTGCAGCGGAAAGAAGAGATGAGTTTTATCCCTGGCTTAAAAAGAAAGTTGAAAAAGGAGAAAAGGCTTATATCATTTTACCTTTAATTGAAAAGTCGGATTTCTTTTCTGAACTTAAAGACATTGAAACTGAGTCTTTGTATTTCAAACAAGTATTTAAAGATATTCCTATAGGGATTGTTACCGGTAGAACTCCGGCACTGGAAAAGGATGCCACATTGGATGCATTGGCCCGGGGGGACATTCGGGCATTGGTGGCTACCACTGTGATTGAAGTTGGTATTGATGTCAAAGATGCCACTATAATTGTTATTGAGAATGCTGACAGGTATGGGTTGTCCCAGTTGCATCAACTGCGGGGGCGGGTGGGTAGAGGACCCAACCAATCTTATTGTTACCTCTTTCCTTCCCCTAATATAACCGAAAGCGGAAAGAAGCGGTTAAAAACTATTGCCGGTACAACTGATGGGTTTAAAATTGCTGAAACAGATTTGAAGATGCGGGGGGGGGGTATTATTACCGGTTTGGACCAGTCGGGTTACCTGGATTTCAAAATCGGAAATATCCGGGATGACCATGAAATTTTTAAACAAGCTCAAGCAGATGCATCGTTAATTTTAGAAGATGAATCTTTACAAAATGGTTATATCACCAATCTTTTAGAGGAAGTTAGAATAAAGTTAAGAGATATTAATTTCAGTTAAACGCCCGTGAAGCAGCGGCAAAAACTTTTTATTGTGATGGGGAAGAATAAAAAACCTTGAAATTGGGATCGATTTCACCAATACCCATGTGACGGGCTTTATAGTCATTGAGCAATTTCAAAAAGTCCGGGAAAAGTACAGCCAGGGCCAATACATTGATGAAAATAGGTATCGCAGTCGCCATATCGGCAAATAACCACACATGTGTCGTCGGCATATTGTATTTCACGGCAAAAACCACTAACAAAAACGCCGGTATCGGATACAACCATTTGTAAACCGTCAGTATCTTTGCCCTATGTTTTGAATCCCCAATGATATACCTGACAAGTACTTCAACCTGGGCATAAAAACCCGATGTGGTGGTTACACCAAAAAGGAATATCCCTACAGTCAGGGTAATCCTGCCAATATCCCCAAGTCCTGTTTCAAAGGCGCTCAGGGTTAATGTTGCCCCAGCCAAACCGGAAGACCACTTGCCAGTGATAATAATAATAAGTGCCACAAAGGTACACACCACAATGGTGTCAATAAATACTTCAAATACCCCTAAAAGTCCTTGTCTGACGGGGTGGTCGGTTTTAGCGGAAGCATGGATCATAGGAGAAGTTCCCCATCCCGCTTCATTACTGTATACAGCCCGGGACATACCCACTTTAACCGCCTGGGCCAAAGCCGCCCCGGCAAATCCTCCCACCGCGGCAGTGCCGCTAAATGCACTTTCAAAAATTAACCGAAACGTATCAGGCAGCACCGCGATATGTTTGAAAATAATGAATAACCCACCCAATAAGAAGAATACACACATAAAAGGAACCAACCTTATGGCGATTCTCCCTAACCATTTCAGACCCCCGGCAATCATTAAGTAGACAATAACAGTATATATAACAGACACCTTTACCTGGTCCAATTCAAAGGTCCCGGCAATAGCCTCGGAAACCGTATAATTTTGCATGGTCAGCAAAAAACTAACAATAAAACCACCAAGAAAGGCAAAATTTAGGATTTTGTAAAGGAATATATTTTTTCTTTTAAAACCAATGCCTTTTTTAATGTAGTAAGTGGGTCCGCCATAGGTGCTGCCATCTTTTTCATGAGACCGGTAGTGAATGGCCAGGGAAACTTCCGCCATCTTGATGATCTGACCAAGAAATCCTGCCACCCACATCCAGAACACGGCACCTGGGCCGCCTGTAGCAATCGCACTGGCCACCCCGGCAATATTGCCCACACCCACAGTAGTCCCTACTGCAACACTAACCGCTTCAAATGGTGACAGTCGTTTTTCTTTTGTATCAGCTTCCCCATCTGTTTTAAAAATTTTCCTCATGGACTCCCGCATGGCATAGAAAAAAAACCGAAATTGGAACATTCCTGAAACAAGCGTCAAAAAAGTTCCTATTGCCAGGATAGTAATAACTAACGGCAGCCCCCACAACCACTTCCATACGATTGTCTCTAAAAGTTCCATTTTTTGCCTCCGGCAGCCAGGCCCTCGGCGAGGGCACCCTAAAAAGGCCCTCCGGGCCATCTCGAAGGCTTCCTAAAATGAACCGAACCGTGAGAATTTGTATCAAAATGTTGCATGTCATATTTATCCGTGCGAAGTCGCCTGCCAATGAATTGGGAAGCCTTCAACTTACTCACTTTCTAACCTTCTTATTTTCTTATCTTCTCAACTTCTTTTTTTTTCCCTGGACCGCGAAACATGTGAAACATCCGCAAAAACTTTTTATTAAATGCTGCTCCATTTTGGGCCCGTTGTGACAGCTTTTTAAAATCGCAAGGATAAGCAACTCAATCCACCATCCAATTTCCTGAATTCTGAAACATCTACAGCCAGGGTTTGATAACCAGCCGCCTCAATCGCCACTTTTGCCTTTGCATAACCCATCGGCACCAATACCACGTCATTCACCCAAATACAATTGGCCGCATAACCCTCCGACTCATCAATAACGATTCGGTTGAATTTCTTAAACTCCGGGTGATCGATAAACTCACCCGCGGTCAATAGGTTATTATTTTCAAGGTAAGCCAGACCGGTTTTGAGGTGAAGAAATTTTTTCATTTTCACCCTGGATACTGTATATCCATATTTATTTAAAATCTCGGCAAATTGCCCGGCACCCTCTTCATTCGTGCGGGCAGATAATCCCACATAAAAATGATCCCCCACCCGCATCACATCACCACCCTCAAGGGTTCCGGGAGCAGAGATGGATTCGATATTAGTGTAGAATTTTTTAAGGGCCTCTTTAATAGAAATCTCTTCACCCTGCCGGGAAGGCGCACCCGGATTGGTGATAATGGCACATTTCTCTGTCAGTACAGCAGTGTCCTCTATAAACACAGAATCCGGGTAATGCTCCTCAGCTTCCAATATCGTTACCTCAACACCGCAGCTTCTCAGGGCTTCTATGTATTTATCATGCTGCTGAAGCGCTTTTTCATAATCAGGTTTCCCTAAACTGGCCGAGGTAATCCCATCCAGCAATGATTCACCAGGCCGTCGAACGATCGCATGTTTAAACATTATTTACTCTTCATGTACTTTATCAAAAATTTTTGTGGATGTTTCACGGACAGGGGCCCCGCGGCGCGGGGAGCCTAAAATGGCAAAGTGATTTGCCCCATACGCTATGCGCCATGCGCAATGCGCAATGCTCTCGTCCCCTGGCCGCCGGAGGCATATATTATAGCCTCAATACCGGGCAGGTAAGGCACGTTGGCCCACCGGTTCCCTTTAAAGACAACTCGCTGCCTTCATATTCAAATACCTCAACCCCTGCCGCTTCCATTTTTTGCTTTGTCCCGGGATTGCCAGCTAAAACCAGGCACTTCCGCGGCGCCAGAGCCAGCACATTAGAACCCAGGCTGTTGTACTCCTCATCATCCACTTCTATAAGCTGTATTCCTCTATCTATCAGAAGTTCTCTAAAAAACACCGGCATATACCTGGAATAAACCACAGCCAGGTCTTTGTCAATCATACTAATAATAGACATCAAATGCAAACACTCAAAAGGACCGCCTGCATGAGGCAAAGGCACCACAATAAATTCGTTCACAATATCTTTGGTCAATTCCCCTAATTGTTGTATCCCTTCATCATTGGTGCGGTATCCCCGGGCTGCCACCAGTGTCTTCTCATCCAACCACACCACGTCACCACCCTCCATTCGACCATTGCCACAAATAGCCCCAAGAATAGGAATCCCCAGTCCTGTTAAAAAGTCTTTCATCACCACAGGTTCATTTTTTCGCTGCTCTTTTCCCATGTTCATCAAGATAGCACCTTTTTGGGTTATTTTCATCGCATCGTGAGTATAAATGGAATCCAATCCCACCTCATCACGCCTCGAAAGATAATGAACCTCCGGCACATGGGTTTTAATGATTTTCTCAAATGCCTCATATTCCCGGACCACCTTCTCATAATCCGGACATCCACTGTAATTAAAAGCTTTCCAATGAGCCTCCAGGTACTCTTTACTAATAAAAGCATCTACAGGACGTTTAATAATGATCCGCTCAATCTTACCTACCATTGATTGACAGCCATATCTCACGTTTTCATAACTCCTTAACACCAGTTTACGATTGTAAAAGCCAGCACTTTGGCAGCCTTTATAATTTCGTCAATTAATATGCTCTCATTTACCGTATGAGCATCTTTCACATTGCCGGGACCATATAATACTGCCGGGATATGGGCGTAATTGGTGAATAATCGTAAATCCGATCCATATGTAGCACCGGCAAATTTGATTTTTTCATCTAATACAGCTTCATGGCAGACAGACAAAGTTTGAATGATCGGTTCCTGCATATTTGTGGTACCAGGTTCAAATTGTCCCTCAATCCACTCCACTTCCGGTAGATTATTTTTAAGCCATTCATCTTTCATTGCTGCTATTTTAACGGTCTCTTCAAAAGCCTGTTTTGCTTGTGCTGCGGATTCATCCGGGAATATGCCGAATCTTCCTTCCGTTACCAATGTACCCGGCACAGTAGACGGCCAATCTCCGCTGGTGACAGTTCCGAAATTAATAGGGGCTACATTCATGGGGTCTTCAAAAATCGGATTTTTATATTTTAAATGCCGCTGCCATTCAAATTCATTAACCGCATGAAAAATGACATAGAATTTTTCAACAGCACTTACTCCTTTATTTTTCATACAAGCGTGCATGGATTTTCCGTTTATTTTGATACGAAAAGATAAAGCGCCAGACTGGATAGGGTATATTTTAAGCTCAGTGGGTTCTGTTATTATTGCTGCATCGGCGGTATATCCTTTAATGATATTGGTGAGGGTTCCGCATCCGCCGGTTTCTTCACCCACCACGCTTTGAATTATAACATCTTTACCCGGGCAATAACCCAGTTTTTGTAACGCTTCGCAGGCAAAGATGGCACAAGACAGTCCGGCTTTCATATCTGCGGACCCCCTGCCGTAGATTCGTTCGTTTTTTATGGTTCCACTCCAGGGAGAATTTTCCCATTTTGACTCATCACCAGGTGAAACCACATCCACGTGACCGTTTAAAATCAGGGAGCGGCAAGTGGTATTGTAGGGTATTGTCGGTTTATTCGAGTTAGTGCCTTTCCAGAGTCCGATTACATTCATTCGGTTGTCTACCGGGAATCTATCGTGGGAAAAGGCTTGATGGTCTTTGAGAACATCCAGTTGAATAGGAACAATCTCTACGTCAAAGTTTAATTCTTTTAATTTTGAAGCGATGATATCCTGGACTTTTTTTTCTTCGCCAGGTAGGCTGGGGGTTTGGATAAGTTTTTGGATGAATGCGATCAGGTTATCTTTTAGGGCATCGACACCAGTAGAGATTTTATTTTTAATTGGTCCCGGTGTTTGTAAAATGGTTTTGTTCATCTTTGTATTTTATATGAAAAATGTGGACATTGCAATCTTCTTTTTGGATGCACCCTTAATAAAAAAATTCAATGTTTCACGTGAATCATTTTGTTTTAATGTTTTACCGCAGAGGACGCAGAGAGCGCAGAGGTTTTATTGATTACATAAAATATCTCATTTGAATATTCTAATTTAAAATATTCCAAATTCAGCCGCTTGATGAGTTCCAATGCGAACGTATGATAATAATTCTCCATGCCTTTTGCTTTGCCGGTAAGGGTTTTTGAAGGAAATGAAATGACGATATGTTTTGCTTTTAATGAGGTTATTATTTTTTCGCTGATTCCTTTCTCCTGCTGCTCCAGACAGGGTAATGTTTTTAAAAGAAAAACCATATCCGCTTCTATTCGCGGTATCGAGACTAATATGTCCGAACATTGAGCTTTATAACTGCGATGCAAATAACCAAAAAAAGTATTAATGAGGGCAATCAACCTGGTATCAATATCAAAGGCATCGTACTCAGCATCCGGCTCTAAATCCATCCATAAGACAGCAAAGGGATGCAAACCACATGCCAGATCAACAATTTTTTTCGGCTTTTTGATTTTTTTGAATAACCCGGGATAAAATTGTTCCATAAAAGCAAGGCGCTCGGAGGTGGAAGGGTGAGCTTTCATGATTTCCAGGGCAGTAGCTTGAAGACTTTCTGCATCCGGGTGATCCGGTATTTGGTTAAAAAGCTTTTGAATTTTTGTGGGATTTATTTTTTCAAAATAGGCCCCATAAACCTGGTGGAGTTTCTTTTTGGCTGCTTTTACCGCCTTTTTTCCTTCAAATCGTTGGACCGCCCAATCAGAAATACGATAAAGGGTATCCTCACAAAGATATTTGTACTTCTTACTTTCTTTAAGTCTTTGATAAACGGTATTTATTTCAGACATTTTCTGTGCCTCCGGCGGCCAGGGGCTCTTTTTAAAAAAACCGCCCCTGGACCCCGCAAAAACTTTTTACTAATGCCACAGCGCCATGCTCCACACCCGGCTGAGGAAACCTAAAAAAAATTCAGTAGTTTTACCATTAACTGACTGTAGAACCTGAGATTATGGATGGTGGCCAACCTGTATAACAATGGGTCTTCGATCTTTAGTAAATGATGAAGGTATGCCCTTGAATAGTTTTGACAACAAAAACAATCACAATATACATCCACCGGTTTTGTATCCCGTACATATTTATCATCCTGGATATAATGATGGCCATAGAAATTTTTTTCTTTAAGATTTATATTCTCTATTTTGTCGTTATAGATATACAACCGGTTATGCCGGGCATCGCGAGTGGGAAGTACGCAGTCGAAAAGATTAAAACCCATTTGAAATGCCTTGACTATATTTCCAGGTTTTCCAATACCCAGGCCATGTAAGGGATAATAACCAGGCACCCATTCCGCCACCATCTCTACTGCCTCCACCAGGTTGCCTTGTTGATCGATAGGCCAACCGCCAAACCCATAACCATCAAACCCGATTTCAAACAACTCTTCAGTACATTTCTTCCGGAGTTCTTTACTGTTTCCTCCCTGGATAACAGCCAGGAGAAGAGGTGGTTTTTCCTTGATTTTTTGTTGGTTCAATTGGCGTTCGAATTCTTGTTTGCATCGTTTAGCCCAATCAATGGTGATTTGAACGCTTTCCATTTGCACATTATATTCGGCATCCGGGTTGGTGCAGTAATCCAGGCAAAACATCACATCGGCATTGATTTGGAATTGTTTTTGGATGCTTTTTTCCGGGGTTAATATATTCTTTTTTCCACCTTTAGTTAAACGGTACACAAAGCCGCGTTGGGTGACGTTACCCATTTTGGAGGAACCGTTGATTAGCGAAAAAACCTGGAAGCCGCCGGAATCAGAGAAAATCGGTCCATCCCAGCCCATGAATTCATGAATACCGCCGTGTTTTTTGATTACAGGGATTCCCGGATGATTGGAGAGATGAAGGGCATTCACCATTAAGCATTTAATGCCGCTATTTTGCAGGTCTTTTGCATCAAGGGTACGAACCACCCCCCGGGTGGCATCCGGCATAAATGCTGGTAAGGATAATTTACCCCCTGATGTTTCAAGGATATTTAAAGTATCGCTTTTTTCAGCCACTTTTCTTTTTTATTCTGACTCGAAAATAAGACCACGGACAAAAACGAATTCACACCGAACAACTTTAATCAAAAGCTTTTGCGGGGGGTCCAGGGGGG
>CP070627.1:8898257-8918918 GCA_020355945.1 Candidatus Aminicenantota bacterium | reverse complement strand
ACCGGTATTAATAAAAATATTTTATCGTTGAGAAAACTGAAACTGATTGGCTAACGTGGCTAACGTAGTTTCGAGAGTTACTCGAACTGCAAAGAAAACGTATTGGTTGTTTTTCCAGGTTGATTAGAGATTTGATGGATGAAAACCCATCAATAATAGTACCCCTTGATAGCGCGAATGTCGTAATCATCATGATTCTTAACTCTGACAGACAAAGAATGAAAGCGTTTGAAAGTCCGGGGACCACCACTGCTTCCCGGGTTGAAATAGAGAATATATTGTGCCTTGATCTCTTCCCTGATTTTTTCATATACCTTATTGGTTTTTCTTGCATCCATCAAGGGAAACAACATACCCCCGGTTAACGAACAAATCTCTCCCAGTACATTATTAAATCCACTGTGCCGGTTATCAATAGCATAAATGACCACAGGTGACTTTTTGACCTTGTTTACCAGTGAAAAGGGATCAATGTACGAACTATTGTCACCCCCATCGGAAAAGATAACCATGATGTTCCAGCCAGGGGTTTTGCTCATCAAGTTGAGGGTATAGGCCGCGGCATCGTAAAGAGCAGTGCCGCCCATTACCGGCGCACGTAAATCCAACCGTTCAACCAGCTCGGACAAATTGCTGGTAAAGCCCATGTGATCGTAAACCCTTTGGTTAAAGAACACAAAGGTTGCCCTGTCCCTTTCAGTCATTAATTCCGTTGCAAAGTCCTGGGATGCCAGGAGAACATCATGAATTTTATCCCGCATGGAATAACTGACATCAATCACCTGGACCATGTTAAATCGTTCAGTCCCTCTGGTGCTGAGATAAGAGATATTTATAGGTTTTCCGTCGGATGACAGGAGGAAGTCCTCTTTTTTTAGCCCCCGCACATAGTTTCCCTTTTTGTCTTTTACCACCACAGGTACCAACACCCGCTGTACTTCTACTTTATGAGATTGATGCACCTGGTAGGATTTTAGCGCTGCTGCCGCCAGCAGCTTTAATGCCTCGTCTCGAACCACGACTTTAAGAGTTCGATTTTGCCCCTCTGTGCCAAATTGATGAGTCAAGATATAAGGAGGACCGGCAAATTCCTTTAACAGTCGCCCATCCAGGTACAATTCCACTAACCGGACTTCTTCGGGGTTGATGTCTATCAACTCAATTTTTATTTGCTGCTTCCCTGTCCACAGCGCATCTTGCTTTGGAGAAAGGAAAACCACTCCCGGTCCTTGCGCTGGCTGCGCATGACCCAGGGATGATGTAAACGTAACCGTGAGCAGCAAAACAATAATAATTGATGTAAAAAACTTTTCTCTTATCATTTTATCCTCAAAATTCCTTGTTTTCTCAAATCATTATATATCTGGTGTAAATACAAATAATTGAATACGCTGTACATGAAATAGGTACTGTGGTAATCGATCCTTGAGTTTCGAAAGAGAAAGTCGGCCGCGAGAAAAACATACCGGTATACGATACCTCCCAGGAGCTGCGGCGGCATTTTTCTCAAATAAAAAATATAAGCGGCTTTTACTTTGAGCTCATCGATCATTTCCGCACAAGTCCAATGGGATTCAAAAACAAGGGACAAAGACTGGGGGAAAAGAGAATACCGGTAAGGTTTGAGAGTGCCAAAGGTATGATAATAAATAGAACCAAGTCGGTTCATCTCCTCCTGGACCGCCTGGTAAAGCAAAGGTTCCCTAAAGGCTTCCAATCGCCGGTTTTGTGAAAACCGCTCAATAAATTTTCTTTTTTTAAAAAAAACTTCTCCTAACCGCTGGAGTTCACTGAAATAGAGTATAGGTTGATTGAATTTAGTTTTTGGATTTGCTTTTGGTTTCTCCAATTGATGCATGACGGTCCGGTAATGATACCCGGCGGTCATGGTCATCAATTCATGCTTCAACGCCTCTTTAAGGGTGGGATTTTCCCATGATTGTTGCAGTAATTCTTCGGCAAATTTTACCAAAAGCCCGTTATATTCCTGGGCCCGGTAGATCAACGGACCAGGGAAAAGGTCCAGGTGGTTGAAAATAATCGGTACACCCTGGGTGGAATTATAGCCGATCTCCCTGCCAAAGGTAAATTCACTGTAGGGAAAGGCCAGGGTAATATTTAATCGTGACAATCCCCCTTCCAGGTGATAAGCGGCAAGGTTTCCCAACCGCTGAGAAATGCCGCTGTGATTCCAGGGGGTCTTCCCTTGATGCGAAGAAAAATCATGGAACCGTGTCAAATTGGGATTGAGAAATACCTGGAGCTTTGAATTTTTTAGCGTAACCGCATAAATACAGGTTAAAAGATAATGCTCCAGTTCCTGGAGTAAACTCTCCGACTTTATTTTTTCAACCAGCTTATCGATCTCCGACTGCGGGGCTTTTTTTAATTTTTTGGAGACCAGCCGGTACAGGTTTTCAAACAGTCTGTCACTGGCATGGGTTTCCAGAATATCTCTCAACTGCTGTGAAAGGTTTTCGTCTATCTCCTCTGCCAGGGAAAGCTGTTGGAACAATCCAAATAATTGTTTCCCGATTTTTTTATGTTGGCGGTCTGAGTTAGAAGCCTGTAAAGCCTCCAGCAAACGGTTAATTTTTACCAGGTGGGATAAACTGGTTGATGATTGGCTCTCCAACGCCTTTGCTATCTCTTTCTTTAAAATCGGTGCGGTCTCCAATTGATAAGCCTGGTTGTATACCACAACTTCCAGGTTAGCGGGTAAGAGAAAATCCCAGAAAGATTGATCCGCCCAGGACCCGGTTAAATCAATATCCAGGCGGCTGGCAAAAAACCGGAAAACTCCATCATATAACGAAGCCCCGGACAGGGGTATTTGTATCAATTCCTCTACCAATTGATCGTAGGGGTATTGAGTCGGCATGGTCCTGGCCTTTTGGGAAAGAATCTCCAAAAGGGATTGAAATACAGCAATAACGGCTTCTTTTTTTCGCTTAGATATATCCGCATTTTCAAGAGATTTTGCCCAAAACAGCAATGCTAAAACTGTTTTGGGTTTTTTAAGGGGAATTTTCTCAATAAAATCTATCACCACATTGTATTCAAGGTAATTTTCATAAAAGGCCCGGATAACTTCCTCGATTAAAATTTCCCGGCGATGGAAAAATTTGGAATAGATGGGAATGAAACGGTTTAAACTGTGGTTTTTCTTTGAAGTAGTTAATAAATGTTTCAATAAAGCAAACCAACTGTTTCCAGGTGCGCCAACAGCATTTGTCCAGGCATCGATACCACCGGGAAATATGATTTCACCACCGTGAGTTTTCAGGGCATAAATCAAAGTAAAAAAACCCAAATTCTTTAATACAGGTATTTCCAATCCTCTTATTTTTTCTTTCTTATCCAGTTCCACCAGGTAGTAAATTTCTCGAAACTTTTGATGATCGAAATTAAACAGGACAGCTTTTTGCATCTCTCCGGGGAGAAAAAAAGTAAAAACATAGAAATAATTGAGTTTTCCACCATCTTTAACCGCCAGTTGTTCCAGGAATTGGAGGGGGTATTGGAGATAATCGATCCCAACTGATTTTTTCCAAAAAAGGGCAGCGTTGGGGTCCGGGTCCCCGGGAAATTGTAACCGGTTGTTTTTTACTCGCAGGGCATGAGACAAAATAAACATACCGCATAAAAATTTATTATTACTATAGATCTTCTTCCAGGCAGCAAAATCCGGGCCCAGCCCGCTGATATAATTGATCTCTTTATCTGAGAGCCGGTAGAGAATCCCCAGGAATAACTGGAAACGTTTATCTTGAGTCAGGATTTCCGCAAATGAGTCAGGGTTGATTTCCAGGCCGGTTATTTGTCTTAAAAAATCAAAATCCCAGGGGATAGTAACCTCAAACTCACGCATTTCCAGGTCAAACCGTCGGGTTTGGTTGAGCTTTTTTTCCAGGGTCCAGGGGTTGATGCCCAACAACTGATAGTAATGATTGGGTTCAAAATCAGGGGCTGAGTAGGTTTCCTTTAATCGGTAACCATGTGTTGAATCCTTCTGCACCATAAGTCCTGTTAATTTGAGTAATAACTCAGCCTCAAGGTATTCTTGCGGGTGGTTTAAATCCAGGGAAACAGGTTTTTCCGGGTCTTTGGTGAGCTGAGCCAGGTATTCTTTTAATGTCCGATGGCTGGATACGATTCGTTTAATCCTGTGATTCAATGTCATTTTAAGGTTGTTTTTATAGAGTTTACGTGTTCCTCGAAAGATCTCCTGTCTCTGTCTCAAATTGATCACACCTTGCAGTGCCCTTTCCCTTATTTTTTCCAGGTCGGGCATTTGTTCAAAAAGCAGGGTATCATTCAAATAATAAATAAAATTTTTTTCCGTAGCTGAGTAGGATTTCAAATAAGATATAAAGTTGACAAGGCTCCCGGGCAGCTTAACCTGTGCTGCCGGCATGAGATCTACCTGGAGTATTAAAAAAAATAAAAGTCCTCCTGCCGCGATGCGCTTAATCATTCTCACAACAACTCCTGTTCAATTAGTATATTATCTTATACGTAAGAATGCAATATAAATACCAATGAAAATAACAAAAAGTGTCCTAAAATCAGGACAGCGATCGGCGAGGGCACCCTAAAAATGCCCTGTGGGCTTAATAAAAAGCTTTTGCGGGAGGTCCAGGGGCCCCTCGGCGAGGGGAGCCTAAAATGGCAAAGTGCTTTGCCACATACGCTATGCGCCATGCGCCATGCGCAATGCTCTAGCCCCCTGGCCGCCGGAGGCTTATAAACAAAGGCTGGAAGGTTGATCACAGCTGTAGTATAATAGAGAATTGACAGACGAGGAATTAAGATTAGATTATGGAGGTCAATATGAAAGAAATAAAAGTTAAACCAACGCGCATTCCTATCTATCGTGATGCGGCTTTCTTCCTGGAAGATTTAGAGACCATCAAAAAAGCCTTTAAAGATGAGGAAAATTATTCCAGGTCACCGGAAAATTACCTCTATTCCAGGTACCGCAACCCCACCGTGGTGGCAGCGGAAGAACAAATCATGGAGTTAGAAGGGTGTAAGTGGGCACTGCTCACCCAATCCGGCATGTCTGCCATTGATATGGCTTTATCCATTTTTCAAAGAGGAGAAGAGACCGGGCCCTGGCTTTTTTTCAGCGAAATTTACGGTGGCACAAACACCTATATCGACCGGGTTTTGGAATACCGCCGCGGAATTAAAATTAAACGCTTTTATCCATCGGAATACCGATATGATTTGGACCAATTGGAAAAGGTATTGGCAGAAGAGAGACCTCAACTGGTTTACTTTGAGGCATTATCTAACCCGATGCTAATCGCGGCCGACTGCGTGTCAATTATTGAAATGGCCAAAAAAGCCGGAGCAGTAGTGATTGCAGATAATACTTTTGCCACACCTTATCTCTGGAAACCCCTCAACCATGGAGCAGATATCGTGCTGCACAGCGTCACCAAGTACCTTTCCGGTCATAACAACATCACAGCCGGGGTGGTTTGCGGAAATGATCCGCAAAAAGAAAAGGACGCGATTGAGTATCGAAAATACGTGGGCCATTTGTTTTCTCCTGATGATGCTTACCGCCTGGGTACCCAACTTTCTACGTTTGAACTGCGTTTTGAGAGGCAGTGTCGAAATGCCGCCCAATTGGCCAGAACCCTGGCTGCACATAAAAAAGTAGAAAAGATACTCTACCCGGGATTGGAATCTCATCCCACCCACAAGGAAGCGTTGAAGCTGTTTAAAGGAAAAGGGTTCGGGGCTATGATTACCTTTGATCTCAAAGGAGAAAACCCGGAGAAAAAAAGTGAAGCAGCCAGGCGTTTTATCTCTGCGGTCTCTCAACAGATTCCCCTGGTCCCCACCCTGGGTGCTGTTGAAACCCTCATGCTCCACGTGGAATCCGTATGGGGGGACAAGTATCCTTTTCCAGGTATGTTTCGCTTCTCTGTAGGGATTGAAAATTACCAACGTCTCGAAGCTGCTGTGCTCAACGGTTTAGACCAAATCGATCTTTAGTCCTTACCTATGCCTTCGCTGACCGTGACCGCAGGGGGGCGGCTTTCTCGAAAAGAGCCCCGTGAAGCACCTGGCCGCCGGAGGCAAAAAGGTATTTTTATGGAAGGCAAAAAAATTATCGTTGATCTATTGAAATAGTTTTTTATTTTCATTAAAATACCCTTATGACAGAAGAAAAAACAATTAACACTTCCATAACAAAAGAAGGCACAAAAGAAACCAGTGACCAATCCCCGGGAACAGAGGCAAAGACCTGGGGTCGTTTTAGACTGGTTTCCCTTTTAGGAACCGGTGGTATGGGTGATGTTTATAAAGCGTATGACCCGGATTTAAAACGGCACATTGCTTTAAAGATACTCCGTCATGAAGACCAGGAAACCCTGAAACGATTCCTGAGGGAAGCCCGCGCCCAGGCACAGGTGGAACATCGACATGTGTGCAAAATTTATGAATCCGGGGAATGCAGCGGGCACCCCTATATTGCCATGCAGTATATTGACGGACAAACCCTAAAGGATTTAACCAATCAATTGACATTGGAAGAAAAGCTGAGAATAATAAAAGAAGTCGCCCTGGGTCTTCAAGCCGCTCATCGCAACGGATTGATTCATCGTGATGTCAAACCCACTAATATCATGGTTACCCAGACCGAAGAAGAGAATTGGAAACCCTTTATAATGGATTTTGGCATTGCCAGGGAACAAGAAGCTTCAGGACTAACCTCCACGGGCATGGTGGTGGGGACCCCTTTCTACATGTCTCCCGAACATGCCAAAAGTAAACTGGAAGGACTGGATCGCCGCAGCGATATTTACAGCCTGGGAGTCACGTTATATGAACTACTCACCGGGATTGTGCCGTTCCAGGGAGATACCCCGGTGGAAGTACTCATAAAAGTCATTGAAAAAGACCCCTACCCTATTCGCAGGCTCAACCCCAGGATTCCTGTTGACATCGAGACCATTGTGATGAAATGCCTGGAGAAAGACCCTAATCGCCGTTATAGTTCAGCAAAAGAGCTGGCAGAAGATATCCAGAGGTACCTGGATGGCGACCCCATCCAGGCCAGACCGGCGACGTTCACTTACCGTATCAAACGGAAATTAATCAAGCACAAATGGCCGGCCCTGTTGATTGGGGCGGCATTGCTTGTAATCGTTGTTTTAATTGGGTTGTGGATTCATACCCAATGGGCTGCTTCCCGGCGGGCTGTCCTGGCACAACAATTAGGCCAGGAAGTGGAAAAAATTGAAAGTACCATTCGCCGTGCCCATTTACTACCTCTTCACAATATATCCAGGGAGAAAAAT
Organism: Candidatus Aminicenantota bacterium; assembly: GCA_020355945.1. The sequence continues at coordinate 8,911,596 of CP070627.1, read as the reverse complement.
ATGACCTGGGAGCGGATGAAGGTCATCGAAGAAAAAATGAAAAAAGTGGGAAAGATGGGTCTTGGCCCCGGGTACTATGCCATGGGAAGGGGATTTATGGCGCTGCAGCAATACGATAAAGCCAAAGACCACCTGGAAAAAGCCTGGGAGGCCAATTACCAAACACCGGAAGTGGCCTACGAACTGGGACGAGCACTGGGGGAATTGTACCTTAAAGAAAGCGAAAAAGTCAATCGAATTGATAATAAAGAACTGCGAGAAGCCCGAAAAAAAGAAATAGAAAAAACCTTTCGAGAACCAGCGGTTCGTTTCTTACTGCAAGCCGGACAAATTCAAAATGAATCGCAAGAATATATTGAGGCCTTGATTTCCTTTTATGAAAAAAAATTCAAAAATGCCTTGACCACATTACAGAAAGCCATGAAAAAGTCCCAGGAAGAATCACCATGGTTGTATGAAGCAAAAATCCTGGAAGGTAATATCTATTTAGCCATTGGAAGGGAAAAAACCAATTATAAAGAAGCGATGGAAAATTTTTCCAGGGCGGAACAAGTGTATCAGCAGGTAATAAAAATAGGAAGAAGTGATATCCGGGGTTATGTGGGGTTAATCCGGGTATTGGAACGTAAAATTATGATAACGCTTCATGCCAAAGGAGGGGACCTGCTGCCCATGGTGGAAGAGGCGATCGCACAATGTCAAAAGGCCCTCTGCATCGATCCCAATAAAGTTGATGTCTATGTGATGGAGTCTTCTGTTTACCGCTGGTTGGGACGATACCAGATCTTTACCGGGAAGAATCCCCTCCAGGCGTTTAACCAGTCGATGGCTGCTGCAAGAAGTGCCTTAAAACTTCAACAGGATAACTTTGAAGCTTATACCAGCGTCGGTATTACCAATCGATACAAAGCAGAATACTTGATGAATCATGGCCAGGATCCCACCGGGGCCTTCCAGTTGGCAGCCTGGAATTTCAACAAGGCAATCGAAATCAACCCCACTTATGTAGAGGCGTACAATGGTATGGGGAATGTATATGTAAGAAGAGCTAATTATGAAATGACTCAAGGCAAAGACCCCAATGCATCACTGGAAAAAGCCATATCAACGTTTAAAAAAGCCCTGGACATCAATCCCAATTTGGTGCACTTGCACAACGGCCTGGCCGGGGCATTATGGTTTAAAGGCGGCGCCATGATGTATCGAGGACAGGACCCCCGGCCCGCGTTCCAGGAAGCCAGCCAGTCGCTGAAAAATGCCATAAAAATCAATCCCAGTTTTGTTCATTTTTACTCGAACCTGGGTTTTGTCTATATGGATATGGGCCGGTACGAGTTAAATTATGGATTTGCACCCACAGATAACTTAAAAATGGCGCTGAAATACTTTGAAAAAGCAGTAGAAATCAACCCGGAGGGAAATGAACTTTATGAAGGGCTGGTAAGTGTGATGGCAATTCAAACCAAATACGATTATATGATGGGAAAAGATTGTGCCCAACAGGTATCCCTGGCCGCAGCCTATTTTAAGCGAGGTTTCCAGGTCAACCCCAATACCCCTTTACTTTATATCCGTATGGCAGAAAACCATATCATTCAAGCACGATACCAATTGGACCACCACCAATCTCCGTTAAACATGTTAAAGCAAGCAGATAAGCTGCTTAAAGAAGCCAAAATTATTAATCCCAAATCCCATGAAATCTATGTAATGGAGAGTGAGATACCGCTGTTAAAAGCAAGATGGGCATTAAAAAACCGTCAAAACCCGGAGCCCCTCTTTAGAAAAGTAGAAGACTCTCTAAAACAAGCGGCAAAATTGAATCCCAAAAATATCGATCTCCATCTGACCCGGGCCAGGCTCAATTGGCGGAAGGCAGAATGGAAAATATCTTTGCACCAACCTTCCACGTCATTGAAATATATAACTGACGGGCTGACCCGCGTTCAACAAGCACGTTCCATTAACCCCAATTTTGCGGAAACCTATGCCATAAAAGGCCTTCTATTGCAGGTCCGTTCAATAATCGGAAAAAATCAAAATAGTCGCCTGGCTGATGAAAGGGATGCCAAAGATTCCCTTTTGAAAGCGATCCGGATCAATCAGAATCTTAAAACCCTTCTCCTTCCATTTATACAGGAATAAAATGAACCGATTTTTTAATTGCCGGTCATTTTCTTTTGGCTAAAAAATATCAGAGATTAATTACCTGACATTTTTTCGGACATAAAATCCAATAGAATTGACATTTTTTCGGACTTATTTTATAATACAAATGTCATTTTTCAGGAGATATTATGGAACGTTTTTTATATGATCAATTGTTAGCCTGGAAGGCCAGTGGGGACCGCAAGCCTCTTTTACTCCAGGGAGCCCGGCAGGTAGGAAAAACATTTCTCTTAAAAGAATTTGCCAGGCGTGAATATCGTGATTGTGCATATTTTAATTTTGAACAAGACCCGCAACTGGGTAACCTCTTTGGTTCGTCACTGTCCCCGGATATTTTGATCGAGTCTTTGAGTGCGTTGATTGGGAGAAAAATTGAGCCGGGTTCAACCCTGATTTTTTTTGATGAAATCCAGGAATCCCCCCGTGCCATCACGAGTCTTAAATATTTTTATGAACAGGCACCGGAATATCACATCGTTTCTGCGGGTTCCTTGTTGGGAGTTAGTGTTGGGAAACCCACCAGTTTTCCCGTTGGCAAAGTGAGTTTTATGACCCTATATCCGATGAGTTTCTTTGAATACCTGGTGGCCATGAAAGAAAATATGCTGGTTAAACGTCTCAAAGATCACTCCTTCTCCTTCTGGAAACCGCTCCCGGAGATTTTCCATGAAAAGCTCAGCCGGTTGTTCAAATATTATCTATATATTGGGGGTATGCCCGAAGTGGTTCAAGATTACATCAAAAAGAAAGATATTGAAAATGTGCGTAGGCTCCAGAAAGAAATCTTAAACGCTTATGCACGGGATTTTTCCAAACACACTTCCCCCAGTGAAGCGATACGTATTTCGCAGGTCTGGCGTTCGATCCCGACACAGTTGGCAAAGGAAAACAAAAAGTTTAAATACAGCGAGGTTAAAAAAGGTGGAAGAGCTTCCCGTTTTGAGTCCGCCATTGAATGGCTTCGGAAAGCAGGGCTTATATATGTGGTATATAATATTAAAGTACCGAAGCTGCCGTTATCCAGTTACGCGGATGACAGTAAATTTAAAATCTATATGTTGGATTCAGGTCTGCTTGGGGCGTTGTTGAATGTTCCTTCCCGAGTGATTATCCTGGGGGATAGTCTGTTTTCGCAATATAGTGGGGCATTTGTAGAAAATTTTGTTTCCCAGGAGTTTTGGGTTCACATTGATTCGGGTGAAATTTATTACTGGACCAGTAATAGCGAAGCAGAAGTAGATTTTATCGTTCCCATTGGGAGTGAAATTTTTCCTTTAGAAGTTAAGGGGGGTCTTAGTCGAAGGACAAAAAGTTTGCGTGTCTATGCGGCGAGATATAATCCCCAGGGTATTTTTCGTACCTCTCCCCGGAACTTTACCCGTGATGGTGATTTCACCAATATTCCCCTGTATGCCATTTCCCTGTTACCAACGCTTCCCCCAGCCGTTGTTTGATGAGAACAACGGGCTGCCTTTTCAGGCTGATTGTTGTTTGATATTTTCTTGTATTTATGATACTACCTGAAAAATAAAGCTTAAGCGCAACCTCTCAGAAACCAGGGACGGTTTCCCTACTCAAAGATTTTCCTGAAATCAAATTCGATCTGACAGGGTCCCAGGTGGAAAATCATCTGTCCTTGTTTAAAGTTTCCAGCCTGTTGGTATTTTTCTTTTTGTAGAACAAAGACTACGGCGCTGTTTGTTGTGGGGTCTACGATACAATAATACTTCACGCCTGCCTCTTCATACAGTTGATATTTTACAACCCTGTCTTTGTGAAAAGTGGCGGGAGAAAGAACTTCAAAAACAAGTGCAGGAACTTTTTCAAGCTTGTCTTCACCGATATTTTCATTCTCATATTCCCGGCAGACAACAATGACATCGGCTTGAACCACGGTATCCCCGGCAACCTGCCAATCCACAGGCAAAAGAGCTTCGCATTTTCCACAATCTTTCAACAATTCTCCCAGGTACTGGGTGATTTTGGTGCTCAGGCGCTGGTGTTTTATTTTCGGTGCCGGTGTCATAGCATAGGGTATTCCTTGAATCAATTCCCACCGTCCTTCCCACTGGACATAATCCTCATATGTATAGTGCGGCAGGTCTTCCCATCTTAAAGCCACAGTGCTCATGGTTTTTCTCCTCTAGTGGTGTCATTTGTATGCCTCATATTTTTTATACGCTAATTATCTATTTTTGTCAACACTTTTCAACAATTTCCCTGTCTCCTGTTCCTGTTCAAAAAAATAAAATACCTGATACCTTTGCCGAAAGGGATGTAAGAGCGTATAATTTCAGCCCGCTCCAGGTTTTCAAGGTAGAGCTTTAGTCCGTCGCCGGAGGAAAAAAGCGGGGATAGACAAAAAAGAAGGCAAAAAATGTGATTTGCAGGGGGACAGGAGAGTTGACAGTCTGAGGAGGGCGACCTATGTCCTTCGGGGGGTATGCGCCGTCCTGGTAAGGGATGGAACATTTGATATGAATCGATTAATATGCTCAGGTACCGGTTCGTTCATGGGTGGATGGGTTGGGCAGTGTTTGCTGCGACTCTTTTTTCTCTTTGTACTTATAGAAATATACCATCACTTCATGCAGCAGCAGGGGGTCTTGCGCCATGGAATCCAATAATTCCCTTACCCCTGGCATCACATCTTCCAGGCTGGCGGTTTTTTCTTTGGTTTCTTTCTCTATTAGCTTTTCCGGCTCCTTCTCTTTATAATACATTGTCCCTTTGTTCATGATCAACCAATCCAGGGATATATCAAAATCTTCTGCCAATCGGATCAAGGTACCAAGTTTCGGTAACGTATCGCCTCTCTCGTTTTTTCCATAGCCGGTCATGGAAACGCCGAAACAGGCGGCCATTTTTGGCCGGGAATAGTTTAACTGTTTTCGCAGTTTCTTTAACTTTGACCCGATTCCCTGCAATATCTTTCTTCTATTCATTTCCATTTTATTGCTCCTTTTTTACAGCCACCAGGGCACTAAGACATGTAACTTCGTGTCCTGGCGGCCATTTATATCATAAGAAACATCATACGAAACTGTTTTTTAGAAGTTTTGCTTTTGGCCTGGCACATAAACACATAAACAACCAAATAAACAAAAGTTTTTGCGGGGGGGGGTCCAGATGCGTCACGGGGGCAGTTTTTTCAAAAAGCGCCCCCCCTGGCCGCCGGAGGCAAAAAAAGTTAATTTCATTGCTGAGAGCGTTTTTCAGGGTGAATTTTCCAGGTAAATTTTTGGAAGCTGCGGATTCATGCCGATTACAATCTTATAAACGGATGTATTAGCCCAGCCGGCAATCTCTTCGGCTGTCACTTCACTTTCTCCCTGCCGGCCAATCAAAACAGCTTCTTCCCCGATTTTTATCTTATCTGCCCCGGTTATATTTAATGTGGAATGGTTAGCTGTGACTGCGGCAATAACAGGCCAGCGCCGGCCGTGGATGATTGCTTCCGCCTTCCCGGCGATTTGATAGGGATAACCATCAGAGTAACCCACAGGCAAAGTCACCACCGGGGTTTCATTTTTTGCCGTGAATTTCCGGTGATAAGACACCGCGTCTCCGGGCCGTAAGTTCTTTACCTGTATCACCCGTGCTTTTAATGCCATGGCAGGTTTAAGGTCTATCTTGCGTTCCCGGTACTCTTTTTCAGAAGGGTAATGCCCGTAAAGGGTTATGCCGGGTCTGACCATATCCAGGTAGGCCCGGGCAAAGGAAAGAATCCCGGCACTGCTTACCGCATGTCTTAACCCAACATTTATCCCGCTCTTTTTTGCTAAATCGCAGAGATGAAGAAAACGCTGCAACTGTATTTTGTCAAACTCTTCATCTTCGGTTAAGGTGGTAAAGATACCTTCAATGACAATATTTGGCAGTGACGCCACCTTTTTAATGTATGGAAGCGCAAGATAATAAGGGATACCTACCCGGCCCAACCCGGTGTCTACCTTGATGTGAACCCTGGCTTTTCGTTTTAATTTGCCGGCGGCTTCGGAAAGCGCTGCAATGTCATCAGTATACACAGACTGAGAGATATTACGAGCAGCGATCTGTTTCGATTCTCCACTAGAGATAGGACCAAAGTTGAGCACAGGGGTTTGAATCCCTTTTTCTCTTAATTCAAAGGCCTCCTTGAGCTTGCCAACCGCAAGAAAAGGGATGTGTTGTTTCTCAAGAAATTTGGCCACTTCAACCAGGCCATGCCCGTAAGCATTGGCTTTGATCACTGCCATTACCGGGCGAGGATGTACCCTTTTCCTGATTTGCAACAGGTTCCGGGCCATGTTATCGAGATTGATCTCGAGCCAGGGATCAGCACATTTAGGGGAAACATTTGCCTTTGGTGCAGCACCATGGGAATTAATGCAAAAAGCCGCACAAAATGGAAGTGCTCCCGTTTGTTTTAAAAACTCTCTCCGGTTAAATTTCGCCATTTTATTCTTACCTCCGGTGGCCAGGGGGTAAAGAGGGAAGCTGAGAAGCTGAGAAGATAGGAAGATAGGAAAAAGAGGTGAGTTGGAATGATATTGCATGGATGCATAGATACCATTGGTTTTGTAATTTTGGACATTGTAATTTGGAATTTGTTTGTAATTTGTATTTTAGCACCTGCCTTTTTTTTAGACAGTCGCATTGTAATTTTCTTCATCTTCTTAACTTCCCATCTTCCCATCTTCCCTCTTTTTGACCCCCTCGCAAAAACTTTTTATTAATTTCTTTATTCATATTTTAGCGCTTCCACGGGATTGGCCAACGCCGCCTTAATCACTTGATAACTCACTGTCACAAATGCAATGACCAGGGCCAGGACCGCGGAAAAAAGGAACATGCGAATTTCAATATCTACCCGGTAGGCAAAACTTTGCAGCCAACCGCGGGTGATAAAATAGGCCGCGGGCCAGGCAATAATGTTGGCAGCCAATACCCACCGGGTAAACTCCTTAGAAAGCATCATCACGATCCCTGTAATCGGGGCCCCCAGTACTTTGCGAATCCCGATCTCTTTGGTTCTCTGTTCCGTGGTAAATGCGGCCAGGCCGAGCAAACCGAGACAGGCAACACATATGGCAATAATAGAAAAGACTTTGAATATCTGCCCGGTTCGCTCTTCTGCCTGATAAATCCTGGCAAACTCCCGATCAAACCAGACGTATTCAAAGGCCTGGTTCAATGCAAACTCACGCCAGATTTTCTCCATTTGGGACAACGTCGTTGGTATGTCCCCGGGTTTAACCCGGACAGAAACGAAAATGCCCGCTCGACCCTTCGGGATCAACTTGAGTAACATGGGCCTGATCTTTTGATGCAGCGATTCAAAATGAAAATCCTTCATCACCCCGATGATTTGAAATTTGATGGACCTATCCGGTGTGGGTCCCAATTCGACGATGACTTTCCCGATGGGATCGGTTAACCCTAAAGTCTTTACCGCCGACTGGTTGAGAACAACCGCAGAGGTATCGGTTGAAAAATCCCTGGAGAAAAAACGTCCCCTGGCCATCTCAACTTCAAAGGTCTCGGCAAAATTGTAGTCGGATTGCATACTCCAGATAAGGTGTGTCTCTTCACCTGCGGCACCGCTTACCTGGTAAGCAGTACTGTTGAAAATTCTGCCCGGGAGGAGGGTGGTATTGGTGGCATGAATCACCCCGGGGAGTTTTAATAATTCCTCCTTGAAAGGTTCGATTCTTTGCGTGATATCATCGGCTTTTTTGATCACCACCAACTGCTCTTTATTAAATCCCAGTCGTTTGTGCCGGATAAAATCAAGTTGGTGGTAAACAACAAAAGTCCCGATGAAGAGTATAATAGACATGGTAAACTGGAAGATTACCAGTCCGCTGCGAAGCCAGGGGTGCTTGCCGGTCTTTTGCAGGGTCCCCTTTAATACCTCCACCGGTTTAAAAGACGCTAAAAAAAAGGACGGATAAATACCTGCCATGAATCCTACCAAAAGAACCAGGCCTATCAGCAAAGGCACAGCAAAATAATTGCTTAAATAATTGATTCCCAGGTGTTTGCCGGTGAGGTTGCCAAACCATGGCAGCAGGAGTTCCACCATGAACAGGCTGATAGCCACGGCCAGGAAGCTCATGATAATGGATTCGGCCAGGAATTGGCGGATGAGCTGGGCACGCAGCGAACCTAATGTTTTTCGTATCCCCACCTCCTTAGTACGACGGCTGGCCCGGGCGGTTGCCAGGTTCATAAAATTAATACAGGCAATCACCAGGATAGCCACGGCAATCAAAGAGAAAATGTACACATAGGTAATATCACTGTTGGGCTCCAATTCAAATTCGAGATTGGAATGCAAATGTATATCGGTAAGCGGCTGCACAAGGTATCCATAGGCACCACCTCCGGCGATAAACTCCTCCAGCGTGACACCGGAGGCTTTCTCGATCTGTGGTCCCACGTATTTAACCACCAGCTCTTTCAGTTTTGCTTCCAATGCCTGATATGATACCCCCTTTTGCAGCACAAAATAAGTGTAATAACTATTGCTTATCCAAAACTGGTTTTTGCTGTCCTGGTAAGTGGAAAGAGAACCCAGGAAGTCGAAATGGAAATGGGAATTGCGGGGCACATCCTCCACAACACCGGTAACCAAATAATCTCTTCGCCTGTCAGCATTCAGGATTTTACCCATAGGGTCTTCATCACCGAAATATTTTTTTGCCATGGTTTGAGTAATTACAACGGTGTTGGGTTTGGAAAGCGCTGTTTTAGGGTTCCCTTTAATAAACGGGATGGTAAACACGTCAAAGATAGTGGGGTCAGCCCAGAAAAATCTCTCTTCGCTGAACACCTTCTCGCCATAACGGAGCACGGGGAAACCGAAACTCCTGAATCTTGTGGCAGCGATCACTTCCGGGAAATCTCGCACCATTGCGGCTGCCAGGGGCGCACAAGTAATCGCCCCATTGAATTCATTGGTGCCCATTATGCCCCGTAAAGTGACACGATAAATTTGATCGGACTTTTCATGGTACCTGTCGTAACTCAATTCATCCAGCACAAAAAGCGATATCAAAATACAACAGGTGATCCCCACGGACAGCCCGAAGATGTTAATAATTGATGTCCCTTTGTATTTCAGTAAATTACGTATGGCGATTTTTATATAGTTTTTTAACATGATTCCTCCATGCCTTGAATAATTTATACCAAAAAGAGAGTTTTATTGCAATAAAAATGAACGATTTTTTCATGAGTTGTGTCATAAGAATCATAGGAAGGAGTTTTGGGGGTAAGGATATATTTGCCCAATTAGAAATAAAGTACCTGTCCACAGCCCGGACAAGCCGGAACCAAAAAGGTTCTGGCTTGCCGGGAAATTACAAATTACAAATCACAAATTACAAACAAATTCCAAATCCCAAATTACAAATTACAAACAAAAGAGGTGCCCTTCGGGCATATTTGTTTACGCCTTCGGCGAGGAGTATACAACAGCATTTTTAAGCCCGATAGGGCTGTTTGTAATTTTGGACATTGTAATTTGTGATTTGTTTGTGTTTTGTCATATGGCCCCTGCCCTTTTTTTGGACAGGGGCATTGTAATTTTTAAAAATTCTGCCATTTTCTGGCAAAATTATACTATTAGGTAACCATAATTCCCCAATCCTGTTATTTTTTGGATGGAAATATATGTAATGAAGGTTTAACTATTGGCAATTTTAATGACCAGGTCTCTAAGTCTGCAGGAGTATCCCCATTCATTGTCGTACCAGGCAAGAATTTTAATCATCTTTTCATCAATGAGGGTGATGAATTCACCGTCAATAATGGAAGAGTGGGGATTGCCAATGATATCCGTAGAAACCAGCGGGTCATCGGAATACTCGAGGATACCTTTTAATTTACTATTTGCTGCTTCTTTAAAGAAATTTTTCACTTCTTCCACAGAGGTGGATTTTTCTACGTTCACCACCAGGTCGATGAGGGAACCGTTGGGTGTGGGCACCCGGAGGGCGCTTCCCGTGATCTTGCCCTGCAGTTCGGGTATCACCAGGCCGATGGCTTTGGCAGCCCCGGTGGTGGTGGGAATAATATTCATTGCCGCTGCGCGTGCCCGTCTTAAATCTTTGTGGGGTTGGTCTAAAATTCTCTGGTCATTGGTATAAGAGTGAATCGTAGTCATATTGCCATTTAATACGGTGAGATGATCGTGTAAGACTTTTGTTGGCGGAGCTATGCAGTTGGTGGTACAAGAGGCATTGGAAATAATGTGGTGGTAAAAGTGGTCATACCGCTGGTCATTAACACCTAACACCAGGGTTATATCCGGCTCAGTGGCAGGTGCGGAAATGACTACCTTTTTGGCCCCGGCTTTTAAATGTTTCGATGCATCGTTTCGTTTTCTGAATATACCGGTAGATTCAACCACCAGCTCAATCCCCAGCTCCCTCCAGGGTAAATTTTCCGGGTCGCGCTCAGAAAAAACCCGTATTTCTTTTCCATCAACCGTGATATAGTTCTCGCTGTCTTCAACTTCCTTTTCAAATTTTCCGAATATGCTGTCATATTTTAACAAATGCGCCAGGGTTTCTGCCGTGGTGATATCGTTAACGGCAGCGATCTCAAAATCTGTTTGGTCAACACTGGCTCGAAAAAGGTTCCGTCCGATTCTTCCAAAGCCATTGATAGCGACTTTATAGGTCATTATTTACCTCCTGGATTTAAATAATTAAATAAAGATAAGAAGGTATCATATTGTTGACTTATAATCAAGCCCAATTGTTAAGATTTTTTTAATTAAATGAACGGAAAATTTAAAGCCCAGCCGAAAGGGGCTTCTTATTTGCATCAGAAAATTTTTTTTTGTCTTCTTCTTCGGGCATTTTGAGATATCCATGTTTATAAGCATCGAATTGCGATTCTTCTATCGGGTCTTTTAAGTCCAACTTGATCCAATTAAAAGTAGTGCCAGCCTGACGGTCTATTCTATTAAATATTATCCCAAAAACTCTATAGTTTTCTTCATCATGCCAGAAGTTGAAATGAAATCTTTTTTTATGAGTGTGAATGGGGAGATAATGTATTGTGGGGGCATGCTTCTTTAATTTTTCATTTATCTCGTTTATATTTCTAATACATTCTTCAATATCGTTTAAATAAAGATCAGCCTCCTTTTCACTCTCATTGTTCAATTTTTCTAAAATCTCTTTTTTTTCTTCGTCATAGTCTCCAAAACCAATCCCGGAAAATTGTTTAATATCAATTCCTTCAAAATTATTGATTAATGCACAACATTCGCTGACATTATATAAATTTTTTTCTTTACTGAAAAGCCACTTAGTTAACGCATCAAGTACTGGTTTGTTGGGAATAATCAGCAAATTTTTGAATGTGGCAATTTCAGAGTGGTATTGATAAGCTGACACATCGTGGTGATCCTTCAATTGTGAAGCCATTTTAGAAGCCTGGGCTGCCCATTCACGATTTTTAACGTTAAGTTTAACAGCAAAGTGCTTTCTCTTACTCCATTTCATATCAGTGGGGATACAATGTTCAATCATCCGTATGAATTCATCTTCTATATTACTCCCTCGACGATTTTTGAATTTTTTTCTAAGTATAAAAAGTCTTTCGGCACGATCTTTCCTGGTAATACTTTTAAAAAAGGGTTCTAATTGATCAGGGAGATTGGAGAGTTTATTTTTCTGGGTTTGCGTGGCACTATCAAGGAGATGCCTGATTTGATGACATTTATCAATGGTCCTGGAAGAAAACCAACCTTTCATTCTTATGCAGTGACTGATCAGTTCTGCAATAAATCGATTTACGAAAGTACATTTAATCCCTTTTTTCTGTTGGAAGACAAATGCCCTTAAAAAATGACGGAAAGGGGGAAGTAAGCCAGATTCGTTTAACTCTTCAAGATTTCCAGTAGAATATAGTTCGTTAAATAGTTTCAAAGCAAAACGGTCGGCTTTCATTTTTATATGAAAAAAGGAGTCCTTACCGACAATTTTCTTCATTACTTTTTTCAAATCTTTACCCAATCCCTTGCGCATTTTACCCGTGTTACCCCAAAAAAGACCCTTTATCGAACCGGAAAATGCATGGGTTATTAATATACGGTGAAGATCAGCAGCAGAAAGTGAATATCCCACTACCACAACATATGAATTCTTAAACACCCGTTTAAGACAATCTTCTTTTTCTGTTTCGAATTTCCATACTTGCTCGATTAAATGGCGTAATGTGTTTTCATGTGATATTGTACCGTGGGGTTTTAGAAGCCATACCTTTGCACTTTCGCAGCCCATTTCAGTGGTTCTTTGATCTGGTTCTGAGTATACCTGGTTTTTAGAATCAGTAAGACCGTGAGTGACTGCCCATCTAAAAGTTGCCGGACTGCTGACTCTTACATAGGAGTGGGGGCCGATATCTTCTTTGAGGGAATGTTCGAGAAGTTCATCAAAATTGAAATTCACAATAAAATCCACCAGGTGTTCCCTGGCAAGATGGGCCAGGCATTCGTTAAATAGGGTTATCAAAGTCTTTTGTGGGAAATCACGTTCTTTGACAAAATAGTTCGCTTTTAATAATTGGATGGCTTCGTGGTCGCCTAGTATCTTTCGGTAGGCAGAAAGCACTTCCTCAAAGGTATATTCATCTTTTTGCACAGTCTCTCTAAACAATATGACCTTTTCTTCTTTTTTTTCTTCCTCAGCGTGCTTATCACGAATCGCATTAATCTCATCAATCAATAGTTTCTTACCCAAAGCTATTTCGCAATGTTTTACAATTTCACTTGCTAATGGCAAACCAGCGGATTTCGATGTTCCCGCACCCAAAAGAAAAACAATTTTGTCAAGATCTTCGGTTGATTTTTCTGCTCTTTTTTGATCTGCATCGAGGAAAGGTAAAGGTACATCATCTCCTTTAAAACCCGGGTGTTCCCGGTATAATTCCGAAAAGCGTTTTAATGAACGACCTGCAATGTTATCAATTCGTCTCTTAAAAATCTTAATTAACTCTCCAATGCCATTTGACGACTCATTAGAAATTATATTCCCACTCATTTCGCCTCCATCTTAAATATGGATTTCGGCAACATTTTAAATAAACGGTTTCTTTTTGTCAATAGCTGGAGAAAAAAAATCTATGGAAAATAAACAAAAGCTTTTGCGGATGTTTCTCATTCCACCAC
>CP070627.1:8893731-8898157 GCA_020355945.1 Candidatus Aminicenantota bacterium | reverse complement strand
GTTATCACCCACCGCCTCAGCAGCATTGCTCACCAGGTTCATCACCAACTGGCAAATCTGAGAGTTATCCCCTTTAAATAAAACAGGTTCCAACCCGGGATTGAATTTCAATACTGTCTTTTTCGAAAGCGTCAATTCCAGTATCTCCTTCATTTCCTTGATGATTTCCAATATATCCACCTCTTGCATATGCATTTGTTTATGCCCCACATAGGTAAGCATGAGGCTGCTTAACTCTGCCGCATGTTTGGCAGCTTTTTCGGCATTTTGAATGTCTATTCGTTCCGGGGAGTGGAGAGGCAAACTATCCAGTGCCAATTCCAGGTTTCCCAAAACCACCATGAGCAGATTGTTAAAATTGTGAGCGATGCTGCCAGCCATGACGTTTAAGCTTTCAAATTTTTGGGCTTGCTGGATTTGGGCTTCCAGTTCCAATCGTTTTTCCTCCTCTTGTTTGCGTTCCGTAATATCCAGGTGTGTGCCGGTTGCTCGCAAAGGACGGCCCTCTTTGTCACGTTCCACCACTTTCCCCCAATTAAGAATCCATTTCCATTCCCCGGATTTGGACTTTAACCGATGTTCTACCTGGAAAAAAGGAGTCAGTCCGGCTTCATGATCGGCTGCGATTTTATTGACCACAGGTATATCATCGGGATGGATGAGATTTCTCCAGGTATTGGCATCGGATTCCAGTTCTTCCAGGGTGTAATCCAGCATTTCCGCCCATTGTTTATTACGAATCACCTTATCGCTGACCAGGTCGTGGTCCCAAACCCCCAGGCCCGCACTTTCCACTGCCTGTTCCAGCGCCGCTACCCTCTGGCGCAGCATTTTTATCTCCTCCATGAGCTGTGATTTGGTTTTGATTTTATCTTTCATACTCACCTTCTTCCTTCCGGTCCCATTTTTCAGTTGTCCGAATTATTTAGTAATCATTTGTCTCTAACCAGGTGGCTCTAATGGAGCCCTACAAAAAATATACAATAATTTAACCCAGGAAAAAAAAGTAACATAAAATCAAACAAAGTTCAAGCACAACCGGCAGAAAAATATACCAAAAATTTTTTTTATTCCCTTGAAATCACCATTGTGTACCGGGCATTATTGATCACAAGTTCTTTACTCACATAATCGCTGTGGTATTTATTTTCAATATAGAGTCGGGTTTGATCGCAATAGTAGGGACTGGCCGGGATACCGGAGATTCCCGTAGGTATAACGGCCAGGGATTCGTCCCAGTTGCCCGGGGAATAAATATGTCGTTGAGAGGCCCCATGATCCGAAACAAATGGATTTCCAAATGAATAAGAATAGGGACAAACCGTATGGAAACTGCCCCCCACGGCAAAGGGACCGCGATTAAAATCAAATAGTGTGTTCAATAATTTTACACTGCCTAAGGGGTGTTTTAACATCAACTGATGAATCTTCCCCCACTGCCAGTTACCCGGGTTATTTCCCAATTCCGACTGCAGTTTTTGAATCGTCTCTTTAAAACTTTTTTGAATCCACTGGACAAAGGTTTCCCTGGCTTCGGTGTTTATATCGTCACACCATTGGGAATTCTTGTTTTTCCAGGTGTTGGCCACCAGGCTGCGAATGAGATTTTTATTGCCCAGGTATTCCCGGTAAAGTTCTTCTCCCAATTCGTCTTTGACCAGGTTTTTCACCATCACCATGTACAGGTTTTCGAAGACGGTGGCTGCGGTGCTTTCTTTGCTTAATACCCCATCCCAATGGGATAACAGGTGAAGGGCTTGTTTCTCAAGAGCATTTAAATCCTTCATTTGTTGTATAATTTTAACAATATCTTCCAGGTATCGTTGCACATGTTTGGATTTGAAATCGCCCTGCATTTTTTTAAAGTCTTCAATTGAGAGTTTTTCGTTTTTTTCCAACAGTTGACGGATTCGGTTGATGCGGTCCGGCAAGAAAAACCAGTGACTGATATAAAAGGGATAATTGTCGTTTACAGTTTTATTGTTGGCAGAAGATACATGCCCGCTTTCCGGGTTAAAGCTGTAGGGCAGGTGCTCAAAGGGAACGATTCCTTTCCAGTCATATTTGTCGGTATCGCCCGGGACTACATCGATACCGTTTCCTTCCCTGATGGGAACCCCGGCAGCGATTTGTAAACCGATATTTCCCTTCACGTCGGCATACACGATATTCTGGCTGACAGCGATAAAGGTTTTGACTGCATCGCGGAAATCCTCCCAGTTTTTGGCCCGGTTCAGTAAATAAACGGTTCTCATCTCATTACTGTATTCATTACCGATCCAGCGCATGGAGATGACTTCATTTTCGAGGTTTTTGAACCCTGAAATAATCGGGCCCCGATGGGTAAATTTCAATTCTTTTTTTATGGTATTGCCTTCCCTGGTCTTAAATGTTTCCGTCCTGGTATTGATTTCTTGCCACTGGTGTTTAAAGCGATATTGATTCGAGTTTTCAGGGTTAATGGTTTCCCGGTAGAAATCCATATCATCCACCATGACATTGGTCATGCCCCAGGCGATGTCAAGGTTATGTCCGGCAATGATAAAGGGCTGTCCGGGGAGGACAACGCCGGTTACATCCAGTTGATTTTCCACCACCTGGTGCATGGGGTACCATATACCGGGGGTAAACAGTCCCAGGTGCATATCATTAGCGAGAATCGGTTTCCCGGTGGTGCTTTTTTTATTTGAAACTGCCCAGTTGTTGCTGCCGCTGAAGATGGCAAGCCCGAGATTTGCCAGTTTTCCTGTTTCAGACAAAAGGCTGGCCCGCAGTTCCAATCCAGGATTCCCAAGATAAAAACCAGGGAAAATATCTGTCTCGTGCAGCGAAAGGTTGGGAATCATTTCTTTAAATTTATCGGGGGTAACTTTTTTAGAAAGTTCGTATAACAAAAATTCCGCTTTCCAGGGTTCGGTCAAATCCCAGGCCATATACCCGATCAAGTTCATGGAATGAATCACTTCCCATGGTTCAGGTTCATATCTTAAGATAGAAAACTCGGGTGGTAATTTGTTTTTATTCCTGTGGATATACTGGTTGACGCCATCGGCAAAGGCTTGTGCGCACTTTATGATTTCAGGATCGGTTTTGGATAGTAATAGTTGTGATTTTTCCGTTATCCGCAGTGCGCGCATCAACAGATCGGTTTTAAGCATAGTTTCTCCGAAGATTTCTGCCAATCGGCCGGTGGTAACCCGTCTCAGCAAATCCATTTGCCATAAACGGTCCTGGGCCATTACATATCCTACTGCCCGGTACAGGTCTTGTTCATTTTTCGCATAAATATGAGGAATGGCGTATTGATCCCGATAGACTGTTATTGGTTCTTTGATGTTTTCCAGTTTTACGTTTTGGTTATAATCGGGTATGGCCTTGGTGGCCAGGTGACGAATATAGATATATCCTGCGATAATGGCCAGGATGATCACAGCGACCAGGCCAATAAGAATTTTTTTTAATAATTTCATTATTATTTCCTTATAAGATTTTATGAAATAGAATTTTAAAGGAAATCTGTGTTGAAATCAATATTAATTCCATCAACACATTCGAAATGAAGTTTATGGCATTTGCAAGCGTGCCGGGGCCTCCAATGCTGTTGACTTAAGGACTAATAAAAAGTTTTTGCGGATGTTTCACGGGTGCAGGGGGGCAGTTTTTTCAAAAAGCGCCCCCCTGGCTGCCGGAGGCAAAGAAAGTCCGAAATTTGCCTGTCCCCTAAAACCCTCAATTTTACCAGCGCGATTTTTATCTTTTACTGCTGTAATTTCCTGGAAAACCGCTTGGGGGATTATAATCTCCGGGAACAATTTTTCCAGGAGTTCCAACTGGTTTATAACCGCAAGAGAAATGAGCGGCGATGCATCTATAACAACTTTCATAAATTCGAGATAATGTCCAACTCTTTCTTATAATCGTCAAAATTAATCAAAGATATAGGGATCTCATTTTTGGACAGTAAATCTTCAAATTCCCACCTGGATTTTCCTGCAAATTCAGCAGCCATTTCAAGTGACAGCTCATTTGAAAGATATAATCTGACGGCTGCCAGTATTTTCATTTGCTGGCCGAGTTCTTCCCGCGTCTTATGAAGGGCTCCAAGAATATGATTTGGAATTTCAATTGCAATTTTTTGCATCTGCATTTTTAACTCCAACATTTATAGAATATTATAGATATTTAGTTTTGTCAACCGCCTTATCATTTTTTCAGCAATTCTAATATTACCACGAAGGACACGAAGGGCACGAAGAAAGACCGCTGATGAACGCTGATGAACATGATGACCATGATAAAAGTCCCCAAAGATTTAGCCACAGAGTACACAGAGGTCACAGAGGTTTTTTTAATCAAAAGTTTTTGTGGATGTTTCACGGAAAGGGGCAGTTTTTTCAAAAAGCGCCCCTGCCCGCCGGAGGCACAG
>CP070627.1:8883623-8893631 GCA_020355945.1 Candidatus Aminicenantota bacterium | reverse complement strand
CATCAATAAAGATCCCGCGGATAGAATTATTGTGGCTACATCTATTATTAACAATGCTCCATTAGTAACAAAGGATGAGAATTTAACCAGATCAACAGAGATAACGGTGATTTGGTAAAAAGGGACAGACAAAATATCAGATGTGTTACCGGGATTATCTCCAGCAGGATTTTGCTCAAGCGATTAAATATTGTCCCACTTGTGGTAGAGAAATCAAATTGGAATTAAAAATCAAATGCTATCAATGTGGCAGGGAATTCTCCGAATATAGAAAATATTGTGAATGCAAAAATGAATTGAATGTTAAATATAAATGTAAATGTGGTAAAGAAATTTTTAAGGAATTTATACCGGGAGCAAGCCAATCCCCGGGAAAAATGCTTGACGTGTGCCGCGCGCTGCATGCTGAAGAAGTAGCATTATTAAATCTGGTTAAAAATAATGTTGCATCAAGCGATTTGATTTTGTATACAACGACCCAACCCTGCAACTTATGTGCGAATAAAATTGTTAATTCCGGGATCAAAACTGTCGTATATTCAGAGCCTTATACAACAAAGGAATCCGAAGAAATTTTTAGAAAAGGGGGGGTAAACACAAAAAGATTTGAAGGCATAAAAAGCAGCGCTTTTTTTAAACTTTATCAATAAAGGA
The DNA here is from genome assembly GCA_020355945.1 of Candidatus Aminicenantota bacterium. The sequence continues at coordinate 8,892,977 of CP070627.1, read as the reverse complement.
GGTATGTATGCCAAAAGAGGATTTATTGAAGGAAAAAATAGAGAGAAGCAAACAGACCGAAGCAAAGCCAATAACCCCGAAAGAGAGATCCACGCCGCTAAAGTTCAATGAAGATGTAATAAAGAAAATTCCTCTGGTAATGATTTTTAATAAAATGGATAAAGAAAGAAAAGGAAAAGGTACCAGGTAAGTGCCAGGCAAGAAATGTGAGAGATGTTACCAACTGCTCTCACAAGTAGCAAAAAATACGCAGCCATGGACCTTATCTTAAAGTAAAAAAACCCGGGAATCGCAGGAGAAAAAAGGGATAACCATGAAAAGGAGGGTGAACATGCTTTTTTTAAGAAGAATCATCATTGCAGCCGGTATTTTAGTTTGCCTGTTTGTTTGTGCTCCGGGCAGCGCTGCTGCGGATCTCCAGTACCAGGAAACCGTGGTGGCCGGAAGTACCGGCGATTTCATGCTGGTGCGGCACATCATGATTAAAGGGTGCAATTATGAAATCGGCAAAAAAATAGCTGAAATCGCTAAAAAAGACCAGGGCCAGGTTTTACCTGTTAGTGATACGTTAAAAAACCGGGTAAGACGTCTCTATATTAAAAAGAACTACCCCACCTTTTATGAACGAATGAGAGGAGTGGCTGCCGGTTTCGGCCTGGATGTCGAGGATGACCGGTATGATTTTACCGCCTTGTCCCAGGGACCTGCCAACCCGGGATGTTCTGTGGTTTACTATCCTCCCGGGGTTACGGAAAACAAGCACGGCATATTAAGCAGGAATTACGATTTTACCACCGGCAATTTCCAGGGGCGGCGACTCAAACCAGGGCAATTAAGTGCCACTGCCCGTCCCATTGTGTTTGAAATCTATCCTGATAATGGATATCCCTCACTTTTTATTTGTGCTTATGATATGCTGGGTGGTGTTATCGACGGTATCAATTGGGAAGGCCTGACCGTGGCTATCCTGGCAGAGGAAGAGTCCATGCAAAAAGGAGCCTATGAGCCTGGTGCTAATGAGGTTGGGCTGCATGAATTAGCCTCTATGCGCTATTTACTGGACCACTGTAAGAATGTCAAAGAAGCCAAAGAAGCCATGCTGGCACTCAAACATTATTACTCCTTTATCCCCTGTCACTATATTATTGCAGACAAAAACGGTGATTCTTTCATTTTCGAATTCTCACCTGCTCGGAATAAGACCTTTATCATTGATGGCAAAGGCCCCCAGTGCATTACCAACCACATGGTAGCGCTGCATCCGCACCCCCATCAGCTTCCCGTGGGAAATAGTTTTGAACGCTTCCGCACTCTCTATAACGCCACAACCAGTGAAAAGACATTTTCTTTATCCCGGATCAAATCCATCAATGCCAGCGTTGCAGTTCACCCTTATTTCCCTGCAGACCCGGGGCAAGCGCCCGGGAGAACACTCTGGCATGCGCTGTACGACACTCATGAAAAAAGCCTGTCGGTAAAATTCTACCTGGGGGAAACCACGGACTCCGGCGATAATAAGAAGATTCGTTTGCGATACAGTGCTTACCTTCACTTCCAACTGAAGAACATGAAAGAACGGTAGAACGACATTTGTGCCAGGTAATTTCAGGCAGTTTTTTTCCACGGCAAATGGGAAAGTAAATCGCCGTATTTTTTACGGGGCCGTCATTATCATTAAAGATCGTGAAATTCAAATGCAAATCATGGAAAACAGCCCGGGCACACCCCCGTTAATCGGATACTTAGTATTGGAAGCCATGGATTTTCTCGTGGACAGCAAATCACAAAGAATCATCCCCAACCCGGCCCATGAAGGCAAATGGATTATTGACCTTTATTAATTGAACCATTGAATAAACGAATCATGAAACGTGAAACGGGGGGTGTTGCTTGCAAATTCCACAGATCCCGTATTCGGGAGTTTTTTCGGCCTGGGGGTGAAAGAGGGTCAGGTAATTTATTTCCCCGCTAATTGTTTCCACGATATTGTAGGGGCAACTCTCTGTGGTTGCCTATAGCAAAATTCGTACCATTCCTTTGATTTTTCCTGTTTCGCCTCATTTTGGTCTGAGATTTTTATTGGTGGTCTCTCTGTTATATCTTTCTTCTCATTTTGGTCTGAATTTTACATTATTTTGGTCTCTCAGTACTACCACCCCATTTTTTTTTATGTTATCATCAGCTAGATGGTTTTACAAAATGTCAAAGTCAAACGATCGAGAGCCTGGAGGATAGGCAAAAAATATCTAAAAAATAAGGAGAATAAGGAGGAATATGATGACAGACTTTGAAAAGAAGTTAACAGCAAGAGAAAAAAAACTCCTGGAAGGCAGCAGCCACCAGGAAGCTTTAGGCTGGAATTATCTCCGTATCGTGGGCGAACCCTACCGGAGAGGTTTCCAGCACGGGTTTCTTTTGGGAGAAAAAATCCGGGAACATATCGACAAAAACTTTAAAGTCGCCTGGTTTGATACGGGAAATAAGCCGGAATTCTTTTACGGTACAGCAGAACGGTTGTGGCTGGACCTTATTGACGATGAATTTATCGAAGAACTGCAGGGAATTGTCGATGGAGTTAACCGTTGCGAGAGCTTAAGTGGAAAAAAACCAGTTGGGGAATACCAGCCCCTTACCCTGTCCCAACTGCTGGCATGGAACGCCTTCGAGGAGTTACTTTATTCCTGGTGGCCTCTGGAATTCGCCAATCATAACAAGAATTTTTTCCCCAGGAAAAGCAGCGAACACTGCAGTGCTTTTATCGCCACCGGGGATGCTACGAAAAGCGGGGAAACCGTGGTGGCCCATGAAACCTGGTCTACCTATATGTTTGGTGCACCGCAAAACCTGATTCTTGATATTCAACCGGAAAAAGGGAACCAAATCCTGATGCAGGGTATTTTTGGCTATATTTACAGCGGGTCTGATTTTTTTATCACCGATAACGGGATAATGGGCACAGAGACCACTATGGGGGGCGGTTTCCAGGGATATGACGAGAATGGCACCCCGTTGTTCTACCGTGCCCGGAAGGCCATGCAGTATGCTGAAAGTATCGATCATTGGATTTCTATTATGAAGGAACAAAACAACGGGGGTATTGCCAATAGCTGGCTGCTGGGCACCACCGATTCCAATGAAATTGTCCGCTTCGAGTTGGGGCTGAAATTCATCAATATCGAAAAAAAGGACAATTATGCCTTTTACGGCAACAACGTGGCCACAGATCCCAGGATTCGCAACCAGGAGTGTAATGATACCCAATTGTATTATGATATCCGCGACAGCGGGTCACGCCATGTACGCTGGATACAACTGATGGGCAACCTGGATAAGCCTGAGCCCTTTAATAAAAATCCCATTACCGAAAAAGACAAAAAAGGCGAATATTATGGAAAAGTTGATGTTGAAAACGCCATGAAGATGTTAGGGGATCACCATGATATCTATCTCTTTCAAAAAGCCCAATTGGTAAAGGATAAAGAAGAGAGAAAGAAACTGGAAAAGGAAGCCAAAAATCATCCCTGCGGTCATACCCTTTGCAGTCACCTGGACATGGACCCGGCAGACCCGCTCAGCCATGCCGGGCAGCCTCCCTTTTATCCCTGGGGATCGATAGACGGCAAAGTCGTCGATGCCCAACTGGCCGGGAAAATGTCTTTTGCAGCCCGGCGCGGTCATCCTTGCGGAATGCCCTTTGATCACAACGAATTCCTTGAAAAACATCCACAGTATAATTGGCTGGAAGGCATCCTGGAATCCATGCCGGCAAACGATTGGGCCTTTTGCCAGAAAGACCATAAACCCACCAAATATCCCCCCAAGGAACTCAAATAACAATCGGGAGGTATAAAAACCATGAAAAAATTTGATCTTTCATCATGGCCTATACTCATTGTTTCCGGTCAGGTACATCAAGAAAATGACGAAGGCGCCAGGCTTCGGGAAGTGATCACCCACCTGACCGAGGACCAGGATTGTTCAATAATCATTTCCTTAACATACAATGATGCCTACGAGGTTTTCCAGTCCCGCACTGACCTGGGAACCGTACTGGTTGACTGGGATATACCGGAGGAATACGGGATGGCCCTGGAAAAGAGCGGCATTGAACTGCTTACTGACATAAGAAAAAGGAACAGGGACATACCCATACTATTGTTAACCCACCGGATGGCGATAGAAAACATCCCGGATAATGTATTGGATAAAATCAATGGTTACTTATGGAAAACCGCTGATACACCTGATTTCCTGGCGGGTAGGATCGAGATGCATGCCTCATCCTATACCGGTGAGGTATTACCTGTATTTTTTAAAGAATTGGTCCATTACGTCAATGAGTATAAATATGCCTGGCACACTCCCGGGCATATGGGAGGGGAAGGATTCCTGCGCAGTCCTTCCGGTACAGCGTTACACAAATTTTTCGGTGAGAATGTGCTGCGGGCGGATCTTTCCATTTCCGTCCCCGAATTGGGATCGCTGTTGGACCACAGCGGTGTTACCGGCGAGGCAGAGAAAAATTCGGCAAAGGCTTTTGGTGCCCACCAGACCTTTTACGTTCTCAACGGCACCTCTACCGCCAACCAGGTGATCTGGCACAGCCAGGTCTCCCAGGGGGATATTGCCCTGGTGGACCGCAACTGCCACAAATCCTTGAACTATGCCATGGTTGTTACCGATGCCTGGCCGGTCTATATGCAGCCCCGCCGCAACAAACTGGGCATCATCGGCCCGGTAAAGCTGGAGGAGTTCTGCGACCGGAATATCCAACAAAAAATCGATGACAGTCCACTGATCCCGGGAAAAGCCAAACATCAGATGGTAAAGATGTCCGCCTTAACCAATTCCACCTACGACGGTGTTTGTTACAATGTGCTGGGAATAAAGAAGCGATTGGAAAAACGGGTAGAGAACCTGCACTTTGATGAGGCCTGGTATGCCTATGCCAGGTTTCATCCCTTATATAAAAATCACTTCGGTATGGCCCCGCATCCGCCCGACCTTAAAATAGACCATCCGCCTGTATTCTGTTCCCAATCTACCCACAAACTCTTAACCGCTTTTTCCCAGGCCTCTATGATTCACATAAAGAACGGATTTAAAAAAGGTAAACCGGAAGAGATCATTCACGATCAATTCAATGAATCCTACATGATGCACGGGTCTACGTCGCCGCAGTACAATATGATTGCCTCCCTGGATGTAGCCACCAAGATGATGCAGGACAACGGCGAGATCATTCTTAACGACACCATTATAGAAGCCATACAACTGCGGAAAAAAGTGGTGAATATCAAGAAAGAACAGGAAGATAACAATGATTGGTTCTTTGGCATGTGGCAGCCTCAAAAGGTTGAATATGACGGAAGAGACAACTTTCCCTTTGAAGATGTCCCCACCGAAACACTGGCCGCGAACCAGCGCTTCTGGACCATGACCAAAAAGAATAATTGGCATGGGTTTGAAGACATGGAAGATAATTATGTGATGTTGGACCCCATCAAATTAACCTTCACCTGCCCCGGCATCGATGATAAAGGAAATATAGACAAAACCTCTGGTATTCCTGCGGCAGTGGTCACCAATTATCTGATTAACCAGGGCATTGTTTGTGAGAAGAGTGATTACTATTCCTGGCTCATGTTGAATTCATTGGGCACCAGCAAGGGCAAGCAAGGCACGCTGTTGGCCCAATTATTCAAATTCAAACAGTTATACGATGCCAATGCCCCCATGGAAGAAGTATTTCCCGCGATGGCAGCGCAGTATCCCGGGAAATACAAAACCATCGGTCTTAAGGACCACTGTCGGCAGATGCATGAGTTTATCATTAACCACAAAATGCTGGAACAACTGCACAACGCCTTTAAAGTAATGCCCCACCAGGAAATGACACCGGCCCGGGCATTCAATCATGTGGTGAAGAAAAAGGTGGAATATCTCACCTTAGCGGACATGAAGGAACGCCTCGAAAATAGCGGGAAAAAACCGGCAGTTCCCGCGGTTATGATTGTCCCTTACCCCCCGGGAATCCCGGTTATAATGGGCGGTGAAATAATGGATAAAAAAGCAAAACCTATCCTTGACTATCTTCTTTTGAGACAGGAATTTGAAAATAATTTCCCCGGCTATGAAAGCGATATCCACGGCATAAAGAGAAAAGAAGGGCCTGAGGGCGGGAAGATTTTCGAAACCTACTGTATAAAAGAATAATTATAGAACTTTAAAAATAATAAAGGAGGAACAACCATGAAAATGAAAAATTTTGTGTTTATTAGTTTAATGACTGTGTGTGTGGTGTTAAGCTTCCTGGTCTCTTTATCCGGACCGCTGGAAGCAAATGCCGGTACAGGTGAAACGGGCGATGTCAAAATCGAAGAAGACCTGGTCACAGAAATCCCGGCCAATATCCTCAACACCCGGATGCTAACATTAGATGTAAAATCCTACGCCGGGCATATCAAAGTGCCGGGCAATGACCCGGAAGGAGATTACAACACCCACCTGTTTTACTGGTTTTTCGAGAGCCGGAACAGTGAATATATCCCGGGAGAAAAAAAGAAGGACATTCCCTTAGTGATCTGGTTGAACGGTGGACCGGGCGGTTCTTCCCTGCTGGGGCTTTTCATGGAGAACGGGCCCTTTCGTATTCAAGACGATGATACCGGCACCATTGAGCCCAATCCCGACAGTTGGAATGAAGAGGTGCATCTCCTCTACTGGGACCAGCCGGTGGGAACCGGGTTCAGTTACTCCGTCCCAAAAGACCGCTATGCCCACAGTGAAGCGGAATTAAGCCGCCAGTTTTACCGGGCCATCCAGGGATTTTTGCACCGTCACCAGGTATATCGAGACTGTCCCCTCTACATCACCGGTGAGAGCTACTGCGGTAAGTACATCCCCAATATGGCCACAGAAATCATGAAACAAAACGAGAAATTAGGAAAAAAGGACCCCCGTTACATCAATTTACAGGGCCTGGCCATCGGCGACGGTTGGATCAACCCGGAGCTTCAGACCAGGACTCAATTGGAATATGCCTTTCAAATGGGATTCGTGGACACTTTTCAGAAAGATCGGATCATGGAAATGTACAAAACATTCTCCGATTTAATGAAAGAGGCGAAGAAGCATAAGAAAGGGTCAAAGGAGTACCGAAAACTGATGAAGCAAGCCTCTTGCTGGGGCAACTGGGTATTGGAACGTACCCTGGACTGCGGCGGCAACCCGGATATGTATGATGTGCGGGGCTGGACTGATGTATCTGCCGACCTGCTGACCCGGTATTTAAACCAGCCAAAGTATAAAAACAACCCGAATCCTACGGTTAAAGAGTGTCTGCACGTACCTGAGTCTGTCACCTGGATAACTGCCGATGATGAAGGACCGGTTACGGAAGCCCTGGCAGTAGACGCTATGGTCGATGCTGCTTATCTACTGCCGGCACTTTTTAAAAATTACCGGGTACTGATGTACACCGGCAACTTTGACCTGATCTGCGGTTTCACCGGCACAGAATACATCTTGTGGAATTTAGACCGGTTTAGCCCGGATAGTCTGAAAGCATGGGTGAAAGGTTGGCTGAAAAAATGGCGAATCCTGCACCGGGAAGTATGGGTGCTGCCGCCCAATCAAACATTGGGTTATATCAAGCATTATGACAATGTGACCCAGGTGAACATTCCCCAGGCTGGCCACCTGGTTCCCATTGCTCAACCCGGAGTCAGCCGCACCATGATCAACAACTGGATTTTCAAGCGCCCCTTTCCCGTTTATGATCCCCTTAAGAAAAAACTCAAATGCTGCAAGTATGTGAAATTAAAAGATTGCATTAAATAAGGAGGAATAAACCATGAAAGCTTTAACATTTAACCAATTATGGGAAAAAGACGGCAGCGCTCATAAGGACGCCCCCCAATGGGCAAAGTCATTGGCTGAAATCCGCAAGGCTTTTCCCTCTCCCTTTAAAGAAAGCCCGGACCGCTTGCTGGAACAAGTAACCAAAGGCATCAAAAAACTGGATGAACTAAAACAAAAACCCGGTGGGCCGGGTTACCTGGGACAGGGGCCCTTCAACCCGGAGGGTCCCCACTACAAAAAGGCTAAAGCAGCTCAATTGCCCCATCATGACCTGGGCAACCTGGATAAGATAATTGAAAAAACCATCAACCAGTCGGTTGACCTTTTTAAAGGTCTGCCCAACTGGAATCACCCCTTGACCATGCCCAACGTGATCCCCCCGGCCAATATCGCTGCTGTAGTTGCCGCCATGATGACCGAGGTGTTCAGTCCCAACATCATCGAGGGAGAATATTCCTGGAACGTAGAATTTTCCGAACTGGAATCCGCAGCCATGTTGGCCCGGTTAATTGGTTGGGACCCGGAAACCGCAGGTGGACTGTTTACTTTTGGTGGATCCGGCTGCTATTTTTACGGCATGAAATATGCCCTGACCCGGGTCCTGGGACGGGAGTCACGTTTCAAAGGCATCCGCACCGACGGCAAAATACTGGTCTCCCAGCAGGGGCATTACTGCAAGCTCAACTCCTCGGATTGGTCCGGCCTGGGCATGGACCAGGTCATCGATATTGAAACCGACCCGGAGACCAATGTCATGGATATCATCCAACTGGAACGGGTAATGGAAAAGTTGTATAAAGAAGGCACCCCCATCATCTCCATCATATGTACCATGATGACCACGGACACCAATGCCGTGGACCCGGTAAAACAGATTAGAGAAATGGTGGAAAAATACCCCAATCCCCACGGATACGGGAAACCCTTTATTTACTGCGATGCGGTTTGCGGCTGGTCGTGGCTGGTCTTCAAAGACTATGATTTCAAAAACAATCCCCTGGGATTTACCCCGGAGGTTTTACCCTACATCAAGAAAAACAGCGAAGCAGTACAAAAGGTGGTCTATGCTGATGCTGTGGGCTGCGATTTTCACAAGTTGGGCTGGGCCCCCTATAACTGCAGCCTGTTCGTGATGAAAGACTACGAGGAATTCCGCCGGCTCATGAGCCGTCCCGGTTCCGATTACCTCCAGGAACGCACCGAATACAATCCCGGTTTGTATACCCTGGAAGTCTCCCGTTCCGGGTCCTATTCCATGGCTGGATGGGCAACGTTGAAATTGTTAGGTTATGAAGGTTTCCAGGCCATCCTCGGTCATATCCTGGAGGCAGAGCACCACCTGCGCCAGCGATTGAAGGAAGAAAAAGACCTGGTTTGTGTAAACCCTGACGATTTCGGTTTTGTTACCCTGTTCCGCGTGTACCCCGAGGGTGTGGATGCCGATGCCCAGTATCAAAAGGAACTGGCCTGGCCCGACTGCCTGGACCAATT
>CP070627.1:8876142-8883523 GCA_020355945.1 Candidatus Aminicenantota bacterium | reverse complement strand
TTTAAAGAATATGGATTGGGAATAGCCAATCTTTTGCAGTGTTCGATAAACCGGTTCAGTCTTTTATATGCAACTTCCCGTGAAGGCTCGCCATCCAATACCCATGTCTGTGAAATCAACATCTCTCTTGCCCAGGTGGGGTACAGGAGAATGCCTTTATTGTTTTTCATCCATTGTTCCGAATTCACCTGGCCAGCCAGGTAATAATTGAATGCATTACAATCGGCTTCATAAATATTATCTTTATTTCTTTCAATAAAATCCAGGGTCATGCGGAAGTCATCTTCGGTTTCACCGGGAAATCCAAATAACCAGAAGGTAGTTGTTTTAATACCGGCATAAGCCAGGGCGGCCAATGTAATTTCACTTTGCTCAATTGTGATTTTTTTGTTCATCATATCCAGGACACGCTGGGACCCGCTTTCAAGCCCCAACTTCGCACGGTAGAAACCTCCTCGCCTCCACAACCAGGTATTTTCCGTTTCACAGGCACGTTTATCAGCCCGGAGAAATCCGTCCCAGTATATAGAAACCCCTGATCGGATTACCTCTTTAGCAAGATCAGTAATAATCGGATTCAATGTTGAATCGGTCATCAGGAACAACTGGTAAGAGTACCGTTTATATAACGTAATGAATTCTTGTACTGTTTGTTGTACATTTTTTTTCCGGTATTTGCCCCAATTTATTGTTTCTGAACAGAATTTACACTGGTAGGGACAACTGCGGGCTCCATACAGAGCCAGGTGCGGATAATAACTGAGATCAAAATCGGAAAAATCCGGGACATCTACTGTGGAAATATCTAAAGTTCCTGTTTTTATATCTTTAACTCCAAAGACTTTTTGGCTCGGGTCAAGCTGATTTTGTAAATATTTTAATATCAACTGCTCACCTTCTCCGATTATGATCAGATCAATATCGTCTTTTGCTTTTTCTACGAAATATTCCAGGTCAGGGGAGCCGGGGGCCAGTTGATCGGCAAAGATTCCACCTCCCATAACCGTCTTAATGAATGGAAACCTTTTTTTTGCCATTTTAAAGGCAGCCATAGAAGCGGGGAATGTATCTCCATAGACCGATAATCCCAATACATCGGGCTGCTCTAGCTCCAGTACATCCAGGAAATAGGTCTCCATATCGGTATAAAACTCACTGACTACCTCATCCAATTCCCGGGCCGCGGAATCCTCGATTTCACAGTAAAACGTCTTATGTACCAGGATTTTTACCATTTTTATATATTTACTTTTCTCCTTATAGTTAAGATAAGCCATGAGATGATTGCGTAAAACCTGGTTGCCGATGTTATACAAATTCCCTCTTTTACTTCCGGGGATATATTTTTTTAAGATATCAAAATAGCTGTCGTGGTATTTCCTGAATCTTAATTCTATATTGGCGTCCACCGTTTTTACCATATACCCGTGCTGCTGGAGATAACTTTTTATACAGGCAAGTCCCAGCGGGGGAATCTGGGGGTCCCAGAAAGGTAATAACACGAACAATATTTTCTCCTTGTTTTTGGGTTTTCTATCGCTTGATAATGTATTTTGTTTGTTCAATGCTGGCCTCCAATCCTTGAATAATTTTTAACTTTTAACCGGCTGGTTTTCATTCTAAGACCCAATCCCCGGGATCCTCTTCCAGGCTGTCAGGCTTTGCAGCTAAGATACGGTAAGCAACTTTTATATCTTTTAGTTTAAGTTCCTTATTCTCCACCACCTGGTCCAGGATATCGATATAGTGTTTGGCAAACTCTTCGATCATTGACCTTTTAAATAATGTTGTATTGTACTCAATTACCAGGTTGATTGATCCACTGACTTCTGCCGGGTTAATCATCAGGTCAAAATGTGAGATTTTTTCTTTAAATTCATAAGGAATGAGCTTTAAATCGTGTTTTTGTATTTCCTGGATTGTGCCTGTTATATCTTCATCATGATGGAATGCAAACACTGTCTCCACCAATGGGTGTCTGCCAGGTTCTCTTTTTATTTTTAACTTATGGACCAATTTTTCAAATTGAATATCTTTATTTTCATAAGCCTCCAGGGAATTCACTGTTACTTCTTTTAAAAAATTTTCAAAAGTTTTATTTTTTTCCGGCCTGTTTCTCAGGGCAAGCATATTGGCAAAAAAACCAATGGTATCTTGTAATTCGATATGATCTCTGCCTGAAATCGGCATTCCTACTACAATATCTTCCTGCCCTGTATATTTTAACAGTAATACATAATATACTGTTAATAGGAAAATATTTAATGTTCCATTGGATTCCAGTGCCAGTTGTCTGGCTTTGGTTGTTAATTTTTCATCTATTCTTAGAAAATGTTTATCACCTTTAAAGCTGTATAGAGGAGGCCTGGGAAAGCTTGTCTTTAATTGCAGCACAGGGATATCTTTTTGGAATTGCTGCATCCAATAGGTTTCCTGTTTTTCCAGGGATTGTTTTTCTTTTTCCCTTTGTTTGTTTTGCCAATCAGAGTAATCTTTATATTGAACTCTAAGTTCGGGTAATTCCCATCCTCGGTAAAATGCTGTAAAATCTTTTACAAATATACCTGTAGATAGCCCGTCAGTGATGATATGATGCATGTCCATCATGAATATATGTTTTTGGTCTTTGACTTTTACCAGTCCCACCCGCAGCAGTGGTGCTTGTGATAAATCGAAAGGACGGATGAAGGAATTTATAAGAGCTGCTGCGGGTTCTATAGGCAAGGGGGCAAGCCCCCTTGTCCCCTCTAAGAGCGAAGACCGCTCTTCCTCCTCAACCTCCGAAATATCATAATATTCGATGGCAAATTCCATGTCCTCATGGACTTCCTGTATGAGTTCATAATCGATCATCTCAAAGGAGGTCCTTAAGCTTTCATGCCTGGCTAACATTTTCTTAAAAGTATTCTCAAATTTTAATCTATCCGGGTTACCTTCTACTATCATCACTAAGGGCATATTATAATTTACACTTTGCCGGTCAAGCTGGTTTAAAAGATACAATCTCTTTTGAGCGGGTGACATCGGATAATATTCTTTCTTTTCAACCGGTTGTATGGATGAATATATGCTTTCTTTTGCAGTGCGGATGTATTGTGCCAGTTCTTTTATCGTGGGATTTTTGAAGATTTCCGCTAATGGGACCTCTACGTTAAAATTTTTATGCAGCAGTGATATAAGAGACAAAGCGTTTAATGAGTGACCTCCCAATTGAAAAAACTTCTCCTTAATTCCTATTTTTTCTTTTTTTATGTCCAGGACTTTTGACCAGGTATCTACCAATGTTTCTTCAATTTCATTTCCTGGTGGTATATACGCTTTTGCCGGTTTTATCTCCAGGCCGGGGAGGGCTTTTCGATTCACTTTACCCCCCGGATGTAAAGGAAGTTTATCCAGTTGCATGAAATAAGCAGGGATCATATAATCGGGCAGATTTTTTGACAGCCGCTGCCTCAGTTCGGTTACGTCAATGTCTTTGGCAGACACGATAAAGGCACAAAGGTATTTATAACCGTTTTTATCTTCCCTGTCGATGACAACGACATCGTTGATATTTTCATGGATTAACAACTGGTTCTCTATTTCTTCCAACTCTATCCTGAATCCCCTTATTTTTACCTGGTGATCGATCCTGCCTAAAAATTCGATATTACTATCCGGCAGCCATCGGGCCAGGTCGCCGGTGCGGTAAATATAGGACATATGGGACCTATAGGACAAATAGGAGTATATTTTTTCAGGCAAGGGGGCAAGCCCCCTTGTTCCCTCTAAGGACATATAATTTTTTTTGACTGTCACCTTTTTCTTTTTATCCTGGTAATCCTGTAAATCGTGGTCAAATTTTTCTGCTGTTAATTGGGGCTGATTTAAATAACCCCTGGCCAGACCTGCCCCGGATATGCATAACTCCCCGGGGATGCCAATCGGCTGTAGATGCCCTTCACTGTTAAGAATGTATAATCTTACATTGTCCAGGGGTTTGCCGATAGGTATATGACTTTTGCCATCCCAATCCGAGAGCGAATACCAACTGGCATAAATACTCGCTTCTGTAGGTCCGTATATATTTTCCAGTAAACATCCAGGATGAAGCTGGTTGAACTTATTGACTGCTTCCGGCAAAAGAACTTCTCCGGCTAGAAAGATATATTTAAGACCTGACAATTTCCCGGTATTATTACGATCCAGGGAGGAAACCAGGGCGTTAAACATGGATGGAACAAAATTTATATGGGTTATATTCATTGTTTCAACTGCATTTAATATACGCTGCGGGTCTTTTTCCGCACCTTTTTCCAATATTGCTAATTTTCCTCCTCCCAAAACCCAACCGAAAATTTCCGATACCGATACATCAAACATATAAGATGTTTTTAACAGGTAGACATCCGATTGCTCAAAAGGATATTTCTTATACAGGGCAAACAATGTATTCACAACGGATTTGTGTTGGATGACTACCCCTTTTGGCTTGCCAGTGGTGCCGGAGGTGTAGAGGATGTAGGCTAAAGAGGTGACAGGTGCTGGTGACAGGTGCTGGTGGATAGAGGTGTCCTTCGGGCGGAGTTTAAATGCCGGCGGCGAATAGATAGCTGCGATTTCCTGACGGGTTAAAAGAATTTTGGCACTGCTGTCTTTTAACATGTAATCGATTCGGTTTTGGGGATAATCCGGGTCTATGGGTAAATAGGCGCCGCCGGTTTTTAATATTCCCAGGATACCGATAATCATTTCAGCAGATCGTTCTATCATTATGGCCACAAAGTTATCGGTGCCGACTCCTTTTTCTATTAGTTTATGGGCTAATTGATTGGATTTTTTGTCCAGTTCCCGGTAAGAAATATAGGTCATATAGGTCGTATAGGACCTATATTTCATTGGCGGTGGTTCGACAAGGGCAATATGATCTGGGGTTTGTTCCATTTGTTCTGTAAATAAGCGGTGAAGGGTTTTATCCCGGGGATATGCTGCGTTGGTATCATTAATTTCAACCAATATCTTTTTTTTCTCCCCTGGCGATAATAATGTCAACTCATTCAGAGCGATTTGTTCCCGGGTCAAAATTTGATCGATTATCATATGCAAATGTTTTACAGTTCTTTCTAAAGCCTGGCTGTCATAGACATTTGCGTTATATGTCAATTTAATGGATAATTGATTACCGGGTGCTGTAAACAGGTTAAAATTATAATTGGTCTGCTCAAAAATGTTGACATTTGATAATTTCAATGGGATTGGTTTTTCTTTTTCTTGACTTCCACTTCCTTTACTTATTCCTTCAATTTGACGCGCTGTTGGGTAATTTTCAAATATTAAAATATGGTCTAACAGGTTTTGCTTTAACATGCTTTGGGATTGGATCTTTGCCAATGGATAATAATGATGTGGATTACTTTCCAGGGCCTCTTTTTGAATTTTCTTTAATAATTTGGTAAAAGTGATGTCCTCTTTATATTGCACCCGCACCGGGATGGTATTAATAAATAACCCTACCATGGATTCAACCCCTTCTATTGCAGGGGGACGGCCGGCAACCACTGCCCCGAATACCAGGTCGGTTTTGCGATTATATTTCCCTAAGAGAACACTCCAGAGCGCCTGGATGATTACGTTCATGGTAACATTATTTCGACCTGCCAAAAGATTCAAACCATTGGTTTTTTCCTTTGGCAATTGCAGGACAATCTCCTGCTGTTGGTATCCCGGATGACCTGTTTTAGGCTTATGGAAATTCAATACCGAAACACCAGCCGCTTCTTCATATCCTTGCAAATATTTTTCCCAATAGTTTCTTGTGATTTCTTCATCTTGTTTTTCCAGCCATTGGATATATGTTTTATATTGTTTTACCGGGGGTAACCGGTGGGCTCTTTTTTCAAGAAAACATTGATAAATCTCGAAAAATTCCGAGACCAATATTCCCAAACACCAGCCGTCTATCAATATATGGTGAATACTCCAGGTAAATTCATATGTCGCTGGACCCGATTTAAAAATCGCCGCCCGTATCAATACATCTTTACTAAGATCAAAAGATCGTTTTTTATCTCTTTCTTTAAATTGGTTTAAATAATCATTCCTGTCATCCCTGGTTGAAATATCTTCATATAAAAAATCAATTTTTCTTTCTTTGAGCACCACCTGGAGGAATTTTTCTCCTTCCAGGATAAAGACCGTTCTCAAGATATCATGACGTTTTAACAGCTCATTTAGACTATTCACTGCACAGGGTATATTCAAATTTCCGTGCATGCGGTAAGAGGCCTGTTCAAAGTATGCGTAAGAAGACCTGTCGTATAAATGATGAAAATACATCCCTTCTTGCATCGGGGATAACGGATAAATATCCTCCAACGGGTATTCGTTTTTTAGTCGATCCAGCTCATCCAGGGATAGTTTTTTATAGGTTAAATCACTGGGGGTTAATTCTCTCTCTTTTAGTTTGGAACAAAAGGAGATAATATAATTGAGTTGGTTCCGGTAATGGTCCGATAATGTTTGAATCGTGGTGGATTTAAACTGTTTTTTATTGTAAGAGATAGAGACTGTCAACTGCCTGTTTGCTGAGATGGCGGTGATATCCAGTTCATAATTTCTTTTTTCTTCGTTGTTTACCGGGTTTCCTGTTGATTCCCTGGCTATTGTAAATGATTTTTGCTGCACTTCCTCATCAAATTGCCCCAGGTAGTTAAAACTAACCTGGGGTTGTGCTTTAAATTCCATATCCGGTTTATGTTGGTTTGCGGTTAAATACTTTAAGATTCCATACCCGATTCCTTTATGAGGCAATTGGTGTAGAGTCTCTTTAACCTCTTTGATCTGCCGTGATAATTGATTTTCGTAAGATATATTCAATATGACGGGGTATATGCAGGTAAACCAGCCCACGGTTCGACTCATATCGATATCCCCTAATATTTGCTCCCTGCCGTGCCCTTCAAGTGCATAGAGCACCTGGTGAAGTCCCCAGGTTTTCTTGATTGCCAGGCCCAATGCGGTTAATAATATATCGTTTATTTCCGTTCCCAGGGATTTGTTTACCTTTGTAAAAAGATTATTGGTTTGCGTCTGGTTTAATCGAAAGGATAAACTCCGGGTGTGTTTTACTTTGTTTTCATCGGTTTCAAAATCTCCGGGTATTTTGGGTATCGCGGCCGCGGCGGTTTCCGTTTTTTTCCAATAGGGTTTTTCTTTTAAAAACAATTTACTGTTGGCATATTGGGATAACTGTTGTGACCAGAGTTTGAAGGAACCTGTTTTTAATGGTAATTCAGCCGGTTGTCGATTTTTATATTGGTGATATAACGTGTCGATATCTTCAAACAAGATACGCCAGGAAACACCATCGATTACCAGGTGATGAACAGCGATGAATAAACGG
>CP070627.1:8859868-8876042 GCA_020355945.1 Candidatus Aminicenantota bacterium | reverse complement strand
CACGGCTGCTTTTTTCAACCGGTTTTTTAAAGATTCATCTATCAGGCATTCATAGGCTGCGCCAGTGACATCGCCTTTCTTTACTTCCCGGTCCCCCGGGAGTTGGAGTACAGGCACACCGCCTGCCAGTTTTTCTTTCCAGGATTTGGCCGATGCCTGACCCGGCCCTGACTTCAATTGCCGGTTGTGCCATTGAGTAAAGTCAGTGTATTGAAGCGGCAGGTACGGTAAAACGATGTCTTCCCCAGCCCGGACAGCTTCGTATAACCGGCCAAATTCCTGTTTAAGTATCTCCAGGGACCAACCGTCGGATATAATGTGATGCATATTGAACATCAATACGTAATCTTCCGCATCCATTTTAACCAATTTCGCACGAAACAGCGGCGCCTGATTCAAATCAAAAGGAACCGCTGCCTGCCAGGCATATATCTCTTCAGCCTTTTGCCGCTTACTCTCCCTGTCCGCTGCCGAGATATCAATGACTTCAAATGGTATTTTTAAGTCACGGCGGACAAACTGCCCCACCCCCTCAGCCGTGGTCCTGAATAGGGTGCGGAAGCTGTGATGACGGGCGATTAAGCGGTTTAATACCTGCATTACCGCGCCTTCATCCGTGGCATGTCCCAGGCGAATATAACCGGGCATGTTATAAGCAGGACTGGCAGGAGCCAACTGGTGCAAAATATACATTCGCTGCTGGTTATAAGAAAGAGGATAATATTCCCGCTTTTCCACCCCGGGTATACCAGGAATACCCGCTCCCCCAGCCGCGGCAATAATTGCAGCCAGGCTCCGAAGGGTTGGGGATTTAAATACATCCGCTAAAGGAATCTCTACCCCCAAATCCTTGAAAATTCGCGATACCAGCACCGCTGCTTTTAACGAGTGGCCGCCCGCTTCAAAGAAATTTGTATCAATGCCTATGGCATCCCGCCTTACTCCCAAAACCTCGGACCATATCTCCGCCAGCTTGATCTCCACTTGATTACGGGGAGGGGTAAATTCCTCTCCCTTCCCGATACCAGGCCATGGTAAGGCTTTACAGTCTACTTTTCCACTGGGAGTCAACGGGATGGATTCTAACTGAACTAAAAACGAAGGGATCATGTAACCCGGTAAAATTTGAGATAAATACTCCCGGTAATTACCACTGCCCTCAGCAACAATATAAGCACAAAGATACCTGTCACCATCCTCCCCATCCTCCTTTTGATTTGCCAGGACCACGGCTTGTTTTATCTCTTTATGCCTCAAAAGCCGATTCTCAATTTCTCCCAACTCAATCCTGAAACCTCTTATTTTGACCTGATGATCAATACGACCCAAAAATTCAAGATCACCCGAAAAAAGCCAGCGGGCCAGGTCACCGGTTTTGTATAACTTGCCTTCGGCGACCAGGGGGACATTTTTGAAAAATTGTCCCCCTGGACCCCCCAAAAAACTTTTGTTTGAAATGAATTTCTTAGCGGTTAATTCGGGTTGGTTTAAATAACCGCGGGCAAGACCGGGGCCAATAATACATAATTCACCCGGCACACCAACCGACTGCAGCACACTGTACTTATCCAGGATATGGATGTTGTAATTGGCTATGGGACGACCAATGGGTACATTCCCCTCAATTGACTGGGTACAGCGATAATAAGAGGCACAGATCGTCGCTTCCGTGGGACCGTAAGTGTTCCAAACCTTGCCGGTTTTTAAGAGGTTATTGATGTAACTCCCTTTTAATACATCACCACCACTGATAAATAGTTTTACATTCTTAATCAAATCCAGGAACTCTTCCCGGTTCAATTGATCCAGCACAAGAGGCGAACAATCAACCATATCTATGCCATGCCCGGCAATGACCTTCGCAAATAAACCGACATCCATGACCTCATCTTTAGCAGCAATCACAATACGGCCACCCCTGGATAACACCGGGTAGACCTCCTCCCCGAAAGTATCAAACGAATAGGTGGCCTGCTGGATGACAGCGGTATTTTCCGTTAGCTCGAATTCATGCAAAAATGCATTCACATAAGCATTAAGAGCCCGGTGTTCCACCATAACACCTTTGGGAAGCCCCGTAGAACCGGATGTGTAAATGATGTAGGCCAGGTTCGCGGGGCTCACCTGGCAGGTTGAGGTGGCGGTTAAGGTTGAGGGTAATGATCCAGGGGTAGTTGCAAGGTTTCTCTCAATAGTAATAAATTGTAGGGGCAGCCCTCGTGGCTGCCTGGAGTTCTCCTTAACCTCAGCCTTAACCTTAACCTGGAGTTTTGCTGTTGTCAGCAAAACTCTGGCATTGCTGTCTTTCAACATGTATTGGACCCGTTCTCCCGGATACCCGGGATCAATAGGCAGGTATGCGCCGCCAGCTTTTAATATGCCTAAGATGCCCACCATCATCTCAACGGAACGCTCCATCATCATCGCCACAATGCAGTCCGGTCCAGCCCCCTTTCCCTGTAACCCATGCGCCAACCGGTTCGCCCTCCGATTCAATTCCCCGTAAGCCACCTGCACCTCGCCTTTGATCGCCGAACACCGGTCGCCGCATCTATCCACCTGTTCCTCGAACAATTGAATAACGGTTTTGTTCTTCGGGTAGTCAGCGGCAGTATCATTAAAATCGAACAGGATTTGCTGTTTCTCCTCTTTCGTTATTATTTCAATATCCGCTGTGATTACACCGGGATCATCCGTAACCTGCCGCACAATTTCCTTTAAATGCCGCCCCATCGAATTCACCCATTCAGCATGATAAACAAGGTTATTATACATGAAGTTAACCGTCAAACAATCCCCGGGAATAATGATAACATTAAAATCATAATTGGTTTGACTATGGGTGCTGACGAGTTCCGGGTGAAAATCAAATAGGCCGTCCTGGTCAAGGTTCCCCGCGATATCTTTTATACTATCACTGATGGGATAATTCTCAAAAACCACGATATGATCAATTAAATTTCCTTTCAAAGGGGAACGCGCCTGGATGTCCGCCAGCGATAAGTATTCATACGATTTCGCGGAAGCCGTGTCCTCCCGGACTTCTTTTAATAACTGGCTAACGGTTTGATAAGAGCGGGTTTTTACCCTTACCGGCACCGTGTTAATAAAAAGCCCCACCATGCTTTCAATGCCTTCTATTTCCGGGGACCTTCCGGATACCACCGCACCAAAAACAACGTCTTCACAATTGTTGTATTTCCCCAGTAATATTCCCCAGGACACCTGGAAAACCGTATTAACGGTAACCTGGTTTTGCCTGGCTGTATCACGGATCCGGGCTGAAACGGTTTCTTCTATTATCCATTGGTATTCCCCTGGTTTATAAGAGAACCCATCTCCCTCCGCTGCCGGGCCCAACTTCGGGATACTTGTGGGCTTTTCAAAACTCTCCAGGTAAGACTCCCAATATTTCAACCCCTCTTCCCGATCTTGCCTGGCCAGCCATTTTATATAATCGCCGTACGAAAACACCGGTTCCGGCTGTACCGGCCTGTTCTCTTTGAGCAGCCGGTACAGCCGGATCAATTCTTTAAATACTATTCCCAGGCACCACCCATCCATCAAGATATGATGGAAACTCCATACCAGGTGGCAGGTATCCCGGTCTGTTCTCAACAATGCCCATCTTATCAACCGATCTGCGCTTAAATCAAACCCCCTGTCCCGGTCCTTTCGTTTGAATTCCTCAAGGTAGGCTGCCTGCACTCCCTCTTCCTGGTCCTGTAAATGAGAAATATCTTCATAAAAGAAATCGGCTTCCCTTTGCTCCAAAACCACTTGCAATGGTTCCGGCAATCCTTCAAAAAGAAAATTGGTCCTAAAAATATCGTATTGTTCCACCAATCGATTGAAACTATGTTTCAGTACCCGGTAATCCATCTCTCCTTTAATAACAAAGGCGGATTGTTCGAAATAAACAGGGGAGGACCGGTTGGCATAAGCATGATAGAGCATCCCGCTTTGCATCGGGCTTAAAGGATATAAGCACTGTATTTTTTTGTCCGTACCCATGTTATTTTTCACATGAAGAACAATGGTGGAAAAATCTTCCAGGTTAATTTTATTGTACCCCAGGTCCGAAGGAGTCAACTCTCTGTTTTGCCGGGACACGCAGTGCCGGATCAGCGTTAATAAACGTTCTTTATAACAATCAGCCAGGGATTGGATGCTTTCGCTTCGATAGCGATGACTGTTAAAATCAAAAGAAAATTGCAGCCGGTCATCCACCATTATCCCGTTAATTTCAATATTAGAAGTGGTTTCAAACCCGGGGCCCACTCCTGACCCGGTACTTACCCATGATCGCCCAAAAGACCTGCCGTCATTTTTTTCTACAGAAGAAGCCCTGTCTGCTTGTTGGAATTGCCCCATGTAATTGAAAGTGATTCCCGGTTCCAGTTCAAATAAAACCCCGCCTTTTAAATTCCCGGGGGTGATATATTTTAATACACCGTACCCGAACCCTTTATCCGGGATACGCCTCCGTGTTTCTTTAACCCATTTAAGGGCATATGATACATCTTGCCAGCGGCGCATATCTACAATTACCGGGAAAATGGCGGTGAACCAGCCCACAGTCCGGCTAATATCCACCTCATGGATAACCGGTTCCCGGCCATGCCCTTCCATGTTGACGGAAAACTTCTCCACACCTCTCCAATCCTTTAGCGCCAGGCCCAGGGCAGTCAATAAAACATCGTCGATTTCAGTGTTGTAGGCCCAATTCACCTCTTTTAACAGCCGTTGGGTTTCCTGGTTATCCAGCGTAACCCTGATGATGCCGTTGTTTTTGCAATTCAACCCCGAGGCCGGGACTTCCCTGTCCACGGGTAAGGGCTCTATCTCCTCCAACGCGATTTTGCTCCAATAATCCAGGTCCTTCAATACTGTCTTGCCACCAGTACCGGTATTGCCCAGTGCATATTGGTTCAAGCGCCGCGACCAGTATTGAAAGGAATCGGTCTTTCCCGGGAAACAGATATCCTTTCCCTGCATTGCCTGGTTATAGCCTGTGTTAAAGTCTTCCAACAAAATGCGCCACGATACGCCATCCACCACCAGGTGATGAATAACAACCAATAAATGATCTCCGCCAGGGGTCTTAAAAAGCCCCAGCTTTAACAGCGGCCCGGTTTCCAGGTTAATACTTGACTGTATCCTGTCGGCCTCCCCGGTTATTTTCTCTTCAAACTTTTCCATGCCCTTCATATCAAACACTTCAAAATCAAACAAAGGACTTTCCAGTCCCCGGTTCCACTGCCGTACATGTTCCTCGCCAAACTCATATCTCATGCGCAAGGCATCATGATGACTCACCAATGCGGTAAACACCTTT
Organism: Candidatus Aminicenantota bacterium; assembly: GCA_020355945.1. Next base: position 8,870,704 of record CP070627.1, on the reverse strand, counting down.
TCCAGGATTTCGACAGCAAATCCATCCCGCCGGTACAACATAATCGAGTGATTAAAATGATGCTTAGCAGTAAAATCCTTTTGAAAAAACCAATGCTGGATAGGAGTCAATTCTACTTCTCCCTCAACAGGGCCCTGTGGGATTTCCCGCTCTATCCCGGTGACACATTTCCCCAGTTTCCGGATATCGGGGTTCCTGAAAATATCATTAATTGACAAAACCAGGCGGTGTTTCCTCAAGCGAGCAGCCACCTGGATCGCTTTGATGGAATCTCCCCCGATTTGGAAGAAATTATCGGTAATTCCCACCTGTTTGATCCCCAGTACCTCCTGCCATATTTGTACCAGGGTTTTTTCCACGGCGTTTCCCGGCGGGACATACTCCCGGGCACTGGCATTGATCCCCGGCTCCGGTAAGGCTTTTCGGTCTACTTTCCCGTTGGCGGTAAGGGGGATTTTTTCTAGCTGCACAAAATAAGAAGGAATCATATAATCCGGCAGGCAATGGCTGAGAAACTCATGCACCCGGGTCATGTCAAAACCGGTCTTTGCCACAATATAAGCACACAAGCTCTTCTCCCCGGGAACCGCTTCACGGACTACGACCACAACATCGGTTACCCGATCATACGCAGCTAACCGGTTTTCGATCTCACCCAATTCAATGCGGTAACCCCGGATCTTCACCTGGAAATCGATGCGGCCCAGGAATTCGATGTTGCCATCAGCAAGCCAGCGGGTAAGGTCACCGGTTTTGTATAATCTGCCTTCGGCGACCAGGGGGGCTTTTTTGAAAAATCGCCCCCCTGGACCCCCCAAAAAACTTCTGGTTGAAATGAATTTCTCTGCGGTTAATTCGGATTGGTTCAGATAACCACGAGCAAGTCCGTCACCTCCGACCCATAACTCTCCACATACTCCTACCGGCTGCAGCCTCCCGGCCCGACTCATGACAAAAGCAGTGGAATTACTAATGGGTGAACCAATGGGAATAGAATCCCGGTAATCTTTATTGATTAAAAAAGTGGTGGAAAAGGTGGTGTTCTCCGTAGGGCCGTAACCGTTTATTACTTTGAGATTAACATTCTTACTCCTTACCCGGTTGATAAAAGAAGGCGACAACACATCCCCTCCAACTAACAAATACTCAAGGGAAGCAAATATATCACTATTCTCTCCCGACAACTGGTTAAACAACGGAGAACTGAGCCACAGGGTGTTTATGTCATACTGCTTTAAGGCAAATCCCAGCCGCGGCGCATCCAGGATTGTTTCTTGACTAACAAGACACAATCGACCCCCGTTAAGCAGGGCCCCCCAAATTTCAAAGGTGGTGGCATCAAAGACCGGGGCGCCGGTTTGAAGAATACTGGTACGCTCCGATAATTTTACAAACGTGGTGTTCACCACCAGGCGCACAACATTGCCATGACCAACCATCACACCCTTGGGCTGCCCGGTGGAACCCGACGTATAGATGATATAGGCCAAAGAAGTGACAGGTGCCTTAACACATGATAACAGGTCCAGGTGAAAAGAGGCACCCTGCGGCTGGATATTAAACGCCTCCGCTGAAGACAAACCTGCGATTTCCCGACCGGTCAAAAAAATTTTGGCATTGCTGTCCTTTAACATGTAATCGATACGTTCCTGTGGATAACCAGGATCAATAGGCAAGTAAGCGCCCCCGGCTTTTAATATACCCAATATCCCGATGATCATTTCAACAGAGCGCCCAATCATAATGGCCACAATGGTATCAGGTCCAGCGCCTTTTTCCCGTAACCCATGCGCCAATCGGTTCGTCCTCCGGTTCAATTCCCCGTAAGTTATCTGCAACTCCCCACTATTCACCGGGCACCGGTCACCTGATCTCTCCACCCGGGCCTCGAACAATTGGTGAATGGTCTTGTCTCGGGGATAGTTTGTCGCGGTATCGTTAAAACCGTACAATATTCGTCTCTTTTCTTCTTTTGACAATAGTTCGATATCACAGGCTCTCTTGCCGGGATTGGTAATAATGTCAGCCAGGATACGACTAAAGTGTCCGGTCAGTCTCTCAATGGACCCAGGTTCAAAGGTTTCTTCATTGTAAATAAAATCAATGCCAATGGTATCGGTAAAAGCAATGCTCAGGGTTAAATCATAGTTAGTCATCTCCACCATGGAAAAAGAGTTGAAACAGAGGGTGGTTTCATCATGGTCCAGGCGGCTGCGTAAACTGTTCACCGGATAATTTTCAATCACCACGATGTTATCGAAAAGCTCCCCATAAGCATCGCAGTGCAAATAACCTTCTTTTATTTTTACCAGCGGTGTATTTTCGTATTCTTCACGGGCTTGCAAGTCTTGATTGATGCTTTGAACCAGGTCTTCCGCCCTCTTACCCCTGCCGCTTGAAACCCGGAGGGGAAGGGTATTGATAAATAATCCCACCATATCTTCAATGCCTTTTAATTTGGCGCTTCTGCCGGATACCGTGGTCCCGAAAATAATATCATCGCAGTTACAATAACGCTGCAGCAATATCCCCCAGGCCGTGTACAGTATTGCCGCCATAGTCACTTTCCCGGTTTTAGCCAGCGTTTCCATGCCGCTGACAGAGGTTTCATCCAATTCCAGGTGTTGAAGCCTCGGGCGGTCGAAACCGGGGAGTTCCCCGGATTTCATTTTTATTGGGAGCACTGTAAAGGTATCCAGGCCATCCAGGTATTCCCTCCAGAAACGGTCCTGTTTTTTTTCGTCACTGCTTTGAAGGAGCTTGATAAACTCTTTGAATTTGGTCTTGAGCGGTTTTACCAGCGGCCTGCCCAGGGTCAATTCCCTATAAGTATTAAAAAATTCCTCCAGGAGAATACTGCTGCTCCAGCCGTCATACAAGATGTGGTGATTGCTAATAATCACCACATGCTCTTCTTCTCCAAGTTGACACAGGGTGACGCGGAAGGAGACGCGCCGCAGATCAAACTGGTTTTCTTTGTCCCTTTGTTTTATTTTTACCAGCAGACGCGGTCTCTCATCTGCGTCTCTGGCACGGAGATCGTAAACTTTCAGTTGAAGCTTATGTTCCTTTAAAACCACCTGCACCGGTTTTTTGACATTCTCCCACAAAAATACGGTTCGCAGTATTTCATTGGTTTCAATGACGTGATTCCAGGCTTTCTCGAACAACCGCACGTCTATCTTTCCCGATACCTCCAGGCACAATTGTTCAAAATAGAGATTGCGCCCGGGTTCTTTTAGGTAATGAAACAGTATCCCTTCCTGCAAGGGTGTTAATGCCAGGATATCTCCGATATTTTTTTTGTGTTTATACATTTTTACCTCCTCAAAATTTTATAATATATTCATTGGTTCAACATTTCATGATATATTCATTATCCACTGATAATAGCATAATAGCCTAATACGGACAAGCCGGAACCAAAAAGAATATTTTGCCGGAAAATGGCAGGATTTCACGGAATAATATATAATAGCATAGGTAATCCAGGATTTCAACAGTTCCGGGGAGGCTTTTCAAATTTGTTGCTGCACTTCCGGCCACCATGAAATTACTTTAGCCACAGAGGACACATGACTGCTGAGGTCACAGAGTAAAAAAAATTAGCCACGAAGTTACAGTGAAGCATGAAGGGACACGAAGAGAATTAAGAAAAATAAAAACAAAAAATCTCTCCTTCGTGCCCTTCGTGTACTTCGTGGTAAAATTAGAATTACTGCCGGATAAGGACAGGGGATTGAAAAAAATCGCATGATGAGGTATCATTAGTTTTTTATCGAGGAGGAAAATATGGCATATTATATTAGCGGAGATTGCATTAACTGCGGTTTATGTTTGGAAGAATGCCCGATGGATGGAATTTTAGAAGGTGACGAGAGATATTTGATCGATCCTGATTATTGCACTGACTGTGGAAATTGCGTCGAGGTCTGCCCGGTAGATGCCATTCAACCACCAGGTTAAACCTGGAATTTAAAAACCCCGATTAAATCCCGTGTTTTTCCCGGGTTTCACGAATTTGTTTGATATGCCGCCGCAGGTGAAGGTTTTGGAAACTAATTACATCACCCACTTTGAAGGTTTTTCCTTCGGGTAAGTCACTCCTGGTAATAGTAAAGGACTGGTTCCAGGCATCCGCCAGATGAGTTATTAATTCCACGATGTGGCGGCGGGTGGCTTTGAAGAGATCCACAGCATCTGTAATCGGGCGACGGGCATAATCCAAAGGGCCGGCACACTTGTTGTCAATAATATACCAATTCAAGTCAACCGTACAGCCCGGGTTGCCCAATGCAGCTTTGATACAGGTCTTCCAGATATCTTCCGCATCTGCGATATGGTGAACGATCTCCCGGATAGACCATTTACCTTGCCCGCGGGAGAGGTCAAGGTGGGATTCGCTAAGGACTTCCAGTACGGCATCCAACTCTACTACTCCCTCGGCATACCTGTTTAAAGCTTTCTCTTGCTTCTCTGCCTGCATTTGATCTTGTTCTGACATATTACACCATTTTTTCTCTCTTTTTTTCGTCTAACTGCCTTGAGGCGTTAAGCATAATCTGGGTAAAGGATTTAGATATCTTTGCTTTTCGATGATGGGGCAGGTACTCGATACTAAACTCCTTATTTTCGATCGACTCATCCATGAAATCCACCAGGGCTTGCTCCCCGGAAACCCCATCAGCTTCGATATCTACAACTTTTCCTGTTTTGAAGAATATTCTTGCATTTCTATTCCCTATTTTTATTGTCATAATCCCGGTGCGTTTCTCCATTTCCAGGACCTGCATAATTGTGGCCAGGCTCATGCCAAAAATGGAATCCTTATGTTCCCTTTTTTTCAATACTTCTTCTATCTTTTTTTTAAGAATGGCAATATCCAACGGTTTAACCAGGAGATCGATTATCCCGTAGTCCAGCAGGTTGTCCTGTATATCTTTCACGCTGTAAGCTGTCATGATAATGATAGGAAACCATATTTTCCGGTTACAAAGTTCGGTCAGCAGTTGTGCTCCACTCATCACCGGCATTTGAATATCCAGCATTGCCAGGTCTATTTTATTTTTTTCAATGATATCCAGCGCTTCCGCCCCGTTTTCAGCTATTTTTACGAAGTATTCGCCTCGAATTTTTTTTATGGCCTCTTTAATTAATTCCACTACCTTATTATCATCTTCTACGATCAATATTTTTTGTTTAGCCATAAGTACCTTTTCTAATTTGACTATATTTTTTTGCTTTTAACTTTGTTTTTTATCACAGGGTGAAAGCAATGTCAAGAATATTTTTTTGCGATTCCGTTGCACATTTTCATCTCCCGTCTCATTCGTCCACATTTCAAGCCTCTAATGTCAAAAGTTGAGACTTGACCTCATTTATATAGCAGGATATTGTAAAACGTGCAGGGCCGGTTTTTTGGCTCACTTCTCTCCCCGGTTTGAAAAAATAGAAGAGAGCCTGGGGCAGATTGAGAAGCAAATAAAAAAGAAAGGCGGTAAAGGTTTTGCGGGGATGAATATTTACGTTGCCGGCGGCAGGATCAGGAATGCGGCTTCTTATGAACATGCCATCAATATCTACCGAGTACTGGCAGAAACGTTTGCCGCCGGTTATAAAGGCAAAAAAATTTTTCATATGGGTATTGTATATAATATAATCATTGACAATGGGCATATCGATATTTTTTTCTAATATTCGCAACGTGGTCGGTTTTAATAAGAAGTTTTTGCGGGGTCCAGGGGCAGTTTTTTCAATTTAAATTCTCCGTTCGGCATAAAGTGCTAAAAGAAAAAAGCACTAAAAAAAATTTAACCTTAAGTCAACAGTATTGGGGGTCCAGGGTCCCCATGGCAGTACCTGACCCCACCTGCATTACATCTTCCTAATTCCTTATGCCATTAATGCTTAGTCCTTAGTTCAAAAAGCGTTGAATCCCGGTAACCAGGTGTTTGAAACTGGTGGATTTATTACATTCTATAGAAATATGTTTTGATATTTCTTTTGAAGCATAAACTTTCTGGAATCCAGGTATGATCTTTTTGATTTCTTCGAAGGCACTGCAATTGTCCGGGTTTCTAAATTTCGCCTTCCGGGAAAATTTGTCCGCTTTAAATTTGGGGTAAACCTTTTCGATGGCATGCATATCCCCCAGGTAAAAAGCTTCTAATTCTCTGCAAGCTATCCGAACCAGGAAGGGTATATCCGCATTATCTGTAATTAATTTTTTAAGATAGCTCTTTAACTCTTTGCAATCACTACTATTTTGATCCTGGATCACAATCACCTTACAAGGTTTTCTAAAATTATGCTTATATGCCTTTACTTTTTTAGGGATTTCTTTTTGGAGATGATGCTTGCCTTCATGAGCCCTTATGAAGCAATTGACACCCAACCGGTAACCAGGAGGAAGTATGTTTGGTAATAACACCCTCAAAAAATTCTCCATTGAGGATTCTTCCACTAATATTTCTACGTGTTTCTCTTCTATCTCTTTCATTTAGGATGGCTTTCTTTGAAATAATCCTGTTTCCACAAATAACCAAGCTGGCTCCCCTCTTTATACAGGGCAGTAATCAGTTCATCATCCTGCGCCCGTTTTATTTGAGCATAACCGTCTTCCTTTTTTACCAACCAATAAACTTCTTCCGGATTTGCCCCATTAATCAAATCAGGAGAATGAGTGGATATAAAAACCTGTCCCCCCCGATAAGTATAATCCCTGAATTCTTCCAATAGCTCAATCATCAAAGAATGATATAACTGGTTTTCAGGTTCTTCCAGGCACAATAACGGATGAGGTTCCGGATCATGAAGCAGGATAAGGTAAGCAAACATTTTGATGGTTCCATCCGATACGTGTTTGGCAATAAAAGGGTCTTTAAAACTGCCATCCCGGAATTTTAAAAGAATTCTTCCATCTTCGGTAGGAACCGCATTTACATCGGCAATCCCTGGTACTCGTTTTTTCATTTTTTCCAGGATTTTTTTAAATTTTGTCGGGTGGTATTGGAGTATGTATTGGGCCACCAGCGGGAGATTGCTGCCGGTTTCCGATAAATGCTCGGCATACCCCGCATCCCGGCTGGGCCTGGCATCAGTGATATGAAAATCAGATAAATGCCAGTTCTCGATAAATTCCCTGAAGGCATTTGCTGCTTTAAATCGTTCAAATTGTCCCAAACCCTTAATGGCAAGGATGTCTGAAGAACCAAGCTTTTGATGCTCACGGTCTAATTCTTCATCGGGTTTATCAAAAGCTTCTTCATTGGTAATGGCATGGCCTTCACCTTTTGAGAAATCGATAAAGTGATAAGGTGAACCATAACTGCTTCTTTTATATCTTAAAATCTCCCGATTTACAAATGGTATCCCTTTTGCTTCCCCGATTTCCAGCAGGTATGTGACCAGGCGGTTTTTACCTGCTATCTCTAATCTAAATTTAAGTTCGATGACAATAAAACCAGTCTTGCCTCTGCTGATGACTTCTTTAAACCCCCCTCTTTTTTGTAATGCCTGGCGGATATTGTTCTTCAACGCATCGCTAACAAAACCGAAAACATCGAAAAGAGTGGTCTTACCTGTCCCGTTCGCACCGACAAAAATAGCCAGAGAAGGAAGATTTTCCAGGTGAAGGTCCTGGAAAATCTTAAAATTTTTAAGCCTGATGTTCTCAATTCTCATTTTAGTAATCTTTCATGTTTATATAATTTTCAGCCTCTTAAAACTCAAAAACCTCGTACATCTTCTATCACAAATATCATAAAAGGACTGATTTGTCAACTACATTTTATTGCCTCCGGCGGCCAGGTGGCGAGAGCATTGCGCATGGCGCATGGCGCTTTGCGCACAGCGCCAATTGTATTATTCGCTTTGCGCCCTGCGCTTTGCGCATAACCCCCCCGCAAAAACTTTTATTGATTCGCTTAATGAACAGAGGTATTGATTAACGATTAAATTTCCAATATAATACCCGTTGTTATTCTTGCGCCATTTGAGCTTGTGGAGTGGTTCACAGCAAAAACTAAGAAAGGGCCTTATGAAACAATGGTACAAAAAGACCGCGTTTACTATCGTCTGAGGACACACCTGGAGATGCTGCGCGACAGGGTGCGGTGTCTGGCCTATCAAAAGGCCGTGGAGTCAGTAGTCCGGGACAAAATAGTCCTTGATGTGGGCTGCGGCACCGGGATATTGTCCTTTTTTGCAGCCAGGGCTGGCGCCAGGCTGGTGCTGGCTGTTGACACGGATGTCCCGCCCGGAGCTGAGGATGCAGCACGCGCCAACGGCCTGGCAGACCGCGTGCAATTCTTCGGGGGCAAAATCCAGGATATAAAGCTTCCGGTTGACTCAGTTGACATAATTGTTTCAGAGTGGATGGGCGGGCTCTTGTTGATGGAGGACATGCTTCCCGTGGTGTTATACGCCCGGGACCAATGGCTCAAACCTGGCGGTATCCTGCTTCCTGACCGGGCCAGACTCTTTCTTGCCCCCCTGGACGATGTCGCAGGAATCAGCAGTAAGCGTTTTCCCGCCCTTAGGGAAACCATTTCGTCACAAATGTGGGTATCCAATATCGACCCGGCACGATTCCTGGCTGATCCATCCTGCATCCTCGACCTTGACTTAAACACAATACAGGAACCTGATGTCAAGGTATACGAATCAGCGTTTTGTTTTGATCTTATTGAAGCGGGCATATTAAACGGTTTTGGCTTATGGTTTGATGTGTTGTTTAGCAAAACCGGGCCACCGGTATTACTGTCCACTGCACCGTGGCTTCCTCCCACCCACTGGGGCCAGGGGCTCTGGATTCTTCCTGTTGATATAAATGTAGGCCCGGGTTTTGAAATATCGGGAACTTTTACTCAAACAAAAGTTGCGCCGTCTACTGCGTCTTTCAGGGCTAATGTCAGTGTCAGGGATGGGACCAGGGAGAAAACTTCCTTTACCCGGACAATAGAGGCAAGCCCATCGAATATGAACGCCCCGGGGGCTAATGAAGAGCACATCTCGGCACAGGCAATGTCCGGTGCATACCAGGGGCGTGATTGTTTATGGATCGGGTGCAGCATGTCCTTTGGTGCCCTGATGGCGGCTAGAAACGGCGCTAAAAGTGTAGCTATTCTTAACCACTCATCATGGGCAGACAAAGCTATGCAGCAGCTTGCTGCACAAGAGGGTTTGGTTAATGTCCGGTTTTTATCCGGGGTTCCTCTGTCAGACCAGTTACAAAACAAAGATATCTGTCTTTTGGGTGCGGCTGATTCGAGTTGGCAGGCGCTGTTAAGTCATATTCGGGTGCGAAGAAATCTTGGCCGGGCTTCTTTCCTGGTCCGGTTTTGTTGGCAGGAGAGTTCGTGGAAGCAGTTTTATGGGTTTGATTTTTCTGCTTACGGTCCGCATGATCTGGAGATGTACCAGGAAGACAGGGTGTTAGCTGATGGTATGGTGTTTAGGGATATCACCGGCCAGGCTGCTTCTCCCGGGTCAGATCGGCATAAGGAAGAAATTATATACACAGGGGTGGTGATGAGTGAGTCTTATACTCGTCTAAACCTGCCTGAGGGGAGGTATAATTGTGTAAGAGTTGGTTTTGACTGTGGAACGGTTGTACTTCCTTTGTCGGAGTCATTGTATATTGATTCTTCAGAGGGAAAACAGGTGCAAAGGGTTGAGCTTACTATTTCTGTTATTAATGAGGTGGTTTGCCGGTTTGGGATAATGTTGTCCTGCTCGGGCTGGTCGTTTCGGCAGCGTTATGAGCAGTTAATCACTTCCATGGGACACATTGTCCGCAGTTAATATTAACATTTTCATGCTGTTGCCATAAGGTTTACTGAACCTTAAGCCAACAGCAAAAAAATTTAAACTTTTTTCGCAAAATTACGTTATAAGAATTATAAAAACTACTAGGAGTTAAAGTAATATGAAAATGAAAAGATTGCTTTTTTTATTCGTTTCAGCCAGTTTAATACTGTCAGCCCTGACTGCATCCCAATGCAGCAAACCCAACCCACAGGAAACCCAAACCACTGAAAATGAAAAGGATAAAAAAGTTGAAAAAAATGAAACCAAAGACCAACCCAAACAAGACATAAAAAAAAAGAAAGATAAAGACGCAGAAAAAGACACCGATGCAGTACCAGTCCAGGTCACCTCACCCACTGTCGGGGATATTAGCTCCTTTCTCCTGTTCAGCAGCAATATCGATTCTGAAAAAGTCGTAGATCTCTACCCCATGACCTTCGGTATCATTGAAAAAATCATCTTCGATGAAGGCCAACAAGTGAAAAAAGATGATGTATTAGCCATTCTTGACGACCGGGAAGCCTCCCTCAATGAAAAAAAAGCCGAACTCAACTACAAAAAACTAAAAGCAGAATTCGAACGGCAAAAAGAAATATACCAACGACAGATGCTGAGTAAAGAAGATTTCGAGAGACTCAAATTCAATATGGAAACCGCAAAACTGGAGTGGGAACAAGCAAAATTGTTACTCTCCTATACCCGCATCACCTCCCCCATTTCCGGCGTCGTCACCAAACGGCACATTAAAGTGGGCAATAAAATCAATACATCCCAGTTGGCCTTTTCAATCGTGCAAGACAAAGAAAAAATCGCAGTGGTCAATATCCCGGAACAAGAAAAAGATGAAGTATTTCTTCAACAAAAAACCATTGTCTTTTCCGGCTCTAAAGAAGTACCAGGGAGTATCAAACGAATTTCACCCGCTATTGACCCGGAGAGCGGTACATTTAAGGTAACCCTGGACGTTCACGATAAAAAAGGAATTTTTGCCGTGGGGCAGTTTGTCAATGTTAAAATCATTAAGAA
>CP070627.1:8788522-8859768 GCA_020355945.1 Candidatus Aminicenantota bacterium | reverse complement strand
TACCAATGAAATGCTGCGCTCTGTTATCGGTTGGGAAAAACTGGAAGAACCGGTGCAGATCGTTTTAAAACAAAAAGAGATTCCTATTCGGGTTTTTGATCTCTCTGACCAGGACAAACAAACCCAAAAGACATCGCAGGAGACCATTATCAATAGTGATAAAAACCAACCCCTTGATCTCAGCCGGGAACCTTTCCGCATTACCCTGTGCCGGGGCCATGATCATGAAAGCCTGATGATTCTTACATTTCACCATATATTGCTGGATGGATGGAGTACCGGGATCCTATTAACCGAATTCCGGATGGTATATAACCGGTTAGTGAAGGGTGAATCTTCCGTACCAATAACGAAAACCAGGTACAAAGAATTTTTTAAATGGTATCGCCAGTGCCAATCCCGGTATACCCAGGAACGGCAGCAATTCTGGAAAAACTACCTGGAAGATTTCGATACGCGGACGTTATTACCTTATGATAAAAAGAAATTGCATGATATTCAACAGGTATCGACTCACAAGATAGAGATTTCTTCTTCTTGCTGGGACCGGCTGCAGGCCTGTGCCCTATCCCATAATGTGACCATCTCTACTATTTTGTACGCAGCCTGGGGGATATTACTGCAAAGGTATAACAATTCCCATGACATTGTTTTCGGAACCACGGTATCCGGCCGTACGCCGCTAATAAAAGGCATTGAACAGATCGTGGGTTTATTCATCAATACCTTGCCCCTGCGCTTGAACGCAGGCAAGGACACCACTGTTTCAGGGCTCTTTCTTGCCATGGATAATCACCTGAAGGAACGAAATGAATCTAAATATGAACACAGTCCATTAACTGAAATCAAGCAATTGACCGGCGTTGGCAGGGAAAGTAATTTATTTGATTCCCTTATTGTGATTGATAATTACCCGTTGGACAACCTGTTAACGCGGCATACCCCGGGCACTCACCTGGTGTTTCGTTCCTATGACACGTTTGAAATGACCAATTTCGATTTGACAGTGCAAATGATGATGTTGGAAGCGGATCATATGAGGGTGGATTTTCATTATGATGCGGATTTATTTGAGCCAGGCACCATTAAACGAATGGCCAATCACTATGTCAATATATTGCAAGGCATGATCAGCGATGCTTCCGTTAGAACAGCGGACCTTCCCATGTTAACCGATGAAGAGACGAAGCAGATATTGGAGGAATTTAATAATCCCGCTGTCGAGTTATTGGTGGAGCAGACCATTGCCGGGGTTATCTCAGACCAGGCGGTTCGCACTCCTTTCAATCATGCGGTTCAATACGAAGACTGCTGTTTAACCTACCAGGAATTGAACCGGCAGGCCAGGCGGCTGACCCATATGTTAAAGGAACATGGCGTGGGACCCGGTTCTGATTCGCGGGTAGCTGTGATGTTTCCTCGTTCCCTGGAAATGATTATTGCACTGCTGGGAATATTAAAGGCCGGGGCTGTCTGTATTCCGCTGGATATTTCTTACCCGCAAGAACGGAACCGGTTTATCATCCGGGACAGCAAAGCCGGGTTCCTGTTAAAGCCTGCACTAGCCGAATCTTCTATATCGTCGATGTCCTCCCTACTTTTCCTGACAGGGACCATGAATACCGGGAAAATCCCTGGAATTACCGAAATTTTTTATGATGCGGGAAAGCTGCAAGCCTATTCTGAGGAAGATCCCGGGGATCCTGCTGCACCGGCAGATTTATCATATATTATTTATACTTCGGGTTCCACCGGAAAACCCAAAGGGGCGTTACTGCATCATTCCGGTATTGTGAATCATACCTATACCAAAATCCAGGTATTGGGCATTACAGGAACAGATACAGTAGCCAACAATTTTAGTATCAATGTGATTGCTTCAGTGTGGCAGATACTTTCCCCGTTGTTTACCGGGGGGCGGTTGGTGCTTTATACGGAGGCAATCGAGTGGGACCCTTACCTGCAATTTCAGCGGGCAGAAGCGGACGGTGTGACGGTAATCGAGGTTATTCCCTCGGTATTAAAGGCGTATTTATTCTTATTGGATGAAGGCAAGGAGAAGATCAAGCTGGAACGTTTGCGCAAAATCGCTCTCACCTCGGAAGAGACCAAACCCTTTTTAGTGAATAAATTCTATGAAAAATATACACACATTGATCTGGTAGATTGTTACGGTCAAACCGAATGCTGCGATGATGTGCTGCATTACACGATACCTGTGGATACAAATACCCGGGCAGTGCCTATTGGTACACCTTCGCTCAACACCAATATCTTTATATTAAATCATCATGATCGACTGCAACCGGTGGGAGTTGCCGGGGAAATATGTGTTATGGGAGCAGGGGTAGGATATGGCTACTGGAAACGACCGGGATTAACCGCAGAAAAGTTTGACCGGGATTTAAAGATTTATGGGGATTGCCGCGATGGATATCATAGGTCCTATCAGTCCCCTATGTCCTATATTCTTTACAGGACCGGAGACCTGGGACGGTGGTTACCCGATGGGAAAGTAGAGTATTTGGGGCGAGTGGACCACCAGGTCAAAATACGCGGTAACCGGGTAGAACTGAGAGAGATTGAAAACCATGTGCTGCGTTATCCTGAGCTCAAAGAAGCCGCGGTAGTGGCAAAGGAAGACCACCAGGGTGAAAAAAACCTCTATGCTTTTTTGGTATCGAGTAAGGAAATTTTTGCCTCTGAGATAAGGCAATATTTATTAAAAACGTTACCGGATTACATGGTTCCGGCTCATTTTGTGTCCATGGAAGAACTCCCTCTCACACCTAACGGCAAAATCGACCGCAAAGCACTGTTGAAAATAGATGCCAAAAGCAGGCTTGCCAGCAGCAGCCGATGTATTCCTCCCACCAACCAATATGAAAACAAAATCCGGGAAATATGGATGCAATTGCTAGATAGGAACAAAGAACAGGTGGGTATCCATGATAATTTCTTCGACCTGGGCGGTCATTCCTTGATGTTGATCAAACTAAAAAGTAAGCTGGAAAAGACCTTTAACCATGAAGTCGGGATTATCGAATTATTCAATTATCCCACCATCGCTGATCAAGCCCGACTTATCCAAAAAAACACGAAAATTGAAGATAAAAACATGATCTTGCCGGAAGAGGACCGGGAAGCGAAAGACATGAAGAGGATTGAAACGGATTCATATCCGGTGAAAAAAGATTCTCGTCATATCGCGGTTATCGGCATTTCTCTTCGTGTTCCCGGTGCAAAGAATATTGGTGAATTCTGGAGAAATTTAGAAGAAGGAGTGGAATCCATTTCCTTTTTTAAAGAGGAGGAATTGGAGGGTTCGGAGGCGCACCGGCTTATACAGGGTCATTTGAAGCTTGTGTCAGCAGGTGGAGTATTGGGGGAGGTAGACTGTTTCGATGCGGATTTTTTCGGTATAACCCCGGGAGAAGCAGAGATAATGGACCCACAGCACCGGTTATTCCTGGAACATGCGTGGAGGGGACTGGAAGATGCAGGGTATGTGGGGGAAACATTCCCGGGTTTGATTGGGATTTATGCGGGAGTGGGATGGAACATCTATTTGCTGAACAATGCCCTGGCAAATCCCGGTATTATAAAGCAGCGGGGTGAGTTCCAGACCATGATTGGAAATGATAAGGACTTTTTTGCCACTCGTGTATCTTACAAACTTAATCTCAGGGGGCCGGCTGTAACGGTGCAGAGTGCATGTTCCACATCCCTGGCGGCTGTTCACCTGGCAAGGCAAGGGTTATTAAGCGGCGAATGTGATATGGCGCTGGCAGGGGGCGCAGCAGTGAAAGTGCCTGAACGGACCGGTTATTTTCATGCAGAAGGGGGCCATTTATCCCCGGATGGACACTGTCGCCCCTTTGATGCCAAAGCCAGGGGCACCGTATTTGGAAACGGCATTGGAATCGTTGTTTTAAAACGATTACCTGAGGCGGTTAAAGATAATGATCATATTTATGCGGTGATTAAAGGTTCAGCCCTAAATAACGACGGTTCGTTAAAAGTGGGGTATACAAGTCCCAGTGAAATCGGGCAGTTTGAAGTGATTACCAAAGCACTGCGGGAAGCTGATGTGCCTGCTCATACCATTGGTTATGTAGAAACCCATGGAACCGGGACCTCTCTTGGAGACCCGGTGGAAATCGCAGCCCTGACCCGGGCATTTCGTACTTTTAGCATGAACCCAGTACCAGACCAGGAAAAAAAGCAATACTGTGCCGTGGGATCTGTAAAAGCCAATGTGGGCCATCTTGATGTGTCGGCTGGTATCGTCGGGTTGATAAAAGCGGTGTTATGTCTGAAGCATCGCCAGATTCCCCCCACGATTAATGTCACGGAACTAAATCCTTTGATTGATTTTGAGAATAGTCCTTTTTATGTGAATCGTATTTTGAAGGATTGGCCTGTAAACGGTAGTTGGGGTCCTCGTCGGGCAGGCGTCAGTTCCCTGGGGATTGGTGGAACGAATGTCCATGTAGTGTTGGAGGAATGGCTCATTACTCAAGGAGCAAGGGTTAAAACCCAGGGTGGAGTACATAAAATATGCAGTGACGAACCAGTGGGTCGCCCTTATCAATTAATTGTCTTATCTGCCAGGACCGAAACCACCCTGGAACGAATAAGCAGGGACCTGGCCCACCATTTCAAGCAAAATCCTGGTATCAATTTAGCAGATGCAGCCTATACCCTGCAGGTGGGCAGGAAAGCCTTTAAATACCGGCGAATGCTGGTATGTTCCTGTACCAGCGAAGCCGCAGAGAAATTATCCACTCCTGGCAGCGAAGACCTTCATACTTCTTACACAGAAGAAAACAAAAAATCAATTGTATTTATGTTTCCCGGGCTGGGTTCCCAGTATGTGAATATGGGGTTGGGCCTGTACCAATCAGAACCGGTATTCCGGGAAGAGATGAACCGATGCTTTGAAATTTTGAAACCCTTAATGGGATATGATATTAAAGAAATTCTTTATCCTTCTATTCGCGGTTCTGGTGAGTGTCCCGGGATAAAAAATGACCGAGCTGGCATCCACCAACCTGAAATCGCCCAGGTGGTGGTGTTGATAATCGAGTATGCATTGAGCCGGTTATTAATGCAGTGGGGAATCCGGCCTGCTGCCATGATTGGTTACAGTTTCGGGGAATATACAGCAGCGTTGGTTTCCGGGGTTTTCAGCCTGGAAGATGCGTTAAACTT
Organism: Candidatus Aminicenantota bacterium; assembly: GCA_020355945.1. The sequence continues at coordinate 8,854,554 of CP070627.1, read as the reverse complement.
AGTGGTATGCAGGGGGCGGCTGATCTCCGCTACCCCAGGCGGTGCCATGCTGAGTATCCCCCTGGTAAGGGACCGATTGGAACCTTTCCTGGCTAAATACAACAAATTATCCACAGCCATTGACAATGGGTCATCCTGTGTGGTTTCCGGCCCCGGGGCAGACGTGGAGGTATTGGAACAGGAAATGAAACAACAGGGATACCTGTGTATGCGAGTACCTGCCTCATATGCCATACATTCGCCAGAAATGGATCCTATCCTGGAAGAATTCGAGGCGCAGATGCGCAAAATCAAATTAAATAACCCGCAAATTCCTTATATATCAAATGTAACAGGTAAGCCTATCAGTTTAGAGGAGGCAGTGAACCCCTCTTACTGGTGCACTCATTTACGGCAAACCGTCCGGTTTGCCAGGGGATTGGAGGAATTATTGAAAGACCCGGATGTCCTGTTTGTCGAAGTGGGACCCGGTCATGAATTAAGCGGGTTATTGGTTCGGCAAATGGGGAAAGAGCGGCGCCAGCCCGTCCTGAACCTGGTAAGGCACCCGGATCGTGAGGTATCAGATGTGCACTTCTTGTTGAATAAAATCGGGCTTTTATGGTTAAAGGGCGGACAGGTGGATTGGAGGGGAATGCACCAGCTGCAACACAGGGGGCGCCTACCACTGCCCACCTACCCCTTCCAGGAGAAGAGCTTCCGGATCAAAGAAACGGGCAAGGGAAAAGAATTAAACAACAACATTGACAGTAAAAAACCGGATATTACGGACTGGTTTTATTTTCCCCAATGGGAACGTTCCCAACTGCTGCCGATGGATAGTTTTGAAATGCCCCCCGGATCGTGCCTGCTTATTTTTGTTGATAACTCCGGCCTGGGGGCGCGGCTGAAGAACCGATTGGCCCGGGAGTACCACGATTTAATCGAGATAAAAGCCGGTGCCGCTTTTCGAAAAACCGGGGACCATGATTATGAAATGAATCCACAACAAAGCAGTGATTATCACAGGTTAATGGAGGATTTGCAAACCATAAAACGAATACCCTCAGTAATTGTTCATCTATGGACTATTACTCACAGGGAGGATGTGGAGGTCTTCAGGAACAGACCTGAAGAGACAGTTCAACGTTCCATGCAGATAGGGGTACAGGGTCTCCTTTACCTGGCCCAGGCCATTGTCAAAGCGGAATTTACCAGCAGTATAAAACTTTATACGGTTTCCAGCCATCTGCACGACATCATGGGTGAAGAGCCGTTGACCCCCCAGCAGTCACCTATCCTGGGATTGCTAAAAGTCATTCCCCAGGAGTATACCAATATAAGCTGCCGCTGCATCGACATCCAATTGCCGGAACCCGGGAGCCCGCAGGAAGCCAACCTGCTGGAACATTTGTCCGTAGAATTCAGGACCGAATCTATTGATCCGGTGGTGGCTTATCGAATGAACCAACGGTGGGTGCAGGTCTTTAAACCGGTGCGCTTAAAGGATGAGAACAAACATATACCGCAGCTCAGGCCGCAGGGTGTGTATTTAATCACCGGTGGACTGGGAAATATCGGTTTTACCCTCTGCGGCTATCTTGCCAGGACAATAAAAGCACGGCTTATCCTGACAGGACTTACCCCCTTGCCGGCCAGGAGCCAATGGGAAAATTACCTGGGCTCCGGGGAAAGTAACGGGAGTGCCGGGATGAAAATTCGCAAAATAATGGAACTGGAAAAACAGGGGGCCGAGGTTTTGTATATCGACTGTGATGCAGCCGATTCCCTGCACATGCAGCAAAAAATTACCCTGGCAGAGGAGCGCTTCGGGCCGGTCAATGGGGTGATCCATGCGGCAGTGGCGTCCGCCAGCCAATTGATCAAATCCATCGATGAAACAGGTAAAGATGAATTGATTACCCAGTTTCGTCCGAAAATATCCGGACTCATGGTACTGGAAAAAATCTTCCGGGGTAAAGCCCTGGATTTTGGCATCATCATATCGTCCCCCTCTTCTATCCTGGGGGGGTTGGGATTCGCGGCCTATGCTGCTGCCAATAGTTTCCTGGATGCTTTTGTTTATTGGTTTAACCGCACCAATCCCACCCCATGGTTTACCGTGAACTGGGGAGATTGGTTATTCGAGGATTCCCAGGACAATGATCTCCCGGCCAACCCCTTACATTATTTACTGATTACACCGGAAGAAGGGATAACCACGTTTCGTCGAATGCTGAGGTGGTGCGTGGGTACGGTTAACCAGGTGGTGATTTCAGCGGCTGATTTGCAGAAAAGAATTAACCGCTGGGTCCGGTTTGAATCCCAACAAGAATCCAGGTCCCGGGAGAGAAAAGAAACCCGTTCCCATATGACCATTCCTTATGCAGCTCCTACCAACCGCATGGAGAAAACCCTGGCCCGGATATGGCAGGATTATCTTGGTATTGAACAGGTGGGGATTCATGATAATTTTTTCGAATTGGGAGCCACTTCCCTGGATATTATTCAATTAAACCGGGAAGTAAAAGTAATCACCGGCAGGGAAATCCCGGTGAGCACTTTTTTCAGGTTCCCGAAGATTAGCCAGTTGGCCCTTCATTTGAGCCGGTCAACAGGAGATTTGGACCCGTCGGCCTCGGCAGCGAACCGTTCCGCTAAAATGCAAAGTGCCAGGAAAAAACTGCAAAAAAGAGTGCGGGTAAAAAGGATGTGAGGTCAATATGCCGGGAAAATGCAGCCAAAGTGACAATATACGGCCTGGACTGGATATAGCTGTTATCGGTATGGCCGGGAAGTTTCCCGGGGCGAACCATATCGAAGAATACTGGAATAATTTAAAAAATGGCGTGGAATCCATAGCTTTTTTTTCAGACCGGGAATTGCTGGAGAGTGGTGTACATAAGGAAGATATCCGGCACCCCAATTATATGAAAGCCAAAGGATACATAACAGGAGTCGAGTATTTTGATGCTTCTTTTTTTGGATATTCCCCGCGGGAAGCCGAACAAATGGACCCGCAAACCCGCGTTCTGCATGAATGTGTATGGCATGCCCTGGAACAAGCCGGTTATGATCCTTATGCTTATAAAGGGGCCATTGGTTTTTATGTAGGGGCCCAGAATAATTTCCCCTGGCAAGCCAGGGTGTATTACAGTGGAAGCGGTGGTGCGGCAGACACCTTTAATGCATTAAACCTGGTGGACAAAGACCAGATCAGTACCAGGATTTCCTACAAACTCAATTTAACCGGTCCCAGTTTCCAATTGGTGACCCAGTGTTCAACCTCACTGGTAGCGGTGCATGAAGCCTGCCAGGCCTTAATGAATCGCGAATGCGACATGGCATTGGCTGGAGGAATTTCCATTACTTTCCCTCCTAAACATGGGTATTATTACCAGGAAGGAATGATATATTCCCAGGATGGTCATCTCAGGGCTTTTGACGCAAAGAGTCAAGGCACTGTTTTTGGCAATGGAGCGGGGGTGGTTTTGTTAAAACTCATCGAAGAAGCCATGAATGACAATGATCATATTATGGCGGTGATTAAAAGTTCGTTTCTTAATAACGATGGCAATCGAAAAGTGGGTTATACGGCTCCCAGTCTCGAAGGGCAGGCAGAGGTCATTAAAGCAGCTATGGATCTGGCAGAAATAGAACCTGAAACCATCGGTTATATCGAAACCCATGGTACTGCCACCGCCCTGGGTGATTATATCGAGATCGAGGCCCTAAAACTGGCTTTTAACAGCGATAAAAGGCAATTCTGTCCAATTGGAACCGTCAAAACCAATATCGGTCATGTAGAAAATGCTGCCGGGATTGCCGCACTCATCAAAACTGTTCTTGCCTTAAAGCACCGATTGATTCCTCCCACACTGCATTTTCACAGCCCAAATCCAAAGATTGATTTTGAATCCAGTCCTTTTTACGTGAATACGGAATTGGCTGAATGGAAACGCAGTGGTTCTCCTTTAAGAGCAGGGGTAAGTAACTTTGGTATTGGAGGGACCAATGCCCATTTGATTCTTGAGGAAGCACCCTCCCTGGAAAAATCCGCCCCGGGACGTCAGTGGAAAATGGTGGTGTTATCGGCCAAAACCGAAACCGCCTTAACGAAAGCCACAGATAATATGAGGAATTATTTGCAGGCAGCATCCGGCATTCAACTGGCGGATGCGGCTTATACGCTGCAGGTGGGACGAAAGAGATTCCAGTACCGCCGGGCTTTTGTAGGCTCCACGCTGGAGGAGGCCGCGGCGGCCCTGGAAGCACCCGATCAAATCAAGGCTTTTCATTCCACGGCGGAAAGCAAACCCGTGGTGGTATTTATGTTTCCCGGTCAGGGTGCCCAGTATGTGAACATGGGACTGGGGCTTTACCAGGCTGAACCCCTATTCCGTCAAGAAATAGACCACTGTTTCGATATCTTAAAGCCCATCATGGGTGATGATCCGAAAGAAATTCTTTATCCAGCAGCCGGGGGCGGTCATATTAATCAAACAGGAATCGCTCAACCATTGATATTTGCATTTGAATACGCCCTGGCAAAATTGCTGATGAGCTGGGGCATCCAACCGGCAGCCCTCATTGGTCACAGCATTGGTGAGTACACTGCCGCCTGCCTGGCCGGTGTATTTTCACAGGACCAGGCTTTAAAATTAGTGGCGGCCAGGGGACAATTAATACAGAAGCTTTCTCCCGGCGCAATGTTAACTGTGTCTGCATCTGAAAAGGATATTTTGCCCTTATTAGGAGGGGATACTGCCCTGGCAGCGGTAAATACCCCATCCCGGTGCGTGATTTCCGGGCCCCTATCTGAAATCGACCCTTTGCAGCAGCAATTGAAAGCACAGGGATACCAATGTTCCCGTCTTCACACTTCCCACGCCTTCCATTCTCCCATGATGGAACCCATCTTAAAGGAATTCCAGGAAGAAGTCGAAAGGGTTGACTTAAAACCTCCTGTCATCCCCTACATATCGAATATCTCCGGTAACTGGATCACCGGTGATGAGGCCGTATCCCCGGCATATTGGACCAGGCATTTAAGAGAAACAGTGCGCTTTGCCAATGGTATAAAAACATTGGGGGAAATGGAAATGGAAACCGCTATTTTTATTGAAGTAGGACCCGGGAATGTATTAAGCACTTTTGTCCGGGAGTTGTTTGCCGGAGATGACAGGCAAAAGGTTATCCACCTGGTTCGCCACCCCAGGAAAGAGACAGCCGATGATTATTACCTTTTAGATAACCTGGCAGAGTTCTGGCTCTACGGGGGGGAAATTGACTGGGCTGAGTTCTATCGCAGGGAAAGGAGACATCGTATACCCTTACCTTTATATCCTTTTGAAAGAGAGCGTTATTGGATCGATGAAGACCCTCCTGCCAGGAACTATCACCTGGAACCCGGGAAGACGCGGCCAGGAAAGAAACCAGGGGCTTTGCCCCAGGAAGATGAAGATAAAAAGCAAAAAAAGAACAAAGGCGCTTTAAAACCAAGACCCAATTTAGCGGTACCTTACGCTGCCCCTCGAAATCCCCTGGAGAAAACCCTGGTAAATAACTGGAAGAATTACTTTGGGTTTGAAAAAATTGGGATACATGATGATTTCTTTGATCTGGGTGGGGATTCCCTTAAGGCACTTAGTGTAATAGCGGAGATGCAAAAAGCATTGAAAGTGGAAATCCCTATATCGGAATTTTTTCAGCACTCCTCCGTGGAAACCCTGGCCGGGTATATTGATCATGCCGTGAAACAAGTTGTATACCCCGAAATCAAGCTGTTGGAAGCAAAGGAGTATTATCCATTATCTTCGGCCCAAAGAAGATTGTATGTCCTGCACCGGTTCCAGGAGTGGAACACCTCTTACAATGAAACCTTTGCCCTGTGCATTGAGGGAAGTTTAAAAAAAGAGAAATTTGAAGACATCTTCAGGCAGTTAATTAAGAGGCATGAAAGTTTTAGGACCTCTTTTGCCATCATTGCCGGGGAGCCTGTTCAAAGGATCTGGCGGATCAATGAAATCGATTTTGAGATCCAATACCTTGAACCCGGGGAAGAGGCAGAGGCGGAATCCATTATACAGGAGTTCATCAGGCCTTTTGAATTATCCCGGGCACCTCTCCTGAGGGTGGGTTTGTTAAAAACTGCAGGAGAGAAACATATACTAATGGTGGATATGCATCATATTATTACCGATGGTACGTCACACCTGATCCTGACTGAAGATTTTTTAACCCTGTATAAAGGTGAAGCGCTTCCGGGACTGCAAGCCCGGTATAAGGATTTTACCCAATGGCAGGATGAACTGCTGGGATCGGAAAAAATAAAAAAGCAGGAAGAATATTGGGTAAACGAATTTGCAGATCCAGTACCTGAATTGAACCTGCCCACGGATTATTCCAGGCCCGGACTCCTTAGTTTCGAAGGAAAATGGATCAAGTACGAAATGCCCAACCAGGCAGTCACTGCTTTAAAACAATTGGCCTCAGGGCAAGAGGCAACGTTGTTTATGGTGCTGCTGGCCGTATTTAATATTTTATTATCCAGATTGAGCAGCCAGGAAGAGATCATTTGTGGTTCAGTGACTGCTGGCCGACGTCGTACTGAATTCCAGCGTATCATTGGGATGTTTGTCAACACCCTGGCCTTGAGGAATTATCCCCGGTCAGGGATGACTTTCGTGGAGTTTTTAAGTCAAATACGCAAGAAGACACTGCAAGCCTTTGAAAACCAGGACTACCAGTTTGAAACCCTGGTGGAAAAGGTGGTAAAAAACAGGGATACCGGTAGAAATCCCCTTTTTGATGTTTTATTGGTGATGCAGAATATTGAGAACCCCGGGCTTGACATTGATTCGTTGAAAGTGCGGCATTATGAATATGAAAAAAACACCTCGAATTTTGATCTTACCTTGTGGATTTTTGAAATAGAAAACCAACTGGTATTGGCATGGGAATACAGCACCAAACTCTTTAAGAAAGAGACCATTGAACGGTTTATTCAATATTTTGTGAACACGGTATCCGGTGTATTGGAAAATCCCGGTCAAAAGATAGCGGAAATAGAGATTATCCCGACAGAAGAAAAGCAGCGGTTATTGGTTGATTTTAATGACACTGCCGCGGCATATCCCGGGGATAAGACCGTTACCTGGTTATTTGAAAATCAGGTGGAACAGGGACCGGACTGCACAGCCCTGGCTGCCAGGGGGGCTGGTGCGCCAGGGGCACACCCGGATAGGGAAAATACCAGGCACATACCCATTATATACATCACCTACCGGGAATTAAATGAAAAGGCCAATCAACTGGCCCGTTGGCTGCGAGTCCGGGGGGTTCAACCCGGCATTATTGCCGGCCTTTTAGTCAATCGCCATGTAGAAATGATGGTGGGTATTTTAGCAATAGTCAAAGCCGGGGGAGCGTATCTTCCTCTGGACCCCTTCTATCCGGCAGACAGGATAAACAATATACTGGAAGATAGCCAGGCATCCTTTATATTGACCGGCAAAGCTCAAAAAGAGTTAATAAAAAATCCCTTTGAGGCCATCAACATAGAAATAAAAAACAATTCTTTATACTGTGGTGATTCCCGTAACCCGGATATATTTGTTCAATCCCGTGATTTGATCTATGTTATATATACTTCCGGGTCCACAGGTAAACCCAAAGGGGTAAGCATCGAACACCGGTCGTTGATCAATTTTATAAAAGGAATGACAGGAATGATTGATTTTGGCCGCCAGGACTGCATCTTATCATTAACCACTATATCCTTTGATATATTCGGGTTAGAAGCAATTTTGCCCTTAACCAGGGGTTCCCGGGTGGTAATCGGGGATAGGGAAGAGCAGTTAAATGCAGGGGCAGCCGGGGCAATCCTGGCAAAACAGGGAATAACGATACTGCAAGTGACACCTTCCCGGTTATCGCTGCTGCTTTCAAACCGGGAATCCCTTCACATTTTAAGGAATTTAAAGTATTTACTGGTAGGGGGTGAGCCCTTCCCGGTCCAACTGTTGGAGAGGGCCAGGGATGCCCGGGGCCATGGTAAAATTTATAATCTTTACGGCCCTACTGAAACCACCATCTGGTCCACTGTCAAAGACGTGACCAGGGGAAAAGCATTAAATATCGGTCGTCCTATCGCCAATACCCTGGTATACATACTGGACAGGAACCAGACCCTACTGCCCCCGGGAGCAGCCGGGGAACTGTGGATAGCCGGGGATGGCCTGGCAAGAGGATACCTGAATAGGCCGGCCCTGACAGCGGAAAAATTTAAAACCAATCCTTTTGAAGCAAGTAAACCAATGTATTGCACCGGTGACCTGGCAAAGTGGCTGGCAGATGGAAACATCGAATTTCTAGGCCGAATCGACCACCAGGTAAAAATAAGAGGTTTCAGGATCGAGTTGGGAGAGATAGAAACTCAATTGGTGAATTATGACGGAATTAAGAATGCGGTAGTGATTTCCCGGGAAGATGAAAAAAGAGAAAAATATCTCTGTGCTTATGTGACCTCCGACAACGAGCTGGAAGTCTCTCAATTGAGAGCCTATTTGTTGAAGGTTTTACCTTCATATATGGTTCCCTCGTATTTTGTACAACTGGAAGAAATACCCTTGACACCCAATAGGAAAGTAGACCGGAACGCGTTGACAGCATTGGGAAACAAATTAAATACAGGCAGCGAATATGTCGCCCCCAAATCGGATAATGAGATCATTATTGCCAATATATGGAAAGATATCCTCCCCGTGGATGAAGTCGGGGTTAATGATAATTTCTTTGATCTCGGGGGGACGTCGGTAGATATGATCAGGGTCAATAATCGTTTACAAGAGATATTTGCAGCGGATATTCCTGTATTAACCATGTATAAATATACCACTATCGGTACTCTTTCCCAATTTATAGACAGTGGAGAGGCAGTGGAACGTGCCGACAGGAGTGAGCACAGGGATAAATTGACACGAAGTCAACCGGACCGGGTAAAAATGCGCGAGAAAAGAATGAGGAGGAGAAATGGATAGGGAACCTAAACAAACCGGCCTGGAAATAGCTGTCATTGGTATGGTCGGGAGGTTCCCCGCTGCCCCGGACCTCCACCGGTTCTGGGATAATTTAAAAAAGGGGGTGGAAGCCATTGGCTTTTATTCTGATGAGGAACTGGTGGAAGCAGGAATTGATCGTTATCTCCTGGAAAATCCCCATTATGTAAAATCAGGAGGCGGGGTGCTGGAAGATAAGGAATATTTTGATGCCTCATTTTTCGGTTACTCTAACATCGAAGCGGAACTCATGGACCCCCAGGTGCGGATTTTCCATGAATGTGCCTGGCATGCCCTGGAAGATGCAGGTTATGACCCCTTTTCTTTTAACGGGCTCATCGGGCTTTATGCCGGGGCATCCTTTAATTTATACTGGGAAACCTTATCATGGCTTTCTGCTAAAAAAGATATCCTGGGCGATTTTGCTGCCTGGATGCTTATTGACCGGGATAATTTATGCACACGGGTCTCTTACAATATTAATTTAAAAGGACCCAGCATGGTGGTAAAAAGTGCCTGTTCGACATCACTGGCAGCGATTCATATAGCCTGTCAGGCCATCATCAACGGGGAGTGTGACATGGCCCTGGCCGGGGGGGTAACCATCACAAAATTAACCAAAGCCGGTTATTTTTACCATGAAGACATGATCGTTTCCCCGGACGGTCACTGTCGGCCCTTTGATGCCCAGGCCCGGGGTACTGTGGGCGGTGACGGTATCGGTATTGTAGTCTTAAAGCGGCTGCAAGAAGCCGCAGCAGATGGTGACCATATTTACGCGGTGATTAAAAGCACTGCCATTAATAACGACGGCGTACGCAAGGCCGGGTATACTGCACCCAGTATCCTGGGGCAATCCGAAGTTATTGACGATGCCCTCCACCTCGCCGCTGTGGAACCGGAATCCATTACTTACCTGGAAACTCATGGAACCGGTACCACTGTGGGAGACCCCATTGAAATCGAAGGATTAAAACTTACCTTTAAAACCAATAAAAAGCGCTTTTGCCGGATCGGTTCCGTGAAAAGCAATATCGGCCACCTGGATTCAGCAGCCGGTATCGCCGGTTTTATAAAAACTGTCCTGGCCTTGAAGCATGCTTTAATCCCACCCAGTCTGCATTTTGAAACCCCCAACTCAAAAATTGATTTTGAAAACAGTCCCTTTTATGTCAATAACCAATTATCGCCGTGGAAACGCGATGGATATCCTTTGAGAGCCGGTGTCAGCTCTTTTGGCATCGGTGGAACCAATGTCCATGTGATTCTAGAAGAAGCACCAAAGAGACCAAAGGGGACAGGGGGGATTGCCCCCATTTCTGGCAGGGAATATCAATAAATCCTGTTATCCGCTAAAACTCCTTTTGCCCTGGATAAAATGACTCAAAATTTAGCAGCATATTTCAAAAATAGTCTTTTAAATCATGGTAATCATGAAAATCCGATAAATCCCGGTCTAACCCTGGCCGATGCGGCTTATACGCTGCAAGTGGGAAGAAAGGCCTTTCCTTACCGACGAATGATGGTATGTACGAGTATCCATGATGCCATTGATACGTTAACCAACACTGCCTCCAGGAAAATACGCACCTTGTATGCAAAAGAAGGAAAAAAAACCGTGATATTCATGTTCCCCGGTTTGGGAGCCCAGTATGTGAATATGGGAAAAGATTTATATCAAAAAGAACCGCTGTTTCGTGAAGAAATGGATCGCTGTTTTGATATCCTTAAACCCCTGGTTGATTATGATATAAAGAAAATTCTTTATCCGAATGTGGAGAGTGAGGAATGTAGGGGCGGGTCTCCGTGCCCGCCCAGCCCAGGGGACTCCCCTCTTGAGAGGGGTACCCCTGACTCCATGAAGGGGTGGGGTGTGTCCAATATCAACCAATTTGAAGTGGCTCAGGTGGTGGTATTTATAATTGAATATGCGTTGGCGCGTTTGTTAATGAATTGGGGCATAGAACCCCGGGGCATGATTGGTTACAGTTTTGGTGAATATACTGCCGCCTGTTTATCCGGGGTATTTTCCCTGGTGGATGCCTTAAGGCTGGTTGTCGTCAGGGGGCAATTAATTTCCCGGTTAGAGAGTGGTTTAATGTTGAGTGTACCCCTGGCAGCCCACCGACTAAAACCGCTGCTGCCCGCTGGTCTGTACCTGGCTATTGATAATGGTTCCACCTGCATTGTCGCCGGGCCGGGAGATAAAATAGAGGCCTTTGCCAACCAGTTAAAAGAGCAGCGATATATGTGCATGAAATTGCCCCATTCCCATGGTCTTCATTCGGCAATGATGGAACCGATTTTAGAGGAATTTAAAAAATACGTGGCCCGGGTAAAATTAAATCGGCCGCAAATTCCTTATATATCCAATTTAACCGGTACGTGGATAACGGTGGGTGAAGCGGTGGACCCGGGGTATTGGTCCAGGCACCTGGGGGAAACGGTTCAATTTGCCGCTGGAATTGATAGGTTGAAAAAAGAACCCCGGCCTATATTCGTGGAAATCGGGCCCGGCCGTGATCTACGCGCCTTATTGGTGCGTCACCAGGAGGAGGAATCAAACATAAAAGCAGTCAATCTCCTGCCCCCGCAGCAGCAGGAAACAGCCCATGATGGTTACCTGTTAAGTAAGATCGGTCAATTATGGCTTTATGGGGTCACAATTGATTGGCGGCAATTTTACCGTGGGGAAAAGAGACACCGTATTTCCCTTCCCCTTTATGCATTTGAAAGCCAGCGTTTTTGGTTTGAAGGCAATCCCCTTGAGAATATAAAAGCAGTACTGACAAATACGAATAAGTCAGGACTTGAAAAAGATAAGCACCCGGGCCCAGGTACCACCAGGAACCGTGAACCTGGTGGATATTTAAACCGGGGCCCCGAACTGGAAACCCCCTATGTGCCCCCAGGCAGCAAAATCGAGGAAACCCTTGTGCATATCTGGGAAGAATTTTTTGGAACAGCGGGTATAGGAATCAAAGATGACTTTTTCGACCTGGGAGGGGATTCATTAAAGGCATCAATCGTCATATCCAGGATTCATAAGGAACTGGATGTTTTAATCCCACTGGAGGAATTTTTCAAAAAACCCTTCATCGCAGCCCTGGCACTTTTTATCGCCGATAATACCGAAAAAATCATCTATTCTTCCATAGAACCGACAGAAAAAAAGGAATACTATGTATTGCCATCGTCGCAAAAACGGTTATATGTTTTGAAAGAGCTGGATAAACAGGGCATTGGTTACAATCTCCCGGTGGTTTTCATATTGGAAGGCAGGTTGGATAAGACCAGGTTTGAAGAAGCCTTCAGGCGGCTGATCAAAAGACATGAAAGCTTGAGAACCTCCTTTGAGATGATGGAAGGAGAACCGGTACAACGGGTCCATGATGAGGTAGATTTTGAAATCGAGTATTACCAGGTTGAGGAGGAAAAGGTGCCCTTCGGGCAAATAAACGCCTTCGGCGAGGGAAAAGAGAGCCGCAAAGAGACACAAAAGAACACGAAAAAAGAAGAAGAAACCGACCAATATCATAAGAGCCAGGAGCTGAGAACTAAGAGCTATATTAACAACTTTATCCGTCCCTTTGATTTATCTCATGCACCGCTGCTGCGGGTGGGGTTGATTCACACATCCCCATTGTCTTTGCCTCACGGCCGTTCCTCACAAAAGGCAAGTACCCGGGATAGGCACATCCTCATGGTGGATATGTATCATATCATCTCGGACGGAATCTCGATCGTCCTGTTGGTCAAAGAGTTCCTATCATTTTATGGAGGGGAAAACCTGCCTGCTCTCAGGATACAGTATAAAGATTTCTCCCGGTGGCAGTATAGAAAACAGCAGGAAAAATCAATAAAACCACAGGAAGAGTTCTGGTTAAAAGAATTCAAGGGCGAAATCTCCATACTGGATTTGCCCACTGATTTTACCCGGCCGAAGATTCAAAGTTTTGAGGGAAGGACATACTGTTTCCAAATCAATAACGATGATACCGCAGCGTTAAAGGCGTACGCCTCAAAGGAAGGGGTAACCTTGTTTATGTTATTGTTGGCTGTATATAATATATTTCTATCCAGGATAAGCGGGCAGGAGGATATCGTAATCGGAACCCCACTGGCAGGCCGACAGCATCCGGACCTGGAACCGATAATCGGTATGTTTCTAAATACCCTTGCTTTAAGAAATTATCCAGGCAGGGAGATCGGTTTTAAAGAATTTTTAACGGAAGTAAAAGAAAAGACGCTGCAAGCCTTTGAAAACCAGGATTATCCCTTTGAAAATTTAGTGGAAAGACTGGGAGTAGAAAGAGATACCACCCGAAATCCTTTGTATAGTGTCATGTTAATATTGCAGAACTTTTATACGCAATCGTACCGACTGCCTGAACAGGAATTATATGGTTTGAGCCTCAAAAACTATGAGTATGATAGACACGCATCCACCAATGATATGACCTTATATGTCGAAGAAGTAGGAGATATACTCTATTGTTCATTGGAATATTGTACCCGGTTGTTCAAAGAGGAAACCATCAAACGATTTGTTAATTATATCAAGAAAATTATATCCTCTGTTCTAAATTCACCCCCCGGGACAAAAATATCGGGCATAGAAATCCTTCCCCCTGATGAAAAGCAGCGGATCCTGTTTGAATTTAATAATACGCAGAAAGATATCGTAAGAGATAAATTTTACCATGAGTTGGTAGAGGAAAGGGTCACCGGGAATTCCCACCGGATTGCCGCCAAATACCACAGCCACCAGATTACATATAACCAGCTCAATGAAGATGCCAATCGCATTGCTCATTTCCTGGTGGAGCATCGAATACCACCGGCTTCCATCATTGCACTATATATGGCCAGGAGTATCCGTATGCTTGCTGCTATTATCGGGGTGTTTAAAGCGGGGTGTGCCTATCTGCCCATCGATACGGAATACCCGGAAGAACGAATTAAAAATATGCTGGAAGAATGTGTGGTGAAGCTTTTGATCACTCAACCCGAGAATTTGCAAGTGGCTAAAAAGATAAAGGAATCGCTGCCCTGCCTGGAAACCATACTTTGCCCGGATCATGAGTACCGCATCTACCGGGAACTGCACCAATACCCAACCCTGGACCCGGGAAGCACCAGTGCTCAGAATAGCCTGGCATATGTAATCTACACCTCCGGGACCACAGGGAAGCCCAAAGGGGTGATGATTCATCAACAAGGCATGCTCAATCATATGTATGCCAAAATCAATGATTTATCCATAAACCGGCAAGATATTATTGCACAAACCGCATCAGCTTGTTTTGATATATCGGTATGGCAGTTTTTGGCTGGTTTATTGGTGGGTGGGGGGACGTTTATCATCGATAAAGAAATAATTCTTGAGCCAGCAAGGTTTTTGAAGGTTGTTCAAAAGGGTAAAATCACCATACTGGAATCTGTGCCATCCCTGATGAGTGCATTTCTTCACCAGGTAAAAAATGAAACCGATACCCAACTAAAATATTTGAGATGGATGATCCTCACCGGGGAAGCCCTGGGGATTGGGCTGGTGAAGGATTGGTATGCGCAGTACCCGGGTATAAAAATTCTAAATGCCTATGGCCCCACGGAAGCATCCGACGATGTTACCCATTATGTGATTGATACCCTCCCCCAGGAAAATCAAGAGACAATTCCCATTGGAAAACCCCTGCAAAACCTGCATATTTATATCCTGGATAAGCACTTATCGTTATGTCCCATAGGAGTAAGGGGAGAAATTTGTGTGGCTGGTATCGGGGTGGGAAAAGGCTATTGGAAGAAATCCCGGGAAACCGAAAAGGCATTTATACCCAATCCCTATCGTGACCAGTTTGGCCACAGCGATTATTCAACATTGTATAAAACAGGGGATATCGGATATTTCAGGGAAGATGGTAACCTGGAATGCCTGGGAAGGCTGGATTACCAGGTAAAGATAAGAGGAAATCGGATCGAATTGGGGGAAATAGAGAGTCAATTATTAAAGCATAAGCATATAAAAGAAGCAGTAGTAACCGTGGTGGCCCCGGGAGGAATGGGGGTTTCCGGGAGCGAAGCCGGACAAAAGCATATATGTGCCTATTATGTAAGGAGAAAAGAGATTCAAGTGAATGACATGCGGGAATATCTCTCCCAACGATTGCCCGATTATATGATTCCCTCTTTTTTCGTGCCCCTGGAACGAATCCCCTTAACCGCCAACGGAAAAGTAGATCGCAAAGCGCTGCCAATGCCTGAAATAGAAGCCGGCCGCCGATATAGGGCACCGGGAAATGAGGTTGAAGAAAAAATGGCAGCCATATGGTCGGAGATATTGGGCCTGGAAAAAAACATCATCAGTATCGATGCGAATTTTTTCCAGTTGGGCGGACACTCGTTGAGGGCAACTTCATTAACAGCCAGGATACACAAAGTATTTAATGTTAAATTACCCCTGGCAGATGTATTTAAAATCCCAACCATAAAAGAACTGGCAGAGCGTATCAAAAAATTAACCAAAGATAAATATGTATCAATAGAACCTGTAGAAAAAAAAGACTACTACCGATTGTCCTCGCCACAAAACCGGATATATGTGTTGAAGGAGATGGATGACCAGGGAATTGGATACAACATCCCATTCACAGCGATATTGGAAGGACGTATCAATAAGAGTAAATTAGAAGAGAGTTTCAGGCACCTGATAAAAAGGCATGAAAGTTTAAGAACATCCTTTTCAATACCGATGGAGACACCTGTACAGAGGATCCATGAAGAAGTGGAATTCAACATTGAATATTATGATTCAGCCGCAAAGGAGACAGGAGAATCGAGGAAGATAGGAAAAAAGGTGACCTTAGGACAAATAAACGCCTGCGGCGACCAATACACTAAGAGCCAGGAGCAAAGAGTCAAGAGCTATATTTATTCTTTCATCCGTCCCTTTGATTTGACCCGGGCGCCCCTGCTTCGAGTGGGTTTGATAAAATTAGATGATGAATACTTATTAATGGTAGATATCCATCATATTATCTCGGACGGTGTATCGATTGGAGTGATTATAAAAGAGTTTATGGCATTTTATCAAGGGGAAGATTTACCCGGGCTGCGGATACAGTATAAAGATTTCTCAGAATGGCTGAACAGCAAAGGGGTAAAAAAATCGATAAAGCAGCAGGAAGCTTACTGGCTAAAGGCTTTCGATGATGAAATACCCAAACTGGATTTGCCGACAGATTTTTCACGGCCGGTGATCCAGAGTTTTGAAGGGCGCACTTCCGGTTTTGAGATAGATAAAGAAGATACTACGGCATTAAAAGCCTACGCCTTAGAAGAAGGGACAACATTGTTTATGGTATTGCTGGCTGTATACAATATATTTTTATATAAACTAAGCAACCAGGAAGATGTTGTGGTAGGAATTCCCACTGCAGGGCGACGTCACAGTGACCTGGAACATATCGTGGGAATATTTATCAACACACTGGTACTGCGGAATTTTCCCCGGGGAGAGAATAACCTTAACCAATTCCTGGTCCAGGTAAAAAACCGGACATTAAAAGCCTTTGCAAACCAGGATTACCAGTATGAAGAGCTTGTTGAAAAAATAGCTGTAGACAGGGATACCAGTCGTAACCCTTTGTTTGATACCATGTTCATCTTGCAGAACATGGATGTCCCCAGTATAGATATTCCCGGCTTGAGACTGAGACCCTACAATTATGACCAGGGGACATCAATATTTGATCTAACGCTGCAGTGTTTTGAAACCGGGGAAACGCTGTGGTGCGTCTTCCAATACAGCACAAAGTTATTTAAAGAAGAAACCATCGAAAAATTCATCGGTTATTTTAAAAAAATTATCTCTTTTGTCCGGGAGGACCCTGGTGTAAAACTATGGCAAATTGAGATCATACCGGGACAGGAGAAACGCAAAATATTATATGATTTTAACGAAACCCATATTAAATACCCCTCCAATAAGACCATTCATCAATTATTTGAAGAACAGGTGGAAAAAAACCCGGATAATATTGCCGCGGCCGGACCATTATCAATAAAATATATGACATATATTTCTTACTGCGAATTAAACAAAAAATCCAATCATTTAGCCTATATTTTGAAAGCAAAAGGCGTCCTGGTGGACAGTATTGTCGGATTGATGCTTGAACCGTCGATCGAGATGTTGGTCGGTATTTTAGGCATATTAAAATCAGGGGCTGCCTACCTGCCTCTTAACACGAAAAACCCACCGGCGCGCACCCAATATATGTTGGCCGACAGCGGTGCGCGAATTATCCTGGAGTCCCCTGATATTTCTTCTTCGTGCCCTTCATCTCCTTCGTGCTTAAATACCGGGTCAAAGGCATATTTAAATTTCCCCGCTGGACGCCATTTAGCCTATGTCATTTACACCTCCGGTTCCACCGGTAATCCGAAAGGAGTAGCCGTTACCCATGCTAATTTCTCTCCACTGGTGCATTGGGGTTATAAACACCTTGTATTGGGTCCGGGTCATCGAACCATCCAGAACCTGGCCTATCATTTCGATTGGTCTGTATGGGAAATATTTATTACCCTTACCACTGGCGCATGTTTGTATCCGGTAGAAGAAGAAACCTTGCTTAAGCCAGCATTATGCATGCAATTCATGCAAAAGCATGCGGTAACAGTGCTTCATGTCACACCCACCCGGTATCAATATTTCCTGCACCCGGGTTGGAAATTGACAACCCTAAAATACCTGTTCATCGGCGCGGAAAAATTGACCTATGACCTGGCCCAACGCAGTCTTAACTCGGTCTTACCGTCATGTCGTGTCTTTAATATGTACGGGCCCACTGAAGCCACCATTATCTCTGCGGTACTGGAAATCCACCGTGAACAAATCGAAAAATACCAGCAGTTAACCAGTATTCCTATTGGGAAACCTGCAGCCAATTTTACTCTTCTCATCGTAGATCGATATCTCAACCTGCGCCCCATCAACATTGCCGGTGAATTGACGATTCAAGGTGACGGGGTTGCCCCGGGGTATTTAAACAACCCGGAGTTAACAAGAGAGAAATTTGACCATGATTTATGGGATTACCAGGATAAAAGAAAAAAAGGGCCAGGCAAAAGAATTTATAGGTCCTATAGGTCTTATAAGTCCTATATTCTCTACCGAACCGGGGACCTGGCCCGTTGGCAGTCCGACGGAAATATCGAATTCCTGGGCCGAATCGACCAACAGGTCAAAATCAGGGGATTCCGGATCGAGTTGGGAGAAATAGAGAAAGAGTTATTAAAACATCCAGGAGTTAAAGAAGCAGCGGTTGCGGTTGGGGAAGACAAAACCGGTGACAAATTTCTCCGTGCTTGTTTTGTCCCTGCAAAAGAGCTTTCAACCGATGAAGTAAGACATTATTTATCGAAAAATTTGCCGGATTATATGGTCCCCGCCTATTTAATGCAAATCGAAGAAATTCCATTGACTCCCAATGGAAAAATAGATTGGAAGGCATTACCCACATCGATGGCTGAAGTTGATAAGAAACATCAAGCGCCCCGGGATAAAATAGAGATGAAGATGGTAGAATTATGGTCGGAAGTCCTGGGAATCGAGAAGCATTTAATAGGCATGGACAGCGACTTTTTTAAGTTGGGAGGGCACTCACTAAAAGCAACTATATTGTTATCCGGGATAAATAAAACTTTCCATGTGAACGTACCGCTGATAGAACTGTTTACAGGCCCCACCGTAAGCCAGTTGTTAGAATGGATCAGCGGATCGGGCCAAACCCTTTATGCACCGATCCCCCCCCTGGAAAAACAAGAATATTACCGGCTCTCCCATGCCCAGGAACGGGTGTGGGCCCTATCCCAGGCGGAAACCGCTTCCATTTCCTTCAACATTCCAATGGCCCACCGGTTAGATGGAAAATTGAACATCCCCTTCCTGGAACAAACATTCAGGGCACTGGTGCAGCGCCATGAGAGCTTAAGGACGGTCTTCATTACCGTGGATGGGGAAGCAAAACAAAAGATATTATCACCAGGAACCAGTGGTTTTAAAGTAGAACACATCGACCTAAGAGGGATTTCGGGAAACGAACAAAAGGCCCGGGAACTGGTAGAAGGCGAATCTGTCACTCCCTTTGATTTATCCGTGGGTCCCCTCCTGCGGGTGATACTCTTCCGATTGGAAGAAGAAAAGTATATATTATTTTTTAATATGCATCACATCATCAGTGATTTTTTGTCCCATGATATATTTACAAAGGAAATGCTAAACCTGTATAAGGCTTTTGAAAAGGGAGAGCAAAACCCGTTAGAAGCGCTGCCAATTCAATATAAAGATTATGCCGCCTGGCACAATGAGCAGTTAAAGGGAGTGCGGTTAACCGAACACCGCGAATACTGGCTGCGTCAATTGAAAGGTAAACTGCCCCGGGTGGAATTACCCCGGGATAAAGAGCGGCCCGCCGTTCAAACCTATAACGGTGAAGCCCTGGACCGTACCATCGATGAGGCGAAATTTAAAAAAATAAAAGACTTTAGTGTAAAACACAATGTCACCCTATTTATGACACTGCTGTCCATCTTGAAACTACTGTTTTATCTATATAGCGGACAGGATGATATCATATTGGGAATCATAACCGCTTGCAGGGAGCATGCAGACCTGCGCAGCCAGGTGGGTTACTATTTAAACACCCTGGTACTCCGCACCTCCATCGATTCCACTGACAGTTTTACCAACGTTTTAAACAAAATTAAAGCTGTCTTGACCGGCGCTTACCAGCACCAGGAATACCCCTTTGATATGTTGGTGAAGGACCGGGGCGGCACCCGGGATGTTAGCAGGAGTCCTTTCTTCGACATACTGGTAAATATGTTGAATTACACTCAACAGGAAATGTTAACCCCGGAAGGCAGCAGTAATATCCATATAAGGGATTTTGACATCTCACCGAAAACCGCCAAATTCGATCTCACTATTTACCTCATCGAAAGGAAGCACAAAATGGAAATCCGTTTTGAATACAACAGGGATTTATTTGAGCCTGTGACCATCGAACGGATGGTAAATCGTTTCGAAAAATTGCTGGATGCTGTACTGGAAAAGCCTGATCAGGTGATTCCCGCTATCCGGTTGGAAAAAAAGCCCGCTCCCCCCCTCATTCAACCCATCACCAGGGTTAGCAGGTGAAGAGTAGGAGTAAAAGATTGAAAGTAAAAGCCTCATATCACCAGGAACGCTTGTGGTTTATCCACCAATTCGAGAGCGGTAAACTTTACGAATCCGCTCCCACATATCACAATATCCCCCTGATCATAGAGATAAAAGGGAAACTGGACTTAAACCTGCTGAAGCAGAGCCTGTGCACTGTTATTAACCGACATGAAGTCCTGCGCACCCGGATGATTGCAATTGAAGGTGAACTGTTTCAACAAGTCGAACCGGAAGTGGAACTCCGATTGGCGATCCTGGATTTCACAGTCGAATCCAGGGGCCAGGCGCATAAAACCCCGTTGAATATGGCTGTAGAGGAAGCTAAACATCCGTTCTCCCCGGGTGACGCTCCCTTAATCCAGGCTGCATTAATCAAAATATCACCCCATAATAACGTTTTAGTGATTGTTCTTCACCACCTGGTATCGGACAGATGTTCCCTGGGAACCATCGCATCTGAATTTGCTTGCATTTACCAGGCACTGCAAGAGGGTAAATCCCCCCGGCTGCCTGATTTGCCCCTTCATTACGCGGACTTTTCCCAATGGCAGCGTCAACTGCCCGAAGACTACCTGGAATCACTGCTCTTTTACTGGAAACGGCAGTTAGCCCGACTAAGTCCGCTGGAACTGCCCACCAGCAGGCCGAGAGCCGCCATTCATACCTTCCGGGAAGCAAGAGCCTCTTTTCAATTACCCGGAGCCCTCAGTACAAAAATGCGGGAATTTTCTCAACAAAAAGGAACAGGAAACCATGTCCTGCTGCAAGCCGCTTTTAAAGTACTTCTCCATCGATACTGCGGCCAGGAAGATATCACGGTGGGTATAAGCGTGGATAACCGGCATCAACCCGGCATTGAAAATCTTGTGGGCCCGGCTGCCAATTTGCTGGTCATACGCAGCAGAATTGCCAGCACCATGTCCTTTAGCAAATATTTTTCCGATTTAACCCTGACCCTGGAACAAGCACACGAAAACCAGGATATACCTTTCGACTGGTTGTCCCTGGAGTTAAATCCACGCAAGGATATGAGCCGAACGGTTTTTTTCGACGTTCTGTTTCAATACGAAGATGAATCCTTTAAAATTCCACCCATCAAAGGCCTGGAGTTAACCTACATCGAAACAAACCTGGGGTGGGGAAAATACGATTTGAACCTCCTTATGCGGGGAGATGAAACATCTTTTACCGGGATTTTGGTTTACAATCAAGACTATTATGAAGCCTCTTTTATTTCCGAATTTATCCGCCATTACCAGGTTCTCCTGGAAAGCATTATCCAGGAACCGGACCAACCGGTATCCCGGCTCAACATGTTAAGCCCGGAAGAACGTCACCGACTCCTGGTGGAATGGAACCAGACCCGCGACCATTACCCGGAGAACAAAACCATTCATAAATTATTCGAAGAACAAGCGGAACGAACCCCGGACAATATAGCCCTGGTGGGGCAATGCACAGGGCGCGAGGCGCAGCGCGAAGAAGCAAAACGCTGTACCCTCTGCGCTGTTCACTGTGCGATTACTTATAAAAAATTAAATGAAAAATCCAATCAATTGGCTATTCTCTTAAAAGAAAAAGGCGTCAAACCCGACACCATTGCAGCAATTATGTTGAATCGTTCTGTGGAAATGATAATCGGACTGGTAGGGATATTGAAAGCCAATGGTGCCTATTTGCCCATCGACCCGGGATACCCACAAGAGCGTATTCATTACATATTGAAAGACAGTGGAGCCGAAATTCTATTAAAAGATAATGATCTTACACCGGAGGCGTTTAATAATCGCCCGAAGGGTACCTCTATCCCCCCTTCTGCCCTTCCTCCCTTCTACCCCTCCCATCCTTCCCACCTGGCCTACATCATCTACACCTCCGGGACCACGGGCCGGCCCAAAGGGTGCCCCGTTACCCACCGGAACCTGGTCCGTTTGATAAAAACCGACCGACTGCCCTTTGGGTTTGGCGAAAAAGACACCTGGGTCATGGCCCACTCCTTTTGTTTTGATTTTTCCGTGTGGGAAATGTATGGGGCACTCCTCAACGGCGGCCGGTTGATTGTTCCCCCCGCGGACCTGGTCAGGGATGTCAACCTCTTTCTTTCCCTCATCAAAAGGCAGGGGGTTACGGTGTTGAACCAGACCCCACAAGCGTTCTATGCCCTGGTGGAAGCGGAAAAAAAATCGCAGGAACAATTGTTAAATCACCATCTCCGCTGTGTTATTTTTGGCGGCGACAAAATCCTGCCCCAAAAACTGTCTCATTGGATCGACATGTATTCCCCAGGGGATATTCAACTGGTCAACATGTATGGTATTACTGAAACCACGGTACACGTCACCCATTATCGCTTAACCCCATCCGATATACATTCTCCCCGGGCTGCCAGTCCCATTGGTAAGCCGCTGCCTGAAACCACATGTTACATCCTGGACAGCTTCTTAAACCCTGTACCTATAGGAATCACCGGTGAAATTTACGTTGGCGGAACCGGTGTAATCCCGGGCTATTTAAACCGGGTAAAATTGACTGCACTGCGTTTTTTCGAAAATCCCCACCACCCGGGAGAAATCATTTACAAGAGTGGTGACCTGGGCCGTTGGCATCCGGATGGAAACCTGGAATACCTGGGAAGAAACGATGACCAGGTAAAGATCAGGGGGTTTCGCATCGAACCTGCGGAGATTGAAAATCATATACTCAAGCACCCCGCTGTCAAAGAGGCCGTGGTGGTATCCCGCGAAGACAACAACCAAACCTATCTCTGTGCGTACCTCCGCTTGATGCCCGGGGAAGTGATGCCTGAAATGCGGAAATATCTCTCCGCCAGACTGCCCCATTACATGATCCCTGCCTATTTTACGGAGGTGAATGCCATCCCCCTCACTTTCAACGGCAAAGTAGATAAAAAGGCCTTACCTGACCCTCAAATCGCCAAAAACAAACGACATCGTATCCCCCCCTGCAGCCCCGTGGAAGAAACCCTGGTTGAAACCTGGTCGGAAGTATTGGGCATGAAAAAAGAGGTCATAGGTATAGATGACGATTTTTTCGATTTGGGTGGACACTCCTTAAACGCAACCGTCCTGATCGCTAAAATACACCAAAAATTACACGTAAAAATACCCCTGCTGGAACTATTTAGAATCCCCAAAATAAAGGAATTGGCAGGATATATCGCCGGTAGGGCAAAAGAGGCGTATACATCTATTGAACCGGTGGAAAAGAAAGAATATTATCCCCTTTCAACAACACAAAAAAGATTGTATATTCTCCAGCAGTTGGTCCGGGGTACCACAGGCTATAACATTCCTTATATAATCACTACAGACCCCGGGCAAAAGCCAGGAATAAACAAACTGGAAAAAACCTTTAAAAAACTGATAACCCGGCATGAAAGCTTAAGAACTTCCTTTAAAATGGTTGGAGTAGGGCCGGTCCAGGTGATACATAACCAGGTTGATTTTTCGATAGGTTACTGCGAAGCCTCGGAGGAGGAATCGGAAGAAGCAGTGGCAAATTTTTCCAGGCCCTTTGATTTACACACCCCCCCTCTTCTACGGGTTACCCTTATACGCATCGGGTCAGTGCGTCAAATCCTCTTTATCGATATGCATCACATCATAACGGATGCAGCATCGCAACGAATCCTGGAACAGGAATTCCGGCTCCTGTATGAACAGACGGATTCGGAGACAACACTGGCCCCCCTTCGGCTTCAATATAAAGATTTTTCTGAGTGGGAGAACAGCGACGAACGTAAAAGAGCCAAAAAACAACAAGAAGCGTATTGGACCGGGGAATTTTCCCCTGGTGATGAAATCCCGGTGTTGAACCTGCCCACCGATTATCACCGACCTTTAATGCAGAGCTTTGAAGGGAATACGGTGAATTTTGCCTTCCGCATCGACGAAACAAAAATGATAAAAAAAATTGCCAGAGAGAATGATGTCACTCTTTATATGTGCTTATTGGCCGTATTTAATATATTATTCTCAAAACTCAGCGGGCAGGAAGATATTATATTAGGCTCTCCCCTGGCAGCAAGGCGTCATGCCGACTTGCAGAATGTCATCGGGATGATGGTCAACACACTGGCCATGAGAAATTTCCCCCTACCTCATATGCCCTGGAAAGTCTTCTTAAAACAGGTCAAGCAGCGAACCTTAGAGGCCTACGAAAACCAGGAATACCCCTTTGAAGACCTGGTGGATAATATATTGGTCAAACGGGATACCAGCCGCAATCCCCTATTTGACGTGATGTTTACTTTTATTGACCAATCGGATTTCCCCGGGGGAATCAACATCCCCAAAATAGGTGATCTCACTTCCTATACTTATAACCATAAAAAGGGATCATCACGGTTTGATTTAACCTTTAGTGCCGTGGACCTGGGAGAACACATTTATTTTTCCGTCGAATACAGTACCCGGTTGTTTACTCCTGCTTCAATCGATGTTTTTATCAACTACCTGAGAAATATCGTGTGCCAGTTACCTGTAAATACCGAAAGTAAATTATCCGATATCCCGATGATCCCGAAAGAAGAAAAATGGGAAATACTTAAGAACTCCATGGGAAACGAAGAAGTATTTGACATCAATAAAACAATACACCGGTGGTTTGAGGATCAGGTAGAAAAAACACCGGATAATATTGCCCTGGTGAGCGGAAATCTCAGAACCCAAATCCCAGACCCCAAACATGGGGCGCCCTTCGGGCAAATAAACACCTACGGTGAATCTAGCCTGAGAGCTGAGAGCCAGGAGCTAAGAGCTGTTACTTACAAGGAATTAAATGAGAAATCCAATCGATTGGCGCATCTTCTAAGAGAAAAGCAGATCGGACCGGACAGCGTGGTGGGCTTGATGCTTGAACGGTCTGTGGAAATAATCATCGGGATTCTTGCCATACTGAAAGCCGGTGCCGCCTACTTGCCTCTTGATTCCAGCTTCCCCGGGCAGCGTATCCAAACCATGCTTAATGACAGTAGTGTGTCACTTTTACTTACCCAACGAAACGCCTTACCAAAAAAAGAGGCTGCCCAACCCCGGACCCAACAGTCCAACCGCTGCAAGAAAGAAATGAGCCGGGAGATTTTACTGGTGGATGAGATATCCGAACTATCGGGCCAATATCCCGGTGAGAACCCGTGGCCCATGAACCGGACCAACGACTTACTCTATGTCATTTATACCTCCGGATCCACCGGGAAGCCCAAAGGGGTGATGTTGGAACAGGGAAATCTAGCCAATCTTATCCGTTATCAATATAATTATACGGACATTGATTTCAGTCGTGTGCTGCAGTTTACCACCATCAGTTTCGATGTGTCGGCCCAGGAGATATTTTCTACTCTCCTGGCCGGTGGACAGTTGTCCCTGGTTTCAAGGGAAACCCTGACAGATGTGCCCGGGTTGTTTAAGATAGTGGCAAGAGATCATATAAGAACCCTATTCCTGCCAGCCTCATTTTTGAAATTGGTAATGAACGAAGAGGGTTTCCTTCAATTGATTCCCGGGAGTGTACGTCATCTTGTTACCGCCGGCGAACAAGTGGTTGTCAATAAGCAGTTCAGGGATTATTTAACAGGAAACAGCGTTTATTTTCACAATCATTACGGGCCGTCAGAAACCCATGTCGTAACTGCCTTTACCCTGCCGCCCACCGAAGAAGCCATGGAACTTCCCCCCATTGGCCGACCGGTTTCAAATACCTGCATCTATATCCTGGATAAAGGGTATCATCCGGTACCGGCAAGAGTTCCCGGGGAACTTTTTATCGGGGGAAACCAGGTGGGACGGGGATATCTGAACAACCCGGAACTAACCTGTGAAAAATTCAAAATTAAAAATGGAAGTGGCGCCCTTCGGGCGGATTTAAACGCCTTTGGCGAGGGAGAAGGCCCTCAATCACCTCAATCACCTCACTCCCCTATATACCAGACTGGTGACCTGGCCCGCCGACTGCCGGATGGAAATATCGAGTTTTTAGGAAGAATAGACCACCAGGTTAAAGTCAGGGGATTCAGGGTGGAATTGGGAGAGATCGAAGCCCGGCTGATGAATCATCCTGGAATTAAAAACACAGTGGTACAGGCATGGGACACTGAAACCGGTGAAAAATATCTATGTGCTTATATTATTTCCCACCGGGAAACAACAGCAGCGGAATTGCGGGAATACCTGTCAAAGCAATTGCCGGAATATATGATTCCCGCGTATTTTGTTTTTCTCGATGAGATTCCTTTAACGCCGAACCGCAAAATAGACCGCACCCAATTACCGAAACCCGATCTAAAACTTGCAGACAATGATGTACCATCGTTACCGGGAAATGAAATAGAAACCAGGCTGACCGGGATATTTGCCGAGGTCCTGGGAATTAAAAAAGATGTTATCGGCGTCCACAGTGATTTTTTCCAGTTGGGTGGTCACTCGCTGCGGGCCATCAGCCTGGCAGCCAGGGTACACAAAGACTTAAAAGTAAAATTGCCATTGGCAGAGATATTTAGAACACCTGCTATCAGGGGATTGGCCCAATACATTCAAAAAGCGGGGAAAGTTAAATTTTCCGCCGTCGAACCGGTGGAAAAAAAGGAATATTACAAATTATCCGCTTCGCAGCAGCGGTTATATATTTTACAACATATGGACCCGGCCAGTACGGCTTACAACCTCTGGCAAGTCATTTCCCTGGCGCAAGACATGTGTGTGGATAGATTGGAAAATGCCTTCCGTACATTAATCGAGAGACATGAAAGTTTGCGAACCTCATTTCACATGATGGAAGAAAAACCTGTGCAAAAAGTTCATGATAACCATAATATTAAATTTAAAATAGAGCACTTTACAGAGCTTCATGATGATAGAGGAGAAACCCAAAGCCGCATAGAGAATTTTATAAAACCCTTTAATTTGGCGCAGGCACCAATGCTGCGGGTGGGATTGATTCAAATGCACTCCTCTTCCTTCTCTCCCACTGCCCCCGTCTCCCATCGAAAAGAAAACCCGCTCAGTGGGTATCTCTTGCTGGTGGACATGCATCACATCATATCCGATGGTGTATCGAACGGGATACTGGTGACAGAATTTTTTGCTTTATATAATCACCGGCACTTGCCCGGACTGCGAATCCAGTATAAAGATTTTTCCCAATGGCAGAACAGTGCAGGGGTTGGAAAAAATATAAAAACGCAAGAAGATTATTGGTTGAAAGAGTTCAAGGACCGGGTCCCCATACTGGACCTGCCCACGGACCATGTCAGGCCATCCATACAGAGCTTCGAAGGAAGGACCCTGGATTTTGACATACCCCCTGAATATATCGATGAATTGGAATCGATAGCCTCGGAAGAGGGCGCTACCCTGTACATGGTATTACTGGCTCTCATAAATATCTTACTTTCAAAACTCAGCAGCCAGGAAGATATTATCATTGGCACTCCCACAGCAGGACGACGCCATGCTGACCTGGATAAAATCATAGGTATGTTTGTGAATACACTGGCATTGAGGAATTATCCCCGGGGAGAGAGATATTTTAAGGAATTCCTGCAAGAAGTAAAAACCCGGGCATTGGAAGCCTTTGAAAACCAGGAGTACCAGTTTGAAGATCTGGTGGACCGGGTGTTGGTCAACAGGGATATCAGCCGGAATCCTCTATTTGATGTGATGTTTGTATTGCAAAATCCGGGTTTCCTTAACGGATCAACCGCGGACAACAATGATATCCCTGTTGAAAAAATCATTGCCCCCCAACCCGGTCCCTATGACTTTCAAAATACCACGGCAAAATTTGACCTGACATTATCCGCGGTGAAAGATGGTAGAAATCTGCTGCTTTCATTTCAATACACCGAAAAATTATTTAAAGAAGAAACCATCAAACGGTATATTGACTATTTTAAAAAAATTGTCTCCGGCATCGTTGAAAATCCCGGTTTAAAATTGAAGCAAATAGAAATCATATCAGAAGCGGAAAAAAGAAAGGTATTACACGATTTTAACCTGACCGAAACAGGATATCCCCGTAATACCACCCTTCACCATTGGTTTGAAAAGCAAGTGGAAAAGGGGCCGAACCATATTGCCCTTATCGGTCCGGGACAGATACCGGTCGGTTCAGGGGAAACCGGTGATAGATTTGAAACCCCGGTATATATCACCGCCATGGAATTAAATAGAAAATCCACTGGAATCGCCCGTCTGCTCCGGGCAAAAGGCGTCAAACCCAACACCATTGTCGGGCTCATGGTAGAAAGTTCCATAGAAATGATAATCGGCATCCTGGGAATATTAAGGGCAGGCGGTGCTTATTTACCCATCGATACGAATTACCCGCAAGAGCGCATTAATTATATGCTTATCGACAGCGGAGCCGAAATTTTATTAAAAGATAATGATCTGACCCCGGGGGCGTTTAACAATCGCCCGAAGGGCATCTCGATCCACCCTTCTACCCTTCCACCCTTCTACCCTTCCAGGCCCTCAAACCTGGCCTACGTTATCTACACTTCGGGTTCCACAGGGAGGCCAAAAGGTGTCATGGTGGAACATCGAAATATATTAAATTATATCTCCTGGAGAATTCGTCAATACCACCTGGAGTCGCGGGATGTTTGTTTACAGTTGGTATCGATATCCTTCGACGGATTTTGTTCCAACCTGTATCCCCTGCTATTGATCGGGGGAAAAACCGTATTACTCAGCCGGGAAAAGTGGGGAGATGCATCTTATATCAGGCGTGTCATAAGGGAGCAGGGGGTAACCAATTTCAGTGCCGTACCTTCCATGTTTCGAATGCTTTTAGAAGGGGCCGATGAAACCGATTTCAGACCGGTGCGCTTTGTTGTGCTTGCCGGTGAAAAAGCAGACTGCGGTTTGGTGGAAGCTGGTAAAGATCAAATGCCATGGGTGACGTTTATTAATGAATATGGCCCTACGGAGAATAGTGTCGCTGCTGCTGCCAATATGGCAATGACAGCCCGGGATACAGCCGTCATCGGGTCACCCATTTCCAACAACAAAATTTTTATCCTGGACAGGCACCGAATTATTACCCCTATTGGGGTGAGGGGGGAGTTGTGTATCTCGGGAGACAGTCTTGCCCGGGGGTATTTAAACAGACCGGAATTAACAGCAGATACATTTAGAAGAGAGGTCAATACTCATTTTTCATCTGTCATTGGTTCCCCGGGAAAGCTCTCTAAATCTACCAATGACCAATATCCAATGACCGATGACCGTTTATACAGCACCGGTGACCTGGCCCGCTGGCTGCCGGATGGAAATATCGAACTCTCAGGACGAATAGACCGGCAAATAAAGGTCAGGGGATACCGGATCGAACTGGGAGAAATAGAAAACCATTTATTAAAACACCCTCAAGTGAATGAAGTCGTGGTATTGGTGAGAGGAAACCAGTCGGAAGATAAATATATTTGCGCCTATATTGTTTCAGAGCTAATCAATCAAGATGATAAGAAAACCGCTGCGCCAAAAGAATTAAAAAAATTTTTATCCAATTTCCTGCCCGAGTATATGATCCCCTCCTATTTTACCTTCATCGAAAAAATACCGCTGACCGCTAACGGGAAAATAGACCGGGAAGCATTACCCGCACCCGTCGTTAAAGTTGAAACCCAATACACAGCACCGGAAAATGAAATCCAGGAAAAACTCGTGGAAATATGGTCGGAAGTATTGGGAATAAAAAACGACATGATCGGCATCTATGCTGACTTCTTCCAGTTGGGCGGCCATTCGTTACGAGCAACGATAATGGTATCCAGGATAAAAAAAGAATTTAATGTCGTGTTTCCACTGGTAGAAATATTTAAGAATCCCTTCATCAAGTCGCTTTCGGAATATATCGCAAAAGCCCGTATTGAACCCGATGTGGTTACAGTAAAAGACAATCGTTTGCTCCTGTTAAAACCCGGGGCCAGGGATGATAAGCACCTCTTTTTGATCCACGACGGCACCGGGCAGGTGGAAGGATATATTGAATTCTGTAATCGATTAACTATTGATTTCAACTGTTGGGGCATTTGTGCAGACAGGCTTGAAAACCATACGCCGCTGAATTTCAGCATCCCACACTTTGCCCGGCAATACCTGGAAACGATTAAAACCCTTCAACCTCCCGGTCATGGCCCTTTTTTTATTAGCGGGTGGTCATTGGGCGGTACAATCGCTTTTGAAATCGCATCCCAACTGGAAAAAGCCGGCGAAAGAATTTCTTATCTTGGAATCTTCGATGCGCCGGGGCCCCAAAAAGAATGGAAAAACCAGGTAAACCAATTCAGCCTTGAAACCGAATTGGAACTGGTGATGAAATATTTCCCGGGTAATCAAATCAAAGAAAAAGTGAAAAAAGCAGCCAATATAAATGAAATCTGGCCGATAATAGTGAACCACCTGGAAGAGAATGGTATTCGTGCTGAAATTATTAAACGATTAATTCCCCCTCAATTGGCTCAAATCATACCCCATTTTCATCAACAGGGTATAAAAGAGTTAATTTCCTTCCTGAATATTAACAGGACCTTAACCAATGCCCGGGCGTTTTATATACCGGATAAAAAAATTCATGCAACACTTCATTACTTTAAAGCAAGCGAATCGCCGGCAATTTTCCAGGATAGTTGGAATGATTACTGTCTCACGCCCTTAAAATCTTATGAGATACCTGGGGACCATTTTTCAATCCTGAAAAAAACCAACGCCGCAAAAACCGCAGAGATAGTTGATGCCATCTTGAATATATTGTAAAATAAACATTTTGTCGTAATCTATGATATGATAGAATAGGAGTCAAAAAAATGAAAAAAACAACCCTCTTTATTGTTTTGCTTGTGGAATTATTGATCGTGTCATGCATGTATTCGCCTTCATCAATGATTTGGGCAAATTCTCAGCAGGGATCGCCAAGGAAGCAGACTATTTATCCCCAACGATGTCAAACAAAACCCAAAATTGACGGTATCCTGGACGAAGAAGCCTGGCAGAATCCACCGTTAGAAAAGGAATTCATCAGTTACAGCCGCATTTATGGTGAAATTTTACCTTATAAGACCTTGATCTGGCCGTCCTATGATGATGAAAATCTTTATTTTGCTTTCCTGTGCTGTGATCCCGAGCCGCAAAAAATCAAAACCTCCGTTACCAAAAGGGATAATATGGTAGATGATGATTGGGTAGGCCTCTCCCTCGACAGCCTGGCCACGAAGCAGAATGCATACGCCTTTTTTGTCAATCCCAGTGGTATCCAGGGAGATGGCATAAACTCGGCGGTTTCCGGGACTGACTTATCACCGGATTTTGTCTGGGAATGTGCCGGTAAAATAACCGAAAAAGGATACCAGGTTGAAATATGTATTCCTTTGAGAAGTATCAGTTTTAAAAGCGCCAAAAAGGTGAGAATGGAGATACTTTTCTGGAGAAGAATCAGTCGTCTCAGCATGAACGGTTCCTGGCCCGAACCAAAAGCAGGCTATAAGGTATTCAACATTCATACGTCGATCATCTATAAAGACCTCAAAAAACCGCTCAAATTCGAACTATTGCCCGATATCACCTATGTGAATAATCGGCAGCGCATTAATCCGGAAGAATTTGGTGAAAAGGATATTCAAACAGGTTTTGGCATAGGATTAAAGTACGGTATCACCTCTTCAATAACAGCAGATATCACCATAAACCCGGATTTCAGCCAGGTGGAAAGCGATGCGCTGCAGGTGGAAGTCAATCAACGATATCCGCTGTTCTACACTGAAAAGCGCCCTTTTTTTATGGAAGGTAGTAATATGTTTGCTTTTTTTACCATGCCTTACGGTTTTTTTCCCCAGGCCGTGCATACGCGGAGAATTGTGGACCCCACCTGGGGTGCCAAATTGACCGGAACTGTTGGGAAAACCGATTTTGGTATCCTTACAGCCGGGGATGAATGGCCCGGGTTGGCCTGGGAATCAGGAACTAATCCCTATGAAGGCAAACAGGCTTTTTTCAGTATTGTCAGGGGAAGGTACAGCCTGGGTAAGGATAATTATGTGGGGCTCCTTTACAGCGGCCGTGAGCTTTCAGACCAGTACAATCGTGTATTTGGTGCGGATTTAGGATACAGGCTGCTCCAGGACCACAGGATCAATATCTCTTTCCTCCACAGTATTTCCACGCCTGACAACCCGGGAGCAAGCAGTGATCATAATGTCAGCGGCAGCTATTTTAATTTTATGTATTCCCATATAACCAAACCCCTGGTTCTTCAAGCAGCTTTTGAGCATATTGGCAGAGATTTTAAAATGGAATCTGCTTTCCTGAAGCGTACCGGCTTTAATGAAGGTTTTTTATATGCCTGGGTTAATTTTCACCCAAAACTCACCTGGTTGAAGCGAATCGGTCCAAAAATTCAATTCTTCCATCTCCATGACCTGAATACCGATATCAACGACAGGCATTTAGTCCTGGGACTGGAATTCAATTTTATTAAGGAAGGATTTCTCGAGATCGATTATTTTTTTATCAAAGAGAACTGGATGGGACAAATTTTTGATTTGAATCAATTCTATTTTAGTGGAATGGTTCAATTTTTTAAATGGCTGCGAATAAGTTCAAGCCTCACCTGGGGCGAAAAGATATTCTATGAAGCCGAACCTTCCTATAAAGGCAAAGGATATGACGGATGGTTTTCCCTGGTTTTTCAACCCAACAAAAATCTAAACCAGGAGTTTAGATTTTCTCACTCTGATTTATCCCGGGACCAAGAGAAAATATATGATGTGAATATCTTGTATTCGCGCACGACCTATCAATTCAACAGATATTTCTTCCTGAGAGGTATTTTTCAATACAACAGCTTTGAAAAAAGGC
The DNA here is from genome assembly GCA_020355945.1 of Candidatus Aminicenantota bacterium. Next base: position 8,821,414 of record CP070627.1, on the reverse strand, counting down.
TGCTCACCGATTTCCTGGCATCTTTCACCTTAATTCCCGGGACAGTGCTGCATGTGGGTTACGGCGCTCTCTATGAAAACAGGGAATGGCGGGACAATAACTGGTTGTACCGTCAGGGCGATATGCTCAATATCAAACGCAGCATCTTCCTAAAAGTCAGCTACCTGTGGCGTTTGGGTACCCGGACCCGGTGACGGCAGTCTTCTTAACATGAAAAATAGTTTATTTTTTAACGCCAGTGGTTCGTTCCGATGCGAATAAAATAATCTATTACCACTCTTTTTAATGTTATTGTTTAAAAAAGCTTTTTATCATGAATAAGTTCAGGAAAAAAACCGAGAAAGACATCGAAGATATTGCTGCATTAACCCCGATGCAAGAAGGGATGCTCTTTCATTATTTGAAAGATCCTCAACATGACCACTATTTTGAACAATTAAGCCTGGAAGTAGCAGCAGAAATCGATGTTGAAATTTTTAAAAAGGCCTGGAATTTTGTCATTGAAACCAATGAAATGCTGAGAACCTCGTTTCGTTGGGAAAAATTAAACAAACCGGCACAAGTGGTAATGAAAAATCATACGATTAACCTGACATACCATGATCTGTCAACTAAAGAAGACGTGGATGGAACGAAAAGACAGGTGGAAAGGATAAAACAGGAAGATAGGAACAAAAAATTCGACTTGCGAGAAGTACCTTTCCGAATTATTTTATGCAAAATCGAAGCGGATCGCTATTACATGATTATCAGTAATCACCATATATTGATGGATGGTTGGAGTACCGGTGTTATTTTAAAAGAATTTGTCCAGGCAAATGATAAGCTGTGTAGGAGAAACCCATTAATACTGCCTGCCAAGACTAAATTCAAAGAATTTGTCAAATGGATCCAGGAGCAGGAAACCGGAGAACAAGAGAAATTCTGGCAAGAGTATCTAAACGGTTTTGATACCAGGACAGAGCTTCCCACAAAAAGAAAAAATAGAGAAAACGGGATAAAAGCTGCCGGAAGCTATAAAATCGGATTCTCCAGGGCGGTGTCAAAGAAAGCAGAACAATTTGTAAAAAAACATAAGCTCACCATGGCTTCATTATTCTATGGTGTATGGGGTTTATTGTTACAGCGATACAATGATTGTGAAGATGTGGTTTTTGGAACTGTGGTATCGGGACGCACAGCAAAGATAAAGGGAATTGAAGATATGGTAGGTCTCTTTATCAACACCCTGCCGCTGCGAATGCAGTGCCCTATTGATGAAAAAGCTGTAGATGTGCTGAACCGGGTCGATCACATGCTGCTGACCAGGGAAAAGTATGAGAACACCCCATTGGTGCATATCATCAAGTACAGCGAAATAGGCAATAACCATGAACTATTCGATTCCCTGTTGGCACTGGAAAATTACCCCATATATGGCCGGTTGAAAAAAAAAAGTGGTTCATTGGTGTTCCAAAGCTATTCCATGGTTGAGATGACCCACTATGCCCTAACCCTACAAATAACCCTGCCAGATCATATTGAACTGACTTTTAATTACAATCGTGCCTTGTTGGAGGTATCCACCATTGAAAAATTAGCCCGGGATTTTATGACCGTTGCCCAGGCTATTATCGATTACCCCGGGCAAAGGGTGAGGGAGCTCCATATATTATCGAAAGAAGAAAAGAAACAAATTTTATATGAATTTAACGATACAATAAGAGAATACCCGGGAAATAAGATAATCCAGGTGTTATTTGCAGATCAGGTGGACATAGTACCCCACCGGATTGCCGTGGAGTATCAAGATAACCAATTGAGTTACCGGGAATTAAATGACAAAACCGACCGCCTGGCAGCCCGATTAATACAGAAAGGAGTTACCAGGGATACGGTAGTAGGTGTATTGGTAGAGCGTTCATTAGAAATGATTATTGGGATTTTGGCCATATTAAAAGCCAATGGCTCCTATTTACCTATAGATACGGGATATCCCCTGGAAAGAATACGATATATATTGAAAGACAGCATGTTGAAATGGGTTTTGACCCGGGGTTCATTGGAAAACCAACTGGAAAATATACCTGGTGTTGAAGTGCTGGATTTACTCGATCTTAATTTATATAGGACCGAAGAAATGTATCCGGCAGCCGTAAATTCTCCGGCTCACCTGGCTTATGTTATTTATACCTCCGGTTCCACGGGCCTACCCAAAGGTGTAATGATCGATCATCAATCGGTTACAAACCTGCTGTCCGGGTTGCACGAGGAATATCCCTTCCGGGAATCGGATACGTATTTATTGAAAACCTCCTATGTTTTTGATGTCTCCGTAACCGAATTGTTCGGTTGGATTTTGGGAAGGGGAAGGCTAGCCATAGTCGATCAAAATGAGGGAAAAGACCCCCAGGAGATATTGAAGGCCATCGAAAGGCTTTTTATTACTCATATCAATTTTGTTCCTTCCATGTTTAAGGCCTTTATAGAACTGTTAAACCATGAAAAAATCGAGAAATTAGCCTCCCTGAAATATATTTTCCTGGCCGGGGAAGCGCTGTTACCTGATCTGGCAGCGAAATTCAGGGATTTAAATACAGCGATAACACTGGAAAATATATATGGCCCGACGGAGAGTACAGTATATTCCAGTAAATACTCATTAGCTGATTGGAATGGAATTGGAAGTATCCCCATCGGCAAACCATTACCCAATATTGAACTATATATTTTAAGTAAATATAATAATTTGCAGCCGATAGGTACAGCAGGCCAGTTATACATTGGCGGCCCAGGGATAGCCCGTGGGTATTTAAATCGTCCCGAATTAACAGAAGAGAAATTTATATCAACCACAAAGCCACAAAACCGCAAAGATGTTTATTTTTCCTGGTACCCTGGTGCCCTGGCGGCTAAATTGTACAAAACCGGTGACCTGGCCCGGTGGCTGCCCGACGGTAATATTGATTTCATCGGACGTATTGACTCCCAGGTGAAAATCAGGGGATTCAGGATAGAATTGGAGGAAATAGAAAGTCAATTATTAAAACGAAATGAAATCAAAGAGGCAGTGGTGGTGGCAAGAGAAAATGAAAGCAGGGAAAAATTCCTGTGTGCATATATCGTTTCCCCTAAGGATTTCAATCTTACCAGTTTACGCGGTTACCTTTCCGGGAAATTGCCTGGTTTTATGATACCCTCTTATTTTATAAGTATAGATAAGATTCCACTAACCCCCAATGGAAAAGTAGATCGAAAAGCATTACCCCAACCGGAAATGAAAAGAGGAAAAAATTATACTGCTCCACGAAATGAAATAGAAAAAAAATTGCTGGACATATGGTCTGAAATCCTGGACGTGGAAAAAGAAAAAATCGGTATTAATGACAATTTTTTCCACCTGGGGGGACATTCCCTGAAAGCCACAATATTGGTATCGAAGATACATAAAGAATTAAATATAAACGTTCCCCTTACCGGGATATTTAAGACACCACACATTCATGGACTGGCCGCATATATCAAAGAAGCGGCCAGGACTAAACCTATCCCGGTGGAACCTGTTGAAAAGAAAGAATATTACCCCTTATCCTCTGCCCAAAGACGCTTCTATATTCTACAGCAGATGGATGCTGAAGGAGGAACCGGATACAACATACCTTCGGTGTGGCAGTTGGAGGGGGAGCTTGATGGGAAAAAAATTGAAGTGGTTTTCCAACAATTGATCCGAAGGCATGAGAGTTTAAGAACATTTTTCACTGTGGTAAATGATAGCCCGGTACAAAGAATAAAAGAAGACCATAATAAATTCCGGATCAACAGTGAAATACTTATCGGTACAGGTGACAAACTGCAGGTGGAAGTAGAATCGTTTATACGTCCCTTTAACTTATCGCAAGCTCCGCTGCTGCGGGTGAGATTAATAAAACTTCTACACACCTCCACCGCTCTTCCTGGTCACCCCTCTCAAGAAGGGAAAGAGGACAGGGGCAGGTATTTATTGATGGTAGATATGCATCACATCATATCGGATGGACTATCTATCGGAATATTTATAAAAGAATTTACGGAACTGTATAAGAGCAGGAGCCTGGCCGGGTTAAGACTTCAGTATAGAGACTACAGCGAATGGCACAATCGGAAGATGGCCAGAGAGTTTATGAAGGAAAAGGAAACCTATTGGTTAAAACAATTTGAAGGAGAAGTACCACTATTAGATTTACCGGCGGATTATCCACGGCCAGCAGTACAGGGCTTTGCCGGGCGAACCCTCCATTTTGAGATGAACAAGGAAGAAACCGCTGCTTTAAAATCCCTGGCCCGTGAACAGGATGTCACCCTATTTATGCTGCTCCTTTCCGTTTATACTGTTTTTTTAGGCAAAATTTCGCACCAGGAAGACATTGTGGTGGGCACTCCCATTGCCGGCCGCAGACACACCGATCTGGAAGGTGTCATCGGCATGTTTGTCAATACCCTGGCGCTACGGAATTCTCCCGTCATGGAAAAGACTTTCCACCAATTTTTAATGGAAATAAAAGAAAACACAATAAACGCCTTTGAAAACCAGGATTACCTTTACGAAGACCTGGTGGAACAGGTGGAGGTTGAACGGGATACCGGGCGTAACCCCTTATTTGATACCATGTTTGCCTTACAAAACATGGATACACCCGCCGTCCGAATACCAGGATTAAAAATAGTGCCTTATCGCTATGAAAGCCGCATATCAAAATTTGATCTAACGTTGACAGCAGTAGAAACAGGAGACCGCATGTCTTTTACCTTCGAATACTGTACCCACCTTTTTAAAAAGGAAACCATCCAGCGTTTTATCGGTTTTTTCGAAAAAATAGTTTCCACCGTACGTGAGAGTTATGAAACCAGGATATCCGGGATAAATATCATCACTGAGGAGGAGAAAAATCGGATATTGCTGAATTTTAATGATACAGGGGCGGAATATCCGCGTGATAAAACGATTCATCAATTATTTGCAGAACAGGTAGAAAAATTTCCTGACTACATCGCTGTATTAGAAGCCCCCGAATTACAAGAATTACACGACGAGGGGACAGGGGGGCTTGCCCACTTGCCTGGTCACATGTCAATTACTTACAGTGAATTGAACCGAAAATCCAATCAATTGGCATATTTATTGCTCGAAAAAGGTGTTGGTCCCGACATCATCGTGGGTATCATGATGGAACGTTCCATCGAGATGATCATCGGTATCCTGGGAATATTAAAAGCAAGGGGGGCCTATTTGCCCATTGACCCGGAATACCCGCAAGAGCGCATTACATACATGTTAAAAGACAGCAGCGCGAAAATCCTGGTGACAGCCCCTGGTTTATCCGAAAAATTTGAAAAATTGTCAATTGTCAATTGTCAATTATTAATGGTTAATGAGAAGCCAACTTATCGCCGAAGGCTTAATGATCCCCCGAAGGCGGCCAATTTAGCCTATATCATTTACACCTCCGGTTCCACTGGAAAACCCAAAGGCGTTATTATCCAACATGGTTCCCTGGTCAATGTATTATCCTATTTATTCAACTGCTATCCCTGTTCCCTGGGAGATACCTATTTATTCAAAACCCCTTATGTATTCGATGTCTCCCTCACCGAGTTGTTTGGTTGGTTTTTAGGAGGGGGTCGGTTGGCGGTACTGGAAAATAGAGCCGGGAAAGACCCCCAACTGATTATTGATACGATTAAAGACCTTCAGGTCACCCATATTAATTTTGTTCCCTCCATGTTTAATGTTTTTATAGAGTCATTCAATCAAGAAACCTCCGATCATCTATCCAGTCTCAAATACATCTTTTTAGCTGGTGAAGCGCTGTCACCGCATATTGTTGAGCGATTTACCCGGAATGCCAGTAAGACCGTGTTGGAGAATATCTATGGCCCCACCGAAGCCACCATTTATACCAGTAAGTACTCGTTGTCCTGTTGGAGCGGTGAGGGGATCATTCCCATTGGTAAACCTTTACAGAACACCACGCTTTACATATTGAATCGATCTAGTCATTTACAGCCGCCGGGAGTTACCGGTGAATTATGCATCAGTGGTGAGGGATTGGCCCGGGGATATTTGAACAGACCGGAGTTAACCAATGATAAATTTGACTATGATTTATGGGATTACCAGGATGACCAGGATAAAAATAAATATCATAGGTCCAATAGGTCCTATAGGTCCTATATTTCTAATAAAATCTACAAAACCGGCGACCTGGCCCGTTGGCTGCCAGATGGGAATATTGAATTCCTGGGCAGGATCGATCACCAGGTGAAAATCCGCGGCCATCGGATTGAATTGGGAGAAATCGAGAATCACCTACTACAGCATGCAGAAGTCAAAGAGGCAGTGGTGGTGGTTCGGGGAGACCAGGGCGTTGATAACTATCTCTGTGCCTATACCGTTCTCAACCGCGTCACTTTACATGCCAATGAGGATATTTCATCAAGATTAAGAAAATATCTATATCAATCACTGCCCGATTATATGATCCCCTCCTTTTTTGTACCCCTGGAAGACCTTCCTTTAACTCCCAGTGGTAAAATAGACCGAAAGGCCCTGCCGGAACCGTTGATAAGTGCGGAAACACAACCAAAAATCCCGGGCAGTGTACTGCAAAGGAAACTGGCATGGATATGGTCTGAGGTTTTGAGAATCGAGATGGATTTGATAGATATAGACCGCAGCTTTTTTGAGCTGGGTGGGCATTCATTAAGAGCCACCGTCATGGTTTCCAAAATCCATAAAGAACTCAATGTAAAAATCCCCTTAACAGAAGTATTTAAGAAGCCCAGTATAAGAGCATTATCAGGATATATCCACGGTTTGAAAGAAGAGACATACACACCCATAAAACCGGTAGAAAAAAAGGGATACTACAAAATGTCATCAGCCCAGAAACGGTTATATGTGGTTCAGCAAATGAATGAACAGAACATTGGGTTCAATCTTCCATTTATATTGATATTGGAAGGACACCTGGAGCGTACCAGGCTGGAAACCAGTTTGGGGTGTGTTATCAAGAGACATGAAAGTTTAAGAACCTCATTTGAAATGGTAGGAAGCGAGCTGGTCCAAAGGATACATGAAACCGTTGATTTTGCCGTTGAATATCATGAAGAAAAACAGGCTGGTGAGCGACTGAAAATAAACTCCATTACAAGGGCGTTCGTACGTCCGTTCCATCTATCCCGGCCGCCGCTGCTGCGCGTGGGTTTGATAGAGGAGAAAGAGGACCGTCACATCTTCATGATGGATATGCATCATATCATCTCGGACGGTACTTCGCTGTCGATATTTACTAACGAATTTGTCACCCTTTACCAGGGAGAACAACTCTCGCCCATGAGACTTCAATACAGGGATTACACCGAATGGAACAATAGTTTAATGCACTCCGAAGAAATGGTGAAGCAAAAAACTTATTGGTTGGAACTGTTTGAAGACGGTATACCTGGGCTTAATATAAAAACAGATTTCCAAAGACCACAGGTACAGGATTTCCAGGGACACCACATAATTACCGTATTTGAGAAAGAGTTAACCACTCAATTACGGGTGCTGATCAAGGAAACCAACACCACATTGTATATTATGTTATTGACTGTATTCACGATCCTGATGTCAAAATATTCAGGACAGGATGATATTGTTGTGGGAAGCGGTATTGCAGGCAGGAAGTATGAAGAACTGGAAAATATAATCGGTATGTTTGCCAATTTGCTCCCCATGAGAAACCTTCCACTGGAGCATAAGGTATTCAGGAATTTCCTGGAAGAAGTAAAAAAAAATGCGCTAAATGCATTTGAGAACCAGGATTACCCCTTTGATGAACTGGTAAGCCAACTGGCAGCAAACCGGGACCTGAAGAGAAACCCATTATTTGATGTCGTTTTCCAGGTAAACAATTTTGAAACGGAAAGCCCCGGTAAAAAAGATTCCCTTGAAAATTTAACCGTTATCCCCTATGAATTCGAATTTAATCAAGCTCATTTTGACCTGTCCCTGAGTGTTCGCGATACCGATAAATACATCAGTATGTCGTTGGAATACTCCACCTCACTTTTTAAACCATCCACCGCGGAAAGAATTAGCAAACATTTCCTGGAAATCCTGGACCAGGTGCTGCAAGATATATATATAAAATTGGAAGATATCACACTTTCGGATGAATTTTTAGTCCTGGAATCTACGAATATTTTCGACAATGAAACGGGAGAATTTGGGTTTTAAAATTTAAAAATAAGGAGAAATGCATGAAATCCTTTAACACCAACTCTCAAAAAAATAATTCAACTCATGAAAAAATTTTACTGGGGTTATTGCCTTACTGGACCCCCCTCACTCCCCCCATGGGGATTTCCTGTCTAAAAAGTTTCCTCCAACAAAAGGGGTATGAAGTAAAAACGGTAGATTTAAATGTAAAGGGAGTTTTTAGGAATATATACGATAGATACCACAGGGTATTAAAAGAATGTATCCCCGGGGAAACCAGGGGGAATTTTTATAATACCGGGTATGATGTTTTACAAAATCATATGATGCTTCATCTGAATTGTAACGATGAAGAGGAATATAGAGAGTTATTTAATACTTTGATTTTCAAGAACTATCTTTGCTGCATCGATAACCGGGAAATTGAAAAACTTAAAGGCATACTGGACAAATTTTACCTGGAATTGGAAACGCAATTTATAGATATACTGGAAAAAGAAAAGCCGACTATACTTGGTTTATCTGTTTTAGGAGGTACCTTTCCCACCTCGATGTTTGCTTTTAGACTTACCCGGGAACGTTATCCCCACATTAAAACGGTAATGGGAGGGGCTATTTTTTCAGAAGACCTGGCTTTAGAATCGGAGAATTTTAAAAACTTTTTGGAGAAATCAGGCGATATAGACAAAATCCTGGTGGGAGAGGGAGAAAATTTATTCCTTAAGTTACTGCGAAATGAGTTACCCGGGGACCGAAAGGTTTATACGCTAAAGGATATCGATAACCAGGTTATAGACCTCTCCTCCCTGAAGGCACTTGATTTTTCGGATTTCCATATGCGGGATTATGTTTACCTGGCATCTTTTTGTGCCCGCAGTTGTCCTTTCCAGTGCAGTTTCTGTGTGGAAATCGTTTATTGGGGAAAATATCGAAAACGGGAACCAAAGCAGGTAGTAGAAGAGATGATTAAGATGTTCCGAAAATATAAACGTCAACTTTTTTTCTTTTACGATTCCTTGTTGAACCCGATACTAACGGACCTGGCTCGGGAATTTATAGAAGCCGGGATTTCATTATATTGGGATGGTTGTTTAAGAGTGGACCAACAGGTTTGCAATTTTGAAAATACCATGCTGTGGAGGCGCGGTGGATTCTACCGGGCACGCATCGGAGCCGAAAGCGGGTCATCCCGGGTGTTGACCCTGATGAATAAAAAAATAACCCCCAGGCAAATCAAAGATGCCATATCCAATCTTGCCGAAGCCGGGATAAAGACCACCACCTACTGGTTGATAGGACACCCGGAAGAGACCGAAGAGGATTTCCAACAAACCCTGGACCTGGTTGAAGCGTTGAAGGATGATATCTACCAGGCGGACTGCAATCCCTTCAGGTATTTTGAAACCGGCCAAGCAGACTCTGGACGCTGGGCCAGGATGGGTAAAAAGATGCCCCTTTACCAGCAAAAAAATGCCGCGGATTTGTTGATTACTCAAACCTGGTCATTGGATTGCCAGCCTTGCCGGGAAATCACCATGGAGAGGCTTTGTCGTTTCATTCGACACTGCCAGCGCCTGGGAATACCCAATCCATATTCACTGCATGATATTTACAAAGCCGATAAACGCTGGGAAAAACTGCACAAAAATTCCGTGCCCGCAATAATAAAATTAACCAATGAAAATCAATATATAGATGAAAATCAACATTTAAAAGAATTCGTCTACGGAGAAAATAAATTCAAAGAAGATGGAGATTTTTCTTTTTAAAAAATCGAAAAATAAACAATAAAGATAAAAAGGAGATAACCATGAAGCCTTCACCCGGTCATTTTACCAAAAACAACCCCGGTGATGAAAAGATTTTGTTGGGCTTACTGCCATATTGGACCCCCCTCATTCCCCCCATGGGAATTTCTTGTCTAAAAGGTTTCCTCCAGAAAAAAGGGTATGCGGTAAAAACAGTAGATCTAAATATAAGGGGAGCTTTTAAGAATATATACGATAAATACCATATCCTCTTAAAAAAATGTATCCCGGAAGAAACCAGGGGAAATTTTTATAATACCGCCAATGATGTTATGCAAAATCATATGATGTTTCATATAAATTGTAAGGATGAAGAGGAATATATAGAGTTTTTTAAAATATTGATTTTCAAAAACTATCTTTGCAGTATCGCTAACCGGGAAATTGAAAAACTTAAAGGCCTACTGGACGAATTTTACCTGGAATTGGAAACGCAATTTATAGATATACTGGAAAAAGAAAAGGCCACCATACTTGGTTTATCTGTGTTGGGAGGTTCATTTGCCGCATCCATGTTTGTTTTTAAACTTACCAGGCAGCGGTATCCACACATTAAAACGGTAATGGGAGGGGGGATTTTTTCACAGGATCTGGATGTAGGTTCGGAGAATTTTAAAAACTTCCTGGAGAACGCAGACTATATAGACAAAATCGTGGTGGGTGAAGGAGAGAATTTATTCCTTAAGTTACTGAAAAATGAGTTACCCGCGGACAAAAAAATCTATACGCTGAAAGATATCGATAACCGTATACTGAGTCTGTCGTCGTTGGGGTCTCCTGCTTTTTCTGATTTTGATATGCGGGATTATGTTCACCTGGCATCTTATGGTTCCCGCAGTTGTCCTTTCCAGTGCAGTTTTTGCGCCGAAACCGTTTATTGGGGGAAATATCGCAAACGGAACCCGAAGGAGGTAATAGCAGAGATGATCCGGATGTTCCAGAAATATAAACGTCAGCTTTTTTTCTTTTGCGATTCGTTGTTGAACCCAATAATAACAGACCTGGCCCGGGAATTTATACAAGCCGGTATTTCATTATATTGGGATGGCTGTCTAAGAGTGGACAAACAGGTCTGCGATTTTAAAAATACCATGCTGTGGAGGCGAGGTGGTTTCTACCGGGCACGGATCGGAGCCGAAAGCGGGTCTTCCAGGATATTGGCCCTGATGAATAAAAAGATAACCCCTGAACAGATCAAAGATTCCATATCCAATCTTGCCGAAGCCGGGATAAAAACCACCACCTACTGGGTAGTGGGACACCCGGAAGAAACCGAAGAGGATTTCCAACAAACCCTGGACCTGGTTGAAGCATTGAAGGATGATGTATATGAGGCGGAATGCAACCCCTTTAGATATTTTGAAACCGGCCAGGCCGACTCGAACCACTGGGCCGTTATCGCTAAAAAGATTCCCCTTTACCCGGTAAGAAATGCCCGGGATTTGTTGATTGCTCAAACCTGGTCACTGGATTGCAAGCCTTCCCGGGAACTGGCAATGGAGAGGCTTTGTCGTTTTACTCGACACTGCCAACGCCTGGGCATCGCCAATCCCTATTCCCTGAATGATATTTACAGTGCCGATGAACGCTGGGAAAAACTGCATAAAAATTGCGTACCGCCAATACTACAATTAATCAGTGAAAATCAACATACCGATGAAAATCAACATCTAAAAGAACTCCTGTACGGAGAAAATAAATTCAAAGAGGATGGAGATTTCTGCTTTTAAAAAAAGCGAAAAACACAATATAAAAATAAATAGGAGGATATCATGAAAAATACCAGCGCTTTTTCCGGCTTTAAAACCGCTGCCGGTGCTAAATTTATCAGGGAAAGAGATTACTGGTTAAAAAAATTATCCGGGCACCTGGAAAAAAATACGATTCCATACGATCATAAAAGAAGTCTAAATCAGCGTAGTATGGAAATCGTAACAACCAGGTTTCCCAGGGAAATTTTCGTAAAATTACTCAAATTATCCAACGATTCCGACCTGCGCCTGTATATTATCCTGGTGACCGCGTTGGTGATATTCATCCACAAATATACATATAACAGTAACAATGATATTATCGTGGGAGGTCCCGTTATTAAACAGGATATCGAAGGTGATTATATTAATACGGTACTGACTTTGAGAAATCAATTAAAAGAAAATATAACCTTTAAAGAGTTACTGTTCCAGGTGAGGCAAACCATCGCGGAAGCAAATGAAAATCAAAATTACCCGGTTGAATCAATATTGGGTAAATTAAATATTCCCTTTTCCCGGGATGATGATTTCTCGCTGTTCGATATTGCCATTTTACTGGAAAATATCCATTACAAAAAATATCTCCGGCATATCAATTTAAACATGATTTTCTCTTTCTGTAAAACCGACGAATATATAGAAGGAGAGGTTGAGTATAACTCATTACTTTACGATAAAACCACGATAGAACAAATCCTCCAATATTATATTAGACTGATGCAGGTGGTACTCCTGGATGTGAATCTTAAAATCAATGAGATTGAGCTGCTTTCGGAAGAAGAAAGGCGAGAGTTAGCCATGGGCTTTAATGATACCCGGGCAGCCAATGGGGAACCCAAAACCCTTCACCGGTTATTCGCGGAACAGGCGGAAAAAACTCCCAACAGCATTGCTGTTTTAGAGGCATGGTCAGGTTCTTCCATGACTTATCGGGAAATCGATCAAAACGTTAATCACCTGGCACAAACATTAACAGAAAATGGTGTGAAGCCGGATATTGTTGTTGGGGTAATCCTCTGGCGTTCCCTGGAGATGATTATCGGGATATTGGCTGTATTAAAAGCTGGTGGAGCCTATTTACCCATAGACCCTGCTTACCCGGCGGAACGGATAAAATACATGCTGGCAGACAGCAAAGCCAGCCTGCTGGTTACCACCCGAACATTAGCGGAAGAATGTGAAACAGTGCGAAAGCTGGAAAGTAACAGCAATATTAAGATGATTTTTATCCGGTTACCGGGAGATTTTGATTTTTCCTCCTCCACCTTTCCAGGCTTTCCCCCTTCTCAGTCCTCTTCCCTGGCCTACATTATCTACACCTCCGGTTCTACGGGAAAGCCCAAAGGGGTAGCCATTGAACATCGTTCCATTGTCAATACCCTGGTTTGGAGAAAAAACCGGTACCGGTTCAATGAGGATGACGGTGTTTTACAATTGCCCTCCATCTCTTTTGACAGTTCGGTTGAGGATATATTTACACCGTTAATCAGTGGATCGCGATTGATATTGATCCGGGGCCAACACCGTTTTGACATAAATTATTTAAAAGAGTTGTTGAAAACTGCTGGGGTAACGCATTTTTTAATTGTACCCACCTTATATCGCACCTATATCGAAGAAATCCCTGATAGTTTAAGGCAATTGAAACAAGTGACCATTGCCGGGGAGCAGTTTAGCGAGGACCTGGTCAAAAGTCACTATGACAAATTAAATCATGTCAAATTATATAATGAGTATGGTCCCACTGAAAACAGTGTATGTTCAACATTATATGAGTTCAGCCCGGATAAAACCCGGGTATTGATCGGGACCCCTATCCGGGGTGTTATATGCTGTATCCTGGGAAAAAATAAGAATTTATGTCCCATTGGGGCTGCAGGTGAAATCTACCTGGCCGGGGCAGGTATTGCCAGGGGTTATCTAAACCAACCGGAATTAACCTCGGAAAAATTTGACCAGGATTTATGGGATGACCAGGATTCCCTTGATAAAAAGTTTTTGCGGGGGGGGCCAGGGGCCCCTCGGCGAGGGGAGCCTAAAATGGCAAAGTGCTTTGCCCCATACGCTATGCGCTATGCTCCATGCGCAATGCTCTCGCCTCCTGGTTGCCGAAGGCAAAAGATTTACAAAACCGGTGACCTGGCCCGGCGGTTGCCGGATAAGAATATCGAATTTTTAGGAAGAATCGATCAACAGGTCAAGATCAGTGGATACCGGATCGAGTTAGGAGAAATCGAAGGGCACTTATTCAAGCACCCTGGAGTGAAAGAAACCGTGGTTTTGGTCATAGAAGATAAGGCGGGGAATAAACAACTGTGTGCATACATCGTTCCAAACGCCGAGGGTTCATCTTCTCTTCCCCAGGAGATAAAGGCATATTTGACTCAATTGTTACCTGGATATATGGTCCCGGCCAATATCGTATCATTGGAGAGCATCCCCTTAACCCCAAATGGAAAAGTTGATCGAAACGCCTTACCGCAGCCGGAGGCCATTTCGGATGCAGATTATATCGCACCCCGGGATGAAAATGAATCGAGGTTAGCGCAGATCTGGTCTGAAGTACTGGGTATGGAAACACAAGCCATCGGCATTGACAGTAACTTTTTTGAGTTGGGGGGAAATTCATTAAACGCAGCAGTCTTGACAGCCAGGGTGCATCAAGCGTTTAATATAAAGATAACACTGGTAGAGTTGTTTAATACTCCCACCATCCGTGGTTTGGCTGAATGGATGACAGCGTCGGGGAAAAAAACCGACACCTATACATCGATACCAGCGCAGGAGAAGAAGGAATATTACCAGGTATCTCATGCCCAGGAACGGATATGGGTGTTGAGCCAGTTGGAAGCAGCTTCCATCTCTTTTAACATTCCAGGGGCGCACCTGGTGGAAGGGCAATTGAACATCCCGGTGGTGGAACGAACGTTTAAGACGCTGATGGAACGCCATGAAAGTTTAAGAACAGCCTTCCTCAACGTGGACGGAGAGGTGAAACAACGGGTAGTACCACTGGAAACCATGGATTTCGCAGTGAAACACATGGACCTGAGAGGAGAACCGGGGAATGAGGTAAAAGCCCGGGAATATGTAGAGCGTGAATCTCTCACCCCCTTTGACTTATCCACCGGTCCGCTGGTGCGAATCACCCTTATCCGCCTGGAAGCCCAGAGGTATGTGTTATTTTTTAATTTTCACCACATCATCAGCGACTTTTTATCCCACGACATCCTTATAAGGGAAATGCGAGTCCTCCATGAAGCCTTTGACAAAGGAGAACAGAACCCATTAGAACCGCTGCCAATTCAATATAGAGATTATGCCGCCTGGCAAAATGAACAGTTAAAGGGAGAGCCGTTGAATCAACACCGGCAATACTGGACGGAGCGGTTAAAAGGACACCTGCCCCAATTGGAATTACCCTGGGATAACCAGCGCCCCGCCATTCAGACATATAACGGTGATACAATGATTTCCTCCATCCAGGAGGTAATATTTAAAAAACTAAAAAGCTATAGTGAAACCCAAAATCTTACCCTGTTTATGGTGCTGTTAACCGCTTTGAATCTTCTGTTTTTTTATTACACCGGGAAGAGGGATATCGTATTGGGCACCATTGTCGGCAGTAGGGACCACGCGGACCTGCGCAGCCAGATTGGCTACTATTTAAATACTCTGGTGCTTCGTACCCAATTCCAAACCAGGGATACCTTTAAATCTCTTTCATACAAGGTTAAAGATGTATTAATGGGAGCTTACCAGCACCAGGTATACCCCTTTGACCTGTTGTTGGAGGATATCGGAGGGCAGCGGGATATTAGCAGGGCCCCGATCTTCGATGTCCTGGTAAATATGTTGAATTACCAGGCAGCCGAAGCGCCATCCTTACCGGGGAGTGGTGGCATTGTCATCAAATATTTCAATATTCATGCCAAAACCGCCAAATTCGACCTTACCATTTATCTTGTAGAACAAAAGAACACCATGGATATCCGCTTTGAATACAACCGGGATTTATTTAAACCTGCCACCATCGAGCGGATGATGAAACGGTTTACAAAATTACTGGAAACGGTTTTAGAAAAGCCTGATACCGTAATATCAACATTACGGTTGAGGCAAACCACCCAGGCACCCTTGATTCAACCCCTGGATACCCAAAACCAGTGTTAAACATACCAGGAGAAATAGGTGAAGATAAAAGCATCTTACCACCAGGAACGGTTGTGGTTTATTCATCAGTTCGAGAGTGAGGATATTTACGAAGGGGGGCCTATATATCACAATATCCCGTTGATATTGGAGATAACAGGTTCCCTGGATATCAACCGGTTGGAACAGTGTATAAGCAGGGTGATCCAGCGCCATCGAGCCCTGCGCACCCGAATGATTACGGTTGAAAATCAATTGTTTCAACAGGTGGAGCCGAAAATAGGCCTTAACCTGCAGGTGTTGAATTTACCGGGAGGCAGCAGCGGGTTGGAAATGGCATTAAAGGAAGCCAAACGCCCCTTCACCATGGAGGGTGAATCCCTGGTCCGGGCAGCGGTGATCAAAACCTCCATCGATAAAAACATTTTAGTGATCACCCTCCACCACCTGGCAGCGGATCAGTATTCGCTGGGCATCATTGCCACAGAGTTGGCACTTTGTTACCAGGCCCTGCAAGAGGGATCGCTGCCGGAGCTCCCTGACGTGCGTCTTCATTATGCTGACTTTTCCCAATGGCAGCGTGAACTCCCCCCGGATTTCCAGGAAGACCTTCTCCTATATTGGAAGCGACAACTGACAAATATCAGCCCTTTGGCACTGCCCACCAGGGTTCCGCGTGCCGTCATTCATACCTTCCGTGAAGCCAGGATCGCTTTCCGCATTCCCCCGGGGTTGAGCACAAGAATACGGGAATTCTGCCAACAAAAAGGCACCGGGAACCAGGTCTTTCTGCTGGCTGCGTTCAAAGTTCTTTTACACCGGTACTGCTGCCAGGAGGATATCGTTGTGGGCACCAGTGTGGATAACCGCCATCAACCCGGTTCCGGGGCCCTCGTTGGCCCGACCGCCAATCTCCTGGTATTACGCAGCAGCATTACCGGCAATATGTCCTTTAACACATTCTTTTACGATCTGATTCAAACCCTGAAGCAGGCTTATGAAAACCAGGACATACCCTTCGACCTCCTGGCAATGAAATTAAACCCCCAAAAGGACATGAGTCGAACAGTATTTTTTGACGTTCTCTTTCAATACCGGGAAGAACCTTTACACATACCCCCGGTCAAAGGACTGAAAATAAACTATATTGAAACCAACCTGGGATGGGGGAAATACGACTTGAATCTTTTTATCCGGGGAGGAGAAAGATCTTTTTCAGGGGTTTTGGTGTACAATAAAGATTATTATGATGAATGGTTTGCCTCCTGTTTTATGGAGCACTACACCCTCTTACTGGAAAACATCCTCCGGGAACCGCACCAGTTGGTATCTCACCTGGGTATATTAAACCATGATGAACGTCACCGCCTCCTGACTCGGTGGAATCAAACCCATGCCGGTTACCCCGGGGATAAAACCATCGAACAACTGTTTGAAGCGCAGGCAGCAAAGACACCGGGATCTGCAGCCCTGGTTTACCGGGACCGGACACTCACCTACCGGGAATTGGATTCCAGGGCAAGCCGTTTAGCCTCTTATTTACAGGAACTTTACCGCATCGTGCCCGGGGATTTAATCGGTATCATGATGGAACGTTCCCAGGAGCTGATTGCCGGTCTACTGGCAATATTAAAAGCCGGAGGGGCTTACCTGCCCATCGATCCCGCTTACCCCCGGCAGCGAATCAATTATATACTGGCCGACAGCAGGCCAAAGGTCTTACTGGCTGGGCCAGGTATCCGGGCTAAGGTTGAGTTTAAGGAGAAATTGATAGAGATGATAGAAATTTCCAACCTATCCTTCTCCTCCTCAACCTTAACTTCCACCCTAAGGTGGGTTAACCCTGCTAACGCGGCTTACGTTATCTACACTTCCGGGAGCACGGGTTGGCCCAAAGGGTGCATGATTACGCACCTCAACCTGGTGCGTTTGTTTAAAAACGATCGATTGCCCTTCCACTTTGATAACCATGACATCTGGATCATGGCCCACTCGTTTTGTTTCGATTTTTCCGTTTGGGAGATGTACGGGGCCCTGCTCAACGGCGGCCGTTTGATTGTTCCCCCCCCGGACCATATCAGGGATATCAACCTTTTTCTTTTGCTCCTTAAGAGGCACCAGGTGAGCATATTGAATCAGACCCCCCATGCTTTTTACGCCCTGGCGGAAACCGAAAAAAAATCCCAGGAACACTCTTTAAATCAACACCTGCGCACCATCATTTTTGGCGGCGACAAGCTCCTGCCACAAAATCTATCCGGTTGGAGCGACAGGTATTCCTCCAGCCACATTCAACTGGTCAACATGTACGGCATAACCGAAACCACGGTTCATGTCACTTATTACCGCTTAAAAGATTCTGATATTCGTTCTCTTCATGGTATCAGCCCCATAGGCAAACCACTCCCGGAAACTACACTTTACATCCTGGATAATCTTTTAAACCCTGTTCCAATGGGAATCAGTGGTGAAATTTTCGTGGGCGGCACCGGGGTGGCCAGGGGGTATTTGAACCAACCGGAGTTAACTTCAGAAAGATTCATAGAGATAGATTTTAAGGTTAAAAAGAAAAAGAATAATAAAAAGTTTTTGCAGGGGGGTCCAGGGGGGGCAGTTTTTTCAAAAAGCGCCCCCCCTGGCTGCCGGAGGCAAAATACCTACAAAACCGGGGACCTGGGCCGACGCCTGCCGGATGGAAACATCGAGTATTTGGGCCGAAACGATGACCAGGTACAGATCAGGGGGTTCCGGATCGAACCTGCGGAGATTGAAAGTGTTATGTTAAAACATCCTGGCATCAAAGAAACAGTGGTGGCCACCTTTGAAGATAAACACCAACAGCCCTTTCTCTGTGCCTATCTCCGCTTGAAACCCGGTGAATCCCTACCTGAAATGCGGGATTATCTCTCTAATATGCTCCCCCAATATATGATCCCGGCCTACTTTGTGCCGGTGAAAACCATACCCCTTACTCCCAACGGCAAGCTGGACAAAGCCGCCTTACCAGCCCCCCAAACCGTCGACGATAAGAAAAACCACATCTGTCCCCGCAGCCACCTGGAAGAGACATTGGCTGGCATATGGGCAGAAGTACTGGCAATAAAAAGAGAAACCACTGGCATCGATGATAATTTTTTCCACCTGGGGGGCCATTCGTTAAAGGCAGCCCTCATGATCTCTAAAATCCATAAAGAGATTAATATAAAAGTTCCACTGGCGCAAGTATTTAAAACCCCCAGCATACGGGGAATAGCAGATTGGATCGCCGCATGCGGGGATACCCCATACCTACCTATACCATGCCGGGAGCAGCAAGAATATTACGATGTCTCCCATGCCCAGGAGCGTGTATGGGCACTGAGCCAGTTAGAAGCCGCTTCCATCTCCTTTAACATGCCCATGGTACACCTATTGGCAGGGGAATTGCACATCCTGGCCCTGGAACAAACACTTCAAAGCCTAACAGTACGACATGAAAGTTTACGTACGATTTTTCTCAACATTGAAGGAGAAGTCAAGCAAAAAATATTACCACCGGAACAGGTGAACTTCAGCCTGGAACATACCCACCTGGAAAATGTCCCGGAAAAAGAAGCAAAAGCTCGGGAGCTGGTGGAATACGAATCGGGACTTCCCTTTGACCTGGTCAGCGGTCCGCTGCTGAAAGTCAGACTTATTCGCCTGGAAAAACAAAAGCATGTGTTTTTCTTTAACATGCACCATATCATCAGCGATTTTTTATCTCTTGACCGATTCATCGATGAGATGCAAATCCTGTATGATGTCTTTGATAAGGGAACACCAAACCCTTTAAAAACGTTGCCCATTCAATACAAAGATTATGCAGCCTGGCACAATAAGCATTTAACCGCAGAGCAATTAAACCAACACCAGGAATATTGGATGAAACAATTGACCGGGAAACCGCCTCCACTGGAGTTACCCCTGGACCACCAGCGGCCCGCAGTCCAAACCTACAACGGTGATGAAGTAACGGACACCATTGAAGCGGCATTTTTAAAAAAACTGAGAACCTTTAGCGAAACTCACCGGGTCACCCTCTTCATGACACTGTTAGCCACGTTGAACCTCCTGTTTTACTATTACACCGGGCAGACCGATATCCTATTGGGAACCGTCTCTGCCGGCCGGGACCACCCGGACCTGCAAGATCAAATCGGCTTTTATTTAAACACCCTGGTACTTCGTACCCGCTTTGATCCCGGGGACACCTTTGCAGCCCTGTTAAGAAGTGTTAAAGCGGAATTGACCAACGCCTTTGTACACCAGGTTTATCCCTTCGACCAGTTGTTGGAAAACCTGGGGGAAAAACGGGATATAGCCAGGCACCCCATTTTTGATGTAATGGTGGATATGGTTAACTACAATTCCCTTCCAGGAGAGACATCAGACCAGGGCGGCACCGGTAATATCCAGGTAAAGAATTTTGGCCTCAACAGCACAACCGCTAAGTTTGATCTTACCATCTACCTCATAGAAAGTGAAAACACCATGGACGTTCGTTTTGAATACAATACCGATTTATTTGCCGGCAAAACCATTGCAAATATGGTGGAACGTTTTGTAAAACTATTAGAAACCATACTGGATAATCCCGATACAATCATATCGAAATTACGGTTGAAACAAAAGCGCCAGGCCCCCATAATCCAGCGTATATCAAGGAACATATGAAAATAATCACCACGATTTCGATATTTTTTAATGGTTAATGGTTAATGGTTAATTGTTCATGGTCCCAGGAAGAAAAGATTGAGAATAAAAGCATCATACCACCAGGAACGGCTGTGGTTTATCCACTGGTTCGAGTATGAAGCCCTGCGCACCCGGATGATTACTGTCGAAGAGGAATTGTTCCAACAGGTGGAACCGGAAATAGAACTCAACGTGCAGGTTTTGGATTTAACCACCGGCAGCGGGAGCTTCCCCGGGACTTCCCGGAAGAAACCCGGGAAAACCAGGACATCCCTTTCGACCTCCTGGCATTGGAATTAAACCCCCCGAAGGATATGAGCCAAACCCGCGACCATTACCCGGAGAACAAAACCATTCATGAATTATTTGAAGAACAAGTGGAACGAACCCCGGACAATATAGCCCTGGTCGGGCAAAGCGCAGGGCGCGAGGCGCAGCCCAAAGAAGAAAAACGCTGTGCACTGTGCACTGTGCGATTACTTATAGAGAATTAAATGAAAAATCCAATCAATTGGCTATTTTCTTGAGAAAAAAAGGCGTCAAACTTGACACCATTGCAGTAATTATGTTGAATCGTTCTGTGGAAATGATAATCGGACTGGTAGGGATATTGAAAGCCAATGGTGCCTATTTGCCCATCGACCCGGGATCATGAAACCTGGGTCATGGCACATTCCTTTTGTTTTGATTTTTCCGTATGGGAAATGTATGGGGCGCTGCTCAACGGCGGTCGGTTGATTGTTCCTCCACTGGACCAGGTCAGGGATATCAACCTTTTTCTTTTGGTCATTAGGAGACACAGGGTGACCATATTGAACCAGACCCCCCAGGCCTTTTACGCCCTGGCAGATACCGAAAGCAAATGCCAGGAACATACGTTAAACCACCACTTACGCATCATCATTTTTGGCGGAGATAAGCTCCTGCCGCAAAATTTATCCGGTTGGAGTGACAGGTATTCCCCGGACCGCCTTCAACTGGTCAACATGTACGGCATTACTGAAACCACGGTTCATGTCACTTATTACCACTTAAAAGCGACTGACATTCGTTCTCTTTATGAATCAGTACCATAGGCAAACCGCTGCCCGAGACCGCGCTTTATATCCTGGATAATCTATTAAACCCTGTTCCTATAGGAATCAGTGGTGAAATTTTCGTAGGCGGCAGCGGGGTGGCCCGGGGTTATTTAAATCGTGTGGAGTTGACCGGCCAACGTTTTTTTGAGAACCCCCACATCCCCGGCGAAATCCTATACAAAAGTGGAGACCTGGGGCGAAGGCTCCCGGATAGGAATGTGGAATACCTGGGGCGAAACGATGATCAGGTACAGATCAGGGGATTTCGCATCGAACCTGCAGAAATCGAAAGTCATTTGTTCAGCCACCCTGCTGTCAAAGAAACAGTGGTCCTGGCCCGGGAAGATCAAAACCACCAGGCCTCTTTATGTGCGTATATCTGTTTAGTCCCTGGTGAACCACTGCCACCCATCCCTCAGATACGGGAATATCTTGCCGCACGTTTGCCCCATTACATGGTTCCTTCTTATTTTGTATTGGTAAATACCATACCACTCACTCCTAACGGTAAAGTAGACAAAAAGGCCTTACCCGCTCCCCAGGTCATCCGGGAGAGGCCCAACCGTATTCCTCCCTGCACTTACATGGAAGAGACCCTGGCAGAGATCTGGGCAAAGGTATTGAGAATGAAAAAAGAGGTGATCAGTATTGATGATGCTTTTTTCGATTCCGGCGGACACTCTTTAAAAGCCACTGTGTTGATCGCCAGGATCCATCTCGGCATGATGGTCAATACCCTGCCCTTAAGAAATTATTTCTCGGCAGATAAAACCTTTTCAGAATTTTTACAAGAAGTCAAACAAAAGACCTTAGAGGCATACGAAAATCAAGAGTACCCCTTTGAAGAATTGGTGGACTATTTACCGGTCCACCGAGACGCCAGCCGGGGTGATATCACGGGTGAATAAGGAATTCAATCTCAACATACCCCTGGTAGAATTATTTAAAACCCCTTATATCCGGCAAACAAGTTATATTTGCCATCTAAAAAAATTCACTCAACCCTTCATTATCTTAAAGCCAGTCAATCCCCGGGAATATTCTCCAGGATATGATATAGTAAAGAACTTTAAATTATATACAACAGGGGTTAAAATATGAATAAAAAGATTTTTATTATTTTCCTGGTGGTTGATTTTTTTTTGTTATCAGGGCTGGAGTTGGTCGGGATTTCGGCTTTTACCAGGGAGGCAGTAGATAAGTAGTAGGTTCTATATCCTCCCAGGGCTGTTTTAAAACCAAAGATCGATGGTATCCTTGACGATGAGACCTGGAAAACGCTGCCATTAAAAAAGGATTTCATTACCTATGAACCGATTTATGGAGAGAAATTACCCTATGAAACCCTGGTCTGGATGACTTACGATAGTAAAAATCTCTATTTTGCTTTCAGGTGTTATGATAAGGAGACCCAAAAAATAAAGACCTGGTTAACCAGCAGGGATCGTATGTGGAGTGA
Organism: Candidatus Aminicenantota bacterium; assembly: GCA_020355945.1. The sequence continues at coordinate 8,798,225 of CP070627.1, read as the reverse complement.
TGACTGGGTGGGAATCACACTGGATTCCCTGGGGAATAAACAAACCACTTACGGGTTTTGTATTAATCCCAATGGTATCCAGGGGGACCTGGTGGAATCCACCAGTAATCCGGACGACCCATCACCGGATTTTGTCTGGGAAAGTGCGGGAGAAGTAACTTCCACCGGCTACCAGGTTGAGATATGCATCCCTCTCAAAAGTATTCGATTTGAAAGTGGTAAAAACGTGGAAATGGAGATGATGTTCAGGCGAAAGATCAGCCGGTTGGGTGTTAAGGCATCCTGGCCTGAACAAAAAGCGGGACAAGGCGTATTTAACCTGCTGGTGCCAGTGAGATTAAAAGAACTGAAAAAACCGTTGAAAATTGAGATTTTGCCCAGTATTACACGAGGCAGTAATCGCGTAAGGATTCAACCGGATAAATGGAATAAAAGCGAGAATTTTACAGAATTCGGAATTGGGCTCAAATATGGGATAACCTCATCCATAACCGCAGATATAACCATCAACCCGGATTTCAGCCAGGTAGAAAACGATGCATTCCAGGTGGAGATCAATCAACGTTATCTCTTATTTTTCAAGGAAAAACGGTCTTTTTTCATGGAAGGGATGGATATTTTCAATTTTTATACATTATCCAATGGTTTTTTTACTATACCCGTGCATACGCGGCTGATTGTTGATCCTGCCTGGGGGGCCAAAATAACAGGCAGCCAGGGGAAAATGTCCTTTGGTATCCTTTCCGCCGGTGACCAATGGCCTGGCCAACAGGATGCTCTCTTTGGAATTGCCAGGGGGAAATACAGCCTGGGAAGAGATAATTATATCGGTTTCTTATACAGCAGCCGCGATTTTGCAGGGGAATACAACCGCGTCCTGGGTGTGGATTTCGCTTACAGGCCGGGAAAGGGACAGCGGTTCAATATATCACTGCTGCACAGCCTGTCCGGGAGCCAGGAAGGTAAAGAAGGAGAAGCACCTGCCAGTAACAATTTCAATTTTTACTATAATTATGACTCGACGCACTATTTTATCCTGACAACTTTTGAACATATCGGTACAGATTTCAGGATGGATACCGCCTATATAGTCCGAAACGGCATCAATAACGCCGCTCTTTGATCCGGTCTGGGTATTTACCCAAAAATTCCCTGGATAAAGCTGGTGGATCTTAAAATGAAAGCCCGGTATGTTCACGATCTTCACACCACTAGGGCTGATTTGCTTTTGGGAGGAATATTGGTCTTTTACACCACCAAAGAAGGAGTGTTTCAATTGGATTACAATTTTATCACTGAGAATTGGGCGGGACAGGAATTTAACCTGGCCCAATTTAACCTTAATGCAGCCCTTCGTCTGGATAAACGGTTGAAAATCAGTGGAACCTATTCCTATGGAGACCGGGTATACTATGAAGGAAATCCTGCATTTAAAGGAAAAGCCAATGAGGGGTGGATTTCTTTTGATATCCAGCCTACAACCAGGATCAACCAGTATTTCAAGTATACCCATTCTGATTTTTCCAGTAATGGAACGGATATCTATGATGTGGATATTCTTTACTCTAAGACCAGGTATCAGTTTAATAAATATTTCTTTCTCAGGGCTATCTTCCAGTATAACAGTTATCAAAAGAGGCTGCTTACCGATTTCCTGGCATCTTTCACTTTAATCCCCGGGACTGTGTTCCACGTGGGGTACGGTGAACTTTATGAATGCAGGAAATGGCAGAACCAACAGTGGGTGTATCAACAGGGTGACCTGGTGAATATCAAACGCAGTTTCTTTTTAAAAGCCAGCTGCCTATGGCGTTTTTAATGGAACTTCCTTCGCTGCGCTCACAATTAGAATTCCTGGCTCGATACGAAGACTGTTGCAATACAATGTTTTTTCCTATATAATTCAACTTAACAAATTTTATCACCCCGTTATTTGCCGCAGGCTTTTATGGTGAATGCCCGGTCCGGGTTTGTCCGGGGTAAAAACAACAAGGAGGTATAATGATAAACGTGAGAGTTTTTCTTTTGGTAATCTTTATCATTCCCGGATACAGCGTTTTGTTCCCGGGAGATACACTGGTTCAATTACCCAATAGTGGTTTTGAGACATTGGATGCGGAAGGGTTCCCTGCACATTGGCAGAGCGAAGCCAGGGGAACGACCCCTGGTATCCGGGTAAAAATAGATGGCCAACATGCCTGTTTCGGTGAAAAGAGTTTGCAGATGTCCCATGATCAATGGGGAAAGAGTATGTTGGTCTCCGACTTGCTGGCGTTTAAAGTAGGCGAGCTTTACCGGTTGAGCGGCTGGATAAAAACCAACTCTGCCGTGACCTGGCCCACTGACCGTTATCCCACGTCTGTGGCTGCTTGTTTGACCATGGAGTCCTTTCCTTTTACTTACCATTCTTCCTCAGTGGGTGCCACCACGGGTTGGAAAAAAATCCAGGTGCTTTTTATTGCCACCCGGGGTAAGGACAGGGTTCGACTGCACCTGGGATTTAATGGAAAAGCAAAAGGAACCGCCTGGTTCGATGATATCCGGGTGGAAAAAGTAGAAAATATCTCCGAATATATTCCCATGGAAACAGTAAAGTGGTTTGGCCCGGCATTTCGTTATGATGACAAAGGATGGATTTTCGTTCATATCGAAGGCAAACCTTACGCCAGGGGTTACCAATACGGTTACCTGTTGGCGGATGAAATCGCGGCTTATATGAATAAATTGGCGGTCCAGGCCAATGAAGATCACCCGGACCAGGGCTGGACCCGGATGCGACAAATCACCGACGCATTTATGCTGCGGAAATACGATGAAGAATACCTGGTAGAAATGAAAGGTATTGCCGACGGTGCAGCTAAAGCCGGTGCAGCATTTGAAAACCAACCCGTGGATTTCCTGGATATTGTCACCATTAATTCAGCCATTGATTTTGGCCAGGTATGGAGTGCTTTGCGGCGTACTCCCCATGCCTTAAGCGGTAGAAATTTCCTGGCCGCAGAGGATGAACTGAATATCCCTATGGGAGAACATAAGTGCTCCGGTTTCCTGGCCAATGGACCGGCCACCAAAAACGGAGGTCTGGTATTCGGGCAAATTTTTATGTGGTACGGGTATACCGGCGTTCACTGGAATGTGATCTGTGATGTGGTCCCGGATAAGGGGCATCGCCTGGTTTATGAGACCTTTCCCGGGGGTATTCATTCGGGTGCGGATTTTTATCTTAATGCCTCGGGTATGATGATCGGTGAAACCACGGTGAGACAGACTCCCTTTGATATGGATGGCATACCGCAGTCCAACCGGATTCGCAAAGCCGCCCAGTATGCCAACAGCATCGATGAGGTGGTGCGAATCCTCGAATATAAAAACAATGGCATGTATACCAACGACTGGTTAATTGCCGATGCCAAAACCAATGAAATCGCTATTTTTTTATTGGGAACCAAAAAAAGTAAATTGTGGCGCAGTTCCACAGGTGAATTTCCCGGCGGCACCAAAGGATTTTATTGGAGCAACAATAACACCAAGGACGATGAAGTGAGGAAGGAATATATTGCTAACCCTGACAACGCGCCCTATGACGTGGTCTTTACTCCCTGGAACCGGGACATCGAGTTTAATCGATTTTTTCAAAAACATAATGGAAATATCGATGCCACTGCCGGGGTGAACCTCTGGGCTTCATCGCCCATTAATCGCGCCCATGCCTGTGATGGGAAAATCACCACCAGGGAAATGGCCCAACACATGGTTTTCATGATGCATTTTGGTAAGGTAACGCTGCGGGAGAAGTTCCCTGCTAAAGACAATCGATTGATGCGGGATAAGCCCGGTGCCATTCCTCACCTGTCCCTGGGCTATTCCATTGTCAGCCCGGTATTTGTTACGGAAAAATTAAAGGCCTTAAAACAAAAACATGAAAGAAAAACCGAAAGCAAAGAACCCCTTACGCCGGATTTATCGGCAGTTAAAGATATCTACAACTTTGATTCCCGCAAGTTGTGGTTCAATACGGTTTTTCCTGCATCAGATAAAGAAAACTGGTTTGTCAGCGGCACGGCTAAATATTGGAGTATACTGAAAGCACTTCCCACAGATACTGAAAAAGCGGTCTCTTACCTGGAAGATCAATTGTCCGATCTTAATTGTCGTTTATTGTATACGATTTCCTGTGAGGGTGCGATTGCCCCGTTGGAGGCGCGGCGGGTCTATGATGCTTACAATCATTACCGGATTCCTTTAATCCGCGGAACCTTCCTGTTACATCAACTGAGGTTCCTCCTGGGTAACGAAACCTTCTCCCAACTGATGAATGCGGTTCACAATCGGTTTAAAGAAAAATCCATGACCAACCGGCAATTGATTTCCCTCTGGGAAAAGACAGCAGGCAAACCCCTGGAACCCTTTATCATGCAGTGGCTCAATCGGAAGACCCTTCCTCAAATAACACTTCAAGCTGACGCGGTAAAGACCGAGCAGGGGTGGAAATTAAATCTTAACATCCGGCAGAAAGAAGAACCTTTTCACTTTTTTACCACTGTTGCTGTTAAGACTGAAAAAGAGGAAAAACGGGAAAAAATTGAAGTGAATAAAGCCGAACAATCGGTTTCCTTTACCTGCAAAGAAAAGCCTGTCATGGTGGTATTTAATGCCGGAAATGACATCCCTGTCCCCCAGGAAAATTTTTATACCTTTTCCAATTATTTTGATGATTTTCATCATACGATTTTTGTTTACGGCACGTCCCGCCAGGTTGAGGCCAATCATACCCTGGCGCTCCGTTACCGGGACCTGTTGGCAGACCGGTATACCGAAATATTACCGCCGGTGAAAAAGGACAGTGAAGTGGATGAAGAGGAATTGACTGCCAATGATCTTTTCGTTTTAGGGGGCATTGCTGATAACGGGTTGATGAAACGGATTGCAGGGAAGTTAGCACTGTCCTTAGGAAAGAACGTTTTCCAGTGGCAGGGGAAAACGTATGGCGATTCGGATGATGGGCTGTTTGCTGCATTTCCCAATCCCTTTAATCCTGAAAAAGTGGTTTACCTGGTCATTGCCAACAGTGCTTTGCAGCTCTACCAGATGACCAAATTTTATCAGCGCATGCCTTCCTGGGTTCTTTTTAAAGGCGATAAGATGGTTAAAGAGGGTTATCATCCTGTAAAATATTTGCAATTAAAAATTAACAACTAAAGTAACCATATCTCCAAAAAAATTGAATATTGAGTAATTCCCTATTGAAATATTTGCTTAATTCTTTTAAAATGACTCCATGCTTAAAGAAGTTGAAATTTTCGTTCCCCGCCTGTCTCAAAAAGAAAAAGACGAAATACACTCTTATCAAGCACTCTATGAAAAGAGTGAATATTTCCTTAGAAAACTGCTGATAGAGAATTTACCCAAAGACAGCAAAATTTTCTTATTTGGTTCCAGGGCAGAGGGGAATCATTCCCGGAGTTCTGATATCGACATCGGTGTCATCTCCAAAAAACTGGAAGAGAAAATGATTATAAAGATAAAAGAGATCATCGATGAATCTTTTGTCCCCTTTAAAGTGGACATTGTTGATTTTTTAAAAGCAGATAAAGAGTTTAAAAACAAGGCATTAAAGCGAATTGTCCAATGGAAGTGAAGATGAAAGAGTTTAAGGAAGCACTGGAGAATTTCTCTTACCTGGTAAACCTGGATTTGGCAAGTCTCAATTTGGATAAGCGGTTGATTGATGCGATTGAGAATGGGATGATTCAGAAGTTTGAGTATTCGATTGAAATTTGCTGGAAACTTATAAAAAAATTTTTAAAGCAGGAAGATGGCATAGATGCCAAAACACCGAAGCAGTCCGTAAAGGAATTCTATCTGGCTGGTTATATCGATGAGGACAATTATTTGAAGTTAGTCGATATGATCGATGACAGGAACAAATTGAGTCATATGTATGATGAAGAGGAATTCAGGAAAATCCTGAAAAAATTCCCGAAATATTTAAAAGTATTCGAAAAAGTAGAAGAGGTAATCAGCAGCAAATTACCCCGGCAAGATGAAATAGAAAAGGAAGAGTAGAGGGTTGATTTTTTTTTCTATTTATGATAGTTTCTTTCTAGTTTCGCCTTTTATTCTTCCGGTGGTCAGTTTTACGGTACAAGGTAAGGAGATGTTGTGATGAAGTTAAGATCAAAGGTGCGTATGGCAATTTACCCCTGTTCACCAGTGATGGAATCGAGGGGAGAATTTCTTTTACAGTGAGGATTAAATGTTGAAGACACAATTGAACCAGCGGCGGTTTTTTCTTTGGAGCGTCCTGTTGATAGTGGTTTGCCCCATACTGTTCCCGGTTTTTTTACCGGCGGCAGATTCACCGGCCCATTCCCCTCAAACACCTGTTAGGGTTATCGTTGTGGTGGAAAGCCTGGCTGCCTCCCATTATAATGATGCTGTCAACGGATTCAAAGAAACTCTAAAAAAAGAAAATATATCAGCCCATTTAAAGAGGATTGAATGTGACCCGAAGAATGAAAGTAAAAAAGAAGATATGATCAAGGAGATACAATCTCAGCAGCCCGCGTTGATATTGACCATGGGAACCACTGCCACAAAATTTATTTCCGATAAAATAAACGATCTGCCTATTGTTTTTACAATGATTATGGACCCCTGGGGAACCGATATCGCAGCGAGAAATATTGTGGGCACCTCCCTGGATATCCCGGCACAGCTCCACCTGGAAACCCTGAAAACCGTTGTCCCCAAATGCAAACGAATCGGTATGATTTACAATCCTCCTGAAAATGAAACCATTGCCCGAAAGGCAAAACAAGCGGCCAATGCTCTGGGGCTAATTTTAAACGCTTACCCGGTGAACTCCGAAAAAGAAATTCCTAAAATAAAGGACTTAAACATCGACCTGTTATGGATCATACCGGATACGGTGGTGTGTAGACCGGCAATTCTCAAACGGATCCTTTTTTCCTGTCTAAAGAACAAGGTGGCGGTGATGGGATTTTCCCGGCAATATGCCCGGGCCGGGGCGCTCCTGGCTGTCACCTGCGACTATGAAGATATCGGCAGACAATCCGGTGAAACAGCGGTAAAACTATTGAAAGGAGAGAATTATTCCCATCTGAAAATCACTGTGCCCCGGAAAGTAAAGTTTTACTTGAACAAAACCGTTGCCCATCGTTTAGGAATATCCATTCCCGGAGAAATAATCCAAAAAGCAAGCGAGGTTTTTGGACAATGAAATTAAACATTGCCACCAAAATAAATATTTTTGCGATTGCATTAATTATGATTGCCAATGTGTTCCTGGGTTGGTTTTTTATCCGTCATGAAACCGCTGCCATTACCAAAGAATTGGATGAACGAGCCGCTGCTATTACAAAAAGTCTTGCTTACAACTGTGAATACGGGATGCTGGTGAAAGATAACGAAGAATTAACCCGGCTGCTTAAAGGAACCGTAAAAGAAAAAGATATTGCCTTTGCCCAAATAGAAGATAAGGAAGGAAACGTTATCGGTCGGCTGGAAGAAAAAAGAGACCAACAGGTAAAGACAAAGGAATTCACTGCTCCAATTATGACAACCCCGATTACAAAAGAGGAAATCCAGTCGGATATTTTCGGGAAGTCGGAGAAAAAAGAGAAAAAGGTAGTCATTGGTGCTGTAACGGTGGGGATTTCTTTAGAGAATTTGCAGGAAAAGACCGCTGAGATTGAAGGTATTATTTTCTTTGTTGTAGCCTTTATCGTCATATCAGCCAGTATAGGAGCCTTTTTGGGGATCAGGCATTTTATCAATCGGCCGCTTAAACACCTGATGGCAGGTGTAGAAAGAATGGGAAAGGGGGACCTTTCCCATCGGGTTCGGGTAAAAACGTCGGATGAGGTAGGTAAACTTGCTGATTCCTTTAATAAGATGGCAGAGAATTTATCAAAGACCCTGGTTTCTAAGGAAGCTGCCGAAGTGGCGAATCGAGCCAAAAGCGAATTCCTGGCTAATATGTCCCATGAAATCCGCACCCCCATGAACTCCATCATCGGTATGACGGAATTGGCCCTGGAAACATCTCTCACCAGGGAACAGTCCAGGTATTTACGCATCGTAAAAAATTCCGCCACCTCCTTGTTGTTCTTACTTAATGATATCCTGGACTTTTCCAAGATGGAAGCCGGGAACCTGGAACTGATGGAGATCGAATTTGACATATGGAATACCATTGAGTACGCGGTAGACCCTTTTGCCTTAAAAGTATCGGAAAAGGGATTGGAGTTAACCTATCATATCAAGCCGGAAGTTCCTTCGTATTTAAATGGTGACCCCGGGAGGCTGCGGCAGGTACTGGTTAACTTGATTGACAATGCGGTTAAATTTACAGATTCGGGAGAAATATCACTGTTATGCGAAGTAGAAAAAGAAGATAAAGAGAACCACACCATTTTGCTTCATTTTGCAGTGTCCGATACAGGAGTGGGTATACCCGAAGAAAAACAGGAAAGCATTTTTAAAGCTTTCAACCAGGTGGATTCCTCCTTCACCCGGGCATACGGGGGAACCGGCTTGGGGCTGTCCATCAGTAAACAACTGGTGGAAATGATGGCAGGTAAAATCTGGGTGGAAAGTGAAACAGGTAAAGGAAGTACCTTCCACTTTACCGCTCAATTCGGTGTCCCGGCCCCAAAAAAGTTGAAAGCATACGAAACTGACTTTACTGCCCTGGTTACCCTGCACTCTATAAGAGAAGATCGACAGAGACAAAAACCGTTGATTCTCCTGGCAGAGGATCAATTTGAAAACCGGGAATTGTTAAGTGCCATGCTGGAAAAACGTGGTTATTCCGTAATTACAGCAGAAAGCGGGGTAAAAGTATTGGAGATTTATGAGAAACATCCCTTTGATTTGATATTAATGGATGTTAAAATGCCGCAGATGGATGGTTTGGAAACAGCAAGACGCATCCGTAAAAAAGAGGAGTCCATGGGCAGCGGTTCCCATATTCCCATTATTGCATTGACCGGCCAGACCAGTGCCGAAGACTATCGAGATTGCATCGACGCAGGAATGGACAGCCACATCGCCAAACCCTTTACATATAAACAACTTTTGGAAACCGTGGAAGGCATACTTAGAAGTAAAGAATACGCTTCAAACCCAGGTGCGCATCAGTCTAACCAGCAGAAAACAGGAAAGATAAAATTTAAGATACTGGTGGCAGAAGATAACCAGGAGAATCAGGAGGTGGTAGGTGGTATGCTGGACAAGCTGCAGGTGGATTATGATTTTGCAGAGAATGGAAAAATCGTTTTAGAAAAACTTAAAGAGAAAAAATTTGATTTGCTCCTCCTGGATATGCGCATGCCGGTTATGGATGGATTGGAAACCATCAAACGTATTCGGGATGATGAAAAGTTAAAAGACCTTTATGTCATATCCCTAACCGCACATGCCATCAAAGGCGATGCTCAAAAATATAAAGACGCCGGATGTGATGATTACATTGCCAAGCCCATCGATAAAGAACAATTCAGGAAAACAATCAGTGATTTGATCGAGAAGAAAGGCCGCCCTTCGGGCGAATCTTTTTAAAATTTTAGCCACAAAGATACACAAAGCGGGCGGCGCCCGCAGCCCAAGAAGGCCCTAACGGGCCATTTTTCGGCGCACTGATTTGTGCGCCGGGAATTACCGCTGCAAAAATCCTTGC
>CP070627.1:8778411-8788422 GCA_020355945.1 Candidatus Aminicenantota bacterium | reverse complement strand
AGCTTGAGTATTTAAAAGGGATTCAACTGATCCGGGAAAGAAAGAGATTGGATGAGATCGAGTACCTTTTCAAGCATGCCCTGGTCCAGGAAGTGACCTATGAGTCCATATTACTCAAGAAAAGAAAGGAACTGCACTTGAAGGTGGCCAATGCCATTGAATCTGTTTTCCCGGGACGGTTACACGAGTTTTACGGTATGCTGGCTCTCCATTACAGCAAAGGAGAAGACCTGGAAAAGGCGGAAGAGTATTTAATCAAGGCAGGTGAGGAGGCGTTAAAGGCTGCCGCTTCCAATGAAGCCCTGAGTTATTACCGGGAGGCCCTGGCACTATATCTTAAAAAAACCGCGGATGCCGCTGACCCGGAAAAAATAGCCATGTTGGAAAAAAATATTGCCATCGCTCTCTTTAATAAAGGCTACTATGTGGAAGCCGTGGAACATATAGATAAAGTATTTGCATGTTGGGGCAAAAGAAGTGCGAAGAATAAATTTATAGTACTGTTAAACATGGCATTAAGCCTGTCCGCTTTATTAAAAAATCTTTATTTTCCATCAAAAAAACCAAAAAAAATCCCGGGAAAAAGAGATAGTGAAATCGTAAATCTAACTGAAAAAAAAGCTTCGGCACTAAGCGCTGTAGATGCAACCAGGTTTTTTTGGGAAACCATTGGCATATTGAGGATGCTTATTAAGGTTGACATCCCTAAAATAGAGAATGGCGTTTCCATCTTTACCGCATGCAGTGCTCTTTTTTCCTATACAGGCATTTCCTTCGGCATCAGCAGGAAAATATTAGACTATATCAAAGACTATATCGATAAAAAAGACATAAAATCTTTCCTTATCTATAATCACATCGGATTGCTGCATAACTTCTACTCGGGAAGTTGGCACAGCGGATTCGAGTATGACGAAAAACTAATCCACCGCGGTCTAAATGTTGGAGAATTCTTTTATACTGTGGTTTTTACTTTAGTCAGCGGTTTACTGAAAATCGAACAGGGAAATTTCAATAGTGCCAATGGATTGGTAGAAAAATTATCTGAAATCGGGGAAACCTATAGACATGAACTGATTACAGGAAGAAAGTATACATTACATACAAGATTATTACTAAAATGCCGCAGACTCCATGATGCCCTGAAAGAAGCGGATGAAGGAATAGCCATATTAAATCGAATCGCTCAAAATGTATATTGTTTAGGCGTCTCCGGGATGAAAGCCAACATACAAATTTTGTTAAAGGATATAAAAGGAGCGGAAAATTCATTAGTGCAGGCAATGGCACTTATTGCTCATGAAAAAAAAGTCAGTCCCTCTTACCGGAGTTTCTTATTAATAAGCCAATTTCTATTTGACCTTTATCAATTGGAAGAGTCCCTCAATTCCAATGATAAAACCAAAATACGCCAATTCCGCAAGAAAGCCTGTCACAGTGGAAAGGCCGCGGTAAAAAATTCAATGAAATTTGCCGGTGACCGCACCGAAGCCTTTAAATTAATGGGAGTGTATCATTGGCTCATGGGAAAGCAAAAAAAAGCTTTAGTATGGTGGAATAAAAGTATAAAGATTGGCGAACATCTTGGCGCCCGGCCGGAACTGGCCAGGACCTATATGGAAGTAGGGAAACGGCTGCTGGAGAAAGAAAGTAAGTTTCAACAATTGAACGGCATTCAAGCGTATCAATACCTTGAAAAAGCCCGGGTTTTATTCAACGAAATGGAATTGGAATGGGACCTGGACCAGTTGGATAAGATCAAGAATTGTGAACCGGGATAGGGAGAATAAAAATCAATTTTGAATCAAGCCTGGTAGTTTTTGAATCATCACTGGTGGCTGTAAATCTATCATTCCAATAGAATACATGCAGAGAATGAAAGTGAAACTTAAAAATAAAGGAGGTTAAAAATGCCGAAAGAATTTGATATTACAGTGGAAAACAAACTTATGAAGGAGAGAAGATATATTAATGTCTACCATCAAGCCACCAGGAGCGCCCATCTTATCAGTCATGACAGCTCAGTTACTCTTCCCCTGGGAACCGCTAAAAAAAACGATTACCTGTACATCTCCGGGGTCAGAAGTCATGGCAATTTATGGGCGGCTTGTTTGATAAATGTACCTTCATGGGCTGATTTCGAATTTTCTTTAGAAGGAAAGGTAATTATATCTCATTCGCATGATGATGACAGGACCATATTAAAAATTCCCCCGGGTCCGCCCACATGGCAGTTGAAAATAAAACAGTCAACCACAGCCCCCGGCAAACAATCGTTAGATAATGTAACAATCGCTGATAATGGACCGGGTGGTGGAAAAAAATAAAAAAGGAGAAAAGAAATGATCGGTAAAACCATTTCCCATTATAAGATTCTCGAAAAACTCGGCGAAGGAGGGATGGGTGAAATATTCCTGGCTGAAGATAAGAAACTTGAACGCCAGGCAGCGCTGAAATTTCTCTCCTTAAAGATGACCGCCGATGAAGCGGCCCGCAAACGTTTTGAACGGGAGGCTAAAGCCGCAGCCGCCCTCAACCATCCCAATATCGTTACTGTCTATGAAATCAATGAATTTGCAGGACAAATATACATCGCCATGGAATATGTGGAAGGAGAGACACTTCAAGAAAAGCTGTGCCCGGCGGATAAGCATTTATTGAAGCAAATCCCGGGTGAAACCATGTCCCTGGAAGGAATCTCCATTGAAGATATCATCGATATCGCTCGACAAGTTGGTGAAGGACTGGAAGCAGCCCATCATACCGGGATTGTGCACAGGGATATTAAACTTCAAAATATCATCGTAGATAAGAGTCATCGAGTAAAAATCTTAGACTTTGGCCTGGCAAAATTAAAGGGAGCCAGTAAAATAACCCGGGATATCTGCCGTATAGGCACCATCCATACCATGTCACCGGAGCAGGCCCGGGGTGAAGAATTGGACCAACGTACGGATATCTGGTCATTGGGGGTGGTGTTGTATGAGTTAGCCACCGGGCAGCCGCCCTTTAAGGGTGATAATGCACAAGCTGTCATCCATTCAATTCTCAATGCTTCTCCTTTGCCGCCCACGGAATTTTGCCCCCACCTGCCCACCGAGTTGGAAAAGATTATATTTAAATGTTTGCAAAAGGACCGGGACCACCGCTATCCCTCCATGCAGCCCCTGCTGTCTGATTTGAAAAAACTACAGGAAAGCCTTAACGGTGAAAAAACGGAAACTGGTGTTGATCGAAAAAAAAGACCGGCAGCCAGGAAAGATACGGAACGCCGTCAGGCAACCGTGATGGTGGCTGAGATCTCCGGCTACCATGAGATGCTGGAAAAATTAGGCAGCGAAGAAGCAGTCACAATCATGAACAGTTGTTTTGAAATGATTGCTGCCCTGGTTGAAAAGTATGGCGGAAAAATAGATAAAATCATGGAAAACAGTCTTATCATTCTTTTCGGGGTCCCCACCGCAATCGAGAATGCCCCAAAAGAGGCGGTTAATACAGCCATAGAAATGCGCAGCCACCTCTATCGATTTAATCAAGAAAATAATCTAACCATCCCCCTGGATATCAATACCGGCATCAATACCGGCATGGTTATCACAGCAGCAATCGGTACGGATGAAAAGAAAGATTATACGATTATGGGCGACACGATAAACCTTGCTTCCCAATTGAAGGACTTAGCATCCAAAGGGCAGATATATCTAGGTCCCCTGACCTACAGGTATACAAAGAATGATTTTGAGGGCAAAGAATTAAAACTCCCCATCCTCAAAGGAAAACCTGGTCCTGTGTTTGAACTCTTATCCACCAAAGAAAAAGTTTATCGCACTCGGTTCGGTCCGGAGCGGATGATTGACTCGGAAATGGTGGGAAGAGATAAAGAGCTGGATAAATTAAAGCTTCACGTACTGAAGGTTATCAATGGCCAAGGTTCAATCACCAGTGTAATTGGCGAAGCCGGGATAGGCAAATCCAGGCTCATCGCCGAATTAAAGAAAATAGATGATCTCCAAAAGGTTATACTGTTTGAAGGCCGGGCCTTATCCATTGGCAAGAATTTAAGTTATCATCCCATCATCGATAGTTTAAAAAACTGGGCCGATATAAAGGAAAAAGACAGCGAAACAGAATCCCTCTCCAAACTGGAACAGGCCATTGCTAATATCCATCCCGGAGGTGCCGCGGAAATATTTCCCTTTGTCACCACCATGATGGGAATGAAGCTGATGGGAAAATATGCAGAGCGGGTCAAAGGCATCGAAGGGGAAGCCATGGAAAAGCTCATTTTAAAAAACCTGCGGGACCTGATGATAAAATGTGCAGAACGTCGTCCCCTCGTTTACATCACCGAAGACCTGCATTGGGCTGACATCTCCTCTATTGAACTACTGGAATCGCTTTTCCGGTTAGCGGAAAACCATCCCATACTTTTTATTAATATACTCCGACCAAACTATCAAGAAACCGGTGAACGGCTGTTGGAAACCCTGAGGGAAAGATACGGCAAATTTCAAATAGAAATCTATTTGGAACCCCTGGACGAAAAACAGTGCCAGTTCCTTATCAAAAACCTGCTGAAGGTAAGGGGACTTCCAACCGGCTTCATGGAGGATATCACCAAACGTGCCGAAGGCAATCCTTTTTTTGTTGAAGAAGTGGTGAGGTCGTTTATCGATGAGGGCATTGTAGAACTTCGCGACGGAAAATTCAGGATTACCGGAAAAATCAACTCCATCGTGATTCCCGAAACCATTCAAGACCTCCTCATGGCAAGGATAGACCGGCTTGATGAAGCAGCCAGGGCATTGCTCAAAGAGGCAGCGGTCATTGGCAGACATTTTTTTTATAAGATCCTGGCTGAGGTTACCAAAACCACTGAAGAAATTGATAATAAGCTTGAGTATTTAAAAAGAATTCAACTGATCCGGGAACGGACAAGATTGGATGAAATCGAATACCTGTTCAAGCATGCACTGGCCCAGGAAGTGACCTATGAATCCATATTACTAAAAAAAAGAAAAGCACTTCATCTGGACGTGGCAGTCGCAATTGAATCGGTTTTTTCCCAACGGTTACACGAGTTTTATGGTATGCTGGCTTTACACTACAGCAAAGGAGAGAATTTGGAGAAAGCCGAGGAGTATTTAACCAAGGCAGGTGAGGAAGCCTTAAAGGCGGCAGCCTCAAATGAGGCCCTGAACTACTACCAGGAAGCATTAAAACTTTACCTTAAAAAACATGGGAAAGCCGCTAACCCCGCTGCCCTTGCCAATATGGAAAAAAACATCGCCACTGCATTTTATAACAAGGGATTTATGATCGAAGCCGTAGAGCATTTCGATAAAGTCATGGAATTATGGGGAGAGAAACTTACAAAAAATACGATTAATCGGTTATTAAATCTTGCTGTTAACTTATTTAGTATCATAAAAATACTATATTTCCCTGCTAAGAAGTCGAAAAAAATCCCGGGCCCGGAAATGAACGATATCGTTGACGTCACCTTTAAAAGGGCAACAGCACTGGCCTTTGTCGATAACTACCGCATGTTTGTGGATTCCATCGGGTTATTAAGAAAACTTAATAAGCTGGATATATCCAAAGTGTCAAATGGACCCTCCATGTATATTTGGGCCAGCGTTCTTTTTTCCTTCTCAGGAATATCATTTAAACTAGCTAAGATACTGATGGAATATCCGAAGCAGTACATCGGTTCAGGCAGTGAAAAAGCCGTTATCGACTATAAATTCAGCCGGATGATCCATGGTCTTTTTAAAGGAGAGTGGACCGAAGAACTGGATTATGACGAAGAAATGGTGGATATTTGTGTGAAACGGGGAGAACTGTGGATTGCCGTCTCTTACCACACCCCCAGCAGCATATTACGGACGGAAAAGGGAGACTTCAGCGGCGCCCAAAAATGTATAGACAAATTGCAGGAAATCGGCGAAGTTTACGATCATGACCTGGCCCGATTAAGAAGATGTCTCCTCAGCACACGGAAATTATTAAAATGCAGGATGCTTTCCCGGGCGCTTCAAGAGGTTGAAGCTGGAATATCCTTTGCCGCTGGCGTCCGTCAAGACCTTAATCTGTTGGACTTTAAAGGAATCAAAGCATATATACAGGTATTGCAGGGAGATATTGCCGGGGCGGAAGAATCACTAATGCAGTCAAGGGACCTGGTTTCCCGCGAAACCCGTATCACTCCCTGGCATATCAGCAGCTATCATCTCAGTCAATTCTTATTCGATATCTATAACCTGGAAAAAAACATACAGGACGGTGACCATATAAAAAGAGAAGAATTCCGCAAGAAAGCGCGCCGCAGTGGAAGGGCCGCAAAGAAAACCGCGGCGAAATTTGCTCCCAATCGAACCGAAACCCTTCGACTGATGGGGGTTTATTACTGGCTCATCAAAAAGCAAAAAAAAGCACTGGCCTGGTGGCATAAAAGCATAACAGTAGGGGAATACCTGGGCGCACGATTGGAACTGGCCAGGACCTATATGGAAATCGGGAAACGGCTGCTAGAGAAAAAAAGTAAGTTTCAACAATTGAACGGGATTCAAGCAGGAGAATACCTGGAAAAGGCCCGGGTTTTATTCCTGGAAATGGAATTGCAGTGGGACCTGGACCAGTTGGATAAGATCAAGGGTCAAGATTAAATAAGAATTTTTAGCCGGGAAAAGTCGAGATAAAAACGCTGGGCAAAGAAAGTCAACCTATGGGTTGATTAAGTCATCTCATAGGTTATCTTAGCCGAAGCCCTTAAATAAACGGGTCCCGGGTTGTTTTCCCTTAAAAAGTCAACCTATGGGTTGTCTTTTTTGCCTACCCTCATTGCCCGTATTCTGAAAACCCCTATCAAACAAAGCTTTCCAGGAAATTATCAAGTTGGCACAGAAATTGCTATTATACAGTGTTTGAATTTGAAATGTGATACCTCGATAGATCGCATTTCAAAAATAAAAAATAAGGAGAAGAAAGATGAAACAATTAACCAATGAAGAAGCAAAAAGGTTAAGTAGAATTGAGTCCGAGACAGGTCTGGGCGGCGGCCAGGAAAACACAGAACCCGATGACGATGAAGATTAGTTAAAGGTGGTGAGGATATGGAAAAGATGCACCGCAGAGGGCTTACCCTCTCTGCGGTGAGTCTTTTTTTATTAATACTTTGCAGATTGTGCCATCCGGGCATTAGCAAAAACTTTTGGGTTGAGGGTGCTGCCCCCTTTTAGAAAAAATTTTCTCACTTTGCTATTGATATTTTTTTTATTTATGTTAATATTTTATTCAAATGAAGGAGCCATTGTGACAAAGGCAGCGCTGATTCGCAATAGTAAAAGGCAAATTTTTTTTCTCTTTGCGGTTGCGCTCCTGGTTTTGGGGCTCCCCTTTGCCTCAACCCAAAACATATTCTGTCAAGATACCGGCTGCAAATATTTCAGAAATTACAGCTCAAGAGAGTATAAATGGGCACCCCAAAACTGGTCTGTGCTGCAAGACAAACGCGGCATAATTTATGTTGTAAACAGCCTGGGAGTATTGGAATTTGACGGGGTTTCCTGGCGACACATCGATGTAACCAACGATAAGGCACGATCCATGGCTATTGATGATGCCGGCATAATTTATGTTGGCGGTAATAATGAGATCGGGTTTTTGGCCCCGGATTCAAATGGCACATTGCAATATGTATCCCTGCTGGAACATTTGGATGATAGTGAAAGAAACTTTTCCACTGTATATAGAACACATGCAACAAAAGAGGGGATATATTTCAGGACGTCAAAATTTTTGTTCCGATGGGATGCCAATCGAAAGCAAATAAAAACATGGGAACTGGAGCGGAAACATGCTTTCAACGCCTCCTTTACGTGTGAAGGGAAATTTTTTATTCACCAGATAAAAGTCGGACTCATGCATATCGTCAATAATGCTTTACAATTAATCCCCGGAGGTGAGAAATTCAAGGGGGAAAATATTTACATAATGGCACCCCATGGAACCGATCAACAGATTCTAATTGGAACACGTTCAAAGGGATTTTACATTTATGACTGCATTAAAGCTAAAGCTGAGCCTTTCCCCACGGAAGTGGATGATTACCTAAAAAAAAACATACTACATCATGGAATTGGGCTGTCATCGTCACCAGGTGATATTGCGTTGGTAACACGTCATGGAGGGCTAGTGGTCATCGATTCCCAGGGGAAGTTAAAACAAATTTTTGATAGAACCTCCGGTCTACTGGATGATAATGTAAAGTATGTTTTCGAGGATTCCCAGGGTAATATATGGCTGGCACTCAATGAAGGAATATCAAAAATCGAATATGCGTCACCGATTTGGATCTATGATGATCGAGCAAATCTACGCGGGAATGTTTTATCGGTTTCCAGGCACAATAAAGGCTTATATGCCGGAACTTCCAGTGGATTATATTTTCTCGAATCTCCCGGTAAAAGTAAATTCAATCCTGTCCCCGGCGTATCTGGAAACTGCTTTTACATACTTTCGATGGGTGACTCCATTTTGGCAGCAACAACATATGGCGTTTTCCAGGTTGAAAATAATTTTAGACGGAGGGTTATTGAGAACCCTTCTCATGTTTTACATCGATCCAAAATGAATCCAACCCGCATCTGGGTGGGAACACGCCAGGGATTGGTTTCGTTATATTCAAAAAACAAAACTGGCCAATGGGAAAAGGAACATACATTTGAAAAGATATCTCAAGAAATACGATCCATCGTTGAAGACAAAAAAGGAAATTTGTGGCTGGGCACCCCAACAAAAGGCGTTTTTAAAGCGGATTTTCCAGGCAATGGCACCATTAAAAATCCTGTTGTTACCCCGTATCATACCTCACAGGGGCTGCCTCCTGGACGTGTAGGGGTTTTTATGGCAGCAGGGCATGTCATGGTTGCTACGAGAAAGGGAATATTTCGCTTTGATGAATTAAAAAAAGTTTTTGCCCATGACTATACGTTAGGGGATGATTACGCAGGCGGTGAACAAGGAAGAAGTGTTTTTCGCATTGTGGAAGACAAAAATAAAAATATCTGGCTCCATTCCTTTTCAAAAAATCGCCAGGCTATTCTTCAACCGGACGGGACCTTTGTTCATAATAGAAAACCCTTTCGCAGAATCCATGCTGCCCAGGTGAACACGATCTATCCTGATCCCGATGGATATACCACCTGGTTTGCCGGCGAAGACGGTCTTATAGGTTACGATACCAGGGTAAAAAAGAATTACGATCTCGATTTCCCCACCCTGATTCGAAAGGTAATCGTTAATGGAAAACTGGTTTTTGACGGTTATAAATATAGAAAGGATAGTGACTCGAAAAGCCTTATTCCTACTATTGAATACAAAGAAAGAAAAAACTTCCATTTTGAGTTCGCTGCCCCTTTTTTTGAGGCTGAATTTGGGACAATGTACAGATCTCTACTGGAAGGACTTGACGACCATTGGTCCGATTGGAATTTGGAAAGCAATAGAGATTTTACTATCCTGGATTCCGGGCTGTATACCTTCCGGGTTCGGGCTAAAAATGTTTACGAAAATATAAGCCGTGAAGCTGTTTTTCAATTTAAGATTTTGCCTCCCTGGTACAGGACCTGGTGGGCCTATGCTGTCTATGTTTTCGCCGGTTTCCTGGTGTTGTTCCTTGTTGTCAAATGGCGCTTAGGGAAGCTGCAAAGGGAAAAGAAAAAACTGGAACAAATCGTAAGAGAAAGAACAAAGGAGATCAAAGAAAAGAATCTCCAATTGGAAGAACAATCTAAAAAACTAAAAGAAATAGATCATGTAAAATCCCGTTTTTTCGCCAATATTTCCCATGAATTCCGCACACCCCTGACTTTGATCATGGGACCTTTGGAGCAGGTACTTTCCGATTACCAGGGCAAAGATAGTCAACTGGAAAAGAAAGTAAAACTGATGCTGCGAAATTCACAGCGTTTGTTCACCCTGATCAACCGCTTACTGGACCTTTCAAAA
>CP070627.1:8771392-8778311 GCA_020355945.1 Candidatus Aminicenantota bacterium | reverse complement strand
AACCCTGACCGAACCGGTGAGCTGCAAATCATCAATCACTGTTTCCAGGTCGAGTTCCAGTTCACCACGCGGCACTTGTTTTTTATCTAATATTTTCAAAACATTCATCAACGCGGTTGGATTTGCCTCAATGACCCGGATAGTCTCCAGTAATGGGGGGTGGTGCTCAGCCTCTGTATTCAAAAACCAGGTGAATGCTTGCTCAATTTCTCGTTTGGTCAATTGTTTATTTTTCTTATCACTTACTAATTCAGCACAATAGTTACATAATCTCGCGATCAAATAGCGGTCACCACCAGTGGCCTGTATAAGACGAATCCGAGCGGAAGGTCTGATATTTGTTCCCCTTTGACCCAGGATACAGTCAATCAATTTCTCACATTCCGTTTGGTTTAAATCCTTTACCACCGTAGGACGAGCGATATTAAACGGAGAGGTGGGTCCTAATGAAAGTTCAGCTATACTCAATGAACTCGCTGTTACAACCCCTAACCAATGAGGGGCATCCGTATCACGCTCATTGTAGATAGCTCGAAGTACCAGGAGGAGTGATTTGAGCGGTCCAATGCGGATTCTCTCCAGGTGATCGATGTGAAGCACTAAATCCCGTTTAAATAGTTCGACACAGTTTTGTATAAAAAACTTCAACGATTGTTCGTCTTTTACCTTATCCAGCGATGGCGGCTGTTTAATTTTTGTTTTTGTACGCAAAATAGTCCAAAGCGTCGCTGCAAAAGCAGCTAGAAAGTCATCATCGGTCGCGAAATCCACCTTTTGTAAATCCAGCAGTACACACACTTCATCGCCGGTTGCCTGCAAACGATTCTTTACATCTTCCAGAAGAAAACTCTTTTGACAATAAGGTGGTCCAAGGATAGTGCAATAGTCGCCTCCTCGAACGTTATGAATGATTTCGGAAATAGCTGCCTCGTTGCGGATGTAATACTCACCTTTATTGATTACAAATTCCCCTGATTTCATATTTATATTTCCTTTCTCACCTGAACTCATTGGACCATCTCCTTTTTAGCTTCCGAGAATAAATAATCCAAACCACTCATTCGAAGAACCCGGGGAAAAAAGGGTATGGAAAATCGATATTTATCGTTTTCATTAGTCATGATGCCGCAAAGGCTCAACCTATCGCAAATCTGGTCAATCTTTTCAGGACTGAAGGATAAGCCACATTTATTCAACGCATTCGACATCTCTTGCTGAGTGAAGGATTCCGCATCCCGCTCTACCGGTATCGTGGTTAGGAGCGCATATACCAAACACCTATCTTCTGCGTCAATACCACTTTGAAAAGAACCAAGTACTAAATTCTTGAATTCAGTTTTTTTTTGGATCCCTGACAGATTGTCTGGGGTGACTTGATGTGTCTCCTGGCTGTCCAGTTGATCGATCAGGTCTAAGCAATAGTATTGAGCCAATTGGGGAATTCCACCTGTCTCTTTATATATACGTTCTACCACCTCATCTTGCTGTTTGATCTGTATACGTAATTGTGTCATTGGCGTCAGAACCAGGTCTGTCAAATCTTTTTTAGTGAAAGGACCTAGCTCTATGTACTCAAACATTTTCTTGAAAAAAGTAGAGCCTCCAATCTGAGTCTCCTTCATCAGATTAGTAAAACCAGCTACTATGTAGCGACAGTCCTCACTTTCTGAAGAAACCCGAAACATATCAAGCACTATTTGATTCCTGTTAGCCGGTGCGAACCACCTGTCTACTTCGTCTAAAAATATTGTGATCGGGCTTTTAAAGACTTTGTGCATTCTTTCTATAAATCTAATGAAAAAAACTTCAGGTGTCCGTTTATGTAAACGGGATATTTCTTTTGGCCACAGCTTTTGAACCAGTGTCTCTAAAAAAGTATACGGTGTTTTGATCAAACTACAATCCAAAAAGACATACGGTCCCTCTGCTGCAGTCAGCCCTTTTTCAGTCTGCTCTTTTAACCTGCGATTGATTTCACGGAGAAGTGACGTTTTGCCTATCCGCTTAGGCCCTATCACTGCAAAGTTTGTATCCGATTTCATAATTACCTTCTGGATATCAGAGCTGCGTCCGAAAAAGCGAGTACCAGTCACTGGTTTACTTATCTCATAAGGGGCCAGGTCGGAGATGGGAACCTGATCGCATATAAGATCCAGCAAGTCGTTGGTGAATGAGCTAGCTTCCAAAATATCGTGTTGATCATTTGAATCAATTATAACAAATCGGGGAAGATACCTGTTTGCTGCCAGGGATTTCAAGCCCTGTTCCTCTCTATCCAGTAGGACAATACATTCCCCATGACGCCAACCCTGTTCCCTGGCCACATCCTGCAAGCTTTCAAGCAGCTCTGCAGGGCGGAGTTCAGCAGCTTCGGCATTGACCCAAATGATGGGGGTCGGATTCGAGAAACGCAGCTTCCATTCCGAGAAATCCGCCAGGAACAACTTGTACCCAGCCGTCGTCTTCCAACCCCGCGTATGTACCGTGTAATATTTATTTAACCCTTGAACAAATTCAGGCCACTCTTTAGTACTATCTGTCATAGTAAAATTACCTCCATCTAAGGTAAAAAAGACTGCGCAAACTATCCTTCACCCGAAGTAACCCCTCTTGATCAAAAAATCAAAAATACCTTTTTCCCCATTTCACTCACAATTTAATTTTCCGCGAAATATAATTTTATACCGTGCTGATAGCTCTTGCCCTGCGGGTAATAGACCGCCTCTGTGGGATCGAAATACAATATGTTGTTCCTTACCATGTGCTGTAATATTTCTTCATCGTCTTCATCTATATCTTTTTTCCGTAAGCAGTCATTATTTACAAAGGTCTTTAATATTTTTTCCCGTTGTTTCCGGCCTTTGGTAACGATATAATCGGTAATCAATCCCAGTATTTTTTGTTTATAATGCGCTAAAACCTCTGGCAAAGGCTGCTTAAAAAGGCGGGACAGGAGGTTTTGAATCTCCCACATGCTGCCGCCCACAACTTCCCATATCTTTTCTACCTCTTCCTTTGTCAGGGTGTAATCTTTAATAGCGGAATATTTCTCAAGGTTTAAAAGCCATTCCATCACATCGGCCTTTTCCAGGTAATCCACCTTATAAAAATCAGAGGTCTTTTTCAACCTGGAATCGATAAACACCCGGTTAATAAAATATCCATCGGAAGAAGCAATAATGATATGAGCCAGGTGGCTTTCCTTGGTCATGGCAACGAAAAAATTGAACAATTCAATAATAAGCAGCCGCTCTTTTCCATTGTTCATATAGATTTCATCCATGAGCTGGAGTTCATCGATAATAACCAGCGGTTTTATTCCCTTTTTTCTTAATTTTACAAAATTCATTTTCATTATTTCAAAGGGGTCCAACTGGCCGGCTTCCATTCCCTTAAACTCTTCCACTGAAAGTTTAAAAAATTTGAAGATGTCATATTCTCGCTTTTCTTTGATGTCCTCTTTTGTTTTCGAATAGTCGATACCGAAGAAGATACGGATAAAATCTTTATAATTGGCAATTAATTTTTCCCGTAGATTAAGAAACTTTACATCTAGTTTCTGCTTTTTTTCAATCTCATTAAGAAAACGGTAAAGCAGTGTGGTTTTCCCTGAGGATTTAGGGCCGTGAAGAAAAAGGATGGATTCCGGTCTTTGGTTGATGTATTCTTCTAAGAATTCTAACTCGTTTTCACGGTTGATGAAGGCGACATCTTTACGGTAATTAAATTTATCTTTTGCCATGGTTTCATTATAGTACTAAACGTCTTTTTTATCAATATGAAACGGTAGGGAAAAAAGTGTTACCGCCCCCCTGGCCCCGGGAAACATCCGCAAAAACTTTTTATTAGAGAGACCCCACACCGGGGATATTGAAATCCAATTCATTTTGAGCTATATTACTATCTGTCAACTGCTTGTTTTTTTGGCAAGAATTTTTGCAACGCCGGGAGAAAATTAAGGTAAGTCCCGGCGAACAATTCAGTGAGCCGGAAGATGGCCCGGAGGGCCTTCTTGGGCTGCGGGCGCCGCCCGCTTTGTGTTTCTTTGTGTACCTTTGTGGCTAAAAAAAATGGAAAAAAATAGGAAATAAGGAAATAAAATGAAACGGGTAGTGATTGTGGGTGCCGGACATGCAGGAATCGAAGCAGCTTACGCGGTTTCCAAAATGGGATACGAGGCCATATTAGTGACCATCCACTTAGAAACCATCGCGCAAATGTCCTGCAACCCCTCTATAGGCGGCATTGCCAAAGGCCACCTGGTCAAAGAAATCGATGCCATGGGCGGTATCATGCCCCGGGCCGCAGACATTACCGGTATCCACTTTAAAATACTCAATCGCAGCAAAGGCCCGGCTGTCCGCGCTACCCGCTCCCAAAACGATAAAATCGCCTACCGCAACTTCATGAAAACCTTCCTGGAACAAACCCCTAACCTAAAAGTCTACCAATCCGTGGTGTCGGGAATTATGGTAAAAAACGCCAGGGTCACAGGCGTCCGATTACTGGAAGGCAATGAAATAAAGGCAGATGCCGTGATTATCACCTCCGGCACCTTTTTGAACGGGAAAATATATATCGGCAGCACCATTTATGAAGCCGGCCGCTCCAATGAACCCCCCTCCACCCACTTAGCAGAACATATCAAAACATTGGGATTCGAAACCCTGCGCTTAAAAACCGGTACCCCTATGCGGCTTCATTATGATACCATTGATTGGACCCGTTTTATACCTCAACCGGGAGACGAACCTCCTACCCCCTTCTCCATGTTTACCCGGGCAAAAGTAAAAAATAAAATCTTATGTTACCTGGGCTACACCACACCGCAAGTAAAAAACGTCATTAATGGCAATCTCGACAAATCACCTCTTTTTTCCGGTGTAATCGAAGGCATAGGTCCCCGTTACTGTCCTTCTATTGAAGATAAAATCGTCAAATTTCCCCACCGGGACACCCATCATTTTTATCTGGAACCTGAAGGCATTGACAACAAAGAGGTTTATGTCAATGGACTTTCCTCCAGTCTCCCGGTGGAGGTGCAGCGGCAGATATTGAACGCTATCCCTGGCCTGGACTGTTCGGTAATGATGCGGCCGGCCTATGCCATTGAATATGATGCCATCAAAGCCGCGCAAATCAAACACACCCTGGAAAGCAAAGCCATTGAAGGTCTTTATTTTGCCGGCCAGGTCAACGGCACTTCCGGGTATGAAGAAGCCGGGGCCCAGGGAATGATGGCCGGCATCAACGCCGCATTAAAACTGCAAAACCAGGAACCTTTTATCCTGGGCCGAAATGAAGCCTATACCGGTGTTCTTATCGACGATATTGTCACCAAAGGAGTAGACGAACCCTACCGCTTATTTACCTCACGGGCCGAATATCGCTTGCAATTAAGAGAAGACAATGCCTTTGAACGATTAAGTCATTATGCGCTGAAATTCGGATTATTAGATGAAAAGCTCTTTCTAAAAGAAGAACGAAAATTAAAAAAACGTAAAAAAATCATAAAAAAGCTGGAAACCACCAAAGTTAAGTACCAGGGAAAAGGCTATCCGCTGCGCCACCTGTTGAAAATGCCGGGAATCGATTTCGAAAAACTGGAAGAAATCCACGGCGCTTCCCTCCTAAAAAATAAAACCTTAACCGATGTCTCTTACATTGAAGCCACTGTGAAATACGAAGGTTACATCAAAATCCAGCAGCAGAACATTGAGCGGTTCAAAAACCTGGCTAAGATAAAATTGTCTGAGGATTTTGATTACAATAAAATTGGCGGTTTATCGACTGAAGTACGACAAAAGCTTATACGCCACCGTCCGGCCAATCTTGCAGAAGCATTAAAAATTCCCGGGGTTACCCCGGCAGCCATCAACACCATTTCCATTTATTTGACTATCACCAGGAAAAAAAGAAGCCACAGAGAACACAGAGAGCACAGAGAAACCCTTACCAATGACCAATGACATCTCTTAAAATTTAAAACACAAAGCACTCATCTTTGCCCCGGAATATAAGGAGTGCCTTTTTCAGGTTTTCTTTTCCCCGGAATCGCCGGCTTTCCGCGTAACGCTTCAATTGTTCCAGTCCTTCAGCTTTTACCTCCTCAAGCGATTGTTCTTTCTTTATATACTTTAGCTCCCAGAGCCACTCGTACACGACCTCCGGGGAACGGCTGTCCCGTTCCAGGTAAATGTCGATAAATCCGCCTGTTACTTCAGGCTCGCTTTGAAGCATGTAAAGGGGATTCAAGCTCAAAAAACTGAACAACACCACTTTGATGTATTTTTCATCGAACTTTATATAATCTCTCCGTGATAAAGCCGAAAGAACGTTTCCCCGGACCAGGTCAATAAAAGGTCCCAGTTCACCGTCAAAAGCCATAGCCGAAATGGCTTTCTCTATTCGGCTGGTATCGATTTCCAGGGTATATTCTTTATGAAGCTGCTCACGGAAATATTCCCAGAATAAGGTCTTTATTACATAGTTGGGTATCCCCAGGTAGGTGAGTTTTCGGTCTTCATACAAAAAGGTCAGGAATCCCATATAAAATAATAATGAAGTAAAATACTTTTGGTCGTACATCAGCTCAAAAGAAAATCGTTTAACTACAGTGGCATTGATCTTTTCTTCCCGGATAACCTGGAGCAATTGCTCTTTATTTTTGATGTTGGCAATGAGGCGCTGCAGCCTGCCATAATCGGTTTTTACATTTTCATCCATAATCTCTCCCGGGGGTTCCTCCAGTTCTCTCCACCGGGTAATGTAGTATAGGACCATATCCGGGTTGTAAACCCGTTCTTTTGCTTTCATATTAAACAGGTACCCGTCATAATAACGCCTCAAGTCTTCCAGGGGAATCTTTTTCTCCAGCCCCAGGGTTTGCAAGATACCCCTCACCTCGGATTCCGTAAAT
>CP070627.1:8751786-8771292 GCA_020355945.1 Candidatus Aminicenantota bacterium | reverse complement strand
GTGATGATTGCTGCAGTGCTTATGGTGCTTTTCGGCTGCGGTAACGTCAAAACAGTGGAGCCTCTGCCCGGCGCGGAAAAGCAGCGCAAGATAGATCAACTTCGTTCGCTTCCATACCTGGGTGGAACGACGTCTCGAAAGGATGAATCCACAGGGGTTGTCTTTTTCGATAGGGAACGAACATGCCGGGGCTGCAGGCTTTATACGGTCCAGATGTTGAGCCGGGCCGAACTAATTACCGTCGAAGGAAAGGTCTTGTGGAAGTGGCATTATCCGGGAAACGACAGGTGGGAGCGGGCCGAGCTGCTGCCCGGTGGAGATCTACTGGTAGTAGGAATAGAACATTTCGGGCGCAAGGACGGGAGAGCAAAGCGTGGTATCCCCGATTCAGCCCGGTATGCGATGAGATTGGACTGGTCCGGCAGGCTGCTGTGGAAGCGGAAATTCCCGGCACATCATGATATCGAGCTTACCCCGGATGGCAGAATCCTGGTGTTGTCCTTCCAACGCCGGCTGGTACCTGATATTCATTCAACGATACCGACGCGGGATGATTGTATAACGCTGCTTGAGCAAGACGGAACAGTGGTGAAATCAAGGTCCATGCTGGACGCGATTCGAAAGGCCCCGGAAGTATTTCCGCTCCAGCCCGTGAAACCTTCGGGGCTGGGCAGGCTGCCCTGGGTGGACCTTTTCCATGCAAACTCCATCGAATGGATGCATCATGACAGCCTGTTCTCCAAACATGACATATATGCCCCCAACAATGTTCTTGTGTGTTTTCGACACCAGGACAGGATCGCAATCATCAACTGGCCGGAAAACAGGGTTGTCTGGTCCTGGGGACAGGAGCAGACCAGCGGTCCGCACGATGCCCGGGTGCTCGAGAACGGGCACATCCTCCTGTTTGACAATGGGCTCGGACGCGGTTGGTCACGGGCCATCGAGGTTGACCCGCTCACAGGGAAGATCGTGTGGGAATACAGGAACGATCCGCCCAGCCGCTTTTACACTGCCAGTAAGGGCTCTGGCCAGCGCCTGCCCAATGGCAATACGCTGCTTGCAGAGTCTGACCGGGGACGGGCCATTGAAGTCACCCCGGGAGGGGACGTCGTGTGGAGGTTTGTATGCCCCTATCGCCTCGGAGACGGCAAGAGAGCCGCGATCGTCCGCATGATCTGGCATTCCCGGGATTTCATCGACAGGCTGATGACACTGCGCAACACCGTGAGATAGGACGTTTCGCCCGTCCCCTTTTATTAAAGGTACAACGCAAAGACCGAAATAAATATTTCCCTCAATGGCATCCTTATAATGCTTCGGGTCATCGTGTAAAAGAACATCCAAACTAAAAATGGCAATCAAGTTGAAAATGATAACATTAGGTTGACAGCTTTTCATACATACGCGGTGCCTCCGTTAATTGTCTCAAATTTCCTTTAACTGTAATTCACATTATATAAGAAACGCCTTGAAATTTCAATATGCTTGAAAACAACTGGCTTTTGTGTTACTATTTTCAACCTAAAGATACAAGTGGTTCAGTGGATATAGGATGAAATTTCTTGTTAAAAAGTGCAGGTTCCCGGATAGGGAAAAGGCGGAAGCTTATCTTAAGCCGGTAGGGACGGGACATTATCCGGTCCGCCATCCTGTTTTATTGGTAATATGATATATGATGCCTGAAACAACTCTACCCATTACGCGGTATACGCCGGAATCCAGGGTTCGCCATCCCATTGCGCTTTTGAAGGAAATGTTCCGGGATCTGAAAGATTCCCGGGAATTGGCATGGCGCCTGGTTATCCGGGATATTTCCGCCCAGTACAGGCAAACCGCACTGGGGTATTTCTGGGCGGTGTTTCCTCCCCTGGTGACCAGCCTGGTTCTTATTCTATTAAAATCTTCAGCTATTATGGACATTAAAGGGATTGGTATTCCTTATCCTGCATATGTGATGATGGGAACCGTGTTTTTCCAGTTATTTGTCGATGCCCTGAATGCCCCTTTGAAAGTGGTGACCGAGTCCAAAGCCATACTAACCAAAATCAATTTACCCAGGGAAGCATTTATCCTATCCGGGATGGGGCAAGTGCTGTTCAGCTTCGGTATCAAGATCATTTTGTTGATTGGAGGTTTTATTTATTTTAAGGTTCATGTCAGTTGGACCACGGTTTTGCTTCCCATCCCCCTGTTGGGAATGCTGCTTTTGGGGACCATGATGGGTGTGCTGCTGATCCCGGTGGGTTTACTGTATAAGGATATCCAGTCTGCTTTACTGGTAGCCACCTCAGGATTGGTCTTCCTGTCCCCGGTGGCATATCCCCCTACAAACGAAGGCATCCTGGGAAAAATCATGAACATTAACCCCATTACCCCTTTGTTGATGGGAGCGAAAAACCTTGTAGTCAAGGGGATTCCCGGGGATTTAGGCCCCTTCTTTATCGTATTTGCATTTACGGTGTTATTTTTGTTTATCGGCTGGGTGGTCTATCGATTGGCTCTTCCGATTATTATTGAACGAATCGGAGCATAAATTGAGGATGAGACCTTCTTTTAATGAGAAGTTTTTGGAGGTCTCGGAAGGGGCTGGCAGCCCCACCCTAAAAATGAATATTCATGCCTTCCCTTTTTCACTAATGACTAATGACAAATGACCAATGACTGATGCTTGAAGGTTCCGACCCGCCGGAGGCATTTGAAAAAGATTGAAGATGATTAAAAGCGAAACCCTGGTAGAAGTTAAAGGTTTGAGCAAAAAATTTTGCCGGAGACTAAAACGGTCTTTGTGGTACGGCATCCGGGATATTGGGGCTGAATTGACTGGCAGCAAGCGGAACCGTGCCAAATTACGCAAAGAGGAATTTTGGGCTTTAAAGGATGTCAGTTTTGAGATTAAACAAGGGGAACTGGTGGGGTTAATCGGTGCCAACGGTGCAGGTAAAACAACGCTGCTAAGGTTACTCTCCGGTTTAATCAAACCCGATGAAGGTGAAATCACTGTCCGGGGTAAAATCCAGGCATTAATTGCATTGGGTGCTGGCTTTAACCCGGTCTTAACCGCCAGGGAAAACATCTATATCAATGGAGCGGTGCTGGGTTTTTCCAAAAAAGAAATGGACCAACTACTGGAGGAGATCATGGAATTCGCCGAAATCAGGGAATTCATTGATATGCCGGTGCAAAGTTACAGTTCCGGGATGCAGGTCAGGTTGGGATTTTCCGTGGCAGTCAATTTAAAACCGGATATTCTCATCGTGGATGAAGTCCTGGCTGTAGGAGATGCTTCGTTCCGCAGGAAAGCCAGGAACAAGATGATGGAACTGCTGCACTCAGGTATATCCGTTCTCTTTGTTTCCCACAATATGGCCCTGGTGTCATCCCTGACCTCCCGGTGTATCTACCTGGATAAAGGACGAGTAATCTCTGTGGGTACTTCCGATAAGGTCACCTCCCTTTACTTAAGTGATTCTATCAGGAGGTCAAAGGAATCCCAAAATCAAGAAGAACAGGAGGACTACTTAATGGCTTCCGCTTATGTAACGGTCCCGGAGGTTTTTGTCTTAAAGCGGTTTTATATCCGCAGTGATTCCGATGTGGAGACCAATGAATTCAACACCTATGATAATATCAAAATTGCCTTTGAAATCCAGTTCCTGGAAAAAACAAGGGATGTGACCCTGGCCTTCAATATCCGGGACCAGGTGGATGATGTGATCATTAGTTCCAGTAAGATGTTGCTGAATTCCCGTCCCTGTGAGGGCATCATTGGCGGGGAATGTGAAATTAAAAAAAATAAACTCCGGGAGGGAAATTATAATATCGGCTTTTATGCCATGGATCATGAGAACGGTGCCCTGTATAAATCCCATCAAGTTGGTTCGTTTACAATCCTGGCAGATATGGACATCATTGAAAAAGGCGATTCCACCCAGGGTTTTATGGTAATGGATACAAACTGGAAAGTACTGGAATGATGAGTGATGACCAATGAGAAACCATTGACCGGGATTGACCAATTTGTGTTGGGCCTCCTGGGTATATTGATTGTTTTTGTTTTTATCTTCATGCTTCGAGATGTGGCTGCGTTTGGGGTGGATGACAGTTTTATATTTTTCCGCTATGCGGAGAACGCTGCCAATGGACATGGATTTGTTTTCAATGCCGGTGAACCGGCAGGGGAAGGTTTTACCTCCTGGGTGTGGCTGCTGATGCTGGCTTTTTTTCATTATATCGGTGTCAATATCATTGTTGTCTCAAAAGTCCTGGGGATTCTTTTCCACTTAGTGAGTGGATTTTTGGTCTTTTTACTGGTGTTACGAACAGCGGGTAAAGAACCTGTTTCAAAAGTAACCGCTGGTATCCTGGCTGCCGGTTTTTTGTTGAATTACCGATTGACAGCCCACAGTGTCAGCGGTATGGAGACTTCTCTATATATATTTTCGCTTGTTTTGCTGATCTATTTGACGACGTTGGCGTTACAATCTCCTGGGACACAGTACCGCTGGTGGCTGATTATAAGTCTTTGTACCCTGGGGCTGTTTTTAGTCCGACCTGAAGGCATTGCCGCCGGGGGGATTTCGCTGTTAGCTCTGGGGATTCACCAAAGACAATGTCTCTTGAAGCCTATGGTTTGGTTCTATGTGGTTATTGGACTGGTTGCTCCCCTGGCACTGTTTATTGCCTTGAAATTTGTTATTTTTGGGTACCCCCTACCTCATTCGTATTACCACAAATTAATCGTTATTGATGAGGAATATGTGGAAGCCTTCCGGAAATTCCTGTTATTTTTGCAAACCTATTGGTGGTTGGTGATTGCGGCGCTTTTAACCGCATTATATTCCATTATAAAGCGCAAAAAATACCTATTTGTTTATTACGCTGTTCTGTTCTTTTTCATGACAGGTATTTACCTGCTTTTTTATCCTGCCATGAATTATTTGCACCGGTTTTATATTCCCTATTTACCACTGCTTCTTTTAATGGTTGTACCGGCACTCCATGCCCTGGTAGAAAAAGTGAATCAGATGCGGTATGGTTTCCTTCAGTGGTTATCACTGGCCCTGGTGGTGGTTTTACTGGTGGTGGGAATAAATCCCGGCCTGGAAATATCAAAAAAGAAAGTAAAAAGTTGGTCTCGGCTGGTGAATCCCAGGCTTTACCGGGCAAAACTGGGAAAACTAATGTCTCATCTGCCTGCGAATGTGGTGGTGGCCAATACGGAGATGGGGGTCATTCCCTATTATTCAGGATTGACTTGCATTGATATGGCCGGGTTGACAGACCCACATATCTCTCACCATGGATTATCCATGGGCTATCTTAACAAACGGAAGGTCGATTTGATCTTATTTTCCAGGTATGTGCCAGAGGTCTCAGCGCGGGAATGGGACAAATATACCTTGAATTACAAAGCAGTGTTTTTGTCGGATAAATTTAAAAAGGATTTTGTATGCATTGGGGCTTTTAATGCCTGGCCCGGAGGCAGGAAAAAGTACTATTTGTATGCGGACAAGACCTCGTCCGGGTTTGCCGCTGTTCAGCGGTGGCGGCAGAGATATGCGTCCGAACTGGAGCAGTAGAGAGATGATCCGCAAAAACTTTTGAATAAAGAAACGGTGTCTTTAATGATTGCGGTTCATATCGGGTTTCCCAAAACCGGGACTACTACACAACAGAAGCATTTATTCGCTAAACACTCCCAGGTGAGTTACCTGGGAAAACCTTATGAGAATGAAGTTCTAAAAAAAGAGATTTTAAAGTTGGTAATGGAAGAGAGCCTGACATATGATCCCACTATCTTGAAAGAGTACCTGGTGCAGCAGGCGGCAAAGGAAAATAACCAGGGAAAGAAGCTGATGGTACTTTCGGATGAATTGCTGGTGTCTGCTTCAAAGGTGCGAGATAAAGGAGTGGTGGCGAACCGGATCAAAGAGGTGTTTGCTCCGGCAAAAATCCTGGTCACTATCAGGAACCAGTTGGAAATGCTGAAGTCCGCCTATGTAAACAGCGGCCGCTTATTAAAACATGTGCCCCCGAAATACAAAAAACTTGCCATTACCTTTGAGGACTGGCTGGAAATGACCTGGGAAAACCCGGACAGGAGTTATATCGGTAATATCAGTTACGCTAATACCATTGACTATTATGTAAAACTTTTCGGCAAAGAAAATGTATGCGTTTTACTGTTCGAGGAGTTTGTTTCCAACAAAGAAGAATACACCCGGAAGCTTTCCGAATTTTTAAATATTGATGCTGATGAGTCTGGCAGGCTCCTGGAAGGACAGCATGAAAATCCAGGGCTTCTCCAGTCCCAGTTGGACCTGGAGTTGAGCCTCTCAAAATGGGGAATCCCGGGAAGATTGCCTCTCATTCCAGGTATATTAGGGCGTTGGTACCGTCTTAAAGGCCTTTTTAACCGTGATGAAAAGGCACGGGTGCATCTACCGAAAAGTTGGCAGGAACGATTGAAAAAATTCTACAGTGAAGGAAATAGGAAATTGATTAACCATTATCACTTGCCAATGGAAAAATATGGCTACCTATTATGACAGCGGGCATTAAAAAAATGAGAAAAGCTTTAAATGTAAAACAAATTTCCTTTTCAGACCCCAAAACCTGGCTGCTGTTATTTGCTTTTTTATATATGGGGGCCTTTTTATTAAGTTCTTTTATACGAATTTTTTATCCCTATCAACTGACATGGATGGAGGGAGCGATGGTTGATCATATCCGTTGGCTCCTGGCGGGAAACACCTTGTACGGGCCGCCGGCAATTGAATTTACCCCTTATATCTATGCGCCTTTTTACTATTATTTTTGTGGAATTTTTATGAAAATCTTTGGCGGAGGTTTTTTGGTTCCCAGGTTGGTTTCATTCATTAGTGCGCTGCTGCTTCTTGTACTTGTCTGGCGGCTGATTAAGTTCGAAACCCGATCGAGATTCTATGCCTTCATTGGAGTGGGATTTGCTGCGGCCTTTTATCCCTTAACCCGCTGCTATTTTGATATGGCTCGAGTGGACTCTTTTTTTATTTTTCTCTTATTCCTGGGGATTTATATCATGCGAACTGCGAAAACTTCCCGGGGCATTTACCTCAGCGCATTTGTCTTTTTCCTGGCTCTCTTTACCAAACAACAGGCCCTGCCGGTCATCGCTGCCGTGGGTATTTATCTTTTTTTTGAGAATTTTAAAAGTTGCATTAAGTTTGTATCGACTTTTTCGCTGTTGACTATTCTTGCCATTTTTCTTTTTCAATGGACCAGCAAAGGTTGGTTTTTGTTTTATGTGTATCAATTGCCGCGGGCGCACGGTTTTTTAAAAAAGTTTGCCACATTGATCATCCAGGACCTGTTTTTGAGTGTACCGGTGCTGCTGATTTTCGTACCTTATATGTTTTTTAAGAGGTTTAAAAACAAAGAAAATTCCCTCCTGCAAAAAAAATCCCGATACAACATTTACCTGGCTTTCTTTATCGGGGCGTTGGCCACATCCTGGGCTTCACGGGCACATGCCGGTGGAACGGAAAATGTTTTATTACCGGTTCTATTAAGTACAGCCCTATTGGGAACCACTGCTTTCTGGCATATTGAACTGGATATCAAAAAGACCGGGCATATCGGGATGGGTTTCCTATTTTTTCTTATCGCGCTCCAACTCCTTTTACTGGTCTACAACCCGGTGGATTACTGGCCTCGAAAAGGGCATCACCTGGCAAATGAAAAATTTATCAATTTAATCAAAGGGTTTAAAGGTAAGGTGTTTATCCCGTCCATGGGTTATATCCCTTCTATGGCGGGGAAAGAGACCTTTGCCCATAAAACAGCCATATATGATATCATGCGTGCAAAAGGCAGCGGATTCGATAAAATAAAAGAAAACCTCCGGCGCATCTTCCAAAAGGCCATCCGGGAGAAGATGTTCCAGGCCATTATCT
This sequence comes from Candidatus Aminicenantota bacterium, assembly GCA_020355945.1. The sequence goes on along the minus strand of CP070627.1, from coordinate 8,763,355 downwards.
TAAGAAAAGATTCCTTTTATTTGCAAAAGATGAAAAAATATTACCGGTTAAAATCTCGATTTGTCGTTTCTCCTTCGCTTTATGTCCATGGGTACAAGAGTCACCACCTGGACCTGGATGTTTATGTTCCAACGCAGTAAAGAGGTGGATTTGCCATGAAGAACCATTTTTATATATTTTTTGTATCATTGGTGGTTGCGGCGGCAGTGTTTCCCGGTTGTGGGGACTCCCGGGAAACCGGTACGCGGCCCAATATAATTTTGATATCCATTGATACGTTACGCCAGGATCACGTGTCATCCTATGGCTACCCAAAACCCACCACGCCAACGCTTGATAAACTTGCAGCAGGGGGTGTACTTTTTCAAAACTGTGTGTCCCGGTCATCCTGGACCTTACCCGCGCATATGAGTGTGATGACCGGTCTGCCGTCCTCTATGCATAAAGTTGAAGAACGAAGGATGCAATTACCCAAAGAACGGGTTACCCTGGCAGAAATCCTGGAAAAAAACAATTATCTTAATGGCGGGTTTGTTACCATACCGTTACTCAGTAAGCATTACGGGTTTGCTCGCGGGTTTGATGACTATGAAGTGATGACAGACAAACGAGCCGGAGAGGTTACCAAACAAGCACTCGCCTGGCTGTCTGATGCCGCTTTAAAGAACAGACCTTTCTTTCTATTTCTTCATTATTTTGATGTTCACTGGCCCTATGGTCCTCCTATTGAATATCTCCGGATGTTCGGTTTGGAGAAGGAGGATAAAAAATACGGAGAATGGGAATTTTTAAAAAAATTTAGCTATCCCAACCATGACATGGCACCTGGAATAAAACAGAAAATCATTGCCCTGTATGATAGTGAGATTCGATATACAGATGCCCAAATAAAGAAACTCATTGATTTTTTGAAGAATCAAAAAAAATTGGATAATACTATTATCGTGATTTTTTCCGATCACGGTGAAGAATTTAAAGAGCATGGTGGTTTCGGACATGGGCATTCGTTATATAGCGAAGTGATTAATGTACCTCTTATCATGCACTATCCCCCGGGAATCCGGCCAAACACCAGGGTATCTCAAACCGTTGTCACGTCTGATATCCCGATTACGCTGCTGGAGCTTGCCAACATCAAACCGCCAAAGCAGTTTTCCCTGGACTCGGTAAATTTAATCGAGTTAATAGATATGGACAAAAGAACAAAAAAGAAAGCACGCCATGGGGGTCGAAGTATAATTACAGAGTCAACGGAAAGAGGTCCCAAACGATTTGCTGTAATAAAAGAGAATTACAAATATATCTCCGGATATGTGTTCCATCCGTATCGGCTTAAAAAGAGTGATAAGAGAAAATGGCTTAAAGTCCCGGAAGAGTTATTCAATTGCTTAAGAGATCCGGGTGAAGGGGAAAATGTATTATTGAATAATAATATGGCCACAAAAGTGGAATTACCGTTATATTCGAAGTTAAAGACCGAATTGAAACGTTATATCGGCCAGCATATCCAGGCCCTACAACTCTGTTTTGTTCCTGCCGCGGGTTCAAAAGATTATTATGAAGGGTTTATTCAATTTGATGGCAGTCTGTTTGATGAGCCCTTTGTGTTAAATTTTGAAACAGGGGATCGTATATTGCCTTTTGGGAAAACAAATAAATATGATTTTAGCCTGAATTTAGATAAACAGGGTGACAGGAAAGAAATATTTTTCACATTATCAGGCAAGATAAAAAGAGTGACGTTGTCCATAAAGCGGGATAAAGAAACTTACTACATGAAAACAGTAGATATTCCCCGTCCGGGGCAGGAAATAAAGTTGATGGGAGATGAAATAAATGGTGGATGTATTTTAAAAAGAAAAATCTCCCGCGTGAAGATGAATTTAAAAAAAGTAGAATTATCAAAAGAACAAATCAATCATCTAAAAGCATTGGGATATTTATAACCATTATGGATTATAAACGTTCATGCAGCCGGAAATCGAGACAAAAATCGGATGCCAGGGAGTTGGTGTTTGAAATATTCCGTGGAATAATGTATAATATTTCAAATAAGGAGGTTAAAATGAAATATTTGTATATAAAGCGAATAGTCGCTGTCCTTTCCCTGTTAATTTTGATGGGGATCTTTTTCGAGGGAGGTCAATATCTCCTGGGTACCGATACGGTTGTCAAGGTGACATTAAGAAATGACGAAGAGAGAAAGTTGCATCTCAGTTCATTTCAAATTAACTGGACTTTCCCAGTGACATTTCTTGAAGAGGAAACCTGTGTAAAATACACATTTGGAAAAGAAAAAATCAAGGACATTTATCCTATCAGCAAGTCCTGGAATAGCTGCGAGAAAAAAGAGGATTGGTTATTTGAAGTGGATTTTTGGGATGATAATTATGTCCAGGGATTTGTGGCAGCCGGTTCCAAAGTGAAGGTGCAAGATGCACCCGGAGGAGAAGAGGCGTTTCAAACTATTATCAAAGGTACCATTTATCCTACCGCTGAGAAAGTCTCCATCTCCTGCAAAGACATAAGAAAAATATCATTTGTAAAATGAAACATGGAAAAAACTCGTGGTTATGGGTTATGGAGGATAGTAAAGTGATAGGAAAATTTATTAATATCAAGATTAGAAATACCCATTTTTTGCTGGTGTTTTTATTTTTAATTGTATTCAATACGGTTCCATTAAAGGCTCAGAATGTGGGAGATTTTTGGGAATTGGTTTATTATGAGCCCGGTCTTCCTTTCAGATCAATGACTAATAATGGAAGTCTATTTGTGGTAGTTGGTGATGACGGATTGATTTTTACCAGCTCCGATGGGAAGAATTGGACCAAACGTGCGGCAGGGACAACGAAGAATCTTTATGGGGCTGGCTACGGCAATGGACTTTTCGTTGCTGCCGGTTATGGCGGCACTATCTTGACCAGTCCCGATGGTATCACATGGACACAAAGGGATTCAAAGTTGACCGCCGGGTTATGGGGTGTTGCTTACGGGAACAGTACGTATGTGGTAGTGGGGCTGAATGGTAATATTGCCACCAGTCCGGATGGTATTAACTGGACAAAGCAAAATCCCGGGACAATCAAGCCCTTTAAAGAAGTATGTTATGGCAATGGGTTATTTGTGGCAGTGGGGAACACTGGTGCAATCTTTACAAGTCCCGATGGCATTACCTGGAACAATCGATCGGTGGGGGGACTTGAAAATTTGTATTCCGTGGGGTATTTTAATTCACTATATGTATGTGGCGGCGGCGCCGGGACTGTCTTTACCAGTACAAATGGCACCAACTGGACCAAACGGAACACCAATGTTGGCAATTATTGCTGGCAAATCACCTATTGTGATGGAAATTACTGGTTTGCCTGCAGCAAGACAAAATCCGATCCCAACAATGCGCCAGTGCTAAAAAGTTCGGATGGTATCACCTGGAATAAAATATATACCGGGTCTACCAGTACATTAAGAGCTATTTCTGCTATTGGCCAAAAACTTGCTGCTGCCGGGGACAGGAGAACCATTGTCTACTCGGATAATACCCCGGTACCGGATTTAACTGTTTTTTATCCCAATGGGGGTGAGACCTTGAACGTCGGTTCTTCCAAAACCATCAGTTGGAAAGCCAGCGGGCCGGCTAATGTGAAGATCGAATATTCCACCAATGCCGGTTCTTCGTGGAAGGAAATCATCGCCAGTACGGCCAATGACGGTGCGTATTCGTGGACTATACCCGAAGATCCTTCGACTCAATGTCGAGTCAAGGTGAGCGATGCGGCTGATGGTACCCCCTCCGACACCAGTAATACCAATTTTACCATAAAAGCCGTTTCCAGCACCAATACCATTACCATTAAATCTCCCAATGGTGGTGAGACCTGGCAAGCCGGGTCTACCCGCAACATTACCTGGAAAGGTTCCATCACCTATAGCAAAATTGATATCGAGTATTACAACGGAACCAATTGGAACATTATTATGAATGGTACAGCGGATGATGGCGTTTATGAATGGACGGTTCCCAATGTTTCTACCACCAAAGCCAGGATATGGATAAAGGGTTATGATGGAATTTCCAATCCCACGGATTATTCTGACGATACATTTACAATTTCAGGGGATGGTCTGCCACCCTCAATTACCATTATTGCTCCCACCGGAGGTGATATTTTGACAGGAGGAACCAACTACTCCATTAAGTGGACAGGTTATACTAACTTTAGCAAAATTGATATCGAGTATTATGATGGCTCCAAATGGAATGTAATTGTCAATGGTACCGCGGATGATGGCATTCATTCCTGGTCGGTTCCCAATATCTCTACCACCAAAGCCAGGATATGGATAAAAGGTTATGATGGAGTTAGCAATCCCACGGATTATTCTGATAATTTTACGATAAGCCCTCCTGCCTCCGGATCAATTACAATCACCTCACCCAACGGAGGTGAAGTATGGGCAAGAAATTCTACGGAAAATATTACCTGGACCTCCAGCGGCCAGGTGGGCAATGTAAAAATATCCTATTCCACAGACGGTGGAATTAATGATTGGAACACTATTGTTTCATCAACAGCAAACGATGGGGTCCATGCCTGGACACTGCCTGATATTATTTCGGATAACTGCCTGGTGAAAATTAATGATCTGGCCGATTCCCGGATCTCCGATATTAGCAATAATGAGTTTTCCATTGGTGGACCGCCGCAGATTGTGTTGAATCGAGACCGTTTTAATTTCGGTCATGTTAGAAATGGTACCTTTTCCTGTCCTCAAACCCTTTTCATATCGAACGGAGGTGGTGGTACATTTGATTGGACGGCAGAGGCAGACGCCTCGTGGATCAATTTGAGCCCCACAACCGGGGCCGGTGGAGGCAGTGTTACTGTTTCTATTGATCCCGGTGGTTTGGGAGCGGGGACTTATACGGGTACGATTACGGTTAGTGCTCCCGGGGTTGACAATTCGCCGCAGACAGTGGATGTGTATTTGCAGGTTATAAATAGTTCACAAGAGAATCCGCCCTTTGGTCAATTTGCCACACCCGAGGATGGCATAACGGGTGTGAGCGGTTCCATTGGTGTCACCGGTTGGGTCCTGGATGACACTTGCGTGGAAAGTGTGAAAATATCCCGGGAAGTTAATGGCGGGCTTTACTATATCGGTGATGCGGTCTTTGTGGAGGGCGCCCGGCCGGATGTGGAACAGGCTTACCCCGATTACCCCAATAATTACAAAGCCGGATGGGGTTACATGATGTTAACCAATTTCTTGCCTGATGGACAGTTGATACTGAAAGCCATTGCCAGGGACAGCAGCGGCCACCAGGTGGAATTGGGAACCAAAACCATTTTCGTTGATAATGCCAATGCGGTTAAACCCTTTGGCGCCATTGATACCCCGGAACAGGGGGGTGATGCATCCGGTACCAGCTTCAGGAACAACGGGTGGGCTTTAACACCCCAACCCAATAAAATCCCTGAAAACGGCTCTACTATCAATGTATATATTGATGGTGAGGCTGTGGGTAAAGCCACATATAACCTGTATAGAGAGGATATTGCCAGCTTATTCCCCGGTTATGCCAACACCGATGGGGCGTGGGGCTACCTGGATTTCAACACCACGGCTTACAGCAATGGCGTACATACAATCTCCTGGGGTGTAAGCGATAATGCCGGTAACAGTGATGGAATCGGTTCCAGGTACTTCACCATTCAAAATACCGGCGGCGCGTCAAGCAGCAGCGCCCGGGACACCCAATACCCGGAGCACGTCTACAGGCAACCCTCGTTCCTCCCTACATCAGGAATTACCCCGGATTATTCGAATGCGGAACCCATAAGAATAAAAACAGGATATAACGACAATATAAATCCCCGGGAAATTTACCCCGACAATGATGGTATAATAACTATTGAAATCAGGGAATTGCAACGGATCATGATTCTTTTACCCGGACATGCTGTCGGCTGCATGATGGTGAATGGTGAACCACGGCCGTTACCCATTGGCTCAAAAATAGATCCGGAAACCGGTATCTTTTACTGGCAACTGGGGCCCGGATTTTTAGGGGAATACTACCTGGTATTTATTGCCAGGGACCCAAATGGTACATTTAAGAGAAATGATATTCGCTTAAGAATCCTTCCCGGGGTAAAAAAATAGAAAAACTAAAAACAGACCTTCCCGGTTATAGTTGGTTTCCCTGCCGGGAAGGTCCACATCCTTAAAAAATACGAAATACAACAAAGTGAATATAAATAAAAACAAAAACAGGCGTCACTTTTATCTTACTTCGTTTATACTCATTTTATCTATCGCCCTGGTTTCCTTTTTGGCCTATAAAGACATATTGGATAATTATTTTTCAGGAATCGATACCTTTACTCTAATTGAAACCAGTCAAATCCATTCATTTAAAGATATCACCCGGATATTCACAGAGCGAATGACCGGTGGGACAGCATTCCTGAAGGCAGCGAAATTTTACCGTCCCATTGCAGTTTTATCTTACGGTATTGATTATCTTATATGGAAATTGAATCCGTTGGGATATCATTTGACAGATTTAATGTTACATATTTTTGCGTCTGTATTGGTTTTCCTGCTCATCCGTTTTTTGACCGCAGGTAAGCAAATCACTGCCTGGATTGGAGCGATTGTGTTTACCCTTCACCCCATCCTGGTTGAGAGTGTACCGGTTAATGCCCGAAGACATGATATTTTGGCATCCATATTCATTATGCTGGCTTTTTTGATGTTCCTGGAATACAGGTCCGAGGAATTTAAACATAAATTATTTTTGATTTTTTCTATACTTTTCTATTTATTGGCACTGGGTTCCAAAGAAATAGCATTGATATTCCCTTTGTTGATTTTTTGTTATTTAATGGTTTTTGGCTCCGCCGGTAAGAAACCTTTTTGGGGGGTTTTAAATTTTATCATAAAGAAGTGTTTCCCTTATTTGATGGTTACCCTCATCTTTATTTTATGGCGGAGTTATGTCTTACAAGGAATTGGAGGATATACCAGGGCAGCGGCGGATAGATCCGCTTTTTTTCAAGATTTTATAACCATCATCACAAATTATTTTTTGAATTTATTTGTTCCTTCTCAATCGGTGAACTCCTTTTTCAATCCCCCCGGGATACTGATTATGCTGGCTGTAGTAACCGGTTTATTACTGTTTTTTTTGATTATCCTATGGTTTTCCGGGAAATTTAACTTCAAGATGTGTTCCAACGACAGCAAACGATTGCGCTCCTGGAAAATGCTATTATTCTCTCTCGCCTGGCTACTTTTACCACTAATTATTTACATATGGGCTCAAAAGTTTTCCGCACGCTATATGTATATCGCCATCATTCCGTTTAGTATTATGTTGTCCGTATGTATTGCGGAGGGATTTCATTGGGGTTTCAAACGATTAAAAAGTGGAAGCCGCCATCCTTCATGTTCTTCTTTTATTTTTTCTTTCATTCATATTAAGACAGTTGGCTTTATCCTGGTTCTTTGTCTAACGCTTTCATTGTTACTGAATTCTCCCCTTTTAAAACGTAATAAGGAATGGGAAGAGTCGAGTTCAATGTCTGCGATGTTTTTTCAAAAACTGGTAAAAGTTATTCCCGGGTTTCCAAATGATGCCAATATAAACATATACGCTCTTCCCGCTAAAGCCTATATCCGTCAACACAGCATCTCATCCTGGCTCAATTTAAAATATCCGGGGAACAGATATCAAGTTGTTGTGAAAAGCATATTAAAAAATCACGCGAATGCCAATCAACTTTATTTAAAAGTAAAGAAAAGGGATAAAAAGAATTTCGCGATTTTTTGTCGAATAAAAAAAGGTCAAAACCGGGATCATCGCCCGAAAAAGAGAATCTCATAGAGATAAACTCAACCAGGCAGTTGCAAATATGAAGAATCCGGAACGACAAAAAAAGATTGGTATTATTTTAATCGTCTTTTTGATTTTAGCAGTGATTGTATTGATTTGGAGATATGGATTTGTATCTTCGGGGAGCCATTCCGCCATGATTCAGCCAAAATCCCGTCCCAATATTGTCCTGGTTATTGTAGACACACTTCGAGCGGATAAATTGGGTTGTTATGGTTTCCCCGGAGGGATTTCACCGGGAATCGATGCCATGGCTGAGAAAGGGGTTTTATTTGAAAATGTGATATCCCAATGCAGTTGGACACGCCCCTCCATTGGGTCAATGATCACTGCTTTTTACCCTCGGTCAATTGGTATATTTAAAGAAAAGTTTGATATATTGGACGATAAATACCTGACACTGGCGGAAGTTTTACAGGATAACGGTTATTATACCTTTGGTATTACTGCAAATCCCAACATCAACAAAATATTTAATTTTCACCAGGGGTTTGATGATTACGAGGACAGCGCTGTTATTTGGGGATGGATGAAACCCGAAGCCGGCCAGAAAATATTTAGCGATGATTCGCATTTACCCAGATCAAGGGATATATTTAATCGTGTGCTAAAAAAAGCAGAATCCATGGGACCGGAACCGGTTTATATTCAAATCAATATAATGGAGGTTCATTCCCCCTACCTGATAAGGGAAGAATTCAAAGATTCTTTTAAAAATTATCCTGTAAGAAAGGTAAACTTCAAATATTCGGCGGAAAAGTTAACCAGGCTGGTTCGAGGAACATTAGCTGCTGTAAAACAGGTCTCCCATGATATTGATGAATTTGTGAAAAAATTGCGTGTCATTCCCGGTTGGGAAAACACTTTATTCGTGATTACCAGTGATCACGGCCAGGGATTGGATGATCACCCCGATGTGTATAGGTCTCATACTCATGGAAATTATTTGTATGAATCCCAACTCATGGTTCCTTTAATCTTTTATCACATCGGAAGCCCTCAAAAGATATATAAGCCTCACCAGGTGAAAGAAAAAGTTCGTTTATTGGACCTGATGCCCACCATTCTTGATTATGTGGGAATATCACCGCCTGAGGGCATTCATGGAGTATCTCTAATAAATTTTATAAAAGATAAAGGAGAAAAACCCCAATTACCGAGGTACTTTATTGCTGAAACCAATTGGCGCAAGATTGACAAAATTGCAGTTTATACGGACCAGTGGAAATATTTTGAGAACAAGGACGACTGGGGGGATATCAATAAGCGGGAGCTCCAGCCCTCAAATATAACGGAAAACGGGAAATTAACCGATAAAATCCATGAATACAGGGAAATCGGGAAAGAAATGAAACGGATATTATACCAGTGGGAAAAACAGTATAAACGTGCCAAACGGACGTTTCCCCAGGGTACACTCAGCAAAGAGGAAGTTGAGCAGCTCAAATCGCTGGGTTATTTGAATTAAGAGAATTGCTCACCGCAGAGTGCGCAGGGAAAAGCACCTGGTAAAATATGAATCAATTAAACCAGCAGAAGCCGGCATTATTGATGGTTGGTAAAGGTGGCAAAAAAGAGGGAATGGGGCACCTGGTGAGAATCAGTGCACTGGTGGAGGTCTTTGCTCCCTGTTATGAGGTTACCCTATTGACCATGCAAGATCGCTTCGGTGATTTCTTTTTTAAACAAAAAGGGATCACTTGTTTTACTTACCAGGACAATCGCGGGTTGTACCGATTCCTGGAAGAACACGCAAGGCATTCAATGGATGAGAAATATGCGGTCATTATTATAGACATTTATCGCATTTCCATCGATGTGATAAAAAAAATTGAGAATTATTGCCATGTCCTGGTCAACTTTGATGATATGCAACGGAGGGTCCAGCATTCCATTAAAGGTATATTTTTATGTCCCCAGGAACCGTTTAAGCGGGAAATTATGAACCGGCGGAGGGATACAGTGGTAAAAGGGACGGATTATTTTCCCCTGCGCCGGATATTTACCCGGTACAGGGAAAAAAAACGGTTTCGAAAGGATGTGTTAGATATTGGGATTATCCTGGGAGGTGTACCTTCCCAAACCCATACGTTGAAATTGACGCAGTTGCTGGACCGTTTCCTGGATAAGAAAATAAAACTCCATATAGTGATGGGATTTGCCCCGGGGGGATCGCACTTCGATACCACGTTGTTTTCTTCACGGGTGAAGGTAGTGAAAAATGTTGATAACATGGCGGCGTTCATTGAAAAAATAGATGCGGGAATCATTGCCGGGGGATTCATCAAGTTTGAAATGATGTGCATTGGCACTCCCTTTGTGCTGATATCTTTGGCTGATCACCAGCATTGGCTGGCCCGGAAATTTGCAGCTCAAGGGTATGGGGTCTACCTGGGAAAAATAAAGGATTTGCTATCCAATCCAAACAAATTCAAACAGGAGATGGAAACCTTTCTTTCGGATGAAACCTTGAGAAAGCAAATGTTTTCAAACTCACGCCAATTGGTGGACGGCAAAGGAAGTGACCGGGTTTTAGAGATGGTCAATTCATTCGCTGCCGCCAGTCAATCGTCGATTAGAAGGAGAAAATCATGAGTAAACCAAGAGTAATGGTGACAGGAGCCGGAGGATTTATCGGGACCAAAGTTGTGCAAGACCTGTGGAAACGTGGCTGTGAAGTGGTTTATTTCGATGTGATCGAACCCAAAATAAAGGGCATTAAAAGAGTGAACCGCGGGACAATTCTCGATATGTATGACCTGGCCATGGCGGCTCGAGGCTGTGATTATGCCATTCATCTGGCTGCCGTACTGGGGGTGGAGCGAACCGATAACAACCGACTGGAAACCCTGTATATCAACATCCAGGGTACCCTGAATGTGATCGAAGCATGTGTAAAAGAAGGGATTAAAAAAATAGTGTTCAGCTCTTCTTCCGAAGTATACGGGGATCAAGATAAACTGCCCATCACAGAAGAAAATCCTTTAAATCCCAAATCGGTTTATGCAGTGAGTAAAATTGCCGGCGAGCAGTATTTACAAGCATATTCCGAGATGTACGGCATCAGGTATAATATTATCCGTCTCTTTAATGTGTATGGGGAGTATCAACGAGAAGAGTTTGTCTTACCAAAATTTGTTCAGCGGGTGGTGAATAATAAACCCCCGATAATATATGGAGACGGGGAACAGGTCCGTTCGTTTTGTTACGTGGAAGACGCGGCCCGGGGACTCGTTGCTGCATTGTTGACCGAACAGGATGGCCAGGTGTACAATATCGGCAATAACCAGGAACCCATCTCCATGAAAGACCTGGCCAACAAACTCATTGCCATATCCGGCAAATCCATAACTCCTGAATTTGTTTCTTATGAAAACTCCGATCGCAAATCCTCACGGGAAGTCTCAAAACGAATCCCCTCCATTGAAAAAGCCAGGAATGTGCTGGGGTATGGGCCGAAGTTTTCCCTGGAACAAGGGCTAAAACGGATGATGAGATTTTACGAAAAAAATATGACAAAGTAATTGTTTACCACAGGGGTTATATTTTAAATTACTTTGCTGTCACGGTATCATGGAGAGTACGGATGCAGAGAGGACCGAAGGAGGGAAGCTGATGAAATCCACATTTTTACCTTATGGTAGGCAAACCATCTGTGATGATGAT
>CP070627.1:8744324-8751686 GCA_020355945.1 Candidatus Aminicenantota bacterium | reverse complement strand
ATCCCACTCTTTGATGGTTTGATCAAAAGAAGCGGATAGGATTTTTTTCCCATCCGGGCTGTACACCGCGCTGTTTACTATCCAAGAATGCCCCCGGGGCAAGAGATTTTTTTCATGGACCCGCGAACCATCAAATACTGCCGCTAAGTACCGGTCTTTATAAAAACGACTGTACCTAATCCCATTCAAGGGTATTCCCGATAAATCCAGACCGGATAAATCCGCCCCACTTAACTCCCCCCGCACCTCTTTCCATATAGTCACGATGTTCCAAACTGCAAACCCCACCTCTTCCCCAAATTTTCCCCGGCATAAATCCAGCACCTGGTATAACAGGTTTTCCTTATTTATATCGATCTTCCAACCCTCATCTTTCACCAGGTATGGCTTACAGCGATGCTCCCCTTCGATTTCACCCAGCAGACGGCGTATGAAATAATCCAGTATGCGTTCCTTAAATACTGGTGGTATCTCACCCTTACTCACACTTATCTCTGCCTCGTTCAACACGTGCCTGGCAGCAAAAAAATCCCGGAAATTTTGGTGTAAAAAACGCAGGCTCTGTCCCTCTTCTACCAGCATATGCAGCTCACTGCAAAAAATATCCCGCTGCCGGGCTGCTCTCTTGCGACGTTCCTGTCCATCAGCAGACTCTCCCAACGGCAGCATGTCTTCATATTTTCCAAATTGAGGAAACGTGTCCAGGAAATCATCCTGCGAATATCGTCGGCACAGGTGGTCGAGGTTCTCCTGGAATTGGGCATAGGTAAAAGCGAATAACCCGGCTTTCTCCATTTCATATCCCAACCCCGGTAGTAAAAATTTAAGTAAAAACCGATAATAAATCACCTGGGCTTCATCCAAACCTACTCTTTCCGGGAGTTTGGCCACCTGGGCTTCAATAAAATTCCATAACAATTCCCCGGGCGATTCCACTGTATCTTTGAAACAGCAGTACCTGGAATCCCGTTGGTTTTCCTGCACCTCACAAGAAGCCGCATACAGGGTCAGCATCATGGGATTCCTGAGCAGTCCACGCAGCCGCTCCTGACCAGGTACTGCCATGCCTTTGCCCTGCAAATACTCTTCAACTTTATCCTCATCCAGTTCTTTGAGCCGCACCAGGTTCCAATGGCCCCAATTGAAATACCCCCGCATATCGTAACGACTGGTAATCACTACCTGGATCCCAGGGCACTGCTCTGCCAGGTGATTCAATTCCAGTAGTAATTCCCGTTTTTCTACGGTAATTTCATTAAACCCATCCAGCAAAAGAACCACGGATGGAACCTTTATACCGTCTACTTTTTGCTCCCTTGCTTTAAACAGCTTATTCAGCACATTCTTCAACCGCTCATCGTCAAGATAGCTTTTAGCAATCCGGGAAAGGATAAAATCCCCAGTGGTGATAGTGCATTGATTGAATTCATTCAATGCGATAAACAACGGGATAGGATCATCCGAACCGCTGTGGATCCGGTCTAAATAGGTTTTCCACAACCGGACCAGCGAAACGGTTTTACCCATTCCTCCTTCGCCAACAATTACCGCATGTTCACACGACCGGTTCCACAATCGCGGCAGCAAGGTAATTACCGTCTCATGGGTATGGCTGCTGTTCTTGCCTTCTTCGATGGAAACCGGCTGCGGAACCCACTCAGTTTGGGTATCCGGGCGGGTGAGGAGGAGGTCTTCGATGTGCAGCCTGCGGAACCGGCCGTTTTCCCCTGTTAATGCCTGATGATACGACTGTGACCCATGGATAAGCATCTGCCGGAGGAATGGCAGGGGCGGCTCACCTGACTTATTCCCAAATTGCCATTCCAGGATAGACAGGATATCGAGGAAAGGTCCGGGATTTGTCAGGTAATTGATCTTCAACTGCTGAACAACATCGGTTAAAGTGTAAATATGCTTATCCGCATCGAAACTTTCCAGGATATCGGTGAAGGATTTTTTTATTTTCCCACTCCAATCTTCTTTTTTGCTGACCAGGAGGAGGAAACGTATTCCTTTAGGATATTTCGACATCAAGTTTTTATCCTTAAAGGTTTGCAGGTTGGACCGGATTTTATCCGCATCGGTACGGGACGTAATTTGGAAGGCAATTCCTTTCTCCTGATCTCCCAGGTCCACCGCGGGGTGATTCTTTCCCAGTACTTTCAGATGGTATGAAAATGCGGCGTTTAAGAGCTCTGCCGCAATGTATTCACTGTACTTGTTTTTATCGGTGGAACCGGATTTTGTATGAATGCTGGCCTCGCACACCCACTGTGAAACCAATGCTTCTAACCTTGAAAAATCGTCGTTCATCTTCATTTTAAAAAAGTATAAAAAAAAAGGAGAAGCTCCACCCCATTTTTTTTATATCACTCATGATTCTTCTTCTTCACTTTCAAGTGCTTTTAGAAAGGATGAAATCTCTACTTTAAATCTTTCCCACGTATTTTGAATCGGGGTTACCAGACTTTTCATTTTTTTGTACAACTCAAAAAGATTTTCTATTTCTTCCAGTTCAAATTTTATTTCTTTAATTATTTTTCTAGTTAACACGACGTAGATACCCTTCTCTTTGAAGCATATTGGCAAAACGGTTATCTTCTTCAAGATCAATTAGGTCCACAGGATGATCCAACTGCATTATAAGTTTGCCAAAAACTTTAAAAAAGGATTCAGGGGGAATACCTTTGACAGCTAAATCAATATCCGATTTAGGAGTTACCGGCCCATTAACAAGAGAACCGAAAATATACACCTCCTGACATCCTACATCTTTTAAAATCTCCAGTGCTTTTTTAACATCATGTCGGTGACTGACTGGAATTTGATTAATGTCATATGTCGTTCTCATAATACCTCAACCTTGTTCAAAATATTACATAACTATTATAATATTTTTTTTCCAACAAAACAACTGCTCACCCAGACCTAAATCTAATACTATTTTGCCTCCGGCGGCCAGGGGGGCTCTTTTCGAGAAAACCGCCCCCCTGTACCCCCCTCAAAAGCTTTTTATCGACAGAGACCTTGAATTTTAAAATATATTATGTAAAATAAAGGCATGCCATTACCAATAAATATAGATGACCTGATTACCGGACAGGATAAAGTTTTTAAAGAGAATGGAACTGTAAGTGGAACTGTAAACGAGATACAAAAGAAAATACTGGAAGAAATCGAAAAAAAGAGTTCTATTTCCTATGAGCAACTGGCATGATATACTACTTATCGTTAGGGTCTAATGTGGGGGATAAAGCCGCCAATATAAAAAAAGCGATTGATTTTCTACAAGGAATTGGCGATATCCTGGAAGTGTCCTTTCTTTATGAGACCGAGCCAGTGGGCATGAAAAACAATGCCGGGGATTTTTACAACCTGGTCCTTGGTGTGCGGACATCCCTGGCACCTGTTGATTTATTGCTGCAGATCAAAGAGTTTGAGAAGCACATGGGCCGTGATATCGCTTATTCACATAACCTGCCCCGAACCATTGATATCGATATATTACTGGCAGGTGACCAGGTGATTAATAGCGAAGAACTGGTGATCCCTCATAAAGAAATGACAAAACGGGCATTTGTACTCATTCCATTAAATGAAATTGCCCCGGAGGTGGTCCACCCGGTGCTTAAAAAACCAATAAAAGAAATCCTGGAACAATTACCAGCTAAATTTAAGATGGATAGGGTTAAGAAAATAGGTCCCCTTTCCTTAAATTTCTAATTTTAGCCACGAAGATACAGTGAAACATGAAGAAACACGAAGAAAGACTACTCGGAAAGGATCCTAGAAAATGATTTCTAAGAAATCTTCAATCAGGCTATTTTTGGGATTCTCCACGATGCGGCCGATTTCTTTGCCATCCCGGTAGAAAATAAAAGTAGGAACTCGTTCCACTTTTAAATCTTCGACAAAATATTTGATTCCTTTGTGGGCTTTGCGTTGAACATTGTAATAATTGACAGGCAAATTGTCCTGGTTCACTGCTTCAATGATTTTTATAAATTCGGGTACATTGTTGCGTGAGTCCGGGCACCAGGTTCCCAGGTAAACATCGATTTTCAAGTTGTCCCCGATCTTTACTTTCAACGTATCCAGGAATGACTCATCCACCCGGTAGTTCATATAAATGTCTTCCCATTCTTTACCGGTTTTCAATATGCTGTCTTTGTCGATTTTTTCTACACCCGTTAACAGCGGTGAGAGAAAAATAACCAGGGCAGTGCCCATAACAAAGACACTGATAAAATGTTTCTTTTTCATTTTTCATTACCTCCTTATTTCCTGATATGAAAGACCAGTTTAACAGCGCCTTTTTTACCCAGCAGTATCATATCCCCGTTTTTTATTTCTTGTTCGGTAATTTGTTGGTGATTGATATAGACGCCGTTAGTGGAATGATTATCTTTGATGAAAAAGCGTTCACCCTGCGAATATATGGTACAATGGAGTTTTGAAACAATCAGCTCTGAAATGATGATATCCGACTGAGAGGGGTCTCTGCCGATTTTTGTAACCGGGGCCAGGGTATGGATATTCATTTTTTCATTATTGACATAGACATCGATTTCTCCCACCACCCCGGGTTCTTCAATTCGGGTTTGCCTGCGATCAAAGGATATTTCCTGTTGAATCACTTCATCCGTATCTTCTATAGGTGGCACCACCGGTGACTTCTTTTTCTTCCCTGAGAGTTTACTTAAAAGGGATTTTAGTTTCATTTTTCCTCCGGTTGTTGTCTTTTAAAAAATTTCTTTATAAAGGGCCCGATTTTATTTTTTTCTTTTACAATAGGAATGGGCTCTGTTTTTTCAGGTTTTCTACTGGTTTCTACCTGGACTACCTGGAGGGTAATATTGTCGGTACCGCCATTGTCGTTGGCCAGCCTGATCAATTCTTCAACAGCTTCGTCGGGACTGTATGAAAGGACATATTCTTTTATTGTGCCGTCGCTTACCATATTATTGAGCCCATCGGAACATATAATAAAGATATCACCTGCCTGGAGGTCTATTTGTTTTTTTATTTCCGGTTCAAAGGTTTTTCGAGCGCCCAGGGACATATATAAGATATTCTTTTGTGGGTGGTCCC
Source organism: Candidatus Aminicenantota bacterium (assembly GCA_020355945.1). The sequence goes on along the minus strand of CP070627.1, from coordinate 8,746,595 downwards.
GTGCTTCATCTTCGGTAATACGTCCTTCTTCCAGCATTTTTCCTACAAAGGTGTGATCCGTTGTCAATTGTAATATGTGATCGTCTCGAAGCAAATATATCCTGGAATCTCCGACATGTACGATATATGCTTTCATACTGGAAATAACTACTGCACTGAAAGTGGTTCCCATTCCTCTTTTTTGGGGATCAGAGGTGGCTTTTGCCAGGATCACGCTGTTTGCCTTTTCCAGCGCCCGGTTCATGGAATCCATGATAGAATTTTTTTTCTTTCTTAGTTTTTTATACTGGCGGATAAAATTTTGTGTCCCTAATTTTGAGGCCACATCGCCGGCGCGATGACCTCCCATGCCGTCAGCCACTACAAAGAGATATTCTTTTTCTTTTATTCTCTCAGCGGCAAAATAGTCCTCATTGCTCTGCCTGACCTGGCCTCTATCACTTTTACCAAAGTAATGGATTCTCATTCTACAATTTTCCTTTTCTGCATGTGCAGGTGAATGAGCCTACAGCGTGCCCATTTCCACATATCGTACTTACCCTTCATAAAATGAATCATCCTCTTTTTTTAACATATCGAAATTTTTTTGTCAATTTCTTATTCCCGGTAAATCCATTTTTTTGCAAGAATTTTCCAGGAAAATGAATACCTGCCGGGTGGTTATGTTGGTTGTCTTTAGGTTAGAAGTGTAGTCTAAAACGTAGAAGAATTCGGCTGATTCGATTTTGGTATAAATGTTACTCTTCTTCACCGCGTTCGGCTGGTACGTATTTAAACTTTATTCCTGTTTTTCCAGGTTTTGTATCATTGAGCGAATCTGTTTTTTCATTTCAAGGGAGTAGGCTTTGGAGAGGGCTTTTTCCAGTGTATCCAGGGCTTTATCCTTTTGACCCAATTTTGAATAAATCCTCCCGATATTCACCAGGTAGGTCACATCCTCTTCAGTCAAAAGCGACAACGCTTTTTCATACCATTCCAGGGCTTCCTGGTACTTTTCCTGGTTTTCCAGTATGACTCCCATTAAATTACTCAGGGGTGGGAAACGTTGGTTTTTCTCCAGGCCTTTTTCCACATAGCGGAGGGCGGCATCGAATCGTTCCTGGCGTATCTCTAACAACGCCAGGTTAACATAGGCATTTTCCGGGGTATTGTATTTTTCAGCATTGGCAGCCCGCAGCAGGTTCTCTTTAGCCAGGCTGTATTCCCCTAATTCGGTGTAAATGACTCCCAGGTAATTGTAAGCATCATAACTCTCGGGATTGATTCGAGTGACCTGGTTAAAGTATTGAATCGCTTTTTGAAATTCCCGTCTTTGCAGGTAAACAATACCCAGGCCGTTGATGGCTCCGATAAGAGTGGGTTTCTTTTTTAATGCCTTTAATAATTTTTTTTCAGCCACATTAATGTTACCGTTATTGAGATAAAAAAGGCCTTCATGTAAATAATGTTCCGCTGTTCCGGTTTTAAGCCGGACAGGATATCGTACCTCTTTTTTCTTCGCGGAACACCCACTAAAACCACTGAAGATAAATAAAAAGATAGTTAAAAATATGAGTATTCGAGTTGTTTTCATTTGGTCCTCTTATTTTTTAAGACTTTATATGCTTTTACAGGTTTTGATAATCCTTGCAATTTTTTTTCTCCCAATAATTGGTATTCAAATATATCCCTGGTGAGATTATAGGTGGCCTCAGAAATAATAATTTCGTTTGCCCCGGCTACGGAAGACTCCAGTCGTGAGGCAATGTTTACTGTATTTCCAATCACCGTATAATCGAGTCGTTTGGGTGAACCGAAATCCCCGGCTACCAATTTCCCGGAATTAATACCAATCTTGATGTTTATTATATCTTTTGTAGGGAGATTTTTGTTCATTTCCTCCAATCGTTTGATCATATCAATTGCCGCTTGAATGGCCAATTCTGCGTGGTTATCAACTTCAAAGGGCACCCCAAAAACCGCCATTATACAATCACCGATGTACTTATCCAGGGTACCGTTGTGTTTAAAGACCACCTCGGTCATCTCTGTGAACAGGTGATTTAAAAAAACCCCGATCTCCACCGGGTTCATATGCTCCACTTTGGTGGTAAAGCCCACAATATCCATAAACAGGACAGTGGCGTCGGTCTCTTTGTAGGTTTTCATTTCCAGGGTGCTGCTGTCATGGGATTCCATGATACGGGACACCACTGCCGGAGAATGGTATCGTTCCAGTCGATTCCTTATTTTCTTTTCCCGGTTCAATCGATTCAAACTGTTGATCCCTTC
>CP070627.1:8732444-8744224 GCA_020355945.1 Candidatus Aminicenantota bacterium | reverse complement strand
GAAGAAATCTGTGATACTGAGAACCTGGAGATTCTTTTGCGGATGCGGCGGAGTCAGGCGCGGCCTACGATTGAGCCGTTAGAAATCGATGAGCTTCCTCTTTTCCTGGCGACTTACCAGGGACTGGCATCTCCGGGTGACAGCCTGGAAGATTTACAAAATTCCCTGGAGAATCTATTCGGTTACCCGGCCAGGGCAGGATTGTGGGAAGGGGATATCCTGTCGGCGCGGTTGAATCCTTATTATTCTTCCTGGCTGGATACGGTATTGCGGGACAACGAACTGGTGTGGTTTGGCTGCGGCAGTGAGCGGATCAGTTTTTGTTTTGAGTCGGATTACGAGCTTTTTGCGTTTCCTCCGGGGGATATTGAGGCGGCGGAAGACAGCAAATCACAGCAAAAAAAAGAGCAGCAGGCAGTTGCTGCCGGGTTAGAGGAGTTATTTTCCGAAACCAGGGGCAAGTTTATGTTGAGTGATATCATGGAGTCATTGAAATTTCCTTCCCAGGAGTTAGTGTCTTCCCTCTGGCAATTGGCCTGGGAGGGGCGTATCAGCAACGATCATTTTAAAACCATCAGGAATGGGGTGATGAATCGGTTCAAACCGGAACAGCTTTTACCTCTGACTGAAGTTCGGAAGGATGGGCGTCGGCATGGATATGGCCGGGGTCGGCGGCGGATTGGTTTTAACCGGTGGCAATCCACCCGAGCTTTTGCCGGGAACTGGTACGCACTGCCTTCCTTTGATGATGAATCCCTGGAAATGGATGCATTGGATCGACAGGAACTGGTGAAAGACCGGATTCGGCAATTGTTCATGCGTTATGGGGTTCTTTTCCGGGAAATGTTATGGAATGAACTGCCCGGTTTTCGGTGGAGCAATATATTCCCGGTTTTGAGGCTTATGGAGCTGTCCGGGGAAATTGTTTCGGGGCATTTTTTCAAAGGGATACCCGGTCTCCAGTTTTGTACGCCCACCGCCCTGGGGTGGTTGACCCGCGGGCTGCCAGAAGATGCGATTTACTGGATGAATGCGGTTGATCCGGCATCGCCTTGTGGTATTGGCCTGGATGAGTTAAGGCCGCTGTTCCCCCATCGGCTTCCCACCACTCATTTGGTGTTTCATGGTAAGAAATTGGTGTTGTTATCTAAAAAGAATGGTAAAGAACTTATTTTTAATGTGGATTCTGACCATCCACGGATTCACGATTACCTGGAATTTTTTAAGACGCTGATCAGCAGGGAATTTCAGCCGTTGAAGTACATCAGCGTGGAGACGGTTAATGAAGAGTCCGTATTGGACAGCTCCTATAAGGAAATTCTGAGGGACTTCGGTTTTAAAAAGGATTACAAATCCATGGCCCTGATGAAAGAGTATTAGCCCCATGGCATGGGGGACCTATAGGCCCTGCGGGCGAGAAAACAGAAAACGGGTCAGGTAAAAAATCATTTCATCAAGAAATATTTTAGTTGCATTTTAGATGTTATCGTTCTATAATTACAATGAAGGAAAATGTGTTTAATTGATATAGCCCAGGGCTCTCAGTTGTTGGATCTTATCGGGAGGGAGCGTGTCTAAATATACTTTCTCTTCTTTTTTAAACCCCAGGAGTTCCATCTTCTGCAAAAAATAATCGGCTAAAAATTTGATGGATTTAAAACGAACCCCCCCTGGTTTTTCCACTAATATATCCCTCTTTTCAGAAAAGTCCTCTGTTAAATTATAGGATTCCATGTTCAAGGCCCTTATAAAAAATCCGTCGGTATAAGTAATGATATGCTTGATTCTATCACCGGTGTTAATGATGCCTAGAAAATTATTTTTATGATTCTCATCCCTGTTTAATCGTTCCCTGACAAAAAGAGACCGTTGGAATCGATTATTGGCCAATATATTGAAAAGACTTATACCATCGACATCCGAAGAATTTTCAATCCCCAGGTAATCCAAAATAGTAGGGAATATATCCACCTGGCTGACCATAATGTCGGTTTGCATGCCGGAAAATTCTCCATGAGGAAATTTGATAATCAAGGGAACGTGGATTTCTTCGTTATAGATACTGCTGCCGTGAAATAAGCGGTTGTGCTCATCAAATTGTTCCCCATGATCTGCCACCACAACAATAACCGAATTCTCATAGAGGTTCTTTTGTTTAAGGGAATCGATAAATTTTCCAAAATAATAATCATTATGGAGGATTTCACAATCATACAGGGATTTTATATAATCGATATCTTCCTGGCTTAGTCCTTGTTTTGTTGCCTTTTTCAAACGGATTTTATCCGGGATTCCCAGGTTCTCTCTCTTTTTATCCTTTTTTTTGAATTCCAGGAAAGGTTCTTCAGGGGTATAGGGGTCATGGGGATCAATGGTGTGAAGATAGGCAAACAGGGGTTTATTTAGCAGTTCAGGGTTGTTCTCAATAATCTCAATAAATTCCGAATTCAGGTACTCCGAGGAGTAGTAGTAAAAATTTTTTATAAGCGGTCCATCGTCATAAAATTTGTGGAAATCAACCCCTTGATCGAAATTGAACAATTTGGAGATGTGGATATTGGGGGTGATATAAATAGTAGTATAACCGTTAGATTTCAAAACTTCCGCTATTGTTTCCACTTCGGTGGACAACCTGTCTTCATTATCTTCTCCCCGATGCCTGTTGGGATATAAACCGGTGAGAATAGAACCTACGGCCGGTTTGGTCCACGAGGCCGCGGCAAAACAATTCTTAAAAAGAATACCTTTTTTGGCAAATTGATCGATATAAGGGGTGGTTTTCCTGGAGTACCCATAACAACTCATATGATCGGCCCTCAATGTATCAATCAAGTAAATAAACACATGGGGTTTCTTTTTCGTACCCTTTTGCTCCCTGCTTTTTTTTGTTCCGGGTTCTCCCTTTTCAGTATCTGAACGAGTCAGCAATCCCTCCCCGGGAGGAGAGTATACAGCGGGATTTAGTAAAGAAACAGTGAAATTGGGATGATTGCGGATACTATTGGTAAAAACGATCTTGACTGTTTGGTTTGCCAATGGGCTGAGATTTAATTGGTGCTCTTTGGAAGAAGAAAATTGATGGTTTTTAAAATGGCGGATGATTTGCTTACCGGTTTCACTATAAACGGCCAGGTGAAAAACCGGGTCCTGCAAATGCTTCTGCCTGGTGGAGAGTCTAAATCGAAGTTGTGATTTCCCCGGTACATCCAGGAAATATTCAACAATTCCTCCCTGGGGGATTTGAATGCCAGGGACTCTGCTTTTTTGATTCAATTGGATTTTACTAAGGGTTTTGCGTTTTTTATTCTTTTTAGAATGACTTTGAAATTTTAAATAGGAAAAGCCAACAGCATATTTCCGTTTATCATTATTTATGCCAAAGTCCCGGGGAGACCTTGAATACTTCCATTTGAAAGTCATATGATTGGAACCGTAGTGCAAGAGGTTCACCGGGAGATGGAATTCATAATGTCCTGTTTTTTCAAATATGATTTTTTTTAGATAGGAGCCGTTGATAAAAACGTCACCTTCCTGCGAAGGGTGTCCCGGTGGATTAAAGGGTCGACACCGTAAAACCACTATTTTGTCTTCCAGGTGAGAAAAATAAGTGATAATGGTAGATTCTTTCTGCACGGCCCAGGTTCGGGGAAGTTGATCCCTGTAAGTCTTAAAGCCTTTTAAAATATATTTTGACCGGTCCAGGTCTCTTTTAACAAATTTAAGGGTATGTTCTTCGAAAACTTTGGTAAAATATGGAAAAAACTGCACCAGGTCTACATATTTAAATTTGTATTGATATTCATTTTCCCGGCAGGTTTGTAATAAGCCGATTAAAGGGAATAGAAGCAATACCAAAACAGGAGTTACTTTCTTACGTTTCATAAGAAGATGATTATAAATGAGACCCACCTATATGTCAACCGAATAACATAAAACATAAGGTGCCAGGCAAGAATGGCAAGAATGGCAACTGAAAATTAGATATTACAATTTGTAAATTCCGGATGTTCAGCTTCCCTGAATTTTTCCCGGGAAAGATTCCTCACAAAAATGTTTGAAAAGTAAAAACTGTTTTTTGAAAAAGGTTTATACACTTTCCCGGGTGAACCGGGATTAGAAATTTTTCAAATTGGCATAGAAAATGCTAAATATCAAATATGAAATATTTTTTAAAATTTGATTTTTTTTAGTTGACAAATACGAAAAAAAGTATTATATTATTAGCGAACATAGGGCGAACAATGTTAACGAAAAAGCAAAAAGATTTTTTAGACAGTTTGAAAGAAGTAGTAAGGAAACATGGATATTTTCCCACCGTTCGGGAGGTCGGGAAAATGTTGGGACTTTCCTCGCCAGCCACGGTGCATTCCTACCTTAATCGGTTATATGAAAAGGGCTATTTAACGAAGAAGAATAATAAGGATTGGGAATTGGCAGTGCCTTCTTCCTCTGTCCCGCTGGTGGGGATTGTACCTGCTGGGGATCCCCTGGAAGTATTCGAATCGTTGGGTGAAGAAATCGAGCTTCCCCAATGGATGGTGGATACGGGTGGTGATGTATCTGCCTTCAGGGTGCAGGGCGAAAGCATGAGAGATGCTTATATCCAGGATGGCGACGTGGTGGTGGTGAAACGAACCCCCAGTGCCGAAATCGGGGAAATGGTGGTAGCACTCCTGGAAGATGCTTCGATTACTTTAAAGCGATTGAAAAGTGACGGTAAAAAGGTATGGCTTATGCCTGAAAACCCCGAATATCAACCCATACATGATCCCTTTAAACTGGTAGGCAGAGTCGTGGGGGTGTTAAGAAAGTATAGGTAGGCATCAGGTATTAAGCAATAGGCAGTTAGGTGTGGGGACGTCGAGTGATGGCGTCCGTAATAGGTTGAAGGCGACGTTATACAACCTCGCAAATGTAAAAGGAAGGAATAGTGAGACATCCGTTTGTATTGCATGTGGATATTGATGCTTTTTTTGCTGCGGTAGAGGTGATGTTGAATCCTGCTTTAAGAGGAAAACCCGTTATTATCGGTGGTATGCCGGATGAAAGGGGGGTGGTTTCCACTGCCTCTTATGAAGCCCGTAAATACGGGGTTCATTCGGGAATGGCTTTGCGAACGGCCGGTCAAAAATGCCCGCAGGGTGTCTTTTTAAGGGGACGTTACCATGTGTACAGCCAGACCTCCGAACGATTTATGGAGGTGCTGCGCCGGTTTTCGCCGCGGGTAGAAGTGGCTTCCATTGATGAAGCGTATATGGATTTAAGCGGCATGCGATACCTCTATCCATCGGTGGTTGATCTGGCTCATCAAATCAAGTCCACTGTTGAAGGGGAAATCGGTGTCCGGGTTTCCATGGGGGTGGGGTTTTCCAGGCTGGGCGCCAAACTGGCAACCGAAGTGGCAAAACCCGGGAATATTTTTTTTGTCGGCGATGAAAAAGAATTTATATCCAACCTGGCTCTGGAAAAAATCCCGGGTATTGGCCGGCACACCCTGTTAATACTCCAGGGATTGGGTATCAGGCGGGTTAAAGAGTTAAGAACCGCTTATCCTGCCATCTGGAAGCGCACCATTGCTCCTCATATTTTTTCCGGTTCTCGCTACCCGGAGCGGCAGGAACCTCGCACCAAAAGTTTTAGCAGGGAAACCACCTTCCCGGAAGATATTTCAGACCGGGATTTGATCGCTGCTCACCTGGCTTACCTGGTGGACCGCTTATCGGTTTATTTGATTGAAAATAAGTATTATGCGGGACGGATCGAGGTAAAAGTCCGGTTTAGTGATTTTTCTACCTTTACCAAACGCATGCCCCTGGATTTTCCCACGTATTCGTACCATAACATGTGGAAACCTGTCTTATTCCTGTTGAATGAACTGTTGAAAAAAAAGAAACTGCCGCTGCGGCTGGTGGGCGTTAAAGTGGAAGATATTTCAAAACAAAGAGATATTTTACCTTTTGTGTCGTTAAAGAATGAGAAGTTAAGCAATGGTGTCACCGATGTGAAGAAGCGGTTTGGTTTTTCTTCGATTTTTACAGCCAGGGAGCTGCTGCTGGAAAAAATCTATCCGGTAGAGAGAGATGGAGTGGTATTAAAAACAGCATCGTTGACCAAATAGTAAATGGGTAAAGAAAAAAAGGACAGTCAGTCATGATGCGAGCTACACCCAAAGACGATGAAAAAGAAGAAACCACAGATTACACAGATTACACAGATTTTTTTTGTTTTTCTTTGTGTCCCTTTGTGTAACTTTGTGGCTAATTTCGTGGTAGCCGAAAAAAACAAGTGTTATAAGGAGGTTGATTATGGCTTTTTGGAGCAGCAAACCGGTTAAAGACCCGGAAAAACAGTTCAAGAAACTAAAAAAATACTGCATGCAAGTACTGGGCTACAGCAAAGAAGATGCAGAGAAAAAGGCGAGAGAATGGCTAAATACCGTAGGCAAAAAAGCCAGATCCCTGGAGAAATAAATAAAGGAAAAAAGAAGCAGGGAGCGAAGATAACTAAAACTCTTTTTTGAATCAAATCCATTGGCTTTTGAATCATTTCTGGTAATACCAAACCAATATATTTGGAATGTCATTGGTGGTAAAACATTGTGCTGCCATGTATTTACGCAAAATATTAACATTTTTTCTCTTTATAACCGCACGTTAAAGTTCCTGGAATTATTATGAATCAATTCCGGTGATTTTTGAATCACCCCTGGTGGCAGCCGCTCCATCATGTTGATAAAATCAAGGCAGACCGTTTGATAAAGGAAACGTCAAATGATTCAATGTCCTGGGCAATGTAAAACGTTTCCTGGAAAAAAATGAAAGTTCAGGTTGAGCTAAAGGCGGTTGTTTAATCTAAGATTTTTTGCTCTTTGACTTTCCGGTTTTCCAGGCGAACCTGCCAGTCGTTTTATCATTTTGTATCCCTAAAGCCTATAACATTTTCTTAACCAATCAAGCTCATCTTTAAACGCTTCACCCTATCCTTTGACTTCTATTCTTTACTTACATATATTAGTGGTTATATACTTCCATACTTTTTAAGGATGGGGGGCATTTTCAAAACGCATAAGCTCCTTTTTAAGATGTGAATACAACTCGTTGGAAAGGCTCACCGGCAGCCAGGGTGTTAGGTTTTGGCATTACAAATAAAATAGGAGGGGTACCAAACATGAAGAAATTAACAACAGAAGAAGCAAACAGGGAAAAAAAGAATTTTGAAATGTTCGAGGAGCTGGTTAAAGCTGAGCTGAATTTCATTAGAGGCGGTGACCAACAAAACACAGAAAACGAAGAAGATAAGTAATCGAAAAGCTGGTCCAGGGAAAGATACACTGCAGAGGGCTCATAACCTCTGCAGTGTATCTTATTTCGTGTTTTTTTAAAGGTGTAGGGGCAGGTCTCCGCGTCTCCGCGTCTCTGTGCCTGCCCTATTAAAATTTCTTTCTCATAATGTCAAAATGAATTGCTGAATTGTTTTCCCTGCTCTTGAAATTTTTTTTTACTTATGTTAAAATAGCATCTCGATTCCAGAAGAAGGAGCCATTGTGAGAAAGGCAGTGTCGAGGCGAACTAAGAAGAGGCGAATCTTTTTTTTCCTTGCATTTGCTCTTCTACTCCTGGTGCTGCCTTTTTGGGCAACTTTGGAAATATATGGTGAAAAACCAGGCTGCAAATATTTCAAAAACTACACCCCCAAAGAGTATGGCGGGCAAACCCAAAACTGGTCTATTCTCCAGGACAAACGCGGGATCATTTATATCGGTAACCAGATTGGTTTGCTGGAATTTGACGGGGTTTCCTGGAGGAGAATTGATTTACCAAACGATTTGGTTCGCTCCCTGGCCATAGATGATACCGGGATAATTTATGTTGGGGGTAAAGATGAGATCGGGTTTTTAGCCCCGGATTCAAAAGGGGCGGTGCAATATGTGTCCCTGGTGGAACATCTGGATATCAATAACAGGAACTTTTCCGATGTATGGGAAACGCATTGGACACAACAAGGGATATATTTTAGAACCTCACAATTTTTATTTCGCTGGAATCCCAATTCAAAAAAAATAGACGTATGGGAATCACACATTGGGTTCCATATTTCTTTTATTTGTAGAAGGGAGTTATTTATTCGCCAAAAAAAAATTGGACTCATGAAAATGGATAGGGGCAGCGATTCGTTAAAAGTAATCCCTGGAGGTAAAACGTTTGCAGAAAAAAAGATTTACATGATGGTCCCATATGATAACAAAAAGCTGCTGATTGGAACCAGGGAAAACGGATTTTACACATATGACATATATGACGGCATTGAAGCTGTGCCTTTCCCTACCGAAGCAGATAATTATTTTAAAGAAAATCAATTATCTCATGGTATCCGGCTGTCCTCCGGCGATTTTGCGCTGGCAACCCTTCGAGGGGGTCTTGTCATCATCGATTCACGCGGCAGGTTAAATGAAATTTTTAACAAAGCCTACGGCCTGCAAGATGATAATGTAAAGTATTTTATCGAGGATTTCCAGGGCAACTTGTGGTTGGCTATGGATAGAGGGATATCGAAAATCGAATATGTCTCGCCGCTTTCTATTTATGATGATCGCTCAAATTTACCAGGGAGTGTGCTGTCTGTCACCAGGCACAATAAAGATTTATATGCCGGAACCAGCAGGGGCTTATTTTTTCTTGCCTCTCCCAATGTATTTCGCCCCACTGCCGGGATATCAAGTAACTGCTGGTCCCTCATCTCAATTGAAGACTCCCTTTTGGCGGCGACGACCAATGGCGTTTTCCAGGTTGAAAACAATAATAAACGAATCGTTTTGAAAAATCCTTCTTATGTTTTATTGCCATCCCAAATGGATTCAAACCGTATCTGGGTAGGAACACGCGAGGGATTGGTTTCTTTGTATTCAAAAGGAGAAAACAAAAATCGCAAATGGAAAAAGGAACATCAATTTGAAAATATAACGCCCCAGATAAGAACCATTGTTGAAGACAAAGAAGGAAATTTGTGGTTGGGCACAAAAACAAAAGGTGTTTTAAAAGTCGATTTTCCCGGCAAAGTCAAAGTGCTTCATCCGGTGGTGAACTGGTATCATTCATCACACGGGCTGCCTCCCGGATCAATTCGTGTTTATACGGCAGCGGGTCATGTCATGTTTGCCACAGATAAAGGAATATTTCGTTTTGATGAGGTAAATAAAAGGTTTATCCCGGACTTTACGTTAGGGGAGGAATTCGCAGATGGTTCCAGTTGTTCCAGGGGTGTTTTCCGCATTTTGGAAGACAAAAATAAAAATGTCTGGGTCCATTCCGACTCCAGGAATTTCCAGGCAATTCTTCAGCCGGACGGGGCAAGCACAACCTTTGTTATCAATGAAAAACCCTTTCTCAGGATCCCCGATGTCCAGGTAAACACCATCTATCCTGATCCTGATGGAAGAACCACCTGGTTTGCCAGCAATGGAGGTCTTATACGCTTCGATACCAGGGTAAAAAAGAATTATGATTATGATTTCCCCACCCTGATTCGAAAAGTACTGGTTAATGGGAACCTGGTTTTTGCAGGTTATCAATACAACAAATATAAAATAGATAAAGACTCTAAAAATCTCTTGCCTATTTTTGATTACCAGGACAAGAACTTCATTTTTGAGTTTGCCGCCCCTTTTTTCGAGGCTGAAACCATGACACAGTATCAATGTTTCCTGGAAGGATATGAAAACGATTGGTCTGATTGGAATCGGGAAACCAAAAAAGATTACCTCAATATTGATCCGGGGCTGTATACATTCCGGGTTCGAGCTAAAAATGTTTACGGACATTTAGGTAGTGAAGCTGCTTTTCAATTTAAAATTTTGCTTCCCTGGTACCGGACATGGTGGGCGTTTTTGTGTTATGCCCTTGTGTTTTTCATGTTGACGTACCTGGTTGTCAGGTGGCGGCGTTCCTTTAAACTGGAACAGGAAAAACGAAAACTTGAACAAATCGTTATAGAGAGAACAAAAGAGGTCAATGACAGGAATAAACAATTGGTAGAGCTATCCGAGAAACTGAAAGAAATAGATAAAGTGAAATCCCGTTTTTTTGCCAACATTTCCCATGAATTCCGCACGCCCCTGACATTGATTATGGGCCCCCTGGAGCAAATGCTTTCGGGTGACATTGAGAATGAAACGGAACAGAGAAAGAAACTGGCTTTGATGCTGCGAAATTCCCATCGGTTACTGGGTTTAATCAACCAATTGCTGGAACTGTCGAAATTTGAGAGTGGAAAAATGAAATTGCAGGCCTGCCGGCAAAACATTATCCCTTTTTTAAAGGGCTGTTTGGCTTCATTTGATCCGGTGGCCAATAAAAATGAACTGGATTTAACATTTCACGCTGAAGAGCAAAATATTACGCTTTATTTTGATCCGGGAAATCTGGAACAAGCTCTCTTTAATCTTCTTTCCAACGCCGTAAAATTCACTCCTGCCGGGGGGAAAATTACGGTTACAGCCACAAAAGACCAGGCAAAAACAGTAAATTTTCCTTCGGGTTTTGTAGAAATATCGGTTTGCGATACCGGACCTGGAATTCCCAGGGATCAATTGGCACATATTTTCGACCGTTTTTACCAGTCAGACAGTACCTATGAACATCATCAGAAAGGCTCCGGCATCGGACTGGCCATTGCAAAGGAATTGGTAGAACTCCATCATGGGGAAATCAAAGTCCGGAACGTCGAAGGTGAAGGAACAGAGTTTATTATCCGGCTTCCAATGGGAGATTCCCATCTCAGGCCGGAAGAAATTGTCCAACCCTCGGTAAAACCTCATAAATACAAGAGTATCGAGGAAATTCCCGCGCTTGATATGATGGAAAAAGAGCGGGGTGTCCCTGTTGACGAGAAGGGCGTCCCGGCGGACGTCAAAGCCGGAACAGTCAACAGCAAAGAGACCTCCGTGACTGAAGAAAAAGATGTCGAACTTGAAGTACAGGAAAAAAACATCATTCTTGTGGTGGAAGACAGTGCTGATTTCCGGGACTACATTCGAGGATGTCTTGAGCCGCTTTATGAAGTTGTGGAAGCAAAGGACGGACGGGAAGGCATGCAAAAAGCACAAAAAGTCATTCCTGATCTCATCATCAGTGATATTATGATGCCGGAAGTAGATGGGTATGCATTGTGCCGTGTATTAAAAAAAGACATCAAAACCAGCCATATCCCGATTATACTATTAACCGCCAAAGTGTCTGAGGAAAATATTGTAAAGGGCCTGGAAACCGGTGCCGATGATTATATCACCAAGCCTTTCAGTACCAAAATATTGTGTGCTCGCATCAAAAATCTCATTGACCTGCGTCGTCATTTGCAGCTCACACGAAAAAGACAGATGACACTGCAGCCCGCGGAAATATCAGTATCATCCGTTGATGAACAATTTTATAAAGAGCTGGAGGATGTGATCGAAAAGAATTTATCAGATTCGGAATTTAATGTAGAAAAATTGGGAAAGAAGCTTTATATGAGCCGAGCCACCCTGTATAGGAAAATAATGGCTTTAACCGGCGAATCTCCTCTCCAGTTTATCCGGTCTTATCGTCTTAAGCGGGCGGCTCAATTACTGAAGGCCAACTTCGGGAATGTGACCGAAGTAGCTGTTGAAGTGGGTTTTTCCAATATTGCTCATTTCAGCCAATGTTTTAAGGAAGAATTTCATCAATTGCCCTCCACTTTTCAGGCATCCGAAGCCGAATGAAAAAGATGAAACCACAGATTACACAGATTACACTGATTTTTTT
>CP070627.1:8694055-8732344 GCA_020355945.1 Candidatus Aminicenantota bacterium | reverse complement strand
GTTAAAACCAATATCGGCCACCTGGATCAAGCCGCCGGGGTTGCCGGCTTTATCAAAACCATATTAGCCTTAAAACATACAATCATCCCTCCCAGTTTGAACTATGAAACCCCGAATCCCAGGATTGACTTTATAGACAGCCCTTTCTATGTAAATACCCGGGCTGTTGAATGGAAAGACCATGGATTCCCTTTGAGAGCCGGGGTCAGTTCCTTCGGATTGGGAGGGACAAACTGCCATCTTGTACTGGAGGAAGCACCGGAAAACAACGAACAGAGAACATCTTACACCCATAGAAGACAGGATACCTATCAATTAATCCTGCTTTCAGCAAAGACACAAACTGCTCTTGATAAAGCTACTGAAAATCTCGCCCGACATTTTAAAGAAAATCCCGGTATTGATCTGGCTGATGCATCTTATACCTTACATGTGGGAAGAAGAGCATTCCCCTACAGGAGAATGACCTTATGTGCGGATATCCCTGAGGCGATTGATAATTTATCTGCCCCGGATTCGGAAAACGTTTATACATCTTTTTCAGCAGAAGAAAAAAGGAATGTGGTATTCATGTTTCCAGGATACGGGACTCATTATGAAAACATGGGATCGGAGCTGTATCGTTGGGAACCGGTATTCCGCCAGGAGATGGACCGCTGTGTTGAGATTCTTAAAGGTCTGGCCGATGATGATATCAAAAAGATTCCTTATCCCCATGACCCGGTGAGTAAGGTGAGTGGAGGGAATGGTAACCCGCACCTGTCACTGTTTGTTTTTGAATACGCCCTGGCAAAATTGTTAATGACGTGGGGAATAGAACCGCATGCCATGATCGGGCATGGTATCGGTTTATATACAACTGCTTTGTTATCCGGGGTCTTTTCCCTGGAAGATGCACTGGAACTTGTGGTTTTATGGGAAACATGGATGCAGGGAATGCAGGGAATGCAAAGGGCACCGATTCTAAACAGGTTTGAAAAGAAACTCAAGCGGATAACATTTAACCGGCCTCGAATTCCATTTATATCAGCTCTAAGCGGTCATTGGCTAACAGGTGAAGAAGCATCCCATCCCGGGTACTGGCTAAAACATTTGCAGGGAACAGACCGATCAACTGAAGGATTGACCGAATTATTAAAAGAAAAAAATTCTATATTTGTAGAAGTTGCGCCTCCTGGCCTTTTAAGTACATCAATAAGACAACAGGCAGGTAAAACCACGAATCAAACGGTTATAAATCTTGTAAAACAACCCGGGGAAAATACAGGGGAAGCTTATTATCTCTTAACTCAAATCGGACGATTATGGCTTGCAGGTGTGGAAATAGATTGGTGTCATTTTTATCCGGGAGAGAAGGAAGAGAGGAGATATCGTATACCTTTACCCCCATACCCGTTTGAGCGGCAGCCTTACTGGATCGAGGGAAATTCCTTCCAGGTGGAGGCAGGGAGGTTGACCGATACATCGAAAAGTAGTAAAAAACCGGATATTGCCGATTGGTTTTACCTTCCCTCCTGGAAACGTTCCCCTTTGCTTTGCCCTGGACATAAAAAAAATTATCCAAAACCCGGGTCTTGTTGGCTTGTGTTTGAAGACCCCTGTGGTTTGGGTTCTCAACTGGTACAGCACTTAAAGAGAAAAGGGCAGGAGGTAATTATTGTAAAATCCGGGTCCCGGTTTGGTCGGGTAAGCGATCATATATATACCCTTAATCCCGGGAAAAATACGGATTACGAGACCCTGTTTAAGGAGCTTCATACCATGGGTAAGGTTCCCGGGAATATCGTTCATACCTGGAGTGTCACCCGGGACAGTGGTAATGAACCGGACTGGAAATCCGCTGCAGCAGCCCAGGATTTAGGGTTTTACAGCTTAATTTATTTGGTGCAGGCAATTGGGAAACACCACTTTGAAACCCACTTTCGCATTTTTGCTATTTCAAACAATATGCATCAAGTGACCGGGGAAGAGAAACTGTGCCCGGCGAAGGCAACACTATTGGGAGCTGTTAAGGTTATCCCGCAAGAATATACAAATATTAAGTGTTCCAGCATCGATATTGTTCCCCGGCAACCCGGTAACTGGAACGATGAGCAATTGCTGGATCAGTTGATGATGGAATTTCAACTGGAAAATCCTGAAAAGGTTGTGGCTTTTCGGGCCAATTATCGCTGGCTGCCCACCTTTGAACCGATACGATTGGAAAATAGTGAAAACCGGCAGACACGGTTGAGGGAAAAAGGAATTTATTTAATTACAGGGGGACTCGGAGGTATCGGCCTTGAACTGGCCAAATACCTGGCCGAAAGGGTTCATGCCAGGCTTATCCTTACCAGCCGTTCCCCTTTCCCCCCCAGGCAAGAGTGGGAAAAATGGAGGGAAACCCATGATGAGGAAGATATCGTCAGCAAAAAAATCAGTAAATTGCAGGAACTTATAGAGATAGGAGCAGAGGTTTTGATCTGCAAAGCCGATGTTACCAACCTGGAAGAGATGCAGGAAGTCATTACCCGGGCAGAGCATCGATTTGGCCGGATAAATGGTGTTATTCACGCGGCCGGTGTCCCGGATGGCTGCGTAATTCCCTTGAGAACACGGGAAATGAACGAGGGTATACTTGCAGGCAAGGTGACCGGAACCCTCGTACTGGACTATGTTTTAAGAGACTTCACCATTGATTTTTTTATTCTTTGTTCCTCCCTCATTTCAATCCTGGCACTATTTGGCCAGGTGGGTTATTGTGCAGCCAATGCCTTTCTTGATACCTTTACCTATCTAAAGACTTCCTGCGACGGCATATTCACAACAACCATCAATTGGGATATGTGGAAGGAAGTGGGAATGGGAGTGGATGCAGTGGCGCAACTGGCTGAAAACGAAAATATACAGGGGGCACAGCAAGTCCTGCTAAAAAATGCCATGTCCAATACCGAGGCCATCGATGTCTTTAGCCGCATCCTGGAGTATTCTATGCCCCAGGTGATTGTATCCACTTCAGATCTAATGCTTCGAATGGAAGTGCAAAATAGGGTGGAAATATCCAGGGCAGGGCAGGAATTTGAAATAGAGACCTTTCAAGGAACATTATACCCACGCCCGGAGTTGAGCACGGAATATGTCCCTCCCCAAACCGAATTTGAAAAAACCTTTGCCAATATTTTAAAAAAATTCTTTGGCTATGAACAGGTGGGCATAAATGATAACTTATTCGAGTTTGGCGTTACATCGCTAACAATTATTCGCTTAAATAGTTTATTAAGAGATGAACTGCAAAAGACAATTCCTATTGTGATGATGTTTGAATATCCGACAATTGCCTCCCTGGGGCAGTATTTGCAGCAAGAAGAAAAAGGAGAACCGTTAATCGACAGCAAGATAGAGGCAGAAGAACTGGAGAAAGAAGAAGAGTTACTGTATGATTCGGTTGGTCTGTTAAGAGAGGAGGGGGAATGACCGGAAAAAAGCAAGAAAACAAGCTAACCGGGTTGGAAATTGCTGTTATCGGTATGGCCGGACGCTTTCCCGGTGCCGCCAACATCCATGAATACTGGGAAAACTTAAAAAATGGTGTTGAATCCATCAGTTTTTTCACAGATGAGGAGTTGGAAAAAGCAGGGCTGGACCCGCAATTGATTAAAAATCCCCATTATGTAAAAGCCAATGGCATGCTTGCACATAAAGAATATTTTGACTCATCGTTTTTTGGTTATTCGCCCAGGGAAGCGGAAGTGATGGACCCCCAGTTAAGGATTTTTCATGAATGCTGCTGGCACGCCTTAGAGGATGCCGGTTACGATCCTTTTTCTTACAGCGGGGCAATTGGGGTATATGCGGGTGCTGCGGCCAGTTTTGAGTGGCAAGCCATGTCAGTTATAGCCGGGAAAGGCGACAGCTTAGGTGCTTTTGCCAGGGTTCTGCTCAACAACTGCAATTTATTGAGCAACAGGATATCCCATAAATTAAATTTACGGGGGCCGAGTTTTTCATTGTTTACTGCCTGTTCCACATCCTTAGTGGCCATTCACCTGGCCAGCCGGGCATTAATCACCGGTGAGTGCAGTATGGCATTGGCCGGAGGAGTGGCGATTACCACCAAACAAACCGGTGGTTATTTATACCAGGAGGGGATGATCTTTTCTCCTGACGGGCATTGTCGAGCATTTGATGCAAAATCACAGGGGACGGTATTTGGGGAAGGCATCGGGATTGTGGTTTTAAAACGGGCCAAAGAAGCCGCTGGCGATAGAGATAACATTTATGCCCTTATTAAGGGAACTGCCATCAATAACGACGGGATGAGTAAAGTAGAGTATACAGCCCCCAGCGTAAAAGGAGAGCTGGGCGTGATCAGGAAAGCGCAGAAACTGGCCCGGGTGGTTCCTGAAAGTATCAGTTATATTGAAACTCATGGAACCGGTACCAAACTGGGGGACCCCATTGAAATTTCCGCCCTTACAAAAGCGTTTAATACGGATAAGAAAAACTACTGCGCCATCGGCTCTGTTAAAACCAATATCGGGCACCTGGATATTGCCGCTGGCGTTGCTGCTTTTATAAAGACGGTTCTTGCCTTAAAACATCGCTTAATTCCACCCTCTCTGAATTTTGAAACCTTCAATCCTGCTATTGATTTTGAAAATAGTCCCTTTTATGTGAATCGGGAATCCCTGCCCTGGAAAAATGAAACATATCCTTTGCGCGCCGGGGTAAGTGCGTTTGGTATTGGTGGAACCAACGCCCATGTCATCCTGGAAGAGGCTCCCGCAGATACCCTGGATAAAGTGCTTAATGCGGAAACCTCAAGGCCATATCAATTAATCCTCTTATCCGCCAAAACCCCGGCGGCCCTGGATAAAATGACCGAAAATTTAGTGGCGTATTTTAAAAATAGTCTTTTAAATCAAGGTAATCATGAAAATCCTGTAAATCCCGGTCTAACCCTGGCAGATGCAGCTTATACTTTGCAGGTAGGAAGAAAAGCCTTTCAATACAGGAGAATGTTGGTGGCCCGGGAGATTGAAGAGGCCATTGAAATATTGTCTGCGGAGGAGCCTGCTAAAATTCCATCAGCCCATGTTAAAAATGAAGATGTCAAGGTGGTGTTTATGTTTCCCGGGCAGGGAGCCCAGTATGTGAATATGGGATTGGAATTATACAAAACAGAACCGCTATTCCGTGAAGCCATGAACCGCTGTTTTGAAATATTAACACCATTATTGGGCTACGATATCAAAGGAGTCCTTTATCCTTCCGACCAGTCAGATCAGTCTGACAGGTCCGACCAGTCTGACAGGTCTGACTGGTCAGACCGGTCTGACAGTCTTATCAATCAAACTGAAATTGCCCAACCGCTTCTCTTTGTTTTTGAATATGCCCTGGCAACATTGTTAATGGCATGGGGAATAAAGCCTCATGCCATGGTAGGTCACAGTATCGGCGAATATGTGGCCGCTCATCTTGCCGGTGTCTTTTCCCTGGCAGATGCATTAAAATTGGTGGCTTTAAGGGGTCAATTAATGCAGCAAATGCCAGGCGGTTCCATGCTGAGTGTCAGCATATCCGAGGAAGCGTTAATCCCCCTGTTAAATGAAGAGATATCATTGGCTGCGGTGAATAGTCCTTGCAACTGCGTGGTTTCCGGGACTCATGACGCCGTGGCAGTGTTGGAAACCCAATTGCAGCAAAGGGGATATGAGACCCGGCGCCTGCATACCTCCCACGCCTTTCATTCAAAGATGATGAACCCGATTTTAAGGAAATTTGAAGAAAAAGTAAACCAGGTCCAGGCGAATCAGCCGGAAATACCATACATATCGAATTTAACCGGCAAACCAATCACATTTGCTCATCTTAAAAATCCCGGTTATTGGTCAAATCATTTGAGACAAACCGTGCGATTTTCCGCTGGGGTGGAGGAATTATTAAATGAGGAAAATCTTGTTTTTATAGAAGTCGGTCCAGGCAAATCCTTGAGTACATTTATCAAGCAATTTAAAGACCGGAAACCAGCCCCCGCTGCCCTCAATTTTGTCAGGCATCCCAAAGAAAATGTAACGGATGAGCGATACCTGTTAAACAAAATCGGGCAATTATGGCTTTACGGGAAAAAAATAGATTGGCCCGACTTATATTCCCGGGAGAAGAGATACCGGGTATCTTTACCTGCATACCCGTTTGAGGGTCAGAAATACTGGATTGACTGTGATGCATTGCCTGCCGATGCAGGCAAGCTGCCAGGAAATAGGTTATACCGGAAGCCTGATATGGGGGATTGGTTCTACATTCCCTTGTGGGAACAATCTGCTTTTAGTGCTGAGACTCCTGTAGGTGCTGGTGCGGCAGTGCCAGGCAATTGGCTGATATTTGTTGATAAGTACGGGGTGGGAGCCAGGTTGGCCCAACAGTTGAAGCATGATAAGCGATCATTCACTGTCACCTGTGTGGAAACCGGGCCAGGATTCTCAGAGAAAGGCGATGGCAGCTATGTTATTGCCCCAGGCTCTGCAAGAGACTATGAAACCCTGTTCAAAAAGTTGCAGGAACTGGATCGTATCCCGCAGCGCATCGTGCATCTTTTTAGTGTAACCAAGAATAATGAAAAAGAATTGAGATTGAGTGTGCAGGGATTTGACAATTCCCAGGCCGTGGGATTTTACAGTTTATTATCCATTGTCCAGGCCCTGGGGAAGCAAAATATTACCGATGAGCTTCAAATCGCAGTAATCACCAACAATATGCAGGAAATAGCCGGAGAAGGTGAGGTATGCCCGGAAAAGGCAACAATACTGGGCGCTGTTAAGGTGATTCCCCTGGAATACTCTAATATAAGCTGCCGCAGTATTGATATCCTTATCCCCCGGCCCGGGACCCGGCAGGAAGAAATCCTTAACCAACTGCTGTGGGAAGAATTGATGTCAGACTCCGGGGAAATAGTTGTGGTATTACGGGGTAAACATCGTTGGGTTCAGCGTTTTAAGCCGGTTCGCTTTGATAAGCCCCCGGGCATCAGCCGTCACCTGGAAAAAGGAGGTGTTTACCTGGTCACCGGTGGACTGGGGGGCATCGGGTTCAGCCTGGCCCAATTCCTGGCAAAGACAGTAAAAGCCAAATTGATCTTGACCAGGCGTTCCCCCTTTCCCTGCAGGGATGAATGGGATCAATGGCTCAGCGGCCATGATGAAAAAGATGATACAGCCCTGATCATACGGAAAGTGCGGGAACTTGAAGACCAGGGGGCCGAGATCATGATTGTAAATGCAGATGTTACCGATAAAGAACGGATGCAGGAGGTGATTACCCGGGCCAGGGAGCGTTTCGGTAAACTCAACGGGGTTCTTCATGCTGCCGGAATCATTGATTACGGCGGTGTGATCCAGAGGCGAACGCCGGAAGATACGAAAAACAGCATGGCTGCTAAAGTAAAAGGAACTTTAGTGTTGGATGAAATATTAAAGGATGAAAGCCCGGACTTTTTTGTCCTGTTTTCAACCGTAGGCAATATCGTATATAGAGACAAATTCGGACAGGTGGGCTATACAGCAGCCAATGAGTTTTTAGAAGCCTTTGCTTCATATAAAGCCGGTAAAGATTGCCGCGGCCCCTACACCCTGGCGATTAATTGGCCCGATTGGCTTGAAGTGGGTATGGTGGTGGCAGCGCTTAATAAGAGGCATAAGGGCAACCAGGAAAAGATTGAGGCAGATATCCGCTCCTTTGCGGATTTTGCCGTATCGCCCGCCCAAGGCATCGAGTGTTTTAGCCGTATCATGGACCGATCGTATCCCCGGGTTTCCGTATCTCCAAAAGATTTAGAGATTATGATCCAGCAAATGAATCTCCACTTGAAAAGTCAAAAAGAAGAAGAATTCAGTTTACCCGGGATATTAGCGGAGGCAGCCAGTGGTGAAAGCTTATACCAACGACCCCGGTTAACCACCCGGTATGTGGCCCCCGGCAATGAAATAGAGCAAAAGCTGGCTGAAATTTTTCAACGTTTTTTGGGAATCGATGGGGTGGGAGTTTATGATGATTTCTTTGAACTGGGAGGAAATTCATTGATAGCCACGGGTGTCCTGGCCCTGGTTCATAAAGAACTGGATGTAAAAATACCATTGGCAGAATTATTTAACCATCCCACCATAAAAGGCCTGGCCCCATATATAATGAAAAGCGAAAAGAGCCTATGTTTAGACATTCAACCGGTAGAAGAGAAAGAATTTTATCCATTATCACCGGCGCAAAAGAGGTTATATTCTACTCAGCAAATTGATCCCCAAAGCACGGCTTATAACATATGTCAGATGTTCCTGCTGCCAGGTGAATTAGACATTGAAGCATTTGAAAAGAGCTTCATTAAATTGATAAAAAGACATGAAAGTATAAGAACATCGTTTCATATGTTGGCTAATGAACCTGTGCAAAAGGTCCATGATATAGTGAAATTTGCAATAGAATATTATAATCCAGGCAACAGGCAAAAGGCCATAGGCAGTAAGAGGCAGGAGGCAGTAGACAATAGGGAGGAATTAACGCCTGAGTCCATCATAAAGAACTTCATCCGGCATTTTGATTTATCCCAGGCGCCACTGCTGCGGGTGGGGGTGATAGAACTTCAACACACCCCGGCCGCTCATCGCGGCCACCCCTCTCCCGCTGCCCCCACCACCCATCAAAAGGAAAGTTCAGGTAATAGATATATCTTAATGGTGGATATGCATCATATCATTTCAGATATAACCTCTCATACAATATTGAAAAAAGATTTTATTGATTTGTATAAAGGAAAAGAACTATCCCCATTGCCGCTTCAATACAAAGATTTCTCCCACTGGCAGAATCGTGAGGAACCGAAAGAATTGCTAAACAAGCAAGCACAATATTGGTTGAAAACTTTATCCGGCCAACTACCGGTGCTTAACCTTTCCACAGACTATGAAAGGCCTAAAATAAAAAGTTTTGCAGGTAATACGGTGAGCTTTGAATTGAATGAAAAGGAAACCAATATCTTGAATAATATTGTAAAAGAAGAAAATGTAACGCTTTACATGGTTATATTCGCTGCGTTCACCCTACTCATTTCAAAATTAAGCGGTCAGGAAGATATAATTATTGGTACACCTACAGCCGGAAGAACCCATGCTGACCTTGAAGGTATAATTGGCATGTTTGTAAATATCCTGGCTATTAGAAATTTCCCCACAGGGGATAAAACCTTCAGAAAATTTTTGCAAGAAGTAAAAACCCGAACGCTGGAAGCCTTTAGTAACCAGGGATTTCAGTTTGAAAATCTAGTGGATAAACTGCTAAAAAAACGAGACCCCAGCCGTAATCCCATTTTCGATGTTGTCTTTAATTTGTTGAACCAGTCAAATATTAAAGATAGGGCTGCTGGCTTCATAGATAACACAGATGAAAATAAAGAGGCTATTTATGATTTCAGAAGGGATACGGCACAGTTTGATATAAATTTATTAGCTATCGATTTTGAGGAAAGGATTCAATTTAATCTTGAATATTGCAGCAAACTGTTTAAATTGAGTACGATAGAAAGATTTATTGAATATTTCAGGACCATTTTGTCTTCACTAGCGCAAAACATAGACCAGGAATTGTCCGATATTGAAATGATTAGCCCTCAAGAGCAAGAAGAATTTCTAACGATTACTCCTGTGGCCAGGAATTAAAACAAAAGGAAGGAAGCTAAAGTGAAAATACCGACATCTTATCACCAGGAAAGGCTCTGGTTTATTGATAAGTTTGAAAATGGATATCTTTATGAATCGAGTCCTATTTATCATAACATACCATTAATTTTAAATATTGAAGGACCCCTGGATATTGAAATATTAGAGAAAAGTATACAGGATGTGATAAATCGCCATGAAGCCCTGCGCACCCGGATCGTTAACCTGGAAGATAAACCTTATCAGTGGGTGAATCAAACCGTAAATTTCAGTTTATCAATTTTAGATTTGACCGGGGATGGTCATAGCGGTGGATATGATCGGGCAATCTCTTGTGCTTTCGAAGAAATAAATCAACCATTTGTACTTCATGAAGGACCGTTAATTCGAGGTAAGTTAATCCGGTTTGAAAGTCGGCAGTTTATCTTCGTAATCACCATTCATCATATAATTGCAGATAGATACTCCCTCAACATTTTACTGGAAGAAATTTTCTTATATTATAAAGGGTATTTAAAGAAGCAACCTCTTAAATTGCCTGATCTCTCGATTCATTATGCAGATTTTTCCCAGTGGCAGCGTAGTTTATCGGTAAAATTTATGGAATCATTGTTGAGTTATTGGAAATCAAAAATATCCGCTAAACTCCAGGCATTGGAATTACCATTAGATAGGCCCAGGGCGCTGGTTCATACATATCAAGGTAAAGGGCAATCGATTTCATTTCCAAAGGGTTTATGCGACCGTATAAAGGCTTTTAGTAAACAGGAGAAGACCAGTAATTTTATTACTTTATTAGCTGCCTTTAAAGCGCTTTTATATAGATACACCGCTCATGATGAAATTGTGGTGGGAATAAATGCAGAGAATCGGAGTCAACCCGGTTTAGAAAAAATAATTGGCCCCATTTCCAATTTACTGGTGATCAGGGACTATCTCTCAACAGAGCTCCCATTTCGTGAATTTATCTGTGAAGTGGATAAAACTGTCAAAGATGCTTACAAACATCAATACATGCCATTTGATAAGTTGGCATTAGAAATTAACCCGGCTATAGATATGAGCCGTACGGTGTTTTTTGATGTATTATTTCAATATGAAGACACTCCCCACCCCCTACCCCCGGTGGGAGATCTAAAAATCACGATTGTTGAAACCAACCTGGGATGGGGAAAATATGATTTGAATATCCTGGTCCAGGATAAAGGAGAGAGTTTCTCAGGTATTCTTGTGTATAACTCGGATATTTTCAGCGAATCCACGATCTCTCGGATGATCGAGCATTATTTGGTATTACTCAAGCGCATTTTAGAGAACCCGGCTCAAGCGATTTCATCCTATTCTGTATTAACTGACCGGGAAAAAAATCAATTATTAACAAAATGGAATCAATTGCAGGTCCATTACCCGGAAAACAAAACCATCCATGAATTATTTGCAGAACAGGCAGCCAGGACACCGGATGAAATCGCTGGCAAAGGGCCCGGTTTCAGTGGAGCGAGGCCAGTTATCGCGTCCATATCCTACCGGCAATTAAATAATAAATCTGACCAATTGGCGGAATTATTAAAAGCAAAAGGTGTTAAACCCGATACCATTGTGGGCATCCTGTTAGAACGTTCATTAGTAATGATAGTGGCAATAATAGGGATATTAAAAGCAGGGGGAGCTTATTTGCCCATAGAACCGGGATATCCCGGGAAAAGAGTAACCTACATGCTGGATGACAGCCATACCTCGCTGCTGCTTACTCAAAAAGAATTAGTAAAGGAAATCCGGTTCAAAGGAGAAGCCATCGATTTAATAAATGAAAAGGGTTACCCCTCAGCCGCCGGTGATTTATCATCACTGAATGTCCCTGCTGATGCCGCCTATGTAATATATACCTCGGGAACCACCGGCGAGCCCAAAGGTGCGGTGATCGAGCATCGTAATGTTGTCCGCTTGTTGTTCAATGATAATAATCCCTTTGATTTTGACAGCCATGATGTATGGACCATGTTTCACTCCTATGGATTTGATTTTTCCGTTTGGGAGATGTATGGTTCCCTACTCTACGGTGGTAAATTAATCATTATCCCCAAAATGATGGCAATGGACCCCACCGGGTTTTTGCAGGTTTTAACAAAGGAGAAAGTAACTGTATTAAACCAGACCCCCACAGCCTTTTATGCTTTAATAGATGAAGAATTAAAAAAACCGGGAGGAGAACTAAACCTGCGGTACGTCATTTTTGGAGGCGAAGCCTTAAAACCGGCTAAACTAAAAGAATGGAAAGAAAAATACCCGGGAACCCAATTGATTAATATGTATGGCATCACAGAAACCACCGTTCATGTGACCTACAAAGAGATCACTGACCAGGAGATAAAATCGAATCAAAGCAATATAGGAAAGCCCATACCCACCTTAACCGCGTATGTAATGGAAAGGGGGCTGAAGCTGTTACCCCTGGGCATACCCGGGGAATTATGTGTCGGAGGAGAAGGGGTATGCAGGGGATATTTAAATAGACCCGGGTTAACCCACCAAAAGTTTACAAGAAACCCGTATAAAAAAGTAGAGCGGCTTTATTGTTCAGGTGACCTGGTAAAGCTGCAGCAAACCGGTGAAATGGAATACCTGGGACGTATCGATCACCAGGTCAAAATAAGAGGCCACCGCATCGAATTGGGAGAAATAGAGAGTCAACTGTTGAATCATATTGATATAAAAGAAGCTGTTGTCATGGTAAGAACAAACCCAAACAGCGATAAATATATATGTGCCTATATTGTTTCGCAAGAAGAATTGACCGTATCCCAATTGAGAAGCTATTTGTCCGAAGGTTTGCCGGATTATATGTTACCTTCATTTTCTATAAAAATG
The DNA here is from genome assembly GCA_020355945.1 of Candidatus Aminicenantota bacterium. Next base: position 8,719,793 of record CP070627.1, on the reverse strand, counting down.
GATGCAATCCCCTTAACCCCTAACGGGAAAGTAGACAGGAAAGCGCTGCCAGCCCCTGAAATATCGATAGGGAAAGGGTATATCGCTCCCCAAACTAAATTGGAAAAAAAGCTGGTGGAGATATGGTCTGATGTGCTGGGCTTGGAAAAAGAGAAAATAAGCACTGAGGCTAATTTTTTTGAGTTAGGAGGCCATTCTTTAAAAGCTGTTACCATGTTGTCCGGTATACACAAAACCTTAAATGTCAACATTCCCCTGGTGGAGCTTTTCAGAACCCCCACCATCAAAGGATTATCGCAATACATAAAAAAAGCCGAAGAAGATCAATATATAGCCATTGAACCTGTGGAAAAAAAGGACTACTACAGCCTATCCTCAGCCCAGAAAAGATTATATATCCTGGACCAGGTGGAGGAAGTCAGTACCGCTTACAACATTTTTGGAGCCTTCACCCTGGAAGGGGAATGGGATGCAGCCCGGTTGGAAGCGGCATTGCGAAAATTGCTCCAAAAACATGAGAGTTTCAGGACATCCTTTGTCATGGTGGAAGAAGAACCAGTGCAAAGGATCCATGACAATGTGGAATTTGCAATAGAATACGATTGCGCAGAGCGCAAAGCGCACAGCGCACAGCGTAAAGAGGAACGCCAGGCGCCAGGCGCTGTGCGCTGTGCAAGCACTATAAAGAATTTTGTCCGTCCCTTTGATCTTTCCCGGGCACCGCTGTTGAGAGTTGGCTTAATGCCCCTGGAAAACAAAAAATACCTGTTGATGGCAGATATGCATCATATCATTTCAGACGGGGTCTCTGCGCAAATATTTGTAAAAGAGTTTGCTGCATTATTTGCAGGAAAGGAATTACCACTGCTTCGCATCCAATATAAGGATTATTCGAATTGGCATAACATATGGATTGAGTCGGCGGAATTCAAAAAACAGGAGCAATATTGGTTGAATCGATTTACAGGAGACATCCCGGTCTTAAATATTCCTTTAAGCTACACCCGGCCAAAAGTAAGGAATTATGAAGGGGATGAGGTAAATGTGGTGATAGAAGGAAATTTAATGGGAAAACTGGAACGATTAATGAAAAAAACCGGCACTACCTTATACATGATTTTGCTGGCCGTGTGCAACCTTTCACTGTACAAATATACCGGCCAGGAGGACATCATTATCGGTTCGGTGACCACAGGCAGGAGTCATACGGAACTGGAGAATATTGTCGGTTTTTTCATTAATATGCACGCCATGAGAAATCGTGTCAAAGGAGAAAAATTATTCCTCGAATTTTTAGAGGAAGTTAAAAAAAATACCATTGATGCCCTTGACAATCAAGATTATCCCTTTGACGAATTGGTCAGTAAACTTGGCATTAAGAGGGAGTCCAATCGATATCCTTTAGTGGATGTGGTATTCCAATTACAAAATATTCCCTTCCAACCGGTGGAATTGACTCAACTGCAGGTTTCTCCATATCCCTACAACCATAGTTTAGCGAAATTTGATTTATATTTTGAAGCGTTCGAAATGCAAAACGCCATCAGTATAAATATCCAATACGCAACCTCGTTGTTTACCCGGGCAGCAGTGGAGAAAATGGCAAAAAATTACCTCTACATTTTAAACCAGGTATTGGACAATGAGAATACCAGGCTGGAACAGATCAAAATCCTTCCAGGGGTATCAGCGGCAGCATCCAACCCTCTTCAAGAGGACCAGGGCGATTTCGGATTTTAAGAATATAAAAATACAAACGATAAATAGTTTCAATTACAACAGGAGGATCTTAATGAAACAAAATTCACTGATAACCAAAAAGAGAGTGGCCATCGTAACAAACAATTTACATTGTGAACGAAATATGCAGTATTTTTCCACTCTTGAATATTATTTCAAAGCAAATGGTTGGGAAATAGCTGAGGATTTCGATGTTAACTTAGTTATTTTTTGTGCCTGTGGTTTTCATGATACCATGTATGAAAAGCTATTAAAAACCCGCGATAAATTAAAAAAAATGCATTTCCTCGAAAAAAATATCGTGGTTATGGGGTGTTTGCCCAAAACCCACGAAGAGGATTTATTAAAAGAATTCCAGGGGCAAATCATCTATCTTCATCATGAAGAGCTGCTGGATGATCTTATCAATGCAAAAATTCCCTTTACCAGGATCAAGCCGATTTCCTTATTTAAAACCCATAAGAAATGCCGGCATATAAAAAAGGAATACGATTATTTTTATATAAAAATAGCAGAAGGCTGCCTGCGGGGATGTACCTACTGCGTAATAAACAAAGCAAAAGGAGAGTTGAAAAGCGTCCCCCTGGAGAAAATTGTAAGTGAGTTTAAATCTGCCATTCAAGGAGGGCATAATAAGATATTTTTAATGGGAGAGGATACGTTTGCCTACGGGTTTGACATTAACACCACAATAATCCAATTGGTGGAGCATCTATTGGCAATTGAACCAAAGGTGGAATTGTATTTTGGCTACCTGCATAACCGCTGGCTGATTAAATATTCCCGGAGCATATTATCTCTATGCAAAAGAGGAGTTATCCGGGAACTGCATATCGGGCTTCAGCATGTCAATGAAATGATTCTCACCCGAATGGGACGCCACGTTGACTTTTCCCGGTTATACGATCTGATAAAAACCATAAAAAAGGAAAACCCTGGCTTTTATCTAACCGCAGATATCATGGTGGGGTTCCCCGGGGAAACCCGGGAAATATTCCGGGAATTGGCAGATTTCTTTAAACAAGACAAATGTTTTGATAAAATATGCCATTTTAGTTACAGCGATGTAAAAGGGGCTCCTTCTTGCCAATTTGCAGACAAAGTTCCCGCTGCTGAGGCAGCGCTGCGGTGGGAGGAAATGGATAAAATCCTGGGCCCTCGCTCCATTTCCTATCAAAACAAGGAACCGGAAACCATTGACGAGGCTACCTTCAGATTGGCAACCCTAAATGATTATTTATTTTGCAGTGACACATTCAGAGAAAAAGTAAAAGAAATAGAGGATTCCCAGGACCTGGCATGGGCCAAAACAGATATCCTGGCGAAAGATGAAAAAGATTTTGGGTTCTAAGGATTTTAAAAAAAAATTGACACGGAGGCACAAGGGTGGCAAATTCGGATTATTTTAACGAGTTGATAAAAAGCAATGAGGAAGATTACTGGTTAAACAATTTAGCAGGGGAACTGGTAAAAACCAGTTTTCCCTATACCAATGACAACCCACCAGGCAATGTAAACCAGCATCAAAGAGAAATATTGAAATTTCAATTAGCAGGAAAACTATATTTGCAGTTAATGAAATTAAGCAATAACTCTGACATCAGGTTACATTTTATTTTGACAGCAGCGTTGGTGTCATTACTAAATAAATACACTGGTAATCAAGATATCATTGTAGGTACGTCGATTTATAAGCAAGAAATAGACGCCGAATTCATCAACACGGTTCTTATATTGAGAAATCGGTTAAATAATAATATGACCTTTAAAGAATTGCTGCTCCAGGTGAGAGCAGGGATAACCGAAGTAGTTGAAAATCAAAATTATCCCCTGGAACGGCTGCTGCAAAAATTAGAAATACCTTTTTCCAAAAATGATCATTTTCCGCTATTCGATGTTGCGATTATCGTTGAAAATATCCATGATAAACGTTACCTCCGCAACATCAATCCTAATATGCTTTTTTCCTTTTCCGGCCAAGAAGGATATGTGGAAGGAATCGTGGAGTACAACGCCTCCCTTTATGAAATAAAAGCAATAGAACGAGTGATTATTCATTTAAAAAATCTATTGAATGAGGTGCTGGTTAATGTGAACCTGCCAATCGACAGGATAAATATATTAACACCAGAGGATAAAAGACACCTATTGTATGAGGTAAACAACACAAAAATCAAATATCCGGCGGATAAAACCCTTCATGAATTATTTGAAGAGCAGGTGGAAAAAACACCGGGAAATATTGCTGTCCGGGAGTCATACAGCAGCGGCTCCATTACTTATGGAGAGTTAAATAGAAAATCCAATCAATTGGCTGGTCTGCTGCGATCAAGAGGGATAAGCACGGAGGAGATCGCCGCCATAATGGCCGGGGGTTCAGTGGAGTTGGTGATAGGAATAATGGGTATATTAAAAGCCGGCGCCGGGTATTTACCTATAGACCCGGAGACCCCGGTGAATCGAACCAGGTTTATGTTAGAAGAGAGCGGGGCATCTATACTGCTCACAAGTAAAAACTTTATCCCTGGTATCTCCGGCGACAGGGCCAGTGGGGGGCACTACTCTTCCCGGGATATCATTTTCCTCGATGATGAAGATATTTATGTGGGAAGCGCTGATAACCCGAAAAGCACCGGTAAACCGATGAATATTGCTTATGTGATGTTCACCTCCGGGACTTCCGGCCGGCCCAAAGGGGTAATGGTTCACCACAGGGGTGTTGTGAATTATATCAATTGGGCAATAAAAACATATGTGAAGGATGAAAAATTGGATTTTCCCCTGTACACATCCATTTCATTTGATCTGACCGTAACTTCGATATTTATTCCCCTGTTAACCGGCAGTTCCATTGTTGTATATTCAGGAGAATACAAAGAGCTCTTAATCGGGAATATAATTGACGATGACAGCGTCGGAGTCGTCAAAATAACCCCCTCTCATTTAAAGCTATTAAGGGAGAGGGAAGTTGCCCACCCCGGTGCGGGTCCAGGTGGGAGTTACAAACGTAGTATCAAGCGCTTTATCGTGGGCGGGGAAGAACTAAATAGTGGATTGACAAAAACAATTCATGAGAGTTTTAACGGACAAATAGAGATGTATAATGAATATGGTCCAACTGAAACGGTGGTGGGTAGTATGATCTATAAATTCAATCCCGCAACTGATCAGGGAAAATCTGTTCCCATAGGAACTCCTGTGTATAATACCCAGGTCTATATATTGGACAGCAATCGAATGCCTGCACCTCTGACAGTAACAGGGGAGATATATATATCAGGACATGGTGTTGCCAGGGGATATTTGAATAGACCGGAATTGACTGCTGAAAAATTTGTAAAAAATCCTTTTGTCCCGGGAGAAAGAATGTATAGGACCGGTGATATGGGTAGATGGGTTGAAGCGGGTAAAATGGAGTTTTCAGGTCGGATCGACGCTCAGTTGAAGATAAGGGGCTATCGGTTCGAGCCGGGAGAGATCGAACGTCTATTACTAAAGAAGGATGAAATAAAAGAGGCAATCGCAGTGGTAAAAGATGATGACAATGGGGATAAATACCTTTGTGTATATATTGTTTCAAATGAAAAACCTGAAGTAAATAAATTGAAAGAATATTTATCGAAATATTTACCGGCTTATATGATCCCCACTTATATTATGCAAATAGAAAATATTCCCTTAACCCACAATGGTAAAGTAGACAGGAAGGCAATGCCGGCTCCCCAACCAATAACAGAAAGTAAATATGCTTCCCCCAGGGATGAAGTAGAAAGAATGTTAACAGGAATCTGGGAAAATGTATTGAGAATAGATAATATAGGTATAAATGATAATTTTTTTACCATTGGAGGCGATTCAATTAAAACCATTCAAATTGTTTCCAGGGTAAAAAAAGCAGGATATAAAATCGAGATGCGAGATCTCTTCCAGGAACCCACTATAGCAAGATTAGCGCCTTTACTAAAAAGAACAGAGATCATTCCTGATCAATCGGTGATTTCCGGGTTCGTTCCCTTAACCCCGATACAGCACTGGTTTTTTAAAAGCCAATTCCCGGACAATCATCATTTTAACCAGGCCGTGATGTTTTATTCGCAAGAAGGAATTGAAGAAGAGGCTGTAAAAGCCGTATTTTTAAAACTACAAGAGCATCACGATGTGCTTCGCATGACATACAACACCAACACGCAGGACGGGGAAATGATCCAGGAAAACCAGGGATTGGATTACCCTTTTTCCCTCCAGGTATTTGATTACCGGCACAGCGAAGATGCGATTACCGCCTTAGAATCCACGGCCAACCGCATCCAGGCCGGTATTGATCTAAAAACCGGTCCCTTAATGAAACTGGGGTTATTTCACCTGGAAGACGGGGACCGGTTATTAATTGTCGTTCATCACCTGGTGATTGACGGTGTATCATGGCGTATACTTTTTGAAGATATGGAAACTTTATTTCAACAATTCAAAAAAAAGCAGCCCTTAGCCCTTCCCCTCAAATCCGATTCCTTCAAGTCCTGGTCGGAAAAGCTGCACCACTATGCCAATAGTCCGAAATTCTTAGAGGAAAAGGCCTATTGGAAGGAATTGGAATCAATGGTAATACCTCCGCTGGAAAAAGATTTTCCCGCAAAAGGTAACCATAAGAAAGATGAAGTAAGCCTATCCTTTAATTTATCCGAAAAGGAATCCCGTCTCCTGTTAACTAAAGTAAATCATGCATTTGGCACGGAGGTCAATGATATCTTATTGACGGCATTGGGCTTAAGTGTAAATAAAACTTTCGGGAATAATCGGCTGTTGGTGGCCCTGGAGGGTCACGGCAGGGAGGAAATTTTAGACCAGGTAGACATCAGCCGCACCATCGGTTGGTTTACATCCATTTACCCCATCGTATTGGATATTGCTTCCGGGGATGACCTGGCCCGCCAGATTAAAGAAACAAAAGAAAGTTTACGCAGAGCCCCTAACGAAGGAATCGGTTACGGAATCCTGAAATATTTAACAAAAAGAGAATACAGGAAGAATATCGAATTTAAATTGAATCCTCAGATCAACTTTAATTATTTAGGACAATTTGATGCGGATATCCGACAAACCTCTTTTACAATTGCCAAAGAGGCATATGGAAATACCATGAGTCCGGAGGGGGAAAGGATATCTGAAATTGAAATTTCGGGGATAATCACCGCTGGACGATTGGTGGTAACAGTAATTTATAATAAAAGACATTATAAGCCTGAGACCATGCAAACATTCCTGGATAATTATAAAAAAGGGCTGTGCGATACGATTTCTTACTGCGTGTCCAGGAAAGAGAGGCAGTTAACTCCCAGTGATTTAACATATCCCGGAATGTCCATCCAGAAGGTTGAACAACTGGCTCAGCAATATCCCATCGAAGACATCTACATATTAAGTCCGATGCAGGAAGGAAAGCTGTTCTACACATTCTATAACCAGTTATCCCCGGGAGGTTCGGTGCAAATAAGAATTTCTATTTCCGGGAACCTGGACCTCTCTCTTTTTGAAAGAAGTATCAATGAACTGTTTATGCGTTATGATATATTGAGAACGACCTTTGTGTATGAAGGGGTAAGGGTTCCGATTCAAATCATTTTAAAGGAACGCCAGGTAGAATTTTTATACCAGGACCTCCGTGAAAAAATTACCAATGAAAATAAACAGTCGGTAATCGATGAATTTGCGGAACGAGACAGGATGCGCTCATTTGACTTTAAAAAAGATGTGCTCATGCGCACGGCGGTCCTGCAAACCGGTGACAGGGACTATGAAGTGACCTGGAGTTTTCATCATATATTGATGGATGGATGGTGTGTTGGCATACTATTCGAAGAGTTTTTAGTGATATATAATCACCTGGGGCAAAATAAACCATACAAATTACCCCCCCGTACACCTTATCGGGAATACATCCGCTGGCTAATGCAACAAGATAAAAAGGAAGCGGAAGCATACTGGAAAAAATACCTGGAAGGTTATGCCAAAGAAACCAGCCTCCCCAAACAGAAAGGTGTTAAAAGAGATCAAAAGGGCTATCAATTTGAAAGAGAGTCTTTCCACTTTAGTGAAGATAAAACATCAGGTCTTCATTTATTGGCTGCAAGGAGCCAGGTTACAGTGAATACAATCATCCAGGCGATTTGGGGAATTCTCTTGAGTCAATACAACCGGGAAGAAGATGTGGTATTTGGTGCGGTGGTATCCGGCCGCCCTTCTGAAATTACGGGAGTGGAGTCCATGGTGGGTCTATTTATCAATACAATCCCGGTACGAGTATCCCTTAAAAGGGGAATGACATTTCAACAATTAATACACCAGGTCCAGGAAAAAGCAATCCGGAGTGAGCCTTATCATTATTATCCATTGGCGCGAATCCAGGCGGGCAGTATATTGGAACGAAATTTATTGGATCATATCCTGGTTTTTGAAAATTACCCACTGGCAGAACAGGTGGAAGGGATTGTAGAGAGAACCCCAAATAAGGCCTTTGATGTTCTAAAGGTTACTGAATATACACAGCCGGATTATAATTTTCATGTGGTAATCTCCCCGGGGGATTCTTTAGGAATTGAATTCAGGTTTAAGTCCCTGGTATATGATAGGAATTTTGTAAAAAAAATCGCTTTACATATTGAAGAGTTGGTAGATACAATCCTCAATGATGGAGATATCCGCCTCGAAGACATAGGGATTAGCGATGAAAAAGCAAAGCTGAAATTTTCTGACCAGGACAACTATACGGCAGATTTCGGTTTTTAAAATCACAGGTAACAAAAGGAGCAAGAATGGAAACAACCATGAAAAAAATTTTGCTGGCGATTTTACCTTATTGGGACCCCATGATCCCACCAATGGGAATCACCACGCTTAAAGCGTTTCTCCAGGAGCACGGCTATAAAGTAAGAACCGTTGATTTAATTGTAAAAAAGGAATGCCTGGATTTTTACAATAACTATTTTGAAACCCTGAAGAAATGCGTTCCTGAAGAAAAACGCGGAAATTTTAACAATATCGGCCACGATGTGCTGCAAAGCCATTTAATGGCACATTGGAATCACAACCATAAAGACGAATATGAAGAATTGGTCAAAACATTGATTTATAAGTCATATTATGTCGAGGTGGAGGACTGCTATGCCCGGGAGCTGAACCGGATCATGGAAGAATTTTATACCATGCTGCACGCCTATTGGTTGGAGTTATTGGAAGAGGAACAGCCGGATGTGGTGGGAGTGACAGCTTATAAATGTACCATTGCCGCCTCCATGTATGTGCTTAAACTGACAAAAGAGAAATACCCTCACATTAAAACCTTGATGGGGGGTGGAACCTTTAATGAGACCCATGCCCCGGATTCTCCCAATTTCCAGGTCCTGTTGGACACCTCAGCGGGTTACCTGGATAAAATCATTTTGGGACAGGGGGAATTGCCCTTTTTAAAATATTTACGAGGGGACCTGCCGGATTCAAAGCGTGTGTATACGAAGGAGGATGTGGGCGGACGTATTTTAGACTTTCATGAGCAAGATTTACCGGATTTTTCCGACCTGGACATGGCAAAATATCCTTACCTGGCAGCTACTGCATCGGCCAGTTGTAAATATGGTTGCAGTTTTTGTGTCGCCCGGAAAGTTGCCGGCAAATACCGGGTAAAAAATCCGGCACAAACCGCGGATGAGATGATAAAGATGCACAAACAATACGGCCACCAGTTATTTTTCATGACCGATTCCTTATTGAATCCTGTGGTCACTGACCTGGCCAACGAAATCATTAAAGCAAGAATTTCATTGTATTATGATGCCTATTTCAAAGTAGATGATCCTTCCGGGGATATCCGCAACACCTTACTCTGGCGGCGAGGTGGATTATACCGGGTTCGCTTAGGCACGGAAAGCGGGTCGCAGCGCATACTGGATGAAATGGATAAACAAATAACCGTTGAACAAATTAAAACCACCCTATCGGCCCTGGCCTATGCCGGCATCAAAACCACTGCCTACTGGGTGATTGGGCACCCGGGGGAAACCGAAGAGGATTTTCAACAGACCCTGGACCTGGTGGAAGAATTAAAGGATGATATTTTTCAATCCGAATGCAATTACTTTCTCGTTCACTATTCGAAGCAGACCAGTGCGGATGACTGGCGGAAAGGTATCGAATTGTTGTACCCCAAACAGGCATTGGATATGTTAGTCTTCCGGTACTATACACCGGGGCCGCAAATGGAACCCTCACGAGAGGAAACCTTCAGGAGAGTGCGCCGGTTCGAAGCCCACTGCAAAAAATTGGGAATCCCCAACCCCTATTCCTATGATCAGCACGTGAATGCCGATGAACGGTGGCACCGATTACATAAAAATGCAGTGCCGCCATTGTTGGATTTCATGGCCAGGAATAAATATATCGATGAAAACCAGAACATAAAAAGTGAAACCTTTGCCAGGAATGTGCGAGAAGACAATGGCGATTTCGGTTTTTAAAGGAAAGAAAATGAAAGAAATAAATGCTTCTAAGGAAAATTTGCATGTTGGCGAACAATTCTTTAAAGAAAAAGAATATTGGTTGGATAAATTATCCGGGGAATTTGTTATAAGCGGTTTTCCCTATGATTATGAAGGGGATGGCACCGACAACCTTCATACCGGCAAGCTAGACCATACCTTCGACAAGAAAATATTTTCACGATTGATGCAGTTGCGAAATGAATCCGACCCCAGGTTGCATATGATAATAGTGGCGGTAACCGATATTTTGATCCACCTCTATACCGGGGCCAATGATATCATCGTAGGAACAACCATCGATAAACAGGAGGCGGAAGCAGAATATGTTAATACCATACTGCCCTTAAGAAATCAAACCCGGGATCATATGACCTTTAAACAATTCTTATTACAGGTAAGAGACACGGTTGCCGGAGCTGTGGAAAATCAAAATTACCCCGTGGAAGAACTGTTTGACCAATTGATGGTAAATGACGGTGAAAATAGGTGCGGTTTATTTGAAGTAGCGGTCTTACTGGAGAATCTCCAGGACAGGAAATATCTCCGGCATATTCAACCTGCCATCCTATTTTCTTTTAATAGGACCGCAGGATCGATTTGTATGGAACTGGAATACAAAGCATCTTTATATAAAAAAGACACAATAGGAAGAATTTTAGAGCATTTTAAACGGTTATTGGAGATGGTTATTTTTGATATCGATATACAGCTATCTTCCATTGACATACTTTCCCCCGAAGAAAAGCAAGAATTAATCATTGAATTCAACAATACAGCCCATGATTACTCGGACCAAAAGGCAGTTCATGAACTATTTGCAGACCAGGCTGGCAAAAATCCCGGGGCAGCAGCTCTTATCCTGGATGACAGCGGTGGGGAAGTGAGTTACCGGGAATTGAACACCAAAGCAAACCGGTTGGCAAAACTGTTGAAAACCAGGGGAGTTAAGAAAGAAACCATTGTGGGATTTATTCTTCAACCCTCCCCGGAAGCTGTTATCGGGATATTAGGCATATTGAAAGCGGGAGGGGCGTATTTACCCATAGACCCGGGCTATCCTTTGCAAAGAATCCGTTATATGCTGGAAGACAGTAAGGCAATGGCGATATTAGCAGTCAAAGCCTATGCAGAGAAAGTCATTTCCCCTCACCCCTTGATATTATTGGACGACGAAAATATACCCGGGGAGGATGGAGCCAACCCGGAAATGCGTTGTGATTTAGCAAGCGCGGCCTATCTAATCTACACATCCGGCACCACAGGAAATCCCAAAGGGGTACTCATCCAACATGGAAGCCTGGTAAATTACATCCGCTGGGCAGCCCGAACCTACGTTCAAAATGAAAAGGCAAACTTCCCATTATATACCTCTATTGCCTTTGACCTGACAGTAACTTCAATATTTACTCCATTAATAACCGGCAACTCTATCGTGGTTTACCAGGGGGAAGACAGGGAATTTCTGGTGGAAAAGATATTTAACGGGAATAACGCGGCAGTGGTTAAATTAACGCCGGTCCATTTAATGTTGATGAGTAATCGAAAAGAGCAGGAACCGACTATCCGGCGTTTTATCGTGGGGGGTGAACGGTTAGAAACCCCATTGGCACAAAAAATCACTGCAAACTTTAATGGAAATATTGAAATTTACAATGAATACGGACCCACAGAAGCAACGGTGGGGTGTATGATTTATAGATTCAAACCCCGGGCAGATGACACACCCTCAGTACCCATTGGAATCCCGGCCGATAATATGGAAATCTATTTATTGGATATGGACATGAGAAATGTACCCCCGGGATGTATGGGAGAACTATACATTTCCGGACATGGGTTGGCAAGGGGGTACTTGAACAAACCGGGATTAACAGTTGAACAATTTATACCCAATCCCTTTAAACCCGGGAAACGGATGTTTAAAACAGGAGACCGGGCTCGAAGACTGGCAGATGGAAATATTGAGTTCCTGGGCCGGGTGGATCAACAGGTAAAAATAAGGGGATATCGCATTGAAACCAGTGAAGTGGAATATTATCTATCGAAGTTTGAGGGTATCCGTCAGTCCCTCGTATTGGTCAAGGAGGATGAAAAGGGCTATAATAGCCTGGCAGCCTATATAGTCCCCTCCGGCCCAAATATTGAAGTGGGGGAATTAAGACATCATTTGTCATTATACCTCCCGGAATTTATGATACCTTCCTATTTTGTGCAATTGGATAAATTGCCCATAACCCCCAACGGAAAGGTAGACAGGAAATCTTTAGCAGCCATTGATCAAAGCTCAATGGATATGGGAGAGAATTATTGCCCTCCCACCTGTAAATCGGAGAAAATAATGGTTGATGTATGGCAAGAAGTGATGGGTATTGAGAGGATAGGAACCGCTGACAACTATTTTAACATGGGAGGGGATTCTATAAAGGCAATCCAAATATCATCCCGGCTGTTGAATTATGAACTCAAGCTAGATATCAGCGATTTATTCCAGTATCCCACCATCAAGGAATTAACCCCTCATATGAAACCCCTTAAACAGGAGATTAACCAGGAAGTCGTTGAAGGTGAAGTCAAATTAACCCCCATACAAAAATGGTTTTTCCAAAAAAAAATATCGGAAATGCATCATTTTAACCTGCCTGTCATGGTTTACCGGCCAGGGGGCTTCAACAAAGATATCCTGGAAAAGGTGTTTCAAAAATTGGCGGAACATCACGATGCACTGCGCATGGTGTATTTAATTGAAGACGAAGAAATAAAACAGGTCAACCGCGGCATTCAATCTCCCCTCTACGAACTCATCGACATGGAAATAACCGGGGAATCCTATGAAAAAATAATTGAAGAAAAATGCAATCAAATCCAGGCCAGTATGGATTTGAGCCGTGGACCACTGCTGAAATTGGGTCTATTCAAAACCATTAAAGGTGATTATTTGCTCATTGCTATCCACCACCTGCTAGTTGATACGGTGTCTTTAAGTATCTTATTTGAGGATTTTACCTCACTTTATCAACAAATGGAAAATGGAGTGAAAGCAGAAGATTGCCAACTACCTTTAAAAACAAGCTCTTATAAAGAATGGGCAGAAAAATTATATGAATATGCCAATAGTGAAACCATGCTCAAAGAATTGAAATATTGGCAGAACCTGGAAAAAATGGAATTATCCCCCTTATCTAAAAATAAGGATAACCAGGCGGGTAAATCCAAAAACAACGGCATAAAAACCTTCGAGTTATCCGAGCAATACACTGAAAAATTGTTAAAGCGAGTAAATAAGGCTTATAATACAGAGATAAATGACATTTTACTGGCAGGGTTAAGCCTGGCTTTAAGCGATTGGACCGGGTTAGAACGGATACCGGTTGTTTTAGAAGGACATGGTAGGGAAGACATCATACCAGATGTCAATATAACTCGTACCGTGGGTTGGTTCACTTCGGTATCCCCTGTGATTCTTGGTGGCATGAGAAATAAAGAAGACATCTCCTCTGTCATCAAAAATACCAAGGATATGCTGAGGGATATTCCCAACAAAGGTATTGGATACGGCATATTGAAGTACTTAACCAACGAAGAAAATAAACAGTCAATTGAATTTCGTTTGAACCCGGAAGTGAGTTTCAATTACCTCGGGCAAACAGATGAAGATTTGAGTAATCCATTATTCCAGGTGGCTGATATTTCCAGTGGGAACTCTATCAGCCCATTAAATACCCAATGGTTTTATTCGCTTTACATCACGGGGATGGTACGTAATAAGAGATTGAGAACCATAGTGAAGTATTGTCCGGGAGATTTTGAAGACAATGACATACAGTCTTTTGTTACCGGCTATGAAAAATACCTCCGGCAAATTATCGATCATTGTGCATCCCGGGAAGATACCGAATTTACCCGAAGTGATTTTACTTCTTCAATCGAAGAACAGGAATTAGAATTGGTCTTTGATATTCTCGGCGGGAACACAACAAAGGATTAAGGAGAAAAAAGATATGATTGCCAAAAGCGATGTAAAGGATATATATTTCCTTTCACCAATGCAGGAAGGGATGCTTTTTCATTATTTAGCAGACAGGTATTCCGAGGCTTATTTTGAACAAATGGTTTATTGGATCCATGGAGAATTTGATCATCGATTACTGGAGCAAGCCTTCATTCAAATCATAGAAAGGTACGATGTGTTAAGAACTGTCTTTGTCTATGAAAAATTGCAAAAGCCTTTGCAGGTGGTCTTAAAAAAAAGAAAAGCCTCTATTTGCTACCTGGATATTTCTCACTTAAATAAACAAGAAAGCAGCAGTTTCCAGGAGGACTTTAAAAGAAAAGATAGAAAGATGGGATTTAATTTATCAAAAGACCTCCCCTTGCGTATTTCAATAATAAAAACTGCAAAGGACACCCATCTCATGTTATTCAGTTTTCATCATATCATATTGGATGGATGGAGTGTGAGAATCATCTATAAAGATTTATTGCAAATATATCAATCATTTCGAAAGGGTGAACCCTTGAAGTTGGAACCGGTTAAGGAGTATAAGAATTATATTAAATGGTTAGAGAAACAGGATAAGGAAGCAGGAATTAAATATTGGAAAAGTTATCTCCAGCATTACGAAAACCAGACGAATATTCCCAGGTATATTGAAGGAAGAGAAAGAGAAGATGAATATGAACTGGCAGAGCATCACTTTAAAATAAACCAGGTGTTAACCGAGGAACTAAAGAGAATCGCAAATGAAAATAACTTAACCATCAATACCATATTCCAATGCTTGTGGGGGATTTTGCTTCAAAAATACAATGACACCAATGATGTGGTATTTGGTACTGTGGTTTCAGGAAGACCCGAAGATTTTGAAGGCATTGAAAACATGGTGGGATTATTTATAAATACAATTCCGACAAGGATAAAAAATGAACCTGGAGAAAAATTTGTCAACCTCCTGAAAAAAGTACAGGTGCAAATGACTCAATCCAAATTGTATGAATTTATACCCCTGGCTGAGATACAGGCCAACAGCCTGTTAAAAAGAGCACTTGTGAATCATCTTGTTGTATTTGAGAATTACCCGGTGGATAATGAAATAAAAAAATTAAGCCAGGATAACCGCTCGGATTTTTGGGTAGAGCATGTTGAGGTATTTGAGCAGACTAACTATGATTTAAATGTTATGGGTGTCTTAATGCGAGAATTGGAAATGGGTATACTTTACAATTCAATCGCATATAATGCCGATGTAATCAAAAGAATAGAAACGCACCTGATAAGTATAATCGAGCAATTCAGCATTAATCCTGGAATCCCTGTGGAAGAAATAGAGATCATCTCTCCATTGGAAAAGAAACAATTATTATTTGGTTTTAATAGAACCGAAGCAGGATATCCGCAAAATAAAACAATACATGAGCTATTTGAAGAGCAGGTAGAGAGAACGCCAGGCAGCATTGCTGTGGTTGGGCAAAGCTCAAAGCGCACAGCGCAGAGTGCAGAAGAACGCTATGCGCCATGCGCCATGCGCCATGCGATTACCTACAGGGCATTGAATAAAATATCTGCTCAATTGGCACATTTATTGCAGCAAAGAGGTGTTCAACCCGATACCATTGTGGGTATCATGGCGGATCGTTCCGTGGAAATGATAATCGCTATATTGGCAATATTAAAATCCGGTGGCGCCTATATGCCCATTGACCCGGAGTACCCGGCAGAACGAATTAATTACATGTTAAAAGACAGCCAGGTAGGAATTTTGGTAACCTCACCAAAACTCCAGGTTAAGGCTAAGGCTGAGGTCGAGGAGGGAAGCGGGCAACCGCAAGGATTGCCTTTACAGACTATTAATATTGAGAAAGATATTTTTTACTTCTCCAAAAGTACTCCCTCAACCGTAAGCCAGGTTGGCCCTGCCAACCTGGCTTACGGCATCTACACCTCCGGTACCACCGATAAACCCAAAGGCACCCTCATCACCCATCGCAATGTCGTACGTTTGCTATTCAACGACAGGTTTCAATTTGATTTTAACAGCCGTGATACCTGGACGCTGTTTCATTCCTATTGTTTTGATTTCTCTGTGTGGGAAATGTATGGCGCCCTGTTATACGGTGGGAAGTTAAGGCTGATACCTCGTATAACCGCCGTGGATACACGGGAATTCCTGGAAATATTGGCAAAGGAAAACATTACCGTATTAAATCAAACCCCTTCGGCATTTTATAACCTGGCGAACCTGGAAGTACAAAATCCCAATAAACACCTCTATCTGAAATATGTCATCTTTGGAGGAGAAGCCTTAACACCACTGAAATTACAACAGTGGAAAAACAAGTACCCCGAAACCCGGCTCATCAATATGTTCGGTATCACCGAAACCACCGTCCATGTTACTTATAAAGAGATAGAACACAGGGATATCCGCTTAAATATAAGTAACATCGGTCAGCCTATTCCCACCTTATCCACTTATATCATGGGCAGGGGGCAGCAACTGTTACCCCCTGGAGTTACAGGAGAAATCTGCGTCGGCGGTGAAGGTGTGGGCAGGGGGTATTTAAATAGACCCGAATTAACCAGCGAAAAATTTGTCAACCATCCCTATATAACCGCGCAGCGCCTCTACAGGTCCGGCGATTTGGGAAGACTCCTGGAAAATGGCGATATGGAATACCTGAGCCGCATCGACTACCAGGTCAAAATAAGGGGCTTTCGCATAGAACCCGGAGAAATAGCAAACCAACTGCTGCGGCATGAGGACATAAACGATGCAGTGGTGTCACCAAGAAAAAAGGAAGACGGGGAGGCATATCTCTGTGCCTATGTCGATACCCAACTAGAATTCTCGGCACCGGAATTAAAAGAATACCTGGCCAGGGAACTACCTGCTTATATGATACCATCCTATTTTATCCGCATCAAACATGTCCCCTTAACCCCAAATGGAAAAGTAGATCAAAAGGTTTTGCACTCCCTTGATATGAATTTGAAAACAGGCAGCGAATATGCAGCACCTGAAAACGAAACCGAAGAATTAATCGCTGCTGCCTGGAAGGAAGTCCTTCATAACGATAACCTCGGTGTCTATGATAATTTCTTCGATATAGGGGGACATTCCCTGAACCTGATCCAGTTAAACGGTAAATTAAACCAGGTTTTTCAAAAAGATATCCCTATAGTGGAGATGTTTAGATATCCCACCATTCGTTCCCTGGCCCAGCATATAGACGATAAAAAAACCCCTGAATTTATTTCAGACGAAAAAATTGATCGTTCCTTAAATATAATGGAAGAAACCACTAATTTTTTCTTCGGAGATTCCGATGAAATGATGTGAAAATTTACAGGCTTGACAAATGAAAAAAAAAAGTGTATCTTAACTTTTACTTACAATTGGAGGTGATATCATGTTTAAAGGTTATTTAAAAGTTACCTTGAGGAATATTTTAAAACACAAAGGATATTCATTTATAAATATCCTGGGGTTGGCTATGGGGATGGTAGTTTGCATTCTCATTTTTCTCTGGGTCCAGGATGAATTGAGTTTCGATCGATTTCACAAAAATAGTGACCGAATTTATAGGGTGGTTAAGGAACAAGTACAGTCAAGTGGAGAGATTTTCCCGGTGGCAGTCACACCCTGGCCTTTAGGCGCAGCACTTGAACAAAATTATCCTGAAATAATAAATTTCACGAAATTTTGTACTATTGGCAGGAGACTGATTACATATAAATCCGAATCAGGTGATAAAAGTTTTTATGAAAATGGCGTATGTTTAGCAGACCCTTCATTCCTGGAAATGTTTTCTTTTCCGTTTGTAAAAGGTGACCCGGCCACTGCTCTTTCGGAAGGCCATTCCGTTGTTATCACAGAAGAAATAGCGGAAAAATATTTCGGCAATGAAAATCCACTGGGAAAAACAATAACCAGTAACCAAAGGTATGATTTGCTGGTAACCGGCGTTGTCAAAAATGTTCCCCAAAATTCACACCTCAAATTTGATTTTCTTATTCCCCTGGAACCGACATTGAAAAACACCACCTCGAAGGGGAACTGGTTTATCAATAATTTTTATACCTATATCCTCCTTGAAAAAAATGTCTCGGTGGAAAACCTTAAAAAAAAGGTTTATTCTTATCTTCAAAGGCTATTCCCTGAAAATACAACAAAGCTTAAACTCCAGGCTTTAACCGATATACATCTTCATTCCAATTATGCCATCGATCTCTATGGGGCCAGTAAGGACACTTCCGTATATATCTATATGTTTTCTCTTATTGCTGTTTTTATTTTGCTCATCGCCTGTTTTAACTTCGTAAACCTGGCAGTGGCAAGAGCTTCAACCCGGGCTCTAGAGGTAGGGATAAAAAAAGTTGTGGGGGCCAGGAGAAAGAATTTAATCGTACAATTCTTTGGAGAATCTATTTTTCTTACAATTATTTCATTTATTTTTGCCCTTATATTAGTCTACCTGCTCCTGCCTTTATTTAATAACCTGGCGGGAAAAGAGCTAACCTTAAACCTTTTTAGCAATAATGTAGTCGGCCCCGCTTTGCTTCTTATTGCAATAATAACAGGAATAATTGCGGGTATTTATCCGGCGGTTATCCAATCATCTTTTCAGCCCACCAATGTAATCAAGGGAAACTTTATCTTTGGCACAGGTAAACCGGGAAGTTCCCTGTTAAGGAAAGCGCTGGTGGTTCTCCAGTTTACCTGTTCAATTACCCTTATTATCGGCACCCTGGTGGTAAATAAACAGTTAATCTACACGCAAGATAGAGCCCTGGGGTATGAAAAGGATCATATGATATACTTCCCAAAAATAGGCGAAATGCATTCAAAATACCACACCTTTAAAAAAGAACTCCTGAAAAATCCCAGTGTATATTCTGTCACCACGTCGTCAGATAGACTGACATATTCAGTACATTCCACAGGTGGATTTCAATGGGAAGGTCAAAATCCGGACACCCAGTTCATGCTTTATCATTTTTCTGTCGATTATGACTATATAAAAACATTTAAAATGAAAATTTTAGATGGAAGAGACTTTTCCAAAGAGTTTACCACAGATGCAGTATTAGGTAAGGCATATATTATAAATGAAGCTGCCCTAAAAGCAATGGATTTGAAAGACCCTGTCGGGAAAAAGTTTATCTTTTGGCAGAAAGAAGGCTCTATTATCGGTGTTGTCAAGGATTTTCATTTTAAATCCCTGCACACTGAAATTGAACCGCTGGTGTTAAGAATCGATCCCAACTGGGACCAGTATGTTTTTGTAAAATTAAGGCCGGAAAATATAACCGACACGCTAAATTACGTTAAAGAAGTCTATAAACAATTTAACCCCAAGTATCCCCTGGAATATTATTTCCTCGATGATCAGTTAAACCGCCTATATGACAGCGACAGACGGACATTCAAAACAATCCAGTACTTCACCTTTATTGCCATATTTATCTCATGTCTCGGTTTATTTGGTCTGGCTTCCTTTATGGCGCAGCGGCGCTTCAAAGAGATTGGGATTAGAAAAGTACTGGGAGCTACGATTTCGAATATAGTCGTGAAACTCTCTAAAGAATTCTTACTCCTGGTAGTAGGTGCCAATATTTTAGCCTGGCCAATCGCTTATTTTTTACTGGCCAAATGGCTGCAAAACTTTTCCTATCGCACCACTATGTCGGTGGGGATATTTATTTTTTCTGCCCTATTAACATTGGTGATTGCGATTTGTACTGTTATTTACCAGTCGGTAAAGGCGGCAACTGCCAATCCTGTGGATGCTATCCGCTATGAATAAGCACAGCGAGGAGATTTAAAAATGGGGTCACAGGAAAAAACAAAAAAAACCTTGAAAAAAGAATGGTTCTTAGTCGCAGGATCGCTAATCGTTATTTCGCTTGTCCTGCTTTTTCTCTTCAGGGAGAAACCGGCTGTCATATCGGCACCGGGTTCAAAAAGCGAAAAACCCCTCCCGGTAAGTAAAGCTGGAGAACCTGTTGTACCAGATAAAAAAGAAACCCAGGACCCTGAGCAACTGGATTATAAAACCGCTGCCAATCAAAATACCATTTCTGCCTATCAAGAATATATAAAAAAGTATCCATCAGGAAGCCATGTGAGGGAAGTGGAAACCCGAATAAAAGAATTACAGGAAATGCCGGAACAGGTAAGAAAGGCAGCCGGAAAAGTATCAAAAGTTATTAAAGTGGAGAAAAATGAAAAAGGATCATGGGAAGCGGATTTTGGCGATGGTATCATCATGGTATATATCCCTCCCGGTAAATTTATCATGGGATCGGATGAGGATGAAGCTCAAAGCGATGAACAGCCAGTCCATGAAATTTACCTGGAGGGATACTGGATGGGAAAATATGAAATTACCTTTGAACAATACGATAAATATTGTGATGAAACCCAAAAGGAAAAACCCGACGATGGCAATTGGGGAAGAGGAAAATTCCCGGTCATCTCAGTATCCTGGCATGATGCGCTAGAATATTGTAAATGGCTGTCTGCTAAAACAGGATTTCATTTTAAATTACCTACGGAAGCGCAGTGGGAAAAAGCAGCACGTGGGACAAAGGGACAAAAATTTCCCTGGGGAGATCAAAACGCCAATGAAGATTTAGCCAATATAAAAAAAACAGGGGAACTGGGTGGACCAGTCCCTGTGGGTTCATATCCCCGGGGTGCATCTCCTTATGGTTTACTGGATATGACTGGCAATGTATGGGAGTGGTGTTATGATTGGTATGATTGGTATAAGGTTGACAGCCCTAAACAGCGAGAAAACCCGGAGGATATTAGAAAGTTTAATTTCCGCGTGTTACGCGGTGGTTGTTGGTTCGAGGAGCCTAAGTTCGTGAGGGCCGCCAATCGCTATGGCATCAGACCAACCTATCGCGGCTATATTGCGGGTTTCCGTCTTTGCATGGAAAACTAATAGTCAACAAACCGGAATAAGAAAACCTGTATAAAAAATCTATAAATATTTCACCAGCAGTACAATTTATTTGAGCAAAAAAGAAGAGGAATTCATTTAAAAATGATCCCAAAGGAAAATGCTAATATAAGAACGGGATTGGAAATCGCTGTTATTGGTATGAGTGGAAGATTCCCCGGGGCTAAAAACATCCATGAATACTGGGAGAATCTAAAAAACAGCGTCGAATCCATTTCTTTTTTTTCGGATGAAGAATTGGCGAAAGCAAGAATAGATGAGCAGACCCTTAAAGACCCTGATTATATAAGTGCCTACGGTTATCTACCGGATAAGGAACTCTTTGATGCCTCATTTTTCGGCTATTCTCCCCAGGAAGCGGAATTAATGAATCCGCAAATTCGCATCTTTCATGAATGTGCCTGGGAAGCATTGGAAGATGCTGGCTATAATCCCGGGACTTATAAAGACAGGATTGGTCTCTATGCCGGTGCTTCATCCGGGTTTCATTGGGAAGCCCGAGCGCATTTAAGCGGGAAAAGTAATGAATATGGAGAATTTGCAGCAGCTCAATTCATTCATATAGATTTCTTATGTTCCCGGGTGTCTTATAACCTTAATCTTAAAGGGGGTACTTCCTTTGTGCAGACGGCTTGTTCCACATCCCTGGTAGCGATACACCAGGCTTGCCGGGCATTATTAACCGGTGAAAGTGAAATGGTTTTAGCCGGAGGAATCTCGATATTTACTGCCCCCAGGCAAGGTTATTTATACCAGGAAGGTATGATATTCTCGCAGGATGGTCACTGCCGGGTGTTTTCCGGTAATGCCAGCGGCACCATTGGGGGGGAGGGCGCAGGGGTGGTACTACTCAAACGGCTCAAACCCGCTCTCCAGGACAGGGATCATATTTATGCCATTATCCGGGGAACCGCTATTAATAATGATGGAAACAGGAAAATCGGGTTTTCAGCCCCCAGTGTGGAGGCGCAAGCCGAAGTCATCCGCATGGCACTGCGTATGGCACGGGTGAATCCTGAAAGTATTACCTATATCGAAACACACGGCACCGGCACAAACCTGGGAGACCCGGTGGAAATTGGAGCCTTAAAACTGGCATTTAATACCGATAAACGAAATTACTGCGGCATCGGGTCTGTGAAAAGCAATTTCGGGCACCTGGATACAGCCGCTGGCGTGGCTGCTTTTATAAAAACCGTCCTGGCCCTTAAGCATAAACTCATCCCCCCCAGTTTGCATTTTGAAACCCCCAACCCTGCAATCGATTTTAAAAATAGCCCCTTTTATGTAAATACCACCCTTAAAAAATGGCAGGGTAACGGAGAGCCTCTGCGGGCCGGGATCAGCTCATTGGGTATCGGGGGAACCAACGCCCATGTCATCCTGGAAGAGGCTCCGGCGCAGACCCCGGATAAAGAGGTTAATGCGGAAACCTCAAGCCAATACCAATTAATCCTACTATCTGCCAAAACCGAGACCGCCCTGGAAAAAATGACGGAAAATTTAGCCCGATATTTCAAACAGGAAGGGGTTAACCTGGCCGATACCGCCTATACCTTACAAGTAGGAAGAGAAACCTTCCCCCACCGCAGGATCCTGGTATGCTCCACAATTGAACAAACAATCGCTGCCTTAACCTCCCCTGCTTCGGGCATGTTTCGTACATATCACTGGAAACCAGGTGATAAGGAAAGAGATGCTATTTTTATGTTCCCCGGTCAGGGTTCTCAATATGTGGATATGGGTTTGGACCTGTACAACACCGAACCGGTTTTCCAGGAAGAAATGGACCGTTGTTTTGAAATATTAAATAGCCATCTTGATTTTGACATCAAAGAAATCCTTTACCCTTCCCTCTCTGTGTCCTCTGTGTCCTCCGTGTCCTCTGTGTCCTCTGTGTCCTCTGTGTCCTCTGTGGCTAAAAATCGAATCAACCAGACCGAAGTCGCCCAACCCCTTCTTTTTGCTTTTGAATATGCGCTGGCAAAATTATTGATGAAATGGGGAATCGAGCCTTATGCCATGATCGGCCACAGTATCGGAGAACTTGTGGCGGCTCATTTATCCGGGGTTTTTTCGCTGCAAGAGGGCCTAAAATTGGCAGCCCTAAGAGGACGATTGATGCAGCAAATGCCCCCCGGTTCAATGGTAAGCGTCCCCATCCCGGAACAACAATTAATCCCGTTATTAAACCAAAACCTCTCACTGGCTGCTGTGAATGGACCTTGCCTTTGTGTGGTCTCCGGCCCTCACCAGGCCATGGCATCTTTTGAAAAACAAATGGAAAAACAGGGATATGACTGCCGCAAACTTCATACCTCTCATGCCTTTCACTCAACAATGATGGAACCCATCTTAGCGGAATTTAAAAAAGAAGTGGGCACAGTAACACTAAATAAACCGAAAATTCCTTATATATCAGGCTTAAGAGGTAACTGGATAACAGCAGAAGAGGTCACCAATCCGGGTTACTGGGCAAGACAGGTGAGAGAAACCGTAAGATTTAGCCAGGGGCTGGAAATACTCTTTAACAAGAAGAACAGCCTTTTCCTGGAAATAGGCCCTGGAAATGTATTGAGTTCACTGGTGAAACAGCATAACCAACAGCAGCCGGCTCAAAAGGCCATCCATTTTATCAGGCATCCCCGGGAAAAGGTATCAGACAGGCATTTCTTGTTAAATAAAATAGGTGAGTTATGGTTTTACGGCAAAAGCATTGATTGGTGTGAATTTTATCGGCAGCAACAGAGGCAGAGGCAGCGGGTGCCACTGCCCACCTACCCTTTTGAGGGTCAACGCTACTGGATTGAGGAAGCTTCTCTGCAACTTATCCCGGGGCTGTTAGCCAGGAGAGCCTTGTTGAAAAAAAAGCAAAATATCCGGGATTGGTTTTACATCCCCTTATGGAAACAGTCTCCCCCGCAATTCTTTAATGGCAGTGCCAGTGAACCACCGGCACAGGGCAAATGGTTGGTATTTATGGATAACCAGGGAATCGCAACAGGCCTGAAGGTAAAATTGCAGCAAAAAAAACAAAGAGTTATCACGGTAAAAGCCGGTGCGCAATTCACCAGGATCAATGATCTTGAGTATATTATCCATCCCGGCCAAGCCGATCATTACATTTCTTTATTCACCCGGCTCCTTAGTGAAGGGGATATCCCCGACATCATTCTTCATTTATGGAATGTTACCGGTACCGGTAACCGTGACCATTCCATAGAAACGGTGAAAAAAGACCTGGACCATGGTTATTTCAGCTTGCTGTACCAGGCTCAGGCCATAGGAAAATTGAATGTTAACCAGGAAATTCAAATCATGGTGGTTACGGATAATATGCAGGAAGTCACCGGTGAAGAAGATTTATGCCCCGCGAAAGCAGCAGTACTGGGTGCGGCTAAAGTGATCCCCCAGGAATACCGTAATATAAGCTGCCGCTGCCTGGATATTACCAGCCCCAAAACCGGGAATTGGCAGGATACAATATTTATAAATCGGCTTCTCAGGGAGTTCCAAACTCCATCTACCCACACCGTTGTTGCCTATCGAGGCAGTCACCGTTGGATTCAAATTTATGAACCCGATCCCGGGGAAAAAACTCAAAAAGACCGCGAAACCAGTCATTATTTGAGAAATAAAGGAGTCTACCTGGTTACAGGTGGACTTGGAAGGATAGGCATGGTATTGGCCAGATACCTGGCATCCGCTGTAAAGGCCAGGCTGGTGCTAACCGGACGTTCCCCTTTCCCGGGCAGGAAGGAATGGCAGCAATGGTTAAGCACCCATAAAAACCACAGCATCAGCCAAAAAATCAAAGCAATACAGGAACTTGAAAAAATGGGTGCAGAGGTACTGGTGATGCAGGCCGATGTGGCTGACCAAAAACAAATGCAGCAGGTGATCCTCCAGGCAGAAAAAACCTTCGCCCCCCTAAACGGTGTGATTCACGCAGCCGGTATTGTCGGAGAAAAAGCACTTCAAGCGGTGAATCATACAGATCGAAGCCAAAGCATGGAGCAATTCTATCCCAAAGTGGATGGGGTCCTGGTTCTGGAAAAAATCCTGGAAAATAAATCCCTTGATTTCTGCCTGCTGTTCTCATCATTGGCCTCTGTTTTGGGGGGATTGGGGTTTACTGCCTATTCAGCGGCAAACATCTTTATGGATTACTTTGTCCGACGTCATAACCAGTCCGGCCCTTCCTGCTGGACCAGTATTAATTGGGACGGCTGGGACTTTAGAACACAAGAAGAGATCTCAGCCGCTGGAGAAAAAAACACCATTGAATTCTCTATGGTTCCCCAGGAGGGAATCAAAACCTTTGAATACATATTCTCAAGGAATCATGTATCTCAAATTGTTGTTTCCACCGGAGACCTGCAAACCAGGATTAACCAGTGGGTAACCTTTGCCGCAGAAGCTGAAGAAATTGAAACCCGGGAAAATGAACCCGCCCCGGCCCAGGGCAGGGAACATTTATCCACTGCCTATGCGGCCCC
>CP070627.1:8685105-8693955 GCA_020355945.1 Candidatus Aminicenantota bacterium | reverse complement strand
TCCGGGCGGTGGACAGTTCAGCAATGGAACGCTGCGCTTCTATCTCGATGGGAATCCCAAGCCTGTTATTGAGGGGCCCACCGAGGAATTGATAAGTAAGGGTCAGCTGGTCGCGGCGCCGCTTTCGGAAGGGGTTTCGCCCGAGACACCCTACAAGCATCGCGGGCACAACCTTTATCTGCCCATCCCCTACGCCAGGCACTGCAAGATAACTTATGAGACCGATGTCCTCATCGATAAGGGTGCGCGCAAAGGTGAAGCACTTTATTATCAGATTAACTATCGTACTTATGATCCGGGCACAAAGGTCAAGTCTTTTACTATGAAGGACCTGGAGCAAACTCGGTCGACTATCAACGACGTACAAAGGATGCTTAAACTGAATGAGCGTACCGGCCTGGATCAGCTGGAAGAGAAGAAATTAGAAGGAAGCATCTATTAAGTTCTTTAAACCATTCTGTTTGCTGTTCTTTGGCAATTTTGTCCAGTCTGTCTGACTTTTTTTTCACCAGTTCCGCGGAAGGTACAATCATAATATTGAGTAATTCCTTTTGTGACTTTTCCAGTTTTTTCCGTTCCATTTTTATTTCTTCCTGTTGTTTCATCATTTCGGTCAACAGGAGGCTTTGCCAGGTCATTTTCCGCATTTGCTTCACTGTTTCGATGTATTTTTTGAGCTGCTGAAAACCAGTATTCTTTTGCACCCGGTCACTGCTGCGTTCCAGCAATTCTTTAGAAACCAGGCGTCTGGGATTCCACTTTTCGTAAGCAGCAGGGGGAATGACATCCCACTTTAGCGAATAATCCAGGTGTTTTTCACCGATTTCCAGGACGTCGTTGGTATCGGGTAAAACAATATCCGGGGTTACCCCTCGCAATTGGATAGCCATACCATTAATGCGGTAAAATTTTTGAATGGTGATGGTTAAAGCACCGAAGGAATCATATCTTTCCCGTCCAGATCGATAATTAGAGGAAATAATGTTATCCAGGTTGATCATAGCCTGTACGGTACCTTTGCCGTAAGAATGGTGGCCGCCCACAATCACAGCCCGGTTGTAATCCTGGAGTGCGGCTGCCAGGATTTCAGAAGCAGAAGCACTCAGCCGATTGACCAATACCACCAGGTGACCTTTATAATTGACGTTAGGGTCTTGATCTTTAAGAGCCCTGATTTTAGCTTGCTTATTTTTCACCTGGACAATCGGTCCTTGGGGAATAAATAGCCCGGACATCCGCACCGCATCCCGCAAGGCACCCCCGGTATTACTTCTCAGGTCCAAAATAATACCATCCACTTTTTTCTTTTTAAGTTTTTCTATTTCTTTTTTTACATCATCCGCGGAATTGCGTCCGCCGTCGTGGTTAAAATCGTCATAAAAACCCGGCAATTCAATATAACCAAACCGGCGATTCGATTCTTTATGGAGCAATATCGCGGACCTGGCAAAGGTGTCCTCCAGGATCACCACATCCCGAACAATAGGAATCACTACAATCCGGCCATCGGGTTTTTTTACTGTCAAACGAACCAGGGTGCCTTTCTTTCCCCGTATTAATTTGACCGCATCCACTGTGCGCATGCCAATAATATCCACAGGCTCTTCATCTCCCTGGCCAACTTTGAGTATAAGATCGCCAGCCTCCAATTGCTTACCGCGCCAGGAAGGACCGCCAGGAACAATACTAGCTACCTTTACATACTCATCCTCATTCTGTAATAATGCCCCAATTCCCTCGAAAGACCCGGACATCTGCATATCAAAGGTCTCTTTATCCACCGGGAGAAAATAGGTGGTGTGAGGATCGTAAACCTGGACCAGGGAATTCAAGTAACGGGAAAGGGAGTCATTTTTATTGGCCTGGAGCAGCCGGTTAAAAATGTTCCTGAAACTTTTTAACACCGACTGGCGCGCCTCTGCTTCCAACTCTTTATCACTCTTCTTCCGGGCTTTTTTCACCTGGCTTTTGGTTTTGTCTCCTGTTTCCCCTTGAGAATCCGCCTTAGACGCCGTACCCGTCTCATTGACCTCTAACAGCGTAATATAACGCAGCAAAGCCCGGTATTTTAAGGTTTTTCTCCAATATTCTTTCAATTCTTCAAGATTGAGACAATAATCAAGCTTATCCGGGTCCAATTCCAGGTATTCGTCTTTAGTAAAATCAAAAGGCTTTGCCAGGAGTTCCTCGTAAAAACCCATCACCTGGCGAATACGCTGTTCCAGGAGTCCTGTGGCCAATTTCATCATCTCAGTACTCCCGCTCTCCAATTGATCGTCAATCTTATCCCCATATTTCCGAAGCGTCTCAATATCACTTTGCAATAAAAATCGCTTACTGGCGTCCAGGAATTCCAGGAATTCAGGAAATGCTTTCTGAGAAAAATCATCATCGATCTTCTTTCCACTATAATGCCACCTCTCCAAACCGGTATGAATGATCTGGGATATCAATCTCTCTTTAGGAATCTCAACTTCCTTTTCTGCATATGCATATCCACCGCCAGGAAGAGACACCACTTCTATTACCAACGCTATCGCCGCTATTAGGCTCAGCAGCACAATTATTTTTTGTTTCACATTTCCTCCTTATGCATTACTGGTTATATACATATATTAAAATCATATCACAATTTTTTCAACAAATAAACTTTTAAGATAATGCATTATACATTTTACGAAAATACATTACCGGAAGTTTTGGAATTTTGAGATTCGCTCTTTCCCCTTTTCAAAATTTTCAGTCAGTGACCTGGGGATTTGCCGGCTGCTGCCATTTTTCCAGGTGGGAACCGATAAAGCGGATAATCTGTTGGTGTTCCTCTTTCCCATTACCTTTAATGGTTATAGGTTCCCCAAAGGTCATATAAATCGGTTTTTTCCGATCTAAGGGGCCAAAGCCTTTAATGATCTTACTATGGCCCCAAAAATCGGTTTTGATGGCCAGTGGTAATATCTTTACGCCCGTGTTCCTGGCAAGTTTAACTCCCAGGGTATTAAATTTTTCAGGATTAAATTCAAGGGAGCGGGTGGCTTGAGGAAAGATAACCAGGGATAGTCCGTTTTCTAAAGCTTGCTGTCCCTCTTCCATAACCAGGCGAAAATCCTCCCGGGGATTGGTGCGGCTTACCACGATTGGCTTTTGCGTTCGCACCATGTAGGCGAAAAAACGTCCGGTCACCAGGCTCTCTTTGACCACATAGGTAACGGCACGAAAAGGCGAAATAATACAGGGGAAAATAATACCCTCCATGGTACTCATGTGGTTGCTTACAATGACTAAAGGTTCTTTGGTTTTTCTCAGGTTATCCAGTCCCCTGATATGAAAGCGGCCGCCGCAGCCCTCGATATGTTGAAATACCCGAAAAGAACTTTTTATCAACGCTTCATCATCATACTTTCCTTTTATGGCCAGCCGGTAGCTTTTGATCACCGCAGAGGCAAACCGAAGGTAAAGCCACCAGCGGGAATTAAATAAAATCCTGTCCCCCGGATAACGGCGGGTATCTTCGGGTGTATCGTACGAATCTGCAGAAAACGCTTTTTGTGCTGTATCATAACCCATGGGAATAATATTATAACGAATTTTAAAACCAATGTCAATTGGCACTCCACTTCTCATTTAACTGCAAAGGTACATGAAGAACGAAGAATGAGAATTGTACCACTACACTCTACACTTTACACTTTACATTTTACACTCTACACTGCTCTAATGTCTTTTATCTTTTTATCCAGCCATGGTTTATCAGGATCATAGAAATGGCTCCACTGAGGCTTCATTCCTTCTTTCCAGGCCTTTTTCCTGTAGGCATTTGAAAATGCGATCTTTGCCCCCCTGAGGGTCTTATACCGGGCATCTTTTAGCACCCGACCATGCTGAAGCACCACCAACCGATAGTGATCGGGGAAGTCTAAAATGAATACACATTCAATAAAAAAATAAATTGAATTGATCAATATAGATATTGTTTTTGCTTCTTTTTCTTGAACCATTGTTTGTTCTTTTGCTTCATAAGTGAGAATCTCCATTTTTTACCTCCTCATTCTTTGGATTTGCCGCGTTGATTCTTCTTACCGGTTTCATTTTGCTGGGCCTCATTATTAAGTTTTGTGTTTCCTGTTTTCATTATCCTGGGTCCCGGATGATTGACTCACCGCACTTACTGACTCACTGGCTTCCGGTTTACACGCTTACACCTATATATAATAATGCAAAAAATTCAATTTGTCAAGAAAAAAATGCAAAAATTGAATTTTTTCTTGCATTTTTTTCAGGTTCTTTATGCAGCCGTCCAGGGGGCAGATTCCCGTTTTGAATACCAGACAAGCATATATATACGTCAAAAAAGTGGGATTTATTTTGTATGAAAATATAAAATTTTCAGGTACGGAAACAGGAATTACCAAATTTCTACCTATTGTCTTCTGAGGATTAATCGAATTTTTGCAGTTTTCACTTTTCTTTTTTTTATTTTTTCATCTTGAAATTAAGATAAATTTGGGTTATATTATTTGGCATGAAGACGATATTTAATCTTGATGGCTGTCATACACCAGCCGTGGTTGTCGCGGTTGTAGATGTACAAACGCGTGTGCGGTTCCATACGGATATTCATGTGTACAGCCTGACCAATGGACAAAAGTATAAGGCCCCTGGGAAGGGTCAACAAAAATAAAAAAACGATGAAACAAATGAAAAAAAAACCCACTACCCTCAAAGATTTAAAAAAAGAAGTTGGCGGACGGTTTAGGAAGTTTCGCTCAGACAAAAAAAAGGCGCAGAGAATATTGGCGTCAGAATTAAAGGTCCATCAATCCACTATCACCAATATCGAAAACGGGACTACTTTTCCCAAGGTGAATTATCTTCATTATTTTTATGAAAAATATGATTTAAACCTGAATTGGCTGGTAACCGGGGAGGAGAACATGTATTTAGAGAGCGCTGAAAAGAAAAATGCCTCCCGCATCATGGCCCCTCACGTGAAATACGGCGAACCAACCTATGACAATTACCAGGAACTCAATTCATTGATGCAAATCCCCGTTATCGAGCAGGTGATATTCGCTAAGTTAAGCGAATGTAAGATCATATTCAAGGAACAGGTTAAAAAATTTCTAAAAAACCAGGAAAAGAAAAAACGTGAAAAAGAAAAAAAAGCAGAACAAGCCAGGGTAAAAAAATAATACGTAATTTGTAATACGTATGACGTATGACCTGGAACCACAGAACCACAGGGTCAATGCTCTTGCTTTTCATAACATGGTGATAGTGGAGATGGCGCAAGGTGCAATGTGCAATGTGCAATGTGCAAGGATGCACCGCAGCGCAGATAAGCCGCGGTTTCGTGGTTTTGCTGTTTCTCAGTGAAAATTTGTATTTTCTTCATTTATGGGGTTGCATTTTAAATCAAAATGAGTTATATTGTTATCAAGGAAGAAAAAGATGAAAAATAACAGGAATTATTTACAAATATATGAAATATATGTAATAAAAAAATATATATATGGGGGTTTTTCATGAAGGGAATCTCGCGATCCGAAATCAATCGATTGATGGCAATCCCTGAGGTTCAACAGATTATAGCGGCAAAATTTGTTGAACTTCGCTTGATATTTAAAAACAAACTCAAAGAAAGCGCGGAAAACCAATGGGAAGAGTCGGAGACCTCGAATATTATCCGCTTTCCCATACCTTTTAAAAACATTCCCGAAAAAGAAACATCAAGCAGCAGTAGCAGCATTGCCGATGACAGTGTGTCAACGTCAACCATTATTAAGATTGTTGATGCCTCCGGGTACAGGTATGCCCCGGAAGAGGAACAGGTGCGAATTTTTATGGATTATTTTAAAAACCACCAGGCTTTGAGAAAAACAGTACTGGATGATTTCTTCCTGAGAATCCTCCCCTATTCCAATATCATGGTAAAATAGAATATAGAACCCGGTTCGCTTCGTTCACAATCGATCATCGATCTAGGTAATACGTAACGAAGCGAACCCGGGTTCTTTACAATGTAAAAGGTCTCGGTTCACCTCAATGTAATATCGTTGAGGTCTACTGCTACAAAACGGCATTCTTGCGTATCTTGCCTATCCGTATCAGCCGTAGACGTGAAATCCGTAAAGACCTGGTTCCGGTTCCGGGACTTGTTTTTTTCTTTCGCCCTGATATCAAACATCTGGCTGCTAAAATAGATAATAACCGTATGGGGTTTGAGTTTATCAAGGGCTTTTTTGAAGGTTTGCTCAAATTCCCTGGAAACGCAATTTAAAAAATCATCGAATACATACATCGCTGCATTTTGTGCCAGGCGGATTCCCAGGTAAGCCGCGTAAAACTCTTCATTATCCAGTTTTTTTATCTTTTGCTTTAATCGATCTTCGGTAATCCCCAGGGCTTCCAGGTATTGGCGAAGAATATGAGAATCGATCCCTTTCAGGTGTGATTCAAGCCGGACCCATGCCTTTAATGATGTCCCGGGATCATACCAGGTGGGGTCCGGTTTTTCAATGACCACCGCCTGATGGGATTTTAAATAATGGAGCATGCCACTCTTTTGTCCCGGGGGAACATTCCGGGAGAGGTAAAAATAGGCCTTACCCAACTCCAATTGATTGATATCCAATTTAACCCGTTGATTACTCTGGCGAGGTTTCAACATCCGCAGCAGTCCCACCAGGGTTCCCCCTAATAGTAAAAGCGAATAAAGGCAGATGATTGACACCCCCTTCCAGTAATTAACGGGTAAAAGGCTTTTAGACCGGAAAATATTTTCATCGTTCTTTATAAAGGGTTCCACGGTTTGATCGATTCGATTGTATCGTTTATCAAAATAATAATGGTAAAATTCATCTTTTAACCGTAGGATGTAGGTGAGAAATTCCTGGTACCCGTAATAGCCCATACTGGAAAACTCCCTGGACATAAAACAATAAAACGAGGAAGGCCAAATTACGCTGTGCTCTTCATGACGGGTAATTAACTGTTTGACTTCCCGGTTCAAATTGGCTTCAATGGCAGTGTTTAAGGGTAATATCTTTTCGATATACTCCCGGACAAATTTTTTGGCAATGGGCCGAATATCCTTTACTTTTTTCTCCTGTAAATCTTTAAAGTACGCTTCGGTTTTTCTTTCAAAATCCTTACCGTTGTTTAATTTTTCGATATTTACGATCTCATTGGACTTAATCCGTTTGGCTCTTTTTTCCAGGTTCATATTGGAAATCAAGGGAATACCGAATATAATAATGAACCATACCAGGTAAGCACTTATCATAAATACTTTATTAAACCGAAACATGACCGCCAGGAAAATTCCCAGGCAATAGAAAAATGTGATGAACAGCATGACATAGAAGAAGTATTGAAAGAAAATACCGGCGTCTTTCCCGGATAGAGGGGCACCCAGTAATTTTGCCGTGAGAAAAGCTGCCACTATAACCAGTGAGAAATATGCAGCTAAAATGATGAATCGTGAACATATGGCAGCAAAAATGTATTTTTTGGTGCCGTGAAACCAGATAGAAGCGACACTGATAAAGGTATTCAGCCCGAAATACATCATCAGCATGCTGGCCAATACAAAAAAAACAGTGGAAAAATCGCCCACCCTCCCGTTAGCATTGAATATTTTTTGTCCTTTATGAACGGAATTGATATTTAAAATTTCTTTTGTGTTGATATTGCTTTCAATGGGCAAGAGCGAGGAGTGACAAAAAATACTCAAGGGCGAGGGCTGCAAAAACACCCGGAAACCAAAGGAACCATATTGTTCATAATTGATATACTGTTTGATTTTCAGTTTTTCATAGTTGGAAAAATTACCTTCTTCATCCAGGAAATCGTCAAACTTGGTGGTTCCGTAATATACAGCATATAGGCTGAGGGAAAAAAAAAGTAAGAATATAAGGATATTCTTTATATTGAAGACCCGCTTAATATCGAATAGAAAAATGGCAGCCATGTTCCTATCGTTCAAAAACCGCATTTGCGGTTACGGTGCAGTAATTCCCAAAAAGTGAAGCTTCGGAAAACCGTTGAAACAACTTCCAGGCCAGTGAAATATCCGGTGATTGGCGATCAGTCAACTTTTCCTTGATTTGATGAAGCGTGACCAGGATATCGCCCAGGTGTTCCAACCGCTGCTGGTAAGCGCCCAGGATATTACCCCCGGTGAAATAGGCTTTGACCACTGTCATGATATCCCTGTTTAATCCTTTGTCAGAGGCAAAAGCATCGTAATCGAAATTTTTAAATTTTTGAATCACCTCATTCACATAACCCACTTGTTTGCCGGCTGAAATTGCTCGGTCGTATTCATGGATTGATTTTTCCACTTCAATGACGGCTTTTTCAGCATACGCCAACGCTGACGGATAATCCAGGGGTTGTTGAGCCGACTTTTCAATTTCTTCCAGTAAGAGGCTGGCAAAAGATTGGGCTTCCAAAAAATGAATGGCTCCTTCAATAACCGCACCTTCGATTTGCACCTGTTTCTCACCGGGAAAAACCGGGACGATATCATTCATATCGATAAGAGGGTGCAAATTAAGACTAAAAACAATCAACAAAACCGCTGCAAAAATATTAATTTTTATCATTTAATCCTCCTGGTTTCATATTTTATATGAAGAAAACTAAATTGTCAAGGGGAAAAGTTTGAAAAAACTAATTTTTTATGAAAAAAACTCAGATCCCCGGCGAGGGCACCCTAATTATTAAAAAACTTTGCCTGACACGAATGTCTGAATGTCACACTCCGGCCGCTTCGCGTCCACCGCCACTATCTCTCAAGAGGGGAGACACACCCCGGCCCTTCGGGCCACCCCTCTCAAGAGGGGAATT
>CP070627.1:8679349-8685005 GCA_020355945.1 Candidatus Aminicenantota bacterium | reverse complement strand
AAGACCCTAAACTACTCATGTGGTACGACCAGGCCAGGACCCGGCTGGGAATAGACTGATGAGTCATTGGTACGATGCAATCTTAAAAGAATTCATCCCGGATATTACCCCGATTACCCTGACAGCCGACCCGGATGGACTGCTTTCCGAAGAAAATCTCCAACAGCGCATCCGTGACAGGGGATTCCAATTTTTAAACTATGAAGACCCGGTGGCATTCCGGTTCGAATACGAATCCAGGTTCCGCGATAAATGGCTGCAAGGCGAGCAGACAGAACTGGTGGTGGTATTAAGAGCCGAACCCGCTGCCCTTGATTCACTACCCTATGACCTGCTGCAAAAAGGCCGCAAACTCTGCTTCAGCCTTACTAACCTCTTTCCTGGACTAAGCTGCCCCGTGGTGGGCACCCTGGAAAGAGAAGACCTGGAAACATTATTTAATGCCCAAAAATCTCATAACCCCGGTAAACTGGGAGAAAACGGGACAAAAGAATTTATCCTGCGCCATATTTTCGAAATCGCCCCGGAACTGATCAAAGACCCCAAAGACCTCCTGCGGGCACTGCTGCGCATACACTACAGCGGACGACGCATCCCGGACAGCATTAATGAACGCTTTGTCCGTATCCTGAGACAGAACGATATATTCGACAATTGGCCGCTGGAAAACATTATCCCCAACCGGGAGGATTTCTTTGCCTTTTTACAGGAACGCTGGTCCTTATACCTCGATTGCCTGGCCGCTGACAAAGAAAATGAATTTAAAAAACCCGACTACAAAAACAATATCCCGTTAAAATACCCCGGCCCACGTATATTGCCCTTTGAACATGACGATATCAGGATTTATATGGATAATCTCTTTAATGAAGGTTTTCTCCGGTCTATTACCCATGAACAGGCGGATTTACTCAATAAAACCTGGGCTGGCATCGGCGTATGTATCAATCAAGAATTGGAAAACAAACGCAGGCTGGAAGGATTAATCGAAACCATTAAAACCTCCATACCTACAGCCACATCCAGGCACATTCATTGGCTGCAATTCGCCTTTCGTTGGGCGGAGTTAAATGCCCTGGTTTTCGGAATTCCTGACCTGCTGCCAAAAGATCAAAAGCCAATAGTGGAAGAACTCAGGAGTAAAATCGCTGAAACATTTGCTTCCTGGATAAAGAAACGCTTTGCCGGCCTGGTATCGCTGCCGCCATTACCACCGGTGATGTTACATCACATCCCCAGGTTTATGGCCAGGCAAATCCCCGGGTCAAAACAAAATAAGGCAGCCCTTATCCTGATGGATGGCATGTCACTGGATCAATGGCTGGTCTTGAAAAAATCCCTGCTGACTCAATTACCGGGAATAGAGTATTATGAAAACGGTGTATTTTCCTGGGTTCCTGGCATTACTTCCGTTTCCAGGCAGGCACTATTTGCCGGGAAGCCGCCTGTATATTTTCCCTCCAGTATCAACAGCACCGGGAGGGATGCTGCCCAATGGACAAATTTCTGGATAGACCAGGGCTTTAAAAAAGATGAAGTCATATACCAGAAAAAAATAGACGAAGAAAATATAGGCCAATTGGATGAGATGCTTTCAAATCCCAGGGTACGTACAGCAGGCCTGGTGATAGATAAAATAGACAGTATCATGCACGGGATGCAGCTAGGGTCTGCCGGGATGCACAACCAGGTTAACCAGTGGGCAAAACAAGGCTTTATGGCAGCCCTTATCAACCTCCTCCTGGAACACCGGTATAGTATCTATTTAACCTCGGACCATGGCAATATCGAAGCTGTAGTATGTGGGCGCCCCTCCGAAGGTGTTATCGCTGACCTGCGCGGCGAAAGGGTGAGGATATACCCGGATGAATTACTAAGAAAAAAAATAAGCATTGACTTCCCCGGGGCCCTGGCATGGCCGACCATTGGTCTGCCTGAAAACTATCTTCCCCTCCTGGCACCCCATGGGTCCGCCTTTGTAAAAAAAAACCAACGATTGGTATGTCACGGCGGTATCTCTATCGAAGAAGTAATCGTACCACTGGTAAAAATCCAGGGGAGAGAAACATGAAGGAGCGATTGAACCAGGTGGGCTTCAGCATGCGTATTCGCCTTGAATGGCTCCGCTATACCGCCAACCTTGTTATCGCGGGAAATGATAAAGATACGATTTATAACGAACTTCGGAACATGCTCAAAGATAAACTTTCATTAGAGAGTAATGCTAAATGGGGAAGTCTTGAGAAAACCATTTTAATCCTGATGAAAATCTGGCAAAATGTACCGTCGGGCCTGGAGGGCCTGCGTGATGACGGTTTGGAATTTATAAAAACACTGCCGCCGGATTCAACTCTTCCTATTCATTGGGGGATGTCCATGGCGGTATATCCTTTTTTTGGAACTGTTGCCGCCAGTGTAGGCCGGCTGCTGCGTTTGCAAGGCTCTTTTTCCATATCACAGGTGCAGCGCCGGCTCCGGGAACAGTATGGAGAACGTGAAACCGTTTCCAGGGCGGCTCATAGGGTGATTCGCTCCTTTTATGATTGGCAGGTAATCGGAGAAACCGGTAAAAATGGTATCTACTCAAGTGCCGGGAAAAAAAAGATTTCAAATGTTTCTCTTATTTTTTGGTTAATAGAATCGGTACTCCATACTAGCATAGACTTGAGGGGGAATTTTAAGGAGATTGTCGATAGTCCTTGTTTATTTCCATTTAATTTAGATCAAATCGTACCCGGGCAATTAAATGCTTCCGGCCGGATAGAGGTTATTAAACATAACCTGGATGAAGATTTGATCTTTATCAAAAAGTAATTCACAAAAAGGGTACGGTGCGTACGACGTACGAATGTTTTAAAGTTGTAGCGGATGACCAATCCCCTTGAAATTTCCTTTAGTTTATGTTATTCCTTAACCTTAAAACAACTTTCCCGGGTAACGGGTAAAAGGCAAAGGTTGAGCAGATAAAAAATAAATGTCCGGTAATATTGAAGGTTTAAAGGAGCCAAATGATGAAAGAGACAGGCGTAGAAGGTGTTGTTTTTACCAGGAGTGCTTCCGGCCTGGTGAGAGAACTCTCCTGGTGGGATGTATTCATTATTTCCACTGCTGCTCCGGCCGGTTCCGGGATTCTATATTTTTCGGTTTCAACGGCTTCTGCTTATCCTGGAGGCAGCATTGGTTTGGCGTTTCTGCTGGGAATGGTGATGTACTTACCCATATGTCTGATGGCAGCTCTTCTTTCTACAGCCATGCCCCGCTCTGCCAGCTTGTACGTTTCCATCAGTCGATTTATTGATCCCACTGTTGCTTATATTGCCGGACTGCTGTTCCTGGTGGGACACAGTATCAGTGCCGGGGTATTGGGACATGTGATCATGAAAATCATCGGGGGTATATTGATATCCAGTGGAATCGCCAGTGGGAATGCTTTTTTAAAACATATTGGCACCTCCCTGCAAACACCCTTTTGGAGCATTGTGGGAGGTATCCTCTGGGTGTTTGTTTTCTGGGGAATAACCCTTTTAGGCGCCAGGCCTTTCAAAAAAATGATGCGTATTGTTTTTATCATCCCGGTTATTGCCACAGTGATTGCTATTCTTTACTTTCTGTTCTCCGGCCCTGTGGGTGCGGTGGGGGCGTTTAATCATTCGTGGGGAAGCGAAGCATATCAAAAAATCCTGGCAGCAGCCAACGCCAATGGTTGGGTATCGGCAAAATTTTCCTGGTCTGCCACCTTTGGACTGCTGCTGGTGGTGGCCTGGGCCTATAACGGCATTGAAATGGCCAGCTATGCCGGCGGTGAAATAAAAACCCCTAAAAAAAGTATGGTGCGCGGCTTTATGTGGGGATGGGCGGCAGTAGGGCTATTATACATTATTTTAGCTGCCGCGGTTTTTCGACCCTTTGGCTCATTTATCGGTGCCTATGACTTCTTATACAATAATCACCCGGAAGTACTACAAACCATCATGCCGGCAATCAGTACATCTGTTCCCTTCTTTGTCCTGTCACTTTTAAAAAATTCCTGGCTGGGTATTGCCATTGCCCTGGGAATGGCGTTGTGGTTTGCCAATACGATTCTTCCTATTTTTCTCTCCAATTCCCGGTTAGTGTTTGCTTTAGCTATGGACAGGGCGGTGCCCCAACGGATGGCCGATGTAAGCCCGCGAACCGGGGCCCCAACATGGGCAACACATTTAACCGCTATTTTAGCTGTAGGAGGGGTGTTCTTCAGTATATTCAATGTAAAAGTGGTGTTAGGCACCCTGATGTTTGCTACATTATTTATTTTCTGGTTATATGGCCTCAGTGCTATGCTGTTCCCTTATCGACGACCGGATATCTATGAAAAATGCCCCATCAAAACAAAAATTTTTGGTATACCGTTAGTGACACTGGCGGGATTCATCACCTTTGTGGTGGGATGGTTCTTTCTATTCCTTTCGGCAAGAGAAATCACCATTCCCGTAGCCATTGTGCTCACCCTGTTGATATTCATGGGAATGATATTATATATTTCCCAATACGCCAGCAATCGACGAAAAGGAGTGAATATCTCTAAAATTTACTCGGAAATCCCACCGGAATAACCATTAAAATATGAGCCATCAAAATAAAATCTTTTTTTCTACGGATGTACATGGTGCCACTGCCCTTTGGAAAAAATGGCTAAAAATCCCCGAACTCTACGATGTAGATATCCTTATGTTGTGCGGCGATTTAACCGGTAAAACCTTGATCCCCATTATTGACCAGGGGAATGGCACTCATGTTGTTTTCTATGCCGGGCAAAATATCACACTGCAAACCCAAAAGGAAATAGTCGATATGGAAAGCAAACTGGCTGATATGGGTGCATATTCGCTGCGATGCGATAGAGAGAAAATTGAATACTTAAAAAATAACCATGAAGAAGTAGAAAATATAATTAAAGAGAAAGCCAACCAGCGGTTAATCCAATGGTTGGACCTATTGATCACAACGATTGATTTAAATAAAATTAAAGTCATGGTGATGCCTGGTAACGATGATGATTACGCCATTGATCCTGTTATCCAATCGTATGAGGATAAAGGCATCATATGGTGTTTGGATACGGTGATGCAGTTGGGGGATTTAGAGCTCATCAGTTTAGCCCATGTGAACCCAACGCCCTGGGACACCCCTCGAGAGGCCGGTGAAAAACAAATGACCGGGATGATAAAAAGACTGGTAAAGCAGTTAAAGGATCCCGGCAAATCCATTTTCAACTTTCATGCTCCGCCGTATAGGACGCGAATTGACCTGGCCCCGGAACTGGACAAAAATAAAAAACCCATTACAGTGGGTGGCCAGGTATGCATGATTCATGCTGGCAGTAAAGCGGTGAGAAAGGCGATTGAGACCTATCAACCGTTGTTAGGGCTTCACGGTCATATCCATGAGTCCGCCGGGGTTGAAAAAATCAAAAACACCGTATGTATCAACCCTGGTTCTGAGTATGGTGAAGGAATTCTTCACGGTTATGTTATCGAAGTATCACATCATAAAGTGGAGAATTATTGGAGGATCGAGGGATAAATGATAAAAATTTTTTTATAACGCACCTGTCACCTTTGGCAGAAAAGAGCCCCCCCCTAATAGGGTGCCCGCGCCGCGGGCCCGCCGGAGGCAT
>CP070627.1:8671153-8679249 GCA_020355945.1 Candidatus Aminicenantota bacterium | reverse complement strand
GATTTCTGCAATTTTTTTATCTCATCACCAGTAAGGCCGGTATATTTTGAGATGGTATCAATCGGCATTCCATCTTTTAACATTCTTTTTGCTGTATCTATAGCCTTCTTTTCAATTCCTTTTTTTTCTCCCTCTTGCGAATATGGGGGCAGGTATTTAATTTGTTGAAGGGGTCCTGGATTTATTTGTTCGTGCCGCAGGTAATACAAGTAGCTGGATAACTCACAGAGGCGGAATTCGAGCGTTAGGCAATTTACAGCAATTTACCGGGAATGTAGCCCGAGTTTTTTTCGAGGCCTGCCAGGATATTGATAAAGTTTACTCAGAAGCCCACAGGACAATGGGAAAATTTAAACACTTTGATGAAGAGAGCCTGGCGATCTTAACTAAAGCCATCGAGCATCCTGGAATTAGGGTCGCTCATAACGCAGCACTACTGCTGGGCGAACTGGGGGTGAGCCGCTCTGAAGAACTGGGAGTCAAAGGCCGCCAACAGGTGGCGGAAGCACTACTGCACATCTTGGACACCCCAGTTGTGGATAGGATTGTGTACGATTTAAAAGGATCTTCTTTCGATTTTATAGGATCCTTTTTCGGTAAAGGTAGACGCATCGGTCCGCTGTACGATGTGCTTTACGACTCCCTGGTGCGGATGATTGCCGGACCCGATGCTGCAACCATGATAAAAGAGGAAGATAAATAGAAAATCCTCCCACTGCTGTCTTTCACATTTTTATCATTTTTATCAATATGAAATTTTAACTCCAGTCTTAAACTCTTAATTCTCATTTTGGGAATTGCCAGGTTAAGGTTAAGGCTGAGGTTAAGGAAAATCCCTGGAATTTTACGTATTTTTTTGAGAAAACAGGTCTTTTCAAGCAGTTTTTTTTCTCCTCAACCTCAATCTTAACCTCAACCTTTTTATTCTCCTCAACCGCGCCTAAATGAGAATTCCTGGTGGTGAATTTTAGAGTTGACAAATGATATTAAAAATAATATTATTGATGCAGGAGGTTTAAATGTCCTTGAGTTTTAGCATTGAATTCATGAGAAAAATTGAAAAATTGGAACCGGATTTAAAGGAAATATTTTTCGATTTTGGTAAAGAGCTTGAAAAGAAGCGTATAGAGGACGTCGGTAGAGAAGAATTCGATGAATTAAAAGGCATTGTCAGGGACCTGGCAAAAGCGCAAGAACGAACGGAAAAAAGAGTAGAAGAGCTGGCCGAGGCACAAAAACGAACGGAAAAAAGAGTAGAAGAGCTGGCCGAGGCGCAAAAACGAACCGAAAAAAGGGTAGAAGAGCTGGCTGAGGCGCAAAGACGAACCGAGCAAGAGATTAAAACCCTGACCAAAGAACTCAAGATTACCAGGAAAGAGGTGGGTAAAATAGCGGGTACTGTCGGATATACCCTTGAAAATGAAGCCTATAAGAAACTGCCAGTACTGGTGGAAAAAGATTTTGGCATAAAGATGAAAGAACCCCTTCTACGAAAATGGGTACTGGACAATGAAGGAAAATATATCGAAGTGAATATATTTGGCAGCGGAGAAAAACAAGGAAAACCAGTGACTATCATCGGAGAATCTAAAGCCCAATTGTCCAAAAATGATATAGACCGGTTTTTCAGGAAAAAGATCGATCGGCTGCAAGGCCTTTACCAGGATATTTTTATGGTTTTGGTGACGCATATGACCTCCGAACATGATGTTGAAACCTATGCAAAGCAGAAAAAAGTGACATTATATTATTCATATCATTTCTAACCCCTAAAGAAATGACTGAAAAGTCGATTACATAGGTAAGTTCTATCTCCTTAACCTCAACCTCGCTAAAATGAGAATTCCTGGTATTCCCGGGAAAAAACTTAACAAAATTTTTAAAAGACCCCCTTCAGCGCATGTTTAACAGCTTAGTGCAGGAAGAACCGGACACCCAGGTCCCTGGTTTCAGGACTTAATCCCAATTTTTCCAGGTTGAAGACAGGAATAACTTTGACTTCAAGAAATCCCTCTTCCAACGGTCGGGATTTTATCTTGAAAGAAAACCCCTTATTTTCCATGAAAGTATATTCCCGGTACAATTTTCCCTGCCAATAAATCTCTACTTTTTGTTGTTTTTCGTTTAAATGATTTAAAGGTGCACCGCAATAAAGTTTGATTCCCGGGGATTCGCCGGTTTTGTCCAGGGTAAGATAAATCCCGGCACACCCGGTTGTCCAACGGAATTCATTTCCTTCCTCATCTTTTTCCGGGTACCAAAACCCATAATCATAGCGATAACCTGCTTTTTGGGCCCAGGTGCCGGGATGGAGCGAATGAAAGGAAACGATGTTAGCCAGGATAATGAGGAAAACCGAAGCGATTACCGCGGCCCTTTTGTTTATCCTGGAAAGAAAGGATTTCTCCAGGACATCTTCTTTGCCGCTGTCTGTGAGAGCGGCCAATATCCAGAACAATAAAAAGGCTTCGGGAAACCAAAAAAAATTGTTGAGCAATAATGCAGCCAGGATAGTACCGATTAGCAGCTTCTTATTACTGCGGCGATACAATAAGATCATGAAAAAAGTGAAAGCCAAAAATCCCAACACACCATTTTCCGTAAATACCAACAAATAATGATTCAAAGTTAAATCATACGTATATTTTTCACCTTGTTGTTTATAGGGTAGATAATTTTTATAAGCCAGGTAAAAGGTGAAGTTTCCTGTGCCTACACCTTCTACAAAGTTATCTCGAAGGGTTTCCAGGGAGAACAGGGTCATCCACAACCGGCCGTTGGTAATGGCATCCAGCTTTTCAAACAGGCTTTGGTTCCCGGAAAATCCTTCGCTCAATCTCTTTTTTAAGGTGCCGCCGGCAAATATCACTGCCGCTAAAACCCCTACAATTAAGATAACCACAACAATTTTCCGCTGCCTTTCCCGGTCTTTGAGGGCACTGAAGATGAGATTACCAATTCCGGCCAATATAAAGAGAAACGCGGTGCGGGAACCGGAAAGCATGGTCCCTACCAGGGAAATCACAAATGTAACAAAACCCAGGGGATTTTTGTTTTTAATTTCATACGTAGACCATAGAAACATCACCCCTGAGAAAAAACCAAAGGCATTGAAGTCGGAAAATCCTCCGTAGAATTGTTTGAGTTCTTTGCCTAAGCGGTCAGAGATGAGGGACCGGCCGGAAATTTTTTGAAAAATTGCGAACGCAATAGACACGTAGAAGCCATACGACATCCATTTGAAAACCATTTTTCCCGGGGGTTTTATTTTCTTGACATAAAAAAATATGTAGGGAGAAATAAAGTATATAAAAAGAGAGACCACGGGAAATACGGAACCGAAGGAGAG
Organism: Candidatus Aminicenantota bacterium; assembly: GCA_020355945.1. The sequence continues at coordinate 8,675,900 of CP070627.1, read as the reverse complement.
GCGTTGGATGTCCGGTGACAACGGGTGATCGGGTGCCACCGGGATATCCGCACCCACAGCGGCAGTACTGCTGAGAGTAATATTGGACCAGCGAAGAAAAACAAAAATCGCAGAGATGAAGAGCAAAACCAGGAAGAGATAGTAGGGATAAAACCCTTTATCCAATACAAACGCTGGCTCAGTATCTCCTGCTTTTTTGTTTTTTATATGATTGACCAACGTGGCAAACACCATACCGCTGAGCAGGAACAAGGCAGGCGCCAGGTAATTAAAGGGATATTCCGTGTTGAAGAGCGCGGGGCTTGAATTGATAAAGGGAAAAAGAAAAACAAACAGGAAAAGAGAAAATTGCTGATTCAGCAGGGCAGACACCAGTCCAATAACAAAGAAAACCACTGGTATCACCCAAAAATCCAGGTGAAAAACAATCTTTATCACCGCAGTGATAAAGGCAACAATAGAAAAAAAGCAAAACCACCGATTCAATTTCATTTTACAATAAAAAGCTTTTGTGGGGGGTCCAGGGGGCCCCGCGGCGCGGGGAGCCTATTAGGGCCTACACCTTTAACCTGCACCTGCCACATTTGGCAGAAAAGAGCTCCCCTGGTTGCTTGACTCATTTCAATAGGCTCCTTTTCCTTTTAGCACGGCGCCAAAGGTTTTTAATATAATCATAATATCCAGCAGGAATGACCAGTTACGCACATAGAATTCATCCAGTTTGAGTCGGGTTTCAAAATCCAGTTCATTTCGGCCTTTGATTTGCCATAACCCGGTTAAGCCGGATTTTACGCGAAAGATAATCGCAGCGGATTGTTGGATTTCTTTTCGTTCCCGGGGCAGGTAGGGCCTGGGCCCGACAATGCTCATATCTCCTTTTAATACGTTTAAAATTTGCGGTGATTCATCCAGGCTGAAGCGTCGCAAGAATTTGCCCACGCGGGTGACGCGGGGATCAAAGGTCTTTAATTTTTTATACTGGTCCCATTCTTCTTGCAGGTGCGGGTGCTGAAGGAGGTACTCTTTTAACTTCGCATCCGCATCCACATACATGGTCCTGAATTTTAACAATTTAAACTTTTTCCCCTCTTTCCTGAACCGTTCCTGGATAAACAGCACCGGTCCCCGTGAGTCAATTTTTATAATCACGGCCATAACCATGAAAACCGGCAGCAGTAAAATTGTTGCCATGAACGAGACCACTAAGTCAAACAGCCGTTTGAGAAACCGGTTGAAAGGGGAGAGGAGGTTGTTGGCCATCCGCATCACCAGCAGTTCCTCTACATACTCGGTTTCCACGCCAATGGTTTTTAAATAGCTGGAATCCGATACGATTTTGATTTCCTTCACATGGTTTTCCCATCGGTTAATCAAGCTGTTGAGCCGTTCCTTTTCAATGCCTTTGGAAACAATGATCACTGTATCCACTTTCTTTATAGGTTCGCGCGCTATGGTTTCCTGGTCTGTATTCGTATCCATATCTATAACGTTTGTTATTTTGTAACCGTTGGCTTCCAGTTCTTCCAGTGTTGGGATCACCTGTGCGGTTTCTCCTGTTTTTCCTATCACGGTGGTATGTTTGGTATAGCATCCCAGGGCGATCAACAGTTTTTTAACAATAAAACGAAACAAGGGTACGATAATCATCCCGGTAAGCATCATTAAAATGGGAATGGTCCGGGTAAAGATTTCATAGGTGCGGCTCAAATAAACCAGGAGAGCGATTAAAATTACGGATATAAAAAGCCCGCGGGCGATAAACACAAATTCTGCGGCAAAATTGTACCGTCGATGATATGAATAGAGTTTTTCATAGGAAAAAATCAGGATAAACACCAAGAGCAAGTAGTACATTTTATAGAAATGCTCGATGGGAAAGAACCAGGGATTGGAAACATTAAATAAATCCTGGACAATTTTCACCCGGATAAAATATGCCAGGTGAAAGGCAAGGACCAGGGAAACGATATCTGCCAGCAGCAGCGCCAAAATAGAAACGATCTTTCTCATGGTTTTCTTATCAATTCTATGTCCTGTTTTTTAACCACTTATTATAACATATATCACCGTAACAGCGTAACAGCGTAACAGTATATTTGCGGTTCTGGCCTAACGTCGTTTACCATCATCTTTCTTCCTTCTTCCGTCTTACCTCTTCCGCCATCTGTCATCTGGCTGCTGACTCACTGACTCATTGGCTTCCAGTGGTTGATGTCGAATTTTTGCAATGGCGATTAAGTAAGCAATGAATATAAAAAGCTCCATGGCCGCCCGTGAATAGATAATGCCCATGACGGAGAAAAAGTGCCCCAGCAAGAGTTCCAGGCCAATCATTAAAAGAGCCGAGGAAAACAGGATATAAAACCGGATATTTTGGTATTGGGTGGCAGTCAAGACGCTGCCGGTATAGTAGGAGACAAACCGGAAAAATATAAAAAAGGAAAAATAGAAAAGGAAATCCGAGGAGAGTTGGGGATTCTCTTTTGTGAAAAAGTCCACCAGGATATCCCGTGTAAAAAAGAGAATCACCGATGCCAGGGCTCCCACAAGGATTCCCACCAGTAAGATTTTCTTATAAAAACCGTGAAAATCGTTCAATTCTCCTGATTCCTTTTTCCGGTAGACCCGTGAAATATAGGGGGTCAACGCAAAAGAGGTCATCTCTGCCAATAAACAGAAAGCCAGGTAGATACGTAATGCCAGGAAGTATGCCCCTTCCAGTTCTTTGGATATCAGGAATGAAAGGATAAACAAATCAAAGTGATGCTGGATAAAATAAGAGAACCCGGAAGCAGAGAAGAATTTAATTTCCTTCCAGTTGTAACATTTAAGGTTGATGTAGACGATTTCAATGTACTTTTTTATACGTACGAAATATGCCCGCATGAGGGCGGTCAATACAGAGGCTGCGATGCGAAGAAAATAAATGCCGGTAATATCCAGTTTTTTCACCCAGAAGAAAACCGGCACTGCCACCACGGCAAACGCCGCTGCCTGGGAAATAAATTCAAATTGCATCTTCTCTTTGCCCAGGAGAATACCGGAAAGATTTTTTTCAATGCCGAATATAACACCGCTGATTATGGAAATCAGCAGCACCGGGGTATCGATCTTATGATAGAAAAGTAATAAGAAAAATAAAAGCAGGACACTAATCCCAAGTCCGATAAGAAAGGTGGTGCCCATTTCTCCTACTAACTTTTTGACTTCTCCGATGCGGTCTCGCTGATGGGCCACTTCCTTGCCAAAATAGGTGGTCAATTCAAAAGAGGTAAGAAAAGAGAACAGGTAATAAATGAAGGCGGATATAGAGTAGATACCCAGTTTTTCTTCACCCAGGCCGTGGGATACCGAATACATGATAATCAGGTTGATGAGGGTCAGTATACCCCGCGAGCCTACGGAAAAAAAAGAGGTTTTAATGATTCGTTTCAGCATTAGTCATTGATAATCGCTTACAGACCGGTCTTAATACATACCCCACATTTTGACGTTTATAAAAAAGGTTTTTCAGTTTAAAATACCTCGTATTTTCTCTTTCTTCAAAAAGCAGTCGTTTGACGTCGTTGACACCCAGGAATTCCGGCTTTTGCACCACATAACTATCAAAAATAATGTAATCCACGCGATTTTCTGCTAATAAGTTAAAAAAGAGGTGCACATAACGCTCCCGGTCTTCTTCATAACGCAGGGGCACAGTAAATTCGACCCATTGGATGTTTTTGGGGGCTATTTTTTCCTTTATCAAGTAATAATCCATCATGGTATTATTGGTATAGGATAATATCACCGGGTTTTCCTTCAATCGACTAAAGTTAAGCCAATTGGCTGCGGCGTAAGCTGCACTATTGGCATAGGAAACCACATACTCTTTTGATCTGAAGTAGGAAAGATTATAAGTTTGCAAAACCAAAGCCAATAAAACAATCATCGACAGGTACTTGGGGATTTTTTCCAGGGAAAGGATTTTCAATGAATACAGGACAGGCAGCACCATCAACAGTGCAGGAAATAAGAGAGGGATATGAATCAATTTCAAGGAAAAAACCAGTACAATAAAAAATATTCCACCACCAATAAGTGTAAAAATTTTTGGTATTTTATATGCCTTGATTTTTTTTAAGAGAAAATAGCACCCGATAAAGCCCACCAGGTAAAAAATCCAGAGCCCGGAGAACACTCTGCGGAATTCTCTTTCCGGGTCTGTGGTATCGATATACCCTTTGGCCACCAGGAAAAGCACCTCATAAACCACGAGGGAAAGGGTAAAGGATTTATTTATTTTGAAAAGCCGGTAAACGCCGTAAACAAAAAAGATGAAAAGGATGATCAAGGCAGCCAGTTTTATAAAATAGGGGTATTGGTGGGGGATGAAAAAGAGGAGGTTGCCATAGAGCACGTTAAAAAATTCCATGGGGTGCCGGAAGATAAACAAATAGCTTTTTTGAGGCAGGATGATGTCTTTCAAATGGTCAAAAATCCGGGGCATGAATATTAAAAAGAGTACCAGTACCAATGGTAAGATGCCCAATAGGATATAAAAATATCGTTTTTTCAACTTAAAATAGTTGATACCGCCGGACAAAATCAGCAGGACCCCCTCGAAGCGGGTCAACACGCCTCCTATCACAGCCAGCAGGGATAACCCCGGTGCCGATTGACATAAAAATGCATAAAAAGCAGCAGTGACAAAGAAAAGGTAGAGCATATCGGTAATAGGAAATGAGACCAGTTTCAGGTACCAGGG
>CP070627.1:8659523-8671053 GCA_020355945.1 Candidatus Aminicenantota bacterium | reverse complement strand
GGGTTTTAACTACACGCCCTCTATTATTAAAGGTGTCATGAATAAGGAGTTCAAGCGAAAACGAACCGTAAGAACCGCATATGTACCGGTGCGTTTTAATAAGGAAAACCAGGTAGAACCCGTGGAATACCATGGGTCTGCGCATTTGACCGCATTGTCAACAGCCAATGGGTTATTAAAAGTGCCGCGGGGTGTTCAACAGGTCTCAAAAGGAAGTACTGTTTATGTTCGACAAATTTAACCGGCAAATCGATTATTTAAGAATTTCCGTTACTGACCGCTGCAATTTAAGGTGTACCTATTGCATGCCCGAAGAGGGCGTGGTTCCCAAAAGTCACAATGATATTCTATCTTATGAAAAAATACTGGAAGTGGTCAAGGAAGGAATTCGCCTGGGCATCAAAAAGGTTCGCCTCACCGGCGGCGAACCCCTGGTGAGAAAAGGCATCTTATTCCTGGTGCAGCAATTAAAAAAACTCCCCGGTCTTGGGGAATTAACCCTTACCACCAACGGTGTATTATTGGATAACATGGCCCACTCTTTGAAGAAAGCCGACCTTGACAGGATTAATATTTCCCTGGATACCCTGGACCCGAACAAATATAAAGAAATAACCCGCATCGGTGACATCAAAAATGTTTTAAGGGGAATCGATGCGGTTATCAAAGCCGGCTTTAAAAATACCAAGCTCAATATGGTTCTCATCCCGGGTTTTAATGATAATGAAGTGGAAGCCATGCAGGCGTTTTGCCGGGAAAAAGGGTTTGCTTTGCAGCGTATCAATCATTATTCCTTGACTAATATTGACAGCATCGATCGAACTTATGTGGCAGAGCGGCCGTTAAAGTGTGAACGCTGCAACCGCATCCGCCTCACTGCTGATGGCAAGTTAAAACCATGCCTTTTCTCTGATATTGAAATTCCATTGGATTTCAGTCATTTAAGAGAAAGTCTTATCAACGCTATCCAGTGTAAACCCGAAAGCGGTACCAACAATGTCACTACTCAAAATTGGCAAATCGGCGGCTAATTTTGTTCGCCACCTGGTTTTTTACTTTCTTATTTATAGAAATAATGGTATAATATTATTTAATTCCAGGACTGAAACAGTGACCCGTATGAATAACGGATTTGGAGGCTAAATGGGATTGACGCATGTGAATCAAAAAGGCGAAGCTCATATGGTGGATATCAGCAATAAAAAAATTGTCCACCGGGAAGCTGCCGCGTCAGGTTCCATCTATTTACAGGAAAGCACGATCGATATGATAAAAAACAACCTGGTAAAGAAAGGTGATGTGTTAGCTGTGGCCCGTATTGCTGCTATCAGTGGTGCGAAAAAAACCTTTGACCTTATCCCCCTTTGCCACAACATCCCCATCAATAAAATCGATGTTTCCTTTGAAATCAAAGAAAATAGAATAGACATCCAATCCAGGGCAACCTGTGATGCCAAAACCGGGATTGAAATGGAAGCATTAACTGCTGTTTCTATTGCCGCATTGACCATCTATGATATGTGCAAAGCCGTGGATAAACAAATGCGAATTTCAAATATCAAACTGGAGGAGAAGACCAGACATGAAAGTTGAATTTGAAATAGAATCCGTGAATATATCCGAGAGGAAAGGAATCCAAAAACATCCGGTAGAGGAGATTGAGTGTATTGAGAATCATGGGATTAAAGGGGATGCACATGCGGGTGAATGGCACCGTCAGGTTTCTTTATTGGGAGGTGAAGCCATTGATGTCATGAGGGCTAAAGCTGGTGATTTTGAAATCAACCACGGTGATTTCGCTGAAAATATTGTCACTCGCGGCATTGATTGGACAAAAGTCAAACCTGGTGGGCGAATTGTTATAGATGGTGTGGTTTTGGAGGTTACTCAAATTGGTAAAGAGTGTCACACTGGCTGTGCCATATCCAATGTGGTAGGTGAATGTATTATGCCCAAACAGGGAATTTTTACAAAAGTGATCAAAGGAGGTAAAATTCATGCTGGAAGTAGCGGTTATTACAGTATCTGATCGAGCGTTTCGTGGTGAATACCAGGATGTCTCAGGCCCCACGATTGTGGATATTATTACGGAAAGCTCTATAGACGCTAATGTTTCTCTTACTATTGTACCGGATGATGGAGCGCAAATCAAAACTGCTATTTTACAAAATATTGGTAGGGATTATATTATAACAACTGGTGGTACGGGTATATCTTCCAGGGATGTAACGCCGGATGTGACAGAGGAGCTTTGTGACAGGGCTTTGCCTGGGGTAGCGGAGATGCTGCGGTATGAGTCTTATAAACAAACGAAGAATGCTGTATTTTCCAGGGGATATTGTGGTATCCGGGAGAAGACGATTATTATTAATTTTCCTGGTTCTGTAGAGGCGGTGACGCTTTGTACTCAATTAATATTGCCTATCATGGAGCACGGCAAAAAAATGCTCCACGGCGGAAAACACTAAGCCCTCGGCGACCAGGGCGCTCTTTTCGAGAAAACCGCCCCCAGCGGTCACGGACCCCCGCAAAAGCTTTTGATTAAAGGTTTATTTACAATTGCTTCTTTACTGAATTCTCGGGCAGCCTACTAATAAAAAGTTTTTGGAAGTCCAGAAACCTTTTTTCAAAAAGGTTTTTGGCCGCCGGAGGCACAGCTCATAATACGTTGTAAGATTAGATAAAATACTAAAATAATGCGAATGGATGGGTGTGTATTTTTCTAAGCTCTTTCATTCCCATCCATTCGTAATACGCGTACAGCCTACTGGGAGAATGACCGAACGAAGTTCTATCAAGTGCTCCGTTTGGCATAAAGTCCTGAAAGAAAAAAGTACTAAAAAGTTTCTAATCTTTAGGCAACTTTTTTGGAATTTGCCCTTTTGGGGCTTTTTAGGGCCTTGTGTTGTTGCCATTTTCTCTCCGGTTGGATATAATTTAATTTAAATCACTGTAAAATTGTTGGGAGCAAGCGGAGGCGGTAAAATGAAAATTGATTTAAGTGATCCGTTAACTGTATTAATCCTGGGAGTCATCGCTTCTCTTATTGCAGCGGTGATTTTTGTTTTTATTAAAGGCCTTTTAAAAGGTGCGCTAAAGCCCGGGTTTAGAATGTTTGCATTATCAAGGAGGCGGAAAAAGGAAAAAACAGGTTTGGAAACCTACAGGCAAACATTAGAAGATCGAACCCTCCGTATTTCTCATCCCTGGATGAAAGAAGACCAGACCTTAACCGATATTTTAGTTCCCATCAATTTCGAAACCAAAAAAGCCACCCAAAGGGAAGAGCTAGAGGTTTACCTGGTACGGGAGTTTAAAAAGAATCGAGGATTACGGCTGCTGCTGCTGGGAAAACCCGGAAGCGGTAAGACCATTGCCATGCGGGTAATTGCCAGAACCCTCTGGACCATTGATAAAGAAATCCAGTTGGTTCCTGTTATAGAGAAATTTACAGATATTAAAGGAATAAAAAAAACTAGAACTTTGAGGAAATTTGATAAAGAAATCCAGGCGGTTCCTGTTTTAATGAACTTTTCCGATATTAAAGGAATAAAAAATGAAAAGGAGTTAAAAGAAAAAATTGTAGAAACATTAAAATACTACCAGTTCGAAAAAGGCAATAAGGATGACACCACTGCTGAAAAATTTGTAGAGGAGAATCTATACAAAGGTAAATTATTTCTTTTATTTGATGGGTATGATGAGTTGGACAGGTCTGCAAGAGAATCCGCTGCCAGATTATTAAATACTTTTTTAGGCACACACCCTCAAATTCCCGCGGCTATTTCATCACGAACCGCCCTTTACCAAAGCGAACTTGCCTTTGACCAGTTGAAGCCCTGCAAAATCAGCATGGCTCCATTTACACCCTTTGCAATCCTCAAATTCTTATCCCTGTGGAAATTTGAAGGGAAAAAATCCTCTCATGAACTGTTTGATATGATCAACGGCAAAGCCCATTTATCCGAATTGGCTTCCAATCCTTTAATGCTGACTATTATTACTTTTCTCTATTCATTACCTAAGTATACGCTGCCGGACAACCGGGTAGATTTTTACGAAAAATGTACACGAGCTTTATTGGAAGAATGGGACCAAAGTCAACAGCGAGATCGGGCTAACAGATTTGAATCCCATCAAAAGATTGCTGTCTTAAACCGGGTGGCCTTCGAGCATGTCAGTACGGCTGATATCAACGATGAATTAATCGATGAAAAGGTTTTACATCCTATCGTTCGAGAAGAGATGGAAAAATTGAGCTTAAAAGTCGAGGAATATCCGTTGATGGAGAAGGAAATCATTCAAAATTCCGGTCTGCTGCAATTTATCCCGGCCACAGATTACCGTTTCCCCCACCGGACCTTTATGGAATTTTTCTCTGCCTCTTACCTGGATAAAGAAAAAGGTTACCATGATATGCTTGAACTGTATCACCAGGACCCGGAAAAGTGGAAAGAAGTACTTTTGTTGTACATAGGGCTCAACAAAAACAAAGAGTATGCCAATGCGATTTTGGAAGATTTAATCGCCGATTTTAAGGACGATTTCATAAATAAAAGAAATCCAAATCCAATTTTATTTAGCGCCTTAACCCAATGCGCAGTGCCCAATCCTTATTTGGCAAAGGATATTATGGAATTGGCACATCATTTTATTAAGGAGAACCCGGGAAAAGAGGTCATCGAAGAACTGGGTTTCATTGCCGCCAATCCCAGGTGGTTCCATGCCAAACGGGCAAAAAACCTTTTATTTGAAATGTTGAATTGGAAAATCCCGGATGAGGCATTCCAGCAAGTGATATTTTCGCTGCTTCATGCCGGAGATGAAAGTCTGGACGAAGTGATTTTAGACAACCTAAAACGCTTTAACCTGGCGGAATTTTTCTCAAAAATCAGTTCAAAACAGAAATACTTTATCAATAGATTATTTTCACTGAGGTTACCAGAGAATGAAAAGAAGAATATCATCGATGGTTTGAAAGAGGTCGGTAACTTAGAGATTTTAGGGCATTTATTAATAGAGAATTCCGATGAGTATATCAGGGAATTGGCAGCATATGCGCTTTTCCTGATGTCAAAGCTTGATGGATTTTATGATTTCCTGGATAGAACTGAAATTGGATTCCTGGATGAAAAAACAAGAAAGGAAATAGATGCGAAATTTGAAGAATGGGGATGGCGATGGAAATTGCCTGAAACAGAGAATGGTAAAAAATTAGCTATTTTGATATGCTTTTATTCTGCAAATTGGATCGCGAGGAATTTGGAAGGATGTAAAAAACGTCTAGACCAAGTTGATAACCGTTTTCGATATCTCACTACAGGATTCCTGGTGGAAAAAGAAATTCCATTTCATGAATTTAATTTGATTGGTTTTATAGGGAAAACAGCCACAAGAGGGGGGCTGAAAAGGCATTGGCAAAAGAAAATAAATTTGAATAATTTTTGGTATAAAACTTGTGATTTAGTTGGTGGAGAGTTTTGGGCTCTGGTTGGATTATCAATATATTGGTTAACATCTCTTATTGGAATTGTTGGTTTTATTCAATATCATTTGGGAGCAACATCGAATGGTTTTTATAGGTTTTTGTTTGACCCATTTACCGTGAATTTTCTCTTCTTTCAATTTGTTTTATTTTTTTTATTAGGTTTTATTTTGTATTTTATTATTCGAGGAGAATACGACAAAAAGATTTGGTTTTATTCTTCAGGGGGATTAGCCACTATTCTTATTACTTTTTATAGAGAAAAGGATCTAAAAGAAATGATTATTGTTTATATTTTTTATACAATATTTATTGCAAGCCTTTTCGTCCCTTTTCACAACTTTTTATTTAACATTGCATTCTCTCTTCATTTTTTGTTATTGGGGGAATCTTTTCTTGAGTATATTTTTATTGATTTTGCATTGTTTAATATTGAAAACATTGAGAAGGTTCAGAGATTTTTAAAAGAATCCGAATCGAATAATCAAAAGCTTTAAAGTACTTGTCATTGGTAATTTGTCATTAGTCATTGGTGGGTAAGGTGAGTAAGGAGAGTAAGGTGAGTGAGGGGAGTTGGGGGGAAAGAGCAAGGGTAGAAGGTCGGAATGATAGAATTGTCAATTGGCAATTGCCAACCAAAAGAGGAATGAGGATTTTAGGAAGATGGGAAGGAGAGAAGACGGATGAAGGCTAAAGAAATACAACGATAAAAAAAGAGAACAGTGAAAAATCAAGCTTTCTTGAGCTCCCGGGAAACTTCCCCAAAGGTTCGGTAAGTTTGCTTTGGCTTTAGGTAAACTTCCCTGAAGATTCAGTAAGTTTACTTGAGCTTCCGGTAAATTTTCTCGAAGGTTCGGTAAGTTTGCTTGGGCTTCCGGGAAACTTCCCCGAAGGCTCGGTAAGTTTACTTGAGCTTCCGGTAAATTTTCTCAAAGGTTCGGTAAGTTTGCTTGAGCTTTCGGTAAAATTCCCCGAAGATTCGGTAAGTTTGCTTGCGCTCCTGGGAAACTTTCCCGAAGGTCCAGCAAGTTTACTTGACCTTCCGGTACGAATTCGGGAATTAATTTGTGGACATACAAAAATCAAGATAATTACGTTATGGGTCGCAAGTTAATGGACTTCTTTCAACCTGTTGAATTGAACTTCGGGTATAATGGATTATCTCTTAGCCATATAGAAACAATATTCGTATAATCAAAGAATGCCATCTCTTCGATAGTCAATCTTAATTCTTCACATACACCTGGTAATTGTAGATTGAATAATCGGTAACGCTCTAAAATTCCTGTACCTCCCGGGATGGTCTTTCTTCCCGAAACATTGCGCAGCCAATCCGTTACAACCCTGAGTGCTTTAGAATCATTGTTTTCATGGGGTTTAATATCCTGGCCGGCGATATCAGAAATGAACGCATGGTAACGATACCTCTCTCTGTCTAACACTAAACAGAGCTTGGTTTTTTGCTCACTCTTTCCGAATCGTTTTGCACCTAAAAACATCCCCAGTTCAAACGGCATATTAAAGCGGGGAAGATTTGTTTCTCTATCCAATTCGGTCCGCGATATATCGTGAATACCATATTTGCACTCTGAAATTATTTTTACAATCTTATCAATTCTAACCTCACTGCTGTCACTCATCTCATTGGCGCAGCGAACGATGAAACCACAATCAATTACAGCAAATGTGATGGCTCGAAAAATGGATAAATAATCTTTGTCAAACGGGCAATTAATAAATACACTTTTTGAATATTCAGGTTCCATTTGAGACAGGCTGAGTTGCCATGACCTTCCTTATAGCTTTTCTTATAGCTGATTCACTAACCGTTCCCTTCCTGATAGGCATTATTATTTTTCTTTTCCGGCGTGAGGTGGGTCTTTCCCCGGTTTCGTTATACGTTCCTTTAGGCGAGTTTATCCTGTCTTCCTGGCCTTTATCTTTGTCATCTATTATATGTTTTGTCATGACTCATACCGTCCTATACCGATAATATAATACAAACCCTCCCATTTGTCAACTGTTGTTCGGAGATTTTTTATGTATTTTTGTGGCTTTTTTTGTCATCGATCATCAGTCAATGGTCATTGGTGCTTGAGCGAACTGCTTAGGTTGAGCAAAAAACCTAAACAACGCACCTTTAAGGCACAAAAAAGTACCTCAAAGGTTCAACGCCGGAGCTTTTAGATGCAAAATTGCATCTCTGAGGTGCAGGGGGGTACCCCTAAAGCCTCATCATTGAATCTAAAAGATGCAAAGTTGTATCTTTTGGGTGCAGGGGGGTACCCCTAAAGTCTCTCCATTGCAGATAAAAGATGCAAAGTTTCATCTTTAAGGTGCAGGGGGATACCTCAAAGCCTCATCATTGAAGCAAAAAGATGCAAAATTCCATATCGAGGGTGCAAGGGGGTACCTCCGGGGTACTGGGGGGTACCTTAGAGGTGCGTGGAAATGAAAAACTAAAAACAAGGGGGCAGGTAAAAATTTGTCAACTGTTGTTCGGAGATTTTTTGTGTATTTTTGTGGCTTTTTTGTCAGTGGGAAATGGCTAATTGTTAGTATCAAATATAAAGTGATTTTACTGAAATTTCAAGATCAGGCAAGTTATTGGGCACTAGCTTATAATCAATGGTTTATCGTATGCCTCCAATCGATTGTTTTCTTTGTTAAATATTACTTTTTTATTGCCTTTGCAGAGGGTACACACATGACCGGCGATTTCGCCCAGTCCTTCACAGTCCGGGCATATATATATTTTATTCTCATCCAACGGGCTTTTAGTTTCATTTTTATCGGGCTTGATTTTTTTGCCGCTGCAGTCCGGGAGATTACTGAAGCGGGATTCGCAGTTTACATCATAGAGGTTAGCGCACTTAACTTCAAACAGACTTAAAAAATTTTTCCCAATGGCAGCGGCGTCAGGGCTAAAGCATTCTTCAAAGATACAATTAGAGACATTGGTAGGAGATTCGCAGTAGATAGCGCCTCCTGCCCTTCCAGCAGAACATTTAATGAAATCACACGCGTTTATTTGAGCGGATGACCTTTCATCAACAAATATTGCCCCTCCCATTTGAACGGCCTGGCAAAGGTCGAAAATGGAATTATCAATGGTTGAACCGCTTATATATATAAGGAGTGCACCGCCATATGCGGTGGCTTGTATGTTTTTAAAGGTGGATGATTGGAGACGAAAATCATTGCTTTTGACAACTGATATGTTTCCTTTTCGGCAGGTGCTGTTGTTAAAGGTACATCGATTGATTGACACCGGTATATTGTAAACTTTTATAACTCCACCCTCTGCCTTTGCCCGGGTCTGTTCAAACGTTGTATCTTGAATAACCAGTTTCCCATAATCGTTATCGTCATGACCGGATGCGATTATCGCACCACCGTCTCGTGAACTAAGATTATGAAAATTGCAGTTTTTAATGGTTACCTGTGAATCTTTGGAATAAATGCCACCTCCGTATAAATCCGAGTGGCAATTGGAGATTTCGGTGGTCTCCAGTGTTAAAGTCCCGGAAATGATTAAAATTCCTCCTCCATAGCGGTTGGAAAAATACGTTTCGTTAACATATTCATTTAATTTTTCACCTGGCATGCCCTGGCCATTTGTAATTTTCGAGTTAATTCCATGGATTTTAGCTTTATATCCTGAAATATTATTCCATCCCTTATTTTTATCAATGGAACCGATATAGGAATTTTCAATGATCAACTCCCCGGAGCAGATGATTCCCGTACCTTCTTTGAATAAAAGCTTTGAATCCCGAATGATGAGTTTATCACCTGCTTGTATAATCAGATCATCAGTAAAGGAGAGTTCTTTATTTAGAATCTTTTTCATACCACAATTATATTATTATATTGATTTTTTTTCAATTTTTTTATCCACTCCCACTCCAGGGTTCCGGGTTCCCACCATAGATTGTAAGCGAGGAAACCAGGGGTCAGGTAAAAATTAGCCCCCAATGAATACCCCAAGGATGGATTTAATCGGGAAGAAATGGTTACCTGATAGTAAAATCTTGCCAGAAAGTGGCAAAATTTTCAAAATCACAAATTACAAATTACAATATACAAACAAATCACAAATTACAATGTCCGAAATTACAAACAGCCATATCGGGCTTAAAAATGCTGTTTTATAATCATCGCCGAAGGCGTTAACAAATATGCCCGAAGGGCACTTCTTTTGTTTGTAATTTGTAATTTAGGATTTGGAATTTGTTTGTAATTTGGGATTTGTAATTTGGGATTTCCCGGCAAGCCAGAACCTTTTTGGTTCCGGCTTGTCAGGGCTGTGGACAGGCCAGGAGTTTGAGGAGTCTGTCAAAAAACAATGTATGCTTTCGTGACCGCGTGACCGCGTGACCGGCTTAACAATTACTACTGGGCTTCAATTTTCCCGGTTTTTTCTTTTTTAATTAATCCCCGGACCTTATCCAACTCGTTGTCCTTATGATTTTGATAATCTTCAATCGAATACACAGTTAAAATATCGGGAATGACACCCCGGTCAGGATTATTGCCAGGAAGCCTATAGATAGCTAAAGGAATAATGACTTCTAATTTTGTCTGGGGCAGTTTTAACCTAACCGGGTCACTGCAAAATCTTTCTTTTCCCACTGTTTCTTGCCCGATGACTGTGCCCATTTTATTGAATTTAAAGATCGCTGCCGTAACTACACCGGCTGAAAAGGTGTATTGGGAGGTCAAGAGAAATACCCTGCCCCGGAATTTATTTGCTTTTCGATGCGGTTTGCGTATTTCGGCCATTTCAATAGGCAGGTAGATGCCATTCTTCGCTGTTTTTAATTTTTCGCCAGCCTTGTTACTGTATTGACTGTCTCTAAAGATATCGCTTACTTTGAAATCAAAACTCTCTATAATACGATACGGGGAATCGGTCAAATAATCCATGAGGTAATACCCCCATGTTCCATTGCCGCCGGGATTCTCCCGTAAATCAATGACAAGATAATTTGCTTTTTTATACTTCTCAAAAAAGGTATCGATAAAATTCTTATATTCCTCTTCGCTTCCATGGGCAAAGCTGGGAATGTCCAGCCCGGGAATTACTTCTTCATCGACGGTAAAGGAGAATTCTTTATACTGGGAATCACGTTGGAAGATTTTAAGATACTGGCTTACAGCAACCCCTTTCACTTCAGCTTCCCGGGTTTGAGAATCGCTTTTATAAGTTACCACCCACGGCGATGGCAAATCAAAATAGGTTGGCAAATACAACTGGAAAAAAAGCTCAAATAAAATCGATTTGCCATGCTCAAGAGAAGTATTAAAGAGTTTATAACTCTTTGACATCAGTGTTTTTATAGGGGTATGATTGATTTCCAGGATTTCCGAAAATAAAGGCACCTGGCTCTCTCCCAGGTTTTTAACGATAAATACTTTTCCATCAATGACTTTTAAAGCAAACGGGAAAAGCAAATCGGAATCCCCCAGGCTTTGGATTGGGAAACTTATCCTGGTATGTCCATCCTGTATTAAAGCAGTTAATTCCTGGAGAAAGAAAAAGCAATCGATAATAGGAATTTTTTCAGTCTTCAATGATCGGATCCGGTGTTTCAGTTCTTCAATTTTTTTTTCAAAGCGCTGCCTGGAAATGATCCGGTAAGGGTCTCCATGAGCCTCATTAATAACATTGGCATAATAGTTGATATCATTTATCAACCTGTCTTTGGATACAGGCTCGTTTCCTCCCCTGCAAAACCCGGAGGAAAAAAACAACATAATAACGATTAATATACTGCGTATATTGTACTTTTTCATAAAGGACCTCCTTCCTGGGGCCGGCGAGAATTCCTTGCCGGGCACCAGATTTGCCAGATTTCTCATAAACATGTATGCAAGAATCGTACCATTTTAATAAAAACAGGGATATTGGCCTATAAGGCGCTGTTTATATGAGAAGCACTGTCCGCCTGTGTACATCTCGTGTCCATTAATGGACAAAGGAATAATGGTTACCTAATAGTAAAATTTTGCCAGAAAATGGCAGAATTTTTAAAAATTACA
>CP070627.1:8643784-8659423 GCA_020355945.1 Candidatus Aminicenantota bacterium | reverse complement strand
TTAGTAGAGCTCTCATGGAAAAAGGTATCCTTCGCCATATTTTATGGACCGGTTGTAGAGCCGATCAATTAAGCGCGGATGCGCTAATTGACGAAGACTGGCATGGAGCCTTTACATACTACTTCTGCAAAGAGATGCGAGCACATCAAAATCAACTAACACGAAAAGATCTGATGAAAAAGGTTCGGGAAAACTTAAAAGAGGGCGATTATACTCAAATACCCCAGTTGGAATGTGAAGCTAAAGCAAGAAATAATGCTGTTGCCATTCCAATAACTTAACAGCAAATAAAATATTGGTTGCCCCCTAATAAAAAGTTTTGGGAAGTCCAGGAACCCTTTTTCAAAAGGGTTCCTGGCCGCCGGAGGCATAAATTGACGGTGGATTTAGGAATAAACCAGGTCTTGTATTTTAGTTTTGATTATGATATATTAATAAGGAAATGAGAAATGAGAAATGAAAAATTTATGGAGGGCAGGGAAAATGAGTCAACGAAGACTTTATGGACTCCTGGTAGGCATCAATGAGTACCCGCCTCCGGTTAGCTGGCTGGGGGGGTGTGTTAATGATGTGAACCACTATTACGATTATTTGCAAGAGAGCTTCGGCCATCTTTTTAACTTGCGAATCGAAGTGCTCAAGAACAGTGACGCCACCCGGGCGAATATCATCCGTCTTTTTCGGGATCACCTGTGTAAAGCAGGCAAACATGACGTGGTACTATTTCAATACAGCGGCCATGGTTCCAGAGAAATGTCAGCACCGGAGTTCAAGGAATACTTCCCCGGTGAAAAGGATGAAACATTGGTTTGCTATGACAGCCGTACCAGCGGAGGGTTTGACCTGGCAGACAAAGAATTGGCAGTATTACTCCGGGAAGTGGCTCAAAACAATCCCCATATTGCAGTCATCCTGGACTGCTGCCATTCCGGGTCCGGGACCCGGAAAGCAGATGATTTCAACCTGGTAAAACCACGGCAAACCCGTGAA
This sequence comes from Candidatus Aminicenantota bacterium, assembly GCA_020355945.1. Next base: position 8,658,433 of record CP070627.1, on the reverse strand, counting down.
GAATGGGACCCCGGAACACCCAGACCCATCGAAACCTACCTGGAGGGTTACTACAAAAAAATGAAAACCCTTCATATTCCCCAAAGTAAACATGTTCTCATGGCTGCCTGCGATCGTACCCAAAAAGCATGGGAAACAGATGAAGGCAGGGGATTATTCTCAACCACGTTATTGAATGTGCTAACAAAATCAGGCTCAAAGACCAGTTATGCGGATACGTTTATCAGGTGTCGTTCAGCAATTCTTAGCCACGCCCAAAATCAAACCCCGCAGTTTGAAACCTATGAGCGTTTTATGCCTTATGCGAAATTCCTGGATGGTCAACCCATGGGACAAAAGGCCCGATATCATGTCTATTTTAAAAGAGGTGAATGGCAGATGGATTGTGGTGCCTTACACGGTCTGCCCACGGAAGCGGAGAAAAGGATAGAAGTGGCGTTGTATCCCGAATCATCCGTAGATTCCGGGGCAGATAAGATGGCAGGCTATGCTAAAGTGGTTTCCGTAAAGGCACAAAAAAGTACTTTAATCCCGGAATTCGAATACAGCAAAGAGGACCGTTTCTTCGCCAGATTGGTCAGCTTGCCTATTCCCCCGATGCCGGTTCTCCTGGAGGGGGATGACCAAGGGAAAGCATCGGTGACGGAGTTTTATTCCCAATGGAGCAGTTTTGCTTTCACTGATAAACCTGCTGCTGCCAAATATGTGCTCTCTGCGCAAAAAAACAGTTTCCAGGTCCGACACAGGGAATCGGATATGTTGATCCAGGGGGCTGTGGGTACACCGGGTCCCTGCTGCCGATACATCTTCTCTATACTGGAAAAGGTGGTACGATGGGAACGGAGCCTGGCGCTGCAAAACCATAATACTGCCTTTAACACTGAAGATGTAGACTTTAACATCCTGGAGGTGTTGGATGACGGTACGGAGTTCCAGTACCCCGGTGATTCGGTGACTTTTGATTATGTAAAGGAGGGTGACGGTTGGAAATCTATCCCTTTTAAATTGCGGGCGCAAAACCGAACCAATCAAACCATTCATGTGGCACTGGTCCACTTTTCCAGGAAATTCGGGATTTCCGCCCTGGGAAATGAACCACTCTTAGCGGGAGAAGGCCCGATTACTCTATTGGGAGAAGAAAATGACAGATGCTTCATGTTACCCGAAGGCATCGATGAATCGGTTGATACATTCAAGCTGATCGTCAGCACGGAACGGGTGGATGACTTCCTGTTATTGCAAGAAGATATTAAACTGGGAATGATCCTGGAACTCCACCAAGACAGGGACCTGGCCTGGACAGGAAAAAGCACCAAAGTCGAGAACGATTGGTTCACCAAAACCATTACAGTCAGGACAGTCAGGCAACTCAACCGGGTCTCGGAAACAGACACACTGCTTGCCAACGGTCAAATCACGGTCAAAGGGCATCCCTCATTTGAAGCAAAAATAAGTTTAGCCGGGGGCAAACCCCATACTCGAAGCACAAAACCGGAACAAGATACCATCATATCCGATGTCTTTGAGGGAGATGCGTATGAATTGATTCATTTCTCTTCTACAAGGAATCCAGGCAGTGGGGGCCCAGGTATTTTAGAACTCACCGACATCAGTAATGAAGAGAGTTTAAAAGAAAATCCCCTGGAAATTCTCCTGGACACCACGCTGGAGGATAATGAATATATCCTTCCTATGACCTTTGACGGCACTCACTTTTTATTGGTGGGGAATCCCTCTATCGATGAGAACCGGAAGGTGTGCATCCGCATCGATCGTATCCCGGATGTCACTGATGAGGCCCGGAGAAGCCTGGGCAAGGCCCTAAAATTGTGTTTCTTAAAATTAATCCTGGGACGAAAAAACCTCAACCGGCTGCAAAGGGTGGAATACCAACCCGACGGCAGCATTATTCGACACGAAGATCATGTCAAAGAAAAGGTTGCCAAAGCCAATCGTATTCTTCTTCTTATCCACGGAATTCTTGGAGACAGCCAACACATGGCAAAGGCACTGAAATTAGCCGTTGATGAAAACTCCACAAGTATTGCCGATAAATATGATTTAATCTTAACCTTTGATTATGAAAACCTCAATACCCCTATCGAGGACACCGCTAAAAATCTAAAATTAAAGCTTAAAGAGGTGGGTTTGCATGAAAACCAGGATAAAAAAATAACGATTTTAGCTCACTCCATGGGTGGTTTGGTATCCCGCTGGTTTATCGAGAAGGATGGAGGCAGCAAAATCGTTAACCGTCTCATCATGACCGGGCCCCCTAACAATGGATTTGTTTTCGGTAACATTGCCGCCTACAGGAATATGGCGATTACGATTCTTACTCTAGCGCTTAATTTCATCAAATCTTTTATTCCCTATGCCAGTGCGTTATTGTGTGCCCTCAATGAATCGAAAAAAATAACGCAAACCCTGGAACAGATGAAAGAAGGTTCTTCGTTTGTCAAAGATTTGTATCTTTGCAGTGATCCCAATGTCAGGTACACCATACTGGCGGGAGATATCAGCGATTATGAATCGGTTCAAGAGGAAGATGAGGGATTTTTTGCCAGGCTGATAGAAAAGATTGAAATGGGGATCGGTAAACTGGCTTACGGGGCGCAGCCCAATGATATTGTTGTCAGTGTGGACAGCATGAAGCAGGTAGACGATCATCGTCAACCCGGGCCGGAAAAGATAGATTTAGTTTGTCATCATCTTAATTATTTCCGGTCTGAAGTCGGTTTAAAGGCGTTAGCCAGGGTATTAAGCCCGGCAGGGAGGTGAAGCCATGAAACCTGTTATCGTACTTACTTTTGCAAACGATAGAGATAGGTACCTGGAAATGATCAACCGGGAAAGGAAAAATATTTTCAAAGCCCTGCGACACTATGATGATGAAGAGTTTATCCAGGTGCGCAAAGTAGAGAGTACCTCTGTAGAGGATATTTTCGAGTTATTCAGCCACTATCAAGACCAGGTCGCCATCTTCCACTACGGCGGCCATGCTAACGGCACACACCTGCAGTTGGAAACTCCCGGAGGTGAATCACAATTGGCCAATGCCCTGGGCCTGGCCCAGTTGATGGGCCAGCAAAAAGGGCTTCAATTGGTTTTTCTCAATGGCTGCGCCACTTTAAACCAGGTGGAGCTTTTGCTCTCCGTAGGGGTCAGGGCAGTGATCGCAACTTCCGTTGTCATCGATGATAAAATGGCCGTAGAATTTGCCGAACAGTTTTATAAAAAATTGGCAAAACAGGTAACGATTCAAAAAGCCTTTGAAACTGCCAGGGCTTTTATTACCACCAGGTATGGACCGTCAAGAGAAATCATCATGCACAGGGACCTGAGCTGGAAAAAGGAAAAAAAAGCAGCGGATAAAGAGGTGCCGTGGGGATTGTATGTCAATGAAAGCAGCCCGGGAGTACTGGATTGGAAACTTCCCTCCACCTGGGACCCCATCCGCAGCCGCGGCGAGAAGACCCTGGAAGACATGCTGAAGCATAGGAAAAAAATCCCCATCAAAGACATAATCAATATGGCCATACAAATTTCCGAATTACTGGAAAAAAACCATCATGACGGGATGGTTAAAAAAAATATTACCCCTAAAAATATCATCCTGGATGAGAATAATAAAGTAAAATCCTTACGCTTTGGTCGTGGGGAGTTGAAAGGAACTTATTTTTATATCTCCCCCCAGCAGGCACAGGGAGGAGGACTGGAACTCCAGGACAATATATGGTCTTTAGGAGTGGTTTTATATAAGATCGCCGCGGGACAATTGCCTTTTAAAGGCAAATACAAACAAGCAGTCATCGATACTATTATTAATCATTCTCCGCCGCCTTTGACCGAGATTCGAGCCAACATTCCCAAAGGATTGGAAAAAATAATATTGAAATGTTTATGTAAAAACCGGGAATATCGATATCCATCGATGCCGGAACTGTTGTCTGATTTGAAAGAATTGGTAAAATCCCTTGAAGCAGAAAATAAACCTGGAGTTACACCAGAACCACAAGATATATCAGGAACCAGGGAACTGCGCCTGGTAACCGTGATGTGTGGAGAAATTTCCGGGTACAACCAGATGTTGGAAAAATCAGGCACGGAAGAGACCGCCGCAACCATGAAAAATTGTTTCAAAATTCTTAGTCCCGTGATTGAAAAGTTTGGCGGCAGCAGGATAGGTGACAAAATCATAGGCAGCAGTTTCACCGCTTTTTTCGGACTTCCCACCGCCATTGAGGATGCCCCAAAAAAGGCAGTCAGTGCCGCCATTGAAATGCGTGATAAACTTTATCAATTGAGAGAGGAGAGAGAGCTGCAAATCCCTCTTGATATCCATATTGGAATAGATACCGGGAAAGTGATCGCCCAAATGGGTGCGGATGAAAACAAGGATTTTAGTAATGTTATGGGTGATGCCGTAATCATGGCATCTCGATTGAATGAATTAGCGGCTGATGGAGAGATTTATATCGGCCGGTTAACCCAGGGATATACCAGTGATGAATTTGACTATAAGCAATTAGAACCCATCACCTTGAAAGGTAGGATAAAGCCTGTTTCTGTATTTAAATTTTTATCACCCAAAAAAAAGATTAATCGAATGATCGACTCAGAAATGGTAGGCAGGGATAAAGAGCTGGATCAGTTAAAACTTCATGTGCTAAAAGTTATCAATGGTGAAGGGTCGATTGTTAGTGTGATTGGCGAAGCCGGGATTGGCAAATCCCGGCTTTTGGATGAATTAAAAAAAACAGGTGAGGTCAAAAAGGTCACAATGCTTGAAGGAAAAGCGTTATCCATTGGCAGGAATTTAAGTTATTTTCCCATCATCGATATTTTAAAAAACTGGGCAAAAATAAAAGAAGAGGACAGCGAAACAAGATCGCTCTCCAAACTTGAACAAACCATTGCCAATATCCATCCCCGGGGTGTAGGAGAAGTTTTTCCCTTTGTAGCCACATTGATGGGGATGAAGCTCACGGGAAAGTATGCAGCGCGGGTCAAAGGCATCGAAGGCGCAGCCATGGAAAAACTCATCTTAAAAAACATGCGTGAGCTCATGATAAAGATCGCCGAACGTCTCCCCCTTGTGTGTTTTATCCATGACATTCATTGGGCTGATTTGTCCTCCATCGAACTCCTGGAATCGCTTTTCCGGCTGGCCGAGAAACATAGAATACTTTTTATCCTTGAACTAAGGCCAAACTATAAAGACACGGGTGAACGAGTATTGGAAACCATCCGGGAAAGATACGGCAGGTTTTATTTGGAGATAAAGTTAGAACCGCTGGATGAAAAAGAGTGTGAAATCCTTATCCAAAACCTGGTAAAAGTGAGTGGGCTTCCCACAGGTATCATGACTGCCATTACCAATCGGACCGAAGGCAATCCTTTTTTTATTGAAGAAGTGATTCGCTCTTTTATCGATGATGGTGTGATAAAGATTGAGCATGGAAAATTCAAAGTAACGGAAAAAATCGATGCGGTGGTGATCCCGGAAACCATTCAAGATGCACTGATGTCCAGGATAGACAGGCTTGATCAAGCAACCAGGACCCTGCTCAAAGAGGCATCGGTCATCGGCAGGTATTTCTTTTACAAAATTTTAACTGAAGTGGCGAAAACCATTGACCATATCGATGATAAACTGGAGTATCTAAAAGGGATCCAGGTCCTCCTGGAAAGAGAAAGATTGGGGGAAAGCGAATACCTTTTCAAGCATGCACTGGCCCGGGATGTCACCTATGAATCCATCTTACTGAAAAGGAGAAAAGAACTTCACTTGAAAGTGGCAGAAACCATTGAATCTGTTTTTTCAGTACAATTACATGAATTTTACGGCATGCTTGCCTTACACTACTGCAAGGGAGAGAACCCGGACAAGGCTGAAGAGTATTTAATAAAAGCAGGCGAAGAGGCATTAAAAGCTGCTGCCTCACGGGAAGCCCTCAACTACTACCAGGAAGCTTTGAAACTTTATCTCAGCAAATCCGGGCATGCAGCCGATCCCGAAAAAATAGCCATGCTAGAAAAAAACATCGGCCTGGCGTTTTTCAATAAAGGTCATATGGTGGAAGCGGTGGAACATTTTGATAAGGTATTGGTATATTGGGGAGAAAAACGGCCAAAAAATAAGTTTATCGCACTGCCGGAACTCATAATCAACCTGTTGACCCTATTAAAAATGCTTATTCATCTACCGGATAAACCGGGAAAGGTCCCCGGGGAAAGAGACAATGAAATAATAAATATTACTGAAAAAAGAGCCCTGGCATTATCTTCCCTGGATACATACAGGATGTTTATAGATACCATAAGATTAGCAAGAAAATTGAATAAGTTTGATATAGAAAACATAGAAAATGGTATTTCTTTGCTTGCTGCCGGCAGTGGTCTTTTTTGCTTTACAGGAATTTCATTCAAAATAAGCAAGAAAATGCTGGACATTACCAAAGGCCGTATTAATAAAAATGACATAAAATCCGTCATTGTTTATCGGCACTCCAGGGTAATGCATAACGTCTTATCAGGAAACTGGATGAAGATGAAGGAATTTGAATATGATGAAAATTTAATCGATGGTAATTTAGCCAGGGGAGAATTTTTTTATACAACTACCCTTACTGATTGGACCGGTTTGTTGAACATTGAAGTAGGGAATTTCGCCAGGGCAAATGAAATGGTAAAAAAATTAGATGAAATCGGTGAAACCTATGACAATGACATAACCAGGATAAGAAAATATTTACTCAGTGCAGCACTATTATTTAAACAGCGAAAACTCTATGATGCCCTAAATGAGCTGGATGCCGGAATTAATCTTGTAGTTAGAACCGGTCAAAAGAATCTGGCTGTATTCGCTTTTGGGATGAAACCCAACATACAAATTCTACTGGAGGATATCAAGGGAGCGGAAGAATCATTATTGCAGGCAAAAGAGCTGGTTTCTCATGAAAAGCGAATCGCTCCATATTATATGAGCTACTTATTAATAAGCCAATTTTTGTTTGACCTTTACCGGTTAGAAGAATCCGTTCATTCTAATGACAAAACAAAAATATCCCATTGGCGCAAGAATGCTTATCAAAGTGGAAAGGCTGTATTAAAGAACTCTAAGAAACATGCGGTTTCCAGGACAAAAGCGTTTAAATTAATTGGATTGTATTACTGGCTCATTGAGAAGCAGCGAAAAGCGTTCGCCTGGTGGGATAAAAGCATTCGAATTGGAGAACATCTCGGTGCCCGGCCAGAGCTGGCCAGGACGTATATGGAAGTTGGCAAAAGGCTGGCGGAGAAAAAAAGCAAGCTCCGAGAATTGAAGGGTATTCGCGGTCAAGAGTACCTGGAAAAGGCACGAGTTTTATTCAAAGAAATGGAATTGGAAAAGGACCTGGAAGAGTTGGATAAAATCAAGAGTCAAATAGAAGAAGGAAAATAGTAAAATGTTTGAAATAAGAACTCAAAAGCATAGGGTGCCCGCGCCGCGGGCCCGCCGGAGGTAGTGAGGTGAAACCATGAAACCTGTTATCGTACTTACTTTTGCAAACGATAGAGATAATTACCTGGAAATGATCAAGCGGGAAAAGAGAGATATTTTAAGAGCTTTCCGTGATCATCCCGTGGGGAATTTTGTCCAGGTGGAGCATGAAGGGGATGCAGCTTTGGATGACATTTTTTATTATTTTGATACCCATAAGGATAAAATTGTCATTTTCCACTATGGTGGTCATGCCAGCGGCACCCACTTGCAACTGGAAATGATATCGGGCAGAAGCCAACAGGTCAAAGCCGAGCCCCTGGCCCGGGTGATGGGGCTGCAAGAAGAACTGCAGCTTGTTTTTCTCAATGGCTGTGCCACACGAAAGCAGGTGGGTCTATTGCTCGACTCCGGTGTCAAGGCGGTCATTGCTACTTCTGTTCCCATTGATGACAGCATGGCTTCGGAATTTGCCGTGCAATTTTACACATCCCTTGCCAGTGGGCGTGACATCGAGGGGGCGTTTAACATGGCCAAAGCTAAAGTGACCGCCCCTGAAGGCTCCTCCAGGGAAATAAAAATATACAGTGCCCGCGATGTGAACTGGCAAGAAAAGGAGACCCCTGCAACCGATCCAGAGCCCTGGGGATTATACTATGCTGAAGCTCACAAGAACGTATTGAAATGGAAACTCCCACCCTATCGTACTCACGATAGCCAGGTAAATGAATGCCTGGAAGTAAATTCCTACCTGATCGATACGCTTTCCAGGGCCACTGCTCCCCACAATCTCAAAATGGCCGCATTAATGGATGAGAATCAAATCGAAAAATCAAAAGCTGAAACCAGGAAGGAAATCAGGAGGGAAATCTGGGAAAGCATGCCGCTGCCACTGGGCGAGCAATTGAGACGTTTATTCAATAACAGTACCAAAGATATCAACAGGCTTAAACAATTGGTACAGTGCCATCGTGAGGCGGTTAAATTTCTTTGTTTCATTTTGTTATCTCAATTGTGGGATGAGAAGATTGTTAACCCGTCGCTTGCGGTCAATGAAGATTTTCTCAAGCTCTCAAAAAGTTTGTTTGAACCGGGTGGCGATGATTACCAAACCTTCGATTATATAAACCTCATTAAAATCATTGCCCATATTTTCAAAAAAAATGAAATTGACTATTTTGCAAAAGAATTCAGTATAATAGGAGAGAGTTTAATGACCCAAAGTGAAAATGAGCTTAATAAAGCCCTCCGATTTATGGAGGATTTGAAAAGAGAAATTGACGGATGCAGTATAAATGGTACCAATGAAGTTAACAATTCTTGCAGCGAAGCCGAAAAACATCTGGGCATCATTCTTGAGAAAGTGGGATTTTTAGTTATGTATAAACTCACGTCGATAAAAGAAATACAGGTTAAAAAAGAGCGGCATAAAGACGCCTGGTATTTGCATACAAGAGTAATACTGAAAGGAAGGTGGGAAGGTTTAAAACACACAAAATGGAAAAATGATTCTTGTACGGATGACAATTCGGTGGTTTTACTAAAAGATTGTGAGGGCGCCGCAAGATTCCTCAATCTTTTCCCTTTTGTCATCGATTACAATACCATCGAAGGCGATGCGCTCTCCAGGATCTACTTTTTTAGTCATCAAGACCCTTCCAGGGGGATTTACTCTTATCGATCTGTGGAGACTAACGAAACGTTAAATATCTCGGTTAAAGAAGGGGATGAAATTAAATCCGAATATGAAAAACTGGGTAAACAGTTTGAAAAGTTTAAAGAAGATGTACTTAACTTAAAATAATTGCGAGGTAGTAAAAATGAATTCACCATTTAAATTTTTAAAACCTTACGAGAAAGGAGAAAGAGATATTTTTTTCGGTAGAGATAAAGAGATTGAATTGTTATACAATACTGCATTTACTACCAATCTTATTTTGGTTTACGGACAAACCGGGACGGGAAAAACAAGTATTATTCGATGTGGACTGGGCAATCGTTTCTCCGAAGCCGATTGGATTGACCTCCATATCAGGAGAGGGGATGATATTATTATCTCCCTGTGGAAAGAGATATACAGGCATGCCGAATCCCCTATCGGTATTGAGAAATCCATAACTGATGCAGTCTACACCCTTTATCTTGATTCTCTCAAACCCGTCTATTTAATTTTCGATCAATTTGAAGAGCTCTTTATCCTGGGTAAAAAAGAAGAGCAGCGATCCTTTTTCAATATTACCGCCCAATTACTTGAATCAAGAGCGCCTGTAAAGATAATCTTTGTCATGCGGGAAGATTATATTGCCAGGCTTTATGATTTTGAAAAGGTGGTTCCGCGGCTCTTCAATAATCGCATCCGTATAGAAACGATGACTTTAGCTAAGATAGAAGAGGTCATTAGCGAATCTGCCAAGGCCTTTAAAATTCAACTGGCCCCCCCCGCTGACACAATTAAACGGATCATTGAATACAACCAAGACAAAAAAGGAGAAATCGGGTTACCTTATTTACAGGTCTACCTGGACCGTTTGTACAGGAGAGCCGCTAAGCAAGTCGAATCCCCCAGTAACAGCAGTGATGATCAACTGAAAGAGGTCATATTCACATTGGATTTAGTAAAAAAGGTTGGCAAAGTAAGCGATGTGATGGCCTCATTCCTGGAAGTTCAGGCAAAACGGATACAGGGGGAATTAAATGAAAAATACCCCCGGGGTCCGAGAAAAGTTGTCTGGGAAGTGCTCAAACAATTCGCAACAGGGGAGGGAACGACTCTACCCTTATCCCGGGAAAAAATCCTGGAAAAATTCACAGGCTCGGAGGATGTAATAAAGGATTGCCTGGAGGAGCTAGAAAATGCACGTATATTAAACCTTTGGGAAGAAGATAACACCTATGAAATTGCTCACGATGCCCTGGCAAAACGAATCGAAGAGAAAATAAGCGATGAAGAGAAAGCACTGCTAGAAATAAAAAAATTGGTAAAAGACCGGCTTGATACTTTTGAAAAGACCAGGACGTTTCTCTCTAAAAAAGAGCTTAATTATATCGATTATTACTTTGAAAGCTTTGAAGAAAAGCTAAAAAAGGAATTAGAGAAAAAAGAGAAAGAATTTATAGAAAAAAGTAAAAAAAAGGTTTCAAAACAAAAAAAAATCATCGCCTTTTGTGCTGTTGCTATTAGTTTAATTATTTTCTTTGCTTTATTTGCAGGTTGGAAGTGGAAAGTAGCTGAAGCCAACGCCTATGCTTCAAAAGCACTGTTAAAGGTAAAAGACGATCCCACCTATGCCTTGCGTTTAGCTGAAAAAGCTAAAAAGGTCTGGTTATTAGGTAAAAACAAAATCTTATCCAATACCATTGATAAGATTTACTGGGAAAATAATTTTTATAAAATTATTGCAAAAAATAAAGCAAGGGTTCTTTCCGTTGCTTTTTCGCCGGATGGAAAAAATATTATTGCAGGTTACTTTGATGGAACCGTCAGGTTATTGGATTTGAAGGGAAAGGAATCAGAGCCTTTTACAGGACATAAAGGTTTGGTCACTTCCGCTGCCTATTCTCCTGATGGAAAATATATTCTTACTGGCTCCTTTGATAGAACTGCCCGGTTATGGGATGAGAAAGGAAAGGAGTTACGAGTTTTCAAAGGGTATAGAACCGAGGATACCTCCTTTACCTTTTCTACGGAGGGTAAATTTATTTTTACTGGCACCTCGGATAGACCCGTTCTGCTGTGGTACTTGCAGGGAAACGAATTACTTGCTTTACAAAATCCTGTAAGTTTGTTCAAATCCACTGACTCTTCCCCGGATGGAAAATCTATTCTTCCGGTCTCCCCTGGAATAAAAGAACCATTGACTTTCAAAGAGCATAAAAAAGATATTACTTCCGCTGCCTTTTCACCCGATGGTAAGTATATCCTCACCGGCCATAAGGATGGAACCGCCCGGTTATGGGATTCGAACGTCAAGGAATTAAGGGTTTTCAAAGGACATGAAGAAGAGGTTACTTCCGTTGCCTTTTCGCCGGATAGGAAATATATTCTCACCGGATCAAAGGACAAAACCGCCCGGTTATGGGACTTGCAGGGACAGAAGTTGCAAGATTTCATAGGGCATAATAAAGAGGTGACTTCCGCTGCCTTTTCTTCACCGGATGGCGATTATATTATAACAGGCTCGAAGGATAATACCATACGTCTATGGGATATTAAGGATATTAAAGATATAAAATCCCGAATACTGGAAGAGTATGATGCTGCTACCACTTACGCTGCCATTTCTCCTGATGGTAAATATATTCTCACCGTTTACCAGGATGGAGCTGCACATTTACGCGATTTGCAGGGAAAGAACTCAAAGGATTTCAGAGTAGATGATGCTCGGGTTACATCTGCTGACTTTTCGCCTGATAGTAAATATATTCTAACCGTATCTGAAGATAAAACCGCCCGATTCGCCCGATTATGGGATTTGCAGGGAAATCCCATTCATGATTTCAAAATACAGCATGAAGATGATGTCACTTCCGCGGTCTTTTCTCCTGACGGTAAATATATTCTCACCGGCTCAAGGGATAAAACCGCTCGATTATGGGATTTGCAGGGAAACTTAATACGAACTTTCAAAGGTGATAAAAATATGATTTCTTCGTTAGCATTTTCGCCGGACAGCAAATATATTGTCACCGGGACCGAGTATGATATCGCCCGGTTATGGGACCTGGAGGGAAACAAATTACAGGATTTCAAAGGACATCAGTCTAAAATCACTTCCATTGCCTTTTCACCGGATGGCAACTATATTCTCACCGCGTCCTTTGATAAAACGATCCGTTTATGGAATCTGAAGGGAAAGGTATTAACGATTTTCAAAGGACATGAAAAAGGTATTACTTCCGCGGTCTTTTCACCCGATGGCAAATATATCCTCTCCGGCTCTAAGGATAAGACCGCCCGGTTATGGAACTTGAACGGAATGCAATTACGGGTTTTCAAAGGGCATGAAAATTGGATTAATTCTGTCGCTTTTTCACCGGACAGCACATATATTATTACCGGTTCTAAGGATAAAACTGTCCGCCAATGGAAGATTAAAATGCCCCTGGAAGATTTTTTAAAAAATGGTGTTTGTCAAAGGTTTGACGATAAGCAGTTGAAAGAAGAGGAAAAAGAGGAGGAAATGAAATGAAAATCGAAAAAATTATATTGCTGTTCATATTAAGTGCATTAATTTTAACAGGGTCTGTCTATTCACAAGAGACCATTACTATCAAAATTGGCACCATTAGCCCTGAACGTACTCCCTGGCACAAAGCTCTTAATAGGATAAGCAGTGATTGGACAAAAATAACCGGGGGTAAGGTGAGGCTCAGGATATTTGCCGGGGGAATTGCCGGCAATGAAGTCGAGATTGTAGAGAAAATGCGCAGCGGTAAATTAGGAGGAGCCGCTCTCACCCTTGAGGGGATATCGAGTATATACAGGGATGTTAACCTGTTTTATACTCCTTTGCTATTTACCGACGATGAGGAATTTAATTATGTTTTTGATAAATTGAAAGAGTTTTTTGAAAAAGAAATTGAAAAAAAAGGCTTTAAGATGATCTGTTGGTCATCCTACGGATGGGTCAGGTTCTTCTCAAAAAATCCCGTGTTTTACCCTGAAGATTTGCAAGATCACAAGCTCTCCATTACAACGGAGAACCCGGGAATGGTAGAGGCAGCTAAAAATGCCGGATTCGATCCTGTACCAATTGATTTCAATGACCTGATGATGAATCTGCAAAGCGGTAAGGTCACTGCCTTTTATCATTCGCCAATTATAGCTGCTGCCGGTCAATACTACAACCTGGCTCCCAACATGTGTTCTCTCCTGGTGGGTCCTGGGATCGGGGTGCTTTTTATCTCAAAAACAACCTGGGAAAATATCCCTGACCAATATGAAAAACAAATGATTGAAGCAGCAAAAAAGATTAATAATGATTTATCTAAAGAAATCGGAGAGCTTGAAGAAGAGGCCATAAAAGAGATGGAAGAGTATGATTTGATCGTAAATAGGTTACCGGCTGATGCCCAAAAAAAATGGCAGAGTACCTTAGACAAGTTTATAAATGGACTCATCAAGGGAAAAGTTTTTTCAAAAGAGGTATACAAACGAGTGCAGAAGCATAAAGACGAATACCGGAAAGAAAAGGGAAATAAGGTGCCCGCGCCGCGAGCCCGCCGGAGGCAGTGAGGTGAAACCATGAAACCAATTATCATACTGGCGTTTGCCAATGATAACGATGCTTACTTACCCATGATTGTCAGGGAGAGAAAAAATATCTTTAAAACTTTGCAAAATTACCATGATAAGGGTTTTGTCCAGGTCCATAAAGAAGAGAGTACGTCTATTGCTGATATTTTTGCCCTGTTCAACCGCTATAGCGATCGAATTGCTATTTTCCACTACGGCGGTCATGCCAATGGCACACACTTGCAACTGGAAAGCTGTGAAGGTGAGTCACAACTGGCCGATGCCAAAGGATTGGCCCAATTAATGGGACAGCAAAAGGACCTGCAATTGGTGTTTCTCAACGGCTGTGCCACGCGAAAACAGGTGGATATTTTACTCTCTTGCGGTGTAAAAGCAGTGATTGCTACTTCTGTTCCCATCGACGATAAAATGGCCACGGAATTTGCCGAGCAATTTTATAATGCCCTGGCCAGCCAGGCCACCTTGAAAAAGGCATTTCAAATTGCCAAAGCCTTTATAATGAGCAAGTATGGCCCATCAAAAGCAATAAATCTTTATTCTTCCAGGGATATCAGTTGGCAGGGAAAAGAGGAGGCGGCAAAAGAAGAAGTGCCCTGGGGATTATACAGGAATGAAAATGCACCGGAAGTCCTGGATTGGAAACTTCCTATATCAATCGATTTAACACCCGAAGACAAAAAATCCTTTCCAAGAGGGGGAATTGATCCATTCAATTTCAATTTGGTAAAAGTCCTGCTTAATGAAGCCGTACTTTATAGTAATGATCTGAAAAAGTGTAAACAAGAGTTGGAAGAAAACAAGTTAGAGAATTACCCAACCATTCAGCGAGATGTCCACGATATCTTTCCCACACCCATTGGCGGGCATTTGAAAACGCTCTTTCAATACAGAGATAAAAATGATTTAG
>CP070627.1:8639244-8643684 GCA_020355945.1 Candidatus Aminicenantota bacterium | reverse complement strand
TCCTTGTCAAAAGATGCTGCTCTAAAGATATCCCTTCCCGTTTCCCGCGTTTTTTTTCAAAATAATAAAGCGATATTTTCAATTCCAACGGGTCTCTGACAAAGGTAAAAATTTTAAAATTTTGATTATGGAGTGCTTCGGGATATCTTTTATCCAGGCGCGTTTGCGGCAAATCAAAATGACCGCACAGGCAGTTATACGAGCGTAAAGATTGGAGTTTCACCGGGTGCCGGATAAAATAGGGAACCTCTTCAGAGTGATAAGAACTCCAATAGTCTTTGACAATAAAAAACCAGTGCCGCAGCGCAAAAATCGTGCTGGTCCCGGCACATTTGGGGATATGATGAAAGATGTAAACAGGGTACTTGCTGATGAGGTCCCGGGGTCGGGAATTCAGCAGCACCAATGGGGAAAAGGCAAAATTGTATATATGCTGTTTGAATTTGATGCCCTTGAGCTTCCTTACCATTATGTTAATCTCCTCTTATCTTTTCTGTCATAAAAATACCACAAAAAACAAAAAAATCTTTATCCCGGTTTTTGCCATAAGATGTTATATGAAAATGGTTTTCCAAATTCATCATAAGTTTTCCGGGTAATATGCTTCCATTTCCTGTTGTATACTTGCTCAGACATGACAAATAAATCCGGTGCCTGGTCCAGCATTTCAAAAGGGAAAAAGCGATTTAATGTCTGTTCCTTTTCAAAGATATAAATTAAAAACCTGTTGACCCACATGCTGCCTGGTTTAAGAATAGAGTCAAAGCAGTGAAGAGAATAACCCCCGGGTTTGAGCACCCGGTTCAGATCATCCAGGATATTTTTGAATAAGATTGGGTCTTGCCCGGGCACATGTTCCAGGGCGGAAATTGAAAAAACAAAGTCAAAATAGTTGTCCGGTAATGCCGGGTTGAAATTACCTATGTAATCCTTGACCAGGCGAAAACCCCACTTAAATATTCGTTTAGGCCCATTTCCCCTGCCTTCCAATTTATCCACGTTCCAACATTGGTACTTTTTCTTAAAATGTTTAATAATCCGTGAATTACCCCCGCCAACATCCAGGAGCCTGGAACCTTCGGGAACAAATTGTTTAATAAAGGAAAAGACCAGGAGGTCCTGGTAATTTTTAAGAGAGCATTGGTCCGGGTTCAATGTTTTCTTGAACAATTCAATATCATAGTTGTAATCGGAAAATAAATTAAAATGGAACCTTTTGGAATAGGTAAACGGAGAAAAATCTTTTGCCTCAATGAAGGGATTACAGGGCATTGATTTCGAATTTTTCTCTTTTAAGAAGATCATTTCATTATTTCTTATTTGACTATCAATACGACGCTGCAATCGCCCTTCAGGCAATTTTTTTACCCACTAAGGCAAACCGGCAATACGTGGATTCATGTATCTCTTTAAAATTTTCAATGTAATAAACCAGGAAATCCATCCGCTGGAGATTCGGTTCAAGCAATCGTTCAAACAACGTTTGCGGGGAATAAAATCTCCCGTGCCGGTTTCTCCACCCATCCACACAGTGGATGTCAATCCCGGCATCAAAGGTCACATTCCCGGGTACGGAAAATTTCGGGTCTGTGGCACAAAAGGCTTTTTCATGTAAATACAACGGGATCACAACAATCAGACCACCTATCGACAATACCCGGGGCATTTCCTTCATGAACCGGATATCAGAATCATTTTCAAAATGTTCAATGCTGCAGGCAGCCAACGCACTGTGAAAAAAATTCTCTTTTACCGGGATTGATGATGCATCACTGCCAATTTTTCTCCACCAGACCCCTTTGGGATAGCGGATATCCTGTCGATAACCTTTACACCCGGTTAACCGGCTGAATATTTTGCTGTGGGGTGAACTTTCCGCTCCAATATCAATGAACCTCCGGCCCTTGGCCAGGTTTGATCTTAATAATTTAAGAGCAATAAAATGCTCCAGGGTCTTTTCATGAAAACTACCGGGATAATACCCCGGGTATCTCTTTTTATAGTTTACTTTTTCCAGGTATTCCCGGTACTCCTGCTTTATTACTCGGAAGGATTTAACCTTAATGCCTCTTTCGCTTAACCGGGAAACCAGGAATTGATTTTCCTTTCCTGAAAGAGTCCTCCCGGGCCAATCCTTAAAAACATGGTTGGGCAATCTCCCTTTTAAAATTTCAACGCCTTTTTCAAAACTTAATGAATCATCCTGGAGCCTGTATTTAAATTTCATGTTTTTCACTCACTTAAAAAGATTTCATCCAATTGATGGTAAACCTTTGACTCTTCAAAATTTTCCAGGAAAAAATCCAATGCCTGTTGACTGTGAAAATCATATAGGTCTTTGTCCTTTAAAAGTTTATGAATACAATTGGCAAACTCCTTTGGCGAACCTGCGATCAGGCAGCCATTGTTGATTTTAGAAGGGAATCCGGCCACTCCTTTATAAGTAGTAATCACCGGCAGTCCAAAAGAAAGCGCTTCTACCACTTTGACCTTCAAGCCCGTACCCCCCAATAAGGGACAAATAGAAATCCGCGAACCAGTGTAGATGTCATCGAGTTTTTCCAGGTATGGGCAAAACACCACATGGGCACGGGCTTTTATGTATTTTGCCACCGACCCCACGATTAATATTTTCATGGATTTGTCCAATAACGGGTAAACATGATCAAAAAACCATTTCATTCCTTTTCGGTTATGCGGGTTATCCGAGCCCACAAATACAAGGTCATGCCGGGGATTGGCATCCCTGGAAATATTGTTCTTTTTCATAAAAAAAGGTACATAATAGTACTGGGGCTGCCGCGCAAATTGAGAAAAAAAGAAGCGCTCGTCTTCGGATATACACATGACTTTATCAAAAAGATTGACCCGCCGGATTTCTTCCTCCAGCATTGCACCGATCTTCACATCGCCTTCGGAGCTGTCAAACCGGTTCAAAGTAAGAAAATCCGATAAATCCAGCAGTTTCACACTTTTTTTTACCGGTGCCCGATTGAGTAAATTGGCCCAATAAACATAACTGATGAGGATAAAATCATAATGGTTGTTTGTTACGATCTGGTTGAAATGCTTTCGCATGCTTTCATAGGCAAAATCCGGCAGATGAGTATAAGCATAAAAAAAGGGGATGCGTTTGCGAACCCTGGCCCATTGGTTTTTCATTTTATTTTTTTGTTTTTGTCCGCGGGAACCTTTCTTAAAATCGTAGAAAAAAAGTTCATTGATCAAACCGCCTTTATCCACCGGGTAATGTTCCCAGGAACTTTTAAAATTTTGCAGGGTCAGCACGTCCACACGAAAATCCCTGGCGATAAAATACTTCAGTAATTGAATATAGCGCGTATTGATCCCTTCTTTCTCTTCAAAGATACTGTGGGGATAAACAATTAAAATACTTTTTTTCATGTCACCCCTGACATTACTTGATCAACGATCGAATCCGGGCCAATAATCCCGCTGCCACCAGCGAAGATGTCATATTTTTATCTTCTTGTTGAATGGTCAGCTTTCCCGACATCAATTCCAGGACAATTCTTTCCAGGTCGTCAAAACCTGAAAATTCGCATAAACCCTGGAAACCATGATAAGACCGGGCCGCATGGGAGTTGGCTAACACAGGCACGCCTGCCGTCAACATTTCCCTTATCCGCGTTAAAGCCCCGGAACCAAACTCCTGGAAACAGATCATGGCTCTTACCCGACTGAGAACATCATCCAGTTTCTCATTGGATAATTCACCTAAAAAATCAATGGCCTCACTTCCATTAACTTTTAATAATGAAGATGTACCATAACCAGCCACCAGTAACTTTTCATTCTTAATTTTATTTTTACGGCTGTCCCAAAAATCAATAACCGCTGCCATACCGTCAAAGGTCACTTTGTTCCCAACTGTCCCCAACAGCAAAAAGCCCTTCTTTACTGTATTTTTCCTTCTCTCCCTCACCCGCAGCATTCTTCCCTCAACGGATTTAACCGGGTAATAAGGCAAATAAAAGGCAGGAATATTAAAATTCTTGAGCAAAAATGTCTCTTCCCTGGAAATGGTGATGACCAATGCACACTTTTTAAATAAATCGATTTCTTTATTAAATAACTCCAACTGGTGCTTGCAGTTCAATTGGCTGAAACTTAAACTCTCAATGTTTTGACATAAGGCCACAATGGGAATTTCTAATTCATATAAATATTCGACCAGCGGATAAAAATAGAGAGGCTCATCCATGATGACTAACTTTAAATCTTTGTTTCCTTTGACATATTTTTTCCATTCATCGGCAGCCGCCCTCATTCTTAAAGGATAATCCACAAAAGAACCACTCCAGTATTTTTTATAAGGATGATATATTTTGCTCAAACGATAAATGATATTATTCCTTTTCGACAGATGAGCACCGGAACCAAATGAATCCATCCAGGAAATAAATCGATAACCCAACG
>CP070627.1:8631984-8639144 GCA_020355945.1 Candidatus Aminicenantota bacterium | reverse complement strand
ATGCTCCAATTGGTTGGACATGGTCATACAGTCTTTTAATCGGGCGCCTGGCAAGATTGTATAGTATAGAATATACCTGGTTTTTCTCAATTGTCAAATCATCCAGGTTATTAGCCAGTATTGATTTTTTAATCCGCTTAATAAATTTGTCATTTACCTTTGGCAGTTCTTTAAAACTTTCTTCAAGACCAAAATCTTCTATAAAAGAAGTTCCCCTGGTGTAGACTAAGTTTGATCTTATGTTACCTTTAAAATCCTTCAAGGTTTTGTTAGTGGTAAAAAAATCAAGGATTTCATCGATCTTATCGAAGGGGGGTGATAAAACGCTGGATATGGATAGTTTACTTGAAAAATATTCTTTGTTGTCCTGCTTTATCAATTCCAGGTTCTTCATGATACGGTTAAACGTACCTTTGCCATTTTTGAATCGGCGATAACGGTCATTGATCTTTTCAGGACCGTCAAGACTAACCATAACGGAAAAATCATTTTTAATGAAGAAGTCTAAGATCTCCTTATTTAAAAGGGTAGTGTTAGTGGTTAAATTGAAGCTGTATTTTTTGTTATCATATTTTGTCTTCACATACTCAACGGCTTCCCTGATTAAATCAAACCGTAATAATGGTTCTCCACCATAAAAAGTAATAAAAGGCTTTTCGGAGTTTAATGATCTTTCACAAAAGAAATCCAAACATTTTTTAAAGGTTTCTCTACTCATATTTTTTTTAAAGGTTTTGTCATGGGAATATTTTCCTGATGTAGGACAGTAGCTGCAATTTTGATTACAACTTCTCGTAATTTCAAGAATTATTTGACTTAAGCCGTTACCATGCAGTTTTTTAACTCCATCCGTGGTTTTTATACCTAAGGTTACCTTTTTAGGCCTGTAATTTGAAAAGAGTCCGTAATTCTTCCCGGCTTCAATAATTTTCTCCTGGCTTTTCTTTATATCCGTATCCTGATAAGCACCTTTATGTGGGGCTTCAATACTGTTGTTTGTATTATACTCATATTTATCGATGCTATCATAAACGGACTTTTCCACCTCAATAATTTGATTGGTGTTTACATCATAGATATAGAAAAATCCACCGTCACTGAATTTCTTAATAAACGGTTTGCAGGAATCATTGTATGCCATTAAAAAACCCCTGGTTTTATTTTTTAAAACTCATTTCATATTCAAGAATCCGTTGGTTTAAAAAACCATCTATGATAAATATTCTATTGTCATGTATATATATATTATCACAAAAGGTTGTCATTGGTGATTGGGCAACAATTTTCCCATTTTGATCAAACACCAGCAATTGATTTACATCTATATTTTCCACGATGTCATAATCAACCAGTTCCCTATTAAGCCACGACACAGTTCCAGAAATAGAAGTACCTGATGATTCCTTTTCTGTTAGGTACCTCCTACTGGTTACAATGTATATCCTGTCTTTTGAATCGATACCGATTGCATTGCATATACCCGTGTCTACCCTTTTTTTGCTTTTATTATATTGAATAGCTACGCCATTATTTATTCTCGCTATTTTAACTTTCTCTTCAATGTTGTCTATTTCTTCTTTTCTTTCTATGTCATCTCCTGCAGGAGTCAAGGTAATTTCCACCGGTATCTTAAAAGGAGTTTCAAAGGTTATTACCATTAGTAATTTTCCATCAGGGGAATACTTTCTAACAAACGGTGTTCTCTGGTTAGCCGCATAGATATTATCACTATCATCGATTGAAAATTCAATTTTTTCTGATGTAACATAATTTTTTGATTTATCATGATAACTACCGAATTCTTTCAGCACCTTTCCTTTATTATTCATTATTGAGATCAATTTCCGTTGCATGAATGCCTTATAGATGTCATAAAATACGATTTCATTCCTTGAGGTAACCCCAATCCAACTTGCGGGGCCGTTGTATTTTAAAATTCTTTTACTTTTGCCTTCTCTGCTAAACCACTGGAATCTTAGCCCTCCCCATTCGAAAACCAAAATGTCTCCTTCGGATGAAAAAGAAATATATTTGGGGCCATACAGGTCACCAGGGCCTTGACCTTTCCTGCCAATAGTGCGTAAATAGCTGCCGTACTGGTCAAATACCTTGATGCAGTGACTGTGCCAATCACAAATATACAACACATTATTTTCATCAATCACCATTGACACTGGTGTCCTAAAAAACTTGTTTTCATCTTCCTCTTCATCCCCTCCCCACACCCGTATCAATTTAAGGTGCAATTTTCCTTTACAGTTGTCTATCTCCTCAAGGGTGTTATGTACCAGCACTGCCCGATCAACAGCATAAACATTAATAAATAAGTACGAAAAACAAAACACGATAAAAAAAAGTACACCGTTTATCTTCATCTTAACTTTCCTCCTTTTTAATTTATAATTAATACGGTAATTTTCACTTTGTAAAAGTTCGAATATATTTTTTTTTGAAAGAATTATTTCATAAATAAAAACCTGGCATCCTCGTAAACAATTGTTGATGTTCCTGTATATGAGTTGCCTTTAAAAATATTTCAATCTAATAAGGATAGTTTCGTGCACTATATTCCGGGCTAGTCCATGTGTCTGGATTTGGTGGTGTACTACACCCACAAAGGCATTCATTACTCGCATCAGCATATGCCCATAAGTTCTCAGTATTATACCCACCTTCACAACCACATGCACACTTTTTTCCTCCTCTAGATGCTCTGAATTCTTCAGGCGTCATTTCGATACCGCTCTTCAAAATTTTCATGTTTATCACCTCCTGATTATTTTTATACACTCCTATTTTATATCATATTGGTATAGATAGTCAAGTTTCCCGGGATTTTTTTCCATGAGTGTTACGAAATGCGTGAGTGATTCCTCCAGTGAATTCAAAATGGAATGGCAGTGCCTGTTTTTCCTGTTCATATCCAGTTCACCGTATTCATTAAAGGCATCAACATAACAAACATCGCAAAGCCTGATGCCCCAGCAGCCGGAGCAGAATTCTATACTTTTTCCAGCGTAATCATTGATATAAACGTTCTCAATTGTCTCAAAATCAAAACCGTTGTAGACATTCCCAATGGGAGGAGAATTGGAAGGCATTTTTTCACAAATATGAATGGAACCGTCTGTGGTGATATAGCTTTTCCTCTGGCCCGGTAGACAGCACCCGTTTAAGGCATAATTATCAACCGGTTCGGTTAAAACCGGTCTCTTGATAAATGTTGCAAATTTTTTTTCAACCTGTCGTTTAACCATTGAATCGGATTGTTCAAAGTCTGATTGGTATTTTTCAAAGGCCCACTGCATTATTGATTTGTCCTCCCATACCTCCTTTTCCGATACCATATCCATGGGGATTGAGCGGCGCAGCGGATAATTGGTAAACACGTGGACCTCGGGCAGCCATTTGAGTCCTTTGACAAAATTATTGATGGTGTTGATTTTTTCTCCTGAGAATGGAGGGGTATAGACCATATTTAAAGAGATCATCCCGTTTTTTATCTCCCTGTATTTATCAGAGAGTATTTTAAGGCCCTTGATGGTATCATCAAAACTGCCTTTCCCGTTTTTATATTTCCTGTACCTGTCGTGGATTTCTTTAGGACCATCAAGGCTTACTAATATGGAAAAGCCTTCTTTCAAGAGGTATGCTGCAATTTCCGGGGTGATGAGTACTGCATTGGTGGTGATATTAAATATTAATTCTTTCTCTTTGATTATTTTTTTTGCATAATCAACGCAGTTCTTTAAGAGAGAAAATCGCATCAAGGGTTCTCCGCCGTAAAATCCAATCATAACCGGATCGCTGTCGGTTGAATGCGCCTTTAGGAAATCGATGGCTTTTTTAGCTGTTTCCAGGCTCATGGATTTACTGCTGTAATTTCTCTTTTCCTTGTAATGATACTGGTAAGGGCAGTAGGCGCAGCGCATGGGGCAAGCCTGGGTGACCTCGAGGCTTACTCCTTGTACAGAGGTTTTCAAGACTTGTGGGAAATCATTGAAATGATCTGATAATCCGAAATTTGAGGCTTTTTTTACCAGGAGAATTTTTTCTGTATTGATGGCATCTTGAATTTCTTTTGCTGCGGATTGAAATTCCTTTTCACCATAACGGGAAATATAATCTTCTACTGCTGTATTGGCATCTTTAGCAAAGAGGTCATGAATTAAATCGTAAACTTCTTTGCTGCAGCCCATTATTTTATTTGTCCCGGTGTCGTAGAGATAATAATATGCTGAAGTCTTGAGCAATTTTGCCAGGGGTTTTTCGCTTCCAAATGTTTTGCCCAACAAATCAATATAGCGCATTTTTTTACTCATTAAAAGAAAATTTTACTTGATATTGAAAGGATTTTCAAGTTTTTTTTAAAATTTTTTACATTTTTTTATTCTCAGCTTATTATTTTTTAGATTTTTTTGGAGGGGATGTCGTGATATTGCCAGGTAAATCATTCCCAACACGTTTTACATCAGTTTTTGCTGAAGTGATGGACACAAGGGATGAGAGGGATGGGAGGGCAATGGTGCCAGGTAAATTATTTTTCCATGCTGTTTTTTAACCAGGTGTTTTCCGAAACCCTGCTGTTCGGTCAATACGCAGCCGAAGTGTTCCACGCCGTGGGGAATTAAATAATGCGATTATTCAGGTATGCGGTCTCCAACGAACTGCACTGCCTGGGCTGGAAAAGAATAAGTTTCATCCTGCTGTTTTTTGCCGGCTGTCTTTTTTTTCTCCAAACAGGCCTCAACAATTACGTGTCCACCCTGGAACATACCCGGGTTTTCCGGGCGACTGAAAAAGAAAAAGTCCTTCAATATGTCACCTATACCCAGTACGGCACCTATGGGATACGTATCCATTTGCTGCCGGCCCCCCTGGGTGTATTTTTCATGGACTCCTGTGTCATGCCGGATACAGAGGCGTACGTGGACTCTGGCGAGCGGCTGAAAATTTATAATTCCCTGAAGGGCAAAAACCTGTTCCTGCAAAAAAAGAAAGGATTAACCGACTTTGCCGGCATCCTCCTGGCAGTGGGCAGCATCCTGGCCCTGCTTTACGGCCGCCAGGGCTTCTTGCCCCGTACCTACCTGAAATTCCTCTCCTCTGTTTCCGGCAGTAAAAAAATATACCTGCTTATTGTTCTTTCGAGGATATTGATAATCACCCTGTTGTACTTGCTGCTCTTTGCCGCTGCCCGGTTCCAGTTACTGTTCAATGGCATCCTCTTTCCCATATCCGGCAGTTTTCTTAAATTTTTCCTGGTGGGATACCTGGTCCTGTTGTTTTTCTTTGCCCTGGGTGTCATTATTGGCACGCGCCCCCACCCCGGTCCCGGGCTGGTCCTGCCCATTGGTCTATGGCTGGCACTGGTCTTTATCATCCCCACTGCCATTGATTATTACACGGCAGAACGCGCCAAAACCATCACACCGGAGTACCGGCTGGATAACAAAAAATTAAAAACGGTTATGAATTTTGAAAATAGAACTATTGATGAAGCTGGCGAATTTAATTATGGAAAAAAAGTAACAAAAAAAGATAAAGAGTTTGTACTAAGTTACTAAGTTACTATAACAATGAGTATGTTTATATCGTGGAGTTGGAGGAGGGGCTTCAAGAAGAGATGCGGTCGTTAGTAGAGGGTTATCATGTATTATCGATGTGGATACCGACGTCGTATTATCGAACGGTATCGGAAGAGGTGAGCAGTCGAGGATTCTTGAATTACCTTGATTTTTCGGATTATACCCGTAAGAAAAAGGATGAATTTTTCAAGTTTTACATGATTAAGTTGTATTTTACGTCGAATTTTTCTAAGATAGAAAATTTTGTAAAAGGAACAGAGAATATTTACCAGGCAAAACCGCGGGTGCCCGGGACCTTTTGGTATGGACAGGGCTTGATGGTGTTTTATATATTGTTTTTTCTTTTTTTATCTTACCTCCGCTTTAAAAAATGCCTTTACAGTCTTCGGTCATCCGAGGCTTCCCGTGTGAACCCAAATAAATTAAAAATAAGCAAAGGAAATTTAACGGTATATTCCACGCCGGACAGCTTGATGCCTAACCTGTTGTATATTTTATTTTCAGGCAAAGGCGGTCAATTATTCAAAAAAGGTTTTGGTTTTAAATTGGAAATTGACGGTAAAGCACTGGCAGTACGTATTAATGATCTTGATTTTTTATATGTTTGCGATACTGCTTCCTTACCCGGTGAAATGAGAAGTGTTGATTTGATATACCTGTTATGTTCCCTGCTCAAGGTACCCATCCCCAAAATTGCGCCCCCTGTTTTTTCTTATATCGATGCGGGAGTGCTCAAACGTAAAATCCGTGACTTAGCAGACTATCAACAGGGTGAACTTTTGCTGCTGCCCCTATTATTCAGCCAGCGAAGCATTTACCTGGTAAAAGACACGGCCAAAGGCATGCCCCTGGAATATATCATCCGCTTAAAAGACCGGATGGAAGAACTGGCCGGTTCAGGAGCATCGGTATTATATTTAACCACAGAAGACGGCCTGCCCAATCCCAGGAGTATTAAAGATAAACCGGTACTCTTAATTCAATCCCGGGAGTGGATAGACAAGATAGATTATTTGAAAAAACAAATGTCTGCCGGTCTTAGCGGAAAAGGAAACAATATTAAATCATAAAAAAAGCAGTGACCTCACCCAAAAAAAGTGGTAAAATATTAAGTGAGGCTTTTATGGTAAAAAAAAGGCAAAGAAATGTAAAATCGAACCAAAAGGACTTAAAGGTATCACGAATATTGACAGGTGAAATCGACTCAAAAGAATTTGGCCTGAGATTAAAAAAGATACGAAAGCAGTTGAAACTCAAGCAGGAAGATTTTGGTAATCGCATCGGTATGAAAAATAATTATCTATCCGGTATCGAGACAGGGAGGATCAAGCCGGGGTTTGATTTTTTCTATAAAATAACCAGGGAATTTCGTATTAACCCTTATTATTTATTTCATAATGAACCTCCTATGTTTATGGATGAACTCTTGCCCGGTAGTTTCGAGGAGAAAGATTTCGGTGAAGCCAGCCAACGGGTACATGAATTAATTCGTTATATTGAGCGTTCCCCCATGGTGAAATTTGATATATTAGGCTATTTTACCCGGTACCGCATCCAAAATCAAAGCCTTAT
>CP070627.1:8615905-8631884 GCA_020355945.1 Candidatus Aminicenantota bacterium | reverse complement strand
ATCAAACCAGGCCTGGAAGGTGCCTATTTTTTCCAATTTCGAATAAATCGGTCGTGGGTGAACCTGCCACCATTTTTCCGGCTGAACCAGTGTGGAGGTTTTTTTGCCTTCCTGACACGAAAAAAACAAAAATCCCGCCACCCCCCCGATAAAACACATCAACAGGCATGATGTTGCCTTCATGTTATCCTCCTTAGCGTTTCTTTGGTAAAAGCCTTTTATCTGAGATTGTATTATAAACAAAAAAAGAATAAAATACAAAAACTAAATCCACCACCACTTTGCCTCCGGCGGGCCCAAGACGCGGGCAGAGCGGTCATTGGTCATTGGATTAATATTTGGTCTTTTCCATTTATCTTTCAACCTTATCAAACGAATCAACAAGAAGTTGGACAGCTTCGCGCATTTCCGGGTGCTGGCGTTCGATGATTGCCGGGTCCCGGTGGGATTTAATATATTCTACTGCAATGATATAAGGCTTAAAAATCTCTTCTCCATTTTTAAACCCCTTCCTGGCATGTTCAACTAATGCCTCGATCATTTCGATATCACTTGAACAAAACCCGGAATCCAATAAATTTCTAAATACTTGTTTTGATACATAAAAACTTTTATCGGTTTTTATTTCAATCAATAATTGAATCACTTTATCTAAATGTTGAATGGGCTTTTTTAGAGTAATATTTCCTAATGCTATTATCGAACTGATTCTAACATTTTTTGCTTCATCTTTTAAAGAATCTATCAGAGCACCAACGGCTAATTCAGAGCCAATACATCCAAGAGCTTTGGCCACAATCCCTCGTACAATATTATCTTCGTCTTTTAAACAGCCTATCAGAGCACTAACGGCTAATTCGGAACCAATCCGTCCAAGAGCTTTTGCTGCACTACCTCGTACAATATTATCTTCGTCTTTTAAACAGCCTATCAGAGCACTAACGGCTAATTCGGAACCAATTCGTCCAAGAGCACTGGCTGCACTACCTCGAACATTATTTGCTTCATTTTTTAAAAAATCTATTATCACCGGAACCGTTCTTTTTAATTTGAAAAATCCAAGAGACGTTATTCCAACTTGCTTTTTAAATGATGATTCAGACGTTTGAATGATGTTAATGACTTTGTCAATTACTTCTTCATCTGGATATTTTGTCAATAAATGAGAGACAATTCTAACAATTTGCGAATCTTCCTCATCTTGAAAAATTTCAAGAAGCATATCTTCATCTTTTATTTTTGAATCAAAATGTTTCTTTGTTCGTATGAGTTTGATAATTTGTTGATGGATTTTTCCGCCTCTATCTTTTCGGACGAAGAACTTAAGATTGAAAAGTACCAAAATATTGTTGGGCATTAATTTATTGGCCATCCGGAAAGCCGAAAGTGCTCCTTTTTTCCTTTTTAATTTTCTAAAAAGAAATATGCCTTTGTTATAAAAATAATTTCCGTCATTTTGATAGTGCTTATCAAGGTCGTCCATTTCATCTTTAATTGCATAAAAGCCTTTATAACTCCATATTTTATGAAGGCGGTCAAAAAGCCGGCCATACTTTTCTCTTTCTTCGGAAATCTCTTCAATGTACTGCATATATTCGCTGAGTTCCTCGATTCTATCCTCTTCATTCTCTTGCAGGACTACCTGGAAGGTATCCGACAATTTCTCCCATACCTGGTCTCTTTCTTCAGGCGTGGCATACCAGGAAATAAAAAACTCGAGCAAATATTGGACCCTGCCTCTTGCGGAACGGGAATGATTCATTTGATGCCAAATACGAAAGAATCTTTCGGGAATAATATAAACCGTCTGTTTTTTTCGCCTCGGTTCTCTTCTTACATAACCGGTACGTTCCAAACGTGTTAAAAGAGCGCTAACATTCTTGTGCGGCATTCGAGACTCTTTTGCCAATTCTGTGGGCGTACACCCTACAGGCATTAATGCCATCTTTTCAAGCAGCCTGGCCTCCTGTTGAGCAATCTCTTTCATTCGATCCTGGTAAAAAGGAGTGAGTTTATCCAGGAGACCGTCAAGTTCATCTTTTACATCACTGATATGTTGATTGGCAACCAGGTCGTAAAGCATAATGGTTAACCGCGGGTTGCCGCCGGTAAAGTGATAAAGTGCCTGTAATTGCGGTTTTAATTTATCCAAATAATGCTCGATAAAATCGGTATTATTTTCAAGCAGCGCAATTTTGCGCAGCATTTCTTGCTGTTCTCCTGGGCTTAGTTCTTCAAGAAATTTAACCTCGAAGAACTCAAATAAAGGCTCTTCAGGCTTTGTAACTGCATTTAAATAGGTTGGAGATGTACAAATAAGAATGATCCACTCCTCTTCAATTAAAATTTTCCTGAGTAAATGGATTTCTCTTTTAATCTTGATTTGATTTTCAAGTACCCGGTTGACATTCTCTACCATCAACAGGATCCCGCATCCATTTTTTTTGTGAAATTCTCTGAAAGCATCTAATGATAAATCAGTAACCCGGTCGTCATTGTCATCATATTTTACTTTATCATAAGCATCTGTGATATTTTTATCGTTTGTTTTGTCGGATAATATCCGGAGAGCTTCAACCAGTAAATCCGCTGTCTTAGTAATTCCATACGCATCTTCCGAAAGTGAAATGGAATTCCATTTATTACCGGGGGGGGATTTGCGCTCAATATTGTATTCAATAAGTCTTAGGAGGTTGGTTTTGCCAATTCCGCGGGGTCCAATGATTAAATAATGCTGCCTGGATTTTCCGGGCTGCCATTTTTCCAGCTTATTTAAAATTTCTTGTAAAAGTGGTCCCCTGGCTACAAATGTTTTTTCCAGTTGTTCAGGTGGAGTGCGGTGAGGTCTAAATACCCTCAGCGTGTGTGACATACCCATTCTCCCACTCCTCTATTCTTCGGGAATTTTTTCACTGGATTGAGTACTTTCAGCACTTTCCGTACCCCCCCACCCGTAATGGGTTTTCCACCATATTTTAAGTACACGACTGTAAAAGGTATACATATTATCCTTTGATTTTAGATAAAAATCATTATCAAGCTTTTGCATTAATCGTAAAAAATCTTCACGCGATTGTACACCTGGTGATAGATTGCACGTTTCAAGGAAAACCTGGTAAAGGGTATCTCTTTTGACTGGTTTATCAGAAAGGGATAATATTCCCAGGATGGTTTTTGCAGTCCTGGCTTCGAGATCGCTGTAGTATTGATATTGATCAATTCTTGCCCGGTAATGCAGGAACACAGCGGAAGTAGACCCACCAAGCAAATCTTCATCAAAGGCTTCCTTTACTATTCCCGGGGTCACTTCACGATTTAAAACCCTTGCCCTGTTAATAATGGCAGTTAACAAAACAGCTAATAAGTAAGGGATCGGTTCCCCGATCAACTGGAGGATGGTCTCTTTAACTTCTCCTGTAATGGCAGTATTACGGGATGAAAAAATTTCCTCTATAAACCGTTTTGCAGTTTCAGGTGAAAAAATAGGGAGTTTTATTAAAGGAATATCATTTATCGTATCTACCAGTCCATGGTATTCAAGGGTAGAGACCAAATTAATGGAACCGCCGAGGACAAAACGGGCGCTTGTATCCGGGGCCGTACGCAAGGAGCGAAACCAATGCAGGAATTGTTTGGCCTCCTCATGATTCTTCCTGATAATATTGTCCACCATAATCGGAAACTCATCGATGATTAAAAGTAAATGGCTTGTCTCCTTAGATAGTAAAGACTTTATTTGATCACCATAGTCTAGCCATCTTTTTTGTACATCTGTTTTCTCCCTGATTTCAACTTTAAGACCACCAAAGTCTATACCAGTCGGCAAATTCCGTATAAATCTCCCGAATTCTTTGGTTTCCGCCCATATCGCTTTAGCCAGGCGTCGAAAGTGACGTTTCTTAATGAGCTTGACAATTAGGTCCACCATGAAATCGGCTGCTGACATTATATATTCAACATCTATATAAATTGGAACATACGGCTTCCGAGGATAATCCAGTAATCGATACATGGCACCGGTTTTCCCGAATCGTCTTGGCGCCACCAGTAAAACATTATCTTTCTTTAGATGAGACCATATGGTCTCTATAAAATGGTCTTGTCCGAAATAATCTTCACCGCGAGGGGGGGTTCCGATAACTAATTCCGGCATAAAAACACCTCCTTTAAAAATTTAACCAAACCCAACAAAATTGTTGTACAACAAATTTGTTGGGTATATTATATTCAATATTTTTGAAAAGTCAAATGATTTGTTCTTTTTACCCCCAGCAGCCATGGGGATTCGATAGGAGGAGGTCTCCTCCACCTGCTTTAAAAGTTTGCAGGAGTTGGGGTGTGTCAAAATGAGAATTACTGGGCTGTTGATTTTCTGCTTGATTTCCATTAAAATATGGCGCTAAGGAAAAAAATGTGGATAAAAATATTGAGTTTATTCCTGGTAATAGGCCTGATGGCGTGTTTTGCCGGATGCAAACATGGGATTGACCGGATTGATGAGGACCTATCCAATTATAAAAAACCAATCATAAGACGCATCAACCCGGAAGGAATTATTTATAACAATATAGGGTTTGTTTTAAATGTTTATAGTGATTATTACGAAAATGATGATTACGTGCTGTACTTAAATAAAAAGAAATTTGAGAAAGCTTCCCCAAACTATTGGCGGTACGTGCTTTCGTGGAAAATTCCCAATGATTTCTTAAGGGAAACTATAAATTCTGCCGGGACTAATGACGTCAAAGTAGAAGTCAGAATTACACCAATTCAAACAGATATTTCCGATCACTTTGAACAACAAAGGGACAGGCAAATTGTCGGGCAAATTATCGAATTATCGACGTGTTTGTTGTTATTTTAGAGTCAAATAAATTACCTGTCCACTATTGCTTTATAGAAAAATTATTTTTTTTATACACAACTGTTGACAAAAGCCTTCCTTACGATATAATTTACCTTTCTACCGTGGCCTTGTTCCGCAGCTTACGGTATATGGGTTTTAATTTTTAAACTTACCATAAACAGGACAAAATAAAAAAGGATGTAATGACAAATAAAAATGAAAATTTTCTATCTTGGACTTAAAGCTGCGTTGATTTCTTTATTCTTATTTCTTCCTTTTTTTCTCTTTAGCCTGGATTCCCGGGAATACCGGGCTACCGCCATTAAAACATCTCTACCGGTTACCCTGGACGGGTACATCAATGAGCCGGCCTGGGAAAAAGTCCCTGCTATCGGCCCCTTAACTCAACGGGAACCCGAAGATGGCAAACCCGGAAGCGAACCCACGGAAATAAGAATCCTCTATGACCAACACAATCTTTATATCGGACTGGTTTGCTTTGACAGTCAGCCGGATCAGATCGTTGCCAACGAAATGAGGCGGGACGGTAACCTGCGAGACGATGACTATTTTGAGATTTATATCGACACATTTCATGACCACCGTAATGCGTTTTATTTTGTCATCAATGCCGTGGGGACAAAGCTGGATGCCCTTATCAGGGATGAAGGCAGCAATATCAACTGGAATTGGGATGGCATCTGGAGGGCAAAAGTAAAAAGGACTGAACAAGGTTGGACCGCAGAGGTGGCCATTCCCTTTCATACGCTCCGCTTTAAAAAGAATGCCCAACAGGTATGGGGAATCAATTTTGCTCGTCATATTGCCCGCAAAAGAGAAGAAAGCTTTTGGAATCCTATCCCCAGGAGTTATGGCTCGACTGCAAACTTTAAGATTTCTTTATTCGGTCATCTGCAGGGACTTTCGAATCTAAACCAGGGGAAGAGAATCCAACTTATGCCCTATCTAATCGGCGGATTCATTCAAGATGAAGAGCATCATACTCCTTCCCTTACCAGCGATATCGGTCTTGATCTCAAATACCGTTTAACCCCCAACCTAACAGCTGATATTACCCTTAATACGGATTTTGCCCAGGTAGAGGCCGACCAGGAGCAATTCAACCTGACTCGATTCAGTCTCTTCTTCCCTGAAAAGCGAGGGTTCTTTCTCGAAGGAGCAGATATTTTTCGTTTTGGTGAACGGTACCGCGAATTTGAATCCCCTGGGGCACTCCTTTTTTTCAGTCGCACCATCGGCCTGTCCGAAGACGGTGCTGAAATTCCTATAATCGGCGGTATCCGCATAACCGGGAAAACCGGGAAATACAATCTTGGTGTCCTTGATGTGATAACCGGCCGAAGGTCTTATGCGGAAAATGGTGAATCCATCGATGTGGAACAGACAAATTATTCGGTTTTCCGGTTGAAAAGAGATTTTCTTGAAAAATCCACCATCGGCGTTATGCTGTTCAGTAAAGACCCGCTTCAAGATTCATATTATAATCGAGGCGCGGGCCTGGATTTCAATCTTGCCCTGGGCCGCTTTCTCCAGGTGGGAGGATTTATGGCCAAGTCCTTTACCCCGGGGGCCAGGGGAAGAGATTGGGCCACTTACCTGGATTTCCTCTGGTACAGCGATTCCCTGGGTATTGATTTAGCCTATACCGACATCGGAGAGAATTTCAATTCCGAGATAGGATTCGTCCCCAGGACAGGTATCAGGAAGTTTAGATGCGATCTCGGCCTGGGACTGCGGCCGAAAATACTCAATCTCCGCAAGACCATTTTATTTAACAACTTTACCTATGTAGAGAATCACTCCCAGCAGATGGAATCAAAGAATATGATGACCGGTACCTCCTTCCTCTTTCAAAATGGCAGCAATTTGTTTCTTGCTCTTATCCAGGACAGCGAATACCTGGACCAGGACTTTGAAATCAAGGAAAATGTGTTCATCCCCAGAGGGAAGCACCGTTTCAGCCAACTGATGGCATTTTACGAATCGGATAAAAGCAAAGATATCTCTTATCGGGGTGAAATAGACGTGGGCCGATTCTATAACGGGTCCCTTTTCAGGACCAATGTCAGCGGGGTGCTTAAATTATCCGGGCGCTGCCAGTTGGAATGCATCTATGATCGTATCCGGTTTAATTTGCCTGTGGCCGGGGGGAAATTTACCACCAATATCGCGGCCCTACGAGTGATCTATTCCTTTGCTCCCAATCTTTTTGCTAAAGCCTACCTGCAGTGGAACGATGAGGAAAACCTGTTTTTAGGCAATTTTCTCATTCGCTGGATATACAAGCCTGGTGCCAATATCTACTTTATTTATAATGAAACCAGGAAACCGGGGAGAGAAGGATACCTGCGCGACCGCGCCCTCATACTAAAGGTGAATCTCCTATTCAATCTTTAAAGGAGGAAACCGTTGGTAAAAAATTTAACCGCTGCCTACTACGCAAAAAATACCCGACGTTTTGTCAAACAATTTGAAAAAGCTTTCGCCAGATACTTCATGGAAAAGCTTGCCCCTTTTTTTTCGGAAGATCAACTGGCTCAAATAAAAAAAAAATCTATTGATACCTTCATACTGGTGTTAAATGAATTGCCTTTTATCGGCGGCGATAAGAATCCCATGACGCAAAATCTTATCCAGGCGGCATGGTTTTTATCATTATACAAAGTACTTAAAGAATACGGGAAATCAACAGGTGAAATCGGTAAACTTTCCTACCAGATCCACGAAAATAACATAAAAAAATCTCCTTTACTGCGCTTAACACTCTTCCTCAGCTCTTTTTTCATGTTTACAAAATTCTCAGTCAGATCGATGAAAAAAAGCGCGGAAAAATCCCAGGAACGGCTCTACCCGGGGGATTTTATCGTTGAGTTTGTTGAAGGGAACGGCCGGGAATTTGACTTCGGCCTGGATACGATTCAATGCCCGATATACAAAGTCTTTTCATCACAGGGTGCCGGGGACTTCACCCCATATATATGTGACCTTGATTTCCTGCGCAGTCAATATTTACGCTCAGGATTGCACAGGAGCAAAACCCTTGCAGAAGGTGGTGAAAAATGCAATTTTCGCTGGAAAAGAAAGCGGAAACCTCAAAAGATAACCCCATAACCCCATGAATTTTTATTCTAGGTTTCCATTTTTATTTTTTTATAAACCGTCAATAAAGCGGATACCACCAGGAATGCCCCGATGATAATTAAAAATATGATATTGTAGAGACCGCTTAAGAGTAAAAGTCCTCCATGGTAAGTGCTTAACGAATCTCCCAGGTTGTAGCCTACATTCATAAAACCATTCACTATACCGTGCCTGGCTTTGTTGACTCTTTCCAGGAAAAAATTGATAAAAAAAGGAACCAGTAAATGGAAAAGACCATTGATGAGAAGCAGCAAGCCCATATGCAGATAGAGGTTAGGAATAATCAGCATAACCGAGTAAAAAAGAGCTAAAAGTAAAAGCCCCCCGATAAGAATCCTGGTCAACCCGATCTTTTTTACTACATAGGCACTCATAAAGGTAAGTACGGCAGCAGAGACCTGCATGACGGACATAAAATACCCCACATAAATCGCCTCTAACCAGAAGCGTTTATTAAAATACAGGTTCAAATAAGGGGTTAAGATAACGGTATATCCCATTATAAAGAAAATAACCATGACAAACGAGTATTTTTTCATATTTTCGGCTGTGAAAACACCTTTAAAAAAATCAGGTCCGGGAGATTGTTCCCCCTCTTGAGAAGCAGGGACCTTTTTCACGATGAAGAGCAGGGGCAGGACGGCGGCAATAAATAATACAGAACCAATTAACAGCCCGGTTTGATACAAATATGGCGATACATTTACCCTTGATAAAAAACCACCTAAAACAGAACCCAATGTAAGCGCAACCAGGGTAATGGACTTTGAAAAACTAAAATAACGAGGCCTGGTTTCAGTGGTTCCCAACTGCATTAAAAAAGGTCCGGTCATACCCATAAGAACCGCATAATTCAACCCATAAAAAAAAGATATGACAATAAGGGAAAGACGGTTAGGCACAACCGCTTGAAGGGCAAACAATATACCGCAAAAAAATGTCGCTGCAGCAAGCACCCGGTTTTTGTTATACTTATCAATAATAATACCCGCTGGTATGCCGCCAAAAGCCATGGCAAAATTTCCAACGGCAAGAAACATTCCTAAAAAATTTTTGGGAAAGTCTCTTTCAACAATGTAAAGGTTAAATAGTACAAAAAATATACCGATACTGATATTACGAAGAAAAATTGAACTGTAAAACAACAATAACTGTATTTTGTCTTCTTTGTTTAGCTCTTTGAACATAAGGAACTCTCAACAATAACCCCCGGAGTCATAAAAGTTAAATACTTTATGATTCAGGGTTTGAAAAAAATTCTTCTTGCCATTCTTTTTTACATGGGCAATCAACTTCTTCATAGAGAAGGTCTTGTTCCATTTTCATACGGTATCTCTGCAAAAGTTCGAACATTTGATCATTGCATTTGCCACAATTGGCCGGCCCGGCAATGGGAGCAGGAGTATCTGTGAAGTAGGCAATACGGATATCACCCACTTTCAATTGGGTGGCTTCTTTCAAAAGGTGCTGGATGGTCCAGAGTTTTAAAGGGGTATACTTTTTGGCATCATACAATTTCTTCATATATGAGTTTTCCACGATATATCCTGACTCTATTTCAACTGCTGCAGCACCGTGCCGGAAGGAATATTTGATGGTTTCCATTGCTTCTTC
The DNA here is from genome assembly GCA_020355945.1 of Candidatus Aminicenantota bacterium. The sequence continues at coordinate 8,622,262 of CP070627.1, read as the reverse complement.
AAAGGCTTCCCTGTCAGATATATGTTCCAGCGGGGGTTTAAAAAAAACATAGACCAACGGGTGTATGCCTGCTTCTTTCAAGATTTGCATGGCGTTGATAAATGTTTTTTCCGGTATGCCTTTCCGATGGACTTCATTTCTGATTTTTTCATCCCAGCTTTCCAAACCGATGGCAATCCAAAAGGATTTATTATCCAGGAGGTCACGCAGTTGGGTCACATTTTTTGTGTTGATGAACTCCGGCCGGGTCTCGATGAAAACTTCGTTAATCCCCAGGGTATTTACATATTTAAATATTTCGATGCGCTCTTTTGCCGGAATTTCAAAAAAGGAGCCGCCAACAAAAAAACTGATCCGCTGGAAAGGTTCTTCTTGACGATTTATTTCGTGCTTCACCATATCGATTAACTCCATTTTTTCATATTCGCTGAGAATCTTATCCACTAAAGGTTGATACCCGCAATAAGAGCAGGCGCCGTGCTTCTTGGCCCAGTAACAGCCCACCGGGAGCAAAACAATCAATTCATTTTCGGTCTCATGGGTTTTCGGGTTTCCCATTTTCCTGGTGTAACTCATCTCCATTGCTTCAACTACTTTTTTCTTTTGCATTGCTTAATACTCCTTATTTATTTTTTGGGGATAAGTAGAACAAGTGTTCATTGATGGATTCAAAGCCAAAACGATTTTTAACATCAATATTGCCGTAGCTGGCATACATCCTTTTAATTTTTCTTTGCAGGGCAATTTCAATTAATTTATAATACATTACAAAATAAGTCATACCGGCTTTGCACAGTTTCTCGTCCTTTCTTCCCAAAATCGACAACAGGGAATGTTGTCCGTAACTCCATACCCCGCCGAAACATACCAGGGATGAACCCTGGAATATCCCATACCACTCAAGATTTTCGGAGGTATGGTTCTTTAAATTTGCCCAGAAAGCCCCTGGTTCGTCCATCCCTTCCACCCGTTCACATAGAGCCGCATAAAGTATATGCATCTCATCACAATATCCGGGGGCATCAACCCTTCTAAATTCCAGGTTATGCCGGGAAAATGCAGCCAACCACCGGCGTACACTTCTCCTGAAATTATAAGACTGGCTTTTGTTGAAATCCTCGATGCCATCAAAATCCAACTTGAGACAGGTGTTATATGAAGCGACAGCAGAAGTAAGCGATATCTTGTTTAAAAGAGAAACTGTCTTTTTATTGGTTTCACTGCAAAATGCCAACACCACAGGTATTTCCTTCTTATTTTCATAACGCTTTTCCAACCGTGAAATCGCTTTTGCAATATACTCCCGGATTTTTTGCCCGGGACAGGTCTCAACTGCAGGGGGGATAAGGATTAGAGCCGCAAAAGTATTTTCATCCGTACCCAGCGCAGAAAGCATAATGCCGATCAATGGATTCATATAATTTTCAATGGTTGGGCCGTGGGCATATTTATTGGAATAAAAAGGAATAATGACATCGGGGAAAACCATGAATTCAAAGAGGTTATCGCTGTCGTGCTGCAGCAAAGACAGGTAATCATAGTGCAATTCGCGCCATACCGGGAGGCCGGTTTTCCTATACCAGTCGTTTTCACTGAATAATCGAATATCTTTTACAATCTCCACCATTCCACCTTATTATATCACTGCACCAGTTTGCAGCAGGCAAACCGTTTTATAATTTGAGCGCCCCTAAAGGCTTTGGCCTCATCTGCATAAAAGCCGAGATACAAACGGTCATACCCCAGTTTAATCATATCTTCGATTAAAAACGTATAAAGACCCAGGATTGAGCCTGTGGCTTCTGCTATTTCTCTTTTTGAAGAGAAATGAAAAAGATAGGCTTTTTTATTTTCAAAAATAGTGATACTGAATTGGAAAAGCTCCCGGCCCAGGAAGAAACCATGAAAAATATATTCATCCATCTGCTCCATGAGCCTTAAGCTGGTTTCATCTATAACAACTTCGGAGTTCTCTTGCACTTTCATCATTTCATGCCAATACTCGGAAGGTTTGATAGGTACAATCTTTATTCCTGCTTTTGCCATTTTCCTGTAATCACCTTTGATTCGCTCACGGGTTTTCTTGGGAAAGGATTTGAGAAAATCCTGCAGTCCGGTCCACTGCTTATTTATATCATAATAGCTGTAAGGAGGCTGCAAAGCACAGGTATAACCGATACCTGACAAATCCTGCGAAGAAATAAGGGTTAAAAAAAATTCCTTATCCCGGAGAAAAGGCAAGTTTTTTAAACGTTTTTCGCATGACTGCGCCAGGTCCATTGAGACCTGTAAGTCATTATGAGGCAAAATCAAAAGAATAACAGGCACCTCTTTTCCTTCCAGGCTGCTTATGCAGTTCCATATTTCAGCAGGGTAGTAAAACCGGAGAAAATTTTGGATAAAACCAGGCAGTTTATCGGGAAATTCTTTTTTATTGATCCCAAAATTATAAAAGGGTAAAAATATGTTGATGTCATGTTTTGAGAAGGAAAAGAATTGGGGCGCCAGGACAAAACCGGATTTATAAGTCTGCAGACAATAAGCATAACTGCTCACCAGGGACATAAAATTAAAATCCCGGGCCCTCCAGTTTTCTTTGCCTATCTCTTCAACGTTTTCAATAATTTTTCCGTCGCACATATCATCTTCCTACTTCCCGGCATATTATCACGGCATACCCCAATGATTCTTCATCAACATGATAACAGCCAGGCACCAGCATGATGGGTTTGAACTTAAGATCTAAGAAGAATCTAACACCGGGATCTTTCACTATGATGGGATCATTAGCGGTTATGTTTACTTTTTCGGGAGGATTGAAATGTTTGTGCAATGTAGGGATTCTACTGCAGGCATAGACTTTCTTGACGCCTTTATAGACGTTATGATCCACCTTTTGAAATACTCTCCTGAGCAAGTATTTGCCGGCTCCGGCTTTGAGTGAGCCTAAGGTGACACCGAATAACGCATTACCATCCTTTTTATGAGTTGCCCCGGTTCCATTGCTGGTAAGCTTAAACCAGGAAGGACTTGAAATGATGAAATCTTCATCAAGCCTTATAAAATATGCAAAAGCAGCGATTTTATCCTTCTCGATAAGCTGCCACAAGCCTGCACTAAAGATTTGTAATCTCTCATTAATATGTGCGGTATTTGCTTGCATATTTTCACGCCAGGCCGCCTGTTCAACCCGGATAATATCGTCTGTCACTGCACCTGGCGATCGGCCGCCAAGCCCCTGGATGACTATTTTTGACATGATTCTATCTCCATATGTTTTTTGGATTTCCTATACCAACCCATGCGCAGTTCGCAAAAATAATGTCCTTTTTCATCGCTGAGCCACGCCTTTTCAACCCGGGGATACGCTTCTGTAATGGTAACACTTTTTTTATGTTTTTGCCATTTCCTGTAAAAGGCATGCAATAAAAAATAATTATCAAAGTCAACGAAAATGGGTTTGGGTTCATCTTCAATCCTGGCAAACACATAACCTGGAAGTTTATAATAATCTTGCATTTTTAACATATGGACAAAGAGGTTAAAATCCCAATGCTTATGAGTAGGGGTAAATTGATAAGACCAATCATGGTAATTCATTCTCCATGTCCGCCTGAGTAGAGTGATATTACCGACTTCGATCCTGGGGCAATAAGACATATGTAAAGGTGGTTTTAGGCCTCCTTCCTGTTCGGGAAGAGAAAACAGGCGGAGGGGGCTTGTCTCTTTTTGGCAATTATTTGGCAGTCTCATATTTGTCAGGCGAATATACTTTTTCCAATGGGGAGAATAGAGACGCAGTCGTCCCTGGTGGAGGCGAACCTCCAGGTCAGCCAGCAGGACCACCGCATCACGGTTTTTAGAAGAGCGGCCAATACCTTCTATATCGATTCCCTTTAAAGTAAGCTGTGCACTTGTTTTTCTCATATGCACCCGGACCAGGTCCGCCGCCCATTCATCTTCATTTATGCTTTCCCTATACCGATCGGTAACAAAAGACCTTAACATCTCTTTATCGGCATCCGCTAAAAAAAAAGCAGCGGGGGAATGGGTGATAAGATCAACAGATGCATGAACATCACCGATGACTACCTGGTAATCCCCGGAATTAACCGCATCTTTATCGGAAGCTGCGATCAAAATATCAGGGTTAATCACTACCCCGGATGCCCCGGGTAATTGGTATCGCTTATTAATAGAAACGATTTCAGCCATGGTCCGGGGGATCACTGCTTTTGTTAATTCATCGGGTAAAACCAACCGGTTAAAAATATTTTGAGATATTTTTTGAATTTCTTCGGAAATATCATCAAAACGTTTATAAAGAAACCCGGTATCATCTAAAAATGCATGCACATATTGAACCAGCGGAACTGAAGATTGATTGGGAAACCATTTACGGAATCTTTGTACCATGGTTTCTTGAAGGAGTTTATATTCATGTTCAACGGGAATACATAATAAATCCCATATCGGCCCTAAGGCAGTTATATCTTTCAATAACTTGCCGCTAATAATAAATTCGTGGAAATTACGGGTTCCCTCTTCATAAAAAATTGTTCGATCTGCATAATGTTCTCCCTGACCCCGTGTAGGCTCCAGGCCGGTGATTTGCTTGAAATAATCCCCCATATCCACAAATAATTCTTTGCGCTTGTTTAAATCGGAAGAAACGAATTCCTGTTTATAGGTTTGAAATGTGGAAACCACCCTTTGGGCTTCTGCCAGTCCTGAATTTTTTATAAGTTCCTGGATATAGTTCATGGGTTGATACAAGCCAACGGGTATTTCAATATCTGCGAAAATCAGTCTTTCTGAAACCAACCGGTTTACAACGGTGCGGGTATTTTTTTCAGACAAACCGAAACGGCTCTTTGCTTCTTTGAACAGGTCATTTAAGGTACGCTGTCCGTCTATAAGCCGGAATATATCTTCGGCATGATCGGGTAAATCCGTGAGTTTATCAACTTTTTCCCATTTTTTTGCTGCCGGGATCACTCCGTAGACCCGGTTCTTTAACAGCGTCATGGTGGGAACCCGCCTTGGTTGGATAATTTGTTCCACTCCCGGTAGTTTTTGTATCCAGCGGGCAACAGCATTGGCGCACCAGTGAGTAAAGAAAAAAGTGCGCTTTACTTTTGGCAGCCCGTTGTATGAAAAAGTAAGATTCCTGTCTCCATTAAAATCAAATGTCCCCCAAAATGTCGGACCAAAAAAACTTGTCGTATCGTTTTTCATGCAAAATCGTTGTAAATACGTGATGACAGAGAGTAATCCCTGGCGTATTTTACCTGGTTTACGGGTCTTGCCCTGGGTCCACTTTTCAATAAGATAATAGTTACTGGGATTCGAAAGAAACAACGCTTCCAGAAATTTTGCTTTAGATGATATCGTCTGCAAATGACCTGTTTTTTCCACCACTTCGTTTTGGAAGGCTGCAGGCATTTTATCAACAGGCACTTGAAATCCTGGCAATTTTGTAGAATCCAATGAAAGTAATTGACGAATATTAGCTGCAGTTAATGTAAATTGCAATTTTCCAATCAATTCTACTTCAAATCCTGTCATTCGTAACAAAAATTTAGGAGCAACCTGCCATTCATTGGAATTTAAATTTTTATTTGCAGGCATCATCCATCACCCGGCATTCTTTCTTTTCAATGATAAATAAAATACTTCTTAAGCTCATCACCCAGTTCTATAATACGTTTTAATTGAACTTTTGCATTTTCAGGATCAGGAGCTTCGGATAGAAAAACCACACCGAGCATAACTGCCGTATCCAACCGGTAGATTAATTCAACCTCTTTGGGTAGATGTGAGAAACAATTTTCCTGGCCGTATCCACTTAAGAACTCCGGGGTTAAATATCCATATTCGGCAATTCGAGCCAATTCCAGACCCCTATCGGCAATAAGGGCATTTGCCCAGTCTACAATACCGACAATACTGCCTTTTTGAGTAAGCAGGTTTTCCGGGCGTGCATCCATATGAAGCAGGCTGTATCTTTTTACCTCATAACGATCGAGCAGCGCTTGTATGGCTTCAAGAGTAGGAATCTCAATATCAATCGCTGCCAGGTTTGCCACCACGCGCAATCGCCTGACAATCCGTTCCGATAACGTCCGATTTAGAGGCTCATCTCCTTGCAGCACTGGTTTTAATTGGGGAACCGGTTTATTATGAATTTCTTTCATAAGCTGTCCCAACAAATACCCATCAGGTGGACTGTTGTCACTATCGATAAACTGGGAAATTAAAAAATCAATCTCATTGTCATTGATACAAAGACAATGGATTAAGGGCAAAGGCAGCCCGAATTTACCTAAATAAATTGATATCTTTGCTTCCTGGTTT
>CP070627.1:8599906-8615805 GCA_020355945.1 Candidatus Aminicenantota bacterium | reverse complement strand
AGGGGCGGGTCTCTGTGCCCGCCCTTTTAAAATTTCTTTCTCTTAATGCCAAAATGAGAATTGCTGAAGAAAGTTCTCCGGTTGTCTTTTTTAAGAAAAAATAATATAATTTAAAAGTAATACGGATAATTAAAGAAATATTATAAAAGCGAATAAAAGGAGATATTTAAAAATGAAAAGACATCGAGCTTCAATGTTAATTATTTTGACGATAGGATTTTTTTTAATGGTTTCAAACACCTATCCGCAAGACCAGGCTGTAAGTCAGGGTCAAGACTGGAAACCGCCGGAACTAAAAAAAATGGAGGTAAAATTCCTGGAACTCAGCGCCCAGTCGTCCACATTGGACACGTATGCCCCGGATAAATTCCCTGATTTCCAAGAACTGGAAAAAATCAACCAACTGGTGGAAATGCTGGATTTCAACCAGAGGAAATTTGACCTTTTAATCCAGCAATACAATCTTTTAGAAGACAAACTTTTCCCGTTGGTTTTGAAACTTTCCCGGGAACAACCGGGATTAAAGAGCCAATTATACACCTTCTTAATTGAATATACCGGTGAAAGGGAAAAAAGCATTATCGGTGTGCAGGATAAAATCAACACGGTGGCTCTCCAGATGGAACGGTTGGAAAAACGAATTGAACGACTGCAAACCACTGCCAGGGAAAAAGAACTGGCAGAAGAAACCAAACAAAAAACTGACCTTAAGAAACAGGATATGGACATCTCCTCAGCGATTCTCCAATTGAAAGAAAACCGGAAGTACTATAAAGTAAAACTTGAAGAAGAAGAAAAAAAATTAGCAGAGCTAAAGGAAAAAGAAAAGGAGCGGACAGGAAAAATCCAGGAAAAACGCCAGGAAGTCGCTGATTTAAAGCAAAAAACAACTGCTGCCACCGATCGAATCGAACGTTTGATTTATCGCACCTTTGCCCAGGTAAGGGAAATTCGGCTCAACCGCCTGGAAATCCCCCGGCTGAACACAGTAAAAACCTTTATATATCTATCCCAAACCACGGTTAACACTCTAAAAGAGCAGATCGAAAATACCAATAAAGACATTGAATCGTTGAAAGCCCAGCGGAAAAAAGAGTTAATCAATAAACTGGTAAAAAGTGTCGTGGTGATTGCCATCGCTCTTTTTATGATTTTTCTGCTGGTGGGAATCTCCAAAAAAATAAGTAAAAAAGCCATCGCTAAAATGGAAGAGAGTGAAAAAATAGATACCCATCGCAAACAAAGGTATCAAACCCTATCGTCTGTTATCCTCTCTTTTATCAAAATATTGGTATGGATATTGGGTGTACTGTGGGTGCTGGGGGAACTGGATATTGATTATGCCCCGTTCCTGGTGGCTGCCGGTGGTATTTCATTGGCCATTGGTTTTGGTGCCCAATCCCTGGTTAAAGACATGGTCAGTGGTTTTTTCATTTTAATGGAAGAGCAATTCGCCCTGGGAGACTTCGTGGAAATCGGTGGTGTATCCGGGACCGTGGAAAAAATTTCCCTGCGTACCATCAAATTCCGTTCACTGGACGGCACCCTGCATACCGTACCCAACGGCACTATTTCAATGGTTTCCAATCAAACCCACCAGTGGTCACGGGCCATAGTAAAAGTAGGGGTCTCCTATGATGACGACCCTAACAAAGTACTCTCCATATTGAAAACCGTGTGTCAAGAAATATTTTCAGACCCGGGATGGAAAGAATCCCTTATCGAAGAGCCCACTCCCCAGGGGATTCTCTCTTTTGGTGATTCTTCCGTTAATTTCAGGGTGTTGGCCAAAACACCCCCGGGACAACAGTGGGCCGTGGAACGGGAATTACATATCCGTATCAAAAAAGCCTTTGACCGGGAGGGCATTGAAATTCCCTATAACATCGTAAATGTAATTGAGCGCGCGGAAGCAAAAGAACCAAATCCGGGATAAACCGTTTTTTTCTTGCTCTATTGGTTTCGATAGATGACGGATAAAACCGTTACGCTGCCGCAGGCCAGGAAACTGGCTATCATGCCGGATAATAAGTAAATATCTTCCTGGAAAATACCGTGCAAAATACCGGTTACCTGGAGTAAATTAAACCCGGCAAAAGTTAAGATGGAAACACCTCTGGCACTTTTGGCCCTGAGGATTTTAATGGCCTGGGGCACGAAAAGCGCCGCATTGACCATCAAGCCTAATCCGAATATGACACCGATTATTTCTTTCATAGCAACTCCATAAAAATTTAAAATCCAAAAGAATCGTGAAATCGTGAAAAAGAGGACAAGCAAGAATGTTAGCTGTTTAACCCGTGAACCCGTGCAGTTTAACTGTTACATTGATTATTATCTATCGGAAAGGGTTTTCATGAAGGTAACAACAGCGTCTTCTTCTTTGGGGGTTAAACCCAGGTTTCCCAGTTCCTCTTTGTTCACATTGGCTGTGATTTCAGGGGGCGGCCATTGGGCGCCCGCCTTATCCCTGGTGTTATAAAAATTCACCACATCTTTAAGGGTTTTGAAGAATCCATTGTGCATATAAGCTTTAACAAAACCTTGTCCAGGCCTGCTGTCTATATTGCGGAGTGTGGGGACTTTGTGTTTGCCATAATTTTCCGCCGCATATTTTTTATATTTATCTACTTTTTCCAGGAATCCTCCTAATCCTTGATCCACCCATTTTTTTCCTTCCGGGTTCCATTTTTTGTCCATGGTATAGAAGGGGTTTTTAGGGTTCTTAGGAACACCCAAATTATCATAGGTGAAATCGGTAAACAAAGGGGGCATTCCATTTCCCGATGTTAGCACATGGCACTCCGCACATTTTCCTTTGGTATTAAAAAGCATCAGTCCTTCCAGTTCTTCATCATCCAGGCCCATTCCTTTAAAACGATCCATATTGGAAGCATTAATGGATTCCACCTTTAAACCGGAAGAACCGGCTTTTCGCCAGAAGTCGTCGAACTTAGAGCTAAAGGGATTGACTTCGGTAGAGCGTTCATAGGCGGCAATGGACCGGGCAATACGCTCGTAGGTTCTATCCGCATCTATCAACGACAGGGAATCAGGTCCCCATACTTTTTTGAACAGGTCCACATAATCTGAGGCCATGACTTTTTTTATAATGGTTTTTTTGTCCGGGATATTCTGTTCTAACGGGTTCAGGAAAGGTCCCATCGCTTGTTCGGCCAGGGGATCATTCAAGTCCCATCCGGCAGCCCGGCCGTCCCAGAACATACCACCTAGAAAAGTTCCCTCTTCGTCTCGATGGAGTTTGGGGTTCATCCCGGCATAAGCGGCAGAAGGTGGTTTGCGGTTCCCAAACCTCAACTCAAGCGCTCCCGGGTAAACCGAACCTCCGTTGTTTATCTTTGAATCAGGACCTGACCACCCGGCTTTTGGTAAGTGGCAAACCGCACACGATTGGCCCACCGGTTCGGAAAGATTGGTGTCAAAAAACAATTTCTTACCCAGTTCTTCTTTGGGACTCAGTTTTGTTTTCTCCCCTGCCAGGGAAAAAATACCTGCCCCCAAAATCACAACGAAGCAAAGAATCAATTTAACATGTTTCATCATAGACCACCTTTTTAAAATGAATCATTTTAATATCAAGATAGATATTTTAAATCATTTGTTATTTGAATGTCAACAATGTTGAAAAAGACCCGGAAATTCTTATTTTGACCTTAGCAAACGTCAATTTTCAAAGGGAAGGTACTGATTCAATTCCTGGAAATCATAATCATTGGTGCTGCCGGTGAAGAATAATTTATCTGGCTACAGCACTTTGCGCCCTATTCTTTCGGTTTGTTTTGGGCCAGGTCCTGCTTGATCACTTTTTCATCTTCTATAGAAGACTTTATATATAGGGCCATCATGGTAATCAATAAAAAAGGGGAGCTATTCATTTTATCAATCATCTCTATCACCCGGTCTGTTTGATCTCCAAAATCCTAATGAGCGTCCCCTTTTTCCCTTTTTTATCTGCTAATCATACCAAAACATTTAAACATTTCAACGCACCGTCCCCTGGTATACAAAGAGCAAAAACATAATGTTACCGGCATTCACATCGTCAATGCGTCAGTCAAAGAAACATTTATCGATATCATTGACAGGAAAATGATTGAAGGTTATTTAATAGGAGTGAGTTGGGAGAGAAATGAGGTATATGTCAATTCTATCCTACCGGTTGATAATAAATGTATTACCATGATCATAGATCCCATGACCGGGGAAGAAAAAAAAAGCATTGGCTTTTTCCTTGGAGACCCCCAATCTCCTACACATTTTGCCAGTCCATCTTATATAGAATACCTCGACAAAAAGTATTATGTTTTCGACCATATATATAAAATCGTCGTATACGACACCAATTTCAATTATCTCTATACCAGTATGCATTATAACCTCAGGATTTTTGTCGATTTTTACACTTATGACAATGATATTTATTATATGTTTGGGAAATCAAGGAATCTTGGGGAAAATTATCGATACAATATCCAGTTGTACCGATTACCGGAGGGCAAAAAACCCAACCTTGTCGATGATTTGTATGAAACCTACCACGAATCGCCTTATCCTAAAAACAGAGATAAATATTACCATATCATTTTTTTCCGTTCTTCAAATTGGGGGTTTGAAAAAGATGGTAACATTTTTTATGGGGACAACAGGGAAAACAAGTATTACCGTTACAGCCTTGCATCGAAAAAAAAGAGTCCTTTGAAATGGCCTATTTAAAAGCCAAAAAATATTCGCAAGAAGAATCCGAAAAGGCAGCAAATTATAAAAATATGGATCGAAGGATTAAAGGATTGGAAACGGTTGTTGTACCTGCAACAGAAGCTACTTATCACCAGGGATTATATGATGTGGGGAAACAAAAGATTGGAATCGCTGCGGATATTGACATGAACGCCTTAACATTTCGCCTGGATATCTTCGACAATCGGACCGGTCAATACCAATTCAGTATTAGATTGCCTTGGGGAGAAGGTTTTTTAAGACGCACCTCCAGTCAGAACCTGGGTTATTTACAAACCTACATCAACGTTGACCGTGGATTGTACATATGGCCAGATCTGTCCGTCGATTTAACGGAAGGCTCAGTACAAATCACCCGGTTTAAAATAAAAACCGTCAACGTTAAAGCGGAGTCTAAATAGACTAATGAAAGTCAAAAAATTTCATCAATTTGTCCTCCTGGAGAAAGGTCCTATAAATACTGCGATTGTTGATTTTTTAAAAGGTCACATTTACCAGATGGGTAACGAGTTTGTAGAAAAATTCCTCGAAGGAAAATACTGTGAAATCCCGGATTTCATCCGAATGCTCGAAGAAGAAGAGTTATGCTTCAATGTCCATCCTGGTGATTGGATTCCCTATATCACCTTTGATGAAATAAAAGACGACTACTTTCACGTTCAAATCGAAGAAGAAATTGATGCTAAGACGATTCGCCAAAAATTTTCTGACTATGATATATCGATATCCGCAGCCACCCCTGAGGAGAAGAATTTTAACCGCTGCCTGGATTTGGTTATATGCGACGGCAATTTTAGAAAAGTCGATGAAGCCTTTTATCATTTCAATCGATATTATAATAGCTGCTGGGGTAAAAAAATTGCCGTGTTGAAAGACGGCACAGCAAGGTTATGTCTTCACAGCCAGATTATACTGGGCCATATTTTCACAGACCAATTGAACATAATCGTAGATAATGCCAGAGAGTATTGGAAAATAACAAAAGATAAAGTTTATAAATGCAAAGATTGCGAATTGAGATATGTATGTTTTGATTGCAGGGAAATCGCGATGCGGGAAGGTGGAGAAATATACTCCACCAACCCCTATTGCCAGTATGATCCCTATACTGGAAATTGGTCGCCTATTGAGTGATAGCACGAATCATTGGCCTATCACTATTCTACCAATCAAATCGATTATCCGCGAATTGTGGTAATTGTGGTAATGATGGTATTGATAGTAAAAATATAGGGTCAGGTAATTATTCCTCATCTTCCGAACTCCCACGGTACTTTTTCATGGCTAATTGCTCATCTTCATATAACTTCCAGAAATGAAACAGTACATAACTTTGTACCATACGGGAATTGAAAAAATGATACAAAAATTCATCGATATTCTTATTTCCCGTCTTTATTCTCTTACCATCGGTCACTATCTCATCCAGGCTGCCCACAAACATATCTCCTTCTCCAAACAATAGATAGTAAAGATTCACATTGTAACTTTTGACGATATTATAAAAAAAATCATGGCAGGGTTTGGTTTTGCCTTTTTCAATGTCTGATAAATGGGTCGTGGAGATTTTTACACCCTTGACAAAATCTTCTTGTCTCAGTTTTAAATGTTTACGAACAGCTCGAAGTCGTTGGCCAAAGGCTTTTGCAGCTTCCAGGTTATTTTCTTTTTTTGTCTTTGCCATTTCACAATCCTATTTTTAGCCACAAAGATACACAAAGGAGCACAAAGAAAGACCGCTGATGAACCCTGATGCACATGATGAACATGATAAAAGGCCCCTTTAGTGAGAAGTTTTTGGAAGTCCGGGAACCTTTTTTCAAAAAGGTTTCTGGCCGCCGGAGGCATACACCTAAAGGGAATCAAAAACACCGGACGTGTATTGACCGAAGAGGAGTGAAACGGAATAGGTTTGATTTAATTGCCTTACGGTATTGACCGGTGGAAACAGGTTTTTATCGATTTTTTTCTTAACCGTCTGCAGCAAATTAATCATGTTTTCCATATCTGACAGGAGTTTCCCGTAAATTTCCCTGACCTGGCCTTTGATCAAATAGCTTTTAACGTCAGTGAAAATTTCATGGTTTAACCCGTTGGATTCCCGGAACAGGTCATAGTTGAAATTTTTTAATGCTTCGATCACCACCGGGTTGTAAGGGGTATTATCAGCGGTTTCTTTTAAGAGCATATAGGTAGACCTGGCCTGTTCCATATTGAACAATGCCGAATTAAGCAGTTGTCTCAACTCCGGGTAATTCAATTCCCGGTTGGCTGACAATTCCACTTCCCTCATAAACCGCAGGGTATAAGCATAGGAATCAAGGAAATAACCCGCGCCCTCCACGATAAATTGATCTATGGATGTGGTTTCATTGTCGCCGCCGCCTTCATAAGCACCGCCCGACCCATTTGCATACCACAATGAGAATGAATTGATACTAAACAGCATTACCGCGGTTATGACCATAAAAATTTTTAAGATTGAAACGTTCTTTGTATCATTCATTGTTTTTCCTCCTTTTCAAAGTTTTTATTAAATTCACTAGCATCATCCACCCACGTGTCCCACAAATCAAAGCGAAATAAGCTCCGCCCACTGGTTGGTGTGTATTTTACCTCTAAATTGGTGGAAAGATAAATGACCAGTGTATTGTCTTTTTTTAGTTCAATGATAAAGTCTTTAAATCTCCCGGAAAACTTACCTGTCAATCCTTTGGCGGTATTATAAAACAGGTAAATTTTACCTTTTTTATCCCTGATCATCCCGGTCAGCGCCAATGTCATATCTGCCCTTTCATGGTCTTCAACCTGGCTGATTAATTTCTTGTTCAATCCTGTTAACCCGTGGATTTCCATGATTTTCTCTTTTTGTTCTTTAGAGATTTTAAATGTTCTTGCCGCAAAAGTGAAAAAATCATCAACCCTGCTGTCCTGGGGCAGGGACCGGGGGTCGCAAATGTAAGTGAACCGGCCGGGTTTTTGCCCGGATAAAATATCGTTACCGTTTACAATGATACTCTCTTTAAACCCTTTTTTCCTGATTGATTGGTAATTACCGGCAAGCAGGCAGTATAACAGGTCTTTGATGGAACTGTCACTGGCATTAACAGCCACGTGTTCTCCCTTTTTAAAAACGAGCTTTTTTCCCTTAATTTTTATTGCCCTGGTGTCTGCTGTTCTCATGTTTAATACGGCAAACCTGAACAGGAAATAGGCGCCTGTAATCATTGCAGCAGCATAAACAACCAACACGATCATTCCCAGGGGGTAATTACCCGGGATTTGGGCGGAAGCGTAATAAACATTCTCCTCCCCGTCCTTGATAAAAGGCTCTACCCTGTCATCATCGGAATAGAATCTCTTTTCCTTGATAAATACGCAAAATTTGTATTTTAGATTAACCAGGTACAAAAAAAACCCGGCGCTGTTTCCATAACCCATGCCGCTCATTTCATGGGAGACGGATTCATAAAATGTGGTGGGAAAGATAACGGAACTTTTTTGATAGAATGCGATAATCTTCCTTATACTTTTTTCCAATTCCTTTTCAATAGCCAGTATTTTCATTAATTCTCTTTTAAAGAAACCTTCTACAAGATTTAATTTCTCTTTATTTTTTTCATTCTCATCAGAGTATTTATCAAGTTCCTTCTTTGCACGTTCTTCAAAACCCATCAATTCATTCCATTTATCCAGTTCCAGTTGGAAATTGGAGGGTAATGATTTTGCCTTATCTTCCGCGGCCTGGTCCGTTGCCATGGGCAGTATAAATACCAGGCAAATCCAGACCAGGAAAATTATACCAACAGCGAATTTTTGATCTTTTATCCTGGAAACCATGAGGCCTGCCGCCAATAAAACCAGGGTCAGCAGCAGCCACAGGGCCAGGAAAGCGGCCAGGCAAAGATAATCGCTGCCGGATAGGGCAATGCCTTTTATAAATACCACCAGGATACCCAGGCCCATAACCAGGATAAAGAAAACTCCTATGACGGCAAAACGGGCAAACAGCACCGGGAAAAATACCCGGTTAAACCCAATCTCCGCGGTTAGGTGTTTTAAGTAATCGACGGACTGGAAAGATTCAAACCCAAAAAATAGAACCATAAGAATGCCGAATAAAAAAAATACCCCGGCAAAATCCCGATACTTTCCCTGCTTTCCCGTAAACATGTCTTTTCCTTTAACAGAAGTATCCATGTACAGACGTTCTCCGATATCAATGACAGCATTTATTGCTGAAAATCTACCGGAATTATGGAAAAAAATCATCACTGGGGGGGGAATATATATAACTCGAAATCCACCTTCCCCCATTTGTTTGTAGTTTTGGCATTTTTCCATTTTCTTTTTTTCGATTTGCTTAAAATTTTCTTTAGTGTTGATGATGTTGTTGAAGAAGTTTGCGCCCTTGTTCACGAAGTACAATGCCAATAGGGCGAAAAGAACAGCCCACATGATGTTTCTTGCCCTCAGGCTTCTTTTAAATTCAAAATTAAAGCATTTAAAAAATTGTTTCATGGACATCCTCCCTGTTTCTCTTGATTTTGCTTATCGATATCGATTAAGTTGTAACGGCTCATCTCGGCCCAAAACATAAGAAATATCGTATTATTTTGCATTTTTATCAATAATATCTTATTTTTGGGTTGACACTTCAATAATTCCTTTATATAATTGGTGCATGATTGCAAAAAGTAATTTTTATGGTTTAATGTGTCCGGTTCCCGGTGCTTCCGGTTCGTTGTTAAGCACCCCGGAAACTGCCAATACCGTTCAAGCCCGTCCTGGAAAGTCATGTGCTTTGCCTTGCCTCCTTAGTATTCCATATTACTATAAGCCGCTGTTTTTGTCAATAGGCTTTTCCTTTTGGCAGCACTGTCAAAAACCGCAATTTTTCGAGCCAAAAACATTAATGATTATATACCTCGGAGTCATAAAAACCGTAAAATCCGGCGAACATTTTTTCTCAATTTTTTTTGATAAAAAAAAGAGGAAACGTCCCTTTTTAACCAAATATATCCAGGGCAATTCCATTTTTTTTGAATTAAAATCAAAATCAAATTCCGATATTATTTATAATTTTTTCTTGTTGTGCTTATTGACAAACTGTTCAACCAAATACCTTCAGCCACCTTTTCCAACTGCCGGGACCTTTCCGCAAACTGGCGGAACTTTCCCGCAAGCTAGCGGGACCTTTCCGCAAACTTGCGGAACCTTCCCGCAAACTAGCGGAACCTTCCCGCAAGCTAGCGGAACCTTCCCGCAAACTAGCGGAACCTTTCCGCAAACTAGCGGAACCTTCCCGCTAACTAGCGGAACCTTCCCGCTAACTAGCGGAACCTTCCCGCTAACTAGCGGAACCTTTCCGCCAACTTGCGGGAACTTTCCGATAGAAGAAGGCATCTTCAAAATATGTTTCTTAAGCATTAAAAAAAACAAAAAAATATAAGGAGAATTAAGAAATGACTAAGACAAAAAGATCATTTGCAGAGATTTTAAATGCAGCGGATGTTATGGAAGCAGGAATTAGTAAATACCTTGATAAGTTAACCCGCCGCGGGATTGATGAGGCCTTTGTTGAAAATTTCAAAAAACTTAAAGACAACCTTCGTGAGCTAAACAATGAACAAGAAAGCTTGAAAGCGCAGCTCAAAAAGAAAACAGATGTATTGAACCAGGAATTTGATGAATTGTCAAACCGTTTAAGTGAATGTAAAAAGCTAGTGAAATTGGATATTGAGCAGGAACTCTGGAAAGAATTCGGCATACAGGATACCAGGTAAAAAGAAAAAAACCAAAAAAATTCAAAATGAGAATTGCTGAAAAGACCATCATTCCCGGGCATTTGAGGGAACTGGTTTCATGCGGTATATCCCTGGCTTAGATAATTTTGTGACCTTCAAAAAAATCAATCATTCGGTACACACCTTTGGCATCCACCAGTTGTTTCCCTTTGCTGCCCATGTTCATTCGTTTTTCCAGGGTAAGTTGTTTCATTTTTTCTATCACATTGACGGGTGATACATCGTTAATATTTGAAATTTCCAAACCCACGCCTTTTTTTTCAAAGGATGCGGCAGTGAATTTTTGCTCGTTGTGAGAATAAAAATAAAGGGCGGGTGTCCCGGTGGCTGCTGCTTCATAAGCAGCAATACCAGGGGTGACCAGTGCCACATCCGCTTCAAAAAAAGACCTGGCCAGGCTTTCCGTCTTTCCCACAAAATGTATCCCGGGATAAATACGTCTTAAGATTTTTTGGCTGGACTTTTTTAAATAAAAACCCGGGGCAATCTTAATATCCGGTTGATGACGGCTCAACATATCAATCACTTTCCGCAGATTTCTATATCCAACCCCTCCACCCAAACAAATAAATACTTTTTTGATTTTTTTCCTGTATTTTCGTTTGGCTTGATGGAAATGCCTGAATTTGTGGTGAAGGACTGCATAATCCGGTCCACTCAGCACTTTTTTATCTTCACTATAAGGGAACAGTTGATCAATAGAGGCATCAATGGTATAGTCCACCTCTTGTTGGCTTAGTCCCAGGTCTGTTACCTGGATAGTGGTCCAATTGCTGGTTTTGGCCCGGTGAATCAATTGGATATCTTCATCTTTAAAGTGTCTCAGATCAAAAATAATACTTTTAACAGGAGGGTCTTCCAGGTGTTTCAACTGCTTTAACGAACAATAGGACCACTTTTTCTCTTGTAAATACCGGGTGACGGTTTTATCGTTTTTAGTGTCGATACAGAACAAGATTTCCCTTTTACTTTTTAATAACGAGGCCAGGTAAGCACTCCGGTTTAAGTGACCAAACCCGTTTTTTAGGGATGCTTCTGTCCTGAAAATAATCATCAACCGAGGACTTCTCTTATTTTCTCCACAGCGTAATCGATCTCTTCTTTTTTAATCACCAGTGGAGGTGCAAAACGAATGATCCAGTCGTGGGTTTCTTTGCAGAGAAGTCCTTTCTCCTTTAGTTTTGTGGTATATTGTCTGGCTTTGCCGGCGGATTTTTTGAGAACTACCCCGATGAAAAGTCCTTTTCCCCGGATCAATTCGATTATATCTGACTTCATATTTTTCAGTCGGTTCATAAAATATGCTCCCAATTCAGCGGATCTAGGGGCCAGGTTCTCATCCAGCAGCACATCGATGGCAGCCGCAGCCACAGCGCATCCCAGGGGATTGCCTCCAAAGGTGGACCCATGGCTGCCCGGTTCAAATACACCCAGGATATCTTTGTTAGCGGCGACAGCGCTTACAGGAAACACACCACCACCCAGGGCTTTACCCATGATAATGATATCCGGTTCAATCCCATCGTGCATAAAACAGAACAGTTTACCGGTTCGGCAAAAACCGGTTTGAATTTCATCCACGGCCAGTAAAATATTATGTTGGTCAGCGATCTCTCGCAGCCCTTTCACATAACCATCGTCCGGGACAATCACACCGGCTTCGCCCTGGATGGGTTCCACCAGGATTCCCGCTGTATTTTTATTAATGGCATTTTTAACTGCTTCCAGGTTGTTGTAAGGGAGGATTTGAAATCCCGGTGTGTAAGGTCCATAGTGGTCATGGGCAATGGGGTCTGTGGAAAAAGACACAATAGTGGTGGTGCGGCCGTGGAAGTTGTTTTCAAAGACAATGATCTCAGCTTTTCCCGGTTCTATGCCTTTTACCTGGTAACCCCATTTTCGTATGGCTTTTATAGCGGTCTCTACTGCCTCTGCGCCGGTGTTCATCGGGAGGACCATGTCTTTTCCTGTCACCTGGCAAAGCTTTTTCGCGAATACAGGCCATTTATCATTAAAAAATGCGCGCGAGGTCAGGGTCAACATATCAGCCTGGTCTTTCAAGGCTTTGATAATGGCCGGATGCCTATGACCCTGGTTCACCGCGGAATAAGCGGATAACATATCAATATAACGTTTTCCTTCCGGGTCTTCAACCCAGATACCTTCTGCTTTGGATATCACGACTTCCAATGGATGGTAGTTATGAGCGCCATAGGTATGCTCCATTTCCATTAACTGCTGGGAACTATAACTCGTCATATAACACCTCTCTTTTTCTATTCAATTTTTTTCAAATATTCAACCTGATATTTTATCAATTTAAAAACTTTCGTCAACCCTTCAGGTAATTGCTGTTTTTGTTGAGCTGAAGGATTGGTATTCTTTGGTATCGATAATCTCTTTTAGGTGGTGGATGGTTTGCCAGACTTCGTGATAGGTATTATATAGGGCGATAGGGGCGAAGCGGATGAGGCCCGGGGGACGGAAATCAGGAATGACACCCCTTGCCTTTAATGCCTGGTGGATACGCCATAAGTCTTCATCTCCTTCTAATGCCACGTGTCCGCTCCTGCGATCCGGGTCCCTGGGGGTACCGATTTTTAAATGATATTGGTTTTCAGGCAGGATATGGTCTACCAGGTGCATCAAATAGGAGGTCATGCGGATGGATTTTTCCCTGATTCGTTCGATACCTGCTTCCTGGAATATTTTCAGGCATCCTTCCAGTGATGCGGCGCCCAGTATACCTGGTGAAGAAATTTGCCACCCCCCGGCGCTGGCAGCGTGTTGGAATTCCAGAAGCATATCGAATTGCTTCTCTTTGATGTAGCCGAACCAGCCGGCCAGCAGGGGTTCCCGCTTAAAATGTTTGCGATTCAGGTACAAAAAAGCCGGGCTGCCGGGTCCACCGTTCATGTATTTATAACTGCACCATAGGGCGAAATCTACTTCCCATTGAGAAAGTTGATGGGGCACAGCGCCAACCGAGTGGGAACAATCAAACCCGATAAAAATACCACGCTCATGGGCTTTCTTAGTAAGCAGCGGGATGTCCAGTAATTGACCGCTGCGATATAACACCGATGGAAGAAGCGCGACTGCGATTTCATCGGTCATTGATTTAATGATGGTATTTTCGTCCAGTATGCGGCCGTCCTGGCTGGGGACCAGGACCAGGTGTTTTTTAGGGTCCAGGTTTCTTAACTTGATCTGGCCTTTTAAAGCATAGATATCAGTAGGAAAGTTGAGTTCATCGGCAAGGATTTTTGTTCGTTTTCCTTTGGGTTGGTAAAAGGTGCTAACCAGGGAATGGATATTGATCGTAGTGGTACCGGTGCACACCACTTCATCGGACTCGGCGCCCACCAGTTCCGCACACATAGCGCCCAGTTTTTCCGCAAAATAAAACCAGGGTGATTCACCGTCCAGCCATCCGCCAATTGCTTTATTTTTCCATTCTTCCAACACGCGGTTCAAGGGCTCTTCCGCACTTTTCGGCATTAATCCCAGGGAATTTCCATCCAGGTAAATGGTTTTTAGGGGGATATAAAACCGGTCTCGGAATCTTGCCAACGGGTCTGCTGCATCCATCTTCAATGCAAAAGCTTCACCCGGTTGAAATTTAATTTTTGCCTCGTTCATCTTTCTTTATATCTTATTTTTTAGAAAAAAGCAATTATTTTTGTTGTTTTTCAGCGATTCCAATTTCACCCACATCGTGATGACGAACATGGAGAAACACGGATTAACTCAGATTGGTGCCCGAGAATTTGAACCGGGAAAATCTTATGATAATCCGTGCAAATCGCTAGTATGTGAAAAAATTTAAAAAATGCTTTTAACGATTACCAGCCAACATACTCCGGCGGTTTGATACCTTTCAGCCGAAGGTAAATCACCATTTGCCCCCGGTGATGGGTGGTATGGTCTCGTATAGTCATGAATGTTTGAGCTTTTGTTAGATGCAATTGCCCAAAAAGATGTATTTTTTTTGCAGCCTCTTCATCACTTAAATGAGTAAGTGTTTTTTCCACATAATCAAAGGACTTTTTCAAGTATTCGATAATCTCGGCTTTGCTTTTTCCTTCAGCTTTAAAATCTTTACCTGGATTAGGTTCTCCTGTGATCTTCGAGGCGAACCAAAACGAAGCTCCGCCGGTATGCACCACTTGTTCACCAAAAGACATTAT
The DNA here is from genome assembly GCA_020355945.1 of Candidatus Aminicenantota bacterium. Next base: position 8,601,050 of record CP070627.1, on the reverse strand, counting down.
TTCCGGGGTGGGTTTGAATTTGTAGTGTTCTTCAGGCATGGCTTCGGCAAATTTAACAGAGTAGTCTTTGGCTCTCTGCCAGAGGGGGATAACCTCCTTGCCAAATGCGCCGCCTTTTCCAGGCGTCCCTGCATAAAGTTCAAAACTGCCTACCAGCATGATTGTCACCAGGATAATCATCATAACGCTTGAGTAAAGCCAATAATTTCTTTTTGAACTCTTCATACTTTCCTCCTATTACTCATAAAATTTAATATTTGATGTTTCAATTTAGCAAAAATAGAAAACAATGTCAATAAAATTTTTTACAAATAATTGACAATTGATTATTGATGAAAAATGAAAGAAAGATTATAATCCTGGTAAAGGTTAAATATGGCGGATAAAAGAACACTTATATACCGCATGTTCATCATGGCCGGGCTGTTTGCTATTGCCATGGGTTTCCTGGAAGCCAGTATAGTGGTTTATTTAAGAGAACTTTATTATCCCAATGGTTTTGATTTTCCTTTACAGGTCGTGCCTGCTGACATATTGACCGTGGAACTGTCCAGGGAAATCTGTACTATGGTGATATTAGTGACCATTGCTTTGATTGCCGGGAAAAACAAGCTGCAAAAATTTGCCTGGTTTATTTACTGTTTTGCCGTATGGGATATTTTTTATTATGTGGGCTTAAAATTATTTTTAAACTGGCCCTCTTCGCTGCTGACATGGGACCTCCTGTTCATGATACCTGTGGCCTGGGTGGGCCCGGTCCTGGCACCGGTGATCTGTTCGTTAACCATGATACTGCTGGCAGCATGTATCGTGATATTTCAAGAAAAAGGATTTCACGTGCGCATCAAATTCTCTGAGTGGGGCTTGATCATTGGCGGGGCAGTGATTATTTTTATCGCATTTATCTGGGATCATTCCCGGATCATCATCCGGGAAGGACTCCTGGGAGAATATTTTAACCTTTTGAATAACCCCCGTTTTAACCAGATCATGGCACAATATAAGCCGGAATATTTTGCCTGGCCTCTTTTCATATTAGGAGAAATTATCATATTATCTGGCATTACCCTGATGGTGATACGTACAAAACGTACAGGAGATTGAAACAGTTAAGCTGGTTTCATTGACAATTGATAATTGACAA
>CP070627.1:8595814-8599806 GCA_020355945.1 Candidatus Aminicenantota bacterium | reverse complement strand
ACCTTTCCCTTTTCATAACGCGAAATATTTTGCTGCTTAATGCCTACTTTTTCTGCCATCTGCTGCTGGGTGTACCCCTGCCTTTCCCTGGCAATCTTTATTGAAACCGCTACCTGTAACTTCTTTTTTATTTCAATAGGTTCGACGATTTCCCCTTCCCCGGCAATATATTCATTAGTATTAAAATAATTTTCCCGGTCATCTTCAAGAGCCACCTCAATCACTCCTTCAAGAGCGTCCTTTATCATTTCCCGTGCCTCTTCAAGGGTTTCTCCCTGGGAAAAAACACCTTCTACGGAAGGGCAAAAAACAACATACCCTCCGCTTTCCTGGTCTTTCCTGAATACGGCCAGTGGTTGAAATAAATTGACAGGCATATTCATCCTCCTTATATATTTCAAGGCAATTTTACCCCGGTTTGTTTTGAAATCGCTTTTAACAAACCGGTCTTCAATTCTTTACTATGGTAAGGAATACACCATATTTGGTGTGTTGTCAAGAATAATATAGTATAAAAAAATAGATTTTCAACTCCTCCCCCCTCCCCATGACGCGGGATTTGAAAATGAAGCGATTAGGGTGTATAATTGCTTCAAAATTTGAAGCGATTAGGAGCGTTAAATGCCTTATGTCTGGCAGCATGATGGTTGGCCAAAGTTGGCGTGGCAAGCTGCCCGGCATATCGATGGCCTGTTGGTTCCTGGAGTGTATGCAGGGTGCCATCGAGGATTCCCAACGTCTGATTGCCGGGGTGCTGGTGAAAGCGGCCTTTTGGCAAAAACACGCCCAAATCCCTATCTCCCGTCATCAACGCAAGGTGATCAACCGAATGCTGGACGCCGAACCCAATGGGTTTAAAGGTGGTCTCACCACTCGTAAGTATGTATCTATGGCAAAAGTCAGTCGCGCCACTGCTTACCGGGAAATTTCCCACCTGGTGAAAAATGGAATCCTGGCTCCCAATCAAGGAAAAGGCCGAAGCATCAGTTACCACCTGGTGATTGAAAAACAAAGCGATTTGCTATAAAATATAATATCACTGAAATCAAAGAAACTCAGGAGGTTTGAAGTGAGACTTTTAAAGATACTAATGGTTCTCATTGCTGTTTTCTCTTTTTTTAATTGGACAAAGGCCCAGGAACATGAAAAGATCGTTGAAAAAGTGGAAGTGGTCAATATAGAAGTCCCGGTCCGGGTTTTTTCCAGGGGAGAACCAGTCGCCGGCCTGGAAAAAAGCGATTTCAAACTATTGGTTAACGGAGAAGAACGCCCAATTAACGCCTTTTTTGAGATAAGAAAAAAAATTAAACCCACGGAAAGCGATCTCCAAACAGCAGCTCTGACGCCGCGATTGTTTGTATTGATCTTTAATGTCAGTGATTATGACGCTTATTTGCAGAAAAATATCGATTATTTCTTTAAAAAAGTCATTCGTCCCCAGGACCGTTTAATGGTTATAACTAATAATTTTTTCTTAAATGACAAAGTCATCGAAAACGTGCAAAAAGAGAAGAAAAGATTAAAAAAAATATTGGAACTGGAAGCCAAACGAATAAGATTGGAGTTATTTAATTTAAAAAATAAGCTAAAGTCTCTACTTGAAGATAAAGACGATCGAACCGGGGATGAAGCTCAAAATGCGCGTATCTTTGTCCAGGATTACCTCCATTATCTTAAAGGTTTTAAACGGGTCTATTTTGATCCCCAGTCGGATCGCTATATAAAGATCGCAAAATATTTAAAAAACCAACCAATTGAAAAATGGGTATTTAATTTTTTTCAATTGGGGATGTTTTACTATCCACATGAATTGGAAGAATTTATCGAAGGAATTTCGGATGCCAGTGAGGCGGTAGATGCCAATGTGCCGGACCCCAATGCAGAGGATGTAAAAGAAATTCAAACCCTGGATTTGCTGGAATCCTACCTGCAAGCTTACAAAGAATTGCAGGTGGTGGACAAAAACCTGGTGGACAATCTGGGTAAACTTTTTATTAATTCAGGGGCAACTTTTCATACCCAATTATTGAAAAATACAACCCATTCAATTCTACCGGGGTTCAGTTACCTTCCTATTTCTCTTAATTCGGAAAATGTTTTTACCAACGTCGCTGAAATGACAGGCGGAAGTGTTTTCAATTCCAATAAAATCAAAACATTTGTTGAACAGGTCATGTCAAAGGAAGATATTTATTACACCCTCACCTATAACCCGGGAAAGTTAAAAGAAAAAAATCAACAGGTCAAGATAATGGTTAATAATGACACCTATCGTGTGGTTTACGACGATCAAAAAAGACCGGGGGATTTTCTCAAGCTGGAAAAAAAAGCAGCCAAAAAAGACCCCCAGGTTTTACTGGAAAACGTCTCATTTGCAGAGGGGATACTCTCTTTTACCATTTCAAATATTAAACTGCTGCCTACGGAAAAAGGGGGAATGGGAAAAGTCCTGGTGAAAATTAGAATTATTAATATGGAATCAAGGATTTTGTATGCCCGCGAACGAGAGATTGAATTTACATTTGAAAAACAAGAATTAAAAATCAAATTACCTCAACTTGAAAAAGGACAATATGATGCCCTGATTGAGATATATGATCGCAGCACTGGCAAAAATGACCTGGCAATTAAGACCTTATGGGTAAGAAACATCCCTGGCAGTTAATTCATTTAGACATCATGGTTACTGCTTCTTTTTGCAGTTTTTTGAACTGCAAGACCCAATTTTCCATATCAGTGGCTTCTTTTTCGGAAAACCCAAAAATCAAAGCCAATGCCCTGAGAATTTTCTGTTCTTCGCCGTGAAGCTCTTCATCGGAAAAAGCCAGGCCAATGCTCTCCAGCATCACTACTACCTGCGACTGACGGGTATCAAAGTGTTGGGCTAACTCTTCAATGCTTCCTTTAGGTATATCGGTTTCAGCCCATAAGCCCATCTCATATCTCATGGCTTCAATGGTTAGTCTTTCTTTTGAGTCCAGGTGCCGGTCCGCGCCGACAATTTTCATGGCAATAGCTAAAAACGCCTTCTTTTGCGCATCTGTAAGTCGATTTAAAAACATTTTATGTCCTCCTTCACCAGGTATAAACCTACATTTCAATTTAAGAGATTATTTTATCACTCTAAAAAAAAAATTTCCACCTTTCATTTTTGTCCCACTATAATTTGATTTCCTAAAGTTAAGGTGAAATGTAACAGGTTCATCATTCGTTCGAAAAATAGTTCAAATGGAAAGCCAATGGGTGACATCATGAATTTCTTACATTTAAGGATTTTGAATTTGTTTTTTTTGAAAATTTCTTTCAATTGTTCCAGGTTATATGTCCGGTGATGTTGATTATTGTCCAGGTGCCCGGTTTTTGTTAAGATTTTCTCCCAAAAAGGCACAGGAGTGGTCACGATCAATATCCCGTTTCTTTTTAATACCCTATGGGATTCTTTTATAAATCCGGGCGCATCTTGAAGGTGTTCAATAATAGAACAAGCAATGAGCAAATGAAAAGAGTCAGCTTGAAACGGGAGGACCCGGGCATCTCCGCAGATCATTTTCAAACGTTTATCTTCATTGGCTTGAATTAAATCTGTGGAATACTCAAACCCGATGCACAGGCATTGGGGTAAGAGATTCTTTACAGCGGATAACATCATGCCGTCTGCGGTCCCGACATCCAGGATTTTAAGATAACGGTTTTGACCGGGGAAATAGGTGGTTATGATGTCCATCACCTCATGTGTTCTTCTTTTTAACCGGTAGGAGTGGGTTTTTTTAATTTTCCTGTCCAGGTGATATTGTTTATCCAGTACCCCGAAGGGTTGCATTTTTTACTCCAAATCCATTATGTCGTTTTTTTCATAAACATTACTTTCAAACCTGCTGCGGCTTTTCGTTTGAATTCACCAAACGACCGGATGGAAAAGAGCCGTTTCAGGATATATGACGGCCGCGTATAGAACTGTTTATAACCTTTAATAATCAAATGTTCCAGTGCCT
>CP070627.1:8590259-8595714 GCA_020355945.1 Candidatus Aminicenantota bacterium | reverse complement strand
GGGGCACGACATTTGTCCAAATGCCGTGCCCCCTTCATTGAGTTCATATAATCTATTGACACACCCAAAAGGGGAGGCTAAATTAATAGCGATAGTAGTCCGGTTTATAGGGGCCGTCAATGGGCACCCCGATATAATCCGCCTGTTCCCGGGTCAATGGGGTTAATTTAGCGTTTAGGCGTCCCAGGTGTAGGCGGGCCACTTCTTCATCCAATTTTTTAGGTAAGGTGTAGACCTGTTTCTCATGTTCTTTATTGGCCAGTTCTATTTGGGCCAGGCATTGGTTAGTAAAGCTGGCACTCATGACAAAGCTGGGATGACCCGTAGCGCATCCCAGGTTGACTAACCGCCCTTCTGCCAGTACGATAACCTTGCTACCTGACTCCAGTGTCCATTGATCTACCTGTGGTTTGACATTTACTTTTTTGCATTTAGGATTGTTTTCCAGGTAACTCATTTCGATTTCATTGTCAAAATGGCCGATATTACAGAGGATCGCCCCATCTTTCATTCGTTCCATATGTTTGCCGGTAATGACGTGCCAGTTGCCAGTGGCAGTGACAAAGATATCAATTTCCTCCAACACATCTTCCAGTGTAACCACCTGGTAGCCTTCCATTGCGGCCTGCAGCGCACAGATGGGATCGATTTCAGTGACATATATCCGGGTTCCCGAACCTTTTAGTGACTGGACGCTGCCTTTGCCTACGTCACCGTAACCGCAGATTAACACTTTTTTACCAGCCAGCATAATATCGGTTGCCCGGCGGATACCATCTACCAACGATTCCCGGCAGCCATACAGGTTATCAAACTTTGATTTGGTCACCGAATCATTGACATTAATAGCCGGGAAAAGCAGTTTACCTTCCCTGGCTAACTGGTACAACCGATTTACACCGGTGGTGGTTTCTTCAGAGACCCCGCGAATACTTGCAGCAATTTTGGTCCAAAATTTGGGGTCCCGCTTATAACTCATTTTAAGTCGATCCATCAATGTCTGGAAGTCTTTTATATTAGAGACTTCCTCCAGTAAAGCCGGATCGTTTTCTACGTTTCCTCCTTGATGCACAAAAAGAGTCGCATCGCCGCCGTCATCCACAATCAGGTCAGGGCCTGAGCCATCGGGCCAGATCAATGCCTGTTCCAGGCACCACCAGTACTCTTCGAGGGTTTCGCCTTTCCAGGCAAATACAGCAGCTAAGCCTTTTTTAGCAATAGCAGCAGCCGCGTGATCCTGGGTAGAAAAAATATTGCAAGAGGACCAACGAACATCAGCTCCTAACATTACCAGGGTCTCAATCAGCATCGCGGTTTGAATGGTCATATGTAAACTACCGGTTATTTTCATACCTTTTAAAGGTTTTTGGGGGCCGTACTTCTCACGCACAGCCATTAATCCGGGCATTTCCGTCTCTGCCAGGACCATTTCTTTTATACCCCAATCAGCCAGCGCGATATCTTTAACTTTGTACTTGAGTGATAAATCAAGTTCTAAAGGTGCCATCTTATCTCCTTTCTCCTTTTTTCAGCGGATTTTCCGATTACACGTATACGCGTGTTCCAGGTGAGATGAGCTCGCGCTCATCGTGGCTAACCTATAGTGAATTTTTCTTTTTATGGTCATTATTTATTCTTTTACGGATTGAACCATAAACCCTTTCAATCCCTTTTTTAAGTTAAAGTAGTCAATTTTTCCGATATTAAAGCCGTTGGATTTCAGCCATTTTTTGATATCGGTAATAGAGAAACCCAGCCAACGGTCACCGTATCGTTCCCGCATCCGTTCCAGGTGATGTCGCAGTAGGTCTACAATGATAAATGCATCTCCTTTTTTTAATACCCGGTTTGCTTCCGAGAAAGCTTTCAAAGGGTGTACTGCGTGATGGAGCACCATATTGATAACAGCGAGGTCGGCTTCTCCTTCCCGTAGGGGCAGGTGTTCCACTTCACCGATTCTCAGGTCTACATCTTCGCCGTCTTCTGCGAACCGCCGTTTGGCTTCATGCAGCATTTTAGGGGATTTGTCAACGCCAATGACCAGTTTGGATTTTTCCTTAAGTGGAACTAACAGGTCACCGGTACCGCATCCGATGTCCACAATGGTATCAGAAACCGGGACGGCTTGTAGGATAAGAGCGTTTAAATTCACATCACCAATAATTTCCCGTTTTAACTTTTCCCAGTCTTCTGCGATAGAGTCAAAGAAGCGAGTTTCTTCGAGAGAACGTTTTTCCAGTACACGGTCTGCTTCTGCCAGGTCTTCGGTAAATATAGGGGTTGTTCCGAACAAATACTTGATAGATTGGATGAAATTATAACCTTCACCTTCAGTTACTGCTGAATAAAAAGTCCACAAGCCGTCCCGCCTGAAAGTTAGTAAATGGCTGTCTGTTAAGATTTTCAGGTGACGAGAGATGCGCGACTGGCCCATCCCTAATATTGCGACGATCTCGTTCACGTTCAGTTCGTAATGCAGCGACAGATGGACCAGCCGCAGTCGAGTTTCATCTGCAAGCGCTTTGAAGTAATTCACTGCCTTCATGTATATAACTATATCAAGATATCGTGATTTAGTCAAGTCAAAAATGCAAAAAAATAAAATTTTTTTTCAATTTTTTGTTAACCCGGGGGAATTACCGAACTTATCCGATTGTAGATGCTTCACGGTTTGATTCATCAAACCCCGTAGAGGCGTGGATGTAACGCTCAGGCCTGGGCTTGATAAATCAAGCCCCTACAATATATAAAAGAAACTTTGCCTGCCCCGAATGCCGTTGCATTTCCCGGATGCAGCCGGAGGTACAGGATTTATAGAGATTTGGGAACCATGCTAACCAATATAAAATTGGGGTAATCCCGGTTTCTTTTTTAATCGTTCCAGTTCTTTGGCTTTGGCTTTTTTAAAAATCCCGGGATCCCATCCCTTGCATTTCTTTTGTTGGGGGCTTATTTTAAATTGAATATGATAGATATTTTTTCTTTCTCTTTTTATACTCATTTTTGTGACTGGTGAAATAAATTTTAGCTTTGTGCTGCTTGATTTGACCGCGCCGATACAGATATAGCGATGCCATTCATGCAGCGTATCGGATAAAGCCAGTAAGTATCCGAAAGGATTTAAGTCAAAATCAATTTTGCCATCTTTGTGATGTTCAAAGATACCCAGGGCAGCCAACTGGTAGATGTAACGATAGATTTCTTTTCGCCCTTTTAGTTTCCTGTAATGATTTTTTAAAAAGTGCAGCAGCTCAAGGCTGCCGATGATGGAGTGAACCGTATCGCAGCGTCTAAAAGGACTTTCAAGCATTTTTTTGTCAATTTTTTTTAGTTGATTTTTAAACAAAGGTATATATCTATGCAGATGATTATCAAAATAATCCTTGAGTCTATTGGTTTGTAAATAATTTTTACTGCAAAGGAATAATTCATCACCGGTATATTTTCGTTCCACCAGTTCAATCGGATATCCGAAATCGTGCACCATGGCTGTGATGATCCAGGTAATTTTGATAAAGCTTTCCCAATGGTTCTCATCTTTCAGCAGTTTTTTGCATTTGGGAGGAAGGATATTTTCCAGGCAGGATTTTAGAAAACCATAGAACGGCTCCTCCAGCTCAAAAATCAACCAATGCCCCACCCAACAAACATTGGCGCAGTGCAAAATGTGATCCCTGTAAAACAACTTACCTTTTTTAAATTTAGAGGGATCCGCTTTTATACAATGTTCCATCCATTCAAGGTAAATGAGATGTCTAAAGATATCGGAAAAATTTCTGGAGTGGATCAACAAATGTAAAATATGTAAAAACTCCCCGGCTATCTGTTTAATCGTGGTGCCTTTTTCTTTATATGAATTGTAAATCGTGGTGATGATATTTTTTTCATTATCATCCAGGGAATCAAAAGAGGGAGAAGCAATCGGAGCGGGAAATGGGGGACCGGCCAAAAACTTAGAAATAGAGTTCATAAATTTTCTTAACTCTTCAAAGGAGTCAAAAACCATCATATTGGATTTTCCCTCTCTTATCACCGAAGAATTTCTTCAACTACATTTACCAGGTCAGTCGGAATATCCATACTTAAAAGTGTCCGAGGGGTAATGATGGTGTCCATATGTCGGACAGCTTCATTTTCAGCGATAAACATAAGACCGTTTTTCCCGTGTAAAAACTGCTTTTTAATCAATGAGCAAACCAGCTTTTCATCAGGTGTTATTTCCTTTGAATCCATAAACATATCAAGAGTCCTGGTTAAACCGGATAATGAAAAATTAACCGGCGCACGGTTGATAATTATTTTAAGCTCGGATACGTTTATTTCCCATGTATCAGACCTTTCGAGGATATTTTTAAACAATCCTACAAAAGAAACAATGTTTGGAGTGGTGATAAACAACGGTGTTGTTTTTATCTCTTTTATGATTTCCTCGGATAATAGAACCAACGATGGATGGTCATCGATAACAATATTTTTAAATCCTGTCCGTTCCAGGTGTTTCAAAAGCTCTTTTAGGTTATCCATGATCTCGCCGGTATAGATTTCATTAACTAATTTGATGTACACCTTTCTTAATGTGTCCAGTTGAAACTGGATATCTTCACGGGGTTTGAAGAGGTTCGCGATAAAATAGAGATGCTTGATGTCTTCATGTTTTACTGCTAGCTGTTGGGCGATTTCATCTTTTTTCTTATCTTCAGCCAGCAGGAAATCCAAGAAATCAAATTTTAGATTTTTACTGAGATAAGCACTACGTAGGCCTTGTGCCTGGAAATCCAGGTCTATCAGGCAGGTTTTTTGTCTTTTTACCTGGGCCAGGTATTTGCTTAGAAAAAGGCTAAAGGTGGTTTTACCTACCCCGCCTTTATGGGAATGGACCGAATAGATCTTCATTTTTCCCCCTTACTTTTTATTTCGAATAATTCCTTTTCTATTTTTTCTTTTAAGGTTACATCCAATGTAATTTTGGCTGTTTGCAGGAAGATTTGGGTTTCATTTAAAAACTCATCGCTACTTTTTTTCTCTTTTAAAACGCTTAGCAATGAATTCACCAATGCAGCCTGATGATTTTGTTTAAGGTCAAGGAGGTATTGGGAACAAAAATCCAGTACCAGCCATTTATAGGATTCCGGCAGTTTTTCAAGTGTCTGTGTTAAAAGGGAAACCATTTGCTCCTGTCGGTCACCGGGCAATGTGGTGAATCCTGTTCTTATGTTATAGAGAAGGCTTTCAAACGTAAACCGTGAACCGCAAAGGGTGACAATCTTATCGATTTCAGTCATATTTTCATCTACAATTCGCTTTAATATATTGATCGCTGAATTTTGGAGTTCTGCTTCGATGACCTTTACCATTTTTGGATCGATGGAATCCCCAAATTTTTTAACCAAGAATTCGATGGGTAATTCGTTTAACATCATCCGCTCAATTTGAATCAAACATTCAAAGTCATTGG
>CP070627.1:8577433-8590159 GCA_020355945.1 Candidatus Aminicenantota bacterium | reverse complement strand
TTGTGCACCAGGATTAATGAAACCGCACCTTTTATCAGTGCAATCCTGAATACTTGCATCGGAGTTAGAATCGTTTCATTGATCGCCCCCAGGCTAACCAGCTCTACAGCTAAAATCTTGTTATTCACACTCAGACAAACCGCCCAAACATGCTCTTGATCCCTCTCTATTTTGTTCTCCCTTAACAAGATTTGTTTCATTACCTTGTAAACATCAGAGGAGTTTAAAATTTTAATTTTCTGCTCTTCTGTCAACTCAACGTTCATCACTGGCCTCCTTTTTCATTTTCCTTTATTGCCCTTTTTTTAATTTTCTATTATACCATTTTCCCACTTGTTTGCCAATTGTTTGCCTTTTTTTTTACAACAAAATAAATTTTTAATGCCTCCGGCGGCCAGGGGGGTTCTTTTCGAGAAAACCACCCCCCTGGATCCCCCGCAAAAGCTTTTGTTTATTTTCATACGTCTCTGGGCGAAGGGTGCAGCCTTTATGATTCCGCGGCCTCACCCTGAACCGAATGAAAATCAGAGGATTTAAACATTTAAAGGGAAAGGCAAAAACTTTGAAATTTGTTGGTGTTTAGTAGTAAATAAAAACAGGGGAAAGACGTTCATCACCTTTCGGAATTGATTCACCACCACCTGTAATTTATTCCCCACCGGTGGTCAGTGAGTTCTTGCCGGTAGTGAATAATCTTATAACAGTGGTGAATGATTTTATCCTGGTGGTGATTGATTTTTTACTGGTGGTCAGTGATTTCTTGCCGATGTTGAATCATTTTATGATGGTGGTAAATGTTTTTATTTCGGTGGCCAGAGGAGAAAATTGAGTCAGGTATTTTATTTTACTTTGACCCTGCGAAGAGAAAAAAAAGAAATAAAATATCTACCCTATACTTTCCAGGTTAAGAAAAAATCATTGGCTTTCTTTTACATATACCTCTTTGCCGCTGAATACCACGGCCAATTTCTTTATATTTTCAATGCTTCTTTCAATAAGTTCGGTCTCGTATTTCTTTTCTTCGATTTGTGCCAGGGCAGACGCCACGGCTGTGTCTACTGTTTCGTTATCTTCTTTGTCCACTGTTTTGAACTCGATGACATAACCGGTTTGAGTAAGATCGTGGGGTATGATAGTGATGTCGTACCGGCCGTAGCCGGATTCCCGGTTGGATTTGATCTCATGGGTATTGGAAATCCAGGTAAGAAGACCAGCCACCAACGCATGATAAACTTTTTCCGGTTCGCCGCTGAAATCATGATAACTGAAAACCGCAGTCACTACCTTGCGCAGCATTTTTTCAAAAAGCTTGATATCTCCATCAATTAATGCTTTGAGCATGATCTCCAGCTTCTTGTTTTCGATTTTACCGGTGAAATAACGGTCGATAATACCGATATAAATCGTTCTCACTTCCATATTGGGAATGGCAAGAGTATAATACATTTTACCGGTGGTCTGGTCCATTCTTTTTGCGGTTTGCTTCAAATAGCCCCCCATCAAAAGAAAACTCCACAGCAAATCCTCCCGGGTGTCGATTGATTTCAAAACGATATTCGTTTCGATGGCTTTTTCAATGGTTTCTCCCCGGATGAGCTGTTCCAGTTCTTCTTTGAGTTCTTTGCCTCCCCTGGAGAGCAAGCTCTCCACGATTTTGTTATCGGAGGTATTGATCCAATAGGGCTCCAACTCCTTTCCCTTGCTTCCCAGGAAATTAATAATGGACCAGGGGTTATAAATTATTTTCTTCCCGAACCTGTAGCCGTTATACCATTTTTGCACCTGGTCATACATTTCGAGTAACCGGTAATCCTTAAGTAATGCTTCTAATTCCTTTTCGGTAAACCCGAATTTATCATCAAACTCTTCCGCCAAAAGTGTATACACCCCCGGGTTATTGAGACCGGAAAAAATCGATTCCCGGGCGATTCGCATCGTACCGGTAATAATGCTTTTTTCCAGGTATTGGTCGGTATCTTTCAGACCAGCGCACAGGAAATTGCGTATAAAATTGATGATTTCTTCATAATAATCGCGGTTAAAGCCCTCATGTACCGGGGCGTCGTACTCATCGATCAAAATGACCACCCGTTCACCGTAATGCTGGCATAAGAAAATAAGCAGTTTTTCCAGGCTTTTTTCATAGTCGGCCTTACTGGCTTTTCGCTGGATGATCCGTTGGAAGTAATCCTTCTCAGGTGGTATCAATTCTTTACTTTTAAGTAAGTAATAATGTTTGGAATATTCGTCCTGGATAAGCTGTTTGATCTTATCCATACAGGTTTCCCATTCCATTTCTTTGATATCCCGGAAGGACAAAAAAATAACCGGGTATTTGCCCATTTTATCCAGGTATTTTTGACCGGCCTTGCTAATGGCCAGGGAATCGAATAATTTTCTATAGGAATTGGCCGGGATTCCTGTTCCCCTGGCAGCGTTATCATCATTGGCACCTTTTGCAGGGCCCCGGGTTTCCGGGCAGCAGTCGTAAAAATATTTTATCATGGAAAGATTGAGGGTTTTCCCGAACCGGCGGGGACGAGGAATAAGTAATATGATATCGCCTTTATCTATGACCTCTTTGATAAAAAGGGTTTTATCCACGTAGCAGTAGTTATCCTCGATGATTTTTTTAAAATCGGACTTCCCGATGGGCAGTTTTTTCGTTTCCATGGCGGTTCACCTTTAGCAAGTATAGCATATTGACAAAGGATTTGCAATTACTTTTTTTCCTGGCTGCCGCTTATTCTTCCAAAATTAGGATACCTTTTTCTAAAATTGTCTTGTCCGCCCCAGGGTATTAATAAAAAAATTTCAAGAAATAGAACACATCTATTGAAATATGATACTCTTTTCTTTAAAATACAATCATGACTGATAAAAATGAATCAAGTTTGTATGAAGACCTTTTCTGCCGCTATTTTAAAAAACCAGGGCCCCAAAATACCCGGGCGGTTATGGAAATCGTATCCGGGAGGGCAAAGGAACTGGGAATCAAAACAGTCCTGGTGGCCACCTGCAGCGGAAGAACCGCACTGGAAGCCCTGGAAGTCCTGGGCACCGGGATTAAAATTATTGCAGTGACCCATGTTACTGGTTTTCGAGAACCCAACCACCAGGAACTGAGCCAGGAAACCCGGCAGGAATTGGAATCCAAAGGCATCCCGGTTTTAACCTGCCAGCATGCTTTTGGAGGAATTGGCCGGGCAGTGAGGAACAAACTCTCCACCTTTCAAATCGATGAGATCATTGCCTTTGCCCTGAGAACCTTTGGTGAGGGGACAAAAGTAGCCATTGAATTGGCTTTGATGGCGGCAGATGCCGGGTTTGTCCGCACCGATGAAGATGTGATATCTATCGGAGGAACGGGAAAAGGTGCAGATACTGCACTGGTGCTTCAACCCGTCAACAGCTTTCGTTTCTTTGATTTAAAAGTAAAAGAAGTGATTTGTAAACCAACCGTGAGATGAACCATGAATTAAAGGAGAAAGGCAATGAAAAAGTGCCCGCCCTTTTAAAATTTCTTTCGCTTAAGGCCAAAATGAGAATTGCTGTTAATTATAACTTGACAAATAAAAATATTTCCACTATCATTTAAAACGTGGAAAAACAAAATTCTACAATTAAGAGCAATAGGAGGTAAGGAATGAAAGGTAAGCTCAAGGAAGGAATTTTATTGGTATCTGTTCTATTTTTTATCAGTCTGCTTTTTATTTCGATCAGTGGTGGTGATAAGGAAATTTCCACTCCTGGTGAATGGAAAGCGTTAACTCAAATCGAACCAAACCTGCAAGCCCAAATTATCGAAAAAGCCAAAGTATTTGCAGGAATTATCGAGATCGCCAACGTTACATACCCTAAAGTTGTTTCCAGTCATACTCGTTTTGTTAACATATTTGGTGTCAATAAAGACAAAGTCCGGGTTTTGCTGGGAGTTGATCCGGAAACAACCGAAGTTGTGAAAATGGTTAAACTTTACCCTCGAAAAGTAAAAGATGCCATGGAAGTAAAGATTTCTAAAGAACAAGCCCAAAAAAAATGTCTTAATTTCCTTAAAAGTAAAAATCTTACCATATCAAAAAATTATGCCATCACAGAAGCAAAAGTTGTTTCATTAGGGCCATGGAAAAGGTGGAAATTCGTTTGGCGACATTTTGAGAATGATGTGCAAATACTTCCCGACTTTATTATGATGGAAGTGAATGCTTCCGAAGAAGCAAATATAATCTCGTATTCAAAGGTTCATCATGAAGTTATGGTAGATCTTACGCCGAAACTTGATTCTTCAAAAGCCCTGGACAGGGCAAAAGAATTTTTGCCAGGTAAAGAAGGCCTCGAAATTAAAACCAGTCGTTTGTCCGTGGTCTACCCTAATCATTTCTTTAAAAAGCAAGTTTGGGAATGGAGTGAAAAACAGGCGCTCTGCTGGATTCTTGAGTTTCACCAGGACGGTCGTCATGTAATAGATATATGGGTTGATGCTGTCACCGGTCAGATCCAGGGGGGGTATATGTGTCATTTACATGTCCCGGAAGTTTTTGGGATTGACAGGCCCATTGAAAAACATATGCAGTCGCACCTGGAGAATATCTGGTTCCCGTATCTGGGTATGATGAAATATGATGTTAGTTCATTTGATTGGACCAATGCTGTCCCTGGTTTTACTGAAACGACTATAAGTAAAGCAATTTCAACTAGCAGATATTTTATTGTCGAAGGTCATGGGGATGTCACAGATACTGCGGAAAAGATGATCATCGCTTATGGAGGGGCTGCAGATGCCCGGGCGTTTACACCTGATGAAGTCCCGGCCAATAACTTAGGTTTTGTTTTCTTAGATGTCTGCCAGAGCGGCCATGATGGAACCGGACCTGATTTTAAAGACACATTTCTTAGTCAAGGAGGAGATGTGTTTATTGGATTCGATGACTATATGTGTGCATGGAATTATGAAGAAAGGCTGCTGCACTATCTTGCCCAGGGTATCCATCTTGCGGATGCTCACACTATGGCAGTGGCTGATGTATCCCCGGTGTATCCAATTGTCATCACTTATAATGTCAGTAGTTTGAATAAGGTTCGACTTGCTCCTATATTTGTTACTGTAAAACGTTCGCCTTCCGGTAACATAAGCACCAGAGGGATCTTTACGGTAAGCGCATCCCTGTACAATATGGAGGATGTGGATCATACAGCGGCGACTAACGTAAAAGCAAAGCTGGTACTTCCATCTAAATTTAAGATTTTATCCGGTGCTAATCCCCAGAATGTGGGAACAATAAATTGGAATTCCACAAAGAACGCCACCTGGACCGTAAAGGCACCTGGTGTTTCCGGTCTATTCACTCTAGATGTTGAGGTATGGTCTGATAATCTTGGAGTAGAAGTGGACGATCCGGATGATCCATACCATGAATTTGAAGTAAATGTTGTAGGGCGTGGTAGATGTAAATGATTGATTTTGTTTCCGGCTGGCCTGTGTGGTGGTAAGGTGTTACCTATTTCCTGGTGGGAACGGCGCAGGCAGTATTGGAAGATGGACTTTCCGTATCTACAACACCATCATTATCACAATCATTAAAAGCTGTAACCACATAGCAGTATTCTGTTCCCACTGTCAGCCCGGTATCGGTATACGCGGTAGTGGCTGCATCAACACTGGTGATATATTGCAGCTTTCCAGCCTGGTCATAATAGATACGGTAACCACTAATAGGCACAGGCGTTCCCGCAGTCCAGGAAAGGACAACGCTTCGTTTGGCAGCGGCGGCTGTCAGGTTTTGGGGTGTTCCAGGTGTTTCACAGGGTGGCTGAAGTGGCGTTCCCCATTCTGCCTCGGTCATGGCAAAGGGAACAATACCGTCCAGCGGTGTACCGATGCCATCAAGCCCATGATTGTGCCACCAAAGTTCCCAAATGGTGTTTCCCCACTCTTTTAACTGGCTAAAAAACGGATCCGTCTGGATGATGTAAGGATTGGGATCATTGGCCGGGTCCCAGGGTAATGTCGCGCCAGTCCCGTTAATTTCATCCCTTAAAAACTCGATATACTCACGGGAAGTTCCCTGGTAGTAAAGAGTCACTTTAACATAATTTGCATTGGGAGCAATGGTCAGGTTTACCTCATCATACCCACCGGCATATTCGGCTGCGGTAAAATAGTTGATGTCACTGGCCCCATGCCAGACCGGTTCGGACAACCTGGCACCAGCACTGGCAATATCAAACCCTTTAGGTGGAATCCGGTTGTCTTTGTACCTGCCTGTGGCCAGGACAAAGTGAAAGGTTTCGGGCTCACCGGTCAAGGTGCTGCTGGGATGCACCTCGTAGACCAACTCATCCACATAGGCCTCGTTGGGTCCTAAAGCCGGTGAACCAGCGGAATTGGGAAGACCTTTCAATGTTCCCACGGAATAATCGTAAGGGTTAACTTCGTAAATCAATCCTCCACTGCTGTCATACGCTTTGATGTTGACAAACATTCTCCGGCCTTCCGGGAACCCGGATATCAACTTATGCCCGGTATTATTCTGAATCCTGAAAGAGATGGAGCCGCTAGTGGGATTATAGTCCACTTTATAGGGAACACCGCTGAGGTTTTTGAAGGTACCGGCCAGGAGGAGCTGCTGTTTTGCCCGGTCGGCACCGGCTTTTAAAGCGGCGCCGTTTGCTTTGGGCGTTTCACCGGCATTCAAATCAAGGGTCAATATGGCCGGGCCTTTGTCCAGGATTTGAACATTGACCGGGTCATACACAGGTCCATTGGGATCAAGGCTGGCAAGTATGTGAGAAATCCATACATTTCCACCAGTCAGGTCATGCAGTGGCTGGCCGGAATTGGGATGCTCGGTACTGCCGTCAGGCCGAAGAGGGACACCATTTTTGTTACAAGCCACACCGGTCACATCTCTCATGTGGCAGTCCTGGCATTTAGCAGCATTGAGAATATCCGGTGCGCCCTGGGCCTGGAATTCCGGGTTGGTAGGAGCTCCACCCATCTGGCCGTAAGCAGAGAGCATGAATTCAGCAAAGGTTCGTTCCACATGAAAATAATTGGTCGCTGAATACTGTTCGGTGATCAAGTCAGTACTGGGTTGTCCGGTTGTCGGGTCTACCTGGTTGGGCAAGCCGGATAGACCGAGATTGGCCAGCGCTGGATTGGATACATCGTGGCAGGTGCTGCAGAAATATTTGGACTTGTGGTAGCGGCTGTAGAACATCTGGTGCCGGGCGGCTGCATCGGCAAAACTGGCCCGTTTCTGGGAACCGGTGCTGACAAAATATTGACCGGAGGCATTTTCAAAATAGGTTGACGCGTATTTAGGTTGGTTATTCAAGTAAAAGAGTTGGCCGTCGAACAGTAAAATCGCACTTGCCAGTGCTGAATCTTCCGCATAGGTGGCAGTGGCTTCATCCTGCGACAGGGTAGTGGCTTCATCCCAATAACCTGTCCAATCATTGCCTTCTCGCGTGCCGTTGAAGGTAGTCTGGTAAAACGGGTCGTACATGGTATGGCAAAAGTCGCAGTGCAGGCCATCAAAATCACTCCCGGTCATTGCCGAGGCATTGGGTGGGTCCGAACGCCCACCTAACCAACCTTCCGGGAAGTGACATCGTTCACAAATATCCACAGCATTGGGCGTGCCAATCGCCCAATGGGAATCCTGGCCGGCTACGGTCATACAAGCCCAAAACATCGGGTCCCTGGAAGCTTGCGCCATCATCGATCCTTTCCAATTATACCCCGGCTCCACAGCCTGGTTGTACCCACCATGGCAATTTAAACATCGCGTCGGGGCCTCAAGCTTTACCCCTTGATCCGGCTGTGTCCCGGGCATTCGTACCAAAGGATCATCTTTAACTGACGGTGTTAAATTTACTGCATTTACAATCACCAGGAAAGAAAGCATGATTGCAAATGCAATACCCACGAAAAAGATACGTTTTATCATTGATCCTCCTTATATAGGATTTTCAAATCACACATCCTATCTGTCTTTATCCATTGCGACTAAAGTAATATGATTTTTCGTCATAGTCTTAGTCCTCTTTTTAACTGCAAATTTTATGCCAGGAAAATCAAATCAGCGGCGAACCAGCCAGGAAGCTGTCAAACCTTGTTTTGGAAGAGAAAATGGTTAGTGGATAAAAAAGGAAAAGGGGGTAAAAAAAGTTGACAAATTTTTCCTCTTTTTCCTGAAATTTCTAAAATAACGGTCTTATTAAGGGAAAAGACAAATATTGACCGAGCAAGAAATATTGCAGGGTTTTATACTTTTCTTCACGGTGGCCAGGATAGTTTAAGGAAAAGAAGTTTGCATCTCCCCCTCATACCCATGAAATGTGAAAGGGTAGACTTTTTGTGAAAAATTTGAGAAAATGAGAAACTCAAGGAGGTCCCATGACAGGTAAACGAATTGATAAGAATGTGTTTCTTATTGCTGCATTGTTATTTTTGATTTCCACGGCGTTTGCAGGGAAAAACCCTTCATATGATTATGATATCTTGATTAAGTCCGGCAAAGTGCTGGATGGATCGCTAAAACCGGCATTCAAGGCTGATGTGGCAGTTAAAGACGGTAAAATTGTAAAAGTGGCAAAAGCAATCCGTCAAAAAGCCAAATTCGTGATCGATGCCAGGGGGCTTTATATCACACCGGGGTTTATCGATCTTCATACTCACGTGGATCGGGGTATGTTTTATCCTGAGCACCGGGCCCCTTTAAATTACCTCAAGCAAGGGGTAACCACGGTGGTAGTAGGTCAGTGCGGGTCCAGTGCCTGGCCTGTCTTTGAAAAAATGCCGGACCAGGTGAAACGATGGACAGGCTCCGGTATCGGGCTCAATGCCGCCTTACTGGTAGGGCACGGATTCGTGCGCCGAACCGTCATGGGCAATGAAGACCGGGAACCTACCCCCGAAGAACTGGAACAAATGAAAACCCTGGTTAAAGAAGCAATGGAACAGGGCGCCTATGGACTCTCCACCGGGTTGATCTATGAGCCGGGAAAATATGCCAAAACCGATGAAATCATCGAACTGGTAAAAGTCATTGCTCCTTATGGCGGTATTTATCATTCTCACATTCGCAATGAATGGGATAAGCACCTGGATGCCATCAAAGAAGCTATCGAGATTGGAGAAAACACAGGCGTTCCCGTGCATATCTCCCATCTCAAAGTGGTGGGAAGTGATAATTGGGGAAACATGAAAGAGGCCTGCCAGCTCATGGAAAAAGCCCGGGAAAAAGGCATCAAACTTACTGCTGATCAATATCCTTACCGCTTTGCCAATACCAATCCCTATCGATACCTTGTGCCCACTGAAACATGGCAGGGAGATTCAAAAGAAGAAATATTAACCAATGAAGATATTTATGAAGTGTTTAACTATCTTCGGGATGCCCAACTGATTGCTTTATATAAAAAAGTTAGTGCCAATCCCCTTCTTTCCGAGCGTCATCAGCAGTATCTTGATGAATTACCACGCCAGGACCTGGTAAAGCTGGTGGCTCGTGCCCTGGTCAAGTTAGGGGACCTCACCGGACCCGGTAATCAAAAACAAAGACTATTGTTTTTAAAGCGATTGAAGGACCCCAAAGAAGCAGAAAAAATTCGTAAAGAAGTCAACGAGTATCTCCACAGAGGAATTAATCCCGAAAATTTTATTATCGCCACCTGTATTGAGAAATCTCTTGAAGGAAAATCCCTGAAAGAGGCAGCCAAAATCAAAGGAAAATCTTTAGAAGATACTGCCATTGAATTGCATCTCATGGGCACATTGGCTATTCCCTTTCGCATGAGTGAAAAGGATATTGAATATGCCATGAAAAAGGATTACGTGGCTAGCGGCAGTGACGGCGGTGTATTTTCTTATGGAATCGATCCTACTCACATCCGTTCTTATTCCACTTTCCTACACAAAATTAAAAAATACGGCCTGGAAAGAAAAACGGTTTCTATTCCGCACATAATCCGGTCACAGACTTCCCTTCCCGCTCAAATCATGAATTGGGATGATAGGGGATGGATAAAGCAGGGATATATTGCCGATATCGTTGTGCTTGACTTAAAGAGAATAAAAACAGGTACGTCTATTTCCAATCCTCATCAATACAGTTCCGGTGTAGAATATCTTGTGGTTAACGGCGAAATCGTTTTAGATAAAGGCGAGTGGACTGGCAAGCTGCTCGGGAAGATTTTGAAACTGAAAAAATAAAGAATTTTTGCGGAGCCCGGACAATTTTCTTCAAAATTGCTTAATTTTAAGCTCGATTGAATGATTTTTATTCAATTTTGACCAAATTTAAGCAATCGAGCCTGATTTTAAGCTTATTTGAATAATAGAATCAAAAATAGGCCTATTAATCATATTTTTTCAATGGTATAGTCCCGGGGTGTGGTAAAAACTTTGCCTTAAAAATCTTGCCTGGCACGAAAAACGTTGGTCATTTGTCATTGGTCATTGGTAGAACTCAAAAGAGTTGTCATAGGTAAGAAGAATTAAACGAGATACCAGTAATGATGGAGATATGGAGTAATGGAGAGCAATGAAGATAGGAAGTTATGAAGTTGAGAAGGTCAGAAATAGGGAGGTAAAGAGTTTAAAATGATTTTTGAATATGGTTGACATTTTGAGAGAAAATGATTATATATAGAACATAAAAAAAAGATAGGAGCTAAATATGAATGTAAATGTGGCAGAAATACTTAAAGATGGGCAAAACCAGGTGGTAAAACTCCCGGAAGAATTCAGTTTTAATGACGATAAAGTTTATGTCAATAAGATAGGAAATGCAGTGGTACTTCTTCCCTTCCATGATCCATGGCGCCCTTTGTTTGACAGCCTGGATAAATTTTCAGATGACTTTATGGAAGAACGAAAACAACCAAAAGAGCAAATTCGGGAAGACCTTTTCAAATGAAATTTTTACTTGATACCAATATCTGCATTTACATTATAAAGAAAAAACCACCGGAAGTTTTAGAGAAATTCAAGAAATATACATTTACTGATATAGAAAGGTAAAAACAGGGACGGATGCTTAAAATATGTATTTTATGGGAAATTTAAGATGCCAGGTAGAAAACACACTGTCTTAGATTGTTAAAATAGTCAGGACCATTTTAACAAATTTATTAAAATAGTCCGGACCATATTGACAAATCTGTTAAAATAGTGTATTAAAGATACATGTTATATGATAGGGATATTATTGAAAAAGTTATTGAAGAACTATTTACCCCGGATATCATGGTACTCCTGGGAAGCAGACAGGTGGGTAAAACCACTATACTGGAAATAATCTGCAATCGCCTCCGGGAACAAAATAAAAATTGCATTTTCCTGGACCTGGACCTGGAAACTAACCTGGAATATTTCAGCAGCTATGAAAACATCATTGCCTATATCCAACTCCAGGGCTTTGATCCTGAAAAAGATTCCATCTTTCTCTTTCTTGATGAATTTCATCGAGCCCAAAGAGCAGGAAAAACCCTGAAAAACCTATACGATCATCACAGCAATATCAAAATAATTGCCACCGGGTCTTCAAGCTTAGAAATAAATGAAACAATTTCCGAATCCATGTCCGGGAGAAAAGTTGTATTTCGTGTATTTCCCCTCAATTTTAGAGAGTTTCTTGTCTTTAAAGGAGCAGACCGTTTGATTGCTCTTTTTGATAAATATCGTATCGGAAATGGATTTCCACCTGTTTTATACAAGGAATATGAAAAATTGTTGGTGGAAAAAATAATTTTTGGTTCATTTCCCGAAGTGGTTCTCCAGGGTAACCTGGAAAGAAAAGGAAAAAAAATAGAGGATATTTTAAACTCCTATTTAAGAAAAGATATCAAAGAACAATTGGATATTAAAGATACCGTTCAATACAAGCGAGTACTGGAGTTTCTTGGGGTTACCTTTGCCAATTTATTAAATACCAACAATATTTCGCATGAATTGGGCACATATCATAAAAAAGTAAGTGATCTGATAAACATTGCAGTGGAAACATATATCGTTGATATGGTTCGACCTTTCTCCAGGAATAGAAAAAATGAAATTATAAAAAATCCTAAAGCCTATTTTGAAGACACAGGTATGAGAAATTTCCTTATTAAAAATATGAGCCAGGACCTGAAATTGAGACCGGATACCGGTGCACTGGTTGAAAACTTTGTTTACAACGAACTGATCAATAAAATCGATGTATTTACGGAGATTAAATTTTGGAGAACCAAAAGTGAAGCGGAAATTGATTTTCTCCTGGTAAAAAACCAGGCAATACTCCCGGTAGAAGTTAAAAGCGGTTCTTATAAAAATATTCCCAGGTCGCTGCTGCTTTTTTGTAAGAGAGAGAAGCTCTCAAAAGCTGTCATTGTCACAAGAGATATCTCAAAAAAATTAACCAGGGAATCCATTGATTTTTATTTTATTCCTTTTATTTTCAGCGCGAAAATTCTTGAGTTGATATCACAGCCATAAGGGAGGTAAAAAACTTTGCCTGGCACTAAAAACAAAATACGAAAAATTTCGTAAAAAAAAGTTGACAAATTTTGAAAATTATACTATATTATATACGAAATATTTCGTAGTACGAATTAATTCGTGTGTAAAATGTAAAAGAAGAGTTAAGAAGAAAAAGGAGGCAGCAACATGAAAAAGGATACGGTTCCCAGGCCCACCGAGGCAGAGTTGGAGATCCTGCAAATACTATGGAAACACGG
>CP070627.1:8559613-8577333 GCA_020355945.1 Candidatus Aminicenantota bacterium | reverse complement strand
AAAATAGAGTTTTAATTTTCCTTTCTCAAATAATTTTTTTTCAGCCAGTTGTTTTAATCGGAATTCCAATTCTTCCAGGGGCGACATTAAAGGTTTTGGCGGAGGCGGGGCAGCTTTTCTTCGTTTTCTTATCCACAAAAAGAGAAAAATCAACAACGCTAAAATGACCAGCCCCACCAGGACATATTTCCCTATATACCAGGGATTCCCTTTTATATCGATTAAGCCTTTTAAAGGCTTTATATCTTTATCCTCTTCTTTAAGCACTGATTTTACAGTCACAGGGACGGAATTGGTGGTTTTGGATTCGATGATCTTATCTTCTTTGATTAATTCAACAATAAAAGGGCCGATTTCATAATCGCCGACATTAAAAAAAGCAATGGTAATATTTTTTTCAAATACCATATAATCGGTCTGCTGCCGCTTTGCACTAGGCTGTTGGCTAAGGAGTTCAAAATCTCTTTTCTTTGCCTGGACTTTGATCTCCTGCACATTTTCATGGGTGGTCTTGACCAGGATTTTTAAATTGATGCGGTCGCCTATAAAGGCTAAATTGTTGGAAGCGGAGATGGATACCTGGGTTTCAGCGGTTTCAGCGACACCGGTGCCCATTAAAAAAAATAAAATAAGAACCGGCAAATAAATGTGTTTGATTGCGGGTTTCATGGTTTCAACATTTTTCCTTTTACCTGATAAACTTCTTCCTTCTCTTCATGAAAAAATCAAACAAAGGTTTTTCAAAGTCTTTTTCACTATCGATAAAAATATAATCCACATCGTATTTTTTAAAGGTTTCCAGCAGTTGGGTTTCATTTTTTTGGTAATCCTGCAGGAAAGCGGTCTTTGTTTTTGTTGCTGAAAAATCCACGAAGAATTCTTCACCGGTTTCCTGGTCTTTTAGTATAAAGATTCCTGTTTTGGGCAGTGTGGTTTCTCGCAAATCGGAAATTTTTACTGCGATAAAATCATGTTTCCGGGCGGCAATTTTAAGGGACTGTTGGAAATCCTGGTCGATAAAATCAGAAAGAAGAAAAAGAATTGCTTTTTTTTTGATGACTTTGTTCAGGTACACCAGGCAGGTATCGATGGAAGTGCCTCTTTCCCGGGGTTGGAAATTCAGGATTTCCCGTATAATTCTTAATATATGGGTTCTTCCTTTTTTAGGGGGAATAAACCGTTCCACTTTATCGGTAAAAATCAGCAAGCCGACTTTGTCATTATTCAAGCTGGCGGTAAAGGCGATAATAGCGGAAATTTCTGCTGCGATTTCTTTTTTGCTTTTGGCTTTAGAGAAAAAATTTAGCGAGGCAGAGAGATCGATTGCCAGGATAACGGTTAATTCTCTTTCTTCAACAAATTGTTTAACATAGAGTTTTCCCATGCGAGAAGAGACATTCCAGTCGATAAAGCGGATATCATCTCCTGTCACGTATTCCCGGACTTCGGAAAATTCCATGCCCCTGCCTTTAAAGGTAGAATGGTATTCGCCGGCAAAGATTTCCTGGGAGGATTTTCGTGAGATAATTTCGATCCGTCTGACTTTTTTTAATATTTCTTCACTAATCATTTTCAGTCGTCTCGACCTTCTTCTTCCAGCATCTAAAAGCTCCAAATTTTGTAGTTCTTAATTATATTATTTATTTGAATTTTTTTCAAGAGTGCCTGCCCCTTGAAAATTGACGTTTGCCAGGGAAAAAAAGAAAGGGACTTGTATTTTACCCCGATTTGTGGTATTGATATTCTTTAAAAATATAAAGCCAAATGTCCAAAAGACCGGACAATTTAACTGGTCCTGGAATCCAGGCTCAAGTGGATAGCTTATGATATTGATTATTATTGCAGCAGTAGTGATAGGGTTCTTTGTTTACTCCGCAATAGCAAACTTCATCAGCTACAGCCTGTTGAAGAATAGAATACTAAAGAGCCAAAAGTGGGATTTAAATATTTGCTGCGGCCAAACCGATGGCAAAGGAATCAATGCGGATATCGTCCAACAAAAAAATATCCCTAACTTCCACCTGATCGAGGATATTTATCACCTTCCCTTCAAAACCGGTCAATTTAACAGTGTTCTTTGTTCACACACCATCGAACATGTGGATGATCCCGAACAATTTTTTAAAGAATTAAAACGAGTAGGAAAACAAGTTACCATTGTTATCCCCCCCTTATATGATATCACTGCCGCTTTTAACGTATTTGAACATCAATACATTTTTTTTAGTTTTAAAAAAGTCCACTACCAATTACCCAAATATACCAGGCTCCCCCTGGCCGCTTCTATCCAAAAGCGGATAGGCCAACTCAATCAGTCGGCTTCCTCATCCCCCTCTATCCCACTTGTGTTCCAGTTGATCTTTGCCCTCTTTTCAGCCAGCCACCGGGACCAAATCAAGCTAAAAACAAACAATAAACCCCCCAATCAATAACCTTAAAGGGGACGAGGGGGCTTGCCCGCAGGGCCTTTTGAGGGTGGCCGCGCCGCGGCCCTTTCGTGGGAGATTAAGGCTTTTTTCACCTCGAGGCCGCCCCCATATCCCACCAAAGAACCATTTTGTCCAATCACTCGATGGCAAGGGACAATAAGGGAAACCGGGTTCCTCCGGTTAGCACCGCCTACTGCTCTCGATCCTTTAGGTATACCCAGTTCAGCCGCAAGATGTTGGTATGTGACGGTTTCCCCCAAAGGAATCCTCAGCAGTGCATGCCACACCTTAAGTTCAAACTCGGTCCCCCGCAAATCCAATGGTGGTGTTGTTAACCGTTCAAATTCCCCGGAAAAATAATCGGTTAACCATTCCCCTGTCATGGCGATGGTGTCACCAGGATCGTCAATGATTTCATAATTTGAAAACCATTTGTTTAACCGTTTTGTCAACATTTCCCGGCGATTGGGTTTGATAAATTCCAATACCCCCAACCCTTTTCCTGTTGATAATGCCACCATTTTGCCGTAAGGCGTATCAAAAATGGCCCGATTCAATACTTGCTCTTTCATTTTTATCCTCCTTATATCCTGCATTTAACGTCCATGCGGGGATTTGTTGCCTGGTTGGCTCCCGTTAGTACGAGGGGTTATTTTTATTGACGTGATTTCTCCATAAATACATAGCTGCATACGCTCTCCAGGGGCGCCATATGTCCGGCCGGTTCATTCCCCGGCCCGGTACTTCATGCCGGGAAATTTCCTGTAATTGCTGTTTTAATGCCAGGTCGGCGGCAGGGAACGCATCCGGCTCCCTTAATGCCCTCATGGCAATATATTCCACCGTCCATGCACCAATACCGGGAATCTTCATCAAATCGTTTTTTACTGTTTTTGTATTCATCATGCCTTCAAGAACAATTTCCCGGTTTGCTGCCTTTGCTGCCAGAACCCGGATAGCCCCGGCCCGTTTTCCCGGTAAACCAATACCGGTTAAATCAGCAGAGGCAAGGGTTCTCGGTGTGGGAAACAGGTGGGTAACGCCCGGGATGAAGGAATGGTCTATAGGGGTGCCGTGACGCTGCAGCAAACGGGCGGTAATTGTATTAGCAGCACGGATAGATACCTGCTGACCAATGATTGCCCGGACAGCAATCTCAAAGTTGTCCCAACCACCTGGCAGACGCAGCCCAGGAAACAAAGAGAGAATAGGCAATAAACCAGGGTCTTTTTTCAAATACCCGGAAATAAACATCGGGTCCGCTTCCAGGTCAAACAGCCGACGTACCCGGTGAACGATATTCATTAAACCGAACGTGCCATTAATTTGTAACCTAAGCACCAGGTGAGAGGTTTTTTCAGCGGGCGTCACCATAAAAACGCCGTGCTCTTCAACCTCTTCCCGGTTTCCCGGGTTTCCGGCAATGCGGAAGGAACGACAGTAACGGTCTTTATCAATCACTTCAACGCTGTTAATCTGCCTTGCTTTTAAATAATTTAACAGAGACCACCAATCCAACGGCGGACGAAAAGGCAAATAAAGGACCATACGGTTTTTAATGCCGTTACTGGTTTTGGTTTTTTGTACGGCTTTTCTTAATTCCGAAGGTGATTCGCCAAACCGCTTTTTTACCGCATCATTGAACCTGCGAATGGATTCAAACCCGGAAGCAAATGCAATGTCTGTCATAGCAAGATGGGTCTCATCAATCAATTTCCTGGCAAAATCCAATCGACGGGTTAGAGCGACAGCATAGGGAGATGCGCCTAAATGGGTTTTGAACAGACGCCTTAACTGGCGATCGCTGACACCCAGGACCGCTCCCAGTTGTTCAACAGGATGTTCATCCAGGTATCCACTGTTAATCAATTGCAGCGCCTGGGAAACAGTGGCTGAAGTACCGGACCAGGCAGGTGTACCTGGCGAAGCATCGGGACGGCAGCGTTTACACGGTCGAAAACCATCATTTTCAGCACCTGCTGAAGTGGAATAAAAAACAACATTTTTAATCTTAGGTTTAGGAGCCGGACAGATAGGGCGACAGTAAACACCGGTAGTGGTTACCCCGGCAAAAAAGAGGCCGTCAAAACGAGAGTCTCGACTCAACATGGCTTGATAAAACATTTCCCGATCTTCTGTGCGTATCATTTCTCAGTACTCCACTCAAAAGCGATACAATTGTATTGTAGCCACTGTCAAGCCTGGAGTCAAGCCATTTTCGGACATGTATTTTTTTTCTCCCCCGGTTACAGGAGTGCGTCAAAATTATAATTGCTGTTTAGGGGCTTTTCTTTTTCCACGTTTTGTTATATAATAATAAACTCATGGATGCCAGAAAAAAAATTCAAGAAGAAAAACTATTTAACATCTTAAACCCGAAGCGAGCCAATAAAGAGTTTAAGATAACCATACGATTCCAGAAACACCTGACCAGGAAATACGAGAAAGCCGTGGAACTGGCAAAAACCAACAAATATTTCCTGGAAGAAGGGGAAGGTGACTTTTACAAAATCTATGTCAGCTTCTACCCCGAAGAGGTAAACCAATTGTATGAAATCTTTGAACTGGTAAAAGACCAGGAAACCACAAAAATCTATCTGAATAACAAACTAATCCCCTATATCCAGGATTTATGGCTGTTTTTAATGTGGTTTTACAGGGTAAAATGAAAAAATGAAAAACATTTCAACAACTTTTTGGACAAATAACTTGACTTTTAGAAAAATTTAAATTATAAATATGACTTATGAGGAGGCATTGATGAAGAAGTATGTATCTGCCATATTAGTATCAGGTATGGTTTTGGTTCTTTTGTTTCATTTTTCCGGCTGTGAAAAATTGAAAATCTCCAGCTTGCAGGCTAACTACCATCTTAAACAGGCCAACAAGTTCTACCAGGATGAAGTGTATAGAAAGGCGATTGATGCATATGAAACAGCACTCAATTACAATCCCAACTTGAAATTGATTTATGTCTATCTTGGTACCAGTTACAGCCAGATTTATCGGCCGATGAAAGATGACGAGCGTAATAGAATGTTCGGTGAAAAAGCAGAAGAATACCTGGTCAAAGCAAAAGAATACGAACCGGAAAGAGAAGAAGTTATCGTTGCCCTGGGTGATCTCTATGATAAAATGGGGAATTTTGAAAAAGCAGAAGAATATTACAAAATGATATTGGAGAAAAAGAAAGAAGAACCCAAATCCTATTACACCCTGGCCAACTTTTATGAAAAGAATGGCAAAACCGAACTGGCCGAAGAAATGTATAAACAACGTATCGGGTTGAATACCAAAGACCCTGAAGGGTATCACTATTTTGTGGGATTTTTACAGAATCAGCGGCGGTGGGAAGAGGCCATTGACACCCATAAAAAACGACTGTATGCCATGCTGGACCCGGATATTATCGATATCCTGCACGAAATTGTACAGCTTCAAGAGGACACCGAACAGGTTAAAAAAACCACCGAATATATGGAAATGGTTAAAAAGAATAGACGGGTAGATGCCAAAGAAAAAAAGCGCCTGTTGGCCGAAGCTGAAGAACGAATAAAAGACATGCTCCCTGTGGCGGAAGCAGAGAAAAAGTTGGAAGAGCTGCAAAAAGAGTTGCAAAAGAAGAACAGGCGCGCCGATGCCACGGCTGAAACATTGGAGGACGAGGTTAAACAAAAAGTCGCAGAAACCTATTACTCTATCGGTAATGTTTGCTGGAACTGGAGCTACCAGACCCCTACTGATTTTATGGCTCCCCAAATGCGCAAAACCATTATTGAAAATGGCCTGGAAAACCTGGAAAAAGCTACCAAACTTACCCCGGATTACGCAGACCCCTATGCATACATGGGCCTGCTGTGGCGGGAAATGATTAAAGTCGATCCGCTGCAAAGAGACAAATTTATTAAAAAGAACGAAGAGTTCAATAAGAAATTTTTAGACATTTACCAGAGGAAAAAACGAGCGGAAGAGTACAGGAAGCAATTGGAAGAAATGGGCCAGGAGTTGCAGTAGCAGTAAGGAATCTAAAAATACCGGGTACCGGGTATTAAAACACCTCAAAAATGATACTGACACGTCGGTTTTTGGCCCGGTTTTCAGGTGTGGTATTTTCCACCAGGGGTAGGGTATAGGCATGCCCCACAGCACTGAATCGCCTGGGGTCCAGTTGTCCCTGCTGGATAAAGAAACGCACCACCCTTCCGGCCCTGGCTGAGGATAATTCCCAATTAGAAGGATACATCAGGCTTCTCACCGGCCTATCATCGGAGTGCCCTTCAACAGTTATTTTATAGATGGTTTCCTTCATGGTGGGAATTAATTTACGCAGCAGTCGCTGCGATTCCGAGGTAAACTCGGTCCCCCCGGGTTTGAACATGGCACGACCCGCCAGTTCCGTGATTTCCATTTTCACACCGTTTCGCACCGGTATAATCAATGTATTTTTTTCAACGCCTTCTTCCTTGACCATTGTTTTCAATAGATTCAGCAGGCGCTGCTTTTCGGCTTCGGATTTCGAGAGGGGGCTTTCCAATTTCACAGTAATTTCCATTCCCCCTTCTTTCCCCGGTTCACCAATTTCTCCCCGGACACCAAAGGCATCCTTCATCGACCCCAGTACCTCTTTAAATTTAATGATATCGGTATTGGCAAACGATAATAGGAAAACAAAAAAGCAAAGCAGCAGGGTCACCATATCCGCATAGGTCACCAACCACTTTGGCATACCTCCCGGAGGTTTCGAGCTTTGGTCTTCATTTCTCTCAGCCATTTTTCTTATCCTTTTTTTTCATTATTCCGCGGTTGACCGTCACCGCCCTTCATGATGATCCGGCTTTCATGGTGGCATCCAATCGTTTCCGGGATTCCGGGTTCAAGAAGGAACCTATTTTTTCCTGGACCACCGCCGGATGGTCACCATTGGCAATGGAGAGAATTCCATTGACAATTAATCGTTTGATAAGCATTTCCTGTTCATGGAAATACTTAAGTTTATCAGCCATGGGTAAAAAGAACACATTAGCCATGAACACTCCATATAAAGTAGTGAGCAGCGCTAAAGCCATTGCCGGTCCAATACCTTTGGGATCGTCCATATCTCCCAGCATGAGCACCAGGCCGATGAGGGTGCCCATCATCCCGAAAGCAGGTGCGGCATCCCCGGCAGCCACCAGCATGCCCCTTCCCGTTTCATGCCGCCTGGTGGTGGAAACCATATCAATGTTTAAAACCGCTTCAATTAATTCCGGCTCAACCCCATCAATAGCCAACTGCACCCCTTTCCTTAAAAAAGCATTTTCAATCTTGACCTTCTCCAGGCCCAGGATGCCGTTTTTCTTTGCTTCCACCGATAAGGAGACAATTTTTTTGATCATCTCATCCGGGTTGTCTATCTTGACGTAAAAGGTTTTCATTATGATGGGAAAAAGGCTGGCAATCATTTTTATAGGATATCGAACGAAGATGGTACCAATAGTCCCGCCAAGGACAATAGCCAGGGAATTCATATCTAGAAACATGCCGATATCCCGACTGATCCCATAAAAAATAAAACCTACTGCCACCACCAGGCCGATTACGGTTGATATTTCCATTTGAGCCTCGTTATTTTTTGATTTTTATATGTCCGATTAAATATAAACATTCCCGGAAAAAATGTCAATATCAATTGACAAATGAAATTAAAATAGTTATATTATATACATGAAAATAAATACAAAAATACGATACGGTTTAAGAATGCTCGTACTGCTGGCAGAAGCAAAACAAGTGGTCAATACGGCTGAACTGGGAGAAAAAATGAAAGTCTCTCCCAAATACCTGCGAAAATTAGCCGGCCCGCTGGAACATCATCAATTGATCCGAAGTGTCCAGGGTATATATGGCGGTTATGCCATAGGCCGGGACCCCAAAGACATCACCCTGGCCCTGATTTTTGAAGCTTTTGATGAAAGTATCAATATTACGGGCTGCACCAGTAAGGAGGGGTGTCCCCTTAATGAAGAATGCCTGACTCGACCCGTTTGGGAACATCTGGAAAATCTTATTAGTAAAGAGTTTCACAATATCACTATCCGTAAGATCGTGGAGAATACATTCGAAAAATAACCCTTTGAAGCCCGGGAAATAATCGAGAATAAGAGGAAGTGATGAAAACCCGAAAACCAACA
The DNA here is from genome assembly GCA_020355945.1 of Candidatus Aminicenantota bacterium. The sequence goes on along the minus strand of CP070627.1, from coordinate 8,568,734 downwards.
ACAAAAGCACTACTTTCATTAGTGGGTATTATTGCTTTAACCCTCATCATCAATTCGTATATGAAAGAGAATGAGAAGGAAATTGATTTCCCGGGGATTCTCTACGGTATCCCCACCTACCAGAACTCACGGCTCAGTCTTCCCATGTCCTCCCTGGAGGGAGACCCCTATATCGCTGTTTTCTTATCCCGGCACCCCTACGAAAAAGTGCTTCAATTCTACAAAGAAAAATTGCAAATGGATTACAAAGTATTGAAATATGGCCTACGCAAGCATATAACCAAACGGGTCTACCAATTTGAAATGGAAAAAGGAGTGTTGAAAGACTATATAAACAAAGGAGTCGAAATTATTCCCCTTAACTCCAGGAGCCAGAGAGTGTATAAAGCCCGCACAAAAATTAAAATTATAATCCCCAGGAAAGAGGTGGCCGCGATTAGCGAAAAAAAGGAAACCACCAATCGTTGACATTCACGGAAAAAAATATTAATATATAGGGCTGATGAAACTTCTAAAATTACTTTTATTAATCGTTATTGTTGGTCTACTGCTCTATTTCTCCATCAAGGATATCCAATTCCAAAAGGTGATGGATGAAATTTCCCGGGTTAAATTAATTTACCCGGTGGTATTTCTCCTGGGTATATACCTGCAATTTTTTATCAGGGCATATCGGTGGGGAATACTGCTTAAGCCCTATAAAAACAAAATCCCGATGGTAACATTATACAATTATATTGTCATCGGATTCTTGTTAAACCTTATCCCGGGAAAAATCGGGGAACCGGCCAGGGGAATTCTATTGGCCGGGGAAGAAAAAATTAGCCGAAGTTACGGGCTGGCTTCGGTAGTTCTTGAACGGTTAATCGATTCCTTAATGATCGTTCTCTTGTTCCTGGTTTCACTATTTTTTGTTAAAGATAATCCTTCTCCACTGTTAAATAAATTGAAAGAAACTTCCTTTATTATATTTCCCATTATACTGCTATTTTTTCTCTTATTCTATCTCTTAAACAGAGAGCGAGTATTTATCCATGTTGAGAAAATGATTCGTTTCATTTCAAGGATTCTACCGGGGAAAATTCGAGAACGAGCGGTTTTGTTTGGTCTCAATTTTGTCAAAGGCCTTCGTTTGAATCTCTCTTTTTACAATTACATGAAGTTGTTACTGTCTTCTATCATCGTATGGTTATTTTTGATTCCCTTTTATTGGTTTTTAATGCAAGGCTTTGAATTTGGTGCCGATGTCAGCATGGTGGAAACCGTTCCCTATTTCAGTATCATTGTTGTCTCTGCTGCAGTTCCAACACCGGGGATGGCCGGGAGTTTCGAATGGGCATCACGTCATGGATTGGAACAATTACATCTTGCCGAACCCAATCCTGCGTTTGCATATACGGTTCTTGCCCATCTATTGATCTTAACGGCGATGGTGATTCCCGGGCTGGCGGCCTTCTGGATAAAAAGAATCAATATGAAGGCCGTCCGGGATATAAGGGATAAAAAGATTGAGCAAAATAACCAATAACAATATCAAGTAACGAAAAACGAAATAACATGAAATGTCCGGATTGTGGGAATTTTGAGGATAAGGTGGTGGAAACCCGGGAAAGCAAGGAGCGAGACTATATCCGCCGCAGACGAGAGTGCCTGGGCTGCGGGAAAAGGTATACCACCTATGAAAAAATAGAGGATATCCCCATGATGGTGGCAAAAAAAGATGGACGACGAGAAAAATTTGATATCGATAAAGTACGCAAAGGCCTATATCGAGCCGTTGAAAAGAGACCCATTCCCATCAAACAGATCGAGCAAATTGCCTTACAGGTGGAGGAAATGATTTCCAACTCCGATAAAGAAATGACTACCCAGCAAATCGGAGAATATATCATGGGGAAATTAAAGGCCCTGGATAAAGTAGCTTATGTCCGCTTTGCCTCGGTTTACCTTGATTTCAGGAGCCTTGAAGAATTTCTCTCGGAATTGCATAATCTTCTAAAAAAGGAGGAGTAAATGGCAAAGAAAAGTTTTATATTCCCTGACAGCGAAATCAATGATAACTTTTCTTCACGAATCAGCACCCATGTGGATTGGGAACCCAGGACCAATATTATCGAGGTTGGGGATGTAGTGATAATCGAAGTGGAACTACCTGGTGTAAGTAAAGAGGATGTATCAATAACATTGGAGGATGACAATATATTGATCATTCGCGGTGTCAGGCGACAGCCCCGCCTGGATGAGTCGGAACGAGTCACCTATCATATGTTTGAACGCGAATTCGGCAGTTTTTACAAACGAATTGTCATTGATTTCCCGTTGGACTCCTCCAGGATCAATTCCGTGATGGAGAATGGGGTATTGACGGTAAAAATACCCAGGAAAAAAGCAGAACGCATATCAGTAGAGATCAAATAATTAAGAATTGCGAGGTGGAACATGAGTGATGAAAAAAGTGTGAAAACAAAGGAAATTAAGAGCAAAAACCAAACCCAACAAAGTCAAACCCAGGAGAGCAGCCTGAAAAAAACAGATGATGACGAAAGGTTAGATATACCGGAAATGCTGCCTGTCCTGGTGCTGCGGGATATTGTGGTGTTTCCCTATATGATTGTGCCTCTTTACGTGGGCCGGTCCAAATCCAAACGGGCAGTAGATCGGGCATTGAATTCCGATCGTATGATCCTGTTAGTAACCCAAAAAGACCCGAACGTGGAAGACCCCACCCGGGACCAGTTGTACATGACCGGGACCGTTGGCTTAATTGTCAGGATGTTAAAACTGCCGGATGGCCGGATGCGGGTGCTGGTGCAAGGGATTTCCCGGGTAAAAATAACCCTCCTTAAAGATAATGGGCGAATCATTGAAGCCAGGATTCGTGTCATCGAAGATAAAGAACCCAATCGGTTCACCATCAAAGATAAAGCCCTGATCAAAAATGTGCGAGAAAAATTTGAGCAAACCGGTCGGATGGGAAAACAGATTCCCAACGAAATATTTGTAATCGTAGAAAACATTGAAGAACCCGGGAAACTGGCAGATATTATTGCCTCCAACCTGGACCTGAAAATCGCTGATTCTGCAAAAATATTGGCAGAAGAAAAGTCGATGAAACGGTTGGCTAAGGTCTACGAGTATCTCACCTATGAGTTGGAGATGCTGAATATTCAAAACCAGATCAATTTGAAAGCCCAGGGAGAAATGGATAAAAATCAAAGAGAATATTTCCTGAGACAGCAGTTGAAAGCCATCCACAAAGAACTGGGAGAAGAGGGTGAAGAGAGCGAAGAGATCAGCAATTACATGAAAAAGATGAAAGAAGTAAAGCTCAACGAAGAAGCCAGTAAAGAGGTAGAAAAGAATATCGAACGATTAAAAAAGATGCATCCTGAATCCGCAGAGAGTACAGTAGTAAGGAATTACCTGGATTGGATGTTTGAACTCCCCTGGTCGGTGTATACCAAAGATAATTTGAATATCAGGCGGGCAAAGGCCGTATTGAACCAGGATCACTATGGCCTGGAAAAGGTCAAAGAGCGTATCCTGGAATATTTAAGTGTCCGAAAATTAACTTCAAAAGCGCATGGTCCTATCCTTTGTTTTGTAGGGCCGCCGGGGGTGGGAAAAACCTCGTTGGGCAGGTCTATTGCCCGGGCATTAAATAAAAAGTTTGTCCGCATATCCCTGGGTGGAGTAAGAGATGAAGCTGAAATACGGGGCCACCGCCGGACCTATGTGGGCGCCTTACCCGGTAAAATTATCCAGGAAATAAAAAAAGCCAACTCCTCGAACCCGGTCTTTATGATGGATGAGGTAGACAAAATCGGAGCTGATTTCAGGGGTGACCCCTCCTCCGCTCTACTGGAGGTATTGGACCCCGAGCAAAATAACGCCTTTGTGGACCACTATCTAGGGGTTGCCTTTGACCTATCCAAAGTCCTGTTTATTACCACCGCTAACATGTTGGACCCCATTCAGCCTGCCTTTCGAGACCGAATGGAAGTGATTCATCTCCATGGGTATACAGAGGAAGAAAAAATAGAGATTGCCAGGCGTCACCTGATCCCAAGACAATTTGATGCCAATGGCCTGAACAAGAAATTGATTGATTTTACCACCGGGTCCATTAAGAACCTGATTGCTCTTTACACACGGGAAGCCGGTGTACGAAATCTTGAACGGGAAATCGGCAGTATCTGCCGCAAGGTGGCCCATAAAGTAGCGTTAGGAGAAAAGAAATTACATAAAATTACCCTGCGAAACCTGGAAAAATATACAGGACCGCCCAAAATATTTAAGGATCAACTGCTGGAAGAAAACACCGTGGGTGTAGCCACCGGCATGGCATGGACACCCTACGGTGGTGACATCCTCTTCATCGAGGTCAAATTACTGCCCGGCAAAGGTAAATTAATCCTTACCGGTTCACTGGGCGAAGTGATGAAAGAGTCTGCATCCGCTGCGTTGAGCTTTTTAAAAGCAAATTCCCAGAAATTGAACCTCAAAAAGGACCGATTTGAAAAATACGACATTCATATTCATATCCCGGAAGGTGGTACGCCTAAAGATGGTCCCTCGGCAGGTGTCTCTTTAACCACGGCCCTTTGTTCAGCCTTTACCAACATTCCTGTTAACCGCCAGATCGCCATGACCGGTGAGATTACCCTGAGGGGAAAAGTTATCCCGGTAGGAGGAATCAAAGAAAAAGTCCTGGCCGCCAAACGGGCAGGAATTACCAGGATCATCCTCCCTGAAAAAAATAAAAAAGACCTGATCGGGATAAAAGAAAATTATTTAACCGGCATCGAGTTTGTATTTGCCAAGAACATCACGGAAGTAGTGGACACGGCCCTGACACAAAAAGTTTTTAACGAAAAATGACCGATACGGATGATACGGATGAACGATGAATGAAGCGGACTTTACAGCGTTTTTGCAGGAAACATTTCCCTTCAGTCACGGCAGAGGCATCGGGGATGATGCCTCCGTAGTAAAATGCGGCGATGTCCATCAATTGATCAGCAAAGATATTTTGATTGAGAACATCCATTTCAAGTTGGAACATTTTACACTTGAAGAACTGGCATTAAAAGCCCTGGCTGTTAATCTCAGCGACATTGCCGCTATGGGCGGAGAACCCCAGTACTTTTACGTGGGATTGGGGTTTCCCCAAAGAATGAAAAAAGAAACCTGCCTGGATTTCTTCAAAGGTCTGAAAAAGGGATGCCAGCAGTGGCGGGTTGAACTGGCAGGCGGTGACTTTTCCATTTCACCGGTGATGTCGATCTCAATCACTGTCGTGGGAAAAGCTCAAAAACCGATTTACAGGCATGATGCACAAACCCATGACCTGGTGGGTATCACCGGGCCCACCGGTGAATCCGCCCTCGGGTTAAAACTATTGCTGCAAGGCATCAAAAACGGGTATTTCGTGGACAAACACAAACAGGTAACCTCGGAAATCCAAAAAGGACAAATTCTTTCCCGGTATGTGCATGCGATGATCGATCTGTCCGATGGCCTGTTGATCGATTTAAACCGGGTTCTCACCGCATCAAAAAAAGGAGCGCGGTTGTATTACCAAAAACTACCCGTGAGTCAAAATTTAAAAAAAGTCTGTCGGGAAAACGGTTGGGACCAGTATGAAACGGTTCTTGCCGGCGGAGAAGATTATGTGCTGTTGTTTACCATCTCCAGGGAAAACCAGTTAAAACTAAGGAAGGAAAATCAAAACCTGGGGTACTATATCATTGGTGAAGTCACTGGCATCCCCGGTGTTCTAACGGTGGAACACAGGGGAAAAGAGATTCAAACCACCTATTTGGGCTACGATCATTTCCAACAAAAGTGACATTTCACGAAATGTCACCTCTGTAAAACCCTTTATACAAAAACTTTCTTTAAAAAAAAGGGGATATTTCATGTTTTGGCGCGAAAAGCGGTAAAAAAAATATTATTATAGGAGTGAAATGATAAAAAAAAGTGAATACCTTGTTGTTGGGTTTAAACAAAGCCATATAAAAAACAAAGGATATATGCAATATAAAAAGGATTAAAAAAGAGTTTAATGGGAGCGGCAGTGGGAATATGTTCAAGTGAGTTGAACATATTCCCATTTTTTTTATAACAGCGTTCTCAGCCTTTTGTCTTGTTTCTTTTTTAGGGGCAACAGAGAGTTGCCCCTGGAAATCCGGTAAATATTTGCCGATTAACGGGGATTTTCAGGGGTGTAGGGGCGGGTCTCCGTGCCAGTCCTTTTGAAATTTCTTTCGCTTAAGGCCAAAATTAGAATTCCTGATTTGAGGAGATAATAGTTGACAATAAAAGTTCCATGTGATAAAAATTACTCTTAAAAAAAGCTCCGGATTTAATCAGAGAGCTTGAGTAAAGAATGAGACCTGGTATGAATGATTTGCAGCAGCCTGGAGAAAGGCAGAGGCGGAAGCTTGTCTTAAAAAAAAATCCAATTTTTATCCATTCTCTATTCAGAACCGGCAGCACCTATGTCTGGAATAAGTTCAGACAAAGTGACAGGTTTTACTGTTACTATGAACCGTTTCATCAAAACCTTTCAGAATTGACAGCCGGTAATATTGAAGACTTGTTGACTAAAGACTTTGAATCTGTCAATCACCCTCCCCTCACTCAATATTATTTATATGAATACAGGCCACTTTTAGAAGAGGGGCGTTTGGGTTTACCCTATTTCAAAAAGTCTTACAGCTTTGATGAATTTTGTTATGATAACACCGAGAACCCGGGTCTTAAAAAATATATTGATTACCTGATCGCCGGAACCGGTGAAAAAATTCCTGTACTTCAATTTAATCGCTCTTCCTTAAGAATAAAGTGGTTTAAGAAAAATTACCCCGGGTCCCTGAATATTTACCTGGTGCGAAAGCCAGGAGATCAATGGCAATCCTATTTTGAGGTATTTAGAAAAAAGCATGACAATATTTTTTTGGCTATGGATATTTTAACTGCCAGCGTCAATAACAAAAAAGAATGTTTTGAGCCGCTGGCAAAAAAAATACCATTAATCGATTATCATGACAGCGATTTTAATAGTGAATTAAATTTTTACCGGCTTATTGAACGGTGTTATTCATTAGAAGAAAAATACTGGATTTTTTATTATACCTGGTTAAAGTCATTAATAGAAAACGCTCTCAATGCTGATTTTTTGTTAAATATTAATCGGTTGAGCGAAGAAGCACCATATAGAACAAAATTTGAAGAATTAATCGTTAAACATTCCAGGGTAAAACTTATTTTCGAGGATGCTCGAATCAGGAGATACGATAAATACCAACTGGACGCCAATGATATGAAGGATATTGAAGCAAAGGTGCAGCGGTTGATTTTTGCGCCAATGAATAAGAAGCAAGCCAGCCAATGGGAAGCAAAGATTAAACATGAAGGAGAAGATTATTTAAGAATTAATCCCCGGGAAGGTCCAGGTATAAAAGAGATCAATGATTCCTCTCTTCCATACCGGGATACCCCGGCAAAATTCAAGCAAATGATATTACTCCTGGGAAAAGAATATTTACTCCAGGGGGAGAGAATCAATATATTGCATCGCCAACTTATGGAATCCGATGAAGATCGAACCGCGCGATTAACCCAAATCAATAAGCTGGGCAAACAATTACAAGAGTCCAATAGCGACCGTACCGCGAAATCAGGGCAGATCAAAGCACTTCAACAACAACTGCGTGAATCCAATAGCGACCGTGCCGCAAAGTTAGAACAGATCAAAACACTGGGCAAACAATTGCAAGAGGCCAATGCTGAAGGCACCGCCAAATCAGAGCAGATCAAGGCACTGAGCAAACAATTGCAAGAGTCCAATGCTGAAGGCACGGCCAAATCAGAGCAAATCAAGGCACTGGGTAAACAATTGCAAGAGGCCAATGCTGAAAGCGCGGCCAGGCTGGAAGAGATAAAAAATGTTTCCCAACAGTTACAGCACCTGGGAATCGATCGGGAAGCAAAATTAAAACAAATTGAGGCGCTTAAGAACCAGTTACAGCATGCAGATGAAGACCAGGCCATTAAACAAAAAGTTATACAAAATCTTGAATCCCGGTTAACCCGGTGGGAAACAAAACTTAAAATAAATAACCGGGAAAAACAAGCACTGGAAAAAGAATTAATCACACAAAAAAAAGAATTGGAGAACATCAAGTTATCTCTAAGTTGGCGATTAACATACCCGTTAAGATGGATGCATAAAAAACTAAAGCCAATTTATAGAAAGAAGAATAATGATTTAATATCAAAAATGAAAGTTGCCATTGATGTGACTCCGGTGCTGCCCGGAGGGGATAATGGAGGCATTAAGCTGCTTTTGTGGGAATTACTAAAAAGATTTGACGATAATCCTAAAAATGGTAAATTTATTCTTCTCACCTCTTCAAAAAATGACCACCTCTTTAATCAATTTAAGATGAAAAGAATTTGTGTATTAAAAACGTCTTCCTCTTCCTCCCGAAAAAATCTATTGAGAACCAGGATAATTAATCGTATCAAAAGAAGGTTAAAATTTTTAGGTGGTAGGGGCCTGTTAAAGAAAAATGGTATCTCTGTCCTATTTTGTCCCTTTGCTGCCCCCACCTATTCAGAGATTGGCATACCAACGGTTTCTGTTATCGCTGATTTGCAGCATATTTATTATCCTTTTTTCTTTTCAAAACAAGAATTGCGAAACAGGAATCATTTTTATGACCAATTAAGAACCAAAGCGGATTATGTCATTGCGATTTCAGAGTACACCAGGAAAACAATCATTGAAAAACTTAACTTTTCTCCTGAAAAGGTTTATGCAATACCGATTTCTATACAATCACGGCTTCCCACCCCTGATCTTGATTCGATTCAAACCGTACTCCCCGAATATGCATTGGATAATAAGAAATATTGTATTTATCCGGCAAACTTATGGCCCCATAAAAACCATAAAATGCTTATTACTGCGTTTGCCCTGTTTCAAAAAAGATACCCGGATTATGATCTTCACCTGGTATTAACAGGAGCAGAAATAGAAAGCGATAAAATTTTAAAGGATTCAATCACACAGATGGGAATTAATAATCGGGTTCATTTTACCGGGTATATA
>CP070627.1:8550674-8559513 GCA_020355945.1 Candidatus Aminicenantota bacterium | reverse complement strand
TTCGAACATATATACCCCCGCCATAGCTGCCGAGGTTCCTGGAGAAGAGGCAATTCTTGATGGTGGGATAAGAATCGAGACAATAGATTCCACCGCCATAACTATCCGCATGGTTATCTATAAATATACAATTGGAAACCTCCGGTGAAGACTCATTGTTTAACATCCCTGCACCTCTCCTATTATTAGTGGTTCCGTTAGCCCTGCCATTCTTTATGATAAATCCATCGATTCCTGATTCATCTGATCCGGTCACGACGTGATAAACGCGATGATCGTCTGCCAGGCTTCCATCACTGCCGTCAAGAATAGTATGATGCATCCTAAGGTTACGCTGGCCCAATGAAGTTTCATTACCTGCAAATCCTCCGTATAAATAGACATGGGGTTGAAGTCTGACGGTATCGGTTTTATTTCCCTTAAAGATATAATACGTGCCTTCTTTTACCCATACCTCGCAGGAGCCCGATTCATCCGATGCCTCTTGAGCGGCATCTATTGCCTTCTGTACGGTTGAAAATGCGTCCTGCCACGAGAATCCTGAATTAGAGTCTTTTCCCTCCGTGCTGACATAAAACACGCATTTACCCTGATATTCATATGCACCTATATCCGGTTCTTCGTCTCGAGGATATTGGACAATATCAGAATCCGGCGCTGAAGCATCAGTGCCGGCATTTATGCAGGGAGAAGACTCTGTGATGCGGAAATCATCTTGAATAGGATCATCGAATAACGGGTCTTGCCCAAATATATTGTCATCCCCTGAGCCGGTCCACTCTTGCTGTAATGCACAATAGCTGACTGTTGAGTCGGAAACATTTCCATCAAGTATTCCAACAAAATCGTTTCCCCAAAATATGTTATTTATCGCTCCCACACTGCTGCGCCAGTTTCTTACCCCTCCGGGTGAGTATTGCGAATAGTTGAAGGCAAAGGTAGAATTGGTAATGGTGGGTGAAGCAGTGGTATCACCTGCTCGCTTGTAATTATACATCGCCCCCCCCTTGTTGTTAATGGCATTATTCCGGTAGAATAAGCAATTGATCAACCGGGGAGCGATATTCGAGTCATAGTCATAGTTGTACATCCCTCCGCCCCCATCCCCGGTGGAGGTTGCCTGGTTGGCTTCAAAGGTACAGTTAGTAAAAACCGGTGATGTCGTGCTCCGGTAGGTAAAGTTGTAAACCCCGCCCCCGGTTTTTGCGGAATTATCAATAAATTCGCAGCCATCCACAGCAGGGGAAAGATTATTACTCCGATTATAAGTATATAATCCTCCGCCATTGCCATTCTCTCCGGTTGAATTCTGGAAAAAGGTGCTGTTTGATATTTTAGCGCCGCTGTAGCGCGTATACATAGCACCGCCATAAGAGGCTGCCGTGTTGTAAGAGAAATTGCAATTTTCAATAGATGGTGAGCCGGCATATACATAAAGCCCACCCCCCCGGTATGAGGACTCGTTATTCCATAAATATGTGTCGGTTATTGTGGGAGAACTGTTGTTAATACACACTCCTCCACCATAGGCGGACTTATTGTAAAGAAATGCGCAATTAGCAACCCTGGCCCGGGCATAAGTAGAACTAAGGCGGATATACATACCTCCACCCGCTCTATTGGGAGCATCAGGGCTATTAGCGTCTCCACAAATTATAAAGAAACCATCCAGTGTCCAGTTATCAAATTTATCATTGGTACCGTTCATGTCCCAGTTGGATACGACATGATACACCTTATTACTCGAGGAAGAATCATAACCGGACAAAATAGTAGCATTGTCCATCCAGTTACGTTTGTATAAAGAATTCTCTGTCCCGGAAAAACCACCGTACACATGGACATTTTCTTTCAATAATACCATATCTGTCGGGTCTGTATCATAAGTATAATAAATACCTTTAGCCACCCACACATCGCAGGCGCCATGAACGGAAGCAGCGCTGGCTGCGGCATCGATTCCCTCTTGAATATTGTCGAATGCATTGGCCCAGGAGGTGCCATCTCCCGGAGAATCTACATCTACATCAACGAAATACCTGCATAGGGGAAGTTGTGTTTCGTAAGGGGCCAGGTCATGATTGGTCACGGTAAGATATACCGGGCCCCCATCCGAGCTTACCGGGGTATGCAGGTCAATGACTGCGGTATTGTCTCGCGAAACCCCCTGCCCCAATGGATGAAGCTCACCACTGGTATCTTCCTGGCTAAGACCGACAAGAGCACCATCGGGTGCGCCTTCTAATTCAAAACGATCATCTACCGGGGCAATAACAGCCGGATGATAAATGCCGGTCAAATCGGATGGTGTATCCGAGCGGTATTCCATTTCCGGATCGCCAAACCAATGGTATTCATATGAATGCAGTTCTGTCCCCCCATTAGCTGAGTTTCCTACATATGTATACAAATACATTTTCATAAAATTCAGGACTTCCCCCATACGCCGGATGGTTCCCTGGCTTCTGCCATGTGTGGGATCATAGTGTGGCCAAATGCTCGTGAATGCTCCTTGTGCTAAAAGTTCATTAAATCCACCCCAGGTACTACGTGTCGGTGCAATCACCCCGACAGCGCCTCCTTCTGCTTTTCTTTGGAATACCTCGGCAATGCTAGTACCAGAGCGAAATTTTCCAGTGCCGCAATTAATACTAAACACCACAGGAGTCATTGTGCCGTTTTCAAGCATGTTGACATCATTTGAATTATATCGCGGTTTAGACCAGTAAACATTATTCACTCCGGCACCGTGATCTCTATGAATAACCAATCCGACCCCTCCATTTATGGCATCACTAATGCTTTGTCTTTGTTGATCTAGGTCAGATGTATCTATAAAATCTCCATTTGTATCATTATAGGGCAGCGGGTCGGAAAATGTCGGCTTATGAGCATAGGAAGAACTTCTTGGGTGATATCCTTCTCCACAAAAGTTTTGAGTAGCTAAAACCGTTGTAATATTTTGCCCGATGCTTCCTAAATAGTCATGGATATGTGCAACAATATCTACATAAAACTTTTCAGGAATACAATTTGGCTCACTGGAGTCCTGGAAAAGTGCTAATAAGAGGGAATTATTATACCATGAACCTACGGTGTCCGGGGATTGATCGTAATCCAGCAATTTATTTATCACATCAATACATTGTGATGTACCGGATTCCACCGACAGCCTCCCGATACAGATATCCGACCAATAATCATCGCCATCCACAAGAGTATAGGGATGATCGGAGGAATACGCTTTCGTGACGCCAACAACCGCAGGCATATCCACACTGGGAACAGTATCGTGATCGCCTATCAAAAGGACATAAGTCGGTGCCGGCGTCCAGGTATCATATGCATTTTGTATATAGGATCTAATGTCATCGGAAGTGGTTCCCACCTCCGACATAAGAGCAATACGGGTCAGGTAACCTTTCTTTGTTTTCCAACGCGCCAATTGTTCGATTTTATTGTTTTCACCTTCACCACAATTGCTGCAAATACTATCATCGGCAATAATCAAATAATCGGCAGCATTATCTTCACGCTGCCCGGTTGGGTGCTCTGGCAAATGTGTTTCTTCGAGTCGTTTGTAATTGACAATCAATCTCCTGGCTTGAGCTTCGAACTTCGGGGATAAGAGACGCTTTTGTCGTACCCTTTTTACCAGGTCTTTTTTACCTGAGAAAACCAGGTTAATGGTCATCTTTGTGAATATTCGCGTTTCTCCCGTCACTGCCCTGTATTGAAAAGGCTGGATTTTTAAAAAGACAACGCGTCGGCCGCGAATGAAACCGATCTGTTCTATCTCCACCGGGGAAGTTGGTAAAAACTCTTTATTAATGTAGGCACTGCGATTCATTTTGAAAGGCGGCGTGGGAACCTCCGTATCCGGCTCCGGGGGCTGCTGAGGTAGAATCGGAAATTTCACGGCACCCGTCACAGACACGACATCCGTGACCTCAACCACAGGCTCGACTCCATACGGTATTTCTACAAACAGCCCCTTAAACGGCAGAGCAGGATTACCAATATCACCGGTAATTCCGCAGCCAGGAATTGATAGGCTGGTAAAATCCATTTGGTTCATTTCTAAAGTCTTTTTGAAATATCCATAAAACTCAAAAAGTATCTTTACTGAATTTTCCTGGTCCTTTGCCACTACTCGTGGTGGGGGTGACTTCTCTATACCAACCCATTGTGCCCTTTTCGATTTTGCTGATGACAAAGGCACCCATTCCGTATCGTCCGGGGTTGTGGTAAAGGCCAAAGTATTCAGCACAAAAAAGAAAACTCCCAGGACCCCTAACAGTCTAATTACTTTTGTACGCATTTTTGTTCTCAATGATAGGAACAATTTCACTCCTTTAAATTCTTTCATTTTTTCCTCCCGTTTACTTTTTGTACAGAAAAATCAATTTCTGCCAAAATTTGTTTAGCAATTTATATGCCAACTGCTTTAAATTCCAAAAGCATTGATACGACTGAAATTTCCAGGAGTGGAATTAAAGGTTCAATTGTAGAATCGTCATTTTTTTATGACGCTTTTTTAAAAAGCTTCTTATATCAGGGTTTTTAGCGTCATAAATTGATGACGCTCGCGTCATTTTTCTATGACTCCGGCAGCCAGGGGGAAGGCGCATGGCGCATGGCGCTTTGCGTACAGCGCCAATTGTATTATTCGCTTTGCGACCTGCGCTTCGCGCTTTGCGCATACCCCCCCGCAAAAACTTTTGATTGACCAGGATTTGAAGCCTTTTTTTGTCTCTTTTGTGGTGTGGTTACAGTATGAGGAGACAGGCAAGAAGAAAAATTTAATTTATCTTTGTCACATAGAGCTCCCATGCTTCGGTATCCTCACTCTCAACCAATTGATACAGCATATTTTTATCTATTGTATAGGGAAAATGGTTGATGACATCCCGGTAACGTAAAGGTAAAAAAACCTGCCGAATGAACCTTCCGTCGAGGTCGAATATAACAAATCCTGTTTTCCCTTCTTTGATATTACAGGTTTGAACGTAAATCTTTTTATCGGCAATTGTAAAGGTTCGAAACGCCGGGAAATATCCCGGGATATTAATCATTTTCTTAAATACGTCCCATTGCCGTTTTATGAAGGGATAATCCCGCTTCCAGGTATCCAATATTTTTTTTCTCTCAGAGTCGGTAATTCCTCTCTTTTTATATTTTTGTTTTATTACTTTTATCTTTTCCCCTTTGGAATTATAAACATCTATAATAAAATCTCCCCCACCGGCAACAAAGATTCGTTCACCATCGGTTTTAAACTCCGGGAGTTTTGATACCAGTTGCCACAGCACCAAATTATCTTTTTTATAATGGGGAATTTGATGTTTGCATATTTCTTTGATTTTTTTACCTTCTCTGTTGTAAAGATCAACAGTAAAATAAGGTATATTCTCAATTGCTTTATAATTTCTTCCTACAAATGCCTCTGCTAAAGGTGTAAGGTCTATGACCAGGGGATCGTATATCCGTTTTTCCTTGATAAATTCTCCTTTCCTGGAAAAGTAAGAAATCTTTTTTTCACTGCTGACAAAAATTGAATCCGGGAAAATTCGAAAGCAGATTTTATGACCCTCCAACCCGAGGGAACTCAATTTAAACTCCCGGGGACCTTCGCCTTGTTTTCCGAATTTTTTCTTTAGTTGACAATCCTTTAAGGAGTAGATGAAAATGGAAGGGCCTTCATTGATGAATAATTCATCTTCATAAACCCGGATCGATTCAGGTTTTAGAATTTCCGGGCAGGATGCTTTTTTATCCGCTAACGCTGCTCCGGTAAATAAAAATAAAACAATAAGCATAACTCCAATCATCCAGCGCATGTGATTACCTCCTTATAACTAAATACGTATAAAGGGGTTCAGTTGTTAACTATTTCTTGATAATGAGGGGACAGGCAAAGTTTTTTAAAAATTACTGCAATCCAGGTATTGTTATTTTTTTCTATTTGTGGTAATTTTAACTTTCCAGGAAATTGGGAGGGGCAGCGTGCAATGTTAAGTTCTTTTGGAAGTAAGTTGAGCCTTCTTCGGAAGGCTTTTTATTCTCTGCGGGTCAGGCCATGCAACCGAAAACATTCTATAAAAAGGGGATGAGATGAGTGTTTTCGCTGTAATTCCTTTACTTACTGCAATAGCATCCCTGTTCCTGGGGAATTTTGTTTATTACCTGAATCCCCGGTTTTTAGTGAACCGAATTTTCTTTTTTTGCTGCTTCGTGTTTACCTACCTGGGATTTATTGAATTTGCATACTGCCGGGCCGAGACCTATGATACAGCCCTCTTTTGGATGAAGCTGGGTTTAGTCTGGCCAATTTTGCTGGCGTTTGTATTCCATTTTTTATTGGTATTTATCGAAAAAACAAAGCAGCTCAAAAAAGGGCATATTTTTTTCCTGATATATTTGCCCGCTCTATTTTTTTTTATTTCTGAAGTTGCAGCGGGACCTCAAATAGAACTTATAAAGTTCTCCTGGGGTTGGACATATTCGTATCCGCTGGATTCCCTTGACTTTATTTTACCGGTATCCTGGATTTTCGGTATAAGCATTTTTTTGCTTTATTTAGCCATCCGTTACCATATTAAATCAACCGATAAAGTTAAGAAAGTCCAGGCTCGATTGCTTATTATCGGATTTTCCATTCCTTTGATATTGCTCCTGGTTTCAGGAATTATATTGCCTTATTTGGAGATCATCGTACCGGACCTTACCACAACAGGACTTTTTATAACCATGGTTTTTATCGGGTATGGTATCCGGAAATACAGTCTGTTTACCCTGACACCGGCAGTGGCGGCTGAGACTATCTTAAATACTATGACAGACGCCCTATTCCTGGTCAGCCTGGAGGGAGAAATCGTATCAACGAATAAAGCGGCATGCCAACTTCTTACATATCAAGAAATCGAGCTCATCGGACAGCCCATAGAAGTTATTTTTACTCCCGGTGAAAAAAGAGAGATCAAGGGAACCTGGATGGAGCAATTGATGAAAGTTGGTTTTGTCACTGACCTGGAAACGTACTTTAAAACAAAAAAAGACAGTATAATCCCAATTTCTTTATCCGCGGCCTTAATACAAGATAAAAAGGGTACAAAACAAGGTATTATTTATGTTGGCAGGGATATCAGCGAACGTAAAAAAGTGGAAAGTATAATGAAAGAATCTCTCAGAGAAAAAGAGGCCCTGCTCAAAGAGATCCATCACCGGGTGAAAAATAATTTACAAATTATTTCCAGTTTATTGGATTTGCACTCAGACATCTACGAAGACCCCAGGATACTCAACGTATTCCAGGAGAGCAAGGACCGGATTCGTTCCATGGCCCTGGTCCATGAAAATCTTTATCAATTCGGAGACCTGGCCCGAACCGATGGGATACAATACATCCATAATCTCGTGGAATACCTCTTTAGTACTTACGGGGACCTGGCCGAGAATATCACTCCCCACATACAAATTGAAACACCCTCCCTTTCGCTGGATGTAGATACGGCCATCCCTCTTGGTCTGATACTTACGGAGCTGCTTTCCAATGCCTTAAAACACGCATTCCCTCCGGGTAAAAAAGGTGAAATTCACATCGTTATTCGCCCCTCCCTTCCTGGTATGTTAATCCTGGAGGTCCGTGATAACGGTGTTGGGCTCCCACCGGATATAGACATCCGGGAAACCAAATCCCTGGGGCTGCAGTTAATCTCCCTGTTGACCAAACAGGTGAAGGGAACCCTTGAAGTAAAAGGAAAAGAGGGAACCACTGTTATCATCACTTTCCCTCAGAGATATAGGCTGGTGAAATGAGTGTTTTCGCTGTAATTCCTTTACTCAATGCAGTGACATCCCTGTTCCTGGGGAATTTTGTTTACTATCTGAATCCCAGGAACCTGGTGAACCGAATGTTCTTTTATTGCTGCTTATTATTTACCTACCTGGGATTTGCTGAATTTGCCTTCATCCAGGCCCATACCTATGATACAGCCCTTTTTTTGTCGAAGCTGGGCACCCTATGGACACTTATTGTCTCGCTTTTAATCCATTTGGTATTGGTATTTATCGAAAAAACAAAGCAGCTCAAAAAAGGGCATATTTTTCTCCTGGTATATCTGCCCGCCCTGGTTTTTTCTATTTTAAAATTCCTGGAGGTACCTCAAATAGAACTTACAAAGTTATCCTGGGGTTGGACATACACCTACCAGGTAGAGTCTCTTGTATACATTTTAGAAACATTTTGGGTTTATGGTGCAAGTATTTTTTTGTTTTATTTAGCCATCCGTTACCATTTAAAATTAACCGACAAAGTTAAGAAAGTCCAGGCTCGATTGCTTATTATCGGATTATCCATTCCTTTGATTTTGGTCCTGGTTTCAGGGGTTATATTTCCTTACTTAGGGATGGTAATACCGGACCTTACCACAACAGGACTTTTTATAATGATGGTTTTTATCGGGTATGGTATCTGGAAATACAGGCTGTTTACCCTGACACCGGCAGTGGCGGCTGAGACTATCTTAAATACTATGGCAGACGCCCTATTCCTGGTCACCCTGGAGGGAGAAATCGTATCAACGAATAAAGCGGCAAGCCAACTTCTTAAATATCAAGAAACCGAGCTCATCGGACAGCCCATAGAAGTTATTTTTACTCCCGGTGAAAAAAGCAAGATCAAGGAAATCCGGATGGAGCAATTGATGAAAGTTGGTTTTGTCACTGACTTTGAAACGTCCTTTAAAACAAAAAAAGACAGTATAATCCCAATTTCTTTATCCGCGGCCTTAATACAAGATAAAAAGGGTACAAAACAAGGTATTATTTATGTTGGCAG
>CP070627.1:8545466-8550574 GCA_020355945.1 Candidatus Aminicenantota bacterium | reverse complement strand
AAAAATTATAAAATTAGGTACCGTCCCCTTTATTAGAATGGAAAGCTATTTAAGATAATTGGTTCCTCATATACATTCATGTAATTTTCAGATTTTGGAAATCCAAGACATAGTGCAAATTCTTTATCTTTATATTTTTTCCTTAATTCCCTCCAATGCCGTACAAGATATTCCGTTGCAGCCCAGGAGCTATCTCCCCTCGTTCCAACACACATAAATACTATTGTTTTATGTTCATCATCGAATATTTTTTCAACAATTGCGAAATTGTAATTACCTTTAATGACTTCATTTTTGCGTTGACCTTTATTAATTTTTATACCAGCGTTGAAAGCATTACCTTGAGTTTCATTATTATCGTCAGCAGTTAATAAATATGGAACTTTTGTGTCGACGTAATATCTCCTTCCATTATTTCTAACTGCTGCACCTACTAAGATCATGTTTGTAAACACCAATTCTTTAATGTTGAGTGGGCTTACTGTAATTTTTTTATCGATTTTTTTCCCAACCCAGAAACTGTCAACCAATCCTCTCACGATCTCCGGGAAGCGAAAGGGTGTGCTACCAAACAAGCTGTTAATAAGTTCGGTAACACAGAATTCATGACCTGAAAGGATATATCCTATAGGTCTCTCGGTTGTCGGCTCCCATAAGTTGGATAGGTAAACTATTAACTTTCTAATTTTATCTAAACCAAAGAATCTAAGGAATCTGGATTGAGAAAATTTTATAAATAACCATATTAAAAAGCCCAAAACAAACCAAAAAATAGCGTTTGCCAAAATGTTAATCAATAAGTTTTCTGGAAAATTCATTTTTAATTCCTTTATGAACAGTTAAGGATAAGGTGTCTGACTTTCTGATTCTTTTGCACCAAATTTTCTTTTCTTTTTTGCATTTTTAAATATCCGTGGACCCTCTTAATTATTACTATTTTTGCTTCTTGTTCTTGCTTTTCAAATGCTTTGTTAATTCCGCCTTTAATTCTTCGATGGTGGGAAGGCTGGATTTGAACTCTTCTGGTAGAAGCTCTGTCAATTGATAGTTAGAAATCCCAATGGGTTTACTCATATCTCGAAGGGGATACTCGGCAATCATTTTATTTTTGATCTGACACAGCAAAATACCATTTGTCTAACAAGTTGTTGGACTTTTGACTCTACTTTACAATAAAACAAAAACCCCTGCCGCATAAAAAAAATCCCACAACTGTTTCATTTACGGTTTAAAGACTTTACCGAAATCAAACGCAATGCTGCAAGGGCCTAAGTCAAAAATTATTTTCCCCTCATGAAATTCTTCCCTTTTATGGTACATCTTGCTTTTTAACTCAAAAACCACTGCGTCGTTGGTCTCCGGGTCCACAATGCAGTAATACTTCACCCCGGCTTCCTGGTACAGCCTGTACTTAATAATCTTGTCCTTGCGAACGGTTGAAGGAGAAATAATTTCAAATACCAGCACAGGAGTTATGGTTAGTTTTTCTCCATCCGGGTTTTCACCGCAAATCACCATGTTATCCGGTTGAACTACCGTTTCCTCTGTAATTTCCCAGTCCACCGGTAATACTGCCCGGCAAAGTGGACAGTTTTCTAATAATTGATGCAATTGGGCACCGATATTTTGACTGATCAGTTGATGTTTAACGCTGGGGGCGGGGGTCATGGCATATGGTATGCCATTGATCAATTCCCACCGACCTTCCCACTGTACATAATCATCATACGTATAATGAGGCAAATCTTCAATGCGGAGTGCTTTGGCTCCCATATTCAACTCCTATAGCACCATGATAAAATAATTTTAGCCGCTTATGCCAGCATCATGCGCATTGGGCTTAATTTCCTGGTGAAAGGATTCAATACCAATCCCAGGCTCTCTAAGGCTGTTGCACCCAGTAAAGCCGAATCACCTTTTTCGCCGAAAATCACCGGTGCAGCACCGCCTTCACCATGCCATTCAAAATAAGCATCCCCTACTTTTCGCTCTACTTTAGTACCATCTGCTAATACAAACGTCATGGTACGATGCGGTTTGATTTTTATCTTTTCTAATTCCACTGCCGGGACTAAACTATATACCGCACCCGAATCGATTATGAACGTTACCTCGATGAAAGCTTTATGATCATGGCTTTTCTTTAGTTTTAGCAGTGCATGTGTTAAACCCATTTTTTCTCCTTATTAAACAGTTTTTAGTATAAAAAAGCGATTCTGTCAACACTATTTTCAAATTTCAGGGGACAGGGCCATACTCTTTTTTATGTGGAAACTGGCAGGCTTCCGCCCTTAGGGATTTGACCTCTGTTCTTGTTCCCTTTACGCATGCTTATACCTGTTAAGAAAATTAAATACCATAAATTGAAAAAAAATACAATTGCAATCATTTTCTGATTTTAGCCACGAAGTTACAGTGAAACGTAAAGGTACACGAAGGTAAAAAAAAGCAAAAAAATCTTTTGCTACCAGGGAGTCTGGATCCAACTGATGGTATCTCCCCCTGGTACCCGCATGATAAATGTTCCTCCATCAATGGTTCCTGTAACAATAAAAACAGGTGGCTTTTTCTCTTCCTTTTCCCCTTCTTGCTTTGCCTCCCGGGTTTCCTCGAGTTTTACCTCTGAGATAGTAAAGTCATTAATATAGAAGATACTCGCTTCTTTTCTCCAATTATCAAATGCATCGGATGCTTTGCCTAATTCTTGCATGTCGCTTATCACAATCAAATCCGCGTACCAACGACTGAGTGCCATCTGCTCATCCCCAACAGTGCCACTACCATCACTTTTCAATTGGATTCCTTGCAGCACTGCATGTACCCGGGCTTTGACCGCTCTAAATTTGTAAATCCTTTCAAGTAAACCACAGCCCTGGTACTTGCTGATGGTAAAGGCAAAAATAACAATGCCGGCAATAATGATGACAAGATGTTTTTTCATTTCATCAAACCTGACAATTCATGTTTCATATTTTAATTATCATATAAAATTACTGTTTTGGCAATAGGAAACGCGCGACCCGGTTATTCTTTAGCCACGGACGAACACGGAGAAACACGGATTAGCACGGAAGAATTCAATAAATCAATAAAAACAAAAAGGTAAGTCCACCTATGAAAGTCCGTGATGATCCGTGCAAATCCGTGGCAAAAAAATTAAAAACGAGGACAGACCGAGGTTTATCGGGACCATGCAGCTATTGCTCGTTCAATTAAAAACAACACCACCGCTGCCATCAATAAAATCGGCCATAATGGAATGGCAGCACCTTTGCCGGTTACAGGTTTTAAATCTTCTAATTTCCCTGATGACCGGGAAACCCGTTGGGTATTACCTTCATCTTTGTGCAATACCAACCGGTTGGCTGCAGGTTCAATTGCATGAGGTGATGTGAGGGTGTAAACCGGAGGTAAATCCCGCTTTTGCAGCAGCCACCGAACCGCATTAAAAAAAACCGTGGCTGAAAATCGACCGACAGTATCGTCTGTTCCCGTGGGCAAACCCGGAACAAAAGCTCTTAAAGGATTCTCTGCCTGGCCTAACCATACGGTTCCATCTATTCCCCGTAAAACCGGTTGAAATTCCCCTGGCAGTTCAATACCGCGAAGCCCCAGGGTTTCTACCGCGTCAAGATTTACATCCGCCAGCAGCGGACTGGTTTCCATGAAATCACGAATAACAGACGGCTCTTTACTACCAGTGCCGTACCTATTGTACCCCGGCCCGACAATTAACGTGGGAATGTCCATCGGGATTGTTTTATCAGAAGTTACTCTCAGGTGAGGATTAATTTTATCTTCTACCCAACCTATTTGCCGAAGTAACCCACGGTCTGCTAATTGCCAATCCACTCGAATTTCCTGTCCTTCATCAATTTCAATAACAGCAGTATCATCATAGGTATAAGCACCACCCGGGGACAGTTTCAATTGGTATTGCCCTGCACCGGCAGGTACGAAACGACCCTGCCAACTCCTCCCTTGCTGCCAATTTAATACTTCATCCTTCACTTTTATATTATCGTTATCCACTGCTGTAACCAAAATTCGAGCATCTGCCGGTGGTGTGCCATAAACGGTCACTTCGATCAACACTTCTGAGGCCAGCCCGGTTAAAGGGTTCCTGGATGCCCGGATATTGGTAAATCCCAGGTTATCTACCGGTTGGCCTATATCACGCCATACCACTTCGATGTTTTCACTTTCCCACAACCAGGCCGGGGCAGGGATGTCTGTCACCACTACGATGTGACTGACCCGACACTGATCGTTCAATTGGGATTGATCTTTTAATAATCGGAACACCCGGTGGATGATTCCTAAATCCGTACCCAATGGCCGCGGTTTCAAGTTTTGAACAGCCTGGCGAATATTAAAGGCATTACCCCAGGTGACCAGATCCCGGCGCTCCAGGTCCATGGCAGATAACCGGAAACAAAGTTCTTTTTTTTTCGCTGCCTTTTGAGCCTGGTCAACAGCCAGTTCAACCTCACGCACAGCAGCAGACATTCGTGGTTCGTTACCTTGCCTGGTACTCATACTGGCTGAAGTATCCACGATGAACCATAAACCTAATCCTTCCGCTTCATCACCCCTGATCTTTTTGTTAATGAAAAACACGGCTGCTAAAAGAAGTAATAAAACAAATAACTGGAGAAAAAAAGGAAGAGTTAATTCCAATTTCCCATACCGCAATCGCGATTGTCCCTGACGAGGCAAAGGCAAATCCTTAAAAAAACGCGCACCAGAAAGCCGACGCCGCAAAAAACGCGGATAGGTCATGTAAAGCACTACCAGTATTACTACTCCTGTTGTAATTAAAACACTCATTTTCTAAAAGCGCCTTCGGCTCCGTGAACCATAGGGGGGCGCTTTTTGAAAAAACTGCCCCCTGGACCCCCGCAAAAACTTTTGATTAAATCTGGTCCTTATGCGCCCGCATTCGTCCATGCCTTTTTTGCATCCCGTCATGATGCAAGCCTCACCCGGAGACGTATGAAAATAAGAAACAACAGATTACGCACTTTACACACATTTCTTTTCCTTCGTGTCCCTTCATGCTTCACTGTAACTTCGTGGCTAATTTTTTTTACTCTGTGACCTCTGTG
>CP070627.1:8533304-8545366 GCA_020355945.1 Candidatus Aminicenantota bacterium | reverse complement strand
CCATGAGGTTTAATACCGATACAGATCTGTAATTTTTTTAAACTGAGTTTTCCACATAATGTTCCAAGAAATAGTTGAAAACTCGCATAGGGAAAAGCGGAAAAGCCGAACAGGAACCAAACAAAAAATTGTTTTAATGATTAAAACTCAGGAGGCTTGATAAAGAGGTCGGGATATTTTTTCAGCAGGGTTTCCAACAGGAATTCCTGGATTTCCGTTTTGGAACCCAGTCGGGTTAATTGTTTGATTATCTTTTTGATATATCCATAATGGATCCGGGTAAAAATACGTTTGATTTCCGCGATGGCCAGGGGTGCCATAGAGAAATTGGTATAGCCCATGCCCATGAGCATCAATGCAGTAAAGGTCTTTCCCGCCATTTCCCCGCATACGGTGACGTCTTTGCCAATGCGGGAAACTTCTTCAAATATTTCAAATAAGATATCCACCACAGCAGGGTGAAAGGGGCTGTAAAGATAAGATACGGCACTGTTATTCCTGTCAACAGCCAGCAGGTACTGGACCAGGTCATTGGTACCAATGGAGAAGAAATCGATTTCATCTTTTAAATGTTTGATGATTTTAACGATACCGGGAATTTCGATCATAATACCCACCTGGATATCTTTCCCGGGGAGTTCTTTTTCACGCCGCAGCTCGACTTTGGCCTGGTGGATAATTTTCTTTATGGTATGAATCTCTTCCAGTTCCGTGACCATGGGAAATAAAAGCTTTATATTACCGGTTTCGTTGGCTTTAAGGATGGCTTTGATTTGCGTTTTAAACAGCTCTTTCTCTTTCAGGAATAATCGCACCGCCATAGCACCCAGTGCAGGGTTAATCTCCTTCTCCTGGTCAAAATAACTATAGCTTTTATCTCTTCCCACATCAAAAGTCCGGATAACCACGGGATCCGGATAAAATTTCCGGGCGATGTTTTTGTATATCATGTACTGCTGATCCACGGAAAAGGCAACAGCAGGGTCTGTAAAGAGGAATTCGGTCCGGTACAACCCGATACCTTTGGCACCGTAAGATTTCAGTAAATCGCTTTCAAAGGGCATTTCTATGTTTCCCAGTAGGGTAAAGTGATGATTATCCCTGGTGACGTCCGGTAATTTGATTATTTTTTTGAGATTCTCTTTATGGGCCTGGTATTTTTCTTTTTTGACCAGGGTTTTGGCAATAAAGGCTTTGGTGGGACTGACAATGACTTCTCCATTCAACCCGTCTACGATAAGTAAATCATCATTGGATATGAGTTCCGTTGCATTTTTGGTACTTAAAATAGTAGGGATTTCCAGGGTCCTGGCCAGTATCACCGTATGTGATGTTTCCCCCCCTTCATCCAGTACCAATCCCAGGATTTTGCCCCTGGACATCAGGTTGGCGGCAATAGAGGGCGGTATATCCGCGGCCACCAGGATTACATTTTCGATATCGGCATCAGCCCTGTCTTTACTACTTTTAAGATTATTGAGTAATCGAACCAAAACATCTGATATGTCATTAATGCGCTCTTGAAATGAAATGTCGGAAATTTTATTAAAAATATCAGTGTACTTTCTCTCGATTTGTTTAATGGCCCACTCGGCTCTCACCGATTCCCGGTGAATCAATTTCCTGATATCATTGATCAGATTTCCCTCTTTTACCAGTAAATACTGCGTTTCAATGATTAATGCAGACTCTTTGCCTATGGTCTCCTGGAGATTTTTATAAATCTTTTTCAACTGGGCCCTGGTAATATTTACTGCATTATTAAACCGATTGATCTCTGTTTGAATGGCCTGGTTGGGAATTTTTTCTTTGAAAACAATTTGTTTTTGCTTGTACGAATCAAAAAGTAGGGCGTTCCCGATGATAATCCCGGCCGATACGGGTTTACCCTTAATTTGTTTCATTTGATGGTTCACCTGGATTCCCTCTAACTCTCCTCGTCAAATTTTGCTGTAAATAGAGCCGTCATCTGGGTAATGGCTTTTTTTTCATCCTTTCCATCGGCTTCAATGGTAATGGGATTACCCACGGAAGCAGCCAGTGTCAAAATACCCAAAAGGCTCTTGGCATTCACTTTATCGCCGCGATAAATTAAAAAGATGTTCGACTGAAACCGGTTGGCTAGATGAGATAATTTGGCAGCTGCCCTGGCGTGTAGACCTAACTTGTTGGTAATCTCAATGGTTTCTCTGATCATGATTTCTTTTCTCCTAAATATTCACCGATGATGTTAATCCCATCCACCGCTCCTTTTTTTATTTCTTTTACCAGTGCTTTAAAACTCATCTTTTTGTCCCTGTAGGTAAGAAACTTCAACAACCCCGGGAGATTAATCCCCGTGATGATCTCAATATTTTTTTTGTGGAATTTGAAACAAATATTGGTGGGAGCCCCCCCGAACATATCGGTAAATATGATGATATTATTCCCTTTCCCTTCATGCTTTTTTAAGTAATCTTCAATTTTATGCAAGGATTTACTTCCGTCTTCTTTCCAGTCAAAGCAGATGCAATCGATTTCGCTTTTGGTTTCCAATATTTCTTCTGCCACTGCGATTAATTCTTTTCCAAGGTTTCCGTGTGTAATAATAAATGCTTTAATCATTTTATTTGTTTCTCGTTTGGTACATGTGTTCAACAAATGACACGCTGCCATTTTTCCTGGATATGAAGTATTTAACCGCCACTTCAATCAAGGTAGACGGGTTTCTACCCACTGCCACCGGGAGGTTAAACATAGGTATATGCTTTCCCAGTATTTCAAAATCCAGGTTTCCTTCTCCCAGTCGGTCATATTTTTTCCTGGGATTCCATTTTTCCAGGCTGATGACCAGGTCCAGTTTCTTTTCTTCCAGAAGCGCCCCGACGCCAAACATCTCCACGATGTTGATGATACCCAGTCCCCGCACTTCTATCCATTTTTTTATTTTATCAATGGACCGGCCCACCACTTCTTCATTGGCATTCAAATAAAACTCCACCAGGTCATCTGAAATTAAGTGGCTGCCTTTACCCACCAATTCCAGGGCAGTTTCGCTTTTGCCAATCCCCGAGGGTCCGGTGATTAATATACCCAGTCCCATGATGTCCATCATGACACCGTTGATTTTTATCTTTTCTGAAAAATACCTGTACAGGAAGTTGATTAATCTTGGAATCAGCAGGGAGGTTTTTAACCCGGATATTAATATCGGCACCCTGTTCTTTCTCGCCGTGGAGATGATAAACTCATCTACCTCCTGGTTCTCGGAAACAATGATGCAGGGTACTCGCATGGCCATAAAATCTTTGAGGCATTTTTCAAAATCATCTCTGGGCAGGTGCATTAAATAACCAATTTCTGTTTTTCCGAAAACCTGGATTCGTTCTTTATCCAGGTACTTAAAGTATCCGGCCAATGCCAGCCCGGGTTTCTGGGCACCGGAGTGAAAAATTTTATTGGCAGTCCATTTTTCATTATAGACTTTTAATATCTCCAGGTCACTCTGCTCAATAATCGCATTAACTTCAGTACCTTTTTTATTTTTAATCATCTGAGGTCTCATATTTCCGGATAATACCGATCAGTTCTTCGGGATTTCCGGCCCCGAGAATTTCCTCGATTAACCGCCCGGACTTTTTGATCAATGAAGCAGCAGAGGCAAGAATCTGGAGATGAATGATGGGAGAATAATTGGGAGACAGGATTAAAATAATAAAATGAACCGGTTCCTTATCTGTTTCACTGTACACAATACCATCTTTTGACATGCCAATAGAGATGATCGGTTCTTTCAGGTCTTTTAGCTTGGTATGGGGAACTGCCGAATGATTCCCAATAGAAGTAGAACCCAGTTTCTCTCTTTCCATGAGTTTTTGCAGGATGAATTCTTCATCGGATATTTTATCTCTTCGTTTCAGCAGGTAAAGCAATTCCTTCAGGACCGCTTCAGTGGTTTTGGCCGTGCAATTGATTTTGATCAGTTCCGGTTTTAAACTGCTGTAAAGTTTCATACTCTTCTGAATATATTCTCTTCAACTGGCTTCAATAATGGAAAGATTTTTGCCGTCGTCATAAAAGATCACAGACAGGCGATTGGTTTCCGCATTGGTGAACATATACGCATTTTCACCGCTCTCTTTTAAGAAAAATATGGCCTCTTCCACAGGAATGGGTTTCCTGGAATAGTTGTTTGAGACTCTAATTTTTTCAAGTAAATTTTCTTCTCCAGATGCCACCTCCCGGGGGCCGGCCGCTGCCCTGGCGGCAAATTGTTTAAATGTACCGGTTTTTTCTTTATTTCGTCTTTTTTTATCTTTTTTTAATTTTTCTTTGGTTTTTTTGGCCTGGGCTTTTAAGGTGTTTAAGGTGGTTCGCAAGGCCTGTTTAAGGATAGGGTTTTTATCCTCAAGATGATAGGACTGCATCCTGGTTTTAACACTTACTTCAACCTTATAGTCCAATTTTTCCTGGGATACAATGACTTCCGCATCAATGATCTCACCGCTAATTTTCTCAATACTGGTTAGATTTTTTTCAGCAAAGGCTTTCATCGCTCCTGGCAATTTTATACTCTTTGAAGTAAATTTGATACTCATGTTAAACTCCTTATATACATTTAAAATCTAGGTGATTTCATTCAATTGATATTCCTCTCTTCGTTTCGATGAATTAGGTATGTTCATCTCATCTCTATAATTCCTGATGGTTCTCCGGGAGATCTTAATCCCAAGGCCGGATAACTTTGCCGCGATCTCCTGGTCGGATAAAGGGTTGTCGTGGGATTCTTCCGCGATGATTTTTTTTATCTTATCCCGGATGGTTTCTACTGAATGTTTAAAGCCAAATTCTCCCTTTATACCATATGAAAAGAAACTTTTCAGGCTGATGAGCCCCTTTTCCGTGGCCATGAATTTATTGTTTACCGCCCGTGAAATAGTGGATTCGTTATAGTTCAACTCTTTGGCAATCTCTTTCATGGTTAAGGGTTTTTTCCATTTTTCCCCGAAATCCAGGTAATCCTTCTGGATTTTGACCAACAGTTCAGCGATTTTGACAATCATATTTTTCCTCAGGTCCATCCCCTCAATAAAGAGTTGTGCATTTCGATATCTTTCTTTGAGATAACTTTTGGTTTTTTTATCCGGTATTTTGTCCAGCATCTCTTCATAATAAGAAGAAAGCATCATGCGGGGGATTCCCTCGTCAATATACCTTACCTTATATTCATTGTCCTCCTTAATCAGCATCAGGTCCACATCCGCATAATCGATGTCTTCTCTCTCAAAATTAGCCCCGGGTTTAGGGTGCAAACGTTTCAATTGGGAAATAAGCTGGTTTAACTCTTCTTTATCAATCTGCAGCGACTTAAGTATCTCATTATATTTTGACCTGGATAAATCATCCAGGTGGTTTGCGATCAGGTCCCTGAGTTTTTTATTTTCTTCCGTATCGGGTACCTGGGTGAGGAGACATTCTTTTAAGGATTTGCAGGCCGCGCCCGGGGGATCAAATCCCATGATTATACTTCGGATACGTTCGATTTCTTCGGGCGTGGTATCCAGGGAGGAAGCAATCGATTCAATTTCAATATCCAGGTACCCATCCATATTGAGATTATAAATAATATGGGCAGCGATCTCCATTTCTTTATCATTGAATTGGGAGATGGCCTGTTCCATTAAATGGTCGGTAAGCGTCACCGGTGCTTCGGTAAAGAGTTCGATGGCTCTATTTTTATCCAGCCTGTCATCGCTCTTTTTTAAAAATCCTTCTTCTTGATAGTGGTTGAGAAAGGAGTCATCCGCACGTTCCAACCGCTTTTCGATATCCGTGATATCCGGCTGCTCCCGATCTTTTTCAGCGGAAACCTCCGGGGGCTCGATTTCCAGCATGGGATTGCCTTCCACCTCATTCTCAATCTTTTCAATAAATTCAACCCGGTTTAAGGGCAGAAAACCGATAAATGAGTGAATAACCGGGTTTATGGTAATTTGTTGGCTACTTCTTAAATTTAATTTCGTTGCCATTTTAGTTCCACCTAAACTCTTTTCCCAGGTATTCATTCTTTACTCGTTCATCCTGGATTAACTCCTTTGAGTCTCCTTGAAATATGACTTCTCCCCGGTTAATGATATAGGACCGGTTAGTGATTTTTAAAATTTCCCGGACATTATGGTCTGTGATAATGATGCCCAATCCTTTTTCTTTTAGTTTTTTGACCAGGTTTTGAATTTCTTTGATTTGTATGGGATCGATCCCGGCAAAGGGTTCGTCCAACAGGAGGAAGTCAGGGGATAATACCAATGAGCGGGCAATTTCCAGGCGGCGTCTCTCACCGCCGGAGAGAATATAGGCTTTCTTGTCTCTCAGTTCGGTTAATCCCATTTCCAGCAGTATTTCATCAATATTAAATCCTGAGGATTTATAACCAGGCTGCATGTCCACAATGGCTAAAATATTTTCTTTAACCGTGAGACCTTTAAAAACGGAGGGCTCCTGGGGGAGGAAACCAATGCCTTCTCGCGCCCGTATATAGACCGGTTCCCGTGTGATATCTTTATCACTCAAAAGAATTTTCCCGGTCTCAGGTTTATGGATACCCAGGATCATTAGAAAAGTAGTGGTTTTCCCGGCGCCATTAGGCCCCAGTAGACCGATCACCTCACCCTGGTTAACTTCCAGGGAAACGTGATTGACTACACACCTATTTTTAAACGATTTACTTATATTGTGTGCTTCTAACCGCTTCATTTCCCTTCATATGGCTCAAACAAACACCTGTAAAAGCCGTCTATCCAACAAAATCAGAATTGTAACAGAAATTCTTAAAAAAAGAAACACTAGAGTTTATCACTTCAAGTGTTAACTGTCAATATCTCTTATTTTCTTAAAAGATATTTCATGCGTTGGTGGAGTTCTTCCAGGGTAACCTGGGAAGTTCCCACTTTTTCCACCACGATAGAGGCCGCTCCATTGGATAAAGCAGCGGCTTCTCTTAAATCAGCACCGGAAACCAGGGAGAGTAACAACACCGAAACCACCGTATCACCGGCCCCGGTGACATCAAATACCTCATGATTAAACGCCGGGAGATGAAATATTTTCTTTCCCCTTTCCCCGGCGGTTATTCCTTTATCGCCGCGAGTAATAACGGAAAATTTCGCTCTAAATTTCCTGCGAATCAATTTAACCGCTGCCGCGGCATCCATATCCTCCTCTATTTTTTTATTAACAATCGTCTCAGCTTCCTTTCGATTAGGAGTAATACCGTCAATGTCTTTATAAAGATGAAAATTGGGCGGCTTCGGGTCCACAATAATCGGGATATGAAGGGATTGTGCCCTATTTTTCAAACATTCCATGATCTTCCGGGTTAACGTGCCTTTGGCATAGTCCGAAATAATTATGCCGTGAATGTCATTTTTCTTTAATTCTTTTATAACCGTGAAAATTCTATTTTCAATTTCAGGTGTCACCCGGATGGGTTCTTCTCGATCGATCCGCACGATCTGCTGTCTCCGGGAAATGACCCGGGTTTTCACCAGGGTTTGATTGAGGTTGGATTTGATGATAACATTATCGCGTACTTTTAATTCAAACAGTTGGTCTGCAAAAACATCATCACCCGTAATACCCAGGATTAAGCCCCTGGCCCCCAGTTTATCAACATTGGCAGCCACGTTGCCGGCGCCGCCGGGCCTGAATTCTTCTTTTTCAACTTTTACCACCGGGACCGGGGCCTCCGGGGAGATGCGATTCACATTGCCAAAAATATATCGATCCAATATCACATCCCCAAATACAAGGATCCTCTTCTTTTCAAATTGAGAACAAATTTCCTCAACCCTCTTCAATTTTATCATGGCTGTTTTCCTTTTAAACTTTTTTTGCCTCCGGCGGGCCCGCGGCGCGGGCACCCTCTTAGGGGGGCGCTTTCTGCCAGAGGTGGCAGGTGCAGGTTACAGGTGCAGGTGCAAAAACGATAAAAATCCTCAGAAACAATACCACCTCTAATAGGGTGGGTGCGCCGCACCCCTGCACCCCTGGACCCCCCGCAAAAACTTTTTACTGGACTCCACGCTTCATAATCCATGATCCATTCTCCATGCTGTATTTTATAAATGGAATACTGAGAAAATAAAACAGTAAAAATTTGATTTCGGAATCCCCCAAATTATACTCAAACATACCGGCCACTAAAAAACCGATAAATACAAATAATACGCCAACAGAAATGACTTTTTCAAAATCAATGCTGTTTTTTATTTTTTTGATCAACTGGATGGTGATGGATACGAATGCCGCCAGCAAACTTAATAATGCCAATATACCCCTTTCCGCCAGCACATGTAAAAAATTGTTGTGGAGGTGGGGATTGGTTTGGTCAGCCTCCGCCGGCTTATAACGATCGTAAATCTTTTTGATATTGTCAGGTCCCACACCGGTCAAGGGATGATCCTTGAAAATATTTATCCCGGTGGTTACCATGTAAAGACGATCTTTGTTGGTGGCATTACTCATGTCAAAGGTGGAGGCAATACGACTCTTTACCGATCCGGGGAGTACCAGGATAAGAATAACCAGGGCCGGCAGCGCCAGGTAAAGTATTTTGGGTTTGTAGTAAATGATAAAAATCCCCAGGGATACAAAAATTCCCACCCACATGGACCGGGTCAGCGAAAGCAAAATAGACGTCAAGATAATCATTAAAGATATCAATATAACAATTTTTATTTTTTTTCTCTTTTCATAGAAAAGGTATACAAAAAAGAATATAAAGACCAACATCAGCAGCCCCGAATAGGTCATCCAGTGGGACGTTAACCCTCGCAGCCGGTGGTCCAACGTGATTCCTTCTTTCAGGGTAACCGCAATACCCACCAGGGCGGAGATCACAGTAGAGGCCAATACCGTAAAAAGAGAGTATTCCAGACGCTTTTTGGAGTTGATGATCAACAGGAATATGGGAACCAGTAAAAACACAAAAAATTCTTTGTTATCTTTTAAGCTGTTCAGCCGATCGATGGAAAAAAGAGTGGCAATAAAGGAAAATAGAATATACAGGAGAAAGTACTTATAAAATTTCGGCAGTTGTGGCCATTGAAGCATTGGTTTGGTTTTGGCCCGGTTTATCCTGATTTTCAGGGCTGCGATGATAAAAATAATGAACTGGATAAGCAAAAGGGTAGAAACCAGGTAACATCCTGCAATAGAGATATTAACCAGGAAAAGAAACGCCAGCAAGAGATAAAAAGAAAAATCACCGGAGATATCGATTAATTGCTTCATAGACCTCGTCCGTTCTAATATTTTTCATACATGGTATTATACCATATTTGCACTTTCTTTGGGTGCAGGGTTGGCATTCCATTTGGTGTTGGATAATGGTGACATTTTTTTTTCGCCAGGGTCCGCTGATTTTTGGGGTATTGGGGCCATAAAGACCCACCAGTGGCGCAGCGGTTAAAGAAGCCAGGTGCAGGGGACCCGAATCCGCGCCAACGTATACGTCTGATTTTGAAATCAAGTAAAGCAGCTCAGCAATGGACAACTTCCCGGTAAAGTTATCTACTGCCAGCAGGTTGCCCAGGTAATTGCCTCTTTTTTCTTCTTCTGCGCCATTCCCGGTTAAAAAAACCCTCACTCCGCGGCACTTCAAATGATAGATAAGGGAGGAAAAGCTTTCAATTCCCCAGTCTCTAAAGGCATTCCCCGCCCCCACATGGATAACTACTTTTTTTTCCTTTTGAACCACTCTTTTGACCCCCTCTGAAATTTGTTTTTCATCAATTGTTATTTCCGGGTATTGGGGAAGCATATCCATGTCCACGGCAATACCCAGGTGGTCCAGGAGTCTTGCCTGGTTGTAGACAGAGTGGGTAAGGGTATTTCCGCAGGTTCGGGGAGTTAACCGGTGGTATGCCCAATCCCGGTTAGGGGTTTTGTAGCCGATGCGGAGCTTTGCGCCGGTCAGCCATGTCAACTGCGCGCTTTTGGGCCCGGAGTGAAAATCTATCACCGTATCAATGCCGATTTTTTGAATATCCTTCCTGAATCGCCACATTTTCTTGATTCCCATTTTACGAGGGATAACAATGAGCTGATGAATACCGGGGATTAACTCACCAATTTCCTTGAATTGTTCTTCCACCACGTAGTAAACCTTAATCCCGGGATAATTTCTTTTAAAGATTTGAATCGATGGGATAGTGAAGATAATATCCCCCAGGAGTCGTAACCGGATAAAGAGGATATTGTTATTTTGCTGGAATGGCTTCATCGATCAACATGACGGGGATACCGTCTTTGATGGGGTAAATGCATTTACATTTGGCACATTTCAGGCCATGTTCATCTTTTTTGTACTCCATCAATTCAATATCGCCTTTGCACGCCGGGCAGGCAAGGATTTCCAGTAATTCTTCGGAAATGATCTCTTTTTCCATTTTTTCACCTTTTTCATAAAAGTAATTCAAGCTTAATTTTCTCATGGTTAGACAATACTGTCAATAGGAAAGAGTTTAATCTCTTTTGCTCTTTATAGATTTTCACAATTTTGAAAAAAATTTGCTTTTAACTTGACAAAATTTTTTAGATTTGGTAGAATCTTTCGGTTAATATCATGGAATATTTATATGAAGGAGGTTTTACATGAAAAAAACAATTCTTTTGCCCATAAGTCTGCTTATTTTATTCCTGTCATTTACTTTCATTGCAGTGGCACAGGAAGCTCAAAGTCCGGCGGAATCCCCAATGGCATCATTTATGGACGCCAGATGGGGAACCACTGCAGACTACTTTGAAACAAATTTCAAGTACAAGGGACAATTGAAAAAAGACAGTGAATTTTTCTATTTAACAGACTTTCCATTGGCCGACATGGTTATTAAGAAAATCAAATTCAAATTTGAAGGAAGTGGAGGTAGGGACGTAAAATTTATAAAAAGGAACTACAGTTCTCTTTTCCTTACTGAAGTGATCATGTTTACAAAGTCAGAGGATTTTGAGACATTGTTACAAATATTTAAAACAAAATATGGTGAACCCAAAAAATATGATGAATTTGAAGTGCGAGATTCAGCGGGTAAAGCCTTTCTACAAAAAGTCGCCCGCTGGGAAGATGAAACCATAAAACGATTGATTATCATGGAACGGCAAGCCAGTAAATTAGTCGATGGCATGGTCATGTTTATACCTATAAAACCAAAGGCCAAAGTAGAAAAGAAAGATAAAATAAAAGAAGCAGCGGAGAAAATTTAAAACGCCTACTAACACCTCGAAATTCGACAGCAGCAGCGCTTAACTTCTCGTTAGCAGTTGAGCTGTGAGCTGGTTTTACAGTTTAGATAGAATTATGAGGGGCAGACTATTATACTAAATTTATTATTTTTTTTAACGGAAATTTTTACTTTTTCTTTTCTAACGCTTTTTCAAACAAATCCCCTAACGTCCCCACAGAGGGTTTGGCCTTCTTTTTGTGATCGCTGTAACGATCGATCAACCGCTTACTCATGCGGCTCTCTTCCCGGGAACGTTTGAAATCAGGGGCCTCTTCCTGCTTTTCCGGCTGCTCATGACGGCACTGACGATCGGAACATACCAACATTCTTCCCTTTTTACCCTTCACTAACAACATAAAACTGCCGCACAGGGGACACCGGGTTTTGGTAAGATTATCCGCTTTATATTCGGAGGTATCTGCTTTAATGCTGTTAACCAGGGTCACGGCATTTTTACGGATATCTTCCATAAACCCTTGATTGTTTTCTTTTCCCCGTGAGATATTTGAAAGCCGTAACTCCCACTTAGCAGTGAGTTCCGGGGACTTTAACTCCCCGGGAACCAAATCCATCAGTTGAAAGCCTTTGGAAGTGGGTACCAATTCTTTGCCGTGACGCTCAATATAATAAGTGTTTAAGAGTTTTTCGATAATCTCGGCACGGGTGGCGGGTGTTCCCAGTCCACCTTGTTTAATGGATTCTCTCAGCTCTTCATCCTCGATAAATTTCCCGGGACTCTCCATAGCTGTGAGCAAAGTGGCTTCGGTATAACGCGGCGGCGGTTGTGTTTTGGATTTCTTC
>CP070627.1:8525124-8533204 GCA_020355945.1 Candidatus Aminicenantota bacterium | reverse complement strand
ATGCCTATCATGACCGGGACCAGGGGTCTAAAGGGCTCAGTGCCTTTGTGGTGGACATGCACCTGGATGGGGTGTCTCGCTCTGACCTGGACAAATTGGGAACCCGGTCTTCGCCCACCGGAGAGATTGCTTTCGAAGATGTTCGCCTGCCTGGTGATGCATTGCTAGGAAAACTGGGTGATGGGGTGAAGATTTGTTTTAGCTCTTTAAACCAAACCCGGCTTAGCTGTGCCGCCGGTGGAGTCGGACTGGCCCAGGCCTGCCTGGATGCGGCGGTCCAATATTGCAACGAACGGGAACAGTTTGGTCAGGTAGTAGGCAAGTTCCAGATGAACCAGGAATTGATAGCCAATATGGCTGCTGAGATCGAGGCCTGCCGCTTATTGACTTACCGGGCCGCCTGGCAGAAAGACCAGGGTCAGATCGGCAATGTCCTGGAGACATCTTATGCCAAATACATGGTTGGTGAAACCGTAACTCGGTGCGCCCACAGTGCCATGAAGATTCTTGGTGCTTACGGCTATTCCACCGAGTACCCGGTGGCACGTTTTTACCGGGACGCTGTGTGTTACCAGATCGTCGAGGGAACCGTTAACGTCCAGAAGATGATCATTGCCCAGGATCAACTGGGATATCGAAAAGCGAATCGTTAATAAATAACCTGGAGAATAACCTATAACCCAGGAAACAGCTAAGAATAGGAGGAGTTTATGAGAGAAGTAGTTATAGTAGGTGCCGCTCGAACAGCGGGCGGTAAGTTTGAAGGAACATTGAAAGATTTAACCGCACCTGAATTGGGTGCAATAGTAATCAAGGATGTCATCAAACGTTCCGGCATTTCAGCGGATGTGATTGATCAGTCTGTCCTGGGAAACGCCTGGCAGGCTGGTATTGGACCGAATCCGGCACGAATTGCCGCGGTTAAGGGTGGTGTGCCGGAGGATAAACCTGCTGTGAGTGTCAATGTGCGCTGCGGTTCCAGCATCCAGGCCTTGATCTTCGGCGCCCAGGCTATCAAGGCAGGTGATGTGGATACAGTCTTAGTAGGCGGCATTGAGAGCACCAACCAGGTCCCCTATGCCCTGGCCAAAGCGCGATCGGGATATCGCATGGGTGCAGGCGAGCTGTTGGACCTCATGCATAAAGACGGCTTTCTTTGCCCCCTGGGCGGCGGTCTGATGGGTGAGCTTACTGAAAATCTCGCCCAGGAAAAGGGCATCTCACGGGAGGAGCAAGATATTTTTGCGGCTGAGTGTCACAACAAGACAGAAGCAGCGGTTAAAGAAGGCAAATTTAAGGAAGAAATCGTTCCTGTGGAGATCAAAGGCCGCAAGGGTCAAGTAACAATATTTGATACCGAGGAGATTTTTCGTGAGGGTGTGACCCCGGAGTCTTTGGCCAAGCTGAGGCCGGTCTTTAAAAAGGATGGAGGCACCATCACTGCCGGTAACGCCTGCGCTTTATGCGATGCTGCCGCGGTCCAGATTCTTATGGACCGGGAAAAGGCCCTGGCCATGGGTCTTAAACCCATGGCTGTGCTGAGAGGTTATTCATTCGTGGGTGTGGATCCGAAATACTTCGGGCTCTCGCCGGTTAAAGCTATTCCGGCAGCCCTGGACCATGCCGGGCTTACGTTGAATGATATAGACCTCATCGAGTTGAACGAGGCTTTTGCTGCCCAGTATATTGCTTGCGAACGCGAGCTTAACCTGGACCGCAGCAAGGTTAATGTCCACGGCGGTGCTATTGCATTGGGTCACCCGGTGGCAGCCACCGGCTCAAAAATCTTAACCACTTTGCTTTACGCCATGAAGCAGCGAGATGCCGCATTGGGCCTGGTCAGCCTGTGTATCGGCGGCGGCAACGGCGTAGCCGCAGTGGTTGAGAGGCTAAATTAAGAGTTTTTTGCCTCCGGCGGCCAGGGGGCGATAGCATTGCGCATGGTGCATGGCGAATAGCGAATGGGGCAAAGCACTTTGCCATTTTAGGCTCCCCTCGCCGAGGGGCCCCTGGACCCCCCGCAAAAACTTTTTATTAAATTCGTTACGGAATAAGGAGGATTATTATATGGATATCAAAAATGTTTTAGTTGTGGGTGCTGGCACCATGGGGGCAGGAATTGCCCAACTCTGCGCGCAGCAGGGATTAGAGGCGGTGATTACCGATATCAGCCAGGAACTGGCTGACAAAGGCAAAGCACGCCTTGAAAAAGGATTGGCTAAACGGGTGGAAAAAGGCAAAATCACTGAGGCTGATAAACAGGACGTACTCTCCCGGATTTCCACTGCCGGTGATTTATCTGTCGCCAAGGATGCCGATATTATCATCGAGAGTGTTGTAGAAGACCTGGAGATCAAGAAAAAAGTATTTGTAGAATTGGACAAATTTGCCCGTCCGGGAGTGATTTTAGCCACCAACACCACTTCCCTTTCCATCAGTGCCATGGCTGAGGTGACCGGTCGGCCGGACAAGGTGGTACAGATGCATTTTTTCAACCCGCCGGTTATCATGAAGTTAGTGGAGATCATGCCTGGTAAGAAAACGTCGCCAGAGACATTGAAGGCCGCGGAGGAGTTTGCTCTTAAGTTGGGTAAAGACCCGGTGGTATGTAAGAACGAGGCTCCTGCGGGTATTGTCAGCCGCTGCCTGGGTCAGTTGCTTAATGAAGCCACCTGGATGGTGGCATCCGGTGTGGCTGATCCCGAGGACATTGACAAGGCCATGAAATTGGGAGCCAATCATCCGATGGGACCGCTGCAACTGATCGATTTCATCGGGCTGGACGTCCACCGGGCCAAGATGCAGACGCTGCGCACTGTGTTAGACGATCCCCGCTACCAACACCCCGAGATTCTCGATAAGATGATCGAAGAGGGCCGGTTAGGTAGGAAAGCAGGCAAAGGTTTCTATGACTATGAAGAGGGCAAATAATGTTCGAGAATATACTTCTTGAGACAGACGGTGCAATTGCTACGTTGACCATCAATCGGCCTGAGAAGCGCAACGCTGTCAACAATGCCACTGTGGAGGAGATCGATCAGGCACTGGACCAGTTGGAGGCTAACCCGGACTTGCGTGTGCTCATCCTTACCGCGGCAGGTGAGAAAGCCTTTGTAGCCGGGGCGGACATCAAAGAATTGGACAATCGGGACACGATTCTTGGTCGTACTGAAACCCGCAGGCGCCAGGAAGTTTATACCAGGATCGAGCAGTTGGAGATTCCTTCCATTGCGGCCATCAATGGTTGGGCTTTGGGGACCGGCCTGGAGTTAACCATGGTTTGTACTCTCAGGGTGGCTTCTTCAAAAGCCAAAATGGGGCAGCCAGAGGTAAAACTTGGTATTATTCCCGGTGCTGGTGGCACCTATCGCCTTCCGCGTTTAGTGGGCATGGGTCGGGCCATGGAGATAATCCTTACCGGTGAGCCGGTAACTGCGGATGAGGCGCTAGCCATGGGTTTGGTTAACCGTGTGGTTCCTCCTGAGAAGCTCATGGAGGAGGTCCGTGCGCTTGCCGAAACCATTGCTGCTCGTCCCAAACTGGCCATCCAGTATGCCAAAGAGGCGGTGCTTCGTTGTGTGGAAGGTTCCCTGGTAGAAGGCCTGGCGCATGAGTCTTACCTGCACGCTCTCTCTTGTGGTACTGAAGACAAAAAAGAAGGTGTTGCCTCTTTCCTGGAGAAACGCGAACCCAAATTCACCGGAAAATAAATAACCTGGCGGCGCCCCCCTAATAAAAAGCTTTTGCAGGGGGTTCAGGGGCCCCTCGGCGAGGGGAGCCTAAAAAGGCTACGTGCTTTGCACCAAACGCTGTGCGCCCTGCGCAATGCTCTCGCCCCCTGACCGCCGGAGGCGTTTTTAATTTATTGATTAGGGGCCACTTTATAGAGAACGGTGTGCCAGAAAAAACCGTTTTGATAGGCAAATATTAAAAGCAGCAAGGCGGAAGTGGTTTCAGGGATCATCGCATAAACAGCAGCGAAAATCATCGGGGAGACCAGGAAGGGTTTTATAAATTGCCATTTATTAAATTTTATTTTTTTTCTTTTTTTCTCACCGATGGCATCAAATAGATATTTACTGACCATTCCCAGCAGCATAATAAAATAGAGGCCAATCTCCAGCCATGGAATCTTTGCGAAAAAGTTTCCTTTTGTGATTCCATTCCGTGATTGTAAAATAAAGATATCAATAAAGATATAGAGCAAAGCTCCCAGGATGGTGATAGAGCAAACGAAAATAATTTGTTTTTTTTTGCTGCCAGTCTTTTTTAACAAATACTAAAGCCAGCAAACCAATGATTGACATTATGATATAAGCCATTTTATCTCCTTAGTTTTATCTCCCAATAGCCTCCTCTTGGAGATCCTTTTCTATTAACAATTCCTTCTTTTTTTAACCGGTCAATATGCTTTTCTACAGCTGTTGTACTGATTCCAATTTTTTCAGACAACAGGGGAATGGATATTTTATTGTCTTCAACCATTAATGATATGATTCTACTTTGCATTTCACCCAACCTTTCACCCAACCCTTCACCCAACCCTTCACTCAACTTTTTACCCAACCTCCCAGAACTTTTTATATTACCCTCTTTAATTTTTCTTATTTCCCAGTATCCTGATCTCAGCGTGCCTTTCCTTATTATGATACCCTTTTCCTTCAATTTATTCAGGTTATATTTTATGCCATCCTCTGAAATACCGATTCCCCGTGCCATCTCCTTCCTGGTTATTTTGGGGTTATATCCGATTAATTCAAGGATTTTTTGGGTAGTGTTTTGGGTAGTCATTTGGGTAGTGATTTGGGTAGTTGGTTGGATGATTGGTTGGGTGATTTTTGTCGTTTCTTTTTTCCCTGATTGATCTTCTTTAACCTTATCAAGCACTATAACTTCAAAACCACCGGCAATTTCCATAAAATCGGGTTCATCAAGACCATATGCTTTGAAATCGTCTATGACCCGTTTAACACCAGCACCATATTTTTCAATCAAACCCAATTCCTTAAATGTTTGAGCAATCAATCTATTTCGGGGTCTTGATTTGGAAAGACCAGCTTTTATTGTTTCAATACTCAAATCCGGGGGCAATTTGCCGCTGTTCCAGAACTTAATTTTGTCCCTGTATACTTTAATCTGGGTATGGGTGCCTTCCTGGTAATCCCGGTGAATCACTGCATTTATTACAATTTCCCTGATTGCATCCAATGGATACTGCCATCTTTCCTCCCGGCGGGGCTTACCTGTAATAATAAACTCTTTTGTAATATATGCGGTGATAAACTCCATAACGTCGTCTACTTCAAATAAAACACTTTTTTTGATATTTTTGTCTTTTTTAATGGTTATATCATCTTCGAACAAACCGATCTGGACATCGAGAACAAAAGATGGGTTTTTGGGGAATAAAAGTAAAGCCGCAAAAGTGGGTTTATTTTCCCTGATAATTTCACATTTTTCTAAAAACTTTAGAGGAGATTCGGTTACTTTATTTTCCTTTACCTCATTAAGGGTTTTTATGAACCAATCCACAATATCCATATCTATATCTTTTAATGATGAGTCTTGAGCGACTTGAAAATCCCAACTGCTGTTAAGCGAAATCAAATGAAGATTTGATATTTCGATAGGGGTCATTAAATGATTGCTGTTTAACCGCCTTCTATAAAACTTCCCGTAAACTGAAACCGGTTTAATCGGGTAATCGATGACACTGATAATTAATAAATTTTTCCTTTTATATTCCATCTCATAAGTGTCAACCAGTACTTGTGGGTGAGTGACTAATTTTACTTTATTGACAAATCGCTGGATCGTTTCTGTTCCGGTATTGACATCGACAACATCTCTCTTTTTCTCATCATAGCCAACAATTATTAAGCCGCCCCTATGATTAAGAAAAGCGCCGATTGTCTCAATAATTTCTTTCTCTTCCGCGAGAGACCTCTTAAACTCCACATGGTCATTTTCACCTTTTGCAAAAATTTCTTCCAGGTCAAGCATAAAAATTCTCCTTTGCCCGTCTTGATATTCCTCTCTGTGATCGTAAAATGAAGGTATCCCTCAAACAATCCGGCAATGCACTCATGTTATTTATCTCCTTCTCTATAAAATACAAATTGACCTTCGCTGTTGTTGAGATTAAAAAGCTGCGGGGTTTGTTTTGCTTCTTTGGGTACAGTGGAATCCAGGTAAACCTGGAGTTCACGAATGGAAATGACTTCGTCTTTATTATAATCCGCCGCTCCTCTTAAGCCTTTTAGCAAATAGAAGGTATAAACACTGTGATTGTTCCACTCTTTGCTCATTTCGGCTGTATCATCAGCACCACCTGCGGTCATGATCTGTCTCCCTTCACTTTTTATAAATGCTTCCACTTGTTTTCTTGTCTCATTAGGAATCTCTCCTTTTTTATGTACCACCCCAGCGATGCCGCTGAAACAAGAGTCAAGAATAAAGAGCATTTGTTTTGCAGGAATTTTTTCTGAAAAGTACTGCAATTGATTCATGGATATACATGAAGAATACAAGGATTCTTTTTTTCCATCTATGGGAATTAAGTATCCGAACTTTTTTCCTCTCTTTCCTGCCTCCTGGTCACCATGCCCGGAAAAATAAACAACCACTCTATCTTTTTCATCTACAATTTTTGGAAGATTTTCACCCAACAATTGTTCTATGCCTCTTTTCGATGCATCTCCGTTATAAAGGGTGAAAATTTTTTCTTCTGAGAATCCTAAAGATTTTATTAAATAATTTTTTACGGCTTTTGCATCATTAACCGCATAGGGGAGGTATTTAAAACCATTTCCCCTTTTTGAATAATCATTAATACCGATAACAACACCCCAACTTCTTGATTTTCCAAAAAAGTATCGTACAAGTTCTGGCAATGTTTTCCCCTTTAGCAATTCCTCTTTGTAGATAAGATTAATCTCCCTGGAATATCCTTTCACATCTTTTGTACTGTATGCAGTAATTTTTATTCGATTATTTTTCTCACTAAGAATAACCGGTTGTTCAATTTTATATTCTTTGACGTTCAATTCTTTCTTTTCAGCAATTGTATTGTCATTCACGTGAACAACTATTTTCTTAATGCCATATATTCGATCAACGGCAGTCGCAAAAATTTCAATTTCTGAAGAATTCACTGTTTGGTCATAAGGTTCAATCATAATATTTTCAGCCTTTAAATAGTTAATAATTATTGTAGGAGGTGGATTTTGAGTATAAGTTTCCTTTTGAAATGGAATATTAGCTGGTTCTTTATCCATTGATAAATTATCAATATCTTTATTCCCGGGTACAACAGAAGCACTGGCTTTTGCGATTCCCTCAAGCTTAAGAGACATTGAGACAGCCTTCTCATTCTTGTATAATGCAGAATATTTTGAGGCATCGTATATTTTCTCACCGTCTTTAAATCCTACATATTTTTCACCTCCTGAAGAACAAATGTAATAATTATCAGGTGTATATGTAACCCATTCACCATCATTAAAAGCAATTAGAGTTGCGATTAAGTTGCCTTTTTTAAAGTCCCATATTTTAATTTCACCATCATCACTCCCGGATACGATGGTTTGCCCGTCAAGACTGATGGAGACTGTGAAAACAGAATCAATATGTCCTTGGAATCGCCTGATCTCCTGGCCGGTTTCTTTAGACCATAAACGGACAGTTTTATCATCACTCCCGGATACGATGGCTTGCCCGTCAGGACTGATGGCGACTGAATTAACATCAGCAGTATGCCCTTGCAATTGCCTGATCTCTTTGCCGGTTTCTTTATCCCATAAACGGACGGTATCATCATAACTCACGGATACGATGGTCTTCCCGTCAGGACTGATGGCGACTAAATTAACCCAACCAATATGCAATCGCCTGATTTCCTTGCCGGTTTTTTTAGACCATAAACGGACGGTTTTATCAG
Organism: Candidatus Aminicenantota bacterium; assembly: GCA_020355945.1. The sequence goes on along the minus strand of CP070627.1, from coordinate 8,525,265 downwards.
AACCACCGGTTACGATGGTTTGCCCGTCAGCACTGATGGCGACTGAACTAACCCAACCAGTATGCAATCGCCTGATTTCCTTGCCGGTTTTTTTAGACCATAAACGGACGGTTTTATCAGAACCACCGGTTACGATGGTTT
>CP070627.1:8508472-8525024 GCA_020355945.1 Candidatus Aminicenantota bacterium | reverse complement strand
GGGGGCAGTTTTTTCAAAAAGCGCCCCCCCTGGCCGCCGGAGGCTAAATATGAAAGAATAATCCGGCGGTGAGGCGGGTGCGGTTGTGGGTGGAAAAGTTTAGAAAACGAAGATCGGCGCGGATTGATAGGAGAGCGATTAGTTTATAGTGAATACCACCGCCAATAAACGTAAATGCCTCGTATTCATCAAAATCCAGGCTGAAGCTTTTAAATTCCGTGCTGATTCCTACAACAGCATAAGGCATAAAACGCCCGAATTTAGGCTGGAACTTGATTCCCGCGGTAATGGCATTAGGTAATTCAGGTTCCTCTGTATCCACCTGGCGGTAAAGTTCAAATTCAAATTTTACCAGGGGCACCAGGAATCTCAAACTGGTACTTAGACCGTAATTCAAATGTGACGGGTTGGTAATGGTCCCTCCGATTAAACCCAATTCCACCGAAAATAACCCGGTTGAAAAAAGCAAACATCCCACCATAAATATTGGATTTTTTTTCATCATTTTCACACTCTTTTTCTTCTTTTCTCATCTTCCTTATTCACTACTTTACTCTCACCTTTTGGAACAGGGGTTTGCCATAATAATCCAATTCCATACCTTTGATATGATTTTTGATATAAAGAGAGAATTTTCTCTGGTAAAGGGGTAACAAATAGCCGTTACTAATGATTTTATCAATGATCCGGGCCACCAGGTCCATTAACAACTCCTCATTTTTCAAGTACTTTACTTCATCCAGTTGATTGAGCAATTTCAAATGGGCTTCATCAAAACGGGCAAAACTCATTTCCTTCAATATGACTTTAATTTTATCGGCAACAGGAACCCGGCGGTTAAAGGTTTTTGACACCAGCAGATATTTGACAGAGGTGCTGTTCATAAAATTGACCAACTGGTTATCACTGACATAAATCGTTTCAATGGATAATCGTCTTTTTGCCAGGAATTCCTTTAGGGGCTTCTCGATATGACTTAAGGAAGAGAGAATATATAATTTGATCCGGGAATACCGTAAAATAGAGCGCACCCGAGAGCGGGAAAATTTTTGTATATTCAACGTGATGGGAGATTCTTCATTAGAAGTAAGGGCATTTAATTCCACCAGGTTTTTGCTGTCGTTGTCCGTGGACTGGTAAAAATCCTTGAGCAGTGAATACAACGCAACCCGGGTGTTACTCCCTACTTTACCCTGGGGGAACGCCAGGTAAATGTTCTGATAAACACCGGCATTTAATTCCGTAAATTTTTCATCCAACGTCCCGGGTGTGGACAAAAATACATCGGGATAATAATAATCATAAAACACGACCCGCAGGGAGTCCAGATAGCTGCGGCCGCCTGGATAAAAGGGATTGGGTTTTAAAATAATATACTGGTTTTTCACCCATTCCACCGGATAAAAAATCCCGGAAAAAACCTGGTCGCTTCCACTGGTCAATACCAACTCAGGTGTGGTTAACCAACTAACAATGTTGGGGTCATGGTAGATCAATTCAATGAATACCCGGTTCCCTTCGGTGTGAATACCTTTTATGACTTGCCTTAATTTTTGTGACGATCCCAGGTTTAAATCCAAAAATAAATTGATGGATAATTTGATATGTTGGGCAGCAATGGGGTTGCCATCGGAAAAACAGGTATTATCTTTTAATTGGAGTTCTAAGGTGCGGGAGGTTTTATCATATCGATACTCTTTAAATAGATGAGTGTTAATGTCCCCGTCCCGGCTTAAGTAGAATAAATTCTCGTAAATCAAGGAATAGAAGACCAGGTTAGAATAACTGGAAGGTGCATAGGAGAAATCAGTGGGTTCATTGAGTCGCAGACTGATTTCACCGCCGTAATAAGGTTTGATAGCAAAAATAAAGGATAGGGTCAATAGTATAATGGCAAGTTTTGTTATATTACTCACTCTTTTTACTCCAGAATTGCAATTGATACTCAGGTGTGGCTGGTTTCGGTTTTAATTGTTTGATATACACCCAGAAACCAGGTGCGGCTTTCCACAGCCCGTCAGAGATAAAGACGATTTCACCATTGATTTGGTTTTGAAAAACCAGGCGTCGGCTTCCATTTTCAATGGTATAGAAATACAATCGATCGCTGCCGCTGGAGAAATCACTGATGGCCAGCCACTGTTCCTTTAAGCAGCACAAGGCAGCCCCCCGTTCAGCCTCTTCTACGGTTAACTCCTCAAAATTATCGCCTAAAAACCTGTACCTGTAATCCCGATCGACAATATGAACGGAATTCAAGGTGTTTTCAACTCCGGTTGATGTGGTGGAAAAATCCAGGGAATAAAAAGGAGTAACTTCTTTTATAAAATATCTCTCTTTGGTGAATTCCCCGGGGCCAGCTTGAAGAGGAAGAAGTATTAACTTATTTTGAAAATAATTTTTCCCCAGGACGCAGCGGGCACCGGCCAGGTACTCACTATTATTCAATCCAATCCGCCGAAAAGGAATAAAATCAATGGTATCCACCTGGGTGACCTCCCCGGTATCTGCTTCTTTAGTGACTAAAATCTTCGCATACCGGGAAAAATTACCGCCAACAGTGATATATAATTGATTATCTTGAAAAAAAACACAGAGTTTTCCCTCATATTCCATCACCGGGTAATAGGGTTTCTCCCATTGGAGGGGATAAGAAAAGACTTTAATCAACTGGTTTCCCTCCAGTTTAAAGAGCTCAATTTTTTCGGGGTAATAGAATAAAAACCTCAGTCTGCCTTTTTGATCCAAAAAGGATTTGAGGTCCAGTAAATGACCATTGGCCTCCATTTCCATGATTTTGGCAAAACCCGTGTTTTTAAAGCCAAAATGAGTGGTATTAAAAATTTCTCTTTCTCCGGCGGTGAAAAGTTCTTCGATGTACTTTATAAAAACAATTTTATCAAGGGTCCTGGAAAAAATAGCCATACCCGCACCGATTTTGTTTTTATCCCGGGTTAATTTGAGGTAAATGAGGTGGTTCAGGGGATGGATTCGATTTAAATTGAATTCTCCTTTGTTTTGATGGAAATTAATCATTAAATCGCTGTAATTGAGGTTGCCAGCGGTTTCCAGTCTTGAGACCAGCAATTGATAAAACCTCTGGGCAGTGAGGTCGGAGACCCCCGCGGTATTTTCAAATTTAACCACTGCGGTTTTAATATTATATTTGTCACTGAAATAACCCGATATGGAGTTGGCGGCTTTTTCAGCCAACCCTGCCAATCCCTCTTCATGGCTGGCGTAACCAGATCCGGTAAAGGCAGGACAAAAAACAAATAAAAATAATAAAAATGCGCATCTGAACATCCGCCACCAACCCATTCGTTTCTTCATCTTTTTATTTTTATTTCCCTTTGTTGTTTTACGTTTTTACGTTTTTACCTTTAATTTTTTTAACTTTTCTTTTTAATCACCACCTGGAGATTGAGGTTTATTTTTATTTCATCCTTATCTTCCGGGATTTTGATATGAATGGGAATATTCGGGACGTGGACATCAACCGCTGGTGGTGCTTCCGGTTTGATTTCGTACTCTCTCCCGATTTCTTCGATTTCATCTTCCACGGCTACATCGATTTTAAGGGGTTGGATTTCTTCGGGTTTTTCTTTTTCTATATTTACTTTTTCCGCTGCTTCGCTGTCATCGATACCCAATTCATCTGCGATGACAGCTTCCGGGAGTTCCAGGCTTTCATCTTCATCGAATCGACTCTCATCGCCCAGGTTAAATATATCTTCTTCCTCTTTTGGTGCTTTTTTTTCTCTATCGAGTTTTGGTTTTGGGAAGGGTTGAGTTTTCATGGGTTCCGTATCCAGGGGTAATGGCGTAGAGAGTTCAAAGATTTCTTCTTTTTCCGTATCGGATTTAGCGTGCGGGGCTTCCTCTTCCATATCCTCAGGGGCGGCTGGTTTTACCGATTTTTTTTGGGTTTTGTCCTCCTTGGCCGGCGAATCAGTGACTTCATCCCTTGAAAACATCACGGTTTTGTCCTTTTGAAAAATAGTCAGTTTGTTTCTCAAATGAATCAGCACCGTCTTCATAATGGAATGCAGTCCTTCAAGTACATTCTCACCAGTGGTTCCGATAGTGGGGAAGAAGGCTTTATTTTCCGAATTTAAATCTTTATTGAGAATATCCATGGGCAATATTTCTTTCAGGTCGCGTTTGTTGTACTGGAAAATCAAAGGCGTTTCTTCATAGGGGATGTTATTGGCTTTTAAATTGTCTTTCAGATTTTTAAAACTGTCTGTATTCTGTTCTCGCATCACCACCTGTGAATCTGCCACGAATACAATACCGTCAGAACCTTGAAGCACCAGTTTCCGCGTGGTATTATAAGCGACTTGCCCGGGTACGGTATAGAGTTGGATTTTGATGGCATAATCCCCCAATTTTCCTATTTCAATGGGGAGAAAATCAAAAAAGAGGGTACGATCGCCATCGGTATCAAGGGTGATTAATTTTCCCTTTTTCCGGTACTCCCCACTGTCATAGATATACTTGAGACAGGTGGTTTTCCCACTTAATGCCGGTCCATAATAGACGATCTTAACTGTAATTTCTTTATTGTTATAATTTACAAATGCCATCTGGTTCACGTTATAACGTTATGACGTTATGCCCTCATTACGTGTTACGCGTGTATACGTATATACGTACATGTGTGCACTTTAAATGATTGAGATCAGAAGGGGTCACTGTCATCATAAGGGATATCCATGTCATCGATTTGCATTTCCGGTGGTGCTTGAGGCCCTGTTGGTTCCGGCGGGCCCATTGGTGCGGATGGTGTGGGCTGAGAATAGGGGGTGTCTCCCATACTTCTTTCTTTGTTGGCCCTTTCCAGGACAGTGACGGATTCAGCACGAATTTCAGTGCTCCACCGATCCTGGTCATTCTGATCCTTCCACTTCCTTGTTTTTATCTTTCCTTCCACCAGCACCAGGCTGCCTTTACTGACCTGCCGTTCCACTTTTTTGGCTGTATATCCCCAGGCCACGATGTTGTGCCATTCGGTGTAATCCTGGAACTGGTTGCTGGCTTTATCCATAAATACTTCAGTAGTTGCCACCGAGAATTTGGCAACATCCCTATCCAGGTTTGGTATATGGGTGATTTCCGGGTCTCTTCCCACGTTTCCCACCAGGATCACCCGGTTTAAGCTTCGTTTATTGGCCATTGGCTGCTCCGTTCTCCTCCATTAGTGGTTATTCCGTTATTCCATTACCTCTTTGATTTTTTGCTGTGCCAGGGAGGCTTCTTCTGATAAAGGAAACCGCGAAATTAACCCCTTTAACACGCTGATACCTTCGGATTGCTTCCCCATCTCGATCAAGGCAAACCCTTTTTTTAATATCGCATCCGGGATTTTATCACCGTCCGAATAATCGTTGATTAACTCTGAAAAGGTATTAACCGCTTCCTGGTACATTTTTTGAGAGTAGTAACATTCACCGACCCAGTAGAGCGAATTATCCGCCAACCCATTCTGGGGAAACAACTGGATAAATTGCCTGAATCCTTGAATGGCTAACTGGTAATTCTTTTTTATATAATCGGAATAAGCGGCATAATAGACGGTTTCCGGTGATTGTTGGGTGGTCTGCTCGTTGGTCTCTTCAGCACCACTGCCGATGTCCGTGGGAGCAGCGGCAGTGGGTAAAGAAAGCAGCCGATCGTTGATTTTGCTGACATGATTCTTTAACTCATTGATCTCTTCTTTAATGAATTGCAAACTTAACAAGAGATTCTCTTTGTTTTGACTGATATCCGCTTGACTCCTGGTAACCGCGTTTAACTTTTCTTCAATCGTGCTTATCCTTTGGGACATTGAGTTGGTTTCAGTCGAGATGGTAGTGATTTTTGCTTCCAGGTCCTTTATAATCCGTTCCAGCTGCTGCAATTGGTCCAATATTAATTTGGTATCTTTTCGAATAGAGTAACCGGGCCGTGGAAAAGAAACCAACAGCAAAACAAACACAACGCACAGGAAAAATATTATCGATCGCTTCATTTATTTCTTAATAATGGTAAACTCGTCCCTTCGGTTCATATAATGCGATTCTTCATCAACACCCTTCACCAACGGTTTGGTTTTACCATAGGAGACGGTCTTCAACCGTGCACCCGGAACCCCCAGGTTGGCCAGGTATTTTTTAGCCGACTCCGCTCGCTTTTCTCCCAATGCCATATTGTATTCTTCGGTACCCCTTTCATCGCAGTGTCCATCAATCGTAACCACCACTGAGGGGAATTTTAACAACCACTGGGCATTTTTCTCTAAAACGGGTTTCATGTCATTTCGAATAAAATATTTGTCAAAATCAAAGTGAATTCGCTTCAGGTAACCCATCTTATTGATCTCTTCCAATGTTCGCCGCTGGAGTAATTCTTCTTCTGTTAACTCTGGTGTTTCTACTTTAGGGGTCACCTCTTCTACTTTTTCAACTTTTTCCTCTTTTGGTGGTTCCACCACTGCCTCTTTTTTACAGGAATTGAAAAAAACCACCACCAACAACAAACTTAAAACGCCAATTAAAATTCTCTTCATCGTCATCTGTCATCTCCTTTTATTTATTAATGTAGGTATTTATGATAACCAAAACCATGTTTTTTGTCAAATACTTCCAATACTTTTTTACTTTTTAGAGCTTTTAATTTCATACTGTACATATTATAATATTAGGGATTAAATTGCAAGAGGAAATATAAAAAATATCACTTTTAACGTATCAGCGATTAGCGATCACTGGTCACTGGTCACCGACATTGGTCCTGGCAGGATTTCTCTCAGGTAATAGTCCAGGCCCCGCTTATGGACCCAATCCCGGGGATATCCCAATGAAACCTCCTCGAAACGGACTCCATCCCGATAATGGGTTCCGCGCATGTGCATATGTCCATAGACCACCACTGAAACAGGAAAACGAGTGTGCCAATCCTCTGTTCGCTGGGTGCCGCACCAGAGGGAGAAACGTGGAAATCGTCTCAACTGTGCCATATCCTGGCGGAGGGGGAAATGGTTAATCAATACCATGGTTTTTTTTTTCAAGGATTCTTTTTTCAAACGTTCTTCGGTATAATGGCAGCGTTGGGCACACCAGGCAGCGGGTGAAGAATAGGGGTCTGTGTAAAGCAGTTCCTCATCGGTGCATACCACACCGGACTCCGCAGCCCACTCCACTGCCTGTTCGACAGGAATGTGTCGGGGTCGAAAACTGTAGTCGTATAATAGAAACATGGGAACCAGTAAATAATCCCGTTCTCCTCCCGGCCAGAGAACATAGTCATCTTCCGGTGTAAGTACACCAAAATCCCGACAAATGGAGACCAACCGTTGGTACCTGGCATCCCCCCGGGCTTGCTGGGGATGGGATGGCAGCGACCACAAATCGTGGTTCCCCGGTACCCATATCACCTGGTTAAACCGGGATCCTAAAAGGATAAATGCAAATTTCAGCTGTTCTTCAAACTCCCCGATATCTCCGGCCAGGATAAGCCAGTCAGCGGGGTGTGGAGGTAAGGCTTCCAAAGCCTGAAAATTGACTTTATTGGCCAGGTGTAAATCACTGATGGCGTAAAGTTTCATCCTTCGGATTCCAGGAAGAACAGGATGGGGAGCACCAGGACATGGAAATATCCTTTCTCGCCTGGTGTCGGCGGTTTGATATTTGTCGCTGGTTTACCGTATCTTTATAGTTCGAAGCCTTTATTAAATTCAACTCTCCATTCCAAATCAGACAATTTCTTCTCTTCATTGAGCCTGTACCACAACATGGGATGCTTGTCCAATTCCTTCCAGATTTCATCCAGCCTGGATTCATCAGTGGGGGTCAAGTAGAAGATTGCCGCGGTGAGTCGGGTTAAGATATTCTCATAGGGAAGGACCCATTCTTTGATCAGTCCTTTGTCTTTTAATTCATCAAGGTGCACCTTTACGTCATAAATGTCTTGTACAAACATGCTTTATCCTCCTATTTTTCTTTCATTGAAGATGTCCTTTTTCTTCGTCATTATCGAAAACTAGCAATCACAATTAACCATTGATCTTGATCTTTTCTTTTTGAACATTTATTTTAGTCTATTTTTTGGAAAAAATCAAGTTTTCCGAAGGTTCTGGTTTACTATTTTTTTCACTCCTGGTGCACCCGGGTCATTGCTGCCTGGTGAACAGCGTTTATCAGCTTACTGTCTCCTGCCTGGCGGCGCTTAACATATATTGGCTGCCTTCGGTTAAGACATCCAATTTTCCCATGTCAAATTTAATGACTCTATCGGCCACGTCAAAGTAATGATCGTCATGAGTAATGGCAATGACAATTTTCCCTTTCTCTTTCATTCGTGTTAACAGCTCCCTGTAGAAGAATCGTCTGAATTCCGGGTCCTGGTCTGCTGCCACCTCATCAAAAAGATATATGGGACAATCCTCCAGGTAACATTGGAGTAAGGCCAACCGTTTTCGCTGCCCACCGGAAAGATCAATGGTACTAAAAGAATCTTCTTCCAGGCTGACTTTATCTTGAAGGTTCAGCATCTCTATATATTTTTCACCTTCTTTCCGTTTGTTTTCATCACTGAGATCAATGTTATATAACTTTTCAAACAGGTGATAACCGCTAAAGACAGTGGAAAAATATTCTCCCAGTTGGTAGCTGTTGACTTCTTTACCATCAATTTTAAGGGTGCCTTCATCCGGGACATATAAACCGGTTAATATTTTGGCAAATGTGGTTTTACCGCTGCCGTTCCCTCCGACGATAAACACCGCCTCACCTTTATTAGCTTCGAAATCGATGGGCCCCAGGGCAAAGGGTGTATCGTCCCCTTCACTTTCATACTGGAAAACCACCCCTTTGGCTTCAACCCGCTCCACGGAGGGGATATCCAATTTCAGGTTCTCTATGTCTTCCGGGGTCATGTTGGCAGGGATGTCTTTGACAAATCCCTTCACCCGGTTCCAGGCGATTCTCAATTGCACCATAGCGGGAATGGAATTTAAAATGGCGTTGACAGGGCCAATTAAATACAAGAGCGCCATGATAAAACTCATTAAGGTGAAAAGCTGGATTTCAGGGAATAACCGCTTAACGGCGAAGGCCACGGCCCCCAGCACCGCCACCAGCATGGATTCACCAATCATAAAGGCATTGATAAACTTTACTATCCCGACAGTGGTTTTATCCCGGAATTCCTGGGTACTTTTCTCCACATCATCCCGGTATTGTTTCTTTTTGTTAAAATGGATGCTTAATTCTTTAAAGCCGTCAATCAAACCGTTAAGCAAACGCATATACACGTTCCGGGTATCCCTGGCTTCTTCCAGGTAAACCCGGGCTTTTTGACTGACCAGGTAATATATCGTTGCAATCACAATGATGACCCCCAGGGTGACCAATGTTGCCCAGAAGGCAATGGTGGAGAGGTATAAAAAGACACCGAAGGTGGTAATCATACTGGTGAGTAAAGTCACAAAGATATTGGCGGAATTCCCCACCTGGCCGGTATCATCATTTAATGTGGAAAATACCCGGCCGCGGTCCATTTTTTCAAATTTCTGGTAGGAAGTGTAAAATATCTTTTCGATCAAATTCATTCGCATGTCATAGACAATATCAAAGGTCAACTGGGTCAACTTTGTTTGCACCACTTTACGACCCAATAAATACAACCCCATGGCCAATAAGAAAAAATACAACATGTATCCAAGCTTTATCGGACTGAATAACGAACCGCTGATCAGGAAGATGATCACTGCATTGGCACCACCGCTCAGCATACTTAAAATAATCAACAGGGGGAGATTTTTCAAATATTTGTTCTTTTGAGGAAACAAAGACGAGATGATATAAGCAAAATAACCGGCGGCAAACACCACCATAAGCAGGGTAATTGCTGTTCTGAAACTCGCCGGGGTCCATACTATGGCGAAATCCCAGGGAGTCATGGATAACTTAAAGGGAAGGTTGAGTAGAACAATGGGAAGCAAATATATTCCAAAAACAAAAGGAGCAAGAAAAATAAGAACACCTGTCATTTTTCCCAATTTAAGCCAACTGAAACGGTCCAATTCACGTCTGCGCATCAACAGTTCAATAACGATATATAAAATATAAATGCCAATGATTCCCAATACAATACCCAGGACGATTGTCAGCATAGAAGTGGTATTATCAAACCCACCTCCGGGTACAGCCGCCTCATTCATACCCTCTCCATGTAACATATCCATGACTGTGCTCCCGATAAAAAAGGTATAATTGCTCCTGGAATTGGCCAGTACTGCCACGCCGATTTTTCCTTTGGGCCTGAAGGCCATATAGGCGGTATAGTTGGGGTTATCTCCCCCATGCCCGATTTCCCCGTCTCCTGCCAGGGAGACCTGCCATCCCATGGCGTAGGAGGTCATAGTCTGGGGATGGGGAGGAACCAATTCATCTCGCTGATGCGATTTTCGGATCAAGGGGGTCAAAGCACTCTCCACCAACCCCAATTGCAACTTCAGCCATCGGGCCATGTCTCTGGCATTGGTAACAATATAACCCGCGGGACTGTTGCCCCGATAAGCAGGGGCATCGTACTTACGGGGCTCGAAAAAACTAATCTTATACCCGGTGGATTTTTTGTCAGCGGCAGCCGGGTTTACCCTGGCCATACCCACAGTAGTGGCACTCAAACCTAAAGGTTGAAAAATGTGTTTTTCCATATACTCCTCATAGCTCATTTTGGTTGCTTCTGCAATGATCAGACCGACAATATCGTAATTGACAGTGGCATATTGATATTGCTTGCCCGGGAGTGCAAATAATTCAATACCCACAATATTTTTCACTGTCTGTTCCAATGCATTTTCATCATCACCCATGGGAATTCGTACAATGGAGTTAAAAGGGATACCGCTGGTGTGATGCAGGACCTGGCGCACCGTAATTTCAACCTTCTTACCTTCATAGGTGACATAGAACCAGGGCAAATACTTAGACACCGAATTATCCAGGTTAAGCAGACCCTCTGCTTCCAATTTTAGCGCTGCCAGAGCGGTAAAACTTTTACTGCAGGAACCGATCTCAAAAAGTGTATCCGGGGTCACCTCTGTCTCTTTTTCCAGGTTCGCATAACCGAAACCCTCTATAAAATCCGGTCTCGACGGCCTTAATATCACCAAACTTAAACCGGGAATATCCCCCTCTTTCATCAACTTTGAAACGGTTTCCTTAATTTCAGAGATAGAAAAATCCCTGGTTTCTCTTTTTTTAGCGCTCAATGAAACGCTTAAACAAAGGATAAAAACAAATATCCAAACAACCAACGGACTGAAATGCCTGATTCTTTTTTTCACGATTAGCTCCTTTTACTTTTATTTTTAATTTAATCTAATAACTAACGGATTTAGTGCCAGGTTAAAATTTATAAGCCATATAATTAAAAATAACACATGTTGCATCATTTTTAAATACACAAAATTGTGACTTTTTTTATCGAAATTTCTATATGTAAAAAAAATCGGTATATTTTTTTTATAACAGACTACTAATAGGTTAATGACGGGAAAAAAATTAAAATTAAAAATAATATTTTTAGGCTTTTTCATTTTGCCTTTTTCGCGCTGCCCTCGAACTCCTTATTATATATTCATTTCAAGAAACAACAATTTTCGTCATTGCCTATCTCCTGTCCCCATAAACCCCATAAACCGAAGACAGGAACATCACCCACATGGCCCACATGGCCGACGTCGCCGTCAAAACCCGCATCCGCATCCACATCGTGGAAATCCTGCCTTAATAACTCACTCATCTTTGCACTACATAGTTAGATACCAAACATTTACCCATTGAGTTTTAACATATTCTTCAAAATAAGTCAATCACCTTTGCATTTTGGATGAAATTATGTTAAAACTATTTCTTCCGGGAGTTCTAACATATGAATGAGAAGAGTAAATTACCGGGTTTTGAGAAGCAGTCAGTGAAGCTCATTGAGACCATTAAAGCGTACCCACGACTGCTCATATACATCAAAGGCTCACCGGACCCTGATGCCATTGGTGGGTCTTATATGTTAAAATTGCTCTGTGAAGCCTATGGTACGGAAGGCGCCATTGTTTCTCCCCAGGAAGCATCCCTACCGCAAAATATCAGGATAATCAAAGAGCTTCATTTGCCGATTCGTTTTAAAGCAGTTGAAGATTGTAAGAAGCACTATGATGCTTACGCGGTAATGGATCATCAATCGGTTTTCCTGGAAGGAGTTACCGGTGTGATTCCCTGTGCCCTTCATATCGATCACCACGAATCAATAAAAGATGAAATCCCGGTGGACTTGCGGATTCAAACAGAAAAGGCGGGTTCCACCAGTACCCTGATGGTTCACTTGTTAAAGACGTTGAATGCGGCTTTTGATAATCCTCATTGGCGCAATGCCGCCACAGCTATGTATTACGGCATCCAGACCGATACCGACGATTTCCAACATGCCGGCGAACTGGACCACCAGGCCCTGGAAATCATTTCCCCCTATGTGGATCGAACACTCTTAAACCAGATCGTCACCCTTCCCTTTACCAAAGAGGCCATGGATTTTTTTCACCGGGCCCTGCAAAACCAAACGCTTTATAAAGATTGGTTGATCTCAGGGATTGGTTTTATCAATGAAAAATACCGCGATAACATCGGGATTATTGGTGATTTTCTCTTGAAACGGGAGGGTATCGAGTTAGTGGTGGTTTTCGCCGTCGTGGAAAAGGATAACCGGCTGGTACTGGATGCCTCGTTTCGAACAAAAAATGAAAATTTGAATTTAAATTCCCTGATTAAGAAAATCACCAAAGAGGGAGGAGCTCGAAAATACAAAGGTGCTTTCCAGGTAAACCTGGACTATTTTGCCAATTGCCCGGACCGAACCCTGCTGTGGGAAACGGTCTATTCCACCACCATTGAAACATTGAAAAAACGCAGGGATGACGTCTTTGCCACTGACTTGCAAAAATTGTTCGGCTTCCTGAAGAAGAAACTCCGCGGAATTTTCCACTGATTTACTGGTCTACTGACTTACCGGATTCCTGGTTAGGAAGGGTAAAGCGAAAGATACTCCCTTTTCCCTGCCCACCGGGAATGGGACTTTCAAACCAAATCTTACCGTTATTTTTCTCGACAAACTCTTTGCAAAGAATTAAGCCTAAGCCGGTTCCCTTTTCTCTGGCAGTGCCTTTAGTGGACCGGGTCTTACCAATTTTAAACAGCGTGTGCTTACTGTCACTGCTAATACCTATCCCGGTATCCATGACAGAGACTTCCACAAAATTATTTCCACCATTCGCGGTCACCCGGACCTCACCACCTCTGTCGGTAAATTTAATGGCATTGGATATAAGATTTCGCAGCACGGTTCGAACCATATTTTTGTCAGCATAAGCAAGGGTGCCCTTCTCGATGTCATAGAATAAATCTACTTTTTTCTTTTTGGCATTCATAATGTAAACGGAAATGACTTCAGGTATGAGAATACTCAGGTCAAAGGTCCCGGGCTTGCATTGTAACACACCGATTTGACTTCTTGACCACTGCAGGAGGTTTTCAAGAAGTTCATATAAATCTTTGGCGGCCCGATCGATGGAGCGGCTGTATTTATGCTTTTTTTCTTGATCCAGTTTATCAAAGGACCTGGACAACATGTCGGAAAAACCCAATAGAGCGGTGAGATGATTTTTAAGGTCATGTGAAATAATGGAAAAAAATTTATCTTTTGTAGCATTGAGTTCCCGCAGTTCCATTTCAGATTTTTTCAATCCCCAGTTGGAAACCTCCAGTTGCTTATTTTTTTCCTCGATAATCTCCTTTTGCTGCCTGATCTCCTGGGTTCGTTTGGCCACTTCGGTTTCCAGGTTTTTCCGTTGAATCTTATATCGCCTCACCCGTAATTTGTACATAACAAAAAGCGTTCCCACTGCGGACAATGCCAGTAATACCTTGAACCACCATGTTCCCCAAAAGGGAGGGCTAATGATGAGTTTTATAGATACCCCTTCCTCATTCCAGAGACCATCGTTATTCGAACCTCTAACCCGAAACACATACTCCCTGGGAGGTAAAGGTGTAAAGATAATATCACGCTTGTGGTCCAATGGAATCCATTCCTCATCGAGCCCTTCGATTTTGTAGGCGTAACGGTTTTTAGCGGGAGCAGTGTAATTGAGAGCCGCAAATTCAAAGGAGAAGGTGTCTCGATAAGAAAGCCTTATTTCTTTGGTTTTCAGGATCGATTTTTCTAGTTTAAAATCCCTATTGGTCAACAATTTAAAGTTGGTTATCACCACCGGTGGTATATGGGCATTGTCGCTAATATATTCCGGGACAAAAACATTGAAACCGTTGATCCCGCCGAAATAGAAGCGTCCGTCCCGGCCTTTATGAAACGCCCCCTGGTTAAACTCATTGTGCTGCAATCCGTCCTCCGCAAAATAATTCTTAAATTCCTCGGTTCCCGGGTTGAACCTGGAGAGTCCTCTGTCACTGCTCAACCATAAATGTTTATTGCTGTCCTCAAGTATCCCGTAGATCGTATTATCAGATAGTCCATCTTCTTCGGTGTATAATTGCCATTGGTTTGTTTTCTTATTGAATTTGTTGAGACCACCACCTAATGTTCCCACCCATACGATTTCCTGGTGGTGCGGCGAGATGTAGATACAAAGCACATAATTGTGACTTAAGCTGTTGGGGTTTCCAGGCTCATGGGAATAATGCCTGAAGTAACCGGTATGCCGATTAAATCGCTCAAGGCCACTACTGTACATTCCTATCCAGAGTAATTCCTCTTGCTCCCTATCGGGGTAAATGTAGGTGACGCTATTACTGCTTATACTCCTGGGATCCTGGGGGTTATTTTCATAATAAACAAATTCATTTTTCCCGGGGAGGAACAAGTTTAAGCCACCATTCCGGGTACCAATCCACAAATTTTCGTCCTGGTCTTCACCAAAACAGAAAATATTATTGCTGCCGGGGCCTTTATTGGTCCCGTCTATATGTTTATAGCGGGTAAATTTTTCAGTTTCCCGGTTAAAACGATTAATACCCCCCAACCAGGTGCCGATCCACAAATCACCGTTTTCATCTTCGTGGATCGCGAACACTTCATTGCTGCTCAAACTCCCGGCATCGACACTGCTGTACTTGTAAAGTCTGAATTCTCCCGTACCAGGATTATACCTGTTCAATCCACCATCAAACGTCCCGATCCACAAATACTTTTCCGTGTCCTGGTAAAAGCAGGTGACATCATTGCTGTTCAAACTGTTTGGAAGATTGGGGTTGCCAATGATATGGACAAATTGCTGCAATTGAGGATCAATGCGGTTGATACCCCCGCCAAAAGTGCCAATCCATAAACAGCCTTTGTCATCTTCCATCATGAATAAAACCCGATTATGACTCAGGCTGTTGGGATTATTAAGCTGGTGGTGATAATGAACGAAGGTTTTTTCAGGAAGTGATTTCAACCGGTTCAATCCACCTCCATCGGTGCCAATCCATAATCTCCCCTGGCTGTCTTCAAAGATGCTTATGACCCGGTTATTACTCAGGCTCCCTGCCTTTTCGTGATGGTACCGGTAATGGATGAAGGTTTTTGCCTTACGGTCCAATCGATCCAACCCTCCCTGGGTCCCCACCCATAAATTCTTTTTGCTGTCCTCGAAAATAACATATACACTATTGCTGCTTAAACTGTGCGGGTCACCAGGTTGATGGAAAAAATGAGAGAATTCTCCTGTTTTGGGATTGAAGGCATTCAGCCCGCCGCCTTCGGTGCCAATCCACATAATACCCCTATGATCCTGGCAAAAGGCACGTATCCTGTTGTCACTCAGTGTGCCGGGAACTTCAGGCTGATGAGCAAAACGGGACCATTTTTGCTTTTTGGCATCGAAGCGCAGCAAACCGCCCAGGGTGCCAATCCAAAAAATCCCGCCGCGGTCTTCATGAAAAGTATAAATGACATCAATATCAGGGTCAGGACTTGGGTCCGAACCGTTCACGTAAGGAAAGCGAATAAAGTTATCTCTTTCACGATTAAAAAGACTCAAACCTCCACCAAAGGTTCCTACCCAAAGAGATCCTGAACGGTCCTCATAAATTACCGAAACACCGTTTTCTGGCAATGTTGAAGGATCTTTGGGCTTAGTTTTATATTTTTTAAATATATAGCCATCAAAGCGATTCAGCCCATTTTGTGTCCCGAACCACATGAATCCCTGGTGGTCCTGCTCAATCGCGTAAACCACATTCTGGGAAAGCCCCTGCTTCGAAGAAATTTGCTCGAAGCGAACAAAACTCTCCTGGCCAAAAATCAAGGCTGCCAGTGTTAAATGTAATACCAATAGAAGACCCTGGCGGAATGATAAACCACTGCTTTTTGCAACTTCACATTTCACAAAAGAATTTTATACGAAATAGTCAAATATTTCAATAGGTGCAGCCTGTTTTTCAAGAATTTTTTCAGAAATTTTTTTAGAGGGAGAGAATTGCGATTGATATGCAATTTGTTAATTGAAAAC
>CP070627.1:8495089-8508372 GCA_020355945.1 Candidatus Aminicenantota bacterium | reverse complement strand
GGAGCGGTACCTGGCATCCGGTTCGCAGGGAATTGTTTTCTTCATTTATCCCTTTTGTGATCAACAGTGCATTGAATATGTATTGGTGAAGAATCAATTGGAGAAAGATGGTATTAAATCATTGTTCTTACAACCCTCTGTACATACCGGAGTTAGTGGTCAAATGGTAACCCGGTTAGAGGCATTCCTGGAGATGCTGCAAGAAGATTTTACCTAAAATAAATGGATAATCAGAGATCACTTATTAATCATATATAAACTAGTGGAGGAAGCACATGACTACAGAAAAATTTAAGAAAACGATCCCTCAAATTCCGGCAATCTTTGCTAATAACTTGATTACAAAATATTATCAAAGTATAAACCATGCGAAAAGCCAGGGAAAATTTATTTGTTGGATCAATTATGGTTTTCCGGCAGGACTTTTGTATGCTTTTGAGAATATATTTCCGATACATCCCCAGCTCCATGCTCAATTTTATGCGATTAGAGGAAAATATACTCAAATGGCAAATGCGTTGGAGGGGAAATGGGAAGTACCCAAGGAAATCTGCGGTGACACCAAATCCGTTCTTGGGATTGCCCTGCATGAGAACCTGATGTCATTGCAGGTGCCTGACCCGGACCTGTTAATCACCATTAATGCCGCCTGTTTCCAGGCATCCCAGGCATTTAAAGTGGTTAACCAATACCTGGGAGTCCCCTATCATTATATTGATATGCCTGCCCTGCTGGACAAACAGCCGGATGTAAAATACTACGACTATGTCTATCATCAACTGGAAGAAATGATTGCCGGCATTGAAACCCACTTTAAATTAAAATTCAAGGAAGAAAAATTGATTCAAGCCATCCAATATGCCTTCCAGATGCATATTGTCTGGGAAGACATATTAAAACTGTTTCAATTTTCACCGGTTCCTATGGACGGACAGGATTTGCTGCTGTTTTTTCAGCCCTTTACAATTGCCCATCTTGATGTCGATAACGGAGAAACGTTAAATATGTACATTTCATTGTATAATGAACTCTATAAAAAAATCGAAGAAAATAAAATATCCAACAAAAAAGAAGAAAGGTATCGTATACTATGGGACTTACAACCCCTTTTTGCCAAAAAAAATTTCATCAAACGAATTTTAATGAATCATCATGCCGCCGTTGTTATGACAACACTAATGATCCCCGGCCTTTCCATTACACAGACCAATGACCTGGCATTTGATTATCCGTTAAATGTTGAGCAAGTGAAAAGACGAAGCACTGAATTGCTGCTGTCAATGGCCAAAGTTAACAGTATTGATCAAATTGATCGCTATAAAATGATGAAATTGGCGGCACAAACGATTTTCACCAATATCGATTTCAGGAGAAGTATTACATACATCTGTAAAAAGTTCAAAAACCTTATTAATGACTATCGTATTGACGCGGTAATTATCAATTTGAATTCTTCTTGCACCTTGATCTCTTCCATTCAAACACAGGTGATGAGTTATATAAACGATGAATTAAAACGACCGGTTTTGCTGCTGGATGCAAATCCGGTGGATGACAGATGTTTTTCCCCTGCGCAGGTTAAAAACCGGATAGAGGCCTTTATGGAAAACATGGAATAAAAAAGGAGGAGGAAAATGAAAGCCAGTATTGGAATAGATATCGGTTCGACGTCGTCGGAATTGGTTATCATGAATGAGAATAAAGAAATTATTTACCAGGAGATGGTGCTCACCGGCGGCAATGTCAAGCAGACGGGTGAAATACTGCTGCAGCGAAGCCTGGAAGCCGCAGGCCTGGACAGCGATCAAGTTTTATCTATCATCTCCACCGGTTATGGCCGAAAAAACCTGGATTTTGCCAGTACCGATAAAACCGAAATCAGTTGTTATGCCCGGGGCGCTTTTTTCATTAATCCCAATGCCCGCACCATTATTGATATCGGCGGTCAGGATTCCAAGGTCATTTCTCTTGATGATACGGGGAAGATCAGGAATTTTACCATGAATGACAAGTGTGCGGCCGGTACCGGGAAATTCCTGGAAATGATCTGCCGCCGGTTTGATATTGAAATGGAGCAAATGGGGCCTTTATCACTGCAATCCGGGAAAGATGTAGCCATCAGCAGTATCTGTGCGGTGTTTGCCGAATCCGAAGCCATCTCCTTGATTTCCAGCGGGGAAACCGTCGAAGATGTGTTTAATGGTGCCCACAAAGCCCTTTGTGAACGAATTGCCGGTATGGTAGAACGAGTTGATACGATCGATGAGGTGTTATTTTGCGGGGGGGTTGCCCGAAATATAGGTATGAGAAAACAACTGGGCGAAGCCCTGGGAAAAACGCTTCATATCCCTGAAATGCCAGAATACGTGGGTGCGGTGGGCGCTGCCCTCATCGGCCTGAACAACAAAAGAGCTTAAAAGGTAAAAAATGAAAAAAAATACGCTGCGGCACATGGTGAATGAAGCCAAAAAATGCCCGGGAATCGGCCTGTGCAAATTGGATTTCCTGGATACGGGAATCTGCCCGGCCGGAACTGCCTTTAAGTATGTGGCCTATTACCCCGAAGGACGTCTGCGACTCTTCAGGCACCTGGTGGAAGGGCGATTACCCTTGACCCCAAAACTGGTGGAAATCGCAGAATCCTGTCAACTATGCGGGATTTGTGATAAACAGTGTTATTACCAGGTGGAAATCCGGGTCCACGAAATAATGAAAGCCTTAAAGCAGCTGGTGGCGGAAAAGAAAGAAACCGAAGAATTCAAAGAAATAGAAGAAGATGAATGTTTGGCACATTTGAGAGAGGTCCTGGGCCACCAGTGGGCAGAGAACGACCCGGGTGTAACTGCCGCCTATGTGGGCGGCGGGCCAGCGGTATTTTTCCACCAACCCATACCAAAATATGTGGTTTTACCAGGAAACTCACAGCAAGTCGCTGACATTGTTCGATTAGCTAAAAAATACAACATCCCCTATCACCCCAGGGCCAGCGGCACCATCGGCATGACCTCCCCGGGAATACTGCTGGATTTCCATCGCATGGATAAGATCGAAATCGACTCCTTTAACTATACCGCCGCCGTGGGCCCCGGTGTCATGGGGTACAGCGCTTTGCAAAAGAGCCTGGAGCAAAATTTAAGACCCAACTTTGGCCAACCCGGTTCCTGTATCTGCTCCAACCAGATTTTCAATGGAATTATGACTTTCTTCCAAACCCGGTACCCCTCGATGGGAGACAATTATATCAGCGCGGAAATCGTCACCCCCGACGGTGATATCCTTCGTACCCAGGAGACAAGCACCCCCAGCTTCTTGCATTTTGGGGAAGATATTTCTTACCCGGATAAACCATTTCATTACCTTTGTACGGAGCAGCGCATCAAACTGCATGAAGTCCCGGAGGACCAGGTTACCGGGTTGATTGGCTTTTCCAACCTGGAAGAGGCAATGAACATGAGCCGACTCATTGCCAAACGTCATATGGCGGCACTGGATATGGTCATCAACGCCCGTATCCTTCTATGGATTTGCTATTTCTCTTTTGAACTCTGTGAAAAAATTGCCAGCATATTAAGCCAATATCTCAACGTCAATTACATTGTCGCAGCCATTGGCCATGAATATGAAATCGAAGCCCTCCGGCACCTGGCCCCGGACAACTTTATTGAAGAAGACCTGTTTGGCCTGTTCCTGGCCGGGCATGAAACCTACTTCCAACCCAAAGGCAAAGCTGTCCTGGAATCCCTCTGCAAACAGCCTCTAACCATTAAAGCCGTTTTTGTTAAACTTGCTGAATTCCTGCTCAGGGAAATCAACACACCCCCCAATGAAATTTTTGCCAATATTGCCCCCCCGGATTTACAGGACTTCTTTCGCCAGTACTATCTGAAAGATAATCAACTGAAAATGGGTGATCAAATCATCCGGTTAATCAACGCTTCAAAAGTATTCCGTAAAGGAAAATTCATATCACAGGTGTTTATTACCCCGATTCATGACTTTAACAATGTCTTTGCCGTAGATCAACATTTAAAAGACATCGCAAAGGAATTCGATCTTTTTTTAGACTTTTTGCTCTTTATCCCTTTTGAACACGGCAAATACGCCCAGTTTGAATATGATTTTTTCTACAACCCCAACGATAAAAAAGAGACCCGGCGCATGAAAAAGGTGTTTTTTGAGCTGCAGCGGCGGGTAGCCCAATTAAAAGAAAAAACCAGGGGGATCATTGCCCAGGGTGATTATATTTATCGGGGCCTGAATAAAAAAGAAAATATTATTTATAATGAAAAATTCCAGCAATAATCCGATGAAAATGCGACTATTGTTTGTTATTCCTCGTTTATCCGCCGGGTTTATCGACCAGTTTTACCAGTTGTCCGGCCGGTGGAAAAACTGGAAGCATTTGCGGCGGGATTTAAAAAAACACGAACGCTATGCCAGACGGGTGTTTTACGGATTGGGAATTTTAACAATGGCCGCCGTGCTGAATCCTGAAAAATATGAAATTGAAGTTGTGGACGAAAACTTTGAACCCATTGATTTCAATAAAAAATATGACCTGGTGTGCCTGACAGGACTTTTGATTCACAACCGGAGAATGTTGGAAATTATTGAAATATTTCGCGAGAAAGGTACTCATGTTGTTATTGGAGGAATCCAGGCCACACTTTTCCCCGAAGAATATACAAAAGAAGGCGTCAGCGTCATTTGCGGTGAAGGTGAACACCTATTCAGCGAATTTATCCGGGATTATTTGAATCTTATGCCGAAATCCATCTATCAAAATCCGGGAGGAGGAAATGTGGACATGGGCCGGTCACTCACCCCACGTTTCGATCTTGTATCAAAGTACCGTTATAATTTAATCGGGGTCCAAACCACGCGGGGATGCCCTTACAATTGCGAATACTGTAATGTCACCAATATCCTGGGAAATCAATACCGGCATAAACCGGTGGAACAGGTGGTGGAAGAGGTCAAAATCGTTAAAAAATATTGGTCCGACAATATGTTCTATTTTTACGATGATGCCCTGTTTGCGGATAGGAAGTATGCCGTCCGATTATTTAAAACCCTTAAAGGTCAAGGCATACACCTGGGAAAATACGGCAGCCATGCGGATATTTCCATTTATAAAGACAAAGAACTGCTGGATTTACTGGCGCAAGTGGGAAATCCTGTATTGGCTGTCGGTTTTGAAACCCTAGCCCCCCAAAATGCCATGTATTTGAATAACCCGATGAAAACCACCACCATCCCCCGGTACCAGGAGGCCGTCCACCAAGTACAAAAAAGCGGGGTGAAAATTACCGGCTCGTTTATGTTTGGGTTTAAAGGAGATTCGGCTGAACTGTTGGACACCACCCTGGATTTTGTGAAAGAAAACACCATCAATGCCTATTTCACCATCTATTCCGCGACTCCCCGTTCCAAATTATTTAACCGGCTGCTCAACGCCTATGAAAAAGAAAATGGAAAAATCAAAACCAATGGATTTGAACAAACCCGTATCATTAACGAATATCATCGGAAACAAAATGGCTTTGCCAAAAACCAGGAAGAAGAAATGATCCTGGACAGGCTAAAAAAATATTTCCCCGAAGAGCTCTCTATTTCAATGTTGGAGGGGCTGGTGGTATCCAAAGCATACCGGGACCCTGCGATAATGTAGATATAAACCACTTTGTGTAACTTCGTGGCTAAAAAAAAGTAATATTGCGAGGCGAATATGAAAATATCGTTTAATTCAATTAATTTAAAATGGGACCTGGGGACATCGTTATCCCTGGTGGTCTTGAGAAGTTATCTCCTGGCCAGGCAAAAAGAAAAAAATATGTCCGTAGAGACCACCTTCAACAGGTTCAACTGCGAAGATTCTCCTGAAGATATTCTTCCAGTACTGTTGTCTCGCGATGGGGATGCGGATGTGTACGCCTTTTCCTGCTATCTCTGGAACATGCAGCTTACCAAAGCCCTGACAAAGGAGATAAAGAAAAAAAACAAAGATGCCCTGGTTGTCCTGGGAGGTCCGGAGGTCAATTATAATGCTGAAAAGATATTGAAAGAGAATCCAGGGTTCGATATACTGGTGAAAGGTGAAGGCGAAGAAGTCTTTTGCACCATCATACAAAGACTGTGCCAGGGGAGCCGTGATTTCAGGGACCTACCCGGGGTCACTTATATCCACGAAAATGAATTGATAGACAACCCGGTAGACAAATTTAAGATCGAAGATCAAAATTATCAACTGACCCTGGAGGATATCCGGGATTTCCCGGAAATGTACTATGAAACCGCCAGGGGATGCCCTTATCGCTGCCGGTACTGCAGTTGGCAAACATTGGGAAAGGTCAGGTTCTATTCGCTGGATAAAGTCCATCGGGACCTGGAAAAAATCTTTCAATCGGGAAAACTCAAATGCATTAAATTTGTAGATTCCAATTTCGCCCTGAACTCAAAACGGGCCCTGGGCCTTTTTCAATTGTTAAATGAACTGAATCAAAAACGAGTCAAAAAAGGGTTACCTCAAATCGCCTTTCACTTCGAAGTGCGATTAGAAAATTTAAATGATGACCTGATCGCTGAAATGGCAAAATTTCCCGGGAATTATTGGGATGAATACATTATGGGATTCGGGCTGCAAACCGTTAATGAACATGCATTAAAAGAATCCAACCGTACCCCGAACTTTAAGAAATACCAGGAGAATTTCCAAAAGATTAAAGACAAAGGAATTAAAAATATTAACTTTGAAATCATCCACGGACTGCCGGCAGATACATTGGCAGGTTATAAAAAAACCATGGACTATTTAATTTCCCAATTAAACGTAGATTATTTTCTTTCTTATCATTTCCAGGTATTGCCCAACTCTTATTTTTGGGAACATGCTGACGATTACGGCCTGGTGTGGGAAGATACCCCCCCTCATAAACTGATCCGTTCGCACACCTTTTCAGTAGATGATATGAAAGAAGCTGAAAAATTCGTTTACTTCTTTTATATTTTTTATTATGGACTGCGGCGCATCAAAAAAATGGTGGATAGTCAATTTAAAAAAAATAAAATCAAGGTTTATGAAAAAATCATCCATCATCTTTATAATAAATATAACGGACATTTTGCCATTACTGATGACCTGGGGGGACTGCAAAATGCCATAAAAGACCTGTTAATCCCTGAAAAATACAACCTCAGACAGGAAATCATCAAGGATGCCAGGAATATCATTGAACGATGTGCCCAGGAACAGCAATGGTAACACGTAACTCCGGAGACAGAAAATGAAAATAGAAACACCGTTATTGAAACAATTTAACACAGAATTTGATGAAATGTTAGCCAAAGATTACCTGGAAGATTCCACCTATGATTACCTGGTCCTGTTCAGCGGTGGTAAAGACAGCACTTACCTGGCTCACCGCTTAAAAAAAGCCAAAGGAGGACGGGTATGCCTTTTTACCATAGACAATGGTTTCGAAGATGATCATTTCCTGGAAACCGCCCGGGAAGGAGCGGATATGCTTAAAATGGACCTATATATCCACCGGCCGGTTTATGATGAATTAACGCACTATTATAAATACATTATTACCGAACCTGCACTGAAGGAGATCGATGACAATCCATTGTGTTTCTTTTGCAGCCGGTTATTCATGGGAACGGCGCTCCGGTTTGCCCAAAGAAACCAAATTCCCTTTGTGATTTACGGTGCCACCCCTGAGCAGTTAAAACTAAAAAAAAGAGACACGGCCCGGGATATTGCCATGTTCCAATTCATGCTGGGTAAAAAAATAAAGTCCATCTATAAAAAAGTCCGACAAACCCACGGCTATATCAATGATCCCCTCATCCGAAAATACGTGGACCAGGCATTTTATTCCCCTGATTCCGTAAAACTCATATTCCCGTTTATTTATCTCAGTTACAACGTCCAGGCCATTAAAGAGGAATTACAAAACGTTTTTCATTGGAAAAACCCGGTAGAGGGTTTAGCCGATGAATATTACCTTACCTCCGGCTGCAAGTTGATAAAACTATTGGGGTTATTCCAGGAAAAATTTGATATAAAACCCCATGAGTTGAACCAATTTCAAGCTGACTTTGAAAAGGGTGTGATCAGCAAACAAGTATATGATTACAATGTGAAGTACTATAATGAATTGATGGAATTCAAGAAAACCCCGGAAACCGAAAAATTACTCACAGACCTGGGATTGGAAAAATACCTGTAAAATCATTCACCCGGAGATTACCAGGACCAACAATGACAAAACCATTTACTTTCAATATTGTGACGCCAGCTTACTTTGGGGAATCCCAATTGTCGTTAATGGTGCTGCAAAGTTATATCTTGAGTAAAGACAGGACCATGGATATTCGCCTGAACCGGTTTTTTACTGAGGATGACACAGGAAACATCTGTGAAAAAATTGCTGGCCAACATCCGTCAGCAGCGTGTTTCTCTCTTTATGCCTGGACCGATAAAAAAGTGAAGGAGGTCTGTTATCGGTTGAAGGAACTGGATGACGACATCCTGATCATCATTGGAGGTAATGTCCCCACTTTCCAGGCAAAAGAACTCCTGGAAACGGTTTCTTGCTATGATATCGCTGTCATAGGGGAAGGCGAAGAAACCCTTTTCCAACTGTTGACTGCGATTCGCAAGGGGAATAGGGATTTTTCCGCCATCGATAATATTGCCTTTCGTGAAAACGGGTCCGTGCGGGTCACCCAAAGACGAGAAAATTACAACATTGAAGAACAGTATTTTCCCCTGTATTTAGAAGATTCAAAGGATGTTTCCGTTATTTTTTACGAAACCTCCCGGGGATGTTTCAACAAATGCAGGTACTGCGCTTACAACATGAATTTTGACGCTCAAAACATTGTACGATTTTATCCCCTGGAAAAAGTGGAAAAAGACCTGGAAAATCTATTCAATCTCCCCAATCTCAAGCGGCTGGATTTTTCCGATGCCAGTATTGTTTTCCGGGCCAAAGGCAAACGGGATCGGGGGTTAAGGATTCTTCGCCTGATGAATTCCCTGAATAATGAACGAAAAAAGAAAAATTGGCCCCTGCTGGAAATCGGGGTAGATGTGAACCTGGAAAGTGTCGATGATGAAATCCTCCACGAACTCAAAGTCATGAACACCTTTGCTTACGGTTTTGGGCTGCAAACCATTCACCCGGATGTCCACAAACTGTCCCTGCGGGGGTTTAATGAAAAGAAGTTCACCTATTATTTTAATCGCCTGGCAGAAAAGAGCGGTGCCGCCGTGAACCTGGAGCTGATGTTCGGCCTGCCTGGCGACACCTATGAAAAATTCCTGGACAGCGTGGAATACGTGATCAGCAAACTCAAAGTCCATTTCCTGGTGTGTTTTCGTTTTGCTGTATTACCAGGCTCCATGTTCCGGAAACACCAAAAAGAATTTCAACTGCATTGCCAGGACTACCCCCCCTATTATTTGCTGTCCATCCCGACCTTTCCTCCCCAGGACCTGGAAAAAGCCGAAAGATTATCCTTTTTTATCCAGTTGATATTTACCCTTTTCCGGGGCATCAAAAAGCTTATCGAGAAAAGTAATGTCCCCCGCAAAGTAGATGTCTACCTGGGAATCACAAGAATGATTTCGGAAAAGTACAGCGACTTTTTCCCCCCTGAGGGATTACTCCAGGGCGATGTGTATGATTATGTAAATAAGCTGCGGCAATCGGTAAATACCAGATTGCGGCAAGGAATGCAGGCGGATATGCGGAAGTTTGTCAACTCCTATCAAAAGCAGCAGCAAATGGTAAAACATCAAGATCAAACACCGGAGGTATGAAGTTAAAATGGAAACCGAACTTAATGCCCATGAAAAAATCATTGATTGGTTAATGCAGTGCGTTCGTGGGAATTATGTTAAAACCGATGATGCTGACACCCTAACCGATGATTCCGATCTTTACGAAGATGGCTACATCGAATCCAGGGACTTCCAGGATTTTATTAACCGGATGGAACAGCAGTTCCAACTAACGATTAGTGAAGATTATTTTTTTGATGAACGATTTTCAACAATAGCCGGTATTTCGGAGATTATCGTGGAAATCCGGAACAACGGCCGCTAATCGCGATGAATACATTAGAAGTGAAACATCAGGTTCAACAGGTTCGCCGATACTTATTGGCGCAGCAGTGTTTTTTCTCTTTAAAGACCGCGGCGGACTTAAATCATATGCCTGAGGTGCCTATTGATGACAGGGCACTCAGTCCCCGGGCCTCGCGGAAGCGTGTCCTTGAATTTCGGTTGGGACGCGCTGCTGCCGCTGAAGCCATGAGTCATCTCATTCCCCGGCCGGTATCCGTGGGAAAAGCAAGGAGCGGTGAACCCTTGTGGCCCAACCACATCGTGGGGTCCATCACCCATAAACGTTTTGTCGCAGCAGCGGTGGTGGCAGCCAAAAACCACATCCAATCCATCGGCATCGACCTGGAAGACATCAAAGATCATGTGAATCTAGAAATTGCCCAACGATTCTCCACTGAAAAAGAATTGCGGTGGATCCATGCCCTTGACAACCGACCTGCTGCCCTCAAATTAAAGATGCTCTTCTCTGCCAAAGAATCCCTCTATAAAACCATATTTCAATGGAAACAGGAACCACTGGGATCTAAAACCATGGAACTAACCGATGTACCGGGATCAAACATTTTCCAGGTCTCTTTTCCGGGTGACACCAGCATAACAGGCTTGCCAGCCGAAAATCTCAATGTGCATTATGCATTCATTGACAATTATGTATTTACCTTTGTGCTCCTCAATTAAAAAAACATGAAAAAGGGTGATCAACTAAAAGCATTTAGCGGCGAATACCAGGCCTTGAGTGAAATGATCCACCGGGCCTGGCCCCAGGAGCACAGCGGGTATATTGACTTCACCCCCGGGTATTTGCAATATATCATCGAAGCCCCGGATACGGATAAACAATTAACCCTGGGGGTTTACCGGGGAAATCGTCTCATTAGTTTTTTGCTTTCCAAAAAGAAATGGGTCCAAATCAACGGCCAGAGATACAAAGCCCTTTTAAACACCCTGTCCACCACAGAACCCGGAGAAGCCAGGTACTTTCCTTACCTTAAAATTAAAAATCAGTGCCTGGACCAGGCCCTGGTTCGTGGTTTTCAAGCCAGTTACGGATTCCTGGACTACAAGATTAAAAATATCGAAATCGAACAGCATTTTGCCCGCAAACGTCATTTTTTTGGTATCACGGTCCGGTCATTTGGCAATTATGTGAAACCGGTTAAAAAAAATGCTGACCCCCCTGCTGCCTCGGCCATGTACCGCATCAGGCCAGCACAGGTGCAGGACGCCCATCAATGTACCCACATGATTGAACAGGTACAGCAATCCTCTCCCCAAAAAATAATGGAAAAACCGGATGCCCGACTTTTACAATATTGGCTGGAAAATAAAGATTTTAATTTCATTTACCTGTTTGAAAAATCCGGGCAAATATGCGGATTTATCCGTTGCGAACCGCTTCATTACATCAGAGCCAGGGAAAAGCAAAAAGTCATTTCCATCAAACAACTGTTCTTTGTCCACTGCAGCCTCCGGGAAAAGCAGGAATTGTTAAAACAGTTCTGCTCCATTGTCAACCAGGAGGAAGCCAGTGTGATTAGTATACCCGACACCGGTGCGTGGGATACGGAAATGTTAAAAGCCAATGAATTTATTAAAATAAGTTTTAAACATATGCTGCGGTATCTGTACCTGGTACTATTTGAGAGCCCAACAGCGGAAATAAGGAATGATGAGGATTTCTATCTTGACATTGTATGACACCGCGGCATGAGGAGCTGAAAATCTTGCCACCTTTAAACAAAAGTTTTTACAGATGATGGAGAAGGATCATGAAAATAACCTTTATTAATCCTCGGGCAGCACAACTGAATACCCGTGACCTGGATGCGGTTCCCCAGGAGATCAAAGAGCTCATGGAGAACAATCCCAAACTGCGTCAGCGGATTGACTTTACCCGGCAGTCGTTGGGGGCTTTGGGGCTTTTGACCATTGCCGCGTTGGTACCAGCGGATATAGAGATTGAGTTCTTTGATGAAAACATGGAGCAAATCAATTATGATCGGCACTTTGATCTGATCGCCCTGGGAGGCACCATCGGTCAAATGACCCGGGCATTGGGTATTTGTGACATTACCAGGGAAAAGAAAATTCCTACCGTGGTAGGGGGGCCAGCAGCCACGGTATTCCATGATATGTATACACGAAAAGGCGTCACCGTAGTCAGAGGAGAAGGCGAATTCTTATTTAAGGAATTCTTAAAAGATTTCATAAAAGAAAACCCAAAACCGGTATACGATAACACCACAGCACCCAACCATATTGATTTAAAAGATTCGCCAATCCCCCGTTTCGACCTGGCAGCCAAATACCCCTATACCATGGTAGGGGTCCAGGTTTCAAGGGGCTGTCCCTATGACTGCGAATTTTGCCAGGTCACCGAAGTCTTCGGGGACAAATTCCGCACCAAACCCATCGATAATATCATTACAGAAATCAAAGCAATCAAAACATATTGGCCGGATCGTTTCTTTATGTTTTATGATGATAACCCCTTTGCCAGGCGAAACCATACCATGAAGTTATTCGACCGGCTGTACCACCGGGAAAATATTGACCTGGGTCATTGGGGCGCCAGTATTACCGTCGACCTGTATAAAGACCCCGAACTCCTGGAACTTCTCACCAAAAAAGGAGGCATTAACCATGCGGCAGTGGGTTTTGAATCCCTATCCGAAAAAAACCTGGCCTCCCTGGGCAATAAAATGAAAACCAATTACCTGGATAAATACCGGGAAGCCATCGCCGCCTATAAAGAATATAATGTCAATATACTGGGATGCTTTATCTATGGGTTTGAAAACAATCAACCCCAGGATTTGCAGGATATCGTGGATTTTTTGTTAGAGAATGAGATCGATGGTGTATTGGGTAACCTAACCCCTTTGCCGGGCACCCGGCTTTACAACCGGTTAAAAAATGAATACGAAGACAAATACGGCAAAATTCGCAAATCCAGCCTGGCCGCCTGGGGGAAAATAAGAAAATTCCTGTATGAAAAAAGCGGAACCACAGAAGAAGAGGTGCAAAAACAATTGATCCACGCTTATTCTATTGTTTATGCCGATGAAAATTATCACAATGATGTTATTACTCCGCTGTATTTTTTGCTGTAGTTTTGCCTTCGGCGAGGGGGGGGGGGGGGGGG
>CP070627.1:8490647-8494989 GCA_020355945.1 Candidatus Aminicenantota bacterium | reverse complement strand
GAGTTTAGAACAGGTTTATGCTACGATTACATACTATTTACATAACCGAAAAAAAGTCGATGATTATATGCAAGCATGGAGGCAATACACTGATCAAGCGAGCAAAGAAGCGGACGAGAACCCCCCTGAAGTGGTTAAACGTTTGCGTCGATTAAAAGTTACTCAATCGCTTTCATCTTACTTATAAAGGAAAAGGGAAAGGTGCCGGGACAATTTTTCTATCCCATCATTCTTTCCTTATTATAGAGTTGACAAAATGGGATAAAAATATTAATATTAACATAGAAGTTAGGAGCAAATAAATGATAAAAGCAGGATCGAATAAAAATGCGGAATCGAAAGATAGTGCAGCCAAACGGTGGACTAAAGAAGAAATTGCTGAAGCCATGAGAACTGTTGTTTTATCCAGAAAAAGGATACACGTTATTGCATATGGAGATGGCTGGGGCGTAATGCGTGAAAACAGTAAGAGATTGAATAAAATTCATAGGGATAAACGGGCTGCGGTTGCTCATGCCGAACAACTGGCTAAAAAAGATATCGATGCATTGGTTATCATCCATAAAGAAGATGGAAGTCTTGAACGATATATACATGCCGATAATTGACCGGATAAAGGTTAAGTCCGAATAACTCCTTAAAGTATGGTACAAAACACAGGTATCTTTGAAAAAAACGTATTCATAAATTGCCCTTTTGATCCTGATTATAGGAAAATGTTGTATGCTTTAGTTTTTACTGTAATTAAATGTGGGTTGGTACCAAGGATTGCATTGGAACGAGATGATTCCGGTGAAGAAAGAATCAATAAAATTAAGAAACTCATACGTTGTTCAAAATACAGCATTCATGACATATCCAGGATGGAACCTTTAAAAGAAGGGGATTTACCAAGATTCAATTTACCATTTGAACTGGGACTGGATTTGGGATGCAGAACCTATGGTAAGGGCAGACTGGTAACCAAAAAGTGTTTGATTCTTGAAAAAGAAAGTTATCGGTATATGAGAGTTATTTCAGACATATCCGGGAACGATATCAAGGCTCACAACGCAAACGATCAAAAGTTGATAAGAGAAGTACGAAATTGGATACGAACCGTAAAAAACGAACCAATCCCCGGATCACACATAATTTGGAGGAATTTTAACATATTTTATATCTATTTTATTGAAAATTGTAAAAGAAAAGGTTATGATAATCTTGATATAGAGCAAATGCCCATCACGGAATATATTTATTTCGTAAAAGAGTGGTTTGGTGAACCCACCATATCATAAAAAAGGTGCCAGGCCAGGATGTCGCCTTAAATTTCCAATTTTCTCTCTTTTTTGCTATAATAATTTTTGCCACAGAGAGCACAGAGAACACAGAGGAGGATTTAAGAAGATGAGAAGAGAGGAGAATAAGATGTTTGGAATTTGGAATTTTTTGGGATTCGGGATTTGGTGCCTGGAATTTCCCCTGAAAGGGGTTGGAGGTCTTATATGACGTCAGACCTGGAATTAATTAAACAATTGGAAGAAGTGTTAGGTATAAATTTCAAAATATATCACGAAAATACGCCAACCAAAGATTTTAACTTTTATTCCCTCAATGACAACAAGCATGTGGTTGAGATGGGGGTAGATCATTTAAGTTTTTCATGCATCCCGGAAACAATATCGAAATTCCAAAACCTGAAAAGACTAAATATTTTAGACGGTAAACTGAGGGATATTTCTATCCTTAAAAAATTGAAAGAGTTAATGCATTTAGATTTGAGCAGAAATAAAATAGACGATATCTCAAGTCTTAAAGAGTTGAAAAGGTTGTCGTCTCTGGATTTACATGGTAATCAAATCAGTAATATCTCCTTTCTGCAAGGTTTGAGCAATCTGACACAGTTATATTTAAGGAATAATCAAATAACAGATATCTCCTTTCTTCAAGGGTTGAGCAATCTTACAGAGTTAGATTTAAGTTTTAATCGAATTACAGATATCTCATTTCTTAAAGGGTTGAGTAATTTGACACAGTTAGATTTACGTAATAATCAAATTAAAGATATCTCCTTTCTTCAAGGGTTGAGCAATCTGACAAAATTAGATTTAAGAAACAATCAAATAAAAGAATTACCAGAAGCTCTTGTTGAACTGGACCTGGAAATAGATGTGGATGAGAAGTATGAGTGGGAACAGAAAATTTACCTGCACAATAATCCACTGGAAAAACCGCCGCTGGAGATCATTAAAAAAGGCAAAACGGCCATAAAGGCTTATTTTGAATCGTTAAGAGAAGAAAAAAACCTGCCTTTAAATGAAGTAAAAGTCCTGCTGGTGGGTGACGGCGGTGCAGGGAAGACCTCACTGGCAAAACAGTTACTGGGTCAGACCTTTAATGAACAAGAAGCCCAAACCCATGGCATTAATATCAATCAATGGCACGTACCCCACAGCGATGGTGAAGCCAAAACAAAAGTAAACCTCTGGGATTTCGGAGGACAGGAAATTATGCATGCCACCCACCAGTTCTTCCTCTCCAGGCGAAGCCTCTATATCCTGGTACTGGACGGCAGACGGGACGAAAAAACTGAATACTGGCTCAACCATATCAAAAGCTTTGGCGGCGATTCACCGGTCTTGGTGGTGCTCAACAAAATCGACCAGAACCCCGGGTTTGATGTCAACCGTTTATTTCTTAAAAGTAAATACCCCAATATCAAAGGCTTTTTCAGGGTTTCATGTGCCAACGGCAAAGGAATTAAAGACTTTGCCGATGAATTAACAAAAGAATTGGCTGCCATTGAACATATACGTACCCAATGGGCATTAAGTTGGTTCAATGTAAAAAAACGTTTGGAAAATATGACCAAACACTATATCAGTTTTGATGAATATCAACAAATGTGTACGGAGGAAAATATAAAGGAAGAAGAAGCAAGAAAAACCTTGCTGAATTTTCTAAACGACCTGGGCGTGGCGCTCCATTTCGAAGATTTAAGCCTTGCCGATACCCATGTGCTGGACCCCAAATGGCTCACCAATGCCGTATATAAAATCATCAATTCGGAAATACTCTCCAATTGCAAGGGCGTTTTGAAACTTTCCCTGCTGGATAAGATATTGAAACCCAAAGATGAAGAGGATTATGTTTATCCCCGGGATAAGTATTCGTATATCATCGATTTGATGCATAAATTTGAACTTTGTTATAAAATGGAGGGCCAACGGGTCCTGGTGCCTGACCTTTTGGATGTAGGGGAACCACTGATTGATTTCGACTTTAAAAATTCTTTAAAATTCCAGGTGCACTATGAATTCCTGCCCAGGTCCGTGATGCCCCGTTTTATTGTGAAACGGCACAAAGAGATAAAAGAACAATTACGCTGGCGTACCGGGGTGGTATTGGAAAACAAGGAATTTGCCGCCACTGCCGTGGTTAAAGTGGATGAAAGAGACAAAAAAATATTTATCGATATTGACGGCCTCCAGAAAAGAGACTACCTGGCCACCATTATCCACACACTCCGGGAAATCCACAGCAGTTTTGAAAAAATCGCACCGGATGAACGAGTACCTTTACCGGACAATCCCGGCATCACTGTCAGTTACCTCCATCTTATCCGGTTAGAAACAATGGGGGAAATGGAAATGGTCCCGGAAGGCGCTGTGAAACGATATAATGTAAAAGCCTTACTGGATGGAATCAAACCCGCGGATGTAAGGCAAAAAGAAGCCCAGCAATTGCTAAGAGAAAATAAAATCGCTTTAGATTTCAGACCGACCCTGGTCACACAACAAACCATGGCCGCTTCTCAAATCCAGCAGACACGACAAGAAACAAATGTAGACGTCGATGTAGACGTAGATGTAGACATAAATCTTTCAATTGCTTTACCTGCGCTGCAAGAGGAATTCGATGATTTAAAAGAACTGCTGCTGCAGCTAGAACCGGGATTGAAGGAGAAATTAACCGGGTTAAGCGGTGATTTAAATGCGTTGTCTGCCAAAACCGAAAAGGAGAAATTGACCGGACCCTTAAATAACCTGAGAATATTCCTGAAAAAATTAGGGGATGAGAAATCCGATTACAGTAAGATTTTAAAAGGCGCGAAAAAAGGTGTGGAAACGCTGCAAAAAGTGGGTCGGACTTACAATAAAGTTGCCCAATGGTTAGCCTTGCCCCAGGTCCCGGATGTGTTTTTGAAATCCAGATGACCTAAATCCACCGTAAAATATGTTAACCACGAAGGACACGAAGGGCACGAAGGAAAAAGAATATCTAAACCATCCCAATGAAAAGCTTTTGGAAGTCCAGAAACCTTTTCTCGAAAAGGTTTTTGGCCGCCGGAGGCAAAAGT
>CP070627.1:8483673-8490547 GCA_020355945.1 Candidatus Aminicenantota bacterium | reverse complement strand
GTTTATATTACATTAGCCCGGGAATCATCAATGGCTCTGCCTGAGCCTTTTGCACCGGTGGATGCTGCTATTACCGGCATTGTGGACCAGGTAAATATAGAGGATTTAGGGATCAAAAGTAAAGAAAAAATTTTTGAAAAGGAAGAATAACCATGAAATTAGCCAGGGTTATCGGGAATGTGGTAGCGACTCGCAAAGTTCCTTGTTATAAAGGCCACAAGCTTTTGATCGTACAGCCGGTAGATGAATTCGGCAATGACATATCCCAATCGTTTCTTTCCATGGATATTGTAGATGCAGGACCAGGAGACCTTGTGCTGGTAGAACAAGAGGGAAATGCTGCCAGGCAGTTGTTGGGAACAATAAAAGACCCGTTTCATTCGGTCATTGTCGGCGTAGTTGATAAAGTAAGCATAGAGAAAACCGAGGGGGACTAAATGCCGCAGGATATGGAGAACCTGGATGAAGTCGTAGAGATCATCACCCGGAGGGTGGCAGAAAGATTGCAGCAGATGGGTTTTCTTGCCAGTCAAAGCACGACTTCTTCATGTGTGGTGAACGGTAGGGAATGCATTGATTGTGGGCACTGTGCCACTAAGCGACCGGATGCGGTCCGGAATATCTTAAACAGCGGTGCTGATCGGATTGGTGCTAAGATTGGCATTAACGGCTCTAAAATAGACCGTAAATTAGCAGGAATTATCGACCATACCTTATTAAAACCCGATGCGTCACGAGACCAGTTGATCAAAGTATGTGATGAAGCAAAGCAATTTGGATTTGCCACGGTATGTGTGAATTCCAGTAATATTCCCCTGGTGGCCAGGCAATTAAAAGGCAGTCCTGTTAAACCGATTGCCGTGGTAGGTTTTCCCCTGGGAGCTGCCACCAGCCAGGCCAAGGCTTTTGAAGCCAAAGAAGCTATCCGTGCCGGCGCCCAGGAAATCGATATGGTAATCAATATCGGTGCTTTAAAATCTAAGGATTATAAGCTGGTCCACGACGATATTAAAGCGGTAGTAGAAGCAGCCAGACCCCATAAAGTAAAAGTGATTATTGAAACCGCCAAATTAAACAACGAGGAGAAAGTGGCTGCCTGTACGCTCGCTAAAACCGCGGGTGCTGCGTTTGTAAAGACCTCTACCGGTTTTGGCGGCGGCGGTGCCACTGTGGAAGATATTGAATTAATGCGCCGCGTAGTGGGCAGCGATATGGAAGTCAAAGCCTCCGGCGGCATCCGCACCCAGGAAGATGCTCAAAAAATGATCGAAGCCGGGGCCGATCGCATCGGCGCCTCAGCCAGCGTCGCCATCGTAACCGGGAAAAAACAGGGGGGTGCTTTTCTGCCAAAGGTGACAGGTGCAGGTTCCAGGTGAAGGTGGTGGAATGAGAAACATCCTCAGAAACAGTACCACCTCTAATAGGCTCCCCGCGCCGCGGGGCCCCCTGGACCCCCCACAAAAACTTTTTATTAATGGTGGTTTATGTATGTTTGTGTTCTGTGTATATCTGTGGTTAAATAGGAGGTATTTGTAATGGAAGCAAAAGGTTTCGAATTGAGAACACTAACGTTTATCGATAGCTTGCAGCCACAATTGGCACAGTATATCGCTAAAGATAACCGCGTGTATGATCCGTCAGAATATGATGCGGCCTTGTTGATTGAAATCGCACCGGCCATGGAAATTCATACCATGATTGATGTGGCACTGAAAGCCACAAAAGTGCGTTTAGGGTCTGTGGTCACAGAAAGAATCTATGGATTAATGATGGTTCATCATGCTGACCAGGGAGAAGTCAGGGAAGCAGGTACTGCTGTATTAAGGAGAACAAATCTCGATGAAAATGACCGGGCTGAAGTCAAGATATTAACAGAAAAAACCATTCGCAGCGTGGAACAAGACCATGCCATTATGTTTACTGGCGTAGCTAAAGGGAATATGGTTTTGGCCGGGGAGTCGGTCTTTATTTTGGAAGCCACACCAGCGGCCTACCTGTTGATCGCCTGTAATCAAGCACTTAAAGCTGCCCGTATTAAATTGATTGATATTAGACCTTTTGGCGCTACCGGACGACTCATCTTGAGTGGACCCGAATCTGAGATCGATTCAGCAGCAGAAGCCGCTGCGAAAATCTTAAACCAATTAAATGAAATGAAAGCCTCAGGTACAGGAAAACAACTGGATTAAAGGAACCCCTCGGCGAGGGGAGCCTATATGCTGCGCAAACCGGTAGTGTCGGTTTTCATTCGTTTCCGGGTGAGGGCGCGGCATCATGAGGAATTAAAATGGGAAACCGACGAGAGTATCTAATTAAAGCAATTGTTGATATTTCTCAAAAACTTTGGGCTAAAGGTTGGGTAGCTAACCATGACGGTAATGTGACGGTTCGGTTTGAGGATATGCTTTTAGCCACTCCTACTGCTGTGAGTAAAGGGGATATTGTTCCTGAAATGATTTTGACCCTGGATATGGAAGGCAATAAACTTCAAGGCATTGGTAAGCCTTTTTCCGAAATCAAGCTGCACCTGGCTGCATACAGGGTCAGGGAAGATATCAATGCAGTGGTTCATGCTCATCCGCCGTTTGCCATGGCCAGGGGTTTAGTGGGCGGTGATTTTGAGATCAATGTTCCTGAAGCTGTTGTTTCTATTGGAGATTTAATTCCTGTGGCTCGTTATGCCATGCCTGGAGCCAAAGAGAATGATGAAATCGTTGCTGATGCTTTAGCCAAATGTGATGTGTTTATGATGGCGGGTAATGGTGTGTTGTCAGTTGCAGGGGATGTAAAAGACGCTTTTTTACGGATGGAGTTGTTGGAGCATCTACTTAAGATTGATTATTATGCTAAGTCTATGGGTACGGTGATGACTCTTCCTGGAGAGGATAAGCAGAAATTATTGGAAAAGCGGGTATCAATTGGTTTGGGGCCTAAAACTGTCATGTTTCCTTCGACAGCGAAAGAGTCGGACAGACAACCACAAATACAAACGCAGACTGATTTGATAAAGGATTTGATTGCGGAAGAGCTCAAAAAGGTTTTAAAGGAAAAATGATTGTTGGCTGCGGTTTTGCACAAACAGACACAGACCATTTTTAATGAAAAGTTTTGTGGGGGTCCAGGGGCCCCGCGGCGCGGGGAGCCTATAATGGCAAAGTGCATTGCCCCATACGCTATGCGCCATGCGCCATGCGCAATGATCTCGTCCCCCTGGCCGCCGAAGGCAAAAATAAAAATGAGAACACCGATTATAGCAGGTAATTGGAAGATGAATTTAACGTTGAGCCAGGCGATTGAGCTGGTTGATGGTATACATTATGGTTTGCTTTTTCCTGGTGAAACGGATGTGGTGGTAGCGCCGCCGTTTTTGTGTTTGCCGGGGGTTGCCGGGCATTTAGAGGATTCCTATATTGGGATAGCGGCTCAGAACTTGCATTTTGAGGACCAGGGGGCGTTTACCGGGGAGTGTTCGGGGAAGCAGATCAAGGACGCAGGTGCTGATTATGTTATTGTGGGTCATTCGGAGCGCCGGCAGTACTTTGGTGAAACTGATGAAATCGTAAATAAAAAGATAAAAGCTGCTTTCAGGAATGATTTAGTCCCGATTGTGTGTGTCGGGGAGACATTGGCGGAACGGGAAAGAGGGGAAGTGGCTCCTGTTATTGGGCGGCAATTGGCAGTGGGGTTGTTAGACCTGGCAGCAGAAGAAATTTCTCGACTTATTATTGCCTATGAGCCGGTTTGGGCTATCGGTACGGGTAAGACAGCGACGCCGGAACAGGTAGAGGAAGTTCACCGGTTGATTCGATTTTCGCTTTCTATGAAATTCGGTGGTCAGACAGGGGAAGTGGTTCGTATCCTTTATGGAGGGTCTGTTAAACCTTCCAATAGTAAAGAGTTGTTGGCTTTACCTAATGTTGATGGTGCGTTGGTGGGAGGAGCGTCGTTGAAGGCGCCTGATTTTATAGAAATCATTAAGAACGTAAAAGTTTGATCCACCGACTGGTTTCTCTTTAATTAAATGCAGCAGAAATTCTATAAATTGTTGAGAAATAATTAACCCGGCACCTTTCTCGTCAGGTAAGGTATTCGACAATAAGGTCGAGTTTTTCCGTCACCTCTCCAGGGATATCTTCAATATCCATGAATTCAATCAATTGGTGGTACTCGCCCTTTTTAAGCAAGATGGGTTGATTTTGCGATTTCGCAAATTCTTCAAATACCTGGTCAGTAAATTTGCTCATTTTAAGATTTCTCAATAGAGTCCGGCGCAAGTTCTTACTGGACTGGCGAAACTCCTGGAGTTGATTTTTATCATTGGAGAAAACCTCGATTAGCAGCCGTTGATCAATTATATCTTTCATCATAGAATAAGCGGGAGCCTTAAACAAAGGAGCTTCGCTTTCATATCGGGTTTCAATAAATCTAAGAATAAGTTCGGGAGTGATAAAATAATTTTCCAATTCGTAGTTTTTCCAGTAAACCACTGCCAGATCGCTTTCGATCATGTCCCGGACATCTCGATCATCCCTGTCAAAAACAGCAATACCTTTAAATTCCCGGACAAAATGTTTTAATGTGTGAAAGTGCTGCTTATAGTTTAAGTAAGCCCCCCCAATCCTGTCAAGACGCTTTTCCAGGGAATTACCGGGGAATGTGTCCTGGGTGTAATAGTAATTCAATTTCCCGCTTAATATTTCATAGGCCCTGTGTTTCAATTTTTTGGCAAGGGACTTGAGATTGGCCAGGTCTGTACTTCCTTCGACGTAAAGGATGCGGGGGAGAAGCTTCGCTTTGTAATAATGCTCGATGCCAAAAGTTCTCAACGAATACCTCATATCCGCTTGAGTCGCCAGGTTGACCGCTTCACCGTTAATCAACAGGGTAAGGTTTGTTTCCACCGCATCATCCAGGATAACTTCGGAGTGCGTGGCAATTACTACCTGGCACTGGTTCTCGTGGGCCACATCCTTGAGTATCTCATAAACCTGTTTTTGTCTCAGGATTTCAAGATGGGCATCCGGTTCGTCTATCAATAAAATACTGCGCTTATGGGAGTATAAATAAGCCAGGACCAACAGCATTTGCTGCAAACCACGGCCGGCCAATGAGATGTCCAGGTCACGATCAATCCCCTCCTGGTGATATTTCAAAATAAGATCCCCTCGTTTGGCGTTGAGTTGGGGCCTTTTCAATTCCACTGAGAAAAGTGTTTTCATCAGGGCCAGGATGGAACTCCAATCCGAAGTTCCATATTCCAGATCATTTTCCGTCACTTTGTAGCATAAGTTACGTAATACCTGGGCGGTTTGGCCTTGCCCCATCAGTACATTGATCCTGCCTTCTTGAAGGAGGGGTTCGTCCATTTCTATCCCAGACATCGGATAAAGCAAACTGAACCGCAGTCCGGCAGCAAAGGCCAATAGCTCTTCGTGTCCAACCGTTTCCGGGCAGGGACGGCAGTGAATTACTTCGCTGTCCCGCTGCTTAAAAACCAGGCGG
This sequence comes from Candidatus Aminicenantota bacterium, assembly GCA_020355945.1. Next base: position 8,485,045 of record CP070627.1, on the reverse strand, counting down.
CAATCAAACACTTTTCCCTTATATTCCAAACCCACATTGATTGTCATTTCAATCGGGGTATTACCTCGCCTAACCCGGGTATGAGTCCATAAGAACCGGGTCTCGGATACCGGCATTTCCAGGATGTGCAGACGGTTAATACCGGCAGAAATACGTTCTCGTTTATCTTTAAGACCAGGCTGTCCCTTCTTATCATACCAGGCTTGAATGCCGCGGTTCCACAGGGCCAGCGCCTGGATAACACTGGTTTTACCTGCATTATTGGGACCAATAAGAACCGCGGGATGACCTAATTCGATACGAATTTTCTCTTCAAACGTTTTGAAATGCTCAATTTCGATATAGCGCAGTTGTTTCATGCCTTTATTTTAATCCATGCTTTCCCTTTTTTCAATTGGTTAGCAAATTTTTTCGTGAACCGTTGTTAGGGTTACAAGACTAATGCATAGCCTATTTTTAAGAAAAATGTCCGATCGGTCCTGGTAAGGTCACAGCCTCTCATACCCAGTTGATTATCCGAATAGCCGATGAACAATACCGTCTGGGGATTGATTTTGTAAGAAATTAAGAACTGGGTAAAAAGGGTTTTCGTCAGGGGATCAACAGCCGCCAGGTAAAGCCGGGTATTGCGATTGATATGGGTATACTGAAAAATAGCCCGGACAAAGGTGCGCACATTTATATTATAAATAAACCTGGTTTGCAAAATATTTGCCGTGTATATTTTTTCATCTTTTAAGGATAAGTTTTCAAATATATAGCTGACATTAAGATTCAGGTGTTTCCCGAGACTGACCTCCAGGTTGGGCATGAGCAGCTTTGATTTTGCCAGGCGGGAGTTGGAATAATCGATGGAATCGCCAAATCTTGTATAAATATTATAGTTCAGTCCCCTTACCGGCTTCATCACCAGGTAGAATGCCAGGCGGTTCAAGTCATAGGTAATACCGTTAAAAAACTCTTTCTGAAGGTAAAAATCAGTCTCAAAATAGGTCTGCAAAGGCCCGGTGTAGGAAGCGGCCAACAGCACCATCCGGTCTGTCAGGTGGTTGTTGAAGTCGGTAATATTATTGGCCAGGACCATCACGGCCAGCCTGTCGAACCAGCTTCCCTCTTTCCCCCAGAGCACCGGGTTGATTTTTATTTCCATTTCTTTTGTATCCACCCGGGGAATAAAACCGGAATCGGCGCGAAAACCCGGGGACAGGGTCTCATATTTTAAATGGAAGATCAAATGGCGGCTGCGGTGCGAAAAATATGCAGACAGCGCATTGCCCTCAAAAAGGTTGTTTTCCTGGTTATAGGTTTGAGCGATTGTTTCCGGGTAATCGGTCCGGGAATGCAGGTATTGGAGGCTCAGGGTGCTGCTTTT
>CP070627.1:8476576-8483573 GCA_020355945.1 Candidatus Aminicenantota bacterium | reverse complement strand
TAGCTAAAAAAATTGCTCAAAGAATGTCAGATTATTTCTCTGGGAGACTGTTATGGGCTTACCTGGGTCATAATATTGAGAATACTGGAACCTCTTTCGAATCATCTTTCCAACTCATTTGGAATGATTGGGCGGCAGCCCACCCCAATGGGAAAAATATTAGGCAGGAGAATGTGAACTCTCAATTGATCAGGCATTGGCTTAATTTGGTGGATGGAAAGACGTTAATCATTGTCGATGATGTTTGGGATATTAATTTATTAAATGAATTTAAAAAAATACTCCCTTTGAACAAAATAGTTTTGCTTATTACAACTCGAGAAAGAGATATTTGTACCCCGTCGATTCCCAATAGACGTTTGTATGAAATTGGCAACCTGAATTCCGATAATTCCCTGGAATTACTGACTGTAAACCTCGATGGCCCTGAAAGATACTCAGCGGAACTAAAAAAGGTGGCCGTCCTTTTAGGTCACCATCCATTGGCACTCGTACTGGCAAATGCCTGGTTAGTTCAAAACAGCATCCATGACACGCCAGAACTTTTAAAACTACTTGAAGAGGCGGATTTGAAGAATCCATTTGCTGAATTAGAATTAGAGGACGATCGTGATAGCAACCTGGAAAAAGCACTTTCTTTAAGTTATTTGCCATTGGATGACGAACAAAAGAGGCAATTCCGCTTACTGTCAGCTATTCCAAAGGGTTTAGATTTTTCAAATGAAATGGCATTAGATTTATGGGGAGTTGATATCGAGGACCAAAGTTTGTTGAAGAGAAAAAAAGAGGAATTAAGAGAATTGGAAAAAACTGCACTTGTTGAACGTACAGAAGCCGGTCGTTATCAATTACATACAATATTGCATTATTATGCCACAGCCCTTTTGATTCGCCAAAGTGATGAAAAAAATGACGTCTACAGTAATGCTAAAAATAGATATTTTGGACAAGTGTTGGGTATTGTTTATAAAATTGGCGCATTATCACCTGAAAAGTGGGATGAAAAAATCGAAGCAGAATTACCACACATTTATGCATTAGGATCCATGCTTTTCAACTACATCAACAAATATCTAAGAAAGAAAGACAATAGGCTTTCAATTGAGACACTTTCAAAACCTGTATCTCCATCTACCTTGCCTACTGATTTTGATGAGAAAGAAAGAGATTGTTTTAATATAGCTGTGGATTTTACCCAAAATTTATCCGATATCATTAAAATCTGGCATTTGGGGGAAACAGGAAAAGAGTGGATATCTCTGGGGTTAGCAGCCTCTCGTTTGCTGAAAAAAGAATCAGATGAATTTTATTTTTTGCAATTATTGACAGATTGGCATAGATGGGAATGCCGAATGGATGAAGTTTCCAACTATACTATGGCATTATCTACAATGTCTGCTGACCAGGCATTTCCAGAATATAGATTAGGAAGTGTTCAAAACATTGGATTAAACCTAATTAACATTGGCAAATATCATAGAGCCCTTGAGTATTTTAAAGATGCCTTATCATTAGCCCGTGATTTAAAAGAAGAAACATCATACGAAGCTGGTATTCTTAATGGAATCGGTGTTTGCTATTCACGTATGAATGAGTATGATCAAGCAATTTCATATTTTCAGGAAGCCCTCAGGTTAATCGAAGGAAAAGGCGAAAAACTTCTAGAAGGGACAATACTGTATCAGCTAGGCAATGTTTATGTGCATAGATACCAATTACATGAAGCATTATCGGTATATGAGCGGGCATTGGAATTAAGGCGTGCTGCCAATGATGTTAAAGGAGAATCTCATACGCTAAACGGGTTGGCTGAGGTTTGTTTTCATAATGGTGATTTTGAAAAGGCAATTGAGTATCTGGAAAAAGCCCTGTCGATTCAACAGGAATATAAAGTTCGCATTAGTGAAGGCTCAACATTTAATAATCTCGGGAAGACCTACATATACAAATACTTGAAATCGAAAGATAATTTAGACTTAGAGAAGGCTAAAGAATTTCTTGAATTATCTCTGGATGTAAGAAGTGCTGCCGGAGATTTACATGGCCAGGCAGAGACCTCTATGAACATGGCTATTTATCATGAGTTAACGAACCAGAAGGTAGAGGCGGCAAAATATTTGAAGCAGGCGGCTTCTTCATGGGTTGCCGTGGAAAATTTTCAAGATGCAGCGAATGCATTTTATAGGCTCTATGAAGTTCATAAAAGTCAAAATAAACAAGAGGATTTCTATAAAATCTTCGAGTCGATGCTAATCCGTGGTATAGAAAACATTGACGAAAAACAAAAGGCTTTAATTTTTAGTGCTATTGGATATACATATCAGCAAACAGGAAACTGGGATAAAACAAAATATTATCTGGAACCGGCGTTGTCAATTTTTCAGAAATTGGGGAATCATATAGCAGAAGCACAAATATTAAATACATTGGGCGTATATTATCGAATTTCAAATCAAGCGGAAATTGCGCTCAGATTTTATAAGAAGGCCAAGAATGCCCTAAATAAATCCGCAAAGGATCAAGAGGAAGTTCGAAGAAGAAGGCTTAAGGCAACCATTTTAAATAATATAGGTTTGGCATATTATTATCATGATTCTTTCAAAAATTCACCAAAAATGCTGAGGGAGGCCAGGAAGTGTCACCGTGAGGCAAGAAAAATATATCAAAAGCTTGGAGACAGAGACTCAGAGGCTAATCAGTTGTATAATTTGAGTCTTTTGTATAATCCTATATATGCAAATCAACTGTTAGATGAAGCTATTGAAATCTGCGATAATGAGTCTCCTGTGATGATTCGACTTTTAAAAGAAAAAGAAAGGCTTTCTAAATGACTTTTTTTGCATTTGCCCACATCCTTTTGAGCTATTTTGAATTTTTAACCTTTTCTTATTTTCTGCAAAAAAGGAATAACTAAACTGGGGGGAATGCCAGTGAATGCCAATTTAGGCTGGTTTTTTATTCGGCATTTTGGTACAATACAGGATGAAAGAAAAATTAGATGCGATAAAAGTCCGAAGAAAAACCGGGCAAGAAAATTTTATTTTTGGCGGTTCTCCGGTCAATTTAAAACTGGTGGATTTCTGGCAGTGGTCACAGGCTGACTTATTAAGCAATGCCACCAGGGGAGTGCTGGCAGAATTTATTGTTGCTGCGGCACTGGAATTGGATATGGACGCCAGAACCGAATGGGATGCCGATGACTTTAAAACCAAAAAAGGGCTCAAAATAGAAATCAAATCCGCGGCCTATTTACAAAGCTGGAAACAAGAAAAACTTTCTGACATACAATTTAGAATTGCTCCCACAAAAGGTTGGTATGCGGATACAAATAAATACTCAGAAGAAATTAAAAGACAAGCCGACATTTATATCTTCTGCATTTTAGACCATAAAAATAAACGAACCGTTGACCCGTTGAAAAAGACTGTTGGTAGATGAAAAAGCAGCGGATATAAACGAGAAAAAGTATCGAAAGCCCAAACGAATTTTCGAGGATTCAGGTACGGTAGACGCTGAAGAGGCTTATTATGTTCACCTGGACAACGTGATCAATACCAAAAAGCAAGACATTAAGACCATGGTAGACCGGGGCAGGTATTTTTCTATATTTGCCCCCAGGCAGAGCGGAAAAACAACATTCCTGGAAGAACTTTGCCGCCAATTGCACGGCGATCCCACCTATGCGGTTGTCATATTAAGTTTACAGGACAATAAAAATCTAAACAAAACAGAGTTTTACTCATTAATGGAGATGGAACTTTATGAACAGTTGACTAACAGGTTAAAAGAGGTGCGCTGTGAAAAAATCGAAGAAGTTGTCCGGTTTTTAAACAATCATCATCTCACCAATCATATTTCCTTCAGGTTGTTGTTTGAAAAATTAAACAAGATCATCCAATATAAAAAGATTGTCATCTTCATTGATGAGTTTGACGGGATTCCTATAGACGAATTAGAGAATTTTCTTACCACCTTGAGGGGATTATATATAAAATATAAAAAAATAAGAGAGAAAGCTCTTTATTCCATTGGATTGATTGGCATCAGGAATATAACCAAGCTCATTGTGGGAGGTGTATCTCCCTTTAATATTGCGGACCAGGTGGAAATGCCGCCTTTTTCTTTAAAGAATGTGCGCGATCTATACTCTCAATATACCGAAGAAACCAATCAACCTTTTACCGACGAAGCCATAAAAAAAATTTATGACGAAACCGAAGGTCAACCCTGGCTGGTGAACCGGTTGGGGTCTATCCTTACCCTGGATGTAAAACCGGGAACTACGGAGCCCATCAACCCAAACGATGTGGAAAAAGCCATTGAAATTCTCCTGTTAGAGAAAAACGACCACTTTGACAATCTTTATGAAAAGGCCGTACTGTATAAAGAAACCTTTGTTAAGATTGTGTTTGATCATGTTAAATATAGACCCAACGATAAAGAGCAGTCCTGGTTGGAGCAGTACGGATTGATAAAGAGAAAAGAAAAAACAGCGGTGGTGGCCAATAACATTTATAAAGAGAGATTTGTTGAGACATTTTTCAGTGAGACTGAAGTACCGGAAGATATTTCCAGGGCAAGATATGAATTGCCCGGTAATAGATTGGACATGGAGAAAATTCTCCTGGATTTTGAGCAGTACATTGCGCAAATTGGGGTAAGGGCATTTTATAAAGAGAAAAAACCTTATGAGAAAACCGGTCAATTCCTGCTGACAGCCTGGCTTTACCAGTTTGTCCGTAGTGGAGAAGGAGAGCTGCGGTATGAAGTGATGAGCGGGCTGGGGATTATGGATATCACGTTAACTTATAAAGGCAGGAGATATATTATAGAGACCAAGATCAACCGTCAGAATCTTTCCCGGACGGTGGACCAGGGAATAACCCAATTATCGGAAAAATACCTAACCTCTGAACATTGCCCCGGGGGTTACCTGGTAATTTATGATACCAAAACACCGGTAGGGGAAGGGGGTGAACCGCAAAACCACAAGATTGGAGATAAAACAGTGACCAGTTTTATTATCGGGATTGGCCGAAGCGATGAGGAATGGAAATTATATTTAAAAGAATAATTCTTTTTGAGGCAATATCGAACTATTTTCAACTTTTTCAACATAATAAGAAGCTTTTTCGGGGGGTCCAGATGCGTCACGGGGCGGTTTTCTCGAAAAGAGTCCCCCTGGCCGCCGGAGGCAAGAGAGAAATTCCAAAAAGAAAATAGACATTTGGTATTGAAAGTTTGTGGAAAAAGAGAAAAAGAGATATAAAAGAGAGTCAGAGTTAGAAATGATGGCTTAATGATTAAAGGAAATGATAATGACGCAGGAAAAATTTTTACGTTCTGTCTTAAAAAAGAAAGTGCTCAGACCCGTAGGTTCCGAAGGTTTTGAAGGATTGATAGCAAAATTACTGGAAAAAATAACAGGCGATAGATTTTATATAGCTAAAGCTGGCTATCAAGCCGGTAAAGACTTAAGCACCAGTGGGATTAGAGGAAATTACATTGCTGTAGAATGTAAACTTTACAGCCCAAATACCCGTGCTAAAGAAAGCGATTTGTTGAGTAAGCTGGAACTTGCTTACCAGGACAATCCTAACCTTGATTTATGGGTTGTCGTTATTACCAGACCCTTAGACAGTCAATTAGCCCAAAGACTTTATCAATCAGGATGTAGTAAAGGAGTCGAGATTTTTGTTGTTGAACCTGACGATAGTGAGTCTGATTCTGTTGAAACGCTTTGTGCTTATGGCGATGATATCGTGGTTGAATTTTTCAAGAGATATTCGAAACTCAATTCAGAAAGACTGGAAAAATTAAATAAATACTTAATTGAAATAAAAGAAAAACCAGGATACAACAGCAAACTTTCATCTTTAAAAGAAAAATTATCAAAGCACCACCTGGGATTCAACAGTTGGCACAAAGAGCAAAATAAATGGTTATTCGCTCAATTCGGTTCTGAAGCCAGTTCCAGGAGTTCATTCCGACAGAGTATTAATATCCATGGCAAGGGGAACACTTTCATTGAGAGAAAATCTGCCCTGGAGATACTGGATAATTGGTTGAGCAAATGGGGAGTGAAAAACAACATATTTGTTTTAACCGGAGAGGAGGGTGATGGAAAAACCTGGGCGGTTGCTTCATGGATCACTATATATATTGAGCAAATCAATAAAATACCGGTTGTATTTTTACCGGCACGGAACGTTTCAACAACTGATATTGAGAAAATTTTAAGTGAGGCAATATCCGCTCGGCAAAAGACACGTGATGTTAAGTTTTGGGAAAAAAGGATAACCAATTGGATGAACCGTCCTCATTCAAATGAACCCATTATTATTTTAGTGATCGATGGTATTAATGAAAATCTATCTTTAGATTGGCAGTGGCTGTTAGAAAAAGCACAGGCTGATCCCTGGGGTAAAAGAATTGCTGTGGTTCTGACTTCTCGTACAAAATATTGGCAAGATAGATTTTCTCAATCGACGCACCTAAAAGAAATTCAAAATTGGAGTTTGCCTCCATACAATGACGTTGAATTGAATGAAGCACTGGTTAGATATAATTTGACTATCCCGGAACTCTCCAGTGAGCTGCATCATTTAATTCATAAACCTCGATATTTAGACCTGCTGGTTAAATATAGAGATGAAAAGGTGATTACAGGCCAGCGTTTAATTTATGAAGATTTCAAAGACCGGGTTGAAAGAATGAGAAACCAGTATTTAGCCAATGATGGTATGCAAATAAATATTTCAGACAAACCCTGGAATAATATCCCTCCTGTTCCGCTAAACTTTTTAGGTAGAAGTAAAGAAATTAACGATATAACCTTAATGTTACGTCGGGGAGAAAATGTTATATTATGGGGTACCCCAGGAATAGGAAAAACCGCATTAGCTAAAAAAATTGCTCAAAGAATGTCAGATTATTTCTCTGGGAGACTGTTATGGGCTTACCTGGGTCATAATATTGAGAATACTGGAACCTCTTT
>CP070627.1:8472532-8476476 GCA_020355945.1 Candidatus Aminicenantota bacterium | reverse complement strand
AGGTTTGTGGCTAAAAGTAATATCTCCATGCTGATTCGCATGTACAGCGGTAAAAAAAGTGTTAATTCCTTCACGGTAGAACAAATGTATAAGACAGGATTCTTTTCCTTCAAAGATGAAGTAAAGCCCAAACCTTTCCCGCCGCTGGATACGGAGCGATCTCGGGCACTGCAAAAACTGCAGTTGAAAGAAAAATTGATCAAAAAACTCCCGGGTATGGACTGTGGTATCTGCGGGGCCCCGGATTGCAAAACCTTGGCCGACGATATTGCTCGTGACAAAGCAAAATTGGCGGATTGCCGGTTTTTAAAAGAGGAGGATAATTGTGAAAGAAAAAGTTAGCCTCCTGGACATTAAAACATCCTTTAATCTCCAGGTAGAGTGTGGTGAAGAGTTTTTGGACAGAGAGGTCCTGGGGGGGTATGTCAGCGACCTGTTAAGTGATGTGATGGCCTCTGCTAAAAAAGGCGACATCTGGGTCACCCGGCAGGTTCATCCCAATATCGTTGCGGTTGCCGTAATACGGATGCTGCCGGCTATTATCATTATCAACAACTTCAAACCGGAAGAGGAGACGATAAAAAAGGCAATAACAAAAAAATTGCCCATCATGACCAGTAATCTTCCCGCCTTTGAACTGGTGGGCCGGCTCTATGAGTTTGGAATCCATGGATTGCATGAGTAATGAGTAATGAGTAATGAGTAAGGAAAAATGAAAAATGTTAAAACGCTTTCGCGGGGATTTACATATTCATACCTGTTTATCTCCCTGTGCCGATTTAACCATGTCACCCAAAAGAGTCGTTGAAAAAGCCGTGAAAAAAAATCTTGATATGATCGGGATATGCGATCACAATTCGGCAGAGAATGTCCGGGCAGCAATAGCAGCAGGTTCTAAAAAGAAAATAACCGTACTGCCGGGAATGGAAGTCACCACTGTTGAGGAAGTTCATATCATTGCCCTATTTGATGAGGTTGACCCGGTGTTAAGCTTACAGGAAACGGTTTATGAACGTCTTGCCCCCGGGGAGAATATAGAAGATATTTTTGGTGAGCAAATCATTGCCAATGAATTTGACGAAGTAGAAGGATATAACCAACGATTACTGCTGGGCGCCACCTCATTGACGTTAAAAGAGTTGGTAAATAAAATTCACCACCTGGGCGGCCTGGTGATCGCCGCTCATATCGATCGTGAAGCTTGTAATAGTATTATTGGACAATTGGGTTTTATCCCGGAGGACCTGGAACTGGATGCCCTGGAAATATCATCTTATACCAATCGGTCCCAGGCGTTGGCCAGGTACCCGGGAATTGAAAAATTCCCCATCATATCTTCATCTGACGCTCATTTTCTGCAAGATATCGGGAAAGCGACTTCATGCTTTTTACTGGGCGGACCCGGGGTGGATGAAATCCGCAAAGCCCTTGAAAAAAAGGATGGAAGAGATTTGTTAACGGAGGCCTAAGTTGCAAGACCTTTCTCTCCACATCCTGGATATCAGCGAAAATTCCATTGAAGCCGGTGCAACAAAAATCAATATCATGATAAACGAAGATACCAGGGGGAATAAACTGGTGTTAAAAATAGAAGATAACGGCAGCGGCCTGGATGAAGAAACCCGGCAAAAAGTACTTGATCCCTTCTATACCACAAAAAGAGACAAGGAAGCCGGTTTGGGGATTTCCCTGTTGGCACAGTCTGCACAGGAGGCGGAAGGAAATTTAACCATTGAATCTCAAAAAGGAAAAGGAACCACTATAACTGCCGAATTCGTCTACGATCATATTGATCGCAGACCGGTTGGTGATATGGCGGATACCATTATTGCCCTGCTTACCGGCAGGGGAGCGGATATCGATATCGTATACCAGCACTGCAAGGATGGAGATGGTTTTATATTGGACACCCGTGATATAAAAGAAGAATTGCAGGATGTGCCCATAAACAACCCTGAAGTTTTAAATTTTTTAGGAGAAACGATTCACACCGGATTAAGAGACTTAGAAAAGGAAAACAAATGAAAAAGGAAGGAAAATAAAATGAAGAAACTAAAGATCGGAGACTTAGAAAGAGTCAGGGAAAAAGTAAGAAAGACAGCGATATTAAGACAGGGCAAGGCCAGGGCTAAGGTGACGATTCACCTGGGCACCTGCGGCATTGCAGCCGGGGCGCGGAAAATCCTTACTGCATTAATGGCGGAGATCGAGGCGGCTAAATTAACGGATATCATTGTAACCACCTCAGGCTGCGCCGGGCTGTGCAGCCGCGAACCCATGGCCACCCTGGAAATAACCGGGAATCCACCGGTAAAATATGGGGATTTGACCCCGGGGAAAATCAAAGAGGTCTTACATGAGCATATCATTAACGGTAATATCATAGAGAAATATGCGATTGCCATGGGAAGTGAACGAACACATTAGGTGAAAAAGCTTTTAGCTATGAGCTATGAGCTATGAGCCGTGAACTATGAACTAACCAGGAGATTACTATGAAAGAACATCGAATGCATTTACTTATTTGCGCAGGAACAGGATGTGTAGCCTGCCGCTCCTTTGAGATCAAGGAGGCACTGGACCAGGAAATTACCAGGCAGGGTCTGCAAGATGAAGTGAAGGTAGTCAAAACTGGGTGTCAGGGGTTCTGTGAACGGGGCCCCATCGTTATTGTGCAGCCGGACGGTATATTCTACCAGAGGATGGACAAAAAGGACATTCCCCATCTTGTCACCGAACACTTTTTAAAAGGCATGCCGGTTAAGGAATTAATGTATACGCCGTCGCGCAAAGAGCCCCCGATAGCCAAAATGATGGATATCGGGTTTTTCAAACATCAGCGCTTGATGGTGGTGTTGAGGAATCGCGGCAGGTTAGACCCGGAAAACATTGAAGAGTATATTGGTTTTGATGGGTACCGCGCATTAGAAAAAGTACTTACCCAAATGACACCGACCCAGGTGATTGAAGAAGTAAAGAAATCCGGGTTACGGGGCCGCGGTGGTGCCGGTTTTCCCACCGGTGTCAAATGGGAATTATGCAGCAAAACCCCCGGGCAAATCAAGTATATTATTTGCAATGGCGACGAAGGTGACCCGGGGGCCTTCATGGACAGGAGTATTTTGGAAGCCGACCCTCACGCGGTCTTAGAAGGCATGACCATCGGCGCCATCGCTATCGGGGCGCATAAAGGATATATTTATCTGCGCAGTGAATATCCAATAGCACTCAAACGGTTACATATTGCCCTGGAACAAGCCGAAGCCTATGGTTTACTGGGAGAAGATATCCTGGGAACCGGGTTTAATTTTTCCATCGAGGTGATTCCCGGTGCCGGCGCCTTTGTATGCGGAGAGGAGACCGCACTGATTTCTTCTATCGAGGGGATAGTGGGCAGACCGCGGCCGCGGCCGCCTTACCCGGCAGAAAAAGGACTCTGGGGAAAACCCACCTGTATCAATAACGTGGAAACCTGGGCCAATGTCCCCAATATTATCTTAAGAGGCGCAGACTGGTTCTCTTCCATCGGGACGGAAAATAGTAAAGGAACCAAGATATTTTCCCTGGTGGGCAAAATAAATAATACCGGTCTTGTAGAGGTGCCAATGGGAATTACCCTCAGGGAAATCATTTACGACATTGGCGGTGGAATTCCCAAAAAGAAAAAATTTAAAGCGGTTCAAACCGGCGGTCCTTCCGGCGGCTGTATACCTGAAGAACTTTTGGATTTACCTGTTGATTATGAGAGTCTTACCAAAGCCGGTTCCATTATGGGTTCAGGTGGTATGATCGTGACGGATGAAGATACCTGTATGGTGGACCTGGCGCGATATTTTTTAAAATTCACTGTAGAGGAATCCTGTGGAAAATGCAGCCCTTGCCGCATAGGAACCCGTCACATGGTGGAACTTTTAGATAAAATATGCAATGGTCTGGGAGAACCG
>CP070627.1:8464764-8472432 GCA_020355945.1 Candidatus Aminicenantota bacterium | reverse complement strand
CTCCACCTTTATTGGTGGTTTAATGAAGAAAATAGCAAAAGAAGCCGGGTTGACCCCGGTGGACCTGGATGGCTATTTTTACCAGTTGGGTAAAGGTAAAGAATGGGAAGGGAAACGTAGAATAATGCTAAACGTACCTTATCAATCCAGCGGGTATTTTTACGGACCCTTTCGCTCCTTTAACCGGGGTATTCCCAATATTGAAGATTATAAAATCCTGTTGGTATTAAGAGACCCCAGGGATGTGATTGTCTCCTCTTATTATGCCATTTACAGCCATGTTACCCCTTTATTGGAGGGGAAAAAAGCGCATCAAATCCGGGTCAATCGCAGGAAAAAAAGCCTGGAACAGACGGTTGATGAGTTTGTGCTTAATAGATTGGACGCCAATTCCAGGTTTTTGGACAGGTATGACGAGTATGGTAAAGAGTTAATCGGCAAACCCAATGTGCTTTTCTTGAAGTATGAAGACATGGTGGAGAATTTTGACGCCTGGCTGGATCAATTAATTGAATTCCTGGGAATGGATATCCGCCGGGAATTTATCGATCAAATAAAGGCTGAGGTGGATTTCAAGGTCTCCAAAGAGGATGTCCGTAAACACAAACGCCAGGTTACCCCCGGCGATCATAAGCGAAAACTAAAACCTGAAACCATTGATCTCTTGAATTCAAAAACAGGGGAAATCCGAAAACGATTGGGATATTACTGATGAAAAAACACGCGGATAAGCTGAAAGAAGCCGGCTTGAGCCCCTGGCGTTACCTGCTTTCCATTGCCGCCTTTTTAGCGACCTTATTATTCAATAAGCCATAATTTATCTACCCAACCGGTGTCGGCACCGCTGCTGAAACTGCGATCTTTGCTGTACGCCCATTTTAAAGTATGGGTGCCTGAAGAGACAGAGTAAATTTTCTCTTCCCAATCCGTTTCACCGGAGACCTGGTCTTTCAGGATACCGTCTATGTAGAATCTTAGGTAATCATAATTGGTTTCGGAAGAGACTTTCCAGTAAAATTTAATGGTAGTGTAACCGGAGATAGAGGTTTCCATGACAGCCTCTTCATTATGGGCCAGCTCTGAGGGGACGGTTACCGAATCACCGCCCTCTACATAATCGCTGGTGGTCACATACCATTCGTAATCGCCGCTGAGAGTAAAAATTAGTTCCGGTGCTCCAACGGCTTTGGCAATAGGGTCTTCGGGTGCTTCGCCCAGTTCCAGTTTGTCTACCCAGCCGCAGTCAGAACCACTGCTGATACTGTAGTCTTTGGCATAAGTCCACTTCAAGGTATGTTTCCCGGGAGGAACCGCATAAACTTGCTGCTGCCAGTCAACATTACCGGAAACCTGGTCTTGTAACACATCATCAATATAGAATTGTAATAAGTCATAGCCAAACTCGGAGGAGACTTTCCAGTAGAATTTAATGGACTGATATTCGGAGATGGCGGTTTCCATGGAGACACTTTGATTATTTGAAATATCAGGACTTTCAGCGGCATCACTGTCATAGTAATAGGTGGTGGCCTGGTAGAACCAATCCGCATCACCACTGGTGTTAAACGTTAGTGAATTATAATCTACGGCTTTAGCCAATGTGCCCCCCCCGGGACTGGGCGTCACCAGTTCCACTTTATCCAGCCACCCACAGTCAGAACCACTGCTGACATTATAGTCTTTGGCATAGGTCCACCTAAGGTCATGCGTACCAGCAGGCAATGTATAGGACTTTTGCTGCCAGTTGATATCCCCGGAAATCCGGTACTGTAACACACCGTCCACATAGAAGGTCAGGTAATCGTAGTTCGGCTCCGATGAGACTTTCCAATAGAATTTGATTTCTTTTTGTGAGGAGAGGTAGATGGAGGATTGAAGGGAACAGGATTGATTATTGTTAATGGTCCCGGTTTTGGCTGAGTCATTATCGTAGAAATAGACATCGGTTACTTTTGTCCACTCGGCATCCCCGGTGATTGTAAAGCTTAATGAGTCGGTATCCAGGGCTTCCTGGATGTCGTCTGTGGGAGGTGGTGGGCCGCCGCCTAATTTGAACGCACCGATGCGGGTCTGCCAGTTGGTACCGGGAGCGGTGAAATATTCCTGGGTATACCAAAGGGTTTCATTGTCAACCGGATCAAGGGTGAGGTGGCTGTAGTCACCCCACCGGTTGTAATCGCTTTGATAACCACTTCCTTCTGCCAATGTTACTTCACCCTGCCCCATTACACCCGGGGCATCAGTGGATAACCGGCCGCAGTAGCAAATAGAAGGATACATGTCGGAGGAAGATATGCTGTATCCCATGGCAATATTGCCGTTATTATCTCCACAAATACTGCCCATCCAGCGGTGATGTGAGTCCGGTGAATACGTGCCCTGCTGGTAGAGGGAGGAATTACCATTGGAAATGCGTATTTCATACCACCGCATGGCCCGCTTGTCATTGGTTTCTACCAGGTGACACAGGTATACTGATTCATGGGTGCCAAAATTAATATAATTGGCAGGATACATCAAACGGCCGTAAAGGGAGTCAAGGGTATTGGCTGTGCCCGGTTGTGGAACTTGTTTGGTGGTTAAACCAAAAGAGGCCACTCCACTAATAAAGATAGGGCCTGTCCAGGTGGTGTTGTTGGAATTGTCCCAATCCACGCTGTATTTCCATACATAAAGCGCATCGGAACTGGGTGACCCGTATTCATCCGCATCCATGGCATACAGGTAAAGGGGTGCATCCAGGGGTGGTGCGTTGGGACCTTTGGCATTACCGGGAAGTAGACACCAGGCATAATAATTCTCATCAATCACCGATTGAGAAATCAACGTACCATTATAAAGCTCGGGAGTTTTTAGTGCCCAGGTTTTTGCATGCTGGAAATTACCGTTGAATTCAAACATATTGGCAGTAATATATATACCGTCGTGCCACACGCCGCACTTGGGATAATCATCCATCAAAGTGTTATCAGCCTGGAGGCAGTACGTCCACCACTCGCCCGCGGGATCACTGGTTTTAGAAGCGCCAATAGAAAAATAGGAACCACCGGTTTGAGACGGATCCCAGGCAAAATCCAATAGAAACCACCGTTGTTTATATTTATCATACAGGATAATCACGTCACCGTTATTATTGTTATCGCAGGGTTCCCCCACTGAAGACGGGAAAAGAGCATCATAAGTGGTGACCGATACCAACTCACCCGTGGTTTTGTCAAATATACCGATAGAAGTGTTGACGGCTTGCACATAGTATGTAGGCCCTACATCTCCACAGGTATCCGGGGGCCAGCCCGAACCATTGTCTAAAAAATTCATCCCGGTAAAATCTCTGATCGGGGTTATGGCTAACGCCTGTCTTTCCAGGGATTTGTCTTTTTTCATGAAGGTATCTTGAAGCACCGGGTCATTGGTTGTTGCTGGTTTTACTATTTTTTTGGGATTTTCAAAGTTCATGACGGGTCTCAGTTTTCGCGGACTTTTCAACTGATCGAGGCTGATCTTTTTCACATTTTGCCACTGCACCAATGATCCGCTGACCACAGTCACTTTGGCGCCTTTTTTAACCCGCGGTTTGCTGTTGTTATCGGCTGAAGTCAATAACAAACCAGTCGCAGCCGTTGTTATGACAAAAGCAACGAAAACTCTTTTGAAAAGGCTTTTAAATATCATTTTGGTCTCCTTTTTTTAAACGTGAAGCCGCTGCCTTGTGGCCATCTACCAGGGATAACAACTGCGTTACTGTTTTCGCAAATGCTGTTGTTTCAGTTAGGAAATTACTTTATAACATAAAATGAGAGTTTTGTAAATACCAGTAAAAAATTTTTGCGGGGTGCAGATGCTTCACGGCGGTTTTTTTAAAAAGAGCCCCTGCCCGCCGGAGGCACCATGCTGGTGCTCCCTATTCACGGTCGCGGCGTTTTCCAGTGTTCAAATCATCTCAAACCTAAAAGGGTCCATGCGCCGCATGCTGGCTGCCGGAGGCATTTAGCTGGTGGGACGTTTTAAACCCATAGCCGAACGAACTTCTTCCATAACCGGTCCTGCTATTTCCTTTGCGGTCCGGGCTCCTTTGGTTAAAACATCATGGACGATGTCGGGATGGGTTTGTAAGTCTTCGGCTTTTTTCCTGATCGGTTCGAGAACTTTCTCCATGTTTTCAGCCAGTCTTTTTTTACAATCCAGGCAGCCGATACCGGCTGTGGTACACCCTTGCCTTACCCAGGCCAAATCCTCCGGGGAAGAAAAGTACAGGTGGTAACTGGTGAAAATATTACAATCCTCCGGGACCCCGGGGTCTGTCCGCCGTTTTCGACGTAAGTCGGTTTTTGCCGGTGCTAATTTTTTCCAGGTATCTTTAGGAGATTCCAGGAGACCAATGGTGTTGCCCAGGCTTTTGGACATTTTATTTTCTCCATCCAAACCCATGATCCGTTTGGCTTCTGTCACATAAGCCTGACATTCAGGGAAGACATCTCCATAACGGGCATTAAACTTCCGGGCGATCTCCCTGGCCAATTCAATATGCTGGACCTGGTCTTCACCTACTGGTACGGCACTGGCTTTGTAGAGAAGGATATCAGAGGCTTGAAGTACGGGATAGGTAAAAAGTCCCACATTAATATTGTCCTCATGCTCTTTAGATTTTTGTTTAAACTGGGTCATGCGGGCCAGGTCACCAAAAGGGGTTACTGTGTTGAAAATCCAGGCCAGTTCAGTGTGCTCTGGTACCTCACCCTGGACAAAAATGATACATTTTTCAGGGTCCAGGCCTGCGGCAATATTGGCAACTGCTGCATCAAACACCCGCTGCTGCATCTCCTTGGGATCATAAAAAATAGTGGCGGCATGATAGTCAACAATACAGAACAGGCATTGATAATCATCCATAAACGTCACCCAATTGGAAATCGCACCCAAATAGTTGCCGATATGAATCTCACCGGAAGGCTGTATCCCGGAAAAAGTACGAATCTTCCCCTCCGGGTTTTTGTAAGTTAAATATCCTTTTGCATCGTGATACATACTCATTTTTCAACTCCAATTCAATATGACATTAGCTTCTCCTGACAGCAGGTAACTTTACATCCCTGTTGAGACATTTTACAACAAGAAATGCTAGTGACTATATATTATATGCAAAATTTCAGTAGGATTCAAATGAAAAATTTCCGGTAATCCATTTTTCAAATAGGAAATTATATTTCCCCTATCCAATCTTAAAGGAAATATATTTTTCTTATGATACCAATTAGGAAATAATATTTCCTATTGGAAATAAGGTTCAATGCAATCTTTGAATCATGTGATATTTTTAGGACTTTGTCCATTAAACAGGACACTTTTTATCATTTTTTATGGCATTTAAATTGCTTGCCTTTTTTGTAAGACTAGGCCGTAACAACCTCCTTAGTTAACATAAACAATGGCTGCTGGTCACAGGGTGCGTGTTCCGGGTGCCGGAGATTATCCTGTTGTCTCACCTGGAACATGCTACCTGTGGCGTTTCAAAATTGTTTGGAATTTAGGATTTGGAATTTGGAATGGGGGGTTTATTTATTCTTAATTCACCTTCATAAAGAAGATGCTGATTTAAAAAAACCGCATACCGATAATCCCCGGGGTTTAAACCGTCAACCTGATCGAAAAAGATGATATATTCATAATATTTCCCGGGCTTGCCAAAATAAAAGGTTCTTTCCGCCACTTTTTTATTACTGTCATTGGAATTCTCATAAAAAACTACTGCCAGGGTGCCGTTATTCTCGATTTCTTTTATTTTCAGGAAAAAGCAGAAGGGAGAAGTGATCCGATCCCGATCAAATCGTGTTTTTTTGGCTTTACCGTTGATATTTTTAACCTCTTTTAAAAATTCAATTTCAGATACATAGGGGTAACTGAGTACGGGCAGCTGCTCCATTTTTACACCACACCCCATAGTGGATACCAATAGAACACAGGTTAAAAATGTTACCGTTATCGTCTCCAGGTGTGAAATCAGAGGGTTAAAAATTTTATAAAAAATCGCTTTAATGCTAATGAGTAGCCTCCTTGAATTTTTATTCTTTTTTTGAAGGTTTTCTCGATAAACACCTCCAGGGTCTGGAATTTCTTTTCCCGGTTGTAAAAAAGCAGGAAAGAAGAAAAGCGCAGATCATAGGGAAGGTTCCATTGACCGGTAAAAGATATATTTTCCAGGTCCAGGTTATTATTGTAATAAAAGCGCAGCAAAAACGAGTAGTTTTTTAGGTCTTTTAGTTGAAGATTGAGATTGAGATTTTGCCTGCTGCTGCCTTCGATCCAGAAGTTGTCTACCCGGTAGCGTGATGCCAGTGCGTAATCCACCGACCCCGTGAATTTACCAATTTCCTTTTGCAGGGATATGGAATAATTAAAATCCGTGAATCCTTGTTCCTGGTTATCTTGTTTGTCCCACAGGTGGTTAAAGGTAAAGGTGGGTATTAAATTAAAACCCAGGGGCATCAGTGCTCCTGCCGAACGGATGGCAAAATTGATACCCGGGGATGTTCTCGACAGCGTTTGGTCACCGTAAGGCAGTGAAGAAAACATAAAAAAAGTAGAAATATCCATGGAAATATTATTCATAAGAAACTGCAGTGGTTTTAGCCGCATATTGACGGAAAAATTTTTCCTGACTGCTGCTTCCAGTAAATTTTTAGAAAAATTATAATTGGAAGATACGGAAAACAACGAGGCATTAAAATGCAGTGAAGTGGTAAAGTCAGACGTGTCTGACCGGTAATTATCCCTTATTATTCTTCGCTGCCAACTGAAATTCAAATTCAAATTTTTCACCAGGCTCAAAGGGGTAGAAAGCCTATAGGAATAGCTTTTTTCCCAATCGTGGGTAAATTGAAATCGTGGTACGATTATTTTTAGTTTTTTTATCGTCAAATCCGAAGAAAACTCGACAAAGGTGGGCCGCTTCTTTTGCCCGCTGACAATTTGGGTAAAGGCGTAACTCAAATATTTGAAATCCAGACGATGGCTTAACCGGATATTAAAGGATTCTTCGCCGGAATTCCACAGCGTAGACATTTCCAGTAATTTTTTGTTTTTTGCCAGGAGTTCGCTTTTTCCTGAAAAAAGAACGCCGCGTTTTGGACCTTCTAAGCCAAACAATTTCCGTTCATACAATTTGATATCATGATCGCCTTTTAAAAATTTTTCTCTCAGCCGTAAATAAAACGATGCTGATAGGCCGTCCACGCCTGAGTAATTGATATTTCTAAATGCCAGCAGGGTTCGGTCTGACCAGGCGCCTCGTCGGACTGTAAAGCGTTTTAAGGGAAGCGTTGGCAGTCCCATCATGTAAGGAACCACGATTTTGGCTGTAATTCTCCGGTTTTCATTGATGCGGAACTCCTTGAACTCAAAATAGAGGGAAGAATCTTTTTTCAATTCTTCAGGGGTTCGTTTGGCAAAATGCATAAAAAAGGGTTTCATTTCAAGGTCGCCGGTCATTTCAATTTTATCTTTGTAAGAAACCATCAGCCACCGGGGAGGAATGCCTTTAAAAAACACGGCGTCATATTTTTCTTCTTTTACTGTTTCGCTGCTTTTTTTGGTTTTGGAAGGTTTTGGCGCATGCAGCAAACGCACATTGCCGTAGATGACACCGGTTATTCCTCCGATGCGCAAATAGAG
>CP070627.1:8458012-8464664 GCA_020355945.1 Candidatus Aminicenantota bacterium | reverse complement strand
ATTTTTTTTATTTTTTTTTCAGCCCGGCTATTGGCGCTATTATGCACGCTGCCCGGATCACGGTGATCTTTACACAATGCCCCTGGCAAGGTGATGAAGCACGCTGCTTACGGCAATATTAGAAACGTAATACGCCCGAGATTTCTTGCATTGGTTACAGT
The DNA here is from genome assembly GCA_020355945.1 of Candidatus Aminicenantota bacterium. The sequence goes on along the minus strand of CP070627.1, from coordinate 8,464,503 downwards.
AACACCTTGTCACCGGCTGATAGGACCGTAGTACGCTCGAAATTTTTTGCGTCTTGCATTGGTTATAGAAGCGCTCTGCCATCGGCCGATCGGACCGTCCTGCACCCTGCACCAGACACTCATATGGATCAAAGCAAGCTGTGAATTGTGTCTAACTACAACCGTTAATAGTGCCAAAAAAGGCCCTAAAAACAGAATTTAAAGTATCCAATTTGCCGTTTTTTTCTTTTAATCGTTATCCTGGAAGACTCTTCAAGGAGAATGTCAGTAAATTCCAATAATACAAATAACCACTGTTTACTGAAGATAGAGGCATATCTTCCAAATCTATCCAAATTCCAAAGATTAATTGTCTGTTTGCAGCCTCTTGAAAAATGTTATATTCCGTAAAATCAATCATTTTTAGGTTAATTAATTGTTGTATCGTGTTTACAACAATTGTGATATCTCGTAAAACGGTTACTTTAATTTTGGTAATTCTGAAACGATTAATTATTGGAAATCAATAATATTGTAGTTTTACCAGTATTTTATTTTGGGCCTGGTTATTTAAATGCCTGTATTACCTTAAGTATTAGCGGTTTGAGTAACACCACAAAGGTGGCAGTATTGCTTGTGAGTGCCAACTATCTAGCCTCGGATTTTATTTTAAGCGAGGTAATGCCCCAATTGTTGCAAAAGGAATCTAGAAAAGATATGACTATTATTTGGATTCTTATTAGCCATTGTAATGGAAAGAAACACCAATAGCTCAATACCAACCTGCCCATGACCCATCGAAACCCCTTGCGATGCTATCCTCTGCGGAGCGGGAAAAAATCTTTGCAGAAGTGAGTAAAGTAATAAAGAATGCTTTATAATCTTTCTTCTTTGCTTGTCCCGTATTTCTGTATGTCCCGTATTCTATACGTTTTCCACCTATTCTCAACGTGCAAAATTCTCAAAGATTCTTGGACTTTTTTCTTCTGTCAGTCCGTCGGCACTGGAAAACGTGACGAAAACGTGGCTGGTTTATACCAATTTATAGTAATTTATAGTGGTTTTTAGTGGTTTATAGTAAACGAAAAAAATCCCCGAAACAATCATCTAAAAATGCTTTTGCACTACTGATGGGCCTTTTGGGAAATAGGGCGGAAGTCACGCCCGTTGTTTGATGAGAACAAGGAGCGGCTGAAAAACCTTTAATGAAGAGCTTTTCTAATCAAACATTTTGAGATTCTCCGTGTAACTGAAAAGCGATGAAAGCGTAAAAGCACATTGTTTTGTTGCTTGTTGCTTTGTTCTTCATTTTATGGTATTAAAATGGCTTAATAACGGCCAACCGAAAACGTTATCACTGCCGTCGGTTAAGGATTCTTGAATGGAACGTATTATATATGATGGCAAGCTGTTTGTCTATTACGAAGTAGAAAGAGAGATGTTAGAAACACAGATAAGAAAACATCTTCAAAGTATGATTGTTATGTAATAGAAAAAACGATTCGAAATAAGGAGAAGATAAAATGAAAATTAGCATCATATCGGTTAAGAAGGATGAAGAGGGGGGCTTATTCTTGAATGAAGCTGCCATGTTTGCCGCAAATCACCATCAATCAAATTTATTGGTATTACCTGGGTATATAACTAGAACCAGGGAGGGCAAAAAAGAGATCATCCAAAAAATTGTTGATGAGGCAAAGATATCTATCCTGGCTGAATTAGCGGGAATGCCCAAAAAGAGGAGCAATACGTATTATTTTAGTCCGTCGGCTGACCCTGAAGGTCCGTTCAGACAAAAGTTGAAAACAATTGGCGTTTGATAACAATTGATATCCCATAGATTCGTAAGATAGAAACCGTGAACTTCTAGCCTGGCCCCATTTTTTAGCCCATTTTTTCTTGCAATACGATACAAAAGAAATAATTTGCCTGGCCAAAGCGGATATCATCAACCAGGGAACATCAAACTATCGATACCGTGGAGTCTTAGCGTTGATATTTTCGCCCGTTCTCAGTCCCTGGCAGATTATTCGATTGTGGGAGAGATGAAAAGCATGGGGTAAGTTCGTATTTATAGCTGAAAAGTGAAAACCCGTAACAAAAAAAATCAAAATTGGTGAATTTTAAATTGACAAATGCCCGGGTGCAAATTATAATTTTAATGATGACTAACAAAAATGAAGATACCGAAACTACCGGCAAATTAGAAGTCAATTCCCCTCATGACAAGACAGTGCAAAAATTCCTCCAGGAAATAGACACTGCTAAGAGCTTATTCCGTGAATACCTTCCCGGGAAAATCACCGATCTGCTGGACCTGGATTCCCTTGAATACATGAAAGAAAAATTCGTGGATGAAACACTATCGAAATATTATTCGGATTTTTTATATAAAGTGAATTTCAAGAACAAGATCGATGGTTTTATCTTTTTGCTGCTGGAACATAAAAGCTGGCCAGCCCGTTATACCGCATTGCAGGCGCTTAAATATATGGTTCATGTGTGGGACCTTTACCTGGCAAATCATGACAAAGCAAAATATCTACCCCCGGTTATCCCCCTGGTGCTTTACCATGGGAAAAGTAAATGGAACCTTGGTACCCACTTTTCCAAATTGTTTAATGAGCCTGGTCCGTTGAAAGCATTTATCCCGGATTTCAAGTACCTTCTGCTGGATATCTCACACAAATCGGATAAAGATATCAAAGGTATTCCCATTCTACAAATCCTGCTAATGACTCTTAAATACATCTTTAAACCAACCATAAAAAATAAACTGCCGGAGATTATTCAATTATTTAAAGAAATTAAGAATAAAAATACCGCTTTAGATTACCTGGTAACGCTGATCAATTACCTGGTTAGCACAGCGGGTAACCTGGACAACGAGGAAATCGAAATAACGGTTTCAAAAGAATTTAGCGAGGGAGGTGAAATTATGGCTACTATCGCTGAAAAAATAATTGATAAAACTAAATGGGATGTGGTGATGAATATGCTGCGAGAAGGAGCATCTATAGATTTTATTTCTAAAGTTACCGGCTTTACTGCCGATCAAATCAAAGAATTTAAAGAAAAAATACAAGAACAAAAAGAGACCGCTGCCGCTTGACCCCTGCTTGATCAGCACTTGCGACACGGGTTTACATCATAAAAAACTCTCCGCAGCCAGACCGGAAAGTTCTCTTTTTTCTATTTTCTTTTCCTTTTTTCCTCAAATTCAAAAAAATCCCCTGGAAGGATTTCAACCGGGATTCCTAAAGTCACTGTCTATTTTTTAGCCACAGACTTAAACGGATTTACATTTTGTACATTTTGTTCAAAAAAAATTTCTTCTACCCTTCCTATCTATCCTCCAGGCAGTTAACGGGGTGTCGCTCGCCATTAATAAAGGGGGAATGAAACCGTCTGAGTGCAGCAGTGCCCCGGTAACTGGAATTGTGTGTACCTGAGGTGATATGCAAATAAATACCTGTCCCCCCATCTTCTTTTCCTTGCCCCTGCTGAGAATCCGGGTGATTATTCGATTATTGGAGAGGTTAAGAGCAGGGAGGTCAAGAAATTTTCTAAAGAAGAGGTGATGGAATTCGAGAAGAAATTTTCAGGGGTGAAAAAGCTTGAGAATATAGAGCGTTTGGTGGGTTTTATTTTTTCCCGCTGTGGTTTTACAAAGGAGGCGGGAGCTTACTGCAGCGAGAAAGGAATTGCTTGCAGTGAAGATGAGAAGTGGTTAGAGGGTTCATCCTGATCTTTGTTTGATGAGAACAATGGTCACGCCCTTACACAAAGATGGTTTTACAGGGAACGCCCAGGCATTCTGGCAAATTAATCTTCTTAATCGCCGGTGGGTGTAACAGTGCTCTTTTCAATCATCAAGATGGACGTACGTTCTGGGGCCCTGGTTCGATGCAATACACCTTTTGGCACCGTAAATCCATGCTGGGGTTTCAATTCAATTGTTTTTTCTTCTAAATCAATGTTAAGTAAACCATTGATGACGTAAAAAAATTCATCTTCCTGGTCATGTTTGTGCCAATGAAACTCCCCCTGGATTACACCAAGTCGAACAACACTGTCGTTGACCAGGCACAAAGATAGATTTTGCCACTTCTCCTGGCACGTATCAATTAGCCTGGGAATATCAATGACTTGCAGCGGTGAAAATTCTACTTTTGTGCTAATGGAGTATTTGGATTCGGTCGTCATGTTTAACCCTCCTGGAACAAATAGATAAATCGTTTTTTAATCGTAACATTGTAAGGAATATTTTAAAAGAAATATTTTTATATTTAAATAGATCAGCAAAATATACAAAATATAGAAAAGAAAGGCCATCTATGAGATTTTAAGGGGATTTTCTGATGTTAGATGAGTGGATCAGTTTATCTGAACGGCAAGGAAAGGCAATAATATTGTTAAAGAATTCAAGCTTTATCTTGTGAACAATGAGTGTTAATACGTAATGGCTATTAAAAAAAGACTCTGCGCGAAACTCATGATGGTTACCATTTACATCCTCCAGGGATAAGCTGAAGTCCCCTATTGGGCCACCTCGCCTTCTCGTAGTATTTTCATCAATCTTTGATAGTAGGGTACCTGGATGAACATTGCCAAATTGTTCTTTAAACTTATCGGATCTGTCAAAGATACGGCATCTGTTTTTTTGATCATCGAGTTTTTCAAGCCAATTTGGTGTGCTTACAAATGCTGCCATTGGAATATCATGGGTGGTGTTTACATATCTCCTTAAAGTAGTTACCAGGGAATTTTCGTATCGCTTACTTAATAAAAGAATACTGTCCCATTCTGCTTTCGTGTCTAATGCTTCTTTTTTGAACAGGTCACCACAAAACATTAGATATGAAGCGCCAAAATTCGCTTCTGCTTCCAACATTTGCTGGTAATTTGGATCAAGAGTTTGAACTGTGTCGCCTAAATAAAAAGATCGATGCCATGGAAGAATTCTATGCTCTATTTCATGGTGAGTTGCCCATTTTTGTTTTGGATCAGGCAGAGTAGAGTCAATATAAATTTCGGATTCATTTGGGAACCACATTGCTACAAGTTTTACCTTTCTCATCAGTTTAAAAAGTTTAAATTTTTGAACTTCTACTTTGTACCAGAATCGCTGCAATAAATTCTGATCTACAATATTATAAAACCGCCGATGCAATTCCAAAAATTCAAGAATGTCTTCAACTCGAGCAAGAGGTTTTTTAATTCCTATTTCTCTTAATATTTTAGTATTTTCTTTTTCTATTTCAACTTTTGTGAATTTGTCCATTTTTCATACAGACTCCTGTCGTAAAAATCTGACAAAATCATCCAATAACTTCTTTTCATCTTTTGTCAATTTAGAAAAGGACTCAGATTGAGCAGCAAATTGTGATGCCTGGATTTGAAAGTCTGGTGGAATTTCTTTCGACGCTCCGGCTAGAAAATTTAATTTAGCTTGAGGTATTTTGAAATATCTACTCAACTTGTATAAAATCATTGGCGAAGGCCTATGGGAGCTATTTTGTTCTAACTCAATCACATACGCGGGTTCTATTTCAAGTTCTTGAGCAAGTTGTTCCACATTAAGACCATGTTTTTTCCTTAGTGCCCTTACTAAAACCTGGAATGCATGCCGGATGGGAGTAGCTTTTGAATTTACTTCCACCGCATGTATTCTTATCTGACTATTCAACGCCTTTGCAATTCTTTCCAGCATCGTGAGAGAATGCCCTTCGTAATCGGAATCTTCTAATCGACTGATGACAGATTGAGTCGTTCCAATCATTTCGGCAAGCTGCTGCTGAGTCAAACCTGCATCTTTACGGAGGTCATAAATTAGTTGAGCGACCTGTGCTTTGATTCTCTCTTCCTGTAAAGATGCTTTCCGTTCAGGCTGATCTTTGATGTAGCGATGATGGAGGACTTTGACAGCATTTGCTTTCTCTTTATTCTCTTTCATGCTTATTCCTCCTTATATTTATGTTTTTCAGGATTGGCCAAAAACCTCGTTTTGTTTTTTAGTGCATCATTTATCTCCTTCTCTGGCACTTTATCCTCCTGTTTTACAAATCCGTGCGAAATAATCGCTTGCTTTTCATGGAAGAAATAAAGAATCCGATAATTTATTCCCTGTCTATTCACGCGCAATTCGTAAATTCCGTCTTCCAAATAATCTGCTTGCGGTCGTCGTAGTTCATGCCCATATTCTTCCAAACGTTCGATGAACACAATACATTTATCTTGTACTTTCGGCGGCTGCTTATCTAACCATTGTAAAAAGGGCGACTGGCCGTCCTTTTCAGCAAAAATCAAAACTTCTGTTTTTGGCAACCCACTTTTCTCCTAAAGAGTTTTATCCTATAATATAGCAATATTACTATAAAAAGTCAAGAAAAAAATCGCAATATTGAGATTTTTTTATCTAGTATATGGGGTCAGGTATTTAATTTGAATTAGTTTTGTGCTATAATGCCTTTTAAAAGACTACAAAAGGGGTAATGTCAAATAAAGTATGA
>CP070627.1:8455175-8457912 GCA_020355945.1 Candidatus Aminicenantota bacterium | reverse complement strand
CCATTGACACCAATAGTGACAAAATGAAATGAACCAAATAAGTGTTGGAGAAACGGATGTAAGTTAAAGACAAACAATTATGAAAGAAAATAAAAAAAGGAGGTGTTTGATGAAAAAAACAAAAATGTTCGTGTGCATGGCCTTGATTCTGGTGCTGGCCACAGTTTTGCCCGCTGATGAATCCTCGGATTGTAAACCCAATTGCACCCCTCAAGTCCAATCGAAACCCTACCCGGGAGACCCGATACCGGCAGAGACGGTGCAAATCGCTTTGAACATGGAACCAAGGTTCATGCACAAAGACCAGGAAGAGGAAGCCATACAAAAGCTGAAAAAATTCGGCAGGAAACCCAATATCCTGGTTTTCTTAATGGATGATGTGGGCTGGGGAGACCCGGGCTGCTTTGGCGGTGGGATCGCAGTGGGTGCGCCAACACCCCATATGGACAGCCTGGCGCGCGGCGGCCTTAAATTAACTTCTACCTATTCACAGCCCTCATGTTCTCCCACACGGGCCACCATCATGACCGGCCGGCTGCCGGTGCGCACAGGTATTCTTTATCCACCGATGTATGGTGACCCGGGCGGTCTGCAGGGTGAAATTACCGTGGCAGAACTCCTTAAAAAGGCCGGTTACGTCACCCAGGCAGTAGGTAAGTGGCATATCGGGGAGAACCAGGATTCACAGCCCCAGAATGTCGGATTTGACAACTTCTACGGCTTCCTGAGCGTTTCCGATATGTATACCGAATGGCGCGACCCTTACTTTAGCCCGGAGGTGGTCAGTCATCAGGAGCGGTACCAGTGGGCCTGCAATCTTGATTTCAACCATTTCCTGGTAGAGGGGATTGGCCCGAAACCCGGCCAAAAATATGGAGAACTAAAGTGCATCGAAGAAATCACCATCGATGTTTCAAAGCAGCTTGATGACAAGTGGGCCAAGCGATCTGAACGTTTCATAAAGGATATGGAGAAAAGTGACAAGCCTTTCTTCCTGTACCACTGCACCCGGGGCTGTCACTTCGACAACTACCCCGATGACCAATGGGCTGGCAGCTCTCCGGCCGGATACCAGTACAAGGATTGCATGGTGCAGGTGGATGCCATTCTGGGCCGCCTGGTTAAAGTACTGCAAGAGACCAAGCAACTGGAGAAGACCCTGATCTTTGTGACCTCGGACAACGGCCCGGAAATGGAAACCTGGTGGGACAGCGGCTATACACCGTTCCGGGGCGCCAAGGGTTCCACCTGGGAAGGCGGGATGCGGGTGCCTGGCATTGCCTACTGGAAGGGAATGATCAAACCCGGTCGTGAGTCCGACGGGGTGTTTGATCTGGCTGACCTATTCCCCACTTCCCTGGCACTGGCTGATGCCTTGAAAGAAATCCCCAGGGACCGGTACATCGACGGTATCAACCAGGTGTCCTTCCTGCTGGCGGATAAAGGTCTGTCCAATCGGAAGTATGTTTACTACTGGCTAACCAACACTTTTTCCGGCATACGCAGCGGTGAATTCAAGTTTATGATTAATGCAACATACTCACATCAATTACAGGATACGTGGAATCCCGGTGGATTCAACGGCGCATTGACAAGGTTCGCATATGGTAAACTTTTCAACCTCTACCTGGACCCCAAGGAAACCCATGACTATTTTGTCCGTAAGTTGGTGTACGAGCATTATTTTAATAGTGCTTTTAATTTGCATATGAAAAGCTTCCAGAAATACCCACCCAAGGTCTCTATCTCACCGTTCTCGTTTACTTTTTAGGGCCATTAATGTATCAGCCTGCCCCGTCAAATGTCAAACGACGGGGCAGGCATTTGCATGTCTTTAAAAAAAACACGATGGCGCATTGAAAATTGAATTAAGGAGGTACAAACCAATGCTGAGAAAGAATATGAATCAAACCCAGGGAAGCCTTTCCCTTTACCCGCAAGCGGAAAAGAAACGCCAACGGGCCGTTTTCAATCATTTCATTCTACATCTTCATCCACCAATGGTCCCGGAAAAAACTCTAAAATTCACACACACCTGGGGACTGGGTGGTATGGCCGTGGTCCTGGTCATGCTCCTGGTATTGACGGGGCTCCTGTTAAAATTTGTCTATGAACCTTTTCCCGGTAAGGCCTATGATTCCATTATCACCCTGCAAAAAGATGTTTTATTCGGGCCATTGGTGCGCAATATTCACCGCTGGAGCGCCAATCTCCTGGTCATTGTTGCTTTTCTCCATATGTTACGGGTATTTTTTACCGGGGCGTTTCATCCGCCGCGGCGGTTCAACTGGATATTGGGCCTGGGTTTATTTTTTATCGTACTGGTTTCAAACTTTACCGGGTATCTACTGCCCTGGGACCAGTTGGCCTTTTGGGCTATCACCATCTGCACCGGCATGGTGGAATATATACCGCTGCTGGGGCCATGGCTGCAAAAAATAATCAGGGGAGGTCCGGAGGTGGGACCTGCTACATTATCTATTTTCTATACCCTTCACACCGCGATTATGCCTGTTTGTCTCTTCATACTCATGGCCTTCCATTTCTGGCGCGTACGAAAAGACGGTGGCGTGGTCATTCCCCGGTCTTTCAATGGAACATCCGGAACAAAAGCTGAGGTTGAAAATAAACACGTTTCTACAATCCCAAACCTGGTGATTCGGGAGCTGGTGGTGGCATTGGTGCTGGTGGCAGTTATCCTGGTCTTTTCCACGTTTTTTAATGCACCGCTGCAGGA
>CP070627.1:8450706-8455075 GCA_020355945.1 Candidatus Aminicenantota bacterium | reverse complement strand
AAAGGCAAAAAAAGAAAAAGGGGCCAGGCGATAATTTGAAGGCTAAAGAAGACAAGCAAGGTTGGGGTGACCTTCAGTTTTTGATATGCCTGATATTGTTAAATCTTTGTGGGGGTGATTGTGTCGATGATGTAAAGCGTATGGAGGCGGATGGTGGTTTAATGCTAATATTAAAACATTTGGAGCTTCGCACTTGCTTTGGGCGTCGTCGTCAGAAGTTGAAACGTCAATGGCGTAATGGGAAGAAAAACGTCTTTCCTTCGCCGTCAGCGATATTTCGTTATTTGTTGTTATTTCATAACGTACTTCCATAGTTGCCAAAAAAGTTATTTAATATTATAATTGCCTTTAAAAATATTGGTCATTGGCAATTGGCAAGATGTGGTGGTCTTGTCCTGCCGCAGCCATAATTATAAGGAATAAGGAAATAGAATACATATGAATGTGAACAGTTCGGAAGAAACAACCCAGGGTTCGGAACCTGTAGATTATAGTCGCAAATGGTATGTAATGGCGGCTGTGGGGATGGGTATCCTGTTGGGTACGATTGATGCCAGTATTGTTAATGTGGCCTTGCCCACACTGATCCGGGAATTTAATGCCAGCTTTAGCACGGTGCAGTGGGTGGTGCTGGCTTATATGCTTACCCTGTCCACCTTAACCTTAACCATGGGAAGATGGGGAGATATAATTGGGAAAAAGCAGATTTATATGGCCGGTATGGTAGTGTTTACGCTGGGCTCGATGTTGTGTGGCATATCACCATCGATTTATTGGTTGATTGGCTTCCGGGTGTTCCAGGCTGTTGGTGCCTCAATGACCGCGGCATTAGGGGCCGCTGTTATTACTGAAGCGTTTCCACCACAGCAGCGAGGTAAAGCCATCGGGGCAGCCGGTGCCATTGTCTCTTTTGGAATCGTTTCCGGACCGGCAATCGGCGGCATGTTAATCGATTTTATCTCCTGGCGCTGGATATTTTATGTCAATGTCCCTATTGGTATCATCGGTGTGATATTGGCCCTGCGCTTTGTACCTAATATCAAAACCGCAAAAGGGCAGCGGTTTGATTACGGGGGAGCCAGCAGCGTATTCATCAGCCAACTGGCTCTTCTCCTGGCCCTCACAGTCGGGCAGCGCATTGGTTTTGGAAACCCGATTATTATCGGCCTTTTTGTCCTCTGCCTGGTGTTCTTTATTCTTTTTCTCCTGGTGGAATCAACGTTCCATCACCCGATGGTGGATTTAAAACTCTTTAAAAATCATTTATTGGGTATTAACCTGCTCAATGGTTTTATCTCATTTGTTTCACTTGGAGGAATTATCATTTTGATGCCCTTTTACCTGGAGAATGTATTGAATTATGACCCGTACCAGGTGGGTTTACTGTTGGCGGTGCTCCCTGTGATAGGAGGCATTGTCAGCCCAATTTCCGGGGCACTGTCCGATCGCTTTGGAAGTGGTTCCATCACCGTGCTGGGACTGCTGATTATGGTAGGGGGATATATTGGGTTAACAACATTGGATGCACAAACCACGATACTGGGTTTTATTTTAACATTTATACCTATCGGCCTGGGAATGGGTATCTTTCAATCCCCCAATAATAGTGCGATTATGGGGGCAGCTCCCAATCATAGATTGGGCCTGGCTTCCAGTTTACTACCGGTTAGCCGCACCCTGGGAAATTCTTCCGGTATTGCGGCTGTTGGTGCTTTCTGGGCCAGCCGCATGGCCTTCTATGCCGGCCCTCATATGACCAAAGATTTGAAACAAATTCCCATTCCGGCACAGGTAACCGCACTGAAAGAAACCTTATGGGGTGTGGCGTTATTCACGTCAGTTGCATTGATCCTGGCTGTCTGGGGATTATTTATGAAAAAAAAACGTGCCGCAAAAGATGTTTAATATTAAAATCTTTTCTTGACAAAAATCGGCTTCGAGATTATAATAGGGCTTAACCAATGCCGGAGTGGCGGAATTGGCAGACGCAACGGACTCAAAATCCGTCGAGGAATTGCCCTCGTGAGGGTTCGAGTCCCTCCTCCGGCAGTTGCTCTTTTGCTGTTGAAATAGATGCGTGTTGACAGCATGACAGGGAACCAGGATACCAATATGTTAAGTGCCAACTTTCACTCCCTTAAAAAGGAGCGTTTCTTTTGTGCCAAATATTGTTATTTCCTTAATAATATTAACGAGCAGTAACTTAGAGGGTAAATGTTTTGGAGTATTCTTAATGGTAGATAACCGTTTGGTTTGCCATGAGGGTAAAGTAGTTGGTATAAAAGACAACAGCATCCAGGTAAAGATTCTTTCCCGGTCCGCCTGCGCCCAATGCCATGCCAGGGGGATGTGCACTGCGCTAGATATGGAAGAAAAGATTATCGATACGGTTCCTGTATCACCGGACCCCATGCAAATCGGGGATACCGTTGTAGTGGTGCTAGAAGAAAAATTGGGTTGGAGGGCGGTGTTTTACGGTTTTTTTCTTCCATTTATTGTTATGGTGACTGTACTTTTTGTCTCCTATGCCCTGGGCAGCGGTGAAACCAAAGCTGCCCTTTACAGTATTGGCAGTTTGATACCATACTATCTACTGCTTTATGTTTTCCGGGAAAAAATTGGGAAAGATTTTGTTTTTAAGTCAGAAAAAAAGGATCCACTTTAGAAGGCAATAATTAATGAGGTGAGATAGTGAATCTAATAATATTATATTCGGTCCTGATACTGGGAGCTGCGGCTGCTGGTGCGGCGATGATTCTTTTTTTAGTGGCAAAAAAATTCAAGGTAGAGGAAGACCCTCGAATTGATGAGGTATTGGAACTTCTCCCCGGTGCCAATTGCGGGGGCTGTGGGTTTGCCGGTTGTCGAGGTCTTGCCGAAGCTCTTGTAAAAGCGGCGGACCTGGGGGATATCTCAGCGCTGCATTGTCCTCCGGGCGGCAATGATACCATGGCTGAAGTGGCAAAGCATTTGGGGCTTGAGGCAGCAGAAGCGCTTCCCACGATTGCAGTGATTCGCTGCGGCGGAACCCACGAAAAAGCACCGGCAAAATTGAAATATGACGGGCCGGCCAGATGCATTATTTCCCACACCCTGTTCGCTGGCGAAAACGGCTGCCCCTACGGCTGCCTGGGACTGGGTGATTGCGTGGTCTCCTGTAAGTTCGATGCCATCCACATCGACCGGGAAACCGGTTTGCCTTTAGTAGATGAAGAGAAATGCGTGGCTTGCGGGGCCTGTGTCAAATCATGCCCCCGGGATATCATCGAACTTCGACCCAAAGGCAGAAAAGGACGCCGGGTGTGGGTTAACTGCATGAACAAAGAAAAAGGTGCTGTGGCTATGAAAAAGTGCAAAGCCGCTTGCATCGGCTGCGGCAAATGTGTCAAAGAATGCCCGGAAAAAGTCCAGGCCTTTATTCTTAAAGATAACCTGGCTTATATTGATCCTGATAAATGCATCGCCTGCGGCAAGTGCATTTCCGTGTGCCCCACCGGCGCCATCCTGGCCACCTTTACCCCTCCTAAACCTAAATCCAAACCACAACCAAAACCCAAACCAGAATCCCAGGAGGTATGCCAATGAAGCTGAGAACCTTTAAACAAGGCGGTGTGCATCCACCGGAAAATAAACTGTCTGCCAGCCTGCCTATACAGGAATTGGGTCTTCCTGACCAGGTGAGTATTCATATGGCCCACCACCTGGGTGCACCGGCAGTCCCCATCGTCAAAAAAGGGGACAGGGTCAAAGTGGGAACCTTGATTGCTCAAAAAGGACAGGCCTTTATTTCTGCCAACATCCACTCCTCTGTTTCCGGTACCGTTTTTAAGATAGACGATGTCCCGGGCGTCACCGGTTATAAAGATACAGCCGTTATAATCAAAGTGGAAGGGGATGAATGGGAAGAGAGTATCGATGGGTCCGATGAATTGGTTGAAGAGATCAAACTAACACCTGGAGAAATTTTGAAGAAAATCGAAGACATGGGAATTGTGGGTCTTGGTGGTGCTGCTTTTCCAACTCATATTAAATATATGGTAAGCGAGGAGCGGAAAGCCGATACCCTGGTGGTTAACGGCGTGGAATGCGAACCTTTTCTCACCTCGGACCATCGTTTGATGCTGGAAAGGACGGATGAGATTTTGATAGGCGTCCAGGTCATGATGAAAGCAGGAAAAGTTAATCGAACCTTGATCGGTATCGAAGCCAATAAACCCGATGCCATTGAACTATTGCAGACTAAAGCCCAAAAATACCCCGGGGTGGAAGTGGTTCCCCTAAAAGTCAAGTATCCCCAGGGGGCAGAGAAGCAGCTCATCAAAGCGCTGCTGAATCGTGAAATTCCCAGTGGTAAACTTCCCCTTGATGT
>CP070627.1:8446360-8450606 GCA_020355945.1 Candidatus Aminicenantota bacterium | reverse complement strand
CACCTTTCGGAAAAGTACAATATGCCCTGGAAGTATTAACCGCACTGGATGAAAAATAACCGGTCCCCCTTCACCTACATGTAAAAGCAGCAAAGAATAAGCGCGAATACAAGGAGGCTGTTCTAAGCTTTCCTTTTTCTATTCCTTTTTCTTCTCCTCTTCTTTCCCCACTGGTTACATAAGGCATTTTATATTCCTCCTCAAGATGAGCTGCACTCCTTACACCGATCTACCCTATTCGTCCGCAGATTTCAACAAATCAAGGATAATTTTTTCAGAAAGATACCGCCTGTTAGCAAGCATTTTTCCAATCAAAGGCTTTATTTGTGATATTATCCCCCTATTCTTTGCTTCCAATAGAACTCCCAGTGAACCGGAAAGTGGTAACCCTCTAATTTCTGCAAAACCCCTGGCAAATTTTTCATCTATTAAAACAATATCCGCTTGAAGCTCTTCAGCAAGGATAATAGTTTCTGCCTCACCTTTATCCAAATCGATCAGGTAATTCAATGAAAACAAATTGGTAATTTTTTGAGGAATAATCCAATCGATGGCATCGATATCGAAATATCCTATCTCCCCTTCTCCAGCTTTGACTTCATCTAAAACTGCATTGGGGATGTAAATTTTGCCGTATAGCTCTTTGAGTATATCCAGTTTATGAATGGAGGCTAAAGTAATCAGGGGTGTGGTGTTGGAAACGACTTTTTTAGTTTTACGTTCCGGCATTTTTCATGTCTTTTAATATTTCTTCGATATCATCGCTCAGGTAAGAAACCTTGTAGTCACAAAGCATATTCAAAAAATCGATCCGACTCACTTGCAGTAATTGAGAAGCGATTCCTGATGATATTTTTCCTCTTTCGTAAAGCTTTATTACAGCAGCGGTTTTAAATTCCTTTTCAAATTCTTTTTCACTCAATTTTAAAGATAAAAGCAAGTTTTCCGGGTAATGAAATATGATTGAATGTTGTTTGATATTTTGCATTTTTTTCCTCTGGATAAATTATAACACCACCCCCTTCATTTATCAATTTCATAATGTAAAAAATTGAAAAAGAGGCATAAAAAATCTTTTTTTTATTGGTGCTGTGTTTTTTCCAGGGCCTGGGTCACCAGTTCAAGATACCGTTCATAACTATAATTTTCCTGGCAAAAGGCGTTGGCATTCTCTGAAATGGTTTTACCTTTTCCGGAGGCGGCTTCTAAAATACCGGCAGCAAATTTTCCCGGGTCCGGGTCCGTCAATATGGCAATGTCTTGATTAATAGATTGAGTATGGGTATAAAGATTGGTGGCTACCACCGGGATACCACTTTTTAAATAGGCGTAAATTTTTAGAGGGATATTAGTGCCTAAGGTTCGCGGAGAGACCAGGACATCTGCTGCGCCCAGGTAATAGGGAATCTCATCCGGCTTTTTTTCACCTAAAATAAGCACCCTGTCTGTTAATTCGTTGGCTTCTACCATTTGTTTTACTTCTTCAACCTGTTTTGGTTTGCCCCCGATTAAAACAAGGCGAAAATCTTCAGGCAAATGGGTCATACTTTCGATTAATAAGGGGATGCCCTGGTATTTTTCCAGGGTGCCGGTATACATAATAATTTTCTTTTCACCTTTCCCGGTCTCCTTTTTGACCTGGTTGAGTCGTTCCCGGTCAAGATCGGCGGTATCGGGATTTTCATCGATAAAATTTTCAATAATGGTTAGTTTTTCTTTGGCAGTAATCGTGGACGCATAGTCGTACAGCGCGCGACAAATCACAATAGTAGACGCGGCATTTTTTAGCGATTTTTTTTCAATCCACTTAAAAAAACCAATAATAATTTTGGATTTAGTGAACCCGAAATTGGTCATTTGCTGCACCAGGGAAGAGTGCATGTCATAGAGATGAGGAATTTTTGTTACTTTACTGAAAAAAACCCCCATAATGCAGGCCTCTTCGTGCGTATGAATTACGTCATATCTCTTTTTTTCTTTAAACAAACGACCCGCAGCTTTGAAAAAAAGGAAAAAGTCAAGAAATATTTTAGAGATAGAGGGACCGGTTTTCACTGATTTGACAAAGGGAGGTTTACAGCTTCTAAAAATGCGTAATCCTTTGATTGGTTTGTCCTGGCCCAGGGGATAGGTGACCAGGTCAATGGTATGCCCCATTTGACCAAGGGCTTTTATCCTGAAATATTCGGAAAAAGGGGTGCCCCGGGGTTCAAAGAAGGGTTCAGGAGCGATCATCAATATCTTCATCTTCAAACCCGATTAATTCCCTGATGGAATAGACGTCTTTGTTTAATCCCTCATGGTAAATCCTGGAAAGCATTTCTGCGATTAAACCCAGGGTAATCAATTGGAACCCCAGGAAAATAGCCAATACCGTAAAAAATAGTAACGGGCGTCCCCAAATGGCTTCTTTTAAGAAAAATTTGACATAGGTCAAATGCAAACCCGAAACGAAACCAGCCACCATCATGATAAGGCCCAGGCCGCCAAAAATTTGCAGGGGACGGTGAGAAAAGGTTAAGAGATATTTAATAGAGATCAAGTCCAATACCACGCGGAAGGTTCGAGTCAGACCGTATTTTGATTTCCCGAATTGACGTGGTCGGTGGTTCACCGGGATTTCAACGGATTTAATGCCCATTTTGGAGGCAATCGCAGGAATATATCGATGCATTTCACCGTAAAGGGTAAGATTTTTAACCACTTCTTTTTTAAATCCTCGCATCGTACATCCGTAATCATGCAATTTGACTTTGGTGATAAAGGATACTAATTTGTTACCGAAATAAGAGGGGATTTTTTTGGTAAAAAGTTTATCTTTTCGATGTTTTCGCCAGCCATTGACAATATCATAGCCCTCCAACACTTTCTCCACCACACCGGGTATATCTGCCGGGTCGTTTTGTAAGTCTCCATCCAGGGTCACCACCACATCTCCTTTGCAATAATCAAACCCGGCGGAGATTGCGTTACTCTGGCCAAAATTTTTCCTGAAATTAATAACTTTAACCCGGTTATCTTTTTTATTTAGAGCCTTTAACTTCTGGAAAGAACCATCCGCGCTGCCATCATTGATAAAAATGATTTCAAAATCCCGGTATTTCCCATCCACGGTAGAGATAATCTCGCCGTACAACGGGGTGATATTTTCTTCTTCATTGTATATGGGAATGACAATGGAAAGGAATATATCTCCTGCCCGTGTTTGCTCGCCATCCGCTTCTGACACGTCTGTAACTTTCGTCCTCTTCATTTCGCATGTTCTCTTTAAAAAAGGGAAATTAAAGAAGGTATTATATCTTGATTGCAGGAATTTTGCAAGCCATCGCCGCCTAAATCAGCAATTCCGATTTTGTTTGGGATTTGGAATTTGTAATTTGGGATTTAAATTTTCAAAAGGGGGTTGTTTTTTTTCCCAAAAAATATTAATATAGTATATTATATTATTTCATAGGAGAAAAAATGAAAGACATCAATGAATTAATCGGCAAGCTAAAAATAGAGATTGGTAAAGAAGACAAAGAAGCAAGCTTCTGGGCGGTAATTAAAGAGATAGAGCAATTTTATAAGGAGAATTATTACCTGGAGGATTATGAAGTGGCGATTTTTTTGGTCAATCAAGAAAAGACTGTTATGTCTTTTGCCTGTCCTAAATACCTGGTCAATTCCGGTATGATACCCGTCACTTCAACAGATGCGATTACTTCTGCTGTTTACAGGAGCGGTAGGGGAATGATGGAGAATAGTTTCCACCAGCAAAAACACCTGTCTATTTTTGAAATCATTCGAACGCCGGAAGGGGAAATAAAGCCGATATGGAAAATGATCGGTGCGTTGATTGCAGTAGAAGATGACAAATTGGGTGTAATCGAGATTTCAAGGCGGTCAGTTAAGCCGGAAGATGCCGGAGAAGACTTTACTGAAAACGATCTCCTCTTCCTGCAAAAAACAATCAAAATACTGGCTCCTTTCATAAAAAAAGTTATGCCGGAAAATTTCAGGGGAAAAGTCACATGAGAGATAGGCTAAAACAAATACTGGTGGAAAAATCCGTTATCACCGGCAGGGAATTCAAGCTGGCATCCGGCAAAACCAGCACCTTTTATGTGGATGCCCGGATTACCACACTGCACCCGGAAGGGGCTTATTTGTGCGGGAAGATTTTTTTAGAGATGTTAAAGGATTTCAAAGTAGATGCTGTAGGTGGTTACTCCATTGGAGCAGACCCGATTGTCACTGCGATTGC
>CP070627.1:8438303-8446260 GCA_020355945.1 Candidatus Aminicenantota bacterium | reverse complement strand
CCTTTAAGGCAGGATACCGCGGTTACCGGTTCAGTGAACCAGAAAGGGGAAATCCAACCTATTGGTGGTGTAAACCAGAAAATCGAAGGTTTTTTTGAAGTTTGCCGCGCCGCAGGGCTTACCGGTTCCCAGGGAGTGATGGTCCCCCATCAAAATGTGGTTGACCTCATGTTGAAAGAAGAGGTGATTCAAGCAGTAAAAAAAGGAAAATTCCACATCTATCCTGTCAAAACCATTGATGAGGGTATTGAAATTCTCACCGGGGTTACTGCCGGTGCCAGGAAAAAAGACGGGACTTACCCGGAAGATACGGTGAATCACCTGGTAGACCAAAAGCTCCAGGAGTATGCTGAAAAGTGGAGGCAATATAAACTACCCCATGGGGAGGGCAACCTGTTAAAAACTTAATTCCCATCAAATTGTATTTTAAATGAAATGCGTTGGAATTTCAAGAAAATTGCAGCAGCAGGATTAAAATAAAGGATTTGTACATCCGGATTTACTACCAGTACAGGTATAGGAATAGCTTCCAATAATGCATTACAAAAATTCTCTTTATCCTTGATATTATTCCGGGTAAACATTTTTTCTACTCATATCTGTGTATCCTTACATTTTAATGATAATAAGGGGGTTTAGCAAAATTGCCGCGCTATTTTAATGGCGAAATGATTTCATAGCACACCAGCTTCTGCTTGAACCGCAGGTAGAGCTTATCGTTGGCCAGCACAGGTACCGTCCATGCTGCGCCTCTGATCTTGCCCAGGGCCCCGGGCATGCCGGTCACCTTGATGAACTTCTCCGGGTCCGGTTTCATCAGGTACAAGTTTCCCTTGATATCGCAGCACAGCAGGAATCCGTCCACGTATACGCAGGTTCCCCACCCCATTTCATTGGTGGACCATTTTTCGGTGCCGGTCCAGAGTTCAACACACTTGAATACCCCCTTATTCTGAGTGCTTTGGCCGGAATACCCGTAGATGTGGCCGTTGATAATAAATGGGTCCGAGTGGAAGGAGGCAATAGCCTTGTTTTTCCATACAACCCTGGCTCCGGTGCCACTGACCTCCAGCAGCTCGCATCCGGTTCCGTATCCTGAGGTAATGAACACCAGGTCACCGGCGGTCACAGGCGTAGTGGCGTTGACATCATTGGTTGTTTCCCAGGTAGTATTCCACAGTTCCTTACCGTCTCCCGGGGCGAGCGCCGCTAATCCCTTGCCGTGGAACGTGAGCAAGACCGGCTTGCCTTCGATGGGCATGGTGCGGAGTCCGGCATAACCGGCTGGACCGCTGCCGGACTTCCATACCACGTTGCCATTCATCTTGTCATAGGCGATGGTGCGCGCTGTTCCCCCACCGTTCACCACCACCAGCGTGTCCGTGACCAAAGGCGAAGTGGAATGCCCCCAGGTGGGCTCCTGGCCGCCCTCATCGTTCACATTCTTGTGCCACAACTTGCTGCCGTCCCTAAGACTCCAGCACACCAGGTCCCCGCTGCGGCCGAAAGTGTAGACGCGGTGGTTGTCAATCCAGGGAGTGGCCCGGGACCCGGTTCCGTAATTGGTTCCCGCCTCGGCCGGGTAGGCCGCCTTCCAGATCAAGCTCCCGTCTTCCGGACTGAGGCAGAACACCAGGTCGTTGACTTTATCACGACCACACACCACCAGGCGGTTCCCCTGGATAACAGGAGCGGACCATGTTACACTGGACCGGTGCCGGCACAAGAAATCTACTTCCCATTTTTTCTCCAGGCCCGCCGACCAGTCGGTAAGAATGCGGGTCATGCTGCTGCGGCCGTCACCATTGGGCCCGCGCCAGCATACCCAATCCGATTCACCCCTGGTGATTGGCAGTGATCCCGGGTCAGCAGCCTGGGGAATGGTATCGACAGGTCCGTGTAATTCCCTGTTGATAAGCATAATGGAAATAGATTCCCAATTCAACACCACCAGTACGGCTATCACCACCACCAAAAGAACGATGAGCCCGGCAGTGATTTTGAGTGCTTTCTTGATGATTTTTCTTGATTTATTCTTCATTTTTATCTGCAACTCCATAAAGAAACTCTTCGCTATTCTTAATGAAATAAAAATGATTACATCAGGAAATATGGTATAATAAATATCCTTAAAAATCAAGGAAAAGTGACAGGCAACTTTTTTTCTTAATTGAACAACTTTACACTTTGTAAACCTTTTCCTTGACATTCCCGGACTCTTCACCGTTTTTTTATACCACTGAGTCCCGGGTGGTCACATGCATGCCAATGTGGGGCAGTCACCACTAAAACATCCGTTGGCAAAGGATAAGAAGGGATGTGCCCGGGTAGAATGAAAAGCTAATCGACAATAAATTCACGTTTTTTTAAAAAAAATTGTAAATAATTGTTATCCTGGAAAAGAAATTGCTTCCTATCTTCAATGTTCAATGCAAAGTGCAAAGAGAAACGAGAAAAAAAATGAGTATATTAAAAAGATTTATTGAAAAAAGGAGAGGCTAATGAGACGTCCGGGAATATTCTCAAGAACATCAGGTGAATGGATATTTGTCCTGTTTGTTTTGTTTATAGGTAGTTGTTTAACCATGCCACTTTATTCCCATTCCCAGCCGATTATTATTGACCACAATTGTACGGATATATTCCTGATCCCGGGGTCCTGGATTAATGCTGCTAAAAATGCACTCTGCTGCAGTTGTGCTCACACCTCTCACGGGAGCCAGTTGATCACCGGGATGACAGCCTTGATGAAGGACCCCGGGAGCGGGAATCTTTATGATTTCAATACCAATGGTGCCATTTTAGTGGATGTGCTTTCTATTGCCAACTATACCCCCTGCGGTGACCCGGGCAATGCCAATCGCACCGAGTGGGAAGCCGGGATTCGTGATTATTTAAATGGTGCGGGCAGCGATCGGAATGTAGTGATGTGGTCCTGGTGCGGTCAAGTCAGCAGTGCCACTCAAGCGGATATTAATACCTATCTAACCCTGATGGACAGACTTGAACAAGATTACCCGGGTGTGACCTTCGTTTATATGACCGGTCACCTGGACGGCACTGGCGCCAGTGGCAATTTGCACATAAGAAACAACCAGATTCGTGCCTGGTGCCTGGCTAATAATAAAGTACTTTTCGATTTTGCAGATATAGAGAGTTATGACCCGGATGGTAACTGCTTCCTGGACCTTGGAGCTGATGATACCTGCAATTATTCAGGCGGCAATTGGGCAGATGAATGGATGGCTGCCAACCCGGACAGTAAATTGACAGGACTGGCGACTGCCTGCGGGTCCTGCGCCCATTCCCGGAGACTTAACTGCATTCTTAAAGGAAGGGCCACCTGGTGGCTAATGGCCCGTATTGCCGGTTGGGACGGGAAAACCACCAACCAGCCCACCATTAAAGATTACTTCAACTGGGCAATATACTTCCGCATCTCCCGGACCATGCCGCTGCTGTGGGTCAGCTTGTTGGTTTCCAGGTCGAGATAGGCTGCGTGCCTCATGATTGATGCCATCTTTTTAAGGTTTTCCGGCTCGTGCAGGGTATCCCCGGAGGCGCCGATGATTAGCGTAGGGTAATCAATATCCGCTAATAAGTTCCAAACTTCATATCTGGAAAAGGCAATGGCAGCTTTCTTAAGTTTCCAGGGATCAGCGGCATCCAGGGCATGACAATACTTTTCGTATTGGGCATAGTCTGTGTCCGTATCCAATCGAAAGGTTTTGAGGTACCATTTGACGACGGGTTTAAGTACCAGGTAAAACCTGGGGCTTAAAATCCGAATAATAAACAAATAGAATTTTGGTATGCGGAAGACAGCGTTGGGTGCAATTAAGACAAGACAGAGGGGATCGGTTTCCAGGAACCGGCTGGATTCGAGGATGGCCGTTGCCCCCAGGGAACTTCCGAAGAGTATGTAGCCCCGACTCTCCAGGCTGAAGTGAGATACCAGGGCAGAGATCTCTTTCCCAATAGATTCCAGGCTGTAATCGACTTTTCCTCTCACTTTTGATGTGATCTTCTCCCTGGTTTCGATATAATACACATGAAAATCCCTGGTCATCTCCAGGAGAACTTCTCTCCATCCCGCCATCAGGGAGACCCAGCCGGGGACGAAGACGAGGGCAGGGTTCTCCCGGGGTTGGGACGGCGAGAATGTGATCACACGGAGTGAGACATTGGGAGAAACGGGAACCATCTCTTCCTTGAATGTCGAACCCGGGCTGCAATATTGGGACAGTGAATCCATTTTTATTGTTTTAATTTCCACAGGAGGGATTGCCGGGATATGATGATATCCTCCTTTTCCAGCCGGACGTCAAAGGGTTCTACCTTATCCGCTTTCTCATAATACTTATCTTCAATATCCGCGATCTTATCTTCCAACTCCTCTTGCAACTGCAAAATATCCTCTTCCAATTGAGATAATTTGGTCTTGCCTAATTTCACTCGATCGGAAGCACTGGAAGTGGAACGCCTCCTCCGGGCGGCAGTAGCTAATCCCCTGACAGACTTGCCCCCTAACAACACACCCAGCACAGACTCGCCAATGGAAAGAAATTCTTCGCTCCGTTTGGACCTGGCTTCTTTTTTAAGCCTCTGGACTTTTAGTTTTTCCCTTTCAATCCGGTCTTCCAACCGTTCAATTTTACGCTCATAGGTGTCTTTCAGTTTTTCAATCTCTTTATCGATCATCTTCTCCACTACTTCCCTGCACCTGGTGCGAAAGGACTCTTCGCTTTCATCCACCTCCGAAACCAATTTTAAATCCCGATTAATCAATAATGACAGAACCTGCTGGGAGAACAAATAATTCTTAAATGACGACTGCATCCTCCGCAGCCCCGAGTAATTCAATTTGGTTTTGAGGGTTTCATAACCCATGACCCCAGGGTCGGGCTCTGATGAGTATTCAACTTCAGTTTCCTCCAGTTTCGACTCACGCCAATCAATGTTTGCTTCCATGGGGACAGAGGTAAAGTATTTCTTTCGCACATAAACTCCCAACTGGTTGTCATCAAAAATCACCTCCCCCTGTAAATAAAGATATGGGGAATAGAATTTACCCCGGGAATCGGCTGAACTTTCATAAAGATACTCTATCGGTGTATCTGGCTGGGGTGCATAGGGCAGGAGGTCGGACCGTGTCGGCATAGACGGTGGTACAGGAGGCGGTCCCGCCGTTGGAATGGGCGGAGGCACAGATGATGGTGGAGGCGGAGGCGCAAAGGAAGGTACATGCGGGGGAACCTGCGCTGCACCAACACCTGCCAAATCTTTGATCTGCTCCCGGGTCAATGGTCCGGCCAAATAGGAAATCGCCCAACGGGTCTGGAATAACTTGACCCCTGACTCATGAACATTCTTCACCAAAAAAACCCTTTTTTTCAATGAAGACAGGAGGTTATTTATTTCTGTTGTGTCCAGGCTGTCTCCGGAAGCATCCAATATACCCCGCAGCCCTTCCATCACCCTCTCCCGGTCCATTTCAGCCTGGAGTTTGCCAATAAACCAGGTGCCGGTATTGGTAAGGGCTTTGTAATCAATATCTTTAGGATTCTGGGTAACCAGGACCACACCCAGCCCAAACGCCCTGGCCTGCTTCATTAAAATCATCAAGGGATTCTTAGAGGGAGGATTTTGCGGATAAGGGGGAAGGTAACCATATATTTCATCCATGTAAAAGAGGTATTTGAGATCCGTAGCACCCGGCTGCTTCCTGATCCAATCAACAATGTCGTTCAAAAGCAGGCTGAGAAAAAACATCCGCTCATTGTCATTGAGATGGGCAATATAAAAAATATTTACCGGTACCTTGCCTTCTCTTTTTTCAAATAAACGCCCGGCCGAGAGGGGCATCCCGGTTTTCCAGAAACGAAAACTGGGAGCAGCCACTATATTATTGATTTTGAAGGCCAATTCCACCCGTTCCTTTTCATCCATCAATTGGTTGACCTCGAAAACCCCCAATCTTTGAAAGGGCGGCTTTTGAATATTGATAATCAGCTCTTCCAATGAAAGGTCCCTACCCAATCGCCAGTAATGATCGATGATATTGGAAATCAATATGTGGGGTTGGCTGTTCAGGGGGTCAGCACTAATCCCCAACAACGAAAGAAGTGCGGATACAGTGTTGCGTATTTTTTCCAACATACCTTCCTCATCCCGGGCCAGCTCAGCCCCGGGGGCTTTAAATCCCTGGATAATACTCACCGGCATACCGGCGGACGAACCAGGGGTGAAAATCCGTAAATCCATCTTTTGCTGCAAAGGTAAAATATCCTCCCGGTTGATTCCCCAGGAATTTAACCCCTTTTTCCATTTTTCCGCTGTCTCTGCCGCATAGGTATCAAGGTCTTTTCCCTCTCTTTGGGCTTGAGCCGGAGACACCCATTTCTTGAAATCCTCCGGCGATTGATCCGGGAAAACCAGGGCCAGGTTAGCGACATCACCCTTGGGGTCTACAATAATCACCGGTATTTCCTCATTAAGTGCCTCTTCCAACAGGTCCAGGCAAAGACCGGTCTTTCCACTGCCGGTCATACCAAACACCACCCCATGGGTGGTTAAATCAGATGCATCGTATAAATACTCCTGTTCTGATAATTCATCCTTTTCCAGGGAAAATTCTTTTCCCAGGTAAAAAAATCCGTCCTTTTTCATGTAAACCTCCTTCGCAAAAAAATAAACAAATAAAATTATAAACCAAAAAAAAAAAAATTAAAATCTAAATTGATATTTTGTTTTCAGATATGATAAAATCTTACGGTTACCTATTCCTGTATGTGGTAAATTGGTCAAATAATGAAAACCGAAGACAAAAGAATAAAAGAAGCGAGAAAAATTTTTATCCTGGCCTGGGTTTACTTTGGCGTCTACCTGGCAGTCATGATGTCCCTGACCTATACCCTGGGCATCAAACCTTACATCTGGGGATTGCCCGGCTGGGTGGCAATCGCCAACCTGGTGGTTCCCCTCTTTTTCGTTATTATGTTAATCATCGTGGTGGAATTACTCATCCCTGACATATCCCTGACTGATGAAGAAGACGGTTCAAAGGAGGAATCGTGAACCTGGCGATTATCTCTTTCCTGGCTTATACGGTCATGTTAGTTGTCATTGGTCTATGGTCTTATCGAATCGTAGAAAAGGTTCCTATTGCCAGATATGAGGAGGAGTTTTATGCAGCGGGCAGGGGTCTGGGAGGGATCGTGGTGGCCATGATTATTGCCGGTGGTTTGGCCAGCGCTGGCACATTTATTGCCGGCCCGGGTATGACCTATGCGTACGGATACTCCTGGGTGTTTATCAACAATTTCCAGGTTTTCATGAATTTGCTGCTGCTGGCCCCTATCGGTATTATCATCGGTATTGTTGCCCGCAGGGTCAATGCGGTTACTTATCTTGATATCTTTAAGGCCAGGTATCAAAGCAAACCAATCATTATCTTATTAACGGCATTGGTGACGGTCTTTCTTATTCCCTATATGGCCACCCAATTCGTCGGTGCAGCCAGGGTAATCGCTCAAATGACCGGGATGAAATACTTGACCTCTCTGGCCTTTGGTTCGGTGGTGGTATTGATCTATTGTGTCCTGGGCGGCATGAGAGGAACCTCCCTGGCAACACTAATCCAGGGTTTTGTCATTACCACTGGCTGTATTTTGCTGTTTATCGGAACAGTGGTTCATGTGGGAGGATTCAACAGGTCCACTGATATCCTGTCATCTTATGACATGAACCTGTTGTCTCCCACCATGGGCGGCCGGTTTTCAATGCCTTTTGCCTTTTCAATTGCCTGTATGACCGGCTTTTTTATTGTAGGCCTGCCCCATGCCATGCTGGGCGCCCTTACTTATAAAAATACCCGGGCCCTGAAAAGAGGTATCTGGATGGGATGCATATTGGTATTTCTCTGGACCATACTCTTGTGTATGTCCGGCGTGCTGGG
>CP070627.1:8400230-8438203 GCA_020355945.1 Candidatus Aminicenantota bacterium | reverse complement strand
CCTGCAAAAGCTTTTTATTATTTTCATTAGTCAATTACCGGTAAATTCTGATCCAGGTCATAAATAACCACATTCTTCATGGATTCCATGATATAAGAAGAATGCGTACCCACAATGAATTGAATACCAGGAAAAAGCCCTGTCAATAAAGTAAATACCCTTTTCTGCATGTCAACATGAAGATGAGCCTCCAACTCATCAATCAATACCACTCACTCCCTGGAGATCATAAGTGCTCTTTTTATGCTTTTCCATCCTGAGTATAAGATCGGTTACAATACAAAGTAAAGCAGAATAACCAGCAGACAGACCAGTAAAATCAAAAGACTCCTTGCCTGCCATGATAATTTTAAAGTTAAAATTCTTCCTGTCAAACTCCAGTACCAGGGACTGGTCCTCGAAAATTTTCCTGAGGATATCTTCAAAGGTTTTAAACCAGTTTTCGATTTTTCTTACGGTTTTGTCGTCTTTTTCATCACCGGCAAAGGATTTCTCCGCCTTAAGATTAACCATGTATTGAATAAAATCTTTGCCCGGTTCTTCATCAATACCGTATTTATCCTTTAACACCACTTTTTTTAAACCTGTAGGCACATTCATGTCCATGCGGCGCCCGGCACGGTAAAATGCAGCAATAAAATGGCACTGCTTCGTTTTAATAGGTTCTTCCAATACAAACGCTTTAATAAGGGATCGGCCGGATAGGCGCGGGCAGGGCCGACGTCTGACAGGCGCAGCAGTTGGCACATTCGCTGCTGCTGTTCAAGGTCTTTTTTAAAAGGGATAAACAGGCGCCAGACAAAGATCGTATTGAGCAGGGCTTCAATTAATCCCGGTTCCGTGAACCCGGGTTCCCTGGCGTATAAAGCGAAACATTGCTCCAATACCCGGGGATGCCCCCCACTGATGGAAAGCAGTCTTTGTGCGGTTTCTTTGCCCAGGTCCAGGGTAAATCCCTGCCCGGCACAGTAGTTTTTAGCCATGCTGATCACATCGACCGCGGTTAATTCCGGGCATTCCTTGATGTCGGCGTGATTGAGGTATGACAGGGTACCGCTGTAAAAAAGGTCTACCAGCTTTTCTCCGCCGCAGATCAAAATCTTGAGTCCCCGGGGAAAACGTTCATTAAGACTGCGCAGCACACCGGCCAGTTCTTCCTGGCCCTGTTTTAAACCGTTTTCAAAACCGGTTACCATTAAAAAGAGTTCCTGGGCTGGACCCAGTCGTTCTTCAAAGGCGGCCTGCAGTATGCCAGAATTGGTGCAGGCCCGGGAAAACCCGCTTTGTTTGCCTATCAGGGAAAAATAATCTTCCATATCCACTTTCTCACCAAAGGGAGGGACCAGGTGAATGACATTGTTTTCACCGAACCGGGTTTTTGCCTTTTCCAGGAGGAGGATTTTCATACCGCCATGCCAACGGTCTTCCTGGGCATACAGCAGGACCGCTTGTTTGGTAATAAATAATTCGAGCACCTCTTGTACAAAAGGGATTTCCTCCGGGGCCGGGGCCAGGGATTCTTTTGTAGGAGCGGGTGGGATGATGATTTCGCCTTCCAGTTCAACATCAGGGCCTGGAGCCTTATTTTCAATGGCGCATACCAGGCGGTAAAAGGCCTGGCGGTATTGATGGCTGTCGCTGAAATCCACCCAGGAAATACTTTTTAGAAAAGGAAAGTCCGGCACTTCTTTTTCCAGGACTACGGGGATAATTGCAAAATCCTTTTTTTCTTGTTTTTGGGCCATCATCAGGTTATATTCTTCCCTGACCCAGCCGGACTCGAAAGCGCCGGAGGTTACTACCAGGATGCCTTTGCGTGATTGTTTCAAGCCGTTAAAGAGGTTTTCGACAAGATTTTTCCCCGGTATCAATTCCCATTCGTCGAGAAAGACTTTATATCCCTGTGTTTTAAGATTTTGGGCCAGGACTCTTACCCAGGGTTTGCAGTCGCTTTTATGGCTGATAAAGACATCGAACATGTTTTAGCCTCCTCAATGCCTTTTCCGTGCAAATGCGGGCGGCTTAGGGTGATAAAGTACCACAATCCGGGGGAAATTTCAACTATTTGCTTTTAAAACCAGGGATTCAATTTTTAGCCACGAAGATAGACTGCTGATGACCGCTGATTAACATGATGACCATGATAATCGTTGAATAATTAAAAAATCTTTACCAATTGGTAGATGGTAATGGTAAGTGCAGGAATACCGACAAAGAGTCCAATCATCCACTGCATGGTATTAAATCGTTTATCCATTGCCTCGAATCGTTTATCTACCGCCTCGAATCGTGAATTCATTTCTCTCTGTAATGCTTCGAACCGTTTGTCCACTGCCTCGAACCGTGAGTTCATTTCTCGCAATAAAGCCTCAAATCGTTTGTCCATCTCTCTCTGCAATGCTTCGAACCTGTACTCGGACATCTCCCGCAGGGATTTTAACTCTTCTTCTACATTGATAACTCGTTCCATTAGAGATATTTCCCTGAGGCGAATTTCATTGATTTGCACATGCTCTTCCAGGACTTCCTTCAAACGTTCTTTCAGCATCCTGGTAAAAAATTCTTCCATTTCTGTTCGCGTCACAGCATTGGATTGGGTATTCATCATATCGACTTAAACCTCCACAGCTATAATAATGTAAAAACCAGCAAATGTCAACAATGATACCACAGCAATTCTCATTTTGAGAATTGCCAGGTTAAGGCCGAGGTTATTTTTTTTCTCCTCAGCCTTAGCCTCAACCTCACTAAAATTAAAATTGCCGCAAGGGGGTTTAATACTTGACTTTCTTCTATTATTGTGGTATTGAATATTTCCTGGTCCCAAATGATGTTATAAATGGGATGGAACATTAATGACGGTGATAGTGAAAATGCTTAAGGCTTGAGAAACAAAAGATGAAAGGGACCGTTACATCTTTGCTATGCCTTGTCAAGCGCAGGGGCGGGAGCTTATTCCGCTTTTACGGTTTCCCCCCCCACCTGGAGGAGAAGAATGCAAGATTGCCCGTATCCTCGATGTTCTAACAATTTCATTGCTGAGTATTCCATGGGAAATTGCCCCCAATGCAAACAAGTGGTTCTCGTCTGCCCCAATTGCCAGGGATTGAACAGGCAATTTGCCAGGTTCTGCAGGTTATGCGGGGGCCCCATTGAAGAAAAGAGAATCGAAAAAAACTATTTCACCCAAAGGCTTCAAAAAAAACCATATTTTATCTTAAATAAATTTGCAAACCATAAGCTGTCTTTTATCGACCCGGATGTTTTAACCGAAATCCCTTATATTAAGCTTTTTGGTAACCGGATTATCATTATATCAGGAACCGGTGTCTTGTATGATTGGGATTTTTTTGCCAGGGGAGAACCAATTATAGAAGAAAAAGTTTCGGATAATAAGATTTTAATCCGACCCTTAATCCACAGGGATACATTCTATTTCGCCTCAGGAAACACCCTGTTTTCGTACAACCTTTTAAGCAAAGAGAAACCAGGTAAAATAGAAATAGCGGAAAAAAGCCTGTCTTTCATTTCAATAGTGAAGTGGCAAGAACATCTCTATGGGCTTTTTCTCGATGTGGATAAAGGCATACACACGTTCGGTAAAATAGATACCGGGAAAGGAACGTTGGATAATACCGTTAAAATAAACGATCGATATTTTTCTCCCCACATCCTTCCAGCCGGCCATGCGATTTTTTTGTTTTCAAAGAATGCGGTTTATGCTTATAAAATTAAAGATGGAATCCCCTGCCTTGAAACCCTGTACACCGCCAGGACCACTGGTAAGAATTTAAATATCTCTGCTCGCCTCTGGTTTGATGATGAACCGGATATATTATATATCCCCGGGAAAACCACGATTACTCGATTACGCGTGAGCACCGGCCAATTTGCTAATTTTGTGAAAAACCTCCAGGGCATTTATTACGTTTTATATACATGTAACCGGGTCATTATATCAGATGACAACGGGCTGCACATATTTGATTATAATGGTAGGACAATGGCTGAAAGCAGGAGCGAAACCTTTATGAGAAACCTTAGTTTCAATTCTCATCCCCGCGCAATGAAGGCAGCAGGAGGTAAATTGCTTTTTGCTTTTGCTTCCCAGTATCAAGGTGGGGGTTTTATTATTCCCTGGAGACTGGATAATCCGAAAGTCGCCAGTGAGATTCCTCAAATCACCGGTTCCAGGATTCCCCACGATTTAATTAGTAATATAGATATTTCCAGGAATTTTGCGGCACTGATTCATTCAGGAAGTGAGGTATTGGTATGGCAGTTTTAAGAAAAACACTCTTTTTATTGTTGGGCCTGGTGGTGATATTCCATCCTGGCAAAGCAGGTGAATCACTGGTGGTAATTGATAAATCAGGAAGTATGCGGGGATTTTATGAAACAGGCTCATTAAAAAAGATTTATAATGACATCCGTGAGGAATTGAAGAAATCATGGTTATCTTCCAATGTTCGCTTGTTTGGCTTTTCCATAAAAGGATTGGTTCCGTACAAACGGTTAGAAGATATTATCCCGGGCAGCCATACGTTAATCGATAAAGCTTTAAAGGACGGTTTTGCCCTGAAGCCGGATGTTATATTGATTATAACAGATAACATCCAGGATCCCGATGGAATAAGTCAAACCAGTGATATTACAAAATTTTATTCTTTGCTGAAAAAGGAAATCGTGGAGTGGGTATTTATTTTTCCTTTAAAAATGCCTTTCAACGGATGGGTGTATAACATTGGAAATTGGAAAAAGGAACGGGCAGCCTTATTATATGCCATTCTCCTGAAAAATCCCAACGATTCGCAATCCCAGAGGGATAAACGGGAAGAAGAATTTAAGAAATTAGCCAGTCAAATTGAAAAAGTGGTACATTCCTCCAGGATAAGATGCAAACCCCTGGAAAAAGGCGTTATTATGACCTTAAAAAAACCCGGTAAACAAAATATAAAAATCAATTTCACCACTGCCGGAGTTGATGTTAAATTTAAAAGTTTTACACCGAAACCCCGTTTCAGTTTAAAATTGATATTAAAATCAGCATATGAAAATATTTCTGTCATTGAAGGCATTATTATAGGGATAAAAAAATTAGAAAATAAAGGACTTTTTAAAGATATAAATTTGGAAGATTCGAAAGTCGATGTTGTTCCCGGGTACATTAAAAACCTGGAACCTTCAAAAACCGCTGACAATTATCTGGTGACGATAGAACTCGATAAATTAAAACTTGATAAGAATTTGTTTTCCCTGATGAAGATGCCCTTCCACGAGGAAGGCATCATTTCCTGTCAATTGAAATTGCAAATCAATATT
This sequence comes from Candidatus Aminicenantota bacterium, assembly GCA_020355945.1. The sequence goes on along the minus strand of CP070627.1, from coordinate 8,432,881 downwards.
CCCAAACATAAACTCCAATTACCAAAGGAAATAATTGATAAATACGGGACCTCCAGGAGGGATGACCCCGAAAGAATCTGTGGGCTTAATCAACTGGTACCGGTCCTGGTAGAGACGGATGATGTGGTGATTAATCAAGAGAAAGAATTTAACATTATTATACCCTATCCCGGCTGGGCAATATTTGTACTTTTGGGCTTTTTTGCCGCTGTAATCCTGGTGGCATGGTTGGTATATTACGTGATCAAACACCCGGGTAAAGTTTTTAAACTCTATGTCAATGGAGAAGAAACCGGGGAGGTAAAATTTTATCTTTTCCTCTGGAGTCAATTATACAGCTTCGAACATGGGGTAATGGGCAAAGCCAAAATAAAAGGAGCAGCAGTGCTGGTCCAGCCAGCCCCGGGCTTCAACTGGCTCGATGAAACCGACAGAACCCCAAAGCGTTTTGAAAGGAGCGACCGGGTCTCTTTTTCACTTTCCAGTGAAGAGGGCGAATCAATCCTGGTTGAATTGACTCCACAGGAGTCCAAAATAGACGAAGAAGCGGAGGTACCCTATGAAGAGAGCGGGAAAATTTTTGACGACTAGTGCCATGGGTATTTTTTTATTTTTGCTCACCCGTTCCGAGCTGTACCCAATGGTTCGACTTTATTTTGAAAAAGAAGATAACCTGGTGGTTAAACTCCTGGTCCTGATTATCGGGATGATCGTCGGGATACTCATTACGGCTAAAATTATTTATCCCCAACTAATCGAAAGTGATATGAATCCCTTTAAAGCCAGGAATATTTTTAATGCCACAATATATTCGTTTTTAGTTTTATTTTACGGCATTACCCTGCATACACTGCTGGACATATTGTATGTCTCGATTGCGTTGGGTGTGGTGATGATTATCTGGATGCTGGTCGCTGTTATTAAGGATTAAGCAATAAAGAATAAAAAAGACGGAGGCGCGGAATGGCAAAAGAAAACGCTGCTGAGCTGGAACAATTTAAAAAAATTCATCCCTCCTTATTTATCGGCCTGGGAGGGACAGGAAAACATGTGCTCCTCTGTTTGAGGAGAAAATTATTTGAAAAACTGGGACTTAAAGATGGGCTTCCCTGTATGGAGTTTCTATGGTTGGACACGGATATGCAAAATATCGGCATCGATGGGAAAGAACTGGATTATACATTGGAACAGGTGAAGTTCCAACAGAAGGAAATCATCGATCTCCAGGTCCCGGATGCCACCTTTAAAAGTTATCTCTCTTTTAAAGAGGATTACCCTCACATATGGGAGTGGCTGCCTCATACCATTGAAGCGCAAGGCCCTCCCCGCAACGGGGCTAAACAGATACGCCCTTTGGGCAGGCTGGGTTTCTTTTATAAATACGACGAGATCGTCAAGCGATTGGATTTTCTCAAAAGCAAAATTTCCAGCCGGGATAATATTAACAAAACCCAGGAAATGGGAATCGAAGTGGATGCCTCCAAAACCGATATTTATATTGTCTTTTCCATTGCCGGGGGAACCGGCAGCGGCACCTTTCTTGATATGGCTTTCACCTTAAAAGACCACTTTATCTCCGGGGTAACCACCATCGGGTATGTGGTACTTCCCTCGGTCTTCTGGCATGACAAATCCCACCGGATTTTTGCCAATTCTTATGCTGCCCTGAAAGAGCTTGAATATTACAGCCTTCGCAAGGATTTCCTGGACAGGGATGAAGCCATGACCCATGAGATGAGAGAGTCAGCCCATGATTTTGATTGTTGGTATTCAGCCAAAAGTAAAAAAAGAAAAGTGGTTGGACCTCCCTTTGATGTGATCTATTTAATTGACAACCAGACATCCCAGGGATTTACCATTAATCTTGACAATAAGGACCAACTCATGGATATGGCGGCAGAGGATATTTTCTTGCAATTTGCCAGTCCGGCTGCCTTCGGTTCCATCATTAAATCCATTCAATCCAATGCCCATGCCCTGCTGGAACAGCATTATCTCTTTGAAATCCTGGATGAAAAAAGGGAAGGAAGTGTAAAATACAGCGAAGCCTATTCAAGGCATTATGCGTCAATGGGACTGGCTAAAATTTATATACCGGTGGATAAAATCAGGAAAAATTGCAGCCTGAAGCTGGCCATTGATATCGTTGGCAACTGGCTGAAAAAACCCACAAAGGCCCCTAATATTAATGATCTTGTAGAAAAAGACTTTTATTCCCATCTGAAACTATCAAAAGGGGAAACCGGGAAAACCTTTATCAATCGAATTAATAAACTGGGTGAAAGAAACTTCGAGGCGGCTGTTGATGATTGGATCAATCGATTAAGAAACCGGGTTATCCCGAAAATCGAACGAACAGACTCCAGCATTCGAAAAGAATTGGTGGACGAGGTGGAAGAGTATATAAAAGAAAATATTAAAAAAGAAGGAACCAAAAAAGGAATATATGTCGAAGGCATCGATACCAATATCTCCAATATGGTCAAGGAAATCCAGTCAGGGATCCTGGAAGAAATGAATGAGATATTAAATGAGCCGAATTTTCGTTTTGAAATCGCAAAAAAAATGCTGCTTCACTTAAAAGAAAGATTGGACCACATGAAGCAGATGCTGGAAAGACATTGTAATGAAACCAGGAAAAAAATAACCGGTATATATAAACGGGATTTCGACACCCGCTTAAATACCTACGCCGAGGTGGAACGCAGGTTTACCTATCTCAAAAAAATAACACTGATGAGAATGGGAAATATTATGATACGGAAGCTGCGCCAATGGTTGATCAATGAGGTCCGGGTCCTATTGATGGAAGGTGCCATGAAAGCCATTGAAGAAATTAGCGGCTTTGTGGGCTTTTCCAAAACCAAACAGGATGAGAATGGGGAGATCATTGTCATAGAGGAGGGATTGGTTAAAAAATTAAGCGATGTCGAGGAAATCCTGGGAAAGGATGTTCTTGGTTCTTTAAACCACAAACACAAGGCCTTTGCCAGGCAGGAAGAGGAACATATTAACATCGGGATTTACGATGACCAGCTGATCAGGAGCTATTATGAACTGGAAGGAAAACCAGTGGATGATGAGGTGATTTACATCAAAGGAAAAGAGTTCCTGGCGGAAACCAGCCTGGAGATGATCGGGTTTATCGATTATTTTGAAAAGTATGGCAAAGGAAAACTGGAAGAATCACTTGAAGTATTCTGTTCGAGACGATTTTCCACCCTAAAGAAAAAACATGAAGCTGTCAGAATGCTTTACAATGAAAAAAAGTACCGGCCGGAAGACCGGAAACGGATGATCGGGAATTTTGTCGGCAACGGTCATCCCTGGATCAAACCCACAGACACATTCCTGGGAACCGGCCAGAATAAACTAAGAAAAAATATTCAAAAATATTCTGTCCTGGGAGTGTATCCGGGTAAACATGATTGTTACCGGCAGTTTGAAACGGATGTGAGAGCAGAAAAGGTAGAAGTGGTACGATTTCAAATCACTGATTCGGAGGAGAATGTGGCCTATTTTTATACCGAATGGGTGGCATTCCCGGCCATGTATATTGATGGCATACGAGAGTGGCATGACAGGGCTTACCTGGACTATATGGAGAGAGGGGAAGAAGATTTACATATTGAAAAATATTATCATAAATATGATGAATTGATCGCCATATCTCGAGAAGACCTGAATATGTATCTCAGCGCCTATGAAACATTAATCCTGGGATTCATCCTGGGGATTATCGAAATCGCCCAGGAAAAGGAAAGAAGAACCTTCGGATACAATATCGAATTGGAAGCTGCCCCGGGTATATTCCGCCCCAAACGAATCGGCGATGAATATTTTGCCATAAAAAGACTGGAAAGAGAGCCAAGATTGAAACAAACCATCCTGGACATGATTGCCAGGAAAAAAACCGAAATTGAATTGGATAAAGAAAAACTATGGAACTATTATTCGCTGCTCAAATACTACTGGACCACGGTTTTTCCCCTAAAATACAAAGGAAGCAAAGCCGACCCCGTGGAAATACATACCTTTGAACACCGCGTGATTGAAAGTGAAATGATCCTCATCGGTGATAAGTTGGAGGACCGGTTAAAAAATGAAGAACTCGGTAAAGAGCAAATCAACCGGGAAATTCAAGAAAATTTAAAGTCCAGGCTGGCCGATCTCGATGGCTTTTCCCGGAGAGTGGGGGATAGTGTGAGGCGGGTGTTGACCCATTAGTCCATTCACCTGGTTACTGCAGGATACGCAGGATAATGGAGGAACATGAAGATGCTTAATTATCCCACCTGTCCCAGTTGTCACCAATGGGAAATCAAGCAGACAGACAGGTATTGTTCCCGGTGTGGGGTGCTGCTCAGGAATTTTGAAGCAGCGCCGGATAAGATGCGCTTCTATATTGATAAGGAAAAAGGCAAGTGTTTTCACAGGAATAAAATATGTTTAAATAACAACGGCTGGACAAAAATTACCGGTATCTCCATTGCCGGTGATGAATCTGTTTTTAATATAGCAGATAGTATTGAAACCCTGGACCAGGGAGAAAAAAAGGAAATCGGGGTGGAATTGGCAGACCCGGGAACCATCGAATTCGGAAGTTCATCCCTCATTACCATCCAGGCCGGCGATGAAAAGTATAATGTAAAGGTAGAATTTTATTATCTCCCGGAATTTACCCTGGTCCTGGAGGGTGAGGAAGTCAAACAGGACAGGATCTATAAAATATACAAATTTGATTCCTTCAGCCAAATTCACTTTATCCTTCGCAAATCAGGACTTACGGTTTTTCAAATCGAAGATGTTGTTATAGAAGATGACCGCTGCAGCATAAAGTTACAAAAGAAGCGTGAAGACTTTATCGAGGGAGTATTGACGATTCAAAATGATGAGTTGGATCTTGACCGTGAAGAATATATCGAATTAACCATCAAAGGAAAACACACCAATCATGAGGCCCGTTTTCCTTTTTATATATCAATAGAGGAACCCCCACGGCTTATTCTGATGGTAAACGGACATCAATACCGTGAAGGCAGGAAAGAAGAGATTGAATTGTACAGTGGAATAGAAAACCAAAGCCACATCAAGATCAGTAACAGCGGCCATCAAGAATTGACCCTGGAGGGGATAACCGTGGAAGACCCGTTTGTCAAAAACCAGGTGGATATTCAATTCCCTGAGCGGATCCCGCCCGAGACCGATCGAATAATTTGTTTAAAGCCGGACGTTGAAAAAGTGATCCAGAACAAAATGAAAGCAGCAGTCATCCTCCATATTCATGAAATAAAGGATAAAACCATTGATTTTCTGGTCACCAAAAGAGAAGCAAAAGACTTTGATGGCTACCTGGCAATCGATTTTGGTACCACCAATACCACTGCTGCTTACAAAACCGAGGATGAGGTGGGTTTTGTTTTTTTGGAAAACATGAAAGACATAGAACAAGCATATCTTTCTCCCTCGGTGATACGCTACGAAAAAATTATAGAAAGAAAACCGGAAAAATATGTCATCGGGGAGACGGCCAAAAGTAAAATCATACTCAACCCCAAGAGTTCGGTAATGTCGGTGAAGACGCGGCTGGGAGAAAAAACACCATTAAAAATATTACCCGTGGATGAAACCAGTGGAATGGTTGAGTTTTACCCCCGGGAAGTGACCGCTCATTTCATATCCCGTTTAAAGGAAAAAATCCAGGTGCATTTGAAAGAAAAGGTCAGCAAAGCAGTGATTACTTATCCTTCGAAATTCACCCAGGTCCAGGTGGAGGAATTTAAACAAGCCTTTAACAGCGGTGGCATTGAGGTGGTCACTGACATCGAAGAACCACAGGCCGCTGCTCTTAATTACATCATAATGAAAAAAGAAAAAGGAACCGCACCTTATGTGATCGGTGTGTTTGACTGCGGCGGCGGTACCACGGATATTACCATGATGGAGGTGATTGAAAGCATAAAAAAAACAGGTAAAAAAAGACAGCAGAGAGTCCTTGATGTAAAAGTCCTGGCCACTGATGGCTACCCCAGGTTTGGCGGCAATAATTTTACCGGCATCATCATCGATATGATGAAAGAAAAAATAAAGAACCTGGACTTCGAGACAAAATATGAAGATAAAGAAGGACTGCGATTATTTTTCAGCGATAACGACGAATCCAATGAAGATATGATAAAACGAATGGCATCCCGCGGCATTGATTGGGAATTGGAGGTGAGGAAAAACCGGGCGGAAATCTGGAGAATCGCAGAAGAGTGGAAAATCGCTCTCTCTGATAATAAAACAGGAAAAATAAACAGCGAAATTTCACTGCAATTCCTGGACCGAGAAAATAACCTGGTAAAAGAATCCCTGGGATTTGTCATCACCAGGAAAGAATTTGAAACCAAAATATATGGGAAAATCCAGGAATTTGCAGACAAATTACAACGAATGTCCGAGAAAACCAAAAAAACATTTGATCTCATCCTCCTGTCCGGGCTGTCATCCCAGATTCCCCTGATTTACCGAATTTTTACTAAAAATTTTAATGGCATTCCCATCACCTATACAGAGGATTTAAAAAAATGTGTGGTCCTGGGCGCCCTTAATTATTACGAACTTGCGGAAATTGCCGCACAAATCAAATTAAAATTTGATAAAGGGGAAAAGCTGAGAAGTGCCATCGGGATCAGGATGATCGCTGATGACGGCAGGAGAAAATTCCATGAAATTTTCCCCCAGGCCACTTCAATCCCCACCCCCTTTAAAAAAATCGAACTCCCCCTGGAAAGACGCCAGGTGATACAGGTATATCGAAATATGGGTACACATGAATACTTTGATGATGCACCCGAGGAGTTTGATCATCTAAGGAAATTTAATATCTTAATACCAGGGGAAGTTAGCGACCACAGCATTGAAAAAGGTGAATTCTATTTGCAGGTCAAAGAAAAACTCAAACCACTGGTTTTTGTAAAGGCGGGTAAACATGAAAAAGAATATTCTTAAAAAGAAAGATAAAAAAAGGAGATCCTCATGGATGCCATTGTAGACATAGCCCGGGATTTCAGGATATCTATTCCCACCGAACCCAACCTTACCTTTACCATGCCCGCTAAAATTATTTTTAATAAGGATGAGGACCAACACGTGGAAGTCAAAGTGGGCAGTGAAGAACAGGGGGATTATTCCATAGACGTCAATGAAAACAACTTCTCCGGCTTTTCTCCCCCGGAAAATCTCCACAATTCCTTTGAATTAATATTCAACTATTACTTCCTGCAAACCGTCAAAGAAAAAATCGGCGGCCAGGAAATTGAAAATCTATATGTGATCATCCCTCTCTCAGCCTCCATTGCCTTTGAGAATCTTTTATGGAAAAGTATGGAAAATAAATGTAACTTAAAGGTGCACAGGGATGTCGAGGTTTATGCTGCCTATTACCTGGAAGAAAGCCGGGATTTGCCGGAAATGAAACGATTTAGCCAGGAAGATGAAGGGGGGCATGTCTATGGTATCATCTCTTCCGGTGACTCCCGGTATATCGTACTTTACAATTACCTCGAGGGAGAACCACCGGGAATCATCGATTTTGTAAAAGTAAAAACCCTGGCCGATCTCCCCAATACCTTTGAAATGATGATAAAAAATCATTCGTCGGACAAATCCAGGATATTTTATTTTGACGAAGGAGAGGTTGAAGGGATAAACAAGGATATTGAAATTGAACCCGGGAAAAAAATACCCCTGCGCAGACTCCGAAAAAAAAGTGATGATGAAAATCCTTTTATTAAAGGTGTTCTCAACCTGAACTCCTCGGATACCCATTCGCCGGTATACCAATTGGCACTCTATTACCAGGAATCCGGCACTGATTTCTTAAAAATAACCCCGGGAAAAGACCTGGGCATAACCGTTGAGTTCCCGGATAAAATACCCACGGAATTCTTTATTAATTTCCTGGTGGGCCCCAATTCCAGTAATTTGATCTTTATTAACCGGCTGTTCGTAGAAATCGGGGCCATGCTGGAAAAAGAAATCCAATTTAAAGGTAAAGTGGAGAAATTGGAAAAAGGTTTGAAAGTGAACCTGCTGTATAAAGATAAAATTGACAAAAGTGCATTTTTTCGCCTGAGAGAGGCGTACCGATTAATCGATTAATATACAAGGAGGTCTTTAACCATGAAAAGAGTTTTATTGATTTTTTTGGTTTGTATGGTTTGCTTTTCTCTCTATTCGGAGCAAACCCAGTCAAAGCTTTCCCGGGAGGAATTAGCAGGAAAAAAGAATAAACAAGACAATGAAAATAAGATAGACAGCCGCCAAACCGAGGATATGGTGCGCCCGGCAAAGTCCCTGGAAGCCCTGGTTGATGAAATGGAGACAAAAGTGAAAGGGCTGGAGGAAACCATTCAAAACCTGTCTCAAGCATTCAATTATTATCGCTTTGGATTCGCTTTTTTAATCATTGGTCTCTTTGTAGTGCTATTTATCCTGGGGCTGTTGTTGTTGGCTTTATACAAAAGCAATAAAAGAATATCCGGGATACAGCAGCGGTTATCTCATTTACAGAAAAGAGATAATGGGTATTCCAGGAGTTTCCGGTAAATAAAAATAGGGTTTGGTTAAAAACCCGGTCAAATCAAAATGAGGAGGTACGAATCAATGAGCAAGAAAAAGGGCTTTACGTTGATATACGCTGTTGTAGGGGTTTTGTGGATCGCAATTATTACCATTTATGTCCTCATCCTCTTCTTTCCCGTCAGTATCAGTGTTTCCTCTGTTCCCTACGGCGCAGAAGTCTTTGTCAGCAGCCTTAAAATAGGAGAAACCCCCATGAAAATCCATCCCATCCCGGCAGAGGGAACCTGGATAACCATTTTTAAAGTAGAACACTTTCCTTACTGCGTCGAATATGCCAAAGAATACCGCGGCGGTATCCATCAAACGCTTACATCCACCGAACATTACAACGAAATCGAAGTGGGAATCTCCAATCGGAATATCAACTATGTCAGTTTTATCCCGGGAACGGGTAATCCCAGGATATTGACACTTGATGAATATGGGGGCTTTTTCCTGTTACTGGCCGAAGAGCTTAAAAAAAGCGAAGAAGATTTGAAACAGTTCCTGATGAATTGCTACAGCGAAAAGAAAATAACCATCAAATATATAAACTAAAAAGAGGAACTCAAAATGAAAAAAAAGTCAGAGGTAAGAGCAGCAATAGGGGTTATAGGAATAATATTGATATTAGCTGTCTTTTGGGTTTTAACCAGGGATAACACCCCAACCAGCGATGAAAAAATAAATTGTTTACAACGCCTGCTAGAAAACCAAATTCAACCATTAACCGAGGCTGAAGAAATCGATAAACAAGATTTGTCAAAAAAGTTAAACCAGATAAAAACCGGGTTGGAAGAGTGTAAAATCCCGGAAAGCCCTTTAACTAAAGATATTTTCGATAAATTAGAGGAATTTATAAAAGAAGTCGATGCATTGGAGGAAACCCAGGACCTGGACCGAATAGAATATTCCCTGGAAATTAAAGATAAAATAAACCGTTTAATTGAAGAAATAAAACCGGAACCCCCGGTCCCGGAGAAAGCCATTCCCCAGCCAGCGGCTGAGGTTAAAATACCCAGCAAAGATGACACCACCCACCTGTTATTGTATATTGTCATCATATTAATATTCTTAAGTTTAATTTTCAATGCTGTTTTTTATTTTCTCTATTTAAAAGGAACAACAGAAACCATTGAGTCCATGCAATTGGAACTGAGAAAGGCAATTGCCGACAGCAAACATGAAGTAAATAATTTTGAAATACGTTTAAATGACCGCTTAGACGAAGAATTAAAGAATACTGGTCCAGCTTTACATAAAAAACTGCAGGAGGTGGATGAGAAAATAGATAAAATGATTATTTACGTGAAACGGATGGAAGAAGACCTCTCAAGCAAACCCGTCTCTCCCGCACCTCGGTCTTTAAAAGACACGGAAGTTGTACCGGACCCGGGAATATATCCAGGGGATGGGGATGAGCCTGGAATCCGGTTCTCCCAGGACTCCAATCAACAAGGTTGGAGAAAACGGGTGATTTCTTTATTTAACCGGAACAAAGAAAAGATCAATGTTTTTCTCACTGCCATTGAAATGGAAGAAAAAAGTAAAATAAAGCAGTGGCTTGAACATATAGACAAAAAAATCCAGGAAACTTCCGGCGATGAGGAAGACTTTTTTCGAGGCATTCTCTATTCTCAAATCAATGCCCTGCGAGCCAATGTATCAAAAAAAAGATATGAAGAATTCAAGGATATGTTTCTTCGTTATTTTCTCAAGGAACTGAACATCGAGGAATTCGGTACAAGAGGCGACATGATGGATTTCAGCAAATATGAAATTATTGGTGCTGCCGGCGTACCCGGTAGAGAAGATATCGTCAGGGAAGTCGATTCTCCCGGGTATAAAGACCTGCGCACCGGGAAAGTACTATATAAAGCATACGTCAAGGTATAGACCGGGGAGTAAAACAATGACGGATATGGAAAGGTCACCGGGAAAGCTATCGTCATGCTAGTGTCCCGTAAGGGGGAACATGAAAAATCGGCTGATTATTATATCAACTTCCTTGCTTATCATTTTTCTAGGCGTGACTCTCTTTTTAATCTCCAAAAATCTCTTCCAAAAGGGAAATCTTAAAAAGCATGAACACATCGTAAAAAAAATGCAAGAAGGGGGGAAAATCCATACCCTTTTACCTGATATCGATTCTCTCCTGGAACGACCGTTCTTGCAGGAGGATATTCGCAATTACGGGTATATCCTGGTAGGGTATATTAATTATAGAAAGGCAAACTATAAGGATGCCCATCAAGCCTTCAGTCATGTAAAGTTTGTCGGCCAAATCCCCGCTGTCCGGGACTATATCTATTACTGGTGGGGAACTGGCCTGTGGGAACTCTATCAAGAAACCAATGAACCAAAATATCTTAAACAAGCCAAAGAGTGTTTTAAAAAAGTGATTTATACACAGTCCTCACCGATGAAGGTCAACGCACTATTTGATTATATAAGATCCTCTTATTATGCGGACGATTATTCTTTTTATGACGCCTTACCCGGAAATTTTGATGAAGCAGTAAAGGAGTTAAGGACATCAGCCATCCCGGAATTCCTGTATCTCATGGCCGAAGCCAACCGGCTAAAAGGAAACAAAGAAAAAAGTATCCGATATTTGCTCCGATTGTGGAAAACCTATCCCTATCTATCCTGGAGAGAGAAAGCCCAACAAAAACTTGAGCAAATGGGAAAGCCGGATGCAACCCGGTATCCTTTTATTTCAGCAGGAGAGTTATTGGACATATATGAATTGCTCTACCAAAAAAATAAAAGCAATGATGCCCTGGTTTTTATTGAAAAGCGACTGGAAAATCTGAAAGGTAAAGTCAGGGGTTTGTTAGGCACCAGGGTTAACCTGCTATATGGAAAGATTTATTACCGGCTGCACCTGGAGGCTAAAACCAGGTCCCAATATAATAGAATTAAAAGTAAGTCTAAATACTATTTAAACAAGGTCTTTGCTTCAAGAAATACGGAAGTAAAAGTCCAGGCTGCTTATTACCTGATGCTGCATGCAAAAAATAGCTATCATTTTTCAACATTGAAACGAATTGTTGCCAATATCAATTCCCCCCGTTTGCTGGAATCGAAATATTTTGAAGAGACCGTTTACCTGGCCGGCTTCGATTTTATGAGGAAAAAAAGGTACCGGGAAGCCATTCCCATATACAAAGTTGTATTGAAAAAAGCAAAGGAAAACAACAGCAGGTATGACCAGGCCCTATGGAGACTTCATTGGTGTTATTACCATTTAAACCAGTATCAAAATGCTTTAAATATCCTGGAAAAATTAAGAGTGTTTAATGAGTGGGAAGAGTACGCGCTGTACTGGACAGCGTATATCTACCATAAAATGGGAAACATGGATGCCGCCAAAACCCTCTACCGCGAATTACTCACCACCTCGGGATTTACTTATTATGGTATCCTGGCGGCGGATATGTTAAAAAGGTATTTTGATATGGAAATCGATCTTAAAGAAAATTTAAAGGAATTTGTCCCATTGAAAGTGGGCCGCATTGAGGACTTAAACCGCCGTAACCGTTACAATCTCCTTAAAAAAAATGGTTTGTATGAGTTTGCTGCCATTGAGTTGAAAACATATTTAAAAGAAGCGAATATCACCAGTGAAGCGGAGGAGGAAACCTGGAAGTCTTACGGCAGTGAACTGGCAAAGCTTTATTATTACAGCAGCCAATACATAAACGCAGGAATTCATCTTTACCAGGCGTATAAAGAATATGTTCTAAAAGGAGGAAAAAATATCCCCCAGTGGTTCTGGAATATCTATTATCCCTTGTTTTATAAAAATATCATTGATAAGTATGCGGACCGTTATGGAGTCAGTAAGAATTTCCTGTATGCGTTTATCCGGCAGGAAAGTTTTTATGAACCCTATGCCCGGTCATCTGCCGGAGCCATTGGTGTCATGCAGATCATGCCCGGCACAGGAAAATATATATTTAAGGATATTGCATTGTCCCTGGGATTGAAGGAATATTCACCCCAGTTGCTTTTCCAACCGGAAATCAATATACCAATGGGGATTTATCATTTGAGAAATAATGTCTACGACAAAATTGAAAACTACATCCGGCAAAAAAGCATTAAAATACCTGTAGAAAGTAAGGAGGAGATTCTCAAAGCTTTAGCCATAGCCGGGTACAATGCGGGCCTTGGCAGGGCTTATCGTTGGGTAAGGGAAACCACTTTTGCTAACAATCAGGAGTTGATTGATCAAATCGACATCACGGAGACGCGCCGGTATGTAAAACTTGTATTCAAGCACCTCTTTCTTTACAGCCGCTATGTTTACAAAGATCAGAAAGACAGAGCGCTCATAAATCCATCGATAACCAGAAATAAATAAAAAGCTTTTGCGGGGGGTCCAGGGGGGCGGTTTTCTCGAAAAGAGCCCCCCTGCGGCCACGGTCGCCGAAGGCAGAAAAGAATGGAACGTTTGATTATTCATGAAAAGCTTAAAGAATATGTGAAAAGCATCAAGAGAAGTATGCATGCTTTGGCTTTTTCATGGAAAATAAAAATCGAAATCCTGGATAATACCGGTATTGAACCGGAGAATGGAAAATCGGCTCCCCGGTTCCAGGCACCATCAGTAAAACTTAAGCAGCCGGAAGAATCCATAGATGTTCTTATTGAAGCTGGTTCCTATGAAAAAGCCCTGGAAATTTTGAGTCAATTTTTAGACCAGGACCCTGGCCATCGTGAAGCTGCAGATAAAATCGGTAAACTGGAAAATTGGCTCCGTATGAAAAAACAAATCCGGGAAAGCGATAATTACAGCACAGCCGTTGATCTATTAGAGAAACTTACGTTAGAAGTTCCTGCCGGAGCAGGTCAACAGCAATTACTCGATCAATTGAATCAATTAAAAACAAAATGGCAGCTAGAGATTGAAGGGCTGCAAAGGGAATTGGATGAAACCAGGGATTTGAAGAAAAAATCACCGGTTCTTGAGCAGCTTATAAAGATCGCGCCCCCGGAGATGAAGGAAGATTTTATCCGCCGGAAAAAGGAAAATGATAAAAAAATTCAAAAAGAACAAACCTTTCTCGTGGTGTTTTTGTTGGGGATATCATTGGCAGCAATTGCAGCATTGCTTGTATTCTCTGTCATTATTCCCGGGATATATTGCAGCAAAAATATAAAAAACATCGAGGAAATAATAAACTCGAACCCGGAGCAGGCAAAGTTAATCATTGAGAACATAGAACAAAAGTGTGACAGTGAAAAGATTGCTGCTCTGAAAGAATTAGCAGAGGAGAAAACCAGGGAAAAAAGGAGTCAACCACTTATAGACGAAGCCCGAAAATGGGCGGAAAAAAACAATTTTGAAAGAGCGTTTGCTGCCATTGACCGAATAAAAAAAGAAATTTACAAAGGAATCTCGCCGCCCCAATGGGTTAAACAGGTCCAGGAGCAAATAAAAAATAAAGCATCGCATTATTATTTAGAGCAAGCAAGAGGTGGAGGGGACCCTGGAGAAAAATATATTAATTACCATAAGGCCTCTAAATATTCCCCCCATGATGAATCCTTCTTAACTGAAATGAGTACTTACCTGGAAAAGAACAAAGATAAGGTATTAAAATCTTTAAAAAGAGAGTTGAAAGCTCTCCTGGAAAACAAGACCCTTGAAAGGAGCGAATGCGAAAGAGCAAAATATCTGAAAGAGTTATGCATAAAAATCAAACCCACGGACATGGAAGTCCTGGCTTTAAACGAAGAGATATACGAAAGATGCAAATAAAACCCGAAAAATTTGCATCCATGAGAAAAGGAGAAATATTAATGTGGAGGTTGAATAAAAATGAGTGATTTTTTTGATGAAAACGATTATGGAGAAGAGGAACAAAAACCAAAAAAGAATCAAAACCTTATCTATGTGGCGGGGTTTATCGGGGTGGTCCTGGTGATTATCCTGCTGGTACTGGCCATCGAGGAAAGTAACAGGAAAACTAAACGATCAAAAACCACATTCAAAAAAGTTGAAACCAAAGATTCGGATAAACTGCCCCTTTATAAAAAAAAGAAAAAACCAGGAACCACTTCCCCGGGCAAGACACCGGATCAAAGAGTAGAAGTGATTAAACCCGATAACGCTGCCCCCACACATCCGTTATACAATAAACAGTGCTATCTCTCCGTGGTGCGGATAATTACGGAAACCAGGTCCGGTTCCGGGACATTAATCAGCAGCAGTGGATATTTTCTAACCAATGCCCATGTAGTGGGAAACAGCCATTTCCAACTGGTATATTTTTCAAAAAACCCCAAAAACCCCCCGGTACGATATTTTACCACTCAAACGGTTTTTATGAATGAAAGCCTGGACCTGGCTGTGCTAATGGTGGTTTCAACCGCTGAAGGTGCATCCCTCAATCATCTCAAGCCTGCAAAAATAGGGAATTCATCTTCTTTGGAATTGGGTGATGAAATCCATATCTATGGTTACCCCGGGGTGGGGGGCCAGACGATCACCTTGACCCGGGGTGTGATATCCGGTTTTTTACAGGGCGCATCTTCATGGATAAAAACCGACGCCAATATTTCCGGGGGCAATTCCGGGGGCGGTGCGTTTAATCGAAAGGGTGAATTCATCGGGGTGCCCACCTCCGGCGCTGTGGACCAAAGAATGAGCTCTCAACTGGGAATGGTTAGACCCATTGATGCGATAAAAAGGTACATTGCAAAATATTTATCAAGTGCAGCATGATATCAGAAGGCATACTGGTAAAAGGAAATATCCGCGCAATAACAGATTCCTTTAGAACCCTGAAATATAGATCACCCACCGATTGGAAAATTTCTAGCGGATACGGCCAGGTGGAGTGGTGGGATGAATATAATGAAATGCTCCGCAAAGATAAGGAAAAAACAAGACAAGAAAAATTAAACACCCTTAAGAATAGTATTTTAGAAGATTTCGAAAAAACGAGGTATACCAACGCCCTGGTCCAAATCGACGAATTTCTTTCAATAGCTGGAATTGATTCGCACCCGGAGATTTTGAAATTAAAACATACCATTGAATCAATAAAAACAATCCAGGATAAAATCCGGGAATCAAAAAAAAATAAGGATTTTACCAGTATCCGAAAGTATATTATAGAGATACTTGTGCTAAATACCAAAGATAGAAGTGCCTTTAAAGAACTGGAATTTCTTGATAAAGCCATTCTATTTTTGGACGGAAGTATCCTGGAAAAAATTAAAGATAGTAAGCACTGCCAGGATTCCATTGAAAAGCTTTCGGAACTAATTAAGGAATCCCCTCCTTTTTATAAAGCTCACCTCACTGCACTCAATGAAAAATTATTGGAAGTACAAAAAGAGTATAGAAGAAAAGGGAAACTGGAAGATTTGCATCATAAAATCAAATTGGCCCTGGAAAAGGATGATTATGATGCTGTGATTCCCTGTATTAAAGAGGCCGAAAAGTATACAAAAAACCCAGAGGAGCTGATTTTTACTGGAAACCAATATCGTGAGGCTGTAGAACTCCAGGATAAAATCACTAACTCAGAGAAAGACCGCAAATATAAGGAAACATTGGTGCTTTTAAATCAACTTCATGCATTGAATCCCTACTCTAAAAATGTAAAAAAACAATGCGCCCATTACGAAAATTATTTTTTATTCGCTGAAGCAATTTCTACTGCAAAGGACAGCGATGAAATCCCGGTGAAAATAAAACAGAATATTAATATCCTGGAAGAGTTGCCGTCCGATTTAAGAAGTGATCTCAATAAAAAGCTTGAAGGCGTGATAAATAATGTAAGGAAAAAAGCGTTGACAGAGGCAAAAAAGAAGCAATTCTACCCTGTACTTGTACGTCTCAACAACGCTTACCGAATCGAATTTGACTCTTCCAGGAAAAACCTGGTAAGAACTGAAATCGACAGTGTATTGTTTCAAAGAAAGAAATATAAATTTGCTAAAGCCTTAATATTCACCGCTTCGGCCGCAGTTGTTGCCGCTGTTATTTACCTGGCAACCGCCATGGTACCGGATTATTCAAATAATTTGTCCGCAATTCCTATTATCAGAAAGGATTTTATTACTAACCAGGATACGGGAAAGTACACTTTATGGGCCAGCACCAGGGATATCTCATGGGCGCGAATGTTTGGTGGGCCAGATATGGATTACGTACACGATGCACAGCAGACATTAGACGGTGGGTATATTCTTACCGGGGAAAGCTGGTCTTTGGGAGGAGATAAGCCTGATATGTTTTTAATAAAAACAGATACACAAGGCAAGAAACAATGGTTACGTACTTTTGGAGGCTCGGATTGGGAGTATTCAAATTCAGTCCGGCAGACGTCAGATGGTGGCTTCATATTAGCTGGTGGGATAATTTCAAATAATAAAAGGGGTACATGTTTGATTAAAACAGATACCAAAGGCATAATGCAGTGGGAAAGAACCTTCGGTGGTCCGATTGCCGGGGGTGCAAATGCTGTCTATCAGACTTCAGATGGTGGTTATATCATGGCTGGTATTAATTATAAGTCCTATGGGAACTATGTCTGGTTAACTAAAACAAACAATCAAGGAATAAGGCTGTGGGATTATAATTATGGGAAAATTTACTCTTCTTGTCGATCGCAATCAGTTCAACAGACCCTGGACGGGGGATATATACTGGCTGTAAGCCCTGAAATAAATCGTGGCACTAATTCTGATATGATATTAATTAAAAGAGATAGGGATGGCAAAAAGCAATGGGAGCGTACGTTCGGAGGACCCTCCTGGGATGATGCCAAATTTGTTCGGCAGACCAGGGATGGGGGATACATTCTAGGGGGTAGCACGTATTCATATGGGGCCGGTCAGTATGATGCATACCTAATAAAAGCAGATTCAAACGGTAATAAGCAATGGGATGTCACTTTTGGCGGAGCAAATGATGATCACGCCTTTTGCGCCCAACAAACTTCGGATGGTGGATTCATCCTGGCCGGTTGGACACAATCTTTGGGAGCAGGTGAGGAAGATATGTGGCTAATCAAAACGGATAATAAAGGAAAGAAGGAATGGGAAAACACCTTTGGCGAATCAAGAAGTGATATAGCTGTATACGCTCAACAAACCTCGGATGGGGGATATATTTTAGTGGGTTATTCGGAATCTTATATGAACGATAATAATGATTTGCTGCTGATCAAAATCAAATCCAAAGAACATATTGGCAAGAGAAATATCCAATTTTCTGATGATTTTTCTTCAAATATTGGTTGGCTAAATGAAACTTCCGGTGATTTCACTATAAGAGATGGCCGACTCAATTGGAATGCAAAAAGAAGCAGAGTTCAGAAAATGTATATACCAATTGAAGCATATTCTGGAAATTTCCAGATGAATTTCGATTTCCAACTCACTTACAAGCAAAACAATGTTTGGCTAGAAGTTGGCCTTGCAGAGTCATTAATAAACGCCCAAAACGATCCCACTAACGACCCAATCGGTACATTTATCAAGTTTGGTTGGATCGGTGGTGGTACTCCCTACAGTGTTTATTATATCATTCCACTGGCAAGATATTCTAATAAAGGAGCTTACGAAGGAGATTTTAATTTCCGTAATCCCTCTACTTATATTTCATACAGAGAAGACCACTGGTATAATGCAATGCTAGAAGTGAATGGAAACCACTGGCGGTTAACTGTTAAGAACTCAAAGGGGCAACCGGTTGGTCAAAAGAAAGGTTCTTTTCCATCTGGCATTGGGGTTTATAAATATATTTACATTGGCAATCCTGATAATGAAGATTGGCCAGAAGGGAATGGTTACCTGGATAACCTGAATATTACTACCGATAAGGTGAGCTGGGAAAAAGGCGATCTTAAAAACTTACTTCCTCGACCTTCTCCACCTAACCCTCCCTCTAATTTAAAAGGGGCAGCAATCTCAGGATATAAGGTCAAATTAGAATGGGATGCCCCAACTTCTACTAATATAACCAAATATAACATTTATTATGATAATGGAACCGGGAGATTAAACTACAGTAAACCAATAGAAGTAAAACATCCGGGTAAAACATGGATATCTCAGGCATTATCAAAAGGAATAACTTATAAATTTGGGGTAAGAGCAGAAAATAAGTCTGGGGAAGAGGAGAAAAATACAAATGTAGTGGTAAGTGTTAAAGTTATTCCTTTAAAGCAACTTACCAGCCAAAGTGGAAGGGATGTAGAACCCTGTTGGTCTCCGGACGGCTTGAAGATATTTTACTCTTCTAATTACAATATATGGGAAATGAATGGCGTTGATGGTACAGGGAAAAAGCAACTTACTCAAAATGGAGGCGTAGACCCTGATTGCTCCCCGAAAAATTCCAAAATAGTATTCATGTCTGATAGAAATGGTCAAAGGAATGTATGGATTATGAATATCGATGGTTCTGCTCAACAAATATTGACGACAGAAAGTGCAAACTATAGTCCTTCATGGTCTCCGGATGGTCATACAATTGCCTTCGCTTCAAGAAGATGGCGAAATGGTAAGATATGGAAAATGGATATTGATGGAGGTGATCAGAAATATATCACTACCGGATGGAGTGATGATTGGGGGCCTGATTATTCCCCGGATGGGAGCAAGATCGCTTTTGCTTCTATCAGAACTGGGAAGATACATGTTTGGATGATGAATGCGAATGGTTCCGAACAAAAACAATTAACACTTGATCCAGAAGATAGAACCTTAGCTACTCACGGCTGGAGTGGTCCGGTTTGGTCTCCTGATGGCAGATTTATAGCATTTTCTTATGGTTTGGATACAAATAATGATAACACGATTAACTGGCGCGATAATGACAACATATGTACAATAGATATGAACGGTTCTAAAACACGTCCAATTACTTTTAGCTATAGTTATGATGATGAAAATCCTGCCTGGTCTCCAGGAGGGACAAAAATCGCATTTTCCTCAAATAGGACAGGGAATTGGGACATATGGATAACAGACTATTTGTTTGATTCCTCAGCTTTCCCTGAAGCAAATATCATTTCACCAATCATGAATCAAATGATTGAAGGTGAAGTTCCTATTATTGGCACGGTAAGGAATAATACCGGTGTAGATGGAAACGCTGAATTATCTTTATTATCTTCCTGGAAATTGGAGTACGGTAAAGGGGTGAATCCCGCTAAGCTGATACCAATTAGAATTTCTTCAGAACAAATTGTTAATAACACATTAGCCACCTGGAATACCGCAGGATTAATAGGTACTTATACGATTAGATTGACAGCAACTGATGGAGAAGATGTTAACATACAGGAAGTCGTTGTGAATATTCAAATAAAAACCAGTTCCATTAACTCCACTAAATAAAATAGCCTCCTTACCACCAGAGACAAAGAAAAAAAATGGCATTGGAAAGCATATTCGTTAATGGAGATATTCATCAAATAACCGATTCCTTTAAATCCTTGAAATCCAGGACTCACACTGATTGGAAAGTTTATGTCGGATATGGTAAAGTAGGATGGTGGGATGAACATATTGAATTGAGACGCCAGGAAGATGAGAAACAAAGACAAGAAAAATTAGAATCTTTAAAATCTGCGGATGATTCGTACCCGGTGATTTTGGAGGTACAAAAAACAATCGAAAAACTCCTGGAATTAAGAGATATGAATGATTTTACCGGTATCCGTCAATGCCTTAAAGATTTAATCGACTTAGAATTAACCCATGGCAGGATCTTTTTTGAAAAAAGGTTTATTGATGAAACGATTGTCTTTTTGGATGAAAGTGTGCTGGGAGAAATTAAGAATTTTAAAGATTGCCAGGCTTTCATCCGGCAACTTTCAGTAATAATCTATAATTCGCCTGCCTTTTACAAAGGTCACCTCATTTCATGCAATGAAAAATTATTAGAAGCAAAAGAGGAATATCAAAGAAAAGAGAAACTGGAAGCGTTGAACCGCCGTATCAAGTTCGGCCTGCAAAAGGACGATTATGTTTATGCGCTCCATTTTATAAAAGAGGCCCAAAAGTACCTGGAAGAACAAGAGGCCAACAAGTATTTAAAAGAAAAAACCAATTTGATTTTTTCTGGAAACCAGTGTAATAAGGCTGAGGAGCTTACCAATAA
Source organism: Candidatus Aminicenantota bacterium (assembly GCA_020355945.1). The sequence continues at coordinate 8,412,138 of CP070627.1, read as the reverse complement.
AATCTCCGATTTAGAGGCAGACCATCAATATAAAGAAGCATTTCAATTTTTAAAGCAGCTTCATGCCTTGAATCCTTACTCGACACGTGTAAAAGCTCGCTGCCAGGATTATGAAAATTATATTTTCCTGGATGAAGCGATTCCTGTAGATAAAGATGTCGATGAAATCCCGGGGAAAATTAAAGAGAATATAAATATCCTGCAAGAACTGCCATACCACTTAAGAAGTGCACTCAATAAAAAGCTCAAAGTGCTGATAAATAATGTAAGGAGAAAATCACTGGCTGAGGCAAAGAAGAAGCGATTTGACCCTGCGATTGAACATCTCAACCACGCTTACCTGATCGAATTTGACTCTTCCAGGCAGAACCTGGTAAGAACTGAAATGGACAGGGTATTGTTTCAAAGAAAGATCTATAAATTTACTAAAGCTTTAATATCCACTGCGGCAGCCGCGGCAATTATTGGTGTTATTTATGTACTAATAGCCCAAATCTCAAGTTGTTATAACAAAAGAGAGATGGATGATCATATCAACCAGGCTCAAGTGCTTTTCAGGGAGAATAAATATGAACAATTAAAGGAGACGCTGAACCAGCTTTCAGGAACAGCAAGAAAAATAAAGGATATAAAGAGGATTGCTGATATCAAGGATTTATATGAACTATTATTTATAAAGCTGAGAATGAGAGTAGAAGAGCACGAAAAAAAAAGAGAATATGATGAGGCTGTAAAATATGCTGAAATGGCAAAAGAATTTGCCGTGATTGGGAAAAGATTTGTTATTAAGGGCTTACCGGAAAATTTACCGACTCAGTGGACCAGGGGATATGAAGGCCTGATAAAAAGATTATATTATAAAAAGTTCTTCCAATTGGGAAACCTGGATTACAAACACAAAAGGTATGATTCGGCAATAAAGAATTTTGATACCGCCCAAAAGTATATCTATACAAAAGAAGTTGAACGACTCCTTAAAGAGGTTAATTATAAAAAATATTTTGAAATCGGGCGTTCTTATCTCCGCCAAAACGATTATAATAAAGCGCTTCGGAATTTTATTCTGGCAAAGCGCTATAAATCAACAACAGAGGTTGATGCAAGGATTTCAGAAGCAAAAAATGGCCCCTTGATTCAAATGTTAACCAAAAATTTTGAAACGCTTAAAAACTCAAAATATACTGAAGATGCTTTAAAAACCCTTATTGGAATAAAAAGACTCAAAAAAGAACCTTATAATCCCGTTGATCTTTTGCTTCAAGTTTCTTATCAGAATTCTCATGGATATCCAGAAATTGTAATAAGAAATATTCCATTTGTCTTTATAAAGGGAGGAGAATTTGAGATGGGATGCTTTGACCTGGAAGATCAATCACTCTTGCACGATGCACCCATTCATCGTGTTCGATTGAGTAGTTTTTGGATTTCAAAAACAGAGATAAGAGAGGAGCAATATGATAGATATTGTAAAAAACCAAATTTCCCTGTCAATAATATAAGTTGGACTTATGCTTATGATTTTTCCAGAAGGTTTTTGTATTGGTTTAAAAGGTATGAGCCTCAGTTTGAATTAAATTCAAATCTTCCCACTGAGGCTCAATGGGAATATGCAGCAAGGAATGGGGGAAAGAAAACAATTTATCCCTGGGGAGATGAGATCAATTGCCCAAAGGCGAACTATAGTTCTTGTGGTAGGCAGCTAAAACCTGTGGCCCAGCACGAACCAAATAAATTTGGAGTTTTTGACCTCTCCGGCAATGTGAGGGAGTGGTGTCGGGATGTGTATAATGAGTATTATTATTCTCAATCACCCCTTATAAACCCGTTGAATTTTCAAGGTGGATCGAAACGGGTGGTCCGGGGAGGAAGTTTTGTTGATAACCCTATAACTCTAAAAACCTATGTGAGGTGGTATCTAGGACAAGAAGAAAAAGATAATCGTACTGGCTTCAGAATTGTTTTAGAAAATAACCAGTGACTTATTTATTTTTCAATTCGGATCATGGAGAAATCAGCTATATAAAAACTTGTAGGGGAATTCATGATAGAAGGCATATTTGTAAAGGCAGATATCCGGCGAATGATCGATTCCTTTAAATCGTTGAAAGCCAGGACTCTCACCAATTGGAAAGTTTCTGTCGGTTATGAAGAGGTGGAGTGGTGGGGTGAGTATATTGAAGAGAAGGAGAAAGAAGAGCAAGAAAAAAAACAAGAAAAATTAGAACGTTTAATACCTTCGGTTGATGCCTATCCGGTGATTTCGGAAGCAAAAAATACAATTGACAGACTCCTGGAATCAAAGAAGAAAAAAGACTTTACCGCTGTCCATCAATGCCTTAAAGATTTAATCGAATTAAATGTAATCCATGAAAGTGTCATTTTGGAAAAAAAGTTTCTCGATGAAGCCATTGTATTTTTGGACGAAAGTGCACTGGAAGAAATTAAGAATAGTAAAGACTATCAGGCTTTCATCCGGCGACTTTCGGAACTGATCGAAAAATCGCCTCCCTTTTACAAAGATCACCTGGTTTCATTCAACAAAAAATTATTAGCAGCAAAAGAAGAATATCAAAGAAAAGAGAAACTGGAAGCAGTGAACCGCCATATCCGTTTTGGCCTGGAAAGGGACGATTATAATTATGCGCTCTATTTTATAAAAGATGCACATCAGTATCTAAAAGAACAGGATGCCAACAAGTACCTGAAAGAAAAAACAGGATTGATTTTTTCCGGAAACCAATGCAAAGAAGCTGTGGAACTGACCAATAAAATCTCCGATTTAGAGGCAGACCATAAATATAAAGAAGCATACCAATTTTTAAAGCAGCTTCATGCCTTGAATCCTTACTCAACACAGGTAAACGCTCGATGCCAGGATTATGAAAACTATATTTTCCTGGTTGAAGAGATTCCTGTGGAAAAAGATATCGATGAAATCCCGGCGAAAATTAAGGAGAATATAAATATCCTGCAAAAACTGCCATCCTATTTAAGGAGTGATGTCAATAAAAAGCTTGAAGGCGTGATCAATAATGTAAGGAAAAAAGCGTTGGCTGTGGCAAAGAAGAAGCGCTTCGACCCTGCGATTGCTCTTATCGTGGCGGCTAACACAATCGAATTTGATCCCTCCAGGCAAAAGCAGATGGTAGCTGAAGTGGACAGGATGATTTTCCAGGCAATCATATATTGGTTTGTCAAAGTCTTAAAATACATTGCCGCAGCCGCAGCACTTATTGGTGTTATTTATCTCCTGGTATCAGGGATTTCAAGCTGTAATGATAAAAAAGACATAGATAATTATATCAACCGGGCTCAAGTACTTCTCAAGGAGAATAAATATGAACAATTAAAGGAGACGTTGAATCAGTTGTCCGGGGCAGTAAGAAAAGTAAAGGTTATAAAGAGGATTGACCATATCAAGAATTTATTTGAACAGTTATTTATAAACCTGGGAACAAGATTGGACCAGCACGAAAAAAATGAAGAATATGATGAAGCTTTAAAATATGCTGAAATGGCAAAAGAGTTTGCCTGGATCGGGAAAAGATTTGTCATTAAGGGCTTCCCGGAAAATTTACCGGATCAGTGGACAAAAGGATATGAAACCCTGATAAATAGATTAAATTATAAAAAATTCTTCCGATTGGGAAAACTGGATTACAAAAACAAAAGATATGATTCAGCCCTAAAGAATCTTGAGACCGCCAGGAGTTATCAATCCACCCCAGCCGTTAATGAGCTGATTTTGAAAGCTCAAAAAGGTCCCAGGATTCAACTGTTAACTCGCAATTATGAACATTTTAAGAACTCAAAAGATACTGAAAACGCCCTCAAAACACTGATAGAAATAAAAAAACTCGAAGAAGTACCTTATAAACCCTTTGATCTTTTAATTCAAGTTTCTTATCGGAATTCTCAAGGATACCCGGAAGTTACCCTGGGAGGTATAACGTTTGTTTTTATCCGGGGAGGAGAATTTGACATGGGATGCTTTAACCCAACAGATCAACCGCTTTTGAATGATGCTCCTTTACACCGGGTCACTTTAAGCAGCTTTTGGATTTCCACTACAGAGATAACCAATGCGCAATTTGGCAGAAGAGATTATGATTACTCCAATCTCCCTGTCAATTATATAAGCTGGACTTCTGCTTATGGTTTTGCCAGGAGGTTTGGCCGGCAGTTAGAGTTGAATTCAAATATTCCCACTGAAGCCCAGTGGGAATATGTGGCAAGAAATGGGGGAAAGAAAACAATTTATCCCTGGGAAGATGAGGTGTCATGCCAAAAAGCAAACTATAGAGAATGTTATGGGGCGAAACTAAAAACCGCGGCCTCGTACCATTACTATTCCAATGAATTTGGGATTTTCGACCTGGCTGGAAATGTGAGGGAATGGTGCCGTGATTTGTATAATAAGGATTATTATTTGCACTCACCAATTACAGACCCGGTGAATACCCGGGGTGTATTGGTACGGGTGGTCCGAGGTGGAAGTTTCGGGGATAATTCCATGGCACTCAAAACATATGTGAGATATTCGATGGCTGAAAATTCAAAAGATATATACACCGGCTTCAGGATTGTCCTGGAAAATAAATGGTAACTCATTTTATCCGTCATCTTCAAAATATTGAACGGTTTTTATGGTTTTTTTGTCCGGCACCTTTTTCTTTTTCACCTTTTTCACCTTTTTCAACTGTCTGTCTTTCAATTCTTCATCGTCAAAGTATTCAGGAACATCCTCTTTTTTGGGAAATTTATCCTCTTCAACGTCTTTGCTGAATTTACCATTTTGTTCAAAAAAAGATTTTAACCGGGGCTTTAACTTTTCAAAAATTGCTTTTAACAGGGGTACGTATAATTTGCCAATGATATCTATCACCGGGAATAAGATGACCGCCGGATGAAATTTTGACGAGGACTCTTTTTTTTCTGGCGGGGACTTGTCTTTTGCTTTGGCAAGGGTATCTTCTAAGGCTAAGCTCTTTAAATATAATACATTGAAAACGATAAATAATCCTACCCATATGGTCTCAGCAAAAGTATAGGCAGCTCCCAGGGCCGTGAAATATGATATCCCTAATTTTAGCAATATATAAGTGATAAACCATCCGATTAATACCAGTGGTATCACAATTGCAATAAAAAAACAAAAGCCAACCCAGCTTTCCCTGAAGGCAACACCAAAAACTTTATTTTTAGTAAGATAGTCACTCCTGGTAAATGCTCCCTTTATGTCGCGATCTTCAATAATTGCTGCATAAGGGGTAAAAGCATACCGGCTGCTCCAGTTAATCATTGGAATAATCAAAATCAATACTCCAAATAATTGGATGAAAGAAGACATTACAATAGAATCGGAAGAATCCGGGATATAATATTCGAGCCATAAATTTAAAGGGATTGAGACAATAGAGAGCCCGACAAAAAAGAGAGATACTGCGAAAAAATATCTTCCATATAGGCGAAGCGCCAGCGCATAACTTTCGATAAATCCTATTTTTTTCCCCTCAGTCGATCGATGAGCGTTTAATGTGAAGGCTAAAGTGGTAAAAGTGAGTAAAATGAAAATGCAAATTCCTCCTAACGTGGTAGGTGGTGTGGCATCTTCCAGGCTAAGTATATTTGGTAATATCCCAAAACCAGGATTAAATATCTGGGTTGCGATGGTGTAAATGACACTATGAATAAGGAACGATTTCCATGCCATTCCATACGCACGAAAACCATTGGCAAGGAATTTCATTATGCCCATACCAGGTGAATATAATGCATTTTTTTTAACAGGTAATTGATGTCCGCATTCGCATTTTCCTGCATTATCGGGAATAATAGAACCACATTCCGGGCATGTTCCGGTTTTATCATTCATTTTTTGCCTGGCACCTTTTCTTCCTTTTCAAGGGGGCAAGCCCCCTTGTTCCCTCTTAAAGTCTTCGCGGTACTTCGCGTTCTTCGCGGCTAAAAATTTTTTTCTCTGTGCCCTCTGTGTCCTCTGTGGCTAATTATTTTATTCAACCACCAGTGAGAAATCAGCGATCTGGGACAGCAGTTGATCCAATTGCTGGACCAGGGCGATGCGATTTTCTCTCAATTTCTGGTCCTCTGCCATTACCAATACGTTATCAAAAAAATTATCTATCACCGGTTTCATTTCCAGGAACTGGGAACAGGCCTGGAGATACTCATGATTGGACAACAAATGTTCAATTTTGTCACTGGATTCATTGAAAATATCAAACAAAATCTTTTCTTGCTTTTCCACCAGGGTATCTGCTGAAACATTGAATGGAGGGGAGTCCTTAATGATATTTTTTAAACGTTTGTGCAGCGTGGTTAAACTCTCAATGGAAGCGGTCTCCACGATCTTAGAAACATCACCGGCTTTTAAGTACATCCTGTAAATCCAGAGGTCCTCCCGGTTTAAAACAGCGTTTACCACATCATACCTGATCTTTAAAAAATCTTTGTATACATTCTCCAGTCGTGAAAAAAATAACTCACTGACTTTTTCTATAAGATCGCCGCAGTCCTGGTCATTTTCGGAAAATTCGGCTGCTGCCAACCGGATCAGCCCATCCAGGTTAAAGTCCAATTTAAAATCGATAATGATCTTAATGATACCATTGGCATCCCGGCGAATACCGTAAGGGTCTTTGGAACTTGAAATCTTTATCCCTTTGGAAATAAACGCGGTAATGTTATCGATTTTATCAGCTATAGACAGGATACCGGCGCCTAAATGGTCCAGGGGAACCGTATGGAACCCTTTGGGTTCATAATGGCCGTAAACGGATTTCCACGTACTATCTGTTTCGCCTTTCTCTTTCATGTAAAGAGCGCCCATAATTCCCTGCAGCGATGGAAACTCCCTCACCATCCGGGTCACCAGGTCATTTTTACAATGAAGGGCTGCTTTTTTAAGAGACTGGGAAAGATACTCAAGACCTGTCTCCTTGAGCAGGAATTCCACGAAGGAGGATAACCGCTCGGTTTTTTCATAATAGTTACCCAGGTCCTTGTGAAACATGACATTTTTTAATTGGTCTCTCAAAGCAATAAAATCATCTTTACGGTCGTTGTCCCAGAAGAATTTGGCATCTTCAAAGGTTGCCCTGATAACCCGTTCATTACCGGTTACCACATGCCTGCCCTCATCCGGGATGTTGGAAACTCCCACAAAAATATTTAAAAGATTTTTATTTTTGTCATAGACCGGGAGCAATTTTTTCTCTTTAACCATAAAGGTGGAGATAATTTCCGCAGGCAAGTCAAGGTACTTTTTTTCAAATTTCCCGCAAAATACCACCGGGTATTCATTATTATAAATGAACTCTTCCAGCATGCGATTGTCCAATTGAACATGGGCCCCCTGGTCTTCTTCAATTTCTTTTATTTCGTTTATAATCTTTTCTTTTCGTTCTTCTTCCCGGACAATCACAAAATTCTTGTCCAGCTTTTCGCAGTAATCCCTGAAAGAATTGACTTCTATGGGCTCATCAGACAGGAGAATATGCCCAAAGGTAAAATTTTCAGAATGGATACCGGCAAACTCAAAAGGTATCACCTGGTGCTCCAATAGACCCAATAGTGTTTTGATGGGCCTGACAAAGGGAACCCGCGATGCATTCCATACCATGGTCTTAGAAAAGATCAACTCTTTTAGAATCTCCGGGATGATGTGCCTGAGGATATCAAAAGTAGGAAGTCCTTCTGTTTTTTTGTTCACTACCATGTAAATACCCTTTGGCGTTTCCATTTCACTCAGGTCCCCGGGCTCCACCTGGTTGAATTCCATGAACTTCTTTAAAGGAACAGTGGGTTGATTATTTTCATCGTAGGCAATGCGTTTAGCCGGGCCTTTTAGCTGTTCCTCTTTATCGTTGGCTTTTTTATTGATTTTGTTGATGTATATCATAAACCGCTTATTGGTGGCGGCAGTTTCAATGTGGCTAAACTCCACCAGGTGTTCCTGCAATTTGTATTGAAATTTCTGTTTCAATTGATGCAAAATAGATTTAATTTCAGACACAGGGACTTCTTCCACACCTAATTCAAACAAAAAATCACTCATTATTTTCCCCTTTTTTCTGTGGCTTCAATATACTTTTTAGCGATTTCGCCAGCCAGGTTTCTCATGGTGGCCATAAAAGCATTCCGTTCAGCCACTGATATGGCTTTACGGGCATCCAGTATATTAAAGGTATGGGAACATTTAAGCACATAATCAAAGGCCGGCAGATAAAGACCGGCAGCTACCAACCGGGTGGCTTCCTTCTGGTATTGGTCGTAAATGCTTCTTAAAAACTGGATATCCGCATATTCAAAATTATAAATTGAGAACTGCCGCTCTTCTTCTTTTCGCAATTGGAAGTAAGTGACATTATTCCCCCATTCCAGTTGGTAAAAGGAGTTCTTTGCATCCAGGAATACGGCCAATCGTTCAATACCGTAGGTGATTTCCAGGGAGTTGGGGTTTAACTCGATACCGCCAGCCTGCTGGAAATAGGTGAATTGAGTGATTTCCAGGCCATCACACATCACCTGCCAACCCACACCCCATGCACCCAGTGAGGGAGAAGCCCAATTGTCTTCATCAAACTTGATGTCGTGGTTGTGGATGTCTACGCCAATATACTGGAGACTATTAAGGTACATTACCTGACCGTCCACCGGCACGGGTTTTAAGATCACCTGGAACTGGTTGTGCTTTTGAACCCGGGTAGGGTTCCGGGCATAACGCCCGTCGTCCGGCCGCCTCGAAGGCTGCCAGTAAGCCACCCGCCAGGGTCTCTTACCCAATACCCTGAAAAAGGTGTCCGGCGTCATGGTGCCAGCACCGACTTCGTTATCATAACCGGACGCAATGTAACACCCATTATGCGCCCAAAATTCTTGCAATTTCAAAATAATATCTTGTACACTCATATTTACCTACTACTTACTACTTACTACCTACTTATTCTCCCATCTTAGCACTAACTGCCGCGCTGCCCGCACTTCATCCAGTCGCTTTACCGGTGTCCTGAAAGGAGCATGCCTTAACTTATCCGGGTCCTCCTCCGCTTCTTTTAATATGACCTTCATGGCCCGGATAAATTCATCCAGGCTCTCCTTACTTTCGGTTTCCGTGGGTTCGATCATCATGGCACCGTGCACAATCAACGGGAAATACACCGTGAACGGATGAATGCCAAAATCCAACAACCGCTTGGCTATATCCATGGTTTTGATAGGTAAACCCTTATCGGAAAAGACCACTTCATGAAGGGTTTTGGATTGATAAGGCAAATCCAGGTGCCCTTCGAGACCCTTGCGGATATAATTGGCATTTAATACCGAATCCTCTGCTACTTTTTTCAGGTTTTCTTTGCCCAGGGCCATCAGATATGCCAGCGCCCGTACCATTACCAGGAAATTGCCGTAAAAGTTTTTAATCCGGCCAATACCCTGGTTGAAATAAGAGACATGATATTCATCACTTTGTTTTGTGACCACAGGCACCGGTAGATATTTAACCAGGTCCCGGGCAACACCAATGGGACCGGCACCGGGTCCACCACCACCATGAGGGGTAGAAAAGGTTTTGTGAAGATTCAAATGAATCACATCCACACCCAAATCACCAGGCTTGACAATCCCCATAAAGGCATTCATATTGGCGCCATCCATGTAAAGTAACGAACCATTCCTGTGAAGCACGTCAGCAACTTCAATAATGTTCTTCTCAAAAATTCCCAGGGTATTGGGATTGGTCATCATCAAAGCAGCCACATCTTCGTGCAAATGCTCTTCCAGGGTCCCTACATCAATGATGCCGTTTTCATTGGAAGGTATCTCTTTGATTTCGTAGCCGGCAAAATGAGCAGACGCGGGATTGGTGCCGTGGGCAGAGTCAGGTATCAATACAATCTTGCGGGGATTCCCCCGGTCACTGAGACACTGCCGAATGATCTTCATGCCCACGAACTCACCATGGGCCCCAGCTGCCGGGGTCAGGGTGAAACCCACCATGCCTGTAATTTTAATCAACCACTCTTCCAGGGTTTTGATGATTGCTAAGTTCCCCTGCACCAGTTTCAGCGGCGAGTAAGGATGCGCGGAAAATTCCTCGAATCCGGCAATGGCTTCATTGATCTTAGGATTGTATTTCATGGTGCAGGAACCCAATGGGTAAAATCCCGAATCCACAGAGTAATTCAAATGGGATAAATTAGTATAATGCCTGACAATCTCCACTTCCGACAGTTGGGGAAAATCCTCGATATCATCCCGGTGATATTCCCGGTCCAGGGCAATAAGGTCATCCGGGAATTCCGTTTCTGAAAAGGAATACCCGATCTTACCTTCCCTGCTTTTGTTAAATATCAATTCCGGCAGCCTGTTCATTGCAGTTCTCCAATGGCACGAATGAGGGTATCAATATCCGGTTTTTTGTGCAATTCCGTGAAATTGACCAGGACCGCAGATGCATAATCTTTGTCTTTGTAAAACCACTTCAAGGGAACTCCCACCAGGATGTTTTTCTCTTGCAGCCTCCCGGTAAAGTCCTCCACGGTCATGTGTTTCACTTCCAGCACCACTTCGTTGAAGAAGTTTTTCTTATATTTGATATTGATATGGTTAAACCTGGCAATTTCATTGACGAAATAGGCGGTATTAAGGTGGTTAGTTTTGGATATTTTCATCAGCCCGGTTTTTCCCAGGACAGCCAGGTACATGCCAGCCCTGAGGGCGCACCAGGCCTGGTTGGTGCAGATATTGGAGGTGGCTTTTTCACGTCTGATGTGCTGTTCACGGGTGGAAAGAGTCAGCACGTAACCGCGGCTGCCATCGGCATCCACAGTCTCACCCACCAGTCGTCCCGGCATCTGGCGCATAAATTCTTTTTTAACTGCCATGAAACCCAAATAGGGGCCGCCGTAACCCAGGGGAAGACCAAAACTCTGCGCTTCACCCACTACGATATCCACACCCTTTTCACCCGGAGGTGCCAGGAAGGGCAGTGACATGGCTTCTGTCACCACCTGGACGGAATAGGCAGTTTTACGGTGAAGAATATCCGAAATCTCCTGGCTCTCTTCCACTACACCCAAAAAGTTGGGGGATTGAAAAAGAAAACCGGCGCATTCCGTACATATCTTTTTTTCCAGGTCTTCCAGGTTGACTTTTCCTGTTTTTCTATCAAAGTCGATATACCGGATCCGGTATTCTTCCAGGTGTCGGATATAGGTTTCGATAATTTCGATGTATTCGGGGTGAAGGTTGCGGGCCACCAATACAATATTTTTCTTACGGGCTTTGCGCATTGCCAGCAGCGCACCTTCAGCCGCGGCGGTTCCGCCGTCATAAAGTGAGGCATTGGCCACATCCATGCCGGTTAACATGCACATCATGGTTTGATATTCAAACATGGCCTGCAAACTGCCCTGGCTCACCTCCGGTTGATACGGTGTGTAAGGGGTCAAAAATTCACCCTTTTGGCTGAGGTGATTCACCACTTCCGGTACAAAGTGATGGTAAGCGCCGCCACCCAGGAAGCTTAAATAATCGGAAAATTTATTCCTTTTGGCAATGGTCTTAAATTTTTTGATCAGTTCATCTTCCGGTACAGCAGGGGGAATCTCATCCAGAGGATAATAGGCTTTATCCCGGGGAATATCGGAAAACAGTTCTTTTGTCTCTTTGATTCCCAAGAAATTACGAATTTCCTCCCTGTCCGCATCCGTCAACGGAAAATATCTCATTCATTACTCCTCTTGGATTCCCTTCAGGTATTCATCGTAATCTTCATCAGTCATTAATTCGTTTAATTCATCAGGGTTATCCATTTTTAGTTTAAAAATCCAGCCGTCACCGTAGGGGTCTTTGTTTACCATCTCCGGGGTATCTTCCAGTGTTTCAT
>CP070627.1:8389432-8400130 GCA_020355945.1 Candidatus Aminicenantota bacterium | reverse complement strand
AATACAGTAAATTTCCCGTCTTTAAACCGGTTGAGTCCCTTGTGGGTGCCAATATAGAGATTTCTTTCCTGGTCTTCATAGAGTGTATAAATGATATTATGAGAAAGACCGTCTGTTGTGGTATAGGTTGAAAATACACCATTTTTCATCCGACACAGTCCCCCCCCATAGGTTCCAATCCAGAGATTTCCTTCCTGGTCTTCATAGATTGACCTGACATCATTGTCGGGTAATCCGTCTTTTGTGGTATAAGCCCTGATTTTTCCATTTTTGAACCGGTTTAATCCTCCGTTCCGTGTGCCGATCCAGAGGTTTCTTTTCCTATCCTGGTACAGACACCCCACATAGTTATGAGATAATCCATCTTTTGTTGAATAAGATACAAATTTTCCGCTTTTCATTTTAAATTGGATCAGGCCGGTTCCAGGGGTGCCGATCCAGATATTTCCCAGGTGATCTCCAATAACTGATCTCACATAGTCATTAAAGAATCCGTTTTTTAAAGAATAGATTTTGAATTTTCTATTTTTGAGTCTGTTCAATCCGCCGCCGTATGTTCCTAACCAGATACCTCCCTCTTTATCTTCATAAATTGTTCTAACAAAATCATTTGACAGGCCTTGTTTTGTGGTGTAATTGATGAATTTGCTATTTTTTAATAGGTTTACGCCGCCCCCCAGGGTACCAATCCAGAGGTTTCCTTCACGGTCTTCAAAAATACTGGTAATGAAATGATGAGACAATCCCTTTGTTTTGGTAAAAGAGGTAAATGTTCCCTCCTGGAATCGGTTCAAACCACCACCTTGTGTACCTATCCATAGATTTCCGTCACTATCCTCATAGACCGACCTCACATAGTCATTTGAAAGTCCCTCGCCTGTGGTGTAGTTGGAGAATTTACCGTTTTTAAAGCAGATTAACCCTTTTTTGTATGTGCCAAACCAGAGATTTCCTTTACTGTCCTCATAAATTGACCATATATAATCGTTTGGGTGATTCATTTTTGTGATATAATGTTTAAAGGTGCCATTCTTAAATATATATAAACCACCCCCATAAGTGCCCACCCAGAAATTTCCTTTACTATCCTCAAGAATTGACAATACATGGTGCCAGCAGGGGAGTCCCTCTTTTTGGGAAAAAACAGTGAATTTTCCTTCTTTGAAAAGATTCAATCCACCGTTGTATGTTCCGATCCATAAATTTCCTGCGCGGTCTTCATAGATTGTTCTTACCCAGTTACTGGACAGCCCATTTTTTGTAGTATAAGCTTTAAATTTTCCCTCTTTATACCGTAACAAACCACCACCAACCGTACCAATCCAGAGATTTCCCTTACCATCTTCCCACAGGGTTTGGACAATATCTTCTTTCATTTCCCTGGTATTTCTTGAATTGAATATATAAAACCGGTGCCCATCAAAACGTACCAGTCCACCCAGGGTGCTCAGCCAAATATAACCGTCTTGAGTTTGAATGATAGAGAATATACAACTATTGGGTAAACCATCTTCTGTCTGCCAGACTTCATGAATATAACCTGATATTTCTGTGCCCGGCTCAAGGGGAAAAATGTGAAATGACACGAAGAGAAAGAAACAAAAAGTGGTGATCACAAAAAAATACAGCCTGCCATTGTGCCCCTTTATTGAATTTCTTAGGTGATTTCTTTCGCTGTATTCATTGGAGTTAACATCGTTTCCCATATTACCTCCTTCTTGTAATTACACAGCCTGTTCATTTTATTATACGTATGATATAGCAAAAATGTCTGAAAAAAATTTTTTTTCGCCTCCGGCGGCCAAAACCCTTTTTGAAAAAAGGGTTCTGGACTCCCAAAAACTTCTCATTAATGGGGTTTTTAGGTTGCGGATGCCATCCGCTTTGGGTTATAATTATAAGCTGGAGGTCCAGGTAAAATGAAAGCAATGGTGTTGAAAAATATCTATGATCTTACGGTCAATAAGACCCCGTTGGAATTGGTGGAGATGCCTATGCCTGTCCCGGCCGTAAGGGAAATTTTGGTTAATGTTTCTACTTGCGGCGTGTGTCATACGGAGTTAGATGAAATTGAAGGCCGCACCCCACCGCCGCGGTTTCCTATTATATTGGGTCATCAAGTGGTAGGGCGAGTTGAAAAACCGGGCAGTGGAGCGAAAAATTTTAGAATCGGTGACCGCGTTGGAATCGCCTGGATATATTCCGCCTGCGGAACGTGTAACTTCTGCCGGCAAGGCAATGAAAATTTATGTCATGATTTTAAAGCCACGGGCAGGGATGCCCATGGAGGTTATGCCCAATATATGAGGGTTCCTGAGGATTTTGCTTATCTTATCCCCGGGGAATTTTCCGATTCACAAGCTGCGCCTTTGTTGTGTGCCGGGGCCATTGGTTACCGATCATTATCGTTAACTAATTTAAATGATGGTGAGAATTTGGGGCTCACCGGGTTTGGGGCTTCGGCGCACCTGGTTCTTAAGCTGGCCAGGCATATATTCCCCAATTCAAAGATTTTTGTTTTTGCCAGGAGTGAAAAGGAAAGAGCTTTTGCAAAGGAACTGGGTGCGACATGGGCAGGAGATACGATCGAACCATCGCCCGAAAAATTAAACAGTATTATCGATACCACCCCGGTGTGGAAACCTGTGCTGGAAGCAATGAAAAACCTGGAGAGAGGAGGACGATTGGTGATTAATGCGATTCGCAAAGAGTCTATTGACCGGGAATATTTATTGAACCTGGATTATCCCACTCATCTCTGGTTAGAGAAAGAAATCAAGAGTGTAGCTAATGTAGCCAGGAGTGATGTAAGTGAGTTTTTACACCTGGCAGCGGAGATTCCTATCAAAGCGGAAGTGCAGGAATATGCCTTAGAAGAAGCAAACCAGGCATTGATGGAGATCAAAGAGAAAAAAATCCGCGGCGCAAAAGTATTGAGAATCAGTCAATAAAAAGCTTTTGTGGATGTTTCCCATGTTTCGCGGTCCAGATGCTTCACGGGGCATGTTTCACGTTTTCTCGAAAAGAGCCCCCCTGGCCGCAGGGGTGATTGGTAATTTAAGAATGGCAACAGCCCCGGTTTCAGAGGATGAACTGTTTTTGAGGGTGATATCCCCATTGTGAAGGTCGGCCACCTCTTTTACCAAAGAAAGCCCCAACCCGGAGCTCTTCTTCCCGGTATCCGGCCGCTGAAGCGAGTAAAATTTATCAAACACCTTATCCACGGCATAATCCGGTATGCCCGGACCACTGTCACGAATAATCAAAAAAAGACGATTCCAATGTTGTTTTATTTCTACAGAAATCGTACCTCCCTCCGGGGTAAACTCCAGGGCATTTTGCAGTAAGTTAAGAACAGCCTGCTGAATCAGGAAACGTTCGCCCTTTAAACAAAAACGTTCGCCAACCTTTAATAAAAGAATAATTTCTTTGCGTTTTAAAATTGGAGCTAATTCCTCGACAATATCCTTCACCATTTGGCTGAGATCGATGGTTTCCACGTTTCGCAGTTCTCGCCTGTGTTCCAGGGAAGCCAGTTCCAGCATTCTTTCCACGATGCGCTGCATTCGGCCGCTCTCAGTATCAATATTGGCAATAAACCGTTGACGATCCGGTTTGGGTAGTTCTTCCTGTAGCAATTCCGCAGCACCCCGGATCGCGGATAACGGACCTTTTAACTGGTGCGTCAGAGTCTGCACGTATTTTTCAATATATTTTTTTCCCTCCAGCGATTCCCGCATCCTCTCAAAAGAGTCCCCCAATTCTTTGATCTCCCCTTTTCCCAGTCCCGGCAAGGCAGGGCGATTACCCTCTTTAATCGAGTCGGCAAAGGCTGTCAAACGCCGAATCGGAAGGGTGAGCCAACGGGAAATAAAGAAACTTAACCCCAAAGCAGCTAAAAATCCCAAAATCCCTGCCCACAGGACCTTTCGCCGCGTGGTTTCGATAAAATTATTAATACTTTTCCAGGCTTTTGCCACCGTACAAACCCCGATAATTTCTCCTTCATGCATAATCGGGGCAGCTACATAGGCCACATTGGAAAGCGGTTCTTTAGGGTCCAACCGGCTAGTACGGGCTCCATATTCTCCCCTCATCATGGCCCGGTAAACATCTCTCCATAGGGAAAAAGCCTCTCCCACTGTTTTTCCGTTATGGGAATCAAAAATCACGGTTCCCTGTTTATCGGTTACATATACATCCAGGTTGACCTGTTGTCTGTCCATTTCATAAATTTGTGCCAGGAACCGCCGCTTGCCTGCTCGCTCCATAAAACCCTTTAACTGGTCCGTGGCAATCTTACTATCACAAATATTCTCTTCCAGGTAAGCGGCCAATATATGGGCAATATCCACCAATGATTCCTCCATGGATTTTTTATGTTGGACATTGACATCGCTCATCATCCAGGAGATAAGGAAATAAAAGCCTGCCCCCAGTATGACTGCAAACCCCAGGAATATCCGGTAACTGATTTTCACCAATCCTCCTTCAAGGCATACCCACTTCCCCTGTGGGTGATAATCGGGTCACAATCAGGGGTAATATCCTTTAGTTTGCGGCGCAAGTTTTTAATATGGGCATCTACTGTGCGAAGCTCGCTCATATCCGGTTCATCCCAGGCCATTTCCATTAATTGTTCTCGGCTGTATACCCACCCCGGATGCTTGATCAGTATTTTTAGAATCCGGTATTCGTACCTGGAGGTCTGTAACTGTACCCCCTTATAAAAAATGGCGTTCTTTTTGTCATCATATTTAAAAGGAAATTTCGGATCGGTACCGGCTGGTGATTCAGCAGCCGCGGCAGAGTCAGCAGCAGGTTTGCCGGTTCGCCGTAAAACCGCTTTCACCCGGGCGGTTAATTCCCTGGGGCTGAAGGGTTTAGTCACATAATCATCGGCGCCAATCTCCAAACCCACAACCCGGTCAATCTCTTCGGAACGAGCCGTCAAAAAGATCACCGGGACATCACTCACCTGTTTTAAATCTTTAAACAATTCAAAACCATTGATATCTGGCAATCCCACATCCAGTAATACCAACCCGATTTCTTGCTCTTTAACTGCTTGCAGCCCCTCCATACCCGTAGAACACCACCGGGTGTTATAGCCTTCGGTCTTCAACGCATACACGATGTTATCTACGATTCCGCCCTCATCTTCGATGATCAAAATTGTGGGTTTCATTTCATTTAACTCCTCATCCTTTTGGGGCCGGTGAGCAATCACCGGTCCCTTTATGCTGTTTTCTTTAAGTGCTGAAAAAAGGCGACAGGCGAAAAATCCTATAAACTTTCAAAATATAACCGGATTCCCCAGTGAAAACTCCTGGCCTGGGGCGTGTAAAAAGTTTCGATGGGATCGAAGTATAAGATATTGTTCCTGACTATATGGCGCAGCAGCCCATCCACTTCGTCTTTCCCAATGCCCAGCTCAACAAAATCCCGTACCGTGGCTTGCCTTTTTTTTAAAAATAAACCCAGGATTTTTTCTTTTTTATCGTCTGCCCCGATGTAATTGGAAATAATCCCTTTCATTTTCTTTTTATGAAGGGCTAAGACCTGGTCGATGGAGTGATCGAACAGGTGTCCCAATATATTCTGAATTTCCCACATACTGCCGCCAACTGTGTCCCATATTTTTTCCGCATCATCTTTTTTAAGGGTATAATCTTTTATCCCCGAATATTTTTCCAGGTTCAGCAGCCAATCCATGACATCATCTTTCGGGATAAAATCCACTCTGTAAAATTCCGAGCTTTGCTTTAAGCGTGAATCCGTATACACGGTATTTAAAAAATACCCGTCTGATGAGGCAATAATGATATGAGCCAGGTGGCTTTCCTTGGTCATGGCGACAAAGAAATTAAACAGTTCGATGATCAACTGCCGGTCTTTACTATTGTTCATATAGATATGATCGATGGCCTGGAGTTCGTCGATAATAAGAACAGGCTTGGTACCTTTTTGACTTTGTTTTAGAAATTCTTTTTCCATTATTTCAAAAGGGTCCAGTTCTCCGCTTTCTAATCCTTTCAAAACTTCTACCGACAATTTAAAGAAATTAAATAAGTTATACTCTCTTTTTTCTTTTACATCCTCTTTTGACCGCGAATAATCGATACCGAAAAAAATTCGGATAAAATCTTTGTAATGTGGAATTAATTTTTTCCTGAGGTTCAGGAACCTGACATCTATTTTTTGTTCTTTTTGGATTTGATCGAAGAATTTATACAGCAATGTGGTTTTTCCTGAAGATTTAGGGCCGTGAAAGAAGAGCATCTCGCAAGGTTCTTTATTAACAAACTTTCTTAACTCTTTGAGTTCGCTTTGCCTGTTAATAAAGGCCACATATTGATTATATTCCCGTTTATCTTTCTTTGTATTCATGATTCGATTATAATACAGGGTCATTTTTTTTTCAAGCTGCCATGAAATTAATTTTTGCCACGGAGGTCACAGAGGACACAGAGGTTTCTTTTTCTTTTTCAAAAAATCCTCATCTGGCATCCGGCGGCAATGAGTTGGCCTAGTTCATAACACTTGATTAAATTTTCCGGGGTAACATCGCCCCTGGAAATCACCGTTTCACTGACCTTTTTAAAGGAGAATCCCTTACATATTCTATCAATATGGGCAGATGCTGCGGTTCCATCGTTGCCCGCACTGATGAAAACCACATAGGGTTTTTTTATTATCTCTTTTTTTTTACGTGCCTGCTCATAAGTGCGGTCAAAGAAGTCCTTAATCATACCCGACATATATCCGAAATATTCAGGGGAGCCTATTGCCAGACCATTGCAGGTTAACAGGTCCTCCGGTGTGGCGTCAACTGCTTTTTTTAAGATCACCTTCACATTTTTTACGGAACTTGCACCTTCCGCCACTGCCTCAGCCATTTTCCCGGTGTGCCCCGATTGAGAATGGTACACCACCAGGATATTGATAGTTAAGTTGTCTGAATTATCCGCTGTCATTACCTGTATTCCTTACCTGGTATTATAATTTGACCGGGGAATTTTGTCAATTAAAGAAGTTATTTAAAATCCACTGCCTAATTTTAGCCACAAAGTTACACAAAGGGACACAAAGAAAAGAAGACAGTAAAATTCATCCTGATAAAAAGTTTTGGGGAATATGGGGACAGGTATGAATGCCACTATTAAATACAACAAATACAAAATATTTTTCCTGGAATTATTTACCTGTCTCCATAGACTGGAAACGGAACACGCGGAACACTGTTTCATCCGGTCTGCCGGGAGATAAATGTAATTCCGGCTGTGGTGTGAGTTTCATAATCAGGGTTCCGTAGGTATAATCATTATTTATATACTCTGCCCTGGGGCTCAGCAGCGTTTTGATGAATTCCAGGCTCACGGGCCGGTCACCCTCTTTAAAAGTCCTTGACAAAGAGTTGAAGCGTTTACACCTGGAATCGTAGTCTTCCAGGGTAATGTTTCTTTTTTTTAGGGCTCGTAGGAAACGGGGAAAATAGTTCTTATTCACTATTGGGTGATTGGTATGGAAGACCAGGTGCTTGAGTTTCTCCGGTTGGTATTTCATGACCTGGTTCACAGAACATTCGAAACTTTCGACATTTCGTGGTCCGCCGATAATATAGTTTTGCCCGGTTGCATGGGTAATTTCTTTAAGAAATCTCGATGCATCGTCATAATCTTTTTGTGCCAGAACACCACGGACAATGAAAGCGACAGGCAGACCGTCACCGGTGAATTGCAATTGAGTCAGGGCATTGCAGGTAATGGCTATTGCTTTGTTGTTCAGCCCGCATAATCCCACCAGTCCAGGGATCGTATAGACATAAGATTCAATGCCGGAGGCCTCATCTACCACATGAAGCAGAGTAGGAAAGCTGTGTAAGAAATCCGGGATATCCATATTCTGGGCAACAAATGCCGCTTGATTCTCTCCTCCCCTAACCCCGATGGAGGTACAGCGGCCCACTATTGATAAAATATAGCGGCCAAAGGTTTCGAACTCTTCGGAGACCTGGAACAGCATGATGGTATCGAGGTCTATGCCGGAACCCTCGGCGATGCCTTTCACTTCATCGATAATATTGGGGGTCCATCTCCTGGCCGCTTCATAAAAGCGGGTCTTTTTCATGAACCCGGTTATCAGTTCATCCAGATCTTTGCCCTGTAAAGATTTTTTCTTTTTCATTTCTTCTTTCCATTTATGAATAGTGGTTTTGATCTCATTTTTTAAGGTTTTACCATGGATCAATCCCCGCTGGTACGGTGAGCCTTTAATTAACACTACCCGTAGACCAGTAGGATTCTTCTCTTTTTTTTGAAGGGATTCGCTTTGAAGCGGTGAAACGAATGCCAAAGCAAACAGCATATAAATAATAATGATACTGTTTAATTTACAATTTTTCATTATATCCTCCTTGGATATTCTTCTCAATAGTAAGAGCAAGGCTCCGTGGTTATTATATAATTGTTTTTATAAATCTGTCAACAAAAAAAGGATTTCTTGGTTATCCCCCTTTTACTTTGGTGCTGACTGCAACCAGCAAAAAAAATAAGGGTACAGGGTTTACAGGTATTTTATTTACTAAAACTATATTTTTATATCCTTCTTAATGCAAATCCCCGATTCCACTATAGATCATTATTTTTTGATCGAAGGGGAAAACCAGTATATCACCATACTTTTTTTTAAGTTTATAGTGATCGATGGAACTCCCATGGCGTATCACCTTACTCCTTTTGACTACAAAATATTCATCTTTATATACTCTCTTAAGATTGACATAATTCAAAAAAATCCAGATCCTGGCCTCAAGTTCTAACATAAACTTGTGGAAACTGCCAATATTTGGTATCATCCGCCACATCCACGAGGGCTTAAGCGTTTCATACAGGTTGTTGCATCGCCTGGCTTTCACTAAAATTTTTTCCATGGTTTGACGGTGAGTCAGGTACTGCTTGGCGGAGAGGGTCACCTCAAGGGCTTTTAAATCCCCCTCCTTATTTTTAAATATCTCCGTGAATTCATTCACCTCTTTACTGTGATACTGTATGCATTGGAAAAAGCCCGGCAGCTCTATATACATATAATTGAAGACGGACAGCATCGAGTCCCCCAACCAGTTATATAAACCGAACAGGTTATAACGGTGCCATGTAAATTCCCTGGCCTTCATGGCATTTTCCTTCAATGCTGCAAAGGATTTGATTGACTTTTGAATATAAGGGTTTCGGTAAAACGTTGCTGAGATGCTCGCAAAATCGGCCTTTTCAAAACCCTTTTTCGTTTGCCTCTTAAATTCTTGGAATACCTCGGTGGACTTAAAAAAATTCTCGATTGCATCGCCCAGGTTTTTCGAACATGCCCGCGATATATCGGAACTCCCGGGGTATGTTCCCAACACGATAAAACCAAATAATAATTCCAGGATAATACTGGTAAACATCACAATGGCGACAAATTTGAAAAAAAGTGTCAAAAATTTTTTTTTAGATATCGTTCCTTTCGTGAATGTTAACTTCTTTACATTAAACCGTATGGTGAAGAAACTGGCCGTAAAACCCAATGAATAGTAAACCCAAAATACAACCGTACCCCAGAAGTCGGGCAACAAACTTTCATAGTACCCGGCAGCTAACATCATAGAAGCTGATACCCCCCCCAATGTCTCCGCTGTCTTTGAGCCACCGATCTTTCGAGCCGAATATATTACGATTTTAATGCAATATATGATGGCGAATAAGCGGATAAAATGTATCCCCACTCTGGTTATCAAAATAGTCAAATCGATCTGTTTGAAGTCCGGTTTTTCAATCAACAGTATATACAAAATGGTGGCCACAAATGTCCATGACAAGGAATCGAATGCCTCTTTAAAAAGATCTTTTATTCTTTTCGGTAAATCCTTTATCTCCTCTTTCAAATATTTGAGAACCATGTAGTCGACCTTGTTGAATGAATTAAATATGAAAGCAAAAAGCGCACACGTGGTACAAACGATAAAAATTACATAAAATGAGGTTAAAGAATAAAACTCATAGCTGAGCCAGGCAAAAAACACCGAACTCCAGAAGAAAAACAGCAATAATGTACCGGGAAAAAAAGGGACTTTTTTATACGTTTCCGAATCGTCAATACCCGGCTTCTTTAACCGGTCACGAAAGAATTTCCAGCTATTCTTTTTGCGGCCCCGTTTCCGTGCCTTGTATTCCAATGCTTTCTCCATTATCGCTGCAATTTTTCCCATCCAGAAATCCTTTGTTTCCTCGAACCGAGAGAGTAACGTATCCTTAAATCTTTTTAACCGAGGAATGTCACTAAATTCTACAGCCACTCCCCAAAGAAGAATTGACAATGCCAAAAAGATTATTACGACGATAATAGCAAAAATCACACTTATCATCTCGACAGCAATTAAGAATATAACTTCAAAGGTCGGGTTTCGAAAAAGTTTGCCCACATTCCGGAGCGCTAATGCAAAATTATTAAAGATTCCAGGTAACCAACTGATCAATACCACAAAGACCAAGACGGTTAATGATACCGCCGATACAAATAGAAACACTGAAACAAATTTTTTCCCCCACCGGGTCCATTCTCTTTTGCCATCTTTCCCTTCCGGCTTGAGTACATTTCTTAACCACAATCCAACTATTACTAAACACACAAATATTAATATAGTTGTCATAGTGCCCTATC
>CP070627.1:8382264-8389332 GCA_020355945.1 Candidatus Aminicenantota bacterium | reverse complement strand
ATCCCTTTTGCTCTTACATAATTGGATTGCTTGACAAGATTCGTATCGATATTTTTGTTTTGCAGCAGTTCCTCTTCCGTAAAGAAGCGGATGGAATTCACGCCGTTTTTCAAGTTTTCCCAGAATTGGCTGATATTATTGGCCCCGGGGAATCTGCCGCTCATACCCACAATGGCTATTTCCAGGCCGCTTCTTTCACTTTTATCCAGCATTTTTGTCTCCTGGGGTCTTTTTATGTTTTATTTTCCTCTATTGTTTTTTGCAGCACATTAGCGAATAATTTCGCAAACGCCTCCACTTCCGGCATTTTAAATATTGAATAATGATCTCCCTTTACTTTATGAAATTTCAACGGATGATGGGAATATTTTTGCCAATCATTTTTGTTCTCAATTTTACTGCGGCCGGCTGTAAAAAAATGAACCGGGATTTTAACTTTCCCGCCAGGGATGTAATGGTCACAGACCCTGCTGAAGGTCCGACTGACATTAAAATAGTATACCAATTGCTTTAATGTCAATTGATTAAAATTCGGTATCCCCTGTTTTATATTTTCGGGGATTCGTTTTTTTATGTTCTCCACCTGGTCATCATGGTTCATTGTTTCAAGATAATCCACAATAAAATTCCAGGATTCCCCCGGGTTTTCGATTTTACCTGCCCCTTTTTTGATCTCATCAATTCCTAAGAATTCCAGGACCTTATTCAGTTCCGCTTGAGCTGAAAATTCACCGGGTTCCTGGTGCGAATGTTTCTGCGGCGGCATGGTATCAACCAGGGCGAAAAATATCACCGCTTCATTTATCTTTTCCAATTGCCTGAGGATTTCAAATGCAATGGTGCCGCCGGTTGACCAGCCAGCCAGGTAATAAGGGCCATGGGCCTGGACCTTTTTGATCTTTTTTACATAGGTTTTGGCAGTCTCTTCAATGCTGAGATCAGGCATCACATAATGGTCAAACCTGTTGGCCCGGATTCCCCAACAGTTAAAATTGATTTTTAAATGGTTGGAAAATTCAATGTATACGTCTACTTCTCCTGTCACATCATGGACCAGGAAAAGATTATTTTTACTGCCTGCCTGCTTCAACAAAATTAATTGATCATCTTCGACAGCCAGGATCCTTTTCTGCGCAGTCCTGGTATATTTTGCCAGGGATTTGATTGTGGGGTGCTTAAATAATTCTAACAGCGGCACCTCGATATTAAATTTTTTCTGTATTTTCGATATTACAATGGTTGCATTTAAGGAATGTCCGCCCAGGTCAAAGAAATTGTCAGTTGTGCCAATGATATCTTTTTCTATTGCCAGCACTTCCGACCAAATAGCTGCCATTTTTTCTTCCGGTTCATCCACTGGTGCGGTGCGTTTTCTTTCTGTTTTTTCATCGGGTGTGGGCAGCGATTTCCTGTCTACTTTCCCGCCAGAGGTTAAAGGGAACTTTTTTATCTGCACAAAATCACCAGGTATCATATAAGCGGGTAAATACGTTGACAAATATTCTCTTAATTCTGACCGGGGTAATTCTTTTCCCGGGACAAAATATGCACATAAATGGGTTTCTCCCCTTTCATTTTTGTTGGTAGTTATGATTGTTTCTTTTATACCAGGATGTTTCAATAAGCAGTTTTCTATCTCTTTTAATTCGATGCGGTGTCCTCTTATTTTGATCTGCTGGTCCTGGCGGCCCAGGAATTCGATTTTTCCCCCTGGCAGCCATCGGGCAAAATCTCCGCTCCGGAACATCCGTTTTCCAGGGGAAAAGGGATTTTTTATAAATTTTTGTGCTGTCAACCCGGGGTTATTCAAGTAACCCCTGCCCACACCTGCCCCGGATATGAAGAGTTCACCGGTGACACAAAAGGGTACGGGGTTAAGCTGGCGGTCAAGAATATAACAGGTTACATTGGCTATGGGACGTCCAATGGTTACTTTTGCTGCAGAACACTCTTCCACCAGGGCATCCACTGTTGTTTCAGTAGGGCCATAGTGGTTATACAAAGGGTAACCTTTTTCTATTATCTTTTGTTTGACTGCATCGGTTAATGTTTCGCCGCCGGAGATAACGACCTCCAGGCTGCCCAGCCGCCCCGGGGAGCAGAGCAGTTGGCTTAATAACGTAGGGATAAAATCCACCAGTTGAACCTGGTGTTTTTCTACATATTTGCAGAACAGTTCCCTGTCTGCTGCCAACTCCGGGCTGCCGATATAAAGCGAAGCCCCATATAAAAGGGTCCCGAAAATATCTTCCACACTGGGATCAAATGTGTAATTGCTTAACTGTAAAACCCGGATGCCTTTTTCCAGGTTGTAGGTTTTGCCGTACCAGGTTAGCAGGTTGACCACACTCCGATGTTCGATCATGACACCTTTAGGCCTGCCCGTGGTCCCGGAGGTGTAAAGTATATAAGCAAGATTTCCAGGAGCGGTGATATTGGGATGATCGGATGTCTCCCCTTCATAAATCGTTTCCACCTCTTCCAGGGGAATAATATTTGCCGGGGAAAACCCTTGTATGACTTTTTGGTTTGATTCGATTAAGAAACTGTTGATCAGCAGGACAAGGGCGCTGCTGTTTTGCAGCATATACTTTTTTCGTTCAATGGGATAATTGGGGTCCAGTGGTAAATAAGCACCGCCAGCTTTCAAGATGGCCATCAGTCCCACCACCATGTCAATGGGGTGATCTACCATTATGGCCACAGCGCTGTCAGGCACCACCCCCCTGGACCGCAGCTTTGCAGCCAGTTGATTGGCCTTTTGATTTAATGCTTCGTAGCACATGAAACAGTTCCTTTCGGTGTCCACTACCGCTGCTGTGCCCGGGGTTTTCTCTACCTGCACCTGGAATAGTTGATGAATGGTTTTATCAACAGGGTAAAGGGCAGTGTTGGCGTTAAACCCGGATAACACCTGCTCTTTTTCCTGTTCCGATAGTATATCTAACCGGGATAAGACCAGGTCCACGTTGACCATGGCCCGCTGCAGCAGATTCGCCAGGTGGGAAACGATTCGTTTAACTGCTGCTTCACTGTAAAGGGACGGGTTATATTCCAACTCTGCTTCAATATATTCACCTTTTAAACAAAAAGTAAAAATGATGCCAGGGTGGGTATGAAGTATGTACTTTTTTTCATGAAGGGATTCCAACAATATGACGATATCGAACAATGAGGGTTCACCTGCAGAGACAGGGATACCCAGTTTATACAATAATGTCTCATAGGGGTAATCCTGGTTTTCGACAGCTTCCAGGAAGGTTTTTTTCACCTGTAATATTAACTCTTTAAAGGTCATGTGCTCTTCCACCCGGTTTCTTAAGGCCAGGACTTCGTTTATGAGCTGGAGCCCGGTTTCCTGCTTAATAATAGAGGTTCCCACGATAATATCTTTTTTGCCGGTGTACTTGCTGATTAAGGCAGTCAATCCTGCTGCCAGGATCATAAACAACCTGGCATGAGAGCCATTGCTAAGCTTAATTAGACTGGCAGACAGTTCAAGGGAAAACTTGAAATTTCCTGTTTTTAATAGCCCGGCACCACGTGTGGTTCTTTCCAGGCCGTCATTCCGGCAATCGCCAGGAAAACCTGTTCTTGCAGGCGGGAAATGTAATTTCTGCAGCCAATAGTCCCTCTCTTTTATTTTTTGAGAAGCAGCAGCCGCAATATTTAAAGACTGTTTTTCGTTTAACATGAAAATACTTTTTTGCCTTCGGCGACCAGGGGGGCTCTTTTCGAGAAAACCGCCCCCCTGGACCCCCTGCAAAAGCTTTTGATTATTTTCATCTTCTACCAATATCACCCGGTTGAGGGGCCTGGAACAGGAAATCCCCTCCTTTTTCTAAATCAAGTTTCTTAGAGGAGGGCAATACATTACTTACTCTTTTACATTCATCAATATAACTGCCCTTTTCTTTAAATTCCATCATCGCCGGGACCGCATTTTTATGCAATTTTTTCCAGCGCTTATCTGCTTCGTAAATATCATGTAATGAATAGGGAGTAGGAATTCCAAGTTTTTTGCAGTGGCGGATAAGCCGGTTCATTCGTTTGTATGCCTCTTCCCGGGAAGGCTCCAGGTTAAGTATCCATGTTTGCACCATCAAGATATCTCTTACATTTCCAGGATACAGGGGAATGCTGTCTTTAGCCCACTTATGGGATTTTACCTGCCCGCTTAAATAATAATTAAATGGACTGCACCATACTTCATAAATATCATCCGATAATTCTTCAAGTAAATCCAGGGTTTGTTGAAAATCTTTTCCTGTCTCACCCGGATAACCAACAATCCATAATGTAGAGGTTTTAATTCCAGCATATGCAAGCCCGGAAACCGCAGCCTTGATTTGCTCCACGGTTATTCTTTTATCCATCAGGTCCAATACATGCCGGGACCCACTTTCAACTCCTAACCAGGCTCTATAAAATCCACCACGCCGCCACAAAAAAATGTTCTCCGGATCACAAACCTCTTTATCAGCTCTTAGATAACCTTCCCAGTATATCGATATGTCCGATTTTACCAGCTCATTTGCAAAACCGGTTATGCCAGGGTTCAATAACGAATCACATAAATAAAATAATTGCTTGTTGTGTTCCCGGTATAACCGGGTTAATTCCTCGGCAACCCGGACTGCTTCCTTTTTTCGATATTTCCCCCACTGGATGGTTTCAGAGCAGAAAGCACATTGAAACGGACAACTGCGTGATGTGTGGGCGGCTGAATAAGAGTAATACTGTAATTTAAAGTCTGAAAAATCAGGAACCTCCAGGGATGAGAGGTCCAAAACCTCTTCTCCTATGTCTTTCAAGGTATATACTCTTTGCGAACCGGGCAGGTCCCCGCATAACAATTTATAAAACAAGATTTCACCTTCTCCTATTATGATTTTATCTATATAAGGTTTTGTCCTTTCTAAAAAGTATTCCAGGTTGGGAGAACCCATTGCCAGTTGATCGGCAAAAATACCTCCTCCTATCACTGTCTCTATTTGGGGGTATCTTTTCTTTATAAGCTGTAAAGCAAAAAGAGAAGCCGGGAGGGTATCCTCATAAACAGATAATCCGATTACTCCCGGTTTTTCCCTGTCCAGTAAATGAAGTAAATAATCCTCCAGCCTGTGGTAAAATTCATCAATTAATAACTTTAACTTTAAGAGCTGCTGAAGGTCAATATTACAATAAAAGGTTTTGGAAATTATATCTTTTAATAATTGAAGATATCCTTTTTTTCCTTCAGAATTAAGATGCGCCATCATATGGTTTCTTAATACATCGTACCCGATATTATAAAGATTTCCTATTTTTTCGCCCGGGATGCCGGTGCGAAGAAATTGGAAATATTTTTCAAATATCTCCCTGAACTCAAACTCGATGTTGGCATCCACGGTTTTTACTTTAAAGCCGCGAAGTTGTAAGAACTGTTTAAGGCTGGCAATACCTATGGGTGGAATCAAGGGTGCCCAGAAAGGTAGGAGTGCCAGGAGTACTTTTTCTTTTCCTGTACCTGTAAAATTTTTCATGGTTCCTGCTCTATCATTCCTTTGCTGGCTGGCTATTTCCATGTTAAAAGTTAAAATCTTTGTCATCCTCCTGGAGGATATCCCGTTTTGAAGACGACAATTGGTAAGATATTTTTATATTTTTTATCCGGATATTTATATTTTCCAGTACCTGTTTGAGTACCTCGAGAAAGTGACAGGTGATGGTGTTGATGGTGGATTTTTTAAACAGGTGGGCAAAGTAACGCAGACGAAGACGGATGGTGTTTTTTTCTTCAAGAGGTTCCAGGTCCAGGGGGAAAGTTGAATTCCCGGGTTCATACTGGTAGGGAAGTATTTTCAAACTGCCGATTTGCAACCCATTGTCATGATTTTTTTTATCATCAAAATCCTGGAGCGTAAACACGGCATCGATTAATGGATCCCTACCAGGAACCCGCTGCAATTTCAACTTCTTTATTAATTCTTCGTAAGGGTAATCCTGGTTCTCATATGCGTTTAACAGGTTTTCTTTGACTTCTTTTAAGAATGCGGCAAAGGTTTTATTTTCATTGGGCCTGTTCCTGGCTGGAAGCATATTGACAAACATGCCGGCTGTATTTTGTAGATCCGCATGTGTTCTACCTGCTGTGGCAATGCCAATAATGATGTCCTCCTGCCCGGAGTATTTTGCCAGGAGTACATAATAGATTGCCAGTAATGCCGTGGACAAAGTGACTCTTTCCTCCCGGAGGAGTCCTCGCAGTGCTTTTGTATCTTCCGGCTCTATCTTGAAAGTTATGGACCTTCCTGCAAAGCCCTGGACAGCCGGAGTCTTAAAATCAACCGGGATGTGGAGGAGAGGGACCTCGCTGGCAAATTCCTTCAGCCAATAGGATTCCTGGTTTTTCAACCGCTCTTTTTGCTTCTCACTATTCAGCCATTGGCAGTAATCTTTATATTGAATTCTCAAAGGAGGCAGTTCTTCTCCGCAGTAGAGTTTCATAAACTCCTGTACCAGTATACCTTGAGATAGGCCGTCGGATATAATGTGATGGATGTCCACCATCAGGATGTGCCTGTTTTGTTCCATTTTTATCAGTCCGACTCGCAAAAGCGGTGGTTGGAAGAGGTCAAAGGGGCGGATGAAATCCTTTATCGTACTTGCTGCGGGTTCCTTATACAAGGGGGCAAGCCCCCTTGTCCCCTCTGTGTTACTATGTTGCAAAACCTTGTTTTCATTCCAAAATTTTTCATTCGGCATTTGCGTATTCCTGCTGCAATAATAGGTTGGGGGTGCCACCCCCTCTGTGTTCTCTGTGTCCTCTGTGGCTGAATAGTATTCAATTTCAAATTCCACCTCATCATGTACGGTTTGTACAGCTTCACCCTCGATCACCTTAAAAGAGGTTCTCAAGTTCTCATGCCTCCTGGTTAATTTACGAAAGGCATAATCAAACCCGGTTTCATCCAATTCTCCTACTAACCAGGTGATTAATAGTATGTTGTAAGCGATACTCTCTAAATCCATCTGGTAGATCACATACAATCGTTTTTGAGCTGAGGATAATTCATAATATTCTTT
>CP070627.1:8371560-8382164 GCA_020355945.1 Candidatus Aminicenantota bacterium | reverse complement strand
ATCCATCAGCAGTTGATACGCCCCTAATAAAAACGAACCACTGCCGCAAGCAGGGTCAAGAATTTTCAATTTAGAGATTTCCCCGGGTGTTTTGTCTTTAATCTTTTCTCCTCCAGTATGCTCAACGATATAATCCACGATGTATTTAGGAGTATAGTATACGCCTCCGGCTTTTTTTACTTCGGGTTTGTCTTCTACTTTTGCCTGGTGAGCAGGGGTCAAACGAATGGTCTTTCCCAGGAATTGCTCGTAAATATTACCCAGGATTTCTACATCAAGTACAGAAAACTCATAAGGCGAATCCGGGTAATAAAGATGGGCAATCATATCTTTAAGGATTTTATCGTCGATTTTAAGATGTGGGGTAACCTGGTCCTTTTTGAAATCAAAGAGACCGGAATTGTATTTTACATCAGCCTGTAAAAATAATTTCACCAGTTCCGGGTAAATGGTTTTTTTGTTTTCAGTGAGTTCTTTTATGCGTCCGTAATCTTCCATTTGCCGGTCTTCGCCAATACGTAAAAAGATGATCCGGTCAATGATCACCTGGACTACATAGTTTAATTCGTAAATAGATAAATTTTTATTCCGCAGCGCAATATTTTTTGCCAGGTTTTCCCGCCATTTTTCTATCAATTTTAGAAATTCTTTATCAACGGGAGAGGTGCCTTTTTGTATTTTAGTAGTCTTGATATATTCGTCAAAATTTCCTTTTAAAATGGCCTCCTTTGAAAAAGTATTGAAAAGAAAATCAAAGTTCCTGATGTATTCTTCGTACTTGCAGTAATAGAGTCTGCAAGAAGATGCTTTATCGTTTTTATTAGGTGGGAAGCGAGTATCATAGACAGCAAACTCTTCAAAGTCAGTCAATATGGAGAGATCAAGTTTTGCAGTATAGGCATATCGTCTTAATTGAAAAGCGGGTTCGATTTCATGTTGGATATCGACGGCGGGTTTTTTGGCTTCAACAAAAAACTTACGTATGCCGCCGACTCTAAAACTGTAATCCGGTGCTTTTACTTTTCCTTTGATGGTGACGCGGTCTTCACGGACAACATCGCGGTATT
Organism: Candidatus Aminicenantota bacterium; assembly: GCA_020355945.1. Next base: position 8,381,097 of record CP070627.1, on the reverse strand, counting down.
TTTCCGAGTATCCTTGTTTATTGTAAATATCCCAATCCAGCAGATCAAAGAATTTATCGATAAAATCCACACGAGCTTTTGCTTCGTCGTAATTTTTCCCTTTGTATTGTTTGATGTTGTACTCAAATAGGTTGATGAGTTCTTTTAGTTCTTCAATTGCTTGCTCTTTGGTCATATAGCATTATATTATAACTATTGGTATTTTACAACACCCCTGCGTACAGGAAATTTTGAAGCTAAATTCTAAGGAACGTAAACCAGGCTTACATACCCATCACTTTGCCACCAGGGGTTACCCTCATTTCGTAAGCTTTCGGGATTGCCGATATAAGCCCAGTCATAATAGACTGTATATCCTTTACTGGCAGCAATTTGAAGGGCCATATGCTCGCAATCTTCACTGTAACCACATACGGTATCCCAGGGCGGATTAAAATCAAAATGAGCAGAAGCGATCACATAATGCCCCCAACCACCATTTCCATCAAAATAATCAGATGGTGGAGCATAAATCCGCAGGTGTAAGGTGTCAGTATCGTATCCATCCGGCCCACCAAAATATACGGAAACCTTTGTGCCCCTGTCCGAATCCCATTGAGTACCGCTGCCAATATCATAAGCCGCATATTTCCTGGAACCCCATATGGTTATTCCGCCATAAATACTTTTAACTTTATTGTAAACCTCCATTTTTTTTAATAACCTTTTTTGATCTAATTTTGAGATAAAATTATATAATAAGAATTTGGGTACTGTCAATGGCTATTTTTTTTACTTTTCTCTTGAATTTTTTGGTTTATGTGGTATGATTAACCCTTGCTTTAACCTTAACTTTGAAGCGGTCCGCGAATCCGCGAAAAGGGTGAATCTATGGACGTTTCTAAAAGAAAAACCGGAGCGGCGGAATCGTGGAATTGTTAAAATATAACAATGGAAAAGCAAACAACTTTTTCCATCAGTCAAAAGCATTACCGGTTCTACCGGGTGCTTAATGGCGGAAGCTTACTTTTGCAATGGAGGGGAACATCATGAAACCTAAATTTCTTGCTGCCGGGATTGGTAGTATGCCGTTTGAAGACGTGGAACATGCGGTAGACGTGTCGCTGGCAAAATTGCCTGAAGCGCCTTTCTGGCCGCAGTTACCCAAACTGGGTTTGAATGAGCAAATGGAAATTCAATATTCGGAAGGCATGCCCTGTATCGTGATCGATCGTGAGAAAGGGCGGATGTATTTTGATACTTCCGGGGATTATTCCGAAGCTTTTGCTGAATTTTATGAAGCTTATATGATGGCCATGGACCCGGATGAGGGCACTGGGGATTGTTCTGCTGTGGCGATTAGCCAGGATTTCTCCAAAGGGATTTATGCCATGGAAAAGCGTTTGCAGTCCCTGGGGGGTAAACTGCCGTTTGTGAAGGTACAAACCACAGGTCCGTGCAGTTTTGCTTTGACTATTGTAGATGAAAACAAGCGTGCGATTTATTATAACGAAGAATTTCGTGATGTAGTGATCAAAGCCCTGGCTATGAAATGCCGTTGGCAGATACAAAAATTTCAACCTTTTGCTGAAAGAGTGATCTGTTTTGTGGACGAACCGATTCTTTCGGCTTTTGGCAGTTCCACCTATATATCTGTGAAGCGCGAAGATGTGGTGGCGCACCTGGCTGAGATGATCGATGCGATTCATGCCGACAATGGGATTGCCGGTATTCACTGCTGTGGTAACACGGAATGGAGTATTCTTATTGATGCAGGGGTAGATATTGTTAATTTTGATGCCTTTGGATATGGTGAGACCATTGCCATGTATGCGGATGCAGTAAAAACCCATTTGGAGCGCGGCGGTATGCTGGCCTGGGGTGTGGTGCCTACATCAAAAGCGATTCAAGAACAAACTGTTGAAACCATGGTGGCGCATTTTGAAAAAATGGTGGATAACCTGGCTTCTAAAGGTGTTGATAAACAACTCATTGTTGAACAGGCAATTGTTACACCTTCCTGCGGCACTGGTTCCATGGACCCGGTGGATGCAGAAAAGGTGTTTGAAATGACAGCTAAATTGTCAAAGGTGATGCGTGAAAAATATGGATTTTAATCTCACGGTGTGTAGGTTCCAGTCAAAAGTTTTTGCGGGGGGGGCCAGATGCGTCACGGGGGCAGTTTTTTCAAAAAGCGCCCCCCCTGGCCGCCGGAGGCAGAATGAAAATTGCAATATCAGGCAAAGGTGGAGTAGGAAAATCTACTTTAGCAGCGGCTTTGGTGCTTTTAATGGCTCGACAGGGGCTGAAGGTGTTGGCAGTAGATGCGGACCCGGATGCGAACCTGGCAGCGGCCCTGGGTTTCTCTGAAGAAAAACAAAAAGAAATTATTCCTATTTCACAGCAAGTGGCATTGATTGAAGAGCGAACCGGTGCCAAAGTCAAACAGTACGGACAAATATTCAAGCTTAACCCGGAAGTGTCTGATATCGCGGACAATTATGCCACAGAACATGAAGGTGTGGCGCTGCTGGTATTAGGTGCTGTAGAGCAAGGAGGCAGCGGCTGTGCTTGCCCGGAAAATGTATTAATCCGTGCCCTGGTAACCGATTTAATATTATATAAAAACGAAGCATTGGTGATGGATATGGAAGCGGGTATAGAGCACCTGGGACGCGCTACCGCCCGGGGTGTTGACTGCATGATCGTAGTCATCGAACCAGGCCAGCGCTCCATTGATTCCGCCTACAGGATTATCCGCATGTCCCATGAAATCGGCTTGAAAAATATCCGATTCGTCGCTAATAAAATAGATGGTCCCAACGATGAGCGTTTTATCCGGGAGGCATTTCCGGGTCATGGTTTACTCGGTATTATTCCTTATTCCGAAGAAATCCGCCGAAATGACAGAAACGGACTGTCTGTGCTGGATGGATTAAGTAAAGAAATGGTCACCATATTCGAAGAAATTTTAGAAAAGCTTAAATAAGCCTCCGGCGGGTCAGAACCTTTTTGAAAAAAGGTTCCGACACCTCCAAAAACTTTTTATTATGAGTTACTTAATTGCCATAACCGGGAAAGGCGGCGTAGGAAAAACCACTATTGCTGCCCTTTTAATTAATCGATTGATCAAAAAAGACCGTAAGCCTGTTTTGGCAGTGGATGCCGACCCTAATACATGTCTTGATGCTGCCCTGGGGGTTTCGGTTGAAAAAACCGTCGGCGGCGTGCGTGAAGAAGCCCGGGAAATAGCCGGAAAAGGCATGAGCAGCGGGATTTCTAAACAACAGTTGTTAGAAATGAAGATCGCCCAATGCCTTGTGGAAGCAAAAGACTTTGATTTGATTGCCATGGGCCGGCCCGAAGGACCAGGATGCTACTGCTATGCCAACAATGTCTTAAAATCCGTGTTGACTGAGATTTCAAAACACTATCCCTATATAGTCCTGGATAATGAAGCCGGCCTGGAAAACCTCTCAAGGCGGATCGTTCAAAAAGTAGACCTATTGGTTATGGTGACAGACCCTTCCCAACGTGGGCTAGAAACCGTCAGCCGCCTTCATTCCCTGGCACTGGAAATGGAGACGAAATACCATCAACTGGCAATTATTGTTAATCGCCTTCGTAATGAAGAACTGCCTTCACAAGTTAAAGACCTAAAAGAACGAATCAAAGCAGACTTTGTCGTTGGCCTGCCAAATAATGACCAATTGGCAGCTCTTTCGGAAAAAGGCCTGCCCCTTTTAAACCTGGAACCAGGCAACCCTGTGATAGGACGTTTGGATGCTTTTATTGAAAAATTACCAGGGGGGGCGCTTTTTGAAAAAACTGCCCCCCCTGGACCCCCCCGCAAAAACTTTTTATAGCCCTTCGGGCAAGTGGTTAAGTGTCTTAATCAAAAGCTTTTTCGGGGGGTCCAGGGGGGCGGTTTTCTCGAAAAGAGCCCCCCTGGCAAAGGAGAAACTAAATGGCTAAACAAGCGAGAAATATAGAAGAGTGTGTGACTGATGCAGCTTCTGTTGAAGTGCTGAAAAAAGCACAAGAAGAATGTATTGATACCTGTTTCACTCGCATAGATGCTCAGTCTGTTCAATGTAAATTTGGTAAAGAAGGAGTTTGCTGTCGTATTTGTTATATGGGGCCCTGTCGAATTACCCCTAAATCACCGTATGGTGTATGCGGCGCTGATGCCGCTACGATCGTGGCACGGAATTTTTTACGTGAAGTCGTAGGCGGTACGGCAGCCCACTCAGACCATGGACGACACCTGGTATTACGTTTAAAAAAGATTGCCCAGGGAAATGGCAGTGGTTACCAGGTAAAAGATGAACATGCACTGCGCTATACGGCACGTCTTTATGGAATTGAAGAAGCTGACCGCAGCAAAGAGGAAGTGGCCCTTGATTTAGCTAACCTCTTTTTAAAAGAATTTACAGCCCAGGAAGAAAAACTTAAAACCACTACCCTGGCACCGCTTAAACAGCAGAATACCTGGCATAACAACTATGCAATGCCCCTGGGAATTGACCGTATTATAGTGGAATCCATGCATCGAACCCACATGGGTGTCGATCATGACTACAGGAATCTCCTCTTACAGGCTTTTCGTACATCCCTGTCTGATGGCTGGGGTGGGTCACGCATCGCTACGATGGTTTCGGATATTCTTTTTGGTTCCCCTCAGCCAATACGCAGCAATGCCAACCTTGGTGTGCTGGGAGAAAAAACAGTCAATATAGTGGTTCATGGACATGAGCCAGCGCTTTCCGAAATGCTGGCCGTGGCCTCACAAGCACCTGATATTATTGAATATGCCAAAAAAGCAGGTGCCGAAGGAATAACCCTGGCCGGTATCTGCTGCACTGCCAATGAAATCTTAATGCGCCACGGAATACCTGTAGCCGGTAATTTCCTCCAGCAGGAACTGGCTATTGTTACCGGGGCAGTAGAAATGATGGTTATTGATGTGCAGTGCTGTATGCCGGGTCTGCCGGAAGTGGCCAGTGCCTATCATACGGAAATCGTCTCTACCAATGATATTGCTAAGACAATCGGAGCCACACATTTGACGCTGGATGAAGACAATGCGTTAGAATCTGCTAAAAAAATAATCAGACGAGCGGTTGATAATTTCAAACAGCGTGACCCGGATAAGGTAATCATTCCTGCTGAAAAGAAGCCCCTGGTGGCCGGTTTCAGTGTGGAAGCTATCAAATACATGCTGGGTGGAACCTTTCGGGCATCATTTCGACCATTAAACGATGCGATTATGCAGAACCGCATTTTCGGTGTAGTGGGAATTGTCGGATGTAATAATGCCAGGTCAAAAGTGGATAATTATATTAATACACTGACTGGCGAACTCATCAAACGCAATGTCCTGGTGCTGAAGACCGGCTGTGCCGCGATTGCTTCTGCCAAACAGGGCATGCTTACACCGGAAACTGCCCTGGAACAGGCAGGTCATGGTTTACGGGAAGTATGCGAGGCTGTAGGTATTCCACCGGTCCTGCATATGGGAAGCTGCGTTGATAATTCCCGCATCCTGGAAGCCGGGACAGAGATTGTAATGGAAGGTGGATTGGGAGATGATCTTTCCCAAATACCTGCTGTGGGCGTGGCCCCGGAATGGATGAGTGAAAAAGCCGTGGCAATCGCCTGTTATTTTGTCGCTTCCGGTATAGATGTTATCCTGGGACACCCGTTTCGTATTCAAGGTTCACCTGAAGTCACCGATTTCCTGGAAAAAGAAGCAAAAGAGTTATTCGGGGGATCGTTTTATACATGTGAAGACCCTAACGCGGCAGTGGAAACAATCATGGAGATTCTTTATAACCGGAGGGAGAAGCTGGGCATAAATAAGAAAATGGAACGCAAGTTAATGGATATGAAAGATAGGAGAGAACTCGATGTCTAAAATCATATGCAGCAGCGCAATTGATGGTGCAGTGGCGTGGGTGGCCGCGGCTGAGGCTAAGCTCGATCAAGCGATCAAAACCAAAGGTGAAGCAAACCCGGCAGCATTTCCCAATACCGCATATTTCTTGCCTGTGATTTATTCGTTTACCGGTAAAAAGGTACAGACCCTGGGAGAATTAAGAGATATTCTAAAACGAGCCAAAGAACTGCTGCCCCAAAGGCCGGCTGAAAATGTTTGGCTGCCGTATTTGGGCAATACCCTTGATGCAGGCATAGCAGCACTTTTTGCCTGTGAAATTATTGAGGCTTGCAAATATGTCATTGGTCCGGACCCGGTAGAAGGTATCTGGCTGGGTGCAGCCAATGACACGATTATGCGTGAACGAGGTATTGAATTTGTTGATGGTACGGCACCGGGGTTTGCCGCTGTTACCGGGGCTGCGCCTGATAATGAAATTGCCGTTAAAATCGCCCGGGAACTGCAAGAGAAAAACCTCTATGTTTTTATGGCCGGGCCTACGGAAGGCAAACAGTTTGCCGAGCAGTTGGCGGAAGAAGGTGTACAGCTAGGCTGGGAAACCCGCCTGGTCCCTTATGGCAAGGATGTATCTGCCTTGATTTATGCACTTGGATTTGCCAATCGTGTTGCCCTCTCGTTTGGAGGGGTTAAACCCGGTGATTTTAAGAAGAATCTAAAGTACAATAAAGAGCGTGTGTTTGCCTTTGTATTGGCTTTAGGTGAGGTGACACCGGATAAATATGCCGTTGCTGCCGGTGCGATTAATTATGGCTTCCCTGTGATTGCCGACACGGGTATTCCCCAGATTCTGCCCACTGGTGTATGTACCTATGAACATGTTGTCTCCAATGTGCCATATGAGTCCATGGTGGAAAAGGCATTGGAGGTACGCGGCTGTAAAGTAAGGATAACCAAAGTCCCTATCCCGGTTCCTTATGGCCCCGCCTTTGAAGGAGAACGTATCCGCAAGAACGATATGCATGTGGAATTTGGCGGTAACCGGACAACCGCATTTGAATTTGTTACCTCTGTTGAGTTGGATAAGATTAATGATGGAGATATAGAAGTTATTGGTCCTGATATTGATACGGTTGAAGAGGGTATGGCGCTGCCGTTGGGAATCTGGGTTGAAGTGGCGGGACGCAAAATGCAGACGGATTTCGAACCGATTCTTGAACGCCAGATTCACCACCTGGTAAACGGTGCGGAAGGAATCTGGCACATGGGGCAGCGGGATATAGCCTGGACCCGGGTTTCCAAAAGCGGTTTTGACAGGGGACTGCGGCTGAAACATTACGGCGAAATCATTCATGCCAAATTCCTTTCCGACTATCCCGCTATTGTAGACAAAGTAAAAGTAACAATGATAACCGACGGCCAGGAAGTGGAAAAACGGGTGGCCATTGCCCGTAAGGTTTATGATGAACGCAACCGCCGGCTGGAATCCATGACCGACGAATCCGTGGATACCTTTTATTCTTGTTTGTTGTGTCAATCCTTTGCCCCCAATCATGTCTGTATTATCACACCGGAGCGGTTGGGATTGTGCGGCGCCTATAATTGGCTGGATGGTAAAGCCGCTTATGAAATCGACGAAACCGGGCCCAACCAGCCGGTAAAAAAAGGTGATTGTCTCGATCCGGTTAAAGGTATCTGGAAAGGAATTGACGAATATGTTTATATCAACAGCCATAAGTCCGTCGACAGTTTTTCTGCTTATTCCATTATGTATCTTCCCATGACCAGTTGTGGGTGTTTTGAAGTCATCTGTGCTTATGTACCGGAGTGCAATGGCGTAATGGCGGTCAATAGGGAATTCCAGGGAGATACCCCCGTGGGAATGACTTTTTCTACATTAGCCGGTGAGGTTGGTGGCGGGCAGCAGACACCGGGATTCATGGGATGTGGTAAAGTCTTTCTCTCTTCAAAAAAGTTTCTCTATGCAGAAGGTGGGCATAAACGCCTGGTCTGGATGACCAAAGAGTTGAAGGAACTGCTGGCTGATGATCTGAAGAAACGTTTTGCAGAGCAAGGCGTCCCGGACCTCATTGAAAAAATCGCTGATGAAACAATCGCTGCTGATGCTCATGGGGTTCGTGAATTCATGGAAAAATGCCAACACCCTGCCCTGGAAATGGAAGATATGGCGATTTATTCACAAGCTGCCCCGGATATAGAAGAGACCGGCCCCACAGAAGCAGAGGAAGAAAAAGCACCAACTGCGCCAGCCACATCACTGCCTGGTAATGCGGACCAGCCGGGGACTAAGGCGGTATCCCAGCAAGCAATACTAACAGAGGGAATATTAAACCAGATCAAAGAACAGGTAACCAGGGAAGTAAGTGAACAACTTAATACGGAGATTACCCGGCAGGTAGTCAATAAAATTATTAACACCCTTAGTAGTAAATTCCTGGGTAAAGAGGCATCTGTCCGGGAGCCGGAATCCACATCAACTGTTCCCACTGATGCGGAAACAAAACCGGGATCGGTAATAATTGAATCCAAAGGCCCTACGGCAGAAGAGCGTTTGAGCGGCGTAACTGCTTTTAAGATCAAAAAGGAGACCTGTGAGGTACCGGTCTGGACGGTTCAATTGGGTGCCACTAAGGATGAAGGTGGTACCCGGGGAAAAACTTACACCATTGGCGGCGAAGCCTGTATGCCTTTTCATTTTTGGGAAGGAGATATGCCGCACCGGCCTTTGCTAGCCATGGAAGTTTTTGATGTGATCAGTGAAAAGTTTCCCCCTGTTCTTAAGGATATTTATGGTGACCTGCTGGAAAATCCGGCAAAAATGGCACAGGTATGTGTTGAAAAATATGGTGTAGACCTTATCAGTGTACGTTTAGAAGGGACTCACCCTGAAAAAGGGAACCGAAGTCCCGGTCAGGCTGTCCAACTGGTAAAAGATGTACTGGCTGCTGTTGATGTTCCTTTAATTGTGACCGGGCACAGTCATTTTGATTCCAACAATGAGGTATTAAAAGCAGTGGCCCAGGCATGTGCCGGTGAGAATCTTCTTCTCAACTGGGTGGAGCAGGATAATTACCGCACTATTGCCGGAGCTGCCATGGCTTACCATCATTGCATCGTAGCCCAGAGTCCGATTGATGTAAACATTGCCAAGCAGATGAATATTTTGCTTACCAATATGGATATTAAAACTGAAAAGATTGTCATGGACCCCCTGACCAGTGCGTCAGGGTATGGGATTGAGTACACTTATTCGGTGATGGAGCGGATTCGTCAGACTGGTTTGAACGGAGATAAAATGCTGGCCGGGCCGATGATTGTTGCACCAGGTCAAGAATGTTCCAAAGTGAAGGAATATAAAGCTTCGGAAGCGGATTTCCCTGCCTGGGGTGATTTAGGGAAACGAGCGGCCATGTGGGAGTTATCCACTGCGGTTAGTCTTCTTTATGCAGGTGCCGATCTATTCATCATGTATCACCCGGATGCGGCAATGAAATTAAAAGAAACGATATTTAAACTATTATGAAAAAACCAGGGGGGCTCTTTTCGAGAAAACCGCCCCCCTGACCCGTGAAACATCCACAAAAGCTTTTGATTAATAAAAAGTTTTTGCAGGGGGGTCCAGGGGGGGCAGTTTTTTCAAA
>CP070627.1:8359219-8371460 GCA_020355945.1 Candidatus Aminicenantota bacterium | reverse complement strand
CTATCCCGGTAGTGATTGGAAAGCGGTCAACATCTCGGAGAAAACCGGGGTAACAATTGCCATCGAGCAGCCAGAAAGCTGGGTTTTCAAAGATAAAGTTAACATACTGGAGAGGATAGCTGCACCAGCAGCCAATGGTGATTTGATGGTCTTTACCTGGCATGCTGGTAGTGATTGGAAGGCAACCAACCTGTCATCGGTAACAGGGAAAAAAATCATTGGTCCAGTCACCAGTTGGAACACCACCCTCGGCAATAACCAGGTGGAGCACATCGCAGCACGGGCAACCAATAACGACCTGCTCGTCTTCTGGCGAGCGGCAGGAGGAAACTGGTCAGTGGTTAACGTTACCTCTATCACTGGTCAGAAGATTGGTGGTCCGGCAGCGAGTTGGGCCTACCTTTCAGGCAGTGTGTGGATTGAGAAGGTGGCTGCACAGGCTCTAAACGGCGACCTCATCCTTTTCTCCTTTCACCCCAGCACCAACTGGCAGGCGAAAAACCTGAGCCAGTACACGAACCAGAAAGTAGGTGGACGGGCCACGCAATGGATCGCTCCAACCGGTCTACAAGTGGAGTATCTGGCTGCGCCTGCCCCTAACAATGACCTGGTCATCTTCTATTCTGATCCTATTGAAGGTAGTTGGCATGTTCTTAACGTGACGATTATCACCGGGAAGAAGGTAGCCGGACCTGCTGCTAACTGGCTTGTGCAAAGCGGGAGTGTGTGGTGGGAACACCTGGCAGCACGCGGCACAAACGACCACCTCTATGTATTCTTCAAAAAGACCGGCGGCACCTGGGGCGTCGTGGATGTGACAAATATCACAAACAAGACCATCACGTACATTCCCACCAGTTGGACTATTTCAAAGGGAACCGATGTGGTGGAAAAACTGGCTGCGCCGAGTTGGGATGGTCATATGCACCTTTTCTCGTTTACTCCTGCTACAAACTGGACAACCGCAGATATTTCCCTCAAGGCCAGCGGCCGCACCGTCTACGCAGCGGCTGAAAAAGCGGGTGTGTGGAAGTCGCAGGACTATGGAATAAATTGGTCACAACTCGTACGCCCGCAGCCAGCCCAGGGTGCTAAGACCATTGGTGGGCTGGACTCACCTGTGGTTCATGACGTTGCTGTGTCTCCGGTGGATCCCCGTCTCGTGTTCGCCGCAACCGGGGACGACAGACGCATTCCCTCACTGGCGGGAATCTACCGCTCAAAAAATTACGGTCTCACCTGGACCAGGGTATACGCCTTCACCTGTGGCACGGTTGTTCAAGCCGCTACCCAGATTATTTTCGCCCCTGACGATCCAAAAACCCTATATGCTGTAGGTGGCTGCCTCATTGCCATCAGTAATGATAGTGGTGACTCCTGGGACGAGGTTATACTGGAGGAGATACCCCTTGGTTCCCGGGTGTGGCATATTGCTGTCAGCAGACTCCTGCCAGGCGATGTACGCACCTGTTTTGCCTGTGGAGATGGTGTACTGTGGTACTCACCGGACAGCGGAAAAAACTGGTACAAGGACAATGGCACAGCCCAGGTCCTGCCTGCCGGCTTCTGCGCGCCCACTACCCTGGGAAATGGCGATGGGGCACAGACGTTGGCGGTTGCACCTGACAACCCCAACCATGTCTACCTGGCTTATCAGCACAATGCCAACGGGCCCAGCTATTTCCATCCCAAAGATGGAGGGCCAGACGGTGTACACTGTAACAACCCGGTCATCTACGACACTGACAACGACAATGTGTTTGATAGCGGCGAGTCCCTTATCTGGGGCTTGAACCCGGTCTCGGGCGCAGCCCTCAAGGATGATCCCAAAATCAAGTACGTAGAGAGCGGCACCAACAACACCTGGGACAGCAATGAAACAGTCGTCCACGATGCCAATAACGACGGTGTGTACAACCAGTTTGCAGCCACCGGCAAGAATGAACCGGTACTTTGCGGCACAGTCCCGAGTGTTGGCACCCATCTGAGGGATGATCCCAGGATCAAGTACATTGATCTGGGAACCCCTTTTGGGCCGCGGCCCTGCGGCGAAGGTTCACTGTGGTACGGGGACCTTTCCGGTTTTGATCCCAAACACCCCAAACAACTAAAGGGCAAGTGGTCGAAACTGCCAGGGCCGCCTGTATTCTGGGGCGGCTCGGGAAGCGGGGCAGCTTTTGTCTACACCCATCCCACAGCCAGCGGCTACCTGGTGTTCTTTGCCGATCAAGACCACCTCTTTGTCAGCAATGGGAAGCCCACAGAGGGGGGTTGGTACCGACTTGACGGCTGGGATGCTTCAAAAAACAAGCAGCAGAACAAGCTGTATACGGTGTGGGCAGTACATATCGACTCCCATGGCCTGGCAATTTCACCTGACTTTGACCTTACCCTGAAGAAGGTAAGCGGCGTGGAGTCTCCATACAATCTCAACAAGGAATTGGACAAGTGCAAAGGTGGAAGGCTCTGGTACTCCAATGACGGCGGCGTCTATCGCACTGATGACTGTGGGGAGACCTGGATTCCCGCATATTCCGGCCTCAGCACCCTGGCTGCCATTAATGTAGCTGGAGTGGCTCTACCAGCTCCAGGCCCTGGTCCAGCCCTCTATTTTGGCTGCGGCGACAACGACGACTATTACTCTCGCAATGCTGGCACCACCTGGGCCAGTGGAGTAGATAATCCCGCTGACGGGGGTCCCTGGTTTGCTGACCCTGCCCAACCCAACCGGGTAGTAGGGCTTTCACGGACGATAAAAGGAGCGTTTGCAGTCTATATAAATCCCACTGGCCTTCCAGACCCTGGCCAGGGTGTGCAGATGTTTACTGTCCCCTCTCCCACACCCACTGTTACAGCCCAAACCAAGCTGAACCTGATCGAATTGCCTGGCTATAGGCCCATTATCCAGACCTTAGCCGGGGAGACACCATTGAAAAACGGTGACTATATTGTGGTCCAAGAGATCGTACCTCCTGGACTAACTCCTGCCCGGCGGGTGTTATGGAGAGCAAAGAACAGCATGAACACCACATCTCCGTGGGTCCAGGAGGGACGTGATCTGCCTGTGACGGTCTCTGTGGTTCAAGCGGCTGGCGGGCACAGTGCCCCCACATACTACGTCGGCGACAACACGCATTTGTGGAAAAGCCACCGCGACAACAAGGGCAATATAGACGATTGGCTACCAATAGTACCCGGGGGTGGGGCCACGGTGGCGCGAAGGTTTTTTGTCAACCCATATGACGCCAATGAAGTTTACATTATAGATACCAACACCATCAGACACACCAAGAACGGTGGCACGACCTGGCCTGTCGATGCTCTGCTCGATAGTGTGCTGAATCCTGGCGGCGAGTTTATGTACGACTGTGGCTCCGATCATCTGGATTATGATAAATGCATCCTTACTGAGTTTGTCTTTGATCGGCAGTCTTCGCAGACACGCTTTGCCGTTGGTCTGGCTGGTGTCTTTTACTCTGGTGACGGAACCAACTGGTTCCGTCTCCTTGATACCCAAGCTTTACCTGGCAGGCCGGTGGGTGCTTACTTTGATCCCCTCACAGACCCAACAGATCCAAGCCTTTATATCGCCTTCCTGGGGAGGGGCATCATGCGCTGCCATCCGATCCCATCAACTCCCCCACCGCCTGTTAAGACCCTCAAAACTAAGCTTGCACCACCTCACCCCCCAATCCCCACCCCAATTCCACCAACACCGGGGAAATCGCTCTTTAGCATCAGCAGCAGCGACTTTGAAACGGGCAAGGTGGCGCCATGGAGTGCATCCTGGGCAGTTCAGGTTGTGAACGAGCGCGCTCACTCCGGCCAGAACAGTATCCGCATGGGTACCCAGTTCGACACCCTTGATCAACTGTCACAAACCTTGTTTTTGCCAGGCGACTCAAAAAAGGTCACCCTCTCGTACTGGTGGTGGATTGATTCTGAAGACCACCAACCCGGGGCTGACACGTTACGTGTGCTCCTGGAATGGGAAGATGGAGCGGCAACATTGGAGACCCTGACCAACTCTAACCAGCAGTTCCGCTGGCGCCAGTCCAGGTTCGATCTTAGTGCTTATCGAGGAAAAAAAGTCACTATCACCTTCCGCAGCGAGGCGAATACGAAAGATTTGACACTGTTTTACCTGGACGACATCCGATTGGATGTCCATGACTGAGACATCTACCTGAGAAAATATGGTGCCAGGGGGCGCTTTTTGAAAAAACTGCCCCCCTGGACCCCCCGCAAAAACTTTTTATTAAAAGCTAATCCCCGGCGCACAGATCAGTGCGCCGAAAAATGGCCCGTTAGGGCCTTCTTAGGCTCCCCGCGCCGCGGGGCCCGCAAAAACTTTTTACTAATCCTTAAACCAAAAGAACTTTATATCGTAAAATATATTTAGGAATGAAGGGAAACCAAAAGTTGTACCTGTATACAAACAGCAATGCCAAAATAATGGGAATATATCTATTGATCTTTTTTCTCCTTCCTTTCAAAATGACAGCATTAGACCCCAATACCCCAATCCGGAAATACCTGCTGGATGAATTCGTGGTTGGCCGGGGAATTCCCACCAATACCATTACTGCCATCGCCCAAACCCCGGACGGCTACCTCTGGGTGGGAACACCGGACGAACTGGTGAAATACGACGGCCAACAATTTGAAACCATTGACCAACACCTCTATACAGAAGAAACCGATACCCGCATTAACTGTCTAATGGCGGATCGCCAGGGTGCCCTCTGGATAGGGGTTGGCGAGGGAATTGTCCGCTACCTGGACGGCACCTTCAACAAGTTTTTAAAAAAATACACATTACCAAAAATTTATGCCAAATCCATGGTTGAAGATATGTACGGCAATATCTGGATCGGTACCGAACATAACTACTTATACCGTTATGACCATGAAACATTTACCCTCTATGATACCGCCAGCGGACTGGCTGATACCAATATTATCTCCCTCTGCGCCGACAGCAAAGGTAACTTGTGGGTGGGAACATTCTCAGAAGGACTCTTTAAAGGATACAACGGCACCTTTGTGCCATATGACCTGGAACGACAGACAGACCAATATCCCTTTACCGTATACTCCATCTATGAAGACCGCAAAGGCTTTATATGGGTGGGAACCAGCGAAGGGTTATTTCGAGTAAAAAACAACATCGTCCGTCATTTTACACCAGGACATGGATTAAGTAATCCTTTTATTCTTGATATTCTAGAAGACCGGGACGGCAATATATGGGTGGGGACCCGCAGCGGCATTTGTCGAATTCAAGAAGACCCCACCGGTAAAATCTCTATAGATACCTTCTTTGAATACACGGTTGATGAAGGCCATATTGCCATTAACTGCCTGTTCGAGGACATGGAGAAAAGTATATGGATAGGCACCGTGGGTTACGATATGAAACGACTCAGAGAGGCTCGATTTTTCACCTATTCCAGGAAACACAGCATTCCCAACTTTCGCTTAACCCTTTATAACACCCGGGATGGTGATACCTGGGTGGGTTCCATGATGGGAGAACTATATCGTTTTAAAGATGGGGCTTTTACCCGGTTTTTGCAGTTGGAGAATCCCTCGGAAGCAGCGGAAATAACCGCTATTGAAGAGGATGCCCGGGGAAACTTGTGGCTCGGTACCACCATGAGAGGCCTATTCCAGTTGAAAAACGGGAAACTTATCCACCATGCAGATGAAGATACAGAGGCACCCCTTCCCCGTTATCCCATCTATACCATCACCAGGGACAGCAAAAATAATCTCTGGATCACCACTTATCTCGGCGGGCTGGTCTGTTATCGAGATGGTGTGTTTAAAACCTACAGGACAGAAGACGGCTTAACCAGTAACTGGGTCACCAACGTCCACGAAGATAAAAACAGGAATCTCTGGATTGGAACATCCCAGGGCCTTACCATCCTGCCCGGGGGTCAGTGGCATCCCCAAAAAATAAAAACCCATCTACCCGACACCCAAATCTCAGCCATTTATGAAGATGAGAACAGTGTATTCTGGATCGGCGCCTACAATTCCGGTATCGTGCGACTCAAAGAAGATCAACCCTTCTCTTATACAACAGCAGATGGTTTGGGCAGTGAATATATCTTTCAAATTAAAGAGGACAACCGGGGAAACCTATGGATGAGCAGTTATGACGGTGTACTTAAAGTCAGCAAAAAAGAACTCAATGATTTTGCCGCCGGTAAAACAAAATACCTCAATTGCATCACGTTTAGTTTATCCGATGGAATGCACAGCGTACTTTGTAGTTCCCGGTACCGCAACTCCATCATTAAAACCCAAACCGGTGAATTATGGTTTGCGACGCGAAAAGGCATCGCTGCCATCAACCCGGATAAAATAAAAATAAATAAAACACCACCGCCGGTGGTGCTGAAACGCATCATTTTCAATTATCAAACCATAACCGGGGCCCAGTCGGGAAAAAGTTATAAAGGCATAAAAAGTATCCTATTTTTCTTCACCGCCCCGACATTTATATCCCAGGAACGGGTAAAATTCAAATACAAACTGGTAGGATTTGATAAGGATTGGATATTGCTGGAAAGCGATCAAGAGCGCATGGTGCATTATGAAAATCTCCCTCCCGGTCAGTACACCTTCCGGGTAATCGCCTGCAACAGCGACAGCATCTGGAATAACACCGGTGCCTCCTTTGGCTTTACATTAAAACCCTGGTTTTATGAAACCCTGACCTTTAAAATCAGCAGTGGGTTGATGGTTGTTTTAATCGTCCTGGGCACTTATTACACCCTGAAAAAATATTTTTATTTTCACAAAATAAAAGATAAATACAAACAATCCACCCTGGACCCGGTTAAAACCGAAACATATGTGCAAAAACTGGTTTACCTATTAAAAGAAGAAAAAATTTATAAAGATCAACAGATTTCCCTGGATTCACTGGCGCAAAAACTCTCCCTGCAGCCGCGGGAACTCTCCCAACTGATTAATGAACAATTAAATAAAAATTTTTGGGGTCTGATTAACAGTTACCGTATGGAAGAAGCCTTCCAACTATTAAAAGATTCGAAAAAAAATCAGAGCCCCATACTGGACATTGCCTTTGAAGTGGGATTCAATTCAAAAGAAGCATTTAACCGGGTATTTAAAAAACATACCGGCATGACACCCTCGCAATATAAGAAGAAGATGAGAAAGTGATGAGCGAAAAATTTTGATTTAAAAATTTCTTAACCCGTTGCTCGCAACCCGCAGCAGGCAACAAGTTTCGCCATTCCTGAAAAGTTGGCCCTGGATTTTGTCGCCATTACCCCTTGAACTCTTCTCTTATATTTTATAAAATAATACTAAACAAAAAAATTGGTTGCGCAAATAGGTGAATCATGAGCCAGATAATGAAATATACAATTGGAACGGTTATCCCGGCGGAAGAAATTTTAAGACGCTTCAAAGATGAAGATGAAGAAATATTTGTTGAAGTTCGCGGCATGAAAGATGTGTTGTTTCGAGTGACCGATGGCGACCGGGTTTATTATAAAATCGAGAGAGCCAAAATGAAGGGAGAAGACTTAATCCTTGTAGAGGATTACACCCGGTTTCGACCGAAAAAATCCTATTCCTTCCCGGTTATGCCCACGGATAAACACCAGGCCATACAGGAAGAAGCGGACACAGAAATAGAACCGGCGGTGATCTGGGGGTTGAAAGCGAATGCTCCGGACAAAAAACCGGAAGAAAGAGATGAAAGAAAAGAATTCAATGAAGGCGAAAAAATTCCAAAACATCTCAGGGCCATGTGTAAGAAAAATGATTATGGTGGGTACAACCTCCGTTACAATAAAATCTTCTACATGCTGGACAAGAAGTACCGGGTAGAGATCAAAACCGCGGATTCAGCCCATAAGTATGAATTGGAAGACTATTTAGCAGACTATGATACTTCCGATGAAATCATTACCCTGACAGACCCGATTACAAACTCTGATACGGAACCGGAACCGGAAACAGATATGGATATGGAAACTGAAATGGAAACGGATATGGATATGGAAATAGAAATCGAATTGAAAAGAGGAGATATCCTACCCCCTCATTTAAGAACCCTGTGCGAATCAGAATTCGGTTACGGTTATGGCAGTCGCATCACTATCGGTAAATATCTTTACCTCCTGGACTCCAATTTCAAAGTCCTCCAAAAAATGAAGATTTCCTACCTGGAAGAAGGAGAGCAGGAAAAATCCGCACCCGCTGCCGAGACTGGAACCCGGGCAGAAGTGACAGCTAAAAATGAATTGCCCGTGGAAGAAATTGTCACCAATGTCGTAAAAACCGTTAACACAGCCCTGGAAACCTATCATATTAAAGCGGACTATTTTAAAGAAACCGTATTGGCACCCGCTAACCGGGAGATACTCATCCAGGCCTATCACGGCGACCTGGAGAATTTGAATGACGATACCCGCGAAGCTGCTTCCCAGGGAAAAACGGTAAAATTACCGGGAAGTGAGAGTGGATTCAATTTATTTAAAGCAGTCCTTATCCATGAATTGTATATCAAATCCACCGTGCCTGGACGGGGCAATAATATGCACTATTTTCTCACCCATATCGATGCCGCCCATCCCGATGGAACCCTGGGAAAACTCCAGGATAACCTTTCTTTAAAAGACCAAAAAAAGATAATCGAATTTTTTAAAAACCAGGCCCATGTCTATACCGATAAAACCGACATCATCCTGCGGGTTCACTTAAAGGTACGCAGCAGTATATTTCAACAATATAGTGATTTATGTTCCAAAAAAGAAAATATACGATTAAATGCCCTGTTGATAGCAAAACTGTATGAGAATACCACCCGGCTGGACCGCGGCGATGGTATTACCATGATGCGGTTAACCCGCGACATCCTGGAGTACCCTGACCATTAACGATTATCCCGGGGGGTTCAAATAGACAACCAGGGCACCGCTTTTGCGTTTATCTTTCTTCTCCCAGTCAAAATCCAACACCCATTTTTTCCGTTTTAACTGGATAATTTTTTTCTCTACCACATCCGGCAGTACGGCTTTTCCCTGGGAATGATGTCCTTTGCCCACGATAATTCTCACCGTACGAATCCCCTTTTGCCGGGCGTTTCGTACAAAAAATTCGGTCTTTTCTCCTGCTTTTGCACCCGTATCACCGTGCAAATCCAACTCCTCTTGCGGACCAGGATAAGTTTTAATACGTTCTTTCAAGGTTAAAGGCACCTGCCCATCAGGAGAAACCTTTTTTTCCTGTAACAGGATCTGCTGTCGCCTGTCCTCCAGGGATTCTTCGAGTATCCGGGCAAAATCCTCTTCCCTGGTTTTCTTTTCCACTCCAAACAGGTGGTAAAGGTCATATTCATCCGTTAATACCCGGAATCCTTTTTTGTCTGTCCCGGGACCCGGTGATTGTTCCCGGTTTTGCTTTTTTTGCTTTTTAGCGGCCATTTTTTATTAAGCCGGCAGGGCCTTTTAGGTCCCCCATGTCACGGGGCTGCTCTATTTTCTCTTGATGCGGGGCCAAAGCAACTGCCCGATACACATGACGACCCGTTCCCATAAACAATACCGTAATGGTCAAGGCAATCGCAACCGGGTAAAACCATTTTCCCAATTTTTCTTCCGGACCCTTCAATTCCTTCCACATCAAAAACATGGCCAAAAGCGCAAAAGCCACCCCCACCAAAATGATAATCACCAGTCCCCAATTCACTGCATGCCAGGGCAAGGTAAACAGGTTCAACGGGCCCAATCCCAATTGTAAGCAGGAAGCACCCAGGGCAAGCGTATACCATTTTTTCAGCACCCGGGTCCTGGAAAAATCCTTGAATTTGGCCTCAAAAGGATACCTTTTCCGTTTCATGTACCAGAATAAAAATAACCCGGTCACCGCCAGGGAGGCACACAAAAAATGAAGGTACCGCGGGATAACATTAGCCAGCAGCATGGCAGAAAAGAACCCCTTCACACTCCCCCACTTCTCCGGGAACAACATCAAATTAATATTGGTCAAAAATATCAAAGGAACAAACAGTAAAAGCAAAACCACAACCCCATTGATCCGGATGTGAAAGCGTTTCTTATCTTTATACCTTTCCCAGGAATATTTATGAAAGTAAAGCAATAAAAACGCTGTGGTCACCAACGGGACAATGGAAATCCACAGCGTGCCGGTTAAAGCATTGGCCGAGTAGAAAAACACAGTATACAGCGTATTAATGGAAAGCAGCGGCGCCACACCAATCACCACGGCCAGGCTCTTATTCACTGTAATAGTATTGGCAATTTCCTTAGCCAACACATCATATTCCCTGGCTTTTGGATTTTTAGCGCCTTTGATTTCTGCCCATAAGGTCAAAATCGAACCCCCCAACATCAAATTGACAAACAAAATGTGCAGCAGGAACGAAACCACCAGCAGGAATACCAGCAGGCCTTCCGGCAGGGGTAAAGGCAGGGGGATATCTTTAGGCAGCGGAATTGGCGGAACTCCAGGCAATAACAACGAAAATGGAAATAACATGATTGATCCCGGATATTGCATGGTTAACTTCCTTTGTTGTCGGTATTTTTCAAATCGGGTTCCCGGGAATGGGCCGGGGAAATGGTTACCCCCTGGTTTTGGGCGCCAGGGATATACCTGGGGTTTTTATCCATCCGCAGGATAAATGCCACCAGCGCATCCAGTTCCGCCTCGTTTCCCGGGAACGGCGGCATGTAATACCACACCCGGTGCATTTTGGAGATATAGTTTTTTATGGCTTCTTCACTTAACCGTTTCCCTGGTTCGCCCGGTACGCCCGGTGGGATTCGCTGACGGAACTTTCTCACCACCGAATTGATCCCTGTCACTGTATGACAGCGACTGCAAGCAATCATAAACACATTTTTCCCCGCCTCCAATTTATTCTCCTCCGTCACCCGGGGTGTACTTACATACGTGGCATAAGCAAGGATACCGTTTTTCTTGTAAAGTGGGTAATCTTCCACTCTCAGGCCGTTAGCATACATGTATTCGCCGATTACAAAGGGTTTGCGGACAAATTCCCGGACCCGTTCAAAGGTCCCCAGGAAAATACACATTACAATAATGGGAATCACCAGGGCAGCACGCGGCAATCGTCCGGGTTTCAAGAACCCCCATAAAGCAATTAAAACAGAAACAAGCACTGCCGCCAGGATAATCACCAAAAGGGAATCATACCATTGGCTAAAAGCCATGGTGCCTATTGCCGTAGGCAGGTTGCCCATCATGGCAGCAGGAATGGCTGTACGATATAATAACGCACCCACGGCCATCACCGGTGTCCAGACCAGGACCCAGAGAGAAATAAAAGAGGTGGCTTTCTCACGGACGGGATTTCCTTTTTTCAGGAAAATCATAGTCAAAAACAGGGCAAAGGCGCCGCCCATCATCATGGCCAGGGGTGTCCTGAAATAGAGTTGGGGGATATAGAGGGGGTTAGCAACTCCACTGAAAAAACTGCGGTTAGACAACCAGTTGCCCGGGTCCATCATAAAGCTTAAAATAGCAACAATAATCACCATGGTAAGCCAGGAAAACACACTCAAGCCTGCTCCAAAAAGAATATGGCGTTTCTTCGTTCCTGCGGATTCATTGGCTTTTTTCCAACCCAGGAAGAAAACCATAATAAATACAATTTCCAGCATAAAAATGATCCATTCGCTGAACCATGCGCTGTAGAACACGCGGATCAGGCTGCCGATGGCGTCCGGGTTTACCAAAGAGGCGGAGAACCAGATGCCCACTCCGGTCAATGCACCAATAGATGTAGTAATTACAAAGCCCACGAACATCATTTTCCTGGCCAGTTCATCCCAATGCATCGCGCTTTGCGGGTTGGATTTTCTTTCCCTGAAACCCCGGTATTCCAGGAGTGTGACCACCGGGATGAAACCCACTGCCAGGGCGTGGTTAATAAGCACATGCAATATTGCAATGACAGCGATCAACAGGCGGTTGCCCATGAAATCCAGGTGAAATATCGGAAAATCCATTACCTAAAAAACCTCCGCATATAAAAACGTTATCATGTTAAACTTAATTGTAAAACAAATGGGAAAGAATATCAATATTGTTTTTATCTAATCTCTAATCAGCAATTCTCATTTTAAAAAACAATTAGGTAACCATTCACCCATTCACCCTTTTTTTGGCCAAAAAAATTATAAAATTAGGCACCGTCCCTCTTCTT
>CP070627.1:8355745-8359119 GCA_020355945.1 Candidatus Aminicenantota bacterium | reverse complement strand
GGCATCCATACCTGGTGCCAGCACTTCCAGCACCAGGATGATCACAGGCTCGAAATCGCTGCTCTTGCCGGTATCCTGTACCGATAGGATTCTGGCGGTGCCCTTTTGCCAGTGGAGCGTGTCCTGTTCTGTTATCGGCTGTGTTACCCCGTTCTTGCCGATCCGAGTGTCGATGAGGCGGCTGCCTGGCAGTGTCGCATTGTGACCGGCCAGCTTGTTTTCCATGATATACCTGAATTCATCCATATACGGCGCAGCATCGCTTCGCCTTAACAGGACCACATTGCTCCGGTTGGTGCTGTCAATTTTGGCGTAATAAATACTCCCCCTGCGGGGCAGTTCTATGATTGAAAAAGTATCGGTAATTTGGGTTTCATAAGGTTCCAGGTCTTTGGTATACACCGTTACCGTCAAACGGATACAGGGATTATTGTTGATGGTGACCCGCGTATCTTCGAGGTCCGATACCACCACTACTGCGGGTATGCCTGTTTGAATGACCCGTTTGTAGTTTTTATAACTCTTGATGCCGATACAATCGGCCAACAAAAACATATAGGGTGCCAAAAGCAACAGTGAATATTTTTTCATATTTGTCATTTGTTACCTCCATAGTGAAAGGTGGAAAGTAATAATTCTATAGAAAAAGCAAAAGAAAGGCAAGAAAAATAAGGGATGCCCTTTATTGAAAAATGATAACAATTCCTGGAAAAATCCCAGATCGTCCTGGTTTTGTTCTACTGGAAATTGGGTAAATTCACCCTACACGAATACCAACTGGCCCTCCAAAAAAAGAAAAAAGTATTCCTTTACTTTAAAAAGGGATTTTCGCCGGAAAACAAAGCAGAAAATGAGCAATACAGGCAAGTACTGGATTTCAAAGATAAAGTAGAAAAGGAAAACAAAGTGCTTTTCAAGCAATACAATACCGTCGGGGAATTTGAGAAATTCTTAAAAGATGATTTAACTCTCTATTTAGCGCAGGAATATGGAAGAAAGGATGACAGCGAAGAAAAAGCCCGGGCCGTGCCGGTGCACCAACGGATATTGAGCGGCTCCCGGGCCTATTATGAAGGATTAACAGGAGAAAACGGGCGTTTCCGTATGCTGCACATCGAAGACCTGATCCTCAGCCGCACGGAGACGAAAGATAAATGGGTGCCGCAGCCCGTTTCCGGCGAAGATGAGGAGTACAACAAGGATGAGACGGTAATTACCCTGCTGCCGCGCGTGTGGCGACAGTCGCGCCAGCATGCGGTAATCGTGGGAGATGGCGGTATGGGCAAAACCGTTTCCCTGGTGCGGCTGTGGAAATCCCTTCTAATAAAAAGTTTTTTGGGGGTCCAGATGCTTCACGGGCGATTTTTCAAAAAAGCCCCCTGGCCGCCGGAGGCAGCAGGCTGCTGCACCCTATTCACGGTCGTGGTGGTTTCCAACATTCAAATAGCGTCTCAAACCTAAAAGGGTCCCTGCGCCGCAGGGTGGCCGCCGGAGGCAATAGTGATGAACCGGTCCCGGTGTTTATCGCGTTGAACGAATTCAACCAGGTGAAAGAAGAGAGGGGAACCTCGAGGATCGATTAGGTGAGGACCAGGGAATGGTTTTTTATTATAAATTTCTTTTGAAATTTTTCCTCCCGGCATTGGGTTTCGAAATGGAAAAGGTGGGGTTATTCGACTTTCGTCTCTTTAACTTTCAGGACTTTTTTCTTTTTTACCATTATTGCACCGTAGAGAGAATTATACCACATTTATAATGTTTTTGCCTTTCATCTTCTCTCACTTATCAATGCATTAATGAGGATTCCGCTCCAACCAGATCAAAGTAGATAGTTGCAACAGGCAAATGCCGAATATAGAAAAACTGAGAATCAAAGACCTGACCTGGCGGTGTGGGCAATTATAGTTAAAACGAAACGATAACCACGTTTTAGCCACGTTAAACCTCACTTTTCAAATCTTGGCTATTTGAAAAAGCCGAAAAGAATAAGGTACCTGTCTCCGCTTTTATTCTCAATAGTGATATCGGCAGGATAGAATTTTTATTTTGTCATCAAATACCTGGTAAACAATCCTGATCCAAGTTTCTCACGGACTTCCTTAAAAGGGATTCCTTCTTTACGATGCATGGCTTCTAAGAGGCGCTTTTTCATGGTTTTACTTTTTAAAAGATAGCTTGTTTCGCTCTCTGAGATAATCTCTTCCCAAAGATCGATAGGGACAATGACTGCCGTATTCTGGCCGTTTTCATCTACAACATATTGAATATTGGTTTGAGCCATGTTAACTCCTTCGCAATAAGTGTATAACAAGACTTAAAATAATTCAACAAAATTTCCATTTTTACAGCAATTCTCATGTTCCTTCGCGCCCTTTGTGTCCTTCGTGTCCTTCATGGTAAAAATAGAAAAAAAAATAGTCTGGTGAACCAGGGAAACATTTAAACATTTCAACGCACCGTCCCCTCATCGTCCCCTTATCATAGGGGAGGGATTTTGTTTTTTGTGGTTGCTAAATTATGTTATTTATAGTAAAATCTGTTTTAAGAAAACTGGTTCCATTAGACAATGAACTTAAGAAGATATTTTGATACAAACGTATACATGGAGGTACCAAGGCATCATGAAGAAAGGAATTTTAATCGTACTACATATCCTGTTGATCGTATTCCTGGTTTATGCTGAAAAGCCGACCTATGTGGGAGCAAAAGAGTGCAAACCCTGCCATAAAGGACCCAACCATGGGGAAGTGTATGAAAAATGGAAAAAAGCAGCTCATGCCAGGGCGTTTGAGACCTTGAAAGCAAAAGGAGAAGAAAAAAATCTCAAATGCCTGAAATGCCATGTAACCGGTTTATACGACGGCGGTTACAAATTAAACGATCCCCATGCCATGGATTTTGAAGGGGTTCAATGTGAATCCTGCCATGGTAAAGGTTCCCTATATATGAAATCCGACCACATGCATGACTCAGCTTCGGCTGTTATCAATGGCCTGCTTATTCCTGTAGAAGTGGTGTGCACCAAATGTCACAATAAAGAATCCCCGCATTTTAAAGGCTTTAATTACAAAGAATCTTTAAAGCGGATCACTCATATATACAGGAAACATTATTAAGCAGCGCAACCCTGGCGACTACAATAGAAAAATTTACAAAAAATACTTGACAAAACCAATGGGTTTGTGATATTATATAATTTCTCCGATTCACATTTTGGTAATGGCTATTAAAATTTAAAAATCCAATACAGGAGAGTATCATGAAGAAAAAAGCTTTCGACAAGCGGTTGGTTTTGAAAAAGAAAACCATCGCCCACCTGGACAACAACGAAATGAAAGGTCTCCACGGTAGAGCCGGTCTTACCAGCCCCACCA
>CP070627.1:8348067-8355645 GCA_020355945.1 Candidatus Aminicenantota bacterium | reverse complement strand
TCAGATATGTGAAATAAGCACTTTTGATATCTGCTGTCAACTGCCGTTTAAAGACATTTAGCTTTGCTTTTTCAATACCTGTCAAATCCTTTTTAATTTTGACGTTATAGTAAACAGCCGGTTGAAATATCGGTTGGATCACTCGTAATCTGGTATCTTGTTCGCTTTCCCGTAAAAAAGGAATCCGCTCGTTGGGAATATTGGCAGGGTATACCGGGGGGAATTCATGCAGCGTCAGCAGTTGATTTAATGTGGTATGAATGGGATTGATCATATCGCCAATAGGCACATCAATCATACGTCCTCCACCAGCCCGGGAATACCGGGCTTCAATAGAAATAGAAGGCAGGAACATGCCTTTGGCTTCTTTTAGGGCTTTTAAACTCTTTTCTAAGGAAAATTCCTGTTGTTTCA
This sequence comes from Candidatus Aminicenantota bacterium, assembly GCA_020355945.1. The sequence continues at coordinate 8,355,231 of CP070627.1, read as the reverse complement.
GGGCCAGGTTGCTGTTTAGTCCTATTTCAATGTATTCATCCAGTACAGCGATTTTACCGCTATCGGCATGCACAACCCAACCCAACCTCCCCAACAAAACCAATACCAAAAACAGTATGTTAATTTTTTGTTTCATATTCATATAAACACCTCTTTATTTGCCCCCGGGGAGCTGGCGGTGCGGGCATCCGATTCGGGGGGCTATTTTTATTAATACCTTCTGAAACTTTGTTTTTTTGGCAAATTTTTTCTTCCCTATGGTTTTTATCACCTCCGATGCAATAATAGGATGGGGGTGCCACCCCCTTTTTACTAATATCCTGTAAAAGCTTGCAAAAAAAAACAAGCTTTTGAGATGACGCCCCGAAAGAACGGCATCTGGCTGACCGTGAATAGGTTGGGGTCGCCGACCCCTTTTTGAGATAACGTGAAACATGCCCACTGAAACATGTGTACCCGCCATCTTCCGCAAAAGCTTCTTATTAATCCCGGAGGCTTCCCAACCCGCTGTGAAAGCGACTTTCCACGAAAGCATTCTTATATATTGGTAATACGGAGAAAAAACTCCTCTTCATCTTCACCTAAAACCAGTTGATATATTTTGCTGTCTTTGATATAAAAAGGATACAGCGTGAGCATGTCACTCTCTACAAGTGGGATAAAGGTCTTTTTTAGCAATTTGCCGGAGAAATCATATATAAAGGTTTCAAATTTGCCGTCTTTTTTAAAGTTTGAGAGGATATAGATTTTATTGTCAGCAAGACGGTAATCCTTAAAAATCGGCATATATTCCGGCAGAGCGATGAGATTACTGTTTTTATCAGCCAAATAAGGCATTTTATAGCGTATATCTTTGGAGAAGAACTCATCGATGGTTTTCTTCAGCGCACCATTAATAGGGACTTTTGTGTAAGGGGGAGTAAAGGATGTGACTTCCTTTCCATGGGAATTAAATATCCTGATGTTATTGTTGTCGGTGGGGAAAACGAATTTGTCTTTGTAAGCATACCTGTCGAAATAACTGGACATCCTGGCCATTAAGATGGGGTCGCGTTTTTTGCCTGTTTGCGCCGGGAACTTAAAGCGACAAAGTTCAATTTTATTTTTTAAGTTAGCGTCCACCAAATCCGCGGCGATATACGTGACTTTATCATCAAACATGAAATGCATATAAATATATTTATCACCAACCGGGATATACCGGGCCTGGGTTCCTGTAGGAGTTTCACTGATAAATTCGCCGTCTTTGGAAAAAAGAGAAATCTTTCCTAAACTATTGATCAGCAGTTGGTCGCCTTTTAGATAGAGGGTAATACTGGGAATCCACGGAGCCGGGATTTTTTTAAATTCCCGGGGACCTTCGCCAGCTTTGCCGAATTTCTTAACCAGTTTTACATCCTTTTTTGAGTAGATAAAAACTTCAACATCCTGGGTAATATAAATACAGTTCTCATCCACTGTAATGGATTCCGGTTTATAAATATCCGGGATTACACGGTCCTGGGCAGGGCACACAGGAACGATCATGCCGATTAAAAGAAACAAGGTAAAAATTTTTTTCATTTTTCTTCCTCCATAATGTCTGGTATTTTAATATACGAATAGAGGTTCCATTGGGTTTCCAAAATAAAATTTCTTCTTTTGCTTCCTTCGCAGAAGTTTCTGCTTCCTTCAACTATTTACCTATCCCCCTTTTTTTTATAAAGTAAATTTGCAGTTAAAATGATATTGACAAATTGTTTTAAATAGATTAAAATACAAATGAAATTGCTTAATTAACCAATTTTATTGGTGAGGAAATATTATGTTAGAACCGTTATTTGAATCAAAAATAAAAGAAAATATTCTCCTGTATTTATTCATTAACAGCATATCTTATCCCAGTGAGCTGTCAAGAAATTTTAACCTGAACCTTTTTGCAGTCCAGAATCAATTGAAAAAACTTGAAAGTGGGGGAGTCCTTTACAGTCAATTAAAAGGGAATGTAAGGTTATATGGAATCAACCCCCGCTATCCTTTCAAAAAAGAACTGGAAGCGTTATTAGATCGGGTATATGATTTCTTGAATGATGAAGTAAAAGAGAGGTATTATATTAAACGAACCCGGCCTAGAAAAAGTGGGAAGCCATTATGATCTTGAGAGATATTTCCAAATTATCTTTGAAAGAGTTAGCCGCATATATATCACATTATCTCAGGAGGAATGGAGTCCCAAATGTTTTGACAGGAGGGGCATGTGTCTGCATTTATACAGAAAACAGGTATCAATCCTTTGATCTTGATTTTGTAAACATTGAAGGTGTCCCGATTTCGAGGGTAAGTTCTTTATTAAAAGAGATCGGGTTTGAGGAGAAAGGCAGGATATTTATTAATGATAAAGTGAAATATTCAGTGGATATATTGAATCCTCCGCTTTCTGTTGGTAGACAACATATAGTGACCGTTAATACCATTGAAGTGAACAAAATGATACTGAAGTTATTAACGCCTACGGATTCTGTAAAAGATCGCCTGGCGGCTTTTTATTTTTGGAATGACCGTCAGGCATTTGAACAGGCGAAATTGATTCAAGCCTATAATGAAGTTGATTTTGACGAAATACGCAAGTGGTCGGAAATGGAAGGGCAAGTGGAGAAATTCAATTATTTTATAGAGAAAACAAAAAGAGAAATCAAAAGGTAACGAAGTTGAGAAGATATGAAAATTTCATTATAATTAAATTTGCTGTTTTTTTCACTTTGGTCTTGAAATTTTTTCTTATTTGTGTTAAAAATTAATCTTAAAAACCAAAAAGGTGAAACCGTGAAACCGATGAAATATGGGCAGAGGTGAGAAGATATGACATGCGATTAAAGAGAAAGATTATTCTCGCTGTATTCCTACTTGTAGGGCTGCTTTTCCTGGTCCCCCAAAAACTATACAGTGTGGGAACCGGGTTCAAAACCTGGTGGGTGTACTTGTTTTATATTTTTATCTTTTTATTGATGTCGTACTTTATTGTTAAGGTGTACTCAAGGAAACTGCAAAAAGAAAAACAAAGGCTTGAAAAAATTGTTAAAGAGAGAACCATAGAGATCCAGGAGAAGAATCGACAATTGGAAAAACAAACCCTCCAGTTAAAAGAACAATCTGAAAAATTTAAAGAAATTGATATGGCTAAATCTCGTTTCTTCACTAACCTCTCCCATGAATTCCGCATCCCTTTGACATTGATTATGGGCCCCATGGAACAAATGCTTGCCCAAACCCGGGACAAAGTCCAGAAGGAACAACTGAATATAATGCTTCAAAATTCAAAGCGATTACTCACGCTAGTCAACCAATTACTGGATCTCTCCCGGATTGACAGTGGGAAAATGAAATTGCAAGCCAGCCCCCAAAATATTATCTCCTTCCTGGAAGGTATTTTGACCACCTTTAATGTACTGGCCCAACATAACCAATTGGAACTTGAATTTTACAGTAAAGAAGAAAAAATTATCCTCTACTTCGATACTGAAAAGATGGAAGAGGTAATGACCAATCTACTAATAAACGCCATCCAGTTTACCTCTTCCGGGGGGAAAATTACTGTTTTAGTGACTATTAGCAGGGATGAAAGTGAAGATAGGAGTTTATCTCCAGGTTTTGTTGAAATATCGGTAAAGGATACAGGCATTGGCATTCCCGAAAATCAATTGCCCCGTATTTTTGATCGTTTTTACCAGGCGGAGAGTTCGATATCCCGTAAAGAAGGTTATGCCAGCACTGGCATTGGACTGGTATTAACCAGGGAGTTGGTATTACTCCACCATGGGCGTATTGAGGTCCGCAGTGAAGAGGACAAGGGTACGGAATTTATTATCCGGCTGCCAATGGGAAAAGAGCATCTTAGTCCACATGAAATTGTCAGTCCTTCCGAAACGTCATGGGAACACCGCAAACCCGGTGAAATTTCTGCCGCTTATATGATTGAAAAAGAGGAACATGAACTTGAGACAGCATATGAGAATGGGAAGCTTGAGAAAGAGATTGATAAAGGGCTTAAGCTACCTGAGAAAAACACCATTCTCGTGGTTGATGACAATTCTATTTTCAGGAAATACATCCGTGAACGTCTTAAGCCGTTATATACAGTGGTAGACGCGGTGGATGGGGGAGATGGCATTAACAAAGCAAAAGAGATCATACCTGACCTCATTATCAGTGATGTGATGATGCCTGGTATCGATGGATATAAGCTGTGCAATGTATTAAAAAAAGACGTCAAAACAAGCCATATTCCGGTTATACTTCTAACGGTAAGAGCTTCGGAGGAAAGTATTATTCACGGCCTGGAAACCGGTGCCGACGACTATATTACCAAACCTTTCAATACAAAAATATTAATCGCCAGGATCAAAAACTTGATCGACCAGCGCCGACAATCGCAGTTAAAATTGCAAAAACAGGAAACGCTGCCATCTTCTGGAATTTCAGTATCATCCATTGATGAAACGTTTCTTAAAGAATTCCGGGATATTATCGAAAAGAATTTATCCAACCCGGATTTTAGTGAGGACCAACTGGGCCTGGAGCTTCACATGAGTCAGGGTACACTATCCAGGAAAATACAGGCCTTAACCGGTGAAACTCCAGGCCAGTATATCCAATCGTACCGCCTGGACCGGGCGGCTCAATTGCTAAAAGCCAATTTCGGGAATGTCTCTGAAGTGGCCTTTGAGGTTGGATTTTCCAACACGGCTCAATTCGCCAAATGTTTCAAAGAAAGATTTCACCAATTACCAACCTCATTTCAGACATCAGGATTACAAGGAAAATCTTCTCAAACTGCTGGTGAGAAGGAAAAATGATGGTGCCCGACTCTTTGCTGTTCTATGAAGAATAATAAAGAAGATTCGACGATGGAATTAATATCATTTAATCTAGGGATTAACTGGATCGCACAACTTTACAAAAAGCTCAAACATAATCAGAAGAAACGCAGGAAAGAACTCGATGAGATAAATGATATTATGTATGGAGATCCATTAGAACTTGCAAAGTACTACGTTGAACCCGATTGCCAGGAGATCAATCCTGCTGACCGCCATGAAGAAGATTTCATTGTTTCCAGGCAGCCCATTTACAAAAAAATCGATGAATTTTTAAGGGCAAAAAGATTGGATCAACCCGGGAATAACCAGATGTTTATTTTATCAGATGCGGGGATGGGTAAAACATCTTTACTGGTAATGCTCAAGCTGATGCAACTCACAGCCTTCTGGCCCAAAAATACCGCTTGTGTCTTGAAAATAGTGGGGAAAGAGACACTGGATGAAATTAAAATGCTCGAAAATAAAAGAGAAACCATACTGCTGCTTGATGCCCTTGATGAAGACACGGAAACTTATGGACAGGTGAAGGATAGGTTGTTGGAAGTTCTTAAAACAACGAGAAATTTTTTTAGAGTTATTATCACCTGCCGGACTCAATTTTTCCCTGAGGTTGAAAAGAATCCTTTTGAACAGTCCGGGTTAATTTCTGTGGGTGGATATGTATGCCCGGTCAAATATCTGTCTCTATTCGATGATAAAAAAGTTGAATTGTATTTAACGAAACGTTTTCCAGGGAAAAACCTATTTTCTAGCAGCAAAAAAAAGATTAATCAAGCAAAAAAGTTAGTAGAGCATATGGGCTCTTTACGGTGCAGACCTATGCTTTTGTCATACATTGATAAGTTAATGGATTCCCCAATTATCCAGGATCAACAAAACGAGTACAAAATTTATAATGCATTGGTTGATAGTTGGTTAACCAGGGAAGAAGCCAAAACCGAAATCCCTAAACGTGAACTGTTCAAGGCATGTGAAATCCTGGCCGCGGAAATGTCAATGAGAGGAATACGTGATATACCTGAGGCGGAGTTGGATATCTTAATTGCTGATATCTCTGAGCTCCAATATGTTAAGGCGATTGATATCAAAGGCCGTTCACTGCTCAATCGAAATTCCGTTGGGAATTATCGCTTTTCCCATCACAGCATCCAGGAATTCCTGGTGGTTAAGCACTGCATTGAAAATCCCCAGGTGAAAATTGAAAAGAAATTACCCATGACTGTTTTAATTGCACAAATGTTAATAACCAATTCTAAATTCAAAATTTGTCAAAATTTCTTTGAATTTGATAATAGTATATTCAAACAGGTGAGTATTCGATGCCCGGATATCAAAAGGGAAGTACTTGAGACCGCGGACCTCAAAGGGACAAATCTCAAAGGAGCAGACCTTCGAGGTGTTAATCTTAACGGGTTCGATCTCCAGGGGGTTGATCTCCAGGTGGCCAATCTCCAGGGAGCCAATCTAAAGGAAGCCAATCTTGATGAAGCCAATTTGTTGGGGGCTAATCTCCAAAGAGCTAATCTACAGGGGACCAGTTTCAAGAAGGCTGATCTTAGTTATGTTGATCTTAAAAGGGCTATTCTCCGAGAAGCTAAGCTCAATGGAGCCGATCTGCAGGGATCCATTCTCCGTGAGGCTAACCTCGAGGGAACCGATCTCAAAGGTACCATTTTAAATGGAGCCGATCTACAAGGGGCCAGGCTTAATGTAACCCATCTCCTGGCAGCCAACCTCCAGGGTGCCATTCTCCAGGGAATCGATTTACGCTGCGCCGATTTCAATGGGGCTGTTTTAAGTAGAACCGATCTCCAGGGCGCTGATCTCCGGGAGTCTAAATTCCAGGGTGCTAAATTCGAGGGTGCCGACCTCAGTTGGGCTGACCTCCAGGGTGCTGATCTCCGGGAAGCTAAATTCCAGGGCGCCAAATTCGAGGGAGCTGATATCAATCATGCAAATTTACAAGGTGCTGATCTATCAATTGCATTGAATATTTCCGTCGAGATGTTATTAGATGTTCAATCACTTTACCAGGTTAAAGGTTTAGACCCTGAAATAGAAAAAGAGTTAAGAAAAAAGAAACCCCGGTTATTTGAAAGGAATTGAAACGGGTCAGGAAAACTCAAGGAGGAAAGACCGTGAAATACCAATATTGCTTTATTTTGATCGTTACACTGCTGATACTGGTGGGATGCGCCAAAGAACTGCCGGTCTCAGGAGCAAAGTGGCTGCACGGGACATGGGAGATGACTTACGACCCGGACGGTTCGCTCCCGGACTGGATGTTACTGAAGGCAGGTACAAGGTG
>CP070627.1:8337457-8347967 GCA_020355945.1 Candidatus Aminicenantota bacterium | reverse complement strand
CGGACATTGTAATTTGGAATTTGTTTGTAATTTGTATTTTGTGATTTGTAATTTTATTTCTTGCCATTTTTTGGCAAGATTTGACGGCTTAATGATTAGTGGCATTCGAGCCAGGCAAAGTTTTTTTAGAGCCAGATTTTCAGAGCCATCATTTGTTTGGTGACGGTTCCGGCCCAATCCCGATTAGCTGCCGGGCTGGCAGGGCTGGGATGAAGGATATTCCCAATGTTGATATTTTTACCTTTTAGTGCTGTGCGAGCCCTTTCTTCAGTAAATTTTCCGACGCCGATCAGCCATTGGGGTGCCAATATGCGGACCACTTGTTGGAGATGACGATCGCAAGCCTGGAAGAGAACCTGGCGTTCTCCTGCTTTGAGTTTATTTGGGGTGCGATTGCGGCCGCTGGCTTCCATGAATACCAGGGGACAATAATTGGCAACAAAGTGGTGTTCAAAAAAGTATTCTGCTTTTATAAATCGTTCTTTAAACAGTCCCCACAAGCGGAGCCCGCTGATTTCGGAGCGTATGCATTGGAATCCTTCAATGGGTCGTTTCGGGTGTTGGTTTTTTGGTTGGTGTACCGGGGCATTAATGCCCAGCCAATATTTGACAGCGTTGATTTCTCCAAAGGGAACGCCGGTTTGGGCCATTCCCCACGGGCCCGGATTCATGCCCAGGAAAACAACTTTTTTCTTTGAGTTTCCATAGGTGCTGAGGTATAAAGAGTGGCTTTCCCGGGCGTAATCCAGGGGGTTGTAGACCATCGCTACCGGGGGAGAAAAATACATCCCGCTAACCGCTTCACATAATGTTTGGGCTGCTGTTATTAATTGGCTGCTGTAATTCAATATTATTGCCCGATAAGGCTTCTCATTTCCTTGTATAATGCTTTTGCATCGCGGTAGCCCTGGTCTTCTTTTAAAATATCTACTGTGAATTTCAGGGCCTTTTTGTAATCCTCTTTTAATTTAAGGGTAATCACCAGTTCATATTTAATGGCCAGGTATTCTTCTTTTCTCCTGTCCTGTATATCTAAGGCTTTTTCAAACCAGGTGATGGCTTCATCGAACATACCTTTTTCCCGGAAACACATTCCCAGGAGCCCGGCGGAATCAAAAAATTTCGATGGATGCTTGGCTGAGATAAGGAATTCATGTATGGCTTCTTCTACCAACCCCATTTCCTTGTAGGCGATGCCCAGGTTATACCTGGTATCATAATCTTCCTGGCCGATTTTTTCATCTACACCTTTTTTAAACTCTTCGAAGATTTCCATCATGTTCTTTTCAATGGTGGAGGTGCGCTGTTTTTCGAGTTCTTTCAGCCAGTGCGAAATCGCCTCCATCTCGTCTTTGATATTTTGTTCCACTTCAAAGTAAGCTTCATCCAGGAAAGAAACTTCATCTTTCAACAATTCTTCATGACTCTCAAAAGCCAGGTCCGCGTTGGTCACTTCTTTAAAGGGCGTATCTAAGTCAGGGACAGCTTCTTCTCCGTTGGTAATCATAATGCTGTCCAGGTCAATGTCTTCAATGGCAGAAGAGGAATGATCGTCAGTGACTTTTCCTTTCGTATCAACTTCCATCAACGGCACATCGCCGCTCTCTTCCCCCTCTTCCAATTCGATTTCCAGGTCAATGTCATCATCAACAGGTGGTTCCGGTTTGGGTTTTATTTCCCCTGGTTTTTGTAACTGTTGTTCATGGACTTTTAGGGCGCTTTTGGAGTCTTCATATTCCTGGGCCATGAAACCTTCTTCTGCAAAAGGGGATTCCATTTCAAATAAATCATCTCCACTGATGGATTCAGGTTCGGATTCAGGCTTCATTAGTTCTTCCGGTTCGGGAAGCTCTTCCGGGGGACCAGGAGGAGAAGGCGGCATTTCCGGCATAGTAGGTGGGATGAAACTGTCGGCCGACATGGTGGGGTCCAGTTCAAATACATCTCCGGTTCCTTCCCCCTGGCGGGAGCCCGGTTCCCGTCCCAGTTCCATTCCTTTTTCCAGTTCCAGTTCCGGCTCCTCCGGTTCCGGTCCTGGTTCCGGTTCCATCTCCAGGTCCATATCAAGAGGTATGGAATCAGGGATACCTGAGTCAGCAAAATCTTCTTCTGAGAACTTTATACCGGAAGAAGAGGGGGATTCCTGCCTATCGACGTTGAGATTGATTTCAATATTGGAATCTGCGCCCTGGTGAATCATCTCCTCTTCCCCATGAATAAAAGGCCGCTCGCCCCTGATGCGTTCTGTCCTTTCTCTGACCCCTGGTTTTTGAGCGGGCTTTTTCTCCTGCGGTCCAGCCTGGGAACGTTCGATTTCAAAATCAAGTCCCATACCTGTGGATGCTGAATCTCCGTCTTGAAGAACTCCCATTTTTGCTTTTTCTAATTTATCAATCTTTGCCAACAACTGCTTATTACCGGGATACTTCTCTTTTAATTGGTTGAGTAATTTTTCAGCGTCTCCAAAATACCCGTCATTGACATAAAAGTCCACTTCCGACAGGATAGAGGACAAACTTTTTGATGACGCTTCTCCCTCGACCATGGGGGCAGCGGTTACATTTTCTGCTTCCGAAAGCACCAGGACATCATCTCCCGCGTCCCCTGCCCCAGGTTCTTCATGCGTATAGGAATCACCGATTTCCAGGATTTGTTCATCCAGTTCAGCCTTACCAAAATCGATATCAATACTGGTTTTTTCGTCAACGGAGAGAGCCACCAATCTTTCATCTTCCGGTTTTAACGTGGACAGTTTTTCAAGTAGATCGATGTATTCGTCGTCATGATGCAAGAATTTATACAGTTCCAGGAGCCCTTTGCCTTCTTCCACTGCCAGCTCGGTTTGCTCGGCCTCCAGGTATACTTCAAATAATTTTTTCCGGAGTTCGATATTTTTGGGAAAGTTGGATTTGGATTTTTTTAATGTATCAATGGCTTTATCAAAATCACTGACTTCTATTGCTTTCTCCGCAGCTCGCAGGTTATAATTAACAAATTCTTTTTCCCGTTCACTTTCTACTTCTTCTTCCGCTGCTTCCGCCTCCCTTGCTTCCTGGCCGGTCAGTTTGGCCAACTGCTCCTCATAACTAAAGGGTGTATCGGATAATTGGATCAATTCTTCCAATATACCTCTTAATTCCACCTTCATCTGTTTCTCTTCATAAATAGGAATCATGGATTCGTAGAGGGCAATTAAATTATTGGTTTTCCCGGTCAAGTTGAATATTTCCGCCAATTTTTTTAAAGCCGGGAGATAGGAGTTATTGGAAGCAATAATAAAACGAAGTAAATTGCCGGCTTCTTCAAATTTTTTATTTTGTACATTTTTATCGATAATGGGGAGGAAGAGCGAATAGGTCCTGTCGTAGTCCTCCCGCTGCATGTAGACTTTACCCAATCGCATAATGACTTCTGTTTCTCCAGGGTCTAGATCGGCAATTTTTGAAAATATTTTCTCCGCCTCAGTCATCATATTCTTTTTCAAATATAATTCGCCCAGGACTTTTAACATCTCGACATCCTGTAAAAAATCCATGCCTTGCTTGTTGATCAGGGTGATGGCTTTATCATCCTCGCCTTGTTTGACGTAGAGTTGGACCAATTTTTCAATGACTTTTAAATTTTTTGTTTTCCCCATTGTGTTTAACAGTAATTCTTCTGCCCGGTGGTAGTCCTTTTTATTTAAAATGATGTCCGCTGCAGTGATATATTCGGAGATGGCATTATCTTCCAGGCCTTCTTTCAGGTAGTTGTCTGCCAGGAGGAGTCTCATTTTGATATTGCTGCGATCGAATTCCAATATTTTTTTATACATATCCAGGGCTTTTTTTTGGTTATTCTTCCGTTTGCACTCTTCCGCGATATCCAGGAAAATTTGTTTGGCTTCCATCACCAAGCCCTGTTTGGTGTACAATTCCGCTAATTTAAACAGGGCTTGTTCATAATTAGGGTCTACGCGGGTGATCCGTTTATACATGGCGATGGCTTTGGCAAAAAAGCCTTCTTTAAGGTAGTGATCGGCAATCCATTCAAATTGTACTATCGCCCCTTTGGTATTATTTTGCTTTAGTTCAAGGTCGCCGACAATGCGGCGAACTTCCAGGTCATCGGGTTTAATTTCCAGTATTTTTTTATATTCTTTTACAGCCGCATCTGCTTTGCCCTGGCGAAATAGCTTATTGGCACGTTTTAAGATTGCGACTCGTTTATCTGCCATGTCCCTATTCCTTTTATTTTAAAACTTTTTCGATGGAACTGGGTGATGCCTCTTAATATGACTGTGTTGATGTGTTTCCGGGTGGGGTATCCTTTATTTTGGGAGAACCAATAACCAGGAAAAAATCGGGCAAAAGATGTGAGCAGTTCATCTCGAAATACTTTGGCAATAATAGAAGCGGCGGCAATGGATAGGCTTTTATTATCTCCTTTAACAATACCATGGCCCACAATATCGAGAAAATCCGGTTCCATACCATCCATTAAAACATAATCCGGCAGAATCTGCAACCCTTTAACCGCCATTTTCATTGCACGTTTCGTGGCCTCTAATATATTGAATTCATCAATTTCATCATTCCAACACCATCCGATTGAAAAGGCAAGGGCAGTTTTATAAACATATTCGGCCACTTCCCGTCGTTTTTTAGGGCTCAATTTTTTCGAATCTTTGACGCCCTTGACAGTGTATCCGGGCACCTGGTTGGGGTCCAGTATCACTGCCCCGGCTGCGACAGGACCAAATATGGCTCCTCTGCCCACCTCATCAACACCGCAGATGTATCTGTAATTTTTATTTAATAACCCTTGTTCAACAGCATAATCACACATTACCTGAGTTCTTTTAATCGTGCCGCTTTCCCTTTTAATTCTCTCAAGTAGTAAAGCTTGGCACGTCTGACTTTGGAATGTTTTTTTATTTCAATCTTTTGCACCAATTTGGAGTTTAATGGGAAGATACGTTCCACTGCAATACCGAAAGATGTTTTGCGGACGGTGATGGTTTTAGCTATACCCCTGTTTTTTATGGCAATCACCGTACCTTCAAAAATCTGGGTTCTTTCCTTCCCGCCCTCAACGACACGGTAAAATACCCGCACCACGTCGCCGGGCTTGATTTCGGGAAGGTCCGTTCTTACCTCTGAAAGAAAACTTAAATCACCGATACCAATGGTACTTTTTTTCGGTGATTCGTCTTCTTTTCCTGTTGTTTTCTTATCCTCCACGTCACTGTCAGCCTCAGCCTCAACAGTGACATCCGCGGATTGTGTTTGGGCTTCGACCTCCTCTTTATTAATATTTTCGGTTTCTTTTTTTCCTGTTTGCGTGTCCTGTACCTCGGCTGTTTCCTTTTCTTTTTCTTTCTTGGCATCGACCATTCTTTGTCTCCTGCTCATTGAATTATACGATTTACAACTGTGCAACTTTGTAATTTTACTATGTTTTACAAAAATTTGCAACAAAAATTCAAAATTAATTTTGACAGGGTCTTAGGAAAAGGGGTGGAACTCTCTTAATTTCTATTTGACTATAACAGGATATTATGCTATAACCGTTGTATGAAAAGATACTTTCTACTAGTGGTCCTGGTTATCATTCTTTGTATGGCAGGTCATGGGCTAATTGCTGAAAAAAAAATCCAAAGCCCGGACAAATGGCAGCAGCAGTTGATGAAATATTCGGAGGTTTATTCCCTGGTTAAGAAATATTACCCGGGACCCATAGATATGGAGAAATTATTTTTCGCTTTTATCAGGGGATTTTTAACCAGCCTGGACCCTCATTCCTATTTTCTCGATCCCGTGGCGGTCAGGTCCCTGGACGAAGATCAACAAGGTAATTATTACGGCATTGGGACACGAATTACAAAATATGAAGACCGACTCACTGTGATTGCGCCATTGGTGGGAACGCCTGCCCATAAACTGGGTATAATGGCAGGTGATATCATTGCAGAGATTGATGGGCAAGATACCCGGGACATATCCCTGGATGAGGCGATGAAGCTGCTGAGAGGTGCGAAGGGTACCTATGTGACTGTTAAAGTCCGAAGAGAAGGTATCCAGGACCTGATTCCTTTCAAAATCAAACGTGCTGAAATTCCACTCAATTCTATCTCCTATTCATTGGTCCTGCCCTGGGCGCCGGAGATTGGTTATATCAATATAAGGACGTTCGGCAATACCACAGCCGGGGAGTTCAAAGAGAACATCCGGCGTTTAATAACAGGAAATAAAATAAAGGCATTGATTCTTGACCTCAGGGGAAATGCCGGGGGTTCTTTATATGCAGCCGTTGATGTGGCGGATTTTTTCCTGGCCAAAGGAACGCCCATTGTATCCCTTAAAGGAAGAGCTTTCAACCAGCAATTTACCGCTCGAAAAGATGGGCAGTATGAGGACTTGCCCGTGGTGGTTTTGATCAACCGGGGAAGCGCCAGCGCATCTGAAATTGTTGCCTCCGCTCTCCAGGATAATCAACGTGCCGTGATCATCGGATCGCGCTCCTGGGGGAAAGGGCTGGTGCAAACCATTAGTCGGTTATCTTTAAATACCTCCGTGGCCCTTACCACCGCCAAATACTATACCCCCTCAAACAAATGCCTGCAGCGGGATTTTAATGAAGTGGACGATTATTTCTTCTTCCTGGATACCAATTATACCAGCTACGAAACCGACAGAGGCATTGAAGGCGGTGTGATCCCGGATATCTCTCTCCCGCCCGATCTCTACCCCGAACCTATTGTTAACTTTGTCTCCAGGGGAATCTTTTTTAAATTCGCCAGGTATTTGATTGAAAATGATCGGACAATAACCCAGGATTTCACGGCGGATCAGCAGGTCACGGCAAAATTCGAAACCTTTCTCAAAAAAAGAAAGGTGCAGTATAACCCCAGCGCCTTCAACACCCACATCAAAACTATCCAACGGGAAATCCAACGGGAAGTGCTTTCTAATAAGTTCTCACCGGCAGAAGGACTAAAAGTTTCTTTGGAATCCGACCCTGTGACTCAAAAAGCGGTTGAGGTATTGAAAAATAAATATAATTAGTGATATAATTTTACTATGATAATTCAGTGTCCCAATTGCAAGGCAAGGTACAATGTACCCAGTGAAAAAATCCAGGCCAAAAAAAAGTTGAAGTGTTCTTCCTGTTATACAATTTTCGCCATCAAAGGGGAAGATGATGATTCAGTCAGTGAAAAAGATACTGCCAAGATCGTTAAAGAGCAGGTGGATAATTCCTTATGGACGGATGAAAATTTAAAACTCCCCGATGATATGAAAATATCACTGGCCATTATCAAAGGGGCCAGGGCCGGGTATATTTATCACCTGGATAAGCCCTACGTCTTAATCGGTCGGGGCAAAGTGGACCTGATTATCCCTGATAAGGAAATATCGCGAAAACATGTGGCGGTAGAAGTGAGGAATGATAAAATATTTCTCAGGGATTTGGGCAGTACCAACGGGACACTGGTGAATAGTGAAAAAGTATCCATCACAGAGATCACGGATCAGGTGGAATTCAAAATCGGGCAAACCACATTGATGCTGATTACAACTCCCAAAAATTACGAAAAATAAAAGAGAAAACAAACATTGTGGCGTGCAGTAAAATTAATCACCAATTGCTTCCTGTCATCCATTGTTTTCAATTATTTTATTGAAATCCTGGTCCTGCTGCTGAACCCTCATCTTCCGATTAACAGTAAAGAATTCTTCATATTATATTTCCATCTTTACATTTTTTACGGCCCGTTGTGGTTTATTTTTATCATCATTGCTTTCCTTGGCATCCAATTTTTTTCAGAGAAAAACTACCCGATTGGCATCTATAATCCGCCAACCATTACTTATTTTTTATCCTTTACCATATTAATCCTCTCTTTTATCTTCTATTTTAATTATGATTATTATTTTGAATTTTTTGTCGGGGCTCCTAAATTCAATTTCATCCGGATACTTTTATCTAACCTGGCACTGGTGATTACCGGTATCGTATTTGTATTTTATAAAAAAATAAAAAAAAAATATACCCAGGTTCTTTTTTTATCCCTATTGGTGATTCATATCTTCCACTCGTATACGTCAGTGATTAATAGTGGGCGCGGACAGGACTTATCATTATCCCAAAACCAGGAGGAGAAAATTTCTCCCCAAAAGTTATCAGGGGAGTTTACCCCCAGGAAAATCAGGATTGTTATCATGGATGGTCTCTCTTTAAATCTTATCCACTCGCTCACCTCCGAACAAAAATTATTGAATTTTAAGGAAATCTTAAACAAAGGAGTCTATGGAAGGATAAAGACCTTTAAACCCAACCTTGATTTATCTATGCTTCATTCTGCTTTAACCGGGTGCAAACCTTCCGGGTTTGCTCGCCACTCCCACGATCGATTCAAATTTACCGGTTTGCACCAGGAATTTGATGTTTGGCCGCGGTATGTTTTTTTCAGGAACTCCCCTTCGATTAATACCACATCCTTTTTTAAACGAGACAACAACGTTTTTTTGGATAATATTAACCGGCATTATGAAACCCATAACCTTAAAACCGTTCAACTGGTCAGACCCCCTCATATCGACAGGTATTCCGAACGTGCGCTGCGCAAAAACAACCGTTTTGTTCCATTATTCTCAGACCTATTAAAACCTGGAAACGGGAAAGATGAAAAGTACAAAATCCTGAAAAAATTCTTTTTCTTCGACGATTACGTAAAGAATATGATTCCTGACCTGAAGGACAGTAACATCTACTATTCTATTATTCGTTTGCCAGGCCTGGGAATCATTGGCAAATATTTTTATCAATACCATATGCCCCAAATATTTGGCGGTATCCATGATGAAACGAAAATTAAAAAATATGGTTGGCTGATCGAAAAATATTACGAATACTATGACTCCATCATTGGAAATTTAATGAGTACCACAGGAGATGATGAATTATTGGTAATTTTAAGTTTTTTTGAATATGAACCGCTCCCGGTGTGGCGGCGCATCCTGGTTCATTTATTTGGCCAGCGAGATGTGTACGTCTACAAGTCCCTCAACTCTCAAGGTACTATTCTATTATATGAAAAGAAAGCCATTAAACGTGAGTACTCCTTGAAAACCATCTCAATATACGATGTATATCCTACCCTTATTTATTATTCCGGTTTCCAGTTGTCCAGGGACCTGCAAGGAGAAGTACTGAGGGAAATTTTTACCGACGATTTCTTATTAAACAACCCAATAGATATAAATATAGATTACAATCGATACCCTTAAACCGGACAAGCCGGAACCAAAGAGGGATTACTGAGGTTTTTGCTTTACACAACGTGCAGCTCTTAGATTTTTGCATTGTTGAAAAAGCGGCGGCTTTAAACTATAATAGGTTATAAATTGAAAAAAGGAGGTTTTTAATGAGAAAAAGTGTTTTATCCAGCGGTTGTGGGCGATGTGAGAGAAGTGTGTTTCTTTTCATGTTCCTTTGTGCGGTCTTGAGTTTCCCTTTTTGGGCAGACCAGGTAAAGGAAAAACAAGACCTCCAGCATGAGCCTATCGTGGAAAAAGTCACCGTCACCAACGTGGAAGTACCGGTGCGGGTGTTGTATAAAGGAAAACCGGTTACCGATTTGACTAAAGAAGATTTCACTATTTACGAAAACAAAAAAAAGATGGAAATCAATGCTTTTTTTCTCAAGCGGAAAAAGATAAACGTAACCCGGACCCGGGAAGTAATAGAAAAACAAACCCCTTCCCTTCCTCCTCGCACTTTTGTGCTGGTGTTCAGGATCACGGATTTTAACGAACATATTAAAAAGGCCGTAAAACATCTTTTTGAAAACATTTTAAGTTCTAATGACCGGTTACTTATTTTTGCCAATGATAAAACCCTTGAATATCCCAGCCTTGAGGATAAAGAAGGCATTAAGGGCGGACTGCTGGATGAGTTACGAGAGGAAAGCAAGAAAGCCAGGGACAGGCTGGTTATTTATATCAATAAAATTGAAACTTACCTTAATATGCATGATTTCAGGCGGAAGCTTCATTATCGGCGTGATTTCCGGATGGAGCGATTGGTTGATTTTTTGAAAAAATATTTAGTAACATGGAATGATTACAAGAAAAAGTATTTAACACCCAGTGTGGATCGGTTTTATTTTTTTTCACGGTATCTTGAGGGGATAAAGGGTGACAAATGGGTGCTCAATTTTTATCAATTTGATATATTCCCTAATGTGCGGATGTCCAGTAACACGATGCTCATCATGAGGGAAATGGCTGCCCGGCTTATTAACAGCAGGGAGGCGGGTGAGCATGCGATGGGTAAGGTAATCAATACCCTTCTCAATCAAATCCTGGTGGACATGAATGTCAGTAAAGATTTTCCCACAGAGGAAGTCAGTAAATTGTTTTACAAAGTGGATGCCACTTTTCACAGCTTTTTTTTAAGGGGTGTCAATAAAGTAGGCATAGAAGACGTTGAATCCCAGGAAGTAGCCTCGGAGATTGAAAATACC
>CP070627.1:8332311-8337357 GCA_020355945.1 Candidatus Aminicenantota bacterium | reverse complement strand
ATGACAATGATATCGACCGCCGGTTATTCTTTGGCCGTGATACTGAGAAAGAGGCCCTATTGCATAAAGTCCTGGCTGACAACCTGGTGGTTTTGTATGCCAGGTCCGGCCTGGGTAAAACCTCTTTGCTCAATGCCGGTTTAAACCAGGCACTGCGGGACAGGGGGTTTATTCCCTTAATGGTGAGGTTCAATGATCCTGAACTTGACCCGGTGCAAGGGATTTATGCCGGGATCAAGGAAATCGCTAAGCAGAAATCCATTGAAGTTGAATCAGAAGAGGACGCCACCTTGTGGCAGTATTTCAAAACCACTTACTTCTGGTCCGGCAGTAATAAAATGCTCACGCCAGTGTTGATCCTGGACCAGTTCGAGGAATTTTTTGCATTGCATTCGCACGAAGAGCGGAAAGTTTTTACCCGGCAACTGGCTGATTTGATGAATAACAAAATTCCTGCATCACTGCTGGAAGCCGTAGAGCCGGGAGAGCCTCTTCCTTACGACGATAACCCTCCCAATGTAAAAATCATTATCTCAATTCGTGAAGATTACATCGGACAATTAGACGAGATGTCCCGTGAGATACCCGATATTCTCCATCACCGTTTCCGTCTGCTGCCATTGAGCCGTGAGCAGGCCAGGCAGGCCATTATCAAACCGTCGCAGGTGCAGGACGAAATTATTGGTGCTGTATCTTTCACTTTCGAAACCGAAGCGGTGGACATGATGTTGGACTTTCTGTGCAAGCGAAGGGAAAGAGGCATCATTAAAATGACCAATGAGGTGGAATCCTTTCAATTGCAACTGCTTTGCCAGCATATCGAGGATAAAATTCGAGGAGGGTTCAGAATTATATCCAATGAAAAGTATGAATCTATTGATAAGTCTGTTAATGATGAGTTTGAGGACTTCAGAATCCGGTCAATATCACACTTTACGATTGACAGAAATCTTGGGGGAACCACTTATATAGATGAAAAAGTTGTTATTAATAAGGATTATTTGGGAGGAGAAAAAGGTATGCAGTGGGTGATGGAGCGATTCTATGAGGACCAACTCGAAAAGTTGGGTTCCCCAAAAAAGCAAAGGGTCCGAAAGTTATGCGAAAAGGGGTTAATAAGTATTACAGATCGCCGTCTGAGTATAGAAGAGGAAGAAATCATAAGAAGGTTTAAGGTTTCAAGAACTATCTTGCATGAATTGGTTAACCTTCGTTTGTTGCTTGCCGAACCCCGGGTAGGAAGCATTTATTACGAATTGAGCCATGACACCATGGTTGCTCCTATCCGGGAATATCAACGCAAACTTGTATACGAAAGGACAATAACTCCATTTGGAATTTTTTTGCTCTGCATATTAATTTTAATTGGTTTTCTTATTATAATGAATCATCGAACATGCCAAGAATTCAATGAATTGAAAACGGGGATAAACGAACAAGATTTCATCTTATCTGGAGATGAAAAATATAACCAGGGTAGATTTGATGAAGCAATATCTGATTACAAAAGAGCCACTTTGGTTAAACCAAAATATGCCGATGCTTACAACAAGATGGGAATTGCTTTTACAGCCCAAATAAAATATGAAGATGCCATCGCTGCCTACCAAAAAGCTATTGAAATTGACCCAAAATTTGCAAAGGCTTACAACAATATGGGAATTGCACTTTATAACCTGGCGGAATATAATGAGGCCATCAATGCCTATAAAAAAGCCATTGAGATTAATCCAAAATATGCCGATGCCTACAGCAATAAGGGATATTCACTACGTAAACAGGGTAAATATACTGATGCCATAGAAGACTACAAAAAAGCTATTGGGATTGCTCCGGGAGTTATATTACATAAAAGGAAGCTTGCTGAGGCTTATTTGATCGCAGGGTATTTTATCGATGCCATGACACTGACAAATGAATTGTTGAAAGAAAAAAAACTCTCGATTGATTTTATATTATCCATGCGGTTGGTCTCGATTTGTACACTTGTTATCCAGGGTAAACAGCCCGAAGCGGCTGATCAATTAAAGAATTTCATAAGATACTATAAATATATTCAAGGCGAGTACGAGAGAGATTGGGAATACAACACAATCAAAACCTTTATAACCCAATATAAAGAATTACCTTCAAAGCAAAAGAAACTGCTGCTGCAAATGATTGACCTCCTGGAATCCCCGAAAAAAGAAGGAGACAAAAAACTCAAGGAACTGGAAATCTCTATACAGGA
The DNA here is from genome assembly GCA_020355945.1 of Candidatus Aminicenantota bacterium. The sequence goes on along the minus strand of CP070627.1, from coordinate 8,335,127 downwards.
AACTTTTAAATAGATTTGCTGCCATGAAAATAGCCACCAAGACACGAAGACACAAAGTTACACAAAAGGTTTTATTATAAATGAACCCTTCGTGCCTTTGTGCCTTGGTGGCAATAATTTTCATTCCTCTCCGGGCTAGAAACTTTGCCTATACCGAAAGATCCAATAGATTTAATACAAATCATTTTCTTCCATGATTTGCAAAACCTCGAAAAAAAATGTTTCAAGAGATACTTCTTTAATTCCATCTTCTGAATCATCATGAATTTGTTCCTGACCATAAGGATGTAAATGCCATTCTCCTTTTATAAAGTCCCTTCCATATAAACGTGAACCTTCTAATATTAGGTTATAGCTGATCTTTGGTTTGCGGACATTTACATAAACCTGGATGAACATTTCTTCATTAAAAATGATTTTCGCTTTAAGAATAGAAATACTTTTCTGCTCAATTCTATAGGATATTAGCCATTGATATTCATTATGCAAATCCCGGATGCGCCGAACGATTTCATTTGTCGATGAAAACATGACTCAATATCTACTATCCCGTATCCCGTATCCGGAATTTAGTATCCCAGTTGGGCTAATTCTTCTTTCAAATCTTCGATCAAGGTAATGGCCATATCCCATTCAAAATAATCTCTTTCCAATTCATACGGAATCTCTTTGGTCACCCGGTTTTGTTCAAAAGTCTCAAAATCCATATTATATTTCCTCTCAAAATGCTTTATCATCAACATGTGTTTTTTGAGGCTGCGTTGGATTTCATTTTTGAGGATTTCCTTCAGGCTCTCTTCCGGTGTATCTTTCTGAGAGTGTTTGATCAGGATATCTTTTACGTTTTTATTAATACTTATTAATTCAGTCATTTTTTTCCTCTTTATAATCATAAGCTTTATAACATAAATTGTCAACTCTTATAACCCAATATAAAAAATTACCCCCATAGCAAAAGAAACGGGTGCTGCAACTGATTGACCTCCTGGAATCCCCGAAAAAAGAAGGAGACAAAAAACTCAAGGAACTGGAAATCTCTATACAGGAAACTTTCAAATAGATTCGCTGGTATTTCCTATCTTCTATTCCTGCCAGTCTTCGACAGTTAAACCTTCAACTCTATTGAATTCTTTTCCTTTACATCAGTCCATGATTTTCCAGCTCCAGGATTTTCATAGTAGTTGCTCATGAGGCCTCTGGCCTCGCCCGGAGACGTATGAAAATCATACCCTCGCTTACTCCATTCTATTGTAGGGGCTTGATTTATCAAGCCCGGCCCGGACGATTCATCCACGCCTCTACGGGGTTTGATGAATCAAACCGTGAAGCATCTACAATTGTATTTATATCTATTTTTTCTTCGTGTCTCTTCGTGTAACTTCGTGGCTAATTTTTTTTACTCTGTGACCTCTGTGTCCTCTGTGGCTAAACTATATAGGTCTTCACTTTAAAGATTTCTTAAAATATTCCTTGATGTTCTCTTTACCGGCAAGATATACCGGGATATTCATGATGGTAATCTGATCCGCCGGGACAATCCTTTCCAAAGGCGCGGCTGATACAACCACTCCAAAACCCTGACCCGTTAACCTCAAATAATGAATAATATTCTTATAATGCTTACTCTTCAAGTTTAACGCTGCCTTGCACTCAATAGGAATCTTTACATTATATTCCGGGATATCCATAACAAAATCCACCTCGATATCGGTATTCCCTCCTTTTTTCCACGTTCCCACCGAAAACCTGGCCGATTCCCCTTTGACTAAATTCAATAAAACCGCATTTTCAAAAAGCCCCCCCAAAGGAATCCGCAGCAGTGGATCAATGGTCTCAAGAATAGAAACCGAAGGTACAGCCAATGAACGCTTCCGGTTCACCACCCCAATGTCATGTAGATACCGCTTGGGAAGAAAATTGGACCGCTGGGGATCAAAAGAGTAATGTTCTACTTCAAGAACAATGTGCCAACCCTTCATGGCTTCAATGACCTTTTTCGCCCGGTATTTTGTGGTATCAAAATGGGTGAATTTGGAAGGGCTGCCAATATTATTAGACACACCCTGTACTACATTTCTAAACAGTTCCGGTTCATATTCTTCTTTTCTCTGGAAATCCTCTTCAAGGCCAGCCATGATTTCATCAATAATATCGAAATAAGATTTCTCATTTTTATAAGCAATCACTGCCTCAGGATACCCTCCCACCTTCATATACCGGTCAAAAAGTTCCAACAAAAATTGATGGCGTGAACCAGGAACCTTGTCCGGCGCAGAGCGAAGAAAGTCTGCCAGGTCATCACCTTTAATATACTGTACAAATTCCGGGAAACTAAAACTAAAAACCGTTATACTTTGAGATCTTCCTACGGGGATGCGGGTATCTTTTGAAAAAAACCGGTTCATTGAAGACCCGGTCAAAATCACGCAAATTTCCGGCCAGTCCTCTTTGAAAGATTTGACATAATTTGCCAGGTTTTTACTTTCCTGGGCTTCATCAAAAAAAAGAATCGAACCACCGATCAATCCATATTGATCATACATCAATGCTTTGAAATCAGGAAAATCTTCAGTTTCATCTATCTGCCGCCGCAATTTTTTTTCTTTCTCCAGGTCGTAGGCAAAATAGGGCAGGGGTTGAGATTTAAGGACATGATTGACCAGGTAAGATTTTCCTACCTGCCTGGCACCTTCTACGATGATTACATTATTAGAGGATTTATCTGCCAGCATGGTTTGGAGTTTTTCTTCGATTTCTCGTTTCATAAAAAAAATTTACCATTTTCTGCCTTTTTTGTCAAATCGATTTAACAAAAA
>CP070627.1:8328144-8332211 GCA_020355945.1 Candidatus Aminicenantota bacterium | reverse complement strand
GGGCCTGGAAACCGGGGCCGATGATTATATTACCAAACCTTTCAATACTAAAATATTGTGTGCCCGTATCAAAAACCTCATCGATATACGCAGCCAGTTGCAGCAGGATATAAAACGGGAGATGACTTTACAACCGGTTAAAATGGAAGTGTCGGAGATCGACAGGGAGTTCCTGGAGGATTTACAGGCCGTGATAAACAAGAATTTGTCCGACCCGGACTTTAACGTGGATCAATTGTGCAAACGAATGTATATGAGCCGAACCACCTTGTACAGGAAAATACATGCCTTAAGCGGTGAGACTCCCACCGAATTTATCCGGTCGTATCGTCTTAAGCGGGGGGCTGAATTATTGAAAAAGAAATTCGGTACTGTCCTGGAAGTGTCGTTTGAGGTAGGGTTTTCCAATTCTTCTTACTTTGCCAAATGTTTCAAAGAAAAATTTCACCAATTACCTTCAGAGTACCAGGCGTCCGAGTCTTAGTAAGCAGTAAGCAGTAAGGCAGGGAAATCCAGCAGCATAACCAGTACCATTAAATTAATAATTAACAATTAACAATTGACAATTGACAATTAATAAAACACATTAGCACAAACCCTGTCATTTCCCTGGTTTTTCATTTATCCCCGCATTTTGATCTGAAATTACTATCCTTGAAATATATGTACCATCCCCTCCTTTGTTTTGAAACGATTTTTGCATCATTTTGGAACCACATTTTTATATTTTCAATTGATTTTATACCATAATATAGGCGTATCGGCAACCTTGATCAAGGTTGTGTGATGTGTGGTGTAAAGTGTCGTGTAAGAGGTTTGGAAGTGTCACCTCAATGAAAAACTTCCGAAATGAAAAAATAAAGGAGGTAACAACATGTCAAATTATGATTGTGGTGCCGGCCTGGACCAACAATTTTTAAACCAGGTCAGTAAAGAGCTGTATGATGCCTGCTACCCGACTTTCTTTTCAGGAAAGGTAAACGTCGGAAAATTTGAAATAGCTGATGTTAAGTGGGATATTACCCAGGCACCTGTTTTTAATTTAAACCCATCCGAAAAAGCGATCTCAGCTCTAAAAGATGCGGTGAGTGCTGAGTTGGATGATATGGATTTAGTAAGCCAACTCCATTCGTATATCGAGGACGAAGCGATTACTTTTGAACTCTCCGTCCCCGCATTTAAAGTTACGGTTGAAACGGAAATCGGTGAAATCAGTCCATCGATACAAGGTTCCATTGACGTATATTGTCAAGCAGAGATCACAGTGGAAAACAAATTGGTGGGCAGTATCATTAAGGCAGAAATCAATATCGAAGGAAAGCCTATTTTGCAGTTGATACTGAACAAGGTTGTCTTACCCATTGTTGAAAAGCACCTGAACAAGACCCTGTTAAAGGGTATTGAACTGCCGAACCTGAGTTTTGAAGGAATCACTCTTTCAACCCCGGCGGCTTTCCTTGAAAACCAAACGCTTGTCGCCGTCTCTGCTCTTTCCGGGGTTACCGGGCCGCCGACAATGGGCAGCCCATGGCCGAAGGACAAGCTTTTCTGCCTGGGCGACTCTGCGTTTATTGAAACCGCTGCCGGGGAGGCACTCAAAAGCCTCCATAAATCCGGGTCTACAGGAGAAAGTATAGGGACTTTGTATTTTAGCGCCGGTTACAATATCGGGATAAGTAACCCCCGGGTGGAACTGAGAAGCGGTAATCAATTTTCCCTGAGTGTAGATGCATACAGCAGTGGGACTTTTAAGGCAGGACTAAAATACACTCCCTTCCAGTTTAGCCAGACCATCACATTCCGCGCCTCCCCGAAAATTACGGCTGCCATCTCGGTTGCTGCGTCCAACCAGGTGATTGTTACGTTCCTTTCCGTGGATGACTTCAAAGTTGAAATAGATATCTCAGGCATACCGAGCTGGCTGAATAAATTCATGTCAGAAATCCTTTCATTCCTCACCAAAAACATCTCAAATATTATTGGCTCCATGTTGACAGGGTTCAAATTCAATGTCTTCAAAATCCCTCAAATTGAAATTAATGAAGAAGATCTTCACCTTATCATCGAAATGTCCGACATCGGCGTGACCACTATGGTTGATTCCGGCAATAAAAAGCTGGCCCTTGTGTCGGGTGACGTTGAGGTTAAGAAAGCCGCATAGGGAAACATTTGTTTTGACAGGATTAACAGGATAAACCATCCTGTTATCCTGTCAAAACGCTTTTCCTATTTATTTTAAAGATACTCTTTGCTGGTGGGTGAGAAAATGTACGGCAGCTTCAAGTTGAGAATCTCTTCCGGTCAATAATGCTGCATAATCAAGCCTTACAGGGATATCCGGCTCCACCCCGATGCCTTCGGTTTTCTTGCCATTGGCAGGAGTGGTCTGGAAAACCGGGTATAACAAAAGAGCACCGTTTGGCAATTTCATTCCATCTGCGCCAAGGGTGGTACCGGCACTGCGTTCGCCCACAATTTTCCCACGGCCAATGGCCTGGATGGCAACGGCAAACAACTCAGCGGCAGATTTGGTGGTGACGTCGATGAGTACGGCCACCGGCCCTTTGTAAACGTCGGCGCCAGGCTCCAGGTATATATCGACGGTCTTGCACCGGAAATGCATCTTGTAAAACAACCGCCGCGTCCCCACCAACTGCTCGGCCAGCACCTTCCCTACCAGGGGGCTCCCGCCGGGATTCCCCCGCAAATCAATGATCAACCCGGATGCATCATGCATGGAACGAATGGCAGTTACCAGTTTTTGATTAAGAACAGGATGAAAACAGTTAAAGCGAATGTACCCAATGCCCTGCTCCAAACGCTTTGCCTCAAATTGGGTAAAACTGACAGGAAAGATATCTGCCAGGTGAGCTTTCCCATCCCGCTGTTTACGGGTTATTGTTTTTTGAAGATTCTTTTGCCGGTCATCCAGGTAAGCAATGGTCACTTTGGTTCCGGCAGGTCCGTAGATGCGGCCCAGTATTTCGTTTGTGATGCTGGCACGTTTGTTATAAGGGGGTTCCAGCAGCGACAATCTCTCTTCGGCAATTTTTTCAATAGGTGTGCCGTCAATGGTTTTTATGAGAAAGGACGGTCTCAGACCTGCGATATGGGCAGGGGAGCCGGGAGTGACCCGGTTAATAACGGCATCTCCACAGCACCACCGCACATCAAGCCCAATGCTGCCCTCGGCGAATACAACAGGTTCAAGCCGTTGAACAACATCGGGAGGCACGACTCCCAGGTGGGATACATTCAACTGGAATAACATTTTGTTAATGAGAAGGTAAAATTCTCTCCGGCCGGTCACTGCCGATATCAACGGTTTATACCGCTTATACACGCCCTTCCAGTCCACACCGCCGAAAGTAGGATCGAAATGTTTTTGGTTCACTGTCCGCCATACAATTTCGAAGCAATCCATATAAAGGCTGCTTTCCTCTTCCGCTGCGATTGCGGCAGATGAATCGCAATCCGCTTTAAATGATGTTAAGGCTGTTACCACCAGCAAAACAATCAAGAAAAGAATAACCAATATTTTTTTCATAAAACACCTCCAAGGCCCTGGCAGAAGCATCGCGCCGCCCTCTTATGACCCTTACAATCATTCAAGGGCTCCCTGGGCAAAATTTTTCATTTTTTTCATAAAATTGCCTCCTGCTGCAGGCTGCACGTTCATTATGAAGTCAAAAGGATGAAATAACAATCCAACCAAAGTCGTGTTTTCAAAAACACTACTTTGGTAGTGATGGAGGAAAAAGGTCCGATTATTTACTTCGCAGTAAAAAAGTGATAAACTGGAATATGAGTTATGTTTTCATGTTTCTCATTCTTATATTTGTCCTATCGATAGCCGCAGGGGTGAGTGCGATTCTTATCTCTTTGGGGATGTATAAAAAATACCGGTTCAACTACCTTGCCTCCTACCTCTACTTTATTATATTCCAGAACTCTTTCGGTTTCTTCGGTCTATTGGGCCTGGTCCTGGCCCAGGTGGTCTTCAAGGCTCAAACCACTCCATCCCTTACCATTCAAACCTCCAACCACTTATTCGCCTTTATAACCAC
>CP070627.1:8318406-8328044 GCA_020355945.1 Candidatus Aminicenantota bacterium | reverse complement strand
TGGAATAATATATTTTGCCAGTGATTGGATGGTGGGTGTTTTAAATATTTCGATGAGGGGCATCTCTATATTAAATTCTTTGCGTATCTTTGCAATGGCGGTGGAGGCTTTTAGAGAATGTCCTCCCATCTGGAAAAAGCTGGCCTGGATGCTGATTTTATCTTTTTCTATTTCCAGTACTTCTGACCATATATCTACCAGTTTTTTTTCTGTTTCATTGGAGGGCGGTATATATCCCCCGGAAATAGTTAGTTCCGGACAGGGTAATGCGCTGCGATCTATTTTGCCGTTGGGTGTTAAAGGAAGCTTCTCAAGTGATACAAAATATTCGGGGATCATGTAACCAGGTAAAAACCGGGACAAATATCCTCGCAGTTCCGTTGATTCAAACTTTCTTTTGGTGACAATATATGCGCATAAATATTGATCAGCGGTTATCTCTTCTATTGCTGTTACAACTGCTTCTTTTATATCCGGATGTTTCAACAATTGAGTTTCTATCTCTCCCAGTTCAATACGAAAACCTCTTATTTTTATTTGATAATCGATCCTGCCCAGGAATTCAATGGTTCCATCGGGCAGCCAGCGGGAGAGGTCACCGGTTTTGTATAAACGAGGTCCTTTGATGTTTCCTGTTTTGTAGAAGTTTTTTGGGAAGGATTTACCGGTTTTTCCCGGATCGTTGAGATAACCGGGTGCAATTCCGTCACCTGCGATGTACAACTCACCCGGCACATTCACCGGGCACAGCCGGGAATATTTGTCCAGGACCAACAGGGAGGTGTTCCCTACAGGTTCCCCAATGGGTATACCGGAAAGGCTTCCATATCGCTGATGAATATCATCTGAGCGGTCAATTTCAAGGACAGCAGCAATAATCGTGGCCTCGGTGGGGCCATACATGTTGAATACCCGGCAATCAGCGCTCACACTGCGAATACTTCGTTCCAACAGGTTACAGCTCAACTTTTCCGCGCCAATAAACAGGTATTTTAAAGTCTCCAACGGTTCTCCCACATTGGCAATAAAGCTGTACTGGGTGGGTGTGGCATGCAGCACGGTTATCTCATGCAGCCGTATAAAGGCAATGGTTTCCTCGGGGCTCAGCAGGGTTTCTCCCGGCGCAGTATACAATCCGGCCCCTGTGGTTAGGGTGATAAATATTTCCCATACAGACCAATCAAAATAATAAGAAAGATTCTGATGGGTGCGGTGGGTGGGACCGATTCCCAGATGCCTGTAACCCCAATGCAGCAGGGGTGAGAGGTTGTCATGTCTGATGGCGACACCTTTGGGGATACCGGTAGACCCGGAAGTAAATATCACGTATGCGAAATTTCCCGGGATAATTTCCACTTCTGTGCCAGGTTTTTGCCCGGGTATGCCTGCGTAATTCTCTTCTGCCAGTTCTGCTCCGGTTAGCAGCAATTTTACCTGACACTCTTCCAGGATATATTTTCTCCTGGCTTGTGGAGCTTTGGGGTCCAGTGGTATATAAGCGCACCCGGCCTTTAATATCCCCAATACAGCAATGATCATTTCAAATGAAGGATTCACCATTAGTGCTACAAAATCTCTTTCCCTGGCTCCCCGTCGTCTTATATAACCAGTCATTTGGTTGGATTTTTCTTCCAATTCCCGGTATGTTAAGTGTTTTCCTTCCCTGGCAGGATGAACTCCCGGGATGGCACCCGGGGCCTGGTCCGGACTCCCTGCCCCGGGGTCCGGGAGAAACAGGGCAATATTCCCGGGTGTCCTGGCTGCCTGTTCTGCAAATAATCGTGGAAGGGTTTTTTCCCTGGGGTATAATGGCCCGGTGTCATTGAAGACCTCCAGGAGGGCTTTCCTTTCTCCTGGAGGGATTATTGTCATGTCTTTGAGAGGTTTATTTTTATTTTCCAGGATGTCATCGATGAGGTGATTGAAATAGAGGATGAATCGCCGGATGGTTTCTTCTTTAAACAACCTTGTGCAGTATTCAACTCCCCATTGTAGGGTCTCTCTTCCCTCTATACAGGTTAATGTCATATCGAATTTCGATATCCTGGTTTCAATTTCATATGGTCTTATTTTCAATTGGGGTATATTTACCCGGGGTATATATCCTGCTTGCGCTTCCATATTGGGTAAGGCCAATGCAACATCAAATAGTGGATTACGACTGGCATCCCGTTTTACCGTCACTTTTTCCACCAGGTCTTCAAATTGATACTCCTGGTTTTCAAAAGCTTCCAGTGTTCGTTCTTTAACTTCTTGCAAAAAATGTTTAAATGTTTTGTGTCCAATGGGGTAATTTCGCATTGCCAGGGTGTTGACAAACATACCAATGATTCGTTCCAGGTCCGTATGACGACGGGCCGCGATTGGTGTCCCTATAACAATATCTTCCTGGTTACTTAATTTAGAAAGAAAAACATTGGTGATAGTCAGCAAAAGTATATATAAGCTTATACCTTTTTCCAACGCCAGCGTATTTAAGGCCCGGGTTTGGCGGGGGTCCAGTTGGAAGCTTACCACATTTCCTGCAAAACTCTGGATCGCCGGTCTCGGGTAATCAACCGGTAATTTCAAGACCGGTATTTCTCCTGCAAACTGCTTTTGCCAATAAGTCTCCTGCTGCTTGATTGCCTCTTTTTGTTCTTTACTATTCTGCCATCCTGCATAATCTTTATAGTGGAGCCGTATGGGAGACAACTCTTCTCCCACATAGTAAGCAGTAAACTCCTTCACCAATAAATCCATGGAGGTGCCATCCGTGATAATGTGATGGATGTCTACCATTAAGATATACTTTTGCTCTTTCCCCTCTTTAGAGGGGCGGCCGCGATGAGCGGCCGGGGTGTGTTGAAGTTCTATCAATCCCACTCGCATCAGTGGTGCCTTGGACAGGTTAAAGGGTTTTACAAAATTTGCGATAATTTCTTCTACCTGGTCATTATTTGTGGGCCGGGAATAATTTATTTTAAAATCAACCTGTTGGTGTATTTTCTGCACTGGTTTTTCGTTTATCATTTCAAACGAGGTTCTAAAACTTGCATGACGATCAATCAATTTGCGGAAAGTGTTCTCCAATAACTCCGGGTTCAATTCCCCCTCTACCTTTAGCATCATGGGGATGTTGTAACTGGTTCCGGTTAATTCTATCTCTTGCAAGATATATAACCTCTTTTGCGCTGATGATAATTCATAATACTCCTTTTTCTCCGCACCTGGTATGGAAGAGTATCGGTCCGTGGTTAATTTTTTTATATATCCTGACAACTCTCGAATCGTGGGAGTTTTAAATAACTCGGCCAGGGGAATTTTTACGTTAAAGGTCTTGTGTATTTTTGATATCAGGATTGTGGCTCTTAAGGAATGACCTCCCAATTCAAAAAAATCCGCATCAATACCGATTTTTTCTTTTTCGATTTTCAGTACTTCCGCCCATATTTGGACAATTGTTTTTTCGTAGGGGTTCCTGGGGGCAGCATATGCCGTTCCAATATCACTGACTCCCGGCTCCGGCAGCGCTCGCCTGTCCACCTTTCCGTTGGAGGTCAACGGGATGGCCTCTAATGAAACAAAATAGGCTGGCACCATGTAATCCGGTAAGCTCACTGCCAGTTCCCTTTTTAATTCCACCACATCGAGGCCCCCCCCGGATTTTTCTTTTCCGGGTACAACATAGGCACACAAACACTTCTCTCCCTCCCTGTCTTTACTGTCTATTACCACTGCTTCTTTGATAATTTCGATTCCTAACAGGTGATTCTCTATTTCTCCCGGTTCGATTCGATAACCCCTTATCTTTACCTGGTGATCGATTCGTCCCAAAAATTCGATTTTGCCGTCCGGGTGCCAACGAGCCAAATCACCGGTTTTGTAGATAATATAGGACTTATGGGATATATAGGACATATGGGACCTATGGGACATATAATTTTTTTTGTGGGGTCCTTTATTTTTGTTTTTTTCATCATGGTAATCCTGTAAATCCCATAAATCATGGCCAAATTTCTCTGCGGTTAATTCCGGGTTGTTTAAATATCCCCTGGCGACTCCATCTCCTCCTACCACCAACTCTCCTTCGACTCCGATAGGTACCAAATGATTGTTCCTGTCAACTATATATGCACTGGAGTTAGCTATCGGTTTGCCTATGGGTATATTTTTATTATAGTCTCTTTCCAGGAGGTAAGTGGTGGAGAATGTGGTATTTTCCGTGGGTCCGTAGCCATTGATGACGTTTAATGCAGGGTATCGGTGCCTTACCCGGTTGATATGTGCCGGTGATAATACATCCCCTCCTACCAAAAGGTTTTCCAGGCCGGCAAAGACCTCGATTTCCAAATCCAACACCTGGTTGAATAGGGGTGAGGTCATCCATATGGTGGTTACTCGATTTCTCCTGAGTGCCTGTTTTAGCTTGTGATGGTCCAGCAGGGTTTCTTTGCTGACCAGGTGCAGGGGCAGACCATTTAAAAGTGCCCCCCAGATCTCAAAAGTAGAGGCATCAAATTCCAATGCACCGGTGAGCAAAATGCTGTCACCTTGCTTAAATTTTATATAATTGGTATTTTTTACCAGCCGGATAACATTTTTATGCACTGCCATTACTCCTTTGGGGCTGCCTGTAGATCCAGAGGTATACATGATGTAGGCTAAATGATCGCTGCCGTGTTTTGGCCGGATCCTGGTCCCGGGTTGGTGTATCGCACGGTCTTCCAGGTCAATCACCGTGGGAACATAGGGGCATAGTTGTTTATAATTGGTTAATAATAGGTTTGCTCGAGAATCCGTTAGAATATATTTTTTTCGTTTTTCCGGGTATTCGAAATTTAATGGCAAATATGTGCCCCCGGCTTTTAGTATCGCCAGTACCGCCACTATGACCTTATGAGAATTATCCACCATCAGGGCCACGGGTTCCTCGGGCTTTAGACCTTGCTGCCGGAGGTATGATGCCAGGCAGTCTGCTTTGTCATTCAACATGCCATAGGTGAGGTAATGACTTTCATAGGTCAGCGCGGCCGCTTCCGCTGCCCGGGAAACCTGTTCCTCGAATATACCATCTATGGTTTTGTTGGCCGGATAGTTTGTTTTGGTGTTGTTAAAATCCTCTAACAATTGCCTTTTTTCTTCTTCCGTCAACATCTCAATTCCCGGTACCGGTTTATTTACATTAAAGATCAATTGCTCCATCAAGCGTTCAAAATGATTGACTATCCTCTCCTGGGTGCTGCGGCGATACAGTACAGCATTATATTCCACTGTACCTTCAATACCTTCACCGGTTCGTAAAAAAGAGAATATCATATTGGGTTGTGTATGACTGATATATGCTTTGTCATGAATATTTTGCAGTAAAATGGCTGTTTCAAACAAGGGAAATTCACCTTCGGAAAAAGGGATATTTAACTGGTATATCAGGGTTTCAATGGGATAATTCTGGTTCTCATTGGCTTCTATTATTGTTGGCCTTACCCTGTTGAGCAGCAGTTCCTTAAAGGTGGTGCGGTCATCGATTCGATTTCTCAGCGCCAGTACCGTATTGATAAAATTCTCCCCTGTTTCCTGCTTGAAAATAGGGGCCCCTATGATAATATCATTATTCCCGGTATATTTATAGAGCAGCACCACCAATCCTGCTGCCAGGATAATATATAATCGATGGTCCAATCCTTTGCTCAATTCCATTATTTTTAAGAAGGATTGGTGGGTAAAACGAAAATTGATGGAACCTGTTTTGCTTTTGTTGGTTGTTGTGGGTAAATAATTATTGTCATATGGGAAATTGCTTTTTTTTATTTCCCCTGAGAATTTTTTTGTCCAGTATTCTCTCTCTTTTCCGTATTCATTGGCTGCAAACGCTGCCTTACTTGAAAAATTCCTGTTTTTCATCTTTGGATTCCTCCTAAAATATTAAAAAAGGTCCCAATCATTTTTATCATCCTTTATAGATTCTATTTTTGAGGCCTGTAAATCATGGCTAACTTTGATATCTTGCAACTTGATATCTTTTTTCTCTGCTAACTGCCGCAAAATTTCCAGGTAATATTTTGAAAAATCCCGGATGGTTGCCTCTTTAAATAACCTGGTTGAATATTCAAACACCATATTTATGGATTGTTCCGCAGCTGCGGCATGCAGCATCAGATCGAAATGAGTCTTCTTATAGGGATTTGTTCCCGGATCGCTTGTGCTTGTTTCGGTTGGTTGTTTCTCTTGCTCTGCCGCGTTTTCCCGGACATCGGCCAATACAAAAACGGTGTCAATTAACGGATGCCTCCCGGGTTCTCTTTGTACCCGAAGCTTACTTACCAACTCTTCAAATGGATAATCCTGGTTCTCAATGGCATTTATGGCCTTTTCTTTTACTTCCGGTAAATATTGGGAATACCTTTTATTTTTACCGGGTGCTGTTCTTATTGCCAGCATATTGACGAAGAATCCTATGATGTTTTCCAGGTCCGCATGCCGCCTCCCGGCTGTCACCGTTCCCACTACTATATCTTCCTGGCCCGTATATTTTGATAGCAATATGTTATACCCGGACAGCAATAGCATCATCAATGTTACGTTAAATTGAGAGGCCATGTCTCTTAATTGCCCGGTTAATGGAGGGTCTATCTTGAATGCCAGGGTGCTTCCTTCAAATCCCAGTTCATTGGACCTTTTATAATCCGTGGGCATGTCCAATAAAGGTATTTGGCCATCGAACTCTTTCAGCCAGTATTGTTCCTGCCGTTTAAGATTTTCCATTTCTTTCTTACTGTTTTGCCATTCTGAAAAATCTTTATACTGGATCCGTAATAATGGAAGGATTTCACCTTTATTCATGGCTGTAAGTTCCTTTGTCAATACCTGGTGGGAAGTAGCGTCCGATATGATGTGATGCATATCTACCATGAGTATGTGTCGGTTTTCTTCCAATTTCATCAATCCAACTCGTAAAAGAGGTGCATGAGATAAATCAAAGGGACGGATAAATTCAGATGACAGACGACGGACGACGGATGACGATGACGGATGAGGGGCCGGTTTGCCCTCTGTCGTCTGTCCTCTGTCGTCTGTCGTCTGTTCTTCTTCCTCAACCTCTTTCATATCATAGTATTCAATCTCAAATTTCACTTGATCGTGGACCTTTTGCACCGGTTCATCTTTTACCGTTTCAAATGAGGTCATCAGACTTTCATGACGGTGGATCAATCGTTGGCAGATTCCTGTCAACTTCTCTATTTCGGGCTCTCCTGGCAAGTGAGTGAATATGGGCATGTTGTATACCGTGCTGTCCAACTCCACCTGCTGCAAAATATACAGCCGCTGTTGTGCCGATGATAAAAGATAGTACTCCTTCTTTTCAACGGGTTCTATCGATGCAAATCTTTCTTCTTTCATCTCTTTTATCGATCCTGCCTGTCCTCTTATCGTGGGTGTTTTAAATATCGCTGCCAGGGGTAGTCTTATACTTAACTCTTTATGTATCCTGGCCACCAGGATAGTTGCTTTTAATGAATGACCTCCCAATTCAAAGAAGTTATCGTCAATGCCTGGGGGCGCTTTCACCCCCAGCACCTCCCCCCATATCCCGGCAAGCTTTTTTTCTATTTCATCCCGCGGTGCTGCATATTCCGTGCCTGGTATTATTCCCGGTTCGGGTAAGGCCTTTCGATCAATTTTCCCATTGGTGGTTACGGGTATTTTTTCTACCTGCATCATATAGGTGGGGATCATATATTCGGGTAAACGTTTCGCCAGGTACTCCCGTATTTCCGAAATTTCCAGTTCTTTACCGGAAACCATGTAAGCACATAGATATTTATCTTCTTTACCATCCGACCGGCTTAGTACCACTGCCTCTTTTATGTGAGCATGCTTCTGTAAGACGCTTTCTATCTCTCCTAACTCGATTCGATAACCCCTGAGTTTTAATTGATTGTCGATTCTTCCTAAAAATTCAATATTTCCATCCCTCAGCCATCGGGCCAGGTCACCGGTTCGGTAGATGGGGGATTGGGGTAATGGGGTAATGGGGTAATGGGGAGAACTGTCATTGGTCATTAGACATTGGTCATTGGTAACTTTAGAGAGCTTATCAGAAGAACTAATGACTGATGACGAATGACGAATGACATCTCTTCTAAATTTTTCTGCGGTTAGTTCCGGTCGGTTTAAATAACCCCGGGAAACTCCCATGCCACCTATGCACAATTCCCCGGTTACTCCTATTGGCTGCAAGTTATTGTCGCTGTCCAATATATATACCTGCTGGTTCGGCATGGGTGTGCCGATTGGAAGGCTCGTATGGTTATCCACATTCTCTTTTAAGATATCATAAGATGTTGAATCCACACAACATTCCGTTGGTCCATAAACATTTGTTATCTCTAATCCTTTTGCTCCAAAACGATTAATAAAATTTTTTGCGATTTCCCGGCCTAGCTCCTCACCTCCGATAATAAAATGTTTCATTTCCAGGTTTACTTTTTTTTCTTCGAGGTTAATGTTTTCAAGGAGCAAACGGAGGTGTGTCGGTGTTCCATCTGAGATGTCAATATTATTCCTCTTATAGAATTCAAACAATTTTAACCCGTCCACTCTCATATATCCCGGTACAATATATAAACTGTGCCCCAGCAGCAGGGCCGCGAATACCTGCTGAACTGAGGCATCAAACACATAGGGTGCGAGTACACATACTGCCAATGGCTTACTATATGAAACATATATCCTGTTTTTTAATCCCAATACAAGATTGGTAACATTTTGATGGGTCACCATCACGCCTTTAGGCTTACCAGTGGTCCCGGAGGTGTACATGACGTATGCCAGGTTAGCCGGGCTAACCTGGCAGGTTGAGGTTGAGGCTAAGGTTGATTGGGAGGGCTCATGTACAGTTTCAATATACTTCTTAATTTTAACAAATTCCAGGGGCAATCCTTGTGGTTGCCCTGTTTCTCCCTTTTCCTCAGCCTTATCCTTAATCCGGGTCCCTGGGGCTGCCAACAAGAACTTTGCCTGGCTGTCTGCCAGCATATAACGGATGCGCTCTTCCGGGTAACCGGTTTCAATGGGTAAATAAGCGCCGCCGGATTTCAATATTCCCAATATGGCGACGATCATTTCTACCGAGCGTTCCACAGACAGCCCCACAATGCTGTCGGGTTTAACCCCCTTTTCTTTTAACAAATATGCCAATTGATTTGCCTTTTGATTCAATTCTTTGTAGGTGATGGAAATGATTACAGACAAGGTGGCAAGCCACCCTGTTCCCTCTAAGGATGCTCTTTCGTGTAATTCGTGTAATTCGTGGGCTCCTACAACAGCAATATTGTCCGGCGTCCTCTCTACCTGCTCTTCTAATAATTGATGGATGGATTTTTTCCATGGATATCCTGTTCCTGTATCATTAAAATCGTATACGATTCGCTTTTTTTCCTCTTCTGAAATGATCTCTATCCCTGATATTTTTTTTCCCATGCCTCCGTCTAATACAGCCGCTGTGATTTGTTTAAAATATTCTTTATACTGTTCAATGGTTTCTTCTTTAAACAACTTTGTGCAGTATTCAACTCCCCATTGTAGGGTCTCTCTTCCCTCTATACAGGTTAATGTCATATCGAATTTCGATATCCTGGTTTCAATTTCATATGGTC
>CP070627.1:8314447-8318306 GCA_020355945.1 Candidatus Aminicenantota bacterium | reverse complement strand
CATGATCGAATGAGCCTCAGGGAGGTGGCCGAAGGACACCGTACGGGCGAATGAGACATGAACTGCATGATAAGTTTTTCCAAAACTGAATAGTTACTATTGGACTGGTGGAATATGTCATGGATTTTTGGTAAAATATTCTAACCTCCTGGTTTGCTTTGACCGCAAGGAGAAAATATGACTGAAAAACTTTATTACCAGGATGCAAATAAAATTGAATTCGAGGCCCGGGTTATTGAAGCTGTCAAGGAGAAAAAAGCATGGCGGGTGGTGCTGGATAAAACCTTTTTCTACCCGGAAGGAGGCGGCCAGCCAGCGGATAAAGGTTGGCTCAACAATATCCCGGTTACAGATGTACAAAAAGAAGAAGATATTATCTACCACTATCTCCCTGAAAACCCGGGACAGGGAATCATCACAGGGAAAATCGATTTCCAATGGCGCAAAGACTTTATGCAGCAGCATACCGGGCAACATATTATTTCCGGGGCTCTCTGGAAAATCGGGAAATATAAAACCGTTTCGGTTCACATGGGCATCGATTATACCACCGTTGAAATCGACGCCCCGGGAATCCCGGAGGACGATTTAACCCGGGTGGAAAAACTGGCAAACCAGGTCATCCGGGATGATTTGCCTTTAAATTTTATCCATACCCATCACCAGGAACTGGATCGATTTCCTTTACGTAAACCTTGCATACGAGAAGGCAATATCCGTTTGGTCAAGATCGGGGACTTTGACTGTGTGGCCTGCGGCGGTCTTCACCTGGACCGCACAGGAAAAGTCGGACTGATTAAAGCCATCGGCACCGAAAAAATCCGGGACCATGCTCGCATTGCCTGGAAAATCGGGGATAGAGCTTTTGAAGATTACCGGGAAAAAAATAAAATCATCTCCGGGTTGAAATCGGTCCTCGCCGCTAAAGAGGATATGTTCGTACAGAAAGTCAAGGATCTCCAGGAAGAATTGTCCGCTTTTAAAAGAAAATACAGTTGGACGGAAAACCGACTGGCCGAAACCATTGCCCAAAACCTGTATGACCAATCGCAGCACCGGGAGGGTTCTTCCTATCACATTATCACTGCATCCTGGAAAGAGGAAAATGATAACTTAATCAAAAAAGTCTTAAAAAATCTCTTAAAACGGGAAAAAACCCTGATCTGCCTGGTAAATGGTTCCAGGGGTAAACTGCAGTGGAGCATTGCCTGTTCGCAGGATATCACGTTTCCCTTTGATGAGGTCAAAGATGAACTGCTGCGTATTATAGACGGGAAAGGCGGGGGGCGAGCTCCTTTATGGCAGGGAATAGGACTGAAACCGGGAGGCGCAAAGGATTTTCTTGCCAGGTTCAAAGCTCTTGTCCCCGGGTTGGTAGGCCAGGAGGCTGTCTGAGAATAGGGAGCGAAACCAAAATAAAGTAAAAATGAAAAATGAAAAACGAAAAATGAAAAACGGAAGCGGTGTCCGCTGAACAGTTGTTTAACCGCCTCCGGCGGGGATTTCGATATTCCGCCGCAGGTTCTCGGACAGCCTCCTGGCAGCTTATCTGTTATCACTTACCCATTAATTGTATATAGAGAAATGTGTAATTCAGGGCGTTCATATATGCTCTTTGTTTGTTATTGGCAGCGCCGGCATGACCGCCTTCGGTATTTTCATAGTAGAATACTTTATACCCCATGTCTTCCATTTTAGCCGCCATTTTCCTGGCATGGCCCGGGTGAACGCGATCATCACGGGTAGAGGTACTAAAGAAGATTTCCGGGTATTTAACATTCTTTTTCAGATTGTGATAAGGGGAATAGGTTTTGATGTATTCCCACATATCCGGGTCATCAGGGTCGCCGTATTCGGCCATCCAGCTTGCCCCTGGAGGCATTTTGGTGTATCGCTGCATATCCAGGAGCGGGGCCTGGCACAGCACGGCTTTAAAGAGATCGGGGCGCATGGTAAATATAACCCCTACTAACAGGCCGCCGTTACTTCCTCCCTGGATAGCAAGTTTGTCAGGGGATGTGATTTTTCTTTTGATCAGGTCTTCAGCCACAGCGATGAAATCTTCATAGACTTTATGGCGGTTTTTCAACAGGCCGGCCTGGTGCCATTTGGGTCCAAACTCACCACCGCCGCGAATATTGGCCGACACAAAAACACCGCCTTTTTCCAACCAACAGCAGCCCACCGTGGCAGAATAAAAAGGTTTTAAAGATACCTCGAATCCACCGTAACCGTAGAGTAAAGTGGGATTTTTGCCGTTAAGCTTGATATCTTTTTTCATCACCACGAAATAGGGAATCCTGGTTCCATCTTTGGAAACCGCTTCGAATTGCCGGGTTTTGTAGGACCCGGCATCAAAAAAGCCAGGAAGACTTTTGAGTTTTTCAAACTTACCATCCTTACCTGAAATCATATATAAGCTGTCCGGCGTCAGGAAATTTTCATAAATAATAAAATAATCATCGCTTTTTTCATTGGTATTAAACACCGATAGTGTGCCATTGTCAGCAATTTTAATCTCTTTCTGCCGCCATTGGCCGGTATCCTCCTGGGTGAATTGGTAAAGCTTGCTGACCACGTTATCCAGGACTGTAATCAAAATCATGCTTTTGGTGGTGTTTACGCTGGAAATTGAGCGGCGTTCCCCGGGTTCCATCAACACATGAAATTCCTTTTTGCCAACCATGATATCCTCCAGCTTCCCAATAATAACCGAACCCTGTTGGTATGTTTTATCACCGGTGTTCCAGTCGCTTTTCAACCGGACAAGCACCTGCTTTTTAAAATAGCCGATAAGTTCTGCATCTTCAGGGATATCTACTTTATGCAATTTTCCGTCTTCCAGGAGGTAGGCATCTTGTTTAAAAAATGTTTTGCGGTCAACCACCAGGTCCAGATGGCCTTGTTCGCTGAAGAAACGGAAACCTCCTGTATAGACAGAGGTCTTTTGGGCCTGGAAAACGGTTTTTGCATTGCCCGGTGGTGTTCCCCGTTTCCACAGTTTGACCACGGCAGGGTAACCGGAGGTGGTTAAACTGCCTTCGCCGAAATCGGTTGCCACAAATATAGTATTAATATCCTGCCAGGATACTAAGCTTTTGGCTTCAGGTAATTGGAAACCGTCTTTGACAAAGGATTTGGAGGGGATATCCAATTCCCGCACCACGGTGGCGTCAGCCCCTCCCCTTGATAGGCTTACCAGACAGCGGTTATACTCGGGGTAAAGATGGTTCATCCCCTTATATACCCAGTTTTCGCCTTCCTCTTTAGCCAGTGCATCGATATCCAGGATAGTTTCCCAGCGGGGATTCTTTTTTCGATATTCTTCCAATGTGGTGCGGCGGTAGAGCCCTCTCAGGTGTTGGGCATCACGCCAGAAATTGTAAAGATAATCGCCTCTTTTGCTTGCCTTAGGAATCCGTTCATCGGAATTTAAAATCTCCAGGACCTGATCGTTGATTTTTTTAAATCCCGGTACTGATTCGAGTTTAGCCACGGATTTTTTATTATGCTGGTCCACCCATTCCAGGGCTTTTTTTCCTTCTATTTCTTCAAGCCATAAAAAGGGGTCTTCCTGTGCTTTTAATTGGAAGCCCGTAAAGAAAATAAGCAGACATCCGGCAATAATGAATGATTTTCTCATCATTTCCTCCTTATTTTTTTTATTTTTATAATTCCCCCTTGTTTTCTCGTTTTTCGTTATACCCTGTCCAGGCACCATTTCTTGACCATGGCAAATACCACATCTCTTTTGATGGGTTTGGGGATATAATCATCCATTCCGGCCTTAAGGCATTTTTCCCGATCGCCTTTCATACTTTGAGCTGTCATGGCAATGATGGGTATATCTTTAAATCCC
>CP070627.1:8287201-8314347 GCA_020355945.1 Candidatus Aminicenantota bacterium | reverse complement strand
TGGGGAGACGAATGAGACGGTTTAGAAGAAAAAGGTAAAAAATGGAAAAAAATCTAAGAATTTCCCACAGGGTTAAACAACTCAAAAAATCTGCCATCCATGAGATGACAAGATTGTCGAAACAATTCACTGATGTTGCATTTTTATCCTGGGCAAAGCCCACGGCAGGAACGCCCCGGCACATCAATAACGCGGCCATTGAAGCAATACAACAGGGGCTTACCGGCGGATATTCACCCAGTGACGGCCTGGTGGAACTGCGCCAGGAGATTGTAAAAAAACTAAAGCGGGATAATCATATAGAGGCAAATATCTCACAAATACTGGTTACCATTGGCGCGATTGAAGGATTGGCGGCTTCGGTGATGGCGGTTGTCGATCCCGGGGATGAAGTGATATTGCCAACCCCAACTTATTCAACTCATATCCAACAGGTGCTATTGGCATCCGGTAAACCGGTTCTTGTCCCTTTAGTGGAAGAGGAAGGGTTTACCCTGGATATTCAAGCCATTGAAAAGGCAGTTACCCCCAAAACAAAAGCAATCATGTACTGCAATCCCAATAATCCCACTGGCACGGTTTTCCCGGAAGAGCAGTTGCGTCAACTGGCACGAATTGCCCGGGAACACAATTTAATGATCATTACCGATGAGGCGTATGAATATTTTGTCTTTGATCATCATAAACATTTCTGTGTTGAATCCGTCCCGGGAATGGAAAAAAATGTGATTACCTGCTATACCTTTACAAAAACCTATGCGATGACCGGTTGGCGAGTGGGTTATTTGCATGCGCATGAAGAATTAATCGAGCAAATAAAAAAGGTTCATATCCCCTTTTCGATATGCGCCCCGGTTGTTTCTCAATATGCAGCCTTAGCGGCTTTAAAAGGGCCCCGCCATTGTGTCGATGATTTCAGGAAACACTATCTCACCACCAGGAACCTGATGTGTGAACGTCTTGACAGGCTGAGTACTGCTTTCGCTTATCAAAAACCAGGTGGTTCATACCTGATGTTTCCCAGGATTCTATTAAAGCAAGGAAACGATTCCATTGCGTTCTGTCAAAAACTGCTAAAAGAAGCCAAAGTCTCAACAACCCCTGGAATTGCTTTCGGTCCTACAGGAGAAAGTCACCTGAGATTATCTTTCTGTGTCTCCGAAGATGAGATAAATAAAGCCTTTGACAGGATAGAAACTTTTACAAAGCAGATGGTATAATCAAATTTATCCCGGAGGTAAGAATGATCCAGTTACCCGAGGATGTTAAAATCGAAGAAGTGCCAATAGAAAAAAGGTATAAAAGCGTAACAGCCGGATTGGTAAGAAGAATTAAAATCCTATATGAGGCCATTTACGAAAAATACGGCGAAGATGGCTTAAACCTCATCAGGGAAGTGGGAAAAAAATACGGTTTGGAGATTGCCCAAAGAGCAAAAAAAAGAGTAAAAAATCGTGACCTCGAATCGGTTGCATTATACGTGATCAGGGTATTCAATACCTTAAGAGGTAATGGTAAAGTGGTTGAATTCTCCGATAACAGGGTGGTAATAAGGGTATGGGAGTGTCCCTATCCCTGGGAGACGCCTGAAGTATGCGAGGCCCACACCCAGATGGAAAAAACACTGGTAGAGACATTGGGAAAGAATCTAGCTTATCGGGTTTCCCAATCAATACCCAAGGGCGACCCCTACTGCGATCATATTATTGAATATAAAGAAGCTGCAAAAAAAGGATAAAATGTTTCGTACCCGGGTCCCGGTGGGCCCGTGTACATCCGCGGCTTCAAAAAGAAGGAAGAGAAGATGAGGGTTTTTATTGCCGTTGAAAGTAATGCAGGATTGGATTCCAAACTGGATAATCGTTTTGGAAGAGCTGGCTGTTTTATCGTTTATGATATGGAAGAGGAAAAGATTATCTCCATCGAGGAAAATATGTTTAAAAATGATGCCCATGAGGTGGGTATCAAAATAGCTTCGTTTGTGGTGGGGAAGGGATGTCGGGCAGCCATTGGGGCGCAGCCGGGACCCAAAGCCGCGGCTGTCCTGGAAAAAGCTAAAATCAAAATGATCCCCGCAGATCAAGGCACGGTAAAGGAGCTCATCGGGCGGTTCAAGTCCCAATTAAAAGGTTGAATATTGGCCAGCCCCGGGGGGCAGCGATCGATAATCACTAAATTTGTAACCTTTAGGTCATTTTTTTTAAAATACCCCCCAAATTTGTGACATATTGTTTTTATTTAACGATTAACGGGGTGGACAACTGATATAAAAGAATTTTAGGAGATTTTTGGTAAGGCTATGTGGTCATCCGTCAAAGGAGGACCCCTATTTTTTAAAAGTAAAAAATATCGAAATCCTTTTACAATAATATTTTCTCGGGTATAAAAAAATCATGCCCAATGGTCACAAAATTAGGGCTTGACGCTATTACAGCCCTCTGTTATGATATGGTTTGCGTTTAAGTGGTTTGAGCAGGCGTCAAAGGCGTTATCATGTACCATTAGAGTGAGTCTGTTTTCTCCAATTTATAATTTAAACATGAACATACTAAAAGGAGTTTTCAGGGATGTTTAAACAGAATGGCGGAAGCTTACATTTTTTATTGGTTTGACCTTTTTGGCCCGTTTCATAATTCATCTTAAAGGCAATTTTACAGGTATTAGTTAAATTAAGACATCTGTTTACCAGTAATGCAGTTATTTTTGGCCCATCATAACAGCGGCCGGTAAAAGGTAGATTGTAGAAAGGCATGCATTGTAGGGTCAATGGCGGAAGCTTACTCGGAATAGAGGCAAGGTAGTAGAGTTTCGGTGTGATTAAAGGTGTTGTCATGGATAGTGAAACTCTTCCGGATCAAGTGGCGAAATTTGTGATGACCTGTAATAATGAAGTGTTGAAGGGAATGACAGTCTCATCTATTGCCAGGAGATTTAAAGTCGATCGTTCCCATTTGGCCCGAGAGTTTAAATCCGATAAAAATTTCACCCTGTGTCAATTCATTCAAAGAGAGAAGATGGTGCGGGCGGCAATGTTGTTAAGAGAGACCACTGATCTGACAGTAGCGAAATTGTCCGAAAGCCTGGGGTTTTGCTCTGCCGAATACTTCAGGGGACTCTTTAAAAGATACTTTGGCGTCGTCCCCAGTAAATATAGGAAATACAAAAATCATTGTGAAAAAAGATAACCGGCTGGCGGCTCAGTCAGTCATAGGAGCAAGTGGCGGTGATAATGGGTAAACCGATTGTATTTATGTTTCCCGGTCAGGGGAGCCAATATTATCATATGGGAGAAGAGCTTTATCATAGGCATCCGGATTTCAGGAAGTGGATGGAGCAATTGGACCACATCATCGTTGATATGACAGGAGAATCAATACTGCACCAATTATATGATGATAAAAGAAAGACCAGTGATATTTTTGATTGTATACGGTACACGCATCCGGCCATTTTTATGGTGGAATATGCGTTGTCCCGGGCCTTAACAGGAAGTGGCCCGGAACCGGGTATCGTGATGGGGAGTAGTTTAGGGGAGTTTGCCGCTGCCGCACTTTCAGGGGTCATGACAATAGAAGAGGCAGTGGAAATGGTGGTTAAACAGGCGGAAATCATTGAAACCCACTGCCAGCAGGGTGAAGGAGGTATGATGACCATTCTTCATGATCCCACTATATACCATGAATCCCCTCTTTTGCATCAACATACGGAATTGGCCGCGATTAATTACAACAGCCATTTTGTGGTATCAGGAAAAAAGGAAGCCTTAATTGAAATCCAACATTTTCTAAAAGAAAGGGATATCGTGTTTCAGCTTTTACCGGTTTCCTTTGCCTTTCACTCCCGGTTGATGGAACCGGCCGGGTCGGCTTATTGTTCCTATTTAAAGGAGAAGCAGTTTCAGCGTCCCAATTGTACTTTTGTCTCCTGCATGACCGGTGGGGTAATCGATGAAATTCCTCCTGACTATTTCTGGGAAATTGTGCGTCAACCCATGGTATTCCGGGAAGCACTGCACAACCTGGAAAAAATACAAAGCCATATTTATATCGACCTGGGACCTTCGGGTACCCTGCAAAATTTTGTCAAGAATAATTTAACCGAACCTGCGGCATCGATGCATTTTGCGATTATGACTCCCTTTGGCAGTGATTTAAAAAGATTAGAGCAATTCAACGAATTTTTTTTATCCAATAGACCATTTGCAGTAAGAAAGGAGGAAAAGAAAATGAAAGCGTATTTGTTTCCCGGCCAGGGATCACAGCAGCAAGGTATGGGTGAGGACCTTTTTGATGAGTTTAAAGACTTAACCCGGAAAGCCGATGACATACTGGGGTATTCCATCAAAACATTGTGCCTAGAGAACCCCGATGAACAATTGCTGCAAACCCAATTCACGCAGCCGGCAGTATATGTGGTTAATGCCTTAAGCTATTTGAAAAAAAGCCGGGCAGAACCAAAGCCTGATTATGTGCTGGGGCACAGTGTCGGCGAGTATGATGCCTTATTGGCTTCCGGGGTGGTGGATTTTGAAACCGGGTTGAAATTGGTAAAAAAACGAGGAGAACTGATGGGACAGGCCCGGGGAGGCGGCATGGCTGCGGTAATGGGGTTAACCGCGGATCAAGTAGAAAAAATATTGAAAGAGAATAACTTTACGAATCTCTATATTGCCAATTACAACTCCTCTTACCAGGTGGTGATTTCCGGTCTTAATGAAGAGATTGCCCGGGCAGAGTCCGTCTTTTTAGACAGGGGAGCCACTCACTATCGAATATTAAATGTAAGCGGCGCATTTCATACCCCTTATATGGCGGAGGCGAAGAAAAAATTTAATAAGTTTGTCAAGAAGTTTAAGTTTGCAGAAATCACCATTCCCATCATTGCCAACGTAACCGCCAGACCCTATCAACAGGAAGAGATAAAAGACAATATTATCGAGCAAATAACCACCCCGGTCAAGTGGATGGACAGCATTCGGTACCTGTTGGCCAAAGGCGTTGATATTGATGGTTTTCATGAGGTCAGCGGCATCGAGCTCAGTGTAGTAAAAGCGCTGGCCATCAGGATCAATAATGAAGCCGGTCCCCTGGATCTTCCCAAAGAAGAAGCACAAAAAAAACCAAAGGAACAGTTGAAAAAGAAAAAAGAAAAGACCGGAAAACCAATAAAAATAGAAAAGAAAAAGATCGCTGCACCAATGCCCACGGATAAGAAAATAGAGCCAGTTTTACAGGGGGATACCGGGAATGGAAAAATTACCGGGGAATCCCTTGGCAGTGCTGAATTTAAACAGGATTATGGTCTTACGTATGCCTATCTTACCGGGGGTATGTATAAAGGCATCGCCTCGAAAGAAATGGTGGTAAAAATGGGCAGGGCAGGTATGATGGGTTTTTTCGGAACCGGCGGCCTGGAATTGGCAGACATTGAAACCGCCATTGGATATATAAAAAACGAACTGGATAATGGTGAGGCCTATGGGATGAACCTGGTTTCCAATCCCCTGGACCCGGGAGTTGAAGAAGAAGTCGTGGATTTGTTCCTGAAATATGGAATCCGGACCATTGAAGCCGCGGCTTTTTTGACAATTACCCCGGCATTGGTGAAGTACCGGGCAAAGGAATTCAATCGAATCATCGCTAAGGTCTCCAGGCCGGAAGTGGCGGAGCAGTTTTTAAGCCCGGTGCCGGAACGTATTGCCAAAAAGTTGGTGGAAGCCAATAAAATCACCCGGGAAGAAGCGGGTTTATTAAAGCAGGTGCCCATGGCGGATGATATATGTGTGGAGGCGGATTCCGGGGGTCATACCGACCAGGGCATGCCCTATGCGTTAATGCCAGCCATGCTCAAATTACGAGATGAAATGATGGAAAAGTACAAATATCCCAAACCGATACGGGTAGGGGCGGCAGGAGGGATTGGTACCCCCCAGGCCGCAGCCGCTGCGTTTATCCTGGGTGCGGATTTTATATTAACCGGGTCCATCAACCAATGCAGTGTAGAAGCCGCTACCAGTGACGCGGTTAAAGATTTACTCCAGCAGATCAATGTCCAGGATACGGATTATGCACCAGCCGGTGATATGTTTGAGTTGGGAGCTAAAGTCCAGGTCTTAAAGCGGGGGGTGTTTTTCCCGGCCCGGGCCAATAAACTTTATGAACTTTACCGTCAATATAATTCCATTGACAACATCGATGAAAAAACAAAAAAACAACTCCAGGAGCGATATTTTAAACGGACCTTTGACGAAATTTACCGGGAAGTCAAATCCTTTTATCCTGCGCAGGAGATTGAAAAAGCGGATAAAAATCCCAAACATAAAATGGCATTGATTTTTCGCTGGTATTTTGGCTATGGGTCCCGGTTGGCCTTAAGCGGGGACGAAAGTGATAAAGTCAACTATCAAGTCCAGTGTGGTCCCGCGTTAGGGGCTTTCAATCAATGGGTCAAAGGCACGCCGCTGGAAGATTGGCGAAATCGCCATGTGGATGAAATGGGTAAAAAAATGATGCAGGAGACTGCTGAATTGCTCAATCAACGCTTTCAACATTTTATTAAATAAAATAAAGAATAGGAGTAATAGGTTGCCCCTGGCAGAGGCGTTTGCATCATTAAATTTGATGTGAAGGATTTTGGATTTACATTAACTATTGACAGTTACTCATTAATCGTTTATAATGAAACTTAAAATGACGAAAAGGCAATTTATACAACGCAGTTAATTCTCTGCTTAAGCTTCCCGGACTAGAGGACAATGATTAGAAGAAACCAGCAGCGAATCTTCCCCAGCCATTGAACAACAAACCACGGAGGACATAAGGTCTGCAGTTGATGACAGGTGGTTTCCGGCGGCAATTTAAAAATGACATCCAAAAAAAAATTAATTCATAAAAGGAGGATTAAAAAATGAAAAAGACACATGTCTTTGCAAGTTGCGTGTTGCTGTCACTATTTTTTGTTGTAGGTACAAGTGCTAACGCTGGCATTTCAGATTGGGAATTAAAGAGCGTAAGCGATGTTGACGACAATCCTAAATTAGTGAATTTTATTTGGGAAACGCTGCGTCCCCCTTATGGCGCATTGGACAAGGTTACGCTCCATCGAGTGGTTAAAAAAAGCAAAATGTTTTTTAACCGGAAAGTGATTTTTATGATTCCCGGGACCTGGAATGCCGGGAGTTGGTCAGAGCTCACCAACCCGGATATTAACCCGATGCTGTACCTGGCCAATAATGGTTATGATGTTTATACCATGGACTTTCGGTCGCTGAACGTACCGGATATGGATTATGACCAGTTTTCTGAGTATGGGATCGATATCAGTTCAACCACCGACTGGACATATGGGGTATTCCGGGAAGATATCAAATGCTGTGTGGATTTCATCAAGAAGTCATCATCTGTGAAGAAGATTTTCATGAGTGGATTTAGCCGGGGTGTAACTCATATGACTATTTATGCTTCGAAATACCAGGATGATCTCAGGGGCTTGGTGGCCCTGGATGGTCTTACAAAAGATATGCCACCTTCCGGTACACCATGGGATGAAGCCACCTACAACCAGGTGGTCAATCTTTTTAAAGCCGGGCTGTTGGTAGACCCGGATACCTCCACCGTGATCCCCTGGTTATACATGGCATGGTTTTTAGATGATGTGAATTATAATAACTGGAAATTGGCCGGGGTTCTTCCCTACTCGAAAAATTTGGTTGGAGGGGCACTTCCAGCGGGTTTTGATGTGATTTCCGATTATGTAGGCGACAGCGCTCATCATTTGTGGGATTTAATTGGAGTAGGAGAAGGCGCATTAACCAATTATCACGGCGGTTATATCGATCGAGACGTCCTGGTTGACGTTCTTAATGAGTTCAGTCGATACTATCCTTATATACAAACCTTAGAAGATTTACAGTTAATGGCCCATGAAGATGTTCCCTATTTTGATTATGATGATAACGATATATACCTCCCCATGATTGGATTTGTCTCTAAAGTGGGATGCCCGAACTATATTTGCCTGATTGACGTCATTCCCAACATTACTTTGAGTGACGATGTGACCATTAACTTTTTACAGGGATATGGTCATATGGATGTTTTGTTTGGAACGTATTCATTAACGGATGTGAAACAGCCGCTCCTGGTTTGGTTAAATGCCCATATGGACGAAGGTAGTTCCCAGGCATTGTCCTGGCAGTCCCCCGGCCATCAACTACTGGATTCCTTCTTAAAATCCGTTATAAAACCTTTTTTTCAAATCGAGGAAAACTAAAAAAAGAACAAGAATAACTCAATAAAAATTAATTATCTAATCATTAATCATTGCCAATCGTAAAAAGGAGAGGAGATTTTTACTTCTTTTAAAGCATAAGCATTAAAATTAAATATGAATAATTTCTTTAATTTATCCTGGTTCGGAGATCGAATTGCCGTTGTAGACGAAGAAAAAAAACATTACTCCTATGACTTTTTGCGCCTCCTATGTGAAGATATGGAGGCGTACCTGCCCGGGGAGGGGAAAAAACTGGTTTTTCTTCTCACCCGGAATAATATCGAAACCCTGGTGGGTTACCTGGCCTTAATCCGCGGCAACCATGTGGTAAACCTTGTTGATCGACGGATCAACCCGTCCCTGTTAACAGAATTAATTAAAAATTATGACCCGGATTTTATCTGGAGACCTAAAGGCGGTTCGGGGCAGGTGGTTTATTGCTCTGGCGATTATGAATTGGAACAGCGAATGCCCGGCGCAGGCAAACCTTCTCACCCGGATGTCAACTTGCTCCTTTCTACCTCTGGCTCTACCGGGTCGCCTAAACTGGTAAAATTAACCAGGGCTAACTTAATTGCCAATGCCCGGTCCATTGCCCGATATCTTCACCTGGACGAGACCGAGAGGCCCATCACCCTTCTCCCCTTTCACTATTCTTATGGCCTGTCTGTCATCAACAGCCATTTGCTTGTGGGGGCGACGCTGGTCATGACCGATGAGTCAGTGGTCAGGGGGGAATTCTGGAACTTGTTCAAAGCAGAGTGTGTGACCTCGCTGGTGGGGGTTCCTTACACCTACGAAATGTTGAAAAAACTTGGGTTCTTCAGGATGAATTTACCCTCCTTGCGATATATGACCCAGGCCGGAGGGAAATTGGGACATGAATATATCCTGGAGTTTGCCCGATTTTCCCGCCAGGAGAATTTTGACTTTTATGTGATGTATGGCCAAACCGAGGCCACGGCGCGCATCTCTTATCTACCGCCTGGAAACAATATTTCCAAATGCAAGAGTATCGGTATCCCAATCCCGGATGGTGAATTATGGATCAGCGATGATGAGGGAAACGTGGTGAAGGAAATTCATAAAGAGGGGGAATTGGTTTACCGCGGTCCCAATGTGATGATGGGCTATGCAGAGAAGAAAGAAGACCTCTGCCGGGGCGATGAATTGAAGGGTGTTCTAAAAACAAAAGATATCGCCTACTTTGATGAGGATGGTTATTTTTACATTTCGGGCCGGAAAGGCCGGTTTTTAAAGATATTGGGCAATAGAGTCAATCTGGTGGAGTTAGAGAATCATCTCAGGAACATGGGATTCGACTGCGCCTGCGGCGGGCAGGACGATCTCATCCGTATTGCCATCACCGATAAAAGTGTTTCCAAAAAAATAAAGAAAGTGGTGGTGGAGAAATTTGGATTTCAACCCTCACTTATTGAAGTTTTCCAGGTGAAAGAGATTTTAAAAAATTCCTCCGGGAAAATCCAGTACAAGGAACTGTTCAAATAAAAGGGAACGATAACCTGACCAGGATTGATGAAATGTAAACCATCGCAGGAGGAAAAATGGAAGCAAATGTATTAGTTAGAAATCAATTTAACAAGCAGGCTCAAAATTTTAGCAATTGGTCCATTACCCAAAATTTGAAGCTCTATCAAGCCTGGTTCGATTTTTGTGGACTAAAACCGGGAGACAATCTCCTGGATACAGCCTGTGGAACCGGTGCCTTTGCCATATTTTCCGCAAAGAGGATCAGAGAAGTGAAAGGAGTGGATATTTCAGATAGAATGATCGCGATTGCCAGGAAGCATGCAGCCGATAATAACCTGGAGAATATTCAATTTACCTGTCACGATGTGGAAAATATTCCCTTTGGCAATAACCTCTTTTCTGTGGTGGTATCCAGGTCAGCATTTCATCATATGAAAAATTATACCGGGGTATTCGGGGAAATGCTGCGCTGCTGCAAGGAAGGGGGACGAATCTGTATCGAAGATATTGTCCTTTATGAAAACCGGAAACTCGATGACTTCTTCGAAGAATTAGAAATAACCATCGATGCCAGTCATCAGGCATCGCTGTCAAAAAGAGACATATTCAATTTGTACAAACAGAACCAGGTAAAAGTCCTTCGTTTATTTGAATCAGGACCAAAATTACATTTCGATGATTACGTAAACCATGCGGTTCAATCAGGTACCAGTAAACAAAAAATCCATGAACTCATGGGGTTCGGGTTAGAAGATAAAGACATATCCAGGTGTTTTGTCGTTGAGAATGAAGCCCTTTTTTGGAAAAGAAAGGTATTTACAATAGTCGGGCAGAAGATTTTTGCAAGCTAAGGAGTATAAAACATGATTAGTAAATTGAGAGAATTTTTTGTTGAACAATTGATGGTGAAATTCGACGACAGGCTAACCGAAGAGAGCAACCTGTTTCAACAGGGGGTCATTAACTCGCACGGGTACATGCAGATCCTGAATTTTTTGGAAAAAGAATTCAATGTCACATTGACAGATGATGAACTCTTCTCCAATGTGCTGGTTTCCTATTCCAGTATATTGGATTTCCTGAAATCGAAAGGCGCCATCAATTGATATGTTGACCAGGAAACGACATTAGCGCCAGCCATCCCTTGTGCTGCCCGGGGTGGAGGATTCGTCTAATGGAACAAAAGACAACGGATTATAGTAAATTTAATGAAAAAGACGCTGCCATTATCGGGATCAGCCTGCGTTTTCCCGGTTCCCCGGATATGGAAACCTTCTGGGAGCACCTCATCGCAGGTAAAGATCTCATTAAAGAGATCCCGGTAGAACGATGGGATTGGCAGCAATATATGGGCAATGCCGCTGAAGAAATCAATAAGAGCAGCACGAAGTGGGCCGGGACCCTGGATAATATTGAAGGATTCGATGCCTCTTTTTTTAATATATCGCCCAGGGAAGCGAATTTAATGGACCCGCAGCAGCGAATTTTGTTGGAGTTAGCCTGGCATGCGTTGGAGGATGCCGGGTATCGGGCATCATGCCTGGCCGGGACCAGGACAGGTGTTTTCATCGGAGCCAGCCATAATGATTACCGCGAGTTAATCGATCAGTACTTAACAGAAATCGATCCTTACCTGAATTCGGGTACGGATTCCTCCATCATTTCCAATCGGATATCGTATTTTTTCAATTTCCATGGTACCAGCATAACCATTAACACGGCTTGTTCAAGTTCTTT
This sequence comes from Candidatus Aminicenantota bacterium, assembly GCA_020355945.1. The sequence continues at coordinate 8,302,848 of CP070627.1, read as the reverse complement.
AGTGGCCGTTCATCAAGCGGTTCGCGCCATCCGCGGTGAGGAGTGCCAACTGGCCCTGGCAGGCGGCGCTAACATCTGTTGGACCCCTAAATTATTTGTTGCCTGCAGCAGCGCCGGGATGTTATCTAATGACGGGAAATGTAAAACCTTTGATGAGGCAGCCGATGGGTATGTGCGCAGCGAAGGTGCAGGCCTTATCCTGTTAAAACCGCTGCGCCAGGCCATTGAAGAAGGGGACCATATCTATGCCATTGTTAAGGGAACTGCTGTCAATCATGGCGGTAAAGCAAGCGCTCTCACGGTTCCCAGCGCCGAAGCCCAGGCAAGATTGCTGGTTAACGCCTATGAAGATGCCCGGGTAAGCCCTGATACGATAAGTTATATCGAAACCCACGGCACCGGGACCACCCTGGGTGACCCCATTGAAATTCACGGGTTGAAGACCGCTTTTACCCAATTATTCGAGAAATTTCATAAAGAAACTTACCAGGAACATTCCTGTGGTTTAGGTTCTGTTAAAACCAATATCGGACACCTGGAGTCTGCTGCTGGCATCGCCGGGTTGATCAAAACGGTACTGGCAATGAAATATAAAAAGCTGCCAGCCACCCTTAACCTGCACAAGATCAACCCTCTTATCAAAATTGAAAATACCCCTTTCTTCTTTGTCAAAGAAACCCGGGACTGGAAACCACTTGAAAAGGAGAACGGGGATATTGTCCCCCGGAGGGCAGGGGTGAGTTCGTTTGGTTTTGGCGGCACCAATGCCCACGTGGTGTTGGAAGAATGGCCGAATACACAGGGCGCAGGACGCCCGGACCTCAGCCCGGGGGAACCCCAATTGATACTCCTGTCCGCCAAAAGTGCAGAGAGGTTAAACGTGTATGCCGGGAAAATAAAGGAATTCCTGGAAAAGGCGGAGTATACAATCGGATTCGGCAGTCATTTTTTCAATCACCTGCAAATGGATTTATTAAGGACAGCCGCAAAAATCATTGATGTGGGAGAAAACGATATTAATCCTGATGAGGGCCTGGAAGAATACGGTTTTGATGCGGTGAAGCTGGCGGCTTTTATCCAACGGCTCAATGAGATGTACGACCTGGAAATCAACCCGGGCCTGGTCCCTGGAAATATGTCGCTGCGGGTGCTTTCCCGGCGTCTGGGCAGCCAGTACGCCAGTACCCTGGGAAACCACTACGGCAAAGGCGTCACCCATGCCGAAACACCAATCCGTTTCCCGGATGTCGCTTACACCCTGCAGGTGGGACGGGAAGCCATGGAGGAACGGTTGGCAATCGTGGCATCAAACCTCCGGGACATGAAAGAAAAATTAACCCGACACCTGGAAAAACAAGAGCAAATGCAAACCAGGACCGGTGAAAAGGAGGTTTACCGGGAGAATATCGCTGAACACAAAACGACTTCCCAGTTGTTATCCGGGGGAAGGGAGACCGAGGAATTCATTCGCATCCTTATCGATGACCGGAATTTAAACAAATTGGCCCGGTTGTGGGTTTCAGGTGTGGACATCCCGTGGGAGCTGGCCCACGCCGGTCCTGGCAGTCATCCTCAACGCATATCGCTGCCCACTTATCCTTTTGTCAATGAGCGTTATTGGGTCCCGGTCAATGCTCAAATCCCGTATAAAAAACCGTTCGAGGGACCCCGACTTCATCTTCTTATTGATCGGGTTGCTCCTGAGCTTAGTTTACAACAGGGCATCGTGTTCCTGAAGACCTTAAAAAAAACAGACCCGGTTCTCAGGGACCACCAGGTTCATGGTCAATGCATTTTTCCCGGTGTGGGATACCTGGAAATGGGAATTGTTGTTGGGGCTGTTATCACTGGAGGCACTCAATGCCAACTGGCCCGGGTGGTATGGCGGGAACCGTTGGCAGTGCCGGGAGAAGAAAGAGAATTATGGATTACCATCAAAAAGGATAACCAGGACCTGGTGTTCCGGGTTCAAAGTCATGGGGACGGCCGTGAGGTTATCCATATGGTGGGCCAATTGCTGGTGCCCGGGGATATGGTGAACACACCGCCTGAAGTGCGTATTTCTATTGAAGAAATCCGGGCCAAATGTCCTTATCACATGGATAAAACCGTACTTTATCGCCGGGCTGCGGAAATGGGGGTGAGGTACGGGGCTTATTTCCAGGGGGTCATTGATGTGTGGTCAAATCCCCATGAAGCGGTGAGCAAATTCCGTTTACCCACCGAGTTCGCGCATGAGTGGTCCGGGTACACCCTGCACCCGGCAGTGATGGACAGCGCACTCCAGACTATTATAGGAATTTTTGCGGCTGACAACCCTGACTATCTACCCCCGGTGGTCCCTTTTGCCGCGGCAAAAGTGGAAATGTCACATCCCCTGCCCGCCAGCGGGTATGCCTATGCCATTACCGCCGCCCCCCTCCGGTATAATGTCTTTATTACGGATGAGAACGGCACCGTGTGTTTGAAGTTTCATCAAGTGGCCTTTCGGCCATTTAAAAAAACCAGCCTGGATTTTTTATATATGCCAACATGGAAACCGGTCCGGTTACCTGCCCCGCAGAGCCGGCCATCCACCCCGGGGAAACTAAAGGTGCTTATTTTTTATCCTCCCGGGGAATCGGTGCTTAAACCTGCACTGGCACAAGCACACGGCAAAGATGAAGTTCACGAGATTGAGTTGGATCCCCTGGATTCCCTGACCCTGGAGAACCGGGCGCTTCAACTGCAAGATGTTCGTATGATTTATTTCCTGGGTGGAATACAGGAGGAGGATATCGATACGGATGATATCGATGCGTGGGAACAGGCTCAAGAGCGGGGAGTACTTTCCCTCTTCAGGCTGGTGAAGTTTTTGATCGCCCATGGGTTTGCCCAACGGGTACTCCAGTTGAAAGTAATTACCAATGATGTTCTCCAGGTAACACCCGGAGCCCCGGTAAAGCCTTATGGGGCAAGTTTGCATGGATTGGTTAAATCCATGGCTAAAGAATACCCCGGATGGAAAATCAACTGCATTGATGTCAGCCTGGAAGAGATAAAGACAAATTCCCGGAGAATGGATGAAGTGGTACGGCAGATACTTGATGAGCCTGCCCATCCTGCCGGGAATGAGACAGCCCTGCGGAACGGGAAACGATATGTGCGCACCATTGAGCCGCTGCTGCTGCCGGGTGTGAGCCGGCCGCCCTTCAAACAGCAAGGTGTTTACTTTATCCTGGGCGGGGCAGGGGGTATCGGGCTGGAAACCGCTCATTACCTGGCAAAGACAGTACAGGCAAGATTGGTATTGGTGGGGCGAAGCCAGTTGAAACCCGGACAGCAAGAGAAAATTTCCCGGATCGAAGCCTGCGGCGGTAAAGTGCTTTATATCCGGGCAAACGCCGCAGACCTGGAAAGCATGAAGAATGCCCTGCACAAAGCAAAATCTCATTTTGGTAAAATCAACGGTGTATTTCATTCCGCTATTGTATTGAGGGATATCACACTGCAAAACATGGAGGAAGAGACTTTCCGCGCCGCTTTGCAGCCAAAAGTCAAGGGCAGTGCGATTTTGCATCATGTGTTTAAGGGAGAGCAGTTGGACTTTATGATATTCTTTTCCGCAGCCCAATCGTTTGCAGGGAATCCCGGGCAGAGTAACTATGCTGCCGGCTGTACCTTTAAGGATGCCTTTGCTCTCTTGATCCACCGGTGTGAACCTTATCCCGTGAAAATCATCAACTGGGGATACTGGGGCAGTGTAGGCATTGTGGCTTCCGAAGCCTACGCTAAACGTTTAAAAGCCCAGGGTATCGAATCCATCGAACCGGGAGAAGGTATGGAAGCGATGCAGCGCATCCTGGCCCACCGGGTAACGCAGGTGATTCCCCTGAAAGCTCTTCGCCCTTATCTGGAAAAAATTGGCGTTGATATGAGCCATTACCGGGAAGTATACCCGGAACAAATACCATCGGTTTCGGATAAAATGGTCTCCCTTACTACCCTGCCCGCCTTCGACACGGTTGAAGTTCATCAATATTGGGAGGGTTACAGTGAAATGATCCGCTGGATCCCGGGCTTGTTACTGCATGTTTTCCAGGAAATGGGGGTGTTCCGGGGGAAAGATGAACATCGGCGCAAGGATGAGCTGCAGGAGCGCATGGGCATCATCCCCAGGTATACCCGGTTATATAACGCTTTACTGCATATCCTGGAAAATGCCGGCCTGGTTCGGTGCAGCAGTGATGAAATCGTCACTGCTTCGCTGCCAGATAATCCCGGCGGACACGGCCCGGGAAATATGAACACCCTGGAGAAAGAGAAAGATAGATTAATGGCCGGGCACCCGCAAATTATTCCTTATATTCGTTTACTGTGGGCCTGTTTTAAGGATTTCTCCCATGTGCTTACCGGCCGGAAGAGTCACATGGAAGTCATGTTTCCCGGGGGTTCCAAAACGTTGGTAGAAGGTGTTTACCAGGGGACTCCCCTCTCTGATTATTTTCACCGACTGGCGGCGCAAGTGGTCAGGCAATATATCCGGCAGCGGCTGCAAAGCGATCCCGAAGCGCAAATTCATATCCTCGAGGTGGGGGCAGGCACGGGGAGCACCTCCCGATTTGTGTTTAAAGCTGTCAGGGAATATGCAAAACACCTCCGGTATTGGTATACGGATATTTCCCAGGGATTTACCCAATATGGTGAGACCGCTTTTGGTGCTGATTATCCTTTTGTGGAGTTCCGGGTCTTAGATATTGAGGGACCCATTGAACGCCAGGGATTTAAACCCGGCAGTATGGACCTGGTATTGGGCAGTAATGTGCTGCATGCCACCCGGCAGATGGTTCAAACCTTGCATCATGCCAAAAGGCTGCTGAAAACCAATGGCCTGCTGGTGATCAATGAAGTTACCCACGTTGAGGAATTTTCCCTTTTAACCTTTGGGTTAACCGAGGGGTGGTGGCGTTTTGAAGATGAGGAGATTCGCCTCCCGGGTTCGCCTTTATTGGGCCCACACCAGTGGAAAGAACTGTTGGAAACCAATGGAATCCGGTGGGTTCATATCTTTCAATTCCCTGATGCCGCCGTGGAGGAATTCGGGCAGTGTGTGATGGTTGGGGAAAGTGATGGGAATGTGCAGGTTCCCTCTCTTGAACCGGCACCTGAGCTTGAACTGAAACCTGGACTTGAACCCGGGCCCGGACTTGAATTTGAAATTGGAACGCCGCCAGGACCAACGCTTAATTTTGAACCTGTGTCAAAAAAAAAGTTGCAGGAAGATTTGCTGGATTATGTGAAAACAGTTTTTTCCGAAGTACTCAAAATACAGAAGCAGCGGTTCGACAGCACGTCCGGCTTTGAGCGGTATGGTCTTGATTCCCTGGTAAGTATGGATATTATTCACCGTCTTGAAAAGGATTTTGGCAAATTGCCAGCCACTTTGTTATTTGAGAATATGACCCTGGGGGAATTAACCGATTATTTCCTGTCCCGGCATGGTCAGCGGGCAGCCGAGCTTTTTAACCACCGGGAACCGCCAGGAGGTTTTCCACCCCAGCCCCATCATATGGTACAAACACCTAAAACCGATAAAGAAGTGATGGAAACACCATTGGACCCATTTCCAGTTAAGAAGAATGGGAGTTTAAGAGACAGGGTATTGCAATTATCCGACAGTGAAGTGGATGAACTGCTGCAATTGTTGTCAAACCAATAAATGTGGATTTTTTGCCTTCGGTGACCATAGGACTCTTGTGAACAACAGGACAACAGGTGACAGGTGCAGCGGAGGAAAATTGAATGGATAAAAAACGGGAACGGTTGGTCCAGCTTTTGGAAAATCTTCAAAAGGATGAACCTGGAAAAGATATAGCTATTATAGGTATTAGTGGTCGGTATCCTGGTTCGGAGACGTTGGCGGAGTATTGGGATAATTTAAAAGAAGGCAGAAATTGTATCGGTGAAATACCCGGGGACCGCTGGGACTGGCGGGAATATCGGGATAAATGTTACAGTCGCTATGGTGGATTTATTACTGGTGTAGATTTGTTTGATCCGTTGTTTTTTCATATTTCGCCGCGGGAGGCTGAGGGCATGGACCCCCAGGAGCGGCTATTTTTGGAGATAGCCTGGGAAGTATTTGAAGATGCGGGATATACTCAAAAAAGGTTTGCGAGTGCGGACCACCGGGTGGGTGTTTTTGCCGGGATGATGAACGGCGGTTATGAATGGCTCAGTGGGTATGCTCATGCCAGGGGGTATGATACCGGTGCGCATTGTGCTTACTGGTCGATTGCCAACCGGGTGTCTTATTTTTTTAATTTCCAGGGGCCCAGTATGGCGGTGGATACGGCTTGTTCGTCTTCGCTTACCGCCATTCACCTGGCGTGTGAGAGTTTGAAGCGGGAGGAGTGTGAATTGGCTCTTGCCGGTGGTGTTAACCTGATTCTTTCTCCGGTGCAATACCAGAGGTTATGCAGTATAGATATGATTACCGCTGATAACCGGTGTAAAGCCTTTGGTGCCGGAGCGGATGGATTTGTGGATGGTGAGGGGGTAGGGGCGGTGCTGTTAAAACCGCTGGACCGCGCTGCTGCCGATGGTGATATTATTTATGCAGTTATCAAAGGTTCTGCCATCAATGCCGGGGGAAAGACCAGCGGGTTTACCGTACCCAATCCCAATGCCCAGTCTGCTGTGATTTCTTCCGCCCTGGATAAAGCCAAAATCAACCCCAGGACCATCGGTTATGTGGAAGCTCACGGTACCGGGACTTCACTGGGGGACCCCATAGAGATCGCCGGATTGACCCAGGTGTTCAGGAGGTATACCCAGGATAAGCAGTATTGTTCCATCGGCTCATCCAAGTCTAACATCGGTCACCTGGAATCTGCCGCTGGCATTGCTGCCGTGACCAAAGTCCTGCTGCAGTTGAAGCATAGGCAATTGGTTCCTACGCTGCATTGTGAACCGTTGAATCCCAAAATCGATTTTGAAGATTCGCCTTTTTATGTTCAGCAGGAGTTGGTTCCCTGGAAAAAGATGGTGATTGTTGAGAACGGGAAACATGTCGAATATCCGCGGCGGGCCGGTATCAGCTCTTTTGGTGCTGGCGGTGCCAATGTCCACGTAGTATTAGAGGAGTATGAAGCATTTAATAAAAAGTTTTGCGGGGGTCCAGGGGCCCCTCGGCGAGGGGACCCTAAAATGGCAAAGTGCTTTGCCCCAAAAGCTGTGCGCCATGCACCATGCTCAGTGCTCTCACACCCTGGCCGCCGGAGGCAAAAAGAACTCATACTCCTTTCTGCCAAAAATGAAGATCGGTTAAGGGCCTATGCCGGCAAAATGGTAAATTTCCTTGAAAAAATAGGCGACTCTCTCTCCCTGGCAGACATTGCTTACACCTTGCAAATGGGACGGGAAGCCATGGAAGAGAGATTGGCAGTGAAGGTTTCAAGTGTCCCTGCTTTAAAAGACAGGTTCCGGCAATTTCTCCAGGGGCAGACCGGCATCAGGGGGTTTTACCGGGGGCATATTGCTGCGGATGAAACCGGGGATAAGAACCAGGTAAAAGCAGGACCCGAGGAGAGCCTGGACCGGTTGGCCCAACTGTGGGTCTCCGGTGAGAATGTTGATTGGTCATCCCTTTATGGGAACCCCGGAACCGGGCCGCAGTTGATTTCTTTGCCCACTTATCCTTTTGCCCGGAAGCGGTATTGGCGCTGTCCTATGCCTGGTCCTGCCCGGGTGGCTGCCGCGGCTGCAGGCGAAGAGAATAAACAAAAGGAAGAGGTGCAGGACCCGCTGCAGGATTTCTTCTATATGCCTGGGTGGAGGCTGCTTCCTCCCGCGGTGAAAGCCCCGGCAGCCCATACCCGGGATGATTCACGCCAGGCAGTTTCAACCGGGAAAAGGCAGGTTCTTTTTGTCTATGCCCCCGGGAGTTCCAATATAAAAGAAGTCCTGGCTGCCCGCCATTCGGGTGACCGGGTATTTGAAATCCAATTGGGCGGCCAAACCCGTCAGCATTCGCCGGGCGTATGGGAAATCAGCATATCTGATGATCAGGCAGTGGAACGAGCCATCAGCCGGTTCCGGCTGCGGCACCTGGAGGTGGTCTATTTTATGGGAGGAATTCAGCCGGAGGTTGTGGAAATCCATGACCCGGATGCCCTGGAGGAGTCCCAGCAGCGCGGTGTGTTTTCCTTGTTTCGCCTCTTCAAAGCCCTGGACCAGGCCGGGTTTCTTCAATCTTCTTTACAGGTGAATATTATCACCAATCATGCCCGGCAGGTATGGCGCGGGGACCTAACCAATCCTTTTGCAGCCAGTTTATATGGATTAGGCAAGACCATGGGCAAAGAATATCCCCGGTTAAAGGTTCGATGTATTGATATGGATTGGGATTCATTGGACGCCGTGGTTCATATGGTTGCTGGCAATGGCGGAGATATTCCCGGGGAAATTGCCCTGCGGGGAGGCAGATGTTATATTCCCATCATAGAGTCCCTGCGACTGCCCTCCTTACCGTCATTCTCTCTGCCCCATACTTCATTTAAACACCGGGGTGTTTATTTTATCCTGGGTGGAGCAGGTGGAATCGGGCTGGAATTGGGTTTTCACCTGGCCAGGACAGTGCAGGCGAGGTTGGTGCTGGTGGGTCGAAGGGCCCGAAGCCAGTTAGAACCTTACCAGGAAGAGAAAATGGCGCAGATTGAATCCAGCGGCGGAGAGGTTTTGTATATCCAGGCAGATGCGGCAAATTTCAGCAGTATGAAGACCGCTGTAAAAACCGCGGAGTCCCATTTTGGAACTATCCACGGTGTGATTCATTCTGCCATTGTTTTAAGGGATAGGACGGTGCAAAATATGGACGAAGAAACCCTGGGGGCTGCTTTGCACCCAAAAGTTAAGGGCAGTGTGATACTGTATAAGGTGTTTAAAGAAAGCCCCCTTGATTTTATGATGTTTTTCTCTTCGGCCCAATCCATTACATGCAATACCGGGCAGAGTAATTATGCGGCCGGTTGTACCTTTAAAGATGCCTTTGCACTTCATCTCAGCCAGGTTGCCCCCTATCCGGTAAAGATTATTAACTGGGGGTATTGGGGTAGTGTGGGAATTGTGGCCTCTGAAGCGTACAAGAGACGTTTGGCCGGGCAGGGTATCAGGTCCATCGAACCCGAGGAAGGCATGGAAGCGGTGCAGCGCATCATGGCCCACCGGGTAACCCAGGTGGTGTCGTTGAAAGCCGAAGACAGCTTCCTGGATAAATTGGGTATACAGCGTGACCATCGACTGGAAATTTACCCTGGCGACGGAACTTGCCCATGGAATTTTGATCCTGTGTTATCACAGGTCCAACCGCTTTCACTGGACCCCGGGCAGCGGCATCGACTGGAAAAGGCCTATGGTCAACTGGACCGGTGGGGTCAGGAATTGTTATTTTCCATCTTTCAACAAATGGGGGTATTGCAGCGGAAAGGAGAACGTTATCAGAGAGAGGCACTGCAGCAGTCTTTGGGCATTATTTCGTCTTATACTCGTTTATTTAATGAGTTATTGAACATATTGGTAAGAGCCGGGTTCCTTCGACCGGGGATAGATGGGGACAGCAGCCTGGAAGTAGTTACCCCCGGGGTTATTGACAAAGATGATCCCGGGTCCCGGGCAAAACACCTGGAAAAGCAAAAAGACAGACTTTTAAAGGCATTCCCGGATATCACCGCCCATATCCGCCTGGTATGGACCTGTTTAAATAACTATCCCCGCATCCTTAGGGGGGAAATTCCGGCCACAGATGTGATGTTCCCTGGTTCCGGCATGGAATTGGTGGAAGGCATCTACAAAGGCAATCAAATTTCCGACTACGCAAATGACCTGGTGGTTCAAAGTGTCCGGGCGTATGTCCAGGCTCGGCTGCCCCTTTTGGAGCCGGGTGAGAAGATCAAGATATTGGAAATAGGCGCAGGAACCGGGGGTACTACAGCCCCTGTACTGGAAGCTCTTCACCCCCATGCCGAAGGGCTGCATTATATTTATACCGATATTTCCTCCAGGTTTACCAAACACGGGAAGGAACATTTCGGTAAAAAGTATCCCATGGTGGAGTTTCGCATTCTCAATATCGAAGAGGACATCGGCCAACAGGGCTATGAAAATGGCAATGTGGACGTGGTCATTGCCGCCAATGTGCTGCACGCCACCCGGGATATTGCCAAAAGCCTGCGCAATACCAAAGCCCTGTTAAAAACCAACGGCTGGCTGATTTTGAATGAAGGGGTCAATATCCAGGACTATGTCACCCTTACTTTTGGATTGTTGGGGGGGTGGTGGTTGTTTGAGGATGAAGAGAACCGCTTATCAGGCAGCCCCCTTCTCAACACGGGAATGTGGGAAAGACTTTTAAAGGATGAAGGTTTTGACCGAGTGGTGTTCCCGGGCCAGGAAATGGTAATGAGCAATACCATTCCCCATCATCTTATCGTGATCGGCCAAAGTAATGGCCTGGTGAGAAAAAGATGGGCAGAAACCTTGAGTGTGGACAGCCTGTCAAAACCCAAATCCCAGTGCCTCCCCCGGCAGCAAGTCATCAAAGTTCCAAATATCCGGGTCCAGGATAAACGCGAGTTTATAGAGAAAACCATTGGTGAATGCCTGACTGCAGTCCTGGAAATAGAAAAGTGCGACCTGGACCTCAAAAAGTCCTATTCGGATTTTGGTGTGGATTCGATCCTGGCCATTGGGATCGTCAAGGAAATCAACCAGGCATTGGGAATCAATTTAAGGTCCACAGACCTGTTCAATTATTCCTCCATAGAGAAATTAACCCGTCATATTTTTGAGCAATTCGGCGATTCCATTTCTCTATCCGTGTTAGCGCCTGTTGACCCGGATAACCCATTGACGCAGGAGGAAAAGCATGACAGTAGGAAATCCCCAGGAAGAGATGACCGGGAAATCATTGCTGTTATTGGAATGTCGGCGCGGCTCCCGGATGCCAATAATATCCATGAATTCTGGGATAATTTGGCCAACGGGAGAAATTCCGTTAAAGAAATCACCCGCTGGAATATAGAGGATTTTTATGATCCTGATCCCCAGGCAGCCAGTAAAAGTTACTGCAAATGGGGAGGTTTTCTCACAGATATTGATGGGTTTGATCCCTTATTTTTTAATATTTCTCCTAAAGAAGCGGAATTGATGGACCCCCAGCATCGACTTTTTTTAGAGGAAGCGTGGAAAGCATTGGAAGATGCCGGGTATTCGGACCGGGAACTAGAAGAGAAAAAATGTGGGGTATTTGGAGGGTTTAATTTGGCGGATTACCGGGAGTTGATCGAGGAAAATGGAGTATTACCGGATGCTTATACCATGACAGGGAATTTTGAAGCCATGTTATCGGCGCGGATTTCCTATCATTTAAACCTGCGGGGGCCGGTATTGACCATTAATACGGCGTGTTCTTCTTCATTGACAGCGGTGCACCTGGGCTGTGAAAGTATTCGCAGCCGTACCAGTGACATGGTCATTGCCGGCGGTGTCATGGTAATGACAAAACCCGGGTTTTATATTCATGCCAGTCGTACCGATATGCTGGCAGCAGATGGTCTATGCAAGACCTTTGATAACCGTGCGGATGGTTTTGTGCCCGGAGAAGGAGCCGCTGCAGTGGTGTTGAAACCACTGGGAAAAGCCCGGGAAGATGGGGACCATATATACGGCGTCATCCTGGGATCAGGGATCAATTACGATGGTAGAAGTAATGGTATCACCGCCCCCAGTGGCCCCTCCCAAACCGCCCTGGAATGTGAAATTTATGACCGATATCACATCGATCCGAGAATTATCACCTATGTTGAAGCTCACGGTACCGGCACCCGGTTGGGCGACCCCATTGAAGTGGATGCACTCACTGATGCTTTCAAAAAATATACCTCAAAAAAGCAATACTGCGCCATTGGTTCGGTAAAAACCAACATTGGCCATACATTGGCCGCGGCTGGTGTTACCGGGCTGATCAAAGTTCTATTGTGCCTCTACCACAAAAAGCTTGTCCCTTCATTAAATTTTGAAAAGGAAAATGAATTCATCAATTTCAAAGACAGCCCCTTCTATGTCAACACCCAACTGAAGGAGTGGCAGCCCGTGGAGGGCAAACCCAGGACAGCGGCAGTCAGCTCCTTTGGCTTCAGCGGCACCAATGCCCATGTGGTGGTCAGAGAGGCCCCCTTGCCTGTTGAACAGCCTGCCAAAACTCCTCCTTACTACTTGATCCCCATCTCCGCTAAAACCTCAACCGCTCTAAACCAAAAATTAACGGATATGATTCATTGGCTGGAAAATAAAGGAAAAAACCAGCAATTAAAGGATATTTCCTATACCCTGCTGAAGGGAAGGTCTCACTTTTCCCTGCGTTCCTGTTTGCTAGTGGAAAATATTGATGATACCAGCGATTTGAAGAAAAATCTCCGGCAAGTCCTGGAGGGAAAAGAGATAGACAATTATTTGTTTCACCACATAAAAAAGTCACAGTTCAAACCGGAACCAGCCCTGGTACAGTTGGGAGAAGGTTTAATCAAGGAATTACAGGGATACCGGGAGCAGCGGCTTACCGCAAATCAATACAAAGATAAACTACTGGCATTAGCGGATTTGTATGTGAAGGGGTATGAGCTGGAATGGCGAGAGTTGTACCGGGGAGACTGTTGTCAACGGATTTCCCTGCCCGGCTATCCGTTTGCCCGGCAGCGCTGCTGGGTACCGGAAGACCAGGGTAGTATCAGCGGTAAGACTATGAAATCCACAGGGGCGGCGACTTCAATTAATGGTTTGCACCCGCTGCTTGATACCAATGAATCCACGCTGGAGGAGCAGTGTTTTAAAAAAGTACTTACCAGGGAAGATTTTTACATGAAGGACCACGTGGTGCAGGGTAAGATGGTGTTCCCGGCCGCCGCCTACCTGGAAATGGCCAGGGCCGCGGGAAACCTGGCCTATCGCAAAGCAAAAGTAGTAAAAATCAAGAATATGGTCTGGACAAGCCCTATCACCATGGAAAGGGAAGAGCACAGCCGTGAAGTATACATCACCCTTTATCCCACCTCCCATGAGGGGAGCGCAGGTTTTGCCGTGAATAGTGCCAACAACCGGGAAAGGCGTATGGTCCATGCCCAGGGGCAGTTGGTCTATGATCATCAACGGGAAACAGTAACAATATTAAAGGAAAACAGGAATCAAAGGCTGGATATTGGTGCCATCAAGCAGCGCTGTTCCCCTGGAATCGAGGGTGCGCTGTGCTATCAAAGGACCCGGCAAGCCGGGTTCCAATATGGTCCCTCCTTTCGTTTGATCAAATGGTTGTACCCCCATAGAAAGGGCAGCGAAGCCTTATCCATGCTGGAACTGCCCCTTGAGTACCGGGAAGGATTCCAGGAGTTTGATCTGCATCCCTCGGTCATTGATGCTGCTTTGCAAACCGTGGTGGGACTGGACCACAGTGCCGCACCACCTGTGGATATCCCTTATGTCCCCTTTGCAGTGGAAGAAGTGGAAATCATCAACCCTCTCACTGAAAATGGTTACGCCTATGCTGTGCTGGCTGGTAATCGCCCTCCTGGCACCAGGGAAAAAACCTTCGATATCCAACTGGTGGATCAACAGGGACAGGTACTGGTAAAAATCAGGAACTTTTCCATAAGAAAATTAGAATCCATGACTATCTCTCAAGAATCCGCATCAGTAAACCCGGTCAGGGAGGAACCAGGAAATAAAGATGGTGCTGCTAAAGATATCAAGAGAAGGGAAAGCCGGGAAATACTGGAAATATTAAAGCAATTAAAAGCCGGGGAATTGGAAGTTCATCAAGCGGATCAAATGCTGGATGAAGTCTTATTGTCGTGATGAATGAGGGAATATGTATAATGCAAATTTTTAATTGTCAATTGTCAATTGTTAAATGTTAAATGTTAATTGTTAATTGTTAATGGGTTGAAACAAGAGGATTTCGATATTCCAATGTTGGATTTTTTGTGACCAGGGAGCGAAGCCAATGGGAAAAATCATTTGTATAGCGAATCAGAAAGGAGGAGTGGGTAAGACCACCACGGCAGTGAACCTGGGAGTGGGTCTGAAATTCCACGGGAAAAATGTCCTGTTGGTGGACCTGGACCCGCAAGCCAGCTTAACCTCTTCTATTGGCTTGAAAAGTCAGTCTTTTAAATGTACGGTATATGATCTGTTAAAAGGGGAAGCAGGGGTTGATGAGGCAGCTATTTTTCATAACGGTGTCCATGTGATTCCGTCATCCATTGATCTTTCCGGGACCGATATCGAACTGTCCACTATTCCCGGTAGAGAGCTGCTGTTAAGAGAGGCATTGTCCGGGGTGGCGGGGCGGTTTGATTGTATTTTAATCGATTGTCCACCCTCGTTAGGCTTACTGACGTTAAATGCGATGACAGCCGCCCAGCAGCTATTTATTCCCATCCAATCCGAATACCTGCCCCTGGAGGGGGTTAAGATGCTGTTGTCAACCATTGATATCGTAAAGAAGCGTTTAAATAGAGACCTGGAAATCAGTGGTGTAATTGTTACCATGTATGACTCCCGGCAAAACCTGGACCGGGAAGTGATGGAAACCATCCGGGGGCATTTTAAAGAGAAAGTGTTTAAAACTTTTATACGAAAGAATGTTTCCCTGGCTGAAGCCCCTGGTTTCGGCCAGGATATTTACCAATACAAACCTGACAGTGTTGGAGCACAAGATTATTCCGAACTCTGCCAGGAGATCATCCGACGGGAGGTTGTCTAATCATGGGAAAAAAGAAATCTCGTTTGGGAAATAACCCGTTAGCCTGGATAAAAGATACCACAAAAGCTGCAGGTGTCTCAGACATAAGTGAAGCCACAGAGGTCACAGAGGTCGTTGAGGCAGAAGAGATTAAAACAAGCAGTGAAATCAACGTTGACAGGAAACAGCGAATTGAAATTTTGAATATGGTTAAACAGCATCGAATCGACTTAGAGGAAGGTTTGAAATTAATCAGACAGGTGGGCAAGAGACAGGGGGATTCCCAGGATGAAGTGACTGAAAAAAGCGGGTTAATGTATTTTCGTGAATATTGGCAAGAGTGTGATATAGAGCCTATAGAGTTTACAATTTCTCAACCGCAGGTTTTGGTCATATTGGACAGTGGAGAGGAATTTTTTCATGCACTGGGGGAGTATTTAGGCAAGAGAGACCTCATCCTGGTCAAACCGGGGGAAGCGTACCGGGAGATCGATAACAACATTTATGAAATCAATGCCCGGGACCTGGAGGATTACCGCCGTCTGGCGGCGAATCTTCGTTATCGTTCCCTGGTACCGAGTCATATCGTTCATTGGTGGAGCAAAGAGAGGTTTTCTCCGCGGCAGGAAGACATCAACCGGCAGTTGGACCTGGGGATTTATTCGTTATTTTATTTAACCCGGGTGTTGTTGGAGCAGGAACCGGAGGATAAGGTCAGACTGTTGTATGTCTATCCCATTTTCAGCCAGGAGCCTCAGCCGCAGTATGAAGGATCAAGTGGTTTTGTTCGTACTTTATGTCGTGAAAATTCCAGGTTTCGTTACAAAACCCTGGGAATCCCGGAGCAGTTAGGCAGAAGTTTTTGCGGGGGGGT
>CP070627.1:8257111-8287101 GCA_020355945.1 Candidatus Aminicenantota bacterium | reverse complement strand
TTTTTTAATTTAAAACGGTTTCCCTGCATTGCATTAACTCCAGGCATAAAACACAAATATTTTCAAGTATATCAAAATAATGAAATTTGTCAATCAATGATCTTCGTATAAATTTTCGACTGTCCCCTTTTTTTTTCCAGCTCGAACAGGCTTTTGCAGCCTTTTCCGGTAATCAAAACACACTGTTTACTCATCATTTATTCCTGGCACATTTTACCAACTACTATTATACGGGACATATATTAACCTTACGAATGAATTTATCGACCAAAAACTAAATCAGGAGGATATTTTTCTAAATGAAAAGATATATTTCCAACGCAGTCTTTATGTGAATGATTTCCTGATTGTTCAATATGAGTAATTAATATCCCGGAAGATTTTGTGGTAAACATATGAAAAGAGGGACTGATTTTTTCAATAGTTTCAACTACTTCTTTTCTTGGAAAATTTTCTTCATTATCACCGATAGAAAATACAACAACTTCAGGACTGACGGCTTCGCAGAATAAAGAGGTAAAAGATTTCATCTCCCCGGAACCTGGCTTACCACCATGGTGCGGGAAAACAGCCAGCCAGGCATGTACATCATCGACATCTTCTAATAAGTTATCCAGACCGATTTGATCCAAATCTCCAGGAAGAACAGCGAATGACTTACCATTATAAGATATCCGAATCACAGCACTTATAGAATTTGAATTTAATTTTCTCCCTTTACGGTCTTTACCCCCTGGACCCTTTGCGGCTATGTATTGATTAGGAGCCAGCACCTCAACTTCAACCTGCCCCTGATTTAACTTGCCATTCAGATGGGGGGTGAGGCTGGGCTCAAAGTATAAATTTCCTCCTTTACTTTGATCGTATAGAGCGTATACTAAATCATCCCATAATACACTTTTCTTAATTGAATCCGAATTTAGATAGACCCTATCTATTCGAATTTCACTGGCGAACAGCAGCCCAATAGTACCTGAGATGTGGTCCTTATCCGCGTGAGAGAGCAGCAGAATCCCAATTCGACTAATATTTCTTTCTACAAGAAAGTCCAACAAATCAGCTCCAGGGCCGGCATCGATCACAGTTACACCGTTAGTATCTATAAGTACAGAGCAATTCCCATGACTAACATCAAGAATGTGTAAACTTGGCATATTTCCCTCTCGGTTTATCAGCTATTTCAAAATTTTCAAAATATAGATCTTCATGGTTTTTTGCTCCAATATTTACATGTGCAATTAATCTGAAAATGGGCTTAATTACCAAATCTTTAGGGATTAATTTTAATGGAATTCTTACAACTTCATCAGGATTCCAGGCGGGTATATAGGCAAAAGCAATGTCTTCTTTTTTATCGATTCCTTCAAATCGAATTAAAGTGCGCCATGCTTTTCTGTCTTTTGAGTATTTGTTTGAAAATTCTTCAAAACATTTTTTTATACCCTCTTTGATTGTTTCCGAACTTGCGTAACCTCCCGGAATAAGAACAGGGATATTTCTGCGGAATGGTCGGATATTATCTATATCTGCTTTTGAATATGTTGTGACCAATAGAGCAGGGAATTTTTTTTTATAGAGACGAAAAACAGCTTCAGCGCCATTAAAATTTGCGTAGTTACCAGGTTTCAAATAATGATCAAAAATTGCAGCATCAGTCTCCTTCATCAGCCTGGGAATAAATTTGCGAATAGATTCAAGCCGATCCTGGTAGGTAACTGGCTCTAAATTAGCATCTTCAACAGCTTCAGCCATCGCCTCACAAGCCTCTGGTTTATCATCAATAACCGCGACTTTTCTTATTACATTATCCAGCAATTGCATTTATTTTATACTCCTAAAATTGGAAGTTCAATTATTATTTCTGCTCCACCAAGCTCACCTTTTTCAATTGCATCGACACTTCCACCTAAATCAGTCACAGCATCTTTGACGATGGTTAACCCTAAACCAGTACCATTTTTTCTTGTAGTTTGTCCTGGCAGCCAAATATCTTTTTTATTAATTCCAGTTATTCCAATGCCATTATCTATCACCCGCAATTCAAGATTTTTAGTAAAAACCATTGTCCGTATAATTATTTTCCTATCTCCAGGTTCTCTCTCTTCAAAAGCCACCAAACTATTATTGAGCAAATTAGAGATTATAGATTCAACAGCCGCGACACTTCCCCTAAGATATGGATTGCCTTGAGCAAACTCAGTAGTGATGTCAGTATCGCGATCTTTAAGAAATGGATCATAAAGTTCGATTATCTCTTTTATGACTTGATGAATATTAACCCTACCGAGGCGACGCTTTTCGTGATCAACAAGACTTAACGTAACATTTGCCAAAACCCTAAGAGAGTCGGCAGAATGAATAATCCGATTGATTGGTTTCTTTAACTTATCCATGTAATAATCACCTAAATACTCTGCGGCTCTATTTTTTATCGTATTTATTGATTGAGTAATCATTTTTAGAGGATTGTTGGCAGATTCATGGGCAAATACTGCCGATGTAATACCTACAGTGCTCAACGTGCGATAAAGTTGGACTTCTTTACGCAGTTCATTAACCTCATTATCCCGAGCCTTGTCATATTTAAGAAAAGCACTCTCTAAATCATCTCTTATATCTTTTGGCGCATACGAGATCGCTTGCGCTACTGCCTCTTTTTCTTTAGTGCTTTTTTGAGGAGCTTCCGCCCTTGCCTTCCTGCGTTTCTTTTCGGCTTCTTCGAGCCTGCATTTTGCCACCCAATTCAATGCATCAACTGCAAAATCTTTAAGTTCAATAAATGCATCATTTACAATAAATCCCGAACGATCTGTCTTTTGCACAAGGGTCCCGGAATCGTCTGAAACGACAATCCTTCCCATGGAAGTATTTGTTGATGGTCGAACTTCCGGGCTGCGAGCTCGCATAAGATTCATTTCCAGCCAGTCATTACCACTATCGCCGTAGGGAGAAACCCGAAGACCATTATAATAAAGGTGAACACCTCCAAACTCATTAAGCCATTTTCGAACTTCACCTATAGATGAGGAACGGGTTGAGAAAGTCGGACTATCTAGAATAAATATCCATAACTCAAATTTTGCAGTGGGGCATTTATAAGGTTTTTCTGCCGCACGACGCCTCAAATCCTTATGAGAGCCAACATATAATTCATTACCGCGCCAATCCTGGACAGACGCTCCAGCCATACCATCTTTATTAACCCGGGCAATTAGATGAAATTCCGCATCGCCAAAATACTTCGCCTTCACCATTTCCTCTAAGTCTTTATACTCAGGGGCCTTAAGAATCGGCTTAAACCCCTTCGGGTTATCTTCAAACGGGTCAGCCAATAAAATCATCTCTTTTGCTAATCTCTTTACATCAGTATGACCTAAAGATGAGCGCAAATTTTCCAGCATTATAACCGTACCTGAACTTCTCTCTGTCGGATATCTTTTCCTGACAATTTCCAAATCAACATCATCAACCAAATCCGCATTTTCGAATCGATCCCAATCAATTTCTATTGTATTATTTATGAATGGGGTTGAACGAGGGGTTGAAGTTAAAGATGTACTTGTTCCCATTCTTAGCGCGGCAAGCCGACCAAGACCTTTATTGCCGGAAGGAATACGTCCCAGTTCTGTTATTTCTTCTTTAATTTTAGGTGACCGTCCTAAAACAAGCCATCCATTTTTTATATCATCAGCATCCATGCCTATGCCGTCATCAGATATTAAAATCTTCCCTCCAGGTTTACTGGTGTCAAAAAGCTCAATTGTACATATCAAAGCATCCGCATCATAAGAATTTTTAACTAATTCGATAAGACCTTGACTTGGGTTTGGATTTAACTCTTCACCCAATCGACGTATAATGTTAGTAGAAAACCTAAAATTTACCTTTTCGTTGTCTTCCACTGAACTTGAAGTTTCAAGTAAGGCCTTTTTTTTGACAACCATAATTACTCCATTAAGGGCATTTCTTTAACTGAAGAAACAGTAAGATGCCTACACCTGATACGCTCATTGAACCATTGGTTTGCCGATGCTCCTTTTAGAAATTCAATGAGCTTAACACACTGCCTTATTGTCCCATTTTTCGGTTTTAGTACAATTAAATGATTTTCAACGGCAACAGGAGAAGAGCCTATAATTATTGATGCAACAGCGCGATATTTATCACCTGGATTAGATGTACGGCGAACTACCACAAAAGGTGGTTTGATCACAGTACCTTTAAAACGACGCTTTGGCAATCTTGAAACTATAGACCAGGGAATTGCTGATGAAGTATTTAAATATGAATACCAATTTCCCTTATGAGGGCATCTATGAGGAACAACAGGGCCAACACTCACTTTGAATAAATCAGAAATTTTGGATTTTATTCTTGAATTACGAGATTTCTCTGTATACCACTCGCTAAATTTTTTATCGGATTTGCCCACAATCATATGCAAAATAAACACATCCACATCGGTTTTAGCATCGAATCGACCAATGATTTCAATATCTAAATGACTGGCCAAATTCGAGATTATATTTCTCCATTTTTTATATCTTGTACCGCTCCGTAAAACATCTGGTAATATGGCAGCAATATGCTGCCCTTTTGGAGCAAAAGATAATATTTTCTCAATGAAAATTGCGGCAATTTGAACTTTTCCTTTAGCCCATTGACAACTTTCCGGTGCAATCATATAACCAAAAGGAGGATTAACAACAACACAATCAGCTTGAACGATGGGTCTTTTAAGACTCAAAGTATCTTGAATTTTAATTCCCTGGAAATTACTATCTATGACAGATAAACCAGCTGGCATTATTTTTTTGTGAAGAGAAGCAGCTAAGAGAAATAGACGAATACGGGCGATTCTTACAAAGTGATAATGCAAGTCATTTCCATATAGTAGGTTTGACCAATTACAAAGAGTCTCTGTTAAACTCTTGCCTTTAGGTAAATGTTTCGCGCATGAAATAAGTAAATTACCAGCTCCACATGCAGGATCAATGACTTTTGCTCCCTTTTTTAACAAAGGAGCTATACAATCTGCTACTTTATCTGCAAGTATAGAGCCTGTGAAAAATATCCCGGCCTTTTTTCTAGTACTTAGAGGTATAAAACGTTGAAGAGCTGAAGTTGTCTTTCCATTCGAGAAGTCCGATATATAGATATCATTTATTTCATTGGGCTGAAATGAATCTACTTTAGAATATTTTGAAACAACATCTTCGATTTCATCGACAAATTTCGAAATATGAGAAACTGCTTTCAGCTTTTCCTTTTCTTTATTAATCGATTCATTCTCAAACATTTTCTTGCTCTTAAAGTTTCTATTTACATGGCAATCGAACCACTAATTATATCAGAAAAATATTATAAGTTACATACCCGGCAAGAATATTCGTCAAAAATTCCTTACGCTTTAATCAATCCTGGATGCTTTTTTTTATATTAATGAAAGGTAGGCGTTTTTTGGGTGAATTTAACTTAACGGCGACAACATAGACGAAACCGATACGTGCTGGAGTTGATTTCGTATTAATCCTGCTGAAGGTCGCTGGCTGGGTTTTTTTTGAATCATCTGCATCACCAAATGATTTAATTCACCCGGTATATCTGACCGGTATTCCGAAACCGGGGGCGGATTTTTACCGATGATCTGCCTCATGATATCAATGACGGTTTCCCCGGGAAACGGGAGTCGCCCGCACAGCATTTTATAAAACGTCACTCCCATGGAAAAAATATCATTGGCCGGGGAGGTATCAGCACTTATGAGCTGTTCGGGTGGGATATATTCAATGGTACCGACAAAATTACCCGATTGAGTTAAGCGGGTGTGAACCTCCATTTTTGCCAGGCCAAAATCCAGCAGCTTGACAAAATTTGGGTCGCCATTCTTTTTGATTAACATAATATTAGCAGGTTTTAAATCACGGTGAATAATATTTTTGCTGTGAATAAATACAAATACCTCTGAAATCTGCATCATGATGTGCAAGCACTCATGGAGGGTTAATCCACCTTCTTCATCGATTTTACGTTCTAAGGTTTTTCCTTCCAGGAATTCCATGGCAATAAAGATTTTTTGTTTGGATTCACCTCGTTCAAAGATATTGATGATGTTGGGATGAGTGAGTCGATCGATAATGGCGGCTTCCCGTTGGAATCGTTTTTTAGTGGTGGCATCGCTGAACAACTCTTCCCTTAGTATTTTAATGGCAGCAATTTCCGATTTGTTCACGATCCGGTGTGCTTTATAAATTGTTCCCATTCCTCCTACCGCGATCTTTTCCATTAGCCTGAATTGCCCGATATATTCCTGTTTTTTCCAAAAGGTAAATAAGTACAGGTATTTTTTAAAAAGCAGGGCCAAAATAATCAATACCAGGATGAATCCGATAATAAATGCATTCCGGGTTATTCTCTCCCGGCTTAATCGTAATTGCTGGATTTCATTATTTTTTTTCAGCACCACGATTTCTTGTTCCTTTTTTTCTGTCTCGTATTGGACTTGTAATTGGTCTAATTGTTTCCTGCTTTTTTCATCCACCAGGCTTTTGTCTGCTTGATGGAAGAGTTTATAGTATTCCAGGGATTGTTGATAGTCCCGTTTGGCCTCATGAACTGCGGAAACGCCTTTATAACATTCGTTTATTAAAACCTTTGCATTTATTTTTTTAGCAATTTCCAGGCCTTTTTTATAACATTCCATGGCTTCATCATAATTTTGTTGGCTGTTGTATACATTTCCCATACTCAGCAGTGAAGTGACAATACCCCATTGATTTCCTGTGTCATTCGCTATTTTCAATGCTTTATCCTGGAATTCCAGGGATTTATCGTATTGGCCTAAACTGGCATAAATATTCCCGATATTGCCCGAACTGGCAGCAATAAATCGTGGGTCTCCCATCTTTTCCTTGATTTTTAATGATTCCAGGTAATTTTCCAGGGCCCTGTCATAATCGCTTAACTCGAAATAAGTACCACCCAGGATATCCAGGCTGGCAGCGATAACAAATTGGTAATTGGTTTTTTTAGCCAACGTTAATGCTTTTTTCCCATATTCCAGGGCTTTTTTATAATTCTTTAGTTTTTGATGCGCCCGACTTATATTGGCAAGGGTTTCCGCTTCCATCTCGGGATTATTTTCTGACTGGAATATTTTCAATGCCTGGCTGGCGTATTTCAGTATATTTACCGCGTCTTTTTTTTTATCGGCCTCGGTCCAATTTTTTAAGATTTCATTTAATTTTTTTTGGGAAGCTTTTGACCGCTTCTTTCCAGCGGTGGTGTCTTTTTGTGCCAGGTTTACTCCTGCAAATGCAGTAAAGATTATAAAGATAACAAGCAAACCAATGATCTTTTTTTTGTTTTTGCCTCCGGCGGCCAGGGGGTGAGAGCATGGCGCATGGCGCATGGCGCATAGCGTATGGGGCAAAGCACTTTGCCATTTTAGGCTCCCCTCGCCGAGGGGCCTGGACCCCCTACAAAAACCTTTTATTATTTTCATTTCGTTTCAATGGGATTTGATCTTCAGGGCCACAAAGGTCATATCATCTTGCATGTCTTTTCCTTGCCGCCACTCTTTTGCCGTTGAACATAGATAAGTGATAATCTCTTCTGCCGGCTGTTTCGGGGCTTCCTTAAAGACGTTTTTTACCCGGGTATAATCGAACATCTCATCTTTTTCATTGAATAATTCGGGTAAACCGTCAGACATCAACAGGACCGAATCTCCTGGCTTAAGGATTGTTTCTTTTTGTTGATAAGAAAAATCAGTAAACCCACCCAACGGCGGCCCTTTTATTACTATCTCCTCAACCTTTTGTTGGGCTTCCCTGAAAATCAAGATGGGCGGCATGCCGGCAGAAGACGCAATCATTTTATTTCCTTCTATCTTCACCAAAGTCAGCGCCATATACATATTTTTCATATGCATTTCTTTTATGGTTGCAGTGCACTGCTTGAAAAAGTCAGGTATAGAAGGATTTGTACCGGCAGTGTGAAACAGGCTTTTTATGGATGCCACCATGATGCCGGCCTTCATGCCGTGTCCGGTTGCATCACCCAGTGCCAAAACCAGGCTGCCGCTTTTATCAAACTGGTAGTCGTAATAATCTCCCCCCACTTCAGTGGCCGGTTCCATATGAAAACAGATATCCATGCCTGGAAAATCGCTCAAGCACTGCGGGAGCATGGATAGTTGTAATTTCCGTGCTTCTTCCAATTCCTTGGTTTTCCGGGCATTGTCCGCTTCCAGGAGTCGTCGTTGCACCTCATGTTCCCTGGCCTGGCGCTCTTTTTGAAGTAATTGCTGATGGGTTCGAGCATAATTACGGGCCAGGTAAATCGACATCGTGATTACAAAGCCAAATGTGCCAATTGCATAAGGGTTCTCCATTTCCTGGAAGAATGTTGGAATGCCTTTATCCATTAATGTATCAAAGAAGGCAAAGAAAAAGAACATAAAGAATCCCAATGCGATGAGCCAGGCTCCATCTATTTTCCTGTAGATTGCTGTTATAATCACCCGGGATATCTCGAACATGAAAAGAATGAATACGATATGAAAATAGATGTGGTGTTCCCGTTTAATAACAGCTACATCCAATATACCGGAGCTCAACAAAAAAATCAAAAAAATCCAGAATTGTTTGGGCAATTTTTTAGAAAACAGGGAATAAACAAATCGCAAGGCAAAAATAGAGTAAATCGGTATCATTGCCCGATGAATATGAATGTAAATCATTGTCTGTTCCATCTCTTCGAAAAGGGTATGCTGGTAGTCGAAAAAAATAGATGCACCGTAAAAGAATAAAAAAAACGCGAAATAAAGATTCTCCTTTGCCCGTTTAAAGAAAATAAATAGGATAAGATGTAGAATTCCAAAGGAAATAGGCAGGGTAGTGAAAACCATCTGGAATGTTGTCAAATTTCTCATTTTATGTTTGCCATGAAAATACCATAATGGTTAACCACAAAAGACACAAAAAAATAAATTTTAGCCGCGAAGGGACACCAAGAATAAATATCCATAAATCCGGATGTAGGGGTTTGATTCATCAAACCCCGTAGAGACGTGGATGAATCGGACCGGGATAGGGTTTGATAAATCAAACCCCTACAATAGAAAAGAGGATAGTTAAAAAAAACCATTATTATTTTCATCATTAAGCTTTTTCCAATTTTTCTAAGAGTTTGTCGATGAAGGCTGTTTGTCCTTTTAGCAGTTTAATTTTAGCTGTTTCCACATCGAACCACCCTGCCCGGTCTACTTCGGGAAACTCTTGTTGTTTCCCTGATCGCGGCGGCCATTCCATTGAAAATGTATTACTTTTTATTTTAGCGGCATCGCAGTCTCCTTCTACTGCCCAGGCATGGACGATTTTCATGCTGGACTGCTTCAGGGTATCCAGGGAGATAAAGTCCCCCTCTAATGCAAACCCGGTTTCCTCTTCAAACTCCCGTTTAGCGGCTTCCAGGGGGTCTTCATTTTCGACATCAAATTCTCCCTTGGGAATTGACCAGGCCCCCTCGTCTTTTCTGGCCCAAAAGGGGCCCCCGGGATGCACCAGGAACACTTCCAGGGAATCCTCCCGGAAGCGATACATCAAAATACCCGCACTATGTTTAGTCATATTTTAATTTTATCATTAAATAGGAAAAAAATCCAAAAAAGTTAAGCATCGCCTCCGTGTATTTTCTAATGGTCCTCGCTTTTTCTGTCTTTTGCATCGTACTCAAGATATTTGCCTATTAGAATTAAAATACTCCCAATAGCAACAATCACAAATTGGCTAGAAATTCATGGACAGGCAGCATTTTGGCTGGGCCCCTGGATTTTTTATTTTTCAGATTATAAACGATTTGAATTGGTGTTGCTCCTTTCAGAAAGTTATGAAAGCGGAACAAAGATGGAGAAAAATTGTCATCACTGGCTTTAACCTCAATCATTTGTGTCGGTATATTATCAATAACCATGAGAAAGTCCACTTCATGTTTCTCCTTGTCTCTTAGATAATGCAATGCCACCTTGCTGCCTGTTGTGTCTTCAATAAAATGGAGCTCACGTAAAAGAGCACAAGCCACCGCATTTTCTATTTTAGCACCAAGATCGCCTTCGACTGCTCCGGTGTCATAGAAAAAATATTTCGATTCCTTTAAAATACTCCGTGCGATGTTTTGGTGATAGGGACGAACTGGGAAAATAACATAAAGGTTTTCCAGGATTTGCAGCCAATATTTCACTGTATGTACGGATACCTGTAAATCGTTTGCCAGAGATGAATATGAAGTGGTAGAGCCAACACGGGACCGCAGCAGTTCGATCAATATTTCGATGGATTTAATATCTCTAACTTTTTCAAGATCCAATAAATCTTCTCTGATGATTGTATCGATATGGGTACGCCTCCAGCGTTTAGCATAAGATTCCTTATTTTTTAAATAGGGCTCTGGAAATCCCCCTAACTCGATCAATTTATTCAAAGCGTCTTTTGGCTTCTCGTCCAGATATATACAGATTTCTTTTACGGTTAAAGGGTGCAAGCGATATGAGAAAAAGCGCCCTGCCAGGGAATCACCTCCCTTTTTATATGTAACCAGCCTCGCAGAACCAGTGACAAGGAGAGAAGGTGGAATCCCCTCTGTGTCATATATCCCCTTAATCCATGATTTCCATTTCTTCATTTTATGCAGTTCGTCAAAGATAATCAATTGAGCATCTCTTGTCCATTCCTCCGCTTTGATTATTTTGCGATCAGCGGTTGAATCATAGTTCAAGTAAGCATGCGAGGGAATCAATTGTTTGGACAGAGTTGTTTTCCCGACTTGCCTTGGACCTGAAAGAAAAACGATTTTCTCCCTAAGGTCTTCCAGGATGTGTTTTTCTATATAGCGTCTCATATGACTATTATGCACCAAAATTCAAAAAAGTCAAGACTATTTTGAAGTTTACTTCATTTTAGACGGAAAATTATTCTGGAACTGTTATACAGTCGATCGTGATGGCACGTCGTCACCCGGAGAGGATGAAATTAACAAAAAGTTTTTACGCCCCATGGCATGGGGTCCCTGGTCGCAGAAGGTAAAAAACAAAATGAGAATTACTGAAACACTGCGCTCTCTTTTGGAAATTTATAAATTGGCAAGAAATTCGATCACAAGCAAAATCTTAGCAGATTCCCCGGATCTTTTATCCTCCTATTCTTTTAACCTGTCGAATTTTTCCCTGAGCTCTTTTATATCTTTTTTTAGATCCTCATCCAGATCAACTTTTTTTTCCAGTCTTTTAATTTCCCTTTCCAGGTCAAGGTCTTTGATTTTTTTTCTTCTTTCAGCCTTTTCTATTTTTTCCATAGATGATTTCATATCTTTAACTTCATCTTCTATTTTCCCAATTTTATTTGTTAATTGTTCTTCAGCATTCTCTTTTGCTTCTTTCAAATTAACCTTTAACTCAATGATTCTTCCTTTCTCTTCGATATCTTCTTTTAGTTTTCTTTCGTTTTCATCTTCGATAAATATTGAGGACAAATAGGTCATTTTTCCATCTGCAACCGAGTCTGCGATACGCTCTACAACGAATTCAGAACCGCTCCAGGGCAGGACCCTGATTTTCTCGGGAATGAAGTTTTCTTGCAGCGCATCGGGAACAAAACCTGAATTCACAAGAGAGGATTTTCCCACCCCTGAACTTCCATACAACAAGACACCCCGGTACATGGTGACCAGTCGATTTAATTTTTTTATCTCCCTCTCCCTGGCGAAAAAAATACCTTGATCGATATAGCGAAAATACCGAATCCCCCGATAAGGAACATCAGGAAGAGGCAAATGCCTATTTTTTTTATTAATGCCTGTCATGATTCCATCTCCTGGTTTTTTATTCTCCGGTACAGCTCCGGGACGAATTTCCACACATCCTGGGTTAAAAACGAGACCTGTTCAGCCAGGATTTTGACAATAAGAGGATCGGTGTAGGGATCGATCGAGTAATCTTCATGATCCTTGTCCAACCCGTCCAACTTCCAATATAGGGTTTTAAAAAGTAGACGGAGATTGTAATCCATGAGACTGTAGCCAATAAATAGAATTGTCCAGCGCTTTAGATGGTAGCGAAAGGTTTCGGGCACCGGGTGATAATCTTCTTTATCACTCATGCGCAGGACAAAATTGATGTAGTCTTCATCGGTAATGACAATAGAATCGCCGTAGTCTACGTCCCCATGAATCTTTAAGAGGAAGGGCCTTTCTGGGTCCGGGTCGTCCATAATATCTTTGGTTTCCGTGAATTTATCTTTGTTATATATGCAGATTTCAGGCCTTTTTCCTGCTTCCACTAAAGCGCTTTCAAATAATTGATCGTAATTGGTGGTAATCACCAGGGGAAAGTCAAGCTGGGCCAGTGCCTTGAGTACAGGAGATGGTTCCTTGCCCTCATGTACAGCCTCTTTTATCCTTCTTACCAGTT
This sequence comes from Candidatus Aminicenantota bacterium, assembly GCA_020355945.1. Next base: position 8,274,635 of record CP070627.1, on the reverse strand, counting down.
TTACCCGCTTCATTTTAAGTTCATAACAGAGCGACACCCGCTGCAAGTCGGTTATATTTTCTTTGGGGAATTGCTCGTTAAATTTACACTCCTGGGCCAGCATCCTGGAAAGAGTTCTTCCGGAGGGCGGCCGCCTCTCTTCCGGGTATTTGTATGGCGAATCTTCGGGGGGTTCATGGTGTACTCCTGCACCTAAAAAGAGTACACACTTTCCCTTTGAAACTTCTTTTACGATTTCGTCCATATCGTCTGTAGTGCATACAGCAATGGGTTTGCTTTCCTCCGACATATTATTCACCTCCCTATTAAAGTAAAGTTGAACGAAGATAGAACTTTATAAAAAATTTATTTTGGAGCCTATCTCCAGCTATCTTATCTATAAAAGTAATATAAAATGAAAAAAATGTCAACAAAAAAATTTTCTAAAAAAATTTTGTAGGGAAGAAAAGGGATAATTTTTCTGAAAAGTCTCTTTATCTCTTAATTGGTAATCGGACCCGGTTCCGGGTACTACACCGGTTTACCGGTTTGATCCCAGCCCAGGGCGATAGAGACAAATTTTTCACCTTAAACGGTCTTTTACTTGTTTACGCTTTGTTTCTATTTTTATGATTCCTCAATTATATCAAAATTCTTTCATGATAAAGTCAAAAAGTAAAGCACCATCCCGGAGGCTATGGGGTATCCGGTTCTACCGGATTCAGGAAGATTTCAGGAATGCCTTGTTTGATATACCTGGCTCTCTTAGCTTTTGTCAATCCCGGGTCAAACCGGTTATAGGATTTCTTATAGTCACCCGCGAGTATTTTGGAGGTAATTTTCTTGCAGAAAACGAACCACTTTTGCTTCCATCCTGTTAGCTCTTCTTCCTCTTCTTGTCCGTAACACGAAAAGGCTTCAGACCGCCGAAAAAGTTCAAGTGCAATAGCAAGGTCACAGTGTGGGTGATCCGCAATAACATGTGGTATAGCAAGACCGTCATCCCAGTTGTATTGGGTGGTATAGTAATAGAGTTCCGCTGGCGAGTCGAGGTTTTTAACCAGCCGCAATACCTCGCCAGGGTCTACCACTTCCCAGATCAGGCGATCGATCTTCTCCTTCTGCTCGTCTGTAAGCACCATTTCTTTCTCTTTAATACTCTTCGGTTGGACAGCGGGTAAGATATGGGTGTAGATAAAATTGATGGGTTTCCTTTGATCGAGACCTGAACGAGTATCCCCGGTCACCACCACCACCATGTCATGTTCGGGAATGATGAAAATATATTGAGCCCGGAAACCCATGGCAGCGTAAATGTATTCTTTCCCGGGGCCTTTGGGGTCCGGTGCCATGATCCACCAAAGATAACCGTATCCGATAACCTTACCCCGGGGCAGCGGGAAAGAGACATGCTTTTTCAGGGATTCTTTCACCCATTTGGCAGGCACCACCTGTTTCTCTTCCCATCGGCCGTTTTGCAGGTACAACAACCCAAGTTTTGCCATGTCTCGAGGCTTTAGATATAGACCACCTCCGGTGTGGGGATGACCTTCCTTATTTTTGATCCAGGATTCTCCCTTAATTTGAAGCGGTTTGAACAGGTGGTGCCGGGCAAATTCATCCGCATGCATGCCGGATCGGTTTTTCAACATGCTGGACATGAGGATGACCCCGCCGCTGTCATATTGGAAGTGGGTTCCTGGCTGTGTAATCATCTTGCGATTTAAATAGAACCGGTCCCAGCCTCTTTCAAGCTTGTTTAACCGGAAATGGGGAGCGTCGGGCCCTCTTTCATGGTAATCAGTGCCGGTCCGCATGGTGAGGAGGTCCCGCAGCCGCATGGCACCCTTACGATCATCCATGTTTTTTATATTTTTAACACTGGGGAAAAAATCCAGTACTTTTTCATCAACGCCTTTGAATTTTCTTTGTTCAATGGCGATGCCCACCAGGGCCGAGGTAAAACTTTTTGATACGGACTGTAACGTGTGAGATTTACCAGCATGATAACCTCCGAAATATTCTTCAACAACTAAGTAACCATTGCGGACAATCAACAAGCTGTGAAGCCGTGGAAATTCCTTACCCTCGCGGATCAATCTCACCAGTTCTTGCAGACGGGACGAGTCTAGCTGTTGTTGTTCCGGCGTCGCCTTTGGCCATTTCCAGACGCCTGGGGTTTCTTCCCGGTGGGAATTGGTTTGGGCTGAGCATCCAATGATGAAAAATGCTGCGATTAAACCAATTAAAAAATTACGTTTCATATTTTAACCTCCTTATGTTTTAATTGCCCGGATTCTTTGCAAAACCGGGGGATGGCTGTCATAGAGAAAGACTTTAAAAGGATGGGGCGTTAAATTTGAAAGGGTGTCTCTACTCAACTTCTTTAGAGCGGTAATCAACTCCTCTCTTTTCCCGGTGGTTTCCACTGCAAATTGGTCTGCCTCATACTCCCGCTTACGGGAAAATATATTCATCACGATTGAAATGATCGTAGAAATAGGAGAATAGAGGAAACCGAAAAAGATAAGGCTGGCATAAATGGATAAATTCTCCATCTTGAACGCAGCAAATAGTCCTTTGTTATTGATAAAAAGAGAGAGGGTAAAAAAGATTAAGCCCGTTTCAAGGATCGCAGCAGCAACCATTTTGGGCATATGCTTCAGTTTATAATGTCCCATCTCGTGGGCCAGGGCAGCTAATAACTCATCGCCAGTATAGTTTTCTATCAACGTATCAAAGAGCACAATCCGGCGAGATTTTCCAAATCCGGTAAAGATTGCATTGGGCTTGGTGGACCTCTTTGACTCATCCATTTTGTAGATGCCTTTTAAATGAAAATTATTTTCCCTGGCGTATTTTTCCAGGGTATCTTTTAATTCCCCTTCTTCCAGGGGGGTAAATTTGTTAAAAAGGGGCAGGATGACAGTTGGAGCGATTAACATCATGAAAAGCTGGAACAGGGTAACAATAATCCATATATAGAGAGGGGCCAATTTCCCGGTTTCCCGGAAAAACCAAATTATCAGGGCGAATAGAGGGGCCCCGATAATAATTGAAAGTAGTAAACTCTTTACAATATCCATGATAAAGGTCTTGACCGTGGTTTTGTTAAAACCGTACTTTTCTTCGATGACAAAATTATCATAGACAGCAAAAGGAAGTTCGATCATGCCGGCAAGTAATGCCAGGATACCTAAAAAAACCAGCCCGGTAACGATCGGGCCATAACCTGCAGCCCTGGCGACCTTATCGATGGTGTTGAAACCACCCAGGAGAATAAAGGGAATGATAATTGCGATAGTGATTGTACTGTGGATGAGACCGAATTTTGAATTTTCTCGGGCATATCTCTGTGACTTTGCATATTTGCGCTCATCATAAAAACCCTTGAATTCATCAGGAAGTTCGGGGTTTAAGTGTTTAATATTTAACCGGTCAGCAATTACCCCCAACAGGTATTTGCCAACTAAGACAGCCAATATAATAACCAGGTAGAGGTTCATTTTTCCTCCTCTATCTCCTACAAAACAGGAATAAGTATTTTAATTCCCGGGATAATGGAAGAGTGTAATAATAGGATAATAGCATTACATGCAATTATTTGTCAATACTTTAAAGGAAACAAGGAACAAGAGGGCTTGCCCCCTTGTCCAATATCAGGGGGTTTGTCAATAAATCTCCACTTTGAACGGGGCTACAATAGCAAAGGGCGAAAATTTTACGGCGGTAAGTGAACCACTTATAAGTGGTTCGGCACATTCGAATAAAGGAAGCAATCTACGCAAGATATGGAGGGAGAGCGAAAAGGTGGCTGATTTTTGAAAAGATGTTATTGATACTCATCAATCAGGTAATCGGTATAATCTCTTATATCAAATTCCCGATCAAAATGGTTCATCCCGGGTAAATAGTCACCCCAGGAAGATTGGTCTTTTTCTTGACCTTGTCTTTCCTCTAATAGCGATTGAAAATATCTCTCTACTATTGTGGATAGACTAAGGTTACTGCTTTTCGCGTATTCCTTCGCTTCCTCGAGAAGGTCCTTGTCAATGGTTAGGGTCAGCTTTGCTTTCATTAAGCCTCCATCAGAGATTAGAATATATTATTTATTTGAGTATTTGTCAAGGGTTTTTTGCAGTAATTATAAAATTTTATTTAAAATTTAACCACAAAAAGACCTAAAGTCCTACAATGTAGGATATTTTAAGGGTAATGCCATTGTAGAAAATCCTTTCTATCATGGTCATCATATTTATCAGCGTTCATCAGCGGTCATTTTTTCGAATATCTTCAGACCTTCTTCTTTGGTATCAAATTCGCCATCCAACTGCCGCTCGTACAACTCTCTCAAATACTCCCCCATCTGCACACCGGGAGGAACCCCCAGTTTAACCAGGTCCCTGCCCATGATGATGGGCTGAATGGTTTCTTTATTGATATTATATTCCTCTTTTTTCTTTAAATACCATTGGACAATCTCATCTACATCGTCAAAATCCAACGGGTCAGGCTCACGAGAACGGCGATCGGCAAAATCCAATAACATCAGCAGCAAATCCTGCTCTTCCAGGTCTTTGACCAACCGTGAAATGGCCCTGAAACCAATTCCCTCCCGGTTCCGGTAAAGATCGTAAATGCGGTGGTGGTATTTAACCAGGTTCAAAATGGCCTGTTTTAAAGGGAAATTTTTGCGGGTTACAATTTTCAATTCATCTAAGAATTCATCCGTGATTTCCACTCCCCTGGAATCATGGAACATGGAAGTTATGGTCATCCGGCCCCGTTTGAATTCCCATTTGGTGGTTTCTGCCTTTCCCACATCATGAAACAGGACCGCTAAGAGCAGCGCCAAAGCCTGCTCTTCATTTAATTCAAATTGCAGGGCCAATCGTTTGGCAATGTCGATGGTAATTAACGTATGGGCCCAGACGGTGTGATGGCCGAAGGGGTCCTTTTCAGGATGAAAAATGGAGTCCTGGATAGTAAGGGTTAATGGGTACAATGGCGGAAAAAGTTTTTCCAGGACGGTTAACTTGAAATACTCATTTAAACCAATAGAGGGTTTTTCCGATTCCAGGAGCAGCCGGAACAGTTCTTCTGTGATTCGTTCTTTACTGATTTCATCCAAATTGACCCCTTTGGAATTGATATAAATCCGTTCATCTATGGTAAACCGGTGTACGGATGCAAATCGTGCGGCCCTGAGGATTCGTAAGGGGTCGTCGGTAAATGTTTCCGGGCCGGTCATCATAAGCCGTTTTTCCCGGGCAGCCCTGGTCCCGTCAAAAGGGTCCACCATTTCGTCATCGATTAACCGCAGGGCAATGGAATTACAAGTAAAATCCCTGCGCTTTAAATCCTCTTCCAACTTGATGTGAGGGCCGTATTCGATGATAAAATTCTTATGACCGTGGCTGTTGAGGTCTTTTTTGATATCTTTTCGGGGCACGGATATGTCAAAGGTATGCCCGTTTTTGGTGAATTTTACCACGGCAAAACTTTTGCCCACGGTATTGGTTTTCCCATATTTTTTCAGTTTTTTTTCGATTTCTTCATAGGTATGGTCAATCACCACCAGGTCAATGTCCCGTTTTTCCGAAATTTCATTGTATAGTAAATAATCACGAATCGTACCTCCCACCAGGTATGCTTTCTCTTTGAAGATGTCTATAAAAAAATCCTTTAATTGGAAATTAAGTGGTTTCTTCTTCATGTTTTTTTCTTAAAAACTCATCCAGGTAAGCCATGAATTGTTTGAGGCTTTCAAATTGATGTTCATCGATGTTTTCGATATGAAAGGCCATCAAGCGCTTATCCACTTGATGATCGATACGGACGGTTTTCATCTCTTTAATGGCAAAGGTATTGATGGGCGTGATCACTAATACATTTTTTACAGTGGTATTTAATGGGAGTTTTTTCAAGGGGAAATCCGGCTTTACGGAAAACCCGGAAAGTGACATGTCCAGTACACGAGCTTTTAGGCCATAGTATTCACTGTCGGTTAAGGTCAAAACCACCTCCAGTAGACCGGGGACTGCTACCCTGGGAACTGCTCTCAGGTTTTCTTTGGCAGCTTTATGATTTTCACTGAACTTCCTGAATCGTTTCCTGATATTTTTTTTCTTCTTTCTCTCCAGTATGACATAGATAATGCTGACGATTACAACCAGGGCAATGATTGCAAAACTGAATTCAATAACACTGGCTGATTGATTCATCAATGCTTATCCTTTTTCGGTTTGTTTTTTCTTGAATATGTATGATATAAGTTTTTGGAAAAAGTGTCAAGGAAAGCTTTTTTTTTTTTATAATTTCAGGTTTTGCTTGATATTTTTTTAAAAAAATATATAATATAAACTCAGGAGTGTCATTATGAATATAGATGATCTTTTAAAAATTGCGGTTGAACGAGGAGCATCGGATTTGCACTTAAAAGTGGGGAATCATCCGGTACTCCGAATAGATGGCCAGCTTCACCCGCTGGTTGAGTTAAAGCGCTTAATGCAGGAGAATACGATTGCTATGGCGTTTGCCATGATGAATGAGGCCCAGAAGGAAAGATTCAAGGAGGAGCATGAGCTGGATATGGCCTACAGCGTTGCCGGTCTTGGCCGATTTCGCTGCAATGTGTTTCGGCAGCGGGGTGCTGTAGGCATTGTATTACGAGTCATTCCTACCCAGGTTAAAAACGTTTCGGATTTGAATTTACCCCTGGTCCTGGAACGGATCGCCCAGGAACGAAGAGGAATGGTCCTGGTCACCGGTACCACGGGCAGCGGTAAATCCACTACCCTGGCAGCAATGATTGATTTTATTAATACCCATCGAATCGAACATATCATTACCATTGAAGACCCCATTGAATATTTACACCGGGACAAAAAGAGTATCGTGAATCAACGGGAGGTGGGCCAGGATACCAATGGTTTTGCCAGGGCTCTGCGGGCCTCGCTGCGGGAAGACCCGGACGTGATTCTGGTAGGAGAAATGAGGGATATGGAAACCATTGAAACTGCTCTCCTGGCTGCGGAAACCGGTCATTTGGTCCTGTCCACACTGCATACCCTGGATGCACCGGAAACCATTAACCGTATTATTTCCATATTCCCCCCGCACCATCAAAAGCAAATTCGCATCCAACTGGCTTCGGTTCTGAAATCCATTATTTCTATGCGGCTGCTTCCCCGCGCTGATATGCAAGGCCGGGTCCCTGCAGTGGAAATCTTGATCAATACACCTTATATCCAGGAATGTATTACCGAGCCGGAAAAAACAAAGTTGATCAAAGATGCCGTCCAGGACGGCGTCTCACAGTACGGCATGCAGACCTTTGACCAATCACTCTATTTCCTCTATCAAAAGGGATTAATTACTTACGACGAAGCCCTGAAATGGGCCTCCAACCCGGATGAGTTTAAACTTAAAAAGATCGGACTGCAAAGCGCCAAAGAGATGTCTTTGGAAGAAATGGAAAAACGGATGTCAGAAATCGGTGAGTTAGGAGAGGGAGACAAAAAGGGTAAACAACAATTTGACGATCATAACCTGCTTGAATTAGACGACCTATGAAAAATCCAGAGATCCGGGAAATATTTTATGACTATTTTGTGAAACACCTTCATCATAAAGTGTTGTCCGCACCGCTGGTACCGGCGAAAGACCCCACCTTGATGTTTACCAATGCCGGCATGAATCAATTTAAAAGCGTTTTCCTGGATGAAGAGAAAAGAGAATATAACCGGGCGGTGAGTATTCAAAAATGCATGCGGGTGTCAGGAAAACACAATGATTTCGACGAAGTAGGCAGATCGGATTTTCATCATACCTTTTTTGAAATGCTGGGAAACTTCTCTTTTGGCGATTACTTTAAAGAGAAAGCCATTGAATACGGTTGGGAACTGTTGACCCAATATTACCATTTCAAACCGGACCAGTTATGGGTAACTGTTTTCCGGGAGGATGACGAAGCGTTTCGCATATGGGAAGAAAAAATCGGGGTTCCTTCCCACAAGATTACCCGGATGGATGAGAAAAGTAATTTTTGGCAAATGGGAGAAACCGGTCCCTGCGGTCCCTGTTCGGAGATTCATTTTGACCGGGGAAAAGATTTTGGTCCGGAGACCTTCAGCGAAGACAATAAACGTTTTATCGAGGTGTGGAACCTGGTATTTATGCAGTACTCGCGGGACAAACACGGGGTCCTTCATCCGCTGCCGGCCCCTTCCATTGATACCGGGATGGGAATGGAGCGGTTGACGGCTCTTATCCAGGGAGTGAACAGTAATTATGAGACTGATTTGTTCCGTCCGCTAATCGAAGCCACCGCGGAACTGGCTGGCATCGATCCTGACAGCGATGACCAGGGGGTCCGGGTGGCACTCAATGTTGTGGCTGACCACAGCCGGGCACTGGCCTTCCTGGTCTCTGACGGCGTTCTGCCTGCCAATGATGGGCGAGGCTATGTACTGAGACGTATTTTAAGGCGAGCCGCCAAACATGGAAAAGCCCTGGGTTTTACCACCCCCTTCCTTCACCAGGTGAGTTCCACCGTCATCCGGGTGATGAAAGAATTTTACCCGGAACTGGAATACCACCGTGACTTTATCGCCCAGATGCTCCTGGCAGAAGAAGAACGATTTAACAACACCCTGTTAAATGGGCTGAAACGATTCGAGGAGTTGTTAGAAAAGGCATCCGGGGCAGAAGAAAAAATCATACCCGGGGAAGAGTTATTTAAATTATCCGACACCTATGGATTCCCCCTGGATTTTGCCCGGGACCTGGCAATGGAGAAAGATGTGGCCATTGATTATAAGGGATTCCAGGACCAGCTGCAAGAGCAGCGGGAGAAGTCCCGGCTCAGCCTGGCTGCCAAACAAAAAACCACCCAATCACTGGAAAATATCGAAAACTATTCCACCCGTTTTACCGGTTACACCAATCTTGAAGAAGGGGCTGCCCTCCTGGCTATTTATATCGATGCCAGACCAGCATCAGTAATCGAAGAGAACCAGGAAGGGATACTGGTTTTTGATAAGACTCCTTTTTATGCGGAGTCCGGCGGCCAGGTGGGAGATACCGGTATAGGGAAAAATAACCGGGCCTTTTTCCATATCACTGACACCCGGAAACCACCATTGGGCTCCATTTCCAGTGCAATCCTTCACCAGGTTCGAGTGAAAAAAGGAACCTTACGGCCCGGTGATGAGGTGAGTTTGATTGTGGATGCCAAACAACGAAAAAATACTGCGGTTCATCATTCTTCTACGCATTTACTTCATGCGGCGCTTCGGGAAGTACTGGGACTCCATGTGAAACAGGCCGGTTCCTATGTGGGACCGGATAAATTACGGTTTGATTTTACCCACTTTAAATCCCTCAGCAAAGAGGAACTGCAAAACATCGAAGCCCTGGTCAATCAAAAGGTAAGAGAGAATTTACCTATAAAAACAGGTATGATGAAATATGAAGAGGCCATTCGGCAGGGGGCCATTGCCATTTTCGAGGAGAAGTATGCGGACGTCGTGCGGATGCTGTCTATGGGAGACTTTTCCAGTGAGTTGTGCGGCGGCACTCACCTGGAGACCACGGGTGAAATCGGTTTCTTTAAAATCACCAGTGAATCATCCATCTCTTCCGGTGTGCGCCGGATTGAAGCCGTAGCTGGCGAACCCGGCTGTGCCTATGTCCAAAATAACCTGGGCTATTTCAATGAGATCATCGTCTATTTCAGGCAAAAACAAGACAACATCGTGGATTACCTGGTCAATATGGACCGGGAAATCAAAGAAAAAGAAAAACAACTGAAAAAGAAACTAGAGCAGGAGGAAAGCGCCCGGATCGACCTGGACAAAATTATTTCCAGAGGTAGTGAAATTAAAAACGTACATACGGTTATCGAGTTTATCGATGCCATTGATCGCAAGCAGTTAAGTGCATTAGCGGATGAGGTTAAACACAAAACCGGTGGTATTGCGGTGCTTTTGACCAATATGAATGGGAAATCCGCTGTAGTGGTATCCATTGCCAAAACGCTTACCAACACCCTGAATGCGGGTAAAATCATCAAGGAGATTGCCGGTAAGTTGAAGGGCAGCGGCGGCGGACGGCCGGATTTTGCCCAGGCCGGAGGTGAACCGGTTAAAAATTTTCTAAACTTTAAACCCCAAATTGCCGATATAATTACAAGATACCTGTGATAAAATGAAAAGGTTAAAACCATTAACGTTGATCGCGCTGATATTGTGTTTTATACCTTCGGAGGCATTCGCTGAGATCATTGTCCGCCAGGATAAAAACGGAAATTTAATCATAACCAATGAGCCGCTCCCCTCTAAAGAAAGCCCCAGGGTTTATAAACGCAGAACCGGTGGACTCACCTTTGTACCTTCATCTCCTTCCCTGTCCAAAGTCCCTGAGAAATACCTGGTAAAAATAAGAAAACTTGCCGGTAAATACGGCTTAAAAGAATCATTGATTATTGCAGTGGCCAGGGCGGAATCCGGGTTTAATCCCTTTGCGGTCTCCAAAAAGGGAGCTGTAGGAATTATGCAATTGATGCAGGATACTGCACTGAAATACGGGGTGGTCAACCGCTACAATGCGGATCAAAACCTGGAAGCCGGGGTCAGGCATTTAAAATATCTCTATGTAAAATACAACAGGAGCATCCCTTTAACCCTGGCGGCTTACAATGCCGGAGAAGAGGCAGTCAAAAAGTATAAGGGCGTTCCTCCATACAAAGAAACCCGGACTTTTATCAAACGGGTAATGAAATATATGGGTATGGCCTACAGCAACTTTTTCAGCCCCAAAATTACCACAAAAATCTATCAATATCGCACCAAAGATGGAAGAATAATGATCACCGACAAATACCCATCCAATGCCCCGGGTCCTGTGACCGTTATCGAGTAATAATTAACAATTGACAATTGACAATTGACAATTAAAATTAAGGCTTAGCAGTCAGGATTAGATGATGAACGATTTAAATTCATTTGTAAAAGGAAAAAATAATGGAAAAAGTACATGTTATTGTCAACCCCTTGTCGGCCCGGGGGAAAACGGGTCAGCGCTGGAATACCATTAAAGAAATCATCAAGCATTATTTCAATGAGTACAAGTACATTTTTACGGAAAGACCCAAACAAGCCACAGAAATTGCCAGGGATTTGTTAAAAGATGGTTTTGATTTGATTATTGGCGTTGGTGGTGACGGGACTTTAAATGAAATCACCAATGGCTATTTTCAACAAGATTCCCAGCAAGCGGTCAACGAGGAGGCAGCGCTGGGGATTATCCCTTCAGGCACGGGTTCTGATTTTGTTCGCCATTTAAAGATTCCCAGGGATTTTAAAGGCTCTGTCGAGGCAATCAAAAACTCAGGAGTCAAAGCCATCGATGTAGGAAAAATCACCTTTAATTTTGATTCTTCCGAAGCGGAACGTTCCAGTGCATATTTTATTAATGTTGCTGATTTTGGCCTGGGAGCCGAGGTATCAAGGAATATCGCTGCTGTTCCCTCCAGGAAACGGGGCGCCTTTTCTTATTACCTGGGGCTTCTCTCTACGATCAGGACCTATAAAAGCAAAAAAGTGAGAGTAGTGATCGATGATACCGAGGAAATCAGCAGCCGGTTTTTAATCGGGGCGGTAGCCAATGGCCGGATATTTGGCGGCGGCATGATCATTGCACCGGAAGCAGAACCCGATGACGGCTACTTTGACCTGGTACTGGTGGAAAACATGGGCAGGTTTGAAGTCATTAAAAATTCCAGGCTCTTGTACACCGGGACCCTGGACAAACACCCTAAAGTGACCATCAAACGGGTCAGGGACATTAAGGTTTATCCGGCAGCAGAAGATGAAGATAATACGGTTAACATCGAGTATGATGGTGAAATCGGGAAAAGCATACCGGCTGAATTTCGAATCATTGAAAAAAGCGTGAACTTCAGGATATAAATCCTGCTGCCTCCGGCGGTCAGGGGGGCATGGACCTATTGTCTCAATAATTGGATATTGCCATTGACAGTGGCCAGGTTAAGTTTATAGGTACCGTCATTAATTGTGCCTTTGATTTTAGAACCCTCCAGGTCACTGGTTGTAGTGGTATCGAATTCACTGCGAATACTACCCGTGAGTGTCTTGCCTTCCACCGCGAAACCGGACCCGGGTTTAAAGGCGATCTTGATGGAACCGTTGGTACTTTCAACAGTGACATCACCTTTAAGCGTATCCCTCATATATACATCAATATCACCATTGGCAGATCTCAATTTACATCCTGTAAACTCACCGCTGAAATCAATCTCACCATTGGCTGTTTTTAAATCAATATCCCTGTATGTCCCCCTTGTTTTTATTTTACCACTGCGGGTAGATAATCGAAGAGATTTCAACTTTTCAGGGACTTTCAGATAATAATCGATATCAGCCTTTAACGAGATAATGTTGGGTGAGGTATAGATGATTACGGAATTGGCATCGGCTTCAAATTCCAGTTTCACTTTTTCAAATTCAGCCCTGTCATCGTCCCCTGTAGATACAATGGCTTCCAGTTTAACCTCATTCCCGCCGTGAGTAGAGACCTGGATGTCACCTCGAAGGGTCTCCAAGCGGACAGTACCTTCCTGGTTAATAGTAAATGAGCGTTTGATGGTATTTTCATCCGGGGAACCAAAAGCAAAAAAAGCATAGGCAATCACGACGAATATGAATATCAGCAACTTAGTTTTCATTGTGCCTCCTTATAGTAAAAACGAACTTTTTTCAAAAAAGTTCCATTGGCTGACTTTTTACCTATTTTAAAAGTTTGGGGTCAGGGGCACTTATTTTTCTCTCAAAAGGCAATTTTCAAATCCCGATGAGGAAACCCCGGAGTAAATAAATACTTTATTAATTCGGGAAAGTCCATCGTTGAAGCTTTAAGGTGCAAAGGAATATCCGGAAGGTACATGCGAGTACCTCGAAGCTCCCCGCTAATACCTTGAAGCTTCAACGTTGACGCTTTAGGGTGCAAAATTGCATATTTGAGGTACTGGCAGGTACCCCGAAAGCTCTACCGTTGAACCAAAGAGGTTCAAAATTGCATATTTGAGGTGCAGGAGGGGACCTGAAGGGGTACTCAGGGGTACCTTTAAGGTGCAGGGGAGTACCTGCCAGGGTACCCGGGGGGACCTCAGAGGTGCAAAATTTTTGCCTGTCCTTATATTTTATATTATGCTAATAATAAGTAACTAAGTAAAGCAGTTGTAGGCCAATTGGTGTTTTCTTTTACCCCGAAATGAGATTGAGGAGGCTTTAATTCTTCATTAATCAAAAACTCTATTTGGGATTTAAGAATACCGGTCCTGAAAATTTCAATGTCTGAAAGAACCAATGCACTTACCGTTTCAACCCCATAACAGTATTGAAAAAATTTATTTTTATCAACTCCCAGCTCAGGATTAAATAGTCCCCAGATTTTTTCCGGGGAGTCTTCGACAACTTTGCTTATCCTGGCTTCTCCAAAAAATTCTTGGGCCGGTTTGGACGAATATAACATCGCATACGCACCTTCCCATTTTTTATTAAATTTTCTCCTGATCTCTACTCTTTTCTTCTTCTTTTTGATCTCATCCGCGTATTCAGGCTTTATACTCATTACGATATCAGGATGCCTGGGATTCCCAACCAGGGTAAATTGATCAAATAATTTATCCAGGTTTTGAATTACTTTTTGCCACAATTCTTGAGCATCAGCCTGGCAAAAAAGTTCTTTATCAAATAGCCTGTATTGTACCCCCGCCTGGCCTGAACACTTGAAACCCCAATTATCAAAAAATGATTTATATTTGATATATGTGCTTTCAGGAGCCGTAAAGTAAACTTTTCCAGCATAATTTCTTATTTCTCTGCCCATTAATGAAATTAGGAGACTACCTATCCCTTTTTGCTCGTATCCCGGGGCAATACGCATACTGCACAATTTCGCTTCCTCTCCCTTTTTAATGATAGCTGAGCCAACCGGATTATTTTTGTGATATACTAAATAGGCGAATCTTTCCTTTTCCTTCAGTCCGGGCAAGACCTTTTTTTTGAACCATATGTCAATTCCGGGATATTTATCATCTACTATTTCAACCAATCTTTTCAGGTCGTGTTGGTACATTCCATTGGTTATCTCCTCGGCCAATGTTGCAATTTTTATTTCCGAATTAATATGAAAATCTTTCCACATGAGTCACTCTTCCCATTTTTTAAAAATTTTTGATAAAGTTAATTCTTGGTTATTGTAAGGGCTGTCCTTTTGTTCTTCCCCAGCATCTTGAGACATCCAATAATATTCAAGCTTTGCCAATGTCTCGCCATGACGAAGTATCGTATCGATATTGTGCCCTCTTACTTCAAATATAAGTGGTGCGCCAAAGTCGTCCGCGCGACCCTGTCCAAATAATGGATGTACAAATCCTGCATAATGAATTCTCAGCTCCCCCAGGGTTTCTGTTACTGCCTGGCAATAAATGGCAACACTTTTTGGTAATTTAAATCGTTCAATGGATCGTAATATGTAGAACCTTTCTGTTTCAATTGGCAAATATTTTTCTTTACTTGATACTGACTCTGACTCCCAATATATTTTAGGATCATACTTGTTTTCCTCTTTACTAAAGTCCTTTGTTAAGTCAATAAAGTTACTTTCATCGTTATCATCAATTTCCTTTGCTTTAAATGCACAAATACCGTTTTTCAAGACTGGATCTTCGTCCAGGCTTAAAGTAAGATTATTTTGTCCTTCTTCTTTAGAATCATTCGTATTTAAAATCAAATCACCCCATAAATGTAATTCTTCTTCTTTAATACGGCAGTTTCTTGGTTCTCCCTTTAACAACCTTAGTTGGTTTAATGATATTCCGGGCTCAATTATTACCGGAAATGTAATAGGCGTTACCTCTACCCATAGAGATCCTTTATAATCGCTTGCAATGGTGTCAAAACTGACTGAAAAATTGGTTAATAGTCTGGTTAGTATGTCCAGTCTGCCATAGGTACTTTTTCCTGTGGCTTGAGCGGAAATTTTTGTTCCTTTTAAATTTAGAGATTCTTCAAGTTGGAAAATATAGGTCTTGGCTTTCTTTAGATAGAATTTGCCATCTCTTTTAAAATCATCGTCTTTTTCTCTAAAGGAAAGTATACTGTTAGAGATATCAACATCGTTGAGTGGTTTTACAGAGCCTCTCATTTTGTGACCGATATCACTTATATGGAGGTCTATAGCTGAATGGTCCAGGGCTTCCATATTGAATCTTTCTAACTTTCCGCTGCAATCCAGAGCTTTGATTTGATCCTTATTTAAAACGCCGGGCCGCCAATTATCCCATTCATTCACAGCCATAAAAACTCCTGTCAATAAAAATAATTAATCTCATTATACCCCTATTATAGAACAAATTCATTAGTATTTCAATGTTTGGCAATATTTGAGCCTGCACATCGGGTATCGAAGCTTTAAACCTCATATTTAACCTTCTTACCTTCTCACCTCACTCACCAATGACAGCAAATTCAGGCCATACCAATAACTAATGACCAATGACCGTTCTAATAAGCCTTCCTCACTGCCTAAACATCTTGCAAACTAAAGGAATTCAATAATGCGTTACCCAATCACCTCTTGGTTTGTAATTTGTAATTTGTGATTTGGAATACGGCACCTGCCTTTTTTTAGACAGGTGCATTGTATTTTGTAATTTGTAATTTTCATACTTTGGCATGGTATTGCCTCAAAATTTCCAGCCCCTCTTTAGACAATTGGCTCCTTTTTTCCAGGTTTTGAAAGGAACAGCCCTGGATGAAAAGACCCGGGATATTGATTAACTCACGTTCTTTACCCTTTCTGGATTCATCCGGTACATATACTATATTATCAATATTATTATATCTTAATTTTATATTCGTATCGTTTGGTGGGTATCCGGGGATTTGGGGGTTATCATCTCTTTCTTTTTGATGGATTTTAAGGCATTTGCCGGTAGCCGCGTCCCACTCTTTGATGGTGTGACAAATGGAAGTAGATAGGATTTTTTTTCCATCCGAGTTGTACACTGCGCTTATTACATGCTCCAAATGTCCGGTCAGGGTTTTCACACATTCGCCCGTTCCCGCATCCCACTCTTTTATGGTGTGATCAGAAGAAGCGGAAAGGATTTTTTTACCATCCGGGCTGTATACTGCGCTGTTTATCAAAGACGAATGCCCCCAGGACAATAGGTTTTTATCATGGACTCGCGATCCATCAAAAACCGCCACTAAGTATTGGTCTTCATAAAAACGGCTGCACAAAACACCATTCAAGGGTACTACTGATAAATCCAGATTGGATAAATCCGCGCCACTTAACTCCCCCCGCACCTCTTTCCATATGGTCACGATGTTCCAAACCGCAAACCCCACCTCTTCCCCAAATTTTCCCCGGCATAAATCAAGCACCTGGTATAACAGGTTTTCCCTATTTATATCGATTTTCCAGCCCTCATCTTTCACCAGGTAAGGCTTACAGCGGTGCTCCCCTTCTATTTCCCCCAGCATACGGCGTATAAAATAATCCAGTAGGCGTTCCTTTAATACCCCGGGAATCTCACCCTTGCTCACACTTATCACTGCCTCGTTCAACAGGTGAAGAGCCGCGAAAAAATCCCGGAAGTTTTGGTGTAAAAAACGGAATGAATTACCTTCATTTACCATCATCAACAACTCTTCGTATACAATCTTTATTATTTTCGCTCTCCTTTGTATTTTTTCTTTGACGCCGGGACATTCTCCCAAATCCAAATCATCTATATGCATCTCATATCCAGGGAAAGGCAGGAAAAAATCCTCTTCGGAAAAGCGTATACAGTATTTTTGGATAATCTCATTCAACTCATTCCTGTTAAACTCAAATTGTCCTGCTTTTTCCATTTCATAGCCGAAGGCAGGCAGCAGGAATTTTAACAAGAATTTATAAAGCCACTGCTTGCTCGAATCATCTCCAAGACGTTCCGGCAAACGTGCCACCTGTGCTTCTAAAAAGTTCCATAATAGCTCTCCCGGCGTTTCCACCCTTTTCTTAAAATCACAATTATTGTCCTGCAGATGGTCCTTTTGAACTTCGCAGCTAGAAGCATACAGCGTCAACATCATGGGGTTTTTTATGAGCTGCCGAAGTCGATTACTGTCTCCTTCGGTAACAATACCTGGTACTGGTGTGCCTTGTTCTTGCAAATATAAATCCACTTGCTTATCTTCCAGTTCCATCAATTTCAACAAATGGAATTCGGTCCAATTAAAATTCCCTCGTACATCATAACGGCTGGTGATTACAATCTGAACGCCCTTTGCTTGCTCGATCAATTGCCTCATCTCGATCAATAGTTCCCGTTTATCCAGGGTTATCTCATTGAACCCGTCCAGGAGAAGAATCAAAGAAGGTATGAAACCATCCTTTTCTTGAAGAGGTGCCTTCATGATTTCCCATACGTCCTCATGCGAAACCATTTGGTCTCCATAGTTTTTCT
>CP070627.1:8250235-8257011 GCA_020355945.1 Candidatus Aminicenantota bacterium | reverse complement strand
GGTCCAGGGGGGCGGTTTTCTCGAAAAGAGCCCCCCTGGTCGCCGAAGGCAAAAAAGAATGAAAAAAGTTTTTGAAATTAAGTTAGTAAAGCCGGTTATCTGGCAGCATGTGGTTCGGGACGTGTTTTCAGGATTAGGATCTCGGCTGAGGTCCAGGGCGCATTCGATTTTAAGAACCATGCACAATCGACACATTGGAATCACACCCCGGTTAGCAGCGGAGTTGGCTCCGCTTATCATCGATCCTTATGCTGCCAGGCAGGGGCGAGGTGCATGGCATGACGTATTAAAACGGCTTCAGCAAGAGACTTCTGATCCGCGGTTTTCTTTTGGTGTAATGTTGAATACTATTCCGGCTTACAGTGTGATTCGTCTGGCTGCGCCTATTGTGGAGGAAGCCTGTCAGCGGATAGGATTATGCTGTCTTTTTTGCCAGGACCATATTGAAAACGATGTCACTCAAGAGGAATACGATAAATATTCGGCTAAATTGGATAATGAAATAAAGCAGATGGTAAAAAGTAAGGGGGATTTTTTTCAACTGTTTTGGGCGGACAGGGCATTAACCCTGGCGGCTTACTCCCGTCGAGGTAGAACCTGGGAACCTTCTGCCAGCGGCCTGGCTGAGACTGATCCCCTGGCATTGGGGCTGCTCTTGCGGTTGAACCCGGAACCTTCCAGGACCCCACCGTTATCCAGCTATTCCCGGCGACTGACCGATCCATTGAAACACCGGGAAGCCAGCCGGCTGAAAGAAGGTGGTTTTAGTGGCATCCAGGTAACGCGCCGGCAGGAAGATATGGAAGACATACTACTCAGTGAATTTGTCAATCCACCGGCTGTATTAGCAGACCGGATAATTAACAATGGATTCCTGTCATTAAGACGGCAGACCAGGCGTGAGCAATTGCGGGATGTTTTAATTGCAGGACTGATGCCTAAAGAATTAAAACCAAAGCTTAGTGCTGATTTTGTTAAAGCTTGTTGGTTTGATTTTATTCGGCGGTTCGGGTATATGTTGGCGCAAAGTGGTCGGAAGCGCAGTGAATTCCGGTGGTTAGAGGGTAATCAATTAGGGCAGGTGCGCAGTTGTTGTTTTCTATTGCAAGACTTGCCGGATTGGGAAGGTCCACTTAAGGGTCATCATGATTTGAGTTTTCGCAAGGAATTTTTAATGGCATTGGGATGGCTGCCCCAATACCTGGACAGCCGGTACCGGTTTCAACCGGTTCCTCAATATGCTGTCAGGTCCGGGCATTCTCAATCAGGGGGTGAGATAGGCGCAAAACAGGAATTAGTATCTGCTAAACGGTGGGCCTTCTCTGTATGGCGGGCGCAGGAAGAAAACCGGCAGTGGATGATTCATGAACCGGGAATACCCGATCCGATTGAGAGTGGGGAGAGGTTGTTGAATATCGAGGGATTTGCAGTTGTTCATCTGATGTTGTTTTTGCCCGCGGACCAGCGGTATCAAGGTAAAGCGGTCTCTGCTGCGGCCAGGTTAGGATCGTTGTACAGTGGTTTTGGAATTGGAAATGTCCCGGGGCATAATCTCAGTATTACCTGGGTACCCGGTCATATAAAGGCCTTGAAAGAATGGGCGTTTGATTGCCGCGGCAAAGGAGATTCGTTGATCTTTTCCCGGGAAAAACCAGTATGGAAATTAAGCAGTCATCTCATTGCCGGCCGATTGGAAGAAGTATGGCGAAACCAATTGATAAAAGAGCTGCGGCTAACCTAGTGAAAAGCTTTTGCGGGGGGTCCAGGCCCCTCGGCGAGGGGAGCCTAAAATGGCAAAGTGCTTTGCCCCATACGCTATGCGCAATGCGGCATGCGCAATGCTCTAGCCCCCTGGTCGCCGGAGGCTGAATTTTGAATAATAAAAATTTATCATATTCGTATTTAGACCAATTATCGCCTGCTGAGGTGTTTCAATTGTTATCAAAGGCAGCGGGGAAATACCGCGGGCAATACCTGGACCGCGTGCGTATTGTATTTACCGGGGGAATGCCTTTCAAATTTGTAGACCTTGAAGTGCCTGCCCCTTATGGGAACAAGAATTGGGAATCGCAAGCCGAGAAAGAGACATTTGAGATCCTGGTGGAAGCCTTTAAAGAGATGACAGGCAGACGGGAAAGGAATACCTATCCCGGGGGTGTTACCAGGGGGATACTGGAAGGTATTGCCTGGCTTTTACTAAGGAGTGCCAATGAAACGGATGAAAAAATTGCCGGCAGCAAAGGAGACCAATACCTGGTAGTAACCCGTGCCGTGGATGAAAAAGAGGCGGAATTACTGTTTAGAAATTTATGTTTTCATGCCACCTCAACTCGAGTCACCAGTTTTGATATAGACCCTGCACAAGGTGCCGGCAGCCGGTACTTATATCACTTGAAAGATGATCCCAGGCGTAAATCATCTTTTTCCAGTCTTGCTGCCAGTGGGCTGTTTGAGGACCATCCCTGCCAGGTGCTGAAGGGATTTGAGACAGAAGAGCATGTGACCTTTTTACCACAGGAAGCCCAACCGGGCGAAAGAAAGTTGCACTATTTTTGTCGCCTGGTGGAAGCGGCACCTGTTTTGTTTGGCAGCAAAGAAGACAGGAAATCCACTGGCTTAACGGCTGCTGTTCTTCAATGGCCGAGACCACCAGAAACTTTAGAAAAACCTGGACCGGAAACAGGCGATGAAATGGAACTTGAATTTCTTTATCTTGGTGAATTGCGATTTTTTAGGCAGGAGTTGTTTACAAAGCGGAAAGTCGATCGAGCCAGGTTTGAATATATGCACTTAAAAGAGAGTCAGAAAGCGCTTGACGGTTTAGCCGCAGCGATTCACAAGGCGAAGCCTTATGTGGGTTACCACCTGGAACTACAAACCACCAAATTTCTTGAGAAGAATCCTTTGGAACGCTTACTGGACCAGAAAGCCCGGATTGAGCATAATATTGCTTACTTGCAAGGCATTACCGTACCGCAGCCGGTATTGATGCGGTTTAACCAGGAACAATTACCGGCCTTAGCAGCCCAGGTTCGCAGCTTTCCCATGCATATCATTCATGACGGCAGACTTAAATATGGGTTCCAGGCCTTTGACAATGAACCCACGGGTTATCACTTTATTTTAATCGACCTGCGAGAAACAGGACGAAGCGGATTAGACCCTTTGCCGTTGTGGCAGGAACTGGATGTGGATATTCCCCACATGCGATTCCGGTTGGACCCTTTCTGGGCATATCACTATTACGAAGCCGGAGGAGACTCCATGGTGTTTGTTCCCGGGGGTTGTGCCCTGTTCCCTCCTATCCACGACTGGGAAAGAGGAAATATGGACCAGTTTTTGCGTGAAACCATCGGGCACTGGTTCCAGGACCGCTTAAGAGGCCAAACCATTCCAGCCAGACCGATCTATATATTTGAGGGGGCACCAGGTTCAAAGTCACCTATTCACGTTTCTGTCCTGGACCAGGATCGAATGGAACCGCTGCACCTGCGGCTGAGTTGGATCAATGATAATTTGATTATTAACCGGGCCTTAGAAAAAGAAAGCCTGATGAAGGAGATGGCCAAAGATATCACCTGGGGTGAATTGGCCCAAAGGATAAAGATAGAGACGGAAAAAACCAGGAAGGATTTTTCAGAAACAGCCCTGACCACCAGCAAATATATGGCAAAAACCACCAATGAAATGACCCAGGTCCTGACCGCTGAAATCGACCGCGTCGTAAAAGAAACCTTCCGCATGACACAAAAAATCAGGCGGTTGCACCAAAGACTCCAGGAATGGAATAAGGTCCTGGAAGATATGGAAAAAATTCTACAAGAAGTTCGACAGAAAAAACAAGATATATCATATCAAACCGGGGCGGCAAAAAATGAATTCTGGCGAATGGAACAGCAAATCCAAAGGGAAATACAAGCATCGGGAAAAAGACGCAATGAACTTGAAGAAAAAATCGCTGAAGAGGTGCAAAAATTACAAACCACTACTCAGCGTCTAAAACAACGTTTAAAAAGCGTAAAATTATAGGAAAGTAAGGTAATGGCCGAATTCACAGGAAAATTAAAGGAACCCTTTGAACACCAATTAAACCAGCAGCTCCTGCAATTGGACCTGGCTAATGCCGAACTGGATGAGCATAAAGAACTCATCAATCAATGGCCGGCCCGAAAAAGAAAAATTACTGCCGGGATTCTCAAGCCCATGCAAAAATGGGCGGCGGATTTAAGAAAAATGGCCGGGCCCCTGGATATGCGGAAATATAAACGCGAAAAAAAACGTCTGCTGCGGTTCAAAAGTATCACCTGGTGCCACTGGCGCGGGTTTACCTTGAGCTTAAAACTCGCTTTCCTATGGACAGTCAACATGATTCGCATCCTGGTGATCTTAGCTTTCTATATTGGTATAATACTCCTGGTCGTCTTCCTGGTGATAAAAGCTTTCGAGTTTATTGGCAGTCTTTTTAAATAAATCCGGTATCGCAAAAAATTAGCCACGAAGTTACAGTGAAGCATGAAGGGACACGAAGGAAAAATAGACATAAATACGATTGTAGATGCTTCACGGTTTGATTCATCAAACCCCGCAGCGGCGTGTGTGAATCGTCCGGCCTGGGCTTGATAAATCAAGCCGTGAAGCATCTACAATAGAATTGAGAAATTGAGAGCATGATTTTCACCCGTCTGCGGGTGAGGCATGCATCATAATGAACTAATATGAAAAACATTCATTCTTTATTATTAAAATCTATGCCCAGGGCAGCTAAACCTAAACGCTCCCGCATCCCCATTCGTATCCTGCTCATCATCTTTATCAGCGCCTTTATCGTTGTTCCTGCTTTTATCATTATTACCCGCGCCCTACCCAAAGAAGGCATAGGTTCGATTTTTTATTGGATTCATGACTATATTTTTCTACCTATCAAAGGATATACCTATACACTTTTCTATCCCTTCAGCCTGAGTTGGTGGGGGCCTATTTTAACAGCACTCTTTATCTGGCTGGTCGCTTACCTGGCAATGGTTTCTTTTATCAAAGACCCCCATGTGTACGTCTTACGAAAAGTAATCCGCCGGAACCCCAAAAAACGCCATGGTATCCTCATCAAAACCAGCGGCTGGCTGAAAAAACGGAAAATGGAACCCATACTGCTCAAACAAGTCACCAACATAGAACGAAAAAATGCCCTGAACCAACTCATGAACCTACCACTGACCCAAATGGATGAAAATACCATCAACCAGGTGATTCATTTAACCCAATTGCACATTAATTTAATGACCCTATCACCAGTCAAAAGGGTCCGGGAAACTCACCTGGAAGCACTTGTCTATTGGCATCAAGCCTATCTCCAGGCAGATATTCGCTGTCAAAAGAATCCCCCGGCAGACCAATTAAAAAAAATGGTTGTCCAATTGGCAAAGCAAGTTGAGACACTTATCCTGCCTTTGCTTAATTATAAAGACGAAACCCTATTAAAGGAAGCAATAGAACAGCGTGCCGGTTTCGATATTCCCTCCGTACTGGTGGATATGCTTTACCTGGCATCACTAAACAATACCAGCCTTGCTGTTCTCTTGTCGGGCTCTCCCACCACTGTCAATGAGGAAGCGGTTAAAAAAGCAGTAATCACCAGATTAGCTGCATCCGTGAATGAACGACGGGTGGTCCTGGATGAAACCCGCCTTAGATTAGAAAAACTCCTTGAACAAAAAACCGGTCCATATAACACCAGCAGCAGCGAAACTTTTGAACCCATCATTAAAAACAAAATTGACATTAAATTAAACACCGACCCCTATTACACCAGGACCATACTCCCGGTAATCAGTGAGTTGTCTCTTTCAATTGTTTTGCACTTATCAGCCCTGGTGGATTCGGTCTCTATTGGCCTGGGTTATATGGATTCCCTGGAAACATATGACTTTGTTTTTAATTGCCTTGAACCGGAAGAATCCGGGGAACCGGAGAGTCCCTATTTCAGTGCGCTGCAATCATTAAACCGGTTGCCTGGCCCGGGTGATTATCGGTTATGTGCGGAATTAGCAGCGTTAGAAATAAATGAATACGAAGAGCTGTGGAAACAATCGATATTAAAGGAGGACGGGAGCATCAGCCCGGGTGACTTCGAATTGGCAAAAAGTCGTATCCGTTCATTACTGCAGGCTGCCGGGCCAGGGTTAGACGGGCTGCGGATGAACACGGACAAACACGGAGAAAAAAGTCCTCCCCCCAGGTAAGTTATTTTCCATCCGGGTAAAAAATTTGAAGTGATTGAATAATTTGCCTGGCACTTGCCAGGTACCCGGATGTGTTAGCTCAACCCTGTATCATGTATCATGTATCATGATGAGTTCTTTCTTCAGTAATTTACTGGCAAGTTTCCCCGGGCGCATGTGAGTTCTTTTTGCTTCTTTTTTAAGCAGTTCCATCACATCTTCGTCAATATCTATCTCGAATCTTCTCCCCTGGAGTTTCACATCAAAGTCAACATCAACAAAGGCCTCCGGGTAGTCTGTCGTGTCATGGGTATCCCAGAACTCCCCAGCTTCCTCGTAGGAAGAAAATTCATCGGGAATGGGATCGATTTTTTTATCTCTTTTTTTCATAGTATTTTCTCTCCAAATCGTCCAGCGTATCTTCAAAAGTAACCTCACTAAACACAACTTTTACCGCTGCAGCTTTGACCGACTGAAAATATAACATACCACAAATGGTGAAAAATATCAAGGTAGATGTTGATAAAAAAAGCAAATTTTTGCCTGTCCCCGCTTTTT
>CP070627.1:8246297-8250135 GCA_020355945.1 Candidatus Aminicenantota bacterium | reverse complement strand
AGCCTTGATATCCGTTATAAATACCATAAACAGGCATTCCTCGACTGGCATAACGGACCACTGCCCTAATTGCTGCATTCATTCCGGGTGCATCTCCACCGCTTGTTAGAATACCTAAACTCATCTTCACCTCCTTTTTACAAAAATGAGTCTTTTTCCCCGACTTTTTCAATTTTGTCGTAAATAAACTCAATGTGATTATATCATAAAAAATATAAACTACAAGTAAAAACACATTTCTTAACAAGCCTGTATAAATGCCTTAATAGGAATATGCAAAGAAAATAGAGACTCTCATTATAGGATAGTTGTCAAGAGTATGTGCGTATTTTTTTGCATTTTTTTCCGACTGCAATATATTATTTATAATGTCCTGCACCATCGATTTTACATTAATTTCTTTTTTTTGTCAGCAGATTTGGGATTGATATTGCCTTGCAAATCGGCCTCTCCCAGGTGTTCGTAATTTTTTCCAAATACCTCAAGATGTGCTGCTTTTCCAAAATGTAAATTATCCACATACCAATAATACCCCGTATTTATTTCCCTGTAGACCTTTCTTCCCTGCTGGGGCGGCAGCGGAGTGGTTTCAAAACGTCGAAAATCCCGTAAAACAGTCTGGTTGTCAGTAGGGGGTTCTTTGCATGAATCATCATAAATATCCAGCAAAGAATGCTTCTTCAACCATTTTTCCAATGTTAATTTATTTTCGATGCATTCCAGGTCAATTTTATGGGTTTTATTTTTTATAATTTGTACGATTTCCAGGCGTTCAAACTTTGACTTTGGAAAGTTGATGAGCACCCCCAGCAGATGAAGATCGCTTAATCTCCTTTCCGCCAGTTCCGCCATAGTGGTGTTGATAACGGACTGGTTATTATATTCAAAAGAATCCTCAAGTGAATGCTGCTGGTCATCATTCCAATCAATAGCATTATGCTTATTAAACACCATATTCTTTAGTGCCAGCGCTAATGATTTATCCCGCAGCGTATGTTTCAAACTGCTGGAAAACAATTCGTCTCTTAAAGCCCTATAGTTGATGAACAGATAGGCACTTTTAAAAACAGTTCTTTCAACATTATGCTTATTTAAAAAAGCAAAAATCGAATAAAAAATTCTTACTGCTTCTGTGAATTCCTGGACAGTGAAAAATTGACTGTGCAGGGAACACTCATTAATAAAAAGTTTCATTCAGCGATTACACTCCAAATAGATGTTCAAAATCTTTATCGGTTTGGTCAAAGAATCCAGGTGGCCAATGGGTGATAGCCCCATTGCTTTCGATGGGGATTTTCACAATATCCAGGTCCGCATTCCTTTGAAAATAGAGGATATTCAAATCATCAGCGGTTATTATTTTATCCAGGACAGCCACGCGCAAACCATTAAGAATATGGTCGCTGTGGGATTCCACGAAAACCTGGACACCATTCTTGCTCACCTGGGCCAGGAATTTAGCGATCTGTGACTGGGCATAGGGATGCAAATGGGCTTCCGGGTTCTCGACGATCAATATTTCACCTTCCCTGGCAATCAACCCGGAAACAATAATAGGTAGAGCGTAGCTGTATCCAAAACCAATATTAAGCGGTTTAAACATGTTGGAAGAGTTTTCGGAATTCATCTGCATCACGACAATATTGGCTTCCAGGGTTTTAATATCGATGCGTCCTCCGTCAAAAATTTTTTGCAGCCATGCTTCGGTTTGTTCCAAAACCGTATGAGCAGCATCAGGGGCAGCAGCCAGTGATTCAAACACAGTTTGCTGCTTTTTCTTTGAAGAAGATAAAATATTAGCGGTAAACTCACCCCGGGCTCCCACCGTGGGAAACTCAAATGTACTCTGCCGGGGATAAAAGTCCTGGGGTCCAATCCGGTTGGCTGACACATAATGAATCCTCTCAAATTCAACCACTTCACGAATAAACTTAAGAAATTTTTCGGGACAATCTTGCTCTGAAAAAATTAGATCCTGCCAATGGATGGGAATAGATTTTTCTCCAAAATCCAGGTGATATAGGTTTTTTTTCTTTGAGATAGAACAATGGAAATCTTTGTTTTTATATCTTCCTTTTATATTCACGCTGTCGATACTCGATGACATTTCATCTTCTTCATTGGCTTTAAACCGGTAATACAATTCTGCATTGTCATTTCCCCTGGAAAAAGTAAAAATAAATTCGATAGGTTCTGTTTTGGAGGTGGAGATGTTTTTTATATCATCAAAATTTCCCAATTCAATGGATTTTCCATTAAATGTAAGTTGGGAGGTTCCACGGCTGGTTTCCACTGACTGCTGCATCAATAAAAGGGCCTGGAGTAAAGTGGATTTTCCCCGGCCATTAATACCGGTAAATAAGTTAATTCCCGTTAATGGTACAGCGGTCATATTTTTAAAACATTTAAAATTTTTCAATTGTATTTGACTCAACATCATACATCTCCCAGGATTTTATGAGCCAGTTCAAACCGCCTGATTACTTTCCCCCTGTCTCCTGTGGAACGGGTTACCGACTCAATAAAATCACTATTGTTAAATAGCTTATCAAAGTTCTCTATAATTTTTTCTTTATGCTTTTGTAAAAAGTGATCCGGTTGCATTGAGAAGAAGTGACTGATGGATTCCATGATGGCAATATTTATCCTGCCTTTGGATTTTTCCGTGGGAAGCCGGAAATTCCTGGGCCCGAAAAATTCATAAGTCAGTTTCATGACTCGTTGGAAATCCTTCTCCAATGCATTGATTTCTTCATCGCTCATCTGGTTGATGGCTTTCATGGAGTCTCCCAGGAATTCATCCATGTCACCTTTGTAATCCTTTTTATAATCAGAAATTTTAAAGGCCAGGTACCGCAATACCGCCTCCCTATCCTTCATACGCTTGAAAGAAATACCGTAATCAATGGCTAATTTGAAATACTCCTGTTCCGACAATTTTTTTAATAGTCGTGTTGCCTTACCAAGATAGATACAATTCCGGATCTCTTGCCGGTTGAGCTGGGTCCCACCAGTATTAATACGGTTAAAAATATCATAAACCATAGGAAGAGGTACATCACGCTTAATAATATAAAACAATAACATTTTGTCTTCGATGGCGGTTTTCAATCCTGGATCCAGGTCATTAAAGGTCTTGCCATTCAATTCTTTTAACACCTTAAGATCTCTGAGTTTAAATTTGCCTTCGACAAAGTCCCGGAGAGTCGAGGTACGCTGCTGCCCATCCACGATGGTGTACTTTCCCTCTTTATCCTGTCTTACATACATGGGGGGGATTGTAATTTTTAATAGAATTGATTCGATAAACCTGGATCTCTGGACATCTTTCCATACCAGGTGCCGTTGAAATTCCGGGTTTAAAAGCAACTGGCCTTTTTTCAATTTCCTGAGCCACTCATAGATAGAAAATTTATCTTCACGAATATCCACTTCTTTTGGCATTTCATAGGGATAAAGGCTGCCGTTTTTGTAAAGTTCTTCTTCTCGGGTATCTTCATCGTCTTTAATAGTATCCTTACTGATAATCTCAATAATATCATCTTTTACACCCAGTTCCCGTGAAATCTCTTGTACCAATAAATGCATGGCAGTGTATTCTTTATGATTAATTAAATCCGGATGGTCTGTTTTTTCCTCGTTTTCATCAAAGGTAACCACAGAGGCACAACGAAAGCCCCGGTTACGGTCTTGAGGTGTATCATTTTCAAGCGTTACCTCAACACGAGTAATCATGGTTCGCTCCTTACTATTTTCATTTTGTTTAACTATAATGGATTTCACTGTTGAAATCAAGTGTATACATTCAAAAATTTTATCTCAGCCAGTCTATATGCCT
>CP070627.1:8217177-8246197 GCA_020355945.1 Candidatus Aminicenantota bacterium | reverse complement strand
ATCCTCCATATAAATATAATAAATTTTGTTCATTGGCATTCTTCATAAAAATTCTTAAATAATCCATTGATGACGATTTCCGGCTATTTTGAAAATTTGGAATTTTTCAAGATACAAGAATAAATCGTATCATAAGATTTTATTAATTGCAATAGTAGGAAAGATATGGATTTCAGGATGGTATTCCGTATCCGCGAATAAAGAGTAAAGTGAACCGGGAAATCTCAAATAAATCAAATAAATTACCTGTTTCTATTTTTTTGGGGTTGACAAATGCGCATGATCGGCGTATATTATAAGTGTTGATCCTGGAGGTATTTAACAATGCTGAAAAGTAAAATAAATATTACATTGGATCAGGACCTAATCGACTTTGTCAAAAGTTATGCCGAATATCAGCGCACCTCTGTATCTGAAATCTTTTCCCAATTCCTTCTCAACTTGAAACGTACCAAAGAGAATGATCCCACTGAAATCATCATGGCAGATCCCGATTTCCGGGAAAGTTTATTACAAACGATTTCGAGAATCAGGTCAGGAACGGTAAAATGGCATACCTATGATGAGGTCTTTTAATGGAAATTTCTTTTAGTGCGATAACTGTACGGACGATACCATAAAATTTGTTGAACTTGGACCTCACAACCAGGCTTATGATAAGAAGTAAATAAAAAAAATTCACATCTTTTGTAATTTAACATGGTTTCACCTACGAAAGCTCTAATGGACAAATAACCTACATGAACTTATCACCTTCGTATCCGGTAGATGAAAAGTAATGAAAACCATTTTCATAAAAGGCTCTCAATCGGAAAATGACAAAATCGGGGCATTTTTGTCATTTTTGTCATTTTGGTAGAAAAATCGCTTTGTATATAGGCTTCATGGACTTGAAAAAACAATGATTTTCTGTTATCTTTGATAAAAAATAGGAGAAAAGAATGACTCAATCGATACTTGATCATCCATTGGTAAGCGAACGATATTTTTTCCCCCGCAGAGAGGAATTTAAAAATCCTTTTTGGGTGGACTGCGGGGATGTGAAATTAAGTTGTTACTATCAGCAGAAATACCCGGATTCAAAAACCATTGTTTTTTTTCATGGCAATGGAGAGATTGTGGCGGATTATCTTGAGCTTTTTGTGCCGGTATTTGACCAGATGGGTTACAATCTTTTTTTAGCTGAATATCGCGGCTACAGCATGTCTACTGGTGTTCCGGCTTTGACAAGTATGTTGGGGGATGTGGAGCATATTATCAAAGCCACGGGGCAGGCGCCGGAAAAATTGGTTTTGTTTGGTCGGTCTATTGGATCGCTCTATGTGGTTCACGGGGTGTATCAATTTCCTGGTATTGCCGGTTTGATTATTGAAAGTGGCATTGCGGTGATCCTGGAACGGGTGTTGATGCGGGTGCATCCGCAGGAGTTAGGTATCCTGTTGGACCAATTGCAAAAGGCGGCTGATTTGGATTTCAATCACCAGGAGAAATTAGCCAACTATAAAGGTTCGACGTTGGTACTGCATGCGGAGCATGACAGTTTGGTGCATCATGCTCATGGTAAGAAGTTGTATGAATGGGCGCCGGAACCGAAGCAATTAAGGGTATTTGAAAAAGGCGATCATAATGACATGATGGCGGTAAATGCCGAAGAGTATTTCCGGTTAATTTATCAATTCCTTTCCCGGTTGCCCCATGGCATGGGGAACCTATAAGGCCCTCCAGGCCTCCTGAAGGCTCCAAGAAACTGTTTGAAAAACGGTGCAATATTTGGAAGATGGTTTGGATTTGATAAAATTGCCATTTAATATTATAATTGAACCATGGATGACAAAAAAATAAATGAAATTCCTTACGGGATATCAGATTATGAACGAATTGTTGAAAAGAATTATTACTATGTCGATAAAACTCCCTATTTGCATTCCCTGGAAAAAACCGGTGAATATTTGTTTCTTATCCGTCCCAGGCGGTTTGGTAAATCTCTATTCCTTTCCTTAATGCAAACCTACTATGACATCATTAAAGCAGATCGCTTCGATTTATTTTTTAAAGGGACTGCCGTTCATCAAAATCCCACCAACGAAAAGAATTCCTGTTTGATGTTAAAATTTAATTTTTCTATGGTTTCGCCTGACATTGATATGGTGGAAGAATCGTTTTTAGGACATGTCCTGGAAGCAGGAGATATTTTTATCTCAGAGTATAAACAGTTTTTAAATATCGATGAAAAGGAAACCCTGGAAGAACTGAAACGTAAAAATACAGCCCCGGATATTTTAAGACATCTCATCCACCTGTGCAAAAAAAGCAATCAAAAACTTTTTATCACCATTGATGAGTACGATAACTTTACCAACACCATTTTGTCCTCTTTAGGCACTCATCACTATAAAAATCTAACCCACGGAGAAAGTTTTTTCAGGACATTTTTTAATGTGTTGAAGGGGGGCACTTCCGGTTCAGGGGCACCCATTTCACGTTTGTTTATCACCGGGGTATCACCCATTACCATGGATGACGTAACCAGTGGATTTAATATTGGCAATAATATAACAACAGATAGAATATTCAACGAGATGCAGGGATTTACCTCTGATGAAATGATAGAGATGATTGAGTATTACCGGGAACATGGGCAAATCAAACATCCCACCTCATACCTGATGGAAATAATGGACCAATGGTACAACCGTTACCGATTTTCAAAAAAATCACAGGCCACAGTGTTTAATCCAGATATGGCCCTCTATTTCCTGAAGGAGTATTTTAAAGAATATGAAATCCCGGAAGAAATGGTAGATGAAAATGTACGTATGGATTATGGGAAATTAAGGCATCTGATTATTATCGACAGCGGAGATAAACCCACCCCTAACGGTAATTTCAATCAATTACGACGAATCACCGAAGAGGGAGAAATCACAGCCAAACTAATCCGCAGCTTTCCCGCAGAAAAACTCACCCATATCGAAAACTTCATTTCGCTCTTGTTCTATTTCGGTCTTTTAACCATGGAAGGCGAAGAAAAGGGGAAAATCAAATTTAAAATACCCAATGAAACCGTGAAAAGACTCTATTTTGAATATATCAAAGAAGGATATGAAGAGATAGGCATCTTTACTTTGGACTTTTTCAAATATTCGGAATTAATGACGGATATGGCTTATGATGGAAAATGGCACCCATTATTCGACTATTTAACTATAGAAATGAAAGAGAGGATGGGGCTGAGGGATTTAATCACCGGTGAAAAATCCATCCAGGCATTTTTAGCTGTTTACCTGGGATTGGGGGATTTGTATCTCATCCATACAGAAAAAGAGCTCGGCAAAGGTTATGCCGATATCGTGCTGGAACCTTTTTTGGCCCGTTATAAGGATATCCGCTACTCCTATATCCTTGAATTAAAATACATCAAGCCAAAGGAATTTAATCCCCAAAAACTGGAAAAATTAAAAACAGCGGCAGTCGATCAATTAAAAAAATACAGTTTGGACAAAGATTTCAGGAAAAATATAGAAAAGACTACCTTGATCAAGTTATTATTGATATTCTCCGGTCATAAATTGGTGCATATCGAGGCTTTAGACTCCAGGCCCCGGGCTGCTAAATAGGCTTCCCGCGCCGCGGGGCCCCCTGGACGCCGTGAAACATCCGCAAAAACTTTTGATTAAATCTTTTTATAGGTAATTACTTGTTTACCTCTTATTGGACAGCATTTTGGCGGTTTCAACAAACTCGTCGATTTTACCTTCCTTTTTCAATTTTGCCAATATGCGGTTGATCTCTTTGAGCAACTCAGCATCACCTTTTTTAACAGCAATGGCAGAACCCAACATTTCGTTAAACTTTTCTTCACACCTGAGACTGGTGAAGTTTTTATTCCTGTGAACGTAAGAATCTCCCACAGGCTTCTCTAAAATAATCCCATCTACCAATCCTTTATCAAGAATGATAATTAATTCTTCAATGGTTTCCCGGACATCAAAATCAGCACCGTGAATCTGGCCCTTGGCCATATCCTCCTGGATAGAATCTTTTTGAACGCCAACCTTCTTGCCTCTTAAATCTTCAATGGTTTTAATTCGTTCGGCGTTATCCTTGTGGATGATAACACACTGGATGGCCTGGTAATAAATATCAGAAAAACTGGCTACTTCTTTCCGTGCTTCCGTGGGACTTAACCCGGCAATGGCTATATCGATCTGTCCTGATTCAAGGGCTTTAAAAATTCGACTGAAAATCAGGTCCTTGACTTCCAGTTTAACACCTAATTCGTCGGCGATGACTTTGGCAATGTCGATATCAATGCCCACCAGGTCCCCCTCTTTATCATCCAACAGGTGAAATTCATAAGGGGGATAGTCCGCACTGGTACCCACGACGAGCTTCCCTGAAGCTTTGATTCTTTCCAATTTTGATGTTTTTTCCTCAGGCGTCGAGCCCGGTTCCGTACCGGCATCATTTGAAAAAACCAGTTGGGGAACAACCAATGTAATTAAAAATATAATCATTACCATAAATGTTTTGCTAGACCACCGATGTTTTTTTGTCATTTGTTCCTCCAATCATAATTATTGATCATAAATAAGATATAACAAATCTGGCTTTTTTTGTCAACCAAAATAACCCTTAAAAATTGAATTCTTAACGGTTACCCGGATTGAGGGATTTTTGGGGTTCGTGATTTCAAAGCAATTTATATTTTTCCAGGTTATTCCCGATTTCCCGGATAAGGGATTCAGCGGCGGCGTTATCTTTGCTAAAAAGTCCCCAGAGGTAATTCTTCTCCATTTTCATATTCATCATGCCGCTGGAACGATAATAAGGGTCCTGGAAGCGATAGAAATTTTTAACCTGGTCCACTTTAATGCCCTTTTTCTTAACAAAGGCAGTATATTTGTTAAGAATCTCCTCTGCCTCTTCGGGTTTATGGGTTTCAATAATAAACACCTGGAATTTTTGTCCCTTCATTTCATAGTCTGCCACATAGGCCGAATGTAGAAAGGAATGGCCCAGGAAATTTTTATTGATATACGCTTCGGAATTGGCAACTTTACCTTTTCCCGGGAAACACTTGACTGCCGCAGGGAAATGAACGACTCCTTCAAGTGCGTTGGCTATTTTTTGGGCAGTAGTGGTGAGCACCTTTTCATCGTTATCTCCCAGGTCATAACCGCTCATCTTCACATAGTAACTGCCTTTAAAAAAATTCAACACTCCCTTTTCATAATAGCCCTGGGCGCCAATGGTAAGGAAGCTGCCCTGTCGGGGTTTTTCCTGGCTGTAGATACCAAAACCATTCCTGTTACTGCTGTGCCGGTACACATCAACGGTAAAGGAATTTTTCTTATTATTTTCATAGGTTAACGCCGCCAGTTTGACAAAGTCATAGCTCAAAAAAACCTCTGCCGCGCCGTTGATGTATTCGAACAAGTTGTCCGGTGTATAAATATCCGGTTTCCCCTTTTTAGACCAACCCTCAAAATCGGGAAAGATTGAGGTCATATCTTTTCCATGGGCATTGAGACATGAGATGGTCAATGCAAAAACCATCGTAACTATTATCGAAATCGTTAATTTTTTCACCTGTAACCTCCTATTCTTATTTTCCTTGTTTTCAATATTTGACAATTATATTATCTAATATGGAAAATAGCAATAGGGTAAACCATTTATACCATAACTACGTAAAATTCAAGTAATTCTTGTTCTTGGGCTTCTTGGGGACAGGCAAATAATACTCTTGAGAAGGCTGTACGCTCTATTACGGATGGGCAGAAAAACCAAATTTTGATGACGAATCAGGGAAAAAATTATACCTTGATTTATCTGTTCCGTTATGATATAATTTAATATTAATATCAGGCCATTTCAAATTTTTTTAAAATTTTACCAGGCTTCTTGAAACAATAACAAGAATAGGGATATTGAAGCAAAAAGGTGAAAAAATTTGACAGGCCACTCGCATTATAATATGATGTGTGCAGTAAAATGAAAAAAATAATGGCTTACATCGTCATGATGTTGATTTTATGTAACGGATCGGTGGTGCTGGCTGATGAAACAGCAGATAAATCCGCTGATAAAGCAGAAAAAAAAGAACCCCGTTTCTTTAAGTCTATATGGCAAGACCAGGGCAAAATACTTTCCTCCCCGTTTCGCATGAAAGGAAAGGACTTTCTACTATGGGGAGGTGTGGTCGTGGTGACCGGTGTGCTCATTGCCAATGATGAAGCCATTTACCGTGATATAAAAAAGTTCCAGGAAAAGAATGAATGGGTAGATGATATCAGCCCAAAGGTAACCCGACTGGGATTGGGTGAATGGAATCTCGGTATTGCCGGTGCCTTTTACCTGGGAGGGCTCCTTTTTAAAGATAAAAAAGCCAAAGAAACCGCCCGCTTAACGCTGATGACCTTTATCCATACCGGCATTGTGGTGCAGTTGGGAAAGCACCTGACCGGACGGCAGCGGCCTTCATGGGAAGACGGCCAGGACCACTGGGCCGGACCGGCCGGCTTTTTTAAACGTTATAAAGAAGGAGAAATATCACACTACGATGCCTTTCCCTCCGGTCATACCATTACTATATTCGGGACCGCTGCCGTGGTGGCGGAAATGTATAAAAAAACCATTTGGGTGCCGGTGCTCAGCTATTCCCTGGCTGCCATGTGCGGGTTATCACGGATTACCGAAGATACCCACTGGCTCTCGGATGTGTTCCTGGGCGCGGTCCTGGGATATGCCATCGGGAAATATATCGTTAAAAAACGAAACCGCCTGGGAAAATCAAAATTAAACGTGTACCCCATTGCCCACTCCCGCCAATTGGGATTGAGTGTCCAATATGTATTCTAAAAACGGAATAATCGGATGAACCAAAAAAAATCAAAATTTATTATATTCTTGCTATGTATACCGGGGCTATTCTCTTTTGGCTTCTCTACAGGGAATCCCGATTCCCCCGGCCCGGAAGCTGTTATGTTCGATCAATTTTTAATCCATCACCTGCCCGGTGGTTATTTTTATCCCTTTTTCATTGAAAATTACGTACCGGATGCCACCTTTCTGATTGAAGAAAATAATGGCTTTTCTTTGATCGATAATCCCCGGGCCTATTTTGAAGGCGATTCTTTTGTACATTTCAATTGGTTCTACAATGGTATGAACATCAATTCGGCCTTGAATGACGGTTCGCCTGCCGTACTTTTACCCTTTTCATCCGTTACCTCGTACCGCTTACAGGGCGAATCCCCACTTTTCAACGATTACGGGATGAATTTCCTATCTGACATCCCGCAAAAAAGCTTTTCCAGGGTAATGGCTTCTTCTGTTTATACCGATCTGGGTGGTTACTGGCTCACCTTTATGATCCAGCCGGACCATCCCAAAACCCGTGCGGACAGACTGTATTCCTCACGAAGAAAAATCAAAACCAATTACTTCCTGGACTATACGTTAAGCAAAAAATTTACCGGTTCGCATCTCACGGTGGCACTCAGTTATTTTGATATCCAACGGCAATTCAATGATTTTAATACCTTTGACGCCGTCTTTAACGAAGATGGCAAATTATTCCTTACGAATACCCGGTTCAGGAAAAATTTGAAAAACGGGTACTATGATGTTTTCGGGATTTTTAACTACCTGGACCGTTCCCATCAACAGGCAGAAATCGGCAGTTACCCCCAGGAAACCACAGGAAAAGAACGATACGCTTTGTTAACCGGCTTTGCCCTGGAAAAGAAAAAATTGGCCCTAAAATTGTCATTCCTATTGGAGAAAGAAAACCTGGCCCCCTATGAAAACAATTTTTCAAAAGATTTAATTGATAATGACGGGGATGGCATTTATCCCTTCGGAGACACCGGGGAATTGAAAATAGGGGAGTTTTCCGCTGCCACCATTAATTTGAATTTGAAATACCCCCTCATTATTCGATCGGCTAACCGGCCCATTACCATAAATACCTTTGCGGATGTACGTTATTCTATGTTAGAGGGAGATGAAACCATTCATGATTATAATGCCATCTCTGTTGCCAACACCCCTTACCTGGTGGTATTATGGAATAAGGGAAATAAGTATCGGAACATCAATATGAATGCAAGAGTGGGCATGAATATCGGGGTGGATATTTCAAAAGATGTTTCACTGCTGGCTAAAGTATTCCTGGCCTATGATGGGTTGTCCTTTGATAACAAGTCTAATAATTTAACGTTTTTCACGCCGGCATTTGATATGGGTATTCATTTATTTAAAACCAGGAGAACCCGGTTCCTGTTCTCATACGGTATTCTTCCTTATGATATCCGGGAAAACACCAATTTCTTTCTTGAAGGTGAGCGGCCGCACGGAGCCCTGCATTGGTGGCATGACGCCAATGGAGACACCTCTTATCAACCAGGAGAGGAAGGTGATATTTTTGGTTACACCGGGGGGCGATACCATTTTGTAGACGAGAATACAGCCGTTCCGCTCAAAGAACGATTATTACTGCATCTTTCTACTCCCCTCTCCAGGCATTTTCGATTGAATATCAAGGGCATTTATAAAACCATAAAAAATCATTTCCGGGTTAAATTTAACCGGGAGTACGGTTTTTATGAGTCGCATGAAAATCATGACATCTATTTTTTTAATAAGCCTTTCAGAGATTATTACCTTTACAATGGAGGTGATGAAAGAGACCCCTTTTATGCGCAGCTGCTTTTAAACATCCAGGGAAGACGAGCCCATAAGTGGTTTTTTTCTTTCTCGTTCCTGGCCCACATCGGTATGGGGGATACCGCCCTGGGAAATGGCTCCGGGTCCAGTGATATTGGTATATTAGACGAAAGCCAGGCCAACCCCAACTCCCGGATCAACAGTTTTGGCCGGTTAGATGGGGACCGGGGATTTGTGGCCAAAAGTTATTTTGGTTATTACCTTATCAAAAAACTTTTCCTGGCTGTCAGCCTGAAGTATAGGGATGGCAATCCCTTTGCTTTTTTTAACAGGTTATCCCGATATAACCAGTGGGTCATTTATTATTCAACCATTAAAGCTGAAAATGAAAAAGGAGTCAAAGGCGGTCCCAGGGAAGACTATCTTGCCGATGTCAGTGTGAAACTGAGTTACCATTTTAAACTCTTTAACCGCGATGCGGTAATTGGCCTTTCGTTCTTCAATGTTCTTGATTTTGGCGGCGAACTCTCCGAATACGTATTTTCCGGTGGTACGCGGGATGCTGTTGAACTGCAAATTCCCAGGAGTATCCGTCTTACCCTGACCTGGAAACTCTAAATAACCGAAAAAGCAGGAGGTCAAAAGAATTACCAATGCGAACCGCTAAAACCGCCGATTCATCAAAGGAGACCGGAATTTCATGAAACTGGCAAAAAATAGACCGGAAGATAAAACCAGCGACGAGTTAAGCATTCTCGTGGTTGAAGATAACGAAGGTCTGCGTCGGCTGATACAAAAACGGTTGGAAAGAGAAAGATTCCAGGTAGATGCGGTGGGCAATGGTAAAGATGCGATTAAACAATTAATGTCCAAACCCGAGGGCAGCATCATTCTTTTACTGGACTACAAACTCCCGGATATGAACGGCAGAGAGCTTATCGAGTTCTTAAATGAACGAGGATACATCATCCCTTTTGTGGTTATCACCGGACATGGAGATGAGCGGATAGCAGTAGAAATGATGAAATTGGGCGCCAAGGACTACCTGGTAAAAGATCAATCACTGCTGGAAGTGCTGCCCCAGGTAATGGGACAAATTTCTACCCAGGTATTAACGGAAAAAAAATTATCCCGGGTAAGTAAAGCCTTACAAGAAAGTGAAGACCGTTTTAGGATGCTGTTTAACAGTGGAACCGACGCCATATTCGTCCAGGAAATAGAAGACAACAAACCCGGCAATTTTATAGAAGTGAATGATATTGCCTGCCAGCGGTTAGGGTATACCAGGGAAGAATTACTGGAGATGTCCCTGAAGAATATTGAAATACCCATTGAAACGATAGATGTGGAATTTAATCCCAAAGATAACCTTGTCAAAAAACAACATCGCCTTTATGAAGCGATTCAAATGACCAAACATGGGATAGAAATCTGTGTGGAGAACAATTCCCACTTGATTGACCTGGAGGGAAAATCCGCTATTCTCTGCATATCCCGGGATATTACCCGACGCAAGACCCTGGAGGAGCAATTACGTCAGGCCCAGAAGATGGAAGCGATTGGCAAGCTGGCCGGAGGAGTGGCGCATGATTTCAATAACTTGCTCACTGCCATTATGGGGTACTCGGAGTTGATACTGGGGAAAATGAAACCTGACAACCCGTTTCGAGAGGGCATCGAAGAGATAAAACGAGCAGGTAAACGAGCCGCTTCCCTTACCCAACAACTCCTGGCTTTCAGCCGAAAGCAAGTATTGAAACCCAAAATATTGAACCTGAACCAGGTAGTAAGAGGTATGGAAAGAATGCTGGAACGAATTATCGGAGAGGATATCCATCTCATTTCCCAACTGGACCCGCGGCTGAGTAAAATAAAAGCCGATGCCAGCCAGTTGGAGCAGATTATTTTAAACCTGACGGTTAATGCAGTGGATGCTATGCCCAACGGCGGCACCTTGACAATAAAAACCGCAAACAAAGTAGTAAAGGAACAGGACAGTACCCTACCCGACTCAAGACCCGGACGTTTTGTAAACCTGTCCATTTGCGATTCAGGGGAAGGTATCGATAAAAAAATTTTCCCGCAAATCTTTGAACCCTTCTTCACCACTAAAACCAACGGAACCGGGTTGGGGCTTTCAGTGGTTTATGGTATTGTTAAACAGCACAACGGATGGATCCAGGTTCTCAGCGAAGCAGATAAGGGATCAATCTTCAACATTTATTTTCCTGCTTTATCCGCTAACGCAAAAGAAGACATTGAAAAAGAATTCTCATTAATGGAATTTGTTGGGAATAGTGAGAGAATTTTATTGGTAGAAGATGAGGCGGGTGTACGGGAAATTTCAGCCAAAGCACTTCGCGATTATGGATATAAAGTGGTGGAAGCCGTCACTGCCAGGGAAGCCCGGGAAATCTTTAAGAGAAAAAAAGGGAATTTTCACCTGCTGATCAGTGATATCGTATTACCGGATAAAAGCGGTATCCAACTGGCTGACGATATCCGGGCCATCAAACCGGGGATGAAAGTCTTACTCACCAGTGGTTATGCGGATCAGCGCGCCCACCTGGCAGAGGTACTAAAAAAAAGCTTCCCCTTTTTACAGAAACCTTATTCCCTGGTGGATTTACTTAAAAATGTCAAACAGGTGTTGAACGCCGAAATAATAAACAGGGAGACAGAGGGACCCTGAGTATGAAAACAGACGTAAATATTTTGATTGCGGATGATGACCCGGGACATGTCAACCTCATACGGAAAAATCTCAGACGCTCGGGAATATTCAATCCCATCATTCATTTCAAGGATGGCCAGGAAGTACTGGATTTCCTCTTTAACCTCAACAAGACCAATCCTGGGCCTCAGAAAACCCCTGATTCTTACCTCTTGTTGTTGGATATCCGTATGCCCAAAGTGGATGGAGTGGAGGTGCTGCGTCGCTTAAAAGCGCACCCTGAACTCAAAAAAATCCCGGTTATTATTCTCTCCACCACCGATGACCCCATGGATATCGAAAAATGTCACTATCTCGGCTGCAGCACCTATATCACAAAACCCGTTAAATACGATCGATTTGTGGAATCGATCCGGAAATTGGCACTCTTTCTTAAAGTGATCGAAGTGCCCTTCATAAAAAATAATAAACGTGAAGGCAGCACTAAATCAAAAGATAAATGAAATATGACAAATGAAACGCTTAAATACGAAACAGACAAAGAACCAGGTACTTGAACCGGGAGGCAGATTGAGAATATTCGCTGGCTGGAATCTCTGCATTATTATTTTACTACTTATCCTGGCGCCCCTCGATTTATTCACAGCTCCCCAAACCACAAGAACCTCTCAAGAGACCTTCCATGAATTCCAGGTAAAAGCCACTTTAATTCAAACCATTGCCATGTTTATTGAATGGCCGAAAAATTTGGATGTGGATGATACTTCCAAACCCTTTACCATTGGGATTATAGGTAACACTCCCCTCACAAAAGAAATATTAAAGTTTTATGTTAATGACAGTCAATTGATAAAAGACAAGGAAGTGAAAATCCGGGAGGTTTCGGATAAAGACAACATTCCCCCCTGTAATCTTCTCTTCATCTCGCGATCCGCAAGAATCCGGCTCCCCAGAATCATTGCTGAGATTGAAAACAGCCCCATACTTACCATCGGTGATACGGAAGGTTTTGCCGACAGGGGCATTCATATTAATTTCATTATCCGGCATCAAAAAGTACGTTTTGAAGTGAATCAAAAGGCAGTTGAGAAATCCGGCCTGGTGGCCAGTCATCATCTCTTGAAAGCCGCGGAAAGAGTGATAGTGCCCACAAAAAAAGAGGAAATACCAGGAAGCCAGTAGTATAAGGAGGCAAGAAAAAGTGGTGCTTTGTTTTGAGGTCAATGAAAAAGCGGCCCGGGCCTCGGGTTTTGCCATTAGTTATCATTTGCTGAAAATGGCCAGACCTAAGGTATCCCTTTAAAACATCCGGATTCAACCATGAGCCTGATAAAGAATCTATCCATTAAACACAAGCTGATTGTGATTGTGCTGTGGGTCACGATACCCTCTATTGTGTTGGGATTCACTTTTATTATCATCAATGATGTCATCCAGTTGAGAAAAAACCTGGTGAACGATACCCAGTTGTATGCCGACCTGGTGGGGGAAGTTTGTGTATCGCCGTTGTCCTTTGGTGCTAAAGATGGTGTCAAAGATATCATGAAAAAATTACGTACCATACCCCACATTGAAAATGGATATGTTTACGATAACCAGGGTCAATTGTATGCATACTATAATAAAAATGAAGATCAACCATCAACCCCTCCCCTGGTACCGGCAGAAAGATTCCACAAATTTGAAAACAATCAATTGCACGTGTCCCTCCCTATTTCTTATCACGACAAAAAAATTGGCACCATTTACTTGACCATCTCCACTGCATTATTAGCAGAGAGTACCCGTAACCGGATCACCTCCCTGGTGCTGGTGATGATAGGGTTAATTGTTCTATCTTACCTACTGGCACTTCGATTTCAAGGACTGATCTCGCAGCCCATTTTAAAGCTGGCCAAAGTCACCGGACAAATATCCAATAGGCCCGATTACTCCCTCCGGGTTCAAAAAGAGGGAGAGGATGAGATCGGGATACTATACGATGGTTTTAACAATATGCTGGAACAAATCCAGGTTTGGGAAAAGAAAAGGGATAAGGCTGAAGCCGAACAGCAGCGATTAATGATGCAATTGGAAGAGAAAAATTATGAACTGGAACAAGTCATCTATGTCACCTCCCATGATTTACGGTCTCCCCTGGTAAATCTCCAGGGCTTTAGCCAGGAACTGGGGTACACCCTCAAAGAACTTCAAACGCTCATTAATAAAATTGATACGGTCCCGGCAAACATAAAAAAGAAGTTTTCCCTCATACTTGAAGACATTTTTGACTCATTGAAATACATCCAATCCAGCACCTTCAAAATGGATGTCCTGCTTTCAGGACTGCTGAAACTTTCCCGGCTGACTCGAATGGATTCTACGTTTGAGATGATCGATATGAATCGCCTCATTTCTGAAATTACCAATGCCTTTGAGTATCAACTAAAAGAAGCCGGAGTAAACCTCCAGGTGGGAGAATTGCCCTCCTGTTTTGGTATTGAATTACAGGTTAACCAGGTGTTTTCAAATCTTTTAAATAATGCCCTGAAATACCTGGACCCCCAACGACCGGGTGAAATAAAAATCACCGGAGAGACAATAAAAATCGATGGGAATGCAAGGTATGTGGTCTACTGTGTGGAAGATAACGGCGTCGGCATCCCCCGGGAGTACCATAAAAAAGTATTTGAAATATTCCAGCGGCTAAATCCTGACGCTACTGTGGGAGAGGGCTTAGGATTAACCATTGTAAATAAAATCATTGTCCGTCACCATGGGAAAGTTTGGGTGGAATCCGAATCCGG
Source organism: Candidatus Aminicenantota bacterium (assembly GCA_020355945.1). The sequence continues at coordinate 8,232,064 of CP070627.1, read as the reverse complement.
AAAAGGCAGTAAGTTTTTTATCTCTTTGCCAATACCCCCTCCAGTGGTTGAAGAATCGGTTTCGTCTTCGGCTTCGTCGTATTCCGGGCCAATGATTACTTCCACCAGTTGATCCGGGTTTAAAACCTTTTTAAGATAAGCGTTAAAATCCTCAAGGGTTACCTGGTCCAGGTGGGAGAAAAAAGCTTCTAAAAAATCAAACCCCACCCCCAATGCCTCAAAATAGGCTAACCAGTGGGTCCGTCTTTCCTTGGTTTCACTATCCCTCAAAAAATCGGCCCGGGAACGTACTTTGGCGATAGACAGGTCTTCCCCGGTGATACCGCGGTTGTAAAGGTCAACAATCAGGTCTTTCAATGCTTTTCGGGCTTCTGCTTTTTTGCTGATCCCTGCTTTTAAAAAAATGGTTAAAAGTCCCGCGTCTTCCAGTTGGATAAAGTGGGTTTTTAAACTGTAAGCCAGCTCCTTTTTGGCTCGCAAAGGCCAGAGTTTGCAGCCGATCCCCTTACCCAGTAAATTCTCCAACATATAAATCAAAGCAAAATTCTTGCCACTCATCCCCGGGGCCAATGCACCAAAAGAAATAAGCACCTGTTGATTGTCTTTTTTTAAAAATATTTCTTTTTTCTCCGGCACAGATGCCTGGATCGATTCGAAACCCTGGGGTTCTCCCGGTGGAAATGAATCGAAATATTTAGTGATGACCGGAATCATCTCCGATTTTGATAAATCCGTAGATACTGAAATAATCATATTGGCATGATTAAAGAACCGTCTATAAAAATGAAGGATGTCTTTTTTTTTAATATGTTTGAGGGAATCAGGGGTTCCATATATGGAACCTGCATAGGAAGAGGAAGTAAAAAATGTGTTAAAAAAGGTCAATTCCATGAGTTGTTCCGGTGAGTCCTCTTCTCCTTTCTGGAGATGCGCCAGGTATTGTTTGGTGTTATTGATGCGCAGCCCGGAAAACAGCGGTTTCTTCATGGCCCTGGTAATAATTTTAAGCGTTTCTTCAAGATTATCGGATAAGCTTCTAATAGAAATAGTGACATAATCACCTTCAACATGATAAAAAATTGCAGTTCCCAACTGCATCAACTGCCTGAGACTATCCAGGGTGGACATTTCCACTGCCAGCCGGGTGGTAATATGTGCCAGTCCCCGCTGCGAAACCGGCACCCCTCGTTTTCCTCCTTTGATGAGAATGTGAATAACCGTGAGCGTTGACGATAAATCCTGCTGAAAGATGAAGGATAAATGATCGTTAACTTTTACCTTTTCCGGTTGGTATTTCCATACCCTGTCTTTTCCCTTTCCCTGTGCCTGTGCCCCCAGTTGACCGCACCCCCATACATATAATAAGGATAAAAAACAAATAATAACAAAACGTTCCTGTCTTCTCATCTTCCTTTCTTCCTATTTTTCTTTTTTCCTATCTTCCTTTTTCTCCGGTAAGATGGTCACCAATACGTATTTTCCCCCGCTCAGATAGCGGGAGGCAGCGTCCCGCAAATCCGAGGATGTGGTTTTTTCGACTCGCTTCATATAGGGTTCCCGTTTGCCGTCGATCTCATCTTTATGCTTTGCATAGAAAAGCGTATACCTGGCATAGTTGGCAGCTAAGTTAAGTCCCAGTTCCTGGAATTGTTGGTGAGAAAATTTCATCTGGCTCTTAGCCGCTTCCAGGTAATCCGTGACATTGGTTTGCTCTCTCAATGGATAATCGTTTAGCGAATAATTGAATTTCCATAAGGTTTTTAAAAATTTTATCAGTTCTATTTGGACTCTTTTCACGTTTTTGGGTTCCAGTGTGAGGTAAATCAAAAAAGCCCCTCCGTATTCCAGGGCCACATAGCGGGTGTGAAGGCTGTAAGTCAGTGGTTTTCCTCTTTGGAATAACGCTCTTGCCAGCAGCGGATTGATTCCTCTTCCCAGTATAATTTTTAGAATATCCAGGCTTAATTGCTCCGGGTGGGCCAGGGCAGGCGCATGGAATCCAAACACCATGCGTGCTTCTTTGATATCCAGGTGTTGGCTGACTTTCACACTTTTTTTCAACGGCGGTGTCGGTTTGAAATCAAACCCTGGTTTTTCTTTTTTTTCCAACTGCCCCAACACCTGTTGGATTTTATTGTCAACCTGCTCAAGGTTTACATCTCCCACCACAGCCAGGGAACAGTTAGCAGGAACAAAATATTTTTTATAAAAATTGTTTATTTCTTCAACGGTGGTTTTCTCGATCACCTGTTGGTCCCCAAAAATCGGCTGTTGATAGGGGTGGTCATTAAAAAGATGTTGAAGTACCAGGGAGGTTCCCAGGGTAAAGGGATCATCGTGGTGCTGCGAAATCTCTTCAAATATGATCCCTTTTTCTCTATCCGATTGCTGTGGGGTGAATTTGGAATGAAACAACTTTTCCTTTAACATATTGAGACCAAATTCCCAATATTGAGCTGGCAGCGAAGATTCAAAAGTCATGAGGTCATGACTGGTATGGGCGTTAAAATAGGCACCGTGTCGTCTCATTTCCAGGTTAAGCTCCTCAGTGGTGTGAAATTCTGTCGGCCCCAGGAGGATCAAGTGTTCCAGCAAATGGACCATGCCGCTGGTTTTTTCAATCTCATCTTTTGAACCTACGTTGATGGCAAAGACCATATTTACCATAGGGATATGTTCCCTTTTTTGTATATACACGCTCAACCCGTTATCCAGGATATAGTGTTTTTTTGTCTCAGCGGCGGTATTGTCAGCCGCAGTCGGGAATAGGGCAGTCAAAAAAACCAGGAGAAAAAAACCGGTGATTTTCATTTTTAAATCTTTCATTTGTCCATGATATCAAATCTCCCCCCAATTGTCAAAACCCGTTCGGTCCCATGGCATGGTAGACCGATTAAGGCCTCCAGGATTAATAAAAAGTTTTTGGAAGTCCAGAAACCTTTTTTCAAAAAGGTTTTTGGCCGCCGGAGGCAAAAAAAAACAGAATAGGGATGTTTTCTATGATATAATATAGGGTGAAATTTTTATAAGTGTTGAGGACATATTGAATGAGTATAAAAGGTGTGCTGTTGCAGCCGGTTATCGAGGAGTGCCCGTACCTGGAGTATATGATCTCTATTAGCGAAACCCTCCTTATAAAAGATATGGAGGACCAGGACCACGAAATGCTCTTAGGTATGGGATATCGGCATTTTGGTGAAATATTTTTCAGACCCCTTTGCAAACACTGCCGTAAGTGTATCTCCATTCGCATCCCGGTTCAACAATTTTCACCATCAAAATCAGTACGCCGATTATATAATCGCAATAAGCATTTTAACGTAACCCTCGAGCAGCCGGTTCCGACAATAGAGTCCTTTGAGTTGTACAATCAACACAAAAGGAGGTTTAGGCGCCAGATATACGAATCTTATGAACTTTATGTTAAAAGTTTCTTTCATCCCTTCACCTTTAATCGTATGCTCGCCATAAAGGATGGCACGAAATTGGCAGCCCTTTCCCACCTGGATATCACCGCCAATACCATGTCTGCGGTCTACTGCTATTTTGATGAAAAATACGCACGATTCAGCCCGGGGAAATATTCAGTATATAAAGAGATTGAAATAGCAAAAGCAATGGGAATTGAATGGCTGTACCTGGGGTATTACGTTCCTGGCAATCGCCATACCCGGTACAAACTCCAATTTAAACCCAACCAGGCGATGACAGAGGATTTTAAGTGGATCGACCATATGGATGCTTCAGGTCATATAGTCAACCCTCTCCCCTTGCCTTCGCCGAGGGGTGTCTCCGGCGGGCAGGAACCTTTTTACTAATAACTTGTGAAAGTTTGCCCAAAAAACAAACTTTTGTTTCATTGCTCTGGTTTTAACCTTAACCGCTTCCAATGCAAGTTCTTAATAGTAGAATGGTTACCTAATAGTAAAATTTTGCCAGAAAATGGCAGAATTTTTAAAATTACAAATTACAATGTCCAAAATTACAAACAGCCCTATCGGGCTTTAAAATGCTGTTTTATAATCCTCGCCGAAGGCGTATAAAATTTGCCCGTAGGGCTCCTCTTTGTTTGTAATTTGTAATTTGGGATTTGTAATTTGTTTGTAATTTGTGGTTTGTAATTTGTAATTTCCCGGACAAGGCAGAACCTTTTTGGTTGTGGCTTTGCCGCGGTGCGGACAGGTAATTTATTTTTTAGTCAATAAACCTATAGGTTTATCAGCAAACTGTCCAATGTCCAAATTTCAGCCTTCCCCCCGTATAATTTAGTGAAAAAGAAAAATAACAAATAGGAGGTACAATGAATCGTTTAAAAGTTGACAAAATTGGCTTTTTCATTTATTATATATATGGTAATTGAAGAAATAAAAAATAATGGAGGAATCAATGAAGAAAAAAGTTATATTCATGGGCATCATGCTCCTGGTAGGTTCGATTTTCTTTGCCTCATCTCCCCTGGACAGGCAAGATTTATATATCAAAGCCGTGTCCGAAACAGATCCGCAAATGAAAATCCAACTGCTGAAGCAATATGAAGGGTTGTACGGACAACAACAAGATCATTACATCAAATTCATCTATATCCAACTGGCAGAGACACTATTCCAGGTTAAAAATTACCATGAAGCCATTACCTATGGTGAAAAGGCATTGGAATTTGCAGAAATACCCGCCACCAATAAACTGAATTTACTCTATGCACTTGCCAATTCTTACCAGGCATCACAAAAAGACCTGCAAAAAGCCTATGATTATGCCGATTCAATGATTGAGCTCACCAATTGGGTGATTGATAAAGCAAAAAATTCGGACCTGGAAAAAGAAAAAATAGAGGAATTTGTAAAAACCTACAAAGCTTATTATATTGCCTCGGGTTACAGGATACAGGCCATGACATTGTTTTCCAGGGACAAAGAAAACCTGGAAACCATTAAAGAATCCGCACAAAAAGCAGTTGCGGCCTATATGGAGGATAAATCGGAGAATTCCTCCAGGTTGTTGTTTTCTTTAGTGGGTCAATTGTATAAAAACAATAAGTTGGACGATGCCATTGCCATTGTTGGGAAGGTTTTTGATGAGACCAATCCCAACAGTCGATTTGCCAGTTTTTTAGGCGCATCATATTACAAAAAAGGCGATAAGGATAAAGCCGTCTATTATTTTGAACTGGCTTATAAAACCAATAGAGATATTAAGACCGCGATGAATATCGGGAGACTGGTACATAAGAAAGATATTGATAAAGGCATTCAATATTTTGCTGATGCTTTTATACTGTCCAGCCTGGACGAAAACTCCAAAGCCTTTGAATACTTGCGGGATTTGTATTACAATCATAAAGCTAAGAACCTACCGTCCCGGGAACAAGATAAAGGATTTAAAGAGATTATTGAAGCAGCCAAAGTGCGGGTAGGTGTGGAAGTGACTGAGGATACAGCAGCCACCACCACGAACTGATGTAAAAGTTAACCACAAAAGAGGCAAAATACACAAAATATACTACTTCACTATATCACCAATAAGAGCTTTTTATTGAAAAAGTAGAATACTCACCTTTGTATTCTTCAGTTTCTACTTCTACGTCTTTAACGCGGGCTCCACTGGGGCCCTGGTGACACCATTGAATTACTTTTTCCACGTCCTCTACTTCACCTTCAAAAACTGCTTCTACATTGCCGTCAGAAGTGTTCTTTACCCAACCGGTCACCTGGTGGGCCAGGGCCTGGTCCTGGGTAGTGGCCCGAAACCATACCCCCTGGACCAACCCCTTAATTATCACATGTTTTCTTACTTTAGCCAAATTCAAACCTCCTGTTCTTTCAATACTTCTTATCTTAAATTAGCTAAATATCTTAATCTCATATGTGCAGGAACTCCCGGGATTCACATTCATGATCTTTAATCGCTGCGATATCCTCGCAAAAAGATAACCCATCATATACCCCCCAAATAGCACACATAAATTTTCACCCAATGGCCGCTCTAAAAATTGACAGGACTCCCGCACAAAACAATCCTCTATCTTAATTTTCAGGCTGCTGCCGTTGTTGGCAAGATCAAAGCTGAATACCCACGCCGGGTTAAGCTCTACTTGTAATGCCTTTAAAGCATCTTCAATCGTGTTAATGGGTTTGACAGCAGGGAATTGCCGGGCCATCACCTGGCCCGCAGACGTGCCCAAGGCAGGAAGACTTTTACCGGCTATATGATGATATACATCCGACATGGCCTGGATACGGACAAACATATCTTTTAACGCTTGTTCATAGTCATGGGCAATTAATTCCCGGCCCATATAAGGGTCCCGGGCCAATAAAAATTTCTTTATTCTCTCCTGGATGGAAAGGTCCCGGTAAAACTCCCCGGATATTTCGACATCTTCAAGGCCGATGGCAGTAGAAGGACAAATATAGTAACAACTGAGACACTCAATACAATCGTCTTTTCGTGCAATCACCGGCAGGTTGTTTTCCGCATCGTACTCAAAAACCTTTGTAGGGCATTCATCCACACATAACTCACATCCTCGACAGGCTTTTTCATCGATATTAATTTGAGCCATATTCAACTCCTTATGCGGCGAACCAGTGTATCCTGTTTATAGACCGATATCTCGATGGGCATATGCCCGATGCGATGAGTGGCACAAGCCAAACAGGGATCGAACATGCGTAATGCATGTTCCACACCATTTAATATTTGTCCATCAGGAGCGGAAGCGGATGCCAGGTAATTTGCTGCGGCCTGTGCCAGTGCATCATCAATGGCAAGATAGTTGTTCTGGGTGGCTACAATGAGGTTGACGCCGCTGACTTTTCCATCTTCATCCGTTTCATAGTGATGAACCAACACGCCGCGGGGTGCTTCCACAGAACCAATACCGGCCCCGGGTTTATTTTTAATCTCATGACGCCACACGCCCTGTCCAAGACCGGGGTCTAAAATAAGCATTTTTAATTTTTGCAGGGCGGCGATAATCTCGATCAATCGCGCCTCATGCAGGGCAATAGGAGAACTCACCGGCTGGCCAAAATGAGTGAATAGTATTTCCCTTTCCTTGTCCGCCCATTCACTGCCCAGGGAGTTGGATACATTCAATCGCGCCAGTGGTCCTACCCAGAATTTTTCCAGGGAATTGTTCAACTTCAAGCTGACATTCTTCATATAACTGTCTTCAAAGGTTTTTTCTTCGAAATAATCCGCATACTGCTGGGCGGTAAAATCAACAATGTCTGCTCCATTTGCATCTTTGACGGTTAAGTGATCTCCATAAATATCCCAGTTGCCCCCTGCATCCACATGGGCTGCATTGTAAACCTGCAGCTTATATTCTGGGCATTTTTTTTCCAGGGCTCGCAGGGCCTGGCGCACGGTTGCTAACAGTTCTTTTACTAATATTTTCCCTTCCTGGATCCAGTTGATGATTTTCTTTTTTTCGTCATGGGTCATGGACCTGGTGACCCCGCCTGCCACCGAGGTTACCGGGTGGATTCCCCGACCCCCCAGGGTTTCAACCACCAACTGCCCGATGGTGCGAAGGCGCAGGGCTTTCTTTGTCAGGTCCGGCTTAACACTTGCCAGGTGAACGATGTTTCGCTGTTCCGCCGGCACATCGATTCCCAGGAAGATATCCGGTCCTGAAAGTACAAACAGGCTCAAAGCATGGGAATGAACCAGGTGACCCAACAGGAGGATGTGCCGATACGCCTGTCCGGCCGGGGGGGGGTGAGTTTGATAACAGGCATCCAAAGCTTTTGATGAGGCGATATGATGGGCCACCGGACACACGCCGCAAATCCTGGCAGTGACTAAGGGCATTTTATCGATTTCCATGCCCTGGAGCAGCTTCTCAAATCCCCGTAATTCCATTACTTCTAGGTGAGCGCCAAGAATTTTGTCGGCATCATCTTTCTTGATGGTAATACGGGCATGACCCTCGATACGGGTGACAGGCTCAATGGTTACGACTGACATTTGCTTTCCTCCTTTTTGCGCTGGATCCAATCCCGTAAATGAAACATTGGTTTTTGATACAGGAGTGGTGAAGCCAGAGCATAACTGTAGTGGGTTTTGGCAAATTCCTCGATAGTAGAGGCAATCATATCTTCCGACAACCCGGTTAACAAATGCATCCGCTGGGCCAGTTCCGTTCGCATTTCCCGGTTGGGTTCCATCAAAATATTTATGGAAGGACCATTGCACCCCGTACATATGGTTCCCTGCTGCGGACATGGGGAGAGACACCGGTCCAGGGTAACCGAACCCAGGCATATATATCCCTGGGAAAGGAAACACACATCTTCTTCCGGTATGCCTTCGCCGGTCCCTTTGATCCTGTCCTGGCTGCGCTTGATTATCTTTCGAGTGCAATTGGCGCATACAGTTCGATGAGTCATCCGGGGCTGCTTTCCCTGCAGGAGCGAGTTAAGGGCCTCGAAAATAAACGAGGGATGGGGTGGACAACCCGGGAGATATAGGTCCACTGGGACCATCTCATCCACCGGGTAAACACTGTGCTCCATCTTTGGGGCCTTCCCGGGAAATGTCCCTTCATGGGTGGTGGGACCCTCACCATATACTGCTGAAAAGATATCTTCCTTTTCATGGAGCCAGCCAATCCCGGAAGGTCCCCCGAAAACAGCACAGGTACCAAAGGCGATGAGAAGATCGGCAGACTCTCTTATATTCATCAGCATCTCTTTATCAAGTTCAGTGCGAACGGCGCCTTCTACCAATGCAATATTCACATGCGGGTATTCCTTTACATCAGTGAGCACCGGGCAATGTTCGATATCTGCACTCTCAAACACCTTCATTATCTTTTCATGCAAATCCACGATACCCACATGGCAGCCGCCGCATCCGGACAGCCATTCTGTTGATAGTTTAATTTGACCCATTCTGTTTCTCCGTTTTTCCGTTTCTACCGGGGTATCACCCCATCACCCCTCGGGGCGTCCCGTTACCGGGGGGTTAAGGTTAATATTTTATAACAGGCATTGGGCCCGGCGTGTTGGATTTCCAGGTCTACATCATATCCCGGCATAATTGCCTCGAGACCCCCGGAAAAAATCCCATGAGACATAATACAAAGGGATTCTTTCTGAGCATGGCCGTAATGATAAAGCACATTTCGTATCATACAGTCTTTAAATACAAGATAAATATGCAGCTTACCATCTTTGCTTTCAATAAAGGAATCCATGTGTGTATGCTTAAAGGGCTTGAAATTCCAGTGAATTCCCATATCAAGGAGTGCGTCTTTGAGAAGCTTCAAGGCTTCAAGAGGCTCATCGACCTTCCTAACATCAACATCGGACAGGGCATGCAGGCCTACCTTTTTCCCCGCCATAAACCCCACTGCCATGCTGGCTTTTTTCTGCAATTTTTCCGTGCCTTTGGCTAACGCACCCATAAAGATCATTGCTTTTTGAATTTTTTTTCTCAGTGCTGAATTATCTGCTGATTCCATCTATTGCACCTTTTCCCTTTTCACTTTTAACTTGATGGGGACCGGTTATTGCAGCGCCGCTTGAATACCATTGCTGCGTCGTTTGATTTGCAGCCGCACCATGCCGAGGTTGACGTTGGGAGAAGCCACCACTACAAAAATAGCATCCTCACCCAGCGCCCTCATAAAAACAATACCATTATCATATTCCAACATGCCTTGCTGCATATCCCCGACTCCCAGGTCTCCACCCATGCTCTCCGAAGACCCCATACCCGTGGATACCACCGCTCCCACCTCATCGATGTTAAAGCTGCCTGTTGAGGCGGAATCAATAATAAAACCGTCTCTTCCAACCACTACCACTGTGGATACGCCTTCCACTTGAAGAAAATCTTCCAGTTGTTCTCTTAAGGAAGCCATAGATTTATCCTCCTTGGCATTTGGTGTTAAATCGACACGTGCAAATCGGCCCTTCTCATCATACCGTTTGATAGCATGCAGCAGGGCTGAATTGCAATCACATCCAATATTTACTTCTTTGGTAACCATTCCTTCTTCAAACATAAAACGACCGTCTTTCCAGGATAACGTCTCCACCAATGCATCTATACCTTTTAATTCATTATATGATGAATGAACGATATTCCCGGCATCGAAAAAAATTTGTGCATTGCCCTCTTCCCCAAAAATCGTCAATAGACCGCGTTTCATATTCCGTCCTGCCAACTGGATAATTTCACTAATATTTAATTCAGAGGACAGTGAACCGGCAAATCGCGTCTCATAATTATTGGCATACTTACTATTAATCATACAGAAACCCTCAGGTATGAAATATGCTACAATACAAAAAATTTGACCACTGTTTCCCTATTATTATAAAATAAAAAGTAAAATATGTCAATAAAAAAAAATTAAAATTTTAATTTAAAAAGTTTTATTCCTTCGGTCATCTTTTTCTCATGCTTATTTTTTCATATTTTTTGTGGCTGGCTCAGAACTGTTTGACGGCATCCAATGGGGAAAAACTCACCACATAGTCCAGGTTGACATACACCAAATTCCTGTTGGCTTTGATGCCTGTGGTTTTGCTCTCCAATACATACAACTCTTTTGAGGTGGAAGTGGTTTTACTGTCATAGACATCCACCTCTGACAATACGGCACAGTTGTTGGTCACCGCTTCCAGTACCCCCATATATATCCAGGCGGATCGGGTATCCAGGACGACTTTTTTCTTAAGATATTGTTCCAGGTCTTCTTTCATGGTTCTTTTATACACCTTATGACATCATATGTCAATTATTTGGTGATATTAAGACTCAACATTAACTCCCGGGGTTCTTCATCGTATATGAATCCAAAGTCCTCATTTTTATACTCTCGATAACGCCTGAAAACAAATCCCCAATGAAGAACAAAAATCACCAGGAAAAAGAGAATATAATATTTGGGCCAATTTAAGAGTATCAATCCAATATTGGAAAGCAGTACATACCACTCGAGAAACCCGCCAAGGATCAACGGCCAATAAATCTTGATATTGGGCTTTCCAGGTTCAAATTCACCGGCAAAAGGTATTTTTTTATATGTATTAAAAAACATTTCCAATAACCATAAAAAGATGGCAGCAGAATAAAAGGAGTGAAACACAGCCAATTGAAATCCCCAACAATAAAGATAAAAAATAAATAACCCAATGAATAAAGGAAACCCCAAAAGGAAAAGGAATGCCTTTTTTATGCCTTTCATGTAATGCTTTTTCTCATTCCTCTCTGTCAATTGAAAAATCCAATTGGCACTAAGCATGATGGGATGACGAACAATCATTCGCAGCCCCGCCGCCAGGAAAAAGTAGAATATCAATGATGCGCCCACTAAAAAGAAATTGGGGACCCTAAAAGAAGACCAGCCAGTCCTGGAATGAAAATAAACCAAATCCGCAATAATATAAGCAAAGGGTAATGCCATATAGGTCACCAGTTGCAATTGGTGTTTCCTGCTTCTTTTCAATGCTTGACATACAAAATAAAACATTCCCCGTTGAATCGAATGTTTCAAAAAAATGGAATCAAAGAACCGCCTGGCAAACCCGATCAATCTTTGCACCAGGACGCTTTTTTTCCTCCCCGAGTCCTTACCACTACTTAAAAATCGCTTAAAGGAGATGGGAAAACTCACCAGGTATAAAGCAGTTGTTATGATAATAGCCGTCACGGCAATCAATATATGGGGGATAAAAACCACATCACTACTGCCTATCATTTTTTCATATATACCCGTAAACCATAGAGGCGGAAAATAATAGAAAAAGGATGAAAGTTTTTCCTTTGCAGCAGGTAACTGGGAGTGAATCTGGGGAAGCCAGACAATCACCCAAATAAATCCCACCAACAAAGCCGCCTGGATAATGTTGGAAAATTTTGCCAGTAACCGGTTCTTGAGCAGTATGGTAAAGATACTCTTTATGCAAGCTGCCGCCAGGAACACAAATAAATTGGCCAAAAAATTGGTGATAAAATGGGAGAAGCCAAAATAGAAGAGGTTTACCTTTTTGAAGGGTGCCAGGTAGAAAGTAAACATAAACAGGGAAAAGATATTAAAGGCAATGGAGATCAGCCCCACAAACACTAAAAGGCTGAAAAACTTTGCTGCAAAGAGTGTTCTCATCTTTACCGGCAGTACTAATAAATTCATATAATCTTTTCTATCCGGGAAGATATTTTCCCAGCTAAACACTGTAATAATACCGGTTAAAGCCATTGTCAGGGTTAAGAAAACCGTTTTTTTCACCCAGATGGCAGCGGCAGTAACACCGGAAAGACCAGGGTACAAATAAGGAGAAATAAGTTTATGGGTAATGTATCCCCCGGCGATAGAAAGTATGGCCAGGACCACAACAACACGCTCCAGCCTCTGGTTTTCATACTTAAGAATATCGTTTTTAAAAAGCCGTAAAACAAAATGCCTGACCAGCACATAAAATTGACTGCTGTTTACTTCACTTTTAATTGATTTCATATGTTTTCCTCCTTACCTTAAAAAGTATAGTTGGTCAGGGAGAAATTTTCGACCAAAATCATGATTTCGAACCACAGCCCTGGTGTCTTTGCAGTTGTTTTCTATTTTACGTTGAATAAAGCAAAATGAAACCCGCGCCTACAACGATAATAATCAAAACAATCAAGAAAACCACCAAAAACAATCGAAGGGATCGATTCAATTTATTCAACATCTGTCGTGATTCTGCCAGTTGTTTTCTTACAAATGCTTCCCCTTCACCCGGCTGTCTATCAGCAGCATCTTTTATTATCAACTCACGTATATAATCACTTTTGCTGGAAAATCCTTTTTGTTCAGCATTCCGGTTCAACAGTTCCAGTTCCGAATCTTTCATCATCAAATTAAACTGATTGACCCGTTTTTCTTTGGTTTGCTTGTTTTCGCTCATTTTAGCCTCCTTCATTTTTTAGCCACGAAGTTACAGTGAAGCACAAAGGCACACAAATTAACTTCTTCTCTTTTTCCTGTGTCTTTGTGGCTACTTTTTTCATAATTCTATAATAGTATTGTTTTTTTCGGCTGTCAACTTTTATATGGATAATATCTACATAAATATATGGATGACATCCACATTGTGCCAGTCAAGCCTTAAAAGAAAGGTTTTTTTCTCAGGGTGCGGTCGCCGACCGTTTAGCGCTGTCCAGGGTGTTGCGCAAGAGCATGGCAATCGTCATGGGCCCGACACCGCCGGGTACCGGGGTAATAGCCGAAGCGATTTCTTTGACTTCGTCGAAAGCCACGTCGCCCACTAATCGGTAGCCTTTTTCAGAAGTGGGATCGTCAACTGCGTTCATGCCCACATCAATGACTGCTGCGCCAGGCTTAACCCAGTCGCCGCGCACCATTTCCGCCCGACCCACTGCCGCAACCAGGATATCAGCCTGTCTTACCACTCCGGGTAAATTTCGGGTACGGGAGTGGCAAATGGTCACGGTAGCGTTGCGGTGTAATAATAACATGGCCACGGGCAACCCGACAATATTGCTGCGGCCCAGGACAACAGCCTGCTGGCCTTCGATTTCCACACCGGTTCGGTCCAGTAACTCGATACAGCCTTTGGGCGTACAGGGAACGAACAACGGTTCGCGGCGCTTCATGGACAAACGCCCGATGTTGATGGGGTGGAAACCGTCAACATCTTTTTCCAGGTTAATGGCACCCAGTATTTCATCTTCAACAATGTGACCCGGCAGCGGCAACTGCACCAGGATGCCGTGGACCTCAGGGTTAGCATTAAGGTCCCGGACTATTTTGAGCAATTCTTCCTGGCTGATGTCTTCGGGAAGATCATGACCAAAGGACGTGATTCCCGCTTTTTTACAGGCCTTCTTTTTCATTTTTACGTAAGTTTGCGAGTCTTTGCGGGTTCCCACCAGTACTGTGGCCAGTCCGGGGACTTTGCCGGTCTTAGCTTTCATCTCTTCTACTTCTGCCTTGATCGTGTCCCGGATATCGGCAGCAATTTGTTTCCCATCAATCAATTTTGCTGGCATTTCTACCTCCTGTCCTTCAAGTAAATCACATTTTAGAAGAAATAACAAATTATGTCAATGGTTCTTCACAGTTAGCAGCAATTCTCATTTTGAGAATTTCCAGGTTAAGGTTAAGGCTGAGGTTAAAGAAAACGGAAAACTCCTGGAACTTTACGTATTTTTCTCCTTAACCAATAAAAGAATCGATGATATCTCAATACATCTGGCTGATTTGAGCAGGAGGATAGATGAGACCAATAACAGGCTTAATCGTCTTTATGAAGTCATTGTCAGGCGGGAGGAGCATATGATCCTTGAGCAAAGAGTTGTTGAGCTTGAAAAAGATGTTCGCCAATTGAAAAGTAAAATGTCTGGATAAGAGTGGAATGATGCCCCTGTGCGTTCCGCGTACCTGCACGCAGACAGGGAATGTTGGATTATTTAAAGAACTGTATCACCTGGATTAACGCCATGACAAAGAAAGGGACGCCAACAAAAATGCCGATCATCCACTGGGTAGTGGTAAGCCGTTTATCTACTGCATCAAAGCGTTTATCCACAGCTTCAAACCTGGCACTCATTTCTCCCTGTAATGATTCGAATCGTTTATCAATGGCCATAAAGCGTTCATTAGATGCATCAAATCTGGCAGCCATTTCTCTTTGTAATGCCTCAAATCTTTTATCCATAGCCACAAATCGTTCATTCGATGCTTCAAACCTGGCAGCCATTTCCCTGTGCAATGCAGCGATCTCGTCCTTTAATAAATCGAATTTATCTTCAGAGAGTTTAAATTTGGCCTCACTCATTTCCCGCAAGGCTTTCAGTTCTTCCTCTACCCGCGCAACCCTGTCGATCAAGGATAGTTCTTTTAACCTTATTTCATTGACCTGGACAA
>CP070627.1:8205193-8217077 GCA_020355945.1 Candidatus Aminicenantota bacterium | reverse complement strand
TTGCGGGGGGTCCAGGGGGGCAGTTTTTCAAAAGAGCCCCCCTGGCCGCCGGAGGCAAAAAAAATAAACCGCTGCTGGTGATACTGGATCAGGTAGAAGAAGCATATACTCGAACCAATGAACATTTACCCAATGAGTTGGAGGATTTCGTGCGCGCATTGAAACCCCTATTCCGAAACCCGGCCGGTTATCCCAGGTGCAAATTGATATTGAGCTTTCGTAAAGAGTATCTCCCGGAAATCGAAGCACAATTCAAAAATCATGAACTGCCCCGGGTCCCGGTATATTTACAGCCCTTAAACCGGGAGGATATTATCGAGGTGGTTACCGGGTTAACCTCGACACAGCAGTTGAAAGACAAATACTGTCTTGAAATAGATGACCTGTTACCCGTTATTATAGCCGATAATCTTTTGGAGGACAAAGGTTCTCCTGTTGCCCCCACACTGCAAATCATACTTACCAAAATGTGGCATACCTCGAAAACGGATAAATTCTCCCCCCATCGGCAATTTAGTATTAAGCAATACCAGGAGTTACGAAAACAAGGCTTGCTCATGGAAGATTTTTTTAAACAGCAGATGGAAAAACTGGGCAACTGGAAAAAGGAAGCGGTCTATTCCGGGCTGGCATTGGATATATTGAGATTTCACGCCACCCCGTTGGGAACCGCATGCAGCCGGGATATTGAAGAGATACGGCAGACCTATTCCCACCGCCCGGATATTATACATGCCCTGGTGGCAAAACTAAAAGATATCTATTTACTTACCGACAGCCATGATCCGCAAAATGGGAATGAGACCCGTCTCGCCCATGATACGCTGGCCCCTATCGTGATAAAGGAGTACAATGATTCTGACAAACCTGGTCAGCGGGCCGCCCGTATTCTTGCCGCGAAACTGGGAGATCCCAATCCCGGAACCCAGCCCCTTTGGCTTGATGATACCGATTTAAAGGTGGTGGAAGAGGGCCAAAGTGGTATGAAAGCGTTAACACCCGAAGGGATGCGATTACTGGTGGAAAGCCGAAAGCGTAAAGCCCGAAGGGATAAGGTGATCAGGGGTTATCAAATCGCCCGCAGGATTTTGAGCGTACTGGTCTTTCTCCTTGCCCTGGTTGCCCTCTGGCAGTGGAACCAGGCTTGCATCGGAGAAAAAAGAGCCACTGCCAATTTTTACGCGTCCCGGGCTCAATTGACCGCAAGCCAGGACCCCACCTTTGCACTCCGTTTAGCTGAACAAGCATTAAAAATGGACAATAACCCAATTGTTAAACGGGCCATTTATAAAATTTACAGGGAGAACAGTTTTTACAAAATCACAGCAGCGCAAGCCAACGCTGTCACATCCCTGGCTGTTTCCCCTGACGGAACAAAAGTTGTCACCGGTTTCCCGGACGGTGTCGTCTCCTTATGGGACCACCAGGGTAAAATCATTCGAACGTTCAAGGCACATAAAAGCTCCGTCTTATCCGCTGCCTTTTCTCCTGATAGTAACTATATTCTTACCGGGTCCAAGGATAGAACCGCCCGTTTATGGAATCTTGAAGGTAAACAGTTACGGGAGCTCTCCGGGCATGGAGGTTTTGTCTTATCCGTAACTTTTTCCCCGGATGACAGGCATATTCTTACCGGTTCAGTGGATCACATTGCCCGGGTGTGGGACAGACAGGGGAAACTGCTGCGGGAAATCAGGGGACATGAAGGCAGAATCCTTAGCGTATCCTTTTCATATGACAGCAAACTCATCCTTACCGGTTCTTCAGATGGAAGCGCCCGAATATGGGATTTGGAGAGCAAACAAATCCGGGTTTTCAATGTCCCGGACAGCAGCGTTACTTCAAGTGCTTTTTCCCCGGACGGTAAATTTATTGTTATTGGATGCAGTAATGGAAAAGCCCTTTTATGGAACATTAAAAAAAATGAATTAAAGGAATTCCCTGGTCATAAACAGCGGGTGACATCTGTTTCCTTTTCCCCGAACGGCAGGCATATCCTGACTGCATCCGAAGACAAAACCGCCCGCTTATGGGACGTAAATGGAACCCTGGTACAGGTATTTAAAGGTCACCGGGACAAAGTTGTTTCCGCTGCATTCTCTCCTGATGGCAAATACGTTTTCAGCGGGTCCAGGGACAAAACCCTGCGGTTGTGGGCTTTAAAAGGACTAATGGCAGCGGAGTTTGATGGTCATAAGGACCGGGTTAACAATGTTGCTTTCTCACCGGACGGCAGTCATGTGCTTACCGGTTCACGGGACCGCACCGCCCGCCTGTGGGATTTGAAGGGGAAGCAATTATACAACAAGATGAATCATGACGGCAGTGTTCTCACTGTCGGTTTTTCCCCCGATGGCAAACGTATTTTCACCCAGACCGAAAATGATATTACCTCTTGTTGGGATTTAAGGGGAAATTTCTTGTATGGTTTAAGCCGTGAAAGAAATCCTGCTCCTTCCAATGTTATTGCGCCCAAAGTAAAGTATACGGTTACTTGTTTGAAGGATGGGACCGTTCAATTATTCGATTCTGAGGGGAATCATTTTCAAACCTTTACCGGTCATAAAGGCAATGTCAAGGATGTCGATTTTTCCCCTGACGGCAAATACATGCTCACCGGGTCCTTTGATAACACTGCCCGTTTATGGGAAATTCCAATGTCTTTACAAGATTTCTTAAAAAATGATGTTTGTGAACAGTTAAGTGAAAAAGAGTTAAAGGAATATGGCATCGAGGAAAAATGAAATGGAGCACTTTTATTATGTAAGTGAAGTAAAAATAAATCAAATAAAAAAATAGGAGGAAAAAAATGGCAGATCAAGCCTATGTGTATGTCAAAAACAATTTAACCGGTAGTATTGATGCGACTCGCATGCTCCCCGACGGCAGCGTGGCATCCACCACAACTATCGGTAATGCAAACCGTGAGAAAATCACCTTATTAGGGACCGATGAGTGGGTAGTGGTCACTGCCCCCGCCGGGGTGGACACAAAAAACTGTGTGGCGTCCGTGAAATCAGATATTGACCTGGACACCTTACATTCCAGGACCGATTCCAACTGGACAATCAAAATTGTACCCAATGAATTACCCCCTGATACACCGACAGACGTCAATATAACCCTCGGTGAGGATGAGCCCGAATAAGCACCCATTGTGACGTGTTTTTCTTGCCTCCGGCGGCCAGGGGCTCTTTTTGAAAAAACCGCCCCTGGACCCCGCAAAAACTTTTTATAGCCCTCCGGGCAAACCGACACTTGACCATTGACGCAGCAGGAGGACTGAAATGGATTATTGGAAAAAGTCACCTTATGAATGTTCTGTTGAAGAGTTAGACAGGGAGCTGATCGCCAGGGGTGCGCGCATCCCGGAACAGCAGCGCTTCTACTTCAACGACAGCAAGGGCACCCCGGCAAGGGATGCCATAATGGCCCAGGTAAAGGAGTTTTACCACAAAGGCGCATCCCTATCACCGAATACGGCACTGCGTCACATCAGTACATGGGAGTTGGCCGAAGCACTGGTCTACATGACCGAAGGTGTACCGTTAGACCACAACAGGGCTATATCCGGCAGTGACGACCGAAAAGATATTTTCCAGTTGAAAGATAATCCTGCCAATGAACCCATCAAAAAAAATGCCCGCTCTGTTGCCGCTATTTGCATGGAAGTAGATTTGATCCATCAAGAAAACCAATACTCAACACTGGAACACAAAAATTACGGTAAAACCTTTAATTTGTGCCGCTGTGAACCCTTCTATCAACAACCTATTGCAGCAGGGCATTTGTTTACCGGTTTCTTGGTAAAAGAAGACGTCATTGCCACAGCCGGTCACTGCGTGGATGAGAATAATGTAACCAGTACCCGTATCGTGTTTGGCTTTAGAATGAAGAACTCTGCTGCAGCAGTAACACGAGTGCCCGATGAAGACATTTACAAAGGAGTAAAAATTATCCACAGGTATCATAATCGTATGGGTAATGGGTCGGATTGGGCTTTGGTGCAGTTGGACCGTAAAGTTAAGGGGCGGCAGGTGGTAAAATTTCCTGGGACGGAAATTTCCACCCGCCAACCTGTCTATGTCATTGGCCATCCTTGTGGGCTGCCGTTGAAATATGCAGCCGGGGCAGAAGTACGGAAAATAAAAGATGCCTATTTTGTCGCTGACCTGGATATATACGCAGGTAACAGTGGCTCTCCCATATTCAATAAAAATACCCATGAACTCATAGGAATGGTGGTGCGTGGTTACCATAGGGACTTCAGGTGGACCGGCAAGTGCTACATCTCGGTTAAACACCCTTCTCCCGGCATGAATTCACTTAATAAAAAGTTTTTCGGGGGTCCAGGGGGCGGTTTTTCAAAAAAGCCCCCCTGCGGTCACGGTCGCCGAAGGCAAAGTGGAGCCGAATGCACCAGGGTTTCGGAATTCATCAAGTATTGCCAATGATTTGTATTACGATAAGGAAGTGAAAAATGCCAAAAGAAATTAATATTACCATTGAAAACAGGCTTATAACGGAAAAAAGAGATATGAATGTTTACCATCACTCCACCAGGAGTGCCCATATGATCAGTCATAGCAGCTCCGTTACCCTTCCCCTTGGACCGGTTATAGACGCTGATTACCTGTATATTTCCATTGTCAGCGGACCGGGTCATTTGAGAATTAAGAGTGTGGTTAACCTACCATCATGGGTTGATTTCGAGTTTTTATCCGATGGGAAATTAGCCGTCACTCATTCGGATGACCGAATATTTTTAAAAATTCCGCCCGGGCTTCCCGGGTGGCAGTTAAAATTGACCCGGTCATCTTCCGGCATTAAAAAGGGGCCCCACCGTGTAATCATCAGTGAAGACCTGCTTTGAAGAAGAAGAAGAAAGGGACAGGGCGGATTGAACTAAAATGAAAAAATTAAACTCTTCACTAATCCATAGAGGTCATTACTTATATTTTATAAATCGTATCTTTGTGGCTAAAATCAGGAATCTTAACCTGGGGTTTTAGTGACCTTTTCAATCAATGTCTCAAAGGTATCATCGGGTCGGGCCAATACAGAAGCCACGGAAAAGGTAAGAGATAGAGAGGTTTCCTCTGCCGATACCCTGGTTCGTTCCAACAGGATACGGTAGCGATTGGCATTAGTAGCTACCTTTTCTTCATCTGCATGAGCTGCAATACCGAAAAATTCCCCTTCCGCCCACTCACCCACCATATCACAAGGATCAACATTGTGGATAAGAGTATTGGAAAGTACTTTTAATATGTTTTCCACGGTGCCCTGGCTGTAAGTATCTTTTACCTCTTCCAAACCACCCACTTTAATCAAAAAGACACCAAAGGGATGTTTGAATTCATTCCATTCCACCAGTTTTAATTTCAACTGCATTTCCAGGTAATGTTTCGCGGGTAACCCGGTTATAGAACCCTGTAAACCCGGTTGGGCCAGTGCTTGAATGTCTTTTAAAAGAGATTCTTTAGAAGAGAGATCAGTGAATATTTCCACTGCACCAATTACTTCATCTTCGGAACCAAATACAGGGTTTACTCGCACCAACACAGGAACCCGATGACCGTTCTTATGATGCAAAAAAATCTTTCTTTCGCAGGGTTCTTTGGTTTCCATGGTACGAGCCAGGGGACATGGACCCGTACAAAGGTTATTCCCTTCTTCATCGATGTGGATCAAAAAATTATCTCCACAGTGCCTCCCCAATATTTCACCGCTCCGGTAACCGGTAATGGTTTCGGCAGCTTTATTCCAATAGGTGATTTTTCTTTTCTTGTCTGCAAAATAAACACCGTCTTTCAACGTGTCCAAAAGCGTCCAATAAAATTTTTGCTCTTCAATCATGTTTACCTGTCCTTAAAAAATATTGCTGTATTAAATATAACTCTTATAAAAAAAATCTTCAATGCTTTTTTTCAACAATCTTGTCTTCAGTAGATAAATTTCCCAGCAAAAGCGGTGATCCGGGATTATGTCGGGCCTGGTTTTTTCGTACCACCTGCTCATCGAAATTGGCATAGCAGTACAGGCAAATATGACCGCAGGTATTATACGCCCCAATATCAATACTCTCCACACAACAACACGTTTTCCGCTGATGCTTATCCTTGTTAACCTCCAAAGGATAACCAATAATCCTACTAATCAATTTATCATCTATACACTTCCCATGCCTGATACCAACTGGAGAGAGATCGACCTCCTCCGCACAGGTAACCATTTCAATGTGATACTTTTCTGCCACCCTACTAAGCATTCCAGCCAACCGCACCATTTCCTTTTGGGCCAATTCCTTGATGTTAAACCCTTTAAGATTCTTTTCACACTTTTTGTACATATCCAGGAAACTGATAATACATCTCTCAGTATACCCGGAAAGCCTTCGGGCAATAGAATCAAAATGGTGATAATGATAATTATCATCAATGCTATCATTAATCAATACGGGATCGTACCTCCAGGCAACTTTTTCTTTGCCAATCCCGGAGGAAAGCTCGATAAAGGTTTCAATCACTTCATCTTTTGGAGGTAAATGCTTTTCCAATTCAGGGCCGTAAGAAGTAATAGTAAATAAAAAATAATAGTGATACCCTTTTAATTGGTCCAGTTGATTCATCATTTTTCGGGGATTTTTGGTCCAGAATACAATGCAGTCAATGAGTCCGGGATTTAAAGGGATTTTGTTCACCAGTTGGGGGTTGAAGGGATTCCTGACCATCACGAATCCCTGGTTCAATCGATTGAAAAACCACTGGCTGTAAAAAGCGGGAATATCGGTTCGTCGACTGGCTGATATAATCATGACTGATTTGGTTTTTTACGGCATGACCAGTGGGCCTTTGACTTCTTTCATTTTTTCTTCGCCCAACAGGAGTTCCACCAATTTGAGAGCGAATTCCATGGCGGTTCCGGGTCCCTGGCTGGTAATACAGGTGCCATCTACGACTACCCGCGAATTCACTGCTTCTTTATTTTCCAGTGTATCCATGCGGCCGGGATGGCAGGTGGCTTTTTTTCCTTCCAGGAGGCCATGATGTTGAAACACCGCTGCCGGAGAAGCACAAATGGCGGCATATAACCTTCCTTTTTGTTTTTGCTGTTTCAGCATGTCTATCAGTTCCCTTGAATCCCTGAGATGTTCTGCTCCTGGCATTCCGCCGGGTAAAGCGATCAGGTCAAAGGTTTCCTTTGTACATTCCGAGATAAGTGCATCTGCCACCAGCTTGACGCCCCGGGAAGCAGTAATTTGCAGGTCATCCACGGATGCCACTATTACTTCAGCGCCTGCCCGTCTTAAGATATCTATGATACATACGGCTTCCAGTTCTTCGCTGCCATCGGCAATTGGTACCAACACTTTCTTCGACATATTAACCTCCTTTTTTATTGGATTTTAGTACATTTTAAAAGTGAAAGCAAGCCCCTGGGATAAGACCCTCGGAGAGGAGGCTAACCAACCCAATCAGAAGTTTTTGCGGGGGGTCCAGCCCCTCGGCGAGGGGAGCCTAAAATGGCAAAGTGCTTTGCTCCATACGCTATACGCCATGCGCTATGCGCAATGCTCTCGCCCCCTGGATGCCAGAAGCATGCTTTATTTTTTCAAAGAATTTATCCAGGTAATATTGGGGCAAACGGATTTTAAACATTTCTCTTCCCAACGGGATATTGTAACCGCGGCAGACCAGGGCGATGTCATCAGGCTTCAATGTTGTTGAGGAACCGTAAAATCGATCGCCTATAATGGGAGCAATATAGTGATAAGAATGGAAGCGAACCTGGTGCCGGCGACCGGTAAAAATAAAAACAGAGTATATATCCGCAAATTCCAGGGATTGGGTTTTGATAAAAAGAGAATCCGCATCTTTCCCATTTTCATCTATAACCGTGCGATTCCCATAGTTGGAAAGCTTATCGCGGATTCTCAGGCACCGGGGGCCACTGCTTTTTTCCAGGGCCGCCATATACCATTTTTTTACTTTTCGGTGTTTCACCAGCTTAAATAATTGCCGCTCACCGGATTTGTTTTTAGGAAAGATAACCAGGCCTTCTACCGGCCGGTCCAACCGTGTCACCGGCGCAGCCTGGAAATCAATGCCCTGCTGCTGCAAATATTGGTTTACCCCATAGGCGAGATTATAATAAAACGTCGAAGGCACGCTGTGTACATTCAAGTTGCAAGGTTTATATACCACCATAAACTCCGGGTTCTCAAAAATAATGTGCTCTTGGGGCAGTGTATAGATTTTACCCTGGAATGTGCTGATATGTATTTTAAGGGTTTCCTGTGCGTGGATGATGGTATCCGGGTCCATCACTCTTTGTTTGCCTTTCCACACCCCGCCGGAAGTGATTGCCACTTCCGCGTTGTATTGAGGGGGGAGATGGTTTTCCAGGAGTTGGCGCAGGATAATATCTGATTTGGCAGTTATAAAAAATTTTTTTATTGCTTGTGAACCGGTCATGACCTTTATTATAATATTAAAGAGCCATTTTGCCAACGGTTAGTTTCCAATTTTTTATCCCTTATCTTTTTTTTGTTTTGATAAAATTTAACAGTTGTGTTAAGATTATTGGATGATGAAAAATAGAGGTAAGATTAAATAATGATATATACAAACTTTTTAATTTTTATTGTTGCGATTTTCCTTTTTCTCATTGCACCGGCAACCCTGAAAACCAGTGGCGGCGCGTTAGGGATTGCATTATTGCTCCTGGGATTCTGGCAATTCAACAGGTATAAATTCATAAAGTTGCGGGCTAATCTTGAGAATGACAGGATTACCATTGGTGAGGCAAAGAAAAGGTATCTCAGCACCACGAATCTTCATATGATTTTTGCCATATTTGTTTTTGCAGCCGAGGCTTTCATTTTTGACTTGAAATATTTCCTGGTCCACATACCAATGTTAGGAGAGCTGGATATTTTCGTAAATGCCGCAGGAGTTGGTTTTTTTATACTTCACCTTTCCATGATATGGTTCTGGGGGTTCCGCACCATGGGGGATGTGGTTTCTATTGGCAAGTCTGCTTCCCATCATGTAAAGGCAAATATAAAGTTCAACCTGGTGATTGTCGTTCCCTGGCTAATCCTTTCATTGCTCATTGATGTGATCGAGGCCTTCAGCCCACCCTCTTTGATTTCCTTGCTGGGTTATCCCCTGGCCCAGATGACTCTTTTTGGTTTTGTTATTGTTGTCATTGCTATTTTTGCCCCGCTTTTTATTACGTGGTTGTGGGATTGCAAACCCCTGGATGAGACGGATGCGGAAATGAAAGGCACGATTGATGCCTTCTGCCGGTCCCAGGGGGTAAAATTCAAACGTATCATGTCCTGGAATGCATTAAACGGCGGACTGGTTACCGCGGGTGTGCTGGGATTGATCTCTTCTTTCCGGTATTTAATGATCACACCGGAGTTAATGAAACTGCTGGATAAAGATGAATTGCTGGGGGTTGTCAGCCATGAAGTGGGCCACGTCAAAAAAAAACACCTCCTCTTTTACCTCTTGTTTTTCCTGGCTTTTATGTTCATCTATGTCAGTATATTTCAACTGGCAAGTCAGCTCATTTTAAAAAACCCCTTCGGTTGGGATATTACCATCCGGGATAGGAGTATTGTTATTGATACTCCCCCGGAATTTTTTATCATTTTTATTTTTCTTTTTATTATTTATTTCAGGTTTATTTTCGGATATTTCATAAGAAATTTTGAACGAGAAGCAGATATTTTCTGTTTTCATGCCGGGGTTAACCCGGGTCTCCTGGTTTCTTCGTTTCATAAACTGGAGGAGCACATGGGGGGCGAAGGACAGAAATCCAACTGGCACCATTATACCATTGCCCAACGAGTTGGTTTCTTAAAAACATGCATGGATAACCCCGACCGGATCAGTACTCATGAAAAAAAAGTCAAACGCTCCTTAAGATTATTTATGATTTCAATGGTTATCGTGGTTACGTTCGTTTCTTATATGTTTGTAACGACCCCCCCCACCAGCCTGGATTTAGGAGTTCAAATCGCAATCGTAGAGGCCTTGAAAAAGAAGATTGAGCAGGATCCTGGCAACCCGGATTATTATACGGCGTTGGGGGACTATTCTTACAGCCTGGAAAAATGGGAAGAGGCTAAGGAGGCGTACGAAAACTCTATTCGCTTGAAATATCAACAAGCCTACGTTTTAAACAACCTGGCGTGGCTGCTGCTGAAATGCCCGGACAAGAGATTGCTCGATCCCAGGAGAGCACTGAAATTGGCCCAAGATGCCGTCGCCCTGGATAAAGCCTTCTATATCCTCGATACCCTTGCTGAAGCTTATTTTCAAAATTCCATGTATAAGGAAGCCTATCATGCCGCCCGACAGGCATACTTAACAGCACCGGAAAGGCGCGATTATTTTAAAAAACAACTGGAAAAGATGGAAAAATATTACAAAAAATTCAAATCCGCTGTTACGATTTGAAATTATTTTTGCCTTTATATTTTTACTCCTCCATTTTTATTTTTTTGTTCCTGTAACCGCATAGACCGGCGAGGCATACAATAACTTGTTGAGCTTGTCTACGTTGGTATTAAATTCGCGTGCCAGGCTGTTTTCCGGGCTGATGTCTTCCAGTCGCTCTCCGGTTAATTCTTCCGGGTAGATGATATTGACCTCACTAAACCCGGAGCTCTCTAAAAGATACCTCATAAATTCGGGATGAAGCGGTTTCTGGTGAGTGACATCCAAAAAATAGATGTTACTTAAGGCAAAAATAGAAAGGGGATTGACGGTTTCCAAAAGGATGGGGGAATTTCTTTTTAACACCCGGAACGATTCGATTACTAATTCTCTCAAATACTCCGGCTGCAAATGCTCGATTACCTGGGCGGAAAAGATGCCTGCTATTGAACCTGCCGACTGCTGTTTTAAATATTGAAGCGCATCACTTTTTTGGCAGGTTAATCCTTTGTCCCGGGCAATGGCTAACAGGGATTCGGAAATATCAATACCTTGTCCTTGTTTCCCTTGTTCTTGCAGTAATTCCAGGAACTCACCCCTTCCGCAGCCAATATCCAGCACATGATCCGAATGGGCAAAAATAGGGAGATATATTTTTAGTTTTTCTTTGACTGTTTTCTCATCTCCTCTAAACCGCTGTTCAAAATCAGAGTATTGATAAGGGGATAATTGTTCTTTCATGCGTTCCAGTTGGCTGATGGTCTCTGCTTTGGCTTGATCGCCGGCCTTCTCATCGATGGAAGCAATTAATCGCTGCAGCGATTTCTCGATACCGATAAAATTAGCCAACAATGTTTTTACATTGGAATATTCGGCTTCCAATTTTTCAATTTTCCATTGCAGGGATTTGAATACCATGGTGGAATGATTATTGGAATAGGCATCCCACTCTTTATCCTGGATGGTGATGAGGTCGTTGAGCCCCTGGTTAAATTCCAAAAGTTTTTCTTTGATTCCTTTTTTCTTTTTTTTATTGAAGAATCTTTTGTATTCGATTAATTGGCCCAGTTCTTCCAGGATTTTTTTTAATTTTGTTTGTTGTTGTTTTCGTTTTTCGATGAGTTCTTCAATTATTCGTCTCATTATTTGAATCTGGTTTCAAATCGTCTTTTTCTTTTTTTAAGGAATTTTTAAAATTCACAATTCCTTCACCCAGGCCTTTACCCAGTTGAGCCAGTTTTTTTCCGCCAAACAAAACCGCGACCAAAAGTACAATCAACAGTATTTCCCAAAATCCAAGACTACCGAACATTTTTTTACTCCTTCTGTGAGATTGTAAAGCTTTCCGCGTATAAAGTCAACCCCCCTGCGAGTGCAGCAATTTTATTTTTAGCCACGAAGTTACAGTGAAACATAAAGGTACACGAAGA
>CP070627.1:8192327-8205093 GCA_020355945.1 Candidatus Aminicenantota bacterium | reverse complement strand
GATTGAAGGGTACTGCCGGGAATGACAAAACCGGTGAGTTTTACTTCTTTTTCGAAGTCATGTACATAATTAGTAATGCGCTCTACATCTTTGCTATGAACGGGATATACAAATTTTTCGGTGGAAGCCAGGGCACCTGCCACCCGGAACAGGTGGTTTTGGATTTCCAGGATAACCTGTTTTACTTTTTCCGATTTCACCAGGTGTTTAGCTTCGGCCAGGTGGGAATTTAACTCATCTACAGTGCCGTAAGCTTCGACTCTCGGTGAATTTTTCTTGATTCGTTCGCCGCTCCATAAACTGGTTTTCCCTTTATCACCGGTTTTTGTACTTATTGACATAATAATTACTCCTTCTCCTTAGCATAGTGTGTCTAAAAAATTGCGGTATGAACTTTTTCGATTTTTCGATTTAAAAAAATCTCTCCTACTTTTTTGAAGCGATCCGGGAAATCCGTAACAAAGAATTCATCTTGCTGCGAACCGACTGGCCTGGAATTATTAAGCCAACCAAGACTTTGCAAAATAGAGTAGACTTTCCCGGTAATCACTTCTGCCGAATCGATTAATTTGATATTTTCCCCCAGCACTTCAGAAATTATTGGTTTTAGGACCGGGTAATGGGTACATCCCAGTACCAGGCTGTCAATACCTTTTTCTTTTAGAGGCAATAAATATTCCCTGGCTGTGAGTCGGGTGACTTCATGGGTGAGCCATCCTTCTTCCACCAGGGGTACAAATAAAGGGCAATCTCTGGCAACAATTTTAGCATCCGGTTTTCTCTCAAGAATTGATTTTTCATAGGCTTTGGAGGCAATTGTTGCCGTGGTGCCGATAACACCAATAGAGTTCTTACTCCATCTAACCGCTGCCTCAGCCCCGGGTTCGATCACACCTAAAACAGGAATATCCAGCTTATCCTGGAGATGAGGTATTGCATAAGAAGAAGATGAATTACAGGCATCCACAATGATCTTTACATTACGATCCAGCAAAAAAAGGGCATTGTCTTCGGAGAATTTAATGATCGTCTCTGCAGACTTGGTACCATAAGGAAGTCGAGCGGTATCTCCCAGGTAAATCACTTTTTCATTGGGCATTTTTTGTTTCAACGCTTTATAGACTGTTAATCCACCGATACCGGAATCAAACACACCAATTGCCTTTTTATTCATCGCTTTTGTACTCGCTCATTACTTTATAGTCGGTTTTTTAGTATAGTATATTATCCCGGCAATTGCAACCCCCCGAATATCCCCTTTTCGTGGCTAAAAGATTACCGAATTCGATGTCAAACCCTTGACAATATATACCTGGGAGGTATAATACCCGTGAGGTATATATAAATGAAATTCTATGACAGGGTACAAGAATTAGAACTCTTAAGAAAAACCAGGCGCGCGGCCGTGGTGGGACGAAGACGCATCGGTAAAACCCGACTGCTGGAAGAAGCCATGTCAAGGGACTTCATCTACCTGTTCTTCTATAGTGATGCATCGGAAGCGTTTATTGCTGAAAAATGGACCACTGCCATAAAACAAAAAGAGATCTATATTCCTCCCCTTAATAAAATCACCGATATCCTCGAATACATCTTTCGAAACATCGACCTGCCTATGGTGATCGACGAAATCCAGAATGCCAGCAAAAAATTCCCCGGATTCATCTCACTGCTGCAGCAATTAATGGACACCTTTAAAACCAGGGCCGTATACATTACCGGGTCATTAATTTCCGTAATGAAGAAAATCGTGGAGAATTACAAAAGCCCTATTTTCGGGAGATTTGATTTTATCATCAAACTAAGAGAATTGGATTTCCAAACCGTCCTGGAAATCATGTCTGACCTGGGGTATTCCTGGGAAGAAGCGTTGAAATATTACTCGGTATTCGGCGGCATCCCTAAATATTACGAACTAATAGAGACACTGAAACCTGAAGATTTCAATGACTTTATTAACCTGATGTTCTTCAGGTATCCCCGTCCCTTGTACAATGAGATTTATGTGATGCTTAAAGAAGAGATCGGCAAAGATTTTTCCAATTATTTCGGTATTCTCCATGCCGCTTCACAGCGGGGGGTGACCTTCAATGCGATTGCCAGCGCCATGAACATGCTCTCCACCTCTGTATCCAAATATCTAACCGCCTTAATTGACGATTACCAGTTGATGAGAAGAGAACAACCCGTATCGAAAAAAAAGAAAAAGACTCACTATTTTATCAGCAGCAATATCATCGATTTCTGGTTCAAGTTTGGTTTCAGCCAACAGGATCAATTGGACAGGGGCAATGATGAATTGGTCCATAAAGAATTTTTAAAACATTTCCCCACATTTTTCGGCTTTAAATTTGAGAACATGGTTATCCAATTACTCCCCTCGTTTCTCAAACGTCATGGCATCGATTACCGCACCATAGGAAAAGATTGGGGCAAAGACTATGAATTCGATTTCGTGGTGGAAAACGAAAACAACATTTACATCGGTGAAATAAAAAGAGGAGAGCTAAACGTCACTGCAGAAATTGATAAAATAGATTCCATTACCCGGCGGGAAGCCTATTACAGGAACAAAACCGTAAAATATATCTTCATTGCCAACAAATTTTTCAATATAATGGCAAGCGACAAGATCATAATGGTGCCCCTGGATCAATACTTTCAACGTTCCAACGTTCATCAAAAACATAGAAACGGCAAACGGCAATTTTCAAGAGGCAGGACATAAAAAATGCCATTTATTCCACTGGTTACCTCAAGTGCCATGAAAACATGACATGGGTGTCACAAAAAAGTGACACTCAACTCCCTTAATTAAATAAAAAAGCCCTTGCTGAATTGACCTCCTGCTTAACATTAAGGCAAAAGGGATATTGGCATTTATTTTGCTACAATAAGATTATGAACGACATTAACTTATCAGGGTTTGAAAAAAAACATAGGAGGGATAACAATGTTAAAAATATTTAAAACATTTATCATCATGATTTGTATCTTTTTTCTATTGGTCACTTCTTTTTCTTGCCAGATGGGCGACAGCCAATCCACAACACCGTCCCCGGAAACAGGATCAGAGCTCACCGAGCAAGAGCAGCGGCTGATCCAGGAACTCAACGATTGGTTGATCCCGCTAGAGGCTTCACCACTTGAGCTCACAGACAATGAGTTGAGTTTTTTGGACCAATTGAGTTCTGCCAAAATGGTGGGTTTAGGAGAAGCCACCCATGGCACCCGGGAATTCTTTCAAATGAAGCACCGGGTTTTTCAATACCTGGTAGAAAATTTCAATCATAAAGCCTATGGATTTGAAGCTGACTTTGCCGAATGCATCTACCTTAACAACTATGTCACCAAAGGAGAAGGAGATTTGCTGGACCTAATGAGAACAAAAATGCATTTCTGGACCTGGAGAACACAAGAGGTAAAAGAATTGCTGGAATGGATGAGAAATTACAATACCGGTAAAAGCGAGGAAACTAAAATCCATTATATTGGGTTTGATTGTCAATACACCGATCTTCAACCTGATTTAATCCAGGCCTATTTGGAACCCCTCCTGGCTGACCTCTGGGAAACTGCCTCCTCGATACTGGACCAGGTAAAAAATCTTTCCAATGACGATTATAAGGCGATGTCCCAGGAAGAGTACAACTCCATCAAGGCCCAATTGGAATCATTGGAAACCCAGCTTGAAGCCAATAAAGATCAATTGGTTGCCGATTCCTCTAACCACGAATATGAAATTACCAGGCAGTTGTTCCGGACCTTCAGGCAGGCGTTTATTGTGCTTTATTCGTATTATGGCAGCAGTAACGACAATACCAATTGGCGTGATTTGTATATGGCGGAAAATGCCCAATGGATAGCTGATCTTTTTGGAGAAGATACCAAAATCACCCTGTGGGCTCATAATGCTCACCTTGCCAACTGGCGTCAATACGGGGGCAGTGGGACTATGGGATATCATCTGAAAGAAGCATTGAATGACCTGTACCAGGTAATGGGTTTTGCCTTTTCCAAAGGCAGTTTCACAGTGGGATACCAAAGTCATGAGATCACGGATGAACCCCGGCGCGACTCTATTAATTTCATATTTCACCATGCCTCCCATGCAAATTTTGTCTTTCACCTGGATGCCATCCCGGCCGGTTCGGAGTGGGATAACTGGTTATCCCAACCCAGGCCCTTCTTGTGGCTTGGAGCCGCTTATAACGGCAACCCCTTCAATTATTATTGGTCCACTAAGCTTAACGAGCACTACAACTGGATAATCTATTTTGATACCACCAATGCCTCGAACCTTATACCCCGTTGAATCCGCGGAACAACTCTATCCGCATCGTGCCTCTCCGGCGGCCAGGGGGTTATTCCATTCTTACCTGGCACCAAAATGCATTTCCGGGAAGGAAGAGAATGAAATTTGGTATCATTGTTGACATTTAATGGTTTTTACATTATTATAGCTGTGGAGGTTTAAGTCGAGATGATGAATACCAATTCTAATGCAGTGACGCACACAGAAATGGAAGAATTTTTTAACAGGATGCTGAAAGAACGTGTGAAGGAAGTTTTGGAAGAGCATGTTCAACTCAATGAAATTCGCCTCAGGGAAATATCACTAATGGAACGAGTCATCCATGTAGAAGAAGAGTTAAAATCCCTGCGGGAGATGTCCGAGTACAGGTTCGAAGCATTGCAGAGAGAGATGGACAAACGATTTGAGGCATTATTGCGAGAAATGAGTTCACGGTTCGAGGCCTTACAGAGAGAAATGAATTCACGATTCGAGGCAATGGATAAACGATTTAATACCATGCAATGGATGATTGGACTCTTTGTAGGTATTCCTGCACTTACCATTACCATCTACCAACTGGTAAAGATTTTTTAATTATTCACCGGTTCCCCACAAAAATTTTTTATTAGCAACCAGGGAAATAAATACCTGACACCATAATTTCTGTTCACCATGAGATTCCTCCATTGATTCGATTTTACCGGAATAATATTTTTTTGTCAAAGAAAAAATTGGCCTGTTTTCACTATTTTGAAGAAAATTGCAAAATCCACTGCTTTATGGTATTATGGCAAAATGATTAAAAAAACACGAATTTCGTATAGTTATAGGTGGACAGCATTGGCATCTCAATAGGAGAGAAAGTTTAAAAATGGAAAAAGACATTGAAATGCTTTACTCCAGGTTTGAAGAACGCGGTTTAAAAGGGCGGGTTGTATCTATCCGGCACCTCCAGGATTTGCGGAATGAGATCGAAAACCGTCATAATCAAGGGTTTTTCGATGAGGAGTTCTACCAGGAAGGACTGTCGTTTTTTTCGTTCCAGCCTCCGCATGATCTCCCTACGGTCACATCTCTGATTGTGGTTGCGATATCACGGCCTCAAACCAAGGTCAACTTCACCTGGAGTGGAAATACGCTGACGCTAATTCTTCCTCCAACCTATTTGGGTTTCAGGGAGATACATCGACAGATTGAAGGTCTTTTAACAGAATGGCTGGCTCCAGAAGGATACCGCCTGGCTTCGGCTAAATTGCCGTGGAAGCTTCTGGCTGTATGCAGCGGACTTGCTGAGTATGGCCGCAATAACATAAGCTATATCCCTGGTATGGGGAGCTTTTTCCAACCCATAGTCTTTTATTCCGATTTACCCTGTCAGAAAGATACCTGGTGCGAGCCGCGCATAATGGACAGGTGTCAGGACTGCCTGGTCTGTCTTACAAAATGCCCCACTGGCGCGATCACTTCTGAACGCTTTCTACTTCGTGCAGAAAGGTGCTTAGTATTTCACAATGAAAGGTCACCGGATCATCCCTTTCCTGACTGGATAGACCCGGCCTGGCACAATTGCCTGATAGGTTGTATGCTCTGTCAGCAGTTCTGTCCGGAGAACAAAGCATTTCTGAACTGGTTCGAAGGCAACGAAACGTTCTCTCATGAGGAAACTTCTCTCATTTTGAAGGGTACTTCGGTCGATCGGTTTCCTGCTGCAACTCAGGCGAAGCTTGAACGACTTGGGTTGCTTGATTTTCTGGAAATCCTACCTCGTAACCTGGGAGTCTTCTTCAGGGAATAAGGGAGGAATATTCATGAAAGCAATTGTATATACAAAATACGGACCACCCGATGTTCTTCAACTCAAAGAGATAGAAAAACCGACGCCCAGGGACAATGAAGTACTGGTGAACGTTCATGCGGTAGGCGTAAATGCCTCTGACTGGGAAATGCTTCGAGGTAAGCCTCTCTATGGCCGCTTCATGGGGCTTTTTAAACCCGGGAAAAAGATACTTGGATCTGACATTGCCGGGCGGGTTGAAACGGTTGGCAAAAACGTAAAGCAGTTTAAGCCGGGTGATGACGTATTCGGCGACATATTTGGGCATATGGGCGGTTTTGCCGAGTATGTCTGTGCTCCTGAAAATACATTGTTGCAAAAACCGGCCGGTATGACCTTCGAGGAAGCAGCCGTACTACCTCAAGCGGCAGTCATCGCCCTACAGGGTATTCGCGACAAAGGACAGGTTCAGCCAGGGCAAAAGGTTTTGATTAATGGCGCGGGTGGCGGTGCTGGTACGTTTGCGGTACAGCTTGCCAAACACTTCGGGGCCGAAGTGACGGGAGTAGACAGCACGGGCAAGTTGGACATGCTGCGCTCGATTGGCGCAGACCATGTCATTGATTACACCCGGGAAGATTTCACCAAAAAGGGGCAGCATTATGACCTGATCCTTGATATGGTGGCATACCGTTCGATTTTCGCTTATAAGCGTGCATTAAGCGCCAAAGGCAAGTATTACCTGGTGGGCGGATCCATGGCTGCCCTCTTCCAAACTTTGCTTCTGGGACCATGGATTAAAATGGCGGCAGGTAAGAAATTAAGTCTGCTCGGGGTCCGGGCAAACACAAAAGATCTGGCTTTTATGACAGAGCTTTTTGAAGCCGGCAAAGTCGTGCCTGTTATTGATAAACATTACCCGTTAAGTAAGGTTGCCGAAGCTCTCCTTTATCTTGGACAAGGACACGCCAAAGGAAAAATAGTAATAACCGTGAAACATAATAACAAAACCTGACCAAACGCTGCACCCCACCGCTGTTCCGCGGGGCTAGAACTTAAGAGTAAACACTGTCTCTACATCCGGGTCCGAATGAACCGTGATGCTGCCTTTGTGTAATTTCATAATCTGGCGGGAAAGACTCAAACCAATCCCGGAACCTTTCTTTTTGGTAGAATAAAAAGGAATGAATACCTTGCTTAAAGCCTCTTTAACAATACCCCGGCCGTTATCTGTCACCCGGATGATCACCTTACCGGTATCATCCAGGACCGCGTTTAATCGGATTTGAGAATCCCTGGTGTTCTTTGTTCCATCTAACGCTTCAGCGGCATTTAATATCAGGTTAATCAGTACCTGCTCGATCAAACCGGGATCAGCGGTTAACTCAAGGGATTGGGGGTCCACACACCACTGGAAACCAATACTCTTTTCAGTTAATTTATTCTCCATTAATTTTTCAATCCTGCTAAACAGTTCACTAATCGGAAATATTTTAAATTTGGGTTTAGGGATTAAGGTTAAATTACGATAAGCCGTAACAAAATCAGTTAAACCCAGGCTTCGTTTATGAATGGTTTTCAACGCAGCGCTGATATCGGCGATATATTCCGCATCCATTGTTTCCTGGTTTTTCTCTTCCAGGGAATGGAGCAGATCGATAACCGTGGCTGCCATAGAAGTAATCGGGGTCATGGAATTCATAATTTCATGGGTAAGTACGCGGATAAGGGTCTGCCAGGCCTCCATTTCCTTTTCCTGCAATTCACTCTGAATATTCTGCAGGGACACAAGAATATATTTTTGATCCTTTAAACGAAATTCCGCGGCATGCAAAGCCAGTTCCATGTCCTGGTCATCAATTTTTACCAGTGCCTTTTCCCCGGCTTTTAATGAAAAAAGCGTATCCACTAACGACCGGCTAAAAGAGTTAAGAGAGCGGATATTTTTTAGCCGGGCCACTCTTAACAGCCGTTTGGCTGCGGTGTTGATGAGATCGACGCTGCCGTCCGCCTTAAACGCTATCAGCCCGATACCCACATGATGAACAATGGTCTGCAAATAGCGATAATGTTCTTCTTTTTCCGAACGGGTTTGCCGAACCTTGTCCATCACCTCGTTGAACGCTTTTACCAATTCCCTATAGGAGGCGCCCAGCTCCTTCCCCGTAAAGGATTGAGAAAAATCATCGTACTTAACCGCCTGGAAAAATCGACTGAGATGTTGATTGGTTTTCTCTACGAAGCGGATCAAGGCGTATACCTGGTAAAGAATCACGAACCCCATTACCAGGATAGTGGTATAAAGTTTTGTGTACAGGATAAAATAAAAAAACACACCGATAGAGGCACTGAACAGCAAAATCCGAAAAATGGTTTGAAACCGGAACCGTTTGAAAAATGTCATCATGTGAGTTAAATACCGTATTTCTCCATGCGGCGATAAAGAGAGGTGCGAGTGAGCCCCAGCTCCTGGGCTGCCTTACTGATATTTCCCTGGTACTTTTCAAGAACCCGACAAATAACAGCCTTCTCCACTGCTTCCAGGTTATAAACATCAAAATCCAACGAGTTGTCTTTATTCTCTTGTGCCGGGATTGAAAAAAAGAAATCCTCCGGCTGCAGCACCTGGGAATCACTTAATATGACCGCCCGTTCAATAGCATGCTGTAGTTCCCGGACATTACCGGGCCAGTGATAAGCGGTTAGCTTTTTTAAAGCCGCAGCCCCGACTTTTTTATTGGGTTTCTTATATTTATGGCAGTAAATGTTAAGAAAATAGTCGGTCAATAAAGGAATATCCTCCTCCCGTTCCCGCAGCGGGGGCAGATGAATTTCTACTGTATTAACCCGGTAGAGTAAATCCTGGCGGAATTCATTTTTGCTGACCATGTCATTGATATTCATATTGGAAGCACAAATGAGCCGGATATCAATAGGCCGGGGTTTATTGGCACCCAACGGGATCACCTGTCGGGTTTCCAGGACCCGCAATATTTTCGACTGCAGCGATAGGGGAAGATTACCGATCTCATCCAGGAACAGAGTCCCGCCGGAAGCCAGTTCAAAACGGCCGATACGATCTTTCTTCGCATCTGTAAAAGCTCCCCGGATATGTCCGAAGAGTTCGCTCTCAAATAATGTTTCACTAATGGCGCCCATATCCACACCAATAAACACTTCTTCACAGCGGTTGGAATTGCGGTACAAAGCTCGCGCCACCAATTCTTTACCTGTACCGTTCTCACCCAGGATCAGTACATTGGCATCGGTGCCGGATACTTTTTGTATCGTATCGAACACCCGCTGCATCGGAGGCGAAACCCCGATGAATTCATGGTATGATTGGCCCAGGTCAGCAATTAACTGCTTTTGCCTGGATTTCAAATTTGCCACTTCCAACCGGGTGCGTCGTAAACTCAGTGCCGCAGACAATGTCGCCAGGAGCTTTTCATTTCGCCAGGGTTTAAGTATAAAATCCGTCGCCCCTTCTTTAATCGCTCGCACTGCCAGGTCCACATCCCCGAACGCCGTAATCAAAATAACCACTGCAGACGGGTCTATCTCGTATACTTTATCCAACCAGTAAAACCCCTCCTGCCCACTGGTCACATCGCGGGTAAAATTCATATCCAACAGGATAACATCATAAGAGAGGTTTTTGATTAAAGAAGGAATCCTCTGGGGGTCTTTTTCCGTGTGCACCAGTTCCATATGTTGTTTGAGAAACAGGCGTGCTGCCTGGAGCACATCTTCGTCATCGTCTACGATCAATATTTTACCAAATTTTTCATCGCTGTGCATCATAAAACCTTGTAAGCAATATTTCTTCCAACATTTATTTTTCTGCTCTTATTTTACCACTTTTTAAAAGAAAATGGTACTGATCTGAAAATTACCTTCGGCTACCAGGGGGGTTCTTTTCGAGAAAACCACCCCCCTGGACCCCCCGCAAAAGCTTTTTATTAATCCTGAAGGCTTCCCAACCTGGTGTGTAAACCACTGCACACGGATTATCCATCATCCGACACACTGCTGCTTATTCTACCGGTTCGGTTCATCTTAGGAAGCCTTCAAAATGGCCCGAAGGGTCTTCTTAGGGTGTCTGCGCCGCGGGCTGTACGCTGGCGTACACCTGGTGTACTATAGCATACATCTATTAGAGTTCGCCCTCTGCGTCCTCCGCATTCTCTGCGCTTAAATCAATATTGCATAACTATTACAAAGAAAAGGATAGCATATTTGGGAAAAAAATGGTAAACTTTAAACAAATGGAACAGAAATATTATCAAATGAGCCAGGAAGAAAAGCAGCGGGCAGCAGAAACCCTTAAAACCGCTTTGTCTTCCCAACCAGAAGTGGTATTTGCTTTTATTTACGGTTCCTTTAATGATCATTCCATTCATTTGCCTTTCCATGATATCGATGTAGGGGTATATGTGAAAGAAATGGGCAAAAAGGAATCGGTATATTATTCCCTGGACCTATCTGATAAATTCTCTACTTTGATTAAAGTGCCGGTGGATGTTCGGGTGTTGAATTTTGCTCCTATTACATTTTGTTACCATGTGATCCGGGGGCAATTGATTGTAGATAAAGATGAGGACTTTCGGTCTGAGTTTATGGAACGAGTTATCCGTCATTACCTGGACATGAAGCCACTGTTCATCAGGGCTACAAAGGAGGCATTCGGGCATGAGACTTAACGCAGCGCTCATTAAAAAACGTTGTGAGGAGATCGCAGATTCTTTGAAACGACTCGAAAAAATTAAAGCAGCAGATAAAGATAGATTTCTGAAAGACAGGGATCTCCAGGACATTGCTTCTTACCGGTTGTTGATAGCAATAGAGGCGGCATTAAGTTTATGTTATCATGTTTCTGCAAAAGAGTTACAGAAAGTCCCGGGGGAATATGCGGAATGTTTCCTCATTTTAGCGGAAGCAAAGATCATTCCCCGGGATCTATCTGAAGAATTGAAGAAAATGACACGCTTTCGCAATATGTTGGTGCATATGTACTGGAAAATCGATTACGAGATCGTTTTCGATATTCTCCAGGAAAATTTGGATAATTTACGTCAATTCTCAGAAGCCATTGCTGCGCTATTGAAGACGGAAGATAAAGAAGATAAACAGGTAACCGATGACCAATGACCAATGATAAGTTCTTTAAAATCTTCTCCCCCGCAACCTACAACAATTTTAAATAGCTCCTTTTTTTCTTTCCCATCTTCCTGGCTTCCTATCTTCCCAACTTCCTCTTCCCCCTGCACCTGTCACCTTTTTAAATTAAGATTCCAAATAACGTTTCAAGAAATTTTTTCGCAAAAACGTTTTAACTCGCTGCCTTTAATTGCAGGAAATTTATGCATTTTGAACGATTTCCAATTCTCTGAATCCTACAAATTTATTAACAGGTTCGAGTTCCTGTTCCTCCAGGCACATTTCGATTACCTCTTTGATGTTTTCCAGGGCTTCGTCAATGGTTTCGCCATAAGAATGGCATCCTTTAAACACGGGGCAACTGACAATAAAATAACCATCTTCGTCTATTTCAATCATTATAGGAAAGTGCAGTGTTTTCACCATTTGCTTCTTTTGTTTATTCATACCTATTATTTACACTAACACATTGTAATTGTCAACAAAATTTTTCCATTTCTTGTATTTTTGTGTGTTTCGGGGGTGGCAAAAAATAGGCATCAAGCAGCAAAATATTTCTATTTGCTTAAATTTAAGCTCGATTGGATAATTTTAATGAGGTTTAGGTGAATTTTTATATTGATCTATTGATATACAAAGCCCTTGCAGAAGAGGTCATTAGTTTCAGTAAAGCTTCCGCCCTTTCAGGCAAATCCATAGATACGCTTTACCTGGAGTTCAACATATGAGCGATTGTTCGGTATTCTATTACTATCAAACATTGTCCCGCAAATCGCTAAAATCACCCGAAGAAAATAAGACTTTCATGGATTTCTTTGTTGACAAACTCTACCAATAATATTATTATAGCAGTAGTGGTCAAGGAGGCCCCAATGAAAGTAACATTGGATATACCTGACAGTTATGCGTTATATTTTAGCCTTTCCAACCTGGAAAAGCAGCTAAAATTGTTTACAGCATTGATGTTGGTAAAACAGGGAAAAATTTCTGTTTCAAAGGGTGCTGAATTTGCAGGAATAAGCATTTATGATTTCTTAAAAGAGTGCAAGGAAAATGATATCCCTGTGATTGATTATTCAAAAGAGGAACTAAAAGAAGAATTTGAAAAAATAAAACGGGAATTGTTGTGATATTGGTAGCCGATAGTTCTGCCTTGATCGCATTATCGCTGTGTAATGCCCTGGAATTCCTGGATGTTTTATTCGGAGAGGTAAGAGTGCCACAGGCTGTCTTTGATGAAGTTACAGAAGAGGGTAAAAAAGAGAGCATTGAGCTGTATGAATATTTAATAGATAAGATAGAATCAGTATCGATGGAGGATTATGTTATAACTGATTTTTCAATTGGTAGAGGTGATCTTGAAGCAATGGCGTTGTATAAAAGATTAGGAGCGGAGAAACTTTTAGTTGATGATAAGCGAGCCCGGAAATTGGCCCAACTAAATGGGATGAACATAATTGGAAGTCTGGGTATTCTTTTGATTGCAAAGGAGAAAGGATTGATTGAACAAATAAAGCCATATGTTGAGATAATTA
>CP070627.1:8170731-8192227 GCA_020355945.1 Candidatus Aminicenantota bacterium | reverse complement strand
ATCAGCAGCTTATGGAGATCGTATTGAACCAGCATATAAATCTTTACGTCCGCAAAGGTCTCACCCCCGGGGAGCATTTCCAACGAATCATTTGCCAGGTGCATCAGTCCGACTTCTCTTTTGTGGATAAAAAGTCTGGCTCCACATACAAAGGAAGCGTTAAATCTATATTTGGACTCTTCCCATACGTTTATTTGTTGGGAATGCGGGTCCCATCGAAATAAGAAATTTGAGGTCCTGAAATATATTCCTTGTTTAGTGGCGTGGGTTCGCCATACGTCGGCGAAGTTTTTTTGATTCTCCCTGAGATGTTCCAGGAGGGAACGATATTGCAGCGTCCCCTTTGAATCCGGTTCTAAATATCCGATTTGATTATTTCCGCCAATGTAAATGGTTTCATTCTCATCGATGGCCATGGAGCGTACGGTATCGTTGGGTATGGGAATTCGCCGCCAGCAAGCCCCGTCAAATTCCAACAAACCTTCATGGTTGCCAACATAAATAATTCCACGCCGGTCCTGGATAATACACCAGTTTTGAGAGTGTCCGTGATATTCTTTGGGGGTATAGTTCTTTAAATACTTGAAACCGGTATTTTGACAAAATAGGTTCTGGGGTGGCCAGGAAAACAGCCCTAGAACCAGGCACACAACCACCAGGAAAAAAAAGATTCGTATCAAATCGAAATGAACATTTGTCTTAAACACACCGCATCTCATCTCAGTGGTCATCACTTTTATACCTTTCGCCCTTCTTCAGGACTTACCTATAATGTTTAACACAAACTGTGAAAATTTTCAACTATAAAATCAAAAAAAATTTTTTTTGTGCCTTTTGTGGTTTTTTTTTGGCTTTATTTTTAAATTAGAAATATGATAAAATATAAAACCAAAGGAGTTTCATTATGGGACATGGACATGATCATCATCATATGGATAGCTCGACATCAACGCTGCGTTTATTTTTCACTATGATGTTGAATTTCCTGATCACTGTTGTTGAAGTAATCGGGGGGCTGCTTTCCGGCAGTCTCTCCCTGATTTCCGATGCACTTCACAATTTCAGTGACGGCATTGCCATTATCATTAGCTACATTGCCATCCGCTTAGGGAAACAACCCCAAACCTTTAAATACACCTTTGGACTGAAGCGGGCGGAAATCCTCGCTGCCGCCTTTAATGCCGGGACCCTGATTGCCATATGTATTTACCTCTTCAAAGAATCCTATGAACGTTTCACATCACCTCAACATATCCAGGGTGGGATGATGATTACCGTTGCCAGCATCGGGTTAGTCGCTAATGTGGCGGGTACACTTTTGTTGAAAAGGGGATCAAAAGAGAATATCAATATCCGCTCTGCTTACCTACATTTATTGGGAGATGCGGTCTCCAGCGTGGCAGTGATTATCGGGGGAATTTGTATCCAGCTATTCCGGATGTACTGGGTAGACCCCCTGTTAACCGTCTTAATATCCGTTTATATCTTAGCGAAAAGCATCGAAATCGTAAAGGAATCCATCAATGTGTTAATGATGGGAGCACCGCAAAGTATCTCTATTAAGAATATTCAAAAAGAGCTGAAAGATATCCAGGGGATAAAGAATATCCATCATGTGCATATATGGCGCCTGGGTGAACATGATATCCATTTTGAAGCCCATGTTGATGTGGAAGATATGCCAATCAGCCAAACCACGCAATTGTGCACGATTATTGAAGAAAAGTTAAAGTATAACCACGGGATCACTCACGTTACCTTGCAATTTGAAACCGACAAATGCGAATCTAAAAAATTAGTTGCCAAATAGCATGCGAACAGGAGCACAGGATAATGTACTGTCCCTACCACCTCTACCACCTAAATTTTAGAGAGTTCATCCATATGGGCCACCACTGCGGATGCCATACTTTCGAGGTTGTATCCCCCTTCCAGGATGGACACCAGTCTGCCCTCTCCTGCAATATCTGCGATTTCCATCATGATTTTGGTTAGCTCGCGGAAACCGTGGTCATCGATCCTGAAACCACCCAGGAAATCTCGGGCATGAGAATCAAAACCGGCAGATATAAGGGCGAAATCCGGCTTGAAGTCCTTTGCCGCCGGCAGCAGTTCATCTTTGAAAGCAGGGATGATTTCTTCATTTCCTGCTCCTGCGGGAAAGGGTCGGTTCATGGTAAATCCCTTGCCTTTTCCTGCACCGATCTCATCATGTCTGCCAGTGCCGGGATACCAGGGGAATTGATGGGTGCTCATATAGAAAACCGTATCGTCATGGTAAAAGATGTCATTGGTACCGTTGCCGTGATGAACATCCCAATCGGCAATCAGTACCCGTTGGACGTTGTATTTTTTCTGTGCATACCGTGCAGCCGCGGCAATATTGTTAAAGAGGCAGAATCCCATACCCCGGTTTCTGGTAGCATGGTGTCCTGGCGGACGAACCGCACAAAAGGCATTTTTTGCCTTTTTTTCAAACACCGCATCCACTGCCGCCAACACACCGCCCACAGCATGAAGGGCAATCTCAAAGCTCTCCTCACAAACATTGGTATCCCCGGTGGAAAGCATCCGGTACCCTGATTTACATTCGCGTTCCGCCAGGCGGATATACCCGGGGTCATGAGCCAGGGATAAAATATCCATATCAACAGGCCTGGCTTTCAATAGCTTAAGGTCTTGATACCAATCAGCCTCTTTTACCGCGTCGTTAATGGCAATCAGTCGGTTATGAGACTCCGGGTGACCCATGCCGGCATCATGCCGAAGAAACATTTCATCATAAAGATAAATCACTGGTTACCTCCCTTTGTTTCTAATTATAATCCGGACTGCCAGTCGGAGCAAAATATTCTTTTCATATCATCGTCCTTGGTGTTATATTCTAACAAATAAAAGACAGGTATTCAATAAAAAAAACGGATGACGCAATTTTTCTTACACTTGACAATATGTGGGCAGTCGGTTATTATTTAAAATATGGTCGGACAAAAAGGTTTTATAAAAATAAATCCGTGCAAATCTGCGGCAAAGAGTTTTAGGAGGTGATGATGTTACCTAAGCCGGAACGCCTTATTGAAAAGCTTGAGCTCACCATTCCCCTTATGGGGCTTTACGATGCACCGGATGCGCAGCCCTTTGAACCAGTGGTGGAACCGGAGCCTGGAAAAAACATATGTATTTTTGATTTTTACAAAAACTGGCTGGAAGGTAAAACCTTACATGTCACCCGGGAAAATTCCGGCTGCGGCGGGTGTGCCTACTGGATATTTGGAAAACACACCCGGGAACGGGAAGATTTTGTGAAATTCCTGGCAGAGACAGAGGGCTTAAAGGATACCAAAGCGCTGATGAACCGCTGGTTGGATATTTTGAAACCCTACAAACCCCAATACCCCCATGTGCTGATTGGTCCCCTTCGGGAAGATCATGAGGAATATCTCAAGAGCATTACCTTTTTTGTAAATCCCGATCAGTTGAGTTCTCTTATGATCGGGGCCCAATATTATCATGCCCCGAATGATCCCCTGCCTCCGGTGATTGCCCCCTTTGGGTCCGGCTGCATGCAATTGCTGCCGCTGTTCAAGGACTATGACTACCCCCAGGCAATCATCGGCACCACTGATATCGCTATGCGCCGATTTATACCACCGGGAATCCTGGCCTTTACTGTTACCCTCCCCCTGTATCGGCAGCTTTGTCAGTTGGATGAACGCAGTTTTCTTTACAAACCCTTCCTGGATAATCTAAAAGAAGCCAGGGGTGAAAAAGGAATCGGACGCGTCTGTTAAATGAAAAGATCAAAAAATGTGGTGATGCCATTTAGCGGGTGCGGCTTTGTCGGCGCCCTTGCTTTTCATCATAATCCTA
The DNA here is from genome assembly GCA_020355945.1 of Candidatus Aminicenantota bacterium. The sequence goes on along the minus strand of CP070627.1, from coordinate 8,188,357 downwards.
TAGAAAAAATTTTAAATCCAATTGATTTCCGGCGTATGGTCAATTCCCTCCGGCATCGTGGACCTGAAGCTGAAGGAACCTGGAAAAAGCCAGGGGTTCAATTGGGTCATTGCCGATTGAGTATTTAGGACCTCAGCGAACGGGGTAATCAGCCCATGACAAGAGATCACCTGACAATTGTAACCAATGGAGAGGTTTATAACTTTCTCGATATACGGAAACAATTAGAGCAGGAGGGTATTGAGTTTCGTTCACAAACAGATACGGAAGTTATCCTTCGTGCCTACCAAAAGTGGGGTATCAATGTGCTGCATCAATTTAACGGTATGTTTGCCATTGCCATCTGGGATGATAAGGAAAAAACCCTCATCTTAGCCCGGGATAGAATCGGGATTAAACCACTTTATTATTATAAAGATAATAGAATTCTATTATTCGGCTCTGAGGTTCAAGCCTTGATGCATTCGAAATGTATACCAGCCGGGATTAATTGGGAAGTCGTCTACCATCAGGTCCTGGTAAATTCTTATTATCATCACGATCACAATCGGGCCCTGGTAAAAGATGTTTTTTTACTACCTCCAGGTCATTTCATGAGGGTTAAACCGAACGGTCAGGTCAAAATAATGAAGTATTGGGGGCTCCCGGAAAGCAAAGTCGAAAAACCACCTTCGCAAGCAAAATTGGTCCAGGAATTAAGAGAACTTTTGGAAGACAGTATTAAGTTTAGATTGGTGAGTGATGTCCCGGTGGCAGCATTCTTAAGTGGTGGGGTGGATTCTTCTGTTATTAATGTATTGGCAAGCCGATTGGTAAAGAATTATAAATTGACTGCTGTGACGGTTACTTATGAAGGGGGAGGTAAAGATATTTATTCGGGACAGGAAGACCAGGACCTGGAATACAGCCGAATCGTTGCCAAAACATTAAAAGATAAAATTGATCATAAAGTTATAGAGGTGAAACCGGCAGATATATCCCTTGAATCAATCGATGAAGTCATCGACCTGGCAAGTTTTTCAGACGAGTATCGGTATCTTACCGTCCTTGGAAATTACCGTACTGTTAAAGAGCTGGGCTTTAAGGTGATTTTAAACGGACAGGGGGCTGATGAAATCATGGGTGGGTATATATCGATAAATTTTGTTATAAAAACAATGCTGGATGTACAGCAGCCTGATATGGCGTTAATTAAACATTCCTTTCCATATATGTCTATCCCGGACCCAAATACATTGAATGAGAAAGCATTAAAACAGGTGGGAAAAATATATGATAATTTAGATAAATATTTTCAGGGTTACCCTGGTGATTTGCTGGAAAAGATGCATCGTTATTTAGTGAATACTGGTTTACAGAAAATTTTAAAATTCGAAGATTTTCTTAGTATGCATTCCAGTGTTGAATGCCGGGTGCCCTTTTTGGACCATCGGATTATTGAATGGGCATTTAAAATCCCATTCCAGGAACATATCCGGGTCCGGGACAGGATGGGTAAAATATTACTCCGTCGGGCAGCAAAGGATCTTCTAACCAAAGAAGTGCTTGAAAGGCCAAAACAGGTGTTCCCGGATGCAAATCAACAGCGACTTGAAAGGGTTTTACGCAAAATTTTTAAAAACCATCACAGCGAAATCATCAAATCGGAAATCATCCGTCGATTATATAAAAAAAATTTTTAAAAATTGAAAAATCCCGGGATCTCTTCTCGTGAACTATGGCTGATCATTTTCATTTGGAGATGGGAAAAAAAATTAAAGGAACTTTTAGAAAAGGAGTGAAGAATGAAAGCTAAAGATAACATGCCATTCGTGAATCCCCGATTTCATGGTAAATCCAGGATAATGGGAGCATTAAGAGCACACCATATTAACAAAACTCTAAGAGCCGCAATAAAATTGGATATATTCACCCCATTAGAGAATGAACCGTTAACCGGTGAGGAAATTAAAACCCGTTTAAAATTGAATGGCAGGGGATTATATGATTTCCTGGATACGTTAGTTAGCCTGGAAATTCTTAAAAGGGATGGAGATGGCAAGGATGCTCGTTGCAGCAATACAGCCGAGGGTTCTCTATTCCTGGTGAAAGGGCGACCGGATTATATCGGAGGGATGTTTGAATTTAAGATGCAGGAATTTGAGCAAAGTTGGGGAGAACTCGCAGAAGCATTAAAAACCGGGAAACCTCAGAGACAAGATATGAAGGACACGGGAAAAGTTCTATTTGAGGCAACGTATGATTCGAAAGAAAAAATCAGGGCATTTATGGGAGGAATGAATTTTGCCCAAATGGAGAGTTTCAGGGATTTTTCAGAAAAATTTGACTTCTCAAGATTTAATACATTGTGTGATATAGGGGGGAATAATGGGCTGCTTTCAATAATAGTGGCCCAACAAAATCAGCATATGAAATTGTTCACCTATGACTTGCCTGCCCTTGAACCCTATGCCAGGGAAAAAATCGAAGAATCCGGCTTGTCTGATCGTATAACCGTATTGAGTGGAAATTTTTTTGAGGACGACTTTCCCAAAGCGGATGTGATTACCATGGGAAATATCTTGCATGACTGGAATCTTGAAGAAAAAAAACTCCTGGTTTCCAAAGCCTACAATGCTTTACCGGAGGGAGGTGCATTGGTGGTCATTGAATGCATCATCGATAATGAAAGGAGAAAAAATACCGATGCTCTTTTGATGTCACTGCAAATGCTGCTGATAACAGAGGGAGGATTTGATTTTACAGCAGCGAATTTTGATTCCTGGGCCAGGGAAGCTGGATTTAAAAATACCACTTACATGCCTCTTTCAGGTGATTCCAATGCTGTCATTGCATACAAATAAAAAAAAGTTGGCTAAAATTTATACCCTAAAGTGACCAGGAAGGTTCTCCTGATTCCAATGGTTCCCTTGTTGATCCATTCATTATTCGTGAAGGTGGGGTAACGGATTTCTTCATCCAATAGATTGGAACACTTGATGTTGAGAAACAACCCATCGATAAATAAATCGCGAAGTCGTAAATTTGCTCCCAGGACAAAATAATCATCGACTTTTTCACCAATCCGGCCACCACTGCGGATTACTCCATCCGGGTCAGGTTTTGCCCTATCCCAAAAGCTTTCCATTGCGCCTACATAATTCCCGGTCAACGCCAATGTAAACCACTCGGTGCGGTAGGAGGCTTTAAAGTATCCCAGAAATTTTGGTGAATAAGCCACCGGGATATCTTTAAAGTCTTCTCTTTTATCTTTGGTTTCCTGGAACGTCCCGCTCAATTCTATCCTGAAATTATCAATAGGTTCCGCGATTTGAGTCAATTCCATGCCGTAGGTGATTATTTTTCCCGCATTCTCCGACCATGTCGCATAATTACCTTCATCATCAAATCTCACCACACGGGTGATTAACTTGTTGAGTACATTTCGGAAAAGACTGACATTTAAGGTAAGCCGTGAGGAAAGAATACCAACGTAATTCAATTCAAGGGTTTGAATACTTTCCGGTTCAAGATCCTCCCGTTCAGGGTCCAGTGAATTTCTCGTATTCTGGAAAAATGACGGCCGATTGATTGCCCCCCCGTAGAGTAACTTAAATATATTACGATCATTCAAATAGTAAAGGGCAGCAAGGCGAGGGATAAATTCTATTTTGTCCCTGTCATAAATGGCGCTCCGTTTAAAGATAAGTTGGTCCCCAACGGTATGAGTGGCCCCCAGTCCATATTCCGGGGACTGTTCTAAGCGGATACCCGCTACCAATCTTAAACTATCAAAGGGAGTATAATTGATCTGGGTAAACAGCGCCCGGGTAACAATCTCATCTCCATCAACCAGGAACGAATGGTTGTTCTCCGCTGAGGGGGCACCAAAAGAAGGTAAATCATATTTGTTGTTTGCATTAAAGATGGAACGGTAATACAGGCCGGCGGTTATATCCAGGTTAGGATGAGCGTTGATAAAGGTATTTAATTCTCCTTCCCAGGCATTGGTCTCAAGATGTTGAATCCCATAAAAATCTTCAAAAAGAACATCATATTGATATGAATCTCGGTGTTGGGAATAGGTGAATTTCCCTTCAAAGGTCACTGTATCGGATAGGGGGGTGCAATATTTGGCGAATATGTGCATCACAGTTGTATGATTAAAGGTGCCGTCAGAAACCGCGGGAAAGAGAAAATAAAATTCTTTTTTGCTTTCATTGTAACTTATATCCACTGAAAATTTTTTGAAAGACCCTGAAAAATTAAAGAATTTTTCATTATTTTCCAATCGCCCCCCGGTTCGATTATCCATAGGAACGCCATATGCGGATGGCAAAAGCGACGGGTCTTCTACCATTTTGTTAAGAGGTTCATCAATGCCGTAGGTATCGTAGAAAGAAGAATTAAACACATAAGTGAAATCACCTTCATTGCCTGCTGCTCTTGCGAAGAGTTTTTTTGTGCTTGCAGAGCCGGCCGCACTTCCGATCATGTTTACCGGTCCGTAGGTATTGTCATTGGCCACCCCGGACCAAAATCCTCGAACTCCAAAATTTGTGCCAATATCTATATAATCATCAATTCCATATAAACCAGGGATGTTTTCCAAAATCTCAGTAAGGCTTCTATATCCATGGGTTTCAATATCTTCCCGGGTGATCAACACTACACTGGCAGGGATGTCACCGACCCGTTCCGGTGTTTTTCCGGCTGTATCTATTTTAACATTCATCAGCTCTTCCAGCGACATTGTAAATAACTTTTCCACTTTAGAATCTTTCTTCGCTTTCTTTTGTGATTTTGAAAGTAGAGAACTCTGAGACAATAATATTGAGACAACTACCAACATAATGAAGAAGAATCTATTACTTTTTAAATACATAGTGCCTCCTCAAAATCTAAGTATAAAAATATAACGTATCTTCCAGGTGCAATTAATAATGTATCGCCTTTTGTGATCATTATTTTCGCCCACTTTGCAGTTTTGTCTTTGTGTCTACTAAATTTTCTATCAGTGGTAAAGTTCCATGGAGTTTTACTTCCACCGCATTGAGAAGCTGCGCAGATAATTTGTCTGGTTTGGGTACTCGATGAAGTTTTTCTGACCTAACCTTAATAATTACACTGCTAACCCTGGATAATTTTTTTATGCCTTCTTCAACGGTCAAATCTATATCTTTCCAGCATTTTCGTAAAAACTGTTCCAATCTGTATGATAGCATTGTTATAAGCAAATGTCCTATGATTCTTGACTCTTTGCGAACAAAAAACGGACGAACTTCAAGATATCCTGTTTGTTGTGTCCTAAAGGCCCATTCCACCTCAGATAAGTCCTTATATCTCTCATGTATGACTTCTTTGCTGAGATTTTTAGATTTCTTTAGATTGGTTTTGAGAACATAGCAGCCATCAAGCTTGCTTAACTCATCCAACTTATCTTTATCAATTTCAAGACCGACCCTTCTTGTTTGGCTATCTCCGCCTCCCATCTCCAGCACTTCCACATATTCGTCCAATCCCAGTATTTCACAAACCATAAAAACAATATCGCTGCCCCACTTTTCCCAAGAGCTTTTGTAATACCGAAGATTTGAGCTATTTGATAGAGCATGGCAACAGAGCCCACGGATTTACCAGAAGAAGTAAAATTTACTGTCTGGGTATTTTTTAGAGTTACAATTTCATCCGAATTTTTAAGAGCTACCTTTATAGCTTCAATCTGTGAATCAGAGGCATGAGCGATATTTGCGATGGGTCTCTTATTTACTTTTTCCCCTTCCCTGTAGGATTCCCGGATCAATGCTCTCCGGTATTTTTTGCCATTTATCACAGTTCTATAGTCATCGACATACATTATGTCTAAAAATATATCATAAATCATGAAAAAAATCAATATTATATTTTATATTTATTAATTTTTTTAATTTTTATTTTTGCCTACAATTTTTTGCATAAATTTCCTGGAAAGCATTTCTATATAAGGTTTTGGGATTATTCGTCCCTGGAAGATCCGTTTTAATAAAAAACTATGTGCCGATAGAAAGATGGGAATAGACAGCTTTATTAGCAGCTATAACAAAAGCTTGATTAACCATGAAGAGTTGGCATTCCTGGAGTACCTATTTTTTGATTGCCTTGATATTGAAAGAGCTTCTGAAACCTATGAAATATTTTCGGATCAATTAACCTTCCTGAATTATAAGCTGTGGAAATGTTATTTTGATCAAACCGTAAGAGACTCCTTTGTGTTTCTCATATTCTAACAAATAAAAGACAGGTATTCAATAAAAAAAACAGATGACGCATTTTTTCTTACACTTGACAATATGCGGGCAGTCGGTTATTATTTAAAATACGGTCGGGTAAAAAATTTTTATAAAAATAAATCCGTGCAAATCTGCGGCAAACAGGTTGAGGAGGTAATCATGTTACCAAAGCCGGAACGCCTTATTGAAAAGCTTGAGCTCACCATTCCCCTTATGGGGCTTTACGATGCACCGGACCCGCAGCCCTTTGAACCAGTGGTGGAACTTGAGCCTGGAAAAAACATATGTATTTTTGATCTTTACAAACCCTTCATGGATAATCTAAAAAAAGCCAGGGGTGAAAAAGGAATCGGAAAAGCCTGTTAAATGAAAAGATCAAAAAATGTGGTAGTGCCATTTAGCGGGTGCGGCTTTGTCGGCGCCCTTGCTTTTCACCATAATCAAATAGAAAAACTTTTAAATCCAATTAATTTCCGGCGTATGGTGGATTCCCTCCGGCATCGTGGGCCTGAAGCAGAAGGGACCTGGGAAAAGCCAGGGGTTCAATTGGGTCATTGCCGATTGAGTATTTTGGACCTCAGCGAACGGGGTAATCAACCCATGACAAGGGATCACCTGACAATTGTAACCAATGGAGAGGTTTACAACTTTCTCGATATACGGAAACAATTAGAGCAAGAGGGCATTGGGTTTCGTTCACAAACAGATACGGAAATTATCCTTCGTGCCTACCAAAAGTGGGGTATCAATGCGCTGCATCAATTTAACGGTATGTTTGCCATTGCCATCTGGGATGATAGGGAAAAAACCCTCATCTTAGCCCGGGATAGAATCGGGATCAAACCACTTTATTATTATAAAGATAATAAAATTCTATTATTCGGTTCTGAGGTTCAAGCCTTGATGCATTCGAGATGCATACCAGCCAAAGTTAATTGGGAAGTCGTCTATCATCAGATACTGGTAAATTCTTATTATCATCACGATCACAATCGAGCCCTGGTAAAAGATGTTTTTTTACTACCTCCAGGTCATTTTATGACGGTTAAACCGGACGGTCAGGTCAAAATAATGAAGTACTGGGGGCTCCCGGAAAGCAAAGTCGAAAAACCACCTTCGCAAACAAAATTAGTCCAGGAATTAAGAGAACTCCTGGAAGACAGTATTAAGCTTAGATTGGTGAGTGATGTCCCGGTGGCAGCATTCTTAAGTGGTGGACTGGATTCTTCTGTGATCAGCGTTCTGGCAAGCCGAATGGTAAAGAATTACAAATTGACCGCTATCACGGTTACTTATAAAGGGGGAGGTAAAGATATTTATTCGGGACAGGAAGACCAGGACCTGGAGTACAGTCGCATTGTTGCCAAAAAATTAAAAGACAAAGTCAATCATAAAATTATTCAAGTGGAACCAGCCGAAATATGCATTGAATCAATCGACAAAGTCATCGACCTGGCAAGCTTTTCAGATGACGAACGACTTCTTACCATACTGGGAAACTACCAAACCATCAAAAAGCAGGACTTTAAAGTGGTTTTAAATGGGCAAGGGGCCGATGAAATCATGGCTGGTTATGTGTACATGGAATCTTTCAAAAAAACCATGCTGGATGTGCAGAGACCTGAGCCGGGTTTAATTAAACATTCTTATCCATACATGTCCATTCCTGATAGAAAAAATTTGAATGAAGAGGTCACGGTTCATGTGAAAAAAATATATGAAAATTTGCATAACTATTTTCACCATTATCCAGGAGATTTGCTGGAAAAGACGCATCGTTATTTAATGAATACAGGCTTGCAAAAAATTTTAAAACTTGAAGATTTTCTCAGCATGAGTTCAAGTGTTGAATGCCGTGTGCCTTTTTTGGATCATCGGATCATTGAATGGGCATTTAAGATACCTTTTAATCACCATATTCGAGTAAAAGATAGAATTGGCAAAATATTACTGCGTCAGGCGGCAAAAGATCTTTTACCCAAAATGGTCATTGACAGACCAAAACAAGCATTCCCAAACCCTGATCAACAGCAGACTGAAACGATTTTAAGAAAAATTTATCACCGCCATCACAAAGAAATTACTCATTCCGAAATCCTCCGGGAATTATATAAAAAAGATTTTCTTAAGCTGAAAAATCCTCAACTTTCTTCTCGCGAATTATGGCTGCTCATTGTCCTTTGGAGATGGGAAAAAAAGTTCAACCAATTTAAATAATTGGAATTTCAAATTTCAAATAGGTGTTTCTAAAATTTGTATCCCAACGTGACAAGAAATGTTCTCCCGCTCCCGATGGTTCCCCTGTCGGCCCAATCATTATTGGTAAATGTGGGATAACGGATTTCTTCATCCAGTAGATTCGAGCACCTGATGTTAAGAAACAACCCATAGATAAACAGGTAGCGAAGTCGCAAATTTGCTCCCAGGACAAAATAACCGTTAACCCTGTCACCGAGTCGATTACCGGGAAGTACGCTGTTAATGGGAGTGGTTTTTGTCTCATCCCAAAACGTTTCCATCGCACCCACATAATTCCCCGTCACAGCCAATGTAAACCATTCGGTGTGGTAGGAGGCCTTTAGGTATCCCAGTAATTTTGGTGAATAAGCTTTTGTGATATTTTCATAAAGGTCTCTTTTATCTTCGGTTTTCTGAAACGTTCCACTCAGTTCTATCCTGAAGTTATCGAGGGGCTCGGTATTTAGAGTTAATTCCACACCGTGGGTGACCATTTTTCCAGCATTGTCCGACCATGACGCATAATTGCCCTGGTCATCAAACTGTACAACCCGTGTGATTAACTTATTAAGCACATTTCGAAAAAGGCTTATATTCAGGGTATACCTTGAAGAAATCGTACTAATATAGTTCAATTCAAAGGTCTGAATGCTTTCAGGTTCCAATTCTTTACGCTGAGCCAGAAGTGAGTTGAGATAATTTTGAGCAAATGAAGGACGATTAATGGCTCTACCGTAAAGGAGTTTGAATATATTGCGATCGTTCAGATAATAAAGAGCAGCAAACCGGGGAATAATTTCGACTTCATCTCTATCATAAATCGCATCCAGTTTAACGGGAGGTTCGTCCCCGACAGTTTGAATTTTTCTCAGACCATATTTGGGAGATTGTTCCAAACGAACACCTGCCACTAATCTCAAGCTATCAAAAGGGGCATAATTGATCTGGGTAAACAGCGCTTGAGTAACAATACAATCACCATCAACCAGGAAAATATAATTGTTTTCCAGGGCAGGAACACCAAAAGAAGGTAAATCATATTTATTGCTGGCATCAAAAACGGAACGGTAATACAAACCACCGGCTATATCCAGGTTATTCCAGGGGCTGATAAAGATATTGAATTCTCCTTCCCATGCATTTGTATCAATCTCTTGAATGCCGTAGAAGCCCTTAAAAAGATGATCATATTGGTATGAATTCCGACTTTTGGAATAGTTGAATTTTCCTTCAATACTTACACTATTTGACAGTTCTTTTTTATATCCCACAGATATTTGTGCGGACATCTTATTAATGTACGAACCCTCATCCACTGACGGGAAAGCAAAATAAAACTCTCTTTTACCTTCGGTATAAATCACGTTTACGGAGAAACCTTTGAAAAGTCCTGAGAAGTTAAAATATCGCTCATTATTTTCTAATCTACCACCGGTTCGACTGTCCAGAGGAACACCCAAAGAGGATAAAATCGATGGGTTTTTTGTCATATTAATAAGCGGCTCATCCAGGCCATACGTATCATATACGGAAGAATTAAACACGTAATTGAAGTCACCTTCACTGCCTGCTACTCTTGCAAATAGCTTTTTTGTATCAGCAGTCCCTATTCCACCCTCTATCATGCTTAAAGGTCCATATGTATTATCATTGGTAATAATATTAATCACTCCGTAGAACGCCCCATTCCCATAAACCACTGACATGGGACCTCGAATCACCTCAATCCTGTCGATGGCTTCTACGGGAATATTGATTTTGTTTAGAGGGTAATTGGATTCAAAATCGTTCACCTGTGATATATAATTTACCATGATAATCATATTGTCATTTGCCACGCCTGACCAAAAACCTCTCACACCAAAATTGGCTCCGCCTTCACTATAATCATCAAGGGAATACAAACCAGGGATGCTCTCCAAAATTTCTGTTAGGGTACTGTATCCGTAAGCCTCGATATCTTCGCGTGTAATCAACACCACACTGGCAGGAATATCTCCAATTCGTTCCGGTGTTTTGCCCGCCGTTGATATTTTAACATTCATCAGTTCTTCAAGGGACATCTTAAATAATTTATCTGCTTTGGATTCGGCTTCTTCTGATTTTTCCTGGGAAAATAGAGAGGCCTGAGCAATAAAAAAAACAATAATTAATACAGCAATTGACCTCAAAGTGGTTCTCTTTTCCAGAATCATAGTACCTCCTGGAGTTTAAATTTTAAGTATAAAGACATCAGAAACGAATGTCAAGAAAAAAAACAAATTTTACTTAAAAATTTAGAAACATTTTGGTTTCAGTGTTTCTTTTGACAAATAAATATGAAATGGGAATCCTCAGTAATTGGTTTTCTATCATATGTTCCCAGTTCTTCAATTATTTTAAAACCCCTGTCCGTAAGAAGACTTTTTATCTGGTTATTAAAGAAATATTTCCAGGCAGATTGTTTGACTATTTTTGCTGTTGAACCATCCTTTTTGGTTATATAATAGGTCTTTAGAGGATAGATAATTTGTTTTTGGGTATCAATCTGTTTCTTTTTATGGGTTCTGCGTACGTTGTCTCCTGTTACGGGGTCTATATTTTCCCAGTCTAACACTTCTTCCTCACTTACCCATTGATTTGCTTTCTCCTTTTTACCAATAAAATTAGCGATATCAATAATGAAATAACCATTGTCCGTTAAATGGTAACGGACATTTTTCAAACATGCGTTTTCTTTGGTTTCCTCGAGCAATAATTGAAAGGACCTGGCAGGAAGAAGAATTAACGGGAATTTTTGATTTATTTGAAAATTGCTCATATCTCCGTGAACCAGGTGAATTTTTCCCGTTGTCTCCGTGGGCAGATTTTTCATTTTTTTTTTGAATTCCTCAATCATTGTCTCGGAGTACTCCAATGCCCAAACCTCATGACCTGCCTGAGCCAGGGGTATTGTCAGTCTTACGGTCCCACATGCCAGCTCCAATATAGGCCCCTTAATCTTTGCTGCATCTTCAAGATAGAAAGGGATATCTGCTTTTAGTCCCGGTCTGTTGTCAAGATCGTAAAACCGAGCGTCAACACTATAGAGGGTGTCACCGATATTATTGGTCATACGTTGTCTCCTTTGTTATTTTCTCTTTACTTAATAACCTATAAAAACACATTTTTTCACCGCTGAACAAAATTATAATAGGATATTATTTTTTGTCAAATTATTCCTGGTTTTCTTTTGCCCCGACACTGAAAAAATATTTTTGAATTGACAATTATCGAAAATTTTGTTATAATTTCCTAAAATTCCTTCCTTATAACGTTAAATCCAAATTTAAAGATTTGTTTCTCCAAAGATGCAGACGTGTGAAATCTGCTGTTTCGCGCGTCACCATCATTTATCTAAGATTTTGGAATATATCATCGACATAGAATGAAAAAATTATTGAATACCATGATGATCACACCAGGTAGTGCAGTAAATAGGACTTAAAGTAGGAGGTCGAACGTGGTGCCGACGAATAAAAAATTAGAAGAGTTTTTTAAGAAGAGACCGGGAATGCTGAAAAAATATGAGTATCCTGGTACCTTCAGGGATTTTATCACAGATATCAGGAAATCAATCGTACACAAAAAAAATAAACAGTTGATGAAGAAAGCAATAATAGAAGAGGTGCAGCGAATTCTCCCCGGTGAAATATCCCTTCATTCGCTTGAAAGCCAACTTTCACGTTACCCTTTAATATCAACGGCCGATCACCACGCATTATTAAACGATAAGCTTCTCTATAATTCAAATATACTGTATGCTGAAATAATAAAAGAATTGAAGCTGCCGTATGCAGTGGTCCTGGCCACCGGCAGTATCCCGATGAAAAGCAAATCACATCCCAGGGGATTCTTCTTCAAAAACCAAAAATTTAATTTCTTTGGAGAAAAACAGTGCAAATTGCCTGTTTTTCTTTTCCAGGATAAATTGAGCTCTGAAAGAAGAAAAGGAATCGACAGTTTTTGTATCAGCTATGACAGGGATTCATTAACACCGGAAGAGAAAAAGTTCCTGGAATTTCTTTTTTTCGACTGCCTGGAGATCCAAAAAGCAAGAGAAAACTATGAAAAATTCTCCGATCAAATCACCTTCCTGAACCATAAACTGTGGAAGTATTATTTCGATCGATCCATCAGGGGTTCCGTTCCTGATCTTATTTATCTTCAATCTAACCAGGTCCTGTTAAATCTTCTTATTGATGAGATAAAGAGGGAGGATTCACTCATTTCATTGATTCTTTTCGATCCGGCAGTCAGGCGCCTATTTATAAAGAATTTCTATGGAATCCCCTCTTGTTGGGGAGAAAATATGGGATCTCAATTATTCTGGGGAATTATAGAAAGAAAGAATAAAATACGGGTTACCGGTCTTCAACTGGATGATGCTTCCAACTCATTGGTGGGTGAAAATTTTAATATTAAATTGGAGAGAGAAGTGATTATCGATGCGTTAGTCACCAGGAAGATTTTATCCACTCTTTTCCTGGATTTTTTAATCACCACCTTCATTGAGGGCAGTGTGGCCCTGGGTGGTTTTAACCAGGTGGATTATCTCCCCCAAATACAAAAGGTACATATTAAAACTCTTAAAGAACTGGAGATGATGGACGCGGCGGATCAATTTGCCTCCCGTATCACCGATGGATTGATATGCGGTATGTTTCCCTTTAATTTTAACAGCGGTATCGATTTGATCTGGCATTATAATTCCCGGGACGGTAGATTCAATGGTAATCTTGACGGCGGCTTAACAGATGGGGACCTGGATAAAATGCTTGATATGAGAGTTAAGGATATGATCGGTTCAGCCATTGAGACGATGTGGGAAATTGTATAAGGAATAATAAGGAGGCCATCATGGAAGTGGAAGAATATATAATGGAGAGTGAGCCGGATGCCACGGCAATTATCAATAGGAAAGTAGTGGATTATTTCAGCGGCTGTGGTTATTTTGGTTTTCAAGTGCACCTTGAGGTGGTAGAGGCGGCATGTGACGCGGTTAAGAAATATGGGATCTCCAGTGCCACCACTCGGGCCGGATATGGCACCAACCCGGTATTACTTGAAATCGAAGCTAAGGCTGCCCAATTCTTCGAAACCAACGACGTTTTGTATTATATTTCCGGATGTTTGGGGAGCCCGGTTTTACTTGAAGCGCTAAAAGATGACTATGAAGTGATTTTTATTGACAGAGAATCTCATTACTCTTCTCGACTGGCCACATCATTGGTGCAAAAACCTGTGATTATATTTGAACATCGGAGTCCTGGAGATTTAAACCAAAAACTTAAACAGCATCTTAAGCCTTCCCAGCGCCCTTTGATCTTATGTGATGGGATTTTTCCCATATCCGGTGAAATTTCTCCACTCCCCGGGTATCATGAAGTGTCAGCAGGGATTGAAGGTGCGGTTATTTGCGTGGATGATGCTCATGCCACCGGTGTTATCGGTGAAAAAGGACATGGGAGCTTTGAGTACTTTGGAATGAAAGGAGAGAGGTTTTATTCTTCCGGTACCTTGAGTAAGGCATTGGGAGGTCATGGCGGGATCATTTTCGGTGATGATGAATTTATAAAAAAGTTAAAACAAAAATCCACCCTGGTCAATGCCTGTAGTAATGTCCCCATCCCCTCCGCAGCAGCCACTGCAAAAGCCCTGGAAATCCTGTACAATAACCCTGGAATCAGGAAAACATTGTGGGACAATGTCGCCCATGCGAAAAACGGATTACGAAACCTGGGATTTGATATCAATGATACCCCCGTTCCCATCATCTGTCTCTATAGTAAGGAAAAAGAAAAAATAGACCCTAAAGCACTTCAACTGGAATTATTTGAAAGAAATATCGCCGTCACCTATGTGCCTTATGGTGGATATACCAGTGTCCCTCGAGGCGGTGCCGTACGAATTTCCATTTTCTCCACTCATACCCGGGAGCAAATCGATCGTTTAATCGCAGAAATCAAACGGCTGGTTTAAATCCGGCACACAAAATCCACCCAAAGAGTTTTTAGTTTAATATATTTTAATTACGCGGCTTCAACGCTTTTCACTTCGGGTATTTTATCTTTGAGGTGACTTTCGATACCCTGGCGCAGGGTCATTTCTGCCATGGGGCATCCGTGGCAGGCACCGGTTAATTTCACTTTTACAATACCATCGGGTGTCACATCCACCAGTTCTACATCGCCGCCATCTGCCTGTAATGCGGGCCTTACTTCGCCAAGCACTTGTTCGACTTTTTCTCTCATGTTACTTACCTCCTTATCCAATCTGGACAATTCCACTTGGAAGAGTAGATATATATTCTATTACATAAATCCCTTAAAGTCAATGTTACTGTTTCTGTGTTTCTGTGTTTCTGTGTTTCTGTGCCTCCAGCAGCCAAAATCCTTTTTATTTTTACTACCGCTGGTAGAATTTCCGGTACCATTTGAAAAGTTTAAAAAAGCCGTAGAGCTTTTTGCTGAGCCACACTAACAAACGGTAAAAGAAATTTTTGGGAGGAAACATTTCATAGTCCGCAGATGTTGAAATGGCTTTGAGGTTGATAAATCCCCAGGCGATGTAGATCTCCTCCATGATATCAATATCTTTGACAATCTGATCCTCAATATTCTTCCAGTCGCATAACTGGCTGAATCCCGTGTTCTTATCACCCTTCACCGTATAGTTTGGATAAGCCCCATCATACAGTTGCTCCACTGCTTTTCTTAAGATTATAGATTTGTGGGGGTCCAGGCCAGCTCTTTTAAATATCTCCATATCGACGGCAATGGCATCGCTGCCACCAAAGAACATATTCAATTCCTGGGGATGGGCAATTTTATAACCCTGAAAGCCATCAGACCCCACCCAGGCATCGACGAAGGAAAAATGAAGCGGAAAATTAAAGAGCTCACGGGCAGTCACGTCAAAAATTTCATGTTTGATATGGTATATTGCCACTTTGTTGGACCGGGGCAAACAACCGTACACATTCTTTATCCCCAGGGTCATCCAATCGTGCTCATGGGTTTTACATTTGGCAAAAGTAATACGGAAATCCGCCTCCATCCAACTTTTGCCCACCCTGTCTTTCCATTTCCTGGTTTTACCTTTTTTGTCTTTATAGATATAGTGGTAAGGTACGGATTCCAGGGTCAAATCAACGATTTTATACCTGCCTTTGGGTTCATAGCCAATTTGCCTGGAAACGAATTCTACATTGTGGTTTTTCAGCATCCTGCCTACATCGTTTTGGGCTTCACATACCATGATATTGGCGAAACCCAACTTGATCAGATGGTCCACCAGGCACTCCACCAGTTCAATATCAGTGATAACAGCCTTGAATTTTTCCTGGTTTACAAACACCATCATGTTGGGCTTAATGATAATTTTAAATTCACTTTTCTCTTTTCCCGACTTCTTTAATGCCTCCAACAGCAGATTATCGAATTGGGTTATTTCAACCAATTCATGAAAACTTGAAAGCTTATCGGTCCCTCTCACTACTCCGACGGTTTTTTCCATGGTTTACCTCCTTTTCTTTTTTTATTCCATGGTCATTAGCCTGGAATGAGGTTAAACCTAATACACATAACCACATCCACAAATACATTAAGTATCCAGTGGACGAAAATAATTGGCCAAATGGACCGGATTCTCAAAGCCACGGCAGCCACCGCCACCCCCCAGACCAGGGCTCCCACATATTCAGGCACTGGTTTGCCAATGTGCCACATGGTATAGGCCAGCATTTGAATTAAAATAGCATATAGACCAAATATCAATGGACCCTTTATGCCTTTGACGCCTTTGACTGCATGCACATCTTCAATTCCGTACAGACCAAAAAGGAGATAGCCTCTAAAAATGAATTCGATAACGATAAAAAACAAGAAATATACCAGTTCATAGACGATAAACCCCCCCCAGGTGGTGATAGCCCCTTTTTCAAATAGTGGATATTCCGCTTGCATGCCGGGATCAAAGGTCCCCAGGAAGAACACCGGGATACCAATGCCCAGGGTCACCAAAATTGCCACTCTACTGAGTTTGATTTTATCTTTGCCTTTGGGCCAACCCAATCCATATTCGGAGAGCTTCTCCTTAAAAACAAATTTAATGATGCAGCAGGGGATAATTACCAGTAGGATAAAACCGGAGAGAAAAGAGAAGAGTTGATTGCGCCAGGGTATCCCCGGGAACAACTCCTTTAACCAATTATTACCAAAAAGATTGAAAAACAATTGTGTGTCCCCTTTAAATCCCCACACTGTTAATAAGATAAAGGAACTCCATAAGATAATGGCGGTCTTGTCCCTGAGCTTTTTCAACGTATTGATAATTATCTGGAAGATGGTGAATGCATCAGGCTCCGCCAGATCAATGGAGTTTAATTTTGCCTTTTCATCGGCCATTTGAACACCTCCTATCTCATATATTATACTTTTTAAAAAAAATCTCTTACAACTTCTCTTACTGCTTGAGTGCTTGAGGAGTGCTTGAGGGAGTTATTCTAGCACAAATGTAAAAAAATTACAAGGGTACGTTTCCGGTATCCAGCAATTCTAATTTTGAATTTTTTTTCCAAATACTGGCGATTTACACGGATTATCACCGGTGAACATTTACTTTTCATGCCTTTGCCTGGCACCTTTTTTATTTTTTGGGCACATTTTTTGTTTTCCTGTTTCCTCTTTTTTCAAACAATCATTTTTTTAAATTTCCCTGGGGTAATCCCATAAAATTCTTCAAACGATTTTGTAAAATGACATACATTTTCAAACCCGGATTTTCCTGCAATTTGCATTCCTTTTATTTTATAGTGTCTTTTCCAATTGTGAATACAAACCGTCGATTTTCTCACCGTACTTAACGGTTAACTCAAGGGCACGACAAATCTTAATGTAATGAAGAATCTCTCCAGGTGTTAGTATTCTTTTTCTTCGCACTTGCAGCCATTTCTTCAATACTTGATAACCACAAACTTCAAACTCCCATAATTCTTTCGCTATGTTGGAAAAATACTGGGTCTCATTGATATATACCCTTCCATCTCCCCGGTCCGCGGGTTTGAAATGTGGGTACTCTACAAGGTTTTCTCCTATAACTGCAAACTTAGAAAAGGTCCG
>CP070627.1:8168148-8170631 GCA_020355945.1 Candidatus Aminicenantota bacterium | reverse complement strand
CCCGGGTGAAATCATCATAAAAATGCGTGATTTTCATGCCCAGCGGTTTGAAAATCTTTTCTTTGGTAAATTCATTTAAAGACTTGCCGGAAACTCTTTTGACAATTTCCCCCAATAAAAAATACCCGGTGTTACTGTAAAGGTGTTTATCCCCGGGTTTAAAGTTGAGTTCTTTCTGTCGGGCGATTAATTCGATGATTTGTGCTTCGGGGTAATCGTTTTCAAAGGGCATGCCTGCCAGGTACATTAAATCACAGTAATCCCGGATACCGCTGGTATGATGAACCAGGTGTCGAATTGTTATCTTATTCCCATAGTCCGGCATTCCCGGGATATGCTGCCGGATATCGTCGTCCAGGGAAAGTTTGCCCTCTTCTGCCAGCAGGACAATGCTCATGGCCACAAACTGCTTGGAAGTAGAGGCAATGTCGAATACTGATTTGGAAGTGATCGGGACATCGCGCTCCAGGTCTGCCATGCCGTAGCCACGTTTGTAAATGATCTTACCATCTTTTATAATAGCCAGGGCGCATCCCGGGGAATCTTTTTTATCCCATTGGGCAAACAGCTTATCCACCTGGTCTGTCATTTGGTCGGCAAACGCCGGGAAAATCAAACCGAGAAATAAGACCAATAAAATCAACCGTTTAATCATTCTTTACCTCCTTACAGACTAATTTGTTTTTATTTTAGGAGTTTATTTTAAATGAAAAAAATGAATTTGTCTACTGTAATAGAATTGAGACACTTTTCTATTATTTCTTTGGCAAGAAAATTGCCTTTCCTTTACCTAAGAAAAAAAGGAGGATATAAAATGAAAAAAACAGTGATTCTTTTGCTCGTGCTTCTAAGTGTATCACTGATTTACGGGGAAAACGGGTTGGACTCGGTAAAGAAAAAAAATTCCAAAAATCATTTCATCAATTTAAACCTTACATTCCCTGTAAATCCCGTAGGGCTGGGCTACAAACATCCCATCTTCAAAAACTTGTATGCCACCGGTACCCTGGTCTACTGCAGTTTAGAAAAAGAGCTTGAGCTCCAGGCCGGGGTTGAATATCTATTCCCCGCAAAAATTCTCATTTTCAAGTTTTACAGCGGCACTGGTCTGCAATTCTCTAAGAATAATGGGTACCAATTTCCCTATATCACTATCGGAACACGATTTATCTTTTTCTTTTCTGAAATGGTTATTCCAATAAGAGAAGGTTATAGTGCCAATTACAGGCTTGGATTCAGTTTCAGATTCTAACACCACACCGGAAGGGGAGCCTTTTTAGGCTCCCTTCTCCGAAGGTTTAGTAGTTTTTAAGAATCTTTAAAATCTTGGGTCCGATTTCGTCACTGCCGCTGTTATATTTATTGTTGCACAACACGATCACACCGGTAGCCAGGCTTTTGTTAAAACCGATATAGGCGTAATACCCGCCGGTTGCCCCATTGTGATTGAGAATTTCCTGGCCATCTTCAAATTGAGCTGTATACCAACCCAACCCGCAAAATTCACCCCAGGGCGCCTGTACCCTCGGCTCATGAGCCATATCCATGGCTTGCCTCAGCGGGTTGTCAAGCAAACCCATGTTGGCTTCTAAGTAGATAAACATATCATTGAGTGTACTTTTGATAAATCCTGCACCCTGGAGACAATCAGTGGCGGTCCAGGTGGATACGGGGTTTAAATTATCATCATAACCGGTCGCCAGGTTTTGCCACTGTGCATCGGTTAAAAATAAGGTCGTATTGTTCATGCCTAACGGGTTCAAAAGCCTTTGCTTTAACAATTCCTCATAAGATGTCCCGTTTGCCAGGGCTAAGGTAAGTCCCAGTAGTCCCATGCCGGCATTGGAATACTGGTGCCGAAAACCCACGGGAAATTCAAGGGTACAGGTGTTTAAAAACTCATACATGTGATCAACCGTATAAGAGGAAAAAGGATCATCGGGATTCACCTGGTGCTCCTCGACATTATCAGGCATACTGGGTATGCCAGAGGTATGGGTGGCAAGATGGGTTAAATTAATTTTTGTGCCATTGGAACCGGGTATGGTCACTTTTTCAGCAGGATGATAGATTTCTACATTGTCTTCCAGGTTTACATTACCTTCCAGGTGCATGTCAGCCAATATAATGGCAGTAAAGGTTTTGGTATTTGAACCGATCTCAAAAACCGTATTGCTGTCAGGTGCTTCACTGCCGTCACGCTCCTTTGCACCATAAGCAAACACATGCCGTTGATTTCTAAGAATCACACCAATGATTGCCCCTATTTTAAGGCGAGGTATGACAATATTGTCAATGGCTTGCTTTAAAGTAAGAGTTTCATTGTTTTCGCCGCGTTTAGAGGTACATTGGTTACAAAATATCAGCCCCAAAGCAGCAAGAAAGAGTACAATCAATAATTTTAAATTTTTTCTATTCATTCAATCCTCCTTTTCATTTCAGCCCACGAATTACACAAATTTACACAAAGTGGTTTATATCTA
>CP070627.1:8157154-8168048 GCA_020355945.1 Candidatus Aminicenantota bacterium | reverse complement strand
AAAAGCCGCCTGCTTTCCCATATCACCCATGAATTTCTCACCCCCCTGAACTTGATTATTACCCCGTTGGAGCAAATGATTGCCCAATGTCACCACCCTGAACAAAAAAAAACGCTTTCGCTGATGCATCGAAATTGCCAGCGATTGCTTCTTTTAATTGGCCAGATACTGGAGTTATTAAAACTTGAGAGCAGGAAATTGAAATTAAAGGCCAGCCCACATAACCTTATTCCCTTTTTAAAGGGGATTATGTCTTCTTTCGAATTATTGGCCCAACAAAGGGAAGTGGACTTTATCTTTCACACCGACAACGAAAACATCCCCCTCTATTTTGACCCCGAAAAGATAGCAGAGGTGATGTGCAACCTGATTATGAACGCTCTAAAATTCACTCCACCCGGGGGCCAAATCAGGATAGGGGTTCGTGAATTGCCCACCAATTCAGTGGAAATATCAGAGCACAATACAGGAACTGAAATTTCCCCGGACCAAACCACACTTATATTCGACCGTTTTTACCAGTTGAACGAACGGTTTGAACATTATACCAAAGGTCTGGGCATCGGGCTCTTTTTGGCAAAGGAATATATCAAGCTTCATCATGGAACCATCCATGTAAAAAGCAGCGCAGGTAAAGGAACAGAATTTGTTATCCGCTTGCCCAAAGGAAAAGCCCACCTAAAACCCGATGAAATCCGGGAGCTGCCGGTTTCTCCCACGGCAGAGCAACCTGGCTGTAAAATCTCTAAGCGTTATGCATTCATGGTGCAGTTGGAAAAAGAAGAAAGGGATGAGCACCAACTGGACAGCATTAACATCCCCGTTAATGAAAAAGAACTCCAGGACCGGCATATCGTGTTGGTGGTGGAAGACAGCATGGATATGCGCGGTTTTGTCAAGACCTTCCTGGAAGAAGAGCAATTCATCGTGGTGGAAGCTGCCAATGGCAGGCAAGGCATTGACATGGCCAAAGGGATTATCCCGGACATCATCCTCAGCGATATTATGATGCCTGATGTGGACGGCTATCGGTTGTGCCGGGAATTAAAACAGGATATCAAAACCAGCCATATTCCCATTATCCTTTTATCCGTCAAATTCACGGAAGCTGAGATTATCCGGGGGCTGGAAACCGGTGCGGACGATTATATCACCAAACCCTTCAACATGGATATACTGTTGACCCGGGTCAAGAACCTGATCAAACAGCGGCGCCTACTGCAGCAGCGGGTACAGTGGGAAACAGTGACGCACCCGGATGAATTGGGTCTCTCTTCCTTAGACGATTCCCTGATCAAAAAGATGCAGGAAACCATTGAAAAAAATTTATCAGAGCCGGAATTTGGACATGCCGAGCTGGCGGACTCCATCAATATGAGTCAGACATCCCTGTACCGGAAAGTAATGGCCCTGACCGGCCAGGCTCCCGGTAAATTTATCCAATCTTACCGGCTGAAACGCTCGCTGGACCTGTTGAAAGCCAAAACCAGCAGTATTACGGATGTGGCATTTGCCGTGGGATTTTCCAGTTCCGCCTATTTCACCAAATGTTTCAAGGAGAAATTTGGACGCTTACCCTCTGACTTTTCCGGATAATAAGCCGGAACTTAAATAACAGTAAAATATATACAGTTTTGCAGAACGAAAAGAACGAAAGGGACAGGCACGATTTAGTCGAAACTGATTAATCTTCTTTATTTTCAAGTGTTTTTATAAATAAAAAGATCTCTGATCTGAATTTTTCCCAGGTATGATGAATGGAGTTTACCAGGTCTTCCAATTCTCTCCACTTCAGGCGCGATGAATAGGAATGTCTATAGAGATGCCTGAAAGCAAGGTAATCTGATAATTTTTCCTTTGTCTTATCAGAGATAACTGCCTGCCGGAATTCTTTTTTTTTCACCATTTGATAAAGTAAAGTCTTGTGCCAGTTAATGTCACAGGGGATATTTTTATCTATCCGTTTGGCAATGATTAAAAATATTTTTTCTATTCCACAGTAAAAAGAGTGAAGTACACTGGCCAAGGCAGTCAACTCAACCTGGTTCGGCTCGCGATTTAACTCAAATAACTCTTCCTTGTATAGATCAAAAAGATTTTCAATCTCGTCCAGTTCAAATTTTATCTCTTTGACTGCTTTGTTAATTGACACGGCGCAGATATCCTTCTCTTTTAAGCATGTTGCCGAAACGATTATCTTCCTCAAGGCTGATTAAATCCACCGGGTGATCCAATTGCATAATAAGTTTGGCAAGTACTTTGATATAGAATCCAGGGGGAATACCTTTGACAGCCAGATCAATATCCGAATTGGAGGTTACCGGACCTTCAACCAAAGAGCCGAATATGTAGACTTCTTCACATCCTAAATCTTTCAAGATTTCTATAGCCTTTTTGAGATCACGGCGGTGGCTGGCGGGTATTTGGTTTATGTCATACATTGTTTCCATGAAGACTTAACCTCAAAATGGATTTTACATACCTATTATAGTATTTTTTCCCCAATAAAACAACTATCTGCTTCCGGATTTGGGAATGTTGGAATGTTTTTTATTTTTTACGTATTTTTTCTAATGCCGCTTTTGCTTCGGATGTGCCGAGACGGCTCAGTAACGTAGTTGCGGCCTGGTTCACCGAGTACTCTACCTCTTCTTCTTCATAAAGGGCAACCAGTGCATTGATCAATTTGGCAGCGGTACGGGTGTCTGCTTTGGCAGGTCCCTCTAAAGCCCAGATCGCTTTTATTCGCACAATGCGGTCTTTATCTTTAAAGGCACTGATAAGTGCATCAATCGCCGGGGGTGTTCCGAACTGCCCCAGGGCAGAACAGGCAGCACTGCGTACAATACTACTCTTGTGGTTTTTGAGCGCATTAATCAGCGCGCTTTCTGCTGAAGGAGTTTTAAAGTGGCTTAATGTCCATGCCGCTTGCCTGCTGACTGTTGAGTCACTGTCCGACGATAATATACTGATAAGTGCGTTCAGCGCTTTTTTCGAACCGGCGGCATTCTCCAACGCCTGGACCGCCTTGGTCCTGGACATGGAGTCTTTGGATTGATCCGTTAAAAAGCGAATCAACACATCGAAAGCTTCTGGCGATTTTTTTTCTCTCAGCCGCCATATCGCAGCCTCCTGGACCATCCGGTTCTTATCTTCTAACGCCCCGGTAAGCAAAGCAAACGCCTCCGGGGAATCTATCTCGGCCAGGATGTGAACCGCATCGGCGCGGATAGAATAATATTTGTCCTTTAAGGCTATTTTTGTGACTTCCAGGAGTCTTTGGCCGGCGGTTTTTTTCAGGGCTGAAAGTGCGGCACTCCTTATGTTAAAGTCGCTGTCATTTTGTAATATATCGATCAAATCAGTCACTGCTTCCGGGGAGCTGTCTTTAGCCAATGCCCTGACCGCATCATACCGGGCACGAGTATTTTTGCTTCTCGCAACCCTGGAGATAGCCTCCCTGGTTTCCCGGCCGCCCCCGCGCAGGGCCTGTAACGCAGCAGACCGCACTAAATCGTCTTCATCGTCCAGCACTTCCCTGAGCGCCTTTTTGGCCTCCTGGGAATTGATTTTTCCTAATTCTTTGGCTGTATTGTAACGGCCATATCTGCTGCCGAAATTTAAGCCGGCGATCAATGCGTCCACTGCCGCATCGGAACTGGCGGCTGCAATGGCGCCCAGGGCTTTGGCTGCGGCTTCGGTGCTGTTCCTGTCATCATTATTGATTATGGCAAATCTTAAGCCGTCTACCGACCGTTCCGAAGCGATTTTACCCAGGGTCCTGGCTGCTGTGGTTGCCATGCTGGTATCTTTATCGCTTAACATCTCCACCAGGGCATCCACTACATCATCGGAAGCGCTGCTGCCCATTCCACCTAAGGCTCGGGCTGCCCGGTAACGCAGGTTCTTATCCTGGTCCTCTAACAATGCCATTAATGTTTCAGCCGCTGTCTCCACCCCCTGGGCACCGGTTTTAACGATATTCTCCAAACCCCAGAAAGCCACTGTGTTGAGTTCCCACTGCGGATATTTTACGGCTTCGCTTAAAATCTCCGCTGCCTGGACAGAGCCAATTTTGCCCAGCGCATGCAAGGCTGATTCACGCAAGGTGATATATTCTTGTTTGGCTTTGACGATCCATCCTAAAGCCTTCACCGCCCCAGGGGTTTTTATTTTTTCCAATGTCAAAATTATGTTCTTGCGAAAATAGACGTCGCTGTACCAGGAGGGAAGTTCTGTGGTGGTACTCACTTTTTCTTTAAGAGATCCCATGTAGCCATTGATTAAAGGTTTAACCGCGGGATTCCCGATGTCGACCAAATCCCGGTAGACATTGGTCATATAAGGCCTCTTTTCTTTATACTTTTTTACCAGTTTTTCGGGTGTGTCTATCTTTACTGCCTGTTTACGATTAGCTGTTTTGTCGGCTTCAACCTCTCCTTCCCCGGAACATCCCGGGTAAAGGGCAAGAGAAAAAAGTATTATAATAATGTATAAAGGGGGAAAAAAAGTTTTTCTTTGCATCATTACCTCCTCTTATTACGGATTTATATTCATGCGATCAAAATTTAAGAATAGCATACTTTAATTGATTAATCTGTGGTTTCAAAGATGGTTTGAGCTGTTTTTGGCAGGGGTTTAGCGGAACGGGTCTGGTAGTCGAAGCACACCATGCCGTTTTCCACCAGGGCAATTGTCTTTTCATCGGCTGGGCGGGTGATGCGGAAAAAGAGGCGGAAGCCGCAGCGAGTGGGTTCTTCTGCTGCCACTTCAAAGCGTAAGACATCCCCGGCAAACGCCTCGTTTTGGTAAACCACTGCCGTATCACCTATAATCAACGACACCCCGCCGCAATTTTCTTCGGAAAACCCATAGTTGGCAAGGAAAGCAACCCTGGCTTCATGGATCATGGATAAAAGGCTGTCGTTGCCCAGGTGACCTCCATAATTCAAATCGGTTATGCGCACCTTGATTTCTGTAGAAAAAGAATATTTTGCTAATGGATTAAGTTTAACACGAGGCATGTGAAAATCTCCTTATCACGAAACCACCTGGCTGCTGGCGGCAAAAGGGTAGAGTATAATCAAAAGTTTTTGCGGATGTTTCACGGTCCAGGGGGCAGTTTTTTCAAAAAGCGCCCCCTGATCGCCGAAGGCAAATGAGAAACTACATCTTTTTAATGTAAATGCTTCCACCAGAGGTTTTGAGATACAATTCCGGGCCGCCGCCGTTGATTTTTCCTTTTAATTTACGTTTGCTTATTTCACCTTGTATAGTTATGGGGAAATCAGTGGAAACCCTGCCTCCGCTGGTTGAGGCGTTCAAATCCACCTTTATATCTTCTGTTACATATACAGTAATAGAACCGCCGGAGGTGGTAAGGCTGCAATCACCTTTTGGTTGTTTGGAAATAGTTGCCGACACGGAACCGCCGGAAGTGCTGGCATTAATCGTTCCCATTACTTCTTTGACTTGTATGCTGCCGCCGGAGGTTTTCGCTTTAACCTCGCCTTCTACTGTGCCGATGCGGATGCTGCCGCCAGAGGTATACACATTGGCATTTCCCGAACATCCTTCAAGCTGAATACTACCTCCTGAAGTGCTGCCCCAAACCGGGCCTTTAATATAATCAAATTTCAAGCTGCCGCCAGAGGTTTTTGCCCTGACATTACCCTGGATATCACTTACCCTGATACTTCCTCCACTGGTTTCTAGATCGAGGTTGTATTTTTCCGGGACAGTGACAATAAAACGAACGCTAAAGTGTTCGCCTTTGAGCCAGGAAAACAACCCTTTGCGGCGTCCATAATCATCGGTTTCGATAGTTACATTGCTGCCGGAATGGTCAAACTCTATCTTATACTTTTCAAAAATCTCTTGTGCCCGATGTTCATTGGAAGTGCCGACTTTTCGGATCACTTTGACTTTTACTATATCCTGGCTGCCTGTTTTTACTTCAATGGAGGCGCGATTGACGTCTATGGTCAATGTGCCGCCTTTCGAAACATTAAACGAACGGGTCATAACGTCCTCGGTATCTGCTAATAGAGGTGACGAGCATGTACAGGCAAACAATGACGTTAAAATAAATAAACAGGTTACGCATGTTACTAAAAAACTTTTCTTTAACGACTCAACTCTCATGATACTCTCCTTATTTAATAAATTCTTCATATTTTTATAAACGAAGAAAATCCAAAAAAGTTTCATTTTTTTTGATTTGTTTTTACCAAGCCTGGAGGCTTCCTAACTCCACGACGCAGCCGGGTACGCCACCTAAATCCACCGTCACTTTTGCCTCCGGCGGCCAAAACCCTTTTTGAAAAAAGGGTTCGGCGGTCACGGACTCCCAAAAACTTCTCACTAATGGGGGTTTTGGTTATCTTTTTCTTCGCGTTCCTTCGCGTGTCTTCGCGGCTTTAAAATTAGGCGGTGGATTTAGGGCCATCCGGAGGCTTGAAAAATATGACTTAAAAGTATATAATCTGGTGAAATGCCCAGGTTTATATTAATAGGAATAAACGTTTTCTTTTTTACTTTTTTGACCTGGCCCCTGATGGTCCGGGGGCTGGACCCTAAAACGCCTGTAGATAAATACATCCACCATATATGGACTACACGGGACGGACTGCCCCAAAATACCATCCACAGTATCGTCCAGGACAGCAGCGGCTGCCTCTGGTTGGGTACGGATAGAGGAGTGGTGCGATTTGACGGGTCTAAATTCAAGGTGCTGCACAAAGGAAATATACCAGCCATAAAAAACAATTCCATTACTTCCTTGTTGATCTCCCAAAAGAGAACACTGTGGATGGGCACCTATGGCGGAGGAATTACCCGGTATAAAGAGGGAAAATTTAAGAACTACTCCCTGGAAGACGGATTAACCAACCATTTTATAAACACTATCGCCGAAGACCATCAACAAAACCCCTGGTTCGGCACCACTGGCGACGGCGTTATCCAACTAAAAAACAATACCTTTACATCCATTACCCATGACCAGGGTTTATCCTATAATATTGTTTCATGCCTGTTCACAGACCGCAAGGGAAACCTCTGGGTAGGAACGGAAAAAGGATTAAACTCCATAAGTAATAACCAAATCACTGTTTATACCATGTCTGATGGACTCCCTGGCGATAATATCAAGACCATCTTCGAGGATAGTAAAGGTTGTCTGTGGGTGGGAACTAACAATGGAGTCGGTTTCATACGCAATCGACCAAAAAACCTGGAAAAAGGGAAATTCTTCACATTAACCAGGCAAGACGGACTCACGGATAACTTTATTTGTTCTATTATAGAAGACAAAAACAGAAATATCTGGATAGCCACCAACGGGGGCCTAAACCGGATAAATGCTAATTCTCGTACCACACGAATACCTGATAAAAGGAACCTGCGGCTGGACCGGTTTACTTCCGGGGATGGGCTCTCGGATGATGCACTGTCGTGCCTTTATGAAGACCGATGGGGAAACTTATGGATAGGTACTTCCGGGGGAGGATTGAATGTGCTCCGGGATGGGAAATTTGAGTTTTACACGGAAAAAGACGGCTTAACCAGCGGTTATATCAAGGCTATATACGAAGATGCAGAGCATACGCTGTGGATCGGCACCGGCGGCAGTGGTTTAAACCGATTTAAACAAGGTAAATTTACCGCCTATACTAAAAAAAACGGACTCAGCAGCAACGATATCGAATCCCTCTGCAGCGACAATGCCGGAAATTTATGGATTGGCACCACTAACGGATTGAACCGCTTTAAAAACGAAACGTTTCAAATATTTACCACTAACCAGGGATTATCCAATCAATCTATTAAATCACTATATGCAGACAGTAAAGGCAACCTGTGGGTGGGGACCTTTGGCGGTGGTTTGAATCGTTACCAACATGGTGAATTTGAATGGTTTGATACGGAAAAAGGCCTTTCGGATAATTTTGTGCTGGCCCTTGAAGAAGATAAATATGGTAATTTATGGGTGGGAACCAACAGGGGTTTAAATTGTTTCGATCGCCGGTTTTTTCGACACTTCAGCGGCCAGGAAGACATGCCCCGGGGCAGGGTGCTGGATATTTACTGCGATCCCCAGGGCGTCCTCTGGATAGCTACCAATGATGAAGGACTGATTCGTTATAAAAACGGTATATTTACCTCTTTTAAAAGCATTGGCGGATTTGCCGATCAGGTGATTTACCGGGTACTGGAAGACCACCAACAAAATTTATGGCTTAGTTCCAATAAAGGGATTTTTGCGGTTTCCAGGAGACGGTTAAATTGGTATGTGGACAGCAAGGGCAGTTTTATTGACTGGCGCCATTTCCAGGAGGGAGATGGGTTAAAAACATCCGTATGCAGCGGTGGTTTTCAACCTGCCGGCTGGAAAACCTCTAACCATATGATTTGGTTCCCCACTATCAAAGGCATTGCCGTAATGGACCTCAGGAAACCTAAATTTATAGTTAAAAATCAACCCGGTCTACCGAATCTACCCGATGAATCGGGATTAGACGACGAAAAGCTAGAACATATCCCCCAATTGACAGTGGTTCGCGAATTACCGGTGCGCATCGAAAATGTAGTAGCTGATAATGTTTCTTATAACCCCGTTTCCTATTTCAAATTACCGGCCGGAACAGAAAAAATCGAATTTTATTTTACGGCTGTCAATTACGGCCCACCAGGAAACGTTGTGTTTAAATACCGTTTAATGGGCTGTGATAAAAAATGGATCCGCAGCACCAACCGGAAAAGCGTGGTTTACCTGGATGTGCCGGCAGGTGACTATGAATTCAAGGTCCTGGCCCGCCTCAGCGATGGAAACTGGAGTTATGAGGGTGACTCCTGTTTCTTCGCTGTAAAACCCTCCTTTCATCAGACCTTCTGGTTTTATTTCCTGTTAACCCTGGGACTGACCCTGGTGGTATTCGGAATCCCTAAATTCCTGGAAGTAATGGCTAAAAAAAGAAAAATAAAAGAAGGAAAATATAAAAGCTCAACATTGACCGTTCAAAAATCAAAAACCCATCTAAACCAGTTGTTGAAAATAATGGTAGAAGAAAAACCCTACCTGGACCCCGAACTATCCCTGCAAAAATTGGCAAAACGGATGGAAATTACAAAAGAAGACCTCTCCCAGGTGATTAATGAACAACTAAAGAAAAACTTCAAGAATTTTGTTAATGAATACCGTATTGAAGAAGCTAAAAAGAAATTGCTGGACCCCAGGGAAAATCAATTTGTCATAATGAAGATTGCATTGGATGTGGGATTTAATTCCAAATCGGTGTTTAATGCCTCGTTTAAGAAATTTACCGGCATAAGCCCTTCGGAATACAGGAAAAAACATCAAAATAAATGATTTTAGCACCAGGAACACAGGAACAGGAAACATGATGTTGGTAGAAAAGAAAAAGAAAAAAAAGGTGATTTTAACTTTAATTGTGGGGCCGTATATTGCAGCGATGATTTATTCCTCCCTGGTTGTCCCGGTAATAGCATCAGTAGGCTGCCAGGACGCGGATACAGCTTATGGCTATTACCCGATATGGAAGATTATCCCCTCAACACCTTCAAAACCAAATTCGGCCGCAGAGGTTCCCATAACCCTTAAGTTGAACGTTACTGCCTGGGTGCTTCAATATGTGTTTATAACCGTGGTGTTTATAAGCCTATTACTGAGAACTTTAAAGCATTTCAGGGATTAAGGGGAGTAAGGATTTTAATTTGAAGGCACCATTTGGATTTTTAAATTGGACTTCACTTCCCTTACTCACCTCCTAACTTCACCTAGAAGCGGTGGCGGTCCGTATGTGGCTTCTTTTTATAAACGGCTTTCATATAATCCTGGGTGACTCGATTGGGATCCAGGGATAAGTATTCCGCGTACCTGGTTACATAAATGCGGATATACCCATCCGGGGGGAGCAGATCGAAGCGTTCCCGTTCGATGTTTTTGAGATGGGTCATGGGGATGCCGGTGGCCAGTGCAATTTCTTCCAACCTCACCCCTAACACTTCTCGTGTCAATTTCAATGCATTCCCGCTAAACACTTCAAATTCCGGGATATTATTACGCATAACCCGATCCCGGGTAATTTTCTCTTTTTCCGTTTTTTTGGCAGAATAATGTTCCTTTAATTCCCGGTAAGCTTCCTCGATCTGTGTTAAGAGTTGTTCTTGCCTGGTTTCCGATATATCATCCATCATGGCGGACAGGACCGGGGATTCGGAAGAATAGAGTTTTCTCAAATGGAAATAGGCACTCTTGATCTCGGAAAAAGAGGCCCCCGGCCTGAGTTCAAGTATCTCAAAATACCTGTTTAGATTCTTTTCATCCATTTGCATCCCGCACCACAGTTCTTTCTTAACCCTTAACCCTTCACCTTACACCTCATACATTTTTAAGGCTGTCTATTCTCATTTGATCGCCGCTAATAATATTATCAGTGATTTTCATCACATCACTTTTAATACTGTAAGACACGGTAACACCAGCGGTGGACTGGATCAAGCTTAAATGTCTCCAGAATTGGAAATCGTATTCAATGTACCCGCAATAGCGCGCATTCATACCGATATATTTGATACAAACACTTCTTATAGAAAAACCTTCTTTAACCTCCCGAACGTTTCGTACTTTATTCAGGATAATATAAAGCACAAAATCAGACAGTTCATCGGACAAAATCTTATTCATATCTTTGCATTCAATTTTGAGATAGTCCAGTAAATCCACAATACCTTTAATTCCATATTTTTCCCTATCTTGCCAAACCTCCTTGGCCGTATCTTTCAGGCCATATATTCCCAATAGTTTTTTTAATTTTCTAAAATAGACACTTTTGATAAACTGGTACAAATTTTCAATAGCGGTAACTTCAGG
>CP070627.1:8146157-8157054 GCA_020355945.1 Candidatus Aminicenantota bacterium | reverse complement strand
TTTACGATATTTCCGTCATTGAAAGTGGTGATATCAAACGGGATGTATTCAATGAAGAGGTGTTTGCCGAATGCGAACTTTTTATCGCCGTGGGCCCGGTGGATGAGATGAATATCATGGCTTGCTCGGTGGCCAAAAAAGTGGGAGCACAAAAAACCATTGCCCGGGTCAGGAATGAAGAATACGGCCTGATGAATGATATGGTGGACCTCAATGCATTGGGTGTGGACATGGTCATCCACCCGGAAAAGGAACTATCCAAAGAACTGCTAAACCTGGTACTGCACCCCAATGCCATTGACGTCTATGAATTATACAATAGTAAAATATTAATTGTATCCGCTATCGTAAAAGAAAATTCCCATATCATTGGAAAATCCCTGGGAGAAATCAGTAAAATTTATGACCTGTCAGACATTAGGGCAGTGGTGGTGGAAAAAGGCATAGAAACCATTATACCCGGGGGTAATTATATTGTAAAACCCAATGATAAGATTTACTCAGTGGCGGATAAAGAAAACGTAGACCGCGTTTTCAAAATTTCCGGGTATAAAGAAAAAAAGAATAAAGATATCATGATTAACGGTTCCGGTACAATTGCCCAAACCATTGCCCGGGAATTAGACAAGCAAGGAAAATTTAATGTGAAAATCATTGTCAATGACGAAGATAAAGCCAATCAATTTTCAGAACTCTTTGCCAACAGCCTGGTGGTGCAGGGAGAAGCCACTGATGTGGATATTTTAGCAGCCGAAGGGATTATTGACATGGATTTTTTCCTGGCATTAACCGATAATGATGAAGCCAATATGGTTTCCTCGCTCCTGGCCAATCACCTGAAAGTAAAACGAACCATTACCTTGATTGAAAAAACCGATTACTTCCCGATTACTAAAACCATTGGTCTGCAGCGATGTATCAACAGTTCCGTTACTACTTCCAATGCCATCATGCGTTTTATGCGGCACGGCAATATCCTGGCTACTTCCACCTTAAAAGGCATTGATATTGAAGTGATTACCTTTAAAGTCTCAGAGCAAAACCGATATGTTGACCGTCCCCTGCACCAAATTAAATTCCCTAAAAACACCATCATCGGGGTTATTGTCCGAGATGGAAAAATTTTTGTGCCTGCCGGCAAGAATATGATCAAACCCGGTGATGAAATCGTGGTCTTTTCAGAAAAATCCTCTGTTCTCGAACTGGAAAAAATGTTTGCCTGATGACACGTTAACACGTTGACACGATGACACGAACATTAAATATTCGCTCTGTCCTGCATGTGTTGGGATTCATGGTCTTTATATTGGGGCTCATGATGTTGATTCCCCTGGGCATTTCTTTGCTTTACCAGGACGGCAGCAGTGCAGGGATACTGGTTGCCCTGTTGGTCACATCTGCCAGCGGCGGTCTGATCTACCTCTTCTTTAAACAGGAAAAAGAACTGGGCTTACGTGATGGTTTTTTGATCGTGGGATTGGGTTGGTTTTTAATGGCATGGTTTGGTTCACTCCCCTACTTTTTCAGTGGGGCCATCCCCTCTTTTACCGACTGTTTTTTCGAAGCTATGTCCGGCTTTACCACCACCGGTGCTTCCATTTTAAATGATATAGAACAGATGCCTGCGGCATTGCTTTTTTGGCGGGCGTTTACTCATTGGATCGGTGGTATGGGGATTATTGTTCTTTCCCTGGCGATTCTTCCCTTACTGGGAGTAGGCGGTATGCAGCTTTTTAAAGCCGAAGTTCCCGGTCCCACTGCCGATAAATTAACCCCCCGCATCGCAGAAACCGCCCGGATTTTATGGCTGGTCTATGTAGGCATTACCCTGCTGGAGGTGATTTTTTTGTTATTCGGCGGCATGAGCCTTTTGGATGCTTTTTGTCATGCTTTTGCCACCATGGCCACCGGGGGCTTCAGTACTCGCAATGCCTCTATTGGCGCATTTAATTCCACCTATTTTGACTATGTCATTATCTTTTTTATGTTTGCTGCCGGGACCAACTTTGCCCTGCATTATAAATTCATCATGAGAAAATTCAACGCCTACTGGAAAAATTTTGAATTCAAGACTTACCTGGGAATCCTTTTTATTGCTGCTGCCGCGATTACATTAAGTAATCTCCTGGGAGGTATTTATAACAATCTCTCCGATTCTTTGAGATATGGTCTGTTCCAGGCGGTTTCTATCGGTACCACCACCGGGTTCTGCACCGCCGATTATGAAACCTGGACACCACTGGCGCAAATCTTGTTGTTTATATTAATGTTTATTGGCGGCTCTGCCGGTTCTACCGGTGGGGCAATGAAAGTGGTACGATTGATTATCGTGGTAAAACATACGTTTATCGAATTAAAAAAATTGATCCATCCCCAGGCAGTGATCCCGCTGCGGGTAGGAAACCAGGTGATCCCCAAAGAAGTGACCCTTTCGGTGATTGGTTTTTTTCTTCTTTATGTGTTATTGTTTGTTATTATTTCCATTGTCATGACGTTTATGGGAATGGACTTACTAACCGCTGCCGGGGCCTCTGCTTCCTGTTTAGGCAATATCGGTCCTGGCCTGGGCAATGTAGGTCCCGCTGACAATTTTGCCTGGATGCCTATCCCGGCAAAATGGATTCTGGCTATCACTATGATGGTGGGTCGTTTGGAAATTTACACTGTCCTGGTAATTTTCACCAAAGGATTATGGGCAAAATAATAATTATGCCTCCGACTGCACATGGAGCGAATCCCGCTGCTTTGCCATGAGGTATTGAGTTTTTTTTATAAATTTAAGTTAGATTACAAAGACCTGGTGGAGTCTTCAATGAAAGATACCACAGGATGAGTACTCATTCGCAACTGTTTTCTTTTACATAGACATCTTTGCCGCTGAATACGATGGCCAATTTTTTTATATTTTTGATCCCTCGTGCGATGAGTTCTGTTTCGTATTGCTTTGTTTCGATTTGTTCCAGGGCAGCTTTTATGGCTGTCTCTACTGTCTCGTTATCTTCTTTGTCCACTGACTTGAATTCGATGACATAACCGGTTTGACGGAGGTCTTGAGGTATAATCATGATGTCGTACCTGCCGTAACCGGATTCGCGGTTGGATTTGATTTCATGGGTGTTGGTTATCCAGATCAGCAAGCCTGTCACCAGGGCATGATACACTTTTTCCGGTTCATCGCCGAAATCATGGTAACTAAAAACCGCGGCTACTACTTTACGCAGCATTTTTTCAAATAGCTGGATATCTCCTTCTATTAATGCCTTGAGCATGATCTCCAATTTCTTGTTTTCAATTTTGGTGGAAAAATAATTATCCACGATCCAGGTATAGGTGGTTCTTACTTCAAGGTTTGGCACTGACAGGGTATAATACATTTTGCCTGCTGCCGCGTCTCTTCTTTTGTCGGTCTGCTTCAGGTAGCCCCCCATCAAAAGGAAACTCCACAGTAGATGCTCTCGAAGGGCAATGTGTTTAAGCACGATATTTTCTTCGATGGCTTTTTCCACGGACTCGCCGCGGATGAGTTGTTCCAATTCTTCTTTTAATTCTTTTCCTTCGCTGGAAAGCAAGGACTCCACCATGGCATTGTCGGAGGTGTTCACCCAGTAAGGTTTCAATTCATTTTCTTCACTTGCCAGAAAATTGATAATAGACCAGGGATTATAAATCACCCGGCCGCCGAACCGGTAACCGTTATACCATTCCTGTATCTCATCATACCGGTCAAGAAGATGGAAATCGTTTAACAGGGATTCCAGTTCTTGTTCCGTAAACCCGAATTTATCCTCGAACTCTTTAGACAACAGGGTATACACGCCCGGGTTGTTAAGACCTGAAAAAATCGATTCCCTGGCAATACGCATAACACCGGTTAAAATGCTTTTTTCCAGGTACTGGTCGGTATCCTTCAGGCCCCCGCACAGGAAATTCCGGGTAAAATTGATGATTTCTTCATAATAACCGTGAGTAAAACCCGCGTGCACCGGGGCGTCGTACTCATCGATTAAAATAACCGCCCGTTCACCGTAATACCGGTTTAAGAAAATAAGCAGTTTTCCCAGGCTTCTTTCATAATCGCCTTTAGTGCCTTTTCGCCGGATGATCCGTTTAAAATAGTCCTTTTCCGGGGATTTCAGTTTTGGGCTGTTAAGAAGATAATCATGTCTGAGATACTCGTCCTGGATAAGCCCTTCGATTTTATCAATGCAGGTTTCCCATTCCATTTCTTTGATATCCAGGAAGGATAAAAAAATAACCGGGTATTTACCCATTTTATCCAGGTAGGGTTGACCTGCCTTAGAGATGGCCAGGGAAGCGAATAATGTTTTATAGGAGTTACCCGCACCCTTTCTTTCCTCTACTGGTGCCCCGGTTTGGGGGCAGCAGTCGTAAAAATATTTTAACATGGAAAGATTGAGGGTTTTGCCGAACCGGCGAGGGCGGGGAATAAGTAGGATTTTATCGCCTTTATCGATGATTTCTTTGATAAACAGGGTTTTATCTACATAGTAGTAGTCTCCCGTCACCATATCTTTGAAGTCCGATACTCCCACCGGTAGTTTTTTCATTTTCATGTTCATGCTGGTTCACCATCCGTTAGTAAGTCAGTATAGCATAATGGGGAATGATTTGCAACCTGGAACCTCTTAAATCCACTGTCTAATTTTAGCCACAAAGATACACAAAGGAACACAAAGAAAAAAAAATGTTGACAAATTCAGAAATAGGTGTTATTTTCTAAACTGAGAAAAATAAAAATACAAGAGGTGAAATATGCAGGTAGTATGCGTCGCAGAGGTAACACCAGATTATGATATTCGTGTGGATGAAAATATAAAAAGAAAACTCCACCCCGGAGAAAAGATAAGAATAAAAATCGAATCTATTGGAGAGGAAAGAGAGCAAAAACGACTAAACGCAATCGAGCGATTAAAAAAAATGAGCATGAATTCACGATTGGGCTTGTATAATGAGGTTGTCAATAGAGAAGATGCTCATGATAGAGAGAACCTCCCGGATATCTAATCATGTATTATATCGATACGAATATCCTGGTATACGTGAATGACACTGAAAGCCCATATCATCAATCTGCATCAGAAATATTTTATAATCTCCTTGAGCAAAGAAAGATTATCCTTCATGAAATAGTATTAATAGAATTTTTTTCAATTATTACAGATTCCAGGAAAATGGAATCCCCCTGGTCAACATCACAAGCAAGAGATTATATTAAAGATTTAATGGAATCTGTGCACGAATTGCATTTTTTGGACAATGAAATTATATCTGTGGCTTGTAAATACATCAAAAAATATGATATTAAGAGATACGATATTTATGACTACTTAATTGCGTATTCCATGAAATTCTATGAAATAGACAAAATCATTACCCTTAATAAAGCAGATTTTGAAAGATATGATTTTATTAAAGAAATCATTTCACCTTCATCTACCTTATAAACTCAAGCTTGCTGAAAAATTTCCTGGATTTTCTTTAATAGGCCTTTTAGGCTAAAGGGTTTCTCTAATAATTCCACCTCATTTTCTTTTAAACCCTGGCGTTTAAAGTCCCGGTAATCAGTATAGGTATAAATGATTTTGATGTCCGGGTTAATCTTCCTCATCCTGTCAATTAATTCCCTGGTACTAATTCCCGGGAATATGGACGCGGTTATCAAAAGGTTCACGGGTTTTTCTTGTGGCACAGCCAGGTAAATAGCTTCCTGACCGTTTTTTGCTTCAAAAACGGTGTGACCTTGCTGCTGCAAAGCGATTAGCATAGCCTGCCGAACATCATCATTGGGCTCATTGACCAGGATGGTAACCGGGATAACCGGCAAATGCGCACGGGTTTCAATGGTCTTTTTTTCATCTTCTTCCGAAATCAATGGAAAATAGAGATGGAATGACGTCCCAACCCCAAATTCACTATCTACGCTTATCCATCCCCCCAACGATTTGACTATACCATGTACCACTGCCAGTCCCATACCTGTTCCCTCTCCTTGCTTTTTTGTTGTAAAAAAGGGATCAAATATGCGTGTGAGTACTTCTTTTTTCATTCCAGTGCCTGTATCAGAGACAGAAATATACGCATAAGTACCGGGTTTGGAATCAGGTTTATCTTTTTGCATCTTCTTTATTTTGACACGCTTTGTTCTCAGGGTGATTCTTCCACCCTGCGGCATCGCTTGTGCGGCATTTGTAATAATATTCATCAATACTTGATGGATTTGCCCTGCGTCAGCATTGAGGGTCAGGTCTTTCGGAGATAAATCCACTAGCAGCTCTATGGTTGCAGGGAGAGTACTCCTAAATAATTTCATGATTTCATTAATAAGTTCATTTAAAGAAATTTTCTCAACCTTATATACCTTCTTTCTGGAAAATGTTAATATCTGTTTGGTTAAATCACTGGCACGTTGAGCCGCAGAGAAGATGTAGTTAATACACTTTTTCGCTCTATCACTTCCGAAGGACATGATCTCATCCTGCAAAAGTTCGGAATATCCAAAAATACCAACCAGTATATTATTAAAATCATGGGCAAATCCGCCGACAAGTTTCCCCATGGTTTCCATTCTCTGAGATTGTAGAAGTTGTTCATGCAGTTGTTCTTCTTGGGTTACATCGCGAAACAAAAACATGACGGCTGGTTTGCCATTCCAATGGACCACTTTACCCTTTATCCGGCATGATTTTATCCCGGATTCCCCAATTTGAAGATTTAATGCGTATTCTTTGACTTTTTTCCCTGAAGACAGGATTTCATCCTCACATTTTACCAGGGAAAATTCCTCCTGGTAATCTCTTTCAGGCAAGGGTAGAACCGGATTTTCTATGAACTCTGAAAGACTCTTATTGGTAAAAGAACCTAACGATGGCGTGGCAAAATGGATGACATGGTCCTGTACCACCAGGATGCAAGTTTCATCAAGATTCTCCATAATTGTTTTGATTGACAAGTGGGAAAGAGGTTCTAAATAGGCGTATGAAAAGGTTTTGTCTTTTTGAAGATCAATATCCGCTGTTGAGAATTCCACACTGTATCTATCACGGAAAGAACCCGGATCCGCATAAGCCTCTTGAATAAGGCCCCGCAGTTCCTCCGCCGAAGATGGCCGCAGGCTCTCCTCTGGGTTTAAAACATTTTGCAGGATATAGGCCAGGGCTTTAAAGACTTCCCGTTCCCAGGGGTTAGAGACATTAACGATGATTCGTTCAATTTCCCTGGTGCTTTCATAGAATTCTCCCAGAGGTGGGTAGCAATTGGTGAGGAGATAATAGAGAACCCCGCCAAGGGCATAAACATCCACCTTCTCAGCCCGGGAACGCAGGGACGGGATATAATGCATAAGGGTTTCCGACTCCTGCCGCGAAAGGTCACTGCGAATTTCCGGGGGAAGAAAAAAAATAGAACCCATGGGCCCATAGGTCAGCCCGGTGTCACCTCTTTGAAAAGCAAGATCAAAATCCGCCAATTTGGGAAATAGTTCCCCTGTCTCATCATCCACTGAAATCAAGATGTTGGTGGGTTTTATGTCGCGGTGGACCGTATCCCGGGAATGGGCATAAGATACGGTATTACACAGCGAAATCACCAGGTTTATCTTTTCAGCTAATCCAAAAGGGATATTATTCTTAGCGGCCCTCCTGGCAAAACCTTGCAGGCTTCCCAGTTTACAGTATTCCATGTTGTAGTAACAATTGTTAATCCCGGAATTTTCCACCTCGTATATCCGGATAACCCCCGGATGAACCAGGTCTCGCATAATGCGAATCCCGCGAACGAAACGTTCGTAGGCTTCTTCCCTGACATCATCTTTAAATCGTTCCGGGGTGAATTGTTTCACCGCAGTGACCACCCTGGAATTGCCATGCCGGACCAGGTAAACCACCCCAAATGAACCCCTTCCCAACTCGCATATGGGTCTAAGTAACCCAAAAGAATCCGGTATTGCGCCACCAGGCGGTCCCGGGTATTCACCAGGAATTTCAATTCCCATTTCTGGGAGGTGTTTTTGTCTTTTTTTAGAGGGTTCTTTTTTCTTCTTAATTTTTGGCAGCCAATCCAGGTTTTTAATACTCCATATCCCATTTTCCGCATACCTGGAAATGGGGCGATGCACCCAACCATCTCCCTGGCGGTCATAGCAGCGCAGCCAGATATCACATTTTCTGTTTTTGGTATCCAAACGAACCATATTGTAACCATTATCTCTTCCTGTTCGGTCATAACAAGAGGAGGCAGCGATGCGAGCATGCTGAGGCTTTTGGTCTACCCATCCCAGGTGTTCGTGTCCATGGAGGAAAAAATTGAAATGATTTTCCAATAACCTGCCAAATTCCGGGTCTTCTTTATCCACCAACCAATTAAAGGGATGATGCATCAGCGCGATAGAAACATCCGCCTTTTTTATTTTCTGCAAAAGGGTTTCCAATTGCCATTTACCAGCCAGCCATAATTTACCTTTTTCACTATTGCGGCAGGAAGACCAGGCCGAGTTAAACCCGGCAATGCCCACTTTTAGGCCTGATATGGTACGCACCGAATTGAACATCAGATAATGGGGATTCCCCAGGAGATGTGTATAGCCAAACTTGTTCAGGAAGCTGCAATACTCTTCGAGCCGTTCCATATATCGCCGCCACTGGATATTATGGCTGCGCACCAGGTCAAAAATACGGTTTAAATCGGTTTGCTGGTCCAGCCAATAGGTCTGGTCAGGGGTTACGGAGTTCCTGTTTACATCATGGTTACCAGGAACGATAAAAACATTGTTAATTGGTATGGTGGGGGAGAAGCTTTCTCTTATTTCCTCTAACAGTGCGCCGGCTTCCTGGAATTGTTCCATAATAGGATACCCGGGGATCTCCCCATAGGCGATATCCCCGGTGACAAAGATCAAATCAGGGCACAATTGGTGTTGATCTTGCAGTTTTTTAAAGTCATCTTTTAATGACGCTAATATCCTGTTGGCATCCCATCCGGTCATGGGGCCACACATATGTAAATCCGAGATATGCAGCCAGGTTATGATACTCACTTTGGCAATCCTCCCTTTTCCACTTTTCTTATCGATATCATCATATAATTTTACTTGAAATTCGTATGAATTTCAACTTAAATTTTTCACTGGCAGCAATTTTAATTTGGCGAGGTTGAGGTTGAGGTTAAGGTTGAGGAGAAAAAGGCGGAAAGTTCCAGGGGTTTTCCTTGACCTCAGCCTTAACCTTTAACCTGGCAATTCTCAAAATGAATTACTGAAGAATTTAAATAAAGCTTGACATTTCGTAGGATTTTGGTTATTTTAAAGCATTATGAAAGCAAAAGCATTAATAAGTCAAGTCAATCGTTTAATAAAATCGTACTTTGCGGATTTCAGGGGGACCTATTTTTATGGATCGCGGTCGAGAAAAGACTATTCAGGAGATTCGGATTACGATTTACTGCTAATGTTTGGTCATCGCTTGAATTGGAAAGAGAAAAACCAGATATATGATCTCATCGCTGAAATTGAATTAAAAGAGAAAGTTGTAATTGATATAAAAGCTTATGATGAAAGCGAATTGAGAAATGTATGGACGCCCTTCAGGGAGAAAGTAATCAAAGAAGGAATCTTTTATGGAGCAGTATAAGCTGTATTTATCACAGTGCACCTTTAAACCGAATCTTCATTCACCAATAGCCAATGACCAATAACAAATTACGTATTCTTTTAAATTTTTCACTGGTAATCGAGTGCTATTTGATTGACCCTATGAATGATCTCTTCTACGGTTTGTTTGAGTTCTGGTCCCATTTTTTTGAATTCATCCGGGTAGGTATCCCGCATAAAATACATTAAAGCATAATAAATCGGTTTAAATTTGTCTTTAATATCGAATTTATTTTCCTTGAAAAGCTTGAATGTGAAATGAAATTGTTTTTTTACCAGCAGAAGCAGTAAAATGGATTCCAGATCTTTATTTAAATTTAGGGTTTCCACCTTTTCTATGAATTTATTAAACATATCAATAGCTTTTTCTATTTCATTCGTCTTCAACAATTCCTGTATATCCTGGAGGCTTTTTGTACCTGTTAGATATTTTGTTGTGTAAGGTGGGGGACTTGAAGCGATTTTACCGATTTTTAAATACTCAATATTTTTTTTGTCATGAGTGATTTCACTGCACCAGCTTTCCAGGAATCGCACCAACCACAGCACTTTGTTTCTCTCACGCTTCCTGCCGTGCCTCATTAAATACCAGATGTTAAAAAAACGTTCCCCAACCTGGTAAAGGTTGTTCTTAGTAGAAGTTGGTATTTTTACAATGATCCGGTTTTTTTTCAATTCATTCAGATGAGCGGAGACTGCTTTACTGGGGATACGGGTTTTCCTGGCGATCTCCTTCACACCCACTGCATCCCAGTTCAATGCAATGGTATCTATAATATCCTGTTTTTGAGAGGGCAGGTCGCCCATGCGGTGTTTGTAAAGGGGAGTCACCCGGTCCAGGATAATTTCAAGGTCTTGAAAGGAATCTCCTTTTTTATGGTCAAGGAATATCTCGAAAAGTAAAATAATGGTTCGAGGAACACCGCTGGTGAGCCTCCTTAATGCTTCTATCCTGCCGGGATTATTTTTTACAATATCTTTTACTATATCTGTTTTATAGGTTTCAGACAGTTGTAAAAGCAATTCTTCTGTTTCCTTTTGGTTTAATCCCTCCAATGGAAGGACTTTAAAAAATTCAAAAAAAGGTTCCGAATAATCGTAGTAAAATTCCATCACCACAGATGAGCCGCCCACAATCCGGATATCACTGCATTGAATTAACACTTCCCGTAACCGCTGACGCTCTTTCCTGCGAAATTTCGCCAGCATATCACCAAAATTATCGATAAAAAG
>CP070627.1:8137791-8146057 GCA_020355945.1 Candidatus Aminicenantota bacterium | reverse complement strand
TTCTCATTAACCATTAATAATTGACAATTGACAATTGACAATTTTTCAAATCTTTCGGATAAACCAGGAGTAGTCAGGAAAAATTTTGCACTGCTGTCGGTGAGCATGTAATAAACGCGTTCTCCAGGGTATTCCGGGTCAATAGGCAAATAAGCGGCGTCAGCTTTTAATACAGCGAAAATCCCTATAATCATAGTCAGAGACCGTTCTAACTT
Source organism: Candidatus Aminicenantota bacterium (assembly GCA_020355945.1). Next base: position 8,145,842 of record CP070627.1, on the reverse strand, counting down.
TATAGCCACAATCGTATCGGCTGCCGCCCCTTTTTCTTTTAATACCTTTGCCAGTTGATTGGCCTCCTGGTTTAACCGGGTGTAGGTTAAATTTGATTCTTTACTGACAACGGCGATATTGTCCGGGGTTTTCGTCACCTGCTCTGCAAATAACTCATGCATGGTCTTATCTGCCGGGTATGCTGCTGCAGTATTATTAAAATCCACCACCAGTTGTTTTTTCTCTTCCGCGGAAAGAATATTTATACCCGATATTTTCGCATCAACATTAAAAAGGGCCTCTTGCAGCAGGGTAGTGAAATGGGCAGCGATTTTCCGGACGGATCCTGGCTCATACAGGAGAGTATTAAATTCCCATATACACTCTAACGCTTCACCTGTACGGTTATTGTTGAAGGAGATAATCATATGGGGTTTAATATGTTGAATGTATTTTTTATCATGGATATTTTCCAGTAAAATCACAATGTCAAACAAGGAGAAATCATTTTCCACAGCCGGCTTATTTATATTTAACCGGTATAATAAGGTTTCAAGGGGATAATTCTGATTTTCATCGGCTTCCATAATGGTTTGCTTGACCTGGTATAATAATTCTTTGAAGGTCATACAATCTTCGATATAATCCCGTAATGCCAATACGGTATTAACAAATTCGCCTTCGCTGTCCTGTTTATAAATCGGTACGCCCACGATGATATCCCTGTTTCCCGTATACTTGTTGAGTAATACCACCAATCCGGCCGTGAGTATCATATGGAGCATGTGATCATCTCCATTGCTTGTCCACATTAATTTCGAATATAATTGCCCGGTGAATCTTAATTTTACTGCCTCCATCGGTACTTTGTCTTCACTTATGCCTTTGGGACCTGGTTTGTCGTAAGGAAAACCGGTTTTCACCAGGTCCCCGGATAATTTTTTTTCCCAGTATTGTTTTTCCCTGGCATAGTGCCTGGCGGCGACGGCTAACTCACCAGGGATATTATTATTTCGCATTACCTTTTCCTCCTTATCTTTTTACAGTCGAAAGTCTGTACCAATTTTAGTGGGATGCGCTTCTAACAGGTCATGTGAAATTTTTATATCTTTTAATTTAATGGTCTTATTCTTCACCACCTGTTTTATTATCCGGATATATCGCCGGGCTATTTTTTTAATGGTTGTCAATTTAAACAACGCGGTGGAGTATTCCATGATGAAATTGATTGTTTCACCTGCATCCGCGGCATATAGGCTCATATCGAACTTGGAGGTGGTATGTTCAAAGCCATAGGAGGTAATTGCTCTATTTTCAACCGGTTCATTCTTTTGATTGCCTGGTGCAGGTCGTTCAAAATTCTGGACATTTAATTCTACGCTAAAGATAGGATTCCTGGAAGGGGTTCTGCCAGGGCGTATTCGTTCAACCAACTCCTCGAATTGCAAATCCTGGTTTTCAAATGCTTTAATGCAATTGTTTTTAACTTCATTTAGAAATCCCAGGTAGGTTTTCTCCTCTTCCGGGTAATTTCGTATGGCCAGGGTATTGACGAACATGCCGATAATATTTTGCAGGTCGGCATGGGGCCGGCCGGCAATCCCGGTTCCTACAATAATATCATCCTGCCCCGAATATATATGCAGCAGTACATTAAAGACGGCCAACAAGTTCATGTAAAGTGTTGCACCATTTTCTTTGGCCAGTTTTTTAAACGCCAGGGTATCTTCCGCTTCCAGCTTGAAACTATAGAGGGCCCCCTCAAAATTAAATATATCCTGCCGGGGGTAATCAAAGGGCAGGTTCAAGAAGGGAATATCATCGATATCCGCATACAAATTCAACCAATAATCTTCCTGTTCCTTTATTTTCCCGGTTTTAAACAAATTATTCTGCCACAGGAAAAAATCTTTATATTGAATCCTCAGCGCCGGGACCTCTCCCCCGGTATACAGCTTTATAAATTCTTCGGTTAGAATCTCCATGGAGGTACCGTCACCGATAATGTGATGCATATCAAATAACAGCAGGTACTCCCCTTCGGATAGTTTCATTAGCCCTACCCGTAATAACGGTGCCTTTGACAGGTCAAAGGGCCGGATAAAGGAATTTATAAGAACAGTTACGGGTTCTATAGGCAAGGGGGCAAGCCCCCTTGTTTCCTCTTTGTTCTCTGTGTTCTCTGTGGCTAAATCATAGTGCTCGATAGCAAATGCCAGCGCCTCTACCGGATGAACCCGTTGTACCGGATTACTAGCCACTATTTCAAAGGAAGTTCTCAACGCTTCATGGCGGGCGATCAAAGCGTTGAAGGTTTTTTCATAGCGTTCCGTTTCCATTTTCCCCTGGATTTTGAGAATATAGGGCATATTGTAGCTGGTACCGATGTCCTCGAAGTGGCCCAAAAAGAAAAGACGTTTCTGGGTGGATGACTGGGGATAATATTCTCTCTTTTCGGCAGGTTCTATGGAAGAGTATTTAATTTTTTGGGCACGATCGTTTATATATTCGGCCAGTTCTTTGATGGTGGGTGCGGTGAAAATATTTGTTACCGATACCTTTACATTAAACTTTTTATGAATGATGGAGGCCACGATCATGGCTTTTAATGAATCACCGCCCAGTTCAAAGAAATCATCATCTCTGCCAACATTTTGAATTCCAAAAAAGGATTTCCAGGTCTCGGCCAAACGCTGTTCCAGTTCATTGGCGGGAGGGACATATTGAGTCGATAAATCCGGTCTGTTGTTCAACCAGGCTGAGTCTTCCGGCATGGAATCGTTTTCTTCTTCCTCTTCCTGGTGTTCCCGTTGTACCCATTGTTGGAGCCGGGTGTGCAGGTCTCCGCTGGAGTTGAGCACCTGGCTGGCTTCCGGCCAGGCCAGCACCCGTAGAAAGGCCTCGATGCCTTGTTCCGGTGTTAATGCCAATTTTTCCAGTGTTTCGCCCACGGTTGCCGTCAAGACCTTTTTTTTACGGAATTGCCATATCTCCCAGTTGATGCTGGTCCAACGAACCTTGTTGACCCGGTTATGTTTGTGCACATAGGCATCCATAAATATATTGGCCGCCGAATAGACCACATGTCCCAATCCCCCTAAAACCGATGAAATAGAGGAGGTTAACGAACAAAAATCAAGTTCCCTGCCCTGCAAAACCTTTTCCAATACCAATAACCCGTACACTTTGGGTTGAAATTGCCGGTAACATTCATTTATATCCATGGATTTAATAATCTGGATTGCCCTGGCATCAATCACCCCGGCTGCATGGACCACGCCGTTAAGCCCGCCGAAGGTTTCATCTATGGTGTTCATTAATTGCTGCATTTGTTTTAAATTTTCCACATCTGCTTTTAGCACCAGGACCTCTGCTCCCAGTTCCTCCAGTTCCATCACTTTCCGGATTTTGCGTTTGATCTTATCATCCTTTCCAGGTGCGGACAGCCATTGGTTCCACTCCTGTCGGGGGGGTAAAGCGGAACGGCCTGTCAATATGAGTTTTGCTTTTACAGCCCGGGCAAAATGTTCGGCTAATATAAGTCCTATTCTTCCAAGTCCGCCTGTAATCAGGTAAACGCCTTGTTGCCTCAATCGCGGTGTCGTTTTTGCGCTTTCCTCCAGGCGAACCTGCTTAAAGGTTTGCTCCCACCGGTAATTACCTCGATATGCAATCATTGGATTGGAAGATTTTGCCTGGAATTCTACCAGCAGTTGGTCCACAAGCCTATCTTCCTGTTCTGGCGTGCTTCCCGGCCCGGGCAGCATAATATCGATGCTGCGGCAGGTTACATTGGGGAATTCCTGGGGTATGACTATTATTGGTCCCAGCAGTGTGGCTTTTTCCGGGCACAACTCTTCTTCTCCGGTGACTTCCTGCATATTGTTAGAGACGGCAAAGATTTGCATTTCATCAATAATATCCTGCTTCCCAATTGCTTTTACCAGGTTAAGCAAACTCAAAATTCCCAGGGACTGTGCTTTATCGATTCTTGACGGTTCCAGGGCCTTGCCGGGGTTTTCTACTGGTGTTACGCTCCATAAATGAAGGATCTTTTGGGGTATGTTTTTTAATTCTGCCAATTGAGTGAACAAAGACTCATAGTCTCTGGCTGCTGTCGGGTTAACCGTAAATTCACCATCATTTACCTTGCCAAAGGCAGACCCGGTTCTCACTTCAATCACCTTTCTCCCTTCCTGTTCCAATCGTTTCCGCAAGTTATGCCCCAGGCCGCAGGCATCCGTAAACACCAGCCAGCAGGATTGGTGGGGAGGGTCACCAACATGCCGGGGCGGCAGCATGGTACGCTCCCAGGACGGCACATAGAACCAATCGGCGATGTCCGGGTTTTTTTTCAGTTCTCCCCCATCAAATCGTTTGCTTTTATTCTTTAAAAAGTTGTCAACATGTTTCCAACAGCGTCGTTCATCAAAAGGATACGGCGGTAAGGGCATGCGGTACCTCTTTTCATTGGAGTAAAATTCCTGCCAATCAATGTTTACCCCTGAAAGCCATAAAAGTCCGATCTTCTTCAAAAGGAAATAAACATCCGATACATCCTCTTTGGGATGCCTTAAGAGATTGATAGCCAGGTTACCCGGGGTTTTATCCTGGTGCTGGTCTACGAATAAGGTTAAACCTCTCCCGGGCCCCACCTGTATAAAAACAGGATCGGTCTCTTTTAACAATTCGCTTATTCCATCGGTAAATCGTACGGTTTTGCGCATATGGGTGGCCCAATAGGCAGGGTCTGTGGCCTGTTGGGCAGTGATCCATGTGCCGGTTACATTGGATATATAGGGAATTAGAGGTTTATTGCGTTTGAGCCGCCTGATTTTTTCTTGAAATTCCCCTAAGATGGGCTCCATCATCCTGGAATGACTGGGATGGGGGAAATTAAGACGTACACACTCATATCCCTTTTCGCTCAACTGGTTTTCCAACTTATCTGTGGCTGCAAAGGTCCCGGAAACAATACAAAGGGAAGAGGTATTCACGGCCGCTAAAAATAAATCTTCATTCAAAAGGGGTTTGAGTTCTTCTTCCGGCAGTGGAACACTCATCATGACGCCTTTGGGTGTTTTCTTCATCAACTGCCCCCGCCACACCACCGCCTGCAAAGCATCTTCCAATGAAAATACCCCGGATAAACATGCGGCCACATATTCACCAAAACTGTGACCGATCAGGCTGTGTGGTTGAATCCCCCATTTTATCAACAACCTGGCCAGGGAATAATCCATTATAAATTTTATTGGGCCTGAATAAATCACATCATCTATGGACTCCCGGGATGGGGTTTCTTTTTTTTCGGTCTGTTCTTTCCCGGGAAAGAGAATGTGTTTGACATCACGGCCAAATATGGATTTTAAAATATCCAGGCAGCGGTCTACATCTGCTCGGAACGAAGGTTCTTCCCGGTATATATCCAATCCCATATTGATGTACTGGGGGCCCTGGCCGGAAAACATAAATACCACATGTTTTTTTTCTTCTTTTGCGTAAGATGTTTGCACTTTCTCCGCACCGGGATTTTCCAGGGCAGGGATGGCTTCGTTGATGGTTGAACATACCAACATTCGCCTGTGTTTAAAGGCCTGCCTTCCCACCTGTAATGTGTAGACCGCATCTGCCAGGGTTGGACCGGGATTTTCATGAGTTTCATGATTACCATGATTTCTTTTAAGATAATCGAGCAGGTTTTGGGTCATGCGCTCCAATGCTGATTCGGTTTTCGCAGATAATAAAATTAATCGATATTTTCTTGGGGTATCCGCATTAGACCAGGGGGCAAGCCCCCCTGTCCCCTCTGGTGCTTCTTCAAGAATCACATGCGCATTGGTGCCGCCAATACCAAAAGAGCTGACCCCGGCCCGCAGCGGGCCGCCATCCCGTTTCCATTCTTTTAGCGTTGTATTGACATAAAAGGGGCTGTTGGTAAAATCAATTTCCGGGTTGGGGGCTTCAAAATGGAGGTTGGGGGGAATTAACTTATACTTTAAGGCCAGTACTAATTTAATAAGTCCGGCAACACCGGCCGCAGTATCCAGGTGTCCCACATTGGTCTTTATGGAACCGATGGCACAATATCCCTTTTTTCCTGTATTAAATGCCAGTTTTAATGCTTCGATTTCAATGGGGTCGCCCAGGGATGTCCCGGTGCCATGGGCTTCAATATAGCTAATGCTTTCCGGTTCAACGTGTCCGGCCTGTTGAGCGGCTCGAATCACCTCAGCCTGCCCCTCGACGGCAGGGGCAGTGAAGCCCCCTTTCCTCATACCATCATTATTAATGGCAGAGCCTTTGATCACCGCATAAATATGATCCCTGTCCTCCAGGGCATCTTCCAATAGTTTCAAAGCAACAATACCCGCCCCACTTCCCCCGGTGGTCCCTTTTGCACTTGCATCAAAGGCCCTGCAGTGTCCATCCGGGGACATGATCATCCCTTCCTGGTACATATACCCGATATAAGTGGGCAGCACCACGGTCACACCTCCGGCTAAAGCCAGGTCGCATTCTCCATTTAATAAAGCCTGGCATGCCAGGTGGACAGCCACCAAAGAGGTGGAACAGGCAGTAAATACGGGAAAACTCGGACCGGTTAAGTTGAGGGCATAGGAAATACGTAAGGTAAAATAATCCTTATCAATGAAATGAACTGAATTCCATGCTGCCACTTCACTGCCTTTAGTGAAAAATGTGGATAGGGCTTCCCAATAATGATTAATCCCGGCCCCTGCATAAAGACCGATTAATCGCTTGTGGGATTGGCCGGCATACCCGGCATCCTCCAATGCCTCCCAGGTAATTTCATGAAAAATCCGCATCTGGGGGTCCATCATTTCCGCTTCTATTGGAGTATAACCAAAAAAGGAAGGATCAAAATATTCACGTTTCTCCAACACGCCCCTGGCTTTTACATAGTGTGGACTATTTATCCGCGTTGAATCAATTCCATCACGTTCTAATTCTTCTTCGGAAAAAAACGCAATTGACTCCATCCCATTTTTTAAATTATTCCAGAATTCAGCGATATTTTTGGCACCGGCAAATCTTCCGGCCATCCCGATAACAGCTACCTCGAACCCGGTTATCCCGTGTTGGTCGGTCATGTGACCCTCCTTTTTTTCATTTCTAATTTCTTTCTCTTCTTTTCTTCCCCTCGTTTTAGTGCTTCCCTTCGATCGGTCTCTAATTTCCCCTGGTCTTCCTGCTGTGTGAGATAACTTACAAAATCCGTGATGGTTCGATACCTGAACATGGCTGCCACAGGTATTTCCATTTCCAACTGCTTTCGCAGTTGGTTGATAATAATGACGATTTCCATGGAATTACCGCCCAGTTCAAAGAAGCTGTCGTTGACACCGACGCTTTCCAATTCCAGGACATCTTTCCAGACCCGGGCAATGGTTTTTTCCAACTGGGTTTTGGGCGCCACAAAGGCTCCTGTGGGCTTCAGGCGGCTCTGCTCAGGGGGCGGGAGAGATTTCCGCTCAATCTTACCGCTGGGGGTTACTGGCATTCTCTCCAATTGCACAAAATAGGAGGGGATCATGTATTCGGGTAATTGCCGGGATAAATACTCTCTTAAGGCTGATACGCTTAAGGTCCCGGGGAAATTCCCCTGTTGGCCCCCAGGGACAATATAGGCTGCCAGGTAACTATCATGATCTTTATTCTTCCCGGATATCACCACTGCTTCTTTGATATGTTCGTGGCTCAGCAACCGCTTCTGGATTTCTTCCAGTTGGATGCGAAAGCCCCTGATTTTTACCTGGTGATCCCTGCGGCCCAGGAATTCGATATTTCCATCCGCCAGCCAGCGCGCCCGGTCAACTGTTTGGTAAATATAGGACATATAGGACCTATAGGACATATGGGACATATGAGAGATAGGGAGAAATTTCTCTGCGGTTAATTCTGGCCGGTTTAAATATCCCCTTGCCACTCCGGCACCACCAATATACAACTCACCCACTACGCCAACCGGTACCACCTTTTTATTCTTATCCAGTATATAACATCTTACATTTGAAATAGGGTGACCCAGGGTGACTTTTTCTTTGCC
>CP070627.1:8132892-8137691 GCA_020355945.1 Candidatus Aminicenantota bacterium | reverse complement strand
GCTCTCATTTTAAATCCCCATACGAATGTTAAAAGCAATGCCAGGGAGAATGCCATTTATATTGTCAATACCGCTGCCTCACCCGGGTTGATTAAAGAAAAGCTGCAAGTCCCGGACAGCCATGTATATACCCTGGACGCCGATACCATTGTCCGCGAGGAAATTGGCAATCACGGTGTCATCCCTAATATTCCTTTAATGACAGGCCTGATCCGCTGTATGGCCTGGATACCCATTGAGGCCTTTAAACAACGACTCCGGCAATCGTTGGCCTGCATGTTACCCGCAAACCTGGTATCAGCCAATATGAAATCCGCTGATCGGGTACTCCGGGAGGGCCAGGAATTAAAAATTAAACATTGATAATTGATAATGATGGTTGACATTTTGAAAATTAACAGGTAAGATAGGTGGTCAAAGCAGAATGAGTTTGAAAAAATGGAATGAATTGGCAGCAGGAGGCATCAACCTGGAGGCGGGTAATTCATTGAAGAATTTTACCAGCGCATTTCGCAGGGGTGAAAAGCCTGAGTTTAATGAGGCCACCTGTATTAATTGTTTTTTTTGCTGGGTTTTTTGTCCGGATAATGCTATAATAGTTGAGAATGAAAGAGTTGTCGGAATTAATTATGATTATTGCAAAGGATGTGGTGTGTGTGTCAATGAATGCCCGGTCAAAAATGAGCCAAAACCATTGGTTATGGTAAAAGAAACCAATGAGTTGTAAAAAAGGGTAATAATTTAGTATAATATATAGATTGAAATAAAAGGAGTTGCCAGTGCGTAATAACGCAATAGAATACATGGAGCTGTGACCATGCCTGTGATGAAAGTAGTGGATGGAAATTCAGCCATTGCAGAAGCTGTGAGACAGGTGAATCCTGATGTGGTGGTGGTGCATCCGGTCACACCGGCGGTTCCAATGGTGGAGAAGATCGCATCATTTGTCGCCAATGGTCAAATGGATACCGAAGTGGTGAACGTGGAATCCGGCTATAGTGCGGTCAGTGGGTGTATTGGTGCCTCGGCTGCCGGCGGCAGGGTATTCACTGCCAGCGCCTCACAGGGACTGGCATCCATGCATGAAATCCTTTATATCGCCGCATCTTTACGATTACCCATTGTAGCCGGGGTGGCAAACCGCGCATTGTCTGCCCCGGAAAATATCCATGCCGATCATTCCGATGCCATGGCTGAACAGGACAGTGGGTGGATGCAGTTTTTTTGCGAGAATCCCCAAGAAGCTTATGACAACCTGATTCAAGCCTATAAAATCGCAGAACATCCGCAGGTCAGAACACCGGTAATGGTAGGTATGGATGGATTTCTTACATCCCACTCAATGGAAAATATCGCCATTGAAGAGACAGGGGGAGTGGATGATTTTGTAGGGAAATTTAACCCGCTGGTATCACTCCTGGACAGCGAAAACCCGGTAACGCTGGGTTCCTATGCGCCTTCCGCTTACTATTTCGAGCACAAAATCAACCAACGGCAGGGAATGGAAGAGGCCAGGAAAATAATAAAGGAAGTGGGAAGAGAGTTTGGAGACAGGTTCGGCCGGTATTATGGGTATTTTGAATCCTATAAAATGGATGATGCCGATTATATCGTCGTCCTTATGGGCTCTGCGGCGGGAACAGCAAAAGAAGCGGTGGATCGATTAAGAACCCGGGGAGAAAAGGTGGGTCTTTTGAAGTTTAGAGTGTTTAGACCTTTTCCTTACCAGGAGTTGAAAGAGATTCTTTCAAGTTTAACCTCCATTGCCGTTCTCGATCGGAGCTTCAGCCCCGGGACCCGAAGCGGCCCGTTATTTAATGAAACCAGGAGCGCCCTTTATGATGCCGATAAAAAACCACTGGTTTTTCCCTATGTTTATGGCCTGGGTGGACGGGATATCAGTGTAAATGATTTTGAAGGTATTTTTAAGGAAATTAAAGAAAAATCCGAAAAAGACGAATTTCTTTTTGAGACACATTATATTGGTTTAAGGAAATGATGAACAGCAAAAAAAGATGTGACATGAAGAAAACGAGAAAACGAGAAAACGAGAAAACGCAACAACATGGTGACGTGAAACAATGACATTAAAAGAGTTGACATTACGAGAGGATTTGTTTACCGCCGGTCACACGCTGTGTCCCGGGTGTGGTATCCCGGTGATATTGAAATTGGTGCTGCGAGCCACTCAATATCCCCTGGTGGTATCCACTGCCACTGGCTGCCTTCAGAAGGGCACCTCCCATTTTCCCTGTACTTCCTGGAAGTTGAACTGGATTCATAACGCGGTAGGCAATGCATCGGCTACCATGTCGGGTATTGACGCTATGTATCGCTCGTTAAAAAAACAAGGGAAATTACCCGTGGGAAAAGAGCTGAAATTCCTGGTTATTGGGGGAGACCGTGCCACTTATGATAGTGGTTTCCAATCGCTCTCCGGGGCCCTGGAAAGGGGTGAAGATTTTTTCTATCTATGCTATGATAATCAAATGTGTGCTGACACGGGTGGGCAATCCTCCTCGGCTACGCCGATGGGAGCATCCACCACCACAACACCGGCAGGTGAGGTATTACCGGGCAAGCTTTTAGCCAGGAAGAATATTTGCGCTATTATTGCCTCTCATAATGTACCTTATGTGGCTCAATCGGCCCCCTGGATCTGGCAGGATTTGTACAAAAAGGCAGAGAAGGCCTTCGAGGTTTCCGGCCCTGCCTATTTGAATGTATTGAGTCCCTGCCCCAGTGAATGGAAAATACCCACCCATAAGACCATTGAATTGACAAAATTAGCTGCGGATACCTGTGTCTGGCCGATTTATGAAATCAAACACGGGAAAAAAATAACCGTCAATTATAAACCCAAACAAAAACGACCGGTTACGGATTGGTTAAAATCCCAGGCTCGGTTTAAACACTTATTGGCACAGGAAAACAAATGGATCGTGGATAAAATCCAGGAAGAGGTTGATAGAGAGTGGGATTTATTACTCTCTTCAGAGTATAAAAACGAAGAAAAAATGAGAGATAACTAAGATGCAAGAAAATTTTATAATATACAACGAAGAGTATGTTTTGATTAAGGATATTTTAAAAAGTTTGAAGACCAATACCCGATCGGAAATTGCTTTCATAACAGATTCCGAGGGACATTGTATTGCTTCGACTGGTGATATGGAAGAATCTCATTTAAACTCGATTTCCTCTTTAATTGCCGGGAGTATGGCAGCGGTAAATGGTATCGGGCAAATGCTCAATGTGAGTAAATTCACCACCGTGTTAACCGAATCGGATGATAAAAACCTTCACATCTCGTTAATCAATGACCGCACCATGCTGATCGTGATATTTGATAACAGTTCCAACCTGGGTATTATACGGTTCCGGGTGAAAAGTGCCATCCAGGAATTGGAGAAGGTCTTTGTCACGATTAACAAAAAACTGCAGGACAGTGCAATGGAAGCAGGTGATTCCCCCTTTGAAGGGGTAACAGATGAAGATATTGATGAAATATTTGGAGATTAAAATTGTCTTTCTTAAATTATTCAACCAGGGAAATTAATTTTAAGATTGTCTATTATGGTCCGGGGTTAAGTGGAAAAACCACGAATATAAAATCGATTTATGAAAAAGTTAAATCAGACAATAAAGGGAAACTGGTGAGTCTGGCTACAGAGACCGAACGTACCCTGTTTTTTGATTTTTTTCCCCTGGACCTGGGCACAGTTAAAGGATATAAGGTGAAGTTCCATCTATATACGGTTCCCGGGCAAATCTATTACAGCAGTTCCAGGAAATTGATTATGAAGGGGGTGGATGGCATTGTATTTGTGGCGGATTCACAGCGAGAACGATTCGAAGCCAATATTGAAAGTCTACAAGATATGATGGATAACCTGAGGGAATATAATATCGAATTTGATGGTTTACCCTATGTTTTGCAATTGAATAAACGGGATTTACCCAACATTACCCCTGCCAATGAGCTCATTAAAGCCCTGAGGAAAAAGGACGAACCTGTGGTGGAAGCCCAGGCATTGAAAGGTGACGGAGTGGTAGAAACCCTTAAAAGTATCTCAAAATTGATCATGATCGATGTGAAACGTAAATTGAAATGACAAAGCAAACTGTCATTGAAAAAATATTTCAGACGCATTCTCAAGAAAAAATCAAACCGGGGAAAATTGTGTGGATCAACCTGGATATAGTCAGCGCCAGGGATTTTGGCGGCCCTAATGTGGTTAAAAACTACCGGGAAGCTTACAGCAGTGAACCGGTATTTGACGTCTCTAAAGTCTTTTTTACCTTTGATTTGACCGTACCCCCTAAGACCATTCAATATGCCAATAACCAGCAAATATGCCGGGAATTTGCCAGAGAGCAAGGAATCAACGTTTTTGATGTGGACCAGGGTATTGGCACTCATGTGTTTATGGAAAACGGTTATGCCTTACCAGGGACGATGGTGGTGGGGACCGATAGTCATATGAATATCCTGGGAGCGGTTAACTGTTTCGGTCAGGGTATGGGGGATGTAGATATCACCTTTGGATTCAAGAACGGCAGGACCTGGTTCCAGGTGCCGGAAACCGTTAAAGTGGTAATCAAAGGCAATCCCGGCACAAACTTCACTGCCAAAGACCTGACTTTAAAAATACTCCAGGTGGTTAAGACCGATAAATTATTGGGAAAAGCCGTGGAATTTTACGGTGAAGCGGTAGAAGGCCTGGACCTGGCCGGGAGAATCACACTTTTGAGCATGATTACCGAAATGGGGGGCATTGTGGGATTTATTCCCTTTA
>CP070627.1:8117696-8132792 GCA_020355945.1 Candidatus Aminicenantota bacterium | reverse complement strand
GAGAATGTCATCCGCCGGAGAAGCAAAGAGCGATCAGGTGATGCCAACGGAAACCGGGACAAAACCAGGTGGAGAAAACTCCAGCCCGGGAATAGGGATAAGCACCGGCGAAGAAAAAAAAGAACTCGGGTTTTTACCTTTAGAAACCTTCACTGTAAACCTCGATGATCCCTTTGGCAGAAGGTATGTGGAATGCGTATTAAACCTGGTTCTCAACGATAAAAGCCTGGTACCCGGGATAAAGGAGAATGAACTCATCATAGCTAAAATCAGGCATGACATTTTCATGACTATTTCCGCCAAAAGCTACAAAGAGTTAAAAGGTACAGCCGGTAAGATTACCCTGTTCGAAGAGATTCAAATGCGAGTGAACGAAATCCTTAAAGAATTAATGGGAGTGGAACCCGTGGTTGAAGTACTGCAAACCAAATTTTTAATGCAATGAGCAATGAATCAATCAGGACTGAGTGTCGAGGTGTTGAACCATGAAACCGGATAAAATCGGGATTTCCGAAACCAGTAACCTGGAAGACTACCAAAAAAGCTTTGATCAAGCCATTAAAGAATTGGAGGATTTTGTTGAGATTCCCATACGGGTAAATGTGCTGATGGGTAAGAAAAAGGTAATCTTAGGGGAACTGCTGGGCCTTGAACCGGGTTCCCTGCTGGTGTTGAATCAACGCGTGGGTGAGAGCTTGTCGATCTACCTGGAGGATACGTTTTTTGCCAAAGGGGAAGTTGCCATACCGGATGATACCTTTGCGGTGAGGATTACCGAAATCAATGATCCCAGGAAGGTGTAACTTGAAGTGGTGTTGATATGATAATTAAGAAATATTTAGTTAAACACCTGGAGGATGCAATACCTCTAATCAAGAAAGACCTGGGAAAGGATGCCTGTATTTTGTCCCGGAAAAAGGTGGTGAAGCGGGGGAAGTTAAACCTAACCAATGTGGAGTTGATTGAGGTCACGGCAGCAGTGGACCCTGCTAAGGCCGACCCTGCGGATATATCACCGGCACTGCTCAACAAAACCTACGAATATTACAGTCCCGGGAAGGTGCAGCAGCGGAAAGAGGAAGTTTTTAGCAAGATGAAGGCCCACCCGGAAATTACCGTTAACAAACAGGCAGTGAAGGACCTGTCGGATATAAAAAATGAACTGGGGCCGTTAACCCGGGAGGTGGCGGAAATCAAAAAATTCTTATATGCCACCACCAACGGCTTTGAAGGTTATAAACAATTCAAAGGTATATTTTTCGATCTCTACGTGGACCTGGTGGAAAGTGGTGTTGAAGGGAAACTGTCGGAAAAACTCATCCAAACCTTACAGTACCAGGCCGATGCCGATAACATCAGCGACTTACCCTCCATCAAAGAACGGCTGTTTAATCTCATCACTTCTTCCATTTCCCTGCCATCCCCGTTAAAACCGGAACAGGGAAAACGAAAAGTGGTGGTTATGGTGGGACCCACCGGATCAGGTAAAACCACCACCATTGCCAAATTATGTTCCTATTTTAAATTGATGGAATCCAAAAAAGCGGCATTGATAACCATTGATAGTTACCGCATCGGTGCCGAAGCTCATTTGAAAACTTATGCCGATATTCTTGATGTCCCCTTCTATTCCGTATTTAATGACAGGGAAATGCGATTTCGGTTAGATAAATTGACGAATTTTGATTTGATTTTTGTAGACACCACAGGCAGGAGCCCCAATGATAAAAAGGGATTGTTGATTATGGAAAAGCACTTATCCGCTGTGCCAGCGCAAGAAAAAGAAGTTTATTTAATCCTCAGTGCCCCCACCAAAACAGCGGATTTATATATGACCTATGAAAAGTTCAACATTTTTCAACCGGATAAATTCATTTTCAGCAAGATTGATGAATCCTTATCGTTGGGAAATTTATTTAATCTAAAGATGCGCACCGACATTCCAGCGGCATATTTTACCACGGGTCAGCGGGTCCCGGAAGATATTGAAATTGCGCATCCCGGGACATTTGCCCGCAGAGTGTTTCCGGGCTATAATAAAAGTAATAATAAAAAAGGAGAAACCCATGAGTACCAATGAGAACCAGGTTTCGACATTATATAAATTGAATGAAAATGTGATCGGGAATGTTTCCAGGTTGAAGAAAATCGCCATAACTTCCGGTAAAGGAGGGGTGGGTAAAACCAATGTGGTGGTGAATTTGGGGGTGGCCCTGGCACGGATGGACATGAAAGTGGCTATCCTGGATGCCGATTATGGATTGGGAAACATCGATATCCTGTTGGGCATCGAACCTGAACTGGATATGTCCGACCTGTTGAAAGATACCGCTGCCCTTGAAGAAATACTCATCAGCAAAAACGAACTCTTAATCATCCCGGCCAGTTCCGGTGTGCAATCCCTGACCCATTTAACCGAATACCAGGAAATTCTATTGTACAAAGAGCTAAAAAAATTAGAGAAAATGGTGGAGTTATTAATCATTGATACCGCTGCCGGTATTTCCGATAATGTTATTTCGCTTTTATTGGCCGCCGATGAGGTGTACCTGGTGGTGAGCCCGGAAAATACCTCTATCGTGGATGCCTATGCAGTGGTAAAGGTGGTCACCGAACTGGATGCCTTTAAAACCATTTCCGTGATCGTCAATATGGTGGAAGATGAAGCAGAAGCCTCCGAAGTCTTCCTTAAAATCTCCCGGGCCGTTAAAAAGTTCCTCAACAAGGAACTTCATTACCTGGGCTGTATCCGGACGGATGACCATTTGGTGGAGGCCATTAAATTCCAACGGCCGGTGGTGGAAAAGTTTCCCGAT
Organism: Candidatus Aminicenantota bacterium; assembly: GCA_020355945.1. The sequence goes on along the minus strand of CP070627.1, from coordinate 8,129,976 downwards.
AGTCCCGTTACAAAGGACTACCTGGAATTGTCAAAGGCAGTCATTGACCGGGTGTCTCAAATGAAAACCGGGAAGGACAAAGAATCCAGGTTAGATTTTTAAAATAGATAATAACCAATAACCAATGACCAATGACCAAAGACAGGGAAAAAAGGATGAATAAAGCGGAGTTTGAAAAACGGATACTGGACCATCTGCACATCGTCAAAATTATTGCCTCCAAACTGTATGCCCGTATACCCTCGGGGATTGAGCTGGAGGACCTGGTGCATACGGGAATCCTGGGGTTGATCGATGCGGTGGAACGGTATGATGCCTCGAAGGGAACCCGCTTTGCTACCTATGCCTCGCTGCGCATCAGGGGCGCGATACTGGATGAGCTGCGAAACCTGGATTGGGCATCACGAAGCCTGAGGCAAAAGATCAAAGAGGTGGAACATGCCTTTGAAACCCTGGAAATAAAACTGGGACGCCCGCCAAAGGAAGAAGAAGTAGCTGACAGCTTAAATATGTCTTTGCCGGAATTTCATAAATTCCTCAATGAATCCCGGGGCGTGGGAATCGGGGTTTTTCGCATGCCCAGCGAAAATGAAGCCAATATCACCGATGAAGAAGTGTTGAATTATTATATGGATGAGCACAGTTCATCCCCGGATCTCATCATGGAAAAGAGTGAAATGGAGGATATGATTGCCGGTTTTATAAACCAACTTCCCCCAAAGGAACAAATGGTATTGAGTATGTACTACCTGGACGATTTGAACCTGAAAGAGGTGGGGAAAGTCCTGGATTTAACCGAGTCCCGCATATCTCAAATCCGTACCGCTGCCATCCTGAGGCTGCGGGCCCAACTGGCCGAAGTAGCCCAACGCAATAGAGTCCCAACCAGGGAAGTACTATGAGGAGGCATTATGGCCAAGATATTATCACAACAAGAGGTTGATGCGCTGTTATCGGAGTTTTCCCAGGAAGAGACAGGACCAACACCGGCTGCCGAAGAAGTGACCATCAAACCCGGGAAGAACAAAAAGGAAATCCATAAAGACAGAAAAGTATCTATTTATGATTTCCGCCGGCCGGACCGGGTATCCAGGGACCAGCTGCGTTCCCTTCATTACCTGCATGAGCGGTTTGCCCGTAACTTTTCCTCCTCCTTATCCGCTTATTTAAGGGCTCTTGTCGATGTCAATCTCTACTCGCTGGAGCAATTCACCTATGCGGAGTTTATCCTATCGCTGCCGGACCCCACCTATTTTAATGTCATTGCCATGGACCCGCTGGAGGGGAACGCCGTATTGGAAATCAATCCCAAAATTCTCTTCCCCATGATTGACAAGATATTGGGGGGCAAAGGGGAAGATTTCGGCGAAGGTATGCGAACCCTCACCGATATTGAACGGACACTCATCCAGGGGGCAGTCAAACTGATACTGGAAGACCTGGAAGACTCCTGGAAACAGATCGTCAAACTGAGAATGTCTATTGTGGCTGCCGAAACCTCTCCACAATCGATCCAGGTGGTGGCTGCCAATGAAATCGTCGTACTAATCGTTTTTGAATTGAGAGTAGGGGAAGCCAGGGGGTTTATGAATTTCTGTATCCCATCAATTATGTTGGAACCAATTGCCAAACGATTTTCCCGGGATTGGTACGCCCACCGGGCAAAAACCTCCGCAGAAGAGGTGAAAAAAATAAAATTAAACCTGTTAAAAACAAAAATGTCTGTTGAAGCCGGGATATACGACAACTCCATCAGGATCAAAGATTTACTGGAACTGGGTCCCGGTGACCTGGTTAAACTGGAAACAAAAAAAGATGATGAAATAAATATCAGGTTGAACGGTATAAAAAAATACAGTGCCTATCAAGTGAAAAAAGATAAAAAAAAGGCCGTTCAAATCGTCAATTTGATCCCCAGGGAGTTTAAAAATGAGTAATAAAGAGCGGATGATTAACATATTGGTTGAGAACTGGACGTCCGTATATCATACCATTTTGGGACGAGATGTGCAGATCTTGGTGGATTCGGTGCAAAAGAAAAGTAAAAGTGATTTGAATAAGGTCCTGGGCAAATTTCAATCTTTTGTCGGTTTATCTTACGGGGACGATAAATCCCAGCGCATCATCATTGCCTTAAGCAATAAGCTGGTTTCTATTATTGCCAATTTGATGATCGGGTTGGATACCTTTAAAGATGAGATCGGCGCGGATGACAGGGATGCCTTTGAAGAAGCGGTGAACCAGATGTTTTCCGCCTGCCAGGCACCCATAAAAGAGAACTTTGGCCTGGATATGAAATTTAAGAACATCTCCTTTATTGAATCAATGGATGCCGCGGCCATGATGGGAGAAATGAAACTTGAGGTATGGAACTGTACCATTAATTTAGTAGATGTAGCCCGGGACCAGTTTGTCATGGTCACGCCCCGCGGTTTTCCCGGGGCGGAAGCAGAAAGGAAACCGGCGAGAGTCTACGACAAGACCCACGCAAAACCATCAACAGCAGCACGCCGGACCACCGCCGCTCCTGGCAGTGGACCAGGATACCACTATCAAGGCACCAATATCGACTTACTGCTGGATGTCGAACTCCCCATTACGGTTCGCATCGGTACCACGGAGATGCGGCTTGTCGATATTATGAAATTGGGCCCGGGCAGCATCATTGAACTGGAAAAATTGGTGGAGGACCCCGTCGAAGTCCTGGTTAACGGAAAATTGGTGGCCAGGGGAGAAGTAGTGGTGTGCGACAGCAATTTTGCCGTACGTATCACCGAAGTACAAAGTAAAGCAGAACGAATCAAATCATTGGCTTAGGGGTATAATATTTATAATATAATAAGGTATCAATTGGTTCGGAAAGTAAACAAATGAAGGCGCCAGGATTAACCAACGCGGAATATATGGAACTCCAGGACTTTATCTATAAAAAATCCGGCATGTTTTTCCCTTTATCCCGAAAACATTATATCGAACAAAAGGTAGGCAGACGAATTCAATCACTGCGTTACAGCAATTTTAACGACTACTTGCAGGACCTCAAAAACGAACGTATCCGCACCGAAACCATCGACCTGTTTAATGAAATTACGGTTAATGAAACGTTTTTCTTCAGGGACCCCCCACAGTTGGAAGTATTGGAGAAGCATATCTTGCCGGAAACCCTGCAACGGGAAAAAAACAACATGAATATACTAAGCGCCGGATGTTCCTCCGGTGAAGAGCCCTATACCATTTCTATCATATTGAGGGAGAAGTTTCCCGGGTTATCTTATCACATTTGGGGCATTGATATTTCGGACCTGGTGGTGGCCAAAGCCATGCGGGGCGAATATACCGACTATGCCGTCCGCTTCGTACCCAAAGAATATCTAAAAAAGTATTTCACCCGGCTGAATCCCGGGAAGCTTAAATTCCAGGATCAATACAAAACCAACATTCAATTCCGAAAGTACAATTTAATGGAACTGGATTCCATACCGATAAAAACAAAATTTGATGTCATCTTTTGCCGGTACGTATTAATTTACTTTGATAAAGAATCCAGGCAGAAGGTAATCAATAGTTTTTACGATAAAATGGCGCCTGGTGGTTATTTGATTTTAGGAAATTCGGAATCGTTATTTTCCATCTCCAATGATTTTAAAATGCTTCATTTTCCATCTGCAATTATTTATAATAGGAGAAATTAGCATGATGGGATATGGTGGCCAGGGGCGGGGACCTATGGAAAAACAAGAGATATTAGTCCGACTTTTTTCCGGCAATAAGCAATTACCCACCTTGCCGGTGTTATTTAGCCGGTTAAATAAGATGTTGGAGAATCCCTTTATTTCCAGCAAAAAAATCGCTGATTTAATCATGAAAGACCAGGCCATGATGTCTAAGATTCTCAGGCTTTCTAATTGTGCCATATACAGTAAACGACAGGAAATCACCAACTTAACCAATGCCGTTACTTTCCTGGGAACCACCATCATCAGGAATTTGATATTACAAATTTCAGTGGTACGAATATTTCGGTTCCATGATGATATCCCGGGTTTCAATATCAACACTTTTTGGGAGCACTCCCTGGGTGCTGCCTATTTCACCAATACCCTGGTAAAAAAGTTAAATTTACCTCCCAGTGATGACTATTACGCTGCCGGACTCTTGCACGATATCGGCAAGCTGGCGATCTATCAATTTTACCCGGAAAAATTCAAAGCAATCGTCAAAAAACAATTGAACCAGGGATTGGTAGACTATGAAGCCGAAGAAGAGGTGTTAGGGGTAGGGCATCAGGATGTAGGTAGGTTTTTGGCGGAGAAATGGAGATTTAAGCAGGAAATAACGGCAGCCATCCGCGATCACCATAAATGCCTGGAATCTATGGCTTTGCCTGCCGCGGTGGTACGAATTTCTAACTTGTTTACCAAAGCCGCTGCATTATGCTTCCCCTGGGATAAAAAAGCCTTTGCCATAATCGGTGACCCCGCCTGGGACATCCTTGCCGCTTACAAAAATAAACCCATCGATGTAGAACGTATGACCTTTGAAATCTATGATGAATCAGCATATATCAGGGATTCGGTTAAAGAATTACTAAGTAAAAAATAGGAAGAGTGACGGGTAACGGGTGACGGGTGATAGGTAATGGAAATCAATGACCCATGAACATGGAACCATGAATGTGATTCATATCATTGTTATCGTTGAAGCAATTATTTTAATCGCTCTTATTGGTGTGACTTATCATCTCTACATTAAAACCAATCATCGCATTGCCAATATAGGAAAAAATATGCAGCATTTATCCACCATCAGTAAACAATTCCTGGAGTTTATTGAAAAAAGCGAACGAGTCGGCACAGACATTTCAGAAGAGTTGACCCTGAGACAAAATGTGTTAAATAAATTAATATCCGAAGCCGAAAAAGTCTCCCAACAACTGGGGATGATGGAAAAGAAATTCAAGGAAAATAAGCTGGACAAAGAGACCGTTGATAAAATATTGATCCTGGTCAACCAGGGATTTACCCCGACAGAGATTGCTCCCAAGCTTAATATCCCGCTGGGAGAGATCGAATTGGTAATCAAACTGAGGCGGTATCTCAGTTCACCTTTAAAGGAGAAACTATGAAAATCACCTGCGCCAACCCCGAATGCATTAAAACCATCAATACCCTTGCCGTTAAATTAAGACTGCCGGGGTGCGGTGAAAAAAAAGACGATCAATGGTTTTGCAGTCATAAGTGTTACAGCAGCGTCCTGGCCGATCGAATCATCGAAGACAGGCGGTGTGGATTTAAGAAAGCCCTACCCAGTGTGGAACTGGGCAGGCTCCTGGTAAAAAATAATTTCATTAACCAAGAACAATTAACCCTGGCCTTGCAGCAAAAGCTCGGTTCTAACAAAAAGCTGGGAGAAATCCTGGTGGAAGCCGGATATATTACTGGACAGGAATTAAAAGCCGTACTGGCCATGCAAGCTGGCATGGCTCTCATCGTTCTTGACCCTCGATTGAAAGTCAAATTAAAAGATGACATTCCCTTTAAACTTATCAGCGAATTCCCTTTTGTCATCTTTGATTGTGATATAGAAAGCAGGGTTATTTTAATCGCCCTCTATGACGTAGATTATCTCTCCTACCTCGAAGAATATTTTTCAAAAGTTTACCCCGGGTATTTAATCAAATTTTACCTGGAAGATAAAGAAAAGATACTGGAAATCCTCACCAACAATTACCCGGGTAAACCATTGCAGGTGGGAATAGAGGAGGCCTTGCTTTCAAAAGAGGAATCAATTAAAATCACGGCACTGGAAAAGACTGTGGTGAAATTTATGGAATTCTTGAAAGGTCTTTGCCGCAGCAAGATAAAAATAGATAACCTGGAAAACGCGGTATGGCTCAAAGGTGAAACCCGGGATTATAAAATCGATGTTTATTTAACCAGGAAGGTTTAGCCACAGAGGTCACAGAGAGTCATTTTTTTAAACCGTGTTTATCCGTGTTCGTCCGTGGCTAATTTTTTTTTTTGGTTCTCCTCTTTGCCTGGCACCTTTTTCTAGAATAGCCTGTTTAAGTTGAGCCGGGGGGTATTTCTTAACCATAACCAGGTGTTTGAATGTTTAACTCTTCCATGAGTGCAGTAAGCGAAGTTTGACGGATACAAGCCAATTCTTTTAGGTATTCCGCACGCTCTGCATCCAGTTTCTCGATTTGATCGGTTAACCGCAATAATTCATTATACTCGTCAGCAGTCAGTGTCTCTGACTGTCGCTTAGCAATCAGTTCATCGTAACGTTCCTGGATATCAGGTGGTACACCTTGATTAATTTTTATTAGTAATTGGGATTCTTCTTTTGATAAACCTGGTGCTTTTCGGTGTGCGTGTAATGCGATAATTTGCCAGATAAACCCTTCCAGTTCTGATGGGTCCAACTGTTTAACCGCTTGCAGCAAGTCATCAGTGGATAATTGCGCTTTAACCTGAACTGTTGGCATCTTTCACCTCATGTATACTTTACCACTAATGGGAAAAAATCTCAAGAGATAATACAGGAATTTTTTATTTTTTAAAAGGATTTCCTTTGCCTCCGGCGGCCAGGTGGGCTGCGGGCGCCGCACGCTTTGTGTATCTTCGTGGCTAACATTAAAATTATTCTTTTTTCGCCTATTGATATTCCAACCTATTTCCTGTAAAATTATCTTTGATATTGATTTTGAAAACTTAATAATTTAAGCATAGGAAATGGCAAGAATCTATATTTCCTCCACATACGCTGATTTGAAGAATGAGCGGGAAGCAGCGGCTCAAGCCGTTCGACGCTTAGGCCACCAATCCGTTTACATGGAAGATTATGTGGCCGCGTCTCAAAAGCCTGTTAAAAAATGTTTACAAGACGTATGCAGTTGTGATGTTTATGTAGGAATCTTTGCCTGGCGATACGGTTTTATTCCCGATGGTTACGATAAAAGCATTACTCATTTAGAATATGAAACTGCCAGGAAAGCCGGTATTCCCTGCCTGATCTTTCTATTGGACCAAAAAGCTCTCTGGCCAGTGGAATATATAGACACCGGGGAAGAACACCAAAAGATCGATCGACTCCGAAATGAGCTGATGAATGAATATATTGTCAGCTTTTTCAAAAATGCCGATGAATTGGGCGGTAATGTCAGCGCAGCCGTGAGTAATTTGGTATCGATGGCTGAACGATCGTTTATTAAATACAAAAAACCTGAAGATTTAATCGGCACTCAATTAGGAAAATATGTCATCCGGGAAAAGCTGGGCAGCGGAGGGAAAGGGGTGGTGTTCAAGGTCCTGGATAAATTGGAAGAAAAGGAAAAAGCCATTAAAATGGTGCCCCCCCGGGTTGCCGATTCACCCCTTGACTTTAAACATTTAAAAAGTGAAGTAAACACCGCAGCCTGTATCATACATCCCAATGTCGTTAAGGTGTTGGGATTGGAAGAGCACCAGGGACAGTATTTTATCGTGATGGAATATATCGAAGGCAATAGCCTCGAACAAATACTGGCGGAAAGCAAAGAAGGAAAACTTAAAGAAACCGAAGTCATTGACATCATGCAGCAGATGGCTCAAGGATTGAAAGAAACCCACAAAAACAATGTGATTCACAGGGACATTAAACCAGCAAATATCATGGTTACTCCTGAAGGCCAGGTGAAAATACTTGATTTTGGCATATCGTACCAGGTCACATTATCTATGACGGAATTGGTAGGTGAGCACCAGTGGATAGGAACGTGGCCTTATATGGCTCCTGAGCAATTAACCACCCTCTATGGGAGAGAAAATAATCAAGTAGATTTATGGGGCTTGGGTGTAACTATTTATCAATTGCTGAGCGGTGACTTACCCTTTACAAACAAGGACCAGATCAAAGACATCAATGAAAAGCCTTATGAATTGGAAGGTGTTTCCAATGAGTTACGAAATATCGTGATAAAATGCCTGGAAAAAGACAGGAAAAGACGCTGGAAAAATATGGTAGAAGTCCTGGTGGCTTTGAAATCGATTTCAAACAGAACACAAAAACCAGTGAAAAAGAAAAGGATTGAGCCAATTGATAATAAACCACCATCAGGGCCGGTTACCAAAAAAAAGAAAATTCCACGAGATAAAAATGAAGATTTTCTACATGTACAGGGAGCCAAAAAAGTTTATAAAAACAAACAGGGTTTCATGGAAGCTGATTATGGAGATGGAATCATCATGGTATACATTCCACCGGGCGAGTTTAAAATGGGTTCTAATGATTACAATGATGAAAAACCCACACATACCGTCTACCTGGATGGTTACTGGATAGGAAAGTATGAGGTTACAGTTAATCAATTTAAAATATTTGTTAACGATATAGGCTATGTGACTGAGGCAGAGATCAGTGGAGGTGCTTATGCCTGGACCGGATTAATACGGAAGAAATGGAAGCAAAAAAAAGGTATAAATTGGAAAAATCCTGGATTTGAACAGGAAGATAATCATCCGGTTGTATGTGTCACCTGGAATGATGTGAATAAATATTGTAAGTGGTTATCTTGGAAAAAAGGATTAACATTCAAACTTCCAACAGAAGCTCAATGGGAAAAAGCAGCCCGGGGGACTGGCAGTCGTAAATATCCTTGGGGAAAAAAGAAACCTGATGAGACATTAGCAAATTTTGCCACTAACATAACCACGCCTGTGGATTCCTACCCTAAAGGCGCATCGCCCTATGGTCTATTGGATATGGCCGGGAACGTCTGGGAGTGGTGCAGGGATTGGTATGATGAAAATTATTATCAATCATCCCCGGACAAGAATCCCACTGGCCCGAAAAGCGGCAAAGACCGCGTGTTGCGCGGCGGCCGTTGGGACGTCAAGGCCGTGAGCCTGCGCTGTGCAAATCGCGTTTGCGGCGAGCCCTCCGTTCGCAGCTTCTACGTTGGCTTCCGCCTCTCCCAGGACAATTAACCTTTTTTCTTTTACCATTTTACCCTTTGCCGCGACAAAGGAATGATTTTGAAGCACTTGTCATTGGTTATTAGTCATTGGTCATTAGTCAAGAGGCCTTTGTCCTTGATGCACAAAAAAAGGAGCAGTCGAAAAGGTAGTGATCTTTAAGATTGTTCAGTCGTTACTGAATTGATATCGTTTCTCCTTTTAAGAATTCGATTCTTTTTACGTCCTTTGTATTTATGTACACGCCTAAGCCATCGATTTCATATTTAATATTTAGGTTTTCATCTACCCGTTTAGCATGGGATAAAAGAAAGTCCTGGTTATCAGCATTGGGATCAAAGGTATAGTATTTAATCCAACCCAGATATATCGCCCCATCATCAAGGAATACAGTCGCCCAATCTTCATTTGCAGGTTGATTTATTTTTGCCCACGTACTCCGGGGGTCTGGTGCCATTCCTTTGATTTGGGGCCATTTTTGCGATATCCCAAATCGGATTCTGTTGATTAATACCAAAAAAAGTCCTACTAATATCCCGACAAAAAATAAAACCATGATAAAAGGAAAGGATGGAAACGTATTTTTGTTGCTTTGAAGTATATTGTTTAGTAAAGCGGTATCAATACCCCTGACAAAGGCAGAAATAGTTACTCCATAAATGATACTCCAGGTAGACAGGATAAAGTTATTTCGCTCCCTTACCGGGTAGAAGGCATGATAGACTTCCATGGTCAAGAAACCCGGTGCAATGTATAATATAAGCCCTATGATTTCTTCAATTGACATTGATTATTCCCTGTTGTTTGTTGAATTGCTTTCTCTCCCCGGTGCGTTGGTGCTTTGCTGAGCTGAATTCCTGGTTTGTCTTCCGGTTGGTGCATTATTCCTTGGTTCAGGGCGCTCATGAGTCAATGACTTCCTGAAATCCTCATTGATAGCAAACGTTTTTCTTTCTTGTTTCATTTTTGTTACCTCCATTTATATTATAGTATTATTATAACAAAAGATCAAATCCAATCAAAAAATAATTTCCTTTGCATTCTCCACCCCTCTTTTTTGATTTTCTTTGCCTGGCACTTTATTTCTTTATTTGTGGCACCCGCGCCGCGGGGCCCTCCAGGTGAGGCTCACATCATGAGTAACTGTTATACCCAACTCATAAACGAACTTTGAAGCCAATGGCGAGAGCCAATCCATTTAAATTCAGTTCAGCCTCTTTTATATCATATGGACTGGTATCGTAATCTGTGCCAACATAAAACTGGCCGGCCTGGTTTGATTTTCTGACAATATAATATAAGTCTCCTTCATCGGTGTAGCCGAAACCATAAAGAGAGCTTTCCATTGTGGCTTTCCCGGACATATTTTTGAAGTTGACCAGGCGGTACCTGGTTTCAAGAACCAGGGCCAGGTGTTTTGCAATACTGTAGTCCAGGGTCACCCCCACATGAAATCCCGGGGAATTCCCCGTGCTTTTCAAGTGGAAATTGATATATTCGTCAGGAGAATCAAGGTATTCCAGGTTGTATTTACTTATAAATTTCCCCAGGTATATTCCCAGCCCCCCGGTTACGTAGGCGTTCATTGCGGCTGAATTTACCATTTTGTAATGAAAATTTAAAAGCACCGGGATAGAAGAAAAGGTCTGGATATATGGTCCGCTGTAGGTTTCAGCGGGTTCCATATGTACTGTGAAGGTCCTCTCAATATAGCCTGTTTCAATACCAATGGCAATTTTTCCAAAATCGTATCCCATCTCGCCGACAAAACCCCAAAAAAACGGATGTTTACTGGTGTAAATATTGGTTTGGGCTGACTCATCATTGCGAGTGCTGTAGTAAATTTCATTGTTTTTTATCAGTTCTTTGAAATCGCCGCTGTTTAAAAAATTTGCTCCACCGGTGATTTTTAGATAAAGACCGCTGCCTTTGGCAAAAAGGCAAAAATAAATAGCGATAAAAAGCAAAAAGATTATTGTCTTTTTTATGTTCATGTTTTACCTCCTTTTTCAAAAAACTTAATAACCATCATTGCTCTATAATTTTATAGCATCAATTTGAAAAAATTCGACCTACCTTATAAGGTAAGACATTTAAGAAATCGGATACCGTTTCTTTTACTTCCATTGCGTTAAAATTTCATGAAAAATCCCAGCTTCAGATTTGAACCGTTAATGTTGTATTCCCTGGTAAAAATGATCATATAACGAATATCCATCATCACCCCAAATTTAGGCGTGAAAAAATAATGAACACCTCCTCCTATATCTAACAACGGATCAACTTTTCTTTCAGGTGAGACAAATTTAATTTCATATCCATACCGGGAAATATATGTTTCTTCTTTAGTGATCAGGCTGTCAATTCCTCCACCTGCACGAAGATAAGGCCTGAATTTCTTTACCAAAAACCGGTAAATGAAATTAAGAGTAAAAGAAAAATGCCTGGCGGTGTTGATATCTACTGTATCATTGTCTGAAGGATCCTGTAACGTTACCCTGGAACCAAAAGTATATGCCCCTGTCAATTCAATGGCCGTATTCTTTGTGAAGAAGTAGGCAAGCGAAGCTGCAAACTGGAGAGGCGTATGAGCTGGAGTCACAGGAAAATCATTCTCCCCGCATATATAATCCTCTTCAGAACCATAAGAGGAAGTATGGTTGAATCCAAACAATATAGAGGCCTGGAACTGTCCTGGCTTTCCAAAACCAAAACAGGCTGTCAGAACCAGAATTAAACCAATAAAACATGCTTTTCTCATTTTATACTCCTTATTGTTTATTTTTTTAAGACTCATTTATTATCAAAGTCTTTTCGTAAGGAAATCCTTTATAATTTTATCTTCTTACTACAGCTTTTTTTTTGTACCTCACTTCAACCATATCACTTACCGTGGTGTGATTTCCCATGAAATCATAAGCTGTTACAGTTATCGTATATAAGCCATCCGGGAATAGGCGGTTACCGGATTCATCCCGGGCTCCTGTAATCCAGGCAAAATTTTTCCATGACTCATTCACTTTACCAAATTCTCCGCTTCCATCTGTATTGGTGATGATATAGTATTGGTATAAAGGATAATTAGGATGGTCCAGACCTCTACTTTTAATAGCAGGAATATAATGGGGTTTGAAGATTGAACGAACCGTGTCATAGTACATCGAACCAGGCCAGTCGGCAATGATGATTTTCCTATAGTCAAAGGATTTCTTATGAACCGGTTGAATGTGCTTGCCTGTAATTTCATATTCTATCCTGGTAACACACCAGGGATAGTGATAAGGACCACTCAACGCACACTCTGATAAATCTCTCATGGGAAC
>CP070627.1:8100950-8117596 GCA_020355945.1 Candidatus Aminicenantota bacterium | reverse complement strand
AACCTTTTGGGAAAATCTTAAAAATGGCAAAGACTGCATATCGGAAAACCAACGGTTCCTTTGCGATGAGGTCCCGGAAGCCCGGTGGGGTGGATTTATAGATGGCATTGATTGGTTTGATCATGATTTTTTTAATGTACCGGAAGAAGATGCGTGTCATATGGACCCGCGGCAGCGGCTCTTTTTGCAAACAGCCTGGCATGCGTTAGAAGACAGCGGATACGGCGGCAGTCGCTTATATGGCTCCCGCACCGGCGTATTCGTGGGATGCGCCAATAACCAATACCAGGAAAACTTTTACCGGTTAAATATAAAACAAAAAAACGCACTACTCAACTCCAACGCTTCCATTGCCAATCGTTTTTCCTATTTTATGAATTTTAAAGGCCCCAGCCTGGTGTTAGCCTCCACCTGCTCCTCATCGGCTACAGCCATTCACCTGGCCTGTCAGAGCCTAAAAAACAATGAATGCACCATAGCCATTGCCGGTGGGATTGACCTGTTGTTATCCCCGGAATATTTTATAGCCCTCAGCCGCATGGGGGTATTGGCCAAATCCGGCAAAACCTGTGCCCTGGGCGGCCAGGCCAACGGCTTTGTACCTGGCGAAGGTGTCGGCGCAGTGGTCCTGAAACCCCTCCGACAAGCACTCCAGGACCAGGATTATATCTACGGAATCATCAAGGGAAGCACCCTCAACTATTCCGGTCATACCCGTCACCTCACCAGTCCCAATCCCTATGCCCAGGTGGAACTGGTGACGGATACGCTGCAGCGATTTCGCATTAAACCCTCCACACTGCGATACATTGAAGTCAATGGCAATGCCATTGGCATTACCGATGCCCTGGAGGTCCAGGCCCTGGCAGCCGCATTCGCTAAAATGGAAGTAAAACAAACCGGTTTTTGTGCGTTGGGAACAGTAAAAAACAATATCGGTAACCTGGACTCTGCCGGCTGTCTTGCTGCCTTAATCAAAGCGGTACTGTCACTGAAACATCGACAAATTCCCCCGGTCATTCATATTAATCCACCCAACCGTTTAATCAAAATTAACAACACCCCCTTCTTTATCAATGACACCTTGCAGCCGTATCAAGACCCGGGCCACCCCTTGCGGGCAGGCATTCAATCCCTGGGCATCGGTGGTGCCAATGTGTTCATGATCGTTGAAGAGCCGCCGCCCAAAACCCAAAGCCAATCTAGCCCAACGCCTTATCATTGCCATGCTTCCCTGCCCGGGATTGTCAATTTCTCCGCCAGGAATCAAGACAGTTTAAAACGCATTCTTATCCGGATGGAAAACCATTTAAACCAGCATCATGATGAGCTGGATTTTGTTGATATTTGTCACACCTGCAGCACCGGCAGGGGCCATTTTGAGCACCGCGTGTCTTTTATCTGCAGCAGTACTCAGCAATTGCTGGCAAAACTCCGGCATATTAATCGCACGTTCCCGGAACCCCCTGCCAGGGAAACCGGGATTTTTATAACCTCTAATCATACGACAAATCATACTAAGAAAACCAAAGAAAAAAAACCGAGTTTTTTAAAACTTTTCCTGGAGAGTCAGAGAGCCTCATCCGGGAAAATCACCTTAGAAGAGGACAACTACATCAATCCGTTTTACATACCCCGCTGCTCTCCAGCGATTATTTTTGTATTCCCGGAGATGGAGGCTGGTCTTGCCGATTTACCCCCGCTAGTGTCCTGTCAACCCTCAAATGACGACAAACCAACCGCCCGAAGGGCTATAAAAAGTTTTTCGGGGGGTCCAGGGGGGCGGTTTTTCAAAAAAGCCCCCCTGGCCGCCGGAGGCAGTAATAAGATTGACATGACATTAGCGGATTACCGTCGTTTTTTTGCAGAAGCGCTGAAAAAAGTAGGGGGCTTGTTTTCGCCGGATACATTAAACGGAATCTCCGAGGCAAAGCCAGGCACAATGCTGCAAACTGCGGCTGCACTGACGTTGATATCCTGGGGAATTAAGCCGCAAAAAATCTTAGCTAAAGGGACCGGCATTGACGCCGCTGCCGGTATCGCGAATATGACCAGCTTCCCAATTGATGTAGTAGAAATTGAAACAACCGAACCCCCTGGGAATTTAAAAGATCCCGAGCGAATGAATATATTCATTTCCATGGGTGCAGCTCCCCCTTCACTTGAAAATTGTAGTGACTCCTGTATTTGCCTGGACCTGCTGGACACCGCTGCACCCCCCAGGGAACATATCCTGTCCATACTGGCGGTATTGTATATTCAAGGAACAGACATCGATTGGGTCTCGTTTGAAACCTTCAACAGGGGGATGAAAATTCCTTTGCCTCAATACCCGTTTGAGCCTAACCACCATTGGTTGGCCTGTGATTGACAACAAAATTGTTATTGATATATAATCAAACATCATTCAAAGGAGATGTATCATGAATAAATTACTTCAAGGTATTACTCATTTTACCACCCGACGGTGGAAGATCATATTAATCATTACGATCATTTTTACCATGGCGGCCGGTTATTTATCGGGGTTACTTTTTCAGAATCTTGATGCCACCTGGGTCAGCCTGGTGCCTAAGAAGGCACCGGTTTTAATCGAGTACAAACGGATCATGAAGCTCTTTAAAACTGCTAATCCCATCATCATCACGGTTCAAGGGGAAAATTACCAGGGTCTTCAACATACCATCGAAACCATCGCACTTGTATTGGAAAAACGAAAAGACCTGTTCCGAGATGTATACTACAAAAACGACATTGAATTCTTAAAAAAATACGGCCTTTTGATAACCAAAACCAAAGACCTGACCAACATCAAACGCCATTTAACCGATTTCAATCTTGTCCCCTTTGTGAAAGGGATCAATGATACCCTTGAGTCCGAATACCTGGGAGATGAAAGTGGTCTGAAAAAACAAGAAAAAAATGCCTCTTTCTTAATCGAAGGGCTGTATGATTTTTTCAGTCTATTCAAGACATACGGTACAGGACAGGAAGATGAATCAGCAGTCAAACGTTCCGCCTGTTTTTTTACCACAGGTCCTCAATATATGATTTCCCCGGATAAAAAATTAGGGCTTATTTTTGCCATACCCACGGTATCCATTAACCAGGTCAACGAAACCGTTGAACTGGTGAATGAACTGGATACCATACTTGAAAAATGGGGCCCAAAATTCCCTGGGATTCATTTGGGACAAACCGGAGTTCACACCATCACCCGAGATGAGATGAAATCATCGGAAGAGGATTCCATGTTGGTCACCCGGTTGGCGTTTATTTTTATTTTACTTTTGTTGATATTTTCTTTTCGCATGAAAAGCGCTCCTGTGTTTGGGATGTTAACATTGATGGCAGCTATCACCTGGTGCCTGGGGACTTCATACTTGCTGATCGGTTCATTGAACATTGTCACCGCGATGGCCGGAGCTATTTTAGTGGGATTGGGAATTGATTACAGCATCCATATTTTTGCCCAGTACTCGGAAGCCAGAGCCTCCGGGCACACCCCAAAAGAATCAATCGCCCATACCATGAAAACCAGCGGCCGAGGCATTATCATTGGTGCGATTACCACGATCCTGGCCTTTGCAACCTTAAGTTTGGTCTCCTTCCGGGTTCTACTGGAGATGGGTATAATCACTGCCCTGGGAGTTTTTTACTGCCTGCTGGCCTCCCTTTTCCTGCTGCCCGCCCTGCTCATGTGGCGGGATACCCCCTCCTATCAAAAACTCATTAAAATATTGACTTATGCCCTCGTGATCCCCTTAATCTGGAAATCTCTCGAAAATAAAATCAAAAACAAAGAAAAAAAAGACAAACACCTGGTACCTGTCAACTTTAAGTTCCTGGCCTCCTTTGAAAGAAAATTGAATAAAATTCCCCTATTAACCTTACTGATCATTCTTGTTTTAACTGTGTTTTTCTTCTTTAAAGCTAAAGGATTGACCTTCACCGGTGACTGGAAAAAAGTAGAAGCCAAAGGACTGAAATCTCTTGAATTAAATGACGAAATTTTAGACCGCTTTAACATGACCGTTGACACCATTGTATTTGTCACCAACTCCCTGGAAGAGGATCAAAAATACTACCAATTACTGGACAAAAATCCCATGATTGCGTACGTGGACTCGATATCAACTTATATTCCTCCACTGGAGGAACAAGAGAAACGCCTGGAAATTATCCGTCAAATTGTCTGGGTATCTAAAGATTTCTCCCAAAAAGAAGACGTCAACCTGGAGAAATTGAGCCAGGAAATTCACCGGTTCAGGCAAAACATGTTAGAGATGCGGGACCTGGCCAATATCGCCGGGCTGGATCGACTGCAAAAGCGATGCCAACGGTTTCTCGGCAGATGGACACCTGCCAATGAAAAACAGTCACAACCGGACTTTCTACAGCAGCTCCAACAGGCCGCGGAACAAGCCACCAGCCAACCCGGGCTTGAGAAATTACAACGTCTCTTTTACCAGGAAGCCACCCAAAATTTTTCAGCCATGTTAAATCCAGGGAACATTCACCTGCAAGATTTACCTGGCACTATCCGCAGACGACTGGTTTCGGAATCCGGCAGCCAATTTTTACTTGCCGCTTATCCCATCAAATATAATTGGGATAACATTGACCGTAATCCCTTTTTAATCAATATGCAAAAAACCACCCAGCGAAGAGCCAGCGGGATGCTCCTCTTTATGAAAGAAGTCATTGATACCGCCAAACGAGATGGAAAAAAAGTCACGTTGTATGCGTTACTGGCTATATTGATCTTTATTCTCATCGACTTTGCCAATATACGTGCCACACTATTTATTATGCTTAACATTTTTGTATCCATCATCTGGATGGTAGGCATCCTGGTGCTTTTAGGACAACAGCTCAACTTTATCAATGTCCTGGCCGTACCTTTGATTATTGGAATAGGTATTGACGACAGCGTGCATATCATGCATCGGTACAAACAAACAGGAAAAGGCGGTTTATCCACTGTTCTCTCCAGTACAGGGCGCGCTATATTCTTGACCAGTTTAACCACCATGTGCGGATTTGGGTCCATGTATTTTGCCAGGTTCCAGGGAATACAAAGTTTTGGTGCCTTTCTTTTCATTGGTGTGGGGATTTGCTTTCTCATGTCTGTGATTTTATTACCTGCACTGATACGCATTTTCCCCAATATTTTTAAAAATAAAAAAGCAGCCAATGAAACAGGAACCATGTGAGCCGGCAAAAATGAATACAAGATAACAAGGAGAATCATCATGAAAATGAAACGAATCCGGGCTTTTCTTATTGGTTTGCTCCTGGTTTCAGGCCATGTGTTCGGATTAAATGCCGTTGAAATCATGGAAAAAGCAGATGAAATCATGAAAATCCGAACCAGTCTTTCTGTAAGCACCATGACCATTACCACCACCAGTGGCTCCCAACGGGAATTCTTAATGTGGGGAATGGCAATGGGCAACCGGATGGTGTCTAAATTCGCCTCCGGCTTAGTCAAAGGATTAACCATGCTCTCCCTCGATGACGGCGATGAAATCTGGGTGTATTTCCGCTCCTCAGGCAGGACCCGACGACTGGCCAGCCACGCCAAACACAGCGGAGTCGCCGGGTCCGACTTCTCCTACGACGATATGGCTAACACCAAATACTCCCGGACCTATCAGTGCAAACTCCTGGAAACCAATGATACCCATTACCAACTGGAACTCATCCCCAAAAAGGACCAAACCCCCTATCAAAAACTCCTGGTCCAGGTACGAAAAGATAATTTCGTACCGGAAAAAATCCTCTACTTTAACAAAGAGGGAGAAAAGTTTAAACAGTTTATTATAAAAGAAATCCAAACCATTTCCGGTATTTTAACCCCGATGTATTATGAAATGAAAAATTTGCTCAGCGAAAGTGTCACCACCATCAAAATGAAGCGAATAAAATATGTACCCCAACTGAAGAAAGTTTTTTTCAGCACCAACGGTCTGTCCCGCAGCCTGGAAACATGGAAAGCCACATACCCCTTTTTCGGAGAATGAAATGAGGAAGAAGTGCTTCGGTATATTCGTCGGTATTTTTCTTTTGCTCAATGGTTTGCTTTTTAATGGGCTTTATGGTACGGACATTTCATTTTTGTTTCAAACCGATCTGCGTTACAGCCTGGACAAAGGAAAACTGGATTTTTGCCGAACCCTCCTGGAAGCCAAAATTGATCATGCCTTTGGAGTAAAAGCCGCATTCAGCGGCAGGGTGCGGTTAAATTATTATACCAATTTTATGGGCCAGGAGAGTGCGGCCACAGAAAAAGATAGGCTGGAACCGGAACTCAAAGACGCTTACCTGGACCTGTATGATTTTCCGGGCAGGAACCTGGAACTGCGCATTGGCAAGCAGCGCATCAATATCGGCAAATCCGATTTCTTTCGCCACCTGGATGTGGTCAATCCCCCGGATTTTATTGATGAATTGGTATTTGACGAGCGTCTCAGTGTTTTTTTGTTACGGCTCAATTGGAACATTGGCTTTGACACCTCATGGATGATGTTTGCCGGCCCCGGTATTGAAATCCTGCGCGGCCCCTTTGCAAAAGACCTCTATCAACCCTATAAGGATGAATTGAGCAACAACTTTCCCGGCATTCAATTTGATGATGCCTTTAACCTCCCTCTACCCCAGGCCAGGCATCTGGCATATGGAACCAAATTTTCCACCAAACTGGGAAAATTTGATCTCACCCTGCTGGCGGTTTCCCGGTTCAACCCCATGCTGCTGCCCACAGAAATCCGGGTATCCCCCATGAATACCACCGGCAGCATCACGTACACCACGAAACGTGAAACCATCCTGGGTATGGGAGCTGCCGGAGAGTTATTGGGGCTGGGAGTCTGGGGAGAATTGGCAGCCAGGAAAAATCCCGGCATGGATACATTGATCTATTTAGAAAACCTGGAAATCGCTCGTCAGTCATTAATTACCAATAAATGGTTTCTTACCGGCAGCCTCGGGTTGGATTACCAGTTTCGTAATAACGGCCCATATATAAATCTCGAACTTTCTCATGGTTTCCTTACGGAAATGAAAGATAGAAATGGTAATGGCATTAATGATTACCTTGCCCTGACCATAGAAAAGAAATTCAATGCCGATAAGATAAAGGCGTTATTAACGGTAGGGTTTGAATTTGATAAGTTGGGAGATGCGGAAAATTTTGAAGATTTTAAAGATCATTCTGCCTGGTTCGCAGCCGGTTCGCTTACTTACACCCTGGGAAATAACATTGAACTGGAAGCAGGGGGATTCCGGATCAAGGGCCCGGAAACCACTACCCTTGGGAATTGGGGCATATCCAGCCTGGTCTATTTTAAAGTAATCTCAAAATTTTAATTCCCAATGATGGCCTTTTACAGCCCGTGCCAGGGGACCGGAGGCATTGTTTTATTTGAATATAACTTTCAAGATTGAGAAATCATCTTCCAGGACACTGCTCCCGTGTATTTTTCGAAGAAAAGCATGTAATTGTTCCAGTTCGCGGTTATTTTCTTTAGACCAGCGCTCCAGGAATTTTTTCAATTCTTTCAAATCCCATATCGTGTCTTCTTTAGATCCATCCACCTCGAACGCACCATCAGAAAAAATATAAAGCACTGCCGGCTTTTCCATGAATATACTTTCGCTTCTGTATGATGTTTCCGACATGCCACCGATAAAAAGGTTAGGGGTTCTCAGCTCAATGGCTTTGTTATTCGTACCATTTAAAAGCAGAGCCGGTGGATGACCGGCACTGGCAAAGGTTAACTGCCGATTCATTGAATTATACACACCATACCAAATAGAAAAGAAAAGATTGTGATGCTTTTTCATTTGAAAAACCTGGTTTAAGCCGGTAAGAACCTCACCCGGTTTTTTAAAATCCGTATCTAAAAGATTTTGTGAACGCAGCACATTGATCACCGATACTGAAAGCAAAGCTGGTCTCACCCCATGGCTGCACACATCCAGGAGATACATGGCAAAGTGTTCTTTATCGAGCCAATGGTAGCCCAACGAATCACCCCCCAGTTGTACTGAAGGAACAAAACACCATTCGGTTAAAATAGGACCCCGGGTCAGCGGCGCTGGAATCAGGGATTTCACATATTCAGCGGCATGGGAAAGTTCCTCTAATAATGCTTTACGAGAGTCTGCCAATTCCTTATTTTGTTTCTCGATCTTTTCATTCGCCAGCAGCAGTCTCCTCTGGGTGGAATCTCCGATACGGGTGATTTTAGTGGCATGTTTAAGTAATTTTTTATACTCTTTTACCAGGGAAAAAAATTTATCCAGTAACTCGTTCTTTTTAAGTTTCTTGTAATTTTCGTCAATTTCCAGCTCTTCAAGAAACCGAGATTCCTCCCTATAAATATTCGCCGGGCCAGGTTGTTTTTTTCGTTTCTTTTCCATCTGTTTAATCATACCATATTTTTTATAAAAAAGTAAGACAAGTAGGGGCCTAAATCCTTCGTCTAGTTTTAGCCACAAAGTTACACAAAGGGATACAAAGAAAGACCGCAGATGAACGCTGATCAACATGATATTTTGGTGCCAAGCAAGAATGCCACTAATTATTAACCCGTGAAATTCTGCTATTTTCTGGAAGAACATTTCTTTTTGGTTCCGGCTTGTCCGGTCTATGATAAGGCTAAACACTTATTAATATATGATTTTTAGCAATTTAATTAGACACACCCCGTCCGCTTCGCGGCCACCCCTCTCAAGAGGGGAATTTAAGGACTCAATACTGCGTCTTGAGCACCAAGCACTGAGTGCTTTCCGGAAATCCCCTCTCGAGAGGGGGGACTCCTTCATCGTATAGATGAAGGTGGCGGGGTGTGTCTCCCCTCTTGAGAGGGGTGCCCGTAGGGCGGGGTGTGTATGCTTCGGCACCAAAATGACTTTCATATGCACATTTAGCCTTATCTTAGTGGTATTCGTGCCAGGCAAAGTTTTTTCTTTGTGCCCCTTTGTGTACCTTCGCGGCTAAAATAAGAATTCCTGTAATATCGATTTTCTTCTTGATCTTTATTATTTTTTGTGGTATATATTTAAAAAATTAATAAGGAAAATCAATGAAAAAAGAGACAAAGCAAAAAAAATTGGCTATGGAAGCGGCATTGATGATCGTTATAAGTAAGCCTGAAGACTTTAAATATTTGACTGTTGGCTGGATTGCCCGGAAATTGGGAGTCAGTGTGCCAAATCTCTCCCGCGCCTTCAAGCGGGAAATAGGTAAAACACTCCAAAAGTACTTGTTTCAACAACGAATCATAAAAAGCATTATACTGTTATTAGAGAACCCAAACCTATCTATTAAAGAACTAGCAGAGATCATCGACTACAGCAGCTCTAGCTACTTCATCAAGGTGTTCAAAAAGTTCTGCAATTACTCTCCTAAGAAATTTCGTGATTCTTAATTTTATCTCCCCCTTCTTCCTGTATATATAATGAAAAACAGTTAATCATTTTTAATAAATTCAAGAACTGCAAGAGGAATAGCCCCCCGGATATATAAAGATTTAACATCCTTAAAATGAGAAACCTGATATAAAAGCATTTCCAGGACAACGGCGCAGCATTATAAAAAATTTAATTTGACATCTTGCCTTCACCTTTATACAATAGAAACTTAAATTTTTTATCGGCCGGTAAAAATGTAAAAATTAGATAATCAAGGAGGATAAAAAATGGCATATAAGAATATAAGTGCCCAATTAAGTGATGAAGACAAGAGCCAGGTGCTCCAAAAACTAAAGGAGATTGAATCCCTGCTTCCTTTCATTGTCAACCTGAGCCCGGGAGAGAGAAAAACCATCCCTAATATGGGAAGAAAGTCGTTGAAGTTTGTAGAGAGTGCCCTGGGATATGCAAAGAAGCATCCGAATTTTGTTCCACCGTACATGAATGTGGATGAACAGCAAAAGGACCTGGAAGTAACCAAGCAGCTTTATGAAATACTGGAAGTGCTGGAGCCGTTATGGGAAAAAGTTAATGATACGTGTTTTGCCTCCGGAGCCGAAGCCTATCATGCGGCGCGGGTGTTTTACAACTCGGTAAAAGGCGCGGCAAAAGCGGGTATCCCGGGTGTAGATATCATTGCCAGGGAATTAGGAAAAACGTTTGAAAGGTCCTCATCTTCCTCATCCAAAGAACAAGAGAAAAAGGAAGAAAGTTAATTTTGAGGTAAAAACCGCAGTGTTGGGGTTCAGTACCCCGGCGATGGGGTAAAAATCCCGGCACTGCGGTTCCGAACCCCGGTATTAGAAAAAAAAGACGCAGTGATGGGGTTTGGAACCGAAAAATTGGATAAAAAAACCGAAAAATTGCGATCCGGAACCGCGACACCGGGGTAGAAAACCTCGGCCCCGGGGTAAAAACTCGCATTATTGGGGTATAAAACCTCTAGTACCAGTGGTAAAATACCTCAATAATGCGGTTCCGAACCCCAATGTTGGAAAAAATAATCGCAGTATTGCGACTCAGGACCTCAACATTGGGGTAAATAACCTTAGTATTGGGGTTCCAAACCCCATGATTGGGGTAAAAAACCGCGGTGTAGGGATTCCGAATCCCGTGATTGAGATAAAAGACCTCGACTTCGGGGTTGGGAACCCTATCAGCCCTCCCGGTACCCGATACCGATAATGAAACTGGTAACTTTTTTATCCTCTTCCTGATGGTCTGGTGTTTTGCATATCGCACCGTCATGAAAAGTTCTTCTAAAAATGTTGTCTTGCCGCTTTGTCAAGTAAAAAAATTCCCTTTCAATTCTTTCTAATTTTAGCTGCAGCGAATTTTACTGTGCAAGGTTATTGAACCCTTACTGTGCAAGAAGTGTGCATGCACAGTTAATATTTAAAAATTAGTTCGATGTGCTCACTTGTTCGAGTTAGCACGCAGACAGGGAATATTGGGTTTGGAAAATTGAGGTGCTGGGGTAATGGAAAAAAGGGTTTTCGTTTTCTCAAGGTTTTACTACTTTTTTACTGTGCAAGAACTGTGCATGCACAGTTAATATTTAACCCTGTACCGGCAGTTTGGATCATTTCGATTTTCAGATGTTGCTTCTATCATATTTCTCCTTATCAGGCTGTTGATCCAATTGATTGTTGCACGTTTTTTCAAACCCAGTAAATCACTTATTTCTTTTGTTTTCAATGGTTTATCTCTTGAATGTAATAGGTTAAGGATTTTTTCTTCTATCTCATTGAGGGATTTTTCTTTTTTTGGATATAGGGTTACTCTGAAGCTGCTTTCGGATTCTTCCAGGTCAGGTTCTTTGCCGGTATATTCCCTGCACAGTTTCAGGATTTTGTGGGGGATACCCAGACTGTGCAAATCCATAAAACCGGCTTCTTTTAGGTATTGTACCAGGATTTGATTTCGATAGTATTTGGCTCCCACCTTGATGGCTTCAATTGTAATTGTATTTGGTAATCTTCCCGGGCTTTCAATTTCAAGTCGATCAGGATAAATGTCAACGCGAATATCTATACCGGATATAGTATAATCTCTGTGGGCAACAGCGTTTACAATTGCTTCCCGGATGGATTCTTCCGGATATGGATAAACGATTATTCTTTCAGCCCCATTTAGTGATGCGCTGCTTTTTTCAAGGATAATGGATTTAATTTTTTCCATTGCTTCATCGATAAGGCCCAATCTTTCCCTCTTACCTTCCTGGGAGAAGGTGCCCATTATTGGCTTATCCAGGCGGAAATCAACATAATTATAGTCCCTTTCCCTGTTTGCATATTTAGTAATTGTAATTCCCAAATAACCAAGAAAAGAGGAAGGTTGTTGGGCAAACAACAAAAGTCCGGCAACTGTAGGAAATAACGTTCCAAGGGATTCTACCAGTATTTCTTTGTTCTTAAGAAAGTTTTCAATTTTTTTATGATCCCAATTGGAAATATCGATAGGATTGACCTTGTTATAGTTGAAGAATCCTTGGATTCCTGGAAAATCGAGGTCTGCGTACTTGCAATTTATAACCGGGACGGCTTCATAATGAATCTGTCCTGAGGTTTGAAATAATCGGAGCAATTCATTTCGATCTGCTTCCTGGGTTCGAGTTCCCCTTCGGGTATAGTATCGTTCTTTTCCTCCTTTCAAGATCGCATATGGTTTGGAAAAACCCGGTGAAATATAAAAACAAAAAACGTCTTTACCTTCAATTTTGTATTTCCACAACTCCGGTGTAACCACCGGCCTGGTAGAATCAGAACAGATATTAAAAATTTTTTCTTCAAATATCAGCGGATTATTCACGCCGGAGACTGTACCATCATCCTCAATACCTACCAGCAGGTATCCCCCGGAACCATTGGCAAAGGCGGTGACTTCCTTTGCAAAATCTATATTTTTCTCTCTTTCAGACTTAAATTCAACCCGGCTTGTCTCACCTTTTTCAATTATCTTTTTTACTTCCTCTGTTGATAACATGAAGGCTCCAGGTATTTCTTTAAAAAATAAATGCTTTCGTTCACTAACGGAACGGTAAAAGATACCATATGTAAAAAGAAATTGCAAGGGATTGTGGCGGAAATCAATTTGCGCCCTTCGGGCAAGAAGTTCGACCGCCTGCGGCGGGAGAGCTAAAACACCGCCGCAGGCGGTTAAAACATTGTCCGTAGGACGTAGGACACCGCTTCGTTTGGAATTTGGAATTTCCCGGACATGCCAGGTCATTTTTGGTTGCGGCTTGTCTGGGCTGTGTAACCGGGCAGACAAACATATCAGGCCTATATAATTTCAGCCGCGAAGTTACAAGAAGAGACACGAAGAAGAGAAGACAGAAGAAAGATGATAAATGACAGACGGGCTCTTAGTCGCTCCATTCCTCCTGGAAATATTTTATTTTTTTTGCCACACCGATTTTTTTACTTTTGCAATAGTCCAGCGCTTCAGGGGTGAAATGAACGATTCTCCTGTTTTAATTTCTCAATTTCTTCACTAAATTCTTTCTTAAAATCCGGTTTCAACCCGGAAATCTCTTTCTCGAAACGATGACGCAAAACCAGGTAAAAAGTTCCATCATCAGGCCCTATATAATCGATGCTTGATAAATCCCGGATTAAATCCGCCCTGCGCAGCATTTCTAATTTAGCATGTATTTCATCCGCATCCATCTCAATTCGCATGGCCTCTTTGATTTCCTGTGGTGTCCAGGACCTGTCACGGTATTTGGTAAGATGAAGAAGCATCTTCTTGGCATGGACTTCGTTAATCCGTTGAAACGTCGTTCTAAAATATTCATCCCAATTATTGACAAAATCAGCTTCGCGGTTGGTCAGTTCATAATTTACCGTATTAATAACACCCTCCCTGGTAGTTAAATCCTTCTCTTCATAAGAACTCCGAATAATACAAGAAATAAAAAAAGCATCCGAATAGCATAAATGATTGATTAACAAAGCAGATTCATTGGTTATCGGTATTTCATGAATTTTAGCGTACCTGAAAACCGCTTCCAGGCCTTCCTCGTAAGTAAGGTAAGTTTTCATTCTCATTTGCTTAAACCGGCCCACACCTAAATATTTAGCAACATTATGCAGCAGCCAACCAACGTCCGAACCTGTGCAAAGCATGGGCGCGATTTTCGATTCGGAATGTTCGTGGAAACTCCCGGTCATTGTTTCATCCGGGGCGGTCTCGCATTTCTTATCGCGATAGATATACCCGTTGATATTTTGAAATTCGTCTATGATTACCAGGAAAAATCTTTTATGAAGTGCAGCGTACCGATGCGGAGCGTTATAGGCAATTTCCCACATCATCCCCGGGCGATTGTCGGTTTTATGTTTATTCAGCGCATCCACATCATCGACAAACACTTTCATTGATTTTTTCTTACCGTATTCTTTGATCTGTTCTATTTCAAAGGGTTTATGCACGATCTCGGGATTGCGTTCAATAAATGAAATATAGTGCGAAACGAAAGTTCGATAATATTCTTCAGCAAAATCCCCGAGCCAGATTTTTTGATCTTTAATCTCGAAATAGAAGGGGATCACCTCACTGTCAGCACTCCATAATTGGTTAAAAATTCGTTGAACAAATGCTGTTTTCCCGGTTTTTCTCCTGGCAAGGATTACCCTGGACCTGGAGAGCATCCTGGGAATCTCAGATATCCAACGGTGATACTCGTTGAATTCTTTTTTTCTGCCTGTCAGCAAATCCGGGTTGCCGATTCTTTCAGGCAGCGGATATTGCATTTTAAGGTTTTTGTTTGTTCTAGCGACTTTTTGCTCCATATATTTATCTTATGGCAAGGCCTTCAATTTGTCAAGTGGTCTTCTTCTTTTTTCCGATCCCAGGGGTTTGATTCATCAAGCCCGCAAACATCAATCCAATTGTAGGGGTTTGATTCATCAAACCAGTTTTGTGAAGAAGTAGAAAAAGCAAGGCAAGACATGCATTTATAGGAAGATGGAATTGAATTGCCAGCTCTGCTACTTTTAAGCAACAAACAACTAAAAGAAAATGGCAAAAGGAGGCGGCTGATTCGCATTTGAATAGACAATTTTTTTTTCTTCACCAAATTCTTCAACAAAACAGATGCCATAGAAACAGGAGAGAATTTCTCCTGAATTCATATATCTATAAAGTTCTGTATTTAATATTTCAAAAAGTAACTCAGGTGATAACAAATCCTGACCATAAAGATTAAAAAATGTTTTAAGCATAATAGTTCTTAAACCGGAGCTAATTCCTCGTCCTGATGAGTCGGCTATGGCGAAACCGTAATAACCTTCTTCAAGTTTAAGAATGTCAATAAAATCACCTGCAACTTTTAAAAAAGGTAAAAAAATGTAATCACATCTTACCCCAGGCAATTTACTAATTACAACTTTGCTTGGCAACAGTGAATTCTGAAATTCAGCGGCCAGTTCTAAATCAATGTCTATCTCTTCCTTTAGTTTAGTATAGTAACTTAGCTTTTTTAATACTTCCGAACTCTCATTTGTACTAATGTCAACTTTTTTAACTGTTAAATTATCAAGATAAGTTCCCATATTGACAGAAACCGTTGCATATTCGGGATTCAATTTTAAAGCTTTGCTATTATAATATTCTGATTTTTTAAAATTTCCTCTTTCAAGTTCGAAATAGGCCTTAAATAGATATCCAGGTGCATAATTCATATTTCTAAAAATAAAATCGTCTATGGCGATATCTTGTTCTTCTTTATTTCCTACCTTTTTTATGCCCAAAAGTTCATTTAACAAATTTGAGTCATCAAAACCGACTTTATCCAATATATCTCTATAATTATTACTTTTTAGCTCTTCCAGGCTTATACATAACATATCTGATATTGTCATAAGAAAATCAGCGACTGTAGCACTTATATTTTCAAAAATTTTTAAGTCTTCCAATAGTGAATGTATGTTTCCTAATTTTTGTTTTCTTAAAATATTTTCAAGCTTATCGACTCTATCTTGCCAATAATTGGTATAGAATGATTTACCTTCCGGAGTTAAGTTAGTATCAGGAAGGATAATTGGTAAAATTCTATTTTTATAACTTTCGTCTTTTACAAATTCCAATACCTCGAACATACAATTGTGGGATTCTAGAAAATTATTACTGATTATCATTAATACAAAATCTGATACTCTGATACGTTTCATGTATTGTTTAATGCTATCTTTGTATTTTAGGTCTCTTACATCTCTAATCAGAGTAATACCAACAGTCTGGAAATCTTTATCTATTTGATCTACAATATCTTTATCTTTCCATGAATATGAGACAAATATTTGAGGTTTGGTTTTCATCACCTTGCCCCCTTAATCAACCTCAATTTGACCAAACAGGGTATTTAGACTTTGAGCTACCAACACCTGTAAAATATTGCCTGCATCTGTCATTGTTACTATCCTTTTGCGACATCTTTAATATAACTCATCTTATTAAATTTTATTATATCATAAACAGAAATATTGTCAATTGTTGTGGATGAAATAAGGAAAACGAGGGAAAACGAATTTTAAAGGTCTTGTTGCGATTTGCAGATTGCGGGGGGGCTTTATAGACCTTGTCATTTGTCATTGGTGGTTATGAAGGTGACAGGTGCAGGTCTGGCTTTTTGCATTGTACCATCAGGAGTAACGAAAGGGAAAGGCAGAATAACCACATCGCCGCGTTTATAATTCATAAATATCTTCCTCTGGATCATCCCAGATTTTTTTTAAGGCTTCTTGTTGAAGAATAAGAGATGATGCATCAACCCCTGATTCAGTTTGCTGCGAATACTTAGTGCTCAAATAAGTTGCATAGTCGAGCAACTCTTCGATCTTTGACTCGGGCAGCCTGTCGATAATGCGGTCAATCTTTAATTTGTATTCTTGTACGGCTAACATTAGATCCTCTCATTTTCAAATGTTCTTCAGCCAATTTATAGTACAATTTGCTCATTTTGTCAACCATAAAATGTGTAATAGTAAGCCATTCTTTATTCTCAATCCAATCGTAGGGATTTGATTCATCAAACCCGCAAACATCAATCCAATTGTAGGGGTTTGATTCATCAAACCCCGTAGAGACGTGGATGAATCGTCCGGGCCGGGCTTGATAAATCAAGCCGTGAAGCATCTACAATAGAATGGAGTAAGCGAGGG
>CP070627.1:8090683-8100850 GCA_020355945.1 Candidatus Aminicenantota bacterium | reverse complement strand
CCCCGATTTCAAATCGAGCCTGGCCGGTTCGATTGTTGATCCAATAATATAAATCACCCTCATCCTCGACTTGCTGTTCATCATCTTCATAATAAGTTTCAGCGATCATTTCTTTGAAACTGGCCAACCGGTAAGCCGCGTCAACCGAAAGCGCCAGGTTCCGGGAAATATTCAAATCAATCGTGGTGCCAATATGTAAGCCCAGGCGATTCTTCCTGCTTTCAAACGAAATGTTGGTAAAGGTAAGGCTGTAATTTTCAAAGGTCTGGACCAACTCATCCCGGTACTTGGCCAAATAAACCCCCTCGCCAATAGTAAGATAGGTGGTTAACACAGGCGTATCAATGATCTTATAATGAATAAACAAAAAGATAGGTACAGCGGAAAAAGTATGGTCCCGGGTGTAATTGTCCTGGAAATCAGGGTCCTGGGATTCATAATGATAATCAATGTGGAAGTTCTTTTCAATATAGCCCATAGAGATGCCCACGGCAAATTTATCGGTATCAAACCCGATTTCGCCGCTGTATCCACGAAAATAAGGTGCCCGGGTTACTGAAATATTATAGCTGTCTGAGGTGTTATTAAGACCGGTAAAATAGGTTTCGTTTCGGTCGGCAAAATCACCGAAATCACCACCGGCAGCCAAAGAGCCGATTCCTTTGAATTTGATATAAAAACGGGGTCTCTGGGATACCGCAGAAAATAGACCCTGGCCTATCACCAATAAAAGAATAAAAATTATTATAACATGCGTTTTCATTTTCACTTAAACCATTTTGTGTTTTATTTTTTTATAGGATGCCGCTGTTTAAACAACTGCAGCGTATTGTACATCAACATCGTGGTAGTCATGTGACCGACGCCAGCCGGGACCGGGGTATAATAAGAAGCCTTTTTGTAAGCATCCCTGTGAATATCCCCGGCAATGGCATAGCCTTTTTTTTCAAATTGTTTCACTTGCTCCGCATCGCAGTGTTTGAGAACCTCTGCTTTATTAATCAGGTAGTTGACGCCCGTATCGATTAAAACCGCACCTGGTTTGATCATATCCGCAGTAATGATCCCGGGCTGTCCTATGGCCGATACCACTAATTCGGCATTTCTTAAAACTTCTTTTAAATCTTTTGTTCTCTGGTGACAAATCGTAACGGTGGCGTCTTTATTGGTCAACATCGCAGCCAGGGGTCTGCCCACCAGGTAACTTTTACCCACTACCACCGCATT
This sequence comes from Candidatus Aminicenantota bacterium, assembly GCA_020355945.1. The sequence goes on along the minus strand of CP070627.1, from coordinate 8,099,623 downwards.
CATACCCGCTACTTTAACTCTATAATACTCAAGTATCTTTAAAATCCCGGAAGGCGTGCAAGGATAAATCCGGGTCTGGTTAAGCAGTACCATGCCCAGGTTGACAGGATGAAACCGGTCTACATCTTTTCCAGGGTCCAGGTGCATCATGATTTCCCAGGCATTCATATTCTCCGGTAGAGGTAGTTGAATCAATACCGCATCCATTTCATCGTCTTGATTTAATTTTTCAATTTCCCGGATCAACTGACCGGGAGAAATACCTTTATCTAACCGCAGCACACTGGATTTGATACCCACTGCTGCAGCTTTTCGGTCATTAGTCCTGATATACATTTGGGATGCGGCACTATCCCCTACCATCACTACAGTTAATCCCGGCACTTTACCGGTTCTCTTTTTTAGAGAATCCACTTCCTCTTTGATTTGCTGATCGATTATCCCTGAAACTTCTCTGCTGTCAAGTATTTGCATTTAATCGTCCAACAAATGGATGACCAATCCACTTTTTAATTTGGGTTCAAACCAGGTGGACTTTGGAGGCATGACTTTCCCGGCATCCGCCACTTTAAACAACTGTTCAATGGTGGTAGGAAAGAGAGAGAATGCTACTTTATACTCGCCGCTGTCCACCAGTTTCTCCAATTCCGCTGTTCCCCGGATACCGCCGACAAAGTCAATCCGCTTGTCTTTCCTGGGATTCTTAATCCCCAGTACCGGGTCCAGGAGGTTGTTTTGGAGAATCGCCGCGTCTAACGACGCCACAGCGTCATCTTTATCATAACTTCCCGGCTTTGCTTTTAACAGGTACCATTTTCCATCAATATACAGGCAATATTCACCACTTCTCTGCGGCTCTTTTAGATCGGCCTCTTCATAATCAAATTTAGCGGATAATTTATGGAAAAATTCCGCTTTGCACATGCCGCAAATGTCTTTTACTACTCGATTGTAAGGAAGAATCTTCATCCGGTGGTGAGGAAAAATAACCGAAAGGAAAAAATTATATTCTTCATCACCAGTATGATGGGGGTTTTGTTTTTGGCGTTCTATTTTTACCCGTGTACCGGAAGCAGAACGATGGTGACCGTCAGCTACGTAAAGATAATCTACCTTAGCAAACGCCTGTTTAATAGCCGCCACCTGGTCCCTGTGGTCTACTACATAAAAAATATGCCGAACCTCATCACTTTCAAAATCATATTCCGGGTCCTGCTGCATTGCTTTTTCAAATAACGCGTCAATTTCGTGTCGCTGCTTAAAGGTTAAAAATACAGGCCCGGTATTGGCATTTAATGTTTTAATGTGCCTCATGCGGTCTATTTCTTTTTCTTCACGGGTGAATTCATGTTTTTTGATGACATCATCCTGGTAATCCTGACAGGAGGCGCCAGCCACCAGCCCTACCTGGGTATGTCCTCTCCAGACCTGTTTATAAATATAAAAATTCTTTGTTTTATCCCGGACAAGGATTTTATCTCTTATAAACGCGGCAAAATTCTCTTTTGCCTTTTGATAGACCTCATCCGAATATGGGTCTATCCCATCAGGCAAATCTACTTCGGGTTTTATAATACGTAAAAAAGAGAGTTTATTATCCGCGGTTAATACTTTTGCTTCCTTTGAGCTTAAGACATCATAAGGCGGGGAAGCCACTTGATGTGCAATGTCTTTGCCAGGTCTTAAGCCTTTAAACGGTTCAATACGCACCATTTTCACCTCCAAATTTCAATTAAGAAGTTCTATTATAAAAGTAACACCTGCTGATGTCAATAAAAAATCGGTTTTGCTCTTGACTTAATTTTTGTTTTCATTATAATTGCAGCGTGGGAAAATAGGTTGGATTAATACAAGCCTATTTTCCTGCGGAACGATAAATAAGGTAATTTAAATTGAAGGAGAAGGCGTTATGGCTTTTAATAGTTACAAAAAAGATGAATTTGTAGGTTCGGGTGAATTCGTATCCTCCGGGTCGTCCATGTCATACCTGGGAAAAACCATGAAAATTAAAGGAAAAATTACCTCCGATGAATATCTAACCGTGGAGGGCCAGGTAGAAGGGAATATAAATATTAGCAAAACCTTAACCATCGGGAAAGAAGGATACGTTAATGGCCAGATAAACGCAGAAGAGGTTAAAATTGACGGGAAAGTCGAAGGGAAAATCACTGCTGCCAATAAACTGGAAATTACATCCAGCGGCACATTTCAAGGCGCCATTCAAGCGGATAAACTGGTAATAGAGGAAGGTGCTGTGTTCCAGGGAAAGATCAACCTGGATGAAGATGAATAGGGAAAAAAATCACCAGTGCAAATGTGCAAATCCTTTAACTTGAATTATTTTTCGTCATTTTATAGAATTACGAAGCCAGATGTAAATGAAAAATGAATGAAGAAATAAGCCAGGTTATAGAAGAAAAATTTACCAGGTGCCCGGAATGCCGCAGTTTCTCCGTTCGACAAACCACTGATTTAACCATTAAAGATAGAATCAAGTCGCTTTTGGTGCCGGTCACGGTTCATTTATGCGATAATTGTTCTTATCGTTTTGTGGAACATGGAAGCCTTTTAACCGGCAGCCTCCCCAGGAAATGCCTGGTCATCGCGACACCTATTTTGGTGGTGGTAATCCTGGTTGTAATCCTCTCGATGGCAGGAGGCAAAGAAAAAAAACCGGGGATAAAAATAGAAAAAGAACAGGAAAAGCCATCACAACAAATCACACCTGCAGAAAAGCCGGAAACAAAACCAGGAGAGAAAAAAGAAGACCAGGCACAAGAGATTCAAGAAAATCAAAAACCCCAGCAAGAAACACGGCCTATCACTCCAACCATTGCCGGAGAAATCGTGCTGGGAAACAGCAATCGTTTTGGTGTGAATTGGAAGCCCCTTGGGGAAGGAGTTCAAATCACCCGGTTATCCCCTGGCTCATTGAAAAGAGCTGGGCTGTTGAAAGGGGATATCCTGGTAGAGGTGGATGGTAAGAAGGTCATTGGGGAAGGAATGGACCTGGAAATCGCACGTGATGATGTATTTTATGGCAAACGCACCGAAGTCTTGATCAAAGTTTTACGAGGAGAGGAAATCCTTGTATTTAAGATGATCAAAACGAAAAAATAGGACCGAATTTCCTAATTTCGCTGCGGAACCCGCCCTACAAAGAGGGTATGCTGCTCCCCTTCTATCTTAATTTGTTCGGCTGTTGATACCCCGGGAAAAGCCCGGAGGTATTCATCCGGGGAACGAAATACAATATGACCGGATACGGATGTACGCCTCTTGCGTTTGTGAGTATTTTCAAAAAGCAGAACAAGACCACCGGGATTTAGAACCCGTTTCAATTCCCGGACCAGGTAGTTGAATACATCATCCGGCACATGTTGGAGAACAGTGAAACTCCATAGTATATCAAAGGTATTGGTATCAAAGGGGAGCTCCTGGCCCGGTTGTATAAGGGTAAATTTGCACAATTTATTATTAAGACATTCCTGTCGGGCCATCGCTAACATTGATGGGCTGATATCAACACCATTTACTGAAAATCCTAACTTTGCCAGTTTTTTGGAAAAACGCCCGCCGCCGCATCCAAAATCAAGAATAGAGCCATGGTTCTTCTTAAGTTGTGATTTCAAGTGCTGCAGCATAAATGACCATAATTGTTCTGTTTTTTGTTTGAACTGTTGTTGGTTCCATTTGTAATACCCGGAAGCTCGTACTCCAAGTTTTTTGGCCCTCTTTTCCCAAAAGTCGCGAAAATCTGTCAAGTTGGTGGTCATTAAAATCAGTTGGCGGACATCCATAATAAAGCGGTACTGACGAGCTTTCAGTGCTCCCGGTTCCGGGCATGTCAGGCGTGCCCGAAGGGTTTCATCACGGGCCAACCTTATCATCGCCTTTGCAAACGTATCTACAGCGCACTCATAATGCGGTGCCAGGCGTGTTTTACTTATTTCTTCCGCTTCAATCAGCAGACCGTTGTGTTCATGTTCCACCAATTCGCGCATGGGGTCTCCATCCGCTGCCAGTACAGGCAGACCGGCATGCAGCCCCTCGAAAAGTGAGAGACCAAATCCTTCCCAGCGTGATGGGTAGAGCAGCACATCCACTTGTGGGTAAAATGCATTAAGAGCGGAGCGGGAAATGAATCCTTCACTCACCTGTACACCATCGCATTCCAGCAGGTGTGATGGTACATACTTTTTAAGAGGTTTTACGGACCGGATAAGAAGTCGGATGTCCGGTTCCTGCTGCCGCGCTTGTGCAAAGGCTTTGAGCCCCAGGTCCACACCGCGCCGGTTCTTCCATCCGCCCATCCCGGCATTGATGTAAAAGGTAACCGGTTTTCCCCTGGGCTGACAACCGGTCATACTGGTCAAGCACATGAGCGATGGCATGTGGAGGAAGCAAAAAATCAGCATCCAGGACCCATACCAATTCACCGGCAGCGGCAGCGCAGCCGGCATTCCTGGCATGATTTTTGTGAGGCAAATCACCCCCGGGCCGGGGGGATTCAATGTATCTGCATAAAAATCGCTGTTTAAAGGGTTCAAAAACATCATGTAAACGGTTACCCGGATCGCCGCCATCTGCCACCAAAATCACCTCGAATTGGCCTGGCAATACGGTTTGATGGCGCAGCCCCAGGAGTGTACGTCGTACCAGGGGGGCTCCCGAAGGATGGGCCGGTAATACCACTGAGAGACGCAGGTGTTGATTGCCACAGGTGGTACCTGCCTCCCCCTGGATATACCCTTCATACATATTAATTCTTATCCTTATCCTTTATGTTGTTAATTGCCTTCTTTGTCATGCCGACATAATCCTGCCGCCAATGAGGTGAAAGAGAAATTAAACCAACTCTTTCAATCTTTCTTTTACCAATCTCGGCCCACCCATTATTCCGTCCATAACTGGATAAATGAGGACTGCCTGTGCCTCCAAAGCGATAAATGTAAAACAGTTCTTCAAGTGGTAGTTTCGTAACGTTTCTTTCCCCGGTTTCTTTATATTTATTCTCCAGGGCTGTATCTTGCCCGGATTGCATGATAGGGTATCCGCCTACCTGCACAAAGAGACTCCTATCCCAGCATCCCATGGCATGATATGAATTATACCCGGGCTCCGGCTTTAGTATACCCCCGGACCAAATCCAGGCCCTTTTGTTCTTGAAATACCTGTTTTTGTCTTTGTATTGAAGTGATAATGATATCCTCCAGGGTAAACTAATGTCATCATCATCCCAGGGGAATATGATATCTCCACTGCACAACGAGACACATGCATTTCTTTTCTCACCGATGGTTCCGAACCGCCTGGGTATATTGATAATTATCACCTCGGGATGGTTAAACTTTAATATTTGCTGCGGGGTATCATTTAAGATGACAAGCTCTTTTTTTCCTTTATAGTCTTGCCTGAGAAAACTCTCAATAGATTCCTCCAACAATTCGGGTCTGTTATAAGTTATACACTGGCAAGATACTTTCATCCTGGATATATTCCTATTTTTTTTGTCATCATGCGGCCGCCACTCTTTTTAGATTGACAACATCATTGGCAAAAAGAAGAGGTTCAATGTAATTTCGAAATACAGCCCTAAAATTTCGCGTCTGCCGGATCCTGGTTTTTTGCAAAATTGATTTTTCCGACTGCAAATGATAAATGATTTTTCGAGCGATCTCCCGGTAATAGGCGTTTTCGCTTGGAGAATGTGTGCTGGTGAAAAGTGTGGATGAAAATTTGATGTAATGAGCCGCCCCACCATAAATATCACGCATCGGGGGAAAGTCATCATTCAGGAACAAAAGGTTTCCACAGGCCGCGGCTTCCTGGCATACCAGCGAATAGGTTTCCGATGCCGAAGGGTGAATATAAATATTAGTCAGGTGAAAAAGATCAATGACCACCTTTTGAGGAAATTCAACCCGGTAGGTCTTGAGTTCATGTTGGGAAATACCCGGGAGAGATTCTATCCGGTTTGTAAATATAATCTCGTCTTCTGTCAGTCCCAGTGTTTTTGCTTCTTTGATTATTTCTTCACGGTATTGGATAAAATGCCGGCCTGTGGAGTGGAAATTAACGATCATCAGGAGGACAGTTTTCCCGGTTTTTTTTATTTCCGAGAAAAGGCGCACCAGTTTTTCAGGCTGCTTGCCCCGGTCCATGCGAATGGGGTAAATAGCAAATATATCCGGCCGAAAAAGGTCGTATTTTTCAAGCAGCGCGCGTGTGAGCTTATGAAAACCAAATATATTTTCATAATCCATTCCATGGGGGACTACAACCACGTCATCTTCTCTAATTCCGTACTGTTGAGCCACACGGGTGACATCGTAGTCATTGGGGTATACCAGGATTCCATTAAAAAAGGGTTTGAACCGGGCACTGCGGGGATCGTTTGCCGGGTAAACTTTATGGGGTTCCGGTGCAGAGTGAATCCAATGAAGCCAGAGAACCTGGGGAAATTCAAGGGCTAAATCACGACACGCTTGATTATAAGCCAGGTGCTGCTGGAGATAGATGATATCATGGGTAATGGCTATATCGATTTCGGCAATTAAGGGTCGAAGCTTTACTTTGATTGCTTCCTTTCCGGCCCTGAACTCAACCGGGGATTCCACCGCATATGAATCGTTTTCTAACTGGAAATTGGGAACCATTAGGAGTTTCAACCGGGGGTTTTGGAAAAAACCCTTCGGTTGAAACCCTTCACAAGCGGTAAATGTGGTATCATAACCATGTTTGAGGAATTGTTCCAGGTGTGATGCCACGATGCCGCAAAGTGAAAACGCCTGCCAGATGTCTACAAATGTGGTGATAACCGCAATTTTTTTCATTTTTAGGTTACGCTATTACGCCCAATCCGGATGCCAATTTTCCAATACGGTAGTTGATATTGCTCTCAGCGCTTCACTGGCCGTCTTTTCATCTATTTTAAATTTATCCGGATCATGCAGCAGTTCATTAATGTATCCTACATCATCTTCAACATTTATGTTCTTTTCTTTCCGATCCTTTTCAAGCTGCTCATACATCTTAATGGCATATTGGAGCATATATCCACCTTCTTTAGCATGTACCAGGTACCCTTTAATATCACTTTTTTGCACATCATTTAGCTTTGCCACCACCGACCAGCCATGTTTCTCATCTTGATCAGGGGCATGTACCAATTTCCCAACTTTAAAAAGAACACCAACGGACTTATCAATGATATCAGCCCAACCCAGCACTCTTTCTTTCGGGCTCATACTACCGGCCACGCTCATATTTCGTGTCAGCTTAATGATGACCCTTATCAACTTCTTCCAATACTTATGAAGCTCCTCTTGTTTTTTGGCATCCCAATAGAGGGGATTTATTTCAAAATCCGCCGGTTTTACAGCCAGTAACTCATCCGTACAAAGACTGACAAACTCTTTGAATATTGATTTAAACTGGACATTAGCTTCCTCCACTGCACTGGTTCCCAGGTCACATTGTTCTCTTAAATCATTCAAAACCTTTTCCATGGATAAGTCTTCGTTTCTGTTTTTGTTTGACATGTCATCAATAATGTCACTAATCGCTGTATGGTCCTCGGCAGAGACATCGTCATATAAGACACCTGTAATGGGACCGTTATTCCCCAGGTCATCCTTGAGAAGCGGGATACTCTGCGGGACTTTTGCCAACAGGTAGTTACCTATGGTATACAGGCGTCTCAATTGCCTGGCTTCCTCGATACTTACGGGTGCATCGAGCCCGATGGGTTCAATGGTGTCCAGGAGCTCCTCAAAGTCATCTTTTACCGGTGCCACCGTGGTGGTGGACATGGTTGTGGTGGTGCCCGTGGTGGTGGTGGAAGAAGTTGTTGAAGTTGTGGTGGTCGTGGTGGTGACAGGTAATTCTATGGAAATATCATTTTGCTGCGACTGCTGGGTAATCTCAATTTCCTCACTATATTTCTCTTCTCCGTCAAGAGAAACCTTCAAGGTATAGATCGTGCCTATATTAAGCAAAGAAATTTCATAATAACCATCATTTGCACTCGTGGTATCCTGTCCCTTTAGTTCTTCTCCTTCATAAACCGATACCGCTGCGCCTCCAATAGGTGCGTGTGGGGCAGCGGCGTGGGTTATAAAACCTTTTAATTTAGCCATTTTAGCCTCCTATATTTTATAGTTATTTTTATTTGTCATTATATTTTTTAAAAGATTTCCATGCATGGAGAGCCTCCCAGGTTAATATAATCTTCTTTTCTTTAAATTTACTAATCATTTCTTCGGTTATTTCCCCTTTCCATTTCAGGCAGGAAATGATCTTGAATCCTGGGGTCTCCATTTCTTTTACTCTTACCAAAACTTGCAAGTTTTCCAGGAGTTCCGTATCAACTTTGATATTTTCACTGCCTGGAAATTTCAATAATCCATCCAAACCCATGGGCAGATGAGCAATGCCATGTTCGGTCAAATGGGAAAAAGACCAGGGGGTTCCTCCAGGTCCGGCAGGGTAAAATCGAACCGTGGAAAGACCAAACTGCAAAACCTGCTCCCCGGTGAACGTTACTTCCCCCTGCGCCGTGGATTGGAATCTTAAAGGAGCGTTCTCGCTGCTGTTGTTACTGACATTGACATTGACATTTATAATGGTATGACAGTTAAGACTGCAAACAGGGGTATCCAGGGTTACCTCTTTTTCGGCCAGGGTAAAGAGCAGTTCCTCCACCGAAGAATTAACCTTGCTGGTCAATTTCTTTTTCAGCGGTTCCAGGACCAGCGCCCCCAGGTGGATTTCTTTTTCAATATCCAGGGGCAAACGCTCAACTCCTTGCCTGATGTTTAATTTCAAGATATCCGGCCCGGGCAGGGAAGTTTCGCTTTGCGGCTGGTCAATATCCCCGTTTTCCTCGTTTTCTCCAGGTTCTTCAACCTGGTCTCCGGGAAGGAGACTGACAATTTC
>CP070627.1:8084963-8090583 GCA_020355945.1 Candidatus Aminicenantota bacterium | reverse complement strand
TAGAAACTCCAAACAGGAGATGGTAACCAATTTTGCTTTATTGTCGTCTTTTACAGCGAATAAATAAAGCGGCCGCTTGCCGTTTTCAAACAAATAGTCAACTTCAAGTTCCTGCCTGTCGGGAATAGGTGTCACATTAAACTGCACCTTATACTTGATTAACCCGGTTTCCACAAATTCTTTTACCAACTCATAAAACATTGAACGAATGACCTCTTTCTTATAAAGCCGCATGTTGGAAACTTTAGCAATGACCTGGGCAAATTGGGTGATGGCAGTATAGAAGGACTCAGGCTTTGCATCGGTATAAATATCTCCATCCTTAAAATTGAGTTGGTTTTCAGATAAAATACGGTTAAAAATCTCTCGTTTTTTGTCTGTATCAAGTTCATAGGAGTATGAAAGTCGCATGATTGTCATCCCATGATCTGAAATACGAAGGGTATTGTCCTTCAGCTTCTCAAAAAAAATTTCCATCATGTCGCCATCTTCATGATAGAAAGGGGCCAGTAATTGGTAGATCCCCGGGCGTTTTTCTTTAAACCCGACTTTATTGTTAAATTGTTCTTTTAATAAATTTAAAAAGTCCATTTACTCTTTATCCTCAGCCAAAGACTGCTGACGATCCAATTCAAAATGATCGCCAGCGTTAATAATATTACATTTTTTTAGAAAAAAAATCAATGCATCTTCAAAAGTTGAATATTCTTCCGTGACAAAAGCCTCTCTATCTTCCTTTAAACCTTCCCTGATATTTGCTTCTTTTGCAATATGAAGATGGCATTTTTCATGGTGAGAAAACAATTGATGGGGGCCATGAGGGCCATTGCATCTTAAAAGATGAATTTCCCTGGGGTCATCTTTTGGATGGTAAACAAGCCCGATTGAAAAATTCTCATGAAAATCCTCGTTCTTTCGCATGAAGACTGAAAAATTAAATTGCCCATCTGTTGACTCTAATTTCAGGTTATTCCTGTAATGCTTATAAATTAATTGCATTTGCCTTTGGGGGCGCACGGTAATCTGTTTGGGCATTTCGATTAACTCCTGTATCTCTTCGTCTGTACATATTTTCATTTTAACCTTCAGTCACCATGCATCACCTGGTCTTAGGTAGAATTACACTTTATCCTTCTATATTGTAGAACTTTTTTAAGAATAATTCAACCGGATTTTTTATTTTGTGAAAAGTGCCAGGCCAAAAAAATAAAAAAGTGTCTGAACCAGGATTTATAGGATGATATGATGACCACGATGCCCTCCCTCCGCAGATGTTTATTTGCCCGAAGGGCGCCTTAACCTGAGAGCTAAGAGCCAAGAACGAATAGCTAATTTCATATTAGCGAATTTTTGGGTAATTTTAAACCGGCCGCCGTATTGTTTGAGGATTTTCAGGTTCTCCGGAGAGATTTCGCTTCCCTTTTCCAGGTCTTTAAAGCTGCAACCCTGGATGAAAAGACCAGGGATATTGACCAGTTCTTTGCCTTTGAATTTGATTTTATTATCATCAGTTTCCAATTCAATATCCTCATTGTCGCCGGACCTGTATTCACAGGGTACGGGTTTCTCACCTTCTTTCCAGGTTTGCAGGCATTCCCCGGTTGCTGCATCCCACTCTTTGATGGTGAGATCATACGAAGAGGAAAGGATTTTTTTACCATCCCGGGAGTACACCACGCTTAACACTTCTGAAGAATTCCCGGCCAGGGTTCTCACACATTCCCCGGTTGCCGCCACCCACTCTTTGATGGTGTTATCTTGTGAAGCGGAAAGGATTTTTTTACCATCACGGGAGTACAACGCGCTTTTCACAAAATGCGAATGCCCCCCAAAGAAAAGGTTTCGCGCCCCCACCCGGGCCCCGTCAAAATTGGCCGCTAAATAACCACCAGGATAAAAACGGCTGCACCTTATCCCGTTCAACATCACGCCGCTTAAATCCAGGCAAGACAAATCCGCCCCACTCAATTCCCCCCGCACCTCTTTCCATATCTCCACGATATTCCATACCCCATATCCAACCCCGGTCCCGAATTCCCCCCTCATACTCTCCAGGGCCTTATACAACCGGTTTTCTTTATTGATATCCACACGCCATTTCTTATCTTTTAAATAGGGCCGGGCCCGGTGCTCCCCTTCCAACTCACCCATGAGCCGACGGATCTGGAAATCCAGGCGCCGTTCCCGCAGCACGGTGGTGTCCCCACGGCTTTTCCCCATATCCAATTCATTCAAAATATGCGCCGCCGCGAAAAAATCCCGGAAATGCTGGTGTAAAAAACGGAACGAATCCTCTTCTTTCACCAGCATGAATAATTCTTCCACCAGGATTTTTTGCAACCTGGCCGCCCGTTGACGCCGGGCCATACTGTCCGCGCTCTTGCCCACAGGCAGTTCCCCGGCGAATTCATTGAAACGGGGATGGGTATTAAAAAAATCATCCCGCTCAAACCGGCGGCACAACTTTTCCATGACCTCTTCGAGCTGCTGATAGCTAAAATCGAATAACCCGGCTTTCTCCATTTCATAACCCAGTCCGGGCAGGAAAAATTGCAATAAAAATTGGTAACAGACGATTTTTTTTTCATCATGGGCCAGCCGTTCCGGCAGTAATGCCACCTGGGCTTCCATAAAGTTCCACAACAATTCCCCCGGTGTTTCCACCCGGTCTTTAAACCGGCAATGAACCGGCCCGGGGTAATCCTGCTTCACCTGGCCGGCCGCCGCATATAGGGTCAGCATCATGGGATTGCCCATTAATTCCCGCAGACGCCCCGGGCCCGGCGGGACCAGGCCCAGGCGCGACAAATACTTCTCCACCTGGTTTTCTTCCAGTTTCTCCAGCCGCAGCAGGTGCCAATGGCCCCAGTTGAAATTCCCCCGCATATCATACCGGCTGGTGAGCACCACCTGGAGGCCCCGGCACTGCTCGGTGAGGCGGTTCAATTCCAACAGTAATTCCCGTTTGTCCACGGTTATCTCGTTAAACCCGTCCAGCAGTAATACCAGGGCAGGGAGACCATTTTTTTCCCCGGGTCCCGGGGTATTCATGACTTTTTTCACCTGGTCCGGGGTCAATGAGTTTTCGGTGTAGTTGGCCGCGATGCGGGATAAAATAAAATCTTCCCGTTTTCCTTCCGGGACCTGGTTCAGTTCGTTGAGGGCGATAAACACCGGGATGGGCTGACCCGGGCCATAGTCATCCAGTAGTTTTTCCCACCAGTGCAGCAGTGAAACCGTCTTGCCCATGCCCCCGTCGCCCACGATAACCGCGTGCTTGACGGGCTGGGGCCACAACCCGGCCAGGGCCGCCGGGATGGTTTGCCCCGGGCCGGACCGGGCCCCCCGGGAAGACGTCCCCGGCCCGGGGGGTGCCGTTTCTACTTCTACATGGGTCTCCAGCCACGGGGACCGGGTTCCCGGCAAGATGATATCCGAAATGCGCAGGTAACGAAACCTGCCGTTGGGGCCCCGCAGGGAACCGTAATAATCCCGGGAACCCCGGTAAAGTATTTCCCGCATATCCTTTGGCGGTGCTGTTTCCCCGGGAACGGTTCCCGGGTAAGTCTCCTTTATGCTCAATTTTGTTATTACCGGATTTGTCGTGTAAAGGACTCTCAAAACAGCCCATTCAAATTCTACTATTTTCCCTTTTATTTTGTGTTTTCTTTTCTCCCTTTTGCCAAAGATCCAGAATCCATTTTCTTCAAGATGCTCAAAAGATTTTTTTAAATCGTATTCAAACTGAATCCTGTTTGAAACCTCTGACTCGGAGAGAATATCACTATCTTCAACCAGCCGGGAAAATTCCTTTATAATTTCGAGATCGTACTCTGTCTTAATTTCATCATGACCAAAATCCAGTGCATGTGCTCCCAATATTACATTTAGAACCTCTCCGCCACTACTCAACCTTAATAAAAATCGACCTTTATTTGAGTCTTTATTCGAGTTTCTTTGTTGGGTATGAGTTGGCTGTGCTAATCTATATGAAAAACTAAGAATTTCTGATACCCACTTTTCATGTGCTTTTTTGATTTCTTGCAAACGACTAACAGTATATGTATTTTCTTGATCATCAACCATCTTATGATGGGTTTTGCACAACAAAATGCAATTTGAGTAGTCGTCTAAATTTTTTGAAGATGGTGTATCATCATATCTTGGCCCCCCTTGCCTTTTAGAAATAATGTGGCATTCATCTCCAACGATTGCTTCTTCATCCTTGCATGTTGCTTCTAAAATTAGTTCTGTTTTGCAAATCGCACAACGGTTCCCCGAACGGACCCAAAGCAGTTTTCTTGTTTTATCAGAAATTGCCATGTTTTCCTTGTTAATCCATCAGATCACATCAGGTTAATTCCTTGCCCACTTCTCAATCACAGGGAAACCTTCATTTGCCAGTCTTCTACGGAGTATCGACCCGGCAACTTTTTCCCGGATGTTCAAAATTTTTAGCTTCCTCACTTTTTCAAATAACCTCCTTTACAATTTAAATAGACCCCTGGGTTTCTAATTGCTTAATTAATAGGAAATAATACCACTAGATGAATCAAAATTCAAGGAGCCTTTCCACGAAGTTCATCTTCATTAAACAAAAAAATTTTTTGTAAAAAATCTTTCAATATGCTATAATATGAAAGTAGTTAAGCAAATTCCCGGATCAGGAGGTGAATCGTGCAAACCAGTGTGAATATTGTCTGGAAAGAATCTCAAGGGCTTTCCAGGAAAGAAAGAATGGAACTGGTGGAAAAATTAATTCACCAATTGAGGATGGAGGATGAAGAACAGGAAGAATTACTGTCCTGGGAAGAAATTTATGGAATTGGAAAAGGAATCTGGAAAATCGATGCCCAGGATTATGTGAATCATCTGAGAGAGGATCGATTTTGACTTTATTAGAAGAACTATCCGGGTACAATTTGGTATTTCTTGATACTGCACCGATTATATATTACATTGAAGCTAATGATGAATATGGCCCATTGATGAAGGAAATGATTAACCGTTTTAAAACAGGTGATTTAACTGCTTTTACTTCGGTGATTACGATTACTGAGGTTTTGCCTAAACCGGTATCACAAAATCAAATGCAAATGATAGATAAATTTTTAAAATTTCTAAGGAAAGGCAAGAATATTAATTTATTAGAGATATCACCTGATATTGCGGAATTAGCCGGTCGTTTGAGAGGAAAATATGACTCATTAAGGACAATGGACGCCATCCAGGTATCCGCGGCCATCAGGGTGGGAGCAGATGCTTTTATCACCAATGACGTTAAATTAAAAAGGGTAAATGAGGTAAAAATAGTCGTTTTGAAAGATTATCTGAACCATATGGTTTGATCATAAATTTCGCTTGGCACCTTTTTATTACCCCACAGATGACCAATGAATCGATTCCCATCCGCAATTATCCATCAGGTCAACCAGCATTGGTGACAGGTTCATATCAAAGAGAAGTTTCATGCAACATTCAAATTTAAAGGTAGGTCGATCTCCTCAACTCTCCAGGCAGCATATGAAAGCGCTTGATCGATATCTTCCGCCTCCAGGTACGGATACATTTCCAGGATCGCTTCTTTTGTATGCCCGGCAGCCACCAGGCCAACAATCGT
>CP070627.1:8079646-8084863 GCA_020355945.1 Candidatus Aminicenantota bacterium | reverse complement strand
ATGTACCGGGGAGAATGGGCGAAAAAATTTGTCCAAGCCGTGCGCAAACAGGGAGGTAAGATGACCTTAAAAGACCTTAAGGATTACAAGGTGATATGGTCGGAACCCGCTCATACCACTTACCGGGAATATGATATCTATTCCGTGGGACTTCCCGGGTTTGCCGGTGCTTCCATGGTTGGGGCATTTAACCTGTTGTACCTGGCTGACTTGAGAAAGTACCCCCATTACACCCGCTATGCTAAAGCATTATACCAATTCATCCAGATCGCCCGGGTGGCTGAATTATTTTTTTATCCCGGACTGGAATACAGGAACCTCCACGAGATTTTCAGCAAGTACTTTGGCATCAATGACTTTTCACACCAGTCTTTGATGAGCAAACCAACAGCCCAACTGATCTGGGAAAAAATGCAGGAGCCTTCCTGGAATGATTTCAAAAAGGAAGTTTATCTGGCATTAAAGGAAAGTTCACCTTTTGATGAAGCAATCCTAAAGGATATCGAGAAAACCAGGGAAAAGAAAGTCGCAGCCCAGGAAAAGTCCGGTCATTCCGATGCTGTAGTAGCCGTGGATGAAGAGGGAAATATAGCAGCGGTTGTCCATTCGATTAACAGTTCGTATTTTGGATTTGGCTTGATGGTGGATGGTGTATCTATTTCCGATACGGCTTCAAGCTATCAAGAGTTTCTAGCTAAGGTGGATCCGGGAGCCCGGGTTCCTGATTCCACTAACCAGGTGATTGTCTTAAAAAAAGGAAAGCCCTTTTTAGGCACAAGCGGCATCGGGTCTATACATATCGCCACACTCCAGTGTGTCATCAATGTCCTGGATTTTGATATGGACCCACAAAAAGCAGTAGAGATGCCTTGCTTCTTTTCCCCGGCACTGCATCCCTCTGAATACAACAAACAAACTGTAGGAGAAGGGGTATTTGCGGAAGAAATCCTCGAAGCAGTCCGGGCCATGGGCCAGGAAATAAAAGTCCTCCCTGCGGAAAAGCAGTGGCTTCAATTGGGATGCTGGATAGGGATCAAAATCGATCCTGGAACCGGGAATCTCAAAGGCGGTGTACCCCTGATGCTTAACGGCGTTGCCGCAGGTTACTAAGCCCTCGCCATGAAAAATGTTACGGTTTTCGCGCCGCGGCTCCGCCTGAGGCAAAAAAAGTAGAAAAGATTTGAAGAAAAAGGCAAAAAGGTGCCAGGCAAGAAAATCAGAAAATCAATTGGGACATTTTACAAAAAGAAGGAGACAGGGAAAAATTTAAGAATATAACAAGAAGGAAACCAAAAGAATACTTGAGATATTTGAAAAGCAATTGATAGTCGATGAATACGTTATCGTTTGGCTATTTTAGCGGCGGCGATTTTCAGCAGGATAAACACCACCAGGGCCACCACCAGTAAACCGCTCAGTCTGCCGACAAAGCCGATAAATACAACGGTCCTGTAGACAATAAAGGCGACGACAAAACTGGTCCCCATCATGAGCATTAAACCCAGTATCCGATCGAACCCGGGAATATCATCGAAAGAGTTCTTCTTCTTGATGATCATCAGCGTGGCCACCATGGAAATAATCGGCAAAATATATACCAAAAAATTTACTTTCAATAAGTCGGCCCTGAGAAAAAATAGCGAATAGGCCGTTAATACAGCAGAAAACATCCCAGGAATACAGGAAAGATAGATCAAAACCGAATAAAGGTATCTTATTTTCGATTCGCTGCAGTTCCTGTCACCCTGGAGCAAACCACTTAAAAAAGCGCCAAAAGGGATGGCACAAAACACGATTATAAGTACCAATTGGTGTTTGCTAAGTAGATTAATTAAATCCTGTACGGTCATTTTATGATTCCTCAATCAATTCTTGCTGCTGGCTTTTAATAGTAACATAAACCCGTTATAAATGCAAAAAAACCGCATAAAAGCCAGGAATTCTAATTTTAGCCACAAAGTTACACGAAGGTACACGAACAAAAAAGGAGACAGTCTTGAAAGATTTTTCTAATTCGTTTATACTATCCTTTAATATATTTTATTTACAGGCAAGTAAGGTGAAAAAATGAAGAAATTTTTTTTATTGCTTATGTTGGCAGCATTTATTTTTATCTCCTGCGGGGTACAAAAACCAAAAACCGAACCGGTAGAACCCCCAGCACCAACAGAAACGGAAGAGGCCTCGCAACCTCCCCAACACATTGAAGAAGAAACCACCGAAGCCCCAGGGAAAGAAGCAGCGGAGGGAAAGGAATACCAGCAAAAACCTACGGAACCTACGGAAGTAAAGCCCATAGAAGAAGTGATCCCGGTAATTGAACCAGAGAAAAAACCCACTGAGATACAAACTGCTGATACCCTGGAAATCAAAAAGATAACGGATGGAATAACTTCCGGTATCACGAGTATTTTCAAGGAGTTTGGCTATTCCGGTGATATTGATGTTCCCCTGAATTTTAAAAAACGGGTGTCTTATTATATTGGTTATTTTTCCAAAGATGAGAAAGGTTCGCGGTTTTATTTAAGGACCATGAGCCGCGGCAGCCAGTACCTACCTATGATTAAACGGATATTGCAGGAAAAACATCTTCCTTTGTCATTGGCCTACCTGCCGGTGATTGAATCGGGATTCAATCCCAATGCCCGGTCCCGTGCCGGTGCTGTGGGCATGTGGCAATTCATGAAGGGAACAGCCCGGATGTACGGACTTAAAGTGACGCGAGTGAAAGACGACCGTCAGGACCCCATCAAATCCACATACGCTGCCGCGGAGTATCTCAATGACCTGCTGGCCATGTTCGGACTGGAAGACCCTTTGCTGGGAATCTGCGCCTTTAATGCAGGAGAAGGCAAAATACTTAATGCACTAAGACAAATTTCCTATACCGAACGCTCCTTCTGGACATTGGTAAAAAAGGACTTACTGAAAAGTGAGACGGATGAATATATCCCCCAGTTCCTGGCAGTCATTTTAATGGCTAAAAATCCTGAAAAATATGCTGCAGCTTCTCATGTGGTCTTCCTGGAACCGGAAGAAGTGAAAACAGTTGAGGAGGAAGACCTGGAAGTTATAAGCACGCTTCACCATTCCAGCACCAAAGACAACCTGGGGGAGGAAGCCACTAAACCACCGGTAAAAACAGAAGTCATTGAACTAAAAAAAGTAGAAACCAAAACAGCCCAACCCCCTGCAAAGAAAAAAACCGGTACAACCAGTTCTTCGCTGCTCTATAAAGTGAAACGGGGAGATACGTTATACGGGATTGCCAGACGGTACAATGTCGGGCTAAGAAATCTAAAAAGATGGAATAACCTTCGTTCTAATCGTATTTACCCCGGGCAGAAATTGAAAATTTACTCTTCCGGTACCCGTGCAAGTATAACCAAATCCAAAGGCTACAAATTAATTTATACCGTCAATTATACCGATTCCCTGGCGCGGATTGCCCTGTTTTTTAAAGGAGTAAGCGCACGGGATATCATGACATGGAACCGGTTAAGGCGAACGCGCATCTACCCGAAGCAGAAGTTGGCCCTTTACCTGGAAGAACCGCCGCGTAAAGTGGTCACCCATATTGTAAAACGGGGAGAAAGTGCCTTTAAGATTGCCAAAAAGTATGGACTCAGGGTAGAATATGTGCTCTCCCTCAATGGTCTGGTCACCAACTCCCGCTTAAGACCAGGACAGAGACTAAAAATTTATTATTTTTAACCCCATGGCATGGGGGACCTATAAGGCCCTTCGGGCCTCGTGAAGGCTTCTTTAGATGAACCGAACCGGCAGCAAATGCATCAAAATGTCGAATTTCATTTAATTGGTGAAAATTGCCTGCACGCCGGGTATCGAAGCCTTCAATATTTTTTTAACCCTCTTACCTTAAACGAACTAAAGGCGGTCATGGTTTGCATAAAGATTCTTTCAGGTTGCAAACTATGACCGCCTTTAATAAAAAGCTTTTGCGGGGGGTCCAGGGGGGCGGTTTTCTCGAAAAGAGCCCCCCTGGCTGCCGGAGGCAATTAATAAATAAGTAAAGGAACAAAAATCTCAATATTCCGGGGATCGGTTTGAACCGCGCGGATGGCTTTCTTTACAACGGGATGATCGCGCCTGATGAGTAACTCCTTTTTATTTCTCTTCAACGGAATAGATGGAAACGGCCCCCGAGAAGGAATCAGCAGTACTTGTGGCTCAGCATCATGAGACCCCCTAAGCTCTCCCTGTCGGGAAAGATATCGAAGGAGAGTAACAATAAACAATTCTTCGGATTTAGTGAGCTGATCGGTCTTAAGAACCTTTTTAGGAGCAGGTAACAGGTAAACAATGAAGCGTTTAATTCTTTTTTTCCAGGTATACCAGATCTTAGGAAGAGGATTCTCCCGGTAGGCACCAGGGTTAAGAAAAGTAATAGGAATGTGTAAGTGGTTAATGAGAAAATCTGCTTGTTCACGGGTTAAGGAGAGAACGGTTTTGTGGGCGGTATTGTAACGCAAACGATCCTTTGTCACAGGAACAGCATAAAGGGAACCCGCGGCTGCTTTTACCCTGATCTGGCTGAGGTTAAGGGAACGCCGCGAATTGAAAATCTTGAAGGGAGCAAATTGAAGAACAAAAGACTCATCACCGCTCAGGCGACAGTGGGTAAAAAGTAATTCCTCAATGCGGTCCCGGATAACAGGAGAGGCAGTAGTATATCGCTGGCAAAGCCATTGGTAAAGACGATGAGCATATTGACACAGGTGATCGATCAATTCCCCGGTCACCTCTCCAACCGTCTCAACAGCCGCGTCAAAAATAAACCCCTTCTGAGGGGGCAAAGTAAAATGGTGCCAGGGAATACCCTGGTCCAAAAACCGGAAATGACAATTCTCACCGGTTTGAGGAATCCCGATCTGCCCTAAAAATACACCGGCATGTTTTGAAGGTAATAACTTAATCGCTGCCATTTGACCGAATAAAAACGATTGACCTCCAATAGAACGGTTGTTCAGTCGAACCTCCCGGGAAACCGAACGACAAAAAACCTCTAATAACTGCTTTTCACGGTTAACATCCCGATGTGAACTCATAATAGTGATTCCAGTGCCTGCTGCTGAGGAAGAGTTAACAGGGGCGGATTTTTTAAACCGGTCTCTATTTAAGTAAAGCCGGATTTTTCCCGAAGAGGAACTGTTTTCCACCAGGATTTCTTCGGGGTTTGCGGCAAAAATAGCCAGC
>CP070627.1:8073847-8079546 GCA_020355945.1 Candidatus Aminicenantota bacterium | reverse complement strand
TACCGTTGGGGTTTAAGGGTAAAGCATCCAGGGTGATAAAATAGGAAGGCACCATATACCCGGGAAGGTCCTTGCTCAACAGGGATTTTATCTGGGCGACATCGGGTTTTGTTCCCCCTGGCCGGTCATTTGCCGGGACCAGGTAGGCACAGAGGAATTTTTCACCGTTTTTATCTTCTTTGTCCACTACTGCGGCTTCTTTAATATGGTGGAGGTTTAATAACAGATTTTCAATTTCCCCGGGTTCCACCCGTTGGCCCCTGATTTTCACCTGGTTGTCCACCCTGCCGGTCAACTCGATATTGCCGTCGAACAAAAGCCTGCCTATATCACCGGTTTTATATACAATATCGTTTTTATCATGGGAAAAGGGGTTCCTTATGAACACCTCTTTATTTAACTCTTTTTTATTGAAATACCCCGAGGATATATAGGGGGTGCGGATATAAATTTCACCGCTGTTACCGGTGAGGCGCTTCCGCTTTTTTTGGTCCAATATCAAGGCTTCCGCCCCTTTTATCGGCTTACCTACGGGGATTATGGATTTATTTATGTCCCCGGGTTTTATTTTATAAAAAAATTTCGCTAAGGTGGTTTCCGTGGGACCGTATTGGTTCACCAGTTGGATGCGCTGGCCAAAGATTTCTATGAACCTGCGGATATCACTTCCCCTTAACAATTCCCCGGCCAGGAAAATATATTTAAGATCAACAAAATGATCGGGACCAGGGATTTCCCGGCTGACTAACTTGAATAACGACGGCACCATATGAATGAGGTTAATTTTATTCTCATCGATCCAGGCGATTAATTTTGCCGGGTTCATTAAGGTATTATAACCAGGGATACAAATCGTTCCGCCTGCCGCCAGCGGGACAAATATATCCCTTAAATAAGGATCAAAAGTGGGGGGTATAAACTGGCTGACTTGAAATGTATTGTCCACATCAAATTCATGGACCTGCCAATCAATATAATGATGTAAGCTTTTGTGTCTTCCCAGGACACCCCGGGGAATACCGGTGGAACCGGAGGTAAAATAAATATAACAATGTTTGTTGTATCTCATTTCAAATTCAAGTTCACCTTGCCATTCGTTAACATCAATGGTAAAGGTCGAGGGGGGTAAGCCGGGTCCGCTGTCTCTAAGACCCCGTTCTACCAGCAGTACGTTTATTTCATTATGGGTTTTAAAAAATTCCTCGAATCGATTATAATACGTTAATGAGGTGACAACCCAGTGGGCTTTTGTTTCGTCGAGTAATAATTCAAGCCGTTTTGCAGGTATATTCGGGCTTATGGGGACAAAAACCAAACCGGCTTTTAATATCCCGATGAGGGAGGTTATTATTCCCGGGGACCTGTCCAGGAGGACAGCCGCATTAAATATTTCACCGCGGCTGCCCGAGGGGTCCCCAGGCACTTTTTCATGGAAAAAATTAGCTATTTGATTGGACTTCCTCTCCAGGTCCAGGTAAGACACTTCCGTTTCATTAAATTTTATCGCGGTTTTTTGGGGATCATTTCGGGCGTGTTTCTTTATATAGGCTGCCAGGTGATGGGAATTCATTCAACCTCCATAATGATGTGGCGCGATTATTTAAAAAAATCTTCCTCTTCAAAATCCCCGGCAAACTCTTCCAGGGGATCGCTAATTCCAATATCTTCGTAAATTAAAGCTGAGGTAATTATATTTTCATTAGATATGACGGCGTCGATGAGTTTGAAATAATTGGTTATGATTCTCTTCATCCTCTCCCGGCTGTAAAGGTTATTCCTATAGACCATGTTCAAAACCATTTCTTCATTGGTGTCAGTTATATATAAGGTTACATTATATTTAGGATTTATTTCAAAGGGGGCCGAGGTGGTTTTTTTCTTTTCCCCGGGTAAGTAATTAAATAATATTGTAAACAATTCATCATTGGTTAAGTTGTAGTATTTTCCCACCTGGTAATGCAATTCCTCGTAGGGATACGCGCTGTTTTCCAGTGCTTCTTTTACATCTTTATTTATTTTCAGCAGGTTGTTTATTACTGTATCCTCTTCATCAATTACTGCTCTCAATAGAATAACATTCAAGAAAACACCGATTATATTCTCTATATCAAAATGGTCCCGGTTGGCTGTCGGGGTGCCGATGGTTATATCGTTTTGGTCAGTCTCTTTGTTTAAGACGAATGCAAATACGGAAAACATAAAGGAAAATTTAGTCAGGTTGTATTTGCTGCAAAATTCCTCTATGCTTAAATAGGTATTGTTTTCAATGACGGCGATCTCGGGATGTCCCCCGGAATGACCCTGGTAAGCAATACTATCTTCCGGCAGTTTGGTGATATTAAAATTTTCCAATGCATCCAGCCAGAATTTTTCCATTTTTTTATAGAGGTTATTTTTTAGTAAATTGTCCTGCCAGGAAGCATAATCCTTATATTGTACCGGTAAGGGAGGCAGCGGCTTCCCTTCATATAGTGAAATAAATTCCTTTGTTAATACCTGTAAAGATATGCCGTCGGAAATAATATGATGAATATCCACTACCAGGATTTTTTCGTTCCCGGTATTGATTAAACCCACTCTGAACAGCGGGGGGATACTTAAGTCAAAAGGCTTTATAAAATCCGCTGTTATATTTTCCCAATTTTCTCCTGGCACCTGGTAATAATCGATTTTAAAATCAACTTCCTGGTGAATGATTTGCCGGGGCTTGTTTTCGATTATTTTAAATGAAGTCCGTAAACTCTCATGCCTGCGGGTAAGTTTTTTAAATATCACTGCCAATCTTTTTTCATCGAAGGTGGGACCCAGGTCCAGGGTCTGAGACATGTTGTAAGTGGTATTTCCCATGTTTACCTGCTGCAACAGATAAAATCTTCTCTGCGGTGATGACAGTGTATAGTATTCTTTTTTTTCTGTGGGTTCTATTGATTTATATTTGTCTTGGCTGCCTTTTTCTTTTATATACCGGGCCAGTGCAGTCACGGTCGGGTTGGTGAAGGCTTCGACAAAGGGTATCTTTACATTCAATTCTTTATGTATTTTTGACACCATAGAGGTCACTTTTAATGAGTGTCCGCCCCATTCGAAGAAATTGGTATTTATACTGATTTTGTCTCTTTCTACTCCCAGTACTTCGGACCATATCTTTACCAGTTTTTTTTCTACTCTATTTCGTGGGGCGATATAATCCTGTCCTGGTTCTTTCCTGTCCGGTTCGGGCAATGCTTTCTTATCTACTTTTCCATTGGGGTTTAAAGGGATTTGCTCCAACAGGATAAAATAGGAGGGGATCATATATGCGGGTAAACGCTGCTGTAAGAAATCCTTGATTTGAGATACCCTGAGTTTTGTATGAGGAACAACATAAGCACATAAATAGTGTTCTCCTTTTTCATCCTCTTTTACCAGGACAGTGGCTTCTTTAATTTCATCCATTTTGATTAAGTGGTTTTCTATTTCCCCGGGCTCGATTCGGAACCCCCTGATTTTGACCTGGTGATCGATTCGTCCCAGGAAATCCACATTCCCATCGGGCAGCCAGCGGGCCAGGTCGCCGGTTTGGTATAATTTGCCCCTGGCAGCCAGGGGGGCGCTTTTTGAAAAAACTGCCCCCCTGGACCCCCCGCAAAAACTTTTTGTTTTTTTATCATGATCAAATTTTTCCGCGGTTAACTCCGGGTGGTTTAAGTAGCCGCGGGCCAGGCCGTCACCCGCGATAAAAAGCTCTCCCACAATGCCTACCGGGACAAATCGCCGGTGTTTATCCAGGATATATACCCTGGTATTTGAGATGGGGGCACCGATCGGAACTGTGCTGGCATTCCTTTTTAAGGAGGTAACCGGGTAATAGGTGGAAAAAGTGGTTCCTTCGGTGGGACCGTAAACATGGACAATGGAACCGGGGGATTTTTGATTTTCTAATGCCATCTTTACATGCCTGATCGAGGCGGTTTCGCCGCCAAAATATATTTTATCGAAACAAGCAGTGATTCGCGGGCTTAAGTCCAGCAGGGAATTAAACAGGGCTGTGGTAATAAATGTGATGTTGATGTGATGTTTGCCGATAAATGCGGTCAGTTTTTCATTTGACAGCAGCACCTCTTTTAATACCATATACAGGACTGCTCCATTCAATAATGCACCGTAAATGTCGAATACAGAACCGTCAAACGTAATATTGGAAAGCTGGAGAATATGGTCATGGGGGTGAATGTCCGTATAATTGGTATGTTTTACCAGGCGAACCACACTTTTTTGATCCACCATTACTCCTTTGGGTTTCCCGGTGGAACCCGAAGTGTACATGACGTAAGCCAAACAGGCGGCAGGTCCGGGTGTCGGGTGCCGGGGAGTAGAGGGAAGGGCGGTCAAATTCCTGCCAATGACCCGGAAACCTGCAACACTGTCGCTTACCATGTAATTGATCCGCCCCGGCGGGAAATCGGGATCAATAGGCAAATAAGCACCACCAGCTTTTAATATACCCAGGATGCCTATAATTGTTTCTATTGACCGCTCAACCATAATGGCCACAATCATATCTGTTTGAACACCTTTTTCTATTAATAACTGCGCCAATTGACCGGCTTGTTGGTTCAACTCTTTGTAGGTAATATACAGGGGGGCAGGCCCCCCTGTCCCCCCTGGAGATTCGCAGGCGCCTACCACTGCAATATTATCCGCTGTTCGCTGCGCCTGGTCCTGGAATAATTGCCCGATAGTCTTATCACCGGGATAAGCAGTCACGGTATCGTTAAATTCATATAAAACCCGGGCTTTTTCTTCCCCGGTAATTATCTCTAGGTCAGCCAATCGGATAGCGGGTTCTTCAATGACTGTACATACAATCGTTTTGAAATAATTGATCCACTGTTCCACGGTTTGTGCTTTAAATAATTTTGTGCAGTATTCCAGGTTAAAGAATAACTTATCTCCTATTTCCGTGCTGTTCAGGGTAAGGTCGAATTTGGCTATATTGTGTTTAAAAGGAAAAGGAGTCAAGGTTAAGCCCGGGATTTCTATTTTGGGGATATCCATGTTTTGCAGGGCAAACGCGGCATCGAAAACAGGATTCCTGGCCTGGTCCCTTTCCTTTACCACCCGTTCCACCAGGTCTTCGAATGGGTAGTCCTGGTTCTCGAATGCGGATAAGGCCCTTTCTTTTAACTGTTTTAAAAATTCTATAAATGTTTTGTTCCCTTCGGGATAATTCCTGAGTACCAGTGTGTTTACAAACATCCCCATTACCCGCTGCAGGTCGGGATGACCGCGGCCGGAGACAGGAGTCCCGATTATGATATCTTCCTGGCTGCTTATTTTTGATAAAAATATATTATAAATGGCCAGCAGCACCATAAACAGTGTGGCATTCTCTTTTATTGCTATTTTTTTTAAGGCCCCGGTTTCTTCCGCCTCCAGGGTAAAATCAACAGTGGTCCCATCAAAGCTCTGTATTGGGGGTCTCACAAAATCAACGGGAAGATTCAATAAAGGAAATTCATCCCTGAATTCCTTTAACCAATACGCTTCATACTTTTTTATCGATTCCTGGTCCTGGTTCTGCCATTGGGAAAAACATTTATATTGAATTCGCAGCCCGGGTAAATTTCTTCCTTGATAAAGATCAATAAAATCATTTATTAATACTCCCTGGGAAATTCCATCGGTTACGATATGATGAATATCTACCATCAAGATGT
>CP070627.1:8058684-8073747 GCA_020355945.1 Candidatus Aminicenantota bacterium | reverse complement strand
AGCAACAGTCATTGGTCATTTGTCATTAGTCAT
Organism: Candidatus Aminicenantota bacterium; assembly: GCA_020355945.1. The sequence continues at coordinate 8,073,714 of CP070627.1, read as the reverse complement.
TGGTGAAAAAGGAAAATAGGAAAGTTAACTTAATAGGTGGAAAACATCGGCTTCCACCTCCTTCTGGACTTCCAAAAACTTTTCACTAAGAGGGATTTTTGCTATCTCTTTCTTCGCGTTCCTTCGCGTGTCTTCGCGGCTTTAAAAAATAGGTGGGTTGACAAAAGAGAGGAAAAGAGGGAAAATGATAGATGAAACAAGGTCAAGAAAAGAAATTTCAACCGGGAAATGTACTCACGATTTCTATTTCTCATTTGGTCCACGATATATACTCATCTTTTTTAGCGCCGATTTTACCGCTCTTGATCGCCAAATTTGAATTATCTTTATTTTGGGCGGGTTCTCTTTCGGTTATTGGCCGGCTGCCGTCGCTGTTGAACCCAATTGTAGGCATCCTGGCCGATAAACTTAGTGTCCGGTATTTTATTATCATTGCTCCGTCAATTACTGCTGTAACCATGAGTTTGTTGGGAGTGGCCCCCGGTTATGGGGGACTGGCAATCCTGTGTTTTATCATGGGAGTCAGTGCCACCCTCTTTCACGTACCCGGGCCGGTAATGATTAAACAGGTGGCAGGGGATAGAGTGGGCAAAGGTATGAGTTTCTATATGTTAGGCGGCGAACTGGCCCGTACCCTCGGCCCGATGGTCATCCTGGGGGCTGTTTCCTTATGGGGGTTGGAAGGCAGTTATCGATTGATCCCTTTTGGCATCATGGCTTCCCTGGCGCTTTATTACAGGGTAAGAAATATCAAAATATGCGATGATTTTAAGAAAAATGAACCCAGTCCGCAAGCAGGATTAAAGGAAACCATTAATCGCTATCTGCTGTTTTTTATCATGCTGGTGGGTATTATCTTTTCCCGGGCGCTTATGAAAGCCGTTCTGACTACTTTTTTGCCCACTTATTTGCATCTTGTTAAAGGGGAGAGTTTATGGATCAGTGGGATATCGCTTTCCATCCTTCAATCTGCCGGTGCCCTGGGGACGTTTTTTTGTGGGTCCATATCCGATAAAATCGGACGAAAAACAACACTGTTGATCATATCTGCTGCGTCGCCTGTCCTGGTGCTTATATTTTTGCTGGTGAAAGGGTTGTATATTATTCCTTTGCTGGTACTCAGCGGGTTTTCTATTATTGGCAGTACGCCGGTGTTGTTGGCGCTGGTCCAGGATTTGAATTCGGATCGACCGGCATTTATGAACAGTATTTTTATGACCATTAGTTTTTTTCTTACTGCTGTTGCCACGATGATGGTGGGTTTTTTGGGAGATCATATTGGCCTGGAAAGTACCTTCTGGTTATCTGCCTTCCTGGGCTTTGGTTCTCTCCCCTTTATCTTGAAACTTAAAAGCGGAAAAGAATAACCACAGATTTTTTTTATTTTTCCTTGAGTATTCCGTATTTCCATATTTACGTATTTCCGTATTTATCCCCGTATTTAACAAAAGAATCCCGGAGTACCCGGTAATAGTGGATTTTACTATTTACTGGCGGTTGCCACGTTACCCGGTACTCCAGGAGATGACGTTTTCCTAGCACTTCTTAAGCGTGTCACATAAGTCGGTATGGCAGAGTTTGAAGGTAAAAGATTGTTGAATACCCCCTTGTACTTTGCCCAGTTCTGTGCGGCTTAAGTTGGCGATGGTTTCCTTTTTCAGGGATAATTTGTTGTCAAAGATTTTGACTTTCATTTTTTATTCCTCCTTTTTAGGCTTTAGTGTGTGCTAGTAAGAAAATAGACGTGCGGGTGAAATATTTTGATGTTTTAAAGAATTATTATAAATGAAATCGACTTACTTGTCAAATGTATAACTACCACAACCCCGGTATCAACCGGTACCTCACCTTCTGCATATATTCCTTATACCCTGCCAATTCCTTTATCAATACTTTCTCTTCATTCAATATCCTGAAAACAACAACCAATATTAAATATGCACTCCCCAGCAGCATCCAGTAAGATCCTAATGCCAGGGGTGCAAAACCGTATATCAGGAATACGGCATCATACATCGGGTGCCTTACCACTGAATATAGCCCTGTATCGATGACCTTTTGTTTCTCATCCACCTCGATTATCCTGGAAGCATACCTGTTCTGCAAGAGTACCACAACGAACATGATATATCCAAGAAGCACCATCATATCGGCGAATATTTTTAGCCATAATGGTATGGAAGACCACCCGTAGTATTTATCAAAACCGGGTAAAAGGAATGCGCCGATAAAGAAAAGTAATGATATTTTCATGATAAGCTTTTGTTCTTTTTCTTTTTCCTTCATCTTCATCCTTTTTTCCAGGAGCTCCGGGTCTTTCTTGAGCAGGTAAAATAAAACATAGGTTGCCGGTATGAACAGGAGGGCCATAAACACCCATGCTTCCCAAAAATAAATCGTCCTTGCCGGTAAGAAAAATAAAAGAGCCAGCATCACGAATGCGGTGGTGAAACGGATGATAACCTTCATAATCAAATTTTTTTTGTCGATATTCGTTTTTACATTGCTCATATCATTTACTCCTTTTAATTATTCGAGATTTTATTTATAACATAAGATTTTTATTTATTCAAGAAGTAAGAAAATCCTCTTTTTATTCGCGTCCTTTCGCATTTTTACCGCATTGTCGGGAAAGGGAAAAAGAGAAACGGGGACACCTCTCAAGAGGAGTGGCATTCTTGGCATTCTTGCCTGGCACCTTTTCTCTTGGAGTGAAACTTTTGAAATTGTTCTCGATTCTTTGGCCTATCAAGAAGCCTATACTTTCAACAGGTGAAAGTGATTTCAATTCTTGAAGCTTGATAGGGGAAATGCTTGCACTTCTATTAGCGACTATCATGGTATAGGCAGCATTTTTCTTCATCTCCCTTTGCCGAACTTCTCGAAAAGTGACTTTCAGCATCTTTGCAGCATCTTCTATCTCTTTGGCGTCTTCTAAGTTAGTCTTCTTTTTTCTCTCAACAACAGTTCTTATTGCTTGAAATAAATCATCATTCATTCTGTCTATTTCGCTCAATACAAAGGCCGACAATTGCTCACTGTCTTCACTTCTTTTCTGTACTTCATTCAGTATCCAATTTGCAAGATTAAATAGTTCAGTCTGTTCACAAAAACTAAGTAACTTGTCATGTAATTGCATCATCAGTGAGCCTTCGCTCTCGTAACCACTGGCAATAGCTTCATCGGAGAATCTCTTGAAGAAATGTAGAAATGCAGCTACGTCACTTGGAATGTTTTCGTTCAGGCGTAAAGTAGAATCTAGGGTTACAACTAAGGATGTCGTCTTGTCTTGTTTAAAATTTTTTGCTACAAACTCTTCAAGTTCAGTAGATGTATTGCAGTCATATAGATCTCGCACCACTTTCATCATTCGATCAGTGGCACGCAAACTTTTAAGAATCTGAGTGATTTTATCAATCATGGAGTCCACCTATACTTTAATCGGGAAAGTAAGTGTACTATCCTGCAGGCATTTTTTAGTTCCTGTAGACATACTTTTTCTTCTCGCGCTGCATAGAGTCTTTGGGACTTGCAGAAAAACGGGGCCGCTGCGTACAAAGGTGCAAATTTTGAGCTGGAAAAGGAGAAGGACAGGAGAAACTCAAAAGGTGAGCTTCCGCCCTTAAGAGATGCCCTGGGTTTCTATCCACGTCAACAATGCCCACACAAATACACCCGATTTTTTCATCGCCGGTTCTACCGCTAAATTAAAGTCTACTACAGCAAAAAAAAAATATCAAGTCTTAGATGAGAAAAAAATCAAAAAAATTCTTTTTGTTCCCTCCCTCATAATTGCAGCCAATTTCCGACGCCGCAACCATCCCCATTGCATATTCTTCAAGCGTACAATCCGCACTCCTTCTTAATCACATTCTAAACCCCTTTGAGGAATGTAGAAAGGCAGTGTAGAAGTGTAGAAGGGGACAGGCCATTTTAACACCAAACAAAGTGTTGCCCTTCGGGCAGGAACTTTAACCGCTTTCGGCAGGAGAGCCAATTCGGTTTTTCATTTATCATTTATGGAGGGCTTTTTGGTGGATTTTTTGGATTTTTTGCCTTGGATTTTTTGCCTGGCACCTTTTCCCTTTTCCCCCTTGCCTGGCACCTTTTCCCTTTCCCATTATTTAAATAAAGAAAACCGAATCTCGCCATATCACGGGAGGTAAAAAGTATAGTGTTCAGGTAATTTATTTTCCGTTTCCCGGACACTTATTCAATGTCCAGTACATGAACTTCCCACTCCTCTTCTTCCTGGTTTTCTACCAAATAAACAAAACGATCTTTGTTTATTGCATAAAATTTTAAACCCAACCCCACCATTTCCGAGGCAAAAGTGGCAGGATGGACCACGGGCAGATATACCTTTTTTAGATTGCTGCCCTTTAAATCCATGATGATATATTCTTGTTTATTATCCCGCCGCTTAAAGGTTTGGATATAAATTTTATGGTTGTCAACCAGGATGTCTTTAATGGGAGGAATAAACCCAGGATAGATAAGATTTGCCCATTTTTTAAACTCCTCCCAACCCGCCTCCATGATATGGAAAGGTACGAATAAATTCACTTTCTTATGTAAGAAATCTTCCTTTAAGTGATTTTCAACCATCTTCTTGTATTCTACCGGTACCTTCATCTTTTCATGTTTTTTTTCGATTTGATATAACTTTTTACCTTCGGGATCGAAAACCTCGATTAAGAAGCCTCCAGGGCTTTCTTCGATAAATATTTTGTCATCATAAACCCGGAAATTTAACGCATCCGGGATCATGGGGATGGCATTGGCAGCTTTCTGAAATTGGACGGGGAATTCTTGCTTGTAGAGTTCTTTTATTTCTTTCATTTGCGAATCACAGAGCTTGATTGCCCAATAGGTCTTCCCGCTTCCATCTTCATAGGGAAATGTTTTTATAACAAATTTTTCCTTTAGGGGTAATATTTTTGTTATCCGGTTAAATCTTTGTTCGCGAATTAATTTCCCCTGTTTGGTAAAGAATATCACCTTATCAAATCCTTGTACAAAAACATAACCGGGGTAAACCGTGAAACTATTTTGAAACGCTGCCATTACTTTTAATTCCCCCGGGCCCTCGCCTTTCTGTCCGAATTTGCGCAGCAGCGTCAAGTCTTTAATAGAATAAACATAAATGGTAGCCCCTTCAAGTACATAGAGTTCATCCCCGGAAACCTGGATCATTTCCGGCACCAGCACCTCTTTTAAGGTACGCGGGTGCGCGGCTGATACCAATGATGTCATCAATAAACTTAAGATAACCATAAACATTATTTTCTTCATTATAAATAAAATTGTAAATGCTGATTTTTTCATTGTTATCCTCCTTAGCTCACATGCATTCACGCATAAGATATAACCTATTTGCTGAAACATTTCAACCGGAATCATGATTTCGAACCACAATAGGAGGTTCAGCAAAAGTATCCTTATCTTTGCCTACCAGCCGGAGGCATTCGACTGGAAGGCTGCTTGATCCCGCCGGGATCGTATGGTGTTTCCGACGGGAATGAGAGGTAATCCCGGTGGGACCGCTGCCTGTCCCCTGATTTTTTCTTTTAAGCTTAACAGAGTGAATATTATTAATTTATGCTGCGCAGGATTTATTATTTCAGGGCTTTATGCCGGACGGAGAAATTTAAAGCAATTCGTCATTTGATCGCGTCAATCTTGAGATGCCCTGCGCGTATCACGAATGGGCAATAATGGAAAGAACTTTATAGAATATTTACAATTGCCCATCCGCATTATTTAAGTACTTATCTAATCTTGAAGAGTATTAAGTTCTATGCCTCCGGCGGGCAGGGGCGCTTTTTGAAAAAACTGCCGTGACACATCTGCACCCCGCAAAAACTTTTGATTGTGTATTTTGGTGGCTAAAATTAACCGGTGAATACTCAGGTAAGACGCAGCGATCTTACCGGGCGAAGATAACCGTAATTGGGAAAATCCGAAAAAATATTACCTTCCTTAAAATCAACTAACCATACCCGGGTCTCATCCATCCTGTCACCCGTATAAATACACTGCTGGTCCACGGAAAAATAATCGCCTATATAAAAAGAAGTCTTATCCTTCCTCTGCTGAAGAAGTGAAGCCGCCTCTTCTAAAGTGGGTAACCTCCAATCGGAAAACCCTGCATAACTGGATTTATTCAACTCTTCTAACCATTTCCCGGCTCTTTCCAAACTCATAAACCCGGGAGTACCTCCCGGATGCCACATTAAACCGACCACCGCATCAATGACTACCTCACCACTGGAAAAAGACTTTAACTCAAATTGATTTCTAAACTCACCACCCCGATTCCAATTGGAATCAAAAAACCCTTTCTCTTTTATCATTTTCATCACTTCCCCTTTACTCAACCGCTCACAAGATTCACCACGAAGCACAACAGGAAATTCAATACCACGTTCTCTAATACCGGCCGACCGTGACTCTTCTTCCTCTAAAACAGGTACTACACCCGGCTCATAATCGGTGGTTTCTAAATAACTTCCCGTTGTTGACGTTGACGACTCCCTGTCATCTTCTTCCAGGTGCTTCTTAATGCTGTTTAATTCTCTTAATACCACTGTCATGTTTTTATATCTTTTGGTCCTGTCTTTTTCCAGGCATTTCATAATAAAATTTTTAGTCTTTAGCGAAACATGAAATAAATTTCGTTCCGAAGCTTTTTCCAACGGGTCTTTAATCCTTTCCGGGTCGTTTCCAAAGGGATATCTCCCGGATAATAAGAAATACATGGTGGCTCCCATGCTCCAGATGTCTGTCTGCTCATTCTTTTTTCCATAATTTTCCGACAACTGTTCCGGGGCCATATAAGGCAGCGTCCCTTCCGCATAGGCATGAGTCCGGGGTTTTATTAATTCATCCGTCATTTTGGATATGGAAAAGTCCAGTATTTTTATTTCTCCTTCCCGGGCAAGCATGAGATTCTTCGGCTTTAAGTCCAGGTGAACAATACCCCGACGGTGTATCTCTTTCAGTCCTTTTGATACCTGTATCATATATTTAATGACTTCGTACTCTTTAAGCCCTTTGTCACCACTGTCTTTTAAAACCTGGTACAAATTCTTTCCATCAATATATTCCATGACTAATAAATATCTCCCCCTGTCCTCAAAAAGATCATAAACTCTTATCACATTGGGGTGCGAAATTTTTTGGGCATTGTTTATTTCATTTCTTAACCGTTCCAATGCTTCATGATCATATGCCAGGGCATTGGGTACGGTTTTAATCGCCCTGTATTCTTTGGCCAGACGATCAAAGGCTTTAAAAATTTTTGCCATTCCCCCCTTATCACGCTCTTTCTCTATTTTATATTTATTCCCGATGGTATCTCCATCAATAACATCAGTGATCGGCTGTAATGGGTCTCCATCGTCTTTACTTTTTCCCGGGTTGGTGTCAGGTTCAGGTTCATCAGGTTCATTTCCCCTGTCCTTATTCCCGTGACTCTCATCAGTATCGCCCGGACCGAGAAGAATCACATCTTTTTCTGACATTACCTCTTGATACCACTCCAATAATTTGGGTAATTGACTTAAACTCTGATTAATGTGTTGAAAATTTAATTCATCACCCTGGTGGGCCCGGTCTATAAAATCCCGGATAATCGTTAACGATTCAAATAAATGACGATCAATTCCAATCGTTTCTTTATGCTTATCCAGCAGTGATGAGATTTGCCGGAAGGTTTCAATTTTTTCATCAATGCCGTAACTTTTTAAGATATCGGTTAATATGTCTTCGAAAATAATCCTGGCCCTGCCAGCCGCGGTTTTGTAGTCTCCCCTGCTGATGGGACTAAAAATTAACTCCAGGCTGATGCCGATCTGCCCGAATATTGACTTGTAGGGCTGCAACGATCGTTTGTGCTTTTCAAGAATTTGCCGGATACGCTTTTCTTCGCTCATCATTCATCATTCATCATTCATCATTCATTTTGTCTAATCCCCTGGCACAGTGCTTAATACCCGGGATATAAAAGGGTCCAATATCTTGAAGGTGTCCCGGTGCCGGGAAATCTCTTCCTTTCCTTTTTCCATGTATCCTAAAAACCGTTCCAGGTTATCCCGGATGGTTTTAAACATTTGAAAAAAATCATCCAGGTTTTCCGGTATGGGTAAATTTTCTTCTTTCCATAACCTGGAAAATTCCACCTGTTTCCATTTTTGTATCAATGGGTCAAAAAAATCATTATTAAATTTATCTTTCAAGTGCCATCCTGCTGCGGATAACGCTTCACTGCCCCGGGTAAAATCCTTCCACAAACCGGAAAGCTTGTTCAAAAAAGCGCTTAGTTTATCACAATAGGCTGCACTGGCCTTGTCTTTTACATGTTCCAGCTCATCGATGTCCAGGCCGTCGCGGCATAAATAAGGTTCTATGCTAAACCTTTCAAGAATGCCAACGCCAGCTTCACAAAATTTCATTAAGAGCCCAATGGTTTCATCCCAGTCCCTGTCTATTCTTATTTTTTCAAATTTACCGGAAAAATCACGGCCCAGGATTTCCAATTTTTTTAAATCCTCCTGGATGCCGCTCATTTTCCAGGTGTCCTGTGTTTTATACCGGTTGAGAAGCTCCCGGATCTCTTGATACTTGCCGAAAATATCCTGTAACAGGTCATGCTTTTTCCGGTAATAGTCGAACTCATCATCATGGGGTATGGAATTGCCAAAAAATTCTATTTCCTGTTGGTTAACAGCACCCGAGATAAAACGTTCTTCCAGTAAATGGTATTGATCTTCCAGGGTGTCATGGATGGTGTCTAATGGCGCTTCTCCGAATGCATCTTCCAGGTCTCCGTAGGCGGCCCGGTAAAGGTCTACAATGACGGGCCACAGGCAGCAGCGGTACAAATAATCCAGGAGCCCTTTATATAAAGCCTTTGCCGGTTCCCTGGTTTGTATGTATTCTATAAAATTCTTGCCGGTATATTTCCCGGTGATTAACATGATATAAGCAAATAAATCGCTGTTTTTCCGGTAATTTTCAAAGACAACGGCGTGCTTCTCCAGGTCCCGGGGGGTGAGATTAAATAGTTCTTTTTTTAAATGGGTTTCATACTGGTTAAACAGTTCCTGGTATTGGGACTGATTTTCAGCGGTTACCAGGTGCAGGCAGTGGTGTTCAAAAAAATAAAGCCAATGGCTTTCATTCCAGGGGCGTTTATGCAAATGCTGGTTAAAATATATCACTGCTTCTACCTGGTCCCGCAGGTCCTCTTCAAAGGATGCTGCCACTTCCGCCAGGTCGCGGGCTTCGCTGTACTGTTGGGAATGGATCAACTCCAGTACCCGGCCCAGGTCATTGATCTTATCCATCCGCTCCCGCCTGGCTTCTAATAGTTTTTTAATATCATCAAAATCACCGGTTAATCCCGCTTTTTTTTCCTGGATGAAAAGAAATCGCTGGTGAAATTGGTTGATGTTCTTACATAATGATGGAGAGGGCAGTTGATAAAACCTGGTGACTATCTCTTCCATGGCGGATAATTCTTCATCTATTTTCCTGCGGATCTTTCCCATGATTTCTTCCAGGTTATCCACTACCGGGGTGGATATGCTGTTCCTGAATATAAAACTCTTATTTTGATTCTCCTTCATGATGTCCAGGACCTGGTCCATTAAAGACAGGGGCTCATTGTTTTGCGGCTGACTGAGAAACCCGATCTTTTCATAAAACCGGTCTCCTATACTTACTTTTTCCGCCACCTCCCCTAAAAGTTCCACCTGTGGTTCTGCTTTATGCTCGGGGCTGCCCTGGAATATCAACTGGTTTAATGCTTTCACTCTTTCTTTGAGATTAAAGAGAAATACAATATTGTCGTGCAATTTCACCAGCCGCAGCAATTCTCTTTCAATGGAATTCATCCGCTGCTGGTACTTCTGGGTATTTAACGAGACCCTGAACTCACTCCCCTGTAATATTTTTCTTGATTCTTCTTCCAGCAAATCCACCACATCATTGAATCGTCCTAAAATTTCCAGGGTTTCGGCTACCATGTCCCGTGTTTTTTTATATTTACCTTCCAATTCCTTGAATAACGTACTTTTATATACCATTTCCCCGTATTGGGTTTTTTTGATTTCAACATCCTTGCCCACATCATCTACTTTGTTGAGAAGGTTCTTCAGGCTTTCGACGTCTGCAGATTTGGGTATGGTGTCCAATATATGGGAATCTTCACACAATTTTCTCAGGGAATCCAGGTGTGCCTGCACATAAGAGTCAATATCCGGGATTTCCAATGGCGTGATTACGGTTGATTCCAATCGGTCCACCGCTTCTCCCAGGTTATCCAGGTCACCTTCCTCTAAAACTTTTTCCAGGTCCTCATTAATCGAATCCTTTAATTGATCGGACAAATGCGTTTTATAAGCGTTCCATTCTCCCGGTGGGTCCGGGAACATATCTTTGGAACTCTTTTCAATTTTATCAACGGCTTTAAGGGCAGCGGTGGGTTCGTAGAGGTTTTTTACCAGGTTCATCGCCCTGGTATAATAATCCTTTGCCAATTTATCCAGTTCTTCCCGGTCATTATCATCCCCGTATTGGCCGCAGCAATCGTATAAATCTTTAATATTGTCCCGGTCGGTTAAACACTGCTTCACCAGGTCAAAAGGGTCTGCCAGGTCTTCTTGTTCGATTAATCTTCGCAGCTTACCTTTGCGGCGAATCCAATCCCTGCCTGATTCGACTGTTTTCTTGCTCTCTTGCAAAAACTGGAGGAATTCCTCCGAATAGTCGCCGGTTTCTATTTTTATATTCATGATATAACCGGAACATTCCAGCCAATGCTTTTCTTTGATTAATCCCAGGATGTCGTGCCGGAGGGCTTGTTCGATAAGCTCTTGCTTCTTTTGCCGTACCTGTTTTTCTAACCGCACCAGGTAATCTTCAATGGTTGTACTTCCCGCGTTTACCGCGGGACTGGCATATTTTTCCCTGACCAGGTCAATGACTTTCCCGGCTTGATTGACTAACTCATCCCTGGCCTGGTTACTTAACCGGGGCCATCCACTGAGGCGGTCTGCCCATTTATCCTCCAGGTACAGGACCAGCGTTAACGGGTTAATTCTTCCTTCATACTTTTCCAGGGTTTGCTTCCAGGTATTAAATTCCAGGTCAGTGAAATATTGATAAAAAGGGAAAGGAGTGGTGCTGTCAACGCTGTTATCATTTATAATTGCCATTTTTATTGACCTCCTGGTGATGATTATTTTGCCGGGTCCCGGGCTGATTTTGTTAATTTTTGTTTATTCATATTCCTCCATGAGAACGGGAGAATAAAATATCAACCGTGATTCGCAGATTCTTACCCCGTTGTCCACCAGTCCCAACCGGTCCACGAAAACAATCAATTTGCTGTCGGGGTGCTGGTCCAGCCTCTGTTGTGCGCTGTTTAATTTGTCATTGTCGCTGATTTGCGGTACGATCTCCCGGTAAAAGGTAACATGCTCTGCAGACTCTTTGATCGCGCCTTTTTCTAAAAGGTCCTGTTCTAGCAATTGCATGGGCTTAAAGGGGTCCAGGCGGTACCCCAGGGACTTCTCCAGCACCTTAACGATATTCACGGCACTGTAATTTAATACGGTCCACAGGTTCTCCAACGACTCGCTAAAGTAAACCTTGAGGAAGCCGGTCCAGCATAACAGCGGCTCCCATATCTGTCCCCAATGCTGCTTGTTGATGATTTGCCTCAATTGTTCCTCGCTGACATTTCTTAATCCGTGCAAATCCACTTCTTCCTTGAAATAACTATCATAAATGGTTTTGCCGTTCCTGTTATAAAAGGGAATAATGGAGTCCTGCAGCTTGTTTTTAATTGATTCCAGGAATCGCCAATACCATTGGTTTTTGTGGGATTTTTCCAGCATTAACAGGTCATCGAACAAAGCAATGGCACACTTACGATAGGTTTCGCTGAATTCAGGCTCCCCTTCAATCCGTTCCATCACGTGATGGGCATCCTGGACGGAAATATTTAAATATAAATTCTTGTTAATATAGTTGATGAGGGCTTTCATTTTTTCGGTACTATCCGAAAGCCACTGCATTTTTTCCAACCGGGATATCGAGTGTTCAATGCCGTCGGAATAAAGCTTTAAATTGTTATTATGGTTCTCCACCAGTGTTGAGAGGTCTGTCTTGAATTTTTTCATGGCTGCATCTGCCTCGGTCTGCATTTTAGCCCTACTGTCTTCCTGTTTTTTAAGCAGGTTTTGCTGCTGGTCCAGGAGACCGTCAAATTGCTTTTTGAATTTTTCTATATTGAGATCGGCATCATTTTGCATTTCATCGGTTACTTTTTTTTGTTTTTCCAGCAGTTCGCTTTGGGACTCAAAAAGAGCGGTAAAATCATTCTTGAATTTTTCCATGTATGAATCGGTGCTGTTCTGCATTTCCAATATCATTTCCCGCAGGTTATTGTTTTGTTTTTCAAACATATCCTTTTGCTGGTCCAGGAAAGCGGCAAAATCTGTTTTGAATTTTCCCAGGATGGTATCTGTTTCATCCTGCATGTAAGCTGCCGCCTCCTTTTGTTTCTCCACCAGGTTGGTTTGCTGCTCATGGAGAAGGGCAAAGTTTCCTTTCAACTTCTCTAATGCCTGGGAAACAGGCTTTTCTATTTTCGCTGGTGCGGATAACAATACATTATCTAATTGGTCGACCTTGTGGCCGATCTTTTCATCCAGCTTATTTCCCAGGGTGGAATATTCTATTTCCAGCTTGTCTATCACCCGTTTAAGGGCTTCCTGTATCATCTCCTGGTTTCGTTTGTTTCTTTCTTCCAATTGGTGTTCCTGGTCCCTGAGGATTTTCGAGACTTCCCGGTCCAGGTTATTTATAGACGTTTTCAAGGAATCCCGTAGCATATCCCTCATTTCTTGCATTTCCCTGGTCCTGGTTTTCATTTCCTCATCCCGGGGGTCCATCCTGGCGGTTAATTCTTGCTGCATTGCGGCCAGGGCATCCGCTGACCACTTACTCATCATATCTTCCAGGGATTTCATGCTGTGGGCCAATGCCTGCTGCCGGCTGGTCAGATATTGCTCCTGGCCGTCCAAAACACTGGAAAACCTCTCATTTAACTTTTCCATTCCCGCGGTGACCCGTGCATACTTCCGGTAATCCAATAGGATAAAATTGACAATTCTTTCGATCTTTGCTGCACCTGCTTTAATTTTCTCTCCTCTCTCCCCGGGATAATATTTGCTCAGGTCATTGGGGATTTTCTCTTTAAATGTATAAAATTCAGCGGAAAACTCATCCAGCCTGGTTTCCAGGCTGATTTCCCGGTTATCTTCCGTATTTCCTGTTTTTAGAAAATCCATCAAACCATTGGTGGTGTTCTCAAACGTTTCCAGGCTTTCATTAAAGGTTATTCGCACCGCTTCATATTGTTTCCTTTTGGCGCCCCATAACCGGGTTCCTTTAGCAGCGGCTGATTTCAAAGCGCTGATCATACCGGAAATCTCCACCAGGGCATCTTCGGTGCATTCCGGCCGTATAAATTGATCTTCTAGCAATTGAAGTTTCTTTGCCACCCGGTTATTGTGCTTTTTTACCATTCTTACCAATAAAAATGCCAGCAGGAGAACCAGGACAAATAAAAGAATCGAAGATATCACCAGCATCTCCGGTTCATTGGGGATGATTCCCTGGCCTAAGGCAGCGGCTGGTAATGCCACCAGGAAAACCAGGACATATAAAACCAAACGAAGGTACATCGGGTAATGGTTTTTTTTCATGGCATTATATCTCCTTAATCAAAGGATTTTGATTTTTTAAATTTAAACACGTTCATCGAATTCACCGGGTTCTACTTCGGGGAGCTGTGGATTTTTTATGGGCCAGTTGGTGCCTCTTAAATTCAAAAAAGGGTATTTCATCGGGCCGTGTTCGATCAACAACCTCTTTTTTTTATATTTATCCGACCCGATAAAAAATTCCCACTCTGCCTTATGGTCATCTTCATTTTCTTTATATTCTTCTACATAGATCGTGACCTTCATGTTGTTCTGACAATACAGTTTTCTTTCAAAATAGTTGGCGCCCATAAAGGGGACAAAATCCATAGAGGTCTTAATCCCCAGGTAAAAAACATCTGAACTGCCTAAATCGATTTCTGTGGGGTTATCTTTGTCCAGGGTTTTTACTGTCCAGCAGTCCGGGTTATCAAAATTGGCACCGGTTTGATAATGCACGGCCGGTTTCCCGATTTGGGAGATATCTTTAAAGGGGATGTAGCCCCAGGTAGCAATTTTTTGCAGGGCCCCGTCTGCCACGGCTTGTTTCATTTTTAATCCCTTTTCTCTGGTATGGGATTTATTTTTAGAGACCAGTTTCGGTTCAATTCCCAGGTAACGACGGACAGCACTTTGTATATCAGGCCAGAGCGAGGTCCTGCCCGAAAGCGCCACTATTAAATTACCCGGGATATTTTCTTTATTGTTATCGAAGAAAAAATCGATTTTTTCGATAAAGAGTTCTTTAAAGCGAACCAGGTAAGGCAGTTCCAGCCAATTTCTTCTTTTCAGTTTCAAATACAAATTACCGTCACTGCCGCTTTCAATAAAGGTTTTAACGGTTTTACCGCTGCAATGGTAATTTAGTGGAATACTTACGGCATTCATCTGGCACAATCCCCTGGGAGTGCCATTTCCTCCCAGGCAGATTTCCACCTCTTTATTGGGTGAAGCATCAGCGCCCACATTTTCTTTGAAGGTTAAAATATATTCATATTTGAAATCCATCATGGCCTGGATAAAGTCCCGGGAATATTCTTTTTTGCCTGTGTCTTCCCCGGCAATTCTATTTATATATTTAAAATTAAAATAATCTTTGGCTGCTGTTGCGGCGATTTCCTGGGCATCGATTTCGGATTTTGGCCGGGTATCCTCCTGGGCTCCTTCAATTTTTCGAAAGAATTGTTCCTTGGAGTCGCCCTCCTCGGTAATGGCAGGGCTGATTGCATCCACATCTTTATAACCTTTTACC
>CP070627.1:8049291-8058584 GCA_020355945.1 Candidatus Aminicenantota bacterium | reverse complement strand
GGTTTTAACAATCATATCCAACAGAACAGGATGATAGCATAAATCATTCAAATTGAAGGTTGATTTAATTTTTTGGTACGCTGTTTTCCACTCATTCCCCATGGCCTTTTGCAGGTACTCCTGTACATGGGTGTCGGAAAATTCCTTTATGTGAACGATCTCATATTCAGATTTCCCGGAGATTTCCCTCATTAGCCTGGAAGCAGAATGAGAAATACCATCGATTTCATGTTGCTTCAATATCCGTTCCACCTCGTCTTTGTCCCTGAAATAGTGGGTCCTGGAAGTTAGAATAACTTTTGCGTTACCTCTAACCGCCTCGTTTAACTGCTTGAAATTACTTAGCGTGGTCTCCCCACTGCTCACAGTCGCCATTTCATCAAACGCATCAAAAATAAGGAGAACATGGCCTTCAGCCAATAATTTCAGAAATTTATCTGCACTGGGTGGTTCCACTTCGCCACTTTCCAAATTCTGCTTGAGCAAGTTTTTAAGGCTAAATGCTCCTTTACATTCCTTTAAATCAACCAGGAAAGGAACCCTGTTTTTTTCGGGTTCCTTTTTATACGCTGTGGCCATCTTGTAAGTCAAAACTTTCGCAAAACTGGTTTTACCGGTACCGTGATCTCCCAGTAGAGAAAATTGTTTACTTTCCGGCTGTTTGAGCCATTCTTCAACAAATTTGAAACCATTGATCACTTCACGCTTACGTTCCGTGAAAAAGTCCGGTTGGATGTATAGACGCTGCAAATCCGAACCTTCAAAATCGTTAATCAAACTGGTGAGATAAGTATCGAAATCCATTAATTCAGATAGTATTTCATTATAAGTTTTTAATATGACACCAAGTGATTCAGCGGTTTGTTTTGCATTGTCAGTAAATCCAGAACTTGAAACAATCATTAAATCGAAATCGTCAATATTCTGTTCCCTGGAGTAATTTATGATAGCTTTTTGCTCCGTAGCGTAATGCAAAACTTCATTTTTGGTAACCTTCTTTATACGATTTTTGCATTCACAGATATAGCCTTCATTCCTTGAGCCAAATCTTCTTTTTCTCTTAATAAGAATATCAATCTCATTTCCTGCGATGCTCCTATTGTATGCTACTTCAAAGCCCATTGATTTAAAGATTTCGCCTACTTTTTGTTCGAAGGATTTCCCTTTTCCATATCGGTCTATTTCTTGATACTCATTGTTACCGGGAACGCACTCTCCACTTTTTACTTCTTTCCTTTTTCTATCAACAGCCATACTCTTTTCCTTCATTCCTTAGATACTAACTATAACGAAAACCACAACCATTGTCAAGAGTATACCACTGATTAAATAGGATTTTTTGCCACTTTTTCCAATATATGGTATTCATTATCAATTCTACTACCTTCTTACAAAATTTTACTACCTTCCCACATATGGAATACCGGAACCGGTAAATGCTTGCAAGAATTTCCAGGACACATGGGTTATATCAACTCCATTGACCTTTCGTCGGACTATCGATTGGCATTTTCAGTCAGTGCTGACAATACCCTGCGTGTATGGGATATAGAAAGGGGAAAGTGTATCAGGATGATTGGAGCTGAAGAAATTATTGTAAATCCATAAGATTGTGCAAATCCTGGATGCCTTCAAATCTTCATGGAGTCATTACTTTACTTCTTATCTACATCTTGGCGAGATTCCTGAAACACCACAAAAATAGCATCATCAGTTTCTCTTACCAAATCATCCCAATAATGCACAATTTTAATGATTGATATTGCTTATTCTTTGTGCTATAAAAGTTAGGGGGCTAATGATGAAATTTAGTAAAACAATTTGTTTGCGTTTTATTTCGAGTCAGCAATGAATAAAGAAAAATTTTGAGGAGACTGAAAATGAATTCATCAAAGAGAATTCTTGTGCTGTCGGCAAATCCAAAAGATACCGCTCGCTTACGCCTTGATGAGGAAGTCCGTGAAATCGAGGAAGGATTACGGCGCTCAAAATATCGAGATCAGTTTGAAATTAAGTCAAATTGGGCAGTCCGCCTGAGAGATATTCGTCGAGCCATAATGGATTATGAACCCCAAATCGTTCATTTTTGCGGATTTGGTGAAGAAGATGGACTTAAGGTAGAAGATGAGACAGGAAATGCAATATTTGTTTATTCGGATGCACTTTCCGGGTTGTTTGAATTATTCGCCGGGCAAATACAATGCGTTCTTTTGAATGCGGATTATTCAGCAGCGCAAGCGGAAGCGATCAATAAACATATCGACTATGTCATCGGTATGAATCAACAGGTCCCGCGTAAAACAGCTATCGAATTTGCTGTCGGCTTCTACGATGCTCTAGGTGCAGGAAAACCTGTTGAAGAAGCTTTTAAATTTGGATGTAACGCTGCTCAATTTTACAATATTTCCAAATCTTTAAACCCTGTCCTGTATAAAAATCCAAAACTCCTGGCTCAAAGAAAACAAAAAACGGTGTTTCTGTGTTATTCTCATAAGGATGAGATTTTACATTCCGAACGTCTTGCCAAAGACCTGAAAAAATATGGCATCAAGGTTTGGTATGCTGCCTGGTCGGCTTTACCCGGCGCCTCTTTACTTCAAAAAATATCTAAAGGAATTCAAGAAAGTGATTATTTCATCGTTCTCCTGACTCCCAATTCCATAGATTCCCGTTGGGTAAACTTTGAGTTAGGATTGGCCTTCAATCGCTATAATAAAGAAGACGCACGAATTATTCCCGTCATTTTTGGCGATTGCGAAATACCGAATTTCCTAAAATCTTTTATATATGTTGATTTTAAAAGTTATGCCAGCGGTTTAAAAAAACTTCTCCGGGTGTTTGAAATTGAATCTCAAGTACTCTCGGAACCGGAAGTAAAAAAATTAATATTAAGAGTTTTGCCACCTGAGTATCAAGCGCATATTACCAAATATGTCCTGGCTAAGGATAATCCCAAAGACCTGGCAGTCAAAGAAATAAGAGACAAAAAAATGATATATTTTATCATCGGCTGGCTGATAGTGGGACTTATTTTTTTGGGACTTTTTCTTGGTCTATTCTCGAAGTTAGGTGCATTGGGGATGTTTGTAATTCCTTTTGGTTCTCTTATTTTGGGTGTCAATATTTCCACGAAATATTCAGGACCTAAAAATGCTGTTGATCGATATTTTAAACTGCTGTCCAGGTATGAGGAGTTGAGCAAGGATATTGCGCCGGATCTCCATCTTAAGGACTCCGGGGATTTATATTATGAATTCCTGGATGACAACGATAAACGTTTCTATAGAAAGTATCACTTTAGCGAAAATGATATAGACAAATCCCTTAAAAAATGCAAATTGTGGTATACAATATTAGGGGGCCTGACTTTGATTGTTTTTATCGTTTTACTGACATATTCCGATTCACTCCCTGAAGAAAATGATATAGTTATGTTTTTTGTAGTAATGTCTTTGCTATTGGGATTACACTTATATACGCAGTATAGCAAAAACAACAAGAAAATCCATGAAATGTTCAAATTGAAGAAGGATTTTGAGAGAATCCGGGAGGTGTTTATTAATGATTAATAGATCATCACTGGGAACATTTGATCCCCATTTTGAAAAAAAGAGGAACATGGCGAAAGAAAATGATGATTATTCCGAATTGGAAAAACTCATCCCTGAAATAAAGCAAGTGGCCGAAAGTGATTCGCCTGCCCAATTGGAGGCAGGGTTTTTCCTGGTTCGATACCGGCAAGACAAAGGTGAAACAATCACCTGGGAACCAATTTCCCCACTGGTATCCCGGCTGTTTGACCTGGAAAAAACTTCCATCATAATATATATTTTGGATTTGTCTGCAATTTTTACCTTCTTAGATGAGAAGGAGTTGCTGAAGGGGGCCCCTGTCATTGCAGACTTACTAAAAGAACATTGCTGTATCCCCTGTACAGCCACCATGAACCACCTCGAAACCAAAAAAAGCTCGATTTCGATTATCCTGAGATCATTCACATTGAAATATCCAACTTTTTGAAGATGAAAAAACCCAGGGCGCCGGTAATAAGCGTGGTATATGCCGATAATAATTGGGAGGCTGATTTCCCCGAAGTTGAAATAGATAAAAAAAATATAAAAGAATACATGGCTTTTCTCAAACGTCCCGTTTTTTTGGATTATATTATAAAAGTAGGACTGAAGCTTAAACGTGCCTTATTACCAGTACCGGGTGATTCTAGCCTGCCCTCATTAATGGGTGTACGCTCTACCAGCATTTATCACCGCATTCCCCTTGACGCGCTGCCTTTGTCGGTTAATAAGCAAACAGGAGCGGTGACTCATTGGCTGGGCGAAAAAATGACGTCTGTTCTTCTAACCGGGCAAAATAAGGATTTATCAATACTGGAAAAACAATTATCTATTGAAAAAATAGCCCTATTCGCCAATTCTGATTTTGATGGGAAGTTTCGGCATCTCAAAGGCACCAAAATGGAGGCAAAATCAATCGAAGATATTATTAAAACAAAAACCAATACCTTTTTAGAGCTTTTCCTTGAGTCCGATTCCAATAGGAACAACTTCTTGCAGTTATCCGGCAGGAAAGCTCCCCAAATCATGCACATTTCGACCCACGGTATTACCTCAGAGGAAAATCCCTCATCCGGTTTTATCGCTCTCTCCAACAAGGACTCCCGGGAGAATCCTATTTTAGGAGCTGTGGGTTATCATGATATAATGCTAATGGATTTGCGGCAGTGCGATTTAGTGGTATTGAGTGCCTGTTCTACTCATGAGGGAAAGAGTATTTTAGGGGAAGGTATTATGGGATTGGCCTGGGCATTTAAAGCAGCCGGGGCTAGGGCGGTTATCGGTACCAGGTGGCCGGTAAACGACGAGTCTGCGGTGGAATTCTGGAAAAAATTTTATGAAAACTTATTTGCAGGACTGCCAATTGGAAAGGCATTCCAGGGCGCCCGCATGCATATTATGAAGCAGGAAAAATGGCGTCATCCGTTCTATTGGGGTGTTTTTCAATTGATCGTGTAAAGGAATAATGAGGTAGGGAAAAAGGCCACTCAAAAAAGGAGTCATCTAAGATTTTTTTAAATATTTTCGTTTCTCATGATATTTGAATGATGTATTACCAATTCTAATAATGTCTCCATCTTTTATCCTGGAGGGCCTGGAAATGGTCCGGTTATTAACTTCTACGTGGCAATTCTTTGACAATGGAGTTAAAACAACCATTTGCTTATTGAACTCAATATGTATTTTACAATGATGATGGCAAACATTTTTATCCCAATGAATCCAGATGTGGCTATCTTTTGCATGGCCGATAATTAGATTACTATCTCTCTTTTTTAACCATTTACTAACAGGGATTACCGTCCCGCTCTTATAACCGGAGACACATTCAAGATAGAATTCCTGGAGTTTTGAAATGACCAGCGATGCAATTAAACCGATGCTGGAACCTAAAAATATTAAACCTATTAGTTTTCCAATTTCAAAGTTCCATATACTGGTGGTTATACTTATATAATAAAGATGGAATCCTGTTATTGCTCCCAATAATCCACCGAGCAAACCTTTCCAGAATTCAGAACCTGAATAAAATGTCAAACCACCCCCAAGAATACCACCGAGAATTAGCCAGCTTATTAGCCGGCCCTGGTAATCCGAATTTAAGAGCTTTATAAACAAAAGATTAGCGAATAAAAAGCCGAATCCTCCTACTATGGCACTGAATATCGTTCTTACCAGTATCTTAACTATTGAATAAAAGGAGAAGCCTTGCAGTAATTCTTCAACAATCCCCAGTGTAAATCCTAAGCAGCCTCCTACAAATAATCCGGTAATTGCAGCTCGCAAACTGGAAACCACTTCACTGCCCCACAATAAGGTTGTACTGATAATTTCTAATTCTAATAAAGTTTTTAATATAGTGTTCGAAATAGCTTCTAATGAAATCATTTCTAAAACAAATCCTGTTAGGATCCATGAGCCAAATCCACCCAAAGCTCCAAACCACAGCCAATTGAGATATTTATTCATACCTCTTTGATTAAAAAAATCAATTTTGTAATTAGGGTTTCCAATCCCGTAACTGCAGCGGTTCGGATATTCCGTACACTTGTTTCCATTACGTTTCCAACCTTCAAGAGATATCAAATGTTTACACTTTGTCACCACCCGGGTTGTATCTGTAAATGGTAGATGGGTGTATAAATCAAATTTTGTTTTAACGGGTCTGGATTCAATTTTTCCATACGGATGAATGTATAAAGCCCGAAAATGAGCCATTTTAAATAAAGGAAGTACAAGAATCAAAAAAGCAAGAATTGAAAAAAGAACCACCAATCCGCTCATGAATAGTTCCCAATTGGGAGCACATATACCGATGAAATCCCAGCCAATGTAAGAAGTTGAATTTACGTATTGTTTATTATTTTTAGAGACAACCACAGATACATTTCGTTTTAATCCGCGAAAATCCGTAAAGGGCGTTTTGTATTTCACCAAGAACTCATTGGCAATATTTTCAGCAATACCTTTAAAAATGGTTTTTAATTCATATTCGTCCGGTGAATAGTAATATTCACCACCGGTTCTATCGGCGATATCTTCAAGCTCTTTTTCCATGGCATCATCACCCAAGCCAATGGTATAAACGGAAACATTGGAGAGTGATATTTCTTCGAACAATTTCGTTTTATTATACTCAGTATTTATATTATCTGCTCCATCTGATAGAAGGACAATCACTTTCCTACCCCTTTCATCTTTTAATTCTCTTATTTTTTGCCAGAGAGCGCCGTATAATTGGGTAAGTCCTTCGGCTTCAACTTGCTCAAATGTTTCCGAATAACTATACCTTGAAATAGGAATGGTTTGGTTCACCCTGTCATTAAAAGAAGAGAAGGCCACTGAAAAATGGGATAAAGATTGTCTCAAAAAAGCTTTTACTGCTTCTTTCGCCTGCCACAGCTTTTCACCTTCCATACTAAGACTGGTATCCAACAGAAGGATGATATTTACCGGAACGGGTGCCTTTTTTATTCCCACCACAGAAATAATTTTTGCGTTTCTCTTTTCATTTTCTTTTATTTCAGAAATGGCAAAACTTTTCTGATTTATTCCTGGTATTGGATCCCCATTGGGGTCGGTAACCGATACATATAAATTTACATCAGGGCACTTAGATATGTCAACCTGAGAAATCCTTACCAATATTTCATCCGCATCAATTGCACCTATTCGTACAGCCAGCAAAAGTATTAAAACGAGTGAGAGCAAAATCGATTTTTTCATTTTTTTACCCCAATTGCTTCATCAATTTTCTCGATTTCATAGTTTTTGAAATCAATTTGTATCCGGGGTTTCCCGGTAATTTGCACTGGAATAAGTGGTTCCGGTGAGCTTTTCAAATAAAAAAAGCCAATCTCCTTTCGCAGGGGGTCCCAAACAACAGCGATGTATTTGAAGAACATATTTACAGTTTTGTCTTTATTGGAAAGGAAAGCCCCTAAGTCAGGATGAGTATGGGCCCATCCAACCAGTTCCAGGCCGGGAAATTTTTCTTTTTTTTGATCATCGTATTCATCCCAGGTTTTTGCTGTAAATTGTAGAGAAGACTTTGTAGCAATGGTGTGAAATGCTGGTATAAAAACCGAAATATCAATACCATCATTTGGTTTTGATTTTCCTAACAAAAATCCACCCTGTTCTATGGTTAAATTACTTTTCAAATAGATGATCATGTTATCAAATGCGGAGACCTGGAATAGAATTTTCGGATGTTTGGAATTTTTTAAACCTGGATCCTTTCTCTTCGGTTTCAATACAATCATATTCTTTTGCATTTTTAAAGACTTTATTGACCTTGTGTTATCAAATCAATTAGCAATTTCCAACCTGGAAAATCTCTTTTGATCAGACCAGTGGGTTCATGGTTTAATCTATTGCCTGCCCCCCATGTGAATATTCCCAGTTGGTCGCTTTTCGAATCAATTACCACTGCGATTTTCCATTCTTCAGGGAAGTAGTTGAAGTGAATATCTTTATCAAGATTAGATAAAAATGCCGTCAATCCAGGATGGGTATGAAACCATCCCACCGTTTTCAATCCAGGGTACTCTTTCATTTGGTCAGCAAGATAATCAAATGTTTCAGAGGTAAATTCAACTTCTACCTGGGTGCTTCGAGTATGTTTGGCAGGTACAAAGATATCGCATACCACATCAAAAACCTGGTTTCCTTTCTCATCTTTATGTGGAATATAATTTCCCAATAGAAATCCCGCTGTTTCAGGTGTCTTATATCTATTGCGATGGCTTTCAATTACAACCAGATTCATATCAATAATGCATTCGTGCTTGAAATAAACCGTTGAAACTAAGGTATCTTTCCAGATATCTTCCAGGTTAATGGGGTAGTATCCACTTTTTTCTTTATCTATCCAGAATTTATCATCTACAGTTAGAGGCGATCCTGTTTTGGGTCTTAAAGTAAATGAATATTCAGGCTCTTTGTGATCTAATGGAGGAGAAATTTTCTTCTCCGGTTCTCCAGGTTTTATTGGAGGTTGTGGTGTTTCCATTTCTTTTTTTTCAACAGGGATGGTTTCATCTTTTTGTGGGCTGCCGTTCACATTCTTTCCGGTTCGTATAATACTTTTAGTTGAAGGCGTTCCTTGAAGCCGGGAAGGCTCTGTTGATACTTTCCCTGTTGATTGTTGATCCGGGGGCGGCTTGATTTCCTCTCTTTCAATTGTTTTCGTCTCATCCGGGGAGAGTTTTTTATCATCTTCTTTTTTTACCTGTTTATAATTTTGAGATGGCTCAACTCCTGCCTGGCTCTGAATTGATTCCACGGGGGCTGTTGCTAAAGAGGTAGTTTTCTTCATACCTCTTTCAGTGTCTTTTGATTTTTTCAGAAATTTCCGAAAGACAAAGAAAGCAGTAAACCCTAGAACAAAAATTAGCCATATATTATCTTTTAGGAGATCAAGAAAATTTTTCTCTCCTCCCAGTTGACTAATTTTTTCCTTGAGTTTTGCTATTTGACCCTGCAAATTTTTTATTTCTTTTTCATATTCGTTCATTTTCGCCTCATATTCTTTTACCTTACTTTCAAGATTTTTAACCTTTAAATACAGAGCCTCACTGTCAAACGTTTGAGGGGAAAGAGGGCCTGGACTGGAAGTTATGGTGATGGGGATCGAAATTTCTTCATTGTAATTAATATCCGCTTTGCTTAATTGTAAGGTAATCATTCCCTCAATTTCTTTATTCACATCAACTTTAA
>CP070627.1:8044523-8049191 GCA_020355945.1 Candidatus Aminicenantota bacterium | reverse complement strand
CGCCGGGAATTACCGCTGCAAAAATCCTTGCCAAAAAACAAGCAGTCAAAAGCTTTTGCGGATGTTTCACGGGTACAGATGCGTCACGGGGCAGTTTTCTCGAAAAGCGCCCCCCTGGCTGCCGGAGGCAGTTTAGAAGCAGACTGTAAGCCGGGTTCTGTCTTGAAGAATCATTTGTCTGGGCAATTAATTGCTTAATTGCTCGAGCGGCTAACCCAAAGGTATTGGCCGGGCCGGCCTCAAGCACCTTTTATCTAGCCTTGCTCCGGATGGGGTTTGCCTCAGTCCTGGTTGTCACCAACCGGGACGGTGAGCTCTTACCTCACCTTTTCACCGTTACCTGTTCCCGGTTACCCGGGCAGCAGGCAGTCTATTCTCTGCGGCACTTTCCTTACCGGCCTTTTTTTGGCTGGCAGTTCCCGTTAGGAACCATCCTGCCCTGTGGAGCCCGGACTTTCCTCCCCATTCGTTTTTATTCCGAATGGAGCGATTCTTCGTCTGCTTCCAAACTACCAGGTATAATTATACCACTGGTTTCAATTTTTTTGTAGAGGTTACTGCGGGGAAGTTGAATTTCCCGGGCTGTTTTAGCGATATTGAAGTTAAACTGCTTCAACTTTTCCTCGATAAACCGTTTTTCTGACAATATTTTAAAATCTTTCCACAATTTGATATCGACAAAGGAGAACGCGGTTTTTTTGTCTCCTGTTTTCATATAATCCGGCAGGTCATGTTCGGTAATGACTTTACCGGCACTCATAATCAGCAGTCGTTCTACCATGTTGCGCAGTTCCCGCACATTACCTTTCCAATCGTATTGGATAAAGAGCTCGAGGGCATTAGGGGAAAATCTCTTCTTTCTAAAATTGTTCTCCTGGGAAAAATAGTCAACAAAGTGTTCGATTAATAAGGGGATATCGTCTCGTCTTTCTCTCAGCGGCGGGGAATAGAGGGGCACCACATTGAGTCGAAAATACAGGTCTTCCCTGAAGGTGGCTTTTTTGATTTCTTCTTTCAAATCTTTATTAGTAGCGGCTATCACCCGGACATCAATTTTTCGGACTTCAGCCGAGCCTACTCGTTGAATTTCGCCTTCTTCCAGGACTCGCAGCACTTTAGCCTGGGCTTTTAAACTTAAATCTCCTACTTCGTCCAGGAATATGGTCCCGGTGTGGGCATTATCAAATTTCCCGATTTTCTTCTCATAAGCGCCGGTAAAGGAACCCTTTTCATGTCCGAACAATTCACTCTCGATCAATTCCTCCGGGATAGCGGCGCAGTTGACCTGGACAAATTTTCTCTTGTTTCTTGAGGAGAGCATGTAGATACTTCGGGCGATCAACTCTTTACCGGTCCCGCTTTCGCCGACTATCAAGACAGTAGAATTGGTCCTGGCTACTTTGGCAATGGTTTGTCTTAATTCTTCCATTTTGGGAGAGTGGCCTACCAGTTGATATTTTTTTTCACTGATGGTTTTAAGGGTATAATTTTCTTTCATGAGGTTGACTTTTTCGGCTGCATTGCGAACGGTCAGGACCAGCTTATCCCTGGCAATAGGTTTTTCAAGAAAGTCAAAGGCCCCTAATTTGGCTGCTTCCACTGCTTCTTCAATCCCGGAATGTCCTGAAATCATGATGATCTCTGAAAATTGATTGATATCTTTGAGGTTTTTTAATACTTCGAGTCCGCTGAACCCGGGTAATTTGACGTCCAGCAGTACAATATCAGGTTTCATTTCTTTAAACAGTTCGATACCGTCCAGGCCGGTGCTGGCGGTTTCGACTTTGTAATTCTCATAAGTCAAGACCATTTTAATGGATTCCAGGATATTCTTTTCGTCGTCTATTACTAAAATCTTTATGTCTTCCATGGTTCTATTTATACCAGATTTATTTTAATTTTTCAAATCTTTAAGGTAATGTTGTAAGCATTTTATTTGCCAGATAAAGGAAAGGAAAGTGTCCTATTTTTAGGACAGTCACTCAAGATGTGGACCTCGACCGGAGACAATGAAAAAATGAGGCCCACGAATTACACGAATTAACACGAATTATTTATTTTTTTTCGTGTAATTCGTGTAATTCGTGGGCTTTTTTCATAAAGGGCATCAATGCAGCAAGGCAGACTCGACGTCAAAATAATTTCTTAACTCAATCCTGGAAAAATTAGCCAATAACTTAGTCGAATGTATCACCCGCGTATCCAGGTGACAAAGCTTCTCAATCTCAGCAAGACAATGATTTTCAAAATCCGCTGCCGGTAAGATCGTGGTAACCAACCCCAGGTCCAATGCCTCTTTTGCAGTAATTTTCTCATACTTAAAAAGTATTTCAATGGCTTTACTATGACTGACATAACGAGGAAGGAAAAAAGGAAGCGCACCCGTAGGATGAAGCCCATATTTCAAATGCGCTAATGAAAAACTCATACCCTCAGCCGCATACCTGAAATCCACTGATAAACTGGCACCAAAAAAAGGAGTCACAATATTACCCTGCAGCCCCATCACCGATATCTTTTTAAATTCCACCAGGTGAGTAATGGTTCGATTTAAAACATTGATCTCCCGGACCCGGTCCACTTTCTGGATCATACCACCACCTTCATCATCAGCATAAGGATCGCGACCTCTATCCAAAATGCGATGCAAGAATTTATCATACTCTTCCTCATCCATGCACCCGGGTTCGTTAAGCACTACAAGCGCTTTCACATCAGGTATTCGTTCCGCCAACTGGATAAGAGAAAGCAGCTTGCCGCTCTCTGCCAGATCAGTAATGGTCTCAAACACATTACATTTGATTTTAATGACTGCTATATCTTCATGCAAATACGACTGAAATTCCGGGGTTTTAAAACTAAATTCATCACGTATGGACATGGTACATGCCACCTCCTTAAAATGATTACATTACAATTATATAGCATAACGATAAAAAAATCCAACCAATTGCCTCCGGCGGCCCTCCGGGGGCCAGAAACCTTTTTGAAAAAAGGTTTCTGGACTTCCAAAAACTTTTCAAAAGGCCCTTCGGGCCATCATACTATCGCACTCTCTGTGTTCTCTGTGACCTCTGTGGCTTCATTTTTTAAACCGCTCCAGGAATTTCAATTTGACCCGGTTACCGATCAGGTACATGGCCGGTACCACCACCAAAGTCAGGAAAGTGGCAAAAGTTAACCCGAATATAACGGTTAACGCCAACGGCCCCCAAAACAACGCATTATCTCCACCAAAATAGATTTGAGGATTGAATTCACTCAGCAAGGTACCAAAATTGATGTTAAGCCCCATGGCCATGGGTGTAAGCCCCAGGATGGTGGTTATCGCAGTCAGTAAAACAGGCCTTAAACGGGTTCGACCCGCCTGGACAATGCATTTGAAAGCCTCTTCAATGGGTAACTGATCGTCCGGGTCCATACCCAGTTTTTTCTTTGCCCTGGCCTTTAATAGGTCAATATAGTCGATCAAAACAATGGCATTGTTCACCACTACACCTGCCAGGGAAATAATACCAACACCAGTCATGATGATAACAAAATCCATCTTGAAAGTGGCAATACCTCCAAATACACCAATAGTGCTGAACAACACACTGGCCATGATGATGAAAGGCTTGGCAAAGGAATTAAATTGGGTCACCAGTATCATTAAAATAAGAGCAAGACCAATAAGCAAAGCCCGACCCAAAAAGGCAGAGGTCTCTTCCTGTTCCTGCTGCTCACCGGTAAACTTATATTCATAACCTTCAGGCATATCGAATCGTTTCATCAGGTCTTTGAGCCGGTTATTAATACGGGAAGCATTATACCCCTCGATGACATTAGACCAGAGGGTAATGACTTTATCCATATCCAACCGGTTAACCGAACCATAGGTGGTGCTATACTGGAAATTGGCCACCGATGAGATAGGCACCTGGATAACTTCACCCGTGGTGGCGCTCTTAAAGGTGATTTTTTGGTTCATCAGTGCAGAAATATCATTGCGGTATTTCTCAGCCAACCGCAGTTTAATAGGATATTCATCTTCTCCCTCTTTGTAATCGGATACTTCTTTTCCAAACAGGGCGGTGCGGAAGGTACCGGCAATCCGGGCAGTGGAAAGACCGAAACGACGAGCTTTCTCCCGGTCGATCTCCACCAACAATTCCGGCTTACCGACGTCCAGGTCTATTTTAAACCCTTCTATGCCTTTGATACCTCCTTGTTCAAGATGCTGCTGGATGGATTGGGTTAAGGTAATCAATTTGACAAAATCAGGGCCGCTGATTTCAATATTAATGGGTTTACCCGTGGGTGGACCCATGATATCTTTAACAACGGAAATCTTCACACCCGGATATTTTCCCAACAGGGCATCACTGAGTTTTTTCATCACCTCCGACGTATTGATTCCCTCACGGAACTCGTAATCCACGAAAGTAATCGTGCTCATACCTTTGTGCGGGGTATTACCGATAGGGAATTCATTTTGTCCCCCCACCCCCCTACCCACCGTGGTAAGCACGGATTTAACAATATGCTGATACGGCTCGATCACTGCAAATACCTTTTTTTCCAGTTGAAACATAAAACCATTGGTGGCACTAATATCAGAACCAATGGGAAGTTCGGCAAAAACATTTATAAAACCGGGTTCATTAACAGGAAAGAATACCACATTGG
>CP070627.1:8038317-8044423 GCA_020355945.1 Candidatus Aminicenantota bacterium | reverse complement strand
GTTGTCCATTTTTGTAACGCTGAAATTGGCAAAATGACCGGCAGAAAAAGGAAGGGCTTTAACACCCACCAGGCCTGGCTTTATTTCCCGCTTCAAATCATGCATGAACATGACCGGTGCTTCATTGTTATCGATGTACAATTCGGCTGTTTTGCCGGATACGATCAATTTTACGTGCATCCATCGGTCAAAATGAAATGTCACTGCGGCACTAAATCCCTCTCCCTGGTACAATTGCCAGGCTGACAACCGGTTATAAACAGGTGAATATTGTATGGCATCGGGATTACCCGATTGATGAGACCTCAGGTAGAACTCTTCATAGTTTTCCTTATCCTGCATCCTGAATATCGCACCGAAAAATCCTCTTTCCCGGGAAAAAGCAACATCAAACTCAATAATTCCATTGGTGAGATTTACATCTTTTAAATACGCAGCTCCACCTTTCAGGTAAAGACTCTTTTGCCCCAGGTAGTCTTCTAAGCGGGAAGTATTTGGCTGCATCACCCACCGGGGAGAGTCAAAAGGTACGGTTTCAGCATGAGTGAAATGCTTAAACAAGCTAAAGGTGAAAGTAATGGTTAGAACAAATAGCAGGAGATGACGATTTGATAATTTCATAATTTTCCTCCTTTTCATGCTGTAAATAATAACTGAAAACCGGATTAAATTCAATAACAACAATTAATATTTGTGCATCCGGCGGGCAAACATTTTTTGCTGTCCCCGATTTTTTCCCGCTTTTTCCGCTCCTACCAGGAAAGGAATAAAATTTGCCCTTTATATATATTGACTTTTTTTTACATATCTATTAATATATTCCCTCATGATTAAAGAGGAATTCTTTGTCATTAAAGTTAAGATATGAGTTCCTTTAGTGGCACTTTTTTGCCTGCCATCTAGCAGCATCGATATGATAGTACTTTATCGGAGGTTTGACAAAGTGTGAGACAATCGGTCAAAATTCTGTTTAGCTGTGCCCTATTTCTTCTTATCGTTGCAAACGTACTACCTTTCTTACATCTTCCTATAAGCCAGAGTATTAACAAATTTGTTGCTCCTATTGGAAATATGATATCAGTTCTTTTTGTCTTTGCAGGTCTTTGGTTAAGCATTCGGACTGAGGGACTTGTCGCAAGCATTCTCGAGAGATTAGGATTAATCTCTAGTGCCACTAACTATCTTGAGTTGGCTCACAAATATTATTCTCTAGCACGTGATGATGAAGTCATCTACACATGCACAAGTACGTGGCCAATTCTTCCTGAAAAGAGAAAAGTTCTAATGAATCTCAAACCTTGGGATATTGTGTTTCTTGGTCCAATTGATGTTGGCCCTTATTTCCCTGGTATTTTGTGGAAGTATCGGATAAGTCTTGACAGGCTGGATTCGGCTAAGCGCAGACCTTTTCAAATATGGCATCGCGAAGAACGGAGCATCAAATTTATCGTCGCAGGACAGACGGTTCTTCTTTCAGGAGCACACCACAACGAGCCAAGTACTAGTGGGTTTTTATTTGAAAATTCTTCATCACATGCCAGGCTTTATAAAGCAGTTCTACAGGAACTATTTATGAAAGGCTCTGTTCCCTTTGAAGCTAGATTAATGTCTTTAGCTAGAGGAATCATCGATAAACGATTAAGCGTAGGAGACTTCTGTGATCGACTTTGTGCTGGCGCATCAGAGCAGCGGGGATTCCCACGCTCCGAATGGATTCGTACACTGACTGAAATCATCCAATCCTCCCCTCGGTTGCTCAAAGCACTTAAATTAAGATGGGATAGCGAGATGAACAGCTACTTTGTAGAAAATCCCGAAGATTCCATAGTGCGAACAGAATTAGATAAGGGAAGAGCATTGAGCTCCCAAAGAGCTATGGAACTCAGTTTCCCTGCATTGAGGATTGTCCTAACACCACAATGCAATTTTAAATGTTGCTATTGCCCGAAGTCAGACGAAAACTACGCTAAATGTGGAAAGCCTATAACGATTGAAAAAATGGCTCTGATAGGGAAGATTGCTCTTGATATGGGTTTCGAACATATAAGGTTGACAGGTGGTGAGCCCCTTCTTTTAGGGGAATCTTTTTTAGAGTTAGTTGAGAAATTACACTCGCATTCCTCACTTTCAAGCTTGAGACTCGCAACAAACGGACTTTTGCTTGAGAAATTTGCCAAGAGAATTGCTACATTTAACAAGATTTCCCTTAAAGTAAGTCTCGATACATTGAACCCAGGCAAGTTTGAAGATATTACTGGTATTCAAGGTCTGAACACTGTATTGAATGGCATTCACGCTGCAAGGAAGGAGGGTTTGTCTATAATTATAAACACCGTTGTCACCAAAAAAAATATAGATGAAATGGAAAGCCTTATAGAGTACTGCATTCAAAATGGGCTTGATCTTAAGTTATTAGATTTAAATAACTATTCCGATCTACCTAGAAACTATTGGCGTGACAATTACGTTCCGTTAGCTAACTTTGCCGATCGTTTGATAAATAAATACGGTAACGATCGGATTGTAAATACTGTCGGTAATTTTGGTATACCAATGCTAGAGCTCATCATAAACAAAGATACACGTGTACGCATAAAGGACAGTAGTTTAGGGTCTCATTATGGACGTATTTGTATCCGATGCAAAAAGTTCCCCTGCCAAGAAGGCTTATTCCAATTTACGGTGACATCTGATGGAAAGATTAAACCTTGTCGGCATCGACCAAGTTTGGCTGTTGATCTTTCACGATTCTTGTCTATGTCTAATGGTCGATTTATAGAACGCGAAATAAAACGAGCGCTAGACAATATATACTGGGGAGCATTCTATGCACCCAATGCCGAGATATCGAAATGGGAAGTAGGTGTGAACGGTAGTAAAAGTTAAGCTATATTTGTTATTCCAACCGATAAAAAAAATTTTCTTGTCTGTCCCTCCTTTTTTCCTTTTTGTCCTTTTCTGTTAAATAAACCGACACCCTACTATCCCCTCTATTTGCCGATATAGGCTAAACTGTTTTCTCCGGCCATGCGGCCGGAATTGATGGCAAACCCCAGGGCACCGCCGCTGGTGAATATATCATACGCCAACCCGTACATACCGCCAGCGCAGTTACCCACCGCATAGAGCCCGGAGATGACATTGGCATCGGTATCCAGGACTTCGGTTTTGTGGTTGATGCGGATACCTCCCAGAGTGGTAAAAATGTGCAGCATTGATTTGACAGCATAAAATTTTTTCTTTTCCACTGGGTCCAGGTATTTTCGCTCCTTGGCGAACTCACCATCATAACGTTCTTTGCAGGACCGGTTATAGGTTTTCACTGCAGTCCCCAATCGGGTGCGGTTCACACCGATTTTATCCGCCAGTTCATCGATGGAATCGGCAGTAAAGGCTTTCCCTTCATTGATACCTTTGGCCAGTTCTTCTTCCAGGCGATCCAACTTGGTGGTTACCGGCACAAACACTCCCAGGGAGACATCCACACCCTCCTGGAGCAATTGTTTTTTTACATTTTCATCGAAAATAGTAAACATAACCCCGTTCTTTTGATTGGCCAGGGTTTGAGCGGCATAAGGGAATGTGAAGGCCACGGTTTCATCGCAGAACCGCTGACCATCAAGGTTTACCCAGAGTAGGGGTTGAAAAGCAGCAGACCACAAATGAGAGGTGGGTTTTTCTCCGGGTACGCAGGGGATGGCCAGGATAACATGGGTATCTTTGGGGGCAGCCTTTACTTTCCAGGCCATTTGGATATGGTCCCCGGTTTGGGGCATAGGAACCACAGGCGGTGCATCAAAGGGAAGGCCCGAATGTTCCCGTACCATTTTCGGGTTGGCGGCAAAACCTCCACCTGCAATGATCACTGCTTTTGCCCTGGCCTGGACGGTTTTTCCCTCTTTTGTCCGGGCCATGACACCGGCAGCCCGGTGGTTCCGGTCCATTATCAGTTCTACTACCGCAGTTTCCGCAAACATGCTAACGCCTTTTTCCTGTAATTGTTGAGCCATTACCCGGATAAGGGCTTTTCCTCCACCTTTCATTAAATGCCAGGTGCGGGGTCCGTTGGGCCACAGTGTAGCCACGTTGGTATACTCCACCCCCATATTCATCAGCCAATCGATGGTATCGGCGGATTTATCGATAAACGCTCTCACCAGCCGACCGTTGGCGCTCCAATGGGTACCCGACATATGATGCTTAAAAGCACTGTCCCGGGTTATACCCACATAATCCCGCTGCTGTATAATGCTTTCGGCAGCAAACATACCCTCGGAAAATAAAGAGTAACCACCGGGGAAAGGCATCTTTTCAAATACCACAACCTTTGCTCCACCCGAGCCCGCAGTTAATGCAGCGCTTAAACCGGAGGAACCGGCCCCCACGACCACTACATCGGCTTCCAGTTTTTCAGGTGGTGGGGGGTTGTTCAATCCTTCATTTTTACTGTTCATTAGACTTAACTCCTTACATTATTTTTAATCATTTTACATTCGTAATCTTTTTCTCACTTATTTCTATTATGCCTCTAAAGGCAAAAAATCCTTTACACCTAGGATTACGGTTGTATTATAGCTAAACGGACAAGGATTTGTCAATCTTTTGCTTTGAAGCACAGCAATTCTAATTTTAGCCACATAGTGGCCACGAACACGGAGAAACACAGATTAACACAAAATTGTACATATTTTGCAAATGATTTTTTTTTATGTTATTATAGTGGTCACCTGGTATAAATAAAAGGAGGAAAAATGGATTTTCCAACAGCGATAAGCATATTTGCTTCCGTGGCATTGGCAGTGGCCGGTTTTTTATTTAGTTATTTTTACAATTTGAACCTGGAAGGAAAAAAAAGTCGGTTAGAATGGATTAACCGGCAGTTAAACAACTTTTACGGCCCATTATTGGCTATCGTACGGTCCAATGAAGAGGCGTGGCAGAATTTTATTTCCAAATATGATCATAATCCCAATTTTTATAAAAACGAAAACAAACCCACCCCTGAACAATTGGCTGAATTTCATCATTGGATGACCACCGTATTTATCCCCAATAATGAAAGATTGTACGAAATAATCGTAAATGAAACCAGTCTTATTGAGGGGGATGAAATGCCAAAGGTCCTGTTGAACCTGCTGGCGCATTTGTTGGAATTCAAAATTGTTTTTCACAGGAGGGAAAATGAGCACGCGGAAGTTGGCGAAACAAAGGCGAAGTACCCGGGGAAAGCGCTCTTAAAATATTGTGAAGGGGAATTCAGACGATTAAAAAGGGAACAGGGAAAATTACTTAAATCCATTAAAAAAAAGAAAAAAAATTAAATGGCTGCAGCTCCCAACCGGGAAAATAAAAAAATGTTGTTGACATCGAATATTATTAATGTTAGAATTAAAAATCAAGGTATAGTCGAGGGGAAGATATTCTCCTGGCGGCGATTCGGTGCTGTAAGTGTTTCGCCGCAATATAAAATGAGAGAAGGAGGTTATAAATGCCTGATAACAATAAGCCGAAAACAATCCTGAAAATGGATCGTTCCCGGACGTCCCGGGCTTTTGAAAAGGAGGAAAGTCTTTGGAAAGATGAGATTTCCCGAATCTTAAAATTGATTGAAAAACATAGTAAAACTTTGGGCAAATTGCCGGATAGTACTGAAATAGGTCAGATGCCGTTACTTTCAATTGGTATTTTCGGTTCTCCCGGTTCCGGTAAAAGCAGTCTCCTGCGGACGCTGGTATCCCAATACCATTATGAAGGAAAAGAATCCGGCAGCAAAGATCAACAAAAAAATTCGGATATTTATTCGCTGCCGGTGATCAAACCCAATCTTGTGGCCAAAGACGATCATTTTTTATATGCATTTTTAGCTGCTGCTTTAAAGGTGGACAGGGATATAAATAAGGAAAAAACCAGTGATTACCAGGGGTCCCCTATTTTATCCCCGCTTCAACAGGCTTTCCAGGAGGTGAGCGAATATTTGCAAGTGATCAACGAGGTGGAGAAGACCCTGGAAAATGACCCGTTGGGGATGAGCCTGGAGCGCCTGGAGCGTCATGAAAGCGGTTTGGTACTGATCGAACGGATGAAAAGTTTCATCAATAAGCTGGTA
>CP070627.1:8034806-8038217 GCA_020355945.1 Candidatus Aminicenantota bacterium | reverse complement strand
ATTTAAAACGCCCTTCATCAGGGGGATATCATCTTATATAAAAAAGGCGGCAAAAAATAAATTTTCCCTATTTACTCCTATAAAATCAACTGAAAAGAAAGCCTATTATCTATTGTCATCAGCCCAGAAACGGTTATATTTTCTCCAGCAAATGGAAGAGGACGGTATTGGATACAATATACCGCAAATGGTGATATTAGAAGGAAACATTGAAATTCATAAATTGGAAAACACGTTTAAAGAATTGATAAAAAGGCATGAAAGTTTAAGAACATCGTTTGAGATAGTGGAAAATGAACCGGTGCAGCGGATTCACGATGATGTGCAATTTGAAGTGGAGTATTATGAAGCCACAGAGGACACAGAGGAAAAAAATTACAAATTACAAATTACAAATTACAAACAAATTCCAAATTCCAAATCACAAATTACAAACAAAAAAGAAACAAGGGGTCATCATTCATTATTCATCATTCATCGTTCCTTTATCCGTCCCTTTGATCTTTCTCATGCCCCGCTGCTGCGGGTAGGATTGATAGAAACAGGGGAAGGCAATCATATATTAATTGACATACATCACATTATTACAGATGGAACATCTCAATATATTTTGACAAAAGAATTTATGGAACTCTATGCCGGAAACGATCCGGGACCCTTAAGACTTCAATATAAAGATTTTTCAGGATGGCAGAACAGCCATCGACAGCAGCAATTAATAAAAAAACAGGAAGAATACTGGTTGAATATATTTTCAGGCCAATTACCGGTACTGGACCTGCCCACTGACAATGAACGACCAAAAGTGCAGAGCTTTGCCGGGGCATCTGTAAAATTTTTCCTGGATGAAAAAGAAACCCGGCATATAAAAAATATAGTAAATGAAAATGATGCCACGCTTTTTATGTTCCTATTCGCCGTATTTAATATATTACTTGCAAAACTCAGCGGCCAGGAGGATATTATCGTAGGAATACCCATTGCTTCCCGAAGGCATAAAGACCTTGAAAAGATAATCGGGATGTTTGTCAACACCCTGGCCCCCAGGAATTATCCTGTTGGAGAAAAGACCTTTAACGCTTTCCTGGAAGAAATAAAAAAGCGAACCCTGGAAGTCTTTGAAAACCAGGAATATCCCTTTGAAGTCCTGGTGGATAAGGTATCTGTTGGCAGGGATGTGAGCCGAAACCCGCTGTTTGATGTGATGTTTATACTGCAGAACGTGGAGATTGCCGGATTGGAGATACCCGGCATAAAAATATTGCCTGATAAACATGAAACCAATATCTCGAAGTTTGACCTATCATTGAGAGGGAGAGAAGCAGGAGATGGCCTGTTCTTTTCGTTTGAATACAGCACCAAACTGTTCAAGAAAGAAACCATCGAAAGATTTATAGCCTATTTTAAGAAGATCGTATCCTCTATTTTAAAAAAGAGGGATATAAAGATATCTGAAATTGAAATAATCGATGAGACAGAGAAGAATCAATTATTATTTGATTTTAATAAAACAGGTTGTTCATATCCGGCAGATAAGTTAATTTACCAAATGTTTGCAGAGCAGGTGGAGAGAGTCCCGGACCATGCAGCCATTGTGGGCACAGCCCAGGGCGCAGGACGCGAAGCGGAAGGTGTAGGGACGCGATTTATCGAGTCTGATCCGGGAAAACAAAATGCGCATCTTACCTACAAGCAATTAAATAAAAAATCCAATCAACTGGCCAGGTTATTACGAGTCAAAGGCATAATACCGGATACCATCGCAGGCATCATGATTGAACCGGCAGTGGAAATGATGATTGCCATCCTGGCGATATTGAAAGCCGGGGGCAGTTATCTCCCTATCGATCCTCATCAGCCCCGGGAACGAATTTCATATATGTTAAATGACAGCCAGGCAGCTTTGCTGCTAACATCCGGCCAGCTAAGCGAAACCCTTAATATCACTTTCTTTAATTACCCATACCTCCTCATTGATGATCTGACACTTTACCATGGTGATGAAACCAATTTGAAACCCATCAGTAGAACCCACCATGTATTATATACCATCTATACCTCCGGCACCACCGGGAAATCCAAAGGAACCCTGGTTGAAAACAAAAATTTAGTCAACTATATCCATTGGTTCAAGAAAAAAATCAATTTAACAGTAAACGACCGTACGGTTTTAACCTCTTCATTTGGTTTCGACCTGGGGTATAGTTTGATCTACTCATCAATTTTAAGCGGGTGTCAACTGCATATTATTCCCCGGCAGACTTATTATTCCCCGGAAGATTTAATCCGTTATATCTGTTGTCACCGGATTACCTATATAAAGGTAACGCCGTCGCTATTTACCACTATTGTTGAAAGTTCGGGTTTTTCATTGGAGAGTTGTCAAACGCTGCGGTTGGTGGTGTTGGGAGGGGAAGAGATCAAATTACCGGACCTGGACAAAGCCCATGCCCTTAGACCGCACCTGGAAATCATGAACCACTATGGGCCCACCGAAGCCACTATTGGCTGTGTGGCCCAAATGATCGATTTTGACCGGTTTGAGCAGTATAAAAAGAGACCCACCATTGGTTATCCCATCAATAATATGAAGGTATTTGTCCTGGATAAAGGATTAAAGTTAGTTCCGGTAGGAGTTCCCGGAGAGTTATGTGTATCGGGTGCAGGTACAGCGAGGGGGTATCTCAACCGGCCGGACCTAACCGCAGAAAAATTTAACCATAAAAGAAAAAAGGTGCCAGGCAAAAGAATTTACCGGACCGGTGATTTGGCGCGCTGGCTGGAAACCGGGAATATCGAGTTTCTAGGCCGCATGGACACCCAGGTGAAAATCAGGGGATATCGAATCGAAACCAGTGAGATCGAAAATCATTTACTGGAACACAATGCAATAAAAGAAGCAGTGGTTATCCTCCGCCAGCGTGCATCCGCCGATAAATACCTCTGTGCCTACATTGTCCCCCACAAGGGAGGGGACCTGGCCGGAAACGAAACCACAGCAAAGAAAATACGGGAACATTTATCGAAAACACTACCGGATTACATGATTCCCTTGTATTTTATTTTAATGGATGAAATACCATTGACCCCCAATGGAAAAATAGCCAGAGATGCGTTACCTGCCCCGGGAGCCAATGCATCACAGTCCGGGTATACACCCCCTCGGGACCAGGTAGAAGTAGAACTGGCGGCGCTCTGGTCTGAAGTATTAAATATAGAGAAGCCAGGCATCGATGACAATTTCTTTGAATTGGGCGGACACTCTTTAAAGGCAACCGTGCTGATGTCGAAAATACACAAAACCTTTAACATAAAAATACCTCTGGCAGAGTTATTTAAAACGCCCTTCATCAGGGGGATATCATCTTATATAAAAAAGGCGGCAAAAAATAAATTTTCCCTATTTACTCC
>CP070627.1:8028570-8034706 GCA_020355945.1 Candidatus Aminicenantota bacterium | reverse complement strand
TTTAATGAGAAGTTTTTGCGGGGGGTCCAGGGGGGCAGTTTTTTCAAAAAGCGCCCCCCTGGCCGCCGGAGGCTATTTTCGAGTTAATTGGAGAGCGGCATTTATGATTCGCCGGGTATTGGGAAGCGTTTGGTCTTCCAGGTGGCGGGCATAGGGGATGGTTTCTTTTGTACAAACCCGGGCGTACTTTACCGGGATTCCTTTTTCTGCAACAACGGCGGCTAATTCTCCTGAAAGGCCGAAGTTTTCGTAATCTTCATCCACGCACAGCATGCGGCCCGTTTTTGCTGCTGCTTCACACACCGTTTCCCTATCCAGGGGTGAAACCGTTCTCAAATCAATGACCTCTGCGGATATGCCTTGTTTTTCCAGTTCTTTTGCAGCTTCCAGCGATCGATGCACCCCCACTCCTATACTAAAGATTGTAATATCATTTCCGTCACGCAGTTGGGAGGCCTCTCCGATAGGTACTTTTTTCCAGACTTTTGGCACAGGTCCTTTAGCGCCGTTGGCAGGAACATCGAATTGCACGGTTTTCCGGCCGCCAGCACCTAAGAAGTCGAGCCAGTAATCGGCCAGTAATTTATGTTCCATGTATACAACCGGTGATTCGTATTCAAGAGCAGCAAGCATCAAACCGCCGGCGTCTGCGGGATTTGAAGGTACCACCACGGTCAACCCGGGTATATGAGCCAGCCATCCCCAGAGGCTTTGTTCATGCTGTCCGCCATCGCCATATCCTCCGCCGCAAGCGGTTCGAATCACCAGGGGGACGTTCCATTTGCCGCCTGAGAATGCGTTGATTTTTGCTGCATGGTTCAGCAGCGCATCCACGGCTACAGCGATGAAATCCACCATCATTACCTCTACCACCGGCCGCAGCCCAGCCATTGCCGCCGCAACTGCTGCGCCTACAAAAGCCCCTTCACTAATAGGGGTTGCCCGAACCCTCTCTTTTCCAAAACGAACAAAAAGATTGCGCCTCAATGTATGCACATCTTCTCCCAAAATAAAAATATTCGGATTTTTAGCCATTGCCTGTGCCAAAGCATCTTCAATCGCATCAGCAAAACTCTTTGTTTTCATCGGCTGTGCCTCCTGTTAATGATCACCTGGTATTGGTGCTAAAGCCTTTTCCACTACCTGTTGGATTTCTTTCTCTACTTCTGCTTCCAATCCTTTAAGCCTGGTTTTATCTGATTCCAACTTTTTTCGCGTAGATTCCAGCGGATCGCCATGTTTTGAAAATCTCTGTTTGACAGCGTCTGTGATTAGAGAAGTGATGGCACGTATACTTTCCGTTCGTTTTCCTATTGAAGTGCCTTTTCGTTTAAATAGGGATTTCATCAGGGAGGCGGCCATTGGTTTCATTCCTTTTACAGGGTGGCGGGCAATTTGGAGGATGGGGTCTCCCAGGAAATGGCCTTCCAGGCGGATGCAGGCAGCATGCAGAAAGGTAGGGCCATGGCCACTGCGGGCTCGGACGATTGCTTCATTGGCTGCATACCATACGTTTTCCACATCAAGGCCGTCCACTGCTGCAGCGTGCATACCAAAACCTTTGGCCCGCGTTGTCAATACTCCGCCGGTAACGGAAGGGGAAGGGGTTGTAATTGCCATGTGGTTATCTTTGCAAACGAATAGTACCGGGAGTTTCCAGGCGACTGCCAGGTTCATGGATTCCATCAGCATTCCTTGATTTGCTGCGCCATCACCAAAAAAAGCCACGGCGATTGTCCCCGGACGTAGATGTTGGGCAGCCCAGGCAAATCCTGCGGCAGTTGGACCTGAGGCGCCGACAATACCTGAAGATGCTGCCAGGTATTTTTTGGAAAACAGGTGCATGTGTCCTCCCCTGCCGCAGCAGAGCCCATCGGCACGACCAAGAAATTCTCGCAGCAGTAAGACGGGATCAACGCCGCGCATAATCAGAGGTGGGGTACCTCGGTGGTCCAGGGCCATGGCGTCTCCTTCTACTAACTGGTCCACCACCCCGGCCACAATGGCTTCTTCTCCCATTCCCAGGTGCATCTCCCCTGGAATCCGGCCTTGTTCCCAGAGCCGAATGACTTCTAATTCAAAAAGACGGTTTCTCAGCATATTCCAGTATAAGGACCAGAGGTCCGGCTCTGGGATATTTTCGATTTTTTTAGTATTTTGTGTCATTCGCTTACACCTTTATAAGTCGTTAAAAAATTTTATCACAACCGCATTTTAAAGGAAAAACCACAAGATTTCAACCCCCAGGCTGAAGGCAATGCTGTTGACTTGACAAACCTAAACATTTTGTGTTAAAATTAATAAACCTATAAAATATAGGAATGACTATGAAAATATATAGGAGGAAATATGATAAAGATATTTAAATTACTTCTTATAATATGCCTGCTGGTCTTTATGTTTTCTTCTTTGTGGGCATCCGAAGGAAAATGGTTGGTTGATATAGAGGGTGGGTTCGTAATACCCGGTTACAATAATGTGCAGATTCCCAATAATGAATCGGGAACCCGGTTTTCTCTAAAAAACGACCTGGAAATTGACCGAAAAGCTTACTATAGATTGCGTTTGTCTTACAGGATAGGTAAAAGACATGGGTTGTCCCTCTTGTATGCGCCGTTATCACTGAATGCCGGTGGCACCCTTAATCAACCGGTGGACTTTGAAGGCGTTCGCTTTGACAGCGGTTCGTCTGTCAGTGCACTGTATAAATTCAATTCGTATCGATTAACGTACAAATATCAACTGGTGGCTAAACCAAAGCTCAATTTCTGGATCGGATTTACTGCAAAGATCAGGGATGCGGAAGTTAAGATTGAAGACAATGCCAAAGAATCTTCCAGTACCAATGTGGGATTTGTTCCTTTGCTTCATGTTTACCTGGAATGGATATGGGGAAATCGCCTGGGA
Organism: Candidatus Aminicenantota bacterium; assembly: GCA_020355945.1. Next base: position 8,031,799 of record CP070627.1, on the reverse strand, counting down.
TTTCTTTTTGAGGCGGATGCATTGGCAGCCAAACAGGGACGTGCCGAAGATGTGGCAGCAGCTATTTTTTATAAATTAGGTAAGAATGTGAGACTCAAATTTGGTTATCGGTTTGTAGAAGGCGGTGCTGATGTGGATGAGGTTTACACGTTTGCCATGATCAATTATTTTTATGGTGGACTCATCTTCAGATTTTAATTATATTACTATCTGTCAACTTCTTGTTTTTTTGGCAAGATTTTTTGCGACGCCGCCCGCTTTGTGGCTAATTGGTTTCGGAAACCAATTCCATAATGGAAATGCCAGTCCCCGGCCCATTTTTCCCTTTATAACGTAAAAAGATGCCATCGGATTTGCGGTACCAGTACTTTCCCGTCCAAAAAACAGACAACAGGCCGGTTAACGAAATCGTTACATAAACAGCTTCCACCTCTTTGCCTTTAATCGTGATGGTTTCGATTCTCTTCTTTTTTACCTTGAACCTGGTTATTTTCATATTTCCCGGGCCCCTGGTACCAATGGCCCAGAATATCACGGATTTTTCGGCTGATACGGCAAAACCTTCAAGCCCGATATTAAAGGTCTGGTTCCAGGGAAGCTCATTGATCTTAAATGTTTTATCAATGGGTTTTCCCCTGGTCCGGCCTTTTAGGAAAATCTTGTTCTCTTGCCTGGAAGCGGTTACTTTTGTATTTTCCTTTGGGTCCTCATAGACCCAGGAGAGAGTGGCCAGGTGGGCATCCACTTCAAATGTTTGTTTGATGACATTTTCTTCTATTTCTGACTGCAAATCGATTGAATAACCGGGTTCGGTTGTTTTGATAGCAAAACGGTGGGTGGTTACCTGGTCTTTGGTTTTTTGTTCATAAACCCGGGTCGCCCCGTCCGCTAAAAAAGGCCCAATAAGCAGTATCACCAGTATTAACGTACTGTTTATCTTCATTTTGTGCTCCACGTTTTCACATTGAAATTTTATTATAACCGAACTGCCAATGATAGTAAACAAATAAATCTTTAGTTAAGTGTTGACAAATTATCTTTTTTATACTATTATATTACCAACAAATTTGTTGGCAACAAAAACGTTGGCAACAAATTTGTTGTGGAGGTTAACGGTATCATGAAACCTACTCTAATGAAATACAACCCGGCTTTCCTTTCACAGGAAGAGTTAATCCAATCCTTTGTAGTGCGCCAGGTGGATTTTGATTTAATCATCGAAACTATAAAAGAAAATACAGGGAATTCCAATCAACACGTCCTCATAATCGGCCCGCGTGGTATGGGAAAAACCATGCTGGTGCTTCGGGCAACGGCATATATTGATAATGATAAAAAATTAAACTCCCAATGGTATCCCATCATATTTAGCGAAGAGAGTTATGAAGTTTCTACTGCCGCTGAATTCTGGCTAAGAGCAATTTTCCATCTCAGCAAACAAACAAAAGATGAAAATTTGATGCAGGTTCATAAAGGATTAAAAGAAGAAAGAGATGAAAAACGATTGTATGAACGGGCATTGGCATGTTTGCTGGATTTTTCGGACAAACATAATAAACGCCTGCTATTGGTGGTGGAAAATATAAACATGCTCATGGAAGAACAAATAGGTCCTGATGAGACCTGGGATATACGGCATACCCTGTTAAATGAACCCAGGATCATGCTATTAGGCACTGCACCATCCCGGTTTAATGAAATTGATAATGCAGGAAAAGCCATGTTTGATCTCTTCAAACTTCACTACCTGGAACCTCTAAGCACAAAAGATTCAAAACTTCTATGGGAGTACCTGACAGGGCAGGAGGTAGAAGAAAATAAAATCCGGCCCATTCAAATACTTACAGGAGGCAATCCCCGTCTCCTGGCAATTATTTCTTCTTTTGCAGCAGGGGCATCTTTCCGGGAATTAATGAAACAACTTACCTTTCTTATCGATGAGTATACCACTTATTTTAAAAGCAATATCGAGAGTTTGCCTTCATTAGAACGAAAAGTTTTTGTTACCCTTGCCAATATCTGGGAACCTGCCGAAGCAGCCAGGGTAGCACGGGATGCCCGAATTAATGTCAATAAAACCAGCTCTTTATTAAAAAGACTTGAATCACGGGGATGCGTAAGTATTACAAAATCCTCAGGTAGAAAGAAAAGTTACCAGGTTACCGAACGTCTGTACAATATTTACCATTTAATGCGGATAAGCGGCAGTCAATCGGACCGCGTTAGGGCAGTGGTGGATTTTATGGATAATTTCTACCATAGTGAAGAACTTACAAATAAAAAGAAAGCTGATTCAGTATTTTATCAACTCATTGGTGGGACACGGGGAAACTGGAAAGAAGCTCTTTCAATTGCTGCTGATTTTTTGAAAGATTCCAAATTGGCGAAGGAACTCCCCAATGATATCATATCCTTCTTTACTGATGCAGCAGTGGCCGGTTATGCGAAAGAAGGGCTAAACCTTCTAAAAAACTCCCCCTGTGCAACTTATATGGAACCCTTAGTAGTTGCACTTCAGATGCTGGTAGGCGAAGATTACAATGCCCCCCAGGAAGTGGTGGAAGTGGCAAAAGATGTTTTAAAGAAAATTGAAGACAAGAAAAAGGAAAGCAAATAAAATAGAGAGGAAAAAAAATGGGACGAAGAAAAGAAGAAAAGTTACTTCTCAGTAAAATTCTGCCATCTTCTGGCAGCAATTCTCAAAATGAGATTTGCTGCAAACGCAAATTTTTACTTGACAAAACAAGAAAAATATCCCATATTAATTGGCAGGAGAAATAAATATGCAAACATACCATATAGAAACAGTTGTTTCGGAAGAAGGTGTTCTCAATATCCAGGGATTACCCCTATATCCTGGAGAAAAAGTTGAGGTTATTGTAAAAAGCCATTCAGCATCCCCTAAGAATCAAAAAAATCTTTATCCATTACGAGGAAAACCTATACAGTATAAAGCGCCATTTGACAGTGTGGCTGAGGATGAATGGGATGTAATTAAATGATTGTTCTTGATACGCATATATGGATATGGTGGATTCATGATCCAAACAATTTAACCCAACGCCAAATCGACGAAATTAAGAAAAATGAAGTCAATATTATAGGAATAAGCACGATCTCTTGCTGGGAAATTGCTAAACTTGTAGAATATAACCGGTTGGAACTACCTTTGCCTCTGGATGAATGGTTCAGGCAGGCATTGAGCTATCCGGGAATACAATTATTCAAT
>CP070627.1:8022978-8028470 GCA_020355945.1 Candidatus Aminicenantota bacterium | reverse complement strand
AAATGACGGGTATATACCGCTGACAGGAAGGGACGTGGAATACCGTTTAGCCAACCTGGGCCAACTCACAATCGAAATGACGGAAAAGTGTATTCTCAATTGCCACTACTGTACATATGGTGACCTCTATTCTTTTGTAAACCGGAAAGGTACTGATATACCGTTCAGTTTGATACGCAATATCCTGGTTTACCTGGAAGAAAAGATGAATTCACCCTTGAATGCATCGAGTTCTAACCCGTTTTATATCAGTTTTTATGGGGGTGAGCCGCTGGTAAATTTTGCAGGTATAAAAGAAACGGTAGACCTGGTTGAAAAAATGAATTTTTCCAATAATGTAGTGGTCTTCTCCATGACCACCAATGGTTTTTTCCTGAATAAATACATGGACTATTTAAAGGAGCATCATTTCAGGTTACTGATCAGCCTGGACGGGGACAAGGCAGGCAATTGCTTAAGGGTAGACCATAATGAGAAATCACAATTTGACAGGATTTTCAGCAATATAAAATCTTTAAAAAACAAATACCCGGATTATTTTAAGAGTAGTGTTAATTTTAACGCGGTATTAAACCGGCACAATTCAGTGGAATCCATAACGAAATTTATTGAAACCTATTTTGATAAGCTGCCCACCATTTCTTCTATCAATCCTTATGGTCTTAATCCCGGTAAGATCGCGGATTTTTATCATATATATTCTTCCCCGCAGCAGAGTTTTGCCGAGGCTGACAGTGTAATGGATATTAAGGAGAAATTTTTTATACAGCACCCGGAGGTAAAAGAAGTATTCATGTTTTTACGGTTGGTATGCGGGAATTCTTTTAGAGATTATAACTCTTTCCTGTATGATGAAACCAGGAATCGTTTGCCCACCGGGACCTGTTTGCCGTTTTTTAAGCGGATGTTTGTTTCTGTGAATGGAGCCCTGCTGCCGTGCGAGAATGTATCCCATGACAATGCCCTGGGTTACGTTTATGAAACAGGCGTTGAACTGGATTATGAAAAAATAGCTGAACTCTATAATAATGCCTTTCAAGAGCTGTCGGAGCAGTGCAGCCAATGTTACGGTAGAGCCATCTGTTCTCAATGCCTGTTTGAAATGAAGACAAAATTCAAATGCAGTGAGTTGATTACCAAAAAGGATTTACAGGAAAAATTTTCCAGGGCTATAACTTTTGTTGAAAATAATCCCACACTATATGCCCGGATGATGGAGGAAGTATGCGTTGAATAATAAAGCCAATGGAAATATTTTCCTGTATATCGAGCCCTATGTGCATATCAAGATAAAGGGCAGCAATATTTTGCTTTATAATACTTTGAATGGTGAGAAGCTGGTTTATAAGAACAGTCCGGCAATTACAGGGTTGGTGGGGCGAATGACGTCTAAACAACATTTAAATGCCATAATCGAAGAAACCACTATCCTGGAAGAAAAAAATCTTCATGAATTCCTGGAAACCGGAAAGAACATGGAATTGATCAACTGGTACAACTATTCAAAAAAAGACAGCAGCCATAAGAAACCGGTTTCACTGCCCTCCATCTTAAATTTTCACCGGGGCCGGGAAAAAATGGACCTGGACCCGGAACGGAACCCGGGACAGGATATCATGCAGTATTTACATAAGCTTAATATCTATATCAATTGTTATCACGGCCACATTTATAAAGCCCCGGTGTTCAGGGACGGTTACAAACAATTCTTATTCCCTTATTCAGCAAAAGAATACACTGAGCTAAAATTACCCGGTATTCAACAATTATTGGATCAAGTAAAAGAATTGGAACGCTGTAATATTATTGTTTTGGGTGGTAATATTTTTGCATATAAAGAGCTGGATGGCCTGGTTAAATTCCTGGCCCAACTGCCGTTGAAAAAGGAGTTGGGGGTATTTTATAAGGATATCACCATAGAAAACCTGGAACGGGTAGATTGGGAAAAGTCAAAGGATATCCCGCTTAAAATTTTCGTGACACCGCAAATGGATAAAGATCAACTGATCAATTGCATCGAATTATTGAAAGAATTCAACATCAGTTCAACATACCAATTCACAGTCCAGTCGGAAGCGAATGCCAATGAACTGGATGAAGTAATCGACTTGCTCAATCAAAGTCAATTTTCTGTAAAACCCTTTTACAATGGTAGTAATTTAAACTTTTTCAAGGAAAATATTTTTATAGAAGAAGCGGACTTGAGCGACCCGGTTGTATCGAAAAAAGATATCTATGCCAGGTGGGTTATGAATCCCGGCGCTTTTGGGCATATAACTATCTTAAGCAACGGCGATGTCCACTCCAATGTAAATGAGAAACCCATCGGAACCATTGACCACGATGTGAAACAGTTGCTCTTAAAAGAGTTATCCGCAGGTCGGGGTTGGTTCAGGTTGAGAAAAGACCTGGCTCCCTGCCAAAACTGTATATATCAGCAAATATGTCCACCCGTTTCCAATTATGAATACGCACTTTCCCGGAACAATTTATGCCGGATCCACCAGGAAACCCTGGAGAAATGAATGCCGGTTAAATATTATTGGTTTTACCTGGAACCCTATGTATACACCTCAATTAAAGGGAATGATCTGCTGCTTTACAATACCTTGACCGGTAAATTCCTCTCTTATATAGACAGGCCGCGGTTGAAGGAATTGCTATTGGACCTCAATCGAAAAGAGAACCTCTATGCCCTCAAGCTGTCCCGTGAGTTTTTTAGGAATAATGGTTTGGAAGACTTCATTGATGATATTTTGGAATATTTCATGGGTGATTTGATCGATGTTTCGTTGACCGGTAAGAAACCGTTTATCATGCCGCCTTACTTTGATGTCCGGGAAAAGAACAGCGGTCGGCAGCGCCGGACTTTTAAAAATGTATCCAAAGACAGCCTTTTTTCAATCAATGAATTGACTTTTTTTGTTAACAGCCGCTGTGATAATAACTGTACGGTCTGCCAAACCGCTTGTAAACAATTCCTATGGTGTACAAGGGAAAAAAGTAATTGTGAACTTAAAATAGAGGAAATCAAAGAAATACTTGACCAAACCAAAGGATGCCCCATCAAAAACATCAATATTATTGGAGGCGACCTTACCCGGTACCCGAATTTGAATCAATTGGTGGAATTACTTTGTTGCGGTTCTTTTAATGCCTACTACTATTTTCATTTATCCCATTTGAAAAATGGTATCCCCGCGGCAATAAGAGCAGCAGGTTTACAGGCCAATGTGATTTTGTTGGTGGAATGTTCCATCCTGGAGAATCCCGGTGATTTAGAGCAATTGAAGGGATTGGCACCGGTTAAGCTGATCTATTTAATCCAGCGGGAAGAAGAAATTCCCATCCTTGAAGGAGTGATAGAAGATTTGCAAACAGGGAATATTTCAGTACAGCCCTATTTCAACGGTCATAATTTTGACTTTTTAAAAGCAAATGTCTTTACCGATCTGGACTCGCTTGGCGAAAACATCCTGGATTTATGGGCAATAAAGGCAAGAAAGTCCTACAACACCCTGGATTATGGCAAGTTGTTCATCAAGAGCAATAAAAACATATATTCTGGTTTGAGCGGTACGCCATTAGGAACGGTAGGTGATATTTCAATGGATACAGCGGTTGTTTCCGAGTTATCAAAACAAGGAAATTGGTTAAGAGTCAGATGTGATGTAACGCCCTGCAAAGATTGTCTGTTTAATTCAATATGTCCACCCCTATCAAATATCGAAACCGCAGTCGGTATAAACAACTCCTGTAATATTTGGGAAGATCATAGGACTTTGAAATGAAAAATATATTTAAAACCGGTAATAACAATCATTACCACTATCATGCCCATGAGAATATAGTCGCCTTCCTTCATCCTTTAATCAATTTTTTTTCTGAATTGGAAGACAGTGGAGTGAATACAGGGGAGTGGTTGAATAACCTGGAGGGTTCAAATGTAAATATTAAGGACTTTGGGTTATTTACCAGGAAAGAGGTACAATACTATTTCAAAAAATATCATCTTCTTAAGGAGAAATATTCTCCAGGGAATGTAAAAAAAGAGCCACAATTTCAAAGGAGATTAACCGGGAACGACATCGAAAACCTTATTACTTGCTGCAAGGAGGTTATTTTCGAGGTAACCAAAGCGTGTAACCTGGATTGCCGCTATTGTATCCAGGGAGATTTATACTTGATACATGAAAAAGATCAAAAAATAAACATTGACCGGAACAAAGCCAAATTACTTTTAAAATATCTATCAAGGTATTGGAGCCGTACATTGTCACAGGAACGTATCGGTATAAAATTTTATGGTGGGGAACCTCTGCTTAATTTTGATGCAATCAGGGAGATTGTTGATTATGCTAAAACATTGGCTGCTATCAATGAAAAATTTTACTATTATATCACCACAAACGGTGTCTTTCTTGATAGATACCTGGATTACCTGGTAGCAAACAATTTTTTTATTTCAATCAGCCTTGATGGTAACAAAGACAATAATATTCACCGAATATCCCAGGATGGAGAACCATCTTTTGAAAAAATCACCGCTAACATAGATTTAATACGAAGCAATCATCCGTCATATTTTGAAGAAAATGTTTCATTTCAGTCCATTCTTCACAATAAAAACTCCATCAGTGAAATCAGCACCTATTTCGAGAAAGTCTATCAGAAACAGCCCTTTATGGCTGAAATGACCTGTGTGGGAGTGAATAAAGCCCGAAAAAGGGCATTTGAAAGAATTTATAAGAGTGCTTATCATAACCTTTACCATGGTGAGGATTATACATTGCTTAAGAATAAGAAATTCAAAGACCTTCCAAAAGTCCCAGGTATTGGGATAATTGCTCACAATATATATAACTGGGTGCTCAAATATCTCGATGAACCTGAAAGGACAGGGGAGAACATGACGCCAACCGGAACCTGCCATCCTTTTAGCAAAAGCATATTTCTATCTACGGATGGAAGAATATTGCCTTGCGAACGGATTGAACATAAATTTTCCTTTGGGTATATTAATGATAACGTCATATTAGATTTCGAGGCAATTGCGGAGAGGTATAATCGGTTTTTGGGTAATATGAATCAGTTGTGCCTTTCCTGCTCCAATGCAAAATCCTGTAAAAAATGCATGTTTTTTTGTAAGTGTGAGGAACCTTATCCGGTCTGCAATAACTATTCCAGTCCAAAAGATTTTTTACAAAAATTGTCCGATAATGTAGGGTACCTGGAGAATAAGCCTGAAATATACTTTAAGCATTTAATGGAATTAATTGGCTGAAGAAAAGTTGAAATTTCAGGTTTTAACACAACTAAACCACTTTAGAAGATCTCTTGAAATTGAATCCCGGCAATTTCGCATAATTTTTTCTTCAACAAATCTCTTCTGTTGTATTCAGGCTTTTTATGATGCAGACCAAGATGAAATTCGAGGATTTTAACCGGATTTCCATCTTCTTCGGTTATTACATAATCAAAAATTGCTCTCT
>CP070627.1:8008750-8022878 GCA_020355945.1 Candidatus Aminicenantota bacterium | reverse complement strand
CCCTTTATTGGTCCAACAGTGTATGCAGTCATCCGCGCAAAGGTGAAATAGAGCTTGAAGCGGCTCACCGACGTCTAAAAGAAGAAATTGGCATAGAAGCCCCTCTACAATTCCTTTTTAAGTTCCAGTACCAGGCGTCCTTTAAAGATCTGGGTTCTGAAAATGAGCTTTGTTCTGTTTACATTGGAATAACTGAGGCCCCTATCCAGGCGAACCCGGAAGAAATCGATCAATGGAAATACATTGACCCCGAGGAATTGGACCAGGATATACTGGCACATCCCGGAGTGTACACTCCCTGGTTTAAAATAGAATGGCAGCGGATAAAAAAACATTACCTGAAAGTATTGGAATAAAAAAATCAACCAGGAGGAAGAGGTAAAAAAGGGTATTGGCATTCTTTTATATCCCTTTTTTCTTTTTCCTTTTTTTTAACTATAAAACCATATTGTTAACAGATTGCACATACAGCCTATTTTCCCCCGGCTAAAACCTCTGATGCTTTCTCATGGATGACCATATCAGCTTTATGGTCCAGGGGAGTTTCATCAATATTGATAATTACCAATATGGCGCCGTTTTCTTTTGCTGTTACCGGTATTTGGGCGGCAGGATATACCTGTAAAGAACTTCCCACCACCAGAAAGGTATCGCAGGTCCGGGCGGCTTGCCATGCTTTAGTTAATGCCTCTTGCGATAAAGACTCGCCAAAAAAAACGACATTGGGCTTCAAGAGACCGCCGCATGTGCAGTGAGGGGGTAATTCTTTATCTAACTGTTGGAATACCTCATCCATTGAAAGTATCTTTCGACATTCCATACACACGATTTGCCTGGTATTGCCATGTAGTTCGCATACATTGGACTGCCCTGCCATTTGGTGCAGTCCGTCTATGTTTTGTGTGATGACTTGTTTGAGAATATTGCGTTTCTCCAATTCCACCAAAGCATAATGCGCGGCATTGGGGCGAGCATTTTCCAATGAAGGGTATCTCACATCCCGAAAAAATTGCCAATAGTATGAGGGGTCTGTTATAAAATATTGATAATTAGCGTATTTTGCCGGGTCATATTTGGCCCAAATACCATTGGTTCCGCGGTAGGTAGGAATTCCACTTTCGCTGGAAAGACCGGCACCGGTAAAAGCCACCAGTGATTTCGATTGATTTATGATTTCTTTTAACTTATCGATTCCATCATTCATAATAGCCACCTTTTCACTGCATACTCTGCATACTGACCTATTGAGCCTTTGTACCTTCTTTTTTTTCTCTGGCGGTTTTCGCTTTCCAGATTTTTATCGGGGCAATAAACAAGAGGGGAATGATATTAAGAAATAAAGCGGCATATCCTAGAGAACCATAACCTTTTGCCACAATGGCGGTAAGGCCGAACAACGAAATCCCGGCAGATATCAGCAAGCATGTGAGGCAGATAGTTATTCGTCTGATGCGTACGTTTTTAAATGTAAGGCTTTCCTTTGTCCAGGTTGTTTTGAATCGTTTAATTTCTCCAAATATCAATCCCACCACCCCAGTAAATATAATAAGAAAGAATAAAATCAGTGAAACTTTTTCGAATCGTTTAACCGCTCCAAATATCAATCCTACCCCGGTAGATATAAGGGCAAAGAATAAAATCAGTGAATAAAGAGTAAACAGCCACTTGTGACCTAAATGGACCGTAACAAAATAGACGGGCAAATTTTCTTTAATCACAAACGGGAAAAAACTTAACAGCATAATACATACCAGTGTGAGCATGCAACCATTGACTAAGAAACCATAAAATGCAGCCATGAAGCTATTTTTCCTTGTTTTCAACGGCTCGGATACGGAAACGATGGGGGCAATCAATACCGATTGGAATGCGCCATACAGCAGCGCCATCCAGAGGATTTTACCAAAACCGGCAGTGGTGGTCTTTTGGCTAATCACGTTACCCAGGTTGGCGGCCCCCATTTTAATACCCAGGAAGGTTACAATTAATAATGCCCCGACAATAAACGCAGCCATGGCAGCAGAGGCACTTCTTACCAGTCCGGCTCCAAATATGGTAAACAATAAAAGAATGCCCCCAATGATGATGACAGCGATTCCATAGGGGATATGCAGGGATTGACGCACCAAATCCGAGGCCCCGGCAATAGCCACTGCTGCGCCTAATAGTGTAGCATACAGGTAGAGCAAATCCCACAGGTTGGCAAATACGATTTCGAAAGGCGCGTATAATTTCTTAAAAAAACTCTTATAATCATGGGTTTTGTGTATGCGGGCCAGCTCCAGGCCAAAAAATATTGCAGTACCCATAATGAGCATAGCCAGCATCCCTATCCATAGGGAATGCCATCCAAACTGGACAAAAAACTCAACTTCTTGTCTCCCGGTGGCGAATCCGCCGCCAGCATGTGAACCGAACCATACGGCTGCTACTCCAACAGCAGCGGGTAAAACGACTTTTTTTCTGTTCATTTTCTTATCCTCATAAATAAAATCAGGTTAAGGTTAAAGCTGAGGTTAAGGAGGATTAATGCATCTTCAACTTCAACCTGGGTTTTATGACTAATTATATCATACTTTGAATTTTTTCCAACATCCCATTACCCCATTACTCCAACTCACTGGATTTTGATGAAATAAAAGGTGCAAATAAAAGGTGCCAGGCAAAAAAAAAGAAAAATAAACCTGCAAGCCTTCGAGGAAGGATATCAACTGGGAAACGAAAAATCCTCGTATTAGGGAAAATCAAGGTCTTTTAACCCATTTTTTGACTTCCGATGATGCATTTATTCGTGATTCGGTAATATAGAGTTCATGGTTTTTTTCTATTTCGGACAATTTGTAGTGATAATTTGCCATTATACCGGCTGATTGTTTCATACCCTTTTCCGATGTATCTCCAAGCCAGTTTAGCCGTTCAATATGTGCTCCGTTGGCCAGGTGAAAATTTGCCACCGCGTCAAAAGCTTTTTCATCTTTTTTCTCATGGATAAGATAGCCGGCACACAGTCGCATAAGAATGGGTTTTAATGCTTTTGATATTTCAAGATTTGCGTACCAATTGGAATTTAAAAGGTCCAGCAGTCCCTGTGCAGCATTCTGGCTATCGGTCAACGATTTAATGGTTTTAATCTCAGCAGGGAGCAAAATTGACTCATCGCCTTTTAGAAGAATCGGGTCCAGCCATTCCCTGAAGTCCGGGATTGGCGAAAGCGTGACAAAATGTTTAAGGCCTTTAAATTTGTTTGACAATTCGTTTACTACCCGTTTGATAAGAAAATTACCCAGGTTAATGCCTTCAAGCCCTATTTGCGCATTAGAGATTGAATAAAATATTGCGGTGTCAATCTCTTCCGGTTTGATGGGTGTGGCTTTTTCATCCAATAGTTCCTGGATACTGGCGGATATTTCGTTCACCAGTGCCACTTCTACAAATATAAGCGGTTCATCCGGGATTTTATTATGAAAAAAAGCAAAGCACATTCGGTCGGAATCAAGCCTGTTTTTTAAATCGTCCCAGGATTGGATTTCGTGTACGGCTTCGTATTGGATTAGCTTCTCTAGAAGCGAAGCAGGTGATTCCCAGGTAATCTCTTTAAGGTCCAACAGACCAACATCAAACCAGGAGGATAAAACATCTTTTAAATCTTCATCAAGTTTTTCCAGGAAGATGTCTTTGTTCCAAATGCGCAGGAGTTCTGCTCTAAAGTCGATTAAGAACTTAAAACCGTTGGGAAGACTGTTAAATTGCTTTAACAGTTTGACGTAAGGAGGAATAAGGGCTTTTGAAAGCTCCATTTCTGTTTTTATTCGCATATTTTCATTTCTCGATTTTTGAAACTTTTGTATTAATTCATTAATTTTCTCAACATCGATATCAAATTCCCGGGCCAGGATATTCATAAATTTTTTCCGTCCTTTTTTTGAAAGAGTGAGATATATCTTACCCAGTTCAACGGCTCTTGATCTACCGAAAATTTGGTTGTCTTTGGCATACACGCATTTGGAAATCTTTTTCTTAATACGGTCTTCATCCCCGCCGGAGAGATCAGGACTTATTTTCCCGGTAACAACTCTCCGTGTCAACCCTTTTATTTGTTCCCAGGCTTTTAAAATTTCACTCATCGCTCATATCTCCGGTACTAAAGCCAGCAAAAACCAATGAAAAACTCCTTTCTTCATCATGAAAGTATATTAAAGAAAATAAGAAAAAAAGTCAATTACAAACAAAAAAATAATAAAAAGCTTTTGCGGATACTTCACGGGTCCAGATGCGTCACGGGGCGGTTTTCTCGAAAAGAGCCCCCCTGGTTAGCCGTACCTGTAGTAGATACCGAAGCCCGGTTCCGGGTATGTCCAGGTGACCGCCTCCAGGGGACAAATAATCATACAGGTGCCGCATTCGAGACACCCGGTATGATCGACTTTTAACTTGCCCGTTTCAGGTTCGATGGTGTAAAGATGAGCCGGGCATGTTTTCACACAGACCTTTGTCTCACAGCCCTGGCAAGCATCCTCATCCACCTGGATATGACTGTCTTTATGATGTTTTATTGCACATAATGCCACTTTTTCTTCTACTTTCATTTTCATGGTCCCATCCTTATTATTCGCCACATATCTCTGATCCCCTTCCATCCCAGGATTTTGAATGTGATTTTTTTAAAAGCACTCCAAAAGGACATGCCCTGACCTTGCGAATTCACCTGGAACATCTCCCGGGCCAGTTGAACCATGCGGTTCGGATAACGGTCGTATATACGTTTCAAGGCCAGCAGACCAGGTTTTTGGCGCCTGTCCCCTTTTTCCTCTTTCCCTCTTTCCTTTTTCGATGTAAAAAGTGTGAAATCACAGGTTTAAGCCCGATATCGCAAGTAAAAGCTGCAAATTTTTTTTAATTAGTTGTGAATAAGTTGACATATGATCATTTTCCCTTTAATATATTATCTTGAGTATTGAGTAAATGAGTAAAAACAATTTTCCCGTGATCTTGATATGGAGGATAAATGATAAAAGCAATTAGTCATCTGGGTGTGGCGGTGAAAGACCTTAAACAAGCCAGGGACTTTTATCGCACTGTCTTTGGAATCGAATCCTCCGAACCCATAGTAGGGGGAGGAGGCACGGTTCGAGCAAGTCTGATTGAGCTGGAAAACGCTGCTGTTGAACTTCTGGAGCCTGTTGGTAATGAAGGGGCAATAGCCAAATTCCTGGAAAAGCGCGGCGAAGGTATACACCATGTTTGTTATGAGGTAAAAGATATCAACGCAGAAATTGAATCCCTTAAAGAAAAGGGGATTGATATTATTGGTGAGCCTACACCAGGAGCCGAGGGATTAAGTGTTTTTCTTCATCCAAGAGGCACTCACGGTATTCTTGTCGAGCTAGTGGAAAAAGAATGAAGATGTCTGCACAATAATTAACTTTTGGAGGCATAAAAAATGGATTTTGAGTTAAATGAAGAGCAGAAGATGTTTCAAAACATGGCACGGGAGTTTGCCCAGCGGGAGATGATGCCAACCCTAAAGGAAAATATCCGCCAGGACAGATTTGACCGCGGGCTTATGAAAAAATTGGCATCACAGGGACTGCTGGCTCCTCATTTGCCACAGGAATATGGAGGATTAGAGCTAGATTACCTTACATCCGCTGTTATCTGGGAGCAACTTTGCTATGCCAGCCTTGCTGTAACCCAGGCGGCGACCAGCAGCACGGTCCAGCCGGGAACAAATCTCCTGCATGCCGGGAACGAGGAGCAAAAAAAGAAATACCTTCCGCCTGCGTGCAGTGGTGATTCGATTCTTGTGGGGGCAGTGGTCGAGCCCAATGCCGGAAGTGACTCGACAAGGATTGAGACCTCTGCCGAGCTTAAGGGCGACCGCTGGATCATAAACGGCAACAAGATCTTTATTACGAATGGAGAAATTGGGGACGTCTTCCTGGTCATTGCCCAGACAGATAAGAGCAAGGGTATGAAGGGGCTCGCATCCTTTATTATTGAGAAGGATACACCTGGTTTTTCAAGTGCCCCTTTGCATGGCAAGATAGGTTGGCGAGGTGGCAGCGAGGGCAATTTGAGATTTGTCGATGTAGAAGTACCCATGGAAAACAAGGTCGGGGAGACCGGCAGAGCGTTGAGGGATGCCCTGCGAGGAATCGATACTGCCCGCCTCTTCTTGGCCGCCGGTTGTGTTGGTCTGGCCCAGAGCTGTCTTGACTCGTGCCTAAAATATGCAAAGGAGCGAGTCCAGTTTGGAAAGCCCATTGGCGGCCATCAGTTGGTACAGGGTGTAATCGCTGATATGGCAATGAAGATTGAGGCGGCCAGATTGCTTACCTATCGTGTGGCTGATATGAAGAGCCGCGGGAAAAAACATATTAAAGAGATGTCCTATGCCAAGTATTTTAGTCAAGAAACGGCAGTTTGGGTATCAACGCAGGCCATTAAGATTCATGGAGCCTTTGGCACTGTTGATGATTATCCTGTAGGACACCACTACCAGGATTCGATTGTGGCCACGATACTGGGTGGAACTGAACAGATGCACCAATTGACTATTGGACAGCAACTGCTGGGGATATCTGCCTTTTTCTAACCCGGTAGGTTCAATCTTCAAGCACTTAACCTTTACTTGCCCCTTTTTAGGGTTGACTTAAAGTGTTCAATTAATAATTAATAATTAATAGCTAAGGAGGAAACAGGATGAATATTGCAGTGTGTGTTAAGCAGGTACTGGACCCTGAAATGCCGACAGATAAATTCTGGGTTAAAGATAACCAGGTGGTACCCCCCGAGGGCATAGACCTGGTATTAAATCCATGTGATGCTCAGGCAGTAGAGGCTGCGCTGCGAGTTAAGGAGAAATACGGAGGTAAGATAACGGCAATAACCGTAGGACCTGCTGAGTCTTTAGAGGTAGTCAGGCGAGCCGTGGCCATGGGGGCTGATGAGGGGATTGTACTGAGTGATGATGCTTTTGCCGATTCGGATAGCCTTGCCATCGCTTATATCCTGGCCCGGACCCTAGAGAAACTTGATAAGATCGATCTCATATTATGCGGGAGAGAAGCCGCGGATTGGAGTATGGGTATAGTAGGCCCTGTTTTAGCCGAGAGACTAAACCTGCCTCTCATTACCCTGGCCAAAGAGATTGAGCTGTTGGATAATAATATTCTAAAGGTTGAACGAGTTATCCCGGATGGCACTCAAGTATTTGAGGTCTCCCTTCCGGCAGTATTAACTGTGAGCAATGAAATCGGACTGCCTCGCCTGCCCACGGGAATGGGTATTGTCAGCGCAATACGAAAGAAAATCCCGGTGTGGACAAGTCAGGATATTAACACTGATACAGCACTCATAGGAGGAGATGCCGTGGGATTAAAGCTGATTAGCCTCTCTATCCCTGATCGAGAGAGAAAATGTGAATTCATCAAAGGCGATACTCCGGGGGAGATCGCTGACAACCTGGCAGCGAAATTAAGAGCGGCCGGGACATTATAGATAGAAGAAGAGGAGGTATCCAATGGCTCAAAATAATAGAGTGCTGATTTGCGGAGAGCATGAACATGGAAAGATATCCAAAATGACTAAGGAATTGCTGAGTGCAGGTAAGAAACTTGCCGGGGAGCTTAACGGAAGTTTATGCGCACTTTTTATAGGAAGCAGTATCAGGGGCAGCAGCGAGGAAGCTATAGCCTATGGGGCGGATAAGATCTATCTGGTGGATAATCCCGCCTTAGCTGAGTACAACCCTGACAGCTATACTGATGCTATTACTCAGGCGTGTAAGCAAATAGCACCGGATATCATTCTATTAGGACATACTACTATGGGACGCGATATAGCTGGCAGGGTTGCTTATCGATTAGAATGCTTCCCTTGCACAGACTGCATCAAGCTGTATATTGATCCTGACAACAAATCCCTGGTTCAGACCCGTTCAGTATTCGGCGGCAAGGCCCTGGCGGTTGTGAGCTCAAAAGATTCCCAAACCCGGTTGGCGACTCTAAAGCCAAGAGCCGTGACTCCCCTTGAGCCTGATAGACCAAGGAAAGGCGAAATCGAAAACATCGAGGTTACAATTAACGACTCGACAATAAAGACCAGGCTATTGGACACGACAAAAGAGGAGATGGAGGGGATAAATCTCGAGGATGCCAGGGTAATCGTTGCCGGAGGGGGAGGAATTGGCGATGCTGAGGGTTTTAACCTTCTTCGAGATCTAGCCGGGATTTGGAGGGGCGCTGTAGGTACAACCACTG
The DNA here is from genome assembly GCA_020355945.1 of Candidatus Aminicenantota bacterium. Next base: position 8,014,617 of record CP070627.1, on the reverse strand, counting down.
TGCCATATGATGAGGGGTGGATACCCACAACACGTTTAGTGATAGGAGATTCAGGCAAGACAGTAAAACCTGATCTCTATTTTGCAATCGGGATACGAGGCGCATCACAACATATTACCGGCTGTTCGGAATCAAAACTTTTCGTGTCAATAAACAAAGATGCTGATGCCGGTATCTTTAAGGTTTCCGATATTGGTGTTGTGGCCGATTACAGGCAGGTTCTACCGTTATTAATTGAAAAATGTAAAGCCTTAAAGGCTGGATAGATTGCAGCGCAGTTTCCTGCTCCTTGTCACGTGTCAGCCTATATGCCCCTTTTTTGTGTCCTTATTAAGTTCCTTTTGTTGTCATACACCTTCACCTCAAGCGGCATTCTCCCGGGAAGTGAATGAGTGGCGCAGGCATTACATGGATCATAGGCTCTGAATGCCATCTCGATTTTATTGAGAATCTCATCAGGTACCTCGCCTTTGTGTATAAGCGATTTAGCCGCTTTATCAACGGATAAGCAGATGGCGGCCGAATTATTTTGTGTGGCCACAATTAAATTGACCTTTGTAAGAATCCCTCTCTCATCGGTGTTGTAGTGATGGATGAGAGTTCCCCTCGGTGCCTCTACTACTCCGATGCCTTCCTTTGGAGCTCCGGTAGGTATATTCCTCACCTCAGGGGAGGTAAGCTCGGGATCATTGAGAAGTTCCAGCATCCGCTCTGAAGCGTAAACGATCTCAATAAGGCGCGCCCAGTGGAAAGCAAAGGTGTTATGAACTGGCTTCCCTTCTAAGGTGTCAACCATTTTATCATAACCCTCTTGAGCCAGTGGTGTTGCCATTCCATCGGCTGCATTAAGACGGGCCAGTGGTGCCACCCTGAAGATACCACTCTCTTCGCCGTCAATAAATCCCTTCCATCCTACATCCTTGAGATAGGAGAACCTCACATAGGTCCACGGCTCGACATGTTCCCTGATATGATCAAGATACTCCTGACCCTTAAACTTGACATACTCTTTACCATTTGGGTCAACCACTCTTAATTGGCCATCATAAAAGTTAACCTTATTATTCTCATCCACCATTCCCATGTAATAGGTACTCTGCTTATAAATATCTCCTTTGATAAGATCGAGATACTTTTCGTTTTTGAGCACCATTTTATCCCAAAGATCAAGGGCCACAAATACTGCAAATTCCACCAGGTACTCAGCTGCTTTGATAAAGCTCTTTTTTTCCGCTTCAGTTATTGGTTTTGATACTCCTCCAGGCAAACCGCAAACAGGGTGAATCACTTTTCCGCCTATTGTTTCAATAACTGCTCTAAGTCTTTTCCTTACCTCGATGACTTTCTGACCCGTTTCCATCCCCACCCTGGCAATGACTCCCAGGATATTCCTCTCTGCGGCCGGTGCTCCCGGTCCGACAAAGAAGTCTGGACCTCCCAGGAAGAACAAATGCAATAGATGGTCTTCCGCAATAAAGGCATTATACATAAATTCGCGTATCTTTTTTGCTGCTGAGGGTGGTTCCACCTTAAAAAGGTCATCTAAGGCCTTGGTCGAGGCGATATGGTGGGCTGTCGGACACACTCCGCAGACCCTTGCAGTTATTCTCGGCATTTCTTCCGCTGGTCTTCCCTCACAGAACTTCTCGAATCCGTGAAGTTCCGGGACCTGAAAGTAGGTTTTTTCAACCTCGCCTTCACTGTCAAGGAATATCTCTATCTTTCCGTGTCCTTCGAGTCTGGTTATGGGATCTATAGTTATCTTTCTCATTTTGACCTCCTATTTCATATCCCATATCTCACTCCTTTTCATAGGAGAAGCGGGCAGGCCGAACCTGTAAAAGGTCCCTTCCGGGTCCGCAATTTTATCGACTAGTTTTTTTAATTCTTCCTCCGATACCTTGCCTTCTTCTTCAAGTCCCAATATGGATGCGATCTTTGAAAGGACTTCTATTCCGTGGTCTTCAACCCCTTTTAACGGCCCCATACATCCCCTGCACGGCATATTCACTTTAATGCATCTTTCTCCACATCCTGAACGAGTAGCCGGACCAAGGCAGATTAAGCCTTGCTCAAGAAAACATTTCCAGGAGCTGAGTTTGATTTCATGGGGTCTTTTTATCTCTTCTACCGATATCTTTTCCGGTCTTTCCTCTGCCCTGGTGCAGGAATCACACAGGGGTTTATTTGGGGCAAGTATCTCACCCTTTTCCGGTAATTCATTCTTAAGAATGGCATCTATCGCGTTTTTTATAAGCTCGCCCGCAGGCGGACACCCGGGAAGATAGTAATCCACTGGGATCACCTGGTCCAGGGTCTTTACGGTTTCATAAAATTCCGGTAGCGTAAGTTCACCAGTATCGATGGCGGTATGCTCTCGAGGTGTAATTCCTTCCGAATTTTCGACGGTCGGGACTTCTTTATAAACCCTCTGGAAAATCGTATCTTTTAAGTAGAAGTTACCGAGCCCTGGTATCCCTCCCGTATAGGCGCAGGAACCAAAGGCGATTACCAGTTGAGATTTTTCCCTTAAGAGCTTTACCATCTCCTCATGCTCACTCAACCTTATTGCACCGTTGATGAAGCCCACTGCTATTTCACCATCTTTTATGGATTCAACATCCTTTTTTTTAAAATCCATGGCCACAGGCCACAGGACAATATCCACAGCATCCGCCACTTTCAGCAGATCTTCATTAAGGTCAATGACTGCTTCCTCACAGCCTCCGCATGAAGTGCACCAATAAAAAGCAACCTTTGGTTTAGACATCTTTATCTCCTTTTCGGCCTCAGATGAACGGGTAAATAAAATCACAATTTATCATAAACCAGCACAAAAATCAACCAGGGGGGACTCTTTTTGAAAAAACCGCCCCGTGACGCATCTGGACCCCCCGCAAAAACTTTTCATTAAATGAATTGGGGACGGTACGTTAGAATGTAAGGAGGTGGCAACATTAAAATGTTAACAAATTTTTGTCTGTCCTTTTATTCTTTACTGATATCAAGAATTAATGAAAATATTTGTGGCAAAATTGAAATTCAATAAGGCATTCGGTATAATAATGAGATGGAACGATTGAAAATTTTCCCTTTTATATTCCTGATTGCCATAACAGCCCTGGTAATAACACTTTTTACCAAAGGTATTTTCCAGACCATTATCTTGAGTATCGGTATTGGCATTGTCATGTATCTAACAAAGGTAATATGGCTTCCTGAAGGATACAAAAGATACACTGTCCGGTTGGTTTCATTGGGAATCGCTCTCAGTGCGGCATTTTCCTTTGGATTCTGGCCCGGGTTGTTTGAAAATATCATAAAAGCTGCAATTGAAACCCATTTCCCTGGTTTTGCCGCAAAATATCCCATAACAGAGGCCTCACCTTACCTCGTTTTTGCTTTTCTATCCATTGTAATTTGGACAGTCAATTATTTTAACCGTGATAATACCGCGATGCGCATCCATCCCAGACCCATCTCTAAAGATATCCCGGATATCACTTTCAAAGAAAGGTTAAAAAACGTATGTATATCTTTAAGTGATGACTTAAGAAGCATCGATATCAAAACCAATTGGAGTGCACAATACTACACTCCTCTCGATGCAGAGGTTGAAGTTAATACTAAAAATAGGAAGAAAAAAAAGATCATGGATTTACTGGATGCCATAAAAAAATCCGATGATCGCTTGTTCCTGGTCCTGGGCGACCCTGGTTCAGGTAAAAGTGTGGCGCTGCGAAAATTGGCCCAGGATTTGTCAAAGGAGGCTGTTAAAACTGGAAAAATCCCGGTATACATTAACTTGAAAGAATGGTGGATAGAGAATAAATGGGATGAGAACTATCCCCCAACTGTCCAATAACTCCAGGATTTTATAGTTAACAATCTTAAAAGTCGTGATATTGTTACCAGTAAATTCTTTGATAAGTATTTTGACCCCTTGTATGAAACCGGCAGATTATATTTTATATTGGATTCCTTTGATGAGATTCCCGCTGTTCTGGATGAGCGGGAGAATTCGGAGTTAATCCGTCAACTTTCAGAGGTCATTTTTAAGTTTTTAAAGGGAGCAAGAGCAGTATCATCCCAGGGAATTTTGGCCTCTCGTCTTTTCCGACAGCCCACGCAAGAATTCCAGGCCAAAACGATACTGGAAATTCGCCCTTTTACAGAAGCCAAGATCATTGAAACACTGAAACGCTCCGGCCAGTTCAGTGAGGGATTGGTACATCGTCTATTTAAAGAACGGATTGAACTGGTCCCGGTTGCCCGCAATCCATTCTCAGCGACATTGATTTCCGAATATGCGGAGCACAACAATAACCAATTACCTGCCAACCAGACAGAGATGTATTCAAGTTATATTGAAATCACACTGGAAAGTTGCATGGATCGCATCGAAAGAAGGAATTTAAGTAAGGAAGCAATAATCAATTGTTCCATTGAAATTGCCGATAAGATGTTTCAAAAATATGGCCTGGAAGCACCAGTAAGTGAACTGCGCAGAGAAATCTCCAGGTATCCTTTAGATGATGTAATCGACGTCTTGAAATTCGCACGTTTAGGTAGAGGAGGTATCAGTGATGAAAATCGCTTTAGTTTTGTTCATCGGAGGTTCACTGAATACTTTGCTGTACAGGAAATCATTGCAGATGATAAACTTGTCAGTATGGAGTCGATTCCAACTGATTCGCAATGGAGGGATGCCCTGGTATTATATTGTGAAGTGGCGGAAGAAAGCAAAGCCACAGCCATAGCAGAATTTTGCTGGAATGTAATTAAAACCACCGATGACCCCCAGGATATGCGTGTGATTCATTGCATGCGTTTTCTTCGGGATGCTTTCAAGGGTCGTTTAGCGTGTATTCAATCGTTTCGTGAAGATCTGGCAGAATATATATATGAGTATATTGATGAAGAAAGCAATATGATATCCCTGAAGCTAGCCGTAGAAACTGTTGGTTTATTGGATGATAAGGATATTGATAGGTGTATTGTGAAAGCAATGGCTTTAGGCAATTCATGGATAAATGAAACAGCCTTCAAATCGTGCCGTCACCTCCCGGAAATCAGTAGAGAACTGAAAAAAAAATTAATCTATTATATCGATTCAATAGGAGTAAAGAGGCTATTTACTCATAAAGATGACTTAAAGTTCTCATTGAGCCTCTCAGAAGGTTTAAGGAAAGTAAAAAAATTCTTAAATATCAAATTGGTAGATGGCATCTTAATTTTCTTACCCATTTTTCTAACATTAATATTTCTATCTCCCCCGTTTGGAGTTATATTGTTGGCTTTTTCTTTTATCCCAATATTTATAGACAAGAGAGATATCTTTGAATTTGGCCTGATGAGAAGTATAATTTTATTATTAACATTTTTCACTGGTGCCTTTATTTTGATGGAGGCTCGTATAAAGCCTTTATATTCGACAGCAATTTTATTCGGTTTTAATCCTTTTGGGCTTCCTGTTGATTTTTTAAAGACTATTTGGCTATTCTCTCTTTTGCCTCTCATACCATTTTATCAAATTCTTAAGATCAGGTACTTTAAGTTACCCAATTTATTAGAAGCTAAAAAATTAATTCTTATTTTTTCCCTTTTGGCCTTGGGAGCACTTATCTTTTTAGCAAGGGACCCTATTATTTCATTTCTTGAAGCAAGCGAAAAAAATGTATTAGCAAAAAGAATCTTTCTTTTTTTGGTTTTAGGGGTGTCATTTATCTTTATTTGTATTGGATTATGGTTACGATTTATTGATTTCAGAAAAACCACAAAACTGAATCCGAAGGATTCCCGGGATAGGGAACCTATACATAGGTTGTTTATGGGATTAAAAACCGAATGGGGAAGAATGCGGTTTG
>CP070627.1:7997047-8008650 GCA_020355945.1 Candidatus Aminicenantota bacterium | reverse complement strand
TCTGAATACAAAAACCAATTTTTTCACGTAACACCCAACTGGCTTTATACCTCTCCGGACTGAAACCGATCCCATAAGGGCTGTAACGAACCAGGTCACGAACAACATAATAGAGTTTCACCCCCCGTTCAATATCTGTTTCAACAGGGTCAATGACGGATCGGGTAAACTCCATCACCCCGGGAGAGTCACTGTCAATGAATTGCGTCGGCTGTAAATATATGTGCAAATCTTCCTCAGAAATTGTTATTACCATTAGCATCAACCTCTCTAATAAGATATATCATTTTTCTTATTAAATCAAGTGACCAGGGGGGGCTCTTTTTGAAAAAACCGCCCCCCCTGGACCCCCCGCAAAAGCTTTTGTTTTTTTATTTTTAAAAGAAGGGGACAGATAATTTAGTACGCCTTTGTGGTTAACTTTTATGATATTTTCATGGCAATCACTCATAATTACTGGGAATACTTGCAGGTAAGAGCCAGGTAAGCAGGTAAGAGTCTGTCCCCTTCTGTTGCCTTCTGTTCTTATTCCCCTGCCAGCCCTGTCTCCACGAAAATAGGCACGACTCTAACACCGGTGGTTTCATCCAGGTAATCCTTCTCATATCTGCTGCGGTTTTCTTCATCGATGGTTTCTACAAAAAATAACAAAAAAATCTCACCCAGCCCCAACTGTTTGCCGTATTGTGACGCATTCACCAGGGCATGACTGTAATTCCCCCGCGTGCTGTAGGATTTCACCTCGAGCCCATATCGCTCACCGGCATAGGTGATGATTAAATCGATTTTACCATTCCCGGTTGGAAATTCAGGAATAACATTCCCGCCTTCAGTACCTAGAAACTGCTTTAGGTAAGAATACAAATTGAAATGATATACCGCTTCAAAAATCCTCATATCACTCCGCCGCGGCGCATCCTTCAACAACCAGCCCCGGTTCTTTTTCAAATAGGTTTCATACAACCTGAGCAGGTTACGGATTTCCAGGTGTGTCTTGGTGATCACATTATCCGGGATGTCAAAAGAATCATACAGTTTTCCCATATAATGAAATAACTCCCTGGAAAAATAATTAAACAATCGTTTCTGGACAAAAGGGTAGGCAAATTTTACATAATATTTGGTGCGGGATTCTTTTTCCCTGTCAATCACCCCATTCATATACAAAAAATTGAGTGATTTATCATCATAGGTAAATTCCACCTTTTGATCGGTTTTAAACAAGTCCAGTACATCGCCTTTATGTTCTTCTTCACTGGCTTTGCTGATAATATTTAAGATGTTGTTGTTGGGTAAGATGTTGATGGCGGCCGCCAGCACTTCCTCGAATTTGTCCGGGGTAATGGGTCGGCTTTTATCGTTGGTATAATCTTCAAATCCTTCGGTGAGTAATTCCCCGAACCAGCAAGTCAATCCCGGTTGTCCATTGGTTTCCCGGTACACGCTTTCAATAACTGCCGGTTCTATCTTTTGACTGCTTTCTTTTTCATACCACCCGAACAGGTGCTTGGTTTCGTCAAAGGTGAGGTTGGGGATATGAACGCTGCGCTGGATGTTAAAGGGTGAGCCTTTTTTATTTTCGATTCCCAGGACACTGCGTACCCCGATTAAGGCCACGGCATGAAGGAGATAGGATTTTTGCCCCGTGGGTTTGGCGATTTCATCCAGGCGCTTAATGTAAATATTTCTAAACGCACTTACCACGGCATTGATTGCTTTTTCCCACAGGGCGTCAAATTCGTCTAATATTAAAATAAGGGGTTTATCTATAAAATCCCTTTTAAATATTTTCTGGAATTGTGTCTGGGTGTTAATGGTAGTGACTGGCTTATTTAATCCCTCCAGGATTTCTTCTGCAATGGTATTGATGATGGTTGCGACATCAGTTTCCTCTTTGAGGTTTTCCAGGTTGATTTTGAGTACATCAAATTGAGGGTCTTTTTTCAAGCGAAAGAGAACTTGCTGCATGATCCAGGTTTTACCGCACTGCCGGGGTGCCCATACGGTTATATAATGGCCGCCTTCAGGGGGATTCTCGCCTATTAGTTGTGTATATGCCCTATTAATCAATTCTTCCCGGGGGACATAATAATGCAGTTTATTATTAATTGGCCCATACGAGCTAAATCGTCTCATGTCCGGCTCCTTTTTCTGTTTTCTCTGGCATTTCGCACCTATTTTATCAAAAGTGATGGAGTAAAGCAAATCATATCATTTTTACCTTGTTTTTCATCATTTGTACCGGCGTACTAATTACCTGTCCACTTCTGCCTTCCAAACTCTTCACCCATCAATATTGGGGGGATTACAGTGACAATCAACTTGAATCCTTCCTTGATCTTTGCTACAAAAATTTTTCTTGCCTGGCACCTTTCTTATGGTGTATTTTAATAGCCATTGTCCTTCTTCTTGGGGCCGCCTGTTCCAGCGTAGAAAGCGACTGGGAAGAGGCCTGTAAAAAAAATATCTTCGAGAAGCAGCGCTATTAGCACTAAAAAAGATAACCGGTGAAGATTTCGATTATTTTGCTCAGTGGGATAATTGGTGGAAGAAGAGACAAAAACAGGACAAGAAGGTGACAGGTAATTAGTACATCCCTTTTCCCCTTCATACTCGACCGTAAATACAATAGGCGTTGATGGGCTCTACGATTACGATGTGCTGAGTTTTACCTTTCTCAGTCCTAATTTTGATTTTTTCCGTCCCCTTGACCACCTTTTTAACCAATTTAATATCAGCCTTCAGCGTGTTGGGGTCCACATTTATTATAAATAGTTCAACCGGGAGATTTCTCATCATTTCCGGGATCAGAACTTCAACTTCTTTAATGCAGTGGTGATTATTGGCTGCCTTTTGAGATGGTACAAAAAATACTTTTTGCACACGGCCAAACTTCCGGCTCCAACTTCCGTTGTTGATCACATTAAGCGCAAATATCTTTTTCTGAATGGGCGACATCGCTGTATAAGAGACCCTCTGTTGACTGTGACGGATAGTACTTAACTTAACACCCTTTCGTTTGCATTTTACCTTTATTAAAAGCTTATTCCCAACCCCCATATCAGGTGAAGGTGAAAAGGCCAGTTCATAGTAGGCAGCAGTATTTTTCTTTACCAGTTTTACAACTTTTTCAATATCTGGACCGCCAAAATACTTCCCTCCACCAATCTTTGCCATGTACCTTAAACTGTTCATGGACTTCAGCCTATTTTTTAAAGGGTTGATCAGGTACAGCATACTGCCCCCACAATTAACCGCGATAACAGCTTCTTTTAAAAACCTATAATATTCTATCTTGCCAGTGCCCCACCAGGCTGCAGGCGGTATGCCGGAAGAAATTAAATAAGCAATTTTTGGCTGTGGGATCGTTACAAGGGCATATTGAAGTTGTGACATCCCAAGGGCGAAATGTTTCAACTTTTCTCTGTAACTCTGCCTGGCATTCCAGGCTTCCTTTTTACTTATTATACATAATTGGGACTCAAATTCTTTAATATCCCTACTGTGATATAATCGGTTAAAACATTTCGAACTCATTCGCTCCCACACCCGAAAGAGAAACACATCATCAACAGCCTGGAGTAATTTCCTTTTGCTTTTTTCAGGTCCGATCACATATTGAATGCCTGTGATATAATGGTTGGTAAGAACAATAAATGCATCGCCTGATACTCCTGCTTCAATAATACCTTTAGCAATTTTTTTGCTCCGCCTCAAACCGCTGGGGGAGTTGTTCAATGCGTCAATAATAATGAAATTCAACCGTTCCTGTGCGTATTGATTTTTTTTCCTCTCCCCATCCCGCCTCTCATTTCCTTCAAACGTGTAATTGGTAAAACTTATTACTTTGAAAGGCTTTCCGTTGACATATAGCTCTAGTTCGTCTTCTTTCAGATCGTAAATTGGGTTGCCTTTTGAATCCACTGCATAAATAGGAACCAGTTGAGCATGAACCCCAATTTCATAGTGAATTGGGCCCTTCTCGATTTCATTGACTGCCAGCGAAAATCCCACACATAAAAAGATAAGATAGAAAATAATCGCTTTTTTTAACTCTTTATTCCCCAAAATCATCATAATCATCCTCCTTAAAAACGCTATTATTCTTAAGCAATTTTGATTCCAACTGAAGTCAACCGAATATGTTACATAAAAAGGACAGTTAAAGGGAATCTGCAAATCTAGTCCGGTACCTGGAAGAAAGAGAGAAGAAGAATGAAGAAGAAGGGGAGTATTAATTACCTGTCCCCCCTTCTGCCTCCTCAATTGGCTTAGACAACTCCAGATGAGTGGAGTCAATCACCTTTGCTTCGACAAAAACCATTTCTGATCTCCTTTTTATCTGGTAAAATCACAACATATCACAAATGAGGAAAAAAATCAACTTATTCGTTAGGCAATTAGACAATAGCCTCAATTTTCTTTGCCTGCCCTTGAATAAGAAGTTGAAAAATGATGAAATGTAAAGTATAATATAGGATGAAAGAGGACGTACGATGAACAATACTCGATTAAAAAAAATAGAAATTATTGACGATTTGTCTTTTGTCCCTGCTGATAGGTTAGATGAAATTGAAAATTTTATAGAATATATCTTGTATACCAGTAAAGTGAAGCAAAAAAAGCCCATCAGTGTAAGGGGAATTTGGAAGAATAAGGGGTTTGAAAACCTGGATATCCAGAAAGAGTTAAAAACCATCCGCAGCGAAATCCAGTCAAATTTAGACCGTAAAAAGTTTTATTGATGGAATATCTATTAGACACTGTAACACTGGTTAGATATCTAACAGATTCGAGTAATTTAACCAGGGAAGTAAGGGAAATATTTGAAAAAGCTGATAATAACGAATGTCTATTTTATATTTCTGCGGTTAGTTTAATGGAAATATTGTACCTGGCGGAAAAAAATAGGATTCAAGTATCGTTGGAAGAAGTAGTGGAAAAAATTCGGCTATCTAACATCTATAAAGTTATCAACTTATCAACTGAAATAATATTAACAGCAAGAACTGTTTACTTCAATGAACTACACGATAGGTTAATACTGGCAACAGCGAAATATTTAGATATACCTATCATATCGCCAGATGGTCAATTCGATGAGGTTGAAGGGATAGAAGTAATCTGGTAAAGGATGCTCGCGCCCGGGCCTGCCAGTAGCAATTTATTTCAAATTCTTAATAATCGCGTCTGTTACCTGGGTGATGGAAGCAGCACCTTGTTTAAGCACTTGCGGGGAACCCTTCAGTTTCAACATATCATAGGCCATGATTTTACCCTCTTCTATTACTTTGGCGATGGCTGTACGAATTTTTTTGGCTTTGTCAGTCTCACCCAGGTGATCCAGCATCATGCAAGCGGAAAGTACCATGGCAATGGGATTGACAATAGAGGTTTCGTATTCTGCATATTTGGGGGCAGAACCATGAGTCGGTTCAAAAATAGCCACCTCTTCACCGATATTGGCAGAACATGCAAAACCCAAACCACCCACTAAACCGGCAAAACCATCGGAAACAATGTCACCAAACATGTTACTACTGACAATCACCCCATAATCTTCCGGGTTCTTAGTCAGCCACATCATCTGGGCATCGATATTGGTGTTCCATAATTCAATGCCCTGGTATTCTTTGGCCACCTCTTTGCCAATGGCTAACATCATACCTGAAGTTTCACGGATCACGTTGGGTTTTTCGCAAACGGTTACGGATTTGTACCCGAATTTTTTGGCGTGTTCAAAGGCTGCCCTGATGATGCGTTCCGTGGCCTTTTTTGTAATAATACGGGTGGAAATGGCTAACTCCTCTTTGGGAGTGTCGGCGAATTTTTTAAATTTAGGGTGAGTTTTTAATGCTGCATATACATCATCCGGGGGATTGGTCCACTCCACACCGGCATAAAGTCCTTCGGTATTCTGACGGAAAATCACTACATCCACTTCCGGTTCTTCTATTACACCCCCTTTTCCTTTGCGGATAAAATTAAGAGGGTTGCCTTTAAAGGTTTTGCAGGGCCGCATGCAGATATCTAAATTGAAATGTTGTCTCAATCCTACAATGGGGCTGTAATACACATATCCTTTGTTTTGAAGTTCCGGCACCAATTCTTTGGCAGCTTCTGCCTTGGGCTTGGAAGTAATGGCACCAAATAAACCGATTTTATGTTTTTCCAATAAATCCAATGTGCGTTGGGGGAGGGGATTCCCCTCTTTGCACCAAAATTCCCAACCAATGTCTGCATGGACATAGTCTGCTGCAAAACCGGCAGCTTCCAGTACACGGACAGCTTCGGGCAATACTATCTTACCAATGCCGTCCCCGGGCATTGCAACGATTGTTCTTTTTGACATATCTCCTCCTTTTATTTTCTAGATATCAAACTGAATATTGAGTTGTTTACTCATTTGTTTTTTCAATTCCTGCGGCCTTCTACTTAATTCCTACTACTTACTACTTACTACTTACTACCTACTACCTACTACCTACTACCTACTACATACTATGCTTACTACCTACTGCTTATTTTCGTTTTGACGTAATTAATTAAACCGTTATTGTTCAAAATGTCCATCACGGTTGGGGGATAAGGTGGGAAGGAAAATGTACCTTTAGGAGTAATGATTTCACCTTTTTCCATATCCACGGTAACCTGGTCCCCGGTTTCCAGGGCTGCCACTGCTTCCGGTGCTTTGATGGCTGGCATACCGGCATTGATGGCGTTCCTGAAGTAAATGCGTGAAAAAGATTTGGCAATGATTACTCGTATCCCGGCATATTTGATGGCCACGGCAGCTTGCTCCCGGGAGGAGCCCATACCAAAGTTCTTTCCCGCCACCAGGATATCGCCGTCCTTTACTTTATTGATAAACTCAGGGTCCAGGTCTTCCAGGGCATGTTTGGCCATCTCCTGGGGTTCCATTTTCTGGTAGGTGTATTTCCCGGGAAAAATCACATCTGTATTGATGTCATCGCCGTATTTCCATACATTTCCTGTAAATTTGCTAATCATAAGAACCTCCCGGGGTGAGTAATTTCTCCGGTAACCGCGGATGCAGCTACGGACAATGGAGAACCCAGGTAAATTTCCGCGTCCCGGCATCCCATTCGGCCTTTAAAGTTACGGTTAGCGGTTGAAAAGGTAACCTCACCCGGTGCCATCACCCCTTGATGAGCCCCCAGGCAGGGCCCGCACCCGGGATTTAATACCATTGCCCCTGCATCAATAAACGTTTCCATTAATCCTTTTTTTAAGGCTTCCAGGTAAATACCCCTTGAAGCCGGAATGATCAGGGTCCTGGCCTTGACTTTTTTACCTTTTAAAATTTCAGCAGCCAGGTCCAGGTCTGCTAACCTGCCATTGGTGCAGGTGCCGATTAACGCCTGGTCAATTTTGGTCCCCTCTACCTCTTCTATGGGAGCATAATTATCAACCGTATGGGGTTTGGCTACGGAAGGAGAAATCCCGGATATATCAAACTCCAGGGTTTGATAAAAATGGGCGTCTTCATCGGAATAGAGGGGTTCAAATTCAGCTTTAGCCCGTCCCCTGATGTAGTCGAAGGTGATATAATCCGGTGGCACATATCCGTTTTTGGCCCCCATTTCTGCTGCCATATTGGTAAGCACCATGCGCTCGCCAATTTCCATATACCCTACGGTTTCACCGGTAAACTCGACGGCCTTGTAATCGGCGCCGTCGGATTTAATTTGGCCGATAATATAAAGGGCAATATCTTTGGGGGTAATATGTTTTGGTATGAGTCCCTTGATTATTATTTTTATTGTTTCCGGTACCTGGAACCACAGTTCCCCGGTAGCCCAGATGGCAGCCACTTCGGAGCGGCCAATACCCGCAGCAAATGCACCCAGCGCGCCATAGGTGGTGGTATGGGAATCAGAACCCACCACCAGTTTGCCAGGCATGGCAAAACCCTCTTCTACAAACACCTGGTGACAAATACCCTGGTTAATATCGTAAAAATTGGAAATCCCCTGCTCTGCCGCGAATTTCCTGGCCTCTTTGTGATTGGCAGCAGAAGACTCTTTCGGCGCCGGGACTTCATGGTCCAATATAATAACCACTCGGTCCGGGTACTTGACCTGGCTCACACCGATTTTTTTAAAGGTATTGGCTATGGCCGCTGCATTATCATGACTCATTACATAATCGGGTTCCACTGAGACAATGGCGCCGGCTGACACATCTTTGCCTGCTTTCCGGCTCATCAATTTTTCTGCAAATGTTTTCGCCATTGGTTACTCCTAGAAAGTAATCTGATATTTTATAATAAAGCCTCTTTGATGTAAAGAGCAAAAAAGCAAACTTTGTTTATCGATTTTACGTATTTATGTATTATTAAAAAAAGGAGCGACTATGAGACGTAAAACAAAACCCTTCAACAAACCCTTTCTTTTTATTCTCTGTGGGTCATTTTTGCTGATTTTCTTGTCCTTTGTGGGTTTAGAGGCATCTGCTTTCCCGGAAGAAGTTCTTCAAATGAAAGCCTCCATTAAGGGCAAGATGCTGGTCTCTTATATTGATTTCCTGGCCTCCGATCACTGCAGGGGGCGGGAGACCGGTGCGCGCGGTATGGAAGTGGCAATTAAATATATTACCACCGTACTGGCAGGAAATGAAGTGGAGGGGGCCGGTAAATCCGGGACCTATTACCAACCGGTGAACCTAAAAACCGTCAGCCTGGATAAAGGTGTCCGACTAATAGTGGAAGAAACCGCTTTGACCGGCGGGGTAAATATGGTAAAGAATGCCCGGTTGGATTGGGATTTTCTCCCGGTTATTATTTCAGCAGAAGTAAAAGTAACTGCCCCGGTGGTTTTTGCCGGTTACGGTATCACTGCCCCGGACCACAAATACAATGATTACAAGAATTTCAATGCTGCCGGGAAGATTGTACTGGTGATGCGCCATGAACCCGGTGAAAATGATGAAAAAAGTCCCTTTGACGGTCAAAAAAATTCTAAGCACGGCACCCTGCTGCGTAAAATTCTTAATGCCCAGGACCATGGAGCTGTGGGCATTCTTTTTGTCACTGACCCGTTAAATCATGATGAACTTTCTGTCAGGGGTGGTTCTTTTATGAGCGGCACCTGGTGGCCCACCCTGCTCAAAGAGCAGTTGCAAAGACAACACGATGAGGATATTAAGTACAGGCAATTTTCCCCCCGGATGCGAATCATCGGCGAGGATTTTGGGGTTAAAATCCCGGCAGCGATGATTGACGGCAAATTGGCAGACTATATATTGGGTGAAAAATATTCTCTTTTGGAGATTCAAAAGAAAATTGACAGCACCATGACACCCGGTTCTTTCTCACTGCCTGGTAAGAAAGTCACCCTGGATATCTTTTTTAAGAATGAGCCGGTAGAGGCCGGTAATATTGTGGCTAAAGTGGAAGGAAGCGACCCGGAATTGAAACATGAAGTAGTCATTGTGGGGGCGCATTATGACCACGTTGGAAAAGATAACCGGGGCCAGGTGTACCCGGGAGCGGATGACAATGCCTCCGGCACTGCCGCGGTTATGGAACTGGCACGAGCCTTCCAAAATCTAAAACAAAAACCCAAACGCACCATCCTGTTCATCCTTTTTACCGCCGAAGAAAAAGGATTACTGGGGGCACGTTACTATGTGAAAAATCCCATCTTCCCCCTGGAAAAAACATTGGCCATGATTTGCCTGGATATGGTGGGCCGAAATGATGTGGACCAGCTCGGGGTAATCGGGAAATACCAATACCCCGAACTCTTTAAAATCGCAGAAACCATCAATAAAAAAACCGCTAACTTTGAATTGAATCTCAGTGTGGAAGAATTTATTCGAAATTCGGATCATACGCCTTTTATGCGAGAAGGGATCCCCTGCCTCCTGTTCAATTCCGGTATGCACGATCAACTGCACACGCCCGAGGATACGGTGGACCGGATTCTTCCTGATAAAATAGAAAAAGCGACCCAATTGGTGTTTCTTACCCTCTGGGAAGTGGCCAATCTACCGGCAGGAACGCGGTTAAAATAATCAATGGAGGGCACCATGAAATCATTACATATATTTCTCGTATTAAGTGTTTTGGTCTTTTTATCGGGTTTAGCGGTTTCGGCTCAGACTCCCCGGGAAATTGTAGACCAATGTATCACCACTCTTGGCGGCGAAGAAGGAGTCAGGAATTTTAGCAATTATAAAGCCGAGGGTGAAATCGGTTTTTCCTTTGGCCCGCGAACCTTTACCGGCGAGATCACGATGATTCAAAAAGGAAGAAAGTCCCGGATGAAAGGAGAATTTGACTTTAGAGGCACTGTGATGACAATAATCCGGGCCTTTGACGGCAAAAATGCCTGGGCGGATCGGCTGGGTACCATCGTGGACCAACCGGCGCTGAATTACCAATCGGACCTGGACCATACCCCCCTGGTCCTGCTGGAAAAAGAAGCCAGCTTTTCATTGACCCGGCAAACAGAAATCGAAGGGAAAAAAGCCATCGGTATAGAAGTAACCTTTAACAATAAAAAAACCACCTTCTTTATCGATCAAACCGACCACACCCTCAGGGAAATCCGTTACCGGGACCTCTTTTTCGGTGATTCATACAATAAAGAAACATTAGAAAAACGGATCCGCTGCCTGGATTACAAGAAAATAAAAGGGTTTATGTTTCCATCGCGAATGATTCACTACCTGAAAGGAAAAAAACGACTGGAGTTGAATTTCCGGGAAATCATGTTTGACCCGAAAGTTACCCCGGATATGTTTGAACGGCCTGACCAGGAATTGGATTTGCGAACCAGGGAAGAAATTTATCATTGAAAATTTAAATTGAAATTAAAGGATTTTTATTTTGATTTGCCCGGGGATCGTATTGCCCGGTTCCCTGCGAAAAAACGTGATGAATCACGCTTAATGGTGGTGGAACGGAAAACCGGGAACATCTCCCACCACCGGTTTAAAGATATCGCCGAACTCATCGATGACAGGGATTTTTTAGTGGTAAACAACTCAAAAGTCATCCCGGTCAGACTGTTGGGTGAAATCAACGGCAAAAAAGCGGATGTGTTAATTGTAAAAACCTCCAGCCCATATGAAGTAGAAGCGTTAACGCTCCCGGCCAGGAAATTTAAGCCGGGTCAACGGGTGGTTTTTGAAGAGAACTTGTGGGCGGAGGTGACGGGCATCGGTCAGCGGGGGAAGCGCAGGTTACGCTTCAACAAGCCCTTTGATACGGTATTAAAGGCGGGTTATGCACCGCTGCCCCCGTATATTAAAAGAAGATTCGCGGAAGCGGTAAGATTTAAAACCCTGGACCTGGAACGTTACCAGACCGTCTATTCTAAAATCCCCGGATCTATTGCCGCACCCACCGCCGGTTTGCATTTTACCCCCGAAGTCATTGAAAAAATCAAACAAAAGACCGAAATCATTGAGATTACATTGGCAGTAGGGGAAGCCACCTTCCGGAAGATCGAAGTGGAAGACATTGCTGACCACCAAATGGGAAGGGAAACCGTCACCATCACTAAAGAGAATAGGAAGCGAATCCTCTGGTTAAAGCAATCAAAGCAGTTGATTGCCGTAGGCACCACCACGGT
>CP070627.1:7990466-7996947 GCA_020355945.1 Candidatus Aminicenantota bacterium | reverse complement strand
TGTGGTAAAAATATTTTTCCGATCAAATCGGTAATGTCTAAATGTAGAAAAGCTGAGTTGGCAAAGTGGAAAGGGGGAATAAGCCCGAAGGGTGGAAGCATATTTATAGTAATATCGGCTTGGAGTTGCCAGACAATACCTGAGTTGAATTCGGATTTTCTTCTATTTTCTCAGTTCACTTAGTCTGTATTGAAACATGAAAAAACAGAGGGTAAAAAGTGCAATTAAAGTCACGTGTATTTGCACATTTGCACGCACCGCCCCCTATTTCTAAGTCGTTGGATTAGTGTGGATTAGGGAGGAAGACATAGGAAGAAATAGGGGAAGGTTATTTATTAGTAGAAATACAGGGGCACCTGTTTCCCGGTACAAATGATATATCGGCGGGGACAAATGACATAGTCCCGGGTACAAATGATGTATAAGCAGGGACAAATCACATATAAGCGGCGACAAATGGTATATAACGCGGGAAAAATGATATATCAGTCAAGAAAATTGGAAAAGCGGGAAATAATTTACCTGGCCCCTTCTTTGTTCTTCTTCCGCTATCGACCTCAGCGGAGTCCATGAAGATAGTGGCGAAGGACGTGACTAAGAGGAACTCCGGGACAGGTGGCCGCGGTCCGTACGCAGTGACAGGTTGTTGCGTTGTTTCGACCTGGCCGGAGTGCGCCGGAGAGCACAGGCTCATCATGTAGTGTGTTATCCTACGCCAGAAACTCAAGGTAAGAGCCGGATGAGGTAATTCCTCAAGTCCGGATGCTGTGCGGATGTTTCACGGGTGCCGGGTAACCGGTATCCCTACCGCGACAGTTGTTTGAGTTGTTTGTTAAAATATAAAGGGGTTTGATTACGCTGGTAACGCTTAACAATAACAGCTAACAGAGAAAATCAAACCCCTTGATTTTTTAATTTTTAAATGAATTTATCCCTTGATTACATTTTCGGCATGTTCGCCTTTGGGGCTCTGGCGAATTTCAAATCTAACTCGTTCGCCTTCGTCCAAAGACTTAAAACCATGACCTTGAATGGAATTGTAATGGACAAAAACATCTTTTCCATCTTCCATTTCAATGAATCCGTAACCCTTCTGGGAATTGAACCATTTAACAGTTCCTGTGGCCATTTTGGTCTACCTCCTTTTTAAATTTTAACGCAAATAGAGGTAGAAACTTTTATAGATCAAACAAAGATTAAATCTTCCTTGAAAAAAAAGCTATCAAACCTTTATTTACTGATAAGAAAATATTATATACTATTTTTCATTTATTGTCAATACAAAAAATGAAAATAAAAAAAAGGGAACAATTTACCTGTCACTTTCCCTTTTCCCTCTATTAAATTTCGATGTCCTCTAGCTTCTCTTCTCCCTTTCCCGGAAGGGATATCAATATCTTCTTATAATGACCAATCATTCTTTTAATCCTCTCCCGGCTAAATAAACGAGTGCTGTATTCAAAACGAAAAAGAATGTTACTCCCCCGGTCCACTGCTATCAACCCCAAATCGTACCGGCTTGTATCTCTCATACTTAAATATATATCCTGGTCAGACATCGTTGAGGGATCACCCTGGTAAAGCCTCTCGTCTACCAGGTTAAACATCACATCAAATAAAGGATTCCGGCAAGTATCCCATTCCAGTGAAAGTTTATTTACCAGTTCCTCATAAGGGTAGGCCTGGTTCTCGAATACCTCCAACGCATGCTGCTTTACTTCCTTTAAGAATTCTTTCACTGTCTTATTGCCAGTGGGATAATTCCTCTGGGGCAGCGTGTTAATCAATATCCCGATCATGTCCTGCAGTTCCGGCTGGTCCCGGACAGCAATAGGAGTTCCCACTACAATATCTTCCTGGTGGCAGAGTTTGGCTAACAATAAGTTGAAGGCTGAAAAAGCCACTGTAAAAAACGTGGTGCCTGTTTCTTTGACAAATTCTTTCACCCGTTTGGTTTCTTCTATTCCCAGGAGAAAAGGCAGGTTGCTGCCTTCAAAGCCCTGTTTTGACGGTACTGGATAATCATAAGGTAATTCCAATACTGGCAAATTCCCTGCAAAGATTTTTAACCAGTACTCTTCTTGCTTGTTTAATGCTCCTTGCTGTAGGGTGCTGCTTTGCCACCAGGCATAGTCTTTGTAGTGCAGTTTGAGTCCTGGTAATTGCTTCCCATCTGCAAAGGCCATGCAGTCTTTCTCTAATAGATTTGATGATATGTTGTCCGTGATAATATGATGAAAGTCAAATATGATGATACTTTTGTTTAAGTTTATGGCTTTTATTCTTAAGACTGCCACCCGGAACAGCGGGACCCTGGAAAGATCAAAAGGGGCGATAAAGTTTTTGAAACTGTCGCTGGCTTGTCCCGGGGATGTTTCAATATAATCGATAGAGAATTCTACGGTTTCGTACTCATGCACCCGCTGCACTGGCTTTTGATCCACTATTGCAAAGGTGGTGCGAAATACTTCATAACGCCGGATCAATTGCTTGAAAACATTTTCCAGTGACTCCCGGGTGCCGGTAAACTCAAAGGTGAAAAAATACGGCATATTGTAAGTGGTGTCCTGCGGATGCTGCTGCTGGATTTGATATAAACGCTGCTGCACACATGATAGGGGGTAATATTCCTTCTTTTCTACCGGTTGTATCCCGGTGTGTCTATTTTTTTGCGTTTGTGCGATCAATCCTGCTAATTCTTTTATAGTGGGTCTTTCAAATACGTCTAAAAGCGGTATTTTTGCCTGGAGCTGCGTTTGAATCTTCGCTGTCAGTGCTGTGGCCCGTAATGAATGTCCTCCTAACTGGAAAAAATTACTCTTGGTCCCTATCACTTCCCTGCCCAGGTCTAATATGTCAGACCATATTTCTACCAATTGATTCTCCAGGGGCGTATGGGGCGGGACATATTCGTGCCCGGGGGCAACCTCCGGGGCTGGCAGCGCTTTCCTGTCTATTTTTCCCGATACCGTCATTGGTAACTTTCTTATTTGCTTAAAATAAGAAGGCACCATATAATCTACTAATCGCTGTGCCAAAAATTCACGCAGGAGTCTTAAATCAATATCCCTGCGCCCAACAAAATAACAGGCTATAAATCTCTCTTGTGAAGATGTTTCGATTGCGGTTACTGCAGCTCCTGTAATATCGTTGAACTGCATGACTAACTGTTCGATTTCTTCCAGTTCGATTCGATAACCGCGTAATTTAATCTGGTTGTCTTTTCTACCTACGAATTCGATCCTGCTGTCAAGCAATTCCCGACCTAGATCGCCGGTAAAATATATCCGGCCTTCTTCCGGGTTTTCTATAAATTTTTCCCGGGTACTTTTTTCATCTTTCCAATACCCGGGTGAAAGATGGTTGTTTATGACGATTATTTCACCCACCTCAAGCAGATCAGCTTCATTACCCTCTTCATCTACCACATACATCCGGGTGCCTTTGTTGACATCTCCCAATGTAATGGCGGTGACTGGTTCCCCCAGGTTATTAAATTGCCCGGAATTATAAGAAGATTCGGTTTGACCGTAAAGGATGTATAATTGACAATGATGACAATTAGAGAAAAAGGAATTAAATTTTTCAATGTCTGTTTGTAATACGGACTCTCCTCCCAGGACCACGCGGCGAAGATGGGGAAGGACCGGTTGAGGTTTTCCTTCTAATCCGGCAGTAAAATAGCGAAACACGGTGGGGACCGAATGCCATATGGTTATTTTTTCATTTTTAAGCCATTGGGGGAATGCTGCCAGGGCACCGTCGGTTTTTAAGTCCAGGGGAAAAAGCGCAGCTCCGCTTAACAGGCCGCTGTACATATCCAGCAGGGTTACATCATGAGTAAACGAAGCCAATAAGGTCAGGCGATCTGCCGATGTAATGCCCAGGTTTTCAGTGTACCGGTCAATGAAGTATAGAATATTTCGATGGGTTTGGGGAACACCTTTGGGTATACCGGTGGACCCGGAGGTATATAACAAAGACGCTTCACTGTCGCTGCAAATGTCCCGGGTAAAACCCGGACTATCACCCCTGGTTTCGATTTCTTCTAATATGATCAATTGGAGCTTCTTGTCATTCGATGCGTTTAATACCTGGTTTTTATTCTTATTATCCGTAATAAAAACACTGATTTCAGCATGATGAATGATAAAATGAATGCGTTTTTCCGGGAAATCGGCAGTTATAGGGACATATATGTTACCTGATTTCAGGACTCCCAGGATAGAAGCGATCATTTCACCACCATCATCCACGAGCACCCCAATGCTGCCTTTTACTTCGGATAGGGTTTTTATTTTATTGGCAATTCGATTGGAAAGGGTGTTTAGTTCATTATAGGTTAACGAACCATCCTGGCTTTTGATTGCTAATTTGTCAGGGGATTTTTTTACATGCTGTTCAAATCGTTCAATAATCATTGGCTGCTCCTAAAGGTTTTTCTCTTTCTTGTTTCTTTATAATCTTTAAGCCTTTTATATGGATTCCGGGCAAAAAACTCGACCAGTTTTTGATACTTTTTCATCATGTATTCCATATTCTCCGCTTTAAATATACTTTTATTGTAACTGACATTGATTTCAATACCATCCTGATACTCCGTTACAAAGGGCTCAATATCGAATTTCACGTTTAGCATTTCATAATTGGGTTGATGAAGGGATTCCCGGTTTTCTAAAGGAATGGTTTCGGTATTATGAATATTAAGCATATTGAAGGAAGTTGTTACTTGCGGGTATTTGACGCCCACTTCATCAAGTACCAATTCAAGGGGATAACCCTGGTGTTTGAAAAATTCAAGTACCGACTCTTGAACACGAACTGCAAAATGAATAAATACATCTTCTTGATTTATTCCTGTTTTAAATAGGATGGTGTTTATGAAAAATCCCACGATATCCTGGCAGGAGGGATGATCGCGGCCAGCATTTAAAATAGCGGTAACCACAATCTTCTGACCGGAGACCAGGGAGAGAAAAATGGTGTAAACGGAATACATCAGTGTAAATAGAGTGATATTATGTTTTTTACTTAAGTGGTTAAGGGCATCTTTTATGTCCCTGGGAATCACAAACCTGGACCGGGCACCGGCTTTTTCTTTACCTTCTTGATTGAAATCTTGCGGCAGATGCAGTACTGGCAATTCTTCTTTTAAGAATCGTATCCAGAATTCACGGGATATTTCTTTATTGGCTGCATGTTCCATTTGCCGGTTGTGCCAATAAGCAAAATCTTTATAGGTAATTTTACCGGGTTTTTCATGGATGGGGCTCTCGATTCCTTTTCGATAGGCCTGGTAAATCCGATGAAAATCCCTTTCCAGGATTCCCATTGACCACCCGTCCGTAACAATATGATGCAGGTTGTATGCGAATATATATTGCTGCTGATTCATTTTTACCAATAAAGAGCGAATTAAAGGCGGTTCATCCAGGTGAAAGGGTTTTCGGATAAATTCATTAATTATGGTTGTTAAGCGAATTTCTTTTCTATTTTCTTCCATGGAAGAGATATCAATGTTTTCAAAGGAGATGTGAGTGGTGACAGCGACATATTGGACAGTGCTGCCGTTAATTTCTTTAAAACCGGTGCGAAGACCTTCATGCCGCTTAATGATTTGGTTAAGAGTTTGTCGAATCAATGTTTCCTCCACCTGGTGATTGATCATTATTATCTCAGGCATGTTAAAGGAATTTTTATTGGGGTCTGTTTGGTGAAGAATCCACAGCCGTTTTTGATTAAAGGATAACTCATAGTATTCTTTTTGCTCCACTGCCTGGATTTCAATAAACGTTTCTTGAGATGATTTCTTTATAAATTCGCTCAACCCGCGAAGGGTTTGAGATTTGAATAGTTCCACTAATGGAACTTTTACATGGAGTTCTTCATAAATTTTCGCTGTAATCCGGGCTGCTTTTAATGAGTGACCGCCCAACCGGAAAAAATTGTCATCGATGCCTATGGATGGCTGTGTTTGGGATAATGAGTCCCTGCCCAGTACTTCCGCCCATATGGCAGCCAATTTTTCTTCTATGGCATCCCGGGGGGCGATATATTGATCCCCTGTTTCTAAAACCGGGATTGGTAACGCTTTCCTGTCGATTTTACCGTTGGGGGTTAAAGGGATTTTTTCGATCACCATAAAATAGGAAGGGATCATATAGTTGGGCAGGGAATAAGATAAATAATCCTTTAAATCCTTTGATAGGTCAGGGATTTTGTTAAGTGCCGCTCCATCTGTTAGTACGATGTACGTACATAAATATCTCTCACTATTTTCATCTTTTTTGTCCAGGACCACGGTTTCCCTGATTAGATCATGTTTCACTAGCTGTGATTCGATTTCTCCCGGCTCTATCCGCTGGCCTCTTATTTTTACTTGTTGATCGATCCTGCCAAGGAATTGGATATTTCCATGCGGCAGCCAACGGCCCAGGTCACCGGTTTTGTAGAGCTTTTGCCTCCGGCGGCCAGGGGGGGC
>CP070627.1:7988042-7990366 GCA_020355945.1 Candidatus Aminicenantota bacterium | reverse complement strand
TCGGGCAGCGCGCTGATATTATGGTCACACGAACCTATGAAGAAGCCCTGAAATTTATTTTCGGTGTGGAACATGAATCGGAAATAGACGAAACATCTTATCTTTCCCATGGTTACGGAGATGATGTGGTTTGTATCATTACCGATATGTTTTTCCCCAAAGGAAATAATTTAAAAAGCGATGCCGGAAAAGACCTGATTAACCTTATTAATAAGTATTACAGCCGAATTCCTATTATTATTGCCTCCAAGGCAGATGTAGCCAGGGATTTTAAAAATATTTCCTTTATTATGCCCAAAGGAGACCCGGGAAGTTTGCAAACGCTGAAAAATTACATTCACAACTTTACCGGCATGGGTGATTTCCTTATACACAGTAAAAGAGGCAAAGAATTATATCGTATTAAAAACATTAGAGAGATGTACGAAACCGTGCTCAAAGCCGAAAAAAGCACAAATGAAGCTAAAAAGCTGAGAGAGTTACTGGAAATTTATGGTCAAAAGGATTGGTTTTCCACCTGGTTATATATGCATGGTTACAAAGAACTGGGAGATCAATTAAGACCTAGAAAGGCAAAGGGACAGCACCTGGTTAAATTATTGAAAAATCATTTAAAAAGAGAAATACAACGAATGAATTATACTCCTTTGATCATTGAGCAAAACAAGATCTTTAATCTTGAGGATTTGCTTAACGTACTTCTAACGGTAGATCATGATAAAATACAGTATTTTTCCGATAATGATATGTTTTCCACCTGGTTGGATCATCAAGGTTACCCGGAACTGGCAGAAGAGTTTCGTCCGATTCACAATATAGGGCCTAAATTAGAAAAGATTTTATCCGACATTGTAGAAAAGTGGATCAAAATTTACAGATCCAGGGAAAAAGGTGATAGGAGGAAAGGTTCCAGGTAAATTATTTCCAGGGAGGAAAATGCGGGGCCAGATCAAAATATTTTTGCCTGGAATGGGACAGGTGGACAGGTAATTTATTTTTTTCTCTTTTGGCTACCTGGAAGAGAAAAAAAATTATTCATCCACTTGTTGACTTTCCGTATGATTTACTCTAACATGTTCTATTATGAAAAAAATGAGCTTCAAATCAGTCAGTTTTTACTGCCTGGAAAAGAAAAAAAATTTGAGATCAGGGAGGTAAACGAAAATGTTTGATCAGGTCATGGAGAGAAGAGATTTTTTAAAGACGTTGCTGGCGGCAGTGCCCATGCTCGCCCTGGATTGGGACTCGTTTCCCCGGGGAAAGAACGCTGGAAAAAGTAAAGCAGAATTTGATGCTGTGATTATAGGCTCTGGCCTGGGGGGATTAAGCTGCGCTGCCGCCTTTGCAAGACAGGGATTCAAGCCCCTGGTGTTGGAACAGCATTATGTGCCCGGCGGATATGCCACCACTTTCAAACGGCCAGGCGGCTTTGTTTTTGATGTTTCCCTTCATTCCACTACCGTGGGCGAGAGAAATGGTGTTGCCAACCTTATTCCCGGTTTTCCCGAGATCAAAGAAGTCGAGTTTGTTCCCCATCCCTATCTCTACCGCGCCATCTTCCCGGATTACGATTTCCGTGTCCCTCAGAAAAATCTGAAAAAATACATCGATAAACTGATCGGGTATTTCCCTGACGAAAAGCCGGGTATCGAAGGAATCTTTGAGGATATGGCAGGTTTGAACCGGGACATCAATAAGTATTCCCAGGCAGGGGGCCAGGTTGATATGAGCCGTTTTCCCGTAGATTTTCCCTACCTGTTCAAAAGCTTCAACAAAACCTGGGGGGTCCTGGTGGATACCCGGATTAAGAATTCCAGGTTGAAAGCCATTATTTCATCGCTCTGGGGATACTATGGGCTTCCCCCCTCCAAACTTGCCAGCTTGTATTATGCACTGCCAACCATAAACTATCTCTCAAGCGGAGGATTTTACCCCAAAGGCAGGTCCCAGAAAATCAGCAATGCCTTTGTTAAGTTCATCGAAAGTAAGGGTGGCAAAGTCAGGCTAAAAACACCAGTGGAGAAGATTTTGGTAAAGGATCATGCAGCCTATGGAGTCAAGACTGCTGATGGGAAAGAGTATAAAGGAAAAGTGGTGGTTTCAAACGCCAATGCGTTTGATACGTTTCTTAAGATGATGGATGAGAAGGATTTTCTCAAGAGTTACCTGGACAAATTCGAGACCTACAGCGTTAGCCTATCGAGTTTCCAGGTTTTCCTGGGTCTGAACAAGGACCTGGTCAGCCAGGTGGGCATAAAGGACAGCGAAATATTTTATTCTCCGGGTTATGATGATGACGCCGCCTATAAGGCCTTTCTTGATGC
>CP070627.1:7982662-7987942 GCA_020355945.1 Candidatus Aminicenantota bacterium | reverse complement strand
CATGTAGTCCATGTAGTCCATGTAGTCCATGTAGTCCATGTAGTCCATGTAGTCACATGTAGTCATGTAGTCCCATGTAACGTCCCCATGTAACCTTAGCAGGTTATGGCGTTATGACTCCGATCTCCTCTCCTTTAAAATATTAGAGATAAGGTTGACGGAGAGTTCCAATTCCGCTCGTTCGTCAACGTGTTGGGGGGTGATAATCATGAGGAAGAAGGGTTTATCCTCCACGTAAAATTTCCGCAGCACCACTTTATCCATGTAGTTGATATCCATGGAGATATGATTGGCGTTAGGCTGGTCCAGCAGTCGCCCGGTTTCTGCCAGTGATTGTCCCAGTACAGAGGTAAATGCAGCCAGTGCATCTTCTTCCACCGGACTGTTGCAAATGGCCAGGGGCAGGCCATTATTGTCCGCCAATACCGAGCCGCTGAATTCACCCCGGCGGCACATCGAAACCAGGGCGTCTTCCAGGAGATCGCCGCGGTATACATCCCGGGATACCTGTTCTCCCGTGCCCGGGGTGCTGCCGGTGGGGGCGGCCGCTTCGGAAATGAAAGGGTGCCTTAATAGCTCGTTAAATAGTACAGCGGCTTCCTGTATCTCAGAAGAGTCCCATAATTTCCTCATCACCTTTACCTCCTGTTTTTGCGATTGTTTCTTTTTCCTTAAGCTCCATTGCCATTTCAAAATAGGGACGGGCAGCTTCCAGGGCATTGGGCATCAGGGCTGCAGGTACGGAATGTAAATTTGCCATTTCATAATGCTCGCTGTAAGGAATAATGGTCCGGAAAAATACATGGGGGGGAAAAGCCTTTTTGATTTCTCCCAATACCTGTTTTTCCAGGGGCTTCTTCTCATCATACATGGTTATCACCACTCCTTCCAGTTCCAGTTTCGGGTTGTATTTACTTTTTATTTCTTTGATCAGCTTCAGGAACAATGGAATGGTTTTCAAAGAAATCACTCGACAGTTGATGGTTATAATGACGCTGCTGCTGATACTTAAAAGGGATGCGGGAAGTCCGCCCACACCCGAAGGGGAGTCCAGGATAACATAGTCATAATCTTTTGTAAGTGATTGAACCAGCATGCCAAAGGTACCGGACCTGGCTTCATTTTCCAGTAATAACACATCTTCCGGCTGAAGGCTTCCCAGGCCCACCACTCCCATTGTTTTATCCCTGGTGGAGAAGATGATATCCTCTGCTTTGGCGGTATTTTTAAGCAGGTTCAGCAGCCCAAGGTTGGTTTGTTGTGCCAGGTTGCTGGCAATGGACATCCCCCCCTGGGGATCGCAGTCCACCAGCATGACCCTGGAACCAAACCGAGTGAGGCTGTGTCCCAGGTTAAGCACCGTCGTGGTCTTGCCCACACCCCCTTTCTGACTGGCAATTGCAATGATCTTACCCATTGATTATTCTCCTTTTTGTCTGGCTGGTTTTGCTTTTGATTTACCTGTCCGGAAGCTGGTTTATGCCAGGGCTTTATTGGTTTCTTCAGCGGCCCGGGAGAGGTCGAGAAAGATAAGCCCCAGCCGGGCTTCCTTCCTGGCAAGGACCAGCAGTACCGCATGGGGTCCGGCATCCATTCCAATCGCATAACCATTGTCCCCTTTTATAAAAAACTGCTGCAGGGAGCCGCGGTTAAGTTCCTTTGCCGTGCGGGTCCCCAGGGACATCATTTCCGCACTCATGGCGGCAACCTGTGCCTCCTCAAGCCCCTGGGGAAGCAAACTGGCAATCATTAAGCCATCTTCGGAAACAACAGCGCAGGCTTCGATGTCGCTGGAACCGGCCTGCAAATTCTCCAGGATTTGCTTCAATTGCTCTGCCCTGTTCATGGACATGCTATCCTCCTTTATATTCTATATTCTTTAATCATAAATATATTTTATAAAATTACAGACTGTTTGTAAAGTAAAAAGCGAAATTATAATTGCACCTTCAAGGTCTTGATTTCAAATTTCTTAAAATCCAGGGAAACCTTATTACCCGTGAATTGAATCTCCTTTAAATCATTCTCCATCAAATCGGTTTCAACAATTTTTACAGGTGCTTTGAAAAAATTCACCACTGCTTTTCCTGCTTTTCCCTTTGATTCGTAAAACCTGAAAATAAACCCCGTACCCTTCTCCGCTTTTTTAATCGTATCCAATATTACACCTGAAGAGTCCACGCTGAAAAAGCTGAAAACCCCCGGGAATTCGCCCGGGTGATGGTCCGTTATCACGGCCAGCAAAGGAGAATTTAATTGGCATCCTCTTTTCACGGTTTCGGCTTCATGCCACCTGCCCTGGTGCACATAGATGGAATAAGTAAACGTATGTTTCCCGCGGTCAGCCATGGGGTCCGGCCAGGTGGGGGCCCGTAAAAGAGAAATCTTCATCACATTACCATGAATATCATAACCATATTTACAGTCGTTCAATAAAGAGAAACCATATTTTTCCCCGGACAAATCCGCCCATCTAAGGGCCGGCACTTCAAATCGTGCTTTTTCCCAAAGGGTATCAAACTTTGTGGTTCGCCGGATGGCTGCAAAAGGGATTTCATAAGAGGCATAATCATTGGTTATACTGAGGGGAAATGCCGCTTTTAAAAACATATGACTCTCCCACCAGTCTGCTTCGGTTTTAATATCAACCTGGTCCAGGTCCCGGTAAAGGATGATATCCTGGGTAAAAAACGAAGAAGGGAAATCTTCGGTGGGACTGTACCTGCTCTTTTCCAGCCCCAGGAAACTCTTTTTCACCCTCAACACCACTCGAACCGGCGATGTTTTCACAATTTCCACGGAATCGGCTCGATTTAATTCCCACATCCTGCCAGTATACCCGATGTTCCAGGCATCCCAATTCTCGGGCCTGTCCTCGTAAACCTGCAGCACATTGGCCTCTTCTCCTCCGGGAACAAATTCCTTTCCCATTACTTTACTATATATGCTCTGGATATTCCCGGTTTCCCGGTTTACAACGATTTTATAGAACCGGTTCTCCAGGGTTCCCCCTTTTGCTTTTAGCCGGGAATCATCCGTTTTACTTTTTGTTTTCCCTTTTATATTTACCATTGAATATACCCGGTAACCCACGGGTGGAATGTTTCCAGCGATAAAAGCAATGGTTAACCGTTGATTTTCTCTGTCTTTTTCTATTTCCACGGGTATCTCTTTTCCCTGGCTGTCCAGTATTTTTAATGTATCGCCCATTAGACGATTACAGGGATATTCCATGGCCACCCAATCGGTTCGTTCCCAGGATAACGGGTTAAATACCACCAAAGGAATTCCTGCTTTTACTTTAGTGGTATTGATTTTGTTTACCAAATGTTCAATTGATGTGTGGGTAATGGTTTTAATCTTTTTTCCTGCTTTTTTATAGGATTCCAGGGCGTCCCTGGCAACCGGGGTGATGTGAGAACCGGGAAGAATATCATGGAATTGATTGGTGAGAATTAATTTCCAGGCCTGTTCCAGTTCCTTTTGGGGATAAGAACCGCCGGTGATATTGGCAATAGAAGCCAGTTTTTCCGCTGTTGAGATAAAAGATTCGGATTCCCGGTTGCCTTTTTTTATCTTTGCTTGCGTGGTATAGGTGCCCCGGTGGTACTCCAGGTAGAGTTCATCCTGCCATACCGGGATATCATTTCCCAGGTCGTTGATGATATGGGTTAAAAAATCTTTGGATTGGGAATGGATAAATTCCGGTGCGATATGGAGTTTATTGTAATCCCTGACCCGGTTTAATATTTCTTTGTTGGGCCCGCCGCCGTGGTCGCCGATGCCATAGAGGATCAGGCTTTTTTTATAACCGCTGGTGGCTTCATATTTGGTGATATTATCACTGACCCTGTCCAACTTTACCCGTGAGGTATAACCCACTGGCGGGAAATAAGACAGCAGCCGGGTCCCGTCAACACCTTCCCACCAGAAAATATAATAAGGAAACACCGTGGTATCGTTCCACCATATTTTCTGGGTGACAAAGACATCAATGCCGCTCTTTTTATAAATTTGCGGCATATTCCAGTTGTAACCGAAGGAATCCACATTCCAGCCGATGTTGATGTTGATGCCGAATTTTTCTTTAAAGTAATTTTTACCATACAGTAATTGCCTGACCCAGCTTTCGCCGGAGATGAGGTTGCAATCGGGTTCCACCCACATACCGCCCACAATTTCCCATTGTCCTTGTTTAAATTTTTGTTTGATTTTTTCAAAAAGGTCCGGGTATTGGTGTTCGATCCATTCATAGGTGAGAGCCTGGCTCTGGGCATAGTGGAGTTCAGGATACTCTTTCATGTTTTTGATCACCGTATCATAAGTATTCCTGGCCACCATAACGGTTTCGGCAATCCGCCACAGCCAGGCAATGTCAATATGAGCGTTGCCGATCAGGTAGACTTTGAATTCCCGGGCATACTCTCTCAACGGACCGGCCATTTGAAAAGATTTACGGACAGATGTTTGTAATATCCCAGGTTTACCCTGTTTTAATGCCTCCAGGTCAAAGGCTGAAACAGATTGTTGTAAAAGTTCATTCAATTGCTGCAGCCGTTGGGTTGGCGTTTTTCGTTTGTCTTCTATCCGGTAAGGCTTGCCGGTAAAGGTGAAACGGTGAAAGTCCGGGTTGAGCAATTGGTAAGCGGTTTTCATGGATAAAAGCCAGTTGTTGACTTCCCGGTAAAGATTCTCTGCCCGGGGAAACAGGATATTGGCGCCAGTGATGCGAAAGTAACGGCCTTCTTCCTCTAAAGCTTTCTGGCGCGGCGGCCAATACCGGGTGCGAAAGGGTTTAAAACCCCTGTTTTTTACTTTTATCACCACTTGATAATCCTTTAAAACCGTGGAATTGGTGATTAAAATCTCCTTTTCCATATCCTTAGCGGTCCCGGAAGAACCATCCACGGTAAAGGATTCAACATCGCGGTTGTTAATGGTTACGTTTACTTCACATAGACCTTTGGCTGCCAGCCCCAGTTTTAAATAGAGGGGAGTTCCTTTCACCTTTACCCCTGAGAAGACCCCAGCGCCCTGGATAATGGTTTTAAGCCGGAAGTTTTCTTGAGTGATGGAAGTGCGCAAGCGGTGTCTTTGCCAATTCTTTCCTTCCCCTTCCGCCCCTCCCGGGGAAAATTCCCAATCTCTGACAGCGGTGTTCACCTGGTTCTCGATTTTTTCTAAAGCACCCTTTATAAAACCAGGCGTTGATTCCGTCGCCTGAGCTGCATGAAGTAAACCCAATAAAAAAAGAAACAAGAAGAACAATAAAATGGATTG
>CP070627.1:7980135-7982562 GCA_020355945.1 Candidatus Aminicenantota bacterium | reverse complement strand
AAAAAAATTCCCAAGGAGGTAAATAATGAAACCTTATTTTAAACCCATTACCAGGAGGAATTTCCTGAAAGCAGGGTTTGCAGGTGGTGTTGTTATCGCCACTGCACCAATATGGGATTTATTTTCCTTTTCAGCGCCCCCTAATGATTTTTATATCAATCCCGCTTGCAACCTTTCCAAAGAAACACTTACCAAACTGGTTACCATTGCCCTTCAACGTGGGGGGGAGTTTGCCGAGGTTTACCTGGAATATAAAGTGACCAACGACATTTTTCTTCAAGAAAATGAGATTTACAGCGCCAGTAGAGGAGTGGATATGGGAGTTGGCATTCGAGTACTGCAGGGTGAAAAAACCGGCTATGCCTATTCGGATGACTTAAACCTGGAAAAATTAAAGAAAACCGCAGAAGTGGCCAGTTTTATCGCGGCGGGAAAAAAGGTGATTAAACCGGTGGGCCTGGAATCCGGAAAGATCCCTTCCTATTACCTGGTAAAGGTCTCCCCGGACAGTATTGTTCCCGGTAAAAAGGCCGAACTCCTGCGCACAGCCAATTCTTATGCCAGGGCATATGACAAACGAATCACCGAGGTGAATGTCGAGTTTTTCGATGTGAATAAAAAAATTACCATTGCCAATTCAGAAGGGTTGTGGGTAGAGGATGTACAAACCTTTTCCTCCTTTTATGTCTTTGTCAATGCCCTGGAGGGCGAAAAAAAAAGCAGGGGCTATGGAGACAAAAGTGGCACCATCGGTTTTGAATATTTCAACGAGAAACTGGCAGAAGAATTGGCAAAAAAGGCAGGCCGGATGGCTATCACCATGCTGCCGGCAGAAGACGCACCTGCCGGGGAATTTCCCATTGTCATGGCCAAAGGAGAGGGCGGTGTCTTTTTCCATGAAGCCATCGGACACAGCCTGGAAAGTGACGTCATCAGGAAAAAAACCTCTTGCTTCTGGGATAAAAAAGGAGAAATCATTGCCTCAAAGATCACTTCACTGGTGGATGACGGTTCAGTCCCCGGTGAATGGGGCACCATCAATATCGACGATGAGGGAACTCCCGGCTGCAAAACCCTTCTTATCGATAAGGGAACCTGCGTTGGTTTTCTTTATGATAAACTGAATGCCAGGTTAATGAAAGCAGCATTGACAGGTAACGGAAGACGAGAATCCTACCAGCACTTTCCCCTGCCCAGGATGACCAATACCTATTTATTACCGGGAAAAGATGACCCCGAAGATATACTGAAATCAGTCAAAAAGGGAGTTTATGTGGCTCGAATCGGTGGGGGAAATGTCAGTTCCATCACCGGCAGATTTGTCTTCTCAGTCCCGGAAGCATACCTGATCGAAAATGGCAAAATTACCAGGCCACTTAAAGGAATCCAGTTGATGGGAAACGGTCAAACCATCTTGAAAGATATCGCCATGGTGGGGCATGACCTGGCCATCGTAGGAGGCGGAACATGCGGTAAACAAGGACAGGCAAAGCCTACTGCAGAAGGAAATCCCACCCTCAAAGTCTCCAAAATAACCATTGGCGGATCAAAAGTATAAATCATAAGGAGAGAAACATGGATTATAAACTATTAGCTGAAAATATCGTTAAAAAAGCAATAAAACTGGGAGCTGATGAGGCGGAAGTTTACCTGGAAAATAAAAGGGAGTTTAACCTGAGAGTCCTAAACGGCAACGTGGAAAATATCAAGCAAGCCACCTCAAAAGGACTGGGTTTGACGATCTTCAAGGAAAAGCGCCAGGGATTCTCCTATACATCCGACTTCTCAGGTCAATCCCTGGAAACATTTATCAAACGAGCCGTGCAATTATCCCTGGCCGCAGACCCCAAACCCTGGAATGGCCTGCCGGATTTTACCGACCAAAAAGAAAAAATAAAAGACCTTGATTTATATGACCCGTCTATACCCGGACTGCCCAATGAGAAAAAACTAAAAATGGCTAAAGAAATAGAAAGAATCGCACTGACATCCGATAAACGCATCAGCAAATCCTCAGGTGCGTCCTTTAGAGATATTGAGACAGAAATACTCATGGTGAATTCAAAGGGTATTTCCAGGTCTGCAAAAAAAACAGGAATTTCGTTGGGCATCGGCGTGATTGCCGGTGAAGGTAATAACATGCAGTCCGGCGGCTGGGGTTCTTACAAGAGGCATTTTAAAGACATGGAAACAATTGAAACCATGGCAAAAAAAGCAGTTGAACGAGCCGTGGCTAAACTGGGCGCTAAACCGGTGGAAACCCAAAAAGTCCCGGTTATTATTGACCGCTATACAGCAGGACGATTTTGGGGGGGAATCATAAGGTCCATGTCAGGAGAAAGCGCCCACAAAAAAACCACTTTTCTATGCGATTACCTGGATAAACCCATTGCAGCAAAACTGGTTACCATTATCGATGATCCCACC
>CP070627.1:7976574-7980035 GCA_020355945.1 Candidatus Aminicenantota bacterium | reverse complement strand
TGGTGCATATGGAAGTGCCTTGCTGTTCCGGTACCCTTTATCTTGTACAAAAGGCGCTGGAACAAGCAAAGAAAATCATTCCTATTAAGGAGTATACTATCTCCATATCAGGGGAAATCATATGATAATAAACAGTTCTTGAATTTGAAAAGGAAAAAAAATATAATATTTACAGAAAAGGAGGATAAAAATGTTTTGTTATCAATGTCAGGAAACTGCAAAGAACCAGGGGTGTACTAAGGTTGGGGTTTGCGGTAAGAAGGAAGATACCGCTAACCTCATGGATTTATTGGTTTATGTATTAAAAGGGGTATCCGTTTATGGAGAAAAGCAGGCGGCAATGGAAGCCGGGCCGTTTATTACCGGTGCCCTGTTTGCCACCATTACCAATGCTAATTTCGACAGTGAGCGGATAATGGCTTTGATTAAAGATGCGCTTAAATTGCGGGAAAAATTGAAGCAAAAATACGGAAGAGGAATGACTGGTTTGCATGATTCGACGGTGTGGTATTCGGATGATGCGGCGGAGTTTCATAAAAAGGCAAAAGAAGTGGGTATTCTAGCAACGGAAAATGAAGATGTCCGGTCCCTCCGGGAGCTGTTGATTTACGGATTAAAGGGAATCGCGGCTTATGCGCACCATGCAGCCGTATTGGGAAAGGAAAAGCAAGAGATTTATCAATTCTTGATGCAAGCCCTGGCCTCCACCACACGAGACCTGTCAGTGGATGAGATGGTGGCTGTGGTCATGAAAGCCGGTGAAACAGTCGTCTCCACTATGGCTCTATTGGATGAGGCCAATACCTCGGCTTATGGTGACCCTGAAATGACAGAAGTCAACATCGGGGTTAGGGATAACCCGGGAATTTTGATCTCCGGTCACGACTTAAGGGATATGGAGGAACTGTTAAAGCAGACAGAGGGAACCGGTGTGGATGTGTATACTCATAGTGAAATGCTCCCTGCCAATTACTATCCGGCTTTTAAAAAGTATGGGCATTTTGTGGGTAATTATGGCAGTTCCTGGTGGCATCAAAACAAGGAATTTGAATCCTTTAACGGTGCGATTTTGATGACCACCAACTGTATTATACCGGTGAAAGAATCCTATAAGCAGCGAATATTTACCACAGGAATGGCAGGTTACCCGGGGGTTAAGCATATTCCCGACAGGAAGGAGGGTAGACCTAAAGTTTTTTCAGAGATCATTGAGTTGGCCAAAACTTGCCTGCCGCCGGAAGAGATTGAAATCGGTCATATTGTGGGTGGATTTGCTCACCACCAGGTATTGGCGTTGGCTGACAGGGTGGTAGAAGCGGTAAAGTCCGGTACCATTAAGCGGTTTGTAGTTATGGCCGGGTGTGATGGCAGGATGAAGGATAGGAATTATTTCACCGGATTGGCACAACATTTGCCTGAAGATACAGTGATACTGACAGCCGGCTGTGCCAAATATCGCTACAATAAATTAAAACTGGGTGATATCAATGGGATTCCCAGGGTATTGGATGCCGGGCAGTGCAATGACTCGTACTCTTTGGCAATGATTGCCTTGAAGTTGAAAGAGGTATTCGGGTTAGAGGACATCAATGAATTACCTCTATCTTTTGATATTGCCTGGTATGAGCAGAAGGCAGTGGCGGTATTGTTGGCGCTGCTGGCGTTGGGGTTTAAGGGTATCCGGTTAGGCCCCACTTTACCGGCTTTTCTTTCGCCCAACGTGGTAAAAGTATTGGTGGAAAAATTTGCTATTAAGCCGATAACAACGGTCGAGGAGGATGTCCGGGCCATCATGGCCGGCAAATAGTGGCCGTGCCGCGACCTTTTCATGGAAGTTCATCATGATGCGAGCATCGCCCGGAGACGATGAAAAAGATGAAACCACAGATTACACAGATTACACTGATTTTTTTGTTTTTTCTTCGTGTCCCTTCATGCTTCACTGTACCTTCGTGGCTAATTTTTTAGTTATTTTCATGGCAGGAATTCGTCGATTATTCCGAAAAATTTATCCGGGTGAATCAGGGGAGCCATATGGCCTACTCCTTTTGGAAACGTATAAAGCTCTGTATTGGGAAGATTTTTCATCAAATCATCCGTATCTTTAAAATAGGCATCATCCTCGGCAGTAATTACCAATACCTTGCCCTTCCACTGGATAAAGTCCTCTAATTTATATGTATCCTTCTCATTAAACTCGAAAGCCAATTTCAATGCGGTTAAAATTGCTTTTTTATTGAATTTTTCGCTAAACATTTCCTTTAGCAGGGCCATATTAAAACCAACCCGCTCTTCTGCTTCAGATGGAATCTCAGCCGCAGCTAATCGACTTAACTTCTTCATGAAAAGAGGCCTCAAAATAAAACCGGGAAATATTCGAATAATCCATAATCCTGCCCGTTTATTTCGTTCTTTTTTAGGGCCAAAGGTATTATAAAGTACCATTGCCTCAACCCTGGTAAAATTTCGTTTAAAATAGCTCTGGGCTGTTATACCGGCACCTGAGCCACCCACGACAATAACCGTATCTATTCCCTCGGCATCTAAAATTCGATTTAATATGTCGATTGCCTCATCCAGGTGACGAACCCTGGAAACGTCAGGTGCAATCACTTTATAATTTTTTTCAAAATGCATAATACTCCTGAACCCATATTCCGGAGGGAGGATTCCGAATCCACCCGGGGGTAATAATATTGTTTTTTCTCCTTGACCACAGCTTAAGTATTCCACCCTTTGCTTATTGTAATCAAGTTGCTTTCGTTGATGGGATTCTTTAAACTGTTGAAAGTTTCGAATTTCCTCCTGCGAAACCCCCTGGTAAAATTTATTTAATGATTTAGTCCTCATTTTATCAACCCTCCTTGTATTTTTCTAAAACCCAAACTCCGGGAGAATATATACGGAATGTCACTTCATTTGGTTTTGGAGTTCTGTCCCCGAATCACAGAGAAATATAGAAATTGAATTTGATACGAGGGAGATCAGGAAAGAATACAGTGAAGAGCTTGAAAAGCTGAAAAAGCAGTATAACAGCTTACTGGGTAAGTACAATTGCCAGAAGGGCTATTTTGCAGAGTATTTGATCCTGGACCAATTAAGATTGCACGGCCGTGAAAAAAATGAATTGTTAAAATCCATTACCCGGTATTTGCCGGAGGATTTTAATTTTTGCGACTATTCGCGGGTGTGGAAGTACGACAGTTCCCCTGAGTACGCCAGCCGAATCAGTATGGACATATTTGCCCGTGCTCAATCTTCGGAAGATTATTCTATTATTGGTGAGGTAAAGAGCCGTGAGGCCAGGAAGTTTTCTAAAGAAGAGGAAAGTATAGGGACAGGTATTTTATTTGATACAACTTTATGCTATAATATGTTTTAAAAATAACCGGATAACTAGCAACTGGAAACCCCAGTAGGAAAACAGGAAAAAAATAAGGAGGTGTAATTATGGCAAGACC
>CP070627.1:7967294-7976474 GCA_020355945.1 Candidatus Aminicenantota bacterium | reverse complement strand
TGATTTTCCCGGGGAACTGCAGGATAAAGCCATTTCGCTGAAAATGATAACCGGCTTAACCACCAATGCCCGGGAAATCAATCCATTACTGGCAGCCCTGCTTTTTCAATGGTTGGAAAAGCTGAAAACGGGTGCCACTGAAGAAATTATTCAAACGGCCAATCGATATAGTGGTTTTTTAAAGGATAAAAATATCTCTTTCCATCACCCCACTGATAATAAGATAATCAGCGGCATATTTAAAGGCATTAACCATGGCGGCGGTCTGATCCTGGAAAATAAGCAAGGCAGCACCACCATCTATTATTCCGGTGAAATTGTTTAGCCAACTGCCGCACGTCCTTCTTTCTTTAAATTAAAGAAAGTTTTCCCGTTTTTTTCCTTTTTTTAAGGAAAGCGATAGGGAATTTCATGCTTTAAATACCTTCTCCAGGAGAATTGGCCCTTTAACTTTTGCCCTTTTTCACCCCGGTTTTTCGCTTGAACTCTTTGACGATGTAATCATTAATATTCCGTGCCTTCGTATCAAAACCTACCCCCACCAGGAATATTTTTTTTGTAGTCAAGAAATACTTTTTATAATATTCTTTTTCTTCTATCTGTTTCACCGCTTTCGCCGATGGCCCCAGTTTAAATTCCATCACATAAATTCTCTCCGGCGTTTCTATCACAGCATCAACGCGCCCCCGGCTGCTTATTGCTTCCGGATCGATTTCTACACCGATAACACTCATTATCATATAAATAACCAGGTGATAATAAGCCTCCCTGTCTTTAAAATGACGAATGAGGTTGTAGGGGATTGAATCAAAATATCCCTCTAATATTTCGAAAAATCGATTAAGTTCACCGTTCCTGAGGGCATCTTTTAACTCGATGAGAAAACTATCCACCTCACCGATATTATCTCGCGTATAGCCATTAAACAAATGAATCATAAAAGAATCCTTTACCTCGCTGTTGGGATAGGTTAAAATATATTCCGCAATCCCGGACCTGGTGATTGTACGCTGCCTTATTGTCAAATAGCCCGTCTGGAACAACAGCGAATCCATGTTGATGTTTTCGATATCGAACTGCTCGAACAAAACACTGCTGGCCTTAACTCCCGTATCATATTGTCGAATATCTTTACCTTTTTTTATCAAATAGTTTACCAGGAAACCGGGAGTCCCGGAACTAAACCAGTAATTTTCAAAGTATTTCTTTTCCAGGAGCTTCATAATGGAGACAGGGTTATACACAAAATCCGCCCCATTCCAGGAATACCCGTTATACCATTCCTTTACCTGCCGGACAATCCCCTCTCTGTCCCTACCCAGGTTTGCCGCCAACCGGTCCAGTTCATTACTAAAATACCGGCTTATCTCTTCATCAGTATAACCCAACAACAGCGCAAAATCATCGTCTACGGTAAGGTCGGTTAAATTATTAAGCCCGGAAAAAATCGATACTTTTGAAAATCTTGAAACCCCGGTAATCAATACGAATTTCAAATAATCCTCCGTTCGCTTTAATGCTTCATAAAAGGTTTTTAATATTTTCCTGTTTTCTATTGCCACCGGGGAATTATCGATATGATCGATAATGGGTTTATCATACTCATCGATAAGAATAACCACCGAATTTTGCTTATATAATCCTTTAATCAATTCATCAAATTGTTTGTCAAAGGACTTTTCTTTTAATTCAATCCCATACGACCTGGCATTGTCGTTAATAATATAAACGAGTGTTTCACGCAGCTCTTTTGTATTCCCGTAATTAAAACCCAGGAAATCGATATGAATGACCGGGTGTTTTTCCCAGCCTATTTTATCATAAATCCACAATCCTTTAAAAATTTCTTTATTGCCTGAAAAAAGTTCTTTTAGAGTGGATAACAACAATGATTTCCCGAATCGCCGCGGCCTGGAGATAAAATAGTATAAGTCACCCTTTTTCAACAGCTTATAAATATATTCGGTTTTATCAACGTATAAGTAATCTTGGGTTCTCAATTTTTTGAAAGATTTTTGTCCAAAGGGAAACTTAAGGGGTTTTGCATCTTTTTCCGTAAATGCTTTTGCCAGTCGAAACCCCACCGTGGTATCCCGTGTCCCCGGTTTAAGAGCCCCCCGATGCATGGCGCGGCAGTGAAAAACCTGGGCCAACCAGCCGCCGCCGCGATATACCCTATAAGCCCCGGAAGTCGGTCCAGTCGGACTTTTCGAGGGACTTTCCCGGTAATATTCTTCTCCATACCAATCCGCACACCATTCCCCTACATTACCGGCCATATCCTGGCACCCATAGGGGCTTTCTCCATCGTTAAATATTCCTACGGGGCTGGTACGATATAAATCCCCGATACCGGAATTGCACTTCATTTTGTCGAACTCATTCCCCCAGGGAAAAATAAACCCGTCAGGACCTCGGGCCGCCTTTTCCCACTGTGCTTCGCCGGGAAGGAAATACAGGTCATCGGTCTTTTCGCTCAACCATCGGGCATAGGCATCGGCTTCATACCAACTTACCCCTACCACCGGGAAATTCGGGCCATTCCATTTCCTATCATGCCAATAGGCCGGTTCGTGTATATTATTTTCGCTGGCCCACTGCCAGCCCTCCGTCGTCCAATATTCTTTATTCCTGTAACCGCCATCCTCGACGAATTCTTTAAATTCCCGGTTGGTGACCGGGTATTTTCCTATCATGAATGTATCCAGGTAAATGTGACGTACCGGTTTTTCGTCGTTGTTGTCCATGGATCCCATCAAAAATTCGCCTGCTTCCACTCTGACCAGCGGCGGCGGCCAAATACGTGGGTCTCCCAGCTCTCCCAGGATTTCACCTGCCTGGAAACGCTCCGGCAGAGAAGCCCGGGAGTCAAGGATACGGATTAATTCCTGCCTGGCGATTTCCACCACCCTGTCTTCTCGTCGGTATGCCTCCATATCCCACAGGGCCCTGGAACCCATTAAACGAAAACGCCGGCATGTGTCTTCATCCGCATGAGACCGGGTTAATAGGTCCGCCGCCAGTTGGTTGGCGCGTTTTTTATTGTCCTGACCCACAAGGCCGATATACAGCAAAAGAGTTTCTTCCCACCAGGGTTTGTCCAGGAAGGGCCGGATGTCCGTATCACTGTAAACCATGTACCAGGCAGCCATGAATTCTTGGAAGCTTAAATGAGAAAATTCCACATCTCCATCCCCGGTTCGTCTTAATAATCCGCTTCTCGCCTCTACCTCCTCGAACCATTTTTCTATTTTATTATTTTTTTTCTTTTGTTTTTCATGCGCCTGGGGAAAAGTTTGCATCAGCAAGTTTTTGGCTTCACCTACATCGATGCTCCTTAAATTTCGTTCTT
This sequence comes from Candidatus Aminicenantota bacterium, assembly GCA_020355945.1. Next base: position 7,973,122 of record CP070627.1, on the reverse strand, counting down.
GCATCCGAAAGGCTAACCGTTTCAGGTAATCTTCGATGAGGCCCCCAATATCCGGTTCGTGGTGGTGATAACGCCGGTAAATCAGATTTTCCACGATGCGGCGGTTAAGTACCACCCGCCGCTCCGGCAAGCGTTTGGAATCCTGGTATAAGATACACACTGCCGTTAAGAGCAGCGGATTTTGAGTAAATAGTGATACGTAGGGATTCATCCGGATATCCTCAATCATTTCCAGGGCTATCGCCTGCGCTTTTTCTTCCCCCGCTGGAACTGCCAGCTGGCACCAACGGATAATAAAATCTCTTATTTTTTCATCATCCAGCGGCTCGATATCCCTGATGTATCGGCCAAAATGAGTCATTGCCCCGTCCCCGATGCCATGGGGCCTGGAAGTAATAAGGAAACGATTATTTTTATACTGCAGCTGAAACGCCGCCAGGAGGTCTACCAGACTGTCTCTCAGGTAATCCGGCACCTGGTCTAATCCGTCCACCAGGACCACTGCTCTATCCCATGATAGAAACCGGGTAATTGTATCCATATCCAGGCGAAATGAATTGGTTTTTTGAAAATATATGCTTAAAATGGATTCAAATGTAAAGGCCATTTTGTTCATTGAAAGCTCTTGTTCATAAATAGGCCAGAAATCCTTTAAAAATATTAACACCGGGAGAAAGCCAATCAATGAGGATGGGCCGATTCCATTAATAATATTATAAGCAAGGGATTTAACCAACGTGGTCTTGCCCATACCGGCATTCCCCCGAAGTAATATGACCTCACTGCGGCCAAGTAGTTCGGCAATAGGAATGGACGATGGTTCCCCGGGTTCCATTTTTTCCGTAAATTCCTGTTGGAGGACATTGCCGGTACCGGCACGAATGCTTTCTTCTTTGGGTTTATAGAAGGGATTTGCAGTGGCAAGGGGAATAAAGACCTCCGGGAGGTGAACGGATAATGCCCTGGCATTGGGATCGAGTCCTTTGATATCCATTTGCAGAAAAGATGTGGAAATCCATTCCCGGTATTTTCCCGGGATTTGAAGCGGAGCGGTACTTTCATCCTTTATCCCTTCAGCGGGACGCCTTGTTTCTATATCAAAGTAAGGTTTTCCCTTTTGTCCTGCCCATCGGGTTGTATCGGGGAAAAAAAAGAGACGTTCTCGGGTGTCCAACCGGTAAGGCCACACTCGCGCTGCCACCTCCCGTTCCTGGAATTTTACCCTGATGAATTGGAACCCGATAAAACCCTCATGAGTATATGAGGCACTGGCCCCGATAGAGATACAGGAATCCGAAGGTGAATGAAATATTATTGCACTATCCTGGTGTACGTGCCCATGAAGAATCAAACCGCATTTATTAAATATTTCAACTCTACACTTTTGCGCGTCCCGCTCCTCGAACCAGTTGAATATTGGATGATGCAATAAAATAACCCGGTTAGGCTGTGTTGATTTTTCCAGGGCCGTCATCACCTGGGGATAACCTAACGCGATATTGCCTCGATCCCCATCCCCTTCCGATGCCCAGGAACTGTTAAGTCCCAGGAAAGAAACGTTCTTCTCTTCGATATTCTTTACCCAGAAATAATCCTCCTTTGATTCATAAAGACCAGGGTTCAAATTATTCAAAAAATTTCTATAATTCTTGAATTTTGCATTGATTTTACTTTTTATTTGACCTTTGTGCTCAAGGAATTCATCGCTTAAATTTTTATCTATGATGTTTTCTTTTATGGAAAAAAAATCATCTATTTTATCCCTGTCCACATCATGATTTCCCGGTACAGCCAGGAATTGGGTGCTGGGGGGCAATAGGGTTTTAAGTTCCCTGAAAAAAAATAACGCATCATCGTACTCCTGGTTTTTACCGGAAAAGGCAATATCTCCGGTAACAGCAACAACATCCGGTGCCTCATGTTTCTTGATATGTTCGTTTACACTATCTATAAGTTTCCGCTGCAATTCTAATTTTAACGAGGTCGAGGTTTTAGTCCGTGTTTGTCTGTGTTTCGTCCGTGGCTAATGTTCTTCATTTTTGCCTGTCACCGTTTTCCCATTTTAACCATGACGGCGGTTTGAGCCTGGAAAATAAGCCAGGCACCACCACCATCTATTATTCCGGTGAAATTGTTTAATCCAGGAGGAATTTGAAAGCCGGGACCACTTTAATCCGGACACCATTTTCCAAAAGTGTTTCTTCTTCATCATCGGTAATAATGATACCCCCTGGCAATCCAAACCGTTTACAAGCCGCCAGAAGCCCTTTAATCTCCCGCTGCCGGGTATCAGGCTCTTTAACGGATAAACTCACCTGTACAGCCGAATATACCTGGTCCTTTTCTACAACAATGAAATCACACTCCACTTCTTCCCTGTAAAAGAATATTTTCTTCCCTTGTTTCAATAATTCAACCCCAATTAAATTTTCCAACAGGATCCCCGTGTCCTTTGAAAAACGAAAGGTAACCGCATTAATCAACCCGTTATCAATACAGTAAACTTTCTTTTCCGAAAGTTCCTGTTTGAGGACGGAGGGGCTAAACTTTTGTAGGACAATCATCATATAAATCGTCTCAACCGCATCAAAAAATTCATAAAGAAGATTTTTACCGGTTTTTATGCCCTGTGACTTCAGTTCGTGATAGATCTTGTTTACGGAAACATCTTTGGCAATAGAAGCGAACAGACGTTTTAAAAAGTATTTCAACACATGTACCTGTTTGATATCATATCTTTCTACCAGGTCTCTAAAAATCATGGTATGGTAATACTCTTGAAGAATTTTATCATACAAGCTTTCTTCAATTCCCACCAGTTCCGGGAACCCGCCGTGCCGCAAAAAACAATGAAACCGATTCCGTATGAGTGCCCTGCCGCGGGATGAAAAATAATCTGTCTCTACCTGGTTAAACTCAAGATACTCCCGGAAATTAAGGGGAAATATTTCATAAGATATAGCCCGTCCCCTCAGGGAAGTGGCGATCTCTTTACTTAGTAGTTTGGAATTGGAACCGGTGATATAAATGTTTTTACTGGTGGTCTCGTGGATGCGCCTGACAAATTTATCCCAACCATCGATATCCTGGAGTTCATCAAAGAAGAAATGAACCTTTTCCAGGTCTACTTCCGGGTAGAGTTCCCGGTAAGATTGGAGGATAAGATCAAGTTCTTCTCTTTTGAAATCCAGGCGTTCATCTTCAAAGTTGATATAGAGGAGGTTTTTTTTATCGCAAGATTGATCGAGTAAATCCTTCATTAACTGGAAAAGATAATAAGTTTTTCCACTTCTCCTGGCCCCCATGATGGTGATCATTTTCCCGGTTTCCAGGGGCACGCTTAAGTGCCGTCGGTAAAACGACGGCAGTGGAATCTGGTGAAAGTCAGTAATAATCTGCTTTAAGATATCTTTCTTCATTTCGAAGAAGATTATACTATATTCTTTCCTTAATTTAAAGAAAGTTTTCCTGTTTTTTTCTTTTTTTAAGGAAAGAAAGGGGAAGTTTTTACGTTTATTAATGAAAAGTTTTTGCGGGGGGCCCCGCGGCGCGGGGAGCCGAAGAAGGCCCTTCGGGCCATCTGGTGAGCCGCTTAATTGCGGCTCACAACTCCATGCTCCATGCTTCATATCCCCCTGGTTACCCTTTGGGATGTCAGGAAGTGAATTACGAAAAACACCAGGGGGACAAGTGCGGGGACAGTCACTCATGATGCGAGCCTCACCCGGAGACGGATGAAAATCATGCCCTCGCTTACTCCATTCTATTGTAGATGCTTCACGGTTTGATTTATCAAGCCCGGCCCGAGCAATTCATCCACGTCTCTACGGGGTTTGATGAATCTATTGAAAATATTATCACAGAAGCCAAAATATTTTGCATTACCGGAATAGGGATAAATTTAAATCACACCAGCACTGATTTTCCCGGGGAACTGCAAGCTAAAGCCATTTCGCTGAAAATAATAACCGGTTTAACCACCAATGCCCGGGATATCAATCCATTACTGGCAGCCCTGCTTTTTCAATGGTTGGAAAAGCTGGGAACAGGTGCCGCGGAAGAAATTAGGGAATAGGCAAATAGGAAAGAGCATTTAAGTATGCTCTACCGCCAAGTAGTGGGACAAGTAATAACTGTTTTATCAGGAAGAATGACACTGTCAGGAAATCGACTTGAAATTAAGTGAATCTCTTTCATCTTAATATGTGAATCACAAATTTGTTTCAGATGCTTTGCTCTCCTATTAATTGGGATCACAACACAGATTTCTTTTTGGGGAAATGTATTTTTCACGGCCTTAACAGCAGGAACCAAATCACTATCACCTGAAACAATATAGGCCCTGTCATACTTATCTTCCAGTGCTAATTTAAATAAGTATACTGCAATATTTACATCAGTTTCTTTTTCTTCAGGAATTTTGTATTTCCTTCTGCAAATGGGACACCTCTTTTCCACCTCTTTAAATTTACCAAAAACAATTTTTGTGTTTACCGACTTCAATGCTTTTACTAACCTTTTATGCTTCTCCTTCTTTTCCTGGTCCCAATAAGCATAGGCAGTGAAGTAATATACATCGACCAATTTATCATCTCTTTTTTTAAGGATTTCAGATAATTTATACAGATTAATCCATTTGTATTTTTTGAATTGTGGATTTTGTTTTATGGCGTGATACAAATTAAACCCGTCTACAAAAAAAATAATGTTTTTCATTTTTAGTAAGAGAAGAATCCCGGGTGCATAGGCACCCGGGGGCTATGGTACGCAATGACCATAGGGATAATGTATATATATAATATAAAAACCATTAAAAATCAAGCTTTTTCTTCAATTTTTAAGTTTTTTTTCGCCTTTAATCCAGGAGGTATTTGAAAGCCGGAACCCCTTCAATTTGGGCACCATATTCTTTCTTTTAAAAAAAAAGTTTTCCCGTTTTTTTCTTTTTTTCTCCTGGTAGTTGAAATCTTTTCCCTGGTATGATAAAAAATAATTTACAAGGAACACCAGCGATGTTTAGATTGAGAACACTCTTGTTTATAAGGCCAAAAGGGGTGAATTAACAATGCCCAGCTCTGAAAGGCGGAAAACCGCAATAATATTCAAAACTTTGCTGCCCATTGTTTTCGTCCTCTTGTTGATTACGGTCAGTGAGGCATTCGCAGTTGGCGCGGCCAATACGGAGGCAAGTACCAGTGGATATACGAGCGCGGACGTTGTACTGCTGGTGATGTTTGTGCTGTTGGCGTTGATGGTTTCCTTTCTTTGTTCCGTGGCGGAAGCGGTTCTTTTGAGCATTACCCCTTCGTATATCGCAAGACTGCGAGAGGAAAAACCCAAGCTGGCGGCGCTGTTGAAACGGTTGAAACAGGACAACGTGGACCAATCGCTGGCGGCCATTTTGACGTTGAACACCATCGCGCATACGGTGGGGGCGGTGGGTGCCGGGGCCAAGGCTGCGGTGGTATTCGGCAGCACCTGGGTTGGCCTGTTTTCGGCACTCATGACTTTGATGATCCTGTTCCTTTCCGAAATCATTCCCAAAACGCTGGGCGCCGTCTTCTGGCGAAAGCTGGCCGGAGCAACGGCGATTTTTGTACACGGCCTGATCCTGACCCTGTATCCATTGATCAAGGTTTCGGAAGGGTTAACCAGGCTGATCGCGAGACGAAAGAACCTGCACGGGTTCAGCCGCGAGGAATTTGTCGCTATGGCGCGCATTGGGGAGCAAGCCGGGCAAATCGACAAGGACCAGTCGCGGATCATTCGGAACCTGTTCCGGCTGGAGTCGCTGAAAGCCGCAGATATTATGACACCGCGCACGGTGA
>CP070627.1:7960457-7967194 GCA_020355945.1 Candidatus Aminicenantota bacterium | reverse complement strand
CAGGAGTTGTTGATAATCTTCCTGCTGTTCCGGGTGAATTTTGAAATACTCCCGGTTCTGACCTTTGTAAGTGGGTTAGTCAAACAGGGCGAAACGTGTATACTTGTCTTCCCGGGAGATAGCTTTAAGCGTACTTACAAAGGTCAGAACCGGGAGTATTTCAAAATTCACCCGGAACAGCAGGAAGATTATCAACAACTCCTGGAAAATACCATAGAGCCAGGGCAGCCAGGTTATGCCGGGATTGTACATTTATGGGGAGCGGATGCTGCTCCTGCAGGAGAAACCACGGCAGCTTCCCTGGAAAAGGCACAGACCCTGGGCTGCGCCAGTATCCTCTACCTGGTCCAGGAATTGGCTGTTTCCGGTTTACAGGTTTTTCCCGGTTTATGGCTGGTTACCCGGGGTGTCCAGCCGGTAGAGGAGTCACATGGTCCCCTGGCAGTGGCCGGGTCACCCGTCTGGGGATTCGGTCGTGTCATTGCCGTGGAGCATCCTGAATTGTGGGGGGGAATGGTGGACCTGGACCCGAAAGAATCAAAGGAGAAGTGTTCCCTTCATTTACTGGAATGCATCAAGAATTCCGGCAGCGAGGATCAACTTGCATTTCGCAAAGGAGAGTGCTTCGCTGCCCGTTTGGTGCGGACCCGCGAAGCAGCCCTACAGTCAAATCCTATCCGCTGGCGGTCCGACGGCACCTACCTGGTCACCGGGGGGCTCGGGGACCTGGGAGTCCGGGTGGCCCGTTGGATGGTAGAACAAGGGGCCCGTCGATTGATCCTCATGGGACGTACGCCAATGCCCCGGCGTTCCCAATGGGAAAAAATAAAAGAGAACAGCCGCCTGGCCCAACAAATTTCTTCCATCCGGGAATTAGAGGCCATGGGCGCCAGTGTGCACCTGGCATCCGTTGATGTGGCCGATGAAAAACAATTGGCTTCTTTTCTAAAAACCTTTCATGATGAAAACTGGCCGCCCATCCGCGGTGTGATGCATGCAGCAGGACTGGTGGAGGTTAAACCACTGATGATGGCTAGTGTTGAAGATTTAACCACGGTACTTCGCCCCAAGGTGTTCGGGGGGTGGTTCCTGCACCATCTTCTTAAAGACGCTCCCCTTGACTTCTTTATTCTCTTCTCTTCGGCGGCTTCCCTGGTGAACTCGCCGATGCTGGGCAGTTATGCTGCCGGCAATACATTCCTGGATATTTTGGCTCATCACCGCCGGGCATTGGGCCAGCCCACCCTGAGTATCAACTGGGGGCCCTGGTCGGACGTGGGTATGATGGTACGGCATCAGCAAGCCGCGGGAAGAGAAGTAATGCCCCGGGGCGTCGGTTCATTCACACCCAACCAGGGCCTGGAAGCCCTGGGATACCTGATGGCCCGCGATTCGGTGCAAGTGGGGGTGGTGCCTTTTGACTGGCAGACCTTCTTCCGCTCTTACCCGGCAGCTATTAGACTACCACTACTGGGCCACATCGTACGTGAAGAGATAACTACCCCGCTGTCCGGGGAAGATGGGGGAGAAAAAGGAAAGCAGACTCTTAATGCAATTTGGCAGGCAAGCCCGGGAGATCGAATAACGCTGCTGGAGTCTTATTTCCGCGATCAATTGGCAAAGGTGCTGCAGCTTCCTGCAGCCAAAATAGACGTGCATCAATCCATTCTTGAACTGGGGGTTGACTCGTTAACATCAATAGAATTACAAAACCTGGTCAAAATCGACCTGGGGGTATCCATTCCAGTGATCGCTTTTCTCCAGGGTCAGAGCCTGGCTCAACTATCCGAACAGATGCTCACTCAATTACCCTCACCGGTTACCGAACCGGCAGCCCCGGCCCGAGACCCGGAAAAGGCAAAACAATTACTGGCAAGAATCAACGAACTTTCAGATGAAGAAGTCGAGCAATTGCTGAATGAAATTTCAGATACCGAGGAGGAAAACAAATGAACCATAAGTCAAAATCCAGCTCTAATCTTACGCCGGAAGAAAAGCGAAAACTCCTGGAGGAAAAGCTGCGAAAATTAGCAGACGCTTCCAGCACCGCCGTACAAGACAAAAATGACCTTGAGAACATGTTAACAGGAAGTGAAACGGATTTTCAACTCGCCCCGGATCTGGCCGCGGGACCCGGGTTGAGCCCGGAGGTGGACAAGGATAGATGCAATACCATCATCGAAAGTTTCGGTGTCTATCTTCCTGGAAAAGTCGTCTCCACCAAAGAGGTTTTAAAGGGCTGCACAAATAAAATCTGGCTTCCCCTGGAACGGGTAACCGGCATCAAATCCAGGCGTGCGGCCGGGGACACAGAATTTTCCATTGACCTGGCCAGGAAAGCGATTGAAGAATGCCTGGGCTATTCCAGGTATAAACCCGGGGATATTGACATGGTGATATGCTGTAATATCTCCAGGTGTGATGCCCCGCTTCGATTTGCTTTCGAGCCTGGCACGGCTGTCCGACTTAAAAAGGACTTTGGTTTCGACAATGCTGTGGTTTTTGATATTACCAATGCCTGTGTTGGCATGTGGACCGGTATCAGTATCGTGGATGCGTTTCTCAACCTGGGGATGATCCGCTGCGGTCTGGTGGTCAGCGGCGAGTATATTACCAGCCTGACCCAGACGGCACAAAAGGAGGTTCAAGGGGGTACGGACCCGCGTGTCGGGTGTTTAACCTTAGGTGACGCGGGAGCTGCGGTGATTTTGGAAAGAGCACCGGACAATACCATAGGTCTTCATAAAATCGATATGTACACGCTTGGTCGATATTCTCAATATTGCACTGCCCGGGCAACAGATAAAGAGCACGGCGGTGCCATCCTGATGACAGACACCTTCAAGCTGACAGCGATCAATATTAAACATGCGATTATGCATGCGGACTATGCTCGAAAGTTGATCGGTTGGCCCCCCGATGCATTTCAGCACCTGATCATGCATCAGGTTTCCAAAATATCGCTTGACGGTGCCATACGCAAGATCAACAAGCTGTACAATAAGAAAATCTGTAACCAGGAAAACGTCATCAATAATCTTACGGAGCGCGGCAATACCGCAACCACCAGCCATTTTGTAGTATTAAAGGATTACATTTTGAAGAATCGGATAAAAACCGGTGATAAGATACTTTTCTGCATATTCGGTTCAGGGCTTTCGATAGGAACGGCTTTTTACACACTGGATGATCTGCCGGAGCGCATGCAGCGGAAAGAAGTATCAAAGCAAAAACCCCGGCACATAAACCCGGTGCCCAATCCCCGGTTCCGGGTTGAAAGCATAGGCACCGTCCCGAAGGGCAAAGACGTTAACGGGGATACGCTGGAGTTATCGAAAATTGCTGCCGAGGAATGCTTTAAGAAATCATCTTGTGATCGAAACGATATAGAACTGCTGATTTATGCCGGGGTGTATCGAAAAGATTTCCTGTGCGAACCTGCAATTGCCACACTGCTGGCTGGCGAGTTGGGCATCAATGCTGATATTAAATCGCCGGATCAAAAGAAAACCCTGGCGTTTGATGTTTTTAACGGGGGTCTTGGCGTCTTGAACGCGTGTTATGTTGCCACCCGGATGATTCGCGCCCAAAAACTCAAATACGCCATGATTATCGCCTCGGAAATTGAGAATAATGCTAAGGTTCTCCCGGACCAACCACTGGGTCTGCAAGAGACCGCTTCAGCCCTGATCCTGGAACAATCCGCTAAAGATAACGAAAGTGTCGGTTTCGGTCAATTTAGTTTTGACTATATCACCGATTACCTGGAAGCATTTACCTCACACCTGGCCTGGAAAAACGGGAAAGCCTACCTGGATTTCAAAAAAGACCCCCATATTTATGACTATTATATCAAATGTATCCCCGGGTCGGTCCATAAATTTTTAAGTAACCAGGGCCTGGATATTTCACAGGTTAAAGTGATATTACCGCCGCAAATTTCTTCGTCATTCATTTTAAAATTGAGTGATCAAATGAATGTCCATAAAGATAAATTCGTGGATATTGCCCGGGATAGCAAGGACCTATTCACCTCATCCATGCCGTATACATTGCAGTATGTCAGGGAGCATCATTTAGCCGATCCAGGTGACATCGGGCTGATTATTTGTGTTGGAACCGGGATACAAGTTGGCTGTGCTCTCTATTATTTCTAGAGAGGGTCAAACAGAAAATGATTAAATCGAAGAGGGATCGGTCAAAAAAATGGATATTGATCACAGGTGCGAATACAGGAATAGGAAGAGCGTGTACGGAATACCTGGCAAAAAATGGATTCAAGGTATATGCCTGTGCAAGGAAACAAAGAGATATCGATGAACTGAGCCAAATCGAAAATGTGGTATCCATAAGGCTTGATGTTACAAAAGAGGAAGATATAAAAACTGCTTTAGGAATTGTCCGGGCAGGAGAAGAAGGTTTATTTGGAATGATCAACAATTCGGCAATTGTAGTGGGAGGTCCTTTGCTTGATATTACGGAAGAAGAGTTTGCTCAACAGTTAGAGGTGAATTTAATCGGTCTGCATCGGGTAACCAGGGCTTTTGCTCCTTTAATTCTTGAAGCAAAAGGCAGGATTATTATGATGGGCAGTGTTAATGGAGTCATAGCTACTCCATTTAACGGTGCATATTGTGCGAGTAAATTTGGCCTGGAAGGATATTCCGATGCCCTCAGGCGTGAACTGCTTCTTTATGGGGTTAAAGTAATATTGATTCAACCGGGGTTGATCGAGACATCTATATGGGATAAATTAATCAAGGATTTAGAGAATTATAAGAAAAAGGAGCCGATAATTGAAGATTTAGGAGAAATATATAAAAAAAATCTAATCAAAGCAATCCGGGAAAATAGGAGTAATTTTATTGCACCGGGATATGTTGCCAGGGTCATATATAAAGTTTTAACGAGTTCCAGGCCCAAAGCCAGGTATATGGTGACAAGAAGAGTAAGAAAAATGCAGTTGAAAATAGGCAGGATGTTTAGTGACAAAATAATGGATAAGCTAGTTTTGCAATGGGTATTCCGTGACCAAAAATTATAATATATTATCGAAATAGTCAAATAGAAAGTTTTGCGGGGGGGAAAATAATTTACCTGTCCCTAATCCTTTCACTTTCTACATATCGCATTCCTGTCTGCTTGTGATGCTTTCTTACTTTCTTCTATCATTTTCGGGTCTGATGCCAAAGCGTCCAGGATCAAATTCACGATGTCGGAAATGAATTTTTCATCTCTACAAAGATGGTATTCCACCCACAAGCCGTCTTTTTCGTCTTCAACCAGTTCGGCGTCTTTAAGAACCCTCAAGTGACCGGATATTGTGGATTGAGATAACTTGAGTACTTCTGTTATTTCGCAAACGCACATTGATTTTTCACCCAGCATGTTGATGATCCTGAGCCGGGTTTTATCTCCAAGTGCCTTATAAATTCTTTCAACTTTTGAAACCATATCGTTACCTACCGATATATATTTTATAACAGTTTCTTTAAAAAGTCAACGCTTAAGGGTCTAAGGGTCTAAGGGTCTGGTAACCCAGGAATTCTCATTTTAACCACAAAAGACACAAAAAGTTTTTATCGAAAGAGTCGAAATATGCAGTAGAATATTTTCGCTGCCCATATAAAAAGCCTGTAAAGTATATTCCTGGGGGGAAACGTATTAAAATCCATCACCTCAGCCATGACATTTATGTTAAATATAGCCGAACCAATGTATGTTTCTTCAAGGAAGTCAAAACTATTTACATATTCTTCATCCATATTTTCCCACTGGCATATATCTTTGAACATTGTTTCTTTATCCCCTTTCACCTCATATTGGGGAAGCACACCATCATACAATTGTTCCACTGCTTTTTCCTGGAGTTGGGATTTTTTATAGTCCAACCCGGCGCGTTTAAATACTTCCATATCCACAGCCACCACATTTTCGCCGCCAAATAACATTTTTAAGGGTTTGGGACTTTCAACTTTGTAGCCCTGCTGGCCATCAGACCCCACCCAGGCATCAATAAAAGAAAAGTGCACCGGGAAATTGCGAAGCAAACGAGGGGTAACACCATCTACTTCATATTTAACATGATACCGGTTGAATTTGCTTTGAGGCGGGAAACATCCGAAAACATTTTTTATACCTAAAGTCAGCCAATCCTCTTCATGGGTTTTGCATTTGGGAAAGGTAATCCTGAAATCAGCTTCCTTCCAGGTCTTGCCCACTTTATCCTTCCACTTTTTCAGTTTCCCTTGCTTGTTTTTGTATAGGTATTTAAATTTAAGGGGTTCATGGGTGAGGTCAACAATTTTATACCTCCCTTTTGGGTCATAGCCGATCAAAGGGGCAATAAATTCGACATTGTGATTTTTCAACATTGTGCCCACCACGTTTTGAGACTCACACACGGATATGTGGTTAAACCCCAATTTGATCATATGGTCTACCAGGTACTCCACCAATTCTTTGTCGGTGACAGTCGCTTCGAAGGTTTTGGGATTCACAAAAACCATCATATTGGGTTTAATGACAATATTAAAATCACTTTTGTTTTTTTTTGAATTCTCCAATGCCTTCATAAGCGTATCATCGAAGTTAGTGATGTTAAGTAGTTCCCGGAAGCTCTCGAATTTATCGGTGCCGCGAGTTACACCAACAATGCTTTTGGCCATTACATTCACCTCCCTGAAAAAATTTTTTAAAACAGACACTATTATAAATGTTTGAAAAAAAATAATCAA
>CP070627.1:7957165-7960357 GCA_020355945.1 Candidatus Aminicenantota bacterium | reverse complement strand
CTCTAAGTGATTTAGCTGCATTCCTGGTATCAACAGCAGCCCCAAATAATCCTTCTGCTGTCATTGATACCCGAGCGGCAATTTCACCATTGTCACCTATTATGAGAATAAGCCAGTTATAATCATGAGCCTTTAGGTAAGTTCGATTTTTTACCTTAATTATTTCTCCAATTTTATAAGCTGACTTTTCTTCCATTAATAGGACTAAAATATCTTCTTTTTCTAAAGGGTTTTCGTCAACATATATTCCTTTCTTATCAACAAAGAGTTTATTGATGGCGTATTTCAAATCCTCAATAATTTCTTTTCTATTCTTGGGGTAGGGATATGGGACATAAGAAGGAGAAGAAGGGTCTGTTAATTCTTTCATGGGTTTTGGGTTCACTCTCTTTTCAGCAACATTAATTTGACATATAAACAACACTAAAATAAAAACTGTAAAATATCTAATTGTCTTCATCTTTTCCTCCTATATTTTTAATTCTGATTGGGATTGGGATCAGGCAGCAATCCTTTTGGATCATAAAAGCTAGGCCCGCCGTAGTAGGTACCTCTTCTTATTACAAAATTATCATGGCCAATAGTCCCATACATATCGAACCATGAATCCCCTACTATAACATAATAAATACCCACTATGGGCGTAAAATTAAACTCTAATTCCGAACCAGTAATACTTATATTTGATCCCCAATATTCGTCCGGATCATGATAATACATTACTTCAGCTATAGGTCTATCAACATCCTCATGCCATTCAAAGCCAATTACGAGAATCGCATGGGAAGCTCCATAAAAAGGCATTATAGCTGGTACATGTTCTTTAATACCTTCTATACATGCTGAAATAAGGTCACCTGGTGCACCAGGTTCATAGAGATAGCGATATGCAACATAACCTTGTGAAAAAGTATAATAATTTACTCCATCTCTAACTGAATAAGGATCTATACCTCCCGCACCCACACCAATATATCCTGCAATTTCAGACTGTGGGTATAAAAAACCTGTGTCATATTCAGCCCACATCTGAATGCAAGCAGGAGCACAAAAATTATACTCTGTCTGACAATGATATGGAACATTAAGTTTGATCTTGTATGGCGGGTCCCCGCTGTCACACCCTGAAAAGCACATTGAAGCAATAATCATGATAAAACAACAGATTTTTTTTATCATAGAAATACCTCCTTTTTTGAATGTTTGATCAAATTGACGAAATTGAAGTAAGATTCGCATAAATGTAGACTTTGTTCAATATTTTTTTGATTGCGAATCGCTGTTTTATAAGAAATTGCTTTAAACACTGTACACAGATTGCCGTACCATTTCATGAAGGTATTATAGCACAATAAAAAATGAAATGTCAAATTTTATTAATTTGGCCCCACAAATGATACAAAGATTGGCAGTGGTTTTATTTGCTGTAATGTTAATGTTTAGCGTCAGAGGTTTTTCAGACCAAAAATCGGGGAAAGCAAAAAAAGTATTTGGAAAGGAAAAAAGGTGCCAAGCAAGAATCCCATTAGACACACCCCGGCCCTTCCTGCGTTCACGGCCACCCCTCTCAAGAGGGAACTACTTTAAAGAGCAAATCGAACGAAGCTCTAATTAAAACTACTAAGATCGAATTACGTATGAAATAGAGAGGTAAAAAAAATGAAAGTAAAACAACATTATAATTTAAGCCTTATTGGTCCGGTTTTATTCGTTTTTATCCTCTTGATATTCAACGTTAATTGTTTAAAAAGACTTTCCGGGCATGTTCTTTCCAATATTGAAGATGATACCACCTTCAAGTTATATGTTAGAAAAACGCCAATTGCAACAATTGTGAATTCCATCGATAAGCAGGGAAATTATCATCGTAAAATTAATATATCCATGGCAGGACAGCAGGTAGAGATGACCATGGATATCACACCGGATCAGCATGGTAACTGGGAAAAAATCAAAATAATTAACCCGGGTTTTGGTACGATTGATGTTAAACGCACCCGCCGCCTGGTAGAAGGCTTTATAAAAGGTAAGATAGAAATTATTGCTAAACTGCCCCAGGACTATACATTTTACGATGACTTTGGCAAACTTTTTGAAAGTGTGATGCTGAAAAAATATGATATGAAAAAAAAAGGAAAACAGGTGTTTCAACGCTTTCGCATCCCTGAAAATCCCGGGGTGGGTGGTTTCGCGACAAACTTGCAGGTTGAACTGGAATTCTTAGAGCAAAGAAAAAAAACCATAAAAGGTAACAATTGGGAATTTCTAATTTTTAACTATAAAATCCTGGGCATAAATGTGGAATATTGGGTGGACAGGGATTTTAAAATATATATGATCCATTCACCGGTGCAGTATACTGATTTAGTTCGAGAAGGATTTGAAGAACTCCTGGCCTTTAAGACCGATACCCCGGTAGTTTCACAGCGGAAGACAACAGTAGATATTCCCATGAGAGATGGGGTAAAACTGGCAGCGGATATCTATTTTCCCGGGAGCAAAAAGCAGGAAGAGAAATTTCCGGTTATTTTAATCCGGTCACCTTACAAAAAGGAAATGAGCGAACTGGATGGATTGAGTTGGGCCAAAAGAGGGTATGTGTGCGCTGTCCAGGATGTGCGGGGACGGTTTGCCTCAGGAGGGGAGTGGGAGCCTCTTGTCAATGAAGCAGAAGACGGATATGATACCATTGAATGGCTGGCTGTGCAGGAATGGTGCACGGGCAAGGTGGGGATGATCGGCGGTTCTTACCTGGGCACGGTCCAACTGCAAGCAGCCGCCCAAAAACCACCCCACCTGGTCACTATTATTCCCAATGTAGCATCGGCCGATCCGTTTTTTAATGCCCCCTATGAGTACGGTTCATTTGTGATGCAGGGCTCATTGTGGTGGGCAGAAGTGGTGGAAACCGAGGCCACCGCGGACTTATCCAGGAAACAACTGTTCAAGACCTTTAGGGAAAAACATGAAAACTTCTTCAAAACGCTGCCAGTGATTGACCTGGATAAAAAACTCTTTGGAAAAGAAAATCCTTATTGGAGGAAATGGGTCCGGCACAATACCAATGACTCCTACTGGGAAAGGGCCAATTTCCTGGATAAATTAAAAGACCTGGATATCCCGGTTTTCCTTCAATCCGGGTGGTATGACGGTGACGGTATCGGGACAAAATTGAATTATCTCCGGTTAAAG
>CP070627.1:7936659-7957065 GCA_020355945.1 Candidatus Aminicenantota bacterium | reverse complement strand
GAACACAGGATAAGTCTGAGGAATGACCCAACAAGGCTGAGGGATGGCCGAATAAGTTCGAGGAATGGTCCCACAAGTCTGAGGGAACACAGAATAAGTCTGAGGAATAACCCAACAAAGCTGAGGGATTGCCGAATAAGTTTGAGGAATGGTTCCATAAGTCTGAGGGAACACAGAATAAGTCTGAGGAATGACCCAACAAAGCTGAGGGATGACAGGATAAGTTCGAGGAATGGTCCCACAAAGTTGAGGAGAAGAAGAGGGACGGTGCCTAATTTTATAATTTTTTTGTCCAAAAAAGGGTGAATGGTTACCTAAGTTAACCATTATTTTTAACCTGGCAATTCTCAAAATGAGAATTGCTGTATCGGTTGATTGTGGTTTGCTATTTTATTCCATTTAAATCGTTTTTTTACAACTGCTTTTGTGATTGATATTGAGCGATTAGATTACGAACTTTGGGAACTAAAGCATTTGGTATTTCCATCATACTCTGCTCTTCTTGTTCGTATGCAGCTTCGTCTTCAGCGAGGGCTTGTTCTTCGGTCTGGTGCTCATAATGATCTAATACACGACGGACACGCTCTTCATCCCATCCGGGTGGGAATTTATTTTGCTTCATTTTTTTCTCCTTTTTCTTCGTTTTCTATAAGCCAACAATGGCTTCCCACGAAGTTCATATGAAGTTATTACAAACACACTATCCGGCTCATGGTTCGGTACATATATAACACGCAGATATCGGCCTCCTTGTGTTTGACCAATAGCCACACGCGAACCTTCTCGGCCAGGCCGGTCTTCGCCAGGTCGGGATAAAATGTCTTCTACTTCATCCTCAGTCACATGATGGTTGTAAATATGGGGAAGGTTTGTTTCGGGGTCCAGGTAAAATCTAACTTGCATCTGTTCCCTCAAATAGGCGAATACGCTTCTGTACCTGGGGAACAGAGTATTTAACAGCTTCCCTGCGGCACAGCCAATAATCTATTATATTCAGTTTCAACATGATCAAAACCTGTGTCGGTTTAATCAATTACAATTATTGAATAACATAAATCGGGGGAAAATTCAACTATTGAGACAAAAAAAGAAAAAAGAATAAAGAATGGAAACAAAAAAGGTGCCAGGCAAGAATGGAGAATGGAGAATGGAGAATTGAGAATGGGCAAGGGATGAAGTGGATGAAGGATGAAGAAAAAAATTTTGATGCATCACTACTTTTATCCCTCCTGGGGCTTGACCTTTTCTTAAAAATAGGGTATTGATATAACTTAATATATTGCAGCATCTTATTATAAAGATGATGAACATGAACTTTATTATTGATTAAATTTAGAAAGGAACTTTCATCCCTGAGGAGGAGAAGAAAATGTTTATTGAGAATTTTAATGAAAAAGCGATGGAAATAGACCCCAATGTCCTTGATTTCGGGCAATTGGAGACATTGCAGGTCAATGTTGGAAATAAATGCAACCAGCTTTGCCAACACTGTCATCTCAATGCCAGCCCCGGAGGTGATAAATTAATGACTAAACAGGTAATCGGAAAGATTATCGATTTCCTTAAAAAATATCCCGGGTTAACCCTGGATATCACCGGCGGTTCACCGGAGTTAAATCCCTATTTTAAATTCCTGGTGGAAAAGGCTTCGGAAATTCTTTCCCATGTCATGGTGAGAACCAATTTAACCGTATTCTTTGAAGAAGGAATGGATGATCTCCCTGGATTCTACCAGGAGCATGGGGTGGTGGTGATATCGTCCCTTCCCTGTTACCTTCAAGAAAATGTGGACGCCCAACGGGGAACCGGCGTTTACGAGAAAAGCATCAAAGCACTGAAAAAATTAAATGAGCTGGGGTATGGAGACTCATTGGAGTTGAACCTGGTGTATAATCCCGGGGGCGCCTTTCTGCCGCCGGATCAAAAAGACCTGGAAAAGGCTTATAAAAAGTACATCATGGAAAATTTCGGCATTCGCTTCAATAACCTTTTCACCATTGTGAATGCACCCCTGGGCCGATTTAGAAAACGATTGGATGCCAATGGCGAATACGAAAAGTATCTACAACTGCTGGAAGAAAATTACAATCCCGGTATCGTTCCCAATATCATGTGTCGAAACCTGGTCAGTGTGGATTATCGCGGAGTTCTTTATAATTGCGATTTTAACCAGGCAGTGAACCTCCCGATTAAAGACGACAGCGGTGAAATCATAACCATTGATAACCTGGAAGAATTAATAAAAAAAGGTTTTAAAATCGAGACCGCTGATCACTGCTATTGCTGCACGGCTGGTTCCGGTTCCAGTTGCACCGGGGCCCTGGAATAAACAAATTCCAAATTGGACATCTTTTTTTCATCGTATCCGGGCAAGGTTCGCATCATGAGTGACTGTGCTTTAAATCCTCATCCCGGGTTTTGCCTGTTTCATGATGTAAAAATCGAAAAAAAATCACCCTGTCTATTGCAATAGACATCTATTTTATTTAAAATAATAGCTTATTATGAAAAAAGGTATTTTTATTGCCTTTGGGTTCCCAAAAGAGGAGGTGTAGCTTGATGTTTAAAGATATAAACCTTAAGGAACTTTTTCAATTGATGGAGGAGCATGATATAGCCGAGACCACGTTGCAAAACGGGAAGGCGATGGTGACGGTAAAGAGGAATAAGGAACCTGTCCTCATGAATGCCGCTGCTGTTCTTGACCGTTCACACGAGTATATTGCCGGGAAAGATGAACCCGGATTAAAACCAGGGTTAAAACCGGTGGAAGAAAAGGGTAAAGTTGAAGAGATCGACGAGGAGACGGCTGGTCCAGTGGAGGAGGGTTCTGCCCGGAGTTACCATGAGGTCCTGGCTCCCCTGGTGGGGACCTTTTATGAGGCATCCGCTCCTGATGTGGAACCTTTTGTGGAAGTGGGAGACCAGGTCAACGTCGGTGATGTGTTGTGCATTGTCGAGGCCATGAAGAGCATGAATGAAATCCAGTCTGATGTGAAAGGAGTGGTAAAAGAAATCTGTGTAGAAAATGCAAACATGGTGGAATTTGAACAGGTGCTGTTCAAAATTGATACCAGCGGTTAGTTCCGGGGTAACAATTGACGGTTAAAACCAATGATATCTAAAATTCTTATCGCTAACCGGGGTGAGATTGCGGTACGTATTATACGAGCTGCCAGGGAATTGGGATTGGAAACCATTTTGGTTTATTCCCAGGCGGATAAAGAGTCCCTGGGGGTTAGATTGGCGGACCAGGCCGTGTGCATTGGTCCACCTCCTGCCGCAGAAAGTTATTTGTTTTACCAGAACATCATTTCTGCCGCATTGTCGTTAAAGGCGGATGCCATTCATCCGGGTTACGGATTCCTGGCGGAAAATTGGCAGTTTGCCGATGCCTGCAGGGCAATGAAGCTTCGATTTATTGGCCCCAGGTCCAATGTCATTCGAGAAATGGGGGACAAAGCCAGAGCAAAGGAATTGATGAAGGAATCGGGTGTGCCGGTGGTTCCCGGTTCCGATGGTATTGTGGAGTCATTGGCCCAGGCAGTTGAAGCGGCGGAAACAACCGGTTATCCCATTATAATAAAAGCCTCTGCCGGCGGCGGCGGTAAAGGCATGCGCATCGTCTGCCAGGAAAAAGAATTGGAAAAAGCGTTTAATTCCGCTTCCACCGAGGCACAAAAGGCTTTCGGGGATTCCCGGGTATACATTGAAAAATATATCTCCAGTCCCAAACATATTGAAGTCCAGGTGCTGGGGGATCGGCACGGCAATGTGGTACACCTGTTTGAGAGGGACTGTTCCATCCAGCGCCGGCACCAGAAATTGGTGGAAGAAGCCCCCTCTGCCATTATTGATGAGGAGACCCGCAGCCGGATGGGAGAGTTGGCTGTAAAAGCAGCAGGATCAGTGGGATACGATTCTGCTGGCACCATCGAATTCCTCTTTGACCAGGAAACAAAAGAATTCTATTTCATGGAAATGAATACCCGCATCCAGGTGGAACACCCGGTGTCCGAGGCCATTACCGGTGTGGATTTAATCAAATACCAGTTCAAAATCGCCAATGGCGAAAAACTGGAACTGGAACAAAAAGATATCCGACGCAGCGGTCATTCCATTGAATGCCGGATCAATGCCGAGGACCCGGATAAGGATTTTAATCCTGCCCCTGGTAAAATTACCCAACTGATGTTACCCGGGGGCCCGGGGGTTCGCATTGATTCCGGTGTCTACCCGGGTTATACCATTCCACCTTTCTACGATTCAATGGTGGCCAAATTGATCACCTGGGGGACCGATCGCAGGGAAGCCGTGGAACGAATGAAACGGGCGTTGGCGGAATTTTACATTGAAGGAATCAAAACCACCATTCCCTTTCATCAAAAAGTGATGAAAAACAAAGAATTCCTCCGCGGTCAGTATACCACTGATTTTGTCGGTAAATTTATGCAATAATGTCGAAGGTTTTAGGTCAAAAAAAATGCCGCAAAGGCACAAAGACACAAAGACAAAAAGTTCAGGAGAAATAATATGTCGCGGTTATTTCCTAAATGCACCCGTTGTCAGACCAGTCATTTTATTGCCTTTTTGAAGCATGCGCATTATGTGTGTTCCAAATGTGGGTATCACTTAAGGCTGGATGCGGATACGCGGATTAAAAAGCTTTGTGATAAAAAGAGTTTTAAACCCTTTGACCAGGATATGAAAAGTGAGGACCCGTTGTCTTTTCCTGGGTACCGGGACAAGCTTCAACAATCAATGGAAACCACCAAATTAAATGAAGCCATTGTCACCGGTACCTGTACCATCGAAGACTATCCCACCACCATCGGTGTCATGGATTCCAATTTCATTATGGCATCCATGGGTTCGGTGGTGGGAGAAAAGGTGACCCGTATGCTGGAATATTCAATAGAGAACCATGTCCCTGCTATAATTATTATTTCATCCGGTGGGGCGCGTATGCAGGAAGGAATTTTATCCTTGATGCAAATGGCCAAGACCTCTGCTGCTGTCAAACGGTTGAATGATAAAGGGCTGCCTTTATTTACGGTGCTCGCCGATCCCACCACTGGTGGAGTTACTGCTTCTTATACCATGCTGGGAAATGTCATTATTGCCGAACCTGATGCGCTCATTGGTTTTGCCGGTCCCCGGGTCATTGAGCAAACCATCGGCCAAAAGCTTCCCGGTGGATTTCAACGTTCGGAATTCTTATTGGAGCATGGGATGCTGGATATGGTGGTGGAAAGAAAACAACTGCGCAGCGTACTGGGCACCCTGTTAAAAATCCATGCCCAAAGACCCTATGCCGGCTGATGGTGCGGGAAATAGGAAGATAAGACATGGAAATTACAAATTACAAATTACAAATTACAAACAAATTTCAAATCCCAAATTACAAATTACAAACGAAAGAAACCACTGTTTTTTTATGGTGGGATCGCCGATCCCTTTGTGGTTTATAAGATAGATGGAGAATGATTATGGGAGAAGACATCGATCAAGAAAGAGCGATTGATATTGTCAGGTTGGCCCGTCATACCAAACGGCCCACCACCCTGGATTATATCAAATATATGATCACGGATTTCCTGGAGTTTCACGGGGACCGGCGGTTTAGTGATGACCTGGCTGTGGTGGGAGGAGTTGGGTTTTTGAAAGATATCCCGGTTACTATTATCGGTCACCAGAAAGGCAGGAATGTCAAGGAGCATATGAAGCGAAATTTCGGGATGGCTCATCCTGAGGGTTATCGGAAGGCTTTGCGCTTGATGGTGGAAGCGGAGCGGTTTGGTCGCCCCGTGATTAATCTCATTGATACGCCTGGTGCGTATCCGGGTATCGGTGCGGAAGAGAGGGGACAGGCAGAAGCGATTGCTTATAATCTTTATCAAATGTCTACCTTGAAGACGCCGATTATTTCTGTAATTACCGGTGAGGGTGGTTCTGGCGGTGCATTGGCCCTGGGGCTGGCAGACCGGGTATATATGCTCTCCAATACGATCTATTCGGTTATTTCCCCTGAAGGCTGCGCTTCTATTCTTTGGCGTGATTCCGGCAAAGCCGCTGAAGCCGCAGAGGCCTTAAAATTAACTGCTCACCATCTGCATAGAATAAACGTAATCGATAAGGTGATTGAAGAACCTGATGGAGGCGCGCATGAAGACCATGAAACCACGGCCAAACGATTAAAAGGTGCTTTGCTTTCAGGCCTGAAAGAATTACTGGGGCTGGATGTGGAGACTCTCTTGGAACAACGGTACCAGAAGTATCGCCAGATCGGTGTATTTTCACAATAGCCGCTGGCGGACCCATGGCGCGGTCACCCTATTAAGGGGGCTCTTCATAAAAACCGCCCCCAGCGGTCACGGACCCCGCAAAAATTTTGGATTGCGTTAATGAAAAGTTTTTGGAAGTCCAGAAACCTTTTTTCAAAAAGGTTTCTGGCCGCCGGAGGCAAATAGGAGGTTTATGATGAAATTAAGGAGTAAATGGTGGATTTTCGGGATGGTGATTTTTAAGTTGTTGATTTTGTTGATTGGTTCTGAAGGACATGCACAAGCGATTTTCCCGGAGGTCCCGGAGAAAATCGATGTGAAGGCGAATTATTTATTTTACCTTCATGGCAGGATCGTTGAGATTAAAGGGATTCGTCCCATCAGTGAGAGATATGGTGTTTATGAATATGAAAAGATATTGGAAGCTTTAAAAGAAAAGGGATTTATTGTCATCAGTGAAGCGCGGGAGAGAAACACCAACCCGGGGCGATATGCGCAAAAGGTGGTGTCCCAGGTCAAGCGCTTACTTCAAGCCGGTGTGCCGCCGTCTCATATTACCGTGGTAGGGGCCTCAAAGGGAGCATTGATTGCGATGCTGGTGTCCACCATACTTAGAAATAGGGACGCAAATTTTGTTATTATGGCAGGTTGTAATGATATGGTGTTTCAGCGATTTGATATTGATCTTTGGGGGAATATTCTTTCCATTTATGACGAGAAGGATGAATTGGTGGGGTCCTGTGAAAAGTTTTTCCAGGGTTCCATTGGGATAAACAAACATAAAGAGATCGAACTAAAAGTAGGAACCGGGCATGGGATTCTTTATAAACCGTTAAAGGAATGGATCGAGCCACTGGTGCAGTGGGCCAAAGTGGCGAAAGTGGAGAAAAGCCATTTATAAACAAATCGGGATCATGGCTTCCCCGGACCATGCCGCCGCTGTCAAACAGGCATTTACCAATGATTTTTAAATGGTCTTCCTTTTTTATTTATTTTTCTCCTTCTGAATTAGCTTTCTTACATTAAAAATTGTTATTTTTTACGTTTTTGGATGTTACTCGTACCTCAAACTATCCACGGGATTGGTTCGTGCTGCTTTGATAGTTTGATAGCTGACTGTCAATAAAGATAATAACAGTGACACTCCACCTGCAAAAAGAAAAATCAACCAACTAATACTGATCCGGTATGAAAAATTCTGAAGCCAGAGGCTCATGAGATACCAGGCAGCCGGGCAGGCGATAATTATTGCTGCAATTACCCATTTTAATATACTCTTTAAAAAAAACAGGACTATACTGAATTCAGATGCACCGAGAACTTTCCGTATGCCAATCTCCTTTGTTTTTTGTTCAACCATAAAAGATAATAAACCCAAAAGCCCAAGACAAGCAATAAACATTGCCAGGAAAGTGGAATACTTAAAAATTGAACCGATTCTCCCTTCCGCATCATAAAAGCTATCAATCCTTTCATCAAGAAATTCATATGAAAAAGGATAATCAGGGGCAAATTTTTTCCATTTGCTTTCTATAAAGCTTATGGTCTTAGAAACTTTCTCCGGCCTTATTTTAATATTAATAATCATAGGCCGATTATATAGTCTTAAAACCAGAGGTTCTATTTCGTTATGAAGGGAACTCTGATGAAAGTCTTTTATTACACCTATAATAATGCCTTTTATTTCTCCATTGGTGATGGAACTCCTATAGGAAAATCGCTTTCCTACAGGGGACTCTATCCCCATAACTTTTACCGCGGTTTCATTGAGGACAAAATTCGAGGTGTCGGTTGGAAATTCCTTTGAAAAAAATCTGCCTTGAACCATCTTCATATTGAAGGTCTTTAAATAGTCATAATCTACGAGACCAGGATGCACCATGAGCTCCACATCAGGATTTTTTCCTTCCCAGTTTACATCTGTAGTCCCCTGCAATGTTGATATTGGCGGGTAAGCTTTAGCTACACTAACAATATTCGGGTTTTGCAGCAATTCATGCTTTACCGCGTCAATGTTTCTTCTAAACTCTCCCTGACCGGAGAAATGAACAACATGGTCTTCATCGAACCCCAAATCTCTATTTTTTATATGATCAAGCTGAGAGTAAATGACGGTTGTTCCAATGATTAAAATAATTATAAATATGAACTGTAACACCACAAGGAGCTTACGCAAGAGCTCACCCCGGGGTTTACCCATACTGCCAATCTTCTTTAATACATTTATCGGCTGCATGGCTGATAAAAGAAGGGCAGGATAACTCCCGGCCATAATACCTGTGAAAAGTGTAATTACTACAATTCCAATTATGACCTGTATATCACCGGCAAATAATCCCATTTTCAACTGCTTGCCGGAAAGGGTATTAAAAACCGGGAGAAAAATATAAACCAGGATGATGGCCACGCAAAGGGCGATAAACGATAAAACAATCGATTCTCCAAAAAATTGTTTAATAATATGTCTTCGCTGTGCCCCTACTATTTTTCTTATGCCCACCTCTTTGGCACGATTGGCTGAACGGGCAGTCGCCAGGTTCATAAAGTTGATGCAGGCAACCAGTAAGATACATAATGCGGTTAAAGATAAAACGTATACATATATAATACTACCAGCTTCAAAATTATCTTGATCCCATTTGAAATCCGAACGAAGATGGATGTCCTTTAACGATTGAAGATACACTGCGGTATTGGTCCCCGGGAAATGTCTCTTTATAATACCTGAAATTTTTTCACTTAGATCATCGGCTGAAACATTTTTATTTACTTCTATATAGGTATGGAATCGATAGCGCTCCCAGCTATTCAAATCCTCACGCCACCATTCTCTCATATTAATTAGTGGAAAAACGTAATCGAACTGGATGTGAGAATTACGCGGTACGTCCCTGATTACCCCGGTTACCTTCATATCCTTTCGAGGTCCCATAAGCGTAATGACTTTTCCCATTGGCTCCACATCCCCAAAATATTTTTTTGCCATACTCTCGGTTATTACGATAGAATACCGGTCTTTTAATGCGGTTTTCGGATCACCTTTAATAAAGGGAAATGAGAACATTTCAAAAAACGATGGATCAGCAGTTCCTAATCTATCATTCTTAAAAATTTTGTCTCCATATTTCAGCAGCCAGCCACCACGGCCGCCCCGAAATCTTGTGGCATTAATTATTTCATGATATTCCTCTTTCAAGGTTTCGGCAAGTGCATTCGGTGTTCTTGCTTGATGAATAAGTTGAGTCCCCGTATGCGACTTACTAATAACTCGATAAAGTTCATCCGACTTCTCATGGAACCTGTCATAGCTCATCTCATTTTGAATCCATAAGAAGACGAGAATACAGCAAGTTATTCCTGTAGCAAGCCCCACCACATTAATTAAAGAAAACATCTTGTGTCGTCGAATGTTTCTAAATGTGGTTAAAAAATAATTCTTAAACATAATATATCTCCTTAATCGGATATACCGGATTCTATTTTAATATATTTTATACTATAATGTCAAACATCAGGAAATTCAATTTGATCTAATATTCGTTTAATAATTTTCGTATTTTTTTCTAAATTGGAAGCTTCAAACATGTTTCTATGCTCTCCAAATCCCTGGTAAATCGTAATGGTTTTGGTTGTATATTTATCCCAGCACCTAAGCTTATCAGGCTCCCTCTTTTGTTCAGAAAGTATCAAATGTACATTGGCGTTAATTACGTCTATTCTGGCGAGATTTTCGACAAATGTAATATATTTTTTCGTTTTTTCCAGCACTCTTTCTTTAAGAAAACTCACATTCATACGCTCCAGGTATTCTTCAATTTCTTTAAAATAGGTTTTCCTGCTCTCAGCTTCAATTCCGAGCCGCTCTCTTTTCTCGAAGTCAGTCCAAAAGCAATCGGCAAAAATCACATCCGAAACTCTATAACCATGATTTTCCAGTAACTTAGCTACTTTAAATATTATCCCCCCCGCAGCAGACCATCCAAAAAAAATGTAAGGCCCTACCGGTTGAATATTTTTTATTATATCCACATACTTTGTTAACCGATCGTCACTTTCTATAAAATTAAATGAATAGAAAGAGTAATCGTTAAGAATAGATGCAATACCCGTATAATTCACCCCAAAGCCAATGGAAGAGGGAAAACAGAAAATTTTCCTGGCAGTCAGTTGATTGAGCAAAATAACAGGCTCCTCAATGTAACTTTTTGATACTACAGCCCTGGAAATCTCCCTTATTATGGGGTTTAAATAAATCTGGTTGATCGAAATTTCAACTCCAAATTCATTATAAATTTTAGAAATCAGCCTGATTAGGTTTAACGAATTCCCACCAAGTTCAAAAAAATCGTATTCTATGCCTATTCTCTCTTTTTCTATCCCTAGTATTTCCGCCCATATCTCTGCCAATTTTTTCTCCACCTCATTTCTCGGGCCCTGGAATTTCTCTTCGGATAATTTCACCCCGGGAGCGGATAACGCCTTTCTATCTATTTTGCCATTGGGGGTTAGCGGGATGCTATCTAACTCCACAAAATGAGAAGGCACCATATACTCCGGTAACTCCATACTTAAAAATTTTCTTAAGTCAGTGGCCGTTAATTTGCTCCTGGTTTTTAATTTATCCGCCGAAAATATTTTTTGATAGAATTTATTCGTCCTGAACCCGGTATTTATATGTGGACAATGATAAATAAAGTCGATTGGTTCGGCCTGCTTTTTATACAACCGGCCGCTTATGGTAAAATCCGGGTTTATACCATTATTGGATAGTTTCCTGGTGACCTTTGCCTTGATATAATCACCCTTTTCTACATAGTCTCCTTCTGAAAAAATGGGTAAATAAATGGGTAGCCATATATATTTTTTTTCAAGGCAGTCGATTAATTCTTTATCATCCAGGTATAAATTGAGCCATAGGATGAACCCATTTAGAATCGAATTATTTTGAATCTCCAGGTAAATCTCATGCTCCTCTTCCAGTAAATTTTCCCTGGTAAAATCTAAGTTCTCAAAAACATCCGGATTGGAGATGACATATTCCCGGGGAAAAGAAACCAGGCAAAGCCGTAAATCAAATTTATAACCGATATGACTGAAAATTTTCTCAACATAATGGGCTCCGACTTCTTCAAAGCTTCCCTCGAATTCGCTTTTGGGTAAGGTAATGGCTGCAATTTTTGTCAGACTCCGGGAAGGAATCATACAGGTAGGATTTTTTAGAAGATGGCGGGAAGAGTTTATTATCATGGCGGCCCCTTCTGAGCCCCCAATAGATCCGACTATTTCAGAAACGCAATAATCCACTTGCTCTGGTAAGTTTACCTTTTGAATATCTCCCTGAATTAAAATTATGCGATCCTCCAAACCCAATGTCCTGACTGTTTCTTTGACCTTTTGATAAGCTCCTGCTAATTTCTCCACCGCATAAACCTTTTTAGCTCCTGCTTCAATACACATACGCGATAAAATTGCCTTACTACCGGGTCCGATTTCCAGGACTTTCTTATCTGTTATGACTTTGCTAATGGCATTTCTATATTTCTCATTTCTAGCTTCATCCCGGGTCATTGTGAAATAAATTAAATCGTCATAAACAAAATATTTGTCTAATGAAGGCCACAAATCTATCTTATTTTTCGTTTTATAATAAGCAATCAACCGTTTATCTTCATTCATTTCCCTGGCATCAACAACACAAACCTCAATCTCCCTGTGTTTTAACAATGCATTTTCTATCTCTCCCGGTTCTATCCGGAATCCCCTTATCTTTATCTGACAGTCCTGTCTGCCTAAAAATTCGATATCTCCATCCGGCAGCCAGCGAGCCTGGTCCCCGGTACGGTACAACCTGTTACGGGGCACCAGGCCTCGGTCATTGGTTTTTAAAGACCTGTAAAAAGAAAAAATAGCGAATGATCCATCACCGAATACAACCCTGCCAAATCTCTCTGCGGTTAATCCCGGGTTATTCAAATATCCCCGGGCTACGCCGTCTCCACCTATTATCAGTTCTCCAGGTACCCCGACCGGCTGTATCTTATGCCCCCTATCCAGTATATAAATCTTTGTATTCCATACCGGTTTTCCAATCTTGATCTTATCCTCTTTTTCCTGGTGCCGGAATATGGTTGACATTACCGAACCTTCAGTAACTCCATACTCATTGGCTATTTCCATGTTCTCATTTTTTTGCCTGGTTACCTTTAATATATCTGCAAAAATTCTATCTCCGGCAAGAGTAACTACCTTAAGCGAGGACGTCTCTTCCCTGGATAAGCTTTCTATTATTGTCCAATACAATGGAGGTACACATATAAAATGGGTCACTTTATTTTTAACGATTACTTCTTTTATCTTTGCTAAATCTTTAATTTCCTCCTGATCGGGGAATATGACTTTTGCCCCGGCCGTTACCGAGGAAAAAAAACTGGTTACAAAACCGTCAAAAGAATACGAAAACAACTGTAAAGATGTCACTGCCGGATTTATTCCATATTCTTCTTTCCTGCATAAGAGGGTATTTACTACGCCTCTATGCCCGACTACTACTCCTTTGGGACGGCCGGTGGTACCGGATGTGTAAATTACATATGCGATATTGCAGGATTTTACTTCACAAGGGGGATTTGAAGTATCCGGTGAATTTATTGTCCCTATTGCCTCCTGGTTAATACTTACCAAATTATCGGTTGGAGCATCTCCAGGTGTATCGATTATAAGAGTTCGAACACCGCTGTCTTTTAACATAAATTTAATTCTATCGCCGGGATACCGCGGATCTATAGGCAAATAAGCACCCCCGGCTTTTAATACGCCCAGTATCGCGGGAATCATTTTTATTGGACGATTTACCATTATGCCGACGATACTTTCAAGCTTAACACCTTTAGCTCTCAGCAGTTGTGCCACCTGGCTGGCACGTCCATTTAATTCTATATAAGTGATAGTATGGTATCCCCTTGCACAAGGGGCCGGGCACTGCAGACCGGGTAACACGAGAGCAACATTATCCGGTGTTTTTTCGACCTGTTCTTCAAATAATCGATGAATTGTCTTATCTTCCGGGTACCCCCTGGTGGTATTGTTAAGATCATACAATAACCGGTACTTCTCTTCCTTCGATATTATCTCTATTCCCGATATTTTCACTTCAAGGTTATCAAGTACTACCGCAGTGATCTTTCTAAAATAACCAATAAATCTCCGGATGGTTTCTTCTTTAAACAGTTTTGTGCAATATTGAAATGTAAAAAACAACCTGTCTCCCACTTCCCTGGCAAACAGGGATAAATCAAACTTTGATGTGTGGCTTTCATGTACAAAGGGTTTTATATCCAGTCCGGCAGATTCTGTTCCAGTTATTTCGTCACCTAAGATCGATGCTTCCTGGATATTTTGTAATATAAACATTACATCAAACACTGGATTACGGCTCATATCCTTTTTCACCGTTATTTTTTCCACAAGGTCCTCAAACTGGTAATCCTGGTTCTCAAAAGCGTCTAATGTTCTTTTTCTTACCTGGCGGAGAAACCCGGTAAATGACTTTTCTCCCAATGGGTAATTACGAAGGGCAAGCGTATTGACAAATATTCCGATTATCTTCTCTAAATCGGGATGATTTCGACCTGCCGTGGGTGTTCCTACCACGATATCCTCCTGGCTGCTTAGTTTGGATAAGAATATATTAAATAGAGCCAATAATATCATAAATAGACTTGTCCCTTCCGAACCGGCTATATTATTTAACGCCTTTGTTTCTTCAACACTTAAATCAAACCCAGCGAAACTTCCTTCGAAACTCTGGATCATTGGTCTCACATAATCAGTCGGAATATTTAATATGGGGATTTCACCTTCAAACTCTTTTAACCAGTGTTCTTCCTGCCTTTTCAATACGCCCTGCATCTTTTTTTTATGCAGCCATACTGAATAATCTTTGTACTGAAACCGAAGCGGTGGTAACGGATTCCGTTTGTCACTCTTGTAAGCCTCGTATAATGCCAGGATGTCATTTATCAACAAACGCATTGACCAGCCATCAGAGATGATATGGTGCAGGATGAATAAGAACACATTTTTTTTTTCTTCCAGTTGGAGCAATTTGCTTTTGAGTAAAGGACCTTGTCCCAGGTCAAAGGCCATCGCAACTTCATTATTTACTAAGGATTCTGCCTGTTTTCCAGGATTTTCCTGGTTCCTGAGGTCCACGTATTCCAATTTGAATCCTATCGACTCAAAATCGTGGATTTTTTGCATCGGATTTCCATCCACTTTGATAAATGTGGTACGCAAGCTTTCATGACGCCTCACCACTGTCTCAAACGATTTCTTTAAAATGTCGATGTTTAAATCTCCTTCCACCAGGTAAACGTTGGGTATGTTATAGGCGGTATGACTTCCTGCTAACTGGTCCAAAATCCACAAACGTTTTTGAGCATGCGATAACTCATAGTAGGCCTTTTTGGGAGCAACCTCTATTCCAGAGTATTCGATTCCTTTTTGCAGGTAACCAAACGATTTAGCCAGATGAATCGCGGCATCTCCCAAAAATTCGGTTTTGTATTTTTCTTTCCACTTTTCTACGGATTGAGTGTCGATAGACTTATGGGAAAAAAATTTTACATCTCCCAACATCTTCGATTCGGCGTGTATTCCGTCGGTCATCCTTTTATCGGCGTCGCCATATATATTCAACATTATCGGGTAAAATTTTAGGCCGAAAT
Organism: Candidatus Aminicenantota bacterium; assembly: GCA_020355945.1. The sequence goes on along the minus strand of CP070627.1, from coordinate 7,942,055 downwards.
GATTACACATCTGCGACACAAAAAACTCAGGATAACCGACCAGGTCTTCATATTTCAACCGGTACTTCCGGTTTTCCGGGATGTTTTCAAGGAACTCCAGGATATTTTGATGACAGATTAACCACAACAATTCACCCAATTGGCGGGATGAAAAGTGGTGCTCATATTTAAATAATTGGTCCAACCGCGCATTTTCATATGAATGAATAACAGCATATGGATGCCGAATGAGATGGATATACAGGGGAGAATCGAAATACTCTTCGGCCCGTTTAAGAACTTCCATATCGTAGGTATACTGGGGAGTTTTTTCCACCAACATTCTGCCTTCCAACCAACTCTGAAGTACCCCGTAAAACTCCTGTACTGTCATTCCCTGCATTTCAAACCCTTCCATTATCGCTTTTGCCTCGTTCGCACCGATTTGCTTGATATCCATGATGGCTCGTATAACCCCCTCCAAATAAAGACTGAAAGTTCCTGAAAGAGCTTCTTTTCTCTCCTTCAATGTATTGAAAGAAAGCAACTCGAATTCCTGGGGGGCAAATAGTTTGGGATGACCGGCTAAAATAACTCTTAACAGGGTAGAACCGGAACGGGAAGGGCATAAAATAAACATGACCGGGGGTGTTTTAGCAGATGACTTTAAATGGGAAGGCAGCGGAGGCAATGGCTGGATAAGGGAACGAATTTCAGCGATTTTAGCCGCATCCACCCTGGTTTCGAAATCCATTTTTTTGTAACTCTCCAATTTCAAAGCCAACTCTGCGATGGTGGGTGCCAAAAAAAGCACCGTCACATGCACCACCTCTTGCAGCCATTCCTGGATTTTATTCACAATATGAATGCCTTTAAACGAATCCCCTCCCAGGTTGAAAAAATTGTCATGGATACCGATTTTCTCGATCCCCAATACCTCCTGCCAGATTTCAGCCAATTTCTTCTCCACTGCATTCCGGGGAGCCACATATTCCATACCGCTGATATCCGCTTCACCCGGTTCAGGAAGCGCTTTGCGATCCACTTTTCCATTGGGCGTCAATGGCAGGGATTCCATAATTACAATATTCGCCGGGATCATGTACTCAGGCAATACATCTCTTAACTCCCGCTTGATTTCTTCTTGCTTTTTTTCCGCACCCTGGCATAATGTGATATAGGCGCACAGGTACTTATTACCGGCTTTATCTTCCTTATCTATGACCACAGCACTGCCGATACCCTCCATAGTGGAAAGTTTATTTTCTATCTCTTCCAGTTCGATGCGAAAACCCCTTATCTTTACCTGGTAATCCTTTCTCCCGAAGAACTCGATATTTCCGTCCGGTAAATAGCGCCCGATATCCCCGGTGCGATAAAGAGTGCCTTCACCCACCAGGTGCTTTTTTGGAAAATCGCCCCTGGACCCCAAAAAACTTTTTATGGGTGGGGAGTTTATAAACTTTTCTTCTGTTAATTCCGGGTTGTTCAAATAACCTCTGCCGACTCCGATCCCGGATACGCAGATTTCTCCCTTAATCCCCAGGGGGCATAAGTTCATCCGGCTGTCCAGGATATAAATCCGGAAATTACGAAGCGTCCTTCCGATGGGTATACTGTCCCCGCCCGGAAACCGGTCCATTATAAAATGGGTGATATCGTCGGAGGCTTCCGTGGGCCCATAGGCATTCGCCATTTTAATTCCGGGAAATTTCTCAAACCAACGTTTTACCAAACCGGGCCTCACCGCCTCTCCGGTAACCAACAAATATCTTAATACCGGGAATACATGCTGCAATTTTCGTTTGTCGATGGTGTCCAACATCATGGACAAATAGGCGGGCACGACTTCTAATATTGTGGCGTTATCGGTTCCGGCTCGCCTGATTAAAGTCTCGGGACTCAATACCAACCGGTTGGGATAAATAACCGTGCGCCCTCCCACTAACAACGCGGCAAAAAATTGCCATATGGAAATATCGAAACACTGCGACGCATTCTGAACCACAACACATTCCGAATCGATCTGAATGTCCGCTATTTTGGCATACAAATGGTTCATCATCCCCCGGTGTTCGACCATTACGCCTTTGGGCTTCCCGGTGGAACCCGACGTGTAAATAATATAGGCCAAGTCGCAAGGTTGTATATCGATATTAAGGTTCTTGTTGCTTTCGTTCTCCAGGATTTTTTCCATCTCATCCAGGTAAACAATTCTTGCCATGGATTTCAGAGCGCTTTCCAATTCCGGGTGAAGGATTCCCTTTTCTGTAATAATGAGTTTCGACCTGGAATCTTCCATAATGGTTTTAACCCGGTCGTCGGGATAGTCAGGGTCGATGGGCACATAAGCAGCACCAAATTTCCAGGTGGCAATGATGCTGACCAACATCTTTTCAGAACGTTCCATCAAAATTGCCACTAAATCTTCGCGAAGGACCGCCCCCTCCTTTTGCATTAAGCCGGCCAGCCGGTTGGAAATTTCATTCAATTGCCGGTAAGTCAACGTTTTATCTTCACATTTTACCGCGGTGGACAGGGGAGACCTTTCAAATTGCGCTTCAAAGGAAGGTATAAAGTTTTTTTCTTCAAGCCTATAATCGACTGTTTCTCCGCTGAAATCCACCAGTAATTCCCGGAGATCTTCTCTGGATAGTATATCGATTTGTCGAGGGGTTTTATCCAGGTCTTCCAGCATCGAAGTTAAAATATTTATAAAATGCCGCCCCAATTGGTCTACCTGTTCCTGCCGGTACCCATGTGTATCATACTTAATAATAAGGACAAATTCCCCGCTGCGCTGCTCGATTCTAAAAAGGAGATCTATCCCATCGGCCAACCGGCTTTCCCTATTAAAACTATCATAAACCAGTCCCAAAGCGGTCAATGCTTCCCTGTCCCCCGGGTTTTGCAAGCAAAAATGGTCAAAAAAGAATTCATAATCGAAATGACGGTGTTCATAAGCCGCATTTAAATCACCGAAAGCAGTGTTTAATAAATCGCGAAGAATGCTTTCTTCATTTACCTCAGTCCTGAAAAACAGCAATAAATCTTTATATTCACCGTCATCGTCATCCCGGAACCCTGGTGCAGCGATCAAAATATCATTTATACCGGTATATTTATATGCCAGGATATTTAAAGCGGTAATAAACACAAGGAATGCCTTTGCATCCGAGCCGCCGGTTATTTTTTTCACGGTTTCCGCCAAAGGTCCCGGGAAAGAAAAGCTTGATCTTTCGAAGTTTTTCATCGAGGAATCTTCGAGGTTATTCTTGTCCCCGTAAACCGGGTTATAAGTTACGTTTTCCAGTTTCCGCAGCCAGGAATTTTCCGATATATAAGAGCGAACCATTGATTCTATATCATTTTTCATGGAACTAAAACCCTCCTTGAAATTTTACTGTTGTTTGTTTCTGTTCAAATTCCGTTAAAAAATTATAGTTGTCTATCTCTTTATCGATATTTGACGTGATATCGGTTATTAAAATAATGAGTTGTTCTTTCATAAGCATTATTCTCTCTTTTCTAAACAATTTCGGGTTATATTGAATGTGAATATTTGCCTGGCTGCCGGTCTCGATTAAACGGAACCTTAAATCATGCTTGCTTGCGCCGAAACCGATTTCGAGGAATTCATCGGTATAGGTTTCGTTATCCCCGGATGTATTATTGCCGGTTTGGGCTGTCACCACAACATCGAACAAGGGATTCCTGCTCAAATCCCTTACGATATTCAAATCCTTAACCAACCGGTCGAAAGGATATACCTGGTTTTCAAACGCCCCCAGCGTATTGGCCTTTACCACTTGCAATACATCCCGGAAGGTTTCGCCCCTGTTTAATTTATTCCTTAGCGCCAACATGTTTACATAAAACCCGATTTGATTTTCCAGGTCTTTATGGTCTCGTCCTGCAACCGGGGTCCCGACAATGATATCCATTTGGCCGGTATACCTGTACAAAAAAACATTTGCCACTGCCAGGAATGTGATAAATAACGTGTTACCACACTCTCTGCTGATCCTTCTCAAATGTTCGGTGGTTTCTCTACTTAAAGAAAAATAGATGTATTCTCCTTCAAAGGATCTTAACTTTGGCCGGGGATAATCGGTGGGTAACTGCAAGACCGGTATTTCGCCGCTCAATCGATTCAACCAATAATTTCGATGCTTTTCTAAATTCTCTCCCGATAATTGCCGGTTATGCCATTGGGTATAATCTTTGTATTGAATCGGCAGCGGTGATAAGGGATTGGCCCGGCCGTTGGCGTATGAATCATACATGTCTGTGAACTCCTTTGTCACTATATCTATGGACCAGCCGTCCGAAATAATATGGTGCATCGTGAATAAAAATAGATACCGGTCTTCTTCAATATGGAGCAGCCTGGTTCTCAATAAGTGGCCTTTGTCAAGGTTAAAGGGGGTTTTTGCTTCTTTTTCTTTTAATCTTTTAATGATGATTTCTTTGTTTTTCTCTTTCCTTAAATCGATATAATCCACGCTGAAATCCAGGGGTTCATAATCATGGATTCTTTGTTTCGGTTTACCCTTTATGGTAATAAAACCGGTGCGCAAGATTTCATGACGTTTTATAAGAGTTTCGATAGTTTTCTCAAAGGCTTCTCGATTCAATTTTTCCAATTCAAAGCTTCCCGGCATGTTATAAGCCACCAAGTCCTTTTCAATCTGGTCTAATATCCATAACCGGTTCTGGGCTGCAGACAGTTCGTAGTATTCCTTCTTTTCTACCGGCTCTATTGATGCAAATTTGTCTTTTATCAGTCTATTTATTATTTGCGATAATTCTCTTATAGTGGGATTAATAAATACCTCTGTCAGGGGGATCTTCACATCAAATTCTTTATGTATTATTGATGCCAAAGTTGTTGCCTTTAATGAGTGCCCTCCCAACTCAAAAAAGTTTGAGTCTATACTTATAATATCTTTTTTCATATTTAGAACTTCCGACCATATTTCCACTAATTTTTCTTCAACTTCATTTCGTGGAGCAATATACTCTCCATCAACAGTTACTTCAGTATCCGGCAATGCGTTCCTGTCCACCTTACCATTGGGATTCAACGGGATACTTTCTATTTTTATGAAAAAGGAAGGAATCATATAATCCGGCAAATAGTTTGACAAATATTCTCTTAGTTCAGAAACCTCAATTTCTTTTTCAAGAACGATATAGGCATATAAATTTTTATCCCCGCTTTCATCTTGTTTTGCCAATACGACAGCTTCTTTTATTTCTTTCTTCTTTAGCAATTGGGCCTCTATCTCACCCAATTCAACCCGGAATCCCCTTATTTTCACCTGGTGATCGATTCTGCCCAAAAATTCGATATTCCCATCCGAAAGCCACCTGGCTAAATCCCCGGTTTTGTATAATTTTTTATTTTTTATGAA
>CP070627.1:7933701-7936559 GCA_020355945.1 Candidatus Aminicenantota bacterium | reverse complement strand
TTTCTAGCCCGATGTCTTTTTTATGCCTTTTTGTGGCCAGGCGGACTGTTTGAAAATATGGATTATAAGCCCAGGGACTTATAATGTGGGAATATAAGTCCAGGGACTTATAATTTGACCATTATTAACGGAGAAAAATAAAAAATGACTTTTCTAACTCATCTTGAATGTGGGATGTGCGGAGAAATCCTGGAAGCTGACAAAATATGGAATTTGTGCCCCAAATGTAATAAACCGCTGTTGGTGAGGTACGACCTGGAAGCAGCCAAAAAAGCAATTAACCCGGGAGTCATCAGTCAAAGAGCGCCCAATATGTGGCGTTATCGGGAAGTGCTGCCAATAAACCATCCTGCCAATATCTTGACCCTGGGTGAAGGTTTTACTTCCTTGCATCACGCTCAGAGATTGGGCAGGAAGTTGGGATTTGATGATCTTTACATTAAAGATGAGGGATTAAATCCCACCGGTTCTTTTAAAGCCAGGGGATTGTGTATGGCGATTTCCAAAGCAAAAGAGTTGGGCATAACTTCTGTGTCGATTCCCTCTGCCGGGAATGCGGCTGGTGCTGTGAGTGCATATGCTGTCCTGGGAGGTATGGAAGCCCATGTATTTATGCCAAAAGATGTTCCTAAACCTTTTATCAACGAATGTAAAGCCCTGGGGGCTGCAGTGACCTTGATCGACGGTCTTATCACCGACTGTGGAAAAGCTGCCGCAGAAGGTGTAAAAAAATTCAAACGATTTGATGTGTCAACCTTAAAAGAGCCTTACCGCATCGAAGGCAAAAAGACTATGGGATATGAATTGGCAGAACAAATGAATTGGAAACTGCCGGATGTGATTATTTATCCTACGGGCGGCGGAACCGGCCTGGTGGGAATGTGGAAAGCCTTTGACGAAATGGAAAAACTGGGTTGGATTGGTTCTAAGCGGCCCCGGATGGTTACGGTACAGTCTGACGGGTGTGCACCTATAGTGAAAGCATTTAAAGAAGGAAAAGAATTCGCTGACATATGGCCAAATGCCAAAACCATTGCAGATGGGTTACGGGTTCCGGCAGCAGTAGGGGATTTCTTGATATTACGCGCTTTAAGGGAGAGTAATGGCACGGCAGTGGCAGTCCCGGACAGTGAAATCATGGAGGGGGCAAATTTAATGGGGCGAACCCAGGGGATATTTCCTGCCCCGGAAGGTGGAGCTACGCTGACAGCGTTTATTAATCTGCGTAAACAGGGTTGGATTAAAGACCATGAAACCGTTGTCCTGCTTAACACCGGAAGCGGCCATAAATACTCCCATTTATGGGACTAACCTAAAGCGTTATAAAAAATATAACGTTATGAATTTTATAACGTTATAAAATTCATAACGCAACCATTAAACCTTCTTCTTATCCACTGATTTTTTATCCTGTTTTTGCTCTTGTTTTTCTAACAGGTAGTCGATGAAATCCATTATGGTTTGTTGATCGGATTCCGGGAGTTCTTTTAGTTTATGGACAATCATTTCAGCGGTAATTTGACTCATTTTGCCCTCCTGTAATCGTTAATTATATCATATTGAGGAAAAATAAATAGGGTCAGGCAATTTTTTCATTTCTTGAAATCTCTCCCTTTTCCTGGTAAAATACCTTTATGGATAAAATAACATTGCTGGAAACGTTAGCAAAAGGTGAAGACACCTATACCCAGTTTAAAGAAAATATCCATAACCCCGAGCAACTGGCCCAGGAGATGATCGCTTTCTCCAACAGCCTGGGCGGAACCATGATCATCGGCGTTACCGATAAAGGAGAAATAAAAGGATTAGCAGATGAAGATATCCGCCGCTTAAACCAAACGATTTCCAATACCTCCTCTGAAATAGTAAAACCACCGGTTTTCCCCAAAACTGAAATAATCGCCATCGAAGATCGCAAGGTTTTATTGGTTCATATCCCGTATGGCATTAATAAGCCTTATTGTACCAACAAAGGGGTATATTACACCAAATCCGGTTCTGACAAACGCAAAGTTTCCCAGGATGAGTTGAGACGCCTTTTCCAGGAATCGGGAAAACTCTACGCCGAAGAAATGATTTTCAAAAATACCGCTGGCCGGGATATCGACCTGGAATTGTTCAAACGGTTTCATGAGAAAAAGTATGGAATGCCTTTTGAAGGTGACGAAAAATCACTGCCCCAGGCCCTGGAAAACTTAAATTTGGCTTCCGAAGGCTTCCTGAACCTGGCCGGCCTGTTATTGTTCGGGAAAAATCCCATGAAATATATCCCCTTAAGCCAGGTGATTGCCGTTTCTTTCGTGGGGAATGATATGGGGGGCGGAGAATACCGGGACAGTGAGAATATCGAAGGAAATCTTAAAGCGTTGTATACCACCGGGCTGGCCTTTCTCAAACGGAATTTAAAGAAAATTCAAAAGGGACAGGACTTTAACACCCCCGGGGTATTGGAAATTCCCCAGCCGGTCCTGGAAGAACTTTTGATCAATGCCTTGATACACAGGGATTATTTCATCAGCAGCAATATTCGCCTATTAATTTTCGATAACCGGATTGAAATCATCAGCCCGGGTAAATTGCCCAATAATTTAACGGTGGAAAAAATCAAACGCGGGGTATCGGTTAAGCGAAATCATACGCTGGCTTCATTTGCTTTTGATTTGATCCCGTACCGGGGGATTGGCAGCGGCATCCTCCGGGCCCTCCGGCATTATCCCCATATCGAATTTATCGATGATGTGGAAATCGAACAATTTAAAGCCATTGTTAAACGGCCTGCCCAGGGATGACAGCCCGGCAAAAGTCTAATCCTCCCGGGCAGGAGATAGTTCTTTTAGTGTATGGACAATCATTTCAGC
>CP070627.1:7915776-7933601 GCA_020355945.1 Candidatus Aminicenantota bacterium | reverse complement strand
GAAAACAACAAAAGAACAGGCCTGGAAATTGCTGTTATCGGCATGGCCGGGAGGTTCCCCGGTGCTAAAAATATCGATCAGTTGTGGGAAAATTTAAAAAACGGCGTGGAATCCGCTGCGTTTTTAACAGACCGGGAACTGGAAGAAGCAGGTGTCTCTGCCGAACTGTTGAAGAATCTCAATTATGTAAAGACCGGCGAAGGTCTCCTGGAGGAAAAAGAGTATTTTGATGCCTCTTTTTTCGATTATACTCCCCAGGAAGCGGAAGTATTGAACCCCCAGGCGCGCATTTTTTTGGAAATCTCCTGGGAAGCCCTGGAAAATGCTGCTTATAATCCTTTTACCGGCGATCAATTGATCGGGGTTTATGCCGGGGCAGATTCCTCGTTTTACTGGGAAGCCCTGTCCCTGTTATCCGGGAAAAACGCGATTTTGGGAGATTTTGCTGCATCCCTGTTAGCCGATGAAAACAATTTATGCACCCGGGTCTCTTACACATTAAATTTAAAGGGGCCTGGTGTAGCGGTGCAAAGCGCTTGTTCCACATCACTGGTGGCAATTCATATGGCCGGTCAGGCGCTTCTAAACGGGGAATGTGACCTGGCCCTGGCCGGGGGTGTCAACATTTTCACCCAAAAACCCCGGGGCTACCTTTACCAGGAAGGAATGATAAATTCCCCGGACGGCCACTGCAGGGCCTTTGACGCAAAAGCAAAAGGAATGATAAGGGGAGAGGGGGGCGGTGCTGTGGTGCTGAAACCCCTGGAAAATGCCATTGAAGACCGCGATTATATTCATGCGGTGATTAAAGGTTCAGCCATTAATAACGATGGCCTGAGAAAAGTGGGATATACAGCCCCCAGTGTCAAGGGACAGGCCGACGTCATTCAAATTACTCACCAGTTTGCAGGGATTGAACCGGAAAGTATCACCTATGTTGAAGCCCATGGAACCGGTACGTCACTGGGGGACCCCATTGAAATCAAAGCATTGAAACGGGCCTTTAAAACCGATAAAAAAAAATACTGCGCCGTTGGCTCCGTTAAAACCAATGTCGGTCACCTGGGCAGTGCTGCCGGTGCTGCCGGTTTTATAAAAACCGTCATGGCATTAAAACATAAATTAATCCCCCCCAGTCTGCATTTTGAAAATCCCAATCCTGAAATCGATTTAGAAAACAGTCCCTTTTATGTTAACACCCAACCGGTAGAATGGAACAATCATGGATATCCCTTGAGAGCCGGGGTCAGTTCATTCGGTATTGGCGGCACCAATGCCCATGTTGTTCTCGAAGAAGCGCCCGAGGGGACAGGGGGGCTTGCCCCCTTGCCTGGTGAACGTGCCTCACGCAAGTACCAATTGATTTTATTATCCGCCAAAACCGAAACCGCCCTGGAAAAAATGACAAAGAATTTAGCAGCGTATTTCAAAAAAAGTCTTTTGAATCATGGTAGTCATGAAAATCCTGTAAATCCTGGTCTAACCCTTGCGGATGCCGCCTATACATTACAGGTAGGAAGAAAAGAACTTCAATACAGGCGGATGTTGGTTTGTTCTACCGTGGATGAGGCGGTGGAGGAATTACTTTCCCCGGCTTCAAGGAAAGTTCATACATTTTTTTCAAAGAAGAAAGCGAAACCTGTTGTATTTATGTTTCCCGGGCTGGGCGCCCAATATGTAAACATGGGAAGAGGTTTATACCGGGATGAGCTACTATTTCGAAAAGAAATGGACAGTTGTTTTGAAATTTTAAAATCATTATTGGATTATGATATCAAAGAAATCCTGTATCCCGATAATTTGGTGAGTGAGGTGAGTGGGGCTGGTAGTTACGGCTCTGCACAGACGCCCGACACAACGGATTCCCCTCTTGAGAGGGGTACCCCTGACCCCAGGAAGGGGGGGGGTGTGTTTAATATTAACCAAATCGAAATCGCCCAACCTGTTTTGTTTATCTTTGAATATGCTCTTTCAAAATTATTAATGTCCTGGGGAATAACGCCGCACGCCATGATCGGTTACAGCTTCGGTGAATATACTGCTGCCGCTATTGCCGGGGTATTCTCCCTGGAGGATGCACTGAAATTGATCGTCACCCGGGGAGAGTTGATAAAGAAAATACCCGGAGGCGGTATGTTAAGTGTTCCCCTTTTGGCAGAAGAGTTAAGCCCGGTGCTGGCAGGTGACCTTTCCCTGGCCATTGATAACGGTCCGTCCTGCATTGTTTCCGGTCCGCTGCCGGCCATTGCGGCATTTGAAAAGGAAATGAAAAACCGGCGATTTCTGACCATGCGCTTGCAAGCCTCCCATGCCCTCCATTCCCACATGATGGAACCCATTTTAAGCGAATATGAAAAAAGCCTGGACCGGGTTACCCTGAATCACCCGGAAATTCCGTACATATCCAATGTAACCGGCACCTTTATTACCCCGGGAGAGGCCCTTGATCCGCGGTACTGGGCACGGCATTTAAGACAAACCGTCCGTTTTGCCGGGGGTATTAAAGAACTGATCAAAGAACCCAACGCCATTTTCCTGGAAATCGGACCGGGTCAGGACCTTGCCGCCCTGGTGGCCCGGTATATGGAAAATGGAAATCATCCACCTCACCAAAAGATTATAAACTTTGTCAGACCCTTTGCAAAAGAAATACCAGACACTTATTATTTGATGAATAAAATTGGCCGGTTATGGCTTGCCGGCGTTACCGTCAACTGGTTTGACTTTTATTGCCAGGAAAAGAGGTCCCGTATTCCCCTGCCCACTTATCCCTTTGAGAGGCAGCGCTATTGGCTGGAAGAAGACCTTTTAACCGGTGGACCAGGGTTATTAAAAGGAAATGCCGTATCCGCTCAAAGCCCTGACCTGGCAGACTGGTTCTACCTCCCCTCCTGGAAGCAGGCAGAGGCGGCAGTGCCCCATGATAAAGACACCTATAAAAAGAAGCACAAATGGCTTGTATTTATTGATACCTGCGGTTTGGGTTCCTTGTTGGTGGAGGGATTGAAAAAGCAAGGCCACCAGGTGGTAAGAGTAACCACTGGTTCGGCATTTGCTCAGTTGGACCAGGATCGTTATACCATTAACCCGCTGCAAGCCGGGGATTATCTTCGATTGTTCAATGCCTGTGGTTCGGGAGAAAACATCCCCCACCAGGTGGTCCATTTGTGGAGTCTTACCGGGCCGCCCACCACTGTGCTCAGTGAGACAGCCGCGAAGGACACGAAGGACACGAACTATTTTGAAGCCAGCAGCTTTGAACAAGTTCAGCATTTGGGATTTTACAGTCTTCTCAATATAGCAAAAGCCATTGGGAAACAGGGCACAGCCCGGCAAATCCTGTTGAATGTCATATGCGATCATTTACATGATATAACCGGTGAAGAGCCGATACACCCGGGCAAAGCCACCCTGATGGGCCCGGTAAAGGTTATCCCGCAGGAGTATCCCAACATCCGCTGCCGCACTATTGATATTATTTTACCGGGATTCAACCCCGGGAACTTGCACCTGGAGATACTGGCAGCGCGGTTGTTGGCAGAGATGGCCGGAGACGGGGAAATCCCGGATACCCTGGTTGCCTTTCGCGGCCAGCACCGCTGGATTCGGACCTTTGAACCGCTGCCTCTCCACCCGGAGGAAGCGGAAGGAAATCCACTGCCCTTAAAACAAGGCGGCGTATACCTTATCACAGGCGGCCTGGGAAACATCGGTTTAATGCTGGCGGAATACCTGGCAAAAGCAGTCAAGGCACGACTGGTATTGGTGGGCCGTTCTCCCCTTCAGCCCGGGGAACAGCAAGAAAAAATAGAACAGTTGAAAGAATCGGGCGCCGAGGTCCTTACCTTCCAGGGCGATGTCGCTGATGAAAAACAGGTTCAAGCCATTATCACTGAGGTTGAGCATCGGTTTGGACGTATCCATGGAGTCATTCACGCTGCCGGGGTCACCAGTGGAAATTCCTTTGAATTGATAGATAAAATTAAGCCCCCTGACTGCCGGGAACAATTCGGACCCAAAGTTTACGGCACCCTGGTACTGGAAAAGCTGTTCCGGGATAAAGACCTGGATTTTTGTTGGCTGATCTCTTCAATATCCGCTGTGTTAGGGGGTTTGACCTTTGTGGCTTATTCCGCGGCCAATGCCTTCATGGACGCTTTTGCCGCTCATCGCGCCTGGTACCATCCCGGACGCAGACCGTGGCTCAGTGTCAATTGGGATGGCATGGAACCCGGCAACACAAAAAAGGCATTTCAACGTTTTTTATACCTGCGGGACATCCACCAGCTAGCAGTCTCCACCGGTGGCAATCTCCAGGCCCGCATCGACAAATGGATTAAACTTAAAGCACTCGAAAACGAAGAAAATAAAACCAGGCCCCACCTGATGAGTCCCTATGTGGCACCGCAAAACCCCGTTGAAAAATCCATTGCAGAAATCTTCCAAACAATGTTCGGCTATGAACAAATCGGCATCGAGGATGATTTTTTCGAATTGGGATTGGACTCCATCAAGGCAATTCAAATTCGAGCCAGGATGATTAAGAAGGGATATTGGGTTGAATTGGAGGATTTCTTCAGGTATCCTACCATATCAAAATTGGCTCCCACTGCCAGGAAAACAGAGCCGGGCAAAGAACCCCAAAAGCCGGAAGTAAAGGAAATTCCTATTGAAACTCTTGAACAGTTAAAGGCGCAATATCCGGTACAAGATATATACCCGCTAACCCCGATGCAAGAAGGGATGTTATTTTATTCATTGTACGAAACCGGGAACACACAAGCATATTTTGAACAGGTGGGCTACTGTTTACAGGGGGAGTTGGATGTTGTGCTGGTTGAGAAGAGTGTCAATGAACTGATAAAACGTCATGACATATTAAGAACGGCGTTTGCACATAAAAGCCTGGAACGTCCGCTGCAGGTGGTTTTGAAAGAGCGGAAGGTGGATTTCCACTATAAAGATTTACGCCCGGTCCTTGACGGCAAAGACAAAAAAAAAGAGACCTTCACCCGGGAATATATGGAAAAAGATAGACAACGCTCATTTGAATTGAGCAAAGATGCATTGATACGGTTGGCGGTGCTTCAAACGGGAGATGCGGAGTATGTGTTTATATGGAGTTATCATCACATGTTAATGGATGGATGGTGTATCGGCATCCTGACCTCGGACTATTTCGAGATTTACAACAGCCTTCTCAGGGGTGAGGAATATCAATTACCGCCGGTCCGCCCCTTCCGGGAATATATCCAATGGCTGGAGAGGCAGGATAAAAATAAAGCAAGAAGCTTTTGGAAAAAGTATCTGGATGGCTATGAGGAAATCGCTGCTCTACCGAAAAAGAAAAATATAGAAACCAAAGCCCTCACCCTGGAAGAAGAATTTTTAGCCGGCGGTATCGGAACCACCCTGGAAAGAGATAAAACCATGGGTCTTCAAGAAATGGCCGTACGCAATCGCGTGACTTTAAACACCATCTTCCAGTCTATTTGGGCAATTGTGCTGGCAAAGTACTCGGATAAACCTGGGGCCGATGTTGTTTTCGGTGCGGTGGTCTCGGGCCGGCCCTCGACACTGGAAGGCGTGGAAACCATGGTGGGATGCTTCATTAATACCATCCCGGTACGCATTCGCTTTGATTATCAAACAACATTTAAACAACTGCTGGGAAACGTCCAACAAAATGCTATCCAATCCGAACCTTATCATTACTTTTCATTGGCTGAGATTCAATCTTTAAGTCCCCTGAAACAAAACCTGTTGGACCATTTCCTTGAATTTCAAAATTATCCTATTGCCAAACAAATTGAAGATGTGGGAGACCGGGTTCGAAAACATCACCCAGCGGAAACAATGAATTTGTCACATGTACAGGTATTTGAACAGGGAAACTATGATTTTGTTTTCGATATCATCCCGGTTGAGGGGGAGCAATTATCCCTGGATTTTGGCTATAATGCCAATGTGTATGACACAAATTTAATGACCGGGCTTGGCCTTCATTATCTCCAGGTGGTGGATCAAATTATCCGGGATGAGGAAATAATCATTGGTAAAATTACCCTGTTATCCGAAAAAGAAAAACGGCAAATCCTGTTTGAATTTAATCGAAAAGAGAATTTTTCAAGGGATAAAACCCTTTGCCAACTGGTTGAGGAACAAGCCCACCTGGACCCGGATGCTGCAGCGGTGGTTTTCCGGGACAATTGGTTGACCTACAACCGGTTAAATGAACACGCCAATCAAGTGGCAATGATTTTGAAAACCAGCGGTATTCAAAAAGATCAAGCAGTAGGGATATTAATGGAGCGCTCCCCCCTCATGGCAGATTGTATACATGGAGTGTGGAAAGCTGGCGGCGCTTATATTCCATTGGATTCACAAGAACCTACAAACCGAATCATCGGCATTTTGGAAGATTCCGCTGCAAAGGTCCTGCTCACCCGGGAACAATACCTGGATTCCACTTTAGAACAAGCATATCACGGTAAAATCATTCCCTTAGAAATGGAAGTTGAAACCCGGGAAATGCTAACAAATCCAAAACCAGGGCCGGAAATGAACGGGCTGGCCTATATAATTTATACCTCCGGTTCCACCGGCAAACCCAAAGGTGCCATGATCGAACATACCGGGATGATGAACCATATCCAGGCGAAAATCAATGATCTCCAATTGAATAGCAACAGTATTATCGCCCAGAATGCTTCGCACACCTTTGACATTTCTGTCTGGCAGTTTTTTACCGCTTTGACATTGGGAGGTCGAACCGTCATTTATCCTGACAACGTTATCCTCGAACCCCATGGATTTATTTCCCGGGTGAAAAATGATGGGGTTACCGTTCTTGAAGTTGTTCCATCTTATTTATCGACGATGCTGGAAACCGTGCCCCCCTCTGCCTTACTCTCTCTAAAATACCTGCTGGTAACCGGTGAGGAAATCAAACCCCACCTGGTAAAAAAATGGTTTGAACGATTTCCCGCTGTTAAAATGGTCAATGCTTACGGCCCCACCGAAGCCTCGGATGATATCACTCATTATATAATGGACAACGCCCCGGGCATGGAGCGGGTCCCTATTGGCCAACCCCTACAAAACCTTTTTATAACTATCGTGGACAACTTTATGCAATTGTGTCCCATCGGTGTCAAAGGGGAGATTTGTGTCTCCGGTATTGGTGTTGGGCGGGGATATCTGAATAACCCGGAGTTGACCGCAGAAAAATTTTTAAATGGCCCACGAAGTACACGAATTAACACGAAAAAGCCTAATAAAAAGTTTTTGCGGGGGGGGCCAGGGGCCCCGCGGCGCGGGGAGCCTAAAATAGCAAAGTGCTTTGCCCCATACGCTATGCGCTATGCGCCATGCGCAATGCTCTCACCCCCTGGCCGCCGGAGGCAAAAAATATACAAAACCGGCGATATCGGTCGCTGGTTACCGGATGGCAATATCGAGTTCTTTGGCAGGAAAGATTACCAGGTCAAAATAAGAGGCTATCGAATCGAACCGGGAGAAATTGAAAACCGGTTAAACCGACACGAAAAAATCAAACAAGCAGTTGTCATTAACAACGAAGATAAACCGGGAAACATAAATTTAACTGCTTACCTGGTCATGAACGCCAATAACCCAATGGACATTTTGGAAATAAAAGAGTATTTACAGGAAAGTCTCCCGGGTTATATGATCCCCTCCTACATTGAGCAACTGGAAAAGATACCCTTAACCTCTAATGGAAAAGTAGACCGGCAGGCATTACCTTCACCGGGAAAAAAGGTAGAAAATAAGCTTACTCCACCCCGAAATGAAATAGAAAGTAGTATCCTGGATGTATGGTCTGAAGTATTGAAAATAGATAAACGAGCCATTGGGGTTCATTCGGATTTTTTTGAGTTAGGTGGGCATTCATTGAAAGCGGTCAGTGTTGTTTCCATGTTGGCAAAAGATTTTGACATCGATATCAACCGATTCTTCAAGTATCCCACCATTGCTGAACTGGCGCCCCATATTCGTTTTAACAAAAATAAAATGAAAAACCAATTAAACGTCATTATTGAACAGCTCAAAAAGCTGCCGGACCCGGCAGCCTTAACAAAGCCAGCAAAAAATCCCCTGGAAAACCAATTGAAAAATGAATACAGGCAATATAAGCAAAGAGTCCAAAAGGAAAAAGATATAAACCTAAAAAAGAGAAGAAATTACCGGCACATCTTGTTAACCGGTTCCACCGGGTTTTTAGGTGCCCATTTGCTTTATGAGCTTTTAAATCAAAAGAACCGGGAACCGGTCATTTACTTACTGGTCAGGACAACCACCGGCAAAACGTCAGAAGCGGAAAAACGTTTGCAAGAAATACTTGTTTTTTATTTTGGCACCGGTTTTTACCATCGTTATAAAGAGCGATTAAAGGTATTGGCCGGTGATTTGACTTTAGATCGATTTGGACTTGACAGTCAAACCTATAAAAAACTGGCAGCAGCACCGGATGTTATCATCCATGCCGCGGCCAATGTAAAACATTTCGGTCTTTACGAGGATATTTACGACAGTAATGTTAGAAGCACGGAGCGATTATTGGAGTTTGCACTTGACACCAAAGTAAAAGATTTCATTCATATATCCACCATGGGAGTGTGTACCGGTGCGACTGAAAACAAGGAATTTCATTTGTATACGGAATATCAACCGGATTGTGGTCAGCTTCTCCGGGACCACTACCTGAAAAGCAAATTGGAAGCTGAAAAAAAGGTTTTGTTTTATAGAACCAGGGGTTTGAATGCATTGATTTTTCGAGTTGGTACCGTTGTCTTTCATTCGGAAACCGGCAAGTTTCAAAAAAATATATCCACCAATGCATTGTACAGTCAGCTTGCCTCGATGGTAAAATTTGGAATAGTACCCCGGGTGGTTCTATCTCAAACCTTTGATTTCGGCTTTGTTGATTATATAGCCAAAGCCATTATTTTACTTCATGACCGGGAAATTTTAAAAAACCAGGTATATCATCTTTATAACCGGCATCTCCTGTCATTAGACAAACTTATTTTTTTGATGGGGAAAAACGGTAAAAAGATAAAAAGGGTATCCCTGGATAAATTTTGTCGATTTCTTTATGACAATCTTTACAACCCGGAAATCCGTAATGAAATGGATATGTTTTTGCTTTATACCGGCTTTTTAGGTGGTTTTGCCGGTGAAAGTGATGGCAATGACGGCAGTGGCAATACAGTATTTGGAATTGTTTCGGACAGGACAGGGTTTTTTTTGGGGAAGCTTGGATTCAGGTGGCCCCGGGTAAATGAGAAGCATATAAAAAAAATGTTAAAACACTGCAAAGAAGTTAATTTTTTATAACAGGAATTTTGTTTACTTTGCCTGTCCCTTAAAATTAAGTTATTTACCAGGCACCACTCTTTTTTTAGTGCTTTGGTGTCTGAGTGGCTAAAAATTGATAAAAGAAGGAAATTGCAAATAAAATGGCTCGAAACTATTGATAATTCAGCATTTACTTTTTATTTGCAATCACCCCCTGCAAATAAAATCCCGTTTTTTTATACCAATAAAACAAACTTTTTACCCAGGGACATTTCGCCATTTCAGTCTACCATCTACTATCTACAGGTAATCGATATTTCACTCTCCTTTTTGAACCAGACTCGATTCTTATCAATAATCCTTGATCCACCCATTTTTTTAGAAGCCTTGATACCCTGGAACTATCAGGATTACCAGTGATTGCACGTACTTTTTCATTGTTAATATATTTCTCTTTGTTTGACAAATAATCGGAAACTTTATCCCATTCACCATTCTTTTTCGAGTTAAGAAGAACCACTCTGACTGAATCTTTCAATAGGGGGTAACTCAAAAAAACCGGGGGATATAATTGATTCCTTTCCATTTCTATTCTCATGGCTCTAATCCCTTCATTTCTATCCAGGTTAGGGGGATCGGGAAACTCTCTAAGATGTTTCACCAATAAATCATTCCTGTAACTTTCCGCGCGAACAAACCCGATATTGTAAGACGTAATATTAGAAGGAAATAGACCGGGGCTTTCAACCTCCACCTTATCTTCAAATATCCTTACCTCTATATCTCTCTTTTGATAATAATCTCTATGAATAACCGCATTAGTAATTGCCTCTTTTACAGCCCGTTCAGGAATCCTGTAGGTGGTGACAAATCCTGAGGCAGGTATTCTCATCCCTGCTCGTAAAAGAGTTAACACATAATCATGTGCATCTTTGATTTGTCTTATGATTGGCCCATCAACGGTTTTTGGTGTTCCAATCAGGTTTAACGTGTGCTCTTTTACCTGTTCATTGGTGCCGGTATATTGAAATACCCGTATGGTACATTTGGTTTCCATAAGGTTATGAGGATATAAAGCAAAAAGAAGCACTGCTGCCCTGGTAGGTTTTAATAAACCTGTTTTATCTTTTCGGGCCAGACCTGTGTGAAACAGGATTTCTTCCAGGTCTCCCGGACTTATTTCCCTGGCTTTTCTCCAATCTTCAAACTGTTTTGTTTTGAGTAGATCGAAATCAACGTCCACAAGTTCTCTGTCTGCCTGGTGAAAACCTTTGGCATAAGAGAGTTTGATTATTTCAAGGGGTGTTAAAAGTTTGTTTCCTTTTTCCAGTCGTATATAAACATGGTTATTAATAGAATGAAAACTGTCCGTTGCTTTAGGGATTGGCAGTAACCCGATTGTTCGGTTTTCGGCACAGGTCACTAATCTAGGAGGCCAATTAATAGAAGTAGGAGGAACAATTCTTTCAATATTTCTCCAGATTTCATCGAATTTATCCAGGTTTTCTTCGATACCGAACACCCTGTCAAGACCCTTAATTCTTGTTTTCTCAGGATCATCGACCCCAAAAACCATATACCCACCGTCAGTGTTGGTCAAAGCGACGATGGATTCCATAGTCCTTTTGACATCAAAATTGCCACCCATACGTTTAAACTCGGTTCTTCTATCTTCGCCAGGAATCGACAAAATGAAATCAATCAATTCACTGTCTGTTAAATCGATCAATTTTTTTCTCCTAATTTTTTAATCTAGCAGTTAATATTTATTTATACCAGATTTCGCCTATAAAAATCAACCCAAAAAGAATTTTGATTCATTCCGCTGCTGTCCCCCAACATGAAAAAAGATGGAAAATGCAAATAAAATGTCTCGAAACGATTGATAATTCAGCATTTATTTTTTATTTGCAATCACCCCCTGCAAATAAAATCCCGTTTTTTTATACCAGGAAAACAATTTTTTTACCTGGCGACTTTTAATTTTGCCATGCATTACAATATCGATGAAGAGGAAAACATTAATGATTCGTGGAGAATTACGTTCTAAAATCGACCGCAACTGAGATTATTTCTGGTTCGGCTGTATTTCCAATCCCCTCACGGCTATATTTTTTGCCTGTCCACCTCTTTTTGTCCACCTCTTTTCCCTTTTTCTCTTTTTCGTTAGTCTAATTGCTTGTTGAGAGTCTCCCCTTATTACTCAGATATCTTCTAGATCGAGAATTTCTAATAATTTTAATTCTTGAAGACCGGAATCATCATTATTTTCAAAAGTAATTTCATCGAGATCTGATTCTTGACGATAATTAAAAAAACCAAATCTTTTGTATCTATTATCTCTAATGATAAATCGGTCGTGGGGAGAATGGTATATGCCCAGGTGACGTTTATCTAAAACCTTTTGAATATCGAAAAAAGTTACGATACCATTGGCATTAGCAGTTGCAAATATATTTTTATTGGTGGTGTGCTGTTTCAAATCTGATGGGGGCCACACCAGTGGAACTGATATTACAAGTTGCCTGGAAGGAATATCCCAAATTTTGAGTGTGCAGTCTTGCGACACAGAGATTAAATATTGTTTCCAAGCCTTAATCCCGGTCACTTTTGAGGTATGTCCGGTAAAGGTTTTTACAATTCTCCCAGAAGAAAGATCCCAAAAATTGATGGAATAATCTGTGAGATTTGAGTAAACAGCCTTATCCTCATCTGGGATATATATGTAACCTGCATGATCGCATGGCCCTTTATATACCTTTACCTTCTTACCGCTAGAAACATCCCATATTTTTATTATGTTATCTTCCGAAACGGATACGATATTCCTACCATTTTCATTAAACTTTAAATAAGATATAGGAGCATCGTAACCTTCAAAAGTATATATCAATCCTTTTTTCAGGTCCCACATTTTTACGGTCTTGTCATTGGAGGCTGTAATTATATGAGACCCGATTGCTCTGAAATCAACACATCTAATAGAATCGGTGTGTCCACAAAATTCTCTCACCTCCTTTCCATTATGAGTAGTCCATAATTTGATTGTGGCATCCTGTGAACCTGATAAAATATAGTTGCAAGATGGACTAAATTTAACACATGTAACGGGAGCATTGTGCCCATCCATTACTCGTATCTCTTTTCCGTTTTCAGTATCCCACAATATGATTTTAGAGTCCTTGGAACCAGATACTAACTGCCTTCCGTTGGGACTGAAATCAATACTGGTTACAGGAGAGCGGTGTCCTCTAAATATTCGCATTCTACTTCCGTCTTTGGTGCTCCACAAATTAATATGACCATCATCGTCACCGGAAACAATTCGATGGCCATTGGGACTGATATTAGCAGCTCTAAAAGGCCTTCTCTGTCCTCTATAGTTAAGTATCTCTTTACCGGTGATGAAGCTCCATAACTTAATGTTTCCATCGAGTGAAAAGGATAGGCATTGATCGCCCATAGAATTAAAAGCAACATGTATCACTTCATTGCTATGTTTTTTAAACAAACATAATAATTTCCTGGAAGTGGTTTCCCATAACCCGATTGTTCTATCCGCTGAACCTGAGAGAAAATGTTTTCCATCAGGACTG
Source organism: Candidatus Aminicenantota bacterium (assembly GCA_020355945.1). The sequence continues at coordinate 7,920,684 of CP070627.1, read as the reverse complement.
AAACAGACGGAGCGTACAACATCTTTATGCCCTTTAAAAGTATATATTTCCTTCCTATCGTTAACATCCCATAGTTTTATGCTTCTATCGCCGGAACCGGAAATAATGCGGTTACCATCGGGACTGATGCTGATGCTGTACACAGGAGCTTGATGCCCTTCTAACGCGAATAATTCCAATTTTTCATCCACATCCCAAATTTTGATGGTGTGGTCTTTGGAGCTTGAGACAACACGCATGCCGTCAGGAAAGTATTTTAAGCAGGTAACATCACCTTTGTGCCCTTTAATGCATCGTAGTTCTTTTCCATAAAAAGTTTTCCAAAGCCTGATGGTATTATCCGATGAGCCGGAAAGTAAATATTCCCAATCCGGGCTGAAAATGATGCTGGTGATGATGTCCAAATGCCCTTTGAATGCTTGAATTTCCTTGCCTGTATCTGCATCCCAAACCCTGATAATGCTGTCTTTAGACCCTGAAGCGATTAATTGTCCACTGGGGTTATATGTGATGCAGGTGATTGCATCCATATGAAGAAAATTGGGACTTCCCAGGATCCCGACCAATCCTTCTCCCGAATTTTTGAAATAATAGAAGTAATTTCTGTCCTCCGGGTGATAACCTTTTGTATTGAGGGTTAGTAAGTTATCTCCTATCTTCTCCAGGTATTTGCCATCAGAACGCACATTTTCTTCTTGGTGCTTGTGTATCCATTGATTAACTAAGTCCAAGTCGATAAGTGTATATAATAGGCTTTGTCGTGTTTTGAATATATATGAATTGTTGGAGACAAATTCATCGTACTCAAGATAATTGTCAAAAAAGTACTGTCTGCTAAGTTTGGAGATAGACTTTAGGGTGGCCTCCCAAAATTTTATTTGTTTTTCGTCAGATTTTAAAATAATTCTCTTTAGGGTTCGATAAACCCAATCAACATCCTTTAAATGGGTAGTGATTGATTTCTCCATCTCTTTGTGAAGCAGTTTCAGGCGTTTTAGTTTATAATGCCGGTCAATATAATTTTCATATTCCGCCAAACACTTAATCGAAAGTTGATAAAGTTTTACAATCTCACTTTTCTTTTTAACTACCTGAATATGTCTTCCGAGAAAACGAATGATACTTGCTCCATTTTCAATACTGCTGCCAACAGCGATTGGTAAGACTTCAGACTCGAAGAAAGCTTGCTTCCTACTCTCCAGATTTTGGAATAGATTCGGACAAGGAAAGACGTAATCCAGATAATTGGGGTCGATGAGTTTTTGTATTATAAAATGTGCTGCCAGATATTCCATCACAGTAGAATGAATAAATACATAATCCATGGGTCCGGCTGAAACCAGCACGGATCTTCCTTCAACCGTTTCAACAATTGTTCCGCTTCTTCGTCGGGATCCAGGTTGCCTTTATCCTCCTTTTGGATAAAAAGTCTTAATACACCAATGATATCTGCCTCTTTCATAACCCGTCCAATATCAGTATGTGCGTAGGCCAAAAGGGATAAAGCATCGTAAATAACCGCAGCCTCGACTTCTTCTTTCAAAATTTCCTTTGATTTTGCCAATTTAAAAAAAGTGCGCATATCCTGTTCGAAATCTTTTTCTTTGATTCGCTTCCATACTCGGACAAGTATAAAAACTACCATAATATGATACATGTTGTAACGGGTATCGAAATGACCAAAAATTTCAAAATATGCGATAACAAGTAGGGCAGTAAGGGGTGTACCTCCCACTTTCATGGCAATATCTTCTCGCCATACCGCATCATCAAATCGATTGAATACTTCTTGATTTTCCCCGTAGAAATGAATTGCAAGATCGCGAAGCTGATTCTTATCCAACGATTTTACTTCGAACCGCGGTTGCAGGATCCATCCATTTTTTCCCCATAAAAATCGTTCTTGTTCCGAATAACGGGAGGTCAGGAATATCCGTGTGCCATGATCTTTTTGTTCTGTCTCCATCTTCAGGTCATCTTGTTCATGGAACAACAACTTCACTCCCTCTACTATTGTGTTTTTTACCTGGACGTCCAGGGCCTCATCCAGTGCATCTATTAGGATTGACAAATTGCCTTGACGAAAGGATCTGCATACAATTCGTTCTGCCAGTTCAAGCTCCCTGTCTATCGTTTCTATCTTTTCACGGTGATATATAAAACAGTAGGTGAAATAGCCCAGCACTGTTTCCAGGTTGAATGGAACATGTTTGATAGGCAGACTTCCGTAACGGAGACTGTACCATTGATCAAAATCCAATACGTTGCGGCATTCGATCATCAATATTAAGCGCGGGGCTTTTTTCTCCCCAACATTATTGGATTTAGAGCCTCGAAGGTTCAGTTTGGCATTAAATTTAAATTCTCTAAAGGCAAAATATTTCAAAATTGTGGTTTTACCTGAACCTGGCAGCCCCAGAATGATTCCTCGTTTAAAATATTGATATAGCTTCTCAACATTAAATGACTTACGGCCGTCTATCTTAGTTGTATCGTCTTCGTAATGTATTCTTTCTTCATTTACACCCAGTAATTTATCCATATCCTGCTGCTGGACTTCAAGGTCAGTGGATGAGTGTACTTTTCCCGACTGTATATTAAGGTTTATGAAATTTTCTTCCATTCGTAGAGGTGGATAAATGTCACCAAATACAGGTATTTCCCGGGTAGTGAGTTCCAGTTGATCCATTTGGACTTTCAGTATATTCGAGTGAATTTTATCCCCTTTTGCTGGAAACACTAACTTAAAAAGAGTTACGTCTTCCCCAAATCCCTTGAGAGTTTCTCTACCTATACGATGTGAAGTTATTTGTCGTACAGGTAGATAATTTTTTATAATAGACAGCAAGAATTCAGTTATTACAACATCGTAAGCATCTGCATATTTCTCGATACGAAATACTTCAATACCTTCCGGGCCAATTAAGTCTCCGATATTCTCTTCTAATTCTTTAAAGGCGAAATTTCCAAAATGTGCCACAATCCGGAGTGCACACCAGAAATCCTCTTTATCAAGACCACCCTCTTGTGATATATCACGGAGTTTGGTAGCAAAATCAAGAAAATTTATCTCATCCTCGAAGAAAACCAGTATCCCGTCACCAATCCGTTTAAGCCAGTAGCCATAGTAAGTCTGCACCAACGGTTTGATAATAGACTCAAAATAATTAAGGAACTGTTCTGTTTTTTCTGAGCCTAGTTTTAAAGATTGGGACGTATAGTTTTTTACATCTGATAGCAGCAGAACACCTTTCTTATAGGTTGTCATTTTCTTCTCCCAATAAGTATGAAGAACTTGATAATCTTCCGCCCTTAGAGGGGATCATTCTAATCCTTACCCCTTTTAACTTAACCAACTCAGATTCCCTACATTTAAACATCGTCGATTGCACCGGAATAATATTTTTACCATACCTTGATAAGTAAAGTCAATCCCTTTTAGAAAAAATAAGTAATACTACTTATCCTCCGGGATAAAATCATTCACCACCATTATAAGAATACTCACCACCCGGAAAAAATCACTGACCACCGGTGGGGAATAAATTCCAAGCGAAGGGGAATTAATTCCCAATGGAAAGTAATGAATTCCAGGTGACCGGGAATCAATTTCTAATGGGGGGGGATAAATTCTAAGCGGTGGTTAATCAATTCCAGAAGGTAGAGAACAAATCCCTGACGGTGGTGAATAAATTCTTAATGGTATGGAATAAACTCCAGGTTGTGGTGAATCAATTCCTGACGGTGAAGAAGGTCTATCCCCTGTTTTTCTTTACCATCAAACGCTACCAAATTTCCAAATTTTTGCTTGTCCCCGCTTTCTCGTTTTCCTCTTCGTGTAACTTCGTAGATAAAATTGTGACCCCCCGGGAATCATGTCAGGAGACAGGTAAAACTGCTGCTAGCCTGAAAACCTGGGTTGATGGATTGCTTTCAGTGCTGAAAAGGGGAGTTTGATTTCCTTCATGAAAGCGGTTTAACCTTTGAGCATTTTCAACAGCTTTGGAAAGATGGGGTTTTAATTGATCGAAATAGAATTGATTTTTTTGATAGTTGGGAATATATTTTTCTTCCAGTTTTTTAACCGCCTGCTCTGTGCTAATGTATGCAGTGGAAAACTCAAAATGTAAAAGATACCACAATTCAAAGCAGGGATTTGATAAGATAACTTCAATTTTGTTTTTGTCAGCTTCTTTTTTGGCATTTTTTATCATTTCGTCTTTATTACAGTTAACATCAAATACGCACCAAATCCTGTCACCTCTTTTTAGATCGATATCGTAAGTGGATTTCATTTTTATTGCAAATTGTGCCAGGTTTAATGGGTCCGTATAACTGCAATTGGGGACTTCAATTCTTATGTTATTATTCCTGGTCCTGAACTCTTTGAAGTAAAATCGTTCCGTCTTTCTTCCTTCACAAATGATTAAAAAGATTTTGCGTTCTTTCCTGATGTGTTCTCTTCTTTGTTTTAACTTTATTTGCCTTTTCATAAAATATTACCATCTCCTAAAAAAGGTACAGCTCCATATCTGCCAGCCAGGTAACCTTTTTCAATATTCTGATCCTTCCTGGGACTGAACTCCAATAAAGAATACAAATCCGTGCTGCCGTTTCGGGGATTTTTTTCAGTAAACCAAACCTGGTCTCTCCTGAGAAGGTTCAGTAAATTGGTATCATGGGTGGTAAAAATAAGTTGGGCGTTATTTTCATTCTGATCAGGATTATGGAACAGGTTTATCAAAAACTTTGTTAAATGAGGATGTAAACTGGCCTCCAACTCGTCGATGAACAACACATATCCATTTTTTAGTACATCGATGACAGGCCCCAACATCGAAAATAACTTCTGAGTACCATCTGATTCTTCTTCTAATTTAAAGTAGAGCTTTTTTTCACTGCCTTCTT
>CP070627.1:7897994-7915676 GCA_020355945.1 Candidatus Aminicenantota bacterium | reverse complement strand
TAATCCGACTGGGCGATTTTTACAATGCATACTTTGACGATGAAATGACTGATATTAAATTTGTCCTGGGGTATTATTCCCAAAAGATAACACAGTTGTTGAAGAAACTGGGCTTTGAAATCAAACAGGTCAAACCCATTACCCTTATTCCCAACGATTATAGAAAACAAAATGACATCGAAAAAGCCGACAAATCTTACATTGACAATTTTATCCTTAAAAACCTGGCCAAAGAAAATAATAATAAGTTACAGGAAGCGGCCGCCAACACACCCGCCGGAAAAGAAAGGGTAATCTATGTCGAGCGCCTGGGCCTGGTAGACAAACTGGCAGAAGAACCGGTAAACATAGCAAACCTCCGTATGGGGGCATATAACCGGGCAGCACTCAAGACATATGCATCAAAAAAGGAAAAGCCATGAGAATGAGACAACAGCCGTCATTCACGACGGCCCACATACGCCCGAACAAAAACGGGAAAAAGGGACCGAACCATGATTTACAGGATTACCAGGATTTCCATGATTACCACATCCTATCATCTGTCACCTCCCATCTGTCCAATTTTTCCCCATCTTCCCATCTTCCCATCTTCCCATCTTCCTATCTTCCCTCTTCTTCCTCTGTGTCCTCTGTGGCTAAAAAAAGATTCATATAAGGAGAGCAAAATATGGCAAAAGAAAAAAACAAAACCAATGATGAACGGTCAAGAGAACTTTCTTCTTTTTTTAAGTTCTTTTTGATGGTCCAACTGGTGATTGGACTGATATTTTTGTTTAACGGGTGGATTAAATCCAATGTGGGGTATGACTCAATAGAAGCTTTAGGAAAAGGGAAATCCCCGGGCGAAACAGGTAAGATACCCGAGATACCCTCGAACCGGCCGCCCAGCATTCGCCCCAATAACATCCAGGCACTGAAACAGGATTGGACGATCCCGCAGCCCCCGGCTGACTCTATTGACTTTATCAATACCCTGGAGAAAAAAATATTCGATGAATCCAACCGGGAAAGGACCAAACGGAATTTACAGCCAGTGACCTGGGAAGACTACCTGGCCGGGACCGCCAGGTATCACAGCAGCGATATGGGAACCAAACAGTTTTTCAGTCATATCAACCCGGATAATGTGGGTCCTTTTTTCCGGATAGCCAAACTCCACCGCCGTTACATCGGTACAGGCGGGGAAAATATCTTAAAGATGACAAAAACCGACAGCGACCCGGAACTCCTGGCACAAAAAATTGTAAATACCTGGATGAACAGCACCGGCCACCGCCAAAATCTCCTGGATGAAGACTATACCACCCTTGGGGTAGGGTGCGTCGAAGCCCTGGATAAAAACAACACTGCCTTTCTCTACGTTACCCAACTTTTTGGCAAACCAGCCGCATACTTGCAGCGTGATTTCCCAACAGAATTAAACAAAGGCCAGGTGGAAACCATTGCGGTGGAATCCGTAAACCCGGTATACCTGGCGGCTGTTTCCGGGGAAGTGGTTGACCTGAAAACCGGGAAAGCAGAACCTTTTCAATTAAAACCCTTAACCGGCACCACCACCAACCAGAAGGTTTCTACCGGTAATATAAAAGCACCCCGCCAGGAAGGCGCCTATCAACTGGTATTTCACTTTCCCCTGGAAAAAGACCCCAGAACCATTTCTGTGATACCGGGACCGATTTTTTCCGTTAAATAAAGAAAAAGAAAAATGAACTGCTATTTTTATATTGAAAACTTCCACTGCGAATCAACCCATGCAGATCAATGCTTTGAAGCATTGAAGACGAGAATTCGCGCCTCTGCCACCCCGGATAAGGAACGGAAATATTTTGATGCCTGCGCAGGATGGATTTATAAAAAGGATACCTACAGGGGAGCAGAAGCCCAGGCCCTGCTTCACCAGCAAAGAGAAAAAGAAAAACAAGAATTGTCCAATGAAATTACCCTGTTCAGCCGGGATATTCCCTCTTTTGATTATGAAAACTGGCAGTCCTTTATCCAGAAGAAAAAAGACCTGATCAATACCTTCCGGCTGTGCCGCTACTTGAAAGAACGCTGGAACCGACTGGACCGCCAAGAAAAATACGAAAATATTCCCCAGGTGGAACAAATTATCAACCTGTTGAAACATACATACCCCTCTAAAAAAAATGAGTTGCATCGCTCGTTAAAAATCGTTACCAGTCATATTAAATCCATGAAACTCAAAACCGAGGAAGATGAAATCAAAAAAGAGATCAGAACGCTTAAAAGAGCCAAAAAATGGGAAGATTTATATAAGTATATATCAAAATTTAATACGTCAGGTTTTTCTCATGACCTGATCATGCTGCTGACCGAACAACAGCGGCATGCTGAAGAAGGAATGCTGTGGCTGCAAAAGAAACAAAAACTGGATGACCTGGTAAAGAAATCAGACAAAGAACCCCTGGATGCCCTGGAACAGGAATTCCTGGATATTAAAGAGGAAATACCGGACCTGGCAGCAAATCAAGCAGAATTTGGCAGCCCCGATGCTATCATAGGAATCCAACAATCACAAGGCCAACTCTCTTTGAACATTTTAAATAAAATAAAAAATTCCCCTCAATCCCCGGAGGAAAAATTCCGAAAGTTGAAATGGTGGGAAAACCACCTCTGGGTATTAAAATACCCTCAGCCCGGCGAATGGAATGAGTATACCGAAGAACTGAATTTTGAGATGGCAAAAGTCTACAGCGATGATATCCTTAAAATATTGAACACCCTTGAAGATATCCATGAAATCAAGCAATCCGTAGATAGAAATGTTAAAGAAACAAGTGAATTGGATTTAAAGGAAAAAATCAGGGATTATATTGCCGAAGGCAAAATTGTCGATATATTTGAAATCCAGGAAAATATCCGGGAATTGGAGGAATTTGACCGGTCCCTGGAACGAACCATAACTGCCTCAGACCCCTTTACGGTAAAGCTGGCATTAAGTAAACAACCGGGAGATTTCCAGGGCATACCCCAGGCGGTTTTAAATAAGCTGACCCAAAAACACCAGGCCATCGAGGACATTATCCGCTTTACCACCACCACCACAGACCAGTTGGACCTCCTGGTGGTTTCCCTGCAAAAGGAATCGAAAAATATTTTATTTAATAATCCCTTTATAAAACTCGAAGGATTTGAACGGCAATTCGAGGCCATCCGGGAAAAAACCACCCAGGTACTGGACAAATATCAAAGTAACTACAAATTTAATTTCCTGGAAAACCTGGAAAAGATAACCCGCCTTGTCAATGAACTGCTCTTCCCTCCCCGGTCAACCCAGAGGTCCCCGGGTGCAGGTAAGCTCTCCAAACATCAATTCATAAACTCAATAAATGAAAATATAGCCGTTGGTGAAGCCTTTAATGATAATCTTCAAAAATTAAAAAGCAAAATCGACGACCGGGTGATGGAAGACCCCATTGCCATCCAGGATAAATTTTTTGAAATCATCACGGTTTATAAAGATAAAGCGTTTATATTTCCAAAACCCGCGGTAAAAAAGGTATGCAAGTTATATGGACGCCTGGTGGAAATCATGCATGCAAAGATCGATCACTATTTAAAGCCCCTTAAAAACCACTTGCATTTCCCCTTTCCCTTGCTGGGAAAAGACATACTCCACGAGTTGAGAGAAAAAACCGACAGCCTGTTAAAGCAAATGGATAAAATTGACCTTTCTTTCCCTGGTTTTGAAGAATTCGTGGAAATCTATAAAGATGAACTGGAACAGTGGAACCGGGTCATTGAAATCCAGGAAGCGGTCCATGAAAAAAGTTTTGATGAAGCGGCCCGGGGTATTAAGGGTATATATGAGCAGGATATCGAGTACCCGGCCCAAATACTGGTGTATTACTACCGGTACCTGTTTCAATCGGGATGGAAGGAAGATCAATGGTTGAATTTCTTCGGTCGATTTTCATTGGATTCGATTAAGGCCAATGAATCCGGGTACCTGGTGATATTAAAAGATTACAAGAAGGAAGTGCGGAAGAATTTCGATAAACTGGCGCTCTCCACCATTGAAACCCACTTTAAGATATTTAAAACCCTGTTCTCCAATGATGATTTGCTGCCCTATCTTTCATACCTGGCCCGCCAGGACACAGCCAGGGATTTTTTCAAAAACATTAAAGTTGAAAACCGCCCGGTAATGGCAGATGTTTTTAAAGCCCTGGTCACCATGCTGGAAAATAATAAAGATTGGAAAAGATATATGGCGCTGTATAACCAATCACCGAAAAAATGCCAGCGCTATTTTGAAAAACCAGTGGAAAAGGTAAATAAAGACCTGGACCAGGACTATGAGGCCCTGGTAGAAAAATTTAAAAGACAGGTCCTGGAAATAGGGGATATCGATGCCTATATAGATAAAATACCCGAAGGCCAGGAGTTTTTAACCTATTTTGCCAAAAGCAAAAAAATAAAAGATCTTTCGGACAGATACCTGGAGATAACGAGAAATTTTAAAAGCCTGGAAAATGAAGACATCTGGATGCAGCCAGACCTTTATCGCCGGGTTGGCCAGCTCCTGGAACACCACATCATTCAATTCACTGATGAATTTGCTAATATTACCAATAATAATAACTGGAATAAACGTATCGCTTCCCTGAAAAATATTTATGACCAGGGAATAAAGCTGAAAAAACAATCGGATGAAATGAGAGAAATGGATGTGAATTATAAGATCAGGGCCGAAGAAGACTATTCAAAAAAGTTAAGAAACTCTATACAGGAATTATTGAACACCTGGAGCAAATTCAGAAGTGAAATTGATGGGTTGAAGGAAAACGCGATTTACAAAGAGACTTTCAAGCATTATTATCTGAAGGGTTTTATTGAAAAATGGCAGGAGATGTCTCTTTATCAATTGTGGGTTGATGAAGGCAATGAACTACCCGGCAGCCTGGATGACTATTTTAAAATGTGGGAAACCGTATTGGAAACCCACAACCAATTTTTAACGTATTATAATAATATGAAGGATAAGAAGAAGGATTTGCAAACAGAGGACCTGGACAGGATAAGATTATTGGATGAATTTACAAGACTGACGATTGAACGGCTTAAACAACAGGGCAAGCCCTGAACAAGAGGTGAGATATGAGAAGAAATATTTTTAAATTATCAATCGCATTTATATTATTAATGGTTTTTTTGTCGGTACCCGGGCAGGCGGTGCGCCAGGCAGAGGGCATCGACCTGGTTTTGCTGATCGATGAATCCGGCAGCATGGGCGGCTACGGGGAACATCCCCAACCCAATGATCCCAACAACAAACGCAATGAATTATTACATATTATCCTGCCGGAAATTGTGGAGTCCGCTTATAAGGGCAATGTGTTCAGGATATCGGTCATCGAGTTCGGTTCCCGTCATGGTTCTGCTGCACGATGGCGGCCCGAGGTCACACTGTCCATGTATAAAATTGAAAAGTCAAAAACCGGTGAAAGCCAATCAGACTATCTCCAGAGAATATCCACGGAATTGGGCTTTCTCAGGACAGACCGGACCAGGGGGTACAGTGATCACGGCAAAGCCCTGGACCTGGCCGTAGAAGAGATCAACCGCCTGACGAATCAAACGGTGCCCAAACCTACGGGGCATGTGGGGGTAACCGACCGGTTAAAGGTGGTCTTCCTCATCACCGACGGTATGCCTTATGTCCAGGATACCCGGGGAATGTCAGTGGCCCCGGAAGGATTGAAAAAGGAAATAAAAGAAATGGTACAAAAATTCCCGCATCAAAAGGCTGTTTTGTTTGTATTTGGCCTTAACGATGCCGATCGATATTGGGATGACAAGGGATACGGTGATTTCTGGGACCTTAACGCCAGGACCACCATGGATAATAAACAAAAAAAAGGGTATGCCCAATTTATCGATAACCATGTGGAAATGATCAAACAAATCTTGCCGGTCCTCAGTCGATACACCAATCCCCCGGGCGTAAATATTATTCACGGCGATACCTTTGACTGCCCACCCTATTTGAAATCCCTGGAATTTATCGTGGAGTTCCCGCGCAGCTTTATGAAAGTATCGCAAGTACTGGAAATCACCCAGCCGGATGGAAATCTTTTGGACACCACTAATGCCAGGGAAGATAAAGTGAAGGCCTCTATTGATGTTCCTTATCCCCAGGGTGGGGTGTGGCGTTTTAACCGCAAAGATAAAGATGTGGGACTGATGGTAAAAGTGAATTATCAAACGGTTAAGTTCCTTTCTCCGTTGTCTCCGGTTCCGCTGCGGTCCACCCATAAAATAAAATTTAAAGCCTTTGGCCGCGGTCAAAATAATGCCTTTGTACAGGAACCAGGTTTTCCCCTTACCGCCAATGTTTTTATCGAAACACCCCAGGACACCAGGGACCAGTTAAACGCCACCATGGACTCCAATGACCCCGGGGTATTTATTTCCAACAGCGGTTACACCTTTAACCAGGCTGGCCAATACAAAGTGGAGTTCGAGGCCTCTACTGTCAGCGGCAGTGGAAATCCCCTGGTGGTATTAAAATCCAACAAAGAAAATTTACAGGTCACTGACAGCACACCTGTAGAATTGATTATGGAAGAACCCATGGATAAAACCACTTCTTGTTTTGGTTCCATTAACCAGGGATTCAATTTCGGGTTTTATACCACCGGGGATAACAAAAAAATTCCCCTGCAAGACATCCTGGACACCACCAAAAAAATAGAAGCCACCATTGAAATTATGGACGCTTCTTCCAGGGTTAAAATCATCAGTACGGATATTAACCTTGAACCCATAAACGATACCTTGACCGGGACAGTGGAAATGAAGTTACCCTTCACCGATATATTAAACATTATACTGGGTAAACGGGACATGAACGTTACGGTAACACTGGATAATGATTTTTTAAAGGACAAGTATTGTCTAACTCCCCCTCAAACCGATTCCTCTCTTTACGAATTCCAATTGAAAGTGGGTGAATGGTTCTGGACTTATTTGCTGTTACTCATTATCCTGGGCCTTATTGTTTTTCTCATCATTTTGCTGGTTATTTTGCTTGGCCGCACCATGTGTTCCAAAGATATACCGGTACTGGTATATCGCCAGGAAACCATTATTCCTGATGAGCGTTTTACTCAAAAGATAGAGGTGGACAAACGGATCATAAAAATCAAGAAAGGAGATAAAACGTTTTTTATCCCGGACTCTTCCGAGGCCTGGAAACCCAAAATGAAAATAAAGCGGAATTGCACGGACAAAGGTGTGAATGTTACCCTTATCTATGAAAAATTCGGGAAAGGACCCGGGGACAGGAAAGGTATTCTCCAATTTTTACTGGAAAAATTAAAAATTAAACCCAGGGATGAAAGTAAAGAAAGATTCCGCAAGATTGACATCCAGACTAGTTTTCCTCAAAGGCCAGCCAAACATTTGATCGAAGAACTGGATGAAAAGGAAATGATCTTTGAATTACAGGTAAAGGGGGAGAGGTCGCAGTGAGTGAGCAATTTTTAATCAAAAGCTTTTGCGGTGGTCCAGGGGCCCCTCGGCGAGGGGAGCCTAAAAAGGCAAAGTGCTTTGCCCCATACGCTGTGCGCCATGCGCCATGCGCAATGCTCTCGCCCCTGGTCGCCGAAGGCAGAAAATAAAAAGGAGGATGCGATGCCAGTTGTAAAACCAAGTTTAATTATAGGAGTCGGCGGCACCGGCTATTGGATTTTAAGCCTGTTAAAGCGTCAATTATACATTAATTACGGGTTAAAAACCAATGAAACCGATGAAGTGCAGTTCCTGCTCCTGGATACCCTGTCCGAGGAAATCTTTGATGAGTATAAGAATGAGACTGACAATTCCATTATCAAGGAGTACCAGGTAGACCGCAGTGAGTATATCCATTTGAGTGAACCCCTGGAGGGATTTTTTAATTGGGCGGATGACCCGGAAAAGTATAGTATACCCAAATACCAATGGTTCCGGCGAGATATCCTGAAACAGTATGTGCAAGAGCAGGCCAGGTGGCAATTAGCCGAAGGGGCTGCCCAACTGCGTCAATTTGGCCGGATGGCATTTTTCTTTAATCTCAACAAAATTGCAGCAGCCATAAACGAGAAGCTGCAAAAGATCAAGAGAATTTCAGGAACAGCCGTTATACCGGTCTGGATTTTCGGTTCTTATGCCGGGGGTACCGGTGCCGGTATGATGATGGATGTGGCCATGCTGGCCAAAGTTGTCCAGGATGAATTCAATCATAAGATTCAAACCATTGGCGGTTTTGTCCTGCCCGAAGTCTATTCCGACAAATTAACCACTTCCATTGCCCAGGGGTATGCCGGTATACGGGAATTGCAGCGGTTTACTGCCAAAGGTACGGAAAGGTTTCACAAAGCCGATGAAGACGGCAAAGACCATACCGGTAAAGTGGAGTTTGACTCCGGCCGAATCTTTTATCATTCCAAAAGCATTTTCGATAATATGCTCTTCTTTAACGAAGATTGCAAGAATGAAGAAAAGAGACGGGGATTCTTTAACAAAGTGGTAGACGGTATATCCATTTTAATGGACCCCAAGGGATCGGACACGTTTTTATCTTCCATCATCAATCATACCGGGGATAGGCTTACCTCGCTCTCCACTTATAAAATATTTATCCCCACTGCCCTGTACAAGAAAAAGTATGCCTACAATTATTTAACCCGGAAGATCAATGAGCTTTTCCCTGTTAATGAAGCCGGGAGCATCCTGGAATTAGAAGACCAGGATAAAAGAGAATCCCTGCGGACAGACATCGACACCCTGTTCAGCAGCCTGGCCCCTTATTTCCTGGTGCTGCAAAAATTTATTAACAATGATGTGGAAGCTGAAAAATATGCCCGTCAATCCCTGCTGGAAAAACCCGAGGATATGCTGGAAAAACTGCTGGGCATGTATGAATTCCGGAAGTATTATACGGACCCGGGATTTTCCCCCAATGACGAACGGGATATCGAAGCTCTCTATGAAAACATCTATAAAGACATTGCCGTACCTGAAATGGACAAGAAAAAATGGGAGGAAAAGAAACAGGTATTTCAACAGGAACTGGAAAACAAATTTAATAATTATAAAAAAATCTTTGATAAATCACCGGAAAATACCAGGAGAGAAAATATCAAAGCAAAGATCGCAGCCAATTTTCTCGGCAAGGTAAAGGTTTTTTTAAGGGATCGAAAACTGGGTATCCGTGAAATGTACTACACCTTTAAGCAGATGAAAAAGGTATTAAAAGGAGAAGATGAAAATAACCCCAGCGCCATCATCGGTATCTTGAATGTGGCGGCGCGGCGGGTATTTGATTCCCGGTCAAAGTTTGTGCATACCAAAGTGATAGAAAGTGCTGAAATGTACAGCAATATCAGGCCCATCAAAAAGCTGGTGGGCTATAATTTCTCCGGTATATCCACTGCCATGGAAACCTTTAAAGCGGATAAAGAAATGGAACTCTCCTATTTACAGTCCAGGAATATCCTGGACCTGGTCATCGAGATTCACCATCAACTGTTGGCATATATTGAACGCATGGAAACAGGCCTGATTAACAAAAACAACCAGGTATCCATTTCCGGGACCAGTATGAAAGCCAGGTACAGGGATGAAGTGACAAAGATTGACGGTATATTAAAAGCTGGCGTGGGTTATGCCACCAGCCTTGGTTTGAAATCCAACAATATATCCAACTTAAAAGAAAAATATGAAGAACATCTAAAAACCATGATCTTCAGCGAAGATACCGAGAATATCCGCTTTAGCATGGAGTTTGACGGTGAAAATTATATCATTAACTACAAACACGGAGATGTTCAATACCGGGAAAACCAGGAAGAGTCATTGTGGGATCGGATTGAGAAGGATATCATTCAATACATCGGTGAAAAAATGGATCTCCATGCCGGTATTATCAATTATTTAGGTTGGGCCAGGAAACAGTACCGGGAAAACCAGACCGAGTCACAGTTTGGCAATGACCTGTTAAATTCTCTCATCCCTGCTTCGCAGGATTTTATCAACTTGAAAAAGATACCTGAAAAGTTAGATGGAAGATTGGTCTACGGTGATACTAACCCGGAATTGGATGATGAAATTTCCGATTTGCTGACCGCGTTGAAAAACAAAAGCAACTGCAAAATCGTCAACGACACGTTCCGGGGAGCTGCCAGTTATCATATTGATTTTGGGGACAAAGATTCACTGGTGTTTTTTGTCTCCTCCAACACGGTTCATCCTTCTGAGATCGATATTTTGAGCCGGATGGGCAGCCAGTATAAAAAGGAAATCCAGGATGGGTCCGGCGGATGGCGGACCAAAGTGTACCACGACTACAAATGCGAATGGGAAATCATGGGGATTGAAAGTGCACTGCCCGATGTGATCGATGCCGGTTTGTTTTCATTAACCCACAGTTCTTTTTATTGGGTATTGGAAGAGTCTGAAAACGTTGAAATTTTTGTCACTGCCTGTGCTGCTGGCATCATCCGCAAGGAAGTCGGCGCCACTGGCCAGGAATACTGGATTTGCGGCCCCCCGGGTAAAAACCACAGAAATCACCCGGATAACGTCATGTGTTTGACAGACCCGGATAAAACATCCGATATGTTTACTGCCCTGGTGCGATTTGCCGTGGACAGGAAACCCTTTAGAAAACAGAGACCCTTTGATTTCAGGAGTATCAAGCAGATGAGGGATGAGGCGATTTTAAAGCAAAAGGGAAAGAATTGGGAAAAAATAAAAAATGAATTCCTGAAAAAAGACCCCTTTAACATTGGAATTGCAAACTACAACAGTGAAATAAGTGAAGAAAACCCTGCTGAGTACTATATCAAGCACAGGGATTTATTCCTGGCCAGGATATTCCAATACTACTTGATGAATAAGAAATAGCAGGGATCCCAGGGTTTATGGAGATACAGGTTAAAAAGGTAAGCAAGGACAGAAAAGGCATAGAGGAGAACTCAATAAGAAATTTTTGCGGGGGTGGAGATGCTTCACGGGCGGTTTTTTTAAAAAGAGCCCCCCCAGGAGGTAATTATGAAGAAAAAATTTTGGAAGTGCTTCATCATATTATTAATCATACCGCTCATCATCATGGCAGTGTGTTACGGGGTGGTTAAGATTTTGAATGCCAGGCTTATCAAAGCATCCCGGGCTTATGTCGAGGTAGACCGGGACATTGTGCTGCCCTGGCAAAAAAAGGCCTTATCCACCATTCATTTTGACCTGGAAGGATACAAAAAGAATAAAAAAGTGGGAAAAGCCACAATTGTATTGATCATTGACAATTCCGGTTCAATGGGGGCTGGTCGGGGTTCCAGGTTTGAAATTGCCCGGGAAGTGATCGGGAATTTCATCGATAATTTCAGTGCCAGCCAGGAGACGCGCATGGGAGTTATTTTCTTTGATACGGACGTCACTCACCAGGTACCTCTAACCACTGATTATCAAGACCTGAAAAACAAAATGTTTAGCTTTATCAGTTCCGGGGGCGGCACCAATTTTTTGCCGCCGCTGCAAAAGGCGTACCAGTGGTTGGAACCTGCAATCCTATCCAAAAGCTGGCAGAACAATTTTGTTATATTTCTCACCGACGGCGGTGCGGATGCCAGTGCCCCCAACCAATTTTATAAAGAAAAACTATTAAAAAATGCGGTTATACTCTTTTGTATCGGGGTAGGCAGAGGTGCTCTTTATGAGAATTTAGCCAATATACTGAGGGATGATGACGGCAATGTCCCACCCAACCGTGTGCTTACCTGTGACGACCCCATCAAACTCCAGGTGGTATATGACCGGGTAGGAGAAGAAATCGGCAATGTCATCGGCAAACAAGGGGAAATGGCAATTCCTTTTGCGCATCGATCGTTTTCATGGATTGAAAGCGATTCAAGTAGAAAACCGGAAGAACAGTCCAAACCAGGCACCTTTTTGCTCCCCCCCAAAGATCAAACCAAAATCAGCCTTCTCACCCTGCCCATCCTATTTGCCCGGAAATACATCTATCATATCCCGGTAAAAACCAGGACCTTTGGGATACTTAAACCTTTGTATCAAAAAGTACCCCTTACCTTTTACGATGTTGACGGCAATAAAATAGCACTTAAAAGTGAGAGAATCCCTTATATTTTAAGTGTGACCTGGTGGATGCTGTTCTGGCTTTATTTACCCGCGCTCCTTTTTCTCTTAGGTTGGTTGTTTTTACGTAAGAAGAAACCGGCATTGGATCTTTTCCCCGGGGACATTGTCTTAGCCGGGGAAAGGTCGAGAATGCCCGGGGTGCTCCCCAAACAACATATCCCTGAAAAATCTAAGATTCAATGGATGCCCAGCCTGGTCATCGGTCTGGGACGCACCGGCCGCCATACCCTTACCCACCTCAAACAAAACATAAACGATCTCATGACCAGCAGTGAAAATGAAAAAAATGTGAAATTACTGGCCATTGATGTGGCCTCGGAAGAAGTTTTCGGTGCGCATCCCGACAGGGTACCCGGTACTGTGGTCACCCTGGACAGGGAAAATGAAATCTATATCCCCGAAGAGCATCTCCGCAATGTAAAAGCAGTGGTGGATGATTACAAAGATAAGCCCAAAATAGATATTCACGATCCCTTCACTTCCCTGGATTTACAAGAATACGCCAAACTGCCCGAGGGTGTCCTGGGATTAAGCAGCGGCACTGATCGCCATGCTGCCCTGGCCCGGGCCTACCTGATCAAAGAACTGGAACTGGATGACAAAAGTTTGCTGGTGCAAAAATTGAAAGACCTGGTCGCCCAGTTGAAAGAACAAGCCCAACAGTCTCAATTCATGCAAATTATTATTGCCGGTAATTCCAATGGCGGGGTGGGCAGCGGACTCATCACTGATATGACCGTGCTGCTGCGGCGCCTCACCGATAAAATGGTAGAAAACACCAACAGCGTAGAAATAAACCTGGTTCTAGTGGATGATCGAAGCCAATTCTCCGAACCCCGCCAGGTCCCCATTCAAAACAGGGTATTGTTAGATGAATTGGACTGCATCTCCCAGGCTGGCAGGGTTTACCAGCCCTATCCCCTGGTCAGAAACCACATCAAAGACAGCGAAGGTATCCTAAAAGGAACATTGAAAGAAAAACCCCATAACAATATATATACGTTTGTTTTGCCAACCAATGAGCCGGAATATGATCTCTATCCCCAGGCCGCTGACGGGTTGTTTTTCTTTATCGAACGAACCGCCAGGATTGAAACCCAACAATTTATCGAAAGCACCCGGAAACAAGAAGGAGAATCCAGGAAAAAACACAAAATTGAGAGTTTCAACCATATGAAAAGCACCTGCATCATGTACCCCACCCAATTGGTCAAAGAATACTTGAAAATCCTGTTCATCAGCGATATGTTCAGCGAAAAAATCGCTCTAAAAGGATTAGAGAGCGGAAAAGATTCCCTGGCCATCGAGCCCCACGGCAGCGTGCCGGACCTCTATGAACATCCTTGCACCAGGCAGTTATATGAACGGGAGCTTCGCATCTATGCCAGGAGCATATGGCCGTATTTGCTGGAGAACCGGGAACCCCCTGATCCCCTTCAACCGGTAGAAGATACCGAACAATTTCTCTATTTCCTGCAAAAATCGTTTTCCATTCTTTTGAATGAAGGGATTTTTTCATTAACCGGCCTGGACCGGGTCATCCATACGCTGGAAAATCAATTCAATGAAATACTGGTTCGGCTCAGGGAAAACAAATCTCCAGTGCCGGCAGTCCCTGAAATTGAAAATGTCATCAAATGTTTATCCGCTGTAAAAGAAAATCTCCAGTGGTGGATATCGCAGTTGCTAGGCCCAAAAGATAGTACAGGAAAGGATATTGAGGGTCTCTTGCCCTACATCCGCAAGCAGCGCACCTATTTTGAAGGTATCAAACAGGAACTTCTAAAAATGCAGCGCAGCCGGGTTGTCCTGGGCATCGATGAACAAACCCCGGCAGGCTATCATATCGACAACCTCAGGGAACAATGGATCGCCTGGTGGCTCAACCTGGAAAATACCACTGAAATATACGACCACCTGAAAAAGCGCTGCCTCTGGTCGGTTAATCCCCAGAACCTGTTGGAACCGGAAATAACCTTCGAGTTTTTAGGAACAAAGCGGTATCTCTTCACCTCCCGTTCGGAACTGACCGAAAACATTGTCAAAGAAACCAATGAAATGGGAGACCAATTTTCAGCCAAATTAAAGGAATTCACCATCATGAATTTACTGGCGGATTATGAAAGCAGCAGTAAAGACAACAATTATACCACTGCAAACCTGGCCCGCCAATTTCATCAAGCGGCTCAATCCCCAAATCTCTTTTATATCCACCTCTTCCCTCATCATTCCCGGATCCGGCTCAGCCCCGGGGAAGAAAAATATATCAACCGGCTCAAAAAAGAATTGGACAACCTGAAATATGCTTATGAAATATTTCTATATCCTCCATCCTCCAACCAGTACAGGATCTATTCCCTCCAGGTCTCTTATTTACTCACCGGCAATTACAAAAAACCGTGGCACCAGTTTAAGCCGGTACATCTGCCGGAATTGTTAAAGAAAGCCAACCATTTAAGCATTGAGAAAATTTATGATTTCTACTGTGAAAAAGAGGTGCCTTACTATTACCTCTTGTTTTATAACCGGGATTATTTTAAATTATTCAGCCAGCTCTGGCTGGCAGGGAAAATTTTCCAGGATGATTATGACCGGTTATGGAAGTGTGAAATCCATGGAAAAAAACACAAACTCACCTTTATCGACGGTGAAGAGCTCATCGATGCTGCGGTTTATTTTGTCTTAAGCGACCATTTACCCTTTGCGGCCTTCAAGGCGTCGGAATTGGTAAGCAGCATTCCACCCGGGGCACTCAGGCCTGATAAAAAACGCCAGAAGCAGTTAGAGGCTGAAGTGCGCGAAAGCAATACCTTCTATTGCTGGATGAAGCTGTATCTTGAAGGAGAAGAATAATGAAACTCTTTTTTATATTATTAATTATCTTTATCGTGGGACTCTATTTCCTGGGTCCTATTTTGCTCATCCCTGTCGCCCTTTACCTGGCAGTAGGATTAGCTATATTTGCCATTGGCACCTGGTCAACCTTTACTGGAAAGAAAAGTATTATTCGCCAGTGTGAAAGAAAGTTTGCCTTGAAAGATGAAGACATTAAAGTGAAAATCCTGGCTTCTGCCAGGGGAGTATCTCCTGTTACCGAGAAGAGTGAACCCTGGAACATCGTGTTGGTAATGGACAACTCCACCAGCATGATAGGCACCCCCCTGGGAAACGCTAAAATCGCAGCCAGGAACCTCGTCTCCACCACGCCGCCGGATTTTTGTTTCGCACTGGTGGAGTTCCAGGAACATGCCCATATTCGCTCCAGCTTAACCACCAATAAAATGAAGTTGAAAACCTTCATAAGCCTGCTGGTCTCCGAAGGGGACACTGCCATCCATGAAGGATTAAGGCTGGCATACCAGGTATTGAAAGAAGAATTAACACCCGGGAAAAAGAATGCCGTTATTCTTTTATCCGATGGTTTCAGCGATCCGGGACCTGCCCTGGAACAGGCAGAAAATTTAAAAAACCAGGGTGCAGTCATTTATTCCGTGGCCCTGGGCCACTGCGACCAGGAATTGATGAGAAAAATTGCCACCGGCGAAGCAACCTATTTCCATACCCAGGAATCCGAAGGGCTCAAAGAGCTTTACTACAATATCGGGAATATTATCAGCAGTGCCCGTGCCAGGGAAGTTGAAATCACCGAGCAGCCGAATATTAAAAAAGGGCATTTCCATATCGTGCAGTGGGGCGAAATCGAACCCTCGTTGTTCGATTTTAACGGATCCGGCGGATCCGGCGGTAAAGGCATGTCTGTGCACTGGTATCTACCCGTTTTAGAAACAAACGATTTCTCCCTGGAATACTACATTCGTCCCCGCTGTTACGGTTGGTACCGGGTATCCGCAGCAAGAGCCCGATTGAAACTCAAAGACCGGCAAGGCAATACCCGTACCTTTTCATCCAATAAACGACCTTACATTCTTATTATCCCCCGTTTTTTCCTCTGGCAGATTTTCTGGATATTTCTTAACCCGCTCTTCTGGATTATATTCCGGAATTTGCGATGTAAAGGCGAAGACCTCATCGGTTTCCCAACCTATGAAATCCCGAAACGGGTCCCCCTTACCCAACCCGACATTCTCCCCACCCTGGAAACCGGGTTCAAATTATCTGTCAGTCCCACACTGGCCCTGGGAGTCGGTTATGGAGGCATCAATGCCCTGACCCATTTTAAACGCCTGTTATGGGAACACAACGAAGATCAAGAGATTAAAAAGAAAGTCACTTTCTGTGCGCTGGATACAGTGAAACCCTGGTTAAGCGATACCGTTAAAATCGGTCATATTTCCCTGGGCAGGGAAGAAAAAATAAACATCCATGCACCGGTATCGAGTTTTATCAAGCAAGAGGCAGAGAAAAAAGAACCCGGGCCGGATTATGCCTGGCTCAATGCCAGGGAAAAACTCAGTGAAGCCATTGACTATGATATCGGGTTTGGTACCAACCTGGACCGCAGTATTGGCCGGTTAATGGTCCTTGAGCAAAGGGATAAACTGCAGGAAAGCCATGATGCCCTCAATATCAAAACCATGCTGCGTGATCTTTATGAGAAAAATAAAGGGGAGAACCTCCAGGTATGCATTGCTGCTTCGTTAAACGGCGGCACTTCCAGCGGAGTCATATTGGACCTTTGTTATTCCCTGAAAAGAGTCCTCGAAGAATTAAATATTGTCGGTGTGGGAATAAATTTATTTTTAATGGATTACCAGGTAGAAACCGACGACCCGCAGCGGGACGTCAAAAAAGACGTAGTCCGGTTAAATAAAGCCGGTTTTCTCAATGAATTGGCGCGGTTTTTTGCAGCCAGGGACGAGGATTTTTCTCCCCTGCCCAATGACAAACCTGACAGGCGTTGGTTTGACCGCGTTGTCTGGATAGACAAAAAGTACGACACCACCAATTTAGCCGATCTCTATCCCCAATGTGGAATTTTAATGTATCACTGGGCCGTTGAAAAACATTTTCGGGATTTACTCCTTGATCATACCCAACACATTCACACCGGTCTATTGGTACACAAATTTGAAACCGATGTGGTATTTTTCTTCAAGCGCACCCTGGAGCAATATTTTTCCGTCCGCTTGTTATTAACTACTTTAGGCAGTCTTTTACTGGGACTCCCGGAAAATCCCGCGGATTATTCGGTCAACAGTGTGATATTAGAAGAAAAATACATTGACGCTGCTTTTGAATTGTTGTATAAGAACCCGGCATGGAGAAATGCCATGCCTGCCCTGTTACGCAGTAAAGAACTGGCCCTCACACCAAAACCCGGTATTCTCTCTCTTTTTATCAAGCATGCCGGTATGACCGGTCTCGTGGAAAGTTCTTCGCAGAATCGCATCAACAGTTACCTGGACCTGGAAGAAAATACATTCGGGAACCTGTTAGCCCGGTGGCTCGAGGCAATACTGGGAACTTACCAGGATAAAGAAGCCAGTACCACCGCCTTTAAAGAAAGAAAGCTCCCCACTGCTTATTTTGCTTTGCGGCGGTTAAAGGAGAATTTCG
>CP070627.1:7890664-7897894 GCA_020355945.1 Candidatus Aminicenantota bacterium | reverse complement strand
ATGATTCGTCTCTGGGTAAAAAACTGCCGGAGCCCCAAAAAAATCACCAGGGCAACAAAAAACAACAAAGGCGACTGCAAAATAAAAGCCAGTAACAGGACCGCTGTAAAACTGATGATATTAAATACCAATTGTAATGTGGGAAACCTTGAGAATATGACGGTATTAAAAACCTGGCCGCCGTCAAAAGGCATTATGGGGATCAAGTTAAAATAGTTGAGAATCAAAAGTACAGCAATCACTGTCATCAGTGTCGCGGATGATTGCAGCGCTACTCCCGCGTTTAGTTGTGTTGCCAGTAACAGGAATGCCAGCAATATGCCCGGGACCGGACCGGCAAAATAGGTAATCACTTTTTTATAAGGGGCCACATCTTTATCCGTGCCCATGGCAACCGCACCAAAAAGCGGGATAAATAACATTCGTAAATTCTTGTAGCCAAATATACGCATGGCCAGTAAATGACCTCCCTCATGTAAAAATACAACCGCAATAAGTAACAGCACCCATTCAACGGATAAAATGAGACTGAAAGCCGCGCCAAATAATAAAACCGATAACAGGAGAAAAAAGAGTTTACCGCTGCTGTTCCTTATTTGTTGATTGAAAACGGCCCGGGTATTCAAATAATTGGTTACTTCCAGTTCTACAGGCAGGTCTGTTTGTTTTGCCCTGCCCCGCAGCCTGGTTATTTTGCCGCGCAGTCGGGTGATTTTTTTTAAGCCTGAAATCATTTGGTGGGCAAAACGCAGCGAGGGAATTGTCCTGATCAAATAGTTATTATCCCCGGCATGATATATATAACCCTCTTTTTCCAGTTGTTTTAAATAGTTTTCAAAGCGGAGGCTTTCTCCCCGGGTGATTTCATCGGGATTTAGCAGTTTATCCGGCTGCCATTCCTTGATCTCACCTTCCTTATCACCTGCGGCGGCCAGGTGGTGCAGGTGGAAATCAAACTGTTTTTTCAATGTTTCAGCATAGGGGTCGATCAGTATAGCATTGGGAATCGTGCCTAACACGCCGTGTTTTAAGCCATTGAGACTAATCAGCCGGTTACCGTTGGTAAAATGGGTGGAAAATGATACCTGCACGGGTATCACATGATCAGCCGCATCCGATGTCGATAATTCCGCATAGGTTTTTTCTTGGGGATGATAATATACCAATGTATATTTCCGGGAATATTTTTTGACATACAGGTCATCCACCAGCATACAGTAGAGGTAGTTAAAGCCCAGTTCCAACAGTTCTTTCTCTTTGATTTCAAATAAGTTTCTTAAATATCCCGGGCAGTCGGACCGGTCTACTATTTTTATACCGGGTTTTTTTAAAACAAATCCCAGGATGGTTTGGGCTGTAAAAATATAAAGTAGAAAATAAACCACCAGGATGCCTCCGATACCATACAGGGCAATCATTGTGAAGTCCACGTTTAACCTCTCTTTTTTTGATTTTTTTTTATCTTGTATTCTAAAGGAAATCGGTTCACATTTCAATCCCACCGTCAACTTTTGCCTCCGGCGGCCATAACCCTTTTTGAGAAATACGGTAATACGGGGACAGGCAAAAATTTGTACCCGGAGACGAGAGGATGCGGCAGATGCCTGCCAGGATTCTTTTACACGAGCCTTTAAAGCGATTTCCCGTCTGCAGCGGCAGGACTTTTTTTATCCCTGGTTTTACCGGATTTTGCGTAACTGCTGCCTGAATATGCTCAGCCGCCAAAAGACTGCTAACTTGACAACAAATTTTCCCTATGATACAATTTTTTTCTACAAAATATATAATTCTATTTTGTAACAATTCTTTTAAAGGGAGGTAAAAAAAATGCCAAATGGAGAAATACCTACCTCGGCAGTCAGACCGCTGAGTATTGCTGACCGTATTGGTCCCATATTTGACCCGGTATTTTTGAAGATCATTCCGCACGATAAGCTGAAAGAAATCACCCTCATCCAGTTGAGAGCTCAAACGAAAACTTTACAACAAGAGATGCAGACTTGCGATGAGATTATCAAGATAGTAGAAAATATCAACATTTAGCAGCTTTCCGGTGACCAGGCAGTAACTTAATCGATATCATTGCCTTTTGCCTTTATATGAGAGGTGGGCGTTGGGTTCTATCCACAAAGTAGATGCACTGTTTGTTGGATATGAAAACCAGGAGAACCTGGGACTGCGCTATATCATGGCTTACATTGAGGCTAAGGGTTTTCGCAGCGCACTGGCACCCTATAAACCAGGTAATCCCACCGATGTCCTGGAGGTTGCTAAACGAAGTTCCCCCGACCTGATAGGCTTCTCCATCATCTTTCAATACAACCTGCACGAATTTGGCGAACTCATGGAGATGCTGCGCCAGGAGGGTGTCAGGGCCCACTTTACTGCGGGCGGTCATTATCCCAGCTTGCGTCCGGTGCGTACCCTGGCTGAACTGAAGTACCTGGATTCTATCGTCATATTCGAAGGGGAATTAACCACCGTTGAACTTCTGAGCAAATTGAATCAGCCCCAGGAATGGCCTGGCATTTTGGGGCTGGCCTTCCGACGGGAAGGGGAAATAGTAATTAACCCGCCGCGTCCTCTCCTGGCTAACCTGGATGAATTGCCCTGGCCCCGGCGGGGAGAAATTCGACAAAGTTCCCGAGGTAGGGGAATGGCGCCTATCCTGGCAAGCCGCGGCTGCTTGTACAACTGCTCCTTTTGCAGTATACGCCAGTTTTATGGAGGCGCCCCTGGTCCGCTTCGGCGTATTCGCTCCCCCCAGGATGTGGCGGCTGAAATGAAGTACCTCTACAAGTCCCGGGGGATTTGCTTGTTCCTATTCCAGGATGACGATTTTGCTGCTAAGTCCGACCGGCAGGTGCGCTGGATAGAGAATTTTTTACATGAACTGGAGGCAGCGGGCCTTAAAGGCAAGATAGGCTGGAAAGTCTCCTGTCGGGTGGATGACATACAACCGGACGTGATGGCACGCTGCCGGGACCACGGCCTATTGGTGGTCTACCTGGGGGTTGAATCCGGCAGTCGTCTGGGTTTGAAGACTCTAAACAAACATGTGACAGTGGAACAAAACCTGGCAGCTATGCAGACGCTTAAAGATGTGGGACTTGAATTTGATATGGGATTTATGCTTTTTGACCCGGACAGCACCATGGAGACGGTTCGGGAGAATCTACATTTCTTGAGGCAAGTGGCTCGTATGGGAGGTCCGCCTATTTCCTTTGTCAAGATGCTGCCCCTGGCAGGAACCGCCATCGAAGATAGACTTGCTCAAGAGGGCCGGCTGATGGGCAGCGACATACGACCCGATTATGATTTGTTAGACCCGCGCCTGGATTACTATGCTCTTTTTGTTGCTCTTAACTTCAGCTTCCGCAATTCCGATCCCAACGGATTGGTGGAGCGTCTTCGCCAGGCTTACTTTGACTGCCTGGTAGTGAGAACCTTCGAACCAGGGCCCTGGACCGAACGTTACCAGCAGGTTTTGCGCACCCTTTGCGATCGCGCCAACCAAAGTGCCCTGGATGTCCTGGACCAGGCCATGGACCTGGTTGAAAGCTGCCCGGACAGTGAGAGTGTGGCCCTGGCCTGGCCCAGGTTAAGAGCCCTGGCTGCCCGGGAACAGAAAATCCAGTCTGAAATTCTTTTTGAGTTAGACCAGGTCCTGGCCACCTACAGTCAGGGATTGTACCAGGCCTTCAAAAATGAAACAGCGGTATAGTTCCTCATGAGGCCGCAGCCACGCCCGGAGAAGCATGAAAATTATACCCTCGCTTACTCCATTCTATTGTAGATGCTTCACGGCTTGATTTATCAAGCCCGGCCCGGGCGCTTCATCCACGCTTCTACGGGGTTTGATGAATCAAACCCCTACAATTGAATTTATCTTTTTCCCTTCGTGTCCCTTCATGCTTCATAATTTTTTTTACTCTGTGACCTCTGTGTCCTCTGTGGCTAAAGTAATTTCATGGTAGACCAGGATTTTTTTGTCCTTTTTTCCCTTTTCCTTTTTTCTTTTATTCAGTAGAATGTGATGAGGAGCTTTTGACCCACAGCCGCTTCAAGAACAGAAGCAGCCGACTGCATATTCATGGCAATTTCAAGATTTTGATGACTGCCAATCAACATAAAGGGAACCGATTCCGAACCGGCATACGCATAAGTATCATAATATTTATCAATTTCCCTGCCATTGAATTCTACTCTGAATTTCGCCAGCCCGGTTTCTTTGAGGGTATCAAAAAGAAACTCTTTGGTCACATTGGTCATTAGGTTTCCAAATTTGTCGATATAGACCACCCCGGCTTTAATGGAGTTGGCGGATTTGGTTGGAAAATAATTCGGGTTCACAATAAAGTCAGTGGTAGGAGCAGCGATTTCCCAGGGATCAATACCGCCTGCCAAATATGCAGCCGCAGGCGCCATTTTGTCCCGGGCCTCAAACGTAGAATACCCATCAATCAAAAAGTATTTCTTATTGTCAACCACACCCACAATTTTCTGCTCTTTTTGCAAAATCGGGGTGAGCACGCCGTTATCCGGTGCAATAAAATAACGGTTATCGTACTCCACCAGGAGAATCTTTCGTTCTGTCCCTACCCCCGGGTCCACCACCACCAAAAATACAGTGGAAGCGGGAAAATACCGGTATGACTTATCAATAGCAAAAGAGGCGGGCAGTAAGCCGTAAGAGGGAATATCATTGGAAATGTCGATCACTTCAATACCAGGGGTAATTCTTTTCATTACACCTTTCATTACGCCAACAAAATAATCCTTATTTCCAAAATCAGTGATTAATCCGCAGATTTGATTTTTTGCGCTCATTTTATGTCTCCTTTTTTTTAAAAATTTATCCAGAAAGGCATATACATTCACCGAATAACCTCGTTCACCTGATATTATATGAGAAGTACGCCAGGATTTCAACAGGTGAACACGCGTACCCGTGA
Source organism: Candidatus Aminicenantota bacterium (assembly GCA_020355945.1). The sequence continues at coordinate 7,892,939 of CP070627.1, read as the reverse complement.
ACACGTGTACACGTGTACCCGTCCTAAATTCACCGCAGAGCCCGCAGGGAACGTAGAGGCAAAAGATAAAAAAAATTTTCGGTTGACAAAAAGATTTAATGCATATATAATGTTATATTAATCATTAATCAGATAAAATTTCTTCCACTCCTAAAATCGACATACAAATCATCAAAGGAGGTTTCAAATGAATAAATTCAAAAGTTCCGTATTTGCCTTTTTTGTTTTCCTGGCAAGTACACTATTTATTCCTTCTATTCTATTAGGTGCACCACCGCCGGTAGCAGACGCAGGGCCGGACCAAACCGTGAACGTAGATGAAGAAGTCACCTTTGACGGTTCAGGCTCCTATGCTAAAAAAGGCACGCTTGTTTCTTACGAATGGAATTTTGGCGATGGGGGTACAGCTTCAGGGATGATTGTTACCCACACGTATTCAAGCGCCGGCACCTATACGGCCACGCTTACGGTTACGGACAGTAATGGAAAAAAAGATTCGGATACGGCAATCATCACAGTAAATGATGGAGGCAACACTCCACCGGTAGCTGATGCAGGTCCGGACCAAACGGTCAATGAGGGTGAACAAGTCACCTTTGACGGTTCGGGTTCCTATGATCCGGATGGCACCATAACTTCTTATGAATGGGACTTTGGTGATGGGAATACTGACACGGGAATGATCGTTATCCACACCTATTCCAGTGCCGGGACATATACAGCTACCCTTACCGTAACCGATAACGGTGGGCTGACCGACGATGATACTGCTATTATAACAGTAAATCCCAGCGGTAGTGAACCAGACCCGGGCAGCCCCCCAGGTGGTATGAGGGTCTATGTGGATGGAAATCCGGCATGGGTGACCACCAGCCATCAAGCCGGCACCGTCTATATGGGCGGGGGCCCGGAATGTGATGAAGCCATGGCCTGGCTCACGGCCAGGACCAGTAACGGCGACTTCGTGGTTATCCGCACCGATCGTTCCGATGGCTACCAGGATTATATCTATAATCAAATCGGTGGTGTGGATTCGGTTCATACCCTGGTTATCAATAAACTGGAATACGCCAATTCTACTTACGTGGAACAAGTCATTAAAAATGCAGAAGCCCTCTGGATTGCCGGTGGAGACCAGTCAGATTACTACAGCTTTTGGAATGACACTAAAGTAGAAAGTGCTATTGATTACCTGGTGAATGTCAAAAACGCGGCCGTGGGTGGAACATCAGCGGGGCTGGCCGTGTTAGGTGAGATTGACTATATCCCTGAGTCTTATGGGGTTTACTCTTCGGAAGCTCTATCTGATCCCTATCACCAGTACATGAATTATCGGAAAACAGATTTTATCACCCAAATTCCTTTTTCATCGGGTATCATCACGGATTCGCATTTCTCTGAAAGAGATCGACTGGGCAGAGTCATCACCTTTATGGCAAGAAATATCATTGATGGGTTTACCACGGTAAATACTACAAAAGCGATTGCCTGTGATGAAGGTGCGGCTGTTTGTGTTGCTGAAAATGGTCAGGCCAAAATTTTCGGTTGGGAAGGCTACACCGACTACGTGTTCTTCTTAGAAGCTGATACGGCACCGAATGTTTGCCAATCCGGTACTCCTTTACATTGGACCGATGCAGTGACGGTCTACAAAGTGAGAGGTTGGCCATCCGGTGTAAATACGTTTAATTTAGTGAACTGGACCGGTTCCGGCGGTACCTGGGAAAGTGTCAATGTAAATAACGGTACCATTGATAACGATATCCAGGAACCGGATTAAGCGTTCAACTTTTGCCTCCGGCGGCCAGGAACCCCGTGTCTTCGTGGTTTACAAAATCTGGCGGTGAATTTAGGGCTGCCTAAAGTGTTTACATTTTAGTATTAATCTGTTAGAATGACATATGGAGCAGGCAAAGTCAGCAGATACGTTTAAAAGAGTTATTCTAATCGTTGTCCCTATTTTATGTGTATTATTTATTTTATTCGTTGATCTTTCCCCCAGGCATCGTGAAATCACCTATACGGCTGCTATTGCTTTTTTAATGGCGGTATGGTGGATTACCGAGGCCATTCCCTTAGCTGTCACGGCATTGATCCCCCTCATCCTTTTCCCTGCCTTTGGCATCATGGACGGCAAAGATGTTTCCACTCAATATGTCAACCATATTATCTTTATATTTATCGGCGGATTCCTGGTGGCTCTGGCAATGGAACGATGGAACCTTCACAAACGAATGGCCCTGAAAATTTTAATGTTAGTGGGAATCCATCCCCG
>CP070627.1:7855002-7890564 GCA_020355945.1 Candidatus Aminicenantota bacterium | reverse complement strand
AAATCTTTACTTTGTTTTCTTTTTAGGAAAAGGGATATCCACCTGTTGATTGAGACCGCAGGCGGGGAACCGCCAGTTTCGATGTCACTTTCTACCTTGACATTTAGCACCTACGGAGCATTCGGGACAGGCCACCAGGTTTGACCCTTGTCTGACCCCAAATTCTTCCAAATTCTCCAAATTCTCCTAATACCATTCCTTCAATGTCTGTTCGATGATGTCAGCGGCTTTTTGTTCCTTTTCCCGGGCTTCCAGGATCAACCGGGCGGTTTTTTCCCGGATTTCGGCATCAGCAAACAGTTTAGCCTTTTTGCTCGATGCACCCGGACCACCCACCAGTCCCCATACCTTCCACATAAGAGAGTGCTGATCATCATAACATTGAGCAGCTTCTGATAATGATCCAGGCACCGTAATGTCTTCAATGACTTTTTTTAAGAATTGAAAACCATACCACCGACCTTCTGCAATCGAGCCCACCGCATCTTGATGAACATGATAACGATGGACCAGTTCTTTTACTTTCTTACCAATAAATTCGTTATCCTGGCGAATAGCCTCTGACCAGGCCTGGTAAGCGGCAAGACCATTATGCCTGTCATTAACCTTTGGGGTGCGGATGACTGTTAATGCCCGGTGCAAGCTCTCCCGGTATACGTTTTCCAACTGCGGCGCCTGCTTTTTTTCACCTAAAATAATAAGACGATGTGTGTCGTTGAACCAATTGGGTTTTCTAAAACAGCCGTTGGCTTCGAATTCCACATCAACATTGAACTCTTTGGCCTTTTGGAAAAAACTCCAACCAATAAGCACCTCTCCTCCTTGATCAAACCCGGTAATCAGGCAGTCCACCGGCGGACCCACAACGCCATTGGCAATCACCGGCCGACCGAATTCACTGATACTTTCAATGATACGTTTACGGAAGTATGATTCATTATCACGCCCTGCTTCCTTGTGGATAATTTCATACTCATAACCCACGGATGCCAATCCCCTTTTAAAGGGTTCGAAGGGGTCTGCCGACATATGGGAGATGAGGGGATTATCAAGATGCCAACCAGGTTTCCAGGTGAGCTTAAACGAAGAACCGGTGGTTCCCATTAAATATACATAGGTGCTGTCCAGACGCCAATCTCTACCATGCACATTGATTTTTTTATAACCCATATCATGGCCAAGGTATTCCAGGCACGCACGTAAACATGAAGGAAAGGGAAATGATTCAGGACAACGCCGCAAGCCATCTTTCCCGGGTAATTGGTGCAGTTGGTAGCTGACTACCGGTACTTGCCCCAGTATTTCCCGTAATCGTTCATTAAATTTCTTTCCCGGAGCATGATGTTTTAGTGTTTCTCTTACCATTGGTACCATCCTTTCTCGCAATTTTTTCCGGGCAGAATGCAGGCGGCTTTTCACGGTACTGATAGGCACTTCAAGGAAGTTCCCCACCTCTGACATCGAATAACCATTCATGTAAAAAAGAGTAGTAACGGTGCGTTCGTTTTCCGGCAGCGCGTTAATACTCTGCAATATGGTATGATTGGTCTCATTGCTTTGCACCATTTCCGGCGGTGTTTCCCGGTTCTGTGCCGGTGCGGTTACCATTTCCATGGGTACGGTTTCAACCCGTTTTTTCCTGGTTATCCGGTCGCAGTACTTGAAGACAATCCGGCGCAGCCACGAAGGAAAAGCCAGGGGGCTGCGGAGGGTTTTTAAATCTTTATAAGCCTGTACAAATGCCTCTTGAGCCGCATCTTCCCCCAATTGGAAATCACCCAGTATGGAATAGGCATAAGCGACGGCCATGTCTCGAAATTGTTGAACCAACACATCAAACGCACTTAAATCTCCTTGCTGCGCTTTGTACAAAAAATGCTGCCACTCCTGCATATCTAACCTCTTATAATAAAGCCCCTCTTTTTGCGAAAAGGGTTAGTCATATTTTATTATAAACCAATAAAAAAATAAATCACCTGTCACTCTTTTCTCTGGCAGAATATTTTTTTTACCGCAGAGAGCGCAGAGGTCATTTTCTCTGCGTACTTTGCGTACTCTGAGGTGAATAATAACCTTTTTGGTTCCGGCTTGTCCGGGTTGTGAGGTTATGGACAGGCAAAAACCACATTGTATGCTTTGAAACCACGAAGAATAAAAATGGAAAAAATAGGGATGAAAGTGTCCTGGAAAGGTAATAAATTACCTCTTTAAGCAAATATTATATTTTAATAAGGTATAAATATATCTTTCTATAATATAAATATTTCTTCTTCCGGTAGTATAATATTTTACCCAGGTGCAAATATTTTTTCTCTTGGTAGAAATATATCTTCCTATTCTATAAATATTTCTTCCTCATGCTGCTAAATATCTTCCTCCAATATTTATATTTCTTCCTCTAATAATAATATATTTTACCTGGAGATTATAATTTCTTTTTAAGAGATATTTTTATATTTTTATGAGAGAAATACAAAACCATTTTAAAAAATTTTCGTATGAGATATTTATAAGAAGTATAAAATATACAGGATATACGACTGCAAAAGGAGTAAAAAATGAGAAAAAAAAGAGGTAATTTGATCCGGGATGTGGGGCAGCGGTTAAAGAAGCTGCGAAAGCAGTTGGATTACCCTGCAAACGAAATGGCCAGCCGGTTGGGGTTACGGATTTCCAGTTATTATAAGAACGAAAGCGGTGACACTATCCCGGGGTTGATCACGCTGCATCGGCTGCAAAAAGATTTTAATATATCCATGGATTGGTTTTTATTTAACAAGGGATCGATGTATTATGAGGAGAAGCAGGTGGAAAATGAAAAGCCTCACTCCGGGTTGGAAGATAAAATGCCTGATGTAAAAGAGTTATTGGATGATATGGAAAAGGACCCGCTGCTGCGACATAAAATATTGCTGCATTACTATGAATACAAGAAAAAAGAAACCAATGAACTGGCAATATAAAAGCAAGGAAAAGTGGCAAGAAAAAACGTTAGGAATGAAGTAAAAGACAGTAAAAGGCAAGTACCCCCCCTTGACTTTTCACAAAAAATAATTTAATATCTTATTCGTCAGCGAATATATTTGCTAACGAATATATTCGTTAATGAATAATCAATTAAAAGGAGGTGATAAACCGTGGAAATACTCCAACGGCCCGTTACCGGGGAAGACCTTTTTGACCGGGAAACATTGATTGATACTCTAACAAAAACACAAAAAAATTTCGCCCTCATCGGTCCGAGAAAATCAGGCAAAACATCCTTGATGTGGGAAATCAGACCCAAATTAGAAGAGGAAGGAATTCTCTGCCCCTATATTTACGTTTTGTTTGAAGATACGGATACTTCCTTTTTAGTGCGTTATGTCAACCTCTGCCTGTTCCATTTTATCCGTAAGCAAAGAGGTGGAGACATCCCGGGGATTTTCGAGGAAAGTTTTGAAACCCTGGCCGAACAAATTACCCAAACCATTGAAATGAAACCCCAATTGGCAAAACATCTGCTTAAACTGCGTGATGCGCTTCTCAAACCGCCGGACATGGGAACGCTGGAAATGGCACTCAAACTACCTGCTGCTTTAGCTGCCGATGAAGATACAAGATTCATGATATTGATAGACGAGTTTCAAAATATTACCACCCTTTCCCTGCCTGTGCCGGATGTACTGCGGAGGCAAATCATGACGGAGAGCAGGGTGAATTACCTGGCAGCCGGTTCCGAAGTGGGGATGATGAAGGATATTCTTGAATCCGGTGCTGCTCCCCTGTTTGGCCATTTTTCTATCCACCGGGTAGGGGCGTTTGATTTTGACCAGGCCAGGTTGTATATCCTGCAAATGCTAAAAAAACACCACCTGGTTATCGGTGAAATCGGGCTGTCATTCCTGGTGACACTGACAGGAGGTTTCCCCTTTTTTATCAACGGGATACTGGAGAAAGCCATCACAGCATGTAAAGAACGATCATATCAACGTGTTCCCAACGATGTCATTATCCAGGCTATTGAAAAAGTAAGTTTCCATACTGATGGCATACTCTACATTCACTTCAAGGATACCCTGGAAAAAACCTTCAAGAAAAGGAACATGGGAAAATACCTATCTATATTAAAAGCCATTGCCCTGGGGAATCATACCGTAAGCCGGATTGCTTCCGCTGTAGTAATGCGTACTACTTCGCTGCCGGTATACCTGGATTTCCTGCAAATGGCAGAATTAATCCGGAAAACCCGTGATGGATACCAACTCACCGATCCATTCCTGGAATTCTGGCTCAGGGCTTGTTTGAGGGTGCAAGAATCATCTGCGCTGCCGGTGCAAGAAAAGCTTTCTGCTTTCCAGGGCGCTGTCCAGGAGTTGTTGAGCAGCGTACGTTCCCGGTTGGGCAAAGCCAGGGAAGCCCAAATTCGTGAAATGTTTTACCTGTCAGACCAGTATATTAACACCCGCGGCGGCATGTTGGAAGACAAAGAATTCGATCTTATCACCTATAAAGGCAATCAATTGGTGCTGGGGGAACTAAAATCCGGGAGTGTCACCTTAGCGGAAGTAATGAACTTTGCCAACAAGCTGGAACAGGTGAGGGAGGAGGCGGTGGGAATTCTTTTTGTGTTGGATACGATTTATCCTGATGCTTTGTCCGCGGCTTCGGAGCGAAATATCCAGGTATGGGACATCGCCCGCATCAATGATTTTCGAAAGAAACTGAGAATGGAAAAACTGGCAATATAAAAGCAGTAAAAGGAGCAGACCCACCCGGCAGGAGATAAACAAATAACCAGTTTCACTATCGCCATCGGGAAACCTTAAAACTTTAATAACGTTTATCGCTGATAACCCTAAGTTTCCAGGAACCCAGCGGGGGTCAGGTAGTATTTGTCACCCACCTTTTCCATCCTCCCCCCCCTCCATCTTTCTAAGTTTTGCGTTTAACGTTGCTCCTTAAAATCGCTTTATTGGCAACCCTAACCTGAAACCATAAAGCACTTACATCACTTGTATAGTGTTATTTTTAAATATTAATAAAAAAAAGTCAATAACCTGAACTACTCATTTTTATATAGGTAGAAATACCTACTAGTACTAGTACACTTGAATTACCTCCCTGGTTCGCTATTTTTACTGCAGACCTCTTTGAATTCGCAAAAACCGCAAATAAAGTTTTCGTTTTTATAGAAAACCTCCTGGCGAATGTTATCCACCACGTATTTGATCACGTCGAACATTTTGCTGTAATCATAATCCACGTCTTTTGGTTTTATGTTTATTTCCTGGTGTTTGATGTTGGTGGGATTTTTGGAGTAAATGATTTTAAATTTCAGCAAAGAGATCACATCACCAAAAAATTTTTCAAATAAGTACCGGTAGATAACCACTTGCAAATAAGAGCCTTTAATTTTTGATTTTGTCCATCTGGCAGTGGTGGTTTTGAAATCCGTAATGCTAAAATCGGTTTCCACCAGGTCGATCACACCCTTGAGGCACACATTGATTTCGGGTAAATCTGCAATCAACTCTTTTTCCACCATGAGAGGTTTGATCGTAGGCGCCACCTGTCGCAAAAAGTATTTGACAAACCCCATTCCCCGTTTCAGGGTCTGGTCCTGGGGCTCGTCCCAAGCAATTTTTTGTTCTTTTTGCAGGCCGGCAAATTTTTCCGCAAATTGCTCCAAAAGGGGTTCTATTGGGAGCTCTATACCCTTTATCTTCTCTCTAAAATAATCTTCAATGACCGAATGAAAAACCACTCCCAGGAATACTTTTTCATTAACCGGTACCGGGATTTTTTTGACATAAGTATAATAGTATTTTTGGGGACAGGTTTGATATAACCGTATTTGACTGTAAGAAATATATCCCCTGGGAAGGTCCATCAACTCATAGGAAATCCACTTATAGGTAAAAAAAGTGGTTACACTTCCAGGCCTGCTTTCCTGGCACGAAGCATTACCCGGGATTTCAATCGTGCCCCGGTACCTCTATGGATGGTTCCTTTTCTTATGGTTTTGTCAATCCGGGAAATCATCCGGGGGAATAATGCTTTAGCTTCCTCTAACTGACCGGCATCAAGCTTTTTTATAAATAATTTTATCCGATTTTTCATCTTAGAGCGATTCATCTTATTAATCATCCTGCGTTTTTCATCACGAAAATACTTTTTTAATGCTGACTTATGACTTGCCATTGGCTTTTTCCTCCAAACAGAAAGCTTATCATACACAAAAAAACTGGTTTTGTCAATCCCAAACTCCTGATTTTATACCTTCCAGGTCCAGGGTCACAAATTTAAGCCCCTTTTTTTTGCAAAAGTCAATTATTTTATCCCGGTTGGCAAAGATTTCCCGGAAATGTCGCAGCGGCGTTTCAATCCGGATACCTTCCGGGATAAACCGTATTTTTACCGGGTAAATGCCCAGGTCCACCACGTATCTTTCCAGGTCATCAAAGGTTTTTAGCAGGGTTTCATCCAGGTCCAGGTAGTAGGGGAACCGGGTGGCCAGGCAGGTGGAAGAGGTGAGAAAATAATCATCAATTCCTATATTCTCTTTTAAATACACCGCAATTCCGGGAGAAGTGATCCGGGCATCCCGCAGCGGTGACAGGATGTTTAACTCTTCAAGGGCTTTTAACCCGGGCCGGTATTCGTTTAAGTCCGAGTAAGTGGTACCGTCCAGGACCGTTTCAACGCCTAATTCCAGGGCCCTTTCTTTTAGAGTGGTAAATATCTTTTTTTTGCAGAAATAGCATCGGTCCCTGGGGTTGGACATAATGGCTTTCTCCTGGAATAGATCGATTTCGATTTTTTCCAGGTGGAAATCCAACTGCCGGGTAAAATAATCCACCCGTTTTTGATCGTTTTTGCTGGAGAAACCGGTACTGACATAACAGGCAAAGACATTTTCTTTCCCCAGCGTTTCCACGGCGGTTTTTAATAGAAAAAAAGAATCTTTTCCACCGGAAAACGCCACCAGGACTCTTTTGAGTAACCTTAACTGCCTTTTGACGTCACCTGTTTTTTTTTCAAGTTCTTTATTTGGGGTATCCATTCTTATTAACCTTTAACCACCACCAGCGGTATCATGCGGGCGACTTTTTTGGAAATACCTGCTCCATGGGTGACGTCGATGACCTCATCGATTTCTTTGTAAGCTTCGGGGATTTCCTCCCTGAGCCCTTTATTGGAATATGAAAATACCAGTATGTTTTGCTTTTTTAGTTTTTCTCTTACATTCATACCGGAAGAGAATTTAATGGCTTTGTGTCTGCTGAGTCGTCTGCCGGCACCGTGGGCGGAAGAGCCCAGGGAGAGTTCCATTGCTTCCGCTGTTCCTCGCAGGACATAGGAAGCGGTTCCCATACTGCCGGGAATTAGCACTGGCTGTCCCACCGATTGGTATTCTGCGGGTATGTCTTTATGCCCCGGAGGAAATGCCCGGGTGGCTCCTTTTCGGTGAATCAATACTCGCTGATTTTCTCCTGCAATCACATGATCTTCAAATTTGGCAATATTGTGGGCCTGGTCATAAACCAAACCAATCCCCAATTGTTGAGCGGAACGCTTAAACATTTCCTCAAAAATTTTCACAATATCATCCATCAACAGGTGCCGATTGGCCCAGGCAAAATTAGACGCGGCATTCAGGGCTTGCAAATATTGCTGCCCTTCTTTTGATTGAATTTCCGCATAAATCAACTGCGGATCCGGGACGTTGATTTTGTGCAAGTTTTTCTTTCTCAGCTTTTCGATATAGTCGCTGGCCACTTGATGGCCAAATCCCCTGGAACCTGTATGAATCCTAATAGAGATATTTCCTTTTTCCAGGCCAAACACTGCCGCGGCATTTTCATCGTAGATTTCATCGATCAACTGGATTTCAATAAAATGATTGCCACCGCCCAGTGAGCCCACCTGGGTATGTCCTCTTTCTATGGCGCGTGGGCTGATGATCTCCGGCATATCAAACGCCAATTTTCCTGAAGATTCGATAAATTTCAAATTGGCCGTGCTGCTGACCTGGGTTTTGGTATAATGGCGGGCGATTTCTTCTGCGCCCGCTTTCAACACCTTTGTAAATTGCTTTTGGCTCAATTTCAAATTACTTTTTTTGGTCAAGCCGGTGGGGATTTTGCTTAACATTGCGTAACCGATGCTTTCCCTGAGGTCTTCCAGTTCATGGTGGGGGATATTGGTGGAGAGTAACCGCACGCCGCAATTGATATCGTAACCCACACCTCCGGGCAGCACGATACCGGAATCCGCGGGAAAAGCCGCCACACCTCCAATACAGAAACCATACCCATAATGAATGTCCGGCATGGCATACGAATGGGATAAAATCCCGGGCAGCGATGACACATTGATGACCTGTTGAATCGCTTGATCTTCCACAGCATTTTTTAGAATGGCTTCCGTAGCAAAAATCTCTGCATCTACATTCATCTTTGTCTTTGAAGATTTATGTTTATCTTTTTCCGCCACCCACCGGTAAGGTGACACTTTGGTAAAATCTTTTAATTCCATTTTCTTACCTCACTCATTTTATTTTTTTATCCCGCTCACCTACGCACCTACGCACCATACTCACCTGGATGTCAAATATCAAAGATAACCTCTGTTGATAACATGTGGTTTTTTCGATTAATTTTTAAATTGTGATAAGTCACTGATTTTATTTCCATTTCCGCTTGCCTATTGGCGGGTATGGTGAGTAAATCTGCTTTTAAATAGGTATCATTGACTTTTTTGATTTTTATGTCAATGGTGATTTTATTTTTGTCCTGCAGGAGGAACACGATTTCCGACAGCAAGTTAACCAGGACATTTTCGGGGCTGTCGCCGTGGAATTCAAAGGGATATTTGCAGGGTTGACAGGAAGGGGCAGAGGGCGGCTCTTCAAAAAGAAGTACCTTCAGCCCTTTTACTGCACTTTGATAGAGGTCCTGGTATCCGCTGCCCCGGATGCGAAGGCCTACATCGGCCGTGGTTGAAAAGGTCTCATATTTTTTCATTTTAAATCCACGATTTCAAATTTCTGCAATTCCCCCTTATTTTACACTTTTACCCGTAAGATTACAATACAATGGACAATAATAACGTAATAACGTAATAACGTCCCTGTCACCTTTTTCTCTTTTCTTTCCGGGACAGATGATCGAAATGATTGATTTTAAATGGAATATGCTCTATCCAGGTAATCTTTCAGGAGCCTGTTTTCATGGTTCATTCCCAGGCCATTCAGGAGAGTCTTAACGATATCACCGATAGAAATAACACCCAGCAGCTTTAATTCGTTTTCTCCGCCTACAATGGGGATGTGACGGATTCGATTCGTGGTCATCACTTTCATCATATACTCGATCTCATCATCGGGTGTTCCTACAATCAGCTCTTCCCTGGGGGTCATCAATAGCCTCACATTCATGTCTTTGACTTCGCCTTCGGTTTTCGCCAATTTCTTTAAAATATCTCTCTCAGTAACAATGCCCTGTATCTCTTCTTCATCATTTACTACGATCAATGCACCGACACGCTTTTCATTAAAACGCTTCACTGCATCCTTCAGCATTGCTTTATCACTAATTGAATAAACCACATTGCCCTTTTCTTTTAATAGGTCACTAACTTTTCTTTTCATTTTTTCCCTGCTCAAAAAATTGTTTTGTTAAAAATTTAATTATAATACAAAATCAAGAAAAATGCAATTCTTTTTGTCGCGGTGGCCTTGAAAAAATCTGAAAACTTATTTAAAATACAATCTTTTATCCGTGGTCACGTGGTCACGTGGTCACGTGGTTACGTGGCTACGTGGTTACGTGGTTAAAAATAAAAAGGAGAAAAATAATGATTGTTAAAAAATACGATGAAGTGGAAAGATCGGAAGTCATCGAGGAAGGTGCTCAAAAAGTTTCCATCCGGTGGTTAATCGGTAAAGATTCGGGTGCTCCCCATTTTTATTTGAGACATTTTGAGGTGGAGCCCGGTGGTCACACCCCCTTTCACAGCCACCCATGGGAACACGAAGTCTATGTCCTGGAAGGCAGTGCCCGAATCAATACAAAAAACAAATCCATCCCGTTGGAGAAAGGTTCCTTTGCCCTGGTCTTGCCCGGGGAAGAACATCAATTTGAAAATAACGGGGGCATCACATTTAAATTCCTCTGTGTCATACCGGGTACGGAAAAAAAATAACGATTACTCTTCTTTTTTATATTTGAAATAGCCGGACATAAAAAAATGCAGCCCCACCACTGCTATTACAATAAGCCCCAGTGCCACCGTATGCCACAGTAAATTGAATCCTTTGAAAAACAGCGCCATTATTAAAGGAGAAATAATTGAAACTAAAAGATACAAATAGAGAACCCATTGTTTTTCTGCCCTGGTAAGCGTCATCATGGTACTCCAGGCCAGGGCGGCAAAAAAGACCATTAATGCAGTAATAAAGTCTTCCGATCCCAGCGGAGGCCGATATATAACCATATAGAAAAGAAATGAAAGCAGTCCGAAAAGGAGGGGCATAAAATATTTCATATATTTTCTTGACATGCAACTATTTTAATAATATTTTCAATGGTTGTCAACAATCCTGTCAACCGCTTTATGATAAAATAAAATTTAGATTTTTCGCCAATACCCTTCACCCTTTTCTAAATTTATTTCTTGAAAAATGTCTGCCTAATCGTTATAATCTTTTTAAGATGTTGAAATTACGCGTGGAATTGTATCTCAATTTTAATGCCTTTTTAAATCGATACCGGGTAGAGGAAGCCAGGAAGAACCGGAAGATAGCCGCGAAGGTACAAGGTACACGAAGAAATCCGTAGGAGGTGAAGGGATGAAACAGTCATTTATGACAATGACCGCGTGTTTGGTGATTTTTATCCTGTTTGTGTTTAACGGGTGTAAAGGGATTGGAGGGGACGACGAGGAGAGTAATCCCATACCTGTTTTATCATCCCTCTCTCCTGTATCAAAGGTTTCCCATATGCCCTCGTTTCCCCTGACGGCATATGGGGCGAATTTTGTTACCGGTGCCAAAATCTTCTTTAATGGAGTCGAAAAAGAGACCGGGTTTGTTAGCGCCGAAGAACTGAGCTGTCAAATCGATCCGGGGGATATTGCCAGTAGTGAATCGGCGGCAGTGATGGGGCTTAAAAGCAGGATGTCAGAGGTCGAAGGAAGAGACGTACCGGTCGTGGTACTCAACCCTTCCCCGGGCGGTGGGTATTCCAACATTGTCAACTTTACCATTTACAACAACCATACCTTTACGGACCCGTTGGCCATCCCGGGTGGTGACGGCAGATGCGGCGGTCTTTCCTTTGCGGTTGATGAAGCCGGTAACCTTAATGTTGTTTATGAATTTTTCCCTGGCGGTGTCGAAGCCGGTGAAATCCGGTTCATCCGTTCCCCGGACAATGGAGACACCTGGGAAACCCCGGTCACTGTGGCCCAGGACTCCGGGGATGATTTGCGTCCCTGTATGGCAGTGGACGGCGAGGGGGGTATTAATACCGTTTTCAATGCCAATAACAGGGTCTGTTTTACCCGTTCCATTGACCAGGGCAGGACATGGAGTGGCTTGATTTATGTTTCGGATGAAGCCTCTCAGGCCCTCGTTCCCCTTATCGCCGTGGATGGAGAGGGCGGTATGAATGTTGTATGGGCACATACGTATGATAATTGGTATTTCTTTATCAATTTTATTCGTTCCACTGACAGCGGTGTCAATTGGAGTGAGTCGGTCAATATTTTTAAAGGATGGGAAAATTTTTCTTCCGCCTACAATGTATCCATGGCCGTTGATATGGAGGGTGGGGTCTATGCGGCGTGGACAGCCTGGCCCAGCGGTGGAAGCCGGTATAGTCATGTCTACTTCAACTACTCCCACGATTACGGCGTTACCTGGGGTGATTCCGACCAGCGATTTGGCGTCTGCAACGCTTCCGATATTGCAGTGGACACCGAAGGGACCCTCGATATGGTTTTATCTTCTGCGTACATACCCTTCATGTACCAGATCGTTTTTAAAAAATCCACCAACCGGGGGGCAAGCTGGGATTACTATTCCGAAGTCACCTCCGGTGGAAATGGCAGTTCACCCCGCATCCGCATCGACAGAGCCGGGAATATCAATGTTATTTATGCTTCCGGTGAATTTAACTTTACCCGTTCCACCGACAGTGGGGCATCGTGGAGTGAGGCCTTTGTAATCGCAGAATCCGTATACGCCATTGATTTTGCATTAGATCATTATGGGAATATTTATGTGGTATTTGTAGATAACCATCCAGGACAACTCTATATTACCCGCAGCACCCAATAGGCGCTTCGCAGTAAAGTTTTTAAAGAGTTGGTTACCGAATGCCGCGGTGCGGTCAGGTATTTAATTTTTCAGCCGGTAAATGGTTTCATTGCCAAACTTGACTACAGGTTGACAAAATTGGGCGATAAAATCCTCAAACATTCTTTTCTGTTCAACTGACCATCCATACAATCGATAACGATTATCATCTTTGTATTGCTTTTGGTCGATCGCTACATGAGTGATGCCAAGGCCGTGGAATTTTTGCCGCAGCGATCCGGGACTTTTGATTCCATTGGAAAGCACCTCAGCAATAGGTGGATCGCAAACACTGCTGAAATAAGCAGGCTTTTCCAGGTAATAGGGGCCAAAAAATCCCACTAACAATACTTTGCCTACACCCGGGCTGCGGTTAAGCCACTCATAGGTTAACTGCGACCTGGCATTCCGAAGTAAAAAATCCTTGCGGGTTTCAAGCCCCAGGAAATAATTAATCGGTTTAGTTAAGTGGTAATTTGTGGCAATGGTAATAACCAGGTTAGCCAACACTGCCAGGCAGATACAAAACACCAACGGCCGCCTGAAAGCTTTACGATTCCATGCCATGCGCTCCAATCCTATGGAAGCAATACAAAAAAATACCGCTAACATGGTCAGCAGCGAACGCGTTTCTGTCCGGATTAGCAACCAAACCAATATAGAAGCGACAATAAAGGTTTTCAAGAATGTAATCCCTTTGTTAAAACTGCGAAAAAAGAGCATTGGAATCAAAACCAAAGGCAAAATCCCCGGATGAGTATCGATCAGCACCGGTTTTAGCGTCATACGGAAAGGAAACAAAAAATAAGAGGTCCAATTCCAATCCGGCATCTCCCACCGGTTCAGGGCCTTATTGAAATATTCATTGGCCGCATCAGTCCAATAAGGGCTGTGAAAGATGCTGTTAAGAAAAGGGTAAAAGGGATTTCCCGTGAATGCCCAATTCTTGATAAAAACCAGCATGGAGATGACTCCGATAGGCAGGAAAAACCAGAACAGGTGATACCATTTCCATCGCCATCGCACCAGGGCAACAATGAGAAGGAGAATAAAAACCAAAAATATCATGACAAAGGTATATTTCATCCACGAGGCCAACCCGGCCATGATCCCGGCCAGGAAAAGACTGCGAGGACTGCGCTGCCCTTCATCCGCCACCTGGTAGTCAAGAAGATAACGAATACAAAGCAGTAAGAAAAAGACAAAAAACGCATCATTCCATGCCCACCCCAGGATAAGGACAAATACCGGCATGGACAGATAAAGCCCCGGGCCCAATAAACGACTGGTCCCCGGGTTAACCTTCACAATTAACCGCCCCATGGCAAAAAGAAGAAAAATACCCGTCCAAAAATGAAGCGATTTACATACCACATCCCCGGCTATAGGCATGACCAACAGGTAAATATACTCCGCTAAACACGGGTAATTGGACTCCAGCAGAGAAGGAATATAGTCAATCTTTCCCATGTTGAGAAAGATTTTGGGAATCAACAGGTGGTACTCCAAAGCATCAGTGGATACCACAGGTGAAACCAATGGAGGAATCAACTGGAGCAAGAAAGGAACCATAACCAAAATGGCAAGAATATTCAAGGGTTTCTTCATCTCGCCGCTTAAGTCAAGAGATATCGGCAGCCATCGCCGCAGGAGTGTATATATGAAGAGAGCAAGACCGCAAAGCGTCCATAACGCGTAAAGCATGAGGTTGATGATCCCCAAAATTCCCGACACAAAGGTAAAAAGCCCTGTTAATCCTAATCCTAAGGCAAAAGAAGCCAAAATCTCATCGGTTTTTGATTGCTGTGGGTAGTGTGGGTAGAGCCAGCGTACGAAGGGGGCACCTATACCGCAAAAAGAGACCACAAAAGCCAGTGCAAAACCAATGGGACGTAAATGAAGAACCATCCAGTAAAGTGGTTTATTCCCCAGCACATACCCCAGCAGAGCCGCTGCAAATAAAACCAACCACAGGTCCAGGAGATAAATACTCTTAGAATCCGGTTTTTTCAATGGGTCTCCATCCTGTTATTTTGTCTCCGGCGGCCAGGAACCTCTCGAGAGGCAGCGGAGGCATCATTAATTCACCTTGATCCATGGTTGTAAATAGGATTCCAACACCTGGAGGGATACGACGCCGCTGATGCGCTTGACTTCCTGACCTCCTTCAAAAAGGATCAAAGTGGGAATAGAAAATACCTGGAACTTTGAGGGAATAAGGGGGTTCTGCTCCGTATCAACTTTTGCAACGGTGATAGAATGCTGCGATTTTGCAAAGGATTCGAGGACAGGGGCAAGTACTCGACACGGATGACACCAACCAGCCCAGAAATCCACCAGTACCGGTTTGTGCGATTTTTGGATAAAGCTGTCAAAGGTGGCATCAGTTAAATGCACGGGCGCTGTGATTTGGCGGACAATCAGTGGCGTTTTGCATTTACCGCAAATCGGTTTCTCATTGGCGTCCGTATCTTCTTTGACCCTGTTTTTCGCACCGCATGCCGGGCATTTAACAATGATACTCATTCTTAAAGCTCCTTTATCCTTTACCCCGCGGAATACGAAACCGAAACTACAGGTGCCGGCCAATATCCCTTCGGGAAACAGGGAAAATTCCGGGAATATTTTAACATTTTATTTCCCAGGTTGCAACATCCTCTTTTTTCTCATTTTTTCAATTTTTTAATTTTTTTCCTTTACTTTATGGCAATTTTTTGTTAATTGATAATACTATGAAAAAGAAAAGAAAATTTTCACTACCTCCACCGCTGACCGCATTGATCGTCTATACAGGAATTGTATTAATTCTTATACTCAGCCTAAAGCACATTACCCTCCTGGCCGCGCCTGTGTTTTTCTCTTTTGTGATTGCCTATCTATTTAACCCGCTGGTGGGTGCCCTGGAAAGGAAGACCCATATCTCTCGAGGCGTCATCGCCGGGCTATTAATGATTACCCTGGTATTTCTTTTTATTTTTCTTTTAATTAACATGCTTCCCTATGGGGCGGACCAGGTGAAACAAGCAGCGGAAAAATTCCCACAAATACTGGAGAAATTTTCACAAAAAATAAAATCCATCAGTGATTATATCACCCAAAATTTCCCGGACTACCTGGGCAAAATTAACCTGATGGGTAAAATAGAAGAGATGCTCAGTAACCTGTTGACTGACCTGTCCATCATACTGGTTGCCGCATTTTCCAGTTTATACAGCGTTTTAATTACCCTGTTATACCTGGTATTTATCCCACTGATCTCTTACTATTTTATCAAAGATTTCAGGAAAATAAAGAAGGCTCTCTTCGGATTAATACCCCCGCGAATCAAAGACCAGGCAATCCTGCGCATCGAACGGATGAATGTGATTCTCTCTTCTTTTATAAGAGGGCAGGCCATTGTGATTTTGATCCTGGCTGTGCTCTATTCCGTCGGTTTAAGCCTCATTGGGCTGCCCTTCTCCGTTCTAATCGGGGTGATAGCCGGTATCGGTGATATTATCCCTTACTTCGGGACAGTAATCGGACTCATTATATCACTAATCGTAGGCTTTACTCATTTCCAATCCTATGAAAGAATACTACTCATCCTATTGGTATTTGCTGTTGTAAAGGGAAGTGAAAACTGGTTTTTTTATCCTAAAATCGTGGGCCGGGAAGTGGGACTGCATTTTGTTTGGGTACTCATAGCTATTGTGGTATTCGGCCATTTATTCGGGTTCTGGGGCCTCCTGGTGGCCATACCCTCTTCCGCGGGATTTAAAATGTATATCAATGACCTCATCAAATATTATAAAAATTCCCAATTTTTTAAAAAGGAATGAACCAATGGAAACCAACAACAAAACCATAAAACATTCTTTAATCGTTACATTAGTACTTTTATCGGCAATTGCTTTAATAGGAAATATAGAAATCGAACCCCCAGGCAAAGCAGCAGAAACCATCCAATACCTGGATGAGATTTCCCGGAAACAATTGGATTATTTCCTGGAAATCGCAGGATACGTGGATACGATAAATCGAATCAATTTCTTCAAACCCTACAACCAGGAACTAAAAGAAAAAATTTCCTATTTACTCAAAAAAACTGCTGAAATCGAACCGGATGAGTGCCATAAACAATACTTGATGTCATTATCTTACCAGGTATTGAATGACACGTTTCACTGCTTTACGCCGGAATGGTACAGCCTGGAGAAAAACAAGACGGAAATCATTTTTTTAGCCAATGAGACTCATATGCAGCAGGAATCCTGGGTTAAATCATTTTTATTTTTTTCCACTTTAGATTGGGAATACCTGGATTTCAAGGGCCAGGCTCCTCTTGACATCAGTGCCCCCCCAGAGCATATGCCTTCCCCTGTTCCGGATGCAGCGCCCTCGGTACCACATAAAATTTTCGATACGTTTATTTTTTTGAATGATGCCGAAGAAACCCAACGGTTCGAGGAATATATCCGGCAATTTGACAAAATGCAGGCTCGTTTACCTTATAAAACTACAGAGAAGACCGTTTCTTATACCCCATATGTACCGCCCATAAAAATCGCCCACCTGGTTTACTCATCAATGCCCCATCAGGTGAGTATTGTTTACCCGGACCGGGAATTGTTCAGCCAACAGGGCCGCTTTAAAATCATCATTTTTAAAAATCTTATCGATGCCTACGTGGAATGCATTTTAAAACCTATCTCCGGGAAAATACTGGCGGATCACCTGTTAAGGTCGGTGGATATAGATACTGAGTCCTACCTCTCAAACCTGGTAATGTATAAAATAGCTCACCACATGGGACCTGTATTTGTGATTCAAGCTAAAGCTAAAGAGATAGATAAAAGGGAGGAAAAGAAAAGTAAACAAACGAAGAATACAGACGAAAAAGGCTTTGAAATCCGCGAAAAACCCTCCCGGACGCCAATAGAATATCAAGGGAAAAAAGAAATGGAATTGCAATTAATCTCCGAGACCCTTGGCGATTTGTTTCTCCTCAGCGAGGGATTAAAGGCAAGCGTCATTGCCATTCACAATACATCGGTATTAATTGAAGCAGGCCTGGTTCCCCGGGAAAATGAAATCAATATCTACACCGCATACCTGGTTTCAATGGTGGATAAATTGAGGAAGGGCCCAAGAGACCCGATAAGCCAGGCCAATACTATACAACTGAATTACCTGTTAAAAAAAGGTGCTCTTGGCTTTAATATCAACAGCCAAAAATTATCTATCTATTTACCTGTTTTTCCCCGGGTGGTGGAAGAATTAGCCGAAGAAGTGATGAACAGGTATAAGACACCTTATATACTTATTAGAGAATATGGGCAATTGAGCCCGGAATTGGAGACAATTTTAAAAAACCTGGAAGAAATTCCTGTAGATGTAAATATAAACGTAAATGCAGATATAGGATTTCAATCGCAGGTTAAAGGAAATTAAGATATATTGGAGACAGCTATGGACATATTTCGGACGAAATTGGGATTTATTTTTGCCGGTCTGGGGATGGCGGTAGGTGCCGGGAATATCTGGCGGTTTCCCCGGGTAGCCACACAAAACGGCGGCGGTGCCTTTATACTGGCATGGGTCGTATTTCTATTCCTCTGGTCCCTGCCCCTGTTAATGATTGAATTCGGGATGGGTAGAAGCTCAAAAAGAGGCCTGATCGGTGCTTTTAAAGAATTTGCCGGTAAAAACTACAGTTGGATGGGTTCTTTTGTTGCTTTTGTAGCCACAGCCATTATGTTTTATTATTCGGTGGTCACCGGTTGGTTTTTGAGATACTTTATCTTCTTCTTATTTAACACCGGTAAAGGGGTTAATACTGATGCGGCCTGGACCAATTTTATTTCTTCTCGATCCTTGCAAACCTTTTGGGAAGCGCCTTTCTTTTACCAGTTTATTTCCCTTTTGCTTACCGGGTTGATTGTCTATTTTGGTATTGCCAAAGGTATTGAGAGAGCCAACCGTTTTTTGATTCCCTCTTTGTTTTTTCTTTTGTTGGTTGCAGCGGTCAATGTTCTTTTTCTTCCCGGGTTTGGTAAGGGGATGAATTTTCTTTTTGATTTTAAGTTGAGTCAATTGGCGGATCATAAAGTGTGGTTAAATGCTTTAACGCAATCGGCCTGGTCTACGGGTGCGGGATGGGGGCTTTTATTAACTTACGCTGTTTATGCTGCCAAAAAGGAGGACCCGGTGGTATCTCCGACGGTGATTTCAATGGGGAATAATTCGGCTTCTTTGTTGGCTGCCATTATTATTGTTCCCACGATTTTTTCTTTTCATTCGGTTCCCCAGAGTATGAAGATCATGGCAGAAGGTAATGAGGGTCTTGCTTTTATTCACATACCCATGTTGTTTTTAAAAATGCCAGCCGGTCAATTCCTGATTATCATTTTCTTTTTAGCTCTTTTTTTTGCTGCCATTTCCTCATTGATTTCGATGTTGGAGTTATCGTCTCGTATCCTGATGGATTTTGGCATTAAGCGAAAGAAGGCCATTATTTTTATCGGTCTGGCGGCGTTTTTATTGGGGCTGCCTTCCGCACTGGATATACGGGTGTTTAAAAACCAGGATTGGGTTTGGGGATTGGGGCTCATGCTCAGTGGAATATTTTTTACCATTACGGTCATCAAATACAATGTTGACCGATTCAGGAAAGAAAAAATCAATGCCTTTTCTCACATAAAATTGAACAAAGGATTTAATTTTATTGTCAAATATGTGATCCCCATCGAATTTGCTTTCATGATTGGGTGGTGGTTTTATCAGAGTATTGGTTGGGGTGAAGGCGGCATTTTTTCCATTGCCAATATCTCAATATCCAATCCTGAATCAGTTGGGACCACCCTGTTCCAGTGGGGAATCATTCTTTTGGTATTTATTCTTTTTAACAAAAAAATAGTGAGGTATTTGAAATAATGAGTATATTTGCCATCATTTTCGCGGTAGTGATACTTTCCCTTTTTTGGGGAGGGTTTGTTTACATGCTCCTTTATTCTTTAAAGTTAAAAGGGCGTCAAGATCAAGCAGATGACGATGAAGCCGAGACAGTGGAAAAGGGAACAGTGAATCAATGAAACAGACTTTAATAAAAAGTTTTTGGAAGTCCAGAAACCTTTTTTCAAAAAGGTTTTTGGCCGCCGGAGGCAAAAAATGAAAGGAATTATATTAGCTGGAGGAAGTGGTACGCGTTTATATCCCATAACTATACCGGTATCCAAGCAATTGCTGCCGGTTTACGATAAGCCCATGATATACTATCCGTTATCGGTATTGATGTTAGCCAATATAAGGGACATCCTGGTAATTACTACGCCCTGGGATAGTGATAGTTTTAGAAAGTTGTTGGGTGATGGCAGTAGGTTTGGAATTGGATTGAGTTATGCTGTGCAGGAAGCGCCCAATGGGTTAGCGGAGGCCTTTATAATTGGTGAAGGGTTTATTGGAGATGATTCGGTATGTTTGATTCTTGGGGATAATATTTTTTATGGTCAGAGTTTGGAAGACAAATTGGAATCAGCCGTTCAGCGGGAGGGTACGGCAACCATTTTCGGTTATTATGTCCAGGAACCCCAGCGATATGGTGTAGCTGGTTTTGATAAAGACATGAATGTCGTATCGATCGAGGAAAAGCCCAAACAGCCTGCATCCAATTATGCGGTGACAGGGCTTTATTTTTATCCCAATGATGTAATTGAAGTGGCAAAGAATTTAACACCTTCTGCGCGGGGGGAATTGGAAATTACTGATGTCAACAAAGTATTTTTAGAGCGAAAGCAATTGAAATTGGAAATTTTAGGGCGGGGTTATGCCTGGTTGGATACCGGGACGTATGAGTCTTTAATGGAAGCGGGTACGTTTGTGGAGGTGATTGAGCGGCGCCAGGGGTTAAAGATTGCCTGTTTGGAGGAGATTGCTTACAGTATGGGGTACATCACATTGGAGCAATTGGAGGAACAGGGCAATCGGTTAAAAAACAGTCAATATGGTCAGTATATTTTAGGGATTTGCCAACGTGAACGAAAGAGGCGATAAAAAGGTTGACAATAAAGGATAAAGATACTATATTTAACCTGGTGAAAAAAAATGACTACCGTTGAAATTAAATCATTTTTGCATGAGGGTATTGAGAACATAAACGACAGAGCGCTTTTACTTTCAATAAAAGATTTAATGACAAAAAAGGGGAAAGCATTTGACCCGGTGATTAAGCAATTAAAATCCTGGATTCATTCGCTTGAATTACCTCAAAGATGGAGAGCTGACGGAATTGCCCCTCCCAATTATGATTGCAAACAATTAGCTGAAAAGGTTGCTGAGGCTTTATATAAAGACTTCTCGCTTATACCGCTGCGAATAGCTGTCAGTATTGAAGAGGGCATCTATTTGAAGTATAAAAATTTTGACAATAATAAAGTGTTGGAAATCGAAGTTTATAATGATGATCTGGATGTTGCGGCTATTTTGGCTGAGAATGATGAGATAATAAAATCCGTCGATATTGAAAAAGAAAATTTTTTTGAAATAGTAAAACTTTTTAATGAATAGTGAATTCCCAGAAGCCCTCAAAATAAACAACAGGAAGAAATTGTCTACCCGTGAATTTAAAGATAATGATAAATTATATCATGTTTTCAGCAGAGAAGATTTAAGTGATGATGGTGTCATAGAGGTTAACAGTATTCGATTCCCGGATTTCTCATGCAACTGGGGGAGGTTTTCCGAACCCGGGCACGTCAGGTTCAGGAAGAATGGAGATATGACTGATGGGTGCTATTCCTTTACGGTTCTAACATCAAGATATAAAAGAATAGCTACTCCTGTTCATGATCCGATCGATGATGAGTTTTTCCCCAATTATTCACATGTTGAAGTAAGAGAATTGTATGAGGGTGAAGATGTTTTGTTTGAACCGCCAAAGAATAGAAAGAAAAAGAAGTCTTCGAAAAGCAGGAGGTTGGAATATAGAAAAAATCTTTTAAACAATATTGAAATTGAGATAGAGTTAATTTAAGAAGGAGTCAAAAGACATGCTCGAAGAGTGCCACTTATTCACTGAACCACTCACCTCATTCACCAATGACTAATGACAAATGACCGCTCTAGAAAGCACTTCCCCACTGACTTCTAACCTTCCCACTCTT
The DNA here is from genome assembly GCA_020355945.1 of Candidatus Aminicenantota bacterium. Next base: position 7,869,081 of record CP070627.1, on the reverse strand, counting down.
TAACGATCCTCACTCCCAATCTCCGGCTGATCTTATACAAGGATTCAAAGGCAACATCTTTAACTTTCATATCATAAAATCTTTTATAGTATCTTTTTAAATAATTTGTTTTTTCTTCATCTTCAAGTGCTTTTATAAGCGAAGGGGTGGCTGTTTGGTCTCCAATGGCTCCCAGAGCCTCTGCAACACACCTACGAACATAACTGGCTTTATCAGAGGTCAGAATCTTTATAAGTGAAGGAACCGCATCGCCGCTGCCAATGGCACCCAGGGCATATGCGGCATTCCCGCGAACATAACTGGTTTTATCTGAGCTCAGGGCCTTTAGAAGTGAAGGAATGGCATCGCGGCTGCCAATGGCTCCCAGGGCATATGCGGCACGCCCTCGAACATAACTGTGTTTATCCGAGGTCATGACCTTTAGAAGTGAAGGAACCGCATCGCGGCTGCCAATAGCACCCAGGGCATTTGCGGCAAACCAGCTAACATCACTATCTTTATCCAAGGTGAGTGCCTTTATAAGTGAAGGAACCGCATCGCGGCTGCCAATAGCACCCAGGGCATTTGCAGCATGCCCACGAACAGAACTGTCTTTATCCGAGGTAAGGGCCTTTAGAAGTGAAGGAAACGTATCGCGGCTGCCAATTACACCCAGGGCATCTGCGGCAAGCCCACGAACAGAACGGTCTTTATTAGAGGTGAGTGCATTTAAAAGTGATGGAACTACTTCGCTACTGCCAATAGCACCCAGAGCATCTGCGGCACTTCCACGAACAGAACTGTCTTTATCCGAGGTAAGGGCCTTTAGAAGTGAAGGAACCGCATCGCGACTGCCAATGGCACCCAGGGCATCTGCGGCATTCAAGCGAACCTCACTGTCTTCATCCGAGTTAATAGCTTTTAGAAGTGAAGGAACCGCATCGCGGCTGCCAATGGCACCCAGGGCATCTGCGGCACGCCTGCGAACGGAACTATCTTCAACCGAGTTAAGGACTTTTAGAAGTGAAGGAACCGCTTCGCTGCTGCCAATGACTCCCAGGTTCTCCGCTGCACGCAAGCTAAATCCACCTTGGGAATCCTTCAATTGTTTAACCAATGAATCAATAATACCACGCGGATTCATCCGCCGCAGTACATCCATCGCTATTTTATTTAGTAGTGGAAATTCACCGGTTTGATGAATTGACCAGAGTCTTTGGGCGATGGTTTCTTTCAGGCCGGGTTCAGTGAATTCCGCATCGGCAATACATTTGCCGTACAGCATTAGGTTGCTGTAGAAAATATCTTCCGGCACTTCTTCTTGAATTCGCATGATCAACGGCCCCGCATCTTTACAAATCCCGGCATAAAGAAGGATAGGCTCCTCCCACCAGGGCTGGGCAATGTGCTCGATAATAGTACCAATGCCGTCTTGCAGTTCCTTTAACTCTAATGCCGTAAAGTATTCCTGGAAAGATAAATGAAGAAAATCATAGGTATCCAAGGATATCTGCCTCAACAGATAACTGCGCTGCCATATCTCCTCCAGGAATAGTTTGCCTTCCTTTTCCTTCAAGCCCAGCCGAGTGGAATATTTGCCGATTTCCGCAAAAATCTCTGCATCTTTTATCACCCGGGAGTTGCGGCAGTGACATTGAAATGCCAGTTTTCTTAAAATAAATTCCTTTTGGTCCGGCTTAAAGCGGTTTCTGAGTTTTTTGCGCAGGTCCCACCGGCTCAGCAGAACATCCATGGCCCGTTTGTAGAGGTCCACCCGCCGATTAGGCAGTTCCCGGTCCTCTTCGTAAATAATGGCAATAATGGCAACCATCAATGGATTCCTGGCCAGGTCTTTAATATTTTCATTCTCCATCACTACCTTTAACAGTGATTGTGCTTTATTTTGCCCGGATTTTCCAAACCAGTTTTCAATGAACCGCTCAATCTGTTCGTCGTCAAAGGCCTTTACCTCTAACCGAGTAAACCCGGCCAATTCGTCATGGTAACCTGCCGGTCTGGAGGTGACCACTACCCTGGAACCGGGATATTTACTAACAAAATCATGGATTTCCTTTGTCACTTTTTCCTGGTTTTCTCTTACAGCAAGTTCGTCAAACCCATCCAAAAATAGGATACATTTGCCGTTTTTAAGGTCTTTTTCTACGAACTTCCTGGCTTCCGGAAAGACGTATCTTTCAAATACTGCATCGATGTACTCTCTCAAGGGTTTGCCGCTTTGAAAAAATTCCCGCAGGGTAATAGGAATGGGGACTGTTGCTCTTTCTTGCTTTTGGATGTTTTCCCGGCAATTTTTCAGGGCCAGGTGTTTCAACAAAGTGGTTTTTCCAGCGCCGGGTGCTCCCACAATCACCATGCGATGAAACTGGTTCACCGCGGTTTCCGGGTCAATCACCCGTTCTCTTTTGCTTTCCCGTTCTACCCTTTTTTCCATCATAGTCTCATCAAAGATTTTTTCGGCTGTTTCTTCTTTTTCTATTTCCACTGGTAAATCGCGATGCCGGAGCGTTTCACCCAGTTTCAATGACACGTAGATATCCTCGAGGTTTACCGTCTCTTTTTGGCCGATGGCCGAGATATCTTTGATGGTCTCGAAGTCTTTTTTCATTTCATTAAAATAGCGTTTAAAGTAGTTGTACTCTTGCCAGAAAAAGTCAGGCATCCATTGGTCCACCAGGTCTGCCAGTTTATTGCCATCGAAAAGTTGGATTGATTTTAAAAACCCCTGGGTTTTAAGCTGTCCACCGATACTATCCCTTGCTTCAATTGTAATCTCCCCGGAAGTCATTACGATATATTTATCAATTCGTTTTTCTTTATTGTCATTAATATCGGTGAAGGAATGGGTAAAAGCCTGTTGAGCCTGGTTAAAAATTTCCGCGGCATTTCCTTTTTTCCCAGCGCTGCCGTGAATTTTGGCTGCTTTTACCTGGATGCCTATATACTCTTTTTCACCAAATTTGTCTTGTTCAAAGCAAACCAGGTCTAATCCATGTTCTCGTGCCCCATGAGTCAAGGTGATATTTTTAAATCCCATCTTCTCCAGCAGCGGCCGTATCACATGTTCAATCAAGGGCATTTCTTTAAAGTTTCTCAATATCTGCAACTTTTCTTTTTTTTTCATCTCTCTAAGACTTTACATGAAAACAAAGCCCCTGTCAAGATTGTAAAAAGTGCCCGGAAATTTTAGCCATGAAGTTACACGAAAAAAAACCAAGAAAAGGGTTTTTTAAAATAGAAGACTAAAAAAGATAACTATACAAGAATGAAAACAAAATACCTGGCCCCATTATTTATCAAGGATTAGACGGTCGGATATCCACCTCGCTGATCAAGGCTCGCTGCGGCATCCGGATCATGTGTAAAATCGTATCGGCGATATCTCCTGGTTTCAAGACCTTTTCCAGGTTGGGAGTCATTCTATTTTCTTTCGGCCCCTGTTGGGCTTTGAAGAAATGAGTATCCACTTAGCCGGGGCAGATAGCCAGGACACTGAGACCGATTTTGCGTTCTTCCAGCATCAGGCAGCGGCTGAATGCCAGAGCTGCATGCTTAGCAGCGGTATAACCACCTCCGCCTACAAAGCTATTTTTTCCAGCCAAAGACACCACATTGACAATCACCGCTTCCCCGGGTTCCCGGAGATAAGGCAGGGCTTCACGGGTGGTGATAAACAACCCGCGAACATTGAGGTTAAACATCTCATCCCATTGCTTTGTAGGCATTTGGGCAACGGGATAAAAATGCCCGATGCCGGCGTTGTTCACCAGGATATCTATCCTATTGAAATGGTCCGCGGTTTGTTTGATCAAGCGTTGAATATCTGCTTCTTTGCTCATATCTCCAACAAAAGCCAGGGCTTTTCTGCCAGTATTTTCTATCTGCCGGGTCAATGTTTCCAACAGATCGCTGCTGCGAGCCGAAATGGCCACATCCGCGCCAGCTTTGGCCAAAGCCAATGCCATCTGTCTGCCGATTCCTTTACTGGCTCCGGTCACAACAGCCACTTTATCTTCAATGTTCATCCGTACACCTCCGTTTTAATTCACAAGATGTAAAATACCAAATCCCATTTTTTATGTCAATGATTTATTCTTTTGCAATTTCCTGTTGAAAAAAAACGATTTTTTGTTTATACTTTTATCTTTTTAATTTCCAAAAAAAACAGGAGGTATAATGAAACGGTTTTTAAAGTTAAGTGTGATTTTTGGATTAATGATTGGTTTGTGTTCTGGTCTTTATTCCAATGGTTTTAATCTCAACAGCAATGGTTCCAAAGCTGTTGCCATGGGCGGTGCGTTTATAGGGCTTGCGGATGACTCCAGCGCTGTATTCTGGAACCCGGCAGGATTAACCCAGATGAAACAGACAACCCTGGCATTCTTCCTGACCGATATCATCCCTGATGTTGGCTACCAGTTTAGTATCCCGGGATTATTCGATATCGACACGACAGCAGTGGCCAACCACTATGTCTCCGGTAGCTTTGGATTTTTTAAGCCCCTCTCGGAAAAAGTGGTGTTTGGCATCTATGCCTATATCCCCACTGGTTTGGGTGTCACCTGGGAAGGGTCCGAACTGCTGCCACTGACTGAAGGCGTACGCTATAAATGGCGAACCTATGTGGGAATCATCACCATATCCCCTACTCTTGCCTTTAAACTCAGCGAAAAATTCTCCCTGGGAGCAGCAATCAATATTAATAACGGATTTTCGGAATTAAGTCGCCCCCTGGTGGGACAATATGATGAAAAACTGGATGCCTTCGCTCTTGGTGCAACCGTTGGCATGCTTTTCAAACCCTGTAAGAAATTCAGCTTCGGCTTGACCTTTCGAACTCCCCTTAAAATCAAACTAAAAGGCGAGGTCACCATGGAGGCCGCACCATTGATCGGATTACCCCGAACCGACGACGCTGAAAGAGAAGCCAACTTTCCTATGTGGCTGGGCGCAGGCATTGCATTTAAACCCTCTGAAAAACTAACCTTAACCGCTGATGTCCAGTATACCAACTGGAAACAAATGGACACCATCCCAATAGTATACTCCAATCCCCTATGGCAAGGTTTTGAAGAGCAATACAACCAGGACCTGGTACTGGATTGGAAGGATGCCATACAACTACGGTTTGGAATGGAATACAAAGCCACGGAAAAGCTTGCTTTAAGAGCGGGTTATTACTACGATCCCAGTCCCGGGCCCAAACACACCCAAACCATCCTTCTTCCCGAGCATACTTTCAATTTTATCACTTTCGGCATCGGTTTTTACAAAGAGAACATGACCATCGACCTGGGAGTTGAATACGCTTTTGGCAAGGACGTTGAAGTCGGATTAGCCGATCTGGGACCTGATGATCCCGGGATGCCCGGGACCCACACAATGAACATTATCGTTCCCAATATTGCTCTCACGTTCCGATTCTAATTGGTAAAATACGTAATCGTATAACCGTGTAAACACACAATAACGTAACATGTAACACAGCCGCGAAGGATACGACGCATCTATCGTGTCCTTCGCGGAAGTGTGCGCCCTTATTTCATAATTTTCTTTCTTTTTTCTATTAATAGTGATATAATTCTGTTTAAAAGTTTTAAATATAACATTCCGGTATACCCGGAAAAACAGGAGGTGATTAAATGGAGAATGACATCCTTATCCCGGCGGATGTACCCAATGGGAGCATTAATGAATATTTGAATAATTATGATCTGGTTACCCATGGTTCCGGGCGTCTAATGCTCTTTGCCGGTGACCAGAAAATCGAACACTTAAACAAAGATTTTTACGGCGAAGGAATACATGAAGATGACAACGAACCTGAACATCTGTTTAAAATTGCCGACGCTGCCGAGATCGGTTTGTTGGCCACCCAGTTGGGTTTAATATCCATGTACGGCAGTGACTACCCGGAAGTCCCCTACCTGGTCAAATTGAATTCCAAAACCAACCTGGTGAAAACCGCCCAACAGGACCCCCTTTCCCCAACACTGGTAGAGGTAGAACAGGTGGTGGAATTTAAGAAGAATTCAGGCCTGGAGATCGTTGGAATTGGTTATACCGTCTACCTGGGCAGTGAGTATGAGCACGTCATGCTGCGGGAAGCCGCCCAGGCAGTTTATAAAGCGCATCAAGCTGGCTTGCTCACCGTACTGTGGGTCTACCCCAGGGGACAGGCGGTAAAAGATGAAAAAGACCCGGATTTAATTGCCGGCGCCACTGGTGTTGCCGCCACCTTAGGGTCTGACTTTGTTAAAGTTAATCCTCCCAAAAAAGACGGCGCTGCCAATGCAGAATTATTAATCCAGGCAGTCAAGGCCGCAGGTAAAACAAAAGTAATCTGCGCCGGTGGTTCCAGTACAGACCCAAAAGCCTTCTTACAGAGCCTGCACGACCAGATTAACATTGCCGGTGTATCCGGGAATGCCACTGGTAGAAATATCCACCAGAAATCCTTTGAAGAAGCGGTAAGAATGTGTAATGCTATCAGTGCCATTACCATTCACGGCAAATCGGTAGAAGAAGCCGTTAACATTTACGAAGGCAAATAATACACAACAGTTAAAACATCGGCAGCAGCCCCAACTTTAACAGCCGGTTGGGGTATACATCCGCAATCTAAAAAAGATATGCTGCGGACAGGCTGAGTTGATTTGACAGTAATTGGAAATTCTGATACTATATAGGACTTCTTATTTAAGGAATTTTAACACCATATTGAAATCAATACTTGGAGGTTAAATCATGATAAAAGGAAGACACCTTTTTACTTCTGAATCTGTATCTGAAGGGCATCCTGATAAGGTTTGCGACCAGGTATCAGACGCGATTTTAGATGCCTGCCTGGAACAGGACCCGGAATCACGTGTAGCGGTGGAATGCCTTACCAAAACAGGCGTGATGGTGGTGGCCGGTGAGTTAACCACAAGAGGCTACGTCAATATTCCCAACATTGTCAGGCAAACCTTAAAACGAATTGGTTACACAAAATCACATTTTGGCATTGAATGGGAGACCTGCGCGGTATTCGTCCACCTGGAAGAGCAGTCCCCGGATATTTCAATGGGTGTTACCGAGGGTGAAGGATACTTCAGGGAACAAGGCGCAGGCGACCAGGGGATGATGTTTGGCTATGCCACCAATGAAACCACTGATTATATGCCATTGCCCATTAATTTAGCCCATAAGTTGACCATGAAGCTGGCAGAAGTCAGGAGAAGCGGTGAAATTCCCTACCTGGGCCCGGACGGGAAATCCCAGGTAACGGTTGAGTATAATGAGGGGAAACCCCAGCGCGTCACCACCGTAGTGGTATCCAACCAACATGAGGACAGCCATTCCCATGATGAAATCGAAGCCGACATCATCCGTAAAGTCATTAAACCGGTTTGCGGGGATTGGCTGACTGATGACACGAAGTTTTTAGTGAACCCCACTGGAAAATTTGTGGTGGGTGGTCCCCAGGCAGATGCAGGATTAACCGGCCGAAAAATTATTGTTGATACTTATGGTGGAATGGGACGACACGGCGGCGGCTGCTTTTCCGGGAAAGACCCCTCAAAAGTGGACCGTTCCGGTGCCTACGTGGCCAGGTATATTGCTAAAAATGTTGTGGCTGCCGGACTGGCTGACCGATGTGAAATCCAGATTGCCTATGCCATCGGCGTGGCAGAACCTGTCTCCGTGTGCGTTGATACCTTTGGTACAGGCAAATTACCCGAAGAAAAAATCGAGGAATTGGTGCGAAAAATCTTCCCGTTAAAACCCGCTGAAATACTGAACCAACTGAAATTGAAACGACCCATTTATGCGCAAACTGCTTGTTACGGTCACTTTGGAAGAGATACCTTTCCCTGGGAACGCCTGGATAAAGTGGATGAACTAAAAAAATTAGCCAAAGAAACCTGATAAAAAACCTGAACAAAACACCATCGGGCCCCACTTACCTTCTAAACAGCGGGTATCATGCAGCATACCGCAGGCAAGATGCAGGTCATTATGATGAGCCGATGCCACATGAAGCCGCACTGATAACAACGTGCTCTATGTTGCCGTTCTTTAATTCGTTCCACAAAAAAAAATCGGAACAGGATTGGATTTTTTTTCTCAATATGGTATAACCTGGTATAATATAAATACCAGTACAATAACTGGGGTAAAATTTTAAGATGCTTACAAAAGGTAAAGTTTTAATTGTCGATGATGAGGCAGACATCAGGGAATTGCTGGGCGATTTCCTGGAAGGAGAAGGGTATAATTGTTCCCTGGCTGCTGATGCCCCCCAAGCCCTGGACATATTTAAATCCACCCCGAATATTGACCTGGTGATGTCTGATATCCGTATGCCAGGCAAATCCGGCCTGGAACTCCTGGGCGAGATAAAGGATATTGATAATGATGTGATAGTAGTTATGATTTCTGCTGTAAAGGACATTGAGTCTGCCATCACAGCAATGTCCAAAGGCGCCTATGACTATGTAGCTAAACCTTTTAAGCTAACCGAAGTGGGTTTGATTGCCAAAAAGGCCATTGAAAAGCGGCGCCTGGTGTTGGAAAACAAGGAATATCAAAAAGGACTTGAAAAAAAGGTGGCCGAAAAAACCAGGGAATTGAAAGATGCCCTCAATAAACTGGATCAAACCTATTTATTCACCCTAAGGGCCCTGGTTGTGGCATTGGATACACGGGATGAGGAAACCCAGGGACACTCATTACGCGTTGTCAAATATACCCTTAAACTGGCTGATTTAATGGGAATAAAAGATGAAAAGCAATTGAAAGTCATTGAATACGGGGCACTACTTCATGATATCGGAAAAATCGGTATCCCGGACGCTATTTTAAGAAAACCGGGAAAACTTACACCGGAAGAATGGTACGTGATGAAAAGACACCCTCGTGTCGGATATAATATTTTGCACAAAATTGAATTTTTAGAGGAGGCTTCCCAGATTGTTCTTCATCATCATGAAAGAATCAATGGTTCGGGCTACCCGGATGGTCTAAAAGGCAAAGATATCCCCCTGGGCTCACGAATATTCGCCGTGGTGGATACCGTGGATGCCATGACCTCCGAAAGGCCTTATCGAGGGGCATTGACCTTTGAAGAAGCTTCCGAAGAATTATTGAAATATTCAGGAATCCAGTTTGATAGGCGAGCTGTAGAGGCGTTTCATTCCATGCCCCTGGATTTCTGGAAAAACGAACGAAAGCGCATGGACCAACAATTCCTCGCTAATGATTCTGATTTCTTAATTTAGCCCTTTTAAAGGTTAGCATCTTGCAAAAGTGTTTAGAATACAATATAATAAAGTATGCGACATTTTCGAGGGTTTCCATTCATTAAGCAATTAGACGCCATGGACTGCGGTCCCACTGCGCTGGCAATGATCGCCAGGTACTATGGCAAAACATATTCCCAACAAACCCTGCGGGAGCGATGTTTTATAACCCGGGAAGGGGTCTCTATGCTGGGAACCAGCGATGCTGCCGAGTCTATCGGCATGCGCACCATGGGCGTGCGCATCAGCTTTGACCAACTGGTAAATGAAGTCCTCCTCCCCTGCATTGCTCACTGGAGACAAAACCATTTCATCGTAATTTACAAGATTAAAAACAATACCGTATACGTCGCTGACCCGGCCCACGGCCTGGTCAAATACACCAAAGAGGAATTCATGGCTGGCTGGGGCAGCACACGAAAAGAGGGAGAAAACCAGGGGCTGTGCCTGCTGCTGGAACCCACACCCGACTTCTATAAAATGGAAGACGAAAAAATGAATAAATCCAGTTTCAGGTTCTTATTTTCCTATCTCAGACCCTATAAAAAATTCCTGGCTCAACTGTTTGTGGGTATGTTAGTGGGCAGTTTACTTCAATTGATCTTTCCTTTTCTCACCCAGGCTATCGTGGATTTTGGCATCAATAACCAGGACATTGGTTTTATCACCTTGATACTCATCGCCCAACTGGCTTTGTTCTTTGGCCGCACTTCCGTTGAATTCATCCGCAGTTGGATATTGCTGCATGTTAGTACGCGGATCAATATTTCCCTCATATCGGATTTTCTCATTAAGATGATGAAATTACCCATCGGCTTCTTCGACACCAAAATGATCGGCGATATCTTGCAGCGAATCGGTGACCATCGACGCATTGAATCCTTTCTCACCACCTCTACTCTAAATATTCTTTTTTCTTTGATCAACCTGGTGATTTTTGGCATTGTGCTGGCCATCTATGATATGCGAATTTTTATGATTTTCTTAATTGGCAGTATTTTATATTTTCTCTGGATATACCTCTTTATGAAAAAGCGTCGGGAACTGGATTATAAACGATTTAACCAATTAGCCGACAACCAGAGCAACCTCATTCAACTGATCACCGGCATGCAGGAAATCAAACTGAATAACTGCGAAAAGCAAAAGCGGTGGTCATGGGAACGGATCCAGGCTAAACTCTTTCGCGTCAATATTAAAAGTCTGTCCTTAAACCAGTATCAACAGATCGGTTCGGTATTTATCAATCAAACAAAAAATATTTTTATAACCTTTTTTGCTGCCAAAGCAGTCATTGATGGTGACATGACCCTGGGGATGATGTTGGCGGTACAGTATATCATTGGCCAGTTAAACAGTCCCATCGAGCAATTGATCACCTTTATGCACACCACCCAGGATGCCAAAATCAGCCTGGAACGCCTGGGAGAAATTCATCAAAAAAAGGACGAAGAAGAACCGGACGAAGGAAAAGTATCCATCCTGCCCGGGGACAAGAGTATCAATATTTCCGGGGTCTCTTTTCAATATGAAGGTCCCCACTCGGAGTTTGTTCTAAAAGACCTGGAACTGGAAATACCCGAGAGTAAAGTCACGGCAATTGTCGGGGTCAGCGGAAGCGGCAAGACCACTTTAGTCAAACTGATGTTAGGGTTTTACCCCCCCACCAAAGGTGAAATTAAAATCGGCGACATGGACCTCCGCAATATCAGCAACCGCTTATGGCGTCAAAAAATTGGTGCGGTGATGCAAGACGGTTTTATATTCTCCGATACCATTGCCAAAAATATTGCGGTCAGGGATGAGATCATCGATAAAAAGCTGTTGTTGGAGTCGGCACGGATCGCCAATATCCAGGAGTTTGTCGATTCCCTGCCTTTGGGATACAATACCAAAATCGGCCAGGAAGGACATGGATTAAGCCAGGGGCAAAAACAGCGCATCCTGATCGCCCGGGTCGCCTATGCCAACCCGGAATATCTCTTTTTTGACGAAGCCACCAATGCCCTGGATGCCAACAATGAACGGGCCATTATGGAAAACCTGGAGCAGTTTTTTAAGGGCCGCACCGTGGTCATCGTGGCGCATCGCCTCAGCACCGTTAAAAATGCCGACCAAATCGTAGTACTGGAAAAAGGAAAAATCGTGGAAAAAGGTACTCACCAGGAACTCACTAAAATAAAAGGCGCCTATTACAACCTGGTAAAAAATCAACTGGAACTGGGGAAATAGTACTGGACCATGAGTGAGGAAAAACACAAAGATATCAACCAACTGCTAAAAGATATTGAAATCCGAAGCGAAGACGTACAGGAAATCATGGGGTTTATCCCCCACTGGATCATCCGCTGGGGAATTACTGTTATTTTCCTGGTTATTGCGTCTTTCCTGGTGGGAAGTTGGTTATTTAAGTACCCGGACGTTATTTCCTCTAATATTGTTTTAACCACTGAGAACCCACCCGCCAACCTTGTGGCCCGAACCAGCGGCAAAATAACAGAGTTATTTGTCCGGGATAAACAGCAAGTCCGGGAAGGGGAGTTTATCGCTATTATCGAAAATGCCACCAATCACCAGCACCTGTTCCGGTTAAAAGAACAATTGGAATCCCTGCGGTCCTTTTTCACCTATTTTGATAGTCCGGCCGACGAACAATTCGATCAAACTTACTCCCTGGGGGAATTGCAAAGCCCTTATGCCGCATTTTTAAAGAGTTATGCTGATTATCAGCATTTTATCAAGCTCAACTATCACCAAAAAAAAATCAATTCCACCAAAGCCCAAATCAGGCGTCACAATTTATTGTATGAACAGTTGCACACCCAGACTCAAATCACGGAACAAGAATTAAAGTTAAGCGAGGTCCAGTTTCAACGCGCTAAAGAATTGTATAATGAAGGCATTATTTCCGAAAGTGAATTTGAAACCGCCAAAAGTATTAATTTGCAAAAGAAATATGCCCATGAAGGCGCCAAGACCAGCATGTCCAATTCCAAAATACAAATCAACCAGTTAGAACAATCCGTGATGGAGTTGGAGCTCCAATACAGGGAAGACAAAAAACGGTATGAGTTGGCATTAAGCCAGGCTTATGAGAACTTAACCGGCCGAATTGCCCAGTGGGAACAGATGTACCTCTTAAAAGCCCCCATCAGCGGGACGGTTACCTTTACCAAATACTGGAGCGTCAATCAAAATGTAACCGCCGGTGATAAGGTGGTCACGATTGTCCCGGAACAGGGCGGTAAAATCATCGGCAAAGTGGTTCTACCTTTAAGGGGTTCGGGTAAGGTCAAATTGGGTCAAAAAGTAAACATCAAATTTACCAATTATCCTCATATGGATTACGGTATTGTCACCGGTATCATCAAATCAAAGTCCCTGGTGGCATCGGACAATTTTTATTCATTGGAAGTGGACCTGCCCAAAGGTCTGTTCACCAGTTATGGGAAAACCCTGGAATTCTCCCAGGAGATGCAAGGTTCCGCGGAAATTATTACCGAAGACATCCGTCTCCTGGAGCGATTCTTTAAGCCCATCAAATCCATCCTGAAAAAAATGCAAGAACCCTCAGAGGAAAAGTAGCACCCAAAAACCCTGCCATTTCCTGGCAGGATATTTTTTCACAATTCTCGAAACTGTTTAATATAGAGCATTTACAGACCAAAAATTTTTTCCCACCTTTTCAAACTTAAAAAATGCCACTTTGTGCTCCTCGCCGAAGGCGTAAACAAATATGCCCGCAGGGCACCGCTTCCGTTTTTCATTTTTCATTTTTCATTTTTAATTTTTCATTAATCATTCGCTTACTTTTTGTTTCGGGCTTGTCCGGGCTGTGGCCAGGCGAAAAAAAATTTAATTTGATTATTGGCAGCGGATTATGGTATCATATCACTTTAAAATAGGATGGAACCATGGAGAAACCAGGGATCATAAAAAAATTGGAAAAAAAAACCAATAAAGAATTGAAACAATTGGATATTGGAAAGATTTGGAGGTATACAAATGGCTATGCCATGGATGGAAGCGGGAATATTGTTGGTTTGAATTTGTATAATGCCAAACTGGCGGATATTTCATTTTTAAAAGATTTTCATCATTTGACTCACCTGGATTTAAGTTCCAATCAAATCGCGGATATTTCGCCTTTAAAAGGACTGAAAAGTCTAAATAAGTTGGTTTTAGATAACAATAAAATAACCCAACTGCCTATTGAATTCGTGGAACAAGGAATGGAAATAAAATGGGAAGATGATTATAGGGACGGTATTATCCTTGAAGGCAACCCCCTGGAAATCCCACCCATCGAGATCGTCAAACAAGGAACCAAAGCAGTTCGGAATTACTTTAAAGAACTAATAAAAGAATCCGTCCATCTGCTGCACGCCAAATTACTCATCGTTGGCAACGGCGAAGTGGGCAAAACCACCCTGATGAAAAAATTGAAAGATAACAACTTTAAAGTGAAGGTGGGAAAAGAATCCAGCACCCACGGCATCAACATCGTTCCCTGGGAATTAAAATGCCCCTTTAAACAAAACCATGCTGAAAAAGTAAAAATAAACTTCTGGGATTTTGGCGGTCAGGATATCTACCACGCTACCCACCAATTTTTCCTTACCAAACGCTCCCTCTACCTGTTCGTTTGGGAAGCCCGAAAAGAGGAAGAGTCCCGGAGTTTCGACTACTGGTTGAATATTATTAAACTGTTAAGCGCCAACAGCCCGGTAATTGTGGTAATGAACAAATACGACCTGCGCAGCAAACACATCGATGAAGCAAGCTTTAAAGAAAAATT
>CP070627.1:7851696-7854902 GCA_020355945.1 Candidatus Aminicenantota bacterium | reverse complement strand
TCTTTTCGAGAAAACCGCCCCCCTGGACCCCCCGCAAAAGCTTTTTATTAATCCAGCCAGATCAATGCATGTACCATATCGTTACCTTCATCTACCTCTGCTTCCAGGATCAGGCCCGGTCCCATGCGATCCAGTAGTCCCAGCTTTTCCAATTCAAAATCACCAATTTTTTTGGTGTATTTTTTTATCTCTTCTTTTCCCAGGTCAACACCTTTTATAACCTCTTTGGCGGTGGCTGTGGGAACGGAAAAAGAGATTAATTGACGATCCTCGCCCTCATATACCAAAATATTCAGGTTGGTAACAGGGCCTTTTCTTCCCGGGTCTTTGGCATGGATAGTCTCGATCTTTTTCAAGGTTTGTTTAAAAAGATCAGCCGGATAATCCACGTCACTCTTAATATCCAGGTGACAGCCAATGAAGAAAACAAAAACCAGTAAAACAAAAACCAATAACACAATTTTTTTTATCATGGTTAACTCCTTTTAAAAACCATTTTGTCATGCTTTTCATAGTACATAACGAAAGGATCTCAAAAAAGGTTTACACGTTGGAAAAAATTATATTGAAAAAAATCAGCCCAGACCTTCTTTCGATTTTGACACACCCCTCTCGATAGGTGAGTGAGGTGGCTCAACACCGCGAGGTTGAAATTTAAAAGAATATAGTATAATATTAGACGTGTAAAAAATAGACCATGAAAAGAAGTATTTTACTTTTTTTGATTGCATTGTGCCTATGTAGGGTTGAGAGCCCTTCTGACAATAATAAACCGGATTTTGTTGTTCCTGGTATCGTTGTACAGGCAGACCAATTCATCCATATCAAACTCAAAAACAAATCAACCACCCATTACCCCATTACACCGGAACTAAAAGAAAAAATTTTCCTCACTATCTATATTAACAACATCAAACGAGCCGAATACAAAATCAAGTATATTGACCCGAAACTCTTCAAATCAGGAGGAACCATCCTCTTCCCCACCAATTTCAGGATGCAAAAAGGACTAAATATCAAAGTCGAGATCAACCGTTTAAAAGTGATCCCGGAATCCGATTTTTCTAATAATAAATTGATAAAAAAATTTACCTGACTTTAATGAAAAATAAGCCTCATACGAATTTAATCGATCGCTTAATGGCGAACGATGCGAGAGCCCAGCGAGAGTTAATTAAAAAATTTAACTCCCGTATTTTTATGTATTTCCGGTTAAGAATCAAAGGTGAAGGAAACTACGAGGACCTGGTCCAGGAAGTTTTTGCCTCATTTTTTGAAGCAATCAAAAAAAACAAGGTCACTGAAGATCAATTCATCGCCCCCTTTATATTTGGTATTGCCAAACGGGTAATGTACAACTTTTTTTACAAGAAAAAAAGAGACGAAAATATTCAAAAAAAAGGCGAAGAGGAATTTGAGATTTCTTACGACTTTGAAGAAGACGAACGGCTGGCCAATGAAAAAATGAACCAAATCATCCAAAATGTTATTGATAAAAAACTGGCAGAAGTGGATAAAATTATCTTAAGAGAATTTTATTTAAGGGAGAATGATGTAGGGGAAGTGGCTGAATTAATAGGAAAAACCAAACATTATGTCAGTGTAAGAAAAGAACGCGCATTAAAAAAAATAAAAAATGAGATTTTAACGAAAAAACTCTATATATGATATAGAGGTTCAAATGACTTGTAAGGAATTCGCCAGCTTGATTGACAGCTATCTGCGCGGAAACCTCTCTGCGGAAAAACATGAAGCCTTTGAATTGCACTATTTTGAATGTGATGGCTGTTTTGCCCAATTGAAAGTATCAGAACGGCTGCATTCAAAAGAAGTTCCTATTATCGTGGAAAGTAAAAAGCCCGTGTTTGAATGGGCCAGGCTGTGGACATGGAAGCCATTACTGGCCGCTGCTGCTGCCCTTCTAGTACTGGTACTGTCATCCATCTTCGTCATCCAACATTCCAAACATATGAAACTTATTTATGATATATCCACTTTTTCACCCCCAGTGTACTTGAAAAGTGAAACAAGGGGCCCGGAAACCATTGAAACCTTTGCTGAGGCCATGCAGTATTACAACCAGGGTGACTATACACGGGCATTGAAGATATTAAAGCAAATTCCCCCCTCTTCCCGGAATCCCCAGGTTATATTTTTCAAAGGTGTTTGTTTCCTGTTGGTGGATGAGCTTAAAGATGCCATAAAAGAATTTGATATCATTATTGGAGATATGAATCCTTCCTATTATGATGAGACCATCTATTATAAAGCTATTGCCTTGCTGCGAATGAATAAAAAAGATAGAGCACTGGAGCAATTAATTCACCTGGCAGGCATGTTCAGCCCCTATGCGCCTAAAGCCAGAGAGTTGACAAGAAAGGTCAACAATATATAGGTTGAAACCAACCACAAAAGGCACAAAAGGCACAAAAGACACAAAAAACCGTGTTAAAAGCGATGAAAGACAAAATAGATCAAAATAATGTAGAGGAACTAGCCGGTTCGATTGTTAATGAACTCCGGACATTAACAATTCAAAATACGCCAAATATCCGGGCTATCCGGCGAAAGTATTCTCGCAAACTCAAACACGCAGACCCGAAATTAATTTTAAATTTGGCAAGGAAAATCTTTGAGAATTATGGTTATCGCTGGGTGGCTTTCGAGTTGATTCGCAATCATAAAGCCGCCTTCCAGTGTATAGGAGAGGCGGAACTCCAGGAATTTAGCGAGGGTCTTAACAGTTGGGGGTCTGTAGATGCTTTTGCAGGGATATTGGCTGGACCAGCCTGGCTGCATGGGCAAGTACCTGACGATTTGATTCATAAATGGGCTTACTCGGAAGACCGCTGGTGGCGACGAACGGCATTAGTTTGCACGGTGGTACTTAATCGGCGGTCTCTTGGGGGAACCGGGGATGTCTTTCGTACATTCGACGTGTGCCGTATTTTAGTGGATGATAAAGATGATATGGTGGTAAAAGCGATGTCCTGGGCTTTGCGTGAGCTGATTCCCCATGATGCGGATGCAGTTCGTGATTTTCTCAATAAATATGATAATGTCCTGGCGGCACGAGTAAAGCGCGAGGTGAATAATAAACTTAAAACCGGGTTGAAAAATCCAAAACGAAAAGGCGATTAAAACTTGTCTTTTTGCCTTTTTCTTACCTAATAAAAAGTTTTTGCAGGGGGTCCAGGGGGGCAGTT
>CP070627.1:7839546-7851596 GCA_020355945.1 Candidatus Aminicenantota bacterium | reverse complement strand
CCCAGGGACTCGCATCCCATGGCCATGTTCTCTGCCGCAATCGTGGCAATGCAGCGGGAGTCGGTTTTTGCCAAAAAATACAATGAGGGCATCAGCAAGATGGATTATTGGGACTCCACGTTGGAAGATGCCATGAACCTCCTGGCCAGGCTTCCCGAGATTGGCGCTTATATCTACCGGATGAAATATCGTGATGACAAAATTATTGCCTCCAATCCCGAATTGGACATGGGTGGTAATTTTGCCCATATGATGGGAATCGACAAACCCTATGATGACGTAGCCAGGCTCTACTTCCTGCTGCACAGCGATCATGAAAGCGGCAATGCCAGCGCTCACACCGGTCACCTGGTGAGCAGTACTTTATCCGATGTGTACTATGCCATCTCCGGCATGATTAATGCTCTTGCCGGTCCGCTGCACGGCCTGGCCAACGAGCAAGTGCTCCGCTGGATACAGGGAGTCATGGACAAAATGGGAGGAAAAATCCCCACTGAAGAAGAAATGGAAAAATTCGTCTGGGATACCCTCAATTCCGGCCAGGTGGTCCCGGGATTCGGTCATGCTGTTTTACGAAAAACCGATCCGCGCTATCAGGCACAGCGGGAATTCTGTCTCAAAAATCTGCCCGATGATCTTATTTTCAAATATGTGGACGCGCTGTACAAAGTGGTCCCACCCATCCTGGAAGAACAAGGTAAAGCCAAGAACCCATGGCCCAACGTGGATGCTCAATCCGGTGTTATCCAGTGGTATTATGGTATTACCGAATACGAATTTTACACTGTTCTCTTCGGAATTGGCCGTGCCATTGGTGTTCTTTGTAATATCGTTTGGGACCGGGCATTAGGATATGCCATCGAACGACCCAAATCACTGACCACTGCCATGCTGGAAGATATTGCCGGGATTAAAAAATAATACCGATTTTAACTCATCTTGCAAAATCAGGGGGCATCTGCGGATGCCCCTATTTTTTTTGTACACCGATACGTGGGGGGGCGGTAAATATACGCACGGGTTCTTAGCCACAAAAATTAGAATTACTTTTTTAGCTGTTTTCTTTCTTCATTTTTGGTATAATTAAACGTGAAACGTGGAAACGTGGAAACGTGGAAACGTGGATACGTGGATACATGGTGTACCATGGATGAAAAAGAAGTACAGCAGCATATTGAAAAGATTGAAAAGTTAATTAACTCTGCGGATAAGTTTAATGAGGTGTCTTTCCGCATGGTGTTGGAAGGATTGGTCAGTAAAGTGGGAGAAGAGGCGGAATATTTCCTGGTACACCAAATCAACAACGATAAATTGGATATCATCACCCGGGTGAATATTGTTCGCGTCGCCGGGTATATCCACAGCCCCCATTTCCTGGTTCCGTTAAAAAAAATTATTGATACAGATGAAAATATTCAGCTTAGAAAAGAAGCAATCATCTCTGTTTCCAAGTACAATGACCAGCGGGCGTTGAATATTTTAAATCAAGCGATAACCAATATCAAAAACCCCCAGCTGCAAGAAACCATCAAGACTGAAATCAGTAAGATTAAACGAAATAACCCGGTGTTTGGGTTACTGCCCCGTTTCCTGGAGGGAGAGAAAAATCCAGAAGAGTTCCAGGTCACCATGGGAATCCTGAAACGCATCCTGACTCCCACAGACGCCCCCATGTTTGCCGCTTACTTGAATTGTGGGAAACGGTTCATTGAAGAGGGCGCCTTTGAAATCCTCTGTTTTACCGCGGATGAAAAACTACAAGAGCCAATATTAAGCTATTTCCAGGATCGCTTCGATGAATTCTCCGGCAGCAGTCACCTTCAAGAACAACATACACAAGAACAAGAGCAAAAAGAAAAAAAAGAGAAGGGGAAAGAAAGTGAAGGCGAGAGTGAAAGTGAACGTTTTTATTTATTGGTTTCAAAACTCAAATACTATTTTACCAGGAACCCGTCATTAATCGATGGACAATTGGAAAACCTGGGCACCCAATTACTTTATATCAAAGACACCCGGATTCGAAACCTGTTTATTTCAATAATTTGTCGAAGCCAACAACCAGCAGGGATTTCATTTGTAGGAGGATTATATGATTCGGTGCCTGCACTTCGAGAGACCATTATCAATGAATATTCCGGTAATGAAGCGGCTTTAGACCTGTTGTTTGAAAAATATCAAACAGCAGGAGAAGACTTGAAAGGGCTCCTTATTCGATCGCTCTTAAACTGCCGAAAAGGGCTGGATTATTTTTATCTCCATTTCTCTTCTCTTGAGGCAAAGGAAAAGGAAATCATTGTCAAATATCTCCCCTATGGCGGCAGTCATGAGTTAAGTGGTTTCTTTACGATGATATTTCAATCGGACCAGTTGGAGCTTAAAACCGTATTATTGACCAAAATAAAGGAATATTATGAATTTTCCGTTAAAGATATTTTGTTTGATCCGGCCTGGGAGCGGAAATTCTCGTTGATGGAGCAAGAATACCTGGATACCATTACCCAACTGTTCCCCGTAACTTCTGTGAAAAAGCTGATGGGAAAAATTATTGATATGGATTTATCTACCAGTAAAGTTAAAAATTACTTAAAGAAAATAAAGGATATGGTAGCCCCGGGGTTTGCCTTTGTCATCAAGGATAAAAATTTCATTACCCTATTGTTTAATAAAATTATTCAATTCAACAACCCGGATTTGGGGGGGATATTTCTCAGTATTTTGAAGGATATCAAAACCATTGACCTGCAAACTTATTATAATCTTCATGAATCCCTGGGGTTATTTACTGCCCAAAGTGAGAGGAAAATCAGTCCCCGGGAAGTGGAAGAATTACGAAACGCCCGGAAAAATCTCAACGATCTTTATTACGAAATCCGGCGCATTGAAGATGGCTTAAAGTCATTGGATCGGTTGTTTGCCCGGGAAGTGCCGGATATTGAACAAATAACCGATTTTTTGAACCACCATTGGCTGTGTGTGGCGCTGCATATCCGGCAGATAAGCCAGATGATTAAAGAACACCTGCAAGCAGCAAAGCCGGAAGTACTCAGGCAGTGGATTCAATTGCTTTCTCAATTCCCCGGGTTGGGTTTCCAGGTCAAAGATGTTATTTTAGCGAAAATCCAACACCAACAAAGTCCGCTTAAACCGCTGTGGACAAAACTCTACGATGCCCTGCCCAGGGAAGCGCTTAAGATTGTCATCTGCCTCACCAATCGGTCCGTCACTGCCGTACTCAGAGAACAATGCCACGAACTCATCCCCATCGTTCCCATCAGTACGAATGTCGACGATTGGCAACAGGGGGATATCCTGTTATGTGACCCGGATACCCTGAATGAGTTTATCCTTAAAAATACGATTCCTTCAAAGAAGTTATTCCTGCTGTTGGACAAACCAGCGGATTTTTCTTCCTACAAATCTTACAATCTGCGGCCCCTGGTAAAACCGCTTTCTGCCTACCGCATGATGAAGGAAATTCTAAAAGAGCTTTTTCTTTAGGGTTATTTATTCGTTTTGGAAAATATATTGTTCTGTACTTTGGGCACATACTTTTCATTGTGAAAGCCGTATCCATTGTTATACAAATACAACGCCCGGGACAGGTCTCCATTGGAGACATCCAGGTAGTGTCGTAAAATTCTGCAGCCAATGGTGATATTATAATCGATTTCGTAAATTTTCTTTTCATCAATTTTGAAATAGTTTTTCCAGGCATCAAGATTGATTTGCATCAGTCCGTCCGCGACAGGGGATTTGGCATTGGGATCAAAATCACTCTCCACCTGGATAACCGACAGTACCGTGTATGGAGAAAGTTTATTTTTTTTGGCTTCCTCGAAGGCTTTATTAACAATTTTAGCAAATTCGGCATATTTTTTCTCAAAGGCGAAAATCTTAAAATCCATGTTCTCGTACTTCAGGATGATTTGCTCATACAAATCTTTCTTTTTATGTTCCTCTGTCAGCTTTGATTCAACTATCCGCTTTAAATCGTGATATTGACAGTAGTAGTTGATAAACAGGGCCATGGAAATTACAAATAAACAGATGCACCCGATACAGAGGATAATGATTTTTTTGTTCATTTTACCTCCACATATTCTTTTTGCATTTATACCAGAATCGAAAAATTTTTGCAACCCTTAACGCAAGAAAAATCAGGAATGGTTGATTTTCTCCTAATTTTAGCCACGAAGTTACACAAAGGTACACGAAGAGAGCACTAAAGGGGAAGCACTAAAGGGGACGGTGCGTTGAAATGTTTAAATGTTTTCATTCTTGACAGGAGAAGTAGTACCAGGTAAATTATTTCAAGTTACCGCCCGGGTTTCGGGCCAGGTGTTCGGAAATGGCAGATGAATTACAAACCGGGGATCGAGTATTAATAGACCTGGTGACCATGGATTCATTTTCCATCAATCCCAATGAGACCAGCACGATCAACTACGAAACCGGTAAATATACAGAGGTAAAATAGTACCCTGATTGTAATTTTTCCATTTCCAAAGGAAAGGCGGTGTGGCCGGTGTGGGGAGTTATTATTTATACGAGTGAAAGTTGATTACCCGATTTTTGCCGGGAATTTTGTGAGCTGCAGAGCCCTCTTACTTTATCAAATGTTCTACAGATTTATTTACCTTTCGGTAAGCAATCCGTTGAATGTTGAGTAAATGCTTTGCCGTGATATTGTCAGTGGTGATATTTTTCCCACCCGTGCCGCAGCTCAATGTAAGTGATGGTTGAAGGTTATTGTACATTCCCCCCAGTGCCCCCTGGGAAGCAGGAGTATTTACAAGAATTCGGCTGGCATTCATAACCGAAGCAAAATATTCGATTTTCTCTTCATCATTGGAAAAGATACTGGCCGTATGCCCCAGACCACCGTGACTATTTACTTTGCGGCACATGTCTATCCCTTGCTCAAAATCTTTTACCGGGTAAAATGCCAGGATGGGCGCAAGAATCTCCAGGGAAAGGGGAGAGTGTATTCCCACATCCTCAAGCTCTGCAATGAGCAGCGTGGTATCCGGGGGAACATCAATGCCAGCCATTGAGGCAATAACCGGAGCCGGCTGCCCAATGACTTCGATGTTCATTACCTTTTGGGCTGTGTTAAAAGCAAAAGGCTCAAGTCGCTTAATTTCATCTTTTGAAAGAAAATATGCTTTGCGTTTTTTGAATTCTTCGATCACCCGATCCACATGGCACTGCCTGACCACCAGGGCTTGTTCGCTGGCGCAAACGGTACCATTATCAAAGGTTTTGGAAATGAAAATTTGTTCCACGGCAAATGGGACATGGGTACTTTTCCCAATATAAGCAGGGACATTCCCGGGGCCCACCCCCAGGGCAGGATTTCCCGAGCTGTATGCTGCTCTCACCAGGCTCACCGATCCTGTAGCCAGGACCAGGGCTGTTTTTCTATGCCCCATCAACTCAAGGGTCTGTTCCTTTGTCGAGCTCTTCATCCATTGAATGCAATTTTCCGGGGCACCTTCTTTCAAAGCCGCTTCATAACATATTCTTGCCCCCTCGACCGAACACTTTTTGGCTGCCCCATGAGGGCGGATGATAATCGGATTCCTGGATTTTAAAGCAATAAGTATCTTGAAAAGAACCGTGGATGTGGGATTGGTAACAGGAGTCACAGCAAAAATAGGACCAACGGGTTGAGCCATTTCTATTATCCCCTTTTCCGGGTCTTCCGAGATAATTCCCACTGTTGTGAGGTCTTTAATATCTTCATAAACCAGTTGAGTGGCGATGATATTCTTAATTACTTTATCCTGACATTTACCCAGTCCGGTTTCCTTATGGGCAAATTTTGCCAGGTGGACCCGGTTCTTAAAGCCTGCTTCGTATACCCGTTTTACGATGCGGTCCGTCTGCTTTTGGTCAACCTGCTTAAAAATGGAAGCCGCCTGTTTGGCTTTTTCCAGTAACTTATCAACGGCCAGACTATTTTTATTTTTTTGGGACATAGTATATCATTACATGAAAATTAAAAAAAATCAATTGTGACAGTTAAAATTTGCAGATTTTTTTATATCTTCCGCTCCATCCGCTTCAGGATAGACCCATTGGAGTGAAGGCAAAAACGCAATCAAAAAAATCTGAAATTGTATATTAAACTGTTGACAAAATCCAAAATTAATACTACAATGTAGTAGTTAGTAGAACAAAGCCGGCAGCGCGTTAATTCTAACCTCCTAAGACAAAAAGAAATAACGCTTACCGGTTAGCCTAACAAAACACCTTTAAGGGCTTCCTCTCGAGGAAGCCCTCCATTCTTCACGACAACGTCTTTTAATTCATATCTTTTCCAGGTTTTCTTTAAAAAAGCTGCAATGAAAGCAACTTTTGGTGGATTCGCCAGAGAGTAATTTTTCACGGGTACAAACTCTCCCGGTAAGAAACCAACAGAAAAATCCTTCTTTAGCTATCCAGGCAACGCAGTTTTCCCGGGTAGGTAAGGGGCATTTTTTTATATCCCAGCATGGTTCTTTCTCTTTGAATTTTTCCATATTTAACTTAAATAGGAGGTAGTAGACAATCCGCTCGACATTGGCCGGGATGTTTCGCAGCCCCTGTTCATAGCTTTCTACGGTTTTGATGGATATTCCCAGGAGGACTGCCATTTCTTTTTGGGTCTTATTTAGTTTTTTCCGTATTCTTAAAAATTTTTCTTTTTGCATTTTAAAAATCTTC
The DNA here is from genome assembly GCA_020355945.1 of Candidatus Aminicenantota bacterium. Next base: position 7,844,888 of record CP070627.1, on the reverse strand, counting down.
CTTTTGTAAATAATATAATATATTTATCATTTTTTTGATTAAATTTCAAATAATAAAAAATTTTCCGGGGAAATAGACAGGGTGCTATTTAAATCCGACATTGTGCAAAATACATACAATGCTGTGAGTTTTTTGCCTGGAAGTGTGCAGTGTGAAGGGATTGCCTTATTGCCTGGAAGATAAATGCATTGCCGTGCAAAATTTTGCGTGTTCCTGTTTTAAATGGTAAAATTTTTGTCTTTTGTCGAAGACTATTTTGCCATTTCTTTCGTATTATATCATTAGGAGGAAAAACCATGATTAAAAAGAGTGAATTAAGAAAAGCAATAAGCCTCCGGTTGAAAAAGGTACGGGAATCATTATCTTTTAACCAGGAGAGGATGTCTATCCATTTCGGGCTCACCAGGCCCAGCTATACCCGGACCGAGAACGGGGACACGTTTCCCAACCATCTTTCCCTGTATATACTGGCTGTCACTTTTGATATATCCCTGGATTGGCTCATTTGCGGCAAAGGCCCGATGTTTTTTAAAGAGAAGCCAGGAGAAGAGGAACAAATGGAGACCCGGGAAGGCACACAAGTGGAGGAGCCATTGAGTACGGCACACCGGGAATTGTTAGGGCAAATGGAACAGATACCGCTTCTGCACCATGAAGTCATGGCGTTTTTCCATCGATTTTTATTGGAAAATAAAGAACTGGTGGAGAACGCCATGAAAAGAGAAAACCCCGCAGAAAGCCTGGAAAGCTAAACCTGGGATACTCATAAACAGGATTGATGCAGGAAGGTTCTTTATAACACAGGGTGAAATAGGGCTCAGGCCAGAAACTTCCAGGCAATTAATTTCGTATTAGATTATTAAAATGAACAAAGGAGCACTCAATGAAAAAGATAAACCAGGTTCAAAAAGTACTTCCACAATGGTATACCCACCTGGAACCAATACATGGACCATGGTGATTACGATGAACTTAGGAAACATTCAATTTGGTGAAAAAACAGGCGTCTACTTCAGGGAAAAGGTTGAATTGCCTTTCTTTTTATACCACTTGAAAGGAAAAGGAAAACCTGACCTGCCTGAGGCATTGGTTTTTGAAACCGGGTCCAATCAATGGAAATCCTACGATCGCTGGCCTCCTAAAGCAGCAGCAGAGAAAAATCTTTATTTTCACGCTGACAAGAAACTTTCCTTTGCGCTGCCTGGAAAAGAACCGGAAAAAGCGTTTGATTCCTATACCAGCGATCCGGATAACCCGGTACCCTGGTCAACAAGAAAACACACCCGGCAGGGGCATTTATGGATGGTGGAGGAGCAACGGTTTGCAGCCAAAAGACCGGATGTGCTGGTATATCAATCCCATGTCCTCACCGAAGATATCACTATTGCCGGGCCGATTATAGCCAGCTTATATGTATCTACCACCGGCAGCGATGCCGATTGGATTGTAAAGCTGATCGATGTTTATCCCGAAGATGCCCCTGGAAACCAGTCAAATTCCATTGATGACAAAATGAGTGGTTATCAAATGCTCCTTGCCGGTGAAGTATTTCGCGGTAAATATCGAAACAGCTTTGAAAAGCCTGAGCCGATGGTCCCTAATCAAGTGACAAAGATTGAATTTGATCTCAGGGACAGATGTCACTGTTTTCTTAAAGGTCACAGGATTATGGTGCAAGTACAAAGCACCTGGTTCCCGGTGATCGATCGCAATCCACAGAAATTTACAGACATTTACCATGCCAAAGAAGAGGACTTCCAAAAAGCGGTTCATAAGGTATATCGTTCCGGGAAATTCCCTTCCCATTTGAAAATTAAAGTGATGAATTAAACTACTCTTTTTCCTTCGTGCCCTTCGTGTCCTTCGTGGTTTACATATTTTGACGGTGGATTTTGGTAGATTTGGCTTCTTGAAATAATTTAATATTTCCTTTAAAATACCAATGTGAATAAAAACAAATTTCTTACTCAATTAATAAAGGAAGCGAAAATGAAAAATGTGAATTTAACCCGACTGCTGGTTTTAATTTCTTTAATCATATTGATTTTTGCATGCAAAGGAAAAAGTATCGATCAACTCCTGGAACAAGGAAAGACCAGGGCTGCGGAAAGACGCTGCGAAAAAAAGAATCCCCGGGACAAAATAAAATGCTATAACTCCATTGCCGCCTTTTTTCTAAAAAAAGATCAATACAAAAAAGCGGCTGGGTATTATGCAAAAGCAGGCGAGCATATTAAAGTCATCAATACTTATTTCCAGGGGAATCTCATCCGGGAAGCAGAAAAATATTGCGCAGCCCAAACCGGTGATACAAAAAAACAATGCGCTGTCAGACTGGGAAAAAAATTCTTTATAAAAGGAAACTATAACCAGGCTATCCGGTATTATAACACCGCAGGAGAAAATGAAAACGTTTTATATATCCAGGCCAAAATCCCGATCTTTCAACTGGTGGAACAAATAGATAAGAAATCCAAAGGCATGAAAGATATGGAAGCCGGTGAAAAAATGAAGGGCATTCAAAAAACACTAACGGCCTATATCTATATGGACAAATACCATAAATGGCCCTATGACAGAGAATCAAATCCCTATAAAAGGGCAGCCGATATTTATGAAAAGGCATTGAAAATGCTTGAGGATGAGGTGGTGCCAACGGTTGTCAAAACCTTAAACAGCAGTTCTTTCGCCTGGTCAAAACAGGGTGTTGAATCACTGGCTTTCGATCATTTAAAACTGGAAAGCTTAATTGACCTGGTCAGGTGCTTACATCATATCGCCGCTAAAAGGGAATTCTTCAGCGAGTATTCCGTGGTATTCCTGGAAAAATCCGGGAAAAAAGAAAATGAATCCCATAAATCATTAAATTTTGAAGAAGCGTATCAGAAGGCGCTCGATCATTCTCAGACCTTGTTAGAGACAATAGAAGAATCAAAGGATGTACAGAATAAAGAATGGCTGCAGGATTATAAAGAAGATTTGACGATTGATATGCAAGTCATCGAGTATATTTCCTCGATGATCGATAATGTAAAAATAAGAATAGAAGATGTGCAAAGACACAGCCGGAAGCCGGGAAAGACCAGTGAAGATAAGGCTGTAAAGGGAATACCCGGGCAATTGTTTTGGGATTTTGTTGCTCAATGCAACCGGGTACTGCATTTCATAGGCAAAGAAGAATACCAGCAGGCCAATGATCTGCTTATTTCCGGTTATGAAACGGCCAAAACCGAGATTGACAGGTACAGCAGCCGAAATAAGCAATAATTCTAATTTTACCACAAATCTTTTCGTGTTCTTCGTGTCCTTCGTGGTTTAAATTTTAAAATGAGAATTGCTGCTGACTGGTCCCGGGATTATGAATAAATTATATAATATGCTATAATATAACAAATAAGAGTAAATGATTGGTGTGACATTGTTGTTATAAAAAGGAGGTGGCTATGACTATGGAAGCCATAAACCCGGCAACGGGTGAAGTAATCAAAACGTATGCTACTTTCACAAAAGAGGAGGTAGCCCGGGCGATAGAGGACAGTCATGAGGCTTTCCTGTCCTGGCGAAGAGTTCCTTTTTCTCAACGTTCGCAATTGATGAGAAAAGCAGCCAAAATACTGCGGGAAAATGCCGATGAATATGCAAAACTGATGGCATTAGAAATGGGTAAACCTATCAAAGAGGGGCGTTCGGAAGCTAATAAATGTGCCTGGGTATGCGACTATTATGCAGAAAATACGCAAATATTTTTAAAACCGGAGTCAGTTCAAACCGATGCCTCTGATAGTTTTGTTTCGTTCCAGCCGCTGGGAGTGGTGTTGGCAGTGATGCCCTGGAATTTTCCTTTTTGGCAGGTTTTTCGTTTTGCCGCTCCCGGGCTCATGGCCGGGAATGCCGGTATTTTGAAACACGCTTCTAACGTGCCCGGATGTGCGTTAGCCATTGAAGAGGTATTTTTAAAAGCCGGTTTTCCCAAAAATATCTTCCGCACATTACTGATCGGCAGTTCGCTGGTGGAGGGGGTGATTGAAAATCCACTGGTAATGGCGGTCACATTAACAGGCAGTACCCCGGCAGGTAGGGCCGTGGCCAGCAAGGCAGGTGAAATGCTGAAAAAAACAGTCCTGGAACTGGGGGGCAGCGATGCCTACGTGGTTTTGGAAGATGCTGACCTGGAAACCACCGTAAATACATGCGTTTACAGCCGGTTGATCAATTCGGGACAAAGCTGCATCGCGGCGAAACGATTCATCGTGGTCGAACCGATTCGAGAAAAATTTGAAGACCTCTACATTGAAAAAATGCAGGCCATGAAAATGGGTGACCCCCTGGATGAGACAGTGGCTGTGGGCCCACAAGCCCGCCATGACTTGAGAGATGACTTGCACCGCCAGGTTGAAGAAAGTATCAAAAAAGGCGCAAAATGCCTGTTAGGCGGCGAAATCCCGGCAGGAAAAGGCGCATTCTATCCACCAACCATCTTAACAGACGTTAAAAAAGGTATGCCAGCGTATGATGAAGAATTGTTCGGCCCGGTGGCTGCCATTATCCCGGTGAAAGATGAAAAAGAAGCCATTGACGCGGCCAATGATTCTGTGTTCGGGCTGGGGGCCGCGGTTTTCACCGGGGACCTGGAAAAAGGTACAAGACTGGCAGAAAAAGAAATACAAGCCGGCTGCTGCTTTGTCAATACCTTTGTTCGTTCGGACCCGCGCCTGCCTTTCGGTGGTATTAAAGAAAGCGGTTACGGCCGTGAACTCTCCTATTACGGCATTAAAGAATTCGTCAATATCAAAACGGTCTTTGTAAAATAATCGTCTAAAAGAATATCACTCGTTACCATTTGGTTTAACGGTTTAACGGTCAGGCCCAGTGTCCGGTGGAGGGCTCATTTACCCTAATTCTATGTGTCGGAAATTCTACAAAGGGAAGAATGATATTGCATGGATGCATTGATGTACGTAGATCATGCACTCATGCAAACCTGCAATTCCCCCATTTTCCCAATCTTCCAGACCCAATATTCCAACATTCCATTATTCCAATCAATTGTGAGCGAAGCGAACTAAATTCTAATAGTACCAGCAATAGAGACTGGTAGGGGGAGGGTCCGAGGAGTAATTGAAAAGTGTATCATGTTGGCAGTCTGGCGAAAAAACAGCCGCTGGTTTATCATAAGGAGTGGATGAGCACCAGGAATAATACCATACCGCGTGGAACCATTTGAGCAGGATTTCTCCTCCCTGGCATATATAATGGGCATAATTGGTAGACACAGTGACGGCAGGAGATATATAAACATTGGTGCGGAAGCCCAGTACCATATGACAGCCATCCAGGACATC
>CP070627.1:7823432-7839446 GCA_020355945.1 Candidatus Aminicenantota bacterium | reverse complement strand
AGCCCCGGGTTCCACGGTCAATCGCACCACGATTATGGATGTGTGCCAAAAATGTCATCCTAATCAAGTCAGGACTTATAATAACGGCCCTCATGGCAGGACATTGAGACATGGAAATTTCGATGTTCCCAATTGCACCACCTGTCATGGCGATCACGATATGGCTTCACTTCGTTTACGAAAAGGAGATGCGAAACAGTGGGCCTCCACCCAGGTCTGCATCTGGTGTCACGGCAATGTGCGGATGATGGCGCGGTATGGATTGGATATCATCCCGGTTCGGAGTTACATGAGCGATTTTCACGGTTTGACCCAGCGGGGCACCATGGGGGCCAGTGCCACCTGTTCCGACTGTCATGATCCCCACCATTCACTGCCTACTGATCACCCCAGCTCCCGGATGCATATCAGCAACCGCGGAGCTGCTTGCGGCAAATGCCACGGTATTGTCTCGGAAAATTTCGCTATGAGCTTTTCCCACCGAAAAGCCCTGGAAGTACCAGGCACCAATATCGAAAATATCGTTCGCACGCTTTATATTATTCTTATCGTCTGCACTGTGGTGGGAATGCTGGGGTATAATACCATCGTATGGTTATGGTCGGTTCGAAAAAAATACAAAGCACAGCGTGATTTAAAGCATGTGAACCGGATGAGTCGCTACGAACGTACCAGCCACTGGATTTTATTTATCACCTTCACTTTACTGGCCATAACCGGTTTTGCCCTTAAGTTCCCTGAAACCTTCTGGGCCAAATGGCTGTTTGCCCTGGGCATGAATGAATCGGTGCGGGCTTTCATCCATCGACTCTCTGCCCTGGTAATGACCGTTGACTTCATTATCTTCGGCTTATATATGCTTATGCGCAAACGAGGTAGGGGTGTATTCCTCCAATTGCTCCCCAGGAAACGGGATTTCTCGGATTTTATTAAATCCGTAAAATTTTACCTGGGAATTAGTAAAGAAGACCACCATCCCAGGTATGCGGTGTTTAGTTTCGTGGAAAAATTTGAATTTTGGGCCCTGGTGTGGGGAACCCTGATTATGGTTTTATCCGGTTTGATCCTCTGGTTTCCCAAGGCTCTACCGGTAAATTGGCCAGCCTGGGTGATTAACGTTGCCCGTGTGTTCCACTATTACGAAGCCCTATTAGCTACGTTGGCTATTGTAATTTGGCATGGTTACCATACGATATTCCATCCTGACGAATATCCCATGAATACTTCCTGGATCACCGGCTACATCACCGAAAATGAAGCCAAACACCGCTTTGAAGACGAAGCCATCGAAAAAATGAAAAAATACTAAATGACCAGAGGCTAAGACATGTTTAAAACAAAATTAAAACAACATGGACATCACGTGATCTTCAGTATGTCCATTATTTCACTGGCCCTCCTGGTAACCTGGTGGTCAGTGTTTATCAATCGTTCCATCGAAGAACGTCGAACCTTTCACATGAAAAACTTGAAATTGACATTGAATTTTTTTTCACTGCAATTGGGAACCGCAAAGGATTACCCGGTTAAACCCGGTGTTTTTTCAACGGATGAGCGATTCGAGGTGGCAACATGTCCACCCGGGAGAGAAAGTTTTGCAAAACCTTTACTGCCCCTATGGCCGGGACTGTGCCTTAAAGTAAGAAAAAATACATTAACAACTATTGAAAAAGATTTTAAACGAAAAAAAATGATGGTCATCGGAGAATCCGGGCTTTTATTTCTAATCATACTATTGAGCAGTGTCCTGCTCTATCAATTTATTCGCCTGGAAAAACGCTCCACCCGTGAAGTGGAAGAATTTTGGGGCCGGGTGACCCATGAAATAAAAACACCGATCACCGGCTTAAAAGCCTTTTTACAAAGCCTTAAAAATGAATCTTTAAGCCCTGATAAATTATCTCCTTTTGTGGATATGGCATTGATACAGGTGGAAAAACAAGAGCAGTTGGCAGATAATATTTTAGCCGGTTACCAGATGCAATCCGGGAATAACGAACATCAACCGCAGATAAAGGATTTAAATCTTAACGAGTGTGTCAAAGAATATTTTGACCGGCATGTGATCCGCTTGACTGATGCCAAACTATCCCTTCACCTGGAGACAGGTGGGAATTCAATGGTGCGAGCGGATTGCCATATCTTGCGGGTCATCCTGGACAATATTGTTGATAATGCATTGAAATATTGCTCGCCAGGGCTGATGCTGACGGTTAACGTGTTTACTGAAAAAAAAAGAGCCGTGATTGCCATTAAAGACAATGGCCCGGGCTTTCCACCGGGTTTTTCTGAAAAAATTTTTGCAGCCTATAAATACTTAAAAGGAGAATTACCCGGTATCAAACATGGCTCCGGTATGGGTTTGTATATTTCCAGGAAATTGGCGGAACAAATGGGAGGACGATTGGAAGCCGCCAGTAAAGGCGAAGGAAAGGGAGCGGAATTCCGACTCCTTTTGAATCGATCAAAAACTTGAAAAATAAAATGGAACCAATGGAATATAAATATAAAATTGCAGTGGTAGAAGATGAGGAATTGATCCGCAATATGGTCAAGATCAACCTGGAAAAAAATAATTACCGCGTTCATTGTTTTGCTGACGGGGAGACACTGATAGAGAGGGCGATATATGAACCGTTTGATTTATTTATATTGGACGTTTTACTGCCGGGTATTTCCGGCCTGGATGTACTGGAAGAATTGAGAAAAACCAGCATTCATGCACATGTACCGGTTTTGATGCTCACTGTGCAAAGCCAGGTGCAAGACAAGATAAAAGCCTTAAACACCGGGGCGGATGATTACCTGGTGAAACCTTTTAACATTGAAGAGCTCCTGGCCCGGGTCAATGCATTGATCCGCCGCAGCCACGGGAAACGCAGCATCCCCTCCGATCAGATTCTTATCATCAACAACTACAAAATCGATCTTTCCACACGGGTTTGTCAGAGCAATAAAGGGGAGGTGGTGCTTTCGGAAAAAGAAATCAAATTATTGAAATATTTTTCACTGCATCCGGAGCAAACCTTGCGAAGAGCTGATATCCTGGAAGAAGTATGGGGAATGGATGTTTCACCAACACCCCGAACCATTGATAATTTCATTTTAAAATTCCGCAAACTTTTTGAAACCAACCCGGAAAAGCCCAGGCACTTCATCTCAGTAAGAAACAAAGGCTACCGCTTGCGGTCGGCGACCGCACCCTAAGAAGGGTATCCAGGCCTTCAGGATTAATAAAAAGTTTTTGCCCCAAAAAGCGCCCCCCTGGTTGGCGGCACGGCAAAAAGTAAGAATGTCATGGTTTTGTCATTGATTGTTGAAATTTTGGGAATAATTGTTTAATAATAACAGCTTATTTGATAAAATTAACCATAAATGAGAATAAAGGCAAATTTTTAGCCGCAGAAAACAAAAAAAAGTGAGGTTTTACATGAAAAATAAAGAAAAGTATTCAGTGTTCATGGTTATTCTTTTTGTAATGGTTTTGTCCCTGGTAACGGGCGAGGCGTTACTGGTGGCGGAGACTTCCGGCCCACCGGGCTCGTCCTCTCAGGCAGCGGATAAAGCAGGGGAAAAAGAAGACAAGAACAAAGAAAAAGAGGTAAAAGAACCCGAGCTGTACTATGAAGTCACAGTAACTGCCACGCGAACCAAAAAAGATACCTTTGAAATTCCCAAAGCAGTGAGTGTGGTAGACCGGAAAAAGATAGAGGAAAAAGCACCGAATAATATCACGGAGCTGCTGACAGAATTGCCGGGTGTGGATATGAATGGCGTGGGCGCCAACCAGAGCCGGCCTATAATTCGTGGATTCCGCGGGCAGCGAATTCTTTTAATGGAAGACGGCATCCGCATGAATAACTCCCGCCGGCAGCAGGATTTTGGTGAAATCCCCGCATTGGTAGATATTTCCGAAGTGGACCGGGTAGAAGTAGTCCGGGGACCTGCTTCGGTTTTATACGGTTCCGATGCCATTGGCGGTGTGGTAAATATCATTACCCGGGTACAGGACTATGACCCTGAAACCTCTAAAATCCACGGCAACTTCGGATATCGTTACAGTTCCGCTGATAAGCAAAATAAAGGAATTGCTAATATTAACGGTAATGCCGGGAAATTAGGTTTTATGCTCAGCGGTAATTACCGGAATGCCAAAGACTATACCGCTCCTGCCGGGACTTTTGGTGCAATCGAATTAACCGAGGATGTCCCGGTTAATGACACCGGTGTAAAGGATGGCGGCATTAACCTGCTGCTTACTTACAGCCTTTCAAAACAAAACCAAATCTCCTTCAAATACGAATATTATCACTCCGAAAATGCCGGGTTTGGATTTATTGAGCCGGAAATCTATGATCCGGGTTCTACAAGGATTCAAATTCGGTATCCGATGCAAGAGGTACAAAAATATACTTTAAAATATGAAAACAGGCGGTTAGGATTTGCTTTGGCAGATCATCTCGGTTTTACTGCATATTATTTGAACAACCAACGGGAACTGACCAATGACATTTTTGTGCCCTTTAATATCCCCTGGCTGCCAGGAGCAGGGATAAGCATCCAAACTGAGAACTATACCGATGTGAACACCATGGGGTTCCGCCTGGAATTTAATAAAGCCGCTAAAAATCACACGATTACATATGGTATGGATCTCTTCCGGGACAAGACGGAAAATACAGATACCAGCATCACTCAAATGGTAGGATTTGGTCCTCCCTCCCCAACTATAGATAACACCCCCAAGCTCCCCCATGCCCGGTATCGCAGTTTCGGGGTATTTATCCAGGATGATATTTCCTTATTTACCCGGACCTCTTTGATCCTTGGTTTGCGCTACCAGAACGTCAATGCCAAAACAAAAGAAACCCCGGGACTGGAAGGTGAATCCCTGGTGGACAGTACGGATGAAACATTCGTAGGAACTGCCAACCTGCTTTTAGGCATAACCCGGGACTTACGGTTGGTGCTTTCAGTGGGCAGGGGATTCAGGTCGCCCAACCTGATTGAACGATTCTTTAACGGTATTACCCCTGAGGGCAGCGGATTTCAATCCAGGAACACCGGACTTAAAGCCGAAACCAGTTTAAACCTGGATGTGGGATTCAAATTCCGTCGAAAAAATGTCCACCTGGAAGCAACTTTCTTTAATAACGTCGTGCGAGATGGCATTCGTCTTACCGCCACCGGTAATGAGGTAAACGAGATGCCCGAATACCAGAATATCAATGTGGATAAACTGCGGATGCAAGGTATAGAAGCGTTGGGACGGGTATTCTTTAAATTCGGTCTCTCTGCAATGGCCAATATTACCTATATCAAGTCCAAAGACCTGGGCAACCCGGAAACTCCTTATGTAGATACTTATTCTTCTAAATTTAACCTGAATGTGCGTTACGACCATCCTAAAAGACTCTTTTGGGTAGGATACGACCTGCGGGCCAACGGTGACCAGAAAGATGTCATACTGGTGGAAAATCCCATTGGCGATATCATTCCCGGGTTTGTAGTTCATTCGTTGAGCGCTGGTATTACATTGTTCAAAAACAGCTCGTTCCCCCAACAGTTGGGCATTATTATCGGCAACCTGACTAATACCCTGTACTCGGAATTTTCTAATGCCAGCTTTTTCCGGCCAGCCCCTAAACGCCACTTTATACTGACCTGGTCAACCAGGTTCTAATCTCTGTGCCTCCAGCGGCCAGGGGGGCGCTTTTCGAGAAAACTGCCCCCCTGGACCCCGACTCTCTCCGCAAAAGCTTTTTATTAAAGAGGTTCACGCTGAACCCTTTGCTTTTTTTTCTTTAAAAGACGCCGAATAAGCCGTCCGATAATAACAAACGGCAATAGCGGCAAATATTGTAATATCACCATGGCAGCAGCGAATCCAAACGCATTACTACCAATGATTACCTTGCGCAGCGAGTTTTCAAAAAACGAATCACTAACCAGGTAAGTCCAGGTGGATGAAGGCCCAACCAGACCTTCCCGCTCCATATCAATGCCGGTTCCAGTTATATTCACTCCATCGAAAGTAGTGACTATCCTTTGGTTGATCCGCTGCTGTAAGTCATCAAAAGCCTTGATGGCCATTTTCCCAAATTCAACACAGGGGTCTTTGCCAGCTACTTCCCACAGGTGAATCCCTTCTTTAATATAAGCAATATATTCAAGATGTTCAGTCCAGGACCGGTCAATATGGAAAAGGGAAATCTGCTTTTCTACCTGTTTTAAAACCTCTTCACCTACTGTTGAAAGGAGTTGGTTGTACCGTTCCGGTGCATGGGCGGCCAGGAAAGTTAATGGTTCTTTGTCCAGGAGTAGGTCTTCCCGCATTTGCTGGAGGATTTTGCGTTGTTCTTCCACCAGGAATGAATATTTTCTCAGTGTTTTTCGGATTTCAAAGTTTTTCCCCTCGATGATTCGCTGTGCCCTGGCGATTTCTCGGGCAACAACCGGATTTTTGATGGCACCCTCTTGTTTTTGGGGGAGGTGTTTGGGGGGGATCAGGTCTTTTACGCCATATCGTAAGATCAAGTCGTCTTCCAGGCTGATAAAGAATCGTGAAGAGCCGGGGTCTCCCTGTCTACCGGCTCGGCCCCGCAGTTGATGATCGATGCGTCGGCTTTCATGGCGATTGGTGCCGATGACATACAATCCGCCCAGGGCCACTACTGGATCGCGGGTCTCCTGGTTTTTACCTCCCAATTTTATATCGGTGCCGCGGCCCGCCATATTAGTGGAAATGGTAACCGCATTCAATGCACCTGCGTCAGCAACAATTGCCGCTTCTGCTTCATCGTTTTTGGCATTTAATACCTGGCAATCAACGCCTGATCGTCGAAGTTCCGCGGCTAACCGTTCCGACTCCTCCACACTGGCAGTACCCACCAGGATAGGACGACCCGCAGCATGAACGGTGACGATTTCCCGGATCAATGCTTTACGTTTGGCTTCCTTGTGAGTAAAAACCATTTCTTCATGATCGATGCGAATACAAGGTCGGTTAGGTGGGATGACCACTACTTTTAAATCATAGAAAGTCTCAAACTCGTCTGCGGAGGTTTTGGCTGTGGCTGTCATACCGGCAAGTTTGGGATACAGGCTTAAAAAATGCTGCAAGGTAATGGAACCCAGGATAGTGCCTTCCGGTTGAATTTCCAGGCCTTCCTTGGCTTCGATGGCGGTCTGCAGGCCATAGGGCCAGCGCCGGTTATCTGCTACTCGACCGGTAAACTCATCCACCAATTCAATCTTACCTCCCCGGATAATGTAATCGATATCCCGTTTCAAGAGTACTTCTGCCTGGAGTGCCAGGTTCACCGCTGAAAATAACTGGTTGTTCTCAGCATCATGCAGGTTACCGCAGCCCAGGTAGTTTTCCACCCGATCAATGCCTTTATCCGTAAAATTCACATCATAAGCATATTCATCTGTGTAGTAATCTGCATTTTTATCCAATCCACGCATCATTTCAGCCAAATGGTAAGGGTTGATAGGGGAAGGCGCCATTTCTCCGGCAATAACCAGTGGAACCCGGGCTTCATCAATTAGAATGGAATCTGCTTCGTCCACGATGGCGAATTGAAAGGGACGATGCACCAGGTCTTCCTTTCTGAGGCATCGCTGATCCCGAAGAAAATCAAAACCGGCTTCTTTGGCAGTTAGATAGGTTATATCCGCCTTATAGGCCTTTTGTCTTTGTTCAATGGTCATTCCTTCCTGGACAAAGGCTGCAGAGAGCCCCAGGAATTGATAAATAGGGCCCATCCATTGGGCGTCCCTGCGGGCGAGGTAGTCATTAAAGGTTAACACATGAACCCCTTTGCCGGTGAGAGCATTTAAATAGACCGGTAATACAGCAGCCAGGGTTTTGCCCTCACCGGTTTGCATTTCTGCCAGGTTTCCCTGGTGCATGACAACAGCAGCCGCAACCTGAACATCAAAGGGCCGCAGATGCAATACCCGCCGAATGGCTTCACAAGCCAACGCAAACGCTTCCACCAACAAGTCATCTAATGGAATGCCTCCGCAGGCTAATTTTCTTAAACTTTTTGATAGATTTTTCAGATGATTGTCATCTGCTGTTTCAAGTTCGGTCCTGCGGTTGTTGATTTGGTCCAACAATCCTTGAAAAGGTTTTAATTCTCTTCTAAATCCGGTTGTTTTCTTCATTTTTTTCCTCCTTATTTTAACCACCGAAGTATGCGAAGTAACACAAACAAGAATATGTTAATCCGCGTTTTTTAGGGACCAATTAACCGTGAAATGTGAAATCGCGGTGGTTAATTTAAAGGAGGAGCACGCAGATGGAAGGAATAAATGCAGCGGCTCAGCCGGGGGCGCTTGTAGGTAATGGCTAATGGAAAAAGTGTGACATAAGTAATGAAAATAAATATAAATCCTATTTCGAGAACTGCCGGAGAGGTTTGGAAAATCTCATAGAACAGGATGACCGCGCTGATGAAAATTGCCGTGCAAATGATTAAATGCTTTTTCCAGGTTTTATTCATGGTCAATATATAGCATAAGAAATCCCTGGTGTCAACTATTTATACCTGCTAACCCCCCATTTTTTTTGAATTTTAGTTCAAAAAACGTAAAGTTCCAGGAGTTTTCCGTTTTCTTTAACCTCAGCCTTAACCTGGCAATTCTCAAAATGAGAATTGCTGTGGAGACGATGAAAATGTTGCATGAAATTGCATGAAATTGAAGAAATTGATAAAAATTTTAAATTTTTTGTGAATTTTTGTTGACACTAATCAGCATTCCTGGTATATAAAGATCCTGTTCGGGTGTATCCCATTGGACGTGAACAGAAGGGTTTATGTTACGAAGTGATACAAACCCAAAACAGGATGAACCGGCTGCGGACTTGAGGGGTAGGTATCCCTCAAAAAACAAAGGAGATATTAAAGTTTTTAGGGCAATAAACTAATAAAAGGAGAAAATCATGAGAGAGACAACATCATTAATCATTCTGTTAATCGTTTTTTTGGTGTTTACCGTCAATTTAAATGCGTTAATGGCTGGCAATGAAAGTGAAAAGGCATATTGTGGTGACGGTTCAGGGAATCCATGCCCGCCAGACCCACCAGAAACGAAAAAAGGTATGCCTGGCAGTAGTAATGAGGGCTATGTCGGCCCCACCATCCGTGAGTTAATCATTAAAGGTGGCGGCTATATCTTACAATCAAGTTCGGATATAAATGCGTTTTTTAATAAGATCGAACTTTCTGAATTATCGGAACCGGATTACAATGGGTTACAGATAACCATAAGCGCAGCCATTTTTAACATGGAAATGGCAAGGGACACCTATTACAATTTAAAAAACCTGGCAAGTGTAACCCCGTACAATCAAGAGGTTATTTATAAGCTGATTCACTTTGATTATGACGCATTTCAAAAAGAAAACGGTCTTATTCCTTCGGTATTTGCAAAGGTTAAAGATTTCCTTTCAATTGGAGATGTAACCGGGGTTTTTAATGAATTTTACTTATATACCGGCCAGGTCCTGGACCTAATGTACACCTTGAAAAGAGACGTTGACGCTGAAATTTTCCCACAACTTTCAAATGTGTGGCGCGTCAATCAAAAATACCTGGAGTTTAAACTTTTTGGACAATACGTGGCCCAGGTATTTTACAGCATAAAATAGCAGTAAAAGAATTATACGAAGCAAATAGATAATAATTAATAAAGGAGGTTAGACTGCCATGTTTTTCAGGGAAATATCTGTCTTTGAGTGCAAAAGACTGTCTATCAGACGAAACATTATCATTTTGGTGGTGCTGTTCATCTTATTGGCCTTTTTTTGCTGGGATGGCATTGGCGATTATAAAAAAATTGTGGCAAATAAAAAGCCTTTCCAGAAGATGGAAAGAGAAAAGGTGTCATTGCATCTCCATTATACCTTTTACGGAGTACGAGGTATCCGGTTCCTATTTATACCCAGCCCTTTAAGTGTGATTTTCAATGATTCTGCTGTCTTTGATGGTATGATCTCCCATGTAGACTCCGCCGAAAAATTAGATATCTCGAACTCTTTTAAAGGAAAAGACCTGTTTTCGGATTCCGGTGGATTTATGGATTTTGCCGGTATCATGTTTTTAATCAGTTGCTTTATTGCACTGCTCTATGGTTGGGAGGGCACACGTAACCCGGAATATTTAAAGTTTATTTCTGATATTTCCGGTTGTCGTAAGCCTGGTTTTTTTATCACCCTGGCACGGTTAATTTTACTAAACCTGGTATTTTGGATATTATCCGGCCTGGCCCTTGTATGGATGTTAATCAATGGCATTAATGCGGCTACCACTTTTTACCTGGTATATGTCCTGGTAATTACCCTGGTAATTACTTCCTTTGTTACGGCCGGGGCGATCATCGGTTCCTTTAAAAGCAAAGTGGCCCAATTTATTACCATGCCAGTGCTTTATTTTTTACTGGTGCTAGTAATTCCCTGGCTGATTCATAGAGGGGTTTATATGGAAGCAAAAGAGGGAATAAAATCGATTTACGAATTTGAATATCAAACATTTAAATACATAATGGACTTTGAAAAGAGAGGTTATAAAGCCGTCAACGTCTGGAAAAGCGGAGATGTCGCGCCGGATGATATCAAGTCCATGATTCAAAGCGGCCAGGAAGTCGAATATAAAAGGCTGCGTGAAGCTGAATTGAAAAGAATTGAAGGTATTGTTAAAAGGATTCGTGTCTATCAAACCCTGGCCTCATTTTTCCCAACTACCTTTTACATTTCCACTAATAAAGAGTTAAGCAGTAAAGGCTTTCAGAATTTCATTGCTTTTTATCGGTACTCATATGATAAGAAACAAGATTTCATAAAGTTTTATATAGACCGCAAATTTTATCGACCATTGCCTAAAAACGGAGTGGAACCTTTTATCAAGGAAAACGAGGATTTGTTTTATGGCAAAAGCCAGTTACCAAAAAGCTTTTATTTGGGGTTGATTTTAACCGTTGTTTATATTGCTGTCCTCCTGCTTATCCTTTACCGGATGCAGACCAAAGGTAAAGGAATTAAAGAGGAACAGGTTAAAACGGCAAGAGTCGATTTTAAAAAGGGAAATTCCTTTTTTGCTCTATGCAAAGATCAAAGGGTTAAAAGTGATATTTTCCGATATTACCAGGAACAAAAAACCGCAGCTTGTATCGATAAAATTGTAGTGAATTTCCGGATTAACGAGGTCCGCCCCGATGTGGTTCTAAAGTTTTTATGCAGACTGGGCAGAGCCAGTGAGGAAAAGGCCATTGAATATTTATCGATCTTAGGGATTAAGGATGTAAGCTCCTTAAAGTTATCTTATGAAGAAATTCTTAAATTTTACGCGGCGGTGAAGATCGGCAAAAATGACACGGATACGAAATACATTATCATGGATGATTTCTTTAAACAAAAGTCACGTGAATTTGAAGAAGACTTCTTTAAACTCCTGTCCACCCAGGAAGCCTCCGGCTGTAAGATTTTATATTTAAGCTGTAACATGTATTACCCTAAAAAATCACTTGATGATGATATCACCCTTAAAACGTTTTGTCTTTTCCCATTGCCGATGGATGAAGTTACCTTGCGCTAACATTTGATAATAATTGGTTAGAACTTAGTTCGCTACGCTCACAATTGATTGGAATCACGGGTTTGGAAAATTGGAAAATGGGGTATTGACAAATAATTGCAGGAAATGCTATTATTCCATTATTTCACCATTGAGGCAAACCATGTTTATAAAACTACTCATGCTGTTTACCATCGTACCTGTGGTGGAACTTTTCCTGCTCATCAAAGTAGGGCAGCATATCGGTACCATGAACACCATTGCCCTGATTGTGCTAACCGGCATCATTGGCGCATCTTTTGCCAAATCCCAGGGGGCAAAAATTATTTACCAGATCCGCAGCACTGTAAACCAGGGCCAACTACCAGGCAGGGAACTCCTCCAGGGCGCTATGATACTGGCCGGGGGGATACTACTCATCACCCCCGGATTCATTACCGACCTGGTGGGATTCTCTTTACTCTTTCCTCTTACCCGCCAATTCTATACCGATATGGCTCTGACCTACATCAAGAGAAAATTCCAAACCGGCCAATGGCACGTTACTACATTTCCCCATAACACTTATACCCATATTCAAGATGATGATGAAAACCGCCGCCATCAGGATGATGATTAAAATTCCCGGCAAGCTCTCAGCGGCGTTTTTTAAATTTAAATATCCTATAGGCATTTGGCAATACATTACAGCAAAAGTAAATCCGTTTGATCTTGGATTCATTAATCGGGGCTGCGCTCTGAAGGCTAAACGTCTTCCGGCTTTCGCTGAAATCGACGATTTTATCATACACCACTTGCCCGTCCTTTAAAAAAATGGTATCCAGTTTTTTATTCAATCGCCTTCTCTCAACAGGGAAATCCCATTGGTTGTCCTCGAAATTGATCATCCAGATATCATGGGTATTGATTTGTAAACCGTTAGTGAAACCGGTTTTCCTCGAATTTAAATACGAAAGGGGAGTTTCTCTGGATTGACCGGTTACAAGAAAGGTAACGGAATAGCGTTCTCCACCTGGAGTTGGAGTGGTTCTCGATTGATAAGCTGCCGGGAGTTTGGTACAGCAAAAATAAATCCGTTTAATTTGCGAATCAGGAACAGCCCTGGTTTTCGTGAATTCCCACACCAGCCTCCTGCTGCTGTAATCTACAATTTTATCCTGGATCACACCACCGTCACGTAAAAAGATGGTATCCGTATTACCCGACAATTGATCGCGTTCTCCAGGGAAATCCCAATTGGCATCGACAAAATTAATCATCCACACACGGCTGACATGGACTTTAGAACCGCTGCGGTAATCAATATTGCCTGTTCGGCTGCTCATATCAATAATAACATCGGTAATATTGTTCCCGTCTTGTAAAAAGGTAACGGACTGCATGGCTGTCAGGCTCAATCCCATGCACAAGATTAGCACTAAGATAAATAAAGTTTTTAACTTCATCTTTTCCTCCAAATTCAAAATCTTATGTTTCTTTCTTTATATTACTTTATAAAATTTAGACAGATAATATCGCATAAAAAAAAAAAAATCAATCCCTTAAAGTCCGAATCAACAATTTTAATTTTGAGAATTGCTGACGTTCCTGTAAAATGCTTGACTGGATGTCTTGCTGCTGTTAAAATAACAGGGGTGGTAACCATGCATAATCAAAAAAAGAAGCCTTTGTGCGTGGAAAATTCTTTCCCTGTTAGGAGGTCGTATGAAATCCAAATATAACATTTTCGCGGTGGTTTTGATTTTTACCCTGGCAATGAACTGCCGGTTGTTCCCGGTTGAACCCAGGAGTCAAGCAATCGATCGATGGTTAATGCTGGGACCGGTAAAGATACCGGATATTGAAAAAGAGTTGTTAGGAGATGATAAAAACATATTGGATTTTAATCATATTACGGTCCCGGGTTTGCTGCCCCTGGAAGGTGGGAACGTTCCGTGGGCGGCTAAGCGGGTGATGCGCTGGACAGTATTAAAAAACCCGGATTTTGCCGGCTATGAAACCGGGGTACTTTACCTGGCCACCTACCTGGAACCCTCTCGATGGATAAAAACCACCTTGAATATCCATCATACCAACCTGGGAGCCTCTGTTTTCCTGGATGGTCGCTTAATAAAAGCCAAACTATTGAAAGACAAAATAACATCCGATTTGGAACTAACTAATGAAAAACATCTCCTGGTATTAAAAATTCTATTATTAAAAGGGACAAAATTGAAATTTAAAGCCTCCCTGGAGACAGGAGAACCCTTCCAAAATGAGAGAATTGCGATATCATTAATTCCCAATCACAGGGTTCAGCCGGAAAATATATTAAATGTGATAGATGTGACCAGGGTTTGGGTGTCGCCGGATGGAAAGCGGGCTGCTGTCTCTTTAAAGCAGACCCACAAGGGGACCGGTAAAACAGAGCGCTGGGTAGAAATATTAAACACAGCCTCCCATGCCGTCATTTTCTCCTCCCGGAATTTTGGCAAGATATCCGATTTCAGATGGATAGGGGATTCCAGGGCGTTCTCTTACACCGTTACCAGAGAAAGCAAAACATCCATCTTTCAATACAATATAAACACCAACAGCCAGGCAGTTATCCTGGAAGATATAAAGAACTTCTCTAATTATTGGTGGGCGGACAACAAGTCATTCCTGGTTTATTGTACCTATCAAAAGAAAGATAACAGCGAACATTATAAATATATCAAAGAGATTCCTGACCGGGCCGAGTTCTCCGCATACCGATATTCCATGTTCATTTATTTTCCCTTTGCTGGTACTGGTGGGGGTGCGGGAACCACTCACCAGGTCAGTGATGAAGAGCAGAATTTTCAATCTGCCATCATTAGCCCGGATAGTAAATACGTGTTGATGACCCGGGCTGAGAAGGATTACAAAAACAGGCCGTATTCCAAAAAATGTTTTTTTCGATTCGATGTCAGCAGCCTATCAATAAAACCATTAATGGAAAGCAATTGGATTAATACGGTCACCTGGTCACCGGATTCAAAAAAATTACTGGTGCTGGGGGGGCCATCGGCGTTTAATGGAATGGGCAAGAACCTGGAAGAGGGAAAAATACCCAACGATTACGATACCCAGGCCTATATTTATGATTTAAATACCAAAAAAAGCACAGCTATTTCCAAACATTTTAATCCCTCCATCAAAAATGCCTCCTGGAGTTCCCCTGGTAACAACATCTATTTTGTGGCTGCCGATAAAGCGGATGTAGGGATTTTTAAATATTTCCTTAAGAGTAAAAAATACAGGCGACTCTCTACAAAGGTGGATGTAGTGAAAGAGAGCGGATTCGCTGCCAAACGAAATATGGCGGTTTATTGGGGATCAAGTGCTGCGGTGCCATTTAAGTTGTACCTCCTGAATTTATCCACCGGGAATGCCTCTGTTTTGAAGGACTACAATAAAGATGATTTTAAATATGTGAAAATCGGCACGGTGAAGGAATGGGATTTTAAAACCGGCACAGGCAAAACTATCACCGGGCGAATCCATTACCCCCCGGATTTTGACCCCACCAGGAAATATCCCTGTATTGTCTATTATTATGGAGGAACCTCCCCGGTCACCCGGGATTTTGGTGGACGATACCCAAAAAACTGGTATGCAGCTAACGGTTACCTGGTTTATGTGCTGCAACCCAGTGGTGCTGTAGGCTTTGGCCAGGAATTCTCATCAGTACATGTCAATGATTGGGGCAAAGTGACCTCAGAAGAGATTATTACCGGTGTAAAACAATTAATCAAAGAGCATAAATATATTGATCCGCAGCGAATTGGTGCTATGGGCGCTTCTTATGGTGGATTCATGACCCAATATTTGGCCGCTCATACGGATATATTTGCTGCTTACATTTCCCATGCGGGTATCAGTTCATTAGCCAGCTACTGGGGAATTGGTGATTGGGGGTATACTTACAGTGGTGTTGCTTCTGCCGATAGTTTTCCCTGGAACCGGAAAGACCTTTACGTGGGACACAGCCCTTTGTTTATGGCTGAACGAATCACCAAACCCTTGCTGCTGTTACACGGCGCCCTGGACAATAATGTGCCCCCAGGAGAAAGTTATCAAATGTTTGCTGCCCTCAAACTCCAGGGAAAGGAAGTAGAATTAATTACATTCAAGGATCAAAAGCACTTGATACTGGAATACAAGAAACGATTACGCTGGATGCGCACCATCATTGCCTGGTGGGATAAGCACTTGAAAAACCAACCGCAGCATTGGGAAGAAATGTACAGGTAAGCTCTTAGCTCTGCTATGAAATTAATTTAGCCACAGAGGACACGTGACCGCTGAGGTCACAGAGTAAAAAAAATTAGCCACGAAGTTACAGTGAAACATGAAGGGACACGAAGAAAAAACAAAAAAATCAGTGTAATCTGTGTAATCTGTGGTTTCATCTTTTTCATCGTCTCCG
>CP070627.1:7808406-7823332 GCA_020355945.1 Candidatus Aminicenantota bacterium | reverse complement strand
TACAATAAGGGAATCGTAAATGGAGCCAACCGGGTGGAACTGGCCATTAAAAGTCTTTACCAGGAAAAAGAGATCAAGCGGGTGTTTCGATGGAAATGGCAGGAAAAAGACCGGGCTTCTTCCTGGAATCATAGTCATGAGGTTGAGACCAGATTGAAAATCCTCCGAATGAAAAAGCAAAAGAATGATCAGGAAGGAAACTGTTAAAGCTATAGTATTGATTTTCCATTTTCACTATGCTATATTTTAATGGTTATGAAAAAGATTTTACCCTTAGAAGAGTCTAAAGAAAAAGCCCGGAAACCCAAACGGCTGATTGGCCTGGGAATATTTACCGCTGTCATCCTCGCCATCCTCACCGCCGCCACCCTCTATTTTCAAAATATCAAAGACTCTTATATAAAGGATACAAAGAAGATTAACCAGACCTACCTTTGGTTAAGTGAAAATGCCGCCGCCATCGAAGAAACCAAAAAACAACGGGCTGATTATTATAAACGCCGGTACTACCTTGATTTTCCTTTGAAGTATTCGTATTCGGCAGCCAACTTTGTCCGGCGACTGAGCTTAATTGCCACAAAAGAAATTGAATTAATCGAAATTGAAATCAACCCCGCTGTTGAAAGCTTGACTTTTTTGCTCAAAGGACGCATCAAAGCCGATAACAATATCGAAACCCGGGCAAAGTTCATGGAATTCTTTCGGGAACTCAAGCAATTTGAAGACATCCTCCATATCGAGTCCTCGAAGGTGAAGGTGAATCCCGGGGAGATAAAGCCTGGCATGCCTCAAAAAAGAACCTCAAACCAATCCGTGCCAGGGCAAAAAAAAGTGGAACTCTATTTTACCATTAAAGGTGAAGTGGATACATGGATACATGGTGATATGGTGACATAATGACAAAGGAAAAAACCAGGGGTAAGCATTTTTTAATTAAAGTATCTGGCATTGTGTTTTTAATTGTCCTGGTGGTGGTCTATTTCCTGTTGTATTTCATCCCCACAGTCAAGTCCATTAACCGCTGCAAACGCCAGTTAAAGGATTTGAATTTAAAGATATCGGATTTTGTAAAAGCGGAAAATACCTTTTCTTTTTCCGATGAACAAGAGAAGAACTATTTTGTGCAGGCGGAACAGGAATTAAAAGGCAAAATCCCGGCAGTCAAAAGCCAGGAAGATTCGATCGCGTTATTTACAAAAATTTGCAATGATATTCAAAAACTTGCCGATAAGGATGGGGTTTCTAACCTGGTATTGAAATCCGGTTCCCAGGACCTTAGCCCCCTGGCCTCCCTGGTGGAAAACATCAAATACCATACCCTCACACTGAGTTTTACCGGTGAATTAAAAAATGCCATGAATTTTATCAATCATATCCCCTGGAGTGATTATTACTTAATGGAGGATAAAATATTCGTGTGCACCGGGGATATTTTGCCTTATTATATTGTGCTTTTGAGGGTTTATTATATTGATTTGGAGGAGCAAAAGGGTAGAAAAAAAAATGATGCCCACCCCATCATTGATTATAATTCTGAAATCTTATTGAAACCCCTTCACCCGGAATTGGTGGAACCATACCCCAGGAGTGAGTTGTCTCCCGAATTTGGGATAAAAATATTTTCAAAGCACATCCATTGAGTGCAACGGACCAGTAAATGAGAACTGTAATTCAGAGAGTCAGTAAAGCCAGTGTTGAAGTGGAGGGAGAAGTTGTAGGCAAGATTAAGCGGGGGATACTTGCTTATGTGGGGATTGAGAAGGGGGACACGGATAAGGAGATTGCGTTTATGGCGGAGAAGATTCTTAATTTGAGGATTTTTCCTGATGAAGAGAGGCGGATGAATCTTAGTGTCAAAGATATTGGGGGAGAAATTCTTTCGATTTCCCAGTTCACTCTGGCGTCTTACATTAAAAAGGGTAGGCGGCCGGATTTTACCAATGCTGAGGAACCTGGGAAGGCAGAGGAATTGTATGAACGGTTTAATGAAATTCTTTCTCAAGAGATAAAGGTAGAGAAGGGTGTTTTTGGTGCCATGATGAACATTGAGTCTATTAATGATGGCCCGGTGACGTTCATTATTGAGAAGAAATACCAGGAGAGTTAGCTGTTTTAATTTTTAACCACAAAGATATAGATCAATCGAACATCTCATTGGATTTTAGATAAATTCCTTTTTCATAGTCTTCTAAAGCCTCTAAAAATGTGATTTTTCTTTGGGTGAATAAGTTTCGATTTTTCTCTTTTAAGCGATTTGCAGCAATCTTAATGTATTCAGGATCAATTTCAATTCCGATGCTATTTCGTCCTGATTCCATAGCTGCCAACATTGTTGTTCCAGTCCCACTAAAGGGGTCTAAAACCGTATCTCCCCAAAAAGAAAACATCCTGACCAGCCGATAAGCAAGTTCAAAAGGAAATGGGGCAGGATGAAGTTTGGTTGAAGCACCGCTGATATTCCAAAATTGCTGGAACCATTTATTGTAATCATCCTTTTCAATCATACTCATTTCTCGTTGTTCATTTGTAGGTTTTCTATACCCACCTGGTTTTCGCTGCATTAGAATAAACTCGATGTCATTTTTTATGATGGCATTAGGCTCATAAGGTTTCCCGAGAAATTTGGTTCCATTATTCACTTCATAATTGGCGTTACTAATTTTGTGCCATATAATTGGATTTAAATTATCGAAGCCGATTTTCCTGCAGATTACAGAGATATCGGCATGCAGGGGCACAACCCGGTGACGTCCGCTTTTTTTGCGAGATAAGCAAACATCCCCTACTACACAAACCAATCGTCCTCCCTGGACAAGAACACGGAAGACTTCTTTCCAGACTTTGCTTAACTCTTCTAAAAATAGGTCATAATCCTCGATATGGCCCATTTGCTTTTCATGTTCATTATATTTTTTTAATGTCCAATAGGGAGGCGAGGTCACTACCAGATGAATTGAGTTATCTTGAATATAGGATATATTTCTAGCATCGCCTTGAATTAAACGGTGCGATGTCTCAGTTTCAAAAACACTCTTTTTTGCTTTCATTTATTGCTTTAATCTCCATATATGGAAGCTTGTGCCACCAGTGATCTGGCAAAAAGTTCGAAGGTTAAATCATCGGCAGGTTCCTGGTATCTTCCCTTTAGCCCTAGTTTTCTATCAGACAACAAAAATGAAGCGATATTATAATGTCTTTCTCTTACCAGTTTTCGACAAAAATGTTCATATCTCTTTGCATATGAAGCGTCCACAAATTCAGGAAATACTTTGAAGTGAGGTTCTTTTACCCTTACAGGTTTTTGTGAAGCTTCGCAGTCTTCAAGAAGAAAGATGTACCCAAGCCATGGTTTAACAGTTTTATTGAAAGCGCCTTCGCGGTAAGCTGTCCACATGTCTACAGCACTTCCAATTGCTTCTTCAGTTCGATTATTAAAATTGTTTCCAAACGAAGGTCCAACTTGCGATTTGGCTTCTAGAGCAATTATTAATTGATCATTTTTTACAACCAGGAAATCCCATTCTTTTGTTGGCCGAAAGAAACCAGGTAATTCTAAAGCTCTTTTAAAAAATATATTTTTTGGGTTTATTCCCGCTTCAATTACTAATTGGCTAATGAGTTGAATGAAACCATCCATTTGAGCTCCACCTGTTACTGCACTTCTTGCCCCCTGATCTGCTTTACCTGAAATTTCTTGCTGTTTTGCCTGGGTTTGACGAGTTTTCCAATAATGAGCAACAGCCTCTGAAACTCGCTTGTGAAGACTATTAATACTATTGATCATGATAATTATTATAACATACAAAATCAATTTTATCCAATTGAAAAACCAATTTCCCCTTTTTAAACCCTTCTATTTTTTTGGCAACTAAATGGAACCGGATTTTCAGCTCTCTTGACAACCAGATGACAAAAGTGCTATAAGTAAATAACACTGGAGGTGTTAAATGAAAAAATACGGGATATTCTTTATAATCGCCATCTTTTGTCTCTCTGTCTCTCTATTTCCCGCCATCTATGAAGGGAAAAAAATCGATGAAAAACACTTTCCGGCAACCATCAAAAAGAAAGATACAAAGATGGAATACCGGGTAGATGTGGTGTTTGTCGGAAAGGCGGCAAATATTCGTTTTGCCGTCAACCAGATCCTGCCCGTAGAAGCGAACAATAGTTTCTTTATTACACTTTACCTGGAAAACGAAGTCATCGAGGACCCGGGAAAAATCCTTTTAAAACAGGTCAAGCCGCCGCCGAACCTGGATGACAGTAAACCGGAAGACTGGGAAGCCGTCAAATACTGGATTATGAAATTGGATTTGAGTTCTCTAAAGTAAAAATGTAAAACGGTTCTACTAAAAAAATTCTTATTCCTGTCCATTTTGTTTTTGCCGGATAAGCTGTTGTTTTAAACGCATTTTACGCTTCTTGAGTCGATAAAGCCGCCGTTTGCTTCCGGGTTTTTCGGGTTTCCCCGGCATTTGGGGTATAAGGCATGAATAGGGGTATAGAAAATAGATCACTGTTTTCAGCCCGGAACAACTGAAAGGCCCTGCCAGGTGCCCATTCCCCCAGAAAAAAAAGTGAAGCATATTTTTATCACATGTTATCTTAGCTGCACTCTCCGGGGGGATAATCTTCCCGGTTAACCGTTTATGGGGGTAATAAAGATTCAACAGCGGCGTGATCCCGTACGAAACAATCCGACCGGGAGAAAACCCGTGGTTTGGCTCCATATCAATGATAAAGACGTGGTCCCCGGGTTTCATATTCGAGGTGCGCTGCAGCACCTGTTGAGTAAATACAAAGGAATGGTTTCCCTTTTTACCATTGGCTGCGGCAATGATTGCCAGGTAACCGATGTAAGCCAATATAAGAATCCCAATAGGAAGGAAAATAAAGGTTTGCTTGATTCTTTTTTTTGTATTTGCCCCGGTTCTTTTCCAGAGATAAAAAATTATAGTGAGAGTCGCCAGGTGCAGCCCCACCTGGGGTACATAGACGTAAATATCCGATCGAGCGGGGATAAGCAATGTAGGCAAAAGGAAACATAAAAACCATCCGCTTCCGGCTGTAAATGCCAGGCCATCAATGCCTTCCGGCGGTTTTGTTTTTGCGCGGGTGAAAAGAAACACAATCAACAACCAGGCAATTATTAATATGTCCAGCATCCCCGCACGGGTAATATACTCACAGAGATTCTTTAATATCACCATTGGAGCCATTGTATACCGGTAAAAATCCGGCGCATTAAAAGGGATAATGGCATTGGTGTTGAGACGCCAAAAGAAATAAAGCGTGAGTGGTATAAGGAAAACCAGTGTGTTTAGGAATGCGGTTTGCATATTCTTAAAAAAAACCCGGGAGGCTCCTTTACTTTTTCTTTTTTCCACCAAAAAAGAAGCCAGGAAAACAAAAATAGGC
Source organism: Candidatus Aminicenantota bacterium (assembly GCA_020355945.1). The sequence goes on along the minus strand of CP070627.1, from coordinate 7,817,911 downwards.
ACAGCAGCAGCGGTTTCTTTTGCCAGCAGTGCAGCAAAATAGGAGACCCCTACCAGGAAATACAGGAAAATTTGTTTGTAACTCCAGCCCCCTTTCCGGTGCTGCTGCCGGGTTTCCAGGTATAAATAGAGGGATAAGAGCATAAAACAGGCAACCAACAATGTCGTGCGTCCTGAAATCCAGCCCACTGCCATCGGAGGACCTTTGGCATTCAAACCAAAAAGGGCTGCGGCCCAAAGAGCATAAGCCCGGGAAACCGCAGCGGATGAAAGCAGCAAGTAGACCAAAAGAATATTCACCAGGTGCAAGAAAAGATTAAACCAGCCATAAGGCCCGGGATTCATACCATGAAGTTCATACTGCACCCCAAACGTCCAGCTTACCAACGGCCGGAAAAAGCCGGTGGTGATAGTGAAAGGTCTCAAATAATCCACCTTCCCATTGATAACAATATTACTCAACCAGGCAAAATCATCCTTAACAAAACCCGTTCCCACTTGCGGTAGGTAAATGATTAATTCGAAAACAAGCAGCAGTCCCAGGAGTAAAATCGTTTTTTGTTTCTCTCTTTTAATCAATCGTCCTCGAAAATGATCCGCTTTCTTATTTTTTTATTCTATTTTTAACCCGCAAATCTAAAGAGCAACTATAGCATCCTATAAAAAAAATGTCAATTTTTTAAACTCCCCCACAGCAATTCTACTTTTATTTTTTACCACGGATTTACACGGATTATCACGGATTTTCACAGTGGGATGTTTACTTTTTTGTTTTATCGTTAATTTATTGAACTCATCTGTGTTGATCCGTGTTTCTCCGTGTTTCCGTGTTCGTCGCCACTATGTGGCTAAAAAAAGCATGCGATTAAATGCCCGTTGTGATATAATGGGGCATGCTGGAAAAATTTAAAACAAATTTCAATAGGAGTAAGGAGTAGACAATGAAACCAACAAAAGGAATCTCTATTTTTGCCTGCATCATACTCATGGGGAGCATGTTTGCGCTCCTGGCTGATTCCAGCCAGGATATCCTGCCCCTGGGACCATCAAAATATAAATATCTTATAGATAAAATCGAAAAAGACCAGGTCATCCGCACCGCCACCGGGAAAGTAGTGACATTGGAGGATATCGTTAACCAAAACCCGGACACCGATGTGTTTATCATTGGTGAAGCCCACGATAATTACCAATGCCATACCTTTCAGCGGGATTTTATCGAAACCCTTTATAAAAAATACCCCAAAATAGTGGTAGGCTTTGAATTTTTCCGGCGGGAGGATAATGAGATTTTAGAGCAGTGGCGAACCGGTCAAATCACCGAAGATGAAGTAATCAAAAAAACCGGCTGGTACAAGCGGGGGGCCCAGGATTACAGCTATACCCGCCTGATTATGGACATTCTCAAAAAATACCGGGTCAAAACCATTGGTCTCAATGTCCCCCGTTCCATCCTGCGCACCGTATCCAGGAAAGGATTTGATCAGCTTTCACCGGAAGAAAAAGAACTGTTTCCCACTATTAATATACCTAATCCTGAACATGAGTATTTTATAAAATCTATCTTCGGTACGTTTGCAGCCCAGGTGCCGATGTGGTTTAAAAATATTTATGCGGCGCAGCGGTGTTGGGATGTGGTAATGGCCGAATCCATGCACCAAACCCTGGCAAAAAAAGAATTCAAAGGGTATAAAGGCATTATCATTGCCGGAGGTAACCACGTGGTATATAAGCTTGGCATTCCCTTCCGCTATGAAAAAGCCAATAAAAAAGCAAAAATTACCACCATCGTTCCTATTTTAATGCCGGAAGAAAAAAAAGAGGAAGAAGAAGAGGAAGAAGAACCTCATCCCATGATGAAAATGATGGGAAAATCATTGAATCCCGCGGCTATTTTCTCCAGGGGGATTGCCGATTATGTGTTTGCCGCCCATCAACCTTTGCACCGCCATTTTCCATTTATCGGTTTTACAGTAGTTGAAAAAAATGGGAAATTTATAGTGACCCGGGTGAAAAAGAAAAGTATCGCTGAAAAAAACGGTATCCGCAAAGATGATCAAATCACTGCCATTGACGGCGTGGAAATCACCTCATTGGAACAACTGCGCTATCTCATCGCCCAAAAAGATTGGGATGATTCCATCACCTTCGGTGTAGTTAAAAAAATCGAAATCAAAAAGGAATAATAATCCCAATAATAAAATTACAAATTACAAATTACAAATCACAAACAAAATACAAACCACAAATTACAAATACTACTTTATGGGCCGCTTACACTATCACTAAGCGGTCTTCTTCGGGTGAGTACTTTATCGTCACATTATAGAATTCTTCCCCGGTGGTTAGTTTATATTTCCCGATCTCCAGGTAAACCCGGGGATAGAGTGTCTCTTTTACCAGGATGACTGCCCCATAGTCATACATGGCCTCTTCGGTTTGCTTTAATCGCTGGTGCACCCTTTGAATTTCTCTTTTGAGCAGGTCCCATTTGGCTGTATCTTCTTTCATTTGTTGAGAGGCTGTTGGTGAGAAGTTTTTATTTTCCAGTATGGAGCGTCCGTATTTTTTTTCGATTTCTCTGGCCTCATTCAACCGGGAAACCAGGTGTTTTTTTATTTTTAGATATTCTTCTTCCTTTCCCGGGAAGATACCGGCGATCAACCGGGTAGAGGTATCCAATCGCGAACCGACATTATAAGCGACAATTCCCCTGGCCGCCTGTATCGTACTGCCTACGATGCGGGAGCGCGGCATTTCCATTTTTAAGCTGCCGCCGCACCTGACTTTGCTCCCGATAATACCGTTTTTGATCATCACATCATATTCCGCATTTAACCTGGCATTTTCAACAAATGCAGCAGTAATATCTTCTCCCGAATCAACTTCACCTTTATTTTTCCCCACAATACCGGCTTTCACTTCAATGGTGTCTTTTGAGCTCAATTTACAAGCAATCGCCGCCCCCCGGATGGAAATTTTCCCTTCTGCTTCTACGATAAAATCCGGCAATACATCTCTTGCCACTTTTACATCCCCTTTAAAACAAACATTACCCACACTAAAATCTACGTCTTCTTTAATTTCCAGGGTTGGCAATACCCAAAGGGTGTTACGCTCGAATTTAAGAGCTCCGTCCCTGGCTGCCCGGTAATAGATGAAATCCTCTTGTTCATCTTTTTCAACGTTCTCCCCTATTTTCAAAGGAATATCTTCAATTTCCGGGAACGTGGTTCGTTTCCCCGTAACTGTCTCACCATTGACGGGTGGTTTTAGTTTTCGTTTAACCGCCAACAACTGACCTTTTTTTATGTTTAAAATTTTTGATATTTCCCGGTAATCGATTCGTCCCGAGGCATCGGTTTTAGGTTGGGAGGAGAGTTTAAATTTATATTCAACCGCGGGTTTGACGCCTTGGCAGGGTCGAATTCCCTCTGCCACTAAAATATTGTCTATATACGTCCTTTTTTTGTATCGGTCTATGATAGACATCAGGGCATCTTTTTTTATCCCGAATACGACGCCCTGCTGCTTCAACAGGGGACCCAGGTCTGTCAAGCTTAATTTCAGGTTAGGGTCCGGTGTGACGGTCATGTGCGCCGAATACTCATCCTTAGAAATACTAATTTTGATATTACTTTCTTCCACCATAACCTATAATTATAAAGAAAAATTTAAAAATTATCAATTATATTGACATTTTTATTATTGTTTGTATAATTCTATTTTTGCAGTTTTATCTTCAAAAGAAGAAAGAGAATCAGATCAATGGCAAAGATCGATAAAAAAGTTAATTTTTTGGATTTAATTCCGGAAAAAAATTGTCAATGGGAAAAGACCGAGGACGGCAGGACCTCCCTGGTGGTCCCCCGGTTTAAAAATCCCTTCATGAAAAAAATCGCCTTAAAACTGGGCAGATCGGAGTTTATCAAAATACACCTGGATTCCCTGGGGTCTAAAGTCTGGGACCTGATAGACGGCAGCACCACTGTAGAGCGGATCGGGAAATTATTGGAAGAAGAAAAACAAGAAGCCACTCACCAGTTGTATGAACGGCTGACAAAATTCCTCTCCATTCTTTCACAACATAAATTTATCCGTTTAAGAAGTTATCATGAATAATTAATCTTCCATTTCCGGCATTTCCAGGGGATGATCGGGTCTTTTCCCGTCATATCGTTTTAAGAGGTAAGCAAAGAGGAATCCCAGTAACCCCAAGCCGGCAAACATGATAATCGTATAGGTATAATCGAGTGCGGCGCCTTGTTTTAGCATTTCCGGCGTGATATTTTTGTTAACAGCGTCGGTTATAGCACCGGCAATGATAGGGAAGGCAAATAGGCCGAGGTTTTGAATGGAAGTCATGATACCGTAAGCGGTGCCCAGGCGTTTTTCTTCCACGATCTTGGCCACCGCCGGCCACATTGCAGCCGGCACCAAAGAAAAACCAATACCGATAATAAACATGGCAATGTAAGGGGTTAAATAAGTCAGGGAGAGTACCAGGTGGGCAATTAACAGCATGCCTGCGCCATAGAACATCAGTGTCGCCCGTTTCCCTCTCTTATCTACGAAATATCCAAAGATGGGTGTAAATACAATCGTTCCCCATATAATCAAACTGGAAAGTATCCCGCTCAATTTAAGGGAAACACCGAATTTATTATGAAGGAAATCCGGGCAGTAGGCCTGGAATGGAAAGACCGCCGAATAAAAAGTAACGCACAGTAAAGATATCAGGAGAAAGGATTTATTTTTAAGCAAATCAACAATATCTCCGATTTTGAATCGTTCATCCGCAGCCAACAGCGACCCTTTTTTCTCAGCGGGGGTGTATTTTTTATCATAAACCATATATACAATGAAAAGCATTAAAGCGATCCCCATCAACAAAGCAGCCACCCAGAGTGCCAGGGTCCATCCGGTATTGGTTTCGATGAGGATAGGAGATAAAATCAAAGCTGCGGCAGTTCCCAATCGTGCAATCGCCAGGTTGATGGCAAAGGCAAAAGAGAGTTCTTTACCTTTAAACCATTTGACCAGGACTTTATTAATCACCACAATACTGGTTTCCGCGCCCAGGCCATAAAGAAGCCTTCCCAACACCATCATTTTAAGTTCAGGAGAGTACTGGGGCAAGAAGGATTTAAACCATGAATAACCGAACCCGCCGCTGCGAAAAATATCACTGGCCCCATAAGCGGTAATAAAAACCCCTAACGCACAAAATAAAGTAAACAAAAACCCGGTCTTGCGGATTCCGAAGCGGTCCAAAAATATACCGCCAAAAACCGTCATCAGGAGAAACGTATTAGGGAAGCCATAAAAAGACACAATAAGTCCATAGTCTGTAGAACTAATCCCCAACTCCGTCTGCAAGACCGATTTAATAGATGACATGGCATCGTAAGCATAATAATTTGCAGCGATAACAAAACCCATTAGAAGAAGGAATCCCCATCTAATAAGCTTTTTTTGACGTTCTTGCATTGTGTCAATCATTGATTACTCCTTTTTGTCATTTCTTTGCTAAATTGTAAACCGTATTATAAAGGATAAATGGTTTTAAATCAAATGAGTTGAAAATAATCCCGGGCTAATTGATTTTTTTTTGAGATTATATTATATTATAAGTATAGCTTTTAAAAAAAGTAAGGACAAAAAATGAAGAAAGAAAAATTTGAGGAAAAGGATTCAATAATATTTGATTTCGATAAAATGGCCAGGCGCTGGAAAAGGTGCTGGCATGCGGCCCCGGATATCTTTTTGCTTTTAAAAGAAAGCGCCACCCTCGAGGCCTGCCGGTCAAAAATAATGAATTACCTTAACGCTACGGAAATGGCCTTTCGCAATGATTTTTACGAACTCTCCAATGCCGAATTTGTTTTATTTAAACATGCCCTGGTGGTATTAAAAAACCTGTTTTCCAAACGCTTCGAGCGAATTGCCAATACGTCACCACTGGAGTACTTGTGGAAAGCGGCACGCAATGGGGACAGTGAAGTGGCAGAAGATTTTATCGATGAGTTTCAGCATCTTTTCAGGGCCATCAAAGGGCATACCTTTGTCTATCCTTCTCATTTGATGGAAGGGTCCGTATCACCGGATTTTGAAATGTATACCGGTCGAGAAGCAGCCAGCAAACGCTCTGATTTCCTGGATGACATGGGAAGACGAGTGGATTTGCACCTGGTCAGGTATCCCGACGGCCTGCAGCCCCACATTGAGAAACAAAGAGAAGAAAACAAAAAACGTGTCTTAAAAGCCTTTAACGCCGCGGAAGAGGATTGGCAGGACTATAAATGGCATTATAAAAATATCATCAGGAACGAAAAAGGCCTGGAGAAGTTAAAACAAGTGGTAAAAATCACCGAAGAGCAAGAGAAATCCATCCGTCTTTCCATTGAAAATAATATTCCTTTCGCCATTACCCCCCATTACTTGCATTTAATGGATGAAGAACCCACCAGTTATGATTATGCGGTGCGAAGACAGGTATTCCCTCCCATAAGCTATACCGAAGCCATGATTTCCAATAAAAAAGACAGGGCGGTTAAGTTTGATTTTATGAAGGAACAAGATACATCACCCTGTGACCTGATTACCCGGCGATACCCTAAAGTGGCTATTTTGAAGCCGGTAGACACCTGTCCCCAAATTTGCGTCTACTGCCAGAGGAACTGGGAAATCACCTCACCTTTTGTTGAAAGGGTCAAAGTTTCAAAAATTGCGATTGAAAAAGCCATCAAATGGATAGCCAAACATGAGCAAATGATGGACCTGTTGGTCACCGGTGGTGACCCGTTGATTATGGGTAATTCCTTTATAAATGATATCTTATCGCAATTGGCCGAGATTCCTCACCTGAAAAGTATTCGCATTGCCAGTCGTTCCCTGGTGACGGTTCCCCAGCGGCTGGATGATGAACTACTGGATATTTTAACCAGGTACCATGAACCTGGCCGGCGCACCATTTACATGGTTACTCATTTCGAGCATCCTTACGAAATATGCCGCGAGACTGCGGATGCATGCGATAAATTGCGAAAACGGGGACTCATGATTTATAACCAACAGGTCTTTACCTTTGCCAACAGCCGCAAGTTTGAAAGCGTGGCCCTGCGAATCGCCTTAAAAAAGATTGGCATCAACCCCTATTATGTGTTTAATATGAAAGGAAAATCCGAAATGGCAGATTACTCCGTGCCAGTGGCACGCATTCTCCAGGAACGAAAAGAAGAAGCACGCATACTACCGGGTATCTTCCGAACCGATGAACCGGTCTTTAATGTCCCCTTTTTAGGAAAAAATCACTTGCGCGCCTGGCAAGACCACGAACTGATCTCAATACGCCCCGGAGGAGAACGGGTCTATGCCTTCCACCCCTGGGAAAAAAATATCCGCGCCGTGGCTCCTTATATCTATACCGATGTCACCATTCGAAGCTACCTGGAAAAACTAAGCGAAAGAGGCGAAGACCCCGAAGAATACAGGAGTATCTGGTATTATTACTGAGTAGGTAGTAAGTAGTAGGTAGTAGGTAGTGGGGAGGTGGGGTGATGGGAGAGGGGTGGAGAACTGTCAGTGGTCATGAGTGGTTGCATGCATCCATGCAATATCAATCCTATTCCCATTACCCCATCTCCCCATTCCCCTCCCTTGAATTCTATCGGGAAATCAGTTAAAATCGTTGACTTATGAAATATAATTGTTACATATTCATTTTCATTCTCAGCCTGGCTTTGGGAATCAGCGCCCAATATGATAAAAAAACCACAACAAAAAAGGAGAAAAACCAGGTTGAGACGCAGACGCAAATTACCGAAAATCAAACAACAGGAAAATACCGGTGGCCTTTGAATATCAATAATGGTTACAGTTCTTCTTTCCAGGAGTTTCGTTCCAATCATTTTCATGCCGGTTGTGATTTACGCACCTATAAAAAGACCGGGTACCCGGTCTATGCCATTGCTGACGGGTATATCTATAAAATTCGCATGGTGAAACGGGGAAGCGGTAGGGGTCTTTATCTCAAACATGATGACGGCAATACCTCTATTTACTTTCACCTGGACCGATTTGAAAAAAAACTGGAAGAACTTTTAAAACGCGTACAGCAATTGAATAAAAAAAAATATTTTGGCAATTATTTCTTAAAAAAACCGCTGCGTTATAACCAGGGGCAGATCATTGGTTATTCTGGCGAAACCGGGTCCGGGTTCCCTCATCTTCACCTGGAAATCCGGGATAAACATTACGCTGCTGTTAATCCTTTTCAATTAATCCAATTTCCTGCCAGGGACAACAACTTTCCTGTTTTGAATAAATTATTGATAAGGAACCGGGACCATGCTTCAATCAACGGCACCATTGGCGAAACCCTCATCAACTTCCAAAAGAAAAGCAATGGTTATTATGTTTCTCAAAAACCCCTTCTCATCACCGGCGGATTTGATGTGGTATTGAATGCCTATGATATATCCGATACCGGGAAACGAGTGGTTCCTTATGCCATATCTGTTTTCATTGACGATATCCATTACTTTCAATTAAATTTCGATCGATTTGAGGGGGATGACAACAATCAACTGGGATTTGTGTATGATATGTATTATTCAGGTCCCGGGTCCTATTTTTTCAATCTCTTCTCCCAGGAGGGATTTGTATTAGAGAAAAAGAATGTATCTATCAGCCAGGTGCTTGAAAACCTGGACCACGGGAAGCATACGCTGCGGATCATGGTTACGGATAATCATAATAATATTTCCGCTGGTGTGGTTCCTTTTCACAAAGTACAAAAACCCGGGTTTATCATTTCCAATTTAAGGAAAAATGAAACAGGGGAGCAATTATTGTTTGAGATTGAGAAATTGGTAGCTGAACCTTCGCCCCCGGGGGAAATAGAAATCAATGTATTTGATTTCCATCATAAGAAAATATCTTCAGGCACCCTGGATTATCATCGCATCAGCGAAACCAAACCGTTGATATTGAAGGGCGTATCGGATGAAGTTTCTTATATTGACTTTGATTTTTATGCTCACAAGGTACTTTATTTCAAAAAACGGTATTTAGTAGAAAAGGGTCATTTAGCTGGTTTTACGGATATTGATTTTGATATTGTTCTTAACCGGGATGAGGTATTTTTAAAAATAAATCACAGCGAATTATCTTCTGGAAACCTTGTATTAAAAGTGATCCAGGGAGAGGAATCCCAATTGGTTGAACCGCAGTGCGGCAGTGATTATATTTATTTTCGGTTTAAACCTTTGAACCTGGAGAATCGTGTATTGCTTCATTTTTCTATTTTAAAGGATGGTGAAAAGGTGGTGGAAATTCAAAAAAAGTTGGATTTAATTTACTTAAAAGAGGGTATCAAGCAGGCTTACAAATACCATGAGTTTGAGGCGTATTTTGGTATTCGGTCGGTGTATGAGCCCAGGGTGTTAAGGGTGGAGGAGAGGAATTATGGTTCGGAGTATCCGGTTTTATCGCGGCAGGTTAGT
>CP070627.1:7800952-7808306 GCA_020355945.1 Candidatus Aminicenantota bacterium | reverse complement strand
TTAAACAGAGGTTTAAATCATGGCTGTTGAACTGCGACTGTCAGAAGAACTGTTTTTGCTGGCTTTAAATGAAAAGAAAGGGTGCGTTGCCCCGTTTAAAAGAGAGTATTTCAAATACGGTGTGGCCGCGGCAATTTTACAAGAATTGATTATCCTGGAAAAACTGCAGTTAGATGAGGAAGCGATCAAGGTACTTGAGGGTAATCTTTTTGGGGATATGCTACTGGATCCCGCCCTTGAAGTCCTGGGGCAATCCCAAAAACAGAAAAAAGTCCAACACTGGGTTGCCAAATTAGGGACCAAGTACAAAACCTTTAAGAATATTTTGTTAAATGACCTGATGGATAAAGGTATACTGAAACGGCGGGGAGAGCCGGGAACTGGAGAAGATGAGCCAAAACTGTTTCGCAAGCAGCGGTTCTGCATCTGGTATGATGTCCCCCTCCAGCACCTCCGCAGGCGGCTTCATCATATCCTGGTGCAGGGACAAGAACCGGACCCCAAAAGCCTGAGACTTATCGGTCTCATCCATGGGTGCAAGCTCACCCGCCAGGTTTTCCCCCAGCAGGAGGACCAGGAGAGGGTAATGCTGCGAATGGATACGTTGGCAGAGGCAGATGTTTTCAAAAAGGCCATTAGGAATACGGTGAACGCTAACCGGGCTGCTGCTGTTTCCGGGATTTTTTCAGCAGCAGCAATGATATTAAAAGAAGCCTGTTAACCTTTTATGTATCTTTGACACAGGTTTTGAGTTTTTTCACGGCTTTGTGAACCAGGGACTCTACAGCTGAAACCGAGGTTTTCATAATTCCTGCAATTTCACTCTGTTTCAACCGGTCATAATGAAAAAAATAAAATGCGGTTTTCTCGCGATGGGATAATCGTTGGATACATTCCTCTAATTTTTCAATTTTTTGTTTTTCAATTTCATGCTTTTCCAGTTTAACCGCCGGGTCCATACCGTGTAAGGATGAATCTGCATCATCCCCTGGCTCCCCGAAATTCTTTACACTTTCAAAAGAAATAAATTCCACGATTTTTTTCCTGTTGATATAGTTGATGAGTGTATTGACGGCAATGCGGTAAATCCAGGTATAGATGCCGGATTTGCCTTTAAAGGCGGAACCCTTTTTCATTACTTTGATAAATATTTCCTGGAGGATTTCCTCGGCTTCCTCTTTATTATTAAGGTAAAAGAGGCATAATTTATAAATTTTCTGATAGTATTTGTCAATAATTTCGTCTATATCCATTTGTTCAATTTGATTATATTACATTTATTCGTTATTTTTCAAGTGATTTGGTTATTGGGGCTTGAAAAAAACAATTATTTCGAGTAATATAATATATGCTTGAATGGGTAATTGCTGACAAATGAAATTTAAATCGCGAACATTTCTGAGAAACTTCGGCGTATTGGTACTTTTGTTGGGAGTGGTTTATACGTCATTCTTCCTGTTCATTATTAACGGGAACCTCAAGAATGAGCTCACAGAAGCTAGAAACGGATTGGTGGTGATTATTCTTCCTGGTCTTTTGGTGCTGGTGGTGGGAGGCCTGGTGATATACGGTATAGCTCGCATTACCGATATCGAAGCCCGTCAGGCGGAAAAAGCGCTGCAAGAGAGCGAAGAAAAATACAGGTCCCTGGCCAATCAAGTCCCCGTGGGTATTTACAGGACATCTGAAGAAGGACAAATATTATATGCTAATCCGGCATTGGCAGCCATGCTGGGCTATGATTCGGTGGAGGAACTATTAAAAGTACCGGTCCAGCATACCTTTGTCAACCCTAACCAACGGACAGATTACCTGATGAGATGGAAAAAAAACAAAGGCGTTCTCACTATTGAAAATAAACTTTTAACCAGGGACAGAAAAGAAATATGGGTTCGAGACACCGGTAAAGCCGTGGCCGGGGAGAATGGCGATATTGTCTACTTCGATGGTATTGTTGAAGATGTTACCGAGAGTAAACAAGCGGAAGAGGAGAGACAAAAACTGGAAGAACAACTGCGCCAGGCCTTAAAAATGGAAGCCATCGGTACTTTAGCCGGGGGCATTGCCCACGATTTCAATAACATCCTGGGTGTAATCATCGGTTATTCGGAAATGACCCTGGAGAATATACCTGGAGACGATCCCAACCGGGCTTATATGGAAAAGGTGCTGATCGCCTGCCAACGGGCCAGGGACCTGGTGAAACATATCCTCACTTTCAGCCGTAAAACGGAAAAAGAACGAAAACCGGTTTTGTTGAATGAAATTGTCAATGAATCTCTTAAATTACTGCGTTCCGCACTGCCTACTACTATTGAAATTCGTCAACATATCCCGGGAGAGTTCGGTCCCATCCTGGCCAATTGGACTGAAATTCACCAGGTTATCATGAACCTTTGTACCAATGCCGCTCATGCCATGAGTGAGCAGGGAGGAACCCTTGAAATCCTGTTAAAAGAAATCCACCTTGATCCCCGGGACATAGGAGTGAAAAATCTTCAGCCCGGCAGGTATCAACAGTTAACTATCAGTGATACGGGGCACGGCATGATACCCGAAGTCATGAACCGGATATTTGAGCCCTATTTCACCACCAAGGCAAAGGGTGAAGGGACTGGCATGGGATTGGCCCTGGCTCATGGAATAATCAAAAGCCATGGCGGTGAGATTACCGTTTACTCGGAACCCGGTAAAGGCACCGTTTTTCACATTTATTTCCCGGTTACTGAAATTGAAAAAATATCAGAAGTAGAGGTAAAAGAAGAGATCCAGGGAGGAAACGAGCACATTCTTTTTGTTGATGATGAAGAAACCCTGGTGGAATTGGCACAGCAAATGCTGGAATCCCTGGGATACACAGTGACAGCCAGGACCAGTGCTATCGAGGCCTTAGAAGCTTTCAGCAGCGCGCCGCACCGTTTTGCCCTGGTGATTACAGACCAAATCATGCCCAATTTGACCGGTCTGCAGCTCTCCGGGAAACTCCGGCAAATACGGTCGGATATTCCCATCATCCTTTGTACCGGTTTCAGCGAAAGCGTTAAGGAAGAAACCATTAAAACTCACCGGATTAACGCCTTTGTCTTGAAACCCTTACTTAAAAAAGACATTGCCCGGGCGATTCGCACGATTCTTGATTAACAAAATGAAAGATCATTCTCGGATTCGGGTTTTGATAAAGGATGATGAAAGTTCTGTTCTGTGCGTGTCTTCGCATGTTTCACGCTTAAAAAAATAGGCGGTGGATTTAGGGACATGGCAGGGAATTGAAAATTTTCCCTTAATCCTTTATAATAGACCTGTGAGAAAATATAAAGTTTTCCTGGCCTCTTCCAACGAATTAGCTCTGGAGCGCAAGGAAATCGCTTTAATGATCTCCCGGCAGAATAATGCCTGGGTGGAAAAGGATGTTTATCTCGAACTGGTCGTATGGGAGGACTTGCTGCAAAGTTTCCGGGGGGAACGTATCCAGGACTATTTTAATCGCAAGATGTTGGAGTGCGATATCGTGATGGTGCTTTTTTTTAAAAAGGTGGGCAAATTCACTAAAGAAGAATTCAAGCTGGCCTACGAGAATCTTAAAAAAGGAAAGAAACCGCATTTCCTTTTTGTTTATTTTAAAAGTGAAAAAATCGACATTGCCGAAGTCAATGAAGATATACTGGAGATCGGCAGGTTAAAGAAGGAAATTCAACAGTATCAACAGATATACGGTACATTTAAATCCGGGGAAGATTTGATCTTAAAATTGCAGCGCCAATTGGACCAGGTGATTCTTCTTAAACAAGAGGCAGTGGTTGATGAAGCAGACAAAGAGGAATTGGCAAAGCTTGACCTGGAGCATTACAAAGAGCATTTGCAGCGAAAGTTTCGTTACCTGGATTTCACCGGGTTGAATGCCATCTTGCAAAAACCGCTGCGGCTTGAAGATATTTATGTAAAGCTGCGCGCCAGCAAATGCGGGAGAGTTGAAAAGTTACAACACTTCTCTTCGCTGCTTCATCCCGGGGACGAGAACATCAAAACTAAAGAAAAATATGAAAAAGAACATGTTAAAGATTTTGTCACCTTTTTTAGAGAATTGCATAAACGGGACCGGGAAAAGTACCCACCGGTGCAGATGCTGATCCTGGGCAAGCCCGGCAGCGGGAAAACCACCCTGATGAAATGGATTGCGCTGCAGTGCCTGAAAGACAAAGGTAAATTTTTCTCGCAATTCATCCCGGTATTTATTTCGCTGAAAGACCTGGGGGCCAATCCTGACGGGACATTTCGTTCCAAAAACATTGTTAATTTAGCAATTGAACTCTATCAAAAAGAAAACACAGCCGTTGAATCGTTTTTAGATGGCCAATTTAAAGCCAACCGGCTGTTGTTTCTCCTGGACGGGCTGGATGAGATTGGGGATGAAAATGTCCGGCGTGAAGTAATCAACTGGATACAAAAGCAGTACATGGGCCAAAATACCCTGGTTGTTACTTCCCGGTTCTCAGGTATAAAAGAGTCGGAAGGCTTAAAGTTCCGGGATGAGATCCCGGTTTTTTCACTACGGGATTTTGAAATGGCAGATGCAGAAGCCTTTTTGCAAAACTGGTACCGGAATGTCGAGATTGCCGTGGCCGGGGAAATGCATATCCAAAAAGCCATCGAGCAAGGAGAAAAAAAATATAAAGATTTAATCGATATCATCCGGGATTCGAAAAATCTTCTGGAATTATCGGTGAATCCGCTGTTATTGACAATTATTGCCATCGTCCACCGCACCCGTGCCGTACTACCCAGGGACCGCTACAAATTATACGAGGAATGCCTCAAAGTAATGATCGAGCTGTGGAACCTGGCCAATCGAAAGCTGGATGTCAGCTTCTCCTTTGAAAACAGCATGGCCCACCTTTCCAAAATCGCGGTACAATTGATGAAAACAAACCGCAGGGAAATGGATAAAAAGGAAATCGAGGCCTGTTGGCCGGTTAAAATCGAGGGAAAAACACGGGGGTTCTTTTTGAAGGAAATGGTACTAAAGGCCGGGCTGCTTTATGAATCCGAAGGCAAGTACGGTTTTTTGCATCTCACCTTCCAGGAGTTCCTGGCAGCATGGTACTTTGCTAACCGAAAAGTCCAGGTTGAAATCCTCCGATATTATGATAAAGATTATTGGCGGGAAACCTTCAAGCTCTTTGTAAATATCGGCAGCGCGGAATTATTTTTCGATGAGATCATCGAGCAATTATTAAAAAAGAAATATTGGCAGCAAATGCGTTTTTGGGAAGAATGCCTGCTGGAAGTGGTGGTGGAAGGGACCAGGGATACCATCGAGTTGAAGTTCGCGAGAAAGGTTATCGATATACTTATGGTAATTGAATGTAAGGATGTAAATGATAACTTAATCGATGCTTTAGTGCTGCATTACCCTTTATACCAAAAGGCGGAACATCTGGAGAGGGAAGCATGGAACCTGTTTGATCATGCGCCGCATCCCTTTGTGCAGTCCATTGGCGCCTCTATCCTGTATAAATGCGGTGATAAAACAAAAGCGGAATTAATGGCGCGATTGAAGAACCGTATCGAAGATTTCGATAAACAAAGCAATATAAGCGACCACCAGCGTTTGCGTTTCCTGCTTCGGAATAATAATAGTATGGTACTCCTGGCAGCAGGGCGTAGGAACGTAACGGATTTTAATTTCATGTTAGCAAAATTAAAATCCGGGGATATTATTTTACAATACCTGGGCCTATGGGGCCTCCGTGATCTCCGTGACTTCATGGACCTCCTGTATCTCCGCGACCTCCTGGACCTCCTGGATCTCCTGGAACTCCGGGACCTCCGGGACCTCCAGTACCTCCAGGATCTCCTGTGCCTTCGGGACCTCTGGGCTCCCCAGATTTTCTTTATTATAAGTTCCTTCTTGATCTTCACGTATTGTAAAAAAATCTCAATGGAATTCAAAGAAAAATACAAATCAAAATTAATGGAACATCAGCGCGAGATTTCCCAATGGGTGGACCGGGCCATTGATAAATTGCATTCTTTGTCCGACAAAAAGCTTTTAAAATATTTTCCCAACACCACAAAAGAAGAGTTGAAGAAATTTCGTGACAGTTTTGCAGAGGTAATTGCCAATGAACTTTCCAAAGGCAATTGCGATATCTTGAAAGGGAGAGAATTGACAAAGAAAAAACAAGCCCACATAGCAAAGCTGGTAACTTTCGACGAAAAATCCGTGGAACAGATGCTGGAATTCGAGCTGGACTCCCAACATGAAGAAGAAAAACATACCCATCACCTAAAAGCCTTTGAAATCCTGGGAAATAACAATTATGAAAAGTTGTATCTAATCATCAGGAAGTTCATCGCCGCCCACCCCGATGACAACATCCGCCTCAATGCCCTTTACATTTTCAAAAATATGCTGTAATATAAAATGCTGAACAGCAAAGGACACGAAGATGACAAAGCTAAAAAGGCAAAAAGAAAAAACAATGAAAAAAGTTACAAAGAACGATGGAATAAAAGAGTTCTTCGGGATCAAGGAACCCTTTTTTAAAACCGATGAACTAAAAGGCAAAGATATCCGGCGTTTCGTGGACAGGAGAGATGAAATCACCGACCTTAAAACAGCAGTGGAATTCAATCAAAATTACGCTGTAATCGGTGAAACCGGCACAGGAAAAAGCTCACTGCTGCTAAAATGCCAGGAAGAAATAAAAGATTCCTATTATACCGATTACCTCTACTTCTCCATGCATTCCAAAACCGATAAAGAAATGAAAGAGGAACTATTCCGGTCCTTTTTGTCCAGCCTTTTGATGATGATCATCGACAACGATGATTTAATGAACCATTACCAACCGGAAGAAATTTCCTTTGAAACAAACCGCTTAAGTTTTTCCATTACTATAGAAGATTTTAAGAAAAAACAGGTGGAAATCACCCCGGGAATCGAATCCAATTTCCCTAAATTGTTTCTCGGCTCCATCCTGCCTTTAAACCTGAAAGCTAAATTGGATGCCAAAATCGGCAGAGAAACCCAAAAAACGGAAACCAAAAATTACGAAAAACATACGGAGGAATCGCTAAAGAAGTCCATCGCAAAAATAACCGCCAAGCTCCCCGCCCCGGTTGTCCTGTTTATCGACGAAATGGACCGGATCATTAAGACAATCACAAACAGCGAAGACTGGATAGGCGAAGTGGTAAAACTACTCCAATTCAGCACTGAAATCATGACCAATGAAAATCTCATATTTGTTTATGCACTGCAGCCCGAAATATACGACGTTTTCACAAAAGCATACAGCGGCGAGGGAGATGATTTCATTTTGCGGTACGTCCCCGCATTTAAAAAAATCGG
>CP070627.1:7791845-7800852 GCA_020355945.1 Candidatus Aminicenantota bacterium | reverse complement strand
TTAGTAAGTAGTAAGTAGTAAGTAGTAGGTAGTAGGTAGTAGGTAGTAGGTAGATAGGATGAACTTAAGGAGACAATGAAATCATGAGTCCATTAAAGGAAGTACCGTTAGAAAACCTGGATATGGAATATATAACTGCGTTGAAAGATTTTGTTCATCCTGTACTTTTTCCCTTCAAAAAGAATTGGAAAGATCAGCGAATTCTTTATGTAGGAGAAAATGAAGAAATTCTTCACCTCATGGAAAGTCAGTTCCCCGAAGCAGTTGTACAAAGATTGGCTATTGATTCTTTAATCTCTGAAGACCATAAACAAGGGCCTGGAGCCTTTGACTATATTGCCGCAGCAGGGCTAAAATCCGCTGCCCCGGATATCTGCCCACTGTTGAGCCGTTTGATATCTTTGTTAAAGCCAGGTGGAGTGATTGCCAGCGGCGTTTATGGGTATGCCGGGTACTATGGCCTGGACATGCTCGGTACCATCGTAAAACATTTTGCCGCGGATATAAAAAATATCCATGGTAAAAATTTTCCCAAAATAAAGAGAATTACCGCTTCTGTGATCCATCAATTGCCCAAAAATCACCCGGCTTTTCATCGCAAAGCCTTCATGGAACGGCTGAGCAAGGGAGAACCAGCAGCGCTTAAAGAACTGGTAAATATTTCCACGGATAAGATATTCACGGTATCGCGGCTGCTGGAATGCATTGAACAATGTGGGGGCCAGTTCATCGACTGGGTAATCCCCAAATTCTATGACCCTGCCCAATATGTGGAAAAAAAAGAAGTTGCAGAGAAGTTGGAAAAACTAAAGGAACCTCAGCGTTGGCAGGTGGCGGAACTGGTGAATGCCTCACCCCCGGACCATTATTTCTTCCTGGGGAGAGAAGACCATCAACCCGTAAAAATAGCATGGGATTCCGGGGATATCTATTTATGGCGGCCCAAACGTTTGCCTCTTTTTCAATGGGAAGACCCGGAAGATTCCAATGGTTGTACATTAAGACCCATAAAGGAATGTGAAAGTATCGGTTCCATCGAGCTTCAGTCATGGCAAGCGCAATTGTGTTTGGCTGCATCCGGTACGACGAATCTCAATCAACTGCTGGTGGACATAAAAATACCTCATTCCGGAGTCGGCAATTTTTTAAGACATGCGGTTAATATGCGTCTTTTGGCAGTGCTGCCGCCAGGGGATAAAATGGGGACGGAGGCTTAAAATATGTATTTTATATTGTGGTGTATGAAGGAGGAGGAGAACTTGAGAATTTTCAGGTTTTGTGGTATTAATAATATTGAAATAATGGAAAAATAGGTGCAAAAATGTGCGAAATAAAAAACTTTGCCTGGCACCTTTCCTTTTTCCTTTTTAATCGTACGTTCCCAGGTGGCGGAGGAAAAAGGTTGCGAACTTTTTGTACACGGCTTTGTTTTGCACATTTCCACCCAGTCCGTGTTTGCCTTCAGGGTCCAGGAAAAGGTCCACCAGGGTTTCTTTACCCGCCTCAAGCAGCGCTTTGTAAACATTCAAGGTGTCCTGGAACAACACATTGGGGTCCATCATACCGTGTACCAACAGTAACGGTTTTTTCAGGTTTTTGGCCAACGGGATGAGAGAGTATTTCCGCAGTGTGGGTTTGCCTCTCACGGATTTTCCAATGGTGGAACCGGCATACCAGGCGTTGTAGTTTTCCCATTCCGTGACACTGGCCACTGCAATCCCACAGGCAAAGGTATCAGGGGACGTGAACATGGTCATCAAGGTCTGGAACCCACCAAAACTCCAGCCGTGAAGCCCCAACCTGGAAGTATCCACTCCAAAACCGGTTTTAATATGGGCCACCAGGTCTTCCAGGTCTTCCACCTGGGGTTTTCCCGGCTGCTGCCAGTTGGCTTCCGAAAAAGCTCGACCATAACCCGTCTGTCCCCGGGGATCGATGTTAATGGTCACATATCCATGCTTGGCAGCCATAATCATCTGGAACATGTAAGAGAGGATACTGAAGTTATCCACTTCCACGGTGTGACGATCCTGCAATGGCCCACCATACAAATAAATAATACCGGGTCGTTTATCCCCGGGTTTCCAGCCGTAGGGCTTAAAAATCATACCGCAGATGATATCCCCATGACGGTTTTTAAATTGAAACTGCTCCGGTTTGATAAAATTGTATTGGTCCCAATCTTTCCGGTGGCTGAGGGTTAACATTTTTGCTGACCCGGTGTCGGTGTCCAGCAAATAGAGTTCCGGCCGTTTTCCCCAATTACCGAAATTGGTGGCCAATCATCTACTGTTGTGGGAAATGGCAGATGCTTTGTGCATCACACCAGGTTTGCCAATACGTGTCATTTGACCGTTTTCTAAAGATACTTTGTATACACTCTGCATCGAGGGCCCTTGCCGGTCCGATCGTACATAGAAAAATTTGCCGTCTTTACTGAATCCGATGATGGGTAACGATTCAAAATTTCCCTTGATGAGTTCTTTCTTTTCTTTGGTCTTTAAATCAAACATGACCGGCTGCCTGAATCCTGCTTCATTGTTTAAAATGGTCAATAAGTATTTGCCGTTGGGGGTAAATTTGATATTGTCATGATAAAACCTTTTAAACCCAATTTTTTCTTTCATCTCAAAGAGCAGTTCCGGCTTTTTATCGGCAAGAGTGATACCCAGCCAGATTTTTAAATCGCCTTTTTCCCGTTCCCAGGTCATAAACGCGTATTTGGAGCCATCTTTGCTCCATTCAATATCACTGAACTCATACCAGACATCACCCCCCGGGATTTCAAAAATATGTTCCGGTTCTTTGCCAAAATTGGTTTGGCGAATTTTTCTCAAGATCAGTCTGTAGAAGGGTTGATTTCTTTTATCATCCGCCACCTGGCGTTTCACTTTAGTAGGTTCGGCAAACCGTTTTTTGTAACTCATAATATTGACTTCCCGCAAGGCAGGTTTCCCATCTCTTTTTGAAGCAAGAATCAACATCCATCGGTCATTGGGGCAAATTTTCGTGGAAAATATTTTAAATTTCTTTTCTTTTGATAATTGGTGATTGATTTGGTGGATGTAGGAAGAATTGAATTTTACCATAAAAACTTTATTTTCTTTAGAAAAATAATACCCCTCACCCTTCTTTGTATAGGCAATAATGGATTCCGTTTCATCGGTCATGGTTAAGCGAAGGATTTTTTTCGAACCCGGGAAATAGCGAAACAGGTCGCCCCTGTACTGGAATATCAATTCATCGGAGTCTTTGGCCCAAACGTATTTGGTCACACCGGGATATAAATCTTCTTGTTTTATTTTTTCCTTTTCTTTTTTCTCTTTTAATTTATCCCTTAACTCCCATAATTCCAGCTCTTTTTCTTCTTTATCTTTTTTCTTTTTTTCATCTTCTTCATCTTCGCCTTTTTCTTTTTTTTGGTCTTTTTTTGTTTTTTCTTCTTCTTTTTTCTTCTGCTTTTTTTCTTCCTGTTCTTTTTTTAGTTTTTCAATCTCTTCTTTTTCGAATTTCTCCAGGTCCACATCTTTATTCTCCAGGTAGTCTCTTTGGGCGAAGAACATTTCTTGCAATTTTTTTTCTTCTTCTTCCAGTTGTTTTCTTTTTTTTACAAATTTTTCATAGTCTTCCGGTGGGTCGAACTGCTTCATGATATCCAGGGAAGTGACGCGTGTCAATGTCTTTTTTTTGAGGTCAAAAACGTAGAGATCGTAACCGATGCGAGCCCGGCCGGTCAAGAGACGGGGGTTTATCATTTCTTCGTAGCTGGTCCACAGGAATGAGAGGTAGCGATCGCTTTTGGAAAATTTGATTTCTCGTGCCGCTGTACCGCTGAAGGGTCTTACCTTGTAGAGCTCTTCCAGGCTCAATTTCCTGGGATCCATGGTTTCCTGGTCCGCTGAAACCCAACTGCCAAAGGTAAAAATCAACGAAATTGAAATAAAAATGAAAATAACAATCAATCGATGGTTCAATGTCTTCATGGTTTTCTCCTTTTTTAGCCACGAAATTACACGAAGGGACACAAAGAGGTGTATACCGTGGTGGCTTTTTTTCATTTTCTTTTATTCTTTTACAAAAATTTTAATAACCAACCGGGTTATTATTTTAGCACAGGTTTTCACATATTGACAAGATTAACCGAGAATTCAGCACTTCTCATTTTGAGAATTGCCGGGGAATTTTTGTCTTTTCTTACTTTTCCGAGCTTTTTACGATGAGGACAAGACCTAAAATGATTAAAATCCCGGGGATAAGGAATTCCCAGAAATGGTATTTGAACCACCAGAAAAAGCGATGGAAAAAGGGAAAGTTAAAGTTATCCAGCAGGAAAAAGCCTCCGATAATAATCAAAAGGATACCAATGATTAATGAGCCTACACCGGGAGAGGCGGAAGCCGGGGCTGGTTTCGGCGCTGGTGGCTCTGATACCTTTTCCTCCTTTTCGGTTTTTGTTTCTTTTTCCTGGGCCGGCTCATACGGTGCCCTGGGCATAATGATCATACCCACGATATAAGCAATAATGGCCGAACCACCGAGAAAGAAGAAAAGCACAAAGACCACCCGCACCAATACCGGGTCTACATCGAAATACTCGGCAATACCCCCGCACACACCATCGATCACTTTATTCTTTCTGCTTTTATACAGTCGTTTCACTTTTTACCTCCGATATTTTTATTTTATCCATAATTAAATAAACGATTGAACCTTCTCTTTTGTTCCATGAGTTGAAAAAAAAAAGATTATCATTATAATATATTATCGGAGGAGGACTTATGAGAAATAAATTTATAGATATTATAAAAAGTAACTCCTTAGCAATGGCAAAAAAGTGGGCAAAAATGGTTGCTGCATCAGGGTATACCAGGACTTACCAAAAGTTGCCGGAAGAGGAACGAACCCGGTTGGCTAAAAATGTTTACGATAACCTGGGCCGCTGGTTGGACCCCAAAACCACACAGGCAGAGATCGGGAAAACCTATGCGGATATCGGGGCTAAACGCTATGAACAGGGCTATCCCCTTTGTGAACTCCTTTATGCCTTTCACTATACCAAAAAGGTACTGTTGAACCATATTTTTTCCGAAAGTCTACTGCCGGATACGCTTCGGCTTTACCAGACTTATAATTTTATCCAGGAGATATACGATTTCTTTGATCTGGCAGTCTTTTACGAAACCCGGGGATTCCAGGAAGCATTGTACAGGAAAGTCCTGGCTCAAAAGGGAATTAATAAAAAAAACATCGAAGACATATTCCCCAGGGGTTCGTTTTATTATGAGCAGGAACCGGATTTCCGCTCCTTTGAAAAAGCCCTGGAAGGATTTAATTTATCTAAGATGAAGTAACACCAGGCAAAATGAGAAAAAGGGAAAAACCATTAAAATACTCCGGTAGAAACAAAAAGGGGACAGGAACAAAAAGGAGACAGGCAAGAAAAGTAAATACCTGTAAACACTCTATATTAAACTGTTTACAGGCTTGAGAAAAAATGTCTTGCCAAAAAATGGCAAGATATCACGGATTAATAACCGGTGACATTGGTGAATGTGAATAATCGTGGAGAATTTTATGGATTGACATATTCTAAATTCGTGTTATTTTTTATATCTTCACAGGTATTATTTCAAACCGGTAGTATCCTTGGTTAGGCTATAGCAGCAGAATCCAGTATGCTATTTATAATACATTCTATAACTATATGTGTAAAGAAATCGCTAAACCGTTTAACGATTAATGGCGGAAGCCTACCTTTATTAGACAGGTAAACAATTAAATTGGAGAAATCTATGGAATTATTTATGGAAGAAGAAAAATTACGGATCGCGGAAAAGAGGGGACTTCATGCGTCGGTAACAAGAACCCCGGTAAAATTAGCGGTAAGTGCGACATTTACCGCTGAGCCGGTGGAAGAATATATCCGCTGGTGGGGCCGGCAGTGCCAACTGGATATCGATGTCCAATTTGCCCCTTATAATCAAGCCTCCCGGGAATTGGCGGATAAAACCGGTTTGATCTCCACGAACCTAAGCCCGGGAATCAATGTGCTGCTCATTCGTTTCGAGGATTGGCTGCGAGATGTTGAATCGCATTTAACGGATGAAGAGAAATGCAATAAATTGGAGAAGGATTTCCAGGAATTAATACGGATATTCAAAAATAAGAAAAAAACAGCTCTTAATCTTGTCGGTATTTTCCCGGTATCTTCACACCTGTTGTTAAGTCCATTACTGGCCGGTTACCTGGAAAGTATGAACCTGCGGTGGAAGAGCATATTAAAAGAGATGGATAAAGATAAAGTATATGAAATTGATTTCAGGCAATTAAAGGAGTTGTATAACACCCGGGAGGTATTTGATACGGTGATGGATAAAGAAGGTCATCTTCCCTTTAGTCATGAATTTTATGCAGCCATGGGCACAGCCATTGCCAGGCAGGTGGTTGCATTTAATCATCACCCCTTCAAGGTGATTGTCCTGGATTGCGATAATACGCTGTGGCAAGGGATTTGCGGAGAAAACGGGGCATGGGGAGTAACGGTTGACGGGCCATATGTATGGCTGCAGCAGTTTATGCTGCAAAAATACAATGAAGGCCTGTTGTTGGCCTTATGCAGCAAGAATAATGAAGCGGATGTATGGGAGGTATTTGAAAAAAATCCCGGGATGCTGTTAAAGAAGGACCATTTTGTGGCCTGGCGGATCAATTGGAAAACCAAATCGGAAAACCTAAACCAATTGGCAGAGGAATTGAACCTGGGAATCAACAGCTTTATTTTTATCGATGACAGCCCTGCCGAGTGCCTTGAGGTCATTTCCAATTGCCCGGGAGTTTTAACACTGCAATTGCCCCAGGACCCGGAAACCATCCCCCATTTTCTAAAACATGTCCGGGCATTTGATAAGGCAGTTGTTACCGAGGAAGACAAAGTGAGGACAAAGATGTACCAGGCTGACAAAAAACGCCGGGAAACCAGGGACAGGGCAATGTCGTTAAAAGATTATTTAGCCGGGCTTGAGCTTAAGATCAGTATGAATGAAATGAAACCCTCCCTGGTAAACCGGGTATCCCAGTTGACCCAGAGGACCAACCAGTTTAATTTGAGTACCATCCGGCGGAAAGAGGATGAAATACTGTCCCTGGCAAAGCAGCCCGGCACCACCTGTTGGGTTGTCGAAGTGAGCGACCGGTTTGGAGATTATGGCCTGGTGGGTGTAGTGATAACGGAAGAGAAGAGCGACCATCTATTTATTGACACCTTCCTGCTCAGTTGCCGGGTGTTGGGAAGGGGGGTGGAAGATGCCATACTGGTGGGATTGAAAAAAAATTGCCATGCCAACCGTATCAAAACCTTAAAAGCGGATTTTTATCCCACCCAAAAGAATCGACCGGTTTTAGACTTCCTGGAGAGTAAATGGACGAAGATGGAAAAGCAGGAACAGGATCAATATACCAGTTTCACCCTTCCCCTGGAAAACATACCCGGATCGATAGAGTTTGGAGAATTGTACTTCCGGGAATCTTTCAAAACCGGGTTACCGGCAGAAGCCGGTGGGGAGGCCGGCGATCCCTATAAAACAATGAAACATACCAGGTAAGATGCGGATAACTGCGGCTTAACTGTCTCAGTGAAAAAAAATTACCAGGAGGAAAACCAAATGTCCAGGGTAATCTTTTTTATCAGGCCCATGTATGGCCATGTATACCCTACTATTGAATTGGTAAAAGAACTTGCCCGAAGAGGGGAGAAGGTGATCTATTACACCATCGAGGAGTTCCAAAAGATAATTGAGAGTGCAGGAGCTGCCTGTCGATTTTATGCCGATTCCGGTGCCCGGCTCAACATAGGAGCTAAAATAGAAGTCCCGGGAAATGAAACAGTGAATACTCTTAAGGGACAGGTGGAAAAAATCTTTTTAAAACTTTCAGCTCATATGGAAGATGTAGGGAATCAAGAGAAGGAACTATATGCGGAGATAAAGGCGGAAAAACCCGATTATATTGTTTACGATTATATCAATGCATTTTGGGGAAAAATGTTGGCCCAAAAATTGGATGTCCCGGCCATCGCTTCAAGCAGTTCCTTTGCAACTTGCGAAGAACTTGTCGATGTGGACCCGGTGGGCTGCATAAAATACGTATTATATATGTCGCCGCATGATCCTTTCTTCAAAAATAATCCATCCATGGTGAAAGATTTAATCGATTTTATCTCTTACCGAATTGAGTCAGCCTACAATATAAAAAATTTCAACATGCTAAATTTTGGTAACTCGCAGCTTTTGAATATTGTTTATACGTCGCGTTATTTCCAGCCTTACGGAGAAATCTTTGACCATACCTTCACGTTTGCCGGCTGCAGTATTGGTGCCAGGCCAGGGGATATAGATTTTCCTTATGAAAAACTTGATAAAAAACCAATGATATTTATTTCACTGGGTACCAATTTTAACCGGCGGGTGGATTTCTATAAGGAGTGTTTTGAGGCCTTTAAAACCACTGATAAACAGGTGGTGTTATCGGTGGGAAACAGGATTGATTTAGCGGAATTGGGTGATATACCGGGAAATTTTATTATCAAGCGTTTTGTGCCCCAACTTGAAATACTGAAACGCGCCGCTCTTTTTATCACTCATGGAGGATTAAACAGCGTCAGCGAAGGGATTTATTATAATGTACCGTTGATTGTCTTTCCCCAGCAAGGGGATCAATTTTCAGTGGGTCACCAGGTCAACCGATTGGGGGCAGGGATTTGTTTTGAAAAACCCGGGGTAACCGCCGGAGAACTCAGGAAAGCTGCCGAAGAGATATTTTCCAATGAGAAATTTCGAGAAAATTGCAGGAAAATAAAAGAATCTTTTGAACATGCCGGAGGAATGAAAAAGGTTGTCGATGAAATATTTAAACTGAAAGAAAAAATCGGTATACAATAAATAGTAAATATATCGTCCAGGCCCCCTGGTCCGGGGGCAGGAGCGTATATAATGAAGTCTTTAAGGAAGTC
>CP070627.1:7786936-7791745 GCA_020355945.1 Candidatus Aminicenantota bacterium | reverse complement strand
CGCCTTTGGGGTTTCCGGTGGTGCCGGAGGTGTAGATGACGTAAGCCAGGTTCGTGGGACTCACCTGGCAGGTTGAGGTTGAGGTTAAGGTTAAGGTTGAGAAAGATGGATGGTTGGAAATATCTATTATCTTTATAAATCTATCCTCAACCTCAGCCTTAACCTTAACCTGGAGCTTTGGCGTTGTCACCAAAACTCTCACATTGCTGTCCTTTAACATGTAATCGATGCGAGCCCGGGGATAATCCGGGTCTATAGGTAAATACGCTCCGCCGGATTTTAATATTCCCAGTATTCCAATAATCATCTCCACTGATCGTTCCACCATGATACCTACAATCGTGTCGGGTTGAGCGCCTCTTTCTTTCAACCGCCAGGCAAGTTGGTTTGATCTGCGATTTAATTCTTTGTAGGTAATAGAGATAAGAACAGACAAGGGGGCAAGCCGGGTTCCTACCAGGGCCACATGGTCCGGGGTTTTCTCTGCCTGTTTTTCAAATAATTCCGGGATGACTTTATCTCTGGGATATCCTATTTTTGTGTTGTTAAAATCGTACAATAACCGGTTTTTTTCTTCTGCGGTGATTATTTCGATCTCGGATATTTTCTCCCCAGGGTTCTCAACCACCGCGGATACTAATTTTTTGAAATAGGTGGTAAATTTTAAGATGGTTTCTTCTTTAAACAATCTGGTGCAGTATTCAAATACAAAATCGAGTCTCTCTCTTCGATCAAACACCATCAGGGTTAAATCAAATTTTGCCGTGGTATGCTCATAACTATAGGGTTTTATCTTCAATCCTCCGCTTTTTGTTTTTTCCTGGGATATTTCCGTTGAGGATTCCAGGGTATAATTTAGGTCAAAGACGACGTCAAACAAGGGGTTACGGCTCATATCCCTCGTGGGTGTTACTTTTTCCACCAGGTCTTCAAATTGATAATCCTGGTTTTCAAAGGCCTGCAGTGATTTTTCTTTTACTGTATTGAGAAAGGCTGCGAAGGTTTCTTTTCTATACGGATAGTTGCGCAGGGCAAGAGTATTGACAAAGATTCCCATTATCTGGTTTAAATCAGTGTGCCGGCGGCCCACTACCGGGGTGCCGACAACAATATCTTCCTGCCCGCTTATTTTTGATAAGAATGTATAATATACAGCCAATAATACCATAAATAATGTAGCTCTATTGGACCGGGCGATTTCATTTAAGGCTTTTTTTTCTTCCCGGGTCAGCGCAAAAGCAATGGTTCTTCCTTCAAAACTCTGTACCACCGGTCTTGTATAATCGCAGGCTATATTCAGTATAGGGATTTCTCCGCTGAACTCCTGTAACCAATATTCTTCCTGTTTTTTTATTGCGCCTCTTTTTTTCTCTAAATTCTGCCACTCTGAGAAATCTTTATATTGTAACCGCAGTGCAGCCAGCTTTTTTTGGGGATAAGTGTACAACTGCACAAAATCCTTTACAAATATATCGAGGGAAATCCCATCCGAGACAATATGATGCATGTCCACCATTAAAATATATCTATTACCTGAATTTTCCCTTTGATGGGTGGTGGGGGCAGCGGGAGAGGGGTGGCCGGGAATAGCAGCCGGAGTGTGCGGAGGTTTTATCAACCCCACCCTCAGGAGCGGTGCTTGCGCTAAATCAAAGGGACGGATGAAGGTCTTTATAGTACTTTTGACAAGTTGCGAACGGGGTAGTGGCGCTGCGGGTTCTTTAGACAAGGGGGCAAGCCCCCTTGTCCCCTCTGTGTTCTCTGTGTTCTCTGTGGCTAAATCATAATATTCAATCTCGAACTCTACTTCAGGGCAGACGTACTGGACGGGTTCATCACAGAGAACCCGGAATGTTGTGCGCAAGCTTTCATGCCGGTAGATCAATTTCCTGAAAGCCTCTTCCAGTCGATCTTTATCACTTTCTTCTTCCAGGGTAAACACATATGACATGTTGTAGCTTTCGCTGTCCGGGTCCATTTGCTGTAGGGTATATAAGCGTTTTTGTGCTGAAGATACCGGATAAAATTCTTTTTCTTCTGCCGGTTCTATTGATGCATGAATATCCTCTTTTTCATGGACTGAGACATATTGGGCAATGGCTTCTATAGTTGGTGTGCTGAAGAACTCCGTTAAAGGGACATTTACATTCAATTCCTGGTGGATTTTCGATATAACGGTAATGGACTTTAATGAGTCCCCGCCTAATTCCAGGAAATCGTCACGAATACCGATTTCATCATATCCCAATATCCCCTTCCAGATATCAGCGACAGCCGTCTCAACGGGGCTGCGCGGTGCTTCATATGGGGTAGACAAATCCGGCCTGGGGTAAAGCGAAGAGCTCTCTTCAACATGGGACCCGGGATCATCTTTGCCCCGGACACTTTCCAGTTTAATCCATCGATCAATCCGGCCTTGAAGATCTCCACCCACGGAGAAGACCAGTTGATGGACTTTTGTTTTTTTCAAGGAAAAAATCCGTTCAAAGGCAATGATGCTTTCTTTGTCTTCCATGCCGTCCCAATCCAGGCTAAACCAGTGGGGACAGCAGGACTGGGAAGTCATTGCTTGATTTTGTCTCCTGGCAAAAACATCCATAAACAAATTTGCCGATGCATAAGCGCCAAAACCCAAACCGGCTAAAACACAGGAGATGGAAGACAACAGCCAGTAAAAATCCGGTTCTCTATTTTTAAATAGTTCCCACAGCACCATCAGACCATATGCCTTTGATTGAAACTGTAACTGGCAATCACTTGCGGACAGCTCCCGGATGGTGCGCAGGGACTGACCTTCAATGATGCCGGCCAAATGAATTACCCCATTAATTTTTCCAAAGGTTTCCTCAGCCTGGGTGATGGCTTTTTTCATTTGTTCAAAGTTAGCCACATCGGCCTGGAGGTATAAAACCTTTCCTCCCATTTCTTCGATCTGTTGGAGTCTTTTAATCTTAAGGGCAATGGGTTCTGAGGCATCATGGTTTTCCAGCCATTGGTTCCATTCTTCCCTGGAGGGAAACGCGGAACGGCCGATTAATACCAGTCTGGCACCCACTCGTTTTGCCAGCAGCTCCGAAAACATGAAACCAATTTTCCCAAGGCCGCCGGTAACCAGGTAAACACCTTGTTCTCTCAATTGCAGGAGCTTACCGGTGGTTTCCGCAGCGCCGGCAAATTCTTCCTGGTGCAGCAGGGGCAAAGGCTCGAAAATTTCTACCCAGCGCTGATTGTTCCGAAAAGCCACCACCGGCTCATGGGAATCACCGCTAAAAGTAAATTCTTCCAGCAGTGCCTCCACCAGCCCGGTTTCTTCTGAAGAACCTGGTGCTGGTAAAAGGATATCAATACTCTTGCAACTGATCCCCGGGTATTCCTGGGGGATGGCTTTCAGCAGCCCCAGGGCGGGTACTTTCTCCGGGCATAACCGTTCGCCGCCAATCACCTCGTGAAAGTGATCAGTCAAAAGCATAAGATGAATATCATGACTGATATCCTGTTCTCCGATTGCCTGGGCGAGATACAGCAAACTGTAAAAACCCAACCATTGGGCTTCATCAAAGGATTGCCTATTCAACGGCTTCTCTTTTCTCCCGGTGACATTCCATAAATGGATAATACGGCCCGGCAAACGATCTTTTGTCGATAATTGCCTGAACAGCTCATGATAACTGCTGCGTTCACCAGGATTAAGGGTAAATATTTCAGGCCCGTTAACCGGGTCATCTTGCCCTGGCCGGGTAAAGGCTTCTCCTCTTTTTACAATGATTACCTGCTGCTGCTTTTCCAAAAGCCGCTTAACCAGGAGATCCCCCCAGTTAAACTCATTATCAAATATCAGCCAACATTGTTTATGGTCAGCCCCAGGATTCCGATTGTTTCCTGGATTGGGGTCCAACAGGGAGCGTTTCCAGGTGGGTAAATAAAACCAATGACCTATATTTGCTTCGGTGATCAATGGGGAATTTCCCATTGGCCTTTTCCGTCCCATCCCCGGTTGATGGGGATCAATCCAATAGTGTTGTTTTTCAAAGGGATAGGTGGGCAAAGGAATCCGGTATGGTTTTTCCCGGGAATAAAATGCCTTCCAGTCTATTTTTTTCCCCTGCAGCCATAACTGGCCGATTTTCCTCAAGGAATGTCGATCTGCAAAGGGTTCCACCTTCTCAGCCACCGTGGTTTCCTCTTCCGGTGAAATCCTGGAGGTCTCCCCTGGTCCAGGGGAGGTTAGTGCCTCTATGGCTTCATCCACAGAAGAACATACCGTCATCCAGCGGTGGTTGAAAGCTTTCCTTCCCACTTGCAATGTATAAGCTGTATCTGCAAGATTAATGTTTGGGTTTTCCTCTAGATATTTTGCCAGGTTTTCCTTTATCCGGTCCAGGGCTGTTGAGGATTTGGCGGATAATAGGATTAATTGGTATTTCTTTAAGGTATCCGTATTAAACAAGGGGGCAAGCCTCCTTGTCCCCTCTGGGGCTTGCTCAAGGATCACGTGGGCATTGGTTCCGCCAATGCCAAAGGAGCTGACCCCTGCTCGTCTCGGATATTCACCCGGCTCCCACTCTGTCAATGCGGCATTGACGTAGAAGGGGCTGTCAATAAAATCAATTTGGGGATTGGGACTTTGGAAATTGATACTGGGTGGAATTAATTGATGTTTTAATGCCAGCACCGTTTTGATAAAGCCGGTGACACCGGCAGCAGCGTCCAGGTGTCCCACATTGGTTTTAATCGAACCGATACCGCAGAATCCCTTTTTTTTGGTATTGAATGCCAGTTTCAAGCCTTCGATTTCCACCGGGTCACCCA
>CP070627.1:7781132-7786836 GCA_020355945.1 Candidatus Aminicenantota bacterium | reverse complement strand
CGGATTGTTTTAATTTTTCGCAGTATTGGGCAGCCCCTTGCAATATCCTGTGCATTTCCTCCGCACTGATGGTTTCGCCTTTTGTTCGTTTTTTTGCTATTTTCTTTTTTTCCTCTTCAATGAGCTGCGGGTCCTCTTCATAGAGTTCCATGCCGTGAACGGAAGCGCGTACCGGGGCCGCACCTTTATTCACTAACACAAAATATGTCCTGGTTTCACTTCCTGTTTCTTTTTTTTCTTGTTTTTGTTTGTTGTCTCCTGTGTCTGCTGTCAGTTGAAATTGGATTTTTATGCGGTCTTTTTGGGGGTACAGTGATTCTTTTTCGATTTTTTCCAGTTGGGCTGAACCCTGGTCATTGACTGTCAACCATACTTTATACAGATCGATGTATTGGTGTAAATAACCGGGGGGAAGGATGACGTGGTAGACCGCACTTTTTTTGCTTTTTTTGGTTTTATTCACCCGGGCATTGTAGGCAGAGATTTTACCTTTAATCAATGAATTCTGGGGTTGGGTAATTAAGTTCAGGACGAGCATTTCTTTTTCCACCGGGTTCATCTGGTTATATTGTTTTCGTTTTTCCAGGGTATTGAGGGAATGAATTTTGATGCCTTTGCGTTTGGGTATAATGTTAATTTCCCGTGTAGCGCCTTTTAATTGGGGGACATCGGGGAAAGAGATTTCATAGTAGGCGCGGTGCATGTTTTCCAGGCGTTCTACGATTTTTTCTTGAGCGCCTTCCAGGTAAGTGCCGCCGGACTCTTTTGCCAGGAAATGGAGTGAGTCTTCACCTGAGAGGGGGCTGGTACTGTCGGCTACATTTCCCATTGCAGTGGAGTATTGAAGCACTCCCATGGAATTAATAATAAACAGGACGGCGCCGCAGCGGCTGAGATAGTTAGCCACTCGTTTGAGATAATAATTATACATTCCCCTGGCTCCGGCAAGGCTGCGATTACTGGTGAGTATTGATCGGGACATCCCTTCACTGAAGAAATAAATAAATTTATTGTCTTCGATGGAATTAAGGAGAAAGTAAAGGGTTTCAAAGGCGTAAAAGAATCCCATATTTTTTCGTTTATACCATTTGGCTATGGCTTCTTCAAAAAGGAGCAACTCATTTCCCTCATATTTACTTTTGGCTTTTTTACTACCTGGTATTCCGCTTAATCCTCCCAGGATTTCTCCGATATCCACTATTCTCTTGTTTGTTTTTAATTTTACCTTATCTTTAATTGTCCGCACCAATTCATCTTTATTTTTACTGTCGCCTTCACCGATATAGACCAGACCGGCAAAGGCGTCAATAGCCATGACAATAAACCGGGTGTCTGTTTCTGCCTCTGTGATAATTTTTTGAGCGATTTTTTTTGCCAGCCTGGTGGAGGTTTCGCCGGATAAAGCCAGGTCAAACAATAAGAACACCACTTTGTTTTTCATCATTGGCAATTGTTTGGCGCCGGGGATTTCACCGGGTATCTTTTCTGTTTTCCGTTGGGTTACGCTAAAGGGACGTTTATGAAGGGTAAAGGCAGGCATTTGTCGTCCATTCAATTGGACCTGGATATCTTCGGGTTTCAGGTCTGTAACCGGGTTTCCTGCCTTATCCACGGCAAATACCGGCACCTGCCACCAGGTTACTTTCACCTCTTCCACGATCTTTTGGTGTTCCTGTTGGGGAAAGGAAACCCCGGGCAAATGCAGGACCAGGCCTGCTAACATTAACACCGGGATAATGATTTTTATGTTCTTTTTCATTGTTACCTCCGTTAAGTTATATTAAAACCTAGTTCACTTCGCTCGCAATCGATTCGGGGAATTGATAATCGGTGTAAGTAAAGATCATCCTGCTGCGTTCCCAACCTTTGGAGCCGCGATGCTGCCTGATATAACGACCGCCTTTGTATTTTTCCAGCATATGGACTTTGGTGGGGAAACGAATACCATCGTGGATTTCAGCAAACTCGGTTTCCAGTGACAGGTAGAGTTTGGTTTGCAGTTTGGCTGCCAGTTCGTTAAATTGAGTATACCCTGGTATAGACCTGGGGTTTGCTTCAATTCTCACCAGGGAGAAATCTTCGGTATCAATCCACAGTTTACCGTAAATGGTGGTGGTTTTGGTCGTCTCCCTGGGTGTGACCTCCACCACCGCTGCTTTCCGACTTTTCCACTTTTCATACCCTTTGAGGTGAAAGTCATACTTGCCCCACTGGGCCCGGTCTAAAAACAGTAGGGGCACCAATACCAACCTCCGGGCAAAATATGCATCCGCACGTATCACCTTTTCCTGGTCTACTTTCTCATTGTCTTTGCTGGCTATCAATGTTCGCTTTTCGTTTATTTCCAGGCCTTGCTTGTTGAGTTGATAATTAAATACATAACTTTGCATCCGGGTATATACTTTTTGACGTATCTCATCCAGTTGGCTGTAAGTACCTTTTTGGGCATCGCGGTAACTGGTGAAAGATTGGTAATCTTCGGCATCGGTTAATGGTTTGTGGTTGATATAGACTTTTTCCTGGCACAGGAAATGGAAATCGGATTTTTTTAATTTTTCACAGTAATTGGCAGCACCGGCCAATATTTCCTTTAATGGGCCTGTGAAGATGACGGGTTCGGTTGTTTCTTGTGTTGGTTTTGTTTGTCCTGCTGCTGTCGGCTGAATTACTGTTTTTTTTATTCCTTTTCTCATCATTTCCCGGGTGACGGATGCTTCGATTTCTTGCATTTTTGCCAATATTTCTTTTTCTGCTTTTTCACTCATGGCAGTGATTTCAGTGTCTTGATCGTATATTTCTTTCCCATATACCCGTGCCGAATTCATCGCCCCATTGACCAGCACAAAGCAGCCGTTGAGGTCTTGATCGGGTAATGGAAATTCAATAAACACGTAATTTTTTTGGGGTACTGCTGACTTTTTTTCCATATGGGCTGCTTCATTGTCATTGGTCATCCATAATTTATATATATCCATGGTTTTATTTAGAAAACTATCGGGGAGTGTGATTGCATAAGTTACCTTATTTTTGCTTTTTTTGGTTTTGTTTATTTTGGCGTTGAATGCTGAGATTTTACGCCTGATTAAGGGGTGCTGGGGTTGGGTGACTAAATTCAATGCCAGCAGTTCTTTTTCCGCGGCGGTCATTTGAAAATATTGTTTGGGTTTTTCCAGGATGCGGGGGAAAAAGAGGGTAACGCCGTATCGTTTGGCTGTGATCATGATTTCATGAATCCGGCCTTTTAATGAAGGTATGTCCGGGAGAGAGATTTCATAACAGGCGTGGTGCATGTTTTTGATGGTTTTTTGATCGCTGCCTTCCAGGTATGTTCCTCCACTTTCATTTAACAGGGACTGGAGTGTGTATTCGCCCGTGAGGTTGGAGGTGGGGTTAATAATAAACAGTACCGCGCCGCAGCGGCCAAGATCCTTGCCCATGCCGTTTAAATAATGATGATACATGGCTGTACCTGCAGGGATATACTTCCTGATGGATTGATAGGTGCCTTCGGTAAAAAAGTAGATCATTTTTTTGTCCCGGATGGCATTGAGAAAAAGATAAAGGGTTTGAAAGGATTTAATAAAACTCATGGTTTCTCTTTGGTGGAATTGGGCGGCAGTGGATATGAGTCCGTTTAATTTTTTTTCAGTGCTGTAGGCATGGGGTATGCGGAGTGTCCCGATTTCATCGACGGGTTTAAATTTCCGCTTACGAAGCGCTTTGATTTTTTCCCGGATCATTTCCTGCAATTGGTCTTTATTGTCCATATCGTTAATACCGCTGGTCCCGCTGGTCCCTTCTCCGATAAAAGTTAATCCTTTAAAGGGTTTAATATTCAATAAAACAAATCTTGTCCCTGGTTTGGCCGCGGTAACGATCTCGTGGGCGATTTCTTTTGCCTTTTCAGTGGATTCTTTGCCGGACATGGCAGTATCAAACAATAGGAAAACAGTTAGGTTTGGTGCGGCATCAAGGGACTGTTTAACCATTTTAAAGGTTTTTATTGGTTCACTGTCCAGGTGGAGTTGGATATCGGTTTCTTTGAGATCAGTGATGGGATTTCCTGGTTTATCCAGGGCAAATAGAGGTACGTGCCAGGGGTTCTCCTGGGCCTTT
The DNA here is from genome assembly GCA_020355945.1 of Candidatus Aminicenantota bacterium. The sequence continues at coordinate 7,782,720 of CP070627.1, read as the reverse complement.
TCCGCGGTGTTTTCCTGGTTTTCCCCTGGAACCACCAGGAAGACCAGGAGCAAGATCATTGTGATTGTCAAAAAAACCTTCATGGCTATATTTTCTCCTTTGGAAAAGTTATTTATTGCACCGTGACATCGGTTTGAACGCTAAAGAACCGGTAATCGGAATAGATAAATTCGGTTATGGTGCGTTCCCATCCTTGAGGGCCGCGATAGCCGGAAATAATCCGTCCGCCTTTATATTTTTCCATCATCTTGACCCTGGTGGGGAAGCGAATGCCTTGACGGATTTCATCAAACTCCGATACCAGTGACAAATGAAGCCTGGTGCGCAGTTTCCTGGAGAGTTCTTTTAATTTTTTGTAACCCCGGATGGACTTCGGGTCGGCTTCGATTTTCATTACGGAGAAATCTTCGCTATCGATCCATATGCTGCCGTAAATGGTGTCGGTTTCCCTTGGATTTTTGGGGGTGGCTTCAATCACCACGGCATTCCGGCCATTGAGTTCATCATACCGGGCAAATTGGAAATCATAATTGTCCTGGCGGGAGCGGTCCAAAATCGTAATCGGGGCAAATATCGCTTTTTCGGTAAAAAAGGCATTGGTCATAATCACCTGGGCCCGATTCACCCTGACATTATCCGTGGAGGAAATATAATCCCGTTCTTCATTAATTTTATTGCCTTGTTTGCGTAAGCGATAACCAAATACATAGCTGTTCACTTTTGAATAGGCTTTGGTACGAATCTGGTCCAGGGCGGTGCTGGCTTTTGTTCTCATACTGACTTCATCGATGTGTGGGTCTTGCAGCTCCGCATCGGTCAAGGGTTTCCGGGTTTCAAGGATTTTCTCCAGGCAGTAAAAGTGAAAGGCGGATTGTTTTAACCGGTCACAATAGTCTGCCACCCCTTGCAATATTCGCTTCAATTCTTCGGCATTGATGGTTTTTCCGCCTTTTCGTTTTTTTGCTGCCAGCTTCTTTTTTACCATTTGTGCCAGTTCAGGGTCTTCTTCATAGAGTTCTAAGCCGTGGACCGATGCCCGGGCCGGTTCTGCCGTCTTGTTTACCAGCACAAAAAAGGTCTCGATTTCGGCTGTTTCTGTGTCTTTTTCTTTTGCTTTTTGTTTTTTGTCTTCGGTAAACTGGAATTGGATTTGCAGCCTATTTTTTTTAGGGTAAAGTGATTCTTTTTCAATTTTTTCCATTTGGGCCATTCCCTGGTCATTGACTGCCAACCATACTTTATAGAGATCGATGTTTTTTAATAAATAACTGGGTGGAAGCGTTACCGTGTAAGTGACACCTTTTTTGCTTTCTTTGGATTTCTCCACCAGGGCATTGTAGGCGGTAATTTTACTTTTAATTAACAAATTATCCGGTTGGGTGACCAGGTTCAGCACCAACATATCTTTTTCTATGTCTTTCATGTCGGTATATTTTTTTCGTTTTTCCAAAGAGTGCAGGGAGTAAATTTTGATTCCTTTTCGTTTGGATTTAATTTCAATTTCCCGGGCTTTGTCTTTCAATTGGCGTACATCCGGGAAGGAGATTTCATAGTAAGACAGGTGCATATTTTCGATTTTTTCCACGAT
>CP070627.1:7773215-7781032 GCA_020355945.1 Candidatus Aminicenantota bacterium | reverse complement strand
ATCGGGCTTAAAAATGCTGTTTTATAATCCTCGCCGAAGGCGTTAACAAATATGCCCGAAGGGCACTTCTTTTGTTTGTAATTTGTAATTTGGGATTTGTAATTTGTTTGTAATTTGTGGTTTGTAATTTGTAATTTCCCGGCAAGCCAGAACCTTTTTGGTTGTGGCTTTGCCGCGGTGCGGACAGGCAAATTCTTTCGCAGAGAACACAGAGTGAGTGGGCTGCGGACGCCGCCCGCTAAATATCAAACAAATCCCAATAGGAAAAGAGGCCGCTTAATTCCCTCGATTTGACGGGAATGACTGAGAATGATCTTCTTATGAACTTCCACACCCTTAAATTGTTCCCTGCCCTTTGATTTGCCGCCCACTTCGATCACTATATCATCACCATCCCTTTTAACCAGGAAATCCGGGGTTTTAGCCCCCCGGTTTGTTTTTAGATAATAGAAGTCAAACCCCTTCATTTGCAGCATTTCAGCGGTGAAATCTTCCCGCAGTCCGCCAACCGCTTCATCATAATCCCGGTATAACAATCGAAACGGGAGACACATCAGGACTTTTGGCTCTCTCAATACATTTGTGCCAACAGGAAAAAGCACATGAAGCACAAAAGCATTTTTTAATAAACTGATATATGATTCGGCCTTGTATTTGGTAATCTTCAGGTTACTGGATATGGAAGAATAATTGATCCCGTCTACACCGGAACGACCGATAAACTTGATCACCTTCTCTAACAAAGAAATTTCATCAATACTCAATTTTGCCACCGACGGTATATCTTTCTGTAAAATTTTTTGTATCACATTCTCTAACAGGGGAAGCACCCGGGGTTCCTCAAGAGAAAAGGGATATAATCCTCCCTTTAAATAATCTTCAAACAGGTATTCATAACGCAGATGTTCGCGTTTCCACTCTTTTTTCAAGATATTATCCAGGGTTAATTGAGGCAGCAAAACATCCTTTTTAAAAAAAAGATATTCCCTGAAAGAAAAAGGGTAAAGATGGACCAATCGGGCCCTCCTGGACAGATCATATGCCGATTCCAACATAGACAGGGATACGGAACTGGAAAAAATCACCCTGACCTCAAGGAAATCGTAAATCTTTTTTAACATTTTTTCATAATTCTTATGATAATGGATTTCATCAAACAGGAGCTTTTGGAAACCATATCTCTCGGAAAGAGTTTTGGCGATTTCAAATAGATCATCATCAGCCTCGATGGTATCTAATGAAATATAAAAAGAGTTTTGAGTATTTGCCGCTAGCTGTTCCAGGATTACGGTTTTTCCCACTCCCCTTGGTCCGGTGACGCCGATAAAATGTTTACCACTGTCTCCCACCAGGTGACTGTACAATTCCCTCTTTTTGGGATACTGGCGGGCTTCTTTTACAGCCAATTCATTTAACTCAAAAAGATGATTGTAGTCTGTCATTTTCATCCTCTGGTTGGTAAATGTATCAGAATCCTATCATTTTGTCAAATCATTGGACAAAATGATATACATTTTGTAAAATGGTTTGACAAAATACAGGTATTTTATTTATTCATCCTGGCGCATGATAATAAAGAGGAAAGACAGAACAAACTTGAGGAACCCCAATAGAAATTAGTACTCCGTGGTTTTGATAACTCTCAATAAATCTCGAACCGGGAGTGCCCCACCTTTTTGTCTTCAAAGTAGATGGTAACGGTATAGATACCGGCTGGCCATTTACCGGTTTCTGGCCATCCCATTCCCCGGGAGTAAAGTCCATCTGCGGCTTCTTGCAGCGAATTGATAAGACCTTTTAATTGATGACTGCCAAAACCCCCGGTACCGCTGTATTCCAGGATGACCCGATTGGTACTGGTGGATATACGATAGAGTTTGTTCTTATATTTTATTTCAGTGTAAACATACCGGGTGGTTTCCTTAGAAAAACGGGTGCTATATTTCCGCTCACCCACTGGCTGCGCTTTAACCCCAGATTCAAAAAATTTGATATGCAGCAGCTCGATCTTCTCCTTTGTCTCCCGGATTACTTTCTTTTTAAGCATCTCTATTTTCGCTTTTGCCTCTGCCGCATGAAGGCCATAGGGAAATTGATTCAAATAATCCTGGTAAGCGGAGATGGTATTTTTACCGGACGCGATTTCAAAGGCCACATCGTCTTGAATTTTGTTTTCCAGTTGGACGGCGCTTTTTAATTCATCGAGCCGCTTTCGGGCTTCCTGGGCGTGGCGTCCGGAAGGGTATTTTTCCAGGTATTTTTCATAGGCGTATATGGTATTGCGGGATTTAGCCCGCCCAAAAGCATCATCGTCTCTTCTTTTACGTAATCGCTCCTGCTGCGCTTTGCGTTGTATCGCTTCTTCTTTTTTGCGGATTTCCCGTGCCAGGGATTCCAACTCATCCGTGGTTTTCACCTGCTGCGCCGCTGCAATATTTTCCTTTGCCTTGGTGTAATTACCCTGTCGGTAGAAATCTTTTGCCCGGGAAAAATATTGGTTGAATTCCTTTTGTTTTTCTTCTTGCAGGTAATGGTTAATCTGCTTCTGCAGTGCGCTGACCTCGCTGGTTTCCTTGATAGCTTTGGCCTGGTCTAACTTTTTTTGGGCTTTATTAATTTCTCCTTCCTTGAAATACACCTCTGCCATGGTAAGATGCTGTTTATACTCTCTATCTTTAATTTCATCAGTGTTACCTTTGTCACCGGGCCCGGGGGGAACTTCTTTCGGGGATTGGGTTTTTTGTGACGGTTTTTCCCGGGTGACGATATCCGGTTCTTTTACCGTAATTTCTTTTTCTTCTAACTGGTTTTGATCGACCACGGCCTGTTTTTTTTGGAGATGGGGTAGATATTCCAGGTAATAATAGGCTGCCCCCCCTCCCACGATTAAAAAGATGATTAACAGGAGCCACACCAGTGATTTTCTTTTTTTGACGGTTTTATAGGGAGTTAATGTCGTGGGTTCCACATCGGTGTTTTCTCCTTGTTCCTGGAACACCCACTTCTCGGGACGACTCACTTCAATGGTATCCAATGGGCTTTGGGGTTCACAGCGCCGCAGGAGTTCCAGGAGCTGCTCACCGGAGCGAATTCTCTGGGTCTTTTCTTTTGCCACCATTCGATTCAGCAGGGGTTGGTATTTTTGCAGTTCAGCAGGTAATTGGGGGAGGGGCTCCCGGATATGCTTGACCAATATTCCCGCGGCACTATCCGCCCGATAAGGAATATCACCCGTCAACATTTCATACAACACAATGCCCAGGCTGTAAATATCGCTTTGGCCGTCAATTTTCTCTCCCTGGCACTGCTCCGGGCTCATATAGTGAGGGGTGCCTATAATCATACCTGTGGTGGTTAACTGGGCATTGGACTTCACTGTGCGGGCAATGCCAAAATCCACCAGCACCGGTGTATTATCTTTGCGAAACAGTATATTATCAGGTTTAATATCCCGGTGGATAAAACCTTCTCTATGGGCATAATCCAATGCTTTTGCCATCCGTTTGAGGATTCGGAATGCTTCCCTGGGTTCAATCTTGTTATCGGGACTGGTTTTTATCCTATCCACCAGGCTCTCCGGCATGTATTCCATCACGATATAACAGGTGTCCTCCACCTGCCCCACATCGTGAATGGTGACGATATTGGGGTGCTCCAGGTGGGAAGCGGTGCGGGCTTCATTCAGGAACCGTTCTACCACTTGTTGATTCTGGAGCATTTCCGCGGCTAATACTTTTATAGCTACCTTCCGACCAAGAACTTCCTGTACTCCTAGATAAACATCCGCCATACCCCCGCGGCCCAGCTTTTTCTCTATCCTGTATCCGGGTATCTTCGGCAGCGCTTCGCTGTTAACCATCATTTGCAATCCTGTTGATAAATTTTTAATAGTTAATCTTATATTGTTTAAACGTAAAAATCAAGCCCTATCTCAAAGAGCGCACCGGTCGGACATAAGCTAACGCTTGCAGGGGCACCTTGCTTACATCACCACTGTAAAAATCAACCGCCCAGGTCCTGGTCTTTTCAAAGGTGTCGGCGGTCCAGATGTATCTCTGCTCGCTGGAGAAGACAGGATCGATAAAAAGGTTGGACATTGATTCTTTTTTCTCTATTAGAGAAGCGGCTTCTTCCAATGTGGGCAGCCGCCAGTCAGAATATCCCCCATACCCCTGTTGGTTTAAATCCGCGATCCACTGCCGGGCTTTTTCAACGTTCATATAGCTCTCGGAACCGGACTGGTGCCAGATCAAAGCCGTAGCAAAGTCAACCACGATTTTGTCCTTTTTAACGTCTCTTACTTCGAAGTGATTTTTAAAATCACCGGATTTATGGTAATACTTTTCAAAAAATCCATGTTTTTCCAACATGGCCCTGACATCTTGCACGGAAAGGTCCCGGGGTTGGGAGCGAAGCCTGGTACTGGCAGCCAATATGCGCCGTCGTTCAGCTTCCTGGCGTCTATTCTCTTCCTGCAATTCCTTTAACTTTTCTTGCGCTTCTTTGACATGCAGTCCCGAAGGAAATTGCTGCAAATACTCTTCTACAGCCGAAATACTGGCAGCAGCTAATGCATTTTTGAAGGCATCGTGGTCTTTTTTTTCTAACTGCTTTACTTTTATCTTCTCTGCCAATTGCTTTGACTCAGGCGTGGTTTTAAAGGTCTCAGCTTTTTTTAATTTTTCCAGGGCTTTTTGGTATTGACCACTTTTAAAAAATTTTTTCGCCAATTGGAACTGATACTGGAACTGACGCTCTTTCCTTTCCTGTTCCAATCGTTCCTCTTTGGTAAGGGGCTTTTGTTTTTCTGCCACGGTTACTTTCTCTTGTTGGCCCTGCACCTTCTTACCGGTATCACCCGTGTAGGTAGGGGTTGATGGTTTATTGAACAAACCCACCAGAACACCCAGGACCACGATTATTACCAATACGCCCACCACCGGTACCAGGATTTTGGGATTCAGCAATGTCTTCAAGAAATCTTCTTTCCCTTTTCCGCTGCTCTTTAATTTCAGTGTTATATTTCTTTTCTCTGTCTTTGTTTCCCTTTCTGCTTCCTTTGCTTGTCGTTCTAATATCTCCACTTGTTTTTCCAGGGGTATGTCTTGTTCTGCGGCTATTTCCGGTTCTCTTCTTTCTTTTACCCTGTCTTCCGGTACTTTGTGAGTCACTCCATCGATCAATTGGACCAATTCAGTACCGCCCGGGGTGCGTTTTTCTTTGTCTTTTGCCATCATTTTATCCAGCAGTGGTTGGAAGTTCCTCAGATGATCCGGTAATTGAGGTACCGGTTCCATGATATGTTGATTTTCAATGGCCATTTCCTCTGCGGCATTATAGGGCACCTGGCCGGTCAACATTTCATAAAAGACCACACCCAGGCTGTAGATATCACTTTTGCCGTCCAGGGGTTTCTTGAGCGCCTGTTCCGGGCTTCCATAATAAGGTGAACCATAAGTAATCCCTTTTTCTTTCAAAGCTTCCCTGGCACCGGGGCCCAATACTTTTGAGATAAAGAAATCCACCACAGTGGGTGTGCCGTCCTCACGGAAGCGGATATTTTCCGGCCGAATATTTGTGTGAAACACCCCATTTTTATGAGCGTAATCCAACGCCCGAATCACTTGCTTTAAAATATGCAGCAGCTCCGGAACTTCCAATTTTTCTCCTGTTTTTGGTTCTGCCTCCATGGTGAAGTCCGCTGCCCCACGTTCTATCTCCATTTGGTCGCTTCCACCGCCATTTTTAAACTGGCTAATTATTTTATCTCTTAAACTTTCCGGCAAGTATTCCATCACGATATAGTGGAGGTCATTGGTTTCGCCTACTTCCGGGATATCGGCAATATTGGGATGAACGAATTTGGTGGCTTCCCTGGCCTCCTTCATAAATCTCTCGGCCAGGGTTTTATCCTGAAATAATACCGGATTCAGTACTTTGATGGCTACATTTCGCTCCAGGTCTTCCTGGACTCCCAGGTAAACCTCAGTCATGCTGCTTTCTCCAATCTTTTTTTCAATTTTATAACCGGGTATTTCTGGAAACATCGTCACTGTTCTTCTCCTTATATTTCGATTCTTGTCTCTTACTGGATAAATTTTCCTTGTATCGTACGGACAGAACAGTGTTCCGTCCTTGTTCTCATTACATACTCCATTACAGGCGGAACCAACTCACCGCGCATTCTTTACTCTTTTGGGCAAAGTGTTTATGGTAATACTCGTTGGTATGTGGGTCATAGTGATAATCCTTCTCCCATTGGGAGGCATTGGCAATAATTTGTTTAATCGCATCCAGGACATAGTAAAGTTCGTCATCGGTCATGGTAGGGTGAAGGGAGAGGCGAATCCATCCCGGCTTTGTAGAGAAATCTCCAAGATCGATGAGTTCGCTGATGGCTTTTGATTGCTCGTAACTGACATGGAGTAAATAGTGGCCATAGGTACCGGCGCATGCGCAGCCGCCCCTCACCTGGATACCGAACCGATCGCTTAACAGCTTGACAATCAAATTATAATGAATGTCTTCCCCATAAAAGGAAATACATCCCAGGCGGTCTTCCACATTATCTGCCAGGATATTCACCCGGGGGATTTTTCTTAACTCTTTGAAGGCCATTTTCACCAGTTCTGCCTCTCGTTTCCTGATGTGGGCCACCCCCATCTTTCCTTTCAATTCAACAGCCAGGGCAGCCCGAATGGTTTGTAAAATACCCGGGGTGCCGCCATCTTCTCGGACTTCTATATCACTAATATAACTGTATTCGCCCCAGGGATTGGTCCAGTGAACCGTGCCTCCCCCGGGATTATCCGGTGCCTGGCAATGATAGAGGTTAGAGTCAAATATCAATACACCGGAGGCACCCGGCCCCCCTAAAAACTTATGGGGAGAAAAAAACACCGCATCCAGTTTCTCCATCGGGTCTTTGGGATGCATATCGATTTCAGCATAAGGTGCTGCCATGGCAAAATCCACAAAACAAAGACCTTCAAACTCATGCATGATTTTAGCCATTTCATGGTACGGCGGTTCAATTCCTGTTACATTGGAAGCCGCGGTAAAAGAACCGATTTTAAACCGGCGATCTTTATGTTTTTTTAAGTGGGCCCTTAATTCATCCAGGTCGATCAGTAGGTCTTCCCTGGGCGGTAATATCACCACATCACAGATGGTTTCAAACCAGGAAGTATGGTTGGAGTGATGCTCCATATGGGTGATAAATACCACCGGCTTTTCCAATTCATCCACACAATTACTGCCCATGCAGCCTGACAGTTTTAATCCCAATATGCGCTGCAATTTATTCACTACCCGGGTCATACCGGAACCCGCGGTAATAATGACATCATCAGGGTTGGCATTGCAGTGCTTTTTAATCAATTCCTGGGCATGATGATAGGCATGAGTCGTTCGTGTGCCTGTTTCACTGGTTTCGGTGTGGGTATTGGCCATAAAAGGCCCGAATTCATTTTTGATCTTATCTTCAATGGGTCCATATAAACGACCGCTGGCCACCCAGTCCGCATAAACAAGGCGCTGCCAGCCGTAGGGTGACTCATAGGCAGCGTCAATCCCTACTATATTTCTTCTAAATGTCTCAAAATATTTCTCCAGGTTTTTCATCGCAGCACTATTATATCACCAATTTAAGTAAAAGAAAATATCACTCAAACCTAAACCCAGGTAACTATTCAGTTTTGGAAAAACTTTTCATGCAGTTCATGTCTCATTCGCCCGTACGGTGTCCTTCGGCCATCTCCCTGAGGCTCATTCGATCATGAACTGCATTTTACTTCCAAAAACTGAATAGTTACAAA
>CP070627.1:7759937-7773115 GCA_020355945.1 Candidatus Aminicenantota bacterium | reverse complement strand
TGGTTTCCAGGTGGTCCAGGCAAACACTATTTTCATCCCGGTCAATAGGTATAATCGGCGTGCCGTATATTTTGGCATAACCGACAAAACCAATATAAGAAGGATCACTGATCAATAACACATCATCACTGGATTCAAAAATACCGTTAATCACAATTGCCATTCCTTCCTGGCCGCCAATGGTAACAATGATATCCTCGGGCCCTGCCTTGATGTTCTCATCATTAAAAAGCAGTTTGGCAATGGCGTCAGTAATGATACCATTGGTTTTGTTATACTGGCCCAGGTCATTATAAAATTCTTCCAACTCCTCTTCACCGCTGACGTGCAATTGAGCATAAGAATGAAAATTGGCAATGATTTCTTTTACATCGAAAAAGGCTTTATCCGGCCGGCCGGACCCAAAAGAGATAGCATTGGGATTAATAATGCTGACCTCATTCAAAAAATTCATCCGCTCCATGTAATCTTCAAAAAGCCGCGTGTTAATCACGAATTCTTTTTCCTTCATGATACGTTACCTCTTACCTGTTTATTTTTTGTTTTAGTCGAATTATATTGTTATTTATGTCTTCCTGTATATTTTTAATATCCGTTTCAGTGATATGTTTGAATCTTCCCTGGGGCTTTAAATACTCTTCAACGGGTTTTAATTTTTCCAATTTTCGATTCAATTTGAGTTTTCCCTTTTCCATCTCCATTAATATCCATGCCCCGGTTTGGACGGCGCTTTTTGCCATCTCAATGGTTAACGAAGGATCAAAGGCCCATCCGGTGGGACAGGGGGTATGAATATGTAAGTATGCAGGACCATCAGCCTGCCTGGCTTTTTCCACCTTTTTCTTCAAATCTTCAATATACCCGACAGAAGCAGAAGCCGCATAAGGGATGCCATGAGCCGCAGCGATTTCTAACATGTTTTTCCTGGGAGCGGGTTTGCCGGCAGGCGTTGTGGTGGTAGATGCCATTAACGGGGTAGAACCGCTGCCCTGGATTCCTGTGTTCATATACGCTTCATTATCATAACAGACATACAAAATTTTATCTCCCCGCTCAAACACACCGGAAAGCGCCTGGATACCAATGTCTACCGTGGCACCATCACCGGCTAATCCCAACACCGTTATATCATCCCGGCCCTGCATTTCAAACCCGGCCCTGATACCGGCAGCATAAGCAGCAGTGTTCTCAAGGTTTCCCTGTAATCCCGGTATCTTCAAGGTGGTTTCCCTGCCATAACCGGAAAAAAGAGCCGCACAACCGGGAGGTATAACAATCACCGTGTTTTTCCCCAGTACCTCCAGGATTTTTCGAATCACTACTTCCAACCCACACCCGGCGCAGGTACTGACTCCATGAGCTACCAAACCCCTGGATGTTGTATCATATTTATACATTATCCTCTCTCCTGTTTCTCCTGTTTTCCCGTAATATTTGACCTGTACCTTGCGCTTTGCGCCCTGCGCTCTGCGCCGTGCGCCTTCACCCGGGCTTCCCGGATGTCCATTGCATTTTCTGCGGTATCAATCCAGGGCTTCTTTGGGGCAGATACCTCTTTATTGACGCTTTGCAGCAGCTCGATGCATATCTTTTCAATGGTGGTTTCCGGGATATCCCTGCCTCCCAGTCCGGCAATATAATCGAAAATTTTTGCCTCTTTACCAGCAACTGATTTCACTTCCAGCCATACCGGGCCTCCCTCTGCACCCAAACCCGCACTGCGGTCAATAATACCAATGACTTTCTTTCCTTTAAGTACACCGCGCATGATTTCTACAGGAAAAGGCCTGAAGCAGGTAATCTTTACAATACCTATTTTCTCCCCCCGGGTTCTCAGTTGATTCACCACATGCTTTGCCGTACCCGCCATTGAACCAATGGTCACTAAAACCACATCTGCATCTTCGCATTTATATGTTTCGATCATTTGATATCTTCTCCCGGATAATTGAAAGAATTCATCTTGAACCCCGGGAATGATTTCCAGGGCGTTTTTAAACGCAATCATCTGTTGATATCTCATTTCAGAAAACTCATCCGGTGATGTCAGGTCATTGACAAACATCGGGTCATCCGGATCAAGGTACAGGTTCTTACATTCATATTTTGGCAGGAAATGATCCACCGCATCCTGGTCCGGGACTTCAACCGGTTGAATGGAATGAGAGAGGAAAAATCCATCAAAACAGACCATTGCCGGTAACAGCACCTGTTCATGTTCGGCTGCTTTATATGCGATAAGAAGCAAGTCCAGGACTTCCTGTACATTTTCCGCATAGAGCTGGATCCATCCCGAATCTCTTTCTGCCATTGAATCCTGGTGGTCGCACCAGAGACTCCATGGTGCCACCAGGGCGCGATTAATCAGCGGCATAACCACGGGAATCCTGAGCCCTGAGGCCACGCCCAGGATTTCATGCATTAAGGCCAGGCCCACGGAGGAAGTGGCTGTCGCTGCCCTGACCCCGGTGAGCATAGACCCAATGGCACAGGATAAAGCAGTATGTTCGGATTCCACGCGAAGATACTTCGCCTCGAGCCTCCCATCCGCCACATATTGGGAAAGCTTCTCAGCAATAGGGCTTTGCGGTGTGATGGGATAAGCGGAAATCACACCCACTCGTGCCAATCGTATGGCTTCTGTTGACGCCCCATTACCATCTAACATCATTCTCGGCATCATTCATCTCCTGGTCTATTTTCTCTGTTTTGGCCCTCATTCTTCTTCAACCATGGTTATACATTCCTTGACACAAACATTGGCACAAATTCCACAACCTTTGCAGTAATTCCAATCAATCTCAACACAGTTTACCGCTTCTTCCTTTATCTCAATCACATCCGTAGGGCAAAACTTCTGACAACTGCCGCATTTTATACATTCAGAGTAATTCACCACCGGGCGTAATATTCTCCAACTGCCTGTATTGGTGCTGCTAAAAATAGTAGCCACCGGGCCATACAATCGTTTGTATTTATAGTCTACCGGTTTTTCTGAAGGCTTCTTCTGCTGCCTGGACATTTTTTTCTCCACCTCTGGCTCCAAAAAACTCCATTAGAGATTCTTTTATGGAATCTATCTTAACAATGCCTGTACTGGCCGCTGCGCCCAACATCGGACCATTGGGAATATTTCGGCCTATATGTTCCACGGCAATTTTTGTTGCATTCACATAATATATTTCGCTAAATTTATATCTCTCCTTCACCCGGTTAAGAACACTGTCTCGATCCGTATTAATGACTAAACGGGTGTTTTCATGTATCCCTTTTCCCATGTCAATCCCCTTGTCCATCACAGACGCATCGAAAACAATGACAATGTCCGGTTCATATACAAAGGAATTTAGTAGTATGGGGTTATCGTCCATCATTACGTCCGAAAATACAGGCGCGCCTCTTCGTTCATGACCATAGGCAGGAACTGTTTTGGCATACTTGTTCTCGTTGATTGAGACGGCATGGGAAAGAATGTTTGCAGCCGTTACCACGCCTTGACCGCCTAACCCATAAAGCTTTATTTTATACAATAGCTGCCTCCTCTTTTGAAATCTCAGAGAATGACTTTTCTTGAGACTTCCCCATTTTTTAATGGTTTAGTGGGGTCGTTTTTTTGATTAAAATTTAATGATACCATAAATGAAAAAAAAATCAAGCTTAAAATTCTCCCTACAGGCAATTCTAATTTTAGCCACGAAGCAAAAGGTTGCCCCTACATTTGCTTGTGTCTTTTGTAGTTAATTATTCTTTCTTTAAAGGCGGGAGTTTTATATTTTTCGCGATCCGGTTATAGATGGCTTCAGGGGTAAAACCGAAATACTCACCCACTTCCTGGGCAGGGGCTGATTTACCGAAATCCTTGATATCCACAAGAATGATGCGTCCATCATAAAAGAGATTGATTCCCCTGTGGGAGGCCGTTTCAATCACTACCAGGGGTGTTTGGTCATCGTGAAATAACTGATTTTTATAGGAAATATCCGCTTCACTGAAAAGTTCCATGCAAGGAATACTGATAACCCTTACCCTTACCGTCTTTTTGCCTTCTTTTTCAACCAGTTCTGCCGTCTGCAGCGCTAAAAAGACTTCAGAGCCGGAAGCGGCAAAAATAATATCCGGTTTTTGCGCTCCTTTGGTCTCATAAAATATATAGGCGCCATTTTGAAACTGTTTGTACAACTCTTCCCGGTCCGTTTCCCTATTTTCGGGTAATGCAAATACCTCTTCCGGGAGTTCTTGCCGGGTGGTTACAATGGCTGCAGGACCCTTCATTTTTTGGAGGAAGTAAAGGTAAGTAAATGCGGTTTCCATATCATTGGCTGGACGGAAGGTATAGATACCAGGGATTAATCGCAGTGCGTTCAAGTGTTCGATGGGCTGGTGAGTGGGACCATCCTCTCCCACATAAATAGAATCATGGGAGAAAATGAACAAATGTTTTAATTTCATTAATGCGGCCATGCGCACCGCCGGTTTCATGTAATCGAAAAAGGTAAAAAAGGTGCCGGTAAAAGGAATCATGATTTTATTAAGGGCCAATCCATTGCCAATTGCTCCCATGGCATGTTCCCTGACCCCAAAAAAAATCTTCCGGCCGGCAAAGTTGTCTCTTTTAATGCAGTCAGTACCTTCCACTTTGGCTTTGGTGGAGCCTGTCAGGTCCGCTGCCCCCCCCACAATCTGGGGAATTTTTACTGCACAACGATTTAATACCTTCCCGGAAATGCCACGAGTGGCGGGTTTTTTTTCCTCCTCCTTCTCATCACCTTTAAAATAATTATACTTTAATAATTCATCCCGGAGGGAATCCGGTAATTCAAAATGAAGGTAAGAGGAAAGTTGTTCATATTGGTCCTTGTGCTGCTGTTGATAACTCTCAAATTTTTTCCTCCATTCATTGTAATCCTCTTTTCTTTCTTTCGATCCTTCTTTCATAAATGCTTCGCTGTCTGGTTCCGGCAGTAGGGGATCTTTGTTTTCCAGGCGATTTTTCATAATCTCCGTTAATTTCCCGGTGTTACTCACAGCATCTTTCCCGTATTTCTCTTGGTATTCCTTTTGGAAGATTTCTTTTATTTTGGAATTCCGAATAAAATAGACAATTTCTTTTATACCAGCGGGTGCGCCGTGAATTTTATGGGAATCTTTTTTTTCATCTAATCCCTCACCGATGGTGGTTTTCAACACCAGCAATTTGGGTTTGCCTTTCACGGTTTTTAGATTTACCAATTGGGTATAGAGGGCCTGTATTTCTTTAATGTTGGCTTTTTCCACGTGCCATCCCAGGGCCTCGAACCGTGCGCCAGTGTCTTCGGTAAAGGTAAGATCTGTGGAGCCATCAATGGAAATGCGGTTGGAATCGTAAATGGCAATGAGGTTATCCAGTCCCAGGTGCCCGGCCAGGGAACCGGCTTCGGAACTGATCCCCTCCATCATGCAGCCATCCCCCATCAACGTATAAATGGTATAATCAAATAGGTCAAATGCCCCCTGGTTAAAGCGCTGTGCCAGCATCTTCCCTTCAATGGCACAGCCCACGGCATTGGCAAACCCCTGACCCAAAGGACCGGTGGTGGTTTCGATTCCATACCTGATATCATACTCCGGGTGCCCGGGGGTTCTGCTCCCCAATTGCCGAAATTCTCCTATATCTTCAAGGGTAATCCCGTACCCTGCCAGGTAAAGAAGAGAATAGAGCAGCATCGACCCGTGGCCAGCAGAAAGAATAAAGCGGTCACGATTGATCCACTCCGGCTTCTCAGGGTTGAATCTTAAAATATAACGATATAAAAGAACCCCCAATTCCGCACATCCCAGGGGTAAGCCGGGATGGCCGGAACTCGCTCTTTCAATGCTTTCCAGGCTTAAATAACGAATATAATCCGCGCATTTTTTTACTTTTGAAATCTCAAGGTCGTTGATGTTCATATTGCGTCCCTCTGATTGAAATATTTTATAAACCACATTATCTTAATTAATTCACCTACTGTCAACCATTTTTTTACCTGAAAATTTTATATAAAAGAGGATTTTTTTCTCTTATTGGTTGATAATTCAAAATTTACAGCAAAAATTTTTAATAATTGAAATCCAAAATTTTTTCCTTTTTTTATCTTTTGTCCGGGTCCTCTATTGCCTATGGAAAAAACACTGGCCTTTCCTACAAATTTCCCCTGCCTCCTACCTACTACTTACTACCTACTACTTACTACTTACTTATTATCTATGATATTTAATTCCTTTCATAATCGTAAAGGAACGGTACAATTGTTCCAGGAAAAGAATCCTGAAAATATCATGGGCAAAGGTCATATCCGAAAAGGATAACTTAAAATCAATTCGACTGTCCAGTGATTTGGCAAGACCCGCATGACCGCCAATCAAAAAGATGATTCCCCCCGGGCACCAGGAGATTTTGTCGGACAAAAACCTGGAAAATTCAATGGAATCCATCTTTTTACCGGTTTGGTGCAAGGCAATAACAAAATCTTTTTTATCCGGCAGTTCCAGTATCATCTGGCCCTCTTTTTTTAGTTTCAATGCGTCGTCATGTGATTTGATATCTTTGATGATACGGATGTTAAAGGGGATAAAGAAGTTTATTTTTTGGAGATATTTTTGTTCCAGTTCTTTCAGTGCTTTAAATTTCAAATCTCCGACACAAATGAGTTCGATCTTTTTCATTTTTCACCTACCAAAAAAATAAAGTTCTTAGCCACGGACGAACACGGACTGACACGGACAAAGTACAAAAAAGCAGAAGCATGGTTTGAATTATACCATAAAAAATTTTTCCCTGTCCCTTTTTTCCTTTTTATATTTATGGCTAAAATTAAAATTCATGCTGGCCTGTTATTGACATTCTTATATACTTTCTATAAAATGTAATAATAATAATCTCTGCCGCAGCCTTGACAAAGGTGGAGAAGGAGGTGCGATAATGAAAGCATTAAAACCGCGTAAACTTTTGATGTGGGGAATATTGGGGACAATACTGGGTGTTTTCTTACTTTCACAATTGATGGCGCAGAGACTACCTTCACCCGGTGATTGGGAATGCCAGGTTCTTAACAAACCAGACCCCCTCAAATTCACTAAATTCGACCTTAAAAGGTTATTGTCTATAGAAGTGAAGAATAGTGCAAGAAGGGGTCACCCTGTACTTCTCAGGGGCATCATAAGAAAAGAAGAGAAAGTCCTGGCCCGCATTATCAGTAGAAGAATCGGTATCCCTCCCGGTGGCAAGACGATAACAAGGGATGATATCAGGGGATTCCGCGAAGAATGGTGGGATGAAGACTTTTTTAGGCATGTCATAAGAGAAGGAAAACTGCCGGAAGGGAAATATGAAATGTGTGTCTTTGTGCTCAGCGGGTTGAAAAGAAGAAAACCCCTGACAAAATGCTGTATCTTTGTAGAGGCAGAAATTGAGTCTCAAAAACCTCCTTCTACAGACATCAAAGACACGGATGTTGAAGTGACTTCCCAGGAAGAGAGAGATGTCAGCAAATCCGCAAAATCTCGCTCCATCTATAAAGAAGATGGGACCTGGCTCTGGCTGGGTTTCCACCATGAATGGAAAACATGGCCCCACCGCTTCCGTGATATCTATTCCAAATACTATTCATGCCAGTACCAATATAACCCTGACGGGGCCTCTAAATTAAGCGGTAACCTGGTTGCCCAGCAGACTGTAGGAAAAGTAAAAGCGGGAGAGAGACTTATATTCTGGACTTATAAAAAAGGTATCAAAACCGGTGTGGCAGAATTCCGTGAAGGCTCTGTGTCAGTGATTTCCGGTGGCCCTGTTGGTGAACGGACAGTAGATAAATTTCCTACCACCATTGGTCTTGAAGGGCTGGAAAAATATGAGAACGTGACTCTTTTCATGCGGGGATTTCGTATCTCTGAGGACAACCCTGACGAAAAAAAGGGTGACCATGCCTACCCGATCCAGGGGTTTGGGATAAAAGCGGATCAAATTGAGCGTCGGGGAAATTCCCTTTATTTCCTGCTGCATGTAATGACCTATCCGTCAGGAAAACCCGGGAACACCAAACCAAAACCAGACCCGGCAAGATTCAAGGTTGAGTACTTTTACACCCTGGTTGGAGGAAACGAGGGAGACGTGGCCTTTACTCACGGCCACAAATATTACCATGGCCCTCACAGTTCTTACAACGAAGGAGATTGTCCCAGGGCTTCAGCGGAAACCCGTAATGCCACCATCCAGGGCGTAACAAACTCCAATTTTAACCAAGGTGTGGTGGTTTTTCGTGGCTTCTTTATCACTATTAACAGTGACACCACCGGACTTTCAGGTGATCCTAAAAAACACAGGGGCCGTTTGATACGCCAGATCGATGTTGCCATTAAGGCAATGAATTATTTCAAAGATTCGGGAAAGATTACCTTCTTCCCCGATATCTATTTTTGCAATAAGTCCGGTGCTCAATACGCAATAAACACGTATTATCAGTGCTTCGTTACCTTACTCCAATTCAAGGACCCCAACTGGAGAGGGACTTCTATAACTAAAGATGCGGGAGATGGAGCAGAAGAACGCAGTCTCAAAAAGGACACCAATTTTAAGTACAAAAACGAACTTAAATCAGCCACCTTCCAGTCACCTTGAACCAACCGACCCGGAACGAAACTCCAAATGGGCGCGGCTGTAAATTAAAAATCACATATAGAGGTATAAATTTTTGCCTGTCCCTTCTTTCCTTCTTTCATCTTAAAAATCGCAGGGGAGAATTCTTAAGAAAAAGGCCCGGCACCAATTATCCTTTATTTTTTTTATTCCCTGGCATACCACCCAGCAATTCTCATTTTGAATGGTAAATTAAACGCATTTATGATATAAGAATATAAAGAGATTTTTTAAAAAATTTTTATATAAATTGCAATAAAATCCGGGAGCCGACGTCTTAAAGGTATGAATGCCATGATGAGAAAAAAAAGGCTTTCTGAGTTCTTCCTGGCTGAATATGGAAAACTGGTGCGCTATGTGCGGCGGTTGGTTGATGATACCGCCGACCACGATGCGGAAGATATCGTACAAGATGTGATTGTTAACTTTTTTGACAAGGCAGACGTAACCATTCCTATTGAAAACCTGGCCGCCTATGTTTACCGGTCGTTGAAAAACAAGATCGTAGATATTTTTAGAAACAGGGAGAAAACGCCTCATATCTCCCTGGATGACGATGTTTACAATGGAAGGAACGGTGGCCTTTCCCTGGCAGAATTGATACAGGATGCACGTTCTCATACTGCCTCAGAAGAAGAAAAAAAAGAATTGTATACCCATTTGTACAATGCCATTGAATCTCTAGGTGACAAAGAAAAGGCTGTGGTGTTGGCAACAGAGTTTCAGGGAACATCATTTGGAGAACTGTCCCAACAGTGGGAGGTTCCCATGGGTACCTTACTGGCTCGCAAATCACGAGCCCTCAAGAAAATAAAAAACACACTGAAAGATTTAGTCAATTAAAGGAGGACCACAATGAAACGAAATGTATCTAAAAACAACCATTGGCATCACGGGACCTGCTGTGGGTATCCCAGGATTTTACGTATTATTGGGGTTGTTTTATTGGGTGTTGTGTTGGCGGGGCTGTTTGCGTTGGTTTTCGGTTTTTTAGTAAAAATACTGTGGAATGCACTGATGCCTGCTATATTCGACTTAACCAAAATCACTTACTGGCAAGCGGTGGGTATGGTTATCCTGGTTAAATTGCTTTTCGGTTATTTTGGTCGTCATCATCCTGACCCTCACCTCTATTTTCAAAAGAAAATTGAAGACAAGTGGCACCGGCGGTTCCGTAAGTTAAAAATAGATGAAGATGATGACTTGTGGAAACCCAAAGGCTCACACGAGTATTGGAAGTACTACAAAGATTATTGGAAAGCTGAAGGTAAGGCTGCATTCGAAGCCTATATTGACAAAATTGAAGAAGAAAAAAAAGAAAAAGAAAAAAAAGATGATTGATATTTAACTATTGTGTCAAAAATGAGTGCGAAAATGAGCGTTGGGCCAACGTAAAAATACTTCTTTACTTCACGGTCACCAGGTTTCTGCCGTTTCGTTTGGATTCATAGAGGGCGTTATCCACACGTTTACTAAAGGTTTCGTCTGTATCTTCGGGTAGAAATTCGCAGACCCCGAAACTGCATGTTGCATGTAATGATTGAAAAAAAAACTTAAAACAGGTAAAATTGAATTTTATTATTAGAGGAGGCCTGATGAGTAATAAACTCATAAAGATAATTTTTTCACTGCTCATTTGCCAATTGGCAGGTGTGATCGGGGCCATCTTTAACAGTACTGCTGTAAAAACCTGGTATGCCCATATCAACAAACCTGGATTTACGCCCCCTAACTGGGTATTCGGGCCTGTGTGGATCACACTGTACCTGCTGATGGGAATCTCCCTTTTCCTGGTTTGGAATTCCGATACCAATTTTAAAGTTAAACAAACAGCTATGATTCTTTTTTTTATACAATTGATTCTTAATACCCTGTGGAGTTATTTTTTCTTCTATTTGCAAAGTCCATTGTATGGATTGATCGAGATCATTATTTTGTTGATTTTTATCATTTTAACCATGCTGCGATTTTATGCGATTCGTCCATTGGCTGCTTTTTTGCTGGTTCCTTATGCGCTTTGGGTGGGGTTTGCCACGGTTCTTAATTATTTCCTCTGGCAATTAAACCGGTGAGAGACCGGATTATTCACGGGGCGATAAGGAGAAAATAAAATGGAGGAAAAAATAAAACCCGGTTGGACCAATTGGAATATGATCAGCCATATCTTAAAGACCAGTATTACCTCAACCCCCACCCGGTGGAATTGAAATTACGAAACCATGCGTAAATAAAAAAATGAAAAAAAATTGTCCACAGATTACACAGATTAGCACAGATTATAAAAATGAAGAAAATTCGTGTAAATTCGTGTAATTCGTGGGCTGAAATCATTAGGAGAAAGCAATGAATATTGAGCACAAAAAGACAGTTGAGATTTTGAAATGGTTTGAAGAGATCAATAAAATCCCCCGCTGTTCAAAAAATGAGAAGCAGATGGGACAGTGGTTAATGGATTGGGCAAAAACCAACAATTTTTCAGCCAGGCAGGATAATGCCGGCAATGTGGTGATTAAAGTACCCGGTTCACCGGGTTATGAAAATTTTGCGCCGGTGATTATTCAAGGGCACCAGGACATGGTATGCGAAAAAAGCCCGGATTCGGATCATGATTTTGAGACCGATCCCATTCAACTGGTTTACGATGGTGAATGGTTGAAGGCCAATAAGACCACGTTAGGTGCAGACAATGGGATTGCCATTGCCATGGGATTGGCCGCGGCATTGGATAAAGAACTCAAATATCCACCCCTGGAATTACTTTTTACTGTAGATGAAGAGACCGGGTTAACCGGGGCGTTTGCATTGGAACCGGGGTTCGTGGAAGCAAGGCGGCTGCTTAATATCGATTCCGAACAAGAAGGGGTATTTACAGTGGGGTGTGCCGGTGGTGAAAAGAGCGATCATTCGCTGCCTCTTGATTATGAAGCCATTCCTGCCGGTTTTGTTCCTTTATCTATTGAAGCCGGGGGCATGGCTGGCGGTCATTCCGCGGATATTCACCATGAAAAAGCCAATGCCTTAAAAGCCCTGGGAAGAACCCTACAGGCCATACATGTACAAGGGGCAATTGAATTCCGGCTGGCAGACCTAAAAGGCGGCACAGTGGATAATGCTGTCCCAAGAAGTGCCACTGCTGTGATTTATGCCCCTAAAAACAGTTTCCCAAAGATAACCGAGGTGGTTTCTCAGTTGGAGAATATTCTCCAGTTGGAATTTAAGAACACTGACCCGGGTTTAAAACTGGATGTTTCAGAGGGCAGCAAAGAGAATTACGATGGGGTGGTGACTCTTAAAAGCACTGAGAAGGTGATTCAACTTATCCTGGCTGTGCCTCATGGGATTTATGCCATGTCTACTGAGGTTGAGCATTTTGTAGAGACCTCCAATAATTTTGCCAGTTCCAGGTTGGAAGATAAGCAGTTTAAATTTGTCACCAGCCAGAGGAGTCCGATTGAATCGCGGTTGGATGATGTGGGGCTTCATATTGCATCGGTGGTGCAGTTGGCAGGGGGTACTTCTGTGCATCGCGGCCGGTATCCGGGTTGGCAGGCCAATATGGAGTCGGTGTTACTCAAGCAGTGTGCAGCAGTGTATGAGAAATTATTTGGCAAAAAACCTGTTGTGGAGACGACACATGGTGGGTTAGAGTGTGGGGTAATTGGCAGTAAATACCCGGGCATGGATATGATCTCTTTTGGCCCTACGATTAAGCATCCTCATACACCGGAGGAAAAGATCCATATTGGAAGCATTGGCAGGGTATGGGATTTTATGGCGGCATTGTTGAAGGAGTTGAAATAACACACCCCGCCCCTACGGGGTACCCCTCTCAAGAGGGGATCATATTGAAAAGTTTTTGCGGGGGGTTCCAAGGGGGGCAGTTTTTTTAAAAAGCGCCCCCCTTGGTCGCCGAAGGCAAAAAATGAAATTTCCGGTTAAGAAATTGCTTGAGTGGTACAGGACGAGCAAGCGGGACTTGCCGTGGCGGAGGACTAAAGATATTTATGCCATTTGGGTTTCGGAGGTGATGTTACAGCAGACCCAGGTAACCACGGTGATTCCTTATTATTTTCGTTTTTTGGACAGGTTTCCTACGCTGCGGCATTTGGCCCGGGCATCGGACCAGGAGGTATTAAAGCTTTGGGAGGGGTTGGGGTATTATTCCCGGGGCAGGAATTTGCATCGGGCGGCCGAAAAGGTATTGACAGAGTACAATGGCAAAATACCGGAAACGCTTGACAAGTTTCAAAAGCTTCCCGGGGTAGGACCTTATATAGCAGCAGCGGTACTGAGTATTGCCTGTAATATTCCCATTGCTGCGGTGGATGGGAATGTGATGCGGGTTTATACTCGGATTCAAGGTATTAGCGATGACATTCGGAAAGGTACGACTGGAAAGCGTATTTTTAAGGAATTGCAGGAAGTTATTCCCTCGGATATGGCGGGTAATTTTAACCAGGCGTTTATGGAATTGGGGGCGTTGGTTTGCACGCCAAAAACTCCCCGGTGTGTGGTTTGTCCTCTT
>CP070627.1:7753183-7759837 GCA_020355945.1 Candidatus Aminicenantota bacterium | reverse complement strand
CCAATGATCAACCCGATGGAAAGGGTAAATTGCATTACTACCAATATCTTTCTAAATAAAGGGGTATGGTTTTTACCGGTTACATTGACAGTGGATGATCCTTTTAACGTTTTTACCGGTTGAAAGGCGGAGAGCAGTAGTGCCGGGTAGCTGCCGGCCAATATCCCGGTTATCATTGTTATAACAACAAATCCCAGGTAAATAGTTATGTTGTCTGATGGGTCCAGGGACAAACTCTTACCGGACAAATTGTTAAAAAGCGGTAACATGATCTCCACCAGGATAAGCGCCAATAAAAAGGCAAAGCAACTCATGAGAATGGATTCACCAAAAAACTGCCAGATCAGTTGGGAGCGCCTGGCGCCAATCACCTTGCGTAAACCCACTTCTCTTGCCCGCTTGGCAGATTTAGCCGTGGTGAGGTTCATGAAATTAATACAGGCAATGATTAAAACAAACAATGCCAAAAGGGAAAATATGGTGACATATTTAATATCACCCACACTGTCTAAATTGAATTTTATATTGGAATAAAGGTGGATGTCTTTAAAGGGCTGAAGTAGCGCTAAATCATTATCTTTTTCTTTGTTTTCTTTAAAAATCCCGGCTATTTTCGGTGCCAGCTCTTTTGCTGAACTGCTTTTGTTAAGCATCACAAACGTACTAAAGGAGTTAAAACCCCAATTTCCACCGGTTTCTTCTCCCAGCAGTCCTTTTGTAAGTAATACCCTGAAAGGCAAAATAAAGTCAAATTCTAACGTTGAATTTTCCGGGACATTTTTTATTACGCCTGTGACGGTAACGTCGAATTGTTTGTTAATATTCAGAGTTTTCCCAATAGGGTCTTCATTGCCGAAATATTTCTCAGCCATTTTTTCCGTAAGCACCACTGAATAGGTATTGAGCAGTGCTTTTTCCGGGTTACCTTTGACAAAAGGGAAGTTGAACATTTCAAAGAAATCAGGGTCTGCGCATCTGTACCTGGTTTCATAGAATTTTTTTTCACCGGATGTGACCAGCCATCGGCGCCAGGAGCCAAGGCGTGTTGCATGGGTGATTGCCGGGAATTTTTCTTTAAGTGCAGCAGCCAATGGGGGTGGGGTCAGTGCATCTTTGCCAGCTTCTGCTATCTCCTGCTCCTGGCGAATCACCCGGTAAATATCACCAAGGTTTTTGTGGAATCCATCATAGCTTAATTCATCCTGGACCCACATAAGAATCAATATACAGCAAGCCATCCCCACTGCCAGGCCGGCAATGTTGATAAAAGAATAGCCTTTGTATCTTTTAATGTTTCTCAATGCAATTTTCAAATAGTTTTTAAACAAGGTACACCTCCAACTGCGCGCCCTGTGCTCATTCATATCTCAATGTCTTTATGGGGTTTGCTGTGGCTGCTTTGATGGATTGGTAACTGACGGTAAGGACCGCAATAATCAAAGCCAACAAACCTGATATGAAAAAAACCTCCAGTCCGATGGATGTACGGTAGGCAAAGTTTTGCAGCAATTGATTTGTGGCGTAATAAGCGATGGGCCAGGCCGGGATATTGGCCAGGATTACCCATTTAACGAATTCTTTTGTCAGCAAACCGGTGACATTTAAAACACTGGCACCAAATACTTTCCTGATTCCAATTTCTTTTGTACTCTGTTCCGCCGTGTACGATGCCAGACCAAAGAGTCCAAGAGAAGCAATAAATATTCCCAGTATCGTAAAGACCGCCATCAATTTACTGGTCAATTGTTCTTGATGATACTGCTTTTTAAAGCTTTCATCCAGGAAATAATACTCGAATGGACTGGCAGGAAAGAGTTCCTGCCATTTTTTCTTAGTAAAGGATAATATGTCTCGAAGATTTTCAGTTTTCACAGTAAGGTTAATTCTTGCAAATAACCCGGGGTAGATATCTGCAACCAGGGGTGCCACTTCCTTTTGTAATCCTTCATAATGAAAATTTTTACATACCCCGATAATTTCGCCCTTTCTTTCAGCACCTGTTTCAACCTGTTTTCCCAGGGCATCCTGGGGAGAACGCCACCCGAAGGCTTCCAGGGCGGCTTCATTGATGATAAATGCACCTTTTTCATCTCCCTTTCTAAAATCTCTTCCCGCAGCCAGTTGAATTTTGAATTGAGAAATAAAATCCTGGTCAACATAGATATAAATCATGGATTGTTTTTTTTCATCAACCTGGCCGACTAAACCGGTATATAACATTCTCATTTCTTCTCCGGGGACCTCGGAGGAAGCCGAAGCATGAGTAATCCCCGGGTGTTTTAAGAGCTCGTTTTTAACGGACTCATAATTTTTTCCCAATGATACTCTTCCCCTTACCGGCAAAATTAATTTTTGCTCGTTTTCAAAGCCAAGGTTGTAATCGATCATAAATACAAGCTGCTTATAAGCCACCAGTGTGCCAATGATAAGTACAATAGAGATAATGAATTGGCTAACCACTAAGGATTTGCGAAAGATTGATTTTCGATTTGTTTTTATATTGTTTTTAAAAATTGCCACCGGGTCAAACCTGGATAGATAAAAGGCGGGGTATGCCCCTGAAAAGAGGGTCACCATAAGTAAAATAACGACGAGGAGAACAGGTACATTATGCTGGACAAGATCTTGACTGGTAAATGCTGACCCGGTAAGATTATTAATAAGTGGTAAGGATAGATCAACCAGCATCAAAGCCAGTAAAACGGCCACAGCAGCCATGAAGAAGGTTTCGCCCAGGAATTGGCGGACCAGGTGTGAGCGCCGGGCACCGATGGTTTTGCGTATACCCACTTCTTTCACCCGTTTCCAGGCATGAGCCGTTGATAAATTAATAAAATTCAAACAGGCGATTACCAGGACCATTATACCCACTAGAGAAAAGATGATGAGTAATAATGGATTCCCCGGGGGTTCAGGTTCAGCATGGGGACAGGGATAAAGGTGAAGACCGGGAACCGGCTGCAGAAAAAATGTATACTGGTAACCCAATCTTTCAAAAAGTTCCTTTGCATACCTGTCACCAATTTTGGACATCTTTTTTTCAAAGGCCTTAACATCAATATTGGGTGCAAGTTTTATATATGAATAAGCCACATGATGCATCCAGTGGGAGAAATATTTTGGTTCTTTCTCAAATTTCAGGGAAGCAATGAGATCATACTTTAGATGGGTATTCCTGGGGGAATTCGCTACTACACCGGTGATTTCAAAGGGGCGTTCGTTTACCATCATTGTTTTACCCAGGGGTGAAACATCGCCAAAATATTTTCTGGCCATACGCTGCGAAAGGACAATAGTACCCGGACGCCGCAAAGCAGTGGCTTTATCTCCCTCGATAAAGGGAATCGTTAATATTTTAAACAACTCCGGGTCAGCGTACATAAAGCGCTCTTCAGTAAAAATCTTTTCACCGTATCTCACGGTCCGGTTGCTCCCGGATAGGACCCGGGCTGCTTCTTGTACTTCAGGGAAATCACACTTCAAGGCAGGCACTAATGGAGGGGCCGTGATGGGATCGATGCTGGTATGGTTTTCGGTTTTTTCCAATTGAGCGACGCGATAGATACTGTCTTTGTACAGGTGATAGTTGTCATAACTCAACTCTGTAACAACATAAAGAAGAATAAAAATAGTGATGGCAATTCCCAGGGCAAGACCGGTAATGTTTATAAATGAATACACCTTTTGCCTTAACAAATTCCTTATTGCTGTTTTTAAGTAGTTTATTAACATCGTAAACCTCCAATAAAATAAAGAACAGCAAAAATGATGCCAATCCCGCGGCCCCATGGCATGGGGGACCTATTAGTAAAAAATTACAAATTACAAATTACAAACGAAATACAAATTACAATGACCAAAATTACAAACAATTGCTGCCAGGTTCCCGTGGTGTGCTGTCTATAGTTTATCATTTCTTTTCTGTCATCTATCATCTGTCTTTCCATCTTCCTACCTTCTACCCTTCAACCCTTCTACCCTTCTACCCTTCATCTTTTCCACCTCACTCACCAATGACTAATGACTAATGACCAATGACAGCAAGTATAGTGTCCGCTGATAACACACCAGGTGTACGCTATCGTACAGCCTGCGGATCTATGTTCTTAATGGCTTCGATCTATTTTTAGGTTTTTTTTGGTTTTTGGCATTTTTGGATTTTTGGATTTTTGGTGCCTGGCAAAATTTTAAATTTTCAACAAATTACCTGACTTTCAACAATTTTTCCTGTCCAGGTAGGTGATATTTTTTCTAAATTATATTACAATGTCAATAGCTCCAAATATGTTATTTGGGATCGGAAGCGTCACCAAGACTTTTACTGCCGCTCTTATTCTTAAAATTGCAGAAGAAGGAGCGATTGAATTTTTGAATTTTTCTTGACAAAAAAATTCAATGTGAGATAATAGATTCTTAAGCAAAGGGAGGTTATCATGAGAAAGAAAAAGTATCGGTTTGTGTTGAGTTGGTTAATACTGGTTTTTTCTTTAGGGTTAAGTTTCCAGGGACTCGATGCCCAGGACGAGATACAGCTAGCGAAAGCCGCCCAAATGAAAAAAAAAGACCCCACACTCAAGATTCGTTGGGATAAGAATACCGGCGTCCCTACAAGATTGGCCGGTAAACTAAGCGAC
Organism: Candidatus Aminicenantota bacterium; assembly: GCA_020355945.1. Next base: position 7,755,203 of record CP070627.1, on the reverse strand, counting down.
CGGGTGGAAGCAGATGCTAAAGAGATAGCGCTCCGTTTTTTTAGAGATAATAAGGCGCTCTTTAAAATCACCGACCCGAGAAAAGAAATCTACGTCACTGCGATAAACAAAGATGCCCGGAAGTGGAACCATGTAAAATTACAGCAAGTTTACAAGTCTCTGCCAGTTGAAGGCAAAACCATAGTCGTTCATATTAACGACAACAATGAGATTCGCGTGGTGAGCGGCCATTATATGCCCGGTATTAGCCTGAACACCACGCCGACGGTTGCTTCGCCAAAAGCCATCGCCGTCGCCAAAAAGGACCTGGATCCCAAAAAAGAGATCACCGAAATCCCAAAAGCCCAGTTGGTGATTTATCCATACAAAAATAAATCATACCTGACGTGGAAAATTCTCCTGGTTTCTACGTCCCCTTTAGGAGAGTTTATTTATTATGTGGATGCCCGTACCGGCGACGTCATCTACCGGTATAACAATCTAAAATTTCGTTAAAAGACTAAACATTTTAGTAAATAAAGGGAGGTCACCATGAAAAAAAACACATACAGATCACTGTTGATCTGTTTATTGTTGTTTCTTTTTATCGGGATGAGTGTTCAAGAGGTTTTTTGCCAAGAGCAGAAACAAATGGCAATCGTAAACAAAATGAAGAAAAAAGATCCCAAATTTAGGATCCGTTGGGACGAAAAAACCGGGGTTCCTGTAAGATTAAAAGGTATAATGAGTACGCCCATCGATGCCCCCCCCAAAGGAATTGCGTACCAATTTTTTAAGGAAAATGAGAATCTTTTTAAAATGACCGATTCGCAAAAAGAGTTACAGTTACTCAGGGTAAAGAAAGATGCCCGGCAGTGGAACCATGTAAAATTACAGCAGACCTACAAATCGCTAAATGTAGACGGTAGGACGATTGTGGTTCATATCGATGCTGAAAAAAAAGTTCGAGTGGTGAACGGTTATTACGTACCCAACATCGATGTAGATACCACGGCAAAAGTTAAAGTCTCTAAAGCTATCGATACTGCTAAAAAAAACCTGAAACCCAAAGAAAAGATAACCGAGAAGCCAAAATCCGAATTGGTTGTCTACAATTTTAAGGGCAAAACATACCTGACCTGGAAAGTTGTCCTTATTTCCCGGGACCCCATGGGAGAGTTTATTTATTATGTGGATGCGCATACCGGTAAAGTTGTCTATATGTATAATGACCTGAAAATCGCCTGCGTCCGGCAAACCTATGATGCGGGAAATCGAAGCGTGCTTCCCGGCACCTTGAGGCGGTCTGAAGGGGATGGGCCGGTCAATGATGCCGACTTAGATGGAGCCCACGACAATATGGGCACGGTATGCGACCTTTACAACACCCGCTATAACCGGGACAGTTATAACAACGCCGGCGCCGCTACAGTCACGACTGTTCATTTCCAGATACAATACAATAATGCATTTTGGTCCCCTTATTACCAACAATTTGTTTTTGGCGACGGCGACGGTACAATTTTCGCCCACATCGCTCAGGCGTTAGATGTGGTGGCACACGAATTCACTCACGCGGTTACCCAGTATGAATCCAACCTGGTATATCATGATGAACCGGGCGCTTTAAATGAGAGCCTTTCCGACATTTTTGCTCTCATGGCCGACCCCGGGGACTGGCTTATGGGCGAAGACTGCTACACACCTGGTACTCCCGGGGATGCCCTACGCTACATGGATGATCCGCCGAGAGGCGGTCAGCCCGACCATATAGATGATTATGTCACCCCGGATGCCAACGGCAGTCAAATGGACAAGAAGTGTTATAATTCAGGTGATCGCAATAATGGCTGCGTTCACTTCAACAGCGGTATTCCCAACAAAGCCGCTTACCTGATGGCTGTAGGTGGAACTCATAGAGGAATTAAAGTTTCCGGTATTGGACTTAACAACATGTTAAACATATTTTACGAGGTACAGGTCAATGATTGGTTGACGCCAAACAGTGGGTTTATGGACGCGCGGGATGCCACTTTAGATG
>CP070627.1:7722260-7753083 GCA_020355945.1 Candidatus Aminicenantota bacterium | reverse complement strand
AATTAAATTGAGGGATGGTCGAATAAAGTTGAGGGATGATAAAATTGAGCTGAGGAAAGGTCAAATAATGCCGGGGAATGGCCGAATCAATTTGAGGAATGATCAAATATGTTTGAGGAATGACCAAACAAAAGCGAGGAATGGCAGATCAACGGGCAAATTATATACCTGACCCCATATCCTTCTATATCCATTAAATTACTTTTGCCTCCGGCGGCCAGGGGGGGCGCTTTTTGAAAAAACTGCCCCCGTGACGCATCTGGACCCCCCTGCAAAAACTCTTTATTAGTAAAAACATAGTTTTTCTGCGGCTCGCAGTTTTGCTGAACGGGCCCTGGGATTTGCTTTGATTTCTTCTTCTGAGGCTATTAATGGCTTTTTAGTTAAAATTTTGATCAGGTTATTTTCTTTAGCTTTTTTTAATGCGGTTTTGGTAATTCGGTCTTCCAGGGAGTGGAAAGAGATAATTACAATTCGCGCACCTGGTTTCATATGATTGAAAAGGTTTAAGAAAAAGGTTTCAAGCCCGGTTAATTCCTGGTTGACTTCGATGCGAATAGCCTGGAAAATGCGGGAAAGAGGGTCCATGGTTTTTTGTCGGGGATAAATTTTCCTGACAATGGTTTTTAATTCTCCTGTATTTTCTATTTTTTTATTTTTGCGGTGATAGATGATTTGTTGAAGGATTTTTGTCGGGTTTTTGAATTCGCCGTATTTTTGAAGGATATCAAACAGTTGGTTATAGCTGTATTCATTGATAACCTGGTATGCGCATAGGGTTTGATTTTTATCCATACGCATGTCCAGGGGAGCGTTTTGGGCGTAGGAGAATCCTTTATCCGGGTTGTCCAATTGAAAAGAGGACACGCCAAGGTCGAATAAGAAACCATCAATTTTGTTTATTTCTATAGTAAGGGAGCCAATGTCCTTAAAATCCGAATGAAAAAGGGTAAATCGATCTTTGCAGGATTCGAGGTTTTTCCTGGCAATATCCAGGGATTGGTTGTCTTTGTCAATGCCGTATAGATAATTATTGGCAGAGGCGTTTAAAATGAGGGCGCTGTGGCCGCCTAATCCTACGGTGCCGTCAAGGAAAATACCACCAGCAGATACTTTTAAAAACTCTGTTACTTCTTTTTGGAGTACCGGTATGTGTATAGACATTTGGATTAAAGGTCATAATACTGCTGTTCCTGGACCGGCAGTTCCGTAACGGTGTGGCTGCCGTGTAGTACTGAGAACAGCTTATATAAGGGCGGTTGGTTACAGTTATCGGTCTGGTAAAAGACAGCCACCACAGAGCGTTCGGTTTCGGTGGCTTTGTTTTTTTCGCTATTTGTTTTCATTTTGAAAATCATTATATCTTTTCAAATTTTGTTCCAATTTAGTAAAAGCCAGGATAATTTTACTATTTGTGTGAATGTTTTAGCAGATTGAGCAAAAAAAATCAAGGGGGTGTACGCTTTCTCAGCACTTCTAATTTTAGCTACAAAGGTACACAAAGGCACACGAAGAAAAAAAGCAAATTTAAGAGGACAGGCAAGAATGCCGCTAAGTTAAGGCTATTTTTTTTTACATAATTCTACACTCTATCCCATTATAATTGATTATCCAATTAAAATTTTTGCAAAAAAAATTTACAAAAGACTGAACTCAATCAACACTCTATGTTAAGATTATTACCATGGAGCAAGGAGTTGAGTTTATTTTGCAAGGGCGCAGCATAACTGCGCATGATATAGACATAGTCAAAAGTCTCATCATCTCTAACCCTTCCTGGAATCGTTCCCGTCTATCTAAAGAACTCTGTGTTCTATGGGATTGGCGAAGGGCAAACGGTGAATTAAAGGATATTGCTTGCCGAAGTCTTCTGCGTAAATTGGAACAGCTAGGGCATATCCAATTACCTAAAGGGATTCACAAGGTTCACAAAAATCATAACCCGACACGAAGAAACCATGTAGAACCGGTGCTTCACTCCAAAACACCGATTCAAGCCCCCCTTAAAAACCTTTACCCAATAGATATTCAATCGGTGGAGAAAGGGTATGGCTTAAGGTTGTTTAAATATTTTATCTCTGCTTATCATTATCTCGGCTGGAGTGGCACCGTAGGGGAAAATCTCAAGTACATGTTTTTCGATGTTGATGAGAGACCACTTGGTTGCTTGATGTTTGGGGCCGCTGCCTGGAAAGTCAAACCCCGCGATAATTATATTGGTTGGACAGCAGAGCAGAGAGTCAGAAATCTTTCTTATGTGGTCAATAATAACCGCTTTCTTGTGCTCCCCTGGGTTCGTGTCCCATACCTGGCCAGCCATATTTTGGGTAAAATTTGTAAGCGGATCAGCCGGGACTGGCAGAAAAAATACAACCATCCGATTTATTTGCTTGAGACTTTTGTAGAGAAAAATCGCTTCAAGGGTACCTGTTATAAAGCAGCCAATTGGGTACACGTCGGTCAGACTCAAGGGCGTGGCAAACAGGATATAAATAACCTTTATCTATTACCGATAAAGGATATCTGGCTATATCCACTTGATGTTTCATTCAGAGATAAATTATGTACTTAACGTACTTAACGTACTTAACGTACTTAACGTACTTAACACTTAACAAAAAAAGATGAGGAGGTAAACCAGTTACCAGTTAAAAGATTAATAATTAATAATGCGATAATGCGATAATGCGATAATGCGATAATGCGATTCGTTATCCCTTGCATTTTGCTCCCTTGCTCCAGGAATGAACAATGAATTTTGAAACTCTGAGGGTTTCGAGGTTTTCGTATTCACTTGTTTTTTTATACTATTTAGGAGGTAAAAGCAAGATGCTTAATTATAATTATGTGTCAACCTTTTGGGGCCGAGTGGCCAGTTCAGCTTTATGTGAGTTAGTAAATTTATTTGGAGGCATGGTATCCTTTCCAGGTAGAGATGTATATAGAGATAGAAAAAAAGATAAAGATGTATTTCCTCGAGATCGTATTTTCAATCAGTGGCGTACCTTCTGGATCTTTTTTGGACAGATATTAAGTTTAACACAGAGCTGCCGTGAGGCGTTGAAAAAAGCCCAGGTGTGGCTTTTTATGAGTAACATATCACTTTCAATGCCGGATAGCGAGGAGAACCAGGGCCTTTATCCACAACCTGAAAGTCAGAAAAAAGGATGTGGTTTTCCTGTCATGAGGTGGGTAGCGGTATTCTCGTTGGTTACGGGAATATTGTTGGATTCCCGCAGGGGCAACCTTCAGACTCATGAGCGGACGCTGTGGCATCAGATGTGGTGTTGTTATGAGGAAGGTGATGTGGTGTTGGCTGATCGTGCTTTCTGCTCTTTGGCCGATTATTGGATGCTCTCAAATAAAAAAGTTGATTGTGTGATGCGCCTTCATCAGCGACGCAAAATAGAAAGTGAGAGTATTAAAAAGTTGGGTAAAAATGATTGCCTGGTTCAATGGAAAAAAAGTGGTACATGCCCTAATTGGTTGTCAATGCAACAGTGGGAAACCATCCCTTCATCAATTACGGTTCGGCAGGTTACTGTCACCATTAATAATCCAGGTTTCCGAACTAAGAAAATCACCCTGGCCACAACTCTATTGGACAACAAAAAATATCCACCCCAAGCCCTGGCAGACCTCTACCGAAGACGATGGTTGGCTGAACTCTTTATCAGGGATTTAAAGACAACAATGCGCATGGATGTACTACACTGCACAACTCCTGAATTGGTTCATAAAGAATTATCAATCTTTTCCATTGCTTATAACTTCGTTCGATTTCTTATCTGGCAGGCTGCCATAGAAAAAGGAATTGATCCATACCGTATCAGCTTTACCGGCACTTTGGCAACCATACGACAGTGGATACCTATATTGCCTTTTATCGAATCAGAGGAAGAAAAAAGAATTTTCATGCAGGTCTTTTTTCAGATACTGGCAAGCGATATCATACCGATACGAGAACGAAAAAGACAACCAAGAGCTTTGAAAAGAAGACCAAAAAACTTTCAACTACTTACGAAACCAAGGGATGAATTTATGGAAATTCCACACAGACATAAATACCGAAAAAATGCTTGAATTATGCACTATACAACATTTTTTATATTGAAACATTAGGAGGTAAAAATTAAATGATAAAATAAATTTAGCCTTAACTTAGCGGCATTCGGGACAGGCAAAATAAGTATTTCACATTTTTCTTAAGAAACCCCATCCACCTTCCTGCGCCTAACGAAAAAGGGGTTTTAGGGGGCCGGTGGGAATTAGTAGGCAATAGAGTTCGGAAATAAAGGGCATGAAGTCGCTTCATTCGTCACTGTGGATAGTATCGATCGTGTGGTTCCAGGTCCTGCTTTTTTCTCTGGGAAATTTTCCCCGCTGCCGTGATCACCAGAGCCAAGAATTCGGATACCAGGTCCTGTTTTTTCCCTGGCTGATGTTCACCTGGTGAACCGAAATTTAAAAAATCATATAAACAAATGTTTTCAACTGTCCAGGATTCCCGCAGCTCGACAAGGCCTGGTACACCAAGTTAAATGTACGCTGCGCACTGGCCACCCGGCCACCCTCCCGCGGATCACAGAGCAACCCACGAAATCTCTTGAAAAAACGCCTTTTTTTATTCACCAGCTCCTGGAGCTACATCATTTTTGATGTGTAATTAAAAATGCCCTTTATTTTAGGCTTTTCAGGCTAAAAATGGCATTTTTGCCATTTTAAGCCCAAAAATCCAGACCTGGCAAGCCATGCCTCTGAAAGTGGGTATTATTGCCACTTTCAGAGGACTTCTCAGCAACTGCTCCTCTATTTCTACTCCAATTATTCTCTATATAAGGATATTGAATCTCCGTAGAGGGAGACCTTCAAAACAGTCGTTATAATTGAATAATTGAATGCTTTATCTTTCTCTCAAATGAAGCAGTCTCCTTATTGGGAGATTTATGTATAATGTCGAAATAATATAATATTCCAAAAGCCATATCAATAAAAGATATTTGTGATAAACGTAATTTGGCACGAAAAATGCTTTAGTCATTTGGCTAGATAGTGGTCGATTCCCATCAAGCCAAATAAACAAAAAAGGAGTAAAAAAAATGAAAACCAAATTCAAGAAAAAACTGAGATTAAACAAAAAAACCGTTTCCAACCTGAACAATTACGGTTTGGACTCTATTCGAGGTGGATTTAGCGAAGGAACGGATTGTGGCTTTTGTAATACTGAAGGTATAGCATGTCGACCCACAACTCAATGCCCACCAGGTAATACTGACACATTATGTTCTGACGATTGTACTCATTATCCCTGCAATTTCACCTATACATGCGTCACGTGTTGACTGATTGCAACATAACAAAAAACGGTTGAATCATTGGTGTGGGTTGCCACCAATCTGTGAGTACACACCATAGTTACAGGATTAAATCCCTGCAGGTAACTGCGGGGTTAAGTTGGTAATTTGGTTTACATAATGGGTTAACCGTACCTGTTAGTTCGGGGTACGCATTTTAGTTCGGATAATGGTCGATTAGGTCAACAGGTCAACCTGTAGTGGCATAGTGTTGCCGGAGGGCCTTAATGCTGGATAACTTGTAATTAAGTACATCAAAAAAGGGCAAAATCGCTGAAAATGGCAAAAATGCCGTTTCCAGGGGAAAATTTCGGCTGAAAATGCCCTTTTATCACCTTTTAGTGGTTTTTAGTGGTTTATAGTAAACGAAAAAAATCCCGGAGATAATTTCCTGGAAACGGTTTTTCCCTTATGATGGGGCTTTCGGAAAATGGGGCGGGAGTACGCATTTTGTTTGATATTTTTTACTTTCCTCTTGTATGTGTGTACGTGGATTACGTGAATAGGTGAAGGGTTTATGGCAGCCAGGACTGCAACTTCCTCCATCGGCTGTCTTTTTAAAATTTATGGGAAGACTCCAGCTCCCAAAAGGAACATGGTCTCGGACCAATTTCTTATTTTTGCCGGCATGTACCTGATGACACGCCCGGCAGGTTCTTCCCTTCTTAAGGTTCACATGAAGGTAATGAAGATTTCGAGTGCCGTCACGGAAATTGGTGTCTTTTCTCGCTGATTTCTCTGTTGCCAGGGCCGAATCATGACACTGGAAACAAAACTCATAATTCTCCACATTAAATTCCGAATAGAACCTGGACGGGTATTGAGCATTCAGGATTTTGTAAAAATCAGAACCGTGAGGATCATGACAACCCTGGCATTCCCCGCTTTCTAAGGGCTGGTGCTTGTAGGGATTATCTTTCACTATTTTATAAATGTTAAACTCTTTTCCATCGGTTCCTTTAATCCATTTGTTGTGACAATCGATACAAAGTTCCGTTTGTTTTTTTATCAAATTGGATGCAAAGGCTGAGGCGTGAGCCTCATGACAGGTGAGGCATTTTTTTTCTTTTTCCAGGGCCAGGTGTTTGAATTTCGCTGATTTTGCTTTTTCCCCGATCTCTTCATGACAGGTCCCGCATATGTCCCCGGGGGCAGCGGCTAACATGTATTGGTAATCGGTGGAGTGGGGGTTGTGACAATTCTCACACCCTTCTCCGACAATCGAGTGAACCTTTAATTTATCACTTTTCTTCAATAGAAACGCCATATCCTCATGGCATTTGATACAAAATTCCTCTTTTTTCGAGGTTAATAATACCGGGTAATCCGAGGAATGGGGTTTGTGACAGGCGGTGCAGTCTCCTTCGGCCAGGGGTTGGTGAACCGTTTTTTTGGTCATGGGGGCTTTATCATGACATTCAAAACACATGGTATCTATTCGTTCCGATAATAAATAATACTTATAATTGCCTCCATGAGAATTGTGACAGGAACTGCATTCCAGGGAGATAACCGCTTCGTGAACGTGTTTTCGTTTCCTGTTTTCGTCGTGGCAGTCAAAACAAAGTTCCCGCTGTTCTACCAGTTTAAATTTGTGTTTCCCGATTTTGTCATGGCACCGAGTACAGTCATCTTCTGCCGGGAAATGCAGCTTTTTCATTTGTTTAAATTCCGTATGACACTCCGAAGTGGTGCAGTCGTCTCCATACAATGCTGGCGTGAATATTAAAAATACCATTAACATTAATCTTACCATACCGAAGACGGTCAAAGAACGCCTCTCCAACGAAAAGCTTTTGCGGGGGTCCAGGGGGCCCCGCGGCGCGGGGAGCCTATTGGAGGTGGTTTTGTTTCTGAGGATGTTTTTCATTCTATCACCTTCACCTGTAACCTGCATCTGGCACCTCTGGCAGAAAAGAGCCCCCTGGCCGCCGGAGGCGAAAAAATCTTGATTTTAAAATCTTTATAATCATTTATTTCCTTTTATATTCTTTTGGGCCGTGGTTTTCACCATGGCACTCCATATAGCAGTAACCGGTATCCCCGATCACTTCAAATCTTAGTTCACCGCTCATGTTGGGGAATACCACGTTGGTGTCGAAATTAAGTAATCCCACGTTATTGGGGGAGCCATGGGGATCATGGCACACCGAACAAGGGGTATCTGCTCCCCTGACATGGGTTTCATGTTTTTCAAATCCACTGAGATTGTTGTCAAAAAGGATAATGGGGTTGTGGCATTTGTAGCACAAAGCGTAGTTGGCTTCGGTCCAGTGGGTATAATCCGTAGTCAAATACTGACGTTCCAGGATATATTCATACCTGGACCCGTGGGGACCATTGGGTTCTGCTCCACCGGCCCGGGTGGAATTACTGTTGTTGTGACAATCAGTACAATATAGTCGTGACGATACGGTATAAGGTGGATTTAGCGAAGGGACCCAGCGGGCTTTGCCCTGGCTGGCGATGGCATGAAAACTGGCATTAGAAGGATTAATGGCCTCCCGGATGTTGGTGGTGTCTACCATACGGTTAATGGTGGTGGTGACGCGGTATTTGTCCTGGCCGTGGCACTTGAGACAGACCTCATATTGATATTGGGCGGTATCCAGCAATGACCCGGTCACCGACATCCCGGATACCCCGGCCAACCGGCCGTCAACATTAGGTGCCGCGGCAGTGGAATTGTTGATGCGGTGCGGGTTGTGACAGTCTACACATTCCACATGAACCGGTGCTGCTAACATGTTTTCCGTAGGATCATGCACCCCCTGGTAAAAATCCACCCGGTGACCGCTGGTTGTTCTTATCAGGGCCTTAATATTTTGTCCCACACTCCCGTTGTGGCACTTCAGGCATACATTTTCCTCCACCCCATCCAGGAGTCTCTCTTTCCCGTCAGCACTGTGACTGCGATGACAGTTCATACAGGAATTATCCGCGGCCCTTGAAAAATGAGTATGGGGCCAGGGATTTTCATTTATTCCATTCCAGGTCTTAGATGAAACATCATGGGTGGATATACCATTATAACCGGGAAGCTGATGGCAGGTTTTGCAAATGGCGCCATTGCGGTCATCTTTGACAAGAAATTTGCTAAAGCGGTTATCATGGGGATCATGACAGGTGGTGCATTGAAGGTTCCCGTCAAGATCATATCTTACCGGGTCAGGGGATGAAGGATGAATCAATTGATCAGAGGCGCTCACTGCCGGGGAAGGATTAAAAGAAACCGGGTGGTCATCCGATAGATCACTGCCCAGGTTGGCTGCCCTGGTGTGGGGAATACGGCCCATACTGGTATCAAACATGGCGAATTCCTGTTTACGGCTCACCACTTTTCCCAGGGCAATGGTCCCGTCATGGCAGGAAAGGCATAACTTTGACGCGCCGTTGGGCTGATCCGGTTTGGAATATAGAGTGGAACTGTCATAAAGGTTATACACTACCCTGGATTCCTCCCGGTTCCACAGCGGGGCCTGGGTGTTCCCCGCATGACTGGTATGGCAAAAAATACAAATATTGGAAGTATCCCTGGCCCGAATACCTCCCGCCACACTGGCGGAGGAAAGGTTATGCCTGGTGTGGCGGATACTGCCGGGAAAAACCCGGACTGCCAGACAAACCAGGGTAATCGGGGATATCACCAATACGATAAAAATGAATTTTCTCACGCTCATTGGGTATTCTCCACCAATTGGAAAACCTGTATGCGGTTATTATAGGTGTCAGCCACCCATATGGTACCGTCATCATCCACCATAATGCCGTTGGGCATCCAGAATTCACGGTCCCGGTGCCCGGGGCCGCCGAAATAATAAAGAAATTGACCCTGGAAATCAAATATCTGTATATTATCGAACATGACGTCTGCCACGAAAATATGTCGTTCCTGGTCCACGGCAATGCCTTTGGGTTTGGAAAAATTTCCCCCTCCCCGACCATGGGTGCCAATAGCCCGGATAAAACGCCCGGAATGGTCAAATACCTGTACCCGGAAATTCATGGCATCCGTGATATAAATATATTGATTGTCACCTGTAATATGAGTGGGGAAATTAAATTCTCCCGGACCAATCCCTCGTTTGCCCAGGGAAAATGTCAACTCCCCTTGCCGGTTAAACCCCAGTACCCGGTGATTGGGGGTGTCTACCCCGTAAAGGGTGCCCCGGCGGAAAACCATTCCTGTGATACGTACGGCAATATCGGTATCCCCAGGGGTGACGGCCCGGGTTTTATCCTGGTTCCGGCGCAGAAGAGGTGATATAAAAACCCCCTGGAATTTATATTGGGGATTAAATTTTAACACCACTTGCCGCCCCGAATCACTGATGTAAAGATTCCCTTGATCATCGCTGCAAGCGTCGACCGGTGAGAGGATTTTAATCCCTTTGACATGGGTCATTATTTTTTTTATTTTTCCATTGCCGTCCATGACAATCACCGCGCCGTTGACCGTGTCAGTCACACACAGCCGGTCTTTACTGAGCCGGCATACGGATGAGGGTTTAACCTCTTTCTCTTTACCCTTTCCAAACAAGAAGGTTTCCAGGTTTTTTTCCCGGGATTGGTGCCGGAAGTAAATGGCCCGGATAAATTGTACGGACCGCTTACCCGAAGGGGACTCATTAAAACCGTTAGACCCGATGAGTCCAATGCAGCAGGTCAGGATGAGTGTGCTTATGGTGAATAACAAATGGGTTGAACGTGTCAAAACAACCTCCTGATGACCACGCTGAAAAAATGGTGCCCCCGGTCATAGCTGTTGGTTTCACTGAGGATGCGCTCGTAAAAGATGTCGATGATGATTCGCCGGAAGGACCACTGGAACTTGAACAGGATGCTTTCCCTATCGCGGAAATAAATAGGAGTGGAATACCCGATTTTCCGGAAAATAATATTGGAATTAATCCTGTTCCAGGGATTAAATGTACATTCCGCGGTGTAGGCCCGGAAACGGGTATAGAAGTCCATGTTTTCAAAGTCCAGGCGGTTTCGCGTCAGGCCGCCCCTGAGAATGAGCCAGCTAAACAACCGGATATGGGCATTTATCCTGAAATTATAGGATTTATATGAGGACAGGTTGGAGTCATACTTCTCCAACATGTAGTCCGCGGTGAGATACTTGCTGTTAATTTGAGCTCCCAGCACATCATCGGTGTAATCTTCAAACATAGGGATGACATACATTGATTCAACCCGGTTGTTTATGGACCTCCGCCGGTAAATGAGATTAAAATATTTCAAAAAATTGAGCCGGAAATTGATATGATAAAAATGTAATTTCAAACGAAAATCAGGGTAATCCAGGTATTCATAGAATACCACGATTTTTCCGTCCCCGGGGATGGCCCCCCCGGGAAGCCGGGTAATCACAACCACATAGTTCAAAATCTCCACCTGGTAATCCACATCCTTAACATAAATACGGGAGAACCCCGGGTCAGTGACCCTGATGGAATCGATATTGATGCCGGGTTGGTTCATAATCACCACATCCGTGTAGGAAAAATCAAATTCCCGGGATTCGCTGGCAATGGATTGATTGGAGGTATATTTGGACCATTCGTTGGTATTGGAATAAAATAAATTGATACTACCGGTGGGAAAACGTTTCCGGTAATAGAAGGAGAAATTGTTTTTCAAGGCATTGACATCCCGGTTTAAGGTATTTTCCAGCCGGCCGCCCATGAGAATGGAAGTGTCCAGGCTGTCAAACAATCGGTGGTTTAATTTCAATTCCAATTCATGTCTTTTAAAGGAACGGTCAAAGGAGTTATCACCGGTGAAGTTATAAAAGGTATCAACAAATAGGCGGGGTTTTAAATAGTAAATATTCTGGAGTCTAAAGGTGAACATCTCTATATCATAATCACCTTCCATGCGGTGGTAGTTAAAAACCGATGAGAGTGCATTCATATCCTGGATTCCGTAACGACGATTAAAGGTGCCGGTCAATTCAAGGGAACGAAAATCAACATCGTATTTGCTTTCGGAATAGTCTTTGACATGCAGGTTAATATTGGAACGAATCCTGGATTTTGGCAGGGGGGTCAAGCGCAGATCAATATGTTGACTTTTCTCGTCCCGTTCCAGGTAAGTCAATGATTCCGATTTTAACCGGTTGGTGTAAAGATGAAGTTCAATGGGCATGAACTCCAGGTGGGAATTTAAACGGACCCCGGTTCCTTTATAGGTGACGTAATACCTTTCCCAGAACACCCGGTCATGGGAGCGGTAGTCACTGCGGGTATAAAATTCCAGGGTTATTTTTTTCTTTCTTAGAAAATTCACCCGGACATCGTAGTTATTGTTAATGGCGTTGTTGACGGCGGCATCGGAGAAAATCGTATTACTGGATCGGTATCCGGCGATATTAAGATTTACGTGGAAATACAAGAGATTGGGATGATAGATACTCCCGTTTGCAACCAGGAAAATACCACCCTCCAGGAACTTCCGGGTGCTGTCCCGGTAAACATAATCAGCAGCCGACTCTTGTTCATCGGTCAGTTGATATTGGAGATTGATGGAACCGGAAAAATCCGACAACTTGAAAAGCCGGGTCCCATTATCAGACCACAGCGGGTGATAAAAAAAAACCGGGAGGAAAAGAAAAAATATAAAAGAAAATAAGCATGATCCACGGGAATTGGGTTTCTTTGTCATTGTATCCTGTTCCTATTTATCTTCACCGTTCATCCTGTACTCCTGTGTCCGTCATTCTTCATCTTGATTCACTTTATTCACCACCCTCCATGCGTCCCCACTCACCCCGTTTTCAAGAAGAAGCGCGACGCGGCGGCATGGGGGTAATGGCATTGGGTGCACTTGCCTTTTTCAAAATCAACCCCGGCATGGACCGGGTTTAAGGCCACATCTTCCCTCATATGGCATACCAGGCACATTTTGGCGTCTGTCTCCTTGAGCAGGTATTTATGTTTGGATTGATGGGGCAGATGACAGGCCAGGCAGTCGCTTGCCGCCACCGGCCCATGGAGATATTCTCCCTGGAAGTCACTTTTATCATGGCAGGTAAAACAAAACTTCTCTCTGGTGGTTTTTAAAAAATTGGAGGCGGATTTATTGTGGCAATTTTCACAATTACGGTTATAAAAATCCGGGTGCCTGGATTTTATTTTCATCCACTCTTGTTCAACAGGCTTTACTTTTTGAGTCGGTGACTGGTCCTGCCGGTCAGAAGAGGGTTCCTCCCGGACATTGGGGTCCGGTACCCCATCAAAAAATATTTTCAGTACTTTATATCTTTTTTCCGTAATGGTGCAGCTAACGGCTGCGGCAGTTATCACCAGTAAGAGGACCAGGAGAATTTTATTGACTATACTTCCCGAACGCATACACATTAACCTTGTTAAGTCCGAAATTTGATGTAACCAGGACCAGGTATTCCGCTTTAAAATGGGGAGATAAATACTCTTTAAAGTAATCCAGGTTATCGTAGACCACTGTAATTCCTGCCGGTAAATTAATGTTATGTCTTTCAAACCCGGGGCCAAACATAAACAGCAGCAGTTGGAACTGCGAGTCAAACACCTGGACATTCTCGAATGCCGCATCTACAACATAAATTCGTCCCTGTTTATCCACGGCCACCCCTTTGGGTCGGGTAAAAGTCCCGGGGATATCCCCAATTTCCCCAAAAGTGGATATAAATTTTCCCTCCAGGTCAAAAACCTGGATACGAAAATTGGTGGTATCTGAAACGTAAAGGCGGTTGTCCCGGATACAAATATTGGTGGGATGAAAGAGCTGCCCCTCTTTGCTCCCGGCCTTACCAATGGTATGGAGGGTATTTCCCTCTTTTTTGTCAAGTACCAGGACCTGGTGTTTACCCACGTCGCAGACAAAGAGTTTATCCTGGTATATGTCCACATCCACGGGTTTGGAAAATTGTTCCTTTTTTCCATAAAAACTCTTCACTTTGCCGTCCAATGTATAGCAAAGGATTTGTTTCCTGGTGACATCCGCCACATACAGGAGTTTATCGGTTTTATCGATAATTAAATTGATCGGTTTTTTTAGTTTTCCACTTCCTGTTGTTCCCAGGTAACCCAATTCCCGGGTCTTTAAATTGAGGGTGACCACCACCCCGGCCCCCATGTCGCACACGTAAATGATACCGTCAAACATATCCACGCCGTAGGCTTTTTTTATGCCCCGGGTTTTTTCTTCCTTCTCACCCACGATAAATTTAAAAAATTTACTTTTTTTCTTTTCGATGTCCTTTGTCGTAGAAAACCTGGTGAGGAATTGGTACCTGGGGGTGTTGGGAAGGCTGGGATAAAAGATATAATCTTGATTATCTTTGGGCTCGGTCTTAACTTCCCGGTAACCGCTTCCGCACCCGTAACCAATGCTGAGAAGAATGACTCCCGAAACAATAACGACTAAAATTGCGTTAACTTTAATTTTCAACACCTCGAATCATCTCCATTCATTTACAATATTTATATGGCACTACTTAATTATACACTACAACACTCACCTTTATCAACCTCTAATTTTTTTTAAGGAAAAAAAGGGCTTTCTCTACTCTACTACGAAGAGAAAGCCCTTTTTTCTGATTTGATTTGCGGTTCTACATCCGCTTTGTGGCTTTACTTCAAGTTTCAATGGGTTCAATGTCGATTATTTGTTATGACAGGTAAGGCACAGGTCACTGGCGGCGTTGTCTATAACCAGCAGGGAGGCACATGCGGGGCATGTGGTATTATGCACATCATGGCAGGATGCGCATTCCAACTGGTCGGCAAACAGCAGGTCATTTTGAATGGTTCCACCCAGACCGGAAGCCTGTACAGCCGGATCATACAGCTCACCATCAGCAGTCGACAGGGCCGTATTGTAGGTGAATGAGATGGGATGGTCATTGCTCAAATCCGCACCAAGGGGATTGACAACCATGGTGGGAACAGGAACGTTGGTACCATAAGCATCCACGCCGATCGTACCGTCATGGCAGGACAGGCAAGCCTTGGAGACGCCGGCCGGCTGGCCAAGGGCGCCAGCATCCAGTGTACCGGTGGGGGAGGTGTAAACCGTGAATACTGATGCCGTCACATCATGATTCCACAGGGGAACCAGGTTATCTGCCCCAGTTTTGGCTCCGTGAGGGGTATGGCAGGGGAGACAAATCTCATTACCGGCCCACCCAAACCCCGAGAAATCATGTGCTGAACCTGAAATCGCGGAATATAAACCAGTGGTCAGCATCACAACTGCGAGAAAGACAAATAATTTTTTCATGTTCATTCTCCTTTTTTGAGTTTTTGCATACTTGATTCTACTGATTCTATTGACATCGGCATTTGAAACAAGCATTTCATGATACATTTTATTTTTGAATTCTGTCTTTTATAAAGGTCAAAACTATAACAAATTTTTTTGTTCATGTCAATCACTCAATAGTTGTAATTTTAGGATGAAAATTTCTTTGAGGATACTCATACTAAAGCATGAGTCCTTCGTGCATGGTTGTATGTTTATGCTCAAATATGCGTTCGTTAAAAGAAAATTTATCCTTCACGTTTAAAACATTATTTTGCGATTTTGTCAACATAAAATTTAAAAAAGACTGCGTTTCTTATTGACACACCCCGCCTCTCCTTCATTTACAGCGGAGGGCCACCCCTATCAAGAGGAGGGCGCTCCGAGCCAGCTCTTTAAATATCTCGAGGAGCGGCCGGGGTGTGTCGGCTATTGCAAAAAACCGGCTTTTCCTTTAAAATGTAATTTGACAAGAAACTAAAATATCATGACCAAAAATAAAAATGAGGCAGCAAATGAATAGAAAAATAATGATGATAATGATGATGAGCCTGTTAATAACAACAACTTTCTTTTGGGCTGCGGCCGAAAAACAAGCCGCTGCTCCCCAACAGGAGAAGAAAACGTATACGGGACGTGTCATCAGCACCATGGATTCCGGGGGCTACACTTACATTGAATTTGAAGAAAACGGCAGGAAACTCTGGGCCGCCGGCCCTTTAACCCTGGTATATGTTGGTGACTTGATTTATATATCCGATGCGGTAACCATGAATAACTTTCACAGCAAAACCCTTAATCGGACCTTTGAGTCCATCTTATTTACCTTTTCTATCCGGGTTGTTACAGGTGAGGATGGAGAAAACTCCCCGGCCCATGAACCGGCCCCGACTCCTGCTCCCCACGGCCATCCGGTTGTCGGCCCCAAACCCGGGAAAAAAATCATGGTAACGCCTGGTTCCGTAAAAAAGCTCGAAGGCGGTTACACCGTGGCCGAATGTTTTGCCATGAAAAAGGAGTTAAAAGGAAAAGAGCTGGCGGTACGGGGGATAGTGGTTAAATTCACCCCCAGGATCCTGGGGAGAAACTGGCTCCATATAAAAGACGGCACCGGTGAAAAGGGTTCCGACGACCTCACCGTTACCACGGCAGAATCGGTCCGAGTCGGTGATCTTATTATCGTTATCGGGATAATGGCCTGCGATAAAAATTTCGGCGCCGGCTTTTTCTACCCGGTCATCATTGAAGATGCATCAATCATCGTGGAATAAACAGCAAGATCATGGAGACAAGATGAATAAAGAAAAAAACCTTCAAGACCGGGAGGTGGTGATGAAACGGTCAACGGCGCTGCTTATTGCCGTGTTGTGCCTGGCAGCAGGTTTTTTGGCGGGAATGTTCTACAGTACTACTTTTAGCGGGGGCAGAAAGGTTCGCAAGATGACAGTAAAACAGTCAACCCCCCAGGCCGGGGTCCCCCGGGCCGGTGCCCCGGTGACGACTCCCCCACAATCCGGTGTTATTTCTGCCCTGGAGAAGAACGTGGCGGCAAACCCGCGGGATGCCGAAGCCTGGGCCAGGCTGGGACACGGCTATTTTGATATCAATGATCCTGCCAATGCCATCCGGGCTTATAAAAAATCACTGGAATTAAAACCCGACAATGCCAATGTACTGACTGATATGGGAGTGATGTACCGCCGCAGTGGAAGACCTGATGAAGCCATCCGCTGTTTTGACAAAGCCATCGAGATCGACCCCCAACACCGACAGTCCCGGTACAATAAAGGCATTGTGCTGATGCATGACCTGGAAAACCCGGGAGCTGCCATCAAAGCCTGGGAAGAACTGATAAACCTCTACCCGGATGCCAAAACCCAGGATGGTACACCCCTCAAAGAACTGATCGAAAAATTCAGGTCCTCTTCACCGACAGAAAAGTGAGCCTAAAAAAACGATTAATCCTGATCCTATTATTGGCTGGTTTTATTATGGCCCTTTTTTTTCATTTTACCATTAACACCACGATTCTCCCCGATCTGAAACAGCAAAAAAAAGTAACCATCGAAAGGCAAAAGGTAAAACTTCAATTGGTTGTCAACGAGGAAGAAAGGAGCATTACAGCCATCTGCCACAGTTTAGGGGAATGGACCGGGATGATGGATTATGTAAAAAATCCGTCAAAAAAATTTGAAGACGATTTTTTTTCGGATTCTCCTTTTTTAAGCCACAAGATGAACCTGATCCTGGTCCTGGATGCGCGGGGCAAGATCCTGTACAATAGGAATAGAATAGATGGGAAATTGGTAACCTTTAACCACCTGGAAATCAAAAGGATGATTGACGAAATAACCGGTCAGGTCGCCCGTACCCTTGCCTCGTTTACAGGCATTATCAATTCGGCTTATGGTCCCCTCATGCTTTCGGCGTGCCCCATATACAACAACCTGTCCCCTTCGTCCTCCTGCGGGACATTGATTTTGGGACGATTCCTGGAGCAAGAATTCTTAAAGCGAATTTCTCTTCATTTCACGGAAACCCTCCAATTAATTCCCTTTAACGAAAGCCAACGGTTTGAATCTTATTTAAAGCAGATGCAAGGAGAGGAGGTCTATTATTGGGAAGAGGAAGAAAAATTTACACTGCTTTACCTGGCAAAAGACATTGATAAGGCACCTGCCTTGATCCTGGCCCTGGAATCCGGCAGCAAATTGTCCGGGGTAATCAAGAGAAATACCCTGTTATATGTTATTTTTACAATTTCGGCCATCATTTTCCTGGGTTTCCTGGTTTACTTTTTGATTGAAAAATACATCACCAGGCGGATCAGTAAAATCTCCTCGAATATGAAGCGCGTCCAGGGATTGAAAGATATTTCCCTGAGAATTATCCCGGATAGGAAAGGTGATGAGATATCTTCACTCATTGCCAATATCAATGAAACACTGGATAAAATCGAAAGTGAAAAGAAGAATCGGGAAGACATTGAAAAACTGTTGATTACCCGTGAAAAGTTGGTATCCATCGGGAGACTGGCCGCCAGTATCGCCCATGAAATCAATAGTCCCATATTGGCCATCGGTAATTGCATCCAGGCATTAAAAAAAGCATGTCTCAAGAAAAAAGATAGGGATTCCGATTTGAAAGAAAAAGCAATTACCGTCTCTGAGAGCGAACTCAATCGAATCCGGAATATCATCTCAAGTCTCCTGGATTACCAGCGAACGAATATGGAAGAATTAACCGAGGTCAACCTGGATGAGGTCATACAACAATCGCTTGAGGTTCTTCAATGGAGCAAAAAATTGAAATCCATTAAGATAGTAACAAAAAAGCAGCCGGGTTTTTTCACCATGGGTTCCCCGGGAAGGTTAAAACAGGTATTTATCAATTTTATATTGAATGCTGTGGAAGCCGGGGTTGATAATAAAAATAAACCGGAACTGCGAATAGAAATCCTGCCGTCCTCGGACAGGGCATTTTACGAAGTACACTTCAGGGATAATGGCCCTGGTATTTCACCCGCAGTAAAGAACAGGTTATTTGAACCTTTTGTTTCCACAAAGGAAGGCAAAAGCGTCGGGCTCGGTCTCTATGTTTCGTATAAAATAGTAAAAAACCATCACGGGGAAATCCTCTATGATGACACCTATAAAGAGGGAACTCATTTTATCATCAAGCTCCCGGTAAAAGAGAGGCACCCATGAACGATGATAATGGCAATAATAACAAACCATCGCTTCTTATCGTCGATGATGACAACGAAGTTCTCATCAGTTTTAAAATTTGGTTGGAGGGCGAGGGCTTCCGGGCACTCACAGCGGTAAACAGCAGCGAAGCCTTAAAAATTATAGAGGAAGAAAAAGTGGAGGTGGCATTATTGGATTTCAGGCTGGGCACGGAAAACGGGTTAGCCGTGGCAAAAATGCTCAATGACCTGGATGTTGACCTGAAAATAATCATCATCACCGGTTATCCATCCTACGAAACAGCAGTGGAATCCATCAAATCCGGTCTATTCGACTATCTTTCCAAAGGGGAACCCAACGAAAAAATCCTGGAAACCATAAAAAAAGCACTGCAAGCCAGGGAAAAAGAGATCCAGGGGGAAAAAAAGAGCATTCCCCAAAAACCGCTCTTAAAATTTATCGTTATTTGCAAACATTCGTTAATTAAAGAACGCCTGGAAAGCTTTTCCCTCAATCACCCGGACTTTAAGTTGATAAAAACCTATAATTCCATTGAACACCTAAAGGAGAAAACATATGTACCGGAGGTCGATCTTGCCCTGGTTTGCGCCTCCTGCTGCACTGGAACCTTTGATGATAGTCTCGAATTTTTCAATGCGCTTTATCAATTGATTCCCGGGGTGAAGCCGATCCTTTTTAATGAAAGTTTTTCCGAAGAGGAAAAAATTAATTTAATAAAATTCGGTGTCAAAGGATTTTGTTCCATTGATATGGACAGTGAAACCCTGAGGAAAGCCCTGACATTGATAAAAAAGGGAGAAATGTGGGCCAGCCGCAGGTTGATAAGCCTTGCCGTCCCCAACGGCCCTGATTATTTAAAAAATTACCTTTCCAGGAATGTCGAATCCTTCACATTATCATACCGGGAAAAAGATATCCTTAAAGCAATGGTGCTGGGGCTTAAAAATAAAGAAATCGCCGATAAATTATTTATCAGTGAAAATACGGTTAAAACGCATATCAGCAATATTTTTAAAAAGTTTGGCGTGAATAATCGCGCCCAGGCGATCCTGTTTTCACTGGAAAACAAGATTTTTTAATAAAGTACAACCCGGCAAAAAAAACCTAATACTTTAGTTGTAAAATTTCAGATAATTGTTCACCCTCAAAATACAACTTTCGGGCGATTGACATCCACACCCGGTATTCGTACAATGTAGAATAAAAATATCAAAAAAAAGGAGTTACATAATGAGCAAAACCAAATGCGCGCACAATCGAGACAAGAGAGCAATTTTAGTTTTTTGTTCAGTAGGATTATTTTTTCTTTTTTTAGGGAGCCTATTCTATGTATCCGCGGCCACTGTGGAGCAGAAGATCGGTTTTAAGGACATGGCATTTTCAAGTCTTAACAAGGTATCCTGCCAGGTATGTCATGGGGAGGACGTGGTAGATACGCATCACAAAACCCAACCTGCTCTTTCCGGTGATTGTGCTTCCTGTCATACCGTTTCAACCGAGGCAGGGAATGTTGGGGTTTCCCTGGAAAGAAATTGTATGGTCTGTCACAAGAAAAGCCCCCACCATGCCACTGAGGCGGCTGCAAATAATGAATGCACCACCTGTCATGAAAGTCCCGGGGTCAGTGAGTACAGTATGGAAGTTCCCCCATATCAACCTTCCAATGTTACTCCCACTGTGGCCAGTTGTAAAAATTGTCACGGAGAAGGCGACGTAGAGGGGGAAAAGATTGTGGACATGAAAACCACTCATCATGGCATTTCCCTCAAAGGGTGTAATGTTTGTCACGACCCGGACAACAAGCAAAGCCAGGACATTAGAATTTGTGAACGGTGTCACAGTGCCAGGGCCATTCATGAAGTATTGGCTCATGTGGAAAAAGAGAATTGTGTGAAATGCCATGAAGTAAACAAAGGCTAGATGTTTCTTATTGTTTGTCCCTTTTTTTACCGTTGCCTGGAGACCCTGAAATTAATTAAAAGCTTTTGTGGAGAGCGGCGGGTTCCAGATGTTTCACGGGGCGGTTTTCTCGAAAAGAGCCCCCCTGGCCTGGCCGCCGGAGGCGCGAGCCATGCGCCTAACTTTTCCACAAATCTTTTTCAATCTTTACATTAAAGGTCCCTTTTATAGTGGAACCGTTGGGGCTGGTGAAGTCGATGGCGCCGCTCACTTTCTTAGGGGTCGAGGTGGTGAGGGTGGCTGTTCCCGATGCACCACTGCCTGAGATGCCTGGTCCGCCGCCTTCTCCGCCAACGAAATAAGAAACCTGGAAACTCTTTTCATCACCCATCCAGGACGGCTCAAAGGTCCCGGTGGGTACCGTCATTTTGGCATATTCTTCCATTTGCTGTTCAAAAGGTATCTCCTTGCTCTCGGTTTTAAAGGCCACAACAATGGCGATCTGACCGGCCTCCTTAGGCAGTTCCACGCCATAGGAACCCAGCACGGCCTCGTAGTTGGCGAACACCACATAGGCAAGTTTGGCCGTTGATTTGGCATTATAGCGCATCCCGGAAATGAACGCGAAGGTCTTCTTCAACTCGAAGGCGCCCGGGGTGTATTCCTCCTGGTCACTAAAGGTGACACTGATCTCATTGGTTCCTTCGCCCCCTGTTTGGCTAACAGCGGACTCGGGCGAATCTTCTTTGCTGTCCTTTTGGCCGCAGGCGGGAAAGGCTAGCAATAAGGCTGCTGTGATTACAACAGTAAGTAGGTATTTCATGGAAACCTCCTTTAATTTAATAAAGTTATTGTAAAAATCATTTTTTTAAACTGAGTATTTTAAATGAAAAATTAAAAATTTTCAACCAATTTGAACGACAAAAATCCACCACCTAATTTTAGCCACAAAGATACACAAAGGGACACAAAGAAAAGACAACACCAAAAAGCATCTTAATAAAAAGTTTTTGGAAGTCCAGAAGGGGCTGGCAGCCGCTGTTTTCAACCTATTAAGTTAACATTCTGTTTCCCTTTTTTCACCAATGACTAATGACAAATGACCAATGACTGTTGCACGAAAGGTTTTTGGCCGCCGGAGGTACAAATAGTTTTATTTGCCTGGCACCTTTTTTTGCAAAAAAATTGAAAAAAATCCTTTGTTGTGTTATTATTATATTTTAATAAAGGATTAGGAAGGAAGGTAAAATATGATAAATTTAAATAGGGTAATAAATTTTTTTCTATTGGCGTTTTTCCTGAGCTGTTATTTTTTCGGGTCACCTCAGCAACATAAGGGATCAACTACTGCAAGCTATGCAACTGAAGAGGGAGTTCATGTCGTAACATTTAAAACTCCTTATGGATCGATCTATCTCAATCTTCCCGATGATATGGCCAAGGGAGATATTATTTCAGGTAAATTGACACTGGAACCTGATGGTCGAAAAGAAAAAGAGAAGGCTAAAAATAGGGAATCATTGAAAGATTATATATTGGAGATTGGTGAGCGTAAAACACCAGCAGGTAAAGAATGGGATAAATGGACTATATCCAATGTAAAAGAACTGCCTATAATCCTCAGAAGTCCAAAAGGTAAAAAGGTCGCCGGGATTCAGGTACCGGTGATTCCTGGGGCACCTGTCTCAAAAATCGGGGATTTCCAGTGCCCAAAAGCGGGTCTGGCAGGGGGGTTGATTGAAATTCCCGGCCCTTTTGACGGAGATTTTTCAAATACTGAAGTTCATATCGGTGACAAAGAACTAGAAAAATGGGCGGAATCACCGCGAAAGGTGATCCTGGCCAGTCCGAAGGATGTTGTGGGAAGTTCAACCATCAGCTTAAAAGAAGGGAGCGACAAGGATGAATGTGAATATCGAAATTTATTGCTTGAATCCAAAGTGGGCAAATCTAAATTATTGAAAGGCGAAACAACGGTATTAACTATAATAGTAAGAGGACTTGAAGGATTGGAAGACGAAATCCCCTTCCAGATTGAGAATAAAACACCACGTATTGTCAGCATGGAGAAGGAAGGCTCTTTTTTTATTCAACCGGATGATGTGCAGCCCGGGGGTGTTTATATTGCTGATCGCCTTCTTACCGGTATTACTCCCGGCAGGTTTCATATTTCCGTATCTGTTTCCCGGGAAAAATGTACACACTGTACTTTAAGGTACTCAAATCTCCAAATAATAAGCGACGATTGTAGTAAAGTAAAGTTTACAGTCTTCGTAGAGCATTGTAATCACGGAAAATGGGAAGAGCAGGGGACCATAGGAGGAACAAAACCCAAAGTCCCTCCTTATCCTGATAAGCCTGAAAAGTGCGACCTTGTTATTCACTTCCGCCAGTTTAAAGATGCGGCTCAATATACTCTGCAGCACTACAATGGGAAGAGGTGGGTTTATAAGACAACCACGAGGGTTGATAAGGGTAAAGATTTACCCGCTTCGGGCAAAGATAACAAATCATTTATCGTCAGAAGGGCCGGGAAAGAAATTTTCTTTCACTGGGAGAATGGAGCATGGGTGAAGAAAGGCGAATGGAAGGAGTAAAATAAGGAGGAAAAAGAGCGCTAATAATACTATGGTCGGGTATTTTTTTTGTTTCTATATCCCGGCTCCGTTTTCGAAGGAGCGTTTAATGATCCCGGTGTTCAAGATGACGGAATGGGGAGGCACATCTTGAGTCAACCAAACATTTCCACCAATGACCGAATCTTTCCCGATGGTTATTCTCCCCAGGATAGTGGCACCGGAATAGATAGTCACATTGTCTTCGATGATGGGATGCCTGGGAATGCCTTTGATAGGATTACCGTTTTCATCCCTGGGAAAACTTTTGGCACCTAAGGTAACACCCTGGTACATTTTCAATCCTTTCCCGATAATACAGGTTTCACCAATAACAACCCCGGTACCGTGATCGAGAAAACAACTCTCACCAATTTGGGCACCGGGGTGAATATCGATCCCGGTCTCGGAATGGGCCAATTCCGTGATAATACGGGCGATAAGAGTAGCCCCCAACTTGTAGAGTTCATGAGCGATGCGGTGATTGGTCAATGCTTTGATGCAGGGATAACAGAATATGGTTTCCCCAAGATTTTTAGCGGCAGGGTCCCCATTATACGCCGCCCGGGCATCTGTCGAAAGCATATGGCGAATATGAGGCAATTGGGAAATGAAAACCGATGCCAACTTTTTTGCCTTTTGATTACACTGCAATATCGTAATGTTTTCCTCCTCTCCACACTCAAAGCAAAAACCTCTCTTTACTTGTTCGGTAAGCAGCCGATGAATTTTATCGATATTGGCTCCTATATAGTATCGCATATGCTTCGGGCGGACATCGGAATGAGCATAATAGCCAGGGAATAAAATCTTTCTCAAGCATTCTACGATTTCCACCAGCACTTCGATCGAAGGCATGGGCATTTCATGCTTCGTCTCGTGAAAAACCGTACTATAAGACCCAGGACTGCAAAGAGAATCAATTACATCTTCAACATTAACTTCTTCCATTATCCTTCTTCCTGGAAAAGCCCGGAACTTAAATAACGTTCACCGGTATCAGGAGCAATGACTACGATTAATTTCCCTCTATTTTCCGGTCGTCGGGCCACTTGAATGGCAGCATATACGGCCGCACCGGAAGAGATACCAACCACTAATCCTTCTTTTCTAGCCAGTGCTCTTGCGGTGTCAGCAGCTTCTTCATTTCGAACTTTGATGATTTCATCGATAATATCAGTGTTCAATACATTGGGAACAAATCCGGCACCGATTCCCTGGATTTTATGAGGACCGGGCTGACCCCCGGAAAGAACCGGCGAATCGTAGGGCTCTACAGCTATACTCTTAAGCCCCGGTTTTTTCATTTTCAGCACTTCAGAAACGCCGGTTATGGTCCCGCCGGTTCCAACACCGGATACGAAAATATCGATTTTCCCGTCCGTGTCTTCCCATATTTCTCGGGCAGTGGTTTGGCGATGAATTTCAGGATTGGCCGGGTTGTTAAACTGTTGAAGCATCAGCGCATTTTTTGAAGACGCAGCGATCTCTTCGGCTTTCTTGATGGCCCCGGACATTCCTTTTGCTCCCTCTGTCAACACCAACTCTGCTCCAAGCGCTTTCAACAGGTTTCGTCTTTCGATGCTCATGGTATCCGGCATGGTCAAAATCAGGCGGTATCCCTTTGCCGCGGCAACCCAGGCCAGGGCAATTCCTGTATTGCCGGAAGTCGGCTCTACCAAAACCGTCTCGCCGTTGATCTTCCCCTCACGCTCCGCCGCTTCAATCATAGAAACTCCAATCCGGTCTTTTACACTGCTGGCCGGGTTGTAAAACTCCAATTTGGCAACTACCTCGGCAGCGCCATCACCTATGATCCGATTAAGCCTGACAAGAGGTGTTCGCCCGATCAATTGGGTTATATTGTCAAATATCTTATCCATATGATTCCTCCTATTTTTAAATCCAGGACATATTGCCCTGGATTAACTTTTTTTTCATTTTCTCATAATTATGTATATTCACATTCCGTTTTGCACCTCCTACAATGTAGGAGTTATTATTATAGCATAAAAGTTTGTATTTTTCTACAACCAATCCGACTCGGGGCATTTTTCCAACCATTTTCTTTTTGCTTGAAAAACAAAAGGATTTCCTTTAAAATGTGTGCATGAGAATATCGGAAGTAAAAATAGGAAAGAGTTGCACAGCAAAATTACATCGGGGATGCTGTTTTTGTAGAAGGTGCGCGCCCTGATGTAGAGAGTGCTTATCCCCACTATGCCAACAACTATAAAGCCGGTTGGGGGTACATGCTGTTGACCAATTTTTTACCCAACGGCGGAAATGGCGTATTTACGATCCAGGCGACTGCCACCGACGCCAGCAGCCACCAGGTGTCATTGGGAACCATAACCATTACCTGCGACAATGCCAATGCTGTCAAACCCTTCGGTGCCATCGATACCCCAACCCAGGGCGGGACCGCTTCCGGCAGCCCTTTTGTTAATTGGGGCTGGGTACTGACCCCGCAGCCCAACAAAATTCCCACCAACGGTTCCACCATTGATGTATGGATTGATGGAGTCAATGTTGGTCATCCCCATTACAATATTTACCGGTCCGATATTGCCGCCTTGTTTCCTGGTTATGCCAACAGTAACGGGGCGGCCGGGTACTTTTACCTGGATACCACTGCTTATGAAAACGGTGTTCACACCATCCAGTGGACCGCTAAAGACAATGCCGGGAACACCGATGGTATTGGCAGCAGGTATTTTACCATCCAAAATTAAGCGGTGAATTTAAGTAATAGTAAGCCAATGATTTTGTATACCGGATCGTATATAATTACGCATAATGCGTAACGCAAAATGCGTAATTTTCAAACGCTGGCTCCGCACCCGCATGAACCCTTAGAAACAGCGCTTGTATTTTTCAGTACCCATTTCCCGGGATAAAAAGTGATTCCTGGACCCTAAGAAATGATACTTTGGCCCTAAAATGTCATTCCCGTACCCTAAGAAACGACACACCAGCTCTAAAAAACGACATTCTAGTCCTAAAAAATGATACACTAGCACTAAAAGGTCATACTCTAGTCCTAAAAAGCGACACTCTAGCCCTAAAAAGTCATACTCTAGCTCTACAAAATCATACTCTAGCACTAAGAAACGACACTCTAGCACTAAAAAGTCATATTCTAGTACTAAAAAACGACACTCTAGCCCTAAAAAATGGATACTGGAATTGAAGTAATGGTTTTTTAGATCCTGGCAATGGTTTCTTAAATAAAGGGGCTGATTCTTTAGGCACTGGTTATGATTTCCTACACCTCGGGGCTTATTCTTTAGGAACGGGTAATGATTTCTTAGGTCATGGGGCTGATTTTTTAGCCCCAAGCAATGGTTTCTTAAATAAAGTGGATGATTTTTTAGGGATAGTGATTCATTTCTTACAGACTGCCGGATATTAAAAATTTGGTGAATTTGTTGTTTAAGATTCAATGATCGCCGTTTACGGGCGGGGAAACCCCGCCCCTACCTTGACAAAAAGCTCTTTATTGTCCGCGTAGGGGCGGGGTTTCCCCGCCCGGTATCTTAATTTCCAAAATATCACAAATTCACAGGATAGGGGACAGACAAAAAAACCCCCATAATACCATACATACCCTGGCTTAAGGCAATTATAAATGAAAAATGTCTTTTCTTTTTTTCGCCGCAGGCGTTAATCAATAATGTCCGAAGGACACAAATTCCATTAATAATTAACAATTTATAATTTATAATTCTTAATTTATATTTTCTCTATAAGCAGCATCAACTCTATGGCATCCATATAATGCAACCTCGGGTCCTCAGCCAGGGCCGGGTTGCGGAAGCCGGACAGGAGGGCTTGCAGTTTGGAGACCAGTAGTTTTCTTGAGGAAGACATTTGGGGATCATTTGGCGCTTCTCCCAGCGCTTTCTTTATCTCTTCGGTGTGCCCTGCGTTGATGGCTTGTTCCACCATGGCGCATATGCGGCCCCCAAATTCATGGTTTTCCCCGCCATCGCGGCGATAGGCCAGGAACAGGTTCATGGCCTGTTGGCGCGCCTTTGCCGCTTCTGCTTGATCCCCTACTGCTGTTTCCAGGTCACTGAGGATATCCCAGGTTTTCCAGGGTTCGGCAGCATGGCCGTAGGGCTTTTTGCATTCAATGGCCCGGTGAATCTCCTCCCTGGCGTTTTCATAGCGCCCCAGTTTGATCAAGCGGTTTGCAAGGTTGCCTCTTCTGAGCCCTTCTTTTGCTCTATCACCACTTTCAACACTTTTATCCACAGCTTGCCGGAGAAAGATTACAGCATCTTCCAATCGGTTCATTTCATCGTATAGAAGACCCAGTTGATTTAACGTGCCTGCTTCTCCCGCCGCATCTTGCTGCTGCACTTTGATGGACAGGGATTTCCTATAGGCTTGCTCCGCTTTCTCAAGCTGCCCAGCTACTTCATGGACTATGCCCATCTGGTGCCATATGGTGGCAACCGTAGACGGTTCACCCAGATCAGCAAAGATTTTTAATGCTTCTTCATAGGCGTTGAGTGCGTCGCCTAAGCGCTTTTGGTGCATACGGACCGTCCCCAGTTGGATTTTCCCGACAGCGACATCTCTTAAACATTCTAATTTTTCAGTTTGCTCAATACTCTCTTCATAAGCCTCTGACGCTTCCTGCAAACGGCCCAGACCAAGTAGACAATCCCCTTTTTGTATCAGCGCAGATGCTGCCATTTCTGCTGCAGTTTTATTTTCCTGGTCAGCCAGGGCTTGAAAGCGTTTTTGTGCCTCTTCTGTGGGTGGAAGCGCGTCCCGGGCAGCGCCGCCCAGGTTCAGTACCCGCCCCAGCAAAAAGAGAGCAACGGCAATATCGAAAGGGGCTTCGGGATACGCCCCTTCGCCCCCGTGCACACATTTCTCCAGCAGTGTTTGAGCCTCCTGCAGCGCCCCGGGAAAATTGCCCCTACCCAATAACCCTTCGATCTTTAACTGGGATGCTACGAACCGCATATGGCTCCAATCCGGTAGTGCTTCGGCTTCTTTTTCCCGGAGGGTATCCACCTGTGCCAACAGTTGTTTCCTGCCTAATTGCCTAAGCAATTGTTCAAGCTTTGTAGCCAGGTTTACCGTTGCTTCCGCATCTCCCTGGGTCCTAACATGTTCCAGCAGGCGCACCAGGTTGGGCAGTTCCAGGGTTGTTAAATTCAAGGCCATTTGGGCATCTTTAAAAACCTGCTGATATAAAAAGTCACTCAACTGCTTCATGCTTTCGGTCCAACGGGCAATGGCAGTTGACTGCCGGTCTTGATTTTCCCCCAATTCTTCAAGAAGATAGGGACACAGGGCCGGGTGGAAACGGAAGAAACCATAAGGCATGGCTTCGGCCAGACCCAATTGCAGCAGTTGACCCACCAGCAAATCTCCCTCTTCTTCCTTTAATTCCAGTACTTTCCCGATATTCACAATATGTCCGCCCCCCTGGAAAAGTCCCAGGGGCTTGATCTTCTGGCGCATCTCCGGCGGCATCCGGCGCAGCGAAAGTTCCAGGCTGGCAAAGAGGGAGCGTTCCCGTTCATTGGGGTATTTTTTGTGCAATTCAGCCATTAACCGGCCCAGGTTTTCCGTGGTGGAGCGCACACCGAACTCACCGATATAAGGCGCCAGTAATACCAGGCTCCGGGCATGGCAGTTCACCGATTCCACCAATGCTTCCACTTCGGGCTGAGCTAGGCGGGTATCATCATCCTTCGGTTCCAGGCCCGCCGCCCTCATGGCCTGGTGGACCAGTTGGATGGCGTCTTCCTTGTGCAAGCGGCTCAGGTTCACCTTCCGGACAATGACATGAAAGGGTTGGGGTAAGGGCTCACGGGAGGTAAATAAC
The DNA here is from genome assembly GCA_020355945.1 of Candidatus Aminicenantota bacterium. Next base: position 7,724,363 of record CP070627.1, on the reverse strand, counting down.
AGGGCTGTGCCGGTGATGTCTTGTAATTTTTGACAAAGCAGGAAAAACCGTTCCAGCTCTTCCGGTTCAAACCGGTCTGTTTCACTCCCGCCCCCTGATGGCAGGATGCTCTCCATATTATCCAGGACCATCAAGGTGCGGTATTGTCTTAACTGCTGCTCGATGGGGTGCAGGGCTTTATCCAGCAGGTCTGCGGCATCGTATTGGGCCACCGAATAATTGCCAACTAGTTGCCGGCCCATGCGGTCCACCACGGGGCGCACATCATAAACATCCTCGACCGAGACAAAAGCGGCACGGTCAAACCGATGGGTGCGCACCAGCCAGCGGGCCAGTTCAGCCGCCAGCGTAGTCTTCCCTTCCCCGCCCTGGCCGCATATCACCGCATAAGAGACCTGACCCAGCAGCCGCTCCAGGGCTAATAACTCGCGGCTGCGGCCGACGAATTGGTGGTCCGGTTCTTTAGGCAAATCGCCCAAACGCATCTCCCAGGCTTTTTTACCGGTCTCCCGGATTTGCTCGGAAGGCACGCGGGTCATTAATTGCAGGTCCTCTTTCTCCTGGTAGAGCACGGGCACGAACCAGTCTTGCATATCCAGGCGGCCGGCGCCGAAAATCTTTAAACGAAAGGTATTTCCTTTTAATGTGCGCTGCCCCGCCAGCATGGCTTTGCCCACGCGGGAACCCTTGACCAGTTCCCAATAGAAACTCTTGACAAAGCGTTTGGCGGTTTCTATCAGCACCGAATGACTCATGGCCACCACCGAAGCCACGCCTTGGTCCAGTAATGCGGCAGCCACCGAAGCCGTGGGGTCATCTTTTGATTGGGCGGATTGGCAGGCTTCCAGGAAAACCAGGGGGATGCGGTGATGATGCAGGACCGCGGCCAGTTCTTCCGTATAAACGATTTGAGAGCGCCGCTTTTCCAGTTTCTGGCTGTCTTTGGGGTCTTCAAAACAAAGCCCGCCCAGGCCCAGTTCTTTGCTGAATACCCCGTGTCCGTCAAAATGCACCACGTGATAAGGTGTCCCAGCATCCAGAGCGGCGGTCAATTCCTGTTCAAAGGCTGGAAACGTGGGTGGAGACAGGACCTTCATTTGTACCAGGTCTCCCAGGCTTTCCAGTGCCTCCACCAGCGGCAAAGCGCTGATGCGGTGATCGATATAACCGGCTGCTTCATCATCGGGCCGGGGACTGACCAACAGGATACGAATAGGCGGTTCCACGGTCATGGCATCCAGTCTCTGCCGGTTGGGCAGCCGCCTCCGCACCTGCACCGGTTTGGCCCCCTGGAAAAAGTAAGCCTTGCCATGGTGCAGCAGTTCCCAGGGCAAGGTCAGCAAAAGGGTGGCTGATTCTTTGGCTTCTTTTATTCTCTTTGTTTGCTCTTCCGTCTCATCCTCCGTATCCGCAGCCCATTGTTCATCCACGAAAACCGTAAACCGCCGCTCAGCTTTTTGGTTTGGCTTTTCCCAAGCAGCCAGGACCTCCTTGACCGCCGGGTGGTCAAACACGGCTTTATAAAGAAGCCCGCCCCATTTGGGCAGCAGCACTTCGATTTTTTCGGCCCGTTCCTTGAACACGCCAGTGGGCCACAAATAATAGCGTTCCAGGTACCAACTCAGCTCCTCCTTCTCAATGGGCCCCAGGGGAGCGGTAAATATAAAGGCACCTTCCACTTCCCGGTCCCCTTTCCCGGCGGGAACATATTTTAACCGTGCCCGGGCCGCTGCCCGGCGCACCCCGTCTTGTTCTGTTATACGCGGTTCAATCAATTCCAACAGCAGTTCATCCATGGGCCTGGTTTCCGGGGCCAGCATAGGCTGAATATCATCCGGTTCCCTCTCACCCAGCGCAGCCAGTATTTGCGCCATTGCTTCGGCAATACCCCCGGGACCGATGTTGATCTTTATACCCACGGGCTCTTTTTTAAAAAACGATTTCAAAGCCGCCGGCTCAACCCCTTCCAGCATCAAGGGAATCACCGGGTATTTCTCTTTTTTCTTTTGCACCTTCAAGGCATGCTTGACCTCATGCCTGACCCAGGCGGAATTAATAGTATTCAAACTGAACACAAGAATAAACGCCCGCGCTTCTTCAATG
>CP070627.1:7719317-7722160 GCA_020355945.1 Candidatus Aminicenantota bacterium | reverse complement strand
CAGCAGTGCTGTCCGGGTTCTTTTCGACTTGCTCTTCAAATAGCCGCTGGATTGTTTGTCCTGCCGGATATTTCGATTGGGTATTGTTAAACTCAAACAGCAATTGGTGCTTCTCTTGCTCAGAGAGTATTTCTATTCGTGATAATTTTTTTTCTCCATCGGATAAAGCATTTTGGAGCAGTTCTTTCAGATGGGCGGTGATCCGTTGGATGGTGGATTCGCGGAAGCATGATGAATTATATTGGATGACCCCTTTTATACATTCCTCCTGCCTGGAAAAAGAAAAAACCATATTGGTCTTGATATGATGGATATATTTCCTGTCTTGAATATTTTCCAGTAAGATCAAAATGTCGAATAAGGGAAACTCGTCATTATGGGAAGAGGGTAGATTTAATCGCTCTGCCAATATTTCAATGGGATAGTTTTGATTTTCAATAGCTTCAACAATAGTTTGCCTCACCTGTTTTAATAATTCCTTAAAGGTCAATTGGGTATTGATGCGATTTCTTAATGGCAGGACGGTATTGATAAACTCCATATCAAAGTCTATATCTTGTTTATATATAGATGTTCCCACGATTATATCTTCTACAGCGGTGTATTTTTGCAGCAATAGTGCTGCAGCGGCCGTTAAGATCATATGCAGCATATGATCGGCTGCACTGCTTACTTTCATTAGTCTGGCCAACAGTTCCCCGGAAAATTTAAATTTAAATGGTTCAATACTGATACCTGGTTTGTTTTTAAAATCGTAGGGGAAATGGTTTTTGGTTAAATGGCCGGAAAGTTTGTGCAGCCAATAATCTTTTTCTTTGACATTTTGGATGGCTACCACTGCTTTTTCCCCGGAAAATTTCCTGGTTTTCATCAATTATTACTCCTTAAAAGGTGAAATCACCCTGGGAAACTGTGGATTTTGCATATGCCAGGTCATGGGAGAGTTGGATATTTTTCAATTGAATCGCCGGGTTCTCTACCAGGGATGAAATGATCTCCTTAAAGTGCCTGGTAAACATTTCAATGGTCTTTTTCTTAAACAGCTTTGTACAATACAGGAGCTTGAAAAGGATTTTATCCTTCCTATCAAAGGCATGAAACATGATATCGAATTGGGTGACCTGGCTTTTGAATTTATAGGACCTTAGAATTAAATCTTTCATTCCTTTACCAGTGTTTTTGTTTTTTATATTAAAACCCACATTTTGTACCACGAACATGGTATCAAAGAGTGTTTGCCTGCTGGGGTCCGGTATGATACCTAAGCGGTTTACCAATTCTTCAAACTGGTAATCCTGGTTTTCATAGGCTTTTAAAGCATTGTATTTTACTTCTTCAAGAAATTGGGTAAATGTTTTTTGAGGCCGGGGATAATTTCTCATTGCCAGTGTATTGACAAACATGCCGATCATTCTTTCCAGGTCTGAATGGGGGCGTCCGGCAATAGGGGTTCCCACAACAATGTCTTCTTGCCCGCTGTATTTGGACAATAAAATAGTATATACTGACAAAAGCACCATATAAAGTGTGGCATTGGTTCTTGCTGCCAGTTCTTTAATTTTAGCGGTTTGAAGGTTGTCCAGTTCAAATTCCATGATATCACCTGTAAAATCCTGGACCGGGGGCCGGTGAAAATCAGTGGGTAAGTCGAGTACCGGTATCTCTCCTTTGGAAAATACTCCCAGCCAATATTCCTCTTGTTTCTTTATATCTTCCGAGTGCAGCAGTCTATTTTGCCATAGGGTAAAATCCTTGTATTGAATCCTTAACCCGGGTAATTTAACTCCCTGGTATAAATTGATAAATTCATCGATAAATACCACGGTGGAGGTACCGTCCCGGATGATATGGTGCATATCATACATGAGGATATGCTTTTTTGGGGATAATTTAACCAGGCCTAGCCTCAGCAGGGGCGCTTGACTCAAATCAAAGGGACGGATGAAATTCTTTATAGTACTTGCATAGCGCATAGCGTACAGCGCATGGCCCTCCTCTTTACGCTCTGCGCTTTGCGCTTTGCGCTCTGCGCCAAAGTATTCAATTTCAAATTCCACTTCTTCGTGCAGCCGTTGGACCGGATTTCCATCTATTTCTTCAAAGGAGGTTCGAAGTATTTCCTGCCGTTCAATGAGTAATTGAATAACTAATTTCAGATGTTCCTTGTTTAGATCACCTTCGACGGTATACATCTCCGGTGTATTGTCGCTGGTGCTGCCAGCTTTAAGCTGGTTTAATATAAACATCCGCTTCTGGGCTGAAGAAACAGGATAATAATCCTTTTTTTCTACCGGTTGTATCGAGGCATAAATATTACTGTCCACTTCTTTTATAATACCGGATAAACCTCTTATGAAAGGCTTTTTAAATACTTCACCCAGGGGAATTTTCACATTAAACTCATTGTGTATCTTTAATACCATTATAGTGGCTTTCAATGAATGTCCCCCTAACTGGAAGAAATTATCATTTGTTCCGATGGTGTTTTGATCGATTCCCAGGATTTCCGACCATATTTCTGCTAATTTTTTTTCTATGTGATTGGCTGGTGGGACATAGTTTTCTCCTGGTTTAACCACAGGTTCGGGCAGTGCTTTCCTGTCGATTTTCCCGCTTGGTGTTAGGGGGATACGGTCCAATGGCACTAAATATGCAGGAATCATATACCCGGGCAGTTTACCCGATAAATATTCTCTTAATTCTGCTGTTTCGAATTCTTCGCTGGCAACGATATATGCACGTAGGGTTGTATCTCCTGCCGGGTCTTGTTTGGCTGTGACGACTGCTTCTTTGATATGGTTATGGTTCAACAAATGATTTTCTATTTCTCCTAATTCGATGCG
>CP070627.1:7715420-7719217 GCA_020355945.1 Candidatus Aminicenantota bacterium | reverse complement strand
ATCAAATGCTGCTGCATTGATATCGTGCTTCCCGGACCGGGCAATGAAAAGCAATTGCTGATAGACCGGTTGATAAGGGAGTTTAAAGCGGGAATTAGCGATAAAGATACTATCATCGCCTATCGCGGGAATTACCGGTTGGTGAGGACCTTTGAACCGATACGGTTAAGTCCTCTTGATTCCCAACCCCCGGCCCTGCGATTAAAAAAAGCAGGTGTATATTTAATTACCGGTGGTTTAGGAGGAATCGGGCTGGTACTGGCCCGTTACCTGGCCAAAACCCTGCAAGCCAAACTCATCCTCACCGGGCGTTCTGCGTTCCCTGCCCGGCAGGAATGGGACCAATGGTTGAATACTCATCACAGCCTTGACAGCGTCAGCCAGAAAATCCGCAAAGTCAAAGAACTGGAAGCCCTGGGCGCAGAAGTACAGGTATACAGTGTGGATGCTGCCGATGAACCAGGGATGCGAAACGTGGTGCAAGAAGCAAAAGAACGCTTCGGGACCATCAACGGTGTCATCCATTCGGCGGGTGTGCCCGGGGGGGGCATGATCCAATTGAAAACCCGGGAAATGGCTGACCAGGTCCTGGCACCCAAAGTAAAAGGTACATTGGCACTGGACCAGGTCCTGCAAGATCAAGGTATCCGGCCCGACCTCATTGTCCTTTGCTCTTCTGTCAATTCAGTTGTACCTATCCTTGGTCAGGTGGATTACTTTGCCGCCAATGCCTTCATGGATGCCTTTGCCTTTTACAACAATGCAAAGGACAACACCTTCACTGTCAGTATTAACTGGGATGCCTGGCAGGAAGTGGGCATGGCAGTGGAAGCTGCCAGACGATTGGCAGGGGATAACTATCAAAAAACCTCCGAACCCCAACCCATAGACCATCCCCTGTTGGATCATTACGTAACTAACACACCGCGGGGTGAAATGATATATTCCACCTACTTCAGTCTCAATCGCCACTGGGTCCTGCAGGATCATCGCACCAATGAAGGAAGGGGGCTGATTCCAGGAGTAGCCTACCTGGAAATGGCCCACGCCGCCATGAAAAACCAGGTAAAACAGGAAAACGAAATCGTGGAAATTCGCAGCGTCTTTTTCCTTAATCCCTTTATCGTAGAGAAAGGTGAAGAAAAAGAAGCCCGGATGATTTTGACCCCCAGTGCCGCGGGTTTTGAATTCCAGGTCAGCAGTCGCCTCACACCAGGAGAGAACACCTGGCAAGACCATGTAAAGGGCGAGGTGGCAGCGGCAGCCCTCCAGGAGGAGGAACCCAAAACCCATGACCTACAGGCCATTGAAGCCAGGTGCAATTTGCAAGAAATCGATGTGGCCTCCTCATGGTCCCGGGGGGCATCAGGACCAGCAGGCAGCCTGATCATTTACGGTCCGCGCTGGGCAAACCTTAAAAAAATAAAAGCAGGAAAGAATGAGGGACTGGCCCTAATGGAATTACCGGCAGAATTTACCAGCGAGTTGAACCAATTTACCTTATATCCTGCCATAATGGACCATGCCTCATTTTTCTTATATTCCTGTATTAATCCTGAAAGTCGTTATATCCCGTACTCCTACAAGCGATTAAGAGTAAGTGCACCGTTCCCCGCCAGGGTCTACACCTACAGCCGCTGGTTAGAGGAGGGGGAGGACGGCGCCCCTAAGGACTTCCTGGAATTTAATATTATCATCATGGATGAAACCGGGCGGGAGTTAGTTAACATTGAAGAATTCACCATGTTGGAGATCTCCCCGGAGATATTGGAAAAACTCAAGGAAAAAGAACACGGTGCGCTCCCTGGCTCGACGCCGGCGCAGGCCCGGGGAGACAGCGAAGATACTCACCAGGTGGAAACCAGCCAGGAAGAACTTGTAAAAGACGGGATATCACCACTGGAAGGTGTTGAAATTTTTACCCGCATCCTGGAAACCAAAGATGCCTTACCCCAGGTGGTGGTATCCACGCGAGACCTGGGCTCTCGCCTGGAAGCCAGCCAGATCCCGGAGTCCCCTGACGCAGCGGATTGGATACAGGGTCCCAGGACCACCAGCACGGTTCATGCCAGGCCCGATATTAGTACCCCATACATCGCTCCTGCCACATCCCTGGAACAAAAAATAGCAAATATCTGGCAAGAACTATTGGGAATCCAACAAGTGGGAATAAAAGATGATTTCTTTGAACTGGGCGGGGATTCCTTAAAAGCAGCCTCCCTGATTGCAAAGATAAGACAGGAATTTAATACCAACCTTTCGGTGAGAAATATTTTTAACTCACCCAATGTGAAAGATTTATCAAAACTCATCGAAATTCCAGGTGAAGCAGATGTCACTCCTGCGGTTACTTCCATTAAACCCATAGAGAAAAAAGAATACTATGTTTTATCAGCCATGCAGAGGAGAATGTATATCTTAAACAAAATGGAGGGAATCGGGACGACTTATAATCTGGCGGTGGTGGTGAGAGTTAATAAAAAACTCCACCGGCAGCGGCTGGACCAGGTATTTCGATTATTGATCCATAGGCATGAAAGTTTAAGAACATCCTTTGATATGAAGGACGGAGAACCGGTGCAGATCATTCATGATGCAGATGATGTGGATTCCCGGGTGGAATACCTGGATTACCAGGGAGAAGAAGAAAAAATTCCCAAATTGATCCGGGGATTTATTAGACCCTTTAATCTTATCAAAGCCCCGCTGATACGAGTAGGAATTATCACATTATCAGAAGAAAAACACGTTGTAATACTGGATGTCCATCATATTGTCACCGATGGCACCTCCTACATGGCTATCCTAAAAAACATCGATGATATATATGAGGGTAGAGAGCTTCCCGGATTAATCATCCAATATAAAGAATTTTCCGTATGGCATAACCGTGAAATGGAAACAGACCTCATAAAAAAACAGGAACTTCATTGGATTAATGAATTTAAAGCAGAAATACCCGTATTGAATCTGCCCACGGATTATTCAAGACCGGCTTTGCAGGTATATGAAGGAAGTACCCAGCGCTTCACGGTAAATGAAGAAAAAAACCGGAAGTTAAAAGCCCTGGCATTAAAAGAAAATGCCACCCCTTTTATGGTATTATTAGGGATTTTTTACGCCTTCCTGTCAAAACTAAGTGGTCAAGAAGATATTGTGGTGGGAAGCCCGGTGGCAGGAAGAAGATTTGCGGAACTGATGGATATTGTCGGTATGTTTATCAATATGCTGCCCCTCAGAAATTACCCCACCAGCAAAAAAACATTTAAAGATTTTCTAAAAGAGATCAAGGAAAAAACCCTGGAAGCCCTTGACAACCAGGAATATCCCTATGAACTCCTGCTGGAGGAACTACCCATCAAAAGAGATCTCTCCCGGAACCTGTTATTCGATGTCGTATTTGACCTGCAAAACGAACTGGGACCGGACCTGGACCTGGGGAACCTGGTTGAATATGACACCGGCATATCAAAATATGACCTCACATTAACCGTCATGGAAGCAAAAGAACGATTAGAATGTCGCATTGAATACTGTACGCGACTGTTTAAGGCAGAAACCATCGAAAAATTTATCCGCTATTTTAATAAAACCTTTTCCTTCCTGGTGGAGAACCCCGGGGCAGTATTAAGGGAAATTGAATTACTGGCAGAAGAGGAAAAGCAGCAGATATTACTGGACTTTAACGATACGGAAACCACTTATCCCAAAGATAAAACCCTCCAGCGATTGTTTGAAGAGCAGGCAGGGAAAACTCCTGACCATGTGGCCCTTATCGGGAAAATGCATCTCTCTTA
>CP070627.1:7710587-7715320 GCA_020355945.1 Candidatus Aminicenantota bacterium | reverse complement strand
CAAGCCCACCCCGGGTATGATTCCTGTCCGGGGCGGCACCTTTAAAATGGGAAGCCCCCAGGGAAAAACCGGTGAAAAACCCGGGCACCCTGTCACATTAAGGGATTTTTATATAGGAAAATACGAGGTTACCCAGGAAGAATGGATGGAAGTAATGAATTATAACCACTCAATTTTTAAAGGGGCTAAAAACCCGGTGGATTTCATCACCTGGTATGATGCCGTGGATTATTGTAATAAAAGAAGCCAAAAAGAAGGTTTAACTCCCTGCTATACAGGAAAGGGTGAGCGGGTGACCTGTAATTTCGAGGCAGATGGTTATCGTTTGCCTACGGAAGCAGAATGGGAATACGCCTGCCGCGGTGGGCTGCAGTCCCGGGGTTATCGCTTCAGCGGCAGCAATAACCCTGAAGAAATAGGCTGGTATCGAAATAACTCCTGGAGAAAACATCACCCGGTGGGACAAAAAAAACCCAATGAACTGGGAATTTACGATATGAGCGGTAATGTGGCGGAATGGTGTTGGGACTGGTATGAATTGGATTATTATAAACAAAGTCCTTCACAAAATCCCCCGGGACCCCCGGAAGGAACACACCGCGTGATCCGCGGCGGTGGGTGGGGAGAAAGAGAAGACAATATGACCGCCTTCTATCGCGCTTTATACGAACCTTCGCAGCAATTCTATTACCTGGGCTTCCGGGTGGTAAGGACCGTTAAATAATTGTCAATTGCCAATTAAAAAGGAGAAAAAATGAGATTAAAAGTGTTATGGATTTTGATAGGGATGTTGTTTTTAAGCTTGCTTTTAATATCTTCTCCCGGCGATAAAGAAACACCCGAAGGTATGGTTTTGGTCAAAGGCGGTACGTTCCAAATGGGAAGTAAAGAAATATTTAGCGATGAAGAACCTGTGCACCCGGTATCTTTAAACAATTTTTATATCGGGAAATTCGAAGTGACCCAGGCAGAATGGACAGCCATCATGGGAAATAATCCCGCTGTGTTCAAAGGAGAAAGTCTGCCGGTGGAAAACGTGAGTTGGTACCAGGCAGTGGAATTTTGTAATAAAAAAAGCCGAAGAGAGGGATTGACTCCCTGTTACAGCGGGAGCGGCGAACAGGTGACCTGTGATTTTACTGCCAATGGCTACCGGCTGCCCACTGAAGCCGAATGGGAATACACCTGTCAAGGGGGACAGGAATCATACCATTATGAATACTGCGGGAGCCATCACCCGGAAGAAGTGGCGTGGTATCAGGTCAATTCAACCTATAAAACCCGGCCGGTGGGGCAAAAACTCCCCAATGAACTGGGGATTCACGATATGAGCGGTAATGTTTCAGAATGGTGTTGGGACCGGTATGATAGGGCATATTATCAAGTAAGCTCGCCGGTTAATCCCGGGGGTCCCTCCAGCGGTGAGAATCGGCTGTACCGCGGTGGTAATGTTTGTGATCCCGAAGAGCAAGTCCGGTGTAGGGCTCGTTTTAGCGCCCCACCTGCTTACAAATACTTTGACCTGGGTTTCCGGGTGGTAAGAAACGATCCGGGCAGCCCCCTATCCTCGAAAAACATGGTGCTGGTCCGGGGGGGAACCTTTAACATGGGCAGCAGCAAAGGAAAAAATAATGAAAAGTTGGTCCATACCGTAACATTAAATAGTTTTTATATGGGGAAATACGAAATCACCCAGGAAGAATGGAGAGCAGTCATGGGAAATAGTCCCTCTTTACGAAAAGGAGGTAAAAGCCCGGTACACCAGGTGGATTGGTATGAGGCGGTGGAGTACTGTAATAAACGAAGTGAACAGGAAGGACTGACACCTTGTTACAGCGGGAAAGCAGACCAGGTGGTTTGCAATTTCCAGGCCAATGGTTACCGGCTGCCCACTGAAGCGGAATGGGAGTATGCCTGCCGCGGCGGTCAAAAATCGCATCATTATCAATTCAGCGGCAGTAACCAGGCTGACCAGGTGGCCTGGTATAAAAAAAATCTCACCATTTACTTTCAACCCGTGGGTTTAAAAAATCCCAATGAACTGGGGATTTACGATATGAGCGGCAATATGTGGGAGTGGTGCTGGGACTGGTTTTGATGTGGATTATTATAAAAATAGTCCTTCTAAAAACCCCAAAGGCCCATTAACAGGAAACCGCCGCTCTGCACGCGGCGGCAGTTGGTTTGAACCGGAAGAGAGCCTGTGCTGCTCCGCTCGAGCCAGCTTTCCACCCCAACAAAAATCCGTCTTTATCAGCTTCCGCCTAGTAAAAAGCGTTAATTAACCTGGTCTGTGGATAAATAAAAAATTTGTAAACATTCGAGTCATTAATAAGCTTACAGGGGAAAAATCATGGACGCAGCCGAACGTATATCACGCTTATCTCCCGAGCAGCGAAAGCTGCTGGAACAAAAACTGCAAAAAGAAAACATCGATATTTTAAAACTGTCCATCAATAAACCAAAGAGGTGGCCGGACCAGGAGAGCAGCGGCCAGCAGCGGTTCCCGCTTTCCTTTGCCCAGGAACGGTTGTGGTTTATCCAGCAGTTGGACCCTGACAATTATGCCTATAACATAACAAAATTATTAAAACTGGAAGGAATCCTGGATAAACAAGCACTGGAACAAAGCATCAACGAAATCATCAAGCGCCACGAAATTTTACGAACTGTCTTTATACCCGAATCCGCCGGTCCTGTCCAGGTGATCCTTGACCGGCTGTCCCTCTCTTTAAACACCATTGACCTGCGGGATCCGGCCAAAAACCAGGAAGACGAAATCCGGCGGATCATCCAGGAGGAAAGCCAGTATGTATTTGATTTAAGCCAGGGACCTTTATTAAGAACCCGGTTGTTAATATTGGAAGAAAAAAAGTATATATTCCTGTTGGTCATCCATCATATTATCTGTGATGGGACATCGTTCCAGGTATTTTTCCGGGAATTGATGGAGTTTTATCAATTTTTTTCCCGGGGAAAACCAATGAATTTACCGCAGTTAACCATCCAATATGCCAATTATGCTTGTTGGCAGCGGCAGTGGTCCAACTTGAATACAAAACAAGCAGCCTATTGGTTGGACCAGTTCAAAGGAGAAATACCCGTATTACAATTACCTACTGATTATCCACGGCCGTCCCTCCAGGGTTTTAAAGGAGACACCCTTGATTTTTATCTTCCCGGACCAGGGGTAAACGTATTAAAAGAGATGGCTGTAAAAGAAAGAACCACCTTAAATGTGGTATTACTTGCCCTTTATAATGTTTTTTTATCCAGGCTCAGCGGCCAGGAAGATATTGTGGTGGGGACGCCTATTGCCGGTCGTCGGCATCCGGCGGTGAAAAATCTTATCGGCATGTTTGTCAATACATTGGCCCTGCGAAATTATCCCCTTCATCATCTTACTCTAAAAGAGTTCCTGGCCAGCGTTACGCGGCGCACCTTAAAAGCCTTTGATAACCAGGAATACGAATATGAATCCCTGGTGGATCAACTCCAGGTGAACCGAGATACCAGCCGCAACCCCCTGTTTGATGTCATGTTTTACCTGGGAAATATCGAATTCCCCATCATGGATATCCAGGGATTAACCTTAAAAAGTTATGACCCGGACAATAAGACCTCCAAGTTCGATTTGCTGTTAAGAGCAAGGGAAGAAGGAGATCAACTTCATTTCTACCTGGAATACTGTACCAGCCTTTTCAAAGAAACCACGATTAAACGGTTTATCGGTTATTTTCAGCAGGTGGTGGCAGCAGCGGTTAATAATAAAGATTTAGACATCAAACTTTCAGACCTGGAGATGCTGCCGGGAGAAGAGAAGAAGCATATTTTGTATGAATTCAATAATACATCTGCCGGATATCCCTTAAATGAAACCCTTGATCAATTATTTTCCCGGCAAGCACAGCAGACCCCGGATCATATTGCCGTGATCAGCCGGCAGCAGCATTTAACCTACCGGGAATTGGCTCGGCGGTGCGGGTGCCTGGCCCACTGGCTGGGAGAAAAAGGCGTTCAAGCGGATACCATTGTGGCTGTCATGATGGAACGTTCCCCGGAGATGATTATCGGTATCCTGGGCATATTAAAAGCAGGAGGCGGCTATTTACCCATTGATGTGGATTACCCGGAAGAACGAATAAAATATATGATGGCAGACAGTGGTGCTAAAATTCTTCTAACCCGGCAGGAAATTGAGGACACCCTTTCGTTGGGAATTTGGAATTTGGAATCTGGAATTTCCCCCCGGCAGGGGGGGCACCTGGCTTACGTCATCTACACTTCGGGTTCCACCGGTAAACCCAAAGGAGTGATATTGGAGCAGCAGAACCTGGTTAATCTTCTCTTTTATAGTTTTAAATGTACCACCCTGGATTTCAGTGCGGTCCTGCAATTTTCTACCATCTGTTTCGATGTCTCGTTTCATGAGATTTTTACCACCCTGGTCCAGGGAGGGAAACTGTGTTTAATTGATGAAGAAATGCGCACCAATGTGCCGGAGTTATTCAAATTAATCCGGGAAAAGCAAATTAAAACGGTTTTCTTACCCATGGCCTTATTGAAACTCATTTTTAACGAGCCCGCTTATATCAGCCTGTTTCCCACCTGTGTCAGTCACATCCAGACAGCCGGGGAACAGGTAGTGATTAACAGTGCCTTCAGGGACTTTTTAAAAACAAGACAAATCCCCCTGCACAATCATTACGGTCCTTCGGAAACCCATGTGGTTA
>CP070627.1:7703983-7710487 GCA_020355945.1 Candidatus Aminicenantota bacterium | reverse complement strand
GCAAAAAATGAAAATTGATTTCAACGGAAAAATAAGGTAAAATAAAAGATGAATGAAATGACGACAAATATAAATGGCAACCGGATAAATAACAAAAAATCAGCGGGTGACGGTCAATTTAAAGATTTCGTCAAATTAAGCGTGGAAGTTATTCTTTTTATTTTTTTTATCAATACGTTTTTATTGCAAACGTATGTGATCCCCTCCTCTTCCATGGAAAATTCCATGTTGATTGGTGACCACCTGTTGGTGGATAAAGTCAGGTATTCACGTTCGCTGTGTGGTATTGATGGGATTTTCTTACCCCAGGTTCCTATTGGGAGGGGGATGATTGTCACCTTCAGCGGACCCAGTGAAATTAATCACGGTCAGAAAGCAAAAAATTTGGTTAAACGGGTCATTGCTCTCCCGGGAGATACGATAAAAATTCTCAACAATAAGGTGTTTATCAATGGAGAACCTATAGATGAGCCTTATGCCTGTTTTAAAGGGCTGGGAGGGATTGCTTATTTCCCACCGGCTTCCCAGGGATTCTGGCACCATGAATTTCCCCGTAAGTACAGGGATTCACTGGTAGATACGCCCCAGGGTAAAGCCTTCCTGGTGCCTGAAGGTCATTATTTTTGTATGGGAGATAACCGGAATAATAGTTTTGATTCCCGGAGTTGGGGGCCGCTGCCGGAGAATTATATTATCGGCAGACCCTGGCGTATTTATTGGTCCTATGCTTCCACCAGCAGTGACTACCTGGAGCAAGGGACCCTGGAGAAAATTAAGGACTTCTTCCGGACAATTTTTAATTTCTTCTCCAAAACTCGATGGGAACGAACGTTTAAGAAATATTGATTTTTTTTTGCCACAGAGAACACAGAGAACACAGCGTCCTGTGCTCTCTGTGGTTTAATATCCTTGCTCATTGTTTAATTAATTTAACTTTAAATACTCCTTAATTTATTATATTGTACTTTACTTTTTATCTTCCGGTTTTTTTTCTTTATCTTTGAGACGAAAATTCATCACTACAGTGAATTTAACCGCTTTTTTCACGCCATCTATCACATAGGGTTGGTATTGCCACTGCTTGATGGCTGAGAGAGCTTCTTTATTTAATAGCGGGTGTCCATCGATCACCTTTGCTTCAACCACTTTTCCTTGTTTATCGGTGGTAGCCTCAATCACTACTTTAGCCTGGACGCCAGCTTTTAATGCTTCTGGCGGGTATTGGGGATTCACTTTATTGATAAGTTTTGGTTGCTGATCGGCAGAGATCACCAGGGGTTTTTCCTGGTGGGTTTTGGTTTTTTCATCTTTCTTGAGCTTGAATTTTACTACCACAGTAAACATGACTGACTTTTTTACCCCATCCAGGATATAAGGTTCAAATTTCCACTTTTTAATGGCTTCAATGGCTGCCTCATTGAGCAGCGGATGGCCGTCTGTAACAGTGGCTTCCTTCACATTACCTTCTTTATCCGTGGTGGCTTCAATCACCACTTTACCCTCCACTCCAGCTTTTAAGGCTGCTTTGGGATATTTCAAAGGGGCCTTATGAATAAGTTTTGGCTTCTGATCGGAAGAGAGGAGAATGAGTTTGTCGGTTTTTTTCTTGGGGAGTCTGAAGTTCAAGACCACTGTAAACTGGACTCCTTTTTTTTCACCTTTCACAACATAAGGTTCGTATTTCCATTGTTTAATGGCTTCAATGGCGGCTTGTCTGAGCAGGGGGTGACCCTGGACCACTTTTGCCTCTACCACATCCCCGTGGGCATTGGTGGTGGCTGAAATCACCACTTTGCCTTCAACTTTGGCTTTCAATGCTTCTTTCGGGTAGTTTGGGTCCACCTTGCGGATTAACCAGGGTTTTTTAATGTCTTTAGGCGGAGGTTGAGGCGGTTTGGGTTTGCCTGCGGGAAGAGGAGGTTGGGGAGGCGGCGGCATGTCCTGGTGACGATGAAACGAAAGAAAATAAATATGACCCCCGGAATCCTCAAATCCCAATACCGTAGATTTCTCCTGCGGTAAAATCATCTTAGTCTCCAGTAAAGAACGGGGAGTTTTTACATCCTCAAGTACCTCGACACGAAACCGATCCTTCTGGCCGGCTATACCACTCAGTTGAACCAAAAGCTTTCGACCATTGAGAACAATCACCTGGAAAGGAGACTTATTACGTTCCTTTTGCAGCCTCATCAAAGCCTGGGTCATGAGTTTGATATCTGTCAGGTTAAATACCCGTTTTAACGTTTCCTGCTCCTTTGTGACATCGATATCTGAAAACACTTCTTCATGGGTAAGTTGTTTTAGGTAATAGGAGCTGATCACTTTTGCAGGATGATTACTTTCGCCCCTGAAGCCTTCATACAGCCTCAGCCGGGCCACGATATCCTTTTGGTCTCCTCCCCCGGGAACCGGGGCTGCCATAAGGGACAGGGTGTAAATCAAAAAAAGTAAAAACATACATAATTTAGTGATTTTCTTCATCAGTTTCCTCCATTTTGTTATTTATTTTTTCTATCCATACGATAGTAATATCCGGGTTTTTTTGGTTGACAATAAAGGTGCTGGCAGGTTGGCCTTCTACCCGGGCGGCCTGTACCCAAACTTCTTCTGCTTCGACGCTGTTTATTTGCCGGTGAAATAAAGGAAAAAGGAACAAAAATATCACCAGCAAAATCGCAGCTGCTGTGGCCAATGCTCCGTAATAGATGAAGCGATGGCGGTGGGCAAGGGGTTTTTCGGGGACTAACCTATTGAGCTTCTCCAGGAAAGCATTTTCCAGTTCCCGGGGAATCTCTCGGTCTACTGCCTGGACACGTTTTTTTATTTCCTGGTCAAAGGCTTTCATTGATTTTATTGTTTTCATGCCTGGACCTCCATTGCTTTTTTAATCGCTTTCCGTGCTTGATGCAGCATAAATTTTACATTTGTGCGGGTCAAGCCGGTAATTTCAGTGATTTCGGAAACGCTGAACTCATTGTAATAGTAGAGGAAAAACACTTCTCGTTGGCGGGGTTTTAATTGTGCGGCCGCCGCATATATTTCTTGCACCTCATGGGGGGTGTTGGTTTGGGAATCATCTACAGCGATTTCTTCCACCTCTTCTAATGGCATCGGCCAGAGGCGGCGTTTTTTTTCTTGAAAGGCATCTTTCAGTAAGTTGTGGGCGATGGTAAAAATCCAGGTTTTGAAGTTTTTACGGTGATCAAAGGAATGAAAGTAGCGAAATCCTTTTAGCAGGGTTTCCTGGAAGATATCATCGGTATCCGGTGAGAAATTTAATGCTTTCCGGACAAAATTATATAGGGGTTTTTTTACTGGCAGCACATATCTGAGAAATGTATCCCTGTCTTCTGCCGGGGTTGTTGACAGAGCTGCTGCGGGTTTTGGCCCCTGCCGGATAAAGCTTCCTGCTGTTAATGCCATTGAACTTGTATTTCCTTTCATATTATTTATACCATGAAATTCTCCAAATGGATAGTCCCCCGGCCACAGACCTAAATTCACCGTCAACTTTTGCCTCCGGCGGCCAAAAACCTTTTTGAAAAAAGGTTTCTGGACTTCCAAAAACTTTTCACTAAAAGGGATTTTGGCTATCTTTTTCTTCGCGTTCCTTCATGCTTCACCGTGTCTTCGCGGCTTACAAAATTAGGCGGTGGATTTAGGCAGAGCCGGGGACTTTGAAATCTTGAGCTATTAAGGTATAATAGAATTTACACTTTTGAACACCTGTGAACCGCAGCCAGGAAGAGTCCTGAATAGGAGTAAAAAATGATACAAAAAAACCCGGAAACGATTTATAAAAAAAGGATTAAACACTTTAGCGCACAACTGAAAGAACTGAAAAAAAAAGATAGAATTATGGGCATAATAAAACTGATCCTGATCGCTGTGGGACTATTAAGCCTATTCCGTGTTTTTTCCAACAAACCACCCCTGTCCTCAGGCCTCTTCGGAATCTGCCTTTTACTATTTGTAATAACTATAATCATGCACGAAACCATAATCAGAAAAATCAAATTTCAAAAAAACCTGGAAACCATCAATGAAAACGAAATCAAAATGCTGCACCATGAATTCCCCTTTCAAAGCCACAATGGAGAAGAATTTAACAACCCGGACCACAATTATACCTCTGACCTGGATATCTTCGGTGAAAAAAGCATATTTCATTATATCAACCGGGCAGTCACCGCTGTTGGTAGAAAATGGCTGGCAAAATGGCTGCAAACACAAACAGGAACCAATGAAATCAAAAAACGACAAAAAGCAGTCCTGGAACTATCTGAAAAACTCGACCTGCGCCAAACCATCGCCGCCCACGGCATGCTTATAGATGACACCTCCCAAAAACTGGAATCCCTTTACACCCTATTAAAAGAACCCATTACCCTACTAAACCGGAAATTTTTCATCGGTGTTATACATGTTTGGCCAATCCTCACCCTCAGTGCAGCAGTTATTATCTTTTTTAATGTTTCCTGGACAGTTTTCCTGGGCTTTTTAATTAGCCAGATGATAATCAATAAACCATTCTTAAAACAAGTGTCACATATTTACAGCTTAACCTCTCGAAGCGGCAAAATTCTAAAGGCTTATTCCCGCATTATCGCAGAAATAGAAAAAGAAAATTACACCAGCGAAAAACTAAACCAATTAAAAAAACAGTTATCTGTAAACGATAAAAATGCCTCTGTATGCATTCGTAAATTATCCGCCCTGGTAGAGTGTTTCGATGCCCGCAACGGTTCACTTCATCCCTTAATCAACAATATACTCCTCTGGGACCTCCATTGTATATACAGGATTGAAAAATGGCTAAAAAAAACAGGTCCCTACGTCCCCCAATGGTTTGACGTGGTGGGAGAATTTGAATCGCTGTCCGGGTTTGCCAATTTACATTTTAACAATCCTTATTATACCATGCCGGAAATTGTCCCTGATGGACCGTTTCAATTGGACGCTGCCGAGTTGGGACATCCTTTGATCTCCCAAAGCGAACGGGTTTGCAGCGATTTTGCCCTCAATAAAAATGGTACAGGGAATGGAAATATGGCTATTGTCACCGGCCCTAACATGGCAGGTAAAAGTACATTCTTACGAACCATTGGCGTCAATATAGTGCTGGCATTTGCCGGTGCACCGGTTTGTGCATCTCACTTTAAAATATCTCAATTAAAACTCTTTTCCAGCATGCAAACCAGTGATTCACTGGACAAACATCTCTCCCTCTTTTATGCAGAACTGCAGCGATTGAAAATGATATTAGACGGTATCTCCCAGGGAGGAACAGTGTTTTTTCTTATCGACGAAATGTTAAAAGGCACCAATGCAACAGATCGACAAAAAGGAGCTGTTGCTATGCTGAAACAGTTAATGAGGAACCGGGCCAACGGCATTGTAGCCACCCATGACCTAAAACTAACAGAATTGGAAAAACCAGGAGAATGGGAAAATTATCCCAAAGGCATCACTATTTCCAATTATCATTTCGACGGTTATATAGAAGGAGACAAATTACTGTTCGATTACAAATTAAAAAAAGGCATATGTGAAAGCTTTAATGCCCTGGTACTAATGAAAAAAATGGGCATTGAATTTTAAGTCAAAAACTTCTTATTGAAAAAACGATAAATGAAAAAAATTATTAAATAATGGATTGGTTACAATATGGCGGAGGGTTCGTGGGATGTATTTTTTATAGGATAAATTTTTCTTTACCGTTACCTGGTATCCAAAGGTACCCAGGGCTTTGATATTTCTCTGCAGCGCTGCAATATAAAATTGCTCCTCATCAACAATCATTCCCCTCTCTTTTAAACAATTCAACAAAAATTGCCGCCGCGATTTTAAATCAAGATAACAATCAAAAGCAAAAGAAACCAGGTCATACCACGGAGACGCCTGCAAAGAATCCTGGAAATCCACCAGGTATATGTCATCTTTATGAACCAACATGTTCCGGGAATGAAAATCCCGATGAGCAAATGTATTGATAGGTCGGATGCGCTCAACCATTTGGTATAAACGATCCTTGAAATCATCTTTAACTTTCGCTGCTTTGACCGTCGGTAAATAATTTTGTGCAAAATGGGTAAGAAAGAAATCCATTTCCCATTTCATCCTGGCAGTGTCCAGGATAGCATTGGTATAGCCTGGAGATATTCCTTGCAATCGAATTAAAATATCCGCTGCGGTTTCCAGGAGTTGCCTTTGTTTTTCTTTCTTGAACAGGGAAAATGCCTTTTGTGCTAATAAATCTCCCAGGTCTTCCTGGAGGATAACCCGGTTATCAATGACTTCCTCTATTTTTGGAACCTTGATGTTGTATTGCAGGTAAATGTGCGTCAGTTTTACAATTTTTGCGATTTCTTCGCTGTTTTCAGTGGGGTAGACCATGGCCACCAGGGAGTAGTTATTTAAAGAAATCCTGTAAAAAGCACGATTAGAGGCCTCACCCCGGATTTTTTTGATTTGCTTGATATATTTCAACCTGGTTTGCAAATA
>CP070627.1:7665737-7703883 GCA_020355945.1 Candidatus Aminicenantota bacterium | reverse complement strand
CAGTAATACCATGTAGAGAGTGCACCCCTCTTTCCGGGCCATTATTTTTAAAGCCGCAGTAGAATGAGCAGGTATCTCAAAACTCACTGCGCTTCCTTCAAAATCCTGGATGCGCGGTCTTGGATAATCAGTGGGTACGTTGAGTACTGGTATCTCTCCCTCGAACCGGTTGAGCCAATAACTCTCTTGCTGCTTGATTTCAAACTTTTCCTTTTCACTATTTTGCCATGCTGAGAAATCTTTATAGTGTATTGGCAAGGGTGTTACGGTTTCATTGTTGTAGAATTTTATGAAATCCGTTACCAATATACGGTGAGAAAGACCATCCGATATGATATGATGCATGTCTATCATTAAGATGTATTCCTTTTCCCCTTTGTTTATCAGGTCCACTCGGAGCAATGGCGCCTGCGAAAGATCAAAAGGACGAATGAAGCTCTTTAAAGTACTTGCTGCCAGGTCTTTAAACAAGGGGGCAAGCCCCCTTGTTCCCTCTCTGTTCTCTGTGTCCTCTGTGGCTAAACAATATTCAATTTCAAATTCCACCTCATCATGAACCCTCTGGACCGGTTCTTCTTCCTTCATCTCAAATGAGGTTCGCAAGCTTTCATGCCTCTTTATTAATTTCTGGAAGCAGTTTTTCAATTTTTCTATTTCGAGTTTTTCCAGGTTTGCCAAAGGGATGATTTCAGGTATGTTGTAAGCAGTGCCGGTCAAATCCATCTGCTGTAATATATACAATCGCTGCTGTGCAGAGGATAAGGCATAATAGTCCTTCTTTTCTACCGCTTCTATGGCTGCATACCTGGTTTCTGCCGCTTCTTTTATATATCTTGACAAACCTTTTATGGTGGGTGTCCTGAATATTTCTACCAGGGGTATTTTTACATGTAATTCCTTTTGTATCTTTGCCAGCAAAATGATGGCCGTTAACGAATGCCCTCCCAGTTCAAAGAAATTATCGCCGATTCCTATAGGCGCTTGCCTCTCTGATATTCTTAATGCTTCTGTCCATATCATTACTAATTGTTTTTCGATTTCATCCCCTGGGGGGGTATATTCTCTCCCTGCTTCCAATCCGGGTAGTGGTAATGCCTTACGATTGATCTTCCTGTTGGGGGTTAAGGGTATCTTTTCCAATAACACAAAATGAGAAGGGATCATATAGTCAGGAAGCTGTTGTGACAGGTATTCCTTTAATTGGGATGCACTGGTGTTTTTTTCAAATGACGCTTTGTCTATTGCCTCTGTATTAAGGACGATATATGCACAAAGATATTTATTTTCGTTTTTATTACCCCGTGATATCACCACTGCCTCCCGGATATGTTCATGTTTCAACAATTGCTCCTCGATTTCTTCTAAGTCGATCCGGAAGCCTCTTATTTTTACTTGATGATCCATACGCCCCAAAAATTCAATTTCACCAGTGGACAGCCAGCGGGCCAAATCACCGGTTTTGTAGATAATATAGGACTTATATGACCGATAAGACCTATGATATGCATCATGGTAATCCTGGTAATCCCATAAATCCCGGTCAAATTTTTCTGCTGTTAGTTCCACGTTGTTGAGGTATCCGGCGGCAACCCCATCTCCTCCAATCAACAATTCCCCGACAACTCTTACAGGCAGCAGCCGGTTATGTTTGTCAACAATATATACCTGGGTATTGGCGATGGGACACCCGATAGTAAGCTTTTGCGGTAAGCAGTGGGTTAAATCTTTTACCGTGGACCAAATCGTGGTCTCTGTGGGACCATATGCATTGTAGATTTTACCTTGAAACTTCTCCTTTAATTTCTCAAATAAATGAATCGGAAACGTTTCTCCTCCGACAATTAATACCCCAACTCCTGCTAAACACCTCGAAACCGTTTCTCCTAGCAGTAATAATTGAAGTCCTGAAGGAGTAACCTGGAGTATATCGACGGTATTCCTGGTAATTATTTCTTCCAGCAATTGGGGATCTTTCTGTTGATGTGGATTGGCAATCACCACTTTCAACCCACAGGTTAGCGACAGCAGCGTTTCTAAGAAAAAAATATCAAAGGATATGGTGGTGAGGGCCAGTATGGTTTTACCTGGAGAAAAGTCAATAATAGCTGTCATTCCTTTGATAAAATTCACTGCATTGGAATGTCGGATGACAACACCTTTAGGGCTGCTTGTCGAACCGGAAGTATAGATGACATAGGCCAGGTCCGGGGCTCTGGTAGTTGGTACCCTGTATTGGTCCCCGATTCCTTTCTCCGCCGGCATTAAATCGGGCGAAAACATGGTTTTGCCTCCCGGTATATCAATTACCTCGATCTTCTCGTCTCCCCTGGTCACTTTACCTACCAACATCATGGCACTGCTGTTTTCCAGGATGTATGTTATCCGTTTTGCCGGGTAATTGGGATCGATGGGCAAATAGGCGCCTTCGGCTTTTAATATTCCCAGTAACCCCACCATCATTTCAATGGACCTCTCCTTCATGATGCCCACAATGGTGCCGGGTTTGACACCTTTTTGCTTCAATAAATAGGCCAGTTGGCACGCTCCCAGGTTTAATTCCTTGTAGGTTAATTGCACCTGTTCTCCTGAAGAATGGTCCAGGCCAATCACAGCGATACAACCCGGGGTTTTTTCTACCTGTTCCTTGAATAATTGGTGAATGGTTTTATCTTTGGGGTATTGTGTTTCGGTATCATTAAAATCGTATAATATTTGTCTTTTCTCTTTTGCTGTTATGAATTCCAATTTTGATATTTTCTCTTCGGGGTTTTCTGCAACCGTGGATATGATTGTTTTGAAATAATCAATAAATCTTTCGATGGTTTCCGCTCTAAACAGTTTGCTGCAATATTCAAGGTGAAAAGAGAGCTTCTCTGCCGCGGCCACTGCGGTTAAATTCAAATCAAACTTTGAAGTGATTTTTTTATGTTTGTATGCTGGATCTTGTTTAATGATATGTGAAGTGTCATCAGCAGTTTCCGGCTGGTTCAATAAGTTGAACATCACATCAAATATAGGATTGCGGCTGGTATCCCGCCGAACCGAAACATGGTCCACCAGTTCTTCGAATTGATATTCCTGGTTTTCAAAGGCCTCTAAGGTACGCCCTTTAACTTCTATTAAGAACTGGTTAAAGGTTTTTTCTCCTGGTGGATAATTTCGCATTGCCAGGGTATTGGCAAACATACCAATAATATTTTCAAGCTCTTCATGCCTTCTCGCTGCGATCGGTGTTCCGACGATTATATCTTCGTGCCCACTCAATTTAGAGAGTAAGATGGTGTATATGGCCAGGATACACATATAAAGTGTGGTACTTGTTTTTTTGGTTATAGTTTTTAAGGTGAGAACCTCTTTTTCATTTAATGCAAAACTCACTGAGCTTCCTTCAAAACTCTGTAATAATGGCCTCGGGTAATCAATGGGAAGATTAAGTACGGGTAGTTGGCCTGAAAAGACTTTCATCCAATACGATTCCTGCTGCTTTATTAATTCTTTTTGCTTTTCACTATTCTGCCACTCTGAAAAATCTTTATATTGAAGCCTCAGCAGCGCCAATTCTTCTCCTGAATAGAGTCTTATAAAATCATTTGTCAATATACCGTAAGACACACCATCCGATACGATATGATGCATGTCCGTCATTAAAATATATTCCTCTTCCCCGGTTTTTATGAGCCCGACTTTTAATAAAGGTGCCTGGCTTAAATCAAAGGGTTTTAAAAAATTTTCCATTATTTCATTGATTTGTTCTTTATTGGATTGATAATAGTCAATCTCAAACCCCAATCCATGGGATGGATGTATCCTCTGGACAGGCTGCTGGTTGATCATTTCAAAGGAGGTTCTTAAGCTTTCATGCCTGTGGATAAGCTTTTTAAACGATTGTTCCGGCTTACCTTTCTCATTTTTCAATTTTACAGTTGTTACTTGCGGCATATTATAGGCAGTACTTTCCGGTTCCAGCTCCTGGAGGATGTACAACCTCTTTTGGGCAGAGGACAACGCATAATATTCTTTTTCTTCTGCCGGTTCCAGGGATACAAATTTATCCCGGGCCGCTTGTTGGATATATGTTGATAATCCTTTTATCGTAGGTGTTATAAACAGTTCTGCCAGGGGAACCTTTACATTAAATTCACGGTGAATGCTGTTAATGACCTGGATTCCTTTTAGTGAATGCCCGCCAATATTAAAAAAATGATCATTTATTCCAATGGATTCCAAACCCAGTGCCTCTTGCCATATCTTTTGCAACTGTTTTTGTAATTGATTTTGAGGAGCTACATACTCTGCTCCGGCTTCTATTATCGGTTCGGGCAGTTTTTTTTGATCAATTTTACCATTGGGGGTTAAGGGCAGTTGACTGAGCTGTACAAAAAAAGATGGAATCATATAATGCGGCAGCTCTAATGCCAATGACTCTTTTAAACCGGACACCTCAATTTTTTCTTGTGGGACAATATACGCGCATAAATATTTGTCACCATGTTTATCTTGCCTGGCTGTGACCACGGCTTCTTTTATTACAGGGTTTTTCAATAACCGGTTTTCTATTTCTCCTGTTTCGACGCGGTATCCCCTGATTTTTACCTGAAGGTCTTTTCGGCCTAAAAACCGGATGTTTCCATCCTCAAGCCACTGCCCCAGGTCACCGGTTTTGTAGATTTTTTTAGAAATATAGGACAAATAGGAAATATAGGACGTATGGGACCTATAGGACCTATGATATTTTTCATGGTAATCCTGATAATCCTTTAAATCGTGGTCAAATTTCTCTGCAGTTAGTTCCGGGTTGTTTAAATACCCCCGGCTCACTCCGGCACCGGATATGTATAATTCACCGGGAACACCTATAGGTGTTAGTTTACGATTTTCAGCCAGGATATAGATGCTGTAATGGGATATGGGTTTGCCTATGGGAATACCAGGGGAATTGGCATGCAGATGAGCAGACCCATTGCATTTGTAATAAGCAGCACATACAGTGGTTTCCGTGGGACCGTAGGTGTTATAAACCGTGCCAATTTTCAAAAGTTTATCGATATATTCCTCTTTTAAAACATCGCCGCCGCTGATAAATGTGATGCCCGGTGTCTCTATTCCCGATTTATTTATCTCATTTAATAATAATGGCGTACAATCAATGATACTCACGCCGTGGTTAACAATTAACCGGGTCAATGAATCAATATGCATCATGATTGCTGCACCCGGTATGATGAATCGTCCACCTTTTAATAGGATGGGAAACACTTCTTCAACGAAAACATCAAAAGAATAAGGTGCCATTTGCATCCCGGTATCCTTTGCATTGATATTAAATTCCAGGTAGAAGGCATGTAAATAGGCGACAACATTTTGATGTTCCACCATGACACCTTTGGGTTTCCCTGTTGAACCGGAGGTATAGATGATGTATGCCAGGGTCCCCGGCGGGGACACCCTATAAGAAGAATGAACCTGGCAGGTTGAGGTTGAGGTTAAGGTTGAGAAAGATGAAAGGTTGGATATATCTATTATCTCTATAAGTCTCTCCTCAACCTCAGCCTTAACCTTAACCTGTAGTTTTGGTGTTGTCACCAAAACTTCCACACCGCTGTCGGCAAGCATATAATTAATACGTTCCTCCGGGTAATCTGCATCTATGGGCAAATATGCACCACCGGCTTTCAATATACCCAGTATCCCGACTATCATCTCCAGAGAAGGTTCCACCATAATGGCGGCAATGGTGTCGTGCCGGATACCTTTGGCTCGTAATCGGTGTGCCAGGCGGTTAGACCGGTCGTTTAATTCCCTGTAGGTAACATACAAGGGGGCAAGCCCCCTTGTTCCCTTTTCGTGTAATTCGAAGGCTCCCACCAGGGCGATATTGTCCGGGGTGTTAACTGCCTGTTCTGCAAACCATTCGTGAAGAGTATTATTTCCTGGATAATCCCTCGTAGTATTGTTAAATTCAAACAATATTTGTTCTCTTTCTTGCTCTAACAACATGTCTATTTGGGATAATTTTATATCTAAATTTGAAAGCCCCTGGTCCAGTACATGCAGGTAATGATTGATAATTCGTTTTATTGTACCTTCAATGTACAACAGCGAATTGTATTCCACAACACCTTCAATATGTCCAGCGGTTTTCAAAAAAGAGAACATGATATTATAGTGAATATCCTGTATATAACATTTATCATGAAGATTTTCCAGTAAAATGACCACATCAAATAAAGGAAATTCATCCGCATCATTCGGCAGGTCTAACCTGTCAAGTAATATTTCAATAGGATAGTTTTGATTATCATTGGCGTTAATGATTGTTTCCCTGGTTTGCAGCAGGAGTTCTTTGAAACTGGTGCCATCGTCCACCTGGTTCCTGAATGCCAGGGCGGTATTGACAAACTCTCCCTGGATGTCTTGTTTTAATATGGGTGAGCCGATGATAATATCTTTATTGTCATTCATATACTTGTTGAGCAATATAAACAGTCCGGTTACCAGGATCATATGTACTTTAACATCTACTCCTTTACTTAACTCCATTGTTTTGGCATGGAGTTCAGCGGGGAATTGAAATTTCACCTGTGCTGGCCTGGATTTTTCTATTTTTTTCTCCTGGTAATCATAGGGAAAGCTGCTTTTTACCAGTGTTCCTGATAATTTATTCAGCCAGTAATCCTGTTCCTTGATATTTTGCTGGGCAGCCAGGGCCAGTTTATCTTTTGAGGCTCTTATTTCCATATTTATACCTTTAATTCACCCTCTAATTTTAGCCGCGAAGATACACGAAGAAACACGAAGAAGTGGTTTAAAAATCAAAATTACTTTCGTTGGTTTGATAAATCTTTGAGGTGGCGATTACCAGGTCATGAGATATGTTAATATTTTTTAACGGGATGGATTCATTGGCTAACACGGCAGACACGATTTCCTTATAGTATTTTATAAATCTTTGTATGGTTTCTTTTTTAAAGAGTTCCGTACTGTATTCAAGCACCAGGAACAGTTCTTCACCGGTATCCACGCCGGTTAAAAGTATATCAAATTTCACCTCGAGGCGTTTCTCTTCTCCGGGTTCATATGCCTTGACTTCCAGGTGCGGTTCCTTTGCTTTGGCTTCCGGACCCGGGTGGGGTTCCCGGGTTCTATTGGCGTCCCGGGCCCTGAAGGAGAATACCACATCAAACAAGGGATTTCGACTGGCATCTCTTTCTATGTTTAATTTTTCCACCAGGTCCTCAAATTGATAATCCTGGTTGTCAAAGGCATCCAATGTTCGTTTTCTCACTTCCCTGAAAAATTCGATAAAGGATTGATCTCCCCGGGGATAGTTTCTCAGGGCCAGGGTATTGACAAACACACCGATAATGTTCTCTAAATCCGGATGCCTACGGCCAGCGATCATGGTTCCCACAATGATATCTTCCTGCTGACCCAATTTGGCAAGAAGGGTGTTGTATATGGTCAGCAGGACCATAAACATGGTAGCATGTTCTTCTTCGGCCAGTTTCCTTAATTTCCCGGCTTGTTGGGCCGGGATGTTAAAGGTTTCCCGGTTTCCGGTAAAACTTCTTTTCACCGGTCTTTTATAATCGGTGGGGATTTGTATTATTGGCAGGTTCCCGTTGAACTCATGGAGCCAATATTCTTGCTGTTTTTTTACCCGGCCGGAAATGATCCGCTGGTTTTGCCATTGGGAAAAGTCTTTATACTGGAGTCTTAATGCCGGTAACTTTTCCCCCAGGTATAAACTCACCAGCTCTTTGATCAATATTTCCTTTGATAAGGCATCGGATATGATATGATGCATATCAGTCATCAGTATATGTTCTTGTTTTTTTGTTTTTATTAAGCCTACCCGCAGCAGTGGTGCCCGGGAGAGATCAAAAGGACGAATGAAATTGCTTATAATTTTCTCAACCTTAACCTCAACCTGGTAATATTCAATCTCGAACTCCGCCTTATCCTGTATCCGCTGGGCGGGCTGGTCATCTACGGCATCAAAAGAGGTTCTTAGACTTTCATGCCTGTTGATTAATTCCCTGAAGGTATTTTCTATATGTGTCCTATGGAGTTTGCCTGCCAATATCATGATGGCTGGCATATTATAAGTGGTGCTTTGGGGGTCTATTTGCTGCAGGATATATAATCTTTTTTGAGCGGAAGATAGAGGATAGTAGTCTTTTTTGGCTGCCGGTTCAATGGGGAGATAAGCGCCTTTTCCGCTTTGGTTAATATAACCGGCAATGCCTTCGATGGTAGGGGTTTTAAATATTTCCGCCAGGGGGATTTCCAGGGAAAATTGCCGGTGGATGCCAGCCAGCAGCCCGGCCGCTTTTAAAGAGTGACCGCCCAGGTGGAAAAAATTATCGTGAATCCCGATTTGCTCCCGGTCCAGGCCCAATATTTCGGACCATATGTTGACCAATGAGTCTTCCACGGCATCCCGGGGCGCGACATATTCTACTGCCGAAGTGATTCCCGGATCCGGCAGTGATTTCCGATCAATCTTCCCGGTGGAAGTAAGCGGCATTTCCGCGACCTCTACAAAGTATGCGGGTATCATATAATCGGGTATTTTTTCCTGCAAATAAGCCCTCAATTGAAGATTTTCAAATGAGTCAACCGGGTGCGGAACAATGTAACCGCATAGAAAATGATCGCCGGTTTTATCTGCCTTTGCTGTAATTATTGCTTCTTTTATCCCGGGATGATTCAATAAGTGATTGGTGATTTCTCCCAACTCGATGCGGAATCCCCTGATTTTTACCTGTTGGTCCTTTCTGCCCATGTATTCCATTTCCCGGTTTGTTGATATCCTAACCAAATCCCCGGACCGGTACAGCCGTTCCCCTGGTTGAAAGGGATTTTCCACGAAAACCGCGGCGGTTAATTCAGGCCGGTTTAAATACCCTCTGCCCAGCCCTTCGCCTCCGACGCACAATTCCCCGATCACGCCTATTGGCTGGGGTTTTAAATATTTATCCGTGGTAAACGTAGATAATGTGGGAATGGGCTTGCCGATATTACTGGTATTTGTTTCTATTTCCGCCGCGGTTATCTCTTTATAGGTAACATGGACGGTGGTTTCTGTAATGCCATACATATTGATCAGTTTTGTTTGGGGATATTTTTCCTGCCACCCTTTTAATTGAAGAGGGCTTAGGGCTTCTCCTCCAAAAATGACGTATCTTACTTTTAATTCTTTTGCCGGGTGTTTGAGTTCTTCTTCCACCAGGGGATAAAAGGCGGAGGGGGTTTGATTTAATACGGTCACTTCATGTTCTTTGAGAATTTCCCGGAATTTTGCCGGGTTTTTGGCGGTCATTTTAGGGACCATGACCAATGTCCCACCGTACAACAGGGCCCCGTACATCTCCCATACGGAAAAATCAAAACAGTAAGAGTGAAACATGGTCCAGGTATCTTCGGCGGTGAAATCAAATAAATTCTTGTTATTAAACATCAACCGGACAACGTTTCCATGCTGGATCATCACCCCTTTGGGTTTGCCGGTGGTCCCGGAAGTGTAGATAATATAGGCCAGGTGGGAGGGGGAGCAATGGGGTCCCGGGTTATCCCCGGGGACTGCAGCGGATATTTCCTCTTCCAGGTCAATGGTTTCTTTAAAATTTCCTGTTTTTTCAGCCGATTGTTTGGTGATTAATAAGAGGTTGGCGCGGCTGTCTTGTAAAATATATTCGATCCGTTCCCGGGGGTTGGCGGGGTCTATGGGCAGATAGGCGCCCCCGGCTTTTAATACGGCCAGTATTCCTATGATCATTTGGGTTGAGCGTTCCACCAGCAGTGCGGCGATATTATCGGGGCCCAGGCCCCTTTGCCTTAAAACGCCGGCTAATCGGTTTGCTTTTTCATTCAATTGCCTGTAAGTCAGCGGTTGGATAGATGAGCCGCCGGCAATAGCGATATTTCCCGGTACCTGGTCCACCCGGGACTGGAACAATTGATGGATGGTGTTATCGCGGGGATAATCCGCGCCTCTATTGTTGAAATCAAATAACAATTTCATTTTCTCATCTTCCGGCATCATTTCTATGCTTGATATCTTTGCTGCCGGGTCCTGTAAAACGT
Source organism: Candidatus Aminicenantota bacterium (assembly GCA_020355945.1). The sequence goes on along the minus strand of CP070627.1, from coordinate 7,693,794 downwards.
TGGTGATAATGTTCCGGAAATACCTGGTAAATCGCCGCATGGTTTCTTTTTTAAACAGGCTGGTGCTGTATTCCAGTCTGAAAACCAGGTTGTCTTCTTCTTCACCGTACAATGTCATATCGAATTTCGAGGTTCGACGCTGACCAACATCCCGGGTGGCCTTCAGGCCGGGAATTTCTATTTCCTGCCTTTCCATATTCTGCAGCACGAACATCACGTCAAATAAAGGATTCCGACCGCTGGCCCTGGCCAGGGTGATTTTCTCTACCAGTTCTTCATATTGATAGTCCTGGTTTTCAAAGGCTTGTAAAGCATTGGCTTTGACTTCCTTTAAAAAGGCGGTAAACGGTTTTTCACCGGCGGGGAAATTTTGCAGGACCAGGGTATTGATAAACAAACCCAATAATCCCTGCAAGTCATGATGTTGGCGGCCAGCCATGGGACTTCCCACGATGATATTTTCCTGGCCGCTGAGCTTTGCCAGCAGGACATTGAAGATACTGAGCAATATCATATAGAGGGTAGTGTTTTCTTTTAACGACAATAATTTTAACGCTTCTTTTTCTCGGGTGGGGATTTCAAATTTGATGGTGTTTCCTTCAAAATTCGGTTTTATTGGCCTCTGGTAATCCGACGGTAAATTCAATGCCCCTTGTTCCGGGTCGGATCCCGGGGTTTTTATGGTTTGATTTTTGGTGGTTTGTTTTTTTCTTTGATTCAGCCAGGTGACGTAGTCTTTGTACCGGAGGCGCAGCGGCGCTGGTTCTTCTCCTTGATAATATGCCAGGAATTCTTTTATAAAAATTCCTATGGAAACACCGTCCGAGATGATGTGATGCATATCAAACATGAGAAAATATTTCTCTTTTTCGGTTTCCAGGAGTCCCAGGCGCAGCAGCGGCAGTCGGCTTAAATCAAAAGGCCGGGAAAAATTTCCTGTTTGCCGGCTGCCCGATTGATGGAATTCCAAGGTAAAGGGTACCTGGTGAGCCGGATGAACCCGCTGAACCGCTTCGCCTTTCACCAGGAAAAAGCTGGTACGTAAACTTTCATGGCGTTGGATCAGTTTTTTAAAGACTTTTTCAAATTTTTCCCTGGAAACCTTACCCTGGAGGAGCATGATTTCCGGCATATTATAACTGGTATTACCAGGCTCCAACTGCTGGAACACGTAAAACCTGTCCTGGGCTGATGTCAGCGGGTAATACTCTTTTTCTTCGGTCAATCCGATAGATTGATGCGCCTGTTTTTCCTTGTTCCGTATTTGAGAACAAAGTTCCCCGGGGGTGGGGTAAGCAAAGATGTCGGCAATGGAAATCTCAACATCAAAAGCCTTGTGTATTCGTGTAATTAACCGGGTGGCTTTTAACGAATGACCACCCAGTTCAAAAAAATTACTATTAGTGCTTATATTTTCTTTTTCTATTTGCAGGATATCGGACCAGGTCTCCACCATGATTTCTTCTGCCGGATCCTGTGGGGCGGTGTATACCATTGATGAGGTTACTGCGGGGTGGGGCAGCGCTTTTCTATCCACTTTTCCCGTGGAGGTGAGCGGGATTTGCGGCAATTCTACAAAAAAGGCAGGAACCATATAATCCGGCAATTTAGCGGACAAATAGTTTCTCAATTGAGGGATTTCAAAATTACCCGGTTTGCGGGGAACAATATATGCACAAAGATATTTATCACCACTTTTATCTTCTTTAAGGTTGACTACCGCCTCTTTTATTTTTTCATGTTTTATCAACCGGGATTCGATTTCTCCTATTTCAATACGGAAGCCCCTGATGTTCACCTGGTGATCGATGCGGCCCAGGTACTCCATATCCCCTACTCCATTCACCCACCGGGCCAGGTCACCGGTCCTGTAAATATAGGACATATGGGAAATATAGGACGTATGGGACATATGGGACCTATAGAGATTATAAGGATTAAGGATAAACTTATTTGCGGTTAATAGTGGCCGGTTCAAATACCCCCTGGAAAGGCCCTTGCCTCCGACGAAAATTTCCCCGGGCACCCCCATGGGTAAGAGTTTTAAATGCTTATCCATTACATAGGCGGTTAAGGTGGGAATGGGTTTCCCGATATTACTGCGGCCAGCCTCGATCTCTTTAGGGGTGATCTCTTTATAGGTGACGTGCACGGTGGTTTCTGTGATTCCGTACATATTTACTAACCTGGTTCCCGGGTACTTTTTTTTCCATTCCTGTAATTTTCCCGGGTTGAGTGCTTCGCCGCCAAAAATAATATATCGCAATCGTAATTTTTTTTCCCCGGTTTTCATCTCTTCGGCCATCAAATGATAAAAGACCGAGGGTACCTGGTTTAATACGGTGACACCCTGTTTCTTTAAGATTTCCAGGTATCGGTGGGGGTCGCGGGTTACCTTTCGAGGAATAATGATTAATTTGCCGCCGTACAACAAAGCGCCGTACATTTCCCACACGGAAAAATCAAAACAGTAGGAATGGAATAGGGTCCACACATCCTGCTCATTAAAATCAAAGGGGAATTGGTCGTTAAACAGGAGACGAACGACATTTTCATGTTCCACCAACACACCTTTGGGATTTCCCGTGGTACCGGAGGTATAGATGATATATGCCAGGCTTGAAGCCTGACAGGGGTGGTTAGAGGTGCCCTCCGGGCGGATTTTAAACGCCGGCGGCGAATAGAGATCAGTGATTTCTTGACCGGTTAAAAGAATTTTGGCGCCGCTGTCCTTGAGCATGTAATCGATGCGCTCTTGCGGATAATTCGCGTCAATGGGCAAATAGGCACCCCCGGCTTTTAAAATACCCAGGACCCCGATAATCATTTCCAGGGAACGTTCCACCATAATCCCCACGATGGTATCGGGTTTGACCCCCTTTTCTTTCAATAAATATGCCAATTGCCTGGACTTTTGATTTAATTCCTTATAGGTGATTGACATGAGAACAAACAAGGGGGCAAGCCCCCTTGTTCCCTTTTTATAGGCCGGGGGTGCCACCCCCTTTGGAATTTGCCCGATAAGGGCTGTACGGTCCGGGGTGCGGTCCACCTGTTCCTCGAATAATTGCTGCAGGGTTTTCTCTTTTGGATAGTCTGCCTGGGTGCGGTTGAAATCAACTAATAACTGTTTCTTTTCCGCTGGTGACAATATCTCGATATCTGCGGCCCGCTGCTCCGGGTTGTTTATAAGATTCTCCATAACCGTGGGATAATGATGAGACAATTGCTCAATCAGTGCCTCATCAAATAACTCTTTTGGGAAACTGAAATTGATCAATATCTCCGTGGGTGTTGGTGTGATGCCAACAGTTAGATCATAATGCGTATGTTCCACCATTGAATACGAATCGATGGACAATGGCCTGTTTTCCACATGTAGGCGGGTGTCCAGGGGATAATTTTCCACCACCACCAGCGTATCAAACATGTCTTCATTCCCATCAATGCCGCTGTATTCTTTTATATCTGTCAATGCAGTATGTTCATACTCATCTTGCTCCTGCAGTATCTGATTCACCCGGAGTAAGAATTCCGCTGTCTTCTCAGTGGTGGGGGTGTGAATTCTCAGTGGCAGGGTATTGATAAACAATCCCACCATATTTTCTATTCCTTTTATCCGGGCATTTCTTCCCGACACAGTGAAGCCAAACATCACATCATTGGTGTTATTGTATTTTTGCAGTAAAATTCCCCAGGCGCTGTACAGCAGCGCTGCCATTGTTATCTTATATTTTTTAATGTAACGGTCTATCTTACCTTTAAGGTGCCTGGCAATCCGGACTTGATAACAAACTGTTTCCTGGCTGGCCGCAGCAGTTGTTCGTTTTATTGATAATTTCGTAGGCGGTTCGAAACCTGCCAGGTGAGTGTTCCAGAATTTTTCTTTTTTAACTGCAATTTCTTTTTCCCGGTTTTGCTTCCAGCGGATAAACTCCTCTAATTTTGTTTTCAATGGCTTAACCGGGTATTTTTTATTCACCAGGTCTCTATAAGCTGCCAGGAATTCGGTTAAAACAATCCCGGTGCTCCAACCATCGTATAATATGTGGTGATGGCTGATAATCATTATATACCGCTGCGTGTCGATTTTACCCAGGGTCACACGAAACGGGACTTGCTGTAAATCAAAGGTTTCATTCCTGTCCCTGGCTTTTATCTCTTCAATCCATTGGTGGGTATCTCTGCCGTCTCGTTCATAATATCTTAATGTAACCCTGTGCGCTTTAAGTATAATTTGTGTCGGCTCTTTTAATTTTTGCCAGCGGAACACGGTGCGCAGCATTTCATTGGTCTCTATGACCAGGTTCCAGGCTTGTTCAAGGCAGTGGATATCAACACTGCCGGATACTTGCAGGCTTAACTGCTCAAAATAGTAGTGGTTTTCCGGGTCTTTTAAATAATGAAACAGCATCCCCTCTTGCATTGGGGTTAATGCCAGGATGTTTTCAATATTTTTTTGGTCTATTTTCATCCGGTCATCCCCTGAGCTTTCATATAAATGTGATAATACCTAAAAATCGAATTCACTTTCAGCCCCTTTATACGCACTGGAGGACACTGCTGTGAGCAAATCATGAGACAGCCGAATGTCACCCAATTTGATGGTTTTGTTACGGACCACGGTCAACACGATCTCTTTAAAAGAGGAGATCAACCGTTCCATGGTCTCTCTTTTAAATAATTTTGTACAATATTCCAGGATAAAAAAGATTTTATCTTCCTTTTCTTCTGCCTCTAGAGTAAAATCAACCTTTGATACCTTGTGAGAAGCACCTTCATATGGAATAACACGTAATCCCTCTATTCCGGGCTCCTCACGGCCTGGACCTGCATCCGTATTCATATTCTGTACGATTAACATGGAATCAAACAGGGGATTCCGGCTGCGATCGCTTTCATCCCACACGTGTTTGAGCAATTCTCCAAAGGGATATGCCTGGTTCTCAAAGGCATCTAAGGCATTCTTCTTTACTTCTTCCAGGAATTCTTCAAAGGTTTTATCCTCTTCCGGGTAGTTTCTTATGACCAGTGTTTCCATTAATAAACCGATAATATTTTCTAAATCCGCATGGTTTCTCCCCGCTGTGGGTGAGCCAATGATGATATCTTCCTGGCCGGTATACTTGCTTAATGTAATATTATATAGAGCCAGTAACATCATGTACAAGGTGGTACCGGTTTCTTTCATTAATCGATGGAGATGGCCACTTAACTCCTTCTCAAAATAAAAACTGATACTATCCCCTTCAAACCGTTGAATGGAGGGACGTGGGTAATCGGTGGGCATGTTTAGAACCGGGACCTCCCCTGAAAAATGGTCCAACCAGTATTTTTCCTGGCTTTTTATTTTCCCGGATGTTAAAAGATGGTGTTGCCATTCACAGTAATCTTTGTATTGGATTCTTAAATGTGGAAGTTCCTGGCCGGAATAAAATGTGATAAAATCCTTTGTTAACAGGTTCATTGATGTGCCGTCGGAAACAATATGATGCATATCCACCATTAGAATATGTCTTTCCGTTTCAAGTTTAATTAATCCCACTCGCAGCAGAGGTGCCTGTGACAGGTCAAAGGGACGGATAAAATCCTTAATAGTAGGTAGTAAGTAGTAGGTAGTAGGAAGTGAGGTGATTCTTTTATCTTTGTCCTCTGTGGCTAAATTATAATATTCAATTTCAAATTCCACTTCAGCCTGTATCTCCTGCATTGGCTCCTCTTCTATCATTACAAAGCACGTCCTTAGACTTTCATGCCTGTTTATCAATTTCCTGAATGCTTCTTCAAATTGCTGCCTTTTTAGTTTGCCTTCCAGTATTACTACAATAGACATATTGTAAGCGGTGTTGTCCAACTCTATTTGCTGGAGGATGTACAACCGCTTCTGTGCCGAGGCCATTGCATAGTGGTCCTTTGGTTTTGAAGGTTGAATGGATGAATAAACACTTTTTTCCGATTTCTTTATTAAATCGGACAGTTGCTTGATGAAGGGGTGGTTAAATATATGGTGCAAATGTAAACTTACATTAAATTCTTTATGTATTTTCGACACCATGGTAATGGCCTTAAGAGAATTCCCTCCCAGTTCAAAAAAAGACGCTCCAATGCCTGTGATTTCTATTTTCAATATTTCCTGCCATATTTGCATCAGTTTATTGTCGGTTTCATCCCGCGGTTCCTCATCGTTTAAAGGGACTGGCAATTTGCCCTTGACGGTATCCACAGGTAAATCCAGCAGCATTTTTCCGGTATAATTCTCTATAGGTAGGTAGTGTGACTGATGGAGCAGTTGATTCCTTTTATCCCTGGGGGGAATGTTTTTTTGCCATCGGGGGCCCGGTAAAACCGTGGTTCCGGTTTCATGTTTATTGAAAAAGTTATATTTTAGAGATGTAGTTGTGGGGTTTCCTTCCACCTGTACTCCGGGTAATTCCTTTTTAAAAGTCTTTTGAAAATAGAGTCGGGCAAATTCACAGGAATCGGGGATATGATCAACCGGCAGAGTGTAGGTGGTGTATTTTTCATGTTTCTGCTGCTCTATCCACTTATTTTGCTTATTTTGAAGAAAATTCAAAAAAGGTTGATTCTTCTTTGTAGGATAAAAATCCGCTTCCAGGGTTTTCAAACCGCGCTGCCGGCAGTAGGTTTTTAATCCTACCAGGACTGTTTCTTCCACCTCCCTTCCCAAGACACGGCAGCTGAGCAAGAATGTGTCGATAAACAAATGGCAATGACCTGGTTTCTCCCGGGTAATTATCACCCCCACCAGCCCGTAGTCCCCGAACCTGTCGCTGACTTCTATAACCCAGCACCGGGTACCCTTATTCAATGTTAAGGACATTATCTCGCTTTCGTTTCTCCGAATGGTGCTTAAATTAAACTGGTTTGTTCTCTGGGTCAATTGGGAGACCCTGCTTATATGTGAATTTTTCATTACATTCACGGCCACTTTAATCTCAAGCCCGGATAAAAAATCTTTTAATGACAATGATTGTTTTTGGGATTCTTTACGTTTTTTTTCAGTCAGGTACATCCGGGACCGAGTCCTGTCCTCATCAGTCACAATCAATCGATCAAAGGCCCATACATGTTTTAAAAACAGGGGGATGGCTGCCGGATTCTCCGGCAACTGCAATGTAAATACTTCCGGGCAGTTGGACATGACTTCGGAACACTCCACCGGGCTGTCGTCGACAAATATTAGACTATCGATTCCAAGATTCAACTCCTGTGCCAATTCTTTTATATTTTCAGATTTGGTTTTCCAATTTATTTTCCATCCCACAAAGTGTTTTTTCTTTAAGAGCATCCGGGGATTCTTTTCAAATACATCCCACACATCGGCTTCATTGTTTTTACTGCATATGGTCAGCAGCATACCTTCATTGTACTTTTGCAGCATAAAGACTTGCAGTTCCCGGTAGTGGTCTTCCACACGAACCCCTGTGGGCCCGTCTTCTCCGCAAATCCCCCCCCATAATGTATTATCACAGTCCAGGACAATCACTTTAAAGGGAGGATTATACAACCCACACAATTTTCTACCTATTGTTGTCCCTATGGCGGCATAGTACTCGTCTTTAAAGGGAAGATGTCCTTCCCGGTCGGTTACTGCATCAAAGACCTCTATAATATCGTATAATTCCCCCAGGCTGGTAAAATCGGTGATATAAGCATTGGTGGTCTCTTCAATAATCTTTTTCCAGCGAACATACATGTTCTCGAGGTAATCGATAAGGTGTGGGGATAACGATAAGTACATGGAAACAGGAAATATCCCCACCAGGTAAGGAACTGTCTTAGGTTTATTTTTAAATATTCGTACCAGTTCCTGGAAATCACGCTCCAATTTTTCACATATTTCCTTATCCGGCAAATGAACATCGCGAATCCAATCTTCAAAACGGATTAACAAAACATTCACACCGAGATTTGCGGATATCAAACCGGTTTCATCCAGTAGTTCCTGGAAAACCTGGTTGTATGGAGCAAAGGCAGTATCGATTTCCAGTGCGAACTGTTTTCCCCACCATTTAATATATTCCTTAACCGGGTCCGGAATAAATGTTGCACTTACCGCCAATTTAACGGGCTTTGCGGCAGGTGCGGTTCTGAGTTTTCTCCTCCGGGCAAATTCTGCTTTTTCTTCTTCTGTCAATAAGTCCAGCTTCGATATTTTTTGATAGGGATTTTCAATTACATTTTTTATCAGCACCGGGAAATGATGGATGAAACGCTTGATTGTTTCTTCTTTAAATAGGTTTATATTATATTGGATTGAGCCATTCAATCTTTTATTGTTGTCCAGGAGGACATCCATTTTGAAATCCAGGGTGGATATATTATTTTCAAATTCATAGGGAGAGAATTTTAGTCCCTCAATTTCCAGGTGGGCAGTTGAATCTGCTTCATTATGGAAATTCAACAGGGTATCGAATATGGGATTCCTGGACAAATCAACCGGGAGATTCAACCGTTCTATTATTATCTCAAAGGGGTAATCCTGGTTTTCATAGGCTTTGATGATGGTTTCCCTGGCTGAATTGAGAAATTCGATGAAGGTTTGATTGGTTGGTATGGTGATGCGAATCGGGAGGAAATTTCCAAACATGCCGATGATATTTTCCAGGTCCGGGTGGTTTCGCCCTGCTGTCAGCGAGCCGATAATCATATCGGTTTGACTGCTGTATTGACTTATCAACAGGGCATAAAGGGATAATAACAAGATATTTAAGGTGATATTTTGCTTCCCGGCAAATCTATTGAGTTTTTCCGTCAATTCTCCTGGTAAGGCAAAGGATAGAGAACGCCCTTCAAAGGTTTGCCGGTTGGGCCGTTTAAAATCCAGGGGCATACGTAGTACCGGGAGATTCCCTTCCAGGGTCTTCAACCAGTATCTTTCCTGCCGATTAAAAATATCGGACTCGATAAACCTGTTTTGCCATTGGGAATAATCTTTGTATTGTATTCTTAATTCCGACAGGGGGGTTCCCTCATATAAACGGACAAATTCCCTCACCAGGATATTCATGGACATGCCGTCCGAAATAATATGGGGCATATCGAATAAAAAGATATATTTCGTTTCGGATAATCGAATCAACAGGACCCGGAGTAATGGGGATTTACCCGGATCAAAGGGCCTGATAAATTTTCCGATTAGCTCTTGGCATTCATGTTCCTTTGTCTCCAGGTAGTCAATTTTAAAGTCCAGGTTGGAAGTGTTGTTTATTACCTGGACCAGTTGCCCCTCTCTCATTGTAAATGATGTTCTCAACGTTTCATGTCTCTTGATTAATGCACGGAATGTTTCCTGGAAACGATACCTGTCAAGTTTCCCTTCTATTTTCATTACGCCGGGCATATTATAAGTCGTACTTACACCTTCCAGTTCATTCAAAATATACATTCGCTTTTGAGCCGATGATAAGGGATAATACTCTTTTTTCGCGGCAAAAGGAATGGGATCATACTTATCTTCCGCCGTGGTATTAATATATTGTGCCGCCCCCCTGATGGTGGGATTCTTGAATATTTCTGCCAGCGGCACTTTTACATTGAGGGTTTTCCAGATCCTGGCTGCCATGATCGTGGCCTTTAATGAATGTCCGCCCAGCTCAAAAAAATTGGCATCTATGCTGATCTTCTCTTTTTCGATTCCAATTACTTTCGACCATATTTCAGCAAGCCTTTCTTGCAACTTATTTTCGGGGGCTGTATAAGCGGAACCTGGTCCCACTGGTTCCGGTATCGGTAATGCTTTACGATCAACTTTGCCGTTAGGGGTCAGGGGGATTTGATCCAGGTGAATAAAATAAGAGGGGATCATATAACCCGGTAATTTAGAGGAAAGGATATTTCTTAATTGGGAAGTCATGGTTTCCTTTTTAGAAACGATGTAAGCACAAAGATATCCCTGGCCATTATCATCTTTTTTATCAATCACTGCGGTTGCGGTGATTCCGTCGATTTCCATCAGTTTTGCTTCTATTTCCCCGGGTTCTATCCTGAACCCCCGGATTTTTACCTGTTGGTCTATTCTTCCTAGAAATTCGATGTTTCCGTCCGGGAGCCAGAGTGCGCGGTCACCGGTTTTATATAACAAGGGGGCAAGCCCCCTTGTCCCCATTAATAAAAAGTTTTTGCGGAGAGTGGCGGGGCCAGGGGGGATAATAGGTCGCCCCTGCCAGGGGCTTTTTTCAAAAAGCGCCCTCCCTGGGTGCCGGAGGCAAAATTTTTCTGCGGTTAATCCCGGTTGGTTCAGGTATCCCCTGGCAACCCCGGGGCCGGCGATGCACAATTCCCCGGGAACTCCTATGGGCTGGAGATTATCATTTTTATCTAAAATATATAATTTCATGTTTTGCAGGGGGCTGCCAATGGGTATAGCGCCTTTGCCAACCCAGTCTGCCAATGAATACTTACTGGCATATACAGTGGCTTCGGTGGGGCCATATAGATTTTCCAATTTAACCTTAGAATTTAGTGTCCTAAACTGGTTCACTGATTGGGGTAAAAGGACTTCTCCGGCCAAAAAAATGAATTGCAGATGTGATAATTTCCCGATATTTTCCGGGTTTAATGAATCCGTGAAAACATTAAACATAGAGGGTGCAAAATTGATATGAGTGATGCGAGCGCTTTCGATGGTGTCCAGGATTGTTTCAGGATCTTTCTCTCCGCCTTTCTCCAGTATGGCTAACTTTCCTTTTCCTAAGAACCAGCCGAACAATTCTGTTACGGATACGTCAAATGCAAATGAAGTTTTTAACAAATAAACAGATGATTCATGGAAGGGATATTGTTTATTGAGGGTAAATAATACATTTACAACGGATAGATGTTCAACCATTACTCCTTTGGGTTTTCCTGCAGACCCGGAGGTATAGATGATGTAGGCGAGTTGGGCTGCGGGTTTGGACACCTCCTGGGGAGTGGGTTCCCGGCCTGCCACGTTACTCACCATACTGGCCATATCCAGCAAAATCCCGGCATTACTGTCTTGAAGCATGTATTTTATTCTTTCTGCCGGGTATTCGGGTTCAATAGGCAAATAGGCGGCGTCGGCTTTTAATACAGCGAATATTCCCACAATCATCTCTATTGAACGTTCCACCTTGATGGCCACGATGGTGTTGGGTTGAACGCCCTGCCCTATCAAATGATATGCCAATTGGTGGGATTTTTTATTTAATTGGCGATAGGTGATGAACATATTACTTCTAATCGGAGGGGTGCGCCGCACCCCAGGCAAGGGGGCAAGCCCCCTTGTTCCCTTTAAGGGTTTTATTTCGTGTGTTTGGTGGATTTCTAAAACGGCAATATGGTCCGGTGTTCTCTCCACCTGTCCTGCAAATAATTGATGGATGGTGCTAGGTTTCGGGTACCAGGAACCGGTATCATTAAAGGTTTCCAGTACCTGTTTTCTTTCTTCTTCTGATATGATCTCAATTTGCCCCAACTTTATCCCTGGCTCCCTGGCAATTACCGAAACAACCCGGTTAAAATATCTGATAAATCTCTTGATGGTTTCTTTCTTGAACAATGTTGTGCTGTATTCCAGGGAAAACACCAGGTCTTCTCCAGCTTCGGAAACGCTCAAAGTTATGTCAAATTTCGCTGTTTTGGTTTTGTTGGTGTTGTTGGTTTTGTTGATTTTGTCACCTGGCAATGATTGTTGTTGCTGTGCAGATGCCAATGCTTGAGGAGAATCCCTATCAAAAACAGTGTTTTGTAATATGAACATCATATCAAACAAGGGATTTCGACCGGTATCCCTGTTAACCGTTACCCTTTCCACCAGCTCTTCAAACGGATATTCCTGGTTTTCCAGGGCTTCCAATGTACTTCCTTTGATTTCCTTTATAAATTGTCTAAAGGTTTTACCAGGGGAGGGGTAGTTTCTGAGGGGAAGAGTATTGACAAACATCCCGATGATTTTTTCTAAATCCGCGTGCCGGCGTCCTGCCACGGGGGTTCCAATAATAATATCCTCCTGGCCGCTGAGTTTTGCCAGTAATAAACTGGTAAGGGATAATAATACCATAAATAACGTCGCTCCTTCCTCCAGGGCATATTTCTTTAGCACCCTGGTTTCTTCTTTTTCTATTCTTCCGGATAATTCATCTCCTTCAAAACGTTGAATTAGCGGTCTTGGATAATCAGTTGGCAAATCCAGCACCGGTATGCGGGACTCAAATTTTTTTAACCAATAAGATTCCTGTTTTTTTATTTTTTCGGATTCCAGTATCTTGTTTTGCCATTCTGAGAAATCTTTGTACTGGAGATGGAGATGAAGAGGCACCAATTCTTCACCCCAATACAAGTCGGTAAATTCACGTGTGAGTATGTCCTGGGATGTGCCATCGGTGATGATGTGATGCATATCTACCATCAGTATGAATTGATCGACTCCTATTTTTATTAGCCCCGCCCGCAGTAATTCCGGTTTGGATAAATCAAATGGCCGAACAAAGTTCTCGATAATAGTGGCATAGGATTCTTCACCCTGTGCTTCACATGCTTCATAATATTCTATTCTAAATTCTACATCATTGTGAATCTCCTGTACCAATTCATCTCCTGCGAGAGTAAAAGAGGTTCTTAAGCTTTCATGTCTTTTTATCAGTTTCCTTAAAATAGCTTCCGATTTTTCTTTATTTAGCTCTCCTTCCAGGATAACCACTTTAGGCAGGTTGTAAGCGGTACTGTTAAGGTTCATCCGCTGGATAATGTACAACCTTTTTTGAGCCGGGGAAACGCGGTAATAGTCTTTCTTTTCTGCAGCACTGATATAGGAGAATTTGTCCCCGGAAGTCCCTTTTATGTACCGGGAAAGCATCCTGATGCTGGGGGTCTTGAATATTTCAGCCAGGGGTACATTCACCTCCAGTTCTTTGTGTATTTTGGCCGCCATCATGGTGGCTGTTAATGAATGACCGCCCAGTTCGAAGAAATTATCATCGATACCTATAGCTGCGCTGCTGGCATTTTGTCTGAGTGGCAGGAGTTCCAACCATATTTTAACGAGGCTCTCCTGGATATTGTCCCCTGGAGGTACATATTTTGTGCCAATTTCTCCTCCCCCTGTTTCCGGCACTGGTAAAGATTTGCGATCCACTTTTCCATTGGAGGTTAGGGGAATCTTCTCTACCTGTTTGAAATACGTGGGGATCATGTAGTCCGGCAAATTCACTGAAAGTAAATTTTTCAGTTCCGATACGTCTATTGTTTCCCCGGATACGATATAAGCACAGAGATACTTTTCTTCACTGCCGTCAGTACGGTCAACCACAACAGCGTTTTTTATTTTCTCACATTTCAATAATTCACTTTCGATTTCTCCCAATTCGATCCGGTAACCCCTGATCTTGACCTGGTAATCCATCCTGCCCAGGCACTCGATATTGCCGTCATCTCTAAAATACCCCAGGTCACCGGTTTTATACAATACAGCATAATCATCATCCCCAATTTCATCAAGGAAGGGATTGGGGATGAAGGTTTTGTCGGTTTTCTCTTCGTCTTTCCAATACCCTTTTCCTACACCGATTCCTGAGACGCAAATTTCTCCTCTTACACCAATCGGGCATAATGATAAATTTTTATCCATTACATAAATGTGCATATTTTGCAGCGGTTTCCCAATGGGAACAGACATTTGATGTTTGTGGGGGATATCATTGACGATATAATGGGTGACATCGTCAGATGCTTCTGTGGGGCCATATGCGTTAACCATCTTTATACCGGGATAATGGGCATACCATTCCCGAACCAGGTGGACACTCAATGCCTCGCCAGTGGGAATCATCCATCTCAAATGGCTAAGCTCTTTATCCTTTTTATGTTCCACTGTATTAAGAAATGTACTTATTAATGAAGGCACCAATTCCAGGATGGTGACTTTTCCCTTTTTTAGAGCCTGCAAGAATTTCCCGGGTTCAAGGAGAGTTTCCCGGTCGATGATAAAGGTGTATCCCCCCTTCAACAACCCCGCTAAAAGCTGCCATACGGATATATCAAAACATACGGATGCTGTTTGTGCGATAACATCGCCGCCGGTTATGGATAAATCATGGATTTTGGCAAACATATGGTTGAGCATTCCCAATTGATGGATGGCCACACCTTTGGGTTTTCCTGTGGTTCCCGAAGTATAGATGATGTAGCTGAGACTGGATGGTTTGTTAATCGGTTTTAAATTTTCGGAGGGATAGGTTCCTGTTTCAAGGTTATCGGTTTTATCCAGGTAAACGATATGTTTTACCCGGGTTTTGGAACCGATCTCCTTGAGGTATTCGTATACACCCTGGAAGGAATTTGATTTTGCCAGCAGGATTTTTGGTTCGGAATTATCCAGGATTGTTATTATTCGTGCCAGGGGGTAATGGACGTCGATGGGGACATACGCTGCGCTGGCTTTAAATACGCCCAGGACAGCCGCCAACATTTCAAGGGAGCGTTCACAAAAGATACCCGCCGGTTCTCCCGGCACTATACCTTTTTCTCTTAATAACCAGGCCAACTGATTGGATTTCTCATTTAAGGCTTGATATGTTATTTGCCGGTGTCTCCATATTGCAGCCAATTTATCCGGTGTCCTGGTTACCTGTTCCTCAAACAACTGGTGGTAACACTTATCCCTTAGTATCTCTTTTTTCGTGTTATTAAACTCAAACAGGATCTGGCGCTTTTCTTCTTCTGATATTATATCGATGCTTTTTAGCTGCGACTCAGTATAAAAAACAGCTTTTTGCAAAAGGTTGGTGTAATGCTTTGCCATTCGTTCTATTGTGGATTTCTTATATTTTAGGGAATATTCAATGGTTAAAAATATATTGTTTCCTGTGTCTGTCCCGTTGAAACTCATATCGAATTTGGATTTTTTGGATTTGAACTCACGATTCATATCCGCTATATGGACTTCCTGTATCCCTGCAGACTGCTTTTGCAGGGAAACCAATTCAAAGGTTACGTCAAATAAGGGGTTGCGGTTTGGGCTCCTGTTTTTTACAACTTTATTCACCAGTTCTTCAAATTGGTAGTCTTGATTTTCAAAGTCTTTTATCGTATTGTTTTTTACTTCTTCCAGGAATTGGATAAATGTTTTTTGTTCTTCCAGTCGATTTCTAAGAGCCAGGGTATTGACAAACATGCCGATAATTCCTTCAAGGTCGGCATGTCCTCGACCGGCTGCTGCTGTTCCTATGATTATATCGTCCTGTCCGCTGAGCTTTGCAAGCAGGAGCGTGTACACTGCAAGCAGCAGCATAAACATGGTGACATCGTTCGATTTTGCCAGTTTCCTCAGAGATTGGGTTTCTTTTTCACCTATTTCTAAGCTTATTTTATCTCCTGCGAAAGGTTGGGTTTCCGCTTTTGGATAATCCGCTTGCAATTTAAGTTCCGGTAGTTCATTGCCAAACTTATTTAACCAATAGGTTTCCTGCTTTTTAATCATGTTTTTTTGTTTTTCATTATTCTGCCATTCTGCAAAATCTTTGTATTGGAGAGGTAATTTGTGAAGTTCCTCGCCATTATACAATCTTATAAAATCTCCTGCCAATATTTCAAGGGATACGCCATCGGATACGATATGATGCATGTCTACCATTAACAAGTATTTTTGTTCATCCTGTTTGATCAATCCCACCCGCAGCAGGGGGGGCTGAGAGAGCGCGAAAGGACGTATAAAATGATGGATGCCCTCAATGTTTCCTGTGGCCAAATCATATTCGAAACTAAATTCTACGCGGCGGTGTATCCTCTGGACAGGCACTTCTTTCACCAATTCAAATGATGTTCTTAAACTTTCATGTCTATCCACCAGTTCCTGGAATATTTTTTCCAACCTGGCAATTTTAATATTTCCACTAAACTGCAATACCTTATGGATATTGTAAGCGGTATTATTCAAGTCCATTTGCTGCAGCATATACATCCTCTTCTGGGCAGAGGTTAATGGATAATAGTTTTTTTCTTCCCCGGGCATGATGGGTAGATATTTTTCTTTTGCTGCTGCCCGGATCAATTTTGCCTGTTTTTCAACGGTATTGGCATTAAATGCATCCTCCATGGTAATTTTTGCATCAAATTCTTTATGAATTTTAGCAATCAAATTCATTACTTTTAATGAATGCCCACCCAGTTCAAAAAAGCTGGTGTCCACCCCGATACCACTATCGTCCAGGTGTAACTCTTTTGCCCATATTTCTACCAGTTTTTTTTCTATTTCATTCTTCGGAGCCCTATACTTTTCCATTGCTTTTATTTCAGGTTCGGGTAAGGCTTTTTTGTCTATTTTTCCATTGGTTGTTAGCGGGAATTTATCCACTTGCATGATATAAGAGGGGATCATGTAATCGGGTAATTCTTTTGACAGTGCTTCTCTCAAGGAGTGTATTTCAAACCCCTCCTGGGCAGACACATAAGCACAGAGATATTTTTCGCCGGCTTTGTCATCCCTGTCTATGATCACAACTTCTTTTACCTTTTCTTGTTTTGATATTATATTTTCGACATCTCCGGGTTCCACTCGAATCCCTCTTATTTTTACCTGGTGATCGATTCTTCCTAAGAGGTCGATATTTCCGTCCGGTAAAAACCGGCCCAGGTCCCCGGTTTTATGGATAATATCCCCATGGTTATTATTAAAAGGGTTTTGCACGAATATTGTCTCATTTAGTTGGGGTTCATTGTAATATCCAAGGGTTCTAAAGGGAGTACGGATGAATATTTCACCGGGTTCCAGGTCGCCGCAGGTTTTTTTATTTTCATCTAAAATAATCACCCTGGCCCCTGGCATCGCCTTGCCTACGGGAATTCTATCCCGATGGATATCAGGAGGCTGAATCATATAAAATGTTTTGGCCATAGTGGTTTCCGTGGTACCGTATAAATTAATTAACTGTATTCGCTCGCCAAAAGTATCGTACCAATTTTTTAACTCATGGGGTATAATTTTTTCACCGGAAAGTAGTATGTATTTTAGTGCTCTAAAATTTTCCCCTGTCAACGTCCTGGTGTTAAACAAGCGAAATATGCCGGGAACTGTATTAATTAAAGTAATACGGGTGCGGTCAATCCACTTTATCAATGAATCGCTTCCCATTATCATCTCCCTGGAAGAGGGGATGCATATTGCAGCCCCTGCATGCAGTGGAACAAATATATCCCTGAGAAATGCATCAAATCCAGGGGAGGAAAATTGACTTATCCGAAAGGTTTCATCAATTTTCAATTGATTGATCTCCCATTCGATAAAATGCAAAAGGCTCTTATTTTTTCCGACGATTGCCCGGGGAGCACCGGTTGATCCTGAGGTATAATAAATATAAATTTCATCTTCCGGGTCATAAGTATTGTAGGAAAGATCATTATCGCAGGTAATTTCTCCGGGAAATTTTCCTGCCCTGTAAAACCAATCATCAACAATAAAGGGTTTGACGACCTTTTCGAGATTATCTTCTGCAAATAGTCTTTTTTTTGTATGACTATCCAGGAATATAACCTCCAGGTCGGCTGCCCGGATCATATTGGCAATTCGCCTTATCGGTAGGGCGGGGTCCAGGGGTACAAAAACACATCCGGCAGTTAGAATGCCAATAATCACTGATATAAACTCAAATTTGTCTTCTAAATATATCCCGATAAAAGTGCCTTTCTTAATACCATGTTTGACAATTTGGCGGGCAATACGGTTGGATTTTTTTTCCAGCTCTGCATATGTAATTTTTCTCTCCCCCCATTCGATGGCAATATTCTGCTGATGCTTTTGAAAAGCAGCAAACAGCGTGTGTTGAATCGGTAATTTCATCATCCCAGGTTACCCATTTCTATTTCCAGGTCAACATTAAACTGCTCTTGCCTCTCATTGCTCTTGCTCACCGGTTCGATTCTCATTGCCGAGAGGTGAGTTTCCGGGTCCTCAAGGACAGCGGTTAAAATATTCAAAAAATATTCAACCATTTTTTCAATGGTTTCCTTTTTAAAAAGTTTTATATTATAATCAACTGCAATTGTTAGATTTCCAGGATTTTCCTCTACATATAAACTCATATCAAATTTGGTCATCCTGGTTTCAAATTCGAATCTGTTTGCCTTCAGCCCTGCAATATCGAGAGAGGGGGTTTTGGTTTTTCGGAACTCAAACATGATATCAAATAAAGGATTCCGGCTGATATCTCTTTTGATATTCACCTGTTCCGCAAGTTTTTCAAAGGGGTAATCCTGGTTGGCAAATCCTTCCAGGATACTCTTCTTCACTTCCCCCAGGACCTGTTTAAAAGTTTGTTGATGGGAAGGATAATTCCTGACTGCCAGGGTTTTTACAAACATTCCAACTATCGGTTCCAGGTCAGGATGTTTCCTGCCGGCTGCGGCAGTTCCAATAATGATATCTTCCTGCTTGCTTATTTTGAACAATAAAACATAATAAACTGCCAGCAGCACCATATACAATGTGGTATCTTCTCCAACAGCCAGGTTTTGCAATGCGTTTTTCGTTTCTTTTTCCACCTTAAACGTCAAACGGCGGCCCTCAAAATTCTGCAGCGGCGGTCTCGCATAATCGGTGGGTAAATGAAGTACCGGCAATTGACCATAAAATTTTTTTAACCAATATTCTTGCTGCCTTTTTATTAACTCTTTCCTGGCTTCACTGTTTTGCCATTCTGCATAATCCTTGTATTGGATTCGCAGCGGTGGAAGCTCTTTACCGTTATAAAGGGCCATAAAATCGTCCACGATTAAATACCCGGATTCAGCATCGGATATAATGTGATGCATATCCAGCAGCAAAACATTTTTGTTCTTCCCTTTATTTACCGATGCCACCCTGAAAAATGGGGCTTTATTTAAATCAAAGGGTTTTATAAATTGACCGATTATCCTTCTAACCTCATCATCAACATTAGCCTCATAATATTGGACATGGAAATCCACTTGATTATGTATTCGTTGAACCGATTGATGCTTTATCAACTCAATTGAAGTTCTCAAACTTTCGTGTCTATTGATAAGTTTTTTAAATGTATCTTCCAATTTCATTCTATCAATCTCCCCTTCCAGGGATATTACCAGGGGAATATTATAACCGGTTAAATTCAAATTTTTTTGCTGTAAGATATACATTCTTTTCTGCTCTGATGATAAAATATAATATTCTTTTTTTTCTACAGGTTCTATGGGCATATATTTTTTTTCATTGGCTTCTTTTATGTAGTTGGCCAGTGCTTTAATCCCAGGATACTTAAATATTTGATCAAAGGAGATTTCCACATTGAATTCTTTATGGATCTTTGTTGAAAGTGCGATTATATTTAACGAATGGGCTCCCAGTTCAAAAAAGTTACCCTGTGTACCAATTGCTTCCTTATCGATATCCAGGATTTCCGACCAGATTTCCACCAATTTTTTTTCTATTGCATTTTGGGGTGCAGTATGGTCTTTCCCTGCTTCTACCCGGGGAACCGGTAATGCTCTCCGATCTATTTTACCATTTGCGGTTAATGGTATCCGGTCTAATTGTACAAAATATGATGGTATCATATATTGGGGAAGATTTTTTGAAAGTTGACTTTTTATTACCGGTACATCGAGGGTATGATTATTCACAACCACATACGCACAAAGATACGGCTGCTGCCTTTCATCTTCCCGGGCGATTACCACGGTTTCTTTTATGGATGTTATTTTCAACAAATGGTTTTCAATTTCCCCGGGTTCGATCCTGAAGCCCCGAATTTTTACCTGTTGATCGAGCCTGCCGAGAAATTCTATATTGACATGGTCATCTGTGGTCCACCTGGCCAGGTCACCTGTTTTATAAATTATTTCATAAGGGACAAGGGGATTTTTTATAAATTTCTTCGAGGTTAATTCAACTCTATTTAAATATCCCGGGGACAAACATACGCCGGCAATCGCCAATTCCCCCGGGATGCCCACAGGCTGCAACTGTAAATTTTTAGTTAAGATGTAAAACCTTGTATTATCAATAGGCCTTCCGATTGGTATCTTCCAGTAGTATTCATTGGGCTGCACATTAAAGTATGAGACATCCACCGCCGCTTCGGTGGGACCGTACAAATTAACCAGCCTGGTCCCGCAGCTTTGCGTCAGCAGACGCTTAAATTTCTCCGCCAGGGAGACTTGCAGTTCTTCTCCGCTTGAGAATACCTGCCTTAGACTTTTAAGCCCGGATATGTATTCCCCTTTCCAACCCTGAAGATATTCAAGAAAGCTGTTCAGCATGGAGGGGACAAAGTGCAAGGTGGTCACTTTATTTTCCTCTATTGATTTTATTATTTCTCCGGGTTTTTTTTCATCTCCCGGGCCTAAAATGGTCAATGCAGCACCTGCCAGTGCCCACCAGAATAACTCCCAAACAGATACATCGAATACTACAGGTGTTTTTTGAAGAATAACGTCATCTTCTCCCAGGGGGTAAGTTCTTTGCATCCAATACAACCGGTTGGTAACAGAATGATGTTGGATGATAACTCCTTTGGGCTTGCCAGTTGAACCCGATGTATAAATAACATATGCCGGATCATGGGATACAACATTTTTTTCTAAGTTTTTATCTTCGCCTTTATATAAATCACCATCCTCCAGGTCTATGAATTCCCGGGTTTCTCTCCCTTTACCAATCAGGTCCTCATATTCCTGTTTACACGTATTACACGTCAGGATTAATTTTGCCCCGCTGTCTGCCAGCATACATCCGATTCTTTCTCCAGGATAATCTATGTCCAGTGGTAAGTAAGCGCTGCCGGCTTTTAATATACCGATTATTCCCACCACCATCTCAAATGATCGCTCCTTCATTATGCCGGTGACTGTACCGGTTTTTACACCTTTGCGTCTTAAATATCTTCCCAGTTGATTGGTTTTTTTATTCAACTGACGATAATCCATCTTCCTATTTTTAAATATCAGGGCTGTTTTTCCAGGTGTTTTTTTAACCTGTTCTTCAAAGAGTTCAGGTAAGGTTTTATCTTCCGGATATCCTGCCCTGGTGTTATTAAAATCATATAACAACTGGCTTTTTTCTTCTTCGGTGACCAGGATGATTTCTTCAATTCTTTTTTCCTCATTTTCAATAACCTGGTTTAACACATGAACCAGGTGGCTAAACATTTTCTCGACGAATCTATTTTCATAAACCTGCGCATTATAATTAAACCTGAAGGTAAGCTGTTGGTTGGGGACAATGATGAGATTAAAATCATAACTGGTCTGTTCAAACAGTTGGGTATCTATTGCCTCCATCACATTGTCTATTTGTTTTTCCATGGGGTAATTTTCAAATACAACAATATGATCGATTAAATTTTGTTTCAGGCTGCTGTGGGATTGTATTTCCACCAACGGGTAATAATGGTAAGTTTCACTTTCTATGGATTCCTCTTGAACCCGTTGTAACAGCCGGTTAAATTTTGTTTTATTGTTAATGGTTATCCTGGCGGGAATGGTATTAATAAATAGACCTACCATAAACTCTATATCTTCTATTTCAGGTGGACGTCCCGATACCACACTCCCAAAAACAACGTCGGTTTTGTCATTGTATTTTCCCACCAGTATCCCCCAGATGGTTTTAATGATTGTGCTTAATGTAACCTGGTTTTTCTTTGCCAACCGGTTTAAAAGAGATGTTTTCTCCACTGCCAATGAGTAAGATATATTCTCGTTTACGTATTTATTGCCATTGGTCTTGCTTCTTTTAAATCCAGGTATACTGCATGCTTCTTCATAAGACTGCAAATAATTGTACCAATAGTTCTTTGCTTTATCTTTATCCTGGTTCTCCAACCACTTGATGTAATCTCGAAAGGGTTTAACCGCCGGCAGGTGGAATGGTCTTCCTTCTATAAAGCTAATGTAGATTTCGATAAAGTCTTTTATCAATATTCCTAAACACCACCCATCCATGATTATATGATGAAAAGTCCAGGTGAATTCATATACGTCGCGGCTGACCCGGAAGACAGCGAGGCGCATCAATACGTCCCGCGTTAAATCAAATAAATTATTTCTATCTGCTTCTTTAAAACGGATCAGGTATTCGTCTTTATCTTCTCTATTGGAGATATCTTCGTATAAGAAATCGCTTTTCCTTTCTTTTAAAACGATCTGGAGTATCCTATCTTCGGACTTTTTACTAAAAACGGTTCTTAAGACCTGGTAGCGTTCAAACAATGCATCTATGCTCTTCTCTACCGCTTCTATATTCATGGTACCTTTAAGGCGATATGAGAATTGATTTAAATATGCCGATGATTTATCCTTTAACCAGTGATAAAACATTCCCTCTTGCATTGGGGTTAATGTGTAAATATTCTCAATATTTTCTTTATTAAGCATCATTCCTCCTTAAAATCACCTTCCTTTATAATTGCCGCTTGCTCCTCTATGGTCGGCCTGTAAAATATTTGAGCTATGGGAATCCTGTAGTTAAATTCTTGATGCACTTTAGAAATAAGTGACATCACATTCAATGAATTCCCGCCCACTTCAAAAAAACTATTTCTTACTCCTAAGTTTTCAACTTTCAATATTATCTTCCATATTTCCAGGAGTTTCTTTTCAATATCATTCCTGGGAAAAATATTCTTATCTTTATAGAGGGAGGTAAGTGCTTCATAATCTACTTTTCTATTATGTTTTCTTGGAATTCTTTCTATTTTTATAATATGTGTAGGAACCATATAATTGGGTAATTTACCCAACAGGTAGTCCTTTAAAGTGGATAAAAATGTTTCCTGGCCAGTCTCATTTTCTCCATTCCCAACGACGTAAGCGGATAACAGTTTGTTGTTATTTGAGACCTTTTCCTTTACTACAACGACTTCTTTTACCAATGGATGTTTTAATAATATACATTCTATCTCCCCTAACTCAACTCTCATACCTCGAATTTTTACCTGGCGATCCTTTCGCCCTAAGTATTCAATCGTTCCATCAAATAAAAATCGGCCTGAATCACCGGTTTTAAACATTATCTCACCGGGATTATTAGTAAATGGATTTGGGATAAATCTTTCCATATTCAGGGCAGGGGAGTTATAATATCCAAAGGTTCTATAACGAGTCTGTATATATATTTCACCAACAACTCCCTTTTTGCAGGCCTTCATATTTTCGTCCAAAATAATTATACGGGTCCCTTTTATAGGGCTGCCTATGGGAATTCGTTCTCTATTGGTATCAGATTTTTGAATGAGATAGTAACTGTTTAGTATTGTTGTCTCTGTGGTTCCATAGAGGTTGACAATCTGGATTCTTTCTGCAAACGTCCCATACCAGTCTTTAAGGTCTGATGGATAGATTTCTTCTCCCGATAACAATATATACATAAGATGAGGAAAATGACTTCCAGTTAATTTATTGGGATTCAATAATCGAAATATTGCGGGAACACAATGCAGCAAATTGATTCGTTTTTTCCCCATCCACTCAGCTAATTCTTCAGGGGTGAGGATAACCTCCAGATTTTCAGGGATACAAAGAGTACCACCGGCAAAGAAAGTGACAAAAACTTCTTTTAAAAAGGCATCAAAACCAATTGGTGCAAACTGATTGATACGAAAATTTTTATCGAGATTGAATGTATTTACCTCCCATTGGATATAATGCAATAAACTTCTGTTCTTACCCACTACCGCCTTAGGTTCCCCGGTAGTACCGGAAGTAAAAAATATATATATTTTGTCTTCTGGGGAACAATTGGCCGTGAGTCTTTTTCTGAAGTTCGGTTCTATTTCATCCGTTAACCGGGGTAAATCTTCAATTATCACCAGCTTAATATTCTTCTCTTTTATAGACGAGCCTGTCGAATATTTCATACCGCTTTCTTTGTCGGTAAATATTAGTCTTAATTTCGTGATCTCTATCATTTCTCCTAACCTATCGGGGGGATTGGAGGTATCCAGGGGTACAAATACACTTTTCGCTTTTAATATGGCAATTATGCTCAATATAACCACGATGCGATCATTTGCCAGAATACCAATGAAGGTTTCTTCTTTAATATCATTTTTCATCATCCAATTGGCGATAACATCAGACCGCCTATCAAGTTCGCCATAAGTTATCAGCCGATTCCCATATTCGACAGCAGTACGATGTTTAAATTTTTTTAAGCCTTTATATAAAAGGATTTGAAAGGGTTTTTCTTTCATCTTTAACCATCCTCTTTATCTATGGGGCATCTGAAAAACATCTTGAAAAATCCCAAAGGTTATTACAATTATTAATAAGTCGATTTCGTAGGGAATATTAATGTTAAAATTTTCAGACATATATTGCTTTTTTAATTTTTCAATGACATCAGGATTAAAATAACCCTGGCGTTTTATATTTTCATAGGCAATCAAATCATTAACATACTCGATATCTCTTTTTAATAAATATGGGCTTCCTGGTGCGTGAAAAGCAAATTTTTCTCTTTTAATAATTTCTTCCGGGACCCTTTTTCTGGCAATTTTTTTTAAAATATACTTTTCTTCAAAGTCTTTTAGTTTCAGGTCCGGTGGAATTGCTGAGGCAAATTCCACTAAATCTTTGTCTAAGAAAGGGTACCTTCCTTCAACCGAATTGGCATAGGTCATTCGATCCCCATGATCGGATATCAAATGGCCAACCAGGCGTAATTTATAATCCAGGTATGACCTTAAATGAAGGGTATCTCGATTCTGTATTCTCTCCTTGTTTACAATTTTATATTGAAGTGAGTCAATTTCATCAAATATTTCATTGATATTTTCCGAATACAATTCTTTTTTTACTTCCCGGAAAGCGAATTGATTCATTTCAAAGTTAAAATTTTCATTCCCCCACATTTTTTTATTTAGTTCATTTTGGTGAGTTCTTTCTCCGGCAATGTTTTTATTTTGCATTTTCCTGAATTTATCGAATTTATACCCCGGATATCCGGCAAACCATTCATCCGCACCTTCTCCGGATAAAACCACCTTTATGTTTTTTGAACGGGCAGTTTCCGACAATGCCAATGAAGCCGTATTATAAGTTTCTTTCAAGGGGGATTCCGAATAATAAACCGCTTTTTTAAGCCTTTCGATTATTTCTGAATGGGAAAACCTTTTTTCTGAATGATACGATCGGATATAATTTGCAATCTTTCGTTGATATTTTGATTCCGATTTATTTTTGTCTTCAAAATCAATAGAAAAAGAAAATCCTTTAACCCCTGGTATTAATTCGGTTGCGATTACCGAAATCAGGGAAGAATCCAATCCGCCGCTGATATAAAACCCCACCGGGACATCGGCTCTTAATCTCAATTTTACGGATTGGGTGAGGAGTTCTTCCAATTTTTCTGAGTAAAATGCTTCCTGGTGTTTGGATTCAATTTCGTTGATTCCCGGATAGATCACATCCCAATATTCAACATCTTCGATATGATGGGGATGTCTAACAATCAAATAGTGGCCATTTTCGAGACTTCTGATGTTTTTAAACATGGTCCTGGGAGAGATCAACCCGGGAAAAGAAAAAATCTGGTCTAACCCTACTAAATCAACTTCTTTCTTTACCACCGGATTTTCTATAATCGCTTTAATTTCAGAACTAAAAATAAACGAATCCTCGGTAACTGTATAAAAGAAAGGGGCAACACCAAAATGGTCCCTGGCACAGAAAAGCTCCTGCTTTTTAAAATCGTAAATAGCAAAAGCAAATTGACCGTTCAATTGATTTAGAAATTCCCTTCCTCTTTCTTCATAAAGATGGATGATAACCTCTACATCCGTCCGGGTCTTAAAACGATGCCCTCTTTTTATTAACTGCTGCCGCAATTCAATATAATTGAAAATTTCTCCATTGCAAACCATTATAATGGAACCGTCTTCGTTAAATATGGGCTGCATGCCTCCCTCTAAATCTATTATACTCAGCCTGCTAAAACCGAAAAAAATACTGCCATTGGAATAATATTCTATACCGTCAGGACCACGATGTAAAAGTTTATTTGTCATTTTTTTTATGATATGATCATTAATAATTTTTTTTCTTTTTACATCAAAAATCCCACAAATTCCACACATATTAATATTCTCCCTTCTCCCTGGATCTTCTTTTTTCTTTTGTCCGTATGTCAATCGAATATCGAATTCAACTTTTCAATGGATAACTTATTATAATCGAAATCACTGGGAGTCAATACCTTTTCTTCCCTGGCGGAACAATATGAAATGATTCGCATGAGTTTCTCTTTGAAATTGGTCAGTATTGTTTCAATGGTTTTACGTCTATATTGTTTATTGCTGTAATTAATGGTTATCACTAAACGCTTTTGCTTTATTATCCCGGTTATTTCCAGTTCATACTCACGTTGTCCCTTTAAACTCCGGGTATTCCCGGTGAATTCCTTTGCCAATGAAAATATCGTCATCTGCTGGATATCTTCATCAAATCGTCCCAAATAATTAAAAATGATCTGGGGTTTCAATTTAAAGTCTATTTCTTTTTTATTATCCGCATCCGTTAGGTATTCCAGTATGCCGTAACCAATACCGTTATTGGGAATCCGGTGGATATTTTCTTTAATCTCCATGATTTGACGTGAGAGGTCGTTTTCATGGGTAATATCCAATATCACAGGGAATACAGCGGTAAACCAGCCGATGGTTCGTTTAATATCTACATGTTGAATAATTTCTTCTCGCCCGTGTCCTTCCATTGCCACCAGTACCTTATTATGCCCGTAAGTTTCCCTGATACCTAATCCAAATGCGGCTAATAGGATGTCGTTTATCCTGGTATTGAAAGCATTGTTTACCCTGGTAAGCAGCAGGTTGGTCTCTTCTTCACCCAGGATTAACGATGAATCTTCGGTATCCTTTACAAGATTGCTTCCCTGGAAATCTTTTTTTAACTCCGGTACTCTTGTTGATTCCAATTTTGCCCAATAGGTTTTTTCGTTTAAAAGTGCTTCCCTGTTCGCATACTCTAATAATTTTTCTGCCCATACTTTATATGAACATGTTTTTAGCGGTAATGCCAACGGTTCTTTTTTAATATATTGTCGATATAAGGTCTGGATATCTTCAAATAATATACGCCAGGAAATTCCATCTATAACCAGGTGGTGAATCACTATTAACAACCTGGAACCACCATCCGATCGGAATAAACCCAGTTTCATCAACGGGCCCTTTTCCAGGTTTATACCGGACTGAATTTCATTTACCTTATTTTCCTCCCAGGAATCACATATTTCAAGGGACAGGGGGTATTCCAGCCCCTTATTTTCCTGGAGAACGGATTCGTTACTCTTTTTATATGTTACCCGGAGGGCATCATGATGCTCCTGCAGCCTGGAAAATATAACCTTAATCATCTCTTCATCCAATCTTTCCTCGCAGGACAACATGACCGCCTGGTTATAATGATGCAAATCCAGCTTATTTTTAATAAAAAAGTTTTCCTGGATTGGAGTTAATGGTATAATACCGATAACTGGCGACTGGTCCGGGATGCTCTCTTTTTTGGATTTAGTGACAAAGGGTGCCAGCCCCGATATCCTGGGGTTTTTAAACAAATACTTTACTTCAAACCTCCAGCCGGCTTTACTCAAGCGGGAGGCTATCTGGATAGATTTGATTGAATCTCCTCCCAGGGTAAAAAAATCATCATTTATACCGATTTTCTCAACACCTAAAACGGATTTCCATATTTCTGCCAGTTGTCTTTCTATTTCGTTTCGGGGGGCAATATAGTTCTCTTCCATCTTTATTTCCGGGTGGGGCAGTGCTTTCCTGTCTAACTTACCGTTGGGCGTCAGGGGTAATTTGTCTAATTGAATGAAATATGATGGTACCATGTAGTCTGGTAAATCATTGGACAGGATCCCCCTCAATTTCGCTATTTTATAGGTTTTTTCCGAAACAAAATAAGTGCATAGATATTTCCGGTTTGTTTCATCCAGCCTATCGATAACCACTGCTTTCTTTATATCTTTTACGTTTAATAAGCGATTTTCAATTTCCCCCGGTTCTATCCTGAATCCCCGGATTTTGACCTGGTGATC
>CP070627.1:7655160-7665637 GCA_020355945.1 Candidatus Aminicenantota bacterium | reverse complement strand
GGTGGAGGCGGTGGAAGCGGTGGTTCCGGCTCCTCTGCCACCTCGGGTTTGGAGATTTCTTCTTCTACCGGTGCTTCTAGTTGCTGCTTTTTTTCTTCCGTTTCTTCCGTTTCCGGGATTGGCGGTGGAGGCGGTGGAAGCGGTGGTTCCGGCTCCTCTGCCACCTCGGGTTTGGAGATTTCTTCTTCTACCGGTGCTTTTATTTGCTGCTTTTTTTCTTCCGTTTCTTCCGTTTCCGGGATTGGCGGCGGTGGTGGCGGCGGCGGTTCTTCACTCATTATATCATCCAGTTCCTTGGGATTAAATACAGGGGGCGCTGCAGGCTGCAGATCCTCGTCTTCATAGGAAATAAAATCGATTTTTTCCTCTTCCGCCCCCAGTTGAAGTTGATCTTCCTTAAGGGCATTTATTTCTTCAATGGCGTTTTTCGCTTCTGCATTAAAGGGGTCCAGGAACAAAATTTTACTGTAATTGTCCACCGCTTCATCGAACCTATTCCGCTTCTTTGCCAGGTTGCCAATTTCCAAAAGCAAATTAATATTATCGGGATATGTCAGCATGAGTTCCGCTAATATATCCTCTGCATCTCTAAATTTATTTGTTTGTCCTAAAATTCGAGAATACATTAATTTAATCTGGAAAGAGTTTGGATAATCATGAGCGGCTTTGTTGGCAATTTCAAGAGCGTCGGAGAATCTCTTCTGGAGGAAGAGAATCTCCAACGTTCTTAACTGTTCTTTTTCACTCTTCATTTCCGCCATTTTATCTTTTCCAGGTCTTCATTTCTACAGGTCTTGCCTCTTTGTCTGTGGGCGGTCCTGGCGGTCTGTGTTTATATCTTGTTTCCGCCTGCTTCCTCATGCTTTTTATGCTTCAGGACCCTTGCTGTGTGATGGTGAGAGTGACAGTTGGCTGGTCACTGGCAGGAACATTCGGTATTGCCCCGGTAAAGGTTACAACACCGGTTCGAAGCAGCCCGGTTCCATTGGAAGCTACTGTAATTTTAATTTCTTCGGGAGTTGAACTGCTGGCGGGAGTAAAAGAGATCCAGGTTGCATTAGCTGTGACAAGGAAAGGTACGGCTTCGCTGGTGGTGGGATTGGTAACCGTAACGATAAAGGTTTCACGTGGTATGGCAACATTCTTGGTTTCGAAATCCAGGGCTAGAGAGGGACCAGCTTCTTGATTTACGGTAATGGTCACCGTATTGGATACGCCGGTGGTGGTTGGGGTTAGTATGACCTGTCCGGTCCTGGCTGGACCGAAATTGTTGGCGACAGTGATGGTAAAGCTGTTAGGGGTGGTGCCGCTGAGTGAGGAGACCGTAATCCAATCATTCTCCGAGGTGATGGTAATGATGTAACTAATGGAATCGTCGGTGGTACTATTGTATACATTAATGGCAACAGTGGTGGTTTCATATGGTACATTAACGGTTTCTTTATCCACAGCCAACCGGGCGTCGCTGGGTACTTCTGCGCCTAACTGGTTGATATTAATGATAACGCTGGAGGCCTGGGTATCGGTAGCGGAAATCGTTATGGTACCGCTTCTATTATGACCTGTGGTATTTTCATCAACCGTGATGGTGAAACTATCCGGGGTTGTCCCGGTATTGGGGGACACATGGATCCAGGGAGAATCAGGGACAACAATATAGCCAATGGGAGAGTCTCCGGTGCCATTATATACGTTAACTACCTGGGTGCCGCCTTCTGTGGGCACTTCCCATTGGGTAACATCTGCCACCAGCGTATTGCCGCCTTCAAATATGGCGACAAAGTCCAGGTTCATGATATCGACTATAATAGGAGTGGTTACGTCAAAGACATAGGAAGACGGGACAAAGGTGTAACCTGGGGCACTGGGGTAGATAGTGCCGTACCATCCGGCAGCGACGTAAAATTCATAACTGCCGCTGGGACGGGTAACGGTTACCCCATCAGCATTGAAATCATCTCCGTCCAATATAATCGTAACCCCTTCCACGCCCGAGCCGGCAGGTGTTAAAACATGTCCATGAATGATAATACCTTGTGTCACGTAGGGAACCAGTTGAATCGGGATCACATCTTCCACCCGTGCCAACGTACTATCCAATCGCCCGTCATCCACCAATGTGACAATAATATTGGTCATTACCGAGGCCTTTATATTGGCGCCCGGGGGGATGAAAAAGTTGGCCCGTACAATACCGCTGGTGTCAGTGGTTTTGACGATACTGTTTTTGTAATTATCAAAAAAACCAAATAATCCTTCCTGGAAAATAACATCAAAACCTACTGCCGGACTGCCATCATTATGTAATGCCCGGACTGTGATCAGGGAGGATACTGGCGGCTCTGTTTCCGGGACATAAAGCGTTGAGGGATTAGCCGTCCCGGACAGCGAGATGCGAAACCCGGCATTGGGAATCATTCCCGGCTCGTCAACCTTACTCCGTTTACAGGAGGTGGTGGTGAGAGTTAACATGCCGGTAATACACATCATTAATATAATAAATAATAAAGCGTTCTTTTTCATTCTAAAACCTCCGATTACCATTTTTAGCAGTTAATCTTCATCGGCAAAGTTGGCACACCAAACAGAGACGGTTCCAACAACCTCTTTCACTCGGTTACCCGCCACATCCTTTCCATAGAAGGTGCATTTGGCTTCCAGTTTCAATACGATTTCCTGACCAAGATTGACCAGCTCCACCAGGGGTGATTCCGATTTGGCAGTATGCTGGACCAGCACAAACGGCAGCTCAACGATTTCACCGACCGCCACCCTGGCGTGCACCTGCTGCGAGAAACTAAAGGGAATATCCACACCCGGCACGGCATCCGGCATATCCGACCGGGAATATTCCACATCAATTTGATCCACGATAATATCCTGGTAAAAGGAGCCGACATCTTGCGCCTGGTCCTGGAGCACCGAAGTTAATGTGGAGGTGCCCGTATCATTAAAAATGCCCCCGGAGCTGGTAATCACATCTGAAAAAATTATTGCAGAGTCGGTATTCCCCTCCAGGTCTTCCCCGAGGATAGTTATAACAATCAATTTTGAACTGGACTCGGTGAGATTCTCAATCTGGTTGCACCCGGGGATATAGATTAATATCACCATAAGTGAGACGATTATTAATACCCATTTAATTTTCATCTTTATTCTCCTATTTAATAATTCTTGGAGTTATAAAAACCAGGAGTTCTTTTTGTTCGCTGCGATTGGTCTTACTTCTAAATAAAGTTCCCAGTATTGGAATT
This sequence comes from Candidatus Aminicenantota bacterium, assembly GCA_020355945.1. Next base: position 7,662,383 of record CP070627.1, on the reverse strand, counting down.
TTACTGAAAAAGGGCACTCCTTCTTTGGAGGTACTTTTCTCCACCCGGTACATCCCCCCAATGACAATGGTGCCTCCGTCCGGTACCATTACCGTGGTTTTTATGGATTGGGTGATAATGGGAGGAATAAAATTCACCAGGTTGGCAAAATCAGCGGCGTTATTGTTGATTTCAAGTTTGCAGATAATGGTTCCTTCTGCGGTAATTTGGGGGGTCACTTTCAGCTCCAATGCCGCGGGTCGGTATTGAACCGTCACGGTATTGTTCTGGATGGTCTGGATGGGGATTTGTTTCCCCTGCATGATGGAGGCTTCCATATTGTTTTGTGTAGTCGTTTTGGGAGCAGATATAATTTTCCCCTCACCTTTACTTTGCATGGCAGAAAGTGCCACGTCCAACCGGAAGGTATTGAGCACATTCCCCATGGTAAATAAAGTACCGGCCTGGGCACCGCTGGCAGGGAAATTGACCGCATAGCCTCCCAGGGGGCCTTCTAATGGAGATGCCTGGGATGTGAACTGGTTTCCATAGACCCCAATGTCATGGGGAAATTTCAGGGTGGTCTGATTCCCGTGAGTGGCATCCGCTATAAAATTATAACCCCACTGGATACCAAAACTTTCAATATAATTGGCATTGGTTTCAACGATCCGTGCCTCAATGGACACCTGGGGATTAGGGGTATCCAACGTGTCAATCAATTTGTCCAGGATTTCGATCCTGCTGGGCACTTCCGAAATAATCAATGTGTTACTGCGGGCGTCTTCCAATATTTCACCTCGTTTGCTGAGTTGTCTTTTTAATATAGTGGTCACGTCTCTGGCTTTGGCAAAGCTCAAGGTCCTGGTATATACCGTTAGTTCTCCTTCCAACTGCTGGGCGCTCTTTAATGCCAACCGCTTTTGGGCTTCTGCTGCCAATGCTTCCACCCGGCCGATTCGAATAATATTTCCTTCCTGTACCATATCCAGCCCATTGATCTTCAAGAATAAATCAAGGGCCTGGTCCCAGGGGACTTGAGTTAATTGGGATGTCACCTTACCACTGACCCCCGGATCCAGCACAATATTTAACCCGGAAATTTTGGCAATCATGCTGATTACATCTTTTAAATCGGCATTGTGAAAATTGAACCCCATGGGTTCCCCTCTATATTTCCTTTCACCGTCATCAATGGTTTTACTTTCAAAGGTGATATAGGATGTGTCGGTACCGGATTTGATGGTACGCTTTGTGGGGTGCTCTTTTACAGCCTGTTTACCGGAGACCTCTTCCTCCATTATCCTGGATTTCTCATCTCCGAAAAAATCTTCTTTGGTATTGGTGACATTGGTAATGGTGGGAAGGGCTCCTTCTCCTTGAGTGATAGTCACTCCATTGATGTTATTGGTATCATTGTTAGTATTGCTGAGTACCACCTGGGACTGATTCCCATTACCTGTTTCCCCGGGGCCCCCGTTATCATTCCCTGCTTCGCTGTTGGTATTGGTATCACCATTATTCCCGCCTTTAACATCTACATTTATGTTTTCAGGGTTTTCCGGGGTGTTACTCAATACCAGTCCCTCTTCCTTAACTTCGATGTCGATAGGGGCGGCGGACGGCGCAGTGGAGGCTATTGACGGGTCTGCAGCGGTGCTGTTTTTAGATACCACCACCCCGGACCCGGGGCTGTCATGATTCCCTTCATTAAAAAATTCTACCTCCACTACCTTTCCATTCATTATGGGGGATATTTTATATTTTTTTAAATATTCCAGGTCAAAAACAACCCTATAAACCACCGGCGTGTTATACCCCCCCCGAACCTGTTTTACATTTAAAAGGTTCACTGTTTTTTTAATTCGTTTGTTGCAGCGGGTATTTTTAAAATCAATGGCTAATCGTACCGGTTCTTCAGTAATAGGAATGACATTTAAATCAGGGGCTGGTGACCCCTGCATGATGATCCGGAATTTGATGCGATTGGGGTCTTTTTCGCTGATAATAATGTCTTTGATTCTACTCTTTTTCTCATGGTTTTGATTTTTGTTGGCATTTGCTCCTGTATTTGTTCTTTTATCTGTGTTGGTATCTATTTTCATATCCTTGCCGGCATCGGTGTCACCCGGGATCGAAGCAGGTGAGACAGCGGAGGTAGATGTTGGGGGTGAGGATTTAAGAGAGGGTGGTGAAGGAGTAGAGCCGGAGAGCCGTTTTACTTTGGGAAATTCAATATAGAGACCCTTCTGATTGGTAAATACCCGGTAGTTGACTTGCTCCTTCAACCGAATCTCAATATCCACGTCAGTGTTGGCGGCATTGTGGATTACTCTTATGAAATCGATAACCGATGAGTCAAATTTAAGCAGGTTCTTTTGGGATGTAAAAGACACATTGTTCATCCTCATCACTATCCGCGTATTGTTATCTTTCTCCGGGTAAAAAACATCAGGAATGGGAATCATGCGATCGATTTTAAAATATAGTTGAACGAAGTCATCTCCGGTTAAATATTCAATATCTTTAATCACTGCATTATCGGCATTTGCCTGAAGGGATAAGGATAGAGTTATCATTCCACCTAGGATGAATATTACTATAGAAAGCGCTTTTATTTTCATTGTATTTTTGCCTCCTCTTCAGGGGTTAAATATTTGGTAATAATTTTTTCTTTTGTTCCACCCAGGGCAATGGTCAATATTCGCTTAAACACCACAGAGTTGATATCGATTTTAATCACTTCCCCGTCATAGACACTGTCTCCTACTCTAACGTCATAAGGTTTGCCGTCCGGTCCCTTGAACAGGGCAATATATTTTCCTTGTTTATAAAGGATACCTTCCAGTTCCAATTCTTCGATGAGCATGCCGGCGATTCCTTCTTTTGCTTCTCGCTTGGCTTTGACACTTTTGCCCAGGAGCAAGTTCCAGAAGGGGTCTCGCCTCCCCTTGGGTTGATATACAAACTCTCCGGTGGTTATTTCATCTACTGCATCGCCAGGAGCTTCAGCCTCCTTTTCCTCTGCTTGCATCGGTTCTTTTTTCTCGGTTTCCCGGGTTTTTTGTTTTTCAGTGGGAGTTTGAGCAGATAAGAATGCCAGGCTTATGCATATAAAAATGACCATTAAAATTTTCATGGTTTTCATTTAAATGACTCCTTCCAGTCCTTCATCCGCTTTGGGAGCTCTTCTTCCCCGTCGTCGCTTTGCGGGTTTTTTCTTTCGCACTTTTTCTCTGTAAGTGTAGGTGGCAGCGGTGAAGCTGGCTTTTATTGTAAGTTGGGAGGTCATTTTGGACATGGGTGTGATTCTCAAACTATTAACAGTGAAAATTTTCTTCAATTTTGACAATTGATCGAAAAACTGGCCAAGATTATGATAATTACCATCAAGGGTGATGGCAATGGGATGCTCTACATATACTTCACGGGGCCTCTCCTTTTGACCGGCCCATTTCTGGATTTTCAACCGGGCAGTTGTCAGGATGCCCTGTACCTTTCTCAGGATTTGTGCAATTTCCTTTTCTTCGGGCAAAATTTCTTTAAGTTTTTCCAGGACCTTTTCTTTGGCTTCTTTTTCTTCTTTGATCTGTGATAACTGGGCTTCTTTTTTCTCCGCCTTTTTTATCTCAATTTCCAATTTATCAATTTGTCTGTCCAGGTTCCTGATTTTGTTCTGACCGTCCGAATAATAAAGCATATAGAAGATCCCAAAAATAATCCCGCCGACTAATAAAAACACCAAAAACTGGGCATACCAGGGTAAGCTTTGTAAGTCCATGTTATCCCCTCTTTTGTTTGGTTTTGGATTTTTTTACTTCATCTTTGTCCCTGTATAAACAGCTTAGTTTGAAATTAAATACTTCCTGGCTCCCCCTTTGCCTGGTGGAGCTGCCTAACTCGATATCATAAAAACAGCCGGTGCCTTTCAGGTTATTGATGAAGTCGGAAATCAAATTGTTGTGGATGGCTTTGCCGGACATGCTTAACTTCCGGCTGTTAAAAGAAAGGCTGGTTAACCATACCCAATCCGGAAGTGCGTCACATAAATGATCCATCATTTTAACCGCATCCTTTTGACTCCTTTTCAGGTCTGAGATGAGTTTTACTTTATTGTCCAGCATTTTTTTCGCTTTTTCCAATTCTTCTAATGTTTTTAATACATTATCCAGGGCTTTTTTCCTGGCTCTTCTTTCTTGCAGGTGCTGTTGTTTGCTCTGGAGAGTTTGGGCCTGGGTAAAGTACAGGAGCCCAATAATCCCCAGCGTTATAACGGCGGCGCCGATGATTGCCCCGGTATTGATTTTTCTTTCTTTTTCTTCTTCGGGAAAAGGGGCCGCTTCCGGTGCCGCTCCTGAAATATCTTTTTTTTCCGGGCTTAATAAATTTACTTTAATCATTTTGTTTCTCCTACGGCTCTTAATGCCAGCCCCATTGCTACATTAAACACCGGGGCCATTTCTTTGATAAAATCCAGGTCAAATTTTTTCTCATTTATCTCGATATTATTAAAGGGATTCACGATTTCTACCGGGATGTCGAATTCCTGGGAAAAGAAATCAATAATGGCTTCAAGATTAGAGGTGCCTCCGCTGAGTAAAATATTATCAATCCGGCCTTCGGTGGTATTGGATCGATAAAACTCAAAGGTTTTTCGGATTTCACCTTTCAATTCGTTAAATATTAAATTGATTACCGGTTTCACCGCAGCTGGAGAGACGCCTTCCACCTGACGTCCTTTTTTAACCGATTCGGCCTTTTCATATTTAAGATTTAATTCTTTCTGGATCAGGTCGGTAAACTGGTTCCCTCCAAAGGCAATGTCCCTGACAAAGACCGGGTTGAAGTTTTTGGCTATCACCACGTTGGTGATAGAAGCCCCGATATTGATAATGGCAACCGTGCGATCGTTGTACATATCATAATTAACCATTATGCTGTTCAATATGGCAAACGACTCAAGATCGACGATTTCAGCTCTTTTATTGGCAATGGCAATCACATTTAAATAATCATTTAATTTTTCTTTTTTGGTGGCGGCCAGGATAACCGCTACCCGGTCAGGAGGTACATCCGATGATTCGATAATTTCATAGTCAATATTGACTTCCTCCGGCGTAAAAGGAATATGGGGTCTGGCTTCCCATAATATATGTTCATGCATCTCATTGGGGTTTAGTCGTTGGACTTCAATCCGTTTGACAATAACGGAACTCCCAGACACCCCAAAAGACATGCTGGTGGATTTGGATTTGCTTTCGTAAAAGACGTGCTGGATGGCATCCGCCACCGCGGTGGAGTCCATAATGCTGCCTTCGACAATTGATTGATAGGGAACCGGTTCATATCCCAGAGCTACCAATTCGTATGCGGTTTCTTTTCCTTTTTTCTTTGGTTTCAACTCCACCAGCTTTAATGCAAATGACCCAATGTCAAGGCCAATTATTTTTTTAGTTTTCACGAAATTTAATAACGCCATCAATATCTCCGTTTCCTTTTGTTAATAATCATTTTCGTCACCACATCCTTTTAGCACAGCCCAAAATAAATGTCAAGTCCTTTATTTGTTTTTTTTACAGCAATATCGGCGATTCCGGGCGTTATTGTCCTGGAAACACCCGATATTAAAGGGTTTTCCTGGGTAATTTTTTTTTTGATTTTTTTTATAGGAATATCGGTACTTTCGGTATCCGAACCACTCCCGGTACTTATCCTACTTCCGCTTTTGCGTATTTTTAAAGATCTTTTTTCGCTCAACATGCAAATGCTAAACCTCCGGTTATGTGGTAAGCAAATTTGGTGCCAATATTGGTAATTATTACGAAATGTTTTTATATCAAAGATTTCAATGGAAAATCCCGGAAATAAAAAGTGTCATTTTCCTGACACTTTGCCCAGTTGATTGTCAGGGAGTGGCACCCCCAACCTATTATTGCATCGGAAGTAGGGGCAGGTCTCCGCGTCTCCGTGCCTGCCCCTTGATAATTGACGTTTGCCAATGTCAAAATGAATTGTTGGGAAAAAATTCAACATTTTGACAAATTGTCAGTAAATTGATAATATAAACGATTGTGATTGTAAGAGGAGATAAACAATGGACGCCTATAAAAAAGTGATTTGGGTAATCACGATTGTGGTTATTCTTTTAATTATTCCACTTGTCATTTACTTTTTTATTATCAAGCAATCGCCTGCGCCGCAGGGTTTAAAGCGCGTGCCTGCGGATTCGCTGCAGGGTCCCGGTCCTGGTGTGTCCCCCGTGGATGCGCAGGGGGAGAAAGTCATGAAAGAGAAAGAAGAAGAACCGCCCCAACTGTTCAGCGGGGATATTGAATTGAATACCAGTGATGAACCGGTGCGGGAGTTGGTGAAGGACTGTTCAACCCACCCGGAATTTGCTCAATGGTTAAAGAACGAAAATATCCTGCGCCGAAGTGCAGCAGTGGTTGATAATATTTCCAATGGGGTCAGTCCTGCGCCGCATCTTCGCTTCCTGCTTCCCCCGGATAACTTCAAGGTTATAAAGAAAAATGGCAAGATAATCCTGGATCCGACCGGTTATATCCGCTACCAGCCGATTACCATGGTCCTGGTTTCCATTGACAGTGAAAAATTGGTCCGGGTTTACCGGCAATTGCTGCCGGTGCTTGAAAACGCCTACCAGGAATTGGGGTACCCGGGAAAAGAATTCCACGAAACATTGGAGCATGCCGTGGATGTTCTGTTGAAAACACCTATCCCGGAGGGGGATATCCTGTTGGAAGAAAAAGTAACCACTTATACCTTTGCCGATCCCCGGTTGGAGGCGCTCAGCGATTCCCAGAAACATCTCTTGAGAATGGGCCCGCAAAATGTTAGAAAAATCAAGGCAAAATTAAGAGAAATAAAGGAAGCCTTGAAACAAGAGTGAATTTTAATAATCATCCAGGTGATGGAATGATAGGGGTAACATCTAAAAAAATTAAAAATAAAAGTTCGTTAGCTTAAAAAAGGAGGCTAAAATGAGAAGAGTTATTCCAGCAACATCATGTTGCAATCAAATTGTCAAGCAAAAAACAATTGGGCGTGGTATGTTAAGTGTACTTGTCCTGTTCTTTCTAATCTTTTGTGGATTTTCCAATCCTGGTTTCGCTGTATGGAGCAATTGGGAAGACCTGGGCGGTTTACTGACTTCCGCACCAGAGGCGGTTTCCTGGGGACCCAACCGCATCGACTGCTTTGTCAAAGGCACCACTAACCACATG
>CP070627.1:7647151-7655060 GCA_020355945.1 Candidatus Aminicenantota bacterium | reverse complement strand
TACCAAAAGTGAGAGAAAAATTTTTAGCCATCTCACCACTGATGAAGCAAGAGAGCGATTTGTCCGCAATTTCTGGGAAATCCGCGACCCCAATCCCTTTACAGACGAAAACGAATTTAAGATGGAGATGGAACGAAGATATGAATATGTATCCAAATACCTGAAAGAGGGCCCGATTCCCGGCTGGAAAACAGACCGGGGTAGGATTTATATCTTACTGGGTCCCCCTTCTTACTGGCAGGAAGATACAATCTATCCCGGGAGAATCATCCAATGGTATTTCGATGAATACAATATATACGTTCGCTTTATCGACAGCACCGGCGAGGGTATTTACCATATGGACCTGACCAGCGTATCCCTGGGACTGCTGGATGTGCTGGATAACAAGAAATACTTTATTGTGAATAAAGAAGGTAAAATCAGTTGGAAGCCCCTTGATTTTGATTTAAGCTACGACAGTGAAACCAGGGAAATTTTGTTTGAGGTGTCCGGCAAGAACCTCAATTATGAAAAGGCCCCTGGAGACAGCGACCATATGACAGCCCAGATTAAAGTGGACCTGGTGGTGTACCCGGCCGACAAAGCCGATGACTTTTTTAAACATTCGCAAGTCAAGACCGTTAAGGTCCAGGAAGAGAAGTTGTTGGAGAAAGATGCTGCCATTTCCTTTAGGATTCCCCTTGAACTGCCCGGGGGACAGGTAAAGATCGATGCGATTGTGGCTGATTTTTTAGGAGAGGTGGTGCATCGGAGATTGATTAAATTAAACGTTAAAAAGTAATGATAATAAGGAGGGTAATCAAATGAAAAAACAACGAAAGTTCGCCGCCGCTGTAGTTGCCATATTGTTTATGTTTGCCTTCTCATTGGTGGGGTGGGCACAAGAAGGCCGTGGAACCGGTCGATTGAGCGGGGTTGTTTATGATACCGATAAAAATCCCCTGGAAGGGGCCACGGTGACATTGGAGTACATGAGATATGATCGCAAATTGACCACCACCACCAATGAAAAAGGTCAATGGGCATTTATGGGGCTGGGAAAAGGAATAGTTAAAGTCAGCGCGGAAAAAGACGGGTATGTCTCTGCCGCCAACCAGTTAGATGTCAGTGGCGTCAGGTCGAATCCGAGACAGTTCATTTACTTGAGAAGTGTGGAAGAGATTGATGTCAAGGAAAAAGTCGGGGAAGCAGCAGATACCTTTAAAAAAGGAACCGCTTTACTAAAAGAACGCAAATTTGAAGCTGCCCTGGCCCTTTTCCTGGATTTTCGCCAACAGCAGCCGGACATGTACAAAATCGGGATCAATATCGGCAACTGCTACCTGGAGCTCCAACGATTCGATGAAGCCATTACGGAATTCCAGGCAGTGGTTGAGAAAATCATCGCCGAAACCCCGGAGGTTAAAGGAAATCAAGAGCTGGCCCGACTTTACGCCAGCATTGGCGATACCTATATGAGACAAAATAAATTCAAACTGGCAGAGGAATATTTTAAAAAATCCATTGACATTGACCCGGCAGACCACGCATTGGCCTATAATGTGGCTGAAATTCTATTTGCCGCCGGCAAAACCAATGAAGCCATCAATTATTACCAATTGGCCATCAAAATCAAGCCGGACTGGCCAAAATCCTATATGCAGTTGGGATATGCTTACCTCAATAAAGGAGATACAAAAGCAGCCATTCAAAGCTTGAAAAAATTCGTGGAACTGGCCCCGGACTCACCCGAAACCCCTGGCGTTAAAGAAGTGATCAAAACATTGCAATAAATCAGCTCACCGCTCACAACCGGTTCCTGCCAGGACGATTAAATATTTAAAATGGGATAACATAACCGGTTGTTAACGGGAGCGGTTAACGCGGTTAACCATGAACCGGATTACCATGAACCAATGAACCGGCAAAACAGTTATGAAAATTTATTATTCATCGTTATGGTCTGTGTTTTTATAACTTTTTTTTGCACCGGCTGCCAACGCAGCGAAAAAATCCCGCAGTTGAGTGGAGACATTGATTATAACCTTCTCATCATAACCATAGACACCCTGAGGGCCGATCGATTGGGGTGTTATGGGTTTGCCAATGCTCAGACCCCAACCATTGACGGATTGGCTGAAAAGGGGATTATATTTAAACACTGTTACAGCCCGGCCCCCATTACCCTCCCCGCCTACTGCACCGTTTTTACCGGCAAAACCCCCATTGCCCACGGTGCCAGGAATAACAGCACCTACTTTTTACCAGGGGAAGAAATGACCCTGGCTGAAATTTTAAAAGAGCAAGGATTCCAGACCCATGCGGTTATCTCCCTGCCGACGCTAGGGGGAAAATTCGGTTTAAACCAGGGATTCCAGGTTTATGACGATTCCCTGGATTTCCGGGGAGGGGCCGATTATATCCGGGGGCAAATTCGTGCCCACAGCGTATATGCCAGGTTCAAAAGTTGGTTTGCCGGAGAGCGGCGCCACCAGGAACGATTTTTTTCCTGGATTCATTTCTCTGACCCTCATGCCCCTTATGACCCACCAAAAAAATACAGGCAGCGATTTGAAACCGATCCCTACAGCGGTGAAATCGCAGTGGTGGATCATTATATCGGCAAGATCATCCAGGACCTGGAGTCTGAAAATATACTGGATAAAACCTTGATTATTATCACCAGCGGTCACGGGGAAGCCTTTGGCGAACATAATGAATTCGGTCATGGGATATTTTGTTATAACGAGAGCCTGAAAGTCCCGTTGATCTTTGCCAATCCTGCTATTTCCCGGGAAGGGAAAAAAGTTTACCAACGGGTCAACCTGGCAGACATCATGCCCACGGTACTTCAACTTTTTGCCATTGAAAACCCTGCCGCTGTCCAGGGAAGGAGTCTCGCGCCATTGTTCAAAGGGAAAGAACCGGGAGAAAAAACCACACCAACTCCCCCTCACTATTTTGAAAGCATGATAGGAAAAGAAGAGATGAACCTGGCCCCGTTGACCGGCATCATTGCCGATCGTTATAAATATATATCTCTCCCGGAAGCGGAACTGTATGATTTAAATAAAGACCCCCTGGAAAAAGAAAATTTATTTAAGCAAGAGCAGCAGTTGGCCAAAGAGTTGGAAAGCCAATTGCAAGAATATATTGCAGCTCACGCCCAACCCCGATTACAGCCGTCAACATCGGTTCAACAACAAACCGCTGCCGCTGCCCCGGGTCTGACACCCATGGACCCCAAAAATGCAATCCATACGATCAATCAACTGATCCGGGTGAAAAAAGAGATAACCAACGGTAATATCCCCGGGGCAAAAAAGGAATTAGTCGAAATGTCGGATAAATCCCCCGGTACTTCTTTGCCTTATTTTTATGAGTATCTTCATGATGTTTACCGGGAACAGGGGGACCTCCAAAAAGCCGAAGAGACATTAAAAAATGGAATTGCAAGTTCCCCGGCCGCGGCCGGGCTTAAGTTAAAACTGGCATCTTTTTATATGGACCGGGAACGAATGGACCAGGCCGAAGATATCTGCCGGGGGTTGTTGGCGGAGAATCCCAGGTTTACGGAAGCCGGTTTACTGTTGAGACGGATTTATAAAAAAAAGGGAAAAATCAATGATGAGGTGCAAGTTTTTTATGAACGTACGTTAAAAGAAGAACCCCTCAATGCACTGGCCCGGGTGGAATATGCGGAGATACTGTTAGCCAGGGGAGAAAAAGAACCAGTACTGGACATTGTCTCTACTTTAATGGAAAACGATGTATTGATGAATGATACGGAAAACCCGGACATTAAGACCGGCATGGGCATGCTGCTGCTGAAGATGGGCCAGTATGACCGCGCCATTACCCTCTGCTTACACATGACATCACAGGGGCACAAAAGCCCCCAGGTATTGAACCAGTTGGGCAAGGCTTATTCCGGGAAAGGTGATTTTGAAAAAGCTTTGGCAGCCTACAGCAGCGCACTGGAATTGGATGAAAAAAATGCCCTTACTTTAAGTAACTTAGGGACGTTGTATTTAACCCTCTTCCGGGTAAAAAGAGAGAGGGACATGCATGCCCGGGCAATAGAATATTACAGCCGCGCCCTGGAGGCCGATCCCGGGATGGTCCCTGCCTTAAACGGACTGGCCGTGGCCTACAGCTTCGCCGGAAACGCCAATAAAGCGGTAGAATATTGGGAAAAAGCCATTGCCATTAACCCTGGTTTTACCAATGTCTATTTCAACCTGGGTATCACCTATCTAAGAATGGGAAAAAAGAAAAAGGCATTGAAATATTTGCATCAATTAAAAAACAGGCTGTATAACCGGTTGAGCCTCAGCGAGCAGCAGCAAGTGGACAACCTCATTAAAGAAGCCGGACAGTAAAAGGGAACAAGGGGCTTGCCCCCTTGCCAATATTCCATCATTCCAAATTGTAAGCGCAGCGAACTAAGTTCGAATTTTTAATTATCTGATCTTAATAATTATAAACGTTACATCATCGGTGAAGTGGTCTTTTTTTACAAAGTCCTTTAATTCTCGGATCAATTTTTCTTTGATGGATTCGGCAGACAGGTGTTTATGTTGTTTCATAAAGTCCTTAAGACGATCGTAAGAAAACTCTTCCTCTTTGGAGTTTTGCGCTTCAATTATTCCATCGGTAAAAAGAATCATCACATCATTGGTTTTCAATCCTGTCTCCGCTGCAGTGCGGGGCACATCGGGAAACCATCCCAACGGGACACCACCTTCTTTTAATTCAATGAGCCGGTCTCCCCTAAAAAGCAGCAGCGGCGGATGACCGCAGTTGATGTATTTCAACTTCATATCTGCCAGGTGCAAATTACAAGTAAAAGAAGTCACCGACTGACTGGGATCGGTTGTCTCCGCAATCAAATTATTGAGATGAGTAATGGTGGTTAAAATATTTTTATCCCTGTTGAGCCGATACCGGAAATTTGCACTGAAAATAGCCATGGGCAGCGATGCCGGGATGCCGTGACCCGAGATATCATTGATAGTAAAGATGGTCTCATTTTCGTTTAACGGGACGATATCGTAATAGTCTCCCCCTACTTCCGAAGAAGGAATATTAAGACAGGCCACATCCATTCCTTTTAAAGCAATTTTTTTCTCATCCGGCAGGAATGACTGCTGGATGCTTTTGGCGATCTGCAATTCCTTTTCAATTCTTTCTCGTTCCAGCACCTGTACATGCATTTCAAATTTTTCAATGGAGATGGCAGCAAAAATAGCAATGCCCCGGATCAAAGATATAATCTCATCCGGGATTTTCTTTTTAACTTTGATCTCCATGTACCCCAGGGTGGTATCTTTTACTCGTAACGGGAAAATGGCTTGCCTGGCATCAATGGAAGTCTCATCCACCTGTACTTCACGGTAAGGAATTTTTTTATTGGCAATCAATTGATAAGTCTTATCTTGAGACCTGACCATCACATTGATTTCCGTTGGCGTAATAATTTCAGAGATGATATCTTTTAATGTTTTGAATACTTCATCCAGGTCAAAGGAAATGGAGACGATCTTACCCAGTTCGATTAACCGTTCTTTTTCTTTTGTCTGAGTGGTGATTTTTTTAAACAGCAGGGCATTCTGGAGAGGGATGGCAATAAAATTGGCAGTGGCTTCCAGTAAATGCTGGTCCTTTTCATCAAAGTGCCCGTCAATCTTATTAACCGCTTCCAAAACCCCCAGGAATTTATTGTCCCTTTGCACCGGCACCGCCAGGATCGAACTGGTGACAAAATTGGTCTTTTTATCAGTAACAGCAGTGAATCGCGGGTCTTTTGCACAATCATTCACAATCACGCTGGTGTTATGGTCAGCCACCCAACCCACCAGCCCTTCCCCTTTCTTTATGGCAATCTTTTTAAGTTCCTCCTGTTTCTCCCCGGTGGCACTCTCGAAATACAACTCCTCTTTTTTGGAATCGTAAAGAAACAGGGAGGCTGCTTCACAATTGAGATAATCGCAAATTTTATCTGCAATTTTATCTAACAGGGAGTGTAAATTAAGTTCCGCGTATAAATCGATGAATTCTCTTTTAAATTGAAGCTCTTTATCCATAGGTTCTCCTTTGGTGAGTCAAGCGCCAAAAGAATACTATAAAAGACAATGCGAATAATGTCAAGCATTTTTAAAAAATTTGACTTTTATAGGAGTTGCTGCTATTATTTCTGTGTATGATGAATGATGTATGATGAATGATGAATGAATGGAGGTGCAATTAGATGAAAAAGAAGTTTATTATCGCAAGTGCAATCCTTTGTACAATCATAATAATCTGGGCTTCCCCGGCTTTTACTAAGACGTGGGCTCGAACGGGAGGTACGGTCACAGGCGAAAAAGGCAAACCTATTGCAGGAGCCAGGGTGATTTTAATATTTTCCGAAGACGGGACAAAATATGAGTTAACCACCGATGAGCATGGTAAATGGTTTAAAGGCGATATGCGCCCCGGAGCCTGGACCATTGGCTTTATGGCTGAAGGATATATACCGGATAATATTAATGTCGTCCTTTCTGCCATAAAAGACAACCCACCGATTGATGTCAGGCTGAAACCTACCCCCAGAGCCCCGTTAAGAAAAGCAGACGATCTATACCAACAGAAAAAATATGCCGAAGCATTACAGGAATATCAGCGAGTCCTGGCGGACAATCAAAACCTTTACCAGGCCTATGAAAAAATCGGGCTCTGTTATTATCGCCTGGATGACCGGGAGAATGCCGTTAAATACTTCAAGATGATGCTTGAAAAAAAACCTGACTCCCGTGAAGTACTTATCAATCTCAGCGCGATTTATTTTGAAAAAGGCAGCCTGGAAGAAGGCATGAAATATTTCAAACAACTGGATGAAGAAAGTCTTGAAGACCCGAATGTATTTTATAATATTGGAATTCTCTTCTTTGGACAGGGCCAAACAGACCAGGCTATTGATTATTTTAAGAAATGCACAGCCCGGGATGCAAATTATCTCAATGCTTATAACCAACTGGCTATGGCATACCTTAATAAAGGCGACATGGAAGAAGCCAAAAAGAACTTCCAAAAAGTTATCCAATTAGCCCCGGAATCTGAGATGGCGGCCCAGGCCAAAGAAATATTGGAGTCGTTGAATTGATTCCCTTCAAAATTTTGAATATTAATTCTATTTTTTGAATCATTTCTGGAGAAAAAGGCACAAGATGGCGTCATATCAGGCTGTTGACCGTATCAGGAATTTGGCATTAATTTTGCTGCTTATTGAGCGTGGTCAAACTACATATATTAAAAAACAAAAAGACTAGTATGAATAAGAGGAGGTGATTACCAGGCAGTCATTGGTCAATTAATTTAAATAATCAGTTGTCTGGTGTGTAAAGGAGCAGCTTTTACACAGGGTGGTTCTAGGTAAATGTTTCCCAGCATTGGAGGGAAGCTCACCAGTGCTGAGGATAAAAATATGTCCGAAGTACAAAAGTACACGGGACAAGGAGGTTAGTTAAATGAAGAGTTTCAGGAGATTCTTCCTATTAATCGTATGTATCACTCTAATTACTTGTTTCGCCAATGCGGCTGAAAAGGGAACTCTTAGAGTTAAGGTCGTTGATGTGGAACAAGGTACTGTCCTACAAGGTGTTCCGGTAACCATCTCAAGCCCTATTATGATGGGAACGAGAACGACGATTTCCAATATGGATGGAGAAGCCCTGTTCATTAACCTGACACCAGGTGCTTATGAAGTGAAAGCAGAACTTGAAGGGTTCAAAACAGTGGTCTCCAGAGATGTCAAGGTATCCCTGGATGTGGAAACCGTTGTCCATGTGAGAATGGAAACGGCCCAAATCCAGGAGACCGTTACGGTTACCGCGGATATACCTGCTGTGAACACCACGAAATCCGCCATTGCCGAGCATGTTAGCAG
>CP070627.1:7607805-7647051 GCA_020355945.1 Candidatus Aminicenantota bacterium | reverse complement strand
CCCAGGAAGAAGGTAAATATGAAAATCGGGAAAAAATGGAGCGCCAGCGAAATAATACCGACAAACACCACTAAACTAAAAAATTTTGCTGTAAACAGGGTATGGGTGTTCACTGGTAATCCTGACAAATAGAGGTAATCTTTTTCATCCAGGAACATATTGTTCCAATTGATCACGGAGACGATACCGGTAAAGGCCATGGACAGGGTCATAAAGAGAGTTTTTTCAATCCAGGCGGTTTCAGAGGTATAGCCCAGCATAGCGATAAGATAGGGCATCAGGATAATGGTGGCGATGACTCCACCGGCTGCGGCAAAAAAGCTCAACATGACGATCAGGTTTTCCCTGCGTTGATCTTCAAATTTCAAGATATCGTTGTTAAACAGCCGCAGGAGAAAATGCCGCAAGAGCACAAAAAATTGTTGAAATTCACCCTTAATCGGTTTAATTTTTATAGGTTTCATTAATCTCAAAATCACCTCAAAACAAAAAATTGTAATTTCTTTTTAAATTAATTGCTCCATACAACAGGAAGTTATATTTTATCATATAATTTTAAGATTGTCATCACTCCCAATTTAGAATAACTTTCCCGCAATTTCCTTGTTCCATGATATCAAAACCTTTTTGAAATTCATCGATTGAAAAGTAATGGGTAATGACCGGGTAAATATCAAGGCCTGACAGTATCATCTGTTCCATTTTATACCAGGTTTCATACATCTCCCTTCCGTATATACCTTTTATATGAATGGCTTTAAAGA
The DNA here is from genome assembly GCA_020355945.1 of Candidatus Aminicenantota bacterium. Next base: position 7,646,287 of record CP070627.1, on the reverse strand, counting down.
TGATTTTATCCCATTGGATTTGGGTGGACTGGGGTAAAATTCCCAAAAGCGCGATCTTTGAGCCATTGTACATATTATCGATCATATCGTTAAATGCCGAGGGAGAGCCGGACATTTCCAATCCAAGGTCAAACCCGAACATTCCTAACTCCTTTACCACGTCTGCGATGTTTTCTTTTGTAGGATTGATGGCTTTTGTGGCCCCCATTTTCCTGGCGATGTTCAGCCTGTATTCATTTATATCCGTAACCACAATATACCTGGCCCCGGCAAACCGACAGATAGCAGCAGCCATACAGCCGATAGGCCCGGCCCCGGTTATCAAAACATCCTCTCCCACCACAGGGAATGAAAGAGCGGTGTGGGTTGCATTTCCAAAGGGATCAAATATAGCGATTAAGTCATCACTGATTTTCTTATTCAGTAAAATAATATTCGCAGCAGGGACAGCAGCATATTCTGCAAATACGCCATCTATATTTACCCCGGTTCCAATGGTATTTTGACAGACATGTTTTTTCCCACGCCGGCAATTCCTGCAGTGGCCGCAGGCAATATGTCCTTCACCTGTCACCCGGTCTCCTATTTTCAAGTTAGTAACCCCGGGTCCCATCTCGACAATGGTGCCTACATATTCGTGCCCGATAATCATAGGGGTTTTAATGGTCCGCTGCGCCCACTCGTCCCATTTATAAATATGAAGGTCCGTTCCACAAATAGATGTTTTTTTTATTTTTACCAGGACATCGTTAACGCCAATTTTAGGTATAGGAACTTCTTCCATCCGGATACCCTTTCCAGGCAATTTCTTTACCAGTGCTTTCATTGTTTCCATTTAATACCTCAAAAAAAATAAAATTTTATCATTTGAATTACTATTTTAATAAAATTAGAAGAGAATTTCAATAAGGCCGCGGCGCGGCCACCCTCAGAAGGCCCTGCGGGCCATTTTGAAGGCTTCACAGTATGAATCGTTTCGTCACTACAAGCATCGAAATGTTAAATCAAAAACTATAATATTGAAGTTGTATCTTAGGCGTGGTGGGAAGCCTTCAGAATTAATTCTTTTCATAGGTCTCCGGGCGAGGCCAGCGGCCTCATGACAAACTACTATGAAAATAACGCGAAGAAAAATATGCACAAATTCTGTCGTAGATTCCAGCAGTTTGATTCATCAACCCCCGCCGCGTCATGGCTGAATCAACCCGGGGTAGGTTTTTTCTGCTTTTTCCTCAAATGGTCACCGCTTCATTTTAATGGCTATTCTCTTGGAGTGTAAGAGGTCGCCTTTCATGTTCGTTACCCTTAATTCAAAAACGCGGCCGCCCTGCTTCAATGCTTCATAATCTTCTTTGGAAAACCGCACCTTTAATGTCCTGGGGAGGCGGGACCTTTTCCCAAAATTTCCCAGCTTCGTTACCAATTTCCCTCCCCTATAGATAGCCAACAGCACCGCCTTTCCTGCGGGTGGAGAAACGGTATTCAAAAGATTACTGATATCGAGCATACCGCATCCCGGGCATTGGGGATCGAGCCTGGAGCTGGGTGACCATAAAAAATCCTCATTGAATCGTTCAAATTTTTTCCCAAATTCATAATACCCACCTCTGACTTCAAAGATACCGCTTTCGCCTGTACCGATCGAGATTTTATATTTACCATCAAGGTTTGAAGGAATTTGCCACTGATAAATGCCATTGTTTGTGACTGTGTATGTATCTACTTGCTGGAATACATTAGGGGAAATCTCTTCTTTAAGAATTATTACGATCGAACCAGACATTTTTTTGTTTTGGCACCATTGAATTTGGTAGGTCTCGGTAACATCGACATACAATATCTCACCGTCTCTCGGTCGACATACCGTTGTTTGCATAATAAAAACCTGTGAATAAACCAGGCAAAAGCTTAAAATCAAACCAAACATAAAAACCAACAATTTTTTCATTTTTTATCCCCCTTTTTTTAGATTTTATATAGAATTTAAGATAAAGAGAAGTATGGAGACGCCCCTGTGGTTGTCCTTTTCTCTTGCTTTGTACTAAGTATCGCACTCTTATCCTCCTCAAATAACCGGTTGGATTTGGAAATCGTTCAAATCCAATCATCCCTTTATCCAAAATCTACGTGATTTAATATAGTATAATTCTAACAATTTGTCTACTTTTTTTTGAGTTTTTATTTTGGTCATTTGAGAAGAGGAAAGTGAATTAAACCCACATCCAAAGTTGACAAACATTAAAATTAAAGGGACAGGCAAGAATGCGGGCAAGAATGCGGTAAGGATTTTGTTTCATTTCATGAATTGAAACCAACCAGAATCATTTATTGTTGATTATTTTCATTAAAAAATTCCCAAAATATGAAAACAACCGAAAAATCTATAAAAAAATGTTATAATAATTATTATCAAGGAGGTGTTAAACATGAAAAAATTATCAATCATTTTTTTTATGGTTGTGATGGGTATGGCCACATCGCAACTGTGGGCACAGGATTTTGATTATCACCTTGAAGAATCGCCGGCCATCAGTTGGAACGGCGTGCCAATGTTTGATGCCCGGATGATGGCCTCGGCCGGGATTTCGTTAATGGCATCGGCCCCCTTTGCCGCGGTAATTAACCCGGCGTTGATTGCTTCCGAGGGTAAATTCCTGTTGGGCTTCAGTTACGACAAACTGAAACACGAGGCATTCCAGTATTGGGGAGTAAACCAGGGTGTGATTATCAATGAAAAACCCATTTGGGATAACTATTCTGATTTCAGCGGCTTTGCCGGGGCTTTTAAAGTCAAAGGTATCCGTTTCGCTGCCGGCTGGTACCTGTCCAATCTTTTACGGTTCCCCTCGTTTAAATATGAAGAGCAATACCAATATGACCAAAATTATTATTACCAGGGATTATTTTCCGGGACTGAAAACACCTATTTTGCCGCAGCAGCATTTAAATGGGGAAAAGCCGTGGACCTGGGGATTAAATTGGATGTCATTTCCGGCAAACGAGATGTAACCGTCACTGATTTTTTCTATGGGTATATTTATGATGACCGCAATGATACCTGGTATAGAAGAACGATAATACTGGAACAGCAGGAGAACCACGAATTTACCCTATTGGTGCCAACGGCAGGCGTCTGTTTGCAGCTTTCTTCCCACTGGATGGTGGGGACAGCATTGGTTTACCCGTTGAAAGGAACGGTCAAACGAACCCTCATCCGATTGTGGCAAAATGCCCAGGATAACATCGATATCGGGCAAATCCAACATTCATCGGATACCCTGTATCGACCGGCAAAAATATACCTGGGAACAACATGGGAAATTCCGCTTAATCGATATTCACGTGCTCTCAAACGGTTTATCCTGGCTGCTGAAACAAAATATACCCTTTGGTCCGGGTATAAGTACATTTTTTTCAACGAGGAAATGCCAAGAGATATGAAAAATACCATGACCCTGGGTCTCGCCCTGGAATACGGGTCATTATCTTCCAAAGGAGATTTTTTTCTACGAATGGGTTTCAGCCTTGATCCCCAACCGGTAAAGGAACCGGGAACCACATTAAAAGTATTAACCGGGGGAATAGGCACAAGGTTCGGACCCATAGCCGGAGATATCGGGCTTGCCTATTTTTATGGTGCCCCGGGAGGAATAAACCTGGATCATATTATATTAAACGGTACTTTAAGTATCAAACTTTAAGGAGGATAATAATGAGTTTAAAATTGAAATTACTTGTTTTTGTTTTGTTGGTGTTTTTATTATTTTTTGTCTCCGCTGCGAAGCAGGACAGGCTGCCAGCCCTGGAATTACCCACCCATATCATCGGCATGAATCTTGATGATTACCGCGTATATATCAAAACCCATCCCCGGTTGGATCGATTGTCCGCTTCGGGAGATCAATGCGTTTTCCTGGTAAATAGGGAAGAAATTGACCGCATTAAAAAATCAGGGATTAAGTTTACCGGCCCCATTCCTCTTCCTGTTTCTCCGCCGGGGTTAAGTGACCGGCAGGAACCCGGGGATGTCAACGGCCGTTTTCATAATTACCGGGAAACCGAAGAATTTATACTGGACCTGGGAAACCGTTACCCGGACAGGGCAGAGGTGTTTAGTATCGGGCAATCCATCGAGGGACGCGAGCTTTACATGATTAAAATCAGCGATAACGTTCACATGGATGAAGAGGAACCCAATGTGTATTTTGTGGGTTGTCATCATGCCCGGGAATGGATTTCCGTGGAGGTTCCCTTGTTGTTTGCCCGGTATCTTTTGGAGCATTACCCGGATAACCCGGAGGTGCAGCAGGTGGTAAACGGTGCCCAGGTTTATATACTGCCTCTTCTCAATCCTGACGGTCTTGAATTTTCCATTCATGTATACCGGTGGTGGCGTAAGAATCGGCGCTATAACGGGAATTATTCCTGGGGCGTAGACCTCAATCGAAATTATGGTTATATGTGGGGATATGATGACGAAGGATCAAACCCGGATCCCCGGCGGGAAGGCTATCGGGGACTTTATCCCTTTTCAGAACCGGAAAGCAGTGCGTACCAGCAATTCCTCCTGGCCCATCCGCCGGCAGGGGCCATAACCTATCACAGTTATACCATGACCATCATGTATCCCTGGGGGTATACGTCCGAGCCGGCCCCGGATGCGGCGGAAATGCATGAAATTGCCAGGGAAATGAGTGAACGAATATTCCAGGTCAATGGCCGCATCTATCTCTATGGTACAGGCCCTGAACTGCTTTATCATACCAACGGCGACCATGATGATTGGGTTTACGGTACCTTTGCCGCGCCGTCTTATACCATTGAACTCCCGGCTCCTGACTATCTTTCCGGTGGATTCTTTGTTTCCGAAGAAGAGATCGATCTTTCTTTTAACGAAAACCTGCCAGCCATGTTGTATTTTGTCGATTACTTTATTAATAAAAACGAAGGAGGAAACCACTTTGGCGGACGGCACCCGCAGCCAAGGAAGGCCCTCAGGGGCCATCGTTGGGCGCACTGATTTGTGCGCCGGGGATTAGAAAATGAAAAAGTGCCAGGCCAGAAATAAAGAAATACCAGACCAGAAATAATAAGAAAAGAAATAAAAGATATCAAGCGCCCCCTTTCAGCCGTCATAAAATAATGACGGTGGCGTCATAAAAAAATGACGCCAAAATGACCGTTATCACGTCTTTATCTAAAAGGGTCATAAAAATATGACGGATGGCGCTAAAAATTGATTAGCCCGCATCCTTAAGATCATTTATTATCAATCAATTTCAAGAAAACAAAGTTGGAATCATTCTTGCATACATAAATTGCAAGTTGATTGAAAATGTTGTATGCTTATTGGTCTTACAAACAGCATCGTAAAAGAGCGAAGAACTGAGATTAGATAAAATAAAGGAGAAAAGGAGGTGTATCATGGCAAACCATCGAGATATTTTAGATCGGATCAATAAATTGATCAATGCTTTTGTTAATGATAATTTTACAGTAAATTTTGATTCCAGCGGTTCTTTGGACCCGCCCCCCAAAAAACATATTCGTAAGGGGGATGTTATTCTCTACAAAAACGCAAACGGGGAGATAAAGATCGGCATGTTGGCAAAACACAAGACCGCCGTGAATTACGACACCCAAACCCCAAAAATCACATATTATGTGGAGGGAGCCCCTTATGATATGGGATTTTTGATGGGGGTGATGGCTGAAGATGAGGTGGCACGAATGGTCACGGAGTTTGTGGATTACGTTGTTTTTGATTTTTTCGGCATCAAAGCCTCGCCCGGTGGTTTAAAAAAGATTATCGATCATATCATCAGGGGTATCATCAACCATTGGATCAAAGGAATGAAAAAAGACATCCCAGTAGAATATCAAGAGGAAATGTCCGGTATCCTGGCGGGGTGTCGAGCGGCAAACAATCAAACCATCGTCACCAGGAAAAAACTCAAGGTGTTGAATTTTAGTATTGATGCAGTTCTTGCTCATGTTTATCCCGGGAAATTGTATGTCTTGGGGAGATTGTGGAAAAAGTGGAAGACGCCGATTTATTGCAATGGTATTTCTGTGCTTGGCAGTGCAGTTGAAAATAATAATCACTATATGGGAAGAGATTTTATGTTTCCCGATGCGGGTGTGTACCAGGATACAGCCTGTTTGATCATATACAACCCGGATAAAACCAGAGGAGAAAAACCTTATCCTATTGTCGGCCAATCAGCCCCGGGAATTGTGGGCACAATGGCTGGTTTGAATCGTATGGGAGTGGGAATCGGTGTAGATATGTCTCCATCCGGTGCCTGCAATGCCTGGCGCCCCGGTCTCAACTCATTGCTCCTGTGTAGACATGCTGTCCAGTACGGACAAAATGCCGACGAGGTGGTGGATATTATTGCTGAAGCCCCAAGAGGCGTCTCCTGGATCTATATCACGGGGGACCCGGATAAAGGAGGCGTTATCGAAGCCAATTGCAAGATCCATAAATCGGAAAATCAATTGATCAGATATCTATTGTCGTTTCCCCCGAAAAAATACAAGAAAAAAGGGATCTTGCCTGATAAAGCATATTTAAAACAAATGATGGCAAAGTACAACCAAAAAGAACGAGAATTGTTAAGAAAAGGTTTGATAGTACGTTGGAATAATTACCAATATAGGCAGGAATACTTAAAATTTAATAAAAACTTATGGGATAAATACAATGAAAATTTTTTATTACTCCATAAGGTGACCCTGTACCCGGATGCATTTGAAAAGGACGGGTTTATCAACAAGTATTACACTGAAAAAAACTGTCCTTCTTGTCTTTTCTTTGCCCCGGAGCGAGACCTCCCGGAAGGGGTGGTTATCACGACCAATCACTGTATCGTGCCGGAAATGCGCCTCCCTGCCATGAAATCCTGGACGAGAATGTTGTCAGATATGCAATATAATGACTTCCAATGGCGGTACGATAAACTGAACCTGGAGATACGGAAAGTTTTGGAACCTGATGCCAACAACCGGCCCACCAAAAAAATTGATTATCAAAAAGCAAAAGAGTTAACTGATTTTCTCTCACCCAAACGCCATTATGCCCCCTGTTATTACGATAAAACCCAACGGAGCAAGGATAAAAAGGAGATTGCCATCACTGGCAGTATTTCCATTATGGATATGAAAAAAAGAACCATGGAGAGTCATTTTGGTTATTACATTGATAAGTGGGTCAAAATCAGTTTACTCAATTACCTGTAATAGGTAAGACTGCCAGCTCCTTTTTGCCATTCTACCCTGTCCCCTTCTTCTTCTGCACACGTAGTACTAATTGTGCTTGCTGGCGTGTTCCTGCATACTCGCCAGCGATTTTGCCTCTTTTTAATTGTATCATCCTTTCCTCTTTTAAGTTTTGTTTCTTAACCTCTTCCAACCGATTCACTATCACGGATGGTTACATGATCCGGTAGTTGTATAGTGAGAGAACCGATTGGCCTGGTTATTTTAAACTGCCATACCGGAGGTCCCGGGGGGATTTTCAACAACATTCGATCACCCGAATGGGTGAGGTCCCCATTTCCTATGGAAGAAATGGTGAAATCACACCAGGAAGGTGTGTCTAGCCAACAATCCTTTTCCATGTTGCCAGGCCCGCTTACGATTGAGAGGTGCAGGTAGTCCCCATCCTCAGACGTTCCCAGGGGGATGGTAATGGAGTTGCTGTAACTGATCATATAAGCACTCCTGTTGGAGTGATGGTAGACATTCAGATCCCGTTTTTCCGTGACCAGTTGGTTTCGAACTGTAATTTCAATGCTCTCCGACATTTTATCACCTCCTAAAAAGTTTTCCCGCCCAAACTTTAAAAACCCTTTCACACAATACTTCACACTTCACCGATCGCCCACCTGACGATCTACTTATATTATGGCATAAAAAAATCCAGAGGTGAGTAAATCGGATGCAAAATAGTGAATAAAATGGTTGCGTAAAGAGTAGGGGACTGGAACAAATGTTGCAACCCGGGTAATTTCGATGCAAAATGGGTCTCCGGCGACCAGGGGGCGAGAGCATTGCGCATGGCGCATGGCGCATAGCGTATGGAGCAAAGCACTTTGCCATTTTAGGCTCCCCGCGCCGCGGGGCTCCTGGACCCGCCACTATCCGCAAAAGCTTTTTATTATTTTTTATTAGGTTTTTTGACTTCTCTTTACGTTAGTGCTACAATGTAGGAGTTAATGGTTTGGAAACTTAAAAAGCAGGTGAACCAGTATGAATATAACAGTAAACGGTAAAATAAAAGAAGTCAATGATTGTAAAAATGTAGAGGAATTGGTGTCCTCTTTATTTGAGAGAAGTGAGGGTATTATCGTGGAACTGAATGAGGAAATAATCAAAAGGAATCATTGGAAAGAACAACCGCTGCAAGAGGGCGATACAATCCAGTTGATTCAATTTATCGGAGGTGGTTAAGTGACTGTAAAAGAGGATACACCATTGGTCATTGGTGGTAAAGAAATAAAAAACAGGTTTTTCCTGGGCACCGGGAAATTCAAAAGTAAAGCAGATATGAAAAGAAGCATTATCGAAAGCAAGGTTCAAGTGGTGACAGTTGCCATGAGACGGGTGGATGTGGACCGCCATCCTGAGAATATCCTGGAATATATCCCGGGAGATACGATATTGATGGTTAATACATCAGGGGCCCGTAATGCTAAAGAGGCGGTGCGAATTGCCAGGCTGGCCCGGGAAGCTTCGGGAGTCAATTGGATAAAAATAGAAGTCATTAATGACAGTAAATACTTGCTGCCGGATAATTTTGAAACCATAAAAGCAACAGGAACGTTGGTCTCAGAGGGATTCACGGTGCTCCCGTATATGTACCCGGATTTATATGTGGCAAGGGAACTGCAGGAAGTAGGTGCTGCAGCCATCATGCCCCTGGGTTCCCTTATCGGCAGCGGCCAGGGATTAAAAGCCCGGCGATTTATCGAGATAATGATCGCGGAAATCGATACCCCTATTATCGTGGATGCCGGGTTAGGGAAACCCTCCCAGGCGGCTGAGGCAATGGAAATAGGGGCTGATGCGGTTCTTGCCAATACGGCGGTAGCTGCCGCCGGAGACCCGGGCTCAATGGCTAAAGCCTTTTCCCTGGCAGTGGAAGCAGGGAGGATGGCTTACCTGGCTCAATTAAGCGAAGAAAAAGATTTAGCATCAGCATCTTCTCCATTAACCGGTTTCCTGTTTGATGAACCCAAATGATTTCCTTTGAAGAATTAAAAGGTATTCTAGATAATAACGATAAACAGTTTATCGAAAGCCTGGCCCAAAAAGCCAGGGCCACCACTATCCAATATTTTGGCCGGGCGATTTCTATCTACGCGCCGCTTTATTTGTCCAATTTTTGCGAAAATTATTGTGTCTACTGTGGGTTTAATCGAACCATGAAGGTAGAGAGAAAAAAGTTAACCCTGGAAGAAATGCATCAAGAAATGAAAAAAATCTCTCAATCCGGTATTCAAAATATCCTGCTGCTCACCGGTGAATCCAGGAGTATGACCCCGGTGGATTATATAAAAACAGCAGTGACTGCGGCAAAAGACTATTTTCCCGGCATTAGCCTCGAAGTTTATCCCCTGGAAGTCGATGAATACAAGGAGTTATTCGAAGCTGGAGTCGACGGCGTCACCATTTACCAGGAAACCTACAACAAAAAGCGGTATAAAATGCTTCACCAGGCAGGGAAGAAAACCGATTTCCATTACAGGTATGAGACGCCGGAACGAATGGCAAAATCCGGGATTCGCATGATTAATATGGGGGTCCTGCTGGGACTTTCCGAAGTGGCGGAAGATGTCTATCAATTATTTTTACACCTGGAAAGAATGGAAAAGAAGTACCCCGGGGTTGAGTATGCGCTGTCCTTTCCCCGGTTAATCCCGTTAAAAGAATCCGAGATCGACTATTTTGAGGTACCTGATATTACATTGATCAAACTCATCTGTACAGCCCGTATCCTGTTTCCCCGGGTGGGAATTAATCTTTCTACTCGTGAGAGACCCTATATTCGGGATCATGCTCTTCCATTGGGAGTGACTAAAATTTCTGCTGCGTCTAAAACAAGTGTCGGAGGATACTGCGTAGAGGAAAATAAAGACCCCCAGTTTGAGGTGATGGATAAACGTTCAGTGACGGAAATCGTTGGTACCCTGGACCAAAAGGGATTTGACCCGGTATTTACCGATTGGAGGCGGATAACCAATGAAGCTGTCTAGCTCTTTTTTACCTGGTACTTTTTGTATTTTCCCGCGATCACTACCATGCGATACCAACTTAAATGCAAAAAAAATTTAAAATTGTTGAAAAATCAAAAAATTTATATATAATGTATACTTTAAAGCATAATAGAAGATAGTTTTTCATTTTTTCTATAAGGAGGAGAGAATGAATAACACTTTCAAATTTTTCAAATGGTCAGTAGTTGTAATGGTAATTGTGGCCTTTTTGGTCATTGTGGTCTGGTCGCCCCCTGTGGGTGCTCGGAAGGACAAGGAAAGCGGCAGGGTGTACCAGTTCAAAAAAAACAAAGGGATAACCATCACGATTCTTCCGCGTGCAGAGTTCAATAAGAGATTTGCGTCGATGCCGGGAGTCAGGAAGACAAGGGATTCGGTTCTCCGGTATGCCCGTGAAGTTTATTCGCCTGCAGGTCGGGAACTAATCAATGAAGAATGTGGAGAGGAGGCCTATGGTAAGCTGTTTCTGTCACTGGCGAATCCTGATATTACCGATGCCACTCGCGATGAGGTTGATACGATTATTGACCTCGATACACCGTCTCTTCCCAGGAGGTATACCAGCGGGCATTTCAAGTTCTATTACACGGATAAACACACAAACCCCGACCATAATGTGACGTTAGCCGAAATCCAGGCCACTGCAACTGTCTTGAATGACGCCTGGAATGATTTTGCCACCAATTTCACCGTACCAAAACATTATGTTACCGGGGGGGGCTGCGATCCACAACAAAAGATGGTGAATGTCAAAGTTTACTACCTTGGCTCCTCGCTTTATGGTGCAACCGGTTCTTCCTGGAACTATATAAAGCTGAACAGTAAACACGTGGTGAAGGATAGTTGCAAACGCCAGACAACTTCCGTGCATGAACTCTTTCACCGGGTCCAATACAGCTACGGGTATGTCAGTGGAATGGCAAACATGAAATGGGCTGTAGAAGGGACAGCATCATGGAGCCAGAAATACAGGGCCGATGACGTAGGGGATTGGATGAGGCGGATGGATCAGGGGCTTGACTACCCGGATTTGAAACTAATTTCCGGCCGGGCCTATAATGCCTGCCATTTCTGGGTTTATCTTGGCCAGCGGACCCAGGGAGAAGCTGAAACTATGAAAAAGGTGTGGTCAACCTATAAGGTAAATGGGAAGGATATGAAGCAAGCTGTAATCACAACCATACAGGATCGCGTACCCAATTGCGCTAACATGGACCAGTTTGTCGGCTGGTGGTTATTTGCCAATTTTTATAAAGACCTCTCCAATGCTAAGCCGGAATTTGATTATGAAGAAGATGAATGGACCAGGGACTGTGGTGGACTCGGACCCACTTACGGTCCGCTGGCTCAAGTCCGGAGAACGACAAATAGCTTAAATGTCGGATCGAATTTGACCCGAAACGGGATTGTCACTCCATACGGCGCTGATTACTGGGTGTTCAACATTGGAAATACGGTAACCGGCATAGAAATCAAATGCACTACCACCAGCAATAATTTTGGCTACGCTGTTATCGCCATCAAAAACAATGCGGTAGAATCCTATTTACGTACAGAAGCAGGCGGCGAAAAAGATTATAATTACACAAAAACTGTTTCGCCGGGCCAATACAGCCAGGTGGCGTTTATCGTGATTGGGAACCCGGATGGTGGAAATTACTCCATCAATGCCAGGGGTTCTTAAATTTTGGTGAACGCGGCTCCTCTTGGAAACATTAGTAAGGAATGTTATAATGAAATATATGAAATATATCTCATTTTTATCGATGATATTAATAATTACTTTCGGAAGCCTTCTAATGGCCAGCCAAAACGTGGAACCCATCCCTTTAAAGGGAGTTATTATTTATACGAGTGAAAGTTGGGGCTGCCTGGGCGGGCAGGAGATCAAAAAGGATGTCAGCGCCTCGATAGCAAGCAAGGATGACAGCGCAGCAACGATTCAAGAAATTAAGAACCCGGAAGATGTTTCCAACCGTTACGAACTTTACCTGGTTTTCCCGGCCTATCAGATTAACGGGTTATCCGGGAGCTTTGCCGCCAGGTTCCGGTGCAGCAGTGATAGTCCGATCAAAAGTGCGTTTTTCTCCGTAGATTTTGCCAGGGTGGCTAAAAAGGATAATGGAGATTGGACATTGTCACTTCGAGTTAGGAGTAATGGTTTTGTACGGGCAGACATGTTGTATTCCAAAAAACCGGAGATAATGCCAGGTTGGTTCTATTGTCCGGAAGCACCTGATGGTGAACCGGCCCGGGTTCGGTTTTTTTATGTTTTTCCCCTGGAGGGGAGCTTTGCAGGATTGCCTGGGGGAAAGCTGAGCCGAAACTGGCAAGATGTAGAATTGACCTTTAATCCTCTCTTTTTGGAACAATCCGTATACATAGACAAATGCCAGGCTCTTTTCTCCATGCTTGCCCAAGAATTTGCCGTGCAATACGACGACCAAATGGCATGGGAGTTTGAAAAAATTAATTCAAAAAATTTACAGGGAATCGTGAACCAGGCCATATCTGCTCTTAAGGGAAAAGGATTCCAGGTGGTTCTAAAATTTACAGATGGGAAAAAGATTGATGTGGGTTCGGATAATTTTGTGCCTCATTTACGCCAGCAGCTCGCCATTAAGCTGCCCGAGGGAAAATTGATGGGAGCTGAACTCCTGCTTCGCGCAGGTGAATAAAGGGCATTGTTTCTTACTATATCCCGTAATAATTACTTGCCTGTCCCTTTGTTCTTTGTTCCCTTGTTTTCTTGTTTCCCCTGGTTACTTGTTCATTGATTGAAGAGAAATTTTTTGACTTTTTTTGAGCAAAGTGCTACAATGTAGGGGTTAATCTTCTGCATGATGATAACGCTTAATTAAAGGTATTTGAAGATGAGTAAAGGAAAAGTGATTATTGCTATGAGTGGCGGCGTCGATTCCTCGGTGGCAGCAGCGCTGCTAAAAAAAGAGGGATACGATGTGCTGGGTGTAATTATGGAAATATACGATGAATCCATAATCCCTACCGCCTGTGAAGAAACCCGTCACGCCTGTTTTGGCCCCGGGGAAAAACAAGACATCGAAGATGCACGAAAAGTAGCTGAAAAATTGGGAATACCTTTTTATATTTTAGATTTAAAGGAAAAATATAAGAAGAATATATTAAATTTTTTTGTGAGTGAATATTTAAATGGCAATACCCCTAATCCCTGCGTCAAATGCAACCATGAGATGAAGTTTGGCGCAATTGTAGAAGAACTTAGAAAACAAAGGGTAGAATTTGATTATTATGCCACCGGCCATTACGCAAGAGTAGAATACGATAAAAATAGAAAACAATTCATCTTAAAAAAAGCAGTGGATTCCCAAAAGGATCAATCCTATTTCCTGTATAATTTACCCAGGGATCAATTGAGGAATATTATTTTTCCCCTGGGAAATTATCAAAAAGACGAAGTAAGACAACTGGCAAAAGAGCTGTTTCCCGGCCTTGATATCTATGAAAAAGCAGAAAGCCAGGATTTTATTGCCGGGGGTTATCACCAGTTGTTTGACAACGTTAACAGGAGTGGACCGATCCTGGATACCAGGGGGAAAGTGATCGGTGTACATAAAGGAATCGAACATTATACCATCGGTCAAAAAAGGGGACTGAGAATTTCCGCTAATAAACCTCTTTATGTCATTTCCAAAGACAAAGAGAGGAATGCCATCATTGTAGGGGAAAAAGAGGATGTAATGGGGACCAGGCTTATTGCTAAGAACCTGAACTGGTTAACTTTTGAAAATTTAACTCAGCCTTTTGATTTAAAGGCCAGGATAAGGTTCCAGCATGAAGATGCTGATGCACTGGCCATTCCCATCGACGATGAAAACAAGAAAGTTTTAGTTAAATTCAAAGAACCCCAGAGGGCAATAACACCGGGCCAGGCTGTGGTTTTTTATGATGGTGATATTGTTCTCGGGGGTGGAATCATTGAAAAAGAGGTGAAAGAATAATGAGCCGAAATGAGAAACATATATTGGAAAAATTAAATAAATTAAGGAAAATAATCAAAGAAAAAGGTTCACTGGTGATTGCCTTTTCCGGTGGTGTGGATAGTTCATTAATTGCTAAAGTGGCATATGAAGAACTGGGAAAAAATGCCATTGCTGTTACCATCGATTCGGATACCTTTTCAAAACGGGAATTGGAAATCTCTAAAAAAATTGCCAAAGAGATCGGGATTATCCAAAAGGTCTTCAAATTATCAGGACTTGATAATGAAGCGTTTGTAAAAAATCCTATAGACAGGTGTTATTTTTGCAAAAAGGAAGAGATGGAGGTGATGAAGCGTGTCGCCTCTCAATACGGGTTTCAATATATTGCCTTTGGGGTAAATATCTCGGACTTTGGCGAACACCGGCCGGGTATAAAGGCATTAAAAGAAGAGGGTTTTTTCCAACCCCTTGTAGAAGCCGGGATTGGCAAAGAGCAAATCGCTGCCCTGGCAAAAACCGTGGGTTTATCCAATTATAACCTGCCCTCTACCACTTGCTTGGCTTCCAGGATACCCTATGGACAGCCAATCACTGCCCGGAAGTTACAACAGGTGGAAGCAGCAGAATCGTTTTTATATTCACTGGGATTCAGTCAATCCCGGGTAAGGAACTACGGTGACCAGGCACGGATAGAAGTGATGGAACAGGAAATTAAGGATATAATAAAAAACCGGAAAAAGATTGTTTCCAGGCTGAAAGAAATCGGTTTCACCTATATCACATTGGATTTGCTGGGATACCGGTCCGGCAGTATGAATGAAGTTTTGTAGTTCTCAGAGGAAAAAATGAATTCCAGGTATTCACGCCAGGTGGTTCTTGATAAAATCGGTCCCCAGGGCCAGGAAGTGCTTTTAAAAAGTAAAGTAATGATCATCGGCTGTGGAGCGTTGGGTACACATATTGCCAATAACCTGGCCAGGGCCGGGGTGGGCACACTGCTGATCGTGGACAGGGATTTGGTGGAATTAAACAACCTGCAGCGGCAAACCTTATTTGATGAAGCGGATCTGGGAACTCCAAAAACCATGGCCGCTGCGGAAAAGCTGGAAAAGATCAATTCGGAGATTGAAATAAAATACCTGATAAAGGATGTGCACGGTACCAATATTGAAGAGGTAATCCATGGTTTTGACCTGGTTCTTGATGCCACTGATAATATTCCCACCCGAATGATCATCAACGATGCCTGTGTGAAAAAGGGGATGCCTTGGATTTATGCAGGGGTTATTCAAACCAAAGGCATGGTGATGAATATACTCCCGGGAGGCCCGTGTTTTCGCTGTCTTCTCCCGGAAATTCCCACCGCGGGTTCCCTGCCAACCTGTGAAACCGCTGGGGTATTGAATACAATCCCTGCTATTATCGCCGCCATCGAAAGTACGGAAGCCTTAAAAGTCCTGTTAAAAAAGGATATTGAAAGAAGATTAATTGTTTATGATGTCTGGGAGCAAACCTTCAATGCCATTGAAATAAAGAAATATAACAAATGTGAATGCTGCGTAAAAAAAGACTTTAAGTTCTTAAATGCAGCAAAGAATGAGATAATTACTGTTTTGTGTGACAATGGAGTTCAGATCATCCCTCCCGGGGATATGGTCCTGGACCTGGGAAAAATATCCGAGAACCTGGAAAGTACTGTGGATCATATTATGGCCAGTGAGTTTCTACTTAAATTTGCAGCGGAAGGGAAGAAAATCACACTATTCAAAGATGGGAGGGCCATTATAAAGGGGACCGGGGACACAGGCGCGGCAAAGTCCTTTTATTCCAGGTACCTGGGGCTGTAGAAAAAATTACGCACCTCAGTTTTCACCCATTTTTCAGTAAGTTGGGTTTTAAATTTGTATATATATTCGAGAATCTCGGTGAAATAAGGCAGGGAAATCCCGCCCCTACCTTGACAAAAAGCTCTATGTTGTAGAGGTAGGGGCGTGGTTTCCACGCCTGCGGCAATAAGATACCAGCTTAACTGTTATCTTAGGCCTGGGTCAAATACTGCAGGATGGAACGCAATTCCAGTACTTCAATGGGGCTTTCCTCCCAATCATGATTCCAACAGATAATTAGATCGCACTGGCTTTCATCATAACCCTTCGTGCTGGTACGGGTTTTGAAATCGGAACTCTTGTATTCCAATTGAATTCTTACCTGTTCCCATTGGTTATTCTCTTGATCCACACACCGCTTCCCTTCGCAATCCGGGAACTGGCTTATGAAGGATTCGATTATAAAACCTAACTCCTGGCTGATCATCCCGAATAAATAGGTTACCCCTTGCCTGCTAGAAGGTGCAAATCGTAAGCCGCGAAAATCCACGGGCTCCAACGGTACCCGCGGCTTCATCTTTGCTTTTTGGGGCTTGATGGTCTGAGGGATAAATTTAATGGTTTGGGTCTTTATTCCCTGTCTGTCATGGGTCATTTCACGCTCTCCTTCAACCTCCACCTCTTTTAAATTAAGCGGTTCATAAATCTCCTCTTCACTGGCTTTTTCCAGTGAGTCTTTTTGGTTCTCTTGTTCCCATTGTCTCATTGGCTCCATTTGCTCCACTTGCTCTGCATTCTCTATTTGCTCCACATGCTCCACATGCTCCACGGGCTCCGCTTGAGGGATATGGCTTATTTTGGGAGGGGATTTGAATTTTTCCGGGAACTTTTTCCTGGCCGCTTGAAATGCTTCAGCTATACTTTTCCATCGTTCTTTATAGTGGTAGACACTATATTTTCCTTTGGTATTAATGAGTGCCAGTGTGGGCAGTTCGCCGGAGTCCTCATTCAGGCGAATCAAATCCAACAGCAGTTCATCGTCATTTTTGGGTTCCGCAGGTGGGGTCTTTTGCACAGAATCCAAACCGGCTTCTTTCAGGGCTCGTTTCCAGGAACCCAGGTGAAATCGTAATGTAGAAAGGGGGACTGTGGAATGGCGTTCAAAATCTTTTTCCGTTAAAGATTTACCCCCCTGGATTTCCGCGATTCGCTTGATTTCCTCAATAATTTGTTCTTTGCTGTACATCCTATATCCTGCCTCCTACGCATCTGCGTGTGTCCGTATGTTCATACGTTCATACGTTTTCTTTTCCTGGTGTCACAACAAAAACATATTAATGGCACTCTTATATTATACGTTTTTTTTAAATATTTTCAACCGGGGATTTTTTTTGAAGCACCGGGAGGTTGACAATTGGCCTACTGCCACCCGGATGGATTTCCCGGGTACGGAGAATTTAATGGCATTGCTAAGCAAATGATTGGTAATTTGTCGCAGCAGCGCATGGATTCGTTGTATCGGCACCAGGGCAAATACTGCCAGTATGGAGCCCCTGCGAACAATGGCATTACACTGCCGGTTTAATTTTTCTCTAAAGGTAGGCAGAATCTCATGATCTGTTGATTTTCTCTTTATCTTTTTATGGTCTGGTGGCGTTCCGTACCCACGGAGATATAGCGAAGGGGTACACCGATAAAATTTTCGATAAAAGTAATGTAGTTTTGGGTTTCACCAGGAAGATCGAGGTAATGGTTTATCCCGCTTATATCCTTTTTCCAGCCGGGAAAGGGGTGACAAACAGGTTTTACTTTTTCCAGGTAGTCGATGGAGGGTTCAAAGACATCGGTTTCTTTCCCATCTACCTGGTAGGCAGTCACTATTTTTATTTCATCAAAGGCATCCAGTACATCCAATTTTGTCAGAAAGACCCGGTCAATGCCATTGAGCATGATAGAATATTTTAATGCCACCAGGTCCAGCCAGCCCACCCGGCGGGGTCTTCCGGTGGTGGCGCCGTATTCTTTGCCCTGGCCCCGCAGGAATTCCGCCGCCTGGTTAGACAATTCGGAAGGAAACGGACCGCCGCCTACCCGCGTGGTATAAGCTTTGGAAATACCGATGATCTCCCCCAGTGCTTTGTGGGGTAACCCCGTGCCCGTACAAATCCCGCCAACCGTGGGGTTGGAAGCAGTAACAAAGGGATAGGTTCCGAAATTAATATCCAGCAGCACACCCTGTGCACCTTCGAATAAAAACTGTTTCTTTTCGCGGAAGTATTGATTTAGCGAATAAATGGTATTTTTAGCCAGGGGTTTGAGGTAACTACCTGCTTCGATATAATCATCAATATAGCTGTCGATGTTTATTTTTTCTCCGCCGTAACATTGGATTAATTTATTGTAATAGTCGTTCAAAGGGATGACTTTTTTATAGAATTTATCTTTATTGAACAGGTCCCCGATAAACACGGCCCGTCTGCCGGTTAAGTCTTCGTATGCCGGTCCGATACCGCGCCGGGTGGTACCGATTTTAACGTACCTTGAATTCTCAAACACAATATCCAGGTGCTGATGAATTGGCAGGATTAACGGGCAGAAAACGCTCAATTCCAGGTTTTCCAGTTGGATACCCAGGGATTTTACTTCTTTAATCTCCTTGATCAGTTGGAGGGGATTCACCACCACGCCGTGGCCGATAACGGATATGCTGTCTTCGGAAAAGATACCTGAGGGAAGGAGATGGAGGATGACTTTTTTCCCCTGGTAATAGATCGTATGACCTGCATTATGACCGCCCTGGTACCGTACCACCACATCAAAATCGTGGGCCAGGTAATCAATGGCTTTACCCTTCCCTTCATCACCCCATTGAAGGCCCATTACTGCTGTATTCATGTCATTGTCTCCTCTTTTTTGTTTGCCATTTTTAGTTATCCGATATTACATTTTACCATAAAAAAACCATAAAGTTTAGCATCAGGTAACCATTTTTCCACATTAAAAGAAAAAGAAAAAAGTGCCAGGTAAATTATTTCCCTCCCGTTATTTCTTTAGTTCTTCTATGAGAACGCGGCGGATTTCTTCACTGGTGAACCGATAACCCTGTTGAACCAATGAGGTGACAAAGTCCCTGTGACTGCGGCCATCCCGGTACTCTGGCTCCCGGAGAGGGTGTTTCAGGTACCGCTCAATGAGGTCAACAGACTCAGCTCGATTCAACACTCCATGATAAAACACCCGGTCTTTGTCCCGGTAAATGGAAGAGCCCAAAATCTTTTGATCGCCGATACAGATATCCGAAATACCCTTAGCCGACAGGTTTTTTACGCCCAGCCCGCGAAGTGCCTGGATGATTTTCTCATTATAGGCGCTAAAATAAAGCCTTGGTGACCGCAGCCCAATCTCCCGTTTCAGAATCGATATTACCAGGGTTTTGGGTGACAGAACCACTGTTTCGCCGCCGCTGGGACGCTTGTAAACCGGTACGCCGTCCACTGCCGCCCGCTCAGCATAGACGGATTGGTCTGGCTGGTTGCTCTGACCTAAAACAATGCACAAATACTCCGGTTCCCATATCATATATCGATAGGTAGAAGTACTGTTTTCCAATAGTTCTACATCCGGTAAGTCGTATTGTTTTATTTTCATTGTACCAGGACAGGGGTTTGATGAATCAGCCGCCTACACCATTATCCATTTTTAATCAGAAGTTTTTGCGGGGGGGCAGGGGGGGGCAGTTTTTTCAAAAAGCGCCCCCCCTAATAGGGCGCCCGCGCCGCGGGTCCGCCGGAGGCGCTATTTATGAATCGCCTGGTCAAAGGCATCGAATCCTGCCTCCATGAAAACTTCTGAGATCGTGGGGTGGGCGTGGATGGTTTGGGCCACATCGTAAACCGTTCCTTCCATTTGCATCGTAAGGGACGCTTCCGCGATCATGTCCGTGGCATGCGGAGCAATAATCTGAACGCCCAACACTTCACCGTATTTCTTGTCCGACAGCATCCGCACCAGGCCTTCGGTCTCGCCTTCGGTCAATGCCTTACCATTGGCTGTCAACGGGAATTCACTCACTTTGTATTGGGTATTAAGCTGTTGAATTTGCGGTTCTGTAAGTCCTACCTGGGCCATCTCCGGGTGAGTGTAAATGTTAACCGGGAATTTTTCAGTTTCAAATAATGAAGTTTGGGCGATTCCATTGATGCGGTTCACCACGTAAAGTCCCTGGGCTGAAGCCGCATGAGCAAATATACTCTTACCATTTACATCTCCTACTGCATAAATATCTTTAACAGAGGTCTCCAAATGATCGTTCACTTTTATAAAACCATTCTCCATTTCCAATTTAATCCCGGAACCCGGAACCACAGCCGTACGCCGGGAAGCATTGATCAGTTTATTGCAAGGGATTCTTTTTTCTGATTTCCCTTCTTTGTCATTCTTCACTTCTAGAATTAGTTCTCCATTCTCAAAGCCTTTAATCGTAGATGATATCATTACATCAATTTTGGCTTTCTTAAGCATTTTCCCGGCAAATTCTCTTAGAAAGGGGTCCACTTGAGGTATAAGAATCGTTTCCTGTGTTACCAGGGTTACGGTTTTCCCTGCCATGTTAAAAAATTGCGCCAGTTCCACTGCATGGGGGCCGTTTCCTAATACTACTACCTTTTCAGGCAGTTCCTCCAGTTTCAACAGGTCTTCTACGTCTACTACCACATCTCCCGGCACAGCACCTGTCAATCCCGATGGTTTGGAACCTGTCGCAATGATGATGCTTTTGGCGGGATAAAGGACATTCGCTGCACTGACACTTTTGTCCGCATTAATAGAGGCTGTACCGGTAATCACCTCTACACCGTTTTTCTTTAACAGGAATTGAACCCCTTTGGTGAGCCGTTTGACAATTCGCTCCGTACGCTTGACTGCTTTCTGCCAATTAAAAGTTAATTGTCCGGGATCGATACCGTCAATGCCAAAATCACCGGCTTTTTTTACTGCTTGCAGCCGTTTGGCACTCTCTAAGAGCGCCTTGGTGGGAATACATCCCCAATTGAGACACATACCGCCCAGGTTGTCTTTTTCGATAACAGCAGTCTTTAAACCCATTTGTCCCGCCCGAATGGCTGACACATAACCACCCGGACCAGCTCCTATTATTACTAAATCATAATCCATTTTTTTCCTCCTTGCCTTCGGCGACAAGGCCAGGGGGGCTCTTTTCGAGAAAACCGCCCCCCTGGACCCCCCGCAAAAGCTTTTTATTAAACCAAAAGCAGCGATACAGGGTCTCTCAAATATTCTATCACCTTTGCTATGAACCGGGCCGCCTTTGCACCGTCTACAATACGATGGTCTACCGATAAAGACAGCGGCAGCACATGACCGATCGCAATTTCTTCATCTTTCACCACCGGTGTTTTTAATATCCGACCCACACCCAGTATCCCTGCCTGGGGATAATTAATCACCGGGACACCAAAGGTACCTCCAATAGAACCGTAATTGGTTACTGTAAATGTACCGTCTTTGAAATCATCAAGAGTCAATTTCCGCTCCCTGGCCCTTTCCGCTGCCTCCATGATCTCCGCAGATAATTCCGCAATGGTCTTTTTATCCACATCCCGGATCACCGGTACCACCAGTCCCTCTTCCGTATCCACAGCAATCCCAATATTGTAATATTGCTTCAAAATCATCCGGTCATTCTCAAGGTCCATCTCAGAAGTGAGATCAGGAAATTCCTTCAAACTAAACGCCACTGCTTTTAAGATAAAAGGTAAGTACGACAGTTTCAATCCTCGCTGTTCGTAAGATTTTTTGTGGGTTTCCCGTAATTTCACCAGTTCCGAGACCTCTACTTCTTCCATCACCGTCATGTGAGCGGCAGTCTGTTTGGAACGAATCATATTACGAGCAATGGTTTTCCTGATCTGACTTAAGGGTTCATATACCACTCGGGGTTCTTCCGGTTCCAGGACCTTAACAGTTGGTTTAACCTTACCGGCTTGCATTCTCTCGTAGAACAGTTGGATATCTTTTTTCATAACCCGGTCTGCCGGGCCCGTACCTGGTACCTGGTTGATATCCACACCCAGTTCTTTGGCCATGGCTCGAGCCACGGGTGTAGCCAGGGCTTTTTTACGAGGTACTTCTGCTTCCGGTTCTTCTTTTGGCGGCAGTCCCTCGGTACCTGCAGGAAGGAACGCAGAATCACCCGCCACCTCCAACGTACCTACAACTCCAAAACCTTTTTCATCAATCGGCTTTGCTTCTAAAGGTTTGGGTTTCTCTTTGGCAATCTCCTGCGCCTCTTCCGGGGCCACACCTTCAATCTCCAACTCCACCAACGGCGCATCCACATGAATCACTTCACCCTCTTTCCCAAAAAGATTAACAATCACTCCATCTTTGGGCGAGGGAATATCAGTGACTACTTTGTCGGTTTCCATCTTTACTAATGGATTCCCGGTTTTCACCTCCTGGCCCTTTTTCACATACCACTGCAAAATTTTACCTTCTGTAATTCCTTCCCCTATATCCGGGAACTTAAATATATATCTCATTGTCCTCTCCTTTTTCTTCGCGTATCTTTGCGTGTCTTCGCGGCTAACATTAATATTCCACCACTTTTTTGATCTCGTAGAAGATGCGTGCCGCACCGAAGAAATAATGATGTTCGCCTTTGGGCAGCGGTGGTACTACATCAAACCCGGACAACCGGGTGGGCGGCGCTTCCAGGCTTAAGAATGCCTCTTCATTGGCAATCGCCATGATCTCCGCACCCACGCCAAAACTGGTGGGTCCTTCATTTACCAGCAGTACTCGGCCTGTCTTTTTAATAGACCGGGCAATGGTTTCCCTGTCAATAGGATAAATCGTACGCAAGTCGATTAATTCTACGGAGATTCCCTTCTCTTTTGCTGTAATCATGGCCCGCTGCACTTCCCGAATCATTGCCCCATAAGAAACCACGGTAATATCCGTACCCTCATTTAACACGTTGGCTTTTCCCAGGGAAATCACAAACTTCTCTTCCGGGACCTCTTGTTTAATAGCCCGGTAAACTCGTTTCGGTTCCATGAAAATAATCGGATCGTCACTTTCAATAGAAGAAATCATCAGCCCTTTGGCATCGTAAGGCGTGGAAGGAATCACTACTTTTATGCCTTGAATGTGGCCGAACATGGCTTCCATGCTTTCGGAATGGTGTTCCAGGGCTTTGATGCTGCCGCCATAGGGCATACGAATCACAACAGGGGCAATGTACTTGCCGCGGGAACGATACCGCATCCGGGAGACATGGGAAACGATCTGGTTAAGTGCCGGATATACAAACCCGGAGAACTGGATTTCCACCACCGGTCGTAATCCTGCCACTGCCATACCCAATGCTGTTCCTACAATTGCCGATTCTGCCAACGGTGAATCAAACACCCGTTTTTCGCCGTATTTTTCTTGCAGCCCGGAGGTTACACGAAATACACCCCCTTCTACACCGACATCTTCTCCATAAGCCACCACATTGGGGTCTTCGGCTAACTTTATATCATGGGCATGGTTAATCGCCTGGACCATATTCATTACTTTTGTTTTCATTTTTGTGCCTCCTGCCATTTTAAGAATTGTTCATATGCCATCTGCTGTTGTTTTAAATCCGGGGGCATCTCTTTAAACTGGTATTTAAAAACGTCATCCACAGGGTAAGAAGGATGGTTTTCATAAATGGCAAATTCTTTTTCTACTTCTTTTTTATACTGTTCGTTTAATGGTTCATCGTCTTCTTCTTTCCAGAGTCCTTTGGAAACCAGGTAGCCTTTCACTCGTTTAATAGGGTCTTTTTCTTCCCATTCTTTTTCTTCTTTATCCGTTCGGTAGAGAGTGGGGTCGTCAGAGGTGGTATGTGCGCCTCTTCGGTAAGTCAGTGCTTCGATCAGTACCGGGCCCTTCCCGGCTTTGGCGTGTTTAATGGCTTCTCCTGTTGTCCTGTACATGGCGAAAAAGTCATTACCATCTACCTTGATGCCGGGGATACCATAGGCAATGGCTTTAATGGCCAGGTTTTTGGAAGCGGTTTGTTTTTCCACCGGTACTGAAATCGCGTATTGGTTATTTTGAATGACGAAAATCACCGGTACTTTCCATACCGCGCTAAAATTCAATGCTTCGTGGAAATCACCCTGGGAGGTGCCGCCGTCACCAACAAAGGCAAAAACCACGCTGTCTTCTTTCCGATAATTAATGGCATAACCAATACCCACTGCGTGGGGGAATTGGGAGCCAATGGGCACGGAAACGGGAAGAATATTCGGTGCCCCGGAAAACTTAGACCCATCTTCGTAACCGCCCCAATACAGGTAAATATCGCTGAGCCTGGCACCCTTGAGCAGCCAAAGCCCCATTTCCCTGAACGCTGACACCAGCCAATCTTGTTTTCGCATTTGTTTCCCTATGGCGCAGTGAATTGCTTCCTGGCCCAGGTTAGGAGGGTAGGTATACATTCGCCCCTGTCTTTGGAAAGATACCGCCATTACGTCTGCCAACCGCGCAAAATTCATGAATTTATAAGACTCCAGCACAAATTTATCTGTTATATCGGGTTTCCATTTTTGGTTGATGATCTTGCCTTGGTTGTCCATCACCTGGAACATTTTATCTTTTTGTGGATCAAATTCTTTAAGCAGCATTTTTTCCTCCTTTCTGGGAGAAAATTCTCCTTTTTTGGTTTCATTTTTCATATTGACCTATATTATGCCAAAAAATGAAAAAAAAATAAAGTAGGCAAGACTAGAAAAAATATTTTTTTTTATAAATATGCTGCGCCTTCGGCTCCGTGAAACATAGGGGGCGCTTTTTGAAAAAACTGCCCCCGTTATAACGGACCCCCGCAAAAACTTTTTATTGTCATCATTTTTCAGTGAATTTCTTGTCCTTCGTGGTTTCCTCCTTTAAATTTCGGTCCACATAAACCACACCTAATATACACCCCAACAATATCCACAAAAAAATCCCTGTAGGCGGCGATTCTAAAACATCAAAAAAGAACGCCATACCATGCCAATACACTAAACCCGCTAAACTGGCTATTAAAAACCTACGATTGAACCCTGATTTGCATTTCTTTATATAAAATAACCCATAAAAAAATACCCTGAAATTAATAAACAAGAACAACACCAGCCCCACCAACCCCATTTTATAAGTAATGGCCAACACATGATTGTGAGGGGGTAAGATACCTGTGTTGGCACCAATGGCTTTGAGCCAGGACAGGTTTTTCGTCCAGATCTCGTAATCGATCTGAGTCCCATATCCCCAGCCAAAAATCGGGTATTCCTTGATCTCATCAATGGTTTGTCTCCAGATACCCAGCCGCCATTTGATATTGGCGGCTGGCATGGTGTCCTGGTGCCGCCGCTGGGTCACTGATTTCAACTGCTCTGCCACAGAAGCCAACTTATCCTTCTGGACCCCCAGACCAAAATAATCAATAATAAAAATAGAAGCCAATACTAATAAAAAAATAAGGATAAAGATTTTAAACTCTTTTTTCAACAGGATGCCCAATAATATTAATGATACCAGCATACCGGCCCAGGCTGCCCGTACCTCGGCCATCACCACAAACAAAAAACCTAAGTATGTAAAAATACCCATCAACAGTCTTGTCTTTTTCTTAAAAAACGTATAAAAACTAAACCCGAACATGACTATTAAACCACAATATAAACCCAGGTTGGTCATTTTGATCTCTTTGATAAAACCCCGGAAAGACGAATCCGGGAGATAGGTGAAAAATATAATCAGCGCGGTAAATAACAAAAAAATGACGGCAAGCATCATCACCGGCATGAGCTTTTTAATCCTGGCGGGATTGCCCAGGAGACTGAGAGTAATGAACAAAAAAAGCAAGTACAGGCAAAATACAATATCCCTCAAAGCCGGGAACCCATTGCCCATAACTCCAAGAACCAGGTGCAAGATACCCAATAAAAAATAGGCTGCCAGTACCGCTGCTAATCCTTTAGGTAAAGGCAATCGCCACTCATTCCCCAGCTTCTTCAGCGATTTTCTTTCCAGGAACAGTAATCCCAGGGATACAGCCAGGACGATTTCCGTCACGTAAAGCGGGAGATTCGCCACATTGATTCCCAACAGCGAAAACGCTCTTCCCCAGGTAAAGGTCCCTAAAACAAGAAACAAAACGGGAATATCGGCTGCCTGGTAGACCCCTTCAATGTAAAATGTAACCACCCATAACAGCAGCAGCATGATTAAAATTACCGCAAAACCCACCTTAGAAATCGATACAAAGGAGAAAACCAAAACTACAGCAGCCAACAACACCAACAATACCCCTCTTAAAGCCGGTAATTTTAATTGAAAGTGTGTTGTTTCCATTTTCTCAACCATTTTTTATCCCTTATATCGGGTTTACCTTGTCACGGTCGTGCGAAAAGAATGAAAATAGGACGAATAGGAACGATAGGACCAATTGGACCAATATAAAACTCATTTTGTTTTTCATGGTTTTTTTCCCAGCTTCCTATCTTCTCAGCTTCCTTTTTTAAAGGTATCCCAGGCTTTTCAACATTTCTTTTTCTTTCTCTGTTAAAGGTTTTTCAGGTTTTCTTTTACCTATAATTTGCTTCATTTTTTCCAGGTAATTGCTTAAAAAACGATATATCTTTATTTTCCCTTCTATAAGCACTTTCTTCGAATACCTGGTACCTTTAAGTAAGTTCTTTAACATTTCGATATCCGAATCCAAATTGTATAATTCGTCAATGGTTTTAAATTTCCTGATGCTCTTGATTGCATTAAAAATTCGTTTACTTTCGATTTTTTTCATGGAAGCGGAAATGGTTGAAAACTCTTCTTTAGATACAAAGGTATATCTCAAGTTAGCAATTTTTGCTCCTTCATTAAAACCGACATAAAGAAGTAACATATCCAATGGCGCTGCCGGGAAATATGCTGTCACGGTTCCCTTTGTTTTATCAATATGGAAAGGTTTCGACCACTTATTTTCATTGAGATAATAGCCGACAGAAATTTCATTATTCTTTTCTATTTCGAATCTTAGAACCACATAATTCAATCCTTTTCGAAAGGTATGGGTGTAAGGAAGGGTTATCCGGATTTCATAATAGTTGGTTTTGTCAAAATGCCTTAAATGGACCCACTTATCCCGGATAGGTTTGAATCTATTTTCCGGCAATTGGTTTTCCAGGGAAACAAACCAGTATTTATAAAAAAAATCACTGTTTAATATATAGCTGTAGGGAAAAGAAATGAGTTGTACAGACCTTGCTTTCAAGGGATAACCCATGATTAAAAAATCTCTATGGGGCAATGCTGCCAGGTTTCCCTTTGAGTCCAACAGGGGAACACCATCCACGGATCTTTCAAAATTAAGATTCACCAATTCCAGTAATGTGACTCCAATATCCATAGTGGATACATATTCTTCAACAATTTTATTTTTGGGGATTTTAAAGCCGTAAAATATTAAAGGTACAAATATGGTTTCGGAGTAAAAATCCACATGATCGGCGCCATAGCCATGCTCTCCCAACTGTTCACCATGGTCGGAAGTAATACAGGTGATTGTTTTTTTCATCAGGCCCTTTTCTTCTAAAAATCGGTACAGCTTGGCAATATAATTATCCGTATAACGAATCTCTTTATCGTATTGTATCCACTGCTTCTTTTTTTGTTTTAAAACAATGTCCTCTCTATCGATGTAGGGGTAATGCGGGTCATAATAATGAACCCAGATGAAGAGAGGTTTTTCGCTGTGTTTGTCCAGGTAATCTTCTACCTGTTTGCTGAGGCTTTCATTAACGGATTTTGCCACTCGCTGCCAATTGCCGCTAAAGTGTTTCACCTCTTTTTTCCAATCTTTGACCCCGGGGTCCCACTCATCTGAAAAAGAATCAAATCCCTGGGAAAAGTTATATTTGCCGGACATGTGTTTTGCCGCAACTGTTCCAATCGTATAGTATCCATTCTTTTTTAGAACTTCTGCCATGGTTTCAACGTTGGTATTTAACTTCCTGGCATTGGCAACAAGCTGGTGGGTTAAGGGATGCAAAGACGTTAAAATCGACGCATGACTGGGGTCTGTAAAAGGGAGCGGGGTAATCACATTTTTAAACACCAGCCCCTCCTTTGCCAACTCATCAATAAAGGGAGTCGTGTCCAATGTATAACCGTAACACCCCACACGATCCCTTCGCAGCGTATCAATCGTAATAAGCAAAATATTGGGCTTTACTTCTTTCTTACAATTGGGCAGAACCAAAAAAATCATACACAAACAAACCATCATCAAGATGTTTTTAATGTGCATTTTCTTTTCCTCTACTTATGAAAATAACTAAAAAATTAGCCACGAAGTTACACAAAGGAACACGAAGAAAAAATAGATATAAATACAATTGTAGATTACAGCGGTTTGATTCATCAAACCCCGTAGACACGTGGATAAATTGCTTGGACCGGGCTTGATAAATCAAGCCCCTACAATAGAATTGAGATATTGTTAGTATGATTTTCATCCGTCTCCGGGCAAGGCTCGCATCATGACAAACTGCTATTATTCCGTCAATTTCTCCTTATATGGTAAACCGAACATTCCCCGGTATGATAAATGAGAAACTGGTTCTGAGAACTTTTCCCCGGTTCTTTTTCTTTTTTAAAAAAAATAATATCCTTCTCTTGTTTACGCTGCCGGAATTGGTACCCGAACCAGAACAGCCAATTATCTTCCAGGCTGAAGCATACCGATGATTTATACAGTTGATTGACTACCCCGGCCTCGATGGGCCACAACGAATGAATGGGTTTCACCAGGAAAGAGGAGATATTATTTTTGGCCGTATAATTCGTGATGGCAGCGGATATCTCACCAATATACCTGTACTTTCCCGGGTTCCGTTTAATTTGTGAAGAAATATGAACTGCCTCTTGCTGCCGGATGAAAAACACCACGGATATAATGAGAACCAGGGATACTATTATAACCTGTTTATGCCTGGGGGATATCTTAGCTGAAATACCTTCCAGCCCGGGGATGATTTTTATTGGTTTGAACAATTTCGTTAATACCAAAAAGAATGTAAATCCAATGACAGACCAATTAATAAAACCGATTACAGACATCCATTTGATCAAATAGGGATATATTGGCCCGGTTATTTTCATGGCTGAAATAACAGCAATAATCAACCCTGCCAATCCGAAAACCAGTAAATGCAATTGATATTTTTTCCCGGACCTGTAAAGAACGATTCCTGCGGCAGTAACCAATACCAGTTGGATGAAGAAAAGGATGAGTAAAGAACCGGTGGTGGATAGGGATATACCCGGGAAAAACAGGCCCAGGAATTTTACCAGGGGGGCATTGGCGGCACCGGAAACAGCGGCAATTGATTCGCTAAGACCATGGCTGGTGGTTGAGGACATAAAATAATAGACCAATTGCATTAGGTTTCCCGGTGGATATTTTATGGTTTCAACTATGGGTATGATCCAGAGTACCAGTAATACTCCGATGGTGATACCAATGCTTTTCAAGGTTTCTTTCCCCGGTTTTTGGCCGTCTTTTTCAAGAGGGGAATTCTTAGAAACCCGCCGTTTTTCCAGGCCGCAGAGCAGCAGGGAAATAAAGATAATACCTGAGAGTACCGGGATATAAGCGACATGGGTTTGCACCACAAATGAGGAAAAAAGCGCCACCAATGGCAGCACCTTGAGATTCCCCAGGGATAAATACGTACACATAAATATAATGGCCGCAAAAGGTAAGATAGTGACATAGGGATTCCATATGGTTGAAAAGGCATTGAACCCCAAAACGTAAACGATGTACAGTGAGAGTAAAAATGCCATAAAATAGAAAAAATAATTATTTTTACTTTTAAATAGGAAATAAAGGAGCGTTAACAATGATACGATGTTTATAAATACTGCTCCCACATATAGGCTTTGGGTTCCCATGGAGAACAGGGCATAAAAAGGAAGCAGTAAATAGAAATAGATTGGCCCGGGATGATTCCAGCCAAACCGTGAATAGGGGCCGAGGTATTGGATATGCCTGGTGGCATTTAACACTCGTAATTCCAGGGTGGCTTCGTCGCTGATGAGGTAAAAATTACGGGAACCATCTTTAGCAATATTAAAAAACAACACAAACAACGATATAAAAAAGAGCAGTGCCAGAAGGTAATGGTGATGTATTTTTGTGTATCTTTGTGTATCTTTGTGGCTATTTTCTATCATTGGAATTTCCACCGGGAAGAGGCTTTTTTCACAGAAAAAGTTTTGCGTTGATTTTCCATGTTTCCCGGGTTGATGACGTATACGGAGTATTCCAGGGGTTTCTTTTGAAAATAGGCGCCGCTGGAGAATTTCTCTGTTAACCGCACCGCATTCAGCAGCCATTTACTCTTTTTTACCAGGAAAGGGGCACGGTGCAGTAATTGTTTTCGTTCTGCGATTGCCCCGGGATCCGTGCTCAGGTTTTTCCCGGTCATGGTAAAAGCAGCCAGGTAGTATTTGATATGCCTGGCATGAAAGCCGCCCTGCAGGACCCTCACGACAAAATCCGCATCTCCTGCGGTCCGGAACCGGGTATCAAAGAAAAACCCTTCCTCTATAACCCGCCTGCGGAAAAAC
This sequence comes from Candidatus Aminicenantota bacterium, assembly GCA_020355945.1. The sequence goes on along the minus strand of CP070627.1, from coordinate 7,615,543 downwards.
ATGGTACAAGAAAGCACATAGAGATGAGAGGTCACGATGTAATACCAGCGGGGCTGGTAGCCTTTCCTGTAGGCTACCAGAGAACCATCCGGCCGGATAAGCAGCAAATCACCGAAAATCATATCCACTTGCGGGTTCTTCTCAAAATAATCGGTTACAAACGTCAATGTGCCAGGCAAGTATTGCTCATCGCAGTTAAGGTATGCCAGTATTTTCCCCTTTGCCAATTGAAGTCCTTTATTAATGGCGTCATACATGCCGTTATCTTTTTCACTAATGCATCGAATGTGGCCCTGTTTTGCCAACCATTCCACACTCCCGTCGGTAGACACGCCGTCCACCACAATATGTTCAAATATCCCTTCTCCCTGGTCTGCGATCGAGGCCGCACACCTTTTCAAGTATGTGAGCATGTTATAGCTGGGCGTAACAACAGAAATATCACAATCTTCTTTCATGTTCAAAAATCTATAATATCTCTTGAAAGCTGTTTGTAATTTTGGACATTGTAATTTTGGATTTGTTTGTAATTTGTATTTTGTAATTTGTAATTTGTCAAAGTATATCCCTCTTGACTGCCAGATATCCTGCACAATGGGGTATCTCCATTTTTAACCAGTTATTGTCGGGGATTTTAGAAATAAAATCCTTAAACTCATCGTCGGATATAAAGCGTGGGTCCTTTAGTAAACCATTATCCACTATCATCATATTGATTTTCTCTCTTTGGATAAATTCGTTAAAGGGAACATTTTTCTCGTTTTTATCCACATATTGAAAATGATTGATATAGGGTTCCATACTGCCGCCGTAACCCAGGAAAACAATGGTTGATTTCACTTTAATATTCCTGATAAATCTTATTCTTTTCACATTGGTGCAGATCTTATGATGGATGTTCATGATATTCCGAGGAAGTAACCGGTAAGAACCGCCGGCTTGCCAGGGGACCCAAAAAATAATAAAAAGGACGATTAAAGGCATGAACCACCTGGATTTGGGCCCTTCCGGGATTTTCGGTACACTTTTCGCCGCTGCCGTCAATATAATCGCAAACAATACCAGTAAGTAATGTTCACGAGGGTAAACCAGGCAAACACTAACGATCAAAGGAATAATAATGAGGAGGGATAAAGAATAAAAAATATCATCATCCACATGTTTTCCCTGGAGAAACCGTTCTTTTTTCTTTTTCTTAATGGTTATCATCATTAAAAAGATAAGCAGCATCCCCGCGATAACTAAAAAGATTTTTTTTATAAGCTTATTTTCCATATGATAGGGAAAAAAGAGCTGGATGGCTTGATAAGGAATATCTCTTATATTGGCAAACACATGGTTGGCCATTTCTCCCGGGTTATTAAGGGACGCCCGGAAGATTGATTGATCGGTTTGAAAATTCTCTTTCATTATTTTTCGCCAGTTGGTATTAGGGTCTATTGAAATTTTACCCTTGTTATACAAATGCACCCCATAATGCTGACCAAAGGCCATCACACTTCTCCTGGGGTTAGCGGGATTTTTTACCAGCAGGATAAAAATACTTAATACCAACGTTAAAGACACAAAATAAAGGAACGCCCGCTTATGGGATTTACTATACCGGTACAACAGGTAAACCATCGATGCAAAGGAAAAAACCAGCAAAGATAAAATATACTCCGGCCGTGTGTAAACCAGCAGGCACACCCCGAATAAAGCGATCAAATACTTAGTCCTTTTGTTTTTTACCGAAAGAATCAATATAAAGGTACAAAGTATTAACGCCAGGGCAAATCGAGTGATAAAGGGGTTGGCAATAATATTAACATTGGAAATCAAAAAGAGAATTGAGAAAACCGCACTGGTAAACCTCTCCTTTCCCGTTTTTCTTAACAAAAGATAGATCAGCAGGGGGTTGATGCATAAAAGCACGATATAATTGAAATAATATAAGGTAATCGTATCTTTCACAAAGAATGACAGCAGTTTATACCAGGCTAAATAAATGAATCCATCTTTGAATAAATAACCGGGATGAAACCGGTTCCCTTGATTGAGATAGGTGGATTCATCATAAAGTTGAATATCCATGACCTCCGGTAATGCATATGACACTTTCACGCACACCAGCACGATGACCAGTACGTAAAACAACTCGATTCCCATGGATATCCGGGGTTTGCCTTTTTTTATCTTCATCATTATAAATAACCCAGGCTTTTGAGCATTTCTTTTTCTTTGTCTGTCAATGCTCTTTCCGGCCTACGTTCACCTATAATTTTTTTCATCCGTTTCAAGTAATAACCTAAAAATTCGTAGATCTTTTTTTTCCCTTCTATGGCGACTTTTACAGCGGATTTTTTGAATTCCAGTAAATTATTTACCATTTTAATATCCGAATCCAGGTTGTACAATTCGTCGTTGGCTTTAAATTTTCTCAGGGTTTGTAATGTGTTAAAAATTCGTTTATTTGCGATTTTTTTCATGGAATCGGAATAATCGGAAAACTCCTTTTTTGATAAAAAGGTATATCTCAAATTGGCAATCTTTGCTCCCTCCTTAAATCCCACATAGAGGAGTGATTGATCCAATGGTGTTATGGGAAAATATGTCGTCAATGTCCCTTTTGTCTTCTTATCAATCCTTGAAGGTCTTGACCACTTGTTTCCGCTGGGTTTAAAGCCGATGGAAACTCCATTATTCTTTTCTATCTCAAATCTAAGACCCACGAAATTCATCCCCTTTCGAAAAATATGGGCATAAGGAAATGCTATCCTGATCTCGTAGTAATCGGTTTTGTTGGCATGGTATAAATGGACCCATTTGTCCGGGATAGGTTTGAAGCGATTTTCCGGCACTTTGTTTTCCCGGGATATAAACCTGGATTCATAAAAAAAATCAACATTTAATATAAAACTGTAGGGAAGAGAAATGAGTTGTAAGGATTTGACATTAAGGGGATTGCCAATAACCAATAGGTCCCGGTTGGGAAGTGGTGCCGGGCTTCCATTGGACTTTAACAGGGGTACGCCGTCTATAGGTTCCCGGAAATTCAAATTTGCCAGTTTCAATAAAGTTATACCAATATCCATGGTGGAAACATGTTTTTCAACCGTTTTATTTTTAGGGATTTTATAACCATGAAAAATTAAAGGTACAAATGTGTTTTCCGAATAAAAATCCACATGTTGAGAGCCAAAACCATGATCTCCGAACTGTTCACCATGATCAGCGGTAATACAGGTGACCATCTCTTTTGTTAATCCTTTCTTTTCCAGGAAATGATAAAGTCTTTCAATATGATTATTTGTATAACGAATTTCTTTGTCGTATCGCATCTGTACATCATTTTTCCGAGTATTTAAAACAATATCTTCTCTATCAATATACGGGGTATGAGGATCATAATAATGAACCCAAATAAAGAGGGGTTTTTCATGATGTTTATCCAGGTAATCTTCCACCTGTTTGATCAAGCTTTGATTGATTGATTTTGCAATACGCTGGGATTTTGCATTAAAATTTTTGACAAATCCTTTCCAGTCTTTAATTCCGGGGTCCCAATCATCCGAAAAGGAATCAAAGCCCTGGGAAAAGTTATATTTACCGGACAGGTGTTTTGCCCCGATTGTTCCAATGGTATAGTATCCATTCTTTTTCAGGACTTCAGCGATAGTTTCTACCTGGAGATTCAACTCCGCTCCATTCCTGGTCAATTGGTGAGTTAACGGGTGCAAAGAAGTCAAGATGGACGCATGACCGGGGTCTGTCAAAGGCATCGGGGTAATCACATTTTTAAACACCAGCCCCTCTGCTGCCAAACGGTCAATAAACGGGGTGGTATCGGGTAAATAACCATAACATCCCAGGTGATCTCTTCGCAGCGTATCAATGGTAATAAGTAGAATGTTGGGCCTTACCGCCTTCTTGCAATAGGGCAAAATAAACAAGATCATACACAGCCCCATAATCGGAAAAACAATAAAGCGCCTCCGGCGGCCAGGGGCTCTTTTTACATGATTTAAAGAATTGTCATTGGTCATTTGTCATTGGTCAATAGTGAGAAAATGAAAACATTATCATTCAGTTTAATAGGTTGGGGCTGCCAGCCCCCCCCTGGACCCCGCAAAATTTTTTACTGGGGGTTGTTTCATTATGTGATAATTGAATCATTTATTTCTCTGCCTCATTGCTTTTTTTATGGACCAATCTCCGCCGCAGCCTCCTTAACCGGTTGGTTTTATCTTTTCCGATTAGTTTTGTCAGCAATATTCTCAGGTTCCCTAACATAGAAGGCAGCCGGTTGGTTAATAAAAACAATACATATTCTTTGCTCACCAGTCCGAAATATTTCCTGACGATCCGGGAGACTTCAGTGATGGATTGGTTCATGTATCTTGTACTGGTGCCGCCTTTTCTAAAATTAATCCCATACACATCGATTTTCTCAAATACGACTCCAGCCTTAATCATACGCAAAAAAAACTCGTAGTCAGAGGCAAAGCGGTATTCAAGATTGTAGAAACCCAATCTTTCATAAACCGAACGATGTACAAACATGGCCTGGTGTGAAATGGTCATGCCTTTCCAGTACTTCATTTCAGATTTTCTCTTTATCTTACTACCGGGAGACAACTCTTCATCATACCAATAATGATCGCAGTAAATCACCCGGTCCTCAATGGGTTCTTGAATCCCGGTGATTTTATCTTTTACTTTCTCAAGAATACCCGGTTCATACCAGTCATCGGCATTTAACATACCGATGAATTCACCGGTGGCTTTTTTAATCCCCTTGTTCATGGCATCAAAAATCCCTTTATCCGGTTTACTGGTCCAGGAATCAATGTGGTCTTCATATTTACGAATGATATCCAATGTCCCATCAATAGACCCACCATCAATGACGATATATTCGATATGGTTATCAGCCTGGTTAATGACACTTTTAATGGCCTGTTCTAAGTATTCTTCACCGTTAAATACCACGGTTATTACTGAAATCAGAGGTTTTTTCCCGGGCATATCAATATATTTTTATCTCCTCCTATGAAAAAAGCCCACGAATTACACGAATTACACGAAAAAAAACAAAACAAAAAAATTCGTGTAAATTCGTGTAATTCGTGGGCTGCTTTCATCGTATCTGGATGCAGCTCGCATCATGAGCGGCTCCTGCTATTTAATATTTTTTGAAATAATTGGTAATACGCATCAGCCATATCCTCCAGGGAAAAATGTTCCTCTGCGAACTTCCGGGAGGTTTCGGATAAGGTTCTTAGTTTTTCTTTATTATTTAATATCTCCAGGGTTTTATCCGCGAAGGTTTCCACATCAAAGGGTTTAATAAGGTATCCACAGACATCATCATGGATGATATCCCCGCATCCCCCCACATCAAAGGTGATACAAGGCGTGCCGCAAGCAATGGATTCCATCAACACCAGGGGTAAATTATCCGCCCGTGTGGGATAGACATATAAATCAGCAGCAGATAATAAAACCGTCATTAATTGTTCGCTGTCAATATATCGAATTCTATGAACATTTAAATGATTCATATGCTGTAATACTTTTAATTCTCCTTTTCCCAGTACCAGGATTTCAATGGGGTAAGGGGTTTTGGAATCAATGGTGTTTAATATATCCACCAGTAATTGACCGCCTTTCCAGGGACTTTTTCCCAGGTCATCGGCACTGGAAAACATGATTGCTTTTGCATTTTCAGGGAGGCCTAATACTTTCCGGCAGGCGGTTTTATTTTTGGGTTTAAATATTTCCAGGTCCAAACCATGGGCGATCCGATGAAGGGGTTTATTTTCAAATACCGGACTTTGTTTTGCCAGATGGTAAAGCCATTGAGAAGGGGTCACTACATGAAGGTCGGACTTTTTATAAATTCGCCGTTTCCGTTTTAAGAGTGCTTTTCCTCTATTTATCCCGACGTGTGGGTATATTGTTTTTTCTCCTTTACCGCTCTTTAGTTGTTTCCACGATTCATCTCCAAAGGTATGGGCGGCATTGGCGGTAAAACCCCACATATCATGCATTGTCCACACAATAGGGGCTACTTTTGACAACTTTTTTATAAGAGAGGTTTTAAAATAACCCCCGTGGATGATGTGCAAACTAATTATATCTGGCTGCAGGTCCCGGGCTTTTTTCAATATAAATCGAGTGGAAAAAGGAAAATAGTAATATTGGAATCCCAACCTGCTCAACATGCGATCCACCATAAATTCAAAAAATACCTTCACTTCATTAAGCGTTTCGCTTTGGTTGTCAATGGTGGCAAAGACATTGGCGTCACCGGAACGCTTTTCTTTTACCACAACGTGATTTTCCGTATGATGAAAGGCCTCCAATCCTTTACTCAACCGGTAAGCGGCAATGGCACCACCGCCTTCAATGTCTTTGTGGTTAATAAAAAGCACTTTCATTTTTTTCGTGTATTTTGTGTATTTCGTGGTTTCGGTTTCAACATTGCCCACAGGATTTTTGCCATAAATTTCCATGTCCACATCGAGGGGACACAGCAGCGAAGTTCTTCTTTACGAAACATTCTCAGTGCGCTGCGCCAGTGGTAGGTATTGTTAGTAAGGACGATAAATAAACGTTCTTTAAGGAACCGGTTTAATGCGTTTTCATCATAGACCTGGTGGTTTTGGTTGGCGTGTTTCAGTTGGTCGAACCACTCCTTCACATGATGGATGAATTGAGGTTCCCTATTTTTGGCATTAAAGGTTTCGAAGGCCACATCCCGGTGAATTGACCGCAGCGGATGGTTTTGCAGTTTTAAAGGTTTTAAGGATTCTGCGTCCAGTTTTTCCGCGGCTTCTCTCTGGCGGTGAAAAATTTTAAAACTCTCATTTCCTTCATGGATCCTGTATCTGAGGAGAAATAACGGGATATTGGCCAGCTCAAAACAGCGGCCGGCCCGCTGCCATAACTCCCAATCCTCCGAATGGCCAAGGGTTTCATTGTATCTTAACCGGTACTTATCAAAAAGGGATTTTCTTAACATCACGCTGGGGTGAGCAATGGTGCATTCGAAAAGAAGTTTGACTTTAAGGTCTGCGGATTGGCAAGGCCAGGTATAACGATTTTCTTTTTTGCCGCGAAAAGTGATCACAAACGTACCGCAAACCCCTACGTCCGGGTGCTTTTCCATAAATGCCACCTGTCGTTTAAAGCGATGAGGTAAGCTGATATCATCTGCATCCATACGGGCGATATATGGTGTATCAATCATATCCAGGCCTTTATTGAGAGCCGGTATCTGGCCAATGTTTTCCGGCAGCGCCACCAGATCGATCCGCGGATCATTAAAGGAACCAATAACCTCCCGGCTGTTGTCGGTGGAGGCATTGTCAATAATCAGGAATTTAAAATCTTTATACGTCTGGTTTAAAATGCTCTCAATGGTCTCTCTTAGATAAGCCCCGCCATTGTAAACAGTCATAAGAACAGTTAGCTTAGCCATGATTTTTCTTCATTTCTTTTACCAGCAGTTCAAGTCCCTCATCCACATCATGGAGTTTGGTCTCAAGGATTTTACGAACTTTTCCTGTATTGAGATTAGACCGCAGCGGCCGCGGCACCATGTCTTCCGCAGGGGTTTTAACTTCAACGATCTTCCCTTTATCCAACCCGGCCATTTCACAAAATTTAATTGCCCAGTCATATCGATTAATATAGCCGCTGCCGACAATATGAAACAACCCGTATTGTTTTTTATCAATGAGTTCCATAACAG
>CP070627.1:7590103-7607705 GCA_020355945.1 Candidatus Aminicenantota bacterium | reverse complement strand
TTTGTCCGCCGGTCATGCCGTAGATGCCATTATTGATAAAAATAAAAGTGAAATTTTCACCCCGGTTACAGGCATGGATGGTTTCTGCGGTACCGATGGCGGCTAAGTCACCATCTCCCTGGTAAGAAAATACGTACCGGTCGGGCAGCATGCGTTTGACCCCGGTTGCCACTGCAGCGGCCCGGCCATGGGCTGCTTCCTGCATGTCAACATCCAGGTAGTCATACGCAAACACCGAACACCCCACCGGGCAAATCCCAATCGTCTTATCCTGGATATCCATTTCCTCCACCACTTCCATTAACAGCTTATGAATAGTGGCATGAAAACACCCCGGACAATAATGCATCCGCTTGTCAGCAAGGGTTTTGGGTCGTTTATATACCAATTCATATCCTTCTTTCATGTCCTTCTCCTTTACGTTCTATTCCAGGTGTTCCTTAATTACCCCTAAGATTTCTTCGGGGGTGGGAACGATTCCTCCCTGTCGGCCATAGAAATAAACCGGTTTTTTCCCGCAGACCCCTAACCTGATATCTTCCACCATCTGGCCGGCATTCATTTCTACTGAGAGGAAAAATTTTACCCGGTCCTGGGAAGCCACTGTTCCAATCTCTTTTTCCGGGAACGGCCATAAAGTGATGGGTCTGAAGAGTCCTGCTTTAATTCCCTGGTCCCGTGCCAGATCTACTGTCTTTTTACATATCCTTGAAGTCAGACCAAACGCAGCAATAATGACTCCCGCATCATCCGTTTTATATTCCTCGTAACGAACCTCATTTTCTTTTATTTTTTTATACTTGGCCTGGAGAACGCGATTCACTTCCTCCATAACCTCGGACTGGATGTAAAGGGATGTGATAATATTCCGTTCCCTGTCTTTTGCTTTACCGGTGGTGGTCCATGGTTTATCAGGTTTATAGGATTTGGATTCCGGCAGTACGACTTTTTCCATCATCTGACCGATGGCACCGTCAGATAGAAGCATGACCGGGGTCCTGTATTTATCTGCCAGTTCAAAGGCCATGGTAACGTGGTCCACCATTTCTTGTACGGAATTGGGGGCCAGGACGATAACATTATAATCACCGTGACCGCCGCCCCTGGTAGCCTGGAAATAATCTCCCTGGCTGGGCTGAATGGTTCCCAGTCCTGGACCTCCCCTTTCCACGTTAACAAACACACAGGGAAGTTGAGCGCAGGCAATATAAGAAATTCCTTCCTGCATCAAGGAGAAACCCGGTGAAGATGTGGTGGTCCACACACGCCCACCTGCTGCTGCCGCTCCATAGAGCATATTGGCTGCGGCTACTTCACTCTCCGCCTGTAACAGGCAGTAATTATGTTTCGGCTCCTCCATGGCTAAATATTCGATTACCTCTGACTGAGGGGTAATCGGATAGCCAAAATACCCCTGCATACCTGCCCGAATGGCTGCTTCTGCCAGGGCTTCATTACCTTTCATGAATTTTATTTCACCCAATTTGACCTCCCTATGACTAAGATTCTTTCACTTTTTTATAAACCGTTATGGCTGCATCCGGGCACATAACTGCACAGTTAGCGCAAGCAATGCATTTCTCTTCTTCTGCCAGGTAAGCATAGTGCAGCCCATAGCTGTTGGTATCGGATGTGTTTAACACCAGGCACTCGGTGGGACAATGGATAACACATAAATTGCACCCTTTGCACCCTTCAACCGATATCTCTACATAACCTTTTGCTTTTGGCATATTTCCTCCTTCAATTCTTAAAAGAAGTTGAATAACACTATCAACCCTTTGATTGGCTGCTTCGAATTTCGTTTAATAATTCGCCACTTAACATTTTTAGATACTATTATACCAGAATAAAAATAGTTTTCAACTATTACTTGACTTTTTTGACATTGTGTGTATTATATAAGGTCAAACATATATAATGCATAATGATATGAAAAGATATCCGGTGGTGCTTTTACTATTTAGTGTGGTGTTGTTTTCACTTTTTTCCCAATCGGAGTCGGGCATAAAAAAGTTGGAAACCCGTTTGACATCAGCCACCGGGATGGAAAAGCTTGAGATATTGGTAAAATTAGCCAGGATTTATATCGCCCTGGAGCCGAAAAAAGTCCTGGTGTATGGGCAAGAGGCCCTGGATTTGCTGCAGACCAACCCCTCCCCAAAGCACCAGGTGGCCCTTTTGAATTCTCTCAGCGCTGCCAACTCCCTTATCGGAGATTTCCAAAAGGCAAAAAAATATGCCCGCCAAAGTCAGACCATTGCCAAAAAAATCAACGATAGAACGGGGACAGCAGATGCGCTGCACAATTTGGCACAGGCATACTTTTTCCAGGGCGATTACACTCAGGCCAAGGGATATTGTTCCCATGCCCTAACTCTCTATGAAGAAATCGATAATCAGGAGGGCCTGGCACATTCTTTTTACATCATGGCATATATTTCCTGGAGGTTAAGTGACCTTTCCCAGGCCATGGATTATGTGCTTAAATCCAATAAAATCTACGAGAAACTGGATGACCCAAGAGGGATCGCTCTTTTAGAAATGCTCGCCGGCAATATATATTCGGACCAGGGTAGATATGAGAAAACATTAGAATTTTATTTTAAATCCAAGCGGGCTTTCCAGAAGTTAGAAGATAAAGAAAGGCTGTGCCAAATCCTTAATAATATCGGCTATATTTACACCCAACTCAAGAACCATATAGAGGCGCTGAAATATTACAATCAATCACTGGAAATCTCCAGGAAGATCAATTCCAGGCAGACCCGGTGTTATACCCTTAACAATATGGGTGAGGTTCACGCCGATAAGGGAGACTATTACCAGGCCCTTGACTATTTCAACCAATCACTGGAAATTAAAAAAGACCTCAATGATAAGATGGGTGAAGCCCATACACTGGTTAATATCGGCAAGGTGCATCGAAGGCAAGGTCGATATCAACAGGCACTTCAAATCTTGAACCAGGCACTGACTACTGCCTCCGACATCAATACCAGGATCTATATCCGAAGTGCTAACCAGGAATTATCTTTGACCTTTGAAGCCCTTAAAGATTATCCCCAAGCCCTGTACTATTACAAAAAATACAAGGAGGTCAACAACTCCATTTTTAATGAAACCACCGGTAAAAAAATAGCAGAGATGCAAACCCGTTACGAAATGGAAAAAAAGGAGAAAGAGATCGCCCTGTTGAAAAAAAACAAAGCCATTAAAGAACTGACATTGTCCTGGCAGAGAGATTTAAACTTTTTCATTATTATCGTATGTGTGTTAATTTTTATCGCTTTTTTTATGATTTGCGGCCGTTACCGCTTAAAGGTTAAAATGTCCCGGGCATTGAGCAAGGAAATTGAGGGACACAGGCAAACCGCGCAAAAACTGCAAGAAAGCGAAGAAAAATTCAGGATATTGGCGGAATCATCCCTGCTGGGTATATATATTTTACAGGACAATGTCATCCAATATGCAAATCCTAAATTTTTGGCTATTTTTGGATACCCCCGGGGTGAAATTATCGGGCAAAGTCCTCTAAAATTTGTCTTTAAAGAGGATCACCCGGTGGTGATGAAAGAAATGAACCAACGAATCGCCGGGATCAGTGATACCGTTTGTGTTGAATTCAGGGGTATAACCAGGACCAGGGAAGTCATTCGGTTGGTAAGTTACGGAGGCTCGATCCATTACCAGGGTCGGCCGGCGGTACTGGAAACGATCATCGATATTACCAGCAAGAAAAAAACCGCAGAAAAGCTGCTGAGAAGCCAGAAATTGGAGGCCATGGGCATATTGGCCGGAGGCATTGCGCATGATTTCAATAATCTCCTGACGGTAATGGTGGGCAACCTGGAAATGGCCAAAGAGGAGATGCCAACCAACACCCCTGCCTATAAGTTATTGCAAAACATTGAGAACACCTACATGCGAGCCGCAGACCTGGGGAAAAAACTTACTTACTTTGCCAAAGGTGGATGGATCATACCTCAAAAAATAACGTTAACCTCTATTTTAAACAGTGTCGTCAAAGAATACCCGGATATGCAATCCCTGGTTAACCATGTTTCCTTCCCGGCTGATTTAAAGCCCATTTATGGGGATGAGAGACAGTTGAAGCAGGCAGTCATTTACTTGCTTCGCCATGCCGGGGAAACAAAAATCAGCGAAGAAAACGAAGAGGTATCATCCAGAGGTGTGTTCATTACCGCTGAAAATATTGCTTTCTATGAAGGGAATGAGTTTTCATTAAACAAGGGAGATTACGTCCGGGTATTCTTCAAAAACCATGGCAAACAGATACCCCCGGAGAAATTGGAAAAGATATTTGAGCCTGTGTTTTCCTCCGGGAGATCCATCAACCAGGAGGGGACCCCCCTGGAACTGGCCATTTGTCACTCCATCATCAAAAAAACACCACGGCCATATTTCGGTTACCTCCGAAGCCAGAAAAGGGACCATGTTTGAGCTTATTTTACCCGCTTATAATGGATAAAGTCCCGGGTAAAATGTTAAGCTGACGTTTAAGGATTTAATATTATATTGGCGGTGAAGGATAAAGAATGAGAAAACAGGTCGTTTTTTTTGGGTTATTTATTGGTTTTTTCCTGGTTACCATTTTATGCCCTGGAAATGACATCAAGGAAATTGAGAGTCGTCTTACAGGAACCGTTGGAAAAGAGAGGATACAGCGATTATCAGAAGCGGCACAAGCTTACCGGGATAAAGAGCCGAAAAAAACCCTGGAATATGGCAAAGAGGCCTTAAAACTGCTGCGCACCTTTCCCGATCGGAAACTTGAGATAGTTATATTGAATCACATGAGTACAGCCAGCATATTGATGGGGGACTTCCGGGCCTCGGCACGGTATGCCGGTAAAAGTCGAACCATCGCTCAAAAAATCAATGATAAAATCGGCGAAGCCGACGCGATTTATAACCTCGGCCGCACCTATTGGAATCAAGGCCGTTATAAAGAAACCAGTGACTGCTGCTCACAGGCCAAAGAAATTTACCTGGAAATGGGAGATCAAAAAGGATTGGCTAACGTCTTCCGGTTGATGAGCGATATCTACTGGAAGAAAGAGGAATTTTCCCGGGCCCGGGAGTATATACAAAAATCCCATACCCTCTATGAAGCCCTGGGGGACCAGGGTGGCATTGCAGACTTAAAAAATATTTCCGGTATTATTTCCATTGAATTGGGTGAATACTGGAAAGGGTTGTCCTACTTTTCCGAGGCCAATCAAATTTATGAAGCATTGGATGATCAGGCAGGGGCTGCCCAAACTTTTAACAATATCGGTTTTACTTACTGCCGAATGGGTAAGCCATCAGAGGCCCTGGAATATTATAACAAATCATTGGAGATTTGCCAGCGGATGGGGTCCAGGAAGCTTATCTCAACTGTTTACAACAGCATTGGCCAGGCTAACGCTCAAATGGAACAGCATTGGCAGGCCCTGAATTATTTCTCCGCATCCCTAAAAATCAATCAAGATCTCGATGATTCCATGGGAATTGCCTATAATCTCATTCAAATGGGCAAGTGCAAACGAAAACTGGGACAATACCGGGAGGCCCGTCAATTACTGGAACGAGCCCTGGAAATAGCCAGGAAAATCAACATAAAAAACGAAATTAAATCCGCCAGCCAGGAACTCTCCGAAATCCTGGAAACACTGGGGGACCATCAAAAAGCCCTGGCTTACTACCAGGAATACAAAGAAGTAGATGAGGCCATATTTAATGAAAAAAGCCGTAAAAAAATATTGGAAATACAACGTCTTTATGAAACCGATAAAAAAGAAAAAGAGTTCCAATTACTCAAAAAAGACAGACAACTTCAGCAGCTGAAACTGGTGCAACAGGGAAATATCAGGAAGTCATTTATCCTTATCGTTCTCTTGATTCTCTTACTGGCAGTTTTAATCTATACCCGCAGCCGTTCAAAAGAGAAAGCAGCCCGCGCTTTAGGTAAGGAGATCGAGGAACATAAACGAACCGCAGGGAAACTTCGTGAAAGTGAAGAAAAATTCAGGACCCTGGCGGAAAAATCAGTGGTGGGGATTTGTATTATCCGGGATAATGTTATCCAATATGCCAATCCTGCTTTTTTGTCCATTTTCGGATACCTCCCCGGGGAAATCATGGGCCAAAGTTTCTTAAAATTGGTCATTGCCGAAGAGCGATCGTTGGTGGAAGAGAGGCTTAAGCAGCGAATGATGGAAGACAACTCCATGAATTCCCGGAGAAAGGATTTCACCGGTAAAGAGTTCAGGGGGGTCACCAAAGAGGGAAACGTTCTTTGCCTGGATAGTTACAGTGTCAGGACTGGTTACCAGGGGCAAGCAGCGGTATTAAAAACGGTTATCGATATAACCGAACGAAAGAAAGTAGAGGCAGAGCTGCAAAAAATAAGAAAATTAGAGTCTGTGGGAACACTTGCCGGGAGTGTAGCCCATGATTTCAAGAATCTCCTTTCCAGTATCAGCAAAAATGCCCAAAAGCTGAAAAACGATGTAAAACATACCCCTCATATCTATAAAATGATAGGAAACATAGAAAAAACATCCCTGAAGGCCACTGACCTGGCCCAAAAGCTCATAATTTTTTCCGAAGGAGGCGGGGCAGCACTGGGAAAAGTTACGTTATCCTCTATCTTAAAGAATACCATCGATATGTATCCCCAAATGCAAAAATTGATCCGCACCATTTCCATCTCCCCCGATCTAACATCCATTTATGGCGATGAAGAAAAATTGAGCCAGGTGATCAGTAACCTGCTGTGGAACGCCGAGGGTGCAAAAACCGATCATAAAGATGTGGCTGTGACCATTGCCGCGGAAAATATCACCCTTTCCCCGGGGAATAATGCTTCCTTAAAACCGGGAAAATATATTAAAATATCCTTTACAGACAACGGTAAAGGTATCCCCTCCCATCAATTGGACAAAGTATTTGACCCCTACTTCTCCACCAAAGATACTTTCCAACAAAAGGGGATGGGACTGGGATTAGCCATTTGTTATTCCCTTATCAAGAAACAAAACGGTCATATTTCCATTCAATCCGAAGTGGGAAAAGGCACCACGGTTGAACTTATTTTACCTGCTTATAATGAACCAATGACCTGTTGAAATGAGAAACCACCAGGCTAATACACCTGTATATTGCCGGCGAAACCGCGAAACACATCATCTATTTTTTCTTGCCAAAAAGTGAGCGTTTTGATTTCTTTTTTCCTTCTTTGGAGATTTCATCCAGTTTTTTCCGGGCCAGGGTATGGTCGGGATTAATGGATAACACTTTCCTGAAAAAACCTTCGGCCCGGAGGTGTTGGTTTTGTAACAAAAGTAGAATCCCCATGGCAGTATAGGCTTCCACATTCCATTGTTCCAGGTCAATGGCCTTCTGGAGATTGTCGGCAGCCATTCGCCTTAATTGGGGTAAGTTCATCTGGCACTTCCCCAGCAATAGAAAATAAGAGGCTTTATAGGGGTCCAATCCAACGGCTTCATCCATGATTGATGACGCTTCCCAGTATTTTTTTTGGCTGTACAATGATTTGGCCTTTCGGTACAGCAGTCGTGCTTTCTCCATCAGGTTTTCCTGGGAGGTTTCCACCGGGTTCTCTTCTTTGTACCCCCTGGAGTCATACATTTGTTTTTTATCCGGGTTACTTAAGGTTTCATAGGCTTTATTGATCTCGGCAAACACGAAGTTGGCTTTGTCTTTGATTTCCGGGTGCGGTGCCGTGGATATCCGGTCCGGGTGATAGTTTTTGGCGTAATTAAAGTAAGCATTCTTGATTTCATTAATCGTGGCCGTATGTTTCACCCCCAGCAATTGATAATAATCAAGCCGACTGGATTTTAATTGCTCATAAAATTTGAGAATTTCCTCTACATTTTTGTCCAGGTCTTTCTCGACAGTAACTTCTTCAAAGTCAACTATATTTAAAAGATAGAACAACACGATTTTTTTCCAGAACGTGTCTTCCGTAATATTGATTTTTGGGATAATTTGGGCATTTGAGAGGTCTTTAAACCGGTTCAATTCTTTATAGAAATTGACTTCGTAGGAGGACAAAAATTCCATCATAGTGTCAGGGATGGCAGAGAATTTTGGCGTTTTATAATAGAATTTATTACGAAAGTAAGAAATATTTCCCAATTTGTTGGTGCCTTCAGCGATGATCCCGGGCAACCGGACAGCGAACCGGGAATCCTCAGGCACATCCGGGATGCGATTGACAAAATTCCACTCCCCGGAGACCAGGGAAAACAAAGAAGTGGCAATGGTTCGCAATTGATATATTAAGGCAAAAAAGAGGTCCCGTTGGTTTAAAATTTTATCCTGGACCAGGATTTTCCCGATTCGGTCACTACTTTTTTTAATCAATTTGGCAATATCCTGGTACTGTTGGCGGTTGATTTTCCCAATTTTGAATAAAATTTCTCCCAATCTTTCCTCGATAACATCTGTTTTTGCAAATATCAGGTCTCCTTTTTTGAAGAAAAGATTCCTGGTAAAATTCTTTCCCGCCACAATTAACTCACCATTGCTTTTGTCCTTGAGAATTTTTTTTAGCATTAAGGGAACCGGATATTGAACGATCTTGTTGGGCATTTTCGTATTATCCTCCATTTATCGTTTATCGTTTACCGTTTTTAGGGATACAAAATGCAAGATTATTTTTTACTACAATTTTATATTTATGTCAATCCCGGAAATACCTCAAATTCACCGTCCAAATATGATTTATTTGTTGTTTATTGTTGAATGTTCAACGTTTGCGGGCGGGGAGACCGCCTGTTTTGCCCCTACCTTGACAAAAAGTTTTATTTAGTCTTGGGTAGGGGCGCGGTCTCCGCGGCCGCTAGTCTTGCTAAAAAGAAAAAAAATACCAGAATTGACGATAAAAGACTTGACAAAAAATTCGTTTTAGTCTATTAAATTGGTAATATGCGTAGATATTTGGTATTTATCGCGGTTTTATTGCCGGTTATGTTGGCGGCAGCGTGCAAAAAAACCGCAGCAGTAAAATTAAAAAAAAAGCAGGAGAAAAAAGCAATGAAAAAAAATAGTCTTTTTTTGGTTTTAATGGCCGGCATGTTTATCATATCTCTCCCGGGGCAGCAAGTGAAAAAATATGACATCAGAACAGCGTATGTCTATCTTGAAGAAACCCTGTTGATTTCAGAGTCGGATTTGAATTGTTCCTATTTTATAAAAAAAAGTATGAGTGAAGACCTTCAAATTATTGGGGGAGATAGAATGGATTGGGGAAAAAAGGATTATTCCGATGGCGATAAAATGTTTATCAATAAAGGTTCAAATCACGGTATCCAGGAGGGGGATATTTTTTTGGTTATAGGGAAAGGTCCGATTGTTTCCAATCGCCTGACGTGGAAAATCCTTGGAACCCTTTACTTAAAAAAATCACTTGCCGAGGTCACCTGTATTTATGGAAATACAGCGGTAATCACCCTGGATAAAGGATGTTACCCGGTCAATGTCGGGGATTTCCTTATTCCCTTCAAACCCCAAAAAACCCTCTTTGAAAGAAAGCCGATTTACACCTTATGCAGGATTCCCCGAAACAGGATTGAAGGCAATGTGGTTTTTTCCAGTGTTTACCTGGATGCAGAGCGAGTGATCCCCGGGTCCCAGGAGTATATCACCATTGATCTGGGTAAAGCAATGGTAGAAAAAGGGGATTTTCTTTTATTTTATAAATTATTCGGAGATGACCTACCGCATCTTATCATTGGCACTGGGATCGTTATTGACAGCCAAAACACCAATTCCACGGTAAAAGTCCTGGATGCTGAGTCTCCCATAGAAGTGGGGGTAAAACTGGTGGTACTCCAGAAAGAAGACCTGGAATTAGAACGGATTCGTAAAAGTAAGATGCGTCGGTTGACCGAGGAAGAAGAAATTCCCATCATTGAAAAATTGGAAGAAGAAGCCGGCGAGGCAATAGATGCAGAAACACTGGACGTGAATATCCTGTTTGATCTCGATGAAAAGACAGTTAAAGAAACGTACAAAACAGAGCTGGAAAAAATAGGGCAATTCATTGAAAACAAATCCGAATATGTCATCATTCTCAGGGGTTACACCTGCAGCATCGGCAATGCGGAATATAATTTGAGATTATCAAAAGAGCGTGTAGATAACGTAAAAAAGTACCTGATGGATACCTTTAATATTAAAGAGGAATTTTTTGAAACTTATCATTACGGAGAAAAGGAAGCTCTTTTTGACAATACCTCTGAGGAAGAGCGCAGAAAGAACCGCCTGGTGAATATCCAGGTAATCGGGAAGCAGTAGTTTACTTTACCATTTTGAACCGGGTTATCTTGAATTTTTCATCCGTCTCATCATCGTCCCCATAGACAATCTGGAGCATGTACAATATATCGTCGTCTCGATCCTTGCTAAGATAGAGCCCACAACCTTCTCCCCTGGTGATTTGCAATTCGTTTATAAAGTCACCCGCCAATGTATAAAACTGCAGCATCCTTGATTTGACTTTTTCACCCCCAGCAATGGGTTTTGAATAGGTCAATAGCAAGTAATTTTTATTGGTAAAGATGCCTATAAGAGTAGAGAATTTATCGGATTCTTTTTTATAGGCATGAATATTTCGTTCTCTTAAAGCTTTTCTCAATTGATGAGTAGCCGCAGGCTGGCGATAATTGTCTGTCTTTTTGCCGAAGGTTTGAATCCGTTTGGTTTTCATGTGGATGTTAAAAACCTTTAAATCTCCTCTCCAGGCCAAATAGGCATACTCCCCCCACCAATCGCAATACCCGGATGAACCGATTGTACTGATATCTTCTTCCACCTTTTTATAATCTTTGACTGTTTTGAATCCAAATTTTATCTCCTTCGGTACCAGGTAATCATATTGCCTGGTCTTAAAATCGTAGGTAAAAAGACCCCATTCTTTACCGTCTTTATCGGCTTTGTAACCTTCCATCAGCAGTTTTTCATTTTTCATCAAAGCCACATCATTTCCAACGTACACATAACGGAGTAATTTGCTCTCTTTCAGCATAGAGTCTTTTTCCCTGTTAAGAAGCATGTAAACCCTCCGATCCAGATCCATCACCACCAATTGGCGGTCCAGGTAATCACAGCCGCGGGGTTGAATGAATTCACCAGGTCCATGGCCTTTCCCCCCCACCCGTTTCACAAATCGTCCTTTTAAATCGAAGATCTTAATGTCACCTTCTTTGAGGTCCACGACAAGATAAAGACCATCTTCGGTCACGGCAAAGGTACCTACCGCTTTAATGAAATCATCTTCCCCGCCGCCAGTGAGCATGACCTGGTCGATGAATTTTAATTCCACGGCGGGTAATATAATACATAAAAGTAATAGTAAAAAGGAAATGATAATCGGTTTCATCATGGTTGTTACCCGTTAACCTGTTGAAAATTTCAACTTAAATTGGTCTTATTAATTTATCAAAAAAAAAGTTTTCTGTCAACTCAAAATTTCGTGGTTATATTTTGCAATTTTGGAATTTTGGGGGCAAGAATACCACTAAAATAAGGCTAAATGTGTTTAGAAAAGGCATTTTGCTATCGAAGCAGACACACCCCGGCTGCTTTCGCAGCCCCCCCCTCTCAAGAGGGGAATTTAAGGGCTCAGTACTGCGTCTTGAGCACCAGGCAATGAGCGCTTTCCGGAAATCCCCTCTCGAGAGGGGGGGCTCCTCCATCGTATAGAGGGAGGAGGCGGGGTGTGTCTGGTTTGGCACCAAAATGCTCTTTTTATACCTCTTTCGTCTTATCTTAGTGGCATTCGTGCCAGGCAAAGTTTTTCATAAACTTGCCTTTAATCCCCCTTAAGTGTATAATTTAATTTAATTGTTCGCAGATAGTTAAAGCGAGAGTGTATACTTAGACCTGACAAAAGGAGGAATAAAGAACTATGTATCCGATCGTAGAATGGAAAGACGATAAGGTGTACATGATTGATCAGCGGCTGCTCCCTATGGAAGAGACATTTATCGAACACTCTGATTACAGGGAGGTGGCTAAAAGTATTAAAGATATGGTGATCCGGGGTGCGCCGGCCATTGGTGTAGCTGCTGCTATGGGTATTGCGCTGGGAGTCCTGGATATGGAAGGAGAACGGGCTGATGATGCCGCATTCAATCAAATCCTGGAGACTATTTCTTCCACCCGTCCTACCGCGGTCAATCTCTTTTGGGCAGTAGAACGAATGACAGGGGTTTTTCACCAGCACAAGCATGATCTCCCTTTGTTGAAAAAGAAAATGAAGGAGGAAGCATTACTCATTGATAAGGAGGATGTAGAGATTAACAAACAGATTGGGAAGAACGGTGAAAAGTTATTAAAGTCCGGTGACACCGTATTGACCCACTGTAATGCCGGGGCTTTGGCTACAGCCGGTTATGGGACTGCTCTCGGGGTTATCCGGGCGGCGGTTGAGAATAATAAAGCCATAACAGTAATAGCGGATGAAACGCGGCCGTATTTGCAGGGCGCACGTCTTACTGTTTGGGAATTGCAGCAGGATAATATCCCGGTGAAACTAATCACTGACAATATGGCCGGATATATGATGGCAAAAGGTTTAATCGACGCCGTGGTAGTGGGGGCGGACCGGATTGCCGGGAACGGTGATACTGCCAACAAAATCGGCACTTATTCCGTGGCTATTTTAGCCAATTATCACAACATTCCTTTTTATGTTGCCGCGCCGGTTTCTACTATTGACTTTTCCATCCAATCCGGGGAACAGATTCCCATCGAGGAGCGAGATAAAGAAGAAGTGTTGAATTTCAGGAATCAGCGAATTGCCCGGGCTGAAACCGATGTTTACAATCCAGCTTTTGATGTTACCCCCCATCAATTGATCGCAGCGATTATAACGGAAAAAGAAGTCCTCTACCCGGAGTTTAAAACAGCCATCTCGGAGTTAGCAGCCCCTACCGGTTAATTCCTGTTATAATGCGTTGATATGAATCATAACAACGTAAAACAAATTGTTGTTAATGAAAAGTTTTTGCGGGGGGGTCCCCGGGGGGGCAGTTTTTTCAAAAAGCGCCCCCCCGGGCCGCCGGAGGCAAGAAAAAAAGGAGGTAATAATGAAACGAGCGATTATTTTCCTGGTATGTTTATTCTTTTTTTCCTTTTTACAGGCAAAGGATGTCAAAATCGTGCCTCTTCCTGAGTTGATGAAACCGGGGATGATGTATGTCAGCGGTGACAGGGTTTTTATAACGGAAAACGCCACTGCGTCCATCTATATCTATTCCCTAAAAGATTACCGGTTGATAAAAAAGTTCGGCAAAGCCGGTGAAGGCCCTAAAGAATTTAAAATCAGTAATTTTAGTGTGGGTTTGATTGTTTTTCCCTTTATGAATCACCTGGTGGTGAACAGTGATGACCGGATTTCTTATTTCACCCGGGAGGGGGGATTTGTCAAAGAGATAAAAAAGATTCCCTTTTCTGTGATTTATCCTATAAAAGATGGATTTGTAGGCAGTGCCACGGCTGTTAGTGAGAAAAATAAACCTGTCCTGGCTATCCATTTATTCAACTCCAAATTGGAAAAAGGCAAGGAACTTTACCGTTCCGATGTGGAATTTGGACCAGGAGCCAACTTTAATATGCCCATCAATACCTTTTACTTTATCCCGTACAAAGAGAGGATTTACCTGGCAGCAGGCAAGGAAGGGTTTGTCATCGATGTGTTTGATACCAACGCTAACAAACTCTATCGTATCAAAAAAGATTACACGCCGCTGAAAGTACCGAATTCCTATAAAGAAAGGACAGAGCATTGGTTTAAACATGAATCCCCCTTTAAAGATTTCGTTGGCACGATATTCCACGTGACTTTTAAGGATTACTTTCCCGCTATGAAAGATATCATCGTGGACAGTGATAAAATTTATGTATTGACCTATAAAAAACAAAAGGGCAAAAATGAATGGGTTATCCTGGATTTGAAAGGGAAAGAGTTGAACCGGGTCTTTATGCCTATACCGGAAGAATTACCACTCTTTGCCCTTATTGCTTATGACATCCAGGACAACATATTTTACAGCCTGGAGGAAAATATCGTTGAAGAGGTGTGGGAACTGCACATGCAAGCAATTGAAAATTGAATAGTGAAAGGTGAAAGGTGAAGGGTGAAAGGGAATAATAGGACGATAATATGGGGGGAAATTTTTTCTTTTATTCTTATATGTGTTTTTTTAATCGTGATACCTATTGAAATCCCGGCATCTACAATTGAAGTTGACGATCGTGGTTACATGGTTACCGCCTGGACTATTGGAGACGGACTCCCACAAAATTCGGTATTATGTTTAATCCAGACCCGTGAAGGGTATATCTGGTTTGGCACGCAGTCGGGGTTAGTTCGGTTTGACGGGGTGAGGTTTCGAATTTATAACCGATGGAACACCAAAGGATTAAAAAATGACAGGATTCTGGCTTTATACCAGGACACCCGCGGCGTTCTTTGGGTCGGCACCGACGGCGGGGGTATCAGTGGGTTGAAATTAAAAGAGGGACAATGGACTTTATATACTAGCAAACAGGGACTTTCCAACAATACGGTCAGGGCCATTTGTGGTGATAGTCAAAACAACCTGTGGTTTGGTACGGATAATGGGCTTAATTATCTGGACATCGAGGAAGGAAAAATCAGGACCTATACGCTTGATGACGGTCTTTCCGGTTATTCGGTCACTGCCCTGAGTTTCAGTGGTAATGGCAAGTTATGGGTGGGTACGGGTGGCAGTGGACTCAATGGGTTTAAAGATGGCAAATTCCTGCCGGTTCCCCTAAAAGAAACCCTTTACGGCAAAGAAATCACAGCACTCCATGAAGATCGTTCCGGTGCCCTCTGGATCGGTACCGACTATGGGCTGTATTGCTTGAAAAACAGTGAAATCCAAAGCAATGAACCCGTGGATTCCCTGTCTGATCGGTCGATTAAAGCAATTATGGAAGACCGCAGGGGCGGGCTCTGGTTTGGCACCGATGGTGAAGGTCTCCATCGCTATCAAACCGAAACCGGCATATTTACTTCGATTAATACCCGGCATGGGCTGCCGGATGACTTCATTTACTCTCTACTGGAGGACCAGGAAAGCAACCTGTGGATTGGGACCTTTACCACAGGCCTGGTCCGGCTGAGACCATCACTGGTGGATTCTATTACCACAGCCGATGGTTTGCCGGAAAACCGGGTTCACACCATGGTCCGGGATGACCTGGGATACTTATGGGTAGGAACCCAACGAAAGGGTCTTGCCAAAATAAAAATAGAGGGCCATACCAGCCGCGTCATTCAAACCTTTACCAGCACGGAGGGATTACCTGGTGACGGGGTGAGGACGCTTTACCCGGACCGGGAAAAAAATCTCTGGATCGGTACAACAGGGGGCGGCCTGGCCAAAATGAAGGATGGGAAATTCCAGGTTTACAACGTCAATGACGGCCTCTCCTCCAATGATATCACCGCGGTACTTCAAGACCAATTCAATACCCTGTGGGTGGGAACCACCAACGGTTTAAATCAATGGAAAAATGGGAAATTTACTCTTTTTCATCAACAACCCGGTCTGGCCAATGCCTTTATACGGGCCATCATAGAAGACCAACAGGGAAATCTCCTGGTAGGGACCCGGGAAGGACTGTATCGTTTGAAAGATAGAAATGTCCAGGCGTTTGATTTTAATTATGATGTGTTAGCTCTATATGGAGACAGGGTCGGTGATCTATGGATTGGCACCAATGGCAGCGGTTTGATACGATTTAAGCAAGGAGACCCGGCACAACGCGCCATATTTACCACTGATCATGGGTTTCCCGGTAATTATATTTTCAGTATCAGCGAAGACAGCAGGGGGAATCTCTGGATGAGTTCGTATCGCGGGGTGTTCCGGGTCTCGAAAAAGGAACTCAATGCTTTTACCGACAGCAAAAACCAGGCAGACTCTTTCATTACAGTTGTATTCTTTGATGAAAAAGAGGGGATGACCAGCGCCGAATGTGTCATGTCCGGGCATCCCTCGGCCTGGAGAACTTCGGGCCAGGGTGTCGAGGAAAAGCTTTACATTCCTACTAGCAAAGGTATTGCCGTGTTCGCTCCCGGTTCTATTACGTCTGCTGCGAAACCGCCGCCCCCTTCGGTTATTATTGAAAATGTCATTGCCGACAATCAATCGATTATAGACATGCCATCACCTTCACCACTTCCCCCCGATACCCAGGTGGTGGAATTTTATTTTACCGCTATAAATTTAAAAGCGCCGGATAAAGTAAGAATCCTGTATAAACTGGATGGATTTGATACCCAATGGCAGGAAGCATCGCCGCAGCAAAGACGAATGGCCTTTTACCTCAATCTCCCGGCCGGGAACTATTGTTTCAATGTCACTGCCTGCAGTAGTGATGGTGTATGGAATCACCAGGGGGCCCGTTTTCAATTTAAAATTAACTCACACTTTTACAAACGCCCTGTTTTTTATGGTTTGGTTCTCCTGGTACTGGCAGTGATAACCGCGGTCATATCCTGGTTTTTATATAAACAAAAGCAGGTGGAGGCTAAAAAAGAAGAGGAAAAACGAAAAAAAGAAAAATACAAAACCTCGGCGCTCCTGCCCGAAACAGTGGACCAGGTACTTCCTCAACTGACCCGGCTGATGGAAAAGGAAAAAGCCTTTCTAGACCCGGATCTAAGCTTAAAAAAACTTTCCCAACAACTTCATGTGCATTACAACCATCTTTCCCGGATCATCAATGAGCACATGGGTAAAACTTTTAATGATTACATCAACAGTTTCCGTATTGAAGAAGCCAAAGCAAAATTGGCAGACCCGGCAGAAGACCAGAAGACTATCCTGGAAATCGCCTATGACACGGGATTTTATTCCAAATCAGTCTTCAACACCGCTTTTAAAAAATTTACCGGCATGACACCCTCGCAATTTAGAAGGAAGATAGGAAGATAGGAAAAAGAGGGGAGTTGGGAAGTTGGGAAGGAAAAAAAGTTATTTTTCTTTTGGATACACTTGACGAATTGTTATTTTTCCACCATAATATAGTTTCATTTTGCAGGTATTATTTTAAAATTTTGTCGTTGGTTTTGGCATTTAAAAAGGAGAAATCGCAATGGTTTTTAAAGCAGGTAAAAAAGATAGAGATGATAGAATAAAACAGGAACCCTTTGTGACACCCGGGGCTGGTCCATCGGGATCGGTATCCCTATCCGCTTCTTTTATTGGAGAGACCATGAATGTTGAAGGCGATCTCACGTCGGATGAAGATATAACCATTGAAGGAAAAGTCCAGGGTAATATCAGTGTCAGTAAAACCTTAACCATTGGAAAGAGCGGTAGAGTCAAGGCAGATATCACAGCCGCGGTGGTTCGGGTCATTGGTGAAGCCAAAGGAAATATCATTGCTTCCGATAAGGTGGAAATACTGGCGCAAGGCAGGTATACCGGTAATATTCAATCCCAAAAATTGGTGGTGGCGGAAGGAGCTATATTAAACGGTTATATCAACCAGGAAAACCCGGAAAATAAAAAGTAAAGGG
>CP070627.1:7586921-7590003 GCA_020355945.1 Candidatus Aminicenantota bacterium | reverse complement strand
TCTTATTTACCTTATCTTCCCCGGTTGATGGTTTTTACCTACAGGCGGCCGATTGTGGTAATACATCCAGGCCGGGATAAATCAGGCATCCGCTTTGAAGGTGAGAAGATGATTTTACAGCAGGGAGGAGAAGAACTTGAAGTAAAGCCTTCGCAAATAGAGCGGTGGAAGGCACAGCTATCTGCTTTTTGAAAGGCTGGAAAATCCCACTTCTTTACTGGATCGGGTGAATGTGAAGTTCCCATTCCTCTGTATTTACATTGTCGATCAATTGGAAGAGTTTTTGATTTTTAATCGTAAAGGGATAGGAATCCCGGGGATTGGCATTTTCAAAAGGGACCGGTATTTTTTTTAAGAATTTCCCTTTAATGGAAAACACCACAAATTCACTTTTTCCCTCTATTTTCTTATGGGTTAGAACGTAGATTTTATCATCCGCCACTACCTGTTCTCGCGTAGCAGGAAAGTATTTGGGGAATTTCATGAATCTTTCAGCTGCATTATAAAATTGTCTGTATCTTGGGTCGGTTTGATAAAATTTGCGATATTCTTGTTTATCCTCCTGGGTTACGGGTACTCGTTCATAATTGTATTTTATTGAGTGAATTTTTTCCCCGTTGTGGTCAAATACATCTATATTGCCTTCTTCTCTTAAAATGAAAAATATTTTATTTGCGTAGACTCGGAATTCACCACCGGCAAGGTCATTATCGGTGGGATTAAAGGGTTTTCCTTGCTGGAAAGGGGCTTCCCACCTGACCACTTCTTTTATTTTCTTTAAATCCGCATCAAAAATATTGATGGTATTATAAGCGGTATTATTTTCCTGGAGGAATCCATAAGCTACATATTTTTTACCCAGGGGTTTGTATACGTTGGCCACCGAACTGGTTTTTGATCTGACCTCCTTTACAAATTTTCCATCCCGGGTGAAATAGGACATTTTCATATGACTGCCTACCACAATATAATTGGGATAATCCAGGTATGGCTGTATCCTGACATATTGGGAGAACTCCTGCGGCCCTTCCCCCTTTTTCCCAAATTTGTTGATAAGTTTGTAATCCTCCAGGGAGTAAATAAATACGTTGGGAAATTCCGTGATCAAAATTTGATTTTGATCAACGATGATATTTTCCGGTTTTTTAATTTCAGGCAAGGGCACCACTTGCCCGGGGAAAACCCAACTCCCCAATACCAGGATAATTAATAAGCTGATCAAGTTTTTTTTTATCATTTTACTTTCTCCTTTTTTTAATTATAGCATCAAATCCTCCTACAGTATGATGCCTTTAAGTTTATATTTTACCTTAAATTTAAAAAAATGAAAAGAACAACATACCTCCATTGAAATATTTTCTGGTTTTTCTTAAAACAGCAAACTGGCCTGTCCCCAAAAATGAAAAATCCCTAAACGATTTCCTGATTTTGCTTTACGGCTCCTGATGCGGGTTTTCGAACACGACTTAAAGGGTGGAACTCTGTTCTCATCAAACAAAGGTAAAAAATACCTGTCCCCTGTCCCTATAATTTTAATCCAGATGGAAGCGATGTGCTTTTTTGTATTTTTCCATCCAGAAATAGACCAGCATCTCATTTTTTGAAAGGTCTGCAATGGATGTCCAGTAGGATTTGGATCGGCTGGAAGATGAAGGAAAAATTTTTCTCATAACGTTGAACATAGCTTCCGGAGAATTTATGCCCTTCTTTATTACATCTTCCGCTGTCTTGTATCGCTGACAGATCGTCCTTACTTTTGGGACTCCAATAAGCAAGGAGGTATTTGTCAGGATTTGATAATTACCTTTCCTGGATATGGAGACCACTTTTCCATTTTCCTGGTTGAATTCAACGATCACGGAATTGCCTTCCCTGTCAGCCAATAAAAAATGAGTCAAGGCCCATGGGAACCAGACAGGAACTCGTTCCAATAATTTAATGGCTTCCTCGACATTTTTACAGCGGTCAAGTAAGATTCTCATCATAAAACCATCACTAACAGCGGGATAATCAAGATGCCGGAGATCAATTTTATTAATAGTTAAACCATATGCTTCAGCTACTCCCTTTGCCTTCTCCAAAAATTGAGGATAGATATCTGTGTACATCTTCATTATTTTTAAATTTATTGTTTGATTGGTCTCATTTCTTACTTTCAATTTAACACCCAGTTTTTTTCCTATTTTGCCCAGTTCATAGCCTAATGTATAAAAACTTCCTGTTAAATACGGGGACAGGCAAAAATTTGGAAATTTGGTTGTGGTTGGTGGTAAAGAAAAACAGTGGAAAGACGTTCATCACCGTCCGGAATTTATTCACCACCACCTGGGGTTTATTCACCTCCACTAGGGTGAAAGAGAAAGAGGGGGCGGGGCGTGCAAACGTGCAAACGTGCAAACGTGCAAACGTGCAAACATTTTGATTCGAATTCCAATGACCGTAGTTTGATGAGAGCAAAGTGCGTAAAACCATGTAAAAATAAAAAACTAATTATAATGAGCGTTTTTTGCGATTTTCACGGTTCAAAATTAGCAAAAACTCACCGAGCGTGACTAAAACGTGCCTATTGTGATATTTTAACAAAAAACCAGGAAACAGCTTTGACGCCGGTAATTTGGGCCAGGCACGTTTAATACCCATGTGTTTATTCGTTACATGCCAGTCGTTTTTCAATCGCTTCCCATATTTCAATCAGGTCGAATATCGATATCCAGTTTTTCAAATACTCGAAATCGATTTTACCTTTGTAAATCTTGAGTATCCCGGTTATATCCCTTAGATGCTTTTCGGAACTGCCCATTTTATAGTATTCCATTTTTTTTAATATGACATCTTCAGGTGAAGCAAAATTTATTTCTTTTTCTTCCAATCTAAGGCGCTTAATTCTTGAAAACCTGCTATTATCAAAAAAGGTTTTCTTTTTTATCATGACATCTATTTTTAAACCAGAGGAAAGATGGATTATATTGAATTGTGATTTGAACTTGATTGCTTGATCGATGCTATCTGCCTCAATGTAATATTCAGGCTCGGGAAAACAACGTATTAAACCTGGAATATCCCAATCTTTAATATCCGCAAC
>CP070627.1:7569911-7586821 GCA_020355945.1 Candidatus Aminicenantota bacterium | reverse complement strand
CATGTTTACGATCGCCCAGCGGGACATGCAAGAGACATTTGCTTCTACTTACTGGTCTATAATGACTCGAAAGTGGAAACTTTATGATGCAAAGTTGTACAATCTTTTGAAAGATCCGGGCGAGTTGGAGGATGTTTCCGCATCACATGAAGATTTAAAAAAGAATTTAAGAAAATATGCGATTAAGTATATTAAACGAAGACAAGCAAAATCTTCTGAGAAAAAGGTCACTTTAGACCGCGAATTGAGGGAAAAATTAAAGACATTGGGATATTTGGATTGAGCTATAAATGTTTTACGGTGATCAAGTGGTATTTTATTTACAATGAGAAGAGGCAGGATTCTAATTTTAGCCACGAAGGTACACAAGGGGACACAAAGAAGAAAGGAACGGCTCTGATGTTGGCTTTCCCTGCCGAAGGCAGCACGTTGAAGCACGCGATTTTTTTTGCCTGTAAGCAAAAAAATTCGCGAAAATTTTTGCTTACAGGCAAAAAAAGTTGATTTTATTTCTTAAAAAGATTATAATTAAAACATGCTAAAAAACAGGTATCTTACGGAATATGTGCTTGAAGACCTGGCAGAAAAAATGGTATTTATAGGCGGACCCCGCCAGGTAGGAAAAACAACCCTGGCTGCCAATATCATATCCCAATATTTTAAAAATTCAGCTTATTTTACTTGGGACAATAAACAGGACCGACGAAAAATCATGAACTCCGATTGGCCAGGCAATGCAGACCTGCTTATCCTGGATGAACTTCATAAATACAGGAAATGGAAAAACCTGGTTAAAGGCGAATACGATAAACTAAAAGAAAAATACAAATTCCTTATCACCGGCAGCGCAAGACTTGATGTCTACCGCAAAGGAGGCGATTCACTCCAGGGTAGATACCACTACTACCGAATGCATCCCTTTTCAATGGCTGAACTTTTAAACAAAAAAAATCGATTTGAAATATGGAATGAACCTTCCATTGAAGATGAAGAATACAACAAGGAACTGGAGACATTATTCGAGTTCGGGGGATTCCCGGAACCATTGGCTAAACAAAATAAGCGATTTTTGCGGCGCTGGCATAATGAAAAAGTCGAACGGCTGTTTCGTGAAGATATTCGCGATATGGAACAAATCAGGGACCTTGACAACATGAAATTATTGAGCGACATGCTGCCGGAGAAAATCGGTTCTCTCTTATCAATAAATGCCATAAGAGAAGACCTCGAAGTCAGCCATCGAGCGGTTACCAACTGGCTGAATATACTGGAAAAACTTTACTATCATTTCCGACTCTACCCCTACACAGGAAAATTGATACGGTCATTAAAAAAAGAACCCAAATTGTTTCTCTGGGATTGGTCGGAAGTCAATGACCCAGGCGCCCGCTTTGAAAATATGATTGCCTCCCACCTGTTAAAATGGGTTCATTTTTTATATGATTATGAGGGATATCGGACGGAACTTTATTTTTTAAGAAATGTAGATAAAAAAGAGGTGGATTTTTTTGTCACCGTGGAGAAAAAACCATGGTTAGCAGTTGAGGTGAAATTAAGTGATACCAATGCCTCTCCATCATTGTATTATTTTAAGGAGAGACTTAATATACCTTACCTTTTCCAGGTAGTTAAAACCCCGGGAGTTGATCGCTTGATCAATGGTGTACGTGTTATATCCGCCTCTCGTTTTCTTCCTGCCCTGGTATGATAATACTTTGCCTCCGGCGGCCAGGAATCCTTTTGAAAAAGGGTTCCTGTTTGTGAAACATTCCCAAAGTGTAACCTTGTGGCTAAAATTGGGCGGTGGATCTAAGCCATCATAAGGTTGACATTTTAGATGAAATCTGCCATAATATTCGTGAACTGTTGGTAATACAATGTGTTACCTATAATTCAAGTTTGATGTTTGGTGACTGCGATGGGGAAGAAGAATTTTATTGCTGAAATTTATCGTTCGAAGCAAAGTGCCTTTACCCTGAATGAACTATCTGTACTGTTGGGAGAGAAAAATTATAATAACCTTAATCGGGTGGCAAACTACTACAGCAAGAAAGCAATCCTATCAAATATACGCCGGGGGGGTTATGTGAAAGATGGGTTTGAACCCTTTGAACTGGCAGTAAAGATTTATCTGCCTGCTTATATTGGTTTTGAAAAAGTAAAGGAGGTTTTTAATTCTTAGGAGAATCCAATGAAACAGGAAAAACGTAAACGAATGGCAGTGGTGTTGGATGATTTCTCCGATATAGATCGAATCGGGTATGACGAATACAGTGAAGGGTTGGTGGAAATGATCCGGTCGGTAGGGGCTAAAGGGGAAAAAGGTTCCTTTACCATTGGTGTGTTCGGCCAGTGGGGCCAGGGCAAAACCAGTATGCTCCGCCAAATTGAGAAAAAGTTGAATGAAATCGAAACCAAAGATGAAAAAGAAATCCTTACCGTCTGGTTCAACCCCTGGCAGTTTACCGGTGAAGAACATATTATTATTCCCTTCTTCCATACCCTGGTCTCCTACCTGGAAGAATTTAATAAGAAAAAAGGTAAAAGCGTTTCCGGGAGTTTTACTAATTTTTTAAAGGAGCTGGCTCATGTGCCGGTGGCGCTTGCCTATGGCATGGAAGGTAAAATTAAAATCCCCCTGCTGTTGGAAACAAAATTTAAATTGAAAGATGTCATCGATGAGGCCCGCAAGAAAAAGGAAGAACTAGAGAAGAAGTCCGAACCGGAGATTAAGAAGTTAGTCAATGAGTATGAATCCATGTACTACCGGTTAATTTCCCGGCTCCAGGGGGCTTCAACGGATTTAAATTTAAAAATTGTCGTATTCATCGATGACCTGGACCGCTGCTTGCCGGAAAAGGCAGTAGAACTCCTGGAAGGGCTTAAGGTATTATTAGACCTGTCAGGCTTTGTTTTTGTCATTGCAGTGGCCCGTGAAGTGATCGAACAGGGAATTCGCGTACGGTACAAAGAGCTTTATTCAAGTGGCGGTAAAGGCAGCACATTTTTAGAGCAAGATTATCTTGATAAAATCATCCAGTTTCCTTTAACCCTGCCTCCACCGGATATTGATCGTTTAAAATCAATGGTAGATAATTATTTAAAAGATTTAGCAGGAGCCAAACCCTACCTGGAGACCATTCAAAAATCCCTGGGTACCAATCCCCGGTGTCTGAAACGATGCATTAATAATCTGTCTTATACCTTCTGGGTAGCAAAAAGAAAAGGGGAATTTCGGACGGAACTGCTGATTAAAATGACTCTCATTGCTTTCCTGTTTCCCGGTTTTTACCGGGTCATCGGCAAAACCCCGGCCCATCTCATCCGTGTTCAAGACATCATAAATAAAAAGAGGGATGAAAAAGAAAAAGAAAAACCGGGTGATGAAGATATAGTGAAAGAATCTACCGGAACAGGGAAATTATCGGCCACGGGTTTCCCGGAAATAGATGATTTGAAACTTCTTGATCAACCAAATCTTGAGAGTATTACGGAAATATTGGCAAAACAAAAAAGAGAAGGTGTGGAAAATGATAAAGGCTTTGAGAATGAAGATGAAGTTCGCAGGTACGTAAGTCTATTGTCCATAACCGGTACGCCTGAAGGGCCAAAACTAGTAGGAACAGGCGATCTATGGAAAACCATGGAGAGTCGTATGGTACAAATCCCGGCCGGGAATGTCTTACTAAAAGATGAAAAATCGGGAAATGAATTTACCGCTGAAATAAGTCCTTTTTTTATGGATAAATTCCCGGTCACCCAGGATTTGTATGAAAAAGTCATGGAAAAAGAAAAAAACAAGAGTCATTTTGAAGGTGGTGACCGTCCAGTGGAAACTGTCTCCTGGTTTGATGCAGTTAAATTCTGCAACCGGCTTTCCAATAAAACTGGACTGAAACCGGTATACATCATCGACGGAGAAAAGGTAACACCTGATTGGGATGCCAAAGGATTTCGCCTACCCACTGAAGCGGAGTGGGAGTATGCCTGTCGAGCTGGAACCATTGGCGAACGGTACGGGGAAATCGACGAAATTGCATGGTATGATAAAAATTCCAATGGGTCTACCCAGGGAGTGGGGAAAAAAGAGCCAAATATATGGGGACTTTACGATATGCTGGGTAATGTCTGGGAGTGGTGCTGGGATTGGTATGAGGATTATCCGAAAGAAGATAAGAAAGATTGGCGTGGACCTGGATCAGGCTCCCCCCGGGTGAACCGGGGCGGCAGTTGGTTCGTCGTCGCGCACGGCTGCGCTTGCGCCCTCCGCGGCGCCTACCTCCCCGCCGACCGCGGCTCCGACCTGGGCTTTCGCCTTGCCAGGTCTTTTTAACCACTTTCCACTTTACCCCTTTACCACTTTTCCTGCCGAAGGCAGCGCGCTGAAGCGGTGAGCGAGGGGGCGAAGCCCGAAGCGAACCGGTTAGTTGGTAAAAGTCATTCAAATTCTTCGTCTTTAAATAATTTCGGTTGTATATCTTCCTGGGATTCATCAGAACAACATTTAATGAAATGAGTTAGTACATTTTCATACTCTCTAAAGAAAATTGTTAGAGTGTCAATTAAGAATCTCCTGGTAATCTTTGATATCACCTTCGCCATAGGTATCAAAAATATGATTAATGAGCCTTTTGATAGAAAAAACCGAACCCCTCATCTGGGGTACGATAAATAATTGACTCGAATTTAAAACCCAAAGGTCAAACGTACTTCCATCAAAATAGTCAATAACAGATAAATGGATATACGGATTACCATGAAGAACGGAAATAGAGGCTTTATTTAGACGCCTTAATGATTGAATAAATTTGATATTTTCCGAAGGATCGGAGAATTGATCGATGCCAAAATCAATAGTTAAAGGCTTTGCAGCAAGATTGCGATTGTCACGCCTGCTCCTATTCCCGAAAAATTCGTTATTCTCATGGATGGTTTTACATATTGGCAGAACAAAACTTTCAAATACTTTTGAAAATAAATGCGTCGTTTGTATAACGCCTTGCCGTGTAATTGAAATTTCAGCAGCAGGGTAATTTTGCCTCATTGCTGTAAATTTTAAGGATTGAAACCACCCGTTGTTTTGATATACCCAGTTAAATGCCTCATCTAAACCCATTTTAGGCCAGCTAACCATTGGCACTATTTTCTTGTCTTTTCCTTCTTCATTGAAACGTAATCTATGGGAAGCGTGGGTAATAAGCAACTTTGAGAATTGGTTTTCTATTTGAAATGCTTCCAGTAATTTTCGTAGCTTTTTATGGGTAATAAAGGTAATCATAACCTGGGGGAAATTTCTGTCAAAGAAAGGCAAAATTGCGTTCCTGAAAAATTTGTTCGATTCAATGGATAATGCCACATATACTTTGTTATATCCAGGATGTTCATACACAAAAAAGTCACCCTCTTCTTCTTTTAATTCACTGACCTCTTTATAACTATGAGTGATTCGAAAAAGTTGGACCCCATCATATTTTTCAAGAATTTTTATTCTTCTTGATCTTCCCGGGATTTCCGGGAACAATTTGATGGGATGAGTATCACTGCTGAAGGGAATAGCTTTTACACTGAGATCATAAGAACTCAGTAATGAGTCAAGGCCTTCAATCAGGCTTTTATTATTGTGGTGTTGATTATAAAAAGGAGTAATGAAGTCAATTTTGCCTGATATCAGATTCTTTTTTGCTCTTTGATCGACCATAAATCAATTATAATTGAAAAATGATAATATTTCAACACACCCGGCACGATAAAATTGGGATTCGATATTATTCATCCCAGGCTTAAGGAATATAGATGGTTTTCGTCTTACCATTTTCCATACACACCTTTTCAACTAAAGCCGAAGCGAACCGCTGAAGCGCGCGAATTTTTTTGCGTGTAAGCAAAAAAATTCGCGAAAATTTTTGCTTACAGGCAAATTTCAAAGAAAACCTCTGGCAAATCATCTCAAGAATCAGGTCCGTAAAAGTAAAATGGTATACATATCAAGAGATTTTCGATGGAACTGGGGTTTCCTGATAAAGCATATGGAAAGAAATAGGTATAAAAAGCTTTTGTGGGGGGTCCAGGGGGGTGGTTTTCTCGAAAAGAACCCCCCTGGTAGCCGAAGGCAAAAAAAAGGGCGGCTTGAAAAAGCCGCCCGCAATGACATCTCTTTTAATTTCCGGCCTGACAGGGGTTACCGTTTATCAGTAACACCAAACTCCTTCCATTCTTCTTGATCGAATTCCAGCTTCACCACTCTTTTGGCTTCATCCATCATTTTATTCAAAACAGCTACCAATTCATCAAGTTTCGCTGTTTTCTTTTTCAGGTCTGCCTTAAGCTTTTCCTGTTCCGTATCCAATGTCCTGGCTTCATTCATATTGGTTTCCAGGTTGTTAATAAATTCCTCATTGATTCCTCTTCGTGATACCCGGGAAATCTGACCTCTAAGACCGGTAACCATCACATTGACGTCATTCATTTTGTCGCCAAAACTCTTAACTGACCAATTGGGCATTTTTTTCCTCCTATTATAAATTTTATTGTCTTTCTTAAGTAGAAAACCTCGAAATTCAGGTAGATAATATCCTACCTCAGTAGGAAAGTGTCCTACCTGAAGTAGATATATAACTACCTCAATAGGAAAGTTTCCTACCTCAATTGGATGGTTTTCTACCGGGAAAGGACAGTGATATTTATTGTTTTTCAATCTCAAAGCACTGCAGTTGACCGTTGAACCGTCAAAGCAGCCATACAAGGTACATATCTGAAAAAACAACGTATAACGCAGCATTTGCTGTGGATTGTAAAAAGAAAAACAACCCATGTCAATATACCATCTTACTATTATGAGGGTATTTTTATATAACTTTCCAGGAATAATGGGGTTTTTGAGAGAAAATTTTTTGGAAGATTTCCAGTATTTTGAGGAATTAATATCAAAATTTCACATAAAATTACCAGATAAAGTTATTTTTTTCCAGCAAATAAAATCAAATTATGAAATATTTACATCATTTTTTAGAAAATCATGAACGTGGACATCTGTCAGTTTTGACGACGGCTTTAAAGTGGTGTAAAATTTTGCATTATGACAGATTTTAACTTTTTTCACTTTATTGTTGGTACGATAATAAGCATGGATGATCATGAGCTGGCAGCGTTAACCGTATCCGGGCTGGTTCGTAAATTAAACATCAGTAAATCTTTACTCTATTATTTATTCAAGGTTAGAAATTACACACCTGCGGAATTTATGACCAGGACAAAAATAAGCCGGGCAGAGGCTTTGTTAAAAAATAAAAAAATATCGGTTAAAGAGTTGTCTCAAAGAATGGGATATCACTCTCCCGATTATTTCATCCGCTTGTTTAAAACATATTTCGGGATCACACCGGGAAAATACCGGAAATACTCCTCCCGGCAAGAATCAAAGGAAAAATGAAAAAAGATTATCAAATTTTATTGGCTGAGGCAATATTTAAAAAATCCTACGAAAACCTGGATGACATGCAGAGAATTTTTGTAGACTATCACCTCTGCCTACGCCAGCGGATGGTTCGATACACACATCAGGAAAAGGCATGTGTCCAGTAAAAGTGAGGTCAGTGAGCATATCTGGGGTAGACTTCCCATAGAACCTGATTTTCCCTGGTTTTATAGATTGTTTTTAAGAGCCCAAGAGCAGCAGGATATTGTCTTTGACCCCTGGTGGGGATATCAAAAAAGGTAGAAAAAAATTTTAAAAAGCCATTTAAATTTGTCCTAAGGGCGCTTTTTATTCTACAGTTCTTGTCTTCCTCACCTCAACCCTTCCTTATTTACCCCCTGGCCTTCGGGGACAAAAATTGGTGGAAATTTAGGTTGTATGTATTAAAAAGGTTTACTTTTTTTATCTATTAAGGTAGAATATTTTCTTAGGGGTTATGATGAGTAAGACAGAAATATTGCATCTGTCAGATATTCATTTCAGGCAGCAAAAAGGTGACATTACCTTTCGCCAGGAAATCAGGGAAAAAATGATCCAGGCTGTTCAAAATCACCTGGATGAACACAATATTGAACTTGATGTGGTGGCAGTTACCGGTGATATTGCATTTTCAGCGAAAGACCATGAATACGAGGAAGCAGAAAATTTTTTTAAAAACCTGCAAAAAATATTACCGCAGAAGAGCCAAATCCTGATTGTGCCGGGTAATCATGATGTGGATAGGAAGGGCGTCAGTTCGATTCATCCCCTTCATACTGTAGTGAAGGAAGGGCTTAAGATCGATGAACTGCTGGACACACCAGAGGAGATAGGAAGATATATTTCTCCCAAATTCGAATCTTTCAGGGCATTCGTGGACCGTATTCACCCTGGACTTTATACTTCAACTAACGATTACTATTGGGTGAAAAATTTTCCCGGTAAAGATGTTTCATTCTTAGGGCTTAACAGCAGTTGGGCCTGTGAAAGCAGCAGCGATAGGGGTAATATTACATTGGGTTATCCCCAGGTGACAAACGCCTTTAGGCAGTCTAAAAGTAAAAACAAAATATTATTAATGCACCATCCCTTTGATTGGTTCAATGAAAAGGATTTTTATCGTTACAATGGCGAATTAGAAAAAAACTGTTCGCTGGTTTTGTACGGACACAATCATTTCGATAATGCGCGGGTTATCAAAACCCCTTCTGCCTCATATATATACCTGGGAGCCAATGCTTCATATACCAAAGCGAAAGAACTAATTATCGGCTTCCAGTTTATTAGCCTGGAATATGTATCAAAAGGCGCAGCAGTAACGGTTTACCCTTATAAACTGGAATCCCGCGACGGTCTCCGTTTTGTCCATGATCGTGACCGCTGGGACAAACAAAAAGGAGAACCTTGTTTCCGAATGGAAACGTTTGAAGATGACGAAAAGCCTCAAAAAAGTAAAACAAAAAAAACTAAAAGAGAATTTCCCCCGGGGATTCCCAAAGAATATAAAGAATGGGTAAAAAAATTCCACTCCAAAATAGAAAGCGACCCATTCATAAAAAAAGGGGAAGGTGACAATGTAAATCTGCAAGATGTCTATATTTCCATTGAAACCAAGAATCCCTTTTATATTGATAAAGCAACATGGATGACAGCGGATGAAATAAGAAAAAGGTCACGCCAAAAAGAATCCGAACAGGTAGACGAAAAGTATAAAAAGAAAACTTTCATCGACATCGAAGAATTGGTCGGGTTTAAGAAATGTATCCTGCTGCAAGGCAGTGCAGGTACAGGAAAAACCACTTTAAGCAAACACCTGGCTTATACAATTATCCATGATACATGCATGGATTCTCTAAAGGGTTATCTCCTGGTAGATTATCCTGGATTTTTTGAAGCATGAGCGGGTTTTGTTTCTTTTCGACGGCCTGGATGAAGTGCCGGAAAACCTTCGAGACGACCTGGTAGAAATAATTGCCCGATTCCAATTTGATCATAAAGATAACCGGTATTTAATTACCGGTCGGGCTCACGGGATAGAGGGCAAGGCTAAATCCAGGTTTGGTGACGATTTATTTGAAATTCAACCCTTAGATGAAAAAAAAGTGGCGATTTTTATCAAAAAATGGTGTCAGGCTGTATCCGGGAATAACGCAAGAGCCGGTCAATCAACAGCGGAGGGTTTAATCACTGATATTCGCCGGAATGAAAACATTGCTGCATTTACGGAGAATCCATTATTGTTAACGGCGGTTTGCATCTTATATCGTGACACACACCAATTATCAAACCAGCGGGCCGACCTGTATAACCGGGTTATTTTAAACCTGGTCTACCGCCGGTTTCATGACCCCGGGAACCCTGATAAAGAAAATGAAGTCCTGGAATTTTTGATGCGGTTGGCTTTTGGGGCACAAGAGAAGAATAGTAGAATAATCGAATTAGACGATGCTCTTGAGGCTTTAAAGCAAACCTTTACCAGGGGGGCGGATGAGACAGCATCCAAATATAAACGTCGTATAAGGGAACTTTTCCGGGAAATAGAACCGGCCTGGAAGATAAAGATAATATGGTGCTGGTTCCGGCAGGAGAGTTTATTCGCGGTTCGGAGAAATTTGAAAATGCGAAGCCGGTACAAAGTATTTATCTTGATGCCTATATGATCGGTAAATATACTGTAACCAACCAGGAGTTTAAACGATTTGTAGATTCTGAAGGGTACTATAAAGAAGAATATTGGGAAGTAGATGGCTGGAGGTGGCGGAAAGATGAAGACATTACAGAACCTTTTTACTGGTATGATAGTCAATGGAATGGTCCCAACTTCCCGGTAGTGGGGATTAGTTGGTTCGAAGCGAATGCTTATGCTAACTGGTTGGCGAAGGTAACCGGTAAACCTTTCCGTTTACCCACAGAGGCGGAATGGGAGAAGGCAGCCTGTGGAACTGACGGCAGGGAATATCCATGGGGCAACAAATTTTTTGAAAATTTATGTAACACAGATGAATCTGGCTTGGGAAGAACTATGCCAGTGGGATTATTTCCTGCCGCCCAAAGCCCTTATTGCTGTATGGACATGGTCGGTAATATATTGGAATGGTGTGCAGATTACTATGACAGTGAATACTATAAGAAAAGCCCTTTGAAAAACCCTAAAGGACCTGAGTTTTGTTCAAATCGGGTTTTACGCGGTGGTGGCTGGGCTAACGGTCCGGTAACTTGCACTTCGAATATACGACTCTACCTACCCCCTGCAACTCGCCTGAGTACTATGGGTTTCCGTCTTGCCATGTCGTTGTAAACTCTTTTAACTTTTTTTCAGTGCATCCTGATTAGACATCTATCTTTACAGGTTCATTTTCAAAAATTCCTCACTATTGGGTAAAATCATCTTGAAACCGTAAATGTGATCGATCTCGATTTTGATATGAGACACCTGGCATTCCAGTA
Source organism: Candidatus Aminicenantota bacterium (assembly GCA_020355945.1). Next base: position 7,575,921 of record CP070627.1, on the reverse strand, counting down.
GATGTCCCCCCCTCTTTTTATCTTTGATAATGAGGTAATTTTTTACTTTTCCCCTTTTCCCTCTCATATTTTTGGGGACATTCAGGACTTCCCAAGACTTCCTTAAAAGATGTCGAGCCAATTGATTTCAGAAAATCAGTTCTAAAAAAAATTTGCTGTGCCATTATTTGGCATACTGGGATCAGTATAATATTAAATTTAGAAAAATAAGGAGGAATTTAATGAGTAAAGTACAAAGACCAGGAGAAAAACCAATTCGTCCGGGTGAATATGAAGAACGCGGACCAAGAGGTGGGCATATTCCGAATCCACGCCAGGTTACTATTGAACCTGGCGACCCAAAACTTCCACCAACCCGGAAACCTAATCGGGCATGGGAAAGAATTGGGCCACCCAAAAAAGACTGAGGCATTGTTAATCGGGATAATTTTAAATGGAAGTGATGAAGTTATTAAAAAGAGTTGACATTTTCCATAAAAATTTCTATATTTATGCTAATAGCGCCCCCGGTAGTACGTGCTTCAATGTAATAGCGGAGTGCCGAGCCCGGGGGCATTTCAGGTAAATTTTAAATTGTTAAAAATTGGTCTGGCACCAAAGGCGCCAAAGGCGAACTCTCTCACCCGTGGAAAATAAAATATCTGGCCCTATATTCCCTCATAGATATTTGAATCTTATCCTAACACATTTTACAGGAAATCGAAAATGAAGGGAAAGTGAAATAAAGGGCTGGCAACTATGCTCAGCCCGTTCGACTCCGGGTGGTTGAAAAAATCATGGAACTATACTATAATTTTACCATGAATGATGAAAAAGATACTTCTACTGAATTCATATTTGTAGACCCCAAAAATGACGTGGCCTTCCGAAAAATCTTCGGCGATGAAAACAAAAAAGAAATTCTCATCTCTTTCCTTAATAATATACTTGAATTTGCCGGTACCAGTAAAGAAATCATTGACATCACCATCAAAAATCCCTACCAGGTGCCCAAACTCAAAGAACTTAAAGAGACCATCCTGGATATCAAAGCTGTGGATAAACGCAATATCCATTATATTATCGAAATGCAGGTGTTCCATACCACCGCCTTTGAAAAAAAAGTGCTTTACTACGTGAGCAAAGCCTATTACCAGCAATTGAACCGGGCAGAAGATTACCCCAAATTAAACCAGGTGATTTTCCTGGGCTTTTTGAATTTCAATCTTTTTAAAAAGAATCCCGATTATGCCACACGTCACCTGATCCTGGATGAGAAAACCAACGAAAATCATTTTCAAGACTTTGAATTAAACTTCGTGGAATTGCCCAAATTTACCAAAACTCTGGAAGAGTTAAAAGATATAAAAGATAAATGGATTTATTTTGTCAAAAATGCGGGAAATATGAGGATGATTCCCCAGGAATTTGAAGAGCCGAAAGAATTACGAGAAGCCTTTGAAGTGGCGAATCAAATGAATTGGAGCAAAGAAGAATTGGATGCTTATGATGCCCGGGGCATATATATACAGGATGAACGGGGAAGGATAGAGCATGCCCTGGAAGAAGGAAAAAAAATCGGTATAAAAGAAGGTATAAAAGAAGGAGTTCAAAAAGGAAAAAAAGAAGAAAAGTTTGAAATGGCAAAAAAGATGAAGAAAAAAGGAGAACCGCTAGAAAAAATTTCAGAATATACAGGTCTTTCCAAAGAGGAGATTGAGGATTTAAGATAGCCGGTTTTGCCTTTTGTTAGTGGAAAAGAGGGGACAGACGAATTTTTGTTTACCAATGCAAAGACTCATGCTTGAGGTTTTTAGGATTTTTAGGGACAGGCAAGACTTCTTTTCCATTGCGTAACGCACTTCTGCGTAATGTTTTTTTGCCTCCGGCGGGCCCGCGGCGCGGGCACCCTATTAGGAGGGACTCTTTTTATTAATAGGCTTCCCTCGCCGAGGGGTTATTTCTCTTTTTCAATAATCTTTTTCAACGCTTCCTGGGCTTTGGTTGTTCCAATTTCTCCTAAAGCCACTACCGCTTCCTTCCTGGCCCTGGAATCCTCATCCTTCTGCGCGATTTCTAATAAAATAGGAACCGCCTCATCACTCTCTGTTTCCCCTAAAGTCCGGATAACAGCCCGCCGAAGCTCCAGGTCCTTTTCAGTCTTTAAAACCTGGATGAGAGCTTTAACAGCCGCAGAACCTTCTAAATCTTCCATACTATAAATCACTGCTTTGCGAACCGAGAGAAATTTTGACTTTTTGTAAATTTCTAATAACAATCCAGGATCATTATCATCATCTTCTAGCAAATCTACAAGCGCATAAACCGCAGTCTTAGCCAGTTCTTCTTTTGACGAGGTTACAGCCACATCATAAAGGATTTTTTTCGCCTCTTCACCTTCCTGATCCCCAACCGCATGAAGCGCTGCTTTCTGAAGCTCCGGTACATTGGTGGATTTCAAGACTTCTTGTAAAATCTTCAATGACTCTTTACTCTCGATGTCCCCGATAACATAAATAGCAGCTTTCCGTAACACCGGGTCATTTTCCTTCAAGACAATATCCCTCAAGATCGGAAGCGCAACCGGATCATCGGTGTCTTCAAGAGCATAAATTGCGGCTTTCTTAATGTCCGGTGTCTTCGCTTGTTTCAAAATCTTTTGCAGAACAGGTATCACTTCTTTACTCTCTATATCCCCGAGCGTATATACCGCTGCTTTTGCCAATGCCGGGTCTGATGCCGTCAGGGCCAATTCAGTCAAAATAGGAATAATCACCGGGTCTTCAACATCTTCCAGGGCATAAATGGCAGCTTTTTTGATTTCCGACGCCTTAGCTTGTTTCAGAATCTTTTGCAAAACAGGTATCACTTCTTTACTCTCTATATCCCCGAGCGTATACACTGCTGCTTTTGCCAGTCCCGGGTCCGATTCCGTCAGGGCCAAATCAGTCAAAATAGGAATCACAGCCGGATCATCAACATCTTCTAAAGCATAAATAGCCGCTTTTTTTACTTTGGTATCAGGGTCCGATTTGATGACCTTCTTAAGTACCTCAAGGCTCTCTTTAGATTCCACATCCCCAATCACATAAACCGCCTTTCGGCGTAATGCGGCATCCGGGTCCTTTAGTGCAATTTCTTTTAGTTTGGCAAAGGCATGGGGCGATTCAATATCCTCAAGCATATGAATAATCTTACCGCGCAGCTTTTTATTTTTTGACTTATCATAAAGTTTTAAAATGATATCTATGGCTTGCTCGTCGCCCATATCTGCCAGGGCATAAAGAGCCGATAGTTTGATTTCATCTTCCTGTTCCTCATATATGGACTGAACAAGGGCTTTATATTTAGCTTTTCCGCTTTTTGCCAGCTTATGGCCGATGCGAACTAAATTGGACCTGGCATCATCCACCCACTTGCTTTTTGAGTAGGTTTTGATGAAGTCTTCGTAACACCTGAACACATCTTCTAAGGATTTCCCCAGCTTCTCTTGTGCGTAGCACTGCCAATAGCGTGCATCATCTACGTAATTGCTGCCGGAATAGCGCCTGACAAATTCATTAAGGGCTTTTGCCGCTTCTTCCCACTTTTCCTCAAGAATAAGATTATAAGCCATTTGATAAGCCCTGGCATCTTTTTCTTGCATATTAGCGGCACCCAATGCCGGTGATAAAACCAAAAGAAATATCCATACCGTAAAAATGACCCGCTGCAAATGTAAAACTTTTGTACTCATTTTTTCCTCCTTTTTTTATATCCGTTTGGTTTTGCTTTTTTTATTTATAGACTGACGAATATCAGTCAATTGTATTTTGAACAATACTCCCCGGATCTTCACCCCGTTTTTAACTAACTCAATTGCAGAGATATCAGACCCTGATTCAAGATTAGCCACCTGGAGTAGAATGACCTCCAGGTCGGTAATCAGTTCTCTCAACTGTCTTTGTTGTAGATTGGAGAGTTGGTTTTTAAGTCCACTTGCTTGCTGGACCAATTCTCTTGAAATCCGCTGTTGATAGGGAAGATTCAACACATAGGCGTCTTCTGTTTTAGGGTCAAAATTGACCATGGCCAACAATATCACTTTTGAGCGTTCAATAAAATTGTGGGTGCGTTGAAACAGTTCTGTCCCCGGTTCAAACCTGGACGTAAAAACCGGGGGCTGGTCTATTTGTTTCCCTGGGCCCGCGGTAGACGAAGGGGGAAATATCTCTCGCCCGATAAAAATACCGATTACCACCAGCACAACAGCCGCAGCAGCCTGGACCACCCACCTGGGACTAAAATTAAGAAATTGGAAAAATTGGAAAAACGTTTTCCGCTTTTTTTCACTTCTGGCATGCACCAGGTTTTCTTTTTCCATTCTATCCCGCAGTCGTTCCCAGTAGCCATCCCAAAACGCCGGCTCAGGTTCCTGGCGGACTCTTTTTTTCATAAAGTTGAGCATGGCATTGGCCTCCTGGAACTCAGAACGACATTTCGGGCATTCCCGCAGGTGGTTTTCTAAAAAAAGTTTTTGTTCTTTATTTAATTCCTTACAAAGAGCCTCATCAAATAAATCTTTACTTTGCTTACATTGATTCATTGGAAACCTCCGTTTGAAGATTACTTTGATAAAAAGAAAGTTCTTTTTGGAGTTTTTTCCTGGCGCGAAACAGGAGGCTTTTAATGGTATTGGTGGAAAGGTTCAAAATTATTGCAATTTCAGTGGTTTTGAGCTCATTATAGTACCGCATGACAAAAGCGGAACGTTCTTTGGGGGAGACTTTATGAAGCAGTTGCTGGATCCGGTGTTGGATCATGTTGGCTTCAGCAAGGCGTTCAGGATTGGTATTAGTGCTTCCTGTCCAGGAAGATGCTTGTTGAAGGCTGTCCATCTGTGAGCTTTCCATCAAGACGTGTGGTTTCCTGGATTTTTTTCGCTGTACATCGATGCAGGTGTTCACTGTGATCTGGTAAATCCATGATTTAAGTGCTGCGTCTTTTCTAAATTTTTTGATATGACGAAACACTTTGATAAACACTTCCTGGGAGATATCTTCTGCTTCATGGTGGTCGCCCGCCATATCGTAAGCCAGGTAATATACCTTCTTTTTATAACGCTCCACTAATTCTTGAAATGCTTCAAGATCGCCCTGGCATAAGCGGTCAACAAGTTTTGTTTCATCTGTTTTCATGTATCTTTCTCGTTATCCTCTATTAGACGAAGGGTATTAAATAACGGGTTACAAAAAAATATTATAGGCGTTGAGTTTTAATAAAACAAGGTCCTGGGTCCATGATCCGGGGAACCTATTAAGGCCTGCGAACATTGACAGAAGACGAAAGACAACCCTAATCCCGGGAAGATTCCTCTTGTTCGTCCTCAACAAAATCACCCGGGATACCTTCAAATGGATTGAACACTCTCAGTTGTCCCTTTATTAATTGATTATGATGAAGGTCTTCAGTAAATAGAATTCCACAATTATTCTCAAAAACCTTTTCTGTCATATAATTCATCTCTATTGAATTTGAAATTTCGAGTTCTAACCTTTAGTCTATTCTTCAAAAGGAAGTCGTTTCCCCGATCAGCCTTATCGTCCTCTTCTTCCTGGAAAATGACCTTAACTTTTGCAAATTTCATCTTTATGTCATCGAACAGAAAAATTTCTCCATTTTTAAAAAAACCTTCAACCACTTTTTCCATTTGTTTACCTCTGGACTTATATTATATCATTTTTTGAATTTTGTCAATGAATGAGGTCAAAAAAGAAAATTTGTACCTTTGGCGGCCAGTGGTTCCACGGTATAGGGGGGGCAGTTTTTTCTAAAAAGCGCCCCCCCTGGTCGTCGTAGGCACTATTTTCTTCCTTTTAGCCGGACCGGGACAGCGAAATCCGTATCTATCGAGGTGGTGGTGTATCTACCGTTGTCATCGTTTCGATCCGTGCCAATACTATACAGTACTTGTTTTTGCCGATTCCAGGTATAGGGCTTCCCGGAGCAAGGGTCTATGGTTTTGTTGTAGGTATCTAGCTGTTTCAAAACC
>CP070627.1:7562988-7569811 GCA_020355945.1 Candidatus Aminicenantota bacterium | reverse complement strand
ACAAAAATCCGATAATTATGTAAAATAGAGAAGAAATGAAGAAGCAAACGGACGTTGAAAAAATAAAAGAGATAACATCTGAGGCATTAAACGCCGAGGGAATTGATGCCTTCAGGATGTATCTATTTGGTTCCAGGGCAAGGGGTGATTTTTCATCACACAGCGATTATGATATTATGATTGTCTTAGAAAAAAGACTTGCCATGAAAAAGAAGATCAAACTCTTTACAAAAAGGGGGTGGCACCCCCAACCAATTAAGAACTTGCATCGGAAGCGGTTACAGCCAGAGCAATGAAACAAAAGTTTGTTTTTTGTGCAAATTTTCACAAGGTATTAGTAAAGTGAGCAGAGAACTGGCGAAGAAAAAATATAATGTAGATATTGTCATCAAATCGGCGGATGAGGTGAATTATTACAAAGATAAGATTGGTCATATTGTCAGAAGTGCGTTAAACGAAGGGATTGTTATATGATCGATGAATACATCAAAAAATGGCTGATAAAGGCTAGCAAGAATAAAAAAACTTTGCCTGGCACCAAAATTGAAAATCAATTAAAGAGATTTTCATCATGTTTATCATGTTGATTAGCGTTCATCAGCGGTCTTTCTTCGTGCCCCTTCGTGTAACCCTGTAGCTAAAATTGGACGGTGGATTTAGATTTCTGGAACAGTTGAAAAAAACCGTAAAAAAGATTATAATAGAAATGCAATGACCAACACAACCACCGACATATACCAGGTTAACGACAGCTTCTTCCACAAAATCTTCGACAACCCGGAAAACGCAAGAGATTTCCTGAACAGGGTACTGCCCCACCGATTAAAAAATCAACTGGACCTGGAAAACATCGAGGTGGAAGATACAAAATACGTTTCTAATCTATTCAAAAAAGGGTTTTCAGACATCGTGGTGAAAACTTCGTTGAAAACGAAAAAGGGCAAGAAACCCGTAGATATTTATTTCATCCTTGAACACAAAACCGAGGGAAGAGTGGAGATTTTTATCCAGGTGCTCAAATACATGGTGTTCGAGTGGGAAAAAGACTATAATAACAACAAACCGCCGCGAATTATCATTCCCGTGGTGTTTTACCATGGGGCAGATGAGTGGAAAATACCCCGGTCATTTGCAGATCAATTCGATGTAGATGATGAGGTGAAACGATTCCTGTTGGATTACCGTTATGTTCTTTTCGATACCAATCCCTGGGACTTCCGGGATGAGAGCAATAAAGAATTAAAAAAGAACGTTTTTCTATTTACGTCCATGGTTTTAATGAAAGCGGCGTATAAGCATGATACGGAAGCCATCCTGGAAATATTTAAATTCTGGTATGATAGGGGTTTTCTCGAAAATATAGATATTGTGGTATATTTCCTGGAGTATGTGTCCCAAACGCAGGATATCAGCCGCGACCAATTAAAAAAAATGTTGGATGATAGCAAAATTGACGGAGGTGAGATTATGCCAACCTTAGCCCAACAAATGAAAGAAGAGTTTAGAGAAGAGTTTATGGAAACTATGGGTCCGCAATTAAAAGAAGAAGGAAAAAAAGAAGGAAAGGAAGAAGGAAAAAAAGAAATTGCAAAAGCAATGAAAAAGAAAGGTACAGGAATTGAATTTATATCTGAAATCACCGGCCTCTCAACAGAGGAAATAGAAAAGCTGTAAATTACAAAAATCCGATAATTATGTAAAATAGAGAAGAAATGAAGAAGCAAACAGACGTTGAAGGAGTCAGGAAGATATAAGCAGAAAAAAGAACAAGCCCCATTCAAGCCTTTTTTTGGGGATATTTGAATTTTCCTCTTGATTTATTTGAAATTATGCATAATAATATTTAGGGTATGAAAATGTATCAAGTTATTTTAGATACAAATGTGCTTGCTGCTGCGCTTCTTTCACGAATTGGAGGGCTATAATGGAGACAATTTGTATAAAAATCCCTGAGTCTATTCATAAAAATTTGAAAGAGCTGGCGAAAAAAGATGGCGTATCAATAGACCAGTTTATCACTACTGCTGTATCTGAAAAAATTTCAGCCTTTATGACAAAACAGTATTTAGAAGATCGCGCTAGACGAGGAAGCAAAAATAAATTTCAAGACGCCTTGTCAAAAGTTCCTGATGTAGAACCTGAGGAATATGATAAACTGTAGTTTATGCTTTAGTTAAACAAATTTCGCGTTTTTCGTGTATTTCGTGGTTAAAATCATCAAACCATCTTGCAAATAATTGCTTATAACTGTATAATCCAGGGAGATGATTGAAAATGCCGGAAAAAATGGAGAAAAGAATGATTGAAAAAGAGGCCAAGGAGGAGTTAAATTGACCATGACCAATCCTTACAATTTAAGAACCATGATTCCCATTGACTCGGACATGTTTTTTGGCCGGGAGAAAGAGATACGGCGGATTGAAGGCATGCTCAGCGGGGATACGCCGCGTTGTGTTTCCATAATCGGTGAGCGTCGGATAGGCAAATCGTCTTTGGCCTTTCGCGTGTTTCATAAAATAAAAAAGGCTGAAGATACGATTGCTGTTTTCCTTGATTCCGGGGGGGTACCTGGGGAATGCAAGACCAGTGATGATTTTTTTCAATTATTGAACCAAAAGTTTTTGGAAGACAATCCTAAAAATGCGCTTTTAGGAAAAAAAGAGGGAAAGATTTTTGAAGATTACTCTTCTTTCAGGGCCTATGTAAAAGGAACTGGCAGGAAAAGGATAAAGTCTATTATTTTCATCGATGAGTTTGAGCATTTTCCCGACAAACCATTTGCCGATGATACCTTTTTTTCAAATTTGAGGTCTGTGGCCAACAACCCAGAGAACCGATTGGCCTTTGTCACTATCTCACAAAGCTATATTAAAGATTTGACAATTCAATCCATTCAATCTTCAGGTTTCTGGAATATTTTCGATATCGAAGTTATTGGCCTCCTTAACCATGACCATATTGATCGATTAAGAACAGTGGGATTTGAAAAAACCAATTTTAAGCTAACAGCAAAAGAGATTGAAGAGATTCGTTATTATGCTGGAGACTTCCCGTTTTTTAACCAGGTGGTGTGTGGTTTTATTTGGGATTCAAAAGTAGATAATGATCCTATCGAGTGGGAAAAACTTGAGGTGGCGCTCACCCCATATTACAATAAATTATGGGAAAACCGTACAAAAGAAGAACAAAAGATGCTCAAGCATTTAAAACATAAAAAATACAAAAGTCATTTCGCACTAAAAGAGATGCAAACCAGGGGGCTTTTGATAAACAGAAAAGATTTCTATTTCCCATTTTCAGATTTTTTTAATGTGATAATCGATGCCAAAAAAATTGGTAAGAGAAAGAAAAAAATTGATATTGGAAGGGAAGCCAAAGAGATTAATTATGGAGTAACGGATTATGAAGTTATAAGAAAAGAAAACAGCTACTATGTAGACAAAACCGGGTATTTGAGTATAATTGAAAAATCCGGTAAATACCTGTTTTATATCCGTCCCCGCCGATTTGGCAAAACACTATTTATATCGATGATGGAATCCTATTATGATATTTCCAGGAAAGAACAATTTGATTTCCTTTTCGAAGGCACCAATATTTATAATAATCCCACGAAAGAAAAAAATTCATATTTAATATTGCGATTTGATTTTTCTTTAATTTCCTGCGCTGCTGGCAAATTAGAAGATTCATTTAGGGGGCATGTACTTGAGGCAGCGGGGCTGCTTATATCAAAATATAAATCTCTTTTAAATGTCGATGAAAATGAAAAAAACAATGAGCTAAAAGAGAAAAAATCAGCATCCGATATATTAAGGCATCTGATCAGCCTTTGCCAAAAAAGTAATCAAAAGCTTTTTGTAGTTATCGATGAATATGACAATTTTTCAAATACCATACTTTCTACCGGTGATGAAAATGAATATCAGAAACTGACTCGTGATGAAGGATTTTTCAGGGATTTTTTCAAAGTAATTAAAGGAGGGACTTCCGGTACAGGTGCCCCCATATCCCGTTTATTTATAACCGGCGTCTCTCCCGTAACCCTAAACGATATCGCCAGCAGCTTAAATATTTCGAGGAACATATCCGTTGACCATGAATTCAACGAAATGATGGGTTTCAATGAAACGGAGGTAAAAAAAATAATAGAATATTATAAGAAGCTTGGTAGAGTTGAGCATGACACGGAATACCTGCGGGAAATAATGAAAAATTGGTATAACAGCTATGTTTTCTCAAAAAAATCCGGCAGCAAACTGTATAATTCAGATATGGTTCTCTATTTTCTCAACGAATATTTAAGCAGTGTAAATATTCCCGATTATTTAATTGATCATAATGCTAAAATGGACTACAGCAAACTGAAGCACTTGATTTTTATTGATAAGGGTGGGGAGAAAAAATTGAATGGAAACTTTTCACTTTTAAGACAAGTCGTGGAAGATGGCAGTATAAAATCAAAATTGGTAAAAGAATTCCCCGTAGAAACGCTGGCAGCGCCGGAGAATTTTATATCTTTACTCTTCTACTTCGGATTGTTAACTATAAAAAAGGAATCAGAAGGGATGACGGTATTCGAAATTCCCAACCAAACCATTAAAACCCTCTACTACGATTATATTATCTGGTTCAGTAACAAAGTGGGATTGACGTCTATCAATATGGATAAACTGAATTCCCTTCTTCAAGGGATGGCTTATTACGGTAAATGGAGAGAATTTTTCAAATATCTCTCTGATATGCTGAACGAATGTACCAGTTTAAGAGATTTCATCAGGGAAGAAAAGATCATCCAGGGATTTTTGCTCGCATGGCTTGGTATAAGCGATTATTTTATTGTAAATTCAGAAAAAGAAATGAATAAAGGATTTGCAGATATTGTATTGGAGCCTTTTCTGGCACGATACCCGGACATTCGATATTCCTACATATTGGAGCTAAAGTACCTGAAAAAGGGAGAAGTTGACAATGAAATAGAGCAAATAAAAATTGATGCCAGGAAGCAATTGAAAAAATACAGCCTGGATAAAAAATTCAAAAAACAAGCCGGGGAAACGAAGTTAATAAAACTTCTCCTGGTATTTTCACTCAGCGATTTAATATTTTTAGATGAAATAGGTGAATAGTTTTTTTGTGAATTTTAACGATGAGGTATAAGAAGATTAGCAATGGTAAAAAGAACAGTATTTCATGAGATACGGAACCCATATATCGTAGGCTCGCCATTAAGAGGTGATACTTCCCTATACTTCGGTAGAGACGACGTTTATAAATTTATCGATAAGAACATCATGGTCTCCGATGGCCACCAAACCATTGTGTGCCACGGTCTGCGCAGGACCGGGAAAACTTCAATGCTGTACCGTATTGAAGACCAGGGTTTCACGGATAAACGACTGGTGCCTGTCAACATCGATATGCAAGGCATCGATGATGAAAAAGATTTTTACTATATTCTTTCCAGTGCCATTATAGAAAAATTATCCTTGCACGATGTTTCTCCTGCTAAAAATTTCAGCCAATTCAAGCAGTTTCTTAAATCCATAACTCCGGAACTGGGAGAGAAAATCATGGTTATTATGGTGGATGAATTTGAAGAGCTGCAAATGCGGGTGGAAGATGGCAGGATTTCCAGGACGATATTTAGTAACATCCGCCATTTGATGCAGCATGAAAACAAACTCATATTCTTGTTTTGCGGGACGCAAAAGTTCGAAGAGATGAGCGCCGATTACTGGTCCATATTTTTCAATACGGCTTTATATCTTAGAATCAGTTACCTTAAACGGGAAGATGCCGTTCGGTTAATCAAAGAACCGGTAAAGGGGCAATTGACTTATGATGACCAGGCTGTGGAACAGATACTTAATATGACCGGAGGCCAACCCTACCTGACCCAATTGATCTGCCGCACCCTGGTGAATAACCTCAATGAAAATAAGAAAAAAAATGATGCATTGATCGAAGATGTGGATGATGCTGTGAAACAAATCATCTCCGGGGGTACCGACTACTTTTCACAATACATTTGGTACGAATCGAGCATATTAGAACGCATGATATTGAGTGCTGTCGCGGAAGAACTAACCCACAAGCAATTGAATTTTATTGGCCTGGATGCCATCTACGACAAAATTCAACCCTTAACCGGCAAATTCTCAAAAAAACAAGTGGTTGAAACCCTGGATAAGCTGGTGTCTAAAGAGATTTTGCTAGAAAAAAATATGCGGTACTGTTTCCCGGTGAATTTACTAAGGAAATGGATCGCGGCCCGGTATCCATTACGGAAAGTGAGAGAAGAGATATAGGAGGCTGCCCGGGAATTCAAATCTATATTCGCGGAAAGCCTTCCGAAGAAGCCGTGAAGAGTAGAAGGGAGTTATTTGGTGACATAATTTATCCCATATCATATAATTTTTATATGAAGAATAAAGAAAAGGATTTCGATGCAGTAAAAATGATGCGCGAAATCCGTGAGAAATTAAGAAAAAATATGAGGGTAATCCCGGGCTAAGAGAGAAAAGATTAAAATAAATACATGCTAAGTACGGTCTGAAACCAATTAAGAGACGCCACTATGCCACCTCTTCCCCGAGTGAGAATTTGAATCTTTAATTTCTGTACCTTTTTGGCTTGTTGTGCGGCTGTCATAAATCTCCTTAATAATTTCTTCTACAGACCTTTCATCTTCCCATGTGCCGCTCAACTCAAGTAAATCCCTTGTTTTATCATCAATAGATTGATCGGGGGTTCTCTTGTCCATGAAAGTGATAATTACTTCTACATTAGGTGGTACATCAAACTCCTCTAAAGGCTTTAT
>CP070627.1:7550392-7562888 GCA_020355945.1 Candidatus Aminicenantota bacterium | reverse complement strand
CCCGGGGAAAAGAGGTTCAGGATTAAGTCCGGGAATAATTATGATATTTTTATTGACCGGAAGATGATCCGAAAGGATAAAGTCATGTTTCGTTTTATTCATATGGATGTGAATGATGTGGTGATACGGAATGGCAAGCGGTTATTGTTTCGATTGCAAGGCATAGGCAAGAAAGAGGTTTCATTGGTTTTTCGGATATCATCATTAAGTACATTGAGGGTAAAAAACAAATTGGTGTCTCATATTGGTATTGAAACCCGGGCCAGGCAGAAAGGCTCTTACTTGTGGTTAGAGATTGAGTGATGCCAGGGGGGGCGCTTTTTGAAAAAACTGCCCCCGTGACGCATCTGGCCCCCCCCGCAAAAACTTTTCATTAGAGGGTCTGTCTTCGTGTACCTTCGTGTACCTTCGTGGCTAAATATTGGAAAAAAACAAAAAAAATAGTAAAATAAGAATATGAATAACAAAAAAGCAGTCATACTATTCTCCGGCGGCATTGATTCTACTACAGCTCTTTATTGGGCAAAGCAGGAGTTTGACCCTGTATATGCCATGGTAGTAAACTACGCCCAACGCCATAACATCGAAGTAAACATGGCACAACAAATCACAACACAATTAAAGGTGGAAACCCATGTCATCCAATTCCCCCTAAAAAACATCGTGTCCTCAGCCCTAATCGATAAAGAAAAAGAAATACCCGAATCCCTGGCAACATCGAAAAATGAAACCGGCATACCCTATACATACGTCCCCTTCAGGAACGGGATCTTCCTCTCTTTAGCCGCTGCCTTTGCCGAATCCAGGGAGATATTCAATATCATCACCGGCTTTAACCTCATCGATACCCCGGATTACCCGGATACCACCACAGCCTTTACAGAAAAAATGGAAGCAGCCATTAACCAGGGAACCTCAGCCTCTATTACAGGCAAACACTTTAAAATCCATACCCCACTGATCGGGAAAAGTAAAAAAGAAATCATCCGGATGGGCCTTGAATTGGGAGCAGATTACTCTTATTCAATTTCCTGTTATCGCGGCAGCGAAATCCCCTGTTTAAAATGCCCCTCCTGCGACATCCGCTGTAACGCATTTAAACAGTTGAACAAAGAAGACCCATTAATCACACGTTTAAAAAAGGAAGGTCGATTATGAGCTGGGAACTGGTAGTAAAAGAACAATTTTCCTCTGCCCATTTCCTTGAACACTACAAAGGAAAATGCGAAAAAATGCACGGCCATACCTTTTATATTGAAGCTTATTTCCGGGTGACCAAACTAAATAAATCCGGGATTGGCATTGATTTTGCCGAATTAAAAGAATACTTAAAAACCCTCTTGCCAGACCATAAAGTATTGAATGAAGTGTTTGATTTTTCCCCTTCCGCTGAGAATTTGTCCCGGTATTTCTATTACAAAATTAAAGAAAAATACCCGGTAACAAAAGTACTCATCTGGGAATCAGACCATGCCGCAGCCATCTATTCTGAAGATTAGTGAAATCTTCTGGTCCTTCCAGGGAGAAGGGCTGAAAGTAGGCGTCCCGTCTATTTTTTTACGGTTTGCCGGCTGCTCCGTTCAATGTCCTTACTGCGATTCCAAAGATTCCTGGGAAATCAATTCCAGTACATCTATGCCCATAGGTGAAATCCTTTCGGAAATAGAGACATACAAGAAAAAATATCCCCAATCCCAGGTAGTGATGACCGGCGGCGAACCATTGGAACAAGACTTATCCGAAATCACCACGGAGCTAAAGAAAAAAGATTTTTTCCTGTCTATAGAAACCAATGGTGTTCATTTCCAGGATTTGCCTATTGATTGGTGGACGGTTTCTCCTAAAGATGTTACCGATTATTTTATCCACAAGGATTTATTAAAAAAAATAAATGAAGCCAAATTTATTGTCAATAAAAACCTGACCATAGAGATAATCAAACGAACTCGCTCAATGGTGCCTTTTCCCGTACCGATCTTTCTCCAGCCGGAGCAACATGATAAAAATCAATATACCAATACCTTCTCATTGTTCCAAAAATGCCAGGAAGAGGGGATAGAAAACATCAGGTCTGGTGTTCAATTGCATCAGGTTTACAATGTAAGATAAAAAATACTTTTGTGTCTTTTGTGGTTGACTTTTTTTTTAGATATTGGTATTGTCATCTTGTATTGAATTGTTGGCTGCGGCAGCAGGAAATTACTGGGGCTTTAGTGGCCTCTGTGGCAAAAAATAATGGAGACCAGGTATGGGATTTAAGCTTTTGGAACTGAAGATGCCTACGGATTTTACACCAGGGGAATTGAAACAGAAAATAGCAAAAAAACTTCATATAAAAGACTTTTCCTATACCATTGATAAGCAAAGCCTGGATGCCCGTAATAAACATCATATTCACTGGAAAATTCGTGTGGGGGTTTCGTCAACCGCATTGAAGGGACCGGAGCCGGCAACAAAAAAGATGATTTTGATTCCTTATGAAAAGCGTGAAAAAAGAGTCATCGTAGTGGGCAGCGGCCCTGCGGGATTCTTTGCCGGATATACACTGCTGTTGGCTGGTTTTAAAGTAATATTGCTGGAACAGGGTCCAGAGGTGAATATACGATTTAAAGATATCATCTCCTTTGAACGAACCGGAGAACTGAATGAACGAAGTAATTATGCCTTTGGTGAAGGCGGAGCCGGGACGTTTTCCGATGGGAAACTCACTTCCAGGACAAAAACCATCTCAACCGAACGACAGTTCATTTTCGATACGTATATCGATGCCGGCGCCCCCCGGGAAATCGCATATTTGGCCCACCCCCACCTGGGAAGCGATAACCTGAGAAAAATCGTAAAAAACCAGAGAAAAGAGTTTTTTGATTGGGGTGGAAATATTCTTTTCGATACCAGGGTGGAGGATATTTTCCCGGATAATGAACACGCGCGAATACGTGCGGTTGAAACAAATAAAGGGAAAATGGAGGCGGATTATTTTGTTTTTGCTGTTGGGCACTCGTCCTATGAAACCTATCGAATGTTGATAAAAAAAGATATTCCTTTTGGTGTTAAATCCTTTGCCATTGGCTGTCGGGTGGAGCATATGCAGGAAGTGATTAACCGGGCCCAATGGGGTCGGTCATTGCTTCCCGGTGTAAAAGCCGCCGAGTACCGGTTAACCTTCAAACCTCAAGACAAAGGTCTTTTGCCGGTTTATTCCTTTTGTATGTGTCCGGGTGGGAGAGTGGTACCCTCGGCTGTATATAAAAATACCAATATTGTCAATGGGATGAGCAACTATCGCAGGAACGCGCCGTTTGCCAATGCCGGTGTTGTGGCCGGTATCAATCTTAACCGGCTGCTTAACAAGAGAGTCGATCCTTTGGAAGCCCTGGAATGGTTAGAGGTTTTGGAAAAGAAATTTTTTGATTTTTCCAACAGTTATGCGGCACCTGCCTGTAAGATCAGGGATTTCCTGGAAGGAAAAGTGTCCCATTCCTTTAACAAAACCAGTTATCCTTTTGGCCTGGTACCTGCGGATTTTAATGCTCTATTCCCGGGGAATATTGTAAATTCTTTGAAACCAGGGATAAAAGATTTTTGTGGAAAGATCAAAGGTTTTGAAGAGGGTGTGATGTTAGGGCTTGAGAGCAAGACCTCTTCGCCCCTCCGGGCCATACGTGACAGGAAAGGAAAGTCACCAGCTTTCGGGAATCTTTACATTTCCGGTGAAGGCAGCGGCTATGCCGGTGGTATTGTCAGTTCCGCTGCCGACGGCATCAAAGCGGCTGTAGATATTATTGCCTCCGGCGGGCCCGCGGTAAAAAAAAGGGGCCGGGATTGACCGGCCCCCTTGCCATAGGAGGTTAAATAGAAAGTAAATAATTTGTTTTATATTGTGTCTGTGGTTGTTTCTTTTTCTTTCTTTTCCTTCTCTTTTTCCAGTGATTGTTTCAATTTCTCCATCTCCTGTCTCATTTTCTCCTGTTCTTGCCGCATCTTTTCTATTTCAGCTTTATATTTTTCCAATTCTTTCTTTTTAATCATTTCCATTTCCTGGAGGTATTTTTCCCGGGTTTCCTGTAATTTTTGACGTTCTCTGCGTACTGCTTCCTCGATTTTTTCCTTTTTTTCTTCATCGATCCGGATATTGAAATCCTTCAGCTTATCTCTAAACTTATCGAATATGACACCAAATCCTTCAATTTTATCCGGGACTACTTTGATTTTTTGCCGTTTTCCTTTTCGATAAACCTCAATCACCACGGCTTCATCATCTTGCAGTTCATTTAAAGCGTTTCTCAAATCGGAGTTCTTGGTGATGGGTTTATTTCCTGCTTTTACAATGACATCCCCTGCCCGGAACCCGGCTTTTTCCGCAGCGGTGTTTTTGCTTACCTTTGAAATCATTAAACCGGTACCCTCTTTGATATTGAATTCTTTTGCCAGGTCAGGTGTCAGGTTCATCACTTCCACCCCCAATTTTCGTTGGCCGCCAACGTGGTAGACAAAAGTTTCCGCCCTGGGCAAAGTTTCCAGGCGTTCAGGAATGGTTGCGGCGATTTTACTGCTTTTAGAGGGGAAGGGATACTTCCAGGCGGTTTTACCTTCTTTGAGCTCCCCGATAACCACCAATGCTGACTCTCGTGCTTTTCCCCGCAGGACTTCTATTTTTACTTTTTGTTCCGGTTTGAAAGACCTGACCAGGTTGACCACTTCTTTTGTGGTATCTATAGGTTTTCCATTTATTTTTAAGATAACATCTTTTGGACGGAGTCCAGCTTTTTCTGCCGGTGAATTTATATTTATGTTTGTGATTTCTACTTTGTCGTCTTTTAGGTCCATCAGCACTCCCAGCCAACCCCGCCTGACTTTCCCATATTTTATCAAATCATTGGTAACATCCACGACTTTTTCCACGGGAACTGCAGCACATAAGTCTTTATGTTGGCTTTTCGGGGCCTCGATATGGATTTCACCGGAGTGGTCCTTGAAGGTATAATCCGAGTCAAAGGCAAAACCGATGGGCCCGCGAATCACACCAATCAGCTCACCTTTTTTATTGACTACAGCACCGCCGGATGAGCCAGGAGTTACCGGCGCATTCAAAATCAGTTGATCTTCTAACGCACTGCTGAGAATCCCGTGATATATGGAGGGAAATTCTTTATAAAATGCCCCCACCAACGCAATCCAATCCCCTACTTCATAAGCCCGGGCATGTTTGATGGGGGTTAATACATTTTTATCGATTTTTAATAGGATAAGAGAGGAATACTTGTCTTTTCCCACCACCCTGGCCGTGAATTTCTTACCGTTAACGGTTTCGATATAAATACCTGCATACGGACGGTGTATAACCTTTATATTACTGACTACATGACGGTTGTCAATGGCGATACCCGCGGCAAAATTCTTTTTATGGTTCTCAGCCACCACTTTAAAGATGGAAGGCGATATCCTTTTGAGAATCTGCTTCACTTCAGATTCAAATTTTGAGATATCGCTGTCTGTTTGGGCTTTCACATTGGTGGCAAAGAAAACCAACAAAATAATGAAAATCAGCACAATTAATCGTTTCATGGCTAATTCTACCTCCTCATTTCAAATTGTATCTTCATCTTCATAATAGGCTACCTGTTCAATGGCATAGCTGGTTCTTGAATCGGAAGACGCGAAGATAACGTCTTCCATCACCGGGACTTCTTCTTTGACCGTTGATTCGGGTTTAGCGATGATGTCCGGCCCGGCTTTTTTCTGAAACAGTGCTGCCTGGGCAATAAATATAAAGGCAAAAATAACAATACCCAACGTCACTGAAGCAACCACTTTTCGCTGTGTTTTTTTCTTCTTGATCTTAGTAAAGACCTTGTTCTCAAAATCCTCACTCACGGTCAATAACCGGGAATGCTGCTTGAACCGGTTAAATGAATTCTCAAATTGGTTGTTATTGTTATCCATGGACATGAATCCCTCCATTTTGCATGGTCAGTTGAAGTTGAAATTTCATTTGCTGGCGGCCGCGGAAAACCAGTGATTTTACCGTGCCCACCGGTTTCTTTAAGATATCTGCCATCTCTTCAAAAGAAAAACCATTGAGTTCTTTCATGATAATAGGAATGCGGTATTTTTCCGGGAGCACCGAGAGCATTTGCTCTACCACAATATCACCTCCCTGAGAAGGCTCGTAGGAAACCTGGGCATCATTAACTTCAGATATTGAAAGAAAATGTTTGATTTTCCTCTTGCGAAATTCCGAACGGGCCAGGTTAGTGGCGATCTTGTATATCCAGGCTTTCAAGTTATCGGTCCTCAAAGAGCCGGCTTTAAAGTAAACTTTCACAAACGCATCCTGGGTCAACTCTTCGGCTAACTCTTTGTCACCCAACATCAAATTTAAATAATTAAACACCTGGTTTTTATACATAGACATCACCTCTTTTAGCGCAGCTTCATCTTTCTTCTTCAATCCTTCAATCAAATCCTTCATCAATTGTCTACTCTGTTCTACATATTATATCTCATCATCTTGCGTTTTACACCTATTAAGATGCCTCATTTTCAAAAAAAGTTGCAAAAAAAACAAACTTTTTCTTTGTACTTTTTTCTTTTAATCCCGAAGGCTTCCAACCCGGCTAAACTACGGATTTCTCCCCTGCTGATGTCATCCGGGATTTCTATGCATTTACTGACGAAACGGTTCATCATAAGAAGCCTTCAAGATGGCCCGCAGGGCCTTCTTAGGCCCCCCGCGCCGCGGGGCTCCATGGTGCATTGCAAAGTAAGTAAAAAACGTGTAAAATAGGGTTTTAAAATGGAACGAAAAGTAGCGATTATTCATGACTGGTTAAACGGGATGCGCGGTGGTGAAAAAGTCCTGGAAGAAATGTTGGAACTTCTCCCGGGAGCAGATATTTATACGCTTTTCCTGGAAGAAGAAAACATATCTGATAAAATTCGGTCCCACCGGATTATTGCTTCGCCTTTAAATAAATATTCCTTTATACGAAAACGTTATAAACATTTTTTACCTCTCTTTCCTGCTGCGATTGAAAGCTTTAACCTCACCGGTTATGACTTGATCATTAGCATTTCCCACTGCGTGGCCAAGGGAATTATTCCCGGACCGGACACTACCCATATCAGTTATGTCAATTCTCCCATGAGATACATTTGGGACCAGTATTACTCCTATTTTGGCAAAGCAAAAGGAATCAAGAAGTTCTTTATCCAACGGCAGATTTCAAAGCTAAAGCTCTGGGATGTCACGTCTTCTTCACGGGTGGACTATTTTATTGGAAATTCTAATTTTGTGAAGAAGCGGATATGGAAGTATTACCGTCGAGAAGCCTCAGTGATCCACCCACCAGTAGACACGGATTTTTATCAACCGGCAGATAATCCCAAAAGAGATTATTTTTTAACCGTTTCCGCGTTGGTTCCTTATAAAGAAATTGGCCTTTTAATTGAAGCGTTTAATCGAAGCGGTGACAGGCTAATCATTGTGGGTAAAGGCCCGGAGGAGAGAAAATTAAAACAAAGGGCAGGTAAAAATATTATTTTCAAAAAAAACCTGCCAGGAGAAGAATTAAAAGAATTGTATCAACATGCTGCTGCTTTTGTTTTTGCCGGGGTGGAGGATTTTGGCATTGTCTTTGTGGAAGCCCAGGCCTGCGGCACACCGGTGCTAGCCTATAAAAAGGGCGGTGTCCTGGATATTGTCACCGAAGACACCGGGATCCTATTTGAACAACAAACCCCGGAACATATCATCAACGCCATCAATAAAATAAAAAAAATGGCCCTTAAACCTTTAATTATTCGAAAAAATAGTATAAAATTCTCTAAAGAAAGTTTTAAGAAAAATTTTAAGGACTATATGAACGACAGGCTATGATCAAAAAAAGAAGAAAGCAATTGGTTAATTTTTATATTCTCAGTGATTTCATTGCCATTATTCTTGCCTTCAATGTATCCTTTTGGCTGAGGTTTCATTCGGGCCTTATTGCCGCGCCCAAAGGAATCCCGGAATACAAGAGATATTTGATTGCCATCCCGATTCTTATCTTATTGCAGGTGGTGCATTTTTCCTACCAGGGTTATTACAAAATCAGGCTCAGGCGTAACCGGTTGGATGACTTATTCCTGGTACTCCTGAATACTGTTGTCACAGCCTTTCTTATCCTGCTGATTTTCAGCTATTTTAAAAGTTATCAATTGGTCAACTTTGAAATATCACATATTTACCTGCTGGTTTATATTCCCTTTGCGGTATTTTTTATTTTTTGTCAGCGGTTGTTGTTTTTTAAGCTGTTCAGGGTACTCTATCTAAAACGGAACGGCGTTTCAAAGGTTTTGATTGCCGGGACCGAGGATATCGCCCGAATGACGGCAGAAAATCTTAAGAAGTACAGCCATTTCGGCATCGAAATCATCGGTTTTTTGGATAATGAAAAAAAAGAGGGGGTGGTGGGTGACTTTGATGATCTTGAAAAACTGGTAAAAGAATACGATATAACCGACCTGGTAGTGGCGCTTCCTTCCAAAGAATACGAAACCACGCTGAAATTGATCGAAACCGCTAATAACCTGCTGATTGAAATACGCGTGGTCCCTGATATCGTCCAGATTACTTCATTAAAAGCCGGTATGGAACATATTGAAGGTATCCCCATTATTAACCTGGGGGATATCCCTTTGCAGGGATGGCAGTTGCTGTTTAAGCGGGGATTTGATATTATTGTCAGCCTGGTGGGACTTATTTTACTTTTACCCTTTTTCCTGTTGATTGCCCTGCTGATAAAATTAACCTCCAAAGGCCCGGTATTTTATATGCAAACCCGTGTCGGGCTGGATGGCAAATATTTTAAAATGGTAAAATTTAGAACCATGATCCCGAATGCTGAAGAGAAAACCGGTGCGATTTGGTCTCCACCCAATGATAAGCGGGTGACAAAAGTCGGCAGGATATTGAGAAAACTTTCCTTTGATGAACTGCCGCAATTGATAAATGTACTGACCGGTGATATGAGCCTGGTGGGCCCGCGTCCGGAACGACCGGAATTGGTAGACAAATTCAAGCAGCATATCCCCAACTATATGCTGCGGCACAGCGTCAAAACCGGCATGACCGGTTGGGCCCAGGTGCATGGGCTCAGGGGCAATACCCCATTAGATAAACGAATCGAATTCGATATATATTATATTCAAAATTGGTCATTCCGACTGGACCTGGAGATACTGTGGCGAACCATTCTTAAATTCCAATTCGTCGACAGCAGCAATTGAATGCTTTAATAAAAAGTTTTTGGAAGTCCGGAAACCTTTTTTCAAAAAGGTTTTTGGCCGCCGGAGGCAAAAGTTGATAGTGGATTTAGGTCGTCGAGGGGTTTAAAAATTTTTGTTTTTGTTATAAAATATACAGCGTGGAGGTGTTGGCAATGTTAAAAGAAAATTTTTTAGAAATGCTTCAAGAAAGCATCAAAAACAATTGGGATTTACCTGCTTTTTCCGATTACAATGAGTCGTCCATCACTTACGGTGAGGCGGCGGAAAAGATTGTCTGGCTTCAGTATGTATTTGACAAATGTCACATTAAACGGGGTGATAAAATCGCCTTGATCGGTCGAAATTCTACCAATTGGGCTGTTGTTTACCTGGCAGCCATCATGTACGGCGCAGTCATTGTACCTGTTTTACCTGATTTTCACACAGACGATTTTCATCATATTGTCAATCATTCGGATTCAGTACTGCTCTTTGCCGCGGACAACATCTATGAAAAACTGGATGAAGCCAAAATGCCGGAAGTGGAAGCAATTTTTTCCCTGCAGGATTTCAAAAAATTACACTACTCAAAAAAGAAAACCATATCTAAAGAGCTTGAGAAAGCAGACGACCATTTCCTGGAAAAATATGAAGGCCAATTGACTTCGGGAAACTTTGCTATGGCTAAAGTAGGCAATGATGAACTGGCCGGGATTTTGTATACTTCGGGTACTTCCGGTTTTTCCAAGGGAGTAATGCTGCCTCACAACAGCCTGGCGGCTAATGTGCGTTTTGCCAGGAATAATATCCCGTTAAAAGCCGGTGACCCGATCCTGGCGTTCCTTCCTATGGCCCATTCTTTCGGGTGTACCTTTGACTTTTTATTTCCAATTGCTGTTGGCTGTCATATCACATTCCTGGGGCAAATCCCTTCTCCGCGGATACTGGTCAAAGCACTGGGTGAAATTCATCCCCGGTTGATTTTGTCTGTGCCCCTGTTAATTGAAAAGATTTACAAAACCAGGCTGAAACCTGAGTTGGACAAAGCAGCGATTAAAGTACTGACCAAAGTCCCCGGGTTGAGCGGTCTCATTCACAAAAAAATCCGGCAAAAGTTAATCGAAGTATTCGGAGGTAATTTTTTAGAAATCGTCATTGGCGGTGCTGCTCTCAACGAAGAAGTGGAAAACTTCCTGAAGAAAATTAAGTTTCCCTTTACCGTGGGATATGGTATGACCGAATGCGGGCCTTTAATCAGTTATACACCTTCCTGGGTGGGCCACAAAAAATTCTCTGTGGGTCGATTGATGGACACACTGGAAATCCGGGTTGATTCCTCTCTCACTCATACAACAGACGGTTCCGGGGAAATACAGGTGCGGGGTGAAAATGTAATGACCGGCTATTATAAAAACGAAGAAGCCACAAAAGAAACCATTGATGAAAACGGATGGCTCCATACCGGGGATATCGGGATGCTGGACGGGGATGGATTTATTTATATCAAAGGCAGGCATAAAGACATGCTGCTGGGACCCTCGGGCCAGAATATTTACCCCGAAGAAATCGAAGCCAAACTCAATAATATGCCTTACGTGGAAGAATCCCTGGTGATTGAAAAGGACAAACAAATCGTGGCATTGGTTTATCCCAATATGGAAGCGGTGGATGCTGAAGGACTCAATGAAAAAGATTTGCAAGATAAAATGGAGGCCAACCGGGAGTTAATCAATCAACAATTACCTGGTTACAGTCGGGTTACCAAAATCGAACTTTTCCCTGAGGAGTTTGAGAAGACCCCCACGAAAAAGATCAAACGATTTTTATATACGATTTCCCATAGTTGATCCTTCGTGTACCTTTATGTTTCACTGTAACTTCGTGGCTAAAAATAGAATTGCTGTCTTGCTTTCTTCTTGTTTGCTATTTTCTTGTATTTATGGTATATAAAAAGCATGGACTACGCACTAAAAGAAAGAATCGGCAAACCTGAGTTGTTCACCGGGAGAAAAGAAGAACTGGCATATTTTCTCAAGTGGATCAACGATATAAAAGAAGAAAAATCCCGGAGTACCGCCGTGCTGGCCCGGCGTAAAATGGGCAAAACCGCCATCCTGGAACGGTTGTTCAATATCACCTTTTACAAAAATGACGGCGTAATACCGTTTTACTACGAAATTAAAGAAATAAAAATGTGGGTGGGAGATTTTTGTGTGGATTTTTTCCTTAATTTTGTTTACCAGTATATTGCTTTTAAAACCAGGAATATTGATTATCTCAAGCCGTTGGAAAAA
Organism: Candidatus Aminicenantota bacterium; assembly: GCA_020355945.1. Next base: position 7,551,345 of record CP070627.1, on the reverse strand, counting down.
AATGATTTCGCCGCCATCAAAGCAATCACCCGGTCAGAAGGGTTTGACGACCTTACCGCCTTAATAAACAGCGTGGAATATTCATTTAAACATGGTCATGTGGACATTCTCTGGAACACGGTTCGTGAAGCTCCCCTTACCATCGCCCACAGGAAAAAAGAATACATCGTACAAATGATCGATGAATTCCAGTTCATGAATGCCATGATTTATTGGGACAAAAAAAAAAGTGATGACCAGTTGGCAGATACGCTTGCCGGCGGTTATTTAAGCACAGCCGAAAGTAAAATCGCACCGCTCCTGGTTTCCGGCAGTTGGGTGGGTTGGCTGATGAATGAACTGGGCACCATGCTGCCCGCGCGGTTCAGGTACGAATATCTTGAAAATATGCCGGAAAATGAAGCCGTAGAAATGATTTACAAATACTCCCATTTTTTCGATGTGCCCATCACGGAAGAGACCGCTTACTTAATGTTCAAGCATGCCCAAGGCAGCCCTTTTTATATCAGTTCTATTATTCGTTCCCGGTACCGGGATAAAGACCTGACCACGGTTGATGGGCTTACAGGTACCCTGGAATTTGAAACATTGGACCGCCGGGGAGATATCAAGGCCACCTGGATGGGATACGTTTCATCAACCTTTAAAAAAGTGAACGACAAAAATGCCAAAAATATCGTACTTTATCTCTGCCAACATCGAGACCGGGAGGTCACCCGGGAAGAACTGTTGAAAAAACTAGCGTTAGATATGGACGATGCGGAACTGGAGGAAAAACTGGAAGCCCTGGTCAAGGGGGATATTATCAGCCAGGGGCAAACTCATTTCGACTACCGCGGCGTGCAGGACAATATTTTCGATAAGGTGTTTCGAGGTGTATATGAAAAAGAGATTCGTGATTTTGATGTGAGGGTGATCAGGAAAGAATACAGTGAAGAACTGGAAAAACTGAA
>CP070627.1:7538932-7550292 GCA_020355945.1 Candidatus Aminicenantota bacterium | reverse complement strand
AAAAATTTGACCAGGATTTATGGGATTACCGGGATGACCAGGATAAAAGAAAAAAAGTGCCAGGCAAAGTAATTCATATGTCCTATAGGTCCTATATGTCCTATATTTCTAAAAAATTATACAAAACCGGTGATTTAGCGCGGTGGCTGTTAGATGGAAATATCGAATTCTTAGGTCGAATCGATCACCAGGTAAAGATAAGAGGTTTCCGGATAGAACCTGCAGAAATAGAGAGTCGGCTGCTGGACCGGGATGATATAAAAGAGGCTGTAGTCATATCACGAACGGATGAAAGTGGAGACAAATATCTTTGTGCTTATATTGCCGCAGAGCGCGGGGTCCAGGGTCCAGGGCATGTAGTAATGCCTGACACCAGTAAATTAAGAGAATATCTCTCCCAAACACTGCCGGATTATATGATCCCCTCCTTTTTTGTACCGGTAGAGAAGATACCTTTAACTCCTAACGGGAAAATAGACTGGAAGGCATTACCGGTACCTGTGAAGGAAAGAACCGCAGCGCACACGTATACACCACCGGGAAATGACATTGAAAAGAAATTGGTAACCCTGTGGTCAATGGTCTTGAGAACTGATCCGGGAATCATAGGCATTGATGAAAATTTTTTTCACCTGGGAGGTCATTCTTTAAAGGGGACCCTGCTGGCAGCCGGGATAGAAAAGGAATTTAATGTAAAATTTCCGCTGAGTATGCTTTTCCAGGCTCCCACTGTCAGGGCTGCTGCCCATTTTATTAAACAGGCTCAGCCTCAAATTGTTGAAGATATTGAGGTGGTGGAAAAAAAAGATTATTACCCACTTTCATCTGCCCAGAAGCGGCTTTTTTTCTTTTACCAATTTGAAAATATTGGTACCAGCTATAATACTACCGAGGTTATAAAGATTGAAGGAGACCCGGATAAAGGAAAGTTTGAACGGGCGTTTTCATTGTTGATCCGGCGGCATGAAAGTTTTCGCACCGCCTTCCTGGTGATCAATGGAGACCCGGTACAACGGATCCATGATGAGGTGGAATTTGAGATTGAATACCATGACGCAGGGCGCAAAGCGCAAAGCGCAGAGCGTAAAGAGGAACGCCATGCGCCATGCGCTGTGCGCTTCGCAAGTACTATAAAGAACTTTATACGTCCCTTTGATTTATCTACAGCGCCGCTGCTTCGGGTGGGCTTGTTAGAGACAGCGGAAAAGCAGTACATTTTGATGCTGGATATGCATCACATCATATCGGACGGAACTTCCCTGGGGATATTTATAAAGGAGTTTACGCAATTGGTTGAAGGCCAGGACTTACCGGGATTACGGCTGCAGTACAAAGATTATTCGGAGTGGCAGAAGAGAGAAGGTCAAATAGAGGTTATAAAGAAGCAGGGGGAATACTGGCTGCAGCAGTTTGATGCAGAAGTACCCGTATTGGAATTGCCTGTTGATTATCCCAGGCCTGAGTTCCAGAGCTTTGCTGGCCGTACAATTTGTTTCCAGGTAGGCAAAGAAGAGACAGGGGCTTTAAAAAGCTTTGCTAATAATGAGAACGCCACATTGTATATGATACTGCTGGCCTCTTTGACAGTGCTGCTGGCAAAATTAAGCGGGGATGAAGACATTACAGTGGGTACACCCGTGGCCAGCAGGCGGCACATGGATTTGCAGCCCATCATCGGCATGTTTGTAGGAACCCTGGTGATGAGAAATTACCCTGCCCCCCACAAAACCGCTGCACAGTTTATACAGGAAGTAAAAGAACGCACATTAGCTGCCTTTGAAAACCAGGACTATCCATTGGAAAACCTGGTGGAAAAAGCAGCAGCAAACAGGGATACCGGACGCAATCCCTTGTTTGATGTCATGTTCGCCGTACAGAATATCGACTTACCGGGATTCCAGGTTAAAGGATTAAAATTGGAATCCTATAACTATGAAAATGAAGCTGCCATTTTTGACTTGTTTTTGCAGGTGTTTGAAACAAAAGACACATTAACCCTTAGTCTCAACTATTGCGTAAAACTCTTTAAAGAAGAGACTGTTAAAGGGTTTATCACCTATTTTAGAAAGATCCTTTCGTTTTTAATTGAAAGTCCCCAAAACCCCGGCAAGAAAATATCAGAAATAGAAATCATATCCGAGCAAGAGAAAGAGCAGATATTATTTGATTTTAATCATACGGAAACAGATTATCCCAGGGGTAAAACAGTTCACCAGTTATTCGAGGACCAGGTAGAAGGAACACCGGACCAAATAGCCCTGTTAGGGCAAATTTCAAAGGGGGCGGCATCCCCGGTCCATAAAAAATCCAGTATCCCGGACCAGGAAGAATCCCCGGGCATGGGGTATCTTTCTTACAAAGAGTTGAATGAAAGAGCCAATCAACTGGCCCATTTATTAAAAGAAAAAGGTGTTCATCCTGACACCATTGTGGCTATTATGGTGGGCCGTTCCGTGGAGATGGTTATTGGGATATTGGGAATATTAAAGGCCGGCGGCGCTTACTTGCCCATCAACCCTGGTTACCCGGAAGAACGAAAAGGTTATATGTTGGCGGACAGCGCGGTCAAAGTCCTGGTTACCACCAGGTCTTTGGTCAAAGAAGATGAGAGGGTAAGAAGGTTAGAAGTGGAGAAAATTTTTATAGAAAATATTCCTGTGTCCCCTGTATCCCCTGTGGCTAAAAAGCCACCTGCCAGCCACTTTCAAATTGTAAGTAGTCCTGGCAATCTCGCTTACGTCATCTACACTTCGGGTTCGACAGGCATGCCAAAGGGGGTGATGGTGGAGCATGTGAACGTGGTGAGGTTAGTGAAAAATACCAATTACCTTCAATTCCATGACAGCCACTGCATTTTGCAAACCGGTGTCCTGGAGTTTGACGCCTCTACCTTTGAAATATGGGGGGCATTGTTGAATGGAGGTCAATTAGTCCTGGGCTCAAAAGAGGCCATTATTACTCCCCACATGTTAAAGGAAATGATCCTGGCGCATCATATCACCACCATGTGGATGACTGCTCCCCTGTTCAATCAATTGGTAGGAGAGGATATCCGGTTATTTGGCTGTCTTCGGTACTTGTTGGTAGGAGGGGATGTGTTGTCTCCTTCGCACATCAACAGGGTACGGGAAAGCTTTCCCCGCTTAAAAATCATCAATGGGTATGGTCCCACAGAGAACACCACATTTTCCACTACTTTTGAAATTGATAAGGAATATACCTATCGAATTCCTATTGGCAAACCCATTGGCAATTCCACTGCTTATATCTTAGATAAAAACACTAAGTTGCAGCCGATAGGCATAGCGGGAGAATTGATTGTGGGTGGAGATGGGGTAGCCCGGGGATACCTCAATAACCCGGAACTGACTGCAGAAAGATTTTTAAATGGCCCACGAATTACACGAATTAACACGAAAAAATTTAACCAAACAAACAAAAAAGTGCCAGGCAAAAAAATCCATAGGTCCCATAGGTCCTATACGTCCTATATTTCTAAAAAAATCTACAAAACCGGTGATTGGGCACGGTGGTTGGTAGATGGGAATATTGAGTTTTTGGGACGGTTGGATCATCAGGTTAAGATCAGGGGGTTTCGTATTGAACCAGGGGAGATTGAGAACCGGCTCTTAGGGCATTATGATGTCAAAGCGGCAGTGGTTACAGTTGTAGAGACACAAGACGGGGATAAAAGCCTGGCAGCGTATGTTGTCATGGCTTCATCGCTGTCTGAGGCCCCGGCTAAAATGGATGAATTAAAGGACTATTTATCGAAAAAGCTGCCGGATTTTATGATACCTTATTTTATTGTTCCCCTGGAAAAGCTGCCTCTAACCGCCAATGGGAAAGTGGACCGAAAAGCTTTGCCCGGGCCGGGGCCTGCAGCACCTGATAGTCGTACATATACTCCTCCTCGAAACCGGGTGGAAAAAATATTGGCTCGCCTTTGGGCTGAAATTATCGGAATCAAAAAAGAGATGATCGGGATCGATGCCAATTTTTTCAAGTTAGGGGGACATTCATTACGAGCCGTAAGGCTAATTGCCAGGATTCATAAGGAATTCAACACCCGTATTCCCTTAAAGGTTTTATTTAAAGCCCCGACAATAAGAGGTCTGGCCGGGTATATCAAAGTGGCGGTCAAAGATGAGTGCCTATCACCATCCCCTGTAGAGAAAAAAGAATATTATCCGATATCGTCGATTCAAAAACGGTTATTTATTTTAAACCAGGTGGGGGAAGTTAAAACAGCTTATAACTTGTGCCGGGCAGTGATTATTGAGGGTGAGTCAGGGGTAGACCGGCAGCGTTTGCAGCGAACCTTCCGGTTATTGATCAAAAGACATGAGAGTTTGAGAACCTCATTTGCCGTAATAGATAATGATCCTGTCCAAATTGTGCATGAGGCAGTGGATTTTTCCCTGGACTTTTGCGAAGCAGGGGAACGTGATATCCAGCGACTCATTGATGAATTTATTACACCTTTTGATTTGAACAAGGCTCCCTTATTAAGGGCAAAATTGGTGAAATTTTCCCTTAACAAACATCTGTTCCTTTACGATATGCATCACATCATATCGGACGGGACATCCATGGGAATTTTTTTAAAGGACTTTATGGGTCTGTACAAGGGCGAGGAATTGCCCGGATTACGTATCCATTATAAAGATTTTTGTCAATGGCAGCGCAGCAGTGAAGAGAAAGAAAACTATTGGCTGGATCGATTTAAAGGGGAAATACCCGGGCTCACCATATTTACAGATTATCCCAGGCCCCAGGTGCAGAGTTTTGCCGGGGACCAGGTGAGGTTCACGTTTGAGAAGGAGTTATACCAGGAGATTGTTCAATTAATGAGAGAGACAGGTACTACTTTATATATGGTTTTATTGGCCTTTTATACGATACTATTGGCCAGGTATGCGGGGCAGGAAGATATCATCGTGGGTACACCCGCAGCCGGACGGGAACAGGTGGATGTTGAAAATGTAATCGGGTTATTTATGAACCCCCTGGCCATGCGCAGTTACCCCCAGGCAAACAAAACCTTTAAGGAATTTTTAGAAGAAGTCAAACAAACCACCATCGAAGCCTATGAAAACCAGGGTTATCCCTTTGGGGACCTGGTGGAAAAAGTAGCTGTAATCGATGATTTAAGCCGAAACCCTATTTATGAAGCCGAGTTGTTGGTGCAAAATATGGAGATGCCGGAATGGAAAATAGAGAATCTAACCGTTACCCCTTATGAGTTTGTTTACCCTGTCACTCAAATGGATATTGCCCTTGAGGTCGAGGAAGCGGATGAAAAGATTTTCTTTAACTTAACATACAGCACTGCTTTATTCAAACGGACCACTATGGAAAAATTTGTCAACTCTTTCCGGCAGATTGTATCCGTTGTCATGGATAATCCCTTCATAAAATTGGGAGACATTAAAATTTCTCATCGTTTGTTATCTCTCCAATCCGATGTTTACCGGGAGAATCAAATGGATTTTGAATTTTAAAAGGAGGTTATCAATCCATGGAAAATCGTATATACTCGGATGAGGTATATATTGCCGCCAATCAGAACATCAAGGAAAAAGATTACTGGTTGAATCAATTATCCGGGGATTTTGTTAAAAGTAATTTTCCTTTTGATCTTAGAAGAGACACCAGGGATAAGCCGGAGATAGAGACGGTGAAATCCGAATGGTCCGGTGAGCTCTTTGCAGGATTAATGAAATTGAGCAGTGGTATGGATATCAAACTGCACATCATCCTGGTGGCCGGGCTAAAGGCTTTATTATATAAATATACCAACAATAAAGATATATCTATAGGTTCACCGGTATTAAAACAAGATACCCAGGATCAACTCATCAATACCATCCTGGTGTACCGGACTCAACTCCAGAATGCCGTGAATTTTAAAGAGCTGCTTTTACAGGTGAAGGAAACCATTATCCAGGCTGCTGAAAATCAAAATTTCCCTATGGAGGTGTTACCTGAGTTTTTGAATTTACCGGTGTTAACCAATGAATTTCCTTTATTTGATATTGTACTTTTGCTTGAAAATATTCATGACAAAGCGTATCTCAGGGGTATTGATTATCACTTGCTGTTCTCTTTTTTTAGGGCCCCTGATGCGGTTGAGGTAACCATAGAGTATCAGCCCCGGTTGTACGAGAAAAGAACCATCGAACCAATCTTAAACCATTTTAAGTATTTATTGACACAGGTTCTTGCAGATGTGAATATGCCGTTATCTGCCCTGGATTTACTGTCTGAAGATGAAAAACACCGGTTATTAGTGGATCTTAACTGTACCCGCATGGAATATCCGAAGCAAGTGATAATCAGCGAGTTATTTGAAAAACAGGCGGCAGAGACACCGGACCGTACGGCAGTGGTGGTTGAAGACCCGGAAACCCGGACCAGTCAGCATCTCAAGTACAAAGAATTGAATGAAAGGGCTAATCAATGGGCCCGGGTGTTAAGAGAAAAGGGAGTCAAAGCGGAGACGGTTATTGCCATTATGGTAGAACGGTCGTTGGAGATGATCATTAGTGTTATAGCGGTTCTCAAAGCAGGCGGTGCCTATCTCCCGGTGGACCCCACCTACCCGGCAGAGCGCATTGCTTTTATGTTGGCAGACAGTGCAACCAAAGTCCTGGTTACCACCAGGCCCCTGGCCAAACAAGGTGAGAAGGTAAGAGGGTTAGAAGGTGAGAAGATTTTTATAGAAGACCTCTCTGTGACTCCTACGGCTAAAAAGATACCTGCAGCCTGCAACCTGCAGCCTGTAACCGGTCCCACCAACCTCGCTTACGTCATCTACACCTCCGGGTCTACCGGGAAACCCAAAGGTGTGCTGGTACAGCATAATCATTTTGTAAACGCGTCGTTTGGGTGGCGAAAAGAATATAACCTGGAAACCATGCCGGTCAATCTTTTACAAATGGCCAGTTTTTCCTTTGATGTGTTTTGCGGTGACCTGGCCCGAACCCTGTTGAATGGTGGTAAGATGGTCATTACACCGGAATTCGGAGTGGAACCGGAGTTTCTCTTCCAGTTAATCACCCGGTATGAAATTACCCTGTTTGAATCCACTCCCTCTTATATTGTGCCTTTTATGCAGTATGTCTATGATAATCACTTTGAAATCCACTGTTTAAAACTACTGATCGTGGGTTCTGATAGTTGTCGGGTTGAAGATTTCAAGAGACTTCTTGCCAATTACGGGAAGAAGATGAGAATTATAAACAGTTATGGTGTTACCGAAGCCGCGATTGATTCCAGTTACTATGAAGGACAACCGGAAGATGATACATTAACGGGAATGGTTCCTATTGGTAAACCACTGCCCAATGTTAAATTTTATATAGTGGATATTGATCAACACTTGCTGCCGGTGGGAGTTCCCGGGGAGTTGTATATTGGGGGTGACGGTATAGCCCGAGGATATTTAAACCGACCGGAATTAACCGCAAAAAAATTTAACCACGATTTTTGGGATTACAGGGATTACCAGGATGAAGGACAAAAGAGCACAAGCCAAAGAATTCATACGTCCTATAGGTCCCATACGTCCTATATTTACAAAACCGGTGATTATGCGCGGTGGTTGAAGGATGGGAATGTGGAGTTTTTGGGCAGGATGGACCACCAGGTGAAGATCAGGGGGTTTCGCATTGAATTGGGAGAAATCGAAAGTCAATTATTGAGTCATGAGGCTGTAGAAGAGACAGTGGTAGTGGAACGAAAAGACGGCACCGGCGAGAAATATTTGTGTGCCTATGTTGTGGCCGGGCCTGTGGGAATGCCCGATATTAATGAACTAAGAGAATATCTCTCAAAAACACTGCCCGATTATATGATTCCTTCCTATTTTGTGCAAATGGAAAAGATGCCCATAACAAAAAATGGTAAATTGGACAGAAAAGCGTTACCCGGGCCTGAATTGGGTGGAGGTAAAAAATATGTACCACCGCGAGACAGTGTGGAAGAAAAAATGGTGGAACTCTGGGCTAAAGTATTATTTGGTGAGGACGCACCTCACAGCCCCATCGGCATTGATGATAATTTTTTTGAATTGGGAGGCCAATCATTAAAAGCCACTGTACTGGTGTACCACTCCCATAAGGTGTTTGACGTCAAACTATCACTGGTACAAATTTTTAAAACACCAACCATCAGGGGGCTGGCTGAACATATAAAGGGGTTAACAAAAGATAAATATATAATGATACAACCAGTAGAAAAAAAGGAGTACTATCCATTATCTTCAGCCCAAAAGCGGTTGTATATATTACAGCAAAGCCAACCGGATAATGTTTTTTATAATATGCCTTTGGTGGTAAGGCTTGAACAAGGAGTTGATACAGGTCAGGTGAAAGAGGCCTTTGAGAAATTAATCAAGAGGCATGAAAGTTTGCGAACATCGTTCATGTTAATAGGAAATGAACCTGTCCAGTGTATACATGATCATGTGGAATTTGAGATTGAGTACTTTTTAGCCACAGAGGTCACAGAGAACACAGAGGGGAACTTCATTCGTCCGTTTGAGCTTTCCCGGGCGCCTCTTCTTCGGGCAGGATTGATAAAATTACCGGGAGATGGAGTTACTCCCTATATCCTCATGGTGGACAACCATCATATTGTTTCGGATGGGGTGTCAAATGACATATTGATCAGGGAGTTCAATGCCCTGTATGGAGGAGAGAGTTTACCCTGCTTAAGGCTTCAGTATAAGGATGTTGCCCAATGGCAGAATCGGCAATTACGTTCCGGGGAGGTAGAAAAACAGGAAGCCTATTGGCTAAAGGAATTTAAACCACCAATACCTGTATTAAACTTACCCCTGGATTTTCCCAGACCCCGGGTACAACATTTTAAAGGGGATATGGTTGAATTTAAGCTCTCTGCAGACCAGTCAGATCAATTAAGGGCACTGGCAAAAGCAGGGCAGGTGACCATGTTTACACTGTTATTTACTTTATACAATGTATTTTTATTCAAGCTCAGCGGTCAGGAAGACATTATTGTAGGCACAGTGGTGGCTGGTCGCCGGCATGCGGACCTGGAATCCGTCATTGGAATGTTTGTCAACACCCTGGCACTGAGAAATTATCCGTCTGAGCGGATGACGTTTGGAAATTTTTTGCAAACCCTTAACCAGCGGACAGTGGAAGCGCTTGAAAACCAGGATTACCAATTCGAGGACCTGGTGGAAAAGGTCCTGCCTAACAGGGATACCAGTCGAAATCCATTGTTCGACGTATTGTTTACATATAGTGCAATGGAACCGATGCCCTTATCCGCACCTCAACCAGGAAAAAGGGAATTAAAGACAAGTCCCTATGACCTTGAGGTTTCAGAGGGCCGGAGCAAATTTGATATGGTTTTGGAAGCTGTGGACGGAGAAGGGCCTATTCATTTTACGATTGGCTACTGCGTAGAACTCTTTAAAAAAGAAACCCTGGAGCGATTTACCAATTATTTTAAAGAAGTGGTTTCAGCGGTATTGCAAAATAAAGAAATTGAATTAAAAGATATCAAAATATCTCATGCCCTGGAACTCACCGATTCAAGGGTTTATGAGAACATTGAAGAGCATTTGGAGTTCTGACCTTCAGCCCTAAGAAGTAAGGAGTGAAAGATTGAATATGCCAGATAGAAAATATCCTTTAAACAAAACCATTCATCAATTATTTGAAGAACAGGTGGAGAAAACACCGGATCACACCGCCCTGGTGGGCGGAAATCCCAAATCACAAATCACAAATCACAAAAAAGAGGTGCCCTTCGGGCAGATAAACGCCTTCGGCGGGAATATTTCAATCACTTACAGCGAATTAAATCGAAAATCCGATCAATTGGCTTACCTGCTGAAGCAGAAAGGCGTAGAACCTGATACGATTGTCGCTATAATGGTGGAGCGATCCATTGAAATGGTAATTGGTGTTCTGGGGATATTAAAGGCTGGCGGCGCTTACCTCCCAATTGACCCCAAAGACCCTGCAGAACGAATCAAACTGCTGTTAGCAGACAGCAAGGCCAGGGTTTTGGTGCGTGAGGTGAGTGAGGTGAGTGAGGTGAATGAGGTGAATGAGGTGAGTGGCTGGAGCGTAGAAATTTTACACACCCCAACTGCTTCGCCGCCGCAACTCGATCTCGCTTACATTCTCTACACCTCCGGTTCTACAGGTACGCCCAAAGGTGTGGCAGTGGATCATCGGTCAGTAGTGAATCTACTATTCGTACTTTTTGAAGCTTACCCGATATTCCCGGTTGATGCTTATTTGTTAAAAACCTCGTTTTCTTTTGATGTATCGGTGACTGAATTATTCGGTTGGTTTATGGGTGGCAGCCGGTTGGTAATCCTGGAAAAAGAGGGTGAGAAAGACCCTCAAACCATTATCAACACCATTGAAAAGCACCAGGTCACTCATATCAATTTTGCCCCTGCCATGTTTAATGCATTTACGCATCAATTGGATGCGCAGAATATTGGCAAGATATCATCTCTTAAATACATTTGTTTAGCGGGAGAGGTGCTGCCCCCGGAATTGGTGAATCGATTTTGGCGTCTACAAACATCGATTCGGCTGGAAAATTTATATGGTCCCACAGAAGGAACTGTGTATGCCTCCTGGTATTCCTTATCGCAGTGGGACGGGACCGGCAGCATACCCATTGGAAAACCCCTACCTTATATGGACCTGTATATCCTGGATAAAGACGGGCATCCATTGCCTGTTGGTGAAACCGGTGAGTTGTGCATTGCCGGGATTGGCGTGGCCCGGGGCTATTTAAACAACCCGGAACTGACAGCGCAGAAATTTGGCCATGATAAAAGAAAAAAGGTGTCAGGCAAAGGAATTCATATGTCCTATATGTCCTATAGGTCCTATATTTCTAATAAAATCTACAAAACCGGTGACCTGGCGCGGTGGCTGCCGGATGGGAATATTGAATTTTTAGGGCGAATAGACTTCCAGGTAAAGATTCGGGGGATACGCATCGAATTGGGTGAAATTGAAAGCCAATTGCTAATGCATAAACAAGTAAAAGAAGCAGTAGTAACACCCAAAGAAACCAAAACCGGTGATAAATATCTCTGCGCTTATATAGCAGCAGGGCGCGGGGACCAGGGACCAAGGCGTGTAGCAATGCCTGGCAGCAGTGAATTAAAAGAATATCTCTTAAAAACACTGCCGGATTATATGATCCCGTCATTTTTTATATTCCTGGAACAATTGCCCCTTACCAGCAGCGGGAAAGTGGATCGCAAGGCTCTACCGGAACCGGAATTCAAAAGAAAAGTGCAATATACTGCCCCCCGCAACAGGCTGGAAGAAAACCTGGTAGAAATATGG
>CP070627.1:7533839-7538832 GCA_020355945.1 Candidatus Aminicenantota bacterium | reverse complement strand
AAACGATTGGCTCCCGGGCGTTTGTATGATATCCCCATTAAAATGGGATGGCTGAAAAAATCGTTAAAAGAGGAGGAATTAAATCCCATTGCATTATTTATTTGACAAAACCGACTTTGTTCCTGTAAGTTTTTTTAATCTTATAGGTTCTAAAATAAATCAAATATAACAGGAGGTAAAATCATGAGCAGCAACGATGAGTATTACAAGAAAATGATCCATGGGTACACGAATTTAATGATCGATTGTGCCCAAGATTTAGCCGAGCACGGAAACGACACAGAGAACCCAGACACGTTGTATTATAAGTTTACACGTGCGCCTGCTGATAACCAGGATTTAATTCGTGAAAAGCTTGAAAAACATGTAGAAGGTTTGACAATCCCGGGCTGGGCTTTCGTCGTGTTTTCGGAACACGTAAATCGTGGACAGGCGCATTTGAGCAATGAGGAAGTTGGACCTGATCCCGATGGAGGCATGAAGCCAGGAGATAAAATGGCCGCTATTTATGAATTAAATCGACAAGTGGAGGTATTTGGAACAGTTGGGCCGGGGCAGGCATCAGAACCCACGCCTGGCCTTCATAGACTTTTAGAGCTTAACGATATCGAATTAAAGAAGTATTCAGTATTATTAGTTTTTCCTTATTATGGTGTAGCTATCGTGGAAATAAAATTTAAAGATGATACAGAAATAATATTGTCATCTTGCTAGTGATGGTTATTCCCGGGGGTTCCCCGTTTTGAGGGGGAACCCTCTACACGGTGAAGTACTGGTTTGCAAAATTTAAAACTAGGATTTCACCTGAATGTTACAAGCTTTTTCGAGGGAAAATATGAAAATTGCAGGGCATGTTGTACAGGAGATATTACACCAGGGGAAGAATTTTACTGTTTACCGATCAATAAAAGAAAATGAAACAGCCCCATGTATTTTAAAGGTTTTAGATAAAAAAACAACCCATAAACTTAAGATTACCCAGACATTAAAAAATGAATACCATTTCCTGGAACAAATCGATTCCGAATATGTTATAAAAGCCTTCGACTGGATCGAGGATAAGGATCGTGCTGTAATTGTATTGGAAGATATAAACGGCATACCGCTGAAAGATGAAATAAAAAAACAAGGTTTTTCCTTTAAACTTGAACCGTTCATTGAACTGGCCCTGCAAATGGCAAATGGCCTGGCAGCCATACATGGTCAAAACATCATTCACAAAGATATCAATCCCACCAATATTATTTGGAACTCCCGGACCAACAGCTTGAAGATCATTGATTTCAATATCGCCTCAAAATTCGATACCAAAACCTCCTACCTGGGCAACCCGGAAAAGCTTCAAGGCACGCTCCCTTATATTTCCCCGGAGCAGACTGGGCGCGTGAACCGCAGGGTAGATATGCGCAGCGATTTGTATTCCGTGGGTGTCACATTTTACGAAATGCTTACCGGTCAACTTCCCTTTGAACATCGCGACCCCATGGAAATTGTATATGCCCACCTGGCCCGCGACCCTGAACCGCCCCATATCGTAAATGAGCAGGTACCCCAGGTATTGTCGAAGATCGTATTGAAACTGCTGCAAAAAAATCCGGAAGAACGGTATCAATCTGCCAAAGGGCTAAAATACGATTTAGAAAAAGCGGTTCAGTTAAACTTCAAAGATTATAAATTAGGAGAAAATGATTTTTCCGGTAAGCTTCAAATCCCGGAAAAACTTTACGGTCGTGAACAAGAAATCGAGCAACTATTGGATGCTTACCGAAGAGTGAGCAAAGGTACAAAAGAGATGGTATTGGTGGCCGGGTACTCCGGTACCGGCAAGACCGCTTTGGTTAACGAAATACATAAGCCCATTACCAAAGACCGGGGCTATTTCATCAGCGGCAAATTCGATCAACTGCAGCGAACTGTTCCTTATTTCGCCTTTATCCAGGCACTCAACCAATTCTGTCAATTGCTGTTGACCGAACCTCAGGAAATACTTGCCCAATGGAAGGAACGTATTTTGCAAGCTGTGGGCAAATTGGGAAAAGTATTAACCGATATCATTCCCCAATTGGAATCCATTATCGGCCAGCAGCCCGAGGTCCCCGAATTAGGCGGTGAAGAAGCGCAAAAACGTTTGAATTACGTTTTCCAGTGCTTTTTCCAGGCGGTTTCCACCAGGAAACACCCACTGGTCATGTTTATTGACGATCTGCAGTGGACCGACCTGGCCTCTCTCAATTTGTTACAGGTGCTGATAGAGGATACCCAAAACCACTATTTCTTATTCATCGGTGCGTACCGGGATAACGAAGTCTCCCCTACACATCCTTTTATGATGACCCTCGAAGAAATCCGGAAACAAGAGAGGTTGATTCATACCATTCCTGTTAAAAATCTTACCATAGAAAATGTACAGGAGTGGCTGCAAGATACCTTGAAGACTGCAAGCCACCGGGATGTTTCAAACATTGCCTACCTCATCTATCAAAAAACACAGGGCAATGCCTTCTTTAACATCCAATTCCTGGAAAATCTTTACCGGGAAAACCTGTTGCGTTTTGATTTCAAACAATCCGGCTGGACATGGGATATTACGGAAATCCAAAAACAAAACATCACCGACAACGTGGTGGATTTATTGGCTCGTAAAATACAAGCACTTTCCATCGAGGTACAGGACGTCTTAAAATTGGCGGCTTGCATCGGCAATGCCTTTTATCTGCGTACCTTATCCGTGATTTCCCAGGCAAGCAAAAAGAAACAGGAGAGAGCCCTGGAAATTGCCCTGGGCGAATACTTGATTTGTCCTTTGGGGAATGAAGCCTATAAGTTTGTGCACGACCGTATTCACCAGGCAGCTTATACCCTGATTGCCGGTAATGAAAAAAAGAAGCTGCACCTGGAAATCGGTAGACTGCTGCTGAAGGATTTCCGGCTTTCCCGGGCTTCAACAGGCTCTAAAGAGGTAGAACAACATCTCTTCGATATTGTCAATCAACTCAATATCGGCATTGATCTCATTGAAATCCAAGAAGAAAAATTAGAATTGATAGGTTTTAACCTGGAAGCCAGCAGGCAGGCCAGGAGATCTGGGGCATACACCCATGGCTCGGAATATGTGCAAAAGGCAATGCACCTGTTACCGGCCGATTGTTGGCAGCAGCATTATGATTTGACCTTAGCCATTTACAACGAAGCCATTCAAATATCTTACTTATGCGGTAATTATGAAGAAATGGAAAATTTCGTGGAAGTACTATTTAAATTTACCCCCAATATAACGGATAAAGCCATTGCTTATGAATACCGTATGGTGAGTTTTATCGCGCAAAATAAACCTCATCTGGCTGAAGGTACGTTTTTGGATGCCTTCCACAACTTAGGGATAGATGTTCCCGTTGAACCCGGAGAGGAGCAAACCATGTCACTGTTAGCCGAAGTCCAAAGGATATTAAAAAGCAAGGGCATGGATCACTTAACCCGGTTACCTCTCGCAAGCGATCCTCAAAAAGAACTTGTGGTACGACTTTTTGCTAATGGCGGCGTAACGGCGATTATACATTCTTCCCAGAACATGTTTCCTTTTATCGTCGGTAAAACAGTGGAATTAACACTGAAACACGGTCTATCAAGGGAATTCCCTTTTATCTTTGCCTGTTACGGTATTATAAGGAACCTGATGGAAGATATTCCCGATGCGTATCAAGTGGGAAAGATTTCCCTGGATTTATTGGATATCATACCCGATACCGATACCAACCAGCCTAAAACAATGACAGCCGCATGTCTTTACTTGCTTAATTGGAAAGAGCATTATAAACAGGTCTCAAGAAGATTAAAAAAGAATTATCAAGATGCCTTGAATGTCGGTGATGTTGAATTTGCCGCTTATTCCATAGAATACAGCGCTTTATATTTAACCCGTACCGATACGGAATTGAATGATTTGAAGAATACATTGGAGGCTGCCCGAAAAGCAGCCATACAATTAAAGCAGTTACTGCTGGTTAGTTTCCTGATAGTGGAAAACCACGTAATTTCGGATTTGTTGGGATCCCGTTCAAAGCCGGTTTTTTTAGATATAGAATTGGAGTCCCTCACAAAAGATATGCCCGAAGGCGTTGCCCAACTGGTGGTATACGACATTTACATAAGAAAAGTATTTTTCGGTTATTTGTTTGATGACTATACCCATATTTTAGATCATATCTTCCAGGCTGAAAACATATGGAAAACCATAACCATTCCCATCGGTTTTTTGAAAAGTGATTTATATTTTTATACTCCTCTTGTATATTTACAGTTGTATACGAGAACCGCTGGTGGTGATGAAAAAAAAGAGTACCTGGCTAAAGCAATAAAGCACATGGAAACCCTGGGTAAATGGGCAGACTTTGGCCCGGTGAATTTTCTACATAAATATTATTTAATGCAAGCGGAATTGTATCGTGTCACCGGCCAAACCCATGAAGCCGCCGAATATTATGATAAGGCCATAGAAAAGGCTTTTGAAAACGAATATATTAATGAAGCAGCTTTAGCCAATGAACTGGCGGCAAAATTTTATATGCAGCAAAATCGCCATAAATTAGCTGCCCTTTATCTCCTGGAAGCGCGGGATTGTTACCGCAAATGGGGAGCTCTGGCAAAAGTCAAACACCTGGAAGAGAACTACCCCAGGTACTTAAGCATAGGGGTTCCCGGGGCGAAATTAACCGGTACCGGCACCATCACCTCGGCATCCACCGACACCACCGACGAACTTTTAGATGTTAAAAGCATCATCAAATCCTCCCAAACCCTATCCAGCGAAGTACAATTGACACGTTTATTGGAGAAAATGATGCAAATACTGGTTGAAAATGCCGGGGCACAAAAAAGTATGCTGATCGAAAATATCGATACCCGTTTACTCATTCAAGCTGAAGGCACTGCCGATGGTGTCTCCGGGATATTGCAGAGACAGCCCGTCGAAGAATCGGGAAACGTACCGCTGTCC
>CP070627.1:7460355-7533739 GCA_020355945.1 Candidatus Aminicenantota bacterium | reverse complement strand
GTTTTTCAACATATCGCCCGGGGATGCCAGGTACATGGACCCCCAGGAACGGCTTTTTTTGGAGACGGTGTGGTCTGTATTGGAGGATGGCGGTTATAGGCGGGAAACCACCGGGAAGTCTTTGCAAAAGGAATTGGGAGGTGATGTAGGGGTATTTGTGGGAGTGACCAGTTACACCTATCACCTGTTGGGGTCAGGGGAAGCGCATCATACCTCAACACCGTCGTCCATTGCCAACCGGGTGTCATTTATATTTAATTTTCATGGACCCAGCCTGGTGATAGACACTGCCTGTTCATCTTCGCTGGTGGCGCTGCATATGGCATGTGAAAGTATAAAAAAAGGGGAATGCCGGGCGGCTGTGGCTGGGGGTGTGAATTTATACCTTCATCCCTGCAAGTACGTTGAAATGTGTGCTGTTGGGATGCTCTCACCCACCGGGAAATGTAACACTTTCGGGGTGGAGGCAGATGGATTCGTACCCGGTGAAGGTGTAGGAGCGGTGCTGCTTAAACCCCTGTCAGCAGCCACTGCAGATAGGGATCATATTTATGCGGTCATTAAAGGTAGTGCGGTCAATCACGGTGGACGGACCAATGGGTATACCGTGCCCAATCCCAATGCCCAGGCCGCGTTAATCATAAAGGCCTTAAGCCATGCGGGAATTCATCCCCGGACCATCAGTTACCTGGAAGCCCACGGCACCGGCACAGAGTTGGGAGACCCCATTGAAATCGCGGGACTCAACAAAGCATATGGGAAATATACCCAGGAAAGGCATTATTGTTCTATTGGTTCGGTGAAAACCAACATCGGCCACCTGGAATCCGCCGCCGGCATTGCAGCATTGACAAAAGTAATTTTGCAGTTTAAACACAAACAACTGGTCCCTTCCCTTCATGCGAAACAATTGAATCCCAGGATTGATTTCGCCCATTCTCCTGTTTATGTCCAGCAGGAATTGACTGAATGGAAACCATTGGTAATCGAAGAGGAAGGAGAGGAAAGTTTTTATCCCCGGCGGGCAGCGGTGAGTTCTTTTGGTGCTGGTGGGGCTAATGCTCATGTCATCCTGGAGGGATGGAGTGAAGACAGTGAACAGCGGCCGGAAAACACAGGACAGGTAACAGGAGACAGGAAACATGATACGCCTTGTTTGCTTGTGCTGTCGGCTAAAAATGAAGAACGGTTGAAGGTATATGCTGAAAAAATGAAGGACTTTTTGGCAGCCACCTCTGAGAGCATCGAGGATATTGCCTACACTTTACAGGTGGGCCGCGAAGCCATGAACCGGCGCATTGCCTTCAGGGTATCCGGTACTGCTGCCGCAGTGGAAAAATTAAAACGGTATTGCCAGGGTGTGCAGGATATTGAACATTTTTACACCGGCAGTATAAAATCAGGCCAGGCCAAACCCAGCCCGCTCATTGAAGGTAAAGAGGGTGAAGCCTATGTCAGGAGCATCATCCGGGGGGGTAAATCGGATAAAATTGCCCAATTGTGGGTATCCGGGATAGAAATCGATTGGGATTTACTCTATTCCACATCCGGGGTTGATTCGCTCGGAGGTGCTGCCCGGCGTATTTCCCTGCCCACCTATCCCTTTGCCAGGGAACGATATTGGAAGCCAGGAGCTGAGAATGCCCCGGGGCTTCGGAGCTGTAAAAATCATCGCATGCCTGATCTATCTATGACCAATTTTAAATTGCAAGCCCGGTCCGGGACATCTGCCCCCCCACCGGGTGTGCGTCTGTTAAATCGGACCGGGGGGCCGGCATTAATGTATTACCGGGGCGTGTGGCAGGAATCCCCTTTAGCAGGCCCCGGGCAGGAACCTGGCAGGGTTCAAGGGCAGCCGCTGCTGTTATTCGGTATTAACAATGATTTTCCCGATGCTTTCCACCGGCAATTGGGACAGCAAGTCCCTGTTACCCTGGTCAAACCCGGGCCCCAATTCAAGGAAACCGGAAGCAGGAGGTTTGAAATCCGCCCCGGACACCCGGAAGATTACGGTCAATTGGTGGAGACACTGGTCCGGCAGGGACAGGCACCGGTTAATATTGTCCACCTCTGGCACCAGGAAAACGCTGCCAATAACGATGTGGGGGACAACCTTCAATCACTACTCGAGCAGGGAGTATTTTCACTGTTATATCTCAGCCAGGCCTTGATGGCACAGAAACTCGGGTCCAAGACGAAGTTAATTTATGTTTATCCCGGGCCGGTTAACGATCTTCGGTTTTCTTCTCCCTCCTATGCCGCCCATGCCGCGGTCAGTGGGTTTGCCAGGACCCTCCGCCTGGAAAACCCCGGGTTTGTTTACAAAACCATTGAATTAAGGATTCCCGCCGATGAGCCATCAAGACCAGGGGAAACATTGGAACTGGCCCGGGTGCTGGAGGTGATAGTAACGGAGCTTGCCATTGATGATGACCGGGTGGAAACCCGCTATGTTTGTGATAAAGAGGGAAATCATCGTTATGTCAGGTGTTTACAGGCATTTGCTCCCCCGGCAAGACCGACGCAGCCATTGCCATTGAGAAAACATGGTGTTTACCTGGTGACCGGCGGCATGGGTGGCTTAGGGCGGATTTTTACCAGGTACCTGGCTCAACAAGTCAAGGCCAGGTTAGTGCTGGTGGGACGGTCCGGTTTAGATCCCCAAAAAAGCACCTGGATAAAGGAACTCCAATCCCTGGGGGCAGAGGTGACAGTTATCCGGGCTGATATCTCCAGGCGCCAGGAAGTAGAACAACTGGTAAAACAAGTTAAAAAACAGTTTAAACACCTCAACGGTATTATTCACAGTGCAGGGGTAGTGCGGGACTCCTTTATTCTCAAAAAGACAACCCGACAAATGGATGAAGTATTGGCCCCCAAGGTATACGGCACGGTGTACCTGGATGAAGTCACCAGGGATGAACCATTGGATTTTTTTGTGTTATTCTCTTCTTTAGCGGCGGTGATTGGCAATGCGGGGCAGTGTGCATATGCGTATGGCAACCGGTTTATGGATGAATATGCCCGGGTCCGGGAAGGATTACGCCAGGCAGGAGAGCGCAAAGGCATGAGCATATCCATTAACTGGCCCTTGTGGGAAGAGGGAGGTATGAAGATTCCCGGGGAACACCGCAGTCACCCGGCTGAACAAAGCGGTATGAAGCCGCTCCCCACCGCCGCCGGCATTAAAGCCTGGAAAACCGCGTTAATCTCCGGGAATTCCCAATGCATCGTGGTATACGGCAATCAGCACTGCACGCGGTTCCTGGAGCGGTTTGTATCCTTATCCGCTCCCGTTGCCCCATCCCTGTTAAAGGAAAAAACCACCGCCTTTTTGCGGGACCTTTTGGGGGAAATATTAGAACTCTCCCCGGGGAAAATCGAAGTTCACGCCAATTTCAAAGAATATGGCATCGATTCTATAACCATTCAGCGGTTTAATGCAAAGGTAAGCCGGGATTTAGGAAGTCTTTCCAGGACATTACTGTTTGAATGCCAGACCCTGGATGAGTTGGCTGACTATATGGTGAAGAATCATGAAACCCAACTGACAGTGTTATTTGGGCTGCAAAAAGGAGCAGGGGAAACCGTTGATGAAAAAATTGATATCAAAGAAGATGACAGCCAACAACAAGAACGTCAATGGCCGGACGAGGCAGAGCTGTTATCCGGGGGGATTGCCATCATTGGTCTCAGCGGGCGCTACCCCCGGGCAAAAGACCCGGATCGATATTGGGAAAACCTCAAGACAGGGAAAGATTGTATTACTGAGATACCCGGCAGCCGCTGGGATTACCGTCGTTACTATGACCCGGACCCGGAGAGAGCAGCAGGCGGGAACATGTACTGCAAGTGGGGTGGATTCCTGGAAGATGTGGACCGGTTTGAGCCGTTGTTTTTCAACATATCGCCCAAAGACGCGGAAATCATGGACCCGCAGGAACGGTTGTTTTTGGAAACTGCCTGGGCAGCCCTGGAAGATGCCGGGTACACCAGGGAAGGTCTCCGGGATATTGATGTGGGAGTATTTGCCGGTGTTACCACGTATTCTTACTTACTGTTGGGACCGGACCAATGGAACCGCGGCAACATGGTTATCCCTGATACATCTCCCTGGTCTATTGCCAACCGGGTATCTTATGTATTTAATTTTCACGGACCCAGTATACCTGTGGACACGGCATGTTCTTCTTCTTTAACCGCCCTGCACCTGGCCTGTGAAAGCCTTAAAAAGGGAGAATGTCATATGGCTGTAGCTGGCGGTGTTAATTTGTACCTTCATCCCGGTAAATATATTGCCATGTGCCAGATGCGCATGCTGTCGCCCACGGGGCGGTGTCATACGTTTGGGGCCGGGGGTGACGGATTTGTCCCGGGTGAAGGTGTCGGCGCATTGGTACTCAAACCCCTGTACAGCGCTGTTAGAGATAACGACCATATTTATGCCGTGATCAGGGGCAGTGCTGTTAATCATGGAGGAAGCACCAGCGGGTATACTGTCCCCAATCCCAATGCGCAGGCCCGGCTTATATGCACAGTCCTGGAAAAGTCCGGGATAGACGCCAGGACCATCAGTTATATCGAGGCCCACGGCACCGGCACCATCCTGGGCGACCCGGTGGAAATTACAGGACTGACCAAAGCCTTCAGGAAATATACCGGGGACAAACAGTTCTGCGCCATCGGGTCGGTGAAATCCAACATCGGTCACCTGGAATCAGCAGCAGGAATAGCCGGGATTACCAGGGTTCTGCTGCAGTTCAGGCACGGGCAATTGGCACCCTCGATCCACTGCAGTCAATTGAACCCCAATATCAATTTCCCGGGTTCTCCTTTTTACGTTCAGCGGGAGTTGACCGAGTGGACCTCACCTTATCCCCGGCGAGCGGGCATCAGTTCCTTTGGCGCCGGGGGGGCCAATGCCCATGTGCTGCTGGAGGAATGGTGCGGAGACCATTCCGCCAGCGCAGGGTGCAGGACCCAGGGCGCAGGGCAAATCGGAGGTGAAGGGGTACCTTATTTGATTATCCTGTCTGCCAGGAATAAAGACGGGTTAAAAGCCTATGCCGGGAAATTGAACTTATTCCTGGAAAACCAACAGCCATCCCGGGGGAAATCCACCAATGAAGGTAACCGGGATATACTCTCCTGTTTACAGGAAGACCTGTTGAAAATGGCTTCCCGGATTTTAGCGGTTAGTGAAAATGACATTGACCCGGAGGAAAGCCTTGAAGGATATGGCTTTGACCCGGTGAAGCTGGCGGCATTGGCCAATGGTATTAATCAAACCTATACCCCTGGCGACCTGGTGACACCCGGGGTCTTCGCTGAAGTGGGTTCATTGGTATCCCTTTCCCGGTACCTGGTGGACCGGTCCGGGGATACATTCGGGCAGGAGCCAGGAAACATCCCGGGGGCAGCCAGAAAGGAGGTAAGCCTTGCCGATATGGCCTATACACTGCAAGTGGGGCGTGAACCCCAGGGTCAGCGCCTGGCTGTGGTGGTATCCACTGTTGAGCAATTAAAAGAAAAATTAAGCCGATTCTGCCAGGGCAAGGAAGACATCGAGAAACTGTATCAAGGCAATATAAAAACCGATGGGGAAAAATCTTGTTTACTCAACGGCCGTGCGGGTGAGGAATTTATACGGGTGGTGATGGAAGACCGGGACCTGCACCAGTTGGCCCAACTGTGGGTAACCGGTGTGACTATCGATTGGAAGCGGTTATACCCCGGGAAACCGCCCAACCGTATCTCCCTACCCACTTACCCCTTTGCCGGTAAGCGGTACTGGATACCGCAGGTTGAGGAAGTTACGCCGCAGGCAGGTGAAATATCCCGTTTACATCCACTACTGGGAGCCAATACCTCGACCTTAACGGAGCAGCGATTTACCACGCGGTTGACAGGTAAGGAATTTTATTTGCGGGATCATATCGTGACCGGGCGGGAGGTATTACCCGGGGCGGCTTACCTGGAAATGGCCCGGGCAGCCGGACAACTGGCCGGAGAATCACCGGTAGGAAAAATAAAACATATTATCTGGGTAAAGCCCATTGCTGTCAACCACCCCCTGGATGTTCACCTCTGTCTCTACCCGGAGAAAGATATAGTGGCCTACGAGGTAAGCACGGGTGAACCCGGGAATGATCCTGTGATCCACTCCCGGGGAAAGCTGGTGTATCAAAGCAATAGTCATGACCGGCCCATGGAGAAGATTGATATCCGGGCGATTAAACAGCGGTGTAGGCATTTAATCGATGGGGCAGTTTGTTATGACCGTTATCGAAGTGGAGGTTTGGAGTATGGACCTGGTTTCCAGGTCCTTAGGCAGGTGTACCGGGATGAAGAAGGGAGTGAAATCCTGGCCTGTCTTCAACTGCCGCAGCCGTGCCAGGCGGAATCCCGGGCGTTTGGCCTGCACCCTTCATTGATGGATGGTGCCCTGCAAGCGCTTATCGGGTTTGAAAGCGCAGCAGGAGAAACATCCGGCGGTCCCTATCTTCCCTTTAGTCTGGGGGAGGTAGAGATCATAAAACCACTGCCTGAAAATTGCTGGGCTTATGCTGTACCAGTGGAGGAACCCCAGCCGGGCGCCGGGGTAAGACGATTTCATATACAACTGGTGGATGAAACCGGCCGGGTATTGGTTAAACTAACCGACTATGCGGTCCGGGCCCTGCAGCCTGAAACATCTTCCAGTGGGGAATCCTTCACACCCCGATATAAAAAATGTGCAGCGGATGAGAAAATATATTTTCACAGTGTGTGGGAGGAAGCAGCACTGGAATCCGAATCCGCAGCCAGGTCAGTGCTTAAAGGCATACCCGGACCACTCCTGCTGTTTGACTGTGATGACCGGTTATACCGGGTCTTAAACCAGTGGAATATCCCGGGCTCGGTTATCCTGGTAAAGCCAGGAAAGGCGTTTCGGGAATTAGACCCGGGTGGTAAAGTGTTGGAGATTAATCCCGGTTCCCTGCAGGATTATCATCAATTGCTGGAAGCCCTCCGGCAGCATCATTTGCTGCCTTATGGGATTCTTCACCTGTGGTCGCAAGAGGATTTTCGTGGTGAAAAGGAATCGTTATCCAGGCACCTGGAGAGGGGGATTTATTCGTTGTTTTATTTGACCCGGGCGCTGCTGGCCCGGAAGCCGAAGGAGAAGGTACAGGTGCTCTATGTATACCTGGTTCAGGGTGACGAAGAGCAGCCGGAGTATGCAGCGGTTAGTGGTTTTGCCAGGACCCTCCGTAGGGAACATCCGCTGTGTGCTTACAAAACCGTGGGATTGCAAATACCACCTGGAGAAGGTCGTCTTCCCCTCCCCGCCTATTTGGCTGAGCTGTTGACAGAATTCCAGCCAGCATCAGGGGAGGAGAGCGTGGAAGTGCGTTACCAGGGAAAAGACAAACAGAGATTTGTAAAGAGATTCAAAGAATTTAACCCCGGAACCCGGGAATATGACCCGCTGCCCTGGAGAGAAGACGGCGTATACCTGATTACCGGCGGCACCGGCGCCCTGGGATTCATTATTGCCCGGTACCTGGCTCGAAAGGTCAATGCCCGGTTAGTGATTACCGATGTGACAGAGTTGGACGCCCGAAAGCAAAAGAAGATAGAGGAGTTGGAGCGCGCAGGAGCCCGGGTGATATTTACCCGGGCAGATATTTCCCGTCGCCAGGAAGTGGAGCGACTGGTCAAGGAAGCCAGGTCTTGTTTCAAAGAAATCCACGGTGTTATCCACTGTGCCGGGGTTATCCGCGATGCCTTCCTGGTGAATAAAACCAGGGAGGATATGGAAGCTGTCCTGGCCCCTAAAGTATATGGGACGGTCTGGTTGGACCAGGTGCTTAAGGACGAGCCATTGGATATTTTTGTTCTTTTTTCTTCCACGGCAGGGCTTTTGGGGAATCCTGGTCAGAGTGATTATGCCTATGCCAATCGGTTTTTGGATGATTTTGCCCGTGCCAGGGAATGCTGGCGTGCCCGGGGAGAGCGGCAGGGAAACACCGTGTCTATCAACTGGCCCTGGTGGAAAGAAGGCGGTATGAGGATTGATGAGCAAACGCGGGAGTGGATGAAAAAACGGGCGGGTTCCGTGCCCCTGGAAACCACTGCTGGCCTGGAGGCCTTTGAAGAAGCCCTGGCTGCGCATCGGACCCAACTGGCAGTGGCAGTGGGCAGTCGGGCAAAATTAGTGGAATTGTTGGGGATCCCTTCCGCCGCTGGTACCAAGGAACCAAAACCCGTTGACCATGAACCCCTTCGGCAGTCCCGCTCCATTTCAAAAAATCAATGGCAGGAAAAGGTAGAAAAAGACCTGGTGGAATTGTGTGTCGAGTTATTAAAGGTAGAAGAAAGCGATATCAATCCCGGGGACCCCCTGGCTGATTACGGACTGGATTCGATCATGATGATGACCATGTTGAATCGACTGGAAGCCATGTATGGGACGGTTGTTGAACCCCATGCCCTGTCCGAACATAACACCATCAAACGATTGTCCGCCTATTTGATTGAAAACGGCATTGCAGTACCGGAAGAGCCAGACTCCCCTAAAAGTGCAAAGGTCCCCCCGCAGAAAAGAGATCCCGGTGGGGAAAGTATTGATGAACCTGGAACACCGAGAAGCCGTTTTTTTGTCAACAGGGTCTCCGCACCGCGGAAATGGCAGAAGCAAGCCGGTAAAATTGCTGTTATTGGTATGGCCTGTCGTTTTTCCCAATCCAACAGCCCGGAGGCCTTCTGGGCTAACCTGGTCAAAGGTAAGGACCTGGTAACCGAGGTTCCCCCTGACCGGTGGGACACTGCGGAGTTTTTCAGCCCGGATAAAAACGCACCCAATAAATCCTATTGCAAATGGGGCGCTTTTATCGATAACATTTACTTTTTTGATGCGGGATTTTTTGGCATACGCGATGAAAATGCCCTGGTAATGGACCCCTATCAACGTATTCTTTTAGAACTGGCAGAGGAACTGTTTTGCCGGTCAGGTTTTAATAGGGAAAAACTCAGCGGCAGCCGAACAGGCGTATACATCGGCGGAGGTGAAAGCACCTATGCTGATAAATATATGAGTAAACTCCAGGCAGAAGCGATGAAACACCTGGTGGTGAGCAATATTCCCAACATGATGGCCGCCCGGATTTCTGATTTTTATAATTTAAAAGGGGCTTCCCAGACCATAGATACGGCATGTTCTTCAGCGTTGGTGGCCCTGCACCAGGCCTGCCAGGCCATCCGGTATGGGGAGTGTGATATGGCCGTGGCCGGTGGGATTGAACTGATCATGGACCATCATATCCATGTCGGATTCAGCAAAGCAGAGGTATTGTCAGATGACGGGACAGCTTACGTGTTTGATCAACGAGCCAAAGGATTTGCATTGGGAGAAGGATCAGGAATTGTACTGTTGAAATCTTATGAAACCGCCCTGGAGGAAGGGGATGAAATCCTGGCAGTGATAGCAGGTTCGGCAGTAAATAATGATGGTCGTACCATGGGGGTAACCGTCCCCAGCATTGAAGGTCAAAAGGAGGTGATTCGCCAGGCATTGGCAGCCAGTGGGGTATCAGCCGACACCATTACTTACATGGAAGCACACGGCACCGGGACCCTGTTGGGTGATCCGATTGAGATACGAGCCGCTACCCAGGTGTACCGGGAATTTACCCGGGATAAACAATACTGTGCTGTGGGTTCTGTCAAATCCAATATGGGGCATTTGCTGCGGGCTGCGGGTATTCCCAGCTTTATCAAAGTTGTCCTCGCCCTGCAGCATAAAACCTTACCCCCCACCATTCATTGTGAAAACCCCCATCCCAGGTTCAAATTTGCCGAATCTCCTTTTTATCCTATCACCACTGCCAGGGAATGGCTCCCGGGAAAAAATAGCCCTATTCGCCGGGCAGCAGTTTCTTCGTTTGGATTTGGCGGCACCAATTGTCATATGATTTTGGAGGAGTTTATCCCGGTTCATGAGTATGTAAGAAAACGGCAGCCGCTCCCGCTTCCTCGATTCAAACGAAAACAGTATTGCCCGGGTAAGAAAATCGCGGCAGAAATAGAGCCGGCTGGTACAGGTGCTGTTGATGAAGCATTTTTAATGGAGCTGCTGGAGGATATCCGGGGGGGTAATATCAGTCTGGAAGAAGCGGTGCATTTGATATGAAATGGAGCATCGGAAAATGGATTTTCGTGAATCAAAAGAATCCCCTGGCTGCCGGAGGAAAGAAATGAAAAGTGAAATCCGGAAGATTTTAGAAGAGGTACAAGAGAACAAGATAACCAAAATTGAGGCCCTGGAGCGGATAAAGCAGTTAAAACAAGAAGAAAAAGGTAAAAAAAATGGTAGAAACAGGATATATTTGACTAAAAAATTTACCTACAATGAGCCTTATTTGAGGGCTCATATTCTTTTTGGTCAGCAGGTGTTATTGGGAGTGACGCATTGTAGTATGGCCATTGAGGCAGCCCGGTCTTTTTGTCCCGGGGTTGATCATGGGAATAGGGAATCGCTCATTCATATCCATAAATTTGTGTTTCATCAGCCGGTGGTGGTATACCCGGGAGAAGCAGTGGAGGTGGGCATAGAGGTAGAGAAGAGGGAAAGTGATGATGACCGGGTATTTTTCCGCAATATTTTTAAAAAATCCCCTGGTGTTGATTTTACTGTGAGCACAACGGGGGAGTATGTATTTGGCAGTGAGTATCAGCCCTGTTCCATTGATATTCCAGGGTTTCGTGATCATAGTGACAAATTCATTTCCAGCCGGGAGATATTCCAAAAAGAGTTGTGGCAGCGGCCAGGGGTGTTACAAACTGTGGGCGATGTATATATACGCGGCAGTGAGGTCCTGGGAGAAATGGTATTGAAACCGGGGGTTAAAGATATCACGGACCCTTATGTGGTTCATCCGGTGTTGTTGGATGGGGGTTTTATCGTCAGTGTCTCTGATCTGTCGGATGAGCTGCTGCATCCGGGAGATGGGCAGGGGATGTGGATCCCTTTTATGATCAAGGATATTTTTGTTCGCGGTCCGGTATCCGGGTATGATGGCTGTGTTTGTCTTGGCAAGGTGGTCAACGTCAATTCAAATGCATTGACTGTGGATTATACGATTGGTGATGAAACCGGTCAGGTGTGGTTGGCGGTGAAGGAGTTTACTTTCAAGTATGCCGGTGAGGGAGCATTTTTAAATAAAGAAGATAACAGGACCAACGAGTCGAAGGTAATGACAGGCGCAAAAAGCGAAGAGGTAAGAATACCGGCCCCGGGGGAATTGCATCGATCTTCATCCGCCGGGGTATTAGCGGATGGATTGGCAGAGGGAATCCATACCTACCTGGTTAACAAAATTGCGGTTCTTTTGGGATACAGTGGTGGGTTATTGACAGGAAAAAGGGACAAGAATTTTATGGATTTAGGGATTGATTCCAATACCCTGATCCGCTTGTCCGAGGAGATTGAGAGGGAAGTGGGCATCGAGTTGTATCCCACGTTATTTTTCGAGTACCAGAATATTGAAGAGCTAACCTCGTATTTTATTAATGAGCATAAAGACGTCTTCTCCAGGTACCTGGATATAGGAGAAAGCAGTACATTTGATGATGATCGGTCCATGCCCGGGACGATGAAAATAGACAAAAGCTTTTGCGGGGGGTCCGGGGGGATAATAGGTCGCCCCTGCCAGGGGCTTTTCTCGAAAAGAGCCCCCCTGGTGGCCGAAGGCAGTAAAGACATTGCCATCATTGGCATGGCCGGGCGTTTTGCCGGGTCCCCCACGTTGGATGCTTTTTGGGAAAATTTACGGGAGGGTAGGGATTTGATCACGGAAGTACCGGCCGATCATTTTGATTGGCGGCCGTGGTTTGAAAAGAACCGTGATGCGCCTAACAAGACGTATTGTAAGTGGGGTAGTTTTATTGAAGTAGATAAGTTTGACCCGGTGTTTTTTGGTATTTCGCCGCGGGAAGCGGTGTGGATGGACCCGCAGTTTCGTATACTCCTGGAGGTGGTGCATGAAGCGATTGAGGAGGCGGGTTATGGTCAGCGAATTTGGGGAAGTCAGACCGGGGTATTTGTTGGGGTTTGTTATCGTGATTATTGGGATGAGATTGTACGGGCCCATACGCCTTTAGTGGATTACCAAGCCAGTGGTTGTTTTTTATGTTCTTTTCCCGGTCGTTTATCTTATACGTTTGATTTGCAGGGTCAGAGTATGCCTATTGATAATGCGTGTGCATCGTCGTTAACCGCGGTGCATTTGGCTTGTAAAGCATTACGTGACAATGAGTGTGAGATGGCATTTGCGGCAGGTACCAACCTGGTATTAAGTCCGCTGCATTATGTGAGTTTTTCCCGGGTCCAGGCGTTGTCGCCCACGGGCCGGTGTTATACCTTTGATAAAGCTGCCGATGGCTATGTGCCGGGTGAAGGGGTGGCGGCCTTATTGTTAAAACCCTTATCCAAAGCCATCCGCGATGGTGATCAGATTCATGCCATCATCAAGGGTTCGGCCGCCAATCATGTGGGAAAATCCAATAACCCGATGTCACCGCGGCCGGAATTGCAAACCGCCGTGGTATTGAAGGCCTGGAAGGAAGCAGGAATCGATCCGGGAACGATTTCCTATATCGAAGCCCACGGCACCGGCACCATATTGGGAGACCCCGTTGAAATCAATGCCCTTAAAAAAGCTTTCAGTCATTTCACCCGCCGGCAAGGGTTTTGTGGAATCGGTTCGGCCAAAGCTCATATCGGTCATCTTGAGGGGGCGGCTGGCATTGCCGGTGTGGTGAAAACCGTATTAGCCATGAAGCATAAACAGGTACCGGCCATGCCCTTTTTTAAAGAAATAAATCCGTATATCCAATTGGAAGACTCTCCTTTCTATATCAATACAGCACTTCAGCCCTGGGAAACCGCGGAAGGGGTCCCCAGGCGGGCTGGAATAAGTTCTTTCGGCATGGCTGGCAATAATACCCATGTGGTGCTGGAAGAATATATGCCCAGCCAGGAGATTACCGCTTCAACCGTCATTCTCAATGAAAGCACTCCCGGTATTTTTGTGCTTTCCGGCAGGAGTGAAGAGAGGCTGAAGGTCTATACCGGGGAGATGTCGGACCTCCTGGAAAGCGCGGGTATTTCATGGGCAAGCCTGGTCTACACCTTGCAGGTGGGACGGGAAGCCATGGAAGAGCGGTTGGCCGTAGTGGCGGCCGGTATCGAGGAACTCAAAGAGAAATTGGGGCGATACTGCCGGGGGGAAAAAGATATCCCGGGTTTATATCGGGGAAATACTGCCGGCAGCACTGCCAGGACCGAGTTATTGATGGAAGGTGAAGAAGGGCGGGAATTTGTTCTTCGCTTAATAGAGAAGCAAAAGCTCGACAAGCTGGCCCGGCTCTGGGTATCGGGAATGGAAATCGATTGGCAATTGTTGTACCCGGTGCAAACTCCGCCTCGGGTTTCGCTCCCCACCTACCCGTTTAAGAAGGAGCAGTGCTGGAAGCCGGAAATTCCCCGGGTTGATGGAACCGCTGTAATTTGTGGTCATGTCTCTAAGCTCCATCCCTTCATTGATGCCAATGAATCCACCCTGGAAGAGCAGTGTTTTATGAAGGTATTCACCAGGGAAGATTATTGTTTAAGAGATCATGTGGTAGGGGGAAAAATGGTCTTACCCGGGGTGGCTTACCTGGAAATGGCCAGGGCGGCAGGCAACCTGGCCAGGAAAAATATGAAAGTAAAAAAAATCAAAAACATAGTATGGGCAAGGCCGGTCATATTGGATACGGACAAGGATGCTCCCCGGGTTTACATGGGTCTCTATACGGATGCCCATACTGATACGAATATGAATCGTGATGAGGAAATGGTCCGGTATGAAGTGTATACTGTAAAGGAAGAAGGGAAGCGGTTGGTCCATGTGTGGGGGCAGTTGGTTTATGCGGATCAAGGGGAAAAGCAAGCAGGGGATGAGCGGCTGGATATCGAGGCCGCCAGGGCTCGATGTATTCAAAAGGGTGATGGCGCCAAATACTATGAGTTAGCTGAAAAAGCGGGATTACATTACGGTGTATCCTTTCGATTGATGGGTGAGATGTACGGCAGTGAGGAGGGCAGTGAAGCGTTGTGTTTGCTTGAGCTGCCCCAGGTGTGCAGCCCGGGGTTCCGGGAGTTTGGGCTGCACCCGTCAATAATGGAAGGGGCACTGCAGGCGGTAATGGGTTTGAACGGCAGCCCCCGGGACCAGGTTGAACCAGGGGAAGTTTATCTTCCTTATTCCCTGGGAGAAGTTGAAATATTAAAACCGCTTACGCAGAGGTGCGCTGCTTATGCCGTACCTGCCGGGGATAATACCGGCGGCCAGGTGAAAACCTTTAATATTCAACTGGCGGATGAAGAAGGGCAAGTGCTGGTCAAAATAAAGAATTTCTCTATGAAAGTCTTCAAGCCGCAGTCATATTCGGAAGCAGGTTCAGCAGCTGAACCCGATGACGTGATGGCTTTTCATGATGAGTGGGAGGAAGCGTCGTTGGAACCCGGTAAAACCGGTACCAACAACCAGGAACCGGATCATGTCCTGGTTTTTTTCACCGGAGCGGCGGATGATATTAAAATCGGGAAAGCCCTGGAAGAACAAGCAGCAGTGGTAGGCGTAAAACCCGGGACAGGGTATCAACCCCCGGACCAGGACAATGGCATATATGAAATCAATCCCGGGAAACCAGGGGATTATGGGCAGTTATTAGCAACCCTGGAAAAGCAGGGCTTTATCCCCACCCGGATCATCCATATGTGGCCGCGGGAGAAATTTACAGGGGAAGAGGCATCCTTAGGGATGCAGTTAGAAAGAGGTATTTATTCGGTATTTTATTTGAGTCAAGCGTTAATGAAACAGGGAGTGACCGGTAAGGTGCGGTTGTTGTATGTTTATTCGGCGCAAGACAGCCCCCAACCCCAGCATGCAGCATTGAACGGGTTTGCCAGGACCCTTCGCCTGGAAAACTCGAAATTTCATTACAAAACCGTGGAGATACAAAGGCAGGACCGCTTGACCCCGGGGGAGTTACTGGGAGAATTTGCAGCCTGGAAGGATGATGAAATAGAAGTGCGTTACCTGGATAAAGGCCGGTTTGTCAGGCGTCAAAAGAAATTTAAGCTGGAAAGCGGTAATGACCGCGGCAATAGAACCGCCAGGCTGCCGCGGGAAAGCGGGGTTTACCTTATCACCGGTGGGACCGGCGGCCTGGGAATGATATTTGCCAGGTATTTAGCCAGGCAGGTAAAAGCCAGGCTGGTGCTCACCGATATCTCAGAACTCAATGGGGAAATGCAAAAAAAACTGGAGGAACTGGAACAACCGGGTGCCGAGGTTCTTTATATCAAAGCGGATATATCCAGGCAGTCGGAAGTGGAGGACCTGGTGTCGCGGGCAAAGTCCCGTTTCGGACAGATCAACGGTATTATCCACAGTGCGGGTATCCTCCGGGATGCCTTTATCATGAATAAAAACCGGGAGCAAATGGAAGCGGTATTGGGCCCTAAAGTATACGGTGCTGTATGGCTGGACAAAGCCACAAAACAAGAACCCCTGGACTTTTTCGTCATGTTTTCTTCCGCGGCAGCCGTCATGGGAAACCCGGGGCAAAGTGATTACGCCTATGCCAACAGCTTCATGGACAATTTCGCGGAACTGAGGACCCGGCAGCAGCATCCCGGCAAAACCCTGTCCATTAACTGGTGGTTGTGGAAAGAGGGCGGGATGACCACGGAAAAACAAACCCGGGCAACAGGGCGAAAAACCACGGCCATTACCCCCCTGGACACCCAAACGGGATTAGATACTTTTGTAAAAGGATTGGCGTATCCCGGGACCCGGTTTATGGTGATGCAAGGAAACGCGGCGGAAATCCGACGTTTAGTGCAAAGAGAGGGAGAAAAAAAATCAAGTCGAGAAAAAGTGAAAACCCCGGGTAGAGGAGAAGTTCCTGGCCATGACCTGGTGGAGTACATCCATGAGGACCTGGTAAACGGTGTTTCCCGCGTATTAAATATACATAAGAAAGACATTGACATCGATGTAGAGATGAGTGAATTTGGGTTTGATTCAGTGACTTTTACCGAGTACAGCAGCCTGCTGAACCAATGGTATAACCTGGAAATCATGCCGGCTGTCTTATTTGAGCACCGCAGCCTGTCATCGTTGGCCCGGTATTTGCTGGAGGCGTACAGGGACAACCTGGTCGACTATTATAAGGATCGCTTAAGGTTAAGCACCGGCAGTACCGGGGAGGAAACCGCAGGGGAGGTGGAGGGGGAAGACCATCCGGGTGAGGCACCAGCCTCGGAGGTGACGCCAATGCGCCGGTCCAGGTTTCCCCGGCAGCAGCTTGAGAGCAAAAACAGGGGCGAATCAGCAGTGGACAGCCAAAATGTAATGGAAACAGGACCGATTGCCATTATCGGGATAAGCGGAGTGATGCCCCAGTCAGACGACCTGGAGGTTTTCTGGCGTCACCTGGAAACCGGGAGCGATCTTATCGTTGAAATTCCCCCGGACCGGTGGGATTGGCGGGAATGGTACGGTGACCCGGCACTGGAGTCCAATAAAACCAATGCCAGATGGGGAGGGTTTATCAGCCGGGTAGATGCTTTTGATGCGCAGTTTTTTGGAATCTCTCCCCGTGAAGCAGAGTTAATGGACCCCCAGCAGCGAATTTTCATGGAAACAGTATGGAAAACCATTGAGGATGCCGGGTACCGGGCATCGGACTTAGCCGGCACCAGGACAGGATTGTTTGTAGGGGTAGCCGGCAGTGATTACAGTGAGTTGTTAAGGGACCACCAGGTGGAAATTCTTCCCCAGATGGCAACAGGATTGTCTCATTCCGCCCTGGCCAACCGGGTATCATATTTTTTTGATTTCCATGGTCCCAGCGAGCCGGTAGACACGGCATGTTCCAGTTCCCTGCTGGCCCTGCACCGCGGCATGCAATCCATCCGCAGTGGGGATTGTGACCTGGCCATTGCGGGTGGGGTAAATGTGATTACCAGTCCCATCGGGTATATCGCCTTTAGTAAGTCAGGGATGCTGTGCCCGGATGGCCGGTGCAAAACCTTTGATAAACAGGCCAATGGGTATGTCCGCGGCGAAGGGTGCGGGGCTGTTTTTCTAAAGCCGCTGCGTAAAGCACAGGCTGATGCAGATCATATTTATGCGGTGATCAAAGGAACTGCCGTCAACCACGGGGGGCATACCACTTCTTTAACTGCGCCCAACCCGGTTGCCCAGGCTGACCTGCTGGTGACGGCCTGGAAAAAATCAGGAATTGACCCCACCACAGTGACTTATATCGAAGCCCACGGAACCGGGACCAGCCTGGGAGACCCCATTGAGATCAATGGACTTAAAAGAGCCTTCGAGCAGTTGTACGGAGAATGGGAAAAACCGGTTCCCCCAAAAGCGTACTGCGGCATCGGTTCGGTAAAAACCAACATCGGTCACCTGGAAACAGCAGCCGGGATAGCCGGGATCATCAAAGTGGTCCTGGCCATGAAACATAAAACATTACCGGCAACGGTTCATTTCAAAGAAATCAATCCACAAATAGAATTAGACGGTACTCCTTTTTATATTATCCGGGAAACCAGGCCCTGGGAATGCTTAACGGATGAGCATAATAAAAAAATCCCCCGGCGAGCCGGGGTAAGCTCCTTCGGTTTTGGCGGTGTCAACGCCCACGTGGTACTGGAAGAATGGCCTGAAGCGCAGAGCGCAGAGCGCAGAGCACAGGGTGCAGGCCGTAAGGAACCTCATTTGATTGTCCTCTCAGCCAAAAATGAAGAACGGCTGAAGGCATATGCAGGAAAGATGAGAAATTTCCCGGGACAGGCTTCCGCCAGTATCGAGGATATCGCCTATACCCTGCAAGTGGGACGGGACGCCATGGCGGCGCGGCTGGCCATAATGGCATCCAGCCTCGATGAACTGCAAGAGAAATTGACTCAATATTGCCAGTACCAGCCAGGTATGCCTGATATTGAAAATGTTTATACCGGGAACATTAAGGAACAGCCCGGGAATGCCCTGGTGGAAGGGGAAGAAGGGGAAGCCTATGTCAAAAGCCTCCTTGAAAAAAGAAAACCCGGTAAGCTCGGCCAGCTCTGGGTATCCGGTGTTAATATAGATTGGAGGCTGTTATATCCGGATGAAACCCGAACCCCCCGGCGTATTTCTTTGCCCACCTATCCATTTGAGCGGAAAAGTCATTGGATACCGGGCATTTCCATTTCTACCCCGGACCAGGAAGATAGAAAAGATTTTCTTTATATACCGAGATGGGAGCCCGCGCCCCTTCTACCGTCTCACATCAAAAGGCCGGAAGTAAAAAAAGATGGAAAAAAAGAGCACAAGAAGCAAACGGTCCTGATCATTTATCCCTTACCGTCCACTGGATTTGAGAAGGCAATCGCCGAATACCATAGGGGAGATCGAGTCATGGAGATTGGGTTGGGAGCCCGGACGCGGGAGACTGGAACAGGTCATTGGGAAGTGGATGCGGATGATCCTTCTGCCCTGGGCCAGGTCATCGGACAATTGCAATTCAAGATTCTCCACGATATCTATTTCCTTGGAGGAATAGAGATTAAAGAAACAGCAGCGGATAACCCGGATTACCTGGAAGAGAGCCAGCAGCGCGGTGTTTTTTCCCTGTTTCGATTGATTAAATCGTTAAGCAAATATGAATTGAGCCGGTATCCGATTCGATTCAAAGTAGTGACCAATGATGTTCACCGGGTTTTCCCCCAGGAAGAGGTAAAGCCCTATTCAGCCAGCTTGCACGGTTTAACCCGGACGGCTGCGAAAGAGTATCCCCATTTTGAGATGAGTTGTATTGATATTAGCTTAAAAGGGATTCGGGCGCAGCCCGGTAAAGAGGAGTTACAGGCATTGGTAAAGCCCATCACCGCGGACCCCGGTCCTGGAAGGGGTGGGAATTTAGAAGTTGCCATTCGTGCAGGTAGGCGGTACGTGCGTACCCTAAAGCCGGCACTGCTGCCGTCACCCCCGGGAAACCATTATCATCCGTTTAAGCGGCAGGGGGTTTATTTGATCTTAGGCGGAGCAGGGACGATCGGACTGGAATTAAGCCTTTACCTTGCTAAAACAGTGCAGGCGCGGTTGATCTTATTGGGACGCGGTGAGTTGAATGAAAACCGGAAAAGAAAAATTGACCGCATCGAATCCCTGGGAGGAAAGGTGTTTTATACCCGGGCGGATGCAGTGGATATAGAGAGTATGAGGAAGGCGATTGATAAAGCCAGGTCTATTTTTAACCGGATAGATGGAGTGATTCATTCGGCAGGGGTGGTGAAAAACAAAACCCTGGAAAATATGGATGAAGAGATGTTCTATCGGGCCCTGGCCCCAAAAGTTAAAGGCAGTGTGGTTTTATACCAGGTACTAAAGGGGCAAGCCCTTGATTTCATGGTATTTTTCTCTTCTTCTCAATCCTTCATCGGAGAAGCAGGTATGAGTAATTATGTTACAGGGAATTGTTTTGAGGATGCTTTTGCCTATTACCTGGACCGCCGCGAGAACTGGCCGGTGAGGACGATAAATTGGGGGTACTGGGAAGTCCCGGGGGCCGCCGCAGATGAAAATACCGGGAGATATATTATAGGCCAGGGTTTCAAGCCTATTTCACCAGGAGAAGGAGCGGCAGTACTCCCGGGGATATTGAGAAGTGGTGTTACCCAGTTTTTAGCCATTAAAGCAGAACCCGGGCTGCTGGAAAAAATGGGAGTTGATATGAATAGCCCTGCGGGCCACGTGGTCATTTACCCCGAGGACATGCCCTCAATTCTTGAAACTGCCCTGGACAGGAACAAACAGCCCTTAGCAAAAGTCATTGATTTTCCCCGGCTTGAACGGTCTCACCTGGAAATGGAACACTTTGGTCGAAACCTGCTCCTGGATGCATTCCGGCGGATGGGGGTATTCCTGCGTGCTGGCGAACGATATGACAGGGAGGACTTGAAAAAAAAGTTAAAGATCACCCCCCTTTATTTCCGCCTGTATGAGATTTTGCTGGAAATCCTCGGTCGGGAAGGATTTATTCGGTTCAATGACCGGGAGGTCTTGACATTGCAGAAACTGGAAGACCCTGGGGTGCAAAATGAATTAAGATGCCTGGAACCCCGGAAGAACCGTTTAATCGCTGATTTCCCCGTGATAAAAGCCTTTCTTAACTTACTGTGGGTTTGCCTGGAAAAGTATCCCGATCTGCTGAGGGGTGACATACCTGCTGCAGAGGTCATGTTTCCCAATTATTCCATGGAACTGATGGAAGAAATATATAGGGGCAACGATGTGGCCGACTATCACAATCAACTGGTAGCCTGGAGTGTTGTGTCGTATATCCGGGCCAGGCTCCCGGTACCAAAAGGAGATGAGAAAATTAAAATACTGGAGATTGGGGCCGGAACGGGCGGCACCAGTGTACCGGTGTTTGATGCCATCCGTACCCATGGATATGAAAACCAATTGATCTACACTTATACTGATATTTCTTTCGGATTTACAAAGTATGGCAGGGAACAGTATGGGGCTGAGAATCCATTCGTGGAATTTAAAGTCCTGGATATTGAAAAAGAGGTGACCCGGCAGGGATTTGAACCGGGAGGTTACGATATTGTTATTGCTGCCAATGTCCTGCACGCCACCCGCTTTATACGAAATACCCTGGACAACGCCAAAGTGTTGTTAAAGACCAATGGATGGCTCATTATTTATGAAAAAACCAGTGTCCAGGATTTTGCTTCTATTACCTTCGGGTTGTTGGAAGGATGGTGGTTGTACCAGGATGAACAGAACCGCCTCCCGGGTTCCCCGCTGATGAGCCGGGGTATGTGGGAAATCATTCTTAAAGAACAGGGATTCCATCGGGTGGTCATGTTAGGATACCCCCTGGAACCTGGTAAAAGTATAGGCCAACATGTGATCGCTGCCGAAAGTAACGGACAGGTGAGCCAGGGAATGCATCCACGCCCTGTGGATAAAAATACGGATACCAGGGAGGCAGTCAAACAGCAGGAGAGCATTTCCAGCCAGACACCACCTCACCGGGAAAAAAAAGGCGGCCCGGGACCCCGGGAATATATAGAAAAGAAAATCCTCAAGACCCTGTCGATTGTCCTGCAATTGACCAGGGAGGAGCTAGATATTGATACCCCTTATTCGGATTTTGGAGTAGATTCCATTTTGGCCATAGAGATTGCAAATAAGCTCAACGAGGAATTACAGGTACAATTAAGGTCCACGGAGCTATTCAATTATTCTACGGTCAGGAAGTTAACCAATTACATTATCGAGAAATTTGGCGATTTCACCGGTGCTGCCATCGATCATAAACCGGAGGGAGAGCAAAATAAACACTCCAACCAGGTATTCAAGGAGACAGCAGCTCCAATGGAGCCTGGGGACAGTGATGTTGCCGAATACCCTCAACTCGGGGTTGAAAAGGGAGAAGGGTCTCAAGGCATTGCTGTTATTGGTATGTCCGGGCGGTTCCCCGATGCCGTGAATGTGGATGAGTGGTGGCAAAACCTGGCAGCAGGAAAGAATTCCGTCAAGGAAGCCCAGCGGTGGGACACTGACACATTTTATGACCCTGATCCGCAGGTACTGGATAAAAGTTATTGCAAGTGGGGTGGCTTTTTATCCGGGATCGATGAGTTCGATCCCCTATTTTTTAACATTTCCCCAAAAGAAGCGGAAATGATGGACCCCCAGCAGCGGTTGTTCCTGGAAGAGGCCTGGAAAGCCCTGGAAGATGCCGGGTATGCCGATAAAGAGCTTGACGGCAAAAAATGCGGTGTGTTTGTGGGATTCAATGGCGCGGATTACCAGCGATTAATCAGGGAGAACCGATTATCCCCGGATGCATACCAGATGACCGGGAACTATGAAGCGATTTTATCGGCCAGGATATCCTATTTTTTAAATTTAAGAGGTCCGAGTATAACCATTAATACGGCCTGTTCATCGTCATTGGTGGCAGTGCACCTGGCCTGTGAAAGTATTCGCTGCGGCACCAGCGACATGGCTGTTGCCGGGGGGGTAACCATAACCACGTCGCCTGAATTTTATATCATGCTGAGCAGGACCGGGGTGCTGTCTTACAGGGGTCAATGCAGGGTCTTTGATAATCTTGCCGATGGGATTGTGCCCGGGGAGGGGGCGGCGGCTGTGGTCTTAAAGGACCTGGAATCCGCTCGGCAGAATGGAGACCATATTTACGGCGTCATTATCGGTTCAGGAATTAACCAGGATGGCAAAACCAACGGCATCACCGCTCCCAGCGCACCATCCCAGGCAGAACTGGAACTTGAAGTATATAAGAGGTATAAAATCAACCCGGAAACCATCGGTTATGTAGAAGCTCACGGAACCGGAACTTGCCTGGGCGACCCCATTGAAATTGATGCATTAACCGAAGCCTTCAGGAAATACACCTCTAAAAAACAGTATTGTGCTGTCGGTTCCGTGAAGTCCAATATCGGGCATTCACTGGCAGCCGCGGGAGTAACCGGGCTTATTAAAGTTTTACTGTGCCTGGAATATAAAAAAATCGTACCTTCTTTAAACTTTGAGCAGGAGAATGAGCTCATCAATTTCCAGGACAGTCCGTTTTATGTCAACACCCAATTGAAAGAGTGGCAGCCTGGGGACAACATACCCAGGACAGCAGCAGTTAGCTCCTTTGGCTTCAGCGGCACCAATGCCCACGTTGTTCTCCAGGAGGCCCCTTTGTCTGTTGAACAGTCTTCCAAAACTCCTCCTTACTACTTGATCCCCATTTCCGCCAAAACCCAAACCGCACTGGAACAGAAATTAAAAGATATGATTACCTGGCTGGAGAAAAAAGGAAACGGCTGCCAGTTAAGAGACATTTCTTATACATTGCTGGTGGGAAGGAGTCATTATTCTTTTTGCTCGGTCTTTATTGTACGGGATATAAATGAACTGAAAAGAAAAATAAGGGCAATCCTGGAGGGTGAAGAAGTAGACGATTATTTAACCCATACATTGAATGAGGCACGGGAGGTGTCCAAACCGGTAACGCAGCGTGAATCCGCCTTGCAGCAAATGGGGGAAGCAGCGATAAAGGAATTACACCAGCACCGACTGACCGGGAGTGAATACAAGAAGAAATTACTGGTATTGGCAGATTTGTATACCAAAGGGTATGACATGGATTGGCAGGGTTTATACAGGGAAGAGGAATGCCTGCGCATTTCCCTGCCCACCTATCCCTTTGCCAGGGAACGCTATTGGATCCCTATACCCGGCCCATCCGGCCAGGAAAAAAAGTTCCTGGAAGATGAGGAAATCAAAGAGTTAATGCAAAAGTTAGAGACTGGCGAAGCAACAGTTGCCGACGCCAATCGCATGCTGGAGGGAAGAACATGAAACCATCGTTGACCAGGGAACAGGTATTTGAAATGGTCTCCAGGGGTAAAATCTCCTCGCAGCAGGGGTATCGATTATTCAAACGCCTTCAACAGGAGTCCCTGGAATCCCCGGGAGTTCCTTTTCTCCCGGATCCTGCCCCCCCGCTGGCAGTAGAAGACAGCCCCGGGGATAGACCACCGGAACCGGGAAAAAGAAAACAAACCAATATTTTACCGGCGGATCGGGTCCGGGCTGACATCAAACGGATTGCCGCCGGTGTACTAAAAATCAATCACCAAAAGCTGGATATCCATGAGAGTCTCGGCAATTACGGGTTTGATTCCATTAGCCTGAAAGAATTTGCCAATCAACTCAGTAAAATCTACCAGGTGGAAATTTTACCGGCGGTATTTTTCCGGCACGGCAGTATTGGAAGTTTGAGCGAGTATTTTATGGAGGAATGGCAAGCGGAAATGAGCCGTTATTACTCCGGTACCGCTGGGGTCCCTATTGCGGACACCCGGGCAGAGAATCAAGCAGGGAAAAACGCGGGGGCCGTACCCGGGGCAGCAAATCTGGCAAAAGGACATGAACGCCCTGCCCGGGTGAAGTTATCCCGGGAACAGGCCGGGGAAAAACAAGAAATCGCCATCATCGGGGCCAGCGGTATATTACCGGGATCAAAAAACCTGGCAGAATTCTGGCAGCATTTGCAAGCCGGCAAGGATTTGATCACTGAGGTTCCCCCGGACCGCTGGGATTGGCGGGAATATTACAGCAAATATGAAGCGGAAACCAACCGGGTGATTTCAAAGTGGGGAGGGTTTATACCGGATGTGGATAAGTTTGATGCCCGTTTCTTTAATATCTCTCCCCGCGAGGCAGAGATGATGGACCCCCAGCAGCGCCTGCTGGTGGAAACAGTATGGAAAACCATCGAAGATGCTGGATACCAGGTGTCTGCCTTATCCGGGAAATCCGTGGGGGTGTTCATCGGGGCAGACTCGGTTGATTACCTGGAATTAGTGGGAAGCACCAGTGGAATAAACGCTCAAATGGCCACCAGTACCCATCATGCGGTATTGGCCAACCGGGTTTCCTTTTTACTCAACTGGCGGGGGGCCAGTGAGACGATTAACACCGGCTGTTCCAGCAGCCTGGTGGCCATGAACCAGGCGATTCGCGCTATCCAGGCCGGTGATTGTGAAATGGCTGTTGTAGGAGGCGTCAACATCATGATCTCTCCTGCCTACACCATCGGGGCCAGTTTAATGGGGGTGCTTTCGCCGGACGGCCGGTGCAAAACCTTTGATAAGCGCGCCAATGGTTATGTCAGGGGTGAAGGTGTGATTTCAATATTGTTAAAGCCCTTAAACAAAGCCATTGCCCATCATGATTATATTTACGCGGTCATTAAAGGAACCGCTGTGAACCACGGCGGAAAAGCCAACTCGTTAACCGCACCCAATTCCGATGCCCAGGCCGCATTATTGGTCTCTGCCTATGAAGAAGCCGGCATAGACCCCGAAACCGTGACCTATATCGAAGCCCACGGCACCGGCACCGAACTGGGTGACCCCGTGGAAATCGAAGGAATCAAACAGGCCTTTAACCAATTGGCAAAAAAACGAAAAAAAACCATACAACGAAATTATTACTGCGGCTTAGGTACTGTCAAGACCAATATCGGTCACCTGGAGCCTGCGGCTGGAATTGCCGGGATTATCAAGGTACTTTTGGCTATGAAGCACAAAGTTTTACCCGGGGTCTTGCATCTACAAAAACTGAATCCTTATATCCGGCTCCGGCACACCCCCTTTTATGTAGTGGAAAAGACCCGCCCCTGGAAAGCATTAAAGGACGGCAGTGGGAACTCCCTGCCCAGGCGGGCAGGAGTAAGTTCCTTTGGATTTGGCGGCACCAATGCCCATGTGGTACTGGAAGAGTATGTCCACCCGGAACCGCAGCCACAGGCAGGTATTCAAGACCAGGAACCTCATCTTATCATATTATCCGCAACAAACCGGGAAAGACTCAAGGAGTATGCCAGGAACATGGTCACTTTCCTGGATAAGCATATGTGCGGTCCTGACCGTGACCACACCAAATCCTCTTCTATGGAACCCGGAAGAGCAGGGGAATTTCAAACAGAAGTGCAGGAAGACCTATTAAAAGAGGCCTCCCTGGTATTAGCGGTTCATGACCAGGACATGGATATTAACGAAGAGTTCATGGATTGCGGGTTTGATGCCCCCCATTTCCAGGAAATGGCCGGGCGCATCAATGAAAGGTACCGGTTAGACATCAATCCTGGTGTATTCTTTACCTATTTATCCATTGGCTCATTGGCCCGATATTTGTGTAATCGCTACGCAGAAGCGGTCAAGGCCTATTATCTCAGCCGCGGCGGTGATTCTCCCCATCCGGCTGGCACAGCTT
Organism: Candidatus Aminicenantota bacterium; assembly: GCA_020355945.1. The sequence goes on along the minus strand of CP070627.1, from coordinate 7,507,832 downwards.
CCCCTGCTGCGGCTTCAGTGCCATCGTCTCTTCGTTTAGGCGACATCGCCTATACACTGCAGCTGGGCCGTGAACCCATGGATGAGCGAATCGCCCTGATCGTATCCAGCAGCAAAGAGTTGAAAGAGAAATTAATTCACTACTGCCAGGAAGAGTCGAGCCAGGAAAATGTTTACACCGGGAATGTAAAAGCAAATCGCCAGACAGCCCAACTGCTGGGGGAGGGAGAAGAGAGTGAGTCGTATATTACCACCATCCTGCAAAGTGGCAAGCTGGACAAAATTGCCCGGTTATGGATATCGGGCGTGGGCATTCCCTGGGAATTACTCTATCCCAACCAACTGCCCCTGCGCATTTCTCTCCCCACCTATCCCTTTGCCAGGGAACGGCATTGGGTATGTCCCCCTCCGCTGCCAGGGAATGAGGTTGAGGTGAAAGAATCACCAGTGACAGACCAACCGGTAAACCTCTACTACCAGGAAGTATGGGAAAAATCAACAGTTTCTCAAAACCGGCCGGGGCATCAGTTATTATTATCCGGAAGCGGTATACTGGTATTTGATATAAACCCGAAAGTGCGGGATGCGTTAATTTCAGCCCTCAATAAAAATAACCGGGACAATATCCCGGTTATCCTGGTGCAGCCCGGTAATCATTTTCAAGATCACGGCAGCGGTATCTATGAGATTAATCCCGAAGACCCGACCCACTACCGGCAATTGATGGAGACACTGGTCGAACAAGACCAGGCACCGGACAGGATGATTCACCTGTGGTCCCGGGAGGTGGAAGCCGATGGTAACGAAAGCCTGGCCCGGCAGGTAAAAAAAAGTTTCTATTCGCTGCTGTATCTCACCCAGGCTTTGATGACCATGTCGGCAGCGGTCAAAAAAAGGTATCAATTGCTCTATATTTACCCGGGTTCCGGGGATACCCTCCAACCCCAGTATGCGGGGATCAGCGGATTTGCCAGGACCCTTCGCATTGAAAACCCGGGCTTTATCTATAAAGCGATGGCAATGCCTGTGACCTTCAATGAACCGTTGGAGATATCCTGGCTGTTGGAGGTGGCAGGGGATGAGTTTGCCGCCGCCGATGATGAGCCGGACATCCGCTTTGATGAAGAAAGGCAGCGGTATGTCAGCAGGTTGAAAGAATTGGAGGTAAAGGGCAAAGAAGAGCCTTTAACATTGAAGGAGAAGGGAGTCTATTTGATTACCGGCGGACTGGGCGGCTTAGGACTAATCATTGCCGGGTATTTGGCCAGGAAGGTCAAGGCGCGATTGGTACTCACCGGTCGCTCGGCACCGGGCGCTGACAAACAAGCCAGTATCCGGCACCTGGAATCCCTGGGCGCTGAGGTGATTTATATCCAGGCTGATGCATCCAACCGCCAGGAAGCGGAACACCTGGTAACCCGGGTCAAACACCGATATAATCAATTGAACGGTATCTTTCACAGCGCCGGGGTTATCCGGGACTCTTTTATTATGAAAAAAACACCGGGAGAGGCGGAAGCAGTATTGGCTCCCAAGGTGTACGGCGCGGTCCACCTGGATGAAGTCACCCGGGAGGAAAACCTGGATTTTTTTATTATGTTCTCATCGCTGGCAGCGGTGCTGGGCAATGCTGGCCAGTGTGATTATGCCTATGCCAATGCCTTCATGGATCGCTTTGCCCAATGGCGGGAACAGCAGCGAAACCAACAGGAACGTTCCGGCAGGACCGTCTCCATCAATTGGCCCTTATGGCAGGAAGGGGGCATGCAGCTTTCGGATGAAGACCGGGCGATATTATCGGAACTGACGGGCGCACCGGGAATGCCCACCAACGAAGGCCTTCATGCACTGGAACGGGTACTGGAATGTAATCTTACTCAATGCATCGTGGTCCACGGCAGCCCGGACAGAATAAAACCAATCATGGCCCGGGGTTACACTTTCCAACCAGCCCCGTCAGTCACTGCGCCGGGACCTCCCCCATCCACCATTGACCCGGAAGAGTTGGCTGAAAAAACCCGGGGATTCTTGAAACAAATGTTGGGAAAGATATTGAAATTATCACCGGACCAAATAGAGCCCGAAGTCTCCTTTGAAGAATATGGCATTGATTCGATTGTCATTAATATGTTTAATGTGGAAGTGGAGAGAGGGTTATGTTCGATACCCAAAACCCTGCTGTTTGAGTACCGGAACCTGCAGCAGTTAACCGCTTATTTTGTGGCCCATCACCAGGTGGACCTGGTTAAAAGGTTCAATATTGAAGAGAGTCAGCCGCCGGCAGCACAAATCCGGCGGTCAAAGCCCGAACCGGCAAAACCTCTCACCCCGTCAGCAGGGAAAATTCCCCTTCAACAGGAAACCATTATCATACCCGATGAAGCGTCATCAAGCCCGGAAACCAGGGGTGAGATCGCCATTATTGGTGTCAGCGGCCGCTATCCAATGGCCAGGAACCTGGAAGAATATTGGGAAAATTTAAAGCACGGAAGGGATTGTATCACTGAAATACCAACCAGCCGCTGGGACCACCGGGACTATTATGATCCCGGGACCGGGACCGGCAAAATGTACAGCAAATGGGGGGGATTTCTGGAGGATATCGATGTGTTTGACCCGATTATTTTTAATATATCACCCCGGGAGGCGGAAATGATAGACCCCCAGGAACGAATCTTCCTGGAAGCTGCCTGGGAAGCCGTTGAGGATGCAGGATACACCCGGGAGGAAATAAAAAGATATACCTGCGAAAAAAATGGTGTGGATGGGGGAGATGTAGGAGTATTTACCGGGGTAACCACGTATTCATATTATATGTTCGGGCCGGGAGGGAACCTGGAATTGGCCTTATCCAATCCCTGGTCCATTGCCAACCGGGTCTCTTTTGTATTTGATGTTCACGGTCCCAGTATGCCGGTGGACACAGCGTGTTCGGCTTCTTTGACTGCTGTCCACCTGGCCTGTGCCAGCCTGGAAAAAGGAGAATGCCGTATGGCCATTGCCGGTGGGGTTAACCTATATCTTCATCCTTCCAAATATTTGAGCCTGTGCTCGATGCAGATGTTGTCACCCACCGGACGGTGCCGCACTTTTGGGGGCGGCAGTGATGGGTTTGTTCCCGGTGAAGGGGTCGGGGCAGTCCTGCTTAAACCACTGCCCACTGCCCTCAGGGATAAGGACCATATTTATGCCGTGATCAAAGGCAGTTCCATCAATCACGGGGGAAGAACCAACGGTTATACCGTACCCAATCCCAACGCCCAGGCCAGTTTGATAGGGCAAACCTTGAAAAATGCTAACATCAATCCCCGCACCATCAGTTACGTGGAAGCACATGGTACAGGAACCTCACTGGGTGACCCGGTGGAAATCCAGGGATTGATCAAAGCCTATGAAAAATATACCCGGGAAAAACAATACTGCCCCATCGGGTCGGTAAAATCAAATATAGGACACCTGGAATCCGCAGCAGGGATCGCCGGGTTAACCAAGATTATATTACAGATGAAGCACCGACAGTTGGTGCCCTCGCTCCATGCCCGGACATTAAATCCCAATATCGATTTTGAAACATCTCCCTTTTATGTGCAGCAAGAATTGAGCGAATGGAAGCAGCCGGTTATAAAGGTCGATGGAGAGGAGAGAAGGTATCCCATAAGGGCCGCCATCAGTTCTTTCGGTGCTGGTGGTGCCAATGCCCATGTGATACTGGAAGAAGCACCGGCAGACAGACAACAGACAACAGAGGACAGGGAATATTTGATTCTCCTTTCTACCAAAAATGAGGAACGACTGAAAGAATATGCCAGGAAACTGGAAGAATTCCTGGAAAACCAGGAAAACACCAATGAAAATCAAGGCAATATTTCCCCCGGGGATATGGCCTATACCCTGCAGGTGGGCCGGGAAGCCATGAACCAGCGACTTGCCCTGGTGATTTCCAATATGGAGGAATTAAAAGAAAAATTATCTCAATATGTCCAGGGGGAGCCGGGAATAGAGAATCTTTTTACAGGAAGTACAAAAACCGATAAAAAAACCCTGGAGCGTGTGTTGAAAGGGAAAACCGGGGAAGAGTTTATAAACAACCTATTGAAGCAGCGGGACTTACCCCGCCTGGCCCGGTTGTGGGTTTCAGGCCTGGCCATTGATTGGCGTTTATTATATCCGGGAGAAACACCCTGTCGGATTTCACTCCCCACTTATCCCTTTGCCAGGAAACGCTGTTGGAAATCCCAGACCACCGAAACCAGCCACCTGCCCGGGGAAAAAGCTCAATTGCATCCCTTACTCGACGGCATTGACCCGGGAAAGAGCCTGGAATATCCCAACAGCCTTGTCTTCCAAAAAACCTTCCGGGAAACCGATTGGGTCCTGGGTCATCACCAGGTGATGGGCCGGTGTATACTCCCGGGTGTGGCTTACATAGAGATGGCGCACGCTGCTTTTTCACAGACCAGGCAGCCAGGCACCTTCAATATACACCGGCTGGTCTTGCTTCAACCCCTGGCGGTTCAAAATGAACCCAGGCAAGTGATGATCGTTATAGAAAAGTATAACAGCCAATATCGCTTCCAGGTTCGCAGTGAAACCCATCAGCAAGCCATTACCCATGCCAGGGGAGAATTTCGCATCCATGATATACCGGCAGCAGATAAGGATCAACCGCTGTCGCGTTTACCCATTGAGGCAATCAAATCCAGGTGCACCGTGCAAGTGGACGGTAAAGAGTTGTATTCTGCCTTTCTCGGGGTAGGTCTTTGCTATGGCCTCAATTTACAGGGGGTTAAACAAATACTCGCCAATGCGGAAGCAGCAGAAGCCCTGGGAGTCTTGAGCTTACCCCCCGGGTACAAAACCGGCCGGCATCGCCACCAGTATACCCTTCATCCCAGCCTGATGGATGGCTCTTTGCAGACCATTGCCGGTCTTATCTCCTGTCACACCCGGCATAATACCCCCCGGGTACCAATGCTGCCCTTTTCTTTTGAGAAAGTAGAGATATTGCATCCCCTGGCAGAACAGGGGTATGCCTATGTGAAAGCTGCGGACAGTAAACCGGGGCATCATTACCATGTGGCAGTGCTGGATGAAACCGGCCGGGTATGTGTCAAACTCCATGATGTCACCTTAAGACCGGTGAAAGAAATAGCACCGGGAAAATCAACCGGAGAAGTACCCTTTTTATACAAGCCCCGCTGGATTCCCTGCCCGCTGCCCCCCGAGTCAGAAACCCGGGCCCGGGAAACAAAAAAAGCAAATCTAAAAGAAAATAAAGCGGCCAGGCAAAAGGTTCTATTGGTTTATCCTCCCGACACAATGGGGTTTGAGAAAGCATTGGCTGATGCACATCGTCAGTCCGGGGCCGAGGTGATAGGCATCCCGCTGCCAGCCTCGACAGACCAGGACCCGGCCAGTGCCTGGGAGAGTGTGGGAAAACCAGGACAACTCCACTGTATCTATTTCCTGGGAGGTATCCAGGGGGACACCACAGATATTCTTGACCCGGAGGTATTGGCAAAAAGCCAGGAACATGGAGTGTTTTCGCTGTTCCACCTGGTGAAAGCATTAATCCGCCGTGGATTTACCCGGGAACCCCTGCAAATAAAAGTGATTACCAATGACACGCTCCGGGTATTAACCCGGGAAGAAGTGATACCTCACTCGGCTGCCCTGCATGGATTTGTCGGGTCCATGGCCAGGGAGTATCCCCGTTGGCAGATCAGTTGCCTGGACATCAGTCTAAAGGGAATAAAAAGGGATAAACCCGGAGGCACGGAAGAGATGCAGCACCTGGCAGCATCGATTATGGCCGAACCTCCCCATGCCCCAGGCAGCGTGGTGGCCCTGCGAAACCGGGAACGATATGTGCAGAAAATAGAACCCATCATACTGCCAACAATGGAGAAAACCCCATCACCCTTTAGAGAGCACGGCGTCTATTTGATTTTAGGCGGAGCCGGCGGCATTGGCCTGGAACTCTGCCGTTACCTGGTGCAAACCATGAACGCCAGCTTGATATTATTGGGTCGAAGCCAATTAAATGAACAGCAAAAACAAAAAATAGCCCAAATTGAATCCCCGGGCTGCGGGGGCGAGATCCTATACTTGCAAGCAGACGCTGCAGATCCGGGACGTATGGCCGCCGCCGCTGCCCAGGCCAGGGCTCGTTTTGGCTCCATCAATGGGGTAATTCATTCTGCCATTGTGTTAAAAGACAAAACCATCGCCCTCATGGACGAGGAAACCCTCCGGGAGGTAATGGTTCCCAAAGTCATTGGCAGTGTGATCTTATACCGGGTTTACCAAAATGAACCCCTGGACTTTATGATGTTCTTTTCTTCTTCCCAGTCCTTTGCCTGCGCTCCCGGGCAGAGTAATTATGCTGCCGCCTGTACCTTTAAAGATGCCTTTGCCCATTATATCAGTCAAAAGGTCTCTTTCCCGGTAAAAATAATCAATTGGGGGTATTGGGGCACTGTGGGGATTGTGGCCAACGAGTATTATAATAAACGGTTAGCAGCCCAGGGCACTCTATCCATCACCCCTGAAGAGGGCATGGCCGTGGTTCACCAGGTATTGACCCGGCGAACCCGCCAGGTCATTGCCTATAAAATGGAAACACAGGTATTGAAAAAAATGGACATCCACCCGGAACAACCGGTGCTTATTTACCCACAGCAAATTCCTTCATTGATTGATAAGGTGGTCCCGGGGATTACGCCCTGGTTAACCGGGCTCATCACCGGCGATTCCCACCAGGACCAGCAGGCCTTTGCTGCCCTGCAGGAATTCATGGAAGACCTCCTGTGGAGCGTGTTCCGTCAAATGGGGGCCTTTCAAAAAGCAGGTGAACAATATGATAAAGAACATCTCAAACACCAACTTAAAATTGTACCCGGGTATGATCGCTTGTATGAAGCTTTATTGGACATCATGAGCAGGGCAGGATTGATCCGCATCACTGAAAATAATATATGGACCTCGCGGGAACCAAAAGAAAAAGACCCGGGGAAAAACCTTAAACTGCTCGAAAATAAAAAAAACCGGTTGATGAAGCAGTTCCCTGTGATTGCGCCTCATATTGAATTGTTGTATACCTGTGCCAGGGCTTATCCGCAGGTGCTCAGCGCCCAGGTGAATCATATGGAAGTGATGTTTCCCCGCGGTTCGCTGCACCTGGTGGAAAATGTATACAAAGGCAATGAGATGTCTGATTTATTCAACCAATTGACAGCCCGGGTGGTGCAAGCCTATATCAACTTAAGACTGCAAAAGAACCCGGCAGACAGGATCCGGGTATTGGAAGTGGGAGCCGGAACCGGCGGAACCAGCGCATCCGTCCTGAAAGCCCTGCAAGAATATAAGGAAAACATCCACTATATTTATTCGGATTTATCTAAAAAATTCGTCCAACACGGAGAGCAAACCTTTGCCCACCTTTACCCCTTTATGGCATTCCAGGTATTGGATATAGAAAAAGACCCGGAACAGCAGCATTTCAAACCCGGGACCATAGACCTTATTCTGGCCGTTAATGTGATTCATGCCACCCGGCAAATCACCGCTTCCTTAAATCAACTGAAAAAACTGCTGAAAACCAACGGTTTATTGCTGATCAATGAAGGCACCCGCAAACAGGATTTCAGTACCATGACTTTTGGTTTAACGGACGGTTGGTGGCTGTTCCAGGATGAGGCCAATCGCATCAAAGGTTCCCCGCTGCTGAGCCCGGGCAAATGGCGACAGGTGTTGGAAGAAAATGGATTTGAACAGGTGCAAATACTGGGACTGCCTCCCGGTGCAGAGGAAAACTTCAGCCAGGCAGTCATTATTGGAGAAAGCAATGGAGAAGTCATCCTGGAAAAAGCCGTAGTCCCGGGAGTAAAGAGCCAAAAGTCAGGGGAACCAGCGGCAAATCCTCGACCGGCACCCCTGATTGGTGTGGAAACCGCAGCTTCCGGGGCCACCAGCGCCCCCACCACCGGCAGCCCGGACCATGTAGAAGAAATCATCACGGGGATCCTTGCCCGGCTCCTGCACATCGATCAGTCAGAGCTGGAACCGGATGCCTCTTTCCAGGATTATGGCGTGGACTCACTCATGGCCGTAGAAATTATCGACAAAATAAATGAAGCATTAAACCTGGATTTACGTTCCACTGACCTGTTTAACTTTTCAACCCTTCGTGAGTTAAGTCACCATATTCGCAAAGAATCGGGCCAGGAACCCCGGCATACTCCCGGACCCGGGGAAACCCGGGAACAGCAGGACCAAAAGGCCACTGAACCAGGGGAAATAATCTCCTGGGAACAAGGAGACACCATGAACGGGGCTGAAGGTGAACCCGGGAAAAAATATGATGGTGAGGATGAACCCATTGCCATTATCGGTATGTCCTGTCGATTCCCGGATGCAAACGATGTGAATCAATTCTGGGCTAACCTGGCCGCCGGGAAAAATTCGGTTCGACAAATGCCCACAAACAGGTGGGAAATAAAAGAAGGGGGAAATGAAGAAAAACGAGAGGACATGCAGTGGGGGGCATTTTTATCCCATATAGATCAGTTTGATGCCGAATTTTTTAATATTCCCGACGAAGAAGCCGAAGTCATGGACCCCCAACAGAGATTATTCTTGCAAGAGGCCTGGGGTGCCATGGAGGACGCCGGGTATACGGAGAAGCAATTGAAAGGCAAAAGGTGTGGTGTTTTTGTAGGATGTTCCAGTGGAGATTATGCGGCAAGAATAAAAGAAGAGGCAAAAAACCCTGTAGAATATACATTTATGGGAAATACTGCTTCCATATTACCGGCAAGGGCAGCGTATTACCTGAATTTAAAAGGTCCGGCCCTGTCGCTGGATACAGCGTGTTCTTCTTCATTGGCAGCGCTTCACCTGGCCTGTGAGAGTATTCGCAGTGGTACCTGCGAACTGGCCGTAGCCGGTGGGGTGATGATATCCACCACACCACTGTTTCATACATTGGCCGGCAAATCAGGGATGTTGTCCCCCACAGGCCAGTGCAAAACCTTCGATGACTCAGCCGACGGCTTTATACCCGGCGAAGGGGTGGGGGTGGTGGTACTAAAACCTCTTCCCGGGGCACTCCGGGAAAGGCACCATATATATGGAATTATCAAAGGTTCCGGCATGAATCATAATGGAAAAACCCTGGGAATATCCGCCCCCAGTGCACCTGCCCAAACCGCATTGGAATGCGAAGTATACGACAGGTTTAACATCAATCCCGAAACCATCGGTTACATAGAAACCCACGGCACAGGAACCCCCCTGGGCGACCCCATCGAAATCAATGGCCTCACCGATGCCTTCAGGAAATATACCGACCAAAAGCAATTTTGCGCTGTAGGTTCGGTGAAAACCAACATCGGCCATACCCTGGCAGCAGCAGGAGCTGCCAGTGTTATCAAAGTTTTGCTGGCCTTTAAATACCAACAAATACCACCCTCCCTCAATTATAAAACCCCTAACCGTCACATCAACTTTAAAGATAGTCCTTTTTATGTTAATACCCGGTTAACCGATTGGCAAACCCCGGGAGGAGACCGGCCCAGGCGGGCGGCAGTCAGCGCCTTCGGATTCAGCGGTACCAATGTGCATTTGGTACTGGAAGAACCCCCTAAGGGGACAAGGGGGCTTGCCCCATTGCCTGCGGCTCCCTTGTCTGCCAAACAGCCGGCCATAACCAGACCCTACTATTTTATACCCATCTCAGCCAAAACCCGGGAAGCATTGGTACAAAAGTACAAAGACCTCTTACAGTGGTTGAACTCCGGCATAAAGGCATCAATGGAAAGTATTGCTTATACCCTGCATATGCGCAGGAATCACTTTTCCCTGCGCTCGGCACTGCTGGTCAAAGATGAAAGCGATTTGAAACAAAAACTCAGGGAATTATGTGAAACCGGTCATACCCGGGACTACCTGGTCAATGAGGCCGGGGCAGGAAACCCAAAAACAGCGCTCCAACAAAAAGAGCAGAAAAATCAATTAATAGATGAACGATTACACACGCAATTACCTGGAAATGAGTATAAAGATAAATTAGTGGCATTAGCGGAATTGTATGTGCACGGCCTTGACAGTGAACCGGATTGGAAGAATTTTTACCAGGGACAAGAGGTATACTGTGTATCACTGCCCTCCTATCCCTTTACCGGGAAGAGGTATTGGATCTCCGCGGCAAATCAACGGCAAAAACCCATGGATGACGAAAACATCAAGGAATTAATTCATCAATTGGAACTTGGAGAAATAACCGTTTCCGAAGCAGAAAGTCTTACGGAGGGAATACTATGATTGTCAAAAGGGAAGATAAATTAAGCAAAGCCCGGGTATTTGAAATGCTTTCCAGGCGCCAATTATCATCGGAAGAGGGGTTCCGATTATTAAAAGACCTTCAACACCGGCATCAGCAGCGGCAGCGTTTCCCGGGCATCGGTGATACCCCCGGGGCATCGCCGGTAAAAAGAGATTCCACCAATGGAAGCAGTTTATCGGCAGAGCTCAACAAGGACCTGGTCAAATTGGCAGCCCGGGTACTCAACGTCAAAGAAACCGATTTAAGTGGAGATGGGGATTTGCATGGTTATGGCTTTGAATCAGTGACATTAGCCGCCTTTGCCGATAAGATTAATGAAACCTTTAACCTGGAATTGATGCCCACTGTGTTTTTTGAGCTTGAACCCCCAACGGTGAACGGGTTGGCCGGGTATTTATGCCAGCAGTACCAGGACCGGATGACTCAATATTACGGTGAACGTTTAAAGGGGTTTAGCCAGGCAGGAGCCATATCCGGGAAAAGGGAAACTAGAAGCGGCAGGAGACCGGGGGAAGCCATTGCCATCATTGGCATGAGCGGGATCCTGCCCCAGGCGGAAAACCTGGAAACCTTCTGGCAGCACCTGGAAGCAGGCAATGACCTGGTCAGCGAAGTTCCACCGCACCGCTGGGATTGGAAACCCTATGGCAGTGACAGCGGCGCCAGGTGGGGTGCATTTATCAAAGATGTAGACAAATTTGATGCGGAATTTTTTAATATATCCCCCCGGGAAGCACGACTGCTGGACCCCCAGCAGCGAATCTTCCTGGAAACCGTATGGAACACCATCGAAGATGCAGGCTACAAAGCCTCTGATCTCTCCGGGACCCGGACAGGATTGTTTGTCGGGGTTTCTACCCCGGATTATCAAAGTATTTTATTTTCCGGTGTTGTACCAGTGGATAGCCATCATATAGCCACGTCTTTATCCTGTGCCCTGGTAGCCAACCGGGTATCTTACCTGTTGAATTTCCATGGACCCAGTGAACCCATCGATACAGCCTGCTCCAGCTCCCTGGTCGCGGTTCACCGCGGTGTGGAAGCCATATGGAATGGGACCTGTGACCAGGCCATTGTCGGGGGAGTAAATGTGATAATTTCGCCCGGTCTTTCCCTGGCCTTTTACAGCACCGGTATGTTGGCAAAAGACGGCCGGTGTAAAACCTTTGATGAAAGGGCTGATGGCTATGTTAGGGGTGAAGGTGTGGCCGCGGTTTTTTTAAAGCCCTTGCACCAGGCCACAGCCGATAATGATCATATTTATGCTGTCATTAAAAGCACCGCTGAGAATCACGGTGGTCATGCCCATTCCCTCACTGCTCCCAATGCCAATGCCCAGGCCGCCTTATTAATAGAAGCTTATGAACGGGCGCTAATCGACCCCCGCACCGTAACCTATATCGAAACCCACGGCACCGGTACGGAATTGGGCGACCCCGTGGAAATTAATGGCTTAAAAAAGGCCTTTGACCACCTGTATCAACAGCGCGGCATCCCAGCACCAGACAAACCCTTTTGTGCCCTTGGTTCTGTGAAAACAAATATCGGGCACCTGGAAACCGCAGCCGGTATTGCCGGGCTTATAAAAGTCCTCCTGGCCATGAAATACAAGAAAATACCCATGAATCTTCATTTCCGGAAACTGAACCCCTATTTTGAATTGGACAGGACACCCTTTTTCGTGATCGATAAAACCCAAGCCTGGGAACATTTGTCGGATGATAAAAATCAACCCATACCCCGGCGCGCTGGCATCAGTTCCTTTGGCTTTGGCGGCTCCAATGTCCATGTGGTACTGGAAGAACGGCCGGAGAATATGGAAAATAGGGGACAGACCACAAACTACATCGAACAACACAAGGGAAAAACGTATTTGTTTGTTTTCTCTGCTAAAAATACACCTCGACTCAACGCCTATATAGAGAAAATGATTCATTTCCTTGAAAAAACATTCCCCTCATCAACCGCTTCTTCAACAGGCCGGGACCCAGCCGGGCACATCCAGAAAGAGCTGTTAAGTACAGCTTCAAGGATTCTAAAGGTAAACATAAGCGACATTCACCCGGACGAAGTCCTGGAAGATTGGGGCTTTGACCAGGTGACCCTATCCATCCTGGCAGCTCAACTGGAGGAAAAATACCACCGGGGCATTAACCTGGAAACATTATACCAATATCCTTCTATCCATGCATTGGCATTGTATCTCAGCGGCGAAAAACCCACTTCCCTTAAGAGCCCTGAAGTACGATCCACCGAAGTTTCCCTGGCAGACATGGCATATACCCTGCAAGTGGGACGGGAATCCATGGAAGAGCGCCTGGCAGTGGTGGCCTCCACACCAGCACAATTGTGGGAAAAATTGAACCAATATTATCATGATAATAGTGAAAACACGAATATAGAAGGTGTTTACCGGGGGAATTCCAGCACTCCTAAACAGGATATCCAATTCACCGAAACAAAAATCGCTCTTGAAAATGATGACCTTGAAAAAATTGCCCAACTCTTTGTCGCCGGTATTAACATTGATTGGCAGCTTTTATACCCGGTCAACAAACCCAAACGGTTATCTTTACCCACTTATCCCTTTGAAAGAAAAAGGCATTGGTTGGAGCAAACCCCGGGACCCCAGGAAAATACAGCGTTTAAAGAATCTAAAATCCCATTGGTCATGACCAATAGACAACACCAGGAGGGCCCGGTGAATCAAGTCAATCAAATAAAATCCCAAAACCGGAAAATTGTATTGAAAAAAACCTCTACCGGGCCGGGTAATTCGACCTATGACTCTCCTCAGCCCTCTCCGCATGTACAGCCGGGAGTAAATAAGGCTGCCTATTCTTCAAGCCCGCGGGGCAGGGATGCATTGGCGCGGCAAATTAAAGAGATATTGGCCGCAGTACTATTTAAAAGCCCAATGGAAATCGATGAAAACAAGGCTTTTATGGAACTGGGCCTGGATTCCATCCTGGCCGTGGAATTGGTAAAGCAACTGGAACAAGCCTTCCAGGTGGAGATCAAAGCCACCCAATTGTACGATTATTCCACGGTAAACCAGTTGGCCCGGTATGTAAGTACAATTATTCCAGGCCAGTCACTTCCTGTTTCGGCACCCGGGAACCAGGAAGAACCCCGCGGTAAACCGCCTGTACCGGCGGCATCGGGACCAGCGTCCAGCAGTACTGGTAATAACAACGGCAGTGACCGTTACAGTGAAGAAGTGATGTCACTGGTGTCCCATGTAAAGGAAATCCTGGCCAATGTACTGATGATAGAAATCTCGAAAATTGATGAGAATAAACCTTTCATGGAACTGGGCCTGGACTCCATCCTGGCCGTGGAATTGGCAAAGCAGTTGGAACAAGTTTTCCAGGTGGAAATCAAAGCCACCCAATTGTACGATTACTCGACAGTGAATACCCTGGCCAGCCATCTGCACTCACTGGGCGTAACATCCAGTAAGGGCCTTACCATGCCGGCAGCGGGTCCTTCTGGGCCATCAATGCCACCGATACCATCGGTATCTTCTCCCCCGCCCGAAGCAGCAAAGCCCTCGTCCCCCCGGGAATCCGCGGAAGTTGCCGTTATTGGCATGTCCGGGCGGTTTCCCGGGGCCGACAATATTTACCGGTATTGGCAGAACCTGGCCAACAGCGTAAATTCCGTAACCGAAGTTCCCGCAGACCGCTGGGATGTAAATCAATACTATGAACCGGATACCACTGACCCCAATAAAACCTATTGCAAATGGGGCGGATTTTTGCAGGATGTCGATCAATTCGATCCCCTTTTCTTTAATATTTCTCCGGCAGAAGCCGAGTTATTGGACCCGCAGCAGCGATTATTTTTGCAGGAAGCCTGGCGAGCCATTGAAGACGCCGGGTATGCCGCAGATTCCTTAAGTAACAGCAAATGCGGCGTATATGTCGGGGTAATGAGCGGCCAGGAGTATCCCTCCACCAATATGCTCAGTGCTTATTCCATCTTACCGGCCCGGATATCCTATTTTCTCAATTTAAAAGGACCTGCCGTCCCCATTGATACCGCGTGTTCCTCTTCGTTGATTGCCCTGCACCTGGCCTGCAAAAGCCTGTTGAATGGTGAAACCGATATGATGTTAGCAGGAGGGGTCACCCTGTTTCTAACCGAAAAACCCTATATCGGTATGAGCATGATGGAAATGTTGTCCCGGGACGGAAAATGCAAAACCTTTGATAATCAAGCCGATGGTTTTGTCCCCGGGGAAGGAGTCGGGGCTGTGGTGCTGAAATTACTGGACAAAGCAGTGGCCGACGGAGATCATATCTACGGCGTGATTAAAGGCTCCGGTATTAACCAGGATGGCAAGACCAACGGTATTACCGCACCCAGCGCCCAATCCCAAAAAGACCTTGAACTGGAGGTATATAAAAATTCCGGGATTAACCCTGGGACCATCACGTATGTGGAGGCCCATGGAACCGGGACCAAATTGGGAGACCCTATTGAAATTGAAGCATTGACGGAAGCGTTTCGACAGTACACCCCGAAAAAGCAGTACTGCCCGATTGGTTCGGTAAAGACCAATATTGGCCACCCCTCGGCAGCCGCAGGAATAGCCAGTGTAATCAAAGTCCTGCTGGCCCTGGAACATAAAAAAATCCCACCCTCTCTTCATTTCCATCAAGAAAACGAGCACATTAATTTCAAAGACAGCCCCTTTTATGTGAACACCAGCCTCATTGATTGGAAAGCACCACCAGGTGTTCCCCGGAGAGCAGCCGTCAGCTCGTTTGGGTACAGCGGCACCAACGCACATATGATCATCCAGGAACCCCCGGGATTGCCGGTAGATACCCCACCCGTCACCCTGCCCTTTTATTTCATCCCTATTTCCGCCAGGAACGAGGAAGTACTGCACCATAAGTATAAAGACCTTCTCCATTGGCTGGACCAGGAAAACACCAACCGGTATTCGCCGGAAGATATCGCGGTTACACTGACCCTGGGTCGGGCTCACTTTTCCCTCCGTTCTGCTTTGCTGGTCAAGGATATCGCCGGATTGAAACAGATGTTGACCCTGGTTGGTGAAGGAAAAACACCGGAAAATTATTCCAGGAGTAAAGTTACCCCATCCCTTCCCCGGCAAGAGGAAATGAAGGAAGAGAGTGCGCGCTTATTAAGGGAACTGCAAACGGTGAATCGTTATCAATGGTCGGAAGGCGAATACAAGAACAAATTAACCGCTTTAGCCAACCTGTATATTAAAGGGTATAACCCGGACTGGCGGGTTGTTTACCAGGGGCGGGAGTATCGGCGCATTTCCCTGCCCACTTATCCCTTTGCCAGGGAACGTTATTGGAACCCGGGACTCAGGTGGGAGGGAACCCAGGGCAACGGCCAGGAGCAAACCCAACTTCGCACCCCGGGGATACCGGTTCCACCGGATGAAACCTCCCCCATCCGACACATTCAACAGGACTTAATCAAACTCATGGAAACGCTTTTAAAAGTCAAGGAAAAAGATATTGATGTGGATGAATCGATGTTCCAATATGGGTTTGATTCCATTACCTTTACAGAGTATATCAAGCAAATCAATAAGAGATACGATATTGAATTTGCCATGGAATCCTTTTTCGATCTTGGCAATCCCACCATCCGCTCACTGAGCCAATACCTGTATAAACAGTTTAAAAATCGATTTACCCGGTATTCCCGGGAAAGTGGGCCAGTGGTAGAGGAAGCTGGCGGGGTGGAACCCATGGCGATTATAGGTCTTAGTGCAGTTATGCCCCGGTCAGAGGACCCGGAAACCTCCTGGAAACATTTAGCAGAAGGAAAACGCTTGATTACCCCAATTCCCAAAGAGCGATGGGAATTGGAAATGTCTGAGAAAGAGATGAAAGCGGGAACCCAAGAAATGTCTTCATCGGGTGGATTTTTAAAAGGGGTAAAGTCATTTGATGCCGAGTTTTTTGGGGTATCACCCCAGGAAGCCGAATGCATCGACCCACGGCAGCTAATTTTGTTGGAAACTGCCTGGGAAACCATTGAAGATGCCGGGTATAAGGTATCGGATTTATCAAGCAGCAAAATCGGCGTATTTATAGGGGCATCCGATGGCGGATACCATGAAATCCTCCACCCAACAGGTGAAAAAAGAAAGGTGTGTCTCCACGGGGGAAATGCCCTTTCCATGGCAGCCAATCGCATATCCCTTCTTTTCAACCTGCGCGGTCCCAGTGAAGTGATAGACACCGCATCTTCCGGTTCCCTGGTGGCGGTACACCGCGGTGTTGAAGCTTTACGCAGTGGAACCTGCAGTATGGCGATTGTGGGAGGAGTTCATATCATCCCCACCCCCACATTGTTCGGCGGTGGACAGCCTGATGGCTGTATACCCGGAGAAGGAGCAGGGGCGATCTTATTAAAACCACTGGGTCAAGCGACGGCAGACGGTGATCACATTTATGCCCTCATCAAAGGGTCTGCTGAAAACCACAGCGGCCGTTCCGCATCCCTTAAAACTCCCAATGCAGCCGCCCTGGCAGGATGTCTTAACGACGCCTACACCAACGCCCGGCTGAATCCTAACTCTCTCACCTATATCGAAGCCAACAGCATCGGAACCGGCAATGGAGACCCGGCGGAAATCCAGGCGTTAAAGACGATATTTTCTCAATGGGATAAGCCCAATGACGGGTCACTGCCGCCAGGTGCCCGGCAGCCCCACTGCGGCATCGGTTCAATAAAACCCAATATCGGTCACCTGGAAGCAGCAGCCGGTATCATTGCTGTTATCAAAGTCCTCCTGGCCTTGAAACATCAAACACTGCCCGTCACTATCGGACTGGAAAAGAAGAGCCCCCCGACGGCTGGTGAAAAGGAGATTGAAGGTAGTCCCCTCTATATGGTAAGAAAAACAGTACCCTGGGAACGCCTGGTTGATAAGGAAAACCAGGTGATTCCCCGGAGAGCGGGAATCAATGCCTTTGGCCGCGGCGGTACCAATGCCCATGTGATATTGGAAGAATGGCCCCGTGCACGAGGCACACAGCGCAAGGCGCACGGCGAAAAACAGGGGGCCCAAGGACCATGGCGCGAGCAAGACCCTCATTTGATTATCCTTTCAGCCAAAAATGAAGAGAGGCTTAAGGCCTATGCCGAAAAACTGAAAGATTTCCTGGAAGCCCCCGACACAGCGGGCGGACAAAAACCCGGACCCCAGGAACCCGCCGACAAACGGGATCCGGATCGGAAAATCGAAGATGATATACTACTCATTTCCAATGAAACCTTAAAAGCAGCCCCGGGGGGATATGAACCAGCCAGCATCGATGCGTTTATCCGGCGAATCAATGAAAAATACCATCTCAAAATAACCGCTGACTTGTTTATCCGGCAGCTCTCCATTGGTGCATTTATCAAATACTTGAAAAAAAGCCATAAAGAAGAATTTAAGAATCATTATAACAGTATCGGCATTTCCCGAAACTCAATTCAACCTGACTCTCCTCATCCGGACCTGGTGGATACAGCGTATACCCTGCAAGTGGGGCGGGAGGAAATGGATGAACGCCTGGCCGTGGTGGTTTCCTGCACCCGGGAGTTGAAAGAAAAATTAGACGCTTATTGCCAGGGAAAAAACGATATCCGGGATTTATTCAGGGGGACTGTAAATCATGATAAGACAGGGTTCGGGCATTTGATGGCCGGTGAAGAAAAGGAAGAATTCATTAAAATCTTTATCCGAAATAGAAACTTTGCCAAATTAGCCTATTGTTGGGTATGGGGTGTAAGCATCGATTGGAAATTGTTATACCAGGGAAAAATGCCCAAACGTATCTCACTCCCCACTTATCCCTTTAAAAGGCAGTAAAGATTTAAGGAGAAGAAAAATGAAAGACATTTCAAAAGAAGTCATGCTGTTATCAGAAGAGGAAGTTTTCCTTCAGCTTAAGGAAATCCTTTACGAGGTGGCACCTCTGAAAATCGTAGAGGAAATTACGTACCAGACATCGTTGGTAGAAGATTTTGCCTTTGACTCCATCGATATCATGGGTACGTTGTTGAAAATCCAGGAAAGATTCTTGAAAGATTCATCGATGTTTGAAGTGGATGCATTTATTAATGAAACGTTTAGTAAAGAAAGACGATTTACGGTCCGGATGGTTTGCCAGCAAATCGTCAAGATAATGCCAACAGAGGGGACCAAAAATGAATAGGGAAATTAAAATCAATTGGGGTATTTCCGAAGATTTACAGGCCGGCATAAGATACGAACCCAATGCTTGTAAAGGATATGTAATGGATATATCTCTCGGATGTCCGAACCGGTGCATTTACTGTTTATTTTCACCGTTGGAGCTGGCAGTCTATAAGCTTAAAAATCCCTCTTACCAGGGCAGTGTACTTCCCCTCAAATTGGATGAATTTTTAACCCGGGACGATTTTCCGCCCTTTGTATACATGTGTTATTCATCGGATCCCCTGGGAAATCAAGAGCTTACCCGCAGTACCATTACCGTATTAAAGAAGTTTTTTGAATGTAATGTAGAAGTACTTTTTATTTCTAAAGGAATTTACACCGATGAACTCGTCGATATCATTCGCACCCGGCCGGACCTGATGCATATCCAGGTAGGAATCAGGAATTTTGACAACCGGAAGAATAAAATTATCGAACCCGGGGCCCCCCTGTACGAGGAAAGGCTCCACAGCCTGCAAAAATTGGCAGGTATAAAAGAACTGGCGGATCTTTCGGTTAGAATCGATCCCCTATTGCCTCTTATCGATGACACCGAAGAGAATATCGGGAGAATCATCGATGATGCGAGCAGCCTGGGGATAAAAGAAGCAATTATAGGATATGTAATCGTAACCAGGGACATAAAAGAAAAATTAAGTCGAGTGGAATTGACCGGGAGTTCGGCTGAAATGCTTACCCAAAAGACCAAAACCATTTCGGAACAGGAGTTATTTTCACTCCCCTTCGAGGAAAAAGTGAAAAAACTCCGTCAAATTGAAAAATGGTGTGGAAGTAAAGGGGTAAGAATGAAGACATGCGCATGCAAAGACGAGAAACTCAAACAAACATCCATGGATTGGATTTGCCATTCCTTTAACCGAGCCAGGAGAGAGGAGCTGATGAGAAAGAGCGGGTATGTCCTGGAGGTTGACCACTTGAAATGATCGCCCCTTCAGCCGATTAACCGGTTCCGTCGGGACAAAGGAGAAGCGAAAATGAAAAGATTAACCGGGATGAAGCACCCATTACCATTACCGTTAAAGATTGTTGGCATCGGGCGTTATTTGCCCAAACGAATCGTCCCCAGTAAAGAATTGGAAAGCCGGTGTGGTCTTCCCGAAGGTTGGTGCGAGAGGAAGCAGGGAGTCCGGGAGCGCCGTTGGGTCGAGGATGAGACCGTGTCGTTTATGGCCGCAGAAGCGGCAAAAGAAGCAGTCACCAATGCCGGGATCCAGTCCGGGGATATCGATTTAATTATTAACACTTCTCAAGCCTTTGAACAGGCCTTCCCCGAAGGGGGAACCCTGGTCCAACAACAACTGCAGTTGGGCGATTCCGGTATACCATGTATGAGTGTCACTGCCGCCTGCCTGGGTTTCATCGTGGCATTAGACCTCTGTGCCAGTTTGCTGGCAGTGGGGCATTACCGCAATATCCTGGTGGTGACATCGGAAACCCCCTCGATCGGCCTGGATTTCAGTAATCACAATGTCTGCACCATGATGGGTGATGGGGCGGCCGCAGTGGTGGTGACACGAACCTCTGCAGGAGAAACCGGCGGCCTCCATGCAGCACTGATGGAAACTTACAGCGAAGCAGCGAAGCTTAGCTCTATCTCCAGGAATACAGTTCCTAATACCTTTTTTAACAAGAATATTGCACCGCGGAATTTTGGATTTGATTTCGATCCACAAAGCATGCAAAAAACAGCCATGAAGTATAACCGGAAATTCCTGGCAAAACTCTGGCCCTTCTCCAATATCGATGCCATAAAATTTGTCATTCCCAACCAGGCCAGCAGATTCGCTCTGGACATGATGAAATTCGTCTTCCCCCCTCAAAAGATAATCGGCATTATCGATCATCTGGGCAACTGCGGTGCTGTCGGGTATCCAATGGCACTCTATGAAGCAATTAAAAAGAACCAAATAAAAAGAGGCGATATGGTATTGATGACAGGTATGGGGGCAGGATTTTCAATCATCGGCATCGTTCTGACTTATTAGCTTATTCACATATTCACATATTAACATCATACGGAGATATAATGACCACACAAAATCTTTCTATTTATAAGAATTTGGTCGAGGTTATTCAAGATAAACATACCTCCGGTTGCGGGATAACTTTTGTCGAGGGCAGCGATAATGAGACGTTTATTTCATATCGGGGGCTTTATGAGCGGGCGTTAAAAATACTGTATAACCTGCAAAACTTCGGGATAGAACCAGGCCATGAGTTGGTATTTCAAGTGGGAAATAATTTCGATTTCGTTTCGATTTTCTGGGCCTGCATATTGGGGCATATTATACCGATACCGCTTGCTCTTGCCTATATCGAAAGACATCGCTTTAAATTGTATAATGCCTGGGGATTCCTGGATAATCCTTATTTGATTATTTCAAAAAACGATATCCCCGGGTTGGCACAATTTTCCGCAGAAAATAAACTGGACAGGCAATATGACGTGATAAAACAAAAAACCATATACATTGAAGATATGGAGAAAGAAGACGGGAAAGGAGAAATATATTATCCCCGGGAAGAAGATACTGCTTTTATCCAGTTTTCCTCCGGTTCAACCAGTCAGTCCAAAGGCGTTATTCTCACCCATAAAAATTTGTTGATCAATATATGTGATATTGTAAAAGGTTATCAATCCCTTGACAGGGAGGAGCGGATGCTCAGTTGGGTGCCGCTGACTCATGATATGGGTATTATCGCCTTGCACATGGTTTCACTGGTTGCCGATTGGGACCAGTTTTTAATGCCCACCCGTTTGTTTACATTAAATCCTTCCATGTGGTTAAAAAAGATCTCGGAACATAAGATAACTTATACCGGTTCCACGACTTTTGGGTATAAACATACACTGCGATTTTTTGACCCTGGAAAAAACAAGGACCTGGACCTATCATGGCTTCGCCTTATTTCAACCGGTGCTGAACCTATTTCAGCAGAAATTTGTCATGATTTTTATCATACGTTGGCTCCTTTTGGATTGAAAAAGACAGCGATTTTACCAGGCTATGGGCTGGCAGAGGCAAGCGTGGTGGTCACTCTTACCGAACCCGGCCAGGAGGTTATCGAAGTTCACCTGGATAGAAATAAAATAAATATCGGGCAAAAAGTAAGCCCAATGGGTAAGAATTCAGGTAATGCAGTCACATTTGTGGATGTGGGAAAGCCGGTGGATCATTGTTCTGTAAAGATTGTAGATCAAAACCACCGGGAAGTTGGCGAAGAAATTGTCGGACATATCCAGGTGAAAGGAGGCAATGTTACCTCCGGGTATTATAACAATAAAAAAGCCACTTTAAGCACAATAACCCCGGACGGTTGGGTGGACACCGGTGACCTGGGATTCTTGAAAGACGGGCGACTGGTAATTACCGGGCGGGTTAAGGATACGATATTTGTGCATGGATTAACCTACTATGCTCATGATATCGAGTTTGTTTGCGGAGAATTAGCAGGGTTGAAATACACCAGGACTGCAGCTTGTGGAGTTTTTAACCCTCAATTACCATCGGAGGAAATTATCTGTTTCGTTGAGTATAAAAGAGGGGATTTAAAATATTTCCAGCTTTTAGCAGCGGCCATAAGAAAGCATGTAGTAAAAAGAGTCGGTGCTGTGGTATCCCGGGTGATCCCGGTGCAAAAAATTCCCATCACCACCAGTGGAAAAACCCAGAGGTATCGATTGAAAGAAGCGTATTTAAAAGGAGAATTTGACCCGGTTCTCCGGGAGCTTTCTCTTTGTAAAAATAAAAACTAACCCAACATCCATACATTAAGAAATAAAAAAGGTAATTTGGATGATCAGCCCAAGGAGAACCAGTATGAAGAGGAAAAACAGCAGCAGTAGAAATAAGGAGAACATGGATGGATAGAATACCTGAGATTAACGGTGCCTTACCGCTTAAAGTTGCTGGTATGGGCCGTTACCTACCTAAAAAGGTGGTATCCAGTCGGGAACTTGAAATGAATTATCGCTTAACCGAGGGGTGGTGCCGGGAAACCCTGGGGGTTTCCGAGCGCCGCTGGGTGGAGGACGAAACCTCTTCGTTCATGGGAGCAGAGGCGGCAAAAGAGGCTTTAGCGGCCGCCCAGCTGGAAGCGGAAGACCTCGATTTGATCGTCAACGCTTCCGGTACAGCCAGTTTTGAACGGCTTTTACCCGACGGTGGCCCCATGATCCAGCAAAAACTGGGCCTGGACCAGTCAGGGATTCCTGCATTCACCATGCAAAATAACTGTTCAAGCTTTATGTTGGCCCTGTATGTCTGCGCCGGGCTCCTGGCCAGCGGACGCTATGAAAATATCCTGGTGGTCTCTTCGGAAGTCTTATCCCGTAACCTTGATACCCGCAATCCCAAGGTGTATGGGCTTTTTGGTGACGGGGCTGCGGCCGCGGTGATAAACCCTACACCAGGGGGAGAACCCAGTGCTATTCATCAGGCAAAATTTGAAACCTACGGCCAGGGAGCCTCTTATATGAAATCACTTTGGGGATTGACCGCCTCGAGAATAAAAGACCCGCACCCCGAAAACCTGACCTTGCAGATGGACCTGGAAGCTTTTACCAAATATGGCAGTCGATGTGCCGGTCAACTAATCGATAAGGTTTTCCAGGAGCAGGACCTTCATATCCATAGGGAAGATATCAAGTTAGTTATCCCCCAGCAAGCCGGGAAAGCATTTCTCGATTTCTTGAAGCAAAAGTTCCCGGATGAAAAAATTCTCCGGGTGGTGGATCGCTTTGGTTTCTGTGGGGCCGCTTCCCTACCCATGACTTTGTATGAAGCAGTTAAAGAAAAAAAATTGCAGCGCGGCGACTTGTTTTTAATGATTGGAGTCGGGGCGGGGCTGTCTGTCGGTGGAATGATAATGACTTATTAATGGGCAGTGGCCAATTGCTAATTGCTAATTGTCAATCGTTAACGGTTGATAGATAGGAGGAATAGAGTGACCCATGAGGAAGTGTTTCAAGCAGTTAAAAAAGTAACCTTAGAGGTTTTACCGTTTTTACCCCCGGCAGAGGTAACCATTGAAAAGAACTTGAAAGACCTGGGAGCCAACTCCATCGATCGCATGGAGGTGGTTACCCGTTCCCTGGAAGCCCTGGGTGTCAAAATACCCCTGGTGGAATTTGGCAAAGTTAAAAATCTCCGGGGATTGGTAGAAGTGCTGAAAAAATTCGCTTATTGATTTGTACCCGGAGGATATAGGATAAAAATGTACCGGAAGATTCAACCTATTCCCACTGCAGTCACCGGGATTGGCATTATCAGTTCCATAGGAAAGAACGTCAAAGAGTTTAGTGAATCGCTGCGGCACGGTCGATGTGGTATCGGACGTTTAAAAACAAAAATCGAACCGTGTATTCCTGTCAATATCGGTGCGGAAATAACGGGTTTCTCATGGGAAGCCTTGCTGCGGCAGTATGAGGATGCCGGATTACCAGGAGATTTTATCCCTAAGGCCATGCGCTGCACATATGATGCTCCCCTTGGGGTGCAGGTCTCCGTACTTACAACCCTTGAGGCCTGGGTGCAAGCCCAACTGTTTAAGAAACCGGTAAACTCCCGGCGCCTGGGGATCGTGGTGGCCGGAAGTAATCTCAGCCAGAACTATTGTTATGGTTTATTTTCAAAATTTCAGCAAACTCCGCAGTACCTGAACCCCAAATATGCCATCCATCACATGGACACCGATCATGTGGGCACCCTCAGTGAAATTTTCCAGGTGCAAGGGGAGGGGTTCACGGTAGGGGGTGCAGCGGCCAGCGGTAATGCAGCCATTATAAAAGGTTGTCAAATGGTTTGCCTGGGAATTGTCGATGCCTGTATTGTGGTGGGAGCCATGACGGAATTATCACCAATGGAATTGCAAGGCTATCATAATGTCGGTGCCCTGGGAGGAAAACGCTTTAGTGACCAGCCGGCTAAAGCGTGCCGTCCCTTTGATAAAGACCATGAAGGCTTTATTTATGGGCAGGCCGCCGGGTGCCTGGTTTTGGAATCCCTCCATTCTGCTGGCAAGCGAGGCATTCCTCGATTGGCAGAAATAGTCGGAGCATCATTGGTCCTGGATGGCAATCGCTTACCCAACCCTAATGGAGAAGGTGAAGCCCGGGCCATGGAATTGGCATTAAACCAGGCCAATATTCAGCCAGCGGATGTCCATTACCTTAATGCTCACGGTACCTCTTCACCATTGGGAGATGAAACCGAAATCAAAGCCATTAAACAGGTATTCAAAAAAAATATATCCAACCTATGGATCAATTCCACCAAAGGATTAACCGGTCACTGTTTAAGCGCCGCCGCTGTGATCGAAGGTATCGCCGCCATTATCCAGATGCAAGAAAGGTTTATCCATCCCAATCTCAACCTGGAATGTCCCATTGATGACGAATGCAGGTTTAGCCGCAGTCAATCCGTTGACGCACCTATCCATATTACGATGAATAATTCCTTTGGTTTTGGAGGGATCAACACCAGTGTAATATTGAAAAAGCCTGCGCGCTAATACTCTATTCATTAACAATTAACAATTGACAATGAGAACTAACCAAAACAAATTAATAACCTGATATTTCCCGGGAGGTGACATGGGAGTAGGAATTGAAGCCATCAATGTTTACGGAGGGCCGGCAGTACTGGATGTTCGTACGTTGTTTGCCGCCAGGGGGCTTAATATCGAGCGGTTTGATAATTTAATGATGGAAAAGAAATCCGTAGGATTACCTTGTGAAGACCCGGTAACCAATGGGGTGAATGCAGCCAAACCTATTATCGATGGATTAAGTGAAGAGGAGAAGAACCGGATTGAATTGGTCATTGCCTCTACGGAATCCGGCCTGGATTTTGGTAAGGCCTTAAGTACTTATATCCAGGATCACCTGGGATTGGGCCGCAGTTGTCGGTCCTTTGAGTTAAAGCACGCCTGTTATGCAGGTACGGCAGCCATACAGATGGCAGCATGTTTTGCTGCATCCGATGTTTCACCCGGAGCCAAAGCGCTGGTCATTGCCACGGACACAGCCCGGGCTGCGGGAAAAGGAACATATGGCGAACCCAGCCAGGCCATTGGTGCAGTGGCCGTGCTGGTGAGTAATCGTCCCAAAATCATGGAAATCGATCTGGGAGCCGCTGGCTGTCACAGCTACGAAGTCATGGACGCCTACCGCCCCCTGCCAGGGTATGAAGTGGCCGATCCCGACCTATCCCTGCTTTCGTACCTGGACTGCCTGGAAAACTGCTACCGGGATTATGAAATAAAAGTGGAGGGTGTAAATTTTTTGCAGACCTTTGATTACCTGGCCTTTCATACTCCCTTTGCCGGTATGGTGAAGGGTGCCCACCGGCAAATGATGCGAAAATTTGTCAACGCCGCCCCGGAACAGATCGAAAAGGATTTCCGGAAGAGGGTCGCACCCTCACTGCAATATTGCATACAAATCGGCAATGTCTATTCCGCCACCCTATATATTGCTCTTTGCGGACTCATCGACAGCATCCGATTAAACGGATGCCAGCGGGTGGGCTTGTTTTCCTACGGGTCCGGGTGTTCCTCGGAATTCTACAGCGGGCTTATCTCATCCCAATCCCAGGAGGAATTAGCCGGTATGAAAATCCAGGAACAATTGAACCGGCGGTACCGGTTAAATATGGAGGAATACGATCGGGTATTGGATTTGAACGCAGAATGGCTTTTCGGCATCCAGGACAAAGAGACTGATATTTCTCCCTATTCCGGGATATATGAGCATTTCATGGAGGGCCGGGGCTTACTGGTACTCAAGCGGATAAAAAATTTTCACCGGGAATACGATTGGAGCTAACATGCCATATGAAACCATCCTGGTAAACCAATCAGGGGAAAGTTTAACCCTCACCATGAATCGGCCGCAGCACCGGAATAGTCTGAATAACACGATGTTGAAAGAGATAAATGAAGTACTGGACCTGGCAGAAAAGAATCCCCGCTGCCGCACCCTGGTATTAGCAGGGCAGCCAGGTTTTTTTTGCATTGGCCAGGATTTCGAGGAGGCAGCAGCCCTGGCGGCTCAAAGTGACTACCCCCGGATCCAGGACTCTAAGGAAGCCGCCGGTCTCTCCTCTCCCAATCCTTATATGGCTACTTTAAAGCGTTTTACCCTGACGCCCCGGGTGATTATTTCCCTGGTGGATGGTCAGGCCATCGCCGGTGGAGTCGGGTTTGCGGCTGCCAGTGACCTGGTTATTGCCACGCCCCGGTCCCGGTTTTGCCTATCCGAGGCCTTATGGGGACTGGTACCGGCCATTGTTTTTCCCTTTTTGCTGCGTCGGGTGGGATTCCAGGCGGCCTATCGAATGATGCTAACCACCATGCCTATTTCCGCACCGGAAGCCCACAACCTTCATCTCATCGACGAAATCAGTGAAAATCCTCAACAGCGTATCCATCATTTGCGGCTGCGATTATCCCGGTTGAGCGATTCCACCATCAGGGCAGTGAAACAATTAGCCAGGAAAATGTGGCTCATCACGGATCAAATGGAAGAAGTGGCTGTTTCAGAGAGCCGGCAGCGATTCTCTGACCCAGCGGTGATTCAAAATATCACCAATTATGTGAAATACAAAAAATTTCCCTGGGATGAATAGGAATAATAGAGTAAGGTGATAAAGGAGTGCACATGGATAACCATAAGGTGATAAAATTGAGCAAACAAGGTCTCATAGCTGTTGTGACCATGGAAGAACGGGAATATGGCAACACCTTTACCCCGCGCTTTATAAAAGGGATGATGGAGGCATTTGCCGCTCTTACCCGGGATACAGCGATAAAAGTGGTCCTGGTTCACGGCTGTGATAATTATTTTTGCTGCGGCGGCACCAAAGAAGAGTTGATCACCCTTCATAAAGGTGCCGGGAAAGAAGAGGACCAGCAGCAGGTTAAATTTACCGATACCGGGTTCCACGACCTGTTTCTACGCTGTGAGTTACCGGTAATCGCTGCCCTGCAAGGACATGCCCTGGGCGCAGGCTTAGCCCTGGGATGCACGGCAGACATCATGGTCATGGGAGAACAGTGCATCTACAGCGCCAACTTCATGAAATACGGGTTTACCCCCGGATTCGGAGCCACCTACATCGTCCCCAAAAAATTGGGTGAAGCCCTGGGAAATGAGATGCTCTTTACCGCCAGGAGTTATTACGGCCGCGAATTAAAAGAACGCGGGGCCCCGGTCAAAATTGTCTCCAGGAAAGAAGTTATGGAAACCGCCTTCCACATTGCGGGGGATTTAGCAGACAAACCCCTGGTGTCGTTGAAAGTATTAAAAAAACACCTGGCCCAACAGGTTCAACCCGGACTTTCAGCAGCCATTGAAAAGGAACTGGCAATGCACCGGATAACCTTTCCACAACCTGAAGTGCGCGACAGGATTGAAGGATTATTCGGAAATTAATTTAAAAAATAATGAAAAGACATAACATTTTAAAAAAGGAGGATTTTAAATGTCATTAACATCAACAAACAGTAACCGCATCAATTTTGATGAGATTTTTAAGAAAACCAGGATTAATATGTTCGGGAATCTCATTTTATGGCCGATCCTGCTCATCGGGATCAGTGGTTGGACACTGGTTTCAGGTAAGGCGTCGAACCTGGGAATGACAGTGGCTGCCTGGATTGCACTTGGGGCTGGGTCTTTATCGTTTCTCATTTATATTTATACTCAATCCACCCTGCCCGATAAGCAAGGATACAATGTACCGCCCGGTAATGTTATATTCCGGTTTATCATTCGTATGATCGAAGTGATATCGGTATCTTACATCGGGGTACCGGCGCTGTGCAAGCTGCTGGAAAATTTATTCGGGTTTACCATCACATTGCCCTCCCCGTACAATTGGTTGGGACTGGTGCTCCTGGCGCCCGGGCTGGGGTTTGGAATCTGGACGATGTATACATATGCATCCAGGGGAAAGGGAACCACAGTTCCTTATGAACCGACCCAACAGTTGATCACAGAGGGCCCTTACCGTTATTTACGCAACCCCATGGTACTGGCTACTCATTTTATAATGGCAGGCCTGGTAGTCATATTGTCGTCGTATATACTGCTGTTCATCGTTCTATCTGCCATAAAAGAAAGCCATAAATATATCGTCCGGGTAGAGGAAAATGAGATGGAGATTCGTTTCGGTCAGGCCTATTTGGACTACAAGACCCGTGTACCCCGCTGGATTCCGTGGAAACGATGAAATCCCCGGTCTTTACGAATAAAACAGGAGGATACAACTATGAAAGTTTTGTTAGTCACCATACCCCCAAGCAGCCATAGTTTCACCATCACCTCTTTAATTTTGATGGAGCCCCTTGCCCTTGAATACCTGGGCGCAGGGGTGCAAAAGAATCATGAAGTCAAGTTACTGGACTTACGAGTGGATACGGAACCCCGTCTTAAAGATGCCCTGGAATCCTTCAAACCGGATATCATTGGCTGCGGTCCTTTTACCCATGAAGTATGTTCGGCCAGGCAAATCCTTGCTGAAGCCAAAAAAATATTGCCCGGGATATTGACCGTGGTTGGCGGCATCCATGCCACCGTGAAGCCCGAGGACTTTTTTGAAGACTTCATCGATGTGGTAGTGGCCGGAGAAGGAGTGGAACCCTTTAAAAAAATATGTGATTACCATGAAAAACAAAAAAGTTTCCAGGACATTGAAAACATTTATTACCGGAAAAACGGGAAAATGGAATTTACCCGGAAGAAACCCTATCCCCACCTGGATACGCTCCCTCTCCCGGCCAGGACATTAACTTCCCATGTTCGTCATCAATATGTGGTTAACCTGATATTAAACAAAACAATGGCACTTGCCAATGTAAGGGCATCTCTCGGGTGTTTTTACCGCTGTAATTTTTGCACCATCCCCAATACACTCGGACATAAAGTATACCGGAGAAGCATTGACAGCATCCTGGAAGAACTGGCATCCATAAAGGAGTCGGTTATCTTGTGGGTGGATGATGAATTTTTTCTTGAACACGAACCGGCGATGTTACTGGCCAGAGCCATCGATCGAGCGGGAATCAAAAAGTATCACATCATCCAGAGCCGTTCCGATACCATTATAAAAAAACCGGAATGCACTGAATTATGGGCGAAAATCGGTTTGAAACTTATCTTTATTGGCATGGAATCCCATCGGGAAAAAGACCTGAAAAAGATGAACAAAGGAACCAGTTTAACACGAAACGAAGAAGCCCTGCGCATATGCCATATAAACAACGTTTCGGTTCGCGGAGGTTTTATTGTCCAACCGGATTTTGATAAAAAGGAGTTTAATGAATTTGCCAGGTATGTGAGAAAATCAGAGGTCGATGTACCCAATTTAACGGTTTTGACTCCCTTCCCGGGAACGAGATTATACGAAGAGACCAAACAAGATTTAATCACCGCCGACTATGATTTGTTTGACATGATTCATCCGGTATTGCCCACGAAACTTCCTTTAAAAAAGTTCTTTAAAGAGCTTTCCGCTCTTTTTCTTCAAAAAAGTATGTCTATAAGGAAACGAATCAAATTATTCAGACAACTGCCGCCTGAGGTCCGCAAGGACTTATTCGCCAAATCAATGGATTTGAAACGGAAACTGCGGCATGCCTATCAAGATTACGATCAACAGTATTGGTAAATGTTGATTCGCCAATTTTTTGTTGGTGAATCCGGGACACCCTGGCTTTGCCAGGAGGAATATTGAATCAATAAAAGGAGGATAAACATGAAAGTTTTATTAGTCACCCCCCCGAGAAATCCTGAGGGTTTTGATTCCAATTCGGTATTTTTAATGGAGCCCCTTGCCCTTGAATATATTGGTGCAGGGATTAAGGATCACCATGATGTCAGGTTTGTGGATTTAAAGGCGGACCAGGAACCTGAGCTTAAGGAGGTGTTGGAGTCGTACCAGCCGGATGTGATTGGCTGCGGTGCCTTTACCGCCGATATGAATGGCGCCAAACAAGTATGCGCGGAAGCCAAAAAACTGATGCCGGGAATTTTAACCGTAGTGGGCGGCCAACACGCCACGGTAATGCCCCGGGACTTTTTTCAAGATTCCATCGATGTGGTGGTGGTAGGAGAAGGCGTTTACCCCTTCAAGAAAATCTGTGAACGCCACGAAAAACAAAAAAGCTTCGAGGACATTGAAAATATTTACTACAGGAAAAACGGGACTAACAGGGAAATGGTATTTACCGGGAAAACAGAACACCCACCCCTGGACACGCTTCCCTGGCCGGACCGAAGCTTAAGCGCCCATCTCCAGGATGAATACAAATTATACTTAGCAATAGATAAACCCCTCTCCTATGCAAGTCTAAGGGCATCAATGGGCTGTCCGTATAATTGTAAATTTTGTTCCGTATCCAGTATGCTGAATCGTAAAGTATACAGGCACAGTGTTGAGCGTGTCATCCGGGAACTGGAGGCCCTGGATGCTCCCGGTGTCTTTTGGGTGGATGATGAATTTCTTATCCAGCCGGATAAATCCATGGAACTGGCCAAAGCCATCGAAAAAGCAGGAATCAAAAAGTATCATTTCGTCTCTAACCGTTCCGACACGGTCATTAACAACCCGAAGGTGGTTGAAGCCTGGGCAAAGATCGGTTTGAAGTTTATTGCCATTGGGATGGAATCTTACCGGGATGAGGAACTCAAAGCCCTGAATAAACAGACCACCGTATCCATGAACGAAGAAGCCATTCGCATCTGCCATGACAACGGTATCCGGGTTCGCGGAATTTTTATCGTACAACAGGATTATGATAAGGAGGATTTTAGAAAACTGGCTGAATATACCAGGGGAGTCGGTGTTGATTACTCCTCTTTCGCCGTTCTCACCCCACTCCCCGGGACCGAGTTATACGAAGAAAAGAAAAGCGAGTTAATCATCCACAACTATAATTTATATGACATGTTCCACACGGTACTGCCCGCCAAACTCCCTTTAAAGCGGTTCTATAAGGAATTTACCAATCTTATTAAAGGAGGTATGTCCCTTAAGCAAAAGTTGAAAATGGTCCGGAAAATACCTCCGAAAGACCGGAAAAAAATTATCACCAAATCCGGGAAAATGTACAGGAGAATAAAAAAATACTATCGAGATTATGATAAAAGCATGTGGTAGATATACATTACCACTATTATTAACCAGAACGGGGCACATCAACGATACCCCGGTGGAGGGAATGCCATGAAAATTTTATTAGTTGCCACACCTCAAAGCCCTAACAGCATTGATTCCGGCATATTAGGGTTATTTGAACCCCTTGCCCTGGAGTACCTGGGGGCAGGGATCCGAAAGGATCATGATGTCCGCTTGCTGGATTTGCGGATCGCCAATGGGCCAGGTCTTAAAGAGACCCTGGAATCCTTTAACCCGGACATCATCGGCTGCGGTGCCTTTACCAACGAAGTCAACCCAGCCAAAAAAATATGTGCGGAAGCCAAAAAACTACTGCCCGGCATCCTGACGGTGGTGGGTGGTCAGCATGCCACAGTGAAACCCGGAGATTTTTTTGAGGACAACATCGATGTGGTGGTTATGGGAGAAGGCAGCCTCCCCTTCCAAAAAATTTGCCAATGCCATGAACAACAAAAAAGCTTCGCAGCCATTGAAAATGTCTACTACAGGAATCACCATCATGACGAAAACCCGGGTGAAATGGTATTTACCTGGAGAGAGGAACACCCGCCGCTGGACAGTCTCCCCTTCCCGGACCGGTCCTTAACCTCTCATGCCCGCCGCCATTACCTGGCCCACATGGTAACCAATCAACCCACCAACGTTGCCAGCGTAAGAAGCTCCCTGGGCTGTGTTTACCGCTGCAAATTTTGTGCGGTATCCGGCATGTTGAATCGCAAGATTTATCGGCACAGTATTGAGCGCGTCATAGAGGAGCTTGAAACGGTAGAAGAACCCCTGGTGCTGTGGGTTGATGATGAAATGCTCCTGGATGCCCAACGGGCGGTGGCCCTGGCCAGGGCCATCGGGCAAACCGGGATCCAAAAGAATTATATTATCTGCGGCCGTTCCGATACCATCATTAAAAACCCCCAAACCATTGAAGAATGGGCCAGGGTAGGATTGAAATTGGTTTTTATCGGCATGGAATCACACCGGGAAAGTGATCTCACGGAAATGAAAAAGGGCACCACGGTATCACGAAACGAAGAAGCCCTGCACATCTGTCATGCCAACAACGTCGACGTGCGCGGCAGTTTTATCATCCAGCCGGATTTTGCCAGGGAAGATTTCAAACAACTGGCGGAATATGTGAGAAACCTGGGAGTGGACCAACCCAGTTTCAGTGTCTTAACTCCCTTCCCGGGCACGGAATTGTACGAAGAGACCAAACAAGACTTAATCACCACTAACTATGATTTGTTTGACATGCTTCATACGGTATTGCCCACCCGTCTCCCGTTAAAAGAATTCTATAAAGAATACAGCCGGGTTACCGTCGAATCCGTCTCACCCGAAATAAAAGAGAGGCTGTTCGAACAAATGACTCCAAAAATGTACCAACAAGTGCTGTCTATCCTGGCCAATTATTTTCGCCGATTGGAAAATGGTTATAAAGATTACCAAAAGCCTGACAGCAGTAAAAAGTCAGTCCATGTTCGAGCAAATCTGCGGCTAAACAAGGAGGAAAACCAATGAAAGTATTACTGGTAACCATACCGGCATCCCCGCAGTCCATGTCCATCGATAGTACGATGGGAGCTCTCGAGCCACTGGCACTGGAGTATATCGGCGCAGGGATTGGTGAGGTTCATGATGTGGAATTGATTGATCTGCGGCTGGAAACCGAACCGGGACTTAAACAAACCCTGGAATCCTTTCAACCTGACATTATTGGCTGCGGCGGCTGCACGATTGATGTATACCAGGCCAAACAAATATGCGCCGAAGCCAAACAACTCCTGCCGGGAATCTTGACCGTCGTGGGCGGCCACCATGCCACCATCATGCCCGCTGACTTCTTCGATGAAACCATCGACGTGATCATTGCCGGAGAAGGGGTGGAACCCTTTAAAAAAATATGTGCATGTCATGAAACCGCCAGGGATTTCGAAGATATTGAAAATATCTATTACCGTAAAGATGGAAAAATGGTGTTTACCAGGAAAAAGGAGCATCCTCCCCTGGACGCCCTTCCCTTCCCGGACCGCACCTTAACCTCTCATCTCCGGGAGAATTACAGTGTTACGTTTGTATCCGGGTTAACTTCCTTCGCCTGCATCAGGGGATCGCTGGGCTGTATTTATCGGTGCAAATTCTGCGCCGTCACCAGCATGTTGAATCGTAAGGTATACAGGCACAGTATCGACCGCATCATGGCAGAACTGGAATCCATCAATGAATCATATGTCTTGTGGGTGGATGATGAATTTCTCCTGGACCCCCAACGAGCCATCCAACTGGCCAAAGAAATCCAGGAATCAGGAATCCGAAAACATCATGATATTTATGCCCGGGCCGATCATATCGCCAGGAACCCGGAGTGCGTTGAAGAATTAGCCAAAGCCGGACTGCAAAGCATTTTCATCGGCCTGGAAGCTCACCGGGACAATCGCCTCAGGGAAATGAGAAAAGGGATTTCCACTTCAAAAAACGAAGAAGCAATCCGCATCTGTCATGCCAATAACGTTCAAGTACGAGGAAATTTTATTATTTCACCTGACTTTGATAAAGAGGATTTCAGGAGCATGGCCCAATATGCCAGGGATTTGGTCATCGACCTTCCCAGTTACTCCATTATGACCCCACTACCGGGTACACAGTTATATGAAGAATTAAAGGACCAATTAATTACCCGTAATTACAACCTATTCGATGCTACCCATGCGGTATTGCCCACCAGGCTCCCCTTAAAAGAATTTTATCAGGAATTCGGCCGTATCACTGCCGAATCCATCTCTTTTGAAAGAAAAATGGATGTACTCAAACAAATGGACCCGCGATTGCGTCAAAAAGTGCTCCGGACCCTGGAAGATTATTTTCGAAGAATGCAAAATGCCCACCTGGATTATCAATAAAAACAGCCGGTATTAACCCGGGGATAAAAGGTATAAAAGTAAACGTCATCAGCCGGGTTTGTCTTTTCATGTCCCTTACCATGTAAAGAATGCGGCCGGCACTAAAAGGAGATTAAAAATGAAAGGGAATTTTTTCACAGTCTACCTGGTTTTTCTTTTTTCGTTGTTCTCACCTTGCCCGTTACAGGCAGAGGTGGATATATTCGGATATTTTGAGAACCGTTTGTTCGTCGTGGAGAATCCCGAGGAGAGCTGGGAAAAACCCGGTGAAAAGTTAAGACTGGGAGATTACAATCGGTTAAGACTAAAATATAAAGCCTCACCCTCAAAAAAGGTGACCGTGAACGTTGCAGTGGATTTTTATTCCTACCACGGGATGATCGACACCTGGTTGTGGCCGTATATCGGCCCCACCACCCCCACTGGCAGTAATGTACGAATCGATCTCGACCGGGCTTATCTGGACCTCTACTTTAAGAGGTTTGATATCAGTATCGGCAAGCAGCGAGTGGCCCTGGGAGTTTCTTACCTCTGGGCGCCGCTGGATGTATTTAACCGGGTGAATATTTTTGAACCCAAAGAAGAAAAACCAGGGGTCAATGCCTTTAAGGTCTATATTCCCCTGGGAACCTTTTCCGGTGTCACGGTAGTGTTTTCCCCTGACATGAAAGTCAACGCTTCGACATCTGCTCTTCGTTCACAGGTCCAGGTTTTTGGGGTAGATGCCGCATTTACCCTGCTGCGCTTCGGTACGGAAGAAACCACCATATATGGCCTGGACCTGAGAGGCGAGAACCTTATCGGCTGGTGGGCAGAAGCCGGTTACTTTGTCTCCCCTCACCCGGATAACACCAATATTCATCAAAAAGACCTGAAACTGGTACTGGGATTCGATTATACATTCCCGCTGAAAAGGGGACTCTACTGGATGAATGAATTTTTTTACGATTCCAGCGGTGAAAAAGACCCCCACACCTACGACTATATACCCCTTTTTACCGGGAAACGCTTCACACTAGGGAAATACTATCTCTTTTCCATGCTCAGTTACAGTTTTACTGATTTTATATCTGCCTCCATTAGTTATATTGCCAACTGGGGAGATGGTTCATTTTTACTCAATCCCATGATTTACTATGAAATTACCCAGGATATCCGGTTAACCTCCGGTTTTTATTTACCCATTGGACCCCAAAAGGGAGAATTTAAAAATTTCAAAGAAAATACGTTTTTTATCTGGCTAAAGGTCAGTTTTTAGAAAAAAAATTAAAAAAGGAGATTAAAATGTCTTTGATAAGATTGGAGAATGTGTCTAAGGTGTATAACAGTAATGGCATTGAATTGCCTGCTGTGAAGACGGTTTCGTTTTTGGTAGAAAAGGGAGAATTTCTCTCTATTGCCGGGCCTTCCGGTTCCGGGAAGACCACCCTTTTGAATATCATGGGCTGCCTGGACCTTCCCTCGTCAGGAACTGTTTTCCTGGAGGGCAAGCAGATTCTTTTCAGGAAGAGAAGGCAGCTGGCAGAGATCCGGCGCGACAATATTGGTTTTATCTTTCAAACCTTTAACCTGGTCCCGGTGTTGACCGCCTTTGAAAACGTGGAATTCCCACTATTGCTGAAAACCAGGATGAAAGCAAAAGAACGCCGGCGGTTGGTAAAGGAAATGTTAAGGGATGTGGGGTTAGAAGATTTAATGCAGCGGAAACCCTCGGAAATGAGCGGCGGGCAGCAGCAGCGGGTGGCCATTGCCCGGGCATTGGTTAAACAGCCGCACATCGTCCTGGCC
The DNA here is from genome assembly GCA_020355945.1 of Candidatus Aminicenantota bacterium. The sequence continues at coordinate 7,471,371 of CP070627.1, read as the reverse complement.
GACGAACCCACTGCCAACCTGGATTCCAAAACCGGCAGGGAAATCCTCGAACTGATGCAGCAGCTGAACCGGAAAACCAATACTACCTTTATCTTTTCCACCCACGACCAAATGGTGATGGACTTTGCCCAACGGCTGATCCGGCTTAGAGACGGGCAAATCGAATCAGACGAAAAAAGAGGGTAAGAAAATGAACCAGTGGAATATGTTGAACATTGCTTATCGAAACGTGTTTCGTTATAAATGGCGAACCATTATTACTTTTTCCGCCATTTCCCTGTGCCTGGCGTCACTTATTATTGCCATCAGCCTGATCAATGGGGCTGATAAACAGGCGCTCAACAATCTCATTAACAGCCAGGTATCCCATATCACCCTTTTCAAAAAAGGATATTTTGAAAAAAAAGACGATCTCCCCTTGAATCTAACCATCCGGGACCCGGGAAGCATCCGCTCTTTTTTGAAAAAAATACCAGGGGTAAAGGCGGCTGAAAGTCGAATTCTCTTTAACGCCGGTTTAATTATAGGTATGGATGAACTGCCCTGCCAGGGAGTTGCCATTGAACCCGGTGCGGACCCCCTTTTATTTAATATCAAAGAGTCGTTGGTGGAGGGCTGCTGGCTGGCTGCTGACGAGGCGAAAATAGTCATTGGCAAAAACCTGGCAGAAGATATCGGCGTATCTGTCGGCACTCGTCTCACCATGAAAGTCATTACCTCCTCCAAAGATGACGCGGAAGGATTGAGTTGGGATGCCATGGATGTAGAAATCAAAGGGATTTTTAATACCGGCAATCCCACCGCCGACAGCCATTTTATTATCGTCCCTATCAACCTGGCCCGGGGATCATTGGACCTGCAGGCCAGGGCCACGGAAATCGCAGTGCGTTTGCACTTACATTACCAGGATGACCGGGGAATGGCAAAGGTTCGGCGTCAAATAGAGGAAATGCTAAAAAAAGATTTCCCACACCGTGATTTAGAGGTGTTTCACTGGAAAAAATTTGCCGGTACTCTTTTAGTCATCAGTCAATTAACCAGGAAAAGAAATATCTTTCTTATCTTCATCTTGCTCTTTATCGCTTCTATGGGGATTATCAATACCATGCTTATGTCGGTATTCGAGCGTACCAGGGAAATTGGCATGTTCGCTGCCATGGGTATGAAACCCGCCGACATTAATAGACTCTTTATATATGAAGGAGGAGTGATTGGCCTATTGGGATCTATCCTGGGTTGTATCCTCGGCGGCCTGGGAAGCTGGTACCTGGAAGTGAATGGTTTTTCCATTGTTGCAGCGGGAGAAACCATTCAAAAACTGACCAGCTCCATCTTTCCCTTAAAAGATGTCTTTTATGCAGACCTCACCGTGGACTTGCTGGTAATGACATTTGTATTGGGAACCGTGATATCCCTGCTGGCCAGCCTGTATCCTGCTTCAAAAGCTGCAAAGCTCAATCCCAACGAAGCATTGAGGTATATTTGAAAAGAGCGATATAACAAAATAAAGGAGACGAAAATGACTGGTAATATCTTTAAATTTGCCTGGAAAAATATCTGGAGGAACAAAAGGAGAACCTATTTTACTATTTTTGCTCTTGCCGTGGGTGTCATGTCGGTAACGTTTTTCAAGAGCTACCTGGCAGGCATTATCACCAGTGCCAGTGAAGAGAACATCAAAAACCAGTTCGGGCATATCAAAGTCGTCCATAAAGAATTCCTGAGATTGGAGCGCATCATGCCCAGGGAACGCCTGGTGACGGCTGATGATATCACCGCGGTGAGCACCGCAATATCCCGGACCCCCGGGGTTGAACTCATGTGTGAGCGGATCATATTCACCGTTCTTTTAAATCACCGGGACATCAATGAACCCGCTGTTGCCGTCGGCATTGACCCGGGAAAGGCGGAAAAAAGCATGCAGCTTTCACAAACCCTTAGTGAAGGCAATTATTATGATGCCTCCGGTTTGAATTTAATTATTGGTAAAAGCCTGGCCCAAAAACTAAACGTTACCCTCAATGATGAACTTCTCCTGGTAACCACGGACATCAATTATTCCACCTATGCCCTTCCCTTCAAAATCGCCGGCATCTTTGAGACCGGGTATTCCAGTATAGACAAGCATATTCTCTATATCCCCCTGGAAAAAGCCCGGGAAATGTTGGACTGTGGAACAGCGGCCCATGAAATCCTGGTGTTTTTAAAAGACCCTCAACAAGCGATTCAAGTCAGTGAACAAATCAAATCCGTACTCCCGGGAAAAAATCCGCTCCAGGTCATTCCCTGGCAGAAACAGGACATCATTAAACGATTTATACCCGTTCTCGAAGAATTCTTTGATAAAATTATGAACATATTTATGATTATTGTGGGAATTGTTATTTTAAATACCATGTTGATGGCAGTCATGGAGAGGTATCATGAGATTGGCGTGCTCAAAGCCCTCGGTCTCAGTGATAGGGAAGTCACCTTAATGATTATGATTGAAGCGTTTTTCCTTGGTGTTATCGGGTCTGTGATGGGTGGGCTTTTGGGCGGCCCCATGGCAGCCATTACAGAAAAAACCGGCATCGATCTTTCCGGTTTCATGGGAAAGGAGGTTTGGGGTAAGCTGGATATACCCCTTCCTTTATTTGAAAAAATATTGTATCCTGATTTCACTGTCTCCATTCTCATCGGTTCGATCGTATTCGGTATCCTGGTGGCCCTGGTGGCTGTCCTCTACCCGGCCTTCAAATCGTCAAAAATGTTACCGGTGGAAGCGTTTCATTGGAAATTAAAAATATGACATGAGAAAATCACAGGAGAATAAAATGAAAAAGGTATGTTTATTTTGGATGACTATTTATATGGTATCGATAAGCAGTCTCTCCGGGGAAAAACCCTCAGCAGTTGACATCCTGGAAAATATTGATCGGAATATGGTATTTGGAACTGCGTATTTGGAAGTGGACATGCATATTACCATCAAAGGCCGCACCATTAATAAAAGTTGGATCAGTTATTGCCAGGGCAGCGCCCAATCGTACGTCGAATTTTTGAGCCCCCCCAGGGACAGGGGCACGAAGATATTAAAGATCCGGGATGTGATCAAGATTTATTATCCTTCGGCTGAGCGGGTAATGAGGCTCTCCGGTCACATGCTGCGTCAAAGTTTGATGGGCTCTGATTTTTCCTACGAGGACATGACCCGGAGGGCTGTAAAATTGAAAGAAGACTATACCGCTGAAATCGAAGCAGAGGAAGAATTCCACGGCAGACCCTGTTATTTGCTGATAATGACCTCAAAAATAGAAAAGCAAACCTACTTTACTCGAAAAACCTGGGTAGATAAAGAACGTTTTGTCGGCTGGAAAGAAGAACTCTATGCCAGGAGTGGAAAATTACTGAAAATTCTTACTGTCAAAGATATCGAATCCATTAATAATCGATTCTATCCTACCAGGGTAATCATGGAAGACAAACTCAGGGAAAATTCCAAAACCGAGATGGTGATTAAAAAAATCGATTTTGATATCCCTATTCCTCCGGATACTTTCAATGAACGACGCTTAACGAAGAAGGTACCTCTTGACAGGGAATAATCCGAGACTACTTGACCCCAGGCATTTTCGAATCAATTGGTCCGGCAATAAATAGTTCCCCCCTAATAGGGCACCTGTGCCGTCGGCCCGCCGGAGGCAAAAATTGATGAGAGATTAGTGGAATCGGGCTGTTGAATTTTCAATTTATTTATGGTAATCTAATACACTTGAGAAGTTAATGATTTCCCGGAAGGAGACATGCTGTGACAAATAATGAAAATGAAAACAGTAAAAAGATTATTCAAGCTCCGATATGGATTCGCCCTGTTATCGTAACGCTGGTAATGATTATCGTTATTTTCTTATCGGCCGGACGATTGAATTATTGGCAAGGCTGGGTATTCAATATCTTGTTCATCATTTTTTTGATTATCACTATCACTGCACTGCGTGACAAACCCGAGCTGGTTACGGAACGTCTAAAACCCGGAGAAGGTATGAAACAATGGGATAAAAAATTTTATCTCCTATCAACCCTTCTATTCCTGGTTATAATCGTACTGTCCGGCCTTGATGCCGGGAGATATCAATGGTCTCCCCAAATCTCTTTATATGTTTATATTTTTAGTGGTGTGATATATATTATGGGACAATTAATCTTTCTCTGGGCAAAATACACCAATTCCTTTTTTTCCTCAGTGGTACGCATCCAGGTAGAAAGAGGTCATACTGTTTGCCAGGATGGTCCTTACCGGTTTATCAGGCATCCCGGTTATGTGGGTACTATCTTATTCACTTTAGCTTCACCTTTATTGTTGGGTTCCTTATGGGCGCTAATCCCTGCCGGTATAACGTTTATCCCGATCGTCATCAGGACCCATTTAGAGGACCGAACACTTCAAGAGGAATTGCCAGGATACGTTGACTACACGAAGAAAGTAAGGTACAAATTGATCCCGTATTTATGGTAATGCGTCCTATTTTCATCCACCGGCGTTTAACTGGCCAATAGGGTTTAAGGTGAAAATGAAAATAAAAAAGGAGGAAATGCTGTGATTAAGAGAATGAATCTTATGCTTTTTTTATCTGTGCTGTTATGTTTATTGGCGTTTGAATGTAATTTTTTTGATAATGATGATTCGGAGCGGCAGGAGTTAGCGAGTTCGGTGTTGGTCAACTTTCAACTGATTACCACCACTCCTTTATCGGTTCAAGACCTGAATCAATACCTACAATTTATGATCAATATCCTGGATCCTTATGGGGTAGATTTATCGCCTATCCTTTCTTTTACCACATATGACGTTAATATTTATAAGATCACCTACCGAGTCACCTATAAAGGAGAAGAGCGCCTGGCTTCCAGTGGTTTTCTTTGTTCGGCTGCAGATTACATCGGGTACTGCGAAGGTAATGAGGTGTTTCATCCTTATCATCATGCTGCCAGTATTGAATTTTTTTTACTTTTTTATTTACAAAAAAGACAATTTTTTGTATAATATACTTTCAATCTATTTGAGTGAATGCTTATGAAATCAAAAATTCCCTCCAGGTTTTCCGAGCATCTGTGGATTAAAGGCTTAGAAGTATGAACTGATGCCGGAAAAGGCTGTCATTTATATTGTCTCATTGATGCACCGGCCAAATAGAAATGGTTCCCCTTGATGCTTGATATTGATTCTCTATTTTTCAATTGCTAACAAAAACTATCTAAAATAAAGGAGGTAACCAATGAAACATTTAGTGAAGTCATTGATAGTATGTGTAGTGGTGTTACTGGTGGTCATGTTGACCCCTCTTTCAGCAGGAAATGGAAACCAGGCTCCAGGGGGTCTTAATATCCTGTTAACCAACGATGATGGGTACCAATCACCGCTTATTCATGCGGTTCGTGGGGTACTCATCGCTGCCGGGCACAATGTGACCATCGTAGCTCCTTTGGAGAATCAGAGCGGTACCGGGGCTACCCTCAAAGAAATGGAGTGGGTAGAAGTGTTTGAGCAAGCACCTGGTATTTGGTCAGTAGACAACACACCCGTTGGTGCGGTGATAGTTGCTTTGGATTTGATCATGGCTGACAACCCCCCGGACCTGATCATCTCCGGTATGAATTTTGGGCAGAACCTGGGACTGAGGGCTTCTACAGCCTCCGGGACCGTGAATGGCGCTCACATAGGCTTGCAAAGAGGCTTTCCTGCCATTGCCTGCAGCCTGGGCATTCTTATCGAAGAGATGAATGAAACCCCTGTTCCTTTTCCCAGTACGTTTGCATCCATTGCCCCTGCAGCCCAGTTTATGGCGCAGTTGGTAGATCAATTGCAAATGAGCAGCATAGACGGCAGGTTACTACCCCCTGACACCATGCTGGCCGTCAATTTCCCTGTCCCTTATGACGACATTAAGGGGATTCGGTTCACCCGTTTAGGTAAATTGACTCTTGCCGATGTCGCTTATGCAGACCCTAATAATGTCATACCCAATGGTGGAGGACTGGTTCAGACCTATGGCGTGTTTTATGAAGCCCCGGACCCCGTTCCCAATTCCGATACCAATGCTTTATGGGATAACTATATCTCTATCACTGTCATGGATGGAGATATGAGCACCCCACACCCACCATCCGTCACTAACAAAGTAAAACAACGCCTCAACCACCTATCAATCAATTAACCCATTATTATCATTACCGGTAAGGACAGGATACTCTACCCTGTAAGGAGTGGATTCTGTTCTTACCGGGAGTCAACTCAAAATAGCCAATTCTCCAATAAACCATACTTCAAGTATTGAAACGTTTACCAGGGGTTTTAAATCCAAACGAATAGAAATTATCCACACCGGTGTGGAAAAGAAAAAAGAATCCTGGGTGCAAGGAAAGGAACGCTTCAATTCCCGGATTCCCGGATTTTCTGTTTGATTGCCTCCTTGAAAGCCTGGAAATCCGCATCAAGGTTCAAAAAGCCGCTTTTCTCCTCCAGTTGCTGCCACTTGCGGTTCAAATAATTGATACGCGAACCCGGGTCCGGGTGGGTACTGAGGAAATTAAGGGTTTCTTCCCAGGCCAGGGTACCGGCTTTTTTACTTTCTTCCCGGAGCCGTTCAAAGAATCCGATCATTCCCCGGGGATCGATGCGAGCATTGACCAGGTACAAAAATCCTGCCTCATCGGCTTCCCGTTCAAACCCCCTGGAGAATTTCTGGTTCAGCAGGAAAGCGCCGTTGTTGACCACTTCACCCCACAACCCGGCCTGATCCCCCAGGATGGCTTTTACAATTAACATGAGTCCCAATGAATCCAGCAGTTTCCTGATGCCGTGCTGTAAGGTGACATGAGAGATTTCATGGGCCAGCACCCCTAATACTTCCTCCGCTCTCTCCGCTGCTAAAATAAGCCCGGTATGCAGCACCACATACCCGCCAGGAAGGGCAAAGGCATTGATCGTGGGTTCCCGGATAATGTAAATGTGAAAATCATATCGTTTGTCAGGGATACTGCTTAAAAGTGGATTGGTAACGGCTTCCAGGGATTGAAGCACCAGAGCGTCCCGGATAAGGGTTCTCCCTTCCTGGTAACTTTCGAAAACCATCTCTCCCAGGGCGGTCTCCCATTCCACCGGGATATTTTTGGCAATCGCTTTGTTAATGGGATTTCTAAGCAGGTACAGGCCGTAAATAAGCGCACCAATAGCCAGTATAGAGGCTAAAATAATCGCCCGGATGCGAAAGCTGGTTCTCTTGATATGAGTCACCTGTTTGGAAATATGTGGGCTGGCGTAGTTCTTTATTTTTTTGAGGATGCTTTTCTTTTCAGTATAGAGGAGCCAACCAGGCTGGGCAGGGTGTTCAAAAAAGATCAGGTGACCGCTTGATCCACCTCGCTTAATGATTAAATCCTGTAAAGGAAGCTCGATGTGCTCGATGCGCCCCCGGTCCCATTCAAATCGCAGGGAATGACCGGTAAGGATAATGCGCCCCCCGGTTTTACCGTTCTTAAGCCCATCATTGAGGGCAACCCCGGGATATTCAATTTGTTGTTCCATGATGTCTGTTTTAAACCAAAGAATTTTATTTTTCAATACAAATCGTCTTCAGGCAGATCGTGAGCCATCAAGCCTGCCATGGCTAAAGCATCTTCCACTGCCTCTGCTATTTCCTCGTCATTGGAATTAGAAAGCTCGGATAAAATATCCACGGCTTCGTAAGGATTGATATGGGCGGCAGCATCGATGGCTGCAATCAGCAGGGGTTTATCGATGTTGCCCTTAGTAACCAGGTCCTTAACATAGGGCCAGGCTGCTTCGATTTCCCAATTCCCGGCAGCACAAACAGCCTCATAAAAGATATCAGGATTCTCACTTTTAAAGGACTCTAAAATCTGCTCTTCAAATCCCCTGACATAGCCCATGCAGAAAACAGCGGTGAGGACCCACTCCTGGTCATTACTGGCATAGGCTGTTTGAATTGCATGGCTGTGCCAGTCCATCGGTGCACGAACCGCCGCTTCCAGGACTTTTCGCCGCACCTTTTTTGGGGTAGCGGTATCCTGGTAAATGTCCCGAAGACGCTGTTGGACTTCATGAAATCCTTTTTCAGAGAGCATAATGTCATCAGGGTCATCAAATTCCATCGTGTCTCCATAATCAAGGGCGGGACCCAAAGAAATTGCCGCTTTACAGCGCAGTTCCTCCGGCTCGCTGCTGTCCTGGAGAATAGCCAGCAAAAGAGCGGCTGTATTATCATTCATGACCGTGCCATCTCCAGCCAGTTCTGCTGCCAGAACTCGTTCGGACACCGGGGCGCTTTTTTCGCGCAAAACTTTGAGAATCAATTGGTCCGCGTTTTCAGGCCAATCCCACGGGGGAGTGTCGTTCAAAGTTTGTAAATTCATTTTTTCTCCTCCTCCAAAGTGTACAACAAAAAACTTAGAATATCAAGCCCCTTTTTAATCGAAAAATTGTTCCACGTTTCAATGGTGACCTTCCGGACTCTCCCCGAATTTGCCGGTTGATATTTTTGTCCGTTTGTGATATTTAGTATTACAGCTCAGTTAAGCCGGGAATTGCCCTCGCCGAAAGGCCGGGACCCCGCAAAATGTTTTATTATAAGGTGGTTCAAATGAAAGAAGTATTCATAACAATCTTTTTATTTTTATGTTTGACAGGTATTGGCAATGTGTCTTTTAGCCAACCTGGCGGAGAAGTTCCTTTTGGCGAGTTTGCGACTCCCCTGGACGGGGCAGTGGTACGGAGCAGTATCCCGGTAACCGGTTGGGCACTGGATGATAAAGGAGTAGCCAGTGTGAAGATTTACCGTGAGAGTGAAGACGGAAGCACCCTGGTTTATATCGGAAATGCTGTATTTGTCGAAGGGGCGCGTCCGGATGTGGAAGAAGCATACCCCGGGTATCCCAACAATTCAGCCGCAGGCTGGGGTTACATGATGCTCAGCAACTTTTTACCCAATGGCGGCAATGGAACCTTCACCCTTCATGCCATCGCCGCGGACACCGACGGGAACTCAGTAACCCTGGGAAGCAAACGGATCATCTGTGACAATGCCAATGCAGTAAAACCCTTTGGCGCCATAGACACGCCCACTCAAGGAGGAACAGCTTCCGGGTCCAATTACCGCTGCCAGGGCTGGGTATTAACACCACTGCCCAACAATGTACCTGTAGACGGCTCCACCATCAATGTAATCATAGACGGTGAAAAGGTGGGAAATGTGACTTATAATATTTATCGTTCCGATATTGCCGGTTTATTTCCCGGTTATGCCAATTCCAATGGCGCCATGGCCTATTTTGATTTTGACACCACTGCTTATGCCAACGGTGTTCATACGATACAGTGGACAGCCACAGATAATGCCGGGAACACAGATGGAATCGGATCCCGGTATTTTTCGATTAATAATGAAGAAACTCCTATTTATGCCGACTACTATGTATCCAAAAATGGAAATGATAATAATGACGGGAAAAGTATGGATAATGCCTTTCGAACCATCTCCCACGCTTTCGAGGTAGTACAACCCGGTGAAATCATCCAGGTGCTGGCCGGTACGTATGATGAAGAAATCCTTTTGGAAAACTCAGGCAATTCCAGTGCTTCCATTACTTTAAAAGGAGAAGCAGACGCAACAATTCTTGATGGGCAAAGGGTCAGGTCACTGGGTATCTGGTGCGAAAATTGTACCAATTTGATCTTTGAAAACCTGGAAATTCGTAATTATACTGATATTGGCATTGGTGCCCTTTACAGCTCCGCGATTACGATGCGGGATCTAACGGTCCATAATAATGGTTTTGCCGTACAATTGACGGGTTGGGAATTGGAGGGCTATGGGATTCACGTCGATGTTTGTGAGAATGTTTTGATTGAAAATAATGATGTTTACCAAAATGGCCCCAATCCCCAAATAGACATTTTAATGGGCACCGGTATCAACACATTTGAATGTACCGATTGTACGATTCGCAGCAACCAATGTTATGAAAATATTGGCGGAGGCATTTTAGTGGAAGACGGGGTGAATGTCCTGGTAGAAGGGAATAATGTTTATAACAATGACCTGGACGCCTCTAGTGATGAATGGTGGGATGGTGGTTTATGGGTGGATGGCGGACATGATATTATTATCAGGAATAATACTTTTACTGGTAATCTTGGTCCGGGCATTGAACTCAGTGACGAAGATTTCCAAAATCCTTACGGGTATATCCTGGAAAACAATACCAGCACCGGGAATTACTATGGGATATTTATATGGAATTTTGGCACCAATGATTGGCCGCCGGATAATATTATAAAGCGTTCCGGCAATCAATTTACCGGTAATTCAAGAAAAAATATCTGGATTACTGCATGGTATTAACAGTTAAGGGTGCCGATTTCTTTTAATTTTTGTTTTCCTGTCATTTTATACTTTTTTTAAACATCGTCAGAAATGTGGAGATGGATTTCTTTTTTTAAACGTTCGTAGACGTTGAATACAATCGGACAAATGGAGCAGTTGTCAATGACATTGATGATTTTGAAAACAAAATCCTTTTTGTGTAGATAAGGGAAAGAACGGCAGTTTCCAGGACGAAACCGGTAGACCTTACATCGATTGTCTTCCAGGAAAGGGCAGGGGAGTTGGTTGAATGTATATCCATCCCCATTACGCTCTTTACAGTCAAGGATATATTTTTCTTTGAATTCCACCAGGGATAAATTTAACCCCCTGGCAAGCCGTATAATATCTTTCTCTTCAATCAGGAAACTGGCCTTTTTACAGCAATTGGCGCAGGCCTTACAATCGATTTGGGAAGAAACCTCCCGGTAGACCTGGTGAACAATGGCATCGATCTCTTTGCTCCCCAGGTTACAGGTCTTCAAGAATCTCCTGAATTCCCAATTTTTTTCCTTTTTTTCCTGGCAATATTTTTTGATTTTTTTGATGTTGGTTTCGATCATTTCCTATTTTCCTCGATATTGGCTTATGA
>CP070627.1:7455127-7460255 GCA_020355945.1 Candidatus Aminicenantota bacterium | reverse complement strand
TGACTATATTGTTCTGCTCCAGGCGGTGGGCAATTTCTTTGCCGTCACCAAATTGAGATACCCGGATCACCACCTGGTGGGTGTGGGTATAGCCATCTTCTTCTCCCCCTTCTACGGGAATGCCATGTTTGGCACAGGCTTTAGCAAAGGCCCTGGCATTTGCGGTGACTTGTTTTTGGTATTCAGCTTTGAAGTGGTTCATTTCAATGGTAGCCACCAGTAAAGCCAGGAGGGTACCCAGGTGATGATTGCTGGTGGAGCCGGGGAAGGCCCGGGAGTTGATCTCTGTCCAGAGCTTTCGCAGCGGACTCTCTTTAGGCATATTGGCAGCAATGATACCCCGTTGGGGTCCAAAAAAGGTCTTGTGGGTGGACCCGGTCACTACATCGGCTCCATCGGCCAGGGGGTCCTGGAAATGAGGCCCTAAAATACCCATGACATGGGCGGCATCATACATGACTACCGGGTTATAATCCGCAGTTTTATCGATAAACGCCCGCAGCGGGCTGACCGGTTCGGGATGCAAGAACATGCTCTTCCCGAATATAATCAGCGGCGGCCGGTGCTGGTCCACCAACTCTAACATTTTATCCACATCGGTTTTGTAAGGATTGTTTTCCACCAGGGGGAAATTCACCACGTCCCCTTCCACGAAATTAAAAAGAGCCCCAAAGGGCTGGGCACTGAGGTGGCCGCCGTAATTGAGACTGTTGTTCATGACGGTTGACATCCGGCCAGTGTCAGTGAGGGTGGGAAAACCTTCTTTTCCAGCCCCTAAAAATTTGACCATGGCTTTGAATACCACCTCGTTAGCCATCTGGCCGCTAATGGTACGGGCTTCCACCTCCGAGGCAGAGATGAATTTGCCAAACTCTTCCTTTAAACACTCTTCTACCTCGAAGATTAATTCAATACCCTGGTAGTAATAAACCTGGTTCCCTTTGAGAACGCCGGTTCCTTCCAGGGCTTTTCGCTCCTTTTTTAGGGCAGTTTTATGTTCGGCATATCGGCCGGAGGGATCACTGATCTCACAAAGTTTGACCAGCAGGGAGGGAGTGTTTTCAGAAGGAATAAGGTTAAAACAGCGCCGTTGACGCCAGAGATTGTTTTCAACTACTTTGCGACTCAGTTCTTGTAAACGTTCTTCTAAAGAATTCATTATTGCCTCCGAATAAACAATTTTTTTTCATTGTTGTCTTATTATGAGAGTCAATAAGTATACTCCAAATAAACATAAAAGACAATCCCAGGACCTTCAGCAATTCTAATTTTGGCGCTTCATGAACGGGCAAATGCATCACCTTCAATTTTCCCTCTGACTTTGTTTCTTCTTTTCTGAGGCTAACTGATGAATATACTTGACAGGAAGTAAAAATACTCCTCTGCCGTGAGTCCCGATTATCAATTCCTTTTCTCGCGGATGGATGCGCAAATCATAAACCGCATTGGTGGGGAGATTGTTTTTCAGTGAATACCAGGTGCCCCCCCGGTCAAGGGTCACATACACCGTTAAATCCGTTCCCAGGTAAAGGAGGTTTTCATTGAGCGGGTCCTCCCGGATCACATTGACCGGTTCCTGCGGGAGATTTCCCTTGATAGCGGCCCAGGTTTTGCCGTAGTCCTCTGAGGTATAGACATAGGTTTTGAAATCATCTTCCCTGTAGCCGGTCAGGGTGATATAGACCCTTTCTTTTTTATATTTGGAAGCGACAATGCGGGTAACCCATTTTTTGGGCAGTCCCTGGTCAATCTTTTCCCACCGGGCCCGGGCATTTTTCTTGATCCATACATTGCCATCATCGGTACCGGCATACAATAATCCCGGGAAAAGCGGAGATTCATCCAGGGAAACAATAGTAGCATAAGGGACATCGCCATCCGTATGTTCCTGGTTGGTTAAATCCGGGGAGACTTCCATCCAATGATCTCCCCGATCCACGGATTTGAACACTTTATTACCCCCCAGGTAAAGCGTATGCGGATTATAAGGTGAGATCAAAAACGGGGACAACCAATTAAACCGGTAGGGAGACTGCTTATCGGGCGTTTTGGGTTTGATGTATTTCATATTTTTTTTGTCTTTTAAATCCAGCCGGAATATATTGCCAAATTGGACTTCGGCAAAAACAATATCAGGGTTTCCGGGTTGGGGTTGAACAAAACCACCGTCGCCTGGCACTATCATTTGCCAGGTTTTTTCCCTGCTGCCCAACTTAAAATTCGCAGGGCCCCGATTGACACCGTTATCCTGTAAACCGGTATAGACATAATAAGGTTCCTGGAAATCGTGATGGATGGTATAACATTGGGCCAGGGGGATATTATCGATCTTCTGCCAGGTGGCGCCTTCATCATAGGAGATATTCAGACAGCCGTCATTGCCCAGGACCAGGTGTTTGGGATTATTGGGGTCGATCCACAGGGCATGCATATCAAAGTGTACGTTACCTATGCCGCTGCTTCCCAGGTAGGAAATATCCTTAAAGGTCTTTCCGCCATCCGTGGATTTCAGCAAAGGAATACCCAGGACATAAATCACATTTTCATTATCGGGCGCTACGCGGATATTGCCGAAATAGTAACCATAGGTAGATATCACACCGTCCAGGTAAAAATGATGGGTTTTGGTCCAGGTTTCTCCCCAATCATTGCTCCGGTACACTTCCGCGCCTTTGATGTTAACATTGAACGTGCTTTTTTTATCTTCTTTTGTCCCGGGTTTGGGTTCTTGATTGTCCAGGAAAGCATACATCACATTGGGGATTGTGGGGCTGACAGCCAGGCCGATACGGCCAACATACTGATTTTGCGGGAAACCGCCGCTGATTTTTTTCCAGGTTTTTCCACCATTGACGGATTTATAAATGCCGCTTTCTTCACCGCTCTCCCAAAAATTCCAGGCCTTCCGTTCCCGCTGCCAGGCGGCTGCGAGAAGGAAATTCCTATTTTTCGGATGCAGCACCACATCGATCACACCTGTTTTGGGACTGATATAGAGAATCTTTTCCCAGGTTTTCCCTCCGTTTGTGGTTTTAAACAACCCCCGCTCTTCATTATAAGTATAAAGATGCCCCACAGCAGCCACATAGACAATATTGTTATCCTCAGGGTCGATAATCACCCGGCCAATATGATGGGTGTCGGTAAGCCCCATATTTTCCCAGGTTTTACCACCGTCCGTGCTTTTAAACACACCGGTTCCGGCATAAGAACTGCGGGAAGAATTCTGTTCACCGGTGCCTACCCATATTAAATTTTCATTGGTTTGAGAGATAGCAATATCACCGATAGTAATAGAAGACTCATGATCGAAAATCGGTGTCCAGGTGGTACCGTTATTTTCCGTTACCCATAATCCACCGGATGCGGCAGCCACATAGAATTTATAAGGATTGCTTTCATAAGCTTCAATGTCATCGATCCTGCCGCCTGTAAAATAGGGACCGATTTCCCTCCATTCCAACATTTTGAAGATAGATGCTTCTTTCATTTCCAGGTGTTTTTCATAAGATTTCAATCGTTCTCCGGGGGTGGTGGCTGTATTGCCTGCAAGAACAACAGATAAACCAAAAAGCAAAGCAATAAAACCAGCGATCGTTTTTTTCATGCATCCTCCTTATCGACAATAATTTTTAGATGAACTTTACGGTGCCTGGGCCCGTCGAATTCGCAAAAATAAATCCCCTGCCAGGTGCCCAATACCAGGTGTTCGTCATGGATAATCAAGGTTTCGGAAGCAGAGAAATAACTGGACATAATATGAGCCGGCGAATTGCCTTCCATATGGCGAAAGTAGGATTCATGGGGAATTTTTTGTGAGATAAACGCTTCGATATCAGCGGTTACAGCGGGATCGGCATTCTCATTGATAGTGATTCCCGCCGTGGTGTGGGGGGTGTAAACCAATATAATACCATCTTTAATTCCTTGCTCTGAAACATACCGCTTCACCTCAGGGGTGATGTCGATAAATTCAATACTGCCGGTACTTCTGATACTTATCGTTTTAAAACCACTCATGGCTCACCATTTACCTTTTTTTGTTATATTAATGAACAATAAGGCCACATTATAATGAATAAATAATTCAAAGTCAAAAAAAGAGACAAATAAAAAAGAGGATGGTTTTTTTGGACTTGTTTTTTGAACAGCCGTGGGCTAAAATATGAAATCAAAAGTGAAGACGTTGTTTTAAAAATAATTCTTCATGGAGGTTATGGACCATGAGAACGTTTTCGGATTTATATAAGATTTTGTTGATTTTTGTTTTAGTCACGGTTGGGATGACTTTCCTTTCCCTGTGTTCGTCTGCTACAGGCCGGGAGGGTACAAAAGCCAAAACCATCAAGGGCATTGATGTTTCTCATTTTAGCGGCAGTGTAGATTGGCAAAAAGTGAAACCTGCCGGATATACCTTTGCCTTTGCCAAAGCCACCGAAGGTGTCGATTTTATGGACCCAACGTTTCAAGACCATTGGCAGGAAATAAAAAAAGCAGGGTTGATTCGCGGGGCATATCATTTTTATGTGACCGAAGATGATCCCGAACTCCAGGCGGATTTTTTTATCAAGAATGTCAGCCTCCGGCCTGGTGACCTTTTACCTGCCCTGGATATCGAAAGTATCGGCAAAGGCACAAAACCAGGGTTAGTCCAACGACTTAAAAAATTCCTGGGCATCCTGGAAAAACATTATGGGGTCAAACCTATTATTTATACAGGCCCCAAATTCTGGAACAGCCATTTGAACGATCATTTTGGTGCTTATCCCCTCTGGATTGCGGAGTATGGGGTAAACGAACCGGTAAATCCCAAAGGCTGGAAAGAGTGGCACCTGTGGCAGTGGAAGGAGAATGCAACCGT
This sequence comes from Candidatus Aminicenantota bacterium, assembly GCA_020355945.1. The sequence goes on along the minus strand of CP070627.1, from coordinate 7,455,394 downwards.
ACCCGGAGTTGAAAAGGGGGCGGATTTAAGTATTTTTAACCACAAGGAAAAGGATTTTTCGTCTCTCCTGTTTTGAATTTTGAACAGTTGAATTTCGATATTGTTTCGAATGTCGATATTGGAAATAAAAGAGGGAAAAGCAAAAAGAGGGCACAGGCGAGAATTTCCTCAATCATCTCTATCACCCGGTCTGTTTGATCTCCAAAATCCTAATGAGCGTCCCCTTTTTCCCTTTTTTATCTGCTAATCATACCAAAACATTTAAAC
>CP070627.1:7448177-7455027 GCA_020355945.1 Candidatus Aminicenantota bacterium | reverse complement strand
TAGGTGCCGTCTGCTGCGGTGGTTTCAGTATGACCGTCATGTGAAAAGGTGATAGTCACTCCTTGAATCGGGTTGGTACCGTCGGTTACGGTACCGGAAATGATGTATCCTGGAGCAGCAGTATAGTCCTGGTTGGTTTGAGCTAAGGTGACGTTTGTGTAGGTTCGATTGGTAGGAGTGAAGGAGTATCCTGTTTGGGAGGGTGTAACCGTTCCGGACCAGTTATAAGTTACGTAAAATGAATAATTTCCACTGCCATCCGCAGTTGCGGTTTGAGGTCCGCCATCGTTGTAACTCAACGTGGCCCCGGCCACACCGGCGTTTCCTGAGATAAAAGGTTTTCCCTGGTATTCAAACGCTCCGATGTCGTAGTTGGTCCCGGTCCTGCCGTATCCCCGTTGGTCAGTGGCAGGGGCGCCATTGTAACTGTTTCCACCTTCAGGTATTTTATCAATGGCATCGCTGCCGGCTTGCAGAGCATGGGTCTGGGTAGGACCGCCGTTACTGGCAATAGCCGCAAGATTGGGAGTGGCATTTTGTTGGTCACCTGTGCTGACAAAAGCCGCGACTGCATCGTTGGCCAGGTTATAGCCCTGGGAATTGAGGGCACCGCTGCCGCCATCAAAAAAGTTGTTACCGCCGCCGCCGGTATTATTGGCCAGGATGGTGTTTTTAATATTGGCGCTAGTGGCCAACAGCTCGATACCGCCGCCGCCGTTGGTGGAATTATTATAAGCAATGGTACATTGGGTAATGGTCATGTTGACAGCCGCACCATCAATAATTCCCCCACCGCCGCCTCCAGCATTGTTACCTGAAACAGTGCTGTTGGTGAGGGTCAGGGTTCCGCCATCAGAAAAGATTCCACCCCCAAAATTACTGCCTCCGGCTGTGGCATTATTGTTGTAGATGGTACTGCGGATGACATCAATTGTACTTCCTGTGGTGCTGTAATTGGCAATTCCACCGCCTTTGTCAGAACTGTTACCGGATATGGTGCTTTCGGTTATGGTTACGGTTCCATTCTCATTTCTAATACCACCGCCTTCGTTATTGGCAGTATTCCCGGAAACGGTACAGTTGGTCATGGTTACCGTGCCCCCGTAATTGTCAATACCACCACCAAATCCATTTCCACTACCGTTTGCTAAACAATTAGTGATAACACTGCTGCTAATATTCAGTGTACCTTCAATGGCAATCCCCCCTCCCCAACCTGTGGGGTCTGAGGCCCTGCCATCGGTAATGGTAACCCCGGAAAGATTGAGAGTAAAACCGCTGTTCACCATAAAGATACGACTGGAATTATTCCCATGGATGGTAAGGCTTGTGGGTCCGGGCCCGGTAATGGTCAGGTTTTTGCCGATGGTGAGTTGACCGGTAGTCAAAGTAATGGTCCCGGTGACGCTGAAATCGATCGTGTCGCCCGCAGCCGCGGAGGCAATCGCCTGCCGCAGCGAACCAGGTCCGCTGTCATTGGTATTGGTGACTGTTATGGTGGCCGCATCAACCGGCGCTGCCATGATACTCAACAAACCAACAATTAAAAGTATTAATATGATTGGATATCTTATGTTCATTTTTTTACCTCTAATTTTGGATTTTTATGTTGGACATAATTGCGTAAATTGTAAATTCGTGGTTTATTATTCATCATTTGTCATCGATCATTGATCGTTAATCCCGGCTCAGGTAACATAATAACATAATATATAATAAAATAGAAGCCATGAAGGGCACGGAACCTGTGCCCTTCATATATGGTTTAATTTTTTCCACTTAGCTGCGGCTGGGGAAAAGTCCTACCAGCGCAATACAGTAGTTAATCACCAGGTAGGGCTGCATATTGTGATGGGGCTGGCTGCCCCCTGCTGTGGATGTGGTAAAGTTTCCGGTGCCACTCACGGTGTCACTGTGCATTGCTGTATTGGGACCTGCTGTGGAATACTGGTTGGTCCGGCTGAGGGTTGCCAGGGTATTGCCAGCAGGGTTGTCCGTATCACCAGCACCACTGTTGGCCTGTACCGTTCCTGTCACATTACCGCTGCCGGAATGATCGTGGGCTGGCATTTGCATCACGGCTAAAGTGATATTCTCTTCTCCACCTTTTTGCCCAATTTTTCGGGTGCTGAGCCCCGGACCATTACCCTGGTTCATGGGCACACGGCCCCTCAGGTCCGGTAAAGCAAAGGTGGTCCTGCCATCACCACCGTATGTCGTACCCAATAGGCTGAACAATGCCGTGTTTGAAGAAATCGGCAGCAATTGACCTTCACACTTTGCCCATCCACGGGGCGCAAAGTTAAATCCAAACGGTTGAATCTGCCCTATAAACGGTTCACTCATTTTGTTTCCTCCTTTTTCTTAATCATTAAGTTTCTTGTTTCTTTGTTTTTTGTTCCAATACTACTTTTTTTCCAGCAAACGGCTGAAAACCGATTCGTAATAGAAAGCATCCTGTTTCTCGTGGACAACCGGAACTAAAAACAGTTCAAGTTCTCCCATTTTGGGATGCTTAACTTTGTAAAGTCTTTGATCGAAAAACCTGTCTTTAGGACCCTTGAATAACAATGAAAAACACTCCAAATTCTCCCGGTTGTGCTCGGAAACCTCTACCAATTCCACTTCCACCGCACCCAGTATATCGGCGTTAACCTCGAACGTGTCGTTCACATGAGGATCGAAGCTGGATTTCTTTAACTTTTCAATATCACTCATATTAACCTCCTTTTGTTTTAATTTTTATTTTTAAAAGCAATCTTTTCCAGACATGACTGCAATTCTAAAAAAAAAAGAAAAAAAAGTAAAGTAAGAATTCAAAAAAATAAAAAAATGTGATCCATCGGGTCTATTTTTAGAAAGGCTTTTATATAAGCATTTTAGAACATTTTTACCTTTATTCGGTTAGTTTTTTTCTCGTCACTCATCATTCATGGTTCATCTTTTTTTTTAATTGGCAATCGTTCCATGAAATAATGCATGCCCCTGAGTTCCTTTTTCTCAAATCCCAATCGCTCATAGAGTCTTTGAGCGGGGTTGTTGTGGTCCACGTGAAAATTCAGGGGGAGTTTTTTCTCGTCAGCTTCCGAGATCAGTTCTTTCAATATCTTCGAGCCAATTCCCCGCCCACGAAATTCCGGCAAAAAGGCAATGTCAAGGATACGTATCTCATTCTTTCTTCGGTCCACATAGAGCCTGCCTATGGGAACTGTATCCAGGAGAATGATTTCAAACGAAGCATTTTTGTAATCCCGGAGATATTGAGTGTGTTGAAGGGTAAACTGCATACGTAAAAATTCTTCAATCTGCCCTTTACTCCAACCGGTCATGGCCATCTCCTCCTCACGCGTGGAAGCATACACCCGGTAAAGAAGTTCTACGTCCTCATCGGTAATCGGACGGAACCCAATCGATCCGGGTGCAAGTTTCTCTTTATCCATGATGACATTGTACAAAAAATCCATTCCACCTGCAAGCTATTGCATTTTTTTTATTTTTAGCCAAAGAGGCCACAGAGGCCACAGAGGACACGTTATAACCAGGCCACAGAGGTACGGTTAAAGGCAATGAAAAAATTGACTTTTTATTCAATGATTTATGGTATATAATATTATATTGAGATTCTCTTGACACTTGACCTGTGATATGAAGAAAGATATTTTTTATTGTTTTGATGCCTTTCTCCAGGGGCGGAAGCTTACCCCAACCCGGGAAACCGGGAAAAGAAGAAGAGAGGAAATTGAAAAAAATAAAAAATTACGGGAAATGAAAACTTTTTATTTGCTTATTTCGTTAAATATATCTAAAGCGAAAATCCTAAAAAGGAGGTAGAGATATGAAACGTTTGTATCGAAGTCGTAAAGACAGGGTATTGGCAGGTATCTGCGGCGGTCTTGGTGAATATTTTGACATTGACCCGGTGATTGTCCGGCTGATTACCGTCGGGCTTACATTATTTGGCCTTCCGCTGTTGATTTATTTACTGGCAATATTCATCATTCCCAATGCACCCCTGGAAAGTGGTGAACCCGGGACACCCGAAGAGAAGAAAAAGGCCCGGTTAAGCCCGGAAGAAAAAAATAGAGAAAAGGCCAGGATGGAAGAGCATGTCAGGATCCTGGGAATTCTTTATATTGCCCTCAGCGCATTGGGAATTCTCGCTGCTATTATTGTTTTCGTCGTATTAGTCGGCAGTGGAATCATCACGGGTGACGATGAGGTTATCTTTATCACCCGCATTGTAGGAATCAGCGTATCCGGGCTGCTGTTGCTGCTTTCCCTCCCGGGTATCTTCGCAGGTTTAGGACTCTTAAAATATGAATCATGGGCACGAATCCTGGCTATGGTGCTGGGCATTTTGAATTTAGTTAACATCCCCTTCGGCACCATCCTGGGAATCTACACCATCTGGGTGCTCACCAATAAAGAGGTACAAGAATTGTTTAGATAAAAAACAAAAAAAAGAGACGAAATACGAATGAAAAAAATTTTTACTTTTGTAGTGGGAATAATTCTATTTTTCAGTGGGGTAAATGTGGTGTTAACAGCAGAAAAGAGTCCGATAAAGCTTACCATTCTTTTTGATAATTACCTTTACCTGGAAGAGGGTTTAAAGTCCAAATGGGGATTTTCCTCCCTCATAGAAGGTATGGAAAAGACCATCCTCTTTGATACCGGGAGTTCAGGTGATTTATTGTTAAGTAATATCAAGCAATTAAAGGTCAATCCCGGTGCGGTTGAAATCGTGGTGATTTCCCATAAGCATTGGGACCATGTGGGAGGGCTTCCTGCCTTTTTGGAAATCAATCCCAATGTTTCCGTATACATGCCAACATCAGTGGCGCAGCAGTGGGAACCGGAAATTAAAAAAAGGAAGGCTAAACCGGTTGCTGTGAATCAGCCACTAGAAGTGTGTAAACATGTTTTTCTCACTGGCGAAATGGAAGGTCCGATAAATGAACAGGCAATCATCCTGGATACCACCAACGGCTTGATCGTTATCACGGGTTGTGCACATCCGGGTATTGTGAATGTTATAGAAAAAGCCAAAAAGATTGGAAATAAAGATGTCTACATGGTATTGGGCGGATTTCACCTGGCTAGAACATCAGGAACTAAGGTTAAAGGAATCATTGAACGGTTCCGCAAGCTGGGCGTTTTAAAAGTGGGGCCCACCCACTGCACCGGGGATAAAGCCATTCAATTGTTCAAAGAAGCTTATGGGAAAAATTATGTCAAAATCGGAGTAGGAAGGGTCATTAACATTAACAACTAACAATTAACAATTAAAAAATCCACACGTTCAAAATTCAAGACAAAATTAGCCTGGAACGCAGGTAATATTTTCTTTTGTTTCGAATTTGCTTTCTGCGTGATTTCGTGCTTCGGGTTTTAATTTTTAGCATATGAGGTAAAAAGATGAAAATTCTTTATATTTTCCCGCATCCGGATGATGAGTCTTTTGGTCCGGCTCGTGCCATGTCAAAGCAGCGGCGGCAGGGGCATGAGGTGTATTTGTTGACCCTTACCAAAGGGGAAGCCACTAAGCAGCGGTTTAAATTCGGGTATTCCCCGGAAGAAATGGGGAAAGTCCGCCACAAAGAAATGCAGGAGGTGGCCAAAACCCTAAACCTAAGCGGTATGACTGTTTTAGACTTACCGGACAGCGGGCTTAAGGAAATGGACCCCAGGGAGATCGAAAACGTTATCATTGATGAAATAGAACGAATTCAACCCCGGGTAGTGGTAACTTATGCGGTACATGGTATCAGTGGTTTTCACGATCACCTGGTGAGCCACGCGGTGGTAAAGAGGGCATTTGTGCAAATGAAAGACAATACCCCCTGGCTGAAACGCCTGGCCTTTCATACGATTACCGCAGAGATGGCCCGGCAAAGTCCCCATTTTCGTCTTAACAGCTCTACCGCAGAAGAAATCGACTGTGTATTCCGGGTGGACACCATTGATATTAAAAAAAATCTCAAAGCCCTGGATTGCTACGTAACATTCCAGGAGACGATTGAAAAAACCGGGATCAAAGAGTTTGTCCGGGAAAAAGCAGTGGCATTTGAAATTTTCCAGGAGAGTTATGATCCGCCTTTGAAAGACTTGTTTGAAGGTATTTCGTGAAAATTCGTGCAATTCGTGGGCATCATTCAATAAGGCAAGAAAAATGAGTGCTTTAAAAGATTTACTGCCTATTAAAACAGTACGGCTGCTGCTTCGTGTACCGGAGCAAGATGAAGCACACTTAATAACCGCTTATGTGAATGAAAACCGGGAATACTTGCGGCCCTGGGAACCCAGACGATCGGAAGGTTTCTATACCACTGAGTTCTGGCAAACAGAGATCAAGAAAATACATAACGAATTTTTCCTGGGCCAGTCCTTGAGGCTTTGTGTATTTCCCGGGAAATCCCCCGAAGGGCCTATAATAGGGGTGTGCAACTTTACTAATATTCTTCGCGGAGTTTTTCAAGCCTGCTTCCTGGGATACAGCGTTCACCACAGGTACCAGGGGCAGGGCATCATGTATGAAGCACTGGATGCGGCTGTTGATTTTGTTTTTAAACACCTTAAACTCCACCGGGTCATGGCCAATTACATGCCCCGAAACGAAAAAAGCGGGAGACTACTCAGGAAATTAGGATTTATCGTTGAAGGCTATGCCCGAGACTATTTGAAAATCGCCGGCAAATGGGAAGACCATATTCTAACTGCCAAAATTTCGCCTTATTAGCCTCCGGCGGCCAGGGGGCGAGAGCATTGCGCATGGCGCATGGCGCACAGCGTATGGGGCAAAGCACTTTGCCATTTTAGGCTCCCCGCGCCGCGGGGCCCCTGGACCCCC
>CP070627.1:7417161-7448077 GCA_020355945.1 Candidatus Aminicenantota bacterium | reverse complement strand
GGTCTGTGAAATACCTGTAGATGGTGGGGATGGAGTGATAGATGGTGATTCCTTCCTCCCCAAGCCAACGGGGCAGCCGCTGGAGATTGTCTCCTGCTTTTATATCATAGGGATAGAGGGCAGCCCCGTTTAACAGGGCACCGTAAATATCCATTTTAGCGGCATCAAAACTATAAGAGGAAAATAAGGTTAATTTGTCCCGGTCATTGATATGCAGGGCATTGGTATAAACCCGCGCATGGTGCAGGACGTTGCGGTGATTTTGCATCACGCCTTTTGGTTTTCCCGTTGAACCGGAGGTGTACAAAATATAAGCCAGGTCACCGGGGTCAGCCGTCACTATAGGATTCATGGTAGATACACTGCCGGGAATTTCGTTCATATTGATAACAACTATATTTTTATCTACTTTCTCTTTTAATATTAGTGCCAGCTTAAAATTATTTTGATTGGTGACAATTACCCGGGCTTCCGAATCTTCCAGCATATAGCGGAGCCGGTTCGGTGGATAGGTGGAGTCCAACGGCACATAGAGCATACCGGTTTTCAATACCCCCATAATGCCAGCAATCATCTCCATATCCTGCCCGAATAACAGGGCGGCTGCCCCGGTACCTGGTTTTTTTTCTTCCCAGGAGGATAACACACAGTGGGCCACCTGGTTGGCTTTTTGATTGAGGGTGTCATAGGTAACCGAGTGAGCCCCGATTTTTAGGGCAATCTTATCCGGGTACTTTTTGACTATTGCTTCAAATCGTGCCGGGATGGATTGATTGATTTCTGTTTTTTCAAAGGGAATGAAATCATTGCCGGGCTTAACCCGGTTCCCTTCTATTTGAGAATCTTTTAAGCCAAACCCTTTTAAATCTTTGATTTTCTTGCCTTTTTTTTCTTTCATGATGCAACTCCTTTTTTTGTAGGGGTTTGATTCATCAAACCCAACGGGTGGATCGCCAGGGCCAGGGCTTGATAAATCAAGCCGTGAAGCATCTACAATAGAATTGAGATATTGGGAGCATGGTTTTCATCCGTTTCGGGGTGAGAATAATCCACGAAACACACGAAAATCACGAAGAAAAACAAAAAAATCTGCGTAATCTGTGTAATCTGTGGTTTCTTCTTTTTCATAGTCTCCGGGCGACTTCACAGTACCAGGGCATAACCGACCTTTACAAAAAATGTACGGTTCGATTGGGTCAGGGCCACGGTATGATACCCGTAGTAGTCGTCCGAGTATCCCAGGAAAAGCACAGTCCGGGGATTGATTTCATAGGAAAACAAAAACTGGGAAAAGAGATGCTTATCTCGGGGGTCAAGGGTAAAGCTGTAAAGGCCGGTGTTGTATTTATAGTCAACATACTTCAAAATACTTCGCAGGAAGGTGCGTCTATTGAAATAATAAACCAACCGTAAATAACTGATGTTTGCCGTGTACAGTCGTCCGGCATCCACATTGAAGCGCTCGAATTTATGGTCTAACATTAAATCCAGGTGACGCCCTAACCTGAGCCTTACCGTTCCCCCCAGTTGGAACCGGTTCCCCGGTTGAATATTATCAAAATCAATGCCGTCACCCATGAGACCGTTAAAGAAAAACTCGAACGTTCCTGAGGGCCGAACAGCACCGTTGAAATAGACATGATTATGGTCAAACTCAATCCCCCCATAGGTCCTTTTCCCCAAATGACTGGCCAGGTTAAAATAGGAGCGCAGCGGACCGATATAATTAAAATCAAAGGTAACACCCCGGGAAAGAAGGTTACCATGGTAATCTTTCTCCTCCATATAACTTGATCCCACATTAAGCACTGTGAACCAGTATCCCCTGGGCCGGTTCCAACTGTGGGCCAACCCCGCATCAAAATTTCGAAAACCGGCTTGCGGCATAAATCCAAGATCGGCACGGAAATCAGCACTGACATCCGTGTACCCCAAATGCCAGTCAAAACTCCGGGTATCATGATGATAGTATACATCCAGGGCTGTCCCGGTGAAGGTCTCTTCCGGCTGTTGATACCCTGCTGAAATCTCTTCGGGGTAGCGGGTTTGGGAACCCAGGAATTGAAACCTGATGCGGTCTTTGGGAGTCACCCGCAAGTCTCCATCAATAGCGGCCATGCGGTTGAAATAATCCTCACCTTCCCGGTCGGTGACCAGGATACCCAGTGTTGATGATTTTCCCACATCCAGGCGGTAACGAAGCACCGAACCCAGTGTATTCATGTCTATTGATGTGGACCTGGAACCCTGGCTCCCGGGTATAAGCAGGTTGGTGATATGATCCTGGACAGAAAAAAAACCAATGGCGTGCTTCCCTTCCTTGCCCGTGACTTTGAGTCCCCAGTCCGGGTCGGCAAGCGATCGCGTATGAACCGCTCGAAAACGGGTGTTGAATATACTGGCCCCTTCCAGGAAAAAAGGACGTTTCTCAGGATAATAAATGGCAAAGCGGGTGTTGATGTCCAACTGGGGAATATCTGCTTCCACGTTGGAAAAATCCGGGTTAACGGTTGCACTCAAGGTTAAATTAGGGGTGAATCCCCACCGACCAGTCAGCCCGGGGTCCACTTTTTTTTCCTTGTCGATGAAATCCCCGCCAGGAAAATTCTCACGCTCCTGGGTAAAAATAGAATACAGGGTGGGGTCCAGCTCGATATTTTTCCCGGGCGTGGCTCCGGCAAAACCCACCAATTTCTCTGCCTGGCACATATAGCAGTTGTTGTTCCTGTCCCAGGGGAAAAGACTGATCAAGTGCCGTACACTGCGGGGATAACTGCGCACGGCATCAATACCCCATACCTGGTCCTGGTTACTGCCTTTCCGTTGAAAGAGCAGTGAACTAAAGGGGATCGCCATTTCCACTACATATCCCTGGTTATTGATACGCCCGGCAGAGTTCCAGATCGCGTCCCAGGCTTCGCCGCCGCCTTCGGGACTGGCAATTTCATCAGACTGGACGCCAAAGGGATTGCAAAGGAAACTGAAAGCAAGGCGCTGGTCATTAAAGGTATCAATGGAAATTGCTACCCAGTCGTCCCCGCCGATGTTATCCCTTTCCCTGATGTGGGCGCTAATAGAAGAGGGGTTCGGATCGTAAGCCCGGAATGCAGCGTAAAGGTAACTTTTGCTGTATGTCAATAGGACTTCTGTTTTTACCGGCGGTTCGATGTTTTCACCGGGACGCACCTCGTATTTGAGTTCCATTACCAGGGCTTTTTCCCAGGCTTTTTCATTGAGAATACCGTCGATTTTTACCTTAGAGGTCACTGGCGGAACCCGATGGGGAGTCTTCCCGGTCAGCAGGGTTCCGTAAACCAAAAAAAATAGCACAACAAAAAAAGTAAACATTCGCTGAGTTTTTTTCATTTTTTTCTCCTTCCTTCATTCATCTTCCTCTTCGGAGAGTTCGTCCAAAAGCTCAAGGTATAAATGGGCAATGGATTCAATAGTACTGGCTTCAAAAAGCGTTGTCCTGTAATTCCACAGCAGCTCGATGCTGTTTGCATGTTCTGTCACATAAAGAGCCAGGTCAAACTTGACACCCTGTCTCTTCCGGATGTGATGGGGGGCAAAGGCTTCTATGTCGCTGCTGGCAGTGGTTCCCGGCATATTGAGCATGTTGAAGGATGCGGCTATATCCGGGAAACTCATGTTAAGCTCATCCAATACCATTTCCAAAGGGTAACTTTGATGTTGAAGGGTTTCCATTACATTATCGTGTACCTGGCAAACCAGGTTTTCAAAATCTTCCTCCGGGTGGATCCGGGTTTTTAAAATTATGGAGTTAGTAAAATATCCGACAATATGCTGCAGTAACCGGTGATCCCGTCCTGCACCGATGAGGGAGCAGACAATATCTTCCTGGCCTGATATGTGAGCCAATAAAATATTGTAAATGGAAAACATGACCACGGCAAAGGTGGTGGTGTTTGTCCGGGCTAAACGGTTCAGTCTCTCTTTTACTTGCTTTTCCACCCGGCACCTGTAGGCAGCACCGGTGCTGTCAGTCCTATCGCCATAAAAATCCGTGGGCAACTGCAGCCTGGGAAAACCGCTTGCCAATTTTTCCCGCCAGAAACGGTGAGAAGCTTCTTTCAATCGAGGATCATGTAATTGATGGTTATGCCATTGGGAGAAATCTTTATACTGCAGTGGCAGGGGAGGCAGGCTCATCTCTTTGCCGGCCCTGTATCCCTCGTACAATTGGGTAAACTCGCGTTCCAGCAGGCCCATTGACCAACCGTCACAAATGATATGATGCATAATAAATACCAGGTCATACTGCCTGTTATCCGATTTGATCGCTGCTGCCCGGAACAAAGGCACCTGGCTGAGATCAAAGGAGGTTCCTGCTGTTTCTTTGAAAATCCGTTCTTTTTCCTGCTCTTTTTCCAGGGATTCCAGGGAGGAAATATCGATCACTTTAAAGGGAGGTGCCGCATCAGGTTCTATAAATTGAAATGCGATTCCATCTATGGTTTTAAACCTGGTGCGCATACCCTGGTGCCGCTGGATAAGTTTTTTAAGCGATTTTCTTACTGCCTTTTCATCCAATACATGGTTGATCTCTAATTGCACCGGCATGTTGTAGGATACATTTTTTTCTTCCAGATGCTGGATAATCCACAGCCGTTTTTGATGAAACGATAGGGGGTAATACTCTTTTTCCTCTGCAGGTGTGATGGGAATATAGGTTTCCTCTTCCGCCTTCGTGATATATTCCGACAGGTCCCTGATGGTGGGTTTTTTGAACAGGTCTGTCATGGGTATTGCTGCATGAAAGGTTTCGTGTATTTTTGCCAGCAGCAGGGCGGCTTTTAAGGAGTGTCCTCCCAGGTGGAAAAAATTAGCATCGATACTGATGTCTCCATGTATTTCTAATATTTCTGCCCATATCCCGGATAATTTTTTCTCTATTCTATGGCGAGGGGCGGTATAGGCCCCTGTTTCCCTGGCTTCCGGCCCGGGTAGGGCTTTCCTGTCTACCTTCCCATTGAAGGTCAGGGGAATGGCTTTCAATGTCATAAAATAAGAGGGAATCATGTAATCCGGCAGACTTGCAGATAAAAATTCTCTTAATTCCGCTGAAATCGATGAGGTTTTCTTAAATGCTTCTGCATTACAGGGAACAATATAGGCGCACAGGTATTTATCTCCTTTTTTTTCACCGGCAATCACAACTGCTTCTTTGATCTCTTTGTGGTTCAGCAGTCGAGTTTCGATTTCGCCGATTTCTATGCGAAAGCCTCTTATTTTGACCTGGTGATCGATTCGTCCTAAAAACTCGATCTCTCCATTGGGCAGCCATCGAGCCAGGTCACCGGTGTGATATAACAAGGGGGCATATAACAAGGGGGCAAGCCCCCTTGTTCCCTTTAGTGATAAGGTTTTGGGGAGAGTGGCGGGTCCAGGGGGGGCAGTTTTTTCAAAAAGCGCCCCCCCTGGCCGCCGGAGGCAAAATCTCTCTGCAGTCAGTTCAGGGCGATTTAAATATCCCTGGCCCACCCCGGCACCGCCGATACACAACTCACCGGCTGCACCGACGGGCAGCAGGTTTTCATCTTTATCTACAATATAAATAGAAGTATTTTTAATCGGTTTTCCAATAGTGATTTCCCGGTCCCGGTTTAGATATTTAAGGCAGGACCAGACCGTGGTTTCCGTAGGTCCGTAAACATTGTATATTTTCGTGGACTGCCCGGGATTTTTTTCTTTTAATTTTCCATATAAATCACCCGGTAACTCTTCGCCGCCAATGATTAATTCGGTTAATCCTTTTAGACATTCCAGGTTTCCACTGTCCTGCAGGAATAATTTAAGTCTTGAAGGCGTTACCTGTAGTATATCGATCTTATTATCCATTATCAATTCCGTTAATAACTGCGGGTCTTTTTGATGATGTTCACTGGCGATAACGACTTTTAAACCACAGGTTAAGGGCAGCAGGGTTTCCAGGAGAAAGATATCAAAAGAGATGGTGGTTAATGCCAGTATGGTTTTACCGGGCAAAAATTCAATTTCCGCTTTCATGGCAGTGATGAAATTCATCACATTTTTATGCTCGATGGCCACTCCTTTGGGTTTACCCGTGGAACCGGAGGTGTAAATGACATAGGCCAGGTTCGCAGGGCTTACCTGGCAGGTTGAGGTTGAGGTTTCTATAAATTTCCCCTTAACCTCAGCCTTAACCTTAACCTGGAGTTTTGGTGTTGTCACCAAAACTCCGACGTTGCTGTCTGCCAACATGTAATCGATACGTTCCTCCGGGAAACCCGGGTCAATGGGCAAATAGGCGCCTCCCGCCTTTAATATCCCCATAATCCCGATTATCATTTGGATAGAGCGGTTGACCGGTAAAGCGACGATATCACCGGTTTTAACGCCTTTTGCTATTAATATTTGGGACAGTTGGTCGGATTTTTCATTTAATTCCCTATAGGTAACATTTACAGAGCATTTCCGTGAATCGGCCGCGATAAATCGCGTCCCTACGCCGTATTGTTCTGCACCCCGGACCATGCCAAAAACAGCCAGGCTGTCCGGGCTCTTTTTCACCTGTTCTGCAAATAACTCATTTATGGTCTTATCTTCGGGATAATCGGCATAGGTATCATTAAAGTCATGTATTAACTGCTCTTTCTCCCGGGGGGATAAAATCTCTACCTGGTTGAGGGCCTGTCCAGGGTGAACAGCCGCGGCTTCCAGCAGGGTGAGCAAATGATGGCTGAACCGCTCAATGGTTTCCTGCCGAAACAACCGGGTGCAGTACTCGATTTGAAACAAAAAACCCTGGGAAGTTTCCATCGTGTTTAACGAAATATCGAACTTTGATGTAGGAATGTCAAGGGAATAAGGCCTTACTTCCAGTCCTTCCAGTACAATAGGTTCCATTTCTATATTTTGCATTACAAAGAGGGTGTCAAAGAGGGGGTTTCGGTCTAAGTGCCTCCCGGGCTCCAGTTTTCCCACCAGTTCTTCAAAAGGATAGTCCTGGTTTTCATAGGCTTTAAAAGCATTTTCCGCAATCTCTGCCAATAATTGAGCAAAGGTTTTGCTCCCGGTGGGATGGTTTCTCATGGCCAGGGTATTAATAAATACACCGGGTATTTGTTGTAAATCCGGGGAAGGGCGACCGGCAATGGGGGACCCCACCACAATGTCTTCCTGGCCGGTATAACGGTACAACAATGTATTATAAGCTGCCAACAGGACCATATAAAGGGTGGCATGATGCTCCCTGGCTAAGATTTCCAACTGCCGGACCAGTTGGGGACTTACATCAAAATTCCAGTGGGAACCGGCAAAACTCTGGACCGCTGGCCGGGGATAATCAGTGGAAAGATTCAACACCGGTGGTTCTTCTTTAAATACCTCTAACCAATAGTTTTCCTGTTTTTTTAATGGTTTCGCCTGCAGCATGCCTTGCTGCCATACGGCGTAATCTTTATACTGGACAGTTAAAACAGGGAGTGGTTCATTATGGTACAGTTTCATCATTTCATGGATGAAAATCCCGGTGGTGACACCGTCGGATATGATGTGATGGATATCAAAGATCAATAGATGTTCATTTCCTGAAATCTTGACCAATCCTACCCGTAACAGCGGCGCCCCAGAGAGATTAAATGGACGGATAAAGTTTTTTATTATTGCCTCCGGCGGCCAGGGGCTCTTTTTAAAAAAACCGCCCCTGTTCCGTGAATCATCCACAAAAATTTTTGATTGTTCCTGGTTTTCATGGTTGTTATTATATTGAATCTTGAATTCTACTTCGGGGTGAATCCGCTGAACCGGTTGACCGTCGATCATCTCAAAACCGGTTCGTAAAGCATCATGCCGGGCAATCAAATGTTTAAACGCCTTTTCCAGGCGCTCTTTGTCAATTTTGCCCTTTAAAAGAAGCGGCTTGGCCTGGTTGTAACTGATGTCATCTTCACCGGCAAACTCCCTGAGTAAAAACATCCGCATCTGGGCAGAAGATAAAGGGTAATATTCCCGCTCTTCCACCGGCTCAATGCTTTGATAAATACTGGCAGTTGAGGCTTCGATAATAGATACCAACTCCACAATAGTGGGATTTTCAAAAATAACGGATAACGGGAGATTGACGTCATATTCCTTGTAAATCCGCGAGGTAAGATTCATGGCATTGAGGGAATTGCCGCCCATGTCCAGGAAACCGTCATGAATGCCAATCTTTTCAATACCCAGGATTTCCGTCCATATCCGCACCATTCGACGTTCCAATTCACTTTTGGGGGCAATATACGAACTCCGTTCCACTTCATCCGGTTCCGGCAGCGCCCTGGTATTGATTTTCCCATTGGCATTCAAGGGGAATCGCTCTATTTTTATATAAAACGCCGGTACCATGTAATCAGGCAGTTCCTGTTTGAGGTATTCTTTCAACCCTGGTACCGAGACTTCACCTTCTCCCTTGAAATAGGCACACAGGATATAGTTGCCCGTACTGGTGGGGCGATATAGTACCACTGCCTCTTCCACACCCGGGTAATCCCTGAGTCTTTTTTCAATCTCATCCAGCTCCACCCGGAAACCGCGGATTTTTACCTGGCGGTCTTCCCGACCTACAAACTCAACATAACCATCCCTATTTATTTTTCCCAGGTCACCGGTCTTGTAAATGATATCTTCCGGGCTGCCGGTGAAAGGATTCCTGATAAATTTTTCAGCGGTTAATCCCGGGTCTTTATAATAACCGTAACTCCTGAAAGGGGTCCTGATATAAATTTCCCCCACTTCACCGGGTCCGCAAACCTTCATGTCTTTGTTTAATATGATTACTTTAGCACCAGGTATGGGGCTGCCGATGGGAATCGATTCCCGGGACACATCCCGGGGGGTAATACGATAAAAAAGTTTGGCTAACGTGGTTTCGGTGGGACCGTACACATTGACTAATTGTACCCGGCTTCCAAATATGCGGTACCAATTCTCCAGGTCCCGGGGCATGACTTTTTCCCCTGCCATGAGCACATATTCCAGGTGTTCATAATGATCGGGTCTCAAACCATCGGCATTCATGATCTTAAATAAACCCGGGGTGCAGTGCACCACGTTCACCCTGGAAGTTTCCAACCACTCCTTCATGCGGCGGTTATCCAGCAGGGTTTCCCTGGTGTCCGGGACACAAATGGTACCCCCTGCACACAGGGGAACAAATATGTCTCGTAAAAACGGATCATGACACTGGGAGGTCATTTGACTCACCCGGGTTCCTTCATGAATCTTAAATTCATTGATCTCCCAGGCGATAAAATGAGTCATGCCCTCATTTTTTCCTAATACTGCTTTGGGCTGACCCGTGGTCCCGGAAGTGAAATATATATTGATTTTATCTCCCGGTAAGTAGTTGATTTGCGGCGGGGTATCGTAAAAACAACGGTCCAGGGGTTCCTCATCATGAATTTTAGAGCGGTTTTGGCGCGTTTCGCTTCCTTGCGCCCCCAACCCGCGGGTATGACTGCAGACCGGGCAGTAGGAATCGGGTTTGATGGCAATCTCCTCTACGTAACTTTCATGCCAGCCCGTTTCCCAATCAAAACCCTGGTCCCGGGAAAGTGCCCGGAAATGATCGTTAAAAGGATACGTGATCTGCTTGTACCCGGCGGTCTCTGCCACATGGGCGCTGCCGTATTGATTAAAATGGAAATAAATATTATAGGCGGGTTTACCAATCCCTAGCAAAATTTTTACCGCTTCGTTGACCGCAAAACCAGTGGCCTGGTAAAGAGAGGGCGAAGCCACGGAATTGGGCGTGATTTCATAATGCTGCTTCAGGGTCCCGGCCCTGCGGATATCTTCAATCTTGTTTTTATCATAAAGACAATGAAAACAAGGGGTATAAGGCGTATGGAATATACACACATAAGAATTGATGTGAATCATCGAGGAAATAATATGAGGAATTCCCCGGGCCACTGCACATTCGGAAAGGTAGGACTTGGCTTCCAGGCTGTCTACGTTATCAAAGATAATTTCTGCATCTCCTACCAGTTCAAACACATTCTCCTGCGTAATTTTCTCCGGTCGGGCAATCACCTTGATGTGGGGATTCATACGTTCCACTGTCATTTTAGCCGATAATGCTTTATTCATACCAATACGCGATTCGTCGTGCAAGGACTGGCGGTTCAGGTTGGATAATTCCACTTCATCGAAATCACAAATAATAATCGTGCCAAAACCGCATAATGCCAATTGTTGAATCAAGGGAGACCCGGAACCACCAGCCCCGGCTGCAAATACGATACAACCCTTTAACCGTTCCTGGCCCTCGATTCCCCAACCGTCCAGCAGCATCTGCCGCTTATACCTGGTTTTTTCTGCTTCGCTGAGCTTGTATTTATCCTCATGGCGTCTTAATGTCAAGGTCAGGCCAGGTAAATAAAATCCCTTATTAATGGTAATGATATCCAGGTGAAAAGGCAAATGGCGGCGAAGGGTTTTTAATTTTTCAATTTTGTCTTCTTCGGCAAACACATAAGGCGTTTCCGAAGACAGAAGCATGGCCCGGGTGCGTTTGTCAGGGTAATTGGAGTCCAGCGGAACAAATACACACCCGGCTTTTATAATGCCCAGTATAATCGTAACCAAGCTGATCTTATCATCCACCATAATACCGATAAAGGACTCCTTCTCAATCCCTTGAGCAATTAACCAGTTGGCAATGAAATTGGACTGCCGCGCCAGTTGGTTGTAGGTCACCCGGTAACCCTCACACCGGATGGCAATATTATCCGGGTACTTCTCAAAGCTTTGAAACAATCTTGCCTGGATGGTTCTATTTGCTGTCTTGCTTTCTGTCATTTCTTTTCTCATATGTCACCTGTTATGAAAATAACCGTCCTTCGTAATATAAATCCGATCGTAGGGGTTTGATTCATCAAACCCGTGTGCCAATTGCCTGGGTCGGGCTTGATAAATCAAGCCCCTACAATAGATTCAAGATATTGAGAGCATGATTTTCATGTCTCCGGGTGAAGGACGCAGCCTTCATGATGGGCTGACATGAAAAAAGCCCACAGATTACACAATTTGACACAGATTTTAAAAAAATATAAAAAAATCTGTGTAATCAGTGTAATTCGTGGGTTTCTTAAAACTCATACTCCAGTTCTTCGCTGAAATCATCGATCATCTCTTTTTTTACTTCTTCTGGAATTAATTGGATATCGGATATCTTTATGCCCGGGTTTTCTACGATTATATCGATGATCATGAGAAAATTCCTGATAAAAGTATCCATGGTCTCGGCTTTAAAGAGTTTGCTGGCATAATCCAGGGTGCAGCGCAGCACACCATGCTCTTCCCACGCATTGATCTTAATATCCAGCTTAACTGCCGTACTCTCCATTTTATAAGGGAGCAATTTCAGATCGCTTAGTTTAATTTCCGGGATATCCATGTTGATGAAATTCAGCATGGTATCAAAAATGGGATTTCGGCTGTAATCTCGTTTGTTGTGAAGCTTTTCTACCAACTCTTCAAACTGGTAATCCTGGTTCTCATAAGCACCTAAGGCATTTTCTTTGACTTGCTGAAGGAAACGAACAAAAGCCAGGTGGTCTAAAGGATTACTCTTGATTGCCAGGGTATTTAAAAATACACCGATGATGTTTTCCAGGTCCGGATAGGAACGACCGGCAACAGCCGAGCCCACCACAATGGTTTCCTGGCCGGTATACTTGTGCAGCAATACACTGTAAGCAGCCAGCAGGACCATGTATAATGTGGCATCATTTTGTTGGGCCAGTTTTTTGAGTTTTTCCGTAACTGCAGCAGATACCTGGAAATCCAACCAACGACCCTCAAAACTCATCATGGCAGGTCTGGGATAATCCAGGGGTAAATGAAGCGCAGGCAGGTCAGCATCCAACTGTTTTAACCAATAGGTCTCCTGCTGTTCCAGTTCACCGGATACCGCCATTCCCTGCTGCCATACCGCATAATCCCGGTACTGGATTCGCAGCGAAGCTAAGACTTCACCTTCGTAAAGTTGGGTGAATTCCCTGATTAATACCCCTATGGATACACCGTCACCAATGATATGATGCATATCCACCATAAACAAGTGTTTCTCTTTTTCCAATCTTACCAGCCCAACCCTGAACAGTGGGGCGCGTGCCAGGTCAAAGGGCCTTACAAACGAATCGATATATTTTTCCTGTAAGCTGGCTTCTTGAGAAGGATGCCGCAAAGAAACCCCGGGTGTTGAGTATTCAATGGCAAATTCCATGTCCCGGGCTTCCTCTATCTGCTGGACCGGCTCGCCCCCTACCACAATAAACCGTGTCCGTAAACCCTCCTGACGCAGGATTAATTCCCGGCATAGTGCTGAAAATTTACCCTGGTTAAAGTCTCCTTCCAGGATCATGGGTGAAGGCATATTATAACTAATACTCTCTTTTTCCAATTGATTGATAATATACATCCGCTTCTGTGCGGAGGACAGGGGATAGTACTCCTTTTTTTCCGTTGGTTCAATAGCAGTAAATGTCTCACTGCCAGCATTTTTAATCAACTGCGCCAATCCCTTGATGGTGGGCTGATTGAACAATTCTCCCAGGATTAACTTCACCCCAAATGTCTTGTATATTTTTGTTATCAAAATTGTGGCTTTCAAGGAATGACCGCCCAACTCAAAAAAGTTATCTTCAATACCAATGGTGTTTTTAGCCAGTCCTAATACTTCACACCAGAGCTGGCAGAGTTCTTTTTCTATTTCATTTCGCGGTGCTGCATAGGTTCTTTTTACTGCTGCAGCTTCAATAGGGGGGAGGGCATCCCGTTTTACTTTACCATTGGGTGACAGGGGGATCCTGTCCAATTGAATAAAATAGGCAGGCACCATATAATCCGGTAAGGTTTTAGCTAAAAAGTCTCTCAATTCCGCGGAATTGATTTCACTATCCGCTGCCACATAGGCACACAAATACCTTTCGCCGGCTTTATCTGTCCTGTCAATGACCACTGTTTCCTTTATATAATCAATATCCATGAGCCGGCTTTCGATTTCTCCGGGTTCCACCCGGAATCCCCTTACCTTTACCTGGGTATCTACTCTTCCCAGGAATTCGATATTGCCGTCCGGGAGCCACCGTGCCAGATCACCGGTTCTGTAGATATAGGACATATAGGAAATATAGGACATATATGACCTATGGGACATATAACAAATTTCTTTGCCTGTCACCAATAAAAAGTTTTCAAAAAGCGCCCCCCCTAATAGGGTGGGTGCGCCGCACCCCTGCCGGAGGCAAAATTTCTCTGCGGTTAACTCCGGTCGATTCAAATATCCCCTGCCCACCTGGATACCACCGATATACAACTCCCCGGGGACTTCCACCGGCAGTAATTGTTTCTCCTTATCCAGTATATATATCCGGGTGTTTAAAATAGGCTTGCCAATGGCCGGAAGTTCCGGTATATCTTGTGTGGGTTCCAGGGTTAAGGTGGTGACCACGTGAGTCTCTGCCGGGCCATAATGATTGTGAAAATAAACATGATTCTCCTGTAAAAAACGTTTCAATCGATGGTTGATCACCACCTGTTCCCCGGCGGTTTGAATATGTTTCACACAACCGGGGAACCTGGAGGCATAAGCCTCATCATTAAATATTATCCTCAAGAAAGACATGGGTAAAAACAATGTGGGGATCCTGTTCTTCTCCACCATCTTAAACAAAGCCGGTATATCCAGCCTGGTCTCTTCATCGACCAAAACCAGCTCCCCACCTGTAAGAAGAGCACAAAATATTTCATGGAACGACGCATCAAAACCAATGGTATGAAACTGTAAAACTTTTCTGAAATCCAGGTTGGTGTGATGAAGATCAAAATGAATCAAATTGACCACATTCTTATGCTCCAGCATAACACCCTTGGGGCTGCCTGTTGAACCGGAAGTATATACCAGGTAGACAGGGTTCGAGTCTTTAGCCGGATATGGGAGATTATTTCCTTCACTGCAATAGATTCCCGGGGTTTCAACGTTTATGATTTCAATCTTTCCCGGGATATAACCCAACGCATTTTTGTCAAGATTGGTTAACAATAATCCAACCCCACTGTCTGTCAGCATGTATTTTTTTCTTTCTTCCGGGTAGTTGGGGTCGATGGGTAAATAAGCACCGCTGGCTTTTAAAATTCCCAATATACCGATAATCATCTCTGGGGACCGTTCCGCCATAATCGCTGCGATGGTGTCCGGCTTGACTCCTTTTTCCTGTAAGTGATGTGCCAATTGATTGGATTTTTTGTTTAATTCTTTGTAGGTTAAGGATATGAGTTTAGACAGGGGGGCAAGCCCCCCTGTTTCCTTTAAGGGTGTGCTTTCGTGTAATTCGTGTAATTCGTGGGTTCCGATTACAGCAATAGAATCCGGTGTTTGTTCCACCTGGTCCGCGAATAACCAATGGATGGTTTTGCCTGCCGGATACTCCCCTACTGTTTCATTAAAATCAAATAAGAGCTGGTTTTTCTCTTCCTCCGAAAGTATTTGGATATCCAATAACCGGGAGTCCAATGAGGCCATCAGCCGGTGGACCAGGTATTTATAATGCCCTATAAGCCGTTCAACCGCTGCAGCACTGTAACGCGCAGGATTGTATTCCACTGTGCCTTCGACTTCCTGTTGCCATCGCCGAAAATAAAAATACATGTTGGTGTGGATGTGATTGATATAGTCTTTATTATGAACGTTTTCCAGGAGAATGGTAATATCGAATAAAGGAAAATCATCGCCGCCGCCCGGGGAAACCGCCAGGTCTAACTTATGAAGCAGCGTTTCAATCGGGTAGTTTTGATGTTCCGTGGCTTCAATCAGCACCTGTCTCACCTGCAGCAGCAATTGTTTAAAGGTGATGTGGGGTGCAAAGCTGTTTCTTAAGGTCAATACCGTATTGACAAAATTTCCCTCTGCCTCCTGTTGGTAAATCGGTGCTCCCACCATGATATCCGTATTACCGGTATATTTGTAAAGCAGCAGCACCAACTGGGCCACTAAAATCATAAACAACCGGTGGTCTGAGTTATTGCTCAACCGCATTAAATCCGAAAAACTTTCGCCGGAAAAAGAAAACCGGGAGGTGATATTTTCTAAAAATTTGGGACCTCCGGGCCGGGTGCTGTCATAAGAGAACGAGAACGGAAACGAGGTCTTTTGCCACTCACCGGATAATTTATTTAACCAATAATCTCTTTCCTTAACCTTTTGACTGGCAGCCTTTGTTCTTTCTTTGGTTATTTCGTTACTGGCCATTATTTCCTCCTTAAAAACCGAAATCTCCGTCATCCGTCTCCATTTCCCGGGCGGTTAGTAATTCTTTTATATTTTTATTTTCATTAATATATCTTTCTTTATCAAACCATACCATGGGTGGGACCGCATTTTTATGGAGTTCCCTCCACCGCAAATCAGCCTGGTGAAAATCTTGCAAAGAATAGGGATTGGGTATTCCCAGTTTTTTACAGTGTTTGACAAAGCGCCACATTCGTTGATAGATTTCTTCCCTACCGGGTTCACCATCGATGATCCAGGTTTGGATAATAAACATATCTCTTGCTTTTTCCGGGTAAAGGGGCACACTTTTCTTGTTCCAGCGGTCATCCCCGGTTTGTGCCTTTAAATAATACCAGAAAGGCGAGCAGTCTGCTTCAAAAATATCATCTGCCATCTCTTCAAGCAAATCCAATGTCTCCTGGAAATCTGTCTCGGTCTCCCCCGGATATCCGACGACCCAATAGGTAGTGGTTTTGATGCCGGCATAAGCGAGGGCGGAGAGGGAGGATTTGATCTCTTCTACGGTTAGTTTTTTATTCATCAGGTTTAATACCCTTTGGGACCCACTTTCAATTCCCAACCGCGCCCGATAAAATCCACCCCGCCGCCACAACATGGTATTTTCAGTATTCCCGGCATGACGGTCGGCCCGCAAATAACCATCCCAATAAATCGATATCTCTTCTTTTTCCAATTGGCGGGCCAGTTCGGTTACAATAGGATTCAGCAGTGAATCACTCATTAAAAACAATTGGGGACCATGACGGCGGTGCAGCGTCATCAACTCCTCAACCACCTGCTGCGCCCTCTTTTTTCGATATTTTCCCCACTGCAGGGTCTCTGTACAAAATTCACACTGGAACGGACAACTGCGGGACGCATAGGCGTTCAGATAAGGATAATATTTAAGATCAAAATCGGAAAAATCCGGCACTTCTGCCGAGGAAATATCCAGGATTTCATTATGAATATCTTTTAATGTAACCACCGTTGGTAATTCCGTCAGTTCACCCTCCAGGTACTTTAAAAATAAATTTTCACCTTCTCCCACCAGGATTTTATCTATATAGGGAACCTTCTGCAAAAAAAACTCCAGGTTCGGGGTGTCCACCGCCAGGTCACTGGCAAAAATACCGCCTCCCATGACGGTGCGAATCTTCGGATACTTCGCTTTGGCCAACTTAAAGGTAAACAGGGAAGCCGGGAGTGTGTCCGTATATACGGATATCCCCAGGATACCCGGTCTTTCCTTCTCCAATAACCGGAGAATATAAATTTCCAGTTGGCTGTAAAAATCATTAATTATCCGGCTGAGTGCTAAAACCTGGTCCCTATCGATATCCACATAAAAGGTAGTATGTACCAGGACTCTTACTGCTTCTATATATTGACTCTCATCTTTTTGATGGATATGGGCCATCATGTGATTGTGCAATATATCGAACCCGATTTTATAAAAATTGCCCTGCCTGGCTTCAGGGACAACCTTTTTTAATGTATCGAAATAGGTATGGTATATCTCTTTTAAATGAGCTTCTATATTGGCGTCTACGGTCTTAACCGCGCAGCCGTGCTGCTGGAGAAAACTTTTAAGACAGGAAATCCCGGCCGGGGGTATCTGCGGGTCCCAGAAGGGCAGCAGCATCAAGAGAATTTTTTCTTTTTTCATTTATTATTCTCCTTTAAAAACCGAAATCGCCGTGATCTTCAAGAAGACCAATAGGTTTGGCTTCCAGCAAATTATAGGATATGGCAATATCTTCCAGCTTGCTGTCCGGGTCTTTCAATAGCCCTGAAATGATCTCCTTAAAACTCCGGGTTATTTGTCGGATGGTCTCTTCTTTAAATAGTGAGGTTCGATAATTAATAAAAAAACTCATTCTTTCGCCAGCTTCAGTACCGGTTAATATCATATCAAACGGTGCGTTGATTTTGTCATACTTAAGGGGCTTTAACTTCAATTTCTCTGCCCCGGTCTCAATAAGTGACAGCTCTCCCAACTCGATATCCAGGTCTTCCCACACAAATACCACGTCAAACAATGAATTACGGCCGGAGTTCCTATTTATTGATAATTTATCCACCAGTTCCTCATAGGGATAGTCCTGGTTATCATAAGCTGCCAGTGTTTTCTTTTTGATTTCCTTTAGAAAGTTCCTGAAGGTTTTGCTGCCGGAGGGTTGGTTCCTGAGGACCAGCATGTTGACAAAGAGTCCGATCACCTGCTGCAGGTCTGCGTGCCTGCGGCCAGCAATGGGTGTTCCTACCAGGATATCTTCCCGGTCGCAAATTTTAGACAGCAGGATATTGAATACGCTCAACAGCAGCATAAAAATGGTCACATCTTCCTCTAAGGCAATATTTTTTAATAAGGTTGTTTTTTCATTGTCTATTTCAAAAGAGACAACCGCTCCTTCATACCGTTCAATCATGGGTCTGGGATAGTCATTCGGCAGGTTGAGCGGCAGCACCTCTCCTTCAAACTCTTTTAACCAATAGCTTTCCTGCCGTCTCAACATCTCCCGTTCTTCCGGATTGCGCAGCAGTTTACTCTGCCACAGGGCAAAATCTTTATAGCGGATATGTAACGGTAACAACTCTTCTCCCCGGCAGCATGCGGTAAATTCTTTGACGAATATACCAATGGAAATACCGTCGGCAATGATGTGATGGATGTCCATCATTAAGATATGGTTGTTTTCACCGGTTTTTATCAATTGCACCCGCAGGAGAGGTGCTTGTGATAGGTCAAACGGACGCACAAAATTCTTTATAGTACTTGCACAGCGCATGGCGCATGGCGCATGGTGTTTTTCTTCGTGCCTTGCGACTTGCTCTTTCCGCTCTGCGCTTTGCGCTTTGCTCTCTGCGCTGTGGTACTCCATCCGAAACTCCACCTCCCGGTGTACCCGCTGAACAGGTTCATCTCCAATCACTTGAAATGAGGTTCTCAAACTTTCATGCCTCTTCATTAACACTGCAAAGGTCTTCTCTAACCTCTGCCGACAAAGATTACCCTCTATTTGCACCAGGTTCTGGACATTATAGCCCACTCCCTCCAACTCCGTGTGCCGGGTAATATATAATCTTTTTTGTGCCGCGGATAAAGGATAATATTCTCTTTCTTCTGCTTTTCCAATGGAAGTGTACGGGTCTTGATTCGCTCTTTTTACATATTGGGCCAATCCCCTGATGCTGGGGGTCTCAAATAAAACATCCATCGGTACTTTTACATTGAAAGCTTTGTGTATTTTTAGAACCAGGCTGGTGGCTTTTAACGAATGCCCGCCTGATTCGAAAAAATCATCGTCGATCCCGATGGATATAGACTGCAAAGGGTCTCCGGACAATACCTCGGACCATATCTTTACTAACTTTTTTTCGATTTCATCCCCGGGCGGTACATACTCGCTGCTGGTGCCGAATCCAGGTCCAGGCAGGGCTTTTTGGTCTACTTTACCGCTTGGGGTCAGGGGTATCTTTTCAATCAATACAAAGGATGCCGGGACCATATAAGCGGGTAATTCCCCGGATAAAAACGCTCTCAATTCCGATTCTTTTAAGGATGCGCCGGAATGAGGCACCACATAGGCACATAGACATTTCTCTGCTTTTGCTTTACCGGTTTCTTTTGCCAGCACCACTACATCTTTTACACCTTTATGCCCTGCCAATCGACCCTGGACCTCTCCCAATTCTACCCGGTAACCCCTGATTTTTACCTGGTCATCCCTGCGGCCTAAAAACTCAATATTCCCATCTGCCAACCACCGACCCAAATCACCGGTTTTGTACAGCCTCCGGCGGCCAGGGGGCGAGAGCATTGCGCAGAGCGCAGAGCGCACAGCTTTTGGTGCAAAGCACGCAGCCTTTTTAGGCTCCCCTCGCCGAGGGGCCCCTGGACCCCCTAAAAAACTTTTGTTTTTTTTGTCCTGGTCATCCCATATATCATGGTCAAATTTCTCTGAGGTTAACTCCGGCCGGTTTAAATATCCACGAGCCAACCCACGGCCTGAAATGCATATCTCACCCACTGCCCCCAGGGGCAATAAACCGTTGGCCTTATCCAGGATATATACTCTTGTATTGGCAACAGGCTTTCCTATGGATATCCTGGCAAAGGCCGACACATCTCTAAAAAAAGTTGTCGCCACACTGTTCTCAGTGGGGCCATACTCATTGACGATTTCAAGAGATTGGCTTATCCGTTTACTCTTTTCTACTAACCAGAGTTTTAACTCCTCACCAGCTAATGACACTATTTTTATGCCAGATCGCTCATTTGAACTCAACGTTTCTACCAAAACGGAATAAAACGACGGGGTGCAAATAAAGTGCGATATTTTATGGGATATAATTATATCTCTTACAAATGTCACATCTTTTGTATGTTTTCCAGATAATAGTATCACCTGCGAACCAGAGACAATAGGCGTAAAAAAGGAGGTCACAAAACCATCAAAAGCAAAAGAAAAAAGCTGTACCACTTTATCACCGGTGCTCATCTTATATTCATTTTTACGCCAATTGATTGTATTGAATATATTCCTATGTTCAATCATTACCCCTTTTGGCCTGCCGGTTGAACCGGAAGTGTAAATGACATAAGCCAGGTTCGCAGGGCTCACCTGGCAGGTTGAGGTTGAGAAAGATGATAGATTGCAAATATCTATTCTCCCTATAAATCTCTCCTTAACCTCAGCCTTAATCTTAACCTGAACCCCTGGCCCAGCCAGTAAGATTCTCGCACTGCTGTCCCTTAACATGTATCTAATGCGCTCTTCCGGGTATTCCGGGTCAATGGGCAAATAAGCACCACCAGCCTTTAAAATTCCCAACAACCCGACTGCCATCTCTATGCCAGGGTTCACCATGATGGCAGCGATGGTGTCGGGTTGAACACCTTTTTCTCTTAAGAAATGTGCCAATTGATTGCACCTTCGGTTTAATTCATTGTATGTGATTGAAACCGCACTTCGAATAGGATGGAGGCGCCGCACTCCAGGCAAGGGGGCAAGCCCCCTTGTCCCCTCTTCGTGTGATTGGTGTAATTCGTGGGCTCCTACTATAGCAATATGATCCGGGGTTCGCTCTACCTGGTCCTCAAATAATTGATGAAGGAACCTGACTTCCTGGTATGGTGCGTCGGTATTATTCAGTTCATATAACAACTTGTTTTTCTCTTCCTTTGAAAGGAATTCGATTTCATATATTCTCTTTCCAGGATATTCGCTGACACCTGCTAAAATACGTAAAAAATGATAAGATAGTCTCTCTATGTCTTCTTTATCAAATACGTCCTTATAATTAAAATTGACTTCCATTTCATCAAAGGGCATGATTCCTACGGTTAAATCATAATTTGTCGATTCTACGGTTGAATAGGAATAAATGGTTAACCGGTTATTCTTTTGTCCCAATTGGCGGCTGTCAATAGGATAATTCTCCAGGACTACAATCGAATCAAAAAGTTCTTCACCCGGAGCACCACCAGGAGGTATTCCCACCTCTTTTATTTTCACTAAAGAGGTATGTTCATATTCTTCCCGTATTTTCAACGTATCGTTTACCCGGTATAACAAATCCGATATTTTTTCCCCGGAGTGTGCCCGCACTCGCAGCGGTATGGTATTTATAAATAATCCCACCATATGTTCAATACCTTTTACATTTGTCCGGGCTGATCTTCCTGATACGGTTGTCCCGAAAACCACATCTTCGGAATTATTATATTTCTGTAATAATATCCCCCAGGAACAATACAACAGGGAAGCCAATGTGATCTTACGGGTTTGTATAAAATCCTCTATTTTGTCTTTGACATTCTTTGCCAATCGCATGCGAACATTTCCATTTCCATTTCTTGTTGTTATTTTCGTTTGTTTCTTGCTTTTTTTTATGGAAAATCCGGTTGGACCACTCAACCGGTTTAAATAATTTTGCCAGAATTTTTCTTCTTTACCCGGATCCCGATTTTGCAGCCAGGTAATAAACGTTTTAAATTTGGTTTTAGGATTCTTTTGCAGCAAGCAAGCCCGTTCACCGCGGCTGAGCGCTTTATATGCTTCAAAAAATTCTTTCAAAACAATCCCGTTACTCCAGCCGTCATATAAAATATGATGATGGCTTATCATCATTTCATACCTGGTTTCCCCGGTTTTAAATAAATAAACTCGAAAAGGAACCTCTGTTAAATTGAACTTTTTCTTCCTGTCTCTGGTCTTTAGCTCTTCCAACAGCTTTTTTTTCTCCCGGGCATCTTTATCTGAAAAATCATAATACCCGGGGTGAACATGATATTCTTTTAATATGACTTGAATGGGACTTTCAACTTTCTCCCAGTGGAAGACCGTTCGTAACATCTCGTTTGTTTTCATAACAAAATTCCAGGCTTGTTCAAACAGGGAAAAATCTATTTTACCGGAGATATCCAGGCATAATTGTTCAACATAATAATCGCATCCGGGGTCTTTTAAATAGTGAAAAAGCATCCCCTCTTGCATGGGAGTTAACCGAATGATATCCTCAATATTTACTTTTTTCATGTAATATCTACTTCTATCTGTTTTTTAGCCACCAGGTGAACTTCCTTATTTATTTTTTACTAATTCCTTAATCACTTCGGCCAGGTGCGCGATGGTGGGTTTTTCATAAAAACGATGGGCAGGGATTTGCACCTGGTATTCCTCCGTTAATCGTGCCATTAATTGAGTAGCGATCAACGAATTTCCATTTAAATAGAAAAAATCGTCATGGATGCCTACTTTTTCGACTCCCATATATTCCTGCCACATCTGTAAAATCCTCTGTTCCAATTCATTTCGGGGAGCTTTATAATTTTCGTCCGGGATTTCCAGGGCCTCAAAGCCCGGAAGCGGTTCAGAGGATGCGCTTACACCCGTACCTATACCACTTCCAACCTGAAAGGGATTGATATTGGGTTCCAGCCAATACCTTTTTCCTTCAAAAGGATACCCCGGCAGCGACAGCCGATATCTCTTCTCATTCCCATGAAATGCTTCCCAATCGATACGCTGACCCTGGAGCCACAACTGGCCCACTTTATCCAATAAAAAATAATCATCCGTGACTTTCTCCTGCTGGTGTTTAACAGTATTCAGAACCATATGCCCGGGTTTTTTATCCGGGTGCGTTCGTACCATCATCCCCAAAATCCGTCCTGCTCCGATTTCTATAAAAATAGCATTATCTTGTTTCAACAGCTCTTTAAGACCGTCGGAAAACCGGACGGTGGAACACAAATGCTCACCCCAATACCCGGGGGCCGCCGCTTCTTCCCCTGTAATCCATTGAGCACTTACATTTGATATATACGGAATTTGAGGTTCATTTAACCGAAACTCTTTTATCCTATTTTCCAATTGGTCTCGGATGGGTTCCATCAAACTTGAATGGATGGCTTGAGACATATTCAGGGGCACACATAATATTCTCTTTTTTTTCATTTCTTGTTCAAAGGCCTCAACTACCTCTTTGGCACCGGAAACAATGCAGGTGGGGCCATTGACAATGGCTAAGGATAAATCTTTATTCAACAGTGGTTTGAGTTCCTTTTCCGGCAGCGGCACACTGGTCATGGCACCAATAGGGCTTTGTTGGGTTAATTTTCCCCTCATGATGACCAGTTTTAATGCGTCTTGTAAAGAAAACACACCAGCAATGCAGGCGGCAATGTACTCGCCAAAGCTGTATCCGATCATGGCCCGGGGTTTGATTCCCCAGCGGATTAATAATTTGGCCAATGCATATTCAAAAGAAAATACCACGGGCTGGGTGAATTGGGTTTGATTAATATTGGACCTATAGGACCTATTGGACTTATTGGAGATAAAGGAGGGATAAAGAATTTCTTTGATATCGTAACCCATCAGGGGTTTTAGGATTTCGAAACAGCGGTCCATTTCTTCCTGGAAGATGGGTTCGCTACGGTACAGGTCAATTCCCATATTCACATATTGGGAACCCTGACCGCAAAACATAAAGATTATGGGCCGATTTTCTTCTCTTGCCCGGGCAGCGGGAACCCGTTTCATATAAAGTGCCAGCCTGTCCAGGTCTCCTTTAAGCGTTGAGCCTACAGCCATTCGCCTGTAGGGGAAGTGCTTCCTGCCCACTTGCAGCATATACGCCATATCTGCCAGGTTAATACCTGGATTTTTCTTTAAAAACTCCACTAAATTCCCGGTTTGCTTCTCAAGCGCGGTTGGGGTTTTGGCAGATAATAAAATTAATTGATAATTTCGTGATGGGTGTGCATCAGGCAAGGGGGCAAGCCCCCTTGTCCCCTCTAAGAATTCTTCCAGCACCACATGGGCGTTGGTGCCGCCGATGCCAAAAGAACTGACCCCGGCACGCAGCAGATACCCATCCGTTTTCCATTCTTTCGGTTCTGTAACCACATAGAAGGGGCTGTTTTCAAAATCAATTTCAGGATTGGGGTTTTTGAAATGAAGGCTGGGGGGAATTAACCGGTGTTTAAGGGCCAATACGGTTTTGATAAACCCGGCTGCACCCGCTGCAGAATAAAGATGACCGAAATTGCTTTTTACAGTACCAATGGCGCAGTACTTTTTCTTATCACTATTAAATACTTGTTTCAAGGCTTCGATTTCCACGGTATCTCCCAATTGGGTTGCTGTGCCGTGGGCTTCGATAAAAGTGATACTTTCAGGTTCCACCTCTGCCATTAATTGGGCGGCCTTGATCACCTCGGCCTGACCATCAACACTGGGCGCGGTGTAACCTACTTTTCGATACCCATCATTATTAATGGCTGAACCTTTGATAACCGCATATATATGATCTCTATCTGCCAAAGCGTCTTCCAGGTTCTTTAACACCACCACTCCAACCCCATCTCCAAATATTGACCCGCTGGCTTTGGCATCAAACGTCCTGTTATGACCATCGGCAGAATAAATCATTCCTGGTTGGTAATGATACCCTCTTTTTGAAGGGTAAGATATTGAAACTCCCCCGGCTAATGCCATTTCGCATTCCCCGTGTAAAAGTCCCTGGACCGCCCAGTGAATCGCCACCAGAGAAGTGGAACAGGCAGTGTGAAGAGAAACACTGGGCCCTTTCAAATTTAATTTATAAGAAATATGGGTGCACATGAAATCCTTGTCTGCTAATTGTGCGGTCATGAATCCACTGAATCCCTGGCTCACAGTGGAAAAAGCGGTAAATGTCTCCCATTGAAGATTAGGTGAGGCCCCGGCATATAAACCGATTCGCCGGTTATAACCAAAGGGATCATAGCCGGCATCTTCCAATGCATGCCAGATGCACTGGGTAAATACACGCATCTGCGGGTCCATGATTTGGGCTTCAATGGGCGCATACCCAAAAAAAGTCGAATCAAAATACTCCACCCCTGGTATAATTCCTCTGGCTTTTATATAATTAGGGTTCTCAAGGATTTGGGCATCTAACCCTTCTGCCTCCATTTCTTCATCCGTGAAAAAGCTGATGGTTTCAATACCGTTCTTTAAATTCTCCCAGAACTCAGCAATGTTTGGCGCTCCCGGGAAAACACAGGCCATACCAATGACAGCTATTTCAATGCCAGTTCTCACACTCTCTTTTTTGATTACTTTTTTCAGTTTATCTTTACCTCTGGCAATGGCATTGACAAGCTCTTTTTGTTTTTCTTCGGAGATGCCTTTTTCATCTCCTTCTTCCTGTAGAAACCGTACCAATGACCGGATGGTACTATGTTGGTACATGTTAACCACAGGGATTTGTTTTTGAAATATTTCGTTCATCCGGGTGTTGACTTTAAAGATATCCAGTGATGTGCCTCCCAGGTCGAAGAAATTATCGTCCAAACCCACGGGGTCCTTTTCCAGCACTTCTTTCCAGATTTCTGCCACTATTTTCTCTTTATCGCTTTCAGGTGCGGCATAAGGCCGGTCTGAAGGAGCATCGGGACTGGGTAACTGCTTCCGGTCTACTTTGCCCAAAAGGGTCAAGGGAATTTCCTCTACTTCCATGATATAGGGGGGTATCATGTAATCGGGTAATTGTTGGGCCAAACGGCTTTTTACTTCAGCCGCCTCAAGGGGTACTTCCGGATTCACCACCACATAAGCGGCCAGGTAATTTTGACCGGACTTTCTTTCTCCTTCCACCACCGCTGCCTCTTTTATGCTCTCCAAAGTCACCAATTGGTTCTCGATCTCACCCAATTCGATGCGGTATCCTCGTATTTTCACCTGCCGATCAATACGGCCCAAAAACTCAATATTCCCATCCGATAACCACCGGGTCAAATCACCGGTTTTGTAAATATAGGACATATGGGACATATAGGACAAATAGGACACTTTTAATAAAAAGTTTTTGCGGGGTCCAGGGGCCCCTCGGCGAGGGGAGCCTAAAAAGGCTGCGTGCTTTGCACCAAAAGCTGTGCGCTCTGCGCTCTGCGCAATGCTCTCGCCCCCTGGTCGCCGAAGGCAAAACTTCTCCGAAGTCAATTCCGGTCGATTCAGGTACCCCCGAGTAACACCTTTACCAGCCACGCATAATTCACCACCCACTCCCACCGGTAAAACGTTCATGTATTTGTCCAAAATGTAAAGCTTGTAATTGGAAATGGGTTTACCAATGGGAACATTAGAGGGTAGATCCACCGATTTCAAGCACCTGTAATAGGTGGCACAAACCGTGGACTCTGTAGGGCCATAAGTGTTGTAAACCTTTCCTACTCTCATGAGATTTCCAATGTATTCAGCTTTTAACCGATCGCCGCCGCTAATCAAAATCCGAAGGGAAACCAACTGGTCGGGGAAGTTGTTCAACTCATTCAACAACTGCGGCGAACAGGTAATAAAAGTAGCCCGGTGCTTCGCAATAAAATCACATAACGCAGAGATATCCCTGATCACCTCACTGCCAGGAATTGCCAATTTGCCTCCCTTCAACAGGATGGGATAGAGTTCCTCAACAAAAGCATCAAAAGCATAAGAGACCTGCTGGATGACCACATCATCCTCACCCGGATCAAATTCATTCTCAAAGGCATTGATATAGGCGGTAAGGTTCTGATGCTCCACCAATACACCTTTGGGCCGGCCCGTAGTACCTGAAGTGTAGATGACGTAAGCCAGGTTAGCAGAGC
The DNA here is from genome assembly GCA_020355945.1 of Candidatus Aminicenantota bacterium. The sequence goes on along the minus strand of CP070627.1, from coordinate 7,421,630 downwards.
TAACCTGACAGGTTGAGGTTGCGATTGAGGTTGAGGAGGATATCTGTACCTGAGTTAATGGCGCAGTTAGTAAAATCTTCGCTCCACTATCTTCTAACATGTAATTCACCCGCTCTTCCGGGTAATCGGGTTCAATTGGCAAATACGCACCGCCGGATTTTAATATGCCCAATAAACCAATCACCATTTCTATCGATGGTTCCACCATGATGCCCACAATGGTATCGGGTTGGACGCCTTTTTCTTTCAACATATATGCCAATTGATCGGATGCTTTGTTTAATTCCCTGTAAGTAAGATGCATCCCGCCGAAGGCGTTTAAAACCTGTCCGAAGGACACCGCTTTGTTTGTAATTTGGGATTCTTTATAGGCTGGGGGTGCCACCCCCTTTGGAATTTGCCCTACCAGGGCTATATGGTCCGGGGTTCTCTCTGCCTGTTCCTCAAATAATTCATGAGCCATCTTCGTCCTGGTATATTCCAAATCAGTGTCATTAAGCTCTTCCGCCAATTGCTTCTTTTCCTTTTCGCTGATCACCTGGATGGCGGACAATTTAATTTCAGGGGCCTTCACCACTTCGCGGATGATATTTACAAAATGTCGTGCCAATCGCTCTATGGTCTCCCGTTTATACAGCCGGGTACAATACTCCAACACGAAATAAATCATCTCCTCTCTCGATTCTATCGCTTCTATTGTTAAATCAACCTTGGACATATGCTGTTTTTCACCTTTTAGGAATTCATAGGGAGAAAACCGTAATCCTTCCAGTTCAAAATTTGGGGATTCTAAAATTTGCACCATCAACATGACATCAAACACCGGGTTCCGACTGATCTCATTTTCACCCCCAACTTGTTTGATCAACTCTTTAAAGGGATAGTCCTGGTTGTCAAAATCTTCTAATGTCCTCTGTTTAACTTCCTTTAAAAATTCGCTGAACCTCCGATCACCTGCGGGATAATTTCTTAATGCCAGGGTTTCAATCAAAAGGCCGATGATATTCTCCAGGTCTGAGTGAGGTCTTCCTGCAATGGTGGTGCCGATGACGATTTCCTCCTGGCCCGTATACCTGGACAACAAAATATTATATACCGCCAATAGAACCATAAATAACGTGGTTCCTGTCTCTTTTATCAACTGGTTAAGATGGCCAGTTAAAGAACTTTCCAGGGGGAAATGGAATCGGTCGCCTTCAAAGCTCTGTATTGCTGGTCTGGGAAAATCAGTGGGCATATTTACAACCGGCATCTTCTGGGAAAATCTCTTCAGCCAGTGCGCTTTTGACTTCTTTAGTTTGCCTGATGTCAGCCGGTTATACTGCCACCGGGCAAAATCTCTATATTGCAGCGCTTGCGGCCGCAGTTCCCCACCTGGATAAAGGGTGATAAATTCCCTTAAAAAGAGAATCATAGATATACCGTCGCAGATAATATGATGCATGTCGAACATCAGTATATGCTTTTCCTCTGCCAATTTTATTAATCCCAACCGCAAAAGGGGTGGCTGAGATAGGTCAAACGGACGAATGAAGTTCTTTATAGTGGTCCTCGCTTCCCCTGTGTCCTCTGTGGCTGAATAATAGTCTATTTTAAACTCCACCTTCTCATGGATTCGCTGGATCGGACCAGGTTGGCTGTCGATTAATTGAAACGATGTTCGCAGGGTTTCATGTCTTTTTATCAATGCGTTCAGTGCCTCTTCAAATTTTTCTTTTTCAACATGGCCTTCCAACTGGTGGATGGCTGCCATATTGTAGGCAGTACTTTCCGGCGTTACCCGCTGGAGAATATAGAACCGGCTCTGTGTTGAAGAGAGGGGATAATATTCTTTTTTCTCTGCCGTTTCAATGGAATCGTGCTGCTTTTTTGGTACAGCGGTTGTATTGATGTAGCTGGACAATCCCCTGATGGTGGGGGTTTTAAATATTTCTGCCATGGGCACTTTAATCCCAAACTCTTTATGGATTTTTGTCATTAAAACCGTGGCCCGTAACGAATGGCCCCCTACCTCAAAAAAATTTGTATGAATACCGATTTTGTCCTTATCAATATGAAGTACCTTCGACCATATCTCTACCAATTTCTCTTCAACATCATTGCCGGGGGCTGCATATTCTACACCTGCTGCGACTTCCGGTGCAGGCAGGGTTTTTCTATCCACTTTACCATTGGGGGTCAGGGGTATTCTATCAATAAACATAAAATAGGAGGGGACCATATAATAAGGTAAACTTTTGGATAGAAAATCTTTGACTTCGGAAAGATCAACAGCTTCTTCAGACACAATATAGGCACATAGATACTTCTCTCCATTTTCATCCTCCCTGTCGATTACCAGGGTCTTTTGTATCAAATCATGGATTAATAACCGGCTCTCTATCTCTCCCAATTCAATCCTGAACCCCCTGACTTTGACCTGGGAATCCATTCGGCCCAAAAACTCGATATTCCCATCCCCCAGCCACCGCGCCAAATCACCGGTTTTGTAGATAATATAGGACTTATAAGACCTATAGGACCTATTATATCCATCATGGTCAAATTTCTCTGCGGTTAACTCCGGGCGGTTCAAATAGCCACGGGTCACCCCTTCGCCGGAAATACATAATTCACCCGCGACTCCAATGGGTAAAAGCTCACTGCTTTTGTCCAGAATATAAACCCTGTAATTGGGAATAGGTTTTCCAATAGGGATGTTGGATTCCACTGTCCCTGGTGCATACCGGTAATAAGTCGCACACACAGTGGTCTCTGTGGGTCCGTAAGTATTGTAGAGGTTCCCTATTTTTAAAAGTTGATCCACATACTCTTTCTTTAAAACATCACCCCCACTGATAAAGGTATGAATACTACCCAGGTCTCCGGGATTAAGTTTATTAAATTCATTTAGCAATAAAGGGGTGCAATCCATGAGGGTAACTTGATGGCAGGTGATAAACTCGGTTATAACCTCAATATCTATGATTCCCCGTGTAGGGGGAATGGCAATTTTTCCACCTTTAAAAAGAACAGGAAAGACTTCTTCAATAAAAACATCAAAGGTGTATGCAGCCAGTTGAATAACAGTATCCTGCGGTGTGATTTCAAATTCATTAAGGAAGGCGTATATGTAAGTCACACCATTGCCATGTTCCACTAAAACACCTTTGGGTTTACCAGTGGTGCCAGAGGTGTAGATGACGTAGGCGAGATTCGACCCACCCCGCCCCTTCCTGCGGTCACGGGCACCCCTGTGGAGAGAGGATTTTCCAGGGGACTCAGTGCTTTGTAACTCCCCACCTATTAAAATTTTCTCACCTTCCCACATTCTTACCTTCTCACTTTCTTCAGCCAACGTGCTAGTAGTAATAAGCACTTTCGCTCCGCTGTCTGCCAATATGAAATTGATCCTCTCCAAAGGGCTGTCCGGGTCTATGGGCAAATAAGCACCCCCGGATTTTAATATACCCAGGACCCCAATCATCATTTCCACCGATGGCTCCGCCAGTAGACCCACGAAGGTGTCAGGACCCACGCCTTTTGACCCTAATAATTGGGCCAGTTGATTGGATTTTTCATTTAATTCTTTGTAGGTAATGGAAACATTCCCGCCGAAGGCCGCCTTCCCCTTTGTAATTTGCCCTATCAGGGCCACATAGTCCGGCGTTCTCGCTGCCTGTTCCTCAAATAATCCATGAAGGGTTTTATCCTGGGGAATATCCATCTCTTTACCGTTGAAGGTATCTAACAACTGTGTTCTTTCTTGTTCTGAGAGGATTTTTGCCCGGGATAAGGGTAAATTGACATCCTGGAGTGCTTTTTCCAGGAGCCGGATAAAATGCCCGATGATTCGCCGGATGGTTTTGGCCCGATAATACCGCGGATTATATTCCACTGTACCTTCAATGCAATCGGCTTTGCGATTAAAGGAAAAAAGTACATTATAATCGACATTTTCAAGGTACTGTTTATCGTGGATATTTTCCAACACAAGCACCGTATCGAATAATGGAAATCCTGTACCTGGAACCTCTGGTATGTTTAATAAGTGAAGTAGTACCTCCATGGGGAAATTCTGGTGCTCTGCCGCCTCTATAATCGTATTTTTGACCTGGAGCAGCAGCTCTTTGAAGGTCATCCCTTCCCTTACCGGGTTCCTGAAGATCAAGGTCCTGTTGATAAAATCAGCTTCCACCTCCTGTTTTAGTATAGGGGACCCGATGATAATATCACTGCTGCCGGTGTACTTGTTCAATAGGGTAACCAACGCGGCTGCCAGGACCATTTGTAGTCTGACATCCGCACCGCCGCTTAATTTCACGGCTTTGGCAGAAAGTTCCTTTGAAAATTCACACGGCTCTTCTCCCATATCCTTCTCTCCTTCCCCCTGTTCAAAATCAAAAGGGAAACTGGTTTTTACCCAATCGCCGGACAATTTATTTAACCAATATTCTCTTTCTTTCTTATTTTGATTGGCTGCCACTGCT
>CP070627.1:7393383-7417061 GCA_020355945.1 Candidatus Aminicenantota bacterium | reverse complement strand
TTTATTGGAACCCAACCGGGTAATCTCGCGGTACTGGGTAACCCGCAGCAGTTTTACCTGGATATCCCCTGACAATTCACCGATTTCATCCAGGAACAGGGTGCCTTTATCCGCCTCCTGGAACTTGCCGGTTCGGTCTGCGGCGGCGCCGGTATAAGCTCCTTTCATTGCCCCGAACAGCTCGGCTTCGATCAAGGTGGCCGGGAGGGATGACAGGCTGACTTTAACCAGTTTTTGCTGCTTCCTGGGGGAACAGTAATGGATAATATTAGCGATGACATCTTTTCCTGTGCCGCTTTCGCCGGTAATTAATACATTGGAATGAGACCCTGCCACCCGCATCACCATATGAAGGATTTCCTGCATCTTCTGCGAATTGAACACGTAATGTTTAAATGAAAAGGTTTCCTGCAATTTCTCTTGTAAGTTTTGATTTGCTTTTACCAGTGTTACTTTTTCCAGGGCATTTTTTATATTATGGTGCAGTTCTTCCATATTCAACGGCTTGGTCAGGTAGGTATAAGCCCCCATTTTTAACAACCGGACTGCTTTGTCCACGGAATGCAAGGCAGTAATGAAAATCACCGGCACCAGGGGGTTCAGTTCCCTGATTTTCAGGAAAAATTCTTCTCCGTTCATCCCTGGAAGCGCATAGTCCACCAGTGCCAGGTCAACAGGATTCCGGCGAAAATAAACCAGGGCCTCTTCCGCGTTCTCAAAACAGCGGGAATGGTATCCCTTTGCCTTTAGCTCAAAGCCTATGACTTTAGCGGCAGCCGTGTCATCTTCTACCACCATGATGTTAAATTTATCGCTCATTACTTACCTCGTTTCCTCGTTTGCACGTTCAACGCTCAAATCGTTTGTCAATTCTTTTGCCAGCTATTTTTTTTGACCTTCATCATCACCTTAACCTTTTTTTTTCAATTTGTCAAGCCATTAAAAAATTTGCAGAAATTCTAATTCTAGCCACGAAGTTACACAAAGTTACACGAAGAAAAAACAAAAAAATCCGGGTTGAAATTTCCAGGCAAATAGCGTAAAATATTATATGGCTAAAAATTATAAAATAAATCGCTTACGGGCATTTTTCCTGTCCCTGTTCATGTTCATGTGTTCTGTTTCAATTGTTCTTTTAAGAGCCGATGATAAATTGCAGGACCAGGAACTCACAGGCCATGACATCATGCAAAAGGTTTATCAACGGCCGGACGGAGAAGATCGAACCAGTACCTGGCAAATGACCCTGGTGGACAAAAAAGGCCGGCAGCGGGTCAGAGAGGTTATATTTTATTCAAAAGATTATGGACTGGATACCAAAACCTTAATTTATTTCCGGAAACCTGCCGACATAAAAGGTACCGGCTTTCTTTCCTATGAATACGATAACCCGCAAAAAGAAGATGACCGCTGGCTTTATTTACCGGCACTAAAAAAAGTAAGGCGAATCAGCGGCACTTCCAATAATGACTACTTCATGGGAACCGATTTCACTTATGATGATATGGGAAAACGCCCCGTGGATGAAGATACTCATCAACTCCTCCGGAAAGAAGAGAAGCACGGACACAAATGCTGGGTAATTGAATCGATTCCTAAAGACAAGGATTACCTGTATTCCAAAAAAATCAGTTGGATCCGCCAGGATTCCCTGTGTGAAGCCAGGGTGGAATACTTTGATCGTCGAGGCTCACTAATGAAAATCCTAACCGTACCGGAGCAAAAAAAACAAGATGGCTTCTGGACCGCCTTTAAAATGGTTATGGATAATACCCAAAAAAATCACAAGACAATACTGGAAATAACAGACGTGCATTACAACCAGGGAATCAAAGACAGCCTTTTCCGGGTTTCCACCCTCGAACGTGAACGAATAATAAAATAAATAAAATAAATCCTCTGCGATATCGGCAGCTCTTTAAACAAGAAAAAAAGCTGCTGCTTAAAAAGGCTGGCAGCAAAAAATATAAAAGATGAAAATTTATATCAACAACAGGTGAAGAATAATGGTTATTCAAAAAAGTAATTTTAAATTTAGAATGTTTTTATTTATTTTCATACTTACAGTCATCATTAATTGTTTTAATTTTGCCGGATTAGATTTAGACATCATGGGTTTTTTAGACACGTATCATGCCATAAGACTCAAATCTCCAAATGATTTTTTAAGTTCCCGCACCCGGTTGAGAATGGAAATGAAAACAGGGACCAATCATGCTCTTGCGTTCGTTTCCTTTGATTTGACGCACAATAACATCCTCCGGTCCCAACCCGTTCTTGAACTGCGCGAAGCCTACCTGGAATATGCCAGCGATACCTGGGATTTTCGAATAGGCCGCCAGATCATAATATGGGGAAAAGCCGACGGACTCCAGGTCACCGATATTATATCCCCATTGGATTTAACCGAATTCTTAGCCAGGGACTATGAAGATATACGCTCGGCTGTGGATGCATTAAAGTTCCGGGTTTTAGGGGATAAAATTAATTTCCAATTGGTTTGGGTGCCGTTTTTTAAAGCGGCGATTATTCCCAGCGGTGATAATCCCTGGTCATTTTCACCGCCGTTGGACAATAATGAAAACCTGCAATTGATTTTCCTGGATCCCATCCAACCGGAAAAAAAGATTGGCAATAGTGAATGGTTCGGTAAAATTTCCCTGTATTTACCCGGCATTGATCTGGCCTTTTCAGCCTTTCATACCTGGGATGATTTCGGGGTGACCCATTATTTTCTCGATTTGCAATCCGGTATCAAAAGACTTGAACTTCAGCAAGAATATTATCGTGTTTCCGGGTTTGGAGCCGAATTTTCCCTGCCCCGGGGAGAATTTGTACTCAGGGGGGAAACCGCTCTCTATTTCAATAAACAATTTGAAGCGGATGACCCTGGTGGAGGAATTTTCAAAAAAAACAATATCAATTGCCTGCTGGGGATCGATTGGTACCCGGGAAATGACTGGATCCTTTCGGCCCAATTGATGGATAATATCATCCTGGATTATGAATCACCCATTAAAAATGACCACCATACTTTTACCACCACCTTCATGATAGAAAAAAAATTGATGCATCAAATCCTGACCATTTCGAACTTTCTCTACCTGGGATTAAACGAAATGGATTTTTTTAACCGCCTCAGTGCCGACTATGCCTTAACCGATGAATTACATATTATAATCGGGATCGATCTCTTTGGCGGGGATAAAGGATTATTCGGTCAATTCAAAGACAATCAAGAGGTCTTTGCCAGCGTAAAATACAACTTTTAAACGCCATTAAAATCTAACCCCTCCCTTATTTCTCTCCTTCAGCTTATTTGTCTCTTAACAAAAATTTAAGAAAATAGCCCGCAGATGCTTGAAATATAGAGCGAATTTAGTTAAAATATTTATATGACGGATAGAATGAAATGGTTAAAAGAAATTTTTTCCCCGGCCATCTCTATTTACAGTGTGTACCTGTTAAGCGGCTGCGGGAAAGGTGCACAGGAAGGGGTTCTTAAATAAGTAAAATGAAAACCTGTCAACAAATTACTCAAATGGAAGAAATTCTAAAAAAAAATGGTTATCGAATAACACTGCCCAGGAAAGTCATCCTGGAAGTATTTACCAAAAGTAAAGGGCATCTGAATGCCAAAGAAATCTATCTGAAAATTAACAAAAAATATCCTGATATCGGGTTGACCACTGTGTATCGAACCCTTGACCTGCTGGTGCGCCTGAAACTGTTAAGCAGATTTGAGTTCGGAGATGGCCAGCGCAGCTACGAATCAAAATCAGAGTCGTTGAACCACCACCATCATTTGATCTGCTCATCCTGTGGAAATGTAATTAATTGCAATGGCTGTCTAGATGAAGGAAAAGTATTCTTCGACAGGATTCAAAAAATTCTAGCCCAAAAATACGACTTCATTAGTGAAAGATACGGCATGCAAATTTACGGACTCTGTTACGCATGTACACAAGCCAATAAGTAATCCCTGGCATCACGCCACACCCGCATCTCCCCCATACCTTCATAAGATTTTTGTTTGCCAAAAATTATTTCTACCTGTATCCTCTTTTGCCGGCTCGATTTTTTTAATTTATACCAGGAAAAAATAAAAAAAATTAAATTTAAGGGTTGACAGGTAAAAAAAGTTATGTTATATTTTAAACCTGTTTTCATGAAAATGAAAATCATTTTCATCAGGAAGATGATTTCCATTTCTAAAAAGTATCAAAATAAGACTGAACAAGTGAGGTATTACTATGTGTTTCCATTCTCTCATCTTTTTGTTCGAGATAAGGAGGTGAAGAAAAAGCACACCAGGAAGGTTGCCTGAGAATAAAGATCCACGAAAAATCTTAACAAAAATTTTCCAATTGCAGCCCCAAAAGAGTTACTTTTGAGCGACCATTATTGTAAAAAATTCAGGCAATCTTTCCAAATTCGTAAATTTGTTCTAAGAGAGCATTCCTGGAGTGACTTTTCGATTTATAATTAGCAAACATTAAAAAACAAGGTTTAAAAGCTGTCCAGGGTAACTGCGTGGAGGAAAATTAAGTAGGAATTGCCAGAAGGTTCAGTGATGTAGTTTGTGAACTTAGTATTTAAAAAGCGCACCGGGCTGTTTTTTTAATTTATTAAAATTTAAAAATTATGTTTAAAAATCATGAAGTATAAGTACGCCCGGGATAAAAAAAAGTAAAAGTCGTTCAAAAACGTTAATAGTAAGAGCTTTTGGAGGTGCAACCAGGATTTAGCAGACTGATTATTTAATTCACTACAACCTAAAAAGACAGTTAAAATAGTCGCGTTAAGTTATATGTATATTTGCATATTTAAGTATATAAAACTTATTTAAAGGAGCATAACCAATGGAACATAATATTTGTAATGAAGAAATTGAAAACAAGGTTCGCGAAAGTATTGCGTTGGCCTTAGGGCTGGAAGAAGACGAAGTTGAAATGGACGTCAATATCTTCGAGGAACTGGGAGCGGAATCCCTGGACCTGCTGGACATTAATTCACGTCTTCAAAAAGCTTACAAGATAAGGTTTCCCAGGGATAACTTTATCAACAAAACAAATGAAATATTGGGTAAAGATTTTCTTGCCAACAATGACGGCACCCTTACCGACCAGGGGTTGGCAATGCTCAAAATGAGATTCCCCGAACTGGTGGATGTGTTTAGTAACGAGAAAAGACCTATGGTGTCGCAGCTCCCCAAGATGATTACTCCCCGGACATGGGTGCGAATGGTGAAGGAACTGCTGGAGAATATGGGAGTTTCCGCGGATGAATTAAACGATCGGTGGCTGCAAGACTACAAAGAAAAGTATATCAATGGCTGATAAGAAAAAGTCCGTATTAATTACCGGGGCAGGGCGCGGCCTGGGGCGGGCCTGTGCTTTAAAATTCGCAAAAGAGGATTACATTGTCATTATAAATGATATCCATTCGGAAAGTGCGTATCAGGTAAAAAAGGAAGTTGAATCGATTCATGCCCTGGCTGACGTGATGATGGGAGACGTACGCGATTATCGACAAATGGAGAAAATATGTGAGAAAATAACGGCAGCATACGGAACCATCGATGTCCTGGTAAACAATGCCGGCATCGCCATTCCCGGCAGTTTAAAATTTTACGGCATCGATGAATGGGAAAACATCAAAGCAGTTAATATCATCGGTGTTTTCAATTGCACTAAAGCTGTCTTGCCGCATATGATAAAGCAAAAAAGCGGTGTGATCGTCAATTTTTCCAGTTGTATTACGGCTTATGGCAGCAGTCACGAAATTGGCTATGCGGTATCAAAGGGAGTCATCGATGCATTTACCAAAAGCCTGGCAAAAGAAGTGGGAAAATATAACATCAGGGTAAATGCTGTTCTACCGTTAATACTGGATACGGACATGTCACAAGGATTTGGCGAGAGATTTTTAAACTCTCTTGCTTTTGTCAAGAAGCTGGCTTCTTTGGAGCATTATATATCGGCAGCGGATGTTGCCAATGCCGTGTTTTTGCTGGTTTCGGAAGAGGCACGTTTTATGACAGGGAAATTATTAAAAGTAGATGCAGGAGCGTTTTAAATGAGATATTACTTGATCGATAGAATCATTGAAATGGAGAAAAATGTCAGGGCTAAAGGAATAAAAAACTGTTCCATGACCGAAGACTTTTTTACCGAACATTTCCCACAGCAGCCCGTCATGCCGGGATTACTCATGATGGAGGGCCTGGTGCAATTGAGCAGTTGGTTAATTTCCTACAGCACCGACTTTAAGAAAAAAGGATTGCTGCAAAATATCTCTGTTGCCAAATATTGGAATTTAGCCACTCCGGGCGACCAACTGACATTAACAACAGAAATTAAAAATAGGAAAGATGGCCCGGACACGGAAATGGATTTCAAGGGCACTGTCAAAAGAGACGATCAGAAAATTGCCACCGCACAATTTACACTAAGAGTGGTGGACCTGGAAATCTACGAAAGTGAAACCGGGGCCAGGAAAATTTTTTCTATTCTCATAAATGAGATAGAAGGCAGCCGGCAATAAAATGAACCAATGAGCAAAAAAAGCGGAAGACGAGTTGTGGTTACCGGTATAGGAGAAGTCACCCCCCTTAACCCGGGTGCGCAGGAGAAAACCGCCTGGGAAAGTATGAAACAGGGCAAATCCGGTATCGGTTATATCACAAAGCTGGACCATACAACGTTCCCCGTTCATACGGCCGGTGAAATTAAAAATTTCAAATTGCAGGAAGATTTGAAAAAAAAATTGGGCGACCTGGAACCCTATCTTTACGACTGCGGCCGGTTCCTTCTTTCTGCTGCTTATAAAGCCCTTCAAGATGCACAATTGCACCCGGAGCATGAAGACCCTTCCGGGATTGGAGCTATTGTGGGTATATCGGGAAATGACAACCATGATTTAAAGGGTGACCGGTTATTAGACTACTATCTCCGGATGAAGGGGAAGGGTGCTCCGGGAAATCATCCGGGGATATGCAGCCGGCATGAAACGCATGGATTTATTACCCGCGACAACTCAAACTTTGTAAAAATCCTGGCCGAACTCTTCCAATTAAAAGGTGTGGTTCACACGATTAATACGGCTTGTGCGGCGGGGGCCCAATCCGTTGGTGAGGCGTATCACCTGATCAAGTATGGTATCCAGGAGGTGATGATCGTTGGTGGTGTGGATTCGCTGCTGGATTTGGTACCTATCACTGGCCTTGGTATGTTGGGTTCGCTTTCTCCTGCCGTCACCCCGGATAGAGCGTCCCGCCCCTTTGATGCCAAAAGGGACGGTTTTGTACTGTCGGAAGGGTCGTCGATTCTTGTGGTTGAAGAAATGAACCGGGCCATGCAAAGAAAGGCCCCTATTTATGGTGAAATCATCGGGTATGGCTGTTCTATGAATGCGTTTCGTTTAACCGAATTACCCCCGGATGGTAAGAGGGGAAAAATTGCCCTGGAAAAGGCGATAGAGGATGCGGATATTCGCCTGGACCAGATCGATTACATCAATGCCCACGGCACATCCACGGTTCAAAACGATGTCATTGAAACCATGATTTTAAAAGAAGTTTTTGGGGACCACATTTACAATATCCCTATCACTGCCAATAAATCAATGATGGGGCATATTATTTCCGCTTGCGGAGCGTCAGAGGCAATCAATACCCTGATGAGTATTAAAGAGCAATATATTTGCCCCACCATCAACTACGAAGATGAGGACCCGCGGTGCGACCTGGATTACACCCCCAATAAAGGAAGACATCATACCATTAATATTGGTATGAGCAATTCCTTTGGCTTCGGTGGACAGAATGCGGTTCTTCTATTTCAAAAGGTAGATTTTTAACCAATCGGAACGACAAGGTAAACGGTAAAATGCAATGAGGTTTTTATTTATTGACAAATTTCTTAAATTGACAAAAGATGAAAGTGTGGTGGCATTAAAAAGTATGTCCGCTGATTTCCTAAAAGAGCACTTCCCGGGGAAACCGGTTATACCGGGGACGTTGGTAATTGAATCCATTGCGCAAATGGGTTTCTGGTTGGTGATATATGCCTGTAAGTTTAAATATGGGGTTGTCCTGGCACTTTTGCGGGATTCGGGAATTAAAAGGGATATCCTTCCCGGCGATCAAATCCGATGTTTTACCAAAATTGTAAGTTTAGGAGATGTGGTCAGTGAAATTGAAACCAAAGGTTACGTCAACAATGAACTGGTGGCGTGGACAGAAGCTGTCTTCTCTCACCTGGTGGCTTTTGATAAAAAGCAGCGCATAAATGAAATTAAACGGTTTAATTACTTAACCGGCTTAAATATCAAAGTCGAGGACATCATCGGGGAACCATGAGATTTTTATTGATTGATAAATTTATAAGATTGACCAAAGGTGATAGTGTAGTGGCACTGAAGAGTATGTCCGCTGATTTTATCCGAGAGCATTTCCCCAGGAAGCCGGTTATACCGGGTACGCTGGTCATTGAATCCTTTGCTCAAATCGCTTCATGGCTGGTGATATATGCTTGTGAATTTAGATATGGGATTGTCCTGGCACTTTTACGAGATTCGGTGATAAAGGAAGACATTCTCCCGGGAGATCAAATTGAATGTCATGCCAGGGTTTTAAGTTTGGGAGACACGGTCAGTGAAGTGGAAACCAAAGGTTATGTCAAAAACAAATTAGTAGCATGGACCGATGTTATTTATTCTCACCTGGTGACTTACAACCAAATGGATAGACTAAGAGAAATCAACCGATTCAATTATTTAACCGGTTTAAAAATCAATATAGGAGAATTCAGTTAGCCATGTCAACATCAACGATAGTAATCAGCGGTGGGGATCATCCCTTGAAAAACAATATTTTATCGCTTCTCAGGCAGGGCATGCATCAGCCCAGCGTTATTGATTTTGACACCCTTTTAAACCCGGCAGGTCCCGGTTGTACCAATGCCAGCCCGGAGACAAAACAAGCCTTTGAAAAAGAAATTATTGGCACCGTCGAAAAGATATTAAAAAAATACCACAACATTGATGTTTTCATTTCCTGTCCGGCGTCTCCCGGTAAAGTCAATTTTGTCGATCAAGATAGTGAATCATGGGAATCTCTTTTACATACAATTTTGACATCGACACTTTTCACCTGTAAAGCGGTTTTACCCAAAATGATGAAGCAAAAATTCGGCCGGATCATCAACGTGATTTCAGTTAAGGCACTCATGGGAGAAAGTGAAGAGGTGGTATACAGTTCGGCTTTAGGCGGTCTTGTCACCATGGCCAAATGTGTGGCTAAAGAGGTGGGGCGGTACAACATTACCATGAATAATATTTGCTATGGTCTATTGGATATCCGTGAGCAAGACATCAGGGAGGGTTCCACTGATTATGCCATCGCTAAACAACTGTCGTTAAAAAGAAATTGTTCCTATGAAGATATTGTCAATACGATTAATTTCTTAATAAGCGCAGAAGCGGCATATATCAATGGAAAGAGTATCATTTTAGACGGGGGGGTATTGTGAGACGAGTGGTGGTAACCGGCATGGATGCCATATCCAGTTTAGGAAGAGATAAGCAGGAAATGTGGCAGCGGATGGTGCAAGGTGAAGAGGGCATTTTTCCCATCAAAGATTTTGACGTATCGGCATTTCCTATTAAGGTGACCGCCCCGGTGAATTATGGCAGGATAGAATGGCAGGCGGATGAGGAATGGTTAAAATACATGACGGAAGCCTCCTATTTGTTTAATGTGGCTGCCATGTCGGCGCTGCAAGAATCTTTTTTATTGGAAAGCCAAATCGATAGAAAAAGAATTGGAGTGATCGCTGCCTTATATGGGAATAAGTTTTTAACCCCCTCCCAGTTAGAAAAAAGTTATTTACTTTATGCAAAAAATAATCGATACAGTGATATCCGGGATTCAGACGTATTTGCCGCCTCTTATTACGCTCGGAGGAGCCTTTATTCCACGGGTTTAATTTTCTCGAGCATCCACAATATTCTTGGGCCTGTTAAAACCACGGACACGGCATGCTCCAGCGGCAGCGACACGGTGGGAGAAGCCTATCGCCTGATTAAAAACGATGATACCCTGGATGCGGTGATTGCCGGGGGAACGTCTTCATTAACCGACCTTATCGGGGTTTCGGCTTATTCCTTGATCGATGCGTTAACCACCTATGAAGAACGGGCCAGTCGACCGTTTGATAAAACCCGCGGCGGGTTTGTCATCGGCGAAGGCAGTGGTGTGGTGGTAGTGGAGAGCCTGGAATCGGCGCTGCAGCGCAGTGCTCCCATCTATGCGGAAATTATCGGCTATGGCAGTTCATTAAATGCCTACCGGGTTACCGATGCCAGCCCGGAAGGCTATATGAAGGCGATGCGGGACGCTTTAACAGAAGCTGGCATTGATAAAGATAATATCGATTATATTAGTGCCCATGGAACCAGTACGCCTCAGAATGATTTATCCGAAACCACGGCCATTAAAGCGGTCTTTGGAGATAGGGCCTACAAAATCCCGGTCTCTTCAATAAAATCCATGATCGGGCACACGGTTTGCGCCTCAGGAGTTATCGAACTCATTGCCACGATTCGGATGATGAAAGAATCAGTGCTTTTACCTACGATTAATTATAAGGAAAAAGATCCCCAATGTGACCTGGATTATGTGCCCAATAAGAAGCGAGAAAATTACAATATCACCACAGCCCTCTCCAATTCTTCCGGGTTGGGTGGTTCCAACAGCACGTTGATTGTAAAAAAAATGGAGATAAAACATGAATAGAGAAGTGGTTATCACGGGTTATGGTGTTATTTCACCCTTAGGGCTGGGGAATGAAGAGAATAAAAACACTGTGATGCATGGACAGGGTGGTATAAAACCGGTAACCTTATTCGATACTGAGGGTTTAAGTTTAACAGTGGGCGGTGAAATCCAGGGATTTTCTCCCCGGAAATTTTTTAAAAACCGGAGTAATGTAAAATATACCAATCGATCATCACGTTTCGTATTGGCAGCAGCGGCATTTGCCAAAGAAAACGCCCGGTTAAGCGAAGAGGATTATGATCCCGGGAACACCGGGCTCTATATCGGCTCCGGTGAAACCGGCATGGAAGCAACTGACTTTTTCCCTGCATTGGAAGTCTCATATGATCATGAAAAAGGGGAAATCGATTTTAAAAAATACGGACAGGAGGGGCTGGTGGAATTGAACCCTTTTATCGGCTTGACCTCTCTACCCAATAACGGGTTGTGTTTTTTATCCATCGAACATAATATTCGCGGGCAGAACAATAACTATATCAAATCGTCAGTGGCTTCCAGCGAGGCCATTGGCATGGCTTACAAATCCATCAAATGGGGGTATGCGGATGTCATTTTTGCCGGCGGCTATGATTCGTTATTAAATTTTTTTGTTTACCTGGCCTATGAGAAGGCCGGTTTATTACCGCGCCAGGGAGAGGAAATTTACCGTGTCTACGATAACAGCTTCACCGGTATAATCCCGGGTGAGGGAGCGGGTATGGTCATTTTAGAGGAATTAGACCATGCGAAAAAAAGGGGCGCCCCCATATACGGGAAGATTACCGGGTTTGGAGAAGCCAATGAAGCTTATGACCTGGTTAAATTTCCCCCCGAACCGCAAGGGATGATTTACGCCATCCAGCAGGCGCTTCAAGAGGCAAACGCCGGCAAGGATGAGATTGACTTAATCAGCCCCCAGGCCAGTGGTCTTGGCGATGGCGATATATACGAAGCCAAAGCCATCCAACGGGTGTTCGGGGATCAGGGGCTTAAAATTCCCGTTACTACGTTTACTCCCCTTACCGGGTTTATGGGAGCAGCCTCCGGTGTGATGGATTTGATTTTTTCTCTTTTCCTGGTGGAAGAGAACAAAATATTGCCCATCCCCTATTTTGATCTTTCCAGGCGTCGGCAGGGATGCGAACTCAACCTGGTGAACAAACCCCTGGACAGGGATATCAAAAAATTCCTGGACATTAACTATGCGATTGGCGGGTCCAGTACCTGCCTGGTGGTGGAGAAATATAATGGAGAATAAAGACACCCGTGTGGTGGTGACCGGGGTGAACCTGGTTACACCCATTGGCCTGGACAGGAATGAATTCTGGGAAAATGCCTTGAAGGGCATTTCCGGGATTAAGGAAATCACTCTCTTCTCCACCGAAGATTGTTACTCCAAAATAGGGGCAATAATCCCGGACTTTAAGTATAAATTAAATGACCGGTTAACTCTCCCCTTTTCTTCAAAATATACCCGGATATATAAATCAATGTTTTTATGCCTGGACGGATTAATCGAAGATGCGGGACTGAAGTTGAACAAACGCGGCACCAACCCGGTTGGCTTATTTCTTGGACATCACAGCAACCCGGATATCTATAACATCTGGAGGCATATGACTAAAACCCAGGTGTTCAAGCTGCGGGAATACCTGGAGATATGGGAGATTAACGATTTGGCCTATAAACTGGCCAGCCGATACCGTATCAATGGCCCGGCCGCCTCTTTTTTTGGCGGCTGCGGTTCCGGGGCCTATGCCTTAGCGGATGCTTTCTTTAAAATTAAAAATAATGAAATCTCACAGGCCATTGCCGGGGCTGGAAGCCTTTTAAGCGACGTCTATTTTTCCCTGCTGGACCGGTTGGATGCTATCAGTAATAAAGGATGCTTCCCCTATGATCAAAGAAGTGACGGTATTGTCCTGGGTGAGGCTGTTGGTTTTCTTTTATTGGAAAGCCTGGAGGCGGCGGAAAAAAGAGGAGCTCATATCTATTGTGAGGTATTGGGGTGCGGGCTTTGGGGGGAGTCGGAGAGTCTTCAAGTACCTTTACCCACTGGCGGGCCATTGGCTAAAGCCATTGAACATGCACTCAATGAAAGCCGGGTAGAGGCAGGTGATATCGATCATATCAACCTCATGGGGGTCAGCGATCCCAAAACCGACCTGGATGAAACCCTGGCCATTAAAAAAGTATTTAAAGAAAAAGCCTACCAGGTATCCACCAGCACGATTACACCGTACACCGCCCATCCCCTGGGTGCTGCCGCCTTCATTCATGCTTGTGCAGCCATACTCATGCTGGACCGGGGCACCATTTTACCAACACTCAATTTAGAAGAACCTCTGCCGGGATGTGACCTGGATTACACCCCTCATGCCCCGGTAAAAAAAGACATCAATACCCTCATGAATATTGGCTATGGATACGGGGGAAATAATTGTGTGATTATATTTAGGAAGCAGCTATGAGTAATAAAAACCTCCCTGTAATCATTAGTATGGGATTCGTCAGTGAAAAAGATGATTTAACTGCCATCTTAATGGACACCGGGCTCCGCAAGAAGGACCTGCGGCGATTTACTATTGGTGAAAAACGGCTCTTAACCTCCTGCCTTAAGGCCCTAAAAAAGGGAAGGCTGGAAAACAATAGCGATACAAAAGGTGGAATCATCGTGGGCTCCAATTGGGGAAATATAGGTTCAGTGATGTCAGAAGAGGAAGAAGCACTGTATGAGAATGATTTTGAAAATATTTCCCCCTTTATCCTGCTGAAATCCCTCAGCAGCACGCCCACCAATCGCTGCAGTATTATTTTGGGATTAAACAGCGTCAGCATTACCTTTGGCGGTGGTGATAATTCCGGTATACAAGCGGTGGTTGAAGCCGCCAGGCTTCTAAAAACACTCTCTAACATTGATTTTATCCTGGCTGGAACCTTCGAGGTAATCACCGAATCCCGGTTGAAATTACTGGAGCACTTAAATACCAACCCATTAAAATCACTGCTGTTTCGTTCCCGGTTATTTTCCCGGTTATTGTTAAAAAAAGAGAAAGTATTTCGATATTTATGGAAATTCCAGGCACAAAACCCGGTACCACTGGGAGGTTCGGGTACGATATTGGTGGAAAAGGCAGATCATGCCTCTGCCAGGGGAGCGGATATTCTGGCGATCATTAAAGACCACCGCCAGGTTACCTTTTCCAATAAAGCGGACTCCAGCCTCGCTGAGCGGGAAATAGCCGCCCTGCTAAATAATGGTAACCCCAGCCATGCCGGTAACGATACAGGTATGAATGCGGGAGTTGACGCGGTGATTTCTCTCCATCACCTGGATAAACGCAATCGTAAATTGGAGAAAAAAATCCTCAAAAAAATAGGGTTTAACGGTGGTTTTTTCCCCGTAGATGAAATCGTAGGAAATAATTTTTCCGTATCAGATATGGGCGCCATTGCGTTTGGAACGTCTCTATTCCAGTTCACCAACACCCGGCGAATATTGATCAACTCGTTTGGTCAATGTTCCTATTCGGGGCTTGTCCTGGAGAAATATGAAACCGGGCATAACTACAATGGATAATGAAGTAAAAGAGGTCACATTTTTTAGTGAAAACAAGCACTTGAAGGGTTACATTCGTACGCCCGGAGGTAAGCCGCCTTTTCCCGCGGTGTTAATGTTCCACGGTGGTATTGTCGATACTGAGAAAAACACCCTCAGGATGGTCAACGGCCGGGAGGCGGAAGCGTTTTTACAAGAAGGTTTTTTGGTGTTTTCAGCGGATTGGCGCACCCTGCAAGATACGGATGATCCGTCGAAATTGCGTCGAAGCGATGCCCTGGAGGCGTACAATTATCTTAAGAATATGAACGAGGTAAACAGCAGCAAGATCGTGTGCTACGGCCACAGCGCCGGTGCCACCACAGCGGTATGGACAGCGATTCAAACCCAGGTGCAAGGTACGGCAGCCATTGCCGGTATCCTGGATTATGGTAAATATGCGGGGCACGGTGCAGCAGCGGGAAAAACATTCATTACGGATATTCTTTTTCCCACCTTAGGAGAGGATTTTAAAAAAGGCAAGCGCTACCAATTGGCGTCTCCCATTCATTTCGCAGCAGGTATACAATCACCGCTGCTTATCATTCACGGCAGCGAAGACCAAATTGTACCGGTAGAGCAGGCCTATTTATTTGAAAAAACGCTTAAAAAGTATAATAAGGACTTTCAAATGACCATCGTTGAAAATGGTAGTCATAAAGTCAACAACTATAAAAAAACGATTATAAGGATGGTTGAATTTTTAAAAAAATGTCTGAAGGAAAATTAGAAAACAAGATCAGTATTGTGACGGGCGCCAGCAGGGGCATCGGCAGCGCTGTGGCAAGGGAACTGGCAAAACACGGCGCCACCGTGGTATTGAATTACAACAAAAGCAAAGACCATGTCCAACAGGTGGCGGACTCGATTAAAGCTTATAACAAAAACCTCAGTATTTTTAAAGCCGATGTGGGTAAAAAAGAAGAGGCAAAGGCATTAGTCGATTTCACGCTCCGGGAATACGGTACTGTCGATATCCTGGTCAACAATGCCGGGATTATCATCGATAAATTGATCCTTGATATGGAAGAGGCGGATTGGAAACAAGTCATCGAAACCAACCTCTCCAGTGTCTACTTTACCACCCGGGAAGTACTGCCGCCCATGATCGAACAAAGGAGCGGGGCAATTGTCAATATGTCCAGCATCGCTGCCTTTACCGGTGGAAAAGGACACTGTAACTATGTGGCCTCCAAAGGAGGCATTATTTCGTTTACCAGGGCTATCTCCGATGAAGTGGCGTATAAAGGAATCCGCGTCAATGCCATTGCCGCGGGATACATCGAAACGGAAATGACGGAAGAAGTCCGTGCCCAGGGGGGTAAACAATTCCTGAAAACCATACCCCTGCGCCGCTTCGGCCAGCCGGAAGAGGTGGCAAAAGTCGTACGCTTCCTGGTTTCCGAAGATTCCTCTTACATTACCGGCAAAGTGATCGAGGTCAGCGGAGGGATTTAGATGAGAATACTATTGATCAAACCCTACAGCTTACCCGGTGAAACCAACGTGACACCCGCGGTAAGAGATGAAAAATATCATATCCTGCTGGAACCCCTGGAACTGGAAATCCTGGCCGCCGTGGTCCCCGGACACGATGTAAAGATATTAGACCTCAGGGCCGAAGATGATAAGGATTATTTAAAAGTTGTCGATGCATTTAAGCCCGATATCGTGGGGATGACCTGCTATACCGTGGGCGTGTATATTACCAAAAAGATATTAAGAACCATCAAAGAAAAAAACCATAACATATTAACCGTGGTGGGCGGCCATCATGCCACATTAATCCCTGGAGATTTTTATGAACCCTATATCGATATGATAGTAATCGGTGAAGGTGAGCATACCTTTGCCGAAATCACTGCCCGTTACTCTTCCGGTGATGATTTGAGTACGATTAAAGGAATCGCCTACAATGATAAAGGCAATTTTGTTAAAAATGAATTAAGGGAACTGACTGACCTGGAAACCCTGCCGCTGCCCAGGAGAGATTTGACGGAACGATATCGGAGTAAATACCATTTATTTCGAATCCCCAGCGCCATCATGGAGTTAAGTCGCGGTTGTAAGCACCGCTGTAATTTCTGTTCGGTATGGAAGTGTGCGCGGGGAACCTTTCGCTCCAGGTGTGCCCACAGCGCCATAGAGGAACTAAAAAAAATCAAGGAAAAAATGGTATTTATCGTGGACCCCAACCCTTTTTACGACCATGACCTGGTACAAGAATTTATCAACGGGATCAGGCGAAATAAAATTAAAAAAGAATATATGCTGGAATGCAGTGCTGAAAACGTAGTAAAGCACGAAAAATTATTCAAACAATGGGCCAGGCTCGGGCTGAAACTGGTGTTGGTGGGGGTGGAATCCATTCGAGCCAAAGATTTAAAAGATTTCCGCAAGGGAATCCCGGGAGATGTAAATGACCGGGCCATCGACATTCTCAATAAATATAGGATGCTGCCCTATGCCCATTTTGTCATTTCCCCGGAATTAGATTATAAGGATTTTGATGATTTGAAAAAATACCTGCGGGAAAAAGAAATTGCGGTTCCGGCCTTCGGGACATTGGCCCCGCTCCCGGGGAGCGATCTCTATAACGAAGTGAAGGAGGACTTAATCGCAGACAATTATGAAATGTATGATTTCTTTTACAGCCTGCTGCCCACCGCGCTTCGAGCCAGGGAATTTTACCGGCAATTATACTTACTGTATCGATTCAGTTACAGTTTTAAACGGCAGATGATGTTCTGGTTAAAAAAAGTATGCACCCTGGGATTGGGCAGAACCCAGAGCCTTTCCTTTGGCACCATCATTACCATGAATAAAATTCTTGCCGCCTACAAACCGCGTAATACCCGTAATACTCGTAAGAACCCCAGGAACCGTAAAAGCCTTAAAACCGGGAAAAGAAAATGAAAAGGCAAGCTTTACCAATCAATTCTTCTTATAAAATAAAACAGGCCATCTTCAAAAACAGGGTCATCATGCCAGCCATCGGTACCAATTTTTCCAACCGGGAGGGATGTGTTACCGAAAAATCCATTCATTTTTATAATGCCCGGGCTGTGGGCGGCGTTGGCGCCATTGTCCACGAACACAGCGCCGTGGATCCCCTGGGAAAAGTAACCCCCAACATGAGTTGTATCTATGATGATCGATATATTCCCGGTTTTAAGCACCTGGTTAAAACAGTAAAACAATCCGGCTGCAAACTCTTATTGCAGTTGAATCATGCTGGCCGGCAAACGCTGCCCCTGGTGATTAACGCGCAGCCGCTGGCGCCCTCCGCGGTTCCCTGCCCGCGACTCAAAGAAACACCCAGGGAATTATCCATAAAAGAGATCAACCACTTAGCGGACCAATATGCCCGGGCCGCCGGGAGAGCCATGGAAGCGGGGTTCGATGGCGTGGAAATCCAGATGGCCCACGGCTACTTAATCTGTCAATTCCTTTCCCCTTACGCCAACAAACGGCAGGACGAATACGGCGGCAGCCTGGAAAATCGTGCCAGGTTCGCGTTGGCAGTGGTAAGAAAAACCAGGGCAGCCACCTCTGCCGATTTCCTGGTATTTTGCAAAATCAGCGCCAACGAGTATGTAAAGGAAGGCCTGCAGCTCAAAGATTCCATTGAAATCGCCAGGTTATTGGAAGCCGCAGGAGTCGATTGTATCACCGTGTCCGCCTGTAACTACGAATCCGCTTTTTTTAATATACCGGTCTATTATTTAAGAAGGGGAAGATTTTTGCATCTGGCCCGGGAAATTAAACAGGCGCTGCAAATCCCGGTGGTGGCCCTGGGCAAGATCGATGATCTCCATTATGCCAATGATATCTTAAAAAAAGGCGTTTCCGACTTTGTGGCCCTGGGACGATCGTTAATCGCCGACCCGTTATTTATTCGCAAAAGCCTCAATAATCAGACAGAATACATCCGCCCCTGCTTACGATGCAACCACTGCCTCCATTCGTTAACCTTCGGCCAATTGGAGTGCGCGGTGAACCCGGAAGTGGGCAATGAAAACCGCGATCGTTTGATTGAAAAAGCAAAAAAGCCTGAAAAAATTGCGGTAATCGGCGGCGGACCCGCTGGCCTGAATGCGGGAATTTACGCCGCCAAAAGAGGCCATCGCGTATCCATTTACGATGAAAACAGCGGCGGCGGCCAACTGAATCAAATCGGCAAATTCCCTTACAAAAAAGGATTCTTAAACTACAAGAAATATCTGCTGAATCGTGCAAAAAAAATGGCAGTAACCTTTCATTTTAATCAAAAAGTAGAGCAGGGAAAGCTGGATACCCATAAAGACAAATGGGATCGCCTTATTTTCTGCTGCGGTGCCGAACCCAATACTGACTCGATTGATATTGACGGATTGAGCGGCACGCCCTATTTTACTGTAGATGAAATTTTAACAAAGGACATCAGGGATGCCAGGATTGTAGTAATCGGCGGCGGCCAGGAAGGGTGTGAAACAGCCAACTACCTGGCCAAAAATAAAAACCGGGTCACGTTAATTGAGAAACGCCACCGGCTTGCCGTGGGTCTGGAACCCATATTAAAATATCACCTGGAAAAACAATTAAAACAACAGAGAGTGCATATTCTATTGAAAGCCCGGGTCATTACAATTCAACCCTCTTCAATCCTTTATAAAACCAGGCAAGAAGAACAGGAAATAAAAAACTTTGATGCCATTGTCATGGCAGTAGGCAGGCATGTGAGAAAAATACCCGTCGAAGTTGGGAATGACTCACCCCCCATTGAAATAATCGGGGACCAGAAACAACCCGGTAAAATACGGGACGCGGTCTACCATGCCTATTCACTATTTTTCCGCTAGTGTCAAAAAAAAGGAGTAATACCATGAAAAGTAAATTGGACCGTTTTTATGAATCCTTTGCCTCGATGGTTATCGAGAAAAAATGGTTGTTTATTATTATCATTGTCCTATTGATTGCATTTATGATTATGCAAATCCCCAAAATGAAGGTTGATTTCTCCAACGAAGCTTTCTTTAAAGAAGATGATCCTGAAATACTGAAATATAACCGGATGAAGGACACCTTTGGCAGTGACGAGTTTGTATACATTCTCTTCGAAGCCGGTGACTTTTTTACACCGGGCATGATTCAAAAAATCCGCCATCTCCAGGAGGAGATCGAAAACATCAAATACAAAGATCAATATGTCATCGAGGAAGTGGAAAGCCTGGTCAACGCGAAATATATCCAGGGCAGAGAAGGCGAATTGATCGTAGCGGATCTGATCGGCAAGGACCCCGGCAGCGCGGAATTAAGCGAAGCCGAAAAAAAAGCCTTGAATGATGAAATCTATCTGGACCAACTCATCTCTAAAGATGGGAAATATATCGGGATAATGGTTTCGATTAAAGAGATCAAAGGCGATGGGGAATTTCGCAAAGTAATCACCCGGGAAATAAGAAAAATATTTAAAAAGCCCGAATACAGCGAATTTGAATTCCACGCGGTAGGCGTTCCCATATTCGATCATGATGCTGACGTTATCACCGGGGAAGAATCCGCCATATATCTTATGGTTAGCCTGGTTATTATTGCAGCAATATTGTTATGGTTATTCCGGTCTTTTTCCCTTATGGCAGGTCCTCTCCTGGATGTACTGCTCAGCACGTTCTTTACCTACTGCCTGATGGGCGCATTCGGCATGCCCATTACCTTGCTTACCATTCCCATCCCCCTGATTATTATGACCATTGGCGTGGCCGACTCCATCCATATTATCTCAAAGTATTATATGAAGTATCACTCCTTTAACGATAAAAAAGAGACCTTGAAGGTGGTTTTTCGCGAGACCGGTTTCCCCTGCCTGTTTACCACAATCACCACTGTCCTGGCATTCATGGTATTAACGTTCAGTGACATCAAACCCATCCAGCACCTGGGCATTGTCTGCGGCATGGGCGTGTTTTTCTCATATTTTCTATCGGTTACCCTGGTCCCCATTATGCTCCCGAAGATAAAAAAAAGACGCACGGCAAGCAAAACACGTCTTATGGATAAAATCCTGGTTAAAGTGGGCCGCATCAATGCAAAAGCAAAAATACCCATTGTTGTCATCAGCGTCGTGCTTTTAATCATCTCCATCTATGGGGTGACAAAATTGCAGGTAGACACCAATTTTATCAAAGATTTTCGCGAATCTTCCATAATTGTTCGCGATTATAATTTCGTCGATCAGCATATGGGTGGGACATTATCCCTGGAAATCGTGCTCTCCCGGCCGGACGAAGCAGATGTGAGAGACCCGGGATTCTTAGCGGAAGTAGAAAAAATAGTCAATTACCTGGAATCACAAACCGGCCTGGTCTCTAAAGTCTTTTCCGTCAATCACATTTTAAAACGGATCCACAAAGAATTGAATGAAGGCAAACAGGAATTTTATAAAATCCCCGATCAAGCGGACCTCATCAAGCAGGAACTGTTCTTGTACAGTATGTCGGACCAGGACACACTCTCGGAGATATTGGATTTTGATCATAAAAAAATAAGGATAATCGTACGAACCTCCACTCAAACCTCCAAAGAGTACACGAAATTCCTTCAAGAGGTGAGTCATTTTATTGAAAACCATACCCAAAATGTTCGATTCGAACTTACCGGGGGGCTCAGCCAGATGATGAGGATGGCCGAATATGTCTCCAGGGGTCAGGTGACCAGTTACTCCTTAGCATTTATACTGATATGCATCGCCATGATGGTGGTGTTTTTATCCATAAAAGTCGGCTTAATATCCATAATCCCCAATATACTGCCGATTACCATCGCTCTAGGTGTAATGGGAATATTTAACATATCCCTGGACTTCTTCACCCTGCTCATAGCCTGTATTATGATCGGTATCATTGTTGATGATTCCATTCATATCATATCCGAATATCGGAGGAAATATACAGAGTTCAATGATTACACTACTGCGGGTAAGGAATCGGTAAAAGATGTGGGAAGAGCTGTTTTTTCCACTTCACTGGCGTTGGGATTGGGCTTTTTTGCTTGCGTTTTTTCCCAATCATTGGGAGTGGCTTTTTTCGGTTTATTATGTGCCATTACCATATTTAGCGCCCTGGTCTTTGACTTATTCCTCACACCCACCCTGATGGATCTCTTTAAACCGTTCAAATCAAGGAAACAAAAATGAAGGATTTTGCATTCTTATTTCCCGGGCAGGGTTCCCAGGCCGTTGGCATGGGAAAAGGCCTGTATGAAAAGAGTGATTTTGGGAAAAAAATCTTTAAAATGGCCGATGAAACATTGGGATACCCTCTCTCAAAGATTTGTTTTGCAGGACCGGAAGAAGAACTCAAATTAACATACAATGCCCAGCCTGCCCTGTTGACCGTTTCTTATATCCTGTTTCATTTGTTGGAAAGAGAACCAGCCATTGCTGCCGGTCACAGTCTGGGCGAATATTCAGCCCTTTGCTGCGCAGGAGCCATCAACTTCGAAGATGCCGTAAAGGTGGTGCACAAACGAGGAAAATACATGCAAGAAGCGGTTCCACCCGACAGGAGGGGTGTCATGGTGGCACTATATGGCATAGAAATCGATGAGGTGAAACGGCTTATTTCCCAGGTGGATGGGATTGTCAACATCGCCAACTGGAACAGCTCCACTCAAATCGTTATCTCAGGTGAGAAAGAGGCAGTGGATCAAGTACTGGTAAAGACCTTTGCCTCCAATTCCGGTTACCTCCCGGTTTCAGCCCCGTTTCATTCGCAGCTCATGCGGCCGGCAGAGGAAAAATTGGCAGCAGACCTGGACCGGATCCAATTTAGGGACTTAAGGTTCCCGGTGATTAACAATGTAGAAGCAAAAGAGATGACAACAGGTAACGAGGCAAGAGAGGCATTAAAAAGACAGGTCACCCGCCCGGTCCTGTGGCACAGCACAATTCTGAGCTTCCTGGGAAATAAAAAAATAAAAAAATTTGCCGAAATCGGCTCAAACAAAATACTGGCAAAGATGTTAAAACGAACCGGGAAAGACATGCGAGTTGAATTCGATATATTGAATATCCAGGATATTGACGATATCAAACAGGCAGCAATATTAAATTGATTAAGCTTTTAGTTATAATTTTAAACCTTTCATACCAATGTACCAGGGTCTTTGGTCTTGCTTACAGCGGAATTCCGGTATTACCCTTGGGCTTCCTGATTCTTCATCATAGTAATAATCATTTTCTAATATCCATTTTGAATGTCGATTATTCCTCAATTTGATGATTATCTTTTTTCTCTCTTTTTGTCCCTGATAGAAATATCTAAATTTTTTAAGAAGCTCGAAGTCATTTGAAAATACAGCACTTTTTAATTCCCCTGATTCGGGTAAAAATTTTTCTTTAATAGCTATATTATAAGCTTCACAACCTTTATGAAGAAACATTCCATATGTTATTATAAGAACATCTTCCGATAAATGTTCTTGACAAAATTGGAAAGTCTCCTGGAAATATTCATAATTATCACCGATTCCTCCCAGTATAATGTAGAAATCAAATGGTATATTATATTTATGCAGGAGATTTATGGAATTTTTTATGTCCCTGGTTGAAAATCCTTTATTATAACTTTTTAACACTTCATCACAACATGAATCAGGAGTAATTGAAACACCAATGCATCCGGCCTTTTTCATTAAATGAATCAGCTCTTCATCCACATCCCTTGGATTAATACTGGTTTCCCATCCAATGTTCATATCACTATTAATAATATTTCTACATACGTCTTTAGCAAAAGACAGGGGTGTTGAAAATACGCTGTCTACAAAATAAAAATATTGTATTTTATATTTTTTGTAAAAGTATTTAATTGTTTCCATGATTGTTGAAATTGGAAAAAATCTATATTCAGTTCCTTCCAGTCTCGGATAATTACAATAGACACATTTAAATCCACAACCCCGTTTAGTTTGAAGAGTCATATACCCACCATTCTTATAATACTTTTCATGAAAGTCATCCGGGCTATAATTTTTTAATTGGGGTATTATACTAAGATCCGGTATAAAGGAATTTTTATTAATAAGATATTTATTGTTAATTTTGTAGACCAAACCATCAAGATCAGTTACATTTTTATTTGATGATATTAGCTCGATTAATTTTGCAAAGGCTTGTTCTCCTTCGCCTATGATTCCATAGTCCAGATTTAAATACTCCATATAAAGAAGTGGTTCTTGTGAAAAAGCAGGTCCTCCCCCTACAATAGGAACATCTGTTAA
>CP070627.1:7387779-7393283 GCA_020355945.1 Candidatus Aminicenantota bacterium | reverse complement strand
CCCCGCAAAAACTTTTTATTAATCCTCAATTCAACAGCATTGGGGTGTGGCTGCAGGGAGTATGAAGCATAGAGCATAGAGTTATGAGCCGCAATTCAGCGGCTCATGAGATGGCCCGAAGGGCCTTCTTAGGCTCCCCGCGCCGCGGGGCTTTCTCCTTTTCATCCACTCTTCCATTCGTTCCTTCAGGTGCTTCC
This sequence comes from Candidatus Aminicenantota bacterium, assembly GCA_020355945.1. Next base: position 7,393,086 of record CP070627.1, on the reverse strand, counting down.
TGAGTTGTTTGTACAATTTCTTTTGCTCTTTGGTGAGAATTTTTTTAATGGCCCGCACCTTTTTATCTTTAAACTCCTCCATTACCCTTTTGAGCCGACCATACATTAACATGCCCATGCCCATTCCCGTGGGACGACCCCGTTTTACACCACGTTCTCTATCTCCTTCAGCCATCCGTTCCCGCATCTCCTCGGGTATTATTTCATTTAAAGTATTATAATACTCGATCAAAATACCTTCCACAGTAAAAGCTTGATCATCATCCAACAGCAGCCCTTCAGTCAAATCAAAAAGTTCCCGATCAAAGGGAGTCATTTTGGTTATATTTTTAAATTCTTCTTTTTGATGAGGATTTAAAAGCGCTTCAATTCTCATGTTTGCGGTCTCTCGCCGTTCCCATGCCACTTCAATTAAGGTCACTGCATCTGTTTTAAAGGCTTCCCTGTCTTTTACAGCCTGCTCTTCGGCTTTTTTAAGAATCTTTTCCACATCTGCAGCCTGGGCCTCGGTTAATTGGAGTTTTTTTGTTAGTTTTGCCACTTGCCGGGCCAAAGGGTCATCGGGCTGATCGGTTTGGTCCCGGGCCAACAATGAGGCTGCTCCCAGTAAAACAAGCACCAATAAAACATCCACTAAAATATCTACCGCTGTTTTTGACCATTTCTTCATTGTTATTTCTCCTTACCTATTTAGACAATCGAGATTTGATTTTATTGCAAATTTTTTGATTAAACTCAATTTTTATCACCAAGTTAACTTATAACTTCCCTCTTTTCTTCAATCCCTGTGTGCTCTGCGGTGAAACTATTTTACATGGACCGTTAAATACACCGGGTCGCTTTCATATCCTTCGCCATCCACCGCCGCCAGGATATACCGGTAAATTCCCCTATTCACTCCACGTTCCCAGTAAGAAAAGGTATTGGCATCTGTTTCCGCCACCAGTGTGCGGGAACCCCCGGAAACCCGGTAAAGCCGATAATGTACGATGTTGTTATTCAAAGGATTGGCTTCCCAGCTTAATATATTGATGTATTCCGTTCGAAACAGGGATTGGTTTATTGCTGTTCCACCGGTAAAATGCAGCGGTGGATAGATACCGGGAGTAACCGGGTTGGACACTAATAGGGATTCCCAAACACCCCTGCCATAGGTGCCAGCCACGATCTTTGCCGCGGTCTTTTGGATGGCCATATCCGTTACAATCACATTGGGAAGTCCATTATCAAAGCGCTGCCAATCACCTTGACCTGATGCCGAATAAAAAACCCCCAAATCGGTTCCCACATAGACCCCCAACGAATACGGATCAATGGCAAGACAATTGGCAGGAATATTGGGCAGTTGCCCTGAAACATCCGTCCAGGTGATGCCGCTGTTTTCCGAGTAAAATACCTTTGGTTTATCAATTTCATAAGGAATGTTGAACCAGGTAAACCTGCTGTTCCACCTGCCATATCCACCGATTGTTACCCAGAGGATTTCATGGTTATGGGGATGTATGGCAATATCAGTAATAAAAGTAGGAAATTCATCCGTATTGAGTTCAGTCCAATTGTTCCCGGTATTGATGGTCTTGAATATTCGGCTGCCGTCTGAAACATAAATGCAGCCGGTTGTGGAAGGGGCTAATTTTAGTATTCTCATGAGTTCCCCGGATAAACGCGAACTGATGCCCTCCCAGGTGCTTCCACGATTGGTACTCATATATACATAATCGGTGGCAGCATACAATGTTGCCGGATCAAAGGGGTTGATGGCAAAAGGCGTGATCCAGGCGCCATTTCTATAAAAAATTTGGTAAAAATTCCAGCCGCCATTGGTGGAAAGCAGTAAATGACCAAACTGCCATGAGCAATAGAGGTTTGAATTGTTACCGGGATCGATCATACACACGGTTCCATCCCCACCATAAACAGCCCTCCAATTGATGGCCCGATTCAACAATGATGAACCGTTATCCTGGGCGCCAATAATCACCTGGTTAGGGTCCTGGGGTGAAATTGCCAGCCGGTAAACCTGGTGAATCCCCAAACCGCTGCTGAGATCAGTCCAACGGGTTCCGTTATTGGTGGATTTATGGAGTCCGCCGTCATGGCAGGCGAAAATAGTGGTGGAACTGCCGGGTAAAAACGCAAAATCATGATGATCCACATGTATACTTGTCGAGATAATCTGCCAGGTTACACCGCCATCCCTGGACTTCCAGATGTTTACCGAGCCCACATAAACTTCATTGGGATTTTCCGGGTTGACATCCATTATGAGTGCATACCCTCCCTGGCCCCCGGTATCGTCTCCCGTGTCGCTCCATCCCAGGAGGTTGGGAGAATTGGCTTGCAGCGTCCAGGTATTGCCGCCATCGCCGGACCGGTAAATACCATAAAGTCCCCAGACCCAGCCCTGGGAAACCACATCCTGACAATAAACAGCATAAAGAACACCAGGAGATGACTGAGACACGGCAATAGCGATCCGGCCAATATCAGGGCCAGGATTGGGCAGTCCATCAGTCAAACGGGTCCAGGTTTCACCGGCATCCATTGACCGGTATACCCCGGTGGCTGCCCTTGATGCATACCATATAGAAGAATGATTCGGATGAACTTCAATATCAAAAAAATCACCTTCAACCTTCTTTTCCCAGGTATCACCTTCATCAGTGGTTTTATAAACTCCTTTATTGGCAGCAGCCAGGATGATCTCCGGGTTATCCGGGTGCATCAACATTTTACCGATCTTACACTTTTCCGTCACATCCGGGTTTAAGCCGGTGAATTGCCAGGTTTCACCACCATCCAATGATTTCATTATCCCCAGGCTTAAAGCACTGCCCCGCTGCTTATCGCCGGTGGCAATATACATAATGTCGGGATTTCCCGGGTGGATCAATATATCACTGACCCCAAGATTGGGTAAGCCATCGGTATTGGTGGTCCAGGTCTGACCGCCGTCAACAGACTTCCACAGTCCACCCGTAGGAGCTCCCACCCAAATGATATCCGTGTTTTGAGGATCAAACTCGATGCAATTAAGCCGGCCCAGCCCGGAAAGTCCGGGCATGATAGCAGGCCCTAATGGTGTCCATGAACCTTTAGCATCACTGGCAGGACCAAAACGCTCTTCTTTTTCCAACCAACCCTTCCAGTTCAAGGCAGGATCAAGATAACCATCTTTATTTAACCGGTCCCGGGCAAACCATTCCCAACGTTTAAATTGCTTAAATCCCGGTTTCCTGCCTTCCTTCATGCTGTGGTAAAATTGATTCATCACCTTTTGCACCTCGAAAAACGTGGGACGTTCCTTTTTAGTTAAGCTTTTCCATAATTGAGAATGGACGCTTGCCGGGTAATAAAAAAGAATCAAAATGATAATGCTTATTTTTGCTAGTTGTTTCACCATTTTTCCTCCTTACCATAATGATTGTACAGCAAAATCACTTTTTTTTCAATCCTTTGCCTATTTGCCTCCGCCTAAATCCACCTCAAAATATGATTTATTTGTTGGTTATTGTTAAAAATATAGAATATAGGAATATAGTGGACAGGTATTTTATGTTTTTAGAATAATGCACTTATTCTTTTTGTCCTTTGTCCGGAATGGATTTTGGTGCCAGGCACGAATGCCGCTAAGATAAGGCTAAATGTGCATAGGAAAGGCATTTTGATGCCGAAGCATACACACCCCGCCACCTTCATCTATACAATGAAGGCGTCCCCCCTCTCGAGAGGGGAGGTCCGGCAAGCACTCAATGACTGGTGCTCAAGATGCTGTACTAAGTCCTTACTAAGTCCTTATATTCCCCTCTTGAGAGGGGTGGCCCGAAGGGCCGGGGTGTGTCTCCCCTCTTGAGAGGGGTGGCCGCGAAGCGGACGGGGTGTGTCTAATTAAATTGCTAAAAACCATATATTAATAAATATTTAGCCTTAACTTAGCGGCATTCGGGCTTGCCCCCTTGTTAGTTACTTAACATGTCGTGTAAATTAAAAAAGCACCGGGAAATATGGAAACAAAAAAAGATTTTAAGGGATATCTATACCAACTGGTACAAGCAAATTTTAAAAGATATTAATAACAGCAGTGGAAGGGCCATTGAATTGGGGGCTGGCAGTGGTAATTTTAAGGAGTTCAAACCTGATGTAGTGGGCTCGGATATTGAGTTTTGCCAATGGTTAGATACCTGTTTTGATGCGCATCATCTGCCTTTTAAAGAAAACAGCATAGGAAATATTGTGATGATTGATGTGCTGCATCATCTGGCAGACCCGGTGGGATATTTGCATGAAGCGGCGCAGGTGTTGAAAACAGGTGGACGAATGATATTGATCGAGCCTTTTCCCACGATTTTTTCATTATTCATCTATAAACGCTTCCACCCGGAACCTTTTATAATGGATATCAACTATTTTGAAAAAATTTATAATAGGCTGGGGTCGCCGACCCCCTCTGTGGCTAAAAATAGAAAAGACCCCTGGGATGCCAACCAGGCTGCGGCTTATTTGTTGTTTTTTAAGCACAGGAAAACGTTTTTAAGTCATTTTCAAGGCAGGTTTAAAATAATAAAACGTAAGCGAATGAGCTGCATTTTATACCCGGGTTCAGGGGGGTTTGAAAACAAAGCCCTGATCCCGGATGTGCTGGTGCCGTTGTTTAAATTATTGGAAATCTTGTTGGTACCGTTTCGCTGGCTGCTGGCTTTCAGGTGTTATGTTGTTCTGGAAAAAGCGTAAATTAACCGCAAAAAAATCTTTCCCCCTTTCATGCGTTAATTATACCCTACAATTGAAAGCCCTTTTTATGCTAAATCCCCGTACATCTCAGTGATTCGTTTTCTCAATTGTTTAGCTTCTTCTGGTGTCAGGCAATCAATTTTATAATTCACTCCCAACCGTAGGATTTAAATCAGCGAAGTAAATTTCATATCTTTTGGGAATCAAATTCTTCTCCTGGGAGTCCATCCATGAGGGCAATATCAAAGTCATCCCAATTTTCTTTTTCGGCGGCTATCTCCCGGTAAGTTTGCTCCCAGGAGAGTTTTTTATCATTGTCTACTTTTTTACGAATATCAGCCATTAATTCCTTTGCAATTTCATCTTGCAGCGCTTCCGGTAACATCGACGCCTTATCAAAAGCCTCTTTTAGTAATACCGTCATCACTTTACTCCTAAAATTGAAGAATCTATTCATATAATATAATCTTAATCCTCTTTTGTCAACCGCAAACTTGTTTTTTGGTGCCAGTTTTTGTAACTTTTTGGTTCCGGCTTGCCGGGAAATTACAAATTACAAATCCCAAATTACAAACA
>CP070627.1:7377096-7387679 GCA_020355945.1 Candidatus Aminicenantota bacterium | reverse complement strand
GCCCCTGGACCCCGCAAAAACTTTTTATTAACGAAATTTCTGTTTTCGCCATTATGTGATATGTGATATAATGTAAACCTTAAATAGGAGGTATGCAATGATGCGAAGAAAACTTTTTGTACTGGTTTTAATTAGCCTGGTTTCCCTGGTCATGCTTTACAGCCAGGAAAGCACGGGAAAATCATTTTTATGGGAAATTCAAACGGATAAAGGGAACAGCTATCTTTTCGGTTCTGTTCACTTGCTAAAAAAAGAGCATTACCCGCTAAAAAAAGTGATTGAAGACTCTTTTGAGCAGAGCGATGTCCTGGTATTGGAAATCGATCTCTCCGGAGGCAACTTACTCAAAGCCGGTACGTTTATGCTCAAAAAAGGAAAGTACCTGGGAGAGGAAACATTAAAAGATAATATCTCTGAAAAAACCTATCAACTGGTAAAAGATAAAGCGAAAACCATGGGCATGGATATGGATTGGCTTAATGGCTGGAAACCCTGGATGGCGGCGCTTAATATCCTGCAAAGCAAATTGATGCAAATGGGATTTAATCCCATGCAGGGTATTGATCTGTATTTCTTAAAAAAAGCAGAAGGAAAGAAAAAAGTCATGGGACTGGAGACAATTGAACTCCAGGTAGGCTTATTTGAAAATTTTTCAAAACAAGAAAGCGAAAAATTCTTGCTTTCCACTATCCTGGAAGCCGACCAACTGGAAAAAGAAATGGGAAAAATGATCAGCGCCTGGGCCAGCGGGGATGTGGAATCTTTGACAGCCGCAATGACGGAAAATATCGAGAAATACCCGGAATTGATGGATTTCTATAAAAAACTCAACGATGACCGAAATGTGCGCATGGTGGAAAAGATTATTTCGTTTCTGCGGACAGGTAAATCCTACTTTATCGTTGTTGGCGCTCTCCATATGGTAGGGAAAAAGGGTATTGTACAATTACTAAGAGACAAAGGATATAATGTAAACCAACTGTAAATCACCCAATTTGTAACTATTCAGTTTTGGGAAAACTTATCATGCAGTTCATGTCTCATTCGCCCGTACGGTGTCCTTCGGCCACCTCCCTGAGGCTCATTCGATCATGAACTGCATTTTACTTCCAATAACTGAATAGTTACCCCAATTTTTCTTGACAAAACAGGTTTGGTTTGCTAATATTCGCTATTGGTGGTGAAATGTATTTTGATGCGCTAAATTAAACATATTTCAAGGAGGTAATACCAATGATCAAATTGAAACGTTTTGGTTCGTTTTTAATTTATACACTTTTAATCTTGAGTGTGTGCCTGGTTTTGCCGCAGGCATTACAAGCTCAACAACAAAGTTATACGGTTTCCGGGACGGTCCTGGATACAGGAGGCCGGGGAATTGATGGGGTTTCAGTAATATTCTTCGGTGAAGACATCAATCACACGGTGACAACATCTGGCGGCGGGCATTATTCATATGATGTATATGCGACCTGGTCAGGAACCGTTACCGCCAGCCATGATTGTTACTCATTTACACCGGTATCACCCACTGTTGGTCCTGTTACAGCAGATACTGTCCAGGATTTTACCGGGACTTTACTTACCTATACCATTTCCGGGTTTGTGACGGATGGTGTCAATCCCATTGCCGGCGCAGATCTAACCCTTTCCACCGGGGGAGGTACCATTTCAGGTGCGGATGGAAGCTATTCGCTTACCGTACCTTGCGGCTGGGAAGGTACGGTGACACCAATGAAAGTAGGTTGGAATTTCTCTCCGCCTTCACGTGATTATGAGTATGTAGGTGCTGATTATACCGACCAAAATTTTGAAGGAACCGTATCAAGCACCACTTATAAGATTTCCGGGCAAGTCACCGATGAAACAGGCAGGATAGGAATGGATGGGGTAACCATAGAATTTTTCGATGGCACCTCCATCCACACGGAGACAACCTCGGGTGGAGGATATTATTCATATACGGTGCCGGAGTTCTGGACCGGGACCATTATCCCCGGTTTAACCGGTTACACATTTACCCCGACATTTGCCACGGTGGATCCTGTTCAATCAAATATCACCCAGGATTTTATCGCCTGTCAAACCAGCTATGTCATTTCCGGGATTGTTATGGATGAAAATTTGAATCCCATTAGTGGAGTGACTATTAGACTTTCCACCGGTGCCAGCCTCACCACCGGGGCCAATGGGGACTATTCGTTTACCCTTGTCCACGGCTGGTCCGGCACAGTGACGCCGTCAAGACCCGGTTGGGTGTTCGAGCCAAGAAAGCGCACGTATAGTAATTTAGGGTCAGATCAAACCAACCAACACTATGTGGGATATCATGGCAGCAACCGGGTGACGATTTCCGGGGCTGCCAGGCAATCTGACGGGACGGGAATTCCCGGTGTTACTTTAACCTTTTCAGGCCAGGGAACGGCAGTCACCGATGATAACGGCGATTATTCCAAACTGGTACTTTTCGGATGGTCAGGGACGGTTACCCCTGCTAAAGCCGGTTACACCTTCAGCCCCACCAGCCGTACCTACACCAGTATTAAAACCGATCAACCGGACCAGGATTATATTGACTATACGGCCGGTGCTTCCCCTGAAATTTCTTTAAGTCCGATAAAACTGAATTTTGCTGCTGATGCCTCCGGGAATGTTAGTGGTGCTCAATCCTTCCTGGTGAGTAACAGCGGCGGCGGAACGTTAAATTGGACAGTATCGGCAGTCCAGGGGTGGATTAGTTTCAGCCCTTCATCCGGTACCAATTCAGGTTATGTAACGGTTTCGGTTGACCCGACCGGGTTATCTGCCGATACCTATAACGGCACGATAACCGTATCCGATCCCAATGCCGCCAATTCGCCGCAAACAGTGACTGTGGAACTCAATATCTACAGTTCCACCAGTCCCCCGTTTGGTGATTTCGATACGCCTCTTGATGGTACAACCGTTCGCAGCAGTGTTCCTTTCACTGGCTGGGCACTGGACGATATCAAGGTAGAAAGTGTCAAAATTTACAGGAAAGAAAATGGTTCTTTGTTTTTTATCGGGGATGCGGTATTTGTAGAAGGTGCGCGGCCGGATGTAGAATTGTTATATCTTGATTATCCCTATAACAACCGGGCCGGCTGGGGTTATATGATGCTCACTTATTTCCTGCCTGACGGAGGAAATGGCACCTATACCTTCTGTGCCATGGCCACAGACGTGGAAGGAAACGAAGTCACATTGGGCAGCAAAACCATCACCGTTGATAATGCCAATGCGGTTAAACCTTTTGGAACTATTGATTTGCCCACGCAAGGGGGTGAAGCATCCGGGAGTTCATTTAAAAATACCGGTTGGGTATTAACTCCACTGCCCAATAAAGTACCGGAAGATGGCTCCACGATTAACGTCTTTGTGGATGGTGTCAACCTGGGGCATCCCACCTATAATATTTACCGGGAAGATATTGCCACCCTGTTTCCCGGTTATGCCAACAGTAACGGCGCCCATGCCTATTTTAATTTTGATACCACTGGATACGCCAATGGGGTGCACACCATTTATTGGACAGCCAGCGATGATGCCGGTAACACCGATGGCATCGGCAGCAGGTTCTTTACCATCCGCAATACCGCCAACGGGACCAGTGCCAAAAGTAAAACCAACTGCATCTCCGCTGGTACATTTGGTACATTTATACCACCTTTAAGAGGGTTCAAAACGTACCGGGCAACCGATATCCCTGTAAATCATGTTGAACCTATTGAGCTCAAAAGAGGATTTAATCAACATAAAGGGCTGGAAAAGATTTACCCGGATAAAAACGGTAGGATCGCGATTGAGATCAAGGAATCGGAACCGGTTGAGATTCATCCGGGTAAGATATATGCCGGTTACCTGGTGGTTGGCAAGGAGTACCGGGCTCTTCCCTTTGGTTCCAGGCTGGATATTGAAAAGGGTGTATTTTACTGGCTGCCGGTGCCGGCATATTATGGGATCTACCGACTGGTGTTTGTTGTAGAAGGAGCGAACCACAGGTCGAGTCAAAGGGAAATCATCGTTAACATCCGGCCCGCTTTTTAGTTGTAAGTTGGATTTTCTTGTTTTCTTGTTTGCCGCCCTATTTTAAGGGGTTCCCAGGTAGAGGCTTTTCATTGGTTTTTCCAGGGTTTGTTTCCCTTCTTTGCGAACGGTATAGGCAGCGGCATCAGGCCTGGAACTGACTACCTTTTTGACCTGTCGGTTCACCAGGTGAAGCGCCGCGAAATTATCCACGCCAATGCCATTTTGAAGTTCCCGGGTTCGTATGAACCGATGAAACGTGGGTCGTCTGCCGGTATTATCATAGTGGGCGCAGTAACTGCCCTTGAGAAATCCCAAACATTTCTCTCCTGTCAACTTACCGGGTATGGAATCGGTTAAGGCTTGTTCAAACCAGCAGGCAGCCCCCGCACTCACTCCTGCCAGCAAGATGCCCTGGTCCCAGGCTTTTTTTAATATCACATCCAGGCTGTATTTTTTCCATAATGCCAACATCCGACCGGTATTCCCACCGCCCACGTAAATAATATCCTGGTCCAGTAAATAGCTTTCAAAGTTACTGGTGTGAGGTTCGGTTAATGACAGGTGAGAGGGCTGGCAGGCTCGGGTGGTAAAATAAGCGTAAAAATCCCGGATATATTCGCTGTTGTCATTGCTGGCTGTAGGTAGAAAACAGATACGCGGGTTTTTCCCGGGAGATTGGCTCAAGACATATTCATCCAGTAGGGGATTCCCCGGTTCCATTGTAAAACCACCGCCGCCCATGGCTATAATTTGTCTCGTCTTTGAGTTGTTATTCATCTTCTGCTTCTAATAGTTCCCTGATGTTGGTTTTTTTCATGCCTGCCAGGTTCCTGGAAAATGAGATCACACCTTTTCCTGTTTTTCGGTTTGAGATTTTTATTTTTAACAGCAGGTCTGCACTGATGATTTTCATACGTTGGGGGTTTTCCTGGTTGGTGTTGGTTGGGCCGCGTTCAAAGGAAATCTTGATGCCCTGTTCTTTTATTTTATCTCCAGGGACCACTCCATTGACAATCAATTGCTTAAATTCCCGGTAATCAAAATCCAGGCCCCATATTTCTTGTAAGAGATGATTGAATCTTCCTTTCCAGTATTTTTTCTTTTTGGTATTGACCAGTAGTGCCTTCTCTCCTTCCAGTAAAAGCAGGCCGTAAACCTGGTTCAAGGGTGATAAAAAGAACATTTTATCCCTGGAATCATCGTATTTCAAAAGGATTTTAAAGTTCTGTTTTTGGTTGGTGCCTGTATTTTTTGCATTGACCTTTACCCGCAAAGAATGATAAACAGCGGTTTTATGGGGTGTTACATCGTATTTTAGCCGGGAACAAAAGGGCAAAAGGAGTAGAATACAAAGTATATTGCTCAGGATGATTTTATTGGGCATTTTTCAATTTTTCGATTCGTTTTTTCAATTGGTCTTCAAAATCCACATGGTTATCAATGGCTTTTTTATAGATTTTGATGATGTGCTGATGATGATTTTCCTTTTGGGAGCGATAATAATCCACCAGGTGGTCTATAATTTCCAGATCAAAGGGACATTTTTGATAGGCTTTTTCAAAATATTTTCCTGCTTCGGACAACCGCCCCAACCGGAAGAGTATGTATCCATAGGTATCAATGTAGGCGGGATTGTCTTTATCGTTGGATAATGTAAAGGCAGACAATTCCAGGGCCTGTTCCAATTTTTTGTTTTGCAGGGCCAGGAAATAGGCATAGTAATTTTTCACTGTCATTGATGCAGGGAATTGTCGGCTTAACTTTTCCAAAAGACGTTCCACCTCCCCGAAGCGCTCCTGTTCCCGGTAAATATCGCATAATTCCAGGTATGCATTTTGATTATCCTGGTTTTTTTGAACCAGTTTTTTTAACAAAGAGATAGCGCGCTCATATTTTTGCTGATTTTTGTAAAAGGTTACGATTAAAAAGACATTAAAGTCAAAGCGCAGGGGTTCCGCATCGATTTCTTTTCCCAGGGAAAAATTTTGCAGCAGCCGGGTCAAGTGGGTAAAAGGTTCTGATTTTTCCTTTATATGATTTTTAGCCACCTGCACTGCTTCCCTTAACTTTTCCAATTGATTCGAATTGGCAATGGCAAAGAGGAAGGTATAGTAATCGTCTGCTGACAACTTTTCCAAAATCAGGGGCTTATCTCGTAAGAGGTCGAAAAGCTTAAGGATTTGCCGGTTCATATCGAGCAGTGATAATGCATGCAGTTTCAACGAGTAGTAGATATGGTCTCTATCTTCGGCATTGATCCCTTCCAGGGTTTGATAGGCCTGGTAGTAATTATGTTGATGCAAATGAATTTCCGCCATTAGAAGATAGGCGTTGAGGTTTTTTGGCTCCAGCCTCTCCAATAACTGTTCTGCCTGGTTATATTTTTTCTCTTGAGTTAAGAGCACTGCCTGGGCATAGAGCAGGAGTGGTGAGTCTGAAACATCAACCTTATTCGCGGCTTCCATAAATTTTTCCGTTTCTCCTGAGACAATCAGTGAATAAAGATACTCCTGGACAATTTTTTGATTATTGGGGTTTGCCTGGAATAATTTTTCAAGATAGAGGGAGGCAATTTTATAATCTTTCTTTTCCAGGTAGATTTCGGACAATGCACGCAACGCCCTGTAATTAGAGGGGTTTATGGCCAGGATCTTTTTATATGAATTGATGACGCCATCGGTGTCGTTTAAGTGCCGGTAATTGGAAGCCATGTATATATAAGCGGCAGTGGATTGCTTTAATTGATTGGCTTGTTCAAAATAATCATTGGATTTCTTATGCTCACCCCTGGAATTCAATATAACACCCATTAAATAATAGGCGTCATAAAACCCGGGATTATCTTTTATTGCTATTTCCAGGTATTTGATGGCTTCCCCTGCTTTTTCCATACCAGCGGTATCGTCTTTTTTTAACAGGTCTGTAAGAGTAAACAAAATAAAGGCATGCAAATAGTTGGCATAGTAATAATCGGGATAGATGGTTTTGGATTTTTTCAACAACTGTAATGCCTCTTCAAACTTACCCTTTACTTCACTAAGGAGAAACGCCTTTTCCGTTAAAATAAAGGGGTCATGGGGATACTTTTCCAGGTATTGGTTAATCACGGCTTCAACCTTTTCAAATTCGTTGAGATGGAGCAAGTATTTGATGAATAAATAACTTTCATATTTTTTGGGGTTGTTGATCTCCTGGTCCATATTTTTGTCTGCGGCCGGCATCCCCAACAGGTAGGGCTGACCCGCTATTGCCAGGGCAATAACTAAATAAACCGGTATATATATTCTTCTCATCTTCATGTTTTTATTCCTATTTATGTCCAGGATAATATTGTATCACAATTTGATGAAGATGTCAGACCGGCTCCCGGGTCATTGATTTCTTTTTCAATGTTATTTTTTCTTCGATATTCTTGATGAGCATATGGATCATGCGAGCCAGGTTTTGTTCCCTGCCGGACTTTAAAAGGGTATTCCTGATCAGTCGAAATTCATTGATGATTAATTCACCGTCCCGCTGATTGTTGATCTCATACCCCTGGAAAAAATAAATAAAATTAACCAGGTCATCCATCGGTGCCTCTTCCATAAACACCAGGATCCGACTCAATATCTTCTCTTCAAATTCATCATCAAAGGTCTTCTCATTCATTACTCCCAATAATGAGAAGAGAAAATCCTTTTTAAAGCTGCGTATGACAGTTAAATCCTTAAAAATAGATTCCATGAACACCTTTTGATTATATGGCTTGAATTTAGTGAGCTCCCGGAGGATAAGTATTTTTATCCCGGGGGAAACACCGGAGAAAAAAATGCCGGTGATTAACTCAAAATATCTGTCCGCGGCATGTCTTAATAGGTATTGCAATGAAGATTGCAGGATTTGATTATCCTGGGAAGGGATAACATATTTTTCCAGGTAACCGTCAATGTCCGGGGGGTCATGACCCAGTACCATATTGAGCAACTTTTCTTTTCTTATACCTTTTTCCGAGCCAATGATTGCAAATAGATATTTAAAATCATTGGCATGAATCAAAATTTCAACAATTTTTCCCAATACAATTTGATTATTTTCATGAGTCAATAATCCCCGGATAAATTCCATAAAATGGCTGTAATCATCGGTTTTTAAATTTTCAAACAGCAGCAATTTCCGCTGGAAATCCAGTTTCGGGTAAATCTCCACGATATAGGGAAGCATGTCCCGGGCATTCAACCTCAACAGGACAATGCAAAAGACATTTTGCTTATCTCCTTTGAATTGCTTGAGATGTACTTTTAACTTTTGAAATATTTTCTTTTGGGCTGTGGAAAGAGAGGCATTGATAATCAATGCTTCCGACATCATTAAAAAGAGTTCATCCTCTGCTGTTGGCGCATATTCTTTAAAATAGTAGTAAATAGTAGAATAATAGATGGGATTGGGGCGGTTTTTCAGGATTCGGAAGGTTTCATACCTTATTTGATAAAACCGGCTGGCAGCAGCGGGCAATAACTCTTTGATATAGTCGTCAGGCAGATGCTTGATTAAAAATTCACTGCTTTTCTCAATATTGGCGACACTATCCCTGTCCCGGTAAAATGCATCAAAATGATAGACCAATTGATTTCGAGTAAACATAACTCTCAAACCCTGGTCTATTTTCTCTTTATACCCAGGATTTTTGTGTTTTTGTCTGAAATCCGCAATAACTTTATACGCAGGTAGGGAATTAATGGCTGCTAAACTATTCACTGCTTCGGATATGATTTGCAATTTATTTTCCCGCTTTAGGGTTTCTTTCAGCAGGGGAACGAATTCATCATATTTGAGTTCGCCAAGGGATTTTAAAACCAGGTATTTTAATTGAATGTTGAGGTCCTGGTTCTTTAACAGCACGGAGAAGGTTTTGATTACCACTTCCGGGTGTTTTTGGGCGAATTCCTGTATATCTCTCAAGAACAGACGTTCCTCTACCCTGCTGAAGTCAGCCAATATCCGGTCAAACTGATCAAATGGAGTCATGACACTCATGGTAAGTGTAATTATACGACATTACCTCGCCTGGGGGGCACCCATTAATTTTGCCCGGAAAGCAAAGTTTTGCAGTGACAGCCGCGCGGACTCTTCGCCGCTGGTCTTGGATTCGTAATCCAGGTCATATATCAAGCGAAGGATGTGCTGCAGCCGTTTTTCTGAAAAACTCCGGGTGGAATGAATAAATTTATTCAAAAAATAAGGATGCTGGCCCAATACTCTTCCAATCTCCCGGACCGGGAATTTTTGCTTTAATAAAAATTTAGCAATATAAATCTTATTGTAATGGGTAACCAGGGTGCCAATGATCAGGGTAGCTCCGATACCATTCATAAAGAGGTATTTTAAAATTTTTAAGTACTTTTCGGCATCTTCACTCTCAATGGCATCGGTTAAGTCCCATATGGAATGTGCCTCAACCCCGGTAATAAACTTATCAATATCTTCCGAATCAATGCTTTTGTTTTCCACGGCAGCAATTTCCAGCATGGGCAGTTGGTACAGCAACGATATAAAATCGTCGTCCCTGGTTTCCATGATTTTATCCAGGGCACTGGCTGTAATCGACATACCGACATCCTTCAAATAACGCTGGATATATTTCCGTACTTCCAGGTCAGAAATTTTGTCCAGGTCAATACTGTATAAGTGGGGAGAATTCAACGCCTTTAATAATTTGTTTATTTTCTGCCGTTTGACCTGTTGAAAATCATCCTTTATAACATTCAACGAGATATAAATCACCAGGATGGTGTTGGGATTCGGTTTTGCCAGGTAAGTTTTCAATAGTTCTCCATCATATTTTTGCAGGGTAATTTTTTTCTCATCCCGGATGGTGACCACAATTATTTTTCGGGATTGGACAAAAAAACTGGAGGTATTGGCTTCACTGATAATTTCTTCCCAGGAGGTTTCATTATACTCGGAGTCAAAATAATACCGTCGGTAGTTAAACTCACTTTTTTCCACCAGGAATGTATCACAAAAGGCACGGATGATTTTTTGCCCCAGGAATTCGTTAAATCCATAAAGAATAGTAACGGGAAAGGTTTCTTTCCCTGTTTTCACTTGATCTAAAAAGCTAAAAAACGATACTTCCGGCATTTTTTTACCTTATCCGGGTTTTCATTAAAAATTCTCCAGTATGGTGGTGACCAGACTGGCGGCAAATTCTTCGGCGATTTTAAGTAATGTTTCGGTTTCCTGGGAAAAGAAGTCCTCGGCAGCGTCGAATTGCCCGACATCGTCTCCATAGACATCAATTTCATAGGAATCGCTAAAGCTGATATTTTCTCCTTCAAAAATAATTTCGTTGGTTTCCAGGTCGATGAACCGCACACTGACGGCAATGGTGACTCTATAGAAGTTGGCTGAGGCATCTTCGGCATAAGAGAGGGGGCTGACATCGAAGCGGTTGATGATACCCTCCAGCAGGGCATCTGCCCGGGATTCCTGTTCCACCAACACCAGGCTGCTCCGTTTGATAAATTCCTCTTTTACCGCAAAGGTAACAA
>CP070627.1:7369766-7376996 GCA_020355945.1 Candidatus Aminicenantota bacterium | reverse complement strand
TCGTTGGCCCGGTATTTAAGTGGAGATAGAGAGACAAAGGCATCAACAGAACGACGGAAACGAATCCAGGCAGGGGTTGAAATCGCAGTAATTGGGATGTCGGGCCGGTTCCCCGGGGCTAAAACCATCGCTGAATTCTGGAACAATTTAAAAAATGGTGTGGAATCCATTACCTGCTTAACCGGTGAAGAGTTGAGACAAATGGGGGTAGAGGAGACACTGTTAGAGAATCCTGCTTTTGTTCCGGCCAAGGGTCGTTTACAAGATATCGAGTATTTTGATTCTTTATTTTTTGGTTATACGCCTTCGGAAGCTGCCATCATGGACCCGCAGATGCGGATCTTTCATGAATGCTGCTGGGAAGCGTTGGAGAATGCCGGTTATGCCCCGGGAACCGGTGAAGGAGATATCGGTCTTTATGCCGGGGCCAGTCCCAATCCCTTATGGGAAATCTTACCGCTAAAACCGGGTACAGATACAGGTCATTTACATTTGAATGCCCGGCAGTGGGAAGCGCTTCAATTGAGTGATAAAGATTATCTCAGTACAAGAATTGCTTATAAGCTTAATTTAACAGGGCCGGTGGTAACCCTACAGACCGCTTGCTCCACATCATTATCTGCGGTTATCCTGGCCTGCCAGGGATTGGTAAGTGGTACCTGCGACATGGCATTGGCAGGTGGAGTATCTGTTACTTTTTATGATCAGGTTGGATATCTTTACCAGGAAGGGGCGATTATGTCACAGGACGGTCATTGCAAGGCGTTTGATGACGCGGCAACCGGAACCGTTGGCGGCAATGGTGCCGGGGTAGTAGTATTGAAACGATTGGCAGATGCTGCCGCGGATGGAGATAACATTACAGCAGTTATTAAAGGCTTTGCCATTAATAACGATGGGAAAAACAAAGCAGGTTTTACAGCTCCCGGGGTGGAAGGTCAGGCCAGGGTCATTAGAAACGCCCAGCGAATGGCAGGCGTTGGTCCCGGGACGATTGGTTATGTTGAAACCCATGGCACCGGAACCCGGCTGGGGGACCCCATTGAAATTGAGGCTTTGAAACAAGCTTTTGATCCTGAACGTGTTAATAAGAGAAACTATTGTGCCCTTGGTTCAGTGAAAGCCAATATTGGGCATTTGGATGCAGCCGCTGGCATTGCCGGTTTTATTAAGACAGTTCTTGTGTTAATGCATCGGTCAATCCCGCCCGGTTTACATTTTGAAACCCCCAATCCCGGGATTGATTTTGAAAACAGTCCATTTTATATCAACCGGATATTGAAAGAGTGGAAAAGTACAGAATACCCTTTAAGAGCAGGTATCAGTTCTTTTGGAATCGGCGGCACCAATGCACACGTGGTATTGGAAGAATACCCCGAGGGGACAAGGGGGCTTGCCCTCTTGCCTGTTGCCCCCTTGCCTGAGGAACACCCATCACGAGAATATCAATTAATTTTATTATCTGCCAAAACCCCAACCGCCCTGGATAAAATGACCGAAAATTTAGCGGAATATCTTAAAAATAATCTTTTAAATCCCGGTAATCATGAGAATCCCACGAATCCTGGTCCAACCCTGGCGGATGCAGCATATACGCTCCAAACCGGCAAAAAAGCATTTTCACACCGCAGGATGTTGGTGTGTAAAGACAACCGGGAGGCCATCGATATACTGGCTTCAACCGGCTTAAATCATTTGGAAGGAGCAGGACAGGTCAAGACATTTCAAACCCAAACAGAGAATCCCTTTATCGTCTTTATGTTTCCCGGCCAGGGGGCCCAATATGTCAATATGGGACGGGAATTGTATGAAAAAGAACCGGTATTTCGTGAGGAAATGAATCGTTGTTTTGGGATATTAAAACCCCTCATGGGTCATGATTTAAAAGAAATCCTTTATCCGTTCTATAGGTCCAATGGGTATAATAGGTCCAATAGGTCCAATAGGTCCTATAAATCCTATACATCCTATATCAACCAAACCGAAATCACCCAGCCGGTAATCTTTGCCTTTGAATACGCATTGGCAAGATTATTAATACTGTGGGGTATACAACCCCGGGCCATGATTGGTCATAGTATTGGTGAATACACAGCCGCCTGTTTATCCGGGGTATTTTCCCTGGAAGATGCTTTGAAACTGGTAACATGGAGAGGAAAGTTAATGCAGGGCGTACCCGGA
Source organism: Candidatus Aminicenantota bacterium (assembly GCA_020355945.1). The sequence continues at coordinate 7,374,815 of CP070627.1, read as the reverse complement.
GGTTCGATGTTGAGTGTGCCCTTACCTGAAGAGGAATTAACCCCTCTATTGGACCAGGAGCTATCTATAGCGGCAGTCAATTCCACATCTCATTGTGTGGTTTCCGGTTCCCATGAAACTGCAGCGGCGTTTGCCCGGCGATTAAAAGATAAGGGATTCAGCAGCCGCCGCCTCCATACCTCCCATGCCTTTCATTCAAAAATGATGGAACCGGTTTTAGAGAAGTTCGAGAAAACAATTAACGATTTACATATAAAATTAAATCCGGCCAGGATTCCGTTTATCTCAAACGTAACCGGTCATTGGATAACAGATGAAGAGACAGTAAATCCTCATTATTGGGCAGTGCATTTAAGAAAAACCGTACGTTTTGCCGATGGATTAGCCCAACTGTTTAAAATAGATGGCAGGGTTTTTGTGGAAGTAGGGCCGGGGCAGGTATTAAGTACTTTCACCAGGCAATATCATCATAAAAGTGTTCACCCGGCATTCTCGGACAGGCTCCTGGTGACCAACCTGGTGCCCCATCCCCAGGAAGATGTACCTGGTGAAGGTTACCTGCTGACAAAGCTGGGGGAATTATGGCTTTATGGGGTAAAAATTCATTGGCCTGGATTTTACCTGGAAGAGAAAAGGTCCCGTATTGCTTTACCCACCTATCCTTTTGAAGGGAAGCGCTTCCCGGTCCCGGTTGATGCGGCCCGGGGTTCTTTCAAAGAGGGGGTGATACTGTACCGAAAACCCCACCTGGAAGATTGGTTTTACATTCCCGCCTGGGAACAGTTAATCTTACCTCCTCCTCCCTCACTGGGGTGTCTTAAGTCCTTTAATTGGTTAATATTTGTCGATCAAGGGGGATTGGGGGATAAACTGGTCAATCAACTGGAATCCGTTGGACCCGATGTAATTACCGTAAGGATTGGGCAGGGATTTAGCAAAGTAAGGAATCATGTATATACGATTAATCCCCACAGCAGTGGTGATTATGATGATTTGTTCCTTGAATTAAAAAAGTTGAAACGAGTTCCAGGCCGGATTGTTCATTTATGGGGGGTTACTGGGGAAGGAGGAAAAGAAGCAGGATTTGAGGCGCTTGACAGGACACAAGATTTTGGGCTTTACAGCCTATTAAATGTTGTCCAGGCAGCAGCCAGGCAGCAGATTACCGGTGAAATCCAGGTTGAAATAGTGGTCAATGGAATATATGAAGTAACCGGGGAAGAGTTGATTCAACCGGAAAAGGCCACTGTCCTGGGAGCGGTAAAAGTCATTCCCCTGGAATACCGGAACATCAAGTGCCGATGCCTGGATATTGTAAAACCTGTAAATGGAATAGAATCAGAGACAAAACTTCTTCACCGATTATTAACAGAGTTTGCATATACAGTGGATTCTACCGGGAATATAGTTGCTTTGCGCGGGAATTACCGTTGGCTGCAGCGAATGAAACCCTTGAAGTTGGAAAATCCTCAACCGGAAAATCAGAGGTTAAAGCAAGGAGGTGTATACCTGGTTACCGGTGGATTGGGCGGCATTGGATTAACATTGGCAGAGCATCTGGCAGCATGTTGTAAGGCGAAACTGGTGCTGGTGGGGCGTTCCTCTTTCCCCCAAAAAAAACAGTGGAAAGAGTGGCTGGCCAATCACCACGAAAACGATAATATAAGTTCTAAGATACTGAAATTGCAGCAAATAGAAGCATCAGGAGCAGAGATTATGGTTGCCAGTGCCAATGCTGCCGATGCCAGGCAGATGGAAAAAGTGATTGCCGACGCTTTGGAAAGATTCGGCAAGATTAACGGTGTTCTTCATGCAGCAGGCGCTGCTGATGATAACGGGATCATCCAGGGAAGAACCAAAGAAATGACTGAACAGGTGATGGCTGCAAAAGTAAAAGGTACCCTGGTGTTGGACCATTTACTAAAAGATATGGAACCGGACTTTATTGCTCTCTTTTCTTCTTTAGGGAATATCACCTGGGGCCTTAATTTCGGGCAAGTGGGATATAATGCGGCCAATGAATTCCTGGATGCCTATGCTTATTTTAAGAACACCAGGGACGGCATATTTACCGTATCCATTAATTGGCCGGCCTGGAAACAGGTGGGAATGGCTGAGAGAGCCAGGAAACAGGATATTCCCGGTTATGAAGCGATCCTTGAAAACGCCCTGTTACCCGCGGAAGGTAAAGAGGTTTTTTCCCGTATCCTGGAGAGTAATTTGCCGCGAATAGCTGTTTCACCTGTGGATTTGCCGGTTTTACTCCAGCAGTATAAAGAGGTGGCAGATGGGGTTTTCCAGGAAGTGGTCTCCCCGCGATACCCCCGCCCCCAGTTGAGCACGCCCTATGCACCACCGAGGAATGAAATCCAACAAGCACTGGTCAATATCTTCGAAGAATTTTTTGGAATCAATCCCATCGGTATCCGGGATAATTTTTTTGAATTGGGCGGCGATTCACTGAAAGCCATGGGCGTATCTGCAAAAATCCATAAAGAATTAAATGTAGAGGTCCCACTGGCAGAATTTTTTAGCAGACCCACTGTTGAAGCCCTTGCCCGATACATCTCGGATAAAACCGGGAAAACGCTCTATTCCTCTATAGAACCGACAGAACAGAAGGATTATTATGCATTGTCCTCTGCCCAGAAGCGGCTTTATTTCCTGCAGCAAATGGATTTAGAAAGCAGCAGTTACAATATGACCATGGTGCTGCCCCTTAATGGTGCAGGTAAAGATATTAATAAGGAAAGACTTGAAACCACGTTAAGAAAGCTTATTTCCAGGCATGAGAGTTTACGCACGTCGTTTTTGATGATGGGAGAAGAACCGGTCCAACGCATCCATGATGAGGTAGAATTTGAGATTGAGTATTATAAGGTTGAGGTTGAGGAGAAAGAGGCGCCCTTCGGGCAGGTTTTAAACGCCTTCGGCGGCCACTCTCCTAAGAGCCAGGAGCTAAGAGCTAAGAGCTGGATTCATTCTTTCATCCGTCCTTTTGATCTTTCTCAGGCACCCCTGGTGCGATCGGGATTAATCCGGCTCCCGGACAGGAGTTATACCTGGATAGTTGATATGCATCATATCATATGTGACGGTACCTCCGGCATGATCATGGCGGAGGATTTTACCTCGTTGTATCATGGAGAGCAATTGGAATCCCTGCGGCTCCGGTATAAAGATTTTTCCCATTGGCAGAACCGGTTGTTTGTAAGCGGAAAGATAATATCCCAGGAAAAGTATTGGCTTGAATTGTATTGTGATGCTGGCCATATACCTCGTTTGCCGCTGCCCACCGACTTTAAGCGTCCCCAGGTATTTACTTTTGCCGGGGGCCGTTATGTTTTCAACCTGGACAGGGAAGATGTCCTGGGATTCCGGGAACTGGCGCTTCGGCACGGCGCTACATTGTATATGAATATTCTGGCGGCCTTGAATACGCTTTTTTATAGGTACACCGGTCAGCCTGATATCATTATCGGCAGTGGTACCGCCGGAAGACGCCACTCCGATCTCCAGGGAATCATCGGTATGTTTGTCAATACCCTGGCCATGAGAAACTACCCCGACGGGGAAAAAACCTATGAGTTCTTCCTGCATGAGGTCACGGCCAGCAGTATCAGGGCTTTTGATAACCAAGATGTCCAGTTCGAGGAATTGGTGGACAAACTGGACCTGGAAAGAGACCCCTCCAGGAATCCCCTATTTGATATTTCCATGGTGGTCCAGAATTTCCGCAAACCCGGGGAAAGAGGAAAAAGAAGAGAAAAAATCGGCCGGGAAGAAATTTTACCACTGGGGGATGAGAACCTGTTTGACCTGGATTATATGAATACCACCTCCAAATTTGATATGACATTTTTTATCAGTGAACCCGGGCAAGAGGTTTCTATAATGATCGAGTATTATACCGGGATATACAAGGAAGAAACCATAAGACAAATGGCCCGGCATTTTAAAAATCTCGTTAAAGCAGTCATAAAAGAGCCTTGCCAACGGTTAAAAGACATTGAAATCATTTCCCCGGTGGAAAAACGGATGGTGCTTTATGATTTTAATGCCGTATCCCGGGATTATCCCCTGGAAAAGAGCATTCATAGCCGTATTGCCGGGCAGGTACAGGAAACCCCGGACAATGTGGCCCTGGTATATGAGGATTATGCCCTTACTTACCGGGAACTGGAAGAGAGAGCCAACCGGGTGGCTGGTTATCTTTATAAAAAAGGCATCCGGCCGGAAGAGGGAGTGGGGATATTGTTGGACAAGGGGATCGAGATTGTTGTGGCATTGTTGGGCACATTAAAAGCTGGTGGTGCTTATATCCCCATGGAATCATCGTTTCCTTCGGAAAGACAAAAGCATATTATCATCGATGCCCAAATTGGGGTGGTGTTATCGGAAAAAAGTCAAATAAGAGATTTAAATCGCCTCCAGTGGGAATGTGATTGTTTTCATAGTTATTTATGCCTGGACAGTGACGATGTGTATGCAGAAGAGGAAGTTGAGAAGAATGAATTGATGAACCGGGAGTTGTGGGAGCATGTGGGAGAGAACGCGGCGGATGAGATTGCCGGCGGCGGTTGGGTGAGCAGTTACACCGGTGAACCCATGTCAAAGCAGGAAATGGATGAATACGGGGATAATGTTTTAAAGAAATTAACGCCGCTGCTGCATGAAGAGATGCGGGTGCTGGAAATCGGTACCGCTTCGGGAATTACCATGTACCGCATTGCACCGAAAGTGGGATTGTATTATGGAACGGATTTATCTTCGGTCATCATCGACAAAAACAGGGAAAAAGTCAAACAAGAGGGGCATCAAAATATAAAACTGGCCTGCCTGGCTGCTGATGAGATCGATAAAATAGAAGAAAAGGATTTCGATCTTATTATCATCAACAGTGTGATACAAAGTTTTCATGGTCATAATTACCTGGGGCAGGTAATGGTCAAGTGCATTGGTTTACTGGGAGAAAGGGGTTATCTTTTTATCGGCGATATCATGGACCAGGACAAGAAACTGGCTATGGTCCGGGAGTTAACCGCCTTT
>CP070627.1:7346686-7369666 GCA_020355945.1 Candidatus Aminicenantota bacterium | reverse complement strand
ATAAAAAGTTTTTGCAGGGGGGTCCAGGGGGGGCAGTTTTTTCAAAAAGCGCCCCCCCTGGCCGCCGGAGGCAAAAAATTTACAAGTCCGGTGACCTGGTGCGGCTGTTGGAAAACGGTGAAATGGAGTACCTGGGGCGAATCGACCACCAGGTTAAAATCCGGGGGTTCCGCATCGAACCCGGGGAAATCGAAAAAGAACTGTTAGCCCATGAAGGCATCAAACAAGCGGCTGTCATTGATTGGCAAAAACAAAACCAAAACGATAACCAACGGTATCTTTGCGCTTATTTTGTCCCGAGGCAAGACCCCGGGAAAACACTGAACGCCGAGACGCTGCGGGAGTATTTACTGGGACGGTTACCGGATTATATGATCCCTGCTTATTTTATGCCCATGGAGAAGATACCCTTAACCCCCAACGGCAAACTAGACCGGAAGGGATTACCCGAACCCCGGTCCGCTGCCGGGATTGATTATGAAGCCCCCGAAGGGGAGGTAGGTAAAGGGCTGGCGGAAATCTGGCAGCAGGTATTGGCAGTGGAAAGAATCGGGGCAAATGACAATTTCTTCGCCCTGGGTGGGGATTCCATGAAAGCCATCAAATTGATTGGCTCCATTAATAATCGACTGGGAACAAATTTAGGTGTGGTGGATATATATTCTCATCAAACCATTGGGGAAATGACCAGGCATTTAAATAAACAATCCCTGGTTATACAGCACGAGCTTTTTGAAGCAGCGTTACAGGAAGTGGAACAATTCCGGGAACGTATGATGAAACATCCGCAAATCCTGGAGACAAAAGGAGTAGAAGATGTCTATCCCATGAGCGATATAGAAAAAGGTATGGTGTTTCATTATTTAAGAGGAGCCAGGGAAGGGGTTTATCACGATCAAATCGTGGTGCAGCGGAATTATCGCCATTTTGATTTGGAACGGATGAAACAGGCGGTATCGCTCCTGGTAGAGAAGCATCCTATCCTGCGCACCGGTTTTTTCACGGAAGAATCCGCCCATGTTATTTATCGATATGATGAACGTTTTGCCAATGATGTTTCGTATCATGACATTTCATCTATGAAAAAAGCAGCGCAAGAAGTCTATATAAAGAAATATTTATCAGAGAGCCGCAAGAGGGGGTATGATATTTTTAAGGCGCCGTTATGGCGAATCCGGGTTTTTAAGTGCGGCAGCAGCCTGGTGATATTGATATGGGAGTCTCATCATGCCATCATCGATGGCTGGAGCAACGCCAGCTTCTTAACCGAGTTAAACAATACCTACCTGGAGTTAGAAAGAGACCCGGGGTTTAAACCGGGCAAGTTAAAAGTGGGGTATAAACAATTTATTACTTATCAATTGGCAGCAAAGCGCAATCCCGCTGTCATCGATTATTGGAAAAACCGATTAACAGGTTATAAACGGCTGAAATTCCCCCCGCAGCCAGGTACAGGGGAGTACAAATTTTTCACCTTTGATTTGGGGGCCCGGGTCCGTGAGCAATTGGAGGAGATGGCGAAAAAGCAGCACACCAGCTTGAAGCATTTGTGTTTGAGTGCTTTTATTTATGTGTTATCTATGTTTTCTTATGAGCCTGATATTACCACCGGATTGGTAACCCATAATCGCCCGGAAACCGAAGATGGAGATAAGATACTGGGCTGTTTTTTAAACACGGTGCCTTTCCGGGTAAAAATCCCGGCAGGAATCACCTGGGCCGATTATATCGGGATCGTTGAAAACCAAATGGTTCATTTAAAGAAATACGAAAAATTATCATTGATGGAGATCGCCAAACTGGTAGGGGAATCACCCGAACACAGCAATCCTTTTTTTGATATCGTATTTAACCTGGTGGATTTTCATGTGTATAGTGAGTTGGTGGACCAGGGGGATGCCGCAGCGCAAGACTACAGACTGGACCTGCAAAGTTTTGCCCGGACCAATTTCCTCCTTGAAATCAGTATCGTTACCTATGGCAGCCAACTGACTTTTACCATTCATTTTTCAACCGCCTTCATCAGCCAGGGAGACGCAAAAAAACTGTATACTTTCTTTAATGAAGTGCTAGAAAAGTTTATTTATCATCCCCACGGGATTCTAGATAAAGACGAAATTATACCGGAAAAGGAAAAGAGACAGTTATTACATGATCTGAATAATACAGCCAGGGACTATGCCGGTAATCAGACTATCCCCGGTTTATTTGCCGAACAAGCGGAACAAACCCCGGATAATATCGCCGTTGTCGGACCATCGCAGACAAAAAATAGGATCTATATGACCTATACGACCCATATTTCATATAGTGAATTAAACCAAAAATCGGATCAATTGGCGCATGTATTGAGGCAAAAAGGTGTTCAACCCGACACTGTGGCGGCTATCATGGTGGAGCGGTCCGTGGAAATGATCATCGGCACTATAGCCATATTAAAGGCTGGCGGCGCCTATTTGCCCATTGACCCGGACTACCCGGAAGAACGCATTAATTACATGTTAAAAGACAGCGGAACAAAAATTTTATTGTCCGAAGGACTCCATCCTGACTTCCCAACTTCCCAGCTTCCCAGCTTCCCAGCTTCCCTCCCTTCCAGCCTGGCTTACGTCATCTACACTTCCGGGTCCACCGGCAAACCCAAAGGAGTGTTGGTAGAGCACGGCAATGCAGTGAATATCCTGTTGTGCCGCAAAGAGATTTATAAAATGAACCCGGCTGTTACCACTTTGTTGTTGTTTTCGTATTCTTTTGACGGGTTTGTCACGGACTTTTTTACCCCGGTTATTTCCGGTGCCCGTGTGATTTTAACAGGCCAGGAAGAGAGAAAGGACCCGGGAGTTATTAAATCTCTGATCACCGGGAATCATGTGACCCATATCTTTTGTACGCCGCCTCTTTACCAGGCTATCATCGAAGGATTAAGCAAAACAGAGGCGGTATGGTTAAAAGTGGTTACTCTTGGGGGTGACCGTTTACCTCTTACTTTACTGGATGCCACCAGGCAAAAAAATCCAGGAATCGAGGTGGTTCATGAATACGGGGTCACCGAAGCCGCAGTGACCTCAACCCTGTACCAACACCAGGAAAAAGATAATCAAATAAAAATCGGTGCTCCGATATGGAATACTATGATTTACATCCTGGACAGCCAACAACAACTGCAGCCTATTGGCACTGCCGGAGAAATGGGCATCGGAGGAGCCGGCGTGGCACGGGGATATTTAAACAGACCGGAATTAACTTGTGAAAAATTTGACCATGATTTAAAGGATTATCAGGATTACCACGATAATTATCATAGGTCCTATAGGTCCTATACGTCCTATATTTCTAAAAAAATCTACAAAACCGGTGACTTAGCACGTTGGCTGCCGGATAAAAATATCGAGTTCCTGGGCCGTATTGATTTCCAGGTGAAGATCAGGGGGTTCAGGATCGAGCCGGGAGAAATCGAGAACCGACTGTTAAACAAAACCGGGATAAAAAATGCCGTAGTGGCGGCAAGAGAGGATGAGCGGGGTAATAAATATCTCTGCGCTTATATTGTCAGCGCCAGCAATATCCAGGATCTTGAATTGAAGGAGTATTTATCAAAGCAGGTCCCGGATTATATGATTCCTTCCTGTTTTGTTTTCCTGGACAAAATACCCCTGACTTCCACCGGTAAGGTGGACAGCAAAGCACTCCCCCAACCCGGTCTGACAGCAGGCCCGGATTATGCGGCTCCGCGGGATGAGGTGGAAAAGCGATTGGTGGAAGTATGGCAAGATGTCCTGGGTATCGAACGAGTAGGCATCATGGATAACTTTTTTCAAATGGGCGGCGATTCTATCAAAGCCATGCAAGTGGTGTCCCGGTTAAAAACCAGGGGGTTGAATTTAAAGATCAATGATTTATTTAGCCAACCAACTATCAAACAACTGGCCGGATGTGTTACCCCGGTGACAGGGCAAATTCCCCAGGAAGTTGTAAAGGGGGAGGTCCCTTTAACCCCTATCCAGCGATGGTTTTTTGCTAAGAATTTTACTGACGGGCACCATTTTAACCAGGCGGTGATGTTGTACCGGCCCGGGGGAATTGATCAAGACATTTTAAAACAGGTCTTTACCAAATTAACCGAACACCATGATGCCTTACGAATGGTCTATGAATTGGACCAGGAAACAGGCGACGTGATCCAGCGAAATAGAGGAATAGAGGGACAATCATTTGATCTTGCTGTTTTCGATTTTGAAAATGACGATGATACATATATTAAACAGTCAATTGAAAAAGAAGCCAATGTCATCCAGGCCGGGGTGGATTTAACCAGGGGACCATTGGTTAAATTGGGTTTATTTAAGACTGTCCGGGGTGATCATCTATTAATTGTCATTCATCACCTGGTAATCGATGGTGTATCATGGCGAATATTATTAGAAGATTTGAATACCGCTTTCAACCAGGTGCAGAAAGGAGAACCAATAAGATTCCCGGACAAAACAGACTCTTTTCAGCGTTGGTCCCGGAATTTAACAGAGTATGCCCGGAAACAAGCATTAATCAAAAGTTTTTGCGGGGGGGGGGCTGGCAGCCCCGGCCTATTAAGGGGGGGGCAGTTTTTTCAAAAAGCGCCCCCCCTGGATAGAAAAATCAATAAAGATAAGAGAAAACAAAAATACACCGAAGCGGTTACTTTAAATTTAAGTGAAACCGACACCCGGACCCTGTTGAAGCGGGTGAACCAGGCTTATAATACAGAAATAAACGACATATTATTAACTGCCCTGGGTAAAACTGTAAAAGAGTGGGCCGGGATAGATGAGGTAATGATTAATTTGGAAGGTCACGGCCGGGAATCCATCATCCCGGACCTTGATATCAGTCGTACAGTGGGTTGGTTTACTGCCCAGTACCCGGTTATCCTGGATATGAGTCAATGTGATGATCTTTCTTATGCCATTAAGCGTGTGAAAGAGACATTGAGGCGTATACCCCATAAAGGTATCGGGTATGGTATTTGGAGATATTTAACCCTTCGGGAAGAGAGAGAGGGAGATTTTTTCGAGGAGGAGCCGGAGATCAGTTTTAATTATCTCGGCCAATTCGACTCCCTGGCGGGGAGTCCCTATAAACCGGCAAAGGGAGATGAAAAATCGCTGTTTCAATTTTCCTCGTTAAGTAAGGGCCGGAGTTTCAGCCCGGAATTGGACCAGTTTCATACCTTGATTGTTACCGGTATGGTGGTGGAGGGAAAACTGTCGCTGTCATTTACTTACAACCGGCATGAATATGATAAGAGCACCATCCGTTCGTTGGCAAAGGGTTTCGAGAGAAACCTCCTGGACATTATCCGCCACTGCACCCGGAAACAGGAAAGAGAATTAACCCCCAGTGATGTGATGGACGTGTCTTATTCGACTCTCTCGTTAGAAGAATTTACAGTAATTCTCGATTACATCAAGAACAATATCCCGGGAAACCCGTCAATAGAAGCCATGTATCCCCTGGGACCGATGCAAAAGGGCATATTATATCATTGGCTAACCCGGACTCATTACGATATGTATTTTATTCAAACCTTATTCCAGTTGGAAGGCGGCCTGGACAAATCTTTATTGGAAGCCGGTTTAAATAATCTTATCCAAAGATATGATATTTTTCGGACCATATTTATTTACCAGGGTGTAGAGGAGCCTTTGCAGGCTGTTCTTAATCATCGCCGGGTGAAGGTTCATTATAAAGATATCCTTCACCTGCCGGGAAAAGAGCAGGCGCATTATGTGGAAGAATGGTGTCAAAGAGAAAAAGAGAGAGGATTTGATCTGGGTAGAGATGTGATGATGAGGCTTTCTTTATTTAAAACCGGTGAGAACCAATATCAACTGGTATGGGGGTTTCATCATATATTAATGGATGGTTGGTGCCTTGGCATTATCTATAATGAGCTGGCGGAAATCTACAAGAGTTTGGCGGCGGGAAAAGCTTTCCCTTTAAAAGAGGTTACTCCTTATAGAAGTTATATTAAGTGGTGGTTGAAGCAGGATAAGGAGGCGGCTGTTGATTATTGGGAAAAATACCTGTCCGGTTACCGGCAGCAGGCGGGTTTGCCCAAATCAAAGGCCGGCGGGGCAGGTGAAGGGGTTTACAAATTGGAAGAGTGCCAGTTTGCTGTAGATGAACAAGAGGCATTGGCACTGGTGGATTTTTCCAGTAAGAACCGGATAACGGTAAGTACGGTATTCCAGGGATTATGGGGTTTATTGCTGCAGAAGTACAATAATAGCAGCGATGTTGTGTTTGGAGCGGTGGTATCGGGTCGTCCGCCGGAACTGCCCGGTATAGAGCAAATGGTAGGCCTTTTTATCAATACCATACCGGTTCGAGTTATTAGTCATGAGGGACAAACGTTTTCTCAATTGGTGATGATTTTGCAGCAGGACAGCACCACGGGCAGACGTTATGAATACCTGCCATTGGCGGATATCCAGGCACAGTCGGAATTACGGGGGAATCTCATCGATCATATCCTGGTTTTTGAGAATTACCCGGTGCATCAGCAGGTAAAGCAAACACCGGGCCGGCAGGTTGGCGGTGAACCAGGGGCCTTATTAAACTGGCGTGTACAGGACATAACCGTATTTGAACAAACCAATTATGACTTTTATATAACGATTCTTCCCGGTGAAGTTATCCGGGTGAAGTTGAGTTATAATTCCCTTATTTATGACAGGGCTTTTATTAATCGCGTGGGGATACATATGAGGGAAATCCTGCGGCAAGTGGCGGTTAATCCCGGGATACAATTAAAAAAGCTCGGGATACTGACGGCAGAAGAGAAACAGCAAATTCTTTTTTCTTTTAATGGTAAAGGTGTTTCTTTTCCGGTAGATAAACCGGTTCATCAATTGTTTCGGGAACAGGTGGAACGAACCCCGGACCGGATAGCCCTGGTAGGGCAAGTTTCAAATGCCTTCGGCAAGAATATTTTTATTACTTACCGGGAATTGAATGAACGGTCCGATCAATTGGCCCGGATATTGTGCGACAAAGGAGTTGAATGCGATGCCATTGTGGGAATAATGGTGGCGCGGTCTGTTGAGATGATTTTTGGGATATTAGGCATATTAAAGTCTGGTGGTGCTTATTTGCCTATTGCGCCGGAATACCCGGAAGAAGGCATCAAATACATGCTGGCGGACAGCAAAGCCAAAGTTCTGCTGACAGATCCCGGGCTAAAAGAAAAATTTGAAGAATTGTCAATTGTCAATTGTCAATTGTCAATGAATGAAGCAACAACAACTACAGCCGTGTTTTTCAACCCGCAACCCACAGCTTGCAACTCGCAACTGGCCTACGTCATTTACACTTCGGGTTCTACGGGAAAGCCTAAAGGAACCCTGATCCGGCATGTGTCAGTGGTGAACCGGTTGGTTTGGATGCAGAAGCAGTATCCGTTAACAGGGGAAGACGTGATATTACAGAAAACTCCCTTTACCTTTGATGTATCGGTATGGGAGTTGTTTTGGTGGGGAATTGCCGGAGCCGGGTTATGTCTTCTTGTTCCCGGAGGTGAAAAAGACCCGGGGTTAATAGTGGAAGCCATTGAACTGTGCAGGGTTTCGGTGATGCATTTTGTGCCTTCCATGTTAGGGGCGTTTATGGATTATATAGAGGCTGCTGGTGCAGCCCGGCGGTTGTGTGGTCTCAGGCAAGTATTTGCCAGTGGGGAAGCATTAAGCGTAAGTCAGGTAAACAGGTTTAATAAGCTGCTCTATAGAACAAACAGGACCCGGTTAGCCAACTTGTATGGTCCCACTGAAGCCACGGTGGATGTATCGTATTTTGATTGTTCCGCGGGAGAGAATCTTGATAAAGTCCCTATCGGTAAACCCATTGATAACATCGGTTTATTTGTGTTGGACCGGTGGGGTCGGCTGCAGCCCATTGGAATGGCGGGAGAATTGTGTATCACAGGTGTCGGTTTAGCCCCTGGTTACCTGAACCAACCTGAACTAACGGCTGCGAAATTTGACCATGATTTATGGGATTACCAGGATTACCATGATGGATATCATAAGTCCTATGGGTCCTATAGGTCTTATATTTCTTATTTGTCCTATTACAAAACCGGTGATTTGGCCTGTTGGCTGCCGGATGGTAATATCGAATTCCTGGGGCGAATTGATTTCCAGGTGAAGATCAGGGGGTTCAGGATCGAACCCGGGGAAATCGAAAGCCGGTTGTTAAAAAAACCAAGGATAAAAAATGCGGTGGTGCTGGCGAGAAAAGATGAAACCGGTGATAATTATCTTTGCGCTTATATAGTCAGTGAGGGTGAAATTCCTTCATTGGAACTGCAGGACTATTTATCTGCAGAATTGCCAGCCTATATGATTCCTGCTTATTTTATTTTTTTAGATAAAATCCCGTTAACCGCCAATGGCAAAGTAGATCGTAAATCGCTCCCTGTGCCTGGAAAAGTTGTGGGCCGAGATTATGAGCCTCCTGGTGATGAAGTGGCAAAGAGGTTGGTGGAGATATGGCAGGAGGTATTGGGAGTTGAGCGAATCGGCATCACGGATAATTTTTTTGCAATGGGGGGGGATTCCATCAAAGCCATACAGGTAACCTCCAGGTTAAGGAAATACGGGTTGGATTTGAAAATCAATGATATCTTTGCGAAGCCGGTGATAAAACAATTAGCCGGAAGTGTTAATGCGGTTACGCGTCAGATTCCCCAGGGAGCGGTGCAGGGAGAAGTGCCTTTAACTCCTATTCAGCACTGGTTTTTCCAGTCTTATATTACCCACCGGCACCATTTTAACCAGGCAATAATGTTATACCGAGCAGAAGGATTTGATGAAAACATTTTAAAAAAGGTCTTTACAAAGTTAACAGAACATCATGATGTGCTTCGTATGGTATTTGAATTTAGCTGCGAAAAAGGTGAAGAGGTAATAATACAAAAAAACAGGGGATTACAGGGAAAATTATTTGACCTGGAAGTTTTCGATTTTAAAAACGTAAACAAGCGCAGTATCCAAAGAGAAATTGAAGAGCGAGCAACTAAAATCCAGGGAAGTATAGACCTGGAAAAGGGGCCATTAGTCAAATTGGGTTTATTTGGAACTGCTGAAGGAGATCATTTATTAATCGTCATTCATCACCTGGTAATTGATGGTGTATCGTGGCGGATATTATTAGAAGATTTTAAGACTGCTTATAGACAGGCAGAGAACGAAGAGCCGATAAAATTCCCGCAGAAAACAGACTCTTTCAAGCATTGGTCTGAAAAAATAACCGAATATGCCTCCAAACCATCATTTATAGAAAGTTTTTGCGGAGAGCGGCGGGTCCAGGGGCCCCTCGGCGAGGGGAGCCTAAAAAGGCTGCGTGCTTTGCACCAAACGCTGTGCACTCTGCGCTCTGCGCAATGCTCTCGCCCCCTGGTCGCCGAAGGCAAGAAGATCAGTAAAGCCAAAAAAAAACAAAAGCATACGGAATTCGTCACACTGGAATTAAGTCAAGCGGACACTCAAAGTTTGTTGAAGCGAGTGAACCGGGCCTATAATACAGAAATAAACGACATATTATTAACAGCCCTGGGCATTGCTATAAAAGAGTGGGGTGGAATAGACAGCATATTCATCCATTTGGAAGGTCATGGTCGGGAATCTATTATCGAGGATGTGGATATCGGTCGCACCGTGGGTTGGTTTACCTCGTTGTACCCGGTTATGCTTGATATGAGCCAATGTGATGAGCTTTCCCATGCCATTAAGAGTGTTAAGGAGACCTTAAGGCGAATACCCCATAAAGGTATCGGTTATGGTATATTGAAATATTTAACCCCTGGGGAAGAGAGAGGTGTTATTGAACATGAGCCGGAATTGCTGTTTAATTACCTGGGTCAATTTGACTCACCGGGTGCATCCGGGCAGGGGGGGGCAGGCTCTATTGTTTTTTCCTGGCTGGGGACCGGGTCCGGTACCAGCCCGGAAGCGGACCAGGTCCACAGGCTGAGCATTAACAGCATGATCGTGGGTGGGAAACTGTCGATGTCCTTTGCTTACAACCGGCATGAATATGATAAGAGCACTATCCGTTCGTTGGCAGACGGTTTCAAAAGAAACCTCCTGGAGATTATCCGTCACTGCAGCGGGAAACAGGAAAGAGAATTAACTCCCAGTGATGTGATGGACGTGTCTTATTTGGCACTTTCGTTAGAAGAATTTACAGGAATTCTCGATAACATCAAGAGCAATATCCCGGGAAACCCGGCCATAGAAGCCGTGTATCCACTGGCACCGATGCAAAAAGGCATGTTTTATCATTGGCTAAGCCGGACTCATTACGATATATATTTTATTCAGACTGTTTTCCAGGTGGAAGGCACCCTGGACAAATCTCTATTGGAAGGCAGTTTTAATAAACTGATCGAAAGGTATGACATTTTCCGGGTAATATTTGCTTACCAGGGGTTGGCGGAACCCTGCCAGGTGGTTCTCAGTCATCGACAGCAAGAGGTTCATTATGAAGACATCGTGGCAGCACCGGCCAATTACCTGGAAGAATGGCTGCAAAAAGAAAAAGAGAGGGGGGTTGACCTGGGTAAAGATGTCTTGATGAGGCTTTCTTTATTTAAAACCGGTGGCAACAGGTATCGACTGGTATGGGGATTTCATCATATATTAATGGATGGCTGGTGCCTTGGCATTATCTATAATGAACTGGTTGAAATCTACAAAAGTTTGGCGGCGGGTCAAGTCATCCGGTTACCAGGTGTTATCTCCTATAAAAATTACATTGAATGGTGGGTAAAGCAAGATAAAGAAGCAGGTCTTGACTATTGGGAAAGATACCTGGCAGGTTACCGGCACCGGGCTGCTTTGCCCGGGTTACCCTCGGCAAAGACGGAAATCGGGGGGGCTTACAAAACAGGAGAATATACGTTTGAAATCGATAAAAAAAGTACCGCAGCAGTGAAGGATTTTGCCGGCCGGGATGGGGTAACGTTAAATACGGTTATCCAGGGGGTGTGGGGTCTATTGCTGCAAAGGTACAATGATATTAATGATGTGGTATTTGGTGCGGTGGTCTCGGGCCGGCCCCCGGAACTGCACGGGGTAGAACAGATGATAGGTCTTTTTATCAATACTGTCCCGGTTCGAGTTACAAGTCATCCGGGCCAGGACTTTTCCCAATTAATAAAGACCTTGCAGCAAAGCAGCGCTGCCGGTAAAGCCTATGAATATCTGCCACTGGCAGATATCCAGGCAAAATCCCCAATGAAGTCAAATCTTATCGATCATATCCTGGTTTTTGAGAACTATCCTATTCATCAACAGGTAAAAAATACTAAGGAACAGGGTACGGCACTGGATTTACGGTTAGAAGATATAAAGGTGCTGGAACAAACCAATTATCATTTTAATATCATTATTATTCCCGGGGAAAGTATTTTGCTGAAGCTCAGTTATAATGTCCTTATCTATGACAGGACCTTGATTAAACGGGTGGGTGGGCATATAAAAAAAATACTCCGGCAGGTGACGGATAATCCTACCCTGGCACTAAAAGAGATCGAAATACTAACTGCGGAAGAGAAGCAGCAGATAGTTTTTGATTTTAACCGCACCGATGTTTCCTACCCGGAAGATAAACTGGTTCATGGATTATTTGCGGAACAGGTGGAACGAGCCCCGGACCGTACAGCCCTGGTAGGACCAAAATTACAAAATACAAATTACAAACAAATTGATGTCCTTCGGGCAGATGTAAACTCCTTTGCCGAGGTGCATCTCTCCTACAATGAGTTGAATGATAGGTCTAACCAATTGGCGCACGTTTTAATAGAAAAGGGGGTTCGGCCGGACACCATTGTGGGTATCCTGGTGGAGCGGTCCCTGGAGATGATAGTCGGCATATTAGCCATATTAAAGGCAGGCGGCGCTTATTTGCCCATTGACCCGGATTACCCGCAGGAACGTATTGATTACATGTTGTCAGACAGCAATGCAAAGGTTTTGCTGAGTGAGGGGAGTGCGTTGAGTGAGGTAAGTAACGGAATTCAGGTGATTAAACCCGGTGAATTGGCCGAAAAACTCCCTACTCACCTTATTCACCCTACTCACCCTACTCACCCTACTCAACTATGTTACGTTATCTACACTTCGGGTTCCACCGGTCAGCCCAAAGGCGTGATGGTGAACCATACTTCCATAGTGAATACCTTATCCGGTTTGTACCGCAGTTATCCCTTTACCCGGCGGGATGTTTACCTTATGAAAACCTCCTGCGTTTTTGATGTTTCAGTGACGGAATTGTTCGGGTGGTTTATGGGAATTACCGTAGATGGGGAAAAAGGCGGGCGGTTGGCCCTGTTGGCACCGGGGGGCGAAAAAGAACCGCAGCGGATTTTGGAAACAGTCCAGCGATTACAGGTCACCCATATCAATTTTGTTCCCTCTATGTTTAACGTGTTCCTGGAGTATTTAACTCCCTTAAATATCGTCAAATTAGGCGCTTTGAAATACATATTCCTGGCAGGAGAAGCGCTTCAAGCAGAAACGGTGAAAACTTTCCAGGGTTTGAATCGCACGATTCATCACCTCCGGTTGGAAAATTTGTATGGACCTACTGAAGCGTCTGTTTACGCCAGCGGTTATTCCTTAAGCGATTGGAGCGGTGGTAATAGTATACCAATTGGTAAACCATTGCAAAATGTAAGATTGTACATCCTGGACCGGCATGATAGATTGCAGCCGGTGAATGTTCCCGGGGAACTGTGCATTGCCGGTACCGGGACAGCCCGGGGATACCTCAATCGCCCGGGATTAACCGCAGAAAAGTTTGACCATGATTTAAAGGATTACCCGGATTACCACGATAAATATTATAGGTCCTATACGTCCTATAGGACCTATATTTCTAAAAAAATCTACAAAACCGGGGACCTGGCTTGCTGGCTGCCGGACGGCAATATTGAATTTCTAGGCCGAATCGACCGCCAGGTAAAAATCAGGGGATTCAGGATCGAACTGGAAGAAATAGAAAAGCAATTGGTCAAGCATCCCCGGGTAAAAGAAACAGCCGTGATATGCCGGACAGATGAAAAAAAAGATAATTATATATGTGCTTATTTTACGGGTAGCGGGGAAGGAAAAACAGGAAAAAAGAACTTACCGGAACCTGCTGAATTCAAGGAATACCTGGCACAGACCCTGCCCGGTTACATGATCCCTTCCTATTTTGTCCCGTTAGAAACGCTTCCCTGTACATCCAGCGGTAAAATAGACAGGAAAGCACTTCCTGTACCCGGTATCGAAAAGGAACAATCAGGCGTTTATATTGCACCCCGCAGCCAAATAGAAGAAAAACTGGCAGTGATATGGTCCGGCGTACTGGGGATAGAGAAACATTTAATCGGTATTGATAGTGATTTTCTCCAACTGGGGGGGCATTCACTGAAAGCCACCTCCCTGGTCTTAAAGGTGCAGCAGGCGCTGCAGGTGAATGTGTCCCTGGCAGAGGTATTTAAGAGGCCCACCATCAGGGGAATGTCCGCTTTCATCCATGCAGCGGAAAAAACAAAGTACGCTCCCATAGAATCAGCGGAAAAAAAAGAGTATTATCCACTGTCATCGGCCCAGGCCAGGTTCTATATTCTCCAGCGAGTAACACCCCAAAGTACGGCCTACAATATAACCGCTGTCTATCAAGTGGAAGGACCTGTTGAAAAAGAACGATTTGAAAATGCACTGAAACGATTGATCCGGCAGTATGAAATTTTACGGACATCCTTTGAAATGATAGCAGGGGAACCGGTTCAACGTATTCGCCAGCACCTGGAATTTGAAATCGAATATTATGATTCGGAGGTGGCAGGTGAAGGTGACAGGTGCAGGTGGGAAGAACTCGCAGACCGCAACCCGCAACCCGCAACCGCTCTTATAAGTTCTTTCATCCGTCCTTTTGATTTATCGCGGCCGCCGCTGCTGCGATTGGGTTTGATAAAATTAGCGGAAGAGAAGCATATCCTGGTGTTTGATATGCATCATATTATTTCCGACGGTACCTCCATGTCGATTTTTTTAACAGGATTTATGGCGCTTTATGCGGACAGGGATATAAATCCGCTGCAGTTGCAATATAAGGACTTTGCCCGCTGGCAGTATAACCGGCTTACATCAGGCCAATTAAAGAAACAAGAAACATACTGGGATGAACGATTTCACGGTGAACTGCCGGTTCTCGATATAGCTACTGATTTTCCCAGACCCCTGGTACAACATTTTGAAGGTGACTGGTTTACTCTTGTCCTGGAAAAATCCGTAACCAGGGGTCTCAATCACCTGCTAAAAGAAACAGGAACAACATTATTCATGGCGCTATTGGTGGTATATAATATTTTATTGGCCAGGTATACCGGTCAGGAAGATATTATCATTGGCACGACTATTGCCTCAAGACACCACCCGGACCTGGAACATGTCCCCGGTCTTCTCATTGAAACCCTGGCCTTACGAAATTATCCCTTCGGCCAGCAAACTTTTGGCGAATTTTTAAAAGTTGTGAAACAGTCAACATTGGACGCCTATGATAACCAGGACTATCCCTTTAAAGAATTGATTAAAAAGCTGGGAGCAGAAAATGAGATTAGCCGTAATCCCGTATTTGATGCCATGTTAATTGTACAAAATATAGAAAAAACAGAATTTCAATTAGAAGGTTTAAAATTTTCCCCTTATCATTCATCCGATGAAGAGGCCCGGCATATGTCCAAAGTGGATTTTACCATTGAAGCCATGGAAGCCGGAGACCAGGTCTATTTCAGGTTGGAATATTGTACACGGTTGTATAAGCGGGAGACCATGGAACAGTTTGGCCGTCATTTTATTAACATAATCAGTGAAGTGGTGAAAGACCCCGGCATCCGGTTACTGGATATCCGGGTGATGGATGAAGAAGAAAAAAACCAGTTGCTGGAATCGTTTAACAATACATCCCGGGAATATCCCCGTATGCAAACCGTCTATGAATTATTTACAGACCAGGCAGCCGGAACACCGGATCATGTGGCCCTGGTAGGGAAAGGAGAAGGGTGGAAGGGTAGAAGGGTAGAAGGTAAGAAGGAAGAGGCGCCCTTCGGGCAAGTTTTAAACGCCTTGGGCGAAAGTAGCCTAAGAGCTAAGCGCCAGGATCTAATAGCTATTACTTACAAAGAATTGAATGAAATATCCGATCGATTGGCTAAGCTGCTAAGGGAAAAGGGCGTTCAGCCCGACACTATTGTAGGTATCAAGGTGGAACCGTCTTTAGAAATGGTTATGGGTCTGTTTGGTATATTAAAAGCCGGGGGTGCTTATATGCCGGTTGACCCGGATTACCCGCAAGATCGCATTGATTTCATGCTGGAAGACAGCAGTGCCAAAATTCTTTTAACCGGTCAAGAAATCGCGGATTTTTCTTCGCCGCAGGCGTTTAAAACCCGCCCGAAGGGCTCCCCTTCGTTTGTAATTTGTAATTTGGAATTTGGAATTTCCCCCCAACAGGGGGGTAACCTGGCTTACATCATCTACACTTCGGGTACAACGGGTCGTCCCAAAGGTGTATTGGTGGAACACCGCAATCTAGCCGCTTATATCCATGCCTTTGAACAAGAATTTGATCTCCGGCCGGAAGACACGGTAATTCAGCAGGTCTCTTATGCATTCGATGCCTTTGTCGAAGAACTTTACCCGATCCTGTTGAGAGGGGGCAAATTGGTAATTGCCGGCCGGGAGGTGACCAGGGATATTACCGGGCTGTGTGATTTTATTGAAAAGCATCGGGTCACTTTTATCACCTGTTCGCCCCAGTTGTTAAATGAATTGAATCAAGCAGCGGCAGGTTTTAGCGGTAAGGGAAATAACCCCCTGGTTTCCCTGCGAATTATGATTAGCGGGGGCGACCAATTAAAGGCTGAATATATTGAAAATCTCATGGAAATAGGCCAGGTATACAACACCTACGGTCCCACTGAATCGACAGTTTGTGCGACTTATTACCGGTGCCGCCAGGATGGGAAACTCCCTTCTAATGTGTGCATCGGTAAACCCATCGCCAATTACCAGGTTTATATCTTAGATAAATACGGTAATCTATTACCCATTGGAGTGGCTGGTGAATTGTGTGTGACCGGTTCAGGCGTCACCCGCGGCTATTTGAACCGCCCGGAATTAACCGCAGAGAAGTTCCACGCTGTGTACAAAACCGGTGATTTAGCCCGGTGGTTATCTGATGGGAATATCGAATTCTTGGGCCGCATCGACCGCCAGGTAAAGGTCAGGGGATATCGCATCGAATTGGGGGAAATCGAAAACCAACTGGCTAATATTGAGAACATTAAAAAAACTGTAGTAGTGGAAGAAAGACGAAAATCCGGTCAGAATTACCTGGCTGCTTACGTGGTGATGAATCCTGGAGCGGTCCTGGATATATCCCGGGTGAAAGCGCGGCTGGCCCTGAAATTACCCGGTTATATGATACCTCCTTATATCATGGAAGTGGAAGAAATTCCCTTAACTATCACCGGTAAAATCCACCGGAAACAGTTACCTCCACCTGAAACCAGTCCCGGTCAATCCTATGCCGTGCCAGCCAGCAATAAAGAAAAAATAGTGGCCGATATCTGGAAACAAGTGCTGGAAAAAGACCGGGTCGGACTGGAGGATAATTTCTTCGACCTGGGGGGGACATCATTGGATATCTTTACCATCAACACCAGGTTAAACGAGACATTTAACCGGCAAATCCCGGTAGTAGCACTGTTCCAACACAGCACCATCCGTTCCCTGGCGGGTTACCTGGAACAGGAGAATGATGAAAAAGGAATCGCCAGGGAAAAACAAAAAGAAATGTCTGAGGCCCTGGATAGAGGTAAAAAGGTAATAAAAAAAATCATAAACAAAGATGAGGCGTCATTACAAAACAAGGAAACCGGCCTGGAACTGGCTGTTATCGGCATGGCCGGGATTTTTCCCGGGGCCCGGCATATCGATGAATTTTGGGAAAATTTGAAAAACGGTATCGAATCCATCTGTTTTTTTACGGACGAAGAGTTACAAGCAGAAGGTATTGACGCCGATACCCTCAATAATCCCAATTATATAAAAGCCAAGGGGGTTATCGACGGAGTGGAATATTTTGATGCTTCTTTTTTTGGATATACAGCCAGGGAAGCACAGATCATGGACCCCCAGATGCGTATCTTTCAACAGTGCATCTGGCATGCATTGGAAGATGCCGGGTATAATCCGATTTCCTATAATGGCCGCATCGGGTTATATGCCGGGGCTTCCCCTAATCTCAATTGGGAAGCATTAACGTGTTTTGGCGGTGCGAACCAGGGATTAAGCGCATTTATGGTGGCCCAATTGGCAGACAAAGATTTTATGTGTACTCATATTTCTTATAAATTAAATTTAAAAGGGCCCAGTGTTTCCCTGCAAACCGCTTGTTCCACTTCACTGGTGGCTGTTCATTGGGCAGTGCAGGGTCTGCTGCACGGTGATTGTGAAATCGCTTTGGCCGGGGGGGTATCCATCAATTACCCACCCAAACGGGGGTACCTGTACCAGCCGGGAATGATCCTTTCCGCGGATGGTCACAACCGGTCTTTTGATGAGGAAGCCAGCGGTTCCGTATTTGGAGACGGGGTTGGCGTGGTGGTGTTGAAAAGATTGGCAGACGCTGCCGCGGCCAGGGATAATATTTATGCGGTGATAAAAGGTTCCGCCATTAATAATGATGGTTTTCGCAAAGTAGGTTACACCGCGCCCAGTGTCGATGGCCAGGCAGAGGTGATAAAAGCCGCTCAATTAATGGCCGGGGTGGTACCAGAGAGTATTACCTACATCGAAGCCCACGGTACCGCTACCGCCTTAGGCGACACCGTGGAAATCGAAGCCCTGAAACAGGTATTTAATACAAATAAAAAGGCGTCCTGTGCCCTGGGTACCATAAAAAGCAATTTAGGTCATCTCTATTCAGCCGCCGGACTAGCCGGTTTTATAAAAACCGTCCTGGCCCTCAAACACCGTCTTATTCCACCAGGTCTTCATTTCAACACCCCCAATCCGGCAATTGATTTTAAAAACACCCCTTTTTATGTTGTTACCAGGCTGAAAGAATGGGAAAATAATGGGTATCCGCTGCGAGCCGGCGTCAGTTCCTTTGGTATCGGCGGCACCAATGCCCATGTGGTACTTGAAGAAGCACCGAAGATAGACCACGGAAGAGGGATTACAGGTGGCAGCGAACACCAGTTAATTTTATTGTCCGCTAAAACCCCCACAGCCCTTGAAAAACAAACTGAAAATTTAGTGCGCTTTATCAAAAAAAATCCTGGCATTAACCTGGCAGACATGGCCTATACCCTGCAGGTGGGCCGGAGACACTTTCCTTACCGGAGAATGCTGCTGTGCTCCACTATCGATACTGACTATGACCGGTTGGCCCTTTATATGAAACGGATTCCCACTGCTTATGTAAAAGAGGAAAATCCGCCCGTGGTATTTATGTTTTGCGGTCAAGGTTCCCAATATGTCAATATGGGAATTGACCTCTACCGCAGCGAACCCATTTTCCGTGAAGAGATGGACCGGTGTTTCGAGATTTTAAAACCGATGCTGGATTACGATATCAAAGAAATCCTTTATCCGGGTAGGGGCGAGGTGAGTGAGGAAGGGTCCCCTGTTTCCCAAATCCATCAAACACGATTCACCCAGCCCATTGTATTTTCTTTTGAATATGCGTTGGCAAAATTGTTAATACGTTGGGGAATCACCCCGCGGGCGATGATGGGTTACAGTTTTGGCGAGTACATTGCCGCCTGCATTGCCGGGGTGTTGTCTTTGCCAGATGCATTAAAACTGGTCATTATCAGGGGACAATTAATCCAACAAACCCCTGAAGGCGCCATGACCAGTGTGCCGCTCCCGGAAAATCAACTGAAAACGCTGTTGAACAAGGATTTATATTTAGCCATTGTCAATGGTCCCACCTGCATTGTATCCGGTGCCAAAGCCGCGGTTGCCGCCTTTGAAAAAGAAATGAAGAAAAAAAGAGTGATATGTGTGCCTTTAAATATGTCCCGGGCTATCCATTCCCCTTTGATGGCACCCATTCGAGAAGAATTTGAAAACCAGGTCAGCCGCTTCCGATTTAAGCCCCCCCAAATCCCGTATATATCCAATGTCACTTCTCAATGGATAACAGGACAACAAGCAACTAATCCCGGGTATTGGGGGGAGCATTTGTGTTCCACGGTCCGGTTTTCCCATGGACTCAAAGAGTTGTTGAAAGAGGAAAATGCCATTTTCATCGAAATCGGGGCGGGTCGAATCCTGGGTATGATGGTACGCACGCACCCGGATAAAAAACCCGGGCATATCATCCTCAATACGGTCAAACACCAGCAGGAGAAAACCACGGACCATTGTTTCCTATTAGATAAAGTGGGACAGATGTGGAATCATGGTCAACCGGTTGATTGGCAGGGGTTCCATGGTGAAGAGCCGAGATATCGGGTATCCCTGCCAGCATATCCCTTCGAGGGGAAGAGATATTGGCCGGAAGCCAACATAAATGACCTGATGTCGGGAAGCAGCGGCATTGCACCGGTGTTCCCTGGAGCATCGGCACAAGGAGCTAATGCCGAATTGGAATCCCTGGACCACATAGAAGCCCGCGAGACAGCGGACGAAAATTACCAGCCCCCCCGCAGTGAATTGGAGAAATCCATCGCCCATTGGTGGCAAAAACTTCTTGGAGTCAGTCGAGCCGGCATCCATGACAATTTTTTCTTCATGAACGGCAATTCCTTGATGGGCACGCAAATGATTTCACATTTGATGGAAGAATACCAGGTAGAAATTCCTATAGACCGTTTTTATGAAATACCCACCATTGCCCACCTGGCAGAAGTGATAGAAGAATTATTGAAGAAATGAACTTATACATTAAATTTAGGAGGCGAAAACATGTTTAGACGTTCGTTAGTTATCGATGCATTCATCTTTTTTGTGTTATTTACCGGTAATCTATTGTGGTCGGTCCGGTTATCAAAAGATGGGCAAGAGATTTTCACGGATAGAGTAACCGGCAAGATAACCATCGATGGTGAATTGGAAGAGACAGCCTGGAAACAGCCAGCCTTGACGCCGGTATTAAAAACCATCCTTCCCACCGCCGGGAAAGATTTGCAGATAGAAACCCGGATTTGGGCTGCTTACGATAAGAAAAACCTCTACTTTGCATTTTACTGCCGGGACCCTGAACCAGGTAAGATAAAGAACTCCATCTCACAGCGAGACGATATTTTCAGGGACGATCATGTAGGAATTTCACTGGACACGATGGGCAGCAGGCAAAGCAGTTGTGACTTTTTCATCAACCCCAACGGCATCCAGACGGATTCCGTCACTTCATCGCTAAAGTGGATGGACTTTACAGCGGATTTTATCTGGGAAAGCGCGGGAAAACTCACTGGTGACGGTTACCAGGTGGAAGTACGCATCCCACTGGAAAGTATCCGTTACCAGGTAAGCAAAGGTAAAAACAAAGAAGTGAAAATGAGGGTATTTTTCTTTCGATCGATTCCCCATCTAGGAATCAAAGCTTACTGGCCCATGATGAACTATTGGAAACAAATGGAGTTTAACGCCATGGCTACCCTGGTCTATACCGGTCTTAAAACAGGTGGACTGAAAATGGAAATACTACCCAATTTTACCTTCAACAGGGATTCGGAACGAATAGAAGAAAATAAATGGGACAAAAGCACCTTCACCAACCTGGGAGTGGGAATAAAATATGGGATCACCTCTTCGATAACAGCGGAAGCCACGGTTAACCCGGATTTCAGCCAGGTGGAAAGCGATGCTTTCCAGGTAGAAGTGAATCGCCGTTATCCTTTATTTTACAGTGAGAAGCGGCCGTTTTTCCTGGAAAGTAAGGAAGTACTGGAATTCACCATCATCAAAGAGAGTATGATGTTGTCGGCAGTGCATACCCGTCGTATTGTGGACCCGGGTTGGGCAGCTAAAGTAAGCGGAACATCAGGTAAGCTGAACTTTGCGGTATTGGCAGCCAATGACCGGTCAGCCGGCCAGCCCTGGGAAACCGGGACCAATCCCCATGAAGGAAAATCCGCCTTCTTTGGAATTGCACGAGCCAAATATAACATCGGGGGCGATAACTTCATCGGGTTTTTATACACCGGCCGCCACCTGGGAGACCAACGAAATGATGTCGTGGGGGGGGACCTCAAGTACCGGTTTTCTAAATACCTGAAAGGCAGTTTCTCCTATCTTCATACTGCCACCCGCCAGGAACAAGGTGATTCCCTGGAAATTGGCAGCGGGGTCAATGCCATGTTGGAGTTTTATTCTCCAAAACTGGTCACCTGGGGAATATATGAACGCTACAGCACGGATTTTTTCATGGCCACCGCCTTTCATAACCGTGTCGGTATTAGCCGGGGGGCATGTGGCATCGGGCCGATACTTCCTGTCAAAATAAAACAGTTACCCTGGCTGAAACGAATTATCCCGTTTGTGCATTACTACCGCCTGTATGACCTGGGAACCAAAATGACCGACATCAGCCGGGAATTTGCCGTAAACCTCGGCTTTTCACCAATTGGAGAACTCAACCTGGAATACTGGCACGAAAACGAAGCATGGGCCGGGAGAATCTTTGACAAAAAATACTTCCACTCCATCGGCTTTATTCAACTGTTCAAATGGCTGCAACTGTATGAAGATATCACCATCGGCGAGCAAATTTATTATCACCCCAGCGACCCCTTTAAAGGCAGCGCCAAAACCATCAATCTCACTTTTTTGTTGGAACCTACTACAAAGTTGAAATTGGGCCTAGATTATTGGTATTCCGATTTTAAAGAGAAACAAACCGGCCGGAAAATTTATTCTCTAAATATTTATGATCTCTTCACTACTTATCAGTTCAACAAGTATTTTTCCCTGCGAGGCATTGTGCGTTATGATAGTCTCCAGGATAAATTATTAACCGATTTCCTGGCCTCTTTTACTTTGATACCGGGAACAGTGGTGTACCTGGGATACGGTTCCCTTTACCTGGAAAACCAGTGGCAAAATGGGATGTGGATTCCCGGTCAAGGAGACCTGTTGAAAATGAGAGAAGGAATATTTTTTAAAGCCAGTTACTTATGGCGCCTAAAATAAAGGAGATAATCCGATGAAAGTCATTAACCATTTTATTTTTATTCTACTGGTCATATTTTTAATGACTTCGGTTTCCACGGTTTTTGTTTTTGCCGGCAATCAAAAAGAAGCGGAAAAAGAGCAGCAAAAGATAATAGAAACCTGGAAGAAATACAGTTCCCCCGGTGAAATGCATAAATATCTTCAATATTTTGTGGGCCATTGGGAAAGCGTGCAAAATATATTTCCCCGGTCTGCCGGTGATGAGGTCATGGTCATGTACCAGGAAATTCATGTGGAATCGCTTTTTGAGGGCCGTTTTATTAAAGCTCATATCAAAGCTAAAAAAAAATCTATGGGAAGTTATACTGAAACCATTGTGATAACCGGTTACGATAATTATAAACAAAAAGTGATATCCACAACTTTTAGTAACAAGGCCACTGATTTTACGATACTAACCGGTACATTGGACAAAAGCGGTAAAACCAGGATTGACACCGGTATGCGTACTAATATTTTTACAGGCCGGGAATACAAAATCAGGGCTGTCACCACAATCATTAACCCGGACAAATATATCTACGAGTATTATGAACCAGATCCCAACGGCAGTGAATTCAAGGTGATGGAAATCACTTATACCCGGAAGAAGTAATGTTTCCCGCATGGATTTTGGCGGATTTTGGCAATTTTGGAATTTTGGTGCCAGGCCAGAATACCACCACTAATTATTAATCCGTGAAATTCTGCCATTTTCTGGCAG
>CP070627.1:7341968-7346586 GCA_020355945.1 Candidatus Aminicenantota bacterium | reverse complement strand
CACCTTCCAATATCTCGATAATGGCTTCGGTGTTCTCTAATGCGGCTTGCATGCCTAACTCGGCATTGGAACCCACTCCCAGTCCTTTGGTGATTTTCTCCCCGATCTGCAGGGTAATGCCAGGGGGTTTGATGTTGGAAAGGTCCTGCACATCGGTGTTGATGGCAATAAATTCAACTCCCTGTAAACCCTCCTCGATCATGCGGTTGATGGCATTCCCACCACCACCGCCAACTCCAATTACTTTTAAAACAGCGCCCTTTTTCTTTTCTCTGGCATAGGTTATTTTAATGTCTTCTTTCATTGGCACCTCCTGACCCTTGGGTGCTAAAACCCAAAATACTCTTTTAATTTTTGAAAAAAGTTTCGCGGTCTGTCCTTAATCATACCTCTATCCTTCATATCCAGGAGACCGTATTTTATTAATCCTAAAGAAGTGGAAAATTCAGGGGTATTTACCTTATCGATCAGACCGCCGAT
Organism: Candidatus Aminicenantota bacterium; assembly: GCA_020355945.1. The sequence continues at coordinate 7,346,106 of CP070627.1, read as the reverse complement.
TCCAAACGGCCGGCCCGCTCGAACCGGGGCGGCAAAGATGTCGTCGGCGATTTCCAATAATCCGCCCAGGTAAGCAGACCCACCGGTTATCACCACCCCTGCATTGATCTTGTTCTCAAATCCCTCTTCTTCAATTTTTCGTTTCACCATTTCAAATATCTCTTCTGCCCGCGGTTTTAATATATCTTCCAACAGGGAAACAGATATTAATCGCATTTTTTTACCCCCAACCGTGGGTATTTCAATGTTCTGTTCTTTGAAATTAGGGTCCGTACCGCACCCGTATTGGCGTTTTATTTTTTCTGCTTTATCAATAGGGGTACGGGTGCCAATGGCCAGGTCATTGGTAAAATTGTAACCACCTACGCCAATGGTGGCGGCAAAAATAAGCGCGCTTTTTTCATAGACGGCAATATCAGTGGTACCGCCCCCAATGTCGATTAATGCCACCCCTAACTCCTTTTCATCCGCTGTTAATACGGCTTCGGCCGTGGCGATTTGAGATAATACCATCTCAATCACATCGATCTTTGCCTTCTTAAAACAGGTTAACAGGTTTTTCGTGGCTGACCTGGAAGCGGTAACAATCAAAATATAAATATCCAGGTTGCTGCCAATCATGCCAATCGGGTTCTTAATTTCATCCTGGTTGTCCACCACGAATTCCTGCCGCAATATATGAATAATATCCCGGTCATTGGGCAGCATGATACTGCTGCCGTGGGTGACGGCCCGGTCAATGTCTTCCCTGGTTATTTCCCTGTTCTTCCCGGTAATGTTGATGCTGCCTTTGGCCCGAATGGACTGGATATGACTGCCGGAAATGTTGACATAAGCGGATTCGATTTCAACTCCGGCAGTTAATTCCGCTTCTTTTACGGATTTGCGGATATCTTCAATGGTGGCATTCATATCAACGATCACACCCTTCCTGATTCCATGGGATTCGGCATTTCCATAACCAATCACTTCCAGTCCTTCCTGTTCCCGTTCATCCTCTGCTGCTTTCACCTGGCCAATAATGGTGCATACTTTTTTTGACCCGATATCTATTCCCACCAGGTAATTGTTTTTCATTTTAATTGCTTACCTCCGTATGGTATTCAAAATAAAAACGGTCCGAGAACCTGAGGTCCACGGATTTGATACTGTACTTTTTCAGGAGGGGACGCCGACTCAACTTTAAATATAAATTGATCTTATTCGCAAACTCTGTCTCACCAGGGTAAAAAATTTCTCTTCTTCCTTTTAGCTTTAAGGTGACACCGTAGGGTTTTTTTAACGTCACGTAATCAAGAAAATCCCTGATGCGGCTCAACTCCGACAAATAAGGCGTCAACGCTTCAAGATCACTCTTCTTTATGTCCCGGATATTAATCAACTCCTTGCTGCTTTTGTTACTGGTATACAACACCACTCCTTCGCTGTCCATTATATTATATTTATTGTTAATGGCAACCTGGAAAACCGGTTTTCTTAAAATAAATCGTATTTCTATGGTTGACGGAAGCTGTCGACTGATAGACACATCTTTTACTTCCTTCAGGGTTAATAGTTTTTGCCTGAGTTCGCTGAAACGAAGGGTCAAAATATTCCCGTGATATTGCCTGAGCATATGTTCCAATTCATCGGTTCTATAGGTGGGTTTATTGATTAATACAAACCTCCTGATGTCGAGTTTTTCCCAGGTTAAGATGAATACCCCGATTTTGTAGGCGGCAAATGCAGCCATACCCAACAAGAGAAAAATAAGAAAAATGTGAAGACTCTTTACCTGGATGGTGCGAAGGCGTTTCTGTTTCTGCAAGATTTTGCTGTTGTGTTTCCGCAGGAATTCGGTTTCTCCTCTTAAAATGGTTGGTGCTCCTGTCAGTTGACTCATTGGACCGCTTCCTCCTTCTGCCTCTTCTGCCCCTTTTGCCCCATTCGTCTGGCAAAATCATGAGCCGCACCGGTAAGATTACCGGCAGAGAAAAACACCACGGCATCACCCTGGCGAATACCTTTTGTTAAATGATCCAGGATACCGGCAAAGGTATCAATGTAATGCACATTACCCGGGTTAAAACCGCCCTGTTTGATTTTTTCCACCAGTGCCTGGCTGTTGACCTCCGGGATTTCGGGTTGATTGGCACTGTAGAGTTGGGCAACGATCAACTGGTCCACCCCCTTAAAGCTTTCGGCGAATCGGTCCATCAACAACTGCAGCCGCGTATAGCGATGCGGCTGAAACACTGCAATAATGCGCTTAAAATCCCCGCTTCCCAGTGTCTCCAGCGTGGCCTTGATCTCGGTGGGGTGATGACCGTAATCATCCACCACCAAATAATCGTTGTTAAAAAAAAGAACCTGGAACCGCCGGTCCGGTAGGTAAAACCGCCTTAAACCCTCTCGTATGGTATCAAGGTCAATCCCAATCTCAATCGATGCGGTAATCGCTGCCAGCGCATTCATGACATTATGAATACCCCCTACATTTAATTGAATTCGCCCCCGGTTTTCCCGGTCCACCAGCAGATCAAAACTGGCTCCAAAGACCGAACTTTCAATCTTTTCAGCCTTCACATCAGCGTCTTCTGCCATGCTGTAAGTTAATATGCGCTTGTTGAACCGGGAAGCAATTTCCCGGGTTTGGGGGCAATCATAATTTAATATCACCGAACCGTAAAAGGGCACTTTATTCCCAAAATCAATAAATGCACGCCTTAGATTGTCCATGGTTTTATAGTGATCCAGGTGGTCGTTTTCGATGTTGGTAATGACGGCCAGGGTGGGAAAGAGTTTTAAGAAACTGCCGTCGGATTCATCGGCTTCGGCTACCAGGTAAACGGATTTTCCCAGCATTGCCCCTTTTGCCCTGCTTTCCCCGATTTTCAGTCTGCCCCCTACCACAAAGGTGGGGTCTTTTCGGGCCTGGGTGAGGATTGTGGCGATCATGGAGGTGGTGGTGGTTTTGCCGTGGGTGCCGGCAACCGCGATAGAAAATTTCACCCGCATCAGTTCCGCCAACATCTCTGCCCGGGGAATCACCGGGATTTTCCGCTGCAGCGCCTCGTGAACCTCTTCATTTTCCCGGGACACCGCACTGGAATAAACCAATGTCTCCGCATCCCGGAGATTGTCCTGGCTGTGCCCCAGGTAAACAGTAATGCCCATGGTTTTGAGGCGCTTCACGGTTTCGCTTTCGCTGATGTCAGAACCGGATACCACAAAACCCATATTGTGCAAAACTTCAGCTATACCAGACATTCCCGCACCACCAATACCAACAAAATGTATCTTTTTTACCCGGCTCAGTTCAATCATTTAAAAGCACCGTTTTCCTATGCCGGGAAACATTTAAAATGATTCCCGAAATGATCAGGCTGGCAATTAATGAACTGCCGCCATTGGATATAAAAGGCAGGGGTATCCCTTTGGCGGGAAATATGCCCAACGTCACCGAGATGTGCATCATGGCCTGGATAACGATCATAAAGGTCAAACCGGTTACCAACAGATAGGTGTAAAGGTTACCGGATAGTTTGGCCACAATTAAGCCCCGCACCAGGTAAATAAAAAATAACCCCACCACTGCCGCAGCTCCCACCAACCCCACCTCTTCACCAACAATGGAATAAATAAAATCAGAATAGGCATAAGGAAGAAAATAGAGTTTTTGGGTGGATTTGCCCAGGCCTTTACCGAATATCCCACCCGAGCCAATCGCATAAATGGACTGCAAGGTCTGAAAATTGTAGCTGGAGACATACTCATCCGGGTGCAAGAAGGCCAGGATCCGGTTCATTTTATCCGGGTTCATTTTTATAAACAAAATGAAAACAGGCGCCACAAAAAATAAAGAAAAGAAAAAATACCTCAGTTTCAGACCGGCAGCAAAAAGCAGGATCCCGGCAATGATTAATATTAAAGAAAAATTACCCACATCCGGCTCCTTTAAAATTAAAATCTCCACGATAAAAAACGGGATAAGCAGCAGCATTAACTTGCGGATGTCATTAACATTATTGGTTTTCCTGCTCAAAACGTAAGAGAGGTACAACACCACAGCGATTTTAGCAAATTCCGAAGGCTGGAGGGAAAATCCACCCAATCGAATCCACCGGTAACTGTTGTTGATTTTACCCATGAAAAATAC
>CP070627.1:7329808-7341868 GCA_020355945.1 Candidatus Aminicenantota bacterium | reverse complement strand
GGATACTCTCTTTTATAAATTCCCCGATGAGCTTTACGGCAGCCTGGGCCTTTTCAGGGGTTTCTTGCTCACCAAGCAATTGAACACCCAGGACAAAATTCTTAAAATCCTTCGTATTTTGGGCCAGGTCTTTTAACTCTTTTTTGGAATAGGCATATATCGGCTTAATCAAATTCATAAGGGCCTCGGATGTCCTGATGCTTTGTCTTATATTACTAAGCCTTAAATCACCAGCCTCTTTATTTTTTATTTTTTGCTTTACAAACTGGAGAAATTGCTGGAAATTGGTAAACCGGGAAGCGTATTTCTTATAATCGGGGATGGACACATTCATCATCATCATCTCAGTGTTCTGAAGGGTTTCATTTAATAACATATTATCTTGAAGGGTTTGATTATCCACCATTTTTTCCTGGAGATCTTCCCTGATTTCATCCTGTATCTCTCTCAATTCCTCTAAGTCCAGATCAATGCCGCGGCCCAATTGGAAAAAACCTTCACTTTTATAAACCCTGGGCAGCAGTATAGAAATAATCACTGCCAACAGGGTTATGATCAATGTCCCCCCGATAATCACCCATTTTCTTTTGATCAGTACTTTTACCAGTTGTACCAGGTCGATCTGATCCGGGTTTCTTTTTTGTTGCTCCATTATTCCTCCTTTCATTTGAACAGGCTTCCGCCCCTGGGGTCTGGCAACCTGAACAAAAATCTCAATCTATACATAATATTATAACAGACTGGTATTATAACGCATTTGTTTGGAATAGAAAAGCCCCTTCCAGTAAATCAGTAAGTAGTAGGTAGTAAGTAGTAGGGGTTTGATTTATCAAACCCTTTTATATCAGTGAATCATTGGCACTGACACCTGGACACGTAATCACGTGGTGACGTGCGTCATTTTTTGGATGCAAGTATCCTGTGCCTTTAATTGGTTTCCACCAGCACTAAACCATTTTGACATAATTACATCTTATAATAAAATGTGTAATCACGCTTCATTAAGATCATGCGCTCATGCGCCAGATGGCCGTGTGGTTAAGAAATCTGCTGTGTCCGCTAACATTTGCGCCGCAAGTATCTCTTGGATACGATGAGTTTGCTGGTGTAGCTTACATTGGTAAGCATGATAATGGCTCGCTCGTGGTCAGGAAGCTCCTCATAAAATACACCTTCCCAGCCGTCGAAATCACCTTCATCAATAAGAATCCGGTCACCGCATTTGAACTTATCTTCCCGCTTTTTCAACCTGACAATTCCATTGGTTTCTCTTTCTTTAATGTCTTCGATCTTTTGACTGGTAATTGTCCATAGGCCTTCATTGTTACCAAGAACACATTTTACTCCCCTGGTGTACCTGACCTTGTGATACAGGTCCATAACAGAAAACTGGGCGAATAAATAACCGCTGAAAAGAGGCGAGAGCACTTCAACTTTCTCTTTGTTTTTCTTTACTTTTTTAAAGTACAAAGGTAGGTATACATTGGCTCCCAGTGACTTCAAGCTCTGCTCGGCAATGAACTCCTGTTTTGGTTTAGTACTAACGATAAACCAGTGAGCTGTGTCAATGTTTGATGAACTCATGCAACTATTTTAATAAAATTTAAATCAAATGTCAAGAAATTTTTTTCTTGAAAAAGCTCATCAATAAACAATAGTTAAACATAAATCAGCAAAAATTTTATTCCTGCTGTACAAACTTAGAATTATGGCGAATGAAGTTCCTTTCCTTTTTTTTTCTGTTCCTTCATTTGTCTTAGGGTCTCCAACTGCTGGGAAGTCAGCACGTTTCTTACATCCAGCAAGTAATTTATATAACTAACAATCAAATTGGTTTTTTCCCTGCTGATTTCCCGTATATGCTTTTCCATTTCTTTTCGATCCATTTTCCCTGTTTTCAAGTAGGCGGCGAAGCGCACCTCTTTGATCTTTATTTCCGCGCTGTTTTGAATAGAAAAGGCTTCATGCTTCAGCATCAGGTCTTCGATCTTCTCTTGCTGTTCCCTGGTAAGACCGACTTTAGTCTTCATTTCCAACAGCCAGCGACCATCGAATAAGTTGGCTTCCGCTAAAAAAAAGAGATGTTTCATTCGTTTAACCGCTTTATCTTTTTTTGGAATCCGCTCTGATTGACTACTTAACAATACAAAATTCACGCACAAAACCGCTAAACATATCATCGCCATCATCCGCATCCTATTTCTCCTTCGTTGATTCATCGGGGGCCTCCATTTATCTTTGCAGTCATTTTTTGTCCTTATTGATGAAGAACCAGTTTTGGCTCAGCTTATAGAGAAAATTGAGACGCTGTTCCGATTCCAGGAGGGCACTGATCCGGATCAACGTATCCACAAATTCCAGGTTTAATTCGTTTTCCAGCCCATTCAACTCCCTGGTTTTCTTCTCGATGTCCTCAAGATTAAATTCAGTATCGCTCATGGCTTCGATGATGGAAATTCGTTTATCCAGGATATCCTGTTTATAATCTAAAAGGCTTATCTTAAATTTCTTGATGATCCGTTTGATTTCTTCCTTTTGATCTTTTTGGAGTTTAAAATCCTGCTTAAAGGTTAGTTCTTGGGACTTTCGTGTTGTGCTGGCAAATTTTCTATAAACAGCAGTGGATACAAAAGCCAGGTTAAAGGCAAGGGAAGCCACTAAAATGATTTTCAACCATTTATTCTTCATGGGTTTCTCCGTTACCATTCACCAGCAGCGCGAAGGTTTTATCCTGGACATTAATTAAACTTAAGTCCTGGCTCTCCACCAGTAACTTAACCATATAAAGTTCCTGCTGTTGACTTTTCCGGTTATCACCGTTTAAAGGGGAAATGGAAGTGTAGGAGCTGCTGTTTGCTAAAACGCCCAGTACCAGGAAAATAATGAACACAAAGGAATAAACCAGCCGGGATAACGAGGGTGATGATGGTAATGGCAGCCATGCCAACCATGGGGATTTTTCTTTTTCTTTTTCCATTACTTTTCCCATGACCCGGGCAGTAAAATAGGGCCCGGTTTCTACTTCCGGTAACTGCTTCACCCTGAGCGTCACCTCTTCTAGCAGCAGCAATTCCTTTTGACAGGACTCACATGCCTGCAAATGGGCGTCGATATTTGCCCGGACCCCAGGGTCCAGTTCATTGTCCTGGTATTTACTTAAAAATGTTTTTACATCTTTACACGCCATTGCTGTTTTTATAGTCATGTTGTCCTCACTTTTAAAACATCGCTGTTATCTTTTTCTTGCAATTCTTTTTTAATTTTTTTGGAGAAGGTTCGTTTAAATTTAAACGGATTGTATGTTTCAGATTACTTTTGGCTCGAGAGATTAGTGTTTCGATCTTGGGTATGGACCACCCGGTAATTTCTGCGATTTTATTATAGGAAAACTCCAGGTAAACTTTCATGATCAAGGCAATTCGCTGGTTTTCGTTTAAGGTTTTCAGGGCCGTGGTGAGCATCTCTTCCTGTTGATGCTTTTCCAATGCCTCTTGTTGAGGCCCTTCCGCCTGGAAATACCTGTCTCCGCACCCATTGTCCACATCGTCCTTCCCGGGGAGAAAACTTGAGAAATAAAGCACCCGTTTTTGTTTTTTTATGTGATTCAGCGTTATATTTTTAGCGATAGTAAAAATAAACGCCTGGAAATTATCCTGCATTTTGTATCGTCTTATGGTTTCAAAGACTTTTAAAAAAACGTCCTGGGAGAGGCTTTGGGCTTCGTCGTAGTCATAGATCATTTTGTGGATAAAGTTGATGATTTTGTTTTTATACCGGTCGATAAGAATCTCGAAATCCCGGGTATTACCTTCCCGGACCGAGCGCACCACATCATCATCGGATAGGACCTGTTCTTTTTCTGTCACTTTATTATTATAACAGATTCCCGTGACAAAATCTTGCAGAAAAACTTAGAAAAGTGCCCTTCAAAACGAAATTTTACAATTTTTGCCTCCGGCGGCCAAAACCCTTTCGAGCAACAGTCATTGGTCATTTGTCATTAGTCATTGTTAAAAAAAGGAAAACAGTAAAGCTAACTTAATAGGTAGGGGCTGCCAGCCCCTTCGGCGGTCACGGACTTTCAAAAACTTTTTACTAAGGGGGCTCCAGGGCTGTCCGTCTTTGTCCGTGGCAAATCTAAATGGGGTCGATAAATGGGGTCAATTAAATGGGTCGGTGCGTTGAAATGTTTAAGTGTTTCCTTATTAAACCTCGAAAAAATGACCAACATTCCAACATTCCAACATTCCAACATTTCAACGCACCGTCCCCACTCACCCACTCACCCACTCAGAATTTTTTTTATTTACATTGGCTCTTTTTTTCTGTACAATAATATAATGGAGCAAAATAGTGAAAAAATTTGACAGTCATTTCAAGTGTCAATAGCTGGAGGGTTTATGAAATCTCTTCTTAAAAACAAAGTTCTTTTTAATGTCCAGTGCCGGAATAAAGCAAAACATATTTTTGAGAAGGTGCTTGAATTGGAACCCGGCCAGAAACGTCCGGAAAAAGAAAACAACCTGGAAGCTTACTGCCCCTATTGCAACCAAATGGTAGAGGTAACGGTCAAAGAGAAAGTTCCATTGAATGAAGAACTCATAAAACGGTTTGAAGAGCAAGACCGCAAACTGGGATTAAAAGAGAAGAAGTGGCCGGCACCCGCGGCCTAAGAAGATCCTTCGGGCTTCCGGAGGCAAGAGTGTTATATAAAACCATATCCTTGCAATTAACCACTAAGAAAATGGAGCGTTTAAAGAAGCATTTCCGGAAGGTGTTGCAGTACCTGGAAAGTGGATTACCCCTGCGGTTAACCATGATGAAGGAATTAGCTGATGATTTAACCAAAATAGTGAATCACTCCCGGCAATGGCAGGAAGTTTTGCAGGGAATCAACGATTCCGGCGAATTTTATTGTGTTCATTTGCAGCATCCTGACAATGAAATTTTGAATCTTCCCTGGTCTATGGCAGTGGATGACATTTCCGGAAAGCCGTTAGGACAGATTGCGCAGCTCTACCTGACCAAAACCATTCCCGGCTATTTTAAACCGTCGGACAGGGACTTGCAGGCAGCAGCGCCACCGTTGAAGATTTTAATCATGATTTCCTCGCCGGAAGACAGCCCGTGGGGACAATACCTCTCGTACGAAGAGGAAGAATTTGAGATATTAAAAGCATTTGAACCGCTAATGCAAACCGGGCAGGTGCAGATAGATTTCACGGAGGATGGCTCCTTAGATACCCTGGAGCGAAAACTCATGGCTAACAAGTATCATATTTTGCATTTCTCAGGTCATTCGTTATTCAACGAAGCAGATAAGACCGGGTACCTGCTGTTAGAAGACCCGTTGACTCTTAAATCCCAAAAAGTCACAGACCGCGATTTTGCCGAAACTGTTCATTCTAATCCTTATTACCAGGTGCCCATGGTGGTACTTTCTTCCTGCCAGACAGCGAAAGGGAGTATGGAAAAAGGTTATGGAGGCGTCTCTAACCAATTGCTGCGTATGGGAGTACCGGTTGTAGTTGCGATGGGGATGCACATATCGGATAAATATGCGGCTTTGTTTGCCTCCCGTTTTTACCGGAATATAGCCGGCAGGAAAATGATTTTTACTGCGTTTCATGAAGCCCTGGCTTACCTGGAGCAGCAGGAATATGAGGATATGGTTCAAGCCGGGATCAGTCCACCGGTTCCTTTGCAGTGGACCATCCCCAACCTTTACCTCTCGCGGCAGGTACACCAGGTGCTGGACTGGGACCAACAACCGGAAAAACTGGATATCTCTTCTAACCGGTATATTTTTGAAAAGGACCTGCTGCTGCTGAAACACGAGAGAGAATACATGTTTATCGGCCGGCGAGAAGAAAAAGCCGGGATCCTGCGCTCGCTTTTTGAAAAAAAGCCGGTATTGTTAAAAGGCCAGGGTGGTGTGGGAAAAACTGCCATGGCTGAACACCTGGTGCAGCGCTTGATTGCTGCCAACCCCAAAACCATTCCCTTTGTCTTTAATGAAAAAATCAAATCCATTAAAGAAATACTGGAAGTGCTACAAAATTTTTTAAGGCAGCAGGGATATATTCAGGTGGTCATCGAGAGCATTCAATTTGAAAAAGCCATGGACAGGTTTATATTCCTGGTATTTACCATTGCCCGGACCTGCAATTATCAACCGGTATTTGTTTTTGACAGCCTGGACAGTTTCCAGTCCGCTCCCGGCAAAGAATTGGCAGAGGAATTCAACGATATCAAGGCAATTATTGGTTATTTATGCAATAGTGGGCAATTCCATGTGATATTGATCTGTCGGTACCCGGTACCGGACTTCGGGAACCTTCAACGTTTTGACCTGAACCAGGTGGGATTGAACGATTTTTTGAAAAAATGCCTTTATCTTGATGTGGGGAATATTAATACCTATTTGCAGGAAGCTGCTGCCGGGCAGAGGAATCAAGGGGTGCCGCGCCCACCGGTTTTAACCTTTATGCAAATCGTTAAGCTGCTGCATCAAACTTTTGGCGGCAATTACCGGGCATTGGAATTTTTTAACCAATTGCTCAGGGAAAACCCCGGGAAAATAAAAAATGCCCTGGATTCCCTAGAAGCGTTCCAGCAGGATACGCGGGAAGCGGTGGCAGAAGTCAAACAAAAAATTGGGCAATCTTTATTATTTTCCCGGTTGATGGCACTTTTACAGTCGGACCAACAACAAATCCTGGACCTGCTTTCTAATTTCCGGGTGCCGGTACAGCCATTGGCGCTGGAACTGCAAATGGGCTGGCAAAAACAGCAGGAGCCTGTAGACATGAGCCCCGTATTGGATCATTTGCACCGGTTGACCTTGATTGAGATTTCGTTGAACCGGGAACTAAAAGCGTTTTATTTTTATGTTACTCCCATTGTGAAAGACCTGCTGACAGACTATCGAAAACAGGAAAAACAGGCTCACTTTTCACATGAAAAGGCTGGCATTTATTATTATCACAGGTTTTACAATATTGATAGAGGTTTAACTTCATTGGCAGAGGCATTTTATCATTTTGATCAGGCCGGGGACAAAGAAAGAATAGAAGAGATTGGAGACAGGCTTTCCAGGGTTTATTATGATTATTCGATGTATCATAATGCACTTTTTTATGCCCGGCGTGTCTATGAATTACTGGGGAAGAGAACAAGAAGTTCGATTTTGAATCGTATGGGGATGATTTACTATTTGTATGGAGATTATGATCGTGGCCTGGAAATGTATAAAAGAGCCCGGGTTGGTTACAAGGAAAATGGGGATAAACCAGGGGAAGGAACTACCCTGAATAATATCAGCCAGGTATATACTGCTCGCGGCGATTATGAGACTGCTCTCAAGTACCTGGAACAAAGCTTGAAAATAAGCCAGGAGATTGGAGATAAAGCCGGAGAGGGGACGACCCTGAATAATATCAGCCAGGTATACGACGCCCGCGGTGATTATGAGACTGCCCTCAAGTACCTGGAACAAAGCTTGAAAATAAGCCAGGAGATTGGAGATAAAGCCGGAGAGGGGACGACCCTGAATAATATTGCGGCTGCGGCTTATGCCCGTGGTGATTATGAAACTGCCCTTAAGTTCCTGGAACAAAGCTTGAAAATAAGCCAGGAAATTGGAGATAAAACAGGAGAGAGCACCACACTGAATAATATGAGCCAAATATACGACTCCCGCGGCGATTATGAAACCGCCCTCAGGTACCTGGAGCAAAGCTTAAAAATAAGCCAGGAGATTGGAGACAAATTCAATGAAGGCATTACGTTAAATAATATCAGCCAGGTATTTAAGGCCCGCGGCGATTATGAGACTGCCCTAATATACCTGGAGCAAAGCTTGAAAATAAGCCATGAGATCGGGGATAAAGCTGGGGAAGGTACCACTCTGAATAATATCAGCCAGATATACGCAGCTCGCGGCGATTATGAAACCGCCCTTAAGTACCTGGAGCAAAGCTTAAAAATAACCCGGGAGATTGGAGATAAAAGCGGAATGGCCACTACCCTTCATAATATGGCAGCTATCTCCTTAGAAAACAAAGATACGGAAAAATATCTTAAATATGAGATGGAAGCATATCGATTGGCTTTGGAGATTAATGATGCTTATACTATATACCAGGTAGGAGCAAATTTGGGATATTATCTCTATCAAGTCGGTAAGAAAAGCGAAAGCCTTGAGATGCTCAAACAAAGTTCAACCATTGGTAAAGCCGCCGGGTTCCCGGATGTTGGGGTGATCGATGAGATGATCCGAAACGCTGAGAAAACCGCCCCTGCTTCGAGCACCGCAGCTTGATGGAAAATTCACACTATATCGAAAAATTGACAGGGGGGGCTTTTTATCCTATAATATCGTTATGACAAAGCAAAACAAAATGGAAAAAACATTTGTCCGTCTTATCCAGGATGGATACAAACTAACCGAAAGCTATTTCCAGTTGGAAATTAAAAAAGCCACCTCTCTCGAAACAATACCAACTGTGTTAGGACTTGATCATTTAACCGGCACCCGCTTTAAAGACTTTTATGTGGATACCCATAAAGTTAGAGATGTCAACACCATTGCTGTATTGGAAAAAAAATTAAAAACCCTCCTTATTCCCTACATTAAGCTTCTTTTTTCAGGTTTTGCCGGTTCCGGGAAAACCACTGAGCTCATTCGCTTGTTTTCCAGGCTGCAAAATGTTTTCGATGTGATCATTTTCTCGGCAATCAGCCGACTTAGAATCGATGAACTATCTGCCGAAGCCTTGTTATTCGAAATCGCAGAAGATGTTTTAAAATATATACATTCCAATAACTTATTTGCCGAAGATGATCCCGGCACTGAACTTAAGCATATTATCTCAGATTTGATCGATTGGTGCTACGATAAAAAAATCATTAAAGAAAAAGAAATACGCAAGGATAAATCCATAGGGTTTGGACTCCAATTTTTAAAAGGAATCTTTTTCAATGCCAAATTCGAACGTAACTTATCCGGGACGCAGCGTACCGAATTTACCTATGAGGCTGAACGGAATTTAAGAGATTTGATTGTCAAATGCAATGCCCTGTTCGATTATTTAAAGAAAAAAACAGGAAAAGAAGCACTTATTATCATTGATGACCTGGAAAAAATGAATTTCATGAGTGCCAGGAATTTTTATGTTCATAATTCCCATTTTCTCCGCGATTTGAAATGTAAAATGGTGTTGACGGTCCCCGTGGAATTGATATATCATGTGGATTATTCCTTGATCCAGAATGTATTCGGGGAAGCAAGGGTCCTGCCCATGATCAAAATAAAAGACATTAATGGAAATCCTTTTAAAGAGGGAATCGATTGTTTAACAGAGATTCTTTCCCGGCGCTTAGACCTGTCCTTGTTTGAAAATGAGTGCTACAAAAAAGCCATCATGTATTCCGGGGGTTCTATCAGGGAATTGTTCAATATTATTGAGAATGCTGTTTTTTATGAAGACGAAAACATTATAAAAAGTAGTACGATGGATAAATCTATACTTCAATTTAAAGATACCTTTGCAGCGCGTATCCAGGAAAGAAATGACGAAATCAAAATATCCTTCGAGGAATACCTTGAGGTGCTTTTTGAGATCGACGGCGGTTATAAAAAAGAACCCAAACAAAATATAGCTCTGCTGGACCTACTCAGGACCCGGTCAGTAATGAAATACAACGGCGAAGGGTTTTACGATACCCACCCCCTGCTGGATAGTTTTATTGCCAATCACAGGAAAAGGATAAAACACTAACCGACAATGACAGAGACAGCCATTATTACCAATGTATCCCCCAAAATAGAAATCCAACATTTATTTAAAATAGAGAGCAATCGTGACAATTTCAGACGGCTGTACCGTTTTTTATCCTACCCCCAGAGAGGCTTTATACTATGCCAATCCAGGTTGGCAGAGCAAAGCAAAATACTTTATTTTTTCAAAAGCAGTTCCCTAAAAGAACGTATTTATATGCTCGATATGGCAGACCCACCCTTGAATCCCATATCATTGCAGGAAAAAATAATTCAAGTCCATGAAAAACATGAACCACGGAGAAATATTTTTTTCATTTACAACATTGATTCCTGTATGAAACTTTTAAAAATAAAAGAGGAAGAGTTCTTTGAAAGGCTGAATATCATTCGCGATTTTTTTAGCCAGTTCGATAGTTTATTTGTTTTCTTTTTCTCAGAGGACTTTATAACCGTTCTTATTCGCCATGCCTTCGATTTTTATGATTGGTTTAAATTGAGAGTGGTTTTTCAGCCGGAACCAATACTTTTTTATCCGGTGGCTTATATGAGGAGTTTAGCAGAGCATAAAGTTCTAAAAAGTAAGATGATAAGAAAGTATGATGTTAAAAAATTTATAGATATCGACAGGAGTTGGAATATAACTGTAGATTGAAAATCCTGGAAGAAGCACTCAAAAGAGTGATGGAATTAAAATTTTATATCTGGACGGTTAAAGGGAAAATAGGTGCCAGGCAAGTGCCAGTTAAAAAAAGATAGTCAGTGGGACAAAGGAAACATTTAAACATTTCAACGCAACGATAATCATATCGATAACTTTTGCCATTTAAGCGTATTCCTCTAGAATTCATCTGGAATAGTCCCCTGAATTTTAAGAAGCTGTGCTGGATAAATTCCTGGTGCTCCCGGGTAAATTCCAGGAGATTCCCAATAAATTTCTAGCGGTGAACAGGGAAATGAGGGTCGGGGCTGCCAGCCCCTTCTGGACTCCCAAAAACTTTTTATTGATCCTTAAGTCAACAGCATTGCCCAAAGAGCCGGGGGGTGTATGCCTGGAATTAGAGGTAAGAGTTCAATTGAGTTTAGGATTTGCACTTATTTTTAAATGCGGTTATAATACAGCTATGATGACTAAAATAAAAACACCAACGCTTGTTTTGTTTGTTTTTGTATGTATTTTTGCGGCCTTTTTCCCGGGCAGGTCTTTCCTCATCCATGCGGATGCCTTCATTAAAGTGGATGAAACCACCGACATCTGTTTTTACCCGGTGTTTCGCTCTTATTTACTCAACGACCAGAGACTCCAGTGGAGCGGCCAGGAAACCACCTTTGGCGTGGAAGCCATCTTAGCCGCTGATATTCAAAAAAAATTCAGATGGGGCGATATAAAGGTCGTTACTGAATTTTTTATCAATCAACCCTTTGATAAAAATATCCTGGCCGATGAATCCAGGAAAAAATACCTCCGGAACTTTGAAATTGAAACCTTTGAGGTGAAGCAGCTTTATATCCGGGTCACCCGTGGGAATTTTACCTTTGGGTTGGGTAAGCATGAATCACTTTTTGGAAGAAATTACACTTTGCGTCTTTTAAATTCCTTTGTTGATCATCCTTTTATTCGCAATGAAGCTATTCTCAATTTTGAAACCGGTTTTTTCCTCACTTACACCCCGGGGATATTCACCTTTGATATTGCCATTGTCAATGGCAGTGAAAACATGGACACCAATTCCATGAAATGCGGTATTGTACGAATCGGGTTGAAGGGCAAAAATTGGGGTTTGGGTGTTTCTGCCAAAGCGCATGACGGCATTGGTTCCGAATGGCAGAAGCAGTACAAGAATCATGCGGGTATTGATTTCATGTTGAAAACAGGTGGTTTCAGGATTTCCTCTGAAGTTATTTATGACCAATACGGGTTTCACCGGGAGTATTCCATTGATGAGGTATTCTGGGGACGCAGTTACTATTACCGGGATATTTTTTACAAGCATAAGACGCCTATTACTGGTGTGGGGGGTTATATTGACCTTCAATATGAAAGTTCCAGGTGGTTCCTGGAAATAAACTACGGTGAATATTATCCCAAAGAGATCGGGCATCCGTATCATGATGACCCGATCAAGCGGGTGATTATCAAATTGAGGCTTCAATTGGCTTCTCATTTTCATGTTTTTGGTATGGGTTTTTTTGAGAACCAGCGACAAAAGGAGCCGTTATTTAGCGGTGCTTCCGATTATGCTTATCTCCTGGGGCTTCAATATTCACTTTAATTATCG
>CP070627.1:7317770-7329708 GCA_020355945.1 Candidatus Aminicenantota bacterium | reverse complement strand
ACAATAACTCCAGGACTTTATCGCGGAAATCATCAATATCCCAGTACTCTGGCGTAATCATCACCACGGTTTTGTCTTTGAACTGCGCCCGGTCCAATAAATCGATAAAGGAAAGAGTGTAGCGAATATCTTCGTAATTGCCGTTGATGACCAACAGGTTGAGTTCTTTGACGGGAAACACCAGGGATTGGGCCGGCATTTGCGCCTCGATAATGGCTTTTACAGCCTCCGGTGTAATATTGTAAAAGGGAACCACAAAGGTGACTTCATCATCGGCGTTAAGGGGGAATCCTTCCGGCACCTGCCTGCCGTATATCATCGGCCCCTTTAACGTCATCACCGCACCCTCTTTGACCAGGTCAAATATGTAAGTATTTTCCTTTTTGGTTACCGAGATATTGTACATGGCCAGGATACTTTTAAACAACTGGAACGCACGCTCAGGTTTTAAATCCTCGGTCATTTTTATGGTAAACCGCGTTCCTATTCCCATGATCCTGTCAGTCATTAAATAATTCTTTTTAAAAACCCCGGACATCATGGCATCGATAAAATCCGGGATAGTAATATCGTCAAAATTCATCAGGTAATCCGGGCCCTTCCTGGCACCGAGACTAATAATGGATTCCTTTTCCAGGGGCTGCTGCACCCACACCACCTTACCGGTTTTCTTTTTAGCGGGCGCTTTCTCTTCAACCTTTTCTTTGGCTTCTTCGGGCTCACCTTTGATAATATTCACCGGCAGCTGCCTATGGGATACACAACCGGCCAAAATCAACATCAGCAAGACTGAAACCACTGAAAACAATTTACTGGTATGATTCATTTCCCTTTTACTTATCATGATTCTCAGCTCCCTTCATTTTCCCTGTTTTTTTCATCATCTCCGGCTTTTTTTTTCTTTAGGTTTTTTTCATCATCTACATCCAGTTTTACCGGTTCATCGATTCTCTCATCTTCCCTGTGCTTTTTAATTTGATTATATCTTCTCATCATTTGCAGGCCTCTTTTAGGATAGGTATTGGCGTTGGTGTTATCGGTGTCTCTCCCTGCGTACGTATCCCCGTATTCTTTCTTGAAAATCTTATAGGTGTGTTCCTGTCCCGAAGGATTCGTTATAATGACGCGATCGAGGGATATCTTTTCAACCCGGAAATCGTCATCAATGTTCATGCCCCGGGCAACCAACCGGATTTTATTGTCGGCATTAAAGCGCACCAAAAGGAATAACCGATCTTTCTTCACCACTCCCAGCAGTCGGTATTTATCGGATACAGGTACACCCGAGTCACCATCCGCCAAATATCGGGGCTTTGGTATTTTCTTTTTTTTAAAGGAAAATAATTGGTACTTTTCGATATTTTCATAATCTTCATCCGGTGTAAAATTAAAAAATCCAGGGGTCTGCCAGGGAGGACGCTCAACCGGACGCATGTTTTCACCCTGCTTTATCTCCTGGTACCCACTAAACAGTTGAAAATGATGATAAACCAGGTAAATAAAAAAACCAACTATCACCATCATCACCAGGGTTTGAATCACCCTGGAATCGATTTTCTTTAAAAATTTAGCTGCCTTCATTTTACTTCCTCACTCCATCCCGATGATATCCACTGTTAATCCCATCCGCACCAAGGTGCTGATATGTAACCGGATATCATACCTGGAGACGTAGATATGCCTGGTCTGTTCCAGCAGGCGGTTTAAAAAACGAAGCACCTGGATAAAATCTCCTACAATGGTTATATTGTATTTAAATATCGCAAATCCATCGCTCTCCTGGATTTCCGATCGATAGGAATCCACCTGCAAATTGTCTTTTTTGATCATATCCAGCAGTTCGTCGATATAACCGGACTTGATTTTTTCCAGGTCTGCATTGGCTGCATTTTTTCCAACCTTAACGATATATTTCTCGAACTGGTTTTCACTCTTTTTGAGGTGCATCAACTCCCGTTTAAACACCTCCTCGTTTTTGATGTACTTGATCATCTTTTGATTTTTTTTCATCAGGTCCTTATTGGTATAAAACAACAGGACCGCGATAATCGACAGGACCAACACCATTGCCACTTTGATTATCAAACCTTTTGGCAGGTTCCTCACCAGTTGAAATTTTCCTCTCAATCCGGGTAATTTTGTCATTGATTATCCTGTTTTTTACCTCTCGGTGCTGGTTTAGCCCCAGTTCCCGGGGTCCTGAGAAGCATTTCAATTTCGAATTTCTCCCTCTGGGAGTAAACATTTTTAGTCACCGTGGTTTTAAAGCGCACGTCTTGAAATTGGTTGCTCTGGCGCAGACATGTCAACAATCCCAAACTGTCGGGAGAATAACCTTCAATAAGAATTCTCCCATCCCCCAATGAATAACCGATTAAAACCGAATCCGCATCCATACACCGGGAAATGGTCTTTAAGTACAACATGTGGTCCGGGTATTGGGAAATCTTTTTCTTAATTTTATTTAACCGGAACTCGATCGTTTCCGATGTGGTAAGAACTTCACCAATTTCTGCAAACGCATGCTTCAATTGGGTATTATCCTTTTTCAACTGGATAAACCCCCAAACATTCAAAAGAATCACTAAGAGCAAAAGCAGCATAATAATAGTTAAATTCCTGGCCCACTGCCGGCCAATGGTTTTGATACTTTTGATCTGTTTACTTTGAGATAAATTGGAAAATTTCTTTTCCACCGGGAAAAAATCCGGGAAAAAAAAGGTCCTGTCATCCTCGCTTTTGATCAAGTCCACATCAAAGGTGTAATTGCCCTCTGAACGCAGTCGGTGCAGTGAAGGGATATCGCATTCGGTAAGAATCTTTACCTTCTCCTCTCTACCTGCGATACCCACGGCAAATTTTCGCATCAACAGGGCTATTTTTTCGGCGACCCCGGCGGCCTCTTTCTCAAAAATCGAATAGAAATCATAGGTGTGAACGTTAAAGTAGATAATTTCATACCCGCTGACCCGTTTGAATACAAAAAGATTGTAATTTTTCACTGTCTCCGGGTTTCCCTTAAACATCAAAGATTCGGGGATTTCATCGTAGAAAAAACTTTCCACGTTAAGGTCCGAAGGTAAAGGACCCACCCAGAAAAAAAAGTGCTTTTCCTGCTGTTTTTGTTTTTCAGTGCCGTAAATAAAATTCATAAAGTCGCTTTTAAAGGGGACGAAGTGGCCCTGGATATTTAAAACATCGCTGTCTTTCACCCGTTTTTTGCTGTGAAGAGAAAATTTACCAAAGTACAATGTTTCCCGGTTAATCACCAGGTATAACTGCCGCTTGTTCTGGGGCAGCTGCTCCTCTGAAAGATAAATCTCGCCGCTGGCTGAGTTAAACCAGTACACCTTTGCTGCATTCGCTGTCATACGATTTACCACTCCATCCATTCTGTTCCCTCTTGCCAATTGTAGATATGATAATAGCGATTAAAATCTTCAACAGCAGCGGTATCTTCCCGGGGCATTTGCTCCGGTGTGGTCTTGTCTGCTGCCGGTCTCATGGACCCGCCGCCGCCTACCTTATCCAGCCGAAACATAATATAAAAAAATCGCTCTTCATCCATTTGAGCTTTGATTTTAACATAAGTTGTGTTAGAAGTAAAAAATTGGAAGGCATTGGGAAAGGCCGAAAAATTATAACCCGATACCAGGGTCATTACGCCAACCCCCTCGATTCCCCTTTCCTGTAAACGTTTTTCCATGACAAGCTCAATATGATGGGCATCGATTCCCTTAAACAAATAAAAAACCTCTGCTGGCATGGTATTGGGATTTAGACCCTGGTTCCCAATAGTAAAATCCAGTAGTTTGCCGATTTTTTCAAAAATATATCGATCCATCCCCCGCACCAGTAGTAATTCATCCACAGAATCCACCAGGTGATTGGCCGCCGAATAACCGAATTCTCCCAGGTAATAATCACTCTCCGCACCGTGAGCACGGCTAAAACTATCCTTGTCCATCCAATCAAATAAAGAATCCAAAATAATATCCCCATCCCCCGGGGAAAAACCATGATACTCCAATAAATTCTTAAATAATGTCCGGTCTATCTTAAACACATTAATTAAGCCAGCACTGTCCTGCAAATTTATAATAAAACCCATTTGATCCGGGTCAGAAAAATATAACCGCTGACGATACTTGTCTTGAATAATATCCAGGAATTGAAACCGGGTATCACTGCCATCCAATAACAATCGCGGGGAATGAGGCTCATGCCTGCCGTCTAAAAACTCGATATTCGTGCGTCTGCCAGTGGACAGCCGGTTCTTTAAAAATTCAAAACCACTCATACATAACGTATAAGCCCTTAACCGGGAAAGTTCGCTTTCAAGAAAATCAGCTTCGGAACTTACTTTCATGGTGGTAATCCAGACCAGGGTAGTCATGGCTATGATAAATACCAGTACAATAAAAATCACACTGCCTCGCCTCCGGCGGGTCCGCGGCGCGGACTCCCTATTAAGGGGGGCGCTTTTTTGCCTGAGGTGACAGGTGCAGGTTACAGGTCCAGGTGGGGAAATGGAAAACATCATCAGAAACAATACCATCTCTAATAGGCTCCCCGCGCCGCGGGGCCCCCCTGGACCCGCCATTTTCCGCAAAAACTTTTTATTGAAGTTTGTTTCATCCGTCATCTGTATTCTACCCTTATACCCTTCCATCTATTTAAGTAAGTGAGGCGGGATTTCTTTATTTTCATCTGTAATCACCTTGTGAAACATGAAATGATACTCCTTGCGGTCATACACGATATCAAGGGAGATTTTAAGAGGCAGTGGGTCTTTTTCAAAGGAATTCACCACCTCTTTCCATACAAAATCTCCAACGCCGTTGTCATACAAATAATACCGGAACCAGGCCTGTTCAACACCCTCCAGGAGTGTATGGAAGGTTTCCTGTTCCAATTCCTCAAAAGAAATAAAACCACCCTCCTCCGGCTCCCTGAAAAGGTTCTCCCGGTATAAAATCCGTTGCTCACCCCAACCAATCTCAATAAAATGGACGCCGCCATAGGGAGATATAAGCGGGGCTCGCGACAAAAAGATCACGCCATTCCCACCGCCCTGGAAATAGACCGACTGGTCCCGGTTATTAAAAACCTTGAAGGAGGAAGTATTTTTAAAAAGGTTTGACAAACGGTTGTAAAGGAGGTAAACCTCTTTTTCACCTTCCCTCTGCTCATCAAACCTGGCCTCATTCTCCCTGACTCTACCCAGGGCTTGAAAAATCGTCACCAATACAATTGAGGTTAAAGCAATCACAATAACAATCTCAATTAAAGTAAAACCAGTGGCTGTGTTTATTCTTTCTCTCATTTTCCTGCCGGTGAAATGGTATTCACTAAAAAGTGAAGGTCCAATACGCTTTTGCCGGTTTCTGCTTTGATAATTTCCAGGTGAACCCGCTTTAACTGGGCCATAGGGGCGACACCCGAAGTAAAGAGAACCGCTCTCTCATCTTCCGCAGGGTAAATATTCCAGCGGAGGATAAAATCCTCCACTTCTCTTTGCCCCCCGGTTATAGATAAAATCTCCGGGTCACTCCCAAAGATAAACGAATCCACAAACTCTTTGCCCATCCGTAAAATTTTGTATTTCTCTTTTAGTTTTGCCTGGTTATCCATTAAATGAGAATAAAAATAGAAAACCGACGCAATCACCAGGAAAAGGATGGTAATGGACACAAGCACTTCGATTAACGTGAAGCCATCCTTACACAAGGGGGCAAGCCCCCTTGTTCCCTCTAAGCTTTTATTTGTTCCTGGCATTATTCTACCCAAATCCTCCCGGATACCTCCTGGACTACAATTTTGTACACCCTGGTGAATCGGATTAAAATTTCACCTCCTGCGGTCATTCCATACCTGTTAAAGTATATATTCCCGGATAATCCTTCTAACTCGGGGAGATAAATGCGATTGATCTCCCGGTTATCCAGGAAAAAGACCAGGTCATTACCCACGGCTTCGATTTCTCCCAGGTTAAGATATGAGATGCATTTTCTCTTCAAATCGGAAATTGCTGTTAACACCATCACTATTTTTTTCTTTTCTTCGGTTTTATCGATGGTCCTGGAAATATAGGGAAAAATTAAGGCTGTAAGTAATCCGATTAAAAAAAAACCAGGATGGTTTCAAGCAGGGTAAAGCCGCCGGGTTTTGCCGTGCGCCCCGCGCCCTGCACTCTGCAATATGCTCTGTACTCCATGCGCCATGCTCCTTCGTGCGCCATGCTCTTTCACCTATTTATAATTAACCGTAATTTGTTGGGAAAAGGAGTCATGGGCTCCCTGGTTATCCACCACCGTCAGGGTCACCGAAAAGGTCCTGGTTTGAAATTCACTGACAGTGAACTTGTGGGTGGTTCTCTTGCCGATGCCGGTGGACCCGTCACCAAAATCCCACGTATACTGTTGAATAAAACCATCTTCATCGTAACTGGCCGATGCGTTGAAATAAACGGTTTCATCGGATACCGGGTCCAGTGGAGAATAAGTAAAGTCTGCCACCGGTTTCATGTTGGGCTCCGGTTCTTCTTCCAGGGTCACGGTTACTGTTTTGTTGACACTGCCGGCATAAATGGTAACCGTACATTCCCGGGTGGTTTCCAGGTAATCGATCACCTGTCCTGACTGGTCCGTGGTTAATGGTGCTCCTCTTGAATCCAGGGTCCCGGTGTCTGCCTCCAGTACCACTGTCACACCCGCAATCGGTTGAAAATAGATATCATAAACCGTAACCACAATCTCAACTCTACCGCCGTTATAAGGAAGTACTGCAGGATTCAAAGAGGCTGCAATCCGGTTTACCTCAGGTACCTGTCCCACTTGTATTACCAATGGATTGGGCTCGGCCACCGCACTCCCGGACCGGGCCGTAATTTTCATTTCACCCCGCTCCATATTAGCGGTTGCCATTGCTGAAGCGGTACCATTCTCCAATTCCACCCACGGCCGGTCCAGGCTGCCATTTTCAATGGTTAAATCCACCCGCGTACCATCCAATAAAAAAGAACCATCGCTGTTATACCCGGTAATGGCAATCCTCACGCTCTCATTCAATTGAATATTCAGCCGGTCTGTACTTATGCGGATTTCCGCATCCGCATCCGCGAAAAATGCTTGCTTTTTACACGAATGAAACACACCACAAATAAGCCCCGCCATCAAAACAGCGCACAAAAATACGCCTGGAATCAATCTTTTTTTCATACCATAAGTATGCCATAAAATTCGTTTTTTTTCAACTTCAAAAAAAATACCGAAATGATGATTTTCCTATTGAATTTTTTTTACTATCTTATATAATATACAATGTTTACTATGCTATTATTTAAACGAGGTCAACCATGAGCGAGCATGAATATCAAAGGGTAAATAATTATCTTCTATTTAAAGAACTGGGCACCGATGCCATCGGTGTAAACTATCGGGCAGGTGAAATTGATATTGAAAAACGAAAAACTCTGAAACATCACCTGTTTACAGAAGTGTATCCCTTCCTTTACAGCAGTCCCAAGGTGTGGAAGAGAGTCAGCATTTTACTGGAGGGGGTGAAAAAATCCAACATCCCTAAACTATATTCCCCCGAACAAATCGTAAAGGAAGGGAATAAATACTACCTCATTTATCCACAACTGAAGGGTAAAACCCTGGAGCAAGTGCTTGAAGATTCCACTCAAAAAGATACCCCCATTAATTTTGATCTGGCGTTTTCCCTGGCATTTGCCATCGCGGATTTAATTGATATCGGGTCATCCATTGTGGTTAGTGGGGAAAAATCATTTCACGGGTTCTTAACACCGGATAATATATTAATCGATTATGATGGGAAAATTTATTTAAAAAATTATGGTATCTATCCTTACCTCGGTCGGGAAGAGGGAATATTTAAAGAGTTGGTTCAAAAGTACGGCGCCTGGATCGCACCGGAATTCTTGCGAAAAGAAAAACTGGTCGGTCAAACGGACATTTATCACCTGGGTTATATTATTTATCGAATCCTAACCGGTAAGTATTATTCTTATTCCCCGGAAGAAGATTTTGAGTCTAAATTTTCCAATATCATTTTTAGTCAACATATCCCTTCAGGGGACAAAGAATTCTTAACCAACATCATCACCTTTTTCAAAAAAACACTGCACCCCATCCCCTCCCAACGATTCGCGAACATCAAAGAATTTAAAGATTATATTTCCAATAATTTCCATATTGAAGAATTATCCTCTGTAACCTTTAGCCTAGCTTACTTTATGAATTCACTCTACCTGGAAACCATGGAACAAGAAAATAAAGACCTGGCTGACGAATTGAATTATACCCTACCCGAGCCCCGAAAAGAGAAGGAAGCGGAAAAACCGGTTAAAGAAGAAAAGAAAGGTGACGATCATTTAGTGGAAGGCATATTATCCGGCCTGGAAGACCAAAAAAAATCACGGGCAAAACTCCTTGTCCCGCTTATTGCAATTATTGTTATTATTATTGGAGCCACTGCGTTTATCATCATTAACCAACAGAAACAGGCCCAGAAACAAGCGGAACAACGAATAAAAACCGAAGAAGAAATAAACCGCAGGATGGAGCGATTTAAATCGGAATTGGAAGCGGAATATCAGAAGCGATTAAAAGCCATCGAGGAAACAGCCGCCACCACCGGAGAAGAAAAACAAGCCCAGGAAGAAGAAATTAAAAAATTAAGAGAATGGCAAAAAGAAGAAATGCGAAAAGCCCTGGAAAAACAAAAACGACTGGAAGAGGAACAAAGGCAAATAGAAGAAGCAGAACAGAAAAAAAGAGAAGCCCAACTGGAAAAACAACGGAAACTGGAAGAGCAAAAACAACTGGAAGAAGCGAAAAGAAAAAAACAACAAGAAGAACTGGAAAAAAAGATAGCAGAAACAGAAAAAGCAAAAATGAAACTAAAAGAGGGAGACCTGGTGGCTCTCACTGAAGTCACAGCAAAACCGGAAAAACTAAAAGAGAGGAAGCCTGTTTTCTCCTCTTTCCTGCGGAGAAAATACCAGGGGAACCAGATGACCCTGCGTGCCATGCTGTTAATTGATGAAACCGGCGTCGTAGCCGAAGTAAAAATGATCGGTGCTGTCCCGGACGACTTAAAATCATCCATTAAAAAAGCACTAAAAAAATGGCTGTACAAACCCGCTGTAAAAGACAATATAAAAGTAAAAGTCTGGTACCCTGTAGCCATTAAGGTTGACTTTTAAGCAAATTGAGACCAATAAGACGGTTAAAACGTTTGTTAACTACTCTCCTGGTTTTAGCCGGCACTATTATTTTCGCCGGAACCTCCCCGGAAGAGTCCCGGGGACAAAGTAAAAATTGGACTCTCGCGGTTAAAGGAGGAATTACCCTTAATGCAGGGAATACGAAAAGTCAATTAATCAATGGCGGCCTGAAATTCCAACTGGACACAAAGCCCCTTGAATTCACCACCTCTTTTGACACCTTTTACGGGACCAGTGGAGAAGAACAAATTGTCAATAAAGGGCAGTGGTACAATAAAATCAGCGGCAAAACATGGAAGCGTTTCAATTTATATGGGGTGATTTCCCTGGAGTATGATAAATTTTCCAAAATTGCACTCCGGGGGAACGGTGGACTGGGCATTAAGACCATTTTTGCCGACAGCAAAAAAACCAAAACCCACCTGGCAGCCAGTATAAATGGTGAGTTTACCGACGCACTGGAGGGCGTAGAAAATCAAAATTCCTTTCGATTAAACTTGAATGGCAGCTTAAAAAAAAACCTGTCAACCACCACCACCTATACTATCGATATATTATACACCTCCAATTGGGGCAATTTTTTTGAAGATTTCCGGGTTGAAGTCAATGTTTCTCTATCAGTAGTAATGAAAAAACCCCTGGGTTTAAAAATTGAAATGCAGGACAGGTATACCAATCGCCCCCTCCAGGAAAACCTGAAAAAGAATGATTTCATATTGGTCGCTTCCCTGGAAGTTTCCATATAAAATATCTTCTTGGGAACGAACCGTTGTTTTCACAAGCCTACAAAACTCGAAATTCTAAATTAAAAATAAAATATTTGAGAAAAAATCTCAGAATACTTGACTTTAATTTTTTTTTAGGTTATAAATTAAACTGGAGAAAAAAATGTTGATAGAATTTAAAGTTGGAAATTTCCGTTCGTTTAAAGATATTGTTACCTTGAGCATGGTGGCATCATCAGATAAAGAACACATGGAGACCAACACAATAAAAGTTGACGATAAGTTAAGATTGTTAAAAAGTGCTGTTTTGTATGGGGCCAATGCCAGTGGAAAGAGCAATTTATTCAAAGCAATGGGATTTATGAAGAAATTTATATCAACTTCTTCAAAGGAAAGCCTTTCCACTGAAAAGATTCCCATTGAAAAGTTTCTTTTAAGCACTGAAACGGAAAAGGTTCCCTCTACATTTGAGATTGTATTTATAATAGACAAAATTCGATACAGGTATGGATTTCAAGCAGATACAGAGCGGATTCATAATGAATGGTTGTTTTTTATGCCTACTATCCGGGAAGCCACCCTTTTTATAAGAGAAAAAGATAAAATTAAATTAGGCCCCTACTTTAAAGAAGGAAAAGGCCTGGAAAGCAAAACCAGGCCAAATGCACTCTTTCTCTCGGTAGCCGACCAATTTAATGGTGAGATATCTGGAAGGATTTTAAAATGGTTTCAAGACTTCAAAATAATTTCAGGGGTAAAGGAGATGGGATATACTGGCTTTTCAATTTCCAAATTAGAAGATGAAGATAAAGAATTTAAGGAATTTCTACTTAAATTCTTGAAAGTAGCTGATATGGGCATAAAGGAATTACGGTTAGTCCAAACGCCAATTAATGCTGAAGAATTTTTTAAAGGAATGTCTGAGGAATTAAGGGATTCTATATCTTCTAAAGAAGCCAAAATTATGCAATTGGAAATTAACACCGTTCACCAAAAGTTTGATCAGAATAATAATCCATTATCTGATGAGAAATTCGACTTATCAGACCATGAGTCTGCTGGGACCCAGTCTCTTTTTGCCTTTTCTGGCCCGATATATGATGTCTTGAAAAATGGCAAGGTATTGGTAATTGACGAACTTACATCAAAACTGCATCCACTGTTGATCCGCTCCATTGTTGAAATATTCCATCATTACAATGTTGGAAAGGAGACGGATTCAATTTCTAAAGCCCAGCTTTTGTTTGCCAGTCATGATATCAGCATCCTGACCAATCAATTGTTTAGAAGAGATCAAATTTGGTTTACTCAAAAAAATGAGTGCGAAGTCACGGATTTATACTCCCTGGAAGAGTACCGTGTACGTAAAGACGCTTCCTTTAACAAGGATTATATGCTGGGAAAATATGGGGCAATCCCCTTCATTGGCGATATCGATTCACTGTTTTAATGTTTACGATGTCTAATACGAGGCCTAATGGGAACGGATAACCTATTTTGGAAAAGAAAAAATAAATCGTTAAAAAGAAAGTCAAGAAATAGAGGAAAACTCCCGGAGAGTTTCTTAATTGTTTGTGAAGGAGGTAAAACCGAGCCTAACTATTTTAAAGCTTTCAAACTCAGTTCAGCTGCTATTCGTGTGGAAGGCCTTGGGATGAATACCTTGAGTCTTGTCCAGGTAACACTAAAAATTATAGAGAGAGCAAAAAAAGATGGTATACTTTATGACCAGGTTTGGTGCGTTTTTGATAGAAACCATTTCCCAATACAAAATTTCAACAACGCTATTGACTTAGCCAACAAGAAAAACATTAAAGTGGCTTACTCAAATGAAGCATTTGAGTTGTGGTATTTGCTTCATTTTCATTACTATAATTCCGGGGTATCAAGAAATCAATATTTCGCCATGCTTTCAAAGTTATTGAATGCTCCCTATAAAAAGAACGATACAACGATGTAT
>CP070627.1:7297597-7317670 GCA_020355945.1 Candidatus Aminicenantota bacterium | reverse complement strand
ATGAAACATTATCGAATTTTACAGGTTTTTATTATCTTTGTTTTATTTTTTGGCCTGTTTCAAGGTGTTCTTGTAGGTCAGGAGGCTGAACAATATTACCGGGATCGCGAACGTGAAGCTCCCGAAAAGATCAAAACACAACTTCAGACGCTGCGCGATGAAATTCGTGCCAGGAACTACACGTTTCAAGTGGGATACACCAGGGCTATGGATTATACAATAGAACAGCTTACAGGCTTAGTGGAGCCACCGAACTTATCAGATCTGGTCAAGGAACAGAACCTGGCTGTTGAGAAGATCAGGGATAAAAAACTTTTAGCGGATATTGTAACAACCTGTTCTCCCACTGCTTCTTCCTGGGATTGGCGCCTAAACAATGGAACCACACCTGTCCGCGACCAGGGCCCTTGCGGTAGTTGTTGGGATTTTGCCACCCATGCGCCCTTCGAGGGCAGTTATCATATCATAAACGGTGTAATTATTGACAGCTCCGAACAGGATACTCTCGATTGTAATCCCTGGGGTTACGGCTGCGATGGTGGATGGTGGGCCCATCAGTATCTAATCGATGTCGGGAGTGCAACGGAGGCCGCTTATCCATATACAGCGGTAAAGGGGCCTTGTCAAACAAAACCAAGGCCATATAAAGCCGTTGCCTGGGGTTATGTTAGCAGCAATCCAATACCCACTATTACAGAACTTAAACAGGCACTCTGCAAGTACGGACCGTTGTCAGTTGCAGTGTATGTCACACCCCTATTTCAAGCTTACACCGGTGGGGTGTTTAATGCCTGCATCTCTGCCCCTGGTGTTAACCACGGTGTCACTTTAATCGGCTGGGCCGATAGCAAAAAAGCCTGGTTGATCGAGAATTCCTGGAACACAACCTGGGGTGAATCGGGTTACATGTGGATTGCCTATAACTGTAACAAAATCGGCTATGGGGCTGCATGGGTACGGGCCAAGAAAAGGACGACCAACTGCGATTAATAGTTTAGTTCACAACAGGGGCAGGGGCTCTACCGCTCTACCTTTCTCTCTCATAGAAGTTTTGGCCGGTTATTACCTGTATTAATGACACAGATAAGACCGGCAGGAGGATGCCTTTATCTCTAGCACCAGGATATTACTTTGTTCCTCGTTCGCTACGCTCTCAATTGATTGGAATGTTGGGTTTGGAAGATTGGGAAAATGGGATATTGGACAAGGGGGCGAGCCCCCTTGTTCCCTTTAATACATTATTCCACCATTCCAATATTCCAATCCCGAAAACAGGAATACCGGAATGAAAGTGAACCAGGGGAATCGTTTATTATCCACGATTTGTAGAAATTCAGATATATTAATATTACCTGTTCCGGTTTTTTTTAAAAAAATATTCCCTTAAAGTATTGACAAACGAAAATTTTCTTTGTAGTATCTCTGTCTAAAGAAACTTTAAGGAGAATTTTTGGAGGTGATTATGAAACATTATCGAATTTTACAGGTTTTTATTATTTTTGTTTTATTTTTTGGCTTGTTTCAAGGTGTCCAGGTAGGTCAGGAGGCTGAAAAATATTACCTGGAACGCGAACGTGAAGCTCCCGAAAAGATCAAAGCACAACTTCAGACTCTGCGCGATGAAATTCGTGATAATAACTACACTTTTCAAGTGGGATACACCACAGCTATGGATTATACGTTAGAAGAGCTTACAGGCTTAGTGGAGCCAGCGAACTTATTGGAATTGATGAAGGAACAGAATGTGGCTGCTGAGAAGCTCCTGGATAAAAAACTTGAAGCGGATATTGGAGCAACCTGTTCATCCACCGCTTCTAGCTGGGATTGGCGCCAAAACAATGGAACCACACCTGTCCGCGACCAAAAAAATTGCGGTAGTTGTTGGGCTTTTGCCACCCATGGAGCCTTCGAGAGCAGTTATCGAATCAGAAACAATGTAATTATTAACAGTTCCGAACAGGATACTCTCGATTGTAATCCCTGGAATTACAGCTGCGCTGGTGGATGGTGGGCCCATCAGTATCTAATCGATACCGGGAGTGCAACGGAGGCCGCTTATCCATATGTAGCGGTAAAGGGGCCTTGTCAAACAAAACCAAGGCCATATAAAGCCGTTGCCTGGGGTTATGTTACCAGCAGCAGCACAATACCCAGTGTTGTGCAACTTAAACAGGCACTCTGCAGGTACGGGCCGTTGTCGGTTGCAGTGTATGCCACAAACCAATTTAAAGGTTACACCGGTGGGGTGTTTAATGCCTGCGTCACTGGCAATGTTAACCACGGCGTCACTTTAATCGGCTGGGACGATAGCAAAGGAGCCAATGGAGCCTGGTTGATCGAGAATTCCTGGGGCCCGGGCTGGGGTTCGACAGGAGGCTTCGGCACTTCGAAGGGCTACATGTGGATTGAGTATAACTGTAACAAAATCGGTTATGCGGCTGCATGGGTACAGGCCGCCCTGAAGCCGAAGAACTGCGATTAATCGTTCCCAACAGGGGCTCTACATTTTTCTAAAAGTTTTGGCCGGTAATTACCTGTATTAATGACACAGATAAGAATAAGACTGGCAGGAGGACTTCCCTATCTCAAGCACCCGGTTATTACATTTTCTCGCAAGTTCAAGCCCAAGCAGCACCCTTACGCTTAACATATATAATAATAAACGCTCCAAGCATCATGCCTAAAATTGCTATAATTTGCGGAGCTGTTAAGCGAAACAGTGCTGTTTGAGGATTTATACGATAAAATTCAACGATAAACCTGCCAAGACCAGCCAGGATAAGGTATAAGCTAAATTTTAATCCATTTTTCATTTCTTTTTTTCTTAGTTTCCATAACAAAATAAAAATACACAAATAAATTAGCATTTCATAAAGCTGGGTGGGATGAACTGTTACAGAAGGTGGATATTGACCGTTTGGAAACGCCAATGCCCAGGGTACATTTGTAGGGGTGCCATGACAACATCCTCCTAAAAAACAGCCCAAACGTCCAAGAGCTTGACCCAGAGGAACAATGGGTATCATAACATCCAGGGTTTCCAGGACAGGTAGTTTTTTGATTTTTAAAGTTAAAACGATTGAAATACCTCCCAGGATAAAACCTCCGTACCATCCTAAGCCAGGAATGTTAAAAAAAGTTTCCACCGGACTGAGGATGAATTCATTCCATATTTCAAAAATATAATATATTTTACTTCCTATTATCCCGGTTATTAACCCTACAATCATCAACAGGGCATATAAATACGAGGGGTAATTGTTTCTCTTGAGTTCATATTTTAACAAAAAGGTGGCCACAATAAAAGCAATGAGATATAAAACGATATAGCTTTCCAGCTCAAAGTGGAGAATATGTATTACAGGATACATTTTAGTTTACTCCTTCCCTGGTATTTTGTGTTTGTTCTCTAACACGAAATACCTGTTCTTTCTCATCCCAATAGATTCTATCCTTAAAGGTACGATCTCCTGTGCCTTTTCTTGTGGTGAGATATTTGTCCGCATTACTTGCACCTCCTCTGTTCACTGTTCAATGTTCACTGTTCAAGAAAGTATTTTAAAGGAAATGAGGACACATTGCAATAACGGTAAAGATTTTTTTATATTTTTTTTATACCTTGTAAAAATATTAAGTTATAACTTAATCGCTGACCACGTTCCTTCAACAACACTTTGGTCATCATTAAACTTACCTTTCATATTGACATTACCAGGGGTCAAATCCATTTCGGTGCTTTCATACCTTTCAACTAATACATTAAATCTTACACAATATCCACTGCAGGGATGATTGTGTAATTTGGGTTCGTATGAGTATGTTCCAACTTTTTCATTGTTTAAATATACATCCCCTTCTTCATATCGGATATCCTTGCGAATAACTTGCTGCCCAATAAATGTAAGTGTGAAGGTCGATGAATTTTCACCCCACAACTTATTGGTTTCCCAGGTTCCTGAGATGGTTTCACTACTTTGTGGTTCCCCGGGATCAAGCAATTCCCCGGATGTTTTACATCCGGTACTCCATACCATTCCTAAAATGATCATACCGACAACTAACATTAATACCATGTTTTTCATATTTTCCTCCTTTTATTGATTTTGGTAATGTAATACGTTTTATATTTTTCATTTGCTTATATATATCTACGAAAATAGATAAGAAAAACGGATGAAAATAAGAGCAAATATGGTGATTTAATCGTTAAAGTTCGGAAAGGTCTTTGAATTGTTGTAAAGCTTCTTCCAGGTCTTCGGCAATGTCGCGGGCTAAAATATCCGGGTCGGGTAAGTTTTCCACATCTTCCAATCCTTCATCTCTGAGCCAGAATATATCCAGGTTTATTTTGTCCCGTTTGATGAGTTCTTCAAAAGTAAATGCCCTGAATTTTTCGCTTTCATTGCGTTTAAACCGGTTTTCCGGGTTAAAACAGCAGATAAAGTCCTCCAGGTCACTGGATTTCAGGGGATTTTGTTTAAGGGTAAAGTGTTGGTTGGTACGCAGGTCATAAATCCAGAGTTTGCTGGTCCAGGGTTTATCGGCACCTGGTTTGCGGTCGAAGAATAAAATATTGGCTTTGACGCCCTGGGCATAGAAGATGCCGGTGGGTAAGCGTAAAAGGGTATGGACATCGCATTCATTTAAGAGTTTTCTTCGAATGGTCTCACCGGCGCCGCCTTCGAACAGTACATTGTCCGGTACCACGATCGCGGCTTTGCCATTGATATTTAACAGGGTTTTGACGTGTTGGAGAAAATTTAATTGTTTGTTGGAAGTAGTGGCCCAGAAGTCTTCGCGTTCATAGACAATGCTTTCCCGGTCGGCTTTGCCTTCGTGGTTAACAATCGTGGGCAGCCAGGAAAAACCCGCCGGTACCGCAGGCCGGGTCGCAGATAGTCATGCCTGGTTCCGGGTTCATCACTGCCACCACGGCTTTGATCAATTGCCGCGGCGTAAAATATTGTCCGGCGCCACTTTTGGTGTCTTCGGCATTTTTTTGCAACAGACCTTCGTATATATCGCCTTTTACATCGATGTCCAGGCCCAACCAGGTTTCGCTGTTAATCATTTGGATAAGTCGTTTGAGTTTGGCTGGGTCCTGGATTTTGTTCTGGGATTTTCTGAAGATAATCCCCAGCAGGCCTTTGGATTTTCCTAACGATTCCAGGGTGCGGCGGTATTGGATTTCCAGTTCGTCACCGTCTTTGGTGACCAGTTGCTGCCAGTTGGAGTCGTTGGGGATGACGGAGGGGTGGTTAAAAGGGGGGTGGGTTTGTTCGTCTGCCATTTTAAGGAATATGAGGTAGGTTAATTGTTCCACGTAATCGCCGTAGCTGACGCCGTCGTCTCGCAGGACATTGCAGTAGTTCCACAATTTTTGTACGATGGCGGAGGATGTGTTGGCCATGGGTTCACCTCGGTTGGATTTTTTTTAGTAATTTTTCTGCGGGTTCGTCTGAGGGGTCTTGGGGGACCAGTTGGCCTGAAAAGGCTTTTTTAAGAATGCTTTGTCGAATTGCTCCTGCTTTTTTCAAACAGCCTTTTACCACCTGCTCCACCCGATCTGCCTTTTCAAACCGACTTTCAATCTCTTCAACAATCTTCTTTTGTTCTTTAATTTTAGGTATTGGTATTATGAATGATTTCAAATCAGTTAAACTAATATTAGCTCTTGCTGTTTCGACTTTTCCTTCTTGAATTTTCTTTTGCGATTCTGGAGAAATTAAAAAATACATTAAATAAGTTTGGTATACTTCATTTTTTGTTCTAATCAATGCAACAGCTTGATTTATATTGAGTTCAGATATATTTAGAGGCGCAACACAGCACCGCCCAATTGAAGCACCTACGAGATTAATCAATACGTCATTAGCTTTAACCTGCGATCGTTTAAGTTTACTATGAAATTCTAATGGTATTTTTAAAGCGTTTGAAATATTTAGTTTTCCCCAAAGTACATTTTCACTGCGTATAAATAATATTCCTTCATCTACATAATTGAAACCTTGCCATTTTGGAGATTCACCTTTTGTTATTAAGGAACTAAAATCCCCCAATCTACCCAAAATCCATCCTTTAGGTATTTTATTAACAATTGATGAATAATCTAATTCCAACTGATCTTTATTTTTCTCTCGCCATTTTTCGGTTAGTTTTCCTGCGAAGGCGTGTTTGAGCACGATCCGGCGGTAGTTTTTTATTTTTTCCAGGACTCTTTCCATAGCGGCGATCCCGGCATCCAGTATGCTGTACAATTCCTCTATCTTTTCTACAATGCGCTTTTGTTCGTTTAGCGGGGGAAGAGGGATTAGAATTTCTTTTAAAGATGATTGACTTATGTTCGTTATTGTTACCTGGCTGCTTTTATTAATAATTAACTCTCTTGTAGTTTTTTTTCTTAAAAAATAAGTAACAAATTCTGGAATTATCTCTTCACACTTTAATCTACATCTTATAATAAAACCACAAAATGTTACAGGTTCATTTATCTCTCTAAATGCAGAAGCCCAACCTACACCTTCCCTTTTTACTGATGATCGAACAAATAAAATATCTCCATATTTTAAAAAGTAATCATTATTAATCTTCTTATTGACTCTGTAAAGATTTTTTAATGGAATAAATATATTTTTTGAATACATATTAAGAACATCAATTGTTAATATTCCGTCTTCCTGTTTTTGATTCTTGATAAAATTTATCCCATTTTTAAAATTTGCAATACATCCCAATTTTGTATATACCCATCCTTTAGGCAGATTTGTTGACGTCATGGTGTTCATTGTTCGTCATGCCACTAAACGATGGTTGAGTTCATCGATTATTCGGTTGAGGTCTTCGCCAAAAAGCTGGTAAACTTTTACTGCCCCGCCTTTTTCATGAAAAGGGATATACTGGAAATCATCCATACTTATACTCAGGGAAGCAGCAATATGGTCTTTCATCATATTCAGCCATTCCAATTGGGTGAAGGTAAACTGCTGCCCGGCCTGTTTTTGCATTTCCAGCCATTCCCGGAACCGATGCTCAACAGTGTGTTCAAATGGTTCCAGGAGGTCAGTTTCACCAAGGGCAAATCGCACCAGGGAGATGATATCAGCCAGTATGCGATGGGGTGATGCGTTTTTCACTTTTGACTTTTCCAGCTTTTCATAAGCGCGCCATAATTGTCCCGGGGTCAGGTGATAAGGTGGTTTTTTAATGGCTTCGGCCAGTTGGCGGATGTGATCATAGGTCAATTGCCGCCGACCATAAGGTTGATTGTAAATGATCTGCAGTGCGGTTAATTCGTCTTTGTTTTCCCGGATAAATGCTTTGAAAGATTTTACCATTTTTTCGGCTTTTTCCCTGGCTTCCTCGTCATACCCTGAAAAAAGGACTTGATCTTCACTGACTTTATCGATAACCTGTTGGATATCTTTTTTTATACCTGCGATTGTTTCCCTGATTTCTTCGTATTCAAAGGGTTTGCATGCTTTATCGATTAATTCCTGGCTGTTTTGTTGTTTTTGCTTATCCGGGTCAATTACGTCCAGGAAATGATTAACCATTTGTGTGATATCCAAGCCTGGTGGGAACCCGTTTTTTACCACTACTTTTTGTAGGGTATTTCGGTCTTTGTTACTCATTTGCCGGTCCAGGCGTGCCAGTCTGCCAGCCAGTGAGGTGAGAATTTCTTCATCCCGGTGCCCCCGGGCCACTGCTTCCATAAGTTCTTTTAGTGTCATTGACCGTTTTTTCTCCATGGGGTATGAATCGGTTTTGTCACTTTCACAAACTCCCACGGCATCGACAATGATAAATAGAGTTTTAGACCTGGCGTCCGGTGTGACTGCTCTTAAGTCTGTGTCATTAATGGTGCGGGTACCGCGTCCTTTCATTTGTTCGAAATAGGTTATCGACCTGACATCCCTCATGAATAACAAACATTCCAATGGTTTGATATCCGTGCCGGTGGCGATCATGTCCACGGTGACTGCAACCCGGGGGTTATAGGAATTCCTGAACTCGGCAATGAGGTCATCAGGTTTGACATTAGCGCTTTTATAGGTAATTTTTTTGCAGAATTCATTGCCTTTCCCGAACTCGGTGCGAACGATTTCCACGATATCTTCGGCATGAGAGTCATCTTTGGCAAAAATGACGGTCTTGGGGATCTCTTTTCGGCCAGGAAACAGATCAGTAAACAATTTTTCTTTAAAGGTTCGGATGATAGTCCTGATCTGGTCTTTGGCCACCACCTGTTTATCCAACTGTTGTGGGTAATACACCAGGTCTTCATCCAATCGTTCCCATCTGACTGCCCGGGTTTGTTTGCAGCGTCTGTCTATATAGAACCCGGCCTCCACCCGGCTGCCCTTTTTGGTGATTTTGGTTTTGATCCGGTAAACTTCATAATTTACATTTACCCCATCTGCCACGGCGCGATCATGGGAGTATTCCTTCACCAGGTTGCGATCGAAAAATCCTAAAGTTTGTTTGGAGGGCGTAGCAGTTAACCCGATAATAAAGGCGTCGAAATACTCTAATACCTGTCGCCAAAGGTTATAAATGGAGCGATGGCATTCATCCGTGATAATAAAGTCAAAGGTTTCAATGGGAATCCTATGGTTATAGGTGACCAATTTTAAATTATTTTCATTTCCTGGCAGGGCCATTTCAAAAAGCGAGCGTTCTTCCAGGGATTCATCAAATTCAGGTTCGCCTTTGAGCATGGAGTAGATACGCTGGATGGTGGAGATAATGACATTGTTGCCTGTGTCCAGTTTGTTGGATCTTAAATGCTGGACATTATAAAGTTCGGTGAATTTTCGTCCGTCATTGGGAATAATGAATTTGATAAATTCAGCTAAAGCTTGACGTCCCAGGTTGTACCGGTCTACCAGGAACAGGACCCGTGCGGCTTTGGCAAATTTGATTAAACGGTAGATAAAACTGACAGCGGTGAAAGTTTTTCCTGTTCCTGTGGCCATCTGGATCAGGGCACGGGGGCGGTTTTGAGCAAAGGATTTTTCCAGGTTTTCAATGGCATCTACCTGGCATGCCCACAGGCCCTCTTCAATTAATGGGGGCATGTTTTTTAATCGTTTGCGCGTGGTTTTTGTCAAGCATTACCTTTTTATTCTTGTACTTGTATGGCACACAAAATCACAAAATACATTAAAGGGACTTTCATCATGGTTATCATGTTTACCAGCGTTCGTCTGCGGTCTTTTTTTGTGTCTTTTGTGGTTACATTTTTGTGGTTATTTTTCCGGTTAAATTCAAAAAACCTATTGATTTTAACCGCCCAATATGTTATAAAGATGTACCATGCTAGAATTAAATATTTCTTTGATTGTTGTCTCTGTCCTGGTGGGGTCCCTGATGGTGATCCTGGATCGCATTTACTGTAAACCTATCGGCCAGGTGATCCGGGACCGAGAGTCCAAAATTGAACGGGAAACCAACCAGATCGAAACCAACATGAATGAAATCGAAGAAAAAACCCGGCATATCGAAAGCGTATTAAAAGAAACCCAAAAAGAATCCAGGAAAATCAGGGAAGAACTGATCAAAAAAGGCGAGGAGGTCAGAGAACAGGTTGTACAAAATGCAAGAGAAAACTCCAAAAAAATGTTTGAAACCAAAATGAATCAGTTGGACGAACAAATCTTAATGGCAGAAAAAGAGCTGGAACAAGAAATCAGTATGTTCAGCGATAAAATTAAAGAAATTTTCATGTCCTAATTGAAGCGGATGATTAAATCTAAATATGACCAGGGAAATTAAAGCACTTGCAGCGATTATTGCGTTGATGATATTGGCGTTGACATTGACGATGCCCACTCCCATGTTTGCCGAAGGGGAACATGAAGGCGCAGGTGAGGAGGAACACCATTTTGATTGGTGGCAATTCATAGGAAAATTTTTTAATTCCATTATTCTATTTGGCGGATTGATCCTGCTCCTAAGAAAACCCCTTATCAAATTACTGGCGCAAAAAAGCCTGGATATCAAAACAGATATCCAACTGCGGGAACAAGAAGTAGAAAGAACCACCAACGAATTACAAAAGATTCATGAACGACTGGAAAAGATCGAAGAAGAAGTGATGGACATGAAACGAACGGCTGAAAAAAGCGGGAACCAGGAGAAAGAACGAATCGAAGAGGTGGGCGCAAAAGAAGCCCAACGGATACTGGAATTAACCGAAGCTGAGATTAACACAAAAGTAGAAAACTCCATAAGAAACCTGAAAGCCAAAATTGCCGACCTCACCATTGAACACTTTAAAACAGATATCCAAAAACAACTGGATAAAAAGGCCCATGAAAAAATAATCGAAAAAAATATCCAAAGATGCGGAGATATCATTGAAAGAAAGTAGCCTGGCAAAACGATACGCAGCAGGATTAATCAAAACGCTGACCAGTGAAAAGGAGTATCGGGAAATTAAAAAAGAATTGGAAACCTTCCGGGAAGTGCTCAATAGTATTGAAGAATTCAAAACCGGCATGGGAACCCTGCTGTTCTCCAAAAGTCAAAAAAAAGAAATACTGGACACCCTTCACCAAAAAATAAAACTCAATAAAAAAACCTATCAATTCCTATGGACCATCCTGGAAGAAAACCGGTTGATGGTTTTGGATTCTATTATCTTGATGTTGGAAGACCTGTGGTTTGAAAAAAACGGGATAGAAAAACTCAAAGTCTACTCAGCGGTTCCTTTAGGTCCAACCCAGGAAAAGAAATTAATCGAAAACCTTGAGGCTGCCTTTAAAAAACGGATTGTCATTGAAAAAGAAATAGACCCCTCGCTGCTGGCAGGGATCAAAGTCCGGAAGGGGCATGTGTTTTATGATTTTTCCATTGAAGGCAATTTAAAAAAACTAAAAGAAGCATTGGTGGCGGGCGATTCGTTCATTGAAATGTCTGCCGTGGTTTCAAGGGATTAACAGGAGTAATACATGCAAATAAAAGTCGAAGAAATCAGCGAATTAATTAAACAAAAAATTGAAGGTTTTCAATTAGACTTTGATAAAGACGAAACCGGCATTGTTATTTCTATAGGCGATGGTATTGCCAGGATATACGGCCTGGAAAACGTCATGTACAATGAATTAATTGAATTCCCGGGCAATGAGTATGGTATTGCCCTTAATTTAGAGGAAGACAATGTGGGTGCGATTGTCCTGGGGGAGGCGCATAAGATCAAAGAGGGGGACACGGTTCGGCGTACCAATCGAATTATTTCAGTGCCTGCCGGAGAAGCCTTGATCGGCCGTGTGGTCACCCCCCTGGGAGAACCGCTGGATGACAAAGGCCCCATTGATACCAAAACCTATATGCCTATTGAACGATTGGCCCCGGGTGTTGTTGACCGGCAGCCCGTGAAGGAACCGCTGCAAACCGGCATTAAAGCCATTGATGCCATGATTCCCATTGGTAGGGGTCAGAGGGAATTAATTATTGGCGACCGCCAGACCGGGAAAACCGCGATTGCTATAGATACCATCATAAACCAGGAAGGCGAGAATATGATCTGCGTGTATGTAGCCATTGGCCAGAAGCAGTCCACAGTTGCCCAGGTGGTGAAAAAGCTGGAAGAAACCGGGGCCATGGATTTTTCCATCGTGGTGGTGGCCAGTGCCTCAGACCCGGCAGCACTCCAATACATCGCCCCTTATGCCGGCTGCGCCATGGGTGAATATTTCCGGGATAACAACAAACATTCCTTACTGGTATATGATGACCTATCCAAACACGCGGCAGCTTATCGGGAAATTTCCCTGCTGTTAAGACGTCCGCCCGGTCGAGAAGCTTACCCCGGGGATGTTTTTTACCTTCACTCCCGGCTGTTGGAACGAGCCGCTAAATATAATGAAGCAGAAGGCGGTGGTTCCCTTACCGCACTGCCTATTATTGAAACCCAGGCATCGGACGTCTCCGGGTATATTCCCACTAATGTCATCTCCATTACCGACGGACAGATCTACCTGGTACCCGAACTATTTAACCGGGGCCAGCGACCGGCCATTGATGTGGGAATCTCTGTGTCCAGGGTGGGAGGAGCTGCGCAAGTCAAAGCCATGAAACAGGTGGCAGGACAATTAAAACTGGAACTGGCACAATTCCGGGAACTGGAAGCCTTTACAAAATTCGGGACAGAAGACCTGGACAGGGCAACGGTCCGCCAGTTGGAAAGAGGATCGCGCTTATCCGAACTGCTCAAACAAGACGAAGGCGTACCCATGGCAGTGGAACAGCAAATCCTGGTGATATTTGCCGGAACCGGTGGATTCCTGGATGAATTTACAGTAAACGTTATTGACAAATACGAAGAAAAACTCCTGGAATTCGCACAAAAAAATTACCCGGATATCTTAAGAGAAATAAAAGAGAAAAAGGCTTTAAGCCCCGAACTTGAGCAGAAAATGCAAAGCCTGCTAGAAGAATTTAGAGAGGAATTTAAAGGATTTTTAAGTA
The DNA here is from genome assembly GCA_020355945.1 of Candidatus Aminicenantota bacterium. The sequence goes on along the minus strand of CP070627.1, from coordinate 7,305,199 downwards.
AATAGATATCATCATGGCTCAGAATTTAATCGATTTAAGACGACGCATCAGGGCGGTAAAGGATACCCAGAAGACTACCCAGGCCATGAAAACCGTATCCGCAGTCAAAATGAGACGAAGTGTCAACGAATTAAACCGGATTCGTCCCATCATGGAAAAAATCGAATCTCTCTTAAACCGGGTGGGGCAAGCATCCGGGAAGGAAGTTAAATCCCATCCCTTTTTAAAGGAAAGAGAAACCGGGTATACTATTATTGTGGCAATCTCTGCCGATAAAGGATTATGCGGCGCCTTTAATTCACACCTGATCGAGAAAGTAGAAGACCATTACCAGGAACGACTCAATCAAGAAGGTGATAATCTTTACCTGGTCACGATGGGTAACAAAGCATTCAAACACTTCAAGAAAAGAAAATATCCCATTAAAAAGGATTATCAATCCGTCATCAGCCGGCTGAGATACCATCATGCATTGGACCTGTCTAAGTATTTACAGGAAATTTACTTAAACCCGGATGAAGAGATCAAACGGGTTGAATTTGTATTCACCCGGTATATATCTGCTTCAAAGCAGGAGACCGCCATCCGGCAGCTCTTTCCCATCCCATTTGCATGGGAAGAGGAAGAAGAGGATTACAGCGATAAAGAAGATATTGATTATATATTTGAGCCGTCGGCGCAGGAAATCTTTACAGCCCTGCTGCCCAGGTATATCAATTCCCTGGTCTATCAGACTCTTCTACAATCCACGGCTTCCGAGCATTCGGCGCGGATGGTTGCCATGGAATTAGCCACACAAAACGCTGACGAAATGATACGCGACCTTACCCTTACCCTGAATAAATTGAGACAGGCGTCTATTACCGGGGAATTATTGGAAATCATTACCGCCACCGAAGCCTTGAAGAATCTATAGGAGGAACCATAACCATGAGTGCGGATAATAACAAAAACTATGCCAATATAGGAAAAGTGATCGAGGTGATTGGACCTGTGGTAGATGTTGAATTTGCCGAAGGGGAATTACCTACCATTTACAATGCTGTTGAAATTGTTTCCGAAGGTTTTGACGTACCCGAACCCATGCGCATTATCACCGAAGTCCAGTATCACATGGGAGAAAATCGGGTAAGAACCGTATCCATGCATCCCACTGACGGATTGGTCAGGGGAATGAAAGCTTATGATACCGGGGGCCCGATTACTGTCCCTGTAGGCCCTGAAATACTGGGACGAGTCATGAATGTCATTGGTGATCCCGTGGATGAGAAAGGCCCGGTCACAACCGCGAAACGGTATCCTATTCACCGTCCCGCGCCCTCTTTGGATGACCAGGATACCAACCTGGAACTATTTGAAACCGGCGTGAAAGTAATTGACCTGTTGGAACCCTATTTAAAGGGTGGAAAAATTGGGCTATTTGGTGGTGCTGGCGTAGGGAAAACCGTTATCATCATGGAAATGATTCACAATGTGGCCTTACATCACGGTGGACGAACGGTTTTCTCCGGGGTAGGCGAACGAACCAGGGAAGGAAACGATATGTGGCTGGAGATGCAAGAGTCCGGGGTTATTGATAAAGCTGCTTTAGTATACGGCCAGATGACCGAACCCCCGGGCGCCCGGCTGCGTGTGGCCCTCACCGGGCTCACCGTAGCGGAATATTTCCGGGATGAAGAAAGAATGGACACGCTGCTTTTTATAGATAATATTTTCCGTTTTACCCAGGCCGGTTCCGAGGTGTCGGCGACATTGGGCCGGATGCCTTCTGCCGTGGGTTATCAGCCCAACTTAGCCACGGAAATGGGTGAAATGCAAGAGCGGATTACTTCTACGAAAAAAGGGTCGATTACTTCTATCCAGGCTATTTATGTGCCGGCGGATGACTATACGGACCCGGCCCCGGCCACGGCGTTTATCCACCTGGACGCCACCACCAACCTCTCCCGTAAACTCACCGAAATCGGTATTTACCCGGCCGTGGACCCCTTGGCCTCCTACTCCCGGATACTGGACCCCAAGATCATCGGTGACGAACACTACCAGGTGGCCAGGAAAGTCAAAGAGATATTACAAAGATACCAGGACTTACAAGACATCATTGCTATATTAGGAATGGAAGAACTATCCGATGAAGATAAACTCATTGTGTACCGTGCCCGGAAGATCCAGAAATTTTTATCGCAGCCCTTCCACGTGGCAGAGCCCTTTACTGGCAGGCCGGGTAAATACGTGGAGTTAAAAGATACCATAAGAGGCTTCAAAGGATTGGTTGAAGGTAAATACGATGACCTACCCGAACAGGCGTTCTACATGTGTGGGTCCATTGATGAAGCCATTGAAAACGCCAAAAAAATGGAGGAATAGTCTCCATGGCTGACACCATTCAATTGGAAATTGTTACCGCAGCAGAACCGGCAATTAAAGCCAGCATTAAACAACTCTACCTCCCCGCTTACCTGGGAAAAGCCGGGGTCTTAGAAGACCACAAACCCTATATTACCCTGATAAAACCCGGTGAGATTTATTATACTGATATAAAAAATAAAAATCATTATCTCTATATCCGGGAAGGTTTTATGGAGGTCAATGAAAATAAAATTGTCATCATTTCCGATGCGGTAGAAAGGGGAGAAGCCCTGGATAAAGAAGAAGTTGAAAACAAGTTGGCGGAATTGGATAAAACCATCAAAGCGTCGGTAAAACTGGTAGAGGGCATGACAGAAGAAGAAATGATAAAAATGCCGGATGAGCTGGCACAAGCGATAGAAAAGCAAACAGAATTCGAAACCAAATTGAAAATCATCCAAAAAATGACCGCTGATAAACGTTGACCCCTCGGCGAGGGGACCCTATATAAAATTATCGATACATTAAGTATGAATTCGAGGGAACAAGGGGGCTTGCCCCCTTGCTAAGTGAGGTGTAAAATGAAAATACCGATTTTTCAGGTTGATGCGTTTACAGGTAAGTTATTTGGCGGGAACCCTGCGGCGGTGTGTCCGCTGGAACAATGGTTAGATGAAACAGCCATGCAAAACATTGCTGCTGAAAACAATCTTTCTGAAACCGCTTTTTTTGTAAAAAAGGGAGAGGGATTTGAAATTCGTTGGTTTACCCCAACCGTTGAGGTTGATTTATGTGGACATGCCACGTTAGCCTCAGCGCACGTCATTTTTAATTATTTTGATTTCAAGGGGAAAGTCATCACGTTTCAATCCAAAAGTGGAGAATTAAGGGTTACTCAATCGGGGGATTTATTAACACTTGATTTCCCGGCCACCAAACCCGAACCAATGGAAATCCCGTTTCAATTGACTGAAGCGCTGAATGCAGTGCCCAGGGCTGTTTATCGATCCAGGGACCTTTTGGCTTTATTTGAAAAAGAAGAAGACATCGTCTCCATACGTCCCAATTTTGGTCTTCTTTTGGATGTATTAACCAGCCAGGACTGTCTTGGGATGATAGTCACCGCACCGGGGGAGCAATCGGATTTTGTGTCCCGTTTTTTTGCCCCCCCGGCAGGAATCGATGAAGACCCGGTAACCGGTTCCGCTCATACTACTCTGACACCTTTCTGGGCGGAACGATTGCACAAAAAATCGCTGCATGCTTACCAATTATCCCAACGCAAAGGCGAGCTTTTTTGTGAACTGGCCGGAGATCGGGTATTAATCAGCGGTAAAGCAGTTACTTATCTTAAAGGAGAAATCGAGATATAAAATTTTAGCCACGAAGTTACACGAAGGGACACGAAGAAAATTAACCACCTCCGTTTATGGTTTAGTATCTCCGCTATTGTCAAAAAGCACAGGCCTTTATTGATTCTCTTAGGCAAAGGCAGCCCATTTTTTTATTTTTTTTTAGTGTTACCTCTTGAATTTTCTTTTTATCTATGTTAAATATAGTTTTTAAGGCGTTGAGTGTTTTCCGAAATAGAATCGACGCAAAAAGCTAGAGAGAAGATGAGAATAATAGTAATTAAAAATAAAAAATTAAAAGGGGAGGACAACCATGGCAAATTATAAAAGTCACTTTATTTCCATTTATGACATTGATATAGACAGTGTCCGGGGAAAAATCGCTGAAAAAGAACTAAAGGGAATGGTGGATTTAGAAAATTATGTATCAATGATCATTGAACAACGATTATCTGGTAAAAAAAACAGGGTTTTTGAAAGAAAGGAGAAAGAAACCACGGTGATTTCTGAAACCCTTAAAATCCTTGAAATAGTGAAAGATGAAATCAATAAGAAAACACCCCCGGAGAGTATTGCCTCCAGGGTACTGGAAAAGGCAAAAACGCCCCTGGAGAGTATTGCCTCCAGGTTGCTGGAAAAGGAAATAGAAGCAAATACCAAATACGGTGATTTTATCTCCATTCGACGAGGGATACTGATTCAATCCTATTTGGAATTGGAAGGCGAGTTCATTTATTTACTGGCAAAAATCGATCATAATGCGTTTATAAGTGAAAGCAATTGGCAAAAGCAATTTGGATTTCCCTATGAGAGGCATGTGCTCAAAAGTTGCCTTATAAAATTTGAAGGAAACCCTAAAATCAAAGAGATTTTAGTATATGACAGCAATCCTAAAATTGCACGTTATTGGTGGGATGATTTCCTGGAATTGAATGAGAAGAGGTCTGATAAAGATAATACCTGGATTTCATTTTATAACATAGAAAGAATTATATCAAAAAATTTAAAAGAAAAATCTCCCACTGATCATGTCAATGTTCTTACTCGCCTGGAGAATTACTATGATTCCCAAAAGACCTTTGATTTTGATGAAATGAAAAAAAATGTTTTCGAAAGCTATGAATCCCAGGACCCGAAAATAAAGATGAAATCGCTGGTGAAACAGGGGGAAAATCAAATCGAAAAAGGAAAATTTGATCCTATATTTCCTATTGACAAAAAAGAAATAAGTGAAAGATACAAGTTTGTGATTGAGGTAAATGACAACATCAAATTGATTTTAACAGATTTTCTTGATAATTTGAAACATCTTATAACAGTGGAAAAAGATGATACTGGTGATAAATTCATAAAGATTAAGACCACCGATAAGGTTTTTCAAATGTTAAGCCAACATAACGGAGAAAATGAATGAAACGAATAAAAAGCTTGATCCAGGCTTTTTTTGATATTGATAGTTCTACCGACGTTCTATTCAAGGAGCGATTTCTGGGGTTGGAATTGGAACGAAAGGTCAAGCATCATGAACTTAAAATCCCCAAGGATAAAGAGTTGTTAGCTCGCTGCCAAGCATTTCCCCCTAGAGATCAAGTAATTATTAAAATCGAGGGTGTCCCTGTAGCGTTTTCTTGTAATAATAACCAACAGCCCAATCAATTTCTAGAAGAATGTGCTAAGTATAAAAAGGCAGTAGAGGCAACAGGAGGTGGCGAATTTTACCTGAAAATTACAATCAATAAAAGCATAGATGAAAAAAAACAATTGACTGTGTATAGTTTCAGTGAATTAGTGAAATTCCTCGAAGATCAGCCATTTAAAGGCCTACTGCAGGAATTCAACAAGTTGTTAAAAAACAATGAATATATAAATTTTGTGTTTTCCGACAAAATGGAACCTTTTTATACATCTACTTTTGGCTTTTCCCCTGAGAACTCGATGGTTGCCGTTGACTTAAAAAATAAGAAGAAACGAGACGACTTAATCCAGAAAAGAGATGAAATATGTCACTTTTCGAATGCTGGTGACTATGTATTTATTCCTGAGGATTTTTTCCTGGTCAAAAGACTCCCTGATAATCTCTTTAATTCACTATTTGATAAACTCTCCATCATTTTCTCTCTTATTTATTTGGCCAATATTACATCTTTAATTGGTGAAAATCGTTTGGATTGTAAATTGGATGGTTATAAACGAATTGAGCATGAAATAGATTTTGGAAATTTGAAGAACTTGAAATTTAGCACTTGCCAGGAGTATTTTGATATTTACCAATGGGTCTACAGTGGTGGGAATTTGAGTGATAAAATCGGGCTGGCGCGAAATATCATCTCTCTGCATGTTCGTAACAAAGATTTGTTTACCCTAGAGAAGGGAACGTTAAATTCCATAAAATCAAGCCACGAATTGTATTTAAAAAAGAATGTCCAGCAGTATATTGAAGTAAAAAACAAAATATCAGAGTTCCTTTGTGATATGTCTCAGAAATCCAGCGAAATCGCTGATTCATTTATTGGGACGTTTAAAAATAATATTACGGCATTCATTTCTTTTTTTATTTCCGTGATGGTTCTGAATGCACTTTCTGGCGGTAAACTATCAAATATATTCACCCGTGATATTACCTTGATATCCCTGGGATTACTTGGGGTATCCGTACTATTTCTCATTGTTTCTATTATCGAAGTATCGGCGAAACGAAAAAGATTTTCTGATAATTATGAAAGATTAAAGAATCGATACAACAGTATCCTGGATGAAAATGATTTGAAAAGGATATTCAATGATGACAATGACCATTGGAAAGATAATAAATTTATAAAAAAGCAAACTCTCAGGTATTCTATTCTTTGGGGGGCAACAATATTAATTTTTTCCCTGGTGATTTTCATCTTGGGTGATCTCTAAAAAAATATTTACCGTTTAATAATTCACTTCCTTTCACGACTCCTGTCAGGTATTGATCAATAAGAAAAAAAACGGGTAAAACTTTTAAACGAGCGGCAGTGGGATGAATTAACACAACAAAATTGTTGACACAACAAGGTTGTTGTGTTAAAATGAAGTCGTGATTTTAATTTAATCGTTTGGAGGTACAACTGTGAAAATAAATATCGGGCATTCGGTAGAAGGTGATGATTTTTTCAATAGAGAAAAAGAGCTGCAATGGATGGATGAAAGACTGGAACCTGGAAAAGGGAGTCTTTTTATACCCGGTCCCCGCAGAATAGGGAAAACAAGTCTTGTAAAAGAATTTATCCGACGAAATAAAAGTAAATATAAATTCGTCTATTTCGACCTGGAATCCAGGCACTCCATTATTGAAATGTGCGAAGATTTATTGAAGGAAATTAAAAAAACCTTCCCGGATTTGATCAAATCAAAAAGCAATTTTGAAAAGAAGTGGAATGACCTGGCAAAAATGTTTCCTGAAATTTCAGTGGGCGGTATGTTAAAAGTAAAAACCGGGGAAGTACCGTTAATAACAAAAAAAATAATGGATAAAATGGAGGAGGTGTTTGAAGAACTTCGGTCTCATAATTTCATCGTGGCTTTTGATGAGTTTTCCGATTTTCTCCTGGACCTCAATAAAAGCAGCAGCGAAGATATGGAATTTTTCTTAAAATGGCTGAGGCGGTTGAGGCAGGAAGAAAAAATTAAAGTAATCATAACCGGTTCCATCAATATTATTTCAACGGTAGAAGAATTGCGGGTGCCGGATTTAATCAATGATTTACCAGACCTTGATATCTTGCCTTTGAATCCGGAGGAGATAAAAGAGCTTTTAACCGAATTGTTGAAGGATAAAAATATTACCCTTAGTAAGGAGGTCATGGATTTTGCCCTGACCAAATTGAGTGACGGGGTTCCTTTCTTCATCCAACTCCTGGCAGACGGTATCTAT
>CP070627.1:7287309-7297497 GCA_020355945.1 Candidatus Aminicenantota bacterium | reverse complement strand
CGATGTCCCCAGGGTTTTCCTTCTTTCCTGTGCCTGACTTGTTGTAAATGGATGGGTCCAAAAGGTCTACCTTGCAGCCGTTATAAGAAATCTTTTCAAGTTTGGCAGTACCTGTGCCACTGGTTAAGAAAAAGACAGTACCACTGGTTTTAATAATATACTCGATCCTTGTCAACGGGTATCCGGGATCGATGGGCACATAGGCACCTCCTGCTTTTAATATTCCTAAAAGACCAATGATCATCTCAACAGACCGCTCCACCATGAGACCCACCAGGATATCGGGGCCAACCCCTTTTTGCCTCAATAAATGTGCCAATTGATTGGATTGTTCGTTTAATTTCCGATAAGTAATAGAGATAGGTATAAACAAGGGGGCAAGCCCCCTTGTCCCCTCTTCGTGTAATTCGTGTAATTCGTGGGCTCCTACCACAGCAATATGATCCGGGGTTCGTTCCATCTGTTCTTCAAACAACTGATGAATGGTCTTTTCCGCAGGATATTCTAACGCTGTATCGTTAAATTCATATAATATCCGCTGCTTTTCTTCTTCTTCCATTATTTCCAATTGGGACAATTTTTCATGGGGATTCTTCGACGCGGATAGGGCAATCCTTTTGAAATAGCCAATAAACCGACTGATGGTTTCCTCTTTGAAGAGATTGGTACTGTATTCCATTTTAAAATAGAGGTGGGCCTCTACTTCCACGCCAATCAATGTTAAATCAAAAGGGGAGGTGGTTTTATTGAAATCCCAGGGTTTCAGCCGCAGCCCCTCTTCGCTCTCCAATTCCGTGATCTCTTCTTCTTCGCCTTCCACATCGAAATTTTGCAGCCGGAACATCACATCAAAGATGGGATTACGGCTGATATCCCTTTTTATTGTCACCTGTTCCACCAGGTCTTCAAAGGGGTAGCTGCGGTTCTCAAAGGCGGCCAGAGCTGTGGTTTTTACTTCCTTTAAAAATTGACTGAAAGTTTTTTCTTCACAAGGATAATTGCGTAAGGCCAGGGTGTTGACAAACATGCCCACAATCGGCTGCAGTTCGCTGTGGTCCCGGCCGGATACCACAGTTCCCGCCACGATGTCTTCCTGGCCAGTCATTTTCGACAAGAAAGCGTTAAACACGGCTAAAAGTATCATAAACAACGTGGCCTCTCCTGACAGGGCAACCTCTTTTAATCTCTTTGTAACTTCCTTATCCAGGGTAAAACCCTGGCGCCTGCCCTCAAAACGCTGCACCGCCGGACGGGGAAAGTCACTGGGCAGGTTCAACACCGGTATTTCTTTAGAAAAGGTATTGATCCAAAAATCCGCCTGCTTCTTCCTAATCTCCATTTCCCTGCTTCCCAATTGCCATTGACAGTAATCTTTGTACTGGATGCGCAGCGGTGCCAGGGATTTGCCGCTGTAAAACGCCAGCAAATCCCGCAGTACAATAATAAAAGATATCCCATCCGAAATGATGTGATGCATGTCGATCATTAACAGATGCTTCCCTGGTTCCAATTCCATTAACCCTGCCCGCAGCAGCGGCGCCTTCGATAAATCAAAAGACCGAACAAAAGCTTTGATTATTTCATCAAGGGCAATGTCTATTTGCCTCCGGCGGCCAAGATCCTTTTTACTAATACCTTTAAAATCTATCTTCTTTTGGACCCGCTGAACCGGTTCTTCTTCAATCATATGAAACGACGTGCGCAAACTCTCATGCTGCTCAATCAACCGCTTAAAAGCCCCTTCCAGTTTGGCACCGTCCAAATCACCCTCCAGGAGGAAAACCCCGGGCATATTATAACCAATACCGGTTTCATCCATTTGCTGCAATATATACAGCCGCTTTTGCGCAGAAGAAAGAGGATAATATTCCTTCAGCGGCGCTGGTTCTATGGAAATAAATTTATCTTCCCTGACAGATTTGATATACGCGGCCAATCCCCGGACAGTGGGGGTCTTAAAAATCTGCACCACCGGCACCCTTATATCCAGGGTTTTGTGGATTTTGGCTACCAATGCAGTGGCTTTTAACGAATGACCGCCCAATTGGAAAAAATTGGCATCGATTCCCACCTGGTCCGCATCTTTACACAGCACAGTGCACCACAAGTTCACCAGTGTCTTTTCTAACTCATTACGGGGGGCAACGTAGGGGATTTCTGCGGCTTTAGGCTCTGGTAAAGCGCTGCGATCAATTTTTCCACTCTGGGTCAAAGGAAAACGCTCCAATGGTACAAAATAAGTAGGGATCATGTAATCGGGCAGCTCCCCTGCCAGGAATTCCCTCAATTCCAGGTCCCCTGGTTTTTCCACATCCCCACCGGGTTCCCGTTGGGCTTGAGAGACACGAGGGATATAATAGCAACATAACTCTTTTTCTCCCTCTTCATTTTCTCTTACAGTAACCACTGCTTCATGGATTCCCGGGTGTTTGAGCACCTGGCTTTCTATTTCCCCCATTTCGATGCGGAATCCCCGGATTTTCACCTGGAAATCCCGCCGCCCTAGAAATTCAATCTCTCCGCCAGGTAAAAGACGCCCCAGGTCACCAGTAAAGTATAAGGGTCCCATTTCCGGGTCATAACTAAAGATTCTTTTGGTTTCTTCCGGGTTTTTCCAGTAACCGGTTGAGAGGTGCTGGCAGGCCACCATGATTTCACCCACTTCAAACTCCTCCACTTCGCAGTCATCCTCATCCAACACCAATACCTGTGTGCGGTCCAACGGATCACCAATGGTCATATGCTCAATCATATCCTCCTGGTGAATGAGACGAATCGAATTCACAGAGGATTCGGTTTGACCATAGACATTGGCCAGGACCGAATGGGGAAAAAATCTTTTAAACATGATGATCTCATGCTGACGTACCGCTTCCCCTCCTAAAAGAACGTACCGAAGGTATGGGAATTTTTCCTTTCCCGTCAAAGTGCTGACAAAGTAACTGTATAAAGAGGGAACAGAGTGCCAGATGGTGATTCTCTCCCGGACCAAAAAATCAGATAGTTCCACTGTGCTTTCCCGGTTCCTCATATTAAGGGGAAAAAGAGCAGCGCCCGTAAGCAGTGCGGCCAGCAAATCCTGGACAGAACCATCATGGCAAAACGAAGAAAAAAGGGTCATCCCATCACTGCTGGTGATGGAAAATATCTTAACCCAGTTCCGGATATAGTATAAAACATTTTCATGAGTTTGCATGACTCCCTTGGGTCGGCCAGTGGAACCGGATGTATACATGATGTAAGCCAGTTGGCTGCCGGGAACGTCAAGCCCCGGGTTCTCTTCTGAAAACCTATCACCAGGTTCGTCAATGAAAAGGCATTCAATGTTGTTGTTCTGTGCAATAGTTCGGGCTGTTACTTCATGGCAAGAAAGAGCCAGGACCAACAAAGATCCTGAATTGCCTACCATATAAGATAACCGGTTCTCCGGGTAATCAGTGGAAAGGGGCACATAGGCCATGCCTGCTTTAAACGCGCCCAGTATGGCAGCAATCATGTGTAAACCATGATCAAACAAAAGACTCACCCGCTCCACTGTTCCAGTATGTGCCAACTGTTCTAAGATCATACTGGCAATTCGGTTGGCATACCGGTTCAACTGCTTATAGGTAACCCATTGGTTACCCGTTTTTACCGCAGTGTGATGGGGTGTTTGTTCAACCTGTTCTTCAAATTTCTTCCCAATCATGTGAATATACCTTATATTCAAAGGTCCTGAGATATTCCTCGTCTGACCTTTCGTTTCTTTTTTTTACTTTTAACTGTCTCTCTAAAATCATTATAACTCTGATAGGGATGGGTGGTAAAAAATTCCATCAGCCTGATATAATCCCTTACAAAATACTCAATCGTGATTGGACTGAATATGGATTTTTTATAACTCCACCAGGTACCCATGCCGTTTTTATACTCCATAATATAAGGTTCGATATCAAACTTCACATCATGGGCATTGGGGATGTGAAAGGGTTTAAAAGTATTGATTTCCTCTTCCGCTGTGCCTTCCTGGAGATTGATCATGTTAAAAGAAACCGGGATTTCCGGGTATCGTATGTTCATTTGCCGAACCACCAGGTCCAGGGGATAATCCTGGTGTTTAAAACACTCCAGCACATCAGTATGCACCCGCTGGAGAAAATCCTCAAATGGTTCATCGTCTTCCACATGGGTGGTAAACAGGAGAGAGTTAACAAAAAAACCAATCACATCGGAAAGGGCTCCATGATTCCTTCCGGCACTGATGATGGAGGTAACAATTTCCTGCTGGTTAGAATATCGGCGCAGCACCAAAATGTACAATGCAAACATTACCATAAACAAGGTCGTGTTGTGGGTGGCTGCCAGTTTCTTTAATTTCTCTTTCAGATCCTGGTCAATCAGATACCGGTACTCTGCACCCTTGACATCCGCTTTATCACCACTGGTATTCCGGGGCAATTGAAGAACCGGTACACCCTTTTCCAGTTTTTCCCTCCAGGATCGGTGGGAAGGATGGTTCTGACCAGCACTCTCTATCCGGTGTTTGTACCACAGGGCAAAATCCTTATACTGCAGCGGCAGCAGCTCCATATCCACCACACTTCCCCCCCTGTATTGCTCATAAAAATGAAAAAACTCCTTTTTAAACAACTCCAGCGACCAACCGTCAGAAATGATATGATGCATATTATACATCAAATCATAACAGGCAGGCCCGATCCTGACCAGCACCACCCGTAAAAGGGGCGGTGCCGTTAAATCAAAGATTTTACCGGACATCTCAAGGAAAATTTGCGCTTTTCGCTCCTGTTTTTCTCCTTCTGCCAGGGAGGAAATATCTATGAATTGAACAGGTATCTCCACTTCGGCCAGGATAAACTGGACCGGTTCATCATCCACCATCTTAAACCCGGTACGAAAACTCTCATGACGCGCTGCAATTCTATTAAGAGCTTTTCTAAGTGCGTGTTCATCCACTGCATGATTCATTTCAAAACTTCCTGGCATATTGTATGCCGGGCTTGCAGGCTCCTGTTCATGGATAAACCAGAGCCGCTCCTGGTTGAAAGAGAGTTCATAATATTCTCTTTCCTCTACCAAAGGGATAGGGATGTATTGTTCCGGTGCAGCGTCCTTGATGGAACCAGCCATGCTTTTGAGCTGCGGGACTTCGAACACCTGTATCAACGACAATTTAACATTAAATGCTTTGTGTATCCCGGAGATCAACCTGGTGGCCTTCAACGAATGTCCACCCAACTCAAAGAAATTGTCCTCCCTGCTAATTGGTTTTTCCCCTATTCCCAATACTACTGACCACAAACTTGCCAATCGCTCCTCCACTTCATCCATGGGCGCGATATAATCCCTTCCTTCCCCGGTAGTCTCAGGACCAGGTAACGCCTTCCAGTCCACTTTACCATTAGGAGTTAACGGGATTTCTTCTATAAATACAAAATAAGCAGGTACCATATAAGCAGGCAGCAAACCGGTTAAATACTCTTTCAATTGAGCAGCAGTAACCCTATCCATGCCTTTTATGATGTAAGCACAAAGATACTTATCTCCTCTTTCATCCTCTTTGACCACCACTATAGTCTCTTTTACTCCCGGATGCTTTAATAATTGATTCTCGATTTCTCCCAATTCAATACGATACCCCCTGATTTTAACCTGGTGATCAATGCGGCCTAAAAATTCAACAGCCCCATCAACCAACCACCGCGCCAAATCACCGGTTTTGTAGATATAGGACTTATGGGACATATAGGACCTATGTTTGTTTGGGATTTGGGATTTTGGATTTGGAATTGAAACGGCCCCTGCCTTTTTTTTAGACAGGGGCATTGTAATTTGTAATTTGTAATTTACAAATCTCTCAAAAGTCAACTCCGGGTTGTTCAAATAGCCCATGGCCGCCCCATCACCTCCAATATACAATTCGCCTGCTGTATTCACCGGGCATAATTTTAAATATTTATTTAATACAAATAGTTCCATGTTGCCCACCGGCCCACCAATGGGTACACTGGAGAGCCCCTTGAAAACATCAAAACAGGACCGGTCAATCTCCAATACCGCTGAAATAATCGTGGCCTCTGTCGGGCCGTACATATTAAATACCCGGCACTGGCTGCTAACCGAGGCAAAACTGCGCTTCACCAGCTCATGGGTCAATTTCTCAGCCCCAATAAACAAATATCTTAACGCTTCAAGTTTATGCGGCACATGAACCAAATACTGGTACTGACTGGGTGTTACATGCAGGACGGTAATTTTATGTTCTTTCATAAAAGCGATACAAGCCTCCGAGTCCATCAAAATCTCTTCCGCTACCATATACAACCGGGCACCCGAGGTAAGAGTGATAAATATTTCCCATACCGACCAGTCAAAAAAGTAGGATAAATTTTGCAGGGTGCGGTCCCCTGGGCCCAGGCCCAACTGACAATACCCCCAGTGCAGCAGCGGCGACAGATTGGCATGGGTGATAGGAACACCCTTGGGCTTTCCCGTAGAACCCGAAGTGTAGATGATGTAAGCCAGGTTAGCAGGGCTAACCTGGCAGGTTGAGGTTGAGGTTAAGGTTAAGGTTGAGGAGGAGGTCTCTACCTGGGGCAATGGCGCATCCAGCAAAATCTTTGCTACACTGTCCTCCAACATGTACTGGGTTAGGGTTCTCGGATTTTTGGGATTAATAGGCAAATAGGCTGCACCTGCTTTCAATATGCCCAATATTCCTATGATCATATCAATGGACCGCTCCACCATAATAGCCACAATGACACCGGACTTGACGCCTTTCCACTGCAATAAATGGGCCAATTGATTGGATTGTTCATTCAATACCCGATAAGAAAGAGCCATCTCGCCGAAGGCGCTTATTCGCCCGAAGGGCTCCTTTGTATTTGGGATTTGGGATTTTTTATAGGCTGGGGGTGCCACCCCCTTTGGAATTTGCCCTACAAGGGCTGTATGGTCCGGGATTCTATCCACCTGGTTTTCAAACAACTCCACCAGGGTTTGATCCACTGGATACGGGCCGCCGCTATAGTTAAAATTTAACAACAATTGCTTTCTCTCTTCCCCGGATAGGATTTCTACCTCGGCAATGGTTTGATCCGGGTTCTCCAATACAGCACTTACAACACGTTTGAAATAATTGATGAATCGTTCAATGGTTTCCTTTTTAAACAGTGCAGTGCTGAAATAGAACGTAAAGGCCAGGGGTTGTCCGGGCCCGGGTTCCAGGGCCACCAAAATCAAATCAAATTTGGCTGTATTTCCCTCATAAGACAGTGGCTTTACTTTCATACCCAATAGGTCTTCCCACCGGGTATCCCGGGTTAGCCAGGAAAACACGACATCATAAAGCGGGTTACGACTGGTATCTCTTTCCAACGGCAGTTTTTCAACTAATTCTTCAAAGGGATATTCCTGGTTTTCAAAAGCCCCCAGGGTATTTTCTCCCACTTCCCTGGAAAAATCACTCACTTTCCTGGCACCGCCAGGGAAATTTCTTAAGGCCAGGGTATTGATAAACATACCGATCATATGACCCAGGTCCGCATACCTGCGGCCAGCCAAAGGAACCCCAACAATGATATCCTCCTGGTTACTGACCTTTGCCAATAGGATATTGGTAATAGTCAGTAAAAGCATAAAAAGGGTAATGTCCCGGGCAGCGGCTATCTCTTTTAAACCCTCGGTTTCTCGGAGGTACAAAGTAAAACTAATACTACTACCTCTAAAACTCTGTATCGAAGGCCTGGGAAAATCAATGGGCAGGTTCAATAAAGGTAATTCCCCTACAAAGGCCTTTAACCAAAAATCTTCCTGACCTTTCATCACCACCGTTGCCTTTTCCCTGTTCTGCCATTCTGAATAGTCTTTGTATTGGATGGGTGAAGGTGATAATTCCGGGGATGATGCGTAAAGTTGATTCAATTCCTGCCGGAATATTTCCATTGACAACCCATCGGAAATAATATGGTGCATATCTATCATTAAAATAGGTTTATCTACTATTCCTGTTTTGATCAATCCGACACGAAGTAAGGGAGCCTTAGAGAGATCAAAGGGACGGATGAAAGCTTTTACAGGACTTGCCTGGACCATGGCGCCTGGCGCATGGCGTTCCTTTTTACGCACTGCGCTTTGCGCTAGGCGCTCTGCGATAGGGTATTCAATTTCAAATTCCACGGTATCATGGACCCGCTGCACGGGTTCATCATCTTTCATCTCAAATGAAGTGCGGAAACTTTCATGCCGCTTCATCAGCTTTTTGAACGCCTGTTCCAGCCTCTCCACATCCGGTTCTTTCTCCAATTCCAGGATAAAGGGCATATTGTAACCAATACCCTGGGGTTCCAACTGGTGCACCACATATATGCGCTTTTGGGCCGAAGACAACGGATAGTAATCCTTTTTCTCAACAGGTTCAATAGGGATAAATCTATCCTCACTCCCCGCGGCTTGTTTAATGAATTGGGCCAGCCCTCGTATAGAGGGACTTTTAAACATTTCCCCCAAAAGCAGGTGAATGTCAAACGCCTGGTGTATCTTGGAGATCACAATCGCTGCTTTTAACGAATGTCCCCCCAATTGGAAAAAATTATCATCGATTCCAATGGCTTCTTTGTTAACCCCCAACACCCCAGCCCATATTTCCGACAATTTCTTTTCCACTGGGTTCCGGGGTAGGACAAAGGGTGTCTCGCTTACGACTTCCGGCACAGGTAAAGCCCGGCGGTCTACTTTACCACTAAGTGTCAAAGGTATCACATCCAGGTACATCACATAAGTGGGTATCATGTATCCTGGCAATGTAAGGGATAAATATTTTTTTAGTTCACTCCCAGATGGCTTCCTATGGGAAACAATATAAGCGCAAAGGTATTTTTCATCTCCTGGATTCCCCCTGTCAATAACCACTGCTTCTTTTATATCTTCTAGTTTTAATAACTGGTTTTCAATTTCGCCCAATTCGATACGAAAGCCCCTGATTTTGACCTGGTGATCAATTCGCCCTAAAAATTCAATATTCCCATCCTTCAACCACCGCGCTAAATCACCGGTTTTGTAGATTTTTTTAGAAATATAGGACGTATAGGACATATAGGACCTATAGAAAACAGAGAGAAATTTCTCTGCGGTTAATTCCGGATGGTTCAGGTACCCACGAGTCACTCCAGCACCGGAAATACATAATTCACCCGCAACTCCAATGGGTAAAAGATTACTGGTTTTGTCCAAAATATAAATGCTATAATTGGCAATGGGCTTTCCAATGGGAATATTTGCCGGTATCTCACCGGAACCGGGACACCTGTAATACGAAGCGCATACAGTGGTTTCAGTAGGGCCGTAGGTATTGTAAACCTTACCGGATTTTAAGAAATTGTCCACATACTCCCTCTTTAACACATCACCACCACTGATATAAATATCAACACAGCCAATGCGGTTGAGTCGGTTAAATTCCTTTAACAACAAGGGGGTACAATCAATTATATTCACATCATGCATTACTATAAAATCAGACAAGAAGTGAATATCCAACAATTGAGCCGCTGGGGGTATAACGATTTTTCCACCTTTTAATAATACCGGGAAAACTTCTTCTACAAAGGCGTCAAAGGAATAAGACGTCAATTGAATAACCGTACTCTTCGGGGTGATAGCAAATTCTTGGTAAAAAGCAAACAAATTGGCTGCTGCATTTCCATGCTCCACCATGACCCCTTTGGGATTACCTGTGGTACCGGAGGTGTAGATGATGTAAGCGAGATTTGAAGAGTTTAAATTCGAAATTTGAAATCCGAAATCGCGCGAGTAACAAACAAATTCAAAATCCAAATGCTCAAAATTCAAAACAAACAATTCTTGCCAACCATCAAAATCACTAATAATATTACTTTTTTTTACTAAGAATCTTACCTCTGAATCCAATAGCATATATTTAATGCGTTCTTCCGGGTATTCGGGATCAATAGGCAAATAGGCACCACCGGATTTCAATATACCCAGGATACCAATTATCATTTCTATTGAACGTTCCACCATGATGCCAACAATCGTATCGGCCTGGGCACCTTTTTCTTTCAAAACATATGCCAATTGATCGGATGCTTTGTTTAATTCCCTGTAAGTAAGATGCATCCCGCCGAAGGCGTTTAAAACCTGTCCGAAGGACACCGCTTTGTTTGT
>CP070627.1:7278006-7287209 GCA_020355945.1 Candidatus Aminicenantota bacterium | reverse complement strand
TTTTCAGGCATAAGTAAAGATATATGGGAATATCAAATCTGCGGATACCGGGTAATGAAAAAATGGTTGAAAGATCGCCGAAAACGTGCCCTTTCATGTCCGGACATTATCCATTACATCAGGATGGCACGTGCGCTGCAGTTAACGCTTAGATATCAGCATGAAATCGATCGGTTATGCAAAGGAATCGAGAATAATCTATTAACGAAAAACCCGGGAGAACATAAATGACATCTCAAAGGACTATTAGAAAAAAAGAAAAAGGCAAAAAAATTAAATTAATTGGAGACCGGGACCTTAAAGAAGTATGTAAGAAGATTGAGAAAATCAGGTATGATTTAACCAACTGCGGAAAGCTGTTGAATGATATTTCACAATTCCCGGATTTTCCCGGATCTTCAATGATTATTGTTCTGAAAGAGGTTGAATACAAATACTATCCAGATCAAGAGGCATTGAAACGAAAAGTGAATAAAGGAGGTTTTTTACTTTTTTTTGAAGAGGTGACAGATTTTTTTGTAAAATATTTCCCGGAATCATGTTCAGTACTCTACAGGATTGAATTAAACAGAAAAGAACAAATAAGAGGCTATATTTTTTTGCCTAATATGGTCAAAAAAAAAGAAGAACTAGAAAAATGTGCCAGGCAAAGGCAATAGTAAAAAAAGGTGCCAGGCAAAGGCATAAAAAGTAAATGTTCACCGGTGATAATCCGGGTAAATCGCCACTATTTGGAAAAAAAATTAAAAATGAGAATTGCTGTACGCTTTTTTGTCTTTTGGCGGTTATTTTATTTCCTTCGTGTTCCTATGGGGCTGCTTAGATGTCAGGTTCCCGTGCACTTGGTCCAGCCGCATTCGGAACACACCGGGCATTTTTCATCGGGCATGATGGTACCACACATGGGACAGGTAACGGAATCCAAATCCTGGTTGTTTACCTTCACTCTTCCTGTCTCTTTCTCTAACACATGCGCAATGGCATCAGGGATGGATTGAATCAAGGCGCCATTGTGAAATGTAGGTTCCGAACCCCCGATCCCTTTCAACTGGGTAACAATCTCTTCGGCAGGGATGCCGCTGCGTAATGACAATGAGGTTAATCGACCAATAGCCTCGGCATCGGCCATGGTGGAGTACCCACTTTTCCCGATGGAGCAGAAAACTTCAAAGGGTTTTCCATTTAAATGGGTCACCGTGATATAGAGTCTTCCATGGCCGGTGGTGACTTTGTAGGTAGTGGAGGGCAATAAATCCGGTCTATCCATAGGCCGTGGGGTTTCGGCGCTGATTTTATTTAACACCTGCACTGCCCGGCAGCCATCCCTATATACGGTTATACCCTTCACATCCATATCAAATGCCAGCATATAAGCACTGGCAATGTCTTCTACCACGGCTTCCCTGGGGAAATTAATGGTTTTGGACACGGCACTGTCTACATATTCCTGGAACACCGCCTGCATCCTGATATGATCCCCCGGGGCGATTTCCCCGGCAGTAATAAAATATCCCGGGGGCTGGTCCCCGGGATGCATTTCCTGCCATTCCTTGTAAAGGAGATGAACGTCCCGGATCTCTCCATCCAGTATTTTCGATATGGTTTCAAAGGCAAAAATGGGTTCAATACTGGAAGAACACCCGGCAATCCGTGAAATGGTTCCGGTGGGGGCAATGGTCAACACCGCAGCGTTTCGCATCTTTTTGCCTTTGTAAATAGACTTTTCAATGTTAGGAAAACTCCCTTTTTCTTGCGCCAATTGTTGGGAAGCCCCGACAGCCTCCTCTTTCATGAATTTAACTATTTTACCTCCCAGGTCCAGGGCGTCTTCTGTGTCATATTTAATCTTCTTCTTGATCAACAAGTCAGCAAATCCCATGATACCCAGCCCGATGCGTCGGTTGGATTTGGCCATTTGATCGATCTGTTTTAAGGGATAAAGATTCACATCGATGACATCATCAAGAAAGCGAACCCCCATATGAATGATCTCTCGAAACCGATCCCAGTCAAATCGGTCCGGTGCATCGGGTTTAAAGAAGTTAGATACATTGATAGATCCCAGGTTGCAGGCTTCATAGTCGTGGAGGGGCTGCTCGCCGCAGGGATTGGTGGCTCGAATCGGTCCCTGGACCCTGGTGGGATTCTTCTCGTTAACATTATCGATGAGGACCAGCCCGGGATCACCGTTCCTCCACGCTGAGTCTACGATCATATCAAATATTTCCCTGGCATCTAACTGACCCACTACATCATTGGTCCTGGGGTCCACCAAATCGTAGGTGGAGTAATCTTTTAATGCCTGGATAAATTTATTGGTAACCGCCACAGAGATGTTAAAATTCTGTGCGGTCTTGCCATCTAATTTCATGGTGATAAAATCTTTGATATCCGGGTGGTCAACTCTCAGTACCCCCATGTTGGCACCCCGCCGCGTACCTCCCTGTTTGACGGCCTCAGTGCCGGCATCAATGACTTTTAAAAATGAAACCGGGCCCGAGGCAATTCCCTGGGTTCTCTTCACAAAGCTGCCCTGGGGCCGGATCCGGGAAAAATCAAACCCCGTACCACCTCCCTCTTTATGCACCAATGCCGCATTTTTCACCGTCTCAAATATCTTTTCCAGCGAATCCTCTACAGGTAAAACAAAACAAGCCGAGAGACACAACCCCCGACCAGCACCCGTTAACGTAGGTGAATTGGGCATAAAATCCCTATCCATCATGGCTTTAAAGAATCTCTCCTCCCAATGCTTTTTATCTGCCTTGTTTTTTTCAGCCCCGGCAATATATTTCGCCACCCTTTTGAAGAGCTGGGAA
This sequence comes from Candidatus Aminicenantota bacterium, assembly GCA_020355945.1. The sequence goes on along the minus strand of CP070627.1, from coordinate 7,284,390 downwards.
GGTTTGGTCTCAATCAATTTCCCCTTCTCGTCCTTTTTAAAGTACCGGGCTTTCAAAATTTTTAGGGCGTTCTCACTAAAACCTTCAATTTCAGTATCCATTATTACATTCTCCTTTATACACCTTTTGTATTTTGTATTTAGTGACTTCTAATTCTAAAACACTATATCTGGTGTGTCAAGCCTTTTTTTATTTTTTTATTTTTTTCCTAAAATTCTTATGAGCGAAAAAAAATAAAAAAAAATATTTTTTTTTGGTTTTCCTGTTGACTTTCTCTAGTAATATATATTATTATATGTGGGTGAAAATGGGACAAAATGGGATAACGAAGCGATTTAGAGGTAGTTTTGTTTTGAAAGTGGACGATAGGGGACGCATTAAGGTGCCCTCACAGTATCTCTCTATCCTGACGGAGCAATGCGGAAAAGAGCTTTATATCACGTCTCTTAATGGTGATCGGGTGATGATATATCCACTTAAAGTATGGGAGGGCATTGAGCAAAGCATTGAAAAAATAAAGGTCAGGTCCCCGGAGATCGAGGAGTATATCAGTCGGACCAGTTACTGGGGCAACGAAAGCGAGGTGGACTCGCGGGGGCGGGTGTTGATCCCGCCGGAGTTGAGAAAAACCAGTCAATTGGACAGCCAGGTGAGAATTTTTGGAGAAATCGATCATATGGTGGTCTGGAATGAGGACCTGTTCAAACAGAAATCCCTCAGTGGTGAATTCAGCGATGAAAAATTACAGACCGTATCGAGGTTAATCCATGAAGCGGCAGCGGCAGCCAATTGATGGACACCAGGTGGAAAACGGAGGTTTCCAGTGAAAGCGAAAAAAGCAAAGTTGCCCAACGGCATACTGGTATTGATTACAGTGATTGCTTTTACCCTGCTGTTTACCTATTTGAGCCTGAATCTTAAGACCATTGATTTTGGATATGAGCTGCAGGAATTGACAGAATACGAACAGCAATTGCAAGAAGAAATTGATAAATTAAAATCCCATAAGGCACGGCTGTTAAATTTAGAGCGGGTGGAGAAGATCGTGACCCGAAGATTGGGGTATCAATACCCTTCGCCGGACCAGTTTATAAAGGTATTTGACTATGAAGGAGAGGACAAAAGATGAAGATAAACAGCGGCGAACGAAAGCGGGTATTTGTCATCTTTATCTTTTTTTGCCTGTGGGTATTATTGATTGGCGCCTGGCTGGTAAAGAACCAGGTATTTGACTACGGTAAAAATTTAGCGAAAGTTCGAGCCCAGAGCAATCGCACCTTCATTTTGCATTCCAAACGGGGTACGATTTATGACAGCAGCGGAGAGGTGTTGGCCATTTCGGTAAAAGCAAAATCCGCCTTTTTAAGCAGCAAGGATAAAGCAGATTCTCTGCGGCTGTTTAATCGTATTTTAAGATCCAGGATTCATCTCACCGCCAACGAGAAACAAGATATCAAAAAGCGCATCAAAGAGGGGGATAAATTTATCTGGATCAAACGAAAATTATCCGACCGGGAATACGAAATATTAAAAAAGATAAAATCCCCCGGTAAGACGCAATCCAGCCTGGATTTTATCGAGGAATACAAGCGAATTTACCCCCAGGCTGCGACGGCGTGTCATATTCTTGGGGGAGTGGGCATTGACGAACAGGGGCTGTGGGGAATTGAATACAGTCTTAATCGCACCATCCGGGGCAAAGACTGTAAAGTTAAAGTGGTCCAGGATGCCAGGCAAAAGGCCTTTAAGCTGCAGTACCTGACCAAACCGGTAGACGGTAAAAATATTTACCTCACCATTGATTCCTCTATCCAATTTTTCGTGGAAAAAGAACTGGAAGCCACTATAAAAAAATATAAAGCCCAAAGCGGTACGGTTATTGTTATGGATACCCGGGACGGTGCGATATTGGCAATGGCTGGTTATCCCAATTTTGACCCCTCCGATATTAAATACACTTCCCCGGGAGTGATCAAAAACAAAGCCATTTCCTTTCTTTACCATCCGGGTTCCACTTTCAAGATCATCCTGGCTTCCACTGCCCTGGAAAAAAATTTGTGTTCACCCCAGCATACGTTTAAATGCTATAATGGGATTTATAAGGTCAAAGACAGGGAAGTGATCGACGATCATCCCTATAACCGTTTGACTTTTGAGGAAATTATTATTTACTCCAGTAATATCGGGGCGGCAAAAATTGGTGAGCGGTTGGGAAGAGCATCATATTTTGGGGGTATTAAGAGTTTTGGTTTTGGTACGCGAACCGGGGTCCGGCTCCCGGGTGAGGAGAGAGGGATTTTAAATCCTTTAAAAAAATGGACCGGCGTTTCTGTGGCTTTTCTTGCTCATGGATACGAAATCGCCGTAACCCCTATCCAGATGATACGAGCCTTTAATGTGATTGCTTCGGGAGGTTATCTCCTGGAGCCGTATATTGTGAAAGGCATTGACGGGGTGGTTTTGAAACGGGCCGGGAAGAAAAAAATACTTTCCCCTGGCACTGTTCTTCGCATGGTGGCGATAATGGAGGAAGTGGTGAACCGGGGCACCGGCAAAACCACCCGGATCGAAGGAATGACCATTGCCGGTAAAACCGGTACCACCAAAAAGCTAGAGAAAAGTAAAGCAAAAATAAAATACGTATCTTCTTTTGGTGGATTTTTTCCTTCCAGGCACCCCCGGGTAACTATGTTTGTGATAATCGATGAACCCAGGGACCAATATTATGGTGCAGATGTGGCTGCCCCTTTATTTAAGTCCATTGCGGAACGATTATTGATTTATTTAAAGATATTTCCCGAATTGGATAAAACCAATGAGATAAAATTATGATCTATTTAGATGAACTATTAAAAGACGTGGATATTATATCCGGTTCCGATGACCTCCACCGGGAGGTTTCCGGGATTCAGCCGGATTCACGAAAAATAAAGCCCAACAATTGTTTTGTGGCTATACCGGGCTTTAAAGAAAATGGGTTGACGTTTGTGGGAGACGCCATTGCCAACGGCGCCAATTCGATTGTATTTGAGACCAACCCGGAGGATACGTTACCGGAAATTCCCTTTACTGTCACCTGGGTGCAGGTGGAGAATACGCGGTTGGCCCTTAGCAGGATGGCGGCTGCTTTTTACGGGTATGACCGGATATGGGATTCGCTGTATGCGGTAGGGGTGACCGGTACCAATGGGAAAACCACTGTTATGTCCTTGATCCATGAGATTTTCAACCGGGAATTCCCAACGGCAAAAATCGGTACCCTGGGCATGGTTTTTAAGGAGGAGATTGAAAAGACCAATCTTACCACCCCGGAATCCATTGTCATATATGAATTTTTGTCCCGTGTTTATGAGCAAGGCTGCCGCAGCCTGGTCATGGAGGCCTCATCCGTGGGACTCAAATTGCACCGCGTGGAGAGTATTCACTTCTCCCAGGGGATTTTTACCAACTTTTCCGGCGATCACCTGGATTTTCATCATACCATGGAAGATTACCTGGACTCCAAAATGATACTGTTTAAGAAATTGATCATGGAGGATTGGGCCATTATTAACATTGATGATCCCAGTGCTTCTAAAATTTTCGAACATATCAATTGCAAATATTTAACTTACGGGTTTTGTGAAGACGCGGATATTCGGCCCTTAAAATATAAATTTTCCATGGAAGGGATCCAGGCCACCCTTGAGACACCTAAGGGTAACGTCACTATAAAAAGCAGCCTGCTGGGGCGGGTAAACCTGGTCAATATTATGGCGGCAGTGGCATCGGCTGTTATTAAGGGGATTTCGTTGGAAACCATCTCTCGGGCCATAGGGGAGTTTAAACCGTTGAAGGGTCGGTTGGACCTGGCTTATAACAATCAGTTTTCCGTTTTGATTGATTACGCCCATACCGACAAAGCACTGGAAGGTCTGCTTCAATCCCTGGAAGAGATTGTGACCAATAAGATCATCCTGGTATTTGGGGCGGGTGGTTCCAGGGATAAAACCAAGCGGCCCCGCATGGGAACGGTGGCCTGCCAGTATGCCGATTACATCGTGGTGACCAGCGATAATCCCAGGAAGGAAGAACCAATGGACATTATCAATGATATTATCCGGGGGTTTTCGCCTGGATTTAAACAATTTGTGGTGGAGGTGAACCGGGAAAAAGCAATTGAAAAAGCTTTGTATATGGCAGATAAAGGTGACCTGGTGGTGATTGCCGGCAAAGGCCATGAAGACTACCAGATTTTCAAAGATAAGACCATCCACTTTGATGACTATGAAGTGGTGCATAAAATATTAAAAAAAATGGAGTAATGAGGGTCGTTTCATGCCTGGATTAAACGTTAAAGAGATTGTGGGTGCTGTTGACGGCACCCTGGAGGTGAAGGGAAATCAAAATCCCATTTTTTCCCATTTTCATTTTGATACCCGCCAGGTCACCCGGGACCGGACCCTATTTTTCGCTTTAAAAACCGAAACCAATGACGGTCATCGGTATGTTCGGCAGTTGGCCGACAAAAACGGGGTGGGTGCGGTGGTGTCCCTTGACTATGATCCCATTGATTTGAGTATCCCGCTTATCCGGGTAAAAGACCCTTTGAAAGCTGCCCAGCAATTGGCTGCTTATGTGAGAAACAAATATCGTGGCATTAAATACATCGGAGTCACCGGGAGTGCTGGCAAAACCACCACTAAAGAGTTTATTTATCAATTATTGTCCCATAAACGCAAGGTCTTTCGCTCCTTTAAAAATTTTAACAATTGGATTGGTATGCCCTTTTCAATTCTCAATATGAAGGGTGACGAGGAAGCTGCCGTGTTTGAATTGGCCATGAGTGAACCGGGCATTGGTGAAATCGACTTGTTAGCGAAAATTCTTAAGCCGGATGCAGCAGTGATATTAAATGTCTTCCCGGTTCACCTGGAATATTTGAAAACGATTGATAATGTGGCGCAGGGTAAAGCTGAGATACTCAATTACCTTTCTCCTGATGATGCTGCATTTATCAATGGAGATTCGCAGCCCCTGGTGAAGCGCATCCGGGACCCCCGGTATGAGCATCTGTATCAAGGGGGGCGAAAGATATTTTTTGGTCGAAATCCCGGCAATGACATCCGTTTGCAGGACATCACCAGGCTGAAAGGCAGAGACAGGGATCAGACCCGGATGGTGATTGATTTTTACGGCAGGGAAGCTGAATTTGTCGTTCCCCTGGTTAACCGGATTCACATTGAAAATTTATTTGCTGCGATCATTGTAGTCCGGCACCTGGGGATGAAAAATCCTGAGATCCAGGAAGCCGTCAGCACCCTTACTCCCCTGGCTGATCGTGGGGTTATTACCCGTCATGGGCGGTTTACCATTATTAATGAAACCTACAATTCCAACCCTGAGGCCTTGAAACGAACGTTGGATTGGGTGGATAAGGAATATAAGAGAAAGAAAAACCGTAAGCGGGTGGCAGTTCTTGGTGACATGTTGGAATTGGGGGAAGGGGAAGAGGAATTTCATCGGGAAGTGGGTCGGTTTTTTGCGGGGTTAGGGTTTGATGGTTTGGTAACGGTGGGAAAGCGGGCATTAAAAATTGCCGAAGGTGCTTTGGAGGCTGGATTTGCAGCCCAGGACATCCAGCAATTTCCCGAGGCCTCTCAAGCGGGGAAATACCTGAAAAAAATTGCCTTTGAATGGGAATCCCGATCCCGGGAATTCGAGGGGATTTTATTATTTAAAGCGTCCAGGGGGATTCAACTGGAAAATGCACTCCGGGAGTTTTTGCATGAGTCAGCAGAATAATATAATTAAGAGCGGTACAGCAGTAGTAGGTTTCGGTAAAACCGGCAAAGGGGTACTGGATTTTCTCCTGGAGGAGGATTTAATAAAAAGTTTTTGCGGGGTTCGTGACCGCAGGGGGCGGTTTTTTCAAAAAGAGCCCCTGACCGCCGGAGGCAAAATATATCTCTTCAATGACACACCCATTGGGGGGGACGATGTCGTGGAGAAGCGGGGATATGAAGAAAAGGGCGTGGTTTTCCTGGAGGGTGAAGACCAATTTAATCGTTTGCAGGGGGTGGGGTTGATTATTTTAAGTCCGGGAGTGGATGGGCGGGCTCCGCGGTTTAGCAAACTCCGGGAAAAGGGAGCAGTGATTATTTCGGAAATTGAACTGGCTTTTGGTTTTATTCCCGGGAGTATTCCTATTATTGCCGTAACCGGGACCAATGGGAAGTCCACCACGGTCAGCCTGGTGCATCACCTTTTAAAATCCGGTGGTATCAACAGTTTTTTGACCGGTAACATTGGAACGCCTCTTATTTCGCAGGTGGGTCGTATTTCCAGGGAAGGGGAGGCTGTGGTGGTGTTGGAAGTATCCAGTTTTCAACTGGAAGAGATTAT
>CP070627.1:7273461-7277906 GCA_020355945.1 Candidatus Aminicenantota bacterium | reverse complement strand
GGTCCGCGGATCAAGACCCACCTGACCGGCCAGGAAGATAAAATTACCGGTTTTAATCGCCTGTGAATAAGGCCCTACCGCTCCCGGTGCATCCTTAGTTTCAATGACTTGTTTATCCATATTTTAATCTCCTTTTTTATTTAGCCACAAAGCGGGCGGCGCACTGATTTGTGCGCCGGGAATTACCGCTGCAAAAATCCTTGCCAAAAATACAAAAAGTTGACGGATAGTACTACACAGAGACACAAAGAAAAAAAGAAAAAATATAAATATTATAATGCTGAAAGGATACATTGATTAACCGTGTCCCTCAACCTGATTTCTTTCTCTTTAAGGTTTTCATTTATTGTCTCCAAAGATTTAGAAGAAAGAGTGTCCTTTAAGTCAATGCCTGCAAATATTGAATCCCGGATGGTTTGCTTCACCCATTCTTCATTTTTTTGCAGGGAAACAGGAAGACGTTGGGTATCTTTGGAAAGTTGTTTTCGCAGTTTTTCCAGTTCTTTCAAGGCGTTACCATTGGTATCTTTGAGGTTACCTAATGCACACAGTGCATGGTCCAATTTAATGATCGTGGACCGCCCTGGAAAATAACCACTCAGTTCCTTCCAGGGAGAGTCATCCGATTCTTTGGTTTTTAAATGTTTTGTCCGCAAATCCAATAAACGGAATCCCAGGGTATTGGGGTGGGATTTGGTCTGCTTTAAAAAAAAGTCCCCTGCTTTACCAGGTTCATAATCGGTTAACCATAACCCTTTCACCAATAGAGCCGGGATGTTTCCCGGGGTTTTTTCTAAGACTTCCTCAACAGCAGATGATATCCGTTGTTTCTGCTGTTCTTTTTCTTCATCATTCAAGCCTTGACTTTCCCGGTGTTCGATAATGATTTCCCCGATTTTTGTTTCTACTTCATTAATCTCAGCTTTGATGAAACCAGGGGATATTTCGATTCCATATTCTTCCGGCTTTTTTGCCTGTATGACCGAAGCTTTGCTTTTGGCTGCTGTTTTTTCTATTAATTTTTCGTCCTTTTCTCCTGGCACATGGGAAATTTCAACTGTTTGGTCCGATAAAGGGAAATCGAGATCATCTTCCTGGTCCGGTTCCATTAAAATCTCTTTATCAACAGTTTTGGCTGCTTCCAATTCGAGGGCCTTTTCGTCCTCTTCCGAAATCTCTTTTCCGTTTTTTAGTGTTTCCAGTAATCCTTTGGCCAATTCATCGCGAGGAAATTCTTTGACTATCTTTTCAAGAATAGATATTGCTTTGTTTTCTTGTTTTTTCTTTAATAGAACAACAGCCAGCCCTGTAAGGCAAACCACATCGCGGGGGAAATCTTCTATTGCCTGCCGATACAGGATTTCAGCGGTTTTGGTTTTTCCTTGTTTTTCCATTAAATGGGCCAGTTTACTTCTGATCTGAGGATTTTCGGGGAAACGCCGTTTGGCTTCCCATAAAATTGCTGCTGCATTTGAATAATTGCCCAGAAATGCCTCGATGATGGCCCGCTGACTCCATAAAAACGGATTGGAAGGTGCCCAGGTAAATGCTTCTTTCACTAATGCCAATGCGAAAGGGGTATCCTGTCTGAATATTCTATAACCAATATTGGAAAATGTCCTGACCAGGAAATAAGAATCCCCGGTTTGATAAGCATATCTGCGGTGTTCGTTTAAAAATATCTCAAGGTCCCCTCTAAATTTTTCTAATGGGCTTTTTTTTAGCAGTTTTATAAAATGCTCTAGCCTCTCAGATGTTGGTGGTTGTATATAAACCGCACTCTTTGGTTTAAAATACGCATCCAGTTTTGGAATGGCTTTATTGAGCCATTGGGCAGGAATGCTTTCGGGTTGGTGGGAAATAAAGGGTAAAAAATGCAGGGCCCAATAATGTTTGGATCGGGGATAAAGTGCGGTAATGGCGCGAACTTCCATTAGCCAATGCTCTTTGCACTGCTGGCTTTTGCGTTTCCCCAATGCTTCCGCTAAAACAATTATACCTTTAAATACTGCTGGTGGTAGGTCACCGGGAGGTGAGCCATCCACTTCGGGCAATTTTCTCAGTCCCAGGAGAGCAATGGAGGTGTAATGAATGGGGAGGTCTTCTTCCCACCGGCACAGTCGCATCCAAAGGGGCAGTAATATTTGATTTTTCTGACACAACGCCAGGGTTCGCAAAAGCCAGCCCTCCGGGTCCCTGGAAGGTGCAAGGTACAAACTGCGCAGCCATGACTTATCCCGGGTATAAATATCTCGCAGGAAAAGAGCGGTTTTATACAGGTTCAACCGGAATACCGGGATAAATGCATTTTGCAGTATCGAGATCCATCGGCTGGTAGAAATAGAACCGGGAATTTTGCCCCAATGGCTGGCAAACCATTGTTCCATTATATCATCTAATTGGCGGATGGTTTTATTGCTTTTACTATGAAATAAGTGGAAAAGAATCTCGGCTGTCTCATTCCTGTTCAGTATTCCCATATAGACTCGCCGGCACAGCAGCCGGTCCAATGCATCTAAAGGATTTCCCGTATACTCTTGCCACCATTTGTCTATGCGAGTGTTCTTACTTGTTGTCATTTTTCTTTTTCCCTTATTTCAAGCTTATTTTCAAAATCATCTATCAAAAAATCCAGGTGAATTTTTCGTGCTTCTTCAAGGGATTTTCCCGGTGACTTTGTAATCCATCCGGCATTATAAAGAAATTCGGGTTTATATTCAACAGTGTGGTGGAGAATTTCACAATTTATTGAATAACTTTTTTCATCTCCGCTGCTTAAATCCAATGCCTGTCCTTGATTCCAACCCTTTTTCGGGGTAGGGCAAAAATACGGCGTTAGGCAGCCGTCCAGTACAGTGGGTATGGCGACATTTTTTGTATCCCCGCTGTTGATTGGAAGTACATCCTTTATCCTGTAGCGAAATACCAGGATCGGTATTGGTGCGCCATCTCCTGGGGTCAAATGCCCCAACCCGAGACGGTCCCTCAATCGATTGGGCCACTCCTCATTCCCTGGGTTATTTTTATTGTATTTTGAAAAAATATCTTCGATTTCTCCCCAAAAACCAACAAATACAGGACGAAAGTCCCTGATCTCATACCATTTTTTTAGGAAATCCTTAATGATGTTTCTATTTTCAGTATTTTCGGGATATTTTAAAAAATCATGGCAATATTTTATGATTTCATGCGGAATTTTTCCATGATAAAATTCCACATCACTGATATTTTCCACTCTAACCAAAAACTGATCGGGTTCAACGGTGAGAAGTAAATTGGGCCTATTGATACGGGAAAAGGTTTCAGGTGAGCCGGACCGAACATATATTTTGGCATCAACGTACTCTTCATGCCCCACATTCCAGCTTTCCTCATTTGAAGGAGATTTAAGATATTCCTCATAACTATCTTCCCTTAATTCTGTTAACCGCTCTTCTAAAAGAAAATTTTCAGCCTTACACCGCATTTCTAGTTCCGAATCCCGGGAAAGAGACTTCAGCACTTGAGTGAATCGGTCGAATTTATCTCTTTCAAAAGCCATTATTGCAATTCCTTCAATTTATAACCTGTGTCTTCATTCGGATTAAAACCATTTATATCAATTTCTCATTGAAAAGTCAACCTGATCCTTGTTTTTTTGTGTATTGGGTGGTTTCTACTAGTTGATCTTTATTTTTCCTTTGCCTTTCTTTTCCTTTACCTGGCCAATTAAATAATAAGGCTCTTCAATGCTGTTCAACATATCCTCTACTTTTGATAAATTGTTTTTATCGATAACCAACACAAAACCGATTCCCATGTTAAATACTCTATATCGTTCCTCTTTGCTGATCTTCCCTCGCGCACATAAAAATTTAAAAATTTCCGGGACAGGCCAAACCCGTTCAATTTGCACGGAAAAATTGTCGGGTAAGATCCGGGGAATATTATCAATAAAACCGCCGCCAGTAATATGAGCCATGCCCTTTACCAGGCCCTTCTCCACCAATTGACCCACTGGTTTTAAATAAGACCGGTGAACCTTTAACAATTCTTCGCCAATGGTATGGGACATGCCCTCTATGACAGAGTCCACGGTTAAATTTAATTGATCGAATATGACATGCCTGGCTAAAGAATAACCATTGGTGTGAAGGCCGCTTGAACACAACCCCATCAACAAATCACCTTTTTGGATGTCTTTTCCGTCAACGATTTTTCCCTCCTCTACAATTCCCACGATAAAACCAGCTACATCGTATTCATTGTCTTTATAAAACCCGGGCATTTCAGCGGTTTCACCGCCCAACAGGACAAAATTATTTTCCATACACCCTTCAAGCACGCCGGATACAATGGAAGAAACCACATCCGGCTCTAATTTGCCGGTGGCAATGTAATCCAGGAAGAACAAGGGTTTGGCTCCGTAAACCAGGATATCATCAACACAATGATTCACCAGGTCC
>CP070627.1:7262707-7273361 GCA_020355945.1 Candidatus Aminicenantota bacterium | reverse complement strand
TTATCATGCCGAGGACGGGACTCGAACCCGTACAGGCTTTCACCCACAAGCTCCTCAAGCTTGCGTGTCTACCAATTCCACCACCTCGGCATCCTATTTTAAGATTTATATATCTTATAGGCGGTTGTTATGATCTACTACCTCTAACCAGTACTACCCGGTGGTTTTTCCTGGCCTGCCTCTTTATTTTCAGTGCCAGAGGATTTTTGATCTCCGGTTGTTCCTGGCCCTGATGTTGATTCTGCCGGTTGGTCTGTTTCTTGCTGTTGTTTTTCGGTATCAACCGTTTGACCTGATTTTTCCGCGTCAGTAGTGGTTGCAGGTTGTGTTGTTTGCGTTTGCTCTTGTTTTACATCCTTTACCACAGTTTTTGGACCTGACCGATTGGAAGCAATGATAAACAGGGTTAACGATGTCACCATGAACAGGACTGCCAATGTTGTAGTCAATTTCGACAGGAAAGTGGCAGCGCCTCGGGGACCAAAGGTGGATTGACTGCCCATACCGCCAAAAGCACCAGCCAGGTCTGCAGCTTTGCCACTCTGCAGCAGCACAACAATCACCAGCAGCAGGCTCACAACAATATGAATAAACAATAAAAAGCTGTACAAAATTTCCTCCTAATCGTTTTTCTTATATCGCCTAATAACCAGGTTTTATCGAATTATCCGTTAACCAGTTTATAGGCATCTTGAATTATAGCAAAAAAGTCATCAATTTTCAAGGAGGCACCGCCAACAAGTACACCATTTACATCGGTTTGAGAGAGGAGATCGTAACTGTTGGTAGGCTTAACAGAGCCTCCGTAAAGGATTGGTATGTCTTTTGCGGCCCGGTGGGAATCGATTTTTTTTCCTAAGATTTCTCTAATAAACGCATGTGCCTCCCGGGCCTGGTCCGGGGTGGCATTTATTCCCGTACCAATAGCCCATATCGGCTCATAAGCGATGGCTAGTTTTGAGATTTCTCCAGGGCTCAGCCCTTCCAGGTCTTGATCCAACTGGGTCTGAATTTTGGCAAGGGTTTTCCCTGCTTCCCGTTCGCTTAGGGTCTCTCCAATACAAAGAACAGGATTGAAACCATGAGCCAGGGCGGTTTTGATCTTTTTATTGATGTCTTCATCGGTCTCTTTAAAAATCTGCCGCCGCTCCGAATGACCGATTAATACGTAATCCACAAGGCCTGCCAACATCAAAGGGGATATTTCTCCCGTGAAAGCGCCTTTTTCTTCAAAGTGAAGGTCCTGGGCCCCGGTTTTAATCTTATGGGACTTCCCGGTTATTGCATAAAGGGAGGTAAAGGGAGGGCAAACCAGGATGTCAATGGCTTCGTTTTGAGGCAAGGCAGCGACTTTTTCATGAAGATCTTCTACAAAATCAATACTCTCTTTTACGGTTTTATGCATTTTCCAGTTGCCAGCAATAATATACTCTTTTTTCATTGTTCTTTGTTCTCCTCTCACATATCTGACAGGGATTCGATGCCTGGTAGTTTTTTCCCGGACAGGAATTCCAATGACGCACCGCCGCCGGTGGAGATGTGGGTGATTTTCTCAGCCACACCGGCTTTGTGAACCGCAGCCACAGAATCTCCGCCGCCAACAATCGTAATGGCTGAACTGGCAGCCACGGCTTTGGCAATTTCCTCGGTCCCGGCGGCAAAATTTTCAATTTCAAACACTCCCATCGGGCCATTCCAGACAATTAATTCAGCATCTGCCAGTTCCTCTTTATATAAATCAATCGTATCAAAACCAATATCCAAACCCATCATATTTCCCGGTATTTCTTTTCCTTTTTTTATCATGCGAATGGTGACTTCCGGTTCTATTTTAATGGCAGCCACATGGTCCACAGGCAACAGCAATTTTACCTGTTTTTCTCCTGCTTTTTTCAAGATATCTTTACAGGTATCGATGAAATCGGTTTCAACCCTTGAGTTTCCTACGTTTTCACCTTTGGCTTTCAAGAAGGTATAGGCCATGGCGCCGCCGATAAGAATTTTTTGAGCTTTATCCAACAGGTTGGTGATTACCGGGATTTTATCCGAAACCTTTACGCCGCCCAAAACAACGCTGTAATTTTTGGGGGGATTTTCCGTTGCCATGCCCAGGAAATCGATTTCCTTTTGGACCAGGAAGCCAGCGGCCGCTGCCGGCACCAATTCCGTTATTTTTTGGATGGAAGCATGCGCCCGGTGACAGGCCCCAAACGCATCGTTGATATAGATATCGATATCCTTTGCCAATTCCCTGGCAAATGCTTCATCGTTTTGGGTTTCACCCGGGTGGAACCTGAGGTTTTCCAGGAGTAGGATTTCGCCTTTGTTTAACCGGGATTTAAGGGTATCAATCCCGGGCCCGATGGTTTCGCCGTTGAATTGTACTTCCTGGTTCAATAGTTCTGACAGGCGTTTGGCCACCGGTCTTAAAGAGAATTCCGGTTTTCTTTCACCTTTGGGACGTCCCAGGTGGGAAGCACAAACAATTTTGGCCCCTGCGGTGATCAATTGTCGAAGGGTGGGAAGGGATGCCTTTATCCTTGTGTCATCCGTAATCTCCTGTCGTTCATCCAGGGGCACATTAAAATCCACCCGCAAAAATACCCGTTGGCCTTTGACCGTGATATCATTTAATGACTTCTTTTTCATTTTTTAATCCTTTAATAATAAAATCCTAATTTACCACAACTTCGTTCTAATTACAAGCCATAAACCATCAAAATCCACCGCCTGATTTTTTCTCCTCTCTGCGCTCTCTGCGACCTCTGTGGTGAATACCAGCTAAACGATTACTTCTTTTCTTTCCTCAATCACTCAATCAACCAGGTCTTCTTCTTTGATTTTAGAAAGAAACGAAAAGGCAATCGTACCAATACCCAGGATCAACAGCGTATTGGGAATGGACCAATCTGCCAGGAGCCCGGATACACTGTTTACCACTACGATTGAAAAAGTTCGCAGCATCGAGGTGGTGGACAAAATAGTGGCTCGTTTATCCGAGGGGATGTACTTGTTCATGTAACTGGAAAATAACGGCCCCCGGGAAAGCCCAAAACCGGCACTTAAAAGGATCCCGCCAATCACCAGCGGTGCAAACCTGGTAATACCCAACATAATGAAAAAAATACCAGTCAAAAATGCACTGAAAAATAACAAGCGCTTCTTAGACCCCAACCATTTTTCCATTCGTACGAAATTATTGATAATCACAATTTGCGATAAACTCATAAACGCATGAACGATTCCGAAGTAAGCAATATCAATACCGGCATTCTTCAAAAGTGCCTGGTAAAACCAGATAATGATCCAGGCAAAGGCAAATACAATTACCATATCCAGGGTGAGCATTTTTAATATCTTACAGCGCCAGAAATATTTGACGCCGTCAGTAAGAATTTTCCGGTAAGCCGAAAAAGAAACCTTTGGTGTTTTTTCGGAAATTTCAGGTTCTTTGAGGGAAGCAGCCAGTACCCCGGCAGCAGCCAGGGGGATCGCCTGGAAAATCATAGGCATTCGCAGTCCCAGGTGTTTGGCAATAAAACCACCGGAAATAGCTCCTATCACAATGCCTGTCAGTTTAAGGGATTCCAGCCGGGAAAACACTTTTTTGGAGATATGGGTTTGGTTGATTTCTTTGAGACTGTCGTAAACCAGTGCCTCATCCGCACCGGAAAGAAGTGTATAGGATAGGGAAAGAATCACTTCCGCAAACAAGAAAACAACAAAGTGGGGATAGCTTACATAAATCAAAACACCCGCTGCACCGATTATGCAGCCCAGGATCAAAGATACTTTTCTGCCTAAAAAGTCTGCCACGGTCCCGGTGGGAATTTCCAATAGAAAATTCCAGAACATGAACCAGGCGTTCAGGAATAAAATCCGGGAAAATTTAATCCCTCCCCATTCGGTATAGAAAGGAACAATAATGGCTGAATAAAAATACGTATTGTAGAGCAGTTTCAATACGTACATTTTCCATATGTTTGCTTGAAACGAGCCAATACGTCTTTTTATCATTGCCCTCCTCAGCCGTTAAATGTTAAAAGAAAGATGGATTATACCATCAAATAGTAAGAATTCCAAAACCCAATATCCCATATCAGCAATTCTAAATTTAAAGAGGGAACAAGGGGGCTTGCCCCCTTGTCCAACATTCCATCAATTGTGAATTGCGACCGCAGCGAACTAATTTAAATATTATGGAACCACCCGTTGACCCGTTGACATCCTGGCAAATTTCTCTTATAATTTATCCATGGATAACATTAATTTTATCATCAACAATTCAGGGGGAACACTCCCGAAAACAGGGGGCATCGAGGTGGTGATTTTTAAGGAGGTCGAAAAAAATGAAATTCAAAGATGAAAGGAGACAATATGAATACGAAAAATTATTCGCGTATGATATTGAATTAACCAAATTCCGATGGACGGTCTTTGCAGCTCTTTTTTCGGTAAGTTTAATCATGCTGGGGATCGCTCTCCGAGGTGCCGTTGAATCATTAAAACCATGGGCAAAATACGCAATCGCCTTTGGATTTTTGGTTTACCTGACAGCCACCTATCACTATTTCTGGCATCATCGAGTATCACACCGCATAAGAGACAGGTTAAATGAAATAGAAAAAATTGAAGGATTTGATGTCATTACAACAGTTCGTAAAAGGCCACGCTTTTTTGCGCCATATTTTCATTGGGCGATCTTGATTTTGGGGCTGGCTTATGCAGTTCTGACATTCCTGATCGTAGGGAAAGTCCTCTTTCTCTATTACATCGGTGGTTTAATAATATCTATCGTTATTCTTGCCGTGTTATATAAAATATTCAAAAAAGACGAAGAAGAGCAAGGGGATAAGCAGTGAAAAAGGTTCCTGGTGCCCGGGGTATCAAGAAAAAAAGTGTTTTTACAACCCGGTAAAGTCGGATTTACACTGGCATATAAAAAATTACTCACCTTGCTCTGAAAGTTCGGGGTGTTCATCAATCAAGGGTTTTAAGCAGAGGTAAAAAAATTGAAAAATGCCCTTGCGGATTATAGGGTTTTTCATCATGTATTTAATCATCAAAAGGTAGTTTTCCGGGATATCATCCGTTATTCTTTGCAGGGTAAAATCCATTTTTTCCGGGATATCCATACCAGGAACATCTTTAGAACTAATCAAGTCCGATAATTCAATAAAGGATTCTCTAACGTCTCTGTCCAGATCACCCCCCCTATAAATGGGTGATTCTCCAAATAACAGCCAATCAGAGGAAATATTGAAATGTTTTACAAAGACTCTTAAAAATTCATAATCCGGTTTTCTGTCATTGTTTTCGTACCTGGATAGGGTTTGCGCTGTAATGCCACAGATATCACCTACCTGTTTCAGCAATAGGTTTTCTTTTTTGCGAATCATTCTTAATCGTTTCCCGATAGTCATCCTAATTCTCCTTTCTATATTTGCCAAAATGAAGAATTGTTTTTCAGTCGTTCACCGATAATCATCTTGATTTCCTGCTCTTCATTTGCCAAAGTGAAGAAAATAAAAATTATCCAATGTGGCGAAATTGGAAAAATAACTTGACAATTGGCCCGACTTTGATTTATTCTTTATCATGAGGCTATTATAACAAAAAAGGAGGACTAAACCAATGCAAGCCAAAAGAAAACCGATTATGATTTTCATGTTCATTATTATGTTGTTGGGGCAGATTTTAGGGGAAATCAGGGCAGTGGGGAAATTGTTAATCCCTGGTGCAAACGGCGAAAAGCAGTATGATACCGTTATTACTTTCACACAGGCGGAAATTATGATTAAATGTACTAAAAAAATATTCCAGCCCTTCAATGAATTTGATACCCCAAAGCAGTCAAAAATCAAGTTAAATACGGCGGAAGTAGAGGAAATACAAATCCAGATCCAAAACAATAGGATTTTCATCATAACTAAAGATTCTTTTACTATCCGGTATAGAAACGTTTTTAACCGAGCCTCTAAGGTTATTGGTCTTGAATATTTATTTCCTGTCACGGTAGAAAAATGGGCGCTCATATTCGTTGTAGATAATCCGGCTGATATTAAGGCCATAGGTGAAGAGTTAATAAAGATCATTGGCAAGCGGTGCGAGGTAAGAAGCTAAAAGGGTATTTTTTCATTAGTCCACTTAATCCCACAATCGCAGATAACAGCGGTAACCATTAGCGAATTGGTGAAGTAAACAATTATCCGGCCCTTTTTCAGTGAGTTTAGAACCCCGGCAAAATGATGGATGATATCATCCGAAAGCCCGGCCAGGAAGTTGTCAAAAATGAGAACGTCTGCTTTAAGTGACCTGGTTATCTCTGATAAGATCATTCCCTTTTGATCCGGTTCAAGAGCATAAATATATTTAGCGGCGATCTCTTGCAATGCTTCCGGTATGGCCAGACCAAAAAAAGAAAACAGGTTTTTAACTTTGGTGTCCCCTGGCAAGCTGTCCGGGCCAGGAACGTACAGAAACGGGATATTTTGTGACCTCAGTTTGCTAATTAATTGGGGCAATAGGCCCTTATCTGAAGTAAACATGATATTGGTCTTGTCTTTTTTTAGATCATCCGGGTTTAACTCTCTTTGTGTGCCCTGGGCGCGGTCTAACATCCGATTAAACATGAACCGGTAAAGACTAAAAAGCACAATTAACCATATAAAACTAATCGCCATGCCAAAGCTATAGTTACCAGGCAACCGGATTTGACCTTTATAAATATTTTCGTTTTCTTTAGGAAAAGGGGTTAATTCTTTCCATTCATTGACCTTATTAGAAAGTATGTATATATCGGCAATGAACCATATCAACTCTTTTTTCTTTTCCTGGGTGTATTCGTTAAACCCCACCAGGTTAGCAAACCCGCGGCTGGACATTTCATTACTTGAAGATAGAAAAAAAGTGGAAGGGAAATAAGCAGAAGTGGTTTGATGAAAGGAAATCCGTTCTTCCATCTCAGCAAGCATCTCCTCTTCTTTTTTCATAATCTTTTTAAAATCACCGTTCCAAAAGTTCATAAACATCCGTGCTTCGTTTTCGTCTCCATATTTAGATTTATCAAATAATCCACCCTTCTCAAGGCTTCCCTTTTCGTAGCCCTGGAAAAGCTTTAGTTTCACGGTTTCCATTTTGAAGGGTGACTTGATAGAACCGGCTTTGTCATAGGTCATGTGATATATAATCATCGTGATAACAAAGGTAAGCACAAACCAGGTAATACCAATGACTATTCCACCCCAAAGCCGGTTTTTTAATGTACCGGCGATTAGCCCCCCGAACAAGAAACAAAACAACATTACAAAAGTACCCATGGTGTAGATTAATATCCAGTCGATGTTTACCGGTACCCCGGCAGTGAGAAATAGAATTACCGATAATAAGGCTATAGACAGGCAATAAAGGAGTAAAATGACTGTCCGGGATATTAAATGGTATAAAAAAAGCTTGAACCGGCTTCCGGCCAACTCCTCTAAAAATTTTAACCAGTCATGATCCTTAGACCCGGAAAATCCGTATAGTAAGATTAAACCCGAACCAAACATCATTATAAACCCGGAAAAGGTCATAAACGCGCTTTTAAGCATGGTAAAAGCACTTTGCCCAATTAAGGGTTGATAAATTGTCATTCGCTCTGAACCATCTATAAAAGCGGTCATTTCCCCGAACGGCCCACTATCGAAAATAGCCATGAAGGGGGACGGCTCGTAACGCAGTCTACACCCATAAGTTCCAAAATATGAGGGATATAAAAATAATTTATACTTTTTCTGCTCAAATTCCTTGAAATAGTTGTTTTCTTCTACGATATGTTTATATTGGCTAAGGCCGTGGTAAAAAAGATAGCCAGACGCTGCCAGGAAAACCAAAGAAACAATAATATATGCTTTGCCAATAACCTTTTTGAACTCAAACCCAATAAACTTTTTCAAACCCATATTAGTCCCCTAAAAGTAAAAGCACGGCTATTTTATATCATCAAATACCCTGGCTACATACTGACCGAACAAATGTGCTTTAGCGCAGACCTGGTTTAAATTCCACATATGATTATTAGAGGGAACTTTCCCCCCATTTAACTCCCCTTTTATGGCCTCCAGGTTGTTAATAAGGTTATCAAAATAGGCAGAAGTTCGGCTGTATATACCGCGCACGTCCCCATTTATCAGATAGCCCTTAACTTCGGAAAAAACGTCTTTTAAAAGGCCGTTTTGTTCATGGAACGAATCATAATCAAAGGCCAGGAGTTTATTAATAACAACCTGGTTATACGGAGTGTGATTGGCCTTATATTGCAATTCCCGGTAATAGTACCGGGCCATGTTCATATTATCCAGCGCGCTGTTGACCACCCACAAAAGCGTATAATAATCAGCGCCGTAAATGTCGGATATTTCCACTTCTTCCGAAAGTAAATTGATATTGGCATGGGCTTTAAAAAAGTATTCCGCTCCCTTAATTATTAACTCCCTTATGGTACTGGAACAGGCAAGGGTTGACTCTCCTGTGCTGCTGATGCCGCCAACCTCGTTAAAAGCACTATCTGAGTGATTGGAAAATAGCCGGGCGTGAACAGGGGCCGAACTAAAAAGTAAGGCCCCGATTAAGACCGTTAAAATGATGTGTTTGAATTTCATGATAACCTCCTATTTTTGTCTTTTTGGTTGATTCTTGAAATTTGATTATAACTCTTTTTGGCAATAAATACAACAAACAAGTTGCATTATTTTAACAACCTGACAACTGAAAGCCAGGTCGCAAAGCCTATATTATCGCTTCAAATATCCTGGCAACATACTGGCCGAACATATGCACTTTAGCGCAGGTTTGATTTAAGTTCCACATGTGGGCATTATCCGGGACTTTCCCCGCGTACAACTCCCCCTTTATGGTTTCCAGTGTGTTGATAAGAGTGTCGAAATAGGCGGAAGTACGGCTATATATCCCGCGAACGTCCCCATTGACCAGGTAACTTTTGACTTCAGAAAAAACGTCTTTTAAAAGGCCGTTTTGTTCATGGAACGAATCATAATCAAAGGCCAGGAGTTTATTAATAACAACCTGGTTATACGGGGTGCGATTGGCTTTATATTGCAATTCCTGGTAATAGTACCGGGCCATATTCATATTATCCAGCGCACTATTGACCGCCCAACAAAGCGTAAAGAAGTCAGCGCCGTAAATGTCGGATATTTCAACTTTTTCCGAAAGTAAATTGATATCGGAATGAGCCTTAAAATAATACTCAGCACCCTTAATTACCAACTCTTTTATGGTATTTGAACAGGCAAAGTTAGCCTCTCCCGTGCTGCTTGTTCCGCCCCCACCTTCATAAGCCCCCTCGGATGAATTAGAAAACATACGGGCATGGATAGGGTACACGATTAAAATTAATGCCCCGATTAAGACCGTTAAAATGATGTGTTTGAATTTCATGATATCCTCCTATTTTTGTCTTTTTGGTTGATTCTTGAAATTTGATTATAACACTTTTTAGCAATAAATAAAACACACAAGTTGCATTATTTTAACAATCTTACAGTTGGAATGATACCAGCCCCCCACCGTTTCGATCTGGCTGCAGCCAGTTAAACCGGTCAATGTCTTTTCGTGGTTCTCATCCACCCGGCTAAATCCCGGAAGCCTGCCAGGGTGGATTTAAATCTTGAATAGTGATTGTATTTCATGGGGGGATTAATCCGGGTTGCCATCGATACTGTGAACCTCCTTTTTGATTTTAACAAATTCCAGGAAAATATTGACTACACGTTTTGAGTCTGTTAAAATAAACCGGGTTGTTACCATGAACTGCAAAAAAAAAAATTTATCTGAAAAATCAATCGCTGAAAAAAAAGAAAATTTGAAAAAAATGCAGCTTTTGTTACTGTTTTGTGACACGGCAAAACACAAATCATTTATTATCAACAATATACGCCGTTAATATACAATACGGATATGTATGTCATTGGATTGCTTATCTATTTTTTAGTACTGGTCATCATGGGGATTTTTTTATCCCGGAAAAACCTGGATTTTGATTCGTATTTTTATGGCAGACGAAAGCTGGGAAGTTTTTTGATTTTTTTTACAGTTACCGCTTCCTGGTTTGGTGCCGCTTCGACTATTGCCACAGTAGAGGCCGCTCAAAAGACAGGATTTCAAGCGGCCTGGCTCCTGGGAGTTCCTACTGTCACCACTATTATTATCTTTATTTTACTCAACAAAAAAATCAGGGAAACTCGTTTCGTATCCCTACCGGTCCTGCTGGAGAAATACTATGGCAAAATCGTCAGTGCTTTTGCTTCTTTTTTGATTTTTGTTTACATGGTGCTGTTGGCTGCCTCTCAATTCGTGGCCTGGGGGAAATTTATCGGCGGTTTCCTCGGCCAAAACTACGAAATTACCGTCATTTCCGGCGCAGTTGCAGTCATCCTCTATTCCTACCTGGGGGGGTATATCTCCGTTGTTTTAACAGACGGGATGCAATTTTTGCTGTTGACCCTCTCATTAATTTACCTGATGATATTCTTTAAAAATACCACCCCGTTGTTTAAACCTGCGGATTTTGATTATTTTGTTAATATCGAGTACCATCTATTGATGACTGCGTCTTTTACATTGGCCTGGGTGATATCTCCGATTGTATGGC
>CP070627.1:7258336-7262607 GCA_020355945.1 Candidatus Aminicenantota bacterium | reverse complement strand
TAATGAAAAGCTTTTGCGGGGGGTCCAGGGGGGCGGTTTTCTCGAAAAGAGCCCCCCTGGCAAATAAAGGAGTATAACATATGCAATTAAGCGAGCAACAAAGAACTGAATACAACATCCTGGTAATGGCTGCTTTAGTCCATGAAACCGGGAAGTTTTTCCAGGAGGATTACGGTAGTGTAAAAAGCAATTTAAACCAGGAGAAACTGGCGGAATTTTTTATCCAGGGCAATCCCAACCTTGAAAAAGAATGGCAGGGAATTTTAAAATGGCTGAACCAGGAGGAAAAGGACTGGTTTTCTTTTATTCTCTCTCACCATTATGAAGAGCTTTTGGATAATTTCCGGGAAGATTTAACATCAAAAAAAATGATTTTTGCTCAAATGGTCTGTGAAGCAGACAGCCTGTCCGGCGGGAAAAGAAACCAGGACAAAGAATATATCCAAAGACCCATCCTGACCATGTTCAATGATATTAATCCCAGTGAAAATAATCACCAGCAGGACAAAATCAAGAAAAAATATTTTTATTACAGCCATAAAATATTAAGTACGGATGCGGTTTTACCTAAAGAAAATCAAGATGTATTCAAGTCAGATGGGGACAAATATAAAAAACATATTAAAGATTTTATCGAAGAGTTTAACAGGGTTGTGGAACTATTTGCCAAACCTTCTTTTGAAACCCTTTACTACCTTTTTAAAAAATATCTCTGGTGCATTCCCGCGCCATATTATGAAGACAACATTGACATTTCTATATTCGATCATTTGAAAACAACCGCTGCCATCACAGCGGTTTTTTATAAACATTTTGCCTCGCGGCTGCAAGGGTTGACAAAAGAAGCCATAACTGACAGGTCTGAAGCCAGGTATTCACTAATCCAGGGCGATATTTCCGGTATACAAAAATTTATTTACAATATCAGTTCAAAAGGGGCCTCACGGGGACTCAAAGGGAGAAGTTTCTATTTACAACTGCTTTCCGATGCTGTTTCCAGGTATCTTTTACATGAACTGGATTTACCTATTGCTAACCTGCTCTATTCCAGCGGCGGAAAGTTCTATATCCTCTCACATTTACAGGATGAGGAGGCAATTAAGAATTTTGAGAATCATGTGAATGCGTTTTTATATAAAACCTTTAAAGGCTTGATTTATTTTGCTGTGGGTAAGTATGATTTAAACGGTCAGGCATTGGCCGGAGATTTCTCAAAAATATGGATGCAGGTCAGCCAGGAAACTGCCAAAAGCAAGCGCAATAAGTTTAAACATATAATGGAAACCGATTATCAACTGGTATTCTCACCACAGTCCGGTTATGGCGATATAAAGTTCTGCACTGTTTGCGGGAAAGAAGAAGAAAACATGGTGGAGAAGGATGAAATAAGAAAATGCCGCACATGCCTAAAAACCGAAGAAATCGGGGCAAAATTAAGAGATTTTAACTACCTGGGTGAAACCATCAATAAAAGTAATAACGGGGATTTAAAATTCCAATTCGGTAATTTTTTTATTTCATATAACATCTACCCCCAATTACCGGAAAACAGGCAAAATAACGAAATGATCTATAGAATCAATAATACCGACTTCCTTGCCGGAAGATTACCTGGTGATAATATGGGATTTAAATTTTACGGCGGCAATGAGGCACCTAAAACCACAAAAGGCTCTATCAAAACCTTTGATGAAATAGCAGAGGATTCTTATCCAGCCATAGAACGATTGGGAATATTGCGCATGGATGTGGATAACCTGGGATATATTTTTCAAAGAGGACTCCCAAAGGAACAGGCTAACGTTTCACAGGTGACGGGTTTAAGTTTCTATTTTGACATGTTTTTCCAGGGGTATATCAACGAGATATTAAAAGATGTGAAAAATACACTATATGTGATTTACTCCGGTGGAGATGATTTGTTCATCATCGGTCCCTGGAACATAGTGGTTGAAAAAGCCATCAAAACCAGGAAAGAATTTTCAAGATTTACTGCTTACAACCCATATATTACAC
This sequence comes from Candidatus Aminicenantota bacterium, assembly GCA_020355945.1. Next base: position 7,260,591 of record CP070627.1, on the reverse strand, counting down.
TTTCTGCCGGTATCGAGCTTATCACCGGAAAATATCCCATTTCCCGGGGAGCAGCAATGGCAGGGGATGCGGAAGAAAGAGCCAAATCCTTTCGTGAAGAAAAAAATGCGGTTACCTTTCTTGGTAAAACCTTAAGCTGGAATAATTTTGAAATTTGCCAGGAAATTAAAGAACTGATCATGGAAATCGCCAAAGAGAATAAAGGCATTATCAACCGGTTAAAGCAAATTTACCTGCTCTACCAAAAAAATGAATCCCGTTATGCAAATATTGAAATTAAAACCGATGAAATCAGGGAAGAAATTTTTTACAACAAATGGATGTGGCGAATGGTTTACAGCCTGTACCGCTTTGCCAAAGATAATAAAAAGAAAGAAGCGGAAATCGAGAACCTGAAGCGATACCTTGCCGAAAGTGTATATAAAAATAATAAAGCTGAGGAAGATGCCATCAGTTTTATCGATATACCGGCCCGATGGGCTGAATTCTTATTAAGACATGAGAATAAGGAGGAAAAAGATGAGAATAGTAAAAGATGATCTGAAAAAGATTATCATCGAGGGCAATACCAGGGTATTGGTAGAAAAATCGCAGGAATTTGGTTCTGACCTGGCAAAAGACCTTAAAAGAAAGGATCAACGCGGGAGAGAAAAGGTTGAGATATCAAAGTTAACCACCTCCCAGATACGAAATTTTTTCGGTACTGTTAAAAAAATCGAAGCAAAGGAATTTGACAAGGCCGGAGAAAGGGAATTCTTGTTATTAAAACCAAAATTAGCTTATGCCGCTAAAAAAGCAGGAAAAACAAAATTGACAGATTTAAAAGAGGTCTTAACCGATTCAATTGACCTGGTGACTTCTGAAGAAGGGAATAAGCAGGAAAAATTTAACCGGTTTTGTGATTTGTTCGAAGCCCTTTTATGCTACCACAAAGCCAGCGGTGGTAACTAAAAACCAGGAGGTAAAACATGGGAAACGAAAATTTTTCTGGAAAGATTGTCAAAAAAATATTTATCGAGGGAAAAATAAAAGCTGAAACCGGTCTGCATATCGGAGGCTCCGATATCGGTCTGGCAGTGGGCAGTACGGATAATGTCATTATCCGATGTGCTTTAAAGGAAAATAAACCGTATATCCCGGGTTCCTCTTTAAAAGGCAAGATGCGCAGCTTGTTTGAAAAAACCAATGACGATCAGTTCACTTTTCAAAGCAATCAAATCCCCAACGGCCCATGCCAGGACCCTGGCAGTGATTCAGGGATGCTTTTCGGCGTGGCCGCTGAAAAAAAAGGAACCCCCTCCCGTGTCATTGTCAGGGACGGTTACCTGATGAACCCAGAAGTATTCGAAAGAGCCAAAACCGATATGCCCTATTCTGAAATCAAAACCGAAACCGTTATCGATAGGATTACTTCCGCGGCCAATCCCAGGCAAATCGAACGGGTCCCTGCCGGTACTGAATTTGAATTGAAAATCATTCTTAATGTATTTGAAGAAGACGAAGATAAAAATAAAGATTTCCTGGACATGCTGTTCAAATCACTAACACTGGTGCAGGATGACTACCTGGGAGGTTACGGTTCCAGGGGCAGCGGCCAGGTGAAATTTGAAATCGAAAAATTACTGTACAAAGATAGAGAAATATATGAAAATAATCAAGAAGCCAAAGAATACACTGAGCACGAAATCCCGGAGCAACTAAGACCAAAGGAAAATAAAAAATGATTGCCTATAAATTACTTTTTACATCACCTTTGCATTTGTCCGCCGGGCATGAAGGGTATGAAAGAACCTTTCACTACATCCATTCAGATACCCTGTTCTCAGCTATTATCTCCAACTGGCACCATTTTTATGACGATTCCATAGAATCCATCATCGAAAATCCTTCCTTTGAAATATCCTCTGCATTTCCTTTCTATCAGCAGGATTACTATTTCCCCAAACCTTACCTAAAGCTGCCGGTTACATTTGATGAAACAGATTACAAAACCGCTAAAAAGTTGATGAAGATCAAATTTATTGAAAAAGAGCTCTATGAAAAAATACTCAACCGAGAAACTGTTCATATCCGGGATATCCATTTTTCCGGGAGTATTCGCTTCATGGGTTTAAAAAAGGGTGTCAGCGACTTTTTTGACGAAAGGGAAATTTCACGAAATGTGGTTGACCGGGTCACCGGTTGTACGGATATTTTCTATTTTTCCGAGATCGTTTTTCTAAAAGAATCCGGCCTGTTCTTTTTAGCAAATTTCA
>CP070627.1:7245639-7258236 GCA_020355945.1 Candidatus Aminicenantota bacterium | reverse complement strand
ATCGGTTATATCGAAACTCATGGCACCGCAACCGCTTTGGGCGATCCCATCGAGATAGAAGCTTTGAAACAAGTCTTTACCTCTAAAACGGATAAGAAAAATTTTTGTGCCATTGGGTCTGTTAAAACCAATATCGGACATCTTGACAGTGCCGCCGGGATATCTAGTTTTATAAAAACGGTCCTTGCACTAAAAAATCGAATGATTCCCCCAAGCTTGAATTTTGAAATTCCCAATCCGCAGCTTGTTTTGATCGACAGCCCATTCTATGTCAATGATTCCTTGAGCGAATGGGAAAGGGAAAATGGATACCATACGTTAAAGGCAGGTGTAAGCTCTTTTGGCATCGGCGGGACAAATGCCCATGTGGTGCTTGAAGAAGCACCGGAAATAGAAATATCACCTCCAGGTAGAAAATACCAATTAATTGTGTTGTCCGCCAAAACCGAAACCGCCCTTGAAAGATCCATCGATAATTTATCGGGATATCTAAAGAGCAATAAAAACATTAACCTGGCTGATGTGGCTTATACATTGCACGTAGGAAGAAAATCATTTCAATACCGGACAATGTCGGTATGTTCGGATGTGAATGAAGCGATTCAATCCCTGGTGCCCCCTAATCCAACAGCACCTGTTGAAAATTGTACCCGCTTTTCCTCTTCTATAGAAGAAACAGAAAGGTCTGTGGTATTTATGTTCCCGGGAGAGGGTTCCCAGTACATTAATATGGGATGGGGACTTTATAAAGAGGAGCCCCGGTTTCGCCTCCGGATACAGCGTTGTTTCGATATGCTGCGAACCGAAGCCGGTTATGATATCGCAAGTATGATTTATCCTGGGACAGTGGAAACACATATCACTCAACAGGAATTGGAATTCAAACACCCGGGAAAACAGGAAAAAGACCTACTGGATCCCGGGACGCTGCACCCCTTCATATTTATATTTGAATATGCCCTGGCAAAATTATTGATAGAATGGGGAATAACACCCGCTTTAATGATAGGATATGATATTGGTGAATACGTGGCCGCCCAAATTTCCGGGATTTTTTCTTTAGAAGATGCCCTGGCATTGGTGGCCTTAAGAGGGACGCTAATACAGCAAATCAGGTGCGGTTACCTGGAAGAAACCAGTGCCCTTAATCGGTTTCGGGAAAGATTGCACCGGGTATCCTTCAATAAATCCTCCATTCCCTGTATCTCATGTACCACCGGTACATGGATCATCGATCAAGAGGCGACAAACCCGGAATACTGGTTAACCCACATGCAGGTGCGGAAGAATATCCATTTGACTGGGGAAATAGGCGAATTGATCCAAAAGCAAGATCAACTATTGGTGGAAATGGGGACAGGTCAGGATTTATGTAAACGCCTGGAAAAACTTCGGGAAAAATCCTTTGGTCCATTGGCTGTTCCTATAGTCAGACAGTCGACGGAAAGTATACCGGATACTTATTTTCTTTTGAAAAAAATAGGAAATTTGTGGCTCAATGGAATATCTATGAATTATGACTCGTTTTATTCCCAGGAGAAACGATGTCGGATTCCATTACCTGCTTATCCTTTTGAAAAACGAAAATTTAAAGTGGAAATCCCCCGTTTAAACGTTTCCTTTTTAAATACTCTCCAGGAAAAGCCTGATATTATCGAGAACGCTGGAATTTCATCGCCCTCATCAAAAGTTGACCCCCCCCCGTTACAGAAAATGTCTCTAAATGAAATGGAACGAAAGATTTGTTCTATCCTGGAAAATATTCTTGGAATAGAGGACATAAGTGTGGAAGAGGATTTGTCCCAATTGGGCCTGGATTCATTGAAAACAATTATCCTGGGGATTGAAATTTACAAAATCCTGCAGGTCAAAATAAAATTAGATGCACTATTTGACCACTCCAATATCAAAGAACTGGCCGTATATATTTCCCGGGTTCACCAGGATGATTGTGGGGCGGGAACAAACGCCAATGAAGATGTCCCCGGCGTGTTCTCCCCGGTAAGAGAAGAGGAAAAGTTTAAACCGCAACCCAACTGGAATACCGATGAGATTTCAGATGCCCGGGAAGTCCCCGGACATATCTTGTTAACCGGTGCCACAGGGTTTTATGGCTCCCATGTTTTGAAGGATATCATCGATAAAACAGGGGCCAAAATATACTGTTTATTGAGAGGAGATACCGTAAAAGATGCGTCCCGGCGGCTTAAACAGATATTAAACCATTATTTCGACTCCACTTACCAAAAACATTTGGACAGGAGAATATTTGTTATCAAAGGGGATATAACAAGATCACGCCTGGGAATGGAACAATCTTGTTATGATGAATTAGCCGGGACAATCGATGCCGTCATTCACAGCGCTGCGGATGTAAGACATTACGGAAAATATAAAGATTTTAAAAAAACAAATGTCGAGAGTACTCAAAAAATAATAGATTTTTGCTTTTATGGAAAAGAAAAAAAAATGCACCATATCTCAACCATTGGTGTAGCAGGAATCCCTTCACAGCGTGTTACTTTTAGAGAGTGGGATTTGAACATCGGACAAAGTTTTGAGGGACTCGTATACAGTAAAAGTAAATTTGAAGCTGAGATGTTGGTTTACCGGGCAAGGGAAAGAGGATTAAAAGCATCGATATACAGGGTGGGTAATTTGGTAGGAAGATGGAAAGATGGCGTTTTCCAGGAAAATATCGAAACCAACCAGTTGTATAATGATATTAAAGCACTGGTTCACCTGGGCAAGTCCCCTGCTAATCTTGAAAACGAGGGTATTGAAATTACACCGGTTGATCTGTGCACTCAGGGCTTTTTTAATCTTTTTTTATTAAAAGATGCATTAGGATATAATTTCCATTTAATGAATTCTTATCGTATACCTTTAGGGAAATTGATCCGATTCATGAACCGGTTTGGTTTTCAAATAGACTTAGTAGACTTTAAAACCTTTCAACATCATGTCTATTCGGAAGTAAAATCCAAACCTTTCATAAAAGCGTTAAGTGGAATCTTTTACAACTTACAACCGGGAGATGATGGTTCGGAGAATGGGTTGTCGCGTGTGACATTCGATGACACATTTACGGTCCGGGTTTTAAAGAAAACAGGATTTTCATGGACCCGGTTGGATTTCGATTACATCTCCAAAATGCTGGAGTATTGTATAGATGTTGGATATTTAACTTTTAGATGATATAATATAAAAACTAAATAAAATTAAAAAAGGAGTGTATCCTTGAATAAGAATATTAATAAAAAGAAACCAAGCACCCGTCTTTCCTCTGATATCAGACCTGTATTAGAATATCGCTGGAAATTAGAATCACACGGGGGTAAGCCGTGTCTGCGCTATTATGGTTTCCAGAATCCGACGCCCGAACGTAGGCAAAGTATCCGGATTACCCCTGACGCAGCCGATATAATTGGTGCATTTGATGGGGTTAGAACTCTCGACGCTATTTTACGGGGGCAAAACGCGACAGGTAATGGTAATGTCAAACAAGCATTAAATGATTTATTTAACTCCGGTATCATCGTGGATAAGAAGGCCCAACGTAACCCGGCCACCATAGATAAGCATCGGGTCTGTGTTAAGTGCATCAACAATGATTATGTTATAAAAGGCCTTGAGTTTGATGAGAAAGGGGTTTGTGCCTGCTGCCAGTTATTTGAAACACTCAAGGATAGGAAATTAGTGGACCTCTGGCCTTATGCCTCTATGATTCTTACTGAGCAAGAGCTTCTGGAAAAAGCGAAGGATAATAAATCCCGGTTCGATGTCATGGTACTCTTTACAGGCGGCAAGGATTCATCGTATTTGCTATGGTATACAGCAAAGAAATTGGGGCTCAGGGTTATGGCCTGCAATTGGGATTTGCCTTTTGCTAACGAGGCATCCCTGCGGAATATGGAAACCGCCCGCAAACGGCTCACCAACGTGGAATTCGTCACCCGCACTGTGTCCTGGGATGATATCAAAGGAACATTCGTTGCCCTTTTCGATTCGGTTGGATATCCTTGCATGTGTTCCGACATCGCTTACTTGCTGTTTTATCCATTGGCAGTTCAAGAGAAGATACCATTTGTTTTATTGGGCGCAGAATTATGTCAGATGGCCGCCAGGCTCTTTTATACTTATATTAACTATCCTGAGTTATTTAAACTGATGCAGTTCGGACCTCGAACAACCATGGACAAATTTAAAATGAAAATTTTTAAATTATTTAATCCCCCGTTGTCCAGCGTGAACGTTACCAGGAGGTACCTGTCTCAACTAACCCAACCGGGCAAAGGCCCTCCCTATATTCGGAAAATGAAAGAGACAATGGAACCTGTTTTTACCCCTTTGAGAGAAGCATTAGAAAAGATCACGCGTGGTCAAATGCCATTAATAAGGCTGCTAGTGAAAGAGTTCACTGGAGAATTAACCTGGAATGATTTGAATAAAATTATTATATTCAACAGTTGGAATGAAGTGACTGATATCCTTGAAAAAGAGCTTAACTGGAAAATGCCCGAAGGACAACTAGGGAAACTCCATACAAGTTGTAGGATTGAAAGAGTAAAGGATTACTGTCAATTTCAATGTTTTAAATATATGAGAACATTAGATATCCCTCGGCATATTGTCGAAATAAGTGTTGCTGTTCATTTCGGATTTATAACTCGTGAGGAAGGGTTAAGAGAGTTAACAGAGCGCGGATATTACAATAAACCCTTAGAAATGGAATGGCTGCTGGATAAACTTGAGCTAACTACTGAAAGGATTAAAACCATGAAGGGTGTACTACCCTGCATTGTCAATGACTCATGTTAATCGGTAACGGTAATTCATCAGGAAAAACAGGAATTGTACGTTACCTTTAAAAGTTGCAAATATAAAAAAACAAATTTAATAAAGGAGGATTTAATAAAATGCGAAAAGTAATGTTAGTCTTGTTGATGGTATTGGTGTTGTGGACTTTCGTTGTTGGAGAAGATACATCCAAAGATGACAAAGAGCGTTCAGAAATTAAAGCAGTTATTGAAAACGCTTATATCCAGGGGGTCCATATTAAACAGGAGCCTGAAGCTATGAAAAAAGGATTTCACCCTGAATTCAACATGCTTGTCCTGAAAGATGGGGAAATGACCAAAGTTCCTATTAACCAATGGATTGAGAAGGTTAAAGAAAGTAAGAAAAATCCCGGGCCCTCTAAGGTCAAAACCACCTATCGATTTTCACTTATCGACGTAACGGGAAATGCAGCAGTTGCTAAAATCGAAGTTTATAAAGACTCCATCCATGTTTTTACGGATTACATGTCCCTTTATAAATTTAAAGAAGGTTGGAAAATTGTGAACAAAATATTTCACAGGTTCCAATAATAAGAGGCTGCAGGGGAGGTGTTAGAAATAGAAAGATGAAGGATTCAACCGTTCCTGCTAAAAACAAGCGTATGTGGTGTGAGAAGACCCGGTTAACCCGGGCTACCTGGATATCATAAACAGGGTATTCCCGGAAGCAATCTAATGGATATAATTAATGGTAAACTCAACCCGGCGGAAGCTTACATGCAAGAGAAGATACATGTAACCGGTGACGCTACACAAGTACAACTATTAGGAAAATTATTGATTTCGGTATAGATTTTCAGAAAAACTGCCTATAGAACAGAACAAATTGAATGACAGTAAATTCTATGTAAGTGTCTTACCTCTTCTGGAATTGGATAACCGCCAGGAGGCTGTCCGAGAATACGCCAGCAAGATGCGGGACTGGCGGTTTCCTCGCCCGTTAAACCGGTCGTTGAAAACGACAAATTTTGCATTCCTGGACAGCCTCCTGGTTAAAAATAAATAATAAAAAAGTGGATCATTGTTCATTGGGAGGTAGGGTGAGTAGGAAGATGGGAAAAGAGGGAAGCGGTGAAGATGGCCCACCAATTATACGAATGAACAGAACTTAGGTTCGTTGCGGTCGCAGTTCACAATTGGAATAATGGAAAAGCCCTGAAAATTTGCCTTTTCAATAACCTTTATCTTATCCTCAAGATAAGTGCTCGATTAAAAAAGAGAAGTCGTCTTCTCCCAAAGACAAGAGCACTTATAAAAAAGAGAAGACCTCCTATTGCCGTGGATAGGACTTCGCTCTTCTGCCTCCGGCGGCCAGGGGGTAAAGAGGGAAGCCGGGAAGCTGAGAAGCTGGGAAGATGGGAAAAAGAAAGAAGCTGGGAAGGCAGATGACAGATAGTATGCCGTAATTGTTTGTAATTTTGAACATTGTAATTTGTGATTTGTAATTTCTTTCGTCTTCCTATCTTCTCAACTCACTCACCACTAACCAATGACCGTTCTTCTAAGCGCTTCCCCACTGACCTACTGTTTTCTACTTCGTGTCCCTTTGTGTCTCTTCGTTGCTACATTTTACGTAATTGACACACCAGTTGTTCTACCTGGTCAGCGCTGCTAAAATAAATATCGTTGTTTAGACAAAATTCCTGTTCCAGGGGCCCCAACTTATCTTTTGAGCAAAACCAGCACACCAGTTTCCCTTTGAATTGCCTGGCATCCCGGAATTTTTCCTTTTTGAAAACAAGTTCTTCTAACTGGGGGATACCCACTTTCCGGGACTGCCAATATTTACATTCCACGAACCACCACTCCTCTTCACCGGGTTGATCTTTATCTTTGCCAAAACCGGTGATATCAAAGCGGTATTCCTCTTCTTGTTTAATGGAAGACGGCCAATAAAACGACCATTCCACTTTTGCTGATTTAATCTTCGAGAGAATAATTTCATCGGTTTCCCGGCCAAAAAAAACAGCGCTTACGGACTGACCGTTAAAAAAGCTAATCGCCATCCGCACCAGGCGCTGGAAAAGAAAACCGATGTCATTAACCAGGCGTTTTGCTGTGGTCCCGGCAAAATCAGGTTCGGATTCCTCCATGGATATATTTTCCTTGATATATTTCCAATAGATGTGTTTAAACCAATCCTCGAACACCGGGTCCAGGAACCTTGTATAAGAGTTGAATTGGATAATATCACAATCCTCCAGGTACTTAGCTGCCTGGGAATCCCATCCAGGGAGTTGATGCAATTGTTTTGGTGTTGTGAACCCATCTTCGTTTGCGGTATCCACGATCCGTTTTAATATTTGTTCCAGGAGCCCGGGGTCTTTGTACCGGGTCAGGTACCTGGAAAAGTCATCTTTAAGTGTCTTATAAATGGCCCCGGAAGAGAGTTCTTGTTTATAAGCGGTTTCCAATTGGGGAACCCCGATGAATGTGGGTTTTGGTCTTTGTATTTCCAGGAGATTTTTTACCAGGCATTTGGCATAAAAAGGATGGCCTTTGGTAATCTCATAAAGCGCGGTCCTGGCTTCATTGGTCCATTCCGGCACCGGGCCGTCCGTATGAAAGTCGATCAACTGGTTCACACCAGGAGGTGACAATGGGAAAAGGTCCTTATGATAAATCCGGCCAAATAAACAGGATTCACCTCCCAGGACTTCTTTACTCACCATGGATGCGGCTGAACCGGTAAAAACATGGTAGACCTTCGGTTTCTTCATGAAGTCCAGTTCAAAACACTTGCGAAAGGCCATGAGGATATCGGTCTCTTTTTTTTCGTAGATTTCCAGGGCCACCTGGACCTCGTCTACCAATACGGCAAAAGACTGGCCGGTTTCCCGGCTAATATCCCCCAGCAGCGCCACCAACCGGAATGCAGGAAATCCACCCGGCAGGCTGCGGTCATATTCCATCATATGAAGCGTGCGGGTAAGATAGTCATGAAATCCATGAACCTTTGATAATTCCAGGGCTTCGGGCATTTCCAGGTTCCGGTAGGAGTAAACCTCTTTACCCAGACCAAAGTTGATAATGCCGGCATAGAGTTGTAAAAGATAACGTTCCGGGAAGGTATCGATGGGGCCAGCCTTTAGTATTTCTTCCAGGTTGAAATAAAGGGGAATCAACTCATCCCCGGCCGGTCTCTGGTGAAACAGCCGGTTGAAGGTTTCCATGAGTATCGAGGTTTTGCCGGTGCGACGGGGCGCCACCAGGGCATATTGATAAGGCCCGGTTCGCTTCGGTTTATTCACAAAATTGTCAATGAAAAGATGAACCCATTCTTCCCTGCCTATCAATTCCCGGCCTACTACCGGTGATTCAAGCTCTATAAATCTCATGGGCTTTCTCTTTTTTTATTTTTTCTATACGTTACACGTCGGTATTATACCACACCCGCCCGGGATAAACAAATGACCTGCAAAAACCTGCTGTGAAGAAAGCCCACGAATTACAATATTGTAATTTCCTTCTATTTATGGTATTTATGGCTTTAAAAAAGAATTTTTTGTCTATTCATGTTTCACTGTAACTTCGCGGCTAAAATCGAAAAGGAGAATGAACATGAAACAATGGTATGAAGAATTGTTTGAAAATTACGCCGAGTCCTATGATAAAGAGCCTTTTACGCGGGGAACCCGGGGTGAAGTCGACTTTATCGAACAGGAAATCAATTTCGATAAAACCAAACGTATTTTAGATATCGGCTGCGGAACCGGTAGACATGCTGTCGAACTGGCCAAAAGAGGATATCCAGTGACAGGCATTGATTTATCCCAATCTCAACTGGACAAAGCAATTGAAAAAGCAAAAAAAGAAAGTCTAAATATTAATTTTATCCGTGCAGATGCCAGAACCCTGGATTTTAACAATGAATTCGATGCAGTGATTATGATTTGTGAAGGAGCGTTCCCGTTAATGGAAACCGACGAAATGAACGTTCAAATCCTGGAAAAGGCCCAAAAAGCGCTGAAACCGGGGGGAAAACTGATCCTCACCACTTTAAATGCCTTATTTCCCCTATATCACTCAACGGAAGAATTCTTAAATGAGCAGGGATTCGAGCTGGGATTCGAAAGTAAAGGTCATCACTTTGACCCGCTGACGCTCAGGGAAACCTCTACCGTTGAAATCACCGATGATTCAGGGAAAAAAAAGGTAATTAAATGCATTGAGAGATTTTATATGCCCAGCGAAATGACCTGGTATTTGAAATCCCTTCATTTTAAACATATTGAAATTTTTGGCTGCAAGTTAGGTCATTTTAGTCGCAGTGATCCGTTGACCTCGGAGGATCCTGAGATGCTGGTCATTGCAGAAAAAGGAAGTTAACCCGGGAAAGAGCCTCCAGGTGATTATTTTTTAGTACAAGTTTAATAATTTATCTTTTTCACCCACCAGGATGAGAATGTCTCCAGGTAAAATTTCCTGGTTGAAATTGGGATTGAAAATCATTGCCTCTTTTCGTTTTATGGCAATCACAATGGCATTGTAATTTTGCCTTAACCCGGAATCGATGATTCGTTTCGCTGCAAAAGGGGAATCATCTTTTATGGTCAGTTCCTCGATAGAGATGGCCATTTTAGGTGAATAAGTCATCAGGTCAATCATATCCACCACATTGGGTCTTAGTACGGTATTGACGATGCGGCGGGAGCTTAATTCATATGGCGTCACCACCCGGTTGGCACCCACCCTGTATAACCGTTTCTCATTAGCAGTATCCAATGCCCGGGAAATAATACAAACAGTAGGGTTGACTTCACGAACCGCCATCACCGTAAAAATATTATCTGCATCCGAAGCCAATAAGGAAATAAAGGTTTTGGCTTTCTCTACCCCTGATCTTCGCAAAGCTTCTTCACTGGTGGCATCTTCATTAATAACACTATATTCCAATTCCTCGGCTAAGGCGAATCGCTCATTATCATTTTCAATGATCACAAATTTGATCTTCATCTTGCACAATTCCCGGCACACATGTTCACCCATTCTGCCGAAACCGGCAACAATCACATGGTCTTTCATGTTTAACAGCATTTTCATCTTTCTTCTCCCCAGGATGGTCCTGATGTTACCTTCAAAAGTGGTCTCCGCGATTTTCCCGATAATGTAAAAGAACGTACCCAGGCCGCTGATAATCACCCAGATGGTGAATAGTCTTCCCCGGGCACTGAGTTGGAAAACTTCGGTATACCCTACCGTGGTGATACTGATAACAGTCATATAAAGGGCGTCAAAGAGACCAACTTCTTCTATCAACATATAACCAATGGTATCAAACAGGATCAGCACCCCTAAAATTAAAAAAAGCAGTAAAAATTTTCTAAAATTACTCATCAAGATAATTTTACCAGAAAAGAAAATATTAATAAAGCCTCCGCCGGCCAAAAACCTTTCAAGTGCCTCTTCGTGTAACTTCGTGGCTAAAATTAGAATTGCCATGCTGTGGGGTGACTTGAAAAGCAAAATGGTTTATAATTGGTTTTAAAAGAAAAAAACAATATACTGCTTAAAGGAGACAACATGTTGAAATCATCAAAGCATATGCTTCTTACGGTTTTGATCTTGTTTTTTGCCTGGTTTGGCGCTGCGGATGAGGGCATGTGGATGCCCCACCAGATGAAGGAGTTGGATTTAAAATCCCAGGGACTGAAAATGGACTCGGGGGGTCTTTACAAAGAAGATGGCACCGGTATTATGAATGCGGTGGTCAGAGTGAGAGGAGCATCCGGCGCTTTTGTCAGCAAGGAAGGATTAATTCTAACCAATCACCATGTGGTGTTTAGAGCTATTCAACGAGCCTCGGATAAAGAGCATGATTACATTAACGAAGGATTCCTGGCCAAAGCTAAGACAGAAGAGATTCCTGCCAAAGGCTATTACATAGATGTTCTCCTGGGATATGAAGATGTTACTGCCGCTGTTTTAAAAAAACTAAAACCTGGTATGACCGCAGAGCAAAAATATCAAACTCTGGATCGAATCCGGAAAAAAATGGAAGCAAAGGCTGAAAAACGGGGTAAAGACCTCTATTCTTCGTTTAAATCCATGTACAGTGGCAATAAATATTATCTCTTTAAATTTAAGCGGCTGTGGGATGTGCGCATCGTTTATGCGCCCCCCCATGCCCTTGGACATTACGGGGGAGAAGTTGATAATTGGATGTGGCCGCGTCATTCCTGTGATTTCGCCTTTTTGCGCGCCTATGTGTCCAAAGATAATGTGGGAGTTCCCTACAGCCCTGATCATGTCCCCTATCAACCCAAATCTTTTTTAAAGATTTCCCTTGAAGGCGTAAAAGAGGGTGATTTTACCTTTATAATGGGGTACCCCGGCAGTACCAAACGCCATTACACCTCCGCTGAATTTCAATTTGATATTGAAGAAATGAAGCAGTTGATAGAAACATATAAAAAAACAATTGACTTTTTTGAAAAAGCAGGTAAAGATAATCGCGACATCCAGATTAAATATGCTTCCCTGGTTAAAGGACTCTACAATGGATTAAAGAACCGCATCGCTAAATTGGAGGGTTTTCAAAAACACTCAATACCGGAAAAAAAGAGAATATTGGAGACAAAGTTGATGCAGTGGCTGGACCAGCACCCGGAACGTAAGAAAAAATACGGCAATATATTAGCCGAAATTGAAAATTTTATGCAACAGAATATGGATTTTTACCGGAAAAAACAGCGAATGGATGCCCTGGTAAACAGCAGAACAGGTGCGGCGCTCCTGTACCAGGCCCACCTGATCACCCGCACCGTTGAAGAAAGACAAAAACCGGATAGGCAGCGAGAAGCGAATTTTCAGGAAAAGGATTTACCGGGTATTCAAACCAGGATTGAAGCTGCGGAAAGGAGCTTTCACCTGGAAACCGATAAGGCGTATTTGAAATTCCGGTTGAAGCAAATAAAAAACCAGGATAAATCCAGGTGGCCAAAGGCGTTGATTCCTGTTTTTGCAAAAGGAACGGAGGAAATTAATAAATATGTGGATGAGCTTTATGCTTCCACCATATTGAAAGACCCGAAAAAGAGATTGGAACTGGTAAAATTAAAACCCGCCGGTCTTCTAAAACTCAACGATCCCTTTATTAAACTGGCTGTAGAGCTTGAAAGGGAATTGAACCTGCTGCGGCAAAAGGAAAAGATTGTAGGACAGCAGCGAAAGGATTTAAAGAAGCTTTACATAGCAGCGCTGCTGGAGATACACCAGGGTAAAATCGCACCGGATGCCAATTCCTCTATCCGGTTTACCTATGGCCCGGTGAAGAGCTACCATCCCAGGGATGGGGTGACCTACCTGGCTCTTACCACATTGACAGGGGTAATGGAAAAAGAAACCGGGACATTCCCCTTTGAAGTACCGGGAAAACTCAAGAAACTATACCAGGCCCGTGATTTTGGAAGATATATTGACAAAAACCTGGATGACATTGCCACCTGCTTTATTAATACCACTAATGTCACTGGCGGCAGTTCCGGGTCCCCGGTCATGGATGCCAATGGAGATATCGTGGGTATTAGCTTTGATATGGTCTATGAAAGTGTGATTGGTGATTATTTTATTGTACCGGAACTCCAGCGGGTGATTAGTGTGGATATTCGTTATGTCATGTTTATAACAGAAAAATTCTCCGGCGCCCGGTATTTGCTGGAAGAAATGGGACTTTAATTTTTGTCTGTGAAAGCCTGTACCCGGGAAAAATTTGGGGCTTGATTTATTTTTACTTTTGTGTTATTTTTTTCCCTTA
>CP070627.1:7218293-7245539 GCA_020355945.1 Candidatus Aminicenantota bacterium | reverse complement strand
CCGACAATTTTTCCAACCAATAGTTTATTTCTTTGTTAAACGAACCGGTTGTAGTCAATATATCTTTTATCCCGTATGAAGCCATAGTTCTTTCTTGATTTTCTTTAAAACTCATAGTCACCTTCTATTTTAAATTTTTCTTTTGCCGCTGAATGTGTTGAACTTTCTTTGATAAAATTATATTGATGGTTTCCCTGTTTTAATTCCAGCATTGATGGAGGAGCAGTTTTATGAAGCATTTTCCAGCGTTCATCGGCATGATACCAATCGGCATAATTATAAGGGTTCGGTATATCCAATCTATTGCAGAGGTCTTTAAATTTGAATAACCTGTCATGCACTTCTTCCCTGCGGGGTTCGCTATTTAAAACCCATGACTGTAACATTAATAAGCGGATAAGTTTTTCCGAATATAATGGGGTGATGCCTTTTTCTTTTACCCATTTTTCAGAATTTACCTGGCCGCTGGGGTAAAACCAAAAGGCATGACATTCAGCCGAAAAAATATAATCTTTCAGTTGGGCAATTAAATCCAATGTTTGTTGAAAATCCTCTTCTGTTTCTCCCGGGTATCCGGTTACCCAGTAGGTTGTGGTTTTGATCCCGGCCCTGGCCAGACTCTTTAATGTGCTGTGGATATGATGAGGGGTTACTTTTTTATCCATTAGCTTCAGAACCCTCTCTGAGCCGCTTTCAATTCCAAGACGGGCACGATAAAATCCACCACTACGCCACAGCATTGCATTCCCGGGATTTCCTGCCATATCAGACACACGTAAGTACCCATCCCAATATAATATGTCTCCTCTTGATATAAATTCCCTGGAAAGGTCCATAATGATCGGGTCCAGCAGTGAATCACCTAATAAAAATAGTGAATAGTTATACTTTTTATGTAAATCGATTAACTCATCCACCACCTGTTTCATTTTTTTCTTCCTATATTTTCCCCACTGCAGGGTCTCGGAACAAAATTTACATTGAAAGGGACAACTTCGTGAAGCATAGCTTGTCAACTCGGGATACTTCCCAAGATCAAAGTCACCAAAATCAGGGACACCAACATTGGTAAAATCCAGAACTTCATTGTTAATATCTTTAATAGTAAAAACTTTTTGATTATCCGGCAATTCTCCTCTTAATAATTTAAAAAGAAGAACTTCCCCTTCACCAATCACAATCTTGTCTATTGAGGCTCCCATTCTGGCCAAAATATTTTTGAAATTGAAGGAATCCGGATGTAACTGGTCGGACAAAATGCCGCCCCCAAGAATTGTTATTCCACCTGGTTTTTTTTTCTTGAATTCTTTTAAAGCAAAAAGAGAGGGGCCCAGGTTCGAGTTAAATACCGATACACCGAAAACATCCGGCTGCTCTTTTGCAAATATTTTATCGAGGTGATTTTCCAGGTGCATATATAATTTTTCTACCAGGCTATCCAGTGAATGTATATGTTTGATTTCTATTTTGTAGAAAAAGTTTTCAAATAACATTTCCTGTAATAAATGAAAATAATCTTTTTCTTCTTGTTTATTTAAATATGCAAGAGAATGGGTCATCAGCACATCAAAACCTGTGGTATTAACATTCCCCTGTTTTTCTACCGGGATATTTTTTTTAAGGAATTCCATATATTTATTGTGAATATCCCAAAATTCCGGTTCCGGGTTCAAATCACAGGTTTTTATATTGAATTTATATTTTTTCATATAACTTTTTAGACAGGCAATTCCTAAAGGAGGAACAAATGGTGTCCAAAAAGGCAATAACATTAATAATATTTTTTTACCCGACATTTTTTCACCCAAATTTTATTTTTTATTTTTCTAAAAATCGAAATCACCTTCTATCAACCTTGATTTGGAGGTTTTTGCATCCCTGGAAACAGTAATTTCTTTTACTATTAATTCATTCTTTTTATGTTTCAGTTCTATCCGGTTTCCATTTATTTTAGCCTGTTGAGGGCTTCGCCCTAAGAACTCCAGGTTACCATCGGGCAGCCACCTGCAAAGGTCACCGGTGCGATGGAGGAGATTACCCGGTGGTGAAGCAAAGGGATTTTCCGGGAATTTCTCTGCCGTGGATTCGGGGCAGTTTAAATAGCCCTGGCACAGACCTTCTCCGGCTATATATAATTCCCCTGGTACTCCTGGAGGTTGAACATTCAATGCTTTATCTAAAACATATAACGCAATATTATCAATGGGTTTTCCTATAAGTATATTTCCAGGAGCGCCTCCTGTGGAGCAATCAAAATAAGATACATTCCCGGCGGTTTCGCTTGTGCCATATAAGTTAATTAACCGTGTCCCGTTTTTTTGCTTCAACAATTTATTAAATTTTTCCACCAGGTCCACCTTTAATTCTTCTCCACTGGAAAATACCCGGCGTAAACGGGAAAGGGAGGAAGACTCGTATTGGTCCAGGTAGGCCAGGAAAACACGTAACATGGAGGGAACAAAATGCATGGTGGTTACTTTATCTTTTTCTACAGCTTCAATGATTGCTCCCGGTTTTTTTTCATCCCCGGGACCCAGTAAACACAGCGAAGCCCCTTGAAAGGACCACCGGAATAACTCCCATGCGGAGACATCAAAGGTAAAAGGGATTTTTTGCAATATTACATCGTCTTTCCTGATGGGATAGAAGCGCTGCATCCAATTTAACCGGTTAACCACTGACCGGTGTTCCACCATCACACCTTTTGGTTTCCCGGTTGACCCGGAGGTGTAGATTATATAAGCGAGTTGCGAGTTGCGTGCTGCGGGGTGGGAAGAGCCATTATTATCTTTAAAAACCTCTTCTAAAATAATCTTCTTGCCTTCCCAGGTTCCCAGCTTCCTATCTTCCTCAACCAAACTCCTGGTTGTTACCAGGATTTTGGCACTGGTGTCAGCCAGCTTGTATTTGATACGTTCTTCGGGGTAGGTGGGGTCGATGGGCAAATAGGCACCGCCAGCTTTTAAGATTCCCAATATACCAATGATCATTTCAACAGAAGGTTCTATCATAATACCCACGATCATATCCGATCCGGTACCTTTTGACTGTAATACATGGGCCAGATGATTGCACCTTTCATTTAACTCTTTGTAAGTGATTGACATGAGTACGGACAAGGCGGACAAGGGGGCAAGCCCCCCTGTTCCCTTTGAGGATGCTATTTCGAGTAATTCGGGTAATTCGTGGGCCACTCCTACCACGGCCAGGTTATCAGGGGTACGTTCAACCTGTTCTTCAAATAGCTCATGTATTGTATTATCCGGTGGATACCCTGCATTGGTATCATTAAAATCAATTAAGATTTGTTTCTTTTCTTGTTCCGAAATTAACTCGACTTGAGACAGCTTTTTATTGGGGTCATTTAAAATCGAAGATATTATCTTTTTATAAAAGGAAATAAATCGTTCTATGGTTTCCTGTTTAAAGAGCTTTGTGCAGTATTCATAAGAAAACAACAGTTTATCCCCTGATTCCACGGTTAGAAATATCAGGTCGAATTTTGATACCTGGCTTTTGTATTTATAAGGAGATAGTTTTAGGCCGGGGATTCCTGTTTTGGGAAAATACCTATTTTGAAAAACAAACATCACATCAAACAAAGGATTACGACTTAAATCCCTGTTCACGGGAAGTTGTTCAACCAGTTCCTCGAATGGATAGTCCTGGTTTTCAAAAGCATTCAATGTATTTTCTTTTACTTCTGTAAAGAAGTCAGTAAACGTTTTCTCACTTATGGGGAAGTTTCTTACCGCCAACGTATTGACAAACATACCGATGATCTGGTCCAGGTCCGCATGTCTCCGGCCTGCCAGGGATATCCCGATAATGATATCTTCCTGGTTACTTAACCTGGCTAATAATACATTGAACATCGCCACCAGCAGGATATACAATGTGGTTGCTTGTTTTTTCGCCAGTCGGTTCAATGCGGTTGTCTCTTCTTCACCGATTTCAAAATTTGCCGTATTTCCCTCAAAGCTTTGAATCGTTGGCCGGGTATAATCAGTGGTTAAATTTAATACCGGTATCTCTCCGGCAAATTCCTTCAGCCAATAGTCTCTTTGACTCTCTATTACCTTTCTTTGCTCATCACGATTGCGCCACTCGGAAAAATCCTTGTATTGAAAGGGCAATGGGGATAATTGGTTTCCTTTGTAAAAATCAATAAGGTCTCTTATCAATATTGTATGAGAGACTCCATCTGAGATGATGTGATGCATATCCACCATTAAGATATATCTATTACCTGGACTTTCCTCTTGATGGGTGGTGGGGGCAGGGGGAGATTTATAGGTGCCCCGCCGGGGATGGCCGCGATGAGCGGCCGGGGTGTGTTGAAGTTCTAGCAAACCGACACGCATCAGAGGTGCTTGAGATAAATCAAAAGGACGAATAAAATTCTTTATAATGTTTGTTTCGGATTGAGGGCTGTGGGTTTCGTGTTTGTCAGGCAAGGGGGCAAGCCCCCTTGTTCCCTCTCCCTCCTCAACCTTAACCTGATAATATTCGATATCAAATTCCAATTCTTCATGTATCCTCTGTACCGGTTTTTCTTCCACCATATGAAACGAGGTTCTCAAATTTTCATGCCGTTTTATCAGTTTTCTGAATGTCTCCTCTAATTTTTTTTTATCGATTTCACCTTCCAGCAGTACTGTTTGCGATTCGTTGTAAGCAATGCTCTTTATTTCCAACTGCTGTAAAATGTACAATCTCTTTTGGGCTGAGGATAATACATAATGCTGCTTTTCTTCTGTGGGTTCTATAGATGTGCATAGGCTCTTTTCAGCCTTTTTTATATATTGGGATAGGCTTTCAATGGTTCGTCTTCTAAAGAATTGCATTAAGGGCAGGGTGACATTAATTTCTTTATGGATTCGGGATATAACGGTAATGGCTTTCAGTGAATCTCCGCCCAAATCCAGGAAATCATCCTGGATTCCCACTTGTTTAAATCCCAATAAATTTTTCCAGATGTTGGCCAGGATTTTCTCAATATCATCGGAGGGTGCCACATATGGATTTAATAAATTGGGTCTCTCTTGCAGGGAGGAGGGGTGCTGGCTGGCAGATTCATCACCCGATCGCAGTGATTGAAGATTAACCCATTGGTCGAGCCTGGCTTGCAAATCACCGGCAGTAACAATCACCTGGCTGATTTCACCATTGGATAATATACGCTGAAACGTTTCTATTCCTTGTTCCGGGGTAATATTAAATTCTGCCACGGTTGCCCCCAGTGCTGAAGGCTCTTGCCTGTGTTTAAACCTCCAATCCGCCCAATTGACACTTATCCAGGGTACGGGGTTCTTCCGGTTATAATAGTGGACAAAGGAGTCCATGAATTGATTCGCTGCTGAATAGGCAACAAATCCTAACCCACCTAGAATTGGTGAGAGTGATGATGTTAACAAACAAAAGTCCAGTTTTTGATTGCGGAAAATGTCTCCCAGGACCAGCAGGCCATACACTTTAGCCTGGAATTGTTTCTGGCATTCCAATGGACCGATCTGGTTAATGGTTTTGAAAGTATTCCCTCCCAGGATTCCTGCAGCATGAATTACCCCGTTTATGCCCTGGAACCGCTCTTGGGCTCGTTTAATCACTTCCGACATTTGTTCCCGATTGGCCACATCAGCGCTAAGAACCAGTACCTCTCCTCCCAGGGCTTCTAACTCCTTTACTTTGCGTATTTTATTGCTGATCTTATCGTTCTCCTGGTGGGAAACCAGGTAGTTTTCCCATTCCTTTTGGGGAGGCAAAGTAGAACGTCCGGTCAGTATCAACCTGGCTCGCACATTTCGTACCAGGAATTCTGCCAACGAGAGCCCAATCCCCCCCAGTCCCCCGGTGATCAAGTATACCCCTTTTTCTTTTAATTTTGGGATTTTTTCCGGGGGAGGTGGCAAATGAACGGGTTCAAACGCCTGTATCCAGCGATGGTTACCACGGAAAGCCACCACCACATCCGCAGGCTCCCTGGACAATTCAGCGCACAATTGCCTGGCCAGTTTGTCTTCTTCCCAACCTCCATGTACTGTGGTTTCCGGGAACACAATATCTATATTGCGGCATCGGATAAAAGGAAATTCCTGGGGGATGACTTTAGCAGGTCCCAGTACAGTTGCCTTTTCCGGACACAGCCATTCTTCACCGCTGACTTCCTGCATATTGCTGGTTATCACTTCAACCTGGAGATTATCGCTAACCGACTGGTTTCCAATGGCTTTTGCCAGGTAAAGTAAACTATAAAATCCTGAATTTTGTGCATTTTCAACGGCTTCAATTCCTTGTCTCCGGGTTTTGTCCCTGGTCACACCCCACAAATGGATGATTTTATTTACAGGTTTACTCAATTGTTTAAGCGCCTTTATAAGGGCTTCGTAATCATTACTGTGCTGAGCATTGATGGTATATTCCCGTTGATTCACCCTGGAAAACTCCTTGCCTTGCCTTACTATGATTATATCCTCTCCTTTTTTTTCCAGTAGTTTCACCAACCGGTTTCCCATGCCAGTTGTATCCATAAACATCAGCCAATGAGATTGACCGGGTGGTTCCCTTGTATCGCTGTAATTTTGAGCAGGCAGCAGGGAACGTTTCCAGGATGGGATATAGAACCAATCTGCCATATCCGTTTTTCTGGGTAACTGGAGTGTTCCCGCTGTCCCATTGGCAGGATTAATACGATCGTTTTCCAACCAATAGCGCTGTCCTTCAAAGGAATATGTTGGCAAAGGTATCCGGTGTCTTGTTTCTTGCGAATATAAGCCGGACCAATTTATATTTACCCCCTCCAGCCATAAAAATCCTATTTTATTCAACAGGTAATAAACATCTGAGAAATCTTTTCCCTGTGGTCTGATGATAGTTATAACCCGCCGAACTGCATTATTATTTAGATGTCGGCTCACTAATGCACCTAAATCCCCCCCGGGTCCAATCTCCACAAACAAGGTATTTTCATCTTTTAAAAATTTCTTTATCCCATCAGCAAAGCGTACGGTTTCTTTTAAATGGTTTACCCAATAGTTAGGATCCCGGGCTTGTTCCGCAGTAAGCCATTTACCTGTGATATTTGATATGTAAGGAATCCGGGGATTTTTCAATGTGACTTGCCCAACCACCTTTTCATATTCTTTTAAAATAGGCTGCATCATTGTTGAATGGATGGCGTGAGAGGTTCGCACCCGTATACATAAGTATTTTCTTTTCTTCATTTGTTTTTCAAATGCATGAATCACTTCCTCGGGTCCGGAAACAATACAAGAAGGGCCGTTATCAATGGCAATTGATAAATTTTCCTTCAATAATGGCAGCAATTCTTTCTTTGCCAGTGGAACACTTAACATCCCTCCTGGAGGAAGTGTTTGAATCAATTTTCCTCTAATAGCCACCAGCCTTAATGCATCCTCCAGGGACAATACCCCGGAGATGGCTGCAGCAACATACTCGCCCAGGCTGTACCCGATCATTGCTTGAGGTACGATCCCCCACTTCATCAATAAAGTGGCCAGGGCATATTCAAAGGAAAATAGCAGCGGATGGCAAATTTCCACTCGATGGATCATATCTTCCGCTTTTGAGGCGTTATGGCTGTTGGGATAAAGAATTTCCCTTATATCGTCATACCCATGAGGGCGCAGGAGGTCAAAGCAGCGGTCCAACTCTCGACGGAATACAGGTTCTTTTTGATAAAGGTGCAATCCCATATCGGGATACTGGGAGCCCTGGCCGGAAAACATGAATACGATTGGTTTTTTTTCCTTTTCAGTTGAAGCGGTGCGATTTTTGTGGGAATCGAAAGATGACAGCGCCTTAACCGGATAATTCCCATCCGCAATCACTGCCATTCGTTTGTATTTGAGAGCTTTTCTTCCTACTTGTAACGTATACGCTGCATCGGCAAGATTAATACCGGGATTTTGCTCAAGGTAGGTTAAAAAATTATCGGTCACTCGATCGAGAGCTGAGTGTGTTTTTGCGGAAAGCAAAATCAACTGCCACTCCCTGCTTTTGGATGATTGGGGTATGGTGGGTGCTTGTTCCAGGACCGCGTGTGCATTGGTGCCACCAATGCCAAAAGAGCTTACCCCGGCTCTTAAAGGATATTTTTCATTCTTCCATTCTTTTAGCCCTGTATTCACGAAAAAGGGAGTATTTTCAAAATCAATCCCGGGATTGGGATTCTCAAAATGTAGGCTGGGAGGAATTTGTCTGTGCTTTAAGGCCAGTACGGTTTTAATCAGACCGGCAATCCCTGCCGCCGCATCCAGGTGGCCGATATTGCTTTTGACCGAACCAATGGCACAAAACCCTCTTTTGTCTGTTTCGAATGCCAATGTTAATGCTTCAATTTCCACCGGGTCCCCAAGGGCTGTCCCCGTACCATGGGTTTCAATATAACCAATGGTTTCGGGTTGCACGCGGGCGATGCGCTGAGCGGTTTGAATCACTTCGGCCTGTCCATCCACGCTGGGAGCTGTAAAACCAACTTTTCGTTTTCCATCATTATTAATTGCAGTACCTTTGATTACAGCATAAATATGATCGTTGTCAGCAATAGCATTTTTTAGTCGTTTCAACACCACCAGCCCGGTTCCCTCTCCAAAAATCGTTCCTTTTGCCCTGGCATCAAACGCCCGGCAGTGACCATCCGCTGACAAAATCATCCCTTCCTGGAACAAATAGCCTTGTTTTGGAGAAGTGATTACGGTAATCCCACCTGCTAATGCCATTTTGCACTCACCCGTCAATAATCCTCGACATGCCAGGTGAACCGCCACCAGGGATGTTGAACATGCGGTCTGGACTGAAAAAACCGGTCCTTTCAGGTTTAGATTATAGGAAATCCTGGTATTTGTATAATCTTTATCATTGAGTTGTGCTGCTGCAAATTCCCCTATTTCGTCATTTTTCCCGGAGAAATAAGATAAAGCTTCCCAATAGGAACTGGGTGAAGCACCTGCGTAGAGTCCGATTAGTCCGTCATACAGTTCCGGGTCATATCCTGCATCCTCCATTGCCGCCCAGGCACATTCATGAAAAATACGCATTTGAGGAGCCATTATTTGTGCTTCCAATGGGGTATAACTAAAAAATGCAGCATCAAAATACTCTTTATCCTCGAGTAACATTTTTGCCTTAACATAATCAGAATGGTTAATCGAGTTGAACTCACCCCCCCTCTCTATTAACTCTGCATGTGAGAAAAAAGATATCGAGTCGACACCATTTTTTAAGTTATTCCAGAATTCATCAATATTTCCGGCCCCCGGGAACCTCCCGACCATACCAATAACAGCTATTTCTTTACCAGTCCCGGCTGTTTCACTTTCTTTTTTCGACATCCTCATCTCCCAATAATTTTTTGCATATTTTTTCTTTATTCAATTTCATCCGCAAACAATACCTCGGTGGCTTCGTCCATTAAATTTACAGATTCGTTAATTCTCTCCTTCGTACCAGGAGACAGGCTCATGCTTTCTTCATTACTGAAATACTCCACCAGGGAACTTATGGTACGATACCTGAACATTGCCGCAGCGGAAATATCTTTATCAAATACCTTTTTCAACTTAGCATTTACTTTAACAATACTTAACGAATGCCCGCCGATATCAAAGAAATTATCGTGTAATCCCACCTGGTCTATTTGCAGCACTTCTCTCCAGATGTCGGCGATTGTCTTTTCCATTTCAGTTTCAGGGGGCACATACTCCACGTCTGATTTTACATTTATATCATATGAAATCAATGCTTTCCGGTCTATCTTGGCGTTGGCGGTTATGGGCAATTCTTCCAGTTGAACGAAATAAGAGGGTATCATATAGTCCGGTAACGTATCGGCAAGAATATCCTTAAGCTCGGCTATTACGATTTCCCGGCTGGCAACAATATAGGCACATAGGTATTTCTCTTCATTTTCCTTTTCTTTGACAATGACAGCGGCACTGTTTACATAATCAATTTCCAATAAGCGATGCTCTATTTCTTCCAGTTCTATCCTGAAACCTCTTATCTTCACCTGGTAATCGATTCGTCCTAAAAACTCCAGGTTTCCATCAGGCAGCCACCTGGCAAGGTCACCGGTTTTGTAAATATAGGACATATAGGACATATGGGACATATGGGACATATGTTTGTTTGGGATTTGTCCCCGGAGCGCCTCTCCCTCCTCAACCTCAGCCTTAACCTTAACCTCAAATTCTATAAATTTCTCTGCTGTCAATTCCGGCCTGTTTAAATAACCCCTGGCCAAACCATCTCCCCCAATACATAATTCCCCGGACACTCTTACCGGGAGTAATTTTTTATTTTTGTCCACTATGTATATTTGCGTATTGGCGATGGGATGCCCGATATTTAATGCGTTTTCAGCGCTGACATCTTTTATGGTGGACCATATGGTGGTTTCAGTGGGGCCATAAACATTATATATTTTCCCGGTAATAATAGCTTTCGCTTCTTTCCAGAGGTTTTCCGGGAAGGCATCTCCACCGACAATTAGATATTTCAACAACTCCAGTGCCGGTTTGGAACCATCATGGGCCAGCAGCATATATAACCGCGACGGGGTAAGCTGGAAAATCGATATATCTTCTTTAATGATAACACCTGTTAATGCCACCGGGTTTAACTGTTCTTCACGGTTTCCCATGACTACTTTCGAACCCCGGGTCAGGGGGAGAATCGTCTCCAGGCCAAAAATATCAAAGGATATAGTGGTTAACGATAAAATACGGTCATCCTCTTTAAAATCAATGACATCGGTCATTCCCTTTATAAAATTGATGACCGACCGATGTTCGATCATTATACCTTTGGGTAAACCGGTTGTACCTGAGGTATAGTTTACATAGGCCAGGTTATGGGGATGAACCTTTATTTGATTTTTTCCCTGGGCATCTTCTTGACAAACCCAGGGACTATCCAGGCACAAAAATTCCCTCTCTAACCTCTTTAACATATTTGTATGGCATTGCCGGGAAATCACCACTCCAATGTCGGCATCATGGATCATATATTTTATTCTTGTCTCCAGCAAAGAGGCGTCAATGGGAACATATGCAGCGCCGGCTTTCAATATCCCTAAAATTGCCGGGATAACATCCGGCGATCGCTCCATGAGAAGGCCGACGCGATCTTCCCATTGGACATTTAAGTTAGAATATAAATAGTTGGCCACTTTATTGGCGGTTTCGTTTAAACACTGGTAAGTCAAGGCTTTATCTTCAAATACCAGGGCAATGTTGCCCGGGATTTTCCCTGCTTGTTCTTCATATAACTCATGAATGACCTTATCCCTGGGATATCCTGTTTTGGTGTCGTTAAACTCAATCAACAGCTGTTTTATGTCTTCGCCTGATAGTATTTCTATATCGGCTATTTTCTTGCCGGGGTTCGCCGCCACTTCGGCTGTGATGGTCCTGAAGTATTGAATAAACTTTAGAATTGTCTTCTCTTGAAACAGTTTTGTGCAGTATTCAAATTTAAAAAACAGTTGCTCTTCTTGTTCGGAGGCGAATATAGACAGATCAAATATGGATGTGTTGTTTTCAAATTCATAGGGTTTTGTGGTTAAACCTTCTATTTCTTGCCGGGATATTTCTTCTTCCGGTTCCTCGAACATATTCTGTAAAACAAACATGACATCAAACAAGGGATTACGCCCGGTATCCCGGTTCACCGCGGCTTTTTCTACCAATTCCTCGAACTGGTATTCCTGGTTCTCAAAGGCCTGCAGGGCTCGTTCTTTTACATTGAGCAAAAATTCCCTGGTGGTGATTTCTGCTGCCGGATAGTTCCGCATAGCCAGGGTGTTGACAAACATGCCGATGATTTTCCTTAAATCCGCATGTCTGCGCCCCAGGATAGGGGTTCCGATAACAATGTCTTCCTGCCCGCTGAGCCTGGCCATCAATATATTGATGATGGCTAACAGCAGGATATATAAGGTGACTCCCTCTTCCCGGGCAAATTGTTTTAATGATTGGGTTTCTTCTCTTCCCAATTTAAAAGCGATGGTGCAGCCGGAAAAACTTTGTATCAACGGCCGCGGATAATCCGTGGGTAAATCCAGCAGTGGTATCTCTTCCATAAATTGCTTTAGCCAGAACTCTTCCTGCTGTTTGCTGGTTCCTCTCACCTCTTCGCTGTTCTGCCATTCTGAGAAATCTTTATATTGTATCCTGGGTTGGGGTAAATTCATTCCCTGGTAAAATGCCATGGACTCCCTGATCAATACGGCCAACGAAGTACCGTCTGCGATGATATGATGCATATCCACCATCAGGATATGTTTTTCATCATCTTCCTTTATCACCCCCACTTGCAGCAGCGGGGCCCGGGATAAATCAAAAGGACGAATGAAAGAATTTATAAAAGTTGTTGCGGGTTGCGGGTTGGAAGACAACGCGGTCGCGGGTTTAGACAAGGGGGCCAGCCCCCTTGTTCCCTCTAAGACCGAGGACCGCTCTTCCTCAACCTTAACCTCAACCTCAACCTTTTTCATATCATAATATTCTATTGCAAACTCTACTTCCTCATGTATTCTCTGCACTGGTTCTCCTTCTATCATGTCAAAAGAAGTCCTTAAACTTTCATGCCGTTCGATCAGACGCCTGAAAGTATCTTCAAGCCTGGTATTATTTAGTTGACCTTCCAGGAGCAGCATTGAGGAGAGATTATAACCAATCCCCTGCTCATCTATCTCGTTTAAGATATATAACCGTTTTTGGGTCGATGATACGGGGTAGTATTCCTTTTTTTCTTTCGGTTTTATGGAAAGATAGGTACTTTTACCGCTGTTATTTGCGATAAATAAGGCAAGATTTCCAATGGTGGGCCGGCGGAAAAATTCGGATATGGGAACTTCGACATTAAACTCTTTATGAATCCCGGATATGATAATAGATGCTTTTAATGAATCGCCCCCCAGTTCAAAAAAGTCATCATCAATTCCTATCCGATCAACACCAAAGAATTTTTGCCAGGTATTGACAAGTACTTGTTGGATTTCATTTGCAGGAGATGTATATTTGGTACTCAGTCCGGGCCTATCATACAGACTTCCCGGACTCTCTCCTGGTTCTGGCAGATCTGCAACTCCCGGTTCGCTTTTTTCCTTTTTTCCATCAAACCAGTATCTTCGCCTTTCGAAGGGATAGGTGGGCAGCGGGATATGACGTCTCTTCTCCCCGGTATAAAACTCCTGCCAATCAATGGTTACCCCATGAAGCCATAATTGACTGATTTTACTTAATAAATAATAATCATCAGGTACATCTTCCTTTGGATGCTTGATAAGATTTACCACCCATTGATTTTTTCTATTTTTTTTATGCTGGTTTACAAAGGTGCTTAAGGTTTTACCGGGTCCCACTTCAACAAAAATGAAATCTTCTTCCTTTTTTAATAGTTCTTGTACTCCTGCGGAAAATCGTACTGTCTCACGCAGGTGCTTTGCCCAGTAACCGGGATTTCCTGCTTCTGCGACTGTTATCCAGTTACCCGTTAAGTTCGAAATATATGGTATTCCAGGTTGATTGAATTTGATTTCTTTTACTTTATCAGCAAATTTTTTTAATATCGGGTCCATCATTTGTGAATGAAAGGCATGAGAGGTGTGTAAGCGTCGGCAGTTGCCGCCTTTTTCTTCCAATTCTTTTGTCAATGCAGCGATGGCCTCATGAGTTCCCGAAACAGCACAAGATTCCGGGCTGTTAACAGCAGCCAGTGATATCTCTTCGGTTAATAAGGGTATTAATTCCTCTTCAGGCAGGGAAATACTTAACATCGCTCCACCAGGTGCTTGCTGCATGAGTTTTCCCCTTAAAGCCACTGCTTTTAATGCATCTGGCAATGAAAAAACCCCGGCTAAACATGCAGCAGTATATTCACCAATGCTGTGCCCCATCATGGCATCGGGTTTGATTCCCCATTTCATTAACAATTTTGCCAGGGCATATTCAAAGATAAAAAGAAGGGGTTGGGCGATTTCGGTCTGGTTGATAAGAATGTCGGACCAGTCGGATGGATAAATAATCTCTTTGATATCGTAATCCATTAAAGGTGTTAATATTTCAAAGCAGCGGTCCATTTCTTTACGGAATAAGGGTTCTGTTTTATACAGGTCCAGTCCCATGTTCACATACTGGGCGCCCTGTCCGGGAAACATGAATACCACAGGCCTGGTTTCATCTATTTGCGAGACAACAGAGGTGAACCCCTGCGAATCCCCGGAAGTCAATGCGTCCGCAACCCGGTTTCCCTGGGAACCTGTACCCGGGAATACCCACATGCGTCTCCATTCAAAGGCTTTTCGTCCCACTTGCAGGGTATACGCGGCATCAGCCAGGTTGATATCAGGATTCTTTTTCAAATGGTTTGCCAGGTTTTCGGTCATTTGCTCCAGGGCAGTTGGGGTTTTGGCGGATAAGAGGATTAATTGATACTTAAGCAAGGGGGCAAGCCCCCTTGTTCCCTCTTTATCCAGGGTCTCTGCGGGAGCCTCTTCGAGGATGACATGGGCATTGCTGCCACCGATGCCAAAAGAACTGACACCTGCTCTCAACGGATATTTATCATTCTTCCATTCAGTGAGTTTTGAATTAACACGGAACGGCGTGTTTTCAAAATCAATTTCCGGGTTGGGGGACTCAAAGTTCAAACTTGGGGGTATCATTCGATATTTTAAAGCCAGTACTGTTTTTATAAAGCTTGCCACGCCAGCAGCAGCGTCCAGGTGACCGATGTTGGATTTCACCGCCCCGATTTTGCAGAACCCGGTTTTACCTGTTTTGAAAGCCAGGTTTAATGCCTGGATTTCAATAGGGTCCCCCAGGGTTGTCCCTGTTCCATGAGCTTCGATATAACTAATACTTTCAGGGTGCACTTCAGCAGCCCTAAGCGCCGCCCGGATAACGGCAGCCTGCCCTTTTGTGCCGGGCGCTGTAAACCCGACTTTCTGGCATCCGTCGTTATTGATTGCCGAGCCTTTAATCACGGCATGAATCGTATCCCTGTGGGCAATCGCATCTTCCAGGGGTTTCAATACTACCATTCCCACCCCATTTCCAAAAACCGTACCGTCTGCTTTTGCATCAAATGTGCGCACATGGCCTTTCAATGAATGGAGCATACCCTCCTGGTAAAGATAACCTGATTTTTTAGGAATAGATATTGAGATACCACCGGCTAAAGCCATATCACATTCACCCGCCAACAAACCCTGGCAGGCCAGGTGGATGGCCACCAGGGAGGTAGAACAGGCGGTTTGTATAAATACACTGGGACCTCTTAAATTCAGTTTATATGAAATGCGGGTACAAAAGGAACTATTGTTATTTAACGTGCCAATTTCAAAGAGTTCATTTCCTGTCAGGCGATTTGCGTTCGACCGGGATAGAAATCGGGCCAACCAGAGATAATTATGGCTGGCCCCTACATAAAGGCCGACTAATCCCTGGTAAGACCAGGAATTACATCCGGCATCTTCTAACGCCTGCCAACAGGTTTCCTGGAGAATCCGTAATTGAGGGTCCATGATTTCGGCTTCCTTTGCCGTATACTCAAAAAAACCTGCATCAAAACATTCGATATCTTCCAGGAGACCTTTTGCTTTTACATATTTTGGATTTTTAAGCAGTTCAGGCTCTATTCCTGCCTGGTGCAATTCTTTGTCTGAGAAAAAGGAAAGGGATTCGATCCCTTTTTTTAAATTAATCCAGAATTCGTCGATGTGCCTGGCTCCTGGAAATCGGCCTGCCATGCCAATAACAGCGATTTCCATGCCGGTCTGGCTGCTGACTTCGCCGGGCTGGATAGAATTATCCGAATGATCCATTTTGAGGTCCCTTCATACTCTTTTTTCTTCGCTTTAAGCGATTTTT
This sequence comes from Candidatus Aminicenantota bacterium, assembly GCA_020355945.1. Next base: position 7,229,643 of record CP070627.1, on the reverse strand, counting down.
ACCTTTTACCAGTACTTCTTCTCGGTCCATCTCCTGGCTGCAAATTTCTTTATTTAATCCCCCTTGATTTTGATCCAGGTATTTTGCTAAAGCGCTGATGGTGGGGTAGGTGAACATTTTCTCTATGGGTATTACCCTTCCGAATTTATCTCTCAATCGATTATTCAATTGAACCAGGTCTAAAGAGGTGGCCCCAAGCTCGAAGAAATTATCATGAGTACCAATGTGGTCAATCCCGAAAAAGGTTTCCCATATATCAATGAGCAATTGCTCTGTTTGATTACCTGCTGACACAAAAGAACTACTCAATCGAGGGCGTGGGTGTTTTACTTTTGCTAGATTAACTTTCTCAAATGATTTTACCAGTTCTGATGTTTTTATAGATTGATGGTGATCAACCAATTTTACAAAATCTTGAGTGGAGACCACTACCTGGACTAAATTAGTCGCTAAGATGCGATTAAATGCATCAATGCCCTCCGGAGGTAAAATACCATCATCGTCCGGGAGTGAAATATCCAGGCCCCTGCCTAATTTCATTTCATTCTTATGTGCCATGCCCACGGATGCCCAGGAACCCCAGTTAATGGATATGCAAAAGGTTCCGTCCCTGGCAACCTTATGGTATGCATAGGCATCGAGAAATGCATTGGCAGCCGAATAGTCCACCTGACCAAAGGTCCCGATAATGGAACGACGAGAGGAAAACAGGATAAAAAAGTCCAGTTCAGCATCCTGGAACAGTTGATCAAGAACCAATGTTCCCTGTACCTTGGGTGCCAGGATGGGTTCGATTACTTCACTGGTTTTGCGTTGAATCACACCACCACCAGGTAATCCGGCGGCATGAATGACTCCGTGAATATTGCCAAACATGTGCCTGGCATCGGTAATTACTTTCTGCATTTGCAGCAAATCCGCCACATCTGCTGCAGCTAAAAACGTTTCGCCGCCCTGGGCCTCAATTTCACGGACTTTCCTGATTTTCTCACTTACGGCATGATTTTCTTCACCTTCATGTTCCGCCAACCACTTTTCCCACTCATCCCTGGCTGGCAATTCCGTACGTCCCACCAGGATCAATTTGGCTTGCAGCGTCCCGGCAAGGTATTTGGCCAGGGTAAAACCAATACCCCCGAGACCACCGGTTATTAAGTATACCCCTTGATGGCGCAATCGAGGGACTTTCTCTTTAGGTTTTTCCAATCGTACCGGTTCAAAGGCTTTTACCAGTCGTTGCCTGCCGCGATACGCCATAACCGGTTCTGTAATGTCTGCCTGCAGTTCCTGGAGCAGCATGTCTAAAAGTTCCCTTTCCTGCCAGTTTCCTGGCCTGGGAAGGATGATATCGATGCTGCGGCATTTGATGTGGGAATACTCTTGAGGTATCACTCTTATGGCTCCTAACAGGGTGGCCTTTTCCGGGCATAATCTGTTGTTTCCTGCCACCTCATGCATATTATCCGTGATAACCGTAATCTGGCAGCCCACCTCGAGGTCCTGTTTACCCAGTGCTCCTGCCAGGTAGAGTAAACTATAAAATCCCAGATCCTGCACCTGTTGAACCCCTTCAAAACTTATTGGCGACAAAACATTACCGTTTACATTCCACATATGGACGATTTTTTGGGGGGCTTTTTTAGCTGAAAACAACTCCTGTACCAGGATATCATAATCTTCCTGCTGGGTGGGATTAATGGTGTAAGCGTGCTCATACTCTTCGGCAAATTTCTCCCCGGGGCTTACGGTAACCACTTCATGGCCCTTGTTTTGCAGGCCCTGGACCAGCAAACCACACAACCGGCATTCATTGACAAACACCAGGCAGGTGAAAACCTCCGCGGCCTCATCTCCACCTGCTGTTGGTATAAGTGAAGATTTCCAGGTGGGAATATAAAACCAGTCTGCAATATCCTGTTTCTTGCTTAATGACGAGGTGAAGACCGGGGATTGCATATTTGGCTGATCTTCGATCCAATAACACTGGCGTTCAAAGGGATATGAAGGAAGGGAAATACGCCGCTGCTTTTTTCCATAATAAAATCCACCCCAATCAATGGCAGCACCATGCAGCCATAAATAACCAATTTTCTCCAGCAGGTATTTAAAATCCGATACCTTTTCCCTGGGATGCCTGATAAGATTGGTAATCATCAGATGGGATTCCAGGGAGATATATTTCTGCGCCAATGCGCTCAATGCTCTTCCCGGACCGACTTCAACCAAAATCCCGTGATCATTCTCTGACAACTTCTGCAAACCAGGGGCAAATTGCACGGTTTGTCGTATATGCCTGCCCCAATACCCGGGATCAGTGGCTTGTTCAACCGTTATCCAGTTGCCGCTCAGGTTTGATATATATGGTATTTGGGGTTTATTCAAGCGGATTTGTTTGACCCTCTGGGTAAACTCCTTTAAAATAGGGTTCATCATGGCTGAATGAAACGCATGGGACGTATGAAGGCGGGTGGTTTTTATTTCTTTTTCGTGCAATTGTTGCTCAAATCCAGCAATGGCCTGGTGGGGGCCGGAAACCACACAATCGGCCGGACTGTTCACGGCTGCTAACGAAATTTCCGTTTCCGTTTCCGTTTCCGTTTTTCTATGAAGCAAAGGTTCTAACTGCCGTTGCGATAAAGCAACCCCTAACATGGAACCGGTGGGAAGCCGCTGCATCAATTTTCCTCTTAAGACCACCAATTCCAGCGCATCCTCCAGGGAAAAAACCCCGGAAATACAGGCAGCCACATACTCGCCAATGCTGTGCCCAATCATGGCATAAGGTTTGATTCCCCATTTCATGAGCAATTGAGCCAGGGCATATTCAAAAACAAAGAGAAGTGGCTGGGCAATTTCGGTCTGGTTGATAAGAATGTCAGACCGGTCTGACCGCTCAGACCTGTCAGACCTGTCAGACCTGTCGGACCTGTCAGACTGGTCGGACCTGTCAGACTGATCTGACTGGTCGGAAGGATAAAGGACTCCTTTGATATCGTAATCCATTAATGGTGTTAATATTTCAAAACAGCGGTCCATTTCCTCACGGAAGATCGACTGGGTTTGATAAATCTCCAGGCCCATGTCCACATATTGAGAGCCCTGGCCGGAAAACATAAATATCACCTGTCTGTCCCCTTCCCCTCCTTCCCCTTCATCCAACAAGTACGACTGGACTTTTTCCGCATCCCCATTTGATAAACCTTCAATTGCTTCATTAACCGTTGAACAAACCAGCATTTTCCTGTGGTTAAGGGCTTTTCTTCCCACCTGCAGTGTATAGGCGGCATTGGCAAAATGAACATTGAGGTTTTTTTTGAAATATTGCCCTAAATTTGACGTCATTTGTTCCAGGGCAGTCTCAGTTTTGGCAGATAGTAGGATTAATTGGTATTGGCTTGAGGTTTCCGCATTAAGCAAGGGGGCAAGCCCCCTTGTCCCCTCTTTATCCAGGGTCTCCGCGGGAGCCTCTTCGAGGATGACATGCGCATTGGTACCACCGATTCCGAAAGAACTGACACCTGCCCGCCGGGGTTGGTTATTTTCTGACTTTTCCCATGGGGTTAACACGGTGTTGACAATAAAAGGACTGTGATCAAAATCAATTTCCGGGTTGGGTGTTTTAAAATGTACATTGGGGGGGATCAATTGGTATTTAATGCAAAGCACGGTTTTAATAAAACCAGCGACACCGGCAGCCACATTCAAATGCCCCATATTTGTTTTTAAAGCGGCAATGCTGCAGAATCTTTTCTTGTTTGTATTGAATGCCTGTTTTAGAGCCTGGATTTCATTGGGGTCCCCCAGGGCTGTTCCTGTGCCGTGGGTTTCAACATAACCAATGCTTTCCGGTTCAATTCCCGCTGCATCAAGGGCATCGCGAATGACATCTGCCTGCCCCTGGGTACTGGGGGCGGTATACCCCAATCTCCGTTTTCCGTCATTATTGATAGCAGAGCCTTTGATGACGGCATGAATGGTATCGCCATCAGCCAATGCGTCTTGCAGCGGCTTAAGTACCACCAAACCAACAGCATCCCCAAACACCGTACCATGGGCGAGGCTGTCAAAGGCCCGGCAGTGGCCATCCGGCGAATGGATCATACCTTCCTGGTAAAGATAACCTGATTGAGGGGGAAAGGATAATGATACCCCCCCGGCCAGGGCCATATCACACTCACCATTTAATAACCCCTGACAGGCCAGGTGAATGGTAACCAGGGAAGTGGAACACCCGGTATGAACCGGGAAACTGGGGCCCCTCAAGTCCAGTTTATAAGAAATCCTTGTCCCATAAGCACTGATACTATTTAACGTATATACCTGGAACCGGTCCGTTTCGGAAAAATCTCCCTCCCGGTTGAAAAAACGCTTCATCCAGTAAATATTGGAGGCGGCACCGCTGTAAAATCCGATGGAACCATCATAGGTGTCAGGATTATACCCGGCATCCTCCAATGCTGTCCAGGCACATTCATGAAGAAGACGGAGCTGCGGGTCCATGATTTCAGCTTCACGGGGAGTATAATCAAAAAAAGAAGCATCAAAATATGCGAAATCCTGGAAAACCCCCTTTGCCTTCACATAATGGGGATTCTTTAACAACCCGGGACCAGTGCCCCCTTCCTCCAACTCCTGGTCTGAAAAATGAGAGATGGATTCCATACCATTTTTGAGGTTTTTCCAGAAGGTTTCTATATTCTCAGCACCCGGGAATTTTCCCGCCATACCGATTACCGCGATTCCTTCTTTTTTATCCCGGGGGCTTTGCCGCACCGCCGCAGGTTTGCCCGTTTCAATTCTTTCTTCTCCTTCTCTCAAATGCCGGGTCAATTCACTAATGGTGGGATTTGCCAGCAGGGTCACCACCGGGATATCTCTCTTTAACGTCTCCTTCAACCGGCTATTGACCCGGATCAGGTGCATGGAATTGCCCCCCAGGTCGAAAAAGTTATCATGGATACCGATTCTATCCACTTTTAATACATCCTTCCAGGCATCGGCAATTATCTTTTGCGCACCTGATCCGGGGACCACATAGGTTGTTTCCAATTCTATTGGCTCATTTTTCGCTGCCAATAGTGCCTGGCGGTCTACTTTTCCATTGGGGTTCAAGGGTATTTGCTCCAACCGCATAAAATGTGACGGGATCATACTTTCAGGTAAATATTTTGCCAGGTATCTTCTTAGATCATTCACCGTGACATCTCTTTCCACCACCAGGTAGGCGGCCAGGTATTTGCTGCCATTATCATCTTGGTCAGCCAATACAACCGCTTCGCTAATGCCATCATAACTCAGCAGCAGGTCTTCGATCTCTCCCATTTCCACCCGCACCCCCCTGATCTTTACCTGGGAATCCTTCCGGCCCACCAACTCAAGATTTCCCTCCAGGGTAATTCTCCCCAGGTCCCCGGTTTTATACACAATATCACGGATATTATCGGAGTAGGGATTTTTTATAAATACCTGTTTGGTCAATTCACGATCGTTAAAATAACCGGAAGAAATATACGGGGTGCGAATATAAACCTCCCCGACATTTTGTAAAAGGCATTTTTTCCTGGCGTTATCCAGAACCATTACCTGGGTGTCGGGGATGGGTTGACCCACCGGGATAATCGGTTGATTGATGTCCCCTGGTTTAATCCGGTAAAATAATTTAGCCAGGGTGGTTTCAGTGGGGCCGTAAATATTCACCAATTGGATGCGATCCCGGAATATATGGATGAATTTCTTAATATCATTGCCCCGAAGCAATTCCCCGGCCAATAATATATACCTCACATCCAACAAACAATCCGCATTCTCGATGTTCCAACTTAATGCCTTAAATAAAGAGGGTACAATATGGATTAAGTTCACCCGGTGGTTATCCAGCCATTTGATTAACTGCTCGGGATTCAGTAATGTGTCACGGTTTCCGGGAATACAGCAGGTCCCCCCTGCTGCCAATGGCACAAATATATCCCGCAGAAAGGGATCAAAAGAAGGATTTGTCAATTGACTGACTTTAAAATGTTCATTGATGGCAAATTCCTTGATCTCCCAGTCAATATAGTGAATAAGACTGCGATGACGCCCCAAAACACCCTTTGGCGTCCCGGTGGAACCCGAAGTAAAATAGATGCAGCAATGCTTGTTGTAGATATCATCGAAATTAATATCACCGCTATCCCATTCCCTTGCCCCTTCATCTACCAATAAAACATTTAACTTTTCAGCAGCAATGATATCCCTGAATTTTTCTTTATATTCAGTGGTGGTGATCAACCACCGGGCCTCGACTTCTTTAAAGAGTGTTTGAATCCTGTTTTCGGGATATCCCGGATCAATGGGAACGAATATTAGCCCACACCTCAATAATCCCAGGATGGAAATAATCAGTTCCGGCGACCGGTCCAGCATGATTAACACATATTTAACAGTATTTATTTTATCATGCAGGAAATGGGCTATTTTACCTGACTCCTGGTGAAGCTGAAGATAAGTGATGGATTTACGGCCGTATGTGATGGCGGTTTTCCCGGGGTTCTGCCGGGAATGAACAGATATCTTTGAGGCTAAATGTAAATGCTCAAATTTCATGGTGGTTCGTCCGAAGATTCGATATAAATTTAAAGAAATTCATCATTTTCATAAAATTCCATTCCAGGATCCAGTTCACCCAGTACGGAGTCATTATCCATACTTAAATCGCATAATTTCGCCTTCTGGTTTTCCAGGACTATCTCCACGACATCCAGGAAATGCTCCAGTATCCGTTTGATGCGGTGTTCACTAAATAAGTTGGCCTTATAAACCAAATCCAGGTGGACCAGTTCCTGGTCCTCAGTCACATATAATGTCAGATCGTATTTGGGGAGGACCGTTTGAAAATTAACCCGGTGCATTTTTAAGCCTCCACTTAATTGGTCCATTTTTTTTTCAATGACAAAATAATTAAACAGAATGGTGAATAACTCGTCCCGCTTCCAATTATTCCGTTCTTTCACCCTGGCTACCAACCACTCATAAGGATAGGAACTATTTTCCAGGGCTTCGATTATATTTTTTTTACTCGCCTCCAGGTAATCCAAAAAGGTGTCGTTTTTATTGATGGTGGACCGGATTAACAAAACATTTAAAAATACTCCGATCAAGTGGTGCAAATCCTTGTGATCCCTGTTCATAAGGGGGGTTCCTATGGTAATATCCTGTTGATCGATTTCCATTTCCACCACAATAAAGAAAATTGTTATCAAAAAAATAAATTTGGTTACCTGGTGTTTACTGCAGAATTCGTTTACTTTATGGTAAAGGGTTTGAGGGATTTCCAGGTGTTCGTATTTGCCCGTGACCATATGGTAGGACCTGGTGGTATCCACGGGAACCCGGGTAAAAGTAAGACCTTTCAGTTGTTTTATCCAGTAGTTTTCCTCCTTTGTGAGTTTTTTCTTTTTTAAACATATATTGTGCCAGGCCGCATAATCTTTGTATTGGATGGTTAAGGATTCAAGCCTTTTTCCCTGATAAAGAAGAGTAAAATCTTCCAATAAGATTTCTATGGAGGCCCCATCCGCTGCGATATGGTGAATATCCAATAATAAGAAATGTTTCTCCTCTTCCACCCGGATTAAATGAACCCGGAATAAAGGAGCACGATCCAATTGGAAAGGGTGGATTAACTCCCGGATTTTTTCGTTTATTCCTGCTTCACTGCATTGACTATATTCTACCTTGAAATCAACGTTTTCTTCCACTTTTTGCCAGGTTTCTCCTTTATAGACATGAAATGACGTTCGCAGGGATTCATACCGGCAGAGCATTATTTTAAAGGCTTTTTCAAGTTTCCTTTTATCCAGGTTCCCTTCCAGTTGATAGACATTGGGCATATTAAAGGTGGCATTTTCTTTATCCATCATGTGTAAGATATAGAATCTTTTTTGAGCAGAAGATAATTCATAATATTCCTTTTTTTCCACCGCTTGAAGGGGAATATATCGGGTCTCCTTTAATTCCCGGATAAACGCTGCCTGCTCCCTGATGGTCAAGCATTTGAAAAATTGTGCGAAAGGCACTCTTACCTTTAACCGCTTATGGATCATTGACCTCAAAGCTGCTGCTTTTAACGAATGTCCTCCCAGGTCCAGGAAATTGGTATCAATGCCAATTTCTTTTTTTCCCACCCGGAAAACCCGGGACCATATGTCTAGCAATTCTTTTTCCAGGGGGTGCCGGGGCGCATAATATTCAGCCGGGGAGGGTGACGGCGAGACCGTATATTTATTGATTATGCATTCTCTTATTTCTCTTATTTCTCCTGGAGAGATCTCCAGCACGGATACATTCTGCCCTGTATTTTCAACCATCTTTCGTAAGATTAAAGTAAAGTGCTCCGCCAATGTTTTAACCATTCCCTCATCAAATAATTCCGGGTTATAGGTCAGATGGATCATCATATCATCAAAGGTGGTAATGATAATGGTCAAATCATGATAGGTTCTTTCGGAAATAGAAAAGCCATTCACTTTTAATATTGATGTACTGATATCTTGCATCAATGCTTTATTTAGCGGATAATTTTCTATGACCAGCACCGAATTAAAAAGATTCTCTCCATAACCTTCATCAAGATATTCCTTCATATTGAGCGGGGACCCGCCCGCGAACGCTTTCCACTGCTGCACCATTTCATTGGTTCGCCATAGGAAATCCAATATTTTTTCATGGTGATAGGTTTGCACTCGCAGCGGCAGGCTGTTGATAAATAATCCCACTGCCTCTTCTATCCCTTTTATCTTTATGTTTCTTCCTGATATTGTGGTATCAAACAGTATATCATTATTGGAATTATATTTTTGTAATAGTATGCCCCAGGCACTATATAACAATGATGCCAATGTAATCTTATGACTTTTAACAAAATCCTCTATTTTATTCTTTAAATCCCTGGAAAAGCTGACTTTGAAGGTATCTGTGATGGGTGTCGTTATTTCCTTTCTTTTTCTTTTTATCGAAATTCCTGTTTGCGTGTCAAAACCTTTTAAATAGTCTTTCCAGAACTTTTCCTGTTTTTCAATATCCTGATCCTGGTTCCATTTGACAAATTCTTTAAATTTCATTTTAACCGTTTTGACCAATTCTTTCTCGTGGGCTAAATCATCATAAACCTTAAAAAACTCCCTTAAGATGATGCCATTGCTCCAACCGTCATATAAAATATGATGATTGCTGATAATCATCTCATATTTATCTTCTTCTATTTTACATAAGGTTACCCTGAAAGGAACTTCCCGCAAATCAAATTTTCGTTTTTTATCATTACTCCTTACTTCTTCCAGTTTATCCCTCTCTAAGGCATCCTGTTCTGAAAACCCCCAATATACGGGTTGGAGTTTGTTCTCTTTTAAAATGATTTGTATTGGATTATCTACATTTTCCCAACGAAATACAGTCCGCAGCATCTCATTGCTTTCAATTACAAATTGCCAGGCCTTCTCAAAAATTTCCCGCTCCACTTCACCGGAGATATCCAGGCTCAACTGTTCGAAATAAAGATCACTGTTCGGATCTTTCAAATAATGAAAGAGCATCCCTTCTTGCATAGGAGTTAACGCAAAAATATCCTCAATATTTTGCTTCGTCAGTTTCTTCTTCACCTGTACTCCTTAACAAATACAAAAAATTTTTAAGATATGATTGTACCCAGCGAAGTCCTGCAACCAACGATTTATTACCAGGTAAGCAATGGGTCATGCCAGGGTGTCGATAAAGCCATTGATTTTTTTAGATTATCCGGTTTCAAATCGTCAATGACCGGATATCTCTTTTTCCCTTTCTTGTGAATGAGCTTCCGCCCCTGGGATTTTGGCAGGACGTTTAAAGAAAAACTAACTTTTTATGTTAAGCTATTTTCCCTGAGCCACCAGGAGTCTCTCTTTTTCAGTGAAAATCTGCTCATTTTTGGCTTAGGATCTAATCTTAAAAAGTATCATATTGGGAGAAAATTTTCAATACTCAAAATTGTTGCGTTTCTCAGCAAATAAATAAAAATTTTTTTATATTCTACTCTTTTGAACATATGGGCTAAAAAAAAATTTTTAAAGTTTATTTTTAACAACTCTACAAAGAAATTTATCATTAGCTGAAATGTAAATAATTCCTACATTTTAGAGCTTTTTTATGTATAAATTTAACGTATTTTTAACGCGCAACAATTTTTGTTATTCTTTCTCAATTTTCAAAAAAAGTAACGTAAAGACACCACCATGGACGCGATTGGAAGAAATGTTTTATTACTTCCGACAGATGCTTCAAGCTCATACCACTTCACATCCAATTCATAAGACAATGCGTTCCTGATTTTTCCATGAGCCTGATTGTTTTTTGTTAATTTATAACGATTTGTATAGCAGTACTTTTACCAGTTTGATATATATTGTGTTAATGGGTAGTCAATTTTCGATAAGCTTCCGCCTTTACAATTTTTGGCAAAATCTTTTAAAACGATTGGAAAATCAGACCCTCTCAGCATATACTCACTATTATCTTTTTTTTACTTTATTCTGTCAACTTCTTTGTCTTGGTCTGGTTCTTCTGACTGCTTTTGATACAACCTGATTATGTGAAACATGGAAAAAATAATATAACACACTATATAGCTGTTGAAAATACTCAAAATTGTTGCATTTATTAATGCCTGGTGAAAAACATAGTATATGGAGCATTATGGTGAAAAATTTTTTTAAAAATTATATTTTAACAAATTAAAGTGACTGCGGATATTGGTCAGAATCAATGTATAACAATGATTTGGGAAATATTGGCAATATTTTAGGGATGCAACAATTTTTGTTATTTGGTTTGATGCTGTTGGACCAGGTGAGGCTCAAACCCGACATGACCGTCCTGGATGTGGGTTTTGGCACTGGTTTCCCGGTCATTGAATTGGCGCAGCCACTGGGAAATTCCTCCACTGTTTACGGCATCGATCCCTGGACCGCAGTACTTGAACGCATTCAAAATGAAATTAAACCCTTTAACATCAAAACTGTAAAACTAGTGGAAGGGGATGCCTGGAGGGCGAAGGCGGTTTTCACTTTGATATTAGTGAGTATATCCGAAATGGTGGTGAGCGGAAAAGGGTTGAAAGATCAGGCGTCAGGTTCAACCGGGAGGTCTTTGCCTTTTATGACACGGAAGAGCAGCTAAGTGCTTTTTTTATGACCCTGGTGAAAATCCTGGCAAAGGATATCACATGCGGCATTTGAAAGATAGAAAAATGATCGCCCTTGATTTGATGTGATTTTATTGGTCTTAGGCAATAGTTATTCCAGGATTGTTGTTTAAATTGGGATTCGCTGGCTTTGAA
>CP070627.1:7215268-7218193 GCA_020355945.1 Candidatus Aminicenantota bacterium | reverse complement strand
AAGTATGATGAATAAAACAACTACATCAGTTTACCGAATTTTTCTATCCTCAACGGCAATCGATATGAAGGAGCACCGTAAAAAGGTTATTGATGCCATCTTGCGGATGGGAGACCTGCCTGTGGCAATGGAAACATTTGGGGCTTTACCCAATGAACCGGTCGAGGTATGTATAAGCAAAGTCCGCCAATGCAATGCGCTGGTTGTCATGGTGGCCCATCGTTACGGTTGGGTTCCCGGACCTGAAGAAGGCGGTGACGGCTTTAAAAGTATCACCCGGATCGAGGTGGAAACTGCTCTTAATGAAGGTATACCGGTATTTGCTTTCCTGGTGGACATGAACTACGGCTGGACTCAACCCAAAGAACAGGACCTTCTTTTGAAAGCTAAAGGAAAGGAAGATGTAGAGAAAGTCGTTCTAAATGTAAAAGCCTTCAAAGATTTCCGTGAATTTCTTGAGAATAAAGCCGGGCTGACTCGCGAAACCTTTACCACACCGGAAGACCTGGCCTTAAAAGTATCCACCAGCCTGTCTAACTTGGCGCGTGAACCAAAACCGACACCGGGAAGAATTCTAACGCAGCGAATCTGGATATTCCGTGAAGTGCACCCGCTGCAGCCTGCCCCGCACTTTCGCGGTAGACAGGATTTACTAAAAGATTTACAGCGTTGGTGGCAAGACCCGGTTCACCCTGACCGGGTGTGCTCCCTGGTGGCCATCGGAGGAGCAGGTAAAACTGCGGTTATCCAACGTTTCTTGCAAGGCATCCGGGAAGATCAATTGCGCGGCAGTATCCTGGTTTGGTCTTTCTATGAAGAACCCAATACAGATGCTTTTTTACGGGAAGCCTGCATTGTATTTGCCGGTGAGGAAGGAGAAGGGGCAGGCGGTCGTTTGGAACGATTGCAGCGCACCCTTTCCGGGAATGAACCCCATTTGCTGGTACTGGATGGCCTGGAACGGGTACAGTCGATTGGCAAGGCAGGACGGGCCAGGGGGGACCTGGAAGACCACCGCTTAAAAAACCTGCTTCGTTCAATCGCCAGCGGCCTGGGGCGGACACGGGCGTTGATCACTTCAAGATTTAAACTCACCGATTTGGAACAGTGGGAAGGTGCGGGATACCGCGGCACACACCTGGATGTCCTGGATAAACAGGCTGCTGTGGAGGTTCTCAGGGCCTGGCAGGTCCGGGGAGATGAAAACCAACTGCTGACATTGGCCGAATCAGTGGGAAAACATGCGCTGTCAGTTTCAGTATTGGGATCATACCTGGCTCACTTCTGCCATGGTGACCCTGAGGGGGCAGAGGAATTTAATCTTGAAGAGATCTCCGCAGATGAACCCCAGGCAGCAAAACTGGGACGGATCCTGGCAGGCTATGCAGAAAACTTTTCTGATGAAGAGCGGGACCTGCTGGTCAGGTTATCTGTCTTTCCCAGGGGAGTTACTGTGGAAATACTGGTATACCTGGTGGATGCCGGTGGAGAGATTGCCGGTGCATTGGTTGGTTTTCAACAGGCAAAACTGATCAGGCTTGCTGAACGACTGCATAACCAGGGGTTGGTATATACCTACAAACGGCAAAACCTTTTGACCTATACCGCCCATCCCTTCCTGAGAGAATATTTCCGCGATCTGCTTGGCGTGCCTCCGGAAAAAATCCATGAGGCAGTCAGGAGCAAACTGGCCGTGGGCCTGGATACCGAACCCATAACAAAACCCCGGGAACCTGAGATGCTGGATCGATATGAGGCTTTAATCGAGCACAGCATTTTAGCCGGGCATGTCCAGGAGGCATGTGACCTATTTAAAAATGTGATGGGAGGTGGTGAAGGTTCAGAACATCTTTACCATACTGTAGGTGATTATGGTCGAATCATCCGGGTATTATCCCTGTTTTCAGCAGATGGTGAACCCCGGCATCTTGCACCGCAGCTTTCTTTAGGGGATCGTTCATATCTAATTAATTATTGGGGACTGGCTGCCCATGCCCTGGGAGATTTAAGCACCGCAGAGCGCTGCTTTGATGAAGCGATTGAACTTACTCGTAAGGATAAAGATTGGAGAAACCATTCACAGTACCTTCAGAATAGCGCTTTTATGGCAATGCATCGCGGCGCGTTTCCTTCAGCACAAAGGCTCCTGAAAGAGTCTCTTGAATATGCCCAGGAAGATGATAGGTATAGAAGGAGTTTTAGTCATGGTTATCTGGCTGCCACCTGTCATGCCCTGGGTAAAATCCCGGAAGCCAAAGAAAATTTCACCAAAGCCGCAGAAATAGAAAGCCAACCTTTATATTCAATGGATGGCATCTATGAAGCGGAACACCTCTTTGCCCTGGGCAATAAAACCAAAGCTTATGAGCGTACCATGGAAAACCTGGCTGATTGTGAACGTTACGAATGGCCAAGAGACACAGCACTTTGTCATACTCTGCTGGGCATTCTCTCTCTTCCCGGTTCAATAATCGAAGCCCGTAACCATCTTAAAAAAGCCCGTGAGTGGACAAATAAATCCGGTCATATGGAATGCATCCTCCGTGCCCATATTTTGGCTGCTGAGATTGCTCATTGTTCAGGTGACTTTGCCGCGGCTCTCTCTGAAGCAACAGCAGGCTTGAACCAGGCAGAGGGCTGTGGTTTTGGTTGGTTGGCCATTGAGCTGCTCTTACAATTGGCTAAAATACACCTGGCGATTCCTGATGCACGAGCTGCGCTTCGTTATGCCCGGCAGGCCCTTGATCGCTCTGAGCACCCGGATTGCTGCTATGCCTGGGGTGAGGCCAATGCCCTTCACCTCTGCGGCATCTGCCACAAAGAACTGAAAGAACCGGAACTGGCGCGAAAACGCCTTAAAGCCGCTCTTAAAGTACGTAAACGAATCCAGCACCCCGGTGCAGCGGAAACTGAAAAAATGCTGAA
>CP070627.1:7183289-7215168 GCA_020355945.1 Candidatus Aminicenantota bacterium | reverse complement strand
TGAGAGTATTTACGCGAGCACCTGCTGGAAATGGTCAGGTGTGTTCCCTGAGCTGTAATTGCTTGAATTGGGTAAATAGGAAACTGTCGGGTAATGGACAGTCGATACATAGCCGCTAGTAATAATAGCAAGCATGCATAGTCTTGTCAATGGGTTCTCTGTTGGAATATGCTGATTTTCATGGCAGAAAATTTATGAGAAGACTCTGGTATTGAATGAAATCCAATGCGGGAGTAAAATACGGGAGAAAGCGGCCTGGTCGGATTGGAAGGAGGTCGGCAATGGCAGAACAATCCAAGGAACTGCAGAAACTGGTTGAAGTTGCCAACGACATGATGCTAATATTTCCAATTCTGACAACTGCTGCCCCGGGTTATTTATCACCGATTCGGCAGTCCGTTTGAAATATTTTATAAATCTTTCAATGGTTTCCCTTTTAAAGAGTTTTGTACAATACTCCAGGCTAAAGTAAAGTGTTTCCCCCAGATCCACCGCTGCTAAATTCAGATCAAATTTTGATGTAATATTTTCATGGCTATTTTTCCTGTTTTTATCCACCACCGTGTAGATATTGATATCACTCGGATGCGAATAATCTGTCTGGTTTAAAAGATTAAACATGACATCAAATACAGGATTCCGGCTGGTGTCCCGGTTGACTGAAATCTTTTCTACCAATTCTTCAAACGGATATTCCTGGTTCTCATAAACCTCTAACGTACGTTCCTTTACCTCTTCTAAAAATTCTTTGACAGCTTTATTTCCTACCGGGTAATTTCTCATGGCCAGGGTATTGACAAACATGCCAATGATATTTTCTAAATCCGGGTGCTGTCTCCCGGCTGTGGGTGTACCTACAATGATATCTTCATCTCCACTGAGCATGGCAAGTAATATATTGAATACCGCCAGGATAATCATATAAAGGGTTGCATCACATCCTCGCGCAATATCTTTTAAGCGTTTTGTTTCGTTCTCATTTAAAGAAAAATGAATTCGACTTCCGGCAAAACTCTGTAAGAGCGGCCTGGGGTAATCAATGGGCAGGTTAAGCACCGGTAAATCACCCCTATACAACTCAAGCCAATATGTCTCTTGCTGCTTTATTACTTCCTGGTGTTTCCAATTATTTTGCCATTGGGCATAATCTTTATATTGCAGTTTTACAGGAGTTAATTCCTCCCCTGAATAAAGCGATATAAATTCATTTTCCAGTAAAATCTGCGATGTGCCGTCGGTTATGATGTGATGCATATCAAACAAAAGCAGTGGTTTTCCCTCTTGAGATTGAATTACCATCGCTCTTAGCAGTGGTGCCTTTTCCAGGTCAAAAGGACGGATGAAAGAACTTATGAGAGCTGTTGCCGGCTGTAGGCTGCCAGTTGCGGGTATGGACAGGGGGGAAAGCCCCCCTGTTCCCTCTCCTTCTTCAACCTTAGCCTCAAACTCTTTCATATCATAATATTCAATCTTAAATTCCACTGCTTCATGAACCTTTTGTACGGGTTTCTCATTTACAATGACAAAGGAGGTTCTCAAACTTTCATGACGTGAAATTAACTTTTTAAAGCTCCTTTTCAGCCTGTCTATGTTAACATTCTCCCTTAACGACACCACATAGAGCATATTATAGCTTGTACTTCCAGGTTCCATTTGCTGGAGAATATACAGACGTTTCTGGGCCGATGAAAGAACATAATATTCTTTTTTTTCAATTTGCTTAATAGCGGTATATTTGTCTTTCACCGCCTCTTTTAAATACCTGGTTAATTTTCTAATGGTGGGGGTTCTGAATATTTGTGCAATCGGTACTCTTACATCCAGTTTTTTGTGAATCCTGGTGACCACTGCGATGGCCTTTAGTGAATGGCCGCCCATCTCAAAAAAATTTATATCTATGCCTATGGCCTCTTTTTCCATGCTTAATACTTCCGACCATATATCCACCAATGTTTTCTCGATTTTACTGCCTGGAGGAGTGTATTCAACCCTTCCCCCAACCCCTGGTTTTGGTAATACTTTCCTATCTATTTTTCCCCCTGGTGTTAAAGGTAAATGATCCAATCGCATAAAATAAGAGGGTATCATATAATCCGGCAATTGTTCAGACAGGTAATCTCTCAATTGGGCATTTTGAAGCTCTTTATCCGAAACGATGTATGCACAAAGCAGATGGGTGCTGTGTTCACCCCCCAGGGAGGATACCACAGCCTCGCTTATATGTTTATGTCTTAAAAGCTGGTTCTCTATTTCTCCCAATTCGATCCTGAATCCTCTTATTTTTATCTGGTGATCTTTTCGTCCCAAAAATTCGATATTCCCATCGGGAAGATACCTGGCATAATCCCCAGCTCGATACATTCTATCTCCCTTTGCAAATGGATTTTTGATAAATTTGGCAGCGGTAAATTCCTGGTTATCCAGGTATCCCCTTCCCAGTCCCAAACCTGATATAAATAATTCTCCCGGGGTGCCAATGCCTTGTAAATGCCCATATGCATCTAAAATATACTGCTTTACATTGGGCAGTGATTTGCCGATTGGTATCCTGCCTGTCCCCTCCCAATGCGATAACGAATACCTACTGGTATATACGGTACACTCTGTGGGGCCATATAAATTCTCCAATTTGATTGGGATGTTAAACCGTCTAAATTTTTCAACCGTTTCTGGCAAAAGTTCTTCTCCGGCTAAAAAAATATATTTCAAGCTTGATATTTGGCTGGTATTTTCAGGCTCAAAGGCATCCAAAAAGGCATTAAACATGGCTGGGACAAAATTGATATGGGTAATTCTTGAACGGGCAATAGCAGCAGTGATTACCTGTGGATCCTTTTCCCCATCCTTTTTTAAGAGAACCACTGCGCTGCCACTCAAAATCCCACCGAATAATTCCGATACCGACACATCAAATGACAGTGGTGTCTTTAAAAGATAATGATCCGATTCCGTCAGGGGATACAATTCAAAAAGGCCGTATAGAAAATTAATAACACCACGGTGTTCCACTATGACACCTTTGGGTTTCCCGGTGGAGCCGGAAGTATATATTACATAGACAATATTGGAAGGTACGGCAGAACCCATACCACCAGGAACGCCCTGAATACGACTTTTTCCCGGAGGCCTGTTTAAAGTTGACCTGGAGACTGCGACTGAAAAATCCAGACCTGCGTTACCGGCATGACCAGCTTCTAAATCTAAATAAACAATCTCCTTATCAAAATTTGTCTTTTCCAATGCCGGACATGAATGGGTGGTAACCAGCAGGGGTGCTTCGCTGTCTTTTAGCATATATTCAACTCTTCTTCCGGGAAATCCCGGGTCAATGGGTAAATAAGCACCTCCCGCTTTCAAAATCCCAAAAATTCCCACCATCATTCCTATTGACCTCTCAATCATTATAGCCACTATAAGGCCCGGTTTGATTCCACTGCCCTTCAAAAGTTGTGCCAATTGATTTGATTTTTCATTTAATCCCGTGTAGGTAATGTGCTCATTTTCATAAATTACTGCCACATTATCCGGTGTAATCTCTCCCTGGTCCTCAAATAATGAAACAATTGTTTTATCTCCCGGAAAATTTGCAGCGGTATTATTAAAATCGTGAATCAGTAAATGCTTTTCCTCCTCTGTAAGTATCTCAATTTCAGAAATCCGAATGCCGGGATCCCGTTTCACCCGCTGAATGATTAACCGATAATGATTGGTGATTCTCTCGATGGTTTCTTTTCTTAATAATTTAGAATATTCCAGGGTAAAATGAATTTCATTATCCAACTCCCAGGCAAACAAAGTGAGATCAAATTTCGAAATACCAGGAGTGAAATCATAGGGGGAGAAGGTTATCCCTCTTACCTCCAGGCGAGGCTGATCAAAATTTTGGAAAACAAAGGAAACATCGAAGAGGGGATTCCGTGAAAGATCTCTCTCCAAATTTAACTGGTCTATCAACGCCTCAAATTGGAGGTCCTGGTTTTCAAATGCATTAATACAAGCTGTTTTAACCTCTTTAAGAAATTCCAGATAGGTTTTCTGGCCCATAGGATAATTTCGTATCGCCAATGTATTGACAAATATACCAATGAGGTACTGGAGGCCAGTATGATGCCTTCCGGAACTGGGTGTCCCTATAATAATGTCATCCTGGCTGGTGTATTTATACAATAATACATTAAAAACCGCCAGTAGATTCATAAAAAGTGTGGTATCATTATCCATGGCTAGTTTTTTGAATAACAATGTATCTTCATAATCCAACTTAAATCTAAAATGCTCACCAATGAAATCCATGACTGGCGGACGGGGAAAATCAAGGGGGAGATTCAATTTTGGTATTTCTGCGCCATCAGCATAGAGATTCAACCAATATTTTTCCTGTCTTTTGATTTCATTGGCTTTAAATAAGTCATTCTGCCATATGGTAAAATCTTTGTAATGAATGTTCAACGGATACAGCTCTTCTCCATTGTACAATTTTAAAAATTCCTTGATCATAATGCCTTTTGAAGTTCCATCTGAGATAATATGGTGCATATCAAATAAAAGTATTTTCTCTGTCTCTGATAATGATATGAGTCCAACTCGTAATAATGGGGAAGTACTCAAATCAAAAGGTCGTATAAAATTTTCTATTATTTGGTTGATATGTTTCCTTCCGGTGGGAAATTTTTGAACCTGGAAATCATTGATTTCATGGATTCTTTGCACCGGTTCATTATCTACTAATTCAAAGGATGTCCTCAATGCTTGGTGATGAATGATCAGTGAGAGGAAATTATTTTCAAACCTTTTTTTATCCATCTCTCCCTCGATTTTCATCACCACCGGCATATTATACGTGGTACCGATATTTTCAAATTGTTCCAGGAAGAAAATTCGCTTTTGAGCTGAAGAAAGAGGATAATAATCTTTTTTCTCCACCGGGCGAATACTTTCATAAATATTTTTCCCGGCTCTATTAATAAAATCAGCACACCCCTTGATCGTAGGTTCACTAAAGATTTTTTTTAAGGGAAGCTTTACGTTGAATTCTTTATGGATTTCCGAGATCAATAATATCGCTTTAATGGAATGACCACCCAAACTAAAGAAATTATCACTGGTGCCTAACCTTTGAACCTTCAGGACTTTCTTCCATATTTCAATCAACTTTTCTTCTGTTTCATTGGTGGGCGGTGTATGATTTGCTTTAAATAAGAAGGATTCATCAGGTTCGGGTAAGGATTTGCGATCAATTTTTCCGGTGACGGTGAGGGGAAATGCTTGTAGGGGTATAAATGATCTGGGGATCATATATTCGGGTAAAAACTGCTTTAACTGCTTTGCCAGGTCAGCGGCACTGATTTCATGTTCCCTCCCGGGTAAATTAATATAATACGCAATTAAATAGTTTTCACCTTGTTGATCCTGCCTGCATTCCACGGCACTTTTTTTTATTCCATGAATTTTATCTAACTTTGCTTCGATTTCTCCCAATTCTATACGATAACCATTGATCTTTACCTGGGAATCTTTCCTGCTGATATATTCAATACTACCATCCGGCAGACGTCTACCCAGGTCACCGGACCAGTATACTCTGCCGTCCCCGGCTAAGGGGTACTGTGTAAACAGTTCATGTGATTGTTCCGGTTTATTCAAATAACCCAATGCCAGGTGATCGCTTTTGTATACAATTTCTCCGCTTCCGTAAACCGGTGCTTCTTTATTGTTTTCATCCAGCAGAAAAACCTCTGTCCGGTCTGCCGGGTAACCCACGGGTACGGCTTCTTTATTTAATGGAGTGTTTTTATTTAAAAAATACTGTAAAGTTACAGTGGATTCTGTGGGTCCCAATCCGTTAATAAATAGACAGCGATCCGGGAAATATTTTTTATAGGCTTCAATATCTTCTTTAAACACCGCTTCACCGCCCAATACAATAAAACGCAAATTGGGAAATTGGTCGGTTTCCTGCAGCATATCGGTAAAGTACCTATATACTGTAGGTATAGAATGATAGATGGTCACAGCCTCCTGTCCGAGCCATACAGGCAACTGCCGGAGGGAGCCCTGCTGCACTATATCGTAAGGATAGAGGGCCGCCCCATTTAACAGCGCGCCGTAAATGTCCATTTTAGCAGCATCAAAGCTGTAAGAGGATAACAAGGTTAATTTATCCAGGGAATCGATATGCAGGGCATTGGTATAAACCCTGGCAAAATGCAGGACATTTCGATGGCTCTGTACGACTCCTTTGGGGCTCCCGGTGGAACCGGAGGTATACAATACATAGGCGGGGTGTTCCGGGACAATATTGATGGTGGGGTCTTTCCAGGAGACATTTTCTTCAATCCGATTAATATTGATAATTGATAAATTTTTCTTCACTCTTTCTTTTAAATCCAGGGCCAGGTGGAAATTTTCATTATCAGTAATGAGCATTTTGGACTGCGAGTCTTTCAGCATATAAATTAATCGATCCTGTGGGTAAGTTGAGTTCAGGGGAAGGTAAATTTTTCCTGCTTTTAATGCCCCCATTATTCCTACAATCATCTCGGCCTGCTGCTTGAACAACAGCGCTGCCATATGATTATTTTTTCCTATTCTACTACCGCTGTCTAATGCTAAAATGGTGTGGGCTGTCCGGTTGGACCAACGGTTTAAAAAATCATACGTTAATGTTTGAGTAACTGTTTTAACCGCGATTTTACCAGGATATTTGTTTACCTGTTCTTCAAAACGGGCGGGGATAGATTGATGAATATCTTCTTCCTTAAAGGGTATAAAATCATTATCTGGTTTAACAAGATTTCCTTTTGGCCGCAATCCCCTTAAGCCAAAGGCTTTTAGATTTCTGATTTTTTTCCCGGATATTCTTTTCATAGTTGCTTCCCTGATTCTTCGGACAATTCTTCTAACAGGTCTGAATAAGTGGCAGTGATGTATTCAATTACACCTTTAAAAAACATCGATTTCCTGAATCTCCAGGATATTTCAAGGCAATCCTGGTATTCGTAAATATACAATTCAATATCAAATTTTACATCCTGGACTTTTTCCCGGTGATATGATTCTAAGAATTCTTTTGGCCATTCTTTTTCATTTTGTTCCAAATTGATCATATTGAAAGCCGCTGATATCTCAGGGTAGCTCCTCTTCAGTTGGTCCAACACCAATTCAAGGGGGTAATTTTGATGTTCCAGGCGTTCTATCACATCGGTACTAACCCGACGGAGAAAATCATTAAATCCTTCCTCCACATCCACGTGGGTTTTCACTAAGATGGAGTTTATAAAATGCCCCACTGTATTGTTCAAGGCCGTATGCCCTCTTCCGGCACTGATTAATGCGCATACAATATCTTCCTGATTGGAGAGCAGTGACAACAATATATTGAAAATGGCAAATGTCACCATGGACAGGGTGGTGCTGTTCTCCTGGGCCAATCCTGTTAACTGTCTCTTCACCTTCGCTTCCACCAAACACTCATAGCCAACCCCCTGGTAATCATTCCTATTTTGCCTGGAGACCATAGGTAATTCAAGCGCCGGGATTCCTTCTTGTAATTTTTCCAACCAAAAATGATGGGACTTCTCCCTAAATTCGGGGTGATTGATTTGCCGGTTTTGCCATTGGGCAAAATCTTTGTACTGCAATTCCATCGGCTCCAATTGGACGGCTTTATCGGTTCTATATCCTTCAAATATAATGGAAAACTCCTGCTGCAGTATTTCCATTGACCAGGCATCGGCAATGATATGGTGGATAACGAATACAAGGTCATAGTGACTGGTAGATAACTTGATAAGAACTGATCTGAAAAGCGGAACCATTGTTAAATCAAAAGGCGCCTTAGCCACTTTTGTAATAATACGTTCCCATTCTTGCTGCTTTTCTCCATCATTAAGATATGATATATCAATAAACCGGAGGGGAACATCAACAATTTCCTTGATAAATTGAACTGGTTTGCCTTTAAACTCCTTAAACCCGGTGCGTAGACTCTCATGACGCTGCATTATCTTTTGAAGGGTTTTTTTGATCAATTTTTGGTCCACAGGATGATGCAGTTCAAATCTCTGCCGTATGTTATAGGAGAGTTGTTGGTATTCCAGTTGGTGAATAATCCAGAGTTGCTTCTGATTATAAGAAAGCTCATAAAAATCTTTTTTTTCTACGGGCTCTATAGAGACTCTATTTTTATCTTTTCCTCTCATATACTCCGACAATCCTCTTATGGTTGATGTTTTAAATACTTCTGCCAGCGGTACTTTTTCATTTAATTCTTTATAAATCCTTGATATTAACCGGGTTGCTTTTATGGAATGCCCTCCCAATTCAAAAAAATTGGAATCAATGCCGATGATATCTTTTTCAATACCTAAAATTTCAGCCCATATGGATGCCAGTTTCTCCTCGGTTTCATCCCTCGGTGCCGCATAGGCCACGGGGCCAATACCGGGTCCAGGTTCGGGAAAAGCCTTCCTGTCTATTTTACCGTTGGGGCTTAATGGCATTTTATCTACTTTCACAAAATATAGAGGTATCATATAATGGGGTAGTGTTTTGGATAAATAGCCGCTTAACTCATCCCCGGTGAATTCATTATTTGCCACATAATAAGCACATAGATATTTATCACTTTTTGCTTCTTTTGCTAACACAACGGTTTCTTTTATTTCATCATGTGCCAATAACTGACTTTCTATTTCTCCCAGTTCGATCCGGTATCCCCTGATTTTTACCTGGTTGTCCATACGGCCCAAAAATTCCATATTCCCATCGGGAAACCACCGGGCCAGGTCTCCTGTTCTATATATTTTCTCCCCGGTTGCAAAGGGATTATCTAAAAATTTTTGTGCTGTTAATTCGATATCATTAATATAACCGGAAGCAAGACATTCACCGCCGATGTAGAGATCACCAGGCACACCAATGGGACAGGGATTAAGCCCTTGATCAAGGATATAATATTTTGCATTTTGAATGGGTTTCCCATAAGGAATACTTTTCCAGTCCGGGTCAACTTTATCAACCAGATAATAATTGGACCAGATGGAAGCCTCTGTGGCACCACCCAATCCAATCACCCTTACTCCCTCAAAAACCTCTTTTAAAATATCGGGCATGATCAGTGGGATCCAATCTCCACTTAAGAATACAAGCCTTAATTTTGCTTTATTGGTAGACCTCATGTCCTGGTTAAAATCTTGTAAATAGGGTACCAGTATTTGTAATGCGGCGGGAGCCGAATCCCAAAAGGTAATCCCTTCTTCCATAATAATTTCCAGTAAACGCTCCGGTAACTTTAAATCACTGCGGCCCACCACCCGGATCGATGCTCCGGCGGCCAATATCCCAAATATATCGTATACGGATAAATCAAAACTTAATGAAACAACAAATAACAGCTTCTCAGTACTACTTATTTGAAAGGTTTCGTTCACCCACTGGATTACATTGATTAGCGGTCTGTGGGCTTCTGCAACTCCTTTGGGGGTTCCGGTTGTCCCGGAAGTGAAAATAACATAAGCAAAATCCCCGGCAGCAGCCCTGGGTTTCGGGACTTCTCCCGGGTTTTTTTCTATTTCCTCCCTGGAAATTAATTCTTTTGCCTTAAAAAGCCTTAATAATTCTCTTTTCAACGCCCGGGTATTATCCAGGTCCAGGCAGAATATATGTTTTAAATCCAACAATTCCCCGCTTATTTTACCAATTTTATCCAATTGCCAACGGTTGGTTAAAAGATATTCCACATTTAACGAAGCCAGGCATGTAATTATCCGTGCTTCAGGCAGATGGGGTTCCAGGGGAACATAGGCACCACCTGCTTTTAAGACGGCCATTACGGCGATAATCATTTCAATGGAACGATCCATTATTACTGCCGCAAAAGCATTGGGTTTAATCCCCCTGGTTCTTAATTCCCGCGCCAGTTGATTGGATTTCCGGTTTAATTCCCTATAGCTGATATATGCGGTTAATCGCTGGTCTATCCCGGCAATCGGGCCAATTGCCGCAATATTACCAGGGATGTTCTCCGCCTGTTCTTCGAATAATCGGTGCATGGTTTTGTCCCGGGAATATCCTGCTTGTGTATCATTAAAATCAAATAGAATCTCTTTCCTTTCTACCTCTGACAGGATATCCATACGGGATACCTGCAAATTTACATTAAAAACAGCCCCTTTCAATAGGTTCGTAAAATGAGATATGATTCTTGCAGCGGTGGCTTTCTTATAAAGTAATGAATTATATTCAAGGTTTACTTCCATCCCTTTGTCCAATCTCTTGAATATAAAAATCATGTTAAGATTGATGGGGTGAAGGTATTTTTTATTATGAATGTTCTCCAATAAAATGGCAATATCGAATAATGGGAAACTTTCATCCGCCGGTATTGGTATATTTAAGTGATGCAGCAGCACTTCAATGGGGTAATTCCGGTATTTGTTTGCCTCGAGGATAACTTGGCCAACCTGTATCAATAAGTCTTTAAAGGTTATATTGCCCTTTAACCGGTTTCTTAACACCAGGACGGTATTAATGAACTCAATGTCCGGCTCCTGCCGGTAGATGGATGTACCCAATTTAATATCGTTATTGTGTGTGTATTTGGATATTAATATAACTAACGCCGCACTGACGGTTATAAACAATCTTACATCAGAACCACCGGTTAACTTCGCCAATTTGAAAAAAAGTTCACCGGGAAGCGCGGATTTTACAACATCACTCTTGCAATTGTATTTTGGTTTTTTAGGAAAGTCATAAGGGAAATGACTCTTCTCCAGTTCACCTGCTAATTTATTTAGCCAGTACTTTTCTGCGTCGATGTTTTGGGCTGCCGCAATTGCAAGCTTGTCTGAAAATGGTTTATGGGTTCTCATACGCCCCTATCCTCCATCCTTTATTAAAATTCAAAACCAAGATATTCTTCCTCATGAAAATACTCCTTGCTGGCAGATAAAACATGGGAAATTTTAATGTCTTCCAATTTGACGTTTTTATCTTCTAATACGGAATATACGATATCTTTAAAGTAACCGGCAAATCTCTCTATTGTGTCCTTTTTAAAAAGTCTTACGGCATATTCAATCATAAAGGCCAGGTTCTCCCCTGTGTCGACAGCAAATAATCCCAGGTCGAACCGTGTCCTCCTGCTGTTGTAGTTATATGGAATCAATTTCAAATCAAAGGTTTCAACTTCCTGTGGGAGGGCTGCCTGAAGTATCATATCATTCAATATGAAAAAAACATCAAAAAGGGGGTTTCTTCCTGCCTCCCTGCTGCTGAATATTTTACTTACCAGTTCTTCAAATGGATAATCCTGGTTTTCCAGCGCTTCCAATGTTGTTTTTTTTACTTCTTCCAGGAAACCGGTAAATGTTTTTTCTCCTGCCGGATGGTTGACCAGCGCCATCATGTTTTGAAACGAACCAACCAGTTGCCCGAGGTCAGGGTTACTGCGGCCTGCCGCCCCTGTACCAACAATGATGAATTCCCGGACACATATCCTCCACAACCATATATTACATACCGCCAGGATTACTATATACAGGGAGGTATTTTCTTCTTTAGCCAGGTCCTTTAAAGCCTTTGTCTCTTCCCCTACTAACCGGAATCTCACCACATCTCCTTCAAAGTCCTGTATCTCCGCAGGTCTTGCATAATCAGTGGGGAGTTCCGGTACCGGTATGTCTCTATTGAAAATTCTCAACCAATAATCTTCCTGTTTTTTCATGGTTTCCTGTGTCTTCCTGCTGTTATACCATTCTGAAAAATCCTTGTATTGGATGCGTAACCCGGGTAATTCTCTCCCCCCATACAATGCCAGGAATTCATTTACCAATATGCCGACGGACAAACCATCCGCTGTGATGTGATGGATATCCACCATTAGTAAATGCTTTTCTTTCTCTATTTGAATTAACCCTATCCGCATCAGCGGTGCTTGAGACAGATCAAAAGGCCTTAAAAAACGTTTTATACTGTCATCGGGTGAGAAAACCTGACCACTGCCACTTAAATCATGATAGTCAACTTCCGGATCAATGTTGGTATGTATCTTCTGTATGGGTTTACCTTCCATCATCTCAAAGGATGTTCTTAAGCTTTCATGCCTTTTGATCAGTTTCCCGGGGATTTCCATAAGCTTTTCTCTATCCGATTTTCCTTCCAGGGTAACGATTCTCAGGATGTTGAAACTGGTGTTCTCCGGGTTCATTTGCTGCAAAATATAAAATCTTTTTTGAGCAGAAGACAATTCATAATATTCTTTTTTTTCCACAGGTTCTATAAACACATGTTTACTTTGCTTTGATTTTTTTACCTGTTCTGATAAAGCCCTGATAGTAGGAGTTCTAAACACCTCTGCCAGGGATATTTTTACATTAAATTCCCGGTGCATTTTTGATATTAATATAATTGCTTTTAATGAGTGTCCACCCAACTCAAAAAAGTTAGAATCTATTCCTATTTTTTCTTTCCCCAGGGCCAAAACCTCTGACCAAATATCCACTAATTTTTCTTCCTGTTGATCCCGGGGAGCCGCATATTCCCCTTCTACTTCTATTTCAGTCCCTGGTAATGCGCTGCGGTCTATTTTCCCATTGGCGGTTAAAGGTATCTTCTCCAACAGTACAAAAAAGTTAGGGATCATATAATCCGGTAAATCCCCGGAGAGGAATTTTCTCAAAACCGGTGCGTTTGGCGCTTTTCCCGGGACGGGGACCACATAAGCACAGAGACATTTATCACCACTGTCATCCTCTTTTGCTGTAACCACAGCTTCCTGCACATCCTCATGCCTGAGCAATTGGTTTTCGATTTCTCCCAGTTCCACCCGGATACCTCTTATTTTCACCTGGTAATCCACACGTCCTGATATTTCGATGTTTCCATCCGGGAGCACCCGTCCCAGGTCCCCGGTTTTATATAAAATGTCCTGGGGATGTTTGCCATAGGGATTTTTTATAAAGACTTTCCCGGTTAATACCGGATCATTGTAATACCCGGATGACATAAAGGGAGTTCGGATATAAACTTCTCCTTTTTTCCCCCTGCTGCGTTTTTGCTTTTTACTATCCAGGATCAATACCTGTGCACCGTCAATGGGCTTACCTACCGGGATGATGGCTCGATTTACATCACCTGGCGTAATAGGATAAAATAACTTCGCTAACGTGGTTTCTGTGGGGCCATAAACGTTGATCAGTTGAATGCGAGCCTTAAATATATCAATAAACCGGGAAATATCTCTTCCTCTCAATAATTCTCCTGCCAAAAGTATATACTTTAAGCTGTGAAAACAATTGGAATCTTTAATTCCAAGAACCAGTTGTTTAAATAGAGAGGGCACGGAATGAATCAAAGTGATGCTATTTTCATCAATCCACCGGGTTAATTCCTTGATATTCGTTAATGTATTATCGGAAGGGATACATGAGGTGCCCCCTGCCATTAAAGGAACAAATATATCCCTTAAGAACGGATCAAATGACGGTGGGGTCAACTGGCTGACATTAAAATCCTCATTGACCCCAAATTCCTTGATTTCCCATTGAATAAAATGGGCCAGGCTTCTCCGCCGCCCCAGCACCCCTTTGGGGGTCCCGGTGGAACCCGAGGTAAAATATATATAGCAATTTTTATTGAACACCCTTTCAAATGCAAGACCTTCACTCTCTATATCGGAGTCTAAATAAAACATATCATTATGAGAATCACCCCCCTGACTGTCCCCATCAATGAGTAATGTTTTTAAATGGGAGGTTGTGTTATTATTAATAACATCTTTAAATTTTTCATAATATTTTGCCTTTGTGATTACCCACTCTGCCCGGGTTTCTTCAATCATTTTTTTTACCCGATTCCCGGGAAATAATGGGTTAAGCGGTGCAAATACCAATCCACACTTTAACAATCCGATAATAGATTCGATTAACTCCGGGGACCTGTCAAGAATGATGATTACATGTGGAATTTCTTTGATTCTTCCATGCATAAAATTAGCCACCCGGTTTGAGCGTTTGTCTAATTCCCGGTAGGAAATCGATCGTTCTTCCCTTTTTATGGCTATTTTGTGGGGATGCAGCCGGGCATATTCGGTTATCTTTGCATCCAGCAACCCTTGCTTCATTGCTGCCCTCCTCTATTTCAAAATGAAATCATTCTCTTCATCGTAGTATTTATCAAATTCTTCTTCAAGTCCATCGTCTTCCTCTTCACTTGAAGGAATTAGCTCCGAAATAACTATATTTTCATTTTCTAAAACCAGATCAATCACATGTACCAGGCCGTCAATCAAACTCTTAATGGAATCCTCATCATAAATATTGCCCTTATAAATCGAATATAATGTCATATATTCATCGCAATCATCAACATATAAAGTTATATCATACCTGGAAGAAAATTCTTGAATTTTCAGGGGACGGATTTTAAAATTTTCATCAAATACGGATACTTTTTTATCTTTTTCCCGGGTGAAATAGTTAAAAAATATACTAAACAGCTCACTTTTTTTTAAGTGACTATTCTCCCTGATTTTATTGTTCAATATTTCATAGGGATAGTCCTGGTTATTTAATGCTTCGCTAACTGTTTGCTTACTTTTCTCCAGGCAATTTAAAAATGTATCTTGATTATCTATTAGGGTACGAATAAGCAGCACATTTAAAAATATCCCGATTAAATCCCTTAAATCGGAATGTTCTCGTATTGATACGGGAATTCCTATGGTAATATCTGCCTGATCGATTTCCCTGGCCAGTACAATTTGAAAAACCGTAATCATAAATACAAATTTGGTGACGTTGTATTTACTGCAAAATATCTCGATCTTATTATAATGGGATGCCCCGATTTCCTGCTGTGCCCGCTTACCTTCTTCCTGTTTATAGGAATCAAAATGATCGATGGGAAGTTGGGTAAACACAAAACCTTCCAGCTTTTTCAACCAGTATTCTTCCTTTGTCTTAAGTTTTTCTTTATTTAAACTTTTATTCTTCCAGACCACATAATCTTTATATTGGATAGGTAAGGAGATAAGGTCCTTTCCACCATAGAGTCGGGCAAAATCATTGATCAATATCTCCAGGGAAGAGCCATCGGCAATGATGTGATGTAATTCAAAAGAAACCAGGTGTTTTTCTTTATCACATTCAATGAGTTCAACTCTAAGGAGAGGGGCCTCACTTAAATCAAAAGGCTTTACAAATTCTTCTATTCGCTTCCTTAGCGCTTCATTATCTTCGCTGCTGATTTTTCCGTACTTTAATTTAAAATCAATATGATTATCTATCTTTTGTACCAATTGACCATTGACCAGGATGAAGGATGTACGTAATACTTCGTGTCGATCAATAAGCCCTTGAAGTGCTTTTTCAAATTCTTTTCTAACCAATTTCCCCTCGAATATGAATATGCCAGGTATATTATAACTTGTGTCTTTGGGGGCTCTTTGCTGGGAAATGTACAATCGCTGCTGGGCCGAGGACAATTCATAATACTCTTTTTCTTCGGCAGGTTCAATGAAGTCCCATATATTTTTTTCCTTAGAGGCAATTAATTGGGCCAGTTCCCGGACAGTAGGGTTATCAAAAACATCCTTTATTTGCAATTCCAGACTAAAAACTTGATGTATGTTTGATATGAGTGTTATGATGATCAAGGAGTGTCCGCCCAGTTCAAAAAAATTGGAATTGAGCCCAATTCTCTCCATTCCCAGGAGTTCCTGCCACATGATGATCAATTTTTTTTCGATTTCATTGGTGGTGGGGACATATTCATGTTCCGCTGCTGAACAAGTATGGCCCCCCGGTGCCGGTAAGGCGGCCCTGTCTATCTTACCACTTCCTGTTAATGGTATTTTTTCCAAATCTACAAAATATGCCGGGATCATGTAATCGGGTAATTCCGTGTACAAAAATTTTTTCAGTTGAGCGGGAGCTGTAGGTCCCTCAGAGACGATATAGGCACACAGGTAGTTATCGTTATTTTCATCCTCTCTTGCCATGACCACCACTTCTTTGACAGCAGGATGTTTTAATAACAGGGATTCGATTTCCCCGGTTTCTACCCGGAATCCCCTTATCTTTACTTGAGAATCTTTACGTCCACTGGTGGTGATACTCCCATCTGCGTTTAATCGGCCCAGGTCACCGGTCCAATACAATCGCCCCAGTTCACTGTGGGTGGTAAATACTTTTTTACTATTTTCTTTATCTTTCCAATATCCCAGGGCAACATGGTCACTGGCAATCACAATTTCCCCCACCCCCATTTCCTCCACGATACCACCGTTGTCATCCACCAGGAAAATTTCAGTGTCTCCTATGGCTTCCCCGATGATGACTCTTTTAAACATTTCTTGTTGAGAAGGCAGCCATATGGAGTTGACAGTGGACTCGGTTTGCCCGTAAATATTGGCAAAATCCGTGTGGGGGAAAAAATTTTTAAATAGTGTGACATCGGGCTCCCTGACTTCTTCACCCCCCAGCACCATTAATCGAAGATGGGGAAACCGCTCCTCACCGATTAATGTCCGGGTAAAATACCGGTAGAGGGTGGGAACCGAATGCCATACGGTTATTTTCTCTTTGATCAACCAATGGGACAGGTCCCTGAGGTTGGGCTTTTCCTTTATATCATATGGATACAACACCGCGCCGTTGAGCAGTGAACCGTATATATCAGGGATGGCACCGTCGTGACTTAATGACGACAACAGGGTCAACCGGTCGGAAGCATTGATGGAAAAACGTTGTGTCCAGTGATGAATAAAATATAAAATATTTTGATGGGTTTGAAGCACTCCTTTGGGACGCCCACTGGAACCGGAGGTATAAAGGATATAGGCGGGTT
The DNA here is from genome assembly GCA_020355945.1 of Candidatus Aminicenantota bacterium. The sequence goes on along the minus strand of CP070627.1, from coordinate 7,198,317 downwards.
GGTTACCCACGGTTTCCGGTTCCGGGTTATCATCGAAAGTGTCCGTTTCCCTGTTTTCATCAATATCAACTATTACAATTCTTATTTCCCTCCCGGATTCTCTCACCAGGTTCCTGGCTAAGACAAGGTTTTTACGGTTGGTGAGGATGGTGGCTGCTCCGGAATGCTCCAACATGTACAACAATCTATTTTGGGGATAGTTTGCATCCATGGGTACATAGGTTTTATTGGTCTTTAATACTGCGATTATTGCCACAATCACATCGGCACCATGTTCAAACAGCAGGGCTGCGATTGAAGGGTCAACCTTACCGGGCTCCGCCGCTGTGTTATCGCCTTTGAGAAGATCATGTACAACTCGGTTGGCACAGCGATTGAGCTGACCGTAGGTAAAAAAATGCTCCCCTGCTTTTACTGCCGGTTTATCAAAAAACCGTTCAACTTGCTGCTGGAATTTTTTTATTATCACAATATCCCCTCTGTTTATTCGTTTCTTCTTTTTTTATGTTTGGTTCGTCATTCATCAACTTCAAAAACCACACTAACGGTTGCCCCTTGATGGCAATTGATGGCACCCTGGTTATCTGCTGCCGGTAGAACCCGCCCCCATCCACCTCCATACCGGGAGCCGAAAACAAAAAATCCCCAGACCGTATCATGCAGCACACAATCCTCTTCACCGGTTTGATATAAACCCTGTGAGGGTTCCACATACTCCTGCACCAGCCAGTTCTTATGTTGGAGGCCGGTTTTAAGCACTTGCTCCCATTTCTTTCCCGGGGTTTTCCGGCCGATATATACATTGTCACCACCCATGGCATCTGAGGGCTTGATCACCAGGTTTTCCCTGTTAGAGAGAATAAATTCTTCCAACTGAACTCTTTCCCCTCCATAACCTGTAACACCGGCGGCTATTTTGCGGGTCCAGGGAATATATGCATCAATGACCTCTCTTTCTTCCACTGTAAATGCACCCGAGGTTTCATCATCAGAGAGCAGCGCCAACAATAATTTATTGGACAATAAATCGGTAATGGGACCATTGACCAAACGCAGGCGGCCTGATTTAAAAAGTTCCATTATCTGCGGCGGTACATTGCCATTATACATCTCAATGATAAGATGAATTCTTTTGTCTTTATAGAAGGCATAACCATCAACCGGCGTTATATGGGCGTAATCGCACATAAATACACTGCCTTTTAAAGTATTATCTTTACATTTATCTTTTAAAATTTCCTGGTACAAATGATTTAAATAGAACTTTGTGGTATTCGGAGTGCCTTCGATAAAACCCGGAACCACCACGGCAATATTCATCTGGCTGCCAGGATGAGGGGGGGTATCCGGGTCCGGGGATGAATGTATGAGGTGCTCCAACATCAAAGACAGTAAGTTCTCATTGTTTATCTTTACCCGGTACTCTTTTAAAAATCCGGATATTACCGGGTTATTCAGGTACAATAACTCCCAGGAAGGTAAATTCCACCCCCCGAGGCAGGCGGTTACATTATATTCAATACATTTTAACCCTGACGACGGCGAAACAATAAAATCACCTCTTGCTAAAAGATCTTCCAGGTGACGGTCATTAACCCCTTCCAATTGATGCTTAGCCCGGATATGGGGAATTTCCAAATACTTGCTTATTTTATAAGGATCATTGTCAAATATTCGGCGAGGGATACTTTTGATTAAATCAAACAACGCCACACTTGCCTGCTGGATTTCTTTCTTGCTTTCATGGTTAATAAAGGTTGGCCAGGGCTGCAGTTTAAATAATTTGTCATTCAAATCCAGCAGTTTAAAATTCGATGCCTTTAAGGCTTCGGGGTTTCTTTCAACAAAGTCGATAAAATCCACATTTAGGCGGGAAAGTCTTTTATGTGCCTCTTTCATTTCTTTTGTTACCTTCATTTTAACCTTCTCTACTTCATCTTATTCAGCATATGTCATTGTTCATTCATCGATTTCCAGGATAACACTTTCCTCAGCTCCCTGTCTGGAGTTTACCACTCCCGGATTACCTTCCCTTGGCAAAACCCGAACCCACGCTCCGGCATACCGGGAGCCAAAAACAAAAAATCCCCATACTGCGTTATGAGGAGCGCTTCTACTCTCACCCACCTGGTATAAATAGGGAAGGGATTCGACATATTCTTGCACTACCCATCCTCTGGTTCGGAATGCGTTTTGAGCAATTCTTATCCAGTGGGATTGGTAGAGATTGTGTCCAACGTACACACTTTCTCCCCCGGAACCAATGGAGGGTTTTATAACCAATTGCTCTCTATTGGAACAAACAAAATCCTCCAGGTCTATTGTTCTACCGTCGAATGTGGTTTTACAGGGAACCATTTTACGGGTCCAGGGGATATACCTGGTAATGAGTTCCCTTTCTTCAGGAGTAAAGATGTCAGAATTGGCATTTTCCGCTAGCAGCACCAAATTGAGTTTGTTAGACATCAAGCCTGTTATGTGCCCGTTGTATATGATGACGTTATTTGACTTAACGGCTTTTACAAACTCAGGAGGCACAACACCTTCATACATTTCTACCAGTACATGTACCTGCTCTCCTTTGTAATACACGACATCATCAACGATATCCAGGTCTTGGTACCTACAGAAAGCGATTCTTCCTTTTAATTTTATACTTATTTGCCGCAATATATTTTTATATAACTGATTGATGTACAACTGGGTAGGATTATCAATTCCTTTTGCCAAAAATGCAGCAGCAATATTAATCGTATCGCAACCACCGGGAAATTTATCCAGGGCTGTATGAATAAAATGCTTGAATAAAATCGATAATAAATTATCGTTTCTTATCTTTCCATTATATCCATACTGCTGAAGAAATCGGGATATAATAGGAATCTTTAAATATAAGGGCTCCCACATCGCTATTTCCCATCCGCCTACATTGGCTGAGATGTTATATTCCAGGCATTTCAACCCGGAGGATGAAAAAATAAAATCGCCCCTGGCGATCAAGTTGTCAATATGCTCTTCACTTATTCCATCCAGCAGTGTCGCGGCCATATGATCTGAAATTTCATAATACCGGCTTACCTGGCTGGGATTGTTGGAAAACATTCGTTGGGGTAAACTTTTAATCAATTGACATACCCCTACACTGGCTTCTTTAATCTCTTCTTTTGTTCTTTTATCGATAAAAGTAGGCCACGACTGCAATTTAATTTTTCCATAGTTGATTTCCAACTCCGAAAAATTTGAACGTCTTAAACTCTCCGGATTATTCTTCACAAAATCGAGAAATTTTGCGCTGCATCCCGACAATCGTTGGTGGGCTCTATATACGTCTTCTCTTATTTCCATTTTACTCTACATGATAGACATTCTTTTCTTCCTGGTAAAACTGTATTCTCCAATCTTCATTCCCGGTTCATTGGCGATATTTTTAAGAACTTTAATGTACAGATGTGTGATTTTTTCAATGGTTTCCGGCATAAACAAATCCTTAAAATAATGGCATGAGATTTCTATGCCATTTTTGTATTCCCTTAAATAGCAGTGAATATGGAATTTCGTATCTTGAACATTTTCTATATGGGAGTCTTCAAGGTCTTCCCGGTTTTGCCGGCGGGAATTCCCGATATTGATCATATTAAAGAAAACGGAAATTTTAGGGTATTTGATCTTTAGCGCACTACAAATCAATTCCATGGGATAGGTTTGATAATCCAGTACCTGTAAAGCATTATCTTGAAACGCTTTGAAAAAGTCCAGGAAGGTTTCATCCGCGTTCACCATGGTTCGCAGGATCAAGGTATTCACAAACATGCCTATGATGGTTTTCAATGCTTCATGCTGACGGCCGGCAGCAGGTATGGCCATAATAATGTTTTCCTGTCCGGTAATTTTCGACAACAATATGTTGAAACCCGCCAACAGTACAATGAAGAGACTGGCATGATTTTCTATTGCCAGTTCTTCCAGTCCTTTTACCAGTTCCCCGGGAATCATACGGCGGTAGGCTGCGCTGGCCCTGCTGCCAGATGGTTTGGGAGGGGTATCATAGGGTAAATTCAACAGCGGAAGCGTTCCATTTAAATAACTTTTCCAGAACTTTTTTGCCTTGCCCATATTCTTTTCGTCCGCCAATAGTTGATTTTGCCAGGCAGCAAAATCTTTATACTGTATTTTCAACGGCTGAAGATCACAAGTAATGCCTTTTTTCTGGGCTTCATAAATCCGTTCAAATTCATTGAATAATATCTCCTGTGACCAGCCATCTGATATGATGTGATGTATATTGAATATAAAATCGTATTCTCCCGGATGCCATTTCACCAGTTTGGCCCTGAACAGGGGTGCTTTTTCCAGCTTAAATATGTACTTTGACTCATCCATTAATAACTGGCTTCGTCTGTTTTCCTGCTCCTTTGCCTCCAATTGGCACCAGTCCAGCACTTCAAAGTTCAATTTCAATTGAGTGAGTGGTTCAATCACCTGTACTGGTTCTTTTTTTATCTCCTTAAAGGAGGTTCTGAGGCTTTCATGCCTGCTCATCAATTGTTCCAGGACCTTTCGGATGACAACTTCGTCAACCACCTCATATAAGGTTATCTTTACAGGCATGTTGTAGACCGTATTACCAGGCTCCTGTTTGTAAATGAACCATAACCGCTTTTGGGAATATGAGAGTTCATAGAACGCCTGTTCCGGCTGTTTCTCAATCTCCCTAAACCCTGTGCGCTTACTGGTGCGAATGAAACGGGCCACATCAACGATGAAGGGAGATCGGAAAAAATCCTGGATTGTGATCTCTACACCGAAGGTTTTGTGAATTTGATTGATCACACCCATGGCCTTCAGTGAATGCCCTCCAACATCAAAGAAATTATCATTTATACCTACAGGAGTAATATTCAATTCCTTTTCCCATATTTCTATTAATTGCCTTTCCAGGACATCTCTTGGAGGAGCATACCTTGTTTCTATTTTTATTTCCGGTTTCGGTAATAATTTCCGGTTTAACTTTCCGTTGGGGGTTAAGGGTAGCCGGTCCACCGTGACAAAATATGTGGGAATCATATACTCCGGCAGCTTATCTGCCAGGTATCCCTTTAATTCCTGTTGGGGGGCTGCGGGATAAACCGCTTCATCTCGATTCCATACGATATAAGCGCACAAATATTTATCACCGGAGGAATGCGCAAAAGGAATAACCACCACTTCCTTTATGGCTTTATGTTTTTGCAACTGGTTTTGGACTTCACCGGTTTCGATGCGATATCCCCGGATTTTCACCTGGTGGTCAATTCGTCCCAGGAACTCGATCATTCCACTGGTTAACCACCGGGCTTTATCACCGGTACGATACACCAAGGGGGCAAGCCCCTTTGTCCCCTCTAATAAAAAGTTTTTGCCGGGGGTCCAGGGGGGCAGTTTTTTCAAAAAGCGCCCCCCTGGCCGCCGGAGGCAAAATTTCTGCGCAGTCAGTTCCGGCTGATTTAAATATCCCCTGGCAACACCTGCACCGGACACACACAACTCTCCAGCCACGCCCACTGGCACCAGCATTAAACCGTTGTCCAGTACAACTGCCTTCATGTTATCAATAGGAGAGCCAATGGTGGGATGTTTTTTATATTGATCAAACCGATTAAAATCAATAAACCGGGCCACACAGCCAATGGTGGCTTCAGTAGGGCCATAATGGTTCATGATTTCCATATGCACCCCGATGCCATGCGCTTTTTCCACATCCTTCAACCTGATCTCTTCCCCACCCAATAACACCAACCGGAGATTTTGACACGCTTCCCGTGAAAAAATAGAGCTGCCAACTATAGTGGAAAATAATGAAGGGGTAACTTTTATATAGGTGATCCGGTGGCGAATCATGTAACCAAGCAGACCTTCCGGGGATAGGAAAACATCCCTGGGAATTAGGTGCAATTGACACCCGCTTAAAATCGAAGAGTAGATATTGGTATATCCCAGATCAAAACCAAAGGATGAAGTCAACACCGTACGGTCATTTTCGGTTAAATGTACCTTTTGCTTGAACCAATGGATATAGTTGACCAGGTTTTTATTCTCAACAAGGGTCCCTTTGGATTTGCCGGTGGTACCGGAGGTATAAATGGTGTACAGCACATCCTGACACCTGCTGGCGGTTTCCAGGTTGGTGCTCTCTCCAGTGTAAATACAGGCTTCATCAAGGTAAATCCTTTGCTGCCCACTGTGGTTTTCAGGGGGAAGGGATTCGGCTAACCCAAGGGATGTCAACAGGACAGATGCCCGGCTGTCGTTTAACATGTAAGTAATTCTTCCCGCCGGCTGCAAGGGATCAATGGGTAAATAACTACCTCCGGCTTTTAATATTGCCATGATGCCAACCATCATCTCCAACCAGGGTCCGGTCATGATGCCGGTGATTGAATCCGGTATCACACCTTTGGCTCTCAATAACCGTCCCAATTGATTAGCTCTGGCATTTAATTCTTTATAGGTAATTTGTATCGGTGCGGTTCCTCTTTTTTGTCTTTCCTGTGTCTCGGGCATTTCGGGGTTTCCCACAACCGCAATATGATCCGCTGTCTCCTGTACCTGTTCTTCAAACAACAGATGTATGCTCTTCCCTGTGGGATATTCCCTGGAAGTGGCGTTAAAATCATATAATACTTGTTTTTTCTCATTATCAGGGATTATCTCTATTTCGGCTATTTCCCGGAGCGGATTTTCCAGGCTTGCAGCCGCAATTCGCTTAAAAAATCCGATAAACCGTTGGATGGTAGTTTTCTTAAATAAATCCCGATTATAAGTGAAGGTAAACGAGAGGCTGCCTTCATGTTCAACAACGGTTAATGTCATATCGAATTTCGATTTTTTACTTTCGTAGGGGTATTGTGTTAATGTTAAACCAGGTACATGCAATTTATGCTGTTCCATATTCTGGAATACCAACATGACATCGAATAAAGGATTGCGACTGGTATCCCGATTTACCTCAACCAACTCCACCAGATCTTCAAACGGATAATCCTGGTTTTCCTGGGCCTTCAAGGTGTTTTCTTTGACATCTCTTAAAAAAAGTGTAATGGATTTTTCTGCTGTAGGATAATTCCGAAGCGCCAGGGTATTTATAAATATCCCAATTATTTGTTCTAAACCTGGCTGTTTTCTGCCCGCGGCAAGTGAGCCCACCACAATATCTTCCTGGCCGCTCACCTTACCAAAGAAAATATAAAATAAAGCCAACAAGACCATGTAAAGTGTAGAACCTTCGGCTAAGGCCAGGTGTTTTAATTTTTTTGCCTCCTCTTCTACGATTTTAAATTCCAGTGAATTTCCGGCAAAGCTCTGGATGAGGGGCCGTGAAAAATCATAAGGCAAGTTCAACACCGGGATATCCCCGGCAAATTCCTCAAGCCAGTACTCTCCTTGACACTTGATCAAAGCTTTTTGCTTTTTACTGCTCTGCCATTGGGAGCAATCTTTATACCGGAGCCTTAGTGGTGGTAACGCTTCACCATCGTATAGAGACATAAATTCCTTGACCAGCACCGCTACCGACGTGCCGTCAGACACGATGTGGTGCATATCCACCATGAAGAGGTGTTTATTTTTTCCTATTTCTAACAATCCAACCCGGATCAACGGTGCTTTTGACAGATCAAACGGACGTATGAAATTCTTTATAGTACTTGCACAGCGCATGGCGCATGGCGCATGGCGTTCATCTTTGTGCTCTGCGCTTTGCGCTTTGCGCTCTGCGTCATAACATTCAACCTCAAATTCCACTTCTTTGTGTATTCTCTGCACCGGTTCTTCATCTATGATCAAAAACGATGTTCTCAAACTTTCATGCCTTTGGATCAATTTTCTAAAGACGTGCTCCCACTTATCTTTATCTAAAAGTCCTTCCAACAACCAGGCACAAGATATGTTATAGGCTGAAGTGGTTTCGCCCAACCGATGCAAAAAATATAAGCGTTTCTGTGCCGGGGATAATAAATAGTATTCTTTCTCCTCTATGACTTCTATCGAGCTGTAATGTTCTTCAACCGCTTCCTTTATGTATTGAGAAAGACTTCTGATGGTGGGGCGATTAAATATCTCCATTACCGGCAATTTTACATGAATTACTTTGTGTATCCGGGATGCCAGTGTGGTTGCTTTTAATGAATGTCCACCCAGTTGAAAGAAATCGTCATCAATGCTGATTCGCTCCTTTTCCATTCCCAACACCAAAGCCCATAATTCTTTCAGTTGTTTCTCCACCCTGTCCCGGGGAGCCACAACTGCCTGCTTTCTCTTTATTTCAGGTTTCGGAAGGGCCTTTATATCTACCTTACCATTGGGATTCAGTGGTATCTTTTCCAGCATCACAAATTGCGCAGGCACCATATAACCGGGCAATTCACCAGATAAAAATTCCTGTAATCGGGAAATCAAACCAGCAGTTGACGAATCGGTGGTTGGAGAAATGCCGGAAAAATCAGGAATGATATAGGCACAAAGGTATTTCTCAGCGGTTTCTTCCTCCCTGGGTATTACCAGTGCTTCTTTAACTTCTTGATTTTCTAACAGGTATTTCTCGATTTCTCCGGGTTCTACGCGGAAGCCCCTGATCTTAACCTGGGAATCAATACGTCTTGAAAATTGAATATTTCCATCCGGCAGCCATCGGGTAATATCACCGGTTCGATACAACCGCTTTCCCCCTAAACACGGGAGGTTAACAAATTTTTCCCTGGTCAATTCGGGACGATTTAAATAGCCACGAGATACACCATCTCCACCTACCCACAACTCTCCGAATACCCCAACGGGTTGAAGTTCTCCATGTGGACCTAAGACAAATGCCGTGGAATTGGTAATAGGACTGCCAATGGGAATGGCCTCTTCAAAATCTCTATCAATTAAAAAAGTGGTGGAAAACGTCGTATTTTCTGTTGGACCATAACCATTAATTATTTTTAGTTTTTCACTCTTACTTCTTACCAAATTGATGAATTGGGGAGATAAAACATCGCCCCCCACCAGTAAATAGTCCAGGTTTGAAAATATTTCGCAATTTTCCCCGACCAATTGATTAAACAGCGGGGAAGTAAGCCATAGGGTGTTGATCTTATTTTGATGGAGGGCCTGGCCCAACTGGTGAGCATCCAGGATGACTTCTTTCTCCACTAATACCAATTGACCGCCGTTAAGCAGCGCGCCCCATATTTCAAAAGTGGTGGCATCAAATACAGGAGCACCGGTTTGCAGGATGCGAGTTTCTCCTGTTAACCGGATATAATTGGTGTTAACCACCAAACGGACAACATTGCGATGCTCCACTATCACCCCTTTAGGCCTGCCTGTGGAACCTGAAGTATACATAATATAAGCCAGATCATCCGCTGTATTGACATGCTTTGAAGCGATGTCTTTATTCATCTCCACTCCATCTGGTACGCTTAGCTCATCCAATAAGATCATCTCTCCATTAAATTTAAAATTATTTTCTTTTATTAAGGGAGAGCAAATCAGCAGTATATGGGTGTTTGAGTCTCGGAGCATAAATGATTTTCGTTCTGCCGGGTAATCTGTGTCAATGGGTAAAAAAGCACCTCCTGCTTTCAATACAGCCAGTATGCCTATGATCATCTTAAGGGAACGCTCCGTCATTATACCTACAATGGTTTCTGCTGCAACACCCTTTTTCCTTAATAAATGGGCCAGTTGATGAGATTTTTCATTCAATTCTTTGTAAGTGATTGAAATATTCTCGCCCAGCACATTTACTTTCATGTCCGAAGGACACCTCGTTGTCCCTACCAGGGCAACATGGTCCGGGGTTTGCTCCACCTGCTCCTCAAATAATTCCTGGAGGGTTTTATCTTTTGGATATCTCACCCGGGTGTCATTAAAATCATGTAAAATCTGCTGCTTTTCTTCTTCTACTAATAGTTCAATACCATTTATATCTTTCTCAAAATCCTTTAAAATACCCATTAAAATATTGGTGAAATGACAGGATAGCCTGGAAATCGCTGTTTTCTCCACCAGTGCTGGGTGATAAATAAGGCGAATTTCTATAGCTTCGCCGATGGTAATGCTGATGGCTAAAGGATATGTGGTGGTTTCTACGATGGAATAAGATTCCACCACCAATGACCATTGACCATTTTTTTGCATCAACTCAAGATCTAATGGGTAATTTTCCAGGACGATAATGGAATCGAAAAGTTCCTGGCTATTTTCCAACTCACTGTATTCTTTAACATCAACTAAGGCGGTACTTTCATATTTTTCTCTTATTGGTAGGATGCAGTTAATTCGTTGCACCATGTCTTTTATTTTTTCTCCCGCTTCTGTGCTTACTCGCAGCGGGATAGTATTGATAAACAGTCCCACCATATCTTCGATTCCTTTTATCCTGGCTGACCTTCCTGACACGATGGTGCCAAAATTTACATCATTGGTGTTACAATATCTTTGCAGCAATATCCCCCAGGCACTATAGAAAAAGGAGGCCAATGTTAACCGCTGACGCTTGATAAAGGCCTCTAATTCGTATTTCATATCTTTTGCCAAAACCACCGGGTAATTTTCAATTCTCTTTGCCTCTTTTCCCTTTATCCTTTTGTTGGTGGTTAAGGGGAATGTGCTTGGGGCTGAAAGTCCACTTAAATATCCTTCCCAGAATCGTTTTTGTTGACCTTTATCCTGGTCCTGGAGCCATTGCACAAATTCCCTAAATGATGGTTTAAGCGACGGCTTTGTCCTTTGATCTCCATTCAAAAAGGCATGATATACCTCAAAAAATTCCTTTAAAATAATCCCGGTACTCCAACCATCGTAAAGAATATGATGATTACTGATCATCATCTCATATTTGTTCTCTTCAACTTTACATAAGGTCACCCGGAAAGGAACTTCCCGTAAATCAAATTTTTCTTTCTTGTCTTCGACCTTTATCTTTTCCAAACATTTTTTCTTTTCTCCGGGTTCCTTTCCTGAGAGATCAAAAAATTTCGGTTGAAGTTGATGCTTTTTTAAAATAATCTGAACCGGATTTTCTACCTTCTCCCACCTGAACACCGTTCTTAACATCTCATTGGTTTCAATAACAAAATTCCAGGCTTTTCCAAAAAGGTCAGCGTCGATTTCACCGGAAATATCCAGGCTTAATTGTTCAAAATAGATATCACTCCCAGGATCTTGCAAATAATGAAAGAGCATTCCTTCCTGCATCGGCGTTAGCGAAAGGATATCTTCGATATTTTTCTTATCTAATTTTTCCATTTCTTTAACCCGAAGTCTCTTTAATTGGGAATGATTGGTTGTTAATCTTAATAGATTTTTATTTTGAATAGGCTTCCGCCCCTGGGGTTTTAGCCGGACTTTTGGAATAAATAATTTAGTTATTAAACCTAACTCTTTTCCTTAAGCCTTTTGGAAGCCCTTCTTTTCAATTAAAACCTTCCTCTTGCCTTGCTTCATATCAGGTATCAAAGGTATCAGGAATTCTAAGATAGCATATTGAAAAAATTTTGTAAATACTCAAAATTGTTGCATTTATTCACAAAAAGAGCAGAATCATTTAAAAATCTACTTTTTAAAACATTTTTAAAGGAAAAAAAATTTTTTAATTTTTTATTAACAATTTTTTGGGGATTTCAACTATTGAATGAAATGTAAATTATATCAACATTTTAGTCCTTTTTTGTGTAGGATATTAACGTTAATTTGGTACGCAACAATTTTTGTTATTATTTCTCAACTTTCGAATTTCCCCGCCTTACACATCAAAATCCCTTTTTTTGCCTGTCCCCACATTTCCACATTTTCCACATTTTAACATTTGACAATCATGGCAATAACGATGTTTGCATCTCGCATTTTAACCTCCTATCCCTATCAGATTTTTCATATACTACAACGAATCAGAGGTGGTGGAGGTTAGCAAGAAATTGTTGTCGATTTTTTTTGGGATATCGTTATCCCCCTGCCCCGCTTTTCCTGGAGGCAAATTTTGATTACATCTCCCATCCGGAACGTATCGGGCATGACGGAATGACCGAAGAATAAGGCGTTGATGGAATATGGAATATCAGCACATTTTTGTGTTCTTTATTTGCCCCTTTTTCTGGCAGCACCTGTTGGTATAACAACTTACGCCAATTTTCGTCTCCTTCGCACCAGCCCGGAAGGCATTCATCTCAATGTTATTTAATTGAACAATTGTTTCTTTGTTCAAAACCAACTTTCTCAAGGTTCTTTTTTTCATGTTTCACCTCTTTTTTTTGTTTTTGAAGTAAAAGCTCACCTTTTGTTGGTTTCTCAACAGATTTGATTAGAGACTGCCTCTTCAATCATATTGCCTCTTTCCCCAACTTATCGCGGGGATAACACCACTCGAACACCACCCGTCGAGTAACCTTACTATTATAGCATAAAGTTACAAAAAAATCAAATTAATTATTTTTTAACGTTTTTTTTGATTTTTGCTGCAAAGTTATAATGGAAACAGTAATTCCCCTGTTTTATTCGTTGGTGCGTTGGACATTGGGCACTGATTCCGCTATAAAGGTATCCCCACAGTGGATTTGGGAGTTTAAAACAACTTTTGCAGGTGCCGGAAGACAGCCGCTGTTTTCTTACTGGTTGGGAAGCAGCACCATTTCTTCGCAATGGTTAGAACGGCAGCATCTATCTGTGTAGCAACTTCTGCCAATTCTCGTCTCTTTAGCACCACCACGGCTGGCAGACATCTCCAGGCTATTTAAGTGAGCAATTGTTTCCTTGTTCAAATCTAACTTACTTGTTAACGCTTTTTTTTTCATGTTTTACCTCTCTTTTCTTTTTTCTTTGGTGTGTTTTTTGTAGAAACAAAAGGTGGTCTTTTACTGGCTTCTCAATAGATGTCTTTTTAGGTTGCTGGTATGATAAATGTCAATTTTGCTCGAGCTAATTATGATGGGTTTCGATTGATTTAGCTATTGGACAACCAGAGTATAATAGTATAAATTTGGAAAAATTTCAATATAATTTTTACTTTTAACAATATTTTTTTATTTGGACACGGGTTGACCTGGTTTTGAAATTGAAAATAATTGTTTTCTGTGTTATACTTCTTTAAAACATATTCAAAATTAGAATTTCAAAAAAAAATTAAAAAAAAGTTGACAAATAAAAAAAATGATACTATTATATGACCGACGGTCGGTTTAGACCGACGGTCAGTCTAGACAGACCGTCAGTCAGTTAATTTTAAAGGAGACTGCAAATGGTGCGTATAAGCAAAGAATATGACGAACGCTTAACCGAATTTCTCGATACCGCCCGGCAGCTCTTCTTTGAGAAAGGCTACGAAAAAACCTCTGTTAACGATATCATCCAAAAGGTCGGTGTGGCCAAAGGTACCTTTTACCACTACTTCAAATCCAAAGAAGACCTACTGGACCAATTGGTAAACCAATTTACGGAAAAGAGCGTATCACAAGTAGGAAAAATGATGGAACAAACGGATATGAACGCTTTGGAAAAAGCGAACCACTTTTTTGTTTCCATCAGGAATCGAAAAGTTGAAAACAAAGATTTGATGAAGATGTTAATGAAGTTCATGTACAAAGATGAAAATTTGATACTCAGGCACAAGATATTTAAACGAAGCATTGCATTATTAACGCCTCCCTTTGCCGAAATCATCAAACAGGGCATAGAAGAAGGGCATTTCCACCCCCAGTACCCCAGGGAAACAGCAGAGATCATCTTTATCATGGCGTTTAGTATGAATGAGATTGTGGTGGAACTTCTTTTGCAAGCGGAAGAGAAACCGGAAAATATCGATCTGATTGAACAAAAAATAAAGGTTTTTGAAAAAAGCGTTGAGCGAATTTTGGGCGCCCCGGAGGGCAGCTTCAGGATGGTGGAACGCAAATATATTGAAATCTTTAAACTTGACAGCCAGGGACAAGACCAGGAGAATCAATCCCAACGAGGTCCCAAATGAAAGGGAAAAAAGTAAAATATGTTTTTACTGCTGTCGCTCTTTTTTCGATCCTGTCCGGCAGTTGTCTAATGGCAGATGTGGACATTTTCGGGTACTTTGAAAACCGTTTTTTCCTGTTGAATCACCTGGATATGAGCTGGAAAAACTTAAACGATAAGTTCAGCCTGGGGGATTACAACCGTTTGCGGCTGAAATATCAAGCTTCCCCTTCGGAAAAAGTGACGGTGAATGTGGCAGTGGACTTTTTTTCCTTTCATGGGATTATGACCAGTCCGTTGGGAACTTACGGCGACCCCGCCGGGACCGGTTCCGAAACCAGTAAGGTGAAAATCGACGTGGACCGGGCATATGTGGACCTTTATTTTAAAGGGTTTGATATATCGATTGGCAAGCAGCGGGTAGCCATGGGAGTTTCTTATCTCTGGGCCCCCCTGGATATATTTAACCGGGTGAATATTTTCGAACCCAAAGAGGAAAAACCCGGGGCCAATGCCCTTAAGGTTTATATACCACTGGGAACCTATTCCGGTATCACCGGTGTGTTTTCACCGGAAAATGACTTTAGCTCCTCTAAATCAGGCCTTCGTGCCCAAACCCATGCTTTAGGTATCGATATGGCGTTAACCGTTATCCGTTCGGGACCGGTAGATACTTCCATATATGGCCTGGACTTAAGGGGTGAAAATTTTATCGGCTGGTGGATTGAAGCCGGGTATTTTGATTCACCCGGGCGAAAGGATAAAAAAATTGTGCTGGGATTTGATTATACCTTTCCCTTAAAACAAGGGCTCTATTGGTTGAATGAATTTTATTACGATTCCAGCGGTGAAAAAGACAGTGCCAACTATGATCTCGATCTTCTCCTTTCCGGTGAACGCTTTACCCTGGGGCAAAAATATTTCTTCTCCATGCTGCGTTTCAGTTTTACCGATTTTATATCTGCGGCGTTCAGTTATATCGGAAATTGGGGAGATGGCTCATATATCTTGAACCCCATGGTTCAATGTGACATCTCCCAGGATATAATGGTTTCCCTGGGTCTCTATT
>CP070627.1:7180382-7183189 GCA_020355945.1 Candidatus Aminicenantota bacterium | reverse complement strand
GCCAGGATTAAAATATCATCTTCTCCAGGCGCCATCTCGATCCCGTATGTATCAGACCAGGAAAAAAACGTTTTCGATACAGAGGCGACTTTTCTTCCATTGCGGGTGAAGGTGTATTCATGGTCCCAAAAATTACCGGCCACTTTGTAATCATCGGGTCCCTGGATATCTACGTTGAACTTATCCTTAAAGAGGGTAATTTTCTTAACTATTTGAGCCAGTAACTCATTATGCCTATAGATTTTGTATTTATGTTTAAAACTGAACACTCTTTGAGAAATATAAGCCAGTTCCTTTCCGCTCATATCGCGGAACGACAATTTATTACCGAAGGAAAACACTTTTCCTTTCACATAAAATACCGGGTTTTGGGTTTCATCTTTAATGATGAATTTATCACCCAGGGACAAAATTTTTTGCTTCATTACATATTTCTTCCAGGGTTTTTCTTCACCACCTGTGGGGGTGAGGTTCACAGTTTCCTTTTCGTTCATGATATATTTCCCGGTACTGCATCCGGTGGTCAGCAGAGGTAACAGCCCGGCAAGAGCAAGGCATAATATGGCTGCTGTTGCTTTAAGTGATATAATCTTTTTTATAAGGTGCATATTCACCTCCTTCCTTTTTCTTTGAAACATCGTTGTTTTTTCATTTCCGTCATAATATTAGCAACTTGTTTTCCAGGTCTATTTCGAAAATGTGTCACTTAAAAATGACAGAATTACTTTTACACTTCCATAATCCAGCGGTGATTGCAGCAGTCATGGCCTTCCATTAAGGTCTTGGTCCGGGTCATTCGCAATTTCGGGTTAAAGGCCCGGGCCATTGCGAAATCACCGTGGCAGATCATGGCATAACCGATGTCCGCCGCATCGAAACCACGCAGCGTTTTGGCCCACAGACATTCCTTCATTCTCACCTCAAAATCCGTGGCAGCATCCCGGACAATCTCAACTGTATACACATGTTTCCAGAAATGATCGGGGTTTCTCAACTGGGTGGTAAATGCCGCCACATCGTTTTTGCCTTCGGGCTGAGCCTGTGCCATCTGTTTTGCCATATTGATTCCCATATTGTCGGACGCTTCTTTTAACATTTCCAGGAGTTTTTCTTTTCCCATTTTGGCTTCCATGGTCTTCATAATATTGACGACTTGCTGGTAGGTAAACTTGAAAACATCTTCGAAGGACATTTTCGAGTCTTCAAGGAACTTGTGTTTGCCCGGAGAAACCGGGGTTTTTTGGGCGCCGGTCAGGGCGCACAGATGGCCGCACCCGAAACAAACGAGCGAGCCGGCAGACAGCAGTTTTAAAAACTGTCTTCGGTTTTGTTTTTCTAATGGCCTGTCATTCATGTTTATCCCCTTTAAAAAAATATTTTCGTTAGGAACGTTAGGAATGTATATTAAAGGAAATACTATAAAATGTCAAATCCTACTTCCCGTGCAGGGCTGCGGGAACCCCCTGAAAGCTTGCGGAAACACCCCGAAATAAAAAAAGAATAAAACGCTCATTTTTTTGCCTGTCCCGAATGTCTAACCATTGTTAATGATTAATTGTTAATGAAAAAAAATGGAAGAAAAGGACAGACAAAAAAACCTAAAGAGGATATAAGAAGAGGAAATTCTCTTCACCAGAAGGGAAAATCCCTGCAGCGTTAAGCAAAATCCCTGCAACAGGAAGAGAATTCTCTGCAACGCAAAGGAAAATTCCTTCAGCACAAAGGAAATTCCTTTTAATAATTAAATGACCTATGGAACAATAAAATAATAGGGATTGGACCAATCCCCGACGCTTCCGCTGCCACTCGGTCACGTAAAGCAATCGTTACCCCAACGAACCCTCCAATAATAAGTACCAGGACTTAGCTCGGAATCTAAGGTATAGGAGATAGTAGTAGTAGGTAAACCACTATCAACCATTATAGGACGATGTATCGCTTGAACAAAGGATTCATCTTCACTCACTTGAATATCATATTGCGGCTTTTGAGGACATTTTTCCCAAACAAAGGTTGGGGGGTTCTCTGTGACGGTCGCTCCGTTCGGAGGTGATATCAACACAGGAGGAGGAAGAAGAGAATCATTTTTTTTGCATACAGCGGTTAGGACTATTATTGGAATTAATATTACCCATAGTTTTTTAACCATTTGATCCTCCAATTTTTCGGGCACTTACCCCTGCCCCTTTATTTATAGCAAGATAATGAGCTTTTGTCAATAGCTGTGGATAAGAAAATAAATCTTTAAAGTACCCCCGCCGAGATAAAGACCTGGAGGCAGCAGGGGCGTTAACAATTTATAATTTATAATTAAACGACAGTTATGCCTATAAGGCAAGGTGGACACTGAGTCCCATTTTGTCCGAAGAGAGCATGGGAATTATATTGACCCGGTTATTGTGCTTTCTTAATACAAAACGACCAATAGAGTACCCCAACACCGCTCCTACCAAAACGTCGGAAGCCCAGTGCTTGTTTTCAGTCATGCGGGATATGCCCACAAGAGTGGCCAGGGAATAACAAATCACCGGTACGGCAGGCTTGTCCCTATACATCCCGGCAATCACAGTGGCCACACTCCAGGCAGTGGATGTGTGCCCGGAGGGAAATGAACGATACGCCTTGCCCTTTCCATCAACAAACCACCGGTCAACACCATCTTCAACAAAGGGCCGCTGCCGGTGAAATATACGTTTCAGCACCTGGGTTACCACCACAGCATGCAGCATGCTTTTCAAAGACAAACGGGCGGTCTCTTTGGCACGGTCATCTTTCAATAATACCCCGCCAAGGTAAAAGGAACCGAT
>CP070627.1:7168478-7180282 GCA_020355945.1 Candidatus Aminicenantota bacterium | reverse complement strand
CGCCGCATCGGCTGTCTCCGGGGATTCAAGCATGCTCAGCAGCGCAGCCCTCGTCGCTCCATCAATTCTCGGGTCCGCCGGATCGATCTCCAAACGGACTTCCCGCCGCAGGATAATCGTAGGGGGTGCATCGAGAGGTGAAAGGGCATCCAAAACCAGGGCGGCGTCTTGACCGGCGGGGATGAGATTCGACAGGTCCAGGCTGTGGGCCTCTGCCACTGCCGCGGCTTCAGGGGAAGTATTGTCGAAAATCCCTGCCAACTTCCCCTGGTTCAATCCTTGAATGAGGCCGGCTGCCGCATCGGCTGTCTCCGGGGATTCAAGCATGCTCAGCAGCGCAGCCCTTGTCACTCCATCAATTCTCGGGTCCGCCGGATCAATGCCCAGGTCCTCAGCGGACGGGACAATTCCGGCTGCCTCCTCGCCAAAGAGATCGCGCAGGTCGTTGGCCGTTTGATCCAACCCGCCGCTGGCGGTCTTGATCCCGTCGAGGACGCCGCGCAAAGGTTCAGTCGGATCGCCCAGGTTGGACATAGAACTTAAGCTGTCGATCAGGTCAAGGGCATCAGTAAAACGGAGGGCATCGTCGAGGATGCCTGGGTCGAGCAGACCCGCGGCCGGCGGCTCCGGCGGTTCGATATACTTCCGCAGCTTGATCCAATATTGAAAACTGTCCGGACTCCCGGCTAGCTCGGCTGCCTGCAAATCTTCGATTACCACTTCCGTCAGATCGGTGGCTGTATTAATATCGGCAACAAAAGTAGTCTGCTCTCCCTTATTGAATATTTCGCGGATTCCTTCCAGGAATTTGTCCCGGGCTGCATCCCCCTGCTTTGTCCCGGCTATTATAATCGTGTTGGGCGCACTGCCCATATCCTGGAGATAATTCCCCTCTAACCCGGGTACGTAATGCTCTGCCAACTTCCGGTTTTCCCTGGATTCGATATATTCGATATCTGCCAGGGAGAATTCTCCTAACATAGGCTTTATTTTCATGTTATATCAATCCCATGTTGTAACGCTTGTTCTCTCAGGATATCACTGATTTTTTCAGCAAGACTTCCCAGAGTTCCTACTTCCCTTTGCCCATCATCCCCCAGCTTTATGTTGAAGGCATTTTGAATCCTGATTTTTCCCGGATCATCCGGGGAGAAAGCCTGGTGTGTTTGTCCGGCAGTAGACAAATCACTCCTAGCCTTCATGAATGCGTTAATTTCCCGGGCCACCTGGTCTTCAGTCATTTTAGGCCATGAATTCGGCCTGCTGGTTTCCCCTTCTGCAAAAGAAAAGGTCGGTGCTTTTCCTGGTCTTTCCTTTACCATATCAACAGCAGGCAGCTTGTTTGCTCCGGGTTGGGGTGATTGGTTTGCCTGATTTATATGCAGGTATTGATTAAGTTTCTTGACTAAAATCTCACCGGGAGCTTTTTGAAATTGCGCCGGCAAAGAAGAACCCCTGTCTTTATCTTTTCCCGGTAAAGGAGCCTTTGCAAACAAATCGTTCTTCATCGCTGCCCACGGCTCTTTTAAGGCTTCTGTCAACCCGTGACTTAATGAAAATATATTTTCTTTTATCTCTTCTGAGGGGGCATAATTGGTGGAGAAACTCGGCCTGTTTGTGGACCCCTGGTTTTCTAGTTCTTGGGTTTGCTTTGAATAATCCAGCAATTGTTGAAGTCTCTTGCTCATTAAATTGCTGAGCCCACCATCCATGATATTGTTGGGGATTCTTGCTTGCAGCGTTTTGATACTGTCTATATTATTCAAAAACGTGCCCAGGATTTTAGTCTTTAAACGTAAATCAGAAACCAGGATTGACGGTCCGGTGGCTTTCACCAGAAAGTTGGCAATGCCAGTGCCTGTCATTTTATACCTTCCCTTTTGACTGGTTCAGCAGTTCCAGGTAGCCGAGAATCTGTCCTACGGTCATTTCTTTTACCTGCTGCGGCGTCCAGTTGAACTCTTTAGCAAGTACAAAAAAGGCTCTTACAATGGGTGAATCGGCGATCTCTTGCAGTTCATCTTCGCTGGTAGTCAGGCCGCTGATTCGATTAATCCGGTCAACCAAAAAGCGGACCAGGCCGCTGTGCATCTTTGCAATAACACCCTGTTTGAGCTGCGGTTCTACCACTGCTTCCCGGATCATAAGAACGGAAGTAAGAACTTCATCATCTTTGGCAGCCTTAGCAATCAACTGGACATCTTTGACAGTGAGGGGTTTCATTTTCACCATTTTATTTACGGTTTTTTGTTGATCTGCATTGGCTTTCCCATTCCCATCGGGGTAGAGAACATCTTGGGGAATTTCTATATCGTGGGTAATACTTCCACCGGCCATGAGTTCTTCAGGTGTTAAAAACATTTTGGCACCTCTTTATTGGTCATTAGTCATTGGTCATTAGTCATTGGTTAATATTCAATGATCAATGATAAGTTTTTTAAGCCTCTATGGGTTCATCATGAACCAGGACCCGCAGTGCCTGGAAAGTGGCTTCCTCCAGGACAAAATCATCCTCCGGGATATTAAAACTCCAATTATCCAGTATTACATGGCTTATTGTAATCTTGGCCAGTTGGTCCGGGCCATCTTCGGGAATATCCGGTGTTTTCAATTGGATATTAATATCAAAAGCCGGGGCATCGATCGGCGATTCGGGATTTTCTCCTTCCACGGCATATTTACCCATTAAAAGTCTTAAAAGTGCGCCGTTGATGTATGCCCTTTTAATTTTCCCCCAGATTTTGATATTCCCGGTTCGCAATTCAGTGGGAAGATTGGTACCGATACTGTAAAAGCGCCTGATGTCCTGGTGAGCGTAAACTTCGATACCTTTAACCCGTCCCACTTGCTCGATTTCATACATGTCCAGGACTTCATCGGCGGCAGATCCTTCTTCCCGGGTAAAAACCAGTACCCCATCGGCCCCGGTAAAAACCTTATTATTGTATGGCATCCTGTCCTCCTTAACTTAAATTCATAATGACACGAATCACATCGATGCTAAAGGTTGGATTTAAGTCCATGATGACCTGGACTTCACCGCGTATCTCCATGGCCCGGTCGGCAAAGACATTGAGTTTGTAACCGGTTAAGAACTCTCGTGTGACCATGTCGGTAAGAAAACCATTTAAAGTGGTATGCAAAGCGCCCCGTACCCTGGCATTGTTCAGTTTCCCAATATATTGATTGGCACCTCGCCGGGTACCCTCTTTGATATAATCGATGATGCGTCGGAGAGTGATTTGTTTATAAGCTTCATCATGGGTGGTAATCCCTTTTACCACTCGAATGCCTCTTTTCTTTTGCAGGGCTAATACCCGGTTTTCCAGCAGGGATTTCATCTGGCCGTAGTTATATTCCACGGCCAGGTCATCGATAGCAGCCAATGTTTTATTGGTCAAGCTCACGTGGGGCGATAACGAGCTCATTTTGCCAGCCACGGCAGCAGCGGCAAAATAGGGTGGTAGATCGATCATTCGTCCATTTTGAGGGTCTTTTTGTTTCAAGCCCGGGGCCACAAGAATCACGCGTTTGTCCGCTACTTCGTTGGCGTTTTCCAGGATTTTCTCCACTTCACTTTTATCTGCTCCAATCACAGCCATGCGTTCTCTACCCAGGTTTTCGGTTTTTTCCACATGCCCCACCAGGGCAGACTTTATTTCTGAAAATTTCGGACCGGAAACAACAACGATCTGGATGTTCTTGTCCACTAGTTTTTCCAGTGCATCTTTATAATGGTTTAAAGTGACGCTGCCGTTCTCCCCCCCTGAAAAGCCTTCAAATCTTGTTGTAGGGCTGGGGAGCCCCTGGCCAACCACTTCTTCAACTTCTACAAGTTTGGAAGGATTATTTTCATCAGTGAGCACCTGGTCCAGGTAGTAAGCGCTGGGAACGATGTAAACTTCCTGGAAATTGTCATATTTGAGGGTAATTTTTCGTAAGTTCTCTTTAGGCACCCAGTAGTTGGCGCGTATTTCCGCTGCGGCGGGCGGTGGAGTGGCAAAAGTCAGTGTTCTATCCGAAGGATTAACCTGGACCACGCTTCCTGATGCTTGAGCCCGCTTCAATTGGTACTTTTTTGTTAAGCCCTGTTCTCTAACCGTTATATTCCCGACAACTTCTTCATCAGTCTGCGGTTGAAGGATTTTTTCAGCAGAGAGCGTATAATTTCCATTTTTTCGTTTAACCAATTCATTGCTTACCAGTTCCTGGTTTTCTCCTTCCTCGATGCGAATTTGCAGTTGGTTGCCCCAGGTGCCGGGTGTTTTTGCTTTTAGTTTCAAAAGTGTACTGCTGTTTTTATTTAGCGTATACGCGGCTGTTTTTGCGGAGTTTTCGTCGAAAACCCGCTGCGCATAAACGGTCCTGGCTCCATTATCAAAGAGAAATTTTAACGACCGCACCAGGGTCAAATTGCTGCCGTCAGCGTTTGGGTCCCAGGGTGTCTGATTCCCGAATTTTGCACGCCCTTCATCGAAGCTGCTTAAAATTTCGATTTTGCTGTTTCCCTTTGCCGCAGTTCCAATAACGCCAACATTCCCGGTAGAGATCGCGCCGATGGTCAAGAGACCTTCTGCCCTGACCTCTATGTACGTACCCGGGATAATGGTTTCTGTTATTACTTCAGCCATAAATACACCTCCATATTTTTTTATTTTGGAACTGAAAAAGATTCAGGCAGGTTTTTATTCATATCTAAATCGATTCGTTTAATGATGGTGCCGCTGCTCACTTCACCGCCCTGTTCAGCTTCAAATATAAATTTGTAGCCCAGCTTTTGCTTCCATACGGAAAAAGGAGAGCCAATAGTCGGATTAAGCTCTATATTCTCTAAGGGTTCCAGTCTTTCCGGGGCAAATTTCAAGAATCCCCTATTTCGCAGCATCGATGGATCTGACTTTATTTTGTTTTGCAGTTTTTGAGAAATTTCAGTCGCCTTATCAGGGTTGTCTGCCCATATTTCCAGGGCCATTGAACCGCGGTATCTTTCCCCTAAAATCTCATCCCGCCAGGTTATTGTCCAATGAACCACTTCCAGTTTTTCTCCCTGGGTTTGGGATTCTCCAAAAATAACCCGGGCATTTGGCACATCCAACATGTATTCGTTTTTTTGGGTTGGCTCATCAACCATTCTATAATCAATTGGTTGAGTTAAATCCGTTACATTCCTGAGCCGGACATCATTTTCGCTAAAGTCTTTTCCTGTAGAAGAGGGATTCTTTTTTAGAGGGAGTGGCCAAAGACGTAAAGATTTTAAGTTACTGGAAAAGGTATCCGGGTGAGAATTCACCACTATTACATTGGTGCTCTTTACCACGGTATCGCCTGAGCGGATAAAATTACCCATCCCAATTCCTTCACTGCTCTCAATAGACAATGATGCAACAATTGCGGGGATCTCATTGGTATTGGAAGGTTTTTTTGCACCGATACTATTTGCTGACAAAACAGTTCCCGGTGAAGCAGCCAGCACTTCAGTCAACCTGTCAATTACAATATTCATTCAATTACCCACCAAAAAAAGCATGCAATAATGATGCCAACTTTTGTAATTTGAAAATCGTTGATAATAAAGCATTTCCAATTTTACAAAAATAAATTCTAAAATGGCAGCGTCATTGTTTTATGACGCTTTAGGGAAAAGGCTTTAATAACCGTCGTTTTGGCGTCATTTTTTTGTGACACTTCCGTCATTTTTTTATGACGGTCCCTCAGCAATGAAAATGGGGTCTTTTGCCGAAGAAGTATGTTTTACGTTGAAATAAAATAGCCCTTACTCTATAATTAAGCGATGAAACCTGTTATTGGCAAAACCTCTCTCTTTACAGCTACTCAGACTCCTCGGATGACTATTTTAAGACCATTAAAAGAAAGAACTTGAGCACCTGCTAAAATGATGGGGTTCGTATTCACCGTAACTATCCAGTTTTTGGAAAAATTTATCATGCAGTTCATGTCTCATTCGCCCGTACGGTGTCCTTCGGCCACCTCCCTGAGGCTCATTCGATCATGAACTGCATTTTACTTCCCAAAACTGAATAGTTACTATTCACCGGGTAATCATTTATGCAATTTTATGTTACAATATAATATAATGAATGTAGCAATAGACTTAACTCAAATTCCTGCCGATAAAACAGGTATTGGTATCTATGCCGTAAACCTGGTACGGGAAATCGTCCGCCTCAACAATGCCTGCGGCGAATTCAATTTCTATTTCTTTGCCCAGGATGACGATGAAGAATGGCGGGAATTAATCAAACACAGCAGCACAAAATGCCATTTAATCCCAACCAGGAGCACGGTTTTCAGGAAATTAATATTTCGCTTCTTTTTCGAACAAGTGCTGCTGCCCGGGAAATGCAAAAAACTGGGAATCCATGTCATCTATTCCTTTCACTATACCATACCCTATCTCACCCGCATCAAACGAGTAGTGACCATACCTGATATGACTTTCTACCTCTTTCCCCGACTCCATCGAAAAATAAAACGTCTTTATTTCAAATCCCTCATCCCCCTCTCCCTGAAAAAAAGCCATCAAATCGTTTCTATCTCGGTATCCACTAAAAATGATTTAATCAAGCGGTTCTCCTATATAAACCCCGATAAAGTCAAGGTAATCCACCTGGGGGTGGATGTGAGCCAATCCCCGGACAGGTCAAAGGAATATCTTGAAAAATATGGATTAAAAGAAAGAAAATATTTCCTTTTCATAGGTACCCTGGAACCGCGTAAAAACATCCCTAACATTATAGAAGCCTTCTACCATATCATTACCACCGGGAAGTATTATAGAGACCATTATAAACTGGTGATTGCCGGCAAAAAAGGGTGGTTTTACGAAAAAATATTTAAAACCGTTGAAAAATACCACCTGGAAGAATCAGTGATTTTTACCGGTTACGTGGGTGGGGAGGAAAAACAATCATTATTGGCTCATGCGTTTTTGTTTGTGTACCCTTCGTTTTACGAAGGGTTTGGTTTACCTGTCTTAGAAGCCATGGCTTACGGGGTACCGGTAATCACCGGGAATGTGTCATCATTGCCTGAAGTTGCCGGAGATGCTGCTTTGTTGATCGATCCCCATCACTGGCAAGAAATCTCCGCAGCAATGCTCAAATTACTATCCCAGCGAAACCTGTATGAGAAGCTGTCAAAACAGGGTCTGGTCCAGGCCCGGAAGTTTTCGTGGCAGCGTACGGCAGAAAAAACCCTGGCTCTATTCAAATCATTAACAACAGTTGACAGTTAAGGAATGAAGAAACACCATGAGATTAACGATTTCAATCGTCACCTTCAATAATGAAGATGTAATTGAAAAGGCACTGACCAGTATCGAACAATCCACGTTACCGCCTTATGAATACGATGTGATGGTGGTGGATAATTCTTCCACGGACCGCACCCCTGATATTATTGCTTCAAAATTTCCCGAGATATCTCTCACTCATTCCAAAAATATCGGTTACGGTGCCGGTCATAATAAAGCCATTAAAACCATATCAAAAAAGTCAGACTATCACCTGGTGATGAACCCGGATGTCTATTTTGGCAAAGATGTGTTGGAAAAGCTAATCGCTTTCCTGGATGAGCATCCGCAGGTGGGTCTGCTGATGCCTAAAATTCTCTACCCCGACAATCAACTCCAATACCTCTGTAAACAACTGCCAACGCCTTTTGATTTGATCGGCAGGCGATTTATCCCGGGCTTCCTCAAGCCGATTTTTAAGAAACGGCTGGAACGCTATGAATTCAAGGACAGGGATTATAACCGGGTAATGGAGGTTCCCCATTTATCCGGCTGTTTTATGATGCTGAGGACCGAGGTATTTGAAAAAGTAGGACTTTTTGATGAACGTTTCTTTATGTACCTGGAAGATGTAGATTATTCTCGCCGGGTTCACGCTCATTACAAAAACCTTTATTACCCGGGGGTTTCCATTTATCACCAGTACCATAAAGGCTCTTATAAGCGCTGGAAACATTTAAGATACCATATTGTTTCGGCTGTCAAATATTTTAATAAGTGGGGATGGTTCATTGACCCCCAACGAAAAGCGATTAACATATCTGCTGCCGGTGTCAAGAAACCTTTTTATTAATACCTTTTTAGGGTGCGGGCGCCGCCCGCTTTTGAAAAAAGACTTGATTTTTACTGCTACTCATGGTTTAATACCCTTTAATTTAAATACTTTTTGTTATATAATATTAATTTGAAAACGAAGTGGTTAATGGTTAAAAGAGTGGCATGATTTATTCAATTTACATTATGTTGATTTTTGTTGTCCTGATTGGGTTTCTTAGTTCCTTTTATTCTCAAAAGATCGTGCTGGGACTTGCTAAAAAGTATCAAGTTTACGACCAGTTCAACAAACGAAAAATAGCCAAAGAGCCAAGACCCCGGCTGGGAGGCATTGGTATTTTTTTTGGTTTTATCACCTCCTTTTATATCCTATTTTTTGTGATCTACCTGCTAAAAGATACCCGTTTTCAAATCATTGTAGACTATTCCAACTTTGAAATCATGCTCTATATTTGTTCTATGATTTTCTTTTTTTTGTTGGGGCTTTACGATGATTTCAAAGGGTTAAAAGCCTATCAGAAGCTGGTTGTTGAATTAGTTATCGCTACTATTTTATTTTGTATCGAGTTTAAAATCGAGCTGGTAACTTTACCCTTTATGGAAAACAGCATTAATGTAGGAGTTTTTTCTTATCCTTTAACCATCCTCTGGGTCATTGGTATTTCCAATGCCATTAATTTGATCGATGGGCTGGATGGCCTGGCTGGGGGTGTTATTGCCATTGTTTCCGTCACGATTATTATCATTTGTGTATTGAATAAATTTATATTCCCGGCCATTATCATCAGCGCCCTGTTGGGAGGGATTGCCGGTTTTTTGCCTTATAATGTTTATCCTTCAAAAATCCTGATGGGGGACAGCGGCAGTTTATTTGCCGGGACCATCCTGGCTACTCTTTCCCTGAGAACCGCTCATAAAGCCCCGCTGGGAATTGCCTTGATGATTCCTATTATCTTCCTGGCCATACCGGTGATGGATACTTTTCTCTCCTTCTTCAGGAGACTATTCTCCAGGAAAAATCCCCTAAAAGGCGATAACGATCATATTCACCATCGATTAATGAAAAAAGGATTTTCTGAGAAAAAATCAGCCAATATTTTACTGGTGCTGACCGGTATTTTCTCAATTCTCTCCATTGTGGTCTCTTATTTCCGCGGCACATTACGTTTTATCGGACTATTCGCCAGTTTACTGCTGGGATTTCTTTTAATGCTCTACCTTGATTATATACACATTAACTTTAAGAGAAAAAATAATAATAACAAAAATAACAAAAGCAATAACGGTTAATTGGTAACTGTTAGTTGGAGGAAGCAGCGGCTGAAAAAATCGGGGAACGATATATGAGAAACATGAGAAATGAGACATGAAACGTGAGGCGTGAAAAGTAGAGAAGATGAAGATCCTGTTGATTCATAATTTTTACCGATACCGGGGGGGGGAAGACAGGTACGTGGAAATCCTGGAAGAAACCCTGCGCGACAAAGGCCACCAGGTCAGCCATTTTTTTTACGACAGCCGAAGTATTAACACCTTCAACTTTCTTCAAAAATGCCTGATCCCGCTGCGATTGATCCGTTCCTCCTCGATGAACAAAAAGTTGGAAAAGTTGGTAAAAAAAGAGAAACCGGACCTGGCCGTGGTCCATAATTTATTCCCTTTGCTTTCTTTATCCCTATTAAAGGTGCTCAAGCGAAACAATATTCCCATACTCAAGCGATTGGAGAATTATAAATTTTTGTGTTTGAATGGTCTTTTTTTAAGAAATGATTTCAGGGTATGCGAGGTCTGTAAATATGGAAATTTTTTCCCGGGGATTATTTATCGGTGTTATCAGCGGCGTTTTTCCAGCAGCATGGGCATTGCCATCTCCGAATTTATCCACCGCCGGTTGAGAACAGTTATCAAATCAGCGGATTTTTTTTTGGCTACCAGTCAATTTGTCAAAAAAAAGTTTGTCGAGGCGGGGTTTCCAGGGGATAGGATCGTGGTACACCCGAATTTTCTTGATTTCTCTCCATTGGAGTCTGTTGATTCACCCGGGGATTATGTTATTTACCTGGGTCGTCTGTCAAAGGAAAAGGGTCTTTTGACTTTATTAAAGGCTTTTAAAGACTTACCGCAGCTTTTCTTAAAAATCCTGGGGGAGGGCCCTATGGAAGAAGAATTGATCGAATTTGCCCGCTTGCATCAAATGAAGAATGTCAGTTTCGAGGGGTTTATTGATGGAAAATTAAAACCGGAGATGTTAAAAAAAGCATTATTTCTTATTTTCCCATCTGAGTGTTATGAATCTTTTGGTTATACGATTATAGAGAGTTATGCTTGTGGTGTACCGGTGGTGGCAGCGGATATTGGCGGGGCCAGGGAATTGGTACAGGAAGGCAATACTGGTTTTCTTTTTGAAGTGGGCAATCCCAAACATTTGCAGGAAAAAGTTTTACAAATGACAGCAGACTTGCGGCTCCTGGCGAAAATGAAACAAAACGCGCTGGAACGTGCAAAAACGTTATACACAAAAGAAACCGGGTACCAAAACCTGTTAGGGTTATTTGCCAGACTTATAAAAAAATCCCCCGTTACAAATCCCGAACAAAAAAAAGGGGATGGTTAAAGATGAAACTGGGAATGGTTTGTTCCAGTGGAGGTCATCTCCTGCTGCTGCATTTGCTCAAAGATTTCTGGGCTCAATACGACCGTTTTTGGGTAACCTTTAAAAAAGAAGATGCTATCTCTTTACTGGAAAATGAAAAAATCTACTGGGCTTTTTTCCCTACCAATCGAAACCTTTTTAATTTATTTCGCAATTTTTTTGTGGCCCTGAAGGTACTTTTTAAAGAAAAGCCTGATGTGATTATTTCCACCGGGGCAGGGGTAGCGATCCCCTTTTTTTACCTGGGGAAGTTATCCAGGAAAAAGCTGGTGTTTATCGAAGCCTACGAACGGATTGAGAATCCTTCCCTCACCGGCAGGCTGGTCTATCCCATCACCGATGTCTTTATCTTACACTGGGAGGAACAAAAGAAATTTTATCCCAAAGGAAAAATATTAGGGGAATTATTATGATATTTGTTACCGTGGGAACCCATGAGCAGCCCTTTGACCGGCTGGTGCAAGGAATTGACCGCTTAAAAGAGCAAAAGATTATCCATGATGATGTATTTATTCAAACCGGTTATTCCGTTTACAAACCCGGAGCCTGTGAATATAAGGATTTTATCCGCTTTGAAGAGATGATGCGCCGGATAGCAGAGTCAGACATAGTGATTACCCACGGCGGCACCGGGAGTATCATGTTGGTGCTTTATCATCAAAAAATCCCTGTAGTCATGCCCAGGCAAAAAAAGTTTCATGAGCATATTGATGACCACCAGGTGTTGTTCTGTAAAACCATGGCATCCAAAAAAAAAATCATTGCCGTTTATGAAACCGATGACCTGGAACCTGCTGTTAAAAACTATGGGCAAATGGCTGATCAATTGCAAAAACAGGAAAAAGGACCAGGGGATTTTCAAAACGCCAGTGAGAAAGCCCGGGTTTATGCCCAAAAATTGAATGATATATGCCTGCAACTGGTAAGAAAAAGGCCACAAAGGCACTAAGCCACAAAGAAAACAAAAAAAAATATATTTCATAGGAGCCATTCATGAGGCCGCTGGCCTCGCCCGGAGACGTATGAAAATTATGCTCTCAATATCTCAATTCTATTGTAGGGGCT
>CP070627.1:7149941-7168378 GCA_020355945.1 Candidatus Aminicenantota bacterium | reverse complement strand
GGTATAGATCAAATAGGCCCACCAGGTTTGGTACCAGGGGGGAAGCACTTTAAATTGAAAGGTGGCTTCCCGGCTTAAATTTTCATAAACATTTTTAGCTTGTACCCGAAAGGTATAAACCCCGTCATCCAGGTTGGTGTAATTTTTCCAGGTCTCATTATTCCAGGCAGACCAATGGCTGTCGTATCCTTCCAATAAACACTGATATTGAGTCCCGTTTTCAGCTTCGAAGAAAGGGGCAGCAAATTCAAAACGAAGGTTTCTATCCCTGTAATCGATTACAGGATAGATAAATTTGGTTCTATGACCCTCAAAAATCGTTTTTCCACTGACCAATACCCTGCAGATAAATGTTGAAAAATTTTGCCGGTAATTCTTTTTTACAGTGGTATCGTAACGGATTAAGCCTTCATTGGCAGCGAACCAGGTGATGTGTTCTTCAACAGGATCAAGGTATATGAAATTCACCTGGTCCTGGGGGAGCCTGAGGAGGGAGTTCTTCATGATTTTAAAATCCCCATCGGGTTGGGGAACAGCTAGAAAATTTTCAAAATCAGAGTGGAACCAGATATGTTTGTTCCTGTCTTGTACAATATAGGAAACACTCCTCGAACCATTTGCGAATTGATCTCCCAGGGTTTTGTCAGGTAAAA
Organism: Candidatus Aminicenantota bacterium; assembly: GCA_020355945.1. The sequence goes on along the minus strand of CP070627.1, from coordinate 7,167,725 downwards.
AAATCTTCTTTTTTTCATCAAAGCGAAATATTCCTTTTTGTGTTGCAAATATGAGATGCCCCGCTGTAAAAAATACGTTGTTTGCTTCCTTAGCAGGAAGTCCGTGGGATATACCATAATTGGTTACCCCAGGATGAGTAATGCTGCCATCCCCGGGAAACACGATCTTAAAAATTCCATTTGTAGTGGTACCCAGCCACAAATTGCCTTCCCGGTCTTCAACAATAGTGGTTATCTCGCTTTTGATGTCTTCAAAATGGTGGTCCATTTCCCATGAGTAAAGTGAGACCAATCCCTCCTGTGTTCCTACCCAGACCCGGTTGGGTTCCCTTTTTGAGCGCTGGAAAACATAAGACGGGATATTAATAATCCTGCGTTTGACAGTGTTGTCATTACTAACCTGGAAAACACCTTTAGTTGCTGCCACAAAAAGGGAATTCCCGGTGGAAAGAAAGTACCAGCAGTTATTCATGGTCTCAGAGATGGGGTGGAATTGTCCTTTATTATCAGACCCCAGGAAATATAATCCCCGGGTTGTTCCTACATATAAACCGTTATTGGAACCATGCCTGACCACTGACAAGACGATCCCGGCCAGATTGGCTCGATCCTCATCATATATGGAAATAGGAGAGTTATACTCGATTTTTGCGATTCCCTTTTCCAGGGCAAGCCAGAGGTTACCCTGTAAATCCTCATAAACACACTTTATATTATCATTTTGCAGCCCGGAAGATTTGGTGAAAATTTCTTTCAACCTGCCCCGGGAATTGATGATAACAAGACCGCCCCGGAGGGTTGCCAGGGCAAAAAGACCCGGAGAGGATGTTAAGCGGATACCATGATTAAGCTGGTTCTCTTTTAAATAATCATCAGCCCCTGTAGGAAAAGGTATGGTTGACATGCTGCCCCAGTCATAAATAAAAAGTCCTTTTGACTGGGTACCGATTAGAATTTTGCGATTTTCGTAAGGGACCATCATGTAAATTCTTGCTGCGGCAAATGTTCCATTTCCCGGTATCATTCTTAATGAATCATCTGTCATTTGCATCAGCCCGATGTTTCTCTGGTGAATAAATAGTTTCCCACTGCAGGTAAAGGAAGCATCGAAACGGGCCTGTCCCCGGGACTTCCATACTTTCATTTGTTTCGAATCAGGGTTCCAGCGGAACAGGTATTGTTTCGTCCTGAAGTAGACTCCTTCTTTTGTGGTATTTACCCTCCATACTTTGGAAAAATTTTTTTGATTATTTTTCAAATGGTGCAGCAGGGAGACATATTGCAAAGTGCCCCTGGAATCAGGGGCTAAAAAGCCAAATTCATTGATACCTCCCACGTAAATGGTCCCGTTTTCATCCAGGGCAAGGGAGCGTACGTTCAAATTGGGTACATCGATGTGTCGCCAGGAAACACCGTCAAATTTACGCACTCCCGCATTGTTAGCTGCGTAAATAATCCCCTGTTGGTCCTGGACAATCCACCAGTTTTGGGGGAACTTACCTGTACTGTAGTTCGTGAGATATTTGCACCCATTGGCCTGGGCATGGAGGTATAAATGGGAAAAATCCCAAAAGAGCATTCCTAACAATAAGATTGCAAACTCCAGTAATGCCTGTTTTCTAACATTTTCGCCATTCATTTAATCATTGATATCATATGTAAAACACAAAATCAAGTTCAAAATAAAATCAAATTCTAATTTTAGCCACGAAGTTACACAAAGGGACACGAAGTAAAAAAAAATCAAAATTATGATGGACCGGACTGGCCTTTATTTAACTATAGAAACGAAACACCTTACTGCTGCACAGTAAGGTTTTATTATCCACCACTACCACCGCTAACTTATTCTCCTTTTTTAATTCTTTGATAACACGAAATTCCATTTCTTCGGTTGTTTTACGGATGAGCCGCAATCCGTCACCGGTTTCGTATGTAAAGTCATACAGCAAATTCTCCCGGGCTTTTAATTTTACCGTTATTGTATCATTGATTTTTACAGGTATCTTTTTTTTATCATCTTTTGCTGCCACATTGTTGACATAGAGTTGAATACCATCCGTAGAAGGTAAGTATTTGCGAAGATTGCGTTGGCTAAACTTTTTGATTTTAAGTCTGCATCCGGCTATTCGATTGAACCATCTCACCAGTTTTCCAGGTTTGAGGGTGACGTTGGTAAAGGTAACATCAAATACGACATTATAATATACCCATAAATAGCGAACGCAATCTATAGATTCGTGCATGGCTGAAAAGTGTCCCGGATGGAGAGGGCATGCTTCAAAAGGAAGTTTTGCCTCAGAGGTCAGGGACCCAATGGACAAAAACCGGTGGAAAGAATACATATTATTTCCACTGGAAACATAAAGGTCGATATGAATACTTTCTCGTTTTTTAACCAGGGTCCAGCTTTTCAGGACTTCACCACTTCCCGGGATGATATCCTCATAAAATAGGTGCCAATCTTTTCTCCGTAATACCCGGCTTTTCCTGGGATCCGGCCATGAACGCACCACAAAATTTCCTTCCAGGATTTTTTTATCACCTGGTTTATAACTAACTATTTTCTCAAATTCAGCGATTAATGGAAAGTCGGGTTTCGTTTCTAAAGGGATATTAAAATTACATTCCACTACCCCTCGATAACATTTGATGTTTTTCACTTTTGCCTCACCACCATTTGCTTTATGGATATCATCGACACTATTATTAACATACTGGCTCATGGTTTCATAACCGGTGTGAGGACCTACGCAAGAATCCGCTACTTTACATTTACGAGTCTCTGTATCCCCATTCTCACACGGTTTTTTATCACCATTACCATCGAACATATTATGGCAGCAGTTTTTACAGGGGTCAGTATCACCAGGATCAGGGGAGAGTCCTTTATCCGGCAAAATACAAAAAGCATGAGTACCAAAATTCGTTCGCCACTGACTCTCCTGGATTACAACCGGAACGCCTTTTTCACCGAAAACCTTATCACTTTGTATTTCACCATAAAACGGGTTGTTGGAAAAGCCCCTGCCTATAAGATCCGTCACTTTCAGATATCCAAAGGATCCCAGGACTGAAAATTTGACGTCGGAAATACCCAGGGCCTTTAGATAAAATTGTAATACAGCAGCCATATCTATGCAACTGCAGTTTTGGTCAGGATTATTAAGAGAGAGTAAATATTCTTTTAGTTTTAGAGAAATTCCATTATATGAGTTATTAGTAAAATAATTAGTAGAATAACTTATACAATACCCGGGAGGATTTCTATAGAAACAAGCAGTAACAACAATCGAGATCAACATGGGGGATGGGGGCAGATCAGGAGGTTCAAATTTCACTCCCGGGGGAGGTGGGTCCATACTTGATAAGATGGCCTGGGTTTCTTCATTAAGTTGATAAGTAATATTCACTTGCTGTAAAATTTCAACCGGGATGCCTATTTTAAAAAGTTCCGCATCTTTCTCACCAGGGTCACAGGAAAGCCAATACAATTCAAGATTAGTGGTATGAGAATTATCATTATTACTGTTTTCCGTCTCTTTGTCAGTTTTCTGCCCGGGTGGTGGTTCACTGTCTTGCATATGATTTCCCGGGACTAGTTGCCATGTGAAATTTCCTTGAATCCCCTGGAAAAACTCAGCCTCGTTAGGATTACAATCGTAGACAGTAACGGTAACGGTTTTATTTATATCATCAATATTAAACGTACCCTTGAACACATCTGTGGGAAAATAAGAGCCAATCAATTTATATTCATTTTCGCCTGTCTCATCCTTATCACTAATCGTAAAGTCAATATCAACTTCCAATTGAGCCTTTTTTCCAAATACAAATGCAGCCGGCTGCAGCTTCTCTCCTTCCTTCCATATGGGGGCTTCCCTGGGAATCACTTCCCATTTATTAGGCGGATTGGGTTTGTCTAAATGACACAGTTGAACATTCCCCTCTATGGTCCTTATTTCTTTGATTTTTTTAATTTCAATACTCATCGACGTTCATATGCCGTACCTGGTGATGCAATATGTAATCTAAGAGGAGAGAAAACCGCAGACTGTCTTATCCCCTGAGACACCATTACCTTACTATTACTGATCTTCGCCAATTCTTACAGTCGTTTCCGGATCATTTGGGTTGGGTATCCCATATTGCAAAATCCAATTTTGATTTTCCCTCTTTACTTTAAAATATGTAGGCTCTGTTAACGTAAACGAATCCAATTTCATATAAGTTTTTTCGGTAAATTCCCCTCCTTTGGGTTCTATTCCAATTACTACAAAATTACCCGATTGGGGTTGGCATGTGAGTTGTGCTGGATCTGATTTTTGAGGTTCCACCGTTACGCAATTTTCTGGAGTTACTCCTATTTGGCAAACACGAATGGAAAAATCTGTTTCTTCGTTAAAAATATTAAAAGTATAATCTGCCATGTTAAAACCTCCTATGTTTTTATTTTATTTTTATTTATGGATTTGTAGGCCCGGGGACAATGCTTTACTTCTTGACTTTCGCGGCCAAAGATTTCTTTTAAAGCTGCATTGTTTTTTGGTGCTGCAAATTCTATCAATTCCATCAAAACATCCTCTTCATAGAGAGTAATTATAATATTGTTATGCACATCCACTTCCTTTAAGCGCCAGGCTTAACTCATTGAACTAATAAGATATTATAATATCATATAAAAAAAAATTTTTCAAGGGGACTGGTTCCCGCGGGTCCCGAATCCCGCCAATTCCACTACCTAAATGTTGGAAAGGGATAGGAAACAGGAAAGGGAGACACACCCCGCTGCCGGGTCCAGGGAAATTCCAGGAGCGGCCGAGGTGTGTCAAACCAGGCTTTCAATCAAGAAACCAGTAACCGGTGAATTAGCCTCAGTTATCTATCCGGGGTCTTCCCAAACATAAGAAAAATACATCTCCGCTGGCAATAACTGAGTCAGTTCCGGCTGTAATTTTTTGCAATTGGTTGAGGGCCAGGATAGCCCTTTGCTTTTGGTTGTCAAGAGCCGATGACTCTTCAACAAACGCTCTCAAAAGTGATACACATTTTTTTACATTTTCTTTTTTTAATTCACTCATTTTTATACCTCCTTAATTATTAGACGAAAGAAAACAGGAAAGGTTTACTCCCGCCGGAAAAAAAGTTGACTTTGCCTCCGGCAGTCAGATGCTTCACGGGGCTTTTTTCGAGAAAACGTGAAACATGCCCCGTGAAACATCTGCAAAAGCTTTTTATCCGGGCGAAGCATTTTACACACTTTTATGCTATAATAATAAAGCATGACCAAAAAAAAGATCGGGATCATTGTGCAGCGATACGGCATTGAAATCAACGGCGGCGCCGAATACCACGCCCGACTCATCGCTGAAAAAATGTCCCGATACTTCGACGTGGAAGTCTTTACCTCCTCAGCCCACGACTATATCACCTGGAAACACCACTACCCCAACAGTCACGAACGAATCAACAATATCCCGGTTCACCGCTTCCCGGTTAAAAAAAACAGGGATACTAAAACCTTTGGCCAAATCCAAAACCTGGTCTTCGAAGAAGAACATACCTTAGACGACGAACTGGAATGGATGGAAGAACAAGGCCCGTATTTCCCGGAGCTGCTGGAAACCCTGGAAAAAAGAGAAAAAGAATTCGATTATTACTTCTTTTTCTCCTACCGGTATTATCACTCTTATCACGGTGTGAAACGATTTAAAGAAAAAGCAGTCCTGGTTCCCACTGCCGAACACGATCCCGTGGTTTACCTGCGACTGTTTAAAGATTTCTTTAACATGCCCGGCGCCATTATTTACAACTCCCACGAAGAAAAAGAAATGATCCACAATGTTTCCGGGAATGAGAAAGTATTAGGTGACATTGTGGGCATTGGCTCGGAAATACCGGCCAGATTCAATCCCCAATCCTTCCGGAATAAATATAATATCTGGGAGAAGTACTTCATTTATATCGGCCGGTTGGACGAAAACAAAGGCGTACCGGAATTGTTGAGGTTTTATTTACGATTGCTAAAGGAAGAAGCCCTTGACCTGACCCTGGTATTAATGGGAAAATCCGTCATTGATATCCCGGAACATCCTAGGATCAAATTTTTAGGTTTTTTGCAAGATGAAGATAAATTCGATGCCCTTACCGGAGCGGAATTCCTGGTAATACCTTCCCAATTCGAATCCCTGTCCATGGTCACCCTGGAAGCCTGGGCAGTGGGAAAACCAGTGGTGGCTAACGGCAGGACAGAAGTCCTGCAAGGCCAATGCCGGCGAAGCCATGCCGGGCTGTGGTATACCAATTATGACGAATTTAAAGAAATTATTCTCTTACTCAATGAAAACCTTGAACTCAAAAAAATCATGGGCGGCAATGGAAAAACCTTTTTTGATACCCATTATTCCTGGCCTGTGATTGAAAATAAATATTTAAACATAATCGAACAATTGGAAAAAAGAAAATGAAAAAAGTCTATGTTGCCATGAGTGCGGATTTGATTCATCCCGGGCATTTAAATATAATTAATCAAGCAAGGAAACTTGGAGATGTGATCATTGGCTTATTAACCGATCAGGCGATTGCCAGTTACAAGCGGCTGCCTGCGTTAACGTATGAACAGCGGAAAATGATCGTGGAGAATATCAAAGGGGTAGCGCAGGTGGTGCCGCAGCACACGCTGGATTATGTGCCCAATTTAAGGGAAATCAAGCCGGATTTTGTGGTGCACGGCGATGATTGGCGAACCGGCGTGCAAAAAGAGACAAGGCAGCGGGTGATCGAAGCACTCAAAGAATGGGGCGGCCAACTGGTGGAACCCCAATACACCCCGGGTATTTCTTCCACCAAATTGAATGAAGCTTTAAAAGAAATCGGCACCACCCCGGGTATCCGGTTAAAACGACTGCGCCGTTTACTGGCCTCAAAAGAACTGCTTACCATCATGGAAGCCCACAACGGCCTTACCGGCCTGATCGTAGAAAACACCCGGGTGAAGGTGAACCAGAAGACCAGGGAATTTGACGGTATGTGGCTGAGCAGCCTTACCGATTCCACGGCTAAAGGCAAACCCGATATCGGCTGCGTGGACCTCACCTCCCGGATGAATACCCTGAAGGATATACTGGAAGTCACCACCAAACCTATTATATACGATGGTGATTCCGGCGGATTGGTGGAACATTTTGAGTATATGGTGCGAACCCTGGAAAGGGAAGGGATTTCCGCGGTTATTATTGAAGATAAAATAGGGCTGAAAAAAAATTCCCTCCTGGGCACCGAAGTCCAACAAACCCAGGACACCATTGAAAACTTTTCCACCAAGATAACCCGGGGCAAACAGGCCCAGGTGACCGATGATTTTATGATTATCGCCAGGATTGAGAGTTTGATTTTAAAAGCCGGTATGGAAGACGCATTGGACCGGGCAAAAGCCTATATCGCCGCAGGTGCCGATGGTATTATGATCCACAGCAAAGAAAAAACCCCTGACGAAATCCTGGTGTTTTGTGAAAGGTACAAGCAATTGGAACAAAAAGTCCCCCTGGTGGCCGTCCCCAGTACCTACAGCAGTATCACGGAAACAGGGTTGAAACAGGCTGGCATCCGGATCGCGATTTATGCCAACCAACTGCTGCGCAGCGCTTATCCCGCCATGGTAAAAACCGCCGAATCCATACTCACCCATCAACGGGCCCAGGAATGCGAAAACCAGGAAATGTGCATGCCTATCGCAGACATCTTAAACCTCATACCCGGGGGCAAATAAAGATAACAATTGACACCTGAGAGCTAAAAACGATTAATATGAGTTCTTAATGAAACAAAGAATAATTCGCCTGTCAGCTTTGGTGGGAATATTGATTTTTGTTTTTATTGTTTACAAAATTGGCCCGCTTCGAATCTGGGAGAATATTAAACAAATCACCTGGCAGAATTTTCTAATTTTGATGGCGCTGCGATTTTTGTATTGGGTACTGCGTACCATTAATTGGAAAGTAATTTTGGAGCAGTATGAATCCGGTAATACCCTTTTTAATATGTTCTCTGCCAGGATGTGCAGTCATGCGGTGAATCAATTGACGCCTTCGGCCCAGGTGGGAGGAGAAGCCGCCCGCATCTTTATGGTCAACTGCTCCAGCAAACGAATCAGCCTGGCCTCGGTTATCGTGGATAAAACCATTGAATTTTTAACTATTATTGTTTTCACTATTATGGCTGTGGCAATAGCGATTACCCGGATTCCCATGTCCACAAAGCTCAAAACCATTTTTATCGGGTTTGGAATCGCGTCCTCTCTTTTGGTGCTCTTTCTCCTGGCAAAACAGAAAAAAGGCATATTCGAGTGGCTCATCGAACTCCTGGCAAAAATAAAAATAAAACTCAAGTTCCTGGAAAAAAACAGGGAAAAAATAAAAGAAACGGACGAACATATCTCGGATTTCTACCGAAACCACCGGCTGGCTTTCTTAAGCGTATTCCTGCTCTATTCTCTTTTGATTATGCTCTGGGTGACGGAAATTCATTTAACCCTGGTATTCATTGGTGCCACCCATATAACTTTTTTAGACAGTTTTTTAATCACGGTGCTGGGTCACCTGGCCTTTTTGTTTCCCCTGATCCCCGGTTCCCTGGGTATTTACGAGGCCACTTATGTGGCCCTGTTTGCACTGTTGGGCAGAAGCACGGCAGTTGGTTTTACCCTGGTTATTATCCGCCGTATCATTGCATTGCTGTGGGCCGGGTTCGGTCTACTGGGAATGCTGAAATCCACCCCGGAAAAGAAATTCTAGCTCCTATCTTCCCATCTTCCTATCTTTTTTTCCTGCCCAGGCTGATAAAATAAATCAGGCGCACCACATTAACAATAACGGTTTCAGCCAGCAGCAGGTAAATGGCAATATCCAGGCGGTTGGCTATGCTGAAAATCATTACCAATAGGAGCATTAATGCTCGTGCTTCCCCGGTTTGCCCTTTCTCTTTATCTTGTAAATAGCTGCTGGTAATATAAAAAAGGTTCACCTGTAAAAGGTAGAGACCGGCGGCAAGGAATCCCAGGATTAAGAGATTTTTGTTGTTAAACGCAGCGAAAACCCCCACGGAGATACCGATAATCATGACAAAATCGGTGATACGGTCCAGGAAAATGTCCAGGTGGGACCCATACTGGGTGCACATATTTTTGGAGCGTGCCAGCATGCCATCGGCGCAGTCCACAATGGAAGAGAGTTGAATGAATACACCCCCCAGGACAAAATAAATATATAGACCCCTGGAAAGGAAAAAAGCACCCACCAGCCCGAGAAAAAATGAAAAATAGGTGAGCCCATTAGGGGTAATGCGGGTATTGTATACCATGCGCACAATAAGAGAAGCTAACGGCCGGTTCAAGTATCTTTCCACTTTGATTATTTTGTTTAAAAACGTATCCGCAGGTTTCTTCAACGACTCTTGATAGTGAAAACCACTACCCGTGGCATTTGTATTGTTCTTTGTTGTTTGCATTCTACCTATATATCAATTAAATGCCTTAATGTCAATTAAAAAACCAAATTTTCCATAATTCTCATTATGAAGATTTTATGCTATAATTTAAAATGCTGGAAAAAATCAGGATCCTGGATCACAGCCGACGCGAGGAACAGCCTAAAATAGTAAAAAATATTCTCATCAGTGTGGGTTTCTCTATTTTTCTCTTTGCTCTCACGTTTGTTCTCTACCTGAATTTTTCCTATATGGGTGTCAGGAATAAAGAAATAGAAACCACTATTTTTACAAACTTCAAAGGCTTTTTGTTCCGGACTAATCTTAAAATAATGGTGGTTTATATTGTCATCGGGCTCATCATCGGCGGTTTTTCATGGCTCTTAAAGATAAAGAAAAAGCGGTATATTTTGCTTTTTAGCATGTTTTTCTGGTTTATATTCTGGGTGCGAGGGATCAAATGTTATCCCCAAATGTTTGCAGAGCAACTTTATCGCAAAGGTGGCCTATTGAAATATTTCCAGGTTTTAATCACGGATTTCATCCCCCTGGTGGTAATTTTTATTATTTTTATTGTAACCATTATTGCCATATCCATAAAAAACAAGCGGGTCATCTACTCGTTTGTCATTATATTTTTATCTTCGCTGCTGGTGATTAAATTTGATGTATCCCCGGTAAAGCGGGAGGAAAATAAAAATCCCCCCTCCTCTCCCAATATACTGATATGTGCTACGGATTCATTACGGCCCCAGAGCATCTCTTACAACGGGTATTTTAGAGAAACCCCCAATATTGATGGATTATTCTCCGCAGGGGTTAACTTTTTAAATGCCAAATCCTCTTTAGCCAGGACCCTGCCCTCCTGGACATCTGTTTTTACTTCCACGTTTCCACCGGATCACCGGATACGGCACATGTTCCCCCGGGAAAAGGAATTGAAAAAGAGATGGGTGACGCTTATCGACGTTTTGAACCAACATGACTATTATACGGTGGTTACCAGTGATTTTGCCGGTGATATGTTTTCCAGTATTGATTATGGTTTCCAGGAAGTCCTCGCCCCGGACCTGACTATCCGGAATGTATTAAAACAGAGGTCCCAGGAATTTCATTATTTTTTATTGGGATTCATCCTCAATCCTCCGGGGCGGTTGTTGTTCCCGGAAATGGCGGGAATGTCATTAAATAAAGACCCCTGGTATTTAACCAGGGCCGCCAAAACCTCCATAAAAAAAGCCATCAAAAAAAACAAACCCTTTTTTGTGCTCTATTTCAGTTCCAGTAATCATTTTCCTTATGTCACCAAATATCCTTATTATAAAACATATATCCCTAAAAATTATTATGGAAAACACAAGTACGGTTTGAGCTATGATGTGTTAGCATCCTTCATGGAAGCAGAACCGGATAAAGACGAAATCCAACATGTCATCAGCCACTATGATAACGCCACAAAACTGTTTGATGACAACCTGGGAGAGATGCTGCGTTTTTTGAAAAAATGCAATATTGATAAACATACCATTGTGGTGGTTATGTCGGATCACGGTGAGAATCTGTGCGAGGAAAATTACGGTATGGCTCATGGTGACCATCTATTGGGGCCCTATGCCAATAATATGGTATTGGGAATTTATTCTCCTTTTGAAGATTTCCAGGGACGGCGCCTGGAAAAAACCGTTCGGGACATTGATATTGCCCCCACTCTCCTGGATTTATTAAAAATGAAAATCCCGGAGACCTTTAAGGGACATTCACTGGTACCGGTGATGCGGGGGGCTGATTTCCCGGGTTACCCGGCTTACCTGGAAACCGGGATCTGGTACACCCCCACTACCCCCTTTATCGATAACAAAATCAGGCTCCCCTACCCCCATGTGGTCCGGATGCTGGAAGTGGAAATGCCCTCTGGCAGGGTTTCTTTAAAAGAGGAATTCAAACAGGCGGTCAATCATGCCAAATATAAAGCCTATCAATTGAACGAAAAAAAATATATCTATAGGCCCGGAGAATCCACCTATCAAGAGGAATTCCATATTAAGGACAAACCCGTGGATAATAACAACAGCAGTTACCACCTACTTTTATCCTTTAAGCAGAAAATGGTGGATATGTTTAAGGACAAATTCCATATCGATGAGAAAGGTTTTATCCGGGAGTATATAACCCCTCCTGCGCCAATACCCAAAAAACTTTCAAAATAGACCCATAGACCCTTAACCTTTAACCACGAAAAGGCATTGAGAGGAGAAAAGTTATAAAGTATAACAAAAATTGTTGCGCGCTAAAAATGTTTTAAATATTCACATTGAAGAATTCATTTGTGTATTAAATTTGCAAATAAATTTATTTTAGCCCTTATGGAAATTTTATCGTTAAAAAAAATATATTCCTGTATAAAATATATATTTCCGTAAAGTAAATCGTATCTGTTTGCCCATTGGATTTTGTACGGGGGTGTGGAAACATATAAAAAGTTGAAAATTCTTAAAATTCCGGGGTCTAAAGAGGCTAATTATATGGTTTTTATTCACAAAGAGTCATTCATTCTTAAGATAAGTGATAAAATAAATATCAAAATTTTTTTTTCAGGGGGTTCTCCTGGTATATACTATCTTTTTAAAACCCGCAACAATTTTGCGTATTTAAAAAATCCCGGTTCTGTGTTATTTTAAATTTTAAAAAATATCAATTGTTAAATAATTAAGTTTTCAGGAAATTTTTTCTATATAAGCGAACGTTGCAGGGCTAAAGCAGATAGAGTTGTCCTTCCAAAAACTTAACGATTTATTACGCTAACGAGGCTAAACCTCAGAGGCGGAAGCTTGCGCAATTTTTACTTAACCATTCTTGTTATTGAATCTCAATCAGTGAGCGATTCATATCCACGCATCAATACGTAATAATATAAACCCAAATCCAATAAAATAAAAAGGAGAAAAAAATGAATGACATCAAACAAACGTGCAATATATGTGTACTGCACTCAAAGATACCAGGCATCGATATCGATGATGAAGGAGTGTGCTCGATCTGCGCCAAATTTAAAAAATTTGCACCCCACGAACCAAAAATGAGGAAATATTTGCTGCAAGAAATGGAAAATTTGTTTGCAAAAGCGAAGAGTAAGGACAGGCCATATCATACGATCGTTCTTTTTAGCGGCGGTAAAGATAGTACGATTTTATTGAAAATGGCTAAAGAAAAATATGGTTTAAGGCCCCTGGCTTTCTCGGTCATGCATCCCCTGGTAAATGAAGCAGCAAAAAAAAATATAGAGGATGTGGCAAAAAAATTAAACGTCGACCTGGTCAAGGCTTACCCCAATGAAGAAATATATAAAAAAAGTATCAGGTTGGCACTTTTAAAGGGCTCCCAATATGGTTTGAGTGAATTTTTTGGTTGTGAAGTTTGCAGTTTTTTCCATTTCTGGATTCCCATCAGGTATGCCATGAACATGGATATTCCTGTGATATTGGAAGGAAGCGACCTGTCGCAAACAGGAGAAATCACCTATTATCAACCCGAAAGAATCAAGAGTGAGGCCAAAAAAGAAAAGAAGCCCTTCGGACACGTGCACGACCTGGTCAGGGATGCCATGGGAGAAGAATATAAGGGAAGTATTTACGATTATGATAAAGCTGAAATTATAGAAAAGAACTATCCTACCATCATTTCACCCTTTTCGTTTGTGGATTACGATTATCGAGACAACTTCAGAGAAATTGAAAGCATAGGGCTTAAGTCCAAGGATTTTCGCACCATATATACCAATTGTTCGGCCACACCCTTTTTCTCTTATTTTGCCCTGAAGAAATTTGATTGTGTGTCATATATCAAACATTATGCCACCGAAGTTCGAAGGGGTTACCCCAATTTAATGCAGTACAGCACAGTGGATTATGAAGACTCCGGCGCAGGTGTGCTTAATAAAGAAGCCGTTGAAAAACTAATGGAAGAATATCGAAACGTTGTCCTTTATATCGTGGACAACAAGCTAAATAATGAAAATATCACAGATTCGGAAAAAGAAAAAATGAAACGAATCGCACCCACCTATATGGGTATCTTTGGAGAAGAGGTCTGTGATATTTTTCTCAGCGATGCATTAATGATTCCTTATTATGCCGATTATTTTGGAGTAAACCTGGATGACTGGATGACGTGAACAAAAAAAATCCCCTGGGTTCCCTCTACCAGGAGACCACTGGGGTCTCCGGTTCCCCGCGGGGAGCTCAGCAGTTCAACATAAAAATAAAGCCTTACGGGTGACATGTCACGTGTAAAATGTAACATGTTACGTACAGGACATAGGAGTAGAAAAATGATAGTCAATCATGGAATCAATTACTTTGACGAACGATTTTTAATGTTCGTATTGGATCAAATGGCCTACGACTATGAAAAAGCCGGTAAAGATGTCATACGAATGACCTTAGGGAAATCCGAATTACCCTTGCATCCGGACATTATTCAAACCATCATCGATGCGATGGAGGATTTTAAGAAAAGTGCGTTGGTATTCCCGGATGGTCTGCCGGAGTTAAAGGAGAAACTTTCAGAGTATTACAAGAAAAAGCACAAGCTGGACATCAGCCCGGATAATTTTATCATTAGTGTAGGAACCAGCACCATTTTCAGGAATCTCTTTTATTTATTTTTAGAGAAAGGTGATGAAGTACTGCTGCCCCTTCCTTATTACTCGCTGTACCATTTTTCCGCCCTATTATCCCAGGCAAAAATAAGGTACTACAAAATCGACCTGGAGACGATGCAGTTGGATAAGGATTCCTTCAAGGAAAATTTCACTGAGAAAACCAAATTGGTGGTGATGAACAGTCCTGGTAATCCCCTGGGAAATATCCTGACGAAAGAGGAATTATATTTTATGGACTCGGTTGTGAACGGCCGGGCCCCCATTATCAATGATGAGGTGTATGACAATGTATGTTTTGAATGGCAGAGTCCTTCGGTAATGGAACTGACAGATACCAAATCCATGTTCATCACCACCAACAGTTTTTCCAAGGCTTATCGAATGTACAGTCGGCGAGTAGGGTGGTGTATTGTGCCGGAAGAATTAATCACCCCCATGACCGTCATCCAGCATCATACCCTTTTAACCACCGATCCCATCTGCCAGTTTGGTGCGGTAAAAGCCCTGGATTTCCAGGAGGAAGTGGAACATCTGCGAATGTTATATAAAGGCCGTCGGGACTATACATTGGAGAAATTCGCAGATGTTGAGGATATTCGGGCTATCCCTTCGCTGGGCAGCTTTTATATCGCGTTGGATTGCTCAAAATTCATGGAGAAAAAGAACTTTTCCACCAGTTTGGATTTGGCCACCAAAATAATGGAAGAGAAACATGTGGCCACGGTGCCGGGTTCGGACTTCGGGCTTCCCCAAACCATACGGCTTTCGTTTTCCTGCCATCGGTATAACCAGGGCATCGATCACCTGGTGAATTTTTTCAATTCATAGATGAACCGCAAAGCGGGCGGGGCCCGCAGCCCAAGAAGGCCCTAACGGGCCATCTTTCGGAATTACCGCTCCAAAATTACCTTGATAAAAAAACAAGCAGTGGAGAGATAGTAACACACAAAGAAATACGAATATATAGGGAACAGGTTCGCTTATTCCCTGGAAGGTAGGCATGATGACTGAAAATAAAATTGACAAACGAAATGTAGAAGATATCATGGGCTTGACTTCCCTGCAGGAAGGGATGCTCTTCCACTATTTATCCAATCCCGGGTCAAAACAGTATTTCGAACAATTTCGTCTGCAATTGTCGGGTAAAATGGATGTTGAACGTTTTAAGCAGGCCTGGCAGGCAGTGGCGCAGACCAATGAAATACTCCGCGCTATTATCCGCTGGGAACAATTGGAAGAACCCCTCCAGGTCATCCTCAAACAAAAAGAACTGCCCATACGGATCATCGATCCGGGCGAGCAAGATGAGGACCAACCACCCGGGCTGATAGATAAAATCCTGCAGCAAGACCAAAACCAAACCATTGACATAACCCGGGACCCCTTAAGAATAACCCTGTGCCGGATCGATGAAAATAAAAGTGAAATGATTTTAACGTTTCATCATATCCTGTATGATGGTTGGAGCCAGGGGATTATTTTAAGCGAATTCCTGGAGGCATACCAGCGGCTGCTGAAGGGAGAAACACCGGTACGGCGCCAAAAAACCCGGGTCAAAGAGTTTTTCAAATGGTACCAGTCGCTGGATAGGCGCCGGCAGGAAGATTCCTGGAAAAGCCTACTGGAAGGGTTTGATACCCGGACATTATTACCCTATGATAAGAATAAGCTGGGAGAGATTGCCCGGGTCAATATCCATTCTTTCATCGTGCCCGCAGCAATTAAAGGCCAGGTAGATCGGTGCGGCCAGGCGCATAATATCACCCTCTCCACTATGTTATATGCGGCCTGGGGAATACTGCTGCAAAAATACAACAATTCCAATGATATTATTTTCGGGACCACGGTATCAGGACGAACACCCGAAATCAAAGGCATCGAAACCATGGTGGGTTTGTTCATCAATACACTGCCCCTGCGCCTGCAAACCTCTAAAGATAACACGGCAGCCCAGGTTTTTCAATCCATCAGCAGCCAACTGGAAGAGCGAAACCAATACGGCTGCGAACACAGTTCGCTGACCCGCATCAAACAAATGACCGGTATTGGCAGGGAGAGTAATTTATTTGATTCCCTGGTGGTTATAGATAATTACCCGCTGGATAACCTGTTGAACCGGCCTGGGGACCTGGCACTCCGGATTACCTCTTATGACATGTTTGAAATGACCAATTTTGATTTGACCCTGCAAATCCTGCTGCTGGAAGCAGGGCAGATGCGGATGGATTTCCGTTTCAATGCCGATTTATTCGAGGAGAAGACCATCCGGCACATGGCCTGTCACTACTTGAATACCCTGGAAGGGATCACCCGGGACCCCCTGGCAAAGATTTCCCAGGTCCAGGTGTTGTCCCAGGAGGAAATCAGTCAGATATTGGAAGAATTTAACAGCCCTGACATTGCTTTGCGGGTGGATAAGACCATTCATGGTGAGATTGAGGCCCAGGCGGCCAGGACCCCGCAGAACAGGGCCGTTGGTTTCGAGGATCAATGGATAACTTACCGAGAATTGGATGAAAGGGCCAATCAATTGGCGCGCCTGTTGGGAGAGTATGGTGTAACAGAGGGATCGCGGGCAGCCCTGATGTTTCCCCGTTCCATTGATATGATTATCGCATTATTGGCCATATTAAAGGCGGGTGCCGCCTGTATCCCCCTGGATATTGCCCATCCCTGGGAACGCAGTGGGTTTATCATCCGGGACAGTGAAGCAGGATTTATATTAACTGCTGGTGAACCTGGTATCGATTCCCAACAGTCACCCGAGAATTACAGTGTTGTTCACATTGTCTACGAGCCTGGAAAATTAAAGGCTTTTACACCGGGTAACCTGAAAAAATCGGTTCAGCCGGAGGATTTATCTTATATTATTTACACTTCCGGTTCGACCGGGAAGCCGAAGGGAGCGCTGCTGCATCATTCCGGGATTGTTAATCATACCTATACTAAGATCGAGGTATTGGGGATTACTGAAAAGGATGTTGTAGCCAATAATTTCAGTATTAACGTGATTGCAGCGGTATGGCAGATATTAGCGCCGTTGTTTACCGGATCGCGGTTGATGGTCTATTCCGAGGAGATCGAATGGGACCCCTATCGGCAATTTGAGCGAGTGGCTGCCGACGGTGTCACGGTCATTGAAGTTATCCCGTCGGTATTAAAGGCGTATTTATTTGTATTGGATGAAGGCAAGGACAGGGTCGAACTGGAGCATTTACGAAAAATTGCCCTTACCACTGAAGAAACCAAGCCCTTTTTAGTAAATAAATTTTATGAAAGATACACGCACATTGACCTGGTGGACTGTTATGGTCAAACCGAGTGCTGTGATGATGTACTGCATTACACCATTCCCCACGATACCAATACTCAAAAGGTTCCCATTGGCACGCCGGCGCTGAACACCAATGTATTCATATTGAATCATCACGATCAACTGCAGCCGGTGGGGGTTCCCGGGGAAATATGTGTCATTGGTGCCGGTGTGTCCTATGGTTATTGGAAACGGCCGGAGTTAACCGCAGAAAAATTCATAAATTACAAATTCGGTGAGAGGGATTTAGCCGCGAAGATACGCGAAGACACGCGAGAAGACAATAATCAAAAGCTTTTGCGGGGGGTCCAGGGGGGCGGTTTTCTCG
>CP070627.1:7144561-7149841 GCA_020355945.1 Candidatus Aminicenantota bacterium | reverse complement strand
ACTCTCTTTTTGATTCCTTTTGTCTCGTTGATTTCCCGGAAAGTGAAATCCATGTTCCCTGCGGTTTTTGTGATTTCCTTGTTGGTATTTTCCGGTTTAATCGTTGAGCGGTTGATTTATTTGATACCGGTGGCTAATTTAAGTGCACTTGCAGTGTTATTGCCGTTAATCCTTTTAGGAGTTCCTTTTATTTATCTTCTTTTTACCCAATATCGATCGATTTCGGTTGCATCGGCTGAATAAATAATTTGTTGACAGGCAAATTTAATTAAAAGTCGTTTTTCAGTAATGGGATTACAAGGGAATAAAGAATAGATTTACTTTAAAAATTGTTGTATTATTGTACTTTGAGTACAAAAAAAGAACAAAATCTCAAGAGATTGCTTTGGGCTAACCGGGAGATCCCTATTACTACCGTAAAATTAAAAAAAATGGGAATTTCCCCTTTCGTATTTCAATAGACTCTCGTCATTTCTTCATTTTTAAGGGCTTACTCCAATGAGACTGGAGATTTATATGGAAGGCGGTGCTCTTTGAGAGAGGACGACACTTTTTCAAATTCAGGATCCTTATGAACCAATATCCCTCTATATTCCCGGCACAAAGCGGCTATATAGGAGTCAGCCAGAGAAACTCGATTGGCTGCTTTTAATTTACCAGCCGACAAATTTAAATCCTCATAAGATTCCACAAATTTAACTGCAAGCGATTCTGTATTTTAGCAATTTTTCAGTGAGTTTTTCACCTTTTCCTGAGCCTCTCAACAGTTTTCTTGCTTCTGCTGATTCGATTTTTTCTACCTCGTTGGGAAAGATAACCAGGACTTCGGTCTTCCTTTTGATTTTTATTGGTTCAACTGCTATTATATCATGCCCGTCATATATAGCTTTAATCACTTGCATTCGCTTTTACCTCCAACAATATTATACTCTACTACCCCCTGTTTTTCAACTCTGAATTGGGCACCTAATTTTCTTCGATTTTGTCTACTCATGGTAGACAGTTGAACATAAAATAAAACCAAATTCAAATGGGAGGAAGGAATATGCCTGCCCTATTCTCTATTCTTTTGTTGGACTTTTTGCTGCACCTGGAGTGACGGCTGCGCAAAGGGAGGATTGATTCCGCAAATAGAGGAGTGGCTGAGAAATTGGAGGAAGGATCGCGCAATTGGAGGAATGACTGAGAAAATCAGGGAAGTGATTCCACAAGCAGGAGTAGTGGTTGAGAAATTTGGAGGAATGATTGCGCATGCCGGAGTAATGATTGAGTAAATTGGAGAAATGGCTGCGCAAGACGGAGTAATGATTGAGAAAATTGGAGGAATGACTGGGCAAGTTGGAGTAGTGGTTGAGAAAAAAGGGGAAATGATTGCGCATGTTGGGGAATGGCCGCGGAAATCAGGGAATGGTTGCGCAAGTTGGGAAATGGCTGCGCAAATCGGGGAAAGGCTGCGCAGGTAAGGAAACAAATTAAATGCCTGATCATGATGTCCTGTCATACCGAGCCTTAGGAGATGCCACCTTTTTTGCCCCGGGAAATTCCTTATTACTCCTAATTAGTTTGCCATTGCCAACAGTCCCTGGTTCCTGGATTAATACTTCTGCGGGAATGCCAAGTCCCTTATACAGGTGACGTATCATCTTAAGAGTCAACGGCCGCTTACGGTTCAATACCTCAGAAACCCGACTGCGACTCCCAATAAAAGGTATGAGGTCCTTTTGGGAAAGCTGCTGCTGTTCCATGCGAAATTTTATCGCTTCAATGGGATCAGGCATCTTCATGGGGAAATGTTCTTTTTCATAATTAGATATAAGGAGGATTAATAGTTCCAACTTGTCGGCATCCCCTGTGCCCGGCTCAGGGTTTAAGTCCATTAATTCTTCAACTAATGCCAGAGCCTCTTCATACTGCTCATCTGTTTTGATTATTCCCATCATGATTTGCCTCCTTTAAAATCTTTCTTATCATACTCGGCATGAGTACCTATCCATTTTATCAATACGGTCTTATACATATAAGAAATTTTTGTCACCAGTCTGTATCTGTTACCTTTTATATTAAAAATCACGATATTCCCTTCGAGAAAGCTGGCTGAAGGGTACCTGTTTTTTATATCCTGGGGATTTTTCCAAACGGCAGAGGAAGCTTCGTGATACCAGCTTAAAAGAGGTGCTTTTGAATCCGCATATTTTTTTCCAAATTCCTTGATTTTTTTTAGGGAAATAACATTCATCGTTCATCTTTAACCTAACTTAATGTATCCTTCCGCATTATACCAGACAAACTCTTATCCTGTCAAGAATTTTGTTCCCAAATCGGGAACAGACAAGATAAAATCGAAGCGGAATAAAGGGTTTACGGGTTTACGTGCCAGACCAATTTTTATCGTCCCTCTCCCGGATATGATTGCAGCGGCTTAAAAGAGAATTATATCCTGGTGTATGGGGAGGCGCCGGATTTCGAGAGTTTATGCAAGAAATACCGGGCCCACCTGGACCATATCGACTATGAACCCTATACGCTGCTAGAAGAGATCGAAAAAGTGGAAACGGGGTTTAATAAGCTGGCGGCATATCGGGCGCGTCATCGCTGTAATGAGGGAGAAACGGTACTGAATCATATCCTGGTAGAAATGTAAAAAGAGGGTCCACAGATTACACAGATTAGCACAGATTTTAGCCACAGAGAACACAGAAGGAGTGGTGCCAGGTGAATTATTTCTCTCTAGGTTTCCTCAGAAACGTCTATCTGTTGGTTTTGATTATCGCCAATTTGTCTACTTAAAGTAGGCAATTTCGACTAAAATAAAACCTAAAATCACTGAAAATTTCTAAAATCCTAATACTTTTTTCAATTTATCTAAGGCTGCAAGGTGTTTATTCGCTGACATTTTATTTAGATTAATTAATTTCCATCGGACTGCTGGTAGTTCCCCTATTCCCTTTAAGCCCAGCAAATTCCAATCCGGTTCTTTTTTCTTAAATGACAAAAGAAACACCTTTTCGTCATCAGTTAGATGATTTTTTATTTTTGAAATTAATTCTTCTTTTGCTTCCAACAGTTCTTCATATTTGATGTCTATCCTGGTCATACCTGAAAATTCTTTTTCGAAAATACTTTTAGTGTCCACAAACCCCGGATTTAAAAGTTCATATATGGGACGATTATGACTGATCAGGTAAACAAGAAATGCCTTCCTAATATTATCGGTTAACCCTTCATTCTCTAAGAGTAGTTTTATATCAAACAAATCCCTGGGATGCTGCCTGTCAAGGGCTGCACATATTTTTCCCCCATACATATCTGCAAGTGAAAGCGTCCGGACAGACATAGAGATTTCAAATAGCTCTTCTGCATCCTTTGACAGCTCTCTCTCTTCACATGGAAAAACCGTCCCTCTAATGATTAAATTCGGTTCGATTTTGACCACAATTCCTTCTCTTTCAATGATAACCCCTCTCCAAAAATTCAAATCCGCCAATATCTTTGGGACAATTCTTATGTTTCTCATCGCTTTCCTAAACGAACGTGAAATATCTTTCAGAGAATTACTGATATTTTCAATGGATTTCGTTCTATTTTCCAGTGGAATGTAAGTTAGATCAATATCTATTGATACACGGGGTAGATCGCGTACAAAGAAGTTGATGGCTGTTCCGCCTTTCAGCGCGAAATGATCGTGTTTCATTACGAAAGGCAGTAGTTGAAGAACAAGCCGGGCTTGCTTGAAGTATATTTCTTTTACCATATTTTATCCTGATATATTGGAAATGACTATTTTGTATTTTTTATTATAGACACCACCCCTGGTTATGGCGATCTTGCCGGTGCCCAAATTGAACCTTGAAAGATCCAGTTTTTTTACCCACTGGTGCTCATGTTTTTCTGCCAACAGCATAAATAGCCGCTTTGCTTTTATTGAATTACAATTTTCCAGTAGAGCCTGGACAATTTTAGGCCGTAAACTGACCAAATTTTCCATGATTAAAGAACTCTCATTCAAAGTTTGTCTTTGAGGCACTAAATATAACATCTCCATTATCGCTCTTTCTGCGGAAGAAATACTTATTGAAAAGGTGCCAAAATCTTCTTTTGTCAGTCCCAAATCATTTTTAAATAGGTTGGTCATCGAACAATGTATTTCAACTTTCCAATCATAAGCTTTAAACCAGGATGGAAGCTTCTCACCAGGTGGCCCGAAGATAAATATCTCTTTTATTTCCCCGGGTACAAAGTGAGCCAGTCCTTTTAATTGAAGTGCGGTCTTCCCTCCCGGATGGCAATTCAATTGAAGTTGATTTTGCATCGCATATAAAGCGCCTGTCCAATTTACGGTATCATTTGCTAACTTATATGCTCCTGTTCCAACCGGCATTAACCAATTACTTTTTTTATACCTGTCAATTAATTGCCGACTGAACCCCTGGTTTTTCATCCATTTCGAGGTATAGATGACACCCTTTGGCCAGTTTAACAGGAGCCGGTTTAATTTTCCTCGATTTTGTCTACTCATGGTAGACAACTTAACATAAAATAAAACCAAAGTCAAATGAGAAGACATTCAGGACAGGCCGGAAAAGGTGTTAATTTATTACATATTCAGCTTAACCTTATATGTCTGCATTTTCTCTTGCTTATCCTGGAAAAGTACCATTGCTTCTTTTTCCGGGATGTAAATCCGAAGAGGTCGTATACCAAAAACGGTTCCTCGAGATATTTTTATTCGTAACTACTGCGTAAAAGTGTTCACCGGGACTTTTCCGCCTGGAAAAATACCGGAAAAGTGTTTTTCGTGATTATTCAGCTTCAAAAAGTGCCGAAAAAGTGTTTTTTGTGATATTTCGGAGTTAAAAATTGCTGAAAAAGTGTTTTTTATGATATTTTACGATCGAAATGTTCCGAAAAAAAACTTTTTGCAATAATATGGCTATTTTCTTTAAAAATTGTTTTATTATTGTACTGTGAGTACAAAAAAAGAACAAAATCTCAAGAGATTACTTCGGGCGAACCGCGGAGTCCCGATTATCACCGTAAGGGAGAGGGGCTATACGAAAAAAATTGCTTACTCCAATGAGACAAGAGATTCATATGGGAGGCGGTGCTCTTTGAGAGAAGATGCCACTTTTTTATTTTTTAATAAAATTTCGTTTGTTTTTTTTCCACCACTTCCGCCAACTTTTCCAATTGGATCCGAGCGATTTCCCAGTAATTTTTATAAGAGCATCAACAATCTTTTTCTGCTGCCTTGGGAATCGTATAACCTTAAGTGCGTTTATT
>CP070627.1:7126325-7144461 GCA_020355945.1 Candidatus Aminicenantota bacterium | reverse complement strand
AGGAGCATCCGATGATTACTGCTCCCCAAATAATAGCACTTGCTATTATAAAAAGTCCGATTGATTTCTTTTTCTTATCCATTTTTTCTCCTTTATCCTATTTTCTGTAAACATCTGTACTAAGGTATTTTAGGCCAGAATCTACCATCAACGTAGCTATTTTAGCATCTGGCCCTAATCGCTCCGCTGCTCGAATCGCTGCAATGACATTTGCTCCTGAGGACGTTCCCGCAAAAAGACCCTCCTCCCGAGCTAAACGCCTGGCCATAGCTTTTGCGTCGTCTGTTTTAACCGCAACAATTTCATCCACCAGACTTGGGTCCCAGAGTGGTGGAGTATAGCCAATTCCTACCCCTTCAATTTTATGAGGTCCGGCTTGACCACCTGACAATACTGCGGATTCACCTGGCTCGACGACTATCATTTTGAGCTTGGGATTGTAACGCTTCAACACAGTTGCTACACCTCGCGATGAAGCCGCAGTGCCAACACATTGAACAAATGCATCAATCTCTCCGTTTGTTTGGTTCCAGATTTCCTCAGCCAATGGATAGTAGCCTGCAATACTGTCAACATTATTGAGTTGGTCAGTCCAGTAAGTGTGCGGTCTTTGACTCAGTTTTTTAGCGGCTTCAATCATATCTAAAATCAATTTTTTGGTAGTGAGGCCTCCCTCACTTGGTACCAGTGTAAGTTCCGCACCAAAAGCCGACATTTGATTCAACTTATCCTGACTAAATGCATCGGAAGTAATGATATGAAGACGGTACCCCTTGGCAACACAGATCAATGCGAGTGATATGCCTGTGCTACCGCCTGTGTACTCAACAATGATATCCCCAGGTCTCAATCGGCCATCTTCCTCAGCCCTTGAAATCATAGCCTGTGCCATGCGATCTTTCATACTGCCAGTCGGGTTTTCCCATTCAAGTTTCACAAAAATTTTCGCGCAACCTGGAGGAACAACATGACGCAACTGCACTAGCGATGTGTTCCCAATAGCCTGGAGAATATTACTACCAATACTCATTTTCTTTCTCCCCGTGTGGCTGATAAACTATATAAGTAAAGGGACTGGCAAAAAATTTTTTACCTCCTTTTATTAATTTAATGTGTTCAAAATTTCCCTGGCCACCGCAGCATTACTATTTTCAGGGTCCAATTCGATGAACTTTTCCAAAAACTCCCTGGCTTTGGCATTCTCATTCATCCCCAAATAAATAATCCCCATCTGGTAATACGCATCCGCATAACTGGGGTCCAGTTCAATCAACTTTTCAAAAACAGCTTTTCCCCGGTCATTGTCTCCCAAATTGATCAAACAAGCACCGTAGTTGTACAATACCACCGTATCAGTGATGCCCAATTCAAAAGCCTTTTGGTAATATTCAACCGCTCCTGGAAAATCGGCCTTCCTGGCATAAATATTTCCCAGGGCGGAAAGAGATAACAAGAAATCAGGTTTTAATTCCAATGATTTTTTATAATCTAAAACTGCTTTTTCTTTTTCACCTTTTTTTTCATAGGCAACGGCTCGATTGTAATACAATATAAAAGTACCAGGGTCTTTCTCAATGGCCCTGGAAACCTTTTCAATGGCTTCGTCATATTTCCCCGCTGCCATCAATTTATTGGCGGCATTCACCAATCCGAAGGACGTCTCGGAAGTGGTGACTTCGATGCGTTCCAACTGGATATCCATTTCACGCTGCTCTGCCACCTTCAGCCGAATCGTGTGTTGAGCAGGCGTATACCCTACTTTGTCAAAGTTAACCTGATACATACCATTCTTCAGCCCGGTTTTATAAAAATACCCCTTTTTATCAGTTACCAACTGGAAACGAACCGAGGTATTCCTGAGAAATATAACGGTTATTTTTACCTTTGCTAAGGGCTCATCTGTTTTTTTGTCTTTTACATACCCTTTGAGGACACTGACAGTTGAAAAAAGAGGGGTTAAAAATGCCAGCAGCAAGAATAACACCATTATTATCGAACCTTTTAAATATTTATTCATGGTTATTCTCCTTGTTTTTGTCTTGTTTTTCTTGTTCCTGTGGTTCCTGTGATTTATTTTTTAATTGTCTGGCCCGTTCATAGTAAACCATTGCTTTATCCCTGTTGCCCATACTGATATATGTGGCCGCCACTAATTGATTGATCTCCACGGTATCCCCATACTCCCGTATTTTTCCCAGGTATTCCAGGGCCCGGGGATACAATTTCAATTCAATGGCCGAATTGGCTAACATCACAAGAATAGGGTACTCTTTTTTGACTTCTTCTCTCTCCAGCAATTCAAGAACTCTGGCATAATCTCCCTTCTTATAATAAGCTCTGGCAATAATAGGAAGAGAAGTGGCATTCCATAGAGTGCGGGGGATTTGATTAAAATAGGCAATGGCCTGGTTTACTTTACCCGTATTAAGGTACTGTTGGGCCTGTACGAAAATATAATTATTACGGGCGGTTCCGGGTTCGGCTTTCTCAATGGCAAAGGGCCTCTTGATATCGATATAAAAGGGTAAAATATGAATTTTCCGCACCAATGTCACTGTTTTACCATCATCAATCCTGGCAATTAACCGGTAATTGCCGTCTTTAACTTCCGTTAACGGCTGTCGAAATTTATAGATACGATTTTGCTGCATGGACAGCGGCTCTATCTTCACTTTCACACCGGCATCATTGATTCGCTCCAGGAAAATCTCCGGGGAACCTTCAGCCCATACCACACCTGCCAATGCATCTTTCTGACTGAAGGTGAAACGGGGGTCAGTTAATACCAGGTAATTGTCCGCAGTAAAGGGAATAAAATTGTTGGTATTGATCTCTTTCAATTGGAATCCCACTACACCGGAAATCGCAGGTTCGTTTTTCTCCACTGGTACGGTGAGCCTCTTTTTATGGGAAAAAAATTCCCGGGTGGTTTTATTGATAAAGGTAGTAAGAATCTCATGCTGGCCTTCAATAATGGGGGCAAAATCTCGAAATACAACCCGTTGATCGTCTATTTTCTTCTTCCTGGCGGGGTCCAGTTTTAAATCTATTTGCTTTTGGTTTTGATAAATGATATTGCCTTTCAAATCTTCGATGGAAATGTGCAGGCTGATTTCAGCGGTATATAAATCCTTTGAAGGCTGCTGCAGGCTTAGTACATCAGGCATAAGTGCATAATGGACAAAAGGGATGCCCCGGCTGCGGGTGACGGTAATATACCCGAACCCGCGAATGGCATTGGTTGAATGGCTGACCTCCACATAACCCCTGGGGAATCTGAAACTTTTAACGTACCCGATTTCCGCCTCTCGCTCCGGTAATGAATAAATGCGATTCAGGGCAAAATTGGATGAACTCATGGACATGCTCAAACGGGGATCGCCTTCGCTGGGGATAATGGACAGTGACGCACCGGCCAGCTCAGTGGAACTCATTTTGATTTCCTTGTAAGCACTTACCACGGACCTGATCCGGTTGGCATATTGAGGAGCCAGGAGATTCATTGGCTTGTGAATACCCGGGTAGTACAACTGGAAATCCCCCGTGTTGTGGGGTTTAAAAAATACCAGGTTCATAAAGGGCAGCAGACCGGGCCGGTCTTTTCCCTGGTAATTCCACAATTCACATTCCACCAACGACTGGTGACCCACAAAAGTAGATTTGTTTTCCGGCTCTCCCAGCAGCACATATATCCGCCCCCTGTCGGATTTGACCCCGTTTAAATATTTGTCGGCATAATAGATGCGCCGATAAAACTCTGTCTGGTACTCATTTTCAGGGGTTTGCGGATTGGGATCCCGGGCTTTCCAGAAGAGTTGTTTAAACCGGTCTCTTTTCTCTTCGGTCTGCAGAGACTTCGCCACAGAGCGTTCCAACCGGGTCATAATGGGTTCCACTTCCTTGAGCCACTGCTTCCAGGGGTCTTTTTTCTTACTTTTAGCAGCAGAAATGTTTAAACCGTTTATCCCCCAGAGGATAACCAGGAGACCAATGATTGTTAATGCGGTACGCGTCTTCATCGATGTATTATATCAAAATTAACCGGCTATTTCCACAGGTTCTTCCGGATTAATTCCCTCTTTATCCTGTCACCTCTGGATAAATAAAAATCGTGTTTCTCCCGCTCTCCTTTGAAAGAATAGATATCAGCCAAAATAAAATAACCGAAAGCCGTATATTTATTGGCGGGTTCTATTGCCGTCCCTTTTTTACAGAGCTCTACGGCTTCTTCGAGATTATCCCGTCGATCCAGGTAATATTTGGCAATCATAAAGTAGGGAATATTAAACCGGGGGTTGCTGTCAATGGCCTTTCGATAGTATTGAATCGCCTCTTCATACTGTCCCCTGTTTCTTAAATCCTCAGCCAGGTTGTAAGCGGATTTGTAATCATCGGGATAGCTTTCCAGTTCTTTTTTGTAATATTGGCAGGCTTTATCGATATTTCCCCTGGCATCTTCCACTTGTGCCAGGTGGAAATAGAGTTTCCTTAAACCGGGATTTATTTTTCGTGCCTTTTCTAAAAAGTGCTCTGCCCTTTTGAAGTCTTTCCTGACAATATAAATGCCGCCGATTTTATTGAAGGCCTGGGGGTTTATTGATTCAATGTCAATGGAGGTGCCAAAGGCTTCCAGGGCTTTATCGTTTTCCTGTTTGAAGACATAGAGGGTTCCCAGTTCATTATAGAGGGTAAAATCCCGGGGAAAGGTTTTTAAAAAGCGCCGTGCTTCTTCAATGCCTTTGTCGTATCGGCCTAAACGTATCAGCGACCCGATAACATTAACCATGGCCGCCTGGTAATCAGGCTTTTGTTCCAATACCTGGTAAAAGCATTTTAAGGCTTCTTCGTGCATATTTTTCCGGGAATAGGCATTCCCCAGTTGAAGAATACCGTCCACCAGGTGAGGGTCGGTTTTAAGAATTTTCTTCAAAAGTTCGATGGCTTCGTCATGCTGCTCCTTAACCGTGTGCTCTTTGGCCTGTGAAAGTTGGTTAAATACCTCTACTTTGCCTTTGGGGTCCGGCAGGTTCTTATCATCCGCAGTGTCCACCATCGTGGTGAGATAACCCAGGGCAGCCAACTTTTGCAAATCATCCTTATCCAGGTTCCTGGCTTCTCCCGGGCGTTTGGCATGTTGAGATTTTTCCCGGATGAATCTCCGGATTCGTTCTTTTACTTTCCTGGCTTGATAGGACTGCTTTAACGCCAGGCTGTCTTGCTCTTTTTCATCCGCCTCAAGGTTATATAACTCTTCTTTGGGAGCCAGGATATACTTCCAGTGATTGTCGTAATACAACGCCTTCAACTCTGACCAGCCAAAGTGCAGCCGGGGATAATAGGTTTCAGTATAAGCGGCATCTTTTTTTCTTTTCTTGTCTCCCAACATCAGTCCCACCAGGGACTGTCCCTGGTAGGAGGGAGGGATTGGAATATCCAGGGCTTCCAGGATGGTGGGGGCCAGGTCAATGAGTTCGACAATATTGGTTACTTTTGCCGCGGGGAATCGAAAAGGCGCCCGGATGATCAAGGGAACCCGAACCGTGGTTTCGTAAATAAAAAAACCATGGGTGCGTTCATTATGCTGACCCAAACCTTCACCGTGGTCCGATGCCATTATAATCAAGCTTTTATCATAAAGCCCTTCATCTTTAAGAAATTGAAAAAATAATCCCAGTTGATGGTCCATATATTCTACTTCACCCCGGTAAGGCCGGCCGGGATACTTTTCTTTAAAAGGAGAAGGGGGATCATAAGGCGTATGGGGATCGTACAAATGAATCCAGGTGAAAAATCTATCCTTTTTATGTGTTTTTAGCCATTTTTTTGCATTTTCCAGTACCTCTTGGGCTGGTTTTTGCACGTTTCCCAATGATACCCGTTCGTATTTTGACAAATCGAATTCATCGGAATAGGTATCGAATCCCTGGTTGATTCCCCATTTGGAATGCAGGACATAGGAAGCAATAAAAGCAGATGTAATCAATCCGTGTTTTTTCAAGATTTCACTGACAAATTCCAGGCCTTCCGGTACCAGGAATCCACCATTATCCCTGATCTGGTGATGAAGGGGATAGGTGCCGGAAAGAATAGAGGTGTGGGAGGGCAGTGTTAAAGGAGTTTGAGCGATACAGGTTTCAAACAAGACACCTTCTTCTGCCACCCGGTCCATATTGGGTGTATCGGCTTTGCCTTTTTCATAGGCACTGACAAAATCCACCCGTAACGTGTCCAGGGTAATCAATATCACATTAAGGTTTTTCAACTGCTTTTTCTTGTACCCGATGCTGAGTTTGGGCCAGAAGAGCAAATAAAAAACCATGGCCAGTGCCGCTAAAATCCCAATAATAGGAAGGTATCTTTTAGCAATTGAAGAGAAAGCGATGGTTTTCTTTTTTTTACTTTTTTTTTGGTGTTTCATTAAAAAATACTAATACAAATAACAGGTCTTGTCAATGTCAATAAAAAAGGGAGAGAGGACGAATCCTCTCTCCCCGTTTTATGCATCAAAAATGAAGCGGAAAGAGCTTAATTAAGTGCTTTACTTCCTCTGTTTTAGAACCAGAACCGGAGACCCACCCGGAAAACCCTGGGATTGACGATGCTGAGCACTTCCTCAAAATTGGTCGCCAGGTTCTCGTACCAATCGACAATACCCTCATTGAATACGTTAAAGACATCCACCAGCAATCCCACTTTGCTTTTCCCTATTTTGAAGGTTTTTTCTAACCGGATATCCAGGTTCTTACTGGTGGGATACCGGTTAGAACCCCTGGGTTCCAACCAGATATAAGTCTTGT
This sequence comes from Candidatus Aminicenantota bacterium, assembly GCA_020355945.1. The sequence continues at coordinate 7,137,664 of CP070627.1, read as the reverse complement.
TGACATCTACGGAACTTGGTAAGCGGACTTCCTTAGTATAGGTCCTACCACTGATTAATTGGAAGTTTACGTTTACATTAATATCCAGTGGAAGGATAACAGAGCCTTGAATTTTCAACATATGGGTGTAGTCATTGCTCAGCTTACCATCTGCGTAGATTTGATTATTGGGATTTTTAAATGTCGTATTATACCCGGCACCAGAGGACTGGGTATTATCAAAATTCCCATTGGCTTTGCTGTATACATACGAGGCCATCAATTGCCAGTTATGAGAGAACCGTTTATTCAATAAGAGTTCAATACCTGTATATTTTCTATAGGGTGTAAATTGCAGCCAGGGCAGGTCGCCGGCTTTGGGATTGGTAATCAAATAGAAACTTTCCGAACGGGGGTTGGTTTGGTCCCATACCGTAAGGGTTTGTCCTGTATAGGGATCGTCATATTGGACCTGTTCGTATTGGGCACCAATGTTAACGGGCGCGATATGATTGTAGTTTTTCCTCCAGATATAAGTCACGCCCAGGGACAAATCCTTCATCAATTCTCGTTCGATACCAAAGGTCAATTGGTCCATATAGGCCTGGTTCAATTTATCTTCAATTGCATATAAGCTGGTGCCCCCGAGAAGTACGTAATCCAGTATCCACTCACCATTGTCATAGTAATATTCTTTCCAGTCTGATATAGCTGTGGATAGATTGAGAACAGTACGAATATAAGCCCCTTCAAAGTACCGTCCCCAATGACCTTTTATGGCAGTGGAGTGATCGCCGAACAAGTCCCAGGTAAACCCGATCCTGGGTGCCAGCGCGGGTTTGGTTTTATATTCGGTACCCGAAAGGTCATCCACACCGCCCCAGGAAACGTCCATCCTTACACCGGGGTTAATGGTTAACCGATTACCGATACTCCAGGAGTCCTGCGCATAGAGGGAAACGGTACTCATATCGGCGCTGACATCATAACCTTCATACTCTATCCGCCAATAGGGTTCTCCATACCAGTCGCCATAGTAGGCGCCGTTGGTGAACCCATACCGGTCTCTCTCAGTGACATGGATAAATTCAGCCCCGAACTTAAAATCATGGCTGCCCTTGATGAATTCATCGGCATGGTGAGAAACAGAGGCATTGGCCTGTAACCGGGAACGGTCACCCCGGTAAAACCACCTGTTGTTAACGGTTTCCCAACCAGTGGCCCAGTCATAATGACTGGAAATATCACGACCGGCGTTGGGAATTAAATCATAGTAACCGGAAAAGTAGGCCAGCTTGGCTTCCATGAAGGTATAATCGGAAAACAGATGCTGCAAACTGATGCTGCCCACGGCCTCAGGGGAATCCTGCCTGACTGTAGCTGCTTCTTCAGTGGTGGCGCCGCCGCTGCGGCCTTTTCCATTGTAAATGTCATACTCCACAAAGGCATTAAGCCTGGTTTTGGTGGTGGGCTGCCAGGTTAACTTGAAAAATCCTTTGGGCTGCCAATAATCCCTGTCATAGTCAGTGCCGGGAAGGGCTTCGATTTCCCTGTGATAAAGGCCTGAAACAAAGAAAGAGAGTTTGTCCTTAATAATCGGGCCGCCCACATCCAGGTGAGCACTGTAAAATGTCACTGCACCAGGTGCAAAATCAGGATCATCGGAATTCTCACTATTCCAATCCTTACCCTGGTAGAGGAATTCAGTATAACCTTTAAATTGGTTGGTGCCGGATTTGGTGATAGTATTAAATACCACACCGGAAAAATTACCGTATTCTGCCGGTGCACCGATGCCGCTGACGGATACTTCTTCCACCACATGGTAATCCAGGAATACCCATGCGGTTCCGCCATAAGGGTCGGAAACATCCACACCGTCTACTTGATAGGCAATACCGGTTCCATCCGCGGCACCATAGGCCACATCATCGGTAATACCCGGTGCCAGGTTGACCGCATCAACTGTAAATTGAGTGTTGGGGATATTTTGCAAAAAATCGGTGGTCATCTCCACTGTGGCAGTGGAAGAATCTTTCACATCCACCAGGGCAGACTTACCCAGCACCACTATTTCCTCTGTGATCCGTCCCTGTTTCATGGTGAGATCAATGGTAAAGGTCTTACCAATACTTACCTTAACGCCGGTCTGTTTGGCAGTGGCAAAGCCCTCTAAAGTGGCGGTAAGGGTATAAATGCCCGGCTGCAGTCCCACAAAGCGGTAATTTCCCACCTCATTGGTGATAGTAGACTTAGTAGCACCCACTATCTTATCAGAAGTGAGCTTTACCAAAACCCCAGGAACAGGGCTGCTGTCTTCTAACTTTACTGTCCCCTTCAGTGCTCCTGTCTCTTTTGACTGCGAATATACAAATGAAGTCACCACTAACAGGATCACTATAAAAGAGAATGAAGCTCTAAGCTTTTTCATGCAAACCTCCTATATTAGTTTCATCAATGAAAGTATGCAATATTGCTTCCAAATCCGAAAGATAAATTATAAGCTGATTTCCAGGAGATCGTACCCTTTCAATCCAATTATTTGATCGTTCAATCCAAGATATTGAATTGTCTGCCCCGGGACCCGGGGACCCGGGTTGAGGTTGAGACTCTCTTTCCTCTTTAACCTTAATTCACAACACACAACACTTATAACTTATATTTGATCATATCTCGATACTTTGAACCCGACTCCACCTCCTCGACAATAATATCAAAAAGGTACTTTCCTTTGGATGACAATGGTATGGGAATAGTTAATTCTATATTCTTCCGGTTTAAAAGTTCTTCATGCGTGCCGCTAATGTTCCGCGTCTCTTCCAGTTGGTGGATCTTTTTATAATTGTGATAAATGAAGAGGGTTATTTTAAATCCGGCACTCATGCTGCCTGCTTTTTCATTTTCATTAAAGGTTATCAATTTGATAGGGATGCGGATTTTTATTTCCTTATTTTTGCAGGCTGCTTTAAATTTAAATTCTTGTTTCGCCTTCTCAGTGGGGTGAATGGTAAATTTTGCCCGTTCAATGGCACCCAGCAGTTCCACCGTCCAATTACGCAGCCGATACCGTCCCAGGCCATCGGCATCGATAAACTCCAGGTATAACCGGTGGTAGTTATAAATCCAGGTCTCAGCCAGCACTCGTTTCGGTTGATTGAATCGATCGAGAATGGTTTTTTGTTGGGTGGTTCGTTCATCCGGGTCTCCCAGCAATAAATATACTTTCCCCCGGTCCGAATCCCAGCCGCGGCCTTTACCTACTCTTTCTTTAAACCAGCGTTCCACATACTCAACCCGGCGTTCAAACTCCATCCGGTTTTCGTTTTCTTCGGTTCCCGGGGTGGGGTCCCTTTTTTTCCAGAAATCTTCGATAAAGGATTCCCTGGCTTCATTATCCGCCAGATGCTTGTAAATCCGGATCTCATCCTTCAACATAATGAGCCGCGTCTCATCAAAAAACTTATCCCCAGGACGCGAGGGTTCATCTTTTATCTTTTCTACCCCATATGCACCGCCGGATATTAACGTAAACGTTAATGCCATTGTTATCGTTATCGTTAAAATCGATATTTTCCTCATTTTTACTCCTTTTTTAGCTACTAATTTTTAGCCACAAAGTTACACAAAGGGACACAAAGCGGGCAGGGCCCGCAGCCCAAGAAGGCCCTAACGGACCATCTTGCGGCGCACTGATTTGTGCGCCGGGAATTACCGCCGCAAAATCCTTGCCAAAAAAATCCATCTAAATAGACCTATTTTTGTAACATTTTCTGCGAATACCCGGGAAAAATAGGACACTTCCACTCCGCTATCGTTCATCATTCATCATTCATCATTCATCATTCCATTATTTTTATGGTGATGGGAATGATGTCCAGGTGAACATGGAGTGCGGAATAGGTACTTTTGCCATTAATTCTTGCCCGGTATCCCACCGTATGCTCACTTTTCCCGAAAACCAGTTTTGCGTCTTTTCCGAAGACATTGGTATGCAAAGGGTATGTAATACCCAACAGGTATATAATTACTACTAATTTCAACATCATCGAATCCTTGTTTTTGAATCGTTTGTCATTACAGTATTATTATAGTAAAGAAACAGAGGTATGGCAAGGGGGCTGGCAGCCCCAACCTATTTTTATTTTTCTCCTGGGATTTGTTCCAATACGCTGCAGACTTCCTTGCACCAAATTTCAGGCACCACCGAAGAAATATTTAAATTAAAGACCTATTGACATAGGTTGTTATTTTTTTTATAATACAACTATTATGAAACCGGAAACGAGAGATGTTCATAGACAAGCAGGTGGTGAGCCCCCTAAAATTGCAGGGTATGAAATAAAAAAGAGATTGGGTAAAGGGGGAATGGCCGAAGTACATCTTGCTTTCCAGGAAAACCTGGATCGTGAAGTGGCAATAAAAATCCTGGACCCGATATTTTTAAAAGACGAAAAACTTTTAAAGAGATTTATATATGAAGCCAAAACAGCAGCAAAACTCATTCACAACAATATTGTAACCATCCATGATGTCGGCCGGTCAGGAGATAACCATTACATTGTAATGGAACTTCTCAAAGAGAGCTTGCGCGATCGGCTAAAGCGGATAGGAAAATTATCTGAAGCAAAAGCCCTGGTGATTATAAAAAAGATTGCAAATGCATTGTTTTATGCCCATAATAAAAACATTATTCACAGGGATATCAAACCGGATAATATTATGTTTCGCTTAGATGAGACCCCTGTACTGGTAGATTTCGGTATTGCACGCGCCCTTGATGTAAGTACTCATCTAACAATGACAGGAGTAAGAATCGGCACCCCTTACTATATGAGCCCCGAACAATGCAAAGGGGAGAAGTTGGATGGTCGAAGCGATATTTATTCACTGGGTGTTGTATTTTTTGAATTATTAACGGGAGCTGTCCCATATAAGTCCGAAACCCCCACTGGTGTAATATACCAGCATTTACAGGCACCTCTTCCCAAATTATCTGGTAAGCTAAAGAAACATCAGCCATTAATTGACAAAATGATGGCAAAGGAAAAGGAAAAAAGAATTAAGAATGGAAAAGAACTTATAAAAATCATCGAATCGTTGGAAAGTGATGGGATATCAATTGAAAGTGATGATTCATCGGTTCTTAAGGAGTCCATAATAAGGCGAGAGTATCAAAAAGACTCTTCTACATATCGTCTACCGGAAACATTTATTCAACGGTTGATCAAACAAAAGAGGATCTTAGCCGGTGCTCTTGCCATGGTAATAGTCGTGCTCCTGGGGTTGATGGTTTACCTTATTATGAAAACCTCTTCAATAGATAAACCATTGACCAATAGTCAGCCCGGGAAAGATCCCCCTGGAATACAGGAGTTGACTCAGAAGCCAACTGAATTACCCACTTCTCAGACGGAGAAAGAGAAGATTGAGGATATTGAAAATCGTGGGAAAGTCAAAACGACCCCAGAGAGCAGTAAAATCACTCCCCGTAAGAAAAAAGTTAATATCAAAGCACAAGAGCAAAAGAAAAAAAATGATGAAGTAAAAACAAAAATAGATGATATCCCGAAACCACAGCAAATTGAAAGCAAAGTGAAAACAGTGGATTTAGTCAAATTAAGTCGAGAAATGGTAGCGAAAATCGATCAAGCGTTACCTGGGATTGAAATTTCGAATTTACCAAAAGGCATTAAAGTCTATGGAAAAATCGAGTTATATCTGTCAGTGAATGAAAAAGGAAATATCCACATAGACAGATTCGATGATACAGGGATAAAGGTAATCCCGGGAGATAAAAAAGAACTGGTTAAAAACATGATTTCAACAAAAATTAACGGCATTTCCATTTTCCCGCCAAAAGATGAGACAGGAGAATCCATAAAAATTAGAGATTGGTGGAAAACGTTCAAGGTTGGAACTTTTATGGGAAAAATCATATTATATAAATAAAAATGGGAGAAGAAAAATGATTAAAAAGAAAATCTTAAAAAAAGGTGCACTGGTAACATTATTTTTTTTCATCTGCTTTACGGTGACCACTCAATTTACTTTTGCCACAGATGAAGATATTCTTTTGAAAGCAAGGATGTTAGTCAAGAAGGGAGATTTCGACGGCGCCATAAAGGAGTTGTATGAAGTAATCGAAAAGTTGAAAGTTATTTCTTCACAAAAGAGGAACCTTGCAGAGGCTTATTATTTACTGGCCAGGGTTTATAAGATCGTTCAAATGGAAAGTGAATGTAAATATCACTTGAAAATGGCATTGACGATATATCCAAATTTCACCATAGAGGTGTCGGACCCTCAACTTATAGAGATGATGAAACAGGTAAAAGCAGAGTTAGAGAAGGAAGAGCAAGAAAAAGCAAAGTTAGAAAAAGAAAGGCAAGAAAAAGAAAAAGTAATAGAAAAACCCGTAGAGAAAAAAAAGAAAAAGAAGAAAAAATTCCCGGTGCTTTTGGTGGTGGCTGGTGTTGCTGTGGTGGCAGTTGTAGTGGCGTTGCTGTCAAAGAAAAAGAAAGAGACAAAAACGTATGTATTAACCGTTACAAGAGGAGAGGGGGTGGACGGAACTCCCAATACCGGCACAATGACTTATAACGAGGGCACCACTGTGAATTACAATTATAGCTTGCAAAGTGGTTACAAAGACCTGGAAGTGAGAGTTGATGGAAATGTGGTTTCCTCAAGTGGTACAATAACAATGGACAGGGATCATACATTATCCGCAACTGCTTCTCAACTGGATCGATATACACTGTCCGTCACCAGGGGAGAAGGGGTTGTTGGTAGTCCGGACAGTGGTAACACCACTTATGATGAAGGCACCCAGGTGAATTACAGTTACAGTTTGCAGAGCGGTTACATTGATTTGGTGGTTACATTGGATGGCGCAGCCGTACCTGCATCCGGTATCATCAACATGAACAGCAATCACACATTAATTGCCACTGCATCATTAGCGGGTGATGAGCCACCAACAGTTAGTATCACTTCTCCTGCAAATGGAGATATTGTCAGTGGAACAACTACAATTTACGCAGATGCATCGGATGATAAAGGAATCAGTAAGGTTGAATTTTATATCGATGGCTCTTTAGAAAAGACGGATACCTCTTCTCCCTACAGGCACAATTGGAATACCAGGGGATACCCAAATGGTCCGCATACAATTAAAGTCATTGCTTATGATACGGCCAACCAGTCAAAAGAAGCTGAAATTTCAGTGACGGTAAATAATGAGGTTTATGATATCAATGGAACCTGGAGATTTAATGTATATACCGGAGAGGGCACAAATCGTTACACATTGGTGTTCACGGGAAGTCAAACCGAAGGTAATGTATACGTTGCCGGTGAAAGCCAGGATAGGGGTGATTATAAAGTAGATGAAAACGAGGTGGAATTCACACTATATGACGATGATTTTGATAATGTTGGATCTGACTGGAAATATACTTTTGAAGGAAAATTTGACGATGAAAATAGTATGAGTGGAAATTATATTTGGCAAAATTATATTGATGGGAATTTAGACGAGCAGGAAACCGGGAGTTGGGATGCCAGGAGATTATAATACCCAGGAAACCGTACCCATGACCATCCCGGGTTCGGTGATCCGGGAGAAAACCCGGGACCTGGCAAGACCGAAATCCAGGAGCTTGACAAAGCAGGGAGTTCTCTTGCCAGGCAAAGTTTTTTTTCTTCTCATCTTCCTATATTCCTGGCTTCGTGTACCTTTGTGTTTCACTGTAACTTCGTGGCTAAAATTAGAATTACTGGCAAATCAGCCAGGGGGTTGAAAGTTTGGTCTAAAAATGATATTAATACTGTATGAAAAAAAAAATTATAAATTACAAAATTATGACTGTATGTTGTTTGTTTGCCTCACTGGTGATCCTATTTTCTGCAGGGAATTGCTCCGGGGGAAAAAATCTTGCGGTATATTCGGAAAAAACCTATAACTACCTGGTGTACTTACCGGATAAATATAACAATAATTCGCAAGAGCCCTGGCCGCTAATTATAAGCTTGCACGGCCGTTCATTAAGGGGAGATGACCTGGAGAAAATAAAAGAGTATGGGCTGCCCAGGTTGATAGAAAAGGGCAATAGTTTTCCCTTTATCATAGCGTCACCGCAGTGTCCGGCTGACCGGACCTGGGTCATGGATGATTGGTTTCCCCCTCTCCTGGAGGAACTGAAAAGTAAGTATCGAATCGATCAAAGCCGAATTTATTTAACCGGCGTGAATCTTGGGGGAGAAGGCGTATGGTATTTGGCAACCAAATACCCCGAGATTTTTGCTGCTATCGCACCGGTATGCGGTCCCACAAATGCTCTCAACTTACCTCCCCAGGCCCGCAGGATTAGACATATTCCTGCCTGGGTATTCCATGGGGCCAAAGATTTGATGATTCCTTTAACAGAATCCGAAGCAATGGTGGCCAGTTTGAAAGAATATGGCGGGGATGTCACATTTGAAGTGTTTCCTGAGGCCGGGCATTCGCCTTTTACAAATGAGGTTTACGGCGAACAATTTCTATATGAATGGTTTCTGAGCCACAAACAGAGCCCCTTTCATCAAAATGGACAAAAACGCTGCGAAGGCACCTTTCTCGACGGGAAAAAACATGGAAAATGGATATACTGGCATGAAAACGGGAACAAAGAAATGGAAGAGGAATATATAAAGGGAATACCCAATGGAAAATGGAGTTATTGGGATAAACAAGGGGTAAAGTGTGGTGAAGGCGAATTCCTGGACGGAACAGGAAGATGGTTCCAATGGTATAAGAGTGAAAATAAAGAAAGGTTAGAAACATATTGGAACGGTGATAGACATGGGCGCTGGTTATACTGGCATGAAAACGGAAGAATTCATTATCAAAGCGAGTATAAACTGGGAAAACCACACGGTAGATGGAGCGGCTGGTCTAAATATGGAAACGTAATATTCGATATCGGCTATATGGATGGGAAACCCCATGGTAAGTGGACTTATTGGAATGAAAAAGGAGAAATAATAAGAGAAGAAACCTGGAATAACGGACGATTAGAACAAGAGAAAAAATAGTCCTACCAGAAACAAATGATAGATAAAATTAAAGAATCTGATTGGAAGTACCTGAAAAAGTTGAAACCTGCTTTATTGGAACGAGCTTGTGCCAACATAAACAAAGAAGCAAAATTAATACTGGAAAATAAAGAAAATCGCGATCAATACCAGGTATATATGGCAATTTACGACCATTACCAAAAAAAAGACGATATAATTGACGTTTGTTTTAATGACTACCGGCGTTCAACCGCGAAACAAAAAATACTCAATTTATTTAAATATGGGATTCTGTCAGAGCTTGAATTGCAGGGATTCAGTGACGACACAAAAGAATTCGTAGAAATTATGAGAAAGCACCTATAAAGCAAGGTTATTTTTCCCGCTTCCCGGCTTCGATCTTTTCTTTAAGAAAGAGTTTGCGATAGACATTGGCGTCACGATACCGGCAGGTTTTATAATGCTCCGAGGCTATTTCCAGGTATCTTTCTTTTAGCTGCAGCCAGCGTTCCAGGTCTATAACTTTGATTTCCCTGGGAGTCGCATCGACTTTTTTGCCTGTCCCCTTCTTCTGCTTCTTCTGTCCCCTTCTTCCTCTCCTTCGTAATTCATCAAATAATTCCCACAGTAATTTCCTTTTTTTCTTTGTTATACTTCTTTTAACCCATAACTACCTCTAAACCTTATTATATGAAAAGAAAATGGAAGTTAACGATATTTGTGCTTGTTTTTTTTGTTACAGTTATTGCTGTTCTTTCTACATTTTTTTTTAAATTTTTAAGTTTTTAGTTGAAAAAATTGCACTTCTATGCTATAATATATATTTATTTATATTACAAATAAAATAAGGAGGTAAATTATGAATATGATTCAAGATAGTTTGTATAATTTGATTAAAAGCAGAGCTAAGGAAGGGACGCTGATTATTAAGATTGACGAGCTCGCCTCTGGGATAGGTGAAGGTCGGGGACCGACTTATACGGCGCTTCAAGGCCTCGTAAAAAATGGAAAAATTGAAACCTTTGGAAGAGGGAAAAAAGGGGTTCAGATTAAATTGGTCCCAACACAAAACAAAACTGATTCATTGAATGGCTCCAATCCTGACAATAAGGAAACAATGACAATAAAGGTATCCAATGAAGGACTCAGTGAATTTATAGCGAGTGCATCTGAAGGTACTTATAAAATCATTGAGGATTTGATTGCTTTTAATCGCTTAAAGAGAAAAAAGAAAAATTAAGGAAATATATGTTGATACGAAGGAGGTTATTTTGATAAAAATCAATGGCATCCTAAAAAGATTAAATTCGATCTCAAGTTTTTTTCGTGTTAAACTCAATTATTCACGAGGTAATTTTGCAATTGATATTGATATAAAGCTTGTCATTCCTATTGCAACACTGTTGGTTTTATATTTTATTAATTTATTAAAACCTTAAAATAATCCATTATTTCACAAGAAAACCGTTGATGAGAATAAAAGATGACAGATAAGAAAACAAAGAATACAAAGAAAACAAATATGAAAAAAGAGTGTTTCGTAATCATGCCAACCGGTTACGGCAACAAAACAGCCAACGTCTAATTGACTTTTTTCATTATTTCATCTAAAATTCAATATTTAAGCTTGAAAAAGGATGAGAATATGCTAGATTGGAGAAAGTTCCTTCGGGTGAAACGATGTGTAGATTGTCACTTTTTAATACTTTGGGATAGACAGCGCATTGATGATCGGACAGAAGAATTTACTATAGTTCTGGATAGTGAGGATAGGGTTCATATTAGAGAAAGCAATTTTGATGATGTTGCACGGGATGGATTTATTTTTGTGTGTTATCGTGGACAATGGCACGAAGGTTATAAAAGCGGTAGTGGTATACAAGCAAGACAAAAAAGAATTAATAGGACTTCAAGGAATAATTGCTACTACTTTTTGGAATACAAACCAGAAGTGGATTTGCCTGCTGCAAAAGAACTTCAAATAAAAGAATATCAATCTAAAATTTTTCGTAAACAAGATAGGAAAGTATTATGGAGTTTGATTATTGCGTTTCTTTCTTTGATTATTTCGTTTGTTTCTTTATTAATATCTATTAACAAAACGAATTAAGGCATGGGTTTTGCGGGCGGTTGTAACCAGGTAATTAATCCTCCAGTCACTCCAGTCATCAATAACCAATAAAAAACGGGACAAAAAAAACGTGACAGGCAAAAAACACAGCCAGCGTTCCGGGTCTATGAGTTTGATTTTCCTGGAAGTAGCATCGTATTTTTTGCCACTTTTTTGCCTGTCCCCTCTTTTT
>CP070627.1:7116303-7126225 GCA_020355945.1 Candidatus Aminicenantota bacterium | reverse complement strand
CTCCTGTAGTGGTATACAACAGCATCAGGGTAAAACCATGTCTTCAGGCCCAATTGCCGGGCACGCCATCCCATATCGAAATCCTCCCAGAAAATGAAAAAATCTTCATCATAGTATTCATCATTGATTTTTAATTGTTCCAGTGCTTTTCTGCTGAACACTGTGGCTGCACCGCATACGGAAAATACATGTTTTTCCTGGATAGGAATGTCATCAATCTTCCGGTTAAACCCGATCTCGGAGGGGTAAAGGGCCAATGAGCAAGCCTGGCCGGCAGAATCAACGGTCTCTCTATCAAAGCGAAGAATTAACGGAGAAAGCATGGCAATATCTTTTTCTTCCTGGAATTTTTCCAGGACCCTGGCATTAAAATTTTCATCCAGGATAATGTCAGAGTTAGCCACCAAAAGAAGATGGGAATCGGTATGTTTTATGCCTATATTTGCGGCCTTTGCGTAGCCGCTGTTGTAAGGAAGTTTAATCGTTTCCACCTCGTTTCCAAAAGCATTGATGACCCTTAAGGAATCATCTGAGGAATAGTTATCCACCACTACAATTTGTTTGAATTTGACAGTTTGGTGCAGCAGTGAATGTAAATTTTTTTCCAGGAATTTTTCGGAGTTATAACTGATAATGACAACGGATATATTCACTATCTGCAAATTTCGGACGGGATGAACGATGAATCTCGTCCCTACTGCCTGATGGTTACCTAAATAACCCCAACGGCTTTCCCGCCTTCATAGAATCCTTTCAAGATAAATTCCAGGTCTTCATCGCTGTGGGTAGCAGTAAAAGAGGTTCGGATCAGTGCATCCTGGGGTGGTACTGCGGGCGAGACCACAGGATTGGTAAATATCCCGAAATCCCTTAAAAAATGCCATAATTTAAAGGTTTTTTCTTCATCCCTGACAAATACCGGTATGATAGGTGTTTCCGTATTACCGGTATGGTATCCCATGGCGGTTAATTTTTTATTCATGATGCGGGTGATTTCCCAGAGGCGTTCCCGGCGATGGGGTTCGGTTTGAATGATCTCCAGTGCTTTATGAACCGCTCCCAAAGCAGCGGGGGTAATAGAGGCGGAGAAAATAAGAGACCGGGCAATATGTTTAATGAATTGAATGATCTTGCTTTTCCCCACCACAAACCCACCCAGGGAAGCAAAGGATTTGGAAAAAGTGGTCATAATTAAATCCACTTCATCCAGCACATCATAATGTTCGCAGGTACCCCTGCCATTTTTGCCCATGACACCAACGCCGTGGGCATCATCCACCATTAAGCGGGTGTTGTATTTTTTCGCAAGTTTTACAATCTCAGGGAGTTTAGACAGGTCACCTTCCATACTAAAAACACCATCCACTATGATTATTCTTGCTTTGTCTTCCGGTAATCGCTGCAGTTTGGCTTCCAGGTCCTCCATATCGTTATGTTTGAATTTTACCACATCCGCAAAAGACAACCGCACCGCATCCATGATGGAAGCATGGACCATTCGATCAATGACAATCACATCGTTTCTACCAGCTACCGCAGATATAACCCCCAGGTTGGTCTGGAACCCGGTAGAAAATGTAAGAGCCTCTTCTTTTCCCATGAATTCGGCTAATTTTCTTTCAATATCCACATGCAAGGAATAAGTCCCGTTCAAAAACCTGGACCCGCAAGTAGATGAACCGTATTTTCTCACCGCTTCAATGGCAGCCTCTTTTATCCTCTGGTCATCGAATAGGCCTAAATAATTATTAGACCCCACCATTAAGGTCTTTTTTCCCTTTACCCAGACATAATTGCCTTCAACTCCTTCGATTTCGGTAAAATACGGATAGAGTCCAATTTTTTTAGCATCTTCCGCCCTGGTGTAGGTATAACACTTTTTAAAAACGTCCATTTTTAACTCCCGGTTGACTTCATTATTATCATGTTTCATTGTATGGTCTCCTACCCTTGTTCATGGCTTTGTTCACCTTTAAATTTTAATCGCAGTGCTGAAACAAAAAAATGATAGGAAAAAACCATTACTTCCTTTTCAATTTCAAGTTGGAGTTCTTTCTTGAGTGAAAGTCAACGTAAAATTTTTGATATGTTTTTAAGGACCAATTGTCTTGAAAAACAGCGGTAAAAATCACTTCACCGCGAATCTCTTGTTTACCGATAAGTGCATCTTCGTTGACTTTGAAATTAATTACCACTTCCTTTTCCAACTCAAGAAAGATGGTGTCGTTTTCCTGTTTGGTTTGGAAGTCAAGTTCAGAGGCAGTAAAAAATACTTTTGAAAAGGAGAGGTCATTATTTTTATCCAATTTAATCATAAAGTCAGGGTGAGAAGAGATTTTTAACCCATTCTTTGGGGTAATTTTCATTTTTAAAATCCCTTCTACTCCCTGCTTGATATAACGGGGCTCCACACTGGCATCAATGGTTAAATAATCATCTTGTAAAGCATGAAGCACTGCGACCGTTAAAAAAAATACCATAACAAAAAAAATCTTTTTTTGCATCCTACTTGTATACTACATTTGAAAGTTTTTGTCAACATTTTAAAAAAAATCACAGCAATTCTAATTAAAAAAATCTTTTTTAGCCAAAAAGGAACACCTTGCAGGCAAGCCGCAGCCAAAAAAAGCGGGGCTGTGACAATGGCCCTAGTTGCCAGTGGCTTTTTTATCACATTGTTATTGAAAAAATAGGGTAATTTCTATATAATGGGCAGAGGAAGAACAAAAAATGGCAAAAGAGAAAAAAGTAAAACGAATCCCTTATGGGTTGGCCAATTATGAACGAGTGGTGCAAAGGAATTGCTACTATGTCGATAAAACCATGTATCTAAGAACCGTTGAAGAGGCTGGTGATTACTTATTTTTCATTCGTCCCCGCCGGTTTGGCAAATCGTTGTTTCTCGCTGTCATGGAAGCCTACTATGATGTTTATTACAAAGACCGTTTCGAGGAATTGTTTAAGGGAACAGAGATATACAATAATCCTACAGGAGAGAGAGGCACCTACCTGGTATTAAAATTTAATTTTTCCATGGTTAATCCGGCATTAGACAAAGTTGAGGATTCTTTTTTAAATCACGTTCAGGGGATTGCCCTGTCTTTTGTACGTAAATATGCCAATTACCTGGTAACAGACCTGGACTATTACAGGAAAAAAATAGAGCAGAGCCGCACCGCTTCCGACGTTTTATTCACGTTAAAGCAATTATGCATGGACTCCCGGCAAAAGTCATATGCACTTATTGATGAGTATGATAATTTTGCCAACACGATTCTATCCACTGCTGGCGAGGGTGCTTACCGGGAGTTGACGCACGGCGAAGGATTTTTTCGAGCCTTTTTTAATGTATTAAAAGGGGGCACTGATGGGATGGGTGCTCCTTTTAGCCGGTTGTTTTTAACTGGCGTTTCTCCCATCACCCTGGATGATGTTACCAGTGGGTTTAATATAGGGAAAAATATTTCCCTGGAATCCCATTTCTCTCGCATGTTGGGATTTACCCGGGATGATGTCAGCGAAATGATTGAATATTACCGGTCAAACGGATTAATTAAACATCCCACCGCTTACCTGCTGGACATTATCACCCAATGGTATGGGAACTATCAATTTTGTAAAAATGATGATGTAAAACTGTTTAATTCCGATATGGTGTTATATTTCATTGACAATTACATCACGGCAAAGGAACTCCCGGATGATTTAATTGACAGGAATGTACGGGTCGATTATAAAAAATTAAGACACCTGATCGTTGTTGATAGAGGCAAAAGCATTACTCCCAACGGGAACTTCAATCGTTTACAGGAGATCATCGAGCAGGGAGGAACTTCTTCTAAAATTGAAAAAGGCTTCCCTTTAGAAAAATTAGCCGTGCCGGAGAATTTTAAATCCTTATTGTTCTATCTTGGCTTGCTAACCATTGAGGGCCCGGAAAGGGACAAACTCCGTTTAAAAATTCCCAATGAAACCGTGAGGCACTTATATTACGATTACATAGTAGAAGCGTATCGTGAAACCAACATTTTTGACCTGGACCTGTCGAAATATGCGGACTTGATGACGGATATGGCTTATGATGGGAAATGGGAATCGCTGTTTGATTTTATTACCGGCCGGATGCGGGAGAGTATGAGTTTGCGGGATTTGATTACCGGCGAAAAATCTATCCAGGCGTTTTTGAATGTTTACCTGGGATTGAGTAATTTATATATCATTCATCCTGAAAAAGAGTTAAACAAGGGTTTTGCCGATATTGTCATGGAACCATTTGTGGCCCGTTATGAAGGGATAAAATACTCCTATTTGTTAGAGATCAAGTATATTAAAACAGACGAAAAACCAGGTAAGGCTGTACTACAACAATTGATATCAAAAGCCGGGGACCAATTGCAAAACTACAGTATGGACGCAAAATTCAAAAAGAATATCGAGAAAACCACCCTGGTCAAATTGGTGTTGATCTTTTGTGGTCACGAATTGATGTACAAAGGCGATGTTAAGCAGTAAAACAAGGACCCGCCGCTCATGATAAACCCGGTTAGCGGCATCATTTTTTACCTTTAAGGAGTTCTTTTACTTTAGAAGTGATGGTGTCCACATTAAAAGGTTTTTCAATGACGTTTTTCAGGTCAAAACCAGGCAATTCATCTTTTATGTCTTCTTTGGTCACATAGGCAGAGATAATAATAATGGGAATTTTTTTGTAGTACCTGGACTTCAATAGATCTCTTATAAAAGCCAACGATGATTTTTTACTTTCCTGTATCTGGATGTCCACAATGAAAAGGTCAGGTTTCTCCTTCTTAAGCTCTTCTTTTGCTGAGTCAATATCAAAAAAAGGCATTGTTTCATGCTTTAAGTCTTCCATGCTGTGACAAAGTAACAGTTTATGCACCGGGTTGTCTTCAATAATCATAATTTTTGCCATTTTACTCACCTTTACTTTCTTTTGAATTTTTGGGGAGACTGATTGTAAACTCAGTCCCTTTTTTCACGGCGCTTTTCACATGAATTTGGCCACCGTGGAGTTTTATAAAATTCATGGTTTGATATAAACCGAAACCTTGACCGTCGCATTTTTGTACCACCGGGTGCAAACTCCTGGTGTTCTTTTTGAAAATAGAATCAATTTCATTTTCAGGTATTCCTATCCCTGTATCGCTAATTACTATTTTTGCTTTGTCTTTGGCATCAAAAAGGAAAAAGGAAATACTGCCGTTGGGTGTATATTTCAATGCATTATCCAATATATTTTCGATGGATGTCTTGATCATATTCCTGTCAGCGAAAAGAGTGACTTTTCCTGCAAGATTGCTATTAAAACCTAATTTTCTTTTTTCCATCAAGGGAATAAATTCATTTTTGATATCGTTAACCAGTTTTGTCAAATCGACTTTCTCATATTCAGGCTCCAAAGTCTTGTATTCAAGCTTTGAAATACTCAGAATTCTTGAAATCTCATTTCTAAGCCCCTTAGTTTCATTATTTAAAAGAAGAAAATAGTCATTGTACCTGGGTTGGGCTGTTTTCCTCCGCAGTTGGTCGGCAATTTGAAGTATCGAGTGAAGTGGAGACTTCAACAGGTGAGATATCTTATCGGCGTACTTTTCCGCAACAGCAGATTCCAAACTTTCCGATTCGATTAAAATAGATATCCTGGCCTTTTTATCAGCTTGGTAATCTATCTTTGTATTGATCAATATTGACGTTTTTTTTCTGCCGGTTTTTGTTTCCAGGTCAACAGGGCATTCAAATCTTTCCTTTTCGGAATCTATATAGAATTTGAAATCTTTTACGCTGTCTTTTGCCAGATACATTTCGAGATTATTTCCTACCAGGTTTTTATCCTCAACCAGGTTTTCAAATTCTTTATTACAATTGAGGATGCGGTTATTTTTCCCCGTTATCACATAGGAATTGTGCATATGAGATATCAGTTCGAGTTTTTTTTCTTCTTCTTGTATTCTCTTTATGCTCTGATTATATACGAAGAATATTAAAAGAGTGATACCCAATAATAAAAATGCGATTGCTAAAAGAAAAATGAACCGGTGTCGCTTCAATCTTTCTTTATCGAATATGACAAAAGCAACCTTCTCTTCACTAACCGGGACTGAAAATATTATCCTGCCCTCTTGATTTGGATCAATATGTACTGGTTTTATTAATTGGCCTTTTGCATCAAAATCAAATCGATGAATCCTGGTGAATAGTTCAGTGCTGGTTTTGGATTTGAATATTTGTTCCTTTTCACTTTCCAACAAATGTCGATTTTGAGTTTTTTTGCAGCGTCCGCTTCGATTGCAAAAATCGATTAAAAAAGTTTTAAATACAAAACCGGAGGAACCAAATGTGGACTTCTCTAACAATGGCTTTATAGATTCTTCTATTGTTATATCTATCGCTATTATTCCCATTATCCCCAGATGGTGGTTTAAAATAGAAGCGGAATACGTTTGCACAATTCCAAATCCCCCGGTGTCAACATAAAGGGGAGATTGATGGAACTTTTCTTCAAGGGTTTTGTCAAAATAGGTACGGTCAGCAAAATTTTGCTTGTATGAAAGATTTTTATTGTAATACTCAATGAAATTTTTATTTTTTTCGGGATTGGGAAACAATCGAACAAAACCACTTAAAGTTATAAAATAGGATTGCCTCGCTCTGTACTCTTGGGGAATTTGTTTTAAAATATCTGACAGGTATTTTTCTACGGCTTTGGAAAATACCAGTTCCCGCTTTAATTTGAGAGTTAACTGAGGATTACTTTTTTCATCTTCGACATTGACCAATTGGGTAGGTACAAATAAGAAGGAGCGGGGATTAAAGGAAACATCTCTTCCGTTACGCAAAATAAAATATCGAATTTTGGAATTCTCAGCGGCATTTTCCCCTTCTTCATATTTCCGGATATCTGGAGTTTTTTCCTCTAAGACAAGATTCAACTCGTTCAATGATAAACCCTCTAATTGCTCATCATTGAGGTACCCGGGGACATCCTTGGGATCAAGCTTATCAATATTTATTACTCCCGGATTTTCGATTTCCTCATCTACTGACTTAATACCCTCAATTTTTGTTTTTATAGGCATTAATAAGCCTTTAATTTTCTCATATCGCTCCTTTTGTCTCTTTTCATCTTCAGTGGTATTCCTGTTCAACTCCGTGACCAACATACTTAAGAAGGCATTATGTTCCGAAGGTGACCATTCGGTTTTAGCTTTAGATAAGTCATTAATAAATTCGTCAAGTTCTTTTGTTTTATAATAAAAAAATACAGTTGATGCAAAAAAGATGACTATGATTAGAAAATAAAAAATCCTTAATCGACGTACATGTCTGCTTAGAAATGCCGAAATTTTCTTCTTCATGTCATCTACCTCAATCAATCACTGATCGTATTCAATTCCTCCAAAATTGAAATCAAGAATACATCAATCTTTGGTAATCCCTTGCCCTGTCTGTATCTCCGCGATACATACATAATAAGACAAGAATTTGCAGAGAAGCTTTTATTTCTGCGGAAATCTTATCATTTTGCCAATTCACCGCAAAAATACCTTTTTTTAAAGATTCCAATCTCTTTTCTTTCTCCAGGATATAGAATAATAGAAATGTTTCTCTTTCATCAACCCCGAATCCAAGACGAACAGCTTTTGCAAGTAATTCCCCGGCCTCCTTTAAATCCTCTTTTTCAAGAGCGATTAAACCTAATAAACAAATCAAAAAAGGATTTTGGGGATCTTTCTTTAGGGCTTCCTTAAGCTTCCCTTTCGCTTTTTCAAAGTCTTTCTCATCATAGGCCTTCAGCACATCGATAGTCAATTGGCCTATCTGGGAATGTGCCGGCTCAATATGCTCTTTATATACTGAAAGTCCCTGCATCCCCAGGGAAATCCACACATTTTTCCCATCTCCCTCTCTTACTATAATGCCAAACTTTTCAAAATCAGACAGCAAATTGGATACTTGCTGAATTGATCTTATATGTAAAGCTTTCCGGATCTCTCCTGGCCTCATCATTTTTTTCTGATAAAGCAATGACACAAGGGCCATACCGTATGATTTTTTTTTCAGTTCTTTGTAGGCTTTTTGTGGGGATTCGGTTTCAGAGATAAGCTGGCTCAATTCCAGGATGGTTTTAAATTTATCAACAATTGGGACAGCCTTTTTCCATTTCGGTTTTCCACCCCATTCGAACGAGGCCAGAAAATTAACCATAAGTTTATTAAATTTTCCCAGTTCTTCCAACTGATGCCTGGCAATCTTTTTGCAATAGAACCTGATCACCAGTACTTCGATATCCTTAAATTTTTCAAAATCCCTTTCATCAACAGCTTTGGAAGCTTCTGCGAACAAATCATCAAGCGCCAGCCTCAATAACCTGGCTGAGCCATCCTGTTTGTTTTGCATATTCAATTTAACCTCCCTGGTCCATAAAGAATGTAACATAAATTAATAAAAAAATCAACTTTTTTTTTAGAAATTTCCAGAAATTTGAGAAATTCTGAAAATTTTTAAATTGCACTTCAGGCAATCACATTTTGCTTCGCAATCCATGTGCATCAGACCGTTCTTTTGGGGGATATATATGAAACTGGAATGATCCCGGTTAAAGTTGCATTTTTCTGCTCCTGTCACTATCCAACAACTATTACAGCAAAATACCGATGTTTGAGCATATGTACTCAAATCAATGTTTGAAATGTCCATCCGTTTTAATGAAGGGGACATTGAAGGTAAGAAAACAAGATTGATTTGAGATTCGATTAACAACTTATCCTTCTCCCTGACAAAATAGTCAAGGCAAATGGTTACAGCCATTCTTCCTATTGAAGATTCATTTATAACCAGGGTGTCGGAAATTTCGATTTTTTCCCATCCGTTTTTGTCTGGTGGCTTGAATAGCTGTTTAAAGTCTTTAAAGGCTTTCTGGTTGGAGTTCCGAATTTTGTTCATATCATCCTGGTCCAGTTGAAATCGATTCATTTTTTTTTGTTCCCACAATTCTTGACCGTCAAAACGATAGACGATACAGCTATTCTCGTATTGCTTTTTCCTCCTGTTTTTTAATATATGATAGCTGCCGGCCACCACCATAATAATTTTCTTTTCCTCGTTATTCCGCTTAAGCCAATTGGCAATATGATCCCTCAATTTTACATCAATTGCTAATTCCGGGAAGACAACAATATGAACATCCTCCTCGATACACTTTTTTAATATGTACGTGATAATCTCCTCTATCTTTTTTCTATTTTTAATTTCTTCAAAAACATAGGGAACACCCTGAAAAGATTTGTAACGCCTGAAGGAATATTCAAAATCGTAATATATTGGAGCAACGGCAAAAGCAAGATTTTTACCCTGCGCCAAAAGAAGTTCATCCACCGTGTTATCAATTGACTTGATCGCAATTTTCCGCGTTAAATCTTCACTATAGAAGATCATTTTTTCCAAATGGTCTGCTATTCTCTGCCCAATATCAAAACCGGTTTTTATCTTGCCTCTTGATAATTTGTTTTTAACGGCCCTGTCTTTAATGGCACCGAAAATTAGATTTTTGGTTTTGAAAAGAAGACGAAATTCTTTTGAGTCAAATTTTTTTGAAGTTTTACACCATATTGGCCTCATTCTATTGAGATAAATCGTATCGTCAGAGACCATCCGGTCAATGGCTTTCAAATATGACCAGACATTTACCAGGAATTGATTCACTTCTGAATCTATCACATTCTCTAAAATTCCTGTTATTTTAGGAATATCTGTGGTAAAAATATCCCCATCGACTACATCCAATAATTCGCATTTGTATTTAATTAAACAGTGTTGAAACATTAATTTTGAATCATCTTCCTGTAAGAGGTTATTAATATTAACAAACTCACTTGCACAAAGGAAGTAAAGGTTTGCCAGT
>CP070627.1:7103698-7116203 GCA_020355945.1 Candidatus Aminicenantota bacterium | reverse complement strand
TATTCCCAACAATATAATCATAGGTCAATTTGAAAATTCCCTTTGGCAGCAAGAACGTTACAAAAAAGAGAAAAAAGGCACCGAGTATAATGAATATGATTTTAACTGTTCTTTCGGTTTGTTCAGTCACGCCATCTCCTCAAAAGTCGTTATCTGGAAAAAGTTATCCCGCGAAACTTAACAGCGAATTTCTTCCAATCATTATCTCTAACACCCTCACAATTTAATACCACAGCCATTGCCATGGTTGCCTGGGGTGAAACATCCTCAAATTTTAAAAAAGTTTTTGTGGGGACACCGGAAAAAAGTACTTTTTTTATACGACCAAAATTAGGTCTAGATTCACTTCCAAGCTGGATTTTTTTTGCCGGATATTCATTACCAAAATCATCATATAAACTTGTATTTTCGAAATAAATTAGAAACTCTCCATCCTTATTCTTGTTTGTAATCAATAATGAAAAGATTACATTTTTCCCGGATACCTTGCAACCTATGGCTTCAAACACAAAATTTTGCTCTTCTATTTTTTGGACTGTTTCTACTCGAGTTCTAATAGGTGTACTACTGCTGCCGGAGGCAGTTGATACAGGAGAAATGATTCCTTTTCGCATTAAGTCTTTAATGGCATCGGTCATGGCAAAGTTCCCCCGGTTAGCATCGATTAACGCGGCAGTTTCAATATCCAGGACCTTGACATTAATCCTGACGATCTCTCCCAAAGGCGTTAAAGAACCGGTGATCAATGAATCCACCCCGGCAATCTTCCCTAACTGACGTATGGTATTCTGATCGATTAAACCGGTAGATGAAAGTTTATGTTCTTTTAAAAGGGTTTTTAGATGAATCCTGTCCACTACGGTGAATCCCTTTCCTGTGCCGGCAAGAGCAGTAGAAAACTCCTCGGCTAGAAATCTTCCTAATTCCGTTACGGTTCCGTCCAGATCAGTGAAATCCACAACCGCTATCTTTTTTTTACCGGCGGCTGCGATCTTTTCAGCTATTTTGCAGGATAACTGATCGATTTCCTTATCGAAATCAGTAGTGGCGTAAGCAGATGAAATCAAAAATGTAATTAAACAAACAGTTGATATCAAATTCCTTAAAAAAACTCTTTTCATCATTCCTCCTTTGGTGCTGCTTCGACGTCTAAAATTTATGTTTAAGGATGCAAATACTTTGTCTATCCTAAAAAATACCCCCAAAAGACAAAAAGTTCAAAAAAGTCTCATTATTTATGGGCGGTATTTTCATTTTGGACAGCGGTTTTTAGTACTTCAATCCGTTCAACGGGCAAATCGGTAATCTCTGCAATGGTCTGAATATCCATTCCTTTTATGAGGCAATTTAAGGCTACTCGAAGTTTATTCTTTTCTTCACCTCTTTTTTCACCTCTTTCTTCACCTCTTTCTTCGCCTTCTTTTAAGCCGATTTCCTTACCTCTTTCCAGTATTTGTTTAAATACGGTACTCATCATCGCACCTCCTTCCACTAAAGCTTCATTGACTGCATCCCGGAGTTGTTCCGGTTCTACATCTTTAATATTAGACCCCAGGTATATCAACAACAACTCCAGGTATTGATTGAATTTAATCTTATCGGGAAACTCCCTGAACAACTGGAATATATCTTTTAGCCGGGACATGATCTCCGGGTGGAAGATATATCTTAACGCCGTTAATATGATGCGCAGTTCCAGGTCTCCTTTGATTTCTTCTGCCGGCATATGGGATACATCGGATAACTCGAAACTAAACGCAGGAATGTATTTCCTCAGGGTATCCGGGATATCGAACATAGAAACAAAATTCGTATCGACTTTCCAGGGATGCTCCCCATGGTAAATTAGCATGGGGATAATGGGCGGCAGCGTTTTGATTCCCATTCCCTTATGATGCTCGACATGCTTCTCCCAGATGTGGGTCATGTTTTTCAAGAGCTGCAGCCCCGGAAAATTCGGCTCCCAACTTTTATGCTCAAACAGGAAATACAGGTAGGCCGGGTTATTCCTGAACTGGATATGGTAAAGGACATCCGAGTAACAACGGGATAGTTTTTGGTCTATAAAGGTATCTTTGTCCGGTGTCAATGTCAAAAAATCCAGGTCTTTGGTTATTTCTTCCGGTAAATATTCTTTGACAAAGCTTTCCACCACATTTTTCTTATCAAAGGCAAACCCGAAAAGACCATCATGAGAGAGGTAGATTTTTATATCTTTTTCCTGTTGGTTTACGGCCTCACTGTCACATCCTGCTGATTCTTCCCGTTCATGATTGCGTTTTTTTTCTTCCGACATATTTTTATTATACTTTTCTATGGTGGTTTTGTCAACAAAGGTTACAATCCTAAATCCAACGTCTAATTTTTTAATTTTAGCCACGAAGATACACGAAGGGACACGAAGAAACATGGCTGATGAACGTGATAACCATGATAAGAGGCCCCATTAGTAAAAAGTTTTTGGAGATGTCGGAACCTTTTTTCAAAAAGCGGACGGCTTCCGCACCCTAAAAAGGCCCTGCGTGCCATCTTGAAGGCCTCTTAAAATGAATCGTTTCGTCAGTAAATGCATAGAACTCCTGGATGACATCAACCTGGAGAAATCCGTAGTTGAGCCGGGTTGGAAGACTTCGGGATTAAAAGAAAAAAGTATAATGAAAAAGTTTGTTTTTTTTTCGTTCTTTTACAGGATAGGATAACTTTGCCTGGCACCAAAAATCCTCCTGCTATCTTGCATTTTTCATTGTCACTGCTTCCAACGTGTTCAGGAACTTCTTGATGCGAACAATTTTTACATTCCCGTAAATCTTGTAAGGGAAATGTCGAATATTTTTGGTTACAAGGAAATCGGCATTCCCGGCAACCGCACATTCTAAAAATCGATTGTCATTGCTATCTGTACAGACGTCTAGATGAAGGCCAGGTTCTATCCACTCAGCTTTGAGAGCGCAGCGTCTGCATGATCCGGTCTTTTTCACGGTGCCTTGACCGGGGAACTAACCACTCCGCCACTGTTGTATATTCCCGCCAAATCGGTTCGGAGAGCAGAAGCTGAAAGTAGTCCTCCTCCCCGGTCATCAAATCGATTAAGCTGGCTGAGGCTCCCCGGGAACTCAAGATGGCTGATATAATATGATTGGTATCAATCACCACTCGTAAGATTCTATGCATCAGATGAACCTATGGTTTTCCGATACCTGGTGATGGCGTTTTCAATTGTCTGGGTATTGATACCCCCTTTCTTCCGCACTTCCGTGCGTATGGTCTCAACATCCTCTCGAAGCTGTTCTTTCCAAGCATATTTATCATGAAGCTTTAACAAGGAAGCAATGGCGACTTGTATATTGCCTTGATAGCTTTTTTGAACAACCTCTTGAAAATGTTGCTCAACCTCTTTTGATAACTCTAACGATAAACTCATTTTTATCCTCTCCAAGAATATTTATAATATATAACATAATAAGGGAAAGAAATCAACAAAATTCTCACAAAATCCAGTAATTTTAATTCTGACCGAATCAGCAAACTTAAAGCCTATTCATTGCTAAACTTTTTTTCTTCAAGGAACTCTTCAACTTTTTTCACAAAAGATTTTGCAAATTCGATGTAAGGTTCCACTTGTTCTCTTGTCAACTCCACATATTCACGATAATCCCCCTTTTGCCTGAGTTCAAAGGCTTTATTTATCCACCGTCCCATCTCAGTGGGAAAAACGTTTTCCTTTATAAACTGCTTATTAAAAAAAGACAAGACACCAGTATGTTTTGATAAAATAAATCTCTCAAAAACGATTAATGCCAGGACAGCATAAAACATTGCATAATAAAGCCTATTCATAACAGAACGGGGGCTTTTATTCCCTGAATACAGGTATTCGGCTTCATCTATACTCTCTTTAGCTTGCTCCAATCTATACTTTGCCAGTAAAACCTGTTTTTCTTTGTCAATCAAATGATAACTCCTTCTCTCATGATTGTTTTATAAATTGGAGACTCAGACATGGGACCATTTTCAATCTCCTCGTTACTGAAAATAATAACCGAAATAAAACAGTCATTCTCCAAATTGACATCAAAAACAATATCATATATATCGGATTCTATCCCGGGACTTAACTCCGCAATTTTTATCATGACATCGATGTCAGATTGAGGTGTATCTTCTTTACGGACCTTTGAACCGAAAATACGGAAATCCAGGATGGGATAGTGGCTGCTTAGGCGTTCTTTCAAAGTCTTAAGGGCAATTTTTTCATTATTTCTCAGTGTCATTTTTTTCACTTTTTAACGTGTGGGTCTATAAAACGTATCCCACAGTTACAATAATATGTCTATTGATCTCAAAAGTCAAGGATAAAATAAAAACGAAAACCAATGGCGCCTGGCAAAGAAGAAGTGAGAAGTGGATATTGGATATCCGGATATGGGCCGATTAATCATTAACCGGGCGAATATTCCTGGAACCCGATCAGGTTGTAGTAAGCGGGATAATCACGTTTGAATGTTTCCAACCGGGAGGTTAATAATCTCGAATTGGTTTCTCTATCGATAAAATTGCAGAGTTGGTAAAGGGTGAGGGAGATTTGCACAAAGGGGTGAGTGGATTTTCCGGCTTCTGTCAAGGTTTTTTCCCATTCCTGGCCTTCGCAGGGGACACCGGCAACCAGCGACACCCGGGCCGCATTCACCACAAACGCTGCCAGGGCCATTTCCCTGGTTTCTCCTGCCGCTAACTGCTGATACCGCTCATTAAACGCCTGTGCATAAAAATCCCACGAAAAGGCGATGAAATAGAACTCAAAGGAATTTTTTTCAATGTAATCTTCTACAACATCCATCACCTTTCTTTTCTTAATATTTTTTTTCCCAAAAAATTTACGATTTAATTCGGGATACATATTGATAAAATAATGACTCAACGCTGCGGTTAATAAGAAATTGGTGGTATAGGGAATAAATTTCGGGACGGTCATCGATAATAAGTGAAAATTTGGGATATCTTCAGGGATATCTTTACCCCAACGGGATAGAGCCCAAGTACCGGTAAAATCAATGGATAGTTCAAACTTCTCATAAAGCAAATATATATAAAAATTTTCAATAAACCTGTCAATAAATTCTATTTCTCCTTTTCCCAATTGTTCCACAAAAAGTTCATAGACCATCTCTTCATCTCTTGCGGATAAATCGTCCCATTCCAATCCTTTTTTGTATTTTTTGTAATTCGCTCCAGAAGTAAAATAGTTGAACTTATTTATGAAATATCGGATGAAATACCTGATGAAATCCCGGCTGTAATCTCTGTTGAAATGTCTGCTGAAATACCTGATGAAATCCCGGCTGAAATCTCTGTTGAA
Source organism: Candidatus Aminicenantota bacterium (assembly GCA_020355945.1). Next base: position 7,110,847 of record CP070627.1, on the reverse strand, counting down.
ATATCGGCTGAAATATCGGCTGAAATCCCGGCTAAAATCAACTACTTTAATTGTTATTTGTTTCTTTAACGAATCGGGTATTTTTATATCCCATTTAATTAATTCTTCAAATGATCCCCATGCTTTCAATAGGGTTCTACTGAACCATGTGGCAAGGATTTCGCCTTCCAGCGGGACATACTGCTTTTTATCTTCTGAATAAAATCGTGGGTTTGACAATGCGGTTAGGCTCACATTTTCTATTTTATCAACAAATGGCTGAAATAACCCCAATGGGTAATTGGATTGGGCATTAATTCCTATAGTCCATCGAATGCGCTCAATTAGAATTCCCGTTTGCAATCGAGATTTATTTAATTCCAAAAACCGGTTCCGGTTTTGAAAGGCCAGGAATATTTTCGACCACGTGCTGATAGTAAAGCCTTTGGATTCAATGGGATTTATTTTTCCCGTTAATAATTTTTTAAGATACTCATTGGTTTTATCCGCCGCACTGTTATAATAGATTACCCATTGGCTTTCTTCCAGGTTTTCTTCGATATAACCGGCAATGATTTCATTTTCCCGGAAAACCGGCAAATATGCCTTTAAACCGGCGGATTCCTTATGAGTGGAGATAAGTTCCAGGATACCGGGATCAATTTGATCTAGTTGTTCATAGAAATATAACCAATCAAAGGCCTTTGGGGCCGGACTATTTTTTATGGATTCTTTAATCAAGTCCTTTAAAATCGTTTTCCCCTCTTTGGAGAAGCGGACAATTTCTCTTAAAATTGAAAAAGCCGTTTCCTCTTGCTTGTGACGCCGGTCTAACCATATTTCCAGGATTTCAGCGCAGATTCGTTTAATATCCGCATGGGCAAACTTGATATTATCGCGAACCGCCCGCCCCAAAAGAAACCAGCCTATGACGGCCGGTTCAGCGGTCAACTTCTCTATTACCGCTTCACTAAACGCATCGATAAAAGATGGGCCGGTGGACCCGGCAAACAGATAGAGTGATAAAAGAATGGGCTCTTCCCAGGCCGGCTTATTCATATATCCCAGCAGGACCCGGATATGCTCTTGCTGCGATTTGCTTTTATCTTCCGCCACCTGGTAGGCGCACAGGTATTCCAGGAAGGAGAGGTGAACAAAGGCAAACACATTTTCGCCCGTTTCATTTCTCCCTTTTTCCACCAACAGCCCGGCCCGGTCGCGGATGTAGTCCAGGAATTCTTTGACGTCTTGCCGGGCGCTGTCTTCGGTCATCCGTTTTTTATTAAACCTGGCATTAAACAGCACCCCTTCCAATTCTTTCTCTTCAATCAACCCCCTGGCTTCTTCATCCCGGTGCTGGTTTTTCTTTTGGAGGTAAAAGGCAGCCGCCGCCAGCATTTTTAACTGGTCATTATAGGTTAAATCCCTTTGTTCCAGGGGATTCTTAAGGCCCAAAGTCAAATACTTTTGTTCCTGCCAGGTTTTCAATAATAATTCGATACATTTTTCGTAGAGTTTGGCCCGGTCATCCGGCAGGGTGCCTTCAAACTGGTGTACCAATGTCATCATGGTTAACAGGAGCGGGTTGGTTTTGAGACGCTGCACCCCGGGATTTTCTTCTATGGCCTTTTGCAGGGATTGTACCCGGTCCTTTCTCAGCCTCTCATTATTAGGCACCTGAATTTCATACCATTTTTCGATAAACTCCCCGGCTTGCTTCGGGGTGACCGGGGCCAGGCGATAATGTTTAAATACCTCATGATCGAGTTTTACATCAACGGTATAGCCCACGATGCGCGAGGTAACCCATACCGGGCTGTCCGGGTAAAGGAGGCAAAACTGTTGGATATTTTTAGCGGTGCGGGACCTGCCGCTTTCGGATGCCACTTCGTCCAGGCCGTCAAATACAACAATGGCCTGGCCCAGTTCCAGCATGGCGATAAAAAAGTCCTCATCCGGATGACTAAACTGGAAATCGGCTTCGGCTTTGTATTTTAAATAATCGATAAAATTAATGGTTTGAGATTTTTTTTCCTGGCGCAGGCGCACAAATTCACGGATGGGTATGATAAAGGGAATTTTCCCCTTTTCCCCCGGGTCTTGACAGTGAATCGACGCCAGGTATTTGGCCAGGGTGGACTTGCCGCTGCCCGGGTCGCCCAGCACCACCACCCGGGGGGATTGATTTAATATGTTTTCTAAAGTGGCGGTGGAAGAAGACTCTTTTACGCCGTTGAAATCCAGGGGAATATAGATTTTTGCCAGCTCCGGCTTTTCCAGCACATGCTGTTTTTGGTAGTGGCCGGTGGGCATGCCGATGAATTGCAGGTGTTTCACCTCATCGCTCATGGCTTTCCTATACTTTTCCTTTATGGCATTAAAATTTTGAGATACGCCTTCCACTTGCTCCCCATAGTAATATTTCTTCAGTGCCGGGTAGGCGTCCAGCAGCACCTGGATTTGGGTATGACCGTAATGAAAGATAGCGAACTTCCTTTTGTAGTGGGCGGGCAGGTCTTCCAACCATTTCTTTTCCGTGGGCTTCAAATCATGGGGAGTAACCAGCACATAGGATTTGAATTGAATACCGGAATTCACCAGTCCGGCCAATGAATCTTTTATTTGCCGTGAGTCGCTTCCTTTATTGATGGGTCCTTGCAGCCATTTAAACTGGAAAATCACCGGTCCCTTCATGCCCGGGTAGTTTTGCTTGACCATGCCATCGATGCCTTAATCACGGATAGTGACCCCGGGCTCGAACACATATCCTTTTAACGAGCCATCGTGGATGAGTAGTTTTTTCATGAGGCGTTCGAATTCATGTCCGGCTTCCGGGCCTTTATCCAACACTTTGGTCAGGGGAGGCAAATTTTTCATTTTCCCGGCTCTATTTTTTTGAGGCATCTTTTTTAATTTCCCTGGTGTCGCCCCAGGTCACAGGTTTAATCATAACACAACCAGGAATTTCTCTCAAGGGTTGGGAGAGCAATTTTTTATTTTACCACGAAGGTACACAATTAATGAAAAGCTTTTGCAGGGGGGTAAAGGGGGGACGGTTTTCTCGAAAAGAGTCCCCCCTTGCCGCCGGAGGCAAAAGTTGATGGTGGATTTAGGGTCAAGTATTTTATGTGCTATATGCCATGGGGAAATATATCAAATTTTTAATATATATTAAATTTTTAAAATTTTTGATATATTTGATTTGCTTGAAAGAAAAAGATGACTATTTCTTTTTTTTAAGAGCATCAAGAATCTTTTCCGGGGTGATGGGAAGATCACGAATACGAATACCTATAGCATTATAAATCGCATTGGCAATGGCTGGTGCTGTGGGTACAAGACCAGGTTCACCCACACCTTTCGCCCCGAAAGGACCAAAACTGTCATTGGTCTCAATTAAATCCAAATCAATGGGAAAATCCATCTCATGGATGGTGGGAATTTTGTAGTCCCTGAAATTGGGGTTCATGATCCTGCCTTCTTGAGATTGCACCTCTTCATAAAGGGCATAGCCAATACCCTGTGCCAGCGCACCATACATCTGACCTTTCAGAGCCTGGGGATTTAATACCTTACCTACATCGTGTGCAGCAACCATACGAAGAATCTTAAACTCCCCGGTCTCGGTATCCACTTCAACTTCAACCCCCTGGGTTCCATAGGCATATGTGGCAGAAATATTGCCTTTTCCTTTATCCCAGTCCGGCAGTTCATTGGGGGGATCGTAAAAGACCTGGGTGCCCAGCATTGTGCCTTGCTCTCGGAAATGGATGGAATCGGGAATTTTGATTTCCTATTGAAAAAATTTTTTAGATATGGGATAATTCTCTTTTTAATGGACTGAGTGAAACATCAAAGAGACGTGAGAACTCGGATTCCGAAATGCACTTGTTTGTTTTGCGAAACCCCGGGAGGGGTAGGGGCGGAAGCTTGCCTGGCCAGTCCAGGAGGAGATTTTCTTATAACTTTTTGGAAACGGAGGTAATAGAATGGTAAAAGAAGGGAATGAAACTGGGAAACCAGACTTATTACCAGTTGATAAGATATATTTAAGTGATTGGAATGTAAGAACTTTGGATAGAGAGAAGGGGATTGAAGACCTTGCTGAGAGTATTCTAACATATGGTTTACTGCAACCTGTAGTTGTTTTTAAAAAAGGAGATAATTTTGAGTTAATAATCGGTCAACGTAGACTAAACGCTTATAAATTGTTGAAAGGAAAAGGGCATCCGGGATTTGAAAAAATTCCTGCAATTATTTTTCAAATAGAACCTGAAGAGGAAAAATTAAAAATATTGTCGTTAAGTGAAAATATTCATAGAGTAGAATTAAATAGGGCAGATATAATTGAAATAATCAGTTATCTATATGAAATACATAACAAATCAGCCAAAGAAGTTGCAAAAATTCTTGGCAAAAGTGTACCCTATATATATGAGCATCTGAAAATTAAAGATGCACCTGATGAGATTAAAGAGATGTTGTCACAAAATAAAATCAAGAAAGAAGATGTAAAAAGAGTAATGGAAATTGCCGGTGATGACAAACAAAAGATGATAAAATTGGCTGAAAAGATGAAAGATCTTACAGCACCTGAAAAAACAAGAATAGTTGAGATAGGGAAGAGAAAACCTAGGGCAAAAACGGAAGAACTTATTGAAGAAGCAAAAAAACCTCGAATAGAAGAGAAGGTCATTGTTCCACTAACACCCGCGCTTATGGTTGCATTAGAAAAAGCTGTAGAAGAAATAGGATTAAGTAAAGAAGAAGTTGTCAAAAAAGCATTAGAAGACTGGTTGAGTGATAAAGGTTATTACAAATAAAATATATTATGGACTTTGATTCTCTGGCAAAAATTTTAAAAGGTACAAAAAGAAAAAAAAGGGATATAAATCTCCTTGAAGTATCTAAAGAGTTAAAAAATCTTCACAAAAATTATAATTCATTAACGAGAGTAGCGGAAGTTGTTAAATTATCCCCAGAAATGGTTAGAGAATTTTTAAAAATAAATGAATTAGAAAAAGAGGTTAAAGAACTGATTAAGCTTAATAAGATCAGTAGTATCGATACAAGTTATAGATTGTCAAAAATTAGAGGAAATGACCAAATTTTGTTAGCTAAGGAAATTGTGAGCAAAAATCTCTCTTCTGATGATGTCAGAGGGATTGTTAAATTTAAAATAGATAACCCTGGAATACCAATCGAAAAAGTTATCCATAAAGTTCTCGAATCTAAAGATAAAAAAATTTATGTGGCTTATTTGCAAATAGAAGAAAAAACCTTTGAAAAATTTTCAGAGAAAATCAAAGAAAAAAATAAAGAGGAAATGATAAAGTCCATCTTCGATAACTTTATTGATCCTGAACACATTTCCTCTTTTGATTTAAACGGGAGGGTGGTTATACTTAAAATTTCAAGACAAGGCTCAAAGGAAATAAGAAACAAGGCAAAGGAATTAAAAGTTCCTCTGGCTAAATTGGCGGATGTTTTGGTAAATGAGTACCTGGATAGAACCAAACAATGAAATTGACAAGAGCATTTGCAGCTACTGAACAGGAATTAGACGAATTACTGGCAAAATCTACACCATATTCCTTATCAAGCCCCAAATTTGGAAATCCTACCATTCATGATTTTGTCAAAGGTCTTATTTTGTCAACCAATATAATAGAGGTAATTGATAAACATATCCCCAATGGATACCGGGCGGATTGGGGACAGGTTATAGATGATAGACATGGAGATATCTTATCTAAAGAGTGCGATATCATTATATATAAAGGTAAACCTTTTAAAAAAATTGAAAATAAATCGATGCGATTTGTATTCGTAGGTAAAAAACAGGCAAAAGTAGTTATTCAGGCCAAGAGCAGCATTGCCAGTGTTACAAGAGAGGATAAAATATATTGTAAAGAATTAAAGAAATTTGTACCACAGATATGGTATATTGCAGAATGCTGTTGGGCCAATAGTAAAAATAGAGCTGAAAAATTAAAAAAGAATCTGAAAGATGCCGGATATAATGATTTTTTTTATTTTTATAGAATGAATGCTGATACTGAAGAAAAAACGATTGATCCTGAACCATTTGTTCAATTTATTAAACTAATAAAAAAAATAAAATAAGAGTATAATGAAAAAAAATGTTGAAGACATGAGTTATACTAAATGGTGGGGACCAATTGAATCGGCCTTAAATGGAATTAATTTAGAAGGACTTAAAGTTGTTTGCCCTATATGCAAAGAAATTGGATTCGTTGTTAGTAGATGGATTAAGGGCCCAACTCTAAAACCTATTTACATTCTTCACCTGGAAGAAGGGAAAAAAGGAAGAATATGTGAAATTAATAAAGAACAATCAAAAAATATTCGCAACAAAGTTTCTATATCAGAAAATGATATAAAAAGGCTTGTGGACTCAAGAAAGTCATATGTTTTATTTAGCGGTGGCAAAGATAGCCTTGCCACATTATATTATTTGAAAGAAATTGCAAAAACAGGCAATGCTAATTTGACTGCAATTTATGTTGATACTACAGCAGGCCTCCCTGAAAATACCAGTTATGTTAAAAAAGTATGTGATTATTTAGAAGTTACTCTCGAGATTGTTAGACCCAAAGTAGATTATTTTACACTAGCAAAAGAATGGGGCATCCCAAGTTTCAAATACCGATGGTGTTGTCGGGAATTAAAAATTAAACCAATTGCGGAATTTCTAAGTGGTATAAAAGGACAAAAAGTAATTTTTGATGGAATAAGAGCAGTGGAATCCAACATAAGAAAACAATATATTCCAATATGGTTCCATCCAGGTTTCAAATGCCTATCTGTAAGTCCAATTTTTCATTGGTCTAACCAGGAAGTTGTTTCTTTTATTAATAGTAATGGAATCCCCAAGACAATATTACATTCAATGGGAACTTCTACAGAATGTTGGTGTGGAGCATATAAAACTGAAAAAGATTTTGCAAAATTGTATGAGTTAAATAAAGATATGTTTTACAAATTGGTTGAAGTTGAAGAGGGAAATAAAAATGGATATACTTTTTTATATAAAGATGGACAAAAAAAACCTCTCAGAAATTTGGAAAAACAGATTTTAGAGAAAAAAGAGTAGAAACGGGGTTAAAGAAAAAAGTGATCATAGAGTCAAGAAGGAGGTTGGAATGG
>CP070627.1:7092898-7103598 GCA_020355945.1 Candidatus Aminicenantota bacterium | reverse complement strand
TGCCCCCCTGGACCCCCCGCAAAAACTTTATATTAACCCATAAGCCAACAGCAATAGCCCCTAAGGGGGGGGGCTGCCGGCGCCGCCCGCTTTGCGTAACTTCGCGGCTAAAATTAGAATTTCCACACCTGTTGGAAAAAATTGTATAATACACTATAATATAAAAAAATGATTTAAAAAAATGATTAAACTCAAAAAACAATTGCCTGTACTTTTAATGATCGCGGTAATTATCCCGGGCATTATTATCAGCATACTAGGTATATACCTGGTATCCCAACAAAAAAACGCCCGGCTGTTGAATATAAAAAAAGAATTCACTACCCGCCTGGTCCATATGCAAACCACTGCTGAAACCCGGGTACGACAACTAATAGAGAACACCTTTCAACAACTGGAAGCCAGTACCATTGACTTCAACAACCCGGAAACCCTGCCCCATCACATCAAAACCATCGTGCTCAATAACCCTATTGTTAAATACCCTTTTTTTATTACTTCCCGAAACCGGTTCCTTTTCCCTCTTTCCCAAAAAACCACCTTGCCAACCGCCAAATCATTGGCAATTGACAGTGCAATCCTGGAAAAAAGAGCGAAAGAATTGTACTCCAGGGGCTATAACCTGGAATATAAGCGGCGCAGCTTTATCGATGCAGTGAAGTTTTATTTGCAATCACTGGAAGAAAATCCCGGGGCCCATGTTACCCCCTATATCTACAATTCCATTGCCCGCTGCTACTATAAATTGAATCAATTCCCCCAGGCAGCCAACTATTACCACAAAATTCTTTATGGATACCCAAACCCGCTAAAAAACGATAAATTCCTCTATTTCACCGTACTGCGGCAGTTGGCAGTATGCTATAAACAAATGGAATCCCAGGAGAATGCAGTGAAATTCTACCTGCAGCTTTATGAAGAAATTCTCAACCATGAAGCCAAAAGAACATCCGATAGCCCTGGCTTCGCATTCTTTAAAAATGAAGCATTGGACTATTTGAACCGCCATGCCAGGAAAAATAACCAGAAAACCCAGGAGAACCAACCTGGCCTGGCAAACGCAATGGCCCAATTAAAAAATGCGTCAGAATTGGATATTTCTTTAAGATGGTTGTATTTCGATAAAGACTGGGAAGAAGAAACCGGGCCAACCTACAAAGAAAACGAAGAATTCAAATTTTTAAAACTCCGGGAACTCTATGAAGCCAACGACGAGAAAACAAAATTTTACAATGCCATGAAAAGATTGCCGGAATGGTCAACCTATGCCAATGAATCCGCGGGGATTGAAATTAAACAGTTAAATAACCCTTTTGCCAATGGTGGTGGTCCTGCTGAAATTGCTTTTAAACCTCTTACTAACAATCATCCGCAATTTAACACCATTTTTTTCGGTTACCTGCTCTCTTTTGATTTTATTAAGCGGGAAATTATCCCGCGGATTGCCAGGGAGGTGTGGGATGACCCCTCGGTTGTTATTGACATCAGTGACACAAATAAAACCAATCAGCCCCTGGTCTCTGTGCCCTTCCAGGCTCTATTGCGGGGTAATGTATTGGCCCTGTACTCATCCCGGGATGACTATTTTGAAACCATTGTCCAGCGGGAGATTCGTTTGTATTACATCTTACTTTTCACCTTAATCTTAACCCTGGCATTGGGTATCATCCTGTTTTATAAATACCTGTCCCGTGAGGCGGACCTGGTGAGATTAAAGGCTGAATTTGTAGACAGTGCGTCCCATACCCTTAAAACTCCACTCACTCGCATCTCTTTACTGGCGGAAAATGTGAGACAAGGATGGGTAACAAAGGAATCCAAAAAAGAAGAATTTTTTAACACCATTATTTCCGAAACCACCAGGATGAGTGAAATGATCGACAACATGCTGAATTTTTCCCGGATAGAAGCAGGGAAACAGCAGTATGAACCGGAAAAAATCTACCTGCAAGAGATTGCCGTATCCATTATCCACCGCTATTCCGCTTATATCAAAAAACCGGGATTCCAATTGGAAATGGACATCGATGATCATTTGCCTGCTCTTATCCTGGACCCCAATGCCGTTAAATTAATCATTGGCAATTTACTCCAGAATGCCATTAAGTATTCATTGCATGAGAAATATATCAAGGTCCGGGTATACCGGGACGAAGAATGGGCAGTATTTGAGATTGAAGACCGCGGCATCGGCATTCCCAAAAAAGAAATTCCCTATATATTTAAAAAATTTACCCGGGTTTCGGACAGCCGGGTCAAAACCATTGAAGGAAGCGGATTGGGTTTATTCCTGGTTCGCCACGCGGTAGAAGCACATAAGGGACACATTAAAGTAACCGGCACCGTTGGCAAGGGAAGTACTTTCACGGTTTACTTCCCATTAACAACAGGTTTACCCAGGAGCGAAAAGAAAGGGTGAAGAAGTATTAGAGGGAACAAGGGGGCTTGCCCCCTTGCCTGATGAGGAATAGCAAATGCAAAAAATATTGATAATCGAGGATGATCCAACTATTATCGAGGGATTGGAAGCGGCCTTTAAATTTCACGGATTCCAGGTATCCTATGCCGAGAGCAGTGAAACCGGCCTGCCCCTGGTCCGGCAAAACAAACCGGACCTGGTCATATTGGATATTATGCTGCCAGGCCTGGATGGTTTTGAAACCTGTAAGAGGATAAGAGAACAAGATCAACATATTCCTATCATTATGTTAACCGCCAAAAGCCAGGAAAGTGATAAATTACTGGGTTTTGAATTGGGAGCGGATGATTATGTTACCAAACCCTTCAGCGCCAAAGAATTGATTGCCCGTGTAAAAGCAGTGCTCAAACGAACCACGGCAGGACCATCTGCCCAACAAGTAGTAACCATTGGCAATGCCACTGTTAATTTTGATAATTTTACTCTTTGCAAAGGAGGCGATGAATTTGCTCTTTCTCCCAAGGAACATGCCATATTAAAGCTTTTTGTCAACCAGCCGGATACGGTTATCTCCCGGTCCCGTATTATCGATGAAGTTTGGGGAGATGAGTATTTTCCTTCCCCTAAAACCATTGATAATTTTGTGGTAAAGCTGCGGGGAAAAATCGAAGACAATCCCAAAAAACCCCGGCACATCTTAACCGTCCACGGTGCTGGTTATAAGTTTAAATTCTAGGATTTTCTATGCCTCCGGCGGCCAGGGGGGCGAGAGCATTGCGCATTGCGCATGGCGCATAGCGTATGGGGCAAAGCACTTTGCCATTTTAGGCTCCCCTCGCCGAGGGGCCTGGACCCCCCACAAAAACTTTTTATTAATAGGTCACAGGGGCCGCGGGGTTACCATTTTATTACTTTTTTATTACCTATTAGAGACTTTTTTCCCGGGGAATTATTGTATATTATAACCAGGAGGTAAAATATGAAAAAGATTAGAAAAATTGGTTTAAGAGTTTTAGTGGTCCTGGTGGCTTTAGGGGCGGCCTATATTGGTTTCAACCAAATAGACGCCCCACCCGCCCGGTTTGATATCGGAGAAGGCTTAGATACATCTTCTTTGCAAAGTTTGGCTGACAGTTTGTGGGGACAGCCCTCTTTTGACAAAAATAACGGGTATTACAGGCTGTGGTCATTGACTGAACCGGAGGCTGTGGATATCGAATCAGACGAACTGCTTCTCAAATACAGGCGCATGCATGATCCCCAATTCGACAATGATAAATACCTTAAAGAATGGCTTGCCGATGAAAATACCTGGAGCTTTCCCAAGAAAGATATGGGGTATTACAAAAAATACATCCTGGAAAGAAAAGAAATATTGAAAAAAAGCGGGACCTTTGATTCCTTTGCCGGGGCTTCTACCCGGGATTGGACCCGGTTGATATTGTCTCAAAAGGAATCCGTCCTTGAACTAAAATCACTTTACCAGGTATTCCTGGATCGGTATCAAAAGTTGGTGGACAGTGAAATTTTCGAAGATTTCACTATTGTCAGGTATGATACCACTGTCCCCCACCTCCTGGCCTGGTTACACGTTGCCAAATTGTATAATACTGTAAATATGCTGGATGCCCTGGAAGGGGATTGGGAAAAGGGGGTATCTCATCTCCTGGACCACGCTGAACTTGCCAAAAAAGCAATTAAAACCAGTCGCACCATTATTTTAAACCTGGTGGCAAAAGCAGTGCTGCGGGAATCCCTGCATGGGCTGGCCAGCCTGATGAACGAACCGGAATTCCCCAAAGCACTCTATAAAAAAGTCATAAACGGGCTGCCCCCCATAAAGCATGAAGAATACGGCACCAAAGGGCTGGTGGTGGAAGTCTTCGATATTAGCCAGGTTAAAAAAAGGCATTTACTCCTGCAAAAAAACCGTACCCAACAATACTTTTATAATTTTTTCTCAAAACTGGTGAACAGTGAAAAAATACCCCCTTATCAATGGAAATCCCACCCCATGGAAAACAACAGCCTGAGGACCGGCTGGACCTGGTGGCTGCAAAATCCGGCCGGGAAAATCATCTTCGATAAATCTCATTCACTTCCAGCCATCAACAACCTGTTTACCGTTGTATTTAAATCGTATTCACTCAAAGCAGCTTATGACATGACCCGGATATCAGCCGAACTTCACTTCAATTATGTCCCGGGTAAGCCGGTACAAGAGATACTGGAGAGCCTCGAAACCTATCGCACCTGGGTGGACCTCGGTTCAGGAAAACCCTATATATGGAACCAACAAAAGCAGATTCTTTACAGTATCGGTGTTGACCGGGACGATGATGGAGGGAAAATCGATTTAAAGTCATTGGATACGGATTTTGCCCTCCCGGTTATATTGTACATCAGGAATAAGAATTAATAGGCTGTCCCAGGATTAAATCCGGCTGTAGGGGTTTGATTCATCAAACCCCGTAGAGGCGTGGATGAAAGGTCCAGGTCTGGGCTTGATAAATCAAAACCCCTACAAAGGGCTCACATGCCTGGTCAATTCTTTTTTATTTCTTTTTCTTAGCGCCCAGTATTTTTTTCAATGCCGCGTCCGGTTTTGCAGTGGTCATCACCTGGCCGCCGGTGTTTTGGGTAATCTTAGAAAATACATTGTATATATCCCCGGAAAATTCTTTGGTCTCGATGCCTTGTCTTCTACTCATCCTTTTGTGCATGTAAACGAAATGGAGAGTAACGCCGGCGTCCTTCAAAGCCTGGCTCACCTTTGCCGCATCCATGGGTTCTTTTATATTTTCTTCAGAAAAAACCTCGGTTGCCTCAAACCTGATGTCCGGGTTATTCCTGAGAGCGTCCATGGTGTCTTTATCAGGGGTAATGCGCATCTCTTGTTGGTAAAAAACGAAAATTATATTGTTACCGCCGCGCTGCTTAAAGGATTGAGCTAAATCCATGAACAACTTTTCATTGAGCCTGCGGATGGTGCGTAAATTTTCCAGTAGTTGGCGATATTGAATTAACCAATTTTTCAGGTCGGTAACCGAAGTCATGCCACGCATCCCCTCACCTCCTGAACCGGGACCCGCACCAACCGTACCCATGCTTTTGCCAATTTCTGTAACGATCATCTGCATTTGCTCTATAGTATTGTTGTAATTGGCTGCCCCAACGGAAATATCCCGCTTTAGTACATCTTTGGTACGTTTGGTCAGTTTGTCCAGGGGATGCGCTTGACGGGTTTGCTGGGAATAATTGTAAAAACGCTGGGGGGTAAACAAAATCACATCGTCCTCAGGTCTGAGTATCTGTTTAAAAAAATACTCCACTGCTTGACCCAATTTGGAGTTATAATCCGTAGCCTGGAAAACCAAAACGTAATTGCTTTTGCCTGATTCACCCGCAAAGGTATTTCCCGGGAAAGATAAGACCACCACCAGCGGCAATATCACCATGCCATAAACAAAAATCTTCTTCATTTCATCCTCCTTTGTTGACTTCATAAATTATAAAGAGAACATTTTTAATTCTCGTTGTTGTATCTTTTAACTCGTTATTATACCACGTACCAGGAAGTTTTTAAATTCTTTTGAAAAAAATAACACCTGGATAACAAATAAGAATCAAGAATCTCTAAAGATTTTCAAAAAAAAATCGATATAATAAACGCACGTGTTTCCATATGCGTATACAAATTATACGGATGTACATGTGCAGAGAGGATGTTGAATATAGGAAAAAACGAAAAAAATGGGAGGTGACAAATTCTTCAAAAATTGTGACGGCAATTTTATTTTTTTTGTTGATGAAACCTTCATTTTATTTTATAATTCCAGTTGAGCAAATGAGATTATTCCAAATGGTTGTGCAGAAGTTAAAAGGCTTGCAAGCATTAGCGGTTGCGACTTTCATTATTTTTCTATTCCATTTTAATCTAACCACCCCATATGTACGGGGGCAAAAACGCATCAAATTCGAACATTTTACCATCCAGCACGGACTGCCTCAAAATACGGTATACTATATACTCCAGGACAGTAGGGGATTTCTCTGGGTAGGCACCGAAGACGGACTCAGTCGCTACGACGGGTATTCCTTTAAACCGTATCAATACGATCCCGATGATCCCTTTAGCTTGAGTAACAATAGAGTTCTCTGCTTCTGTGAAGATAATTCAGGTACCCTGTGGATTGGTACTGAAAGAGGATTAAATAAATTTGACCGGCGCCGCGAACAATTTACCCGGCACCTGCACAACCCGGAAAATCCGGATAACATGTTAAGTAACAATACCATTCGTTCAATTATTGAAGATCATGCCGGTGTACTGTGGATTGGAACCAATAAAGGCTTGAATGAATTTGACCCGAAAACTGAAACATGTACCCCCCATTTGCCTCAACTGCAAAACGCCGACAATGAGGACCACCATAGGATCACATACCTTTTTAAAGATAGCAATGATGAGCTGTGGGTGGGTACCTGCAATGGTCTTTATACCTTTGATCTTAATAAAAGAGAATTTGAAAGGCACTGTTTGCATCCTGGAGATTCCGGAAAATCGTGCAGTAATAATGTGGTGACCATATATGAAGATCGTCAGCATACATTATGGATAGGAACAAAAGATGGAGGATTGAGACAATTTGATCCCCAAACCCAACGTTTTACTCCTTATCAATATGACTCCTCTATACCTATTTGTGGTACCAACATCCAGGTTCGTGCAATTTTTGAAGATGAATCCGGGGATTTCTGGATTGGCACCTACGGCAGCGGACTTTATAAACTGGATCGCCAAAAAAAAGCCTACATCAATTATAGAGAGCATCCCGGTATTCCCACCAGTTTGAGCAGCAATCATATTTACACTATCTACAAAGATAGATCCGGGATCATATGGATCGGTACAGAGGATGGCTTAAATAAATTTAATAAAAGAAAAAATGAATTTGTTGGCTGGACAACGGAACCCTTTAATGAAAACAGCTTAAGTGATGATAATGTTTGGTCAATTTATAAAGATAAAAGCGGGATTCTTTGGATCGGAACCGACAAAGGTTTGAATCGATTCGACAGGAAAACCGGGATATTCACCCATTACACAAATGATCCTCAAAAGCCTGATACACTAAGCCACAACCGTGTTATGGCAATTTGTGAAGATCACCAGGGTGTACTCTGGTTGGGCACCCAGGGCGGTGGACTCAATAAATTTGATAAAAAAACAGAGACGTTCATTCATTATATACCTCCACCCGGTTACATACCTCCGCCGGGAAAATCCGAAAATTTGAACCACGTGAGTCACCTACGAATCCACGTGATATTAGAAGATCAACAGGGCGTACTCTGGCTAGGCACCCAAAACGGTGGGCTTAATAAGTTCGACAGGCAGAGGGAAACCTTCATCCACTATATGCCTGATCAAAACAACCCTACAAAAAGTCTGAGCCATTGGTATGTGACTTCAATCTTTGAAGATAAAACCGGGATACTGTGGGTGGGCACCGGGGAGGGCGGGCTGAATCAATTTAATCGACAAACAGAAACCTTCACCCATTACAAATATGACAAAAATAATGAAAATAGCTTAAGTAATAATAATGTAAGTGCTATCTATGAAGATCAATCGGGAACACTATGGGTAGGTACTTACTTTGGCGGCTTGAATAAACTAGAGGATCGCAAAAAGGGAGGATTCAAACATTTCCGTAAAAAACATGGTCTTCCCAATGATACCATTAATGGCATATTGGAGGATGAGAAAGGCAACATCTGGCTTAGCACCGTTAAAGGCCTATCAAAATTTAATCCACAGACAGAAAAATTTAATAATTACTTTGCCAGTGATTGGTTACAAAGCAATGAATTCAATGGCGGCGCCTGGTTTAAAGCAGATGATGGAGAGATGTTCTTTGGTGGTATGAATGGCTTTAATGCCTTTTATCCCCACAGGATAGTGAATAATCCCCATCCACCTCGAATGGTGATTACGGATTTTCAAGTATTTAATAAAAAGTACCTGGATACCTCCATCACTGAAGAAAAAGAGGTGACTCTCTCTTACAGGGAATCTGTCTTTTCCATTGAATTTTCCGCACTTGATTTTTCCATTCCCGGGAAAAACATATACGAACATAAAATGGAAGGAGTAGACCCGGATTGGGTACCTGGTGACGCTCAAAAACGTTTTGTTACCTACACCAACCTGGATCCCGGGAAATATGTGTTCCGGGTCAGGGGGACCAATAATGATGGCATCCCCAGTGACAAAGATGCCGAGTTAAAAATAATTATTACGCCCCCTTTCTGGCAAACCTGGTGGTTCCAGATTCTCCTGGTGATCCTATTTGTTTTTACTATTCTCACCATTTACCGGATGAGAACCAAACGGTTAAGAAATAAACTAGCCGAACAGCAGCGCATCCAGGAAATACTAAAACAATCCCATGATGAAATGGAACGGGCCAAAGACCTGGCAGAACTCCGCCATGCCGAAAATGAAAAACTGCTAACTGCTATCTCTGCTATATTTATCGCTGTGGATTCCAACGGCATCATATTCCAATGGAATACACCCGCAGAAGTTTTCTTTGGAATCAAGTCGGAGGAAGTCACCCAAAAACCCTTTGTCCAGGCCTTAAAACACTGCATCAGCGAAAATAAATTGAATGATATCATTGAAGTAGGATTAAAAAGGAATAAATCCTCCAAACCGATTGATTTTAGTGATTTTAATGTTGATCTCAAAGCCAGTGGTAAAGGCATCCGGGTGCTGGTATCCAGCATCAGTCCGATACGGGACAGTGCCGGTCGAAGTTTGGGTTTCCTCTTGCTGGCAGAAGATATCACCAACCGTAGAGAAGAGGAGTTACTGGAAAACCTCTCCAAGAAACTGGAGTCTTTGGGGCAAATGGCATCGGGTATCGCTCATGAAATTAAAACCCCCCTTCAATACATCGGTGATAACGCTGCCTTTGTCAGCGACTCCTTCAATGAAATAGTCAAATTTTATGAGATGATTCATAAAACAGTGCAGGAGTTAGAACACTCAGGCAAAAAAGATACCGCCGCCAAAATCAAAAAATTAATTGCAGAACACGACATGGGATATATCATTGAAGAGATTCCCAAAGCCTCTGAACAAATTACTAACGGTGTGAACCGCGTATCCGATATCATTCAATCCATGAATGAATTTACCCACCCGGGAAAGGGAACCAAAGACAGGGCAGATATCAACCAGTTGTTGAAATCCACCCTGGTAATGGTACAAAGCAAGATCAAAAAAAATGCAGATATAAAACTGGAATTATGCGAAGCACTTCCCCGAATTCCTTGCTACGCCGGTGAATTGAACCAGGTGTTCATGAATATACTGGTTAATGCATTGGACGCCATCATAGATACGGGTAAATGGGGCTTAATAACAATTTCAACAGCGGTTGAGGGAAATGAGGTTGTTATTGCTATCTCAGATACCGGCTGCGGTATCCCGGAAGAGAACCAGGATCACATATTTGATACGTTTTTTACCACCAAAGAAGTAGGCAAAGGGACAGGACAGGGCCTTTCATTGGCCCGTAATGTAATCATTGAAAAACATAAGGGGAAACTGGATTTTACCAGTAAAAAAGGCAAAGGAACCATATTTTATATTCGCTTACCAATAAAAGGAGAGTAATAAAATGGAACGAATACTTTTTGTCGATGATGAACAATTTGTTCTTGATGGTTTTAAGCGCTTATTGCGGGACTATCGAAACGTCTGGCAAATGGAATTCGCCCTCAATGGCAGGGAGGCGCTGGAAATGGTCGATGAACATGATTTTGACGTGATTATTACAGACGTGAGGATGCCGGAAATGCCGGGCCTGGACTTGTTGGAACAACTCCAAACCAATGAAAATACCAAAAATATCCCGGTGGTCATATTGACCGGTGATCATGACAGGACCCTGAAACACAAAGCATTGGAATTGGGAGCAGTGGACCTGCTGAACAAACCGGTGAACAAAGAAGACCTGGTGGCACGAATCAATAATGTGCTGAAACTTAAAGAATACCAGGATATCATCCTGGAGAAAAACCGGGCCCTGGAACGGCAGTTGGTGATATCGCAAAAAATGGACCTGGTAGGGGTGATGGCAGCCGGGGCCGTTCACGATCTCAGCAATTTACTATGCATTATTGTTGGCTATTCCAACCTGTTAATCGAAGAAGACCTGTTGGATAAAATCGAATTCTCCAGCATGGAAAAAATCAGGAAAGCCGG
>CP070627.1:7091207-7092798 GCA_020355945.1 Candidatus Aminicenantota bacterium | reverse complement strand
TCGCTATCATATCCAAAAGCTCGGATTGAAAAATATCGACGTTACCTTACCTGAAATTATCCGCAGACTAAAAAAAAACTCCGGGAAATGATTATGTTAGTAGCCCCAGAGG
This sequence comes from Candidatus Aminicenantota bacterium, assembly GCA_020355945.1. Next base: position 7,092,686 of record CP070627.1, on the reverse strand, counting down.
ATGTGTTGATTAATAGTCGCCAATATCTGCGATATCAGATTATCACGCTTCATAAAATGGGTGTTGAAAATGGAGTGATTGCCTATTTTGTCAATCTCGATATCAGTACGGTAAATCGCTGGACTGAACGGGCCGAAAGTGATATGGAACTGGAACTCAAAGATAAACCCCGGCCCGGACGCCCTCTTGTTTATGATGATGCGCTGCGACATCGAGTAGTGGCATTTTATTGTCAGACCACTCCTCTGCCGGGAACTGGGCGTTGGACACTTAGGTGGGCTGAAAAAATACTTAAAATTACACCGGAACTTGTAGGGGCAGAGACAGGCTCCATGTTAAGCCGTTCTACCATTGGGAGAATTCTCAACAGTCAAAATCTCAAACCACACCGGCGAAAGTACTTTCTTCAAATTACCGATCCTGATTTTTTCCCAAAAATGGAACATCTCATCCAGGTTTACAAGACTCAAAAAAATAATCTTTTCTGTTATGATGAATGTACTGGCATTCAAGTACTTTTGCGCATCGCTCCTAACGTCCACCCGGAAATGTCAGAGAAAAAAAAGAAAGCCTGGTTGGAAGAGTTTGAATACATCCGAAACGGGACGATCGATTTGCTTGCTTTTATGGATGTTCATAACGGAAAAGTGAATGTAGAGTGTAAGCCGGATCACACCAAAGATACTTTTCTTTCTGTTTTTGAGCAACATGTGGCAGGGGTGCGTGTACGTGATGGTGATAGTGGCGGTGATAGGGTGCAGCAGGATGAGAGAATTGATTACATCATGGACAATTTGGCCAGCCACTACAGCTACGAATTCTGTGAATTGGTAGCAAAACTCAGTAACGTTGCCTGCCCTGACAAGAGCCATCTGAAAACGGGGGAGATGCGTCGCAAGTGGCTGCAGTCAGAAGAAAAACGCATTGTTATCCATTTTACTCCATTTCACGGTTCATGGCTGAACATGATTGAGATTTGGTTTGGAATACTCACTCCCAAATGTTTAAAAGAATCCTACGCATCCCCAGACCTGTTGATACAGGCCATTTATTCCTTTGCCCAGATATGGAATACTCTTTTCGCCCATGCTTTTAACTGGGGATACGAGGGAATCCAGTTACATGAAAAAGTCGTCAACCGTTTTACAAAGTTCCTTTATCATTCAAGTGAAAAACTTCATATAAAATTCCTCACAAAACAAATGCTTCTTATGGTTAATATGATTGAGCAATATTGGGATGAAGTACCTATTAAAGATTGGCAGATACTTCTTGACCTTCTTTTAGATAAAGAGATGAGGCTACGAGATTGCATTGATAAGGATGAAAAACCCAAGCGAAAGACAAAAGCCAGAGAGGCATTGGATACACTGCTTGCAGCTTTATCAAAGAGGCTGGTTCAACAATGGCAACTGGCGGCCTGATTAAGAGAATAGTTTAAATTGCCGTTATGGAGGGCAAAACTTTTGAGACAGGGTA
>CP070627.1:7083689-7091107 GCA_020355945.1 Candidatus Aminicenantota bacterium | reverse complement strand
TAATGAGCCCTCTAATTCCCCTCTTGAGAGGGGTGGCCCGAAGGGCCGGGGTGTGTCTCCCCTCTTGAGAGGGGTGGACGCGAAGCGTCCGGGGTGTGTCTAATTAAATTGCTAAAAATTAGATATTAATTAATGTTTAGCCTTATCTTAGTGCCATTCGGGACAGGCAAGGTGAACTGAGGTGAACTGCCAGGGGAGCAGGCCCCTTGCCTTACGCTGCCTATCATACCACCAAAGACCGCCCGGAAATCATGGTAGACCTGGCACGAATCCTATTCATCACGGTAATGGAGCTAGCGGAATATTAATTATTGCCTGGGGGGCGCTTTTTACTAATACCTTGTGAAACTTTGTTTTTTCGGCAAACTTTTGAGATGATGTCTCCGAAAGAACGACATCAGGCTGACCGTGAATGGGTTGGGGGTGCCACCCCACTTTTTGAAAAAACTGCCCCGTGAAGCATCTGGACCCGTGTAGCATCCGCAAAAGCTTTTCATTAAGGCAGTCATGGTTTGCAGCTTAAAAGTATCTTGATGCAAACCACAACTGCCTTAAAGTTTTTTTTAATCTGTGAAATCTGTGAAATCTGTGGTTCCAATTTTTTGGTTGCGGCTTGCTGCTTTGGGGCCTCTGTGGCTTATTCCTGGTTCATTTGTATGGACCGCAGGCGGTTAATGGCTCCGGCTAATTCAAATTTTCTGAACACCACATACTCGCCTGAAGGGATTCGGTCCAGTATCTCAAAACCTTTTTCTTGAATATCCGAAAGCGTTTTTTCAGTGATTTGCTTTAAAGTTCGCTGTTCATCCATGTACCGGCAGCAATAATGAATCGCATCTCCGATTGCCCTGGTCTGACCCATGTCTACTAACTGTTCCAGGTCTGAAATGTTTATGGTATATGTACCAAAACTGATGGTATGTAAACCTTTGGCTGCTATCTTCACCATTCTACGTCCCCGGGAAGGATCAAAACTCTCTTTCACCGGGATGCGTTCCGTGATTGTCCCAAATGAATCTCCACCTTCATGTTTTCTTTCGGTTTTATATTTTTCAGCGATTTGGTGAGCTGTTTGAGTCATATCTATAGGCAGGTAATCTTTCATCCCTATCACATGGTGCGCTACTGAAAAATAATCACCGGACCCACCAATCACAAGAATAGTAGAAACCCCTAATTCCTCGAACAACTGCCTGGCTTTATCGATAAAAGGAGTGATAGGTTCTTTATCTTTAACCACTAATTCTTGCATACGGTGGTCCCGGATCATGAAATTGGTAGCAGAGGTGTCTTCATCGATTAATAAAAGCCCTGCACCTATTTCTACTGCTTCGATGATATTGGCTGCCTGGGACGTACTACCGCTGGCATTTTCTGTTGAAAATGCTTTTGTATCCGTACCAAAAGGCAGGTTATTAATAAAAGGAGAAATATTGACTTTTTCAATATTTCGGCCATCCATGGCTCTTATTTTGATGGCATTCGGGTTAGTGACCACGAATTCCCTGCCGTCACCGGGGATATGGTTATAAACACCGTTTTCAATGGCCTTTAAAAGCGTAGACTTCCCATGATATCCGCCGCCAACAATGAGGGTAATACCTTTGGGAATACCCATGCCTGTGATTTTTCCTTTGTTAGGCAGTTCTACTTCCAGGTGGTAACTTCCAGGTGATTTAAAGGGGATCACGTTACCGGTGGTCAGGGGTCTGGGGTCGATGCCGCTGGCCCTGGGTAGGATTGCATCATCTGCAATAAAGGAGACAATTTTCAATGGTTCCAGTTTTTCCCGGAGTGTATTTGCGTCTTCAGAGGTTTCAATGTGTTTATAAAGGGCATTTTTATCCAGGTTTTTGTAGAAGAGTGAATGTTCCACAATTCGCGGCAGTTCTTCAAAGAACATGGCGGCAGCGTGTTGGCCGGCGATTCGTCTGCCAAAGGCTGGGAGTCCCATGACAAACCGGGCTTCGACAAAATGATTATTAATCATCACAGAGCTTCGTTCCAGGATTTCCTGGCCGGGTGTTTCGATGCGGATGATACCGCTGTGACCGGTTCCCCTGATACCTTTGCTGTATTTTTTTGCTGCTTGAAAGAAGCATCGGGCCAGGAAGTCGCGCAGTGCCACTGAGCGGCTGCTGTTATGGAATGTATCTGTGGGAAATTGGGCGATTGATTGGTTGACTCGAACTCGTATCCGGCTGGGTCTGGCAAAGGGGTCGCCCTGGACATGGTCTATAAGAACGATGAATTTTTCGAAATCAAATTCTCCTTTGATATCGTTATAGGCTTTGTAGCTTCTGCCGTCCAGTTGATTAAGTATATTTCTTAATTGTTGTTTATTTCGTCTCATGAAGACAGGATACCGCAAAGATAAGAAATAATCAACCTTTAATGGGAAAATAGCCACAAAGATACACAAGGTAAAAAAAGAAACAAAAAAAATCCTGTTCTTCCTATCTTCGGGCCCCTTCATGCTTCACTGTAACTTCGTGGCTAAAATGAGAATTGCCGGGAAAATACAGGAGCAATAGACATCGTTTCTACAATTTGATATAATAATGCCTGACAGTTAAACAACACTACAGAAAACAACGGAGGCTTCAAAAATGCCATTTGTGGAACTCAACGGAAAACAATTGGAAGTGAACGAAGAAGGCTTTTTAGCCCACCCCGAAGAATGGAACCGGGAAGTGGCTCAATTCTTTGCCCGGGAAGAAGAAGGCATTGAAAATCTCACAGAAGACCACTGGGCCGTTATTAACTATATCCGGGAATACTACCTGGAAAATGATATAGCTCCCATGGTGCGAAAAGTATGTAAAACCACCGGGTTTAAACTTAAATACATCTATGAACTCTTCCCCTCCGGCCCGGCAAAAGGCGCAGCCAAACTCGCAGGTCTGCCCAAACCCGACGGCTGCGTTTAGGGCTGTAAGATGCAATTGATCCCGGTTTTGAAATATGGGGTTATCATCTCTTTTTTCATTACGATTATATCCCTCTCCATCCTTGTTTTGAAAACCTTTTCTTTTGGCAAGCGGCAGTTGTATGCCGAACCCAAAGGGAATGTGAGCAAAGGAATCGTTTATGCATTCGGCAAAGGCATGATGCCCTGGGAAAAAGAAAGCGCCGGCAAGCACCTCGCCGGTTATAGCGCCGGTATACTTTATCATATCGGTATATTTGTTTCTCTTGCTTACCTTTTCCTTACTATTGTTTCATTTGATTTCCCTTATCTCCTTCTCCTTTTTACCCGGATACTGTGCCTGGCCGGGGCAATTTCAGGGTTCGCTCTCCTGTTGAAACGGATGTTTTCTCCACACTTGAAAGCATTGAGTTGCCCGGATGATTTCGCTGCCAATATCATTGTCACTATATTCGTAATATTAGCGCTTTTACATACTTTTTCCCGGGAAATCACCCCATTTTTTTTCCTGGTTGCTATCATTATGTTTTTGTACATTCCCCTGGGAAAAATTCGCCACTGCTTCTTCTTCTTTTATGTCAGGATTCTCTTCGGCATTTTTTACGGTAGAAGAGATATTTTTCCCCAAAAGGGGGTGGCACCCCCAACCCATTAAGGAATTGCATTGGAAGCGGTTAAAGCCAGATCAATGAAACAAAGGTTTGTTTTTTGTGCAAACTTTTACAAGATATTAGTAAAAAGCCCAAAATCTCATGAAATATAAAATATAGGTGCAGCCATGAAGGAAAATGAAAAAACCGGGAGCAAAGACCCTATAGAAGAAAGAATCCAACAGTTGACCCCGGAGGACCTGGAAAAAGCATTACAGGTTTTTAAAGAAAAGATCGATCATAAATATGCAGCCCATCTCAATTCTTGTGTCCACTGCGGTCTCTGCGCCGATTCCTGTCATTACTATCTCACCCATGAGGATACCCAATCCATCCCTGCCTATAAACTGAACCTGGTGATCGGAATATTCAAAAAATATTTTAGTTTTTCCGGGAGAATTTTTCCCGGTTGGCTAGGAGCGAAAGAGCTTGATAAAGAGATGGTAAAGGAATGGGTAGATTCGCTTTTCGGGAGATGTTCGCTGTGTGGCAGATGTGCGATTAATTGTTCCATTGGTTTAAATATTCCTTATCTCATCCGGGTGGCCAGGGGGGCCCTGACTGCCATTGACCTTGTGCCTCCCGGTCTGCAGTCAACCGTTAATACCGCAATCGAAAAAGGAAACAATATGGGCATTGCCAGGGAGGACTGGCTGGAAACCGTCGAATGGATAGAAGAGGAACTGCAAGACGATATCAATGACCCGGATGCCAAACTTCCCCTGGATAAAAAGGGTGCAAAGTATTTTTATACCATTAATCCCAGGGAAGCCATGTTTTTCCCCCTGTCTATTTCCGCGGTGGGAAAATTATTTCATGCAGCAGGAGAAAGCTGGACATTTTCCAGTGACAATTACGATGTCACCAACTATGGTCTTTACAATGGAGATGATGAAGTCGCCGGCTTGATATCAGACCGGCTGGTCCAGTCTATGAAGAAGTTGGGATGTCAGACGCTGGTCCTGGCGGAATGCGGTCATGGGTTTAACTCCAACCGCTGGGAAGCACCGGAATGGTTAAGCAAGAAATATGGCTTCTCCGTGAAAAGCATTCTCGAAGTGGTCGCTGATTTCATCCGGGAAGGCCGGGTAAAATTGGACCCGGCAAAGAACCAAAAACCGGTTACCCTTCATGATCCCTGCAACCTGGTGCGGCTGGGGGGAATCGTAGAAGAGCAGCGCTTCATTTTGAAACATGCGGTCAGCCATTTTATAGAGATGACCCCCAACCGGCAGAAGAATTTCTGCTGCGGTGGAGGCGGTGGTCAATTGGCCATGACTCGCTTCAGCCAACGACGAATAAAGGCCGGTCAAATTAAAGCAGAACAAATCCGCCGCACCGGCGCTAAAATCGTTGCCGCTCCCTGTCACAATTGTGTCGACCAACTCATGGAACTCAATAAACACTATAAACTGGGAGTGGAAATCAAAACTGTCTGTGAAATCGCTGCTGACGCCTTAGTGATCTAGAAAGAAATTACTTTTGAATCATAGCAGCGATTTCTTTTACAGCTTCTATGGCTGTATTGATGTGTTCTTCCGTATTAAAAGGCCCGATACCGAAGCGAACCGCGCCGTGAATATCAGCCGTCCCCAAATGTTCGTGGATAAGGGGGGCGCAGTGAAGACCGGTGCGGCAGGCAATGTTATAATCCACATCCAGCATCGTACCCACATTCAGCGCTTCAAAACCGTCAACATTAAACAAGAAAATCCCGATATGATCCGTTAAATCATCCTGGCAATAAAGAGTGACCCCTTCAACATCTTTCAGCCTGTCTCTAAGCATTGTCGTGAGTTTCATTTCATGTTCGTGGATATTTTCGATTCCTTTTTCTTCCACCCATTTTACACCGGCGTGAAGTCCGGCCACGCCCACGGAATTCAGAGTTCCATATTCAAGTCTGAAGGGGTATTCCAACAGGTGAGTTTTAACAGCAGAGCGAACCCCTGTTCCTCCTGCTCGGGTGAGCCTGATCTCGATCCCTTCTCTCACGTAGAGACCGCCAATACCAGTGGGCCCAAGCAGGGATTTGTGACCGGTAAACGTCACGATATCCAGGTTTTGTTCTTCAAGGTCAATGGGAATCTTCCCCGCGGATTGGGATGCATCAATGACAAATGGGATTTCATGCTGTTTGCAGTGAGCCCCAATTTCTTTAATCGGTTGAATCGTACCGATGACATTGGACGCATGGTTGACAATCACCAGCCTGGTGTTCTTCTTAAACTTCTTAGGGAAGTCGTCAGGGTCAACAAACCCTTTACTGTCAACAGGAATATAGTCCACCTCCACACCGTTGTCTTTTTCCTGGTGAAAGAGGGGTCTTAACACGGAATTGTGTTCAATGGTGGTAGTGATGGCGTGATCGCCTTTCTCTAACATTCCGCTTATGACCAGGTTTAGGGCATCTGTGGAATTGTATGAAAAACAGAGTCGATTGTAATCGTTTCCATTGAAAAATTTTGTCAATTGTTTACGGGTGTTATCGATTACTTCGCCCGACTCTAAACAAAGGTCGTACCCGGACCGCCCCGGGTTGACACCGAAATTCCTGTAATAATGATCCATAAAGGTATAAACTTCTTCCGGTTTTGGAAATGATGTTGCGCCATTGTCCAGATAGATTAGTTCGCTCATATTGTACCTCTTTTTAACTATTACATTTTGTGGTTGAACGTAATAAGTTTGTACTGTGTTAAAGAGGATTATAGCTTTAAATTTTTATTTAGTCAAGGTAAAGCTTTGGGAAACAGCAATTCTAATTTTAGCCACGAAGTTACACAAAGGTACACGAAGATATGAAAAGTACTCCAATCTATTGTAGATGCTTCACGGCTTGATTTATCAAGCCCGGCCCGAGCAATTCATCCACGCCTTTAGGGGGTTTGATGAATCAAACCGTGAAGCATCTACAATTGAATTTATGTCTATTTTTCCTTCGTGTCCCTTGGTGTATCTTTGTGGCTAAAATTAGAATTGTTTTTTGGCAAATTTTAGTATCTTTTTGTTCGCCTGGGGTAGGGACTGAAAGGTGTGCGCGGTTCTGTGGTTATCCAGGCTGTGTCCCTGGTGAGATTAGAGAGGCTCCTCAGTATGTCAAAAGTCACCCAGCGACTGGCCTGGGGTTTCGGCTGATACTCCCAGAGCCCGTAGGGTCCCTGGAGTTTTTTTACATCGTTTACCAGTTCTGCCACCCGGTGGTCTTCTAAAGAAGCTTTGATTCGCCAGCACAAATCCAGGATTTGAGCCATGTCGGAACGGGCATAAAACGTTAAAAAGCCTTTTGATTCTTCGGTTCCGATAATCCGGGCCACATCAAAACCCAGGTGGTGCCGCTCTTTGGTTTCGCAGGCCAGGACCAAATCCAGTGCCCGCTTTGCCTCGGGGCTGTGTCGCCATTGAGGGTGCAAAGCAAGACAGGTCAGTGCTCCTATGGTATTAGCCCTGCACCCCCACCGCGAGTGAGCCAGTCTCCGGTACCCGGCTACACCACCGTAGTTACCATGGGCAATTCCCGTGGGCCAGGCTCCATCTGCTAGTTTTTGCTTTATCAGCCATGCATACGCTTTTTCCACCCTGGGATCAGCAGTATACCCGCAGGCTGCCAGTCCACGAAGCGGAAGTGAAGTTTGTAAAGAAATAACCTCATAATTCCCTTCTCCCTCTGCACCCGATGAATATGGGGTTAACGGCCACGAGCCATCTTCCCGCTGGAAACGGAAAAGGTATTCAGCACCCCGTTGAACTGCCGGGTGGTCCGCACCAAACCCCAGGAACCCCAACCTGGTAAGGGCCTGGGCTGTAGTCTGGACCTTTCCTCCGGGCGCATTGCCCGG
>CP070627.1:7062352-7083589 GCA_020355945.1 Candidatus Aminicenantota bacterium | reverse complement strand
CCGTATAATAAACTGTTCTAAAATTTCACCTAAAACCTTGAAAGAAATCCTGTCCTCAGGAGTAAAAAAGTTTTTTTCCCCACTGTCAATATAAAGAAAGAACTTGCGTTTAATCGGATGAATGATAATGCTTTTGACCTTCAGTTCATCTGCCGACCTTGATAAATTATCCGGGTCGGAATCGATCCTGTCGGGATTGTTCCTACTTTCATCGATATAACTTTTGCAAAAACCTTCACCCGTAAAAACATCTTTTCCTATAATTTTTCTCCCCCTGTGCCAGAGAATTTTGCCTTTTTCGTCGTAAATCATGGCAAGAGAGATATCTTTTTCTTTTAATAAGTTCCATATTTTGTCTTTAATCACCTCGAACATTTTACCTTCCTCCTTTCTCCGGATAACCTATCCCGAAGGAATAATCTCCCTGTTCCCTTTCTCTCCCTATAATTCAATTCCTTCCATTTTTAGCAGTTTTTTTTGGTTTCGATACCGCCGGGTGCGGAAAAGCCGCCGATTTTACCGCCGCTGCCGATTACGCGGTGGCAGGGAACCAGGTATTTTATTTCCATATTTTAGGGTCTTCCAATGCTGATGTTGAAACTGGTAACGGTATAGTCTCCCACCTGGTGCACCTGTGGTTTACAACCCGCACCCACAGGAACCCGGGTGTCAAAAATCACCAGGTAACCCTCAGCAAAGAACTCTGTAGCCAAATATTTCCCGGACAATTGGGTAATTCCCTCCTCAAGAATCGCGTTGATATCATAACGGTTCACTTTGGTTTCAATGATATATTTTTTCCCTTTATAGGTAAGAAGGATATCCATTCTCCCCAGCCCACTGGAAGCTTCATAGCGAAGTTCTCCTTCTCCACTTCTCACAAATTGATACAGCCATGCAGTCAGCGAAAATTGCCCGGTCTTCTCATAGGGCTTTTTCTTTTGGTAGAAGGCATTCACCCCGATTTGGGCAATATAATTGTTAAAATCAAGGAGAATGCGTTTCATATCAAGCCGGTTTCCAGCAAGGGTGTAGGCCTGTATCGATATCTCCCGGTATGCGTTGACTTCTTTAAAAAACGTTTTTATAAACCTGGTTTTATAAATGTTATTAGCCACAACGGCATTTCCATTTTTATATTTTATTAAACCGTATTGTTCCAACCAACCCTGGTCCTCACCATCCGGCTCATATTCCACATGATCAAATACGATCTCTACAAAAGTCTCTTTGTGCAGCTTTGCCTTTTCATAAAGATTGTCGAAATGGTCATTTTTTTCCCTGAGCAGCATGCCAATGGCCTGTTCTACATCCTTTTCATCGATAGGTTCCATTGTTTCGGGTTTTATGTCTATGGTAAGGATGGTGCCCAACCGGTTCACCAGCCAGGGCTGACCGGCTGTTTCTTCGTAGACTTTTTTCACTGCTCCTGGTGTGAAGGGCTGGTTGGTTTCTTCGGTATACTGGGCATAAAGGCAGCGAACATTTTCCAGGGTGAAAGCGGGAAGATTAACCTGGTCTGCAATATTAAAAGGAGACACACCGCCCACGACTAGTTTTGTTATATTTCTAATACCCACCAGGCCTACGGAATAGAGAGCTTTTTGCTTTACTTTTTTGTATTTCTGGTACAAAGACCTTAATGCAGTAAGAAAATTCCCTAATTCTTTTAAAGGGATGCCATCAAATTCGTCTATAAAAATCACAATCTTTTTGAACTGGATGAGCCGGTTTAATTCATCGAACAACTGGGTGAAGGAAATATGGTCGATAAGACGGTGGCTGTCTAAAAATCTCTCAACCGCCTCGATTTTATCGCAATTTACTCTTCTCAACCTGTTTAGTAATTGGGAATAGAGTTCTTCTTCGATTAATTGATAGAACCGGGTTTTATCTATATTGGTGTATTTCTCGAAACTCAATATTATAGAGACATATGTCGGTTCGTCGTGCAATTGATCGCGAATTCCCTCAAAAAAAGTTGTCTTGCCGCTCTGTCTCGGGGCAAATATGGAAAAGTATCTACCCCGGTCAACCATGGTTTTAATATCTTGTTTTTTAGTATTGTAAACATTGTCTAAGGGTACATAATAAGACTCTTCCGGGTTTACCGTGCCGGAATCTTCAAAAAAGCGTTTCGGTGTCTGATATGTCATCTTAATGGCCTCTATTTTTTTCTGTCATCATCTCATCTTATTCTAATCCTTCGCCTTTGTCAAGGGTTAAGACGCGAAAACAAGAAGAACAAAACAAGGGACAGTGTGGACAGGTAATTAGTACGCCCTCTTAAAATCGACACCCTTTCATTTTGGCAGAGTCGTGTTTGGGGATGCTTTCACCAATCATTTTATTATTTTTAAGATTTAAGGAAGAGGCGGCTCCTCGATAATTTTCACTTCGATCACCCGTCACTGGTCACTTAATAATGAGTCAATGAATTCATCTACGGAGAAGGGGGCCAGGTCTTTTTCGGTTTCACCAGTGCCCACATATTTCACCGGTATGCGCATTTCATTGATGATATTGATCACGGTTCCCCCTTTGGCGGTTCCATCCACTTTTGCTAAAATCATGCCGTTAATGCCGCTAAAGGTCTTGAACTTTTTCGCCTGGTCCAGGGTATTCTGCCCCATGGTGGCATCAATCACCAGTAAGGTATCTGTGGGCCCTGAAGGGATAAATTTTTTCACGATTTTGCTGAGTTTTTCCAGTTCTTTCATGAAATTTTCCCGGGTCTGTACCCTTCCGGCCGTATCAATGATCAGCACGTCATAATCTTTACTCATTAACGAGTTGACGCTGTTGTAAACCACGGACCCGGGGTCTGCACCCCTTTCACCGCCAATCACCGGGATATCCAGTCGTTCACCCCATAAAGAAAGCTGGGAACTTCCGGCAGCCCGAAATGTATCCGCCGCAGACATCAAAACGTTTTTACCTTGTTGTTGATAATGATAAGCCAGTTTGGCTGCGGTAGTGGTCTTACCACTGCCATTAACACCCACCAACATGATGATAACTTTTTCATCTTTCGTGGTCTCTTCGGTTTTCTTCCCGGGAATCTTCAACTGGTCCACCGGCAGGAGGGTGTCCACGCGGGGACGACCAGGGGAGGTGCCAATGGCAGCGAAAATACGTTTGATTTCTTCTTTCAGTACCTGGAAAAAATCCTCTTTTTCAAAGGAGAGTTTACTGGTCTTTCGGACATTTGCCAGGATTTCTTCTACCAGTTCCAGGGAAATATCCGCCAGCACCAGTTGTTCTTCTACTTCTTCGAAGATTTCTTCCCTGGATTTTTTGGAACTGAGTACAGCGTCCAGTTTTCTCTTTAATGATCCTTTAAACAAATTGTTCAATTTCATAAGGTTATTATACCTTTTTGGAGGTTATATTTCAATAAATTGTCCCTGTTTTCACCAATGACTAATGACCAATGACTGTTACCTGAAAGGTTCCTGGTCGCCGAAGGCATAGAATGGAAAAGAGGAGAATGCTACTAATTGTTTCTACTTTTGGGCGGCTATTACCTGACAATAAATGAGATGGAATCAATAGCCTGTTCTTTGATTTTTATAACCAACGTGTGGTCGCCTTTCTCTAACTGCCAAACCGGGAACTGTGGATAAACCATTCTCCGGTACAGCACTCCGTCCAAATAATAATCAATTGTTTCACCAGGCTCGAAGCCCATGACTTCAAAGGTGATTTGCTGATCTTGTGGAGAAATGGCATCGGAGATATAGAAAAAATCCCCTGGCTGCGGAAACGTAATGCGCTTTTGCTGTGCGATTTCAATTTCAACGGTGTTATCCGGATTGTTTTTGATTGCCCATTTTTTATACAGCTCCGGGTAATTGACCTTTGGTTCACCATCTTCATGAGAGCGGACATGCCAGGTGCATGTTTGCTGCGGTAGGTTTTGAGCATCAAAATATTCCTCTACCGCATCCGGGCAATTTTCAGAAACCAATTCTCCCGATAAGGGACAAATGGCCTGTTTAACAATTCCTGCCGGTATTTCCACCGCACCTGCTGTCCAATCGGTCTGAATAGCCAGGAAAATGTCCCTTAACATCGTGGATACACTGCCCACATTTGTGGTGTCTTTCATGTTTTCGCCGTCAGGATTGCCGATCCATACGCCTATCGTGTACTCAGAATTGACGCCTACAGCCCACCTGTCCCGGAAACCTTTGGAAGTCCCGGTTTTGATGGCCACGGGAAAGGGCAAGTTCATGGAAGAATCATAACCAAACGAAGCAAAACGCGCAGAGGGGTCTGCCAGGATATCCCATATTAAAAACGCTGTGGTCTCGGCAAACAACCGCTTAGTAGGGACGGGTTCTCCTTTGATAAAGGTGGGTGAGTATATTATGCCTTTATTGGCAAATGCGGAAAAAGCTGTGACCAAATCTAATAGTCGCACTTCACCGGAACCCAGGGCAATGGTTTCACCGTAGAACCCGGATTCATTTTTTATATAAGTAAATCCCGCCTGGTTTAATTTTTGGATCACCCGTATGGGTTTGAGTTTCATGGCCAGGTAGAAGGCGGGGATATTGTAGGAACAGGCCAGGGCAACGCGCAAACGCAAGGGACCATGCTCCCTGCCATCGTGATTTTTCGGGAAAAATCCACCCCTGGAGGGAAAACGGATGTCAGGAACGATAAAGGCCGGGGTATAACCATTTTCCAGGGCAATGCCATATACAAAGGGCTTTAAAGTAGAACCCGGCTGACGAAGGGCAGTGGCCAGGTTTACATACCCGGAAAGCTCATCATTGAAATAATCGGGAGAGCCCATAAAACCAATCACCTGGTGGGTGTGATTATCAATAACTACCGCGGCTGCGGATTTGACCTGGTAAGGCTTCAGCCGCACCAGGTGCTCCCGGGTAATACCTTCCAACTCCTTTTGCACATTATAATCCAGTGTGGTATAAACAAGCCCCGGGATTTTTTTACCTTCATATCTTTTTTTTACCAGGTCGATAAAATGGGGGGCCAGGAAGGGGTATTGATTCATCCGGAACCGGATACCTTCACCGCGGGCCCGTTGGTATTCATCCGGCGTGATGTGATTATTATCCCGGAAAATCTCAAGGATGGTTTTCCATCGCTTCTCCAGGGCCTTGACCCGGCGTGCCGGGTTGTACCGGGACGGGGATTTGGGAATAAGAGCCAGGTAAAGGGCCTGGTTTAACGATAACTGCGACGGGTCCTTGCCAAAATAAAACCGGGCAGCTGTTTTAACCCCGTAAATCATGTTCCCAAAAGGAAGTCGATTGATATAAGCTTCTAATATTTCGGCTTTGGACAGGTGGAGCTCAAACTTTAAGGCTGAAAAAATTTCGGAAATTTTATTGAAAATGGTGCGCTTTTGATGACGATACACCAATTTGGCTAATTGCATGGTAATGGTAGAACCCCCGGATACAATGCGTTGGCCTTTGACATTCTGCCAGAGGGCGCGAAAGAGTGACGAAAGTACGACGCCTTTGTGGCGGTAGAATTTCTTATCCTCGATCAGGACAATGGCCCGGAGAAAATGGGGTGAAACCTCGGCTAAACCACAGGTTTGGGCATAGGTTTCATCCGCTGAAAAAAAAGTGCGTAAAGGCTTGCCTTCCCGGTCATAAAAGGTGGTGGAATAGGCATTTTTTTTGAAAACCCCCGGGTCAAAGGAGACAAAGTAAATGATCCCCACCAGGAGAATAACAAAAAGAATCCCCAACATAATAACCAGGCGCTTTCTCTTTCTAATAAAGGCTAAAATCCTTGTTTTCATTCTTTCCTGATTATATTTTATATCTCATCTCTTTTCAATCCCATCGGCAATCGGCGACTGCGCCTGATTTAGAGGTGATTTGGGAAAAAGTTGATAATGTTTGATTTTCCTATAGAGGCGCGGTCGATTGATTCCCAATACATTAGCTGCCTGGGAAATATTAAAATTTGTGGCCTTCAATACTTTGAGAATATATTTCTTTTCATGCTCTTCAAGGGTAAGCAGCCGGTGCTCTGCCATCTCTTTGCCTTCTATGATTGAATGGGAGAGATCATCCAGGTCTATCGTGCCATTTTTTTTAAAAGGTATAATACTCTTGATGGTATTTTTCAGTTCACGTACATTCCCCTTCCATGAATAGTTCAGTAAAAATTTCTCTGCTTTCTTACTTACTTTTGTTATATTTTTGTTGT
Organism: Candidatus Aminicenantota bacterium; assembly: GCA_020355945.1. The sequence continues at coordinate 7,077,388 of CP070627.1, read as the reverse complement.
AGACATTGTTATAAATCCGGATAAAATGGCGGGTTAGTTCGAGAATATCTTCAGGCCGCTCTCGCAATGGTGGTATCACCAGGGAGGCTTCCTTTAAACGGTAGTAGAGGTCACTCCTGAATTGTTTCAAATTGACTTCATCGCTGAGGTTTTTGTTGGTGGCGGATATTAATCGTATATTGACTTTCAATGCTTTTTTACTTTTCAGCGGGTATATGACTTTTTCATCCATTATGCGCAGTAATTTGGCCTGTATATGCAGTGGTAATTCCCCGATTTCATCCAGGAATAACGTGCCTTTGTCAGCCTGCAAAAACCGGCCGCTGTAAGTGTTTACAGCACCGGTAAAGGCGCCTTTGGAAAAACCAAACAGTTCCGATTCAAAAAGTTCAGGGGGGATGGCTGCACAATTGATGGGCAGAAAAACTTCTCCTTTGCGCAGCGAGTAGTTATGGATGGAACAGGAAAGAACCTCCTTGCCTACCCCGGTCTCTCCTTGAATTAAAATGGCATTGTCGGTCTTGGCCAGTATCTTTGCCCGGCGGATGATCTCTTCCATCTGCCCACTTCCATAAACGATATCCTCAAAGACATAATTTGAGGTAACATCGGTTTTAATGGATTGATACCTGCGTTCCAACCGGTTTAATTCCACTACCTTTTTTACCTGGGTAGTAAGCAGCTCCTCTTCAATCGGTTTCTCAAGATAATTAAAGGCGCCTTTTTTAATGGCCTCCACTGCACTGGAGAGCGTTGCATTGGCAGTGATAATAATTGTCCTGGATTCCAACTTTTCCGGGTGCCGGTCAAACAAGTGAATGCCATTGCCATCCGGCAATTGCAGGTCCAAAAGTATGACATCATAGTTTCCTTGCTCAACCTTTTGGGCTGCGCTTTGAAACGTCGCAGCCTGATCCACCACATATTGATGACGCTCCAGTTGAGCTTTAAATAATTTCATCATGATTGGTTGATCTTCTACAAGCAATATCTTAATCATTATTTACCTCGTGATAATAAAATAACATATTCCGATCTTTTATCCAACATTTTTTGACAAAAAAAATGAGCATTTTTTAACGTTTGAATAAATCCGGCAGTTCAACAGGTGTATCATTACTTTTTGACAGCCCAATCTTAAACTTATATCGGAAGAATTTTTGTTATTTATAAAAGATATTTTTTTTTGAAAAATCCTATTTTTAATACTACAATAATACCATGAAAAAAAAAATGAAAGTTTCCAGGTACTTGCACTTCTTGCCGGTGGATAAAGAGATGTACATCGGGTGGAACCGTTTCTTTCCCTCTATTTTTATTTTAAATAAATCCGCATTGGAATTGCTCGATCGTATCAAAAAAGACAAACCCATTGAGGCAAATGAGGAGATGGAACGTTTTTTTGAGGAATTAAAGAAATATAGGTTTCTTTATGAAGGTGATGGAAACGATCCCTATAAGGAAAATTTCTTGAATATCGTGCAGCAGAATATCCATGAACTGGACTGTAGGGCAAAGGACTTTTATCAACTGGAAGAAGATTATTCCGAGTTAAGGCTGGTAAACGAAGAATGCAATCTCAATTGTTCTTATTGTGTAAACCATTACGGCTTTCCCGCACCACCTGCCCACACCAGGGTAAAAAAGAAACTTGCCGATAAACTGCGGATCATAAACAAATGTGTGGACCAATTTTTTTCCCGGAAAATCAAAAAGGGGCTGCAGGATGCAGAGATTTCTTTTAACGGTGGGGAAATCCTGGTGGATTGGCCGCTGGTTAAGAAAATCCTGCAGCAAATCTCGAAAAAATACCCGGGTATAAACATCAAATACCAGATCAATACTAACCTGGCACTGTTAACCGAAGAGATGGCCAGGTTTTTTAAACGGCATCATTTTAAAGTGCATATCAGCATTGATGGCTACAGGGAGGCTCACAATAAAACCAGGAAATACCATAATGGAAAAGGATCCTTTGATGATATCATCAAGAAAGTGGAACGCTACAGGAAAATCAATAAGAAAGACAGTCTTGTTACTTTCCAGGGGACCATTGAATATCCCGATGAGTTCCGGCCGGAGGAGGTTTACAAAATGGATAAATACGGGTTTGTCAGTGCACGGTTGGCGCCCAACCTGTTGAATGTTTCAGAAGAAGATGCCAAAAAAAAGGCAATTTTAATGGGAAAATTCCTGGAATTAAATTCCCGGTATCCCTTTCAGGTTACGGAATTGATTTTTACCAAAGCAAAAGATAAAATAAATCAACAGGAATATCAATTTTCCTTTAACTGCCGGGGATTGAGCGGTTTTCATAAATTGGGCATTGAGATTAACCTGTCAACACTGGCTGCCTCTCATTTGTGTGGATTTATTCAACAGGCGGCGCTTCCCATGGAAAAACTCCGGGGTGATATATATAACCCGGAACTCTGGCAGGTTTCTTATCAATTTATTAAAGAGCGCATGGAAACCGTGCTAAAAAATTGTATGGAGTGCCCATTGATCGGCATTTGCGTCGGGGGATGCATATTATCGGGGATCGACAGTCGGAACCGCTTAAACAAAGCCGCTTGTGTTTATCAAAAGGAAATGTGGAATATATATGTCAAAAAAGCGTACCAGGATAGAAAGAAAAAGAAAGAAAAGGTCAATTGTTAATTAATGGGCAAAAAAGGCTCCACGAAGGGGAAACGAATCTTAAAGGTTGTTCCCTCCCCGGTTTGACTTTGTACCTGGATGTTTCCCTTATACTCATCGACAATTTGTTTTACCACAAAGAGACCCAGCCCCGCGCCTTTTTCCTCTTCTTTTGTGGTGAATAGGGGATCGTATATTTTTTCCAGGTGCTCTTGTTTGATACCGGGTCCGGTGTCTGAAATGTCAAGGATGATGAGATTGGCATTGTCCGGGTCTTTAGCCAGTGATATTTTGAGTTCTCCTTTTTTCCCCATTGCCTGGATGGCATTGAGACACAAGTTCATCACCACTTGTTTGAATTTGACGGGGTTGATATACAGCAGTATTTCTTCTTTTGGCGGGTCCCACAGGATTTTTATCGTTGGCGGGACCGTTACTTTAAGAATTTCAAGGATTTCATTGAGTAAATCGGTAAGATTAAAGGCGGTGGTTTCGTCATAGGTTTGCCGGCTGAAGGCCAGGACTTGTTTGACCACCTGGAAAGCGGTTTCGGCGGTGTTTTTTATGATTTCAACGGCTTCGTCTTTTTCTTTTTCATCCACTTCGTCGGCATAATCCTTCATGATGTCGGAATAGCTGATGATAATTGCGAGCAGGTTTTTTAAATCGTGTACCGCGCCGCCGGCAAGAACCCCCATGAGATTCATCCGCTGCGCCATGACCAACTGCTTATTTTTCGCCTCGTCAATCACTCGTTCCTTTACTCGTTTGATTTTAAACAGGACAATCATCACCACCAGTGAAAGGAGAAATAGGATGGCAAGCATACGAAACCACCAGGTTTGCCAGAAGGGGGGTAGAATGTTAAACCGGGTTTCCGCCGGTTTTAAACTCTTGATCCCGTCGTTATTTTTGGCTATTACCTTAAAGACATACTTTCCCGGCGGGAGAGAGGGATACGATATGTACCGGTCTTTGGTCTCGACCCATTCACTGTCGGTGCCTTGCAATTGATATTTGTATACCACATCTGCCGGGGAAGTGTAACAAAGCCCGACAAAATTGAACCTGAGATAATTTTGGCGGTAGGGCAAATTGAAGTTATTGTCAATGGGCCACTCCTTTCCCATCACCTCGACCCGGGTGATATAGACCGGTGGGGAGACCGTGTTTTTTCGATCCAGCCGGGGATTGTAGCGGATGAGACCGTTAACGGAACCAAACCATAAATTGCCCCGGCTGTCTTTAAGGCAGGCTCCTTCGCTCATTTCTTTAGAGATTAACCCGTCTCGGTGAGTATAAGTTTTGAAGGATTCTCCGTCAAACCGATTAATACCATCTGCCGTACCGATCCATAAATTCTCTTTGTTGTCTTCCAGCACAAAGAAACAAACATTGTTGGATAAGCCGTCAGCGGTTGTATAGTTCTTAAATTCACCATTACTAAAACGGCTCAATCCCTGCATTGTCCCGATCCATATCTTTCCCCGGGTGTCTTCAAATAGTGAATAAATGTAACCATTCACCAAACCGTCCCGGGGTAAATAATACGAATACGTTGATTTTCCCGGAGGAATCTTCCACAGCCCTTTGGTGTCCGAGAACCACAAATTTCCCCTTCTATCTTTCAACATAACGTGGACAGAGTGGGAAACTTGCTTAAAGCCGGGGGGAGCGATCCTGCCGTTACTGAAACGGCACAGTCCTTTCATCGTTCCAATCCAAATGGTGCCTTCCTCGTCTTCTGCAAATGAAAGCACGGTTTCATGCGGCAGACCGTCTTCAACGGTATAGTTGGTGAATTTTTTTTCTTTTAAAGAATAGACACTGAGACCACCTTTGGTGGCCATCCAGATATGACCTGACCTGTCTTTCAGTAAACGATAAATGGTGTCGTTAATTAATCCATCCCTGGTGGTATAAGATTTGAATGTGCCATCAAAGTAACAGCTTAATCCTTTATCTGTTCCGATCCAGTATTTACCTTGTTTTTCTTCTATGATCGACCAGATCAAATTGTGGGGAAGACCGTCTTTATCTGAAAAATTTATTATTCTTAAAGAGTGTAAGCAACTTGCTCCCCTGCTGGTTCCCAACCAGATATTTCCCTCGCGGTCTTCAAAAATAGTAGAAATTTTATCATGAAGAAGTCCATTTCTTCTATAATAGTTGGTAAATTTTCCCGAAGAGAGAAGACTGAGTCCACCTTCGGTGCCAATCCAGATGTTTTGGTTTCTATCTTCTGCGATGGCATTCACCACATTATCGCAAAGCCCGTTTTTTACGGAGTATGAAATAAACGTTTCCTTTTCCCTTCCTTTTTCTTTTTGCCGGCAGCTTAAACCTTCCGATGTACCGATCCAGATGTTATCTTTATGGTCCATCAGTAATACCATGATTTTATTGCTTACCAGACCATCCCCTGTTGTATAGTTAATAAAGCCGACCTTTCCATTCTTTTTGACCCGGTAACTCAACCCTTCTTCCGTACCGATCCATAGATGCCCTTTCTTATCGATAATGATATCTTTGATAAAATCGTCGGGCAGGCCATTTTTTCTTGTATAAGTGGTAAACGTGTGTCCATCGAACGAGCTGAGTCCTTTTCTCGTCCCCACCCACAGGTTTCCCTCCTGGTCCTTAGCCAATGAATAGATAAGGTTATCGGGCAGTCCATCCTTTGTTGTATAGGTGATGAAACCGTTTTTAATCTTACGGGAAAGCCCTCCGCCCAGGGTGGCAATCCAGAGATTACCGCGTTGGTCTTCCAATATATCCATGATATAATCATTTTGCAGTCCCTTTTTTTCGACTGTAAAATTTTTAAATTCATACCCGTTAAACCGGCTGAGTCCATGTTCGGTTCCAAACCAGAGAAAACCACGGGAATCCTGGAAAATACCGGTTACAAAAGAATATGCCAGCCCGTCTTTATCTGAGTAGTGCTTAAGGGGCAGTGATTGGGAAAACAATATTGGTGTAGTGAAAAATAAGACCGGCATAATAATGAATGTTAAGATTTTTTTTCTATTCATGTACTGAATATATTACTAAAAAAATCACCTGGTTGCAAATCAAAAAATAAAAAAAATCACCTCCCCTGCCCCTGTAATAAAATATGACACCTGCATATTTTCCCCGGTTAAGCTGCGGATTTGCAATACCATCCGCTTAAACCGGTTTGACACCATCATGATGTCATATTTTGTTACATCCGGGGGGATTGTCCGAAAGGGTTAACGGTTCAATAGATCTGGCAGGCCGGTTATTTTAAATGCCTACCCGATGTAACATTTTATTGCATTTCCTTTGATTTACCCATTTACAATAAAGACCAAAATTCTTTTATACGGGCTTTTTCGAGTAAATGCTCTCCTGGCATCTTTCTTGCTAAATAATATTGAAATTAAAACCCTAACAAGGAGGTTAACATGACACCCACAGGAATCGTTTTTGAGAAACTGACGGTCGATGAACAAGAAAAGGTCCGTGCGGGAGAATCAGATCCATATTTGGATGCTTGTACGCAAGACAGACCCGGCCCCCCATGTCATCAGTAAATCCACAAACTTTCGAGTTTTTTCTTTCAGTTTTTGTTTGCGAGCTTTGCGGTGCTGCGCTGTTTAAGTGTTAATTGGTCGACAAAGGCAGTTCCCGGATAGGGAAACGAATTTTAAAGGTTGTTCCCTGGCCGGGTTTGCTTTGGACGTGGATGTTTCCGTTATATTCATCTACTATTTGTTTTACCACAAAGAGCCCCAGCCCTGCTCCTTTTTCCTCGTCTTTTGTAGTAAACAGGGGGTCAAAGATTTTATCCAGGTGCTCTTCTTTGATACCGGGCCCGGTGTCTGAGACTTCGATGACGATTTGATTGGCATTTATCGAATCTTTAGCCAGTGATATCTTGAGTTCTCCTTGTTCCCCCATTGCCTGGATGGCATTGAGACACAAATTCATCACCACCTGTTTGAATTTGACGGGATTGATATATAACAGTATTTCTTCTTTTGGCGGGTCCCAGAGAATTTTCAGGGTTGAAGGGATAGTAATTTTAAGAATCGCCAGGATTTCTTCCAGTAACTCGGAAAGATTGGAGGCCTGGGTTTCGTCATAGGTCTGCCGGGTAAAGGCCAGGATTTGTTTAACCACCTGGAAAGCTGTGCCAGCAGTACTTTTTATTATTTCCACGGCTTCGTTTTTTTCCTGGTCATCCTCTTCTTCGCTATATTCATCAACAATAGTGGAATAGCCGATAATGATTGACAGCAGGTTTTTTAAATCGTGGACCGCGCCGCCGGCAAGAACACCCATGAGCTTCATCCGCTGCGCCATCACCAACTGCTTATTTTTTGCTTCGTGGGCCATTTTTTCTTTTATCCGTTTGAATTGAAGCAGGACGATCAGCACCGCCAGGGAGAGAAGGAATAAAATGGAAACCAGGCGAAACCATAAGGTTTGCCAGAAGGGCGGAAGGATGCGAAATCGAATTTCCGCCGGGTTTACGCTTTCAATCCCATCGTTATTTATGGCCTTTACTTTAAAAGTGTACTTTCCCTGCGTAAGAGAGGGATACGATATATAACGGTCTTTGGTCTCAAACCACTCACTGTCGGTACCTTGCAATCGATATTTGTATACCACATCCTCAGGGGAAGTATAACTGAGCCCGACAAAATCGAATTTGATATAATTTTGATCGTGTTTTAAACTGAAGTCATTGACAGGGGGATGATCTTTTCCCATCACAGTGAGATGGGTGATCAAAACAGGGGGAGGAACCGTGTTTATTCGATCGAACCGGGGGTTGAACCGGGAAATGCCGTTAACGGTTCCGAACCATAAATTCCCCTGGCTGTCCTTAAGACAGGTAGAATGACTCATTTCATTGGAAAGTAACCCATCCCTGGTGGTGTAAGTTTTAAACGATTTGCCGTCATACCGGTTAAGACCGTTTTTCGTCCCTATCCATAAATTATAATTGTCATCTTCCAACACAAATTTACAATCATTATCGGATAAGCCGTCCGCGGTTGAATAGTTGGTAAATTCCCCCTGGCTGAAACAGCTTAATCCACGATTCGTCCCGATCCAGATTTTTCCCCGGCTGTCTTCAAATAGTATATAAATATCGGGAGTCAACCCCTTCCAGGAGGGGTAATGTGTTGATTTGTTTCCTGAAATCCTCCATAGGCCCCGGGATGAAATCCATAAATTTCCCCTCTTGTCTTGCAGTATTGCGTGTATAGAGGCTGGTTCCAAATCAAAGTTAAAGCCCGGGGGAACGATTCTTCCATTAATGAACCGGCACAGCCCCCGGCCCGTTCCAATCCAAATTGTACCCTTCATGTCTTCTTCCAATGAAAGCACGGTTTCATAGGGAAGCCCATCATTCATTGAATAATTAGTGAATATTTTGCTTTGGGGAGAATAAACACTGAGACCGCCATTGGTGGCTATCCATATATTACCTGCCCTATCTTTTAATAGATTAAGGATACTATCATTTACCAACCCATCCCTGGTGGTGTAGGTCTTGAACGTTCCATCGGAGTAACAGCTTAACCCCTTATCCGTTCCCATCCAATATTTACCTTCTCTCTCTTCGATGATTGCCCAGATGTAATTGTCCGGGAGACCATCTTTATCGGAAAAGTTGGTTATTCTAAACGAGTGTAACCGGCTCACTCCCTTACGGGTTCCGAACCAGGTATTTCCTTCTTTGTCTTCGAAAATACTGTAAATATCGTCATGGAGAAGCCCATTTTTTGAATAATAGTTGGTAAATTTCTTTGAAGATGGGCAAAGAAGACTGACCCCGCTGGTGGTGCCAATCCATATGTTGTTGTCTCTATTTTCCAGGATGCAGTTTACAAAATTATTAGCCAGACCGTCTTTGCTAGAGTAGGAAATAAACGCTGCTTTTTCTTTTTGAAAACAGCTTAAACCTTTATTTGTACCGATCCAGATGTTTCCCTTATGGTCTGCGGTCAACGTTTTAATTTCATTGCTTATTAAACCGTTGTCTTTGGTATAGTTAATAAAGCGAGGGTTTCCGTTTCTTTTGCTGTGATAAATCACCCCTCTTTTTTCCGTACCGAACCATAGATTCCCCTTTTCATCAACGATGATATCCCTGATACGCTCACCCAACAGGCTGTTTTTTTTTGAATAGTTGGTAAAATTCTTACCATCGAACATGCTGAGCCCTAAAGCAGTGCCCAGCCACAGGTTTCCTTCCTGGTCCTCAACAATCGAATGAATAAGATTGTCGGGCAGCCCCTGCTTTTTTGTGTAGGTTTTGGTCTGGCCGGTTTTCATACGGATCAGAACTCCTTTAGTGGTTCCAATCCAGAGATTACCCTTTTGATCCTCGAACAAATCGGTGATACAGTCAGGTTCTAGTCCCTGTTCTTCGGCTAAAACATTTTTAAATTCTCTGCCGTTAAACCGGCTGAGTCCATGCTCGGTCCCGAACCAGAGAAAATCGCTGGAATCCTGGAGAATACAGGTTACAAAGGAAGCTGCCAACCCGTCTGTCTTGGTATAGTGCTTAAACGGGAGCGATTGGCCCAGCAGCATTTGTCCCGGGAAAAATAAGGCCAATACAGCACAGAATATTAAAACTTTTTTCATGTTCATCTATATAATATATTACAAAAAAAATCACTTAGTTGCAAATGAAAAAGATAAAAAAATGACATTTGTTGTAATAAAATGTGACACCCGGGCTTTTATTCCAGGTAAGCATTGGCAGTGCAATTCAATTCAATTAACTGCTTTGAACCCCTCATGGTGACATATTTTGTTACATAAAGACAGTATGGGTAGAAAAGACTAATATATCACCGGATCGTTACCTCCTATCATTTCAAATACTTCCCCGCTGTAACATTTTATTGCAAAGCTTTTGATTTAACAATTGATGATAAAACCCTGGATTGTTTTATGCCGGGTTTTTTTCATGTGACTGCTGTTTTGGCATATATTTTGCTATAATATATTGAAACTTAAGATATAAGAAAACATAAGGAGGTTAACATGGCTAAGTCATCTATCGTTTTCGAGAAACTTACGGTAGAGGATCAAGAAAAAGTTAGGGCTGGTGAAACATTACCCAGCGCCCCTACCGTGGATTTGTGCATCCCCAGGCCCAATCCGGCTACCTGCCATAACGCATAACGCATAACGAATCTTGATTGCGATCGTAATCAAAGGAAAGAGGATATGCGGTACGTTTTCATCCGATGCGGCTGCAGCGCTCAATTACTAACTTTAGAATTCATTTTTTCGCCATTTCCCAGGGCTTTACCCGAAGCATCCTCAGCCCAAAAGGGGTGAGGACAGCTTAACAATATTTTATCCCACCAAGAAACTTTTTCACCTCATCGATGCTTCAATGCGTCAACTCATGATTTACTCCCCCAATTTGTCATAACTTCAATTAAGGCCTTAACATCATTAAAATGCTCCACACCCATCCCACCTGTGCCCCTGCTTTACTGCGCAGCTAGAAAAGCAGGGGCAAAACAGGTGCCTTTTTTACTATTCCATTTTCTACTATTTTTTAGTATAATTGAATCTAAAAAAACAGGTAATTTTATAAACATCGTAAAAATGAATGAGATAAATGAATATCGCTAATTAACAGGAGGTGCAAATGGTAATGGCACAATCAGGTTGTGTGATTATGAATGTCAAGGGAAACAATGTCATCTATTATCGAAAATGTAATCACTGTCAAGCCTCTGAATATGATAAGCAGCCCTGGCTGGAAGCTCCCTGGCAAAAAGAAGATATTGCCGATCTGGGGGAATTCACCTGTCCCAAATGCGGCAAAGTTTCCAAAGTTCAATTAAAATTCCGAACTTAATAGTAAAACATTGCCTCCGGCGGCCAGGGGGCGAGAGCATTGCGCATGGCGCATGTCGCATAGCGAATGGGGCAAAGCACTTTGCCATTTTAGGCTCCCCTCGCCGAGGGGCCCCTGGACCCTGCAAAAACTTTTTATTGAACATGAACCCGGCGATTGGCGTTCCTGCCAAATACCTCCGGGTTATACATCTCTAATACCACTGTATTGGGAACCGCAAAATCACCCGCATTGGTGGCAATCACCAGGTATTTCCATTTGTGCGCTCCCCGGTGCAAATAATCCGCAAACACCTGGACCCGGTCAAAATAAATCTCACTCCTGTAAAAATTACCCCAATACCCGGCCCATTCACTGTCCCGACTGGCCCGTGTTTCCTGCAAATCATACTGCGACGTGGTCTCGAAATCAGGGTTCAACACCTGCAAACCCGCCGGCAGCGGATCATCTAAAATAACAAACGACCGCTCCATCTTCGTATCCACGTTTACCTCTACAAGATACTTTTCACCCGCTTTGAAAGTATTACCGGTAACAACAGTACCCTCCAATGTTTTATACGTCTTTGTCACCTTAAATCCACGGTCAATAGCCTCCACCTCACCAATGGGATAATATTTCAAACGCAGCAGATAATACAACATTCCAGTACCCTGTTTCTTAAAAACCGCATCGATGCTGTCACCGGGTTGGTAATTTTTTAGATAGACGGCATGAGTTTGAGCTGTGAGCTCCCTGCCGCGGAAGGCCTCTTTGATCTTAGGGATTCTATTAAACAACACCTCTGCCACAAAATCTGGGGTTTCACTCTCAAATACTCGATAATACCGCTCAAACGCCATAAATAACCGGATATGATCCTGGGTGGACATGTGCCGTTTTTGATTGGTGGTCCGGGTCAGCCAACGGGCAATTTTTTCAGCATAAGGAAACCTGCCGTAAACCTCCAAAAAAGCCTCCAACACAATAGCCGTGGTTTTAATATTGGTTTCATGAATACACCACCAGGAATCGTCTTCATGGTTCTCAAAATGCGTCATGGTGGGTTCGTCTTTCATCTTATTCACCATGGTCCTGGCCAATACCGGCTGCATGTATGCGGGCAAATTATGTTTAAGATCAAGTGCCTTGACCAAATAAGCCAGACCGGAAAAAGGAATCCGATCCCTTACTTCAAAGAGGTTATTAATGGCATCTTTCATGAAAACGTTGTCTTTTGCCAGCACATAAACCGCATAAGACTGCACCAAAAGCCATACGTTTTTGGAATAAGGATACCTGGAATCCACTGCCCGAAGGGCTACCTTCTTCAAGTATTCCTTAGCTTTCTTTAACATTCCCTTATCAAACGAATACCCTTTCTTTCGGGCATCCAGGATGAACTCCACAGCATAACAGGCAAGGTAGGCACTGGTGCAGCAGCACTCCGGGTAGTATTTAAATCCACCGTTTTCAGCCTGGTATTTGGGCATCAATTTTAAAAGATTGGTGATACGTTTATCAATTTCCTCTTTTTTCATATCCAGGAGTCCATAGGTCAAGAGGAAATCACCCGCACCCAGCAGCGGATACTGTTTGGAAATGCGCTGTTCCAGGCAGTCGTAAGGGAATTCCTGGAGAATGGCAAAAGTTCGCTTCACTCCCACCATGGCCGAAGAAGCCAGGGTAATTTCTGCTTTATCCAGTACCCTCAGCGTACCTCCAGGAACAATGATCCGCTCTTTGATTGGTTTTTTGTCCACCCTGCCGAAATTGGCTGCCGCTTCCGTAAATTGAGGTATACGTACAGGTATTTCCTGGTAAAGACCGTCACTGAAACGGCCCCCAACCGCTCTAAAGGTCAATTTTTGGGTTTTGATGCCTGTCACCTTGAAGAGAAACCAAACCGGCTGCGTCTCCCCGGGTGTCAGGGTGATTTTCTTTACATCCGGGTCGCCTTTTACTCGTTCAACATTTTCATATTGCACATCCACAGCGATTTTTAACGGTTGACCCGAATTGTTGGTAACCGTCACTCCTGCGGAATATCGGTCCCCGGGCCGTGAAAAATTGGGAACCGCCGGTTTTAAAATAATATTCTTCTTTACCAGGATATCCTGGTGACCGCGGCCGAATTGATTACCGATGGTGCCAGCCACAGCCATGGCTTTAAAGGTGGTTAAATTATCCGGCAATTTAAAAGTTACCCGGGCCTTCCCGTTTTTGTCGGTTTCGATAAAGGCTGAATAATAAGCGCTTTCTTTAAATTTTTTCCTGACGACAACACTGCCAAAAGCCGCACCACCAACGCCGCCGCCAGGGTCTTCTCCCTTTTCCTTGAACAACCGCCGACCTAACACATCATTGAGAGTGGAAACCGTCTTGACATCCAGTGCCCGGTTCTTCCAAAAGAAATCAAAGGGGTCCGGCAACTGGTAACCTACCAGGTTCAACACACCTTTATCCACTACAGAGAGACACACTTCCGATTGTACTGGTGCACCCGTCCAGTCCGTTACCCGCAGGTCCAGTTTTACCTCATCCCCGGGTTCATAGGAATCCTGGTGAGCCGTGACCTTTACTTCCAATTTATTTTCTTTGGCATCGATTTTAATCCCGGTGTAGCCGGCATAAAATTCCGGTTTCCCAATATCATTGCCCTGGTCATCAAATTTCAGACCGGTTCTTTCTTTCAGTATAATGACATTGATATAGGCATTGGGCATAAAGTCTTTTTGTACCGGTATTGGCACTGTCTCGGCATTGCCTTTCATTTTGACTACTTTGGACCACATCACCTGCTCCCGTTCCACGGTAATCAATACTGTGGCTGTTTCAAAGGGGGATTTGATCAAGAGTTCAACAGTCTCACCGGGTTTGTATTCCTTTTTGTCTGTCACCAGGTCTATGACCCGTCCTTCCTGGACGCCCCAGGACACATAACCCGAACCGGTAACATAAAAATACCCGGAAGTGGTAATGGTATTATTGAGCTTATCATGTCCCTCCAGGTAAATTTTATAATACCCGGTTTTTTCAAAGGTGTATTCTTTTTCAAATTTTCCCCCGGGTAGAGAGATATTTTCTTGCAGGATATCCTCGGTCAATTTTTTCCAATCCCAGCGCAAAGCCCCGGAAGCATCTTTTTGCTGGAAGGATTTCCACTCTTCACGGATGATGTTCAATTTAAGAACCGTATCGTTAAACATCTTTCCTTCGGGTGTCACAGTAACCACCTGTATCTTACCGGGTTTGTTTTGTTTAAAGAAGTACGAACCGGTCTTTAAGCCGATATAGTATTCACCCCGGTGAACCGTCATGGATTTGCTGCTGCTGATACGGTTGTTGTCTTTGTCTTTGACTTCGCCGTGAACCGTTAAACGGGCTGAATTTTTACCCGGCAGGGTAAAGGGTTTCTTCTCAAATTGGAAATTACCCTCCTGGTCCAGTTGGAAATCTTTTTTAAAAATCGTCTCCCGGCGAAAGGAATCATAAGTGCCAAAGGTGTATTGCTGCCATCCCGGGGGGGTGTAATAGGTTTGTTGGATGGTCCATACACAGTTTCCTTCTGCGTTTTGCATGGGGGTGCCGAACAAATACCGGGCATTTACTTTTCCTGAAAAGAGTTGACCGGCAGCCAGTGACTTTTGATCGAAAGAAACCAGGACTTCAAATTTTGCCGGTTTATATTCCTGCACGGAAAAGGTTACATCTTGATAGACTTTTGTTTTTTCCAGTTGGCCGGTGAATTTGAGCCGGTAAAAACCGGTAGGGGCATTTTGTGGCAGTTTAAATTCCCCGGCAAAGGAACCATAAGCAGTGACCCGGTCTCCTTTGATTTCCATTTTTTTAATGGATTGGTTCCTGGAATTGAACACTTCCAGGTTGATATGTTTGACATGGGGGGTTTTCATGGCACTACCGATGATCTGTCGTAAAATGCCTTTGAATTTGACTGTCTGCCCTCCTTTGTACAGGTATTTATCCGTAAAAGCCAACAGGTGGTTGTAATAATATTGGGGGTTGTAATTGTAATTGATGTCGTAATCATAGGTAAAATTCCACATTGCCAGCATTTCGTTTTTTTGGCCCCATACAAAACTCTTTTTCGGTTGGGAAAAAACAAAACAGTCAATCAAACGATTGTTTTCCAGTGTTTCCACCGGCGGCTCGTATATGGCAATACCCTGTTCGCTGCCGGTAACCTCGCCTAAAAATCCTTCACTGCCGCTCTTTTTGAAATTTTCAATCCTGAAATTCAAACCAGGCACCAGTTCCCCGGTTTTCATATTGAAAGGCACCAGGAATATCTGGGTGGGGCTGTATTTGGCCACCAGGGCCACATCGGTTAACTGGAAGATATGTCCGAAATAACCGTAGCGTTGGGTTTTGTTAAAATTGATATAGTAAAAACCCTGCTGTGTCAGATTAATGGTTTCAAGATCAAATCCCAGGGTATAATTCCGATTTTTCTTGATGGGGATTTCCCACTGGAATTTATTGCAGGTATCCAGGTTCATTTTTTTGAGTCTGAAATAATTCCTATC
>CP070627.1:7058436-7062252 GCA_020355945.1 Candidatus Aminicenantota bacterium | reverse complement strand
ATCCTAATATAAACATTTTTTGGTTTTGTGTTAATTTTACAGAAAAAGCAAGCCTGTTCCCTACATCTCTTTTCCTATCTTCCTCGCTTCCTCACTTCCTCGTTTCTTCTCTGTGTCCTTTGTGGCTTTTCTATAATAACTTACATATCCTGCTGCACTGGTATACCTTTTAAAGTGTGCCGGATCAAACCAATTGGCGGACGCCTTTAAAAATTTTTCTTCCAGGCCAGGAAATAGCAAAATCGCCTGGAAACGGTTCCGGAACTCCATATTCTCTAGCGAAAAGTCCTTATAGTGAGAAAAAAAGAAACGGTTGAGGTCTTTCCAAAAAGAAGCTTTGGCCGATTTTACCCGGAGATCGGTGGGGGAAAACAGGGTGTTTTTTCGATGGGATTTCATGTCCAGGTAGGTTTTAAGAGAAATCGAAGCTTCATAGTGCTGATGAAGGTGAGTAATAACCAGTATCATATCCTGTTCACGGGTATTTTGCTCAATAGACCGGAGCCAGGCATTGATCTGTTGACCGTCAAATGCAAAACCAATGGCTGTATACCGGGTAACCCGTAACTGTTGAAGTGATATAACCGCCAACAGGGCCACCATAATGATGGATAGAACCTTTTTTTTACCACTCTTTTCCCGGGTATATCTCAGCAATAACACCATTAAAAACGTATAACCCATAACACCTGGCAGCAGGTATCGTTCTGTCATACCGGATTTCATATGCAAGACAATTTGAGGGAACACCAGCAAAACAGGGAGAATAACAGGCCACACCAGGCTGCTCACAGGCATTAAACCGGTTCTGTTCTCTTTTGAGTTTAAATAAACCAGGATGCCAATAATCATCAACTGGACCAAAATCACCCAGCCGTGGACTGCCATGAAACCCTGTATCCCGGTTTTAATAAATGCTGATAACCGGAACCCTTCATAACCTGCATAACCCACCCCGCTGGTTCCGACATTTTTTACCACATGAACCAACTCTATGAGGCAGACCAGGAGTAAAATAATCCCTGAAATCAAATTTTCTTTTAAAGAAGCTATTTTTTGCCTCCGGCGGCCAGGGACTCTTTTTGAAAAAACCGTCCCTGGACCCTGCAAAAACTTTTGATTAAACAAAGTTCCATGTTTTTGACGGTACGTGAGCCATACTTTAGCAAACATCAACGCCGGGATCATGAGTATAAAACTTTCTTTGCTCCAGGAGGCCAGGATAACAAAAAGCACAAATAAAATCTCGTACAGGATTTTTCTTCGGCCCTGAGGGGCACTGGTACTGAGTGCCATAAGCCACAAGGCAATTGAAAGCATCAACATGCCCAATGTTTCATTGTTTCCCAATCTCCACCAGATGGCCGCCTGCTCCCCTAACAGAGTTAAACTGGTAAAAAGGATAGACTCCACCAGGGAGAACCCGATTTTCCTCATAAAAAGATATAAAAAGAAAGAGGTCAAGACCGCTAAACATCCGATGTAAATAGACAGGGCAAGGAAATTGGTTCCCAGTACTGCCAGCATCAACCGGCGATGAACCCAATAAAAGGGACGAAATCGCATACTGGGGGCCAGGAGATTCTTTTGAAATATTTTTACTTCTTTTTGAAGATTGGAATTGGCGACATCTTTACTCTCTTTAAGAATACCGTGATCGTCCATAAAGTGGTACCCGGAAAACAGTGTACCGGTAAGGATTAAAATCCCAAACCAGGAGAGAAAGAAAAGAGCTAAAATTATCCATGGTTTTTGCAGTACCGTCCTGTATGTGAACGTGCGGTTTCGCTCTGTCACTCCTGTACGTTCCATGTGGTGGTCTATTTTTTTGTTTTTGGTTCCTGGGTTTTTCTCTTCTTTTGGGTTTTCCCCGGATCGGTGCGATTATAGGTTTGCCTGCGGCCAGGGCTCTTGTATTCCCTGCGTTGGGTTGGGGATTTTTTTCTTATAATATAGTGCGGCCTCTGTTTGGATTCCATGACCAATTTCCCGATGTACTCACCGATAATTCCCAATACAATTAACTGGATACCTCCGATAAACAGTACACTTGCCAATACGGAGGCCCACCCGGGAACAGCCTGGTCTGTAAGCAATTTCGTCAGGATGGCGTAAACACCATATCCAAATGCCAGTACCGCAAAAAACAAGCCCAACAGTATAGACAATCTCAAGGGTTTTAAACTGAAAGAAGTAATTCCAGTGAGGGCAAATCCCGCCATCCGTTTAACGGTATATTTGGATTTCCCTGAATATCGTTTATCCGGGGCATACTCAAGGGCATATTGACGGAATCCCACCCAGGCGGTTATTCCCCTAATAAAGAGGTGATATTCTTTGGTATCTTTAAGTACGTCCACCACGGACCTGTCTAACAGCCTGAAATCCGCCGCCCCTTTAGGGATATGAATATCCGACAACCAATTCATTAGCTTATAAAACAGGTTTGAGGTTTTTCGTTTCAGGAAAGAAACACGGGGGTCATCTAACCGTATGGTGTAGACCATTTCGTATCCTTCCTGCCATTTGGTAATTAATTGAGGGATTAAATAAGGCGGGTGTTGTAAATCAGCATCCATAGTGATTACACAGTCTCCTATGGCATGGTCCAAACCAGCCTTTAAGGCATTCTGGTGACCGAAATTCCTGGACAATGATAGGTAACCAATCCGCTTATTCTCCTGGTGCAGACCCTGCAAAATTTCCAATGTGTTGTCTTCACTTCCATCATCCACAAAAAGAATTTCATAATTATAATAATCCATCAATATGTCCTTCAATTTTTTCACCAACAGTTCGATATTCCCGGCCTCATTAAAGGCCGGGATAACAATAGATACGGTAAAGTTTTTCATTTTTATAGATATCCCAATGATTTCATGTGCTCGATAAATTCTTTGTCAACTTTTATTTCTTTTGCAGGGCCAAAAGGATTTGTTGAATTTTCAAGAATTCTTTTGAACGTTTTTTCCAGGTTTAGATAAGTCTCTTTGAATTCCGGTTTCCAGGTTAGATTGGTTTCTTCTAAGGGATCATTTTTAATATCATAAAGTCTTCTCCTGCTGATTGCCTCCCAATTGACCCGTCCGGGTTTATGCGCTTTCTTCATTGTTATAATATATTTAAGATTACCGAATCGCATCATTTTGATCTCAACTCTTGGGCCAGAGATGGCTTCGGAAATGATATATTTTCGCTTCCTTTTGGAATAAGGTTTTAATAATGATTCACCCTGGACAAAACCGGGAACCTTGACTTTATAATAATCTAAAACCGTTGGCACAACATCGATAAGAGATACCGGGTGATTTAAAATTTTACGCTTTGCCTGGTGAGGGTATTTAATAATTATGGGAACTTTTATAAATTCTTCATAGTAATCAAAGCCATGAAAATCATAAAAATGGCGTGGATAATGTTCGCCGAAATGCTCACCGTGATCGCTGACTACAATAATCATCAGGTCATCATAAATTCCCAATTGTTTGGATTTATGGATTATTTCTCCAATATATCCGTCCACGTAATGGATGGTACTGTCATACAAGGCAACACAATCGTCAACATTAAATAACTTATTTTTCTTCAAATACCTGGCGAAATCATTACTGAGTTTTTTGGTGAGTTTACCCAACAGTTCTTTCCTGGCTTCTTTGTCTAATTTTCTAAAATTATCAATGATGTTTCGTTTTCCCTTTTCAATCTTCCCTTCTTTTAAGAAATAGCTGTGGGTATAAGGCGCATGGACCATCCAGGTGTGAATAAAAAGAAAAAAGTCCTTTTCTTTATGATTTTCAAGTTCTTTCAAAAGCTTAT
>CP070627.1:7053283-7058336 GCA_020355945.1 Candidatus Aminicenantota bacterium | reverse complement strand
GAAATCGTAAACCGTCGGAATTTAAAACGAATTACCTCGCCGCCGTACGTACTTACCCAGATATTTTGACGGGAATCCCCGGTAATTGAACCGATAAAATGGGACGGCAGGCCATCCCTGGTGGAATAATGTTTGAACCGGTTATCCTTAAAAACGGCAATACCTCCGCCATTGGTTCCAATCCAGAGTGTCCCGTCTGCTGAAACATAAAGGGAGGTGATGGAATTGTTTTTTATCTCTTCGGTATTGGTTTTGTTAAAGATTTTAAAATCATTACCGTCAAACCGAGCCAATCCATTATCCGTTCCCAACCAAATAAAGCCTTTCAGGTCCTGGGCAAAGCAGGTAACCGTATCTTGAGGTAAGCCATCTTTAGTGGACCATTGTCGGTGGATATATTTATCAATAGCCACATTGGGGACCAGGGCAAAATTTTCCACTGCCAGGACCAGTAGTAATAAAAGGCATGCAAAGAACTGGCGGCTAGAAATGAATTCCTTCCGGTGATTATTTGATTTTAGTCGTCTATATTTGCACATGTATATACAGAAAAATTATAAGTCCTTTAAATCCTTTTTTCAAGCCCCCGGCCGGGCCTAAATTCATCGCCTATTTTTTAAAGCCGCGAAGATACGCGAAGGAACGCGAAGAAAGACCGAAGATGATCTCTGATGTACATGATGAACATGATAAAAGCCCCCATTAGTGAAAAGTTTTTGGGAGTCCGTGACCGCCGAAGGGGCTGGCAGCCCCAACCTATTAAGTTAACATCCTGTTTTCCTTTTTTCACAAATGACTAATGACAAATGACCAATGACTGTTGCTCGAAAGGGTTTTGGCCGCCGGAGGCAAAAGTTGATAGTGGATTTAGGGTATTTGTAACTGATTGACTAATTGGAGCAGGTGGTTTATAATGGAAGTATGAAAACGAAAAAATGTAATGTCAATCCGATACTAAAATATATACGAATTGTGCTTTCACTGGTGGTTATTGGTCTGGGGATCTACTACCAGAACTGGCTGGGGGTGCTAGGGCTGTTAACGTTATATACAGCCATCACCGGAAAGTGCAATGTTTCACTGCGATTCACCCGGAAACCCGATTTTAAATTGAAAGAGTGAGATATTTGAATTTTTTCTTATCTTCCCAACTTCGCGTCTCTTCGCGTGTCTTCGCGGCTGGATTCCCTGGTCGCTGGGGGGTTGTCGCTGTAAACTTTGTTGATATAAATGCTCCACAATTTCTTTTGAAACGCACAGGCCGATTTATTGAGCTGGTTTTCATTATCCAACCCGGTATAAATACATCCACCGCTGCAAAGCCCCACCAGGTGACAGTCCAGGCAATATTTTTTTATTGCTTCCATTCGCTGTTTAATAAACCGGCATGACACTTCCCAGAGTTTTTTATTGTAAATATCATATCCCAGGTCCTCCAGGGGCATGGATGCTTCTGGCACATATGCGCATAACTGGGAAACCCGTAAAGTAGAAATATTGAGATTAAGCGTCATTATGGGCAGGCAGCTTAACCCCCGGCAGTTAAAAGAAAACCGGTACTCATCCTGGTTGATCCGATCTTTTGCCTTTGAGAAAAATAATTCCGTTACCTGGAATCGATAACGGGTATTTAATTCCAGGAATTTTCCCATCAACTCGGCCTTTTGCAGCGCATCCTCTTCCGGGACATTTAAAAGATTCGGGGCCAACCGGGCGTTCAAAAAACCGTGGCTTTCCATCTCATAGACCTTTTCCGGCTCAAAGTCGTCGATATACTCGATGGTCCCCTGGAATACCGTGATGGGATTTTTCTTACTCAATTCCCGGTACATTTTCAATTTTTTGAGAAGATCAGCAAAGGAGCCTTTGCCATTGTGGTATCTCCGGGTCCTGTTATGAGCCCTTCCATACCCATCGATACTGATATGTACCTTAAAATTATGTTGACTCAAGAATTCAGCAATCTCCTCGGTCATGAGTGTCAAATTTGTATTCATTTCAAATTCAAAGGGTATCCCTTTGTACGTTTCCGAAAGACGACAAACCACTGCTTTTATGGTTTCCCACTCCAACAAAATTTCACCACCGTTGAAGAATATCCTCACGGGTTTGGATTCCGAAGCGTTGGCCAATCTTTGGGACACGTATTGATCAATGCACCGATTGATTATTTCCAACCGCTGTGAAAAATCTTTCTTTACTGCCGCATGTTTTCGTTTGTATTGGTTCACGCAATAGGGGCAGGTGAGATTGCACTCATCCGTAAAAATATCCATTCCCTCATAGCCATTCTTTAACCGGCAAAAATTGTCACCTTTCTCTTTAACAAGGGATAATTGATCGTCGATCATCTTGAGGAAATCCTCTTGGGACTGATCTTGTTGGGTATCATAGATGAACTTATATTTGAATAGTTCTTTGAAAAAGGTCCTGGTTTCATCATCCTGGTCAATTTTTTTTTTATTTTTAACCGCTTCCAGTAATTCCAGCGCAAAGCGATTCAAAATAAAAATAGTGGGAAAAAAGCGGTTCCAGCCGACGCTAATATCATTGTCCGTGTCAACCTGTTGAAAATATAAGTATTCGGATACATTAATATCTTTCATACCACCATTTTACAAATTATAAAACTTTTTGCAACCCCTCATTCCATTCTAAATTCGCCGACTGATTTTTACGAACTGGCGGGACCGGTTACGGGCTGCGGGCACCCCGTTGTTACCCTATAACCCGCAGTCCGCAGACCGTAACCCCTAACCCGTAACAATATTAAGCTCTTATCCGCTGCCCAATTTGATTTTGATCTCATATCCACAATTTAATTCACTATCAGCTAATGTACAATTCAATTTACCATTAGAGGTAATTTGTTCCAGTATGCATCCGTTACCCACTGAAGTGGGATTGGTAGAAGAACAATTTTTATTGGCTGCAGATGGGATAGTGTTATTAGAAGAGGTATTACCGGCGGTTACTCTTTCCTCCTCTTTAACGGTGAGCCTTTCGAAAATTATCTTTTGCATTTTTGCCTCCCTTCATGATTATTTTTATAATATGCAAGCAATTTTAATGCCAAAAAAAGAAGACAGGTGAAAATTTCTTTTCGGGCGAACTCTGTTCAATTCTTTTTTACTCTAATGGCAATTTGTTCAAGTAGGCATCCGTTACCTACTGTCTTATCAACAGGATGACAATTGATCCGATGAGCCGGAACCGGGGTAAAGATACCTGATGACTTACCACCGGCAGTGACTCTTTCCTTCTCTTTAACGGTGAGCCTTTCGAAAATTATCTTTTGCATTTTGACCTCCTTTTGGAATCGTTCCTGTAATACATAGGCAATTTTAATGCCAAAAAAGGAATCTTACCCAAATGATTGAGTTAAAAGGCTTTTTCGCTTCTTAAAAACAAAAATGAATGCGGTCATTGTAACGGCTTGTTACAATTCATCGGCCCTTCCTGGGACATTTTACCTGGAAAGAAAGGATAAATAATGGTTTCCTGGTATATTGCCGGGCGTAACGATTCATTACAATTCAATGTGACTGGTTTCCCGGTTTTTTGGAAACACTTTACCCATCGATAAAAAACCCATTTTATCAAACGTAACGAATCGTTACGAATTGAAAAAAGTAGGACCTTTTGATATATTATAGGTATGAATAAAACAAAGAAAAGTTTCTTTTTGTTTCTATTTCCTTTTTTTTTATTAAGGATTTTATTTGCCCAAACCCTCCCCTTTAGACATTATACCGCTGACGAGGGAATACCTGACAATTATATCAAGTGTATTTACCAGGACTCAAGAGGGTATCTCTGGTTTGGAACTTCAAATGGTCTCAGTCGATTCGATGGAATCGAATCCCGGAATTTTCACGTAGAAGATAATCTATTGGACGAATTCATCGTGGATATAAAGGAAGATGGAAACGGGAATATCTGGATCGGAACCACCAGGGGAGGAGTGAGCCGCCTTGCCCGGGACAAAATCGAAAACTTCACCACCCGGGATGGATTGGCAGGTAAGGCAGTTACAGCCATCGTCGAGGATAAGCAAGGAATTTTATGGTTTGGTACGGAGGAAGGCGTCAGCAAATACAATAGGAAACAGGATCGATTTACCACATATACAACAAAAGACGGCCTGCTCTCAAATATCATCTTTAAAATCATGGAGGCAAGAGACGGAAGCCTCTGGTTCGGCACCTTAAGAGGCATCAGTTGTTTTGTCAACGGCCATTTTGAAAATTATACCACTGAAAACGGCTTAATAAGCAACAATATTCATTCACTGCTGCAGGACAGCAAGGGAAGAATCTGGATAGGCACGGAAAAAGGATTAAACTGCCTGGAAAAAGGAAAATTCTTTTACTATACCACGGCCGATGGACTGGCAAGTAATATGGTGTTATCGGCAGTGGAAGATCGATACGGGAATATCTGGTTCGGAACCGAAAATGGGATCAGCCGCTTGATTGATGGAACATTTTCCAACATTACCACTAAAAACGGATTACTGAGCAACGCCATTCTTTCATTGTTGGAAGACCGGGAAGGAAATCTCTGGATTGGAACAACAGCCGGTGCCAGTTGTCTCCATTCATTGAAAATCATCAACTACTCGGTAAAAGATGGACTCCCCAACAACATGGTCCTGACAATCATAGAAGATCGAAAGGGGCGATATTGGTTCGGGACGGAGGACGGGTTAAGTTGTTACTTCAATGGGAAATTCAAAAATTATAAAACCTCAGAAGGATTGGTGCACAATCGGATACATGGTTTGATGGAAGACCGTAAAGGAAGGATATGGGTCGCCGCGGATGGCGGGCTCAGTGTTTATTCCGCAGGGAAATTCACCAATTACACCACAGAGAATGGATTATTAAGTAATGTTGTAGGTTCGGTATTTGAAGACAGGAACGGGGTGATTTGGATTGGAACTTTAGATGGTTTAAACCGGTTCCACAATGGAAAATGTTTGGTCCCCGCTTTCAGCGGTTCTCTATTGGAAGCTCACATCATGAAGATACTGGAAGACCGGGAAGGAAAT
>CP070627.1:7031304-7053183 GCA_020355945.1 Candidatus Aminicenantota bacterium | reverse complement strand
CTTATCCCTATATATATACTATTGTGAAATCCAAAAAGACCGGGAAGTATTTTTTTGCCCGGGGGTACTATCATGACAAAAAATTATATGGAAGCACTTCTATGATTGTTTTTAAAAACGATCACTTCATTGTATATTACAGTAACAAGCCGGAGAAAATCTATTTCAAAGCCTATCGCGTGAGAAAAGAATAAACCACAGATTACGCAGATTACACAGATTTTTTTATTTTTTCTTCGTGTCCCTTTGTGTAACTTCGTGGCTAAAATTAGAATTCCTGGGGCTCCTGGAAAAGGTTTGAAAAAAAAGGGGAAATCATTTAAAATATGCCTGATGCGAATAAGATTTTTCTTGCTGTTCATGGTGCTTTTCCTCCTTTTACCATTCTGCTTGTATCCCGAAAACACCACCAATGACAGGTGGAATGATCATAACGAAAAATTAAAAAACCAGCAGATCCTGATGGGATTTGTGTTAAGCTTCTGCGACCCGAAATCTCCCGGGTTCATTACTGCACTGTGCAAAGAAGCCCTGTTTCAAATCCACGAAATTTATAAACAAGAAAACAACCGGATGCAGACGTTATCTTTTTATTCATCTCTCCTGGATTCCGGCAAATACAAAAAATTATATCCCTATGTTTTTTACTACCTGGGGGATTTCTATGGGAAACAGTCAAAAGAAAAATACTTGCTGAAGTCCCTAAGATATTCTTTAACCAATCAAGACCGACAATTTGCCCTTACCCGGCTCTATCGTTTCTATAAACAGGAAAGAATCCACTACCTTGAGTTATCCTATCTTTTAAAATTAATCGAAATTCAAAAAATCAACCGGGATTTTGCCGAGCTTGAGATATCTTACCAGGACCTTGGTGAAATTTATGAGAATAAAAGAGATTACCTGGCGGCCCTGGATTATTATTTCGAGGCGTTGGTGTATTCTCAAAAAGAAAAAAAGAACCGCAGCGGATATATTTATTTAAACATCGCTAATGTTTTCAGTACGTTAAACCGAAAAGAGCTGGCAAAAAAATACATAAAAAAAGCCCTGGATTACACCGTAAAATACAAAAAAGAAGACCTGGAAGTAATGGTATTATCCGCTTACAGCAAATTATATTACGAGGAACACGATTATGCCAATGCATTGAAATTCATTAACCTCAGCTTAAAAACAGAAAACCAGAAAAACAAATACATTTGTGCCATACCTTCATTATATCAAAAGGCACTTATTCTTTTGAAGATGCAAGAAATCGGCAAAGGTGTAAAAAACACGCACCAGGCCATGACATTATTAAAGGCTGCGGTGGAAAAGGGATTGAAAAAAAAGAAATATAACGGACTCCTGCCCATTATGAGCGAGTACATTGAAAAATTAATCGCTTTTGAAAGATTTTCAGAAGCAAAAAATTACTTGAACCACATCGATGATATCTATGCACCCTATTATCCCTATTATTTCTTTTACTACTACCTGGAGGGGCTCTTTTATGAAAAACAGGGGCAGATGGGTAATGCATTACAATTCTTTAGGAAAACCATGCAAAACCTGGAAGAGTATTTTTCCGGCCCACATTACCAACAATACCACTCTCTCAAACAAAAGACCCAGGAAATTTACTCCAGGGCCATTGAATTCTACCTGGAAATGTACAACCGCACGGAAAACCAGGAGTACATAAAAAAAGCTCTCTATTTCAGTGAGATCAAAAATTCCTATATTTATGAATCGGTCACACTAAAAAATAAAACCTATACTCATCTTATGGAGGAGAAAGAAAAACTGGAACAGGAATTTCTCTTCTACAATCAAAAATACCTGCAGCTATTAAAAAATGGTGAACTCAACAGCCAGGATTACCAACAACTTCGATTATATGAAAATAAATTGGAATCTTTAAAAACCCAACATGCGGAGTTGAAGGAATTTATCCTGGAAAGCCCTATAACCTATAAAAAATACAACTTTAAAGACTTTAATCTCCCATTAATCCGGCGGCGATTAAATCCACGGCAATTGATCGTCAAATATGCGGTATTAAAGGAGAATATATATGCTTTTTGTATAGGCCGCCGTTCTGTCGGATATTGGAAATTAACCGGCAGTACCCGGGAAATATTAACTCAAGTGAAACAATTGACATCGCCGCTGGATGATTTTACAGAGGGGAATGTGGACTATTTACGAATCAATTATGATCTCCAATTGGCCCACCGGTTGTACAAGATCCTGGTAAAAGATACCTGGGAATTCCAGGAAACCGTGGATGAAATTTTTATCATCCCTGATGAAGAGCTGTTTAAATTACCTTTTGAAGCACTGGTGACAGGTTTTAATCAACACAAACTGGAACCCGATATGGTATTTTCCGAATATTCTTCAGCCAATTATTTGATTGAAAAACTACCGGTTTCTTATTCTCTCTCTCTTTTTCATTTCCGGGGAAAATGGAAACCTTTGAAACAGAAAAAATATACGATTACAGCGTTTGCCAGTCCGATAATCCGGGACCAGGCCGTGGATTCGGATCATTTCCATGTAAACATGAAAAAGAATACCCTGGAACATAACCCGGATACCGCGTTGTTTCACGAAATCCCTTCTTCCGGAAAAGAAATATTAAGAATCCTGCCAATTTTTAGTAAAAAAAAGAGTCGGGCATTTTTAGGAGAAGAGTTCAATCGAAATAACTTTGAGACTTATGCTCCCCAATCTAAAATTCTTCATATTGCCACCCATTTTATCAACAACGTTCATTATCCGCAGTATTCCGCACTTTTATTCTCACCTCATGAAGATTCCAGCCCCTATTACTATGCGCATGAGATTTTTAAGTTAAAGTTGGACACCCAGTTGGTGGTATTAAGTGCTTGTGAGAGTTCGGAGAAACATTTATTGGGTTTGCAAGGTTTGCGGGGGATGACAGCTTCCTTCAGGCATTCCGGCGTCCGGTCTATGATTGTCAGTATGTGGCCGGTGGATGAGCATAGTTCCGAACTTACCCCACTTTTTTACCAGGAATATAAAAATAATCTTCATAAACCCCGCTATTCAACTATTTCAACAGCACTGCGAGCCGCCAAATTAAAACTAATGAAAAAAACAGCCGCACTGGAAAATGGACTAAAAATCTCCTTTTCCCATCCCTTTGTCTGGGCCAATTATATTTTATACAATTTTAAATGAAATCTCAAAGCCTCCGGCGGCCAGGAACCTTTTTGAAAAAAGGTTCCTGGACCTCCAAAAACTTTTTATTAACCCTTACTCCGGGGATGATATTTATCATAAATCTGTTTGACCCTGGCTTTGGCCACATAGGTGTAAATTTCCGTGGTGGATATACTGGAATGACCCAACATCATTTGAATCGAACGTAAATCCGCTCCCCTCTCCAATAAATGAGTGGCAAAAGAATGCCTTAACACATGCGGTGTCAATTGAGAAGCCACTCCTATCTTTTTACCGTATCCTTTAATGACCTTCCAGAGCCCCTGGCGACTGAAGGGGTCTCCACTGCGGTTTAAAAAAATAACATCACTTAATTTATTTTTTAACAGCACCGGACGAGTTTTCTCCAGGTACTGAACCAACCACTCCTTTGCCGTTTCTCCAAAAGGAACCACACGTTCTTTACTCCCTTTTCCCATTACCCTTAAAAAACCTTCCTCAATATAAAGATTATTAAGCGTTAAATGAATCACTTCCGATATGCGCAGACCCGCGGCATACATTAATTCAAGCACGGCTTTGTCTCTCTGCCCAATAGGGGTCGTCAAATCCGGGGTTTCCAACAGTTCCGTTACCTGGTCAACGGTCAGGTATTTGGGCAATGTCTTCCATTTTTTAGGAGCAGCCACCAGGGATATCGGGTTGTAATCAATTTTCTCTTCCCCCGCCAGGAACCTGTAAAAACTCTTCAATACAGAGATCAAATGCGCCTGAGTAGCAAAGGACATATTTTTTAGCGATTCGGCTTTTATAAAATCCAGCGCATCGGTCTCAGAAACCCGGTAGTGGTTTAACTTCTTTGTTTCCAGGTAAGTCCTGAATTTTCTTAACTCTTGTTCATAAGAGATAATGGTATTGGCGGCTAATCCTTTTTCAATCTCCAGGAATGCCAGGTATCGCTTTAAATCCGCTTCAAATTCCTTTGCATTAAACATGTTGTTTTTCAACCCGATTACAGACTACCACGGATTCGTTCTATTTTCAAGCCATATATGCCTTTCCCTGCTGGCCGAAGGCAAAAAAATTTTTTTTAGGTAATTATTTATTTGACTTTTACTCAAAATTTAGATATTATCATTTGATTTGTTCCGTGAAATTCATTTTACTATCATTGGCTGTCAATTTTTAATAGATTGTTAACTGTGGGATGAAATCTTAAAAACGTCAATAAAAAAAAATGAAAAAAACCATTTTGTTTTTCCTGTTCTCGCTTGCCATATTGATGCTCTTCACCAGTGTCAGTATCAGCAGCCATGCCATGGAGGAATACCAGATAAAATCCGGTCTCTTATATCGAATATGTAAGTTTACCCACTGGCCCACCCCCCCCGATGCCAACAAACCGTTTATTATCTCCATATTAGGCAGAACCCCACCTGGAAAAGAAATTAAAATGCCCCAGGATGTAACCATTGATAAACGAAAGATCGTTATCCGGAAAATCAAGAATTTATCGGAGATTAACGGCAGTGATGTGTTGTTTATTACTACCTCCGAAACTTATCGTCTTGATGCCATTTTAGATTATATCGGGGATAAGCCTGTAATGACCGTGGGAGATACCAAAGGATTTGCTCAAAGAGGAATCATTATTAACTTTTATATCCAGAGTAGTAGAGTAAGGTTTGAAATTAACTATGAGGCCAGTAAAAAAGCCTCATTGCAGATGCACTCTCAATTATTTGCTATCGGTCGTGTAGTAAAAACGAAACGATCGTTTAATGGGGATGGTGAAAAGTGATAAACATAACACAGATGTTTAATAATCTTTCGATAAAAAAGAAAAATATCACTATTATTTTAACGGTAGTGGTATTTGCGGTAGCGGTTACAATTATTGTGCTGGGTCTTCAAGCCATTCATACCTTTCGGGAGAGCCTGGTGAATAAAATCGAATCGGTGGCGAAAGTGATTGGCACCAATTCCGTTTTGGCCATTGATTTCGAGGACAAAAACGAGGGAGAAAAAATCCTCTCCAGTTTGAATTCCATTCCTGAAGTCATTGAGGCAGTGATCTACAATAAAGACAAAACACCTTTTGTCTCTTATAGAAAAAATTCAGAGGTCCCGGCTGGTCCACTTGCTTCTATCAAACCAGATACAGAGATAGATCGGTTAAGACCGAGAATTCAATTTGAGGGTGATAACCTGCACCTGGTCAGGGAGATCAAATTCAAAGATGAAACCTATGGCACGATCTTTATTGTTGCCACCACCCAACACATGACCAGGCAAATTTTTAATTATATATGGAGTGCCCTGGGGTTATTGGTTGTCCTATTGCCGGTGGCTGCACTTTTGGGGGGGCAGCTCTCCAAAAGCCTGACCGGGCCTATATTCAAATTATCCAATACCGCGGCTGTTATCTCCACCAATGGGGATTACTCCATCCGGGTGCAAAAATTCAATAATGATGAAATCGGCACCCTGTACGAGAGCTTCAACCAGATGCTGGAAAATATTTCTCAAAAAGACCGGGAAATCCGGAAATTAAACGAAAGCCTGGAAGAAAAAGTACAACAGCGGACCAGGGACTTATTAGAGGCCAAAGAACGAGCCGAATTGGCCCACCAGGCCAAAAGTACTTTCCTGGCCAATATGTCCCATGAAATTCGTACCCCCATGAATGCCATCCTTGGCTATTCCGGGTTGTTAAGTAAAATGGTGTCCCATCAAAAACAAAAAGAGTACCTGGAAATCGTGCAAACCAGTGGTCGAAACCTATTAGCCCTTATCAATGATATCCTGGACCTCTCCAAAATCGAAGCCGGTAAAATGAAGCTGGTTTACCAGCTCATGAACCCCAAAGCCCTTTTTAATGAAATTGAGAAAATTTTCCGCATACGAACCAAAGAAAAAGGTATTGATTTTATTATCCAGGTTGACCCGGATATACCTAACACCTTGATGCTGGATGAGACCCGTTTACGGCAGATTTTGTTTAACGTTGTGGGCAATGCGGTAAAATTTACCGATGAAGGGTTTGTAAAGCTCTCCATTCATCAAACTTCCGCTTCCAGGGATCCCGGTCGAATTACCCTGGTTTTCACCGTGGAGGATACGGGTATAGGAATACCCCAGGATCAAATGGACCACATCTTCCAGGCTTTTGAGCAGCAAAGAGGTCAAGGCAGCCAATACGGCGGAACTGGCCTGGGCCTGGCCATTACCAAACGACTGGTGGAAATGATGAATGGTAAACTCTCTGTCACCAGCCAGGTCAACAATGGTTCCACTTTCACTATCCAACTGCAAGAAATAGAAGTCAGTTCCCGGCAAATCCCTCCCAGGCCGCAAAAACCAGGTATTTATCATAAAAAAGAATCCCCCTCATCCTTACCCGGACACACAACCCGGGAAAAAGACCTGGAAAATGACCTGGTTGATTTAAAGCCGGAAGAGATTTCCGAAATTGCGGCCGTGCTTTCTGACCGGTTAATGAAGCAGTGGCAGCAGTTGGAAGGTTCTATGTTCCTGGACCAATGGGCGGTATTCGGCGCAGAGATAAAACAATTGGGTGAAAAATTTAAATCTCATACACTGGTCAATTACGGCCAGCATTTAATAGAAAATGTTAAGCATTTAAATATCACGGAATTAAAAAAAACCATTCAAGCGTATCCCGGGTTAGTGGATACGATAAACCAAAAACAACAAATAACCGGGAACAAAAAAATGGAGTTCACTGATGACTAAAAATAATGACCACCAATCACCTATTGGCAAACCCCTTATTTTATTAGTGGATGATGTCCCCCAAAATGTCCAGATATTGCATCAAATCTTAAATATTGGTGAATATTCCTTTGCCATTGCCACCAGTGGAAAAGAGGCCCTCCGGTTGGTGAAAAAGAAATTACCGGATTTGATCTTATTGGATATTATGCTGGGAGACATTGATGGTTTTGACGTGTGTAACCAGCTCAAAGAAAATCCACAAACAGCCGTTGTTCCTATTATCTTTCTAACTGCCAAAGTGGGAATAGAAGACAAAGTCAAGGGATTTAAATTGGGAGCGGTGGATTATATTACCAAGCCTTTTGAGGATGCAGAGGTAGTGGCGCGGGTTCGCACCCATATCCAATTAAAAAAATCTATCGACCTCATCAAAGATCACCACCAGCAGTTAACCGAAACCTTTGAAGAAATGCAAAAATCCTACCAGGAATTAAAAGGCTCCCAGGAAGAATTAATTGAGCGGGAGAAAGAAAGTGCGGTTAAAGCAGTATCTGTCACCGCTAGCCATGAAATGAACCAGCCCATTACCGTCATCCAGGGGTACCTGGACATGTTAATCGAATCCCTGGACATGGAATCTCTAAAACCCCTGGAGAGGAAATGTTTAATTCGAATGGAAGAAGGGTTGAAGAGATTGATTCACATCATAGATAAATTCAGGCGACATAGTAACCTCTACTTATTGGGTGTTGATTCCACGAAAATGGTTTCACTGGATGATAAGCTGGAAGAAGTAAAAACGCAATTACGTGACTATCAAAAGCCCCAACATTTCTAGAATTGCTGAACCAGGTCTTGGTGAGTGTACAATTTCTCAAAATATGTTAAAATTACTCCTCAATCCAATTGAATGAAATAAGGATAAAATAAACGATGATAAGAATCGGCATTGACACAGGCGGTACGTTTACCGATTTTGTTTTTTTTGACGGAGAAACCCTTTACTCCCTTAAACTTCCTTCTACTCCCCGCAACCCGGCATTGTCCATCCTGGAAGGATTAAAACCTTATATGGAGCAAGACTTCGAACTGGTTCACGGCACCACGGTTTCCACCAATGCATTTTTACAAAAAAAGATGGCCAAAAGCGCGTTTCTCTGTACAAAAGGATTCCAACATATTCTTTACATTGGCAGGCAAAACCGGACAGGGCTTTTTTCGTTGAAGGTAAAGAAACCCTTCCCCATTGTCCCCCTTTCCCTGTGCTGCGGTATTAATGAGCGCACCCTCAAGGATGGTACCATTATTCGAAAACCCACCCAGGAGGAAATTACCAAAATAGGCGAAGAATTAAAAAAGAGAAATGTCCAATCCGTTGGGATTGTGTTTCTCCATTCATATAAGAATCCCCAAAATGAGAAATTCGCGGCCCAAATACTAAGAGATTTTGGCTTTTATGTTACTGCTTCCCATGAAGTCATGCCGGAATACCGGGAATACGAACGGGCGGTGGTGACCATACTCAATGCCGCCCTGAAACCGGTGATTGCCGATTATGTGGATAATCTTAAACAGGAAGTAAAAGGAAAAAGACTCTCGATTATCCAGTCCAATGGCGGTATTTTATCACCGGATCGTATTATAAATGAACCCATTCGCACCATCATGTCCGGCCCTGCCGGGGGTGTGATCGCAGCCCAACGAATCGCGGAATTAACCGGGGAGGCCAACCTGGTGACCCTGGACATGGGCGGCACGTCCACGGATGTATCAGTTATAAAAAAAGGAGATATAACACTAACACGGGACGGTTTTTTAGAAGACCTCCCCTTAAGATTACCCATGATCGATATCGCCACAGTGGGTGCCGGTGGTGGTTCCATTGCCAGGATTGACAGGGGTGGGGTACTGCAAGTGGGACCGGAAAGTGCCGGGGCAGACCCCGGACCTGCCTGCTATGGCAAATTCGAACTGGTTACTGTCACGGATGCCTTTGTGGTTACAGGCGCCATTATCCCTGAAATGTTCCTGGGCGGGAAAATGAAAATTTATCCCAAACGAAGCGTTAAGTTCATCAAAAAAATCGGTGAACGAATCAATAAAAACCTCTTTGAAACCGCAGAAGGCATTATCCGCATTTCCGTATCCTCTATGGAACGGGCTTTGCGATCGGTTACCCTGGAAAAAGGAGAAGACCCCAGGCTTTATACCCTGATGCCCTTTGGTGGTGCCGGTGGAATGGTGGCCGCTCTCCTGGCGGAACAACTGGGAATGAAAAAAATTCTCATCCCCCCTAACCCCGGGGTCCTCTCCGCCCTGGGAATGCTGGTAGCGGATTTTAAAAAAGAACTGGTCCAATCCCTCTTGAAAATGTACTCTCCCGGTATCAAAGATGACCTGGATTCCATCTTCTCAACCATGTCAAAAAAAGCAGGACAAATCCTCGCAGAAGAGGGATTTACAGGGCCGCAAATCCTCAAATACACCGATATGAGATACAAAGGCCAATCCTATGAATTGACGGTTCCCTACAGCGACGATTTTATAAAAACCTTTCACCACATGCATCACCAGCTCTATTCTTATTCCCTTAATGACAATGACTGCGAAATCGTTAATCTCCGGGTGCTGGCAATCGGCAAAACCCCGCACCTGGAAATAGAACGAAAAAGAAAGATATCCCAGGATGCAAAGGTATTATACAGGAAAGAAGTTTATTTTAACGGGAAATTTCAAGAATTCCGTATCTATCGCCGGGCCGAGTTGATGCCGGGGAATCGCATCGAAATCCCCGCCATCATTGCAGGCAACGATTCCACGGTGATTGTTCCCAGGGGATTTGAAGTGGATATTGATGAATATTCCAATATTTTACTATATGCATACCGCAGATGACAGGAATTAAAATGGATGTGATTGAGATAACCATATTTAAAAACATTTTCCAATCCATTTCGGATGAAATGGGAAAGATATTGCAGTATTCTGCTTTCTCACCCAATATTAAAGAGCGAAAAGATTTTTCTTGTGCGTTATTTACCGCTGCGGGTGAGAGTTTTGCGTTTGGCACCCATATACCGGTGCATTTGGGTGCCATGCCGTTGTCGGTGAAGGCTGCGCTTTCAGAAGTGGCGTTTCAAGAAGGGGATATGGTGATATTAAATGACCCCTACCGGGGAGGAACTCATCTGCCGGATATTACCCTGATTGCCCCGGTATTCCAGAAAGGGAGAATCGCTTTTTTTATTGCCAACCGGGCACATCACAGCGATGTGGGCGGTATGCAGGCAGGTTCCATGCCCCTCTCTTCGGAAATCTTCCAGGAAGGCCTCATCATCCCACCGGTAAAATTACTCAAGCGAAACAAACCGGACGAAGAAATCTTCAACATGATACTCTCCAATGTCAGGACGCCTGTAGAACGGAGGGGCGACCTCATGGCCCAAATCGCCGCCAACAAAAGAGGAATACAACGACTTGAAGAAAATATCGAAAAATACGGCCTTCATAACATCGACAACTATTCAAAATTCCTTATCGACTATACGGAACAGCTATTCAAATCCCTGATCGCAGAAATACCGGATGGGAATTATTATTTTGAAGATTTACTGGACGATGACGGGTTTGAAACCCGGGATATTTTAATCAAGGTATGCCTGAAAGTCAAAGGGGATGAGCTGGTTATTGATTTTTCCGGCTCTTCTCCCCAGGTAAAGGGAGGGATCAATACCAATGCTGCAGTCACATATTCATCGGTTCTTTACGTGTTAACCACGCTGCTGGATGAAGAAATACCCATTAATTCGGGTATTATGCGGCCGGTAAAGTTGGTGCTGCCACCGGATAGTATTGTCAATGCATCCAAACCCTCTGGTCTGGCCGGCGGTAATGTAGAAACCTCGCAGCGCATTGTTGATGTGCTGATGGGCGCTTTATCCCGGGCAATGCCCGGTAGAATCCCCGCCGCATCCCAGGGCACCATGAACAATATTTCCTTTGGCGGTCACGGATTTGCCTATTATGAAACCCTGGGCGGCGGTGCTGGCGCCGGACCCTCTTACCACGGCGAATCCGGCGTCCATACCAATATGACCAATTCACTTAACACACCCATCGAAGCCCTGGAAATCGATTTCCCCGTGGAAATCAAGAGTTACTCCATAAGAAAAAAATCCGGGGGAAAAGGCCAATTTAACGGTGGTGATGGCTTAATCCGAACTTATAAATTCTTAAAAGACGCTCACGTCAGTATTCTTTCGGAACGAAGACGAAATCCACCCTATGGACTACAAGGGGGAGAACCCGGGAAACCAGGTGAAAATGTCCTCATAAAAAAACCATACCAGGAAACCCAAAATAACAGTTTAAAGAAGAAGAGAAGGATTCCATTGGGGTCAAAAGCGAATGTGGAAATAAACGCCGGGGATTGTTTAATTATCAGGACCCCAGGTGGAGGCGGATATGGAAAAAAAGAGTAAATTCGGGCCCGGTTTCCTGGTGGCTGCTGCTTTTATCGGCCCTGGTACAGTGGTCACTGCCACACGGGCCGGCGCAAGTTGTGGATATTCCCTCATCTGGGTGGTGGTGATTGCCATCTTTGCAGCCATTGTATTACAAGAAATGGTAGGACGGTTTTCTTTATCCACCAAAATCGATGTGGCTGCTGCCCTGGTTCAATTAACCAAACACAAATGGCTGAAATTAGGGTTTCAAATCCTGGCGTTCCTGGCCATCATTGTTGGGTGTGCCGCTTATGAAGCAGGAAATATCATCGGCGGCAGTATGGGTTTAAATATTCTCACCAACAGCCCCACGTACCTGTGGGTCATTTTAATCAGTCTGGCAGCAGTGCTCCTGCTGTGGCGGCAAAGCTACAAAATAATTGAAAAATTCTTAATTGGCCTGGTGGTATTAATGGGAATCAGTTTCTTTATATCTGCAATCATTGTGAAACCTGATTTTTCCGGTATTATCAATGGATTTATTCCTGGTATTCCCAAAAATTCCATGCTGTTGATCCTGGCGCTCCTGGGCACCACAGTGGTTCCTTACAATCTTTTTCTCCATTCCTCTACTATTCTAAAAAAATGGAAAGGAAAAACCGAAATCCCCTGGATGAGAACAGACACATATCTTTCTATTGGGCTGGGCGGGGTAATCACCATCTCTATTATTATCACTGCCACAGCCGCCTATTTTTTCCAGGATATAAAGATAAAGAATGCAGCGGACCTTTCGCTGCAATTGGCGCCTCTTTTGGGGAGGTTGGCCAAAATATTTTTCGGTATCGGGTTATTCAGTGCCGGTCTATCCTCCGCCATTACAGCGCCTTATGCTGCCGCCTGGACAGCCTCCGGTCTTTTCGGCTGGAAAGAAAACAGTTCGAGATTCAGGGCTGTATTCTTGATAGTTATACTTTTTGGAGTCATGGTGAGTATCTCTACCCTGATCTTTGGCCTGAACCCCCTGCATATGATTGTATTCGCCCAGGTCGCCAATGCCCTGCTGCTGCCTATCGTGTCCCTGTTTATCCTATACCTGCTGAATAAAAAAGAAGTAGGAGAATTTAAAAATACTGTTTTGCAAAATATAATTTTTGTTATTGTATTTATTATCATCATCATTATCAATTTGAAAAAATTTATTTAATTTGAAATTTTTTTTGTGCTTCTTGTGTCTTTTGTGGTTGTTTTTGAGTTAGTCTGGAAAGGATTGAAAAAAATTGCAATAGACTGGAAAACTTGTTATAATTCAGCTTATCTTTCAAGATTTTTCCAGGTTAATAATATCAGGATAAAATGATGAGTGTCTATGGCGAAATTGCAGCCCTGTTGACCGCCGTATGTTGGGCCTTCAATTCAGTGGTGTTCACCCAGGCTGGAAAACGTATAGGCGCTACAAATGTCAACCATATGCGTCTATGGATAGCTGTTGTTGCTATGATTGTGCTTCATACGATCCGGTTCGGGACACCATTCCCATTTGATATAGAAACTCACCGGCTGCTTTACCTGGGGATTTCCGGCATAATCGGACTGGTAATCGGGGATGGTTTTCTATTTGAATCTTTTTTATTGATCGGCCCTCGATTGGCTACGCTGTTGATGCTTTTGACACCGGTTTTTAGCGCTATTTTGGCCTGGGTCTTCCTGGGTGAGGTGCTGTTGGTTATGGAGATCATCGGTATCCTGGTGACCATGGGAGGTATTGCCTGGGTAGTGGCGGAAAAGACACCCCCTGTGATTACAACCACCTCAAAAAAGCCATACAAATATGCCCTGGGGATTGCCCTGGGGATTTGTGGGGCTGTTGGTCAAGCGGTTGGTTTGCTGTTCTCCCGCCTGGGACTGGAAGGCGACTATTCAACTATTTCGGCTAACCATGTCCGCGTTACCTTTGCTGCAGTGGCCCTGGCCCTGGTTCTCCTGGTGCAAGGGAAAATGCACACCCATTTCGTTAAAATGAAAGATAAAAAAGCACTGGTTGAAATTACCAGCGGGGCATTAACCGGACCGGTATTGGGTGTTATTTTGTCTTTAGAAGCGATTGCCCATACTCATATTGGCACAGCATCCACCTTAATGTCTCTATCCCCGGTACTTTTGATCCCGGTGTCTCACTTTTTATATAAAGAAAAAATTACCTTCAGGGCTATTATTGGAACAATCATTGCCCTGGTAGGGGTTGCGTTACTGTTCTTTAAGTAGAATTTTTAACCCCCGCTCCCCGCTTCCCCGGTATATTGAGTTAAGTTTGGTGTTTTTTTCTCCGGCGTAGAGTTATATAATGGATTATTGCAGTCCACCGACGACTACTGTAATTTTCAGGAAGCCTGCGGGGAAGTCAGTGCCCTGTTTTTTGGCATTCTCCAGGTTAACCACGATTTTAGGTTTACCTTCTACGACTTTAAAAGAAACAGCCGCCCCGCCATTTAACACACCGGTTTCGTCTTCACAAAACATCAGGCATCGGTTTTCAACCGCTTTTGCGGATGCAGCTAAATAATTACTGGACCAATTGGTTCCCACATATATTACCTTATAGTTGGCAATATCATCCAGGGAAAATATTTTTTTCGCCAGGAAATCCTTGCCTTTTATCTTTAATCCTTTAACTCCCTCTAACTCCTTCAAAAGCTTATCCGAACTAACACCGATTTTAATCGGGCTTCCGAGTCGATTGATGTTCCTATCCATACATATAATTTTCAACATCAGCTTGGCCTGGACATTAAAAGGGACCTCTTGAGCTGCCCCATATGCACTCAATACGACCAGTGCAATTACCAGGGGCGCAAGCTTGTCTTTCATATCTCCTCCTCTACCTATAATGGTTTGTATTGAAGCTTACCTCAAACCGCCAACCACTACGGTAATTTTCAAGAACCCGGCAGGGAAGTCAGTGCCTTGCTTTTTGGCATTTCCTACGTTAACCACGATTTTGGGTCTACCATCCACGACTTTAAATGAAACAGCTCCGCCGCCTTTTGTTACACCTTCTTCGGCTTGACAAAACACCAGGCATTTACTTTCCGCTGCTTTTGCAGATGCAGTCAAATAACTCCTGGACCAATTTGTACCCATATAAATCACCCTATAATCAGGAACTTTATCGGGGGATGCCATTTTCTCTGCTACAAAATTTTTCCCTTTGATGGTTAACTTCCCTTTGATGGCATTTAATTCTTTCAAGAACTCATCGGAACTTACACCGATTTTAATGGGATCGCCAAACCGGGTGAAGTTCCTATCCATACTAATAATTTTCAGCATCAATTTAACTTGAAGGTTTAAGGGCACCTCTTGTGCAGCCCCATATACGCTCAATATCACCAGCGCTATTACGAATACGATAAGTTTATTCCTCATTGTTCCTCCTACAACCTAAATAAATTTTTATATATAATCATCTCAAGCCTCTAAACGTTTATACCCGATTATGCCCTTTATGTCAACCATAAAAGGTGAAAAAACTAGAAAATATGACATTTTTTGATAAAAAATAGTGGGAATGAAACAGGAGATATTAAATATTTCGATCACATGTCCACCAGTTTTTTGAGTACTTTAAGGGATTTCACCGTGTTTTTCACATTGTGAACCCGGATAATTGAAGCGCCGTTTAAAGCGGCAATGATATTTGCACAAACGGTTTCCGCTTCCCGTTCCCGTGGAATGGGTTCATTACTAATGGCTCCTAGAAAGGATTTGCGTGAAATGCCGATTAGTATGGGTAATTCAAATTCTTTCAGTTCCTCCAGTTTTTTTATAATTTCAATATTATCTTCTACCCGTTTACCAAAGCCGATTCCCGGGTCAATAATGATTTTTTCTTTTTTTATTCCTTTTGAAAGAGCATAATCGATGCGAGTGTGGAAATACTGTTTTAACTCAGGGATAAGGTTCTGGTAAAAGGGTTTTTTTTGCATATTTTCCGGTGTACCTTTAATATGCATGAGCACTACCGGTACTTCCAGTTTTGCGATGGTATCGGCCATTTTATCGCTAAAGCGCAGGGCTGAGATGTCGTTGACCATATCTGCGCCAGCTTCCAATACAGCGCATTTTGCCACCCGTTCTTTGTAGGTATCCACGGAAACAATCACTTCAAATTCATCTTTGATTTTTTCAATAATCGGCATAATGCGATCGAGTTCTTCATCTGCGGTCACTGATTGGGCGCCGGGCCGTGAACTTTCACCCCCGACATCGATGACAGCAGCGCCATGTTTTATCATTTGCTCCGCGTGTTTTATTGCATCGTCATACTTAGAAAAACGTCCCCCATCGGAAAAGGAATCCGGTGTCACATTTAATACACCCATCACCACCGGGGTTTCAAATTCCAGGAAGGTATTTTTCAAATATAATTTCATACGCTTCACTAAATTCGTTCCAGGCTTTTTTCTTCAATCCATCCGGCAATTTCTGCCGAGGCTGTTACCTGGACCCATTTCATATTACCACTTTGATCGATAATTTTAACTTCAAGACCGGGATTGACTTTAAAGAGTACGGTTTGATTTTCACCCGGTCCACTGCGCAGTTGGGCATCCTCTTTGATTATCACGGCAATATTTCTCCGGTTGTATTGGTTAACCCTGTGGATATGGTACCCGGCAAAGAGGACAGCCAGGATAAGCGAAAAGGAAGCACCATACAGAATAAAGCGGCTTTTACCCTTCTTAATCAAAATAAACACAAACCCATTAAAAATGACAATCAAAACCAAAAGTCCAATAGAAAGCACATCCAGGGACAGGAGCGATTCGATTCTCATCAACATCCGGCTGAGAAAATCAGGTTTGGGGGAGGGGATTTTATCCTTCAGCAGTTTATTGACAATCTCGATATTTTTTTGAATCGAGGGTTCAAAGGGTTCCAGCCGACGAGCCCGAAGGTAATAAATTTTTGCCGGTACCGGTCGATGGAGCTTGTAATAGCAATTACCAATATTGTAGAACACCTTCCAGTGACGGTAAGCTTTTTCAATTTCCAGGTAGATGTTGAGGGCTTCGGAATAGTTGCCTTCTTCATAGAGCTGGTTGGCTCGATCGAAGCGTTCCTGCAAAACAGGCACGGCATTGATGACTGCCCCACTGCTAATCAAAATAAAACCTGACAACATCCATGCAATCGTTGGTCTCATTTTACTTTGCTGTCAATTCGTTTTAAGATTTCCTTCAATCGTTTCACATCATTTTTCAATTCTTTACCCGATGCCTTTGCGTCCTTATCGGGTGAGAAACGGTACGATTCGGATTGGGATTTTACCCGGATAAAGGCTTTTATATCACCGTCCCGGACCCCATACTTATCCAGCAGTTGGCCAATGGTGTGGTTATTGATTTCTGACAAACCCAGGCCGGTTCTTCCTTGCAAATAATTTTCCAGGATTGGGGAGATATCACCATAATTCCGGGCCTTTTCCAGGCTCTTAATCGTCCGGTTGATCAACTTTTTCTGTTTTATTAAGGCACTCTCGGATATGAAACGATCGAATCCAAAGACCTTTAACAGGAAAAGCACGTTTATCAAAAAGGGAACCAGGAGAATGACCATGAAGTACTTGCTGGTGTAGAAATGGTTATCCTGGTTGTAAACGTTTCCATTTTTTATAAAATCGATATCTTCACCGGTTTTTATAATTTCGGTTCTGGCGATGGTTACCGCACTGGCTTCTTTCTCTTTTGTGCCGGTGACATTCACGGTAATGGGCTGATTATTAAGGGCTACTACCCGTGAGGTGTCAGGGTCGAAATACCGGAATTCCAAAGATGGAAAGGAAATCAGCCCGGTTTTTTTAAAGGCCACCGGGACTTCGGCTTCCGTAAAACCCGACAATCTATCTTGATGATAGGTGGAGTCCCTGGAGATTTTTGCCGGATAGATTTTGTAATAATTGCTGCTTTTAAACTCAGGAACATTCAAGGTTTTGATATTCCCTTTGCCGGTAATCCTGATCTTGAGGGTTAAGATATCATTAATATCCACTTCTTTTTTATTGGGGGTGACCTGCAATTGGAATTGTCCTACAGGTAATCCCGCGGCTGCTGGCGGCAGCGGCGAGACATTGACGGTTATTTCCGGGGTGAACCGTTGAATCGGTCTGACGGTTCCAAATAAAGAAAAGGAATCAGAAACCACCACTCCCAATTCATATTTTAAAGAAGGAATAGTGATAGGCCCGGGTTTGGTGGGAAACAACGCAACTTTGGTGATTTCGGCTGTGGTGTATTGTTTCCCGCCCAGGACCCTGGTTTCGGTCTCAAAAACCTGCGGAAGGGGGTACCACTCCTGCCAGAAACCAGGGATCGATTGATTGGAGATTAAACGAGGCGACCGGATGTCGTTACGGGTATAGAGGCGTACTTTGAATATGGTCTGTTCACCCACTACCACGTTTTTTTTGGAAACCTCGGGAATGACTTTGATATCAATTTCTTGCCGCCGTGGCTTTCTTTCGAAAGGAGAGGAAAAGTCCTCGTCGGGAAACCTGGGCCAGGGTTGTCGTTTTTGTGGTTTAGGTTTTGCCAGGCTCCCTTGCACCACCTCTACCGTAAACGATTGAGTTTTATATTCCTCTCCCTCGTATTTATAGGTTACCGCTGGAATCGTTAACTGGCCGGTCTTTAAAGGGGTTAAATAAAACAAAAAATTGGTGTAACGGGAGGTGACGCCATTGATAAAACGGAATTCCGAACTTTGAGACGTCTGTACCACCTTAAAATTCTTGAAATGAAACACATCGGGCTGGGGCGGATTATCGATGTTTTTGCAGGTAAACGTGTAAATCAGTACATCGTCTATCCCGATTTTATCCGCACTGATACTGGCTCTTACCTCTACATCCCTGTCTGGCTGTCCTGGCAGTAAAACCGGCACAGAGATCGTCAACACCAACAATGCCAGTAACAACAAAAAACTTTTTTTCTTCATCATGGTTTGCATTTCACCTTTTATTTTTTCACCAATCTTTTTCTTTTCTTACCACAGCTATTTTACGTTTTTTCTTTTCCATTTGTTTTTTTTCATTCTGGTTCAGGTACTGCATGATGTTTTGATGCTTTTCCTCTTTTTTTTGCTGCTGCTGTTGCTGCTGCTGTTGTTGTTCTTTTTCTTTGTCCTTTTTTTGCTCCTGCTGTTGTTTTTCTTTCTCTTTTTTTTTGTCTTTATCCTGTTTTTTATCCTGGTTTTGTTTTTGTTTTTGCTCCTGTATTTTTTTCAAGGTCAACTCGAAATTCTTTTTAGCATTCATATCATCGGAATTCAGTATTAAGCTTTTTTTATAATTCTCCAGGGCTTTATCGAACTGGTTCAGTCTGAAAAAGGAATTACCGAGATTGTAGTAAAAATCAGCGCCCGGGACATTGGCTTTTTCAGGATCGATGGTTGAGAATTCTTCCAGGGCTTCTTTATACTTTTTCATCTGGTACAATGCAGAAGCAGTATTACTCTTTAATTGTGCCAGGTCCGGGTTGATGCCTTTGGCGGAAAGAAATTTTTTCAATGCCTCATCGTATTTTTCGTCCTGGTAAGCTTTCATGCCCTCACGGTTCTTTTTGGCTGCTGGCTCAAACCAGTGCCAGCCCAGCAAAAACGGCAAAATTAAAAAAATCATTACTTTTCTTTCCATGATAACTTCCTTTCAGTTAATAATAACTCCAAAAGGAGTATTATTATACCAATTATTAGCGGGTAATGGAACCGCTTAATTTTTTGGGATTTGACTTTTTTTCTAAGAACCTTTCGTTCAAAGGTTTTCAGGTTATTGACAAAGGTATCGATGCCAGCGGCATCAGTGAGGCGAAAGTATTGGCCCCCAGTTTGGGAGGCGATGCGGATCAGGGTATTTTCATCGAGCCTGGTTTTGACGATATTGCCTTGTTTATCTTTTTTCCACCCGACGATGTTGCCGTCTTTATCTTTTTTCGGGATAGGAGCGCCCGAGGTGGCGCCAACGCCAACGGTAAAGATAATAATGTTTTGTTTTTTGATTTCCGGCATGAAGGCCTGCCATTGTCCTTCCTGGTCTTCACCGTCTGTTATCAAAATCATTATTTTCTTATCGCTTTTGGAGTTTTCAAGGGATTTTAGTGTCAGTAGAAAGGCCTGTAAAAAATCTGTGCCTTGTTCTTCCTGGGGGCTGATCA
The DNA here is from genome assembly GCA_020355945.1 of Candidatus Aminicenantota bacterium. Next base: position 7,033,616 of record CP070627.1, on the reverse strand, counting down.
AGCTGGCTGCGGCCAAGAGTTTGAAGGCTTCGTAATCAATAGTCAGGGGGCACTGGACGTATGCGGCGCCGGCAAAATTGATTAATGCCAGGTAATCTGTTTGTAAATTATCTACAATGCTTATTATCAGTTGTTTGGCCACTTCCAGGCGGTTGGGTTTCAGGTCTTCGGCGTTCATGGAGTTAGAGGTATCCAGGAGGAAGACCATTTCAATGCCTTTGATGTCGACGTTTTCAAATCTTTCGCCCCACTGCGGCCCTGCCAGGGCCAGTATGAAAAAGAGCATAGCAGCGATCACCAGGGAGGTTTTAAAAAAGTCAATTTCGCCTCCGCTGCGGACTCCCATCTTTTTATACGCGGCAGTGGAGATAAAGCCTTTCAGGATGATTTTCTTTTTTTTGTAGTTATGGGCAGCGATTCCTATGAACAGGGCTAAGGCGATCAGCAAAAAAAATGCTTCCGGGTGTGTAAAGCTCATTTGTCTGTACTCCAGGTTTTCAATTATACCAAATTTTCACACTTTTTTTAAGGTGTCATCTAAATATAGATGCAAAAAGAAGCGAAATAGTTTCTAATCAAAAGTTTTCAATTTCTTTCGCCTGGCCCCTTTCTTGTCTTTCTTTTCCCCATGATCAAGTATTGATCAGAGAAGGTATTTCCTGTATAATATCGGCATGATGAAAAAACTGTTTATATACCGGCAGCAAAGAAAGGCAATGCTTTTGAGCAATCCTCCAAATAAGGCGAATATTTTTATAAACCTGCCTTGATAAATCATGTATTTTCTTTATGTAGATGAAAGTGGAGATATAGGACTTAATAACAGTCCTACAAAATATTTTGCCTTAAGCGGCCTGGTTGTTCATGAACTTAAATGGCATGAAACCCTTGAAACTATAATAAATTTCAGGAGAATATTAAAAACAAGATTTGGCTTAAAACTAAGAGAAGAAATTCACGCAGCGCATTTCATTCACAGCCCCGGAGACCTTGCCCGTATTCATAAATCATTAAGATTGCAAATTTTACGGGATGTTATTGATTTTGAAGCTCAATTACCTGGTATTAGTATTTTAAATGTAATTGTGGATAAGCAAAACAAAACGCCCGCGGATGACATTTTTGACATTGCCTGGATGACTTTAATTCAACGTTTCCACAATACGATCGCCAATAAAAATTTCCCTGGTCCGCAAAATCCCCTGGATTACGGCATACTGGTGGTAGACCAAACTGATGAACCTAAATTAAGAATACTGGCTCGAAAAATGAGAAGATACAATCCAGTGCCATCCAGGTTTGGAACCGGTTCACGATTAATCCCCATAACAACTATTGTTGAAGATCCTGTTCACAGGAATTCACTGCATTCATATTTTATTCAACTTGCTGATGTCAATGCTTTTTTCCTTTATCAGAAACATCTTCCATGTAAATATGTTAGAAAAAAAGGAGGGAAAAATTATTTTGATAGACTTGATCCCATTCTTTGCAAGGTAGCCACTCGAGCTAATGATTGGGGGATTGTGTACAGATAAAGGAAGGGGCCCTTTCGGGCCCTGTGAATCCTACTAACGAGTCTGGCTCGTTCTCAGATTCATTTTTATTATAATATAAATGTGCCAAAAATTCAACCACCAATCGAATTATTTAAATCCATCAAATTTTTTTGTTTATATCCCACTTCCATTTAATCAAAATTCCCTGGTTCCAGTTTAAATTTCTTTAAAATCGCCTGGAATTGGTCTTCCGGCAGTTTTTCCCGGGTTCTGGCAATATCTTTTCTGGCTTGATTGGCATAGGGGGAGCCGATTTTGGTAAAGATCAGGAAGGCCTGGATAAAGAATTCCAGGGCAATGTCAAATTCCTTTTTTTGAAAGTGCAGGTTCCCCATCTGGCCCATAGAGATGGCTAAACCGGGGATATCCCCGATCTTCTCCTTAATTTCCAATGACTTTTGATAATGTATTAATGCCTCATCATAATCACCTTTAAAATAATAAATGTTGCCCACCTGGTGCAAACTATCTGAAACGCCTTTGATATCCCCGATCTTCTCCTTAATTTCCAATGACTTTTGATACTGTATTAATGCCTCATCATAATCGCCTTTATCTTCATAGATCATGCCCACCTGGTGCAAACTCTCTGAAACGCCTTTGATATCCCCGATCTTCTCAGCTATTTCCAATGACTTTTGATACTGTATTAATGCCTCATCATAATCGCCTTTAAAATAATAAATGTTGCCCACCTGGTGCAAACTAATTGCCTTGCCTTTGATATCCCCGATCTTCTCCTTAATTTCCAAT
>CP070627.1:6993631-7031204 GCA_020355945.1 Candidatus Aminicenantota bacterium | reverse complement strand
GCTCTGCCAGTATGCGGGCAAATCGCTTAAAGAGGGGTTCGTCAGTCCCGGGAATAACGACGTCATTCCTGTCTCCGGCAAAGCCATTTAAGGTAATAACAATGGGAGCCAAATGATGAGTCTGGGGAATGGTTAACGAACAGACCACTGTCATGCCTTCATTTTGGAAGGTGACAATGCTCTCATCCCATTCATAGACAGGGCCGGAATACTTAATGTTTTCATAAATCGCCTCCAAATCATGACCGTTGCTATACTTGTTAGCCTTTACCTCTCCTGTAGGAACAAAGGAAAGGACAGATACCAGTAAAAACGTGATAATAAACTCTTTTTTTAGTTTCATTTTTTCCTCCTACATTTTATTTTTTCTTTATGCTGCTCCTTAAAGCTTCTCTCTGGTTGAAACGCTCAATATTCCAGTGTATTGACCACTTATTCAGACAACTTTATTGTGAAGGGAGTTCTTAGCGCGAAGAACGTGAGTATAAACCTCTTGAACAAGAAAGATAATGTAATGCCTTCGTATTGAGCGCCTCTCTTTTGGTGCCCCTCATCCGGATTTTGGGTAACCATAATGTAATAATATAAAATTTCAAATTTGTCAACTTTTTTTTTAAAAAAAAAGGCATTTTCTTTAAAACAAGTAGAAATACCTATTTTTTCATTTATTTTTAACGTTTTTAATCTAGCTGCGGGTTACATGATTACGACACATGCAGCCCGCAGCCCCCTGCAACAGCAATTATTGCTACCTCATTTTACATTCAATCCCTTACTTTCTTCTACTTCTCAGGCGTAACCAGCGGGTCAAATTTACTCACCGGTCAACGCCCAAAGAGTGCCCCGTTCCCGGGACACCCGGTTACCCGCATGATCATTATAGAGACCATTTCCCTGGCATCACCTCCTTATTTGGATATAATAGAATTGCTAGAAATAATTTTCTATGCCAGACCGGACAGGATTATGAATAACTTTTATTCAGCCTTTTCAAATGGCCTCTCGATCACTAAAATTGGGTATACCATAAAATAGTAGTATAAAATTTAAAAAAAATCAACTTTTAAAAAAAAATAAATAGAAATACCTATACTTTAGTTTATTTTTAACAATAAAAGCGGGCGGTAAAAAATTTTGCCTGGCACCAATATCCAATATCCAATATGCCAATATGCCAATATCACAAATAAGAATTGCTGCAATATCGGCAGGAAAGTTGACAATAGGAGGAATTTATTTCATAATAAATAGCCTGTTTGACAATAGCAGGGTGTATATTGAAAGGAGGATAGAATGCAATCTCACTTTGCCACTCATGTGTTTGGTGTAGACAAGATGGAGGAGAGACTACCTCCCCACGTGTTTAAAAAATTCAAAAAAACCGTGGATGAAAAAAAGAGCCTGGACTCCGATGTGGCCGATGCCATCGCCACAGAGATAAAAAAATGGGCGGAATCCCTGGGGGTAACCCACTATACCCATTGGTTTCTCCCACTTACCGGTTTAACCGCGGGTAAGCAAAATACATTCCTGGACAGGGATGAAAAGAGAAACGTGATTTCAAAGTTTTCAGGCCGTGAGTTGATCAAGGGAGAACCGGATGCTTCTTCGTTTCCTCACGGCGGTATGCGCTCCACTTTTGAAGCCCGGGGCTATACGGCCTGGGACCCCCTGTCACCGGTTTTTATCGGCAAACGGGAGAAAGGGTGCATTCTATACATTCCTTCGGTTTTTTTCGGTTATAACGGGGAAGTCCTGGATAAAAAAACACCGCTTCTCAGATCGCTAAAGCTTATCAATGAGATATCCTTGAAACTATTGAGGAAGTTTAACCGGAAGGTGAACTGGGTCAAAAACATGGCGGGTGCGGAACAGGAATTTTTTTTAGTCAACCGCGAGGACTATCATCAACGGCCGGACCTTAAAACCCTGGGCCGGATACTTTTTGCCGCCCGTCCTCCCAGGGGACAGCAAATGGGAGATCATTATTTTGGAGCCATCCCGGAAAAGGTTTTACAATTCCTGGAAGATGTGGAAGAAGAAGCATTAAAACTGGGGATACCCATAAAAACCCGGCATAATGAGGTGGCCCCCAACCAGTTTGAGATGGCGCCAATATATGAAGAAGCCAATATTAGCGCCGACCATAACCAGATGTTAATGGATTTGTTAACCAATACTGCCAGGAGACATAGCATGGCCTGTCTGCTTCATGAGAAACCCTTTTCTTTTTTTAACGGGAGTGGTAAACACTTGAACTGGTCATTGATGGACAGTAATTATAAAAATCTTTTAACTTCAGGGGATTCAAAAGCGTCTAAGTTTATTTTTTTAAGTTTTTTGGCGGGTTTTATCGTGGGAATCAATTGTCACAATGATCTTATCCAGTCTGTGCTGTCTTCACCGGGAAACGAACTGCGACTTGGCGGGCACGAAGCACCTCCCTCCATTATCTCCATATACCTGGGTGAAGAATTGCAAGGTATACTTAAAAACCTTGATGATTTTGTATCAGGTAAAGCCAGAAAAACCACGGTGATTCGAATAGAAGCCTTTGTACCTCCCATTCTTCATGACATGTCTGACAGGAATCGAACCTCTCCGGTGGCATTCACAGGGAATAAATTTGAATTCCGCATGCCGGGTTCATCTGCATCCCTTGCCTTTCCTATCGCCGCCATTAACCTGGCAGTGGTGGATGGCTTAAATAAAGTGTACCAGTACATCTCTCCCTGGGATGATGACAAAAAAATATTAGAAGCGCTGAACCAGTTAATCCATGAACATTCAGCCATTATCTTTGAGGGGGATAATTACGATGAGGCGTGGAGGAATGAAGCAAAAAAAAGAGGGATCTTCATCCCGGTATCTCTTCCCCAAACCATTGACCAACTGAAACATAAAAAAAATATCTCTCTATTTGCAGCCTACAATATCCTTAATAAGGATGAGATCGAGGCGCGGGCCGATATACAGATGGAAATGTATGTGAAAACCATTGAAATGGAACTCCGGGTGGCCCGTCACTTACTCAGGGCCTATATCATCCCGGCGGCTTTAAAAAACCAGAAGCTGCTCCTGGATGCAGTTAATGGTTTTCCAGCGGAAGTGCTAAAAAAAGAGCCCTCTATCCTGGATAGACAGCGGGAATTTATCAGGAAATTCACACAAAAAATCGATAATGCGATGAAAATGCTTTCAATCCTGGATGAAGATAATGAAAAACTGAAGCAAAGAAGTGATAGAGAAAAGGCAGATTTATGCTGCCAGACCATTCGACCGCATATTTTTGAAACGGCTGCACTGGTGGAAAAAATTGAAGAGCGGGTGGATAAAGGTTTCTGGGAAATGCCGCGAATCATCGATATCCTGTTTCGTTAAAAAGAATATGGTTAAGAAGACCTTATTCGGTTCCACCTACCCCGGGGCTAACCGGGCAGACCGAAACACATATCCCGCAGATACTGGTCCGTTGTTTCATATTATGCCACGAAAGCTCAAGACATTTTTCTCTACATTTAAAAGGATTATAAAATTCGTCCCGATACACATTGATGTTCCATGATTTTCCATTGGCTGCTTGCGCCGGACACTTTTCAACACACACCTTACAATTTCCACACTTGCTCTCATTGATAGGGGTATTTTCGCACTCCAGGGGATGATTGGTAAGAATCGTGGCCAATCGCAGCCGGGGACCGAATTTTTTAGAGACAAACAATGCTGTCTTGCCAATCCACCCTAAACCCGCCCGCGTCGCTGCCATCTTATGAGAAACATCCACTCGTAACGTTTTAAAATACTCATCATCCAGTTCATCATCGCTTACAGTAGGCTCGATGGCAATGCCAGAAATATTCATGTCCTTCAACTCATTGGCAATCCGATGGATTAAAGCCGTTAAATCTCGATTGACCTGGTAATAATGCTGCAGATATTCAAGGGTTGGGCCTGATTCGATGGAATCAATGATCCTGTCGTCCAGTTTCTTTCCAATCACAATGGCATAGTTGTGATTGCCATACTCTACAGGTAGTAAACCGGCTAAATGCGCAAAACCAATGATGTACTCATCCTCATTGCCAATGATTTGCTTAACTCGCTCTTCAACATTCAAATTCATTTTACCTCTTCTGTGGTACGTTCTAGCTAAAGATTATAATCTATCTTTTACTGATTTTCAATAAAATGCCTCCGGCGGCCAAAAACCTTTGCAACAAATGTCATTGGTCATTTGTCATTAGTCATTGGTGAAAAAAGGAAAACATTAAAGTTAAATTAATAGGCAGGGGCTGCCAGCCCCTTTCTGGACTTCCAAAAGCTTTTCATTGGGGTGGTTTAGATACTCTTTTTTCCTTCGTGTCCTTCGTGGTTTACATATTTTGATGGTGGATTTTGGGTTCATGGGGGGCTTTCATTCTTTTGAAAAAAATATTATAATAGGTAATGGCCAATTTAAAATTGTCCAGGAGGCTGCGATGTACAAGAAGATTAAAATTGAAAATTTCAGGGGCATCAGCCAATTGCAATTCAAAGACCTTAAACAATTTAACCTAATTGTAGGAAAAAATAATAGCTGCAAAACAACCGTATTGGAAAGTATCTTTCTACTTACAGGACCAACCAATCCTGATATTCCTATAAGAATCAATAGCTTTCGGGGTTTTCATCTCATCAACGACTATTCATGGTCTCTTATTTTTTACAAGTTGGACATCCAACTATCTTCAAAATTGTATGGAGAAGTAATTAATCCAAAAGAAAAGCGAGACTTAACAATAAGACCGCTAAAAGAAACCGCAATTCTAAAACCCCAGGACCCCAGGAAACACAATGGACACATTGTAGTTAACAGCAGTCATACAGCCCCTGTTGATCGGGTAAATGGCTTATCTTTCGAATATTCGATAAAAAAAGGAAACTCAAAAGAAACCCTTAAATTCCACTCGGATATAAGACGGAATGGAAAAGATCTGCAAAAGAACCTACCGAATAATTACAAAAATTCACTAAATGGAATATTCATTTATCCCAATTATGGATTTGGAGATAATACACGGAGATTTAACGATATCCAAATTAAAAAACAGGAAAAAAGAATATTAAGAATATTGCAGAAAATCGAACCAGGTATCAAGGATTTGTCCGTGGGCTCTGACGATATATTATATTGCGATGTGGGTTTTAATGAATTGGTTCCTGTAAATATTGTAGGAGAGGGGATTAACCGATTGCTGTCCATTGTCCTGGCAATATACGAAGCTTCCAATGGCGTTGTACTAATCGATGAAGTGGAGAACGGTTTTCACTATTCTGCGTTGGAATTTCTATGGGAAGCAATTTTCGAGTCTGCCAGGGAATTTAATGTCCAGGTTTTCGCCACTACCCATTCGTTTGAGAATATAAAATCTTACAGTTCCGCTTATGAGAAATTGGGAAATAAAAAGGACAACATGAGGCTCTATCGCCTTGAAAAGGAAGAAGAAAGATTGGAATTAATCAGCATCGATCATGAAATGCTTAAAATCACACTGGAAAACGGACTGGAGATACGCTAATGCCTGAATCCCTTCCTAAACTTTTTACAAAAAAAAGGCTCCTGGTGGTTGAAGGAAAAGATGGAATCAATTTTTCCGAGAAATTATTGGAATATATCGGCATCTTAGATAGCGTTGATATACGATGTTCAGAAGGCAAAGATAATTTCAAAAATTTAATGCCAGGTTTTAAGTTTGTCACGGGCTTCAAAAACATCGAAAAAATTGCTGTTATCCGTGATGCGGATGAAAATGCCAAAGATGCGTTTAAAAGTGTAACCGGGGTCCTGAAAAAAGCAGGATTTCAATCACCGAAAAGACCAGGTGAATTTTCCAGCGGCTGCCCCTCGTTAGGTGTTTTCATCATGCCTGATAATTCTTCAAAAGGAATGCTTGAGGACCTTTGCCTTGAATCTGTTAAAGATCACGAGGCAATGAGGTGTGTGGACGATTTTATTGCTTGCTCCCAAAAATTACCAGAAGGACCTAAAAATATTTCAAAGGCCAAAGTTCAAGTATTCTTAGCAGCAAAACCCAGGATTGCAAATTCCATAGGGCTGGCGGCACAGAAAGGGTATTGGAATTTTAATTCTGAAAAATTGCAGCCCTTAATTAACTTTCTCAGACAGTTGAAATAAACTCAAAGGAGGCATTATGTCTAAATTATTAAGGTTATTCTATCTAATCGTTTTTTTACCCCTCTTTTACTTTGCAAATGGTGACGCCGATTACCACGTCAAAACCATTGACTTACTCTCCCATTACGGTCTTAAAGTAAACGCCGCCGGCCCCCTACTGGTCAAAACCGATATCCCCAGGAACCGCATCATCCTGGTCAATACCAACACTTCTTCCATCTCTCTTATTGATGGAAACAATTATTCCGTCACCAATATCCCCATCAAAACCCGGATACCCCAATACCTAAAAATGGAAGCCATGACCATCGATAAAAGCACCGGGAATATTTACGTTATCGGTAACAAAAGCCTGCACATTGTTTTCCCGGACAAAAAATCCGCTGTCACCATCAATACCAACAAACAATACGAAATGGTCACCGTGAATGAAAAAAACGGGGACGCCTTCCTGGTGGGCAGGGAAAGCAAATACCTGGCAATGATCCCTTTAAAATCCCAAAAATTCAAACCAATTCCCTGGGTAAACAAAGTAGAAAAAATGATCAACCTCAACCAAACACCACCGCCGCCTATTCGAAAAGTAGTCTGTGACACCACATTACAGCAGGTGATTGCCATTGACGGCTATAACGCTGATCTTTACCTGTTTTCCGCCAAATCCGCTAAGTTGTTAAAGAAAAGAAAACTGGCAGTTAAAGGCGGCAGCCGCTGGCATATGGCTGGCTATAACCAAAAAACCCACCACCTCTACACCGTGATCGAAACAACAGAACGATTGGTGAACGAAGCACTCAAAATCGATGTGGTGCACGGCAATGATTCCGTGGTAAAACTCCCGGGCCTCACCGAAGCTGTGGGCGTCAATTACAACACCCAACAAGATGAAATCTATATCCCCTACGATAACCACCCCACCGTTCATGCAGTGGATTTTAAAAACAACGGCAAAATCGAAGAGATCAAAATCCCCATCTATGGAAACGATGCCTCTGCCATCGATGAAAAAAACCACCGGCTCTATGTGGCCTCCTGGGGCTTCGGCGAAGTGAACGCCATCGATCTGAAAACCCGGAAACTGGTTAAACGTATCCCTAATGTGGGTATTATCCCCCATATGTTTAACATGACCTTTAATCCCCACACCGGCAAATTAATCATTCCCATCGGCGCCACCGCAGTGAACGGCTCTTTCGGAGCAGCACTAACTGTGTTAGACCCGGAAACCGAAAAAAAGAACAAGATTTATACCGGCTGGGCACCGACAACCCTGGTGGAAATGAGAACAAAAGATGGCTTCCTGGTCTTTAATTCGGAAGACCAGGCTGCCGAAGTACTGGCAGATGGAAGTGTAAAAATCCATCCCCTACCCTGTCAATATATTAATAATGCCATTGAAAGCCCCTCCGGCAGCATCTATGTCTCTTACGGCCCCCATCAATCCTACTGGCCGGTGGTTTACATCTGGGCGGCTAAAAACGGTATCATGAGTATCAATTTCGACGCCAATACCAATGCCATGAGTTTTTATGACCGCCGTATTCCCCGAATGGCCCATCAAATGATACTGGATAAAAACGGAGCGCTCTATGCCCTGCAAAATAACTGGGGACAAGAAAAACAGTTTTTAATCTCCTTCCCGGATGAAGTTCGCGTCCCCAACCTGCACCAAATGCGAGTGGAACTGGAAGACTCCGTGCTGCGGGAAACCAGCCAACGCATCCTTAAATACGACCAAAAAAGACACTGGCTCTATATCGCCCGGGTGGGAGAAACAGACCAAGAACCGGGGATTCTCCAAATTTTTGACCTAAAATTACAAAAAATATTACTAAAATATCCCACCGGGCAAACCCCTACGGACCTGGTATTTGATGATAACTTTATCTACGTTGCTAATTTTGACTCCAATACCATCACGGTTGTTAACAAGGATGATTTTTCAGTCCAAAAGATTAAAACCGGTCAAAAACCCTTTAAACTGGTATTATTAAACAATGTTCCTTATTGCATCAATCACAACGACAATTCCCTGCAAATGTTTGGAAATCAGCCTATCACCTATCCCCTCCCCTACCCGGGAAAACCCGGAAATTTGTTTAGCACTGGCAAAAATTTGATTATTACCAGTAATACCCCTAAAACTTTACACATCCTTTCCTTCTGCCCTGACAAAAAATCTTTTCAGTTGGTACATAGAGAGGTTTACCCCTACGGCGAAACCACGGTGGATACGAATAATTCTGCTTTTTACCTTCGGGGCCAATTTGCCGACGGTATCTTTACATTCAATCAAATTAAGCAGGATAAAAAAGGCAGGCTCTGGATTACCGATTACCTGGCAGGCAAATTGTTTATTATTTCATCTCTGTGATCTCTGTGATCTCTGTGGCTTATACCCTTTCATGAAAGCGCTGCATGGCCTGGAAGATGGCTTTGCTGCCGAATTCCAGGGCTTCTACCGGGATACGTTCATTGGGCATATGGGCGAGGTTGAAAAAATTCATATCTTCAGGCAACTGCATGGGAATAAACCCGTAGGTGCGAATGCCTAAACGTGAGAAAAAACGAGCATCAGTGGAACCCGTTATCATCAGTGGTATAGGTATTCCACCCGGGTCTGCCTCCTTTAAAATGCCTGCCAGGGTATCGAATAATCCCATCTCCAACTCCCTGGGTCCCTCATCAAAAAACAGTAGTTCCAGTTCAACATCATACCCGATAATGGGCCGCAGCTCCTTAACCACATCATCGGGTTCAAAACCGGGCAGCAAACGAACATCCAACTGTACTTCGACTTTATCGGGAATAACGTTAATCTTATCCCCTCCCTGCACAATGGTGGCATTTACCGTGTTGTGAAACAAGGGGATAAAGATCTCGCCTTTTTTTCCCAGGCGCTTTAAAATAAAATCAGTGCGTTTGGGTTTCAGCAGTTGACGCAGGACCCAACCCGTGGGAAAAGGCAGGACATCTGCCATTGCCTCGAACATTTTTTCCGCTTCTGGGGTGACATGAACCGGCAGCGCGGCTTTATCCAATTGGTCCAGGAATTTGGCCAGCTTTGCCATGGTACCACCCCGCATATGACCGGCACCATGACCGGAAGGACCGCGGATAATGGCCTTAAGACCACATTTCTGCTTCTGGGCCATCTCAATGGGATAAAACTTTTTACCCCCCACATAGAAGGTAAATCCACCAAATTCACCCAATGCATTACGAATGCCTTTAAACAATTCAGGATGATGCTCCACGAGGAACCGGGCACCGCAATCCCCCTTTTCTTCTTCGTCACTGAGTATACACAGTACAACATCACCAGGCAGCTTTGTTTCCTCCACTTTCGCCTTCATAAAGGCACTCACCATCATAGCTATCGGGCCTTTCATATCCAATGCACCGCGGCCCCAGACAAACCCATCGGCAATTTTGCCTTCAAAGGGTGGGTATTTCCACACTTTGACATCACCGGCAGGAACCACATCCACATGCCCGTAAATCAGCAGCGGCGGTACATCTTTGTCCTTGCCCTTTAACCGTGCCACCAGGTTGGGACGATGCGGGTCTTTGGACAGCAAATGCGTTTCGATATCCACCGCGCAAAGCAATTTACTGATATACCTCACGCATTCCCGCTCATTACCCGGTGGATTGCTGGTATCAAAACGAATTAAATTTTGCAGCAGGTCCACCGGCCGCTGATATATTGTTTTATCTATTTCTAAATTCATTACACTCTCCTTTTTTGCCACAGGTTTACACAGTTTTTCAGGGACTTTTTTATGACTTTCTTAACCTCTCAACTTTTTCTCTCTCATCCGTGCGCATCCGTGTAAATCCGTGGATATACATTTTCTCATAACACCAATTTTGCATACCCTTCAACCGCGGATATGTAATCTATTTCTTCCCTGGTTTTATTTTCATCCTTACCGGCAGAAAAGGTTTCCAGCTTTTCCAATTGAATTACAGGCAAATCACTTTCAATGAAATCTCTTTGAACCACAGGCACCAATTGAGCATCTTGAACAAATGTTTTCTCTTCTCCATTCACACTTCCCTTAACAATAGTTAGATTAAGAACACCACTTAATACCAGGTGAGGGGCGGAAAAAGAGGTGGTAAGATTACCCAATGAATAAGCAATAACCGCAGTCCTGTCCGGGTCCCTGCGGGGGCGGTAATATTCCACCGGCTGGACCACGTGAGCATGATGGGACACAATCACATCCACACCGGATTCCACCAGGGTGTGAGCGATCTCCACTTGATGCTGCCTGGGGAAAAATTCATACTCATAGCCCCAATGAATTGAAGCAATAACCATATCGCATCCCTGGTCCTTACAATAAGAAATTTGATTATTTAACAATGTAAGATCAATATTTCTATCACTATCAACCCTGCCCTTTTGACCGCGGTGAAATCTTACCATGTTCACCATGTGTTCTTTGCCTCCGGGAACCTCTTTGCCATTGAGGCCATAAGTAGCGGAAACAAAACCGATTTTGATGCCATTTTTCTCAATTATTCTTCCCTTTTGCTGATCAGATGCATTGCGGTTGGTACCCAGGTCCACGATATGATCCTTCTCCAGTTGAGCCAATGTAGTTTCCACTCCTTCCATTCCCACATCAAACGTATGGTTGCATGCAGTATGCATCAAAGTGAATTGCTTTCCCCGATAACCTTTGAGAACATCGTACTGCTCTTTTGATAAACACAATGGTGGTGCCTCTTTTTCACTAAATGTGTATCCCCCGATGTCCCGGGTAGTCAACTGGGATTCCAGGTTGGCATAAGAAATATCCCTATCAAATATTAAATCCACTACCTTTTCATATAACTTATCCCTGGAATTCTCCAGCCCCTCTACTTTAATCAAATCTCCCACGGCACTAAACGTAAGCGAATGTCTTTTTTCAAAACTTTCGGGAAGTGAAAGCCCTTTCTGGTGATTCTTAAAAAATGCTTCCAAATGGGCACCTTTTTCACCCTTTAAAACGGGATTTTTACTTTTGTACCCCCAATAGATTTTAGCTAACAGCGACATATCCTCGAAATCAGCGGCAGCTTTTTTAGAGGGGGACTTCCAGAACCCAAAAACATCCGCACAGGCGTGGATGGTTTTAACAATAAATTTCAACACCCCGGAAATGGACAACGCCTCCAGGGGCGTTGCCGGTAACCGACTTTTCATAATAATACCTCCTGTCTAATCTTTATAAAAAAATATCAATTTTCCACTAATATTGTACCCAGAATAAGAATTAAATTCAATTGAAAAACGAAAAAAACAGGAATACTGATTTTCACACACCCCGCCTCCACTGAGACGATGAAAAAGCCGGGGTGTGTCTCTAGCATAAAAATCTTATACTAACGGACTCAGATTAATTTTACAAAAAATCAATAAGATAGTTGACAAATAGTGAAATTTGTTATATATTCTTTAACCTAAAATTAAGGCAATGTCAAGTTTGGATTTACTAGAAGATATTGAAAAATATATAGGAGGTGTAAAATGAAGATTCAACCGTTAGATGAGAGGGTATTGGTAGAACCAATGGAACAGGAAGAGAAAGTAGGTTCTATCATCATCCCTGACACGGCCAAAGAAAAACCCATGATAGGAAAAGTGATTGCAGTTGGGACGGATGAAGAAATTCAAAAACTGCTCAAAGTTGGAGATCAGGTAATCTTCGGTAAATATGCCGGTGAAGAAATCAAAATTGAAGGAAAAAAACACCTGATTATTCAACGATCGGACATTCTTGCCAGGATAGAATAGGCAGACTGTCCGGCGTAGTGATAACCATAACGACTTAAGGTGTTTAAATATTTAAAATTGAAGTAAGGAGGACATGAAAAATGGCGAAGGAAATTACATTAGGCGAAGAAGCACGGCAGTCCATTTTAAGAGGGATTGATAAGTTGGCTGACACAGTAAAAGCGACATTGGGACCCAGGGGACGAAATATTGTATTGGAAAAGAAATTTGGTTCTCCCAATATTACCAAAGACGGTGTGACAGTTGCTAAAGAGATAGAATTAAAAGAACCGCTGGAAAACATGGGCGCTCAAATGGTCAAAGAAGTGGCTTCCAAAACCTCTGATGTTGCCGGAGATGGAACCACTACTGCTACGGTGTTGGCCCAGAGCATTTACAAAGAAGGTTTAAAAATGGTAGCCGCCGGGGCGAATCCCACCCTCATCAAAAAGGGCATCGATGAAGGCGTGGAACTGGTGGTCAAGGACTTAAAAGAACTCAGTCAACAGGTCACCGGCAAGATGATCGCCCAGGTAGGTGCCATTTCCGCCAACAATGACATCTCTATTGGTGAGATCATTGGCGAAGCAATGGAAAAAGTGGGAAAAGATGGTGTCATCACAGTGGAAGAAGGAAAATCCCTGGAAACCGTCCTGGATTTAGTAGAAGGGATGCAGTTCGATCGCGGATTCCTTTCTCCCTATTTTGTCACTGATGCCGACCGCATGGTGGCTGAACTGGAAGAGGCTTCCATTCTCCTCTATGACAAAAAGTTGTCCAATTTAAGGGAAATGCTGCCGTTATTGGAGCAGGTGGCTAAAGGCGGACGGCCCATGGTGGTAGTGGCCGAGGATATTGAAGGCGAAGCATTAGCCACTTTAGTCTTTAACAAAATCAGGGGTATCCTCAATGTCGTGGCGGTCAAAGCACCGGGATTCGGTGACCGGCGCAAAGCCATGCTGGAAGATATTGCCATTCTCACCGGTGGACAGGTGGTTTCCGAAGAACTGGGTATGAAACTGGAAAATGTCACCCTCGAGCATTTGGGAATCGCTAAAAAGATAATCGTAGACAAAGACGATACCACCGTCGTGGAAGGTGGAGGTACGGATGAGGCCATTAAAGCCCGCATCAAACAGATCAAAAACCAGATTGAAGATACCACCTCGGATTATGACAAAGAAAAACTCCAGGAAAGATTGGCCAAACTCTCCGGTGGTGTAGCGGTGATCCGGGTGGGTGCCGCCACTGAAACCGAATTAAAAGAGAAAAAAGCCAGGGTAGAGGATGCCATGCATGCCACCAAGGCCGCGGTGGAAGAAGGCATTGTACCTGGTGGTGGTATTGCCCTGCTCAAGAGCATCAAAACCTTGAAAAAACTCAAACTGGAAGGCGACAACCAGTTAGGCGTCAATATACTGATCAAAGCCCTGGAATCCCCCCTGCGGCAGATCGCGGTTAATGCCGGATACGAAGGAGCCACCGTAGTGGAAAAGGTAAAAAATTCAAAAGAAAAACACTATGGTTTTGATGCCTTGACCGAACAATACACCGATATGATTGCCGCAGGCATCATCGATCCCACCAAGGTGGTGAGAATTGCCTTGCAAAATGCCGCGTCCGTGGCTGGCTTGCTGTTGACCACCGAGGGCCTGGTATCTGAAATCCCGGAAGAAGAGAAAATCCCACCCATGCCCCACGGCGGCGGTGGAATGTATTAAGAAGACCTTAAATTTAATAAAAGCTAAAATAAAAAAGGCAGTCCCCAGGGCTGCCTTTTTTTATTTTAAGGAGATCGAAAAATGGAGCGTCACGTATGTCCCTGGTGGCTCGGATATTTTTTAGCCAGTCCCTTAAGGCGCTGCAGCCAGGACCCTGGAAAAATTTTGCGTCCTTATATCAAAGAAGGCATGAAAGTCATGGATGTGGGTTGTGCCATGGGTTTTTTCAGCCTGCCCCTGGCCAGGATGGTAGGATCAACAGGCCAGGTGGTATGCATTGACCTACAGGAAAAAATGATCGCCTCCCTCAAAAAAAGAGCTGCCAAAGCCGGGTTATCCCCCAGGATCGAGACCCGTGTCTGTTCTGAAAAATCTCTTGAAATAGATGATATTCCAGGGGAAATCGACTTCGCCCTGGTATTTGCCGTGGTTCATGAGGTACCGGACAGTGAAGCCTTGTTTTCCCAGGTTCACCTGGCCATGAAACCCGCCGGTAAACTTTTGCTGGGTGAACCCCGGGGACGTGTATCGGAAAGTGATTTTAGAAAAACGATTGCCACTGCGCGACAGTGTGGGTTTGAGGTGATGGATCATCCCCAAATCAAACGAAGCCGTGCGGTTTTTTTGAGTAAGAAACTACAATAAAAACAATGAGAAAAGGGGTAAATATACGAAGAAAATAAGATTAATCGGTTTTTACTCGAGTTTCGCCGGTTTTGTGTCCATCCCTATCAAAATGTTCAATGGTTTTGAATCCGAAACCACCGGTTGTTTCTCGACTTTCCCCAACTTTTCGGCCATCCCGGTCATAATACTCGATTTTTTTTAGACCAAATGGATCTGTTTTTTCCCACGTTTCCCCGGTCTTACGGCCATCCCGGTCATAATAGGTGTTTTTTTTTAAGCCACCCCGGTCTGTTCTTCCCTTACCACGGTCATCATTACTTGATTTTTTCATAACTCTAATCCTCCATTCGATTCATTGATGTTAAGTCCGGAATGTCGAATGTCAAACCATTTTAACATAATCCCTATAAATCTGCAAATCTCTCCTTCTCCTCATCAATCCTCATTTTAAAAGACAATTAACCACAAAAAGTAAACCACAAAAGAGGGTAGGGTCATCAGTTACGCGGAATCGTTTATGAGTTACATTGAAGGTTTTCAATTGGCAACGATTGTTGGGCAGCCCACTGCCGGTACCAATGGCAATGTCAATCCTTTTACTTTACCCGGAGGATACAGGGTTAGCTGGACCGGCATGCGGGTGTTGAAACACGATGGTTCGCAGCATCACGGGATAGGCATTATTCCCCATGTCCGGGTAGAACGCACCATCAAAGGGGTCAAACAAGGACGGGATGAGTTTCTAGAAAAAGCCATCTGGATCGCCAAACAGTAGATAATAATCTGGATTAATCGGGATTAGCCTTTCCTCTCATTCTCCAATTCTTTAATTAAAAATTTGCATATCAAAGGTATCTCCGTGTTGTAGGTGGTACACGTTTATATCTTTCTTTTGATAACTTTCATGAATTGAATCTCCCAGGAAAAAAGGAAAATTTATTTGTACTTCCCTTTTATGAGAAAATTCTTTTAGTTTTGATTCCAGGTTATCAGCTTTTTCTCTAAACTCTTCTACTTTTTCCAGGTAATCAATATCGGGATCATCAACTATTTTTTCCAGCCCATCACCAATAAAGACTCTAAGTTCGATTTCTTTTATATTGCACAAGAGACTTAATAGCATGGCTGTTTTTAGATAACTTCCTTCAATTTGTTTGATCGCTCTCTCAAAATTATTGTTAATATTATTTTTAAGTTCCACCAGGCAAAGAATGATTTTGTCGTTTAACCGTGCCAGGAAAATTCCGTCACATATTCTCCGCATGACATCCCCTTGTCTCTTGTTAAAAAGAGCGATGATTTTATTGGTTCCCAGCATTTTTTCGGAGAACCGGATAAAACAGCCATTCTTAAATGAAACTTGATATTCTCCGCTCTTTTCCTTTTCATAAATCGTAAGATGAGTGCCTTCGACTTTCTCGATTAAATAATCCTCTTTTGTTTTTCTGGTGGGCTGAGAAAAGAGTTTTAATAATTGACTTTCCAGTTTTTCATTCTGCATCTTCTATTAATGCCTCTCGCAAATTCCTGGTCTCTTCTACTGATTGTTCATATGCATGTTTAAAACTTTCCAGTGGTATCCCTTTTTCAGACACTTCAAGTTTCCTGGCATGAACGCCATCCTTATTTTTCTCAAAATAATAAGCGCCCAGATCATGGTGGTCTAACACGAATTCTCTTTGGACACCGGTTTCTTTTAAAGCGGTCAAAAACCGATGGTGTTCTTTATTCTTTAAGAAATGAAGTTTTAAGAGGTTATTGACCTGGTTAACAAAAAAATCGCTGTGAGTAGTAGCCTGGACAAATCCACCGTGGTTGATGATGTAGGATAAAAGCAGTGCTGTACTGCGCTGCAATTCAGGGTGCAGGTGCGCTTCGGGTTCTTCGATACAGACTGAAATTTCGTCGATGAGCACCCTGTTTAATAGAAGATATAATGGGAAAAGTTCTTTTACAGAAGATGAACCGGCAGACAATGGAATTTTTTTATTTGAACTGGAAATTGTATATGAAGCTTTATCTCTTTCTATCATTATTTTCCCTTGCAAAAGCTTTTCAAACAAAGGATTGATCAATTTCTTCTGTACTTCGAGTTGTTCAGGTATATCAAAATCACTGAATCTCACGCTGTCAATACCTTCCAGGAATTCGTTATACATCCCAATCCCTGAGAAATGTTTCCACATCGATGGCGTCAATCCGCTAAAAGCACCTCGTGCCGGAGGTAATAGAAATTTGCGGATGATATCTTTTCCAAAAACAATACGATTTAAAGAAGAGTAAAACCAGTTATTTAGAGCATCTTCTAATTTCTTTATTTTGTCGGATGATGTAATATTTGAAATAACACCAACGGAGTTTCCTTCTATAGCAAGAAACTGGTTCCCATTTTTCTTTTTATTGAGAGAGATGTGAATTTTACAGTTAGTGTCCAGTGGGATGTTCAACTTTAACACTACTTTACATGAGAATTCATCATAACCTAAAATATAAGCCATAAAACGGCTGATATTATTATTATAAAGCTTTTCCAGTTCTCCTGGCAATTTTTTGGGAAAATCCACCTGGATCTCTTTTTTGCTTTTTAATTCATTTTCAATCTTCTTAATATTGAATAGTTTAGGTGTTAGTTCTGAGATTATTTTTTCATTATCCAGCATATAGAAAAGGTAATACACAGCCATGGCTGTGTAACTTTTGCCCGTGTTACTCTCCCCTGAAAACAATAAGAAAGGTCTAAAATTTATAATGCTCTCCCGCATTGGGCCCAGCGACTCGATTTCAAAAATTATTTTTCCTTCTGGAAAATCCTTCTTATTCATAGTATTATTTTATAAGAAGCCACAAACGTTGTAAAGAGGAATTATGGATATTCTTGAAAAAATTCAAAATTTGTCGTGAGATAATGAAGCTTATTGAACAGCCTCGTTTACTTTTCGCCATAAATCACGCAGGTCAGAAATATATGGTTCTAAATTTTTTTCAGTGGGAATATCCTGGACTTTTTGAATGGCAGTAACAAGTTCTGCACTTAAGTTTGATCCTTTTTCCACTAACAAATGATTAAGACGGCTACATAGTTGTTCGGCTTGTTGTCTTAATTCAATTTGGCGTCGTTTTTTCGCATATTCAACCGCATGCTTTTCAGCATCCTGGATCATTTTTTTGATTTCATTGTCGCTCAATTGCACCGTATCGACATCTATTTCTTGAACTTGTTCGGTATAGATATCTTTTGCGCTTACATGCAAAATACCATTTTCATCCACTTGAAAGGTTACTTCGATTTCCGGTTGTCCGGCAGGGGCAGGTTCGATGCCACTTAAAGTAAAGGAACCCAATTTAACATTATCTGCCACATGCGGTTTTTCTCCCTGATAAATCCGGATTTCAACCGAGTCCTGATCATCAGTAGTGGTGGTATAGATTTTGGTTTTACGTATCGGTATTGCAGTGTTACGGGGGATCAGGGTGTCCATCAGGCCGCCCTGGGCTCGCACACCCAGGGTAAGGGGTACCACGTCAGAGAGAACAATGCCAATGGTGTCACCGGCAAGGATACCGGCTTGAACAGCCGCACCCAGGGTCACCACTTCCTCAGGATTGACATTAATATTGGGCTCGATTCCAAAAAATTCTTTCACAGCATGACGAATCGCTGGCATTCGGGTTTGTCCCCCCACCATCAAAACT
Source organism: Candidatus Aminicenantota bacterium (assembly GCA_020355945.1). The sequence goes on along the minus strand of CP070627.1, from coordinate 7,013,215 downwards.
TCCTTGATTTCAGAGGTGGAAAGTTTAGCATCATGAAGCGCTTGACCACAGGGTTCCAGTGTTTGTTCAATAAGGGATTCGGATAAATGTTCCAATTGCGCTCTTGTCAGTTTCAAAGCCAGATCATTTAACTGGCAGGTAGGACTCAGTTGTCCAGGTACTTCTACCATGGCTTCTCCGTCTTCAGATAAGATTATTTTGGCCTGCTCAACAGCAGCGAGTATGCGTGCCTGGGCAACCACATCTTTGGTTAATTTTTCTTTTTCAGTTTCACCTATTTGGTCTAAAACCCAATTTAAGATCATCCAGTCCAGGTCATCGCCCCCCAAAAGAGTATTACCATTGGTGGCCCGTACTCGGAATGGTCCGCGGCCCACATCAAGGATAGAAATGTCAAATGTCCCCCCTCCCAGATCATAAACTGCCACTGTTTTCCTCTCTTCCGCTAGCTTTTTATAGCCAAAGGCCAAACAAGCTGCGGTAGGTTCGTTCAGGACTCGTTTTACCTCTAAACCTGCGATACGGCCAGCGTCACGAGTGGCCTGGCGTTGGGAAGCATTAAAATAAGCAGGTACGGTAATGACTGCTTCAGTGACTTCCTGGTCAAGGTATATCTCTGCATCTGACTTAATTTTTTGTAGTATTTTGGCAGAGACCTCCTGGGGAGTTAAATGACGGCTGCCCAAAACCACATCGATTCCACCTCTACGCTGGCTAGATTCTTCGACTTTATACAACACATGGAGTTTTTCCAACTCCTCTTGAAATGCTTTACCCCGAAAGCGGCGGCCAACAAAGCGTTTGATTGATTTTACCACATGCCAGGGATCTTGCTGCAAAATATCCCTAGCTTTTTGCCCCACCACCCATTCTTCTTTTTCCGGATCAAAGGCCACCACTGATGGGGTTACAAAACTTCCATCAGCACTGGGGATCATATGCGGTGACCCATCACGCCAAACCGCCGCACTCGAATTGGTGGTACCAAGATCGATTCCAATTATGTTGGTCATATTTTCTCCTTTAATTTTTTAGCCACAGAGAGGACAGAGTTCACAGAGAGTTTTTGGGAATTTGCCCTGTTCTCCCTGCCAACCAGTACTTTTGTGAGTGTTATTTTCAAGATCACTTTATTTTTCCCTGGATATTGGATAGCGATAGCAGCTCAGTCCATTTGGCGAACCTATCCAAACTTCCCGCGTGCAATCACTGTGGATCTCTCGAAGAGCTAGATCTGTTACCCTATTGGCAGCCATCCCGGAGTTATTAACAGTAAAGTGCTTTTTAGGTTCCCCGGAAAATTTGGTTGTACGTTTGGGGAGGTGCCACTCTTCCAGGGCCGTGGAGGTGCCTACCCACAACGTTCCCTCCGATGTACAGGCCAGGGCACGAACATCGGTTTCCCGGCAGCACTTCCAGGTACGTTGACAATACAAACCATGTGAAGTCCCAATCCATAATCGATTATTTAGATCAACAATTAGAGCCTGGATGGAATCCTGTTCCAGGATAGAAGGCGCACCCCATTCACGGGGTGAATCCCAATTGACCGGACCATCCGGCCGGTAACGCAATAAACCATTGGATGTGCCAATCCAGAGGGTGGTGCGGGAAAGACCCTGACCGCTGCCAGTCATTTGGGGACAAATTACCTGGATAATTCCTAAATTTAATGTTTTCGGCGGTTGGCCCGGTAAAGCACCCGGTACCGGTTCCCACGTTTGGGTATCGGGTTTCTTCCAATAAATCATGTCAATAGTAGCTGCCCATAATATCCCATTTTCACTGGCAGCCAAGGAAACAATGGGAACAGCAGGCAGCAGGGGATCGGGTAAATCGTAACCATGTACCAACGATCGCAGGCCACTGCTCCAACTGCCAACCCATACCCGATGCTTGGAAGGTATAGGCAAAAGGGCTCGTACATCGTGAAAAAGACCAGGTATTTCGGCATTATAATCTGTCCAATCTTGAGATTCAAATTGAAAATGATATAGTCCCCGGGCTGTACCCACCCACAGCGCATCATTATCAATTTCCAGGCACTGGACAGCGTTACTTAACGCATCTGCCTGGCTCCAGGTAAATGCCTTTTCAAGTTTGGGTAAGCCAAGCTTAAATAGCCCGTTAGCCCCACCACCCCAGGTGATCGATTTATCATCATTTTTAGTTGTAAGTAGGACATTCAAACGATTGGGTTGAGAGTCATATATTTTTTGCCATCGGTTGTTTGAAATTTTCCCGGTTTCCCGCGATGTCACCACCCATAAATCCGCGCTTCCAGGATTCATAGTAAGTGCAAACACTTCATCCCCGGGCCAGTCCTTTTCCTGGAAATGGGTTGGAGTTTTATCTTTACGAAAACCATAAAGACCACGATTACTGCCAATCCAAAGGGTTCCATCCAGACCTGCTGCCAATGACCGTACACGGGCACCATCCAGATCGTAATGAAGAGTCTTTTCCGGGTTAATATAACAATGCAGTCCCCAGGCATTGCCTATCCAAAGGACACCTTCCGTATCCATGACTAAGGCATCAATGTCTTTATTTGCCAGGTTGTTTTTTAGTAAAAGTTTTAAGTCAGCCTGGGGAGATTCAAGAACTCCCAACACAGAGCGTCCGTCCAGATCGCGTAAAGCAGCATAAATTCCACACTCCGGGCAAGGTAAAAGGCAAAGGATAGACCAGGAGTTAAATTGGTGGATTGATTGCCAATTTGCGCCCTTGTCTGGTAATAGGTAAAAAAGGCCAAACCCATGACCGCAAGCCCAAACAATTCCTTTATGATCCACTGCTATCCTGTTGGTTGCATTCCCCAATAGTCCATGTTCACTGGTGTAACGGGTGATTCTATCCGTTTCCGGTTCCCATCGGAGTAACCCACCCCAGGTGGCCAGCCAGATGCAATGATGATGGGCATCAAAAGCGATATCCCTTATATGTCGTTGGCTGCTGTAACCGGTCCAGTCAGGGAAAGGTAATTTTGTCGAAGAAAATCTCTGGTGTCGGGTTCTTTCTTGTTCCAGTTGAATCGCAATACGGCGTAAACCCAGTTCTTTACTATAGGGTTTAATTTCCCTGGTGGTTGACCTGGTTTTTTTCATTTTAATCCTCGTTTTCTGACTGTTTTGCCAATTCTTTTTCCAGAAAATCAACTTCCTGGCTGAGTTTTTTGTTGTATTCTTCTTGTTTCCGGGCCAATTCATCGAGATAAACCGACCATTCCTCTGGCTTTCGTGATTTCATTTCTTGTAATAACCCTTGCCGGGGCTCATCTTTTAACTGCTGGAATCGGTTTTGCCAGTACTCCAATCGTTCTTTTAAAGTAGACTCCCAGTTTTGAAGTCGCACATATTGTTCCTCGGGAGTCTCCCAATCAGGGCGGGCAGTCCATATATCCCCCCAGGATAAAAGTTCCAGCATATCACCGATGTCTCGATGATCATCTGCTAAAACAGCATTTATCACTTGCATCACAGTTTCCCGATCATCAGTAGCCACAAAATAATCGATATGATCCGCCAGGGAACGTTTGCGTCTACTTCGGGGGTCCTCTGGGAGCGGAGACGGTGAAGGAGATGATAAGGAGTTGGAATTAGCAGTATCCATTAACGTTTGAGGTGGTTGGGGTTTTTCTTGCTGCAGTGTTGATGGAATTGGAGATGGCGTGTGAGACCGTGGTTGTTCAAGACGTGCGCGAAGGGACGATCTGAGAATTTCCAGGCGATCCGCTTCAGCATTAAAAGGACCCACTATCCGATCATATTCACGCTGTACATAGGTGAGCTCCTTTTCCAGGGTCTCCACTTGCTGGCGTAATGGAGTAATTTGTTCTAAAAGGCTTTTTAAAATGTTAAATAAATGATTAATTTTGGATTGAATATCTGTCATGCGCTGCCCTTTTAGCTAATTAAATATGAGTTGTTGGTCTACAACAGCATGGAGGCTGTAAGCCAACCCCAGCGGGTTATTATATTTTTCTAAAAAATAACGCCGGGTTTCCCATAACGATTCGCTGATATAAATTGGTTTATTGGCAGAAGGTTTTTTAAATAAGCGTCGATAAAATTCAGCAGCAAAGCGGCTGGCAAAACTATCGGGTACAGTACAAGCAGTAGCAATAACCCCTGCCGCGCCAAAATTAAGCATATCGTATGGAAAACTGCTGGTTTGCAAAAGATGCCCGGGGGTTGCTGACTCACACGCATTAAGAAATACCAGGGGTTGATTGCAAAAGCCAAAGCCTTTCCACATTAATATTTGTTCAAGACTTATATCCAATTCTTGTTCATGAGAAGTTATACTCAGATAAGCCTGTGTAGCACTAGCCTGCTCAGGATTCTCATGGTGGCAGGCAAAATGAACCATTCCATAACGAAACTCCTCACTATGAAATAACTCAACCATCTTCTCAAATGATAATGAATTAGCAGGGATCAGCTCATCTAACAGCTTTATTGCAAGATTTAATCCTAAATCCTGGCTGAGCACAGCCAGGAATTTACTAATCTCCTCAATCTCTTGCCTGGAGTACTTTAGTTTATTATGGATGGCGGAAAAGACTCCTTCCTGGAGATGAACAAGATCTTCTTTTCTTTCAAGACTCCAATATATACGACCGATTGGGTAGCGAAATCCCCAGAACTGATCTTGTTCTATTTTAAATGGCGTACCAGTATAGATCATCTCCCAAAATAGGGAGAATTCAGACGGTATAATGAAGTTTAAACTTAGATTACGCTTTTTTTCACGGGCCCGGGTCTCGAGATCTTTGATATAACGATGAGCTTCTTCCGGTAATATTTTATTATATGCTGCTCGTCCAATATTGCGTAGTTGGGCGAGATAATCATGGTTATAGCCTGTAAGATCAATGCCTTTCTTTTGTACATCCAATCGTAAATCTTCCAGGATACCAATGAATCGATCGTTTAGATTATTAACATCTCCGGGAGAAAAAGTAATAGGGAAAGGTTTAAGTTCAATTGAAACATATGGTGCATTGCCATTAGAGATTTGGATATCAATTCTTTGAGGACTATGTTTGCATATCTCTTTTGAAGGAATCGTACCGTAAACGCTCATCGTATTCGCCATTATATTCCTCCACTGATTAGTCGTAGTCAACGCTAAGCATTAATTTTAATGTTTTTATATGTTCTTCGTCTGCAAAGAATTGTACTAAGATAGGATATTTGCCGGGAAATTGTGGGGCTTTAAATTGCTGCGTTGCTTCACGTATCGTTCCACCGGGATTGATTGGGACCATTGGAATAGGTTCCGGTATTTTTTCCTGCAATCCCGGTGCTAAGAAAAGGGCTTGAACCTCATCCGGTAAAGCTGAAGACCTGACCAGCCGCCCTTTAAAACCCACTGGTGGAAAAGTACTGATGCTTGCCCGGAAAGAGTAGGTTTTTCCCGGACGCAAATATTTATCAGGAGACAGACATTCCAGGGCAGTGTATCCCTGGCTGTCTTCCGGCCTATAGATCCGCGCCCGTGGGTCTCCAAAAACACTATAAGCCAGCCAATCGGCAAGATGGGGAAAAGCATCTCTCACTGACAATCGCGCCCGCAGTGCTGCTTCGCCAAGTGGAACACGACGTTCCAACAAATCGTAAAAAGTGTTCCAAAACACTTGATCAGCGGCTTCGCTGGTTGACCACCAGGGACAAATCACGGCGCTGGCACCAGCTCGTAAAAAAGGTAATACCCGATCAGAAAGACTTACATCATGAAGAGTGACGGAGGAATGAATGCTGTTTTGATTGAGAATGCTAAGAGTGATAACGGGACGTTTGAGTTTAATATCCAGTTTCGCCCTCTGTTGGGCGTCTTCTTCAGGAGATACTTCTTCGCTTCGGTCCGTTTGATCCCGATCGACAATTTCTCGCCGGCTAATCTGCTCGGCATAGCGTAATAAATGTACAGCATAAACAGGAGTTTCCGGTTGAACCACTTCTCGAAGGTGCCTGGCCTTATGGGCATTTAATCTGCGCTGCCAGGCTATCCTTTCTGAGTGCTCTTCACCCTCTGAAACAGTTTGGTGTTTATAATCAATCAAAGCGATATCACCAAAAGGGAATTCTCCATAGAGAGTGGTGCCCAATCCATTGACCCAGCGGCTTAAATGATATCGTTCCCCCAGGAATGATAGAGAAGAATCTTCGCCTTTTCCATAAGGTACAACCAATTCCCAGGGTATCCAGTTGACCCCATTTTTAATTACATCCTCAATCATTAACCACGTGTTGATTTGATCTCTGACTTTCCAAAACATCGTACGGAATTTCCCTGTGGTATCCGGTGGAAAAAGCCGATCAAAAAGATAGGTTCCCAGCGAAAGCATTCTCTGCCTTATATCTTCCGGTTGAGCATTGGTGATTTGTCCCATGGCTTGGTTTATCATCGTTCGGAAATATTGCAGTTCTGTGGAATTCAATACGACTTCTCCGACTTTATCCTGTTTACAGCGGACCTCAGGGAGATAACTGGTTAAACGGTAGTTTAAGGCGACTTGATAATAACGAATGTCGGTTTTATATTTTATATTAGACTCCACCTGGAGTAAGAAATCAGGTTGGGGTGCAACGCGGATATCGATTTGAGGTAAGATAACTTGTGGTTCCTGGGTGGGTTTTGGAGCAACTACGCTGACCTGGCTGTTGGATTTGATAATATGTAATCGCTTTGATTCGCTATCTTCAAAAAAGAGTTCAACGGTGAATGTTTGTTTTCCCTGCACATGGCCTTGTAATTCAAATTCCACGGGGATTGGATGACCGGTTTTCGGATCTCGCGGGATTGCAGCCACTTCATCACCTACCAGTTGGAGACCATCAACATCAACGAAACAGTAAAGCTCGGGAATGTCCCTGCTTAGTTTAAAGGAATTTTTCTCTAACATTCCAGGTCGGATTTCAACTCTTAGTGTTAGTTTCTGGCCCACAGCGATTATATTTGGGGTAACCATCAGGACCATGTGATAGGTTGTGGTTTTTTTCTCCGTTAATTCAGATAATCGATCGATTTCTTCCAGGATCATTATATGCATTAAATCACCCAGATCCTGCTCATACCCTGGATTAGAGTTCTTTAAATCTCGAATGAGATCGGAATCTGTTTTTGATTTGAGTTTATCGATATTTTCGGCTTCATCCCCTACCTTCTCCTCCGCTAACATCAATGCCTTATCAACATGGTCATATTGAATGAAAGTTTCAAAATCCTCTCTGAAATCTTCTTGTTTGAAAACAAAGGTATGCATTGCCCTATGGAAATCAGCTTTGCCTGGTGTGTGTGGGGTTAGTTCTATGGTTTCATCTTTATATAGTTTCCCTTTATGCTCACATTTGGGTAATTGAAGACTCCAAAAAGAATTTCCCTCCACATCATTGACTAACTTAATAATATCATATACCATACATCGTGTAAACAGTTTTACCAGGTCCTTATATTCCAATATAAACACAATGCGTGGATTGAACAACCGGTATTCCTCATTCAATCTGTTTTGAACCTGTTGTTCGTAATATGCGGCATTAACTTCCGCAGGGAAGATATGAAGAAGCCGTCGATCATCTAAATATTGTTTATATGCATTTGCCATATCTTCATAGGCGGTCAAGCAATCTACATTTATTACATCAATAGAATATATCATGGTACATTTATGGGCGTTCTGGTATTGCGATAATTTCACCCCTCTGCCCCCTGTCCCTGTCATATAACTTATTTTTTCTGCCACCTCTCTAAAATAACGCTCATCTCCTTGTGTAATCCCATGCTGAACAGCAAGAAAATTTGTAGTTTGTCCGAATACTGGTTTCTTAAAAAAATTTATCAATGGGCAGCCATTTTCGTAAAGTTTTTTTGCCAATTCTTCATCGTTGTATCGGTTCATTAACCGTTTACCAATCGTTTCTTCATGAATCAATCGTTGGACGGGCCGTCGTGTTCCTTTAAGAATGGTTCCTACATTATGATGTTCAGTGTCGCGGTCTTGATCCTTGATTCTCTGGCATAAAAGCTCCTCTCCAAATACTTCGAGCGCCACAGTTTTACCATCTTCACTCAGTTTCCAATACACACCCCTGAACATATTAGAAAGCTCTTGATTTGCAATTCGAGTATATAATTTTTGCTCAAATTCATCATCGGTTTCTTCATGACGAACCCTGGAAAAATTTTTTGTTTGCTGACGTTTTTCTTTGATCCATTGCAATTTTTTATTAAGTAAATCATATAAACTGGGCTGCTCTTCTGATCCCACTACAAGTGCTTTTGCCCAGTCATTAATACTCTCTCGGACTGTATTCGTATGGTCTCTAAAGCGGCGTGCAATCCGATAAACATAGTCAAAAAGCAGCTCGTTTTTCTGCAGTTCCACCAGTTCTTCCATCTTTTTTAGATATGCTACTTGAGAGCCATAAGCAGCCCTGTTAAAGCGTCTGGCTTTTTTGCATTTTTCAAACATCTGGCTCCTGGACTTTCGAACCTCTTGTTGTTTTGAAAACAAATGCCTTTCACGAAAACGAATTTCGCTCACTTTTTCCATAAATTTACAAAATGCTTCAATCTGTTGAGAAAGTCCTTCTAAAAATTCCCGGACAAATCCCAGTTTTCCGCCTTTTGATACTTCAGGCTTATTGTATGCGGTTCCATTGAGTAGCTTAATGCAATATCCCCCAAGTGCCTTTTGAAATCGTCCAATATGAAATGATGCGTAACGATCCAGTGCATCATGAAATTTGCCACTGGAATTGCTTTCCCCTGTCTGTTTTTTCCCTAAATATTTGCCCAGGTATTCTTCTACTTCCTTTTCAATTCGCTCACATCCGAATTCAACTTTCTCTTTTAATCCTCGAGAGGTTTCTACATTTTTAATCAAAGAGTGTTCCAGTATAGAGTGAACTTCAGCACGTAAATTTTTGATTTCCTCAGTGTCATCATCAGGTACTATAAATCCCCACCACCAATAATTTCTACTTGCAGCCTCTTCAAGTAGTTGGTTATTTCCAACACCACCCTGTTCCAATAGTTTTACCGCTTCCGATAAGTACAATGTGCCCTGTAATTCTTCAATAGTCCATGGCTTTCTCATGAAGTTTTCCACCAAATCTCTGCCCCGTTTTCCAGGTATTTCTTGGTTTTGAGTTGAAGAGAGTTTATTAATCTGTCCGTTATTATCCAATTCGGGTGGAACCAACCGTTTTAAAAAATCAATAGCCAGTTTGCAGTTATTTTCTTCGACAATGTCACTTATGGGAAGTACAAAAGTATATGTTCCAATGGCATTAAAATAGGCTGCATCATCCCCCCTGGTGAACATAGGCATCATGTTAATGAGGTGCTCAGTATAATCCTGTCCACTCTTTTCATCCAGTAATACCATCATTGCATCAGCGATTGATGGGAAGACGCCAAATTTTGGCTCAATGTCCATAAGGGTGTTTCGTTCACGACGGGCATCCACTAAATAGCACGCATCAAATAGCCTTTTTTTTATTGGTTTTTGCATATATCTCCTGAATTGAGGATGCAGATTATAGATCATTGGATATTCCCGGTCACCAAAAACAGTGATGAAACGATTCAACTCACGAAGGGCAGCAAACCCTCTAGCTCTCATTTCAGCATTATCACCACCAGGTAAAAGTTGAAACGCAGATGGTAAAACAAAAAAACCATATATTATAAAATTTTGTGAGCTGATTGTCTCTTCAGCAATGGTGCGCACAATATGGGCAATATCAATCGCTATACCAGCACCTGTTCCCCCGGCCAAAGAGGAAATGATATATATTTCTATACTTCGATTTTCTTTCATTTCAATGCGGATATCCTGGATTGCATCACGTATTGCACTAAAAATTTTGGAATTCTCAGGATTTGATTCTAGATCCTTAAACAAAGCCATTCGACCAAAGGGCCTCATATTGCCAGCTCCCTCTTCTAACATATACTGCCCGGCACTCAATCGGTTAATGTACGTTTTCGCCTGAAGCCACGAGGTGATATGGGGATGCATATTTTCTTCAGCAACTTCCCGAACAATTTTCTCAATATTTCCACCCAGGCGATAAAACTCATATGTATCCAGGCTCACACCTGTTAAAGTGATGGCTTCTTCTTCAATCACCCGTTCCGTATCAAAAGCCAAAAGTCTTACTTCTTTGGGAATATAATCTTCATTGTTATAATTTAAGAGTTCCTTTTTCAAATAGGTAAGAACCCATTGGCCGGTTCCACCTAAGCCGATTAGCAATGCTGGTATTGCCATTTTAATTCACCAACAATAATTCTTGATAATCGAACATTAATTTTTTCGTTTTAAAGTAAATGTAACCCCACCTTTAGCTTCAAGGCCCACCCCGGTTCCCAATAGTTTAAAATCACCGTTCGCCGATATCTCCGCCGAAAATTGGATTTCCTCCAACTCATAGGAGCCGGTGGACGGCACATCAATGCCTACAATTTCCCGGAGACTGGTCATAAACCCGGAAAAACTTTCACGCAGATGAGAAACATCAACCACATCCTCGATAATATCCCGCTTTAAGGCCCTGGTATTCCCTGAAATCGGCCCCACGATCGTGATTTGATTTCTTGATTCTCCTGGTGTTTTATTATTTGTCATTTTTCACTCCCTTAATACATCTCATTAGACAAGCTTCCGCCATTAAACATGCTGGCTGTTGGAAAGTATCACAATCATTTTCAATTTTATTTTGCGAAGTTTCACCTTAACATAAACGAAAAAAGATTTCAAGATTTTAAAACTGAAATTGTTTTCAAGTACCAGTGGGCTCTTTTTGTAAAAGCTGCCCGTGAAACATCCAGAGGATTTCCAATTAAATAAAAAAGATCGGGAAAGAAGGGGAGGGCCCCCGGGAATTTAAAAGCGCCACGGGAATTTAAAAGCGCCATTTGTTTCCATATCTATTGTTTATTTCTCATAGGTTGCATTTTCCTGTAAGTCAGGGACCGCCACAACCATTCAAAGGGTCCGAAACGGAAGTATTTTAGCCAGAAGGAGGATACCCAAACCTGGAAGCCAAAGATGAGAAAAACAAGAATCATTTGCCCTGTTCTGTCCACTTTTCCAAATAGTCCGAATCCATGTCCGAATGAGTGATGCCAGGTAATTTATTTTACCCGGATGGTGACCAGTGACCAGGATAGAGGGATGGCTATATAAATATAATGCTGAACCAATCGTTCCTCCATTTCGTTTAATATATTTAACAGGCTTTTTCCGTCTGTGAAGCCTGTGGCTAAAAAAAAGGAGGCTAAAATGATTAAAAAATACCTTTTAGTAAAATTTAGCAAGCCCGCCGTAATACTGGCTGTTATGTGCGCTGTTCTTTTGTTGTTTTCAACCAATGGATTCCCGTGTCAAACCTTCTTGCTCAAAAAAGGAAACACGCTTATCGCCGGCCATAACCTGGGTATGCCCATGCATATACCCGGGGTTATCGTTATCAACAAACGAGGCGTCTTTAAAAAAGGAAAAAGTTGGAACGAAATCCTGTCGGGCAAACCCGCTTCCACCCCACCTTTAACCTGGGTGTCCCAATACGGTTCTATTACCTTTAATCCCTTTTGTCGCGATTTCCCGGACGGGGGCATGAATGAAGCAGGACTTTACATCGAAGAAATGACACTCCAGGGAACACGCTTTCCTGTAGATAATTCAAAACCATTGATTTTTATGGTGCATTGGATGCAGTATGTGCTGGACAATTTTGAAACCGTGGACCAGGTGATTAAGAGCACATCAGAGATCATGCTGGATGGCTGGGATTGGCATTTTTTTACCGCGGACCGCCAGGGAAATGCCGCTGTTATCGAATTTCTCGAAGGTAAGCCTGTCATTTATAAAGGAAAAGATCTGCCAATAACGGTACTTTGTAACACCAAATATAAAGAAGAAATGAAGACCTTGAAAGCTTTTGAGGGATTTGGCGGTAAAAAACCCATTTCTTTAAAAGACCAAAAAACGCCCCGTTTTGTTCATGCAGCCTATATGCTGAAAAACTTTAATCAATCTAAGGATTCTGCAATAGATTATGGTTTTAAGATTCTTGACCAAATGAACAGGGGCGGCACCCAGTGGTCCTTTCTCTGCGATTTGAAAAATTTAAAGGCCTACATCAAAACAGCAAAAAGCAAAAATGTTCGGTATGTTGACTTAAAATCCTTTGATTTATCCTGTAAAACGCCGGTAAAAATGCTGGATATCCATGCAAACCTTTCTGGTAATATAGAGAAGCAATTCCAGGATTATACCCTGGAGCTCAATCGAAATTTTATTAACCAGGCCTTTGAGGCCGTTAATGACCGGGATTTTATCAACTTTGTTCAATCCCGGGGCAGTACGGTGGAACAGGTGAAAGAACGAATCGCAGGATATTCGAAAACAACTACCTGTAAAAATTAGAAACTGTACGCTGGCGTACACCAGTGTGCCAACAGCGGACAATCAAATTGAATGGTGTGAGGTGAGCGGTTGAGTGAGTGGGGTGGGGAAAAAAGCGTTTACCCTTTTCTACTAACCTTATGCAAATGGGTTCTCATTAGAATGATACACTCTGGCAAGGTTTTTGCATGGCCTATATATAGGAGAAATTATATGGGTATGAAACCTGAAGTTTCTTTTATTATATCCTTTTTTATAGAAGGTCGTCATGTTTAAAAACTATTTAAAAGTGGTATTAAGAAACATTCTTAGACACAAAGGATATTCATTGATCAATATTGTTGGCCTTGCTGTGGGGATTGCCTGTTGTATTCTTATCCTCCTCTGGGTCCAGGATGAATTGAGTTTTGATCGCTTTCATAAGAATGGAGATGATATTTGCCGGGTTTTGCAGGATATTCACCTGGATCGAGATGTCACCTGGGCCATAAACCAGGGCCCCCTCGGTCCGGCATTGAAGGCAGATATCCCGGAGATTGTCAATTACACCCGCAGCACTGCCAGGAGATTCAGGATTAAATATAATGACAAACGTTTTGATGAAAGGGTAGAATTTGCCGACCCATCATTCTTTGAGATGTTTGACTTTCCCCTGGTTAAAGGGGACCCCAAAAGAGCTCTCATTGATCCTCATTCCATTGTAATCTCCGAAGAGATGGCAGTGAAATATTTTGGCAGTGAAGAACCCCTGGGAAAAGTTCTTAATGCAGATGATCAATATGATTTTGTTGTAAGCGGGGTACTGGCAAAGGTGCCCCGTAATTCTCATTTACGACCCCAATTCATTATTCCTTTTGTTTTCGGTCGGGAATTGGAATACACCGTTGACAATTGGGGGAACAGTCAATTTACCACCTATGTAATGCTAAAGAAAGGTGTTTCCCGGGCCGCGGTTGAGAAAAAGATCGCCCGATTCCTTGATGACAAACCCACCCTGGAGGAAGGGACAATATTAAGACTCCAGCCTTTAACCCGCATTCATCTTTACTCGAATTTTGAATTCGACCGCTTTGGCAGAGGGGATATTAAATACATCCATATTTTTTCAATTACTGCCTTTTTTGTACTCTTGATTGCCTGCATTAATTTCATGAACCTGGCAACAGCAAGGTCTGCCACCCGGGCCAGGGAAGTGGGCATGAGAAAAGTGGTGGGGGCTAAACGGAGTGGTTTGATCCGGCAGTTTTTCGCTGAATCTATTTTCTTTGCGCTGGTGGCCCTCATTTTGGCCATCCTGTTGGTGGAATTACTACTGCCTGTATTTAATAACCTGGCCGGTAAGGAAATGACATTAAAATTCTTGAGTAATCCCCTCCTTTTGGCCGGGATATTGGGAATTACACTTTTTACCGGCTTAATTTCCGGGAGTTACCCGGCGTTACTCCTGTCCTCCTTTCGACCCATTCATGTATTAAAAGGAAAATTTGAGACCGGCCATTCAAAGTCCCTTTCCAGGAAAATCCTGGTGGTTACCCAGTTTTCTTTATCACTGATCATGATCATCGGTACCTTTATTGTTTATAAACAGCTTGATTATATGAGAAATAAAAAACTGGGCTATAACAAGGAAAACCTGGTCTACATTGTGATGAGAGGAGATTTTTTTAAAAAATACGATGCCATAAAAAACGATCTTTTACAGCATCCCGGGATATTAGGCGTCACCAGGAGCACAGCAATCCCATCTTATGGTAATGTGTTCTCCAACAGCAAATGGCGCTGGAAAGGACAAAACCCAAAGGAAGAAGTGTTAATGCACGGAAATTTTGTGGGTTATGATTATTTTAAAACTTTTGGTATGAAGATAAAGGAAGGACGCAGCTTTTCAAAAGAGTTTTCCACCGATCAATCCGCAGTGGTGTTGAATGAGGAGGCAGTGAAACGAATGGAAGTGACATCACCAATCGGGATGGAACTGGTCAATGGAGATAATAAATACACGATTGTGGGAATAGTAAAAAACTATCATTTCCGTTCGTTACATAAAAAGATTGAACCCCTGGTATTAATTTTTGCACCTGGATTCTGCCGGGGCCTCATTGCACGAATAAAATCAGGGGATATTCCCTCTAGCATTGGGTTTTTAGAAAAGAAATGGAAACAATTTGCTTCGGATTACCCTTTTAATTATGGGTTCCTGGATAAACGGCTGGACCGTCTCTATCGAGCCGAACAGCAAGTGGGTACTCTTTTTAAATACTTCACCGTGCTTACTATATTTATTTCTTGCCTGGGACTTTTTGGCCTGGCCTCTTTTATGGCTGAAAGACGAACCAAAGAAATCGGCATCAGGAAAACGCTGGGGGCTTCGGTTACCGGGATTACCCTTATGCTTTCTAAAGAATTCTCCCGGTTGGTGTTGTTCGCTAATATCATCGGATGGCCTATTGCCTATTTTGCCATGAACAAATGGCTGCAGAACTTTGCTTACCGTACCGCTGTCAGCCTTGAAATATTTATATTCGGAGGAATCCTGGCCTTGATGATTGCCTGGTTGACCATCAGCTATCAATCCATCAAAGCTGCCCTCATCAATCCTGTGGAAGCATTAAGATATGAGTAATAACAATAAGGAATAAGGAGATATTTATATGATAAAGTTAACAGATATTACCAAGTACTATAAGACCGGTTTTGGCAGGACCTATGTTTTAAGGTATGTTGACCTGGATGTGGAGGAGGGTGAATTCCTGACCATTATGGGCCCTTCAGGGGCCGGGAAATCCACACTCCTGCACATCATCGGCATGTTGGACACGGCATCCGAAGGGGAATACTATTTTGAAGACCAGGCGGTCCATAATCTGAATGAGAAACACCGGACGCGGCTTCACCAACAGAATATCGGTTTTATATTCCAGAGTTATCATTTAATCGACAACCTGACGGTTTATGAAAACCTGGAAACACCCTTGTTGTACAAAAAGGTCAAGGCATCGGAGCGTAAAGGCCTGGTGGCTGAAATGTTGGACCGGTTTCGCATCGTTGCTAAAAAAGACCTCTTCCCGGACCAGTTGTCAGGGGGGCAGCAGCAATTGGTGGCTGTGGCCCGAGCGATTATTATGAAACCCAAAATTATACTGGCAGACGAACCCACCGGCAACCTGAATTCCGAACAAGGACAAGAAATTATGGAACTGTTGAAACGCCTGAACCAGGAAGGAACCACCATCCTCCAGGTGACCCACTCCAAAGAAAAAGCCGCCTACGGCAACCGCATCATTCATCTTTTAGACGGCCGCATCGAAAGAGAAGATTAACCCCTCGGTGAAGGGGTTGTAATTTTTTGCTAACTGGCGTATAATAGTGTATGGTAAACAAAAAAAAATTACCTCAATTGGTGGCGTCTGATATCGGGGGAACGTTGATTCGGGGTATCAATTCCATACCTCATTTTACTGGCGCGGTCCTGAATCGACTGGTAGAAAAGAATATCCCTGTGGCCCTGGTTACCGGGTACAATTACCATATCACCATGAAATTCGCCCGGGACCTGGATGAACGGATACTCTTGCTGCCCCAAAACGGCGCCCTGTGCGTTAAAGAAAAAGAACTGGTCTGGGAATACCGCATACCAGGATACGATGTTAATGATCTCTACAATTACCTGGATGAAAATGACCTGCCTATTATTATTTATCAAGGCAAAAACGGGGGATTTAAAAATTATTATATCAGCCGAAATGAAATACCGGATTTGTCCTATGGCTTTGAACGCATGTTCCGGTTAAATGGATGCGGGAATATCACCGGGATTTCCACAATGCTGCCGGATGTAATGGCGAAAGAAGTCAAGGTTAAACTCCAGGAGATTGTCGGGGATCGGTTTAAAGTTATTTATACCCGGGGTGCCCGGGGCTCGTGGCTGGAAGTGTCTCATACTGACGTCAGGAAAGACCTGGCATTGAAACGGCTCTGTGAGGAATTATCCATTCCCCTGGCAAACGTCCTCTATTTCGGGGATAATTTTAA
Organism: Candidatus Aminicenantota bacterium; assembly: GCA_020355945.1. The sequence goes on along the minus strand of CP070627.1, from coordinate 6,996,759 downwards.
TGACCTGGAAGCGATGCGCATCGTGGGACGCCCGGTCCTGGTGGAAAATGCCGCCCCGGAATTGAAAAAGGAATTTGATACGATTATACCCCCGGTCTATGAAGAAGGCGTGGCCCATTATTTGAATGATCTCTATCATTTGGGTTTTAGGTGAGTGAGGTGAAGAAGCAGTAAATCAGTAAGTCAGAATCCCTTCTATTGATGCCTGTGGAAGGATCAGGAAAAATATCTTTCCGGATAAAAAGCCACAGAGGATACAGAGAACCCAGAGACCACTGAGAAGGGAAAATAAATCCCGGGAATAAAAATAAAAGTAACTTTTCAGTTTTGGAAAAACTTATCATGCAGTTCATGTCTCATTCGCCCGTACGGTGTCCTTCGGCCACCTCCCTGAGGCTCATTCGATCATGAACTGCATTTTACTTCCAAAAACTGAATAGTTACAAATAAAAAGGTTGTCAAATTTTAATAAACATGATATATATAGATATATAGAATTAAGAATGATAGGAGTAAAAATACAATGGCGAATGTGTCGGAGATGAACGTAAAAAACCGTATCCTTCAATTTAACCCTGATTCTTACAGCGAAACGGATGATTTCACTTATATCGGAAACGGACAATTGGGCTGCAAAGCCGAGGAACTGGTTGCTGTCAAAGAAAAAATAGCCCACCTGGATAAGGAGTATGGGAGCCACCCCACTACTCCTATTATAGTTAATATTCCCCGCTTAACCGTTATTACTACTGAATATTTCGATCGCTTCCTGGAGCAAAACAATCTCTGCGATGCTGCTTTTTCTGAGTTGAGTGATGAACAAGTGCTGCATCTTTTCCTGGAAGCGAAATTGCCGGGAGATTTGATTGCAGCGCTCAGGGTATTTCTTACCCGGGTGCGGGCTCCATTGGCAGTTCGTCCTTCTATTTCCCTGGAAGGAGTTCCGGGGGGGTGTCATGCGGTGATTTTTCCTTGCGCCGGGATATACAAGACAAAATTAATTCCTAATAACCATTCGCACCTGGACACGAGGCTCAATCAATTAACAGGAGCCATTAAATTTGTTTACGCATCGACCTTTTTTTATAAAGCCAGGTGTTACATCACTACTACTTCCTACAGTTTGAAAGAAGAAAAAATGGCGGTGATTATCCAGGAATTGGTAGGGTTTCGGCATCATGACCGATTTTATCCTCATATATCCGGTGTGGCGCGTTCTTATAATTTTTATCCCTTTGGTCATGCCAAACCCGGAGAAGGTGTGGTGAGCCTGGCATTGGGGCTGGGAAAAGCCATTACAGATGGTGAGGCGGTATGGACTTATTCGCCCAAATACCCGGAAGTGAACCCCCCCTTTAATTCTATTAATGAAATGTTGAAGCAAACCCAACTGGATTTCTGGGGTGTTCGCCTGGGACAAAAAGGGCATACCGGCACAACTGCACCCGGGACAATTGAAGAAATAGAAAACCAATACCTGGTGCAATTAAATTTAAAAGATGCCGAACAAGACAGCACCCTGGGTTATATCGCTTCCTCCTATGATTATGAATCGGATCGCATCAAGTTGGGTATCGAGTTCAGGGCTTCACGCCATATCGATCCCGGACCGGTTTTGCGGGTGAACCTGCTGCCGGTCAATCAATTGATCAAATCTTTGTTGAAATGCTGCGAGGAAGCTGTTAATTGCGAAGTGGAAATCGAGTTTGCCATCACCGTTGATCCCTTTAACAAAGAACCCGCACACTTCGGTTTCTTACAGGTCAAATCCCTGCGCCTTTCCGAGGAAGTAGTGGATTTAAACCAACTGGAATCTGCAAAGGAAAAGGTGCTGGCTGCTTCAAATAGTGCCCTGGGAAACGGATCGATAAACTTTATTAAAGATATCATTTACGTGGAACCGGGAACCTTTCATTTGCGACATACCGAGTCAATTGCCGACGAAATCGCAAAATTCAACCGGCAAATGAAAGAATCCAATCATGCCTATTTGTTGATCGGATTCGGGCGATGGGGGACTTCCCAGCCCTCGTTGGGAATTCCCGTGGACTGGAAAAATATATGCTGTGCACGGGCTGTCATTGAATCCCAATTGCCTAACGTTACCGTGGACTTAAGCCGGGGTGCGAACTTTTTCCATAATATTTCCACGTTAGGTATATTTTATTTTTGCATGAAAATAGAAGAAAGATTCCCTATTGATTGGGAATGGTTGAAGCAGCAGGAATTGATCGAAGAAGGCAAATATATTAAACACGTCCGTTTAAAATCCCCTCTCTCCGTCAAGGTAGATGGACGAAAACGACAGGGAGTTATATATAAGTAGGTAGTAGGTAGTAGGTAGTAGGTAGTAGGTAGTAGGTAGTAGGTAGTATTCACCACCTGCAAGTTGTCACCTGCACCTGGTGTTATCTTTAATAAAAAGTTTTTGCGGGGTCCAGGGGCGGTTTTTCCAAAAAGAGCCCCTGGCCGCCGGAGGCATATTTGAGTTAAATTAATTCTCGTGCGGCGTTTTCCGGGGAATAGGGGTCGAATCGTATCAGCGATAATTCCGTGCCGTCATGAGAGGCATTAAATGCTGTGGTTTTGTTGAAGGTTTCTCGCCAAGAACCGGTCAGCCGGGTGGATTCATGGATATGACCGTGCAGGGTGATTAAGGGTTGGCGTTTGGTAATAAACCGTTGAATGGCTGCACTGCCCACATGCACATCCACCTGGATATCGTTGATGCGGTGACCGTCCAAAGCGGCGCGGTCCAGTTTGCACCGGTGGGGCGGGGAGTGAAAAAGAAAAATCGATTTTTCCAGGTTATCTTCTCCGGTCAGTTTTTTCAAGTCTTTTTCAATGGTGGCGGTTCGTAATTCATGCTCATCCACCTGTACGGTAAATACTCCTTTTTGGTCATTGGGGTCAATACATCCCGGCCTTACATAATCGGTCACATCATAGTGTTCCCAGTCTTTTAACCGGAAGGGGGAAGGGGGGATATAGGTATAGCCGTAGATGGAAAAATCGTGCCATTGGAAGCGACGGTTGTGGCAGTATTCCCAGATACCCCGGTTTTCTGCTTCCGACATTTTTTCTTCTTCTATCCTGGCATCGTCGTTTCCTAAAATGATGAATATCTT
>CP070627.1:6988717-6993531 GCA_020355945.1 Candidatus Aminicenantota bacterium | reverse complement strand
GTGGCGCTGGTGGGAGGCAGTCTCCAGGGTGTTGAAGCGGCTTACCTGGCTCACAAAGCCGGGTGGGAAACGCTGCTGATTGACAAAAAATCTATAGTACCTGCCTCAGGCTTGTGTGATATTTTTGTTCAACTGGATGTCACTCAAATTGAGCGGTTGGACCCTGTATTTAAAAATGTGGACTTAGTAATACCTACTACAGAAAACGCACAGGCCCTCAACAGTTTGGTACAATGGAGTCGCTCCTCGGATATTCCCCTGGTTTTTGATGCTGACGCCTATAAAATTTCTTCATCTAAACGAGAATCCGACCGGCTTTTTGCCGGAATTGGAATACCGGCGCCTTTACCCTGGCCTGGATGTGGGTTCCCTTTAATTGCCAAACCTGTAAGCGGCAGCGGCAGTAAAAACATTCAACTCTTTCATAATCAAAAGCAATTAGAAAAGCGTTTCCCTTCACTCCCTACCAATGATTGGGTATTACAAGAATACGTGGAAGGGCCTTCTTATTCCCTTGAAATAATCGGACATCCTCACAACTATACCGCTTTACAGGTAACCGACCTGGAAATGGATGACAGGTATGACTGCAAACGAGTACAAGCCCCTACTCAATTATCGCTAAAACACATCACTCAATTGGAAAAAATATCTCTTAAAATTGCCAAAACGCTCCAATTAAAAGGCTTAATGGATGTAGAGGTGATTCTTCACAATAATCAATTAAAAGTATTGGAAATCGATGCCCGGCTGCCCAGCCAGACCCCTACCGCAGTCTATTGGTCCAGCGGAATCAATATGTTGGAATTGCTGGCCCAATTCTTTTTAAAAAAGCAAAAACTTGAAAAGTTAAATAAAAGCCACAGAGAACACAGAGGTCACAGAGAGAAAATTTCCCATAACTCCTTGGTGTTATCTCAATCACAGCAAGGAGTAATTTATGAGCACATCAAGGTAACATCAGATGCTGTCGAAGTGTGCGGCGAACATATTATGACCCAGGGGGGTCCCTTAAAATTACACACTGATTTTTTTGGTGCTGATGAAGCCATTACTAACTACGCTCCCGGGCAAAACCAATGGATCGCTGCATTGATTATCCCCGGAATCAACCGTTCCCAGGCATGTCAGAAACGAAATCAAATCATTAAAAATATCCAGGATCATTTTAAATTAAATATTTTTAAAGACTTTACCCCAAAAAATGTTGCAATAGCAAACAATAACGATTATAATTCTACCAGCAGAAATAAAACAAACAAAGTGGAGGGGCTTGATTTATCAAGCCCTTGATGTGAGGCATTTGAATTATGACTCGGCTTAAAACGGAAGACATTAAAGATATCGCAAGTCAGTTAGACCAATACGATATGGAATTATTCCAAAAGACCGGCTGTACATTACGGGGCATTGCCTGTCACGCCTTTGGAATCCCGGAAGAAACTTTCCAGTCTATCGCAGGTTCCGTGGAAGTAGGAGTCATAACATTTCAAAGCGGTCAAGGAATTATAGAAGGATTTTCCAAAACCATCAAACAGATTATAAAGCATATAGGTTTCAGGGCTTTTATCACGAAAAACACTGATGTATCAGGGATTGCAGAAGCAGTAGAAAGGAATGCCGAAGTCCTCATGATGGCTGACGATCGACGTTTTGTAGCTCTTAATGTCAAAAGCTATCGAATGTCAGACAATGCCACTGCCACTGCCAAAGGATTTGTAGCCGGGTTGGATTTAATGGCCGGTGGATTAGAAAGCCAAAAGGTATTAGTGATCGGATGCGGTCCTGTAGGAAAAGGTGCGGCTATGGCTGTCCTCCAGCGAGAAGCTGATGTTTCTGTTTTTGATATCAACTCACAGCAAAGCAATAAACTGGCAAGAGAGATATACAAAGCCATGAAAAAAAGAATCAAGATCGAAACAGATTTGAACATGGCATTGCAGCGATATCATCTTTTAGTAGACGCCACCAATGCACCTGAAATCATTGATGCTAAATATATACGTCCTTACACACATGTTGCCGCGCCTGGCATACCGTTGGGGTTAACTCCTGAGGCAGTAGAAAAAATATCCCCCAGGCTGCTGCATGACCCGCTGCAAATCGGTGTAGCAGTCATGGCCGTGGAAGCAGTATTATCGAGGTCTGTAGAGGAGTGGCGCGTTATGTTGCCTTACGGTTCTTATATTGCCCAGGTAGCAAACCCGCACCCCAAAGCCTCCCAAAAACCAGAGCCTGAGAAAACTCCTCAAGACCAGGATCCTATGGGGGCCACTAAAGTGTCCGCCCCTGAACCCGAACCTGAAGAACCCAAATATGAACCCCCTCCTCCTGTTGATGAGACGGATGAAGAAGATGCACATGAAAAAACAGAAATATTATGAAAAGTAAAGAGCCACCAAAGCGATATTACCGTAAGCGGGTGGAGTTGTTTAAATTGATCGATAAGATAAAATTATGGCCATCGAGAAAGGGTATATTGCATGGGATAAAGGCTATAGAGGAAATGGGGGATCAGGCGCGGATTACCACGCATTGTGACAAGACGTTTATTGTAAATAATTCCAGGAATAGTCGGGCAGCGCGGTGGTTGAGGAACAAGTGGTTTGGCAAGGTTTGTCCTATTTGCCAGGTTCCTGACTGGAAGTTAGAAAAGTATTCGGCTACTCGTTTCAAGCGTCATTATGGTTCGCTGTTGTTAGATGAAAACCAGACAAAATAACAGTAATTCTAATTTTAGCCACGAAGTTACACAAAGATACACGAAGATAGACCGCTGATGAATACTGATGAACATGGTGACCATGATAAAAGGCCCCCCTAATGAAAAACTTTTAAAAACTTTGCCGGTCCCCAAAATCTTCACTACCTTTAATCAAAAGCTTTTGTAGATGTTTCACGGGTCCAGGGGGACGGTTTTCTCGAAAAGAGTCCCCCTGGTTGACCACGGGAATAATTTAGGTTAATATGCATATCAAAAATAAACTGGAGGAAGGTGAATTGGATGCAGGTTCAACTATTAAGGATTGCTTAATAGTTCAAAATGAAGGTCCCAGGAGTAAAAATTAATTTCGTGACAAGCAAGGGACGCATGAGGAATGATCGAATAATTCTGAGGAAAGGCAGCACAGACTTGAGGGAGGTTGAATAAGTTTGAGGAATCACCGAATTAATTTGAGGAATCATCGAATTGAGTTGAGGGATGACCAAACAAAACCGGGGAATGGCAGCGCAGCCTGTGGAGGAAGGAAAAAGAAAAGCAATAGAAGAAACTGCAAAACAAAGATGCATTGATTTGAATGTAATTTGTAATTTTTATTTCTCACCTTCTCCCCTTCATTTTTTGTTGACGATTGACAATTGACAATCCTCCACTTCCCTTCCTTCGACATTCGATATTCCCTCTTCTTTTCTTTCCCCCAATGACCAATGACAGGTGTTACTTTAACTCATTGGGTCTTTTATAATCGCTTCAATATTAAATTTATCTTTATAGATTTTCCACCCTTTATCAAATAATTTCTTAAATTTTCCCGGATAACGGTCAGCAGCTCTTATTATATCTGTATCACCTAAAGACTCTACGAGTACCCTGGCGCCTTCCAAATCTTTTATCATCTTTATTTCTGCATCTTTTCCCATTCTTTTTTGAGAAATAGCAATTTTATGGGCAGCCCAAAATTCCGGTTTGGAAACGTTAACCAAAAGCTCTTTATATCTAAGGTTTACAGTATTATCCAATAATACGTACTGATAGGCTATCGGTGTGACCTTGATCCCAAGGCCCTTAATTGTAAATGGTTCTTTAATATGTCTGCCATACTCACACAAAAAATCAATATTCAATTGATTTTCGGACGATCCGGGACTGGGGATATATTTCTCCACATTAGAAATTAAACCAAATTCAGGTATATAACCCTTTTCTATGAGTATCTCATGGACTGAGGGTGATGTTTTTTTTGTTTCACTTCGGGGGTCCTTTATCGAGAAATCCACATCAGTTGTTTTGAAGGGAAAATGTTTCACCTTAAAATTTTCCGCGTATACTTTTAATGCCCAACTGCCAATTAAAACAAGGTGTTTTAGTACATTGTTTTTGTGGAAAGCCAACAGCAGTGAGTGGAATTCTTTTTCTATATCAACCATTTATCTGCTTATGCATTTTTGTATGCTTTCCTCGCAATTCTTAGTTGCTTTTCTAACGCAATGTTGATCTTCTTAAGTCTTTTACAGTTTTCCTTGACTTTACTGCGCTCCGAATTTTTTGCCTTAATCGTTTCTAAAACTTCGTCAATATTATCTTTGTTTGTGCCCAAGTACTCTGAAATCGATCTCCCATCTTTCCTGTATTTTTTGTAGTAATAGACTCTTTGATTGATTTTCCTCTTGTATATTGAAACTGAAGGATTTTCCCGGAGGTATTTTTCCATTAAAGCAATCCTGTCCTTATTGCTTTTGATTTCATAATCCAGGTAATTGATATTTGATTCGACACTCATTTTTACACCACAAATTTACTGTATTATAATAATATGTGGTGTAAGATTTGTCAACCCATTGTGACCTAAAAAATTATTTTCACTCATTATATATCAATTATGTTATACAAAAATTCTATTTTGTCAACTTTTTCGATAATTTTTCAGCAATTCTCATTTTAGCCACAAAGATACAGTGAAGCATGAAGGCTGCGCCCTTCTCCCTGAGACTTATAAAGAATAAGGGTCTGAACCAGGATTTACAGGATTACAGGATTTCCAGGATTACCTACTCTGATTTGCTGCCATTTGCCGTCGTTCCAATGTCCGATG
>CP070627.1:6977753-6988617 GCA_020355945.1 Candidatus Aminicenantota bacterium | reverse complement strand
CCACATGCTGCCGCCAACCGTATCCCATATTTTTTCTGCATCTTCTTCAGTCAGGGTATAATCTTTTATTTTGGAGTATTTTTCCAGGTTCAGCAGCCACTCCATCACATCTTCCCGGGGAAGATAATCCACTTTGTAGAATAATAATGATTTCCTTAATTTGGAATCGATATCCGAATTATTTAAAAAATCCAGATTTGATGAAGAAATAATAATGTGCGCCAAATGCCTTTTATTGGTTACAGTAATAAAAAAGTTGAGCAGTTCAGTAATCAGCCTCTTTTCTTTTCCATTCTCCATATAAATATGTTTAATAGCATTTAGTTCGTCGATTATCGTCAGGGGTTTTATATCTTTTTCGTTTAATTTAATAAACTCTCTAATCATTATTTCAAAGGGATCCAATTCGCCTTTCTTAAGTTTCCCTATCACTTCTTCCGGCAAGTCACAGAAATTAACTAAGCTATATTTATTGTTCCCATCTTCTTCTAAATTCTCTTTTGTCCGGATATAATTAACACCAAAGAATGTACGGATAAAATCTTTGTAATTACCTATTAATTTTTCTCTCAAGTTCAGGAACTTGATATCCAGTTTTTGTTCTTTTTGGATTTTTTCCAGGAATTTGTAGAGCAGGGTGGTTTTACCGGAGGATTTAGGGCCATGGAGAAAGAGGATTTCAGATGGTCTTTTATCTACAAAATTCCTTAAGTCCTGGAGCTCGCTTTCTCTATTAATAAATGCGACATCCTGGCGGTAGGTTAGCTTATTGTTTTTCATTTTTTTATTATAATACGCTGACTGCTTTTTTTCAACCTTTTGATATTTCTCATAATTTTTCTTGTCATGGATTTGATTGATGGCTTTTTGAGCGCTTTCCAGCCTAAACTCGAAAATATAAATCCTGCTGTCCGTTTCAATTACCTGGTCGATTCGACCTCGATTGGTCCGGATTGGTGTACCGATATTGTCCGGTATTAACACAAGTATTTGATTAATTTTGCGATATAACCGGTCTTATCCAGGTAGAGGAAACCTCTTCCTATTATTTTTTTTAAGGATTGGGAAAATGTATTCTTCTAAACGGAGCAATGATTTATCCTATTTAAGAAATAAATAATCCTTATCAGGAGATATCTTATTTTCTCTTGATGCATATTGATCCCTTGATAGAAATAAATAATTTCAATCAAAAATGCTTTAATCCTGCCCTAAAAATATTTTATCCTTTTATAGAAACTAATCATCCCATTTATGAATTCAAATATCCCTACTAATCAAATTTATGTCTTTTCCAAACACCGAAATCTCCCAATTCAGAAATAAAAAGCCCTTACTAATAATCTTTTTTCACAAAAAACGAAACATCCGCATAAAATTTTGATATAATAATAGCTCAAAAACAATGAAGGAGCTTTAAAAATGAAAAAATATAAAGGCAAGATAAAAACATTGGATGGTATCGGAGAAAGGTTGAAGCTGCTGCGAAAGCAGTTAAACTATTCCGCACAGGATATGGCTGAGCGGTTGGGGCTCAATTACAACTCTTATTACAAAAACGAGAATAGCCAAACATATCCCGGTTTAAACACCCTGTACCAGTTGTCAGAGGCTTATGATATATCCGTGGATTGGCTTTTGTTCGGTAAGGAACCCATGTATTGCAAAGAAAAGGATAGAGAAAAGGAACTGGATAAAGAACTGGAGCTGATGCGTGAAAAGCTGAAAGAACAGGAGGAGAAAGCAGGAGAGATAACCTCCAGGCCGGAATTGCAAGAGTTATTGCAGCACATGAAGCATATCCCGTTGTTGTACCATGAAGTGTTGGTTCATTTCCAGAGGTTTAAGATAGAAAATCGCGAGCTTGTGGATGCCTCCATGCCCTCCATTTCCCGTAATCAACCCTGAGAAACCCGCGGCGCGGGGGGCCTATATTTTAAATATTCTGGCCTGGCACCTTTTCTCTTGAAATGAAACCAGCTTAAGTGTTATTACGTATAATCTCTTATGAAAACCCCGCGGCGCGGGGAATATTTTCGCGTTTCTTCGCGTACCTTCGCGGCTAAAATTAAAAAAAGGAGGAACTGATGCAAAAAAGAAGATTAATCACAGGTGGTTTGTTTTTTGTATGTCTATTTTTCCTGGTTTCGGTGCATTGGGTTTTTGCCGAAGTGGCAAAACTTGAGATCACCTCTCGCCAGGTATTTGCCGATGGCATGAAATTTGGGGATGTAGGTGCTTATGAGAAAATCAAAGGCCGGCTGCATTACCGTGTTGACCCCGGTAATCCTGCCAATTCCCGCATCATCGATTTAAAGTACGCCCCGAAAAATGCCAAAGGCATGGTGGAATTTGCAGGGGAATTCATCCTGCTTAAACCAATGGACTTAAAAAAAGGCAATCACCGCATGATTTTTGATGTCAGCAACCGCGGTGACCTGTATGTATTGGGATTGATGAACAATGCTCTTTTTAGTAATGACCCTTCCCAACCGGTACACGCCGGTAATGGTTTCTTAATGAAAGAGGGTTACACCTTGTTGTGGGCGGCATGGAATTGGGATGTGCGGCCCGGCCTTAATCGCATGCAAGTGGATTTGCCTATTGTCACTATCGACGGCAAACCCATTACCCAGGAAATTGCCGCGGAAATTGTATTAATCGACACAGGTGAAGTCAGCAAATGCGAACCCATTACCTGGGGGAACAGCCGTGGGTACCCGGCGGTGGATATTAATGATCGGAGTACGGGTCGGTTAACGGTTCGTGAATCGCCGCGGGGCAAACGAGTACTCATCCCCCACAGCCAATGGAAATTTGCCCGGTTGCAGGGTGATCAATTGGTCCCGGACCCCACATACGTTTACCTGGAACCGGGGTTCCAACCGGGAAAGATTTATGAATTAATTTATATTGCCACAAATCCCCGTGTAGTGGGTCTTGGTTTTGCCGCGGCCCGTGACGCCATCTCTTTCTTTCGTTTTAACACCACTGACCGGTATAACCAACCCAATCCTTTAATTAATGAAAAGCTTATGCAGGGGCGTCCGGATGCTTCACGGGACAGTTTTCTCGAAAAGCGCCCCCCCGGTACCCCGGACCCGGAGAAGGTTTATATTTTTGGGATGTCTCAATCCGGGCGTTTTATTACCCATATGATCTACCAGGGGTTTCATGTGGACGAGGCCGGTCGAATGGTGATCGATGGGGCCAGGATTCATGTAGGTGGGGCCGGTAAAGGGGGGTTTAATCATCGTTTCGGGCTAAATACCAATATTCCCCTTCATTTTGAATTAAATTACATGCCCGGGGATTTCTTTCCTTTTAACTTTGCCCCGCAAGAGGACCCGCTCACCGGGCAAAAAGGCGATGTGTTAGCCGTGGCCAAAAAATTAGGCAAGATACCTTATATCATGGTCACCAACAATGATGCCGAATATTGGACCCGGACCGCTTCTCTGTTTCATACGGATGTATTGGGTAAAAAAGATGCGCCGGTTCATGAAAAGGTACGGATTTATGTCACCTGCGGGGCGGGTCACAGCACCCCATCCACCAGGGAAATAGATATTTGTGAGCACTCGTTGAGTGTGATCGATCATTGGCCTATTTCCCGTGCCTTATTGAAAGCCCTGGACCGCTGGGTCACAGAAGGGATAGAACCTCCTCCCAGTACTTATCCCCGGATTGACCGCAATGAATTAATCACCGCGGCCCAACACAAAAAACAGTTCCCGAAAATCCCGGGAATGAGGCATCCCGGGAAAAATTTACAGCCCCCCCGGGTAAATTATGGCGACAAATTCTGGCAGGAAGGCATCATTACCGTGGTGCCCCCGGAAATGGGTGAACCCTATATTACCCTGGTGCCTAATTTTGACAGTGACGGCAACAGTATAGGTGGTATTCGTTTGCCTGAGCTGCAGGTTCCATTGGGAACGTATCAAGGTTGGAACCCCCGGCAGGCAAAATATGGGGCGCCGGAGTTTTTGTTCCGGTGTGATGGTTCTTTCTGGCCTTTTGCCATAACCGAAGCCCAGCGTAAGAAAACCAATGATCCCAGGCCATCAATAGAAGCGCGATACCCGACAAAACAGGATTATGTGGAAAAAGTGATAAAGGCTGTAAAAGATTTGATTCAACAGGATTTTATGTTAGAGGAAGATGGCAAAGAATATATCGAGGGTGCTAAAAACATGGCCTGGCCACCGGAGCCAATCAACCAATACCCCTTTTGGCAGCAGGAAAAGAGTATAGAAGAACCGAAAGCCATAAAAGTTGATCCCAAAATCTATGATGCTTACGTGGGGCAATATGAAGTTGAGCCGGGAGCGGTTATAACGATTCTAAAGAAGGATAATAGGCTAATTGCCAAACAAAGTGAACAGCAAAAGTTTGAATTATTCCCTGAGTCCGAGACCAAATATTTTATTAAAGAAGCCCCTGTGTGGGTGACCTTTATCAAGGATGACCGGGGTGCAGTCATTCAATTATTGATCATCCATAAAGATAAGGGAGATATGAGGGCGAAGAAAATAAAATAAATCTATCTAAACAATAGACAGAAGGAAGTGAACTTTAGACATGTAAGGTGGACAGGTAATTTAATTTACCAAATTACAAAAAAATACCTCAATTGTGCCATTTTGAAAAAAGTTAAAAAACAACAACAATAAATGTCTTAACCATTAAAAAGCATATATATCAATGGTTTTCATGGATGACAAGGTTCTATTTTTTCAACTCAATATTGTTAAAAATAAATTAAAAAATAAATTTAACATTTGGAATTATTATCATTAAGTCCTTCCGGGAAAAAGTTACAAATTGGGTCTTGATTTTTGGTTTCCAATTGGATAGAGTTTACCCGTATATCTTTATGTTTTATGTTTGGTACGGTAGTGAGGTATAAACCCAATGGTGGTGTGACCTGTTGGTATGTGGGAGGGGGGGGAGGGAATTTTTTCTCCAGGGTTACTATTTATTTATGAAATTACTTGCAGCTCTTAATCCTTCTTCCGTGACGCTATATTTTCTCCTGGATTGCCTGGAGTCGCCTAATCTTCCCGTTTGAACTAACAGCGGCGGCTTTTTAGCCAGTAAGTTATTGATGGAGGCGGAAATATTCGGCACCCGCTGCCCTAATTTTTTCAACCGGGAACTAATATCATTGCTGCTAAAATCTTTTAAATTATGTTTCTCTTGTAAATAAGCTGCCACCAATAAAATTTTAGAGGAGATGGTACTTACATGAGATGAAAAGTATAATTCTTCAAGGGTCTCATATTTCAAGATGCCTTTAATTCCTGCTTGCTCAGGCTTAAGGTACTCAGCAGTTGATCGCTCAATTTTGGGAGGTCTGCCGCGTCTTTTTTTAACCGGTTCGGCAGCGGGTTGAACCGCTTCAACCGGTGTCGGGGTTGGCGTCTGCGTAACCGTACCGCCCACCTCTTTTCCAGGTACTCCAAATTTGCTGGACACCCAATTAATTATCCGTTTTATTTGGGCGCTATTAAGCCCTTCAAGGGCTTGATAAACATCGTTAAGTGCGATAATTTCCGGGTCTTGTGTCATTCTGCTGTCCTTATTTTATTTTTTATTAGATTTAAAAATAACAAAAATAGATCAAAATGTCAATTAATTTTTTAAACCGAAGCGCGAAAGCACAGGAAGATATCGTTATTTTAAAGATTCATTATATATCCCGAATAAACTCTTGAAATCAGCTCAACTGTTCCTGAAGAATTTTTTTATCTCTTTACCGATGGCATAAATGGGTGTGTCATCTTTTAAGTGGAATCCGCAGCCATCAACTAAGATCGCATTGTGTCGGGAATGCATCCCCTCGAAATTTGAGACCCCGGTTTTACCCTTTTTTGACAATCCCAATTTAAGATCGAATCCCTCATTAGCCAGTAAAACCATGTCCGGAGCTTTCTCAAGAAATTTACCCCAATAAATCTCTTCTTTAAAAAATACATTGGTTAAAATACGTTGGTTATGGAACTCTAATTCCAAAAAGCGGTTCTTGATCTCTTCCCTGAGTTTGTTATATTCATTTTTATAAACGCAACCTCTTTTATATTTTTCTTTCAAATGAAGATAAATCCGGGAGGGGTCCAGGGCAAACACAGTTGTGCGTGGACTCATGGCGGTTAAATCGGTTGGGTTATCCTCCGGGGAATCGAGGAACAGGTATCCCCATTCTTTTAAATATTGGGCCAGGTAGATTTCTTTTTTCAATGGCACAAACCCGTGGTCCGAAACCACTACAAAAGGAATGCCTTTTTTATCGAACTGGAAAATGATTTCACCCACCATATCGTCAACTTTTTTATAAAATAGCAGGAAATCTTTATGAAACGGTGAGTCTTGATGGGACAGTGAATGATAAAAAAAATGATTGATCCGGTCGGTTTCCGTGATGACAAAGACCAGCAGGTTCCAATTTTCTTTGCTGACTTGTTGAAAAAATCCGTAGCGGGTGGCGAGAATTTGCTCCAGTTCCCTTAAGAATTCCTTTTTTTTATCAGGGATCAGGGAAAAATTCGGGTCAAAGATGTAATTCATCTGTTTTAGGATAGGGAGAATTCGCTGCGGATATACTGCTTTTTCCAATTCAATGGCAACGAAACCCGAGACAAGGATGCCTTTTAGCGGTCTGGCCGGATAGGTGTGGGGAAGGTTGATGATGATGGAGGTATAATCACCATCAAGTTCTTCCCAGAGGGGTTTTACCGGCAGGGAGGGAAAGTGGGGGAGGATGTAGGAATAGTTTACCGGGTCAAGCTCGGCAAAGCCAAACACACTGTGTTGGCCGGGGTTCATACCGGTCATCAGCGATGTCCAGGAGACCGGGGATATTTCCGGTAAAGGGGCGGTGGTGCGTACCAGGCCTTTACTTTTAATGAGCTTCCCCAGGTTAGGCATGACACCACAGTGGGTCAATTCTTTTAAAAGCTCGAACGATACACCGTCGAGACCGATTAAAGCCAGTTTTTTTTGATTTTTCCCATTCAACATCGGTTTATTATAGCCCGGTTACAGCTAAATTGCAATCCCCAAGGCAAAGGAGCAGAAATTCTCATTTTGACATTGGCAAAATTCAATCTTCAAGGGGAAGCCACTGTTTCAATTCCTGGAAATCATAATCATTGAAGGTACCGGGGGCGGTTACCAATCAACCCTCACCTTTTTGTTATTCATCTTTTTCCCCAGGGGACTCTTCATTCATCTTGATGTCTTCTTCTAATAAGGCTTTGATTTTGGATGCGGTACCGGGTAAAATAGCCTAATATATCAAATTTCACCATGGGGGGAAAAAATTTACCTGTCTCCATTCCTCATTCCCATTGACTCTTCAACCGTTATTTGGTAGACTATCAGGCTTATGATAGAAAAAGTACAGGATTATGTGCGGGCCAATCGTGAACAAGTTTTACGCATAACTTTTGCGGCTACCTTTATTTCACGCGGGATAATGCAGGTATTCCCCTGGCTTTTTATTCACGGGATTACCAGGAATTTTGTTATCCACCCCCCTGGTCGTGAACTGGCGATTTGTGCCCTGGGTCTGCTGCTTCTCTTTATCCGGTGGAAACCAACCATGTTTAGAATTTCCATCGTATGGATCTGCGCAGCCACATTGATGGGCCTGATTATCTCTTTTGCACATATATTCTGGAAAGATCATGTCTATTTTACAACGCCTTTCTGGATTTTTTCCGTTACAGCCTTCTGCACATGGGCTTATGGGAATACTCTTATTATTGTTATTGCCTACCACCGATTGATGGCCTCCCTGGAAAGGGAAAAGGGAAAAGTATATTACCAGTAAGAAAGCAAGGATGTTGAAGAAAAGGAGAAATAGAAAGAGAAGGCGATAAAGAATTTTGCCTGGAACCAAATCAATTTACCTGGCACCACTACTTCTCCTGTCAAGAATGAAAACATTTCAACATTTCAACGCACCGTCCCCACTTACCCCCATGACCGGCACCGTAACAGTTAAGCTGGGTACTTTTGGTTAGAAGTTTCTACTGCTTGTTGAAAAAATTATAACAAAATTTAAAAAAAATTGCAATAAGTCTGGACTCTTAATTTGAAGTGTGCTATAGTATTCTATGGTAAATGAAAATAAATTGATCACTCAAGTTCAAGGTCGCCTTATAACGAGGAAAGAGATAGATGAAATTAGAACCCTCATCGCTGAACATCCCTATTGGAGCCGATGGAGGTTATCAATTCATTTAAGTAAAATATGGGATTGGAGAAATCCAAGAGGTCAACTCAAAGACATGGCCTGTCGTTCGCTGTTACTCAAACTGGACCAATTAGGATATATCAAACTCCCCGCTCGACGCCGAAAGTCGCCTAACCGGATGATGACAAAAGTGGTTGAACCGGTACTTCATTCGGTTGATCCGATAGAATGTGATCTGAAAGAATTAAGACCCCTTGAAATCATTAGCATTAGCAAGGATTCACATCCAGGTTATCAACCCCTATTTGATTTTTTACTGTTTAAATATCATTATCTGAGCTATAAAGGCGCGGTAGGAGAAAATCTAAAGTATCTGGTTTTGGACCGCTTTAATCGCCCATTGTGTTGTTTGCTTTTTGGTTCATCAGCCTGGAAAGTGTCTTGCCGGGATGAGTTTATCGGTTGGGATGCCAGTACCCGTCAACGTAATGTTAATTATATCACCAATAACATGCGATTTTTAATATTACCCTGGGTTCGGGTCTACAATTTGGCCAGTCACATATTAGGCCGTATATGTGGTCGAATCGGTTTGGATTGGGGAAAAAAATATGGCCATGAAATTTATCTGTTGGAGACCTTTGTTGAAAGGGACCGATTTTTGGGAACCAGTTATAAAACCGCCAATTGGATATGTGTTGGGCAAACTGCTGGTCGTAGTCGTAATGATCGATATAAGAATCTTAAAGTTCCAGTCAAAGATGTTTATGTGTTCCCCCTGGTTAGGAATTTCAGGAAGCATTTGACTATTTGTATTTGATCGCTTACATGAGCAATGAGCAATGAGCAATGAGCAATGAGTAATGAGTAATGAGTAATGAGCAATGAGTAATGAGTAATTCAGATTTTATTGGACTGACTTTTGAAGAGCTGGAGCAACTTAGGCCTTTGCTTTCCCGGTCATCTTATGAAAATATAAAAAAAGAATTTAACCGGCTTGAAAGCTCAGCCTCTCGTTTAAAGGGAAGTGGAGTTTACAATCCCCAATATACTCCCGTCAATGAAAAGGAATATAGAGCTCAGAACAAAATATTTAAAGATAGATTGGATTGGCTTCGAACGTGCTTTGCTTTAATGGGAATGCAAAATGATTTTTTGACCAAAGAGAATAAGAGATTAAAGAAGGAGAATGAAAATCTTCACAGTGAGGTTGGGCAACTGCTTAAGGATAAGAAGAGGTTGTTAGGACAGCTTCAAAAGATATTGGGGGTAGCCAATCAGAAAAAATTGCAATCCGCAATCTCTAATGATGATGAAGAGGATGAAGAAGAAAAAACCACGTCCAAAGATTGCCAGGGCAAGAAGGCCAAAAGTGAAAGTGAGGGCGAGGGCGAACTTAAGATACCTAAAAAGCGAGGGGCGCCACTGGGCCATAAGGGGCGTACCCGTCCTATCCCGGATAAAGTTGATAAAGTTGAAATCATACCACCTCCTTGTAGTTGCTCGGAATGTGGGAATGCCGACATAGCAGTAACCCGGGGATTTATCAGCAAATATATTGAAGATACACCGCCTGTGGTCAAGATAGTAACTGAAAGGCGCTATATGGAAGGTATTTGTCTTCATTGCTATTCAACTGTTATTAAACCGGAAGCGTTAAAGGGACCTCCTGTTGAAATCGGTCCGAATTTGGCTGCCCTGCTTACTCTGCTAAGACATCAAATGGGAGCGCCTTACAGGAAATTGAGTTCATTTAGTACCACTGGCCTGCAAATATCGCTTACTGCTTCAGGAGCCCTGGGGATTATCAATCGAATCAGCCAAAAAATGGAGCCAATATATAAAGGTATTGAATACAGAGTTCGAGAGCAGGAGTCCCTCCATGCCGATGAGACCGGTTGGAGGATGGATGGTCAGAATTGGTATCTGTGGGTTTTCTGTAACAAAATGTTGGCATATTTCCACCTGGATAAGAGCCGTGGTTCTAAAGTTCCTAAATCTATTTTAGGGGAGGATTTTCCCGGTGTGGTTCATTCTGATTTTTATGCCGCTTATAATTTTTTGCCAAAAACTCAGCGCTGTCTTTTTCATTTAATGGGAGACATTAGAGACGAATTGGAAGTCTCACCAGAGGATAAGGTCCTTGTTCAACTGGAAGCTGGAATAAAAGAAATTATCCAAAAAGGGCAAGAAGCAAAAAAAATAGAAGATGCCTGCCAAAGAGCTGAAGCCAAAAGGGAACTGAAAGATAGATTAAAAAACCTTAACCAATTAGATTCGCAGAATCAAAAGACAAACACATTGATAAAACGAATCGGCAAATACCAGGATGACCTCCTAAGATTTTTAGACCATGCTGAGGTGGAGTATCATAATAACAGGGCAGAAAGAGCCCTTCGACATTCGGTCATTTTAAGAAAAATAACTTTTGGAAATCGTACGCCACAAGGGGCTTACTATTTTACCACCATGAATTCGGTTATTGCCACCGCCCAGTTAAAAAAAATAAACATCTATCAATTTATATGGGCAATATGGACGGCAAAACCGATTGAAATAAAAAAAATCGTTACCAAACTACTGAAGTCTTCATGCATAATGAGTAATGCTCCGTGAACCATATGTGAACCATGTGAACCATGTGAACCATGTGAACCATGT
>CP070627.1:6961294-6977653 GCA_020355945.1 Candidatus Aminicenantota bacterium | reverse complement strand
GCTTGGGCATGAATATCGAATGATTTAACTTTCGTTTGAAATATTTGAGTTCCAGGTAGTTTTTGGCATAGCCGCTGATTAAAAGGATTTTAAGCCCGGAGTTCATTTCTTTTAAAACGTCGTAAACTTTGTCCCCGGAGATACCTGGCATTTCAATATCCAGGATCACCAATACGATTTTATCTTTATTTTCTTTGAATAATTGTATTCCTTCCTCTCCATTTTCGGCAGGAATACATAAAAACCCCAGGGTTTCCAACATCTCACACCCGATTTCTCTTACTACAGCTTCATCATCAATTAGCAATACACCCTTTGGTTTAGGGTGCTTTCCATCCGGTTGTTTTGATTTTTTCACTGGTTCCCGGTTTTCACTTACCATTCCCATACCTTACTGCCCGGTTGATTCACTGAGCCGCCATTCTTCTGCAGCTTCATCTTCTTTCTTCCTCGCTTCTTCACTTCTTATTTTCTTTTTTGCCAGCCTGTCTACTGCCTGATGTCTGATGCCGAAGGCCTTAATTACCGGGTTACTGGAATTAATTAATAAGTTTTACTCCCTGGATTTTCGCTTTTATGGGGAATATTCCCAGGAGTGCATTTTGAGAGTCCTTACTCCTGGCATAGATATGCACTTTTAATCGTCTCCACCTTTGCTCGGGACTCTTGAAAAAGGCATCTGCCAGGGCTTGTTTGGATTCCCCGGCATAGCCGAAATCCGCTTTGATTTCTATTGGTTTACTGGTTTCACCGGGACCCAGGGGGCTGCCCAGGGCAGGGGTTAAGCCTTCACTCAGTATTTCTTTGGTGTCTTCGAATTTAAACACTCCCTGGAAATAGAGTTGGTGCAGGGGCTTTGAACCCACATTTTTAATTTCAATGGTGATAGCAGGCACAATAATCACTTGTTTGCCAACAGCCGGTTTATCCACCCACAGGGAATCCTGCTCAACAATGCGAATGGAGTGTGCCAATTCCCGGGTGACTTCGTCCGCATAGTCATCAGGCATTTGGTCTCCCGGTTTGAGTGTTTCATCATAGCCTTCAATGACCTGTTTGACAGGATAGACATCACCCACCCGCACCAGCCCGGAACCTTTGGCCCTGGCATATATCTTGACTTGCATTGGTTTCCATTCCGCTTTGTTTTGCATGAATGCAGCTCGAGAAGTCGCAGAATAACCGTATAGGGACTTAATAAAGATTTCTTCACTGGTTTCCCCGGGCATCAGCGGTTCTTTAGTCAGGACCCTTGCCATACCGTCACTGTGAACCAGGCCGGTTTCGATAAATTCAAATACTGCCTCGATATCCATGTACTGCAAAGGGCGTTCGCCTACATTTTTAATCTTAAGGCTGATGGTGGGTACAATTTTAACTTCTTGCGGTGTTACCTCTTTGTCTACCCATTTGGTATCATGCCAGGCAATTTGGATAGAATTTTTTACTTCCTGAGAAGACATTCCCTCTGATAGGGTTTTTAAAAATACCACTAACAAAATGATGGCCACCACCACGCACACCAGGATAACCCATGATTTAGGGTTTTTAAAGAAGCCGGAAATTCCTTGTTCTTTTTTCTCCAAATACTCTTCAAAAATTTTATCATCCGTCATTTTTCTTTCTTCCTTTAAATTTAATGTTACGTTTTCCCAAAATCTCTTTTGGTTAACGACATAAGTATGTCTCCTTCTTAAAAATTTTTAACCACGTTTTAACGTGTCAAGCTGTACAACAAATTCAGTTTTTATCAAAGTTGTCCATAAAAGTCAATAAATTTCTTGACAAAATCTAAAAAAAAATTTATTTTTAAATTTAAAATTTGTTTTTTTGTCTATTTTTTTGACGCCAGTAATAGGAGGCAGCAATTGAATACATGGAGTGAAAAAATCGACTTTAGGATGCGGCAATTGCAGCATTTCAAGGATAATAACCAACGTATCTTTGAAGCTGTTGAGTTAATAGAGTGTTCTATAATACAGGGGAATAAGGTCCTGGTATTTGGGAATGGGGGTTCAGCGGCCCAATCTTCTCATTTTTCCGCGGAGTTGGTGAATAAATTCTATCTGGAACGAGAAGGGTTACCGGCCATCGCTCTCACCACAGACACGGCCTGTCTAACCTCCATTGCCAATGATATGGATTTTAAACATGTTTTTTCCCGGCAGTTAGAGGCTTTGGGGAAACCGGGGGATATTGCCCTGGGTTTGACCACCAGCGGAAAATCCCCCAATGTTATTGAAGCGTTTCTTAAGGCAAAACAGTTGCAAATGAAAACCATTGCTTTATGCGGGAACAATACCCGGCAGTTGGATATCCCGGGTCTTAATATCGATGCGATCGTTTCCGTCCCCTCCACAGACACCCCCCTCATCCAGGAAATGCACCTGTTTATCTTACATACAATGGCTGACATGTTGGAACAAAAGTTTTTTACAGGAGATAAATAAGAAATGGTTATCGATTACAAAGGCGTTTCTTTTTCTTTTGAAAAAATCAGGAGAAAGAAGCGATTGAAAAAACTCCGAATAATAGGGCTTGTGGTGGTGGTGATTCTTTTATATTTCCTGCTGGCCAATGCCTTTGACTCAGGTAAAATAAAAAAAATTCAAACCCTGCTGTTGGAAAACAAAATCAATGATGCCTCCACCCGGTTAAAAAAAATTGAGTCTTCCCTATTCCACAGGAATTCCAAAAAAGAATTAAAAGCCCTGGTCTGTCTTTTTTCCGGTGAACATGCCAAAGCCAAACATATCCTGGATGAAATAGAGGGCAAGTCCACCTCTGTTGAGGCCTGGAAATTTTTAAATTATTTTTCCCACCGGGCCCGGTATCAAAAGTTGGGAATTTATTCCCATTACCTCGGCAAAAAAAAGAAAAAAGCAAAAGAAGGGGAAGATTTGCTGTTCTATAACGTGCTGGTTAAAACCGGTCTGTTCGCTGGTCAACAATCGTCCCGGTTAATAGAGCAATTGCCCCCGGAGATTAAAAAGAAGAATGACAAAGCATTAACCTTGATCGGTAAAATAAATGACCAATTAAAATCCGGGAAAATTAATTATATTTTTGACATCGACGGGAAGCCGCTGGCCTGCTACGATATTAAAAAGAAAAAAACCATCTCCCTCACCCCGGGAATAAACTTTGATGCCTTCACTGCTGATATTCAACCGGGTGTCAAATTCTATCGTTTGACCCTTGATCGGCGTATCCAGGAGATCATTCACGGTTTGTTCCGTGATTTTAATGGTACTTTCCTGTTGATGAATATCAGTGACTCCGGTATTGTTGCTGCTTATTCAAAGCCGGTGCAGGCAGACAAAAAAAATAGTAACACTGTTTTTTCCCAGGCCTATGAACCCGGTTCCCTCATCAAACTCCTGACCCTGTTTGCTTACCTGCAATCCTCCCAATCGTCCCGGACAGACCTTTTTCCTTTCCATTGTCAAGGGTTATGGCCTATCAATGGTCAAATTTTTTACGATTGGAAGGTTCACCACCGGGTGGAAAACTGCGAAGAAGCCCTGGTGGTATCTTGCAATATTGCGTTTGCCCAACTCGGGGTCCGTGTGGGATTCAAACCCTTAAGCGAGATGTTTAACCGGTTTTATTTTAACTCCGAAGCCAGGACCTTTACAGACCTGGGTCTTACTTTTGAAACCGGCACCTATAAAAAGGATATACCTCCATCTGCCACGTATCGATTGGCCAATTTATCGGTGGGGCTGGATGAAATCTCTATCACCACTTTTCATTCGGCCTTGATCTCCGCCATTATTTCGCAAAATGGTTCTATTTATTCTCCTTACCTGATCCAGAACAAGAAAAATCTGCTAAATATAGCGTTTTATAATCATGTCCCTCAATTGATCGATATTATCAAAGCCAATACCATCTTTTTTAAAATAAAGAATGCCATGAGATTGGTAGTGGAAGCCCCCAACGGGACAGGGAAACGAGCCAGGGTTGATGTTGTCAGCGTGGCCCTCAAAACAGGAACAGCCGGGAATAAAAAACTGGGACTGGACGCCATTTTGACAGGATTTTTCCCTGCACATAAACCCCAATACGCCTTTGCTTTCCGACTGGAGCGGGCAGGAAAGGCGGAATGGATAGGCACCTTATTCTTAAAAAACTTCTTAACCGCTTTATACCAGGATAAGCCTTTGCAGCGGGGACCCGGATGAAACCTTCAAGTAAACATTCCAGGCGAAAATTAGCCATTGGGGTGGTGTTATTTTTTGGTATCCTGGCTTCGGGCATCCACCTGGAAGCAGGACCTGGGATAGAGGTGTTGGTGATGCCTTTTAAAGTAATACCAGTCCGGGACAACCCCCATCAATGGTTAGGCAGGGCAGTTTCATTTCATATCACCAGCGGGCTGCAATTGAACGCCCTACCGGTGCTGCCGGACCACCATGCCGTCTCTATTTTGGAAGCCAATCATATTATGTTTCCCTATAACATCACCAAAGCCAGTGTAATAAGAATTGCCCGGGACCACCGGTTAAGCCGGGTGATCTGGGGTGAAATCGCATTGGTTAAGGATGATAGGGAAGCCAGCGATCGATCCGTAATACAATTACGATCGTTTATTATCAATTTATCCAATTATTCCCAAAAATATTTACCTTTGATTAAAGGGCACATCCATGATCTTTACAAAATAAAAAGTGAATTGTTAACCGCCATTGTAAAAACATTAAAACCAGGCGAACAGGCAGCCAATAACGTCCGTCATCCCCGGTTCAATTTAAATCATCGGGATTACGAAATTTTCATTAAAAGCCTATTAATTAAAAATATTCCCCAAAAAATCCAACTGCTGGAAAAAGCTCAACAAACCAAAACAGGGAAAAATTCTGACATTTTAAATTTTGAACTGGCAAAGTTGTATCTGCAAATGGGAGAATTAGCTGCATCAGAGGTGCTGTTGGAAAAAATCCCGGCAGATAAAGAAAATTTCGAGCCCTGGTTTGCGCATGGAAAGATCTTTTTAAACGGTGTGACAGCATATGCAAAAGAAAATATCACCACTGCCGTTGAAGCCTTTACCATACTGGAACAAGAGAATCAATTTACCTTTGAAGTTCATCATAACCTGGGATTGATTCATTTAAAAAGCAAGGATTATAAAGCCGCGGAGAGGCATTTCCAATATGCCTTGAAAGAGCGCCAAGACCCGGGAACCTGGTTGTACCTGGTTCATGTATTATTGGCCGGGGACACTCCCCAAAAGGCTGCCTTGCAATTGAACCAGGCCTTACGAGTATTTCCGAAAGAAGAAAAACTGGTGGAATTGTTCGGGTATTTCATCTCTCAATCCCGGGACCAGGCACTACTTTATACGGTATTCCAGGATTATATCCCTAACCTATTTTTGGCTGAAGGCCGCCCAAAGGTTGCACTCAAACTA
Source organism: Candidatus Aminicenantota bacterium (assembly GCA_020355945.1). The sequence continues at coordinate 6,972,237 of CP070627.1, read as the reverse complement.
AAAAATCCTTTTAACATCCAGGTTCAAAAACCCCTGGTCATTACCGATGAATTAAATGAAACCTTTAAGGTTCCCAATGGTTCCGATGCCGAAGATATCGACAGTTCCATCGAAAGGTTACAGGAGTTATTGGAGATGAACCCTTTTGAGCCGGGGTATTATCGATCGATATCATTGTTGTATTTGAAAAAAAAGGAATTTCACCAGGCAGAGCTTCATGCATTGGCATTGGTTTTTCTTGAAAAGACCAGGGAGAATTATCTTCACCTGGCTAAGGTCTACAAGGCTCGGGGAAATAAAAAAAAAGCCAAAGAGATCAAAAAGGCCATTGACGAGAAGAAATAATAAATTAGAAATTTTGAGGCAAGATCAGTTGGCTTGACATCAACTGGTTTAAGTGCTAATATCGAAACTTAAAATTATTCCCGCTTTAAGAAAATTTTAAATGAGTCGAGGTAAAAAATGAAAAGAAAAGAACGCGAACATTTAAAAGAGGACCCATTCCAACGGTTTATTGCCAGTGCCCTGGACATATTGAAAAAATATAGAAAATTAATTTTCGTCGGCATTGCCGCCGTTGCTGCTATTGCCGTCATTATCGTCCTGGTGCTATTTATCCAATCCTTTTCAATCTCAGCAGAAAATAAATTGTATGCAGAAGCCGTGAGTATAAAGAATGATGAAAATTTGAAAGTTGATGAAAAAATCGAAAAGTTAAGCCAGTTGAAGAGTAAAAACGGAATCTCTGCATCTGTAAAATTGTTCCTGGCTTCCCTATACTTTGAAAAAGAAGACCTGCAAAAATCAAAAGAAATCCTTGACAGCTTCTCTAACAGTAAAATTAAACTGCTCAATGACCAGAAAAAACTCCTGGAAGCGGATATTTTGATTTCCTCTAATAAAAAAAATGAAGCCCTGGCCTTACTGAATCAAATGTTAGCAGACCCTAAATCTGAAATTGCCAAAGATTTCATCCTATTAAAAATGGCAAGAATCCAGGCCAAAATAGAACAAACTGAGACGGCTGTCGCTAACTTAAACAAGATCATTGATGAGTATCCCCGATCTGCCTACAGCTTTGAAGCCAGGCACATTTTAAACGAGCTAGAAAACAATTAGCAATCAATCCAATCAATTGTGAGCGAAGCGAACTAAGTTCTAATTGATAATTAAAAAATGAAAAGGCCTGAAGGTTCGTTGATCAGTTATTTTAGCAACCGTGTTAAAAAAGAAGGTGGTATCAACCTGGCCCAGGGAACACCGGGTTTTCCTCCTCCTGGTGAACTGCTGCAATTACTTAAGACCAATGCCGAAGATAAACGCTTACATCAATACGCACCGGGGATCGGGAATTTTGAACTGCTGGAACTGATCCGCCAACGATTTTCTTCACAGGTGATACCCACAGGGTTAGATAATCTCTTAATTGTTCAAGGAGCCACGGAAGGAATTTTCCTGGCTTTCTTTTACCTCACCACCTTCCTGGAACGGCCATTTGCCGCTCTTTCCTTTGACCCCGTGTATGAAAGCTATCCTCAATTGGCTGACATGTTTTGTATTCCTTTTGAATATTTTGATTTTGAAGAAAACCTGGCAGTGGATTTTGATAAACTGGAAAAGGTAATCAAAGAAAAGAATGTGAAAGTGGTATTTATTGCTTCCCCAGGCAATCCTCTGGGGAAAACCTGGAGCAAAAATGAAATGTCACAAACGATCGCCTTATCCCAAAAATATGGCTTCTATATCCTGTTTGATGCGGTATACAAAGACATTTATTTCAGCCAGGCACCTTTCAATCCCCTGGCATTTAATTATGATAAGCTTTTTTATATTGATTCCTTTTCCAAGATGCTGAGTATTACCGGTTGGCGGATTGGTTATATTATTACCGAAGCAGGTCATATGAAAAAAATTCGGGCCATACATGACTATGTAGGGCTGTGCGCCCCTTCCATTTTGCAGGCGGCTGTTGCCAGGTATCTTTCCGCCTTTGATTATGGTAAAAATTACACCGGGATAGTAAGAAACAAATGTAAGCAATCCTTTTATTACATGAAAAAAGAGCTGGAATCAATAGGATTTAAGGCAGCGGACAGCCACGGCGGTTATTTTTTGTGGGCCCGGCTGCCGGAGATAAATAAGAAATGGAAAGATGCGTTTGAGTTTGCGCTCTCGCTTTACCAGGAGACCCGGGTCGGGGTGGTGCCCGGGGAAAATTTCTCTAATTCCAAAACCGATTACGTCCGCATGAATATTGGCTCGGAATTACCCATCATTAAAGATGCCGCATCCCGGTTAAAAAAATTTTTCAATAGACCTATTCCCTGTTCCACAACCCTGACGAGCCAGAACCAAAAAGGAAAAAGAAAATAAAAAAATGGAGAAATAACCGTTTATCATAGCAATGGTATATGTTATAATGAAATCCCTCTAAAAAATGGAGCGATGTTTGCGGTAATCGTTCCAGGGTATTTTTTAAGGATGAAGGAGGTTTGTGGTGAAAAAAAAGATCCTGGTCCTGGAAGATGAAGAGGAACTGGGAATGTCAATAAAAAAATTCCTGGAACAGCACAATTACCAGGTTACTTACTTTAGTGATATCACCAGGGTGGAATCCATCGTGGTAGAGAATCCTGATTTAATTTTAACCGATTTACTGATGCCTCACTTCCATGGATTTGATATTTGCCGGGCTGTCAAAGATGATCCCCAATTAAAGAAAATTCCGTTGATTGTCATGACAGCGGTGTATAGAGATGCTTTCCATAAGTTAGAAGCCATGCGAATTGGGGTGGAGGAGTTCATTGAAAAGCCCTTTAAATTCAGTGAATTGTTGAAGAAGGTGGAAAAGTTTCTTGGACCAGCCGCACCTGCCGAGGAACCTGTGATAAAGAAGGTAGAGGTAAGACCTCTTACCCTGCCGGAGGAAGAGGATATCCTATCACCGGGAGCAGAGACCACCGCCCCGCCCATCACGCCGGAGGAGGAGAAAAAACGGGACCAGGTGATCTCGCAGCAGTTCCAGGAGATGCAGCAGGACTATGCGTCTCGGCTTCCTGCAAAAATTATTGAACTGGAACAGATATGGGAACGTATTCAAGGCCGACAGGACACTAAAAAAGAACTGGCCTTATTCCGCCGGAAAGTACACAGTCTTACCGGGTCCGGTACCACTTTTGGCTTTAAAGAAATCAGCGAATATGCCAGGCAAATAGAGCTGCAGGTGGATATGATTATCGTAGAAGGAGAAAAAACCATTACCCAGAGGAAAGATAAAATCTATGAATTGCTGGATAATATGAGACATCACCCCATCGTTTCCACGGAATTGGAATTGATGAGGCAAATAAACAAAAAGGTGTAGGGAGGCAATTTAACGCGTCCGTAAATACGTAAATAAAACAGGAAGCGGGCCTGTAACCCCACCTCTATTAAAAGGAGGGACACAACGATGGATGAGCTATTCCATTTGTTCCACCAGGTAATTTTGAATGCCAATTTGTTTGATTTGCTCCATCTGGGTTTCCAGCCAGTCGAGGTGGTCCTCTTCATCGTTAAGGATTGATTGCAAGAAGTCACGGGTACCGTTGTCTCCAAGCTCCGACACCAGTTTAATGGCATCGTTGTAAGCTTTAATGGCACCGATTTCCGCGTTCCAATCGTTCTTGTACTGTTTCTCCACATCGGCGCCGATATAGATCTTCTTTAATTCGCTGACGACAGGGGTTCCTTCCAGGAAAAGGATACGGCCAATCAGCTTCTCAGCATGTTTCATCTCATCGATGGCCCGCTTTTCCACCAACTTATGGAGCCTGGCATATCCCCAATCGTCGCACATTTCCGAATGAACCATGTACTGGTTAATCGCTGTCAGTTCATCCGCCAATAGATCATTTAATGTTTTAATGATTTTTTCATGTCCCTTCATAATAACCTCCTGGTAAATCCTGGATTCATAATTATAACGAACTGGTATTTTATTTTCAATACTTATGAACTTACTATTGTGATTTAATGATTTTAGGGGTAAAAAATCGCCTCTGTCTTCTTTTTACGGGTGATAAAATTGTTTCGCCAGTGTTTGGTCGCACTTTAATGGGCAAGGAGTTCTAACTGACAAACAAAGAGCGGTCCCATTTGGGTTCAATGTCAGAAATCAAGGAGATTAACGCCAGGCCGATGCCAGTGACACCTTCCAGCAATCCGGGCTCAGGGACCCAGCCCCCGTATTTTTCCGTATGCCAGGCTTTATAGCCGGCATACCCATCTTCAAATGTAGCCATATTAAGGGTTTGTTCTGCCCAGTAGAGGGTTAGTTCTTTAAAGGTATCTATGCCAGTGTAGTGGTAAGCACGATTATAAATGTGCATGATCCCTGCGGCACCGTGACACAGGCCTGCATCCATGACGGTATTTTCTTTTAAATCTTTACGCGCAGTGGAATCCAGCAAAACATGGGCTGCGATTTTTTCCCAATCTTTATTACCAACGCTTTGCGCCGCCTGCCATAAGGCGATGCTAATACCCAGGTCCCCGTAACACCAGGCCAAACGGCTGGCAGTCAACGGGTCTGACTCGGAAATCCAACTGGGAAAATTAGAGCTGAATTTTTCCCTGTCCAGCCTGTATTTTAACAGGTACTGGACCGCACCATTTAGTAAAGTAGAAACTTTTTCATTGTAAATGCCCGTTTCCAGTACTTTACCCAGGAATACAATGATACTGGCAATGCCGTGAGACAAACTCAAATTATACCCTTTGGTTCCATCTTCGATATTCAACGTGGACAGCCATTTAAGCGCACCATCTTCATCTTTGTGGCTGGTTTTATCCAATTCATCGATGAGCTCCTTCAGATAGTCCTTTGATTTCTCATTTGCCATACGGCTGAGAAAATAGACACCGTTTCCCACAGCCCCATGTAAAAAATCATAATTTTCGTTCCGGATATCATAGATCATGGTTTTGTGGAGATAGGGGTCCAGGTCTGCCAATACTTCGTTGGTATCGGTTTCAATAAAATCATTTTGAGCCAGGTGTTCCACTGTCCAGCCAATACCTGCCAACCCACCGGCATGGGTATGGTAGGTGAAATCTTTATTGATTTCATCAAACACATCGGAGATTAATTCTACCCCATAGTCGGCAAATTTGTCTTCGCCGAGAAATTTGGCATAATAGAAATAAAACAGGGCAACGCCAATTTTACCGCCCATTAACCCGATATTACTTTCCAGCTTATGGACATTTTTAACTAAAGTCTCGGCAATTTCAGAGAGTTTTTCTTTGACTGGCTTTGCTTTTTCATCTTTGATTAAAATTTCCCATTGTTCCTTCATTATTTCTCATCCTTTTTTGAATTTTACTAGGTTATGTTTTACCATTTTTTGAAGAAATAATCAAATTGATTTTACCGGAGGAATTTGACATTCAATTAAAAACAGGTTATATTTTGATTTACTCTAAACGAAATAGTCATAGATGTGAAGAACAATGAAAAAGAAATCGGCTGCCCTGGCTTATTTTGAAGGTTGGATTTCGATCTTAATTAACGTGGCGCTTTTTGGGCTTAAATACTGGGCGGGGCTGGTCACCCATTCTGTGGCCATTATTGCAGATGCCTGGCATTCTTTGTCTGACAGTTTAAGTTCTATTGTGCTGCTGGTGGGAGTGAAAGCCACCACAAAGCCAGCAGATAAGAGACATCCCTTTGGCCACGGCCGGGCAGAACTGATTGCCTCAGTTATTATCGGTGTATTGCTGGGGATTGTTGGGTTTAATTTTATAATGGAAGCAATCTCAAAACTATCTAACCACGAAACCGCTGATTTTGGGACTTTAGCTATTGTTATTATTGCTTTTTCCGTGGTGGTGAAAGAAGGCATTGCCCAGTTCTCCTTTTGGGCCGCCAGGAAAACAAGATCCCCCGTGTTAAGAGCAGACGGTTGGCATCATCGCAGTGATGCTATCACCTCTCTAATAATACTGGTAGGAATATTTTTGGGGAAATATTTCTGGTGGATCGACGGTATCCTGGGTATCATCATTGCCTTTCTTATATTGTACGCTGCCTATGATATACTGAAAGAAGGTATAAACCCTTTATTGGGAGAAAGGCCCGATGAAGAGCTGGTAACCAGGATAAAAGAAATCGCGGAACGCTTTGGACCTGATAATATCGATGTTCATCACATTCATTGTCACTGGTACGGTCATCACCGGGAACTGACATTTCATATTTATCTTGATGGAACCATGAGTTTGAACGAGGCCCATGACATTGCTGACGCAATTGAAGCTGCTGTACGTGATGAATTGGAAATGGAAGCCACCATTCATGTGGACCCCCTGGCGGAAAATTAGTCTTTTTGGAATTTGACAAAAATTCTTAAATCAGGTACTATTTAACCGGACTTAAAAAGGATGGTTACCGATGCCGGAGCAGTATGCAATGAAACCATTTCCCCATGTGCTGATACGCGTCAGCGGGGGAGACTTTGAACAACTGGAATCCCTTAACCTTAAGGAATCCCTTCAACCCATCAATGACATTCGCCAGCTAAAAGAAAAACTGGGTGAAGTCAAACAGGATTTATCCCAGCAGTTATATGATATGATCCCCCAAATAAAAGATGCCAGATTACAAAATATGCTGCTGAATATCAGGCGAGATGTGTTCAATGAACGGGATATCCCCGCGGATACCTTGAATGAAATTACTTCTCATTTGCCGGACCCATTAAATGAAGACTTGAAAAATTACCTTAAGATCAAAGACACTATAAACAAATTGTCTGATCAGGGAGAAGAAACGTTTTCCCGGGAGGTTTTGCGGTTGAGAAAAAACCTTCATACCCTGGCTGCGGACGAAACCCTGCAAAAAGGGCTGGTATTGTCCAGCCAGTCACTGCTAAAACGTATCCCCGGTTACCTATCGAAAGAGTGTCCCACCCAGAAAAAAGATTTTCAGACCGAGCGGGGTTTGATAAAGTACATTTCTCGTATGTATGCCAAGACATCACCCTTCAGCACTTTTACCAACCTGGTAATGGCAAAACCAGCCCCGGCACCGACTGTGGAGTCAACACCCAAAAGAACGTTTTTGTGGCTAAAAGACGAAAAAAACAAAAAGCCGACTATCACCTGTCATATCCGGTTAAATAACTTACTTTATAAGTATTTGCAGGTTTTGCTGTACAAGAACCCGGGAATTTATCGCCATTTGTTAGTTCGGCCCAATCCCACGTTAAAGCAAGGTGAGAAGAATTATCTTTTCCTGACCAATCATGACAATATTGAAGCGTTTCAGCGTATTCCTTTCAACCCGGTGGTGGAACTATTCCGGCAATTGACCGCCCGGGAAAAGGAGGGAATTTCAATTCATGAACTGGTAAAAACCATAGTGGACAATGAACGTATTGATGCACCGGCAGAGGATATCGAGGCTTATGTTATCCAATTGCTGGAATATGGTTTCTTAGAGTACAATATTGGGATATCAGGGGTAGACCCGGATTGGGATATCAAGCTGCGGGAGGTGTTGGTTCATATCAACAGCGGCGATACTCATATTCCCCTGGTTTCGGAACTGGCAGACACATTAAAAAATCTCCGTACCCTGGCCGGTCAATACGGGGAAACTCCTTTTCATAAACGAAACAGTATTTTGGAAGAGGCGTTCCGGCAGTTCAGGGCTATTTGCATGAAACTGCACCAGGCCGCGGGACTTCTGGAAGAGGAACGCATCTCGCCCGAAGACGATGAAATTAAACGAAAGTTTTTGCGGGGGGTCCAGGGGGCCCCGCGGCGCGGGGAGCCTATTAGAGATGGTTTTGTTACTAAGGATGTTTTCGATAACTCCACCCGCAACTGTAACCTGCACCTGTCATCTTTGGCAGAAAAGAGCCCCCCTGGTCGCAATTCCACGGCAGAGGTTTTCAAGCATCAACCTGTTACGTATTTTTATTTCAAACCGGAACAGGTATTTTACGAGGATACCACTTTAGATATCGCCCCGCGTGTAGATGATGTGCTGCTGGGAGAATTCATTGATGCGCTTCATGACTTGTTACAGAATATGAGACGTTTTGAAGGACTCCGGGATGAGCAAGACAAGATGCGGTTCTTTTTTGTCCACAAATACGGGAATGATGCTTCCATTGACTTAATGACCTTTTACGAAGAATTTTACTGCGAATTTAAAAAGCCCGAAGCAGAATTACAAAAGAAACAGGAACAAATGCAGCAGCAAGAAAAAGACGAGGATAAAAGTGAAGGCCCACCGGAAGTGCCAGAGATAAAAGAAAGACAGGAAACCAACCGGGCCTGGATAGAAAAATTCAAGGCCAATCTAAAAAAAGAGATCACTGGCATCCCGGATGTTATTCGATTGTACCGCCATCAAATAGAACGAACCCACCGGGAGTTTGCCGAAGGAATTTCTTCGCCAGACACTGGCTGTTCATACGGTAGTTTTGTCCAATTTTACCTGGAGAATGGAGTAGATGAAGGCGATGGCAGCAGTGGCAAAGAAAGGCTGATAGGAGTATTGAATTCTTCGTTTCCTGGTTTTGGTAAACTTTTCAGTCGTTTTTTACATGTTTTTGATGACCGTATTACCAATGACATCCGGCAGTGGAACGAATGGTTATCCAATGAAGCACTGTTGTTAGAGGACTGTGATGCTTCCTATTTTAATGCCAATTTGCATCCTCCGTTGCTGCCTTATGAGGTGCGGATACCGGGTGGTCACAATAGTTTACCCCCGGGGAAACAAATTCCTATTACCGACCTGGAGGTGAGGTTAGAGGAAAAAGGAGACCGGCTGCAATTGGTGCACAAACCCACGCAAAAGCGGGTTTATGTGTTTGACCTGGGTTTCCAGGGGCATCAAGGCCGTTCCCAGTTGTTTCAATTGTTAGAAAAATTTACCATGGCAGAGTATCTTTTCCCCCAGCCGTTGGTTCATGCTGCAGCGAATATTGGGGAGGAAGGACCGGGGAAGAAAGAGAAAGAAGAGGGAAAAACACATGCCGCGGTGCGGGTAAATCCCCGGATCGTATATGACGATCGGATTGTGCTTCGTCGGAAGACCTGGTATATCCCGGTAGAAAAATTACCTTTTAAGGAACCGGGTGAGAGTCAATGGGCCTATTTTTTGCGGGTGAATGAATGGAGGCGTGAGCTGGGGGTACCGGAAGAGGTATTTGTCCATGTGCTAGAAGATTTTGGGCGGCAGCCAGGTCAATCCAGGGCCCAACAAAAACCCGGCCGCGATGACTACAAGCCCCAATATATTTCTTTTAACAATCCCTTTTTAATGGATTTGTTTGAAAAGCTCATCAAACGGGTGCCTTACAGTTTGAAAGTGGTGGAAATGCTGCCCAATTCCCGGCAGTTGCTGCGGATTGGTAACAGCAAGCACATTACGGAATTTACTTTACAGTGGTATACCTATGGACCTGCGCACCACCTGGGCTGCGGCCAGGAGAAAGGAGAAAGACAATGAGTAAAAAGACATGGCTGGCTGCTTATTTGTATTATGCCGAGCCCTGGGAGGAATTTTTAATTGAAGCGGTGCAGCCATTTGTTCGGTCTGTCCTGGAAGAGAAGCTGGCAGACCGGTTTTTTTTCATTCGTTATTGGCACCAGGGGCCCCATATTCGACTTCGTTTCCAGGGCGAGAAAAAACGCCTGGAATCTCGGGTCAAACCCTGGTTGGTATCTTATTTTAACCGTTATTTTAAAGAAAAACCTTCGCACCGTGCGGAACCTGCACAGGGCAGTGAGTTGCCAGAGGCGCACCAGTGGTTTCCCAACCATTCTATCCGATTTATCCCTTATGAGCCGGAAATTGAACGGTACGGGGGGTCAGCAGGTATCTTGCTAGCCGAGAAGCAGTTTGAAATCTCTTCCAATGTGGTGTTGGCTGTCATCCGGGAGAGTAAAGAATGGTATTATGACCGGGCGTTGGGTGCAGCCATTCAACTGCACCTGGGATTTGCCTTTGCTTTAGGAATGGATTTAAAGGAAACCACTGCTTTTTATTCTCATATTTTCCGGATGTGGTTTTACCGGTCGTTTGGTTACCTGGAAAATGTGCCGGAACAAGAAATAAAGGAACGCCAGGAGATTACCTTAAAAGCCTTTGAAGAGAATTTTACCAAACAAAAATCCTCCCTGGTCCCTTATCACAGCACCTTGTGGGATGCTTTTACACAGGGGAGGGAATTTGAACAGGAATGGCTGAACCGATGGTTGAGGGAAATGAGAGAGATTGGAAGACAGTTAAGGGATGCCCAGGGCAATGGGGTATTGATATTTCCCCGGGGGTTTAAGCCCCGGTCATTGGAGCAAATTTCGGAAGAGCACCGACCGTTGTGGTACATCCTGGAAAGTTATGTTCATATGACCAATAATCGTTTAGGTATTTTGAATCGTGATGAAGCGTTCCTGGGTTATTTAATCAAAGAAAGTTTGAGAGAAGTAAGCAGTAGGCTTTGAACAGTTAACACGAAGGAATAACTTACCTGTCCCCGGTTACCCGGTTACTTTTTCGAGGTATCAACTTTCAGGCCCAGTGCCCGGGCACGTTTTGCCCATTGCTGCCGCGCCAGGGTTTGCATGTCTTCGATTTTGTCCATCTCATCAACAATTTCCATACCCAACAGCGTCTCCACTACGTCTTCGAGCGTCACTAAACCTTCCGTCCCACCGTACTCGCCGAGCACCAGGGCGATGTGTTGACGGTTATCCAACAGGGATTCCAAAAGGTCTGACAGCGGCATCTCCCCGGTAACGGTCATGATGTCCCGTTTTAATGTCTCCAGTTTGACCTGGCCTTGACCCTGTGCTTTAGCCAGCAGCATGTCATCCTTCAGGATAAAGCCGGTGATATCGTCAAGATTCGTCCGGTACAGGGGCAGACGGGAAAAAGGCGTATG
>CP070627.1:6953519-6961194 GCA_020355945.1 Candidatus Aminicenantota bacterium | reverse complement strand
TTGTCTACAGCAAGAACATCAATGAGGTCAAATTCGAAAATATCAATATCGCTCCCACCGGTGAAGTCTGTGCCTTTGATGGACGTCCTCTTTTTGGAACCCAGAGTACAACAGGGTCCGGGGGCGGCAGATATGGTGGTACCGACTGGGTCAACAATGAATTCAGGAATGTGATCTTGTTGACCAATACCAGTCAGGGGTTCTCTTATCAACTCTCCTTCCAACTGCAAAAAGAGTGGCGAGACGGCAGCATGATTAATGCCGCTTACACCCACGGCATGTCCAAAGACCTGTTTAGTGGTACGTCTTCCAGGGCCATCTCCAACTGGGGATATAATATCACCTCCGGGGACCCCAATAACCCGGAATTGACTTACTCCACCCACGATACCCGCCATCGCATCATGTTTGCTGTGACCAAGAGATTCAATTTCGTCAAGAATGCCCCCACCATGGTTTCATTCTTTTACAATGGCCGCTCCGGTCGTCCCTATTCCACCATATTTTATAATGACGTTAACGGTGACGGCCGTATCAATGACGCTGTCTGGTTACCGGCCAGCGAAGATCAAATCATCCTGACAAGAGGAACCTGGGCTGAACTGGATAAATATATTCGCGATGATCCGACACTGGAAAAATACCGCGGCCAAATCGTGCCTCGTAATTCCAGCCGCGACCCCTGGTATCACGGCATCGATTTCAAAATTTCCCAATTCATCCCCATGCCCATCAAAGGTCATAAACTGGAACTCTTTTTCACCATGAAGAACCTGCTCAATTTATTCAACAAGGACTGGGGTGTTTACCGCTATATCCTGTTTGATGATTCTCCTCTCACTTTCAAGGGTTACGATGCTGCCACCGGCAAACCCAAGTTCGAGTTCTGGGGTAGAAGCCAGGATGCAGATGCTCGTTACGTCATCAACCAGCTCCTCTCCCGCTGGCGAGCCCTGTTTGGCATTAAGTACAGGTTCTAATACGAAACAGCCACGTAACACGCGGCAATAAACGATATCTTAAAAAAGCCCCCCGGGTCACACCAGGGGGCTTTTTTGCTTACAAATGTCAAAGATAGTAAATTCAAATTTTTTTTGCCTGGTTTGTTTATTTCTTTTTTACTCCTGCATCCCGGGATATGCCCAACAGCACTCCCAGGAGTCCCGGCAGCCCCATAAAAAAATTATAGAAGAAGTCGAGGTGACCAATGTCGAGTTAGCGGTGCGGGTGTTTTCAAAAGGGATACCGGTATCCGGCCTGGAAAAAAAGGACTTTCAACTCTTTGTCAATGGAAAAGAAAAAGAAATTCACGGTTTCTACGAAACCCGGAAAAACCTGGAAACCCCTGCCAATTCTCCGCGAGTATTTTTGTTAATAGTTAATATCTGCGATTATCACCTGGATATCGAAAATGCCCTGGACCCCCTTTTCGACCGGATCATAAAGCCCAATGACCATATCATATTGATTACCAATAATTTTTTCGTGGAGGACCGGCATATTCCTAATCCCCAGGAGGAAAAAGAGAAACTAAAAGGAATCCTGCAATTGGAAGCTGGCAAGGCCAGGCACAAATTGAGAATCCTGGAACAGAGATTAAAATCACTGCTGCGTTTGTTTAAATCCCGTGCTCGACATGGTAACCTGGATGACACCAATGCCCAGGATTTTGTGATGGATTACATTCAATTGGTCCAGGAATTTAAAAACCTTTATTTAGACCTGGGCACTGATAAATATATCCGTTTGGCCCATCATTTAAAGGCCCAACAGGGTGAAAAGTGGGTGTTGAGCTTTTACCAGGTGGGCAGATTCTTCAAACCCAGGTTTGGTTCGCCTTTTTTCAAGGCTCTATTTGGAGGTACGGACACATCAACCGTTTTCGGGTCTTTCAATGCCATGCAGTGGTACGAAAAACTTCGAGATGCCGTGGAACCCGGGGATTATCTTCCTCGCGAAGACCTGGCTAAACTCTTCACCAACACAGGCGCCACCTTTCACACCATACTAATGGAACACGGCAGGACCATGCAAAACGAGTTAGCCGCAGATTTATCCTTTGTTCCCATCATCTCCGATTCTTACAATCTTTTAAAAGAAATTTCCGCCCGGACCGGCGGCAGTTTTATCGATTCCAATAAATTCGAAAAATTCTACCAAAAAATCGCAGCAGATGATGTCTATTACGTCTTGACCTTTGTACCGGACAAAGAAGAAGCCCAAAAAAATAATAAAATTAAAATCACCATTAATGACAAAACCAAAAAATATCGTATCTCCTACAGTAATTTAAAAAAGGGCCGGTATTTTGAGAAAGCAGCAGAAAAGGTTCAAAAGGAAACGGAAACACCCCATGTCCGGGTTGAGAGGGTAAGTTTCAAAGATAACTGTTTATCTTTTGTGGTTACAAATTTCAAAATAAAGGAAAATGATTCCCCGGATCAGCCGGCGATTACAAAATTACCGGTACGCATCCAGGTGTTTGACCAAAAATCGCAAAGCCTGTTCGATGGTGTAAAGATGTTTGAATTAACCGGTAAGGACCTGGAGGGACAAAAAGCAAAAGTGAGACTCCAAATCGATTTTCCCGGGTTTCCCCCCGGGATTTATGATGTATTGATCTGGGTAGGGGACCCATTAACCGGGAAACGGGACCTGGCCATCAAAGCTATCACCTTCCCGGATAACCAATGAAAATAATCAAAAGCTTTTGCGGAGATCTGCGGGTCCGGGGGACTTAGCCCGCTGCTGCATCAAACTTATCCTTCATCTGCTTAAGCACACTGAGAACCTTATCCAGGTGTTCCTCGGTATGACTGGCCATATAACTGGTGCGCAGTAACGATAAATCAGGAGGAACTGCCGGAGGGATCGCTACATTGGTGTAGACCCCGGCTTCAAAAAGAAACTTCCAGGCTTGCATGGTTTTGAATTGATCGCCAATAATGATGGGGATGATAGGAGTTTGACTATCACCGATGTTAAAATTTAAAGCTCTCAATTCATCTCTCATGGTTTTAGCAATTTGATTTACCCGTTGCACCCGTTCGGGTTCTTCTTCGATAATGTCTAACACAGCCAATACTGTTGCCGTATTAGCCGGTGTCAAGCTGGCGCTGAAAATAAAGGATCGGGCAAAATGTTGGATCCAATGAATCACTTCTTCTTTCCCGGCAATAAACCCACCGGTAGAAGCAAAGGATTTACTAAAGGTTCCCATGGTCAAATCCACGTCTGCTACGCAATTAAAGTGAAACGCCGTCCCTCTGCCTCCTCCCAATATACCAATGGAATGGGCATCATCCACCATTAGCCTGGAATTATATTTCTTGCACAATTTGGTGATTTCAGGCAAAAGAGCGATATCTCCACCCATACTAAACACCCCATCCACCACCACCAATTTCCCATGGTCACGGGAGTATCGTTTGAGAATATTTTCCAGGGATTGCATATCATTATGTTTATAAAATCTTAAGTCGGTTCTTTTTTGAACTTTTGCCAGGCTAACAGCGTCGATAATACTGGCATGGACCTCTTTATCCGATATAATGACATCATCTTTGCCTACAATAGCGGTAATGGTACCCAAATTGGTTTGAAAGCCGGTGCTGAAAACAATGGCTTTTTCCATGCCCACAAATTTAGCCAGCTTCTCTTCCAGTTCAATATGCATCTCCAATGTACCATTGAGAAACCGGGACCCCGTACAACCGGTGCCATATTTTTTTATGGCTTCAATCGCTGCTTCCCTCACCTTCGGATGCATGGTTAATCCCAGGTAATTATTGGACCCGATCATAACCAATTTTCGATTATCAATCATCACTTCGGTTCCTTCGGATTCCTCGATAGGAATGAAGAAAGGATAAATCCCCATTGCCTGGGCCGTGCGAGGATTGGTGGGATAACCTAAAGATTGAGCGAACTCAGGTTTGGAATAAAACTGGTAACACTTTTCCATGATATCCATTGTTTTTTCTCCTTATATATAATACGTGTAATACGTGTCATTTTTTAAAATTTTACCATGATGGTGGTCAAGAGTTTGATAAAACGATCTTTAACACGATTCGCCGTTTCTGTGACCTCTCTATGGCTCAACGGTGTTTTGGAAATACCGGCAGCCAGGTTGCTGATGCAGGATATTCCCGCCACTGCTGCCCCCATATGACGAGCCGCAATCGCTTCCGGCACTGTTGACATGCCTACGGCATCGGCCCCCAGTACAGAAAGCATCTTGATCTCCGCCGGGGTTTCATAAGAAGGCCCACTTAATGCCGCATAAACACCTTTTTTCACACCCATTCCTCTAGACTGCATACCTTCTGCAATAATATCGATGAGTGCTTCATCGTACACATGACTCATATCCGGGAATCGAGGGCCCAGGCGGTCATCATTTTCACCCTTCAACGGGTTGACCCCCATCATGTTGATATGATCCCGAAGGATCATCAAATCACCAGGTATCAACATCGGGTTAATACCACCCGCTGCATTGGTCAATAACAATTTTTTTACGCCCAGCCTGCACAACACCCTCACCGGGAACACCACCTCAGCAATATCATGACCCTCATAAAAATGATAACGCCCCTGCATCACCACAATGATTTTACTTTCAATCTTACCTAATACCAATCGACCAGCATGCCCAACCACACTGACCTTTTTAAAATGCGGAATGCTTTCATAGGAAATAACGGTCTTCTCAGAAACCGCCTCAGCAAACTCCCCTAAACCGGAACCCAACACTACACCCACTTCCGGTGATAACTTATACTGGTGCTTAATAAATCTGACTGCTTCCTCAATCTGATCAAAAGTCTTCATTTTAGCCTCCGGCGGCCAGAAACCTTTTTGAAAAAAGGTTTCTGGACTTCCAAAAACTTTTTATTAAACACCTGCCCCGTTTTTTAAAAAATTAGTCCCAGGGAACGAATGAGGAATGCCAAACAAATCCAATATAGTAACGCCAATATCTGTAAAGGCTTTCCGCGTTCCCAGGTCACGAGGCTCCAGGTGTTTTGCATACACCAATATCGGTACATATTCCCGCGTATGGTCGGTGCCCGGAAACGTGGGATCACAGCCGTGATCAGCGGTAATGATAAGCAAATCATCCTCCCGCAGACGCGGGAATAATTCTCCCAACTGGACATCAAACTCCTCCAATGCCCTGGCATACCCTTCGATATTATTACGATGCCCATACAACATATCATAATCCACCAGGTTGATAAATATCAATCCTCTCTGAGTGATGGATAACTCTTTCATCAGGCATTCCATGCCATGGTTATTACTTTTGGTATGAATGGCCCGACTTATCCCTTGCCCGGCAAAAATATCCTCGATTTTCCCGATGCCGGTTACAGGAAAATTGTTTTCTTTTAATACATCAAGGGCGGTTTTTCCTGGCGGCAGCATAGGAAAATCTTTTCGGTTGGCAGTACGGGTAAAATTCCCTTTCTCGCCCACAAACGGCCTGGCAATCACACGTCCGATCTGGTATTCATCACACACTTTTCTTGCTTGTTCACACATATCATAGAGCTCATCTAACGGGATCACCTCTTCATGGGCAGCAATTTGAAATACACTGTCAGCAGAGGTGTAAAGAATAGGAAAACCCGTCCTGATGTGCTCTTCGCCTAGCTCAGCAATAATAACCGTACCGGAAGCGGCTTTATTACCCAGGACCTTTTTAACGTCCGCAGCTTTTAAAAATTGATCGACAATTTCTCCGGGAAATCCATGGGGAAATGTTGGAAACGGCTTATCCACGATAAGGCCCATTATCTCCCAGTGGCCTGCCATTGTGTCTTTGCTCCTGGAGGCTTCCATCATCTTTCCATAGGTTGCCCGGGAAGAAGAAACCGGTGGTACGCCTTGAATAGTAGTGATATTCCCGAGGCCTAAACGCTGCATATGGGGAAGTTTTAAACCGTTCATATGTCCTGCGATGTGAACCAGGGTATTGGCTCCCTCATCTCCAAAATCTGCTGCATCCGGCAGCCAGCCCACACCTACACTATCCAATACAATCACTATCGCACGATTTATCTTTAACATCAATTTGCCTCAAAAATTTCTGGGTATTAAGTATATCAGTTTATCTAAAAAAAATAAAGCCCATGACCATTATGTTGTTGAGCAGCCTAACAATAGAAATAACCAGTTTTGGAAACAGGCAGTGTTTTCAAAATCCGGTTCATTGATTTGTTAGCTATTTTACAATATTATTTTTTACTTTTTATATTCTCAATTCGTTGCAGTCTTTCATCTATCGTTGCCAATCCTTTTATTATTTCATTCATGCCTTTTCTTATTGTGTAATATAATCCACCAATCCAATAAAGAATCCAAAAAAGCAGGATTAAAATTATAATCCAAATCACTGTAATCATGGTATTTTTCCTCCTTATAAAACATCGCCAGTGTTCCCGGTATTCCCGGTAAGTTTAAATACTACAACAACTGAAAACAAAATTCAAGTTTTTTACCTTAAACAAAAGCTTTTGTGGATGTTTCACGGGTTCAGGGGCCCCTCGGCGAGGGGAGCCTAAAATGGCAAAGTGCTTTGCCCCATACGATATGCGCCATGCGCCATGCGCAATGCTCTCCGCCCCCTGGAGGCATTAAATTACTTCCGGGCGGATTTGTAAAGGTATTTATTGACGGCTGCTTCTTCCGGGAGTAAATGGGGCAGTATTTCTTGCCAGACTTCTTTATCTTCCATGCACAGGTAGAGGGGAACCTCTTGTGAAATAATGGACCTGATTTTTTGTTTGGTATAGTGAAACAATTCCAGGCGCAGTGGCTTAAAATATCTATATTTCCCATCGTGGCCTTTGATTAATTCTCCCTCAAAGAGGCGCGAGTCCCGATGTTTAAAAATATATTCTCTTAAGGTATAAGGAAATCGCAGAGCTCCCAGGCTCCACCAGGCCAGGCGTGACGGATCGATTATTTGAGAAATTGCTTTAATTAAATCCAGGTATGCGGTTTTCCACCCTTTAAAAAAAACAATCGGGTCAAAATGAATGGCGATTTTATACCCCTGCTGTTGGACTTTTTCAATGGCTTTTAACCGGGAAAAAAGATCAGGGGTTAAAAGTTCTTCTCTTTCTATCACTTCCCCGGGATTTAATGACCAGGCCATGACAATATTTTTTAATTTTTTCGGGTAATTTAAGATATTATCAACATGGGTGGATTTGGTTTTGAATTCAAACAGGATTTCGGGGAATTTTTCAAAGACAGCCAGGATTTTTTGTGAGTAATTGGTTTGGGGGTCCAATGCCAGGGAATCAGACAGCTCACCTGTACCGATTCTTAAATATTTAAAGGTTTGGGAGGCCTCCACCAATTCTCTTTCCATGTCTTCAAAATTGGTAAAATAAATGGGTTCTTTGGTTTCCAGGTAAGCTTGCAGGATACAATAGGAGCAGCAGTAAGGGCAGCCGGTATGAAGGTTCATGTTGTAGTAACCGCAGGAGACCACGTCCGGTGTGCAGGGGCAGTGCTTGATAAATTGACCGATTTGCGTCTCAAATTTTATCATCGAAAAATAGTACCAATTCCCTGGCAATATTGCAAATTCACTTTATATCAGTGATATGAAGTTCCCATTCTTCTGTCTCTTCATTTTCAATTAATTGATACAGTT
>CP070627.1:6940435-6953419 GCA_020355945.1 Candidatus Aminicenantota bacterium | reverse complement strand
GTAAAGCTTCTACAGCCACGGTTTGGTGGTCCTGGTGCAGGTCATTTTGAGATGGGGTAAACACCAATTGCGGGTTTAATTCTTTTTTTATTTTTACCAGTTCTTCCAGGATTTCCTGGCGGACATAATTTAATTTTCTTACCTCGTATTTATAAATAATGAGGTGAGAGAGAGGGATACCAATGCGTTGGGTGGCTTCTTTGACTTCTGTTTCCAGGATATTTTTGGGCCAGCCTGCGGGCACGGATTTTTCTGCCGTGGAAAAGGCCGCGTAATAAACCTCTTTTCCTTCCTGGATAAACCTGGCAATACTGCCCCCGCACCCGAATTCCCCGTCATCGGTATGGGGCGCCAATACTAAAACGCGTTCTATCTTTTGTTTCATTATCTTTGCTCCTTTTTTCCCTGTATCCCTGTATTCGGTTAATTTTTTTTAAGTTCATTTTTAACTGCCAGCCCGAGTTTTTCCAGGTCATAGGGCTTTTTCACATAAGAGCCGGCTCCCAGTTGCTGTGCTTCTTTGACTTCCTGGGTTTCCGAAAAACCGCTGACAATGATGGCTTTTTGAAGGGGATGGATTTTAAGAATGTGTTTATAGGTTTCCAGCCCGTTGATTCCCGGGTCCATGATCATATCCAACACCAGTAAATCCACGGGGTTATTTTTCGTGTATTCAATGGCTTCCTCCCCGCTGGAAACAGTGTTAACCGTATATCCCAAATGTTCCAGTATTAGTCTGGCAGCTTCCCTCTGTTCTGCCACATCATCCACCACCAGGATGGACTCTCCATTTCCTTTTAATTGGTGGATAGAGATTGGGGAGTCTTTTTCAACGGGAACGGAGGTTTGCCGGGCAGCCGGGAAATAGAGGGTGATCGTGGTTCCTTTTCCTTCTTCGCTTTGAACATCAATATACCCGTTGTGGTCTTGCACGGTTCCCCACACCACAGACATGCCCAATCCTGTTCCACTTCTTCCCAATTTCTTTTTGGTATAGAAGGGTTCAAATATTCGGTCAATATCTGCTTTTGAAATACCAATGCCGTTGTCAACAACGTTAAGGACCACATAATCGCTTTTGGCGATTTCATCAGGTTTGTTGAGGGGTTTGTCAAGGGATTGATTCCTGGTGGATATAACGAGTTTTCCTCCATCTGGCATGGCTTCGGCAGCATTTGAAGATAAATTCATTAGCATTTTTGACAGGTGGACGGGAGAACCTGAGATATGATGGAGGTTTTCATCCAGGTGTGTCTCCACCTTTACTTTTGGATGATAGGAGATGATTTTTTCCAATTCCGGGCTTTCTATAAATTCGCAGATCACCTGGTTGAGGTTTACTATTTCTGTGATTTTAATGCTGCGTCCTGCCAGGGTGAGGAGGTCCTGCACGATGGCAGCCGCCTTCTCACCGGAGCGCTGTATGGTGGAAATATGCTTTCTTAATGAGCTAAACGGGCTATCCCGGGGTATTTCCATTAATAACAATTCCGGGTAACTGACAATACCGGCCAGGACGTTATTGAGGTCGTGGGCAACGCCGCCGGCCAGGGTGCCAATCGCCTCCATCTTCTGGGAATGGAGGAGTTGTTTGTTGGCTATCTCTAATTTCCGGGTTCGTTCCTCTACCCGCTGCTCCAATTGGAGGTTAGCCTGTTCGACTTTTGCTTTCTCTTTTTCCAATTCTATGGTTCGCAGCCGCACCTGCTCTTCCAGGATTCGCTGCCGTCTCTGTAAATGACTAACCCGTATTTTTATCAAACCCAGGATACTCCCGATTAACACAATGGCCGCTAACACATAAAACCACCAGGTCATCCAATAGGGTGTTTTGATGCGAAAACCATAGGTGACGGGGTCTTTATTCCATAGACCACTGTTGTTACAAGCTTTTACTTTAAATAGATAATCACCGGGCGGTAAATTGGAATACATGGTGAAATTGGTTTTTGAGACCGGCAGCCAATCTTTGTCAAATCCTTCCAGCTTGACCTGGTACCTTACTTTAGTGGGGGCCGTTAAACTGATACCGATATACTCGAAAGTCAGATGGTTCTGATGGTAAGAGAACTCCGGCCCTTCAGGCAAACCCGAATTTACCCCGCGCCCGGACAAATCCCATTGAATCGGCATATCACTTCTCCCGGGAAAAAGTCTCACCCGGGTGATATGAGTAGCCGGTTCCTCCAGGTTGGGCTTATCCTCCCGGGGGTTATATTTAATCGCTCCTTTGATGGTGCCGAACCAGAGGTTACCTCTGGAATCTTTATACACGGCATTTTGAGTGCATTCGATATAAATAAAACCATCTTCTTTACCATAATATTTGTAGATTTTCTTACCGGTTTTGTTAAACCCTGGAATATCCAGTACGCCAATCCCCTTATTGGTACCGATCCATAAATTGCCTCCATCGTCAAAAATCATTAACAGGATTTCATCATCCGTTAATCCGTCGTCAGTGGTAAAGGTTTCAATTGTACCTGGTGCGGTGCCCGTGTCATTCCTGGTTGCTTGTTTTGGTGAAAATGTATATTTAATCACTCCTCCGCCATACGTACCAATCCATAAGTTATTTTCCTCATCCTTCACCAAAGACATCACTATTCTATTGGTCAACCAATCGTCTGTGGTAATATTTTTAATTTTTTTTGTTTGATCGTTGTAGATAGTGATACCTTCACTGGTCCCGAACCATAAATTTCCCCTGTGGTCCTGGATGATAGTATTTACACTGTTATCCGCTGATACGTCTTCTATTTTAATACCGGTAAATTGTTTTCCATCATATTTTTTTACACCATTAGCCTCGGTGCCGAACCACAGGTTTCCCCGGGTATCTTCGTAAATACAAAACACATTGAGGGGGTCAAGGCCCTCTTTTTCATTGATATTGGTATAAGCCTTCCCATCATATTTAATAATAGCTTCACCGGTACCAAACCACAGGTTTCCCTGGCTGTCTTTGTAAAAGGGATACGTTATCCCGGTGGTCCACCGTCCTGTTGCAGTGACAATGCGGGAATTTTTTTCATCATATTTTGTAAGCCCTTTTTCCGTACCCAACCATATCACACCGTTGTCATCTTCCCATATACACCATACGTAATCACTGGGCAGCCCATCCATACGGCTAAAATAAGTAAATGTCTTTCCTTTAAATTGAGAAATCCCTGAATCGGTTCCAAACCAGATATTACCTTCGGAGTCCTCCATTATGGATTCCACAAAATTATAACTCAATCCCTCACGGGTGGTAAAATGAGTAAACCGGCCTTTGTTGATGTCCAATTGGTTCACTCCTTTCTCTGTGGCAATCCAGAAATAACCGTTATGGTCTTCGAAGATACAATTAACGTTGTCATCTAACAATCCTTCACGGCTGGTGTAGGAGATAAGAGTTTTCCCGTTAAAATAATAGGCGCCTTTATCAGTGGCAAACCATAAGTGACCGTTACTGTCTTCAAATATATAGAGAATCCGATGATTTCTCAAGCTTTCGGTAACCAGGCAATTGACAAACTCATTACCGTTATATTTACTCAGACCGTTAAGTGTTCCGATCCATAGATTTCCTTTCATATCCCGGGTAATGAAGCGAATCCCGTTATCCACCAAACCATCAGCGGTGGTAAAATGGGTAAAATGGTCCTCCTTCCAATGACTCAGCCCTTTGGAGTATGTCCCCAGCCATAAACTGCCATCCCGGTCTTCAAAAATATTCATGATGGTATCCTGCAATAAACCATGTTTTTCCGTATAAGGGGTAAAGGTTTTTCCATCGTATTTATTGACTCCCAAATCGGTTGCCATCCATAGATTACCGTCCCGGTCTTCGATGATGGCATAAACCACATTATCACTGAGCCCGTCTTTTGTGGAATAGTTGGTAAAGGTTTTACCGTCAAATTTGCTGACACCACCGCCGTAGGTACCGATCCACAAATACCCTTGACTGCACTGGAAGATCGTATAAACCTGGGATTGAGCCAGGCCCTCCTCCATGGAATAGTTCTTAAAATTATAGTGCTGGCCAAACCCCGGTGCCTGCCCCTGTACCCAAAAAACCAGGATACATAAGTAAACCAGGAAAAACTTGACGTGCGGTTTTCGTTTTTCGGTTTCCCGGCACATATTATTACTCCTCTTCCTGGTTTCCTTACAACTTTTTATTGAAAATTCCGTCAATTTTCTGTGATATTTTAACTAAAAAACCATTAAAAGTAAAGAGAACATTCGCGAGCAAAAAACTTCGTGTACCTTTACGTTTCACTGTAACTTCGTGGCTAAAATTAGAATTGCTGAACATTCGCGTTTCTTCATGATTCACCGTGTCTTCGCGGCTAAAAAATCAAAAATCGTAAAGGTCTTTTTTGTAGCAAAAAAGTGCGAAATCATGCGGTAGATATGTATGATCGAGCCGAACATTGGTACAAAATTCAAAGGTCTCCGTAAGTATCTCAAGCGGGTTATAGTAAAAAGTCGTGGGATGGGGCTTCCGGGTAAGGGATGAGGTCATGGTAATGGCAATGCCAACCGCTGCCAGGTGATACATCTCCTCCATCAACCTCATGGTCATTTCCATATTGAGATTGGATTCAAATTTCAAATTTAATGGGCCATTGGAGATGACATAATCAAATTGTTGATTCAAATTTTCTTCAATAATATCAAAGACGAAAAATTTATTTTTCATTTCCGGGTGTTTTTTTTGTGCGATCCGGATCATACGGGGATTGATTTCCACCCCGGTATAATCGCAATTGATGCCTTTTTCTTTGAGAAAATCAAAAAACCCGCCAATACCGCAGCCCACATCCAACAGGGTTTTGTCATTGAAATCTCCCAGTTCCAGGATTTTTTCAAAGCGCTTGCGGTGTGAGATTTTCGATTGGGCAACCACGTAGTGTTCGTCGTCGGATTCTTCCAGCAGGCGGGTGAAATATTTAAGGTTTTTTTGTTTGACCTTATGGTAATCCATTGTTTTCTCCTTTTTTAGCCGCGAAGACACGCTAAGGGACGCGAAGAAAAATTTTTTTGTCTGTGTTTATCCGTGTTAATCCGTGGCAAAATTAAATCTCTCTTAAAATTTCTGCGCTTTGGGGGCCGCAGTTGAACAACAGGTCTACAGCAGACAGACCAGGGGTAAAATCTCCAAACAACTGGGGATATTCCGGGTGTTGGAAATCGTAAACCAGCAATTGGATGCCCTCCCGCTCAAAAACCTCTTTTTCCTGGTAGTTTTGTCCACCGAAGCCGGAAAGGTATTGGGTGGCGCCCAGGGCTTTGCAAATGGTTACCAGGCGTTCGCTGGCTTGACCGGTAACACCCGGCAATTGCGAAGATTTCACCATGGGTATGTCTATTCCAAATGCCCGGGCCAGCCATTTTATCAGTTCTATATTTAATCCTGCCAGCAGCCTATGGTCTTTTTGGATTATTTTCTCAAACCCCGGGAAGTAACTTTTAAAGTGAGGGGCTTTGCCGCAGCAGGATTGCAAGGTGCCTGATATTTTATTTTTCCATTTGTTATCAGGCTCTAGCTCCACTTCCGAAACCAATTGGTGATACCGGCCTTTTTTCTTGACCGGGACGGTAAGCCATTTTTCACCCTGCGGGGTTTTGATTTTGACCCGGCTGGTATAGCCGCGTCGGATGTATTGGACGTCATCCAGGAAGACAAAATAGTCGCTTTTGAGCATTTTATAAAAATACCCGAGCCATGGTAAAAAATTAGGTTGATGGATCGCTGCGATCATTTTTTTATTAGCCACAGAGGCCACAGAGGTCACAGAGAAAGTTACTTGTGCAATAATAGGTTGAAAACAGCGGGTGCCGCCCCCTTGCTAAACATACGAACTCCAAAACGCCAATGGTTAAATTCTTCATGGATTAATTATAATATTCCAGGAGGATTTTAGCAACTTTATTTTTCTCCTGGTTTTCCTGCGTCTTTTTACACAGGTTTCCGCCGTTGGGCCTTCAACGTATTGACCCTGGCTGATGGGAAAATATAGGAAAATAAAATACCTGACTCCATACTTTTTCAATCCTTGTTTTAATGGAAGAACCACTTAAACAGCACTTTTTACCTTTAGATAGCAATGATAACACTTTTACCCAATTTTTGCAACCATTAAAATTAAAATTTTTCATTACTATGAAAATACTTTAAAAAATTAGCCACAAAGTTACACAAAGGAACACGAAGAGAAAATAAAAGAATCTGTGGAAATCTGTGTAATCTGTGGACCCTTTTTTTCATCCTTCTCCGGGCGAAGGGTGCACTATTTTACACTTTTTCATTTCTACGCACCCTGTATCATACCTCTAAAATCTACACCTTTCTCAAATGAATAACCTACCTCGAGATATACAAATCCGTCAACGTCTTTAACCTTCTTCATCCTTTCATATTGCCATCTGCGTACCGACACCTCATACAAGGCCTTTGTCTGCGGGTTCGCCTTAACCAATTCATCCTTAAATTTCATAGGTATGATATCAACATTATCCAGACCTTCGCGGGTATATGCTTTATCTTCCCCCCGGTTGTCAAAAATGTAATAGAGGATTTCCTGGATCTCACGGTACTTATCGACCGCATCTAAAAAATCCGGGTGTGCTGCTATATCTATAGAACTGTAAACCAGGTCAACCAGCTCTGATAATTCCTTCAACGTAATTCTCTGATGATCCCTACTTTTCAATACCTTGAAAGTACTTTCCAATATATCGGCAGTAGGATAGATATACATTTTCGATACCTCACGATGCGGATAAACAATTACCCTGGTATTCTTCTTCTTTCCGCTGCGGTTAACCCGCCCGGCTCGCTGGATAAGAGCATCGATGGGAGCATTCTCTGTAAAGAGAATATCGAAATCAATATCCAATGAAACTTCTACCACCTGGGTGGCAATTAAAATATAACCTCCCGCGGTCTTCTCCTTTTCAAATATACATATCTCTTTTTCCCGCTTATCCTTATTGATGAATTTTGAATGGTAGCAAATGGCGGAATAACTTTGATATTTTTCATAAAGCCTGATACATTCAGCCACGGTATTAACTACAATAAGAACCTTTTTCCCTGCATTGATCTCATTGATGATTTCTTCATGTAATTCATCAATAGGGCAATCTCTCACTTCAAATAGGTTCCGGGCTTCTTCCAGCAATTGGGTGTCTTTAATGATCTCAAAGTTCCCGGCGCCCAATGTGTTTGAGAGCAGTGTTATCAACTGGGCAGGCATGGTGGCGGTCATGATGTAAAAAGTGGCTTTGAAATTTTCTTTAAGATAGGAAATAGATGAGACAATTAAACCGAGTGTGTATGGCGAGTAAACATGGATTTCATCCAGGATGATGCGCGCCTTTAATAGGTGAAAAGATTTAATTTCCCAGAACCCTAGGTTAAATCCCATGGTTAAAATCTGGTCAACAGTACAAACACTTACCGGCTTAAAAAAGGTTTTATCTCTTAAGTAATCAATGTATTCATAACTGTTCTCTTTGAGTTCCTTCTGCAAGTAAAAGGCAGAAGAATGAATAATGGCGACATTCTTATCGCCAAAATAGTCCTGCAGCCTTTTGAATATGGCATTGGCGGTTACCCGGGTTGGTAAAAGATAAATGACTTTACCGACTGTGTCCTTTTGAGATGCCCATATCAGGGAAGCTTCTGTTTTGCCGCTGCCGGTGGGTGCAATAGCTACTATCGTTCCTTTTGTCTTGCTTTTCAATTGAAATTCCCTGAAATTAACATCTGCACTGCTCTTAATTTTATTTTCCCGGAGCAATTTTTCCATCATCTTTTCTTTTAAGTAACCGGGAGTATATTGAAATCCTGTAGGAATATCTTCTTCCCCTGAGGCGTACCAGTCAGAAATCGTTAATATGGCTTTATAATAGATATACTCTATCCTGTTCCCTGTTTCTATATTGAGCTTTGCATTGTTCATGAAGCGATTTTTAAAATTTTTGTACAGTTCATACATGCTCGTACTATGCAAATAGTCCACCAATTTTTCATGGAATGTGTAGTCATGCGCGGTTATTTTCCTGGTTTGCTCCCGGGCAAACTCGAAAAACTCACGGAGAAGCATAGATTTGATCTTTAATTGCAATTGGCTCTGATCTGAAAAAAGCTCATGATTCAATTTCTTATGATGACTGATCAGGGCGAATAGACTGAGGGGATTTTTCTCATAATAAGACACCTCATTCAAATAAAGCATGAGCCCGGATATCAATTCGTGGCGGATGTTGTTTTGATATCTTCCCTTTGACAACATTTCCTGGAAATTATCAGTCAATTTACCGGCATCATGAAATAGGACCGATAAAAAAGAGCGGTACCAGAAATCCTTATGAACCGTTAATGATTTTTCATTTATTTCTTTGAGTCTGGTCCAGGTTTCTAGCGCTCTTCTCGTGTGTGACACCAGGTTCTCTTTGGGTTTGGTTTTGGCTAAAACATCATCCCATATCAATTTTGTTACCCTAATCGGAATAAGGGGATAAAAACATCTTTAAACTTGATTCCTTTTTTGAATACATTCAGTTTCATGGGTTTCCCGATGAAGGAAAACTCTCCTCTTTTTACGACACTGCGGATACCGTAATCCGATGCATACCGGAACCTGACCGGCAAATCGTAACAAATAGGTTCCCTGCTGGAATAGATAGAAAATTCACAGTTATTATCAGAGTTTTCCAATACCTCTTTTATAATATTTCCTGCCAGTAAGCACGATGTTACTTGATTACTCTCAGAGAGTTCGATATCCTCCAATATGGTTACCTTTGCCAGGGAATCGCTGCTGCCTAAGGTGGTGGCAAAAACGGGATACCGGAATGCAGAGCGCAAACTGCTGATCGAATTTTTATCATCGCTCCCATAACAGATGTAAAAGGTATTGAAAAACAATACTTCCCTGGTAATGATATCGCTGAAATAGCCACCACTTTTTAGTTTCCGGTACTTCCATAAATCCCTGGTTCTTCCTTTTGAAACACCGGTAACACCCAGTTCAAATATGGATGCATCGAAAAATTCCTGTGTTTTCCCGGGAGAAAGTCCCAGTGCTGCACCTGCCAACCCCATCAACGTGGTAGGCGGCGGTAGAGTAAAGGATTTATGAAAGTTTTGAAACTCCGGGATCCTGAATGTGGCGGTTTGGGTGTTTACTTCAATGGCAACATATTCCATGGTTATTTCTCTGCCTTATCATTTAAAATAGTCATCTATCCAGCTTTCGATCTCCTTGAAACCTTCTTTGAGACTTTTCACTCCATCTGATTTCTCGAATACCGATTCCTGGACGGCAAAAATCCATTTCTCGATAAATTTGTCATAATCGGAGATCACAGAATTCAAGCGGGTCATATCCACATTGCCCTCCGGGGTTACGCTGACCGCTTCCAGGAATATGGGGTTTTTGGACTTCATATAGGCGGCGGCGATGAATTTGGGTGAGATATCGGCCAGGAACCTGGTCTGCCGTCCTGGACTCCATAAACTCATGAAGGCATCAATAAAGCCTTTGACCCTTTGTTTTCGCACTTTTATATCTAATTCGGATTGACTGAAGCCTTCGCCGCGGCCGATGCGGTCCAGTTCGATCAAGATCGTTCCCCTGTATAAACCGGAGTGTATTTCCGTTTCAAAAATATTTGGATCTACATCTATTTTCTTACCCATGAAATTAGTGCCATAGTCCAGGTCGCCTTTATAAGTGGATAATGACACCAATGATTCCACACGTATGGGTGAAGTCCTGGTATTATGCGTACCCTTGCCGCCTTCTTTCCCGGGAGCGGCGTCCATAAAACCGAAGAGGTCGTCATCGATATATTGGGCAGGGTCCAGGCTGGTCTTAACCGCACCTTTTTCAGTACTGGCTTTCTGTACAGGAGAGATGGGGAATCCGAATTCTTCCAGTTTCTCCCGCAAAGCATGACGCAGCGCCTGGGAAGACACATAGGGCAGTTCTTCACCGTTGTCCAGGGTCACTTTCTTAATAGGGTTGATGTTATCCACATCTTTGTCACCCCCGTTTAAACTGGAAAGGGTGACTTTAGATAAATAGGTAATAGTAATACTATTGGGTTTCATTTTTATCTTCCTTTTTTACAGGTTGAAGCACCGTGTTGAGCTGGTTTAGTGCACTAATGATAGCAAATTGTTTAATTGTTTCAAAATTCTGCGGATTGATTTTTTTTACTATTTCACTGCTGACCGAAATACTGTATTTGGTTTGCAGCCGGATGATTTCATCAAGAAATTGCTTCATGGTGCGTGACTTCTTTAAACTGATAATGTAGCCTCGGCCATTCCTGGCATTGGATTTTTTCTTTTCCGGGTTTTTATCAGGGTTTTCAAAAAGTAGAATCCCCTGCCCGATACTTTTACCTAAATTGATTGATTTCTCTTGTAACTCAGGGTCCATATTTCCTTCACCTCCATAATGAATAAATTTTTCATATGTAAAAACAAACCTCATCAATTGATTGAAGTCTTTACCACCGACGTCCTCCTTGATGGCCAGGAGTTTATAGCAATTGAAAAACAGGGTTTCGATATCTTCAAGGATACTTTTGAACTTAACCACCTTTTCAAGCACCCTGTTCCGCATAATCCTTTCCAAACGCAGTCTTTTATTAAATTCCATGTTTTTTTTTAACGAGGGCTTCAAAAACTTTAACCCCTGCAGTACGTTTCTTATCATTACCCCGTTTTTTTCCAGGTAAAATATCATGCGGACAATAAATTTGAATTTATCTATCTCTTCAAAAGAATAGGGCCGGAGAGTATTTCCTAATGGCCTGGCTTTGAAGCACACCAGGGAGATAGGCACATCCTGGTAGTCAGATTCTTTGAAAAGGTCCCAATCCATCGACTTTTTTTCGATATCTATCCCGGCAGTTTCCAGGAAATTTTTATAAAATGTATAAATCAGCATGAACAGGAATTCAAATTTCTCTGTATAGATATCGAATCTCTTATCACTACCCCAATTATACAACTCAAAATTGGCAGAGTAATGATCCTTAACCAACTCTATTTTATTTTTATAGATACTGAGATTTTGCCGGAAAAGTCTTCTCAAGTTCAATAGGTTATCGGCTATGAATAGATAAACCGCCAATCCTATTGAATCTTTTGGTCCCGAATAAGAATAAAAACTTAATTTGGGCGAAAATCGACTCACATACATGGCTTTCCAGCTAATTTTCTTATCGTTGAGGGTAAAATGAGAATTAAAATTTAAAAGTCCACTTAAGAAGGGACTGGTATTTTTAACATCCATTAGTTTTTTATAGGCTTCGCCGGTCAAGTAACATACCTGGTTTCCATTTTCAAGGTTTGCCTCCTCCAGTTCAAATTTTGTGGTTTTGGTATAAGGTGCATCGATATAGATTTCTGATTCCCCACCCCTGTTCTCAAATTTTTTACCCTTGTCATCTATATTGTATTTTAATTCGCCATTCACAAAGGAGAAGAATTTTAACTTCTTTTTGTTTTCTTCCAGGTAATGGGCAATTTTAATGGCAAACTCTTTATCCTCACGGAACAGTTTTGCAAATTTTATTTTTTTCCCTTGTTTGCCTGCTGTAGATGTGGGATCGTTGGTAATTAGCTCTGCCAGGCCATAAGTCTTCATTTTGGCAAATTTTATCGCCTGGAAAGGGTTCTTTTTGAAATAGAATTTATCGGCTTTTTTATTGGCACTTTCTCCGCTGGTATCGTAAATCTCTTTGCCCATAAAATAGTAAACTTCTTCCAGCAGCCTGGACAATTCATCAGACCTCACCAGCAGAGCTTTCTCCGACAGCTTGAATTCGTATGAAATATCGGTCTTTTCTTTGAATTTTTCAAGATAATGGTCCAACGCTATAATACCGGAATTTAATAAAAAGTTATTGGAATAGCGAAACTCTATTTCCTTGATTTTCTTTTGGCTTACTCCGGGATCATCAATCTTTTCGTACATCGTTTATCCTCGTTATTTATCAAATTTCTTTTCACCAATGACCATTGACCAATGACCAATAACAGTTATCTAAAAGGTTTTTGGTCGCCACAGGCAAAATTGATGTGAAATTCATATTTTTCTTATGATATTACCATAGCCGCGGGAGGTGCTCTTGCCTAATCCCAGCAGATCGGGCAGTAAAAAATGGACCAGGAATTCACCTTTGAAAGCCAGGTGAGTTTTGCCTTTTAAATTAGTGGGCACCGGTTGGAAGGATGATTTGATCGCCAAACGGTTTTGCACCGTATAACCGGCAAATTTACAAAAAGAGATGATGTTGTTAATCAGGATGGCGTGGAGTTTTTCTTTACGTTGTTCATCCGTATCTAAAGAGAGGAAATCTTTATAGTTCTGCTGGTTAAGGGCAATCCAGGGGGTGACGAATTCATATACATAACCCTCTCCATCTTCGCCAATCTCCACCTCTTTTACCTCGATCTCTTTGCTGTTTATTGTAAAAACCTGGCCCTCCATCACGATGTTTTCCGATTCCAGGAACAATTCTTTTAAGACGGCAATCCCTTCGGGCTTATAGGCATGGACAGCCAAACAGTCCTGGATTTTAAATTGCACAGCCGGATAGCGATAGAAGTATTTTTCAGAGGTGGGCTTGTGATTGTGGATCAGGTCAAATTGTGCGAATTGGCGGGAAAAATAACCGCGCACTTTATGTAATTGAGATGGTTTGATAAATATTTCCGGGAATTTCATTACCCCGATTTTTATTTTTTGCAGCATTATCGTTTTTCTCCTTTAGTTTCCTGGTTTATTTGTTTTCCGGAATTAGCCGGACTTCCGTCATTGAGGTCTTTTTAATCCTTTCTCTGCCCTCTATACAAGGCTAACCCGTTTATTGTTTTTTTAATCATTGCCGGTACACCCGGAATGAAAGTATCTATTTAGCACAAAAAAAGGAAAAATTCAAGATAATTCTGAAAAATTC
>CP070627.1:6912426-6940335 GCA_020355945.1 Candidatus Aminicenantota bacterium | reverse complement strand
CAATATAAGCACATAAATATTTATCCCCGTCTTTATTTTTTCCATCGATGACCACAACGTCATGAATTCCTTCTATTTTCACCAGGTGATTCTCTATCTCTCCTGGCTCGATTCGATACCCCCTGATTTTTACCTGGTGGTCCCTTCGACCTAAAAATTCTATTTTTCCGTCTGTAAGCCACCTGGCAAGGTCTCCGGTGGCATAAAGCCGTCTTCCGTTGGTATCCCTTTCCGGGCTAAAGGGATCAGCAATAAATTTCTCCATTGATCGTTCTTGATTATTCAGGTACCCCCGTGACACGCCGTCTCCTCCCACAAACAAATCCCCACAAATACCTATGGGGACCAAATGAAGGTGTTTATCAAGAATATAAGTGGTGGAGTTACTAATGGGTTTACCAATGGGTATATTTTCTTTATATTCCCTATCGATGAGGTGGGTAACCGAAAAGGTGGTGTTTTCGGTAGGGCCATAACCGTTGATGACATTTATACCGGGGAACCTGGCCTTGAGTCGGTTAATATGATAAGGTGACAGCACATCTCCTCCCACCAATAGATTTTTAAGCCCTGTAAATATTTCAATATCGGCATCCAGCACCTGGTTGTAAAGAGGAGAGGTCATCCACATGGTGGTGACGCCATTTTTGATGATGGCTTGTTTCAACTGGTAGTGGTTCAGCAGGGTTTCTTTATTCACCAGGTGCAGGGTTAAACCATTTAGAAGAGCCCCCCATATTTCAAAGGTGGAGGCATCAAATTCCAATGCCCCGGTCAGTAATATGCTGTCACCTTTTTCAAATTTAATGTAATTGGTATTTTTCACCAGCCGTACCACATTCCTATGGTTCACCATCACTCCTTTTGGTGTCCCTGTAGAGCCGGATGTATACATAATATAAGCCAGATTATCGGCCCGGCACTTTTTATTAGAACCGGCTGCGGATGGAGACGGGTATTGGTAAGTAACCGTATGCTCCAGGTGAATCAAGGTAATACCCGGGTGGAGTTTACCTACCTCGATATTAGTGAGTATTCGTTTCACACAGCAATCGTTTATAATATATTTTTTTCTTTGGTCGGGGTAATCAATATTTATTGGTAAATAGGCGCCGCCGGCTTTTAGAATCCCCAGGATAGCCACAATCACCCGGTAAGAATTTTCTACCATTAATGCCACAGGTTCTTCCCGGGTGACGCCCAGGAAACGGAGATATGAAGCCAGTTTACTTGCTTCTTCATTTAATTGTTTATAGGTTTTAGGTTCACTTTCATAGGTGAGGGCGATGTGATTTGGTGTTTGGGCCGACTGTTCTGCAAATAATTCATCAATGGTTTTTTCCGCGGGGTAGTTGGTCCTGGTGTTGTTAAATTCCACCAGCAGTTGCCGCTTTTCTTCTGTGGATAAGATTTCCACCTGTGATATTGGTATATCAATATTAAAGACGACTTGTTCCATGAGCCGTTTAAAACGATTTGCCAGCTTTTCCGCTGAGGTTCTTTGATAGAGTAACGGGTTGTATTCCAGCGTTCCTTTTATAGAGCCTTCAATGAGCAAAAAAGAGAAAATGATATTGGGATTTGTGTGTTGAATATATTTTTTTTCATGGATATTTTCCAGCAAAATCACCACGTCGAAAAGTGGGAAGTCTCCTTGATGAGCGGTCATATTCAACTGGAATAACAGTGTTTCAATGGGATAATTCTGGTGTTGGTTGGCTTCGGTGATAGTTGGTCTGACCCGGTCCAGGAGCAGTTCTTTGAAGGTGATATCCTCGTCCAGTTGATTCCGCAGGGCCAATGTGGTGTTGATAAAATCACCTTCTCTTTCCTGCTTCAAAATCGGGGAACCGATGATGATATCTTTATTCCCTGTATATTTATGAAGAAGTACCACCAGGTTGGCGGCCAGGATAATATAGAGCCGGTGTTCCAACCCTTTGCTTAATTCCAGTAATTTTGAAACCGCGGGGGAGGTAAATTCAAATTTCACGACGTCTTTTTTTTCCCCGTCCATTTGCGGTTTTGATTTGGGGTAATCGTAAGGGAAGCTCGTCTTTTGCAGATCACCGGAAAATTTCTTTAACCAATATTCTCCTTCTTTGCCATATTGAACGGCGGCAATGGCGGTTTTCCTTGAAAAATTTCTTTCCCTATTCATGGGAGTCTCCTTTAAAATTGAATTTTAAGCATAGTAAGAAGCGGGGAACCGGTTTTAAAACCAGTCGCCGTCATCTGCCCATTTATTTTCTGCAAAGGAAAATTCCTTTACGTGTTTATTTTCATCCAGGTAGAGGTCCCGGTTTTTTAATTCCACCATGGAGGGCACGGCATTTTTGTGAAGTTTTTTCCAGCGTTCATCGGCTTTGTAAACATCCTTTAATGAATAAGGGTTGGGAATTCCCAGTTTATTGCAGTGCCGGACAAAACGGTTTATCCGCTTGTAGGCCTCTTCCCTGGTGGGGAGGGTGTCCAGTACCCAGGTTTGGGTGATTAACCATTCCCTGGCCCATTTGGGGTAGAGTAGAATACCTTTATTATTTTTGAGCCATTCCTCTGAATTGGCCTGGCCGGTTAAATAATAATTAAAGGCATTACAATCTGCCTCATAAATACAATCTTTATTTCTTTCCAGGAAGTCCAGGGTCAACTGGAAATCTTCATCGGTTTCCCCGGGGAACCCGAATAACCAGAAGGTGGTGGTTTTAATGCCGGCGTAAGCCAATGCGGCCAGGGTTGCCTCGCTTTGCTGTAGGGTGATGCGTTTATTCATCAAGTCCAGCACCTGCTGCGACCCGCTTTCCAGTCCTAATTTAGCCCGGTAAAAGCCGCCTCGCCTCCACAGCAAGGTGTTGGACATATTAGCGGCATGAGAATCCGCCCGTAAAAAACCATCCCAATAGATGGTAACACCGGATTTGATAAACTCTTTTGAGAGATCGGTGATGATGGGGTTGAGGGTGGAATCGGTGAGTAAAAACAACTGGTAGGAATGGCGCTGCTGCAATTGGATCAATTCACGGACGGTTTGCTGTACCTGCTTTTTTCGATATTTGCCCCAATTGATGGTTTCGGAGCAGAATTTGCACTGGTACGGACAACTGCGTGCCCCATAGTGGGCCAGGTGGGGATAATATTCCAGGTGGAAATCCCGGTAATCCGGGACATCGACCTGGTTTAAATCCACCCAGGTTGTAACGCCGGAAGACTCTTTAGGGCGGTAAAGGTCTCTAAGGCCAAAGACCCGCTGCGACTGATCAAGTTCTCCCTGCAGTAATTTCAGCAGCAGTTCTTCGCCTTCCCCGATAATCATTTTGTCAATGTAGTTGGTGGAACGTTCCATGAAGTAGTCCAGTTCGGGTGAGCCCGGGGCCAATTGATCGGCAAAAATACCGCCGCCCATCACGGTTATGATAGAGGGATTTTTTTGTTTTGCCCATTGAAAAGCAGCCACAGAGGCGGGGAAGGTATCGCCGTATACGGTTAAACCCAATAGGGTGGGATTTTCCCTGGCCAATAGATCCATCACATAGGTTTTGAGTCGAGTATAAAATTCTGCCAGGAGGTTGTCCAGGGTCAAGAGCCGGTCTGTATCTACATCCGTAAAGAAGGTTTTCATAACCAATATTTTGAGTAATTCCCCGTACCTGTTCTCGTCCATCTTCATCTGACTTTTATTAAGATGGGCCATCAAATGATTCCGCATTACCTGGTTGCCGATATTGAAGATATTGCCTTGTTTATCAACGGGGATCATGTTTTGGAGGTTTTCATAATAACTGTCACGCAGTTCACGAAATTGGGGTTCCAGGTTGGCGTCTACGGATTTTACCTTACAGCCGTGCTGCTGTAGATAGCTTTTTAGACAGGCGATGCCCAGTGGGGGAATCTGGGGGTCCCAGAAAGGCAGCAGTGCCAGTAGTATTGTTTCGCTTTGGTTTTTCATATTTCATTCCTCCTGTTTAAAGTCCCCAATCGTCTTTTTCTTCATGGATAATATGTGAGTGTGCTGGTAATAGATTAAGGTCCATCCGGATTTCTTCCAGTTTCATCCCGGGGTTTTCCAGCACCTGTTTCAAAATATCCCTGTAAAAATCCGCCAGTTCGGTGATGGTAGATTTTTTAAATAGGTCGGTGGAGTATTCCAGGGAGGCTAACAAAGAATCCTGGTTATCTGTTACGTGAAGCATCAGGTCAAAATGCGATCCGCTGTAGGATGTGATGTTTTGATTCTCAGGCCGGTTTTCACTGGCTTTGTTCGAGGTTGTTGGTATTGGTCCTCTTTCCCCGGGTTCATGGAATACAAAAACCGTGTCTACCAGGGGATGCCTCCCGGGCTTCCGGGGTATGGGAAGTTTGCTTACCAATTCTTCAAATTGGTAGTCCTGGTTGTCGTAGGCATTTACTGTTTTCTCTTTTACTTGCAGGACATAGTCCGAGAAGTTTTCATTTTCACGGGGAAAGGTTTTAATTGCCAACATATTCACAAAAAAGCCGATGATATTCTCCAGGTCAGCGTGCCGCCTCCCGGCAATTACAGTTCCCACTATAATTTCTTTTTGCCCGGAATATTTTGCCAGCAATATTGTAAATAGTGACAACAAGGACATGGGCAAGGTGACGTTTAACTGTTTGGCCAGTTTTCTTAGTTTGGCGGTTATTTCAGGGTGGATGGTAAAAGAGATAACTTCTCCTTTAAAATGCATTTCATCGGTTCCCGGATAATCCGTGGGTAGATTGAGCAGTGAAATATCGCCGCTAAATTCTTTCAACCAGTATTCTTCCTGTGCTTTGAGTTGATTTTTTATCTCTTTACTGTTCTGCTGCCAATGGGCATAATCTTTATACTGGATTTTCAGTGGTGCCAATTCGTTTCCTGCGTGGAGTGCGGTAAAGTCTTCTACCAATACCTGGATAGAGATATCATCGGATATGATGTGATGCATATCAACCAGGAGTCGATACCCTGTTTGGTCCAACTTTAGCAGTCCAATACGCAGCAGGGGTGCTTGAGGTA
This sequence comes from Candidatus Aminicenantota bacterium, assembly GCA_020355945.1. Next base: position 6,935,318 of record CP070627.1, on the reverse strand, counting down.
AATCAAAGGGACGAATGAAGTTCTTTAACAAGGGGGCAAGCCCCCTTGTTCCCTCTTCCTTCTCGAGCTTAACCTGGGTTCTATAAAGATCATGATATTCAATTGCGAATTCCACCTCATCATGGAGGCGCTGTACCGGTTGGTTGTCTACCAGGGGAAACGAGGTTCTCAGGCTTTCATGACGGTTTATCAATTTTTTAAAGGTTTCTTCCAATTTTTCTACATTGAGTTCTCCTGCCAATGCGATATGATCAGGCATATTATAAACGGTATTGTCCAGGTCCATTTGCTGTAAGATATACAACCGGCCCTGGGCGGAAGATAAGGGATAGTATTCTTTTTTTTCTACAGGAGGGATATAGGTGTATGTATCCTTTGATGCATCTTTGATGTAGGTGGCTAATCCCCGGACGGTGGGATTTTTAAAAGCTTCTACCAGTGGGACCTTAACATCAAATGCCCGGTGAATCCTGGAGATTAATATGGTGGCTTTTAAAGATTGCCCGCCTATTTCAAAAAAATTCTGCCGGATGCCGATTATATCTTTATTTATACCCAGGACCTCGGACCATAACTCCACCATCTTCTTTTCCACTTCATCCCGGGGTAGGTCAGATTCCTCGACTGCTTGCAGTTGAGGTGCCGGTAGGGCACGGCGGTCGATTTTCCGGTTCGGGGTTAAGGGCATCTTATCGAGAAATACAAAGAAGGAAGGGATCATATAATCGGGCAGGTTCTCCGCCAGGAATTCCCGCAGTTTGGAAATTCCCGGTTTTTCCCGGGAAACAATATACGCACATAAGTATCTCCCGCCTTTTTCATCTTCTCTTGCCTGGACCACACACTCATCGATTTGATCATGATTAGACAATTGTATTTCGATTTCTCTCAATTCCACGCGGAATCCTCTGATTTTGACCTGGTGGTCTATTCGGCCGAGAAACTCCAGGTTCCTGTCCGGGAGCCAGCGGGCCAGGTCTCCGGTCCGATATAACCGTTCATCCTCAGAAAAGGGACTGGATAAGAATTTTTCTGTGGTTAATTCTTCCCGGCCATAATATCCCCTCCCTACTTGCATACCGCCAATCACCAATTCCCCGGCCACTCCCCGGGGGACCAGGCGCAGGCCTTTGTCCAGGATATAAATTGCGGTATTGGCAATGGGGCGGCCAATAGAAGGAAGTAGGGGGATATCTCCTTCGGGGTCCAGGGTCAACATGGTGGCCACATGGGTTTCCGAGGGTCCGTAATGATTGTGCAGATACACTTTGTTTTGGTGCAAATACTTCCTGAACCTTTCATTCACCATCACTTGCTCACCGGCGGTAACAATATGCTTTAAACTGCCTGGCACCAGGTGGTCATATTCCTCTTCATTCATCAGGAATTTCAGAAATGATGCCGGTACAAACAATGTTTTCAGGCACTCATTTTCCACTACCCTGAATAACCCGGGGATGTCTGTTAACAATTCTTTGTTGATCAAAACCAGCCGACCCCCTGCCAGTAAGGTAGAAAATATCTCCTGGGCCGACACATCAAAACTGATGGTGGTAAACTGTAATACCCTGTCCAGGTCGATATTGGTATGATTCAATTGATAACGGATCAGGTTGGTAATGTTTTGATGTTCCAGCATTACACCTTTGGGTTTGCCGGTGGAACCGGAGGTATAGATGACATAAAACAGGTCACCGGGTTGGTTGATGGATTGCAGGTCATGGTGAGGATAATTTTCCAGGCGGTGTGAGCCCAATTCATCCAGCAGGAGGATATCACGGTTTCTTTGATTGGCTGTTCCTTGATATTTATGTTTATTTTTTAAAAAAGCAATGCCGGGAAGGTTTTTTAGCACCTGTTCTCCGGGCAGTTTATTGTTGTTTTCCATCATCTTTTCCACCAGTTGTCCAAGGGTGATTTCTCCTTCTCCCAATACTACCAGGTCAACATTGGTGTCCTGGAGTATCAACCGGTAGTCACTGGTGGCATAGGGTCCACCTGCTATAATAGGTACATCCACTCCTCGCTGCCGCATCATCAATATGGCTTTGTGGAAAAATTCCTTATGATAGGAGAGAGTGCGTATCCCAATCAGATCCGGTTGGAAATCCATGACTATATGTATCAATTCATCATAGCTGTCAAAATCGATTTTAGATTTAAGTACTTTTCCATTGATGCGCTGCATGAATTTCTTATTCAGGTAGGTCAGCAAATAAAGTAGACCCAGGGGTTCTTCGATCTGGTGATGCAGCATATACTCATGCTCTTCGCTAAAGAACTGCGACAGGTCCAGGAGTAAAATCCTGAAGGCATCCTTTGCAGTTGGGTTCACCGGGAAGTATTTCCTGAGTTTCTGGCAAAAATCCGGGGCCTGGTAATTATCCCGGGTGAGTTCCGCATCTCCCAGCTCTTCCCTGGAAATACTAATATACCGGAGAATGTCGTCAAAGCTTTTAATCGTTGCTGATAAATAGCTGTCATACTTTTGTACCAGTTCATCTTCGGTCAGGACCTTCATCTGGTAAGGGAGAACCGACATTAACCGCTCTTTTGAGAGGAAATATTCCCCCATGAATTTGGATTGGAGGTGACGAGTAAAACTCCTGGGAAATGGGAGCGTTTCCGGCAGCTCATGAAAGGCCAGATGCTGGGACCGCTGGATCGCCTCCTGGGAAATCCCATTTTCTATGGCCAGTTGGCAAATATCTGTATTGGGAAAGATTTTTAATATATGCAAGTTGGGGAAATGTACCCATTTCAAGCTTTTGAGAAAATCCAGCGTCAACATAGCTTCCTCCTGGGTTTCCGTTGGGAAGCCGTGCATGATTTCCATTTCCAGTATCACCTGCGGATACTTATCGGTAATGTATTGAACGTTTTCTTTAAAGGTTTCCAGGTTCAAATTTTTTTTGATTAATTTCTGTATCCTGGGAGAGGCGGATTCAAGGGCCACATCCAGGTTGACGGTTCCGGCTGCCATCATCAGGTCAATAAATTCTTTTGTCAGGATGTCGGCGCGGAAGCCATTGGGGAAAAAGAGCTGGACATCCATGTTACTGTTGATAATGGTTTCCAACAACAGGGTCGAATTTTTTATATCCAGGTTAAAAATATCATCGATAAAGGAAAACCTGCGGATACCAGCGTCGTAAGCATAAGAAATCTCTTTGAAGACGTTCCCGGCACTGCGGGCCACATGGGTTTTGGGCCATATTTTATGACAATACAGGCAATTGTAAGGACATCCCCGGGTGGCCTGGAGGGTAATGCTGTTTTTCACGGGTGCCTCACCGATAAAGCGATGATATTTTTCATAATCGATTAATGTCCGGTCCGGGATAGGGAGGTCATCAAATTTTTTGATCTGGGTTTGGTTCGGTGTGACCACCAGGTCTTTATCATCAGGTTTCATATTTTTTAAGGTTGTGATGGCGCGGCGGACCAATATTTCTTGTTGAGTGAGTAAGAGGGAGGCATGGCTGTCGTTGAGCATGGTTAGGATGCGTTGTCCAGGGTATTCCGGGTCAATGGGCACGTAGGCGCCGCCGGCTTTTAATATCGCTAATAGAGCGGTGACCATTTCAATCGAGCGCTCCACCATTACTCCCACCCTGGTGTCCGTACCAACGCCTTTTTCCCTCAACAGCCGCGCCAGTTGATTGGAGCGGCGGTTCAATTCCCCATAGCTTAAGTGTTGGTGGGCAAAGACAAGGGCTGTACTGTCCGCTGCTTTCATTGCTCTCTCCTGGAACATCTGATGCATTGTCAAAGGGTCAGTGGGGTTCTCTCTTATGCCTGAACAAAACTCAAGGATTGATTCTTTCTCTTCTGCCGGAATATATTCGATGTTTGCTATCTCCTGGTCCAGGTTCCCGGGCAATGATAAAATTATATTTCCAAAGTACCGGATGAAACGTTCGATGGTGGCGGGATTAAATAGGCGGGTGCTGTATTGCAGGGTAAAACAGATTTGATTTCCCATGTCGAACGCATTAAATGACAGATCAAAGGGGGAGGTCATTTTTTTGTGCTGATAGGAAGGACTCTCCGCTGCCTCTGTTCCTGGAAATTCCCTGGTGTATTCCGCCTGGTTTAATAAATTTAATAACACATCAAATAACGGATTACGACTGGTATCCCGTTCCACTGCCATGTGTTCCACCAACTCTTCAAAGGGATAATCCTGGTTCTCGTAAGCTTCTAAAGTACGTTGTTTTACTTCTGTTAAGAATTGGTTGAAGGGTTTATTGGCGGAAGGGTAATTTCTCATGGCCAGGGTATTGACCATCATGCCAATAATATGCTGGAGGTCGGCATGACTGCGTGCTGCGATAGGGGTTCCGATTACAATATCCTCCTGGCTGCTGAGTTTTGAGCACAATACATTCAATACAGCCAATAAAATCATATAAAGGGTCAAATCATATTCTTTTACTATATTTTTTAGGATTTCGGTTTCCTGGTTACCCAATGTAAAATTGACCCAGTTTCCTTCAAAACTTTGCATTAAAGGCCGCGGATAATCAGTGGGGAGATTCAATACGGGTGGTTGGGTGGAAAAGACCGAAGTCCAATACTGTTCCTGGTCTCTCAATAATTCATTCTGGAATTCCCGGTTTTGCCATTGTGAGAAATCCTTGTATTGGAGCCGCAGGGGAGTCAAGGCTTGGTCGCGAAAGAGGCTCACAAATTCCTTTTCCAATATGGTCTGGGATGTACCGTCAGTGATGATGTGGTGCATGTCAATAAAGATTATTCGAGGAGCATCCTCTCTTTCTTTCACACACACCACTCTTAGGAGAGGCGCTTGAGTCAGATCAAAGAGACGAATGAGATCCTCTTTAGTACTTGTTTCGGGCTCCAGGCTGCGGGCTGCGGGTTCTTTAGACAAGGGGGCAAGCCCCCTTGTTCCCTTTGTGGTTAAATCATCATATTGGATTTTAAATTCCACTGTATCGTGAATTTGTTGTACCGGTTCTTTATCGATCATAAAAAATGAGGTTCTCAGACTTTCATGCCGCTGTATCAACTTCATAAAGGTTTTTTCCAATTTTTCCACAGGGATGTCATCGGCTATTGGTAAGTGAAAAGGCACATTGTAGGCTGTACTGTTTACCATTTGCTGTAAGATATACAGGCGTTTTTGAGCGGAAGACAATCGATAATACTCTTTTTTTTCAACCGGATGAATTGGAGCAAACTGTTTTTTTGCTGCTTTTTTTATGTATTGGGCCAATTCTCTTATGGTGGAAGATTCAAATATCTTTCCCAGGGAAATTTTCACATTAAATAACTTGTGAATCCTGGCTGCTGCTACATTGGCATTGAGAGAATGGCCGCCTAATTCAAAGAAATTGGTATCTATCCCGATCTTTTGTTTATCTACGGCCAGTATCTCCGACCAGGTTTCAGCCAGCTTTAATTCCACTGGATCCCTGGGGGCCGCAAAAGGAGTCAGACTGGTGGGAAGAATTTCGAGTAAAGTTTTCTTATCTATTTTTCCATTGGGAGTTAAGGGGATTGCTTCGATGGGAATAAAGTAGGATGGGATCATATAGTCGGGAAGTTTTTTCGACATATATTCTCTCCATGCCATTCCCCTGTCGACTCCCGGTTTATCGTATTCTGCCGCGGTTATTTCTTTTGCTTTGTCCGGGTCAGACAACACAATGTATGCCATCAGGTGTTTATCTCCTGCCTGTATTTCACGGGTTAAGACAACGGCTTCTTTTATTTGTTCATGTTTTTTTAGTTGAGTTTCAATTTCTCCCAATTCGATCCGGTATCCCCTTATTTTCACTTGATGATCGATTCTTCCCAGGAATTCAATTGTTCCGTCCGGGAACCACCTGGCCAGGTCTCCGGTTTTATACATTTTTCCAGCAGTGTTTAACCGGTGTTTTAGGGGAGTGAAGGGATCGTCTACAAATTTTTCTTTTGTTAATTCCTGTTTATTGAGATATCCGATGGCCACGCCGGTTCCGGCAAGGCATAATTCCCCGGGAATCCCAATGGGCTGCAATTTGCCCTCTATATCGATGATATAAATCCGGTTGCTGCGGATAGGATGTCCGATTCTAATTTTATTATCTTTTTCCTGGTGGCGATGTATGGTGGACATAACCGATGCTTCTGTTACACCATATTCATTTACGATTTCAATGGCTTTATTCTTTTGTTTTGATATTTCCAGTATATTGGGAGTTAATTTATCTCCTGCCAGGGTGATTACTTTTAGCGAGGCTGCCTCCTGTGGGGAAATATTTTCCATTATCGCTTGAAATAGGGCTGGCACATTGATAAAATGAGTGGCCTGATGGAGGAGGATGGTTTGATTGATTTTTGTAATATCTTTTATCCATTCTTCACTCAATAGGACCACTCGTGCCCCGGAAATCATCGGGGTAAAAAAACTTGTGATAAAACCATCAAAGGAATAAGAAAAAAACTGCAGGGAGACATCCGCGGCATCCATTTTATATTCTTCTTTTCTAAATATAAGCATATTTACGACACCTCGATGCTGCACGGCGACTCCCTTTGGTATACCTGTGGTGCCTGAGGTGTAGATGATATATACCGGCTGCCCTGCGATGCCATGAACGGTTTCGTTCCCGGGGGGTGAACCCGGTTCCCCAACTGGCAGCCGGATTACCCTGGAAACAATCTCATTATACTGTTGTTTGGTATCGGTGATAAGAGTGTCTACCTGGCTGTCTTTCAGTATATAGATGATTCTTTCTCCTGGATACTGTGGATCTATGGGTAGATAGGTACTTCCTATTTTTAAGACGCCCAATATGGCAATAGGGATTTTTATTGAGGGTTTCAGCAGCATTCCAATAATACTGCCAGGCATTATTCTTCTGGCTTGTAAACAATGAACCAATTGATTGGCGCTGTGATTTAATTCTCCATAGGTGATGAACTGCCTGGTATCTGGTTCTGCGATTGCTGTCCTGTCCGGGGTTTTTGAGGCCTGGTCCTGGAACAATTCATGCAGGGTTTTATCTTCCGGGGAATGAATGGTTGGATGATTAAATTTAAAAAGTACTTCGTTTTTTGCCTTTGGGTCTATTAATTCTACCGCACTGATCTGGATATTAATATTGCCTATGACCTGGGTGAGAATATAAGAATAAAAATCAAACCACCTTTCTATTGTATCTCTGGCAAACAATCGGCCATTATAGACAATATCGCATCCCACGTCTTTTTCATTTTTGCAAAAGGAAAATGTAATGTCGTTTTCGTTTCCCCCAGGGATATTGGCGGCCGATTCTTGCGGATGTATACTGTCCAATGATAATATAACTTTGAATAATGAGATTTCATCTTTTATATTTAATCCATCGATTAATTTTTCAATGGGGTAAAATTGATTTTTATATCCCTCGATGACGGTCTGTTTAATTTTCATTAGCAAATCTCTAAAGGTTTCGGTTGGGTGCAGCAAATCCCTGAAAGCAACAAATCGATTATATTTATGGATATTAATGTCTTTGGTGGGAGAAACAATCACCACATCATGTTCAGCGGTTATTTTAAAGATCAGTATTTTTAAGCAGGTCAATAGAAATATATAAAACGACAGGTCATTATGCTTACAGATGCGCATTAGATTGTTTGTTATCTCTTGATGCAGTAGGGTTCTAGCTTTGGCTGGATTATACTCTTTTTTATTGATAAAATCCGGGGGTAATTTTATTTCTTTCAATTCCCCGCTTAGTTTTTCAAGCCAGAATTTTTTTGCATCTTCAAAAATTTTTAAATTTAAAAATGCCTCTTTTGCCATCGATTACTCCTGATTAATATTCCAGTCCAGGTCAAAATCAGCCTGTAAATCTTCCTCATGTATAATCGGGACCTCTGCGATATCTATATTTGCCAGATGATGGTTTTCGGTATTTTCTCTCATCCCGTTAAGATAATCCAGCGATGGAGAAGTTATTGTTTTTGCCAATCGGTGGATAAGTTCTTTTGATACTTCATCTTTGCCGGGGTGGATCAATTTTTCTTTTATGCCCTGGTTAAATATGGTTATAAAACCTTTAATTTGGTTCAGATTTAATCCCCGGTTTGTTAGATGAAACAGGGTATTGAAGTCAAACTGGTACTGGGGAAGCCAGGTTGATTGATTAATTGTGAGGAACATTTCTTCCACCAGGTCGGCTGCTTCTCTTGAATTCATTGTTCCATGGCTCCATTCAAAATTGGAACCTTTTATGTTATATTTTTCTTTTTGTTTCCAGATGGGTGTAATGGTTTCACAATACCACAACTGCGCCCGGTAAAAGTCAATTTCACTTTCTTCGATGAAATGGGCGGTTTCCTGGAGGGTCTCCTGTGTTTCCCCGGGAAATCCTGCGATAAAACTGCCAAAGGTAATGATGTCATATTTTTTTAAAAGTTGGATTCCTTTTTTGTATTCTTCCAGGGAGCCTTTTTTGTTCATATTTTTAAGTATTTGATTGTTTCCTGATTCCAACCCTAAAAAGACCCCTTCACATCCGCTCTGTTTCATTAATTTCACTGTTTCCCGGTCCAGGTACTGACACCTGATTTGAGATTGCCATCGGAATGAATACTTATTTTTGTTAAGCATTTTAAGAAATTCTTTAAATCTTTTGATGGGGACATTGATGGTATCATCGATAAAGTAGAGACTTTTCACGGTGGTGATTTTTTTGAGAGAATTGAGTTCCCTTTCTATTGCTTCTATATCAGCGGTTTGATATTGACCGGCATGTTCGGGGAAGCCGCAGAAAGCACAGGCAAAGGGACAGGATATGGAAGTCCTGATATTAACATATTCGTTGGTTTTATCGGCAAATAGATTCCAATTAACCATATTTTCTGATAGTTTGTTATTCTCTTTTACAAGTGGTGCTGCTTGATAACCATTCCCGGTTTTATAATGAATATTTGGGATTTCATTAAGAGGCAAGTCATTTTTAAGTGCATGGATGATTTTCACCAGAGCTGCTTCGCCTTGAGAACTGTTTACGTAAATATCAGCCCCGACTGAATCAAACAAAAATTGCAGCGTGCCGGGATCCGCAGCCCGTATTTGTGTAGCTATGAAAGGGCCTCCGATAATTACCCGGGCTGTTTGATTGTATTGCTTTATAAAATTCATTATCTCAAGAATGGGAAAAACCGTAATATACAGGGTGGTGGTAATAGCAATGGTCAAAATATTATCTTTTGTCAATTTTTCTGCCAGTTTTTGTTTTTCCTCTTGAAAGGATAAAATATAATCAAAGGTCAATTTCCTCCTGGATAAATATGTTCCCAGGTAAGAGATGGCAGCACTGAAGGTATCTTTATTACAAAGGGGTTTAAAATTTTTTTGGTTTGATAAATAATGGGATTGGATGTAGTTGAACATTCCTGCAGCATGGTAGGGTTTTCCGTCATATTGGAGGAAGCTTAGATTTAGATCCCGGTACGCCCCGGAATTTTTACCCATCTTTTGAATACGTTTTATATATTCATCGAAGTTCACCTGGTTATGGCCGATTAATAAGCAATCTATGATTTTTGACATTCCTGGACCTCTGCTAATTTTGAGAATTTACAGGTTAAGGTTTAGATATCGAATTCTGCTTCATTTTCCCCTGTTTTTATCTTAATTTCCGAAATAATTTCATCTTCTTCCCTGCGGGATATTATCTTTATATCTTTTATTTTTTCTTCGGGATTCTCTATGACAGAGGATACGATCCGCCTGAAGTATTTGCAGAATCTTTCTATGGTTTCGGGTTTGAACAATTTTTTCCTGTATTGGATATTGAAAGCTAACTGTTCTTTTCCTTCCACGCCCAGCACAATAAGATCGAATTTGGATGTTATCATATCAAAGGGATAGGGTTTTAATTTTATCCCGGGAATTTCCAATTGGGGGATTTCGATATTTTGCAGTCCGAACATTACATTGAAGATCGGTGCTTGATCTTTGTTTCTCCTGGCTGCGATTTTGGCTGCCAATTCCTCGAAGGGATAACTTTGATTTTCAAAAGCGGCTAATGTTTTTTGTTTTACTTCTCTGAGGAAGTTTAAAAAGGTTTGATTGGGGAGGGGATGATTCCTGAGGGGGATGGTGTTTAAGAATAGACCGATCATTGGTTCCAGGTCTACATGGGTACGGCCTGCTAATGCTGTTCCTACGATGATATCTTCCTGGCCGGTTATTTTTGCTAATAAAACATTAAATACAGCTAATAATAGCATGAACATTGTGGTATCTTCTTGAATTGCAAGTTTTTTTAGTTGTTTTACGCTTTCCCCTTTGATTTCAAAAGAGAGGGCCAGGCCTTCATCGGGTGGGATTTCCCCTGGAATATCATCAAAGGGTAAATCCAGTATGGTTATCTCACCTGCTAATTCTTTCAACCAATAGGCTTCCTGCTGATTTAACTGTTTCATTTGAGTATGGCTGGTTTGCCATTGAGAAAAATCTTTGTATTGGAGCCTGGGGTGTGGTAATGTTTCTCCATTATAGAGTGCCATAAATTCCCTGATAAAGATGCCTATGGAGATTCCATCAGCGACGATGTGGTGAAGGTCTATCAATAAAATATGACTTTGTGCCTGGATTTTTGCCAATTCGATGCGTATCAGTGGTACTTTTTCCAGGTAAAAGGGTTTTACAAAATTCGCGATCATCTTTTCCACCTCATCATGGGCTGGCAAGGAATAGGTTATCCTGAAGTCAACATATTGGTGTATTTTCTGGACGGGGTTATCGTTTACCATTTCAAATGAGGTCCTGAGAATTTCATGACGTTTTATCAATTGAGAGAAGGTTTTTTCCAGTTTTTCCCGGTGCAGTATTCCTTCCAGGATTACGACTTCCGGCATGTTGTAGCTGATACTCTCTATGTTCATTTGCTGCGAAATATATAGTCTCTTTTGGGCTGGTGACAATGGATAATAATCTTTTTTTTCCGCGGGTTGGAGGGAAGAGAATTTATCTTGTTTTGCACCTTTTATATAGAGGGCCAGGTCTTTTATGGTAGGAGTTCTGAATAGTACTGTCAATGGGATTTTTACGTCTAATGCTTTGTGTAATTTGGATACCAGGATAGTTGCTTTTAATGAGTGACCGCCTATTTCAAAAAAGTTGGAGTTGATGCCGATTATATCTTTATTTACACCCAGTACCTCGGACCATAAATCCACCATCTTCTTTTCTACTTCATCCCGGGGCGGGGCATATTGGGCTTCCTTTTTTAATTCCGGTTCAGGTAATGCCTTGCGGTCGATTTTACCGTTGGGGGTCAAGGGAATGTTATTAATAAAAACAAAATAAGATGGTATCATATAATCCGGCAGGTGGCCGGAGAGATATTCCCGAAATTCTGCCGGGGCAGGTTTTTCACTATTTGAAACAATATAAGCACATAAATATTTATCACCGGATTCATCCGTTTCTGCCAATATCATCACCTCTCTTATTTCGGTATGGTTTAACAATTGCCTTTCAATTTCTCCTGATTCTATTCTGTAGCCTCTTATCTTCACCTGATGATCGATCCTGCCCAGGAATTCAATATTCCCATCCGGCAGCCACCTGGCCGTATCCCCGGTGCGATACAGTTTTTTTCCTTTATTAAAGGGGTTTTCAAGGAACTTTTTCTTTGTTAATTCCGGGCTATTCAAATAGCCCCTGGCTACTCCATCTCCACCGACACACAATTCACCCGGTACTCCTATAGGTAATAATAATTTATTTAATCTATCAACAATGTAGGCTGTAGAATTGGATATGGGAGCTCCGATCGGTATACGTTCTTCATACACCCTGCTTATCAGGAATGTGGTGGAAAATGTTGTGTTCTCTGTGGGGCCGTAACCGTTTATTATATTTAACGTAGGAAACCTGGTTTTCACCATGTTTATATGAACAGGAGAGAGGACATCGCCTCCTACCAATAGGTTTCTTAAACCGCCAAAAATTTCGACATTTACAGTGCATAACTGGTTAAAAAGGGGCGAAGTCAACCACATGGTTCCGATGTGATGTTTCTGTATTGTTTTTTTAAGATTTCCTGCAGTCAATATGTCTTCTTTAGGGGCAAAATAGAGGGTTAAGCCATTTAATATGGACCCCCATATTTCGAAGGTGGAGGCATCAAATTCCAAAGCCCCGGTCTGCAGCAGCCTATCCTTTTTCTTGAATTGGAAATAATTGGTGTTTTTCACCAGCCTGACCACATTCTGTTGGTCCACCATTACACCTTTGGGTTTACCGGTGGAACCGGAGGTATATGTTACATATGCCAGGTCTCCCGGCTGCCTAAGGAATTTAGATTGGTTTCCCGGAGTTCTATAAATGTCATCATTTTCCAACCGGATTATTTCCGCGATATCCTCCATTTGCTGAATATATTTTCCCTGGGTTAACAATAATAGAGAATTAGAATCCCGCATCATATATTTTTTACGTTCCTCAGGGTATTCGGGGTCAATGGGTAAATACGCACCACTTGCTTTTATTATCCCCAATAATCCAATTAACATTTCCTGGGACTGATCTACCATTAATCCAATCACAGTATCGCGTTTTACGCCTTTTTCTTGTAATCGGGCAGCCAGTTGGTTGGATTTTTGGTTCAATTGACGATAGGTAATGTACATGTTATCCCTGATCCCCCTTTCATTTTCTGGTTTTAAACCGGGACACACCGACACGGCAGCGGCATGATGAGCTGCTGCGGAAGCCTGTTCTGCAAATAATTCCCCCAGGTTTTTTTCCCGGGGATACCAGGCTGCTGTATTATTAAATTCTAACAATATCTGTTGTTTCTCGTCTCCTGGTATGAGTTCCAGTGCAGATAATCTTTTCTCCGGGTTATCTTTTATTTCTAGCAATATCTTCTTTAAAAAATTGATGAATCGTTTTATGGTTTCTTTTCTATAAAGCTTTGTACAATATTCAACCGTAAAATATATCACTCCTTCTATATCTATTTCTACCCCTTGAAAAATGATATCAAATTTGGTCTCACATTCACCGTCATCACCGATTATATTCAAATCTGTCCCTTTTATGTTCCCCCGATAGTCAGATAGGTTGAGGAAATTAAATACGACATCGAATATGGGGCTCTTACTGGTATCTCTACCTACGGAGATTTTATCTACCAGGTCTTCAAACTGGTATTCCTGGTTTTCATAGGCCTCCAATGTACGTTCTTTTACTTCGTTTAAGAATTCTATGAATTTTTTACCTGCGATTGGGTAATTTTTCATTGACAACATATTGATAAACATACCGATGATGTCCTGGAGGTCTGCATGTCGTCTGCCTGCTGTGGGAATGCCTATTATGATCTCTTCTTGTCCGCTTAGTTTTGATAACAGGACATTAAGTGCGGTTAACAAAATCATGTATAATGTTGCACCTGTTTCTCCGGAAAGCATCTTTAGGGCATTGGTGATTTCTTTATTAATAAAAAAGTACAGTCGTCGTCCTTGAAAACTTTGTACTATGGGCCTGGGGTAATCGGTGATGAGATTAAGGACCGGCAGGTCACCGGAAAACTCCCTGAGCCAGTATTTTTCCTGTCCTTCCATTATTTCCTGCTGTTCCTGGCTATTTTGCCACTCAGCATAATCTTTATATTGCAATCGCAGTGACGGCAGCTTTTTTTCTGCCAACAAGGCGGCAAATTCTCTTTCCAGGTTGGCCTGGGAAAAACCATCCGTTATAATGTGATGCATATCAACCATAAGGATATGCCTGCCTTTGTCCATATTAATTAATCCGATTCGTACGAGAGGTGCCCGGGATAAATCAAAGGAACGGCTGAAAGAGCTTATAAGAGCTGCTGCGGGCTGCGGGCTGCGGGCTGCGGGTTCTTTAGACAGGGGGGCAGGCCCCTTTGTTCCCTCTAAGTGCTTTTCCTCAACCTCAACCTCTTTCATATCATAATATTCGATTTCAAATTGCACTTCCTTGTGTATCCTCTGGACTGGCTCTCCATCGATTATGTGAAAATCGGTTCTTAAACTTTCATGCCGTCGGATCAATTTTCTAAAGATATTTTCAATTTTTTGTATATCCCACTCTCCCGGCAGGGGGATAACTTGAGGCATGTTGTAAAGCGTGTCGCTTAGTTCCATTTGCTGCAAGATGTATAACCGCTTTTGAGCGGAAGATAGGGTATAATATTCTTTTTCCTCGATTGCTTTGATGGGAGTAAACCGGTTCTTTGCTGCTCCTTCTATAAAGCGCGATAACTTTCGGATAGTTTGGGAGGTAAATATTTCCGCGAGGGGTACCTGGATATTCAATTCTTTGTGAATGCGTGTAAACAGGATAGTGGCTTTTAACGAGTGTCCTCCTAACTGGAAAAAGTTTGAATCGATACCGATATGACTTTTATCTATGCCGAGGATATCCGCCCATATCCGTATCAGGGACTTTTGCAGGGGTGTTTGCGGGGGCGTGTAATCCCCGGTTATGTCCTCCCATTGCGGGTCCGGTAAAGATTTGCGGTCTACTTTCCCGCTGGAGGTTACTGGTAATTTGTCCCGGATGACATATTTTGATGGGATCATATAATTGGGCAGGCAGGTAGAGAGATAAAGGTCCAGGTCTGAGACATTGATTTTTTTCTCGTTTTCATAATCATTTGCCGGTACCATATAGGCACAGAGGTAGGGGTCACCGGTTTCATCGGTACGAGCAATTACGATCGCCTCTTTTATCCCCGGGTAATGCAAGAGTCGATTTTCGATTTCCCCGGTTTCAATACGGAATCCACGAATCTTTACCTGCTGGTCCATGCGTCCCGCAAATTCCATCTGCCTCTCTGCATTCCACCGCGCCAGGTCACCGGTCCGGTAGATGGTTGAGTGAAATGGCGTGAGTGGGTGAGTAGGTGAGTAGGGATAGAGGGTTTCCTGTTTGTGTGTAACTTGTGATGTGTAATTAATAAATCTTTGGGAAGTTAATTCCGGGTTGTTCAGGTAACCCCGGGCCACCCCTGAACCGCCGGTACACAATTCCCCATATACCCCGATGGGTTTTACATGATGATATTTATCCAGGATGTAGACCGTAGAATTGGCTACAGGCCTGCCAATAGGAAGAGAATTTTCATACTTTGATTCGATTGGGAAAAAAGTAGAAAATGTGGTGTTTTCCGTTGGGCCGTACATGTGAAGAATTTTTAGGTTACTGTATTGTTTTCGTATTTTATTAACGTAACCGGGTCTTACCCGGTCACCTCCCACCAGGAGACAGCGAAGCCCTTTAAATATCTCCGGCCGGACAACGGCCAGGTGATCAAACAACTGCGGTATCAAATGCAAATGCGTAACCCGATAGGCATCAATAACCCTTTCCAGTTCCCTGTCATTTAAAATCACCGACTCATCTGCCAACACCTGGTAAATCGCATTCAACAGCGGTGCCCATATTTCAAACGTTGAAATATCAAATGCAATAGAACCTGTGGGCAGGAGACAATCACCCTTTTCCCACTCTATGAAATTGGAACCTCTTATCAACCGTACCACATTGTTATGCTGGACCATCACCCCTTTGGGTCTGCCGCTGGACCCGGAGGTATAAATCACGTAGGCCAATTGATGAGCATTTACAGTTCCGGGATACCGCGTTTCTTTTGTGCTGTATTTTTCCGGGCCCCTGGCATCTTCCTGGTACTTGTACCTAAGCCTGGATTTTGGCTTCTCCTGCCCCTGCCCGGGTTTTGCTGCTTGTTTATCGATCCTCAGCAAGGCATCATACCGGAACAGGGTTAACTCATTTTCCAGGGTATATATTTTATTAGAGAATTCAACTTCCCGGATGGGGGGGAACTCCACGGTCAAATCTTCAAAAAAGGCACGGGATATAAAAAGCTCTTCAGACCAATCGGTTTTGGTCTGGTAATTTTTGTCCAGGTGAGTACGTTTGAAGTCCATGGTATAGCGAATCAGTGCTTCTTTCAAATCCTGGTCCATGACATCACCGATAAAAAGGATTCCTTTATCTGCCATTACATCCAAAATTTGCCGGATAACCGAGCGCAGGTAGTTGTGGCCGTGGAAGGACTGGATCACACTGTTGATTATGACGATGTCAAAGTTTTTCTCCTCCAGTGTATGAATTTCATGGGCCGGAAGACAGGCCAGTTTAATATTATTATGTTCCTTTTGCCGGATTTGTTCTTGATTTTTTTCAATGATTATCCCGGACAGGTCTGTGCCGTAATAAAATCTCACCAGTGGAGCGATGCGGTACATGGTGATACCTGAGCCGCACCCGATTTCTAACACCCGCATGTTTTTATCCAGGTGGGGTTTTAATTTTTCCAGTATATTATCGCCGTATTCGCGCATTTCTTCGCCGGAGAAGGGTTGGCCGGTGGTACTGGTGAACCACCCGCCCCCGGTAATATCATCCACCGAAGATTCCCCAATATATTTCCAGAGTTTTTCATCCATCAGGCCGCATTTCTCCACTTCTTCTTCGCTGTAAATATCATGACTGTCCAGGCACAAGAAGGTTTCAAAAGATGGGCATTCCCATTGGAGGCGGTTCAGGGTTTTGATCTTGTTCTTTTGGGCAATCACGATTTTGATGATGGCTTCATTAAGGATATCTTTGAGCCGCAGTTCGGGGTAACCGGGGTCTAAAGGTACATAGGCAGCTCCAGCTTTGAGAATCCCCAATAGAGCCACCAACAGGAGAAGAGACCGTTCCATTATTACACCCACGGGTTGTTCCGGTTGCAGGTGCTTCTCAAAGTAGAGGTAGTTGGCCACCTGGTTGGCTTGTTCATTTAGCTTGCGAAAGGTTAATGCCCCGAACTCCAGGTCAATAATCGCAATATAGTCGGGGTTTTGTTCCACCTGCTCTTCAAACAGTTGGTGAAGGGTTTTATTGCCTGGGAAGAGGCGGACAGTGTCATTAAAGTCATAAAGAACCTCTTCCTTTTCCTTTTCAGAGATAATTTCGATATCTTTCAGCGGGATGGAGGGGGTGTGAATAACGGCGTTTATAACATTGTTCATGTGTACTGCCAGGCGTTGAACGGTTCCCGGGCTAAATATAGCGGTATAGTACTCGATATTTATATGGAGATTTTCTTCTATTTCAGAGATAAAAAAGGTCATATCGAATTTGGACGTTTCACTGGAATAATTTACACCGGGAAGATTTTTTTCACTTAAGGGCAGTAATTCCACCTGTCCAGGGTTTTCTATTCTCAGGTTTTCCATTTCAATTTGTTGGAAATTCTGAACCACCATGGATATGTCAAATAGTGGATTCCTGGAGGGATCTCTTTGGGTGTCCAATTTATCTACCAGGGTCTCAAATTGGGCATCCTGGTTTTCAAAGGCTTTGATACTGTTTTCAATGACTTCTTTTAAGAAGGTCCGGAAGGTTTTTTCCTCCTGGGGCTCGTTTCTCATGGCCAGCATATTGACAAACATGCCGATGATTTGTTGAATGTCGTGATGGGACCTTCCGGCAACCCCGGTACCGATAATGATATCCCTTTGACCGGTATAGATAAGAAAAAGGGTATTCAGTACGGCGAGGATATTCATATATAGTGTGCTGCCCTGTTGAATGCCCAGGTTTTTCAATTTTTCGAGCGTTTCTCTTTCCAGTATGAATACATAATGATCTCCTGCAAAGGTAAATATTTCCGGTCGTTTATAATCATAGGGCAGGTTCAATGGTGAGATTTCTTTGGAATCCGAATACAATTTCAGCCAATAATTCTCCTGGTCTTTTATTCCCCCTCGTTCAAATAAATCATTCTGCCACCGGGAAAAGTCTTTATACTGGAGCCTCAGGGGTTTTAATTCTTTTTCCTGGTATAAAGATAAAAAGTCGTTGGCAAGGATGGTATGAGAAGTCCCATCCGAAATAATATGATGGATATCCAATATCCAGGTGCGGCTGCCGTCCGGGAGTTTGAGGATCCCTGTGCGGATTAAGGGAGCGTGAGAGAGTTGAAAAGGACGAATGAAAGCTTTTACCGTGCGTTGGTACAGGGCCGGGAGGCCGGATACCTGTGTGCCGGGTTCCAGGTTGTGCCATTCCAGTTCAAACTCTACTTCATCCGGCTCATGAACCTTCTGCACTGGCTCATCATTAACGGTTATAAAAGATGTTCTCAAACCTTCGTGGCGGATAAGGAGCTTTTTTAAGGAGGATTCCAGTTGGTTGGCTTCAATAATTGGCGGTAGGGGTAAGATCAAGGGCATATTGTAACTGGTGCTTTGCTCCATCTGCTGGATAAAATACAATCGCTTTTGGGCCGATGACAGCGCATAATACTCTTTTTTTTCCAACGCTTCGATGGATAGGAATTGCTCTTGTTCCGCTTCTTTAATATAAAGGCATAATTCTTTTATCGTGGGTGTTTTAAATATCTCTGCCAGGGGAACCTTTACATTAAATTCTTTATGAATTTCATTGATCAATTGAATTCCTTTTAACGAATGTCCTCCAATACTGAAAAAGTTATCAATGATGCCAATCGGTTCGAATGCAAGAACCTCCTGCCATAATTTTTGCATTTGCTTTTGGGTTTGATTTTGTGGTTCAACATACCGGATACCCGTATTAATTTCCGGTTCCGGTAATGCTTTTTTATCGATTTTACCGTTTTTTGTTAAGGGCACTTCTTCGATGGGCACAAAAAAAGAGGGGATCATATACTCTGGCAGTTCCCCTGCTAAAGAATTTCTTAATTGGGATAATTCAAATTCTTCTTTTGTAATGATATATGCACATAAAAATTTCTCCCCGGCTTCATCTTCTCTGGCAGTGACAATGGCTTCGTTTATATGATGCTGTTTCAATTGAATTAATTGTTTTTCTATTTCGCCGGTTTCGATGCGGTATCCTCTTATTTTTACCTGGTCATCTTTCCTGCCTGAGAATTTGATATTACCATCCGGCAGCCAGCAAGCCAGGTCGCCGGTTTTATAAATATAGGACATATAGGACATATGGGACATATGTTTGTTTGGGATTTGTTCCCGGGGCTCCTCTTCCTCCTCAACCTCAACCTTAACCTTTATCTCTATAAATTTTTCTGCGGTCCGTTCCGGTTGGTTTAAATAACCCCTGGTAACTCCATCCCCGGATATACATAACTCCCCGGTTACTCCCAGGGGCACAGGGGTATTGCTTGTATCCAGGATGTAAATACAATAATTGGCAATGGGTTTTCCGATGGGAATGGTTGAGTCAATAACCGTATCATCTCCTGTTTCAAGATACGAAGGAGTATAATTGTAATAGGCGGCACACACCGTGGTCTCCGTGGGCCCATACGTATTATAAACCCTGCCGATTTTTAAAAGATTATCTACATACTCTTTTTTTAAAACATCTCCTCCGCTGATAAATGTATGGATACTTTTAAGCGGGTGTCCCGGCAGGGTAGGGGAGTTCAATTTATTAAACTCATTTAATAACAGTGGTGTACAGTCAATCATGCTTACCCGGTGTTTACCGGTTAGCCAGCCTAAGGCATTGATATCCATAATCTCAAAGGGGGCCGGGATGAGTATTTTTCCTCCCTTGAATAGGAGGGGAAAAACTTCTTCTACAAATGCGTCAAAGGAGTAAGAGGCCAATTGAATCATTGTGTCTGCCGCTGTGATTTCAAATTCTTGATAGAAAGAATGCAAATAGGCAATAACATTTCTGTGCTGGACCATTACTCCTTTTGGTTGGCCGGTGGTTCCCGAGGTGTAGATGACGTAAGCCAGGGTCGCCGGCGGGGACACCCTATAAGAAGAACGAACCTGGCAGGTTGAGGTTGAGGTTAAGGTTAAGGTGGAGGAATAGGTTTCCAATAAAATCGTCTCCCCTTCCCACCTTCTTACCTCTTCAACTTCTTCAGCCAACATGCCGGTGGTGACCAGCACGTTGGCGGCACTATCTTGCAGCATGTAGTTGATTCTTTTTATCGGATAATCCGGGTCCAGGGGTAAGTAGGCTCCCCCGGCTTTGAGGATTGCCATTATTCCCACCATCATTTCTATTGAAAATTGTACCATTAATCCCACAATCTTATCCGGTCCAATGCCTTTGTTTTTTAATACCTCTGCCACCTGGCTTGCTCGATGATTCAATTGGTGATAGGTTAAAAAGGTTTTATTTTTACTTGCCGTTTCGCTGGCCGTACCAATAAGAGCGATATGGTCCGGTGTCCTGGCCGCCTGTTCTGCAAATAATTGCTGGAGCGTTTTATCTGCCGGATAGTCCACTCCCGGATATGTATGATTAAAATCAAAGAGTACCTGTTTTTTTTCTTCTCCTGATAAGAGTTGGATTTGGGAGATCGATCGATTCAAATCGGCAAGCCCCTGGTCCAGCACATGCATGTAATGATAAATAATTTGTTTTATTGTATTTTGTCGATACAACCGGTCATTATATTCCATATGGACTTCAATGGATTCCTTTGTTCTCAAAAAGGAGAAGCCTAGATTGTAATCGATATGCCGGATAAAACGCTTATCATAAAGATTTTCAAGT
Source organism: Candidatus Aminicenantota bacterium (assembly GCA_020355945.1). Next base: position 6,914,788 of record CP070627.1, on the reverse strand, counting down.
AAGATGACCACATCAAATAAGGGAAATTGCCTGCCAACCATCGCTATATTTAACCGTTTTAGTAATCGTTCCATTGGGTAGTTTTGATTTTTATTGGCTCCGATAATGGTATTTTTGACTTGCAGCAGTAGTTCTTTAAAAGAAGCGTTATGGTTCACTTCATTCCTGAATACCAGGATTGTATTGATAAATTCACACTGGATATCCTGTTTTAATAATGGTGAACCAATCATAATATCATGGCTGCCGGAATATTTGTTCAATAGTATCACCAGCCCCGTTACCATGATCATATGCAATTTAACATCTATGCCTTTACTTAATTTCATTGACTTTGAAAAGAGTGCAGCAGGGAATTTAAATGTTTCTCCTTGCATGATGCGCTTGCTTTCGTTTAGATTTGCCCTATTGAAATCATAAGGGAAATTGCTTTTTACCAGGTCACCGGATAATTTATTTAACCAGTATTCACGTTCTTTAACATTTTGATCTGCTGCAATTGCCAATTTATAAGAAGATACGTTACGTTCCATTATTATCTCCTAAAATTCGAATATAACTTCATCGCTCTCATAGACATCCGATTCTGCGACTCCAAGTTCATGAGAGATGGTTATATCTTCTAAGCGTGTCCATTCATTTTCCTTTATTGCCGAGACAATTTTCTTGAAGTAATCGATAAATTTTTTCAGGGTTTTTTCTTCAAAAATCTCTGTGCTGTAAGCAATGCCAAAGGATATATGAGCGCCTGTATCAGTTCCATAGAAGAATAAATCGAATTTGGTTTGAGCACTTTGTTTCTCTTCATATGGTTTTACTGTTAAGTTAAGCTGCTTTTTCTTTTTTGGCTGTTTTGCTGCCGGCCTGGGGAGGTCTTGTGATGCAAAGGTGAATAATACATCAAACAATGGATTTCGGCCTGGCTCTCTTTCTATCATTAGTTTATCTACTAAATCTTCAAATTGATAATCCTGGTTGTCAAAAGCCTCTAATGTTCTATTTCTTACTTCCCGAAAAAATTTTATAAATGGTTGATCTCCCTTTGGGTAATTTCTCAAGACAATGGTATTGACAAAGATACCGATAATTTTTTCTAAATCCGCATGTCTTCGACCGGCTAGAACAGTGCCTACAACAATATCCTCCTGGAAGGTAAGTTTGTATAACAGTACATTAAATAAGGAAAGTACTACCATAAACATGGTGGCATTTTCTTTTTTTGCCAATTCTCTTAATTTTTGTGCCTCCTGGTGTGTGATCTCAAAATCAATCGTATTACCTTCATTAGTTCTCGCGGCAGGTCTGGGATAATCAGTAGGGATTTCCAGGACCAGGGACTTACCCTGGAATTGTTTTAACCAATATTCTTCTTGTTTTTTCATTTCACCCGAGAGAATTTGGTTATTTTGCCATTGGGAGAAATCTTTATACTGGTATTTCAGTACTGGCAGTTTCTCTCCCTGGTATAACCTTACCAGGTCGGTGATCAATATGTTATTTGAGGTATCATCTGTTATGATGTGATGCATATCTGTCATCAGGATGTATTGGTCCTCTTTTGTTTTTATTAATCCCACCTTTAGCAGGGGAGCTTGTGAGAGATCAAAGGGTTGAATGAAGTTCTTTAACAAGGGGTCAAGCCCCCTTGTTCCCTCTTCCTCCTCAACCTTACCCTTAACCTCAACCTGAGTTCGATAAAGATCATGATATTCACTTGCAAATTCCACCTCATCATGGACGCGCTGTACTGGTTGGTTGTCCACTATAGGAAACGATGTTCTCAGGATTTCATGCTGTCGGATTAATTTTTTGAAACTGTTTTCAAAATTCTCCTTATGGATTTTTCCTTCCAATATCACTATTGTGGGCACATTGTATGTGGTGCTTTGGGTTTCCAGTTGCTGGATAACAAACAACCGCTTTTGGGTAGGGGAGAGAGAATAAAGTTCTTTTTTTTCTGCACTTTTAATGGATATGAATGTGTCTCCGGGCTTTTTCCGGCTTTCTTTGATATACAATGCCAGGCCTCGTATAGAGGGTTTTTTAAACATTTCCGCCAGGGTAATGCGAAGGTTGAATTCCTGGTGTATTTTGGACAACATTAGAGTTGCTCTTAGTGAATGGCCGCCCAACCGGAAGAAATTATCATCGATGCCTATAGCGCCCTGCTGTGCGTCTATACCTAACAGGTCTGTCCATATTTCTACTAATCTTCTGTCTATTTCATCCCTGGGGGGCGTATATCTTTGTCCCGCCTCCGGTACCGGTTCGGGTAAGGATTTGCGATCCAATTTACCACTGGGGTTTAAGGGCAATTTCTCTATTTTCACAAAATGCGAGGGGATCATATAATCGGGTAAGG
>CP070627.1:6902207-6912326 GCA_020355945.1 Candidatus Aminicenantota bacterium | reverse complement strand
ATGCTTTAAGGTTTTGGAGGCAGCGGCATTGGTTAATTTCTCGAAGGTAAAGGTTTTGGTCTGCTTTGCCCGCACTGGCAGGGGCAGACTTTCGGTTACCAACATCCGGTTTTTCAAAATAGGAACCGCCTGCTCTTCCCCATCGGAAAACCGCCCGGCTTTGGCTGTCAATCGATAGGTGACAGCATCCAGGTCTTCGGGAATTTCCAGTCGCCAACTCACCAACGCACTTTGACCTTTTTTGGCAGTAAAGGATTTATCAAGGCCCTTATTTTTAAACATGGTATCCACGGGCTGCATGGTGACCGCGTCAAATAACTGCAATTGAGCGGTTCCTGATAATTCGCTGTCAGATAGATTGGTAATCTTAGAGGTATACACCAGGGTATCACCCTCCCTGAAAAACCGCGGGGTATTGGGTACCACCATTAATTCTTTCTGGGTCACCAGTTCATTATATACAAAACCGTATTCCAGTTCTCTGGTATGGGCAAATCCCATCATCTTCCATTGTGTCAGTGCCTCGGGAATGGTGAAAGCAATGACAATATCCCCTTCGGGCGTGGTTCGTAAGTGAGGATAGAAAAAGGCGGTTTCATTAAAATTTTTCCGTATTTGCATTGGCGGTTCTTCTTTTTCTGCTGCCTTTTTCTCCGGTGGTTCCCCTTCTCCGTTCTTTTTCTTGCCGTGAGTAGGGGCTTCACCCTCAGTCACTTCTTCACTCAATAGGGCCTCATCCTCGGCAATTTCCTTCTTTCCCGGGGCTTTCCTTCTTTCTCTTGTTGCTTCCGTTGGCGGTGCTGCAGCGGCTGGTTCCGCCATACGTTTGAGTTTGTAACTCCTGCGCCCACCTTCCCACCAGTAAAAACCAAACCAGTTCAGTCGATCGTAACTCTTACTCACAGTGGAAGAATACTCCTGGAGTTTCCCGATATGGCTGGTGGTAATCGTGCGGAAATAAGGATTGGTACTCCAACCGTACCTTAAATAGTGATAAGGAAATACACTAAAATCCCAACTGTTAACGCGAAACGCATCCAAAGAAGCGTCATAAAGTGATGCCACCATTTCCGCCGCCACCTGGTCACCTTTGGGCCCCCGGATGTTGATCCGCCACTGCTCTTTTTCACCGGGGTTCAATTTATTCCTGAAGGTGGCAAACGAAATGTCCAGGTTTTTATTGGACCAGGGTACCTGGATATTATGAGTGTGTGCCATCAATCGATTGTGCTTCACAAAAGTAAAATGAACCCCCAGGTTACCCCGATGCTCTTCATGAATGGGAATGGTAACCCGTTTCTGTTCGTTATCCAGGGTTAAATATTGAGTGTCTATAATCTTACCCCGGTGCTCTATTTCGTAGATCACCCGGACATTCTTATCAGACGAACCGATCAGGATAACCGCGGTTTCTCCCGGCTCTACCGTGCTTTTGGGTACCGTAAACCAATCCAACAATTTATAGGGCACCTGTTTTCCTTTGTCAGAAAAAAGGGTAAAATATTTAATCTCTTTGATTTCATTGCCGTACCGGTCTTTGGACTGCATCTCTGCTGCATATTTACCGGTTTTCCAGCGCAGCAATCCCGATAATTTAAACTCTTTAAGTTCATTGGTATCAAATTTGGTATAAAAGACCTTTTTCTCCTTTTCCCACAAAGAAATATTGTTTTCATCCCGGTAGACATCATAAGGAAAAAGGTTATTATAGGTTTTTTTATCAATCGTAAATTTATCCGGCATCTGCCAGAGCCGTTCCCTCAAAATTCGGCCCGATTCTTTGAGTTTATAAATGGTGATATCGCCTTCGGCTTTGGTAAAATCACCGGAAAGGTTCGTGGAATTAATGGACACCTTGTATTCCTTTTGATTTTTATCCAGTTCTTCGGGTAGATTGATGCTTAGTTTTAAAGCAGTATAGCCGATATAAACCTGTTTCAGCGAACTCTGGGTTTCACCGTTGATGTCGGTTACATCAGCATATACAGTAAAACAAAACGCGGGTTTGGTTTCCCTGGATAATGTCAGGTCGGGAATGGCCTCAAAGGTCACTACAAAGGCGCCGTTGGCATCGGTGACAGTGACACCGCTGGTGATTTCCATTGGCTGCGATCGGGGAATGTATCCTCCATACCGATAAAAAAACCAGGGATACGGATAGTATACATTTCGGACCACGCGGTATTTCACCTCCGCATTATCAATGTTATAGCCGGCATAGGCTTTGGCTTCTCCGTTTACCGTAACCTTATCGTCCAGGCGATAAGTTTTTTCCAGCGGTTTAAAGGTCACCTTAAATTTCGGACGCTTGTACTCTTCCATGGAAAAATAAACGCTTCCGTAAGCGTCTGCAATCCTCATGTTCCCGTTTAATCGACCCACAGGCAGTTGGAAGGTGCCGCTGAAGGTCCCGAATTCATTGGTTCTCAGGTCCAGGTGACTCACCTTTTGATGATTGACATCGTACAGCGTTACCCGTGTATGGTAATTTTTCATGATTTGAGTGTTTTCACCATCCCTGGGGTCCACATTTAACATCATGCCTTTAAAATAAACGGTCTGCCCCGGCCTGTAAATGGCTCTGTCGGTAAAGAAAATGGTTCGTATTTGCTTCCTATAGCGATCGTAAGGTCGGTATAAACTGAAATTGCGGTCAACAAACAGGCGATCCTCTTCATTTCCATCGATAAACTCCAGGTAAAAATAATTATTTTTGAGAGAGCCAAAAGAGATGTTAAAATAGCCGTTTTTATCTGCTTCGAAGGTCTTTCCTTTTTCCTCCACATATCTTCTGGCATTCCTGTTGTAGATTCGCTCCCATACCTGGACGCTGGCGTTTCCCAGGGGCAGGCCTGAGTCACGGTCCACCAGGTAAAACTCCAGTCCCTTTTCATTTCGGGTTCGATTGATGTAGGCAATATTGGAAACCACAAACAAGGTGTGGGCCACCACGTTATTTTTATAATCAAAATCGCGGGTGTTGGCGGCCAATACCATATACATTCCCCATTCCAGTCCCTCGATTTTGATTTCTGCCGCATGGGTCTGGTAATCCTTATCGTCAGGGAGTTGGATTCCCCATTCTTTTACCGCTTCTTTATTGATAAAATAAGCCACCCTGTCCTGGTGACGCAGCCGCTGCTTCTCTAAAATCTCATCTCGATCGGTTTTGACGATTCTTAAATAAACCTTATCCATATTCCTGTAATGAACCAGTCCCCTGGAGGGTTCATTCTTTACCGTTACTCTTTCCAGGGTCAATTGTAATTGTTTGGCTTCAATCCGATGGATTAATGATTGGCAATTGATGGCGCCGATGGACCCGGGATAGGTTTTGATGGCTTCCTGGCATAATTCATGGGCCTTTTTTTTGTGCCATTGGTAATCGTCGGAAATCGCGGGGTTGTATTTATCTCCCAAACGGTTATAAAGAAGTGCCAGTTCATAATAAATCTCTGCTGCCGCGGAATTTTTTTTATATTTCTCCAGCATCTGGCGCAGGACTTCTTCATAGATGATATCTTTATTACTGATAACCGCGTTTTGATAGACAAAATGGAGACGTTTCAGGTCCACATCCACCAGGGCTTCGGGGTTCTTGTCATGGAGGTGAAATCTTATCAAGTCTTGCAGGTATTTAAGAGCATAAAAATGAAATGAAAGTGTATCTCTGGTGCTCAATTTCAATTTTGAAAAGGCCTGGGCATTTAAGAAATAGTCTTTGTTGTTCAGGGTAAATTGGTATCTGGGTTGGGTTAAACCGGCTTCGCTGTCCATGTAGAAATCAATGGCCCGATGGGCCAAAAAGTCATATAAAGTAGGTCTGAATCGTCGGCTGTGGGTGCCTTTATAGAGTATCTCATCAAATACGTTGATATTTATTTTCTTAGACTTTTCAGCATTTTCCAGTGATTTGCCGTAATAGAGGACCACGGTTTCCACGATTTTCCTGGCGTCCCAGGTGCGTATATCTTCTTGTTTAAAATCCGCGGATGTGGTGGTGCGTTTTAATATGCGCCAGCGGTTGGCCTGGTAATAGTTCCAGTATTGTTCCGCCAGCATGGAATGCAGTACCGGGGTGATAGGGAATTCACTTCCTTTTAATTCATCGTTCAGTTCTTTTTGTACTTTTACCAGGGTTTCTTCTTCTACTTCCTGGAGGAAGCGCATTTTATGAATCAGGGCTTTGATGAAATCGCCGGCATCTTTATTTTTTTTGGCTGCGGCGTAAATCTGTTCCACCACTTTCAAAGCTGATTTTGGCAGTCCCTGGCGATTGAATTCCTCCACTTCTTTCCACAGGTCCTGGTAATCTGACGTATCCGGTGGTGTTATATTGGTCATCGGTCCCCCTGCATTTATATTTCCGTTTCCGCTGCTGCCATTGTCAAAGCTGGCATCTGCCGGGCTGCAGCCTGTAATGAACAGCATTGACAATGCAGCCAATAAAACAAGTAATAAATTTGATAAAACCTTCGACTTTGATCGTTGCATTTTAAAACTCCTTTATTGGGTTTCATTATTTTCATCTTCAAAGGGGTATGTCGGACATGTTTCATTTGATTCCCCTTTAAAATATCCTGGTATTTCATCGCTTGTTTCCTATTATAGAAGTAAACTATACCATATTGGAATTTTATTGTAAAATGGAGAAGCCCCTAAATTTAAGGTTATCTATTGACTTTATTTTCTATTTCCTCTAATATTCCCTCTGATGATTTATTCTTATCAATTTTTGATCGCCAAAGGGCAAAGAAGTGTTAAAGGTATTTGAAAAGATGAATTTTGACATGCAAAAAAGAATAGAGGAAATAGTAGAGATTCGGAGAGGGTAATGGAGAAAGAAAATAAAGAACAGTCCATTCAATATTTATTTGAACCTCGAGGCGTGGCTGTAATCGGGGCCTCTCACACCAGGGGCAAAATTGGCCACGCGATTTGCTACAATATCCTTGAGGGAGGTTATAAAGGAAACATATTCCCTATCAACCCAAAAGGGGGCACTATATTAGGCCAAAAAGTATACAAGGATATTTTGGACGTCCCGGACATTGTTGACGTGGCAGCCATTGCGATACCGGCTAAGTATGTGGTGCAAGCGGTGGAAAATTGTGGTAAAAAAGGTGTAAAGTACCTCCTGGTTATCACATCAGGTTTTTCCGAGATCGGGAATATCGAAGAAGAGAACAAAATTGTGGCCCTGGCCAGGACTTATGGGATGCGGGTGTTGGGCCCGAATATTTTCGGTCTTTATTCCGCTGCCAGTTCAATGAACGCTACATTTTCCGCTTCGGAAATTCAAGCCGGGCATGTGGCAATATTAACCCAAAGCGGTGCGTTGGGCGTGGCCATGATTGGCAGGACCACAGTAACCAATATCGGGTTATCTGCCATTGTTTCCACAGGAAACAAATGTGATGTTGATGAAGCCGACCTCCTTCAATACCTGGTCCCCAACCCCCAAACAAAAGTTGTGCTGATGTACATTGAAGGGGTAAAAAATGGGGCCCGGTTAATCGAAGCCCTTAAATGGGCAACCGCTCAAAAACCTGTTGTGGTAATTAAATCAGGGCGGTCAACCCGGGGGGCCATGGCTGCTGCATCTCATACCGGATCGCTTGCCGGTGCCGACAACATTTTTGAAGCCATCATGAAGCAGTGCGGCGTATTAAGGGCAGAAAGCCTGGATGAAGCATTTAATTGGTGTAAATACCTTGCTTTCAGCCCTAAGCCCCGGGGTAAAAATACCGTGATTATCACCAACGGCGGAGGCATCGGTGTACTGGCAACCGATGCCTGTGAAAAGTTTAATGTTAATCTATTTGACGATCAAACCGTATTGAAGAAGGTCTTCGAACCTTTAATCCCTTTTTACGGTTCCGTCAAGAACCCGGTTGATCTCACCGGAGATGCAAACTCCGAGCTTTATATCCGGGCATTATCCGCGCCGGTGCAATGTGAAGAAATAGACGCCACCATCGCGCTCTACTGCGAGGCTTCTACCTTTGATTCGGAAAATCTTATCTCCATGATAAAAAATACCTTCAAAAAACACAAAGCCGCGGAAAACCCCATCTGCTATGCCATCGTCGGCGGAGAAGATGTGGAAAACGCCTATTTAACATTAAGAAAAGAAAACATCCCCGTATATGCAGAAGTTTACGATGCGGTTTCAGCCATGGGTGTTTCATACCGTCACCAACAATATTTAAATGAAGAATCAGGTATAATAGATGAAGCAGACATTGATGAGGAAAAAGTCAATACAATTGTTGATCAGGCATTAGCAGATAACCGGACATTTCTTTTGGCCCATGAAGGGATTGAAGTAATGAAAGCGGCCCGAATCGGTATTCCCCGCAGTAAAGTTGCCCGGGGTCTTGAGCAGGTCCTGCAATATGCCGAAGAGATTGGTTTTCCACTGGTGATGAAAATCGTATCCCGGGATATTTTACACAAAAGTGATGCCGGCGGAATTGCCCTTGATCTTGAAAACATACAAGAAGTCATGGATGCTTACGAAGCCATCATCCAGAATTGTAAAAGATATAAACCCGATGCAAAAATCAATGGAATTGAAGTCTGTGAGATGCTGGAACCCGGGACCGAATTAATTGTCGGCGCCAGGAGAGACCCGGCTTTCGGTCCTATTGTCATGTGCGGCCTGGGAGGTATTTATGTGGAAGTCATGAAGGATGTGGTATTCAGGGCACTTCCTCTCAACAAAAAGGAAACCATGAACATGCTCAAAGAAATTAAAGCATTCCCGGTTTTGCTGGGGGTTAGAGGAGAGAAAAGAAGAGATATCGAGGGAATCATCGACACCATCATCAAAGTGGGAACAATTTTAAAAAAATGTAGAAAAATAACCGATATTGAAATAAACCCGGTTGTTATTTATGAACAAGAAAAGGGCTTAAAGGCCTTAGATGTAAGGATTTTAATCCAAAACCCAAACAATGAAAATCAATGAAAATGGATGATTTAACACCTTCGCAACTTTAGCCTTAACCAAAGGCAAAATTTTCGCCTGTCCCCTTTCCGTCATGGGAAAGATGAAGGGTAGAAGAGACGGAGGTGGGAAAAGAAGAATTTTTAAGTTGACGATTTTGTTAATTTATGCTAATAATAATCCAGAGGATAAAATGACTGAAATTACTGTAAAATTAAAGGATGAACTTATCAAAGATTATGGAAAGCTCTTTATACAAAACTTTGTTGAAAAACAAATAGAGTACCTGGCGTTACTTCGTGAAATGGATAAAATCGAACAGCAAATCAAGGATTCAAAAATGGATTACGAAAAAGAACTTGAAAATGTCAGAGAAAAAGCATGGCAAGAGTACAAAAAGGATTTTTTTAATTGAGCAAATACGTTATAGATGTCAATATCCTCTTCAGTGCAATAATCAGTTCCAAAAGAATCTATTTGGATATCATTAAAAATTTAGAGCTTTACACACCGGACTTTGCATTAACAGAGATATCAAAATATGAAGAATCAATTTTAAAAAAAACCAAACTAAAGAAAAAAGAACTGAATTCTTTTCTTATCAAACTTTTTAAAGGTATAACCATCTTGCCTTCAATCATATTAGATAAGGAGTCCAAACAAAAAGCCCTGGAATTATGTAAAGATATCGACGAAAAAGACATCCCTTACATTGCCTTAGCCATAGAATTGGATGTTCCCTTTATCACTAATGATAAAAAGCTTTATAAAGGCTTAAAAGAAAAGAAATTTGCCAATATCATTTTTTTTGAAGATTTTTTAACGACCTTTATTCAATAATATTTAGTAGAGAAAATACTTTGCCTGGCACGAATGCTGGCACGAATGCCAGGCATCTTTTTTTCCCTTAATTCTTTCTGGTCCGGCTCTATTCTTAGAATTATTCCACTGGTTTTCTTCGCCTCCCTTCATGCTCACCGTGTCTTCGCATGTTTCACGCTTTAAAAAAATGGTGGATTTAGCGGAGGCCTGGGGTTGAGCAGGATATATTTTTCTGGTAATATAGTATTCATGCTAAAAACAAAAGAAAGACAATGTAATGCAGAGGTGGTCCTGGTGGAACCGGAAATTCCCCAAAATACCGGGAACATCGCTCGAACCTGCGCCGCACTGGGCTGCCCTTTGCATTTAATCGAACCACTGGGCTTTTCCCTGGATGATAAGTACCTCAAACGAGCCGGACTGGACTACTGGCACCTGGTGGAAATAAAATGCTATCCCAACATTGAGGCATTTTTTGAGAAGCACCGAAATGGAGGGTTTTTCTTTTTAACAAAAAAAGTCCTGCGCAGCTTTTACGAGGCTGACTTACAAACCCGGGAAAAGATGTATTTCTTTTTTGGCAAGGAAACCTATGGCCTTCCCGATACCCTTATCGCTCAATACCCGGATAATTGTTTTCGCATCCCTATGCGGTGTGAAGCCCGATCTCTCAACCTTTCCAATGTGGTGGCCGTAGTGCTTTATGAAGCCTTCCGGCAGAATGGCTTTCCCGGACTTCGATAAACTTTTAATTTAATTTCCCCTATTCCTTTATCCGCCTTATTACTTTTTTTTAAATAACCCTTTCATCACAAACTTAAATGAGTCCCACAACCAGACTATTTCGTGAATAGAACGGATTTTAAGAAGGATTCTTATCCGTCTCTTTAGTGTATAGAACTCTTTATAAGCCCTTTTATACCTCCTTAAAATATCTTCGGCTTTTATCCCTTCGTATTCATAAAAGACATTTCCTGCATAAAAGCCCTCATTGATATTTTTAGTTGTATCAACCAGGAACTTTCCTTTATCTTTAACCATGTTATACAATTCAGTACCGGGAAAAGGGATGGCCATACAGAAATTTGCGATATCAAAATCAACCTCCCGGGCAAAATTTAAGGTTCGCTGGAATGCGGCTTCGGTTTCCCCAGGCAAACCGATAATAAAAAAACCATACACTTCAAAACCATGCGTTTTCGCACTATGTACCGCTTGTCTGGCTTTTTCCAGGTTTAAATTTTTCCTGGCAATTTTCAATACCTTTTCATCAGCGGATTCAATGCCAAAACCGATCTTGTAAAACCCGGCCTTCTTCATTTTATTCAAGATTGCATCATCCAGCTTCTCAGTTCTCACTCCTGATTGTAAGTTTACCGAAATTCCATAATCGCGTTCAATCAAACCATCGAGGATTTCCTGAACACGGGAAATTTTCTGCATAAAATTATCATCTAAAATATCCACCTGGCGGACACCATAGTGTTCCACAAGAAAATCGATTTCCTCCAGGACATTTTCAGCACTCCTGAAAGTAACTTTATCCAGGAATACATCTTTGCTGCAAAAAATGCACTGCTGGGAGCAGCCTCTGCTGGTAATGATTGCTGCCGTAGGGGTTTGACGGCTTCTTACTTTATAATTTTTTAACGGCGGAAATAGATGATAGGCAGGAAACGGGAGAATATCCAGGTTTCTTATCCTCTCAACCGGGTTCATAATTAGCTGTTTTTTCTCATCATAGAAAACCGCGCCTGGTACTTCCCGGTCAAATGCTTGAGAACCTCTAGCCAGGTTCTCCCGGATTTTTAACAGGCTAAATTCGCCTTCACCCCTGACTACACCATTACAAATGATGTTATCCAGGACATCCCTTGGTGAAGCACTGGGCAGCGGTCCCCCTAATACCACCACCACATCAGGGTATTTTATATGAATACCCCTGGCTAAATCGGAAACCGCATTATAATTAAAAGAATTTACATAGATGCCGATTAGCCTCACTCCCGGTGAAATTCTCTCCAGCACAGCATTTGTTTCCAGGCCTTCAAGGTTAGCGTCGATGATTTGCACCTTGCCGCCATGTTGTTCAATAACAGCGGCAATGTAACCCAGGCCTAACGGGGGCAATACGGTTGCCTCATTTAAACCTGTTCCGCCGGGATACGGATTAATAAGTATAGTCCTGGAATTATCATTATCTATCATACCCGGATTTTACATTAAATGCCCGGTTATTTCAATAGATTTAAATCTACTATGAAAATAAGCCGCGAAGACACGCGAAGGGACGCGAATAAAAATATGCATAAATTCTGTCGTAGGGGTTTGATTCATCAAACCCC
>CP070627.1:6895674-6902107 GCA_020355945.1 Candidatus Aminicenantota bacterium | reverse complement strand
GCAAGATTTGACGGCTTAATGATTAGTGGCATTCGTGCCAGGCACGGAAAATATCCAGGAAAAAATCAAATAAATTCCCTGACCCTATACTTTGCTATTTTCTTTCCCTTTAGGGCCGTAAGCCCCGGGAGCGGCATTCGTCATAGTTTAATACTGTCATGACTGAATCGCTCATCCCCATCGCAAAGATTCTTTTTTTGGTCAGCCGCTTAAGAACATCCGCAGGCATGTACAACGTGGAAAAAACCGGGATTAACTTTTTATCTTTATAATCGGGAAAATAGTCGTAAAACTCCTCCTTTTTTATAAAATCGATAAATTCCTTAACGTATTCGGAGGAAGGTTTCGATTTTGTCTCATTTAATATGACTTTATCCTCTCCCACCACAATGACATCGAATTCCTTTTGAATCCCTCTATTGGTTACTTTTGTTTTTTCCAATCGTACTCCGAAGAAATTGATTCGTTTAAACCCAAACAGTTCGAATGCCACGCGCTTAATCGACGGTGCCACGATATCTTCTAGCAGCGTTCCCATCTTATTGGCAAGGTCTCCCCATTTCTTATTCATCCGGTCAGCTTCTGCTTTCATTTCCTTTCTGAATTTATCATCCTTCACTTCCATATCTTCTTTGAATCGTTTGTCCTGTTCAGCAATCTTTTGATTCAGTCTTTTTGCTTCTATCTCAAGTTCTGACTTCAAATCCCGGATTCCATTTTCCATCCTGAGCAGTGCTCTATTGGTTGAAGTAATAAACCGCTCCAGCACATTTTCCAGCGTGTCTACTCTTTGTTCCAGTACGGCTTCCATGTTTTGTTTTGCCTCCATTAAGAAGAGTGCTTGTAATTTTTTAACATCTACTGATATTATAATGTTTTTTTTTATTTTGTCAACGTTCCAGGATAAAATTCTAAGCCTCGGCTTCGTAAGCCTGGTAAACAAAAAAAATAGTGCCAGGTAAATTATTTCACATGGATGGCTTCCACGAAGGTGACCCGTGCCAAGACAAAGTAAAGGGGACCGGAAAAGGGCAATGAGGAAAGGCAGCACAAACTTGAGGGATGGCTCAATTGAACTGAGGAATCATCGAATTGAGTTGAGGGATGGACGAATAAGGTTGAGGAAAGATCGAATTGAACTGAGGGTGAACTCAATAGGTATGAGGAATCACCGAATTAAATCGAGGAAAGGGTGAATAGTCCTGAGGAATCACCAAATTAAATTGAGGGATGGTCGAATAAAGTTGAGGGATGATAAAATTGAGCTGAGGAAAGGTCAAATAATGCCGGGGAATGGCCGAATCAATTTGAGGGATGACCGGATGAATTTGAGGAAAGACTGGAGAAAATTGAGGAATGGTCAATTTTTTTGCGGGATGACCGAATAAAAATGGGGAACCGGCAAATAGGACTGGGGGATGAGCGAATCTTTCTGAGAGGAAAAAGGAAAAGGTGCCAGGCACGGAAAAATTGGCAAACAAACAGGAAAATGATATAATAAAATATTAAAAAAGGGAAAAAAGAAGGAAAAGAAGAAAAGGCGATAGAAACTGCAAAGAAGATGTTAATGAAAGGATTTGAGACAGGTATAATAATGGAATTAACAGGCCTGAAAAAAGAAGAACTAGAAAAACTGGCATCAACATTACATTGAAAATCAAATCCAAACACCTTGACAACAAAATTTTAATATAAGATTCATCAAACCCCGCGGAGGCGTGGATGAATCGGTCCGGGATAGGGTTTGATAAATCAAACCGTGAAGCATCTACAATAGAATTAAGAAATTGAGAGCATGATTTTCATTCGTCTCCGAGTGAGGCTCCACGCATCATGATAAACTGCCAGGAACGATTTTTCCCTGCCGGGAATGATTTTCCCCCGCCGGAAACGATTTTCTCCAGTCCGGGAATGATTTTTTCCCTGTCGGGAATGATTTTTCCCTGGCCGGGAACGGTTTTTCCGGGTGCGGGAATGATTTTTTCTCTGCCGGGAATGATTTTTCCCTGCCAGAAATGATTTCTTCCAGGCCGGGAATGATTTTTCCTCGCCAGAAATGGTTTTTCCCTTGCCGGGAATGATTTTTCCCTGCCAGAAACGATTTTTCCCCGCCAGGAATGATTTTTCCCTGCCGGAAACGATTTTCTCCTGTCCGGGAATGGTTTTTCCCTGGCTAAGAAACGTTTTTTCGCACCAGGAACGGTTTTTTTTCTCCGGCAATCGCTTTTTCCATATCCTGGTTTTTATCAGCGGTTGAAATTTTAAAAAAAATGTTATATTATAATTGATGAGTGAGGCATTAAATGGACACACAAACAGTAAAACAAAGGGATAAAAGTTTACAGCTATGCTGATGAAATCCCCCCGGAACTTCTTATCTAGCCCGGACAAACCGGAACCAAAAAGGACCTGGCTTGTCCGGGAAATTACAAATCCCAAATTACAAACAAAATTGACTTTTGCCTCCGGCGGCCAGGGGGACTCTTTTCGAGAAAACCGTCCCCCTGGACCCCCTACAAAAGCTTTTGATTAATTTCATTCGCGGGCAGCTTAATTTTAACCCTTTTCTCCCTTTTTAAAATACAACCGGATGCCGTGGTGATAGCTTTTACCCTGGGGATAATACGTGGCCTCGGTGGGATCAAAATAAAGAATGTTCTGACGCACCATCTCTCTCAAATGTTTTTCCTCTTCCGAATTAATCTCTTCCTTTGGTAATTCATCCCTGTCCACAAAACGGCGAAGTAATTTTTCGATCTCTTCCTGTTCCGGCTTAACCACATAGTCTACGATCAAACTCCGCATTTTCTTTTTATACAATTGAATAATGTCATCAATGGGTTGATGAAACAATTCGTCGAGTATATCCTGGATTTCCCACATACTGCCGCCCACCGCTTCCCATATCTTTTCCGCATCCTCTTCTGTCAAGGTGTAATCTTTTATTTTGGAATATTTCTCCAGGTTCAATAACCACTCCATCACATCTTGTTTAGGCAGGTAATCAACTTTATAAAATTTTGATGCTTTTTTAAGTTTTGAATCGATGTATACCCTGTCAATAAAGTATCCATCCGAGGAGGCGATAATAATATGGCCCAGGTGACTTTCTTTGGTCATGGCAGCGAAAAAGTTGAACAACTCAATTATTAATCGCCGGTCCCGGCCATTATTCATATATATTTTATCTAACGCCTGGAGTTCGTCTATAATTAAAATTGGTTTTATCTCTTTTTCGTTTAGTTGTATGAATTCTCTTTCCATTATTTTAAAGGGGTCAATTTTCCCTTTCTTCATTTTATTTTCGATCTCGGAGTCTATCTTGAAAAAACCAACATTAATACCGGCTGACAATTTTCCCGTTTTTTCGCCTTTATCATCCACGTCATCCACGTCAAAAAACATATTGAGAAAATCCTTATAATTATAATTGTCGTCAAATTCAGTAAGGGTTTTCCTGAGATTCAAGAATTTCACATCCAGTTTTTGTTCTTTTTGGATTTGGTCAAAAAATCTATACAGTAGGGTGGTCTTGCCGGAAGATTTCGGACCATGAATAAAGAGAATAGACTCCGGACGTATGTTAATATAATCACGGAGATAGGTTAATTCCTTTTCCCTATTTATAAAAGCGACGTCTTTTTTGAATTCCGGTTTACCTTTAGTCATACATTAATTATAACACCTTGATTCCTTTTTTTCAATGACTGACTATCTCCTCCAGGAATTCCCGAAATGAGATTATGCGGACTTGTATCTCCCGGGAAGCCATTCCCAGAAAGGACCCAAAGATTTGCGCATCCATTGCAAATAATATTGAGGTACTTTGGAGCTCTCCTGTAGATAGAATTTCTTAAAATTCTCGTCGGTTTGAAAATGGCTGAGAAATTCTTTGCAGAAATTAATTACTTTAAAAAAATGGAGCCCCCGGAATACATTCATCCAACGCCATAAAGGGGATGTGTTTACTTTGTAGCGCTTGATCATCGCCTGCCTGGTAACGGTATATTGGGCAAGACTGATGTAATGGTTATAGAATTCCGTCCAGGAATAATTTTTCGGCACCACGTTCATGGCTTGTTGACAATCCAGTAGATAAAAAGGCAGGGGGAGGATGCGATTTTGTTTTTGGTATTCAAGGTTAAGAGGCGCGGCTTGACCAAAAGCTGTAAGTAAAGAGTATGCAGGGAATGCCCCGGGCGAGAGGTCAACAAAACGTTTGGTCAGTTCAAAGGGTTCCGCACCTTCGTCCGAATCAAAAGGGAACATAAAGTTGGCCTGGAGATAGGGGATGTAACTCATAATCAGGTTGATATGTTCGGAAACCTGTCTCACTTTCTCCATCCCGGATTTTTTCCCTGTTTTTGATTTTTCACCCATTTCATACCACGATTCAATTCCCGGTACCATGACCTTGAATCCATTCTTTTTCATTCGCTGCAACCGTGATTCGGTGAGGAATGAAAGGCTGCTTTCAGCATAAAAATCAATGCTGCCCGGAGGCACGTTTTCCTCGATAAGGTCCAGGTACCGATCGATTTGAACACTGAAGTTGGGATCATAGAAAGATAATCTCGGTCGTTTTAATTTTTTTAAAAGAAAAATAAAATCCTCTTTCATCTCCTCGAGATTTAATGATTGGAATGGGACGGCGGAATCGTAGCAGAAATGACATGAATACGGGCACCCAAGACTGCCCACTATGGGAATGATTTTGATAAAGGGAGCTTTATCCAGGGCGGCTTTGATAAACTTCCAGCGCTGCCTGATATTGGGCAGTGATGAAGGATGCTTTTTAGCCGACATGATCAGCCCTTCCGGGCGATGGGGTGAACAATCCTTTAAGACCTCCGATACCAATTCTTTATCGGTGAAGCCCAATACATAATCAAAATGATTGGCTGCATCCTGGGGGTAGCACCTGGCGTGAGGGCCACCCAGTGCAGTGACTGCCCCCTGGCTTCTGAACAGGTTGCTCAAGGAATAGGCCAGTTGGGCGCTTTTGGTTAATACACCCATGATCACTAAGTCAAAGGTTTTTAAAGATTTGGGCAAATCTTTATCTCGAGTAAAACAAATATAGGTGACATCATGGCCCATTTCTTCGCACCAGACTGCCACCACCTGGGGCATGATACCCGCGAAGTTGGGGGCCATCACCCGGCCATACAGCGAAGGTTTGACTGAATGGGCAACCAAATCAATGACCCCGATTCGAAGTTTTTGCATGTTTTCCTCCTCTCGTTAGCGTCACCTTCTTCTCCTTAAATACTTTTTGCATAATTTAAGATACCACATTTTGTCAACATAGTCAACCACGTCTTTCTTAAATTTACTGTCTAATTTTAGCCACAAAGTTACACAAAGGGACACAAAGAAAGACCGCAGATGAACGCTGATGCACATGATTAACATGATAAAAGGCCCCATTAGAAAAAAGGTGCCAGGCAAAAAGTTTGAAAAGTTTGACCCTCAAACCTGAAAAAGACGATCAATTTCCAGGATAAAGGCGAATACAAGATTTTAATCCTCAAAGGAAACCAGCTTGATGTCCGGGAATTTTTCTTTATACTGTCTTCCTTTATAGCGTCTCAGTAGAAACTCCAAATCTCTTTCGTCATTCCACTCTTTTACCCGGAATGCACATCTTACCGATTCGAAGGAATAATCTTTTTTTATGTGATGAAACAATTGATACGAGATCGCTGGATCTTTAACATATCCATAGATTACCTCTTCGTCATCTTTTGTCAGGTCCTGACCTTTTTTGTGCAATGTATTTAAAAATTCCCGGAAATCCGTCAGGAAATTCATTCCTTTACCTGCCACATAAAAAATTGCCGTGTCCGTGGATTCCAGGAGAGGTTCAGGTAAATCTAATGGCGGAACCCCTTCTTCCAGGTTAAATTTTTTCTTTTCTTCTTTGGGCATTTTTTCAAGTTTCAATTTATTAAATTCCTGGTAATATTGCTGTAAATGGTCTTTCATGGTATATCCGCTGTCAAAGGTCACCGGGTTTGTTTTAAAATGGCTGATAAAAAAATCATACTCCTCTTTTACGTATTCAAAGGCTTTTTTTCTTGATTCTTCGCAGTAACGATAAATCATTTTAGGAGATTCGTTTTTAAGCACTTTTATGATTTGAGAGATTTTTTCGGAAGTCAATGAACTGTATATCATTTGTTCTCCTGACCACCGCCACTCTTTTTGCCAGGGGACAATACTACCAAGACAGTAAATGCCTTTTTTAATGGGATCAACCCTTTCCGGGGCTCCATAGTCTTTCCAAACCTTATAGTACTTTTGGTTGATTATATTTTTTACCATCCAGTAATCGCTGGTTTGATCTTCTACATGATACAAAGCCATATACGGCTCCTCCCACTTTTGCAGTTCTTTTTTACTCTCCTCATCCAGGTCTGCCATTTCAACA
>CP070627.1:6891013-6895574 GCA_020355945.1 Candidatus Aminicenantota bacterium | reverse complement strand
GAAATGAGCTGAATCCGCCGTCAACTCCGGCAGAGATTCGCTGGCTGGTCTGTCCCGCAAAGATTGGTACTGTCTGCGAAAAATATATGCTGCCGTGATAACAACTCTGGGAATTTCTCCACCCCAAGGCATGAAAGCTCTCTCCAGCGGGTAATGTCAAAAAATTCCCTGAATCCTGTTGAGCGAAACATAAAATCGTCCCACCCTGGCTTACATATTGCTCTAAAAAAAACTTAAAATTAGATGATGAAGAACCATCAACACCGAACAAACCGCCTGTAGGTATGATTAGCAGATCAATGGTTTTGATTAATTTTTCCGGGTTGAAATCTTTTCTTACATAAAAACAGCCTCTGCCAATCCTTTGCAGAAGATTATCAATTGCTTCAAAATTTCCATTTTTAATAATGCCAACAAAAGGATATAGATCAAAGGAATTAGGGGTGTTGGAATTTTGAGCGCCCTCCAAATTAAAACTATGGTTCTCATCCGCATTGTCGGGCGGTGGACCTGGAGGGGGTGGGGCATTGCATTGGTCAGAACTGTGTAGGGGTAAAAAGGAAAAAAATATAATCAAACAACCCAATAACCTGAAAAGACCTGATTTTTTCTTCATTTTATTCTCCTGTGTTTAGAATTCATTTTATTTTTAAGAAGATATTTTTTTGACAAAAATCAATTTTAGGGGTAAAATATGACATTAAACGTTCTCACAGGAGGATAAATGATATTAAAAAAGTTCTTACCAGCTATGATCTTGATCCTGGGTAATTACTTGTTTCCTACCTGTTCTGTGAGTGGATATGTAAAAGAAATCAATACTGATATTCCCATACCTATAGCTACGATTTATATTTTTGAAGACAATAAATATAAGGATACTCAAGAACGAGACCTTTACATTGTAAAGACAGACAAAAAGGGCTTTTTTAATATAACGATTTCAGACCCAGGGGACTATAGTATTTTCGTTGAAATACCAGTCGTTGGAATTATTGGGTATGCATTTGCAGGTGGTCCTAATTTTCATGATTTTAAAATTAAAAAGGATCAAGAATTAAAATTCATTTTTCTTATAGGTAAAAGTAAAATACCAATCTTAGAAAAAAAAATTTCTGAAGATGGAAATACTATCTATTTTAAAATGCTTCATGATAAAAGTGATAAATCCAATCGCTTACCCTAAGGAGAATTAGTTTTCACTTTATCACAAGTTTCTATTTTATTACAGATATATGTGATACATTTTCTATACTTTTCCATTGCTTCATTTTCAGTTTTTGGAGCATAATCAATATAGGCTTTATATAACTCTAATTGAACTTTCAGCAATTTTTGACGACATACCAACTTACATACTTTATCATTATCGCAGCAATAGTCTGTGATTCCTTCCTTTAATCTATTTTTTAAAGAATTCCATTTATTTTGAATAAATTCATCCATTAGCTCTTTATGCGTCCACTCATGTAATAGAACACAATCCATTATACAATCGATACAATTCTTATTTGCATTTGGATATCTCTTTTCCCAATAAGTTCTTTTATGAATATAAAGTTTTGTTACAATGTAACATTTTAAAGATATAAAAGAGCAATAGCATGTACCACCGGGCTCATCCTTATTACAAATAATTTCATAATAGTCTATTTTTGGAAATCCATATTCAATCGCTGAATCACATTTATCCCCATCAGAATCGATGATAATGTAATCATCTTCAACCTCAATTGGATATGGTCCCAGGATTTTCAATTCACCGTATCCGGTAGTATCTAAAGCTTTATCGGATAATTCAAATTTTCCTTCTTTTTTTAGTGCTTCAATTTCTTGGTATAAAGTTTTATCGTATAATATATTAAAAATGATCCTGGCGCCATCCATTGACACAGATTTTTCAAAGGATGAAATCTCACTTTCTCCTAAAAAAACGTTTAAATTGACATTCATACCTTCCTTTATTACCAATTTATCAAAATTTTTTGGTTCGAGTGTTGATCCCAATATCATATTTTCAGGGGATTTTAGCCTGAAGATGTAATTTCCTGCCTGTAAATATCTGACTTTGAAAAAACCGTTTTTGTCAGAAGTTTCAATAAATATGTCTGTTAAACTTCCTTGCTCTGACCTAACTATTATAATTTGCACACCTGGAATTGGTAAATTGCTATTAATATCCCGAACGAAACCTGAAACAGACATTTCCAATCCACTTTGGGCAAAAGCAGGAAAGGCATTTCCAATAAGTAGAAATAATAAAATTTTAACTATGCAATAAAACTTGTTCCCCTTATTCATGATTCCTCCTGGTTACACAATCTCGATAAAAGTCCATCATCATTTCTTGATCTATCGAGCAGGCTGCCGCCGCTAAGGATCAAATCCTCTTAACCTCGAACAGCTTCTCAACAACATCATCACATTTTTCTACACTGAGTTTTTGAGCCAGGCTCGATTTTCAAATATAGCATTTGTTGAAAAATTTGTAAATACACCATTGGTTGTATTTTTGGGTTGATTTTTTTTTCAAAAATTCGTACAACTTTAGTTGTACATTTTAAAAAAGGTTGTACATGTGGAGAGAAATCACTACGATGACTTTGTTTCATGATTTTTCTTAGGACACCACTTCCTTCAATTGCATTTTTCTTTTTTATATAAAATTTTATAGATTTTATAGACCTTTTTCATTACATGAGGATGCAGCTTATTTCTTTTGTTTCCCTTTTTTTCTTATTTTGAATGAGATGGAATATCCAATTTAATGTATACTCTTTGCATGTAACCTTTTTTTACAACCACTCCCATCTTTTTTAGCAGACCGGGATATTCAGCCATCGTATAATAGGGTTTACCGGTCATTTTATCTCTCTTAGGTGGTGCAGGCGGTAAAGCAGTAATCGAATATTTCCCTGCCTCCAGGTTCTTCATATGAAAATATCCATGTGAATTAGTCTTGGTTTCGCCCAATCTAACACTATCACCAGTTATAGGGAGTTTGTCAACATTCCAAAATGTAATAATCGCATCCGCTATGGTTTTTCCATCCAATGAGGAGACGACAAAGCCTTCTACCCCTGTAATATCATTCAAATCGAAAACGATATCATCTACTTTTGTTTCCTCTCCCTTCTTAACTGTTATCCCCGTCAATATCCTATCAGCCTGTCCAGGAATATGGCAATCTGCTCTTATAAAATAATTCCCAAAAGGGCAAAGCCTTCCCACAAAATAACTGCCATCTGCTTTTGTATCATCTGCTTCACCAGTGGATTTACTACGATAGTTTTTGACTTCTATATCATCCTTAGTAACCCTTACTTTTCTAAAACTACCACTTGAGATAATAACTTTAACTCCTTTAAATGGCTTTATTTCTTTATCTTTGCAAAAAATTTTACCAGAAATAGCCCCGCCCAATTCCAATTTTTTGTTTATAACCGTATTTTTGCCAATTTCAACAGAAATTCTTTTCCATTCATTTTCAAAACAAAAGGGATGTTTTGGACTAAACCTTATAGTATATTCTCCTGGTTCCAACATGTTACAGGAAAATCTTCCTTTCCAGTCTGTTTTAATTTTTATATGTATTGAACCGGATATAATTGTGTAACCGGATATTTCAACGATAACATCCGGGATACCGATACCTGAATTATGGTAGGTTATCCTACCTGAAATTGATCCATATTTGTTTTCTTCTGGATCAGATTTATCTTGAGAATCAATTGTATGAACAACAATCTTACTGTAATCCTCTTTATTCGAATCTTCCCCTGCTGGAAATATGGTTTGACTAACAAAAATTAATGCCATCACCAAATGTGGCAACATAAAAATGCTTCTTAATCTCATTTTTACCTCCAATCAGTTCATTTTAAACCATTTTCAAGGCATAATCAATCCTACAGTACCAGAAAGCGCATAAAGCAGTTTTGGTTCAAAATTTCCGCGTTTTCAATACCTGTTGTGTCAACCATTGATACATTTGTGTTATCATCTCTTAATGGATTCCCGATCATTTGGATTTTTTTAGAGCATTTTCCTGGGATTCGTTTTACCACCGGGGTTTTCATCCTATCCTCTTGCGAGCAAGCTTCCGCAGTTAAGTATTGGCCTCTTTTCCAGGAGACGAACAATACCACACCATTTTATCCCAATAGTTTCAAAAATTTTAAGGCATTTTCAGCCCCAATCATCAGCCCAATTGTAAACATAAAAAATGAAGTCTAATTATATCAGATCGCTGCCCTTAAGTCAACAAAAAAAAGTTCTTTTTTTTTGATTCATATTTCTGCAAAAATCTTTATTTGAAGATAGTTTCAGGTGAGAGTGTAAAATAATTAATTCATGCCATTGGTGAAGATTTTAACAGGCAGATTTTTTGGGGAAATAAGTGTATGCAATCAAGGCAGGTTCTTGATTGGTCGTTCGGCGAATTAGAACGCTTGTCCCGGCTGGAAATGAGCTGAATCCGCCGTCAACTCCGGCAGAGATTCGCTGGCTGGTCTGTCCCGCAAAGATTGGTACTGTCTGCGAAAAATATATGCTGCCGTGA
>CP070627.1:6886252-6890913 GCA_020355945.1 Candidatus Aminicenantota bacterium | reverse complement strand
AAATGAGAATTCCCGGAATAATAAATTAAACCTTTACAAATTTCCTTTAATGGTGTATAATTATTTTTGCTCCATAATTAAGCCCTGGATTTGGTGGTTTTATTTGGTCCTGTTCATTATAGGCTCTACTTAAAGAAAAGAGTCAGACATGTTGAAAACAAAGAGCAACAAAAGTGTTATACGCATATTTCTTTTTTGCCTGGTGTTAGTCTCCTTCTTAATCACTGCAATCATGGGGTATCTGTGGATAAGTAATGAGTTTCAACAGTTTGAGCAAGAGTCGCAGCGAATGAGGCGGGAATATGTTGAGTCTCAGAAGCTCTTGATAAAAAATGAAGTCCTGAGGGTGATGGATTACATTACTTACGTCCGCTCAAACACGGATTTGCGGTTGAAGGAATCACTTAAAGAGAGGGTTTATGAAGCCTATACGATTGCCGCTGCTATTTACAACAAATATCGTTATTTGAAGAGTAACCATCAAATCAAGCAGTTAATCAAGGATGCACTTCGACACATACGGTTTAGCAAAGGGAGGGGGTATTTTTATATCTACACGCTGGAAGGGGTCCTGGAACTTTACCCGGTGAAGCCCCATATCGAGGGGGAGAACCAATGGAATTTGCAGGATAAGCACGGGGTATATGTGGTAAGAAATGAGATAGAACTGGTGAAAAAACAGCAGGAAGGGTTCCTGGAGTATACCTGGAAAGCACCACAGGACAATCTTGAAGTGGTCCCCACCAAAGTATCTTTTGTAAAGTATTTTAAGCCCTTTAACTGGTATATTGGCAGTAAAGAGTACCGGGAAGATTTTACCCAGGATATCCAGCGGGAATTATTGGAGCGCATTGGTAAGATCAGGTTTGGTAAAAATGGTTATATTTTTGTGGTGGATTTTGAGGGAGTGACATTATGGAATGATATTCGGCCGGACTTGATTGGAAAGAAGGTATGGGTGACAGAGGTTCCCGGTGGTTTGGAGGCTGTCCGGCAAGCACGAGAGGCCGCTGGGAATCCGCAAGGGGGGTTTATTGAATATACCTGGTTTAAGCGTCAGGAAAATGTGCCTATACGCAAGGCTTCCTTTGTGATGGGCATCAAAGAGTGGCAGTGGATTATTGGCGCTGGCGTATACCTGGATGAAATTGACCGGGTGATCGCAAACAATCGGATAGATTTGAAAAAACAAGTTATACGCCAGGTAATTAAGATCATCGGACTATTTTTCCTCATATTTACTATTGTTTTTTTTATTACCTTGTTATTTTCCGGGAAACTCCGGAAAGAGTTTGACGTGTTCCTGTCATTTTTTAGAAAATCGGCGGTTAGCCACGAAAAGATAGATAAAGATAAGCTTTTTGCCGAAGAATTTAAAAGCCTGGCAGATTCGGCCAACCAGATGCTGGAAGAGCGGCAAAAGATAGAAAATTCCTTACGGGAGAGTGAGGAGCGGTTGGCTGTCACGTTTCGTTCCCTGGCTGAGGGGGTTATCACTACGGATACGGAACAAAAGGTGGTATTGATCAACCGTTCGGCTGAGAAATTGATGGGCTGGACCCAGGAGGAAGCACAGGGAAAACCCCTGGATGAGGTATTTAAAATAATCGATAAACAGGCACCCGAAGTGCAGCATCCCCTGGAAGTGGACGCTGAGGCAGGACCTTTCCTGGCGGCCAGGGACGGTACCCAGCGGTTGATCTCTCACAGCTCTGCTCCCATCCGGGATACAAAAGGTAATGTTATAGGTTCGGTGATTGTATTCCAGGATATCACGGAGAAGAAGCGGATGGAAGAGGAACTACTAAGGGCTCATAAACTGGAAGCCCTGGGACTCCTGGCCGGCGGGATTGCCCATGATTTTAACAACCTGCTAACCGGTATCATGGGAAATATCAGCCTGGCAAAAGCAACCTCCAGCCCGGGAGATAAAATTTATAAACGACTGGTCCAGGCGGAAGAGACCACTGTTAAAACCAAACAATTGACCCAGCAGTTGCTCACCTTTGCCAGGGGGGGCGCGCCTGTTAAAAAAGTCCATACGGTTTCTGACCTGGTTAGAGAATCGGTCTCTTTTGCCCTGAGAGGTTCCAATGTAAAATGTGAATTCACGCTTTCTGGAGACCTCTGGGCGGTAGAAGTGGATGAAGACCAGATCAACCAGGTGCTCGACAATTTAATCATTAATGCGGTTCAAGCCATGCCTGAGGGGGGCACCATCAATGTCTCTGCTGACAATGTGTCCTCCGGCAAAGATACTGGCTTGCCACTGGCCCCCAGGAAATATGTAAAAATTGCTGTCAGGGATCACGGTACTGGTATCCCGCAAGAACTGCAGAAAAAGATTTTTGATCCCTATTTCAGCACCAAACCCAAAGGAAGTGGGTTGGGACTGGCATCGGCTTATTCGATTATTAAGAAACATGAGGGATATATTGATGTGGAATCTCAACCCGGCAAAGGTTCTACATTTACGATTTATATCCCGGCTTCTCATAAGGAGGTGCCAACGCCTGCACCCGAAACAACCGGGAAACGCCTGGAAGAAGAAATCATGAAAGGAGACAAAAGCGAGCGGGTGCTGGTGATGGATGATGAAGGGGTTGTGGGGGACGTTGTGGCGAGTATGCTTATCTTCCTGGGGTATCGACCGGAGGTGGTCCCTGGTGGCGGTGAAGCTGTCCGGGAATATAAAAAGGCCCTGGAGATGAACCGGCCTTTTAAGGTGGTGCTTATGGATTTAACTATTCCTGGTGGTATGGGTGGGGCGGAGACGATAAAAAAACTCCTGGAAATCGATCCCCATGTTAGAGCCATTGTTTCCAGTGGCTATTCAAACGATCCGATTATGGCCAATTTCAAAAAGCATGGGTTCCGGGCTTGCATAAAGAAACCTTACCAGTTAAAAGATTTGAAAAGAACCCTGAAACAGGTGATGAGGTGATATGGGGGTAGTAGTTGAGAAGTTGAGAAAGAGGTGTTTTCAATTCTCTCCGGGTTCATTTATCTGACTTTTTTGATGAGTTTTAAATTTCTATATACGTCAGGGGTCACCGTAAGGAGATTTTCGTAATAGTAGAGATTATCCTGGTTTGCAAGGATAATCACGTACAGTTCATCGGATTTTTGCCTGATTTTTGCAGCCGCCCCGGGTTTACCGCTAAGAGTGGTACACTCCCTGATTTCTGAGACTTTTTTCACTCTTCCTATTTTTTCTTTATCGTTTTCCATCATTTTTTGCAATCCCAGGCGTTTGTCAGGGGTAAGGGGCAGGTACATTTTTTTTTGTTCCGGGTCCATTACCTGGAGCATGGCATCGGCATCACCCTCCTGAATCGCTATTAATGCATGATTGGCTACTTTTTCCGGGTCGGCAAGGTCTATATCCTGGCCTGCCAGAAAAGAAACAGGAATAAAACAAAAGATTACCAATAAAGGTAAGAAAAAAAAGACATATTGTCTTTGAATCATTTATCCCTCCTTGTATTTTTTATGGTTAGTAAACCGTTGACCTCCGGGAGATCGCTGCGGGGCGACTGGAAATTACTCATGTTAAGATTGATATTCATTTGGCTTTTTTGATGAGTTTTAATTGTTTATAGGCTTTAGACGTGAGCGTAAGGAAGTCGTCATAGTAATAGATATTATCTTCTTTTGAAAGAACGATCACAACCACCTCACCGGATTTTTTCCCGATTTTTGCCGCGACACCGGGCTTACCACTAAGTGTGGTTAACTCCCTGATTTCGGAAACCTGGGTGACTTTTCCTATTTTTTCACTATATTCTTTAACCGCATTCTGCATTTCCTCCCGTTTATCAGGGGTAAAGGGTACATATGCTTTTTTTTGATCCTTATCCATTATTCCCAGCATGCCATCTACATCACCCACGCGGACCAACATTAAAGCATAATTGGCAACCGCCAGCGGATCGGTACGATCCAGGTCCTGGCACACCAGGATAGAAACAGGACCTAAAAAACCGATGACCAACAAAGGAAAAAGCACGGAAATGGCACTGTGTTTTTTATACATATCTTACTCCTTTTTTGTTGCCCAAAGCTGCCTAAATATAAATCATACCAATTCACAAAAAAAAATGCAAGTCCTTTCTTCTAAAAGCGGGAATTCTTATTTTTAGTGGTATGCATGGATGCATGTAATCATACAATCATGAAGTCATGAAGTCATGCAGTCATGCAATCATGCAGTCATGCAGTCATGCAAAATTAGTGATGTTGGCTTATTCGATATATCCAAGACTTTTTAATTTTTGTAACTGCTCTTTGGTTAACTTCATCTGGTTTTTTTGGCCTGGTTTATCGGATCCTGTGTATGCTGCCAGTAAATGATTGAGATTTTGCTGCATTCTATTACCTGCTGGTGTTCGAGCCACTGACTGAAGCTCACCGGGGTCTTTTACCAGGTTGAAGAGTTCGTATTTTTCCACCTGTTTTTGAATTTCTTTGTTAATCACAGCATCCGGCGCCTCGAATAGAGGAAAAAATTCGGTTTTTATGTATTTCCAGGGTTTTTTTAATACCCCGTAACAGCGTATACCGACTCGAATTTTTCCTTTTTTGGTTTCTATTATTTCAGCATGTACGTCATGGGCGCATAAATAGGTTTCAAAATATAGGGATTGGTGAAGGGTTTCTCC
>CP070627.1:6881940-6886152 GCA_020355945.1 Candidatus Aminicenantota bacterium | reverse complement strand
CACCACCCCGGAAGTGGTGGGGAACCATAATTTGCCATCACGGGTTTTACAGGCGCCGCGGCTGCACCACCGGGATTTCATCCCATCCCCCTCATTGTAAGAAACCGGGCGGAGACGATGGATTTTCCCCAGGGAAAAATCCATTAAGTCTTTTTTGCTGATACAAGAAATTCCATTTCTACCGGACAACCAGAGGTTCTCTTTTTCATCTTCCAGTATAGAATAGACATAGTTATCCACCAGGCCATCCCGGGTGGTATAGGTATAAGCGATGGTATCCTGGGTACGGATAAGGCCGCTGCCGTCGGTGCCGAACCAGAGCACACCTTCATGGTCTTCATAAGCAAACCGCACATATTTATTGCCCATCAGCCCCGCCGGGTTGTAAACCGTGATTACCCCATCTTTCATCTTATTAATGCCCTTGTTCGTACAAATCCATATATTCCCCCGCTGGTCTTCAAGAAGATAGGTAATGTAGTTACTTAAAAGCCCCTCATTTGTGGTTAATACATTAAACTTACCGCTATTGAACCGGTTCAGACCATTTTCAGTTCCGATCCAGGTATTTCCTTTTTTATCCTTAATAATAGACTTTATGATGTTATGTGTCAGGCCTTGTGTTCTGGTAAAAATAATGAGTTTTCCATTCCCGGGTGAGAACCGATGCAGACCACCCTTGGTACCGATCCAGAGATCTCCGTCGGGCTCTTCCAGGATGCTTCTGACAAAGTTATTTAAGAGTCCATCCCCGGTGGTAAGCATTGTAGTCAATTTACCATGTTTCAACCGACTTAACCCCCCCTCGGTACCAATCCACAGTTCATTGCCGCGCCCGCGGGCCAGGCAGTCGACAGAATCATGGGCCAGGCCCTCTTTAGTGGTATAAGTGGTAAATTTACCGTCTCCGAACTGGTGCAGGCCTCCTTTAATGGTTCCTACCCAAAGGCTGCCTTCCTTATCCTCGTATATCGAATAAACATAGCCGCATTCCAGTCCGTCATTCACAGTGAAGGTCTCAAATGTTTGATTCCTGGACCGGACCAGCCCGCCCCCATCCGTCCCTATCCAGAGATTGTTGTCGCTGTCTTCAAAAATGGCGGTAATGATATCATCCGGCACGCCTTCTTTGATACCATAAGTGGTAAATTTTCCAGCGCTCATCCGGATCAAACCGCCGCCAGCCGTTCCTATCCACAGGTTATGTCGACTATCTTCAAAAAGGCAAAAGACATCCGGGGAAACCAGGCCCTGTCGGGACGTGTAATCCAGGAACTTCCCGGGTTTGATTATTTTTGCAATACCGGTGGCAGTGGCAACCAACAGGTCCCCATTACTATTTTTATGAATATCTCTCACCCGGTTACCCGGCAGCCCTTCCGCGGTGGTATAGTTGATAAATTTTCCTTTGTCCAGGCGGGTTAATCCCCCTTCCAGGCTTCCGATCCATATATTACCCCATTTATCTTCATTGATGGCCCTGATTTGGTTAAGAAAGGGATATTGTGTTACCGGGTAAGCAGTGAATTTTCCCTCTTTAAACCAGGAAAGTCCTCCATCGTCGGTACCGATCCACAGGATGCCCTCTCCATCTTCATAAAGGGCGCGGATGGTATCACTTTGCAATTGGTTGGTGTTATTCCTGGTAAACACCTTAAAATTGACCCCGTCAAAGCGAACCAATCCCCCCCCGGTACCGATCCACATATACCCATCACGGGTTTGCTCAAGGGCATAAACCGAATTATGCGGCAAACCCTGACGGACCTTCCATATACTTAAATTATACTGGGTGATGGCTTTATTGGGGTCCAGCGCCATTAACGCATAAGCACCCCATAAAAATAAAAAAACAATACCCCGTAAAAAACCGGTAAAAGTCAACCGTAACCGATATACACGCATGATACGGACAGAAATCTATGGAGATAATTCCAGGAGTTTTTGACGGAAATTCTCCTGGGCATGCCTCTGGATTTTTATGAGCTGGCACTTGTGATAGGAAACTTTCCCCAATGCCCCACTGGTATAAGCGGCATTAACCGGACAAACCACACACCCGTCTATATCTTCACAGAGAAAACAAAATTCATTCTCCCCGTTCTCCCCGGGGTTTTTCTTATCCACCTGGAAAAAATCCTGCCGGAGCTCGGAATAATTGGCCAAAATCACGGGATAACGGGTCTCATAATTGGCAATAAAATCCGTCAATGTTCCTAAAAAATAATCCTGGTACTGGGGATGGTTTTCCCTGGTTTTAAAATAGTCGTGGAAAAGAAAACATCCCCAGAGCTTTCCTTCGGGTGTGACAGCCATACGGTCTTTCCCGGCATTGCAGCGGAATATGCCTCTTTTCATCTCTTTTGCCGTATCGGCTTCCACCAGCGTCTCAGGGGCCTGGAAATTTTTCACCGGGATAGTCCCTTTTTCCTGGTAATAGGAAAACAAAAAATCACTCAAGCGCTTCAGTTCAGTGCTTAAGGCATCCAAATCCAATGGGGTCCACTCTTCTATGGTGGAAAAATTCAAAGTAATATCAGACCTATCCAATTGGATCATAAAGCGCAGGGAATCTGTAAGGCTGCTAATCGTACCCGGTGTGAACACGCTGTTAATTTCAAAATCAATGCCGGGGTGCGCCCGGATACGCTTCATCACCTGTACCATTTGATCTAACGTACCTTTTTTCCTGCCTTTATCCTGGGCCAACCCATCAAAACTCAGCATCAGGCCGAATTGATTGCGGTTAAAAAAATCCAGCATCTCATCCGTGATAAGGCTGCCATTGGTGGTCAGGGAACATTCAATATTTTTGTTCCCGGTTTTATTTTTTTCTTGCAGCAACTGCACGGCATATTTGATTTTGTCATAGGCCAACAGCGGTTCGCCGCCGTAAAAGTTAATATAAATTTTATCATCCCCCTTTAAAAACGGGTAAAAAAAATCCACTGCAGTTTTGATGGTGGTGTTATCCATGTATTTTTTTTCTTTTTTTTGCAGGCAGTAAGAGCAATTGAAATTGCAGTCATCAGTAACGATTAAAGTCAGGTTAGATATTTCCATTTTTTAATCTTGTATAATTTTACCACATTCCTGGTGAAATGAAAAGGGGCAAAGAACGAGCTGCGTTCTTCACCCCTATCTTTCCGCGATTCGCCATACCGCTGGCTCTCCATTTTTCGATTTCGCCATTTTCTTATGGTTTTAATTCTGCCAGGGGTTTCGCCGGTGAATCACAACCATTAAAGAGCAATTCCGTTCCGGCTGTAATTCTTTGCAGTTGGTCCAGGGCCAGTTTGGCAATTCCTTTTTTGTTGTTTGCTTCGGACGACTCATCGATAAATTCCCTTAAAAGGGAAACACATTTTTTTAA
Organism: Candidatus Aminicenantota bacterium; assembly: GCA_020355945.1. Next base: position 6,882,779 of record CP070627.1, on the reverse strand, counting down.
GTTTTCAGCTTTTAAGCTACCCATTTTGACACCTCCGTCTTTTTTTTTAGATCGTTTTTTAATTTCCTACGATCTGCCCCTATTTTACGAGGTTCAAGAGTTTAAAGATATCAAAATCGAATCAAAAAACATAAAAATCGAATCACCCCGCGGCGCGGGGGCCCTATTAAGGTCCTTCGAACCATCTTAAGGCTTCCTAAAATGAATCAAAAAATGAATTCTCCATCAGCCCGTTAGCGACCATTGACCATTGACTAAGACTCGGAAGCCTGGTATGTATGGGGCAACTGGTGAAATTTTTCTTTAAAACATTTGGTAAAATAGGCCGAAGTAGAAAATCCCACCTCAAAAGCCACTTCAGTCACATTACCGAAATTGGCTTTCAACAACTGGGCTCCCCGTTTGAGGCGATAGGATTGGATAAACTGGTTAGTGGACTCACCGGTCAAGGCCCGTGTTTTGCGGTTCAGGGTGGCCCGGCTCATATAAAGACCCTTTGCCAGTTCATCAACACTAAATTCCTCGTCAGATATATTTTTTTCTATGACTTTACTTAAATCGTTCATAAACTCTTGATCCACTGAGGAGACCGCAATTTCTGTTGGCTGCAGGGTCATCTCCCGCTGGATTTTTTCCTGCAACTGGCGGCGCAGGTCAATGAGATTCTTGATCCGGGTTAATAATATTTTAGTATTGAAGGGTTTGGTGATGTAGTCGTCAGCGCCGGTTTCCAACCCTTCAATGATACTCTCTTCCGAGGCTTTGGCGGTTAAAAGAATAACAGGGATGTGGCTGGTCTGGATATCGGTTTTTAACACCTGGCACAATTCAAAACCGTC
>CP070627.1:6871876-6881840 GCA_020355945.1 Candidatus Aminicenantota bacterium | reverse complement strand
TAAGTCCTTTTCTGCGATGGCACGGCGTATTTCCGCGGCAGTAATTTGTTTTTCTATTTGCTCCAATTCTTTGTTAGCTAAATCGGCTTGGAGTTTCCAGTCGTCTGCCCTGCGATCGTAACCGCCCAGTATGGATGCTTTACTGGCTTGATAATTATATACGGATGAAAATATAGACATGATCTGGGCAACACCACGAAATAAATTATTGAGTTGTTGACCACCCCATCCTTGCCCACCAACAGGACCAATAACTGGAAGTGGACCCATTTGTTTATATTCGTATTGAGGGATTAATGCCACACCGCAGGCAACGGCTTCCATTCCCTGGCTGATACCTTGAAAAATAAGCGCCGAGAGCATTTTTTCCAGTTGACATTCTTCATTGGCATTCATATATTCCCTGGAACTGTAATAGTTATAACGTATTTGTGTAACCTCTTTTGATTTGTGTATCGATTCCAGGGATTCTTCTGCTTCTTTGATATTTTGTTCTTTTATTTGCCGCATGGCTTTATTCATTTGTACTTCGTGACCGGCTCTCAACAGGGCTAATTTTTCCGCATCCCGTTTTTCCAGGGCAGATAACATGGCTCCGCCTAAGGATTTCACTTCGCCGCACAGTTCCAGGGCTTTTTGCAGCATATAACTGAACCGGTAATGGGGCAGCGGTGCATAGAGATCATTAACGGCACTGCCGATATCTATGCCCGCGGCGGCTGCCTTTACCAACAAACCTGGATCAATCGGGGGTTCAAACAGGGGTAACTGACGTACGATTCCTTCGATATTCATGCAGTGGCGAATCTTGAACAGGCGATCCGCTACCGTATCCCAATAACTCAACAGCTTATCGTTTCTGGGTATACAAAAATACAATATCCAACTGTCTCCATTTGTGTTGTCAGGTACCTGGAAACCAAAAAAAGAGTCTAACCCGGTAATGCTTTGATCTGTATTTGTAGAGGGAAATGTAGATGGAGGTGTTCTGAAATTACGTACAACACTTGTCTCAATATCGTGCAATGCATTGGAATGCTTTTTCTCCACTTTTAGTTTTTCCAGTTCTATTAACAATTGGTCAAACCTTTCAGAGGAAATCTCCTTGCTCTCGACTATTTGAGGCCGTCTTCCCAAAATTTGAGCAGCCAAGATATACAATTGAGTGGCTTCATTGATGGATTCGATGGAATCTCTCCTGAACAATTGATCGGCCCAGGCGATCAGGTTATCGATATACTTCATCACCACTGTTTTCATATAGGCCACAATTCGAAGCCGAGCCAGCAGGTGAGGTTGGAACGGGTTATCCTGCCACTGTTCCACCTGGTTCATAAAATCTTCATCCCCTTCTTCGATCAATCTCTTCAAATTTTTAATGTAACAATCTTCAACCTCTTCACTGCATTGGTAAAAGTCGTAAAAGGGTTTTATCTTCCAGAATCTCCGGGGCGCCTTCTCTTCAGTTTCCGTGGGATCGAAGATATAGTGGAACCATTTCTGGGCTTCTGCAAATTTCTGGTTTTGGCTCAACCGTGTGGCAACCAGGAGCGGGGCATGAAAAAAGAGCTCCCAGTTGTAACAACTATAGGCCCCTTCATAAGAAAAATCGATTTTTTCTATTGGAATTTTTGTTTTATCCACGGCATTATAACTATATTCAACCGAATACCATAGCTTAACCTGAATTTCAATATCCGATTTCTCATAAGAAAAAGTTTCGGTTTCACTTTTTGGTGTTATTTGTTTAAAAGTAATGTACCCTATTTTATAAGGAGGATCGGTAGGGTATATATAGCAAGCGATCACTTCCATTTCATCTTTAAAATCGTAAGATATATTCAGGTTTTCTTCAAAATTTAAAGGTATATTGTTAAGGTCATCTTTAAAAGGAAAATAATCACCACATTCCTTCCCATCGACAGAAAATATTAATCCAAAATACAGCTGTTTAGATGCTGTATATTCTATTCTTTCTATCCTCCCTTTTTTATAGATATAAGTATCCTCAAAACTCTCTTTTTCTAACTGCTCTACCTGCTGCCTGACCAATTCTTGGTTTTCCCTATCGTCCCTGTTCCCGGGATTTAACAAGCCCTCAATGCCGTATCGATTCAATTGCTTTCTGAAAAGACACACATAGGGATGGTAAAAAGTATGGAAAATGTACTTTCGATCGCTCTCTTCCAGGTCGGAATTTATTATCATAAGAGATGGTGGGGTATCCTGTTCTTTTCCTTTATCATCTAATACATTCGTAAGGAACTGAAAAGCAGCCGGTTTAATCATTAGGTTCCTTTTTTTTGTAACCGGTTCCGTTATGGTTGGCGTGGTGTACGAAACAGGCTGCAGCACGGGTTGGATATTATTAATCCCGTATGAGATATCTCTATTTATAATATATTGCTCATTATTCCCGTAAAAGAAATCCCTTAGAGTATATGTTTCCGGACTTTCCCCAGGTATAAAAATAAACTCCCTGGGGTCATTCCAACCGTTTATATCATCATCGGGGGGCTTAAACCAGGCAAATATCCACCAACCAAATCTATCCTTCCAGTCCTTCAAAGGGTCCCCATTAAATTCCTCCCATGGCCGATAATTTTCTGGAATATGTTCTTCCTCATAAATACCATCATATTTTGGGGGATCTAACTCTACATCCACACCCGGTTCCGGTCCTGGATCCGGCTCCGGTCCTGGATCCGGCTCCGGGTCATCCTCATCTTCCCAAATAGAATAGCCTGCAAGAGCCGATTGATCACGAATATTCTTTGGCTCCACAAAAAAGGTCCTGTTGTCATCTTCATAGAAAAAATTGGTTTTCCCCTCAAAATTCCTGTATTGATGGGGATAGGCAATCCTGAAAACTCCCGGGGTGGATTTTAAAATTGTCAAAGGGCCGGGTAAAACAAAGGAGGTTTCGGTTTTCGGTTTTTCTTTAAATTTCATAAAGTCAATAACACTATCTTCTGGCCGCATTATGACAAAATTTGATTGGGAACCATCTGAACCTTCACTTTCCGATTCTTCCAATTCTCCATTGCAATTGTTAAGTTTAAATTCCTTTTTAAATGTGATGATATTTGTTCCTGAATTTCCTTCTTTAGTGGCTAAAATGACAATCTTCAATACATTATCCCGGGTGATGAAAGTTCTAAAAAAATATTCATTTTTTTCCTTAATAGGAGCCTCTTCATCTTTACGACCTACTTCAAAATCCCTGGAAATTTTTGGGGGTGACCACTTTCCATTTTTGTATTCACTTCCATACATCCGGATTTCAAAATATTTTTCAGGTTCATATTTCTTATACCCATCCAGGTCATTCTTTGGGGGGGCTATTATTTTTTCCTGGAATTCCGGCCAGAAAAGATACAACCTCCTGTTGTAAACCACGGGAATCAAGTGGTCTCCTTCAATATCAAGATCGATCCTCTCCCAGGGGGTCCAATAAGAACCGTTTACCCATTGGCAATAATAATAGATATGGGGTGTGCCCATGGTGCGGCCGAAAACATGTAGAATGTTTTTTTCTTTCTCTTCATATTCCTCTTTATACAGGCCGCTGATTTCCAATCGTGCCACTTCATCGAGTTTTTCCAGGTAATTCAAATAAACCCGTTCAGCAGTTTCCCCATTGACCTCATCTTGCAGCAGTTCATCTTCCAGGTCTTTAAAGAAGGGAGATTTATCGTCTCTCAGTTCAGGTTCGATCCAGTTTTCAGGAAACAAGAATATCTTGCGGTTGGCTTCCCATACCCGGTAATTTTTCCGCCATTTCCATTCTTCCGCAGCGTCCCTGTCCAATTCAATTCCGTCTTCAAGGTTCATGAGAATTCTCTGCACAAAGAGCTGCACGGAACAAATGGCTTGTTTGATACGGGAGGTCATAGCACAGGCACTCATTTCCATGTCTATCAGGTAATAGGCATATAAATCATCGGCATCCAGGGGTTCGGGAGTGTTTGCCCGGATGTAACCCAGCAGTGCGGTTCTTCTTTTTTCTCTCAATTGATTGGTGAGAGGTGGGGCGATTTCCAGCCATTTTTCATTGTCGTATTTTGCTTTGGCGGCATTCTTAATCGCTCTTGATTGATCAGAAGTCACCTTAACCGTACTCCAGGACCATATTTGTTTGGCGGAACCGCCGATTCTTTTTATAATTGCAATGGCATCTCGCAGCTTCAGCAGCCACTTCTCGTCCCTGTAATTGCTAAATGTCCCGTCATTCCAATTATATAAGAAATTATAACCAAAAGGAGATGCCAAAAACCCAATGCTATATATATCCCATCCGGTTTTGTCAATCAAAAACGTAAGAATTTTTGATTCATAAAGGAACCTTTTCAATTTTTCCAAAAAATCAGAACCTGACGACTTTAACTTATATTTTTTTTCCTTTTCCCCTTCTTGAAAAACGTCTAATTTTATACCCGGTTTTTTACTTTGAAATTCCTGGGCAAAATATTTTTCTAACTGCTTTAGCTTTTCATCGGTGGGAAAAGATATGGTCCAGTCTTTTTCAGAGATCCGGATATCAACATCTTTTTTGGTGTGACTTATTTTATTCAAATTTGGTAAATTAACGATTCTCTCTTTGACGACATTTATATCAGTAGAGCTTAACTGGTAATTTTTATAATTATAGCCCATCTCAAGTAGATCGAAAATCGAGCTGCTCCCGGCAAAAACAGTTTTTTTCAAGTCATAAGCATCGACGAGTCTTAACCAGCTTTCAAATAAAGAAGTTTTGTCTTCCACAATGGGTTCAAGTGGTAATTCTTCTAAATTCAACCAGTCAATACCTGGTCCCCTGTTAAACAAAAAGTCTAAATCTTCCGCTTGAATGTCCAATTTATTAATAATGATGGCTATTTTGAATAGTAATTCAAATGAATTGAATTGTCTTTCAAAAACATCCCTGGTAATAGGTTCTTCAGGTTTTCTGTTAACAAATGTTTCTTCCAAAAAAACATCGACCGCCTTTTGATCCGCATCTTTTGGAATGGACAGATATGTTTTTAATAAATCCTTCACCGCAGCGGTATCGATTCCCATAGGGCCTGAGAATTTCTGAACGATACAATTTCCCATTAAATAATCCAGCAGGCATTCCAACAGGGAATCCAGCAGGTAGTACAGCAAATCAGTCATGGATTTCAGCAAATCCTCCAGGTAATCATTTAATGGAGGTAATACATATTTAATTGACAGATGTACCATTAAAGGCTTCAAAACAAAATCGATCCGCTCTTCCGTATCTCCAAGCGCATTACTACCTGTCAGGTTTGCAATTGCAGATTCTGTGTGGATAAATTCAGAAAAATTTTGATTTATGAATTCATTTTGTTCATCAATCGGACTGGTTGAGCTACCTAGAGTTATCTTCATTGCTTCAGTAACCTTATTTTCATCTATATAGAGTAAAGAAAATTTATTTCTCAGCGTTTCTTCCCTATCTTCCTTGTTTACAGTACAGCGAAGCAAAAAACCTGCTCTTTCCTCTTCGGTTTTGAGAAATACCGAAAAATGCTTCTCTATAAAATTTTGTTTTTCTTCTTCTTCAAAGTCATAGGGCTGATGAAGAAGTTTCCCAGCTTCAAGAAATATTTTTTCATCTTTAAATACTATACTTAATTTCTTATCCAGGTTAGCCTGGTTACCTCCCATATTAAACATTGTTCTCAGGCTTAAGAATATCAGTAAATCTTCCGACATTTTAGCCGGATCGAATTTCCCTCTTAATATTAATTTTAATTTTTCTTCCAGGTCATCTTTATTGCCTCCATCCGTTATAATTAAACTGAGCACTTTATCCAGGATTTCCTGTTTGTTTCCTTCTTCCATTTTCATTTCATCCCGGATTTTTTGCAGTTCGGTTCTCAGTTCTTCCAGGAAATGGGAAATCTCTTCATCGGATGGTGGTATGGATGAATTAGGGGAATAGTGGTGCCGCAGCAGGTAATCCAATGTTTCGATATCGAAACCGGATTTTTTAATTTTATTGAAGATTTCTACAAATTCAAAGGTTTTTTGTGGGGGGCCAGGCGTTTCATCCGGACCAGGCTTAACTGCATCCAGGGGAGCTTTACTGGTGAGTGCTTTGAGGGAGAGGTATTCCTTGATACTTATTCCCAGGGCCCTGGCAAACGAAGCCACCCGGTAAATATGAGATAAATTAACCAGGTTTAATTTAATCTTTTTAAAATTAGGATGATCCTTATCACTAAATACTTCCAATTCCTCGTTTCTACAAATTTGCCATAAATCATTCTCACTGATATTGACGGCTGCCAAAACAAGGGGCGAATAATTGTTATCATTTATTTCTTTGTCAACTCCTATAATATCGTTTCCATCATCATTTAATTTAAAGTCTTCAACCAATGGATTATTAACGATCGGGTTTACAAATAACCGGTTGTATAAGCACTCGGTATCATTATATTGGGCAACATCAATTAAAGACCACCAGCTTAACATGTTGACAACAGGAACCCTGAGTTCTTCATGTAACCGTTTGATATACATAAGATTTAAAATAAAATCGTCATCAATCTTATTGGTAACATTAAAAGCATTCATGGTTTTGTCTAATTCGATTACGGTCCAGCCCAACCTTTTTTTCAAAAAATTAAAACAATAGAGTCTAAAAAATTCTTGATTTATTAAATCTATTGTTGCATCATTGAGAGAGCACTCTTCCGGGTAAGTAATAGTCTTTCCTTTCGGGTTAATAAACCTGGATGCCAACAAATCTAGCAGCTCCTCATATTCAATAAAAGCCTGCTCAAGAAGTAACGGGACATTTTTCAGCGAAGAAAACTTATTTACACCAAAGTAGTCCGCGGGATTAAGCTGTGTAATAACCATCTGATATTCGACGGGTGTCATTTTTAGATATTCCACGGCAATATCCACTTCTGTGGGAGAGGATTCAGAGTTTTCATTTCTAAAGACTTCCATTATTCGATACCTGTGGACATCCAGGTGCTCCAGGTAAACCCTGGCTTCCTCCAACCATAAGCAAAAGTTACCCGGGTATTTCACCTCTGCCAGTGTATCATAAACTGGTACTACAATATGTTCGGGGATGGCTGTTAATTGTTCCGCATCAAATTGGGGTTGATATTGATAATTAGGTTTTACAGGTTTCTCATCATTCAATACAAGAAAAGCATTTTCCAGGACTTCATTGACCAGGTCGATATATGGCACGGTTGTATTGGTATTGTGACAGTCTAACAGTATATTAACAATATCGGGCCGGCGTTCTTTGAATTTTTCATAAGCGGATTGACCGTTTATAAGTTTTCCTTCTTCATCTTTAACCTTTCCTCTTTTAAGAAAAACCAGGGAATCAACCAGGTAAGCAGCCGGGCTCAACACAGAGCGGCAGTGTTTACATTCGCATGAATCGATTGGACCGAATAAAGATTCCAGGTCGGGGAAATCGTCACTTAGTTCTTTGGGCAAAGGATTTGTGGGGGTTACATAGGTTTCCACATTATTAAAGCTGTACCCGTATTTTGCCATTGTCATTAATGCCATTGCAAATACTTTGCCGGCATTGGCATAGAGAATTTTGGCGTCAAGGGAGGCCTGGGCTTTTTCACTTTCATCCGCACCTGAAACATGCATATTGATAAAGGTGCTTTTTCCCATACTATAGATTTCACTGGCAGAGCAAAGGTTATTTTCCCACAATATTTTCATTGCCTTACATTTATCATACCTGGGGGTCAAACGGAACAACCGCTGCATGGCTTCCAGGTTTTGAAGAAGATTCCCGGAACTGTCGATTTCATTTATCTGCGAGGCATAGTCCCTGACACGGCAGGAACGAAATTCAAAGTCGGGATTTTGGGAAAAGAAGGTCGTCAAATGCACATCGTTTAAATTCATCCTATTAACCATTACTGCGGTGGGAAAAGCATCTTCTATAATATGGGTCATGGTAAGGGCATAGTTGTGTTTTTTATCTTCTACTGTATCGCCTTTGATGCTTTCGGGTATAGTGATTTCGTCTCTATTAAGAATGCTTTTCCAGAGGTCCAGGTCAAGTTTTGCCAGGTCTCGGAGTGTTGTAATATTAAGGTCGGGGTCTGCCTTGAGTTCCCGGATGAGTGACAGGTTATTCCGGGTCACTGCACCCAGTTGAAAGGTGAATTGCATTTGGTCTACCAGTTGGTCACCAAAATCTTCCCGGGTGCGTAAATCTTGCCAGAATGCCTTAATAGGCTCTTCATTTTTTACATATAGGTTCACAAACGTGTTTTGTTTGCCACCGTTTAAACCCGCGGTGTTTAGCAGCCCTTTTAACGAAGCATACCCGGGAGTGCCCTCGTCTACTAATGCTTGTTCTACTTTTTGGTTTTCAAGGCTGAGTATAATGTCATCTATTTGTTCTTTCAGTTCCGGGTTGATAATATTCCTGTCGCAAGCGGTTTCCAATGCCTCTCTTAGTACTTTTTTATCCTGTGACAGCAGGCCGTGGAGACTGATGGGCATTTGCCGGTGAAAGAGGCCATAGAAAATTTCCGCTGCAATCCCCGTGGTTTGTGCCAGTTTCATGGCATTGGCAAAATAAGCGATTTCCCTGGGATATATACCGGTTTTATTGGTCAGATGGATCACATCCTTTTTATCCAGGTCCGGGTTTACTCCCTTTAATTCGGGTTCCAGATTTTCAACAAGTACTTCATAATAGGTAGGCCCGGCATACTGATCTTTCCCAATCATGAGGTTGATGTTTTCCTCGGGCAGTGCATTTAGTATGAATGGAGAAGTGCCCACCGGTTCCTCTGCCTCTTTGTTTTCAAAAACCCGGACGATTAAGTCTGCTGATTTTTTACCTTTATAACTAAGTTGGTTGCTTTTGAAGCGGATGTGGTAATATCCGTCCTCATTGGTGAGACAGTCTCCCATTGGAATTTCCTTTCCCAAGCCTTTATCAAAAGCTTTGACCATCATTCCTTGTACAGGTGTTCTATCCGTTTTAACAACATAACCGCTGACAGCGAGTTGTTCCGGTGGTATATCGACTTCGATAACAATTTTATTGTGATTTTCTACCATTTTTCGTATGGATTCATAGGTACTTTTAACCAACAGGTCCTCTTTGTAGATTTTGAATAGAATAACTGCCTGTTTATAATGAAACATGGCATGATGAGAGGAAGTAACAAAAGCAATAACAAAATGCCCCTGTTCATTGGTTAATGCGCTTCCCAGTAGGTCTTCGCATGCTAAGGCTTTTTCCCATACCTCGACTTTAAATCCAGGTATCCCTTCCCTGCTTTTAACATCTATCACTTGACCATTAATCTTAAATTCTTTTACTGCCATCTTTCCCTCCTAATTTAAAAATAATTTATTGTTCCTTTTATCAATATTTATGTATGCAATAATCATGCCAACTTATGTGGGACCTGTAAACTGCTGGTATAAAAGGATTTAGAGGGATGATAAAAATTAACCTGGTAACAGATGCGTCATTTTTTTATGACGCACAACAATGAAAACCCCTCGGCGCGGGGACCCTATATGCTGCGCAGGTTCGTTTGTGTTGGTTTTCATTCGTCTCCGGGTGAGGTCGCTGCTTCCTGAGGAACTGCAGTGAAAATGACCAGGATTAATAATTAAGAAATTTTTTGGTTAACTGGTCTGTGGTGACCATATTCACATGCCCGGGGATCCGGTCATGAGCCGCACAAACCGCCATTTTATAGGCTTTATCCACATCATACTGCCGGAAAAATATGTCTCCAATCCGTTTACCTTCTACTTTGATAATGATCTCCTCCGGGCTGTTGAATTTGATAGAAAAGGCGTTCAACGGGTGGGAGAGGCCTTTACCCAGTATTTTAATGTAGCTCTCTTTCAAGGACCAGAGGGTGAAAAAATAGTCGAATTTATCCGCTTTGCTCATTAAATCTTCATGCTCATCCGGTGAAAAATA
>CP070627.1:6865889-6871776 GCA_020355945.1 Candidatus Aminicenantota bacterium | reverse complement strand
TCTCAATGGCCTTTTTAAAGGCTTCTATGGCAGCGGTGGCCCTGGTTTCCCTGTAACATATACCCAGGTGATAATAGGCTTCTGCATTCTGGGGGTCTTTTTCTACTGCTTGTTTAAAAAAAGGAATCGCACCTTCATACTGCTCCCGACCGTATAGGATCATTCCCTGGTCAAACGGGTCTTCCAGTGATTCGATAAATTCCGTGGTCTCAAAATTGACGCTGGCCAGTTCTTCGCCTTTGGAGGGCTTGAGTGCTTTGGCATGTGCGATGGGGATGGCAAAGTTAAGGTTCTGGCCTTTCACCATTTGAAAGGTGGCTACCCCAATGACTTCTCCTTTCATGTTCAGTACCGGGCTGCCGCTGGAACCCGGTGATATGGGACAGGTGATCTGGATAACCTGGCCAAAAGGTAGGAACTTTCGCCTGGCGGAAACAATCCCACTGGAAACCGTGGCTTCCAATCCCAACGGGTTACCAATCACCATAATACTTTCACCCACTTCCGGCATGGAATCACTCATTTTTATTGGTTTGAATTTTCGTCCGGTTCGTCCCAGTGAAAGACGGACAAGGTCATTATTGGCATCCTGGGCCTGTACTTTTGCTACGGTGAATTTTCCTTTGGTGGTTTCCACTTCTGCCTGGTGAGCACCTCGAAATACATGACGGTTGCTGATAATATCACCGTTGTCATTGATAATAAAACCACTTCCTACCGAAATGGTATTTCCATCCCTGTCCAATATTTTGATCAGGACCACTGACTCCCTGGTTTCCTTAATAATGGTGGGCCTATCCTTTTTTTCGCTCGTGGGCGAATCGGGTTTTGGCTTTTCTCCCGGTTTTTTCTCTCCTATAACTGTTTTAGGCTTTGGACCGGTTTCCTCTTCCGGTGACTTTTTTAGAAGATTGTAAGAAAAGACAATGATGATAATCAACGCCACGGAGGCCAGGGCAATCATGGTATTCCGCTTGCGCTGTGTTTCGATGTAATCTTTTTTGTAAAAACTCATGTTTCCTCCCTTTTTTTTATTTTAGTGTTTTTGCAGCGCCCGATGCGCCTGTTTTCGCACCCAAATGATGGTGTCATGGGTCAATTGCTGCAAATACACCCTTCCCTTCTCCATGCCTAATTTTGCCAGGGCATCGATCAGCTTTAATTTAACCTCTACGTTACTGTCATTCATTAAGAAGTCAATGCTGTCAAACAGGTGTTGGCTTTTTCGATTGCCCAATATTTCAACCAATGCGGCCCGCACATACCAGGCCGCACCCCTGGTAATGGTCTCACTGAGCAGCGCATCATCCACCTCATGCTCTGATGTCACTTTTTTAATAATCAAATCTCTAACCCTCATGTCATTAATACGTAAAAAGGCGATTAATGCTTCTTCGTTTATTTTTCCTTCTTGGGCCAGGAAATAATCGGCTAACAGGATGCGATCGTCGCTTTCTCCTTCTCGAAGCATGTCCTCCATCGTTATGGTGTCACTCCTTTTCCTGTCTAACTTATTAATGGCTTTTCGAGCGACATCAGCCACAGCGTCGTCTTTATGGTATAAGAATTTACGGAAATAATAGCGATCCGGGTAATTTAGTTCTTTTAATAGTGAAAGTGCACAGGCAGCAGTGTCAGAAGAGATTTCCTCTTTCAGGAGGGTTTTCAAAAACTCAATTTTTTCGTTTCGCTTTAGATGAGTAAAATCACCTTCCTCCAGGTATTCTATCTGCCTGACGGACTTAAGCCTTAAAAATGCTTTGACGTTCACATCCATTACACCTACTACCTATTTGCCTGATGCTTAATGCCTTAAGTTATTACCTGGTGCCTGAAACACCTACACTTTGGTCAGTAAATGCCCCATTTTTTCTTTTTTGGTTTTCATGTAGTGGATATTTTCTTTACCGTAATCCACTTCCACCGGTACTCGCTCTACGATTTCCAGGCCGTAACCGGAGAGGGCAATAAATTTCCTGGGGTTGTTGGTAAGTAGTTTTAATTTTTTCAATCCCAGGACTCGCAGTATTTGTGCGCCAATCCCGTAATCGCGCTGGTCTTCTTTAAAGCCCAGTTCCAGGTTGGCTTCTACTGTATCCAGGCCATCTTCTTGTAGTTTATAGGCCTTTATTTTGTTGACCAGGCCAATTCCTCTTCCCTCCTGGTTCAACAGGTACAGCAGCACCCCTCGGCCTTCTTTTGCGATTCGCTCCATGGCATTATGCAGTTGAGGGCCGCAGTCGCATTTTAAAGAGCCAAAGGTGTCGCCGGTGAGGCACTGGGAATGTACCCGCACCAGGACCGGCTCATCACTGTTGATATCACCGTAAACCAGGGCCACATGGGTTTCTTTATTGATCATATCCACAAAGGCTTTGATAATGAATTCTCCCCAGGGGGTGGGAATGGTGGCTTCTGCTTCTTGTTCCACCAGGATTTCTTCCTGGAGCCTGTATTTGATGATTTCTTCAATGGTAATAATAGGAATACCGAAAGTTTCTTTAAATTTCTCCAGGTCAGGTATGCGGGCCATGGTGCCGTCGTCTTTCATGACTTCACAGATAACGCCTGAGGGGTTCAGTCCTGCGATCCTGGCCAGGTCCAGGGACGCTTCGGTTTGACCTGTTCTCACCAGCACACCACCTTTCCTGGCCCTCAAAGGGAAAATATGACCGGGTCGGGCCAGGTCGGAAGGTTTCGTGTCAGGATCGATCAAGCATTTTATTGTCGCTGCCCGGTCATAAGCTGAAATACCTGTGGTGGTGCCTTTTTTGGCATCCACGGAAATGGTAAAGGGTGTCTCAAAATGAGACGTGTTTTCACCCACCATTAAAGGAAGTTCCAGTTCATCACTCCTCTCTTCTGTCAAAGAGACGCAGATCAATCCCCTGCCGTGAGTGGCCATAAAATTCACTGCTTCGGGAGTGATCTTTTCCGAGGCCACCATCAAATCGCCTTCGTTCTCTCTATCTTCATCATCAACAATGACGATCATTTTACCTTTCTTGACATATTCAATCGCTTCCGGTACTGAAATTGACATTCTTTTGTTCATTTTCTTATCCCTTTTAAGCCCCTCGCCAAAGGGTTTCTCCCCTCCAGGTCGGGCTTTATGTCTATCCTGTTATACGAATTGCACGATTACGTTAATAACCTTAAATTATATAAATATTTCCCGATTAAATCAAGTTCCAGGTTCAACCGTTCTCCAATTTTTGCATATTTAAGGTTGGTGGTCTCCAGGGTATGGGGGATCGCTTCTACTGAAAAAAACGATTCCCGGACTTCGGTCAGGGTTAAACTGATACCGTTGAGGGTGACTGAGCCTTTGTGAATCAAAAATTTTCGCCATTCCCGGTCCTGGAAGGTGAAGGAAAACGTGGTGCTGGTGCTGCGTTTTTGGATAGACTTGAGCCGTACTACCCCATCCAGGTGACCGCTCACCAGGTGACCCCCTAAAAAATCCTGCAGGGTTAAGGGCAGTTCGAGGTTCACATAACTGCCCCGGGTTAAATCGTTGAAATTAGAGAGTTTCAATGTTTCGTCACTGAGATGGAATTGACACTGGCTGCCGTCAAAGGCAACCACAGTCAAACAGGCGCCATTGACTGCCATCGAATCCCCGATTTTCACCTGTCCCAGCGGCCCGGTTTCTACAGTAAGGGTAATGGGGTTCTTCTTTTCCAAAGAAACCAGTTTGCCCATTTTTAAAATAATACCGGTAAACATTAGGCTCTATACCCCCTGATGATGTAACCGGTTTCTAAAGGGATAATCTCTCTTTTTTTAAGTATTATTGGGGAAGACACACTGGCGCCGGAGGGAAAGAACTGCACGGAGGCTTCTCCCCCGATGAGTGTATTGGCTGTAGAAAGCACGATTTCATCATACCGTTGTGTTTTTAAAAAGGAATCAAAGATGTATCCGCCGCCTTCTACCAGGACCGATGCAATACCCATACCATAAAGTGTTTCCAAAATCTCTGCCAATTTTAGGCCGCGGCCTGTTTCATCGGGGCTGACAAAAAAATGATGCTCTATTTTTGGCGCTTTGTCCCGGGTCTTTTTCGAGGAAAATAAGATTAACGGGAAGCGCTGTTGTTCTTTGAAGATTCTCAGGTTTGTGTCCAGCCGGTTCCGGGAATCCAGGATAACCCGGTACAATTGTTTATATTTCCAGCCTTTTTCTCGCAGCGTCAACTGGGGGTCATCATCAATAACCGTTTGAGCACCTGCCATTACAGCAGAAAATTCTCCCCTGAAACTGTGGGAGTATTGTCGTAAGGTTTCATCCGTGATCCATTGGGAATTCCTGTATTTGTCTGTTAATTTGCCGTCAATGGAAACACCTGCTTTTAGCGTGACATAAGGTCTTTTTTTAGTCATATATGTGATATAATGGCGATTGATTTTTGAGGCAACATGTTGAAGCAGCCCCAGGTCTACGGTCACACCCTGGTCTTCCAGCAATTTGATTCCTTTGCCATTAACCAGGGGATTGGGGTCTTTCATCGCCATTACGACTCGCTTTACTTTGTTTTTTAAGATACAATCCGTACAGGGAGGGGTTTTACCATGATGAGTGCAGGGTTCCAATGTCACATACAACGTGGTGCCGGTCTCATTTACGTTTTTTAAAGCGATCTGTTCGGCATGGGGCGCGCCATATCGTGCATGATAACCGGAGGAAATCACGCGATTGTTTTTCACCACCACCGCGCCCACTAACGGGTTGGGCTCTGTAAGTCCGGTACCCTTTTTGCTGAGCAGAAGTGCTGCTTTCATAAATTTAATATCATCTATCGTAACTCTCAATTGAGTGTTCAGGTCCATGAGGGTATTATAACTCTTTGGGAGTTATATTTCAATTGCTTAATTTTAGCCACAGAGATACACAAAGAGGCACAAAGGAAAAACGACAAACGACGGAACACAGGAGACAAATGAAGGGAACTCTTGAACATTCGGTTTTTTGCCAAATATTTGTTATTCTCCTAACCATACTAAACAGTTTCTTTCACCTTGTTCATAGCTAACAGCAGTCGGTCCAGTTATGGAGTACCCTAAACAACATTCCATTCTCCAGTTCGCTCCATATTTTGAAGAGTAGGTTAATAGATATTGCCCGTAATCGGCCTGGCGAATGGCCATATAGAACCTCCCGGTTCCTTTATTATACCAGGCGGCAATGCTAGACCCGGTTTTCATTCCAGTTTTATATGTATTGGGATCGATGACCAGGAAATAACTATTTTTTGTTTTACTTGCACGGAATCTTTTAATTCTTACCGCTCCATCCGCCCGGTCAGCATCTACGTATGCAAGAATACAATCGTATCTTCCCGCTGAACCTTTATTACATGCGAGACCCACTCCTACATTTGATTTTACCCCTAGGCTCCTTGGTTGTGGGAGAATTTCGTTATCGATATACCCAACTGAGACGAGCACCTCTCTACTATGTTCGTCACTTTCCCGATTTTGATTTACCCATGCAAATATGCTTTTCTTATTCCGATTGTCCCAGGTGACGGCAATAGGTTTCCCACTGTACAACGGAATTTTTTCATTAGTCATCGCCTTTAAGTAATACATACCGGAAGTTTTTGCAGAGATATGTCTATTATTATCGTTCGAGTTGAACCAGGTGGTGTATACCTGGTGTCTGCTGACCAATGCGTATGATTTCGGGCTATCCTTATAGTGTGAATAAAAGATTCTCTGTATCCCCGGCTCTTCACGAAAGACCGCTTCCCGTGGGCCAATGCTTTCAAAGGGGTTAATTGCCATCCCGTCTTTTCCAATAAACCGTGTCGATTGAAAATTTGTGCTTTCCAGATCCCTTTTCCAGACCCAGGCGTGGGCATCTTGCCATATACCCATTCGAA
>CP070627.1:6859889-6865789 GCA_020355945.1 Candidatus Aminicenantota bacterium | reverse complement strand
TTAACGGCAGCGAAAGAGAAACCATTGGCTGGTCAATATTCACCCAGATGAGTTTTTTTTCTTTAAAGACTTCGAAGAGTTCCTTTCTATTCCAGCTCTGGTGGCGAAATTCCATGGCCAGGGCATACTCCTGGAACTTATCGGCCAGGGCCACTATATAATTCAAATGACCGGTATTTAACTTGAAAGAGTAAGGAAATTGAGCCAATAATCCGGCCAATTTAGAGGCCTGCACCAATGGTTCCAATCCCCTTTTGAAATAATTAAGCTCTTCAGTTGATACCTTGCGATGATGAGTGAAATTTTGGTGAATCTTTACCCAAAATAGAAAATTTTCCAGTGATTCGGTCTTTTTAACCCATCCGCTGGTTAATTTTAACGAAGGAGTACGATAAAAACTGGTGTTCACTTCAACAAAATCCATATGCCGGGAAAGGAATTGGAGATGATTGAAATCCCTGGGCACGCTTACCGGATAAACCGTTCCATACCAATCTTTATAACTCCAACCAGCCGTCCCAAAAAAATAAGTTGATTCTTCCATCTTCCTATCTTCCTATCTTCATATCTTCATATCTTCATATCTTCCTACTTTCTACATTTCTACCCTTCATATATTTCGCCACCAATTGCTCTTGCAGCGCTTCCATTTGGCCAGCGTCTTTCTCATGATCGTACCCCTGAAGGTGGAGTATGCCGTGAACCATTAAGCGAAATAACTCTTCTTCCAGTGTTACATTGTTTTCTTTAGCCTGGATTTCCGCAATAGGATAGCAAATAAAAATATCCCCCACGTAAAAGCCCTCAGGTAATTCTTCATTAAAAGGAAAACTCAATACATCAGTGGGGTAGTCCCTCTGCAGGTATTGGAAATTCAACTCTTTGGCTTCTTCCTTACCTCCCAGTTTGATAACAATGGTTACCCCCGGGTTGATATTTAATTCCCTGGCAGCGGCTTCCAGTTTATCCAGGTAGAATTGCTTCTCCACTTTGAAATCGTCAGCAATTATTTCTATCATTTCCTGTCCTGCCTTTTAGATAGTTAGCCGCGAAGGTACGCGAAGGTACGCGAAGATATACGAAAAAGCTGTTTTCATGAAATTGTTTTGTGACGATCCGTGCTGGTTTGAATTCGTCCGTTTTCGTGGATGGTCTCTTTTTCTTTGAAATCGAATCCCGGGTATGAAACTCTCATGTGGTAGATGGAAGAGAGTTTTTTTAGAAAGCTGTTGGCAATAATATTCAGGTTTTTGATGGTTAGCCCTTCGCATTCATCGAATTGGTTTTCTTCGATATCGGCATCGATGATTTTCCGGATCACATTTTTAATTTCTTCATCGGTTGGTGCACCCAGGCTTTTGGAAGCGGCTTCCACCTGGTCGGCCAGCATAATGATGGCATTTTCTATATTTTTGGGTTTTTCTCCCGGATAGCGAAACACCTTGTCGTCCAATCCATCACTATCGACAGTGGATATTTCTTTGGCTTTATCGTAGAAAAAGCGTACTAATTTTGTTCCATGATGCTGAAGTATCGAGGAGCGGACCAATGGCGGCAGTTTTATTTTACTTGCCCGCTCCACCCCATCGGGAATATGGGCGATGATATTTTTGGCGCTGTCGCGGGGAGGCATATTTTTATGGGGGTTTTTATAAATCGTATGGTTTTCGGAAAAAAAATGAGGATTGTCGATTTTACCAATATCGTGATAAAGAGCCATTGCCGTTTGCACCAGCGGCGAAAGTCCCAGGTCCTGGGCCGCGGATTCCGATAATGACGCCACCATCTGGGAATGATGATAGGTCCCGGGCGCTTTTTCCAACATCTCCCGGAAAATCGGGAGGTTCAGGTTAGTCAACTCAATTAATTTTAATTCCGTTACCAACTGGAACATCATTTCCCAGATGGGAATAAAAAAATTGGCCAGTATAGGACATAGCAAAGCAGAAAAAATCCCCATCACGATATTCACTAAGAGAAGTTTTAAATTAAAACCGGCTTCGGTTAAATGGAAAAAAATAACCATGATCATGTTGGCTGGCAGCAGCCATAATACGGCAGCCTTAATAATAGGGGAGCGCTTTAACCGCTGGTAATATTCAATCCCATAACTCACCACCAGGTTGCCCAACAAAATATATAAAAAAATTCGAAAATCCCAATCACAGATCATTCCACCGATGATGGAATTAACAAAAGAATAAATAACCGCACTCTGGAGATTAAATATAAAGGCAATCACCAGTACACCGAAACCAAAGGGAATGGCATAAAAAATACTCTGGGCTTCATAATGAATGTCAAGGGTAATATTTTGCAATATCAAGGGGAATAAAAACAAACAAACCCGGTAAATAATGACACTGACCAACAGTGTGGCCCCGGTAACTGCGAATAGTTTGTTTTTATTGATGCCGCTGGATACCCATATCTTGAAAAATTTTCCTCCAAATATCGTTAAAAAGGCTAAAATGACCAAAATAAGGTAAAAATCGGATAATTGAGGTTTCCGTATTTGAGTTTGAGCAGCGATTAAATTAAGGATTTTCATATCCTCCGGGGTGACTTCATCGCCTTCCCTGAGTATAACTTTCCCGGTTTTATATTTAATGTGCACCGGGTTTACAGCCGCTGCAGCCCGCTGCTCTTCTTCCCGCGTCAGGTTCATGGAATAAGAGATATTCTCTTCGATAAAATTCTTCAGGGTAGAGGCGATCAGTTCCACTGGCTCTGCAGCAAATCCCTGTTGGTTAATGAACCGGATTAATGCGGCTTTGATTTTATTTAAATCGTAAATGTCATTGGTTGTTAAAATCACCGGTTCGCTGGTTTTGGAGACCACCTTGATGGTGCCTTGTTTGCTTTGCCTGACCCCGGTTAACGACCTGAGGATTTTTTTGTCATAAAGAGCTCTAACAAATTCCAGCAGCTTATTCAAGTCTACTTTATTGAAAAAATCGGTTCTCAAAAGGGAGCGGATTTCTTTTTCGCTAAACTCCAGGCCAAATTCCTTTTCAATTTGATTCTTAATCCGGATTAATGTCTTTTTATCTTTCTTATTCTTTATATACGTTTTCCTGGCCTCTGTAATCAAGTGGAACCACTGGTTGATTGTATTCCCGGATTTAGTTTGATTTTCCTGGTAATATTCATAAATAGGCACCAGGTTTTCAAGTACCTGCTTTCTTTTTGCCTCGGTACTCCCTTTATCTTCAATGGTAATATCCGTATTAATTTTAATGTCTTCTTTGACGATATCTCCGACGTTTAACGAATGGGGGGTGATGACTTCCTGTTGGGGAATATGCAGCAAGTAGGAGGTGACCAGGACGAAAAGAAAACCAATAAACAAAATAGCAATTGACATTTTCTTTTTACTTTTGCCGGATAATGATTGGTAGGATTTAAAGAAATTGAGTTTAAACGGCATCTGCCTTCCTCTCATAAGCTTCGATGATCTGCTGCACCAATGGATGTCGGATCACATCTTTTTTGTTTAGATAAATAATTTTGATTCCTTTGATGTCTTTGAGGATTTTGATGGCATGAAAAATCCCGGATTTTTTGGGATTGTCCAGGTCGATCTGGGAAATATCCGCGGTAATCACCACCCGGGAATTCTGGCCAAATCGTGTTAAGAACATTTTCATCTGGGAGTTGAGGGTATTTTGCCCTTCATCCAGGATGATAAAGGCTTTATCAATGGTTCTGCCTCTCATATATGCCAGGGGTGCAATTTCAATGATCTCTTTTTCCACCAGGTCCGCGGTCCGTTCAAAGCCGATCAAATGGTAAAGGGCATCGTATATGGGTCGGAAATAGGGATTGACTTTTTGTTGAATATCTCCCGGTAGGAATCCCAGCTTTTCACCGGCCTCTACCACCGGTCGTGTCAGCACAATCCGCTCCACCTCCTTAGCAAACAAAAAATTTAAAGCCGTGGCTATAGCCAAAAATGTCTTACCTGTTCCTGCCGGCCCAATACCAAAGGTCAGGTCATTTTTTTGAATAGCCTTCACGTATTCCCTTTGATTAAAGGTTTTTGGATAGACCACTTTCCCATTATTACTGATATTGATTTTAATCCTGTTATTCAATTCTTCTTTTATCAGATCGATTTTTCCTTCTTTGATCATGCTTAAACTGATATTAAAATCATTTTCATTCCATTCGTCCTTCTCTTTGCCCAGGTGCAGCATATGTTTTATATATTTTTTGAATTTTTTGGTATTCAGGGGGTCTCCGTCAAACATGATTTTATTTCCCCTTAAAGCCAGATCGATGCTAAAGGTGGATTCGATCTTATCCAGGTTATTTTGAATCAATAAGAGGAGTTTATTCTTCAGGTTTTCCGGGTAGATTATTTCTTCCATAATGATGCTTTCCGTTCTTGAAACATAAACAAATGAAACATACTAGAATTATAACTTTCCATGATTAAAATGTCAAATGAATTGGGGCATGTTTCTTAATTTTTTTATAAATGAATAGTTCAAAGGGTGGGATATCCAATATTTTGGAGCCTCGGGCTTTTCCCATGGCTGCCGCAGCCAATGTTTTCATATCGATTGCCGGGTTGACTGGTGAGCCCAGGGCAGCTAAGATGGCGGCGCCGGTAGGGGTGAATAACTCCACATTGACGGGCCCTTTTTTCCATTCAATATTGTATTCTTTCAATATAACAGCGGTGGCAGGTGCCGGGATAGAATGAGTGCCGTGGGAAAAATGCACATGGCCACCTCCCACCGAAACCGGCCCCAGCAGCTCAGCTCCAGGTTCAATATCCAACTGCTGCAAACCCGTGACTGCACCGATGATATCGATCACAATATCCTGCGCCTCATGCAGAAATGTCTCTTCATCCCGGGATGGATGATGATGGTGATGAGGGGAATAAGAATGTGTATGTTCTTCTTTTATTACGATATTATATTCAGCGTGAGCTCTTTTTTCAGCCTTGATCAAAATTTCCAGTATATTCATCCCCAAATCCCGATATTTTTTGCAGATGTCAAATTGACTGAAAAGTTCTTCCAGGATTGCCCTGGCTTCATTTCCACCCAGGTGATGTCTTTGGGGAACCAAGGCAATGGAGAGTTGGGATGAGCCATCCGCAGTTTGTTTAATATCGATTTGAACTGACCCCAGTTTTTTGCCAGCCGTGAGCATGGCGTTTTGCATTATCTTAAAGTCAGCCCCGGCAGAAACCAGTGCTGCGGCAAACATATCACCGGCCATCCCGCCTGCCGGGTTAATCAATAACTTCATCATAATCTCCTATTCCCTCTAATCTGCTGTGGTCTGTCTTTTTATTTCTTCAACTAACCGGTTCATCATTTCCGTGGCTTTTCCCTGGAGGAAGATATTGGTGACACCATAGGTAAACGTGGAGGGGTCCAGGTTGATTTCGATGATTTTGGCGCCATTTTGCCTGGCCTGGATAGGAATCTGGCAGGCGGGCATTACTTCACCGGTGGTTCCGATCACTAAAAACACATCTGCCACTTGTGCCTCGTAATAAGATGGTATCATGGCCTGTTTGGGAATTCCTTCCCCGAAAAAAACAAAATCCGGTCTCATGATTCCCATGCATACCGGGCATCGGGGAGGGAGGGGTTCAAGGGAAACCTCTTTGGCCTGGTATTGGGTTTTACACATGGAACAGGATATGGTCCGTATGGTGCCGTGAAATTCAAATACGGTTTTGCTGCCGGCTTCATGGTGCAGGTTGTCCACGTTTTGGGTTATCACGGCTTTCACGTATCCCATTTTTTCCAGTTCGGCAACGCGTAAGTGGGCGTCATTGGGCTTGCATTGGCCAAAACCCTGGTAAAACACTTCCTTGATGAACCCCCAGGATTTGGCCGGGTTGGCCTGGAAGTAGTTGATATCGCCAAGAG
>CP070627.1:6854976-6859789 GCA_020355945.1 Candidatus Aminicenantota bacterium | reverse complement strand
GCCGATGGTAGTTCCATTACCCTGGAGATTCCGATGGATGAAGCCGCACTGGCAGGTTGGTTCAACCCAGGTGTAAACCCGGCAGATATCCCCCCCAACAATGGTGTCTTGTTTACAAGGATAGGAGTTTGTGAGACCGCGAATATTCACTGCCGGGGCAGTGATTCCTCCAGTGATGGATATCACTGTTCGCGGACGCTGGCTCCCACCGATTGTACTTCGGCTGTTGATTCCGATCAACCTTTCGGCAGAACCCTGAACATGTTCGGATGGTTCGGGCAAAATAGTCAAGTGGATTATTACAAGGTGCAGTACAGTACCGATGGCGGGACAAGCTGGACCGATATCAACACTGCGTTACCCAACAAGTGGTACGATGACTCCGATTCTTATCCACTCAACTGGCACTGGGTATCCCAATCGATGGGGCCTTTCACTGTCGGCACCATGGAAAACCTTTATACCATCCCCTACAGGGTCAGGCCTGGTAAGGCCTGGTCATATTATGACCGGGTAGCCAGGTTTGACACCAGGGTGGTGCCGGATGGACTATGCCGGCTCAGGTTTAAAGGCTACAGGGAAACAGGTGGAACTCCTGCGGAAACCACAAGCACAGAACTGATAGTAGACCCTAACTATGGTGAAATCGTACTTCGTATCGACAACTCGCCGCCTACCGTGGGGATCGTTAGTGTTAACCTGAATGGAAATCCCCAACCGGTGTGCGGTATTCTCAACTTTGGCGCGGCTGACACTATTACAGTGGATTTTAGAGTATGGGACCAACAGGGACACTTGAGAGATTTAACGCTGGAGGCGATGTATGGGCACAACAGTAAAGTCACTCCACGGCCTTCCGGCGCATACGAGGAGTACGACTCCTCGCACCCCAGTCCTCTGTGGCATGGCAATATGACTTACAGCGTCAGCTATAACGGCTCCACCTATGATCCCTCAAAAATGCCAACCTGCGCATATCAATTCAGGCTGCATGCCGGTAAACGGACTACCAATGGCTACGGTCGCATCTACAAATGGGTGGAAGACACCTGGCACGTGACCATCCAGAGATATTAGAGGAGGTGAATCAAATGAAAAATAAACACTTCGTTTTTTTCATTCTGTTAGTGCTCGGGCTTTATTTAGGACTTCCAACTGCCTGTGAAGCCTATTCCGTGCTGCTGCCGGATGTAATGCCACCGGAGACGCTGCCTTACATCGCCACAGCAGACCATTACAACGGGGCGGCATGTGTGCAAATGGCACTCAATACCTGCCCCAATGTTGTGGAACGGCAATACCACCCGGATCAACTATATTTATACAACCAAATTTTATCACACGATGCAGAACTCGGGTTGTGGTTTAGTAATCCCGAAGGTTTAAGAGCTACGTTGATGGACTCCTACCTTACACCCTGCGGTAATTGGGTCGATTACTCCAATTCTGACAGGGATAGTGTTATCGGTGCAATGCTTTATTGGTTGGATCATAGCAGATATTTAGTGCCCGTCTCTATCACCGATGCTGAAAAGTGGGTGGCTGTTTGCGGGTTTCATTCAGATGTGCAGCCCACCACAACTACATACGATGTAGAACTGTATAGAGTATTTTTGTATGATCCCACACCAGGAGCGACCTTTCCCTTTGCCATGGTAGATGCAAGTGTATGGGAAAGTGATGCACAGTATTGGGAAGTACCGTTTAACAATCCCGCCAGTTCCTGGCACGACAAGTACATTGCCATCATCGAACCACCGCCTGTCAATATAAAGGTCAAGATACCGGAATGGGTGTTGGAAGGCCCTATTCTCCCGGTGGAAGATATTAGGAAGGCATTCTATGGTTGGTTGGAAGAAGTTAGAAGAGAAGATATCGCAAAGGGACCCTTTGAGATATTGGCTAAACCTCATGAAATAGGAAAACCTTTCCTGGTGGATGCCGGGAAATACAAATATTACATGGTTCCCTTTAAAGATCGCCGTCTGGTTGCCACCTTCAACGCCTATAACGGCCGTTTTGAAGAGTTTCGCCAATTTAAACAGCCCCAAAATTACATCCTGGACTCTAAGACCATCCGCAAAAACCTGGCTAAGACTTTTAAAAAGTATAAAACCAAAGATTTCAAGATTCAAAAACCCCAATTCAAATATCGATCCGCCCTGGCTCAGACTGGCCGTTTCTCACCCACCTGGCAGGTGGCTGCAAACGTCACCGACGTCAAAGGGAAAAAACATGAGTTGACCGTTTCTTTAAACTCCGCCGGGCATGTGATCAAGGGGCTTGAAGCGCTGCCCACTCCCCCCAAACCATCTTCCGTGGAACCGGTTGAGAAGAAACGGCCGCTTTTTTCTATCCACACCGGAACCGCTATTCCTATGGGTGACTTTGCCGATTTATATAAAGCTGGAATCAATATCCTGGTGGATTTTGAATATCCCTTAAAAAAGCATTTTTCCCTGCGGGCGCTCTTGGGCTACAATCAATTTAAAAGCAAACTGGTCGAACTCGATGATACGTCTATCGTTAACATCAACCTCAATTTGAAATATTCCACACCCGGTAAACCTCTTACTTTTTTTGCAGAGGCAGGACCCGGTTATTACATTATAAAGGACGCTGACAATAAAAAAATGGGAGTAAATGTTGGCTGCGGCTTCAATTTTAGACTTTCCCAACGAATCCGGTTGGAATTCGCGACTCATCACAATACCATATTTACCAGTGAGAAAAACACGTACTTCTTCCACCTGGCCGGTGGGTTGATCATTCGTTTTTAGTGGGGTTTAATGGTATCCATATTATCCATGGCGGATGTACTGTGAAAAAACCATTAAAGCTTCGTGTTTGAAGGAAAAGGGGACAAAGGTGAAAAGAAAAAGGGGAGAAGATTTTAACGATAAAAATTTTATAAAAGTTTTTTCGCCTGTACACTTTTTCCCTTTTTCCTGTTCCCTTTTTTAACTAACTGAAAGTGAAATCACCCTGAATGTGGTGGTTAACCAAAAAAACCAAAAAGGGAGGTAATGAAAAAATGAAAATTAAAAAGTTAACGTTTTTATGGTTTGTTCAAGTCAGCCTGATCCTTGTATTAATGCTGGTCCTGAACAATTGTGACAATGGAAGAGATACAAAAGTTTGCTGCTCGCAAACAGGAGGCATTAGCCTCGACTTCTCAAGCTTACCAGGGGGAAATCTCGTCATGTTTACCGTTGACAAAGTAGTTGGTATCCGGATATACGACGAGATTAAACGCCAGGGCACTTCGCTCCTGTGCGTCGGCAGCGAAGAGGTTCCCCCCGGTAGTGGAAATTGGAAAGATGCAGCAGTAATGTTAATGTTCTGCAGATTGTCCTGCAGTGTGTGTAAAATTACCACTGAAGCTCATGGGCACGGTCCTGAAGCCCGTATCGTGGCAACCCGGAAGGATGGCACCACCCAAACGGCAGTATGTCGAGACAGAAAGGTTTTAACACTGGATGCCACTAGGGACAATCCCTTCATCTATGCGATACTTTCAGGGCAAGAAGCCGAGTGGCTTAGTTTTAAACTGGAGTAAGAAAAAAGCTTTTTATTAAGCATAAGACTTCATAACCCGTTGGTTATAGAACTACTCCGGATTATATAATATTCAACATTTTTTTGAAAATTATCTTGATTTAAAGGGTGAAGTGCTTTATAATTAGAAATCCAGGAGGATTTAATGCCGCATGTCGTTATTTTGCCCCATGTCATCGAAGAAAAATTAAAGGTAGAGGAAGAATTTGAAAGAAGATAATCAGGGGAAATCGGAAATATAAAGATAGAGCTGACTAAAAAAATGGTCAATATACAAAAAAAACCAATCGAAAAAATCGCAAATACAGAAACAAAACTGACTGAAAAGATTGACAATATGGAAACAAGACTCATTGAAACCCTTGAAAATAGTAAGGTAGAAATAATCAAATGGATGTTCATCTTATCGCTGGCACATGCAATTACCATAATTGGGGGGACTGTGATAATTTTAAAACTTGCAAAGGTGTTTTAAATTTTTGCCTGATTTTTTTCTTCCCTTTTTCTTTGTGTATCTTTGTGTATCTTTGTGGCTAACTTAACTGTTACTGAAAAATTCCGGTGGAAAGTCTCTTAACCTTATGATATCCAGGACCCTTTCTTTGATGTTAAATCCGCTGGCGCATTTTACCCTACAAGAGGAACAATCGGCACATGCGATGGCCTTATCCTTGATGGACTCAAGGTTTCTTACCGCGGCAGCCAGGTCTCGATAGCCGTATACATACATGTAGCAGCGCATCAATGTAGGAATATCCGGCGCTGATTTGCACTGCTGCAAACAACTGCCACACCCCTGGCAGAACAGGCTGTCCTTATAATTCAGCCGTACCAATTCCAGGTATTTTTGCTCTTCCGGTGTTAGGGTTAAGTCTGCCATAACAGACAGGTCCGTTTCAAGCTGGTCAAAGTTGCTGATACCCGGGACAGCGGTGTGGATGTTCTCGTTTTGCAGCACCCATTTAAGCGCTGCTTTGGGATTGCTTACCGGTGTTTGTTTATTGGTGAGCACCCACGACTCCCCGGTAATGGTCTTCATGGCAACAATGCCCATTCCCTTGCCGGCTGCATAGGCAACCGCTTTTTTTCTCTCTTCGATGTCCCTGATCTGGAAGTTGTAAGCCAGCATGATCACATCATAAAAACCACTGTCGGCAGCCGCCCGGACAGCCTCGGGAACGAAACCATGAGTGCCAATACCTAAAAACCTGGCTTTTCCCGCTTTTTTAATCTTTTCCATGGCTTTCATCAGGGG
>CP070627.1:6849727-6854876 GCA_020355945.1 Candidatus Aminicenantota bacterium | reverse complement strand
TGTTCGCCGTGGAAATCATACTGGGAGATTTTACCGTCAGCCAGTTCTCCCCTATCGTTATATCCTCAGTCATCGCCACAGTGGTTTCACGCGCTCTCTACGGCAATTACCCCGCTTTTACCGTCCCTAAATACGAATTGGTCCACTGGCTGGAATTAATACCCTACGCCGTGCTGGGCATAATCGCCGGCGCAGTGGCCATCTTATTTGTCAAAGTCCTCTATTTCTTTGAAGATAAATTCGACGCCATTAAAATCCCGGATTTCTATAAAACCACAATAGGCGCCTTGATGCTGGGAGGCATTGGCATATTCTTTCCTCAAATATTCGGTATCGGATACGGAGCCATAAACCAGGCATTATACGGTCAAATGGCAGTATGGCTGTTGTTTGGCTTAATATTCTTGAAAATACTGGCATCTTCGCTTACCCTGGGTTCCGGGAGTTCAGGCGGTATTTTTGCCCCTTCATTGTTTATGGGAGCTATGACCGGTGGTTTTTTCGGGAGTATTGTCCACAAGCTTTTTCCTGCTATTACCGCCGGGTCCGGCGCCTATGCCCTGGTGGCCATGAGCGCAGTGGTCGCCGCCACTACCCACGCGCCCATCACGGCAATACTCATCATCTTTGAAATGACCGGCGATTATAAAATCATCCTCCCCTTAATGATCGCCACCATCATCAGCCTGGTAACCACCAAATTCCAGGAAGGGTCCATATACACCCTAAAACTCATGAGACGAGGAATTAATATCCACCAGGGAAAAGAAGTTAACGTGTTGAAATCCATGAAAGTAAAAGATGTGATGCGCCGGTCTATTGATATGCTTTCACCGGATACCCCGATGAAAGACGTGATCGAAAAATTTATGACTTCCGAACATAACGAATTCTACATTAAGGATGAAAAAGGTGAAATCCAGGAAAAAATTTCTCAAGTTGAACTTGGTGCCATTGCCCCACAGTACGAAACATTAAAAGATTTTGTCCTGGCAAAAGATATCGCCACCCCGAACATGATCGTAGTAAAGGAAAATGATAACCTGGATTATGTGATGCGGCAATTTGGGAAAGAAAATATCGGCGAAATCCCGGTGGTGTCCTCTTCAGACCCCACAAAAATATTGGGAACCATATGGCGATTGGATGTGATTACCGCCTATAATAAAGAAATCCTGAAACGAGACCTGGCAGGTGAGGTATCAACATCACTGACCAATATCCCCCACAGCAAAATGGTAGAAGTGACAGAGGGACTTTACTTGCTGGAAATCGATGTACCTGCGTTCTTTATTGGTAAGAAAATAAATGAACTGGATGTCCGCAACAAATACCAGGTGGATATTATATTAATCAAGAAAAAATCAGGAGAAGGAAAATTGAACACTAAAATTCCCAGTGCCAAATACACCTTCCATGCCCATGACAGCTTATTACTATTGGGGGAACGAGATAAAGTCGAGTACATGAGCAAGTTATAATAAACGGCATTAAAAAGCGATATAACCTGCAGATACAATGATATCGTTATGGTAAAACGCAGCGATCTGACCGGGGGTGATAGATTTTGCCGGTCCCGGGAAAAGGGCGATGATAAAATCCCTGGAAACTTCATTAATAATAGCTTTATAAAAAGGACTTTGGTACCGGAATTTGGCTTTAAGAATCTCTCCCACTTTGATATCCCGCCAGAACACCGGTCTTATTATTCTTGCACTGCGGGTGTAGAGATATTTCTCTTCTCCCAGGGTGATGGTATTGTTTCGGACATCCTTTTTGACCACATAGAGTTTTCGATCAGAGGAAAACCGGATACCGCGGCGCTGACCAATGGTAAAATAGACCGCTCCTCTGTGGCGACCGATTGGATTGCCATATACATCCAGGATATTTCCCGGTTTGAAATATCGACGCGGTAAGTGTTGTTTTAAGAAATGCATTAATTTTTTATTGCCAATGAAGCACACATCCTGGCTTTCTTCCCGGTTAGCCAAAGGCAGGCCGGTTACGGCCGCTTTGACCTCATCAACAGTTAAACCGGACAGCGGAAATATCACCCGCTTTAATACTTCTTTCCCAATCATGGAAAGAAAATAGATTTGAGATTTTTCAATATCTTTGGGTTCGGTGAGAAAGAAATCGCCATTAACCCGGATTTTGTTCGCATAGTGTCCGGTAGCATAAAAATCCGCCTCTTCCTCTTGCAGGGCTTCTTTCATTAGCAAGTTAAATTTTATCTCGTTGTTGCAGACCACGCAGGGATTGGGGGTAAAGCCGGCCGCATAGGAATGAATAAAATAATCAATTACTCTTTCTTTGAAAGCAGTACTCATATCCACCACTCTCCAGGGTACCTTTAATACCCCGGTGAGGTGTGTGATTTTTTCCAATCGTTCTTCTTCACCTTCAATTCCTATTTTCATGGTCAGGGCATGAACGTCATAATTTTTTTCTTTTAGTAACAGGACAGCGGCGGTGGAATCTTTACCTCCGCTAAGACCAACAACTACTTTTTTTTGCCTTTTCATCCAGGGTTCAACATTCAAGGTTCAAGGTTCAAGGTTTTGAGGCTATTCCATCTCTTTTTCGCCAAAGAAGATGCCCTGGAAGGTTTCGATGTCCACCCCTTTTTTCCATTCATCCGCAGGCAGCCCGGCTTTTCTGCATCCCCAGGAAATATACTGTTCCAGGTCCCAGCCCTGCTCCACCGGCACCTGGGGCAAAAGCAATCCTTTCATAAATGATTTACTGATAATAATCCCATCCCTTCCCACCACCACATCTTCATAACTCTTCACTTTCTGCGGCACGGTTAAAATGGATAGTTCAATGTCAATGTCTGCCAATTCATCAACCGAGACCGGGCGAAACCGATGATCCTCGGTGGCAGAAGATATGGCATTGTCTACTACCGCTTCGATCAACGGTTTAATCGGCAGTGCATAACCAATACATCCTCTCAAATCTCCTTTTTTATGAAGGGTTACAAATACTCCCCTCTTCTCTAAAAATTTGGGATTATCCGTTTCCGGGTATTCTTTTTTGCTTCCGCTGAGATAATTCTCAATGGTTTTCCTGGCTAACTGCAATAATTCCTTTTTTTCTTCCACTGTGTATTGATCATTCTCATTCATATTGCCTCCTTTTTTCAAAAGATGCGGGACAGGCATGCCTGTCCTCTACATCTCATTTTTCTTTATCTCCAAATTGTCATCGCTTAGTTGGATGAGTTTTTTATTTACATCGTAAAGATAAAACCCGGGTTGAGCGGATTTTATTTTAATAATAATGTTCTCAATAAACCAGTCATTGAGAAAAGGCTCACAATTATTAAAAAAAACACCGATGAGTTTATCCCCGATTTTGCTGTAGGTTTTAGCATAGACTTCATCGATGGTGGTTTCATTAAAATTGATGGGCAATAGATTTTCAATGATTCGAAATTTACCGATATCCTGTCCGATAATGAACCCGGTTTCATTGGTCATGGTATCGGCAATCAATTCTAGCTGAGTCATAGCTGTTGGTGTCAGCCGTATTTTCATGGTTTATGTTTTAACATATTCCGGATCATTAATCAACCCCCCAGGCCAGACAAAGCCAGAGATCAATAGGGCTGGCTTTGCCTGGAAATTCCAAATCACAAATCCCAAATTACAAACAAAAGAGGCCGGGGGTGCCACCCCCCTTGGAATTTGGAATTTTTACGAAGTGGGTTTAGGGCGGTCTTTGATGCTTAACAGGGCAGCGGCCAGGATAGGGATCATGATTTCATGGTGCCCGACAAAATAATACCCTTTCCCTCCATTTAATATAGGTCTGGATACCACATTTTCATAGGGTCGGTAATGCTTATTAAAATCAAATACAGCGGTATAGAAATTTTTGAGTTTAATATTTTGTGCTGTACAGAAGGCTATTGCTTTCAGAAAAATTTCCGGCAAAATCACAGCGGAACCGATATTGATATAGACTCCACCATCACCTATTTTTGAGACGATGGAGGCGAATAATAGGAAATCAGCTTCAGCCAGTGCGCCCACCACGGCACCGTCAAAGTGGGGGTGATAGTGAGTAAAATCCGTGCCGATGGCAGGATGAACAGTGACAGGTATATTCAATTTGTATGCTTTGTACAGGATACTGTGTGGATTATAGGGAAATTTTGAGCTGATGAGATAGTGACCGATGGCTTCGCCGGCGCCGAATTTTTTTCCCAGTCCTTCTTTTAAGGCCACATTTAAAAACACACCGGTTTCTTCTGTATTTCCATATGTTCCTTTGTGCAAATTTTCTGCAACATTTTCAGAGGTTTTGCCGGTAAGCGCGATTTCAAAATCATGGATCATAAATGCGCCGTTTACTGCTATGGCAGAAACCCATCCCCTTTCCATTAAATCGATAATAATAGGATTTAATCCCACTTTGACCGTATGCGCTCCCAATCCCATTATAATGGGTTTATCATTTTTCCGTGCGTTTTTTATGTACTGACAAAATTCTATAAAATCTTTGCCAGCTAAGAACTTTGGCAGCGATTGCAGGAAACCTTTAAAATCAGAACCCGGCACATAAGGTTGGGCAAAATCCTTGACATCCACCAATGATTTTCGTTCATTGATGGACCTGGTTTTTAAGTTTTTTTTATCCAGTAATGGGTATTTTTTATAGGGCATTATTGTTTTTGTCTGACGCTTTTGGCATATTTCATTACATATTCAACACCGCTGTAGAGGGTTAAAAATACTGCCCCATAGAGAGTGGTGGTCCCGATTACAAAAAATACCTCTGAGTATGGTAATTTGGGATACAAAATCAGCACTGATATAGCCACCACTTGAAATACGGTTTTCTTCTTGGCCAGCCAGGAAGCTGAAAAGGGGATGTCTTTAACCAGGACATAGAACCTGAAAGCCATGATGAATATTTCTCTTAAGATGATAAGGGCCGCCACCCAGGCAGCGACTATCTCCAGGTAGACCAGGGCTACTAAAGCGGCTGCTATCAATAGTTTATCCGCCAGGGGATCGAGAAACTTGCCAAATTCAGTGATCTGGTTATACTTCCGGGCAAAATAGCCGTCTATTGCATCTGTAATCGAAGCAATCAAAAAGATCGAGAAAGCAAGAATTTCCTTGTTATCCATTTC
>CP070627.1:6843252-6849627 GCA_020355945.1 Candidatus Aminicenantota bacterium | reverse complement strand
GATCTGTGCGGATGTTTCACGGGTGCCGGGTAACTGGCATTCCTACCGCGACATTTATTTTTTATTTCTTATGTATGAGTGTTCCCTGATTTACAGGAACCAGGAGTGCGCCTGAACCTAAGACGTGAAGCCCGGATCGTTAAGGCGCACCCCCGGAGATCATTTTTTGTTGACCTGTCCCATTTTATGCCATTTTATGTTTTATCGTTAATTCCAATTGGGAATCCAACTGCTCCATTTTCCAGCCGTATTTCGCCAGGTTAAGTATTGGGTGTTATCTGTTCCGATTCCCCAAACATGCAAACAATTATTACTATCGTTTACAGCGGTGATGGAAATAAGTTTGGGAGAATTATTCCAATTGCAAATAATTTACCTGGAACCTTTTTTCCTTTCTTCCCGGGCTTAAGGCATTCTGTGTTACACGTTACAGGGACAGTAGTTCATGACAGCGCGCCTTCATTTTCAAAAAATCGTTTCCAGGTCTATTTCAACCGTATCCTCTTTTAATTTTAATTGGATTTTATCTTCTTTTGAGAATATCTCAGCCCTCTCATAACGTTTCTGTTCATTGAGTTTGTATACCATGATAATATTTTCATCCGGCTGGATGATCCAATATTCGGGCACACCGTGTTTTTCATAGAGGAGTAATTTATCTTTCATATCCTTTTTTACTGTGGCAAGTGAAGTAATTTCAACGATGAAATCCGGCGTTCCCTTACAGCCTTTATCGTCCAATTTTCCCGGATCGCATACCACGGAGATATCCGGCTGAACCACCGTCATTGTTTCTTCATCGGTTTGCTGAGCTTCAGGTAAGCGAACGTCAAAAGGGGCAGCGTAAACTTTACACTTTTTTCCTTTTTCTTTTAAGAACCTGCTGATTTCATATGCCAGGTTCATGGAAATTTCCTGGTGATACCTGGAGGGAGCGGGTGACATATCATAAGGGATTCCATTGATAAGTTCCCAGCGTTCTTCATCGGGCCAGGTCACATAATGGGCATAAGTAAATCGTTCGACACCTTTGCGTATAGGTATCGGCATGTTACCTCCTTCGGTTCTTTAGGCCGGGTATATTCTAACCCATCATCCTTTTAATTTCAAGTGCCCTCCTAAAATTTTCGTCTGTCCGCAGCCCGGATGGAAAAAACTAAAAAAACTTGCCTGGCACCTTCTTTATTGTTTTTATTGGTAGAGAACATGATCTTCCCTTCTTTATTAAAAATCCTTACGCCTTCAACGCCGGGTTGTTCCCCTATGTTCTCAATCATGCGGTGTATACCCTCCCGGTCGCACGTAAGCATATCATATCGTGTACTTCGTGTGACTGTATCGCTCAATACAGCGGCGCCGCGAAAAACCTCGGCAGTGAGTTGTTTTTCCTGGTGAGTGATAAAGAGGTACGAAAAAATCCCGAAGATGAATACGGCTATCAAACCGATGGAAAAAATGAGTTTGGAATTAATTGTCTTTAGCATAATCAATTTACCTTGCCCCTTGCCGCATATTTTATAATAAATAGCTCCATTTCCATGTTCCCTGTTCCATGTTCTTGCTGGCTAATGGCTAAAAACAGCTTCTGAAATGGCAGAAGTAATATAAGATATATCTGATTTCGATAATGTCAATACATCGAATAGAATTTCTCCCTGGCGCAGGATTCCCATTACCGGGCAATCCAGTTCCAGGAGTTTTGCGAATAGTTTTTCAGCAAATCTTGAGCGTGTTTTTTGCGATTGTCGGTCACTGACCACAGCCACGGCAAAACTATTGATTTTTAGTGCTGGCAGGCTTCCTCCGCCGCACTGGCCGGTACTTCTTACTATCCTGGCTTTCACCCCTAAACCTGTAAGTTTACGGTACAATGTCCGGGCGCGTTTTTCAAGCTCTTTTTCGCTTTGTTCCAGCATAGAAAAGAGGGGGAGCGAATTTTTCAGGTGCTGATCATTAAAATAACTGCGAATCACACTGGAAAGAGCAGCCAGGGTTAGTTTTCCTACTCTTAATGCCCGCATCATCGGAGCTCCATTCAACCGGGAGATCAAACATTTTTTACCAACTATAATCCCGGATTGGGGACCTCCCATTAATTTGTCACCGCTAAAGAATACCAGGTCCGCCCCTTCTGCAATCGATGTCTTTACCCCTGGTTCCTGTTCCAATGGTAAATTTTTCGGTTTTTTTAAAAGCCCCGAACCAATGTCATATAGAACCGGCAAATCCCGAGAATGAGCCAATTTAACCAATTCCTTAAGAGATACTTCTTCGGTAAAGCCCTGGATAACATAATTGGATGTATGAACCTTTAACATGAGAGCGGTATTTTCATTAACAGCGTTTTCATAATCTGACCGGTGAGTTTTATTGGTAGTTCCTACCTCTACCATCTTAGCGCCGGAAGCTGCTAAAATTTCCGGGATTCTGAAGGACCCCCCGATTTCGATGAGCTCTCCCCTGGAGATAATGACTTCCCTGTCCCTGGCTAAAGTATGTAAAGCCAGTAAAAGGCCTGCGGCATTATTATTGACCACCAGGGCATCTTCCGCGCCGGTGATAAATTTTAGCAAGGGAATCACATGTTCATTTCTTTTTCCCCGGGAAGCTTTTTTTAAATCAAATTCAAGGTTTGAATATCCCAGGATAATATCTTTTATATCGTCAAGAACTTTTTTTCCCAGGGGAGCCCTGCCCAGGTTGGTATGAAGCACAACACCAGTGGCATTGATAACCCGCTGCAGGGAAGGAGAGGAGAGGAGTGTAACCTGTTCACAAACCTTTAAAACCACCTGGTCGATACCGGGAGCATTTTTACCCCTTAAAACCTCTTGCCTGGCCTCGTGCATCACCTGGCGGATGGTATGAGTCACAGTTTCACCACCATATTTTGACACCAATTCCATAATGTTTTTTTGTTTAAGAACAAGATCAACAGCGGGTAATTTTTTTAATTTACCGGAGTGCGGCTGCGGCGCAGGAGCGTTTTTTTTATATTTATAATCATCCATTATTTCACCATGTCATCCGGTTCGGCAGCGGATAAGAACTGAGAGGGCAGGAATCGAACCTGCCGCGGACGGTTTTATCCGCCCGCTGCTGGTTTTGAAGACCAGTTGGGCCACCAGACCCGTCCTCTCTATGTCCGATTAAGTATATATAATAACATATTTTTAGCAATTTTCAAAGACTGTTAAAATACCTAAATCTACCGTCAAAATATGTAAACCACGAAGGACACGAAGTAGAAATTAGTAGGTAGTAGGTAGTAAGTAGTATGTAGTATAAAGATGACAGACGAAGGATGATAGATGACAGATGAGAGATGACTGCTGAAACAACCATTAATGAAAAGTTTTTGGGAGTCCGTGACCGCCGAACCCTTTTTTCAAAAAGGGTTTTGGCCGCGCTGCCCTGGGGGCAAAAGTTGGCATATCAATCCTGTTTTAAAACCCTGACATCACCGAATCGTTGGGTCAGCATTTCCGAATCATATTGGGCCAGGAGGAGTAAACAGATCTTCCTGTTTCCTCCCACCAGGTCTCGAAATTCCGCAACTGTAATCCCATTTTTTCGATTGGGAAGTTCTTTTTTCAATTTTTCCCGGCAGTTGTCCACAATATCGGCATGAATATAATCATCATTTACCCGGTAAACTTTCCCGGTTGATACCAGTTTATATAAAACCTGTTTGAGTTCTCTTGGGGATAAGTTTCTTTTTTCCGCTTCATTAATGATCTGGCTCATTAAAGGGGTTTTCATTTCAAAGCTTTTCAAATAGTTAGAGAAAAAATTCAAATGATCCGCCATTTTTTTGTCCAGGGCGGCCATCCCATCAGCCAGCATCCAGGTTTTATTTTTCTCCATCAGCTTTCCTGTTTGGGCCTGGTGCTCCAAAACTATTTTTAAAACCTCTTCATCGGCGCTTCCTTTAGCAAATTTTAAGGCCCCCCTGATCTCGTTTAAGTTTGCTCCCCTGTCGATCAACGGGTTCTGTTTTTTAAATTCTTTAATGGCATTGACAATGCCCTGGCGAAGGTTTTGCAGCCTCTCCCCGGTAATGAAAATCATGCCATCTTTTACATCGTATTTCACGATATCCTTTGCCAGCTTTTTTTTTGCGCATTCTTCCACTTCCCGGGTAGAAACGTTCAGGTTAAATGCAATTTCCTTTGTGTTTACCGCCCGGAAAAGTTTCCTCACCTCATTAGAGATAAGCTCAGGCAGCTTACCCCTGGCAAGGGCAGTCATTTTTGTTACCAGTTTTCCAGGTCGCCTGCGATGAACAAGGGGGGCAATATCGATTACCTCCCCGCCTCCTAAGGTCATATCATTGGAACTGGTGCGAATGACAAACCGGTCTCCATGGCTTAAAACACAGGGTTCTTGCAAATGAACCTGTACCAGCCCGGTTTCCCCGGCATCCATTTTGTTTTTATCGATTAAATGGATTTTTGCCGGTTTTTCATAGGTCCCGGTAAAAAAAGTAACCTGTGACCAGATTCCAAAGGCAGGGCTGCTTTCAAAAAGTTCTAATTTCGCATCCAACATTTTTGTATCTTTTAGAATTCGATCGGAGATAATCATTCCTTTTTTAAAGTCTGCCCTGTCCAGGCCCACCAGGTTAATCGAAGCCCTGTCTCCGGCCATTACCCGGGGAACCTCTTTCCCATGACGTTCCAGCCGGCGAACCATAAGCTCTTTTTTCCCACCCGGGAGCAAATACACCCTGTCTTTTACGTTTAAGCAACCACTGACCACAGACCCGGTAACCACTGCTCCAAATCCACTGATACTGAAAATGCGATCCGCAAATATGCGAAAAACTCCCCCGGCCGGTCTTTCTTCAATACGGTTAATGATCCGGGAGATTTCTTTTTTTAATATTTCCAGGCCTTCCCCGGTTTTGATCGAGACGTGCACGATGGGGGAGTTTTCCAGGAAGGTGCCGGCGGTAAGTTCCCGGATATCGGCCCTGGATAGTTCCAATAATTCCGGGTCATCAACCAGGTCGATCTTAGTGAGGGCAATCAGCCCGTGTTTGACACCCAGGACTTTCATAATCTGCAAGTGCTCCCGGGTCTGAGGCATCACCCCGCAGTCAGCCGCAATGACCATTAAGACAAAATCTATTCCACTGGTCCCTCCCACCATGGTATGGACAAAATCTTTATGACCGGGAACATCAACGATGCCCACACTATTCCCTGTAGGTAAATCCAGGTGAGCGAAACCCAAATTGATGGTAATACCCCTTCTTTTCTCTTCCTTATGGGTATCGCAGTCGATGTTGGTGAGGGCTTTTATTAAGGCTGTTTTCCCATGATCCACATGACCTGCCGTTCCCATGATGAGATGCTTCATCTGTTCTCTCTATATTGAGTGGTAAATTGGTTTTTAAGGACTGACCTCCACTCCTTCACCCTCGATTACGGTCCCTACCAGCCAAAAGGGATGTTTCTTTTGAGTAAACAGATCAGTGAGGGTGTTCAAACTATCCTTTGAGACCGAAGCAAGAAGTCCCCCTGAAGTTTCCGGGGTAAAGAGCAGCATCTTCATTTCACCAGGGATACCTGGGGCAAAGTCCACGTATTTTTTGTAATATTCCTCGTTCCTGCAGGAGCCCCCGGGGAAACGTTGTTCTTTAGCATAATCAGTCGCCCCCTCCAGGAGGGGAAGCTGGCCAAGAAACAGTTGTATTCGCACCTTGCTTTTGCAGGCCATTTCCCAACTGTGACCCAGCAGGGAAAAACCGGTTATGTCGGTACAGGCAGAAACATCCACTTGCCGGATTACCCGGGAGGCGTCTTTGTTGAGAGTCATCATGGTCTCAACCGCCTTGTCCAGGTGTGAAGATTTTACTGCATTTTGTTTGCAGGCGGTGGTAATCACCCCCACGCCCAGAGGCTTGGTTAGGACCAGTACATCATTGACCCGTGCACCTGCCCTGGTTAATAACCGGTCCGGGTGCACCTGTCCCAATACGGAAAGGCCGTACTTGGGTTCTTTGTCATTAATGGTATGTCCGCCAGCCAGGACCCCGCCTGTTTCAGCAATCTTGACTGCACCTCCCCGCAAGATTTCGGAAATCACCCGAGGCGGCATGTCAGGCGGAAATCCACACACATTGAGGGCCAGTATAACCTCCCCGCCCATGGCATATACGTCGCTCACCGCATTGGCCGCAGCAATGGCGCCATACTGGAAGGGATCGTCTACTATAGGAGTAAAAAAATCAATCGTATGAATCACGGCCATATCATCATTAATTTTATAGACTGCTGCATCGTCACCGCTGTTGAGTCCCACCAACAATCCAGGATGCTCATGGTCTTTAAAAATGTTTTGTAACGGCTGCAGGACCTGCGCCAGGGT
>CP070627.1:6830558-6843152 GCA_020355945.1 Candidatus Aminicenantota bacterium | reverse complement strand
GAGAATGAGCGAGATCGGAATGAGAAACATGATACAAAAATTCCACATAAAAAAGAAAAAGAAGGTCAGAATAGGCACACTTCTAAACCTTCTTGCCTGCTATAAAATTACTTTTTATAATTTCATTGGTCTCAGGGCTAGGCTCTGCATCATGATTGGCTGGCCCTTTTTTATACAAAAAAGTGGTTCGCCAATAAAATTTGTATGTACCCAACCTCGTAGAGGTTGAGGAATAAAGGAGAAATAGATCATGCCGATTCAATGTCCGAAATGCAAAGTCGTCAATCGCGATACGGCAAATTTTTGCCAGAGTTGCGGGAATAAACTGGTTGAAGATACCGAGAAAGTAAAGATCACCGGAAAAGAGCCGTTATTAGAGCCCACCCCGGCCCAGCCTGCTTTCGACCTAAAGCCAGGAACCGATGCGGTCGGGGAAGCCCAATTCCCCATACCTCGTATCGGCAAGGCCCCCTCCATTGCAGCCTGGTTCTTTTTTCTGGTATTTATAGTGATTTTTTCCTTTATAACGTTTGCCATTATTATGTCCCTGGAGTTAATGCGGGTTGGCACCCTGGAGGATTTTATAATGGTAGCAATCTTTTGCTTCTTATTCTGGCTGCCTTTTTTTATCAAAAAATTTACCTCAAAGGGTTTTGTGGGAATCGTGACCCATTTAAGATCCCCGGCACCGAATTTCAAACTCCCCTCCAAAAAAAACCAACCGCCTCCCAACTGGATATTTAACCTGCAGCGTACCAATGAGAAGTGGCAGCCGTTAAAAGATTCAAAGGGTTTTCTACTGCCGATTGTTGAGGTGGTGTACCGATCCGATCAACTTCACGGCTCCCCCCTCGAGGAGGGATGCCGGGTGGCCGTACGGGGCAAAAAAAAGAGACAGGTGATAAAGGTTAAAGCGGTGTGGAACCTCTCCGCTTCACAGGCAATCTTCGATCGGGGGAAGCAAGAGATTTGGTGGGGACGCATTACCAACTGGACCCATCCGAAACAGGAACCCGATTTGCTCTACCCGGATCAAAACCGGTTTATCGAGGTTTGGAATTTCCGCCTGCAGCAGACGGATCAAAGCTTCTCGCAATTTAAGCGGGATAGCCAGGGAAACCTGGTAGAATCCATCCCCGTAGAGATACGCGCCCGGACTATCAGCGGCCCCCTCCAGGACGGCGACAGGGTTGAGATACAGGGCCAACGGGTTTCAGGGACACTGTATGCAAAAGTGGTCTACAATCACAGTGCCGGCGGCGCCTCCATAAGAATTAAGGAACAGGTAGGGGCCAGGTAGGGAGATCTGGGACAAATGGTAGAAAAGAGAGAGAGTTTCGGGGGTTATAGCGAACGGATAAAACACTTACAGCGTTCGGAACTGGATGAGCAGGGGATGCGCATCCCCGAGCCTGAAGTGGCCGAAGCGGTTTCCAAAGCCGTTGATTTATCGACCACCCTGCCCGTCTGGATGGTAAAGGTGGGGGGAATTTCCAGGATCGAGCCAAACAAACGCCCCGGCGAAGTGGAAATAAATTATTATACCAAAGATATTCTGGCAGGGCTAAATGGCCAGGGAATCCCCATCTATTTTTTTATCCACGGTAAACCCCGGCGAATCGATATTTACGTGGGCACCCTCTCCGAGCAAGAGGGAGCAGCCCAGTCTGTCAGGTCCCTGTTTAAAAGCCAGTATCACGGCTGTCGTTTGTGGCCGGAAAAAGACCGGGACGATTCAACTGTAAAACTCGACGCCGAAGCGCAACTGCGGCTAAATGAAACATGGCAGGAGGCCAAGAGAAATTTACAGGATATACGGCTCTTTCTAAAGACATCTTCTCATATCGGTATTATAACGGGAATTCCAACACCGGACCCGAATGAGCGCGGCAACCAGGGTACCCAGATCGACCGCTTTATCAGGGGTCTATATGGGAGCGAATGGGCCTATTTGGTGTTGGCAGAACCGGTGGAGGAGGAGTTGATTATCAATCATCAATTGAGGATTTTAGAAGAACAACTCCAGTTGGAGCAGGAGGAAAATATCCGCGGCTGGCAGGAAAGCAGTACGCGAACCTCCGCCATGTATTATTATCAACTATTACAGATGCGCCACAACTTCCTGGAAAGATGTCTCTATGAAGGGGGGTGGCAGGTACAATCCTACATATGCTCCCCGGATAACGCCACCTACATGCGAGCCAAGGCATTGATCAAGAGTATTTTTTCCGGTGATTTTTCCCGCCTCGACCGCATACGCATCCTCGACTGCCCCGGCGCCGGTCTAAAGGCTGCCAGTTTCAGCCCGATTATTTGCAAAAGGCCATACCGGGACAGCCCCGAGAGGTTACTTCAGAACAAGAGGGAATTGAAATACCACACCGACATCTCCTCCGGCCAATTGTCTGCCCTCATCCACCTGCCCCGTATTGAAATACCCGGCTACTTTGTCCAGGAATCTGCGCCCTTTGATGTCTCTTCCCATTTGCCGGCAGGGGAACAAACAATATCGGTGGGTGAGATCCTGGATA
This sequence comes from Candidatus Aminicenantota bacterium, assembly GCA_020355945.1. Next base: position 6,840,621 of record CP070627.1, on the reverse strand, counting down.
GGGGACAGCCTACCGGTAACCCTTATCATGTGCGGGTCGAGGATCTCGATAAACACTGTTTGCTGGTAGGCATTACCGGCAGCGGCAAGACCAACACCATGTTTCACCTGCTGAGACAACTGGCGCGGCAGAAACCGGCGATACCCTTTCTGGTGATTGAACCGGCCAAACGTGAGTACCGCCAACTAAAAAAGCTGTTGGACCCGGGATCAGAGATCCGCATTTTTACAGTGGGTGAAGAGACCGAAAGCAGCGCACCCATTCGTTTTAATCCCTTTGAAATTCGCCGCGGCGTGCCGGTACAGACTCACATCGATCTTTTAAAATCTGTTTTTAATGCAAGCTTTGCCATGTGGGCTCCCTTGCCCCAGGTCCTGGAGCGGGCTCTACACGAAATATACCGTGATAAAGGTTGGAATACCGTTTACAACATCAATGAAAGGGCAACCGCAGGGGATTCTAAAGAGGCGGCCTGGCATCCTGACGCCCAACCCACCCTGTCGGATCTACTGTTTAAAATAGGAGAGATGGTGCCCCGACTGGGGTATGAAAAGGAGGTTACCGGGAATATAAAAACCGCGCTGGAAACCCGGCTCAACAGTTTACGCGTCGGCGCCAAGGGGATGATGCTGGATACGCCCTCGTCGATCCCGATCAATACCCTGCTGGATAAACCTACGATACTGGAACTCGAGGGAGTGGGAGACGACGATGAAAAGGCATTTATCATGGGGCTGTTTCTCATTATGCTCTATGAACATTACCGCTTAAAAGGGAGCCAGGAGGATGTTGCGCTGCAGCACATCACCGTCATCGAAGAGGCCCACCGCCTGTTAGCCAATGTCCCCCCCCATGCAGACCAGGAGAGCAGCAACCCCCGCGGTAAAGCCGTGGAAACCTTTGTCAACATGTTATCCGAAATTCGCGCCTATGGAGAGGGCTTCTTTATCGCCGAACAGATCCCCACCAAACTGGCCCCTGACGTGATTAAAAACACGGCTCTAAAGGTGATGCACCGTGTTGTCTCTTACGATGACCGCAAGGTCATGGGCGGCGCCATGAATCTAAACGACCAGCAAATCAGGCAGGTCGTCTCCCTGGGAACCGGGGAGGCGGTGGTGCACGGCGGTGGTCACTACTGCGACGACAATGCCATCCTGGCCAAAGTCCCCTATTCCAAGGGCAGGAAAGAGTCTCAAATATCGGCGCCAGAGATTCGCCAGGTCTGGGAAAATTTTCGAGACCAAAATGGTCTGGGACATATCTTCCAGTCTTACCGGACCTGCGGCACCTTATGCCAACCGGTTAATCCCAGGTGTACCGATGCCCGCAAAATCTCGGAAGTCGAAGCTCTGACCGAGGCGATGACCTCCTTTGTGTCGACCCTTACCGCCGAGAGCCTTACCCTGGATGATAGAGAACTGGTCCAACTGGCATCCCGGCAGCATCAAAAGGTAATCGAAACCATTCGTGCCAACACCACCGGACCTGGCGAGGACCGGCTGCAATTTCGCTGTATCGTCACCCATGCCCTTTATCGTTATATGGAGTACTTCGGCCAAAAAAATGACTGGCAGTACCGGGATGTCGGAGATCTATGCGCCCTGGTGCTGCCGGGCTTGACAGCCCTAACCGTCAACACCCCCTTGACCGAGGAAAGGGTGAATCAATTGGTTGTCTTTTGTAAGAATTATGCGGCCCTGTGCAGGAAAGATTTTGATCCCTTTAGCGGCTGCGCCAGGGTTTGTCCCGGCGATCCTGAAGGGGGACGTCTCTGCCTGTTTCGCTACCATGCGCAACCCTATCTATTTGACTATAGGTTTAAAAAGGTGTATGACGAGACCCAGCAAGATCCCAAAAAGCTGGCAGAACTGGCCAGGGATTATGCCAATCGCATCGTAAACATAGACCCTGCCGGGCCCCTGTTCCCGGCTGCTGCCCTATGTTTCCCGATCCAGGCGATCAACGAGGATCAAACATTGAGCAACGAAGCCAGGAAAATATCGATCGACCAGACCATCGACTATTTTTTCTCTAATAAAGAGAGCCTGTTGGGTATGGCGGAAAATCAATCTATTTAGAGGAGGTAAAAATGAATGGAGGAGGCCCACCGTATAAACCGCATGAAAATCAAAAGCCCGGGGACCAGCAGAGACCCGGCGACAAGGGCTCGGAACTCCCAGGACAGGGCCCATCGGGACCTGGCAACTTGCGGCGAAATAACCTGGAGAGGAGTGCCTTACAAAAAGGTAGAAAAATAAGTGCCGACAAACCCGGGACCGGCAGCAGTAAAATAGACAATGCCGCTAAGCACCGTAAAGAACTGGAACACCAGACCAGTCAGGATTACTTAGACCAGGCTACTGGTCCCCCAAAGACTGATAACCTTGATAAAATCATTAAAGCTTCCCCCATTAAAATCCCCAAAATGGAACCGCCCAAACATTTACCCGATAAGGGTATACAGGATAAAGAATTGCCCAAAAAAGATGTCAAGGACTTAAAACCGGGAGAAGGCCTGGACGGGCGCCACAACTGGCAATTTCCCCCCGAGGTGGTGCGCAGGGGTGATAAAGTCCTGCCTCCAGAAGAGGTGGCAGAACGGAAAAAGATATTTCAGGCCAAAAATACCCTGGGTTGTAAATATGGTGACAGGACTGCCGCGCCCGGGGAATGGGACCGATTCGACCGGGAGCTTTCAACCAGAGAGAGGGAGATGTTCAAAGACCCAAACATCGAGATCGTTATTACTGGTTTTGCCTATAATAAGGAGCTTTCAGAAAAGCGTGCCCAGGATGCCAAAAGAGAGATCCAGCAACGGTATGGTGTAGACTCCTCCCGGATCAAGCTGGAAGCGGTGGGGGAAGAGCTTACTGGAAGGGTGCGGGAAGATAAGGCCGATGACCACCGGGATCGAGTCGTGATGATCGATTTTGTCCCGGCCGAAAAGGACTATAAAAAGGAAGATGGCGGTCCCCAGAAAAAACTCCACAAAGTTTCGGATTTACCGGATGATTTTAAAGATAAATTCAACCTGCAAGAGGGACGTCATCCACGTTTTGAAGCCTTTATAAAAGAGGGAAAATTGTTCCTCCCCAACGCAGATGAGGGCGCCCTGCGTTGGATAAATATCAATGATGTCCCGCAGGGTTACAGTAAATTGAATAACTATAACATTATTCGAAAAGGGAACGAGATTGATGCTGGTCACCGTTACCTGGAAAAGCCCCAGGCAATTGAGAACGAATGGAGGAGAAGAAAGGAGAAGGGCATATACGATACATCCTCAAACCCTGTCAAAATGGATCAACGGGAACTGCAGCGACATGTGAAAAACAATAAGATGTTGAATCAATGGATGGAATCGTATCTCCGTCAGGGGAATTCACCAAAAGAGGCGAGGCAAAAAACCGAAGAGCGGTCACTATATATCTTAAAACAAACGATCGCCCCCCTCGTCGGCACCTCCATTTAGAAAGGAGTACCGAGGGAAATTATTCATCTAAAAAAAACTTGCCTGGCACCTTCATTGCCTTCAATTTTAATGCCTCCGGCGGCCAGGGGGACTCAATGTATTTTTGACCGGAAAAAATCATTGCTTACAAAGCCTTTTTTTCTACTTTTTCTACCTTTTGAAAATAATTTAAATTTGTTGTATAATAGGTGGATGAGGTGAATTAAATGGAAGCGATAAGACAAATTGTAAGAATTCCCGGCAATCATGAATTAAGGATCAAAATTCCCGAACATATTGCGGAAGATGATTTAATGGAAGTGATTCTTCTGGTGAAAAAAAGAAAGCGAAATTTTAAGGATAAAATCGAGGAGTTAAAAAAAGCCGTACGTGACCCCATGTACCTTGAAGACATGAAGGCTGTTAACCAGGATTTCGAATACGCTGACCAGGAGGAATGGGAATAGTAATGACAAAATTCAAATGGAACATTTTCCTTGCCAACCTGGACCCTGTCGTAGGTTCTGAGCAAGGTAAAACCCGCCCGGTGGTGGTGATAAGTGAAGAAGAAATAAATCAAATCCTTTCGATTGTAAATGTATTGCCAATAACAACAATGAAGGCCGATCGAAAGATTTATCCTAATGAAGTTTTCTTGCCTTCAAGTCTTTCAGGGCTTCCTAAGGATTCAATCGTTCTTTGTTATCAGATAAGAACATTGGATAAAAAAAGGTTAATAAAGCAAATAGGGAAAATAGAGGACCTGGAACTCCAGGAAGAGATACACGATTCGATTTGTTTTCAATTAGGAATAAGTTAGCTGAGACCGGGGATTTTTTTTAAAGCGCTGCCTATTTTTTCTACCACAATCACCGTGTGGTTCGGGGCCAGAGTGACTAGCTAAGTCTTCCCTGTAAGGAACTTTCATCCTCTACCTCATGCCGATTTTAATCGACGCTTTCCGCCTGTCCCCCTTCTTCTTCTTTTTTATATTTTATTTTCATTTAAATTAAATGGATCGTATGATTTCCTCCAATTGGGTCGATGCTTGTTCCCATTCCTGGTTGCAGCGGATCAATTCTTTGTTTATTGCGGCATATTCTTTTTGTAACCGTACTGCCAATTCACTATCGTCATAGGTATCCGGATGAGCCATCTGAGTTTCCAGTTCATCCTTTCTTTTTTCCAACTGCTCGATTTTCTCTTCTAATTTTTCTACTTCCCGTTGTAACCGGTTGCGTTCTTTACTGACCGCCTGTCGGGCTTCGGCTTGCAAACGTTTTTGTTCCTTTGTCTTTTTCCCGCTTGAAATAGGTGAAGGAGTAGCGAAGGAGATGGAACCGGGTTTGGAAATGGGTTGTGAAATACAAAGGCTTTCGCGTTTTTCCAGGTAATAGGAATAATTGCCGTCGTATTCCAGGAAATTCCCATTACGGATTTCTACTACCCGGTTTACGATTTTGTCCAGGAAATACCGGTCATGGGAGATCAAGAGCAGAGTACCGTTATATTGGATAAGGGCTCGTTCCAGTGCTTCGCGGGCAAATTTGTCCAGGTGGTTGGTGGGCTCGTCCATGATGAGAAAATTAACCGGTGAGATGAGGATTTTTGCCAGGGATACCCGCGCCTTTTCACCGCCGGATAATACCTTTATTTTTTTATAGACATCATTGCCGCTGAATTGAAAGATACCCAGGACATCACGGATTTTGGGGACCAGGCTGGTGGCGACTGTAGAGGCCACTTCATCGCAGACTGTGTTGTCCACGTCCAGGGTGTCTACCTGGTGTTGGGCATAATAACCAATGGTGGTTCGTTCCCCGGTTCGGATCATGCCTTCCTGGGGATGTATTTGCCGTACAATTAGTCGTGTTAAGGTGGTTTTGCCTGCGCCATTGGGACCCACCAGGCAAATCCTGTCACCCCTGTAAATGTTTAAATCGATGTCTTTAAATACCCATTCTTTATCGTATTTAAAGGCCATATTTTCAATGGTTAGGACGTCGTTGTAGCTGGTGACTTCTACGGATAGGTTAAAGTCCGGATGCCGGGGTTGTTGGGGTGGGGGTTCTGGCTCGATGGTTTCCATTTTTTCCAATTGTTTGATACGGCTTTGGACTTGTTTGGCTTTGGAGGCTTTGTAGCGAAAGCGATTGATGAAGCGTTCCTGGCGTTCTCGTTCTTCTTTTTGTTCTTTCCATTTTTTGAGCAGCAGGGTTTCTTTTTGTTCTTTTTGATTTTCGTAAAAATGGTAGTTGCCCGGGTAGTGTTCTAATTTTCCGCGGTCCAGTTCGACGATTTCCCGGGCGATGCGGTCGATAAAGAACCGGTCGTGGGAAACCGCCACGATGCTGCCGGGAAAGTCGAGGAGATATTGTTCCAACCATTCCAGGGAAGGCAGGTCCAGGTGGTTGGTGGGCTCGTCCAGCAGCAGCAGGTCCGGCTGCTGCACCAGTAAGAGGGCCAGGTATACTCGCATGCGCCAGCCACCGCTGAATTCTGATAAGGGGCGAGAGAAATCGGATTCCCGGAAGCCCAGGCCGGAGAGGATTTTTTTGGCTAAGGTTTCCATATGATAGCCATCCAGGGCCTGGTAGCGGTGTTCCAGGTGTCCTAACCGGTTGAGGATATCTGCTCGCCTGGAATTGCTATTTGCATCCGGGTTCAGTGTATTTAATTGGTTATGTAGTCCTGTTATTTGTTTTTCCAGTAGGGCAATTTCTTTTTGGCCTTCCATTACGGTTTGCAGGGTGGTGGTTCCTTTGACTGATATTTCTTCCTGGGGTAGGTAACCGATTTTGTATTCTTTTGGTTTAGCGATGGTTCCTTTTGAGTATTCCAGTTCGCCGATGATGATGCGCAGGAGTGTGGTTTTACCGATGCCGTTGGGTCCGATTAGGGCTGCATGTTTACCGGATTGGATATTCCAGTTGACACCGTTTAGTAATTGGCGGTCGCTGATGGAATAGTGTAAATCTTTTATTTGCAGCATGTTAGGGTTTATTTTATACCATCAATTCGAATTATTAGCAAGCCCCGTATTATGGTAACTTTTTACTAGAACAGATACTGGATCTGGAAATACGAGCGCCTTTCAGTGCTTTGCTGAACAAGGTCCCCAATGTACCCCTTCCGGTCCCACCGCTCTAACCCTAACACCAACCGCACCGAAGTGTTGGGTATCCTGTACCCTAAGCTAATGTTGTACCACCAGCGATGGTCCTTTAAATCAAAATCATCCTCCTCTAACATATCCTTCTGAAACCGATCCAAACCCTCAACAGAATCAAAATAATGGTATTTGAAAAATCCCTTCAGTTCAACATTGGAATAATTGACCTGCAGCTTAGAGGAAAACGTGACCCCTAACGCATAATAATAATCATGATTTTCTAGCGTGGACTTTGTCTGACCAAATTCATAAAGTTCCGAATATTTTTTGAAGGCATAAGAGTGAATCAAAGAAAAATCACCATACGCATCAACTGCAAAACGAACCCTCAAACCTTTATGAAAAAGAGAACAATCAACCGTAGGACCCAGCAAGTTGATAATACAATATCTGGCCATCTTATCCGGGCTGTCACCAGTGCCTTCCTGCTCTGTCATTTCCGCAGCAATAACAGGGTCTTTCTCGATAAGATCAAAACAAGTTGCCAATCCTACAAAAAGACTGTACCCCACATTACCCCCACCGCCATATGTTTCGGTATCATCACCTGTCACACCAGCATTGTTGTTAATCGCGGTATGATTTTCATCACTGATGTTAAAGTGAGGCACCCGGGGACGATGGATGTCTTGTATAAAATACCCGAACAGTACTGACTTTGCAAAAATATTATATTCATAAAGGCCTTTTCGGCAAAATACTCCCCCGATGTTTAATTCTGTAAAAGCAGGGTGATTGATGACCCTGCTGGAGACATCGGGTTTGCCGTATTCCGGGATAAGATTGATTTGAGATTCCAGTCCCAATTGAAGGAATCCCCCGGGATCGCTGCCGGAAAAGACATCAAAACGTGGACCAATAAACAACCGGTTGTCATTCCAATAATCATTTTTGAAGGCATATTGATTTTTATATTTTTTCCTGTCCAGCCACTCATTAAACGAGAGTACCGGGTTGGAGAGCAGTCGTGCGATCCGGTTTAAAAAAGTGGGTTTTTTGCTCCTGAACAACCGCCCCAATTGAAACAAAGCCTCCCCAACACTAACGCCGCCCATGGGAGTGGAAATGACATCATTAATAGAAACTACCTCCCGGAACTCAATCACAAATTCCCAGAAATAAGAAGCACCAAAGCAAAATAAAAAAGATTCCAGGGGGTTTAAACGGTTGGTCCTGGCATAATTATAGTAAATGGCGCCAGCCATGGCATGAGTCCAGTTAAATTGAAAGGAATTGGAGTCAAACCGCATCCCATCAAGAAAAAAGAACCTCCTTTTCTGGTCTTTCCAGGTGAATAGATACTCCCAGTCTTCCATCATCACATCTTTGCGAATCCAATAGCTGGCGGTAGCATAAACAAAATGTCCCACTCCTTCCAATACAGCCCGACCAACCCGCTTCTTCGGTATGCTGGTCTTCTTCAGCGGTTGAAAATTGAATTGATTGACCAGGAACATCATATTTAACCGTAAATCCGGGAAAAACAATGTCGGGTACACAGGAAGTAAATAGAAAAAATTTAAATATTGACTTGCTTGAAAGAATTTAGGTTTGTCAGGATTGGCGGTATGCTTTTTTTCCGGCTCTTCATTTTTTGCCAACAAGGACAGCGGGTGGAAACTAACAGCGATGAAAAGCAGTAAGACCAGTAATATAAGGATTTTTTTCATTCTAAAACCTATCTTAAAGAGTTGTTTAGTCAATTTTAACATAAGGGTTTTTATTAGTCAAATTAACCTTAAATCGGTTTGCAATTCTAACTTTAGCCACAGATGAATACAGGTCTTAAAGCTTCATCAGATGGAATTACCGCCCACCGGTAAATGATTTTCCCCCTCCAAGAAGGGCAAGAAAAAGTCAATTTTATGGTTTCTAACGCCACAAATAGGGCCCTATTTGTGGCGTCAAGAGGAATAAACAAGAGAAATGAAAGTTTTATCGCTGAAACATGCAACAGATTCTCGTTCTTTTTTGATGGTGGATTTTGGTTAACCTTAAACTATTGACTTTTTTTAGGGAATCAGGCATAGTTACCTTATGAAAAATAAGAAATTTTTTTATTTCGGTTATTTTGTTGTTTTTATCGCCGGATTATCTATTTTTTCCGCGATTTTTTTCAATTGTTCCGGTAAATCCGAAGAAGATTTGATCCGGGAAACCATAGACAAAATCGGAGACTATGCGGAAAGTAGAAATATGGAGGGTATTATATATTATGTTTCCGATGACTACTCCGATGATGAGGACAGGACTGTTGAAGATATCGAGGAACTGTTGGGAAAATATTTTTCACAGTACCGGGGGATTGCGGTTAATGTGCTGGGCACAAAGATCTTAAATGTAACCGTTCCCGCAGCAGAAGTCGAAACTGAGGTGGCCTTATCCAGTGGAGCGGCAAAAATTTTTCGCAAAGCGGTTCGTTATGCAGGGCAATTTTACCGATTCAACTTAAAATTGGTGAAGGAAGAAGAGATATGGAAATGTAAATCAGCTTCCTGGAAATATATTACCCTGGAAGAACTTTTCCCGGAATCCTGCAAAATCCTCAAAAAGTTGTTCCCAAATGCGTTCTAAATTCAAATCTTGAGTTTTTTATAAATTAAAATTGGTTTTCCTCTTGTATTTTTTTTGTATTTATGTCATAACAATAAAGGAATCATTAAACCATAAACAAAGGAGGTAATATGGCAGACGAAATTATTGATTTACAGGCGCTGCAAAAAAAAATAAGTCCGAAGGTGATTATCATCATCATTGTGGTTATTTTTCTTTTAATTGCGGTGTTTTCCAGTTTTTATACGGTGGACCAGAAGGAAGAAGCGGTGGTCCTGCGGTTTGGGAGGTACCTCACCAAGACTAAGCCGGGATTGCACTTTAAGCTTCCCTTTGGAATCGACAAGAATTACAATGTCCCTACGGGTAGAAAGCTGACAGAGGAGTTTGGATTTCGTACCCAAAAGGCTGGTGTTGTCACCACCTATGCCCGCGGAGATTATTCCAAAGAATCCTATATGCTGAGCGGCGACCTGAATATCGCAGAGGTTACCTGGACTATTCGATACCGGATTAGAGACCCCAGGGCCTGGCTGTTTAACGTGGAAGACCAGATAAAGACCATCCGGGATATTTCCCAATCGGTGATTAACGTGCTGGTGGGTGACTTAGCGGTTTTTGATGTGGTCACCACCCAGCGCACCCACATTGAAGAAAATGGCGTAGTGATGATGAATAAATTTTTTAGCCAGTATGGGCTGGGGATCAATGTAGCAGAAGTAAAGCTGCAAAAAACCATGTACCCCAAAGGTGCGGTGCAGGATGCGTTTGAAGATGTGAACAAATCCATCCAGGACCGGGTACGGTTGGTTAACGAAGGAAAAGAGGCCTATAATCGTGAGATTCCCCGGGCCAGCGGCGAAGCGCAGAAAACCATCCGCGCT
>CP070627.1:6827464-6830458 GCA_020355945.1 Candidatus Aminicenantota bacterium | reverse complement strand
GCTTCCGCCCAAAATGCTTGAAAAGCTTTTACAGGAATTATCCAACGGGACGGGGAAAGCAGCTCCAGCCAATTTGTTGGTGGGAGCCGAGACCCGTGATGATGCAGCGGTTTGGAAAATAAATGACGACGCGGCCATTATCCAGACCACTGATTTTTTCCCACCCATTTGTTCCGATCCTTATGAATTCGGTCAAATAGCAGCGGCAAATGCCATGAGTGATGTGTTTGCCATGGGGGGGAAAGTGGTTTTGGCGTTAAACCTGGTCATGTTCCCGGCTAATAAGATGGATATTTCAATATTAAAAGAGATACTTAGGGGTGGTACTGATAAAGTAGAGGAAGCCGGGGGTGTATTGGCCGGGGGTCATACCATTGATGATTTCCCGCCCAAGTATGGGTTGGCCGTGACCGGTATAGTCCACCCGGATCGTGTGATTACCAATACCCGGGCCGCGGAAGGGGACGTGTTGATCCTTACAAAACCCATTGGCATGGGTGCCATTGTAGCCGGGCAGCGGATAGAGGAGGTTTCCGAAGATCATTACCGGAAAGCGCTGGAATGCATGAAATATCTGAACCGGGAGGGTGCTGAAATCATGCAGAAGCACAACATTTGTTGTGCTACGGATGTCACCGGGTTTTCGTTGTTGGGGCATGCCATGGAAATGGCAGAGGGCAGTGGGGTGACCATTACGATAAAGGCTTCGCAGGTGCCTTTGTTGGCTGGGGCTTATGAGTTGATTGATATGGGATGTATTCCTGGTGCTGCTTTTCGCAATTTGAAGTATGTGGAAGAAAAGACAGTTTTTAAAGAGGGTTTGGATTACAATTTCAGGATGCTTTTGTTGGATGCGCAGACGTCGGGGGGGTTATTGATCAGTTGTGGGCAGGAGGCAGTCGAAGGCTTAATGGCCGATTTGAAAAGTAGTGGATATGCTGATACCGCGGTTATTGGACACGTCAGCAAACGGGAAAATGCTGATCCTTTTGTAATCGTAGAATAATAAAAAGTTTTTGCGGGGTCCAGGGGCAGTTTTTTCAAAAAGCGCCCCTGGCCGCCGGAGGCCCCCATGCTGGGGTGATAGGTCGTTTTGTCAAAGACAGGATTAAAGGTGGATTAAGAATGAAAATGGGTTGAAATATCCAGACAAATAATATACAATTCGATTATGATACCGGTAAGAGCAGAAAAGAACATTCAGGCAATCGATCAGACTCTAAACACAGAGAAGATAACACCGAAACTGGTTCAATATATTGTAGATAAAATAGTACAGGAAATTCAACCTGAAAAGATCATCCTTTTTGGCTCATATGCCCGCGGTGATTTTAGCAGGGACAGCGATCTGGATTTGTTTATTGTTGTGGCAGACGGCAAAGAATCCAGTCGTTTACTAAGGAGGAAGATCGATGCTCTTCTTTGGGGTCGGAGGTTTCCTGTGGATTTAGTTGTACGCAGTGAAAAAGAGATCAGGAGGAATTTAAAGGCCAAAAACCCGTTTTATATTCATCATATTTTTAAGCATGGGAAAGTGCTCTATGAAAAGGAATGCTGAGGAAATCAAGTTAGTAAAAGATTGGTTAAAGTTTGCAGAAGAGAATCTTTTTTTTCCTTGAATTTCTTGAAGCTATAAGCAATTCAAAAGACCAAAAAACATTAAGGTGTAGAAAATGAATAAAAGAATTTATTTTGATGCCTGTTCTTTGGGGAGCTTATACAGAAAGAGGAATAGTTTTGAGTTAAAAAGGATAACCAATAAATTTGAGGTATGTCTCAGTTTGCTAAATATCTTCGAACTACTCGTTTATAAGAATGTTGTTTTGAGGGATAAATTGTTAAAATTTTACAATAAACTTAATAATAAAAATTATTTGCCATTGGATTTTCCTCTCGATTTATTGAAAAAATTTTATCTAGGATATAAATCGGGGCAGAAAAATGTTAATTGGGGAAATAGCGAGATAGGTGAAACTTCTTTAGCATATTTAGAAAACCCTACTGCTATTAAAGCGAATGAAATAAATTCAGTAGAGAAGTATTTAGAAGACACCAAAAAATTTTTTAGAATAGCAGGTGAGAGTTCTAGAAAGAGGCCCTTTGTTAAAGAAATGTTTAAAAACAAAAATGAACCCAAAAATATAGGAGAATTTTTGGAGTTGGCTCTAAATAGTGATTCCATTTTAACAGAATTATTTGAAGAAACGATTCAATTTCTTGGAGTGAAAGATTATAAAAAAGAAGAGGGGATATTTTTTATTAAAAAGGTTGAGCCATGGTTATTTTTTTGGGGAGCTTATTTTGGAGGGATATACAACCAAACCTTTAAAAGAGAATATAACCCAAACCCGGATATTATTGATATTTCCCAAGCTATATATTTGGGTGCATGTGATTATTTTATTACTGACGATATTGCATTGTTTTCTTTGTTGGAAAATTTGAACAAATTGGATTTCGTGAAGAAAAAGAGAATAATTTTGAGATCAGAAGAATTTTTGAAAACACTTTACTAAGAAAATTGAGGGCAGGCAAAGACGCCCCATTCTCCTTTTGATATAGGGAGGGGATACTGGAGAATTTGGAAGCCGCGTTGAAAACTTAACGGTCACTTTCTTCGGCTTTTTTCTTGCTTAGGATCGTTTCAATATATTCCTGAATTCCTTTTATAAATTTACCGGCATTCTCATATTGAGTCTTCGCCTCTTCATATGTTGCTATGTAAAAATCATCATAATCACAATCCTTTCTGATTTGAAAGGCACTTGTCAGCATATATCTCCACTCCTTCGTTATAGACGTTTTGATAAAAAGGCAATACATCCAAATACTCATTGTAACGACGGTAAGGTACCTGCGTTAAAGAGATCAATCTTTCATGCTTCATGGTTAGTTCCGCCATAATGTCCGCCACCAGGGGCCGATTTTTCCTGAGTTCCTCCTCACTCTCTTCCGCTAATATCATGATATCGATGTCGGATTCCGGGTCCGCTT
>CP070627.1:6811243-6827364 GCA_020355945.1 Candidatus Aminicenantota bacterium | reverse complement strand
AATATATTGGGGGGAATTATCGGCTATACGGATTTAGCTATCATGAAGACAGATAAAGAATCGCCGGTTAAAAAATACCTGGACCAGGTGCTAACGGCTTCCCGCCGGGCCACGGACCTGGTAAAACAAATTCTTACCTTCAGCCGCAGTGAGGACCAGGAGAAAAAAGAGCCGATCCAGTTGAGCTTAATTGTGAAGGAGGCGCTTAAACTTCTTCGCTCCACTTTGCCGGAAAACATTGAGATCATTTCCAAAATAGAGGCAAAAGATTGTTTTATTCTTGCTAACCCCACCCAGTTCCACCAGGTGGTCATGAACCTGTTGACCAATGCGGCTCATGCCATGAAAGACAAAGGGGGAATAATTGAAGTGAAATTAACAGAGGAGATACTGGAAGATGCGCTTTACAAAGGGCTTAAAACAGGTCCGCACCTGCGATTAACCGTAAGTGATACCGGCTGCGGGATCAAACCGGAACACCTGGACAAAATCTTTGACCCCTTCTTTACCACCAAAAACCCTGGGGAAGGTACGGGAATGGGGCTGGCAGTGGTTCATGGGATCGTGGAAGGACACCAGGGACATATATCCGTATTCAGCAAAGAAAATGAAGGAACCACCTTTTCAATACTGGTCCCTATTATCGTGGATGTTATCCATAAACAAGAAGAGGAGGATATGCAGCTCCCCAAAGGAAATGAATCCATACTCCTGGTAGAAGATGATGACTACCTTATCGAAGCTGAGAAAAAAATGCTTGAAGAACTGGGCTATAAGGTAACCGCAGTGACCAGTGCCGTCGAAGCCTTTGAGATATTTCAAAAATTGCCCCATCGATTCGATATCATCATCACCGATTATGCCCTGCCAAAGATGACAGGGGTCCAGCTTATAAACAAAATCCGCACCATAAAACCTGATATACCGGTGATTGTCTGTACCGGTTACTCCCAGGTGGTTTCCCTGCAAAAAACCGACTCCATGAAAATTGGAGAGATCATTATGAAACCAATCAAATTGAGCTATTTCGCCAATTCAATTCGCCGCGTGATTGAAAAAAATTGATTCCACGTGCAGTTCCCATTTCTCTGTGTCTTCAGCTTCAATTAACTGGTAAAGCTTGCCATTTCTAATGGTAAAGGGATAAGGCATCAGGGCATTCATCTCTTTTAAAGGAATATACATTTTATCCCAAACTTTTTTTTTCAAATCATATATAAGACATTCACTTTTCCCTTTTTTCTTTCTCCATGATAATACATAAATTTTTTGGTTTCCCACATGGAGGGAATGGATGCCGGGATAATAGGCGGGGACTCTGATAGAAGATTTAAACCTCTGGTAAAATGCCTTGAATCGGGCAGAGGTCTCAAGCACATGGAGCAATTCTTTCTTTTTCCCCGGGGTGACTTTTAATGGTTTAATCGGGGGCAGCAGTGAATCCATGGGCTCTCCCTTATGGTTGAATAAAAGGATACGGTTTTTTTCCTTTTCGATAAATAGGATTTGGGCTGAAACATCAAACCACAACCCCCGAAGAAGAGTAAATAGGTTGATATTTTTCCCCGGGTTGAACCATGCTGGCTGTCGGTAAAGCTCTTTTATTTTTTTTAATCCCGGGTCATAAACATTTATGGTCCGGTAATAGGATTTATTTTCCCTGCTAAAGGCTGCACCGACAAATCCATTACCTTTTCCCAGGGGTTTATAATACCCGGCGGATGAGGGAGATTGCATCTCTTTGATAAATTCTCCTTGCTTGGTGAAGAAAGAAACCCTCCCGATACTGTGGACGATAAGATAATCCGGGTAAATATCAAATTGTACGGAACCCATATTGCTATTGGGAACCACTTTGAATTCTCCCGGTCCTTCGCCCTGTTTACCGAACCTTTTAATAAAGCTGTAGTCTTTTAATGAATAAATAAAAATGCTGGCGCCCTCTGCAATGTAAAGTCGCCGGTTATCGGCTTCCATCTTATAGGGATTGGCCAGTTCGGTCAATATTGCTGCTTTGCCGGGATATATTAAATCCACCGTTATAAAAAAGCCCAGCAAAACAAAAAAGCTAATTTTTTTCATTTTCTCTCCTGCCGTTGATATGTTCATGAATTACTCCCTTATCGGAAATTGCCTCATTCTACTTCCTCCATTACGTTATTACGTTTTTTTCCGGCTGAATAAAGAATGTATTATACAATGGTATGGATTAATATTGCAAGTTTGAATTTCATTCTTATATTGCAATTATCGCTTGATTCTGGTAGAATTGAAGACATGAAAGCAAATGAAGATGTTCTGAAAAAAATTGAAATAATAAGGCAATTATCACAGGTCCCGGCTGAGCGCTTGAACGAGATTGAATCCTTTGTAAAATTTATCCTGTTCCAGAGTAACATTAAGACCACAAGCAAACAAAAAGAACCTAAAACTCTGGCCGGAATATGGAAAAACAAAGGGTTTGAGAAAATTAAAGATTTGGATAGGGAAATAAAGAGTTTGCGTAAAGAGTTAGGTAATCAAATTTTGGAGAGGCACAGCTAGTGCAATATTTGCTCGACACAAACGCTATTATCAGGCATTTTGCTCAAGTATCGAGGCTGGGACAAAGAGCCAAAGAGATTATTTCACAGGCTGAGAGGGACCAGCACCAGTTGTTTGTATCAATTATCAGTCTAATGGAAATCATGTACCTGGCGGAGAAAAACAGGATACCACTGACGTTGGATGTAATCCTGGGAAATATAAATTCCAAAAAGTGCTACTCGATTGTTGAATTTGATGTTGACATATTGAAAGAGGCAGCAAGTATTCAGTTCTATGAATTACATGATCGGTTAATACTGGCTACTGCAAAGCATTTAGGAACACCTGTCATATCGTCCGACCAGGAATTCGCAACCGTAGAAGATATTGAAGTTATTTGGTGATGAAGTAAAATGTGTTTTGAATTGCCCTATTTCAGTTTCTTTTCCAGTTGTTGCTTTTCTTTTGCTAATAAGAACGCAGCAGCCAGGGCGTTTTGATTGCATTTCAAAAAATGTTCCGCTCCCCATCCGAAAACCTGCTGTAACCTTTCGTATTCATCAGTTAATGAGATATTTGAAATCGTACGGCCATCGGTATTGATGCCCACCGAAACGCCGGCATTGTACAGTCGATCGATGGAATGATCGGCATAGGTATCAAAAACATCGATTTGCACATTGCAAGAAGGACATACTTCCAGGTGGATATTTTTCCTTTTCAACTCTTCTACCAATTTCGGGTCTTCGATGCTGCGAACGCCGTGGCCGATGCGGGAGGGTTTAACGTGTTCTAAGGTCTCCCACACACTTTCCGGCCCCTTTGCTTCGCCTGCATGGGCGGTGCAATGAATACCTTTTTGCCGTGCATAATCAAATGTTGAAATGTGGGCATCCAGGGGAAAACCTGCTTCATCTGCGCTGAGGTCCAGTGCTGCCACCCGTGTACCCTGGAATTGTTCAGCCAGTTTCACTGTAGAGATACTTTGTTCTTTTGTATGGTGGCGCAGGGTGCATAAAATAATCCGTGCTTCAACGTCTGTGTCTGCAACACATTGAGAAACCGATTCTTCTACAATCCGAACCACTTCTTCCGGCGTCAAGCCTTGTTGAAGGTGCAGGAGAGGGGCGAACCGGATTTCCGCATAAATCACACTCTCTTGTTTAAACTGTTGGAAGAGGTCCTGGGTTACCAATCGGAGACTTTTTTCCGTTTGCATCAGTTCCAGGCTGTTGTTGATTAACTTCAAAAAATCCGCCAGGTTTTTGTATTTGCTGGCTCCAATAAAATCTTTACTGTATTTTTCCCGGGTGGTACCTGGTTTTAGTTTGGAAACCACATCGAAACTTAGGCAGCAGTCCAGGTGGACGTGCAGTTCTACTTTAGGTAATAATTCAATCTCTTTGCGGCTTAATTGGTTTTTCTTTTTTAGCATAAATCATTTTATAGAAAAGATTAAGGATTATCTAGAAGAGATTTCCAGTTGGGCGGCATATCGAGCTGCATCAGGAACATTTTTTCCGAGCCCACATCCTGGTTCCAATTGGACGCCCAGACAATTCTCGAACCGTCTTTTGTAATGGTTCCGTGTGTTTCTTCCCAGTATTCCCTGCATGTATTATAAACCTTAGCCAGGTAGAAGGCCCGAGGGTTTTTCGCATCCAATTTAATAATGATATGTGCCCTGTCAAGCCAATTTTTTTCTTTATCACTGGCGGCATTATGAGTTGAAACCACACAGTATCCGGGCGTGTTACAAGAAATATGAACACCGGCGCTAAATCCATGGGGAGAATCATCGGCATAATACAGCCTTACTAAAGGAATTCGGTTGGTCCCCTGGTAACTTCCCCCGGGCTCAAGAATCGGCTTTGTTTTTAAATCCAAAGGTATCAGGTCAATATAGTCAGTACGGGAATTTTGCATGACAATTACCTCGTTACCATTGATATCCAGGCCAACATCCGAATGTGAGGTGCTGTGGTCAATACGGTGGAATTGCGTGAGCTGCCTATTGGCCATGGTAAATCCCTTAAGATTGCCTGAATTGTCACTGGAACCACCGATGAGAACCCAATTACCCTTCACAGACATCCCGACCCAGTCAATATCGGATCCATTTTTAGGAATTTTGTAAATTCCCGTTATTTTATCTTCCTGCCTATCCCAGCAAAAAATATATCTTGGCCGGTAATCATCTTTTGAACCCTGGAGAACGAAAGCCCAGAAGCGCCGGTCATGGGAAGCTTCTCCTTCCTGGCGCATGGTTACCCGGTAGATATCCGGTTCTGCATCAATAATCGGTTTAATCGTTGAATCCGCTGCGAAATCTTTAATCGTTTCCCTGGACCCGGTGGTGATATTATCTCTTACTATCTTAAAATCACTGAGCCCCCACAATAAGTCGGGATTGTCATTATCCCAGCGGGGGTCTTCGATGTTATTGGTTTGCCTGACAAAGTTATTCTGGCTGTTATAGGGCATTGAATTGGTTTTATAAACATTGTAATCCCCGGAATCGTCCAGCAGTACAATCATTGATTTATCGCTGTTAAAGGGGTCAAATCGCGAGTATTCGTGTCTTCCGTTTATACCGTTAATTTGGGTAACGCGGGTGAGTTTTGTAGAGAAGTGATGATCTTTAAAGGATTTTCCTATTCCCGGTGTGCTCATGGCCTGTAATGGATAAATGGGATTATCGCCTGACAACGGGTTTGGAACCCTAATAAACGAGAAATTCGCCGGATATTGGTAGCCGTTGTTGTTATTATTCTCGCTATCGCTGCCGCCATTCCCGGGACTGTTATCACTTTTGGTAATTTTGCATTGGATGATAAAAAGAAACAAAACCAGGGAAATAAAGAGAGCAGCCTGGATAGGCCATCGGGCTGATGAATCATTGGTTTTAACTTTTTGAAATTTCATGTGATTATTTTAGATAAAAAAGTTAAAAATTTCAACCCACTTTACAAACATCTGGATTTTATATAAAATTATAATATGGAAGCATTAATTGTATTGATCAGTGAATTTTTATTGGTGTTGGTGATTGCAGGGATCGTTTTCTTAATTGCAGGCCTTCTTACTTTGATCTCCGGAAGTGTTCATTTAGGCGTGAAAGCCAAAAAGAAAAAAGTTTCCTGGCTCCGCCGCTTGAGTATTACCTTTACAGTACTTTTTATTATAACTCTTGCGCTTGCTTTAGTGATTAATTTCTTTCTCTTTGAACCCACTGCTCGCCTGGTCCTGGGGCAGGTCAAGACCCGAACCGGTATTGATGTTACCTTTGACTCGGCAAAGGGGAATATTTTCGCCGGGACCGTTCAAATGACAGGTGTTAAACTAAAAAGAGAGAAACATCAAAGCAGCTTGTTTGATCTGCATGCGGAAGATCTTTCTCTGGATATGGATATGACCGCGCTTATCACCTTTAAAGCCGTGATGGAAGAGCTAAAGGTTACGGGCCTGAAGGGAACCTTCCGGCGAGTGGGAAAGGTTACACGCATGAAATCGCGGAAGTCTTTTATCATTGAAAATTTCATCCTGGAAGACATAGACCTACAATTTTCCGATACCACCCGGGGTGAAAAACCGGTTACTGCTTCGGTAAAAGTCCCAAAAATGCAAAGCGCTCCCTTTCGCAGCCAATTGTCAATCTTCGATTTTCTATTCAATTCTACATGTAACGGAACATTAGAAGAGACTTCCTCTTTTGCCATTGAAAAAAAAGAGTCCCCGGAAGACAGGAAAAGCCAATGGACCCTTAATGATCTGCCCCTGGAGTTGATTGGTGAGTACGTCGGTGGGCCACTTAAGCTTATTTCAGAAGGCAGTGTTTTTATTGAAGTACAAAACCAGCGGCACACCGGAGAGAAACCCGGAATCAAAATGGATTGGCACCTGGTTATCCGGGATATCAAAGCCCGGGTACCTGAGGAATACCCCGACACCGGTATAAAAAGAAGAATGGCCGATCGGGTGGTTTCTTATATTAATGATCACCCAGGGGAATTCTCTTTTCGCTTCAGTCTGGACATTAAAGAAGAGACCTTTAAAGACCTGGTCTCCTTTGAGGGTACCGGTTTCCAGGAAGCTCTCCGTAAACAACTGACTGCTAAACTGGTAGACCTGGCAGGAAAAGCCAAAGAGAAAATAAAAGAAATAGGGAAAAAAGGGATTAAAAAATTTAAAGATTTCCTGGACAAAAGACAAAAGAGAAAAGAATAGCCTCCGGCGGCCAGGGGGACTCTTTTCGAGAAAACCGCCCCCCTGGACCCCCCGCAAAAGCTTTCTAATAAAACGGGCCAGGCCGGAAAAATATGTACCCAGCACCGCTTCCTTGAAATATTGTTATAATTCCCCTATAATCTCTATGCGGTTAAAAAAAAATTCCCCTGGCTGTTTGTGGCAGGGGGTGTTGCAGCAGCAGGTGTGATAATTGCTTTATTGGCGAAAAAGAAACGGGTTTCACCTGTCGATGATTGGCAATATAATGGACCGGTTGAACCCGATTACGATACCAATGTTTTAGGCATCCAATGGGTAGAAATCCCGGCCGGTGATACATGTTAACTGGTTGGGAGCAAAAAACTTTTGCGACTGGTTGTCTCAAAAAACAGGTAAGAACATCCACCTCACTACAGAAGCCCAATGGGAGAAAGCCGCCCGGGGCACTGACCAGCGCCGCTTCCCCTGGGGGAATGCCGATGCCAATTGCAGTTTTTTAAATTATACCGATTGTGTCAATAAAACCATGCCTGTGGGCTCCTATCCTTCCGGGGTTTTACCTTATGGTGTATTTGACATGGCAGGTAATGTGGCGGAGTGGTGCCAGGATTACTTTAGTGATCCATATTATTCCAATTCACCTTATTATAATCCCCAGGGACCCTCCACCGGTACATGGCGGGTTTTACGCGGCGGGGCCCTGGGCATACACACAAAGAATATATAAAAAGTATAGATTACGGACTGGTATTAGGCGGAAGTATTGAAATGAAGTTTTGTTTTGGAAAAATCATACTGGATATCCGTTACAATCATGGTTTTGTCAATATTGCCAAAAATATTACCGCATTATCCGCCCTGTATGTAAAAAATTCTCTTTTTAGTAACCCGGAATTGTCTGGTATGCTGGCCGCAACTGATTCGATAAAGAACAAAGCCTTTATAATACTGTTGGGATTCGGATTTTAAGATGAAAAGGAAAAGGGGCAGGTAAATTGGTTTCCGGCAAGGAAAAACCATTCCTGGCTCTCTTGACTTTACAGACCATATTTATTACTATTATACATTATTAATAACCATTATCTGGTAAATCTCAATGGGCGAAACAGGGACTCACTCAATGACTACGGCAGAACTTAAGGAATTAGAATCAGTGCTGTGGCAAACCGCCGATACCTTACGGGCAAATTCCGACTTAAAATCCACGGAATATTCAACCCCGGTTTTAGGTTTGATTTTTCTTAAATTTGCTGATAATAAGTACAGCCAGTACGAAAAGGAAATTAAAGCCGAATATCAAAAGCTAAAGGGCACTCGCAGGGAAAAGCCTGTCCATGAAATCGCTGTGGAAAAATGCGGTTTCTACCTGCCGGACCATGCACGCTACGATTACTTGCTCAACCTGCCTGAAGAAATAAATATCGATAAAAAAATCAAACAGGCCATGGTTGATATTGAAAAATATAAACCCGAACTAAAAGGTGTTTTGCCACAAGATGAATACTTCCGCTTAACTCGTACCGATAAAACCATTCCCAAACAGTTGTTAAAGAACTTTGCCAATATTCCCAAAAACGCTTCCGGGGACATGTTCGGGCAGATTTACGAATATTTCCTGGGCAATTTCGCTTTAGCCGAAGGTCAAGGAGGCGGAGAATTTTTTACACCCCGTTCCGTGGTGCGCTTAATGGTGGAGATTATCGAGCCGCACAATGGAACAGTCTTTGATCCGGCCTGTGGATCAGGGGGGATGTTTGTGCAGTCGGCCCAGTTTATCCAACGCCGCAAAAAAGAAATGGAAGAAAACAGCGTTTCCGATTTATTTGTCTACGGCCAGGAAAAAACCCTGGAAACCGTGAAACTGGCAAAAATGAATATCGCAGTTAACGGGCTCAGGGGAGATATACGCCAGGCAAATTCCTACTACGAAGACCTTTTTGAAAGTTATGAGAAATTTGATTACGTAATGGCCAACCCACCCTTTAATGTAGATGACGTCATTCTCAGTAAGCTTGAAAACGATACACGTTTTAATACCTATGGTTTGCCAAAGAGAAAATCCAAAGGGAAAAAAGAAAACAAAGATAAGGAAACGGTTTCCAATGCCAATTATCTCTGGATCAACCTGTTTGCCACCTCCATTAAGCCAGCGGGGCGCGCGGCGCTGGTGATGGCAAACTCTGCTTCGGATGCCAGGCACAGTGAAGCGGATATTCGAAGAACCCTGGTGGAAAAGAATCTTATTTACGCGATGCTGACTTTGCCGTCCAATATGTTTTACACCGTTACCCTGCCGGCCACTCTCTGGTTTTTTGATAAAGCCAAACAGGATAACCGCATTCTTTTTATCGATGCCCGGAATATATTCACCCAGGTGGACCGGGCGCACCGTGAGTTTTCCGAAGAACAGGTTCAAAATATCGCAGTGATCAGCCGCCTGCACCATGGGCACCGGGAAAAATTTGTCGAGCTGATGGACAGCTATTTTGAACGAGGAGTAGAAAAATTACTTATTAATAAAGATCGATTAAAGGAGGTTTCCAGGACATTAACCGTTTACCTGGCAAGTGGGGATGATAATGAAATGCCTGATTTTGCAGCCCGGTTGGAAGAGATCGATAAATTAGAAAAAGCGCATAAGCATTATTTGTTGAACCGCCGCATCGGGGATATCGATGACACCAACCAGCTCCAGAAGGAACTTGCAGCAACCTTCGCACCTTTTTTTAATGCCATTCATGACATGCTCAAAGTAATTGACCGGAAAGTCCGTCATTTTGAAAAGGACCAGGGCAGCAGTAAAGAAGGTAAAACAGTTAAAGCTGAATTGGACAAACTCCATAAAGAGATAAAAGAAGCGGAATACTTTTTTATTCATATCAGTTGGCTGCAGGAGCGCTTCCCAGGGGCCAGGTATGAAGATGTCACCGGCTTGTGTAAATTGGCCACGTTGGAGGAAATCAAAGAGCAGGATTATTCTCTCAATCCCGGTAGATATGTTGGCGTGGTGATTGAAGAGGATGGAAAGACCGAAGAGGAATTTATTGAGGAAATTTTGACGTTAAATGATGAATTAGATAATTTAAACCACGAATCCAGAGCACAAGAATTGATAATTAATGACATGATAAAGAAACTGGTGGGAGAGGATGAATAAAAAAATATTAGAAATTTTTCCAGAGGGATGGGACTTAATTCCATCAAATAAATTTTGCGAACGAGTTACTGATGGTACACATGATACACCTAAGCCAAAATCTGAAGGGATGTATTTGCTTACATCAAAGAATATAAAAAATGGAAATATAGTATATGAAACAGCCTACAAAATAAGTATTGACGATTACAATTCTATAAACAAAAGAAGTAGGGTAGATCAGTGGGATGTTCTGTTTTCTATGATTGGGACAGTGGGAGAGGTTGCCATAGTTAAAGATAAACCCAAATTTGCAATTAAAAATATTGGTTTATTCAAATGCGGCAATAAAACAAAGGGAAGATGGCTGTATTACTTTTTAACTAGTTCAACCGGCAAAAAAATATTAGATACCTATCTAACAGGTACAAGCCAACAATTTGTTTCTTTAGGTGACTTAAGACAAATTCCCATTATTTGTCCCCCTCTTCCGATCCAGGAAAAAATCGCCGCGGTACTCTCTGCCTACGATGAGCTTATTGAAAACAACAACCGCCGCATTGCCATATTGGAAAAAATGGCGGAAGAAATCTACCGGGAGTGGTTTGTGAGGATGCGGTTCCCGGGACATGAGAAAGTTAAGTTTCATAAAGGCCTGCCTGAAGGGTGGGAACTAGTAGATATATTAAATGCATTCGATTTTACCGGTGGTGGAACACCAGCTAAAGATGTTGAAAAATACTGGAATAATGGTGATATAAATTGGTATACTCCTTCAGACATTACGTCAGCGAAGGGAATTTATCTTTTTTCATCCAGTGTGAAATGTAATGAAGATGGATTGAGAAATAGTTCAGCTAAAATATTTCCACCATATTCTATCATGATGACAAGTCGAGCAACAATCGGGACTCTTGGAATTAATACTACATACGCATGCACTAACCAAGGTTTTATAACATGCATTCCAAATGAGAAGTATCCATTGGTTTTTCTTTATCACTGGCTAAAACTTAACAAATCTTATTTTGAAGTACTTTCAAGTGGAGCTACATTTTCTGAGCTTATAAAGTCAACATTTAAAAAAATTAAGATTTTGACGCCTCCCAAAAACACAATAAAGAATTTTCAAACATTGGTAGATCCTATATTTAAATCTATAGAAAAAACATTGGAAAAAATATTTTTATTGAAAAAATCCCGTGACCTTCTCCTTCCCCGGCTGATCAGCGGGAAACTTTCCGTGGAAAAACTTGATATTAAATTTCCACCCGGCATGGAGGAAACAAATGCCTAATATCATCAGCGAAAATGATATAGAAAAAGCGATAATCAGCATGCTGACAGAAAAACTGGGTTTCCGGCATATCAATTTTTATAACACCGATCCCAACAATGCCAATGACGGAACCGGTCGAAAAAACAACAGCGATGTGGTCTTTTTCGATATACTCCGGGAAAAAGCCGGGACACTGAACCCGGATATTCCCCCTCCTGTTATCGACGAAGCCCTGACAATACTAACTAACCCGCGTTATGCCATGTCGCCAATAACAGCCAATAAAGAAGTATACCAGCTTATCCGCGACGGCATCCCCGTGGAATACCAAGGGAAAAAAGGGAAAACAAAAAAAGTCAGGGTAAAAATGATCGATTTTAATCATACTGACAAAAATGATTTCCTGGCAATATCACAACTGTGGATAAAAGGAGAACGCTATTTTCGCCGCCCCGATATCATCCTCTATATCAACGGGCTGCCTATTGTTTTTATCGAACTAAAGAACTCCAATATAAAACTGAAAAATGCCTATGATCATAACCTCAACAGGTACAAAAAAGATATCCCCCAACTTTTCCTTTATAACGCTGTTTGTATCCTGTCCAATGCCATCGAAACCAAAGTAGGCAGCTTCACAGCCGGATGGGAAAATTTTTTTTGCTGGCTGCGGCCGGAAGATGAAAAAGAAAAAATAGACCGCAAAAAAATCGAGGAACAAGGCACCAGCATTGAACGGGCCATTTTAGGACTGTGCACCAAAAACAAACTCCTGGATTACCTGGAGAATTTTATCCTTTATCATAAAGATACGACGAAACTTATTGCCCAAAACCACCAGTTTATCGGGGTGAATAAAGCTGTTGCCTCTTTTAAAGAGCGTGATAAAAAAGAGGGAAAACTGGGGGTATTCTGGCATACCCAGGGTTCGGGCAAAAGTTTTTCCATGATCTTTTTCAGCCGGAAAATATTCCGCAAGTTTAACGGTGACTTTACTTTTGTGGTCATCACCGACCGCGACGACCTGGACGGCCAGATATACCGGAACTTTCTCTTTACCGAAACGGTCAAGAAAAATGAAGCATCCCGGCCTAAAAACAGTGCTGAGATGCGTAAGTTTCTTTCTTATAATAAGCGCCTGGTGTTCACCCTTATCCAGAAGTTCCGCTGGGATAAAGGCAAGGATTACCCCCTGCTGACAGACAGGAAGGATGTGATTGTAATGGTAGACGAAGCGCATCGAACCCAGTATAGAACCTTTGCGGAGAATATGCGCAAAGGCCTGCCCAACGCCCAGTACATTGCTTTTACCGGTACTCCCTTATTAGGTAAAGAAAGGAAAACCAATGCCTGGTTCGGCGATTATGTCAGTGAATACAATTTCACCCAATCCGTGGATGACGGCGCCACTGTACCACTCTATTACAAAAGACGGGTACCGGAAGTGCTGATCCAAAATGAAAATCTAAACGATGAGTTCTACCAGATCCTGGAAGATGAAAACCTGGATGAAACCCAGCAAGCCAAACTGGAAAAAGAGTATGCCAATGAAATCGAGGTAATCAAACGAGACGACCGCCTGGAAACAATCGCCCGGGATATTGTCTATCATTTTACACGCCGCGGCTATTTGGGCAAAGGCATGGTGATTTCCGTGGATAAATTCACCTCGGTAAAAATGTACGACAAAGTGCAGAAATACTGGGAGAAAGAAAAGCGAAACCTGGTGGGGCAAATCAGGGATGCGTTTAACGATGACAGGAAGCAGGAATATCAACAAATACTGGACTATATGCGTTCCACGGAAATGGCGGTGGTGATCAGCGAAGAAGCCGGCGAAGAAGAGAAATTCGATGCCCAGGGTTTAAATATCCGGCTGCACCGGCAAAAAATAAATGCAGTTGATGAAAACGGTCATGATATTGAATATCGATTCAAAGACCCCTGTGACCCCCTGGGCCTGGTTTTCATTTGTGCTATGTGGCTCTGCGGGTTCGATGCGCCCACGGTATCCAGCCTTTACCTGGATAAACCCATGAAAGACCACGGCTTAATGCAGGCCATTGCCCGTGCCAACCGGGTTACCTCACATAAAATAAATGACATCACCAAGAAAAACGGTGAAATCGTTGATTATTACAATGTTTTCAGGAATATGGAACAGGCCCTGGCCCAATATGCCCTGGGCAGTGACGACGGAAAAAAAGATATGCCGGTCCAGGAAAAATCCGCTCTTTTTGCGCTCCTTGATAATGCCCTGGACCAGGGCCATGACTTTTGTAAAAACCTGGGAATCCACCTGGAAAAAATACTCCGTACCGGTGAAACCTTCAAAAAGATAGAACTCTTTAACCAATATGCGAATATTTTATTAGAAAAAGACATATGGAGAAATGAATTCATTGTTTATGAAAACACGATTACATCTTTATATGAAGCCTGCAAGCCTGAGATATTGAAAGACCGCTCCAGGCCACTTGTTTTTGTTTTCCAGTACCTGCGCGGAATATTGGACAGCCATATTCACAGGCAGGACATCGAAACCGCCAGGCAAAAAATATCAAACCTCCTGGACCAAAGTGTGATCACCAGCGGCAAAGCCAACTACATTAAAGGGCCTTACCATGAGTACCAGGACATTAAAGAAGAAAAAACCTGGGATTTAAGTAAACTAAATTTTGAGAATCTCAAGGAAAAGTTCAAAGAAAAGAAATACAAGAACATTGAAATTGCCGATTTACGTAAGTTTATAGCGGATAAACTGGAAAAAATGATCCGGCGCAATGCCACCAGGACCAACTTTGCGCAGCGATTTCAAGAGATAATCGACAATTATAACGCCGGCGGCTCCACCAATGAAAACTATTACTATGACCTGCTAAAGTTTGCGGAAGACTTAAGAAAAGAAGAGGAAAGACATATCCGGGAAGGGCTTAGCGAAGATGAACTTGAACTGTTTGATATTTTGAAGAGTGAAAAGATGACCAAAGCAGAAGAAAAGAAGATAAAACTTGCGGCCAAAGCACTGCTGCACCGGTTATTATCAGGACGTCCCCGGGTGTTCATTCAAGATTGGTACAAAGACACCCAGAGCCAGGCTAAAGTAAAAACCGCGGTAGAAGAAGTTTTAGACAAAAAACTTCCCGAATCTTATCAGAAAGACCTGTTCAAAGCAAAGTGTCATAATGTTTTTAATCTAATATATAAATATGCGTCAGAAGGATTAAAATGGGCCGCGTAAGAATTGGGCAGGAGCGGGATATTGAAATGCGAATACCTACGCTTCTGCCCAATCCGAGAATTCAATTCATCATTTTTCCCCTGAACGAGGATTGGGGACAGTTAAGTTATTCCTCCTTCATCTCCGAACCTTTACTTTAAGGGCCATGCCACGGTATTTGATCTATACTTTTTCCGGCAGGCCCGGTCATTAAGGATGATGTAGACCCGGCCACTCTTAGCCCTGGGCTTAAACCAGATTCCCTTCAGGTCAGCATTGGTACCAAGCGCGCAGAAACCATAAAGCCGTGAGTTGGTAGCGGCATCGTAGATATCCACCCAGGTGCGGGCTGAGTTAGGATTTGCTCCGCAGGGAGGGAGATCAGGGGCCTGGCGGAACATCTGGTTGTCATAAACAGACCAATTAACCACCGGAATGTAAACCCGCCCCGCAGAATCCATACGATCATATCTGATTCTAGGATTCGGATATCTTTTTTTACAATCGTCCCGGGGTACCTGCTTTCCCCATCTCAGTATGTTTGACTTATACCTCTTCTGGCAGGCCCGGTCATTAAGGATGATGTAGACCCGACCACTCTTAGCAGTGGACTTAAACCAGATTCCCTTCAGGTCAGCATTGGTACCAAGCGCACAGAAACCATAAACTCGTTTGTTGGTGTCGACATCGTAGATATCCACCCAGGTGCGGGCCGATTTAGGGTTTGCTCCACATGGCGGTAAATCAGGGGCCTGGCGGAACATCTGGTTGGGATAAACAGACCAATTGACTACCGGGATGTAAACCCGCCCTGCTGAGTCCTGGCGATCAAACTTGATTTGAGGATTCGGATGGGTTGTTCTACAATCATCACGATATTGACCAGCGCCAATAATAAATACAGACAAAAAGAGTATCACAGCCAACATACATACACCTTTGGCTGGCAAAAATATATGAATCTTCTTTTTACCACTGCCAACAAAAAAACGAATGAATAAAGCCCCAAGAATGGGGACTCCCAATAAAAAAATCATTTCATCCTCCTATTTCCTTATTTTTTACCGTTTAAGCTTTTTATGTCTATAACTTTTTCTCCATATACCTCCTTTAGAAAGTAAATTATAACATCTTTTATTCACGAAAGAAATATGCCAACTTGTTTATATTCCGAAAACACTGTAAAAAAAAAAAAGAAAAAGGGGGCGGTGCGTGCAAACGTGCAAACTTGTGGATGTTGTGATATAATAAAACCTTGAAACGAGTACGCATTAAATATCGTGAAGCATAGGTGCTTTTCACCATGCCATGAATCGCGGTTATGACGGTAATGATATCTTTGCCGGAAACAAAAACAAAGCCCAGTTTTAGAATTCCTGAAAGGTGAAGTTTCTGCCTGTCCCCTTTCCTCCCCTTTCCCCCAAAGGTGGAGAATTTTTGCCTGGCATCTTTTTTGTTTTTTGTTTTCCTTTTTGTTTTTTTTGTTTTTTCCTCTTTCAATGAGCAAGGGACCCGGAGTTTGCACGTTTGCACCCACCGCCCCCTTTTTTGCCCTAAATGAATAGTAAAACAAAAAATTGTTGAAATGGCAATGGCCAAAATGGTAATGTCAAATAAAGTATGAAAGAATGGGGTTTAAATGGTGACTGCAATGAATGCTTGTGTTGGGTCATGGAAATGTGGAAAAAGCAGAGCTTTTCCCACATTCCCACAACCCTTATTTCTATTTTTTT
>CP070627.1:6808976-6811143 GCA_020355945.1 Candidatus Aminicenantota bacterium | reverse complement strand
GACATGAATCAGGGTATAAAAATTTTAAAATTTCGCCTGGCATCTTTGAGTCTTTCAGCATAAGATTCTTTAGACATATTAAATCTCCTTATTTTTAATTTTTTATCGTATTGATTTCATTTCCTGTATTTAAAATAAATCCAAAAGGCCAATAAAACAGGGGGAAGGCCTCCCGGATTTGGGGGAAGGTTCCCCGGAATAGGGGGAAGGCCCCCCGGATTCGGGGGAAGGCTCCCCGGATTAGGGGAAAGGCCCCCCGATTTTGGGGGAAGGCTCCCCGGATTAGGGGAAGGTCTCCCCGGATTTTACCGGGAATTCAACTCATTTTGATTTTTTTTGCCACATACTAGCGATTTACACGGATTATGACGGATTTTCACAGGTGGATATTTACTTTTTTGTTTTATCAAATTATAATAATACTATGGCTGTAAAAAAAGAACAGAAAAAAAAGCCAGTCAGGAAACCGCGAAGTCTGCACGATGAAGTGGTAAAAGACTTCTTAAGCGATAATGAGAAGGAAGGTTAAAATGAAACCTAAACAATCAGAACTACCGTCCGTTTACGATGAAAAAAAATTTAAAAAAGTAGGGCTGCGGGTGAATTTATTTTATCTCATCGGGGCCCTGGTCATACTGCTGGTGGTCTTTCGATTCATTAACCTGACTGCCTGGTGGTTTGTGACCCACCTGGAATTAACCGACAAAGCCCCGGATAAGCAAGTTAAATATTCCTTTCTCCACCTTTCCAATTATGAAAAAGCAAAAAAGAGATGCCTGGACCTTTCCCAAAGACAGTATCCGGTCACTAATGTTACGGTTGTCTCATATTTTAACTTTCTTCAACCGGCGGTGTTTTTGGTTCACACCAAAGCAAAATTTTCAGCGGTTGACCTGGGTCGGGTAGTGGTTCCCCTGGACCCGGGGTTATTCACCTTTAGAATGTATTTATCGGATGTGATGGAAAAACAATGGGACCATCACATTCAACGGGGCTACCTGGGAACCTCCATCCTGTTGTCAATTGCCAGGAAAAAGAAACCCACTGCCGACAAAAACATCTCTTTTATCATGAAATCAATGGAAAAATCCACATACCTGAAGATTCCTTATCTTGTCTATTTTTATCTGCCTCTTGTATTGATTTTCATCCTGGCCAGTTTTTACACGCCGGCTGTTTTTACCTCTTTCTTTTATTACCCGGTTCTTTTTTTGCTTTTTGATTTTAAGAATCTTCTTTTTACCGTACCTTTTAACTGGCTTACCCAACTTCTTAAAATCAAGGATACTTCGTCGATTGAAGGTGTGGCTGCTGTGGTGGTGGTGGTATTATTCACTTTGCTGGGGTTCATTGGCCTGGTCAATTGGAAAAAAAGGCGGGATATTTTCAAAGAAAAATTGATGGTACTCTTTTTTATTTTGCTCCCCATATTTTTAAGATTCTAGATACCATTTTCTTGACACGATTTGATTTATGTGTTACCTTTTGTTGTAAAGAAATTAAGAAAATAACGAGCAAAAGCCAGGAGCGCAGTGAAAAGAAATATCATAAAAGTTAAAATATAAGGAGTTAATCATGGGTAAAAAATCAATGATTGATGGAAACACAGCGGCAAGTCATGTGGCTTACGCCTTTAGTGAAATTGCGGCAATATATCCCATCACCCCTTCGTCCCCCATGGGGGAATTGGCTGACAGTTGGGCGGCTTATGGTCGAAAGAATATTTTTGGCCAGGAGTTGGAAGTGATTGAGATGCAGTCAGAAGGTGGGGCGGCAGGTGCGGTTCACGGCGCCCTGTCCGCCGGTTCCTTAACCACCACCTTTACGGCTTCGCAAGGCTTATTGTTGATGATTCCCAACATGCATAAAATCGCAGGTGAAATGCTGCCTACTGTGTTTCATGTCTCTGCCCGGTCCTTAGCCTGTCAATCATTATCTATTTTCGGTGACCATTCGGATGTGCTGGGAGTCAGGAATACCGGCTGGGGTTTAATGGCTGCAGGTTCGGTCCAGGAAGTCATGGACCTGGCCGTGGTTTCTCACCTGGCTACCCTGGAATCCTGGGTGCCTTTTTTGAATTTCTTTGATGGATTCCGAACCTCCAGTGAAATCCAGAAAGTCGATATGATCGATTACGAAACCATGGCTTCCCTGTTGGACATGAAGT
>CP070627.1:6801951-6808876 GCA_020355945.1 Candidatus Aminicenantota bacterium | reverse complement strand
GGTATAATTTTCATGCTTCTCCGGGCGTGGCCACAGCATCATGAGTGACTGTCCCTTATTTCTTATTTCTATTTTAAAGTTATTTTAGCTTCAGCAGGTACTCGGCCAGACGGATGGCTTGTTTCATAGAAGAGGGATTGGCAATCTCCTTTCCGACAATATCATACGCCGTGCCATGATCCGGTGCGGTCCTTATATAAGGCAGCCCAAGGGTCATGTTTACCCCGGAATGAAGATTCAAAAGCTTGAAAGCAATCAACCCCTGATCGTGATACCAGGAAATCACCACACTGTCTCTTATGTCCCGGGCCTTCAAAAAAACCGTATCCGGCGGATAAGGCCCATCAATGATTATTTCGGATTTCAACGTATGTACAACCGGGATAATGACATCTTTCTCTTCGGTTCCCAGGAAACCGTCTTCCCCGGCATGAGGATTCAACCCGCTGACCAAAAAGGTAAACTTTTTCCTGAATAACCGGAATAACTCCCTGTCAATAAACCGAATATAGCGAAGGATTTCATCACCACGGATATATTGAAATATATCCTTCAGGGGGATATGTATCGTATATAACGCGACTTTCAAATTTTCCGACCAAAAAAACATGGAATAATTTTTGACACCGGCTGTTTTGGCAAGTAGTTCCGTGTGGCCTTTAAAAGGAACCCCGGCCCGCAGCCATTTTTCCTTGGAGATGGGTGCGGTGACCAACGCATGAACCTTTTTTTTCAACGCAAAATCAACGGCTGTTTTTACAAATTCATAGGACGGTTCACTTTTCTCAGCATTTGCCGGGAACCGGGTACGGATGTTATAGAAGTAAACCCCCTGGTCCTGGACCTGGTTAATGTCTGAAATCACTTGTACGGACTTGTCTTTGTAATTATCGAGTTGCCCGAAAATAACCACCCCACACCGGGGAGTATAATCGGTTAAACTTTTTTCTATGATTTCCGGGCCTATCCCTTGGGGATCTCCTGATGTAATAGCAATAATTTTAGTTGTCTTACCTATTTTCTCAGTCCGAGTTCTTTTCCTGGTCTTCTTCCACAGCCTCAGGATTCTTGTACATATATTTTATAACGTGTTTGAACACGATATAATTTGCGTCAGCATCATCCCTGACTTTGAGACACCTTTCATCGTACCACTCAATCCGTCCCTTAAGCACATCTCCATTGATCAATTCAATGATCATTGGAGTTCGGTTATTCATTTGCTTTACATAATAATAATTTTCCGCATGTGTCTTATAGGGTGGGGGCGGTTTTTTCTTTTGTTCCTTCCTTTGGAACTTTTTTATTTCATTTAGATCTGGCTTAATCAGTTTCCGGGTCATTTTTTCTCCTTAGCAACGCATTTATATGATATACCAAATTGTTCAAAATGTCAATATGAAAGTTCATGTTAATCCGAAATTTTTTTGTTTTTTGGTCTCCAACTGGCACATTTTCATGTTTTTGGGTCAGGTTTTGGATTTTTTTTTGTTTTTTTCCTGGCAGCCCAATCGGGGATATTGGTTTGCCTCTGCCTTGCCAGGGCGAGGGTGTCTTCGGGGACTTCTTCGGTTATTGTGGATCCCGCGCCTACATAACTGTTTTTCCGCACCACCACCGGCGCCACCAATTGGCTCCCGGAACCAATAAACACACCGTCTTCGATAATGGTGCGATGTTTCCGAACCCCATCATAATTACAGGTAATGGTACCGGCGCCAATATTTACATTCTCTCCCACCTCTGCATCTCCAATATAAGTCAAGTGCATGGATTTGGAACCTTCTCCCAATACACTTTTTTTCATCTCCACAAAGTTACCCATTTTGGCGCCTTTTTTAACCACCGCGCCATTTCTCAAATGCGTGTACGGACCGATTTGAACGTTTTCTTCAAGGAACGAATCCCTAACAATACATCCCGGCAGCAGCGTGCAGCCATCACCGATAATTGAATTTTCAATGTAAGAGTGGGGATAAAGATGAACGCCTGTGCCTATCTTGCTGTCTCCTTTAATTACCACCCCGGTAGAAATCCGGGTCTCCGCCCCAATGGGAATCATACCTTCAATAAAGAAATGACCCAAATCTTCAATGATAACACCATTGGCGGTAAGGGCTGCCAATTGACAGCTTATTACAGCATTTTCAATGGCTTTTAAATCTTTCCTCACATCCAGGACATCAAAAACCACACGTTCCGGCAGCTGAATCATCCGGAGATTTCCGTGGTTTCTCAATTTAGCAATGAGTTCTTGATCCTCTTTTAGATTGAGCTTTAACTTTTGAAAGGCTCCGTAAGAGACAACAAAAAAAGGGGTTCCTTCAATAGAAAAAATAAACTCCCGGGCTGGGTCCAACCGGGACAGACTGCCAATGATTTCACCAATGCCTTCGGTATCCACGACCAAAAACAGGGAAGGATCAAAAATGATTAAAAAGTGAAATCCTTTCCCTGGTGTCCCTGGTGGGCGGCTGTGATGGTGTGGGCCATCATCATAGGGCTCCAAATCCTTGAAAATCTTTCTTTTCCAGAAGTAACTATCCCGCCCCCTGAATAAAATAGTTGGACGATAGATTACTTCCGGCTCAAATAATTTAATCACCATTCGTATACGGATTTGTATTGGAATTCGTATTGGAGAGCAAATATTCTTTTATCCTGTTTTTTTATCTTCATCCTTCACTATCGGTTTCCATTTCGACAACAGCGATAAATCGATCATTTTCAAACAGGGGTTCAAAATCCGGTTCATTGTAGGCAATGACTTTATAGAATTCATCCGCAGCAATCGCCTTTTGCAGATATTTTAAACAGGTATTATAATCCTCTTTTCCCATATAGACAAGGGATAGAAGATATTCCAGGTAGGGGTCACTGTATTTTTTCTCTTCCAGGAGGTAATTAAAGCGTTCCAGTGCTTTATCCAGGTTTCCGGCATTCAAGTGAAATATACCGTCACATAGATAATCTTTATCGTCCTGGAGTTGGATTTCCACCGGGTTGAGCCGTGCTTCACACAGCTTCCGGTACAACTCCGAACGGCCCTGTATTTCTAATACGCTGTAATATTGTGAATCTTTATATTCCTCGGCGATGCGACCAAATACCTCCAGGGCTTGTTGATATTCACGTGCTTTAAATAACTCAACCCCTTTGGTGAATTCCCCGGTAAGATGCTTAAGCTGTTTCTCTTCGCTTAGCTCCATTGGCAACTACCTCCATCATACATCATACATCATTCTTTTTAGTTAAACGCTGCCTGCGGCGACCGGGACGACCTTCATTGCCTCTGCACCATTATGCGCTGCCCTCTTACCCATTTTTTGTATCTTTATACAACAGAACTCCCTCTTTAACAGCAAAAATCACCCTTCTCCACTTTCTAAAGAAATTATGGGAACAGTAATTTAAGTGCTATTGGGGATTCGTCTCATAGGTTTGAGTCACCACGCCAAGTACTTCAACTCCAGAACCTTTAGCAATGTCAATAATCTTTAAGACATCTTTGTAGATAACATCTTTATCTGCCCTGATGAAGATGGTTTTGTCTGTTCGTCGAATGTAAAGGTCTTTTAGGCGGCTCTCCAGCATATCCCTGGTAATCGGCTCCTGGTTAATCTTTAATGACAGGTCCCTTTCCAGTGTCAATACGATCCCGGACTTCTCAGGACCTCCTGCGCCCGATTGTTCTGGCAATTGGATATCAATTCCCTTTTGGGCAACCGGTGTAATCACCATGAAAATGATCAACAACACAAGCAAAATGTCACACAGTGGTACGACATTTGGTTCTGACTTCGTGGTTATACTACTTCCTACGTCAACACCCATTAATACCTCCTAGCTCTTATTTTTATCAAATATATCAGCAATTGTCAAGCCTATTTTGCAAAAAAGCCCAATATTTTTTAAATTCACCAAATACAAAATTGCATGGAATCTAACTTTGAAACCATTACAACATCCAACCGGGATTTGTAATTTGAAATTTCCAGGCAAAATTTTGTTTGATTTTGATTTTATCCGGCTTAGGGAGTTGACAAAATAAAAAAATTATATTAAGCATATGGTTAAACTAAACGGTTGGTTAATATGAAACAAGAAAAAGAGGACTTCTTTGAAAAACGAATTAAAAGTGTTGTTCATGTATTAAAGCGAGGGATGTTAACATGATAATAACAATGAAAGTAAGCATCAAGAGGGTTTTGAGAGTCATCCTGTCGGTTTCAATGATTCTTTTGACGGGCCTGGGCGGCATATCAGCCGATAACGTGGGAGATATCACCGGCACCACCGGGACCGCGAAAAGGAAAATTTCCTTAGAAAAAGCTGTCGAGAAGGGGATTCAATCGGACGCCCGGTACAAAAACCGGTTATTGGATTCTGAGATCACCGGTTTGTACCGCCAAAAAGCCAGGATGAAAAAACGATTTCATGTGGATTTGCAGGGGTCGTATTTTTTTCAATCTCAGCAGATGGAGATTGTTTTCCCGGAAAGGCCTCTTGTTCCTGGTGTGACGATACCGGGTTCCACCATATCAGCGGGTGCAAAGCACAACTACGATCTGAAATTATCACTGGTGCAGCCAATTTTTACCGGCGGCATCCTTTCCAATCGGGTTAAGCTGGAAACGCAAAAGCAGGTCCGGGAAAAATATAAAACCCATTTGCGAAAAATTGAAGTGGCTGGAATGATTAAAGCTTCTTATTTTACCTACCGGCTGCTGGAGAGCAAAAAAAAGTCCCTGTCACTATTGATCGGAAGCCTAAAGCTTCACTTAAAAAAAATCACCAATTTATATAACGAAGACCTGGTTAAAAAATCAGACCTCCTGGAGACGAAGATCAAAATATCCGAAGCTGAGATGGAGTTTGAAGAGCTGAACCAATTATTGGAGGAAGAAAAGATCAATTTTGCCAGGCTCTGTGGTTTCGCTGTAGAAGATATTGAAAAAACCGACGATGAACCTATGGAAACGTTCCGGGAATCATTATCCTTATTTAAAACCCGCCATCCTGCGTTAAAGACCATCGACCAGGAAATCCGCATGCTTTTCCTGGAAAAAAAGATTGTTTCCGGCAATTATTTACCCCGGGTGAAGGGGTTCGCGGAGCTTCATTATGGTAAACCCGGGATTGATTTCTTCAGGAATGAATGGTCGTTGTATTTCCAGGGTGGAGTCAGCATCAATTTTAGAATTTTTGATTGGAATCAATTAAAAAGTGAAAAACAGGTAGTGGATCAGGCAATCCGGCAGTTAAATAACCGGAAGCAGGAGTTGGCTGCCGAGGTAAAAAAGAGGTTGGCCCAATTGTATGCAAAAAAGAGGTCCGTTGAAAGGCAGTTGAAAACAGTTAATCGCCTGGTGAAATTTGCTTCCGAAGATGCAGGGCTGAAACAAGAATTATATAGAGAACAGCAGGCAGCTAACATTGATTTTCTTTCTGCACTGCTGAGCAGGGAGCGGTATGAGTCCTTGCGAAATGAATTAATACTTCAGGTCCGGTTAATTAAATTAAATATAAATACCTTAATCGGACGATACGGAGATTAGCCGTGAAGGAACGGTGAAGCATGAAGGGATGCGAAGGATGTAACGAAAATGGAGATGAAAATGAGTAAAATAAGAAATAATTTTTTTTTAATCGCGTTGTTGTTATTCTTTTTAATGAATATCTCGAATTGTTCCAAAACCGGTGCTAACGAAATCAAGGCACCGGGAATCGTTGATGGTGAAATTATAACACTAAAAGCAGCGGTTCCCGGGACCTTGCAGCAGTTGATGATTAAAGAGGGTGCCAGAATAACCAAAGACCAGGTCCTGGTGCGGGTGAATGCGGATAAAATTGAAAACCAACTGCTGGAACTGGATATCAGCAGCAGGGAGATTGATATTAACCGGGAAAAAATCTCTAAAAAGTTAAAATTCCTGGATTCCAACATCCAATACTTGCAGAAACAGGTGAAGCGTTTCAGGAGATTAAAAAAGAAAAAATCCATTCCTGGTGAACAGTTGGAAACCATGGAATTAAAATTACTGGAGGCAGAGACCTCCCGCTTTGATTTATCAAAGACATTAGAGGTATTGAAGGTTCAAAAAGAAAAAATCGAAAATAAACGGGAATATTTCCAATTACTCCTGGGGGATCATGTGATCAAGTCGCCGGTGGATGGGGTAGTGATTGAGAAATTTATATCCGCAGGGGAGACTGTTTTTCCCGGAACTGCCATTGCCGATATCCTGGATACCTCCGGTCTTTACGTAGAAATTTTTATTGAAGAGAAAGAAATGGCTGGTTTAACATTGAACCAGGAGGCGGTCATTCATTTAGATGGAATTGATAAAGAGCTAACCGGGATAGTCTCTTATTTCGGGAAAAAAGCGGAATTTTCACCCAAATACATCATATCGGAAAAAGAACGGCAATCATTGCTTTACCAGGTTAAAATCAAAGTTCAAGACCCTTCCGGTATGTTAAAGATCGGCATGCCGGTCACGGTAGTGCTTGAGAGAAAGAAAAATGAGGGTTAGGTGTAGGGGTTTGATTCATCAAAACCTTGCACGGTTTGGGAAATGAAAATGATAGAATTAATCAATGTATCCAGGTCTTTTGGTGATATTGCGGCGGTTCAGGGTGTTTCATTTGAAATACCGGCTTCACAAATTACTATTCTTACCGGTGCTGATGGGGCTGGCAAATCGACTTTATTTAAGATGTTGGTGGGGTTGGTGAGGAGAGACTGCGGCGACATTTTTTTAAAGGGGGAAAATATTGGCAGCGATTACAGCAAAATGACAGGTATCACCGGTTACATGCCGGAGCGATTTTCTTTGTACCCGGACCTCAGTGTGGAAGAGAACTTAAATTTTTTTGCCGATATTCACCAGGTGCCGCTGAAAAAGCGGGAGGAGCGCAAGCA
>CP070627.1:6792159-6801851 GCA_020355945.1 Candidatus Aminicenantota bacterium | reverse complement strand
AGTTTTTGGAAGTCCAGGAACCTTTTTTCAAAAAGGTTCCTGGCCGCCGGAGGCAAATGGAGAACAACCATGAGCACAGTGGCATTGAAAATCGAAGATCTTCCGCATTATACCTATGATGATTATATGCATTGGGAAGGCCAGTGGGAAATTATTAACGGCATTCCTTATGCCATGACGCCTGCACCTTCGGTAAAACACCAGGAGTTAAGCCTGGAAATCGCATTTCAATTGAAAACCTTGCTGAAAAACTGCAGTCACTGCAAAGTTCTTCCGCCAGTAGATTGGCAAATTACAGAAGATACTGTGGTACAGCCTGATGTGTTAGTGGTATGCGGAGACCCTAAAAATATAAGGAAAGAAAAATTAACTGTACCCCCGGTTATGGTCTTTGAAATCCTTTCTCCTAAGACCGTGCAAAAAGATAAAGTCCTAAAATATCAACTCTACCAAAATGCTGGCGTAAAGTATTACTGCATCATAGACCCTAAGACGCTCAGTGCCGTGGTGTTTGTGATGCAAGAGGACAAATACCGGCAGGAAGGGGAATTTAACGAAGGAAAGATGATGTTTGATATTGGACCCTGCCAGTTTGAATTGGATTTCGGAAAAATCTTCAGTGTCTTCAAATAAAAACAGGCCAATTTAAAGAACCTAAATCAAAAGAAATTAAAGAAATCTATTGACAGGAAATCGATAAGCGTTTATATTATTCATAAGGTGATAAAATGGCAAATACAAGTACTGTGTCTATAGAATACCCGGATGAATTACGGGTTTCGTTAAAATACAAAAAAGATGAGTTTGCGGATGAAATAAAAAAAATCTCCGTGATCAAATTGTATGAACTGGGAAAGATATCTTCAGGAATGGCTGCTAAAGTACTTGATATCAGCCGTGTCGATTTTATCGAGCTTCTTGGTAAGTACAAAGTTTCGATTTTTCCTTATGAAGATAAAGAAGAACTCCTTGAAGATTTAAAAAATGCGTAAAGTTGTATCCAACACTACTCCTCTTATTGCTCTTTCCAAAATTTCAAAAATTGAACTGCTGAAATTGATATATCATGAGATTATTATCCCGGAAGGAGTAGTTGAGGAATACGAAAGGGGAAAGAATAAAAAATTCTACAGGGATATATCAAAATTTGATTGGATAAAAGTTAAAAAAGTCGAAGATGAAAAGACATTTGAATTTCTTTTGGACCTTGATAAAGGAGAAGCGGAATCTATTGTATTGGCCAAAAATATAAAGGCCGATCTGTTAATTATCGATGAATTGAGAGGAAGAGAGTTTGCCAGGTTGAAAGGATTAAAGATTACAGGCACCGTCGGAGTTTTACTGAAAGCAAAAGAAAGGCAACTGATACAAACGGCTTTGCCTTTTGTTTATGAATTGAAAGAGAAAGGAATTTGGATTAATGACAATCTTATCCAATATGTAAAAGAGATAGAAGAAGAGTGATTTACATACTCATCTAACCACTATCCCGTTGACCTACTGAAATTTCCTCAAACACCTAAACAAATATTGACATTCTCTTTCATTTCCGCTATAGTTTGGACTTACTTAAAGAATGGAGGGACATGCCAATGGCTGCTGGTAAAAAAAAGAATAAAGTAGGGAAGGGAAAAGGAATTCCCTATGAGGATGAAGATCAAGAAGTAAGTCGATATGAAAAAGGAAAATCCTTTGAACGAAAGGTAGGTGATATTTTTATATTGATGGGCTTCGAGGTTGAATATAACAGAGAAATCGCCGGAAATGAGATCGATGTTTTTATTAAAGAGAAGCGAAAGATCGGTAAGAAATACGCTTACTATATCTGCGAATGCAAAGACTGGGGGCAAAAGGTTGGGGTGGACGTGGTTCGCGATATCTTTACCCTAAGGGAATCAGTTAACGAGGAATTTAAAAGTAATGGAATGGGCAAGTACTGCGAGGCCATTATCGTCTCTATCAAAGGATTCACCGAAGAAGCGATAAACTATGCCGAATCTGTTGGTATCACTTTTTATACTTACAACCAACTATTGGCAGAATTGATGGATTTCGATACCTACCTTACCGTTTTGATTCAAAATTTTGAAGGTTCGGAATTGCAACGGCTGTATATCCAACAGGACTTTATCCCGGAACGTACACTCGAAGAGATCAATAGTTTCAGTTTCGTTGAGAAGTGGCTCAAAGAGGCGGGAAGGAAACAATTTTCCCTGCTGGGAGATTACGGAACGGGTAAAACAAGTTTTGCTAAAGTTCTGGCTTACAAAATGGCAAAGGCGTATAAAGAGGAATACGAAAAAAGCAGGATTCCTTTCCTGGTGAACCTGCGGGATTGCAAGGGAGCTTTTAGCCTTAAAAACCTTTTACATCAACAATTGATAAATTCCAATGTGAAACCTGCCAATGAAGAGATTTTTTTGAAGTTGTTGACCGAGGGCCAGATTCTTCTCATATTCGATGCCTTTGATGAAATTGCTAACATGAGCAATGCTGAGATCGCGTTGAGTAATTTAAAGCAGTTAAACCAGGCAGTTTCAGGTGATGCAAAGGTAATCCTCACCTCAAGGTCCAACTATTTCATGGACAATGACGAGGTTGACCGTATTTTGAATTTGAAAAAACATGGGATCAACTTTTTTTTCGAAAAAAAAAACATACTGCTGTGGGAAATTTACTGGGAGCCTGAATATGAAATCGTTTATTTAAAGGAGTTTTCCGAAAGCCAGGTACGAGAATACCTTCAAAAGGCGATGCCTGATGATTGGGAAGCAGCGTACAAAAAAATCCGATCAACCTATATTTACAATTTGCGTGATGTGTTCAGCCGTCCATTGCTGTTAGATGTGATTGTGAAAACTCTTCCCAAAGTCGAATCCAGAACGAAGGAATTTAACGTGACTAACCTGTATGAAGCTTCCACGCAATTCTGGTTTGAAAGAGAAGATCAAAAAGGTGCATAAACCGGTTAATTCTGATTATGAGTTGAGTACCGCTTTTTTCTTGATACGGGATGAAGGCGGAAATTACTCTTTTGCACACAAATCCTTTCTTGAATTCTTCCTCGCACGAAAAATCAAAAAAGAGTTTATAAAAGAGAATTTCGATATTCTCAATTTGAAACTGCTTTCCAAAGAGATCGTATTTTTTTTCAGAAACCTGATAGAAGACGACGATCTGATAATACGAATGGCTACAAGGTTGCTGAAGAGGAAGCATCGAAAAAATATCTCTGAGAATGTGCTTTTTATTTTTTATAACGTCTTAAAGATGGTTTTTTTGAAGCATCGGTTCTCGTTGAAATAAGAAATCGAGTTTTCAATCAGTGATGTGGAAGCATTTCAGAAAATGGTTCTATCCCACCTTCCGGGGAAGTTTAACCTCAGGAGCGCATTGTTAAGAAGGTGGACCCTGCCACATATGGTTTTCAAGAATACATGTTTTACTGAATCTTCGATGGAGGATTCGATTTTCACTGGTACGATATTCGAAGATGTCACGTTTAAAAGAACAAATGTGAAGGGCTCAGATTTCAGCGGTTCCATCTTTAGAAACGTTCGATTTGAAAAAGCCGTGGCCCATCACTGTAATTTTAGAAATTGTCAATTTGAAAATTGTACGATAAAAGACTCGGATTTTAGTATGAGCAATTTCATGACTGCAGCATTTGATGCGTGTACTGTTAGAGGCAATGATTTTACAGGTGCTGGTTTCTATGGCAGTGATT
Organism: Candidatus Aminicenantota bacterium; assembly: GCA_020355945.1. Next base: position 6,798,124 of record CP070627.1, on the reverse strand, counting down.
TTATTATGAAGAATCATAAAAAAAACGTCTATTTCGGTGCAGGAGCGCCCGGTACCGAAGCGTTGAAGCTTTCACCGGTATTGGCCCAGGGCCACATTTCCAGTGTGAGTGCAGTGGTAGTGAGCAGAGATAGTCGGTTTATGGTTTCCAGTAGTGATTACGGTACCGTGAAATTGTGGGATTTGAAAAGCGCCCGCCTGATTGGGACATTAGAAGGACACAAATATGCAGTTAATTCCGTCTATATCAGCCCGGATAACCGGTGGATTGTTTCAGGAAGTGATGATAAAACCATCAAACTTTGGGATTTGGAAAGCGGCCAGCATATTCAAACATTGAAAGGACATAAATATGCAGTTAATTCCGTCTTTATCAGTCCAGATAACCAGTGGCTTGTTTCAGGAAGTAATGATAAAACAGTCAAGATATGGGATATAAAAAGCGGCCAACTCATTCGAATATTGGAAGGTCATAAAAGTAGAGTCTACTCTGTTTTCATCAGTCAAGATAACAAGAGAATAGTTTCAGGTAGTTATGACCGTACTGTTAAATTGTGGGATATAAAAAGTGGCCGTCTGATTAAAACCCTGGAAGGACATAAAGATATAGTTAGATCCGTCGCCATCAGTCAAGATAACCGATGGATTGTTTCAGGAAGTGGTGATGGAACGGTGAAATTATGGGACCTTGCTAGCGGCCGCCTGGTCAATACCCTGGAAGGACATAAATATAAAGTTAATGCCGTTGCCATCAGCACTGATAACCAACGGATTGTTTCAGGAAGTGGTGATGGAGAGTTGAAATTGTGGGATTTAAAAAGCAGGAGCTTGATTCAAACATTATTAGAAAAAGAATATTCGGTTATAGCAGTCGCCATCAGCCCGGATAACCAATGGATAGTATCAGGAAATGTTCATGGAGCGTTGAAATTGTTGGATCCGGAAAACGAACGACATATTCATATTCAAACAATGGAAGGACATAAAGGGAGCATATACTCCGTTTTCATCAGTCCAGATAACAAACGAATGGTTTCAGGAAATTCTGACGAGACAATCAAATTGTGGGATTTGGAAAGTGGCCGCCTGATTAAAACATTAGTAGAACAGGAATGGGCGGTTAGATCACTCGCCATCAGTCCTGATAACCGATTGATGGTTTCAGGTAGTTCTGATAGAACCATTAAATTGTGGGATTTTGAAAGCGGATGTCATATTAAAACATTGAAAGAACACACTGATTTAGTTAATTCAATCTTCATCAGTTCAGATAACCGTTGGCTGGTATCAGGAAGTGATGGAGGAACAGTAAAACTATGGGATTTGAAAAGCGGCCGCCTGATTAAAACACTGGAAGGACATGAAGGTAATGTACACTCTGTCTTTATCAGCCCAAATAACCGGTGGATTGTTTCAGGATGTGATGATAAAACCATAAAGGTATGGGATATAGAAAGCGGCCGCTTGATTCGTACATTGGAAGGATATAAAGGGATCGTTTGGTCCGTCTTCATTAGTCCGGATAGCCGTTTGATGGTTTCAGGAAGTTCTGAGGCTGTAGTCGATGTTTGGGATATTGAAAAAGGCTTTCTGATTAAAACATTGGAGGGACATAAAGATACTGTTTGGTCCGTCTTCATCAGCTCGGATAACCGGTTTATTGTTTCTGGAAGTGAGGATAACACCATCAAATGTTGGGATATGGAGACCGGGCAACTCATTTATACCATTACCCTTCTGCCTGGAGATAACGCCATTGCTTTGCATGAAAAAGATAGCAAATTCGTGGCCTCATCCGACACTGCACTACAGATGCTCTATTATCGAGACCGCCTGGCCCTGTACCCGGCAAAAGATTTACCTGAGTTTAGAAAGGCTTTAGAAGGTAAGAAGGGTGGAAAGTAGGAAGGAAAGGTAGATTTTTTTAGGCGGCTTTGATTCGACAAAAGTTCATTATACTTTGATTGTTTTCCTGGTGGCCGGGAAAATCTTTATGGAATGCTATTCCAGAATTTTCAACTACTAAGGTAGACTATCCAAATACAATTGAATTCCCCATTGGTAACTCCTGGCCTGGGGAGAGTAGGTGGCCTTTATCGGATCAAAATAAAGTATATTATTCCTGACCATATCTCTTAACAATTCCTCTAACTCCGGGATTTCTATTCCCAGGGCTTCCAGTTCCGGGTCCATATATTTCAAAATTCCTTTTTCATTGATGAGACGAAGCAGTTTTATCTTTTTCCTGTCAAACATTGTGTAATGGGCAATGGTGCCTTTCATTTTTTCGCTGTAAAGAGTCAAGAGTTGGTCGATAGGGTTATCGAAAAGATGAGTCAAAAAATACTGGATTTCCCACATGCTGCCGCCCACAGCATCCCATATTTTTTCCACTTGTTCCCGCGTCAGCTTATAATCTTTTATTTTTGAATATTTTTCCAGGTTCAACAACCACTCCATTACATCTTCTTTGGGAAGATAATCCACTTTGTAAAACTCCGAAGCCTGTTTCAATCGCGAATCCGTATAAACCGTATTTAAGAAATACCCATCCGATGAAGCAATAATGACATGTGCCAGGTGGCTTTCTTTGGTCATGGCCACAAAAAAATTAAACAATTCAATAATCACCTGCCGGTCTTTTCCATTGTTCATATAAATATGATCGATGGCCTGGAGTTCATCGATAATCACCACCGGTTTGACACCTTTTTGATTTCTTTTGAGAAATTCTCTTTCCATTATTTCAAAAGGGTCTAACTCACCACTTTCCATTCCTTTTAGAACTTCTACCGAAAGTTTAAAAAAATTAAATAAACTGTACTCCCTCTTTTCCTTTACATCCCCTTTTGACCGGGAGTAATCAATACCGAAAAAAATACGGATAAAATCTTTATAATTTCTTTTTTGTTTTTTTCTCAGGTTTAAGAATTTGACGTCCAGTTTTTGTTCTTTTTGCAGTTGTTCAATAAATTGATACAGCAGCGTTGTTTTTCCCGATGATTTGGGGCCGTGAAGAAAAAGAATCTCAAAGGGCCTGCTGTCAACAAAATTCTTCAAAAACTGCAATTCTCTATCTCTATTGATAAAAGCAACATCCAGGCGGTATTTCATATTATTTTTTTTTGTATTCATTGTTTAATTATAATACCCTTGAAACTTTTTTGCAACCAAATTCCTTTATATCAATAAACCCATTTTTTATTGTAAATACGCTCAAATTCTTCGACAAAATCACTCTTGCCGCATAATAACATCGCAGCATAGGGCATGATCTCTTTGACCATTCGAAGCAGTTGATCGGATAAATCCCGGATGTCCCACTGCGTATGCTCATCCGACCGCAAACGCACAAAATGATAAAACTCCCGCAAATTCATCTTCATCACCACCGGCCGACAATGAGAATTAGTCAAAATATAATCCGCCGCAGGTCCATACCTTTCTCTTAACCGCAAATAAACCCGGTTGGTCTCAGCAATAATCTCTTTAAACTCCCCTTCAAGACCACTTTCCCGGATACTTTCCGGTATGGTATTCTCAAATCCGATGTCATAGTCTCCCGGGATCAATGTAGCCATGCGGTGACGCTTTAACTGGGCAAAATTAGAAGCACTCACCACCGCCTGAAACGTAAAATCCACCCATTCAAAATCCCGGGGCGGCGCATCAAAAAATTCCATATGCTTAAACAACTCTTTAAACAAATTCTCCTTTTCACCAGGCTTCATCCCCTCTAATACCCCATAAGCCCGATTGTAATCCATACTGCCGAACATAGCTAAAAACGAAGCCAATACCAAATCATCGGCATTTTGAGTATATTGAAGAAGCACCGGCTCTTTTATTATTCCCGGAGATTGAAAATCGCTGTCAATGGGACTGTTTTCCAGGACATACGTTTTAAAAGAATCCTTCAATGCGGTTTCAAATTTCGAGGGCTCCGGGAAAAGAATCAAAGAAGGAGCAACCTTTTCCACCTGGTTAAACATTTCTTTCCCAATTTCCCGGACTTCCTTTCGCTGACTGAGGGAAAATCGCCGGAACAGGTGCTCTAAGTTCCTGGCGTTAATGGTCACTCCCACCTGACCCTGGGTAGCCAGGGAAAGAATATACCGCGCATCCTCTTTGGCCCAACCTTCCACTACATCCAGGCCGGATTTTTTCTTTACCCGGTCCGGGTATTTGTCCAAAAGACACTCCTTTAAAATATCAAAAGATCTCTTATAAAACGCATTCTGGAGCTCTATCATCTCATTAAAACATTTCCTGTCATGGTTATCAATGATCTCGACGGGAAGTACATAGTCGCCTGCCAGGGTCACATACCGTTGGGATTTTTCAGTATAAGAAACCAGGCGAAATTTTTCAATTTCTTCCAGGGCTAACCGCGAAACCCCCAGGATATCAAAATTAAACACCGCATGCTCGGCCACGGAATGATGCCCCATTTTAAAGATAATGGTTTTATTGGATTTCCTGGCCCGGTAAACATCTTTCCTGGCCTCCTGTCTTAAGGTGGGAATATCCTTTTCACTGCGGCTTATCCTGGCGTAGGCCGCACTTAAAACTTCAGGGGTTAAGGGCTCGCCTTCCAGGGGGGTTAGTTTCTCAAGGATTTCAGCTTCGACATTATATCCTGCCAGCTTGATATTCAACTTTACTTCCTCTCATTCCTGCTTCCGAATCCCTGGGGTAGGGGTGGTTAAACTTTTTGTTGATCCTGCTTTTCAGCTTCTTGCTTTTTTTCTTCTTCCTCTTTTTGTTTGAATTCCGAAATGAATTTCACAATCTCGAGGGCGCTTTCGTCAATGGTGGTGTTATTCCAGATTTCAATCACCTTTAAATTATCAGCATCAATGGCGGCTTTATACAACTCATCGATCTTTTTAACATGTTCCAAATCTGCGATCCTGATCTCATTATTGAATTCCCGTTTTTCCAACTGGTTCAAATCCAGCCGGATTAAGAAAATCATATCATAGGTTTGAATCCATAAACGGTATAAGTCCTTTAATGCCTTATGTTTCTCTTCCAGTTGCGGGATGGTCTCTTTACCAGAGATATAATCGTTCCAGTTGATCCAATGATCCAGGACTGATTGGTCGCACAAGAGGTAATCCGAACCTGTCATGGCCTTTATATTTTCCTCGTTCACCTGGGTGGAAAGGAGAAAAAAGTGGCTGATGAAAGAGGATTTTTGATCGCTGTCAAAGGGATTCTTCCCTTTAATTTCATCGATAGATTCGACTTTGCATTTGAGAGATAATATCTTTTTTACTTCTGCCAGCAGCGACGTCTTCCCACTGCCTGAGAACCCGGAAAAAGAAATTTTAGTCATGACAGAATTTTAATCAAATATTCCCTTGATGTCAAATCAAAAATTCATAAACCAGCCATTCATATCCCGGAAAACAATTACCCACAACAGACATAAAGCGATACAAAAAAGAAAAAATTTATTTTGTGTCTTTTGTGTCTTTTGTGTTTTTTGTGGTTTATTTCAAATAAAATCACCAAAAGTATTGATTAAAATAGGTAAGATGTGATAAATTCTATTTTAAAACAATGAGAGTAAAAAATATTATTTTGGTTATTTTATTTTTGGTGTTGTTTTGGGATGCAGTTGCTCAGACCGGCCAGGCCCAGCGAACTCTTCCTAAAATCCTCCAGGCGGAACACCAGGAGATTACAGAGGATCGGGTAGTGGCCTCAGGCAACGTGGAAATATCCTGGGAAGAATACAGGATATATGCGGATTATATGGAATTTAATCAAAAAACCAAAGAAATTATTGCCAAAGGCCGGGTCACCATGGTTTCCAATGAAACTGTGATCAGCGGCGACAGGCTCCAATTTAATTTAAAAGACAGGACCGGTGTGCTGTACGATGTCTATGGCCAGGTCCCCCCCTCTATCACCTATAATACCGAAAAATTAACCCAGGTGGATAATGAGACCCTCAC
>CP070627.1:6779719-6792059 GCA_020355945.1 Candidatus Aminicenantota bacterium | reverse complement strand
GGCCACTCGTCCCAATGTCTCACCGGGAAGATAAATCTTTATTTCATCCCCTTCTCGGGCTTTTGAATCATATTTAAGAGCCTCCTTCCAACAGATCTCCGTCAAGTGGTCTTCAACGCCTTTGACCACCAATTTGGTACAATAAACTTCACTCCTCCCCATATCTTTATCTATTTCAACATGGATGTCAGCGCCGTGATCGAAGTATTTATCCGCGACGGTGATCAGTGCTTCTTCGATGGCAGAGTAGAATATATCCTGTGAAATACCACGCTCCTTGCTTAACTGCTTGATGCTTTTCAACAGTTCTTCTGCCATTTAAGTTCCTCATTTTGTTTAACAGCCCATTATAATGAATTTTTCAAAAAAAAGCAAATCTAATCTTCAAAAAACAAAAAAAATGAGGAAAGTATTTAAGTGTAGGGGAAATTCTACAAATTGTTGATAACAGGGAATTCCCAGCCAACCATTCTGCATATTTCAACATTCCATCATGCCAATCAATTGTGAATTGCCACCGCAGCGAACTAAGTTCTAATTATTCGAGCTTATTTAGTCGCTTATGGGGGTGGGGGGCGAATCAGCGGCCAGCGGCTGGTTTTCCTCTGGCGTATTCTGTTGGCAGTGCAAATACTCAGCCGCTGGCCCCACTTCTTTATCTTATTCTACATTCACCAGGTCCTCGACAGATATCCGGTTAGGCCACTGGTTTTTCATTTTCTTCTCATTTCTATTTTTATCTGTCATTTTTTTATACTCTAAACTCCTGCGGTTTTTGTGTTTCGTTGTGTTCCTTTGCGGCTTTTGTGGACGGCTTTGATGATCTCGTGGGCGATGGCCCAGTTAGGAACGACATGTTGGACCCCGCCTCTTTTGATGGCTTCCCGGGGCATACCGAAAACAACAGCGGTTTCTTCACTTTCGGCAATCGTAGTCCCTCCCACCCGTGTGATCCGAGCCATGGCATCAGCACCATCCTGCCCCATACCCGTCATGAGCACACCTATGGTATCAGGGCCGAAAATATCACATACGGAATGCATGGTGACATCAACAGAGGGCATGAATGTATGACGAGGTTCTTTGGATTGCCGGATCATAATGTCGCTGTTGGGTGGTTGGACTAATTTTAAGTGATACCCTCCTTTGGCGATGTAGATTTTTTGGGATTCTACTCTCATACCTGCTTCGGATTCCACGCATTCCATAGCGGTTCTCCGGTTCAACCGTTGGATAAAGGTGCTGATGAATGCAGGGGGCATGTGCTGCACCACAATGACTGCCGCATTCAAACCGGCAGGCAATTGGGGCAGCACTTTAAAGATAGACAAAGAACCACCGGTGGACAGGCCCAAAGCAACTGCTTTAAAACCTTGTCCACCGATGGCGGAGCTTTTAGGAGGGGCAGCCGATGATGCGGGAGGATTAACATCATCAACATCCATCTTCATCTTACCGTATATATCTGAAACCGCGGCCTGTTTGATTTTCCGGATAATGGCCGCGGAATGGATGTCCATACTGTCGATCTCATCGGTTTTGGGAATAAAATCAAACGCACCGGCTTCCATGGCTTCCACAGCAGCCGGGGCAGCCTCGGTGGTGACTGCCGATAACATAATCACCGGCGCGATCTTTAACCGTACAATATCCTTTAACGCCGTTAAACCATCCACCAGCGGCATGTGAAGATCCATAGCAATTACATCGGGCTTCAAACGAATGGCCTTTTCAATCGCTTCTTCTCCGTTCCGGGCAATGTCAATCACCCCTATACCGGGATCGGACTCAATAATGCGACGCAGCGTAACCCGCAAAAAAGCAGAATCATCACAAATCAGTACCCTTATTTTTTTCTCCTTTCCTGGCATATCCGATCGTTTATAATCTTTTCGTGTCATGGCATTTTATATAAGCAAGATATTTTCCAAAATTCCCGGGCGCTGCGGGAACGGGCGTTCTTTCCTGCAAAACTCAATGCCCTGCCAATAAATCCTAAAGACCCCCCCGGACGGTGAGACAAAGGGTGACAGGGCTGAGCAACTTTTGTCGCAAGAGCAACAATTGTCGCATGGATACACCCTGGGGGGGGGGTGAGCAGGGCGACCCTTTCAGGGCGCCCATGGAAAGGAGAAAGATGGAGGGGAGGGAAGATGAAAGGGATCCACGGACCATGTATTAACTCCCATGCACCCTGCTCTCAAAATTAGAGGACTCCGTATCATGTATCACACACCTCAATCAATAACACAATATGCATGCAATTTTTGTGCCAAAAATTAAAAAAAACAGGAAACCCTTTTCAATAAAACTATTTTAATACATTTAAAATTAATGGTAAAAAAAATTCTCCCGGGAGGCGAAAAAAAAATTGACAAAAAAGTGCAACTTTTGTCGCAAGCGCAACAAAAGTTGCAGGGTTTTCAAAGGAGAAGTAGGCCAATTTTTCCCTGGGAAAGTTTTTCCTCCCGGAACAGGGAACAGAGTACCTGGCGTTGATCAACCTTTTTTAACCTGCCACAGCGAATCTGTGAAAAAACGCCAGGGGTCGTAGAGGTTCTTCTTAATGATGAAACCACTCCTGGCAGCCATTTTTTCAATTTCCGCTTCATCATATTTATATGCGGATTCCGTGTGGATGGCTTCCCATTTTTCGAATTTGATGAGACTATCGATTGCACTTATATATACCTCCTGGTTTTCCGTACTGATGAGATAGCTCTTAATCGCACCTGCCTGGGGATCATATACACTGTGGTAAGCGAAATGATCCAGGTTGAATGTACCGCCCAGCTCTGTATTGATCCGCAGAAGCACATTCTTATTGAATTGAGCCGTAATACCGGCTGCATCGTTGTAGGCCCTGGTGAGGATTTCGGCATCTTTTTTCAGATCAAAACCGATGAGCAGATAATCGCCATCCTCAAGAGAATCATGCACCCCCCTGAGAAATTCATGGGACTGGTCCGGGTCCATATTACCGATATTTGAACCCAAAAAGAGCACCACTTTGGTTCTGACATCAATTCTTGAAACGTATTTAAGTCCTTGAAAGTATTCGGATACCAACCCGGTGGTTTGCAATCCGCTGCAATCCTCACTGAGTTTTTTTATGAGGCTCTCTATTGCTAAAGCGGAGATGTCAATGGGTATATAATGAAAATCGATACCACGCTTTTGAAAATGATCGAGAAGTATCCTGGTTTTTTGGCCATCTCCCGCCCCCAATTCGAAAAGGCAGAAATTTTTCTCTTTAAACAGATCGCCTAAAAAGTCTTTGTATTGCTGAAGAATCTCGATCTCGCACTGGGTCAAATAATATTCGGGTAATGCCATGATTTCCCGAAAGAGCCTTGTCCCTTCATCATCATATATATACATGCACGGTAGTTTCTTGTTTTTGCATGAAAGGCCTTGCTCCACATCCTGTGCGAATCGATCGACCAGGTCTAAAGTTTGATGTTCGAAATAATTAATGATATTTGTTTGTAAGTTCATTATATCTCTCCTCTTTCATCTACACGGTACAAACCGGATAATGTTTTTCGAAGTTCGGACAACATCATCGAGCATTTCCAGGGTGTATTCAATATCGCCCCTGGTGTTTCCAATACCCAGGGATAATCGAAGCGAGTTATGCGCTTCATTCTCAGTTAAACCCATGGCAGTAAGCGCATGTGATGGTTTAGCAGATCCGGCGCTGCAGGCCGAACCCGATGATAAAAATACGCCTCGTTTATCCATTTCCAGTACGATGGATTCACCCCTGAAACCGGGTAGTGATACACTCAAGGTATTTGGCAGCCGCCAGGCACTTTTACCGTTAACCCGGCATTCAGCAAAAATCGATTCAATGCCCTTTTGCAGCATATCACGAAGCTTTCTTACCCTGTCCATCTGTTCTAGCATGGCAGAGATGTTTTCCGCTGTTTTGCCGAAACCGACAATACCTGTCAGGTTTTCAGTGCCGGACCTCAGACCGTATTCCTGTCCGCCGCCGTTTACAAGCGGTTCAATGGCCGCGCCCTTTTTGACGTAAAGCGCACCTACCCCTTTGGGACCGTATACTTTGTGCGCTGATATAGTAACAAAATCGGCGTCCAACCCGGTTACGTCCAGGGGTATTTTACCTAAAGCTTGAACCGCATCGCAGTGAAAAAGGACCCCACGCTCGTGAGCGATTTGTATCATATCCTTTATGGGTTGAATCACACCGGTCTCATTATTGGCCAGCATGATGCTCACAACAACTGTATGTTCGTCAATAGCTGAGTCCAGGTCATCGGGATTGACCATTCCCTGGGCATCGACCGGGAGGTAGGTTACCCTGTACCCTTTGCGTTCTAACCATCGGCATACCTGGAGCACTGCCGGATGTTCAACCTGTGAGGTGATGATATGATTCCTATTGTTTTCACTGGCTGATACCACCCCTTTAATGGCCAGGTTATTGGCTTCCGAACCGGAACCGGTAAAAACGATCCGACGGGCCGTACAATGAATCGCCCGGGCAATATTTCGCCGGGCATTATCCACCAGCGCGCGAGTCATCCTGCCAAATTTATGTATGCTGGAGGGATTACCGCAGCTTCCCATCGTATCCGACATAACGCTTTTTACCTGCTCTGAAAGTGGAGTCGTGGCATTATGGTCAAGATAGACGGTTCGAGCCGGGGTCTGGCTTTTCCTGTAATCCAGCTCATCTGCAGTTATTTCACCGGTGTCCGGTACCGCGCCGGCAGAGGCGCTCTCAACCCTCTCAACTTCACACAACAGGGATTTATATACCGGGAATCCCGATATAGGGTCGTATTGCCGGAGGTCGGTAAGCTCGTTGATGTTGGTATCCCTCCAGGCCGGGGACCCAACCGGGCTTCCACAGGCGTGATTTGCATCTATAGCCCCGGCAGCAATATCATCACTCACTAGCGCGCGCATTTCAACCGCCCCACGCAGCGTCCTGATCCGCACCATATCTCCATTACTAATTCCTCTATCCGCTGCATCCTTATTGTTCAAATGAACCGTTGGTTCGGGCCGGTCTTTATTAAGTCCTTTTATTCCATGATGCTGGGTATGAAAACTGGTGCGAACCCGTGCGCCGGAATTAAAAACCAGGGGATAGCTTTTGGCAAGATCAGGCCTGGACAGCGGCCCTTCCTGAGGCTCAGTATAGACTGGTAACGAATCATATCCATAATCTTCCAAAATAGCGGATGCTATTTCAAATTTCCCGGTTGGGGTATCAAAACCGGGTTTTCCGTCCTGGCGCAGTAATCCTTTTTCCCATTTCTTATATTGCATCATTCCAGTTTCCCTGGAGACCATGCCATTGGATTCTCTTACCTGCTCAAGAGTAAAACCCGATCCTTTCAAGGCATGCCGCAGGAGTTCTTCCTCATTTTGGGGATAAAGGTGTCCGTAACCCAGTCGATCCGCGAGCTCAGCCAGGATAAATATATCACTGCGGGATTCTCCTACCGGGTTAATCATTCTCTCCCGGATTTTGAAAAGAGAGCCATACACCATGTATGATTGGATTTCATAATAAGTACAGGCCGGAAGAACAATATCGGCATAGGCAGCATCGGCTGTAAACTGACGATCGATACAAACCAGGAAATCCAGTGAATTGAGTGTTTTTTTCCATAATCCCGGGTTTGGCCATGAGGTGATAATGGAACCGCCAAGTATGATCAGGGATGTAATCCGGTATGGCTCACCGGAGAGCACTGATTTTGGAAGAGAGATGGCGTGGGCTTCATCACGATACTTGATATATATGGGAAATTTATCCGCACCCATTCGCTTGTTAATATCACCGGGATTTTTTATATGTCCCTCTCTATTAATAACAAAGTGATCCCGGGGCATGTGCAGGCATCTTCCACCCGGGACATCAAGCTGTCCGGCCAAAGCCCACAGCACCAATGTTGCCCTGATTCCCTGCACACCGGAATTGCTGTATTCCATCCCCGTATACATGAGCTGCGAGACCCCATTGGCCCGGGCAATTTTCCTGGCAAGGTTGACAACCGTCTCAGCAGGTACACCGGTAATATGCTCCACCACTTCCGGGCGGAAATGTTGAACGTATTGCGAAAATTCTTCAAAACCATTCGTCCAGTTTTGCACGAACTCTTCATCGTACAGCTCTTCCCGGATGAGGATATTGCACAAGCCCAGGGCCAACGCACCATCAGTTCCCGGCCTGATTGGCACCCATTGAGCAGCGGAGAGTTTTACTGTCATGGTTCTTCGCGGGTCAATCACCACCACTTCAGCACCCCTGGTTTTTGCTTCCATGATTTTATTCATTTCAACAGGTGGAAGGTCTGTTGCCGGGTTTGTTCCCCATACCACGATGAGTTCGGAATTGTCAATGTCGTTGAACATGTCTATGAGCATCTTACCCATGGTGAGATGGGGCGCAATCATACCGTATGAAACATAACAAAGGGCGCCGACTCCCATGGTATTGGGAGACCCGTAGGGAAAAAGCACACTGCTGGCTGATGAAACCGCTATATCTTTAGGCTGATAAATATCGCAGAAGGCCCGTTCGAAACTTCCCACCCCCGTGTATATAGCTGCTGCTTCAGGACCGTGCTCTTTTTTTATGTAATTTAATTTGGTGACGATGATATCAAATGCTTCATCCCAGGTGATTCTCTCAAAATCATATGTTCCTTTTGGGCCTTTGCGTTTAAGTGGATATTTTAAGCGATGTTGGGAGTAGATGATTTCGGAAGAGTGTTCCCCGATCTTGCATATAGTGCCCAGTTGGGAACTTTCATCAGGCTTTACACCTATTATACGACCTTTTTTATCGTATTCTGCTTCTATCCAGCATCCGGCAGGGCAAATGCCGCATAAGCCCTGTTTCTTTTTAACTGGTTCCTGCAATGATCTCTCCTGCTTATTCTCTTTGAATGAAATCTTCTTCCTCCTGGTAATTCTTCATTAACTTTTAACGCTCATTGCTATTTCCTCCTCTTTGATTGTAACAAAAAAAAAAAAATAAAACAACCACAAAAACCTAAATTCGCCATCAATTTATGCCTCCGGCGGCCAGGGGGGGCGCTTTTTGAAAAAACTGCCCCGTGACGCATCTGGACCCCCCCGCAAAAACTTTTTATTAATCAGGGGGCTTAATACGTAGGCCCCGGGGAATAAAAATTCGGTCAAAAATGTCAAAGGTGAATTGTACCAGCAAGGCAAGACCAGCAGCCGGAATTGCTCCCTGGAGAATGAGCCCTACATCATCCAGTCGAATACCGGTTAAAATAGGTTGACCATAACCGCCCGCACCAATTAACGCTCCCAGGGTGGCAGTTCCGACATTGATCACGGCGGATGTTTTTATACCCGCCAGGATAGTCCGGGATGCCAATGGCAATTCAACCAGGAGTAAACGGGCTCGAGCCGGCAATCCCAAAGCTTGAGCAGATTCCCGGATAGAAACCGGGATATTACGGAGCCCGGTATAGGTATTGCGTACGATGGGTAAAAGACTGTAAAGAAATAAAGCCATCAGTGCCGGTAGGCTGCCTATACCCAGTAAAGGAATCATAAAGACCAACAATGCCAACGAAGGAATCGTCTGGATGATACCCACAAAACCTAATATGATATGACCTGCTTTTGGATACTTTGCCGCTGCAATGCCAAGCGGGAGTGAGACCATGATGGCTGCGGCTAGTGAAATGAGCACCAGCACAAGGTGCTCGCAGGTATGTTTTAGCAGGCGGGAGAACATGGTTTCCTGCTTCGCTTTTGCCGACATTGAAAAGGTCTTAGTTAAGAATTCAGCAGCAACCTGGCTTTCCGGGACTCTTTCCAATTTTGCCCGGGCATTCATCCGGGTCATTTGGCTTTCGGTAATTGTTCCCTCAAGTAGAAGGAGATTGGCAGCCACCCCAGGGAAACGTTTCTGCAGGTCTTCTCGATACAGGATAACCGCTTCGTAATCGGGAAAATAGTTCAAATTATCACTTAATCGCCGCAGATCGTAATATTGGATTTCAGCATCAGTGGAATAGAGGTCAATTGCATCGATGGTCCCGTTTTCCAAACCGCGGTAGGCAATATCATGATCGAGCCCACGAACATCTTCCTGGGGCAGATTATAGTGTTTTCTCAGACCTGGCCAGCCATCCCCTCGATCCATAAATTCATTACTGAAACCAAATCTCAACCCGGGATAAAGTCTCAAATCCGATATCTTTTTTATATTCAATTCTGCTGCCCGATCTTTTTTCATACCAATGATGTAGGTATTGTTAAATCCCAGGGGCTGGGTCATGAGTATGCCGCGCTTTTTTAAAGCGCCGGCGATCTCTTCCCAATTTTGGATACCCTGACCGGCAAGAATTTCTTCACTGATTGTCCCGGTATATTCGGGATATACATCAATATCTCCTTTCAATAATGCATTCCAGAGGATGCGGGTTCCTCCAAGTTCTCTACGATGGACCGGTTGTACACCCGCATTCCCGGCCAGGTGGTAAATGATTTCTCCCAGGATGACTGATTCGGTAAATTTTTTTGATCCAATGGTCACTTCAGAAGCAGGACTTACCGGCACCGGGAACAAAAGCATGGTGATTGTTTGTACAACTAAAATTACAGGAATGATCTTTTTTTTAAGTATATTCACGATGAATTCCTTAAAGTCATTTCCAAAGGACTCCGCTGGGCATTGATAAAACGAGTGACAAAGGGGTCTGTCGGTGAATGAACCAGATCTTTTAATGTACCGGACTGTACGATTTTTCCTTCTTTCAAGAGAACGATACGATCGCCAAAATAACTGGCTTCACCCATATCATGGGTAACCCAGACAACCGTTTTTTCCAGGGTTTGAAAAATTCTCTTCAGGTCCTCCTGCAATTCGGAACGTATCATCGGGTCCAGGGCAGCCAGTGGTTCGTCAAACAAGAGAACATCGGGATCAAGCATCAAGGCTCGCATTAGACTCACCCGCTGCCGTTGTCCTCCTGAGAGCTCAGTGGGGAAACAACCCAGCCTGTCCTGTGGGAACCGGGTCAATTCTGCCAGTTCATTGATTCGTTTTTGGATGTGTTCTTTGTTCCAGCCCAAATAGTGAGCCATAAGTGTAACATTTTTCAGTGCGGGAAGGTGAGGAAACAAACCGCCTTCCTGGATAACATAGCCCATTCTTTGCCGGAGTTGAAAGAGAATTTTTGCAGACACAGCAGCACCATCAATTGTAATGAACCCGGTATCCGGTTGGATAAGTCCGATTATCAAACGAAGCAGGGTAGATTTGCCACACCCGCTGGGACCGATAAGAACGGTTGTATGTCCTGCTTGAATCGTCAAATCAATCGTACGAAGGGCTGCTGTCTGCTCATAGGTTTTGGAAACACCCACTAATTTTATCATCAGTTATTACCCAATGATTTCGCCGCCCCATAAATCCTGCAAAAATTCTCTCCAGGGAATAACTGTAATCCCTTTGTGAACCCGCTTTGTCTTTTCATTGCAAACCATAAAGGCCTGGCGGGGAGAATATTCTTCTATAAAAGTACACAGCGCATTAAAGTCCCTATTGTTTACACGCGAAGTTCCTTTAACTTCGACGGCCACCTCACCCCTGCCCAGGATAAAATCCACTTCCAGGCCGGATTTGGTTCTCCAAAAATTGATATCATAATTTAATTCACAATATGAACTGTGAGCGCGTATTTCCATAAGAATAAAATGTTCAAATGCTTGCCTGAACAATTCACCTCTCTCTTCCCGGATATGCCGTTTGGTTATGGCCCCGGCCACGCCCACATCAAATAAATAGAATTTTGAGGCTTGACCGATAACATTTCGTTCTTGACGTTTTTTAAAGGGCTCCACATCGATTCCCAGCAATGTATCGATAAGTACCTGGTAATATTCTTTTACTGTTTTTGAACTGACGCCGCATTCCCGGGCAATATTGGAATAATTGGTCAACTGTCCGTGTGAATAACCCACGGCATCGAAAAACCTGGAAAAGGCAGGAATATTTCGCGCTAAACCTTCATGAAAAACTTCTTCTTTAAGGTAGTCTCTCACATAATCCTCTAAAGATTTTCGATAATTTTCTTGTAAATAGTGAACCGGGATTATGCCGTGATTTAAGACTCGCAGCAGGTCTATTTCATCGATACCAATTTCCGGGGAAGTAAGCGGAAACATTTCATATCGCCAGGCCCTGCCTCCCAGTAGATTTGCCTGGCCCCGTTTCAACTTCCTGGCACTGGAGCCGCACAGGACAAACCGGAGATCTGTGTTTTCAATCAGCCAGTGTACTTCATCTAAAACCTGGGGAACCTTCTGTACTTCATCCAGTATCACCGGGTATTTAAGAACTTCCTTTTTTTGAGCCAACAATTGCTCTCGCAAAAGTCCCGGGTTCTTATTGAGTTCAAAAAACAAATCGGTCTTGAGAAAATCATAAACCAAACTGTGGGGAAATCGCTTTTTAAGAAAGGTGGATTTCCCTGTTTTTCGTGGCCCCCATAGAAAAGTAGACTGGTTTGGCGGCAACTCGATGTTTAATGTTCGATCATAAATTTTCATTACCATTTTGGATATTACTCCAATTTAGTTTAACTAATTTGGAGTATACTGCAAAATAGTTGAGATGTCAATGCTTGTTTTTTGTGGAAGTAAAAAAAGAGATTTGATGGCAATGCTTTTGTTGGTAGTAAACCATTTGCCTCTGTCCCTTTGCCTCCGGCGGCCAGGGGGCGAGAGCATGGCGCTTTGCGCTTTGCGCATAACCCCCGGCAAAAGCTTTTATTAAAAGATTTTTTCAGTGAGGATGCGACCACCTTTTATCGTGTAGGAACGAACCGCTTGTTCCTCTTTATCTTTTGCCAATACCAGGGTCAACTCTTCATCACCCATCTTGTGAGATAACTTGAGTCCAGCATAGCGGGCAATTTTTTGAAAATCTTGCTTGTCTTCTTTGTAACTTTCATAGATAATAACGACTTTATCCTGGTCCGGGTAATACTTCAATTGAGATATGCCTTCGGCCGTGTCCAGGTACTTCAGGGTGCGTTTCATTAATTCACCTTTATCTACCGGTGCTTTACCACCCCCACTGCTGGTAATCATCAGCAGGAAAAATAGGGCCATCACAATCACCACGCCAATGGCCACGGCAATGATCATTTTGTTGGATTTTTCAGGGTTAACTTTTTTCTTAAACTTTTTCTTCTTCTTTCCCATTTTTGCCTCTTAATTTACGGGCAAGGGGGAATCGCCCCCTTGTCCCTTCAGCGGTGAATCACCGCCGGTTCCCTTGTTTAACCTTTAAGGAACTTCTATGTTATCAAAAAATTTGGTGATAATATCGTCGGTGGTGAGTTCTTCTGCTTCGGCTTCATAAGATAAGATGATCCGGTGTCTCAGCACATCCCTGCCAATGGTTTTCACATCCTCTGGGGTGACATAACCCCGTCCTCTGATAAATGCCAGGGCTTTGGCGGTTTCAGTCATATATATGGAAGCCCTGGGCGAGGCGCCGAACTGGATGAGATTCTTTAATTCCCCCAGCCCTGCTTCCCCGGGAAAACGGGTGGCAAACACAATATTAACGATATAATCTTTGATCTTGTCATCGATATAGACCATTTTATAGGATTTGTTGATCCTGGATATTTCCTCTCTTGAGCATACGGGGCGAATTTCCGGTAAAGGTGCGGATACGATCCGGTCTACAATCGCTTTTTCCTCTATTTTTGAGGGGTAAGTGACTTTCACTTTTAGCAGGAATCGATCGATCTGGGCTTCGGGCAGCGGGTAGGTTCCTTCTTGTTCGATAGGGTTCTGTGTGGCCATGACCATAAAGGGTTCTTCAATAAGATGGGTGCCGTCCCCAATGGTCACCTGGAGTTCCTGCATGGCCTCCAGTAATGCACTCTGTACTTTTGCCGGGGCCCGGTTGATCTCATCCGCCAGCAACAAATTGGTAAAAATAGGACCTTTTCGGGTATAAAATTCCGAGGTTTTGGGGCTGAAAACCATGGTGCCGGTTAAATCCGCCGGTAATAAATCAGGAGTAAATTGAATCCGGGTAAAGTTTAGATCGAGGGACTGGGCCAGTGTTTTAACGGAAAGGGTTTTAGCAAGGCCGGGAACACCTTCCAGCAGGATATGACCCGAGGTGAGCAAGGCAATCATCATGCGTTCCAGCAGCTGCCGCTGGCCAACGATAACCTTCTCGATCTCAGCAAGGATATTTTCAATGATGCGGCTTTCTTGTTCGATTTTTTCATTAATAAACGTTAAATCTTGAGTCATGGCCATCAGTTACCTCCTACAGGTATCT
>CP070627.1:6778072-6779619 GCA_020355945.1 Candidatus Aminicenantota bacterium | reverse complement strand
ACATTGGAACGCCTCTTATTTCGCAGGTGGATCGTATTTCCAGGGAAGCGGACGCTGTGGTGGTGTTGGAAGTATCCAGTTTTCAACTGGAAGAGATTATTGATTTCCGGCCCCATATTGGTGTTCTTCTTAATATAACGCCGGATCATTTGGACCGGTATGCCAGTACCGGGGATTACTTTTCTGCCAAATTAAATTTGGTAAAGAACCAGGGGTGTAGTGATTACCTGGTATTAAACGGTGATGACCCGGTACTGCGGAAACACGCTCATGGTAATACCTCTTCATTTGGCCAGGCGCGGCAGTTGTGGTTCTCGCGGTGCAGTCACATGAATGCGGATAGGGAAACAGGTACAGATGCAGGTGCAGGTGCAGGCATACACATTTTTGCCTCGCTTATGGGAGAGGAAGTCCATTTGAGTCCAGGTGGTTTTTTGGATGCTGCGGGAGATATAGAGAAAATCTCTTTGCGGAAGAATCCTTTACGCGGTCTTCATAACCTGGAAAATATATTGGCCGCGGTCACAGCCGCCCGACTGGTGGGTGTATCCTCCAAGAACATTGAAACCAGTATTGTTCACTTCAAAGGGCTTCCTCACCGGATGGAATCCGTGGGAAAGATCGATCATGTTGAGTTTATCAATGACTCCAAAGCCACCAATACGGATGCCGCGTTAAAATCCATTTCCAGTATACCCGGGCCCATGGTGTTGATTTTAGGTGGCAAAGACAAGGGCAGTGATTTCACCGTATTGGGAAATGTCATCCGGGAGCGGGTGGACCAGGTGCTGCTCATCGGGCAAGCTGCGCTGACCATCCGCTCCCAATTTTCCTTTCACAAGGATTTGCCGAAAAAGTTTGTCGGGGTATCGGACCTGGGCCAGGCCGTGGAAAAAGGTTGGCAGCGGCTGCAAAAAAAAGGAGGTGTGGTGCTGCTGGCGCCCGGATGCGCCAGCTTTGATATGTTTAAAAACTTTGAACACCGAGGAAATGTATTTAAAGAAGAAGTGCTGAAGTTAAAGCGCAAACTGGCCCGGAAGCAGCCGGAAGGATAGACGTATTATGGTTAAGGATTTTAAAATTGACAGGGTGTTAATCGTAACCATCGCGCTCCTGGTGTTGTTCGGGTTAATTATGGTCTACAGTTCCACCATGATATTGGCAAAAGAAAAGTACGACGACAGCTTTTATTTCCTGAAACGGCAAATCATATGGTTAATGGTGGGGTTGGTTTTTGCCGGTATTATCTCATCGTTAAAATATCCTCTTTATTTAAATCAAAAAGCGGTGATTGCTGTTTTGATTCTCACTATCATTGGACTTACAGCGGTATTTTTCATGGGTAAAATCAACAACAGTTACCGGTGGATTCGATTTGCCGGGTTTTCTCTCCAGCCCTCGGAATTTGCTAAAATCGCTGTTGTGTTGTACCTTTCTTACGTGTTGAGCAGGAAGACCAATGATGTCAATGATATCCGCAAGTTAGTGGTGCTGCTCATCCCGTTTTTTATCGTGGAGATTTTAATTTTAAAGGAGCCGGATGTGGG
>CP070627.1:6769602-6777972 GCA_020355945.1 Candidatus Aminicenantota bacterium | reverse complement strand
AAAGAAAGAGTATTACCCGGTATCTTCGCCCCAGAAACGGTTATACCTTATCCAACAAATGGAGTTGAACAGTACAGCCTATCATATCCCGCAGTTGGCAGTATTGGAAGGTAGGGTTGATAAATCTTGTTGGCAAGAGGCCTTTGAACGATTAACCCGCCGGCATGAGAGCTTAAGAACATCGTTTATCCTGGTGGATGATGAACCGGTACAGCAGATACATGAGGAAGTGGAATCTGAAATTAAATATTACTCAGCCACAGAGGACACAGAGAACACAGAGGGAATTCATGATTTCTTTACCCGTCCCTTTGATTTATCACAAATTCCTTTATTCCGGGTGGGATTGATACGGTTGCAGGAGCAAAAACACCTCTTAATGTTAAATATTCATCATATCATTTTTGATAAAACCTCCATGGAAATATTGATAACAGAGGTAATAAAATTGTACGCCGGGGAGAGGTTAAGGCCACTTCCCTTGCAGTATAAAGATTTTTCCGCCTGGCAGAACAAATGGCTGGTTTCGGAAGCGATCAAATCCCAGGACCTGTATTGGCAAAAACAGTTTTCGGGAGAGATCCCGGTAACGGATTTACCCACGGATTATCCCCGGCCAGAGGTGCAGAGTTTTGCAGGAGACACGGTGCATTTCCGGGTTCCCGGGCAGCAGAGAGAGGCGTTAAAGTCCGCTGCCCTGGAAAAGGGTTTGACCATGTTCATGGTGGTGCTGGGGTTATTCGATATTTTCCTGGCTAAAATCAGCGGCCAGGAAGATATCCTGGTGGGAATCCCCACGGCTGGCCGCCGGCATACGGACCTCCAGCCCATCATCGGGATGTTTGTCAATACCCTGGTATCCAGGAACCATCCCGCGGCTGAAAAAAAACTTGATCAATTCCTGGCAGAAGTAAAAGAAAACACTTTAAATGCTTTTGCCAACCAGGACTGCCAGTTTGAAAGGCTCATCGAGAAGATCGACTTAAAAAGGGACCTCAGCCGCAACCCCTTGTTTGATGTTATGTTTTCCTTTAATACCGATGCAGATATCGGGAAAGTCAGGGAAATCATCATTCCCGGTCTGAAATTGAAAGGCTTTTCCCCGGATACCATCCCGGCAAGCAAGGCCCGGGAAGTAAAGGGGGAAAAATTCCCCTATGAAAATCAAACCTCCAAGTTCGATTTGACCCTAAGGGTGTTTGAAGAAGAAGATGAAATTGACTTCAGTTTCGAATACTGCAGGAAACTTTTCAAAGAGAGCACTGTGCAGCGGTTTATCGCTTATTTTAAACAAATAGTAGAGAGGGTGATTGATCATTACAATAAGGGTTTAAACCTGGGGATCGCGGATATAGACATCATGCCGGGAGAAGAAAAGCAGCAACTGCTGTATGATTTCAACGATACCCGGGCCTCATTTCCCCTGGACAAAACCATCCATCAATTATTTAGCAGCCAGGTGAAAAAAAACCCGGACCATATCGCGGTAGTAGGGAGTCACGAAGCAAACGAAAGAGGGTGTGGTCTGATGTCTATCA
Source organism: Candidatus Aminicenantota bacterium (assembly GCA_020355945.1). The sequence continues at coordinate 6,776,434 of CP070627.1, read as the reverse complement.
CTTACCGCGAATTCAACCGCAGAGCCGATGCGCTGGCGCGAGTACTCAAGTCAAAAGGGGTGAAAACCAATACCGCGGTAGGCATCATGGCAGAACCTTTGCCAGCAGCCATCATTGCCATCATGGCCATATTAAAAGCCGGGGGTTTCTACCTGCCCCTGGACCCGGATCAACCCCCGCAGCGAATCTCTTACATGTTAGCCGACAGCCAGATCCGCTGGCTCACCGCCTCCTCCCCCATTCAATTTGCAGGGGAATTCATCGACATCAATAACCATAACCATACGGACCACCAGTCGGACCAGGAACAAAACCAGGAGATCCCCACTATTAATCAAGGCAATCATTTCGCTTATATGATCTATACTTCCGGTACGACGGGCAAATCCAAAGGCGTACTGCTGCGGCATATCAACCTGGTGAATTATGTTTGCTGGTTTCAAAAGGAAACCCGGTTAAATCCCGGCGATCGAAGCTTATTGACGGCTTCTCTTGCCTTTGACCTGGGTTATACATCAATTTATCCCTGTCTTTTATGCGGCGGCCAATTACACCTGGCAGCCAGGGAGACCTATGCCACAGCCAGCTATTTACTTGACTATATCCGGGACCATGCTCTCAGTTATCTTAAACTCACCCCTTCGTTGTTTTCCATTATCGCTGAAAACCCCGGTTTATCTTCCCGGATGCTGCGCACGCTGCGTTTAGTGGTCCTGGGGGGCGAAGAAATCCGCACCCGGGACGTGGAAAACCTCCATAAATACTGTTCCCATATTCAATTTATCAATCACTACGGGCCCACCGAAGCCACCATTGGTACAATCGCCCAACAGATCGATTTCAGCCGCTTTAACCAATATCGCCAGCAGCCTACCATTGGAAAACCCATCTCTAATTCCCGGGTATATATACTGGATAAACAACTCCAACTACTGCCCATCGGAATACCCGGTGAATTATTTCTTTCCGGGGTCTGTCTTGCCGGCGGCTACCTGAACAACCCTGAACTGACATCAGCAAGATTTCTTTTTTTAAAATATAGGTCCTATAGGTCCGATAAGACCTATATTTCTAAAAAAATCTATAGAAGCGGTGATCTGGCGCGGTGGTTGGCGGATGGGAATATTGAGTTCCTGGGGCGGGACGACCAGCAGGTAAAGGTAAGAGGCTACCGGGTGGAATTGGGGGAGATAGAGAACCGGGTAAAGGAATATCCGGGTATTAAAGATGCGGCAGTGCTGGTAAACCCGGATAAAACAGGGGATAAATATCTTTGCGCTTATATTACCCCGGCTGCGCCGGGAGAACCGGTTGAAATCAAGGAATTAATGGAATATTTATCACATTTACTCCCGGGTTATATGATTCCTTCTGCCGTGGTCCAGGTGGAGTGTATCCCGTTGACGCCCAATGGAAAAATCGACCGCCGGGCACTCCCGCAGCCGGGACCGGGACAAAGCCAGGGACAATATATCGCCCCGCGGGACGAAATCGAAGAAAAACTGGCGGAAATATGGTGCGATCTTTTAAATAGAGACGCACTACAGGGCCCGGCAGCGCAGCCCCCATTAAAAATAGGAATTGAAGATAATTTTTTCCAATTGGGGGGGCAGTCGCTCAAAGCAGCGCTGGTTACCGCCAGGGTTCAAAAGGAATTCCATGTCAAAATGCCGCTGTCAATGGTATTCCGCACCCCCACCATAAAACAACTGGCCGCCTCCATCAGGAAAGCCAAAACCCATCGACATACCGCGGTGGAACCCACTGAAAAAAGAGAATATTATGAATTATCCCCAGGACAAAAACGGTTGTATATTTTACAACAAATGGAATTGGGGAGCACGGCTTATAATAACATGCGAATACTGGTACTGGAAGGAGAATTGGAACGAAACCACCTGGAACAAGTAGGCAAAGAATTAATCAGAAGACACGAAAGTTTACGAACCTCCTTTGAAATGGTAAAAGGTGAACCGGTGCAGTGGATTCATGAATTCGCCGCAGTGGAATTCCGGATCGAGTATTATGATCTTTATAGAACTCATGGCACAAGAGAGCTTGCCCCCTTGTTTAAACCCGTAAAGGATTTTATCCGTCCCTTTGAACTTTCCCGGGCTCCTCTTCTCCGGGTGGGTTTAATGGAACTGGAAGAGACAAGGTTCCTCCTGGTGGTGGATATGCATCATATTATCACTGACGCTGTTTCAAGGCTAGTCTTTGAAAGGGATTTTTTAGCACTTTGTGCAGGCAGGAAATTGGCCCCGGTAAAGCTCCAATACCGGGATTATTCCCAATGGCAAAACCACCCCGGACAAAAAATCTCCCTAAAGAAACAGGAACAATACTGGAGTTCGTGGTTTGCCGGAGAAATACCAATATTGAATATGCCCACCGATTACCCCCGGCCGCCTATCCAGCGTTTCCAGGGCAGTGAGATTTATTTTGAAATTAACAGGGAATTAACCGCTAAAATAAGAACAGTTACCACTGCAATGGATGTGACCATGTATATGGTGCTGCTGGCAGCTTATCACATCTTGTTATCCAAATATACCGGCCAGGACATTATTTTAGTAGGTTCCCCGGCTTCATGTCGAACAAATGCCGACCTTCATCAAATCATCGGGCTTTTTGCCAATATACTGGTCATGAAAAACATGCCAAACCGGGATAAAAGTTTTCCACAGTTCCTGGCGGAAGTCAAACAACATGCTTTGCAAGCCTTTGAAAACCAGGATTATCAATTTAACGACCTGGTGGAAAAGCTTGATATACCCAGGACTCGTGACCGGCATCCCTTAATCGATACTGTGTTTGCATTTCAAGACATTACCGACTCCCAGTTGGGCGACAAAAGCAGCAGCCTCGAAACCTTAGGTAAGGATAATATAAAGGTCTCTCCTTATCGATTCCATCAACAAGCCATCCAGCATGAATTACTGCTCAGTGCCACAGAGAGGCCTGACAACATTACCCTGATGCTGCAATACTCAACTGTGCTTTTTAAAGAATCCACGGCCCTGGGGATGTCTAACCATTATATTGAAATCCTGGAGCAAATTACGCAAAATCCCGAAATTATTTTAAAAGACATCAAAATCTCTACCCGGTTGGCAGCAATGTCCACTGACAGCAAAGAGGAGGAAGGGGATTTTGATTTTTAAGGTGAATAGAAATGACAAATAACGAAAAAATCCTGCTGGCCTTACTGCCTTTTTGGACCCCCTTGATACCGCCCATGGGCATCGCCTGCCTGAAGAGTTTTCTCCGGCAGCACGACTATACGGTTGTCACCGTGGATGCCAATACCGAAAAACAATTTAAAGATTTATACAATCATTACTTTGACACCTTGAAAGAAATGATTCCCAAAGACAAAAGGGGTAATTTCTACAGCATCGGGCAGGATGTTTTCCACAATCATTTAATGGCGCATCTCAACTATAAACGCGAAAGCCAATACATCCAATTGGTAAAAATACTCCTGGAAAAAACCTTTTATACCAGTGAAAAAGATGAGTATGTTTTACGGTTAAACCGGATCATTGCCTCTTTTTATTCATCTTTACGGGGTTACGTACTTGATTTACTGGAGCGGCATCGCCCCATGGTACTGGGGCTGTCCGTATGCAGCGGCACACTCCCGGCTTCTCTTTTTGCTTTCCGACTCACCCGGGAAAAATACCCTCACATTAAAACAATCATGGGAGGTGGGATTTTTTGTGACCAATTGGCAATGGGAACTCCCAATTTTGAAATCCTACTGGAAAAAACCAGGGACTATATCGATAAATTTATTGTCGGAGAAGGTGAGATTATCCTGCTGAAATTACTGCGCGGGGAACTGCCGGAATCCCAGAGAGTCTATTGGTTTGGAGATATCAAAGGAGGTAACCTGGACCTGTCCTCTGTAGATATACCTGATTTTAGCGATTTTGAGCTCCATCATTACCCTTATTTATCCGCCTATACCTCGCGGAGCTGCCCCCATCAATGCAATTTTTGTTCCGATACGGTGATGTGGGGAAAATATCGAAAAAAGACCCCCCCACAAATCGTTGACGAATTGAGCCGGTTATATCAAAAACATAAATACCAATTGGTTATGATGAGTGACCTGCTGTTGAATCCCATTGTAACTGACCTGGCAAAGGAATTTATAAAAACAGGTATTTCAATATATTGGGATGGTTGTTTAAGGGCGGAAAAACCTGCCTGTGACCGTGAAAACACCATGTTGTGGAGAAAAGGGGGATTTTATAAAGCCCGCATCGGGTGTGAAAGCGGCTCTGAAAAAGTACTCAAAAACATGAATAAAAATATTTCCCTGGAGCAAATGAAAGCCGCAATTTCCAGCCTGGCCTATGCCGGGATTCAAACCACCACCTACTGGGTGATCGGCTATCCCGGGGAAAGCGAAGAAGAATTTCAACAAACCCTGGACCTGATTACGGAATTAAGAGACGATATTTATGAAGCAGAATGCCGACCTTTCTACTATTACTTAACCGGGCAAGCCAACTCAATGGACTGGGCAAAAAAGAATAAAAGTATTCCACTTTATCCTGGAAGTGCAGAAGAAATGTTGTTATTTCAAACCTGGGTCCTGGACGGCAAACCTTCCAGGGAAGAAACGTATAAACGGGTGCATCGATTTGAAGAACACTGTAAAAGCCTGGGCATTCCCAATCCATACACCATGGCGGATATTTTTGCAGCGGACCAACGCTGGAAAAAACTGCATCAAAATGCCGTGCCTTCCTTATTTAAATTTAGAGATAATAGTACTTATATCGATGAGTGCAAACATATAAAAGAATTGTCTATCATATCCGATATCCCAAAAGATGATGGGGATTTCGACTTTTAAAGCTGTGCCATGACAGATTTGGGAGAATGCAAAACATGACAGACATGTCTTCCGAAAAAGCAATTGCCGCCGCTCAATATATCGAAGAGCGGGACTATTGGCTGGAGAAATTGGCAGACCCGCCAGCTAAAAGCATGTTTCCCTATGATTACAATATTACACCACGGGAAAAAACAGGAAAAGAGAACGATGTGTTGGGGTTTGAACTGCCCGGGGATCTGTATGCAAAGTTAATCAAGATAATCAGTGGTTCTGACCAGCGGCTCCATATAGTGTTGGCAGCGGCCATTGTCCTGCTGCTCTCCAAATATAACAGCACCACCGACATTATTGTCGGAGCTCCCAGCATCAGGCAAAAGGCCAAAGCCAATTTTATCAATACTGTTCTTATTCTCAGGAATCAATTGCCTCCCCCGGGCAGCGATGAAAGCCTGAATTTTAAAGAATTACTGCTTCAAATGAGGCGGACCATCCAGGAGGCCACTCAACATATAAATTACCCCATTGAGACATTACTATACCATTTGAATATTCCCTATACCCCGGAGGATTTTCCCTTATTTGATATTGCCATCCTGGTGCGTAATATCCACGATAAAGAAGATATCCGGCACATCAATTGCAGTATGGTATTTTCCTTTTTACGGACCGGTAATTCCATCGAGGGGGAAGTGGAATACAACCGGCTGCGATACAAAAAAATCACGATCGAAAGAATTATTGCCCATTTCCAGCACCTGTTGAGCCAGGTTCTTTTTAATGTGGATCGACCCGTATCCGGTATAGAGATTGTATTAGAGGAAGAAAAAACACAAATTTTACATGACTTCAACAATACCGCCATGGATTTCAGCCCTAAGACCTTTCAGCGCTTATTTGAAGAACAGGCAGGACAAACCCCGGATAACATTGCCCTTGTGGGACCATTGAAAATAAAAAATAGGTCCTATATGACCTATACGACCTATATTTCTTACCGGCAACTGGACAAACATGCCAATCAACTGGCTCATTTACTGGGAAAAAAAGGCGTTACATCCGATACCATCGTAGGAATCGTGGTGGATCGTTCGGTTGAGATGATTATAGGGATACTGGGTATTTTAAAAGCCGGAGGCGCTTACCTGCCCATAGACCCTGAATACCCGGCGGAAAGAAATCGTTTTATGTTAGCAGACAGCGGGGTAAAAATTTTGCTGGCTGCATCAGAGATCCAGGATAAGGTTAAGGCTGAAGTCCAGGAGAGATTTATAGACATCATAGATATTTCCAATCTTTTATTTTCCTCGACCTTTACCTCAACCTCAACCTGCCGGGTTAGCCCGGCTAACCTGGCTTATATCATCTATACATCCGGTTCCACCGGTAAACCCAAAGGGGTGATGGTGGAACATAAAGGTCCTGGAAATTTAAAGCTCTTCCATAAAAGAAGTTACGGTGTAACCGGGAAAGATAAAATCATTCAATTTTCCAGTGGTTCATTTGATGCGTCGGTGTGGGAAATCACCATGGCATTATTAAATGGAGCTGGACTGCATATGGTAGACAAAGGAACGATCGGTGATTATGAAGAATTTGGAGTTTTTTTAAACCGGAACCAGGTAAGTGTGGTCACTCTTCCCCCTTTTTATGCCAACCAGTTAAATTTAGATGAGTTAAGGTCTTTGCGGCTGTTAATTACTGCCGGTTCTCCCCCCACCCTGGCCCTGGTAGACAAATGCAGGAAAAAGGAGCATATGAAATATGTCAATGCCTATGGTCCCACAGAAGTAACCATTTGCGCCACCTCCTGGGATATTGCCAGTATAGATAAAGACATCAGCGGTTGTCATTCGGTTCCCATCGGTAAACCCTTAAGTAACACATATATCTACATATTGGATGTTCATTTAAGACTGCTGCCTATAGGAATTGTCGGTGAAATGTATGTATCAGGTATTGGTTTATCCAGGGGCTATTTAA
>CP070627.1:6761218-6769502 GCA_020355945.1 Candidatus Aminicenantota bacterium | reverse complement strand
CGCCCCAACCCTGTTCACCTATACCACCGCACCCCAATTCAAAGAATTAAAAACCTCTTTTCACTATTCCGGTGAATATGACGGCGTGTTTGATCTTAGATTCGGATTTGAAAAGAATACATTTTTTATAGACCCGTGCCAGGATATGGTAAACGAGGTGGTGGTCATTGCTATTGATGGGAGTTCTTTTGCCGAACCTTTATGGACAAGAAAAACCGGGAAAGAATCGCCAATTGCCCAAACCGTTTATGAAATCCTGCAAAACCTGGCCCGTAAAGACCGGTCCTTCTATGTGCACTTCCTGAGCTGCCGGGAACCCGAATTATTGAATATCAACCGCTTTACAAACCCGAAAACCCTGGATGGTTATCTCATGAGAAAACAAAGGGAATTCCAATTGCCCTGGCGGGGTAATTTTATTTCCCCGCTGGTAGGCTATTGGCAAAAACGAAGCCTGGCAGCACAAAAACGAATGATTGTCATCAGCAATGGCCCGGTTTATGATTGCCGGGATTTTGATCTAAGCGATGTCTTCTGGCAGCACCTGTGGTTCTGCTTTAACAACTCCTACAAAAAGTATCTACCCCAAAAACATATCACCCTGTTGAAGGATATAAAAAAGAATGTAAAAGAAAAATTAAAGGTAATTCCCAGGAAAATTACCCGCGTATCTTTAGTATTTGAAAATTGGCTCCCCTATGAATGGAATAATCCCGGGGTGATATTAAAAAGCGATGAAATAGACAACCGCACCAGGGTCTTTGTATATGAACCCCGGGAAGAAACCGCGTCAGTCATTCTCAACGGGTTGTTTTTAACCAATTCCCCTGGCAAAACCATTGATTATGAGATAGAAATAAAAGAAAAAAGCGGGTTACATACGGTTTCCGGGCACCTGCCCGGGAAAAAAAATCCTATTCTTCAATATCATTCCCATGTCATTACCGGCCAATTACCGGAAGATGAATGGGAAATATGGAAAAATTTTACTGATGAGCCGGGAAATTATATATGCCCGGTGTGTTATACCCGGCATAAACCCATGCTCAAGTGCAAACCCCTGGATGAATCGATAACGCAAATCATATTTTCTTCCTTGAGACGTTCCCGTGGATATGTCATCCTTGAACCCCATAAAAAGCAGTGGTTCATCGCCAAAACAGGCGCAAAAATAGACGATTATTACTTTTTTAAAATGAACGGGTCAGTCTATGTTTTTTGCCCGGCCAGGACCAGTCAACCCCGACAAGTGAAACGGGGAAGCGTTTCCATGGGCAATCGGACATTCTACGTCGTGGAATGATGAATGATGAGTGTCGAATGATGAAGAAGGGCGTTAAATTAAATCCTTTCAATTCCCTGGTATTCTTTTTTGTTTGTAATTTGGGATTTGTGATTTGGAATTTCCAGGCAAAGCCGGTTTTTTTTAGTTTGGGCTTTGCCTGGTGTGGGGGGTGATATGTGCCATTTTGAGATGGATAAAACCGGGTTTCCCCTGGTGGGCCGCAAAGACGAGGAGACCTTTTACCATTTTTTTCCTATTACCCGGGTTCAATTTGAAGAGGCTGTGGCTTCGGGTTGGTTGGTGGAAGACAGGACCCTGGGTTTGGACCAGGAAAAGGTAAATGATATGTTGACCAGGGGAGAGGTTTCTCTTCCCGGGTTCCAGGGTATTGATGAGGATACCCCGGAACATGCCCTGCCTATTGAAGTGATGTTGTTTCCCGGTGGATACCCGGCATTAAATCAACTGGTGCGAAAGGGATTACAGGAAATTGATAGCGCTAATATCTATTCATTTTATCTTACCAACCTGAAGCAGCGGGAATTTGCCTCCCTTGTCCAGTGGTTGGCAGGTGACCGGTTTTGGGGGGGTATGCCCACGTATGATACGTATCATACGTATGATACGTATGGTGAAGGTTATTATAAATTCCTTCAATATCATATCAGACAGTTAATCGAAGAGATACTAAAACTGGAGAGGCTGAATCCTCGCGCCAGGAAGATGCTGAAATTATTTAGCAAATATATGGGGACCATTAATGGGCTGCCCAGGAACATTTTTGAAATGACCCGAAATTATTTGCCGGAAAATTCAACAAAAATTGCGGAGTTTAACGGGCATGAACCTAACCCGATGATAGGGCCGGACAAAGACGGATACCAGCTTTATTACCCGGTAATCATGGGGGAATCGCAGTTGTGGCCGTATATTCATGTGCCAGGTAAAATTCGTCATCTTAAGGTGGAATGTCATCCGTTGGTGGGTACACGTGGGGTTTACCGGAGGAAGAAATTATGAAATTATTTAAACAAATCTACACTGCCTTTGAAGAAAAGAGTATCGATCCTGCGGACCCGCTGGAAGACCATTTTGACATTATCCATGATATATTATGGAAATACTGTCTCACCTATGGGAAACGTGCCTCATTCCTGGACCGGGAGGATTTAAAAGATGTTTACCGGGAAACATCGGAATACCTGCTGCAGCGATTCCAGGCCCAGGATATCGATATAAAAGAGATTCTTATTGAAGACAGCGAACCTGTGATTGAAAAATTTGTGTCCGCTTTTATTTTTATCTTTCAGCGGCGAATGGTAAACCGGATAAAGAAGCAAAACCAGTGGTTCCGGTTGGTGGAAGAATTCCTGGAAGACCTGGAAAAACAGGGTATAGAAGAACCGGACCTGGAAGAGATCGGCAATCTCCAGGGGCGGATCGGGAGTATCTTGCCAGGGGAACATTTTTCCAAAACAGAGAAGCTTTTTATGGAATTTATTCTTTCAAAACTCAATACCGGTGTGATTAAAAACAAGGAGTTTATTGATTATTATGCGAAAAAAGGAGAAGGAACCATCACGGAAAGCAGGGTGTCCCGGATCAAAACCCAGTTGAAGAACAAGCTGCGGGAGAACCGAAAATTGTTAGAAGAAATCCTGCTGTTTTTTTGATTTTAATGAAAAGTTTTTGCGGGGTCCAGGGGCGGTTTTTTCAAAAAGAGCCCCTGGTCGCCGAAGGCAAAGAATATAGGAGAAATAAATGGAATTATTAAATGTACGATGGATATCCAGGAATTATTTTATTGGAGCGGTTCTGCGCAGGTGGTATGTGGTTTTGGCTGCATTAGCCGGGCTATGGGGGGTGTTGGACCTATGGACCCGGAAGACCCAACCCGTGGTTATAGGTATAGCATTATCTGCATTGGTGGCGTTTTTATTACTCATCCTCTTGTTATTTGTGTTGAATGCCTTTTCTGCTCTGGCAAAATGGATGAAAAACAAAGAAATTGATCCCATTTGTCCTCATTGTTTTGACCCCATGTCCATTCAATTTGCCTGTCAATGTTCCGCTTCCGGGAACATTTCTTCGCAGGTTCATGGAGATTGGAGTTTAGCCGTGGGTGTCCCTTATATCACCTACCTTACCGGGGGCTTACTGTATAACCACTGTCATGAATGTTCCGGGGAATTTTTTCCCAGGTCTCCGGGTGAGAGTACGCTTCGGGGCATATGCCATTCCTGCGGCAGTCTCATCAAGGATTGGCAGTTTTATATGTTTCATACCGGTAAAATTGCCGTCACCATTGAAAAGTCCCTGGATAAGTCGGAGAATCTTAAAAAGTACATGGAAACCTGGAATACCGGGACTTGCCATGATACCATCAAGGGAAGCGAGCATTATGTCAGGAAACAGAGGCATCATGTGCAGCACTGGTTCCGGTGGGATGCCTCTATTGAGCCGGCCTCTATTTCGCAAAATCTTACTGAAAATATCGATTGGATATGGATAGATAAGGAATGCGGGTCCTCGGATTGGCAAAAAACCAGTACCATACTGAACTATATCCGTAAAGAGTTACAAAAGATAAACTATGGCTTTATGGGTAATGCTGATGAACTTCGAGCCGGAAGCCTGGGGATAAAAGGCAGTGAAATTGCCTATGAGATATCAAGGGAAGATTTTCTCGATCAAAAGAACCGATAAAAAATGATTGATAAGGTAAACATTTACTTCATGGTTGGCGCATGTTTTTTAGTGGTGTTTCTTGGGGCAGTGGCCTTGCAGGAAAAATATAATAGAGTAATACAATCTTTTTTTGCCACCTATATCCTGTTTCCCATGAAGGTTTCCCGGGATGACCTTATCACCATTTTTTCTCTCTGGTTTTATATGCTTTTTTCCAGGAAAATGATTTATTATGTACCTTTCGTCGGGGTCATTCAAACAGGAGTTTCCGTATGGTGGGTCGATGGAAACGTCCTGATCTTTCTATACTATATATTTATTTTATTCCTGCTTGGGGCGGCAGTGATAGGATATTTTGTATCCGGAACCAAACCGGTAAAGTATGAACGCTATGTGGGTATATTAATATTTTTCCTTTTATTGGGGATTTCTTTTATGATGTCCGTATCAAATGGATTAAATATATCCCTTAAATTTGATAAGGGTTTGCTTTTAATCATTTTTACACCTTTACTGCTGTTGAAAATGTGCTGCTCCGGGAAATACCTGGGGCTTTTAACCGCTTTTTTATTGGGGGTTTTGATTACCCATACCTGGAAAAAATTAAAACCGAAAATAACCAGGAATAATGCAAAAAGTTTAATTCTACCTTTATTCCTGTTAATCGCCTTTGGGGTTTTCAGTTTTTTTCAATTCACGGGAAACCCGGGGGAAAAATTCAAGGGCAAGGTGCAAGCAGCAAACAGCCAACAGGCGGTTGAAGATTTATTAGAGGCGGCACATACAATAAACGATGAGCCGTTTCGTGTGAATGCCCTTAAAGCAATCACCGGGAAGATTGTAGAGACAGGGGATCTGCAGTGGAAGAGGAAAATGTTTCTAAGAGTGATTGAAGCGGCGAAGACCATATATCCCATAAAAAAGAGATACAAGGTCATTAAAGATATTGCCGTGGCTATTGCCAGAAGCGGTGATATTCAATGGGCAACATCGGTGGCCAAAGGTATACCCTATGCGGAAATAAGAAATAGCGCCCTTAAAGGAATCCGGGACATCCGGGAAAAATGGAGAAAAAATGATTGAACAAATAAAATACGAACTTATTCTTACGGCTTTTTTCTTACTGGTGTTCATATTGGCGGTCCTGCTGCTGGAACCGTATAAAGACCGCATCAACGCTTTTTTGAAAAAAAAATCCCGGTTTTTAATGAAATTCCCCTGGGATACCGTAAGTAAAGGTTTTGCTCTCGGGGTTTTTATCCTTTTTTTAAAAAAGTTGATCTATTATATGCCGGTACCGGGAATGATACAAACAAAATTTTCCGTATGGTGGGTGAATGAAAAAACCCTGATTATACTGTACATTATCCTGGTTTTACAGTTGGTGGTGATACTATTAATCGGGATAAAAAAAGGATTTATACAGTCCAAATCAATAGAGAAGAAATTCGAGGCATATAAAAAAAAGCCTAATATTTCTCCATTTTTATTATTGTTTGTTCTCGTTATTATTTTTTTTAAATTAAACCTGGAGTATCCCATTACCCTCTGGCATTTACTGGCGCTGTTAATTTTGGCACCGCTGGTGGTGTTAAAAATGGTATGCACCGGGAAGTATTTAGGGCTTTTAACCAGCTTTGTACTGGGTGTTTTTGTCATCGATAGATATAAAAAAATCAAACCGGTGATAACAGGGAGTAAGGCAAAATTTTTACTGGCCCCCGGGTTAATTCTAGCCGGGTTTATTGTTTTCAGTTTTTTTTATTTCCCTGGGAATTGGGAGAAAAGAATCTCTCACCGCCTGGAAACGGCAAAAAGCGAGAGAGCGGTGATGGATTTACTGGATGCAGCACCTACTATACACCATGAGAGGGTGAGACACAAGGCCCTCCAACAAATCCTTTTAACAATTAAAAAAGAGGATATCCAATGGAGCAAGAAGATATACCAAAAAATGATCAAGGGGACTCAGACCATAGGCATTGTCTACTTTAAAGCCAACCTTCTTCAAGACGTCGCAGTGATGATCCTGGAAAGCGGGAATATCCGGTGGGCTGTGGATACAGCCCATACCATCGAAGTTGCCCAGGTGAAATTCGACACCTTCATTAAAATATTTAAAGCGATTTCCACCCTGGAAAAACAAAAATGGGCAAAAGAAATTTTGCAGCAGGCCATGGACAAGGTAAGCCTGATCAGGCCCTGGCAGCATAAATCCGAGGCCTTTAAAGAAATCGCCCTGGCTGCCGTGGAAGCAGGGGAGGTTGATTGGGCAAAGACCATTTACCAAAAGGCAGTGGGTGCGGCGAAAATGATAAAAAGCCGGGAAGTCAAATGCAAAACCATCAAAAAACTGGCCTTAGAAATATTAAAAACAGGAGATACCGCATGGGCGAAGGCGGTCGCCGCTATGATACCAAATTTTAAAATTAGAAACAGCGTTTTAACAAAAATCCGGGAAAAAATAAGGAAAAAATGATGGTACCAGATGGGGCCCTTGTTCTTTTCGCATGTCTCTTACTGCTCTTTACTGCGGTATCGATCCTGCTGGAGCAGTATAAAAAACGAATAGATACGTTTTTCACAAAAAAAATCCCGCTTTTAATAAAAGTCCACCGAGATACTGTAATCAAAGCCGCTGTTGTCACTCTTGTCATACTTTTTGTAAAGAAATTACTCTATTATGTGCCTCTCTTTGGCATCATGCAAACAAAATTTTCCGTATGGTGTGTTGATGAAAAAATTATAAATTTTCTATTCTATATATTTATGCTATACCTGCTGGGGGCGGGAGTAATAGGATATTATAAATTTGCAAACAAATTAAACTGGCATGGTGGTTGTGTCGGTGTGTTAATATCTTTGTTTCTTTTATGGTTGTATCTTACCATACCTGTAGTAGAAAGCTTTGGAATAAAATCCCTTACATTTGACCAGGGTTTGATTTTAATCGTTTGTACACCTTTGCTGCTGTTGAAAATGTTTTGTTCCGGGAAATACCTGGGGCTGTTCACCAGTTTTTTATTGGGATATTTTACCATCCATCGATATAAAAAATTAAAACCGGAAATAACCAAAAACAATGCAAAATTTTTAATTGCACCCCTGGTAATCCTCCTTGTCTTGATGTTCTCCGCTTATTTTATATATAAAGGAGATTGGCAGGAGAGATTTCGAGACCACGTGCGGTCAGTAGATAACCCGGATGCTGTCGTTCATTTACTGGATGCAGTCAATACCATACCGGGTGTAGAGCATAAATCCAATGCCCTCAAAGAAATTACAGCGGCCATTACCCGCACCGGGGACAGCCAATGGCAAAGAGAAATATTCCCCCGGGTTATTAAAATGGTTAAAACCATAAAAGACCCCATACAGCAATATCATGTCCTCAAAGAAATCGCCCTGCTCATTGCAGCAGCAGGAGACATTCAAATGGCCATCCGTACAACTAATAATATCGGGATTGCCAGGATAAGATTCCATGCCCTCATGGAAGTGGCTGATGCCGTTTCCATAACAACAGGTAAAAAAGGCAGGGAAGAAATTTTAAAACAGGCCATCCAGGCAGCCCGGACCTTATTTCGCACGGAGAAATTACCGGCCTTTAAAGAAATGGCTTTGATTGTCGCAAAAACAGGGCATAGGGAATGGTCCGGGGAAACCATCGGGCAATTGTTCGATATGGTTAAGGAGATAAAAGGCGATATAAAAAAATCCGCTGTCCTGGCGGAAACCGCAGTGGCTGCTGCATCAGCAGGGGATAGCGAATGTGCGGCTCTCATTGCAGCGCTTATACCGGATACTGAAGTAAAAAATAATACCCTGAAAGAAATCCGGGTGAAATAAATTACCTGACACCAGTTCCTCCGGATGAATCAGATGATTTACTGGAGATAGAAACCGAACCCCAGGATTCTTTAGTTGAGTTTTTCGAAAATTCTCCCCTATACAATTCCGGGATCGACCTGGAAAGGGATAAAGATTTTGGTAGAGAGGTTAAACTTTGAAATATTTATTAGACACTTGCGTTATTTCCGAATTAATCAAAATAATCTAACTGTTGTAACTCGAAATGTAAAAGACATTGAAAAATCAGTCAACGATTGTTAACTTAGAGAAGGAGAAGAAGGAGAAGGCACAGGCCAAAAAATATTCCGTTCTGTTGTTTGTTTTTCTTATATCAGAAAATAAATGAACTGGCCACCGATATAAAACCATTTACCACCATCATAAAATGATTCACCACCGGCAAGAAATCACTGACCACCAGGAAAAAATCAATCACCACCGGGATAAAATCATTCACCA
>CP070627.1:6758227-6761118 GCA_020355945.1 Candidatus Aminicenantota bacterium | reverse complement strand
CTAAAAGGAGATAAAAGGTGACATAAGGTGGTCACTTTTTAGCCACCACTTTTTTTGAAAAAAGGGACTTTTCGGAAAGCTTCAACAGATCCATTTCAACGAAACATTGAAACATTCGCACGCACTGACAATATTTGCTTGTGCAGGAAGAAAATTTCCTTGTACATTGACAATACTTGCTTGGGTGGAAGGAAATTTTCCTTGCGCATTGAGAAAATTTGCTTGTGCACAAAAAAAATTTGCTTGTGAATTAAGAAAATTTCCTTGAACAGGGGCGATAAAGCGCCCCGTGAGAGGCATGAATACTCCCACGAGACGCTCATCAGAACTTGCTGTTAAGCAAAAACAATTACCCAATTTCCGGTCCCGTTTCCAATTTTTCCACTTTGCTGACTTTTTCTATCACTTCTTCATCTGCCGGTTTTACTTTGGTTTTCCTGTACCTTTCTTTCAGATCGGCATAAATGGTAGGTGCATCTTTTACATTGTGTTTTGCCGCATGCTTGGCTCCACCGTAAAAATTCCTGGCATGGGCAAAGGCATCGGCACCGGCAGCATATTGTTACTCCAACCGATCATAGTACTAGAAAATAGCAGAAATACAGAAATATAAGAAACCAATCGATTTAGGGGTCAGGTATTTTGTGCGAAATACCCTCGAAAGAGGCAGCGTCAAAGAGGACAAAAACAGGGGCGGAGGTAATGGGGAACAGTAAGCAGTAAGCAGTGAAGGACATGATTGCCTTGATTTTTTGAAATTTCAACGGCGTGATTGACTTGACTTTTTGAATTTTTAGCACTATAATTGCCTTGATTTTTTGAATCTTTGCTGATTTGATTTCGGAGGAACAGCCATGAAAAGATTGATTGATGAGGAATTGAGCAATTGGGCCAACAGGAAGGACAGGAAAGTATTATTGCTTAGAGGTGCCAGGCAAGTGGGAAAAACATTTTCAATCCGGGAACTAGGAAAAACCTTCAAAAAATTTCTCGAAGTCAATTTCGAAGAAAACCCGCATCTTTGCTCTTTTTTTAAAGAATCGCTAAATCCTTTTGAAATCAATGAAAAATTGGCTTTCCATTTTAACAAATCGATAAAGCCGGGAGAGACCCTGCTTTTTTTTGATGAAATCCAGGCTTGTCCGGAAGCGTTAAGGTCGCTACGATTTTACTATGAAAAAATGCCGGGGCTCCATGTGGCGGCTGCCGGGTCTTTATTGGAGTTTGCCCTATCTGAAATTCCGTCCATTGGCGTAGGAAGAATCGAGTCCCTTTATATGTATCCTTTAACTTTCGCGGAATTCCTGGACGCATCGACAAGCAGCATGATGAACCAAGCCATTGCTTCCGCTTCCTTTGACAAACCCATTGATCCTGTCATTCACAACAGGCTGCTGGATAAACTAAAAATTTTCCTGGTTATTGGTGGAATGCCGAAAGTGGTGGATACTTATGTCAAAGGAAATGACCTGGAAGCCGGCCAGGTAGAGCTTGATAACATCCTGAACTCTCTTTACGACGATTTTGCCAAGTATAAGCAAAGAACTTCGGTTCTTCGGCTCCAGGAAGTATTTAAATCCATCGTGTTTCAGACAGGGAGCAAATTTAAATATTCCAATGTAAGTGGAGAAGCCGCCGGTACACACACTTATAAAGATGCCCTGGAACTGTTGATAAAAGCGGGACTGGCTTATAAAGTTTACCATACCTCCGCCCGGGGGCTTCCTTTGGGGGGCCAAATCAACCAGAAAAAATTTAAAGTCCTTTTTTTTGATACCGGGATATTCCAGAGGGTACAGGGACTTGATCTTTCCCAACATATTATTTCGGATTTTCAAGCCCTGGTAAACAGGGGAAATCTGTGTGAGCTTTTTGTGGGTTTGGAGTTGATTGCCGCCCGGCCGTTCCGCATTCGTCCTGAGCTTTATTATTGGCACCGCGAAGCCCGTTCCAGTAACGCGGAAATCGATTATGTCATATCAAACCAGGAGCGTATTATTCCCGTTGAAGTCAAGGCCGGGACACGTGGTCAGATGCAGAGCCTTCACCTCTTCCTGGGGGAAAGAGGGTTGGAATACGGCTTACGGATATCCGGCGAGAATTTTGCGTTTTACGACAACATCAAAACCATTCCTCTCTATGCCGTCTCCCGCACTCGCCACCTCACTTAATCAGTGAGTCTCCGGCCCCGACCTCGCCGAGGGCGTTCTATTTTATATTTCACCACCTCTGATCTACCCTCTTCATCTTCTAAATATGCATACACGCGATCCTTTTTTATAACAAAAAGTGCCAGGCAAATTATAATCCCTGGCTTTCAGCAGTGCTGCATCACTCCATTGCAGTGCTTCTTTGGCGTTACCAAAGCGTTCCACCCAATTGCCAAATAGATTACCTGACACTATATCTAATCATCGATAACCCGTTATCTGCCCAAAAAGAATCAATGTCCGGTTTTTAGTGCCACCAGATGAAGGAGGAGCCTCTTGTTCTCATCAAACAATGGGCTGCCTTAATTTCCCGGATTCAAGCCACCTCTCATCTTCACTGCAAGCAATCCCTTTCTCTTTGCAATAATCTTCCGCTTCCTTTGTAAAACCACTGCGGGAAAAAATAAAACCCTGCACACGCTCTACATTTTCCATTTTTTTTACTTCCACAAACTTTTTCTCAAAGGTAATGACTTCATCTTTAGAGAATCTTTTTAAATCCCTACTTTTCACCTCTCCGACAATAGAATAATCTGCCGTGGATTGAGAACGGGCGAAAATATCAACGCTAAAACTTCTCGAATACTCAGGACTACTATCGTACCTCCACACCCGCGAATAATCACAAAAATCAAAATCCCCGGGTAAATAACGGGTAATCGACTTTAACAAATCATTGTT
>CP070627.1:6756009-6758127 GCA_020355945.1 Candidatus Aminicenantota bacterium | reverse complement strand
GCATTTTAAAAATATCATTAAAGCCGTTGTTAAAGAACCCTCTATAAAATTAAAAGATATCGATATACTTACAGGAGAGGAAAAGAAACAGTTACTGGATGAATTTAACAACACAGCAAAATCGTTCCCCAAAAACAAGACCATCCATGAGCTTTTTGAAGACCAGGCCGCGAAAACTCCCGGTAATGCCGCAGTGGTATTCAAGCACAACACCCTGACCTATCAAGAACTTGACCGCCAGGCCAATCGTTTGGCACGTTATCTTTACAATAAAAAAGGCATTCAACCGGAAGAACCCATCGGTACAGGGATATCCCGGTCATTACCTTTCCCGGCGGTAGTCCTCGGGATTCTAAAAGCAGGAGGCGTTTATGTCCCCATAGACTTATCACTTCCACCGGAACGAGTGAAATATATGATAAAGGATGCCGATATCAGCATGGTAATATCCGAAAAAAAATATGTCCACTTACTGGATCGACTGCAGTGGGAATGCAAAAGCTTTCACAGTTATTTATGTATTGACAGTGATGATATTTATAAAGAGGATGAAGTCGTGAAAAATGAACTGATGGATAAAGAACTGTGGGACCATGTAGGACAAACAGGCGGGGATGAAATTACCGGCAGTGGTTGGGTAAGCAGTTATACCGGGCAACCCTTCTCAAAAAAGGAGATGGATGAATACGGGAATAATATTTTAAAAAAACTGGAACCGCTGCTTCACCCGGACCTGCGGGTCCTGGAAATCGGCTGCGCTTCCGGTATCTCCATGTTTCGCCTCGCTCCCCGCGTAGGATTCTATTACGGCACGGATATCTCTGCCGTCATCATTGAAAAGAACAAAAAACGAGCCCGACAAGAAGCACATCACAACCTCAAGCTTGCCTGCATGGCTGCCCACGAAATCCGCCAAATCAAAGAGAAACCTTTTGATCTTATTATCATGAACAGCGTGATCCAATGCTTTCACGGACATAATTACCTCAGGAAAGTAGTCAAAACATGCATCGATCTATTGGCAGAAAAAGGTTACCTGTTCATCGGTGATATCATGGACCAGGAAAAAAAGCATGCCCTGGTCCATGAATTGAAAACTTTCAAAAATACCCATAAAAATAAACATTACACCACCAAAACCGACTTTTCCCCGGAGCTGTTCGTCTCCAGGGGATACTGGCAAGACCTGGCCGCAGACCTGGAAGTAATCCAACATACGGAATTCAGCAATAAAATATATACCATTGAAAATGAACTGACCAAATTCAGGTATGATGTCCTGTTAACCGTGAATAAAAAAGGTTGCGGCACCAGCAAAGAACATAAAAAAATCAAATACCAGGAAGATACCAGGGTCCTCTCAAACCAGGACACATCTTTGTTGAACCTGGATATCACCCCCGGGAACTTAGCCTATATCATTTATACCTCAGGAACAACCGGCAAGCCCAAAGGCGTAATGATCCATCACCGCGGCATTTCTAATTTGAATACGGTATTTAAAGATGAATACCAGCTAAATGCACAGGATAATGTCATCATGTTTGCGAATATATCTTTTGATGCCTCCATAAGCGAAATTTTCATGGCCCTGCTGAATGGAGCAGCGCTGCACCTTTTGACCAAAGAAATCATCGATGATTATGAACTATTTACCGGGTTTCTTAATCGAAATAAAATAACAGTAGTTACCCTGCCGCCCCCCTATGCCAATCACCTTAATCCAGGTGATTTACACAGTCTCAGGCTGATGATAACCGCTGGTTCGCCGCCAAATTTTGATTTTATAAAAAAATGTGTATGCCATTTCCAGTACGTCAATGCATATGGACCCACAGAAAGTACGATCTGCAGTAGTTACTGGCGCCCAAAACCTGGTTTGAATTCCGGTAACATATCAATTGGTAAACCCATCAACAACTTGAAACTTTATATCCTGGGTGAAAATTTATCCTTGCAGCCCATCGGAGCCGCAGGAGAACTCTGTGTATCAGGAATCGGTCTGGCCCGCGGCTACCTCAACAAACCGGGGTTGACAGCGGAAAAATTCTGCCTCCGGCGGCCAGGGGGGGCGCTTTTTGAAAAAACTGCCCCCCCTGGACCCCCCCGCAAAAACTT
>CP070627.1:6752050-6755909 GCA_020355945.1 Candidatus Aminicenantota bacterium | reverse complement strand
GGGGGTCCAGGGGGCAGTTTTTTCAAAAAGCGCCCCCTGGCCGCCGGAGGCAAAAAGAAATAAGGTAAAACGAATGAATAATAAATCAAGATTTGAGTTTACCACCCGTCGACCGGTGGCGATTTTTATGATCGTAGTAGGAATTGCACTTTTTGGTTTAGTGAGCTACAGTCAGCTCAGTTGGGATTTGATGCCGGAGATTTCTTATCCTTCGTTTACTGTTCGCACTGAATATCCGGGGGCAGCGCCGGAAGAAGTGGAAAATGTAGTGTCCCGCCCCCTGGAAGAGCAATTGAGCCTGATCAAAGACCTGGTGTCCATTACATCGATTTCGCGTCCGGAGCAATCGGATATTGTTTTGGAATTCACCTGGGATGCGAACCTGGACCGCTCAGCGCAAGAAATCCGGGAAAAACTGGACCAGGTTTTCCTGGACCCGGCAGTAGAGAAACCCATGATTTTGAGGTATGACCCTTCGCTGGACCCGCTGCTGCGCATCGGTGTTACCAGTGAAATTCCACTGATCGATCTGCGGGTTTTAGTGGAAGACGAAATCGCCAGGGAATTGGAGGCTTTACCTGGGGTGGCTGCCGCACGGGTAAAGGGCGGATTCGAAAAAGAAATCCTTGTCAAACTGGATGAAAAACAACTGGCTGCTTTCAAAATCAGGTTCAGTGAAGTCACCACCCGCTTAGCACAGGAAAATATCAACCTGGCTGGAGGAAACATCAAAGAAGGCGATACCGAGTACATTGTCCGTACATTAAACGAATTTCGAAACGTTAAAGAAATCGGGGATATTATTATCGCTAAAAGAGAAAATGTACTGGTACGGTTGAAGGATATTGCCGAGGTTTCCTACAGCCATAAAGAGCGGAAAGTGATTACCCGGGTCAACCAGGGGGAGAGCATCGAGGTTAATATCTTTAAAGAAGCAGACGCCAATATCGTAGAAGTAAGTAACCGGGTAAAAGATCGACTCTTTGGCACACCGGAACAGCAGACGTTTGTAAAAATGTTAACCGCCCGTAAAAGTGAAAACAAGGGCGAAGGCAATCGAACCGAAGCAAATATCATCCGGGAAAAACAGATGACTAACTTTTTGCAGTACCAACTCTCCAATCAAGGTCATGACATTCAATATCATATTTTGTCGGACCAGGCGATATTTATTGAAAATTCCATCAATGAAGTAAAGAGTACTGCTTTTATTGGTGGTATTTTAGCTATTATCATACTTTATTTGTTTTTGCGTCATTTTTCCACCACGTTGATTGTAGCGGTATCGATTCCCCTGTCAGTGATTGCCACGTTTGCACCTCTTAAGTTTTTCCAGGTAAGTCTTAACATCATGTCCCTGGGAGGTTTGGCCCTGGGAATCGGGATGTTGGTGGATAACTCCATCGTGGTGATGGAAAGTATTTTCCGCTGTCGAGAGGAAGGGGACGGCTGGGTGGACTCTGCTGTAAGGGGTGTTTCCGAGGTAGGCACTGCTGTGATCGCCTCTACCTTAACCACCATCGCTGTCTTCTTCCCGATTGTTTTTGTTGAAGGCATTGCCGGACAGATTTTTGGCGATTTATCACTGGCAGTGGTCTTCTCACTGCTGGCCTCCCTCATGGTTTCCCTCTTCTTTATCCCCATGCTGGCCTCACGAAAATTCAAAAAGACCACTGACTTCTCCCTGAGAAAATTCGCCTTTGAATTTGAAAAAGAACATACCATTGGTAATTATCTTTTTATCCCAATTGAAATCATCAAAAATGTATTTATCCTGCTTTTCAACCTGGTCCTGGTATTTTTACTGCTTTTTGTTTCAGTGGTGATTGTTCTGCTTTATCCGGTATTGGCAATACTGGGAATCCATAAAAAACCGGTGGAATCCATGAAACGGTTCACGGGGGAAATGTTTTTCCACGAAATGACGCTCTGGGAAGATTTTATGACGATTACACCGCTGGATTCGTATGCCGAATCCATGTCCCACCATAGATTATTCATTTTGTGGCCGTTTGCCTGGTTTTATTATATCTTCAGGTTTTTCCTTTCCTTTTTTTCCTTTGCTTTTGTTCGTTTTTCTCTATCCCTTTTGGGGATGGTTATCATTTTTTTAAAAGGTCTGGGGCTAATGTTGTTGTCCATTGCTGCACCGGTGGTGAAGTTTCTTACTTTTTTGTTCAATAAATTATTAAAAGCGATTAACACGTTTTACCCTCGCTTGTTGGAGATTTCGTTGAAAAAAGCCACCCAGGTTATCGTGGTGGTGTTGGTCATATTTGCGTTTACCATCCTGGTGGTGTTACCGCGTGTTGGCAGTGAGTTGATCCCTGAGGTTCACCAGGGTACGCTTTATGTGAACGTTACCTTCCCGGTGGGTACGCCGGTGGAGAGAAGCGATGAACTACTGCAAAAAATCAGCCGAAAAATTCGCCAAATCCAATTGGTAAATAGTATCAGTTTTTATGCCGGAACCACCGAAGATGAATTACAAGAAAAGGAGGTGGGTGAGCATATCGGGAAAATCACGGTGATGCTTAAAAAGACCCGCGATATCCAGGCTTCCGAGGAAATGATTATCGCCAACATCCGCAGCCTGTTAAAAGATTTTACCGACCTGGATTACAACATTTCCCGGCCGGTCCTGTTTACGATGAAACCGCCGATTGAGGTGGTGATTAAAGGTTATAACCTGGAGCAACTGCGGCGCATAAGTGCTGAGCTTTATGAAAGGATTGCCGCTATCCCGGGTCTCAGGGATGTGCAAACCAGTATAAAAACAGGGTTCCCGGAGCTGGTGGTGGAATTCAACCGGATGCGGCTTTCTCATTACGGTATGAATGCTTTTGATGTAGCGTCCCTTATTAAAAACAAAATC
Source organism: Candidatus Aminicenantota bacterium (assembly GCA_020355945.1). The sequence continues at coordinate 6,753,034 of CP070627.1, read as the reverse complement.
GAAGGGTTTGTGGCCACCAAATTTAAAGAACAAGACAAACGGGTGGATATCCGGGTTTATTTGAAAGATGAACAGCGTCGTCGGGCTGAAAACATTAAAAACCTGATAATCAATCCCGGTGGTGCCATTCCTATTCCGTTGAGCAGTGTGGCAGCGGTTAATATTCTCAGCGGACCTAATGAAATCCGGCGGGTGGACCAGGACCGTTCTGCCATTATATCGGCTAATATCTCTCACATCAATCTTACCAGTGCTGTGCGCAGCATTTACAATGTAATTGAGAGATACCCCATGCCCCCGGGATTTAGTTATGAATTGAGCGGTCAGAATAAAGAGATGGAAACCTCTCTCAACAGTTTAACCCTGGCTATGGTATTAGCTATTTTCCTGGTATATATTGTCATGGCTTCCCAGTTTGAATCCTTTTTACATCCGTTTTTGATCCTGTTTACTATTCCCATGGCTTTAATCGGTGTATTCCTGACCCTTTATGTTCTTAATATCCCAATAGGCATTACTGTGTATATCGGGATGATTACATTAGTGGGAATTGTGGTAAACAATGCCATTATTTTGATTGATTATATCAATAAGCTGCGGAAGCGGGGGTATAAGAAACTGGAAGCCATTAAGCAGGCTGGACATGTGCGTCTCAGACCCATTTTAATCACTACCTCCACCACGGTGTTGGCATTACTACCTATGGCGCTGGGCCTGGGAGAAGGCGCAGAAATACGAATACCTATGGCTGTTACGATTATTGCCGGGCTCCTGAGTTCCACTTTCCTGACCCTCGTCCTGATACCTATTGTGTATAACAAATTTAGTAAGTAGTAGGTAGTAGGTAGTAAGTAGTAGGTAGTAGGATATGTTGATGCAGGTAAGAACATTGGAAAACAAACTTTCGTTTATAAAAAGTTTTTGCGGGGGGTCCAGGGGCCCCGCGGCGCGGGGAGCCTAAAATGGCAAAGTGCTTTGCCCCAT
>CP070627.1:6739376-6751950 GCA_020355945.1 Candidatus Aminicenantota bacterium | reverse complement strand
ACACAAACGATTTGCGCAGCATATAGGCTCCCCTCGCCGAGGGGTTAATGGAGGTAAAATCCCATGAGCAGGAGAAATTTTTCGGATAAAATAGCCCTGGCCGCAAACCAGAACATTAAGGAAAGAGATTATTGGTTGAACCGGTTATCAGGGGATTTTGTTAAGAGTAACTTCCCTTATGATTTTAAGGTCAACGATGACAATAAAACCAACCAGGGAATGGGTGAGGTGAGACTTGAGTGTCCCGGGGATTTGTTTGAAAAGTTAATGAAATTAAGCCGCGGTATTGATATCAAACTGCATATGATACTGGTGGCAGGGCTGGCGGTTTTATTATATAAATACACCAACAGTGAAGATGTCGTGACCGGGTCACCTATTATAAAGCAAAAAACCCAGGGCCAATTCATCAATACAGTTCTTGTGTACAGGAATCGACTCCGGGATATCATGAGTTTTAAAGAGCTGCTTTTACAGGTCAGAGAGACCGTTATCAAGGCCGCGGAAAATCAAAATTACCCAATTGAATTCCTGGTGGACCGTCTCAATTTGCCCACCAGGGGCGATGAATTCCCCCTGTTTGATGTGGTACTGCTGCTGGAAAATATCCATGATAAACAGTACCTGGAAGGCATCAATTATCATACTCTTTTCTCTTTTTTTAGAACCGATGAATCCATTAACCTTGGTATCCGGTATCAGCCATGGTTATATCTAAGAGAGACGATAGAGAGAATTGTAAAGCATTTTATGTGTTTATTGGACCAGGTGTTAGGGGACTTGAATATGACTTTATCCTCTGTGGATTTACTGTCTGATGTAGAAAAGCAGCAGTTGTTAGTGGATTTTAACAGTTCAACCGTCGATTACCCGGTGGATAAGACAATAACGGCATTATTTGCCGAGCAGGTGGAGCAAACCCCGGATTATATCGCCCTGGTTGGGGCCCACGAATTACAGGAATTACACGAAACCCCTCGGCGAGGGGAGCCTATTAAAGGAACAAGGGGGCTTGCCCTCTTGTCTGTTCCCCTATTTATGACCTACAAGGAATTAAACGAAAAGTCCAATCAATTAGCACATTTGTTGAAAGAAAAGGGTGTTCAATCGGACAGCATTGTGGGTATTATGATGGAGCGATCAATAGAAATGATCATTGGTGTTATGGCCATCATAAAGGCAGGAGGCGCTTATCTGCCCATAGACCCTACTTATCCGGATGAGCGAATTGATTTTATGGTAAAGGACAGTCAAACCCAACTGTTCATTACCCAGGAGCATCTGAAGCGGAAGGTCAATGTGGGTGAGCATTGTAAAATCATTGATATCAACTATGAAGGATATTCCAGTAGAGGAAGTGGTAATTGGGCATCAGTGAACTGCACTGCTGACCTGGTATACGTCGTTTATACCTCTGGTTCCACAGGGAAACCCAAAGGGGTATTGGTTCAGCACCTCCATTTTGTCAATGCTGCTTTTGCCTGGCGAAAGGAATATCACCTGGAAAAGATGACCACCAACCTCCTGCAAATGGCCCCTTTTTCCTTTGATGTGTTTGGCGGGGACCTGGCCAGGGCATTGTTGAATGGTGGTAAAATGGTGATTACACCCCAATCCGGTATGGACCCGGAATCCCTTTATTTGTTGATTACCCGGCATGAGATAACACTCTTTGAATCCACCCCCTCTTATTTGGTACCTTTTATGCAGCATGTTTATGATCATCGTCTTGAAGTTCCCAGCCTTAAATTGTTGATCCTGGGTTCTGACATTTGTCGGGTAGAGGATTTTAAAACGCTTCTTGCCCGGTTTGGCCAATGGATGAGGATAATCAACAGTTATGGCGTCACTGAAGCCACTATTGATTCCAGTTATTATGAAGGTGTATTGGAATATCCCACCTCAAGTGGAAATGTTCCTATTGGTAAGCCGTTACCCAATATGAAATTTTACATTTTGAATCCCCAGGGCATGCTGCAGCCGATGGGTGCTGCCGGTGAATTATGCATCGGCGGTGCCGGAGTTGCCAGAGGGTATCTGAACCAACCGGAGTTAACAGCAGAGAAGTTTCTCTCTGTCTCTAATAAGTACTATAGGTCCTATATGTCCCATATGTCCTATATTTACAAAACCGGTGACCTGGCTCGATGGCTGCCGGATGGTAATGTGGAATTCCTGGGGCGGATGGATCACCAGGTAAAAGTCAGGGGGTACCGCATCGAGTTGGGGGAAATTGAGAGCAAATTGTTGGAGCATGAAGATATCAAAGAGGCAGTGGTGGTGGAAAAGACCGAGGAAAGTGACGACAGGTATCTTTGCGGGTACATCATCTCGGGCCAGACCCTTGAGGCTGCCCAATTGCGAGAATATTTGGGGCAGAAACTGCCTGATTATATGGTCCCCTGGTTTTTTGTACAAATGGACCGGTTCCCTCTTACCCCAAACGGCAAGATCGACCGAAAAGCGCTGCCGGACCCGGATACTGTGGGCGAAGTAGAATATGCCGCACCCGGCAGTAAAGCAGAACACCAATTGGTAGATATCTGGGCCGGGGTCCTATCCGTAAATAAGGAAACCCTTGGAATCGATAACCGCTTTTTTGACCTGGGTGGAAACTCATTAAAAGCCATTATGATAATAGCAAAAATCCACAAAACCTTTGATGTCAAAATATCGTTGGCAGACATATTTAACATCCAGACCATCCGGGGCGTATCCCGGTTAATTGAAAAAAAACCCGGTGACAAATTCATCTCCATCGAGCCGGCGGAAAAGAAAGAATACTACAAATTGTCCTCGGCCCAGAAGAGATTATACATACTACAGCAAATGGAATTAGACGGCACCGCTTATAACATATCGCAAATCATGGAAATTCAAGGAGAATTAGAAAAGGAAAGATTGAAAACAACATTCTGTAGATTGATAAAAAGGCATGAAAGTTTAAGAACCTCATTCAAGATAATCGGAGACCGGCAAGTACAGGAGATACATGATGAAGTGGAATTTGAAATAGAATATTATGATGCTGTACGAGAACCCGATGTAAAAGGTATTATAAAAAATTTCCTCCGGCCCTTCGACCTGTCTCAAGCGCCGTTATTAAGAGCAGGCCTGGTAAAGGAGAAGGAAGACAGGCACATATTAATGGCAGATATGCATCATATCATATCGGATGGTGTCTCACACGAAATATTAATCAAAGATTTTTTATCGCTTTATGAAGGGAAAAAATTACCGATGTTAAATCTCCAGTACAAAGATTATTCGGAATGGCAAGCCAATAGAGGTGAAAGGGAGAAAGGAAAACAAGCTTTAAAGAAACAGGAAGAGTACTGGCAAAGAGAGTTTGAAGGTGAAATACCGGTGTTGAACCTGCCAACCGATTACACAAGACCGCCTTTAAAGAGTTTTGCCGGAAGCACAATAGGTTTTGAGATAAGTGGGGAAGAAATAGAGTTATTAAAAGAGTATGCCCTGGATAAAGGAGTAACGCAATACATGGTATTTCTTGCCATTTTTTATGTCTTTTTAGCAAAGGTGAGTAACCAGGAAGACCTGGTAATCGGGACACCCACAGTCGGCCGCAGGCATACGGATTTAGAGCAAATAATAGGAATGTTTGTCAATACACTTGCCCTGCGGAATTATCCAAAAGGTGAAAAAACCTTTACCGGGTTTTTAAGAGAAATAAAGGAAAGGACAGTAATTGCCTTTGAGAACCAGGAGTATCCGTTTGAAGATTTGGTTGAAAAAGTTGCAGTCAACAGGGATACCAGCCGTAATCCACTTTTCGATACCATGTTTACATTACAGGATATCGATGTGGAACCAGGGGAAAAACCAGGGGAGAAAATACCAGGCTTAAAGGCAGGACAGTATCAGTATGAAAGTGAAATATCGAAATTTGATTTAAGCCTGAATGTAATAGTTGCAAGAAAGCGTATTTATTTTACCTTTGAATATTGTACGAAACTATTTAAACCGGAAACAATAAAAAGATTGATAAAATATTTCAAGAAAATAATATCAGCAGTGCTAAATGACCCGGAGAAAAAAAATTCGGAAATAGAGATACTATCCGGGGAAGAGAAAAATCAAATCTTATATAAATTTAACGATACAGGAACGGGATATCCGAAAGATAAAACCATACATGAGTTGTTTGAAGAACAGGCGGAAAAGAGCCGGGACAGTATATCTGTCATCGGCATGGGGCACGGGGTATGGGGCATGGAGGGTAAAGGTATACCGCGCAATATATACATAACATACAACCTATTAAATGAAAGGTCCGACCAATTGGCACACCTGTTGACAGAAAAAGGTGTTCAACCGGATACCATTGTGGGCATTATGATGAAACGCTCGATTGAAATGATCATTGCTGTCCTGGGAATATTGAAAGCAGGTGGTGCCTATTTACCCATTGACCCGGAATATCCTAATGAACGCATCGATTTTATGTTAAAAGACAGCAATGTGGGAGTTTTGCTGACAACACCAAAACTCCAGGTTAAGGTTAAGGTTGAGGTTGAGGAGAGCACCGGGCAACCGCGGCAGTTACCCTTACAATTGATTAATATTGAGTCGGAACTTGCACCGGCTTTTGAGCCCTCCTTCTCAACCTTAACCTCAACCTCAACCTGCCGGGTGAGTCCCACGAACCTGGCTTATGTCATTTACACCTCCGGTTCCACCGGGAAACCCAAAGGGGTAATGGTGGAGCATAAGAGTCTTGTTAATTATGTGTGCTGGGGAATGAAACGGTATATCGACGGAAAAGGTTCTATATTCCCCCTGTACACTTCGATATCCTTTGATTTAACCGTTACCTCCATATTTTTACCGATTATCTCCGGTAACCGGGTGATGATTTACCCGGGAGATGAGAACCAATTGGCTGTACTTAAGATCATGGAGGAAAATGCCGTGGATATTGTCAAACTTACCCCTTCCCACCTGGGTATCCTGTCCACGGAAATGAAAACAAAGAATTCAAGGATCAACACTTTCATCGTGGGCGGAGAAAAATTGGAAAGTGCCCTGGCATTAGCTGTACATAACAGGTTTCCCGGAAACCTGGAAATATATAACGAATACGGACCTACCGAAGCCACTGTGGGATGTATGATCTATAAATTCGATAATAAGGCCGGTAGAGAAGGTTCGGTTCCTATTGGGGTGCCAATAGAAAATGTAAAAATATATATCCTGGATAACTATTTAAAGCCGGTTCCCACAAATGTTATCGGGGAAATTTATATTGGCGGTGCTGCATTGGCCCGGGGATATCTCAATAACCCGGAACTGACTGCGCAGAAATTCCAAATTCCCAAATTTCAAACAAATTTAGCCGCGAAGAAACGCGAAGAAACGCGAAGAATTTACTCCCATATGTCCTATATTTACCAAACCGGTGATTTGGCAAGGTTACTGCCGGATGGGAATATAGAGTTTTTGGGACGTAAGGATCAGCAAGTAAAGATAAGGGGATACCGTATCGAGTTGGGAGAGATAGAAAACCGCTTGTTAAATAACAGCCAGGTCAAAGAGGTGGTGGTAGTGGCAAGAGAAGAGACCAATGGAGATCGTTATTTATGTGCATATATTGTACCCGATTCCCTTGATCCTGCCGGCACCCGGGGTTCAACAGGAGCTGTTGATGTACCCGGGTTGAGGGAATTTTTGTCCGAAGAGCTGCCGGCATATATGGTACCGTCGTATATAATGCCATTAGATAAAATTCCCTTAACCCCCAATGGAAAAGTGGACCGGAAGGCATTACCGGTACCTGTCCCGGTGGCAAAAGCAGATTATGCGGCACCCGGAAATGCCGTGGAAGAAAAATTGATAGAAATATGGATAGATGTATTGGGCCTGGCGAGTGACGGTCGGCATGACTCCCGGGCAAAGCAGCCAATAATAGGCATTGATGATAATTTCTTCGAATTGGGGGGTCACTCGTTAAAAGCAACCATCCTGGCCTCAATAATTCATAAAGAATTTAATGTAAAAGTAGCCCTGGCCGACATCTTTAAACGTCGGACCGTAAAAGAATTGGCACAATATATAAAAGATGCGAAAAAAAATGAATATGTAGGGATAGAACCGGTGGAAAAGAAAGAATATTATCCCCTGTCACCCGCCCAGAAACGGCTCTATTTTCTCCAACAACTGGACCCTGAAAGCACCAGTTACAATGTCCCTCTTGTTTTGTCAATCGAAAGAGATATCGATATGGAGAGGTTTGAATTAGCTTTAACCGGGTTGATCGCCAGGCATGAGAGTTTAAGAACCTCATTTGTAAAAGTGAATGAAGTCCCCTATCAGAAAATCCATAATGAGGCGGCATTTGAAGTCCGGCATTATGATTCGGATGCCGAGGATATCATCAAGGATTTCATAAGGCCCTTTGATCTAAGCCGGGCGCCTTTGTTGAGGATAGGTGTGATAAACGATGAATCTTCGGAAGGGTTACTTCTTTTCGACATGCATCATATTGTAACGGACGACAGGTCTCATAATATTATGAAAGATGAATTTATGGAGCTATTCAGCGGCATAAATCACCAATTGCCCCCCTTGTGTCTTCAATATAAAGACTATTCCCAATGGTTGAACAGCCCGGAGCAGCAGGAAATGGTGAAACGACAGGAAGCCTATTGGATTCAATTGTTTTTTGATGAATTGCCTGTTTTAACCCTGCCCCTGGATTATCCGCGACCTGAGTTCCAGAGTTTTGAAGGAAGTTCGATGCAATTTGTATTTAACCGGGAAGAGACAAAACATTTACAAGAGCTATCGGGAAAATCAGGGACAACACTTTATATGACATTACTTTCGATATTTAATATTTTACTTTGGAAACTCAGCGGGCACGAAGATATTATTGTGGGTACACCTATTGCTGCCCGACGGCATGCGGACTTGCAAAAGATCATCGGGATGTTTGTCAATACCATTGTGATGCGAAGTTGTCCATCCGGGCATAAAACCTTTCAAACCTTTTTAAAGGAAATTAAAACCCAAACATTAAAGGCCTTTGAGAACCAGGAGTATCCTTTTGAAGACCTGGTGGATAAGATATTGGAAAAGCGGGATACCAGCCGTAATCCTATTTTCGATGTGATGTTTACCTTCATAAGCGATGCCGAGTACGCGGGAGATATCCCGGGATCCGATGAGAACCCCCGCTTTGAATATAAGAAACTTACATCCAAGTTTGATCTCAATTTAACCGCTGTTGACCTGGGCAAAGGAATTTTCTTTGATCTTGAATATTGCACCAAACTGTTTAATGAGAGCACCATTGACCGGATAATCAAATATTTTAAGAAAATCACCCGCCTGGTTTCGGGACCCCAAAATAGAAACCTGGAATTATCAGAAATTGAAATCATCACAGATGAAGAAAGGAGACACTTGTTATTTGAATTCAACAATACAACAGCGGATTTTCCCAGGGACAAAACCATTCACCGGTTATTCGAGGAACAGGTAGAGCGAACCCCGGATCAAATAGCCCTTATCGGGCAAATTCCAAAGGGGGTAGCACCCCCAGCCTATAAAAAATCCCAAATCCCAAACAAAGAAGCGTCCGGGGGACAAATTTTAAACGCCTTCGGCGAGACTATTTCAATTACATACAAAGAATTAAATAAAAAGTCCAATCAACTGGCGCATTTATTGCAAACCAGGGGTGTCAAACCCGATAGCATTGTTGGCCTAATGGTGGAACGCTCCATCGAAATGATTATCGGAATACTGGCGGTATTGAAAGCAGGAGGTGCTTATTTGCCCATTGATGCGGAATATCCGGGGCCCAGGAAAACCTACATGATTAAAGACAGTGGAGTGAAACTCCTTTTAACAAATTACAATAGGGAATCCCAGGGTGAATGGACTTCTGTTTCCAAAGAAATTGATATCATTGATTTGAGGGATGAACATGTCTATCATAGAGACACCAATAATCCCGAACCTATGAATACCCCATCCGATTTGATATATTTGATTTATACCTCCGGTTCCACCGGTAAACCCAAAGGTGTGATGTTGGAACATCAGAATCTTGTTAACCTTTTAATATGGGGTTTTCGATTTACAAACCTGGACTTTACTTCCATTTTGCAATTTGCCACCATCAGTTTTGATGCTTCCTTTCATGAGATATTTTCAGCGTTTCTATCCGGTGGCCAATTGGTGTTGGTCCCTAAGGAAATGAGAACCGATATCTCAAAGTTATTCGACCTCATCGAAAGAAACCAGGTTAAAACCATCTTTTTACCCATGTCTCTATTGAAGGTCATTTTTAGTGAAGGGGATTACATTGAGATGTTCCCGGCGTGTGTGGCTCACATCCAGACCGCCGGAGAGCAAGTGGTGGTCAGTGATCAGTTCAGGAATTATTTGAAGGAGAATAACATTTACCTGCATAATCACTATGGTCCTTCGGAAGCGCATGTGGTAACTGCGTTAACCATGGCACCGTCAGGGGAAATCCCGGTATTGCCGTCTATTGGTAAACCGGTATCCAACACTGAGATTTATATATTGGATAAATATGGGAATGTGCAGCCGGGGGGAGTGCCAGGTGAATTATATATCGGAGGCGTCCAGGTAGGACGTGGGTACCTGAACCGCCCGGAATTAACCGCAAAGATGTTTCTCTCTGTTTCTAAAAAAATCTACCGAACCGGTGACCTGGCGCGGTGGTTGTGGGATGGGAATATTGAATTTTTAGGACGAATCGACCACCAGGTCAAGATCAGGGGGTTCCGTATCGAATTGGGAGAAATCGAAGCCCGGTTATTAAAACATGAAAGTATCAAAGAGGCGGTAGTGATGGTTTTATCCACAGCCGAAGCCATAGGCGCAGTAGGAGGTGAAAAATATTTATGCGCTTATATTGTCAGTGCCGGAGCGTATGAACAAACACTCAATCCCGCGACAGTAAGAGAATTCCTTTCCCAAACGCTGCCCGATTATATGATACCTTCGTATTTTATCCCGGTGGATAAAATTCCCTTGACACCCAACGGCAAAGTGGATCGCAAAGCCTTACCCCAACCCTCTGCTTATGAAATTACCACCGGGAAAAGATATACACCACCCGGGGATGAAATCGAAAGAAAATTGGTAAAAATATGGTCAGGAGTTTTAGGGGAAGATGCCTTCCAGGCATCCATTGGCATCGATGACAATTTCTTTGAGTTAGGCGGGCATTCATTAAAAGCAACCATCCTGGCTTCGAAGATTCATAAGGAATTGAATGTCAAAGTACCACTGGCAGCGTTATTTAAGAGTCAAACCGTCAGGGGGTTATCAAAATATATAAGAGCGGCAAAAGAAAGTAAATATGCTGGTATAGAATCTGCTGAAAAGAAAGAATATTATCCGCTGTCATCGGCCCAGAAGCGGCTCTACTTTCTCCGGCAAATCGATCCCGGGAGCACCAGCTACAATATGCCCCTGGTATTACCGCTGGGCAAGGATATAGAGAAAAATAAGCTTGAAACCACATTAAGGAAATTAATCCTCAGGCATGAAAATTTACGTACATCCTTTGAGCGGGTAAATGAGGAACCAGTGCAGCGGATCCATGAGGATTTTAATTTTGAAATCGAATATTTTGATAGTGCTTCCCATGCTCCAGGCTCCATGCTCCATGCAAGTACTATAAAGGCTTTCATTCGTCCTTTTGATTTATCCCGGGCACCGTTAATACGTTCAGGTCTTATCAAGCTTGCGGAGGGGTATCACATCTGGATAGTGGATATGCATCATATCATTTCTGATGGGACCTCTCATACGATTCTTACCGAAGATTTTTTGGCACTTTACAGCGGTAAGGAATTGGAACCGCTTCGGCTTCATTACAAAGATTTTTCCCAATGGCAGAATCGTTTATTTGCAAGCGGTGAAATCAAAGGGCAGGAAGATTACTGGTTAGGGTTATTTTCCGGTGAAATTCCCAGGTTAGAACTGCCCACGGATTTTAAACGACCTGAAGTATTTACCTTTGCAGGGGACAGTTATGGGTTTATGCTGGAGAAGGAAGATGCATTGGCGTTCAAAGCATTGGGCAACAAGTACGGGGCAACGCTTTATATGAATATTCTAACCGCCCTGAGTACACTTTTTTACAAGTACACCGGTCAAACAGATATTATTATTGGCAGTGGTATTGCTGGCCGCCCCCATGCCGACCTCCAACATATCATTGGTATGTTTGTCAATACCCTGGTGATGAGGAACACTGCCAAAGGAGAGAAAACCTATGAGTCTTTCCTGGAAGAGGTCATCGATGTCAGTGTCAAGGCCTTTGAAAACCAGGATGTGCAATTCGAGGAATTGGTGGAGAAACTGAATCTTGAAAGGGACCCTTCACGAAATCCGCTGTTTGATATTTCTATGGTGGTTCAGAATTTCAGGAAACCAGGCCAGGGGGGCGAAAGAAAGAGAGAAAACGAAAATTACAACCAGACCGAGGTGTTACCTTTAGCAGATGAAAATCTTCCCTCTATCGATTATAAGATTTCTACTACTAAATTTGACATGACATTTTTTGTTATTGAAATGGGAGATGATGTTTCTATAAGCATTGAATATTATACCGGTATATTCAAGCAACAAACCATTCACCGCCTGTCATCACATTTCAAACATGTAATTAAAGAAGTTATCCGTGATCCGTTGATAAGGTTAAAAGATATTGAAATTATCCCCGGAGAGGAAAAGGATGAGATACTTTATACATTTAACCATACCAGTAGGGATTATCCCCAGGATAAAACCCTTGTTTCCCTGTTTGAAGAGCAGGTGGAGAAAATTCCCCACCATATTGCCATTGGTTGTGATGATGAGGAATTGACCTATAACGAATTGGATAAGAGGGCCAACCGCCTGGCCGGTTACCTGTATTATGAAAAAGGAGTCCGCCCGGGAAATGAAGATCGAGTGGGTATATTGATGTCTCAGTCATTGGAACTTTCAATTTCTCTTTTTGGAATTCTTAAAACCGGGGCCGCGTATGTTCCCCTGGACCCCCAACTCCCGCCTGAGAGAATAAAATATATGATCAACAATGCCGGTATCAGTACTGTAGTATCTGAGAAAAGGTATGTGAACCGGTTGAATCGTCTGCAGTGGGAATGTGAGTGTTTTCACAGCTATCTGTGTTTGGATAGTTTTGATATCCATGAGGAAGATGAAAGGGAAAAAAGTGAATTGATGAATGAAGAGTTATGGCACCATGTAGGAGAGACAGCCACTGATGACATTACTGGCGGCGGTTGGGTAAGCAGTTATACCGGGGAACCGTTTTCTAAAGAGGAAATGGATGAATACGGCGATAATATTCTAAAGAAACTGGAACCGCTGCTTCATAAAGATATGGGTGTCCTGGAAATTGGCTGTGCCTCAGGTATCAGTATGTACCGCATCGCGCCTAAGGTAGGATTGTATTATGGCACTGACCTTTCCCGGGTAATCATTGAAAAAAATAAAGAAAGAGTGGTTCGAGAGGGCCATAAGAACATAAAGCTTGCCAGTCTCCCTGCCCATGAAATCCACCAACTAAAGGAAAAAGGTTTCGATCTTGTGATCATGAATAGTGTGATCCAGTGTTTCCATGGGCATAATTACTTAAAAAAAGTGATTAAAAAAGCCATTGATTTACTGGGAGAGACAGGGTATTTATTTATTGGCGATGTGATGGACCAGGACAAGAAAGATATGTTGACACAGGAGATGGCAGCGTTTAAATATGCGGCGGTCAACCGGGATAAAGGGTATACCACCAAGACGGATTTTACTTCTGAGTTATTTTTATCCAAAGGTTTCTGGAAAGACCTGGGGGTGGAGTGTAATGAGATCGCATCGATTAAGTTCAGTGATAAGATATACACGATTGAAAATGAATTGACTAAGTTCAGGTATGATGTATTAATCACCATTGATAAACAACCGGTTCCTATCGGCAAAGGTAAGAGGGGTAAGAAAGCTAAGAAAAAGAAGAAAGAAAAATACCAGGATGATATGCGCCAGGTTTTGAGGTTAGGTTCGAAAGAAGTGCAAAAATTTCAAACTTCCTCTTTAACTCTGCGGCCCAATAACCTGGCCTATATCATTTATACCTCTGGCACCACCGGGCAGCCCAAAGGTGTAGAGGTGGAACACCGGGGGGTGGTCAACACCTTATGGTACCGGAAAGAAGTATACGGGATGAATCCTGGGTTTGTGTGTTTACAGTTATTCTCTTATGCTTTTGATGGGTTTGTAACCAGTTTTTTTACTCCCTTGATTTCCGGTTCGACGGTCATATTACTTGAACAAGAAAAGATAGGAGACATTGAAATAATCAAGGATACCATTGTAAGAAATCGTGTGACCCATTTTATCAGTGTCCCCTCTCTTTATTCGGCGGTAATCGAAACCCTTAGCAAAGTGGAAGTGGCTTCCTTACATGTGGTGACCTTAGCGGGTGATAAAGTTAACAGTAATGTATTGGTCATGACCCGGATGAAAAGTGATAGCCTGGAGATTGTGAATGAATATGGCGTCACAGAGA
>CP070627.1:6718577-6739276 GCA_020355945.1 Candidatus Aminicenantota bacterium | reverse complement strand
TTCCACCTGTCGAATATGCCGGGGTATTTGCCATGAGGTGATATATGCTATTGCAGGTATTTTCAAGCACCCAATTTCCAACGCTCACCCGCCTCAAGAAAAACCTGTCTACTCGAATGCCCCATATCCTGGACGGCATTGGGGTGTACATGGTGGCATCGGTGATACAGAATTTTGATGACCAGGGCAGGCCGGAAAAGTGGAAAGAAAATGCACCGGCTACCCTGGCAAAGAAGAAAGGAAACCTTATTCTTCAGGAGTCAGGCTTATTGAAATTGGGTATTACATTTGAGGTTGATGAGTCTGAGAATTCAGTACAGATAGGACCTTCGGGGCCGTCTCTAGCGTATGCGGCTATTCAAAAGTTTGGTGGTCAGGCCGGTTGGAATTATTCTGTTACAATCCCGGCCAGGGATTACCTGTTATTCCAGGAATCTGATGAAGCCTGGATCAACCAATTTGTACGGAATGAGGTGTTCTATGCCGGAAACTGAGACTGATTTGATGGTTTTGGCTGAGACCTTCCTGGGAGAAAACCTGGACTGCCCTGTGGGTATCATCCGAATGGTGGACGAAACCCCGGATGAAATAGAATACCCTTTTGTGGGGATTTTGGACGGCGGCGACAATTCGCTTGAGGGTGCCAGTGAGGGAATGGACAGGGAAATTCTCCTGGTGGTTTCCTATGAGGAAGTGGTTGGGAATCCCAGGGATGCTGTTTTGTCAGCAAAAGCCAGGATACGGCAGATACGGACTCTTTTGGAAACCGCTGGAAATTTTGATTCTACAGGAGCTTTTTCCGAATACCAGGGTGTCAAGTATAAAGGCAGCAGCGAGGGTATCCCGTTTAAAATGAGGGACAGCAATAAGAGTGTTGCTGTGAAATTGGGAAAGTTTGAGTTTCAAAGACACATCTGCTTTGTAGATGATTTATAGGAGTAAGAATGAAAAAGAAAACAATTAAAATGAGATATACAGGAAGAATTCCTGTAAGAATCCCAGGTATTTCCGGTCATATTAAGAGGAATGAAGTAATTGAAGTACCGGAAGAAATCGCTAAAAACCTGGATAGGGATTTGTTTTTTCAGATAGTTGATTCCCAAAAAAAGAATGAAACGCCGAAAATACAGAAAAAACAACCCCAACAGGAAAAGGAGGTAAAAAATGAGTGATATAGCAACGGGAAAAGGAGAGCATATATTTGTTGCCATCCAACCGGATATCGATACCTTTGTAAAACCGACTACATCAAATACCATCATGGTGGTACAACCCCCGGAATTCGTACAGGAACCGGATATCGCCGCTAATGAGGAATTAACTTTTTCGGAAGCTGAGGAACCCGGGGAATTTGCCGGGTACAAAGCAGGTACGTGGAGCCTGGAGTCTTACCTTAAGCTGTCAGGCTCACCTGGTGTATTTTCCAACATGCACCCGCTTTTATATGCCTGGTATGGAAGATTTATCCAGAATTCCGGGGTTGATGTGAGATATCAACATTATCGTCTTATGAATCCCCGGGACCCGGTTGTGTACTTATCGGTTATAGTAAAGAAATACTTCACCGTAGAATTTATCACCGGGGCCTGGGTAAACGATGGAGGTTTTAAGGGCACATCCGGGAAAATTCAGATCATTAACCAATCCGGTTTCTTCTTGAAAAAAGTCAAGGCCGGGAATGCGAAATTAAATGAGGATATCGATGGTACATCCACTGCGGTTACTTCTATCCCTTTGAAAGAACCGGAAGCATACAAACGTTTCGATCCGGATTCTTATATCGTAGTGGGAACCGACGATAACAGCGGTGAGGGTTTTCTTGTTACCGCTGTAGACAAAGCAACGAATACCATTACCATTGAAGGCGGCGTGACTACAGTTCAAAATGAAGATGCTGAGGTTAGGGGTTGGACTCCTGTACCGGGAATCCTTGGCGAAAACCTTACTACTCGGCACGGATGGATGAATATCACTACCGGTGAAGCCGGGCAAAGAAAAATTGGGATCACTGAATTTGATTTCAAAGTTGACAATGGTTTTAAAGCTAATGAAGATGAAATGAATGATACTGATTATACGGCTTCGGCATCCAGGACGGGTCGGAAAGTGACTTTGAATGTTTCCAGGTATTTCCGGGTGGAGGATACCGGGTTTGATTATGACATTATGGAGCAAACGGTTATTCCTTTTGAATTGAACATCGGGAAGGAACCGGGAAGGATGATACAAATCACCGGAACTAATATGAGGATTCAAAAGAAGAGTGAATCCGGTACAGCGGAAAAGAAAGTGGGTTTAGATTTCAAATGTCACCCGGATACGGGTGATGATGAATCAACCCTGATTTTGAAATAGGAGGATTAAAATGAAGAGATTATCAAAAGTTTTTGCCGGGGTCCAGGTGCCCCCGCGGCGCGGGGAGCCTATTAGAAATAGAGTCCCCTGGTCGCCGAAGGCATTTGTATTGTTGTGTGTGTTTTTTGTGTGTGTTTGTGTTCAGGCTCAGCAATTGGACCCTGACAGGATAGAGATTGTTTCCAGTTATTTCGGTGCGATTTCGAGGATATCGGACCCGGTATACAAAATCAGTGTCATCGATGAAAACATGGAACTGAGGGAAAAGTTATGGCGGGAAATGTGCCGTCGGGTTGCAAACAACGGGGCGTCTGCAATTCGTATGATGCCTTTTTGGCCGCCGGAAAAAGAGCAAGATGTCGGGTATATGCCATTTGTTTGGGAGGAAGGGAAATATAACCTGGATAAAATGAGAGAGAGTTATTTCACCAGGTTGCGAAAAATGGTAAAAATAGCGAATGAATATCTCAAAGTATATTTTTCACTTTATGAAGCGTGTGGAATGAGAAAGGAATTCAGGATGTTTAACCCCTGGTACAACAATCACAATAATATGCAAGATTTTAGACGTTTAGGTCTATACGCGGATAAGTACCGGGGCAATTGGGAACGTAAGATACTTATCACCCTGGGCGGCCTCAATGTTGGATACGAGTTATGCAATGAACCTAAATTTGGGGCTGAGGCGATGTTTAAAGTATACAAAAGATTGAGGCGTTGGAAGATTTCAGATGAGAATATCATCATGGGCATTGAATGGAATACCCCTACTTATCGTGAGTGGAGAAACCTCATTATTGAGAGATGGGGTGAAGAGGCATGGGTGGAAAAAAAGCATATCCTGTTTTCAACGGTTCATGGGCTTACAGCAGATATTTTTTCCGATTTATATCTCCAGGAAGGGCACACCCGGCGATTCTGGCTCAGCGTTGACGGCCTCCACCCCAAACCGGATGCAGACTGGTGGGAACAAGAGCTATTGAAGTTCTTTGATGAAGTCCCCACAGCCGCCTTTAAGAACAGATATGCGTGTGAGGCGATGCATAAAAAGACCGAGGATGACTTTGACAGTGCAAAAGGAATCTCTGAAGCAATTTTTAAGCATACCGGAAAATGGCCTAAAAATTACGGGAAATTCCCTAAAGATGATGATCCGGAGCCAAATCCGTGTGAGTTGTGCTTGAAGGAATTATTTGAACGGATTGAAAAAAAACACCCCGGCTTGTTGGATATGAAACTTAAGGTGATTCTCTCTGAAATTTTTAATGACATTTAAGGAGGATAATTATGACACAATTTTCCTATAATCTTGATGAAAATACAAAATGGGTTGAATATGATGAATATGTAGAAAAACCTATCCAGGTAGAGATACGATATCTTGATGATGACATGCATCAAAAGATGATGAACAAATCAAAGACAACAGTCTTTGTGAAACACCAAAAAGAATATGAATTTAGCACCGAAAAACTCCGTAAACAACTGATAAATGTAGTGGTAGTCAACATGAAGGCAAAAGTCAAAGATTTGCAAAGATTGGTTGTGCCTAAAGTAAAGTTGAATTTTGAAGGGGACCCGGAAAAGGATCTGGTCTTCAATAATGATGTAAAGGAGTTGTTAGCACAATTTGCTCATAGTGACTTTTGCAATTTTCTTACAATCCAGGCAAGAGAACTTCAAGATTTCATAAACGCTGAAAAAGAAAAGGAGACAGAAAATTTAAAGCCTGGCTCCGGTTCCAAAGAAGTCCCGAAAGACTCACCCCGGAACAAATAGGACAATTGTATGAAGAAATTGGCAGTGTCCCTGAACACCTCATAGAACCGGAGCTATCTGATGAAAACCGTTACAGCATAAAATTGTGGGATAAAGTTAAAGGTTTGGTTATGGTTGATTATGGAAGGCCTTATGCACTTAATGTCGCTGACATTGCCAATTTCTTTGAAAAAATCGGGGTTGAAAACCTTTTATGGGAATTGGAAAAGATGCAAGTGATTTTCAAGGAAATATATGTGAAGAAAGATAAGAATGAGTGAAAACGTTGACACGATTAACATCAGGGTAAAAATCACAGATGATGGGTCGATAGTCATCGATAAAGTTGAAGGAAAAATAGGGAGAGCGACTCAAAAAATAACCGGGCACTTTGAAAAGGCTAAAAAGGGGCTTTGGGAGACATTTAAACAGATAGGAAAAACTGCCGGTATAATTGCATCAACGACACTACTGGTAACAACACTGTCAGGGGCAGTGAGAAACCTTGTTCAGGATACTATCCTGTTTGAGAGTGAATTCACCCAGGTACGCACCCTTCTTGACGAAACAAAGACAAATGTCGCCGGGATGCAGGAAGAAATCCTAAACATGTCCGGTGCCCTGGGCGATGCCACCAACATCGCCAGGGGAACCTATCAAATGATATCCAGCGGCCAGGATGCTGAAAGCGCATTGAAAAATATTGGCGAAGCCGCTAAATTCGCCCAGGGCGGCCAGGTGGCTTTGCGCGATGCCGTTTCCGTAGGCACCGTCTACCTCAACGCCTACGGCGAGGCAGCCGGAGGTCTGTCTCACATATATGACGTCCTCTGGCAAACCATCAAGGGCGGTATCACTACAGCACCCGAACTTGCTCATGCCATGGGCAGGGTTGTCCCGATCGCAAAAGAGGCAGGACTATCTATAGAAGAATTGAATGCTTCGATTGCTGTAATGACTCAAATCTCAGGTAACACAAATGAAACCGTGACTTCGCTGCGAGGGATACTCTCTGAAATAATAAAACCTTCTGAAGAGGCTGCAAAAGAAGCGGAAAGGTTGGGAATTAATTTCAGTATGGCTGGCGTGAAAGCCATGGGTTTCAGCAACTGGCTGGCTGATCTGGTACAAAAGGTCAAGCAGGGTGACGGCGACATGGCCAAACTTTTTGGCCGTGTCGACGCACTCAATGGTATATTCCAGCTAACCAGGAATAATCTGAAAAATTTTACTGACGAACTGGAAAAACACCATAATGTCCAGGGCAATAACCTGGCACAGTTTGAAAAATACAAAGAGTCCTTCCAGGGTGCCTGGGAAACAATGAAAAACAAACTGCAGGCCATCTTTATCCAGAATATTCTTCCACTCCTAAAGGATGTAGCCGATTGGATATCTAAGAATAGTGAAAATATTTCAAATTTTGTGGAAGGTGCTATCAGTGGCCTTAGAACTGTTATCGGAGTTATAGGGCAATTCAAGGATGTCATTATCATTGCCGGAAAAGTGTGGCTTACATATTTTGCTTTAAGTAAGATAAATGCTGTTTTTAAAGCGTTTAGTGCAGGCACAGGAGTAATAAATCAATTTGTTGTCGGATTTGTTAACCTGAAAAAATATGGATTAAGTACCATGGACTCCCTAAAGGGGTCTTTCAGGACAGCAACAGGAGTAGCTGGAGAACTCGGTGCTAAATTAAAAGCTATCCCACCATCAATCAAGATATCTGTCGCATTGATAGGGGCTGAGCTGGTAGGTAGGGCATTAGCGCATTTGTTTGATGAAATATCAAGATTCCATGAACGGGAAATGGCTCAAATTATTGATTCTACAAGAAAGTATGAAGGAGAGGTAAGCAAATTAACCCTGGCAATCAATGATTTTCGTCAAGCGGGTGCGGAATACGAGAATACGTTTCGGGAAATAAAGAAAAGAGCAGATTCTTTTGCCGATGCAAGTGATTCTCTCCTTGCAAAACAGAGACGCATATGGAATGCATTACAGGGAACTGACGCCTGGATAAAATATCAAGAACAGTTAAAAAATGCCGGTACCAGTGCCGGTAAGTTAAGCATTTCATTGGAAGAAAACCAACAGGTCTTCAAAGATCTGGCTAAAACCGTAGGTGATTATACGCAAGTTGAACTAGATTCACTAATTAAGCAGGGTATTATAACAAAACAACAGAAAAGCAGACTATTAGAACTTCAAAACCAATATAAAGAAAATCAAAAGGTAATTGCAGAGCAGCGAAAAGCATTTGATGAACTGGCAAAATCCATGGAGATTCTTACAAAGCAGGGATACGAAGAACAATCTAAAACCATCAAAGACCTGCTTTCCTTATATCCACAATATAAAACACAAATAATCGCCAATGTGGACACTCTTAAAAAGTGGGTCGATAAAATTGATGAGCTGTGGAAAACAGCTCTCCCGGAAGAAAAGAATGCACTTGAAAAAGTTCGTGAAGAGTTGGTGCTGGGCTATGGTGAATATAATAAACAGATCGTTTCAATAGGTGAGTATGAAAACGGAATAAATAAAGCCCTTTCAAGTTTATTTCCTTTTACGGCCGCTATATATGATAATAAAGACGCATTATACGCCCAATCTTTAATAATGGTTGGTATTGCAACAAATAATTTCCCATTGCTCATGAAGGCGTGGGAGATGATGGGCTTGACAATATCCGGTGTTGAAAATGCTGTAGAGGGTACATCTGAAGCAATAAAAAAATGGATACCTGATTTTAAAAATGCCGGGGATGTGGCCCAGTGGACCGGTAACATTTTGGGGTCTGTAGAAAAAGCGCTCTCCTCTCTAGGTCTGCGCATTGATGAGAATACGGAAAAATGGTTTAATTTCGGGGAGGGATTAGTTAATGTCTTTACTGGTATAGCATCAAAAAATCCAGCAGGAATTATACAGGGGATTGCTCAGGCTTTCAGCAGCTTAATTTCTATAATCGCCGGGAAATCCGGTGAATTCGAAGCCGCTGAAAGGAGGTTGTCCGGGCTTTCAGGTGTCACCGGGGACTGGGCGGAAAAGATTGAAGAATTAGCCAAACAGCTAGGCGGTGCAGGAAGCGCTGAACGCGCCTTCAATATGCTCTTGCCTGAAATAATCAGAAGTACTCAAATAACAGTGAGCAATTTTAGCCAGTTCATCAACAAAACCCGCGAAATTATTGCTGTTTTTGAGTGGGCAAATGTCACCGCTGAAGAAACCGCCCGAAACTTCGGCGCAGCTTTTGCAGAAATGGCAAAAGCCGCGCATGAACTCGGCCTGGAAGGCGGACACGAAATGACTGGCCTGATCCTCCTGGCCGAAGAGTTCGGCCTGAAAATCAAGGAAATCCAGGAATATATAGAGAGCAACAAAAAAATAGCCATTGAAGGGTACAAACAATACCTGGAAGCGGCCTTCAGCGATGTCAGGATCGGGGTGCTTGACGAATGGGTGGCCTTTGAAGAAAAAGTCAAAAACAACCAGGCATTGGTGGACGGTGTCAAGGGAGTTGGCGATTCCCTGATCGGACTGTCCAACAATATCCGGTTGTCGCAAGAACAATATACGAATTTCCAGTTGGCAGCAAATGACGCCTATAGCTCATTGATATCACAAGGCTTCACCGCTGGCGAGGCCCTGCAAATCATGCAGCCCATGCTGGAAAGGCTGGCGTTCCTGCAGCAGCAATACAACTACCAGGTAGACGAATCAACACAAGCCCTCATCAACCAGGGTATCGAAGCCGGTCTAATCAGTGAAGATATGAAGACCGAAAATCAATTGATTCTCGAAGGCTTCGACCGAATCGTTACCAGCCTCGACCGAATCGCATTGGGCTTAGGCGTCCATATCCCCGAAGCACTGGGAGACTTTGAATCCGCCACCAACTCGGCATTGTCCTCTGTATCCAGGTATACCGGGCACTGGTCAGGTCAACTGGATACAATACATGACCAATTCGGTTACTTGAAGAATCAAGTGGGTGATTTCGAGCGGTTTTATGATGACATTATGATCGGCCACTCGATAGTCACTGATACAATAGCCTGGAAATTAGAACTTCAAAATGTAAAAACGGAATTCGTAGAATTACCGGAAAAACTTTCCTACCTTGAGGAAGAATACTCCAGGGCTATGTTTGAAATGGCGGAAGACACTCAAAACCACTGGGTTTCCGTCCTGGAAAAAGTGGCAGAAAAAATAGGGATAGAAATTCCCAATTCACTCACTACAATGGAAGAAAAATTCCAATTTGTAATGAGTGAAATGAATCTATCATCAGAAAACCTTATCTTGAATTTCCGGGAATTGCTTGAATTGTACGGTGAACTGGAATTCGGTGGAATTGGATCAAATTACGGTGTGTATAGCCAGGAAGAAAAAGAAGCCATGACTGCTGAATTCATCACAATGAAAAATCTTTGGGCATCAAACTGGCAAACCATCGTCCAGGATGAAGACAACATGAGGCGCTTTCTCATAGATATTAAAAGACTTGAAGGTGGAATACTGGATGAATTCAAACGGGAATATGGAAGCTTCCTGGAATTCATTCGGAAGGAACTTGAAAAAGTCCAATCAGGGTATTATCAAGGAAGTGGAGAAATGAATCCTGGTTTTTCAATGGGCGGCTGGTTCCAGGTCCCCCCTGGCTTTCCGAACGATAGTTTCCCACTCTATGTGGAATCCGGGGAATTAGTACGGATTTTCTCAAAAGAAGAAACACAGTTGATGAAACAAGGCTTCCCTAAAGTCGGAAGCGATTCTACCCCACTCACCCCATTTGAAATTCCCAGACAAACCCTGCAGGATTTCTTTACTCCACCTGAAGAAATCCGTCTTGATGACATCGATGATAGGGATGTCGAAATCCAACTCAATGACGGACTCGCCCCTGTCTATGTCCCCGGGCAAACCGAGACAGGTGAAAAGAAAATCCAGATCAACATAAACATGAAAATAGAAAACATAGAGATCAATATCGATTCAGATTCAGACAACAATAATGAAAACGACCCGGAAAAAATGCAGCAAGTTTTTGCAGAAATGATAAATGATAACTTCCGGGGAATCGGTGAAAAAATCGCTGATGCCGTAGCAAGAAAACTAGAGGAGTTTAAATGACCATGAGACCGGAAAATGGAGGATTTTTACTGGGTCGAATCATTCCGCAAGGGTTTGCCGCCAGCTCGGAAGCAGAAGGCAATGAAATCGGGAATGCTTTTGAAAAAGACCCAACTCTTTTATACAAAAGTATAGAATCCACCATAACTATAAATATGACATTGAAACAATACGAATTAATACAAGGCATATCCCTTGTCAATCACAACTTCCCGGAAACCGTTGAAATAAAATTTAGATTTTGCACCGATGATAGCTTCAGCCCTGAATCTATAGAAATCGAAAAAACCATACCATATGCCCCAAAAAACACCCACTTAATAACCAACGATATTCAACAAACTTATAAGTATCTACAATTGTACATCTCCAGTAACAGTCCTATACAAATTGGATATGTTTATCTGGCTAAAAAAGCATTCCAGTTCCCACATAATTATAGCTGGGGATATGAGGATAAATTTGAAGTTTTGAAATTAACAGACACCACAGATTATGGAATTAATTATGAAACCCCGGACCCGGACGAAGGAGAACCGCCAGCACCGGAAAGTCGAAAATTCCGTATTACCTTCAACGATATCGACAACCAATTCTATGAAACATTTTTCGATCTCATTCGCCCCGGAAAGAAAATCTGGATACCTTCTTTCCAGGGAGCGAAGTGTCATTATGGAATAATCCCCGACGATTCAATAGATGCAAAAAGAAAAAAGGGAACCGACATATTTTCAATTCGATTCTGGGAGGACGCCATATGATACACAACTATGTTGAGATTTTTTGGCCATCAGGCCCGGAAAAATATAGTATTCGCGCCCTGCCCTTCCAGAATCACCAATCCAAACCCCGCCTGCGTTGTCCCCCGGATTTTAGCCGAGCTCTAAGCTTTGACAGCAGTATTGAAAACACGACCATAACAGTAGACCTGGACGATCATGATAAGTACTTTGAAAAGAAACTTGAAAATGAGCAAATCCTGGGAAAAAAAATCCAGTATTGCACCTTCCAGGAAGAAATTCTATTCACCGGCTGGGTTGCATCCCCACCCAAAAGCGAAAACAAAATCTTCAAATTAAAAGCGGATATATTTACACCATTAAAAGCACCAATAAATAAAGCACTCAAACAGGATGACTACCAGGACATTCCCACGGGAAACTCCGGGAAGTACTCAAATATAATTTTGGGAAACGAAACCGAAGGTTGGTACACCGCCCGCCGAATCGATGACAATACATTTCACGCTGCCTGGAACCCACTCTCCGACATAACAAAAGTCCAAAATGAAAATCAAGAGGACATCTTGTCAGAAATAAATCTCACTATTCAAGATGATATTTCTTACATAGAATATACAAGCGGAGACAATTATATCTATTTCTCAGCAAAAGGCCCGGAAAATCAAGGAAACCTAATCGAAAATCCAATCGAAATGTTTGAATACCTTATCAAAAACTTTACAGGACTTGAAATTGAAGATTTAACAGAAATGATAGAATTATATGAAAACAGGAATTATTCAGGAAACCTTCTATTTATCACCGATAAAGTAAATATAGAAGAGCTTTTTAAAACATTTTCCCAGAGCTATCATGCAAAACCAATATTGACCCGGGCGGGAAAAGTCAACGTCAAAAGCATCCGGTGGGGAAACCAAACCCCCACCAAAACCATACAACCATCAAAAATAAAAGGATGCCAGAAATGGAAAGAAGTAGAATATTGCAAAAATGCATGGACAAGGAGATACTCTTTTGACCCAAAATCAGGGTCATATATTTATACACCCCAGGACCTTGAAGCAACCACTGATTGGTCAAACCAAATTGGAGAATTAAATCAAAAATTTCTTATTAGTGATAGAGTATCCTATGATGTTGGATTAAGAGATAAATTCTTAAGGGAGAATCCTTTATTATTTTATTCTTTCCAAATTCCGCTAAAAGACATTCAGGAAGTTGATCTGGGTGATGTGATTGAATTTAAACATCGGGATAGTTATCATCCTGATGAATACAGGATGATTCAAGTCCTTAGAGAAAAAAGCCAGAAGAAATCGAGTTTTATATTTCTCGAAGGGTATGACATATCAGGAATACAGAAAAAGACATTTACTGTATATTCAGAGGGCGACCCCAGGAATCCCTGGGTATATGAGGAAGGGAACCCGGAAAATCCCCTGGCATGGTTTCAATATTAGGAGGAAACATGGGAAATTTGACAGAACCAAAATCGATAAGTTATGACTGGTTAAATCAGTTTGTTTTGTGGCTTGGCTTTGGTGATACTTCAGAGCCAAGCACCAATCAAGTACGAATGTTTTATGAAAATGGGAAGTTTATACTAAGAGCCTTTGATGGGAATGAGTTTAAAGATATTCAGCCGGATTTTGACACCCCAATAAAAAGCAGTATTACATCAGGAAAGATATTAGATTTAGACAATTCGCATTTCATATTTGTCGCACACAATGGATATGGAAACGGTATGTTTTATTCTGGCGGAGATGAAGACCACAAAATCATAGTCAATGATGGCGGTAGCCTAATCAGGATGGATCATTCCGGGTTAATCAGAATATCTGTATCAAACGCACTAGTCGGATCGACATTCACGGATGATATATATATATTGCTTGATAAAAACGAAGGCATCGAGATAAAAACGCATCAATTGTGGCAATGTGGAAAAGAAGTTGTACTTGCCAATAATGAGATAGAATCGACAGGAATTCCCCACGATGCGGTAGGATTCCTGAAAATCAAGAATGTAGGGTATACAAATGATAAAGCAGGTGCAATATACAGTATCGGATGCCATATGCTAAACAGTGGTGGCGTCATGAGGCATGCGGGAGCCAATACATATTATTCATGCAATCAAGGTGTTTCCAGTGTAAATGTGTATATAGATTCACAAGAAGTGAAAATTGAAAATAAATCAGGCACCACTCTTACTATACGTTATGTTTTCGAGGGTGGATTAGTCTAAAAGGAGGAAAATATGAGCAGGAAGCAAGAATTTGCGATTGCAGTAGAAGATTTTCTCAGTACATTGGAGAATCTTTACTGCAAAGGAATTTTGTTAGAAAAGGATTTTTTTGCCAATGGTTATGAGACCGACGGTACAGATCCGATTGCGGATGTTGATTTGGAAAATTTTGGATATACTGCAGATGATTTCCAGGCTGCAGCGAGTACAATAGTGCAATTTATTAAGCTAATGAGCAACCAGGAGGTTACACAAGGTGATTATCTCGCGAAGATTGCAAAAATAAAAAGAAAATTTAAAAGATAAAAATTTAGGAGGCCGGGGTGTAGCAGGCACCCCGACGACCTGTGCGGACACACAGGCCAGGCGTTACCGCCCCTCCGTGATAATGATTAGACAAAATAATTATATCGCAGGTGACACCTCAAATTCAACTACAGGAGGATAAAAATGAGTCAAAAAGAAAATGATGTAAAACAAAGAAGAAGGCCACAGAAAATATCACCCATTAAGTGGCCGGGCGGGAAAAGAGTTTTAGCAAAAAAAATTATCTCGATTTTCCCTGAACACAAACTGTATGCGGAAGCGTTTGCAGGTGCGCTCCATGTCCTGTTCCACAAAGACCCATCCCATGCGGAAGCGATCAATGATATCAATTCCGATCTGATTAATTTTTATCAAGTTGTAAAGGAAAAGCCTTATCAATTGTTATCGGAGTTGCAATGGGACCTCCCTTCACGCAAATTGTTTTTAGATTACAAAGCGCAACTTGAAGGAAAAACAGATTTGACAGATGTAGAGAGGGCGAAGCTATTCTTTTATGTATTGAAGATGAGCTTCAGTGGTACAATGAGACAGTATGGGTATAAAAGGACAGACAAACCCCCTATTAATTTAGTAGATATTGAACGGGTAATAATGGATGCTCATGATCGTCTTAAGAGGGTGAATATTGAGAATATCGACTGGAAAAGATTTTTACTGAAATATGACTCCGAAGATACCTTGTTTTATCTTGACCCTCCCCATAGATGTGAAACATCGAAAGTATATGTTCAGTTCTTCACAGATGACGATTATATTGAGGTTAAAGACACTTTAATAGGTGTTAAAGGAGTGTTTTTGTTGAGTTTAAACGATGATGATTTCATTCGGGAGACATTCAAAGATTTCAATATTGAAGAAGTCGAAACCCTGTATTCAATGAGCACTGGGAGTCCTAAAAAGGCGAAGGAGCTGATTTTTAAGAATTTTTGAATATAAATTTTAATAAACCGACATGTAAGATATTTTGGATTTAAATGACGTGCTGAGTGCGCAAAAAAATCTTATAACTAAGTGTTCGCGTATCTCAAATCTCCGAGTTACGCTAAATACGCAGTAATGAACCCTCTAATTCCCCTCTTGAGAGGGGTGGCCGCGAAGCGGACGGGGTGTGTCTACTTAAATTGCTAAAAATTATATATTATTAAATGTTTAGTGGCATTCTTGTCTGGCACGCAAAATCCACAAACCCAATTAAGAAGACTGCCGCTTTTGTAAATATTGGGTGATATTATTCTTTACAATTTGGTGGGTTTTTTCGTTTTTATAGAGTTTCTCCAATTGCTTTAAATTCAGATAGGGAATAATAGCCACCAGGATTCGAATGGGAGCTTGTGGATCATGGGAGATAGCAAATGCCACCTGGGGACGTTTATACCACTCGGTGGAACAAAGGGCATTATAAAAGCTGAATTTCTTTGCCTTTCGGTTAACGAACTTCAGGACCACTTCTTCCGTACAAAAAGCATTGTTTAGAATAGCCTCCAGTATGCGTTCGTCGTTTTCCTCGATAAAATAATGCAATAAAGAGTTAGGTGCTATTTTCATATAGGAGATTTTTTCTCCCGGGGGGTACTTGTTGTATTTGTTAACAAATTCCTGTTCTGCCCGTTTCCTGGTACCCGGGTTGGTGCGTTTATTTTTGACCACTCTTATTAGATCCATGGGATACAACTTAGGGATGATATTTAAGGCATTTTTCTCCGGGAAATTGGGTTGTTGAACCAGGTGCAGCAGGACCCGGTAGCGGTCCCGGTTTTGATAAAAAATATCCATTAATTCCGCTTCTGAAAAGGTTTTGCGATGAAGCTGTCTTAATATCTCCAGTTCGTTTCCCATAGATTACCACACCTCCTCCTGCTCAACAGCTATGGCTGAACTTCGGAGATATTCGTTGTTTCGTCACTGGTTCCCATGCAGTTACCTTTTAAATAATCAACAGGATGAAGACCACCACCCATATAATCGCGTTAGCCGTGAAAGGAATATCGGAAAAAATAATCTCTGCCGGGCTTTCACCTTTTCCCTTCACATAAGTTAAATAAAGGTAGCGAAAAATACCAAAAACCACAAAAGGGACGGTTAAATACAGGTATTTGGTGTGGAATTTCTGCTGGATGTCCGGGTTGACCACATAGATAATATATGAAATTAAGGTGGTTCCGGTGGTAATGGAGATCAGTTGATCCAGGAGAGAGAGGTTATATTTTTTTAAGGTAATACGGGTCCCGATTTCAGCACTGCCGCTGGTGACGGCTTCATTTATTTTAACCAGTTCCTGTCGTCGTTTGATTAACCCCAGGAATATAGCCAACAAGAAAGTAATGATGAGTATCCAGGGGGAGAGTTGGATATGGTTAATCACACCACCGATTTGAATCCTTAGTACAAATCCCACGGCAATGACCATCACATCAAGAATCACGATTTTTTTCAAGAGAGAAGAGTACACACCGTTCAAAACGATATAGATAATTGAGATATAGAAAAAAGATAAATGGAAGAAAAATATTGCCGCCAGGGATAATAAGAGAATGGTACCTGCCAAAATTGCGGCTGTAACAATACTTAGATCGCCGGAGGCAATGGGTCTTTTTTTCTTATCCGGGTGGAGTCGATCCTTTTTTTTATCAAAGCAATCGTTAAACACATAAATACATCCGGTCACCAGGCTGAACAGGAAAAATGCCAGGAAGTTATTTTTTATGTTGAGGAAATCCAACTGGAATTTATGCAAGGAGAATACCATGGGTGCAAATATAAATACATTTTTCACCCATTGATGGATTCGCATTGAGCGGACAAGTAAGATAACGGGTTCCATTATTTTTCGCATCTTTCATTATATCAGATTTGAAAATAAATTTAAAATCCAGATCAAAAACATCAGCAATTCTCATTTTAGCCACAAAGTTACACAAAGGGGCACAAAGATAGACCGCTGATGAACGTGATATTGTGTATTTTGTGGTTAAATTTATAACTTCTGTTTATTATTGGTGTATTTGGAAATAAGTAAAGATCGAAGTTTACGATACATCTCTACCACTTGTTCCATGCTGGTGTTGGTATATCGGGTTAAGTATTCCCGGGCTTTTTTAGGAGATTTTTTATACAACGCCAGGGCCCTGGCATCGATTTCCGCTTGTTCCCGGAAAAAGCCGGCTTCTAAGGGGTCGCGATGAGCTTCCAGGTCTTTAATGGCCTCCTGCCATTTGAGATAGAGCAGGTTATCCACGAAGTCGATGGCCCAGCGGGCGGAGTTTTCACTGAAGTGATCCGGGTCATAGGTTTTGTATAGTGGAGAGATTTTTTGCACGCCGGCGTAAATAGGTACATAAGTGCTGACGTGTTGGTTATCCAGGTAAAACCAGTAAACCCCGCCAATAGGGTCTGGCAGCCAGTTCCTGAGCTGGGCCACCATGCCGTATCCGCCCCTGGATACCGGCCGCCGCCAGGTGATATCCAACAACTCTCGCATAGCTTTAGTGGGAAAAGGTGTAGTCAGCGGGCTTTTTACCAGTCCTCCCTTACCATCCGGCACCAACCAGTCTTTGTCTGCGGTCATATCGTAAATAGTCCCCTCAAACACCGAACGTTGAAATGCAATCACATCCCGGACCGAGAGTTTCTTCTCCGGCTTGACCGAAAAGGGATAACAGGATAGGGGTTCCAGGTACTGGTGGTAGGCATCGTATCCTTTGAAGGGTTTATCCAGTTTTTTATCCGGCCATTTTTTATAATTGGGGGCAAAAGTGGAGTAAAATAACCAGAACCGGCTCACTGCCCACTCACGGGGGACAGGGGAGTACACTTCCTGCCACACAAAGGGTTTGCCGCTGTTGGGGTCGTACCAGCCGTGGTCAATGGCCACTTGTTTATAATTTTTTGAAGCCATAAACTGGTCCGGTTTGCTTAAATCGATTTCTTTGATGATACTCCAGTTGGGGACTATGGTGATATGGTCATCGGGGACCCGCTGTGCTGCCCATAAAGCGCCTGGTTTTCCGCTTCCCGGCTGCCAATCTTTGCCAACACTGAAAACTTCCAATACCCAGGCTTCGTTAGGATCGGCAATGCACAGGCCTTCGGATTCAGGCCCGCAGGAAGGGAGGAAACCATATTCTTCCACCAAAGAAGTGATTAATTTTATGGCTTCCCTTGCGGTTTTGCACCGTTGAAGGGCAAATACCATTGCCTGTTCGATAGTCATGATCTGTTTGCCGGTTTTATGGTCTACTTTTAATTCATCTTTCTGGCTCATGGTGCTTTCGGCAATGGCCAATTGGTGTTCGTTTATATGTGAATAGCCGCTGTGAAAGTAGGTATAGGTTCTTTCTACCTGGGGGATGTACCCCAGTATTTCACCGTATTGATGTATTGGTTTGTTAACATCCTGGAGACCGTAGTATACCGGGGCTTTAGCGCCTTTAGGGTATGTCCGGCCCCGGACCACATGAACGCGGCATTCTGCGGCGCACCCGGTGTGGGATGTAATGACTGAGCCGTCTGCCGATGCCTTCTTCCCCACAATGATATCCGTACAGGTATATCCGAACGTTGATATCAATAATCCCATTATAAAAAGACTTAAAAGTAATTTAAGACACGTTATTTTCATTGATGAGACCTCCCTTTGTTGAATCTTAATAATGATAATTCCGATTGCTTAAACTTAAACAAGGTAGAGTAGATAAAAAACGACATAGGATATTTTATCAAACTTTGCCTTCGCAGGTCAAAAAAAAAGTACTTGAAAATAGAATATAAATGGTGTATATTTAATGTTGAGATGATAATTATAAAGATGTTTATTAAGTTTAACTTTAATACGTTAGGATGGAGGGCTAAAAATGTCTACATCAAATAAAAAGAACACGTCCAAATGCTTCCCACAGCAACGTGAAGCCGTTATACTATTTGCCGATCTGATAAACTCTTCAGAATTGGCAAATATTTGGACATTATCTGAATATGATGATTTCGTAAAATCCTTTCAGAAGGAATTAGGCGAAGTTGTCAAACAATTTATCCAAAGTAAAACAAACTATAAATCTGAGGTATGTCCTTTTCTTGAAGCTGAAATTCGAGGGGATGAAATATGTCTGAAACTTTATAGAGCAGCTAAAAACCATACTGAGGTCCAGGCCAAAGAACAAACTGAAGACCATGCCAATGAACAAACCGGAGATCACGCAAAAAAACAACTGGAGATCTTAAGAGATGATGTTAAAAGTGCTCTTCAGATTGCTATTTTAATGAAACGGAAATGGCTTTTATGTCCTAAGAATGAAGAAAGAATTAAAGAAGGGAGGCCCATATTTGACATTGGAATTGGGATAAACCAGGGGCCCATCCTTTTTGGGAAGCATTACAGATTCTCATCCAGGGAACCTGGAGCATCGGGTCAAGAGAATGATGGGATTTTATCTATAGTTGAAAAAGACACACCTGAAGGTTACTCAATCAATGTAGCCAAAAGAATTGAGACACATTCCCGGGAACTGCGATTTTCACAGATTTTAGTAAGTCATAATGTGTTCAATCTTGTTGATCCTGACTTTCGTGTTGCCTTTCGGCGGGCTGATGTTGGGCCATTCAAAGGCATTTCCCAAACAATCCCTGTATATCAGGCTATAGGAATTGGGCATTTTGATGATCAAGCATTTGAACCAAGCTTTGAAGAAAAGGAATTAAAAATATATGAGAATGCTGTGACAAAAAATCCTGATATGGTGTGGCTTTTACTGGATCTCGGGCATCATTATTTTGATAAAGAAAAGTACGAAGAATCAGCAGAGAAGTATCAACAGGTGATCAATATAATCCCGGATTTTGCGCCAGCCCACCTTTATTTGGGGCGATGTTGGTTCCGTAGTTATCGATATGAAGAAGCGGTTTGTTCTCTAGAACGTGCTTTGCAGCTTAATGAGTTATCTCCTCGAGCAAACAATTTTTTGGCTGTTTGTTTTAGAAGACTGGCTTATAAATATAAATCTGAGCACCCGGAACGATGTAAAGAATATTATAGAAAAGCATTGGAATTACAGGATCGCGCCAGACGAATTACCACTTCTGAAAACCCGGCATACTTGTGGGCCTTAAACGGTTTGGCCAGAACTATTGCTGAGGCGATCCCGGAAGCACGTTCTCATTTCTCGCTAGAAAGTGCGGAAATGTTTGCTAAACAGGCTTTAGAATTGATTAAGAATTACAAAAATGAAACCGAAAAAAAAGGTCGAGCAATAGATAAAGAACATCTTGTGCTTGATACTCTCGGTTACATTTATTTGAAGAGAATTGAAGAAAAAGAACCCGGGAAACATAAATTGGCAAACCTTTTTGATATGGCCAAAAATGAATTATTAAAAGCAATTGAAGTCCTGGAAAGAAGGAAAAGCAATGATGAGAATATGGGAAAAAAGAACTACAATGAGAAATTAAGCGAGATACATTTTCATCTTGCTCTTCTTCATAAGGCTTTAAACGAATGTAACGAAGCAAAGAAAGAGGCAGAAATAGCCATTGATATAGCTAAAAGAGTAGATAAGAGCGAAAAGTTTTTGAAAAATCAATACTGGTATGAAGAAGCCAAAGAGTTGTGCTAATCTTCATTAGACCCCTAACAAAGGTTAAAAATTCAGCATGAAAGCCAGCACAGGAAATAAGAAGAGAAGAGATTAACCGGGCTGGCCGATACCGATAGTGAAGCTGGTTACTTTTTTGTCTCCTGCCTGGTGAAGCTGCGGTTCACACTCTTCTCCTATTTGCGTCTTGATGTCGAAAATCACCAAACAGCCCTCTTCCACGGATTCCGATGCCAGGTATTTCTCTGCTACCTGGGTAATTCCGTCTTTAAGCGTACGGGTAAGATTGTGACGATTTATTTTCGTTTCTATAATATATTTCCTTCCCTTATAAGTTAAAATAATATCCATTCTTCCAAACCCGGAGGGAATTTCGTAGCGAAGTTCTCCAACCCCACCTCTCACAAATTGGTAAAGCCAGGCGGTAAGAAGAAATTGCCCCGTCTTTTCATAGGGTTTTTTCTCTTTATAAAATGCATTTACCCCGATCTGCGCAATATATTGTTCAAAATCCAGGAGAACGTTCTTCATATCCAGGCGGTCACCCGGCAAAACATATCTATCCGGGGAAATACCCTCCGATACCTCGGTTTCGTTAAAAAAAGTCTCGATAAATCTTTCTTTATAAATTCGATTGGCCACGATTGCTTTCTTCTCTTTTTTCTTTATTAATCCGTATTGCTCGAGCCATGACTGATCTTCATCGTTAGGCTTATATTTGACATGATCAAATACAATTTTAACAAAGGTTTCTTTATACAGTTTGGCCTTCTCATAGAGGTTGTCAAAGTGGTCATTTTTTTCCAGCAGGAGGATTTCAATGGCTTTTTCAACATCCTGTTGGTCAATGGGTTCTATTGTTTCGGGCTTAACATCCACAGTGAGGATGGTGCCCAGGCGGTTGACCAGCCAGGGCTGGCCTGCGGTTTCTTCGTAAATCTTTTTGACTGCTTCTTCGCTAAAGGGTTGGTTGGTTTCTTCCGTATATTGAGAAAAAAGATGGTACACGTTTTTTAAGGAGAAAGGCGGCAGGTCCACCTGGTCGGCAATATTAAAAGGAGACACACCACCGACGATGAGTTTGGTTATATTCCTGATGCCAATCAAGCCGATGGAATAAAGGGCTTTTTGCGCTGTGCTTTTGTATTTCTGGTACAATCTTCTTAAGGTGGTTAAGAAATTTTCCAATTCAGCTAAAGGAATCCCGTCAAATTCATCGATAAAAATGACAATCTTTTTAAATTCGATTAACCGGTTCAATTCTTCCAACAGGTCCATGAAGGAAAGATGATTTGTTAGCCGGTGGTTTTCAAGAAAGTGCTCGATCTTATCGCATTTTTCGCAGTCAACCTCTCTGAGCCTGTTTTTTAATTGAGTATAAAGCTCTTTTTCGATTTCCCGGTAAAACTCTTGTTTACTCACCTCGCTGAGGTTCTGGAAACATAAAAATATTACGATATAAGTGGGGTCTTCGTGCAATTCTTTGCATATTCTCTCTAAGAATGTTGTTTTGCCGCTCTGCCTGGGGGCAAACATGGAGAAGTA
>CP070627.1:6715564-6718477 GCA_020355945.1 Candidatus Aminicenantota bacterium | reverse complement strand
GGGTTATTTGAAGATGAAATCACCATAAAAAAAGATAAAAACATAAAAAAAAGTGTTTTGTTTGAAGTTGAAGAGATCATGGATTTTATTACCGCATATATCACTAAAGAATTCATTATTACAGGAAAACCCCAACGGGAAGAACGATGGCAGTATCCATTAGAGGCAATCCGGGAAATTGCCATGAATGCTGTGATACATCGTGATTACCAGGAAGGAACGCATACCCAGATTAAAGTTTTTCGTGACAAGATCAGCTTTTGGAACAGTGGGAAATTACCACCGGATTTAACCATTGAAGATATAAAATCCGGCGCCATACAATCTAAACCCCGTAATAGGTTATTGGCACAAGTTTTTAAGGAATTAGGCATCATTGAAAAATATGGAGCCGGTGTTAAAAGGGTTATTGAGGATTTTAGAGCATACGGTCTTGTAGACCCATCTTTTGAAGAAAAATTCGGAGGTTTTTACGTTGTTGTTTCTGATAAAAAATTAAAACAGGAAACCACCAAAGAAACTACCCAAGAAATTCATAGTAATATCGAAGGTTTTGGGGCAACTAGCCAAGAAACTAGCCAAGAAATTGCTGAGACTAGCCAAGAAACTAACCAGGAAATCAATAAGAAAATCCTGCAATTAATAAAAGAGAATCCCCGGGTAAGTGGAAAAAAGATGGCTGAGTCGGTTGGAATTTCAGAAAGTGGCGTCAAATATCACCTTGATAAATTAAGAAAAAATGGAAGAATTGTTCACATCGGCCCTAGAAAGAAAGGCTATTGGAAAATAAATAGCAGTCCCTCATGATGCAAGCCTCGCCCGGTGTCCCTTCGCGGCTAAAATTCATTTTTTTTTCATGTAATTCGTGTAATTCGTGGGCTTTTTTCACAGCGGGTAATCTATTTGCCTTAATTTTAAGCAATTGAGATTAAATTTAGCCTCGATTGAATGATTTTCATTCAATTTTGACTAAATTTAAGCAATCGAGCCTAAATTTAAGCTCCATCGAGTAATTTTTATCCGATTTCGATTAAATTTAAGCAAACGAGCTTAATTTTAAGCTCCGTCGAGTAATTTTATTCAATTTTGATAGGTATTAAGCTCAATTGAATCATTTTTTTGCCTCCGGCGGCCAGGGAGCAAATTAAATACTAAAAAGAAATTTAAGACTCACCGACTTTTATACTGATGCTAATCCCGTCACGAAGGGGAAGCTGGCTGGTTATAAAACCTTTATGCGCTTTTAACCGGGTATTGAATTCCCGGATAAAGGCAGTGGTTTGATCCGGGTTTTCACGGGTGACTTTTCCGTACCATAAGGTATTATCCGTTATAAATAAACCTCCCTTTCGCAGTAGTTTATAAACCGGTTCAATCACTTGAGGATAAAATTCTTTTTCTACATCGTTAAAGATGATATCATAGGGTTCTTTTTCCTTATTTAGCAGTTTTAGAGCATCCCCGACCCGGAACTCCATCATATCGCTTTTCCCGGCCTTTTTGAAATATT
Organism: Candidatus Aminicenantota bacterium; assembly: GCA_020355945.1. The sequence goes on along the minus strand of CP070627.1, from coordinate 6,716,967 downwards.
TTTCAGCCAGTAGTCGATTTTTTTCCTGGAAATCAGTGAGCAGCAGGTATCCATCCGCAGGCAAAGCCCTGGCAAACCAGAGCCCGGAATAACCAAAACCGGAACCCAATTCCATAATCCGCCTGGCATGAATGGCACGGGCCAGGATTTCCAGCAGTATTCCCACCTGTGGGCCCACTGCTGGAAAATCCTCTTCTTCTGCCAGTTTTTCCATTTCAATAAACCACGGTTCCCTCTCAGGAAGCAGCGCATCCAGGTATTTCTCAACCTCCGGGTGGACAATATTAATATCAATTGCCATCTTTTACAACTCCAGTTTTTTTTCAGGCTGGTAATAGGAAAGAGTTTTGATTTTCTCTTTTAATTTTTCCAATTTATCTTTGGCAATAAAGTGCCCCAGGTGGCCGCATTTTAAACAAACATATGAACGGGACCTGTAACCATGAAAGGTAAAGACCCCGGTAGGCACAAATACATTGGCCGCCGTGCCCTGGTAACCAAAACACAACTCTGTACTCCCACACGCTAAACACTTATACTTTTCATCAACAACCATTGCATTACCTCCATCAATGATATTATACCATTTTGAAAAAAAAACACCAAATCCGGCATGGATTTTGGGGATTTTTTGTGCCTTTTGTACCTTTATGGTAAAATATACCTTGAATTTTACTGAAACAAGGAAGTTTATTGAAATGGATGATGAGAAGATTCTGCAAGCGGCTCAAGAAGCAGCGCTAAAGGCAGGAAAATATTTAAAAGAAAACTATAGAGGCGCCCGCCGGCCAGAGGTGAAATTTAAAGGAGAAATCGACCTGGTAACCGAATGTGACCGGGAATCCCAGGGAATGATTTACACCCGTTTAAAAGAGAAGTTCCCCCATCATTCCATCCTGGCAGAAGAGGACTTATTTATTGAAAAAGATAAAGAACTGCTGTGGCTGATCGATCCCCTGGACGGCACCACTAATTTTGCCCATTCTTTGCCGGTGTTCTCTGTTAGTATTGCGTTTTTCGCGGAAGGTAAACCCCGCGTGGGGGTGGTATATGCTCCAATGCTGGAGGAAATGTTTTATGCAGTAAAAAATGGCGGTGCATTTCTTAACCAGGAAAAAATCACGGTTTCTAAAGAAAAAAACCTGGGAAATTCCTTACTGGCTACAGGTTTTCCCTATGACTGCCGGGAATCAAAACAAAACAATCTGGAACATTTCAGTAAATTTCTCGTTAAAGCCCGGGCAATTCGGCGCTGGGGCGTTGCTTCTATCGATCTTTCCTATGTTGCCGCCGGTCGCTTTGAAGGATTCTGGGAACCCAAACTTAAACCCTGGGATACAGCAGCCGGAATGCTAATCGTACAAGAAGCAAAAGGAAAAGTAACAGATTATTCCGGGAACTCC
>CP070627.1:6704318-6715464 GCA_020355945.1 Candidatus Aminicenantota bacterium | reverse complement strand
GATTTTCTTGTAACCGTGGTATTATTTTCCCTCTTTTGTGCGATCCGCAACTTTTCTTCTGCGCTGAATAATTCCAGTTCCCGGATTTTTTGTTTGGGGTTTGTATTAATTTTATCCACCAGGCTGTGAAAATGCGCAGCAAACGTCTTGATGGTCTCTTCTTTAAGTAGGTTAACATTATATTCCCACCGGCAATTCAATGCCCCGGTGCTGCCCGGGATTATATCCAATTTAAAATCCAGCTTTGATGTATTTCTCTCAAAACCATACCCGGAAAACTTTAGACCTTCAATCTCTAAATTTATATTTGGTTCCAATTCATTATGAAAGATTAACATGGTATCAAACAATGGATTCCTTGAAATGTCTCCTGGACCAGTTAAATTTTCGACGATATTTTCAAAGGGATAATCCTGGTTCTCATAGGCATCCAAAATTGTTTTTTGGGCTGAGTTTAAAAATTCATCAAAGGGACAACTCCTGTCAACTTTCATTCTTATAGGTAGAAAATTGGCAAACATCCCGATAACATTTTCCAGGTCAGCATGTCTTCGACCCGCTGCCAGGGACCCGACAATAATATCTTCCTGACCGGTGTATTTAGCAACCAATAGGGCATAAACAGCCAAAAGCATTATATTTTGTGTCATATCTTTCTCTTTTGCAAGTATAGTCAATTTTTCGACTGTTTCACCCGGGATAGTGGTTCCGAAGGTACTTCCTTCAAAGGTTCGTTTATCAGGCCTCTCAAAATCAATGGGCATATTTAACACAGGAACTTCACCTTTAAGTCTATCAAGCCAGTAAGCCTCTTGTTTCCTTATTTCTTTTGACTTAAAAAGTTTATTTTGCCAATTAGAAAAATCTTTATATTGTATCTTTAATACTGGCAAATGATTCCCTTCATACAATTGGACAAATTCCCGTATCAAAACTCCTATGGATACACCATCGGAAACAATATGATGCATGTCCACCATGAGGATATGTCGATTTTGACTCGATTTTATCAATCCAACACGCATTAAAGGTGCGTGAGATAAATCAAAGGGACGGATGAAAGAACTTATAAGAGCTGCTGTGGGGTACGGGGTGCGGGCTGCGGGTTCTTGAGTCAAGGGGGCAAGCCCCCTTGTTCCCTCTTTCTCCTCAACCTTAACCTCAACCTTAGTTGTATGAAGATCATAATATTCTATTTCAAATTCCGCACTGGCGTTGATTCTCCGTATGCCCTGTACCGGTTCGCCATTTATAATCAAAAATGCCGTCCTTAAACTCTCATGCCGGTGGATTAATTTACGAAAGGCCTCTGCCAGTTCTTCTTTGTGGGTCTCCCCTTCCACCAGAACCACTCGCGGCATGTTGTAACCGGTACTGTTTACATCCATCTGCTGCAAGATATACAATCGCTTCTGTGCCGATGATAATGCATAGTATTCCTTCTTTTCTACTGGTTCTACGGATATATACTTCTCCCTTAACGCTCCTTTTATGTACTCTGATAAACCTCTTATCACTGGTACCTTGAATATAACTTTCAACGGTATTTTGACATCCAATTCTTTGTGTATCTTCGCTACCAGGACAGTGGCATTTAACGAGTGACCCCCCAGTTGAAAAAAATTGTCATGGATGCCGATCCGGTTTATCCCCAATACCTGTGACCAAATCCGGGCAAGTTGTTGTTCCGTTTCACTTCCGGGTGCCACATAGTTTTCTCTTGACAGGCGTGATAAATCCAGGCCGGGTAAAGCAGTGCGGTCAATTTTCCCACTGGGGGTTAAAGGCAGGCGGTCTATGCTTAAAAAAACCGAGGGCACCATATAACCAGGCAAGGCATCTTTAAGTATCTCGATTAAATGATCCTTTTTTATTTCCTTTTCTTTATCCTTAACATAATATGCCACCAGGTGATCCAGGTGATTTTCACCGTTGTCATCCGCTTGACGTTGACATATGACCACACTTTTCTCTATTCCCTCCACTTGATCCAATAACTTTTCTATTTCTGCCGGTTCGATGCGGTAGCCCCTTATTTTTACTTGCTGGTCTTTTCTACCGACATATTCGATGTTTCCGTCGGGGAGGCGCTTACCCATATCACCGCTTCCAAACATCCGGGCTTTCCCGGTCAAGGTTTTTTTTACAAATACCTGGTGGGTTTTTCCCGGTTGATTCAAATACCCCAATGCCAGGTAATCGCTTTTAAATACAATTTCCCCGGACCCGTAAACAGGGGCTTCTCCTTTATTCTTATCGATTAATAAAACTTCTGTTTCCTCTACCGGGAACCCTACCGGCACTGCTTCTTTGTTAATTTCGCTGTTCTTATCTATAAAATACTGCAAAGTGACAGTGGATTCGGTGGGGCCCAGGCCATTGATAAATATGCAGTCATTGGAGAAATACCTTTTAAAGTTCTCCACATCCATTTTGTAAACGGCTTCTCCTCCCATTACCACCAGCCGAAGGTCAGGAAATCCTTTGTTCCCGGCAAGCTGCCTGGTGAGATACCGGTACACCGTGGGGATGGAATGGAAAATGGTTATGTTTTCTTCCCTTAACCAACCGGGTAAACGATTGAATGCATCCGGTTGTTTCAGGTCAAAAGGATAAAGGGCGGCCCCGTTTAACAGGGCGCCGTAGATGTCCATGACTCCCGCATCAAAGCTGTAAGAGCAAAGCATAATTAACCGGTCCCGGGAATTGATATGTAAATTATTGGTATATGCCCTGATAAAATGCAGGACATTGCGATGAGTCTGCACCACACCTTTGGGTATACCAGTGGAACCGGAGGTATATAAAATATATGCCGGCTGTCCCGGGTGGGTATGAATCCCCGGTTTTACCAGTGATGGGAACTGTGAAGGTGAGAAGGTCTTATCCAATGTTCCTATATTAATTAATTCCAAATTTTTGGGGGTATCTTTTGCCAATTGAAGGGCAAGGGGATAATTAGTGGTATTGGTAAGGATGAATCGGGTATTGGCATCTTTTAACATGTATGTCAATCGCCTATGGGGGTAGGTGGGGTCCAGGGGAATATAGAAGTTCCCGGATTTTAATGTGCTTAACATTCCCACCACCATATCAATGCCTGTTTCAAAGAGCAGTGCCACCCCTTGTTGGCTGTTGGGACTTACTTCTGACAGGGTTTTAGCGATTTGAGCGGAGATATTGTCAAGCTCTAGATAGGTGATGGATCGGTTTTCGGTTTTTATGGCAATGTTTCCAGGATACAGGTTAACCTGTTGTTCAAAGCGCCGGGTAATGAATTGATATATATCTTCTTTTTTAAATTCAATAAAATCATTGCCGGGCTTTACCGTATTTCCCTTTATATCGGCGGTGTTAAAACGAAAAAGACTAAAATCCTTTACCCGTTTTCCTGCTTTTACTTTCATCTTTTTATTCCTCTAACCAGGATATTTCCTCCAGCAGCGTCAAATAGCCTTGCGCAATATTTTCAATGGTTTCCGGCTTAAAAGCGGTTTTCCTATACCTCCAGGTTATTTCGATGCTTTTTTGGTATTCGCTCACATAGGGTTCCAGGTCAAAAAGAGCACCCTGGATATTTCGTCCGGGGGGTTGGCTGGCGCTGAAACGGGGCAGCATCTCCTGGCCGGGTGCCTCAGGCAGGTTAAGCATATTAAAGGCCACAGGAATATCAGGATACCTTAATTTCAGGTCCTGGCACAGCAGTTCAAGGGGATATCCCTGGTGTTGGAGGGCTTGTAAGGTATCATTTTCTACCCGGTGCAGCAAATCCGTGAACATATCTTCGGATTCCACCCGGGTTTTGATGATGATGGCATTGACAAAAAAGCCGACAACGTTATGCAGTTCCACATGGTCCCTACCTGCTGCCATTATCATACAGACGATATCCTGGTCCTGTCTCTCCGAGAGACGGCTGAGCAGGATGACATAGGCGGAAAACAAGACCATAAATAAGGTGGTATGATTTTTTTCCGCCAGTTTTTTTAATCTGTCTTTTATCTCCTCCTTTACTGCAGTTTGAAATACTTCTCCGGCACTCATGTTATTATTCTTGCTAAAATCCCGCGGCAGTTCCATCACCGGGATACCCTCTTCCAGTTTTTTCCGCCAGAACCCACGGTACTGCTCCTTCAACACCGCATCACCGCATTGCCTGGTCTGCCACCCGGTAAAATCCTTATACCGGATTTTCAAGGGCGGCAGCTCAATATCTTTTTCCTGTCTGCAGGCATCATAAAGTAGAAAAAATTCACGCTCAAGTATGCCCAGGGACCAGCCGTCGGAAATAATATGATGCATGTTGAATATGAGATCATAGTGTCGATCATGGATTTTTAACAAAATTGACCTGAAAATGGGTGGATGGTACAGATCAAAGGGCCTTTCTTTTTCCCTGGTAAATATTTCCTCCTGTTTGCGCTTCCTGCTGTTCTCATCCAGGGAAGAAAGGTCAATAAAACGAAACGGGAATTCCACCCGGGGTACCACATACTGGACAGGTTCTTCATTAATAAGCCGGAATCCTGTCCGGAAACTTTCATGGCGTTCAATCATTTTATGAAGGATTTGCTTTAAGATATCCGGGTCTAACCGATGCCTCAGTACCATACGCCCGGATAGATTAAACCTGGGACTGTCAGGTTCCAGTTGATGGAGGAACCACAACCGTTTCTGGTTAAAGGAGGGTTCATAATACTCGTTGGTTTCCACTGGCTCGATAGAAACGTATCGATCTTTTACTCCCTCTCTAATATAGTCGGACAATTTTGCCAGGTGGGGTGTCTTAAATACCCGGGAAAGGGGGATGTTGACATCCAGCTCTTTATGAATTTTGGCAATCATTGTCATGGCTGTCAAAGAATTGCCTCCCAGTTCAAAAAAGTCAGCATCGATCCCTATGCGCGTGGGTGAGGACTCTAAACCTAAAACCCCGCACCATATTTCCTGCAACTTCTCCTCTATCTTATCCCTGGGGGGTCGATATTTGGGTTCAGGTATGGTAAACTCGGGTTGGGGCAGGGATTTCCGGTCCACCTTTCCAGCCGGTGTTAAGGGGATCCGGTCCAATGTGACAAAGTAATTGGGGATCATATATGCCGGGAGTTCACCGGCTAAATATGATTTTAATTCATTTTCATTGGCCGGGGTGAGATAGGGGACAATATAAGCGCACAGGTATTTGTCGTTCTTTTGTTTTTCTCTGGCAATCACCAGGGCATCTTTGATATCTTGATGAGACCGCAGTGTATTTTCAATTTCAGCCAGTTCGATGCGTACGCCCCTGATTTTGACCTGGAGGTCGATGCGGCCCAGGAAATCGATGCGGCCGTCTGCTCGCCATTTTCCCATGTCGCCGGTTCGATACCATTTTTTTCCCGGGGAAAAGGGGTTGTTCAAAAAGCTGTTTGCCGTCTTGGCTGTCTCATTTAGATAACCATGACCCACGCCGATACCAGCGATAAAAATCTCACCCGCAATTCCTACGGGTACAAGCTTCATATACAGGTCCAGGATATAAACCCGGACATTGGCAATGGGCCTGCCAATGGGTATCTTATCCCCTTCATCCCCGCTGACCGGGTGATAAATGCAGCCAATACTGGTTTCGGTGGGACCGTAAAGATTGGTGAGGCGAATGCCGGGAAATGCTTTCATAAATTTGTATACCGCGGCAGGAATAATCTCTTCCGCCCCCAGGATGACCTCTTGCAGGGATTTTAATTTCTCCTGGAAGCGGGGGTCTTCTAACAATTGATCCACGATAATGGTAAACACAGAGGGAACAAAATCCGTAATGGTTACCCGGTATGTTTCCACTAAGTAAGCTAATTGATGGGCACTCATGACAAAATCAGGGGGCAGGATAATTGTTTTACCGCCGTTGATCAAAGGCCAAAAAAACTGCCATACCACACTGTCATACACATACCGGGTGGTCTGTAACACCACAGCGGCGGTTTCAATGCCAAAATAATCATTCATCCACAGGAGTCGATTGGTAATGCCTCTATGGGGGATCAATACGCCTTTGGGTTTCCCGGTGGCACCTGAGGTATACATGGCATATATGGGAGATTGGGGGTCAATTACTAACAACGGGTTCTTTTTACTTTCCCTGGTGGGGATTTTATCACTGGCAGCGATGATGGTCTCTTTTTCCAATTGTTTTCCGTTATAAGGGGTTAATGGATTGGCCAGTATCATCTCTGCCCCGATATCAGCCAGGATCATTTTAATTCTTTCCAGGGGCCAGCGCACATCTAGCGGTACAAAGGCTGCCCCCGCTTTCATAATGGCAAGAAAAGAAATAAGCAGTTCCAATGATTGGTCCATTAATACCGGGACCAGTGACCCGCTGCCAATGCCCCGTGCCATTAACCGGTAGGCCAATTGATTGGCTTTTTCATTCAATTCCAGGTAATTCAATGTTTCACCTGTAAATACGGCAGCGGTATCCCGGGGCGTTTTGCTGACCTGTTCTTCAAATAACACCTTTACTACCCTGTCTAAGGGATATTTTACCACTGTATCGTTAAAATGATTTAATATCTCACTTTTTTCGGTTTTAGTTATGATTTCGATGCTGCCCAGCTTTTGCCCGTGATCAGCCAGGACAGAAGAGACAACCTGGTTAAAATACCTGGCATATCTTTCTATGGTGCTTTTTTTAAATAGTTTTTCACAGTATTGCAGTGTAAATGCCAGCCTTTCTCCTTTATCAATGCTGTCCAGGTTGATATCAAATTTAGATATTTGATTTTGATAGGGATAGGGTGTTAATGTTAATCCGGGGATTTCCATTCCAGGGCCGGTTAAATTTTGGAAGGTAAACATGACATCAAACAGGGGATTCCGGCTGGAATCCCGGTGCTGCCACAGGTGTTCCACCAGGTTCTCAAAGGGATAGTCCTGGTTTTCAAAGGCCGGCAAAATCCCCTGCCGAACCTCTTTTAAAAATTCCTCAAAGGTTTGCTGCCCGGAAGGATAATTCCTCAAGGCCAGGGTATTGACAAACATCCCGGTTATGTTCTCTAATCCCGGGTAATTGCGGCCAGCCGCGGGTGTTCCTACAATGATATCTTCCTGGCCGGATATTTTGGCAAGCCACACATTATAGAGAGAGAATAATACCATAAAGAGTGTGGCATCTTTTTCTGAGGCTAATGTTTTTAATCGTTTCGTGTCCTCATCGTCCAGCTCAAAACTCCAACTGCTGCCTGCAAAATTTTGTATATCCGGCCGTTTAAAATCAGTGGGCAAATTTAAAACCGGCAGTTCCCCTGGAAATTTATTCAACCAGAATTCTTCCTGCTGTTTTATTTCTACACTCTCTTTTTGACCTTTCTGCCATTGGGAGTAATCTCGATATTGTAGTCTTAATGCCGGTAAGGTTTTGCCGTGATACATGGCCCTGAGGTCTCGCGCGATTATCCCCAGGGACATTCCGTCAGCAATGATATGATGGACATCGATGACCAGGATATACTTTTTATGTCCGGCTTTTATCAATCCCACCCGCAGCAGCGGTACCCGGGATAAATCAAAAGGCCTGATGAAGCTCTTTATCATATCATCGTGCCTCCGGCGGCCAGGGGGCTCTTTTGAAAAACCGCCCCCTGGACCCCTACAAAACTTTTTATTATTTTTTTCGTGTAATTCGTGTAATTCGTGGGTTCCAAAATATTCAATCCCAAATTCCACCTTATCATGGACTTTCTGGACCGGTTCCTCATCAACCGCTGCAAATGAGGTTCTTAAACTTACATGTCTCCGGGTCAACTGGCAGAAAACCGCCTCCAGTTTAGCCAGGTCCAGGTCTCCTTCCAATACGAATGCATTGGAAATGTTGTAACTGATACTGGCCGGTGCCATTTGCTGAAGAATATATATTCTCTTTTGGGCAGAAGACAATGGATAATATTCCATTTTTTCCACGGCTTTTATTGGCATATATTGAGCTTTTACTGATTCGTTTATATATTTTGATAATTCTTTTATGAAGGGATTAAGAAATATCTCTTTCAAAGGTATTTTGACATTGAATTCTTTAAATATCCGGGCTGCCAGTAATGCGGCGGTTAACGAGTGTCCGCCTAATTGAAAGAAATTTGCTCCTGTACTGATTCTCTCCATATCCAATAATTGTTTCCATATGTGCACCATTTTTTCTTCAATTTGATTTTCAGGGGCTGTACAGCCGTAATGATAGTTTTGAGCGGCTAATACATGAGCTTCATCGGGTTTTGGTAACGCTTGCCGGTCTATTTTCCCGGTGGGGGTCAAAGGGAAATCCTCTAAAGGGATGAAAACATGGGGAATCATAAACCCGGGTAATGAATCATTAAGAATATTTCTTATGTTATTTTCGTTTATTTCTGTTTCAATGCCAGCACGGTAATAAGCTGCCAGGTAATTTTCCCCGTTACTGGTTTGCCTGCTTACCACCACACTTTTTTTTATGCCTGCCACCTTATCCAATGTGCTTTCTATTTCTCCCAATTCAACTCGATAACCTTTTATTTTCACCTGGTCATCTTTTCTGCCCTGGTATTCAATGGCCCCATTGTGGAGACGTATTCCCAGGTCACCGCTGCGGTAGATTTTACCCCTATCGGTGAGGGGATTCACAGTAAATACTTCACTGGTTCTTTCCGGTTGATTCAGGTACCCCACTGCCAGGTAATCACTCTCAAATACAATTTCACCTTTCTCATAAATCCGGGCTTCTTCATCATTATCTTTTAATAAATAAACGTTGGTTTCCTCCAGGGGAAAACCCACGGGAACTGCTTGCCTGGTGATTTCCATTTTTTTGTCAATAAAGTACTGCAGGGTAACAGTGGATTCAGTGGGGCCCAATCCGTTGATAAATAGGCAGGTGCCAGGAAAATGTTTTTTGTATTTTTCTACATCCTGTTGATAGACAGCCTCTCCTCCCATCACCAGCAAACGAAGGGCTGAAAATTTTTCAGCCCCGGTAAGTAAATCCGTGAAATACCTGAATACCGTGGGAATGGAGTGAAAAATCGTGATCTTTTCATCTTCCAGCCAACTGGATAACCGGCCTGGATTTTCCTCTTGCTTCATATCGAAGGGATACAGTGCCGCTCCATTGCATAGTGCCCCGTAAATATCCATTACTGCCGCATCAAAGCTGTAGGAAGAAAACAATGTTAACCGGTCCCTGGTATGGATATGCAGTTGGTTGGTGTAGACCCGGATAAAATGTAAAACGTTTCTATGGTTTTGCATCACGCCTTTGGGAATACCTGTGGAGCCAGAGGTATAAAGGACATAGGCCGGGTCCCCGGGTGAAATGGTAATCTTTACATTTTCCTTTGCTGTACTGGCAGCCAGGTCATCTAAATTCACCAACCGGATTTCATGGCCAGCTTCTTGAATTAATTTCCCGGCCAGGCTTTTATTGGGATTATTTGTCAGTAAAATATTTACATTTGAATCCTTAAGCATATATATGAGACGTTTTGCCGGATACCCCGGGTCCAGGGGAACGTAAAAAGTTCCTGCCTTCAAGGCGCCTAACATTCCAACGATCATATGGATATCATGTTCAAACAACAGGGCAGCCCCTCTCTTCCGGCTGTTTATGGCAAGAATACCGTGAGCCGCCTGGTTGGCCAGGATATTTAATTCTTTATAAGTAAAATGACCGTTATGGGTTTTTACTGCTGTGTTCCAGGGATAATCAGCCACCTGCTCTTCAAAACGATGAACCAGTGATTGATGAAGCGCTTCTTTTTTAAATTCACTGAATTCATTTGGTGGTTGAATGGAATTCCCTTTAATTTCCAGGCTCTTCCGGCTGCAAACCTGGTAGTGCTTGATCTTTTCAAGGGGATTGATTGATATCGCTTGCAGCAGGTTTAAATATTCCCCGGTCATGTATTCGATGGTTTCCGGCTTGAACATTTTTTGGCGGTAGTGCCAGGAAACCTCGATACTATTAATATATTCGGTTATGTATATATTCATATCGTTCTTAACATCTTGTACCCCGGGCAGGCGGGTGGATTCGAGAGCCTCGGCTGCTTCTTCGGCCTGGATTTCCCGCATATTCAACATATTAAACATCACAGGAATAACAGGGTATGGCATTTTTAAATCACTCAGGATCCGTTCAAGGGGACAGCCCTGGTATTGAAGGGCTGCCATTGTATCCCTATTGACCTGGTCCAGGTAATCGATAAACCGTTCCTCCTCATGAACAGAGCTTTTCATCACCAGGGTATTGAGAAAAAAACCCACCATATGCTGCAAAGAAACGTGTTCCCTTCCTGCAGCCGGTATGCCCAAAAAAATTTCTCGTTGATCCGAAAGGTAAGATAACAAAATATTAAAGGCAGAACACATGACCACAAAAAGACTGGTATGGTTATCCCGGGCAACCTGCTTAAGAGCAGCCGCGATGTCTTTTTTTATCACCCTCCTGTATCCGGCACCTTGCGTTTCGGCCCTGGATTGAGGGAGATCATCATCCCGGGGCAATCTCAATACCCCGAACCCTTCCCCAATGATCCGCCGCCAAAACCGCTGTGCCTTTTTTATATATCCCCCATCCTGCAGCCTCTTGTTTTGCCAGGCTGCAGCATCTTTATATTGAAGAGGTAAGGGCTCAACCTGCACTTCTTTCCCCTCTCGATATCCTTCATATAAACGAAAGAATTCCTGTTTCAATATTTCCAGGGACCACCCGTCGGAGATGAGGTGATGCATACAAAATATAATTTCACAGTGCTCAGCCTCCAATTGAACCAATACCGACCGAAATAGAGGCGGATTGCCCGGATCAAAAACGAATCTCATATTTTTTGCCCACAACTCCTCCTGGTGTGCTAATTTTACCGGTTCATCCAGATCGGATATATCAATGATATCCAGGGGAAGGGTAAATCGCTTTTGCACCCATTGCACGGGGGCACCGTCAACCCATTTAAAACCGGTTCGTAGGCTGTGGTGTCGTTGAATGATGGTATATATTGCCTGCCTTAATGCGCTTAAGTCGATCTCATGGTTAATGGCAATTTTTCCCACGATGTTATAGGCAGAACTTCCAGGTTCCAGTTGATTGATAATCCAGAGCCTCTTTTGATTATCGGTTAATTGGTAAAATTCCCGTTCTTCA
>CP070627.1:6697794-6704218 GCA_020355945.1 Candidatus Aminicenantota bacterium | reverse complement strand
GTTATCGTTGAAATCAATTTCCTCTACCCGGTCGTCAAACAGTGTCATTTCCACATCCGCAGGGGTAAGACCGGCCAGGAAAGCAAAAACCAGCGGCTCCATCGCGTCCGCTGAACGGCGCGAGAACATGTTAGGATGTATAAAAGTTATCTTCATCTTATACCCACTGTTCCATACTCCTGAATTATTACGCCAAAAAGAATAATACACTAAAAAAAAATAGTCAAGAGAAAATTAATTTTTTTTTACTTTTTCTGTCCACCACCTCCCGTAAAAACTACACTCGCAATTGCTGTTCTACAAACTTCAAGACCTCTTGCGCCACTTCCCTGGTTTTGATGGTCATCGCCGGTTCCTCGTTTAGATTGGATAGGGAAGAGGTAACCGGGGTGGAAACGTGACTGTTTTCTTCAACCACGACACGGTCGGCAAGGTCGTGCAAGAAACTCTTGTGCTCATCGGAAAACTCCTTAAACGTCTGTCTTTGGTGAGCCAGGAAATCGGTAAAGATTTTGATTAATGCTTCGTACGTTTGCCTTTTATCTATTAACCCCTGGTAAATTCGTTGGTGGATATCGGGAAAAATGTCATTAAACGGTTCATTGAAATGATCAGGAATACCAACCGCCGACCTGTCAATCAACTGCTCAATATCGAATGACTTTTCCTTCTCTAACGCCTGGTAATAAGTTTCCCGAAATGACTTGATCATAGCGGAATATCCATACTGTTGTATGATTAGCAGGAATAATTTGCGAATCATAAAGGGCTTGTGGGTAAGGGTATGCCAGATGATACTAAGAATGGAGCGCCGTGCTTCTTTATCAATGGAAATAAGGAATCTGGGAAGCAAGAAAAGCGGTTTCCACTGCAGTTTCTTTTTGGGAATCTTTGGTTTGCGCTTTACAGAGGAGATCATTCGTTTGACCCGGGCGGTAAAGTTCTTCCAATGGTAAAACCTCTCGATGAGGCGGCCGTAACCGGTAAGTAACCGGACACGGCTCATATTTTTAGGAATGACATTGCACAAAGCGAAATTTACATCCGTATCTTCATAGTCAGGCCGAAGCAGGCGGCCTTCTTTTTTAAGCCGGAGCCACAATTTTGCTCCCGGGGCAGCTTTTAACACGGTTATCGAGGCCAGCGGGATACCGACCTCTTGCATAAAATCAAATTGTTGGTCGAATATTTCAGGAGTATCATGATCATATCCTACCGTCATTCCCGCCCTGATCATCAACCCATAGGATTGTATTTTTTGGCAATCTTTGAGGAGGTCCCTGCGAACATTATGATACTTATGGGTTTCTTTGAGGCTTTCCAGGTTTGGGGATTCGATACCGATAATGATCATATTGAAATTGGCGTCTGCGAGCAATTCCAGCATCTCTTCATCTTTAGCCACATCAAGACTCAATTGGGAGATGAATTCCATGGGCTCCGGAAAGGAGTTGTTCAGGGAGATCACTTCTCTTAAAAGTTCTTTGGTGTAACGGATATCCCCGGTGAAATTATCGTCGCAAAAAAGAATGTTTTGCATGCCCAGTCGATTAAGGGTGGCAATTTCTGCCAGGACTTTATCGATGGGTTTGCAGCGCACCCCCCGGCCAAAAAGATAGATGCCCTCGCAGAATTCACAGTCGAAGGGGCAGCCCCGGGTGGTCTGCACGGCACCGGCGAGATAACTGCCCATCCGGTCAGCAAGACTGTCCCAACGCGGAGGTGGGGATAAAGACAGGTCAAATTTCGTGACCTGGTGGTAAACGCTACGATGATTTCCTGCTTTCCAATCGGCGATAAACCGGGGCCAGGTTAGCTCGGCTTCCCCGATGAAAAGAATATCAAAGTCATCGCGGCAGCGTTCAGGGGTGGAAGAAACACCCGCACCTCCAACTGCCACCGGGATACTGCGCTTCCGAAATACCCGGGCAATCTCTTTGGCGCGGGGAAATGTAAGCCGAAGGCTGGACACTCCCACCAGGTCGTAATCCGGCATTTCCGTATTCTCATCGATCCGTCCGTCCACCAGCTCATCCCACAAGTCCACCTCGATATCATCCGGGGTCACAGCGGCTATCGTCGCAATGTTCAACGGCACCATCACCGCTTTTGCACCCAAAGAACGAAGTTCCGCCATCGTCGAGTAGTATTGGACTCGAATTGGTTCCGGGACCACCAAAAGAATTTTTTTCATGACATCTACCTCCTTATTTCATGCCTTATACTCCATACTCCGAAAAAGAAAATAGCACAAAAAAAAAAAATAGTCAACAAAAAAAATGTAACTATTCAGTTTTTGGAAGTAAAATGCAGTTCATGATCGAATGAGCCTCAGGGAGGTAGCCGAAGGACACCGTACGGGCGAATGAGACATGAACTGCATGATAAGTTTTTCCAAAACTGAATAGTTACAAAAAATTCTAATCAGTAATTGTTGTAATTTTGATAAAATATTTACCACCAAAAAACACGACAGAACACAGTTGGCGTTGAATTTTTGTCAAGCTGAAGGCTTGACTATTGGAGTCGAGGATATTATACTTGAGCCTTAACGGGAATGCAGCGTACGGCTTAAAGGAGGTAGGCAAAATGAATTTCTTAAGAAAATTTGTATTCTTTTTCGATTTTATCCTTCCCTTTCCGCTGCTGGTCATCATGCCCTATTTATGGTACATCCGGGTGGAGCACAACCTGTTGTTTGCATTGTATGTGCTGATTCTCCCCATGCTGTGGGGGTATATTGTTCCCGGTATCGGCACAAATGTATTAAAACTGTGGTGGTTTAAAGGAAAGTGGCTGGTGGGGAACTATTATTTACATCACGGGATTATGTATGCGGGGCCGATGGCTCTTCTTCTCTATGTTACCTTTGGGGAGGGTCCTGTTTCCACCACCCAGGCCATTACCATTATCCTGTGCACCGCTGGTATGCAAGGGTTATTATCTTCTCAGCATGATATCCTGGCCATTAAAGCGGGAACCTGATCATGGATAATCCACCCGCCAGGGCAGGAAAATCCGCGGAAGAGATTGTTAACTATTTCAGCCAGGTGTGCTTTTTTTTGATCGGAGGAACTTATGGCGCCAGCTGCGTATATGCATATTACGTATTAGTGATTGAACAGGTACGTACTGCTTCTATGTTTGGATTGTTGTTACTTGTTGGAGTGGGTAGCATGGCTATCATTCCTTCCATTCCCTACTTACTATTAATACAAAGGAATAGAAAAAAACAATTAAAAAAAGCGGATTAGAAGGACGGTGAACAAACAAGTATAATTGTTGTAAATTTTTATACCCCCAGGGGATTGACTATCGATAAAGGAGGTATTATAATTACTCCTGAGATGAAAATAACATTAGTTCTTTCTGCTAGTAAAAGGTATAGGGAAGCGGTGGAAAAGGGGATACGATTCCGATCATACGCTCCCACCACACTTATTCAACTGGCAGCCCTGGTTCCGCCGGAATTGGAAGCAGAGGTAAAAATATTCGATCTGATGGGAGCGCCCCTCCCGGAGAATATCGATGCAGATATTATTGGAATCAGCACAATAACCGCAGGCGCCCCGGAGGCTTATCGAATTGCTGCGATGGCTAAAAAAAAGGGAATCACTGTGGTAATTGGCGGGTCTCATGCGACACTCCTTCCCCAGGAAGCGCTTCAACACGCCGACGCGGTAGTGGTGGGCTATGCAGAAAAAACATGGCCCCAACTCCTGCGAGATTTTAAAAACAATCAATTAAAACCAATGTATAAAGATTTTTCCTCTCCCTTTTCCATCCCCATGCCGCCGCTGAACAGGCGTATGCTGCCCAGGAAACACTATCTTTTCACCAATACCCTTGAAGCCACCCGGGGATGCCCGAATAATTGTGAATTCTGTGTATTGAAAGACATAACCAGCAATTGCCATTGGACAAGAAACATAAAAGATGTACGGGAAGAGATTGAAACCATGGGTAAACAGATCCTTTTCCTGGACAGCAGTCCAACAGAATTTAAAGATTACATGAAAAAGTTGTGGAAAGAATTGATCCCTCTTAGAATCAAATGGTACGGGGCATCCACTTTCAGGTTTACCCAGGACGAAGAAGCAATCAAATTAGCAGCCCAAAGCGGATGTAAAGGTCTCTTGATCGGTTTTGAATCGCTGAACCAGGGAGCCCTGGACGGTATAAACAAAGCGTTCAACAATGCCGCCCGGTTCAGGGAGGGAATAAAACGGCTGCATGATCACGGTATCGCTATCCTGGGCTGCTTTGTTTTCGGGTTTGATGAAGATGATCCCTCCATATTTGATAAAACCGTTGAATTTTCGGATGCCGCTAAAATCGATATTGTTAAATATGCAGTCCTTACACCTCTTCCTGGAACCCCTATTTTTAACAAACTAAAAAAAGAGAACCGCATTTTAACTGAAGACTGGAATCTTTATGATACCGAACATGTGGTCTATCGACCCAAACAAATGTCACCGCAAGAGTTGGAAGAGGGATGCAAACGGGCATTTTATGAGACTTATAAATATTCGTCCATCATTAAGCGGATCATGCGAAAAGGTTCTCCCTGGTTTTACTCTATTCTTGGCAACATCGGGTTCAGAAGAGTCGGATATACCTATTATCACAGTCAATGAAAGAAGAAAAGAATGGAGGACATAATAAAAACTTCTTATTAAACACCGATATTCCAGGTCATATTTTCTTAAGTCAACAGCATTGAAAGGAACCGCCTGTGTGGATTTAGAGAACTCCCGCTGGTTGAAAAAAACAGGAAGTTATGTTATTTACTTGCTATGAAAACAGCGTATATTATTTTAATATTAGCGGTTTTGTTAATCCTGTCAGGGTGTAACCCGGGAGAAGAAAACAGGGGAGACAGTGAGGACCTTAACCCGGTGATCAAGTCGATTTCTCCCGATACCAGGGCATTGTCCCTGCCCGCTTTTATATTGACCGTTCATGGTGAAAATTTCAGGGAGGGTGCGCGGATTTTTTTTAATGATATCCCCAAAACCACGGAACAGGTCAGCGACAAACAACTCCGCTGCCAGATCGATACGGTAGATCTGGTTCGCAGCACTCCCGCTCCTTCTTCAAGTCAAAATACCACCATGGATAATCTCGTGCGTACTATCCCGGTTTACGTGGTCAATTATGTGCCCGCCAGCCCTGAGAACATCAAGTCCAATATAATAGATTTTTCTATATTGGAACATCCCCGCTTCATTGAAGCGATAAATATCTCCCGGACTACCATGGATAGTACATTTCCCATGATAGCCGTGGACGCCGCGGAAATCATCCATGCAGCATGGAAAGATAATAGTGATGGAGAATGGAATGTGTATTACCGCCGTTCTACTGATTTTGGAGAGACCTGGAGTGATGTCGAAATATTAACGCAGGATTATAAATTTATTTGCTGCCCGGAGCTAGCCGTGAGCAGCCAGGGGAATGTATATGTTGTATATAGTGCAAGCGGTTTCGATGATAAATTTGACATTTTTTTACGCCGGTCCCGGGACAACGGCGTCACCTGGGGTGATGTAACCTTGATTTCAAAATCGGGACATTCGTATATCCCCGACATTGCCGCCAATAAATATGGCAAGGTGGCTGTGGTCTGGCATGAATCAATAAAACTACTTCGCAGTGATATCTTTTTCAGTTGTTCGGATGACTACGGTGACACCTGGACCGAATCAATCAATATCTCCGACAACATCGGCCAATCCGACAGCGCTGTGGTGGCTGTGCATGCCCAGGGTAATATTTTTTCCGCATGGAAAGATAATAGACCGGGAGAGTGGGATATTTTTTTCCGCTGCTCTCAAGACGGCGGCAGTACCTGGAATGAAATAATCAATTTATCTTCCGATGTTTTAGCCTCGGTCCGCCCTGTGGTGGCGTGCGATTATCACGGGCAGGTCTATGTGGCCTGGTTTGATTTAGGCGCGTTGAACCGGGAGATATATTTTACCCGTTCCTGGAACCACGGACAGGACTGGTCCAACGTAATGAATATATCCAATGATTCATGGTTATCCAGCGAGCCAGCCCTGGCTGTAGATGATGCAGGCAATATTAATGTGGCCTGGACCAATTACGAGTTTGGTACCAACCGGCAAGATATTGTCTACAGCCGTTCTGTGTATGGTAGTGAACCCTGGTGTGAGGGGATCACGGTTTCTGCCGGTGTCAATGCCAGGATGCCGGATTATGCGGATATAGCCGTTGACAAAGAAGGAAATATTTACCTGGTCTGGCAGCAGTGGCTCAGCAACAAATATCAGATCATGTTTACCAGCAGCAGATAAGCAGCACTGGCCCTGTACCCCATGCCTAAATTCACTATCAACTTTTGCCTCCGGCGGCCAAAACCCTTTTTGAAAAAAGGGTTCGGCGGTCACGGACTCCC
>CP070627.1:6694406-6697694 GCA_020355945.1 Candidatus Aminicenantota bacterium | reverse complement strand
ACCCGGGAAACCGAAACCAATGATAAGTATCTATGCGCATACCTTGTTTTTCACTCATCAAACCCCACGGATTCAATGGATTTCACTCCTTTGCGGCAATACCTGTCCGGGATATTACCCGAATACATGATCCCTTCTTATTTTGTACCATTGGAACATATCCCGCTGACCTCTAATGGGAAAATTGACCGCAAGGCACTGCCGGAACCTGAACTAACCACCTCAGACATTTACATCGCCCCCAGGAATAAAACGGAAGAAACACTGGCACAACAATGGGCAGAGGTCTTAGGAATAGAAAAAGATGCCATCGGCATCGATACCAACTTTTTTGAATTAGGTGGTCACTCGCTTCGAGCCACCATCCTGGCTGCCCGAATCCGTAAAGAATTTAATGTTGAATTCTCTCTAAGTCGAGTCTTTACCGGGCCCACCATTCGAAAATTCGCGGAATTTATCTCCAGTGCTCAAACCAGTATTTACGAAGATATTGAACCGGTTGAAAAAAGAGACTATTATTCCCAGTCTTCTGCCCAAAAACGACTTTTCTTCCTGGATCAATTCGAAGATATTGGCACCAGTTACAATATGGTGAGGGTTCTCGATATCAGGGGAAAAATGGATAAAGAGCGGTATGAAAATGCCTTTAGAACCCTAATCGCCCGGCATGAAGCCCTGAGAACATCGTTTCAACTGGTGGGTAGTGAACCGGTACAAAGAATTCATGAACAAGTGGATTTTGAAATAGAAATGATTCATATCCCGGCTAAAAATAAAATCCCCGGGGAAAAACAAATCAATCACCTGGTAAAAGAGTTTATTCGGCCTTTTGACCTGGCAAAAGTACCCCTGCTGCGGGTCGGTTTGATGGTGCTCTCAGAGGTAGAAAGCCTGCTGTTATATGATATGCATCATATTATAAGCGATGGCACTTCCATGGGGGTACTGGCCGATGAGTTTATAAGGCTGTACACCGGCGAAGAACCCCCCTTGCTGAAGATTCAATATAAGGATTTTTCCATATGGCAGAACTACTTATTTGAAACAGGTCAAATCAAACAACAAGAAGAGTACTGGCTGAATCTCTACCAGGATAAGCATAAAATCCCCAAATTGAATTTGCCTACCGATTATCCGCGGCCCACTGCGATCCGCTTTGAAGGAAATAATTATGATTTTATGCTTGAATCCGAATATACATCGAGGTTAAAAAAACTGGCTGCCGAAAATAGTGCTACCCTTTACATGAGCCTGCTGGCCGTTTTAAATGTACAATTACATAAACTCACAGGCCAGGATGATATCATTGTGGGATGTGGAATAATGGGACGGCAGCATACCGACCTGGAAAACATCATCGGCATGTTTGTCAATTCATTGGCTGTACGTAATTATCCCAGGGCAGAAAAAACTTACCTGGAATTTTTAAAAGAAGTTAAGCTGAATTGTGTTCAAGCATTTGAAAACCAGGACGTACAACTGGAAGTGCTGGTAGATAAATTGGACCTGGAAAGAGATTCTTCCAGGAATCCGCTTTTTGATGTATTGTTTGTGGTGCAAAATTACCAACGGCGTGAAGTCTATATGAAAGACCTGGAATTTGCTCCTTACGGAAAAATAAATGAAACCGCTAAATTCGATTTGGCCCTATTTGCCTTTGAGATTGGCGATGGAATTATCTTCACCCTGGAATACTCAACCCGGCTGTTTAAACGGGCAACCATCGAAAAAATGGCAAGCCGCTTTATCGAGATTCTAAAGCAGGTGGTGGACGATAAAAATATTAAACTCAAAGATATTACCATGTCCCATCAACTGGTAGCCATACCATCCAATAGGGCCATCGATGACCAGGAGGATTTCGGATTCTAATTAAATGATGTAAAATTTTAAGGAGATGTAATCATGAGACATGAGAAAACACTGGCCGGAGAGGCAGCCGCTGCAGCCAGCCATTTCAAAAAAGAAGGAGAGTACTGGTTGAAGAAACTGTCAGGGGAACTGGTGAAAAGCAGTTTTCCCTATGATTATAAAAAAAATGACACTCAAAAACCCAAAAATGAAAGTAAACCTAAGCCCGGAGCAAATACGGTGAATTTTAGATTTCCCGATGAACTCTCTGCAAAGTTATTTCGCTTAATGAAAGGCTCCGACTCCAGGCTGCATATGATCCTGGTGGCAGAGTTGGTGTTATTGCTGTATAAATATAACTATACCGGGAATAGTGACATCATCGTGGGGGCGCCTGTTTTAAAGCAGGAAGTGGACCAGGACTTTATCAATACGGTACTGGTCTTAAGAGTCCGGTTGGAAGACAATATCACCTTTAAGGATTTGCTCCTGCAGGTGAGGAAAACCGTTACCGAAGCCACTGAAAATCAAAATTATCCCCTTGAAGTATTACTGTCGCAATTAAATATGCCGGTTTCGCCTCCTGGTCCGCATGATGATTTTCCTTTATTCGATGTTGCTGTATTACTGGAAAATATTCATCATCAATCGTATCTCCAGCATATTAATCCCCAAATGATCTTTTCCTTCCTGAGAACAGGAACCGCTGTCCAGGGGAAGGTGGAGTATAATGCTTTATTTTACCGGGAAACCACAATAGATCGAATTGTCAACCATTTAACCACCCTGATGCAGCATACACTTTATAACGTTGATATACCCATAACCTCCGTAGAATTGGTGACGGACCGGGAAAAGGCGCAGCTCCTGGTTGATTTTAACCGTAATGGGCAAGCAGGCTACCCCGCGGATAAAACCATCCCCCAATTATTCGCAGCACAGGCGGAAAAAAGTCCCGATAAAATAGCAGTTGTCTATGAAAGGGAATGCTTGACCTATGGTGAATTGGAAAAAAAATCCAACCAACTGGCCAATTATTTGTATGATGAGAAAAATATCCGGCCGGACCATTGTGTCGGCATACTGATTGATAAGTCCATCGATCTCATCGTGGCCATTATGGGGATATTAAAAGCAGGAGGTTCCTATGTACCCATTGATCCCTTGTTCCCCGAAAAACTAATAAAAAATATAATCAATGATGCCGCACCAGGAGTGGTTGTTTCCAGCAAGAAATATATCCGCACACTTAATCGTCTGCAGTGGGATTGCCCGTCATTTCATACGTTTTTGTGTACTGACAGCCGTCATATCTGTTTAGAGGAGGAAGAAGAGAAAAGTGAATTAATGGGTAAAAAATTGTGGGAGTACGTGGGAGAAACAGCTACCGATGAAATCACCGGCGGTGGATGGCTCAGCAGCTATACCGGCGATCCT
>CP070627.1:6682874-6694306 GCA_020355945.1 Candidatus Aminicenantota bacterium | reverse complement strand
TATCCTGTCCGGTTTTAAACCGGTGTCTGTTTTAAAGGCCTCCTCAGGCACCGGTTCCACCAGGTCTCTTTTCAGAAGAATCCTGGTGGTATTGCAATTTTCCATTTCCATCATCCTGATTATCGGTACCATTGGTGTTCACAAACAATTAAAATTCATGAAACACCGATACCTGGGATTTGATAAAGAGCAAAAGCTGGTGATTCCTTTTAGGGGCGGGATTCGCATCGAGAAAAATTATCGTATGATTAAAGACCAATATTTACAACATGCGATGATACTTAATGCTGCTGTATCATCCAGCGTACCGGGACGAGGTGTGTCCAATTATGCCATCAAACTGGTGGGCGAACAAGATGATAAAAATCAATCCATGTTTCATCTTTTCTTTGATCCGGATTTTATTCCCAATTACAACATTAAAATGATTGGCGGTAGGGCATTTGATCGAGAGATGCGAACCGATGAAAGGAAGACCTGCTTGATTAACCGGGCTGCCCTAAAAGCCCTGGGTTGGATTTCACCGGACCAGGCCATTGGCAAAATACTGCTAACCGGGAACGGCGGACGAAATATCCGGATCATCGGGGTAACAGAGGATTTCCATTACCGGGGATTACAGCATAAGGTGGAACCATTGGTCATGGAATGGAACCCGGGACTGTTTAGAAGCATGACACTTACAATAAGTACGGAAAACCTGAGTGAAACCCTGGCTTTTGCGGAAAAAACCTGGAAAAGCCTTTTTCCCGGCTATCCCTTTGAATATTACTTTTTAGATGAAGATTTTAATAAGCAATACCTGGCTGAGGAACGAACCGGCGTCCTTTTTGGCATTTTTACTATTTTAGGCCAATTCATTGCTTGCCTTGGTCTTCTGGGATTGGCTGCTTTTACTACCCGGCAGCGAACCAAAGAAATCGGGGTTCGTAAAGTGCTGGGCGCTTCAATTCCCGGAATTACCTTTCTCATTTCCAAAGAATTCCTTAAATGGGTGGTATTGGCTAACATTATTGCCTGGCCGGCAGCCTATATTGCCATGAACCAATGGCTCAGCAGCTTTGCCTACCGTACCCCGATTGGCATCTGGTCATTTATCGCTTCTGCACTCCTGGCCCTCCTGGTTGCCATCGTCACTGTCAGTTATCAATCCATACGTGCAGCAGCAACAAACCCGGTGGAAGCACTGCGCTATGAGTGATGAAAAAAATAGCCACAAAGATACACAAAGAAACACAAAGGAAGAATTTCCACTTAAATAAACCCATGGTGTACCTTTGTGTACCTTTGTGTAACTTCGTGGCTAAAAAAAATTAGGAGGTTATTATGTTTAAAAATTATTTTAAAGTGGCGTTGAGAAATATTTTGAAGAGGAGGGCATTTTCTTTGCCGATAAGGATGTTTTTGATATGTTTACCTTTAATATGACCGGGGGTGATCAAACCAGGCCGCTGGATCAACCATATACTGCTGTCATTACCGGAGAATTGGCTGACAAATATTTTGGTAATGATAGTGATCCTCTGGGAAAGGTTTTAACTGCCGAACTGTTTGAACAAAAGTGTAATTTAAAAATTACCGGGGTTTTTAAGAAATTTTCCCAAAACTCTCATTTCCATCCCGGGATTCTTATTTCTATGAGTACATTTGAAGCACTCACGCCAAAAAATCCATGGATTAGAACCTGGGGAAATAATCATTATTATTGTTATATCCTTGTTCCTGGAAACTATAATATCAACCGGTTAGAAGGACAACTGGATGACTTCATGACCCGGCATAATCCAAAAGGGTTTTCAAAAACAAAACTGGTTTTACAAAAACTTGAAGATATCCATTTGTATTCAAGCCTGGATAATGAATTGGAACCCAATGGTGATATTAATAATATATTTATCTTTCTAACCATCGCTATTTTCGTTTTATTAATCGCATGTTTCAACTATATGAATTTAACCACGGCAAAATCCATCACCAGAGCAGGTGAAGTGGGTGTACGCAAAGTTTTAGGTGCCGATAGAAAACGACTCATGTACCAGTTCTTAAGTGAATCTACCATAATGGCAATTTTGGGCTTAATAACCTCAGTGCTCTTCGTGGAATTGACACTGCCATATTTTAATGATTTTGTAAATAAAGAAATAGCATTCAACCTGGTGCACAATCCGCTTTTGCCAATTGCCCTGGTTTTTATAGTGGTTTTTGTTGGGTTTATTGGCGGAAGCTATCCGGCTGTTTATTTGTCTTCCTTTAATCCCACAAAAATTTTCTTCGGCTCAAGAACAATTAAGTCCGGTGGTTTTTCTTTAAGAACTGTCCTGGTGATTGCGCAATTTTCCATTTCAATCATATTAATTGTAGGGGTATTCATCATTCATGATCAACTGGAATATACTAAAAATAAGCGACTGGGCTATGATAAAGATCATATTGTCATATTGCCATCGAGCCCATGGATTAGAGATCATCTCGAATCGACTAAGATTCAACTCCTGGCAAATCCCGGTATCCTGGATGTTTGTGCCAGTAAAACCGTACCATCAGAAAGAATTCTCGATGGAGATAATGCTCACACCGTCATTAATGAAAACACCTTTGAGTTTCCTATTAAAATTTTGAAAATCGGACCTGGCTTTATCCCCACTTATAAGATGGAACTGGCTGCCGGTAGAAATTTTTCAAAGAAAATAAAAAGTGATTATGATACCGCATTTATCCTGAATGAAGCCGCAGTAAAGAAGATGGGATGGAAAAATGCCCGGGAAGCAATTGGAAAACCTTTTGGGTTTAGAAATTGGAGAAAACAAGGAAAAGTAATTGGTGTGGTTAAGGACCTCCATTTTGAGTCCCTACATCAAAAAATTACCCCATTTGTGATGATCATGAACCCGGAAATGGATGTAATATCTGTAAGAATCCGTCACCAGGATATTGAATCGACGCTTACATTTCTTAAAAACAGGTGGTCTAAGTATAGGCCCAACTATCCGTTTACTTATCATTTTTTAGATGAACGATTTGATAAACTTTACAAAGCCGAACAAGGGCAAGGTATAATCCTGAGGGTATTTGCATTCTTAGCAATTTTTGTTGCTTGTTTGGGTCTTTTTGGGTTGGCCTCTTTTACCGCGGAGAGTAGAACAAAGGAAATTGGTGTCAGGAAAGTACTTGGGGCATCAGTATCAAAGATTATCATATTACTTACAAAACAATATACACGCTGGGTATTTTTAGCCAATTTAATTGCCTTGCCTATTGCTTATTTGGCCATGAACAAATGGCTGCAAAATTTTGCCTATCGGACTTCGATAGGTATTGAAGTGTTTATTCTTTCCGGGGTGCTGGCCCTGGTAATTGCTTTTCTTACTGTTAGCTACCAGTCCATCAAAACAGCGACAGCCAACCCGGTGGAGGCACTGCGATACGAATGAGCAGAGCGCATAGCGCAAAGCGCATGGCGCATGGAGCTGCCCACGAATTACACGAATTACACGAAAAGAAAACTAAAACAAAAAAATCTGTGTAAATTTGTGAAATGTTCTTTTTCTTCGCCTGTCCCTATTTTCCTTACCATCATTCATCGTTCCAGGCTGGAACCTCTTTATCTCTCCGATGGTATCCCATGTTATTGATCATTTCTTTTGCGGTATTGAAATGGTTTTTTGCTTCGGTTTTTTTTTCAGCCAGGCACAAATTCATGGACCCCAGTTTGAATCCAGTATCTGGATTTTCTCCTGTTAAATAGTCTCTTCTTTCACCTTTTCAGAAAGGTAAACATTGATCAACGATTGGTAAGGAATATTTTTTTTATTGGCCAACATCTTTAATTCATATAACAGTGATTCATTCAGCCGGATCGAAATTTTCCGTGTCGTAGGTTTTAAATCAGGGAATGTTACTGCCTGGGTTTTATCTAAGTCAAAATAATCAGCCGTATCATGAATACTCCAGAATGCCCTCTCTTCATCTTCATCTTTAAAAACAGGTAATGTCTTAAACTTGTTCTTGTCTTTCATAATTCTTCCTCTCTTTTTTACTCATTTTGTCTTTTTATTATAGTAATATATAATCGTATAAAAATCAACTTTTTTTCCAGGAAAAAGTTTTGCCATTTTCCTCTGGCCCCACTTATCCATAACCCCATTAACCCAATTTCTCAAATCCAATATTCCATCATTCATCATTCCAGGCTGATACCTCTTGATCTCTCCGATGGTATCCCATTTTATCGATCATTTCTTTAGCGGTATTGAAATGGTTTTTTGCATCGGGAATTTTCTTTTCCGCCAGGCACAGGCGCCCCGCTTCCAGGTGATAATCGGCCAGGAACAACTTCATGGACCCCAGTTCAGCGATCTCTAAAGCCTCATTTAAGTCATCCCAGGCCTTTGAAAATTCCTCTTGAATACGGTAATAGGCAGCACGGGCGAAGAGAGCAATAGGTAACATATGTTGCGTACCCGCTTTCCTCAACCCGTCTGCGGCCTGGTCCAGGTAATCCTTGGCTTTCTTAAAATCGGTGCAGCCGTCTTTTTTATTCTTTTTCTTTTCCAGGGCCTGCATCAGCAATGCCCGGCCCAGGGAGAGTTTGTTTAAAGCTGCATCAAGAAGGCCACCAAATTTAATCGCCCATTCCAGCGTCTGCCTGGCCCGTTCCTTCACTTCCTTATACTTTCCCCTGCCCAGAAGGAGGTCACAGAATCGAAAACCTTGTAAAGAATAAAGGAAGGGAAACTGTGGCTGTCTTTTCTTGTGCATGGCTTCCGCCTCCAGAAAGCGTTTTTCCGCTTCCGCTAACCCTGCGGACTGATGCAGGGCATCGGCAAGGGTGGTTCGATTACCCTCTTTCATGAAATCATCCCCGCTGCGGTCGGCAAAGGTGACGCTTTGCTCTGCATAATCCACGGCCTGACTCACCTCACCCAACGTCAGCATCAGTTCGCTGAGGTTGCCTGCATCCGTTACGGCCCCCATCCAATCTTTTTGTTGAATACTTGCCTCCAATCCCGCTTGCATTGGCGGGATGGCCTCCTTCAGCCGCCCTACTGCTCGCAAATCAAACGCTGCCAAACTCAACACAAGAGCTTTATCACCCTCAGTCAATCCCTCAGACGGTTGGCTCCAGGCTACCTCGAAGAAATGAGAGAGCGCTGCTAAATCAGAACCAAAAGCACCGATTTTTTTTATACAATAATGTTCATTGCCTCTTCTAATCCGTTTCCAATACACATCATTCAATGCCTCCTGGTGCAGCCCGGCCTGGCATCCGTGGACCACGGTTGCAAACAACGGTTCCATTTCCATGAGGGTGTCAGGAAGTTCTTTTCCCGGCAGGGCTTTGTAATAATAGTACAACCGTTTATGCGCGGTTTTCCAGCCTTCCGGGTTTTGCTCCCGCAGCTTTTTTCCAAAATGCTCACGGATTAAAGGATGACAGTCCAGTACAGGGTTTTCGCTTTCTGATTGGCAATGCCTGGCCAGTAATCCCAGGTTTCGCAAACGATCCAGGGCATATTGCCATTGGGCATGGGAAAGGTTTTGCAGGTTTTCAGTGACACCTTCAATAACAGGTGCTTCTTTTAGAATAGCAGCAGCACCTTCGGGGACCGGCCGGTCAAAAAGACCCATCATATAAAGAATGTCCAGCTCAGGACTCCCTGCCAGCCACTTTTCATAAGACTCCATCACCCGCCGGGCATGGCCGCCTTTTTCTTCTTCTTCGGTCAAAGCCGGGATCAAATCACGCTTCCGTATATCTCCCTCATGTACCACGGCGATATAATTGCCCAGTAAAGTTAATGCCAGGGCATGACCGTTATACTCTTGTACCGCCGCCAAAATCTCTTTTTTTGAACCTTTGATGCCCGGGTTTTCTAATAACTGCAAACCGGCTTCGTCAGAAAGTTGTTCCAGGAGAATTTCTTTTACCGTATAACCGGTCCTATGGGATAAATCCGTTACTTTTTCGCGGGTGGTAATCACGCACAGACCCGGGTGACCGGTGGATAATTCTTTTAACAAGTTTTTCAGCCCTGGGTCTTTCAATTGTCCGGCAAACCCTTTTAACTTTCCCGGGGGATACTGCAAAGGTTCCAATCCGTCCAGGATGAGCAGGCATTTTTCTTTTTGCACCAGTTGGGCCAGGCGTCTGGCTTTTTCTATGTTAGAGCCTTTTTCAGGCCCGGGGTCGTTGAACCATTCTAATGTTTCCAGAAAAAATTCATCGGCAGAGGCCTGTGTTCCTTCTTTTGCCCCCTGGCTGTAAAAGGACCAGCCATAGACCTTTTGTGCACCGCAGTAGTTTTTTTGTTCCAGCAGGTTGAGCCAGTGGTTCACCAGGGCGGTTTTTCCCACCCCGCCCCAGGCCACCAGGGTAACAATATGAGTATGTTCATCTGCCCAGGCATTATCTAAAATCCCCAATTCCTTTTCTCTACCGAAAACTTTTGGCCCGGTAACCGGCAATTTGGAGAGGCTGATTTTGCCGGGTTTTTGTTTTGTTACATCGCTAACAGTGGTTGATAAAGGCTTTGCTCCTTGTTTTTTATCCAATATATTTTTTATTTCTAAGGCAAAATCCGCCAGGATCTTTTCTCTTTTATGTTTTGAAAAGCCGGATAACGGTTTACCATCTTTTGGCCGGGCCTGTATTAAACTCAACCATGGGATTTGACTCCATAGGCATGGCCTGACAATTAGAGGGAAAATCTTCATATTTTCTTCTGCCCTGCGCTGCAAAAGAGCCGGGACTTCTTCATTTAGAATAAAACCTGAAGTAAGAAAGTCGGCAGAAATCATCAAGACAGCAGCATCAGCATCATTAAGGACTTTTTTTATTTCACCGTACCAATCGGCACCGGCTTGAATCTGCCTATCATCCCAGGTATCAATCTCCCCGTGTAATTTCAATACTTCCAGTTGTTTCACCAGGCTATCTTTCCACTTTTCATCTTTATGGCTGTAACTGATAAAAACTTTACTCATCCGCTGCCTCTCCTTTTATCTTTCTTGCATTTTCTAAAACAATATTATACCTGATAAAAGGAAAAAAGGCTATACTGCTATTTAAAATCCAACAACAAAATGGGGTATATATGTTATGTTATTTAATGTTCAATGTTCATTGTCTACGGGCGGGGAGACCCCGCCCCTACCTTGACATTTAGAATCTACGCGATATTCGGGACATCAGGAACCTGTCTATATTTGTCCAGGTAGAATTTCCCGTTTCCCGTGTTTCCCGTGTCTGTCCCTATTTTAACCCGCAGAGAGTAGTTAAGCCTCTGGATGGTTTGAGGTATTGGCTTCTTCCTCTTCCTCTTCGTTTTTTTCGATGGTGCCTATTTTATCCTGACCATCTTTTATCCATTGTTTTAATTGAGAAAGTTCATTGGTTACAATAAACCATATAATATTTATATCCACCCCAAAATATTCATGCACAATTCTATTTCTAATTCCTGCCAGTTTTGTCCAGGGAACTTCTGTAAGTTTCTCTTTAATCTGAATTGGAACATTCTTTGATGCCTCACCAATAATTTCAATGTTTCTAACTACCGCATCAATAATCATCGAATCCGTTGAAAAATCATCAAATTCAAGTCCTTCGGTATACCTTTCGATTTTTTCAATAGATTCCAATATGTCTTCAAATAATATTTTCCAATCACGATTAGACATAGATTAGCTCTTTTTTTATGGATTCCATCATCCGGGGTTTAATAGCCCTGGCAGAAACCAGGTCTACTTTTACTCCCAGCAGGGATTCCAACTCTTCTGCCAGGGTGACAAAATCCAACCCGATGGGTGCCTCAAACTCCACCATTATATCCAGGTCGCTGGATAGTGTTTCATCTCCCCTTGCATACGAACCGAAAAGTCCCAATTGTTTTACATGGTATTTATCTCTAAACTCCCTCTTATGCTTAGCCAAAATCCTTTTCAATTGACTTATTGTTTTCATTGGTCATCCTTTACAAATTAATTATACCATATTTCCTTCTTTTCCACTATTCCATCATTCATCGTTCCAGGCTGAAACCTCTTTATCTCTCCGATGGTATCCCATGTTATTGATCATTTCTTTAGCGGTATTGAAATGGTTTTTTGCATCGTTTTTTTTCTTTTCAGCCAGGCACAGCCGCCCCGCTTCCAGGTGATAATCGGCCAGGAACAACTTCATGCCTATTTGTGGATTTGTCCCGGTTGGAAGCTGAATCTTTACCGGTACAAAATCTCGCAATTTTTCAGGCTCAAAAATCCAACCAATAATTTATAACGGATAAAAAAGTTTTCTTCGACTTTCCCCTTTTAATTTGTGAAAATTCGTGTAATTCGTGGGAAATTTTCATTCGTCTCCAGGCCAGGCTGCGCAGGCTGTACGATGGCGTACATGAGGTGTATTATCAGCGGACACTCTACGTGCTGTTATTGGTGAGCGATGTGGAAAAGATGAAGGGTAGAAGGGTAGAAGGTAGGAAAGTAAGAAGACAGAAGACAGAACACAGATTACAGAAGAGAAATAATAAACTAGAGACAACACACTACAGGAACCTGGCAGCAATTATTTGTAATTTTGGACATTGTAATTTGGAATTTGTTTGTAATTTGTAATTTGTCATTTGTAATTTTTTACATATTTGTCCCCTATGCCAGGGGATTGGCATCATTTTTGCTTACTTAAATGTATGAGCAATTGCACGAGTATGGACGATACTATCGGTGTCTGGCCCAAAGCGCTTTGCCAGTTCTATGGAGGTTAATATGTTTAAAAGCTATTTGAAAATCGCGTTCAGGAATATCAAAAGGAACAAAGGATATTCCTTTATCAATATTACCGGTCTTGCTATTGGTATGGCCTGCTTCATCTTAATGCTATTGTGGGCGCTGGATGAACTGAGTTATAACGGTTTCCATAAGAACGCCCATCGGATATATCGGGCGATTATCGAAGATGAGACTTTATATAAATCACCTGTAGCCGTGACTGAACCCCCCCTTGCCGCTGCCCTTAAAAAAGATTTCCCTGGAATTACCGAGGCCGCATGTTTTAATTATGCCGGGGGCGGATTGGTGAAATACGGGGATAAAACTATTGAAGAAGACTATTTTACTTTTACTGACCCGTCATTTTTTAAAATGTTTTCTTTTACTTTTTTAAAGGGCAACCCGCATACCGCATTGGCAGACCCCCTGGGTGTGGTTTTATCCGAAAAAACCGCAGAAAAATATTTTGGTAATAAGAATCCCATGGGAGAGGTCCTGGAGATTAAGAATATTGCAAACCTTACCGTAACCGGGGTAATTCAAACCCCTAAAAATTCCAGTTTGATAGTAGATTTTGTGGTATCCAATCATCTTTATGATCAATACGGTATGGATATTACTCTTTGGAATTGGCGGAACTTTGTAACGTTTGTCATGCTCCATAGTAAGGCGGATGCGTACCAATTAAAATCACAAGTTTACGGCTTTTATAAAAAACGATGGCCGGATTCAAAGGCTCGATTAATTCTCCAGCCTTTAAAGCGCGTTCATCTATATTCGAATTATCAGTATGACAAATTAAGGACCAGTAATATTTATTTTGTTTATATACTTTTATTGCTGGCTGTTTTTGTTTTGTTGATCGCCTGTGTTAATTTCATGAATTTATCCACGGCCCGTTCAGCCAAACGAATGAAAGAAGTAGGACTGCGCAAGGTGGTGGGTGCCAGTAAACAGCAGTTGATTCGACAGTTCCTGGGGGAATCAATTTTATTTGCCTTTATTGCCCTGTTGTTTGCCATTGGCCTGGTGGAACTGGCACTTCCCCATCTGAATCAACTGGTTTCCAAAGAAATGTCTTTATATGGTTCCTTTACCCCGATTATGGTCCTGGGATTAATAGGAATTGCCCTGGTAACCGGGGGTATTGCCGGCAGTTACCCGGCATTTTTTCTCTCTTCCTTTAAGGTGGTAAACGTATTAAAAGGACCCGCTCAAAAAGGCGCAAAAGGAAGTTTGATGAGAAAAATCCTGGCTGTTGGCCAATTCTCTGTTTCCATACTATTAATCATCGCAATCACTGTCTTGTATAAACAGCTTCATTATATCCGAAACGCCAACCTGGGATATGATAAAGAACAATTGGTATGTGTTTACATGAATGCTGAGATCAGGAAGAGTTATGACGCTGTTAAGAGCGAATTATTAAAGGACCCGGGTATTATGAACGTTACTGCTGCGTTAAATGCACCTGGTTGGGCCTGGCCCTCCTTCGCTACATCCAATTGGGAAGGAAAAGATACCGATCGAATACTCAAATTGCATCACTGTTCCGTGGACTACGATTATTTTAAAACCTTTAAAATGAAAATCCTCCAGGGGAGAGGTTTTTCCCGGGAATTTCCCTCTGATTTGACTTCTGCCCTTATCCTCAATGAAGAAGCGGTCAAACAAATGGAAATTGAAAATCCCCTGGGAAAACGCCTGGACATGTGGAACCATAAGGGCAAAATTATTGGTATTGTTAAAGACTTTCATTTTAATGATCTGCGCAATAAAATTAACCCGCTGGTGATAAAACTGGCTCCCCGGGAGACTGAAATTATGGTTATCCGGGTAGGCCCCAACAGCATTCCCGGTACATTAGAGTTGATCAAACGCCAGTGGAAATCCTTTGCCCCGGATTATCTCTTTAAATTTAGGTTCCTGGATGACCACCTGGATCTAATATACCTGCCTGAGAGGGCGATTGGAAAAGTGGTATCGGTATTTACGCTCCTGGCCATTTTTATTTCTTGCCTGGGATTATTCGGCCTGGCATCCTTTATGACCGAACGGCGCACCAAAGAGATTGGCATTCGCAAGTCCCTTGGCGCATCGGTTTCCGGTATCGTGCGATTACTGTCAAAAGAGTTTTTAAAGTGGATCGTGGTGGCCAATATCATTGCCTGGCCGATTGCTTTCCTGGTGATGAACCGGTTCCTGCAAATATATGCATACCGTACCACCATCGGGGTCTGGCCCTTTTTGTTGGCAGGGGTGTTGGCCCTGTTGATTGCCGTTCTCAGCGTGGGTTCTCAATCCATTAAAACAGCGAGAACCAACCCGGTGGAGGCACTGCGCTATGAGTGATGAAAAAAATAGCCACAAAGATACACAAAGAAACTTGGGCTGCGGGCGCCGCCCGCTGGCTAAAAAAATTAGGAGGTGCTTATGATTAAAAACTATTTGAAAATTGCATTTAGAAACATTAAAAGACACAAGGGGTATTCATTTATTAATATCGCCGGTCTTGCCATTGGCATGGCCTGCTGTATCCTGATGGTGGTTTATATCACTTCCGAACTCGGCTTTGACCGGTACCACGAAAATGCCGACCGGATTTACCGCCTTTGCCACCATTCAAACATAGGAGGGACAGACCTTACCTCGGGGGTTTCCAATGC
>CP070627.1:6678924-6682774 GCA_020355945.1 Candidatus Aminicenantota bacterium | reverse complement strand
AAGGACATGGTGATGTCATACTGCCTGGCAATTTCAAGAATCCTGTCAAAATGCTCATAAAAGGGATTCTCTTTATTATTGTGGAGCATCCAGCCAATGGTAATCGAACCTCCCCTGGATACAATCCCGGCTTTTCGTCCCTGTTTTCTTAGTTTCTCAACCGCTCGGCTGGTTAACCCGGCGTGAATAGTCATAAAATCTACCCCATCTTCTGCCTGGGTTTTAATATATGCCAGCATATCATGGATTATCATTTCCACAAAGGTGCCTCCTTTTCGGGCTATATCTCTGGCCATCTGGTAGATGGGCACATTGCCAAAGGGGATGGTGCACCGTTCAATCAATGCCCGCCTGATCTTATCCACATCTCCACCGGTGCTGAGGTCCATGACCGTATCCGATTGATATTTAATCACCATATCGATTTTTTTGAGTTCATCCTCGATTTTATTGTAATCACCAGAGGTTCCGATATTGGCATTTATTTTTGTCCGCAAAAATTTACCGATTCCAATGGGAACCAGGTTTTTATGGTTTTTATTGCAAGGGATAACGACTTTTCCCTCTGCCACTAATTGTCTTAAGGTTTCTGGTGCAATGGACTCCTGGGCAGCAACAGTTTTCATCTGCTCGGTAATGATACCTTGTTTTGCGCTCTCAATTTGTGTCATCATTTCCTCTAAAACTTCCAGCCTACATATTATAATATTTTTAACGTGAAATCAAGAGAGAGACGTTTTTCTCTTGATATTAAAATTAAAATAATAATGAAGTTTGGAAGAGTACCTCCAAATATTTTATCCTAAGAAATCTTTAATAAACCGTAGCACATCCCCTAAATTCCTTTCATGCGAAGATTCGAGTTTATCCTCGATATGTTTGTGATGCGGGAACGAATTTATTCCCCGATGGTGCGGTGCATTGTCCCACCCCATGATTAACGTTTCATCCGGGCGCAGCCAATAGTAGCTGTATGACTCAATTTTATCGTTTATCCACACCTCCCTTACATACAAAATCGTTGCATCAAAAAGTCTAATTTTTACCTTTAGTTTCGATATCAGTTCTTCTTCTGCTATCTCAAGCCTTTCTATCCGTTCAATAATATCTGCGTATTCGTCTACACTCTTTCTTAAATGGCTTTCTAACATCAATCAATTACCACAGAGGATTTTGAGCTTGTTAATTTTGTTTTCTAATTCACCAGCCACACGAACAAGGTATGACCAATCTATCCAGTCATCGTGCCCTTCTAAAGTGTCAGGAACGCCCTGGGAAAATTCTTCAAAAGACTTACCATAGGTATTCTCATATATTGTAATCTTTTCTTTCAACTCTATAAGCCGCTTCTGATAATCAGACATTCTTTTGCGGGTAACTTCTTTTAAGGCTTCAACATATATTGTCTCACTTGTTTCAGCAGCGATATCCTTCATATCTTCGGGTATCTTAACCGTCACTTCTATCATTTAATTATCACCTCCGCTTTCTAAGTAATAACTTAACTATGGAAAAATCATACCATAAAGGAAACTGTAATGCAAGTACATCAAATTTTTCCCTGGTTCCCCCTTTATTGCCGCGTCACTATTGTAACCGTCTCCAGGTAATCAGTTTTAGCTCTTTTTTTGATGGCGAATTTAGGGTGGTTTTTTCCTTGATATTAAGATCAAATTATGCTATGATTTATTTTTCTTAATTCTGCCGGGGTGGCGGAATTGGCAGACGCACGGGACTTAAAATCCCGGGGGTGAATAACCCGTGGGGGTTCGATTCCCCCCTCCGGCACGTCATTAAAATGAGTGATATAGATAAAAACATGAAGGTAATCCCGGAAAAGAACAAGGTCTCAGGGCTTTGCTACGTTTATACTGACAGCGGGATAGAACTGCCGGTGCTTGATATAACTCATCCGTTGTTTATATCAAGCATCAATGAGGAAGGTCTCGAAGATTTGTGCAAAGAATCCGCCCAACGAGCAGAAAGCATGAAAGCGATGCCCGATGCTCAAAAACAGGCAATTATCGAAAAGTCCTATATTTTCGGAAGATACTTTAATAAAGACCCCAATGCCAAATATTTAAGCGGCATGAGCACGTTTATGTTAAAACTCGGACCGCATCTCATCGGGGGTGGAGAGGAAAGACAGATTGACAGGATGATGTCCATGGGGGTGATTTCCGTGGCAGCCAGGATGCGTTTAAGAGATATATGCCGGCTGCAGGCAGATACATTAATTCCGCAACTCATGACATCCCCACAAAAGAAACTTTGTTTTATAAATATTGCCGGTGGTGCAGCCAGTGACAGCATCAATACCCTTATCCTGGTCCAGGAAGAAAATCAATCTCTTTTGCAAAACAGGAAAATTGAGATCATTGTCTTTGATGTGGATACTGAAAGCCCTAATTTTGCCGGACAAAGCCTGGAAGCGCTAAAGGCCCCGGGATGCCATTTCCATGGACTGGATATCTCTTTCAATCATATCAAATACAACTGGGCGGATACCGGGGAATTAAGCAATATCCTACCAGGAAAAAGAGACTGCATACTGGTTTGTACATCAGAAGGCGGGCTATTTGAATACGGCAGCGATGAAGAGATCATCAACAACCTGGATGCCCTCTATGACAATTCACCGGATGATATGCGGATTATTGGTACATTTATTCTTGATATCGATACGGTAGACCCGACAATGGCGGCAATGGCAGAGGAAAGCGGGGGGGCACTGCGATTGCCGGGCACAGAAGGCTTTAAACGTATCATTGAAAAAACAGAGTGGAAATTGGATAGCACAAAAACGGACAAAAATCCTATTTATGCGATCTTTGCATTAAAGAAGGAAAGGAGAAAAAAATGAAAATACTTAAGATCCTGGTAGGCTTAGTACTGTTAGTAGTGGTTTCCATTGTGTTCATTTATTTTTACCGGGCGTTCAAATCAAGATCGCAGCCGGACCTGGAAAGTTGGCACAAGCCGCCCGGGGAAAAAGACCTTTTGACCCGGGGGAGTTTTGATACTTTTTCAGACTATCTGGCAAAAGAGAAAGCATTTCTCGATCGACTCTATGAAGAAGTCGAGGTGAATAAGCCCGGGGCCTTCGACAGCTACAACAGATACGTGCGCACAAGTAAAAGTTCTCCCTATAAAAATGGTGAGAACTTAAACTGCTCATTCCAGCGTTTCCCGGAACAGGGTAAAGAGCGAGGCGGCATTTTGTTGGTTCACGGGTTGACGGATTCACCTTACCACTTAAGGGCCATCGCGGATATCTTTGCAGGAAACGGGTACTATGTTATTTGTATCAGATTGCCCGGCCATGGTACGTCTCCCGGGGCCTTATTAGATGTAAAATGGGAGGATTGGTATGATGCGGTTACTTTTGCTGCCGATATGGTTCGTAAAGATATAAGTAAATACAAAGATGCCAAATTTTTTTTAGGGGGATTTTCTACGGGTGGGGCACTGACCTTAAGGTATGTATTAAAAAAACTCATCTCCGCTGAGCAGGTGCCGGATAAATTGTTTTTATTTTCCCCTGCCATCGCAGTTTCACCAAAGGCGGAACTGGCCGACTGGAATAGATTGGTAAGCTGGATGCCTTTCTTTGAAAAATTCAAATGGGACGGTATAAAACCCGAATATGACCCCTGTAAATACATCTCGTTTGCTAAAAATGCCGGCGATCAAATCTACGAGTTGACTAAAGAAAATAGAAAACTTGCTGATAAGCTGATTTCGAAGAAAGAATCTCTCCGGGATCTGCCCCCGATTTATGCGTTTCAATCGCTGGTAGACGCAACGGTTATAACCAAAGACTTGATCACTTTGTTCCATGACATCGGTA
>CP070627.1:6668165-6678824 GCA_020355945.1 Candidatus Aminicenantota bacterium | reverse complement strand
GGCTTCCGGTATGCATGACGTGGTCATGGTCATCGGCGCCGAGAGGATGAGAGAAGTGAATAACCTGGACGCCACCGACTTTGTTGCCACCTTAACCCATCCCCATGCCGAATATATTTACGGTGTGACTCTCCCTGCCCTGGCCGGTATGTTCACAAGACTTTACATGGAAAAATACGGTGTTACCTCAAGGCATTTGGGTATGGTGGCGGTTAAAAATCATGCCAATGCAGTAGATAATTTTTACGCCCATCTTCATCAGCCTATAACACTGGAAGGGATACTTGATTCACCCGAAGCCGCTATCAATAACCCGGTAGTGGCAGACCCCTTACGGTTCTTCGACTGCTGCCCGGTGTCGGATGGAGGCGCATGCGTGATCCTCGCCAGCGGAGATGTCGCTAAAAAACTAAATAAACCCATGATCAGACTCGCCGGTATTGGCCAGGCTACCGATTCCCATGTCATACATGAACGCGAAGAACCCACCGATCTCTTAGCTGTTAGACAGGCCGCTAAAAAATCCTTTGCCATGGCAGGAGTAAAACCCGAAGACGTGGATGTGGCTGAATTACACGATGCCTTTACTATTCTTGAAATCGTTGAAAGTGAAGAAGTGGGGTTCTTTAAAAAAGGAGAAGGACATATTGCCCTGGAAAAAGGATTAACACAACTGGACGGAAAGCTGCCCATTAATCCTTCCGGCGGGCTTAAAGCCAAAGGACATCCGGTGGGGGCCACAGGCGTCGGTCAGGCTCATGAAATTGTTCTCCAGTTGAGAGGAGAAGCTGAAAAAAGACAGGTAAAAAATGCCAAAGTAGGATTCACCTGTAACTTTGGCGGCTTTGGTAATAATGTTGTCTGTCTCACCTTTATCAAGGAGAAATAATCGTGGAAAAGAATATATACGCGTATAAATGCAGAAAATGCGGGGAGCTTCATTATCCGTATCGGACCATCTGTAAAAAGTGCGGCCGGAATGACCATAATGAATTCGATATTTTACCGCTCTCTAAAAAAGGAAAACTATTAACTTTTACTCATCTTTATACGCTCCCACCCGAATACGAAGTAGTGAAATTAACCCTGGGAATTGTCCTCCTGGACGACGGCATGAAAATCACCGGTCAGTTGAAAATGGAGGAACCCAAAATAGGTATGAAGGTGAGAGGAGAGGTAGAAGTGGTACGTAAAGATGAATATAACAAATACCTGGGCATGGTGTTTTATGAAGCTTGATTGAAATTTTGACTGCACCGCCGAGGTCGTCGTACTCTAAATTTGCTCGGTGGGTAAGGGGCACAGGTACGAAGGGCACTAATTATTAAGCCGTAACATCTTGCCAAAAAATGGCAAGAAATAAAATTATAGAACCCTAAAAAACTCATTGATAATTGATAATTGGCAATTGACAATTTTTTCATTTCAATATTGCAGGATGATTTTTTTAATCGTCAATGGTCAACGGAAGAGCTTTTAAGAGTTTCTTGTCATAAAAAAGAAGTAAAGATATTAGAGTCAGTTTAACGACCCGGATTGACCTCTACTCAATTTCCTGATATTATATGTTCTTAAAACGGATGTAAGGCTTTCTGAAAATGTGCGTTTTGTTGTTTTCATCTCTTTTCGGAGGTTACCTGGTAACAGCACCAAAACATATTAAAGATTCAATTTAAATATTCAACGTTGCTCAACCTGGATAAAAAATAAAAAAAGGAGGATATACAAATGAAAGCCAAAAAAATCGCCAAGAAACTGGTCTTAAACAAAAAGACCGTTGCCCATTTGAAACAGGAACAGATGAACCGCATCCAGGGTGGTGTGCCTATTACGTGGGGTCTTTTTTGCCCGCCAGCCAACACCATCAGAACTTGTGCCACCATAACTGCTGAATTCGAATGTTAACAAAGGTTTCCAGTATGTTTCGCCAGTTTGTAAAAAATCAGGGGTAACTGTATTTTTTGTCGACTGAAACAGGCGAACCGCTTGCTGTTAAGTTTTTGTAACATTTTGCCGAAATGGTGTACCATTTAAAAAAGCCAGATGATTCCCGGCTTTGAATTAAGCCGGGATTCCTGGCTTTGGGGGCATGTCTTTACTTTTTCGGTTTATTCGCCTTGAACACATGGATGGGTAATTCCAGGACACTGGGGTATTTTTTGTTATGGTATAGTTTGATGACTGCTGTACGGGCATCTTTGCCGGTTTCTTCGGCAACCACTCCGCCGGAATTGTAATTTTTCTCAAAAAAAGGGTGATTCAAACAACTGAGGATAAGCCGAAGACGACTCCCTTTTTCCAGCTTCCTGGCGAAAAAATGGGACTTATTGAATACATATTTATTGATGGTCCCGGGAATGACCAGTTCCGGTTTGGACAGGGAGTCCCGGTACCGGGCCCGCATAAAATCCCAGGCCAGTCGTATACTCTTCCCATCCGGCTTTATTTCATACAGGTCCACTCGCAGGTCAGTATCCGGCACATTTAATTGAATATAGGCCGTGAGCTTGACCCTACCTGTAATCTCAATATCTTCCTTTAAAGGTGGGCTGTGGTAGATGAGCTTATCCTCTCTAAAAGCCGCACCCTGGTCTAATAAGGAAGAATTACTTTTAAAATATTCATCCCTGGAAATTATTTTCAAAGGGTCATACCGGAACACATCGGGTTCCTGCTTTTTTGTGGGCAGAGTTTGTTCAAGATAGCCTGAATGGAAAATATCATTGGCTTTACCTTTTTCTGAAGAGAGATACCAGGTTATTGTTTGGTTTGAGGCATCTTTCAGCCTGTCCTGGTATTTCCACTTGTTTTCCTTCATGACATAATAGCAGATTCTCTTTTCCAGGAATTTTGGTTTTTCTTTTTCTTTTAGTATCCAATCAAACCATTCCAGGTGCAGTTGGTCTATGTTTAATACGGCATTTTCTGCAAAAACCATCCCGGCTAATTCCTTTTGCGGTTTACGCGTCCCTGCATGACTCCAGGGGCCAATAATGAGGTAATGCTTTTCTTTGATGTGGCTTTTTCCAAACTGCATATGTTTACGAAAATAGTGCAGGGCCCCGGGTTGATTCTCATCGAAATACCCGGTTATAGTGAGAATCGGGATGTCTATTCTTTTATAATCTTCATCCGATAAAGATATGTTCTGCCAATAATCGTCATAATAAGGATGGGAAAGCCAGCGTTTAAATATTTCCGGCCTGCTGCAGGTGACCTCAGCCAGTGTTGAAAAAGGTAAATACTGGCTGTAGGTTTTATAGATTTTATTCATCCAATACAAATAATCTGAGCCAAGTTCCGTATTTTTTGTTTTACCTTTTGTAAACGCCAGCCATGTTGCGAATACACTAATGAAAATGTTTCTGTCTTTAGGGGCATCGATACCCGGGGCAGGAGCCGCTGTGGGAACGATTGTTTTTAGCGCCGCCGGGAAATTTTTTAGTATTTGCCACTGTACCATCCCCCGATAAGAACCGCCTCTCATCGCCACTTTTCCATTGCACCACGGTTGTTTGGCCAGCCATTGCACCACCTGTGCTCCGTCCGGGCCATCTTTTTCTATGGGGAGAAATTTACCCTGTGAATTTCCTCTACCACGAACATCCACATGCACATAAACGTAACCATTTTGGGCAAAGAAAGTGCCGCGCTGCTGACCCTCGTCAGCGACATAGGGAGTGAAGGTGAATATTGCCGGTAGTGGTTCTTTCATTTCAGCCGGCTTAAATATATTGGCAGAAAGATTGGTGCCATCACTCATCCTGATCTTCTGGTGAAGAAGGATGTCGATTCCTTTGTATTCCCCTTTTGTCTCCCGGACGAAAACAAAGGTCATAAAAAAACAAAAAAGAACCATCATAACTCGTTTCATTATATACCTCCTTTTTTTAGCCACAGAGAGCACAGAGAGCACAGAGGAAAAATAAAAAAACTCTGTGTCCTCTGTGACCTCTGTGGCCTCTGTGGCTATTTTTTTTCATTTTATTTCATAAAATTTTTAACATTACCTAAATATTGATTGCTGTATTATAAAAACGAAGGAAATCAAAAAAAGGTTCTCCGGACGAACAAATGGGGCGAGGTTTTTTATTTTTTGGGACAGAAAAAATCCGGGATTAATTCTGATTCCTCTTTACAATACTTGATGCTTTTTATAAAATAAGGTTATGAATAAAAGTAAAAAGGAGTTCTATCCTGGTAAAATAAGTTTTGAGATTGAGACCTTAGGTCCGA
Source organism: Candidatus Aminicenantota bacterium (assembly GCA_020355945.1). Next base: position 6,674,588 of record CP070627.1, on the reverse strand, counting down.
TACGGGACAGCATTGTGAATTTCAAGCCTTTTTTATTGTTTTCGGGAGAAAGTAATACAGGCAAGAGCTATACGGCAATGGCCGTGTATTACTTGTTCTTTATGCTGAATAATGGAAAAAAAATATCTGAATTAGTGCGTAAGTTTTTCGATATTAAAAAAAATGAAAATGATCTAAAACCCAAAAAAGAGATTGAATTGGAACTTCCTAAAAGGTTGACCAAAGAACTTGAAAGGCTGTATAATGATAATATTGGCGCGTTTATGGCTTATATGCTGGGTTATGAAGATTTCGCCTGTAACATAAAGCTGAAACTGAAAATTCCCCCGATTTCAGATGCAAAAATTCATATTTATATTACTCAGCCAAAGGGAGAAGAATGGCGTATTAATGCTGAAATAGAAAGCGGTTTTCCTGAACTTAATAAGTTATATATAGCTGAAAAGGTTAGACTTACCGCCAATAATATAGAAAGCATTTGTGCATTTTTGTTAGGTGATTTTTGCAGGATGCTTGTTTTTAGGCAAATGGAGTGCAGTGCATTTTTTCTGCCTCCTGCACGCGGGACTTTCAGTGGTTTGGCACCGTCCATGTGGAAAGAGATTTCCAGTATTGGAATTTATAATGAATTCCTTAAAGGTGTTGACAGCGTTAGATATAGTAATTTTGATATAGATGAAGCGTTAAAAGAACAGAAAAGATTTATTAATCCACTGTTTGAGAAGCTTTTAAATGGAAAAATAACAGTGGAAAGAGACCGCGAATCTTATAAACTTATCGGTTCAGACAAAGAAATCCCGTTAACTGCCGGTTCATCTTCCGTGAAAGAACTTTTTCCGCTGTATCTCTTATTAAATAGGGTTCCCATTGAAAGACTTTTCATATGCATTGAAGAACCTGAAGCGCATCTGCACCCGGAATTGCAACGCAGTACAGCACTGCTTTTGTCTTACATTGTCAATCAAGGAGGATTTATCCAGGTCACCACTCACAGCGATTTTTTTGTCAACCAGGTTAACAACCTTTTAAAACTCCATTTCATAAAAAACAAAGAACCCAATCGATTTAAGAAAATTTTAAAAGAGGTCGGTATCCAGGAAGAGTTTGTGTTAGACCCCAAAGATATGGGCAATTACTATTTTGAGAAAGTAAAGGACGTCGTTCATGTCCGGGAACTCAAAGCATCTGAAAATGGGATGCCGCTGGAAAGCTTTAAGCATACTTATGACCAATCAGTAAAAGAAACCAGGAATTTGCGAGAGGCGTTGACGGATGATGAAAAATGAAGAACTGGAAAGTAATTTAATCAAAATCTTTTCTCAATTCACAAGGCGGAAAAAAGATTATTTAGTTGAGAAAATCCAGGACAATCGCTTGACAATTCAAGAGACTGAGGAAAGAGGAAGATGTGAAGTTTCATTTAAAAATGGACCTTTTATCCGACTTTCCGAAAAAATGCTGGGGACCAATAAATTTATCAATTTTTTTAACCAACAGGAAGGAGCTATTATCCGCAGGATATGCGACGGCATTTTCCTGGTTCCTTTAGAAGGAAGGATCATTTTGTGTTTGGTGGAGTTGAAAATAAATATCAAGTATAACAATTTTTCAGATGCTGTTAAACAAATTGAAGGAAGTTACTTAAAGACGGCGATGCTGTTAAGCCTTTTGTGCAAAATAGAAGATATGGAGTTGGCCATCTTTATTGGTGGGCGAATAGAACGAGTAATTGATGATCCCGACATCGATTACCTGGAAAAGACAGAGGAATTTAGAGAGAACCCCCAAAACCTGGAGTCAAAATTAAAAGAATTTTTCCATAAAAGAAAATTCCGCATGAATTTCCCTTTTTTCCTGGCAGAAACCATTCATGAAAATTATCACAAGAAAAATGTAAGCGTATATCACCTGGCGTATGGTGATACCTTTGATATGCAAGCTTTTTAATAAAATTTAAGCCGGACTGCCGCGAAATTTCATTATTGTATATTCCGAAGCCGAAGACTTTTATGGTTTATGGCAAAAATATTTGAGGCATCTCCCTGATATCAATCTAAAATATAAACTCACCCGGGAGCCTGAAGAAAAAGATACTCCATGGGCAGGCATCCGGTTAGCCCGAACGCTGCACGCCAGGGAAGGAAAAGAAGTATCAGTCTATCATCTATTTGTTGATATGCCCCATGGCATGGAGGACAAGTAAAAACGAATGATGAATTTCAAACGTTCTGCCGCACCGTCCCTGGTTCCTGAAAAATTTTTGTCCCCAAGCCGGGTTTTGAATTTCAGTGGCCGCTGCACTCTTTCTCGGCTTGCTTCTTCCACAAGGAAAACTTCTCAAGAGCTTCCTTATTGATCTGATCTATTGTCTTGCCTTTAAAATCACGATGGATTTTTCGACGAATTTCATGGATTTCCCATAACAATTCGTCTTCCTCTTTTTTTTAATATCATACTCTACTTCCTCCGGGTGGTTCGTCCGGCCCAGGGTTTTTGATTATTTACAATCCTAAGCTTTCTAAGAGATACAGGATCAACAGGATCACACCCGAAAAAACCACCACCAATATCCATTGATTCACTTTCAACAACTCAGGAAAAGTGATATCTCCAAAATGACCTTTCTGTAAAACCAGCTTTGAAAACCGGGGATAAACAGCCGCAAATAGACCGGCACCAACCAACATGCCAATAACTCCACCAAACAGCGCATCCATATATCCATCACCAACACCACCCACAGCAGTTCCCGGGCAATAACCCAGAAGGGCAAAGGCAATACCAAAAAATAACCCTCCGAGCACATTCATCCCGGTGGAACCCGCTTTGGGCTGAAGTTTCACCAAACCCAGGCTTTTCAAGAAATAAACACCAATCATGCCAACCACGATTGCACTAAGCATGATCTTCACCACAGTGAAATCTATCAACAGCAATTGCGCCAGGATAACTTCATATTTGGTTACCCCCCCCTTCTGGAGAAGGAAACCGAAAATGATACCGAATAACAACCCTAACAGCAATTGCAGACCTCTTTTCGAATGTATTTTCGTCAACATGCTGCCTCCTAAAGGTTAACCGCCTATCACTCGATAGATAAGCAGGGCGCATGCAATACCGCCGATAAAGAAAAAGACCACCGAAATCCAACTGGAGACCGCCAGTTGTAATGTGCCGCTGATACCATGTCCACTGGTGCAGCCATTGGCCCACCGGGAACCGAATCCCATAAAAATTCCACCTACAAAGGCCACAATCAACCGGGGCAGTACAGGCGCACCAAAAGCCTGTTCCCATAACGTCGGTACCCATTTAAAATTAAAGGAACCCGATAAGATTGTTGATACAAAAGCTCCAATCAATACCCCAATCAAAAACATCCACTTCCAGTCTGCTACTGGTGGGTATTTCCGGTAATAGGCCTTTTCTGCCACTTGCTTACCCCTGAAAACTTTTTCTATCATACCGCTGCATTGGGAAAGACCGGTAGAGCAGCTCACCGTCTGGTTAGAAAAAAGAAACGTCAGCCAACTGAGAATACCGATGCCAATCCCTACTGCATAAGGTGACCATTGTTCCATTTGCAGCCATTCAATCATTGTTTACCTCCTGGTTTTTTTAGCCACAGAGACCACAGAGAACACAGAGAAAAAATTTTATTGTCAATATTTCCCCTGAAGGTGAGCCCTTGCCCGGAGCCCTGTCCTCTCCAAAAATTTCGATGTTTAAAAACACAACTCTTAAATCTCGATATGTGGAAACGACAATTGGAAAAATAAACGCAATTAATAATCCGATACCGATTACCATAATAATGGTGTTTGTGGGATCAGTCAGATTATAAAACGTTTTCCCGGGTTGTTCAGATGGTTCTAACTTTTCAACTGCTTCCATTGTTCCTCCTCTTTTTAATAATTTATAAAAAAACCAGTTCTCATCATATCATATCCGGTTATTATTGTATAGTTCAAAATTGTATAGTGTAAAAAATATTCGAAAAAAATTACGAATTTTTCGGTAAACGTTTAAACAGGTTCGCAGTCCCTGGTGATTTTCGAGTTTCCCGCTTTTTAGTCTAATGGTTGATAATATTGATATATCGGGATTTCTAAAAACATGAATTGCAGTCATTGATTACCTGGAATAGGAATCCGTCACCCTGGCATCATATTTGCATATCTTTTTTGAGATTCAAAGCAGTGTTCTTTGACTTTCAAGTTTGCCTGGCTAAGTGCGCTTCCACAAAAGGGAGATGTGTTTCATGGACACATCTTCGAAATAAATCAAGAAGAAGTCAAGCGTGGGAAGTGCGGGTAATCTTTTATTTTTTTTCTTGCAGAAATCCCGGGAATGACTTTTGGAAATAGTGGTAGGTCGGGCGCACAAATCCTGTGGGCATTATCCTTTGGCCGGTCCCGGCCCGGGAAGCACTCCCTGTGATTTTCCGGTCGTGGAAAATCCCTTCCCAAAACCGCCGCCAGGATTTGTGCTCTGCCCCGCATTTTATAGATATCAAATTACATAAAAATGGGGGGAACCAGTGAGAACCACCGGGGGATGGGGTGACTCAATTCCAGCCAGATATGATTTGATGTGCGGAATTGATTATTTATATAACGGGCCTGGTGAGGGAGGAAGTACGATAAATAATGCGTGTGGCAGCAGTGATGGCCCATGCCTTTCTAGTGGCTCGTTCCGAAAATAACGCATCATTCTCGCTGGTTCTGAACGTGAATAGCTGCGTTGTTCTTCCTCGACACTGGTGACTGCGCATGGGAAAATACGGAGGTTAATAAACAAGATTGTTAATAAACAAGATTATGACAGCCCTGTAACATCCTTTTAAGCCGTAAAGGTGAAGAAATCGGGTGGGTGGCCTTAAAGGCCACTCACCTATTTCTCATCCTATGACGCTAAAAGGCGGTTGTCTCTCACTCTCAACCAGGGCGGGATGTTTCATTAGTTTCCCATTTACCTGCGAATCAAAGCGAGACCAAAGTATAATATGATGGAGGGAGGGTGTGATTGGGGGGCAGCGTCTCAACATTAAAGTTGAGACGCTGCCATCTCCCACCACAAAACAGTAGGGATTAATTGTGGAAGTGGTATGTTTACACGTTTAAATTGTTTTAAAATTTGATCGTTAGTGAGGATCGTTAGGGATACCAGGTGTAATACCAAAATCCGTTGGGACCGGGTTGATGTACGCCACGCATACCTCAGGGTCTGTTTCCTTAAACTTGTTGTCACCCTGGCCCTTTTCCCCGCTGCCCACGTTAATCATGTCCCGGTAACTCAAGTGGGCAATGGTTCTTTTGTTAAGCATAAACACTAACTTGTTTTCCCGTGATTTGTTTTTCATTGTCCCTGTAACCTCCTTTTTATTTTTAAATAATTTATTTGCTCGATTGCTTCATTTTCTGGCTTAAATTCGCTGGATGGGAATGATATATAAATATGCAAATATGATGCCAGGATTACCGGTTCCGATTACTTAAATAAAATTCTCCTCCATTATTTCGTCGAAGCCTTCCTATATCAAGAGGAAAAAAAATAAAACAGATGACGCAAAATCACCGGGACCAGGAAGTCAGTGAAAAAAAGCCGGTAAATTCGTAAATTTTTTCGGATTTTTCGTAAATTTTTTCGATATTCTTCATTGTTTTACTGTCTGGCTGGCAGGTGTAATTGTGTTAGTTAGCGGGTTAGTACTGCTTGGGTAAAGTGAAGCGAAAATGACTGCCGTGATCCGGTTGGCTTTGCACCCGGATTTCCCCGCCATTCTTTTCCACGAATTCTTTACACAACACCAAGCCCAGGCCAGTGCCTTTTTCATTGCAGGTGCCCCGGGTGCTTTCATGGACTTCCTCCTTAAACAGGCGTTCTATTTTTTCTTTGTCCATACCGACACCGTTATCGGAAACGGTTATTTCTACCTGGTTCCCGGCATCCTTTGAGGTTACTTTAATTTCCCCACCCGGGTGGGAATATTTAATGGCATTGGAAAGCAGGTTTCTCATGACTGCTTTCATCATGTGTTTATCTGCCCATGCCAGGGTGCTTTCCATGATGTGCACCGACAGGCGGATTTTTTTCTTTTGAGCCGGATATTTTATCTGCTCGAGGGTTTCTGCTGTTAAAAAATGCATATCCACTGTTTCCGGGTTTTTTCCTATTTTCCCGATCTGGACCATGGCCCACTGCAGCAGGTTTTCCAGGAGATCTGCCATGTCCCGGGTTTGCCTGTAAATGTTGTGGATAAACTCGCTGCGGTCTTGCTCATCAAGGGAGGGGTAATGGTTGGCCAGGTGACGGGAACTAAGCAGTAAACTATTTAACGGGCTTCCCAGGTCATGGGCAATAATCGCAAACAGTTTATCTTTAGCGGCATTCATTTTCTTTAATTTTCGTTCCGAGGCCTTG
>CP070627.1:6647908-6668065 GCA_020355945.1 Candidatus Aminicenantota bacterium | reverse complement strand
TTGAAATCTTCGCCCAATTCTTCTCCGGTTTCCATGATATCTTCGTCATCCTCTGCATAATACCAATTGATCCTCACATCACCACCAGACCTGTGATGTTGTTCCAGGATTTCAAAAATATCCAGGATGCATTTGGTGGAACTGGTATTGAGATAATTTAACCGGATATTCATGACCATGGGTTTATCGATCCGGGAAATATAATCTTTTATCCAATTGATGATGGGACCAAAAAAGTCCAGTGCATTCTCCGGGTATGACGAGCCTTCCATTTCCAGGACCCCGGTGTCTTTGTTAAAATTCACTGCCATGGTATACTTGGTTTTTTCGATTTGTAGATTATCCATTATTGATACCCTCCTGACCCTGTTGAATTTTTACGGATAAAACAAGAAAGGAATTGATGTTGTCCACAGGGGTGACTTCGTATAGGATTGGGTTCCCGGACTTTCGGGCCATATCGATCAACCCAACCCCTGCTCCTTTTTTTCCCTTCTCACGGGATGATTTAATCTGTGCTTTATAGAATTGTTTCAATTTTTCTTTATCCATGTGGTTAATTGTCCGGCAATGCTCGATGATTTTAGGGATGGAATCCTTTTTCACCAGGTTACCTGAAGTAATTTGATAGATTTTATTTTTTTCAGTGACCATGATAATGCCGGCCCCGACATCCCGGTGTCGATCATCCAGGTAAACCCGTTCGGCGGAATAGATGGCAATATTTTGGGCCATTTCAATAAAAATGGAAAACAACTTTTTTACAATATTGGCCCTGCCAAGTTCCTGGGAGAATTTGTTTTTAAGCAGCTCCGCCATCCCCACCACCATATCTTGAGATATTGCTCCCTGGAAATCCAACACGATGTTGCGCTCACACATTTCCTTATAATATTCCAATAGTTCCAACTCCGCCATGGTTCGACTTTCTCCTCTTATCTTTGTTTCATGCCTTTCCTCTTGTTTTTTTTTCTTCATTTTATCACAACAAAAAAAGTTTTAAAATGATTTTTCATTTTTTTCTTACCAATTATTACGTTTCAACTGAAACCACCTGGTTTTTTCCCTTTCGTTTCCCGGAATACATGGATTCATCCGCCTGTTTTATACAGTCATCAATATCCATGGTTTCACTAAATTCAGTTACCCCAAGGGTAATGGTTATGGAAAATAGTTGACTTTTAAAAGAAAAGGTCTCTGCTGCGATTCGTTTCCGGATTCCTTCCGCTACGATTTTTCCGCCCTCCAGGGGAGATTCGGGGAGCAGTAGGATAAACTCCTCGCCTCCCCACCGGCCCACGGTATCCTGTTTTCTAACCATGGATCTTATGATCTTGGCGATGCTTACCAACACAAAATCCCCACAATCATGGCCGTATCGATCGTTAACCGCTTTAAAATCATCGAGATCACCCATCACCACTGAAAAAGGTCTGCGGCTTCGTTCAAACCGATTGATTTCGTGCTGGAATTTTTCCAGGAAATCCCTCCGGTTTGACAGTTGGGTCAATGGATCGATCCTGGCCAGTACCTCCATTTTTTTATAAGCGATGCTTAATTTCTCCTTTTGTTTTTCGATTTGCTCGTTGGCTAAAAAAAGTTTTCTCTGGTTGGAATCGCCTATGCGGGTAATTTTAATGGTTTGTTTCAGTAATTTTGCATATTCATGGCCCAGGTCAATATATTCCTTTAATAATGCATCTTTCGAAATATTGGTGTCATCCTGGATTCTTTCAATTTTCTCAAGCAGTTGAGCTTCTCGATTATAGATTTGCGCGGCATAGGATATTTTTTTTTCTTTATTTTTCATCGAATCATATTTTTATTCTCTTTTCCACGTTTTCCACGTTTTCCATGAGCATCTCTTTCAATTGTGAGAGTTCCCTCTCCACTTGAGCCAACAGGTGACCGGCTTCTTCCTTGTCCTTATTCTCACAGGAAGATTTCTCCAGGTCAGCGGCATAATAGGCAATGTGTTCAGCCCCGATCATGGCAGCCGATCCCTTTAAATAATGAGCGTTCTTTCTTAATTCTTCAAAATTTTTCCCGGATAATGTGGAATGGAGTTTCCTGCTGATGGCGGGAATTTCCTCCAGGAACATCCGGCAAAATTTACGGAACAGGTCCACATCCCCCCCTAACCGTCTAAGGGCTGCCTCTCGATTTAGAATTTTACCAATACCTACAGGCGCCGTCGGCTTCGGCATATCCCCCGGGATGTCAGTGGTATGGGGTTTAATCTTTGCCAGGACCCGGGCCAATTTATATAGGTCTACCGGTTTGGTCACATAGTCGTTCATCCCACTCCGGAAAATCCTTTCCCGGTATTCCTGTACTGAATGAGCCGTCATGGCAAAGATGGGGATATTGGGAGCAAAGGCGCCGGATCGATCGGCCCTGATGCGGCATGACGCTTCAAAACCATCCATTTCCGGCATCTCCAGGTCCATCAAGATAAGATCAAAGGTTTCTTTTTCCAGTTGGTCCAGGACTTCTTTGCCATTGAGCACGTGTACCACGCGGTGATTTTGTTTTGTTAAAAATATGATGGCCAGTTTGGCATTCATGGAGTTGTCTTCAGCCAGCAAAATTTTTAATGGTTTTCCCTGGAAGTTGATCAAATTTTCTTTTTCCCGGTGAGCCGCTGCGACCTGTGGGTCCCCGGGATGGAAAACCGCGGTAAAATAAAACACGCTTCCTTTTCTCTCCTGGCTTTCCAGCCATATACGTCCTCCCATCAATTCCACCAATTGTTTGCATATGGCCAGTCCCAGGCCGGTGCCGCCGTACTTTCGAGTAGTGGAGCTGTCAGCCTGGCTGAAACTCTCGAAAATGGCGTTTTGTTTATGGGCAGGAATGCCAATGCCCGTATCCCGGACAGAAAACAGCAGTGGGACCCTATCAGGCTCCCCGGGAACCTCCAGGCTAATTTTTTTCACTTCCACGGTTATTTCTCCTTCGTGGGTGAATTTCACGGCGTTTCCCGCCAGGTTTATGATAATCTGCTTCAGCCGGGCAAAATCTCCTTTTAAAACCATTGGCACGCCGCTGCTGATATGGTACTTTAAATCGAGCCCCTTTTCCGCTGCACCCATCGACAATATTTTTACCGTGGACTCAAGGGTATCTTTCAAATTAAAGTCGATATGCTCAAGACTTAACTGCCGGGCTTCAATTTTTGAAAAGTCCAGGATATCGTTAATGATGGCCAGGAGATTTTTACCCGCCTCTTTAACGGTTTCAAGATAATCCTTTTGCTCTTCATTCAACCCGGTTAAAAGCGCTAATTCCGTCATCCCTAATATCGCATTCATGGGGGTGCGAATTTCATGACTCATTCGTGCCAGGAATTCACTTTTTGCCTGGTTTGCCCGGTCTGCCTCTTCCCTTGCCTTATCCAATTGGATATTCTGGGTTTCAATTTTATCGTAAGCAGCCAACAGTTTTCTCTGGTTGCTGTCGCCAATCCGGGTAATTTTTTCGGTCTTGCGGAGCAATTTTTTATATTCTTTGACCAGGTCTTTATGCCTGGTTTGCAGTTCTTCCCGGGTTAGATTGTTACTTTTGCCAACCTCCCGGGCATCCTCCAATATTTTAGTCTCGTGCTCGAAAACATTGAAACCAGGGGATGCTGATGAGTCACCGGGTTTTCTTCTCACTTTCTCACCTTTTTAATCGCTCAGCATCTTTCCCACCAGGTCTCTTCCTTCATGGGAATTATCCTGGTGGTTCCAGGCGAAATACAACTCTTTAGGGCTTTTGGGTACCTCAAATACATTCTTTGATCTTTTCCATTACCACATCACCAAGTTGATTGACATCGATGGGTTTCTCAACAAAGCCATCGGGTTGGCAATCCATTTGCAGTCTGAAATTGGCTTCATTGTAAACGCCGGAAATAATGATGACCTTCGTATCACCAAGGGTGGGATGGTTTTTGATTGAATTGCACAAGCTTACCCCATCCAGGCCGGGCTGCAAAATATCGGTAACTAACACGTCGGGTTTTTCATTTTCTACCAATTCCAGGGCTTTTGTTCCATCATTGGTGCTGAATACCTGGAAACCTTTTTCGGTCAATTTCTTTTTCACCAGTATGGTGACCTTCAGATCATCATCCACTACCACGATCTTTTTACTCTCACTCATACCAGCCTCCCTGGTTCTTTGCTTTTTACGCTTTTACATTCACCATGTACCATATTCTGTATCCTCCAGGTCGATCTATAAATATATCATATATCAAAAAAAAAAAATAGTTCGAGAGTAAAAAAAAAAGAAAAATCCTGGATTCACCGCCTGATTTTGGACTTCTTATCTTATTGACAGGGTATGATGGAATGGATATAATTAGGAATCCAAACATTTAAATAAAATGGAGAGGCGCTGCAAATGAAATTGATACGATTTGTTTCAGAAGATGATAAGAGCTGTTATGGAGTGGTGGAATCCCAGGAGGATAAAGCCGCCCACCTCATTATGGGCAGTATTTTCGATGAATTTTCGGTTACCGGGGAAACCGCGCTAATAAAAAAAATTCTTCCGCCGGTGATTCCCCCCAATATTATCGGGATCGGCCTTAATTACGCCAGACACGCGGATGAAACCGGGATACAACGACCCGAAATCCCTATCATGTTCTTGAAAGGCACCAATTCAATTACAGCTCATGGAGACCCGATTATATTGCCCAAAGCAGGACCTCATGAGGTGGATTACGAAGCAGAACTGGCTGTTGTGATGGGAAAACCGGTTAAAAATATCTCACCGGAAGATGCAGTGAAAGGTATCCTGGGGTACTGCTGCGCCAACGATGTCAGCGCCCGGGACTGGCAAATCAAAAAACAAAAAACACAATGGACCCGGGGAAAAAGCTTCGATACCTTTTGTCCCCTCGGCCCCTGCCTGGTTACAAAAGATGAAATCCCCAATCCCAATCTTCTTCGTATTCAAACGGAAATTAATGGTACCATTTTCCAGAACTCCAATACGGCGGATATGATTTTCAATGTGTCCACCCTGGTGAGCCATTTAAGTCAATCCATGACCCTGCTGCCCGGTACAGTGATTTTAACGGGTACACCGGAAGGCGTGGGATTTACCCGCCAACCACCGGTCTTTCTCAAACAAGGCGATCGAGTTACCATCTCCATCGAAAACCTTGGACAATTATCAAACCCGGTAAGGGCGGAAAAATGAAATGAAAACAAAAAAAAATAAAATTTTAATTTTGTATTGAAAAATAACCAGGAATGGTTTAAAATTGAATTTAAAACCTTTAGGAGGGGTTGATATGACGAAGAAGAAGAGTTTAAATCCTCTAAAGAGGAAAGAAGTGATTCGGTTTTTTATGCGTCGGGCTGCACACAACAGCCTGCTGCGCCGTGTGGTTATTAATAAAATTCAAAAAAGCATGTGGCGCAACCTGGTAGAAAAAAATCGGGGCCAATTTCCCAGGCAAGTCCAACTGGATAAGATAGACATGGGTAAAGCCTTATTCGGCACCATTCACCGCAACATCAAGCGGAAACTGTTTTCAAAACAATGGCTAAACAAATTTATGGACATACATATTGAAAATTTAGAGACCCGGGGGATGACGGTAAAGAAAGCGATAGAAAGAGTAGGATTTGAACCACCCCTTTTTATCACGATATCACCGGAGGAAAAATGCAATCTCAATTGTCCCGGCTGCTATGCTGAAAGTAATTGGAAAACCGCCCATCAATTGGACTGGGATACCTTTGACCGTATATTGACAGAAAAACGAGAATTATGGGGTTCCTATTTCACGGTTATTTCCGGTGGAGAGCCTTTTTTGTGGCAAGACAAAGGAAAAACGTTTATTGACATGATTAAAAAGCATGACAATCAATTTTTCCTGGTTTATACCAATGGTACATTGATTGACAAAGACATGACCCGGCAGTTGTTAGAGTTGGGAAATTTAACACCGGGTATTTCCGTGGAGGGATTTGAAAAAGAAACCGATGCCCGCAGAGGGAAAGGGGTTTATAAAAAAATACTGAACGCTATGGAGAATCTTCGCAGTGCAGGTGTCCCCTTTGGTGTATCGATTACAGCCATGAGGCACAATTGGGACCTGGTATCCAGGGATGAATTCTTTGATTTCTGGTTCAATCAACAGGGTGCCACCTATGCCTGGATATTCCAGTATATGCCTATTGGGAGAAACGGGTCTTTTGAAATGATGGTCACCCCTGAACAGCGAATGGAGATGTTGATACGGATGTGGAAAGCAGTGCGGGAGAAAAAACTTTTCATGGCTGATTTCTGGAACAGCGGTACCACCACCAGCGGTTGTATTGCTGGCGGTCGGCCCGGGGGTTATTTTTATATCACCTGGAAAGGTGATATCACCCCCTGCGTATTTGTGCCTTATTCAGCAAACAATATCTACGATTTATACAAAAAAGGCGGGACTTTGGATGATATTCTTCTTACCCCGATGTTTAAGCGTGTGCGGGAATGGCAGGCCTCTTACGGGTTTTCATTATATGATCCCAGGTACCAGGGATGCTGTGCCCAAAACTGGCTGGCCCCCTGCTTTATACGGGATCACCATGAGGAATTTATGAAAGCCGCCAGGGACTCCTCGGCAAAACCTATTGACGTCGGCGCTGATAACGCATGGGCCTCCGACGAATATCACCAACAGATGATCAAATACGGAGAAGAGTTCAACGCCATCAGTTCATCTCTTTGGAACAGTTTTTATATAGCTGACCAGGGAAAAAATTAAACACCATTAATAGTCACTTACCAGGATTCCTGTTCCAGCTCTCAGCGTTTTTTCTTTGCTGCGGATCAAATATCGGTATTCGTCAATGACCCGGTTATTTATGGTTTGCCAACTGCGTGTTTGGGCGAATCTCAGCCCTTTCTGCTGCATTCCTTTATATAAATTTTGGTCTTTTACCAATTGTTGGCATTTTCGATAAAAGTCCCCCGGATCGCCAGCTTTAGCAACCAATCCCGCGCCGGATCTTCGTACAATCTCTTTACACCCGCCCACATCGGAAACCACTGCCGGCAGCCCGGAGGCCATGGCTTCCAGCACCACATTACCGAAGGTCTCCGTGGTGGAGGGAAATAAGAGAATATCAGAACTGGCATAAACGCGGGAAAGTTCTTCTCCTTCCAGGTAACCGGGAAAAATAGCATCCGGCATCCGTTTGACCAACTCTTCCCGGATAGGGCCATCCCCGGCCAGGACAAATACCACATCCCTGGGCCCCCGGGTTTTAAAAAGATGATAAACTTCAATAAAGGTCTCCAGGTCCTTGTACCAGACAAACCGACCGCTGTAGAGAATAACCATTTTGCCTCGTGCTTTCCATTTTGAACGCAAGGATTGAGAACGAAATGCCATACTGTACCTGTCCAGGTGGATACCCCTGCTCCATAATTTCGTATGTTTTATGCCTTTGCTTTTCAGTTTATCGATGATTTCTTCCGTAGGGGCCAGGGTAACCCGGCTTTTGTTATAAAACCATTTGAAATACTTCCAGGAGGGATTATAAAAAAAACCCAGTCCGTAAGACTTTAAATAAGAGGGAAAATCCGTATGATAGGACGTCAACACCGGGATTCCCTTCTTCCTGGCAAACCGCATCAAGGACATCCCCACCAGGTCAGGTACGGTTATATGCATCACATCCGGGTTAAATTTCTTTAACTGCTTCTTTAATTTGTGATTGGGTAGGGTAATCCGATAATCCTTATAAAGGGGAAGAGGTATGGATGCAATGTTATACAGGGTTAGTCCTTTCCGCTGCTGCGGGGTGATGGAAAATCCCCAAACTCCCAGTTCTATTTCTTTCTGCAGCAGCGAGTCCACCAGTTCATACAGGGTCTTGACAGCCCCATCATGATTTTCTTTAAACATTCCGGCATAAATTGCCACTTTCATTTTAAATCTCCTTTTCTACACACTGAAATAAATAATGATACGCATCCATTACGTACCAGGAGGGATTTGAAAAAGTGAGCGGAAATCGTACCCGTACCACTCTGACTCATATAAACAAATACCCGCACATGTAGCATCGTATTCTCTTTTCGAAGAAATAAAATAAGGCCCCTGTTAATATCTCGCTCCCGCGCTGCATTCGTTGTTGTATTTCTAATTGTTCCATACTTTTTCAATCAAGTTCCCATATTCCTTCCTGGAACTCGATTTATATTATACTCCGGTTGCATACAAAAAAGCAAATAATTTTTAAAAAAGTTTTAAATATTTAAGTATTTTCCCATTGGGCCATTCCGACATTCCGTCAGTGCACCGAAAAAATAGCTTTTGGTCTTGATTCGATCGCCCTAAAAATGATATATTATAATCGTTCAAAGAGGAAAAAATGGCAAATAAAAATTTGATCACCGCTGCCTTTAAAGGTGCATTAACAGATTATTATTATCTCCTCAACAAAAATTACCCGGAAAAAGAAACCCTGAAACTGGTGGGAGACCGCTTCCGATTAACCGGGGTGCAGCGAACCCTACTATTTCGCGGCATTACCTCAAAAGAAAACGCATTAAAGCGAATATCAAAACTCATTCCATTGGAGAATTCAAAAGGAAAAATACTATATATCGATGGATATAACGTTCTCTTTACCATGATGAATTACCTGCTGGGTAAAACGATCTTTATCGGTAATGACGGCATACTAAGAGACCCAGGCGCTGCTTACGGGAAAATAGAAAACCAAAAGACCTTTTACCAGTCAGCAGATTTATTGGTAAACTTTATCCCCAAAGGAGACCTGGAAGAAGTAACCATCTATTTAGACAGCCCGGTATCTAACAGCAGTTCTCATATCAACGCATTAGAAAAAAAAATCCGGCAAAAAAAAATAAGAGCGGAAACCCATTTGGTCCAATCGGTGGACCGCCGGTTAAAACAAATAAATAACGGCGTGATTGCCACATCAGACTCTGAAATCATCGACCAAACACCCGTTAAAATCCTGGACCTGGCGCGAAAAATATTAGAAACCACTTATAGGATAAGCATCTTAGATTTAGGAACTCTAATAGTAGACTTCAAATCCACCGTCACACCGTCAAAAAAATAAATTTTTTTTATTTCAATTCCTTGAACTTTATGGTAAACGTTGCGCCATCCTTCCCGTCGATGTCTATGTCCCCTCGCAATTTTTTTACCAGGGAGTGGATAATCCGCATACCAAGATGGCTGTCACACTGTAAATCCACACTTTCGGAGATGCCAACACCATTATCGCTGATAATCAATATATTTTTATCTTCCTCTCCATTAATCTTGTCCAGGTATACCTCGATAGTTCCTTTTCTTTTACCCGGGAAGGCATATTTCAGGGAATTGGAGACAAGTTCGTTAATAATCAAACCAAGGTGGATGGCAGTATCGAGATTCAGGAGGATTTCTTTGACTTCCATTTTCAACCGCACCTTTCCCGGCTCCAGTAAATACGATTTGAACAAATGCATGATCAGGCTTTGGATGTACTCCCGGAAGTTGACTCTTGACAAATCCCTGGCTTGATATAATTTTTCATGAATGAGGCTCATAGCTATCACCCGGTTCTTGCACTCTCTAAATGCATCGGCAGCCGCGGTATCCTTTAAGCGCAGTTCCTGGATGTCCAGGAGGCTGGAGATGATATGCAAATTGTTTTTAACTCGATGGTAAACTTCTTTCAAAAGTACTTCCTTTTCTTCAAGAGCGGTCTTAAGCCTGGACTCGGCCAGCTTGCGCCGGGTGATATCATTGATAAACACCAGGGAAAAGGGCTTATTATTCCATTCGATTGCTGAAACCCGCAGTTCCACGATACGGGGGCTTGCTTTAGATGAAAGAATGCTTATCTCCGACTCATAATCTCCTTCTATTAATATACCGAATTGTTCCCCGATGATTTTTTCAATATTTTGATTTAATATAACCTGGGCGCTGGGGTTTGCGTATATAATGACACCCTGCTGGTCCAGGATAAGCACACCGTCCTTGCTCTTGCCGATAATATTTTGGAAACGTACTTCGCTGGCGGAAAGCTCCTCCCTGATCTCTCCTAATTGGGAATGCAGCCGCTTAATTTCATTATCCCTTTTGTTCACCGTTCAAGTCCTCTATTACTCTATTACATCCTCTATCTCATCATTTAACTCGATTAAGTCTAACCCGATCAGCACTCTTTCCTTACTTCTTAAATCCAGGATTATTTTTGTTACGGGTTCGGGGAGTTTCCTGATGATTGTTGGCGTGGCAAATATTTTTTCCCCTTCTGCTAATTCAGGTCTGGCCAGCACATCGATCACTTCAAGATCGAAGTCTTCTCCAAATTTACCGGTTAATATATCTTCCAGTTGCTTGATTGAATCCTTGACAGTGGAACTCAATCCCGTCACATATAACTTGAGAGAATAATGCATTTTTTTCTTCATTTTGCCTCCCGCAGCATCGTTTCCGTCAATTCGACGATTTCGTCACTTCCGATGGGTTTCCTTAAAAGCTCGAATGCGATGCCGTCCTCAGACAGCAATTTGAGGTCTTTAAGAAATTCCTTATGAAAGGCCGTCACAATATAAACCGGCACTAAGGTATCCAGTTGGCGCAGTTTCCTCAGTGTCTGTACGCCATTTAATCCAGGCATCTTCAGGTCGAGAAAAACCAGGTCATAGGTGGTGGTTTTTACTTTTTCGATTCCTTTTTCCCCGGATTCCGCCGTATTTACCCGGTGTACTGTCTCATCCAGGGCCAGGATAAATGATTTCCTTACCGCTTCATCATCATCGATGACTAAAATATGTTTATTCATTTATATTTACCTCCTTTCTAGGTGATATGGGTAAAAAGACCTTAAAGGTGGTCCCCTGCGCGGGTTCGCTTTCACATGTGATTTTGCCGCCGTGTTCCCGTATAATACTGCTGACCACGGAAAGTCCCAGTCCCGTCCCCATTCCTGCTTCCTTTGTGGTGAAGAAGGGGTCGAAAATTTTCGATAAATCCCCGGGTTTTATCCCGCACCCGGTGTCTGCAATGGTAACCTCCAGGAAATTACCCTTTGTCTGCATTTCGATATGAATTTCTTTTTTATTACCCGGTTTCAGGGCATCCAACGCATTATTGATCAGGTTTAAGAAGACCTGCTCCATCTGGTTGACATCGCTGAGAATATCCGGGATATTTTCCGCATATTTCTTCGTAATAGAGATGTGATCCGTTGAAATTTTATAAGAGAGCAACCTTAAAATACGATCGATAATAGAAGCAAGCTTTACTTTCTCCTGCCATTTTCTATCAACTGTCTCGGTGCGTGAAAAGGTTAACAGGTTTTCCACGATATAGATGCAGCGTCGTATTTCTTTCTCCGCATCCGTAAGAACGGGGTGGCGCCTGTCATCGGCTGCCGTATGCTTCAGGCAATACTGCACGTAATTTAAGATTCCCATCATGGGGTTGTTCAATTCGTGGGCAATGCCGGCGGCCATGGTGCCCAGGGTCCTGAGTTTTTCTGTTTGCACCATCTGCATGGACTGGCTCTGCAGTTTTTCATAGGAAGCCTCCAGTTCCTGGTAAAGCTCTTCCCTGGTCAGGCGCCCCACCAGCTCTCTTTCCCTGGCAAGAAAATCCTTTGTCAGCCTGAACCCGGGATCAGGCAGCATCTTAAGGGCTTCGATACAGGTAACACGTTCTCCCGGACCGGATCTGGTAACGTCATCAAAAAGAGCGGGCGGCATGACCGGGTGGTCCGAAGAACCCCATTGACCGGAGACGTATTTTAATTTTAACACCAGGCGGTCCGTTCCTTTCACCTGGTCCAGTGCGATAATTATACCAGGGGGATTGTCTTTCCCGGTGCAGGACATCTTGCGCATGATATCCGATGATACGGATGCAAGCCGGACTGCCGTTATCGAATCAAACCCCAGGTCCCGAGCCAGGGTACGGATTTTGTCCCGGGCTTCAACAACAGAGTCCCTGTTTTTTAGCTTTATTTCTCCAAGCTGGATCATTCTCTTATTTCCTGTACCTCAGTGCAAAACAGATGGCATCATCTATGCCTTTGTTGAATTGATTAATGACGCCTGCTGCTATTTCCCTTGCCGTCTGCCTGTAAATCCCCGGGTAATCCCCCGGTTCAAAGTGAGCTTTAATGCCGTCCGAATATACCAGCAGGATATCGTTATGAGCCAGTGTAATCACCTGCTCTTTGGGGGAGGTCATGATGTACCCGATTACCCCGTCCCCGGGTAACAGCCTCTTGTTGTCCAATCCAAATATTCTTATGGTTAAATTTCCTATCCCTGTATATTTCAGTTGTCCTGAATCGATGTCCAGGAGGCATAAGATTGCCGCCGCACCCACCGAACCCTTAATGTTCTCGTGAAGGTCCTGCATGATGTCTTTTAAATTTTTCCGGTAATTCTCTTCTAAAAATTTTTTGATCACCAGTGTGAGTTGATGAGCATTTTTACTGTGCCCCAGGACATCCACCACTGCCGAGAATATCTTATTATCAAATTCTTTTATAAAGCCGGTATCGCCGCATTCTTTTTCGGATAGAAGCGGCATCTTTGCCAGATAGTAGTCGGTTTCAGGCATTTTTGCCCCACTTTCTTGTGGTAATCTTTGTCCCTTTCCCGGGTGCACTGGTTATTGTGAACTCATCCATTATTCGTTTTACCCCCGGCAGCCCCAGCCCGAGAGAGTTACCGGTGGAGAAATGGTCTTGCAGGGCCTTTGCCGTGTTATCTATACCGGGTCCGTTATCTTCTGCGCTGATTTCAATCCCTTTCCGGTTTCCTGTATTTAAAAGTGCGATGGAGATGACACCCTTCCCGGCATATTTATATATGTTTCTTGCCAGTTCGGACGCGACAATGGAAACCATGAATTGTTCATTTTTTGAAAAACCGGCCGATTGAGAAATATCTTTTGCCTCAAAAACCGCCTTGACAATATCGATCTCTTCAGAGATATGCAATTCTATTTCACCGGGTTTCATGGTGGGGTTCCTCTTGATTCTTGATTTGCCGCTTTTGGCTGCAATATACGGAATCCTTCCTCCAGTGACGACACTTTGGTTATCCCGTGGAAATACAGGCCCAGGTCAACCAGTGACGCGGCAGTACCGGGTTTAATACCTGAGATGACGGCTGCCGCGCCTAACAGGGAAACGGCTCTGGCCGTGTCGTTGAGTAGGCTGGCTGCATAGGAGTCGATGACGGATACAGCGGAGAAATCAATGATTACTCCCTTTACCCTGGTATCTTGCACCTTTGCCAGTATTTCTTCCTGTGTCCGCACCAGGGTGTTGTCGTGGAGTTCCGCCTGTATCGGCACCACCAGGCAGTCATAAGTTATATACATGACGGCAGCGGATGAACCGTTATTATCATTCATCTTTTTATTGATTTCCCTGTTTCCGCGGTACCCCGGTACTTATTTTTTTGCAGGACCCGGGTCCTGTATCATCCGGTATCCCAGCATATTAAAGGAATATTCCAGCCCATCGATCAGGGTTGATTTTGTTATTAATCCACCCAGGTCAATACCCAGGCTGACCATGGTCTGGGCGATTGACGATGATATGCCTGTGATAATGGATTCACACCCCATGAGTTTGGTTGCCCGGGTAATCTTGATAATATGATTGGCTACAGCACTATCCACCACCGCTACTCCCAGGATATCCATTATGAGTATTTTAGAATTTTTTTCCGTTATTTGCTGCAGTATTTGCTCCATAATCGTCTGGGCGCGTTTTGAATCCACGACACCGACAATGGGAAGAAATAAAATCTCTTTCCAGAGAAATAGAATCGGTGTTGCCATTTCAGACGTGACTTTTACATATTCTTTTATGGTTTTCTCACGACCTTTGAGAAAAGAATCAAAAGCAGTCAGTGCCAGGGTATCGAACAACTTTGCTACCATCATCACTACCTGGTTGAGAATATCGGGCGCGGCGGTATATTCTTTTTGCAGATATTCAAGCATGGTATCTTTTAATGAAAAAAAATAGGCGCCGGTTTCAAAAAGTGTAAAGCCCCTGGCAGTGAGCTCTTTCGATGTTTCATCCAATAATTTATTGAGGGGATCGTATTCACCCCTGGTGATATCTTCCAGGTTTCCCCTGGAGATGGCATCCGTAAAGGTCTTGAGTAACCTGGTTGACCGGGCGTCCATATCTTCTTTGGGAATTAAGTCCGTTCGGACTTTAGAACTCTTTAACCGGTTTGTAATCCAGGCATCTGCTATTTCTTTTTCATTCTTTTGTAAAAATTTTACTAAATTTTCTCCTTCTTCTCCCGCTGCTGTATCGCTTGTCTCTTCGACCATTTTTAACCTCCTCGAGTTTTAATACTTATCTTACATTATATATATTATAACACAAAAGGATTATAAAGAATAAAAAAAGGAAAATCAAGTACTAAAAAATTTGAAGCGGCTCTGATTTTATCAATAAAGGGGGTTGAATATTTGAGAAAAAATGATTATACTTAACATTTCAGAAAGTGAAATGAAAAAGATAACAAAAATAGAAATAAAACCCGAAGGCGAGCCATCCCCACGAAGCACGGATGCCGGTAACACTTCCCCAATCACCATTACGGAAGGACATCAATGAGATATTTAATATTTAGCGATATACACAGCAATTTAGAGGCATTTGAAAAGCTTTTGAAATTGAGTACAGTGAAAGAGGCGGATAAGTATTTGTTTTTAGGTGACCTGGTGGGCTATGGCGCCGATCCCGATAAAACCATCGCCCTATTCAGGGAATTAACCAATATCCACAGCATCCGGGGCAACCACGACAAAGTCATTGCTAACCTGGAATCCTCTTCATTATTTAACCCGGTAGCTGCTTTCTCTGCCGAATGGAGTAAAATTCAACTCTCCGAAGACCACCAGACCTATCTAAAAGAATTAAAAAAAGGCCCGGAATTGGTGGACCACTTTATTACCATATGTCACGGTTCTACCTTTGATGAAGACTATTATGTATTTTCCATGTTTGAAGCAGTAGAATCTTTTAAATTTATGGACACCTCTATTGGTTTTTTCGGGCACACGCATTTCCCGGTGATTTACCTGTTGAGAAACGAAAAAATCGACATCGTCCCCCTCACACAAGATACCAAAATAAAATTGGACCCTAATACGCGATACCTGGTGAACCCCGGTTCCATAGGCCAACCCAGGGATAAAAACCCAAATCCCAGTTTTATCATCTTTGATGCCAGTAAAAAAGAACTCCATTTTAAACGATTTACATACAACTTTAAAGAAACCCAACGAAAAGTAAGAGAAGCCGGACTCCCGGAAATATTGGCCAGCCGGCTGGAGTCCGGCATATAACCATATAAATTGGCGGATATGGTATACAGGAGGTATAACAATGGGCAATGAAAAACTTAAAAAGTTCATCAATGACCTCTTAGCCGAGAAAAGAGATATGGTGTTTACCAGGATGGACCAGGTAACCAATGATATTATCATCCAGTTGGAAAAGTTGAAAGAATTGAGGGATTTTGTCCAGTATGAAATTCCCGCGGGCCTGGAGATCACGGGAAAAGCTCCCAAAACCGCCCCCATTAATATTCTCCATCGCTATGTATTAAAAATATCGTTAGCAGCCAACCAGTTGGACTTAATTACTAATTTCCTGGAAGGGGTCAACTTTTTTTGTGCCAGGGCAGCGTTGTTCCTGTTCAGGGAGGACAAATTGGTGGGCTGGAAAGGTAAAGGGTTTTCCGGTAAGAAAGGAGAAATCGGGGATGAAGAGATAAAGAAGGTATTCTTTTCCCTCTCTGCTAATACGTTGTTTAAATATGTGCTGGAAAAAGAAAAGGGATACTTTGGCCCCCCAGCGCCTCAACCGGATGACCACTTGATATACAGCCGGTTGGGTGGAAAATCTCCCCGGGAGGTACTGGCATTGCCCTTTTTTGTCAAAGGAAAACCCCAGGCTGTTATTTATGCCGATGTCTTCGGAGAAACTCTTATTGGTAAGAAAGAGATTGAGATTCTTGCCACCATAGGAGAAATGAGCCTCGATCTCTTGCCCCTGAGACAAAAAATCCTGGCAAAAGTAAAAACCCAAAAGTACTTTGATGATGAGGCAGAAGAAGCAGAAGCCGTTAAAGAGTTCGTGCCCGTACCAATAGTAGAAGACGAAGATCAAACGCTTCCCTCCATCAAAGAAAATGACCCGGAACGATTGGCCCGGGTGATAGTGAACGATATCTATCTCTACAATAAAGAGAAAGTAGACCAGGCCTTAAAAGAAGGAGAAAACTTGTTCGATTCGCTTCAAAATACGATTTTGCAGTCCAGGGAATTATACTTAAATAAATTTACCGATCTTTCTCCTTTTGAACGGCAGTTGATCAAAACCCTTGCCCAGGGGAAAAAAGATGCGTTAAAAGGTTACAATTTTGAAACGATGTAATTTTAGTAATCTGGGTTTAAAGCTATGAGTACGGATTCCTTTCACTCTGTGAAGCCCACGCCCCGGATACCACAGGCATGGCCGGGTCAACCAGGACAACATCCACACCATCATAAAATTAGCGGCAAAGTTGACAAATTACTTCACTACATTTTTTTTATCGAACTGATCTTAATCTTCTCTATCATTTCATCTTATTTGATTTTAACACTCGTAAAAAGCCAAACCACCAGCGCTGGTTCCATGAGCACCACCTCCCCTTCCAATTACCGCCATCTATTCCGGAATTACAGGATTTTAAACAGTTTCGTCAATCTTCCCATCAGGACCGATCCCATTCAAGATGCGGAATTTGAAATTGACAATCCCTTTATCATTGATATTCTAACCCTAAAAGACGCCGTGACTGACCTGGAAGAAAACCGGGAAAAAAATGCCAGCCGCATCGGTGATATCATCCTGCACCTGGAGGAAAAACACAAACCCCATCCGCATCGCTATTCATATATCCTTCATAAAAAAAATGCTCCCTACTTAAAATATCTCTATTTTGTAAAAAATTACGATGAATTGATCGCTCAATATGACCGTGACCCGTATTCTTTTGATACCCTGGGCCTAAAATTGTTCTTAATCAATAGTTATGTGAAAACCAGGGATAATGAAAAGGCCTTTGAAATGTTTAAAGATTTATTCGCTGAAAATAGGCTGGGTTCCTTTGAAAATTACCTTTCCCGGCAGACATTGAATTCATTTCTCAGGCGATTGGATTACGATTACTGGTTTAGAAAATTCAAATATCTTGCCAAAACCAATCAATATTCGGAATTCTTACGAGAGAAAAACTATATCAGGTCTTCCCCATTGCACAATCTTTTTTATGCTGAATTTAATTATAAACAAAAACAATATGACCAGTGCCGCAGGAACCTGGCCAGGGTCAAGGACGAAAGACTGTTGACTTATAAAGAACGAATCATTTTTAAATTAAATTTAAGGGAGGAAAATACCGATAACCTTCCTGAAAAATTAGCCCTTTTGCAAAAGGACCCTGAAATTTACCTGGAAGTGTTGGGGGATGCCGCCAGTATTCTTTTGATACAGGGAGAATTGCGCCTGGCATTGAATTTTTATTTGCGCTATATAACATATACCGAGATATTTCAATATATTCATTTGATTCGTTCCGGTTATATTCCTCCACTGGGGGAAAACTACTGGAAATCGCTGTGGATATCGGCCTGGATTCATTATAACAAAAACAATAAAGCACAAGCTGCGTTTTATTTCAAACAAGGCATTGATTCCCCGATATTATCATACCGGATTGCCAACAGGTATTGGCTGCAGCGCGTGGATAAAAATACTTCCACCATTGTTAACCTGGAAAATTATCCCTTCACCTATTATTACACCCGGGGCAAGTCTCTCAATCACTCCTATCAACAGGAGCGGGAGAGTTTACAACCATTTATTAACTTACTCAATCATGGAAATAGTTCACGATTTGCTGCAATTATCAAGGATTTAAAAGGCCTGGTTCATTACAATTTAATAGACGAGGCAGTTGATTTTATCCGTTGGGCTGCGGCCGAAGAGGGGCTGTCCACATCGGATAAGCATACCCTGATGCTGGTTGAATCCATTCTACATTTAAGACAGGGGAATGATGCCATGGCATTTATCAGTTTCAGGGATAATTTCCAATGTTATCAATGTGTACGATTACCCCGCTTCCTGAGCCGGATCGCGCTCCCCGTCAAATATACGGACCTGATCGATCAATACAGCCAGATGTATAAGTTGGACAGGACATTGATCTTTGCCATTATCAGGGAGGAAAGCTTCTTTCGACCGGAGGCGGTATCACCGGCCAATGCCTATGGATTGATGCAATTGTTACTTGAAACCGCACGGCAAGTGGCATACCCGCATCGAATAAAAGTATTCCGCAGGGACCTGTTTGACCCTGAAAAAAATATACGTTTCGGAACCGAATATTTAAAACAACTGCTGGAAAAATATAAAGGGAAATTACACCTGGCACTGGCAGCTTACAATGCCGGCTGGGAACGGGTAGACCAATGGCTGGACAGCTTTGGCACCGTAAAAGATGACGAATTTATCGAAATGATCCCCTTTACTGCCACACGAAATTATGTTAAAAATATCTTAAGAAGTTATTATTATTACAGGTTATATTATGGAGAAGGCAGCGAATAAGGAAACCAGGAAGAACACGAACAGCACGAAGGATACGAAGGCCGCGGGAAAAACCGGGAAAATCTCCGTAGGCATCCTGTTCGGCGGCCAGTCAGCCGAACATGAGGTTTCGTTAAAATCCACGGAAGCGCTTTACAACAACCTGGATAAAACCAAATTCACACCCCGGTTGATTTACATATCCCGGGACCATGGCCGGTGGCGGGTGATTGATGAAAAAAGGTTTTATCAAAAAGATTTCCTCACCAAACCGCATCATGATCACTCTTTCCTCCCCTGGCTTGACCAGGGCAGCGAAAAAATAGACGCCGACATCTATTTCCCCATGCTGCACGGCCCTAACGGTGAAGACGGCAAAATCCAGGGGCTGTTGGAATTAGCCGGCAAACCTTATGTCGGAGCCAATAGTGTCGCCTCTGCACTGGCAATGGATAAAGTGGTTGCCAAAATATTGTTTCAAAAAGCCGGTTTAAATGTCGTGGATTATTTGTTTTTTGAAAACAGCGATTATACGCACATCAAAGAGGCCATTGTCCGGCGCTTCTCTTACCCGGTGTTTATCAAACCCTCCTTCATGGGTTCCTCCGTAGGAATATCAAAAGTAAAAGAAGAAACACAATTAAAAGCCGGGCTAGACCTGGCATTCCGCTATGATCGCAAAATTCTGGTGGAAAAAGCACTGCCGGCCCGGGAAATTGAAGTTTCTGTCATGGGAAATGATGAGATCATGGTATCGCGGCCCGGTGAATTGATCCCCCACCGCGAATTTTACGACTATAATGACAAGTACATCAACGGTAAAACCACCTTTTACATGCCGGCAAAACTGGACCCAAAGGTGGAATCGGAAGTCCGCCAGGTGGCGGCAAAAGCATACAAAGCACTCTTCCTCAACGGCATGTCACGGGTAGACCTCTTTATCGAGAAAAATACCGGGAAAATTTACGTCAATGAAATCAATACCATCCCCGGGTTTACAGAAATCAGCATGTTTCCCAAATTGTGGACCCTGCAAGGTATCTCCTTTACCGAACTGATCACCCGCCTTATTGACTACGGCTTCGACTACCACCAAAAGCATAAAGCAGCCACAGATAGATGATGTGAAAAAGGAAGAGATGAAGCTCTTAGCGATTGATTTTGGTATGAAACGAATGGGGTTTGCCATTGGCAATACTGCCATCAACACCGCCGCACCCATTGACCCCCTCACCCATAAAAATACTACCCGGGCCATCGAACATATTAAGCACTTGATTGCCGAATATGACATCACCCGGATTTTAATTGGCTATCCCTTAAACATGAACGGCAGCAAAAGCAAAATCACAGGACAGGTGGAACACTTTACCGCACGCTTAAAAAAAAACCTTGCCCCGGATATTGCCACCGAATTTGTAGATGAACGCCTCAGTAGTTTTGAAGCGGAACAGGAATTGAAAACCCTTCAACCCAACTATAAAAAAAGAAA
>CP070627.1:6642195-6647808 GCA_020355945.1 Candidatus Aminicenantota bacterium | reverse complement strand
TGAATTTCATTATTTAATGTATTGTACAATTTTTTTATTAATTCCGGGTAGAATTCAGCCGTCAGGTGCAGCAGCCCGATCGCCTCGGTTAAATATCCTTTTATGATCAATTGTTCCACCAGCCCCAGTAAACGCATGCCTTCCAGGTTGGTGTCCCGGGGATTCTTTTTCCTCAGTTTTCGGTATGCCTCCAGGGCTTGATCCGGTTGTCGTGCCAGCAGCAGTTCCAGGGGCACGGTATAGTCATCCCCTTTGCGATCATATATTCGTACTCGTTTATTTCTTTCAGCAGCGATATGGTCAATTTTTTTTGTTTTGGGGTCTTTCACGAATTCATAAACCACCCGTTGATCTCTGCGGATGAATTTGGATTCTGAGATAGGGAAGATTTCAGCTTTATCCGAGAAGGTCACCCGGGCATATAATCGGCCATTTTCTTCAGTAATGGTTAACATATGGTCGGAATCCACATCGTATTTGCCAGGCAGTGATTTAAGTTTTTCCGCGGAGATTATAATGATCTCATAGGGTTCTGGCAAGTAATCATCCCATTGATAAATATTGGCAATACCTCTTAAAATTTCGCCGTATAATTGAGCACCATTATCGGAATTGGTCATCACCACCGCGCCATATCCTTTGTGCTTGTGGGCGAATAGGCGACACCTGAATCCCTCATTGCCCCCGGAATGCTCGAAATACACAGCTTTTCCAGGTTTCCAAACAGCCATCCCCAATCCCATGTTGGAAGAGACAAAAGGAGTCAGCATCTGTTGGGTGGTCTCGGCAGAGAGAACTGTATTGGATTTGTTTTTTAAAGACAGTTGAATATCTATGGCAAATCGGGCCAGGTCAGCGGAAGTGGTCCACAGCCCAGCCGCAGCCATTTCCGGGTATATATGCCATTTTCCCGGTACCCGCAGCCCGCTGGGACGATGACCGGAAGCGGCTTTCTCCTGTTGTTCCTGGGGAAGCGGCTGTTGAAAACTGCTGTGAATCATGCCCAGGGGCTTTAAAACCGTTTTTTCCATAATGACAGGAAACGGCTGCTTTTCAACATCTATCAGCATCTGCTGCAGGATGCAGTACCCGCCGCCAGCATATCTGAATTGTTTTCCCGGTGGTATATCCACCCGGATAGGAGCTGAATTGGCCGGTTTTTTACCATCTAACAGTTGAACCAATGATGGTATGGATTCAAATGGCGCATACCCCCTGAATCCATGGACCGTAACCCCAGCGCTGTGACTGAGGAGGTGTTTAATGGTTACTTCTTGCATTGCTGTCCATTTATTTTCCGGTAATTTCCAGGAAACCAGGAAATGGTTGACATTCTCATCCCATTTCAACTTGCCCTCCCGGACTTTTTTCAGTACTGCCATGGCTGCTACCGGTTTACTAATAGAAGCCGCCTGGAATAATGTCTCCGCTGTTACCGGTGACCTGGTGGTGATATCCATAAACCCATAACCTTTTGTCCAGTGCAGTTTAAAGTCCTTAATAACAGCAATACTCACTCCCGGGACTTTATGATGCATCATTCGTTCTGTCAATGTCCACGGCGTGTCTCCTTTTATGAGTACCGGCGGTAACAACCCTTTTTCAAGTTTCTCAATTTCCGGTTGGACCGAGCCGACTAAAGCGCTGTAAAAACAGAAAACAAAGCATGTGAATAGGACAATAATACCCTGTTTTTTCCTCATGTTATTTCCTCCATAATTTTTTATCTTTTAAAAATCAATAGATAACATAAAAAACAGGAAATTTCAAGAAGCGGATGGCATGCGCAGCCCTATCTTCGTGTATTACAATGTGTCAACTGCTTGTTTTTTTTGGCAAGGATTTTTGCAGGCCTTTTTGGGCTGCGGACGCCGCCCGCCTTTGTGTAACTTCGTGGCTAAAATTAGAATTGCTGTTGTCTTGTTTAGGGGCTTGAAAAATAGCTGTGTTTTGGTGTATACTATTTGACGAGAAAGGAGAAAGAAAAATGACTCTCAATTTTATAAAACTTAATGGGAGGCGGAATGAAACCGGGTATGACTTTAACGGTTTTTAAAAACTCAACATTAAAAGGAATCATATTTATTTTAGGAGTCCTGGCTTTTGGGCTGCTGTTCCTGGTTCCCGGAAACCTGGACAGCGAAGAAACCGGGTTCAAATATTTAAAGAACTACACCTACAAAGATTATGAACATCAACCCCAGAATTGGGGCATGGCCCAGGACCAGGATGGGATCATTTATGCAGCCAATAACGGCGGTGTTTTAATATATGATGGTGTTTCCTGGCGGGTAATGGGCATTCCCCAATACACCACCGCACGTTCATTGGCCGTCGATGAGACCGGGACCGTTTACATTGGTGGGAAAGGTGAAATCGGGTACTTAAAATCCGATGAAAAAGGTTTTCTGCAATATAAGTCCTTGATGAACCACCTGGAAGAGGATCAACGAAATTTTTCCGATGTATGGCGAACCACTGCCACCAAAGAGGGAATATACTTCAGCTCCTCCCAATTTTTGTTCCGGTGGGACCCCAAACAAGAACAAATGAAGGCATGGAAACCCACCCATCGTTTTATATATCCTTTTATTGTTGAGGGAAAGTTATTCATTCACCAGCAAAAGGTTGGGCTGATGCAAATGGTCAATGATTCATTAAAACTTTTACCAGGCGGGGAGACATTTGCGGATGCAGTGGAGACAATTTTTATGATCGTACCCTATGATAATAATGATCCTCAAACGCTGCTCATTGGAACCCGGTTAAGGGGATTTTACCTGCATGATTATAATGGAAGGACATTAATGCCCTTTCCTACAGAAATAGATGAGTATTTAAAATCAAACATCGCTTCTCATGGTACCCGGTTATCCTCCGGTGATTTTGCCCTGGCAACTCGTCTCGGAGGTCTTGTCATTATAGACTGCCGGGGACATCTAAAGTATATTTATGATAAAACTTCCGGTCTCCAGGATGGCAATATAAAATACATTTTTGAGGATAACCAGGGCAACCTGTGGCTGTGCCTGGATAATGGGATATCAAAAATCGAGTTTGCATCTCCTTTTTTTGTTTATAATGGTCGATCCGATTTACCTGGTATCGCCCTGTCGGTGATTCGATATCACAAGGGCTTATACGTCGGAACCACCAAGGGGTTATATGTGCTCCGTCCTGGTTCAAAAACCTTCCACCCGGCAGCCGGGATATCCAGTAACTGCTGGGATCTTCTTTCAATCGATAATTCGCTTTTAGCAGCCACCACCGATGGAGTTTTCCAGGTAGATAATAAAACCGATAAGAAACAAATGGTTATTTCGGGTTGCTCTTATGTGTTACTGAAATCAACGCACTACCCGAAGCACATCTGGTGTGGTACCCGCAGCGGATTGGCGGTTTTAATCCGAAATAACAGTCGCTGGGTGGAAGAGCACCGATACAAAGCCATCAATCAATCGATACGATTCATCGCGGAGGACAAGAATGGTAATTTATGGCTGGCCACTTCGAAAGGGAGGCTTCTAAAAGTAGATTTCTTGGTTGATATTAATCATCCCATTGTCACCCCTTATAACATCGAACATGTGCAGCCTGGTGGATGGGTGTATGTGGCTGTGGCAGCGGGGCATGTCATGTTTACAACGAAAAACGGAATATTTCGATTTGATGACAAAAGAAAAGACTTTATCCCGGACATGACTCTGGGACCTGAATTCGCAGGTGGTCCCAAAGCAAAACCTGTGTTCCGCCTTGTAGAAGATAAGAACAAAAATATCTGGTTCCACTCCAAATCTATGAATTATAAGGCGGTTCCAGGGTCGGAAGGCTCATATACAATTGAACCCAACCCTTTCCGAAGGATACCAATGGCCCAGGTGAACACCATCTATCCGGACCCCGATAGCAAGAACATTTGGTTCGGAAGCCACGACGGTCTTATCCGTTACGATACAACGGTAAAAAAAAATTACCGGCAACATTTTAAAACCATGGTACGAAAGGTATCGGCAAATGAAAACTTGATCTTTGACGGTCATAGAAATAAATCCAGTAAAACGTCCGGAGGTCTCGTCCCTACCTTTGAATACAAAGATCGAAATCTCCATTTTGAGTTTGCTGCCCCTTACTTCGAAGCTGAAACCGAGACACAATATCAATATTTCCTGGAAGGATACGACAGAGATTGGTCTGCATGGAATAAAGATTTCAAAAGGGATTACACCAATCTCGACAGCATGCTGTATACCTTCCGGGTGCGGGCGAGAAATGTATATCAACATATGAGCAGTGAAGATGCATTTCGATTTAAGGTTTTGCCTCCCTGGTACAAAACCTGGTGGGCGTATGTGTTTTATGTTATTTTATTTTTCTTGCTGATGTTTTTGGTGGTTAAATGGCGTTCCGCCAGACTGGAACATGAAAAACAAAAACTTGAAAACACTATCAAAGAACGAACAAAAGAAATCAATGACAAGAATCAACAATTAGAGGAGCAAACACTCAAATTAAAGGATCAATCCGAGAAACTCAAAGAAATGGACCAATTAAAGTCCCGTTTTTTTGCCAACATTTCACATGAATTTCGCACTCCCTTGACATTGATCAGGAGTCCGTTGGAAAAAATGCTTGCGGACAGCCGGGACAGAGAGCAAAAAAAGGAATTAAGAGTGATGCGCCGCAGTTCGCAGCGGCTTCTTACGTTAATCAACCAATTACTGGACCTCTCCCGCTTTGACAGCGGAAAAATGGAATTGCAAGCCGCCTGTCAAAACATCGTTCCCTTTTTGAAAGGTACGGTGGCATCTTTCCACATGGTGGCTGTTGAAAACCAATTGGAATTGGTGTTTCACTCCGAAGAAGGGGAAATACCCCTTTATTTTGACGCTGGAAAAATGGAAGAAGTCATGTATAACCTACTGATCAATGCTATCAAATTCACACCCCCCGGTGGAAAAATCTCCGTATCTGTCATTGTGGGCAAGAGCCAGCAGGACCAGGCAAAAGAGGAAGTGGATTTTGTTTACATATCCGTTCGAGATACAGGTCCTGGAATTTCCCAGGAGCAATTGGTTCATATTTTTGACCGCTTTTACCAGGCGGAGGGTCTCAAGGGAAGGGGCCATAAAGGCACCGGTATCGGGCTGGCATTGACTAAAGAAATCGTACTGCTGCATCATGGGAAGATCGATGTGCACAGCCAGGAAGGAAAAGGAACGGAATTTGTTATTCAACTCCCTATGGGTCGTGAACATCTTAAACCCGGCCAAATCGTATCTCCTTCCGAAGCCGCACCGGGAAAAGGAAAAGTCAAAGAAATTGAAACCCTTTATGTGACCAGGGGAGAGGAAGGTGAGGAAGAGGAAGATAATGGGGACACAGGCGAAATAGAGCCGGTGGGTGACATTGAAACCGAGGACCATGAAAATAAGATTCACCTCCAGGAAAAAAATGTGATACTGGTGGTGGAAGACGAAGCCGAAGTAAGGGGATACATTCGAGTTCCCCTTGAGGCTTCTTATGATGTTGTGGAAGCTGAAAACGGGAAAGAAGGTATTGCCAAAGCCAAAGAAATCATCCCGGATTTGATTGTCAGTGATATTATGATGCCTG
>CP070627.1:6619229-6642095 GCA_020355945.1 Candidatus Aminicenantota bacterium | reverse complement strand
TCCCAGGTTGATTTTAAATAGGAGCTTAACAAATCGGTTCAATGCCTCAAAAACAGTATATACAGCAGAAAAAACAGTGGAAATGACTTTGATTACGGAAGCGAACCAATTGGAAGTCGAATGGGAAGTTAGTTGTAATGCTTGAATAATACTATTGTTGGCAAAGTCAAAATAAATGTAAATGCCGGTGACCAACAGGATGAAGCTGGCGGCAATCAGGGCAAAGATGGAACTATAAGAGGGCAGCAGGGGAAACAATTCTCGCAGCACATGGCGTTCAATGATGGGGGGGGGAGTAATTTCCACCGGCTGAACCAGGTGCTTCTCAAGAGTCTGATAAGCGTTGTACTCCTTCTTGCAGGCAGCACAAACAATGAGATGGTCTCTTACCATTGCACTTTCAACGCTGTTTAAATTGCTTTCGATATAATCCTGGATTTTTGTACTATTTAAACATTCCATCTTTGTCTATCTCCGATCTTAATATTTCTTTGGCCTTGAATATCCTATTTTTGACAGTACCCACGGGTAAATCAGTGACCTGGGCAATTTCATCATACTTGAGTCCCTGCAGGTACCGCAGGAGAATCAATTCCTTGTATTTTACAGGTATACAATCTACTATTTTCCAGATGTATTGATGTAATTCCTCTTTGGCCAGGTGTTCAAATCCATCTTCACTGACAAAATTTTCCGATTCCACCAGTTGTTTTGGAGTTATGGTGTCATTATCCAACGAATCCACTTGAGCCTGGTTTTTCCGGACATAATCGATTACCAGGTTGTAACAGATGCGATAAGCCCATGTAGAAAACTTATACTCAAAATTGTACTTGGAGAGCACAGTGTAAATTTTTATAAAAAAATCCTGGGCTAATTCAACGGCCACTTCTTCATCCCTGACCATGCGATATATAAACCCAAAAATTTTTTTATTGTACTTTTTCATTAATTCCTCAAAGGATGATTTCTTACCTTCAAGTATTTTTTTTATCAATACTTGATCTTCATCCATTATCATTTTACGATTTTCTCACAAAAAAGTTTTATTATTGGCGAATTACTTCCACATCCTCGGGTACCTTCAACCGGAACGTATCACTGGCTAGCTCTATCCCGGGTTTATATTCTTTAAAATGATAAACGATCAGGGCACCGGAGGGGTCTTTTTGAATTACCTTTATGGGCAGGAAGTCATTATTTATCAAAATTTCAATATCAATGCTCATATCATCGGTATCACCGGTGTGGGAACCGGGATTATTTTTGATCCGGATTTTTTTTTGACCCTCATCCCATCCAACCAGGTAATGTCGGAACACGTCATCCGAGAACAACAACTGCCACACCCACTGATGGCTCCTGTCTTTTATTTTTCCAATGATTAATTGCTCGTTATCTTCATCATAAAATTGATAGTTATCTCCCTCCAATAGAAAGACTTTATAATCGGGGTCCAGGTAGGTCCACTTGAGGAGTCGATCGTTTTTGAATATGATTTTCCCGGATTCCTCGATGTCTAACTGTTCATCGGTATAAACTTGCTGAAGGAAACTTACTTTAAAGGGTTTGATCCGGTTAAGGGAATCCCTGACCTTTTTTATGGTTTCCCTTGCGGTTAAGGGGCCGGGATGCCGGGGATCAAGGTCAGCAGAGATAGAGGGAGATTCAACCGCCAGAGACACCGATGCAGGAACAACTGCCAGGGCAGCAGCGTGAACCAGGCTGAGAAATGTATAAAATAAAAGCCTCTCCCAGGCACCTCTTCGCTGCTTTTTGCACTTAATAGTTAACACTTAACACTCAATACATGTGACATAATACTTTTTACATCCCCTGGGACATCATTTTCATGAAATCTTTATTGGTTTTGGTTTTGGACAACTTATCCACCAGTAACTCCATGGCTTCGACTTCGGTCATCTGGGATAATACTTTTCGCAAGATCCAGATACGATTTAATTCCTCTTCACTGATGAGTAATTCTTCCTTCCGGGTACCGGAGCGGAAGAGGTCAATGGCGGGGAAGACGCGTTTGTCTACCAGTCGGCGGTCCAGGTTGATTTCCATATTCCCGGTTCCTTTAAACTCTTCAAAGATCACTTCATCCATTCGGCTGCCGGTATCGATAAGGGCGGTGGCCAGGATGGTCAAACTACCACCATTTTCAATGTTTCGCGCAGCACCGAAAAATTTCTTTGGCTTATTTAACGCGTTGGCGTCAACACCACCGGAAAGGACCTTACCGGAGGGAGGAGTAATGGCATTGTGTGCCCTTGCCAACCGGGTAATCGAATCCAGGAGAATGACCACGTCTTTGTCCATCTCCACCAACCGTTTGGCTTTTTCCAGTACAATGTCTGCCACTTTGGTATGCCGGACCGGTACTTCATCAAAGGTGGAGGAAATCACTTCGCCGCTGACATTTCGTTCCATATCGGTTACCTCTTCGGGCCGCTCATCAATGAGGAGAACGATTAAAACCACTTCGGGATGATTAATCTCAATGGATTTGGCAATGCTTTGCAGTATCATTGTCTTACCGGTCCTGGGAGCAGCCACGATCAATCCCCGCTGTCCCTTTCCAATGGGGGTGAGCAAGTCCATTACCCGACTGGAATTGTTCCTGGCTTCTGTTTCCAACCGGATGCGTTCATTGGGGTAGAGAGGAGTTAATTTCTCAAATCGTTTATTCTTCCGCATCTGTAACACGATCTCAGGGTCTTCCGAGTTAACCGCCTCTACGGTTAAGAGAGCGAAATATTTTTCCCCACCTTTGGGAGGGCGCACGGAACCAGAGACCGTATCACCAGTGCGAAGATCGAATTTGTGAACCTGGGAAGGAGAGACATAAATATCCTCGGAACTGGACAAATAGGAATACTCCTGGAATCTCAAGAAACCGTAACCCTCATTTAAAACTTCAATTACCCCTTCGGCAAAAAGCTTGCCATTGGCGGCAGCCTGAGCATTCAAAATGCTGAAATAGAGAGAATTCTTGTCTTTTATATCCTTATCTTCCAGATCGTATTGAGTGACAAGTTTTTTTAACTCGGACACTTTCATTGATTGTAGGTCTTTTAATGAATACATATTTACTCCGTTAAAGCTCGGTTTATAAACTTTAAAAGCTCTTCTTTGCTATCATTTGATTTGATTGTAAACGCAATGACGTTTAAATCAAATTTATTTTGAAGCGCTTTTTTGCGATCGGTTAATCCTGAAGATGGTAGTTTATCACTTTTAGTTAAAACTGTCAATATGTTAATTTTTTTATCTAGAATTTGAGAGACAATTTCCAGGTCAGCTTCCATAAATCCCCGCCGGGAATCAATCAAAAGCAGCACCAGCCTGGCATTTTCAACAGCCCGGAAAAAGGTGGAGAGTAAGCTTTTCACCCGTTGACTCTCCTGGCGGGATATTTTAGCATACCCATACCCCGGGAGATCCACAAAATAGAATGAATGTTTAACTCCGTTTTCATTATTGAGGGAATGAACGCGATAGTAATTGATGCTGACGGTTTTCCCGGGTGTGGAACTGGTGCGCGCCAGGCGTTTGCGATTCAACAGCTTGTTGATTAATGAGGATTTACCTACATTGGATCGACCGACAAATAAAATTTTCCTGGTGTTGTCCCGGATCAAATCCTTCTCCAAAAATGCCGTTCTTTCCAGCCAACAATCTACTATTTTCATCATTTTCTTTTGATTTTATCCCACACTGAACCTCTACACATTCACACATCAACAGATGCATACACCGTTTTAACAAAAGCATCACGCCCCTTCGCGGAGTTACATCGCCGTATTACCCCGCCTTCGGGCTCAATTACCTACTACTTACTGAATTTTCGCCTGATCATAGGGCCGTATAATTTTACTATTTATATTCTTAATTTTTATCGGCTTTTCCAGTACAATATCCAGCAATTCATCCATGGTTCCTATAAATTGAACGTTCACGGTTTCTTTGATTTCTTCCGGGATATCTTCTTTAAAATCCTTTTCATTTTCTGAGGGTATTAAAACATTAGTGATACCATACCGATGGGCGGCAATGACTTTCTCTTTGATACCACCCACAGGCAGGATTTTTCCCCTTAGGGTAATTTCACCGGTCATGGCGTAATCCGACTTTACGGGTATCCCGGTTAACATAGAAATAATGGATACGGCGAGGGTAACGCCTGCGGAAGGGCCTTCTTTGGGAACGGCGCCCTCGGGTATATGTAAATGGATATTGTACTTTTCCACTTCATTGATATCAAAATCCAACTGGGAAAGTTTGATCTTGGAATAGCTAAAGGCAGTGGATGAAGACTCTTTCATCACATCTCCCAGGCTGCCGGTGAGGATTAATTCTCCTTTGCCTTTCACACAACGGGATTCAATAATAAGAATATCCCCGCCAACCTGGGTCCAGGCCAGGCCAATGGAAACACCGATTTCATTTTTCTCTAAAACCTGGCGTTTGCTATATTTTGGGACGCCCAGGTACTTTTCCAGGAGTTCGGGGGTGATAGTCAGTGTTGTTGATAATTTTTTAGCGCCCTGCCGGTGCCGGTTATCCATATCCGTATCAAAATCCACATCGGCATCTAAATCTAAATCTACATCTACATCTACATCTACATCTACATCTACATCTACATCCAAATCCACATCCGCATCTGCAACCGCATCCGGGAGGGAAGATTCTTTTTCATTACCTTCCTGGACAAACTGCCGGGCAATTTTTCGCATGATAATAGCGATCTGTCGTTCCAGGTTGCGCACGCCGGCTTCCCGGGTATATCGATTAATGGTATGCAATATTAATTCATCAGGAATCTCAAAATCTTCCGAATTTAACCCGTTTTTTTGCGCCTGTTTTTTGATCAAAAAACCTTTAGCGATGTACAGTTTTTCTCTTTCGGTATACCCGGAAATTTCAATGATTTCCATACGGTCTTTCAGTGCGGGGGGGACGGGATCGGTGGTGTTGGCAGTGGTAATAAAAAATACCTGGGACAAATCGATCTCCAGGTCCAGGTAATGATCGACAAATTCGGAATTCTGATCCGGGTCCAGGACTTCCAGCAGCGCGGATGCCGGATCGCCCCTGAAATCGGAACTTAATTTATCGATTTCATCCAGTAGAAAAACCGGGTTCTTATATTTGGCTTTTTTCAGTCCTTTGATAATTTGCCCGGGATACGAACCCACATAGGTCCTGCGGTGCCCCCGGATTTCCGCTTCATCGCGAACGCCTCCCAGGGAAACCCGGACGAATTCCCGGTTCAGGGCCCGGGCAATGGATTTGGAGAGAGAACTTTTCCCTACCCCGGGCGGGCCGACAAAACATAAGATTTCACCCGAGGGTTTCTTGACCAATTGCCGCACCGCCAGGTAATCCAGGATACGATCCTTAGCCTTGTCCAGCCCATAATGATCCTCCTCGAGAATCCGGGTGGCGTCTTTTAAATTTTTATTCTCTTCTTTTATTCTTGTCCAGGGAACCCCCAGCAGCCAATCCAGGTAGGACCGTGAAACCGTACTTTCCGCGGAAAAGGGGGGCATCATTTCCAATCGTTCCAGTTCTTCGTCCGCCCGTTTCTTTACATACTCCGGTAAACCTGCCTTAGCGATCTTCCGCCTGTACTCCTCGACTTCATTGTCCATACCCTCTTCTCTATGTCTTCTGCTGACTTCGGGCTCCCGGCTGGCCCTTAGTTTAACCATCTCTTTCTTGAGAATGTTAAAGACTTTGACCGCTCGTTTGTGTACATCCAGTTCTTCCAGTAATGACTGTTTCAACTGCAAAGGAATATTAATCACTGAGGCAATTACATCAGTGATTTCAGAAATCCGGTTGGATTCCAATTTGGCAACAATCCCGTGCAATTTTACCCGTTTTAAACTGATATATTCCTCGAAAATCGTGATTAAATCCCTGGATAATTCAAAAAAGTTCTTGCCCTTTTCAATAATCTCCTCCAGGGTTGACACACTGACAAGGAAATACTGGTCCTTTTTCAGGAAGCGGTTAATTCGCGCCCGTTCCAGTCCATGGATAATCACCCTGAAGCTGCCGTTTTCTTGCTCGGCGGAACGCTCGATCCTGGCGATAACCCCGGTTTCGGCAATTTCATGGGCCTGGGGACTTTCACTGATCTGGTTTTTCTGGACGGAAAGAAAGATGAAGTTGTTATAGTATTCCATGCCATACTTTAATGCATTGATAGACCGTTCCCTGCCCACCAATATAGGTACAATGGCCGCTGGAAAGGTTACCACTTCCCTTAAGGGAATCAATGGTAGAATGATGTTTTCTCGTTTTACGCGATCCATTTTTTCTTTTTCAGGTAGTTAAAATCCACCACCACTTTGTCCACTTTTCCTCTTTTAGAGGGTATTTCATACATCAGGTCCAACATCATTTCCTCGAAGATAGCTCTTAACCCCCTGGCTCCCACTTCCCTGTGGATGGCCTGCCGGGCAATGGTTCTCAGCGCCTCTTCGGAAAATTCCAGTTGGATATCATCCAATTCAAATAATGCTTTGAATTGTTTGGTGATAGCATTTTTTGGTTGGGTTAGAATTTCATACAGCTGCAGCTCGTTCAAGTCATCCATGACACCAATGACAGGAAATCGTCCCACCAACTCCGGGATTAAACCGAATTTGATTAAATCATCGGTTTGTGTATAGCTGAAAATGTTTTCTTCTCCCATTTGCACCGCCCGGTTATTGGCATTGAACCCGATGACATTATTCTTCAACCGTCGTTTGATGATCTTATCCAACCCTACAAAGGCACCGCCGGCAATGAAGAGGATATGATGAGTATTGATTTTCAAATATTCCTGGTAAGGGTGTTTCCTGCCTCCCAGTGGTGGCACGCTGGCTTCAAAGCCTTCAACAATTTTCAATAACGCCTGCTGTACGCCTTCCCCGGATACATCCCGGGTAATGGAACGATTTTCACTTTTTCTTGATATTTTGTCAATTTCGTCAATATAGATAATACCTCGTTCTGTCATTTCTTTATTTTCACCGGAGGCCTGGTACAACTTCAGTAAAATATTTTCCACATCTTCGCCAACATACCCGGCTTCGGTTAAGGTGGTGGCATCTGCAATGGCAAAAGGAACATCCAGGATCTTTGCCAGGGTCTCGGCCAGTAATGTTTTTCCCGTACCAGTGGGCCCGATCAACAGGAGATTACTCTTCTTGATCTCTACCTCGGACAGGTCCTCCATCTCATTGACGCGTTTGTAATGATTGTAAACCGCAACCGCCAGCTTCTTTTTGGCCATCTCCTGTGAAATCACATATTGGTCCAGTCGTTTTTTGATTTCTTCGGGTGACAGTTCTCTATACCTGTCCCTCGCGTTCTTCGGCGGTCTCCTGGAATCTTTATTGTGATAAATCAAATTATAAGCAGTGGTAACGCATTCATCACAAATGTATACATTGGGCCCGGAGATCAATTTGTAGGCCGTGGATTGGGAAACGCCACAAAAACTGCACTGATGTTCTTCTCGATGTCTCCTGTTCATCGTTCACCCTCTTCTTCTCTGGTTTTTTTTCTTTCAGTGATCACATGGTCCACGATCCCGTAGGTCAATGCTTCCGGGGAGGACATAATAAAATCTCTTTCGATGTCAGCGGACACCTTCTTTCTTTGTTGGCCGGTATGCAAGGCCAGGATATCAATGAGC
This sequence comes from Candidatus Aminicenantota bacterium, assembly GCA_020355945.1. Next base: position 6,634,390 of record CP070627.1, on the reverse strand, counting down.
TTTTCTTTGATTTTTTTGATCTCTTCGGCATGGATAAGGATATCAGTGGCTTGCCCCTCAAAACCTCCCAGGGGTTGATGAAGCAAAATTTTTGCATTGGGAAGAGCATACCGTTTCCCTTTGGTGCCGGCTGCCAGGAGAACCGCGGACATGGATGCCGCCTGACCGATACAAATGGTTATGATATCATTCTTGATGAATTTCATGGTATCGTAAATGGCCATCCCGGAAGTAATAATCCCCCCGGGAGAATTTATGTAAAGGGAAATATCTTTCTCAGGGTCCTCGGCTTCCAAAAACAATAATTGAGCGATGATAACATTGGCAACATTATCATCTATGGGAGACCCTACGAATATAATACCATCCTTTAAAAGCCTGGAGTATATATCGTAGGCTCTTTCAACATTTCCACTTTGTTCGACCACAACTGGTATTAACGCCATCGTTCACCTCTAATTATTTTATACTGATTTTTGTTTGCTTTTGTTTATTTGTTTTTTATTTTAAACCTCTTTTACGGTTACTTTTCCTTTGATCAGGTCCAGGACTTTCTTCCGGGCCAGCGTGTCTTTCAAGTCCCGGGCATTTTCCTTATTCATATAAAACTTGCGCACCTCTTTGAGGGGTGCGTTGTTTTCTTCCGCGATGCTTTTATACTGCTTTTCCAGGTCATCGCTGCTTACTTCCAGGTTGAACTTCTCTTTGACGGCTTCGACAATAAAAGAGAATCGAAGGGATTTCTCTGCTTCGGGTTTTAGTGAATCCAGGTATTCCCTGACCTGGTTTTCATCTTTAAAATCCAGGGGTTGACGCTGCAGCCGCTGCTCTGCCATCCGGGAGACTTCATGTTCCACCATTCCCCGGGGCAGCGGGAAAACAATGGTTTCACACAGCATATCAATGATGTGTGTCAACTTTTTATCTTCAATTTGCCGGCGATTCATCTGCTCATATTCTTCTTGCAATTTCTTTTTAAAACTCTCCTCATCCTCAAACCCGATGGACTTTAAAAAATCCTTGTCCAGTTCAGGCTTTACAATTTCAAATACATTTTCAATGGTAATGTAGTGTTCGATCTCTTTGCCAGCCCAGGGTTTCTTGTTATAGTCCCCCGGGTACGACCGTCTGACAGTCAGGCTGTCGCCAATCCGTTTGCCAATCATTTCTTTGTATAAATCAAGGATTTCAAAGGGTTCGTTCTCCTTAACCGCTAAATAGGTATCTTTCTTGGGGGTCATTCGTTTGGTTGATAAAATCTTTGACTGGTATTTCAGCCTCACATAATCGCCGTCCTTTATTTCCCGTTTTGCCGGTGCCTGGCGTTTATGGGCTTCAAGGACCAGGTTGATTTGTTCCTGTTCATCGTAATCCTCGGATTGCAGGTCCGCGGCAGGGATTTTCACTTCAAGGGTTTCCAGGTATGGAATTTCTACGGTTGGAAATACTTCTACTTCAATTTCCGCCTCCACGTCCTTTCCCTCTTCAAAATCAATCTTCTTCACTGTGGGCTGGGAAATAATCTTCATTTTATCTGCTTCAATTTTTTCAAGTACTGCTTTTTCGATAACTTTGCTTATGGCTTCCTCCCGGATGGCTTCTTTATACCGAGTTTTGATCACTTCCACCGGGATCTTTCCCCGGCGAAAACCCGGTAATTTAATTTCAGCGGCATATTGGGTCAGTGCTTTGTTAAACTCTTCTTCGACTTCTTCCTTTGCAACCTTGAGGGTAAATTTAACCAATAAATCATTCTTTTCTTTCTCCTCTTTTCCTGTTACTGTTTTTTTTGCCTTTGGCTCGGTTTTTTTAGTGGTTTTCGCCGTTGTTTTGGGCTTCGGTTTGGTACGGGGCTTAGGCGGTCCTGCTGACACTTCACTGGTTCCCGGTTCTTTTGCTGCTTCGGATTTCGTTTTCTCAGCTTCGGTCATTTAAACACTCCTGGATTTCAAAAATAAACATTAGTTCTCATATCACATTATCAAAAAATCGGCCCTTTGTCAACTTTTAAATTTTCTATATCTTTTTTTATCTGTTTTATAAGACTCATTTTCGAGTCAAATTTCATATCATCGCGGAGCTTTTTTTCAAAATAAATATTCACCCGTTTCCCATAAATTTTCCTGTCAAAGTCAAATATATGTGATTCCACATTTTTTTCTTTCCCCGAAAAGGTAGGGCGGTAACCGATATAGGTGATGGAATCATAGATCTTTTCATCGACTTGCACGGTTGTTTTAAAGACGCCTTCCGGCAAAAGCGTGTTTTCAGTTTCCACGTTTATAGTGGGGAATCCCAATTCAGCCCCCACTTTATCGCCTTCCACCACGATACCCTGGATAAAATACCTTCTTCCCAACATCCGGTTGGCCTCTTCAATTTTTGCCTCTGCTAACTTCTCCCGGATATAGGTGCTGGATATTCGCTGGTTGTCAAGCCTCACCGACTTTACCACTGTCAACCCGAAATCCCATCGGTCTGCCACACATTGTAAAAACCCGATGTCTCCTTCCCTACCTTTTCCAAACCTGAAATTTTCACCCATTACAATATGTTTCATATTGTATCGATCGATTAAGAAGTTCTTTAAGAATTGTTCATCGGACATATCCACGATTTCACCGAAATTCAACATAATCACCTGGTCCACCCCGAGACTTTCCAATATCTTTTTTTTTTGAGCGTCCGTATGAATCAAATATTTTTCTTTTTTAAAATAGATTTTGGGATTGGGGGTAAAGGTAACAATGATTGATACCAGGTTCTTTTTCCGGGCAACCTGTTTCAAGTTTTCAATGATCTTTCGATGTCCCAGGTGAAACCCATCAAAATTCCCGACGGCAACAGCACCTCCTCTTATTTTATATGTACCTGTACCTGTACCTGTACCGGTATTTTTATTAATCGTATTGGTATTCATTGTTTCATCACATTGGCTGCCGGTTTTTTAGTGATTTTGGGTAAGGCCTCCTCATACAACGGCTTTAATAGAATATTTTCATTTTTAAAGGGGCGCAGCGGTTTAAAAAACGTGCTGACTGCCAGGATCAATAAAAGCAGTATCAACACGATAAACAGTATGTCCACCTGGCGTTTGGCATTTACTTTTAATTCTTCCAGGAGCATCTCTTTGCCGACTTCTTCGGAAACGCCTTTGGCTTTGGCCTTGATGATAGATTTTCTCACCAGGCTGTAGAGGCTTTTCAGGACTTTATATTGAGTAAAAATTCCCAGTTCCGCCAGGTCACGAACCGTATTTTGTGCGTTGATGTATTTCAACAAGTTTGCTTCTGTTTCGGTCAGGAATATTTTATCTCCTTTTGGTTTTTCCGGGAATTCTTCATGTTCCCCTACGATTTCAATGTTCCTGGAGTCCACGGGGACGGGTTCGAAAATCATGGAGTCATCCGGGACCACTTGCTTGATCAGCGGCCACTCATCGAGCATTTGCACCCCTTCCATAATAAGATTATCCGTAGAGAGAGGCTCTATAATTCTCATTCCTTCATCCAGGTATTCCATCACTTTAAAGTTATAGTCGCCTTTTTTCCACTTAAACAGGGAAAGCACGATCTCAACAGCCTGGGTTTTTAAAGACTCCTGTATGGTGTCTCTTCCGATCAATCCCATACCCAGTAGAATTTCACCAACTTTTTGGTTGGTTCGTTTTTGAATAGCCAGCGCTCGCTGGAGCATTTCTTCACTGATATAATCCTGTTTTACCAGCACATTCCCCACTCGCATTTCCAATTTCTTTGGAAAGGAATCCACCCCCACGATAAATCCTTTTTGAAAGATTAAGGTGATAAACCCATCGCTGCTGGTAAATGTCAATATGCCGGTTTTTTTCTGCAGCGAAATGAGCTGCAAAATATCCGGGACTTTAAAATCTTTTAGTGTGCCTTTAAAAGCCATTTTCCTCTCCTATGACAGAAAAAATATTGACCAATAAATAAAACCCCATCGCACCCATTCCCACAAGATTAAAAAACAATAATGCAGTAGAATAGAGGCGATCGAAATTAAGCATCCCTACGACGGCAAATCCCACCAAAAAATAAAATATCACTGAAAACAGGAGAAATAACCGGTTATTTCCCCTTTGATTGAAATTTAACCCGGGGATTAAAATAGAAAATATGAGGGAGATAATATATTTTTTCTTAAATTTTTTCTTTAATTCCTTTTCTTTTAAAATCTTTGCCTCCAGGAATATGACGTCTTTAATGGAAAATAATTGGTAACATTCGTCACACAATCTATAGGACCTGTGGATAGAGGATTCTTTTATTATTTTGTGACATTTGGAGCAGAAGGTACTTTCCCCGAGGGTAGTGACCAGCTTTCTCAGCCCCACGGCATAAATGATAAAGATGAGTAAATAATAAACCACCGGGAATGCCAGGAGTTCTCCCAGTACTCTTTTAAGAAACAGCATTGGTTTGAATTTTTCCCGGGCCGAGCTGAATAATCGTTTCCACAGCCCTCCCTGGGTTAACTTTATATCCTTGATATCCGCTGCCTGGCTGCGAAGGGTTTTGATTTCAGGATATCTTTCGGCATAGGATTTAAATACCTCGGGCCTATTGTCTTTTAAAAGGGCTAAGGTAAAATTATTTAAGGCAACTTTATTGTTATCATCCAGGAGTAACGCATCGCTGTAATATTTGACACTTTGAGAAATCTCCCCATTTCTGAAATAAATATTTCCTTGTAAAATGAATTTTTGAGTACTTTTAAAATCGTCGCTGGTGGAATTTAATATATCGTGAGCTCTATCGTATTTCCCGTTTTCATAATAAGAAAATGCCTGGACAATTTTTAGTTCATCATCAAAGTTTTCATAAACATCTTCATCAAATAACCGTCCTTCATATACGATTTGTATCCGTTTGAAGCTGTCTGTTTGCAGGTTCTTTTCCAGCATCAGGTTTATACTGTACAATACTGTTAGAACGGCCACGGCAATCAACATATATTTAACCGCCTTCTTTTCGTTTTCATTCAGGTAGAGCCACAAAAATCCTGTCAATAAAAAGGGATAGATCATCCAACCGGACAGGACCACCACCGGCCACAACAAAACCAGGAGTATAGTCACTATTTTTTTTATAGAAACCGCTCCATTTCGACCGATGAGCAGATCATTGCCTGCCAGCTTGAAGTATTTTATAAACAAAAGCAGCGAAAATAAGAGGAAAGTAAACAGACCTGAGAAAAACAGCAGGCTGAAAAAGTGATTGAGCAGTAGGAACGAGGGATTAAAACTTCTCAGGGCCAGGAACAACTGGCTGAACAGGTTTTTGAAACCGATAATGGAACCACCTTTGGCCCGTTTGATGCTTTCCAGCTTATTATAGATATACCAGTAATCGTCTTTGTCGGACACCGTTAATACTTTTCGGTAGAAGGCTTCCGCATGATCGTGTTTTCCTTTCTCAAAATAGTAGTCGCCAAACCGGGTCAACTGTGAAGCAATTTCTTTTTGGTCTGTTCGTTTTAAACCCTCGAAATCGATTAAATCCAGGTGTGTCAGCACCTGTTGGTCCTTTTTAATTGATTCGTAAAAATAGATTTTCTTTAAATTTCCCCAGGGGTTTTCTTTGGGGAGAAGGAAAATCGTACAAAGGAAAAATAAAATAGCCAATAAAATTTTTCTTTTCATCGTATTATCCTGCACTTATTTTTTTATTATAAACCTGGTCCAGGTTTTCTCTCACTTCTATTAAAAAGGCTTCTTCCTCAGTGGTCAGGTTTCCCTGGGTTTTGGATTCCAGTATATCCAGCAGTTCGATAAATACTGCTGCGCCATCGAGATCGTCTTTCGCTTCGTGGGTGATGGGATCCTGGATTTCTCCCATGTTGATCATGGCTTGCGTGGCTAACAGGATGATGATGGCTTTTATGTCTTTATCCATTTTGTATCGCTATTTCTAACCTCTAACTTGCACTCCAGTCAAAAAAGTATTATTATATTACTTATTTATAACATTATTGGAAACAAAAAACAAGATGAAAGATGAAAGAATTCAATAAACTGGTAAAAATTATGAAGCAGTTGCGAAATCCCATTAACGGATGCCCCTGGGACCGGAAGCAAACCGGGCATTCTTTAAGGGAATATATCCTGGAAGAAGCCCATGAACTGGTGGAGGCCATTGAAAAGGATTCCATCGAAAAGCAAAAAGAGGAGCTGGGTGATCTCTTACTACAAATTGTGTTTTTGTCTCAAATCCACCGGGAGAAAAATCATTTTACCATCAGAGACGTGATCAACACCATCAATCAAAAATTAATTCGCCGGCATCCCCACATTTTCGGTGATCTCACGGTTGAATCTGCCGAAGAGGTGAAGCAGAATTGGGAAAAAATAAAGAAAAAAGAGAAAAAGAGAAAAAGTATCATATCGGATTACCCGGCTGCCATGCCAGCCTTATCCCATGCAAAGCGGGTGGGTGAGCAAGCCTCCGGGGTGGGTTTTGATTGGGATGACCCCTTAGGGGCGTTAGAAAAGGTGGAAGAGGAGGTAGAGGAATTAAAAAAAGAGATTCGGGCGGGTCACCGGGAAAAGGCAGCGGAAGAGATTGGCGACCTGTTGTTTTCTATTGCCAATGTGGCGCGGTTGGCTCATGTCAACCCGGAATTTGCCTTAAAAAACACCAATAAGAAATTTGTCACCCGGTTTCGGTATATCGAGGACCAGTTGAGAAAGCAGGGAAAAGACATCAATCAAGTCAGCATGGAGGAGATGGAAGCGTTATGGCAGGAGTCGAAGGTAGTAAGCAGTAAGTAGTAGGTAGTAGGTAGTAGGTAGTAGGTAGTAGGGGTTTGATTCATCAAATTTTGGCTGGCACCTTTTTTTTAAGAAAAAAACGGATAAAAAGTTGACATTGTCTTGCAATTGTATTACATTATTAATAGGAATGATTCAAAATGGAAAATGGAGGTTAAAATGGGTCAAACAGCAACTTTATCAATAAGGACAGATAAAGGATTAAAAGAAAAAGTAGGTAAAATATTGGACAAGTTGGGCCTTAATCATTCAACCGCAATTAATATATATTACCACCAAATTCTTAACCACCGGGGGATTCCTTTCGAGGTAAAGATTCCCAATAAAACAACCCTCAAAGCAATGGAGGATCTCGAAAAAGGAAGAAATGTTAAAAAATTTGACACGGCTGAAGAGCTTTTTGAAGATCTGGCAATTTGATGCTAAAACCTGTAAGAGCGACTCAATTCAAAAAAGATGTAAAAAATTTGGCTAAATCCGGTTCAAAGGATATGTCCAAAATAAAAGAGGTTATCACAAAACTGATCAATGAAGAAAAACTGGAGGAAAAATACAAAAACCATCCCCTAAAAAGTAATTGGAAAGGATTTCTTGAATGTCATATCGAGCCGGACTGGCTGCTGATATACCGGGTAAATGAAGATAAAAAAGAACTTGAACTGGCTAGAACAGGCTCTCATTCGGAACTGTTCTAATGAGAAGGAGAAAAAAGAAAAAAAATTCCAGGCAATAATGTCTTACTGTTGAGAGCATAATTTTCATCCGTCTCCGGGCGAAGGGCGAGAGGGCCATTCTTGCCTGGCACCTTTCCTGTTTCCTTTAATGCATCTTCCGGTAAAAACATCTCAGCATTGTGCACCGGTGTGGTTAAGCCAATTACGGGTGGCGCTGGATATTTCTTTCCGATAACAGTAAAACAGCGTATTGATTAAGACTTACATTCTCTTTTTTGGCATTCCGGGCCAGCTTCCTGTGAAGTGATTTGGGCAATCTTAGCACAAACTTCCCACTGAACTTCTCATCCGAAACAGGTTCAGGAATTTCGTCACCATCTTCTAAAGCCACCTCCAACCACAATTCCATGGCTTCCTGGATATTTTTGTAGGTCTCTTCATAGGTTTCACCCTGGGTCATGCAGCCTTCCAGTTCCTCGACTTTAGCGAAATAACCACCGTAAGGGTCTTTGCGGATAATTATATTGTATGGAAGATTCATATAATAATCGATATTTTTTTCCTTCACTTTAAACCTCCAGGTTTAATATTTCTATAATATCTTCCAGGTAACATTTTTTCACCCTGTTATTGTGGGTGGGAATGCTAACTTTTTTCCTGGTATCACTATTTTTAAAAATAAAGTGGCTTCCCCTGGTTCTAACATTCTTAAATCCTGCATTTGCCAATATTTTTTTAACTTCATCAAACCTCATTCCGGGTGGTTTTTTTAACAGTTTTTCAATCAATTTGTCTTGCTTACCCATATTGCTGTAGTACTATATTTAGTATTGTCTGTTCAAGGTAAATTATAGTATAAAAATCAAATTATTTCAACAGGGAAAAAATAAATTAAAATGTAAGGGGTCATGTAATTTGTTTCCCGCCTAATTTTCGAATATTGCGGAAATTAAGATAAAGGGCACGGAAACCGTGCCTCTACGAAAGACAATAGCGAACTTTTTTATTTGTTTTTTTGTTTTGTATGTGTTATAAATTACCCTGAATCTATTTTTTTGAAAAGGAGGAGATAATGAGTAGAAAGCCAATTATCATTTCAGGATGTGTATTAATGATGTTTATTTTTACATTTCCAGGGATCCTGGGGGCACGGGAAAAAACCGAAAAGATTGGGAACATTTCCTGGTACACCGAACAAAATACCTTTGACGAGATTGTCAACATCGCAAAAAAAGAAAACAAACAAATTCTAGCGGTTTTTTCAGCCACCTGGTGCGGCCCCTGCAAGGCTGTAAAGAAAAAGGTTTTTGCCACTGATGATTTCCAAAAAGTGGCCGACCGGGTGGTGCTGCTCTATATCGAAGAAACAGACCCCAAATCAAAAGAATATCTTAAGAAGAATAAGATCATTGCGTTTCCCACGTTTAAAATTTTCTCAAAAGATGGCATTGAATTGGATAGTAAACCTCCAGAACGAACGCTGGAAGGATTCCTGGAATGGATAGACGATGTAAAAGCCGGTAACAGCTATTATGAGCTGTCTTTAAAATTAAAAAAGGATCCCAACCACAGGGAATTGGTTTTAAAGTTGGTAGATAGGGTCACCTCGCGTAACATTGATGAACGGATCAAATTATTGAGACGTGCCATTCAATTGAACCCGGATTTTAATGACCCGTTGTCTCAAGAAGCCTATGAAAATTTAGCATCTGCGCTTGGCTGGCAGATGATGAGAAAACGGGAAGAAGACAGGAAAAATTATGCCAGTAAAAATAACCAGGAGTTTATGACCATTATTAACGCTTATTATCCGGATAAATTCAAATACCGGTTAAAAGGAGACCGGTTATTTTATGTTCTTCTTCGTTGGCTCAATGGCCTGGGAGACTTTCAAAAAGCCCTCTCTTATTTTGATGATTTTTTGAAAACTCGCGGTAATAAAATAGATGTCAAGGAAGATATTTATTTGTTTCCTATGGTGTTTTCTTCCCTGCTGAGGGCCAACCGGGAAAAACAAGCAGAAGAATGGCTGGCAAAATTGCAAAATTTGGTGAAAAAGGATACAGAGGCAGGCGTGGATGAAGCGGAGGTAAAAAAGAAAGAGGAAGAATATTCATATTGGTTGTGGCAATTTTATAATGTATTTATTGAATATTATGGGGAAAAGGGGTTAACTAAGAAAGCGGAAAAATATGCCGCCTTGATATTTGATTTATATGTCAAAATAGAAGCAGAACAGAGCGCTGAATTTACCAGGGTTAAGCTGCTATATGCCAAAAAATACCTGGTTTTTGCGGATGAAGTGGTAAAGGAGTTGGAAGAAAAAATCAAAACAGCCGAAGGGAAAGAATTCAGGCGGTTGGCCCTGGACCTGGCCGCCATCTACGCCAGGATGGGTAAAACTGAAAAAGCCAGGAAATATCTCTACGATCTCTATGAAAATCAGTCCCTGGTGGAATCCCTGGATGAGAAAAAGAAGGCCTCTTTTTATAATTCTATTGCCTGGACAATGTTGGATGCAAAAATTGTAGAAGAGAAAACCCTGGAAATCGCGGAAAAAGCAGTAAAACTGGATGATACCCCGCACACCCTGGATACCCTGGCCACGGTACATGCGGAACTGGGTAATTTTCAAGAAGCCATTAAAATTGAAGAAAAAGCCTTAAAGTTGGAGGAAGAGAGGGATTATTTAATAGAACAGTATAAAAAGAAACTGGAAAAATGGAAGAAGAAAATCAAGTAGAGAGAGTACTTTTTTAACTTTAACGCGGCAATAATCCCGGGGATTGCCATAGGCATTGTGATTGAGATGTTCCAGCAAGTATATATCGTCACGGGTTTTTGTTTATTTCCGGGAGGGGACCACAATTCCTAATTTTTCCAGCTTTTGAGAGTCTTTGCCTAATGCCATGCGGCATATTTTAATTAAACGGGAGACCCATTGTTCCAATTCTTTTAATGCCGTGTTTCGTTCTTTTGTGGCTTGTTTAGCCAGGCCTTTTTTCTTTTCCTGGTCAGCAGCGGCTTTTTCCACTTCTTCCATGAGTTTTCGTCCTTGTTCCAGGTCCTTTTTGGTCACGGCATATCGTGATAAACCGGTGATTACTTTTGGTTCATTGAGGGCATTGGTGTAAAACTGGCGGACGTCTTCCAGCCAACTATCGATTCTCCGTTTGCGTTGGCCGCTCAATGCCAGCATCTGGACTGCGGCAGAGTCATTACTTAAGGCCATCCGCGCCAATTCCAGGTGTTCCTGGTACTTTTTTTTGAGGGTTTTCATTTTTTTTTGCAGAACATCGGTTGCCTCGATTTTTTCGCCGTGCGCCTTACTCTGCTGGTTGCTAAGTTTCCTGGCCCGCTCACACAACTGCAAACCTTCCTGGAATCGAGCTTCGTTGTAATTGTAACGGGCTACTGCTTTTTTAATATCATCACTGGTCATCGCGTTGCCAATCACCAGCTCGGCCCGCCCCAGGCGGGAACCAATGGAAAAACTTTTTTTCGCCATGGTTTTCTCCTTATTTTTCTTCAAGCAGCTTCATTGTAATTCCAATTAATCATATTGAAATTTTAACAAATCATATTATAACAACAAATTGATGAATTGTAAAGGTTAATAATCAAAATGAAATTCAAATAAATAATTTTGTATATCTAATTAATTATATAAAAACAAAAATAAAAATTATTGTAGCTTGAATCAATTTTGATATTACAAAAGTTAATAATATTGTAGATTTACATCCATATTAATATATTTTACTATATAGTTATTTATAATATCATTATAAGTGAAGAAAATTTTCTATTTAGTGACTAATATATCATTATAATCAAATTTATCTACATTATTATTCTTGCTATTCTCAATATAGTTAATGGAACTGTCATTATATTCAATTTCACTTACAATATAATTAATTTCACTTTCATGGAGATTGATTATTGGGATTTATCTATTTCCCACACTTCAATACCTGTTTGTTAGTAAAAAGGTTCCTGGTCGCCGAAGGCATTTAATCCATGTCCGCGGTCAAATAAGTCGGCAATCTTTACCGGTAATTTACCGGAAGGAACAATTTGCCCGGTCAGCACCTTAAATAACGCCTCAACCTGGACCATGCGAAACCCATAAGTCACCAGGTAGGTGTCTACAGAAGAAAATTTCTTGATTTCATAAGGATTTTCTAGAGAGACAATGATGGCGTCTTTTCGGTGATATAGGAGCTTTTTCACTGCCCCTGTTTGGTAATAGTCGATCTTGCCTGTCCTGGAATAGATGAAGACGATAATATAGACATAGTTTTTTAATTGGGATTCCATTTCCCCTGGCAGGGGCTCATCGGGTTTCAACAGCAGGTGTTCCCTATTTTCCAGGTATTGGGCGGAAATACGTTCGATCATTGACTGCTCTTCATTTTCAGCCACGGACGGCCCTTTAATGCTCCTGGTCCATTCTAAAACCAGGGTCTTTTTATCTTTTTCCATGGGTAAGATACCGAGATGGTTTCTTAACAGGGTAACGGCGTGATCGGCAATTTCTCGCTCAGCGGCAATATTTTTTCTTATTTGAATTCCCGTGGTTTTCGGTTGTTCCGGCCTGGTGGCAGCGGTTAAACCCGGGAAACGTTTATTTTTCAGTGCTAAAATTCGTGTTAGTGATTCATCGATGCGTTTTTCTTCAATGGTGCCTTTTTTTGTGTAAAACAACAGGATATCCAGGAGTTCTTCCTGGAAATCAAACGTATGACTGGAAACCATGACATCAATTCCGGCATTGATGGCTTTTAACACGATATCTTCCGGTGAGAAGTGTTCTATCACTGCTTTCATCTCCAGGCAGTCGGTAAATACCACACCCTTGTACCCTGCTTTTTCTCTTAAGAGTTCCCGGATCAAATAAGTAGAGAAGGTGGCAATATCTTGTGATATTCCAGGGAATAAGATGTGGGCGGTCATCATGGAATCGATATCTTGTTTTGCCATTGTTTCAAAAGGTTGAAAGCAATAGTCAGTAAAGTCTTGTTGAGAGATGGGAATTACAGGGATTTCCAGGTGTGAGTCTGCCCTGGCTGCACCGTGTCCCGGATAGTGTTTGCCGCAGGCCAGGATTTTTTTGCCGCTCAAACCCTGGCAAAATTTTTCCGCGTATTCTACTACTACCCCTGGCTGGTCTGAAAACGAGCGAATCCCGATAACCGGGTTATTTTCTTCCAGGTTGACATCCAGTACTGGCGCCAATACACCATCAATACCGCATATGTGCATGTCTTCGCCAATGAGTCGTCCCGCGGTTTCGGCATATTCCGGGTTACCGGTGGCAGCAATTCCCATGGCGGAAACCACTGTGGCTGCCATTTCATTAAATCGTACAATGGTTCCTCCCTCCTGGTCCGTATATATCAACGGCGGAACCTTACCCAGGGAATGAATCGTATCATTCAATTCGATTACCTGGGCAATTGACTCGATATTCCTGGAGAAGAGAATCACAAACCCGATATGATTGGTGCGGATAAATTTTATGAGGTAATCGGGTAAAGACGTACCTTTAAAACCAATCATAAACAACTGGCCGATTTTTTCCTTCAAGGACAGGGATAAATGCTTCATTGCCTAAAAGAGACCTGCTTTGTTCTTCCTTTCCTTATGGGGTATTTTTCATACTTACTCCTTACTCGATCTTCTTCCTGTAAATCCGTCTTCGTTTATGTTGGGTGGGGTTAAAGTATTTCCATTGGGCCTGGATTTTTTTATTGGTTTCCAATTCCGGGTTGGATTCGGCGTATTTGACTCCTTTTTCCAGTGCGGCCTGGACCACTTCCAGGACCATTAGTAGATCAACGCCCTGGCCGCGGTAACTTTTTTTAATGCCAGCCAGGTAGAAATCAAGAACTTCATAATTTTTTAAAGCTTTAAGAATATGAAACCAACCAAAAGGAAAGAGTCGGCCTTTGGCTTTTTGAAAGCCTTTTGACAGGTTGGGCATGGCTATCATGAAACCGATGGCCTTTCCGTTTTCATCCATTGCCAACTGGATCAAGTCTTTATCCACGAAAGAGAAATACTTTTGGATGTAATATTTAATCTGGTTCTCTGAAAGGGGAACCGAGCCGTATATTTCTTCAAACGCTTCATCCAGTAAGTAAAAGAGATCAACGGCCCGTTTTTTCAATTCACGTTTATTTTTAAACTTGTGCGCTCTTATGCCGCTGCGTTGTTTGATTCGTTCGCCCAGTCGCACTAGTTTTGGTGGTATTCCGGTTTCCTGGGGAGCAATAGAGCGAAATTCCACATAATCGATCTCTTTTTCATATCCGTATTTTTCCATGAATTCCGGGTAATAGGGATAGTTATAGTAAACCGAAATAGTGGGCAGTTGGTCAAATCCTTCAACCAGCATGCCTTCGGGGTCTAAGTCAGTAAACCCATGGGGTCCGGTCATGGTTTCCAGCCCCAGTTCTTTTCCCCATTTTTCAACTGCTTCGAGAAGAGCGGCGGCTACTTCATAGTCATTAATGGTATCAAACCATCCGAATCTCAAATTTTTGGTGTTGTATTTTTTATTGGCTACATGGCTGAGAATCCCGGCAATTCGGCCCACGGCTTTGCCATCTTTATAAGCTAAAAACAGCCGTGTATCCGCGTTTTCATAAGCCGGGTTCTTTTTAGGGTTAAAAATTTCCATTTCATCCATAATTAACTGGGGAACCCAATAGGGATCGCCTTTATAAATATCAAAGGGGACTTTAACAAACTTTTTTAACTCTCTTCTTGTTTCAACTTCTCGTAGATCTACGCTCATTTTTACCTCGACTGTCTATTATACAACAAAATCCGGTTAAATGATATAACAAAGGCGAAAAGATTTCAAGTGCAGGTATTGGATTTACTTTTATACTCAAATAAGGTATCATATAGCATGGCGCACAGCGCAAAGCGCATGGCGTAAATAATTTACAGAGGTAACCATGAGGAATTTAATCATTGCCATTTTGGGGGTTGTTGTTATATTTTACCTGCGGGTGGGGGCCCTGGAACCGGATAATAAAAATCTGGAAGGTATGAAATTTGCCAGGATCCAGTGTGAGTTTAATGGGGTTCCTTTCTACAAAGGCTATAAAAGCCCAAAAGATCAGGAAACCGAGGAATTCAACCTGGAAGAGGTAGAAACAAAATTAAGCAAAGCTGGCATACCAATTACTAAAGACAATATCCGGGCTGTATATGACCGAATGGAGGCTCAGCTCAAAAAAGCAGGGATACAGGTTGTAGGTATAAGAACCAGTAATGATAAAGGCGGGTCTACTATCCTTCCCACAGTGAGTGTCAATGTGGAAGTAATGGAAGCTTCCAAAAAATTGTATTTCACATTGGTTTCTTTAACCGTATCCAAATGGATGTCCACCTGGTCCGGCACCCAGAATATCCGGACAACAGTGATTACCTGGTGGCAAAAAAAAATGCTGGCCGCAGGGCCAAAAGAATTGAATCAATCCATTGAAAAAGTAGTCAAGGAATTAATCGATGATTTTATTCTCCAATGGAAAGAGGCCAACAGTAAAGAAGAAGAAACCGAAAAAGAGCAAGAAAATAGAGGAGAGAAAAAGCACACGAACCGGTAAGGTGTTAAAAAATTATAAAACCTTAACCCGCATTTCTCACCAGGAATCGTAACGAAATGCCAAAGATGA
>CP070627.1:6613176-6619129 GCA_020355945.1 Candidatus Aminicenantota bacterium | reverse complement strand
TGGCATTGACATCATTGATTTGAGGAAACGCACCGGCAACATATTCCATCCAGGTGGATTTGATAGCGCCCCGGTCATCCAGGGTTTCAAATTCCAGGGTATCCGTAAGCCCGTTAACTGTAGTCAGGTCCTTATCCCGGTAAGAAGAACGAATAATGGAACTGATATAAAAGGGACTGCCTTCGGCAAGTTTGACCATCAAGTAAGCCGTCTCTTCCGTGACCGGGACATCAAAGTAACGGGAATATTTATAAACCATTTCAATTGCTTCATTTTCCGGCATATTTTCAAGATATTCGTACTTGAACCGTGCCGGCAGCATCATATTCAGTTCATTCATCAGCCACCCCACCCAACTGCCGGAAACCAGCAGCGGTGCGATTTTGCTTTCGGCTGTACTTAAATACCCCCCGGCCAGATTTTTCGCCAGGTTATCCTTGCTTTTGTTTTTATCCCAATAGATCCTGGCATTGAGAAACTGGAACTCATCGATCATTTGAACGATGAATTCTTTTTCACTGAAAGCAATGTTTTTCGGAGCCTCGCGAACCGTGTTCCACAGCATATCCACGTGGCGGCTGCGGCTAGAGTAGGCCACATTTTCGATTACCCCGGTCAAATAGTCCAGTCCTTCATTTACAGCGTCTTTTTTGGCCTCTTCAAGACTGTTCTTTTTGTCGCGGACCAAGTAGTTGATTTTCCGGGTTTTGAACGCGATGTACTGGTAAATAAAGGTAAGGAAAAAATCCTGGCAAAAATCCACTATCCATATATCATTTTCCTTTATTTCATAATAAAACGGGATCAAATCATCATTTTTGTAAAAAGTGATATTGAATAACCTTTCCAGCAGGGCGGTTTTGCCCATTTTGCGCCGGGCCAGGATGGCTGTGCTCTGGGATTTTTCTTCCTTGATATCGTTAATCCATTTAAGGAAATAAGTCAGTTCTTCTTTTCTGCCGGTGAACAATTCGGGTCTACCGATTCTTTCTTTTAATGCGTAGTCCATATGTTTTATATACCATAGATAGGATAAAATTGCAAACCCCACCATTCGTCCTCAGCAATTCTAATTTTGAGAATTTCCAGGTTAAGGTTAAGGCTGAGGTTAAGGAGAACTTCTGAAATTTTAAGTATTTTTCTGAAAAAACAGGTAATTTCAAGCAGTTTTTTTTCTCCTCAACCTTAACCTCAACATCAACCTTGCTAAAATTAGAATTGCTGATTCGTCCTCGGTGCGTGCAGGTGACACTCTCCATATTACTCTACTTCAAAGGCAACACTTACCCTGGCCCCTTGATGGCAATTGATCACTCCGCTTTCTTTGGCAGTAAAGTATAGTAAAGTATAGGGACAGGTATTTTATTTGATACAACTTTATGCTATAATATGTTTTTAAAATAACCAGGGAACTGTAAACACCGGTAGGGACACAGAAAACAGGAAAAAAATAAGGAGGTGTAATTATGGCAAGACCGAAGAGATTAAAATTAAAAGGAGAAGAAGGATTTTATCATATCATATCAAGGACGGTTGGACAGGAATTTTATTTTGGTGATGTGGAAAAGGAGAAACTATTTAATATTATTAAACACTATTCGGGATTTTATTTCGTAAAACCCATCGGCCTTTGTATTCTGGATAATCATTTCCACCTGCTCATCAAATCGGAACCACAAAGTTATTACAGTGATGATGAAGTCATGAAGAGGATCAATAGATATATGATTGATAAAAATAAAACCAAAAGAAAGACGGATGAAGATGAAAAAGAAGAAGAGATATCGTTTAATAAAAATAAACTGGAGCGAATAAAAGCCCAGATGGAAGATATCTCCGAATATGTTCGTGCCATTAAGCAAACCTTTTCCAGGTGGTATAATAAAATGAATAACCGTACCGGCTACTTGTGGGGTGATCGCTTTAAAAGTGTATTATTGGAAGAAGGGGAGAGTTTATTGAATTGCCTGGCCTATATTGATTTAAACCCGGTTCGTGCCGGGATAGTACAAAGACCGGAAGATTACCGGTGGTGTAGTATGGGCTACCGGATTTATACCAATAATAAGGGAAATTTTCTCAGTTTTGATGGCGTTTTTTCTGAATCTGATTTGAGGCAGTTGTCTAAAAAGGAGTTAATTCAAGAGTATCGTTACTTTGTCTATAAGTGTGGTAATATTAAGCGGTTGTCACTTGCAGAGATAGAGGAGGGTAAAGAATTTGATGAAGTAAGAAGTGCCATCGATGATGAAACGTATCGCAGTGAATTGCTGCGTGATTTTAAAGTACCTGAAAGTAAGATAATGATCGGCCGGATTCGCTATTTTTCAGATGGTTTGGTAATTGGTTCTAAGCAATTTTTAAAAGAAATTTATGCCCAATTTGGTGGAGATATCATCCTGAAAAAAGATCGAAATGTCTATCCAACCGGTCTTAATAGAAATATTTTATCGCTGAGAAAACTGATATGCTGATATGCTGACAAAATAAAATACCTATCCCTATAATCTTCGACAAAACACCAGTGAGGAACGGCAAAACACCTGTGGAAATCGACAAAACATCAGTGGGGAATGAAATATGGTGTCAGGTATTTTATCCCCTGTCCGCCGGAGGCAAAAAGGTAGGATAGGAGACAGAAAAAAATCCGCGTTTTCGCAGCCATTCCCCGGTGCGCGCAGCGGTTTCCCAGCTTGCGCAATCGTTCCCCTGATTTCCGGGCCAGTCCTCTATTTGCGGAAACATATCTCTTTTTGCGCAGACATTGAGGAAAATGTCCCCTTCTTCTCTGTTCTTCTATGCTTCTTCTCTAAACGGTTGAAAAAAGAAGAAATCGAGGAATTGGCCCATATAACCGGGAGCCTTTTAAAATGCATTACCAAAAAAATTTCAACCCGGATCAAAAGAGTTTTTTATTTCCATGGATTTTCTTGTGTCTCGTGGGCCGCCAAAAAATAATCTCTTGAAATCACTTTAGTGACCATCTCCGGGTAATACTTTTTTATTGTTTGAAAGCTTTTGGGAGGCTTCATCTTATTCCATTTCACTTCTATTGCTTCAGTACCACTTTCTTTTGTAACGATAAAGTCAATCTCTGTTTTGTTGGTGGTCCTCCAAAAATTTACTTTATTTAACGAATAATGATCGCTTTTGAGCATTTCCAGTAAAACGAAATTCTCAAATAATTCTCCTTTATCAGGCCTCAGTGACAGATCATTAAAATTATTTATGATGAAATTTCTTAAGCCCAGGTCCATAAAATAAATTTTCGGGGTTTTGGTGATTTCTTTTTTATAATTCTTATAAAAAGGATAAATCTTCTTGATAATAAAGGTTTTCTCCAGGATATCAAGGTACTCGTCAACTTTTTTTCTCGAAATTCGCAGCGATTTTGCCAAACTGTCTAAGCTTAAAAGACAACCACCCTGGTTAGCCAGCAATACCAATAAATGATTGAATACCTGGGGATTGTCAACCTTTAGAAAATCCACCAGGTCCTTTTCAACATAACTTTGATATATGTCTTTTATACATAGCTTTTTTTCAAGAAAACGATTTTCAAGAACAACTTCCGGGTATGCGCCATATATTAACGCCTCTTCCAATGCTTGACGCTTTATTATCGGTGATTTATAGAGTAAATATTCATTAAACGACAACCGGTGAATTTCCAACTGCCTGGCCCTGCCTACCAGGAACTCTTTCAACCTGGATTTTATTTCCAATTGGGATGACCCGGAATAAATGATTTTAAAGTTTAGACGAAGATCATATAATTCTTTTAAAAATAAACCCGGGTTGGGAAGTCTCTGGATTTCATCAAGTATTACATATTTTTTCTCACGGGAACTGCCGCTTAGAAAATATAAAAATTCAGGCATATTATCGAATAGTTCGTGCAGCTTTCGATCATCCAGGTTGAAATAAAATATGTTATTCACCCTCACATTATTTTTAAGCAAATGCCGGATAAGCAAATATAACAGGGAACTTTTTCCTACTTGTCGACTGCCGATTAGACCGAGGATTTTTCTATTATCCAGGTTGTCTAAAATTGCCTTCAATATTTCCCGGTCTTTTAAATTGAATTGATAATCAACTGTGGTTCTCCAGGGATTTTGTAGTTCAAATATTTCTTTAATCATAATTTTACCTAGGTTTTTTTTTATTTATTATAAAAAATAACTGGTTAAATGTCAATGTTTTCTTTGCCTTTACCTTTACAATGAGAAATTTGCCTGTCCACTGATTTACTGATTTAAATATGGAATATGGTGTCAGGTATTTTATCTTTTATCCCCTGGCCGCCGGAGGCAAAAAGGTATTTTCATGGCGGTTAAAATCATAAAATAATTGAAGTTTTCACCTTTTAATGCTATATTATAAATGCAATGTTAAATATTGATTCTTTTGGATTTTTTAAACCAGGAGGTTTTGGTGAAAGCCAAATACATTAATCCATATACGGATTTTGGTTTTAAGAAGCTTTTTGGAGAAGAAGCCAATAAAGATTTGCTGGTTGATTTCTTAAACCAATTGCTGCCAGCCAAACATAAGATCGTTAACCTCACCTTCAAATCCCCAGAGCAGTTAGGTGAAATAAGCTCCGATAGACGGGCCATATTCGATATTCACTGCGAAAACGATAAAGGAGAGCGGTTTATCGTGGAGATGCAAAAGGCGAAACTTAAGTTCTTTAAAGACAGATCCATTTTTTACACCACTTTTCCCATAAAAGAACAGGCGGAAAAAGGAGATTGGAATTTTAAATTAAACCCGATTTATTGTGTCGCCATATTGGACTTTACTTTTGATGATGATAGAGAACAAAAAAATCATGTCAGTCATGTCCAATTGAAAGACCAATATTGTCAAACCTTCTATGATAAGCTCACTTATATATTTATTGAAATGCCCAGGTTTACAAAACAAGAAGAGGAATTAGAAAATCATTTTGACAAGTGGCTGTACTTTTTAAAACACCTGGAAGATTTTGAAAATATCCCCGGGATATTGAGAGAAGAGGTATTCCTCAAAGCATTTGAGATTGCTGAGATTGCTAATTTTGACCAGAAACAATTACTGGACTACGAGGAAAGCTTAAAACATTACCGGGACCTGAAAGGAGCTATGGATAGTTCTTTCGAAGATGGAGAAGTGAAGAAAGCAAAAGAAATTGCAGCAGCCATGAAAAAAGAAGGTGAACCAATAGAAAAAATCTCAAAATATACCGGACTTCCAAAAGAAGAAATCGAGAAATTTTAAACCCCTTTTTCGTGTATCTTCGTGTGTTTTGTGGATATCATCAAAAATAAACCCGGAATGATGTATAAAACATGGCCGGGTAAGCACCAAATTCGGAATGAAAACGGAACGTGCCACTGTTAAGATCTACAATCTCAGGTCTTTTACCAATTCCTAAATAAGCACCACCAGCCAAATATATGTTCTCAGCAATATTGTATTCCAGCATCGGAGATAAAGTAACAGAACCATCGTTGAGGTTAATAAACACCAGGCCGGTAAAAGGAATCAGCGCACTCACCTGGTAGGTCATCCCCAGGTTCAAATAGTGCTGCCCCATCAGGTAAGTGGCCCCTTCAGTAAACGCAGTGCTGTAAAAAACATCAGTGTAATCCCCTGGTTTCTTCTTCCCCGCGGAATTGTAATGATACTCGAAAAATCCGTAAAGTTTACCGCTGAAAGTATAATCTATTCCAACTGAAGCCCGGAAATATGACTTTTCATCGCTAAGCTGTTCTTTATCTTTATTAAAAAAATCCGGGTCCACATAAGCCGCTTCAAACCAGGCGCCGGCACCACCAATGGCCCGGGTGATATCCAACCCGATTAACAGGTTTTCCCGGAACCCCATCAATAAAAGAGCAGCATCGGTTTTCAGCAAGTATGTCTTGCCCCTGATATAAAACGCACTGTTTTGAAACTTAAAATC
>CP070627.1:6607669-6613076 GCA_020355945.1 Candidatus Aminicenantota bacterium | reverse complement strand
CCCACCTCCTGGCTCATTGACCCTTTGATTTAGTGGCTCATGGGATAAAGAATCTGGTTCTCAACAGCCGTTAGTATTGCTTTTGCGCGGGTGGTAACCCCGAGTTTTTTAAACACCCGGTTAATATGCGTTTTTACTGTTTTCTCACTGATAAACAACCGGTCTGCGATTTCTTTGTTTCTCAGCCCCAGGGCCATTGTCCTGAGAATTTCTATTTCTCGCTCCGTTAGCCCAAAACGCTCTCTATTATTAAAAACATCAGGGGTCCTAAAACTCGCCATCCGCTGGAGTGACAGGTTGATGACACTCCGACTTACCCAGATTTCACCTTTATTGACCCGAAGCAGCGTCTTTTCCAATTCCTCGGAACTTAACTCCCGCGAAGAAAATCCCCGTATCCCCAGTCTTAATAACTCAACTTTTTCCTCATCGGAAAAATTTTCATTAATAATGATGGGTTTGACGTCCGGGAACGATCGATAGAGTTGGGGAATCAGTTGATGGGCATCTTTTAGATTTTTCAAGTTGCAGCTGGCGCATACCAGGGCGATGTCCACTTGCCGGGGAATGGACTTAACTCCCACCGAACTTAATAAAGGAAAGGTGTTTACCAGTTGAAATATCGGATTACTCTTTGAGAGATTTTCCAACCTTTCTTTGAGAAGAGAATGATTGCAAAACAAGATCAACCGGATTGGATTGGTGTTGTGAGCCTCTTGATGGGTTAAGTTCACTTCCCGTTCCCTCTCCTCGACCGCACTGTGGATGACGTCAAGGATTTTCTCATTGGAGGAACCTTTGGATAAATAGTCAAAGATTCCTATCCTCATGGCTTCAACCGCTATTTCGTAAGAAGGAAACCCGGTTAACATGATAATTTTTATCCGGTTATCCGTTTCCTTGAGCCGCTGGGCCACATGGATGCCATCCTCTTCCCTCATCCTGAAATCCACCAATGCTGCGTCGATGACATTGTCTTTGACTACTGCCAATGCTTCATCCGCGGTGGAAGCCACCATTGGTCGAAATCCCTCGTTCTTAAGCCAGATTTTTAAGCTTTTTAATACTTGTTTGTCGTCATCCACGACCAAGATTCCGGTTCTTTTTTTATCAGCCATTTCCAAACCTCTTTATTGCGGGTAGTTTGATGATAAAATGAGTCCCCTTTTTATAGTTCTCATTGTAAATAATTTCGCCGTTATGATTGCCAATTATTTTATACGAGACATAGAGTCCCAGGCCGACTCCTTTGGCTTCTTTGGTGGAAACAAAAGGTTCAAAGAGGTGACCTTTCACTTTCTTCGGGATACCCGGCCCGTTATCTAAAAAATGAACTTCCACGACATTTTTCCTTTTGTTGTTTTTAACTTCGATTTGCAGTGTTCCATTTGTCCCATTCCCACCTTCTTTACCCGGGTTTTTGCTTTCCATTGCTTCTACTGCATTCAGGATAAAATTGATAAACACCTGTTTCAATTTCCCGGGAGAACCATAAATAATAGAGTCCTCTTCTATCTTCCGGATAATTTTCACTGATCCCAGTTTTTTACTCCACTTCATGACATCCAGGGATTTCTCTATAATTTCTCTGACCTCCAGGGAGGCAAACTCATCTTTTTCCAGCCGATGAAAATCCAGGAGGTTTGAAATAATATCCCTGATACGTTCGATTTCTGATTCGGATATTTCAATGGCTTCTTTAAACATGGAGGATTTGCTTCGATTGATCTTTTTTATCACCTGGATACTGTTACTAATGGCCAGCAAAGGATTATTGACCTCATGACCGATACATGAAGCCAATCGGCCGATGGAAACCAATTTCTCCTGGGTGATCATTGTCTTTTCCGCATTCTCTCGCTTCACTTTTTCATTTTCCAGCTTATCCAGCATCAAATTGATGCCGGAGATCAAATGAGATATTTCATCATGTTTTTTGTCTTCCTTAATCCGCCGGGAAAGGTCTGCCAAGCTTTCAATTTTACTCATCGTATTGGAGATGTTGAGCATCCGCAGGATGATATATTTTTGGATGGAATAGTACAGCAGCAGTCCAAGAAAAATAATGGAAAGAACGGTGATAATAATGAAAGTAATGAAATGTTGATTCACCACCCGGAATAATCGATTATCCGTATTGGTATATAATATCATTGCCGGCCGATGATAAATATCTTTCAGTAAATAAAATATGGTCAATTGATCGCGATTTTCTTTGTAAAATAGGTTATTTCCCTTCATCTGTCGGGAATAAAATGCATCTACCTCCCCGGGATTGGATGAGAAGTTTTTGATCTCTTCCAAAGTGTAGCGGGATATTCTTTCCAGCATTTTTTGATCGATAAACCGCCCCAGCATCAACACCCCGGATACATTCTTTGACTTTTCATTGATAACGATTGGGTTTGCCACCACCATGAGCGAGCCAGCCCCGGAATTGAGAAGCGTACTAATGGCCGCGGATTTCCCTTTGATACTATCTTTTATTTTCCGGGTCTCAGTGCTAATGCGCATATCGTTAAAATTTAAGAATTTCTTATCTTTATAGCCTTTACAGAAGAGGACTTCTTCCTCACTCTCTTCATGAGACACCTTAACCACCAGGACAACATCCATGATATCTTCAAGGAAAATCATGTTGGGAAACACTTCGGTTTCAAACTCCGGTGAAGGATTTTCCACATAGTGGGCCATACTTTCCCCATTGGCCCAATTGCCGCATTGAATGGCAATATTTCTTTCTTCTATGGACAATGCAATCCGGATTTTCTTTTTCAGGGTTTCGATAAAAATAAGTTTCTGATCTTCCAGAGAGGGACGCATGGTTACATGAAACGCGGTATGAAAAAGTAAAATGAGAATACCCCCTGAAACAATTAACAACAGGACCAATTTCTTTTTTAACGTCATCTTCATATTGGCGAAATAAAAGTATAAAATAAATTTCTCTTAAATACAACCAAAATCCCAAAAAAAATGACGATATTTATTACGCCTGGTGATGGTGCAATGAAGAGATTTTCAAATAATTTTTCTTTCCATTGCTGCAAGAACTGCCTTTGTGCGATTATCAACCCCTAATTTCTTTAAAATCCGGTTGACATGAGTTTTTACAGTTTTTTCACTGATTTCCAGTTGAGAGGCAATTTGCTTGTTTTTGAGCCCCTGGGTAATTTTTCTAAGAATTTCGATCTCCCGTTCTGTTAATCCGTAGATTTTGTTTTTGTTAAGAGGTAATTGGGGCTCTTTTTGGAGCACATCTTTAAGAGATAAATAGCTAACATGGCGACTGATCCAGAGGTCACCTTTTGTGATATGCCGCAGTGCTTTTCCCAGGATATCACAACTGGAATCCTGGGGGAAAAATCCTCGTATACCCAGCTTTAGTAATTCCACTTTTTCCCGGTCTGAGAAACTTTCGTTAATAATAAGGGTTTTAATCCCAGGCATCGTCCGATAAAGCTCAGGGAAAATCGAATAAGCCTCTTTAAAATTTTTCAGGTTGCATGTGGCGCACAACATTGCAATATGAATTTCTTGTGACAGGTTTTTCACCCTAAAAGCGGCCACAGAGGGGAACGACATAATCAGTTTAAACTCCTGGCTTTCTTTTAGGAAATTCTCTACTCTTTCTTTGATGAGGGAGTGGTTGCAAAATAGGATCAATTTTGTTCGTCGCTCTCCGTTAGTATCTTTTTCTTTCCTGGTTCTTTGGCTTTGCCTTTCCGCCAATGCTTTCCTGACAGCATTCATAATCTTCTCATTGGGACTTCCCTTGGAGAGGTAATCAAACACACCGATTTTCATTGCCTGGACAGCGGTTTCATAGGAAGGAAAACCAGTAAGGATGATTACTTTCAGGTCTTCATCCACTTCTTTAAGCTGTTTGGCAATACTGACGCCATCTTCTTTACCGATCCTGAAGTCCACCAATGCCACATCAATCGTATTATCGATCGCCATTTTTAATGCTTCATTCCCGTTGACAGCCAGCAGGGGGTGAAATCCCTCGTTTGCGAACCATATCTTCAGGCTCTTTAATACCCGTCTATCGTCATCTACAACTAGAAGCTTGGGTTTTGGTTCTTCTTTCATTATTGCACCTCGTATCTATTGGTGGTTTAGCTGTGACACGTGAGTCCGTGATATTTCATTGTATCCCGTGTCACATCTCACAAGTGACGTGAGTCTTCGTGATACTCCAGCATATATCTTACATTGGGAGGGCGATGCAGCTTAAAACTTCATTTTCAAACGCCCACTGCATTCTATTTGAAATCTATTGGCACATTGGCATATCAATTTTGATTTCTGATCAATGAATCACGGATGGAATCCTAGTATATATTATATAATAATTTTATGAAAAATACAACTATTTTTTTAATTTACAACTTTAGTTGTACATTTTTTTTAAAAATTCTCCAACCAAAAGTACAACCAATGGAGTACAACAACACCGAAACCGTGTCTTATCAATCGTTTCACAGATAAAACTTTTGGAAGTGCCGGAGGGGGTTGGTGGAATTTGGTGCCAGGCAAAGAAAAGAACCAAATATCGTCCTACAGCAAGACGATTTTCGTCAAGAATTGTCTTGGTAGAAGACAATATAGGGAAAATTTCTAAAATTTGATATGAAATAGGGGAAAAATTACATATATTGTTTTACAGGAAGACGATTTTAGTTTATAATTGTCCTGATGGAGGACAATATGGAGAAAATTTTTGAAGAATGGTGTCAATATGCCAATGAAAAAGAACTGAAAAACAGGGATGTTTCTAATAACTTATTGGAACTTTCCGAAAGGAAAATTATTTTTATCACTGGAATTCGAAGAGCTGGAAAAAGCAGCCTGATGATGCTCCTGGTGAGGAATCTACCGGAGAAATCCGCCTATATTAATCTTGAAGACGAACGAATTCCAAGAGACACCACTTCCCTGGACTCAATTATCCGGTGGTTTGGCGATAAAGGTTATCTTTTTTTAGACGAAATCACTTCAATTAATAGTTGGGAAGGATGGCTGGCAAGAATCCATGAACAAACAAAAGGAAAACTGAAAATAATCGCATCTTCTTCCATAAGAACTGTCCCAATATTACAAAGCCTTTAAGAGGCAGGGTTATCGAATATGAACTCTTTCCTTTAAGTTTCAAAGAATTCCTGTCTTTTAAAAATCTCAAAATAATAAAAACCACTGCCGGTGAAGCAATTCTCAAAAAAGCTCTTTCGGAATTTTTGATATTCGGAGGGTACCCGGAAGTCGTGCAGTGCGTTAATGATACTGATAAAACACTTATACTTTTATCTTATTTTAGAGATATCGTTGCCCTGGATATTGCCGAGAAATCAAAAGCCAACTTATCATTTGTTAATATGGTCACCAGGTATATGCTTGATTCTAC
>CP070627.1:6604111-6607569 GCA_020355945.1 Candidatus Aminicenantota bacterium | reverse complement strand
CTGGGAATCGAAAAAAGTACCATCGGGATAGACTCCAATTTTTTCGAGTTGGGTGGGCATTCATTAAGGGCAACCGTACTGATATCCAGGATACACAAAGAACTAAATGTAAAAGTACCTTTAGCAGAAATATTCAAAACACCGACAATAAAACAAATATCCCTATACCTGGAGAATTCAAAAAAGAATATTTATGAAGATATTAAGCCTGTTGAAAAGAGAGAGTATTACCCCCAATCTTCCGCCCAAAAGCGGCATTTCTTCCTGGAACAGCTCGATGAGATCGGCACCAGTTATAATATCTCTTATGTTCTCAAAGTCCAGGGAGAAATGGTCCCCCAACACCATGAGAACACCTTCAAGGGATTGATCCGGCGGCACGAGACCTTGAGAACCTCGTTTGAATTAATCGATAATGAACCCGTACAGAGAGTTTACCAACAGGTTGATTTTAAAATAGAACAGGTTCACCTCCCGGATAAAGATAAAATGGTTAACAACGAACACATTCAAAAGGTGATAAAAGACTTTATTCGACCCTTTGCCCTATCAAAAGCGCCGTTATTACGGGCCGGGCTTATGAAACTATCCCAACAGGAGTACCTGCTTTTATTTGATACGCATCATATTATCAGTGATGGTACTTCCATGACCATTCTCACCCAGGAATTTATACAGTTATTCTCCGGCAGCCAGCTGCTTCCGCTAAAGATTCAATATAAAGATTTTTCCATATGGCAGAATAATTTGTTCAAAAGCGGGGAAATAAAAAAACAGGAAGAATATTGGATGAATTTGTATGGGGATACCGATAACATCCCGATCTTGAATTTACCCACGGATTATCCCCGCCAGGATATATTTAATTTTGAAGGGGCGGCTTATCATTTCCAGCTTGAGCCCGAAGATTCCAGTGCCTTTAAAGAACTGGCAAAGGAAAATGGGGCAACACTTTATATGAACCTGTTGGCAGCGTTTAATGTACTGCTGCATAAATATACCAGGCAGGATGATATTATTGTGGGAACCGGAATTGCCGGCCGGCCCCATGATGACTTGAAAAATATTTTCGGTATGTTTGTCAATACACTGGCCATCCGAAATTACCCGGAAGGGGAGAAAACCTACCTGGAATTTCTAAAGGAAGTGAAAGATAACTGTGTTAAGGCTTTTGAAAACCAGGACATGCAGTTCGAGGAGTTGGTAACCCGCATCAACCTGGACAGGACGGCTGTTAAAAATCCTATCTTTAGTGTGGAATTAAATGTACACAACTATGAGCGGCCCGTACCTGCCAGGCCAGCGGTTGAAAAGGCCGGGCACAGCCAGGTTACCCACTATGGCTATGAAAATACCACCTCCAAATTCGATATGATCCTGTTTGCCACGGAAGTGGGTGAAAAAATCAGTTTCATGCTGGAATATTCCACCGCGTTGTTTAAAGCAGAAACCATTGAAAAAATGGCCCGGCGATATATCCAGATCATCAAACAGGTGAAGGAAAATAAGACGATTAAAATAAAGGAGATTAAAATTTCACACGATTTATTGGTGGCTCGTCCGGCGGAAATTTCTGCGGAACTGCAATTGTGATAAACAAATAAGGTGAAAAAATGAAACAAAACATCAAAGAGACCAAAATACTCCTGGCTTTGCTGCCTTTTTGGACTCCCCTGATCCCCCCCACTGGTATTTCATGCCTGAAGGGTTTCTTACAGGAGCGAGGTTTCAGGGTAAAAGGGCTGGATGCCTCCGTAGAACCGGACCTTAAAGAATTTGGCAACCGTTATTTCAACACCTTAAAGGCGCTTGTACCGGAGAATAAACAGGGAAATTTTTACAGCATTGTCAATGATGTGCTCAGGAACCACATGATAGCCCATATGAATTATGAAAATGAGCAAGAATACCAGGACTTGGTTAAAATACTGGTATACAAAACCTTTTATGTTGATATTGATGAAGCAGTGATTTTAAACCTGGTCAACATCATCGCTGAATTTTACCGTCGGCTGGAAGATTATTTTTTTAATTGGTTGGATAGAGAGAAACCCGATGTACTGGGGCTGTCAGTATACAGTGATACGCTTCCCGCCTCCAGGTTTATTTTTAAGCGCACCCGGGAGAAATACCCGCACATTCGAACCGTGATGGGAGGGGGTGTGTTTGCCGACCTATTGGCACCAGGCTCGCCCAACCTGTCCTCTTTTCTGGAAAAGACAGAACATGAGATTGATAAAATCATTATTGGCGAAGGTGAATATTTGTTTTTGAAATGGCTGCGGGGAGAGCTCCCGGGAGATCAACGGGTGTACACCCTGGCAGATATCCAGGGACAAACCCTGGACCTGACAACAGTAAAACCCCTTGATTTATGGGATTTTGACCTGCAAAAATACCCGTACCTGGTCTCATATACGTCCCGCAGTTGTCCCTTTCAATGCAGCTTTTGTTCGGAGACGGTACAGTGGGGCAGGTATCGAAAAAAGGCCCCCCTCCAGGTTGTTAACGAGTTAAAAGAGTTACGTGATCGGCACGGGTCCCAGCTCTTTTTGTTAAGTGATTCATTGTTGAATCCCGTGATCCAGGGGATTGCCCGGGAGTTGATAAAATCAAAGGAGTCCATTTACTGGGAAGGGTGGTTACGGGCGGACAAAGCAGTGGGTGATATCCGGGATACGCAGTTGTGGCGGCAGGGTGGGTTCTATCATGCCCGCATCGGTGCTGAAAGCGGCTCCCCACGGGTACTAAAGTTGATGGGGAAAAAAATAACCCCGGAACAAATTAAAAATGCCCTGTTCAGCCTCTCACAAGTAGGAATCAAAACCTCCACCCTGTGGATCGTTGGCTATCCCGGGGAAACCGAACAAGACTTCCAACAGACATTGGCTTTAATCGAAGAATTAAAAGATGCCATTTATGAAGCCGAAGGTACCCCTTTCTGGTATTTTTTAACCGGGCAGTCCAACTCGGATGAATGGGCAGGAAAGTATAAACCCAGGCTGTTGTATCCCCGGGAAGCCAAAGATATGTTGATCACTCAAACCTGGATCATGGACTGTGAACCCGGCAGGGAAGAAACCTATAAACGATTGAGCCGCTTTGCCCAACACCTCAATCGATTGGGCATCCCCAATGTCTATTCCATGCGTGATATTTATGAAGCAGATGAACGCTGGAAAAAACTGCACAAAAACGCAGTCCCGGAATTGATGGCGTTTAAAAACAAAGGGCAGTATATCGATGAAAATCAACGGGTAAAAACCGTCTCCTTTGCCCGCAATACCCTCAATGACCAAAAAAGTATGGATTTTGCTTTTTAATGAGACAAGAAATGTTTAAAGGAGGTCAAGCCTATGTTAGACAGTCATGTTTCCAGTGAATTAACCGTTGCTGCCAGCGAGTTTGTAAAAGAAGGGGAATATTGGATAAAAAAATTATCCGGTGACCTGGTAAAA
>CP070627.1:6601892-6604011 GCA_020355945.1 Candidatus Aminicenantota bacterium | reverse complement strand
TCGATTTCGGCATCAAGGGCCATATCGTGGGGGTAACCCGGGACTTTCATTACCAGCCGGCCAACAATAAAATCGAACCTATTGCCTTTTTCCTGTCACCGGAGTACATCAACTATATACTGGTGCGCATCGCCCCGGACAACGTCTCTGCTGCGATGAAAGAAATATCCCAAACCTGGAAACGGGTTATCCCCAACTATCCTTTTGAATACCACTTTTTAGATGAAGTTTTCGACCGCCTGTTCCGGGAAGGAGAGCGGTTGGGAACGGTCATACGCTGCTTTACCCTGTTGACTGTTTTTATTGCCTGCCTGGGTTTGTTTGGTTTGGCCTCTTTTTCGGCCCAGCAGCGAACCAAGGAGATTGGCATTCGTAAGGCGTTGGGTGCTTCGGCTTCCAGTATCACCGCACTTCTTTGCCGTGAGTTTTTACTCCTGGTATTACTGGCCACGGTCACAGCCTGGCCCCTGTCATACCTGGTTATGAACGAATGGCTGCAAGATTTTGCCTATCGGGTTTCATTAAATCCCCTCTATTTTCTCCTGGCTATGGCCCTGGCCCTGGGCATTGCCCTCTTTTCAGTGGCCTTTCAAGCTGTACGGGCATCCTATGCCAACCCTGTCCAAAGCCTCCGCTATGAATAATTGCCCGGGTTTATTCTCCTGCTCTTACAGATACTTCATAACCAAGGAATGTTCTCCTTTGTTGAGGTAAACTGGAGTCTTCACGAATAAAGGGGAATGGAGTAAAATCTTGTAGATAGATTTTTGTTTTTTGATCTGGGATTTCAATGGCGGGAACAATGATCGTTACAGGAATCATTGTCAAAACGATGTTAATGATGGCCTCAATTGCCTTGATTACCAAAAGACCCAGTCCATTAACGACCAAATTAAACGGATCGGGTAAATTGCTGTCTAGCTGCAAACGACTAAAATCGAATTGCCCGATCATAACCACCCCCTTTTCACCTGTTGAAAGAATGAGGGTTATTTTCGGGTCACCTTTCAGTGAGAGTGCCAGAGAGCCGCAGCTCCAACGCCAACTGCAATCCCAGAATTTTCTTATGCAAGCCTCTACCGCACCGCCCAGGTCAACGTTCGCTCCTCCTGTCAGGCTGGTGCCATCTATGGCCACCCTGGGTTGGTCAATTGAGATTCCATAGCAAATCCTGCCCCTGACAGCCTCGAGGAGATTCACCCAATCCGTACAATCATTCACGGGAGTAGGCATTACAAATGCGAGAAGCGACTGCAGAAAATAACCGTTGACTGCTGCACCAATTCCTTTGGGAACGACTTCAACTGTCCGCGATTTTACCGGGGGATTCCTGGCAAGCTCCGCTACTTCCTGTTCCAGTCTTTTAATAAAGGCGTTGACACATTTAAATTTAGCATCGATCTTTTCAGGTTTTTGGAATTGGATATCACTTTTAGATCGCTGTGGTTTCAGGATCATTTTTTCCAGGCCGCCGTTTTCCTCGATATCTTGCTGCAGCAGCACCTGGAATCGGGTAAACATTTTGTCGAATTGGTAAGAAATCTTTTCAGCAAGGTTCGCACGATCGAGGGAGGTACCTACCGTAACCATGTGGTCAGATAGATCCATAAATACAGGGTATACCGGCTTTTCACCGATATTTAAAACCGGTATCTCGATGTTTTGAACCAGTGCCGGGCCATATTCCACACTCACGATTTCCACGGTGATAGCTATAAGTTGTTCGAATTTCTTCTCGCACTCGTCACCATCTTGTTCACTGCCGGCTTTCTTTGGTGCCAGGACCCCGGTTGCTCCGTTTATTGGGGTGATTTTGATTTTAGTGGGTTGAATCTGGAGGTATTGATCACCCTCTTTGTCAATAAGCCCAAGATTTGCTTCTATAGCGACCATGAAATCCGCTTCCCAGGTCCACTTCTCATTGGGTTTATCGATTTTGGGCCATTCCAGCTTGAAATAGAGGTCCTTACAGGACACGCGTACATTGGCTTCCGGGTTTTCTTTTGTAGGTACAACCAGGCCGGGTCCGCTGTAGAATTTCACCGGTGCAAAGGGATTGCTCTTTTTTTGCAGTTCAGTCCAGCCTGCCCCTGAACTGAACAGACGCTTCAACTCTTCG
>CP070627.1:6594090-6601792 GCA_020355945.1 Candidatus Aminicenantota bacterium | reverse complement strand
TCAAGATTGACCGAAAGAAATCCTTTAAAATGCTCCTTTCGGCACAAAGCTCTAAATGCTCTCTTTCAAAATTTTTAACCTCAAAAGAGTAAATATAACTAATTTTGCTGCGCAGGATTTATTATTTAAGAGCTTTATGCCGGACGGAGAAATTTAAAGCAATTCGTCCGGTCAATCTTGAGAAGGCTGTACGCGAACGAATGGGCAATAATGGAAAGTACTTTAGAGAATATTTACAATTGCCCATTCGCATTATTTTTGTATTTTATCTACTCTTGAGGAGTACTCAGTTCTTGCCTCCGGCGGCCAGGGGGGCGCTTTTTGAAAAAACTGCCCCGTGACGCATCTGGACCCCCCGCAAAAACTTCTGATTAAAAAAGAGGCAAAATTTGTTGCTCTGGTTTGCCTCTTTATCCTTTGTGAATAATATCGTATAATAGAAACATGAAAAAAACAACCCTTTATGAATGCATCGAATGCGGCTACCAGGGCCCCATCCGCTACGGCAAATGCCCCCAATGCGAAACCTGGAACTCAATGATCGAAGTTAAACCGGAAAAAACAATCCCAGGAAAAAACGCCCCACAAGCTAAACCCATTACCCTTAAAGAAATCAACAACCTGCAAATTCAACGGGAAACCACCGGCCTGGATGAACTCGACCGCGTACTGGGCGGCGGCGTTGTCCCGGATTCCATTGTCCTGATCGGCGGCGAACCCGGCGTAGGAAAATCCACACTCCTGCTGGAAGCAGCCGGATTCCTCGCCAAAAAAATTAAAAAAGTACTGTACTATTCCGGCGAAGAATCCGCCGTTCAAATTAAACTACGAGCCAATAGATTGGGAATTGACTCGGAAGATATTTTCCTCCTCACCATGGGCTCCCTCGAAGATGTAAAAGATGCAGCAGAAGAATTAAAACCGGATTTCCTAATCATTGATTCCATTCAAACCATCAATTCCACAACCGGCCCTTCCATTTCAGGCTCCATCTCTTCCATGCGTTATGCCACCTCTGAAATCATCCAACTAGGTAAAACCCATCATGTCACGGTTTTTATTATCGGCCACATTACCAAAGAAGGTCAAATTGCCGGCCCTAAAACCCTGGAACACATGGTAGATGCAGTGCTGTATTTCCAGGGAGAGTTAAAGACGGATTTACGCATATTAAGGGCTGAAAAGAACCGGTTCGGTTCCATCGATGAAATCGGGGTATTCCAGATGACAGCCAAAGGACTGACCTGTATCAATGACCCATCCCTGTTGTTTCTCCAGCACCGCCAGAATTCCGAATCCGGTATTTCCATCTTTCCTACCCTGAGTGGCTTACGCTCCATCTTGATCGAGATACAGGCATTGGTAACTGAAAGCCCGTTTGTGGGGAACCCCAGGCGAATTACAGTGGGATTTGATCCCTACCGCATGTCCATGATGATTTCCATTATTGAAAAAAAATTAAAGCTCCCTTTTTACAAATCCGATGTATTCCTGAATATAGCAGGTGGTATGACCGTCCGGGAGACAGGTGCCGACCTTTCAGTGGTATCTGCGTTGATTTCCAGTTATAAGAACATGGTGGTGCCCAGGGATTTGATTATTATCGGGGAGGTAGGGCTTACAGGTGAAATCCGGCCCGTGCCTTTTATCGAGGGGCGGATTAAGGAAGCGGTGCGGCAGGGGTTCTCGAAATTCATATTGCCTGCTTCTCAGGCAGATATTAAAACCATCTCCAATATTTCGGTTATCCCGGTGGGGAACCTTTATGAGTTCTATAATAAGATAAAAACATAAATTAACCGCTAACCGCCAACCTCTCAGTTTTCTTTTGTTTCTCCTCACTTATAAAATTTCAATTCCACTTTAGAAGTTTTATTGCATTTGGGACAACTATATTCGCCTAAAGAGCTAATACCCGGTTCTTGCCAGGGTGTTTCCTTTAAAGGTTTTTCATATTCGGAATGTTGACAGTGATTACACTTTTGATAATAAAGAACGGTGTTTCCTTTAACATTCATTATTACACAACCGGACTGCGCCATAACTGGCATTGTTACCTCCTTAAAAGTGTTGTAATAGTTCCCCGAGTACTGAATTACTCCCTTTATAGGGCACCTGCAGCGACTTGTGCATCTTCGTATTTGGCCCTCTTACGTTAGGTTTACAACCCTCCGGCTTGATACAGGGTCAAACTTCTTTATCGAAAGAGCTTTGTATCAATACTCCAACAATTTAGGGACTCATTCATCCACTTCATCATAAGGCCAGACATATTTATATTCAGGGTATTCTCCTTCGTCTGTTATTTTGGGTTCATATTTTCCGCTCCATTCCTCTTGTTTTTGTTTACGGTCTTCTTCCGAGGAGTCGGGCAGTTCTTCATAGCACAGCATTTGGATCCATGGTCCCTGCATAAATTTCTTTAACCCTTCACCTTCAGGGTTCTCAAATACTTCCCTGACACTTTTACGTAGATTATCGGTTGCCCCTACATACCTGGGGTGAACCGGGGCTTCGTGGATGATGGCAAATATTCCGAAAACTGCCGGTATTTCGGGAAGTTCATCAAGGTTATCTTTCTTGTCGAGATTATAATCCTTGTGGAATATTTCCTTTTTCACGACATTTTCATCAAAAGTTGGGTTCATTTTCGCTTTTTTTTCACTGTAAATTGTCTTTTTCATTTTTACCTCTAGCCTTGCAATGCAGGAAAATTTTTAAAAATTTTTAACCGAAAAAAGGAAAGTGAAATTATAACAAATTTAAAACAATATGTCAATATAAAACTTCAAAAAACAGAAATACCGCCTTTATTTTTTTTATCCGCTGGAGGTTCGGTAATTTGAACAATTTGAAAGAAATAAAAATTGAAATTTTTCCCGGTTTAGGAACGGTGGGGACGGTGCGTGACGGTTGGTCCCTGTCCGCCTGTCCGCCTGTCCGCCTGTCGTCCGTCTACTTATAATTCCCACTGCCATTATTAAGGGCAAAGGATCTGTAATAACAGTGAGCACAAGGATTTTCCTTTTTAATCTTGAACTCCTTATACCTGCCAGGTGCAACCCCATAATACTGTCTGAATTTCCGTATAAAATAATCGCAAGTGCAAAATCCGATCCTCTGCGACACCTCTTTTACAGTGATCTGGTCAAAGGTTTTCAACAAGAAAGCAGCACGGGCCATCTTCTCCTTGAATAAAAATTCCTCTAATGTCATGTCGGTTTGACGCTTGAATTGCCGCGATAATTTATACCGGTTGATTTTAAATGAATAAGCCAATCCAGCCACTGAAAGATTGGCAAACTCTTCGTCTGATACACTCATAACATGTGCTGCCACTTGATCGTAAACATTTTTAACCATCTTGCGTCTCCGACTGCTTTAGCTCCCCCACCCAAATCCACCGCCTCGCGACAGCAAGAGCGGTGGATTTGGGCTTCCTTCCATCTTTTTCCCCTTTCCATAAATAAGAATCGAGGGGAGGGGATTTTTTAACCTTTCCATCTTTACCCTTTTTATACACCTTAATGAAGAGGAAGCTAAGGGAGCAGCTTTTATTGCCTTTCCATCTTTATACCTTTCCATTTTTCTCTCCTTAATTTTCTCATGCTCTCATGGTCCTTTAATCAAGGCACACCCTCCTGGAGTTTTATACATATCTCCCCAGGTTCGATAAGCTGGTCCCTCCATTCCTACACCTCATATGCATCCCTTTTTGATTCCCGGGATCACAGCAAACACCGTACAGACCCACACCCGGGTTAAATCATCACCGGGTATCAAACTCTTTTTTTTCATGAGTACTCCAGTTGATCGTCACCAATGGTTACGCGATCCGATGACCGGTTGATGAACGAGTTGATTGACCGGGTCATTCTCAATTGCCATGTCGAAGGACCCGGGGGGATTTTCAATAATGTTCGGTTACCTGTGTGAGTAATAGCTACATTTCCTACGGAGGAAAATTCAAAATCAGCCCATGACGGTAGATTGACCACACTCTTATTGGTTAAATGACCTGGCCCGCTAACAACGGAAATATGTAGATAATCACCTTCCAGGGCTGGTCTAAGGGGAAGAGTAATAGAGCTGTCATGACTGATCATATGGGCACTCCTGGTAGAATGGTGGTAGACATTCATATCCCTCTTTTCCATATTCAATTTGTTTTCAATAATAACATTAATTTCTTTCGCCATTTGTTCACTTCCTTTAGGCAATCTCCGCTGCCCTGTCCATCTCGCCTCCTTGCCTGATTTCTACGGTTCTTTAGTTTAAAGGAACCCTCTTCTTGTTGGTCTTCCTCTCTTTCTCCTTTTCCAGGTTTTACGGCCCATTACTGCCGACAGTTACATTCACAGTTGTGGGGACATCAGGGGTCGAAACATTGGGGTCGATTTTAATTGTCCAGTTGGAATTGGTTCTTGAGCATAACACTGTCAGATCAACTTTTGATTTCACCTTAACCCAGCAATCTTCCATTTTCATCTCTTTGGGAGGATGGATGATCAAGAATGCCTCCGGACTTTGCAAAGGGATTCTCTCTTTACCTCCACGGGCAACCGGAACAGGGGCTGAATCACTGCGACCAACAGTGACATTACAGATGATACTGACATCCTTCTTTAATTCGTTCCTAACATACACCTCGGCTCGATCTGCCATATTTTACCTCCTATTGTTCTTTTTTATTTCCTTAAAATTCACTACCCTTAGCCAGGGTACCGATCGTTTCACCTGCAATTTGCAGCTTGCCACTGGTTACATGTCAAACGATCTATAGGGATTATATTTAAATCATAGTCTAAAGGCAATCAAAATAGTCCCAAAAACGATCAAAATAGTCTCTTATTTACATTAATATAAAAAAGTTTCCAGGAAAAATCTAATATTTATCGTGGAGGGGTGCTTATGAATTATCAATAATATCAATGAATTCTGAGACCCTGGTGCATTGTGCGCCTTTGGAGAATAGTTCGAAGTTGGGGTATATCACAGAGACCCACCCCTTGCCTGTCCACCTGAAATCTCTATTATCGCCGCGCGCTACAATTCCTATCACTTCATGCGTTTGTCTGCAAAATACAGGCGAACCACTGTTGCCGCTGTAAATATCTAAGTCGGCCACAAAACAGGAATCACTGATATCACATACGTGTGCCCCTGGTGCAACTTTCAACGGCAGCCCGGCCGGGTGGCCAATGACATAGACAGGTAAACCCTGGTAAATGTCATTCCTGGACAACTTTGCCGGTTCATGTCCCTCAACTTTACGGTCTAACTTCACCAGTGCCCAATCCGGTTCCTTATCCAGACCGCTGTAAACTCTTTGAATAATTTCTACTCCTTCATAAATGTTTTCCCTGGGCACCTGTGTTACCGCTGTGCAGTAATCCGACATTTTAAAGCCAAAGACAATACGGAGATTTTTTACATTATTTTCATTCGCACAGTGACCTGCAGTGGCGATTATATCGTCTTTTACCAGGAAACCGCTGCACACTTCCCCGATGGATATGGGTTGATCACGGTAGGGTTCACTGTCACACAGGTTAAAGACTTTCCCGTAATTCTTGACCTTCAGTGCAGACAATCCCCTCTTCTTATCGATCAAATCGTCTTTCATGCAAATAGCCACAACGCAATCGGTACTTCTTTTGATATCTTCATCGTCAATCTCATAAATATCCTTCCGGTCATCTAAAATCCATATGGCCCTCTCGTTGTCCATTTCCCGGGTTTTAAATATAAGTGTTCTGACCAATTCCTCTGTACTGATGTGACTAAGCTCTTTATTCGGAGATAGAGCAGCTTCCTTGTATAATTGCTTTACTTGTTTCATTATTTTTTCCCGTTCAGGGGTTCCTTCCCGGTCTGCGAATTTAAACCGTTTCTCATCAGGGATTTGCGCACCCCTGGCAATCAGTTCCCTGTCTAATTCTTCAACAGGGAGTTCAAAGGGAAATTTTTCTTGATATCCCATTTTTTTACCTCCTATCTTTCGATCTGCTGTTATTATAACTGAACCCGTGATTTACGAGCAATAAAAATAGTCTCTGTATCTATTTGCTTCATAAAACATTTCCTTTCGATATAATTTTTAGCAAAAATAACAAAGAATGTCAACAAATTTGAGTCCCTTTGTTTATTTTTCCAGTGCCTGGCCCCTTGCATTACCAATTTTAGCCACGAAGTTACAGTGAAGCATGAAGGGACACGAAGATAGACCGCTGATGACCGCTGATGAAAATGATGACCATGATAAAAGCGCCCCCCTGGCCGCCGGAGGCAAAGTGACTGTGTCCCTCATAATCGTGCTTGTCAGTATATCCTGGGTAATTTTCACAGTAGGGGCTAAAGGATTAAACCCCTGGCAAGTTTTCATACTTAGAAATCTATTGGTGTTGGCATTAATGGCCTGGTCAATGATCTGGTACGCTTCAGCCTTTACCTACCTGCAAAAGGAAGTCTATAAAAGATAGAATTACCCGCTATTCCTTTCAAAGATTCTGCGGATAAGCCAA
The DNA here is from genome assembly GCA_020355945.1 of Candidatus Aminicenantota bacterium. Next base: position 6,595,268 of record CP070627.1, on the reverse strand, counting down.
TAGCACAAAAATATTGAAAATCCTGCCATCAGGGCATTGAAAGTCTCCCCATGACCCCCGATATCGAAGATGAACCAGCGAACATACAGGATGATTGGGAGCGGCAGCCAGTAGAAGATTTTCTCTAACATATGTAAACGCTCATCTGCTGTTTGAATCATTGCAGCGGCCAGCATATCGGTTAAATGCCCCGATATATTCCAATTAAAAAACACGCGGCCGATTGTTATAATAGCCATGGGCAATAACAATAAAACCCGGGCCCACCAATGCACTTCCCGCTTATTTCTCCTGTATTCAAGTACAATCTGACCAATATAAGCGCTCATCGCAAAGCCGGTGGGAATATCATAAAAAAGATGGGGGATATCTTTCCAGGACTGCCAGGAAAAAAAGAGGGCCATACCACCCATCAGAGCAAAAATTACTTGCAGCCGCTTGTTAACATTAAGATTTCCAGGTTTCAATTCCAATTATCGCTTCTACATTTCTTTGAGGAGGGATTAAAAATCACCTCCACTCTTCGTTTTCTTTCATAAATTCACCTAAAAACTCATGTATAGTGCACCAATACCACCTTCCATTTTATAAGAAATATAAATCAAACTCAATAAAAAAAGTCATTTTTTTGAAGATTTTGAAAAAAAGAAGCCAGTCAAGATAAGAGTTGGTGGGCTTTTGCCAGTTCCAACCATAATGAACCGGTAAAAGAGCGTCCGAACTGTTCATAAAAAAGCGGCAGGGCCGCTGCAATCACGGCCCAGGTTTCACCGCTGTCACGCTTGCGATTATGTTCCAGGGCGCTTAACCAGTATTTGAGAGCAGCTTCTAATTGGTGTGGTTCAGCGGTTATCTTTCTGATGATCATACGATGACAGATGGTTCGAACACTATTGTAGCCCTCCACGATATTGTCGATGGCATGTAAAGCGCCTTCAATCCAACAGGGAACTGGCCTTTCCAGCGCAATGGCCAGACCGGCAAAAATAGCCGCCGCCTCCGCCGTGGGCCAACCAATATTCGAAGCGATCTCCACTACCCAATCCATGTGCCCGGCTTTCAGGGCTGCCCCAATATTAACCGGATTAACCGGCTGCCAGAGTTCATGATCATGGCTGATCACTTCGAAGTAGGTTTGTCGCGCCTCTTTGTATCGCCCCATCACAGCCTGCCACCCA
>CP070627.1:6583169-6593990 GCA_020355945.1 Candidatus Aminicenantota bacterium | reverse complement strand
AAAGTTTTGTGGGGGTCCAGGGGGCGGTTTTTCAAAAGAGCCCCCTGGCCGCCGGAGGCAAAAAAGCTTTTTAATCGATCTATTTCAATCTCCCATCGTTTATCATCCCAGTCAAAAATGGGCTTGATTGTGGGAAGAATTTTTACAGCCCGTCCCGGGTGGTCGCCCAAAGACGTACGCCTGAGGATGAGGTCACTGAGGTGCAGCACCGATTCATTCTCGACGATTTCTTTGAGTAGACTCAAATCTTTTTCATTGGGAGAGTCCCAATCGTAATGAAAAGAGATATTTTTGATCTCCATTTTTTCCAGGATTTTTTCATGGGGATTTTTTTTAGCTTTTGGGAATACGCGATTCAGGGTTTTATCTGCCACCCGGCGGGAAGTGGTGAATTTTATACCTGAAATAGTGAACAGTCCTTTTGGTCCACCATTTGTAGAATGATCGAGAATTTTTTCCCGTTTGGTCATGGTGCCGTTTTCTTCTGCGGGTAGGATGCCGGAATAAACTCGTTGGATATCTGTTTCGGTTATCTTCAAACCAGGCACCATGGTATTGATATCTTTTATAAATTTTTCCATTTCATTTTCAGGTACGGTGGTTTCGGTATTGCTTTTCTCTACTACTGCTTCACCGGTGCCTATCAGCAAGCGGTTTTTCCAGGGATGAAAGAAGTAATTATGTCCACCGCCTTTTGTTGGTGTTAATCCCAGGGCATGTGCCGAGAGTGCTTCTTTGTTAAACAGGACATTCCATACCAGTAGGCGTTTTTTAAACAAAGGGACGTAGTCCCTGTCCAATGCCGCGGCCACTTCCCGGCACCAGGGACCTGCTGCGTTTATTACCACCGGCGCTTTAAACTCATATGCTTTCCCGGTTTCCTCATCCACTGCTTGAACGCCCATAACACAATCTCTTTCTTTTAATAATGCTCCTACGTCAACATAATTCAAAGCCTTTGCTCCGGATGTCACAGCCAGCTTGAGCAATTCCATCATTAACCGCTGGTATTCTTCCACATTGGCATCATACCATAACGCGCTTCCGGTTAACCCCCGGTTATCTACAGCGGGGAAAATTTCCCTGGTCTTTTGAGGACCAATAACTTTGCCATTGGGCAGGTGTCTTTCTTTATCAACAGAGATATTGCGACCGGAGGAGAGAATATCATTCAGCAGCAGCCCGATCCTGAAAATGGAGTTCCGATAAAGGCCTTTGCCGTACAATGGCATTAAGCAGGGCATGACATTGACAAATTGCCGGAAATATTTCAAAAACCATTTGCGCTCGCTCACAGACTCTCTAAACCGATGCAGATCCATGGATTGGAGATATCTCACCCCGCCGTGGAGGGTACGTAGATGGTTCAAGCTGGTGGCGCTGATAAAATCGTTCCTTTCTAACAGCAATGGTCGTAAGTTCCGGCGTACCGCTTCAAAAGAAAGCATGATGCCGTAAATGCCACCGCCTACAATAATCAGATCATACGACTCTTGCGAACATTTTTCCAGGTCTCTTGCTATTTTTGCCATGTTTCTTTAGGTTCCATATTCATTTTTGCAGGCTTCATCATATATGAATTGTCTGGTTTTGTCAATTATATATTTAGCCACAGAGGACATTGCCCGGACAAGCCTTAACCAATAAGAACCTCGCTTGCCCGGAAATTCCAAATCACAAATCCCAAATTACAAACAAAATTGGATAAAAAGCAGCGGATTGAAATTGGCCATGCCAACGTCATCCCCCTGTACTTAATCGGATTTCTCTATTGAAATTGATTTGAAACTATCGGCAAATTCTTTCAGACCTCACGTAACTTTTTTCTTCTGGAAGTTGAAATTTTTCTCCTGATGAAGTAAAATGAAACCTTCTGGAAAAATCGGCGATGATTTGGTGGAAGAAAACATCTAAGTTGGCAGGGTTAAAGTGGGTAAAGAGAATGAGCATTCCCTAAGGGCGGGAGCCTATGCTTAATAAGCGTTATTATCCCTCCTTTTGACAAAGAATCCGTGATATGCAAAATATATTGAAATGAGAGGAACAAAATGAATGAAAAAGAAAAAAAGCAGGAAAGAGCAAAAAAAATCGGGAATTTAATTAATGAGTTCTGTAATCGATACTTGAATGATGAATTACATGGCTATGCGATAAAGCTCCTTGAAAAATTGAACAGGAAAAAAACTTATTCCATTACATCCGGTAAAATTGAAATTTGGGCATCTGCAATTATTTATGTCATTGCTCGACTCAATTTCCTATTTGACTCTCAAAATCCGATACATATTTCACCAGATACGATATGTGATTTTTTCGGAACCAAAAAATCTACTGGAGGAAATAAAGCAACAGATATTGAAAAAGCCTGCAAGATAAGGATAGGAGAGGAGGGCTTTTGTAATCCGGAAATATCTGATTCTTTTTCTTTTGTACAATTGCCAAATGGGATTGTTCTAACAAAAAAAATGGCGAAAGAGGCTGGATTATTATAATAGAATGCCTAACCAATCGATCTAGCGAATCTGTTTACCGCAGATCGCTGAGCTCAAATGTTGGACAACAAGTAATAAAGTATGCGTGACGATTTCTCAAACAAAATAAAGGAACTCTTGGCAAAGCGAGTCGGGTATCGGTGCTCGAATCCGGACTGTCGGCAATCCACCTGTGGCCCGCAAACTGCACCCGAGGGATCAATAAATATTGGTGTCGCTGCACATATCACTGCTGCTTCACTTGAAGGACCTCGATATGATGGCTCACTGAATACAGAACAGAGAAAGGCACTAGACAACGGAATCTGGCTTTGCCAGAAGTGCGCAAAGTTGATTGATTCTGACGAAGCTAGATACACAGTTGCAAAGCTAAAGGATTGGAAGAATATGGCAGAAGCCGCAGCTCTTAAGGAATTAGAATCCCGTGAAGGTATCTCCACAGAATTGACAGCAACGCCTTTTGATAAGCTTGAAACCTTAATGCCCGATCTCTTGGTCGAGATGCGGGAGGATCTCACCAAACATCCTTTGAAACGGGAATTCGTCCTGCTCAAGAAAACTTGGAGCTATTGGGCCAGCGGAAGCGAACTGGCCTACTACTACGATGATCATACTGACTTAAGGAACAAAATCCGTATACTAGAGAATTACGGCCTGGTCGAGGATATCACCTACAACAACGTGGATAGATTCATTATCACTGAGGAATTGGCGGACTACCTATCGCTGCCCAACTAAGCGTTACACCCGACAGACTTCCAGCATCGCTGTTCGCCAGTGGGTGAGCTTTTCTTTATGACAGGAGAACAAAAATGACAATCACCTGGAATGAGCTAACCGTACCATTCGAGCGCGGCAAGGACGATCTCATGAATACTTGGCGTTGGTTGGAGAATCGGCCGAGCCCATTTTGATAGCAACGGTTGGGAGATAAGGTGCCAGGCAAGAATAGCACTCACACAATTATATGCGTCCCACATGCATATTAAAAGGGTTATCATATGAAAATAAAAAAAAAAGTTTTTATAAGCTATGCCCGGGAAGATAGTGGAAAAGCAAAACAGATTTATCATGATCTGAAGAGTAAAGGCGTAAAACCTTGGATGGATAGCGAAGATCTCCTTCCTGGCCAGAATTGGAAGAATGAAATTGTGAAGGCGATAAAAGAAAGTTCATACTTTTTAATCTTGTTATCACGTACTTCAGTATCTAAAAAGGGTTATATACAAAAAGAACAGAGGATAGCTATGGATTTACTTGATGAATTACCAGTTGATGAGATTTATATTATACCTGTGCGTCTCGATGAGTGTAAACCATCATATGCAAAATTAAATGATCTGCAATGGGTGGATCTCTTTATTTCTTATGAAAAGGGTATAGAAAAAATTTTAAATGTAATAATCCCAATAAAAAATGAAATTCCAGATGAATTAGATCTATATGTAGCTGAACTTATCGATAGATCAATTATTGATATTTCTGAGTTTGAAAAAAGAAAATCATGGGGAGATAATTTTATATTAATACATCAGGAATTTGATGGGGATGAAACTCTTTATATCTTTTGGGATTTGAAAAAAAAGAAGTTCAAAAAGTCTTATAGATCTTTATTTGGAACAACATGGTTTACAGGGTATAAACTTAATCAACAGGATAAACAAAAAATAAAAAAGATTCTTAACCTTGAATAGCTTTTAACAATTCACTGCACCTGACCTTCACCCGCAATGTGGTTTCGGCCAGGTGAGCTCTGTTGTTAGCCAGTGAGAGACATGCAGCGAAGTGAAGACTTAACTTACAAAATAAACAGGAGGCAACATGACACGAACAATCGTTACACGAACCATAGATGCACCGGTTGATGTGGTTTTTAAAACAGTAGCCGACATCAATCAGTTTTCACAAGCAATCCCACATATTGTGAAGGTTGAAATCCTATCTGATGTTAAATCAGGAGTGGGCACTCGATTTCGTGAAACGCGTCTTATGAAAGGAAAAGAAGCTGCGACGGAACTGGAAGTCAAAGAGTATAGCGAAAATGATCGGGTTCGGATCGTGGCTGATAATCATGGCACTGTGTGGGATACTTTATTTACCGTTGAATCGAAAAAAGAGCACACCGAATTAACAATGACGATGGATGCGAAAGCGTATAAATTGTTACCAAAACTAATAAATCCGATGGTAAAGGGCATTATCAAAAAGGCGATTGAAAAGGATATGGATGCGGTGAAAGCCTTTTGCGAAAAATGACCAATAATCACGGAATAACTGGCTAAAAAATCTTTGTACCGGAGTAAAATAAGAAGATAAAAGATAAGGTGCCAAGGAAGAATGCACTAATCCTTCACCTGGAAAAACCTTAAACCTTAAAAGCGCCAGGTTATGGGGTCAGGTCTTGCATTCAAACAATATTGCAATGCAAGACCTGATCCTGACAACCTGCTTATTTTGAAGCATTGATTGCTTACTCGACGTAAGCGCAAGGCAGCAAACCAAAAGATTTGGGATGGTCATTTATGAATCATAGTTTAACTAGATTTCTAGTCACAAGCTGTTTCGTAATGCTTTTAACAGTTGTGTTCCCGTTAGTCGCTCTTTCCGACGGAAAGGAAGCCATTTTCTATTACCAGATCAGAATCACATCCCGGATGACCATGAAAATTCAAGGTCTGGAACAGAAGCTTGAAGCTGACACGACCTTACGTTATACCTGGAAACGGAGCGACCAGGAAAGCACTCTTATCTTCGACGCCGCCCATGTTAAAGCGAAGAAAAATGGACAAGAATTGATGAACACCTTCATGAGCCGGGAGAAATTAAGGAACATCAGTAAAGGGGAGACAGAAGAAGTTCGTCTCGAAGACGCCGCGGAAGATCTGAAAAATATGCTCCAGGACTCATTTGGTGTACCGGTTTGTAAGCTAGTAGTAGACAAAAGCGGTAAGGAAATCAAACGTACTATCGTTGCGGGTCCTGGTGCCAAAACACTGATTGAAAACGGCATGATCGCCAACGCGCTGTTGTTTCATACCAGGTTTCCCGAGAACCAACACGAATGGCAAGCCTCCAGCGAAGTGAGCATGGGAAATGGAGGTTATGCCAGGGGCAAGCTTACCTATCTTAAGCAAACAAATGGCAAGGCGGGCCAAACAATCGTCAAGGTATCAGGCATACTCTTGAACGATGACTTCAGGCAACCTGGCACCAAATTGACCATCAAAGCAGCTCGCTATGTGGTCAGTGGTAACCAAACTTATGACCTTGCCCTACGTGAATGGATTTCAGGCAAACTTTCGTTTGAAGTCTCGTTTCTTATGGAATCCAATGACAAGCCATTGGGTTCTGCTGAGGGCATGATACTTGTAATCTTGGAAACGTTGCCCTCTAGAAAGTAAATGAGTGTACAGCGTTATTGTAGCTAAGATAAGGTCCCAGGCAAGAAATGGGACAAGAATAAAAAATCGATTTTTTTACCCGTATGAATAAACTAGTCATATGATTAGAGAGTACACAGAATCTGATTTGGAAAGTGTTATTAAAATTTGGTTGGATGCTTCGGTACAGGCCCATGATTTTGTCGATCGTAACTTTTGGCAAGCGAAGGCTGATGACATGCGAAAAATTTACATCCCCAAATCTGAAACCTGGGTGTACCTGGAAGACAATCTTATTCTTGGTTTTTTCTCTCTATTGGAAGATACTTTAGCCGCACTTTTCGTTAGTCCCAATTCACAAGGCAAAGGGATTGGTCAACGCCTGATAGCAAAAGCCAAATCATTAAGGCAAAGCTTGAAATTGACTGTTTATTCTGAAAATTTTCGTTCCATAGAATTTTACATGAAGCAAGGCTTTGCAACGGTCAAAGAACAAATAGACGAACACACCGGTCATAAAGAGATGGTCATGGTGTACAACCCATAACAAGGACATTAAAGGTGAAAGATTTGGGTATTCGGGTATTCCGGGTATTCTAAAAAGATTTGATTATTTTTTACGAAATGGTATAATATGGTATGGATTTTTAAAAGGAGAATAAAATGCTCTTTGAAGATCTAGGGCTTTGCAAAGTAATTTTGGAGTTGAGATATGATGAAGGATATTTGTATTGGGATAAATGTGGAGAAATGATATTGGATATTCAAAGAATAATCCCGGAGTGGAAGTGGGATGGGATTTCAACTGAATCAGCTAAATTAAAAAATCTTCCCAGGAATATGGAACTTGTGTTCAACTACAGCTATATACGCTTCATTCAGAATGAAGTAGATAATCTGAACCAATTCAAAGAATCAACAGAGAAGGTTTCTCCACTCATTATAGAAAAATTAAAGATAGAAAAATTTAAGCGAATAGGAAACAGATATCAGTATGTTTTACCTTTAGAAAACCCGGAACAAGGTAAAAAGATTGTCCAGAATAGTCCTTTTATTGAAATACCCAAAGAAAAGCTTACTTTATTCGGGAAAAATTCCACCAAAACTTCTTTCGTCGTTCATATTGAAAACAAAAGTCTCCATTATCGGATAGAACTTATCGGCATAGAAAGGGTGGCATTACCCAAGAATATCAAGGTTGAGGAGCGTTTTAACCCTAAATATGGGCTGCGTATTGATGTAGATATTGCTGCTATTAACGAAGTAAAGGTCCCGGATTTTAATTGTAGTGATTTTATTCAAACAAACAAGAAATTTTTAGAACACAATTTAGTCAGATTTATCCAAAAATAAAGGATTAAGGAGGTAATCTCATGATTGCAACACATCGGGACACAGAGATAATTGATAGAGATGCAGGAGCGGCCATAAGCTACAACACCTTTGAAAGAATTACTCCAGGTGGAACTGAAAGCGATCTTTTGCCAGATCAAGATTTCCCTTCCTATTCGAAAATAGAGCACGAGGAGACAAAAAAGGAATTAGAAGCCTATTATAATACATCAATATATATTACAGGCGAAGTTGAAAGAAGCGACATCACACAGGGGACAAAGATCGTTGAATTATTAAAGTCCTCGATTAATTTGATAAATGAAGTCCTGGAAGTTTTTGTTGATGAGATTGAAAGGATAAATACCTTCTCGCTTTTTAATGAAAGAATTAAATCTATTTGGGAATTACGGGAAGATGCCAACAATAATTTTGTTGAGGTCCTGGTTCTCCTGGAAGTAGCGGCCAGGAATTCGCACTACCAGAATTACGAAAAAAAACATTATAATTCAATAAAGATGGTACTGGAGAAAATAAAAGAGGTATATATTACATCTCAAAAGGCAAAAGAATGTAGAAAAATCCTAATGGACAGCGGTATTGATCTTTTTGCTCCTATCAGGAACTGGGAGAATTATACAATTGAAATAAAGAAAAACGATGCAAAAAAGTAGCAAACTATTTTTAGAAACCACTATTCAAATAGACCGGTTCTCCGCTGATACCAACAAAAAGGAAAAGATAAACAAACAAATAGCCCAGTCTAGCCAGGCTCTGAGTTCTACTTATGTAAAAATGGAGTTCAAGAGAAGATTCATCCAGGATGTGGTCTACCTCTATAATGAAGCCCTTTCAGGGGCTACGACTTTTCCCGATGTCTTTTTCAGGATTGATAAACTAAGATCTGATTACCATAAAAGAAAGATCAAAGGGATTATAGCAAGTTTTCATGGATTTTTCTCAGATATAGAAGATGAAGAATTGCACGGACCCTCGGGAAGAAGTCTCCTTGAGAAGGCTGTAATTTATTTTAAGTCTTTAATAGAAAATGCCTGGGAGGATTTTAGTAGAGATATCGATAAAATTTTAAATGGAACAGATTGCTATAATGCTAAAATTGGGCCCACACTTACAGGAGAAAAATTTGATAACAGGAGTAAACGATGTAAAAAAGGGGACATAAAATGTAAGATTGTAGAATTCTTCATGCGAAATAGGGAGTCCTTTATAAAAATTTATAGAAAACTTTCTCACCTGGATTGTTTAGACGATGAACAGCAAAAGGTCAAGAATATTCTTGAAAAAGCCATCAAATATCCGGAGATGATGGCTGATCGAAAAAATTGCTGGAATTGCGGAGATGCAATAATAGCTGTAGAATCTCCTTCTGATGCAATTTTATTTACTACAAACATAAAACATTTTGAACCAATATGTTCAGAAATTAAGAAGAAGTGTCTAACACCTCTCAGTACCTAATTTAACTTTGGCTTTCCTCCTGGCACTTTTTTTAGGGATAAGGTGCCAGATAAGGTACCAAGCAAGAAATAGTACATGAATAAAAAAGCAGATTTTTTTACCCGCTTGAGTAAAAAAGTTGTATGATCAGGATGAAAGCCTTCACCAAAGCAGAAGGATTGAATATTAATACAAAAATCCAAATAGCCAGAGAGGAATTTTATTACCAATACCGATTTCGATTTCATCCAGGGCCAGGTAAGAATTCTCCATATCCTTGATCTGACTGAAACTCTTTCCTTTCCCTCCCACTTCAAAAGTGAATTTCCCATCTACCACAAAATCACCCCTGTCGGAAACAGTAACCAGGTAATCCGCCATCAACGCATTTACAAAGAAATTTTCTCTTATGTTACCTTTTTGGAGATTATCCCTGGAACCAATGGCATACATCAGGTTGGTATTGTTTAAGAATATTTTTTCCGGTTTTTCCAGCAAACTTAAACTCTTGCCTTTTTTGGAAACGGTTAAAATAATCCCCCCATCTTCAAGGTATTTGAGATAATTCTTTAAGGTTCTTTCATCGCCGATTTCCAGTATCCGCTTAATCTTTTTTAAGTCCGGGGTAAAAGGTACGGATTCGGCAATAAATGAAAGAAGTTTTTTTATCTTTTTTATACCGGTGCCGTTCAAACCCGGGGAAACCAGGATGAGATCACTCTCCACCGTGGTATGCACACCTTGCTCCAGGGTGATATAAAATAAATCCTTATTTTCATATTCTTGAAAAAAGGGATAGCATCCGTATTCAAGGTATTGCTTAAATAACGGCAGCATTTTTGCATCTTTCTTTTCTATTTTTTTTACGATGCTGTCGGCTGTGACTCGATGCTCTTCCAATAGTTCTTCCAGTTTATAACTATTGAGTTCCATATTAAAGGTGAATTCCAGGAATTCCCTGAAGGACATGCCGTGCATGTGGTAAACAATCGCCCTGCGGCTGAGGTCATGACTTCCCCTCTGTATCTCCATAGCTGAACTGCCGGAAGCAATGATTTTTAACCCTGGAAAGGTGTCATTAATACTCTTCAAATCCCTTGACCATTCCGGGTATTTGTGGATTTCATCAAAACATACCAGTTTTCCACCTTCTTTTACAAATTGGTCGGCAATTTCATAGAGGGATCGCCGGCCCACCAAAAAATGATCTGCCTGGATATAGATGGCGTTCTTGCTGAACCTGTCGTTCCCGGTAAATTTTAACAGGTATTGAATGATGGCTGTGGTTTTTCCTACCCCTTTAGGGCCGATAATAATTGAAAACCGGTTTTCCAGGGGATATTTCTTCAAAAAATAACGGTGATATTCCCTGTTGTAATTTTCAATGAACCGTTGACTCAAGTCAAATAATTCTTCCAGCATAACACACCTCCCAATCGGAGTGCATTCCGATCAAAACGCCAATTCGATCGGAATGAATTCCTATTATATCATGATTTTAATCGGAATGCAATACGATTTTCCTGGAATTGCGGATATTAAATTTAACTTTTTTCTTCCGGATGTTGAAATTTTTATCATTATAAAGTAAAATGTAAACCTTCAGGTTGAATGAAGAGGAATAAAAAATGAATAAATTCCCGGCATCAGTTCCCCGCAAGATGTTTTGGTCGACGGACATCGGAGGAACGTCGGCCTGTCCTGAGTGCGGCTCGCAGCTCGAACCAGAGTATAATACATATGTCATGTTGATTCGAGCAGGTGGAGCCTCCCAGTCCTTTGTTATGGGAAACGAAGGGGGGCACTTTTGTAACAACTGTCCCACTGTTGTTCTTGATTATGAGGAATTCAACAAATTCGCATTCATTGCCGCCCAGGCACCGGATTCTGCATTCGTGGTCTCAGGAATAGTTGATCTCAGTGCCATTCCCCCGGAGAAGAGAAATGTACCAATGGGGGGAGACGACAACCCAGTTCCCCTGGTTAAATTCTTGGATCCCTCCCTGTCGAAGACCGGGATAAAGGGCACTGTAAACAACAAAGGAAAACACAAAAACAAGAAGCACAAGAAGCGTAAAAGGAAGCGAAAGTGATAACCAGATACCTGGCAAACAGCCTCAAAGAGATTTATCACCAGGCAAAACAGGCCGGTGCTGACG
>CP070627.1:6575533-6583069 GCA_020355945.1 Candidatus Aminicenantota bacterium | reverse complement strand
CCAACCAGGATGCCGAAAAAATCACCAATATGGTAATAAAGACAAACAGCAGCATATAGGTGGTTTTTACCTCTTCTTTGATGTTTTTCTGCAGGGTGTATTTTTGCACCATCGAGTTTAAGGTTTTAAGATTTTGAATATATTTTTGCGGGAAATACCTGCCGATAATAACCAGGATTTTATCGCCGCTTTTGTTTTCAAAATCCACTCCATGTCGTATTAACAAGCCCTCTTTCATTTGATCGATCTTATGGGGATCACTGCCCCCCAATTGACCATATATAAAATGCTGCGGAAGGTCCCGGTATTCCTGCAGCGTTATGCTGGGCCTAATAAACGTAATCTCTTCATTTTGGTTAACGTATATGTTGACAACGTCCAGGTTATACTTTATCATCTGCTCTTTGGTGCTATTACGCAAATAGACTCGATTATCAGGGGTATATTTTCTTTTTTTCTTAATATCATCGCTAATGAGTTTAGCAAAATGCTTCAAATCATCTTTGGCTTTTTCATAATAGCTTTCATCCAGGTCTTCGAATTTATTCATAATTAAATCGATATCAGCCTTAAACCATTTTTCAATGCTGTTGCTAATGAGGTCTGTAGCAAAAAAGAAAAGCAGCAGCGTGGGAACGATGGAAAAAGAGATAAAGAAAAACACCAACCTTTTTTTAAACCGTCCGCCGGCAAAGGGCTTACGCTTATCATAATAGAGCTTGATGAGATTCCGGATCAATATAAACAGGAAGGTGATACTAAAAAGGATAATAATCGCCCACAACGCCATAAACATGGCGGTATTGTTAATTAAAGGAAGGGAAAAATTCTTACTCTCATCAAAAAATATACGAATAAGAACAAATAATACAAAAAAAAGTGCAATCCCGGCAGCAATCAGCCGGATACCTTTGATGTTGCTTTTTTCTTTTGGTTCACCCAATTCTTCTGCCATTTTTTACCCCAAAAAGCGTAAATTTAAAAGTTAATTATATCACGAATAAAACAATAGTCAAATCCTATGACTTCAAGAAACAAGAACTTAATTTATCTAATCTTGAAGAGCATTAAGTTACCAGGGGGGCTCTTTTCGAGAAAACCGCCCCGTGACGCATCTGGCCCCCCCACAAAAGCTTTTGATAAAGGTGCACCTGCCCGCCGAGGTGGCAAAAATAAATGCTCCGGTTCAGTTTGTATTCCGGATTATAAAATACCGGCTGCCAATGCCATCAGTATTACCGGCACTGTCAACGACAACCCACTGGATCGTATGCACCCCATCTTCGTAAGCAGTGGTGTCTAAATAAAAATAACCGGCAGCCCCATTACTGTTAGCATAAGAAGGAAAAAAATCGGCAATATCCGCCCGATAAATATTATACGTGGGATGACCAAGATTGACACCATCCACATAAACATTTATTGTAGACCCGTCTGTTGAGATACGGTTGGGTTGAGGAGTTAATACCCAACCCCAGACAATAAACTTGCTGCCAGACGCAATACCACCTTGCACCGGTGTGTCGATTGCCCCAAAAGGTTTAACTGCATTAGCATTATCACAGGTAATGGTTTTGGTTCCTAAAATAATACTGTGCCCGGAAACATCTGCTGCCACTGCATAAAGGGTAAAAGTCCCGTTCCCCTGGTTGGGCAGGAAATAGGTAAGCATCATATACCCCCATCCGGCTTTATGGCTCATAGGATATGTAGGATAGGCTTGTTGGATATCTGTCCGTGCCCCTTCGACCAACATTGCCTCACCAATATAAAAAAGGTCTTTTGATTCTTGGTCTTCCCGGTATATTTTCACGCTGTCAATACCCACATCATCCAATACCCACCCGGTTACTGCCACGCTGCTTCGAACCGTGGAACCCTCCACCGGGGTATCAAAACTACCAAAGGGATCATCGTCTTCTCCCTCGTCATATACATTAAGGGTTACTTGCACGGTTTGAGGAGAATTGGAGGCATTGGGGTCTGAAACGGTAATCGTCCCTGTATAGGTACCAGAGTCTAGCCCTGAAATATCAACAGAAACCGTCACCTGTCCCGAACCAATACCGGAAGTGGGATTGGTAGAGAGCCAGGCGGCATTATCAATGATGTTCCAGTTCAAAGTACCTTCGCCGCTGTTGCTAATGGAAAACCACCGGGATTCCGGGGCATTACCGTGGGCGATGGCACCGAAATAAAATTGGGTCCTGTCAATAGAAATAATTGGTGTTTGAATCACCACAAAATCCGGGGGAGTGGTGGTGAGCTTGCTTAAAGGTCTCCGGGTGGCATAAGCAATAAAGCCTTCTGCCGCTGCTTTTTGATAAACATCGTCTGCCTGCTGCACGGCATAATCACAAACAAAAACCGGGAAACCAGCGTTTTTATACTTCCGCAGCCGGGTCAAATAATAATTGGTACAGCAACTGGGTTGATCGTAGCCATCGGGGTTGTTCCAATCATCATCAATAGCATCGCCGTCCCACCAGACACCTTCTTGAGCAATGGCGTCCACTGCGTTTTTCAAAGCATTGGCCCCTACTTCGTTAATCAGTTCGGAGGAATTTTGTTGAATCACGATAAAATCAGGGTTGTATTGTTTACCATATTCTCGCATTTCCTTAATAAAGTCCAGCATTTCTTGTCCCGGGTCTTTGCCTTCGTTTTGGGCCCGGTTTTGTACTGCAGTCATTTCCCAGGCTTCCACCCAATCCAGGTAAACCCCGTCAAACCCGTCCTGTATGACTTCGTCTAACATGCTGTTGAAATAGAGCCCCAGGTGGGAACCCAGGGTTGTACCGTATATAACGATATCTTTCCAATCGTCGTCCCAGAAAGCCACCGGGTAATTGCCAGCCCATCCGTCCGGGTCGCATGCCACCACCCAGGGTGCCCAGTTTTGAATGGCTGTCACAAAAGAATTTTTACATTCTCCTTTTTCTTCATAGGTGGTATGGCCGTCCCAGTACCAGCGCCATTCTTCTGCCTGGCCGATATCGATATAGGCAATCACCAGTTTACGGTGAACACCGTCGCTGGCTTTGGAGGCTTTGATTCGGTTGACCATATCTTTCGTATCAAAGGTATAGTCATGGGTGACCATAGGGTCCAGCACCACCAGGTCGTATTTTGAATTAACAATTTTTTGAACGGCGCCGCTGGCGTCCAGGTCCTGGATTTGATAAGCCCAGTAGCGGACGCTGGAAAGCGGCAGCGGGTCGGTGCCTGATAAAGATAAGCCACAGAGAAGAGGGTGGCACCCCCAGCCTATAAGGAAAGCACAGAGGAGAAAGAGAGGTTTTTTCTTATTTTTTTGTTTCATGTGACTATAATAACAGAGGGAAAAATTTTTTTCTACTCCTTGGCCGAGGAACCCTACTAATCAAAAGTTTTTGCGGGGTGCAGATGCGTCACGGCAGTTTTTTCAAAAAGCGCCCCTGCCCGCCGGAGGCATAAATTGATGATGAATCAGGGAAGCAATCAAAAATTGGGTATAATTGGTTGACTTAAAACCCGTCCCATCCGGATTGGTTCCATATGCATCTTTTTTTGTTCCAAATCCATCTAGATATGTTCCTTATACATCTTGAACTGTTCTATCTACATTTGTTCCTTATACGCTTGGATTTGTTCCTTCTGCATCCGATTTTGTTCCAAATACATCCAGTTTTGCGACTTAGCAACCTGGATTTGCACCTCGATAATGTAGTTGTTTTTCTAACTGTCTCTCTGTATTCTCCTTATAGGCTGGGGGTGCCACCCCCCTCTGTGGCTTCTTTTTTTTCTTGCAAATTCTTTTGATTTGTGGTAATTAAAGGTATGACTAAAAATCAATTGCCAATTGATCAGCTAGACCTTCGTCACTGCTTGCGGAGAGAATTTACATTAAATATCATCCGGGCTTTAATCCACAAACGATTATCCATCAACTTGATCGGCGAAAAAGGAACGGGAAAGACACGGCTTTTAGAGGATATCATTAACTGCAAACTGCCGGATACCGTCATTGTGTTTGTTAATTTAAAATCTTATGTCAGCAATTACAAGGGGCTGCTGCGGGAAATCCACAGTCAATTGGAAATAGGCGGAAAAGTACCGGAACGGTTGCACCAATTATTTGAGGGATTAGAAAAACAGCCGGTGCGTTACCTGGTTTTCCTGGATAATTACGATGCGTTGTTAGACAATCCTGGAAATGATGACGGTTTTGACGTTAATTTTTTTGATGATTTGAATTTCATTAAGAACAAAGACAATATTTGCCTTCTGTGCACCACCTGCAAACCCCACAATTCCCAACCGGTTTTTATAAACAAGAAATCGTACCGGAATTCCTGGTTAATCCTGGAAAAAGAGATGCTGCCGCCATTGAGCCGAAGAGAAATTTTACAGGAGTTGGAGCGGCAGGTGGATGAATACGAGTGGCTGTGGTTAAAAGCCAATCTTAAGGATAAAGAGCTGGTTCTGGAGTATGTTCAGAAACTACCACTCCCCTACCCCAGGCTCTGCTTTTTGAAGGGAAAGTTAAATAAGAAGACCGATGAAGAAATAGAAATCAAATTTAAAAAGCGATTAAGCAAATGGATGGAGGAGTTTAACAAGCTTAATAAAATCAGTGTGGATAAAAAAATTCATATCCTTAAAACATGGATGGATAGAAAAAGAATTTTAATGGGGATAAAAAAATTGAAAATCCCTGCTATTATCGCTGCCGCAATAACTGCTATCTGGATTTTTATTAAAAAAAAGTGTGGAATTTAAAAAATGACTGTCGATACCAAAATTCCAAAACCACGGAATAGTCTTGAACTATTTAAATGGCTCATTTTTGAACCGATAATTTTAAGAAAATACTCTACTTCATTAAATAGACCACAAACGATTCGAGAATTTCTAAAATCTTATGTATGGATAATAATAATATCAACTATAATTTTTCTCTTATTAAACTTAATCATTGCTGTCTTTGACCTGCCGAGTAAATTTCCCGAACAGTTTGATAAAAAATTCCTGGAAGGTTGGCAGCCACAAGCCCATTTGTTCTCAAAATTTATATTTATTTCATTGAAAAAAGCTTTCGGGTTAGCTGTCGGGTTAGCTGGAGGGTTAGCTGTCGGGTTAGCTTTCGGGTTAGCTTTCGGGTTAACTTTCGGGTTAGCTTACGGGTTAACTTTCGGATTAGTTTTCGGCTTAGCTGGAGGGTTAGCTTTCGGGTTAGCTGGAGGGTTAACTGTCGGTTTAGCTGGAGGGTTAGCTTTCGGGTTAGCTGGAGGGATAGCTGGAGGTCTAGCTTTCGGGTTAGCTGTCGGGTTAGCTGGAGGGTTAGCTGGAGAGTTAGCTGGATTGTTAGGTGCAGGGTTAGCAATGGGGGGAGGGGTAATAATAGGATGGAATATTTTTTATTTCAGGATACTACCCTTCTATCCGGTTCATTTTATAAAAAGTATGTTCTGCAATAAACTTTCAAATAATCCTTACCGGGATGATGGAGTTATATGGCTGCCAATATGGGGATTAAATTCAAAACTTGTTCAGCAAGCAAAAAAAGAACCGGAGAAAGCCTTTGAATTTATTAATTTTTTATTAGAATACCGCCCTTTACAAAAAACACTGGCTATGAATCTAACCCATGCAGCAACTGTTGGAACCTGGCTGGAGAATGAATTTAATGCGGATGCTCTGAAAACAAAACCAATTATCGCTAAAGATAAACCTAAATTTCAACCTTCGGAAGAGTGGATTCAAAACCTGGCTGCTGTTAGGGAAGAATTAGTTACTTCGGAACAACAAAGCAATATCGGTTATAAATTGGAATACTTTGAACGTTACCTTACCCAGTTGAAAGAGTTTGATCAAATTAATTTAAGAGAATCCTCCCGGTGGAATCACTACTATTTTGATGCCTTTAAAAAATGGATTCAACTGGCAGAAGAGGATTATGAGCGACTCGAACTGGTGGCTAAAACCCGGGAGCCAATAACCCGAAATGTGTATCGCGCGGGTGATGCCTTAACCCCAGAGTTTGATAAAAGTATTTTTATCGGCAGGGAAGATTTAAGGGATGAACTTCAAAATAAAATTCTATCAACACCTCAAATGCCTATGTTTCTCATCCTCGGCCAAAGGAGAGTGGGTAAAACCTCTTTACTGAAATTCCTGTCGGGAATCCTGGGCACCCGGTTCAAAGTGGTGTACATGGACTTACATCCTATGGGCAGCATTTACGAATGGTTAACCGGGTTGAAAAAAGAATTCGACCATGCGATTGGTATTGAATACTCTCCTCTACCCGGGAATAAAGAAAAAAACTGGCTAGAAACCTGGAAAGCACTGCAAAACCACCTGGAAGAATCCGCAAAAAAACAAGAATACAAAATCATCCTGGCTTTTGATGAGTACGAAAAAGCCCATTACTATTTTCAAAAAGACCCTGAAGCAGCAGAGAACCTCCTGGCAGCCATGCGCAGCTTTTCCCAACACCAAAATAAAATTGTCTTCCTTTTCGTTGGTGCCTCACTTTTCTCCGAACTGCAAAATCCCCATTGGAGCAACTATTTTGTGCAAGCCATACTGCTAAAAGTGGATTATTTGAAAAAAGACGAAACCTTTAAACTGATCAACGTGGTAAACCTGGAATACCCCAAAGAAGTAATGGAAGAAATATATCATTTGACCCAAGGCCACCCTACCCTGGTGCAGCGCATCTGCCATGAAATGGTAAACATTGCCAATACCCAACACCGCAAAAAAATGACAACGAAAGATTTAGAAGAAATCCTCGAGAAGCACATTTACAGGCCCCAAAATGGTGTCACCGAAGTATTCTGGGGTCAATTCTGCCAGGCAGAGGCCATGAAAACAACGGTACGCCAAATCATTGATGGAAAGACAGCCATCGATAAAAAATCACTTTTTAAACTTTCAGAGCATGGATTTGTTGTCAAAGAAAAGGACCATTACAAAATGAGGGTGCCTATTTTTGAAAAGTGGGTCAAAGAATTTGGGGAGGTTATCGATTAAACCTGCTCTTTCTGTAGGTTATTATCGCTTTTACCCTGATTGACACCTTCTTCCTCTTCATGGCCAAAACTGGGGTCAAAGTTCACCAACCAGATTTGCCTTTGTGCAAATTCCATTATTTTTCATCCAGGCTTAAATAATAGTCAAGCTCTTCCTTTGAGAGAAAATCATCCGAATGATCGACCACCGCTGCCATTTCTATTTCACTGTCGGTTGCATCTTCATCGGGCAAAGAAACAATCACCTTAAATTTAGCCCCAGGATTGGCATATCTCTTGGGACAATATAAATGCCCATCTTTTAAAAGCCGACTATCAAATACAATTTCTTGCATCCTGACCTCCTGCATTTCAATTTGATCTTCATTCAAAATCCTTATAATCAACAAGAATCTTTCTTCAACACTGATCATAATAATATGAAAAAGTAAATTTGTCAAACAAAAATCTTTTAATCATCTCAACCCTTCCAGGACATGGATTTGTTGTCAAAGAAAAGGACCATTACAAAATGAGG
>CP070627.1:6572168-6575433 GCA_020355945.1 Candidatus Aminicenantota bacterium | reverse complement strand
AAGAAAACCGGGTATTCCTTTGATGGGTTCGGTCTTTAAGGTATTTTCATGTTCATAATTTTCAAGGATTTCCAACCGTATCTTATCCACCCGGTTGTTCTTATAAATCTCCCCCAGGATATTCCCCCCCGGTGAAATATTCAATTCTTCCCTGATTTTTAACCAGTCCAGGTGACTCTTAAACACAGTACCATCCATATCAAAAATAGCCAATTTAATCATCCGATTTTTCTCCTCCATCCTCCAGTCCACAGATTACATGATTTTCTCCACGCTTCTGATAATAAAAAATTTTTGCGGGGTCCAGGGGCCCCGCGGCGCGGGGAGCCTATTAAAGATGGTATTGTTTCTGATGATGTTTTCCATTTCACCACCTGCACCTGCCACCTTATATTCATTTTTTCTTTGCAGTAATATTAAAAAATACCGGGATGCCTTCTAAGTCCAATTCTTCTACGATTCTTTTTTTTAAATAGGTTTCAAAAAAAGGTTTCAGTTTATGGCCGCTGCTGGCATAAAAATTAATAAAAAACGGCCGGTAAGACCCAACAGCCATGTATTTGGGATTAAATCTCCTATTGGCTTCGGTAAGAAATTTTCTTTCGTTTAGTATATCCCGGATCGTGGTATTCAGGTACGAGGTTTTGATCTTTTGGTCCAGTTTGTGGTGGATCGCTTCTGCCCGGTCAATTAATTCAAACACATTTTTCCCGGTAACCGCGGAAACCAATACCAGGGGAGCGAAATAGAAGAAATTAAATCTCTCTTTAACTGCTGCTGCAATTTTTTCCGCACGACTTTTATCTTCCACCAGGTCCCATTTATTGCCAGCTATAATCACCGGTTTTGCGGATTTTAAGATTTTATGGGCAATTAACAGGTCGTTTTGATCGATTTTTTTAGAGATGTCTATCACCAATATGATAATATCCGCAAAGCGGATATCTTTTTCAGCCCGTATCACAGCCGCGCTTTCGGTTCCCGGTTTGACCTTTTGCAGCTTGCGAATACCGGCATTATCCACCAGGATAAAGGTCTTATTTTTCCGCTTGACTTCAAGGTCCACCGAATCCCGGGTGGTCCCGGGAATGGGACTGACAATAACCAATTCATCCTTCAGTATTTTGTTAATGATAGAGGACTTACCCACATTGGGTTTTCCCATAATGCTGATCCTGGCATGAGCTTCGGCCGGTTGTCCCGGAACCCGGGCATAATGCTCAAATTTTTTTTCAATCACATCCAAAACTTTGTCTATTTCCAGGTTATGCTCGGCGGAAATAAATAGAAAATCCTGCTTCAATTCATAATATGAAGATGGAAGAATAAAGGATTCCGGGTTATCCACCTTATTCACCACCGGGATAATATTGGTATTGATTTTTTTTAAGTCCAGGAACAGGTCTTTTTCATATCCCAGCAGTTCCCGTTTTCCGTCAAATATGAAAATAATCAGACCCGATGCCCTGGCTTCTTTGAATATGCGTTTGTTGATCTCTTCGGTAATGATTTGACCGTCCGGGAAAAAACCACCGGAATCCTGGAGATAAAATGGTTTACCATTGATTTCAAAGGGTTTTTTATAAATATCCCTGGTCATGCCGGCATCCGAATGCACCAGGGCCTTGCGCTTACCGATCAACCGGTTAAACAACGTAGACTTACCCGTATTGGGTACACCAATAATCGTAATCAATGGTATCTTTGCCATTTTTCTACTTGCATCATTCATTCTTTGCTTCTTACCATTGAAATACAGTAACACTCCATGGCCTCTCCCCTACCCACTGCACCGGTTTTTTCTTTGGTTTTGGCTTTTAGATTAAAATCTTCCCTGGCTATCCCCAATATGGAGGCAATGTTTTCTTTTATCTTTTCTTTAAAGGGACTGATTTTAGGAGTTTCAGCAATGATAACCGAATCGATATTGATGATTTCAAAATTTTTTTTCTCTACGATTTCAATGGTTTTTTCCAACAGGACAGTACTTTTAATGTTTTTATAGCAGCTTTCAGTATCAGGGAAAAATTCACCGATGTCTTTTTCACCAATGGCTCCCAGCAGCGAGTCTACCAGGGCGTGGATCAACACATCCCCATCCGAGTGAGCCGCAAATTGCAACTGGTCCGAAACCTTTACGCCTCCAAGGTATAGTCCGGTTCCTTTTTCAATGCGATGAATATCATAACCAATTCCCGAACGTATTTTTAACACTTAATTAGCCGTGTGTTTTCCTTCCGAAGATCATTTTACCCGACGTGGTTTGTAATACCGAGGTAACTTCCACTACCAGGTCCCTGCCAATATCTGTTTTGGCATCGTCAATGACAATCATGGTGCCATCTTCCAGGTAACCGATCCCCTGTTTCTTTTCCTTTCCTGATTTAGTGATATGGACTTTCAAATGTTCCCCGGGGTAGACAATGGGTTTTAATGCAAAAGCCAATTCATTCACGTTTAATACGGTAACATCTTGCAATTTGGCAATTTTACTCAGGTTGATGTCGTTAGTGACCACTTTAAAGTTCTGTTCTTTAGCCAGTAAAATAACTTTCTGGTCCACGGTTTTCACTCCGGTGATATTTTTATTAAGAATAGTGACATTGATTTGAGTATTGCTTTTTAGTTTTTCAATTACATCTAACCCTCGTTTTCCCCTTATTTTTTTAGTGGGGTCGGTGGAGTCCGCGATGGATTGAAGCTCTGCCATCACAAATTGAGTGATAATCAGTTCCCCCTGAATAAACCCGGAAAGCACGATAGGCAAAATCCTGCCGTCAATAATGGCGCTGGTATCCAATAAGAAGGAGTCGGTAAATGCGCTGCTTCCCCTGAAAAATTCACGGATGTTCAGGGGCGAAAACAGGTTGGGTTTCTGCATACCTATAAAAAGTCCGGCTACGGGAATTCCAATAAAGAACAGGGCTTTGGAAAAAATTACAGAGGACCAGGCCAGGGAAAATTCCTTGAACATCAAATACATGATCCATCCCACTAAAGCGCCCAGTAACAAACCAATGGTGACACTCCAAACATTTTTTAATTCGGTTTTTTTGATGCGGATAGCCAGCACAGAAAGTGCAAGGGCAAATACGGCCCCTATCACCGCACCGTGTACATGAGTGGCGCCAAACGGTGGATTATAATATCCAATAAAAGCAAAAGCTAAAATAAAAATAAGCTTATAAACGTATATTAACATTTTAATATCTCCTATTCTACTAGTTTACCAGATTAGGAATTTTTTTTCTACTCTAAAATCAGA
>CP070627.1:6568653-6572068 GCA_020355945.1 Candidatus Aminicenantota bacterium | reverse complement strand
TTTTTACCCTCTGTTTTTTCATGTTTCAATACATACTAAGTGAACTACGAAAATAGTGTTCCCAGGAAAAAATCTTTTTTCTACAAATTTCTTGAAAAATAAAAATGTTTTTTTTAAGATATAAATATGTAAACAACTATTGTAGTTCCAATTTGTGCTGGTAAGTATATTAAAGAAAAGAGGTGATAAATGAAAAAAATTTTAACTTTCTCATTATGTGGATTGGCATGTTGGGTTTCCTTTACTATTAATTCGCAAGCTGATTCATGGGAGTTAAAAGGGTACACAGAAACATCGTGGCCTTGCGTTAGTAATGTGGTTGAGAGTTTTAATAAACTCGATATCCAGGGCGATATTCTTGGCTTCCATATGAATGGGGCGCCGGACGTTACTTTGACAAAACATTGGCAGGGTATTCAGCGACTGCAAGATAATTCCGGTCAACCGTACCTTATTATCAGTCGTTCCGGGGAAAAGGAATCGGCATTTGTAGTTGTAAAGATGGGTTCCAAGAAAAACCGGGGTGGAAAGCGTCTACTTTCCAACCGTTTTCTCCCGAGTGTAATCAACAATACAGCTCCACCCTCAGAAGATGGAATTGAAAAATATGTCTCTCTCGGGAGTGATTATAAACATGCAGGTGGTATACAATTGTACAGCAATATTTTAGTCGTCCCTTTAGAGGAGGGGAGTAAATCTGTTGTGCAATTCTATAATATGGAGAATCCTCTTCAACCAGAGTTGCTCCCCCCAAAAGTTGTTAGGGGAGATAAATCCGCTGGTACAGCTTCATTGACCAAATTGTCCAATGGCAGCTACTTACTGGCCGTAGGGGGTGATAATGCTCAACCACTGGATTTTTATATATCAAACACAAAAGATTTAAGTGATGTTTCTACTCAGTTTTCACTTATTTACAGTTGGACTAAAGATGAACTTTTTTCGGCCCCGGGCAATGACAGGAACTGGGGAGCATATCAAAATATTCAATTTGTTAATCAGTGTGACGGCCGGATTCACCTTGTGTGTACCTATAACGACTCGGTCATTTCATGTGTAATAAGTTACAAAGACTGGGCGGATTTATACCTTTTAGAAAAAAAAGGTTCTAATGGTTTGAAGCTTACAAAGGTAGCGAAAAAGAATTGTCATTGTGACACTGGAAGGCTGAGACAATGCAATTTCGATGCCTCTGGCGGGATTTATGAGGATAGTACGGGAAGTTTAATCTTGTATTCCACTGAGCATGATAATGATGGCCCGGGCGGTACGGTGAAATTTAAAGAGTTTAGCTCGGAACCCTGCTGCTGCCAAAATATGAGTGAAGCATTTGTAAGCCTCTACGAAGACCGCGATTTCGTAGACAGAATGATCCGGATAACATCAGCAATGAATATAAGTAATTTTGAAGATATAGATTTCGGGGATAAAACCTCCTCTGCGAAATGGTGTATCCCGGTGGGTCATTCGGTTATTCTTTATCAACATGACACTTATCGTGGAAGAACTTTGATTTTGCCGGGAACAGGAAAAGTAGAACAAATTGCGAATTTTAAAGATAAGGGATTTAATGACGAAACATCATCATTAAAGTGGCAATAGACCTGAAGATAATAATTTACCTGGCACTATTCTCTGCTAATTCAAGAAAATGAAAGAAAAGGTCAAAATTTATCATTTTTGACCTTTTGCATCTTCAAAACGGTTATAATTATTAAATAAGGAGTAACGCATGAAAAAAAAAAGTGTATTAACAATGAGTTTGATTGTGGCGTTTTTTTTATTATCAGGGATTGGTACAATTGTGCATGCAGCCGCTATTGAGGTAACCACCACGGTAGATAATGTTGCCGGGTCATTACGGGCAGCCATTACCACGGCAAACACCAATAATGAGGATGACACCATCTATTTACCAGCGGGTATCTATATCCTGGGTGGCAAGCCGGGGGAAGATGCCAACGCCGGTGGTGACCTGGATATCAATACCAGCCACAGCATTACCATCAGCGGCGGCGGTCCCGGGCTCACTATTATTGATGGTATTGAAGCGGACCGGGTGCTTCATATCATCAACGGCACTGTATCTATCACCGGCGTAACTTTCAGGAATGGGAACTTCAAATGTGTTATTTTTGAAAGAGAAGATGGTTCAAAATATGTAGACCAGGAACATGGAGGAGGGATTTATAACAGCGGCACCCTTATCCTTAATAACTGTAAAATAAGTAAAAACAGCAGTAAGAATGGCTGCTTTGTATGTTATGGTGGGGGGGGATGTGCCTCTTGTTCCGGTAGTCACGGGGGTGGAATATACAACACCGGCACCCTGGAATTGAAAAATTGTACGATTAGTGAAAACAATTCCGGTCACCGTACATATGCGTGGCTGTCGCATACCGGGTCGGGTGACGGTGGAGGTATTTACAATACCGGTACCCTCTATATGAGCGATTGTGTTGTAAAGGATAATATCACCGGCTTTGACGGAGGATTTGGCGGTGGTATCTACAATTTTGAAACAGGTACGATGATAATTGAAAGATGTACCGTCAGTGATAATAAAGCCAACGATGGCGGATGGGAAAGGCATGTGGATATAGGTACCGGCGGTGGAAGTGGAGGTGGAATATTTAATCGCGGAAAGGCAAACCTGTCCTTCTGCACCATTACCAATAATTGCACTGGAGAGGGTGGATTCGGTGATTGGGTGGCTGGCTTTGCAGGAAATGGCGGAGGAATTAGCAACAGTGGTGAATTTATCCTGGAAAACAGTACCATTACTGCCAATACCACAGGTGATTGGAATGCCGGTGCTGGCGGCGGCATATCTTCTTCCGGTGAAATGACTATCACCAACTGCACCATTAGTGAAAACGCCACGGGTAATGGTATTGACGATAATACCGGTGAGCATTTTTCAGGATCAGGAGGTGGTATTTTTGTCTCACGCGGAAAGGTCACACTCACCAGTTGCACGGTATGCGATAATCGAACCGGTCAGGAAAATATAGAACAAATGAGTGGTCATGGCGGTGGAATATATGTTGCCAATGAGGGGAAGTGCTTCCTGAAAAATACAATTGTTGCCAATAACCAGGTCTACCCCGGCAACCAAGGACCCGATTGCTGGGGCGCTTTAAATTCCCAGGGTTACAACTTGATCGAAAATACCAATAACTGTGCCATTAATGGTGAACTTACCGGCAATATTACAGGAGTTGATCCTTTGTTGGCCCCCCTGGCAGACAATGGCGGTCTTACCCTCACCCATGCACTGCTGATAAACAGTCCTGCCATTGATGCCGGGACCAGTGCCGGAATTTCCGGCGATCAAAGAGGTTGTACACGACCTGTAGACATTCCCGGCATTTTCAATGTGAACGACGGAGCCGATATCGGTGCCTATGAACTC
>CP070627.1:6566658-6568553 GCA_020355945.1 Candidatus Aminicenantota bacterium | reverse complement strand
CTGCAATGCCAAAAAGGATTGCTAAAAAGATGATTTGAAGCATATTGCCTTCTAGCAATGCGCGTACCGGGTTTGTGGGTATAATGTTGATCAGGTTATCCACGATGGATATCTCTTTTTCCGGCTGTTGAAACGTCACGTCCCGGTACTGGGCCTCAAGCTGTACATCTTTTCCCGGTTGTATTATATTAACCAGGGTCAACCCGATAATAATGGCAATAACAGTGGTAGTAATATAATATAACAGGGTTTTGGCGCCGATTCTGCCCAGCTTTTTTAGATCACCCATAGAAGCAGTCCCAATAAAGAGGGATACGAAAACCAGTGGTACCACGATAAGTGAGATCAAGCGAATAAATATTGTTCCAATGGGTTTGAGGGAAGCGGCCTGGTCTTTAAAAACAATTCCTGCCGCGATTCCCAGGATCATGCCGACAATAATTTTTGTAGGCAGGGATTTTTTTTTTATCAGTTGCAAAACAAGCAGCAAGAATGTGCATGAAATAAGTAGAACGAATGGTGCACTGTACTCTTTTAGATCATCTACCTTTGCTTTATAAATGATTCCCCAAATAGTGACCAGGATGAGTCCGATTATGATTTTGATCGACCCGGGATTTTTTTTTAAAGCCTGAAATAATTTATCAAACGGTTGAAGGTTTTTCATCAAAAAATTATAACAGATTTTGTTTTTAATATAAAGAAAAAAACCTTGAACAAAAGTTTTGCGGAGCTTTTTCAAAAGCGACTCTTTTATTTTTTATTGAAAAATGTGTTTGTATCAATTATAATCTATTGTTGGTTATTTTAAATTAAATCTTTCAACCGGAGGTTATATGAAGCTTGAACACCCATTTCAAGTGGTCATGGCAATGATCCTTGTTCTGGGTACTTTTTTTACCGGGTGTAATCAATTGGATTTTGTCAGCATCGGCACAGGGGCTGTGACCGGGATCTATTATCCCACCGGTGGGGCCATCTGCCGGATGATCAATAAAAAAATGGATACCTACCAAATTAAGGCCACTGTAGAGTCTACCGCCGGGTCTGTTTACAATGTCAATGCTGTTTTAAGCGGTGACCTTGAATTCGGTGTGGTACAATCAGACCGGCAGTACCAGGCCTATCATGGCTTATCCGAGTGGAAGGATAAAGGGCCTCAAAAAAACTTACGATCGGTTTTCTCCATTCACCCGGAATCGGTTACTCTGATTGCTTCCGTGGACTGCGGAGTGACTCATATTAGCGAATTAAAAGGGAAACGGGTGAATATCGGCAACCCGGGATCCGGTCCCCTCCAGAATGCCAGGGATGCATTGACAGCCTTTGGTCTGGATGAAAAGGATGATATAACAGCCGAATACGTGAAAGCAGTGGAAGCCCCCGGCCTGCTCCAGGATGAACGCATCGATGCCTTTTTTTATACCGTAGGTCACCCCAACGGTAATATTAAAGAAGCCACATCCGGCCGGGTACGGGTGCGTTTCATCTCTATTGAAGGTCCCCCGGTGGATGAACTGGTTAAAAAATACCCCTATTATACAAAAGCACTGGTCCCCTGCACGTTCTATCCCACTGCCGAAAACAAGGAAGATGTGCCAACCTTTGGCGTCCGCGGGACCCTGGTGACATCGACTGCCGTCGATGAAGAAATTGTTTACGCCATTACAAAGGAAATTTTTGAGAATTTTGAGGAATTTAAAAGTTTGCATCCTGCTTATGCGGGGTTAACAAAAAAAGGCATGCTTTCCGGCCTGTCCGCACCTATACACAAAGGTGCCCTGCGATATTATAAAGAAAATCATTTAATGCAATACATCGACCAGGAATTGCTGCAATAAAGAAAATGAGATTGAAGATAACTGAAAAGATATTAAATCCAAAAAGCCTTATTT
>CP070627.1:6559653-6566558 GCA_020355945.1 Candidatus Aminicenantota bacterium | reverse complement strand
CCATGACACCTTTGGGTTTTCCCGTGGAACCTGAAGTGTAGATGACGTAAGCCAGTTGGTCCCCCCGGGAGGAAATTCCAGGTTCCGAATTCCAAATTCCAAACGAAGAGGTGCCCTTCGGGCGATTATTAAACGCCTCTGGCGTAAAATCATTGTCTTTTAATAGAATCCTGGCACTGCTGTCTTTTAACATGAATGCAATGCGTTCTTGCGGGTATTTGGGGTCAATGGGCAAATAGGTGCCGCCGGCTTTTAAAATGCCCAATATTCCAATCACCATTGCGATAGAGTGCTCCACCATAATGCCCGCAATCGTATCGGGTTTGACTCCTCTTTCTATTAATACACCAGCCAATTGACGGGATTTTTCATTTAATTTCCGATACGTTATACAGCCTGGTTCATGCATCCGTGCATCCCTGCATCCGTGTAAAGCGATATAATCCGGTGTTTTTTCCACCTGGGCTGCAAATAATTCATGTATGGTTTTATCTTGCGGATATTCCTGCTGGGTATCATTGAATTCAAACAATAATTGGTGTTTTTCCTCAGGTGTTACTATTTCTATATCTTTCACGAAAATATTGGGATTCTTCGTCACCTGGTTGACTATATTCATGAGATGGAGGGTTGTCTGTTTTATAAACTCCATATCAAATACCAGAGAATCAAAATTAAAAGTGATATGCAAACGTTTTCCCGGGTATACAATAATATTAAAATTATAATTGGTTTGCCCGAAACCTTTTACATCTTTTACTTCTATTGTGAATTCTTTTTCCACATCTATATCATTATTATCCTTTACTTGTTTTTCAATGGGATAATTTTCAAATGCCATGATATGATCGATTAATTTGTTTTTTAAAGTAGATAGGGCTTGTATTTCTGCCAGGGGTAAGTATTCATAAGATTTTGACAGTGCTGTTTTTTCCTGGAGGTCCCGGGGTAATTGGGAGAAGTTTTTTTCTCCTTGAGATGTTATCCTTAGGGGGACGGTGTTGATGAATAAGCCGACCATGGTTTCAATTCCCTCTACCTCCGGGGGACGTCCGGATACCACCGCACCGTAAACGACATCATTGGTATTATTGTATCGCTGCAAGAGAATCCCCCATAAGGTTTGAAAAACTGTATTTACGGTGGCGTTATTTTCTGCTGCAATTTTATTGATGCAGGTTGTTTTCTCTTCATCTAACCTGAAAGCATAAGTTCCGACTTCATATTTACCTTGCTGCCGCGATTTTGCCTGGCTCAATTGATCCATACCCGTTTGTTCTTCAACTCCTTCAAGATATTCTCGCCAGTATTTTAAACCCTGTTCTTTGTCCTGGGTTTCCAACCATTTAATATAATTAACATAGGGTGTTACCGGTTCTAACTTGAAAGGTTCTCCTTTTTTTAATGAACCATATACCCGGGACAACTCTTTATATATAATGCCCAAACACCAACCATCCATCAAAATATGATGAAAACTCCATATCAATTTATAGGAATATTTCCCGGTTTTGAAAAGGGAAAGTCTCATCAACATGTCCCGGGTTAAATCAAATCCTTTTTCCCTGTCTTTGATCATGAAGTCTTTCACATATTGTTCTTGTCGGACTTCGCTTAAATGGTCAATGTTTTCGAAATGTACTTTACTTTTTCGCTGCTTTAGAACAATCTGCAAGGGTTGGTCTTTATCATCAACGCGAAATATGGTTCTTAAAATATCGTATCTTTCAATGAGCGCATTGAAACTCTTTTCCAATAGATAGGAGTCGATTTCTCCTTTTAAAGAAAATAAAGATTGTTCAAAATAGGCACTGGATTCTTTATCCATCAGGGAATGAAATAACATTCCCATTTGCATTGGTGTTAATCGATATACATCTGAGATCATGATAAATACCCCTTATTTAATTCTCCTCCAAATCGATTAAATCTCTTATTTTGTCATTCAAGTCTTCCAGTTCTTCGATGGAAAAATCCGAATAAGTCAAATCCGAGGGTGTTAATTCTTTTTCTTGCTTTTGGGTGCAGTGCTGGATAATTTTTAATAAATTTGACTGGTATAAATCGACTAATTTTTCAATGGTGCTTTTTTTGTACTCATATTTATTATAAGAGAATTCCATGACTAATTCACCCTTTTGGTCGATCATTCCATTGATATGGAGGATATATTTTGTTTCCGGGGCCGGGTTGATGGTATTGCCCATGTTGAGGTTGGAGACCTGGAAAATATTATTGCTGCTGTGATGTTCCCGGCCAAATTGCCCCAGGTAATTGAAACTGATTTCAGGGTCCCGGGTAAATGTAAAACCTTCTTTTTTATCTTTGGGGGTTAAATACCTTAAAATACCGTACCCGATTCCTTTATAGGGAATATGGCGCATCATTTCTTTTACTGCTTTTATTAAAAAAGATAAGTCCTGGTTTTGATTCATATCTAATACCACGGGAAATTGGGTGGTATACCAACCAATGGTCCGGGAGATATCAATGTCCCGGGTTATACTTTTTCTGCCAGGGTCTTCCAGGTTAAGCAAAATCTTCGGGATCCCGCACCAATCCCTGACGGCCATTCCCAATGCTGCCAGTAATATATCGTTGATTTCGGTAGTGTATGCTTGATTGACTTCGTTCAGCAGCTTCCCTGTCTCCTGGCTGTTCAACCTTAAACTGACGATTTCTCTATTTTTGCAGGTCTTTTTTCCTGGTGAAAGGGAAATATCAAAATCCCGGGGTAAAGGTGTTATTTCTTGTTCTTCTATGGTTTTCCAGTAGGCTGATTCCTTCAATATTTCATTACTGTTGGCATATTCCTTTAGCCGCTGCGACCAATATTTAAAGGAATCGGTTTTATCCTGGAAACAGGTATCTTCTCCTGCCAGCAGTTGTTGGTAACCGGTGTTAAAGTCCTCTAATAATATTCGCCACGACACCCCATCAATCACCAGGTGATGGACAGCGATTAATAAGTGATCGCCTTTAATGGTTTTAAACAAGCCCAGCTTTACCAGCGGCCCTGTCTCCAAATTGATGCTTGCCTGTATCTTGTTGGCTTCTGTTTGGATTTTCTTATCTATATCAGTGTCTTTGGCTTCTTTAAAATCAAAAACCGCCAAATCGAATAATTTCCCTTTTGGGTTTTCATCCATACCCCTGTTCCTTTGCCGGATAACCTCCTCTTCGGGGCGCTCATATACCATGCGCAGCGCATCATGATGTTCCACTATCTTTTTAATAACCTTATCCAGGAAAACTTCATCAAACCCTTGCTGCCTGGTTAACATGATGGCCTGGTTAAAATGATGATAACCAGGGAAATGATTCTCAAAAAACCACTGTTGAATCGGGGTTAAATCAACCTCTCCCTCTACTGTATCCTGGGAGATCACCCGTCCTGTTTTTTTGATATATTTACTTAGTTGTTTTATCGTGGGATTTAAAAATAAGTCCTTGATTTCCATTTTTAACCCGTAATTTTGCAGCCGGGCCGATATCCGGATGGCTTTGATGGAATCTCCTCCGATCTCAAAAAAATTATTATTAATACCGATTTTCTCAATCCCCAATACCTGCTGCCATATTTCAATTAATTTCTCCTGGATATGGTTTTTGGGGAGTTCATGGTTTTCTTCTGCAATTTTAATTTCGGGCTCCGGCAGTGCTTTGCGGTCTACTTTTCCATTGGTAGTTAAAGGTATTTTTTCTATTTGCACAAAATACGCGGGTATCATGTAATCCGGCAGGACCTTAGATAAATATTCTCTCAATTCCGCTATTGGCAGGTCACGGTTGGCAACCAGATAAGCGCAGAGATATTTTTCTTTATTTTCATTGTCCCTGGAGATGACAACTACCTCTTTAACTTCACCATGACGCAATAATTGATTCTCTATTTCTCCCAGCTCTATCCTGAATCCCCTGATTTTTACCTGTTGATCGATGCGTCCTAAAAATTCCAGGTTTTCATTGGCGAGCCATCGCCCCAGGTCACCACTTCGATACATTCGGCTCCCGGGTACAAAAGTGTTAGGTAAAAATTTTTCCGCCGTCACTTCGGCTCGATTGAGATATCCCCTGGACAGGCCCGGACCTGAAATAAAAATTTCGCCAATTACCCCCAAAGGAACAGGGTGCAAATATTTATCCAACAGGTATATCTTGACATTGCCGGCCGGTACCCCTATGGGCACTGAGGAACGGGTGTCCGATAAGGGGTTAAATTTATATATCATGCATCCGACTGTTGTTTCGGTGGGGCCATATTCATTATATATCTCAACCTTTTTATTAAATTTCTCATCGATCTGTTTGGCCAGTTGAGTTTCTAAGTCCTCTCCTCCCAATATCAATTTTTTTATTTCCATCCGAGGGTCGACTTTTATTTGTGTATCCTTTATTATTTTTAGATGTGAAGGGGTGAGTTTAACAATTCCTACTCGATTGTCTTGTACAACTTTTTCTATTAGAAATTCTTTATCTTGCTGCCCATATACAACAATTGCATTCCCGGTTACCAGGGGTGTAAATATTGACGTTACGGTCAAATCAAAAGAAATAGATGTATAAAGGGGAAAATTCAAGGGCTCGTCTTTTATATATGTTTGGGCTGCCCAACATATGTAATTGACCAGTGCCTGGTGATCTATCATTACACCTTTTGGATTACCTGTTGAACCGGAGGTGTAGATGACGTAGGCCAGGCTAGAAGGGAGGGAAGCTGGGAAGTTGGGAAGCTGGGAAGTCGGGAAGATGGGATGGTGTCCTTCGGACAAATATAACACCTGCGGCATGGGTTTAACCACAGAAGTCTCAGGGGTGTTAATAAATGCATGTTTTCCTGTTTTCTGTGTGTCCTCTGCTAATAATATCCGTGCGCCGCTGTCTTTTAGCATGAAATCGATGCGTTCTTGCGGGTAATCCGGATCAATGGGCAAATAAGCACCCCCGGCTTTTAGTATTCCCAAAATAGCAGTAATTATTTCAATCCGCCGCTCCATCATGACAGCCACAATGGTGTCCGGTTTGACACCTTTTTCTTTTAAATGAAGAGCTAGTTGATCGGACCTTTTATTTAATTCCCTGTAAGTAATATACAAGGGGGCAAGCCCCCTTGTCCCCTTTAAGTGCTTCTCCATGCTCCATGCTCCATGCTCCATGCCAATTACAGAAATATGGTCCGGGGTTTGTTCTGCCTGTTCCCGGGATAATTCATGAAGGGTTTTATCCGCTGCATATTCGCACCCTGTATCATTAAACGTATATAATATCTGCTGTTTCTCTTCTTCCGGCACGATGGATATCCCTGCTATTTTTATATCTAAATCTTCTTGAATCGAGAATACGATTTTTTTAAAATAGCTTATAAATCTTAAAATGGTTTCTTGTTTAAACAGCTTTGTACAGTATTCCACTTTAAACAACAGTTTTTTTCCTGTTTCTACTGCTGTTAAAGTCAGATCAAACTTAGAGGTCTTTTGTTCATATTCATAGGGTTTTAGTTTCAATCCTGGAATTTCTATTTCAATGGTTTCCATATTTTGGAGAATGAACATGACATCAAACAGGGGATTTCTGCTGGCATCCCTGGGCACTGAAGCCTTTTCTACCAGGTCTTCAAAGGGATATTCCTGGTTTTCATAGGCTTCTAATGTGTTTTTTTTGACTTCCATCAAAAATTGTTTAAATGTTTTTTCTGCTGCAGGCTTATTGGGCAAAACCAGGGTATTGACAAACATACCGACGATGGTTTGGAGATCGGCATGTCGTCGGGCCGCTATTGGTGTGCCTATAATGATTTCTTCCTGGCCGCTTAATTTTGATAGTAATATATTGGTTATGGAGAGCAGCAGCATAAACAGGGTAACCTCTTGCTTTAATGCCAATGAGTTTAATGCTGTTGCGTCCTCTTCCTGGATCTCGAAGTTTAAGGTTTTTCCTTCAAAATCCTGGACCATTGGGCGCGGATAATCAATTGGCAGATTTAATGCCGGGATTTCCCCGGCAAATTGATTCAACCAATACTTTTCTTGCTGTTTAATTGTTTCGGATTCTTTTTCTTTATCCTGCCATTCCGAGTAATCCTTGTATCGGATGCGAAGGCCAGGTAACCGATTCCCTTCATAGAGCGCCATAAAATCCTTTATAAATACTGCCATTGATGTCCCATCCGCTGTAATGTGATGCATGTCTACCATTAAGATATACTTGTGCTCTCTCCCCTCTTGAGAGGTATAGGTGCCCCGCCGGGGATGAGCGCGAAGAGCGGCCGGGGTGTGCGGAAGTTCCATTAACCCTACTCGCAGCAGTGGTGCTTGTGTAAGATCAAATGGACGGATAAAGTTCTTTATAGTGCTGGCTGCGAATTCCTCTAAGCTTTCAATCTCAAATTGCACATGATCATGGATTCGCTGCACCGGTGTTCCCTTCACCAGTTGAAAGGAAGTCCTGAAACTCTGATGCCTTTCAATCAATTTCCTGACCGCTTCTTCCACTGTCGGAATATCCGGGTTTCCCTTCAATTCAAATACCGCGGGGAGATTGTAACTGGTGACTGTGGGTTCCATTTGCTGTAAAACGTATAACCGTTTCTGAGCAGGTGATAATTCATAATAGTCCTTTTCTTCTACCGGCTTAATTGATGCATATTTATCGGCTGCGGCTGCTTTAATGGTTTTTGCTAATCCTTCTATGGTGGGGGTGATGAATATTTCTGCCAGGGGGACCTTGACATTGAGTGCCTGGTGTATTCTTGATACCAGTATCGTGGCCTTTAATGAATGCCCACCCAATTCAAAGAAATTATCCCGGATTCCGACAGCCCCCTGCCGGTCTAATCCCAACACCTCATCCCATATTTCTGCTAACCGAATTTCGATTTCATCTCCTGGGGGTGCATCATTCTTTTT
>CP070627.1:6556828-6559553 GCA_020355945.1 Candidatus Aminicenantota bacterium | reverse complement strand
AATGGTTGGTGACATGTTTTAGGAGCAGGCTTTCTTCCAGGATTTCCAGGTTTGCCAGTCCGTATTCTCTTCCCCCGGCCGGTTCCACTTTCATTTCGGATAAATAAGCGATTAACTGCAAGCCATAGCAAATGCCCAATATAGGTATGCCGGTGGTTAATAGTTCTTTTCCGACTTTAGGAGAATTGGTTTCATAGACGCTGGCCGGGCCGCCTGAAAGGATGACTGCTCCCGGTGAAATCGATTTAATCTTTTCTATTCCCTTATGATAAGGGATGATTTCGGAATAGACATTTAATTCCCTTACCCTTCTGGCAATAAGCTTGGTATATTGAGAACCGAAATCCAGAATCAAAACGCTGTTATGAGTCTCCATTAAGAGATTTTATCAGAATGGTTGGTATGTGGCAAGATTATTTTTAAAATTTTTGACAAAAACCAAAGGCCTCCTTGAGTTGTGAGCCGCAATTAAGCGGCTCACGAGATGGCCCGAAGGGTCTAATATATCCCCCATGCCATGGGGTCTTATTGAGCCCGGTTCTCTTTTTCGTAATCGGCAATCTTTTTCCTTAACCGCTCCATCACCTGGTTAAAGGTATTCTTAGCAAATAAACGCATAAATTGCTTCTTGTAATTGCGCACCGTGTCTATATCATCTACCACATAATTGACAATCATCCACTTATCATTCTTAAATTCCAGGTGATAATCCAACTGCGCTTTTTCCTCTTTATAATAGGCAATCGTCTTAACAACAGCAGTTTTCCCAGTCATCTCTTCACTGAGATAATCAAACCTGTTTGCCCGGTACCGCCCCATTTTTTTCAACGACGATACCCGCAGCAGCCGCTGGAATACCCGATCAAAAGTTTCACACTGCTGTTTGGTTAATTTTTCGCAAAACCGTTGGATCACCCGCTGCGAAATGGTTTCAAAATCCGTCACCCGGTCGATGATTTGAAGAAGTCTGGCTTCGGTTTGTTCATCTACGATTTTATGACCTTTCAAAATCTCCCGGACGTTTCGATTAGACCTCCTGACCACCTCCAGGGGACGCATAATCATCACCTGTGCCAAAGTGACCCACAATAAACAAAAACAAAGTATAAAAATACTAAAATATTTTAACTTTTCCATTTTTTATCCACTCCAAATATAATCGCGTATTCCCTAAAATATAAGCGAAATTGGCTAAAGAGCTATTCAAATCAAAGGAACGTTTGATTTCAACGCCTTTTAATTGATAATAGGCATTGTAAGCTTTGAGTAACCGCTCCACTTCGCCAATTCCCATATCCCAATTATCCATGCTCAACCTGAGCCAGCTTTTTGCCGCCTTGAGAGAAGACCGCGCCTGGTCCAACAGTTGAACATTCTTCTTGATCTCAGTAAAGGCTTTCAAAATCTCCATTTCTATCCTGGAGCGAAGCAATTTCAAGTTCTGCGCCATGGACGCTTGTTCCAATTGATACCGCCGGGCTTCGATATTTTTCCGCAAAAAATTCAAATCCCACTGGAACCCGAAAAAAGCACCCAGGTCCATGTAATTAAAATTATCCACGGCAAAGGGGTTGGTCTGGTCTTGCCGATGGGAAGCATACCCATAACCAAAACCACCCACCAGGAAAATAATGGGACGTCTTTTACTGTAAGCCAGTTTGGTTTTGGCGCGCAGGGCTTGAAGTGCAGCCTGCAAACCCCGGATATCCCGGTGCCGCAGCAGCGCCTGTTGAACAACATGAACCATCTGGTGTTCATCTAATTGGATGACCGGGATTTTTTCCTCTAACACCTCAACCGCACCAACAATATCTCGCCCAATCGCCACATTAAACGCCCTCTCTGCCAATTTTCTTCCGGATTTACTTTTGATAACAATCTCTTCGATCAGGTATCGATTACTTTTCACTTCTAACAGGTCTGTATCATCCACTTCCGAGTCCTCGGATTCCAATCGTTTTTTTACCTCTTTTTCTAATTTATCGTAGTTTTCCTGCACTTCATTGGCTGTGGACTCTGCTTTATTGGCCGCTGAAAGAGCAAAATAGGCGTTAATAACCGTTAATGTTAATTTTTCCATTTCCGAATCACTTTTGATGTGCTGGAGATCAATGCCTATCCGGGCAGCAGACAAAGCCGACGATTTACGACCAAAAGTGAAGACCGGTTGAACCAATTTTACATTCAATTTGTAAAAAGGCCCCCACCCGTCCAGGTCAGTCTGTTTATCCGGTGATTCAAAAATATCTCCCCTGGCTTCCGGCACCAGGCCGGTTTCACCTGAAAACGAGAATTGCGGGAGTATGGATTGGGCTCGGACTTCTTCCAATAAAAGTCGGGCTTGTCTTCGTTCGATATGGGTGCGCTCGATCAAGGGATTATGGGCCAGGGCATAGGTAACAGCAGTTTCCAGGGAAAATTTTTGGGGTTGCCTTTCACTTCCGGTGCTTGCAATGATGAAGCCTGGAACATAAATCATCAAAAAAATGAATATCAAAACATTGTTAGTCTGTTTCCCGATTATCATATTCGTACCTCTAATTTCCTTTTATAGATTTAGATTTTGATTCTACAACCAATCGCCGCCCTTGTCAATGAAAAAGCCAAAGTCAAATTATTATGGAAAAGGCCGGGAGACATTGAAAAAAAAAACGTTTCCTGTTATAATTTTCTCAGCCTCTCAGCCTGACATATTTAGAAATATATTACGGGCTGTATAAGATAG
>CP070627.1:6551322-6556728 GCA_020355945.1 Candidatus Aminicenantota bacterium | reverse complement strand
TGAAAAAATGAATTCCTTATTGAGGAGTGGTTCCCCGCCGTACCAGGTGGTGTAGATGCTTTTATAGCCCATACTTTTTATCTTTTCAGAGGTGAATTTCAAAATATCCTGTTCCAGGATCGAATCCGCATATTGCACGGGATGGTTCCCTTCGTAGCAATAGATACAGTTTAGATTGCAATCAAGAGTGGTAACTATTGTTAATGACAGATTCTTTTGCCCAAATTTGATCATATTAAATTTGGTCCTGAGAAATTCGATCTCGTCAAGGTCACTGTCAATTATGATATTGCCCCTGTATAGTTGTTGGACCAGATCTTTTTTCGATGTATCTTTTTCAATTTCCAATATTCCCGCTTTGCCTTTTTTTAAAAGACTGAAGATCTCAGGTTCCAATTTCGCCAATCCATTGCTAATTGAATTGTAAACCAGGTACTTGTCTTCATCCCCCAGGTAGATGAAGTGATTATAGCTCGAAGGTTTGTATTTAAGCATTTTTTAAACCCTTATTGTCTCTAGCCGGTTGAGGACACTTTGATGAAGTCTTTGATTTTTTATTCAATGCCATCTCCGACAAAACCGTCAATATATTTTATAGTTCAGTGGATGAGCCGGGTGAATCTTAATTTTTCCCAGGGTTGTGTACATTGTCCCATCAGGTTTTGTAAGAGAAGCTTTTTCTGCCAAAAGGCATTCATCTTCTTTCGTATAAATGATCGTTTCTCCCTTAAGGACGAATTCACCCTTTTCAGAAGGGATAACAGCTTTGGCTTTATGAAAAGTAATGGAATCTTTCTCCAGCTGGGTATCACTCCATGAACTGTCTGCTGAATAGATAGTAAATTTTTCACCCCTAAATTCGGTGGCGTATTTTTCTTGAATATCTTTCAACTGTAATGCCATGACTAGCAGCTTTTCCCGGCTCTTATACAATGCAGCAATACATTTACCTTTTTCCAATGAGAAAGGTTTGATATGCTTTACGTTTTCCCGTGTATCGAAAAAATGAATTTTCCCTTTGACCGGTGGGGCTGTATCGGAAGTATCTTCAAGAGCAACGTTCATCATCATCCTGTCTTTCATCCAATTTATTGCATCAAGTGTGTTTGCTTCCAGGAGGTTTTCTGATTTAGCAAAATGATTAAGGGTTAACCCTTCAATTGTACCATTCACCAAAGAATTTAGACAGTTGATCAAGTCGCTTTTATCAGAAAACGATTTACATGAGAATACCATCAGGTCTTCTTCAGGGATTTTTTTTGATACATCGCTTTTTTTAAATGTCCCGGAAAATATAGAAATACTGAGCTTGACCTCTGAATTCCCGCTTTTACCTACTGCATTCATGGTCAATCCTCCGTCATGAATTATAAAGATGACAGTAAAACAAAGCATCATAAAGATAAGTATGAATAGCCTTTTTTTCATAATTTGTCCTTATTTTCCTGTTAAAGGTCATTGTAGTCCATGATGTAGTTGGTTGTCAATACACCAAAAGTTGTATTTTTGGTATGATTTTTAATCCCCCAAAACGTACAACTAAAGTTGTACGTTTTGAAAAAGGTTGTACATCGCTGCCTCTCAAAAACACTCAAATCGACCTCCTAAAAAGGCAAATAAAATTAATATTATACATTAATTTGCAGATAAGTAAAGGAAATTTATGCGTAAAACTGTTTTCAAATTTATTCACACGCTTTTATTGCATAATGGAAAGTGTCTCCTTGCCTCGCAGTTTTATTGCTAACAGTGCGGTTCAATTGGCGCTGACGTTTGAAAAGACCAACCGTGAGGGTTGGCTAAAAGAAGATTTCTACCGGCAGCACACGGAGACTCGCTCCTATTTCCAGGTGATAGAAGGGGATTTGTGCCGAATCGTTTTCCTGTAACTGTAACCGGGATACCCAAAAATCGTTACCGCATAAATTTGTTTACCCCCGGTAATATTTAAATATCTTTCCAATCTTTTGTGGGCATACTGGGCATAGCCGATGATACAACTGGATATTCCCAGGGTCTGGGCGTAAAGCATCATATAGTGCTGGGCGGCCACGCAATCATCCCTGGCTTGATCATAACCTTTGGGAGCAGCAATAAAAACCACACAGGGCGCTCCCCTGAAAATATGGGATTCCCCTGCGGACGTTTTCGCCACCATGTTCTTAAAATCAATTGCAAATTCCTCCAACTCCTGTCCCAAACGTCCTGAAAAGAACCCGAAAAATTTTATGACCGCCGGTTTTAAAATCCTCAGCAAGGAACGATATACCTTTACCACGATCTCTTCCATCTGCCGGATTTTAGCCGGGTCTGTCACGATGATGTACTCTCTTTGCCTGAGATTATGAGAACTGGGGGCTTTTTCCGCAATCTGAACCAGGGTTTCGATGGTTTCATTTCCCGGTTTACCAGGTTTAAATATTCGTGTAGAGCGTTTCTGAAGGAACAAGGCCTGTTCCGGGGGTAAACCGGGGGGTATTTCTTCCACGATGAAAGGAGCCCTGGTATTGGTTTTACTGGAAGTAATCGCATCCACAGGACAGATTGCGGCACAATGCCCACAAGAGACACAGCGTTCAGGATGGGCAATTTCAGCCGAATCCCGGTTCATTTCCAGGGTATCCGTTGGGCAAACTTCGATACAGTCGTTACATTGAGTACAGCGGTTGGCTATAATGTCTATGTTAGGCATTCTTTTCTCCTTTTATTGTGAATTATAGTATTATATTAAAGCCCGGCCCATTTTACAATCCTGCGAATAGGGTGAGTATTTTTGACAACTGCCGGGATCCGGGTTATGCCGGCCATTCAATTTCTATCAAACCTGGTTTGACTGCTTACCATCCCGCACAATCCCTTCCTTCCTGAGTAAAAAAGACTCGCGTGCCAGTAAAAAAGACTCGCGTATGAGTAAAAAAGACTGACGCGCCAGTAAAAAAGACTCGCGCGTGAGCAAAAAAGACTGACGCGTGAGTAAAAAAAACTCGCGCGTGGGTAAAAAAGACTGGCGTGCGAGTAAAAAAGACTCGCGCGTGAGTAAAAAAAACTGGCGTGCGAGCAAAAAAGACTGGCGCACCAGTAAAAATAACTCACGCGTGAATAAAAAAAACTCATGTGAGAGGGAAAAAGAGTGGGGTGAGAAAAAAAATGCCTCTCGTGAGAGGCAAAAAAAGTCTCACGAGAGGCAACATCATTAACTTTCGGTATCGTTGGATTCCTGGGCGCTGGTGCTTCTTCTTGGCCTGTGGTATCTTTTTTTCAGTTCCGCCACAATGGCATCGGCCCCGGGCTTTTTGGATTTTGCCGCATTTTGCGCAGCCTTGTAAAAAACCAGTCCAGAGGAAAACGCCTCTGCACCGGCAGCCATACAGGTGTCGTTAAGTTTTTCCACCACCGGCTCAATCAAGCTTGACAACTTTCTTAACTGGGAAAACAGGGTCCATTGATTTTCAAATTGCTGAAGGCTGAGATAGGACGGCCCCATCTCCTGGTGTTCTCTAAAATAATCCAGGCATTTTTCCACAAACGGATACGACCGGTCTCCTACCGTATACATTCTCTTTCTCTCCGGTATGGTAAGGTTGATGGCAAATACAGAGGCCAACTGGTCAACATTGATTATGGCCTGTGTCAACCCATCCATTGTTTCCGGGGTCAACGCTGTAAAATCTTTACTGTAAGGCATGGTTCATTTTCTCCTTGTTCTTAAATTTTTTTTACTCTATTTACAAATGGGCGGCCGCTCCAGGTGTAAGCCTCATTCTACAGCGCCAAAAAGACCATGTCAAGCGCATTTCCGGGCCAAACACCATGTATTTTTTGCATTTTTCGCTGTATAAGTACAAGGGATAAGGGTTTCCAGCGGAAAATTTTGTGGAGGATTTTCAGTATTTGTGGACAATTTTCATTATTTTGCACCCCAAATGGCAGGTGAAGCCGTCTATTCAAATGCAAAAAATGAAAAATAAATCTTATTTTGTGTTATTTATCCTCTTTCAGCTTCAAGAAAACACATAATTGGGATCTCTGTGTTGTCAAAGATGGTGAATTTAGAAGATTTTCATTTATTTAAAACTTGACACGGACTTTTAGATACTGTAATATTTTATGTTATGGGCAAAGATGAT
Source organism: Candidatus Aminicenantota bacterium (assembly GCA_020355945.1). The sequence goes on along the minus strand of CP070627.1, from coordinate 6,552,601 downwards.
TCAGAACTTTTGAAATGGGTGGTTCGGTATATTGCCTCCCTGGATGATGATAAGCTGGGGGAGCTGACAGTGACGCGGCTCTGTCGTCAGTTAAATATCAGCGAAACCTATTTGTATCAAATATTTCGCACCAAAGCCAAAATAGGACCGGGGAGTTTTTTGACCTTTCTTAAGATATACCGGTCACGGGTGTTATTGAGAGACAAAAACATGCAGGTTAGAGAGGTGGCGAACAAAATGGGGTTTTCTACGGTTGATTATTTTATCCGGCTTTTCAAAAATTATTTTAAGATGACACCGGGAAGGTATATGAGATTGGTGAAAATGGGTTTTACCGATGAGGACCTTTTGGAATACCTCACCAGCTTAAATTGGCCGGCCCCGGTGATAAAAATTTAACCGCCATGAAATTAGCCACTAAGACACGAAGGCACGAAGGTCAAAATATTAAAAATACCTTTGGACACAAGCTTTGGGGACCCTTCCCTTCCGGCCTGTCCCCTTAATCTTACAATTAACCAGGCCCTTAAAATGGCAGAAAAATACAAAAGACCGTTGTCTTTATTTTTGACAACAGGCAAAAAAACTCGCGAGTATTTTTGACAATAGGCAAAAAAAGTAGTAATATAACCACATGAAAAAACATCGATATCTCACAGAACAGGTCAAAGCGGATTTAAAAAGAAAAATGGTATTTGTCGCCGGTGCTCGGCAGGTGGGGAAAACCACACTGGCAAAGCAAATCCTGGAATCAAAAAAAGGCTATTTAAACTGGGATATTCATGAAGACCGGGAATCTATTTTAAAAAGAGAACTTCCCCCTACAAATTTCATGGTTTTTGATGAAATTCACAAATACCGTTCCTGGAGAAATTATCTTAAAGGGCTGTATGACAAGATCGGAGATACCTGTAAAATATTGGTGATTGGCAGTGCTAAATTAGATTATTATCGATTTGGAGGAGATTCGCTCCAGGGGCGATACCATTTTTTACGACTTCATCCCTTCTCAATTGCCGAATTAAAAATAACAACCACCAATGATTTGATGGATTTGCTTCAATTAAGTGGATTTCCTGAACCCTTTTTAAGTGGTTCGGAAGTAGAAGCCAAACGATGGTCGAGAGAATATCGCCAACGGCTGTTAAACGAAGAAATCAGGAATCTCGAAAAGGTATCCGACATGGGTAATCTTGAGCTTTTGTCACTTCGTCTCCCCTTATTGGTGGGTTCCCCCCTATCGATCAACTCTATCAGGGAAGATTTGCAGGTCAGCCAT
>CP070627.1:6535385-6551222 GCA_020355945.1 Candidatus Aminicenantota bacterium | reverse complement strand
TTTTTACCTTTTTCTTATCTTAATTTTTTATTCAATGAGTCGGGCCGTTGGGACCGTGACTTTAGACACAATTTAAAACATATTATCACTGCCGGGGAGCAGTTGAAAGTGACATCCGGTCTGAAGCGATTCCTGGATTCGAATCCTTACTTAAAGCTCCATAACCATTATGGTTCTACGGAGATGCACGTGGTCACCTCTTACACCTTCGACGCCTCCACTGCCGCTCAAACGCCTATCCCCCCGGCGGGAAAACCCATCAGCAATGTAAAGATATTTATACTGGACCAGCACCTTAACCCGGTTCCCATAGGCGTATATGGTGAGCTGTCCGTGGCAGGAAAGTCAGAACTATTAGGATACATCAATAATAAAGAATTAACGGATCAAAAATTGTTCCAACACCCGGAGTTATCGGAAATAAAGCTTTACCGTTCCGGGGATATTGGCCGTTGGCTCCCGGACGGGAATATCGAGCTCAGGGGCAGGAAGGATTTCCTGGTAAAGGTTCGCGGGTTCCGCGTCGAACCCGGGGAAATAGAGAGTAAAATACTGGCTGTCCCTGGTGTGAGAGAATGTGTGGTGGTAGTCAAGGAGGATAAGGCCCGACAAAAATACCTGGCAGCCTATGTGGCAATGAATGACATCGAGACAGCGGTTATCAAGCGCCACCTCAGCAGGGAGTTACCACAATATATGATCCCCAGGTTCGTGGTATTGGACAGTTTACCCTTAATGCCCAACGGGAAAGTAGACCGGGAAAAACTTCCTGACCCGGGATTAAGTGCCCGGGAGGAACGGGTTATTGTACCCCCCGGCAGTAAAGTAGAAAAAAAACTGGTAGAAATATGGTCTCAATTATTGGGAATAGAAGAACAAGAAATCAGTATCCACGATAATTTCTTCGAACTGGGCGGTCATTCGTTAAAAGCAACTACCATGGTGGCCAAAATACATCAAGAGTTAGACGCGAAAATAGAGTTGGTAGAAATATTCAGGAATCCCACCATCAGTGAAATATCGCCTCTAATCAAAGCCATTCATTGGGCCAATGTTGAAGAGATAACCCCCGGGCAGGAAATGGAGGAAATGGTATTATGAGTATTTTACGTTTGTTTGCCAGGCTTGAAACCCTGGGAATCAACCTGAAGTTAGTAGATGGTCAATTAAAGATCAATGCCCCCCGGGGCACGTTAACCCCGGTCCTGATCGACGAACTAAAGGATAAAAAAGCAGAGATTATCGAGTTTTTGCAAAAGCATGCTCAAAAGCGGGAGAAATATGCATCCATAGAAGTAGTGGAAAATAAGCAATACTATCCCCTGTCTTCGGTTCAAAAGCGGCTTTATTTTATCCGGCAAATGGACCCGGAGGGCACGGCTTATAACATGCCGGCAGTAAGGGAATTAATTGGTGTTTTAGATAAAGAAAAATTATACAGGGCTTTCTGCCAGTTGATTTCCCGTCATGAGAGTTTAAGAACTTCGTTCCAGGTGGTAAAAGAGGAACCGGTACAGGTAATCCACAAAAATGTGGAATTTGAGATAGATTATTATGATAGGAAGGAGGTTGAGGTTAAGGTTGAGGAAGAGCGGTCCTCGCTCTTAAAGGGGACAAGGGGGCTTGCCCCCTTGTTTATCAAGGAATTCATTCGTCCTTTTGATCTCTCCCAGGCCCCGCTGCTGCGAGTGGGATTGATTGGTGCCCGCTCCTCTCCCCCTAACCCCGCCGCCCGGCAAAAGGAAATTTTAGGCGAAAGGTATATCTTAATGGTAGACATGCATCACATTATATCTGATGGGAAATCCCTGGAAATATTTATAAAAGAATTTATGAGCCTGTATAGAGAAGAGGACCTGCCGGAATTGAGGATTCAATACAAAGATTATACCCAATGGCAAAAAAGCTATCCTCAGCAAACGCTGCTCAATCTGCAAAAAGAGTATTGGCTAAAGGAATTTCAAGGAGAGCTGCCTGTATTAAATTTACCCACGGATTATCCCAGGCCGGCGATCCGGGAGTTTGAGGGAACGGGAGTAGAATTTAAAATAAGCAGCCAGGCCACTGCTGCTGTAAAGGAGTTGGCCATCAAGTCAGGGGCAACGTTGTACATGGTATTACTGGCTTTATATACGATTTTATTATCAAAAATTTGTAACCAGGAAGATATAATTGTGGGAACCCCTGCTGCAGGGCGAAAGCATGCGGAATTGGAGAACATCATTGGTATGTTTGTCAACACGCTGGCGCTGCGGAATTTTCCTGCTGCTGAAAAAACCTTCAGCCAGTTCCTGGCCGAAGTAAAGGATCGCAGCCTGGCTGCTTTTGCTCACCAGGATTACATTTATGAAGACCTGGTGGAAGCAGTGGCAGTGGAACGGGACACCAGCCGGAATCCATTGTTCGATACCCTTTTTGCGCTTCAAAACCTGGACATACCCGATATCAACATTCCCGGTTTGAAGGTAAAACCATTGACTTATGAAGTCAGCACAGTTAAGTTTGATTTATCCTTAGATGCCTTTGAAACAAAAGAAAGCTTGCATTTTGTCTTCGGATACGGGACCCGGTTATTTCGAGAAAACACCATCCAGCGGTTTGTCACCTATTTTAAACGCATCATAACCGCAGTGGTGGAAAACAGCCGGATAAAATTATCCCGCATCGACATTCTCCCGGAAGATGAGAAAAAACAAATCCTGGTGGATTTTAATGATACGGTAACATTATATCCCGGGGATAAGACGATTCATGAATTATTTGAGGTGCAGGCGGAATGCACCCCCCATCAAATTGCTTTATCAGGTCCCCGGAACAAAAAGGGGTCTGATCTTGTATTCATCACCTATCACCAATTAAACAAGGAATCCGGTCAACTGGCCCGTTTATTGCAGGAAAGAGGAGTCAAACCCGGCACCATCGCAGGTATGATGGTGCAGCGCTCAGTAGAAATGGTCACGAGTATCCTGGGAATATTGAAAGCCGGAGCAGCGTATATGCCCATTGACCCGGATTACCCTGAAGAACGGAAACAATACATGCTCGCAGACATTGGTGCTTCGGTTTTATCTACTCATTTTTCCGGGAGTTGGGATGGGGGATTGGTTAATTACTTGCCCGGGCGTTTGTCTTCTCATCTGCACCTATCATTTTCTCCTGCCCGCTCATTAGCTTATGTTATGTACACCTCCGGGTCCACAGGCAGGTCCAAGGGTGTAATGATTGAGCACCGCAGTGTAGTGGGGCGGATCATCAATGCCAATTTTATTGATGTCCGGGCAGGAGCCCGGCTCCTGCTTACCGGGTCCATGGTATTTGACATCACCACTTTTGAAATCTGGTGGCCTTTATTGAATGGACTGCAGTTGGTCATGGTGGATGAAAACCAGGTGTTGGATGCCCGCGCATTAAAGCAAGTCATAACTAAAAATAAAATTACCGTTATGCATCTCATTCCCCAATTATTGAATCAATTGGCGTATGAAGACATCCGGGTATTTGCCGGGCTTGATTATTTCCTGGTGGGAGGGGACCTGGTCAGACCCCGCTATGTCAACCTGCTGAGAAATAAATACCCGGATTTGAAAATTCTTCACATGTATGGTCCCACAGAGAACACCGCCTTTTCCACGTTTTTACCGGTAGACAGGGATTATACTGCTGGTATTCCCATAGGAAAGCCGGTAAGTAATTGTCATGTATATATTATGGATAATCACTTTCATTTGCAGCCGGTAGGAGCTGCCGGGGAATTATGTGTCAGTGGAGTGGGTGTTGCCAGGGGATATTTGAATAACCCGGAATTAACCGAAGAGAAATTTGACCATGATTTATGGGATTACCGGGATTACCATGATGAAAAGAACAAAAGTTTTTGCGGGGGGTCCAGGGGGGCAGTTTTTTCAAAAAGCGCCCCCCTGGCTGCCAGAGGCAAATTATACAAAACCGGCGATTTAGGCCGGTGGCTAATAGATGGAAATATTGAGTTTATCGGCCGCATAGACCACCAGGTCAAAATCAGGGGGATGCGTGTGGAATTGGGGGAGATCGAGAGTCGGTTATTGGCGCATGAAGGGGTAAAAGATGCGGTGTTAATGGATAGAGAATATCCTGACGGTGATAAATATCTTTGCGCTTATATTACTCCTGCAGGCGGAATGGAACATGCGCCTGGTATCGCGGATTTACAGGACTTTCTCGGGCAAAGACTGCCGAATTATATGGTACCTTCTTTTTTTGTATTTTTGCACCGGTTACCGTTAAACCCCAACGGGAAAATAGATAAAAAAGCACTGCCTGAGCCTGACCGGCGAACAGACACCGGGAGTGCGGAAGCGTATGCGGCACCCCGCACCAGGCTGCAAGAAAAATTAGCTGGATTATGGTCTGCTGTACTGGGGATGGAAAAAGAATCCATCAGCATCCATGCTGATTTTTTCCGGTTGGGCGGTCATTCGTTAAAAGCCACCACTTTAGCAGCCAAAATTCATAAAGAACTGGGCATTAAAGTACCATTGGTAGAGATATTTAAAAACCCCACCATAAGAAAATTATCAGGATATATTAAAGGTGTTAATGTTAAAGATTATAGTGATGAATATATCAGCATAGAACCGGTGGAGAAAAGAAATTACTATCCCCTGTCATCTGCCCAGAAACGATTATTCATTCTCTATCACCTGGATACCAATAATATCGGTTATAATTCCTCTCTAGTGGTTTTATTGGAGGGAAAGCTTGATAAAGAGAAATTTGCAGATAATTTCAGACAGTTGATCCATCGACATGAGAGTTTACGGACTTCCTTTCACCTGGAGGATGAAGCGCCGGTGAAAGTGGTCCACCATGAAGCAGAATTAGAGATAGAATATGATCGGTCATTGGTAAATTGTCAAGGTACGGGCGAGGTTTCCTCGCCCATTAAGGTTGAAAAAATCATAAAGAACTTCATTCGTCCTTTTAATTTATTTCGTGCCCCGCTGCTGCGAGTGGGTTTGATTCACCTGGATGATAATCAGCATATCTTGATGGTAGACATGCATCATATCATCACTGACGGCACCTCTTACGGCATCTTCATAAAGGATTTTACCCAGTTGTATGCAGGAAAGGAATTATTGCCATTAAAACTCCAATATAAAGATTATGCCCGGTGGCAAAACAGCGATAAACAGAGAAAAACCCTAAAAGCCCAGGAAGAATACTGGTCGAAGCAGTTTGCCGGGGATATTCCCATATTAAATCTCCCTTATGATTATCCCCGGCCCCTGGTACAGGATTTTGCCGGAGAGACACTGACATTCAAGATATCAGGAAAAGATACCGCGGCATTAAAGGCATTGGTATTAGAAAGAGAAACAACGCTGTATATGCTGCTTTTATCCGTTTATAATATATTATTGTCAAAACTCAGTGCACAGGAAGACATCATTGTCGGTACCCCGACAGCCGGACGCCGGCATGCCGACCAACAGCATATAATCGGTATGTTTGTCAATACCCTGGCTTTGCGGAACTTCCCCACCGGTGAGAAAACTTTCAAAGAATTCCTGGAAAAATTAAAACAACAGACATTAGAAGCCTTTGAAAACCAGGATTACCAGTTTGAAGACCTGGTAGAAAAAGTAGACCTGGAAAGGGATGCCAGCAGGAACCCGTTGTTCGACACTATGTTTGCACTTCAAAACCTGGAAATACCGGAACTGGACATCCACGGATTGAAAGTAAAACCCTACCACTACGAAACCAGGGTAGCGAGATTCGATTTAACATTGCAAGCTTATGAAGTTAAAACAAACCTGCTGTTTAAATTGGAATACTGTTTAAAACTATTTCGAATAGAGACCATACAACGATTTATTGAATATTTCAAATGTATCATTACCGCTGTTTTAAAAGACAGCGAAATCAAATTATCACAAATCGAAATTATCCCGGGAAATGAGAAAAAACAAATCCTGGAGGATTTTAATAATACGGTCACATTATATCCCAAAGATAAAACTATCCATGAATTATTTGCAGAACAAGTGGAAAAAACACCGGATAATATTGCCGTTATTGGCAAAATGCAAAGCGCAGAGCGCAAAGCGCAAAGCATAGAACGGAATAAGGAACGCCATGCGTCATGCGCCATGCACTATTCACTCACCTACCGGGAATTGAATGAAAAAACCCAGGGATTGGCATGTTTGCTCCGGGAGAAAGGAGTCGGCCCCGATACCATCGTAGGGATTATAGCGAAGCGTTCGCTGGAAATGATCATCGGGATATTGGGAATTTTGAAGGCCGGGGGGGGATATTTACCCATTGACCCGGATTACCCGGAAGAACGAATGAGATACATGTTACAAGACAGCGCTTTGAAAATATTGGTGACTACGCAGGATTTTTCAAAGGAAATCAAATTTGCCAGGGAAATAATATACATATCGGATGCGATAAATCGCGTCCCTACATCGCCCCACCTGCACCTGTCACTTGCACCTGCCGCCTCTTTAGCCTATATCATCTACACTTCCGGTACCACTGGAAAACCCAAAGGGGTGATGACCATCCATGCCAATGTTACCCGGGTAGTAAGAAATACTAATTATATCCGGTTGACCAAAATGGATAGGGTATTGCAATTGTCCAATTATGCCTTTGATGGTTCGGTATTTGATATATACGGGGCACTGCTTAACAGCGCTGTACTGGTAATGATAAAAGAGGAAGATGTATTAGCAGTGAATCGATTGTCGGAGGTGATCAAAAGAGAAACAATAACCGTATTTTTTGTTACCACTGCTTTGTTTAATGCATTGGTAGACCTGGAAATAGAATGTTTTAAAGGGTTAAGGAAAGTTCTTTTTGGAGGCGAGCAGGTATCTGTACAGCATTCCGAAAAAGCCCTGGAATATATGCGAAAACATAGAATTATTCATGTTTATGGCCCCACAGAGACTACGGTCTACGCCACCTACTATTATATTGATGAGATTGATGATTCATTGGGTACCATTCCTATTGGCAAGCCTATAGCCAATACCACTGTATATATTTTGGATAAATATTTAAACGTGGTGCCAATAGGAGTAATTGGGGAGCTATACATTGGTGGAGAGGGAACAGCCCGCGGCTATTTAAACAGCCCGGGATTAACCGCAGAGAAATTTGACCAGGATAAAAGAAAAAAGGTGCCAGGCGAAAGAATTTACTCCTTAGAGGGAACAAGGGGGCTTGCCCCCTTGTTATATCGCACCGGGGACCTGGCACGATGGCTGTCTGATGGTAATATCCAGTTTATTGGTAGGATCGATCACCAAATCAAAATAAGGGGATTCAGGGTTGAGCTGGAAGAAATCCAAAATCAATTGCTTAAATATCCGGGTATAAAAGAGGCTGTGGTCATAAGTAATTTGGATAAAAAAGGAGACAGGTATATATGTGCCTATATCGTGAACCTAAATGGCGTGTGTGCTGATGGAATAGAAGAAGAACTTAAAGAATTCCTGTCCGGTAAGTTACCCGGTTATATGATACCTTCCTATTTTGTATCTTTAGAAAAGATTCCTTTAAACCCCAATGGGAAAGTGGACCGGAAAGCGCTGCCATCTCCCGGGATAAAAACAGCAGGAAATTATGTGCCGCCCGGGAATGAACAAGAAGAAAAATTAGTGTTCCTATGGGCGGATGTATTAGCCAGGGACGAATCCCATGCCTCTCAATTACGTTCGTCTATAGGCATCGATGATGATTTCTTCCACCTGGGTGGACACTCGTTAAAAGCTGCGATTCTAACTGCGAAAATACAAAAAGAGTTGGAAGTAAAAGTGTCCCTGGCGGAAATATTTGTCCGTCCCACCATAAGACAATTGGTCCAATACATACATGCGGCATCCAAAGAAAAGTACTCCCCCGTCAAACCAACGGAAAAGAAAGACTATTATCCCCTTTCTTCGGCACAAAGCCGGTTCTATGTTCTCCAGGAAATAACACCGGGAAGTACCGCCTACAATATGATGTCTGTCCATCAATTGGAAGGCGTTGTCGATAAAAAAAAATTCGAGGAATCATTAAAAAAATTAATAAAGAGACATGAGAGCTTAAGAACTTCCTTTCAATCCCTCCACGGCCAACCGGTCCAGCGGATTCACGATGATGTGGAATTTAAGATTGCCTATGATGGGTCATTGGTAAATTGTCAAGGTAGGGGCGAGGTTCCCTCGCCCATTAAGGTTGAAAAAATCATAAAGAACTTCATACGTCCCTTTGATCTTTCCCAGGCGCCCCTGTTGCGATTGGAGCTAATAAAATTTGAAAAAGAAAAGCATATTTTGATGTTTGATATGCATCATATTATCTTCGATGGTACCTCCCTGACCATTTTTTTAAGAGATGTTATGGAATTTTATCCAGGAGGAGCGCTGTCACCATTGATGCTGCAGTATAAAGATTTTGCCCAATGGCAGCATGACCGGTTGACAAAAGGTAAACTAAAAAAAGAAGAAGAATACTGGGAAAAGCGATTTCCCGGTGAACTCCCGGTGTTAAACATGACTACGGATTTTCCCCGCCCCACAATACAAAGTTTTGCAGGTGATCAATTTGAATTTAAGCTGGATAAATCTTTGACTCATGCTCTCAACGGTATGATAAAAGAGACAGGAACCACACTGTATATGGTACTATTGGCCGTGTATAATGTTTTATTGTCCAGGTACACAGACCAGGAGGATATTATCATCGGAACCACCATTGCTGGCAGGCATCATTCGGACCTCCGGGAAATGATTGGCCTTTTAATAGAAACCCTTGTGCAGCGGAATTATACCCGGGGTAACCTGGAGTTTAAGACATTCTTAGAAATGGTAAAAAAGGAAACATTGGAATCCCATGAAAACCAGGCCTATCCCTTTAGAGAGTTGATCAGGAAATTAGGTGCCGATAATGAGGTCAGCCGCAACCCTGTATTTGACGCCATGTTAATCGTGCAGAATTTTGAAAAAACGGAATTTGAATTGGAAGGTTTGAGATTCTTACCTTATCAGCCGGCAGAAAAAGAGGGCCGGCAAACGTCAAAGGTGGATTTCACCATCGAAGCAATGGAAATGGAAGAAGAAATTCATTTTACGTTGGAGTATTGCACCCGCTTGTATAAACGGGAAACCATGGAACGGTTTGCCCGGCATTTTATCAATATTATAAAGGAAGTGGTGAAGAATCCTGCGATTCAATTGGCTAATATCCAGGTAATCAGTCAAGAAGAAAAGAAACAGTTGGTAGCAGAATTTAATTCCAGCCCCCTGGAAATCCATGAGAAGAATCTAAAAACCGTGATTGAGCGGTTTGCAGACCAGGTGGAGAAAACACCGGATAATATTGCCATTGTCGAACCATTGCCAATAAAATATAAGACCTATAGGACCTATATGACCTATTTTAATTACCGGGAATTAAATAAAAAATCCACGCAATTGGCACGACTATTAATTGAAAAAGGAGTCACACGCGATACCATTGTAGGCATCATGATGGAACCGTCGTTAGAAATGGTCATTAGTATATTTGGAATTTTAAAGGCTGGCGGGGCGTATTTACCTATTGACCCCGATTACCCTGAAGAACGAAAACAATACCTGTTAGCCGACAGCGGAACAAAAATTTTACTGTCCGAAGGACGCCATCCTGACTTCCCAACTTCCCAACTTCCCAACTTCCCATCTTCCCTCCCTTCATCCCTGGCCTACATCATCTACACTTCCGGGACCACAGGACGCCCCAAAGGTGTGATGGTGCAGCACCGGAATCTTAGCGCTTATATTCATGCGTTTGAAACAGAATTCCATCTCCAGGCGGATGACATTGTGATCCAACAGGTTTCTTATGCATTTGATGCCTTTGTGGAAGAACTTTATCCTATTCTATTGAAAGGAGGTAAACTGGTTATCCCCGGCAAAGAAATGATAAAAGATATCCGTGCATTATGTGATTTTATCAAAAAACACCAGGTGACTATGATTACCTGTTCTCCGCAATTATTGAATGAGTTGAACGATTTCCCTTTTCAATTGACTTCCCTTCGGATTATCATCAGCGGTGGGGACCGGTTAAAGGCCGAATATATCAAGAACCTTATGGGAGTAGGGGAGGTATATAACACCTATGGCCCTACGGAATCTACAGTTTGTGCAACTTATTATCGGTGCAGCAAAGATCGGGAACTTCCCCATGATGTTCCTATTGGCAAACCCATTACCAATTACCGGGTTTATATCCTGGATAAATACCACAACCTTTTGCCAATAGGAGTGAGTGGTGAATTATGTGTTGCCGGTGACGGTGTAACCCGGGGATATTTAAACAGACCGGAATTAACTAATGAAAAGTTCTTATTAAATTTGTCCTATATTTACAAAACGGGTGACCTGGCGCGTTGGCTGCCTGACGGCAACATTGAATTTTTAGGGCGCATCGATCGCCAGGTAAAGATCAGGGGATATCGAATTGAATTGGGTGAGATCGAGAACCAATTGATGGCATTGAAAGAAATAAAAAAAGCCCTCGTCATAGAAAGAGAAAGAAAATCCGGTCAGAATTACTTAACCGCTTATGTAGTAGTGGAAACCAATAGGGACCAAAACCAAATCCCCGATACAGCGGAAATAAAACAGCGGTTGGCGCGGCAATTACCGGGTTACATGATACCTTCTTATATCGTGGCAATAGAGGAGATACCTTTGACTGCTTCAGGTAAAGCGGACCCAAAGCGGCTGCCTTTGGTGGATGGTCGTGATCTCCGCCCGGACCAACCCTTTATTGCCCCACAAAGCAAAAATGAGAAAATCGTGGCAAAAATCTGGAAAGAGTTGCTGGAAGTAGATAATATTGGTCTGGACGATAACTTCTTTGACCTGGGGGGCACTTCCCTGGATATCTTTAAAGTGAGTACCCGGATCAACCGGATTTTCAATAAACAAATTCCTGTCGTTGCCCTATTCCAGCATAGTACGGCCCATTCGCTTGCCCGTTACCTGGAAGAAGGAAGCGAGCAGGAAGCGATATCCCGGGAAAAACAAGAGGTACTTTCCCGGGCCCTTGATCGGGGTAAAAATAGACTGAAAAGGCAGGTAAAAGAAAAAAACGCAGTAATAGATACAGGAACTCACGGAACCGGTCTTGAGATTGCTGTTATTGGTATGGCAGGTAAATTCCCCGGTGCACGTCACATCGAAGAATTTTGGGAAAATTTGAAAAATGGTGTTGAATCAATAACCTTTTTTACCGATGATGAATTGAAAAGTGAAGGTGTGGATGATCAACTGCTTGAGAACTCCAATTATATAAAGGCCAGGGGAATTATAGAAGGTGTAGAATATTTTGATTCTTCGTTTTTTGGGTTTGCCTCGGTGGAAGCACAGATCATGGACCCGCAAATGCGCATATTTTTACAGTGTGTGTGGCATGCCCTGGAAGATGCGGGGTATGAACCTTTTTGTTATGATCGCCGCATTGGTTTATATGCCGGGGCGTCTCCCAATCTCAATTGGGAGGGATTTGCTTCTTTCACCAGTTTAAACCAGGGATTGAGCGGATTTATGGTGGCGCAATTGGCAGACAAAGATTTTATGTGCACCCATATTTCGTATAAGTTGAATTTGAAAGGTCCGGCGGTTTCCATGCAGACTGCCTGTTCCACCTCGCTGGTGGCCATTCATTGGGCGGTCCAGGGATTATTAAACGGCGAATGTGAAATGGCATTGGCAGGAGGCGTATCAATATCCTATCCACCTAAACGCGGTTATATTTACCAGGAAGGCATGATTTTTTCAAATGACGCTCATAATCGAACTTTTGACGCTGAAGCCAGGGGTTCGATATTTGGAGACGGTGTTGGTGCGGTGGTATTGAAACCCCTGGCCGATGCTGCTGCAGATGGAGATCATATATATGCAATGATTAAAGGTACTGCTATTAATAACGATGGATTTCGAAAGGTGGGTTATACTGCCCCCAGTGTTGAGGGTCAGGCTGAAGTGATTAAGGCTGCGCAATTGATGGCCGAAGTGAAACCGGAGAGTATCACCTACATCGAAGCCCACGGCACCGCCACTCCCCTGGGTGATACCGTGGAAATCGAAGCACTGAAACAGGCATTTAATTCCAACAAGATAAATTACTGTGGAATCGGAACAGTGAAAAGTAATGTTGGCCATCTCTATTCGGCAGCGGGTGTGACTGGTTTTATCAAGACCGTATTGGCCCTTAACCACCGATTAATTCCTCCAAGCCTTCATTTTAATACCCCTAACCCTGAAATTGATTTTGAGAACACTCCTTTTTATGTCAATAAAGCATTAAGAGAGTGGAAAAACAATGGATATCCATTACGCGCCGGGGTTAGTTCCTTTGGTATTGGCGGCACCAATGCACATGTTATTCTTGAAGAACCCCCAAAGGGAACAAGGGGGCTTGCCCCCTTGTCTAAATACCATTTAATCCTATTATCCGCCAAAACCCCATCCGCCCTGGATAAAATGACAGAAAACCTGGTGGAATATTTTAAAAAAAATCTTTCAAATCGTGGAAATCATGAGAATCCCATTAATCCTGGTCCAACCCTGGCAGACACAGCCTATACCCTGCAGGTGGGCAGGAAACACTTTCCCTATCGGAGAATGTTGGTATCTTCAACCCTTGATGCCGACTTCCACCGGTTGGCTCTAAATATGAAACGGGTTCCCACCGCTTTTGTAAGAGAGGAAAATCGACCCGTGGTCTTTATGTTTTGCGGCCAGGGCTCGCAATATGTCAACATGGGAATCGATCTTTACCGGACAGAACCCATCTTTCGTGAAGAAATGGACCGCTGTTTTGAAATTCTAAAGCCCTTAATGGATGATGATTTGAAAGAGATTCTTTATTCCTCGGAGAGGTCCGACCGGTCCGACAGGTCAGACTGGTCCGACTTGTCCGACAGGTCAGACCAGTCCGACCTGATCCACCAAACCGAAATCACCCAACCCCTGGTATTTGCCTTTGAATATGCCCTGGCAAAACTACTCATCAGGTGGGGCATCAAACCCCGGGCCATGATTGGGTACAGCTTTGGAGAGTACATTGCCGCCTGCATTTCCGGTGTATTTTCTTTAGAAGATGCATTAAAATTGGTTATCATTAGGGGACAGTTAGCCCAACAAACCCCCCCGGGCGCCATGACCAGTGTTCCCCTCCCGGAAAAGGAACTCAAACCGCTGTTGAACGAGGATTTATCATTGGCCATTGTTAATGGGCCCACCTGTATTGTCTCCGGTGCCAAAGAGGCAGCAGCAGCCTTTGAAAAAGAAATGAAGAAAAAGAGGATATTATGTGTACCCCTGAATATGTCCCAGGCCATTCATTCAAGGGTGATGGACCCGATGCGTGAAGAATTCCAACGGGTGATCCGGGAGTTCCGGCTCAATTCACCACAAATTCCCTATATATCGAATGTAACGGCGCAGTGGATTACCGGGGAAGAGGCGGCAAATCCGCAGTATTGGGGCGATCATTTGTGTTCCACCGTGCGGTTTGCAGACGGCCTTAAAGAACTGTTAAAACAGGATAATGCGATTTTTATCGAAATCGGACCAGGGCGGATTTTAGGCATGATGGTGCGAACCCACCCGGATAAAAAACCCGGACATATGGTCCTGAACACGGTCAAACACCAACAGGAAAAAGTCACGGATGACTATTTCTTATTGGAAAAAGTGGGCCAATTGTGGCTGCAAGGTCAGCGTATGGATTGGGAAGCATTTTATGAGAATGAGAAGAGATATCGTGTGCCCCTGCCTGGTTATCCCTTTGAAGGGAAGCGTTATTGGCAGGACCCGAATATCAATCCCTTTCAAATTGGAAGTGGCAGTCAAACGCAATTACTTTCCCGGGTATCGCAGCCAGGACCTGACGGCGGTACAGCCCCGGGACCGCCCGGGGCTTTCGAAAGCCAGGAAGTTGCAGATGAAACCCATGAACCTCCTCGAAATGAGCTGGAACAAAAAATAGCTCACATGTGGCAGGAGTATATGGGAGTTGAAAAAGTAAGTATCCATGATGATTTTTTCTATTTAAACGGGAATTCCTTGATCGCCACCCAGTTGATGGCTCGATTAATAGAGGAATACCAGGTGGAAATCCCGGCCAGCCGTTTTTATGAAAATCCCACCATCGCTCACCTGGCTGAAATAATAAATGAATTACTGGAAAAAAAATGACAATTTAGGAGGAAACATTATGTTTAAATGCCTGCGGTATGTAATTATAATTACGCTTGTAATGGTTATGGTCCCCGGGAGGTTGTGGCCCGTGGAGTTATTGGAGGATGGTCAGGTCATCATTGCCGATAGGGTTTCGGAAAAGATAACCATCAACGGGGAATTAACGGAAGTGGTATGGAATTTGCCAGCCTTAGACAAGGCTTTCATTACCTATGCTCCCAAATTTGGTGAAGATTTGCGTGAAGCCACAAAGATTTGGGCGGCTTATGACAATGAAAATCTTTATTTCGCAGCCAGGTGTTACGACAGCCAGCCGGACAGGATAAAAACCTCCATATCCCAGCGGGATAAGATTTTAAATGACGACCTGTTAGGGATTTTGCTTGATTTCATGGGTACGCAGCAGTCCAGTTATGAATTTTACATGAATCCCAATGGTATCCAGGCAGACGCAGTCAATTCATCAGTCAGCACCACAGACTTTACCCCGGACATGGTCTGGGAAAGTGCAGGTAAGATTACGGGAGACGGGTACCAGGTAGAATGCCGTATCCCCTTAAAAAGTATCCGTTACCAGGTAAGTAAAAATAATGAAGTGAAGATGCGTGTCATGTTTTATCGTCAAATCATTCACCTGGGGGTAATTGCCTTCTGGCCCCAATTTAAACCGGGTCAGACTGATTTTAATTGCATGACAAACCTGGTTTACCGGGGCCTTAAAGGGGAGGGGCTTAAATTGGAGCTGCTCCCGAATTTTACCTTTAGCAGGGACTCCGAACGGCTGGAAGCCGATACCTGGGATAAAAGTACGGATACGAATATAGGGATTGGAATAAAATACGGGATAACCGCGTCTATAACCGCAGAAGCCGCATTAAACCCGGATTTCAGCCATGTGGAAAGCGACGCCTTCCAGGTGGAAATCAATAAGAGGTATCCTTTATTCTTCAGCGAGAAACGGCCATTTTTCATGGAAAGCCAGGAAGTATTGGACTTCACTGTGGTTCATGATGCCATGGCTTCTTTACTGGAGTATGGAATGATGGTATCGCCGATTCATACACGCCGTATCGTGGACCCGGGTTGGGCGGTTAAATTCAGCGGCGCATCCGGGAAGATGAATTTTGCGGTCCTGGCAGCCAATGACCGGTCTGCAGGACGACCCTGGGAAAACAGCATCAATCCCAATGAAGGAAAGTCCGCCTTATTTGGAATCCTCAGGGCCAAATATAACATCGGCGCAGATAACTCCCTGGGAATCCTTTACTCCGGCCGTCATTTTCAAGGTCAACAAAATAATGCAGCCGGGGTGGATCTCAAGTACCGGCTCTTTAAAAACCTCAGGGCAAGTTTATCTTATCTACACAGTTCCAGCCGCGAAGCCGAAGGACTCCCCTGGAAAAGCGGTGACGGCTGGAATGCCATCCTGCAGTATATTACCTCCAAACTGATCTTCATGACCTCATTTGAACGCTATGACCCTGATTTTTTTATGGCCACCGCCTTTCAGAACCGGGTGGGCATCAGCCGGTGGTGGTTTGGCATCGGCCCTTATATTAATCTGAATATAAAACTATTACCCTGGCTGAAACGAATT
>CP070627.1:6524931-6535285 GCA_020355945.1 Candidatus Aminicenantota bacterium | reverse complement strand
GATAACCATGATAAAAGGCCCCATTAGTGAGAAGTTTTTGGGAGTCCGTGACCGGCGAACCCTTTTTTCAAAAAGGGTTTTGGCCGCCGGAGAAGGGGGGAGGGAAGGGGGAACAGGCCAATTTTTAATTTTTCGTCCGTGTTCGTCCGTGTTCGTCGCCACTATGTGGCTAAAATTAGAATTGCTGAAAAAAATTTGAAATCATTGAAAAAAAAATTAAAAAATGTTATGATCGTTTTGTTCTAAGGATAGAAAATGGCTGTTTCAAAGAAAGAAAAAGATTATATACGGAAATTTAAAAAAAAGAAAAGTGCCAGGCAAATCGCTCGAGAACTCGGTCTGAAAAGAACCGAGATACTAAAAGTTATAGAAGAGCTTAAAGAACCCGGTAAACCGCAAAAAAAGGAGGAACCATCATCTTTACCGCCTTTACCGCCTGTTGATGAAAAAACCCTGTTAAAAAGAAACGACTATTATTGGGCAGCCTTAACTGCTGTGCTGGCCTTTGTGGTGCTCCTGTTAACAACAGCCCCGGGTCTAACCGGTGAGGATTCGGGTGAACTAATCACCGCAGCATATTCACTGGGAGTGGCCCATCCACCGGGTTATCCACTCTGGTGTATCCTGGGTAAAATATTCACAATAATAATACCAGTGGGAACCATTGCATTTCGATTAAACTTCATGTCAGTCTTCTTTGCCGCAGCAACAATATTCTTTCTCTTCCTGGTGATAAGAAAACAAACTAAAAACAGGATTATCGCCGCCAGCGTTTCACTTCTATTTGGGTTTTCCTTCGAATTCTGGTCACAAAGTAATATTGCAGAAGTTTATACTCTTAATTGCTTCTTCATCGCTGTCTGCCTCTTTCTTCTTCAACTCTGGAATGAAAAACGCTCCCCCCGTATCCTCTACTTGCTGGCATTGATGTGTGGTCTTGGCTGTACGAACCATCACACCATGGGTCCTCTTTCCATCCTCTTTGCTCTCTATATTTTCTTTAAATCGCGCCGCCAGTCTCCCCTGTCCTTCAAAGTGACGGGAATTGCTTGTCTACTTTTTATTTTGACACTTTCAATCTATCTATACCTGCCGATACGCAGCCAGGCAAATCCTTATATGAACTGGGGCCAACCCGATACCATAAAGAAATCAATTCAACATGTACTGCGTAACCAGTACAAAATACCCTCAGACGTTGTTTATGTTGGTCCTGAATATCAAAGATCATGGAAACGTTTTGGCAAACAAATGATTGTTTATGCTTCCGCATTCGTTAAACAATTCACCTGGGGATTATTCTGGCTGCCAATACTGGGACTGGGGATTCACTTTCGCAAGAAAAGCTTCGAGTTCTATCTTCTCTTATCAATATTTTTACTAACCTCCATCGGTTTTATCATTTTCTCGAATTTTATGCCTGATGCGGAAGGCATCAATGCCAATGATTTCCTCTTCATTCCTTCCTATATGGTGGCAGCATTATGGATGGGCACGGCAATGCATTGGCTTTGGGAAATATGCAGGAAAAAAATCATTTGGAAACCTTTACCGGCATTAGCAGTCATTATAGCACTGCTTTTGCCGATTCCTAACCTGCTGGGCAACTTTCACACCAATAATAAAAGTAACTACTATTACTCAATCGATTTCGGTCACGCGCTTATTCATACTTTAGACCAGGGCGCAATTATTTTTCCACAAGGAGACCATAAAATGTTTCCTTTACTCTATCTCCAGGGTGTACTGGGTATGCGCCCGGATGTAACCATTACCAATAAATACGGCCATATTGAGAAACACCTCTATCCTGGTTTAATTGACCAGGTAAAAAAAAATGGCGGCAGTGTCGAACGAATCCCCCGGGCAGTAATTGAAAAACACATCATATCAAAAAACCCGGATCGGCCGATATATTTTACCAACCATCGCCATATGAACGATCTGCCCGGATGGGAACTTATCCCTGAAGGGCTGCTTTACCGGGTCATCCGCAAATCCGATTTACCCGGATACCAAAAAAAAGTATCCACAGAATACTGGGAAAAATACAAATTTCGCAACTTCACCGATCCCGATATATCAAGCGAATATACCGCCAGGCTGATTTTTATGGAATACCACATCATGCGCGCCCAGAGCTTCTTCGAAGAACAAAAAACCCAGGAAGCTTTCCGGCACCTGGACAAAGTAAAAGAAATAGCTGGGGACCGCTACAAAATATTGAATAACACCGGCAACATACTGGCAAGACGTGGATTTTTCAAGAAGGCGCTTGAATTCTTTGAAAGATCTTTATCTATTGCCCCGGACAACCTGGCAGCCATTAACAACACCGCTAAAATATATTTTCTATTAAAGGACTATAATAATTGTACGAAGTACCTGGATCGTGCCCTGGGAATCGATCCCAACAACCCTGAGGCCAGGGAACTAAAAGAACGTATCAAATGAAAAAACTACTATTCCCGGTTATCCTGCTGGTGTTGACGGTTTCACTTTTTCCTGGAATTAAAAACCCGGACAAGCCGTTGAAAGGAGTTTGGGATTTCAAGCCCCACAAAGCCTGGGAAATAGAAAACGCAGGAGATAAAATAATCGGGAAAATCGGCCAGATCGAAGTCAATCAGGATGAAAGGGTTTATATCTTCGACAGGAGAGGTATAAACTATATTTTCGCTAAAAATGGCGCTTTCATCAAAGAATTTGCCAAAAAAGGAGAAGGCCCGGGAGAAATTAAAAAACAACGGAAGCTCTTTTGTATAAAGGATATGATTATTATTGTCGATAATAATAAAATCCATTATTTTACCAGGGAAGGCATATTTGTCAAATCAGTAAGAAATGACTATTATCAACGGTCACCGGTTGTTTTCCTTAATAAAGATGAGTTCATTTCCGCTGTACCGACAATATACTATAAACCTGACGGAAAAGGAATCGTGACCAAATACAATGTCATATCGGGAAAGGAAACCATTATAACCGAATACCCGCTTTTTAAAGGCGGTGTTACGCTTATCGGTAAAGACACCTATTTCCTATGGATTGCCCCGGAACTGGCCCCCACCATGGTCCTGGCATCCGATAATGACAACAGGAAACTTTACTATGGAATGAGCGATGCATATAAAATCAATATTACCGATTTAAACGGGAAGATATTGGATACCTTTTCTGTTGCACGCCAAAAGAAAAAAATTTCCCCCCGACTTAAAAGACAACGATTCCAACCATCAACCATACCGGAATTTGCTTTAAAAAACCTGGTTAACGGATACCCGGATGAGTTAACCTATTTTACCCGGGTTGAAATAAACAATGGCATGATTTATATCTATCTATCCGGTGTTGGCTCCTCATACCAAAACCAGCAAGACATAGACATCTTTTCATTGGATGGGAAATATCAATACCGTTCTTGCATCAAATTTGACCAGGACTCCGCGATCATTGAGGCTTTTTTCGATAGGGGGATTTTAACCAGAAAAGATAGTCTTTATGTAGGTTTAGAGGATGAGGAAGGTAATGTTAAAATCGCCAAATATAAAATAATACTTCCTGCACTCCCGGAAAAGTAATTTTTTTTCTTCGCGTCCCTTCGCGTGTCTTCGCGGCTTATTTTGATGGCGGCCAATAAAAAATAAAAATCTTTCAAAACATTTAACCGTAAAAATTCGTATAAATCTCTATTCAAAAAAAGGAGGAGAAACATGTTTAAGAAGTATCACTGTAAATTTTTATCAATGGCCCTGGTTTTGATGTTAACAATGGCTGCCTTGTCTTTCGCCAATGGACAGGAGCAAAAAACAGAACCGGCTGAAATGTTTTACTACGTCGCCAGTAAAGTAAAGATAGAGATATATGACGGCGATAACCTTGCCCGGACACAAGATCTGGGAACCGAGGAACTCTGGGTGGGCGAAAAAGAAATCGCAGATGTGAGTGGAGAACGCATTCTCTATCTCAATACTGAGAAAAATCAATTGATCTTAATCGATCTTAAAAATCGAACTTATGTGACCACTCAACTTCCTGTTAAACTGGAAAACATATACAGCAAAGAAAAGTTGCTGAAACTTCAAAAGCAAAAGAGAACCGGAGTAGTTAAACCTTTGAAAAAGACCCGTGAAATCATGGGACTGAAATGTAAAGCCTATCAATTTACCACCAAAACCACAAAGGAAAATGGTACTGGCGAGCAGAATGTAATAACCGCCTGGGCCTCCACCAAAGTGCCCTTTGACCTGAAAAAATATGATCAATTGTTGGAGTGTCTCCGTGTGATTTCCAATAGGGATAAAAAAGAACGCCGGCAGTTGGAAAAGATCAAGGGACTGCAATTGCGCATCGAGGGTTTTCTAAACCAAGAAGGTAAACGGCAAAAATATATTTCCGAAGTCGTAGAAATCTCGAAAAAAGTCCCTCCGGTTTCCAGTATTGATGAACTGATCAGCGCCCAGGGTTTAACCAGGATAGAGAGATTTAAGTAGTTTAACCTGTTCCCTTTGGGTTTCCAATACATTTTATTCAAGGGAAGGAATAACAGCGGAGAAGATAGTCAGCATGAGTTCCGTATCATCGATTAGTTTGTAAACCGGGGGCTTCCCGGCGAGCTTTTCACTTTCAGCGATAATAATGGGGACGCCTTCACCGCGCTTATCCATAAGAAATTGTCTGCCGAATTCCATTCTCTCCTCTTCTAGAGGGCATTTTGCCAGCAGGCTGGTAACCAGTTCGTTCCGGGTAGCCTGGCGCAGGGGCAGACTTTCTATAGTCAGGGTATTGGGTAAAGCCCCTGGTGAATACAATTCCAAACGGTCTTCAAACATAAAAAGGCGAATTTTTGAACCATGGATAGAGTAATCGCGGTGAGCAGCGGCATTAACCACAGCCTCAAATACTGCCCGCACACTGAACTGGGGAATGTCTATTCTTCCCGGCCGTTTAATCGCCCCGATCCTCATATTCTTTTTTACAAAAAAAACCGCTCCCATGATCTGCTTGTCCAGTGGCCCGGTAATTTTTCGGGCATCTATCTGGTAATGGGAATCTCTTTTGGTGCCGCGATAGTGCACCGCCTCGATAAAAGCACCGGGCAGCCATTGGTGCGGTTCCCGGGAACACAATAGTAAACCCCCGACAGTGGCCTTTTCATTTCCATCGCTGTCCAATGCAATCAAGCGAAGCTTCCTCATGACAGTGACAGGATCATCGAGATCGGAACGGATAAATTTGCACCACAAGTTTTCATCAAGGTCTGCCAACGAGGTATTGGGAACGACCTGTTCATCAAAACGAATAATTCGCGCCTGGCTGCGCTGCTGGAACAACCGGGCCAGCACATCTGGAGTAAGCTCCCTTTTGGAACTGCCTTGCCTTTGAAAATAACCGCCCGGACTCTTGTGGACAAAGAGACTGCGCGGAATATCAATTTTAAGGACTGGTTTCTCTTCTCCTGATGTATCCGGGAGCATAAGGCGCACAATTTTTATCGATAAAGGAGGATTCACGGAATCGTTACAGATTTGCCGTACAAAGTTCTCTGCGGCATCCAATTTATCTAGAGGAATACCTTCGATTTCCCTGGTTTTGTCATTCACCCCCAGCAGCAGGACCCCGTCATCGGAATTGGCAAAAGCAGCCAGTTCATCCGCCAGGCTTTCCCTGATTGGGCCTACGATCTTACTTCCGCGAAACCGAAGACTTTTCAGCTCTAAAACAGAATCTTCACCAAGATGAATTTTAGCCAATAATTCTTCTTTTAAATCAAACATCGTTCCTACCTCCTGGAACCGGGAAATCTAAATCTCTTATGTTTCATAAGTGCATTTTAATTGAAATAGAGATACATTTCAATAGCTCTACCGTAATTTTATTAAGATACCCAATACCGGTATCATTTTATTGGCCTGGCACTTTTTTCGTTTTTCCTTTAAATTTATTTTTTTTCAGGTTTGCCTTTTTGCCTAAAACCTCTTTTTTCAGGTCTTACTTTTTGTTCAAAATTCCTATTTTCAGGGTTTACTTTTTGCAAAAAACACCCGTTTTCAGCCTTGACTTTTTGCAGATAATAGTCTATATTTCCCATGAGAATTTCTCTCAATACGATAAAATCAAAACAATTCCTATTTACGCCGTAAAACGCATCAAGCAATTGGGCTGAGGAATGACTGAGCATTTTTTTAGCCTGGCACTTTTTTTTTAAAACTGGTTGAATTCATTCAAAGAGACCCATTCAGGGGAATCAGGGGAGAAATAAATTACCTGGCACAATACATCACTATACATCACGGAACAAGCAACCGCACAAAAAATATTAAAAAAGTTGACAAATGAGATGGATAGGTATATTATAAATATTGAGGTACAATTAGAATAACCATAGACATGCTGGATTTATCAAATATTGACAGGTAAGGAAATAAATATTATGACTTTCAAAACATTAAAACTAAAGGAACTGGAGGAAAAGCAGCTAAAAGAAATCCTTCAAAATGTCTCAACGAACAAACAGGCATTGGTTGTACAATTACCAGATGGCGAGGAAGTCATTATCCAACCAAAACCCCTGCTAAAACCACTGCCAATCCTGGAAGGATATGTTCCTAAAGGCTGGAAGGATGCAATATATCAATGAGTCGAAATAAACCGATATTATTCGATGCCGGCTTGTTTATTGGAGCATTACTTCAAGGGGATCGACGACATCAAGAAGCACGCTCAATAGTTGAAGCTGCCAGGCGCGGAGAATTATTAGCCACCACCACTGCAAGTATTCTAAGTGAAGTATATGCAGCACTAACGTGGGTGAATGCGGAACCGCCTCACAAACCAACAGAAGCAGCAAATGCAGTTCAATTATTAGTAGAACCACCTTCAGCAATCAAGATACTCCCGGAAGGATTTGAAGCAAGCTTAAAAATGCTGGAACTGTCAAAAAAGTGCAATTTAACCGCACGTAGAGTGCATGATGCAAGACATGCAGCAACTGCTCTTACTAATGGTGTTACCTTTATTTACACTTATGATGTTGATGATTGGATAATATTTGAATCAGAGGGACTGGCTATTATTGGTCCACCAAGTGTATTAGCATCGAAAGATAAGGTGAAAGAGGATATAGAGAAAGCGCCCGGGAAGATATAATCAACGAAGTGCATCATTCAGGTAGCATCAGGCCTGGCACTTTTTTTTCCTTACTACCCTTTTGTTTTTCCGTGGTACTCTTTTCCTTTTCCTTATCACTCTTTTCTTTTTCCATAGTACTCTTTCCATTTTCCTCATCACTCTTTCCTTTTTCCTCGATACTCCTTCTCTCTTCCTCATCACTCTCTTCTTTTTCCTTATTACTCTTTCATTTTCCCGTATCACTCTTTCCCTTTTCCTTAGTACCCTTTCTCTTTTCCGTAGTAATCTTTTCTTTTTCCTTATCTCTCTTTTGTTTTTCCGTGATACTCTTTTCTTTTTCCTCGTTATTCTTTTTTTATTCCTTATCACTCTTTTATTTTTCCGTGTCGAGGAAAGAAGAAAAGCAGGCAAAAGAAAAGGGACAGGCAAGACTACTACTCAATCTAATGGGGACCCTTCGCCTTCTTTTCTGAATTTTTTCTTTCTAATCTTCTTCTTGATCCCCTTAACCATCCTCCCTAACAACCCCCTCTTCGCATTTTCCTCAATCATTTCCCAAAAAGATTTATACCCGGGAAGGTCTTTTTTCATTTTCTTTAAAAGTTTCCGATACTTCTTTATTTTGGAATACCTGACAAAGCCCTGGCCTAAAAAATCAAAAATTTCTTGCCTGGAATCAAGGTCTACCTGGTTGTGTTTCTCCATATATGTAATCAATTTCATCGGTTTAATCTTTACCCCCTTTCCCCGGATAAAATCCAACCACGCGTGAACAAATACCCGGTTATGGTCTGGCGTATAAAGATAATCGCACATTTTGGTCCAATATTTTTTCCTGTCATTAACGATGTTCATACCGATGCGCATCAATTCCCGGTACTGGCTTTCGTCAATGGTATATCGTCTAAGGCCCTCATCCGGGAACTCCTTGTCCGCCTCAACCCGATGCAATTCAACAATAATTTTCAGTGGGCCGGTATCTATGCCAAAATCATCAAGAGAGGATATAACCGGGGGGAGTTGATGGATATACTTTTCCCGGTCCCCTGCAACCATATTTCGATATATCAAACCGGTTATCCGGCTGCGCAGGAGGTTGTCCAGGTCAGGCAGTCGGGCCAGGAAAAATAACCATTGGGTTTCCTGTTGAAAATAATCCACCATGTCCTGGCTAAGATCGGGAAACTGCTGGTATAATTGGTTGAGCAGGGCAGCACTGCCAACGGTTTCCAGGTGGTGATACACAGCAGCAAATACCTTTTTCTTGAGGGTGATATTATCCCGGGATTCCACCAGTTTAAATAAAGCAATAAACAATTCCAACGGGGCAGGAGAAGGTTTATAAAAATCCTTGAACCATTGCAGGGGGATTCCATCGATCAGATACCCATAAAAATCACAAAAGGTTTGATAATCCGGTTTTCCCTGCGGGTGCCTGACTCCCAACAGGACCGTTCCCGTTTCCAAAGGCACCACTTCATGGAAAACAGATGCATAGGGTGCTCCTTTCCCAATATAAGTACGAAGGATTTCACGGCTGCGGGACAACTCATCAATATTCTCATAATTGACCTGCAAGTGGCTGAGATCCCTGACCAGCAAGGGAACCTCTTTGGGGGATAGACTCGAGAGGGTTTCCAGGTAGACACTTTTCTTAGCAGGTTGTTTAGGGAATACCCCGTCCGTGAAATTGTAGATGATGCAGTTCTTATAAGGTATTTCCCTCTCCGTATTTACCGTGACCAGGCGGAAGTAATGCTGGATATTGTAAGAATTATAGAAGTCCGTGGAAAACCCCATGCGCTTCCGTTCATTGACAGGGATGAGCCCCAACAACTGCTCGATAAAAGATCGCTCTTCACCGCGTTTGAGTACCACCCATACCGGTTGACCCGGGGCTGTGGAGAAAATATCAGCCAACAGGTTCACCATATGCGGTTTATACGAAGAGTCCACCATCGGAAACCGGCAATCATCTTCAGATACCCGGATTTCACCGGGAGGTATGAGACGATTACCCGGTAAATCGGTTTCCTTTTCAAAAAATTGAAATTTCTTTAAGACAGCAAAGGGGTTTGCATCTATTTTTATAAGATCGGATTCCTCGATGACAAGATGATGAAAGAAATAAGCACCCCTTCCCGCACTGTCCATTCCCCTTATTCCCCGACCCATGACCCAGCGATTGCCTGGCAGCGCTGAAAAATACACCTTTTCAAAGGGATTATTGGGTTCAAGGGCATCACCAAAAGCCAGTGCTTCAAGTTTTTCCATGATATCGGGATGAGACAATAATTCTTCGGACAAACCAATGGTTTTCTGTCCCATTTGAGCGATTACTTTTTGGGAAGCGACATCATAGCCTTTCATACAAGGCCCAAAAACAAAATGTAAGGCTTTTATTTTCATTGTTTCAACTCCTTATTTTCCTTTGTTAGTTATCAGGAAGTGATTGGCTTCGGCTAATACAAGCAATAAAGGGTCTACAACCCGGATGGGCTGGATATCAAAACTGGCTCTCATCTCCTGGTTAAACATCAACGGAGCAGAACCCATGCTGGAGGTTCCTGTGAAAAACATTTTTTGAAAACTGTCTTTCATCAGGTTATAAGCATTAAGGAACGTTTCACCAAAGTATACTTCCAATTTTTTATTAACCTGGAGAACTTTTTTATAATATTCTTCAAAGTTTCCATTTTCCAGCAAGAAAGGTTGAGAAAGGCATATTTGCCGGACCGGATGGTCAAAGGGAAGTAGATCGATTTTGGTTAAAATGACCACCAGGTTCTGTTTTTTGGTTCGGGTGCCAGCAGCCGTATAAGCAGAGAGTAATTGGTTCAAAAAGTTGGATAATCGATCTTCCGACAGGGAAGCATCGGCAATAAGAAAGGTGTCGGTGGTTCGTTTGCAGTGGGGGACCAGGTGGTCCTGTACCACCCAGGTCTCTGCTTTTTGCGCCGGCTCCCCGGCGATATCATTGAAAATACACACCACATCCCGGTTATATTTTCCCACCAAACGGCTAAAAAAACCGGTTTGCATCTTCTTGAGGTGAAATTTCACGATCAATGATGGCGGCCGTTCCCTGGGATTCGTGCCCAGAGGAACAATGCCCTTTTGCCACAGACGGTCATAAGGAGTAAAAAACGGGTGTTGAGAAAGATCGCTTTCCGTATGAAGCGGCGTACAATAGACTTCGTACTTATCCTTGGGGAATCCGTCC
>CP070627.1:6521876-6524831 GCA_020355945.1 Candidatus Aminicenantota bacterium | reverse complement strand
ACATACCCTACACCCGCTACCACTAAACCGGAAAGAAACGCAGGAATCGCTTTGAATCTTTCAAATATCCGGGATACGAAAACCTGGAGAATCATGATTATATAACCCGTATGAGAAATTGTTTCCCCTAATATTCGCCTTACCCCTTCATCATCTACCCGAGAAAAAAAGTTGGCAAAACCCGTACCAAAAACACTCTTTAAGTCAAGATATAATTTAGCAGTATCCAGTGATACATCCACGTATTTGGGAAGCAAATTAAAGAAACACCATAAAGGAAGCCAAAAGAACAAACCCAATAATACTAAAAATACCGCAAATTTCACATCCGAAAGCGCAGTTAGTATATCTTTGAATTTTTTGCCCAGGGTTATTCCCTCGATTTCCCTTTCCGGCTCTTTATAAAAGAAGATCGTAATAAGCAGCATTAAAAAGATTGAAATTGCAGCAGCAAGAAATGCATAATTCCAGGAGATGGCTCTCAGCTTCCCGGCAACAATTGGCCCAAAAGACCCACCCACATTGACCATGGCGTAAAAAATCCCAAAACCAAGGGTTTTATTGGTTTTGTCTGTGGTCGCTCTCACTGTCCCGGATATAAGTGGTTTGAATATCCCGGCGGCAAGACCGATGCTTAACATGGTAAGCGCAATCCCTGAAAAGGATTTTGTAATAATTAACAGCAAAATAGAAGGCAAGTAAGCCAGATAGGAAATAATTAGAACTTTTTTAAACCCAAATCGATCGGCAAAAGTGCCGGATATAACAGGAATAATATATGAAAACCCCAGGAATATAGCTTGAACCAATCCCAGTTGGGCATCGGTATAACCCAGGTATTCCATATAAATCCCAAAACCAAAGTAAATCCCATAATAAGCAAATCGTTCCAGCACTTCAATGGTATTGGCCACCCAAAAAACTCCTGGAAAAGGCGTTCTTTTCATAATTACTCCTTATGAGGCATCAATTGATATCAAGATCAATATCTGCCATATGAATGTTGTAGAATATTTATTTTATGATAAATAAAGTTCGATTGCAACCCCTGTATCGGTTCCCCCCTGCCATAGGTTGCCAGGGGGTTGCTAAAAACTCAAGGTTAGATTATACTCATACCTTTGGAGGTTTAAAAATGAGAAAACGCATTCTTTGGTTAACTATTTTTTTCCTTGTTTTAGTGATTGGATGGTTACCATCCTGTAAAAAGAGTCAACCCGCTGACCTGGTGTTGATAAGCGGGAAAATTGTTACCCTGGATGAATCAAAACCATTTGTGGAAGCCCTTGCGGTTCATCAAGGCCGCATCCTGGCTTTAGGCAGTGATAAAGAGATAAAATCCTATATCTCCGAATCTACACAAGAGATTGATTTGCAGGGCAAATTAGCAATCCCTGGTTTTATTGAGTCCCACGGCCATTTCAACAGCTTAGGCTACTCTAAAATGCGATTGGATTTGATGGAGGTTAAAAATTGGGATGAAGTGGTTGAAATGGTGAAGGAGGCGGTAAGTAAAGCCAAACCCGGGGAATGGATTCCAGGTAGGGGCTGGCACCAGGAAAAATGGGACCGCGTCCCGGAACCTAATGTGGATGGTTTACCCTTTCATGATTCCTTGAGTAAGGTTTCCCCACAGAATCCGGTTATGCTATCTCATGCCAGCGGCCATTCATGTTTTGCCAATGCCAAAGCAATGGAATTGGCAGGCATCGACGAGAAAACCCCCAATCCCGAAGGCGGTGAAATTGTTAAAGATAAAGATGGCAAACCGATTGGTGTTTTCCGGGAAACCGCCCAGAGCTTAATAAGAAAAGCACAGAGTGATTACCAGGTAGAGCGTACCCCGGAACAGATCATGGAAGAGAAAATGAAAGTGATTCAACTGGCTGACCAGGCCTGTTTAGCTAACGGAGTGACCTCGTTTCATGATGCCGGAGCATCTTTCGATACCATTGATATGTACAAACAATTGGTCCGGGAGAATAAACTGGGAGTTCGATTAAATGTGATGATCAGGGAACCCAATGAACGCCTTCAACAGGATATTTCCAACTACAAGATCATTGGCCTGGGAGACCATCATTTAACGGTTCGCAGCATAAAACGGTCGATTGATGGCGCCCTGGGCTCTCATGGGGCCTGGCTGCTAGAACCCTATAACAGTCTGCCTAACAGTGTCGGTCTCAATACAGAACCTGTTGATGCTATGAAAGTAACCGCCCGTATTGCTGTAGAAAACGGGTTTCAATTGTGTACCCACGCCATTGGTGACCGGGGCAATCGTGAAACCCTGGATATCTATGAACAAGCCTTTAAACTCCACCCTGACAAAAAAGACCTGCGCTGGCGCATCGAACATGCCCAACATATTCACCCCGATGATATCTCTCGATTCGGCAAACTAGGGGTTATTGCCGCCATGCAAGGTATTCACTGTACATCGGATGGCCCCTGGGTCATTAAGCGCCTGGGAGAAAAACGAGCCAAACAAAGTGCTTATGTGTGGAAAAAACTAATGGATACCGGAGCCACCATTTGCAATGGTACTGACGTACCAGTAGAAGATATCAACCCCATTGCCTGCTTTTATGCCACGGTAACTCGTAAAATGAAAGATGGCAGTGTCTTTTTCGGGAATCAATGCATGACCCGTGAAGAAGCACTGCGTTCTTATACGATTAACGGTGCTTATGCGGCGTTTGAAGAAAATATCAAAGGTTCGTTAACTCCAGGTAAACTGGCAGACATCACGGTTCTTTCCAAAGATATCATGACTATTCCCGATGACGAAATTTTAAGTACTGAAGTTCTTTATACCATTGTGGGAGGGAAAATCCTTTACAAGAAGTGATGATGTGAACCTCACCCGGAGACGAATGAAAATAAGGAAACCACAGATTACACAGATTACACAGATTTAAACCCCATGACATGGTGGACCAATAAGCTGTCATC
>CP070627.1:6517035-6521776 GCA_020355945.1 Candidatus Aminicenantota bacterium | reverse complement strand
ACCTTTTTGTAAAAAGGTTTCTGGACTTCCAAAAACTTTTTACTAAAGCTGGCGTCGTCATTTCCAGGATGGATTTTTTGTCTTTTCTGTTTTTTGCTATTGAAAAGAACCGGGGTTTATTGGAAAATAAGGGCTTAATAAAATGAAAAGGAGGTACGGATACAATGAAAATATATTTCAAGCATTCCTTTCAATGCCCGGTTAGTGCAAGGGCTAAGAGGGAAATGGACCGCTTTTTGAAAAACAAACCAGGAAATATTGAGTTTGAATTAATTGATGTCATTTCAAATAGAACGCGTTCCCATGAGATTGCCCGGCAATTTGATGTGGAACACGAATCACCCCAGGTCATCATTACGGACGATAACAACAACGTGGTATGGACCACCTCCCACCGAAAAGTGACCGAAGAGAGTGTCCGACAGGCAATACAAGAAAATAAGTGATCACCAAATTTTGACCCATTCCCGGAGATGATCATTTTTAGATTGCATTTCATTCAATTTTAATATATAATTTACAGATGGTAAGCCTTTTTTTCTTACAAGATTTTTTTTATTTAGACCAGAAACAAAAAATCCAACATACGAGGTATAAAGAATTAAAATGACTGAACAAATCGAAAAAATTAAACAGACCTTAAAAGATTCAGCGCCCATGCGCTGGTTTGTAATGATTTTGGTCAGTGGTTTAATGTTTGGCACCTATTGGTTCCAGGATTTCTATTCAGGTTTAAGGACCCTGATGGAAAGCCAGATGGGTATCACTTCCACCCAGTTTGGCACGCTAATCGGTTTAACCACCATTGCCAATGTTTTTGGTATGATTATTGTTGGAGGAATTATTCTTGACAAGTGGGGAATCCGGTTAACAGGTGTGGTATTCGGTGGAGTAGCTACCCTGGGGGCCGCCCTCAACGCACTTGGGGCTGCCGGTGTTTTCGGAGGCGATCCTACAACCAGGTTAACCGTAATGACCATCGGACGTATTATATTTGGTGTCGGATTGGAGGTCACCTGTGTTGTGGTACTGCGAACCCTGGTTAAATGGTTTAAGGGATATGAGCTGGCCCTGGCCATGTCCATCAACCTGGGGTTCGGGCGTTTGGGTTCAACCCTGGGAACAGCATTGTCACCGGATATCGCCGGCAACAATGTCCCTACTGCCGTTACTTTTGCCGCCACCCTTATCGGCATCGGGCTTATCATGTTTGTCATATATATCATCTTTGACGTAAAAATCGACAAACAACTGAAAGCTGAAGCCGAGGGGGAAGAAGAGGAAAAGTTCAAAATCTCCGATTTTCTCAAATTGGTGACAGACCGTTCCTTTATTTTTATCGCTTTGCTTTGCGTGGCTTTCTACTCGGCAGTATTTCCTTTTATGCAATATGCCCCGGACTTGCTGTTTAACAAATTCGGGTTTTCTTATAATCTTCCCGAATCCGCTCCCCAGTTAACTTTATTTGGGAGTGCAGCCATGGGCAATGCCCTGATATATGTCGGGTTATTTATATTTGGAATTGGATTTACATTGGTGCCCACAAATATAAAAGATAAAAGTGGCAAGATACTTTCTATCCTGGTTACATTCATTCTTTTTGTGTTTTTTATTTATGCGATTAAAGATATCCTGGCGGTATGGCTAAAAAACGGTCCCAAGGTGGCCAGTTTAATTCCATTGGGTACGATATTATTCACCCCGATT
Organism: Candidatus Aminicenantota bacterium; assembly: GCA_020355945.1. Next base: position 6,520,069 of record CP070627.1, on the reverse strand, counting down.
TTTGGAACCTTCGTGGATAGAAAGGGAAAAGCAGCTTCGTTGATGATATTGGGTTCGCTGTTGTTGATTTTCTCACATCTTGCTCTTTCCGTATTTCAAAGTGTTGCCTTAGGTTATATTGGCTTATTGACTCTTGGAATTGCTTTTTCTTTGATCCCCGCGGCCATGTGGCCTTCCGTAGCGAAAATTGTTCCCAAGACTCGATTGGGTACGGCCTATGCCACGATGTTTACCATTCAGAATTGGGGATTAGGGGCATTTTTCTTTGGTATCGGGAAGGTCCTGGACATGGTAAATCCTACTGTTGTAAGCAAATTAAAGGAGATAAGAAGCGGTTTGGAAGCGCAGGGGTTAACCAGTGCAGAAATCACCAACAAGATCCTGGAGATGAGGGAACTGGGTCAACTTCCGGCATATAAATATATGATCCCGATATTAATGCTGGTGTTTTTAGGTATTATTTCCGTGTTCCTTGCCTTCATGCTTAAGAAAGCGGATAAGAAGCAGGGTTATGGTTTGGAGCTTCCCTCGAATGATTAAAGATACCCCCAAAATACGCGATAACAAAGATTTAAATAATTCGTGTTAATTCGTGTCATTCGTGGGCAATTTTTATCTTCTCAGGGCGAAGGCCAGCCGTCAGGATCGATAAAATTAACCAGGCGCTCAATAGCTGTAACAACCATTAACTCCGCATGTCCACTGGATTTCTTCGCCTCTGCCAATATACCCTTAGCTTCCTCAACCCACCGGGAAGCAGCCTTGTGCCCAGCCAAAATCATCCGAATACATTCTAACCCCACAACTGCAATCCTGGATAAATTTTCCGATAACGGCTCAATCTCCTTTAATACCGGCGATCGTTCAATGATGGGCTTCAATATCTGATGATTATCTTTCCAGAGCTCCAAATCCCCGATCAAAACCTTCGCTGCTTCTTTATTAACATTACCCTTAACAAAATCCTCCACCCGCTGCCGAAATACCCGGGCCTTTTTCGCATCCGGTAGAGACGCATCCACTACACGAGTCAAAGGAGAAAAAAACGTATAAGTGGCTTGCTGGCGACGTTCATAGATTTTTAACGGCTCCACCACATCCACCAAAACCTTCAACGCTTGCGTATCCCTGCCATTAACCAAACGGCGCAGCATCATCTCCTGGTTTTTCAAATGAGTTAATCCTAATTCCTCCAATTGTAAACTGATGATATCCAAACGACGATACATATTCTTTACATCTTTGACATGAGCCGGCGACCAGAACCGTTCAGCAATAGCAGCCGTACGGGGCCAAATGCGAGAATCTATGGTTTCAGGAGATATTAACTCCGCCCACATGGTGGCTTCTCCACCCAAAACCCGCTTTTTCTCCCCTGCTGTCAAACCCGAATCCCCTGGAATCGGGTCATTTAAATAATGAAAATCCGTGGGCTGGACCAGGTCTATATAATACCCATTGGAAAGAATACTATTGTACCCCTTTTTAGCTGCTTCCTGCAGCGCATTTTTCCCCCGCCAGGATTGAATCACAATGGTAGTGGGCAAACCGGGTTGAAAAATTTCATCCCAACCCACCATTTTCTTCTTGTATTTGGTCAATATCTCCAGGATTTTCCGGTTAAAATAAGCCTGGAGTGCATGATTGTCCGACAAATTGTGTTTCCTTTTAAACGCCTGGATTTTGGGGTTGGCATTCCATTGCTTGCCGTTGTTTTCATCGCCGCCAATATGAAAATAATCATCAGGGAATAGAGCGGCCATTTCTTTAAAAAATTTGTTAAAGAATTTGTAAGTGGCTTTGATAGTAGGATTAAAAGTGGGGTCTTTGACGCCGTATTCCCGTTCGATTTGATAGGGTCCTGGTAAGCTGGCCAATTCCGGGTAACCCACCAGCCAACTGGAGGAATGACCGGGAATATCAAATTCCGGCATCACGCGAATCCCGCGGTCTGCGGCATAAGCAATCACATCCCGAATTTGCTGGTGCGTATAATACAACCCATCAGACCCTAATTGGTGCAATCCAGGAAAGGTTTTGCACTCTACCCGGAATCCCTGGTCTTCACTTAAGTGCCAATGGAGAACATTCATTTTTACAGCAGCCATGCCGTCCAGGTTGCGTTTGATCACCTCCACCGGCATAAAATGGCGACAGGGATCGATCAGCAATCCCCGCCAGGGGAACCGCGGTCGGTCACGGATCGTCACCGCAGGAAGAAAATAATCCTCTTTATCAGCATTTAATAATTGAAGTAGTGTTTCCAATCCTCGAATCACACCAATATCTGTTACCCCCTTTAGTTCGATTTTTTCGGGTTTAACAGAGAGTTGGTAGGATTCATCCTCGTGGAGTTTTAATTTCCCGGTACGCTGGAAACTTACTTGTAATGTTGCATTTAGTGGTTTGCTCTTTATTTGGATATCATTATCAGCAAAAAACAATCCGGTTCGTCCTGCCAGTCGGTTCAACATTCGACGCACTGCCCTGACAGCTCGATGGGTTTTAATCCCGGGGAGGGCCTCAATCGCACTGGTAAAGGTTTCTGTTACCCGGAGTTTTCCCTCGTGGACGAGCACCTTTTCCGGCATAGGCATCAAGTTTAAAAGATTTTCTCCCGGGTTGCTTAGGCCTTTTGAAGGTAACAGTAAAAATATCAATGTTAGAGCTGCAAGGAATTTTACCCTATTTACAAAAATCATATTCAACTCCTTATTCAGTATTAATTCGGTATAAGATAAATCAAAGAAACAATAATACCATACGGGATTTTTTAGCACAATTTTTTTTGCTATCTTATGCAATTTTTGGTATAAATATAGAACTAAGAATAACCAGGAGTAATCATGAAACAGGTAATATTGTTTATTGTAATGATCATCTTGGTAAGCGGCGCTTATGCGAAGATGCCGGACTATTTACCACAAGCAGCAGAATTACAGGAATGGGAAGCGGTTGGCACGCCTCAACATGTAGTTGGCGATGACCTTTTCCTACTAATCAACGGGGCTGCTGAGATTTACCACGAATACGG
>CP070627.1:6511773-6516935 GCA_020355945.1 Candidatus Aminicenantota bacterium | reverse complement strand
GGACAAATCCATCATCAAAAAAAACAACTGGAAATGGAGAAGATGAATCTGCAGCAGGAAAAAGAAAAACTGCGTTCCCAACAAATGGGTTCCATGAGCGGTACGAACGATTTCAGCCTCCTCGGGGGTCACGATCGCTACGCCACCAACGAGGATTGGGGCATCCTCACTACAGTGTCCAGGTTCATGGGTAAACTGTTTCGATAAAAATAGCACTGAAGGCGAATACGTTTCCCGGGCAGCCTTCTAGACAAGTAAACAAATATTTTCCCGGTTCCCGGTATAAAAATTTGCCCGGGTGGTTTTTAACCTGCAAAACAACAAGGCCTGGAGTAACAGCAGTTGAGTTACCCGGCGCAAAAAAATATAATCTAATGTATCAGGGGAATCCGACCATTGATGATAATTGGGATTTCTAAATTCGGATGTATCGGTCCACATCAATGCCGGAACCCCTGTTTTCCAAAAGGGGTTATGATCGCTGCGCCTCAAATGAGGGAAAAACTTTTCCAGGCCATGATAGACTTTTAGCCCCAGCACCGGGAACCCGGGGATGTATGATTTTGATTGCTCTAAAATACCATCAATCAATGCATTGGAACGTCGATTCCCGATTAAACCCAGGAAATCCCCTACTTCAGGGATTTTAATAGGCATTCCCGGGGGCAGGTGCTGGGAACCAGGGGTGCGGCTGCAGTATCCTACCATTTCCAGGATATGAACTTGACGAATGATCAACCCGCTTTTTGGCAGGTAATTGGTCACAAAATCCCAGCTGCCCATCATGCCGTCTTCTTCCCGGTTAAAGGCCACGAAGCAAACGTGAGCCTCTTCTTCATAATGGCAAATCGCTTTTGCGCAGGCTAACAGGGCAGCAACCGCACTGGCATTGTCATCAGCACCAGGCGTCCCGGGAACACTATCGTAATGCGCCCCAATGAGAAACATCGGTCCTCCGTTACTTCCAGGTAAAACAGATACGACATTTTTATATCTTCCCTGGAAAAACGAATGATATCCATAGGATTGAAGTTGTTCGGCAATCCACCGGGCAGTGAATTGATTGTTCTGATATTCATTGGAATAATGGCGCGGGATGGAAATGGTTTCTACCACTCGACGCAAAAAATCCCGGGATACGGATTCCAACGCTCTTGTTATTTCGGCGTCCGTCGGTTTTGCTTCTGCATTTTCAGAATAATAAATCCGCATGCTTTATCCTTCTTTCACAATTTAATTTTTATAGATATGCAGACAATTCGATAATTTTCGGTGGGTTTTTTTGCTGCCAGAAATAATCGGGAACCAGTTTGACGGCTTTTGAGGCTTCTTCATAGGTAAAGAACTTTCCCCACATCACCAGGAAACAGTTTTTGAGCTCCACTTTGCGGTTTAATATGAAGAAATTATTCCTGGCTGATATCCTTTTATAAGCGTGTATCACCGATTCTTTCATACAATCCAGCTCCAATAAAATACTGTATTTTACACCCCCTTTAATCAATTCCCGTTTCCACACATCAGCGGCAGTAATAAAGCTTCCCTCCTGGAAATACGCTTGAGCGGATTTACCATTAGCCGACATTTTATCGGCTTTGCTGGTATCCTGCTTTTGAGCCGGTGGAGGTTTCTTTTCGCTGGTAATAACATCCTTAACTTCCCCTTGATCTGCTCTTTCTACCACATTTTTCATTTGGTCCGCACCCTCGAACCACGGTAATAATATTAAAATCACCCCGGCAATTACCAGGATAAAAAATACCAGGATAAGTGTAATATTAAAGAGTTTTAAAGGTTTTTTTTCCCCTGCTGCTTTTTGTCCAGGGGTAACCATGGAAATAGCCGGTTCATCATGAAGGGGCGGTATGCTCTCCAACCCCTTCCCCTCGTCTTCATCGACTTCCGCTGTCCCCTTTTCGCTGTCCCGGCTGAAAACATCGGGAGCATCTTGACCTGTATCATTTATCGTGGTTTCAATTTCTTCGACATGTTCTATATGTTCGATGGATTCAACAGGTTCGGCGGGTTCCCCGGATTCAACAGGTTCAGCATTTTCGTCGTGCTCAACGGGTTTATCTATACCCGTACCGGCTTCAAAATGATCCGGCTCTTTTTCATCTGCAAAAACGGATAAATCCGATAACTCAAACTCTTTTTTTATTAAGAGTTCAGCCATCAAAAAGAAGTAGATAATTTTCAGCAGTGATTCACTGTGGCCGCCAGCATGCCTGGCTAATATCTCTTCTAATTTTGTTTCGCCATCGAAACTATTCAACAATTCCTTTTGTTTATCCGAGAGACGATACTTTGCCACTTTTTGCTCATCGGGATTTTTGATGAATTCCACCCGGAGGGAACCGATTTGTTTCCAGATTTCACCGGTATCTACTTCTTCCACGATAAAATCGGCGACAAATTGGGTGATATCCAGGTCAAGGCTTAACAGTCGTTCCGGGGGTGGGTCTTTAACAAACCGGAACCCGCCGACCTTCCATTTTAAAACACTGATTATAATTCGTTTGAGTTGTACTTTGCTGGAATCAATCAGCTCTTCCAGTGTAATCAGGCCTTTTTCCACCAGTAGTTTGCCAATGGAATCCGAAACCTTGCCTTCCTTTTTGACTTTTTTGATTGTTTCCGGGTCCACCAGCTCTTTGGAGACCAGGATATTTTCAAGTTTATCCACATCTGAGTTGGAAATGGCCCAGATCAACTTCCCCCTGTTAAAATACAATACTTTCAGGATATCCGCTCGTTTGATATAAAGAATCCCGGTTAATCCCTGTTCAAAGATAGACAGCAGCAGCTTTATTGCCGGGATTTCCTTTAGAGAACCCTTCTCACTTATCATTTACCTTTTATTATTCCTCGTTTAATTCTTAAGATTTTATTTTTATCCATCTGGCAGTAAATGTCAAGCCTTTTAAGTCAGCAATTCTAAAATTAACCACAAAAATTCGATTTATGTCAATGGACTGACATAAAATGGCTGATTTGTGTCAGTGCACTGACCAAAATCCCCTGGTGTGCGAAAACCGTTAAACTGTCCGCGAGATACGCGAGGAATTATTTACCTGTCCCCCATCTCTAATTTTAGCCGCGAAGACAAGCGAAGGAACGCGAAGAACATGTTTATCAGCGTTCATCTGCGGTCTTTTTTGTCGTTAACAACAGGTATTTGATGACTGGCAACTTTCGCTGGACCCGCAGCAGGATTCGGTCCCGGAGACTGCTCCTTTTATCACCCCGGTAGCACAGCCTACACCAGCTCTTACCTCAATAGCCTCCACCGGGCAATTCTGCGCACAAGCACCACACTCCATACACGCATCCCGGTCCGAAATAACCACTTTTTTTTCATTCATTTCAAAAACAGCATGCGGACAAACAATCATACACATACCACAGCCAGTACATTTATTCCTATCCAGACTTAATGTTACCACATCCTTTAAATAATAATATTTCCTCATTACTAAACCTCCCTCTATATAAATTGGCCTGAAATCCATAACGCCAGGCCGATAACCGCACCAGTGATTTGCATGGGTACAGCAGCGCGAATTTCCTTTTTTACCCCTGACAGCGACGTATACGTGGAAGAACCGGTAAAATTCATGGTTAAAAAAGACGACAACGCCGGGATCAACAACAACCAGGCAATTACCCGGATGATATGACCACCTGTTAGTTTAGCCGAAAATAGAGCCATGAAAACAATGATCCCGGCAAAGGCCCCTTTAAAAGAAAAACTTCGCCCCGGCAGCCAGGGCAATAACAACGGCCCAATGAGTGTTCCTGCCACGTAAGCCATGACCAGGTTCAAAACCGAAATAATACCCACACGCCAATTCAATGAATACCCACTGCCACTTAAACCGGAAAAAAGAAAGAATGCAGCACTAATAAAAAACAAATAATGAGCACTTTGAACGATTTCCACCGGTGTTACCTTCAATCGATCGTAAAATGAAAAACTGACTTGCCTCATTCCCGGGGTGGTTTTCATCCCGGATTCCAGGAAAACAGGTATATCAGAGGCGCGAACCGGGCCATAAATGACTGAAAGCCCGGAACGTTTCCGTACCTTGTGAGCAGATACTCCCACTGCGCCCAGTTGTGGTACAATCAATTTGCGATGTTTCACTATATGTTTTAAACCGGAAACTTCGATGCGATTAACCAGTTCATCCGTGCCAAACGTCCCTTTACCCGCTGCACACCAAACATTGATTCCTTTGGTATCCAGTACCAATATCCAGGCATCTATCCCTTTTAATTCCTTTCGCAGCGTATCAAAACTTAATTTATAGTTGGCCGATACCAGGACTGGCGAATCCGCAGCCGGGTTCCCTACCGCGTAAAGACCAGGATCGACTTTGTAACTCATGCGGTTAATTTTTAACCTTACTTTGATCCCCCCCCACTTATCCGATTTATTGAGGCGAGTCGATACCTTTGGTATTTTCCCCACCTCGGTATTCGTATCGATCCAACCGGTAATAAATTCTCCTTTGATTTCCGGCCAGGAATGAACCTCCTGCCCGGGTAAACAACACGAGGTTGACGCACAACACGATGTTTCTTTTTTCTCTGATTTCATTGTTTATACCTCCTTTTAAACGCAGCATTTCGGATTCACGGACTCGATGGCCTTAATCAACAAATCCACCGATTCAATAACCTGACTCTGCCGATCTACAGGGATTTGAGCCAATATCTCTTTTGTATAAGCCTCTGTACATTTTTTTAATTTCTCTGCCAGGTTTTTGCCCTCTTCTGTCAGTTCGATACAAACCTTTCGCCGGTCTCCCGGACTGCTGACCCGCTGGAACACGCCATCCCGCACCAACACATCCACCACCCGGGTCATTGTACTTAAAGTGACTCCTTGATGCTGACTCAGTTCATTCATGCTCAATAAACCCTTCTGCTCAAGAGTTTCAATAGCACAACACTGGGAAAGCGTGATCCCATAACAAACCTTCTGATCACGATTCAGTAAATTGAGTTTACGAAACAACTCACCAACCAATCGAGAAAATTTTGCTTCATTTGATTGTATCATACAATTATTATAATATGCAATCTTTAGATTGTCAACTCTTTTTTTTATTTTTTGCCTCCGGCGGCCAGGGGGGACTCTTTTTGAAAAAACCGTC
>CP070627.1:6501304-6511673 GCA_020355945.1 Candidatus Aminicenantota bacterium | reverse complement strand
GCCAGGATATGTTTCAGGTTGTCTTCACTGGCAATAAACGTAATCATACTTACCCGGTTCTCTTCATCGATCAACAAATCCCGCATGAATTCATAAGGTTGTTTCCCGGCTTCCCTGGCAGCCTCAAGAACGGTTTTTCCTTCGACTTTTTTGTTTTTCTTGGTAATAACCGAACTTATTAATACTTTGTCCCAGGAGCCCAGTTTTTTTTCCTTTTCTTGCAAATGACTGCGAATTTTAGCGTCTAAATTAGGGTCCTTTAATCTTGCCACAAAATCTTTTGCCGTACCCTGTTTTGCCCAGAGGGGAAAATAGAAGCTTAACCCGGTAGACCCGGCAATGTAAGGATACCTGTCAGCATGAATGTTAACCCCTTGTTTACGGGCAGCTTCAATTATCGATAAAGCAGCATCTATTTTTGACCAATTGCTTTGATAGGCAACTTTTAAATGGGAAACCTGTAAACTGACTTTGGTTTTCCTGGCAATATCAATCGACTCTTCAAGGGATTCGAGAAGGAAATCTCCTTCGCTTCTCATATGAGTCGAGTAGACCACGTTATTTAAAGATACGGTTTGACAAAGTGCTAAAATCTCCGGGGGTTTGGCAAAGCTTCCCGGTGCATACTGCAAACCGGTTGACATGCCCAGTGCCCCGGCCTTTATATTTTCCTCCACCAATTTTTGCATCTGTTTTATCTGGTTATCGGTAGGAGGGATGTCATCCAGCCCGACCACTTCTCTCCTGATGGAACCATGTCCTACTAAAGTCCCGTAATTAATAGCCATGCCTTTTTCTTCGAGGCGGTTAAAAAAGCCGGTGATATCTTTCCAGTTAAGATCGATGTTGTATTCTTTTTTAGCATTGGTTTTCCATTCTTCGAAGATAAGATCGGATACGGGAAAAGGAGAATGCCCGCAATTTCCGCTGATTACGGTGGTCACTCCCTGTCTTACCTGGCTTTCTGCTTTAGGGTTAGCCAATAATCCCAGATCAGTGTGGTCGTGGGCATCTATAAAACCCGGGGCAACGGCTAATCCCTTAGCTTCGATAACCTTTTTTGCTTTGCTCTTATCCAGGTTTTTCTTGAGCGAAAAAATCTTATTTCCTTTAACTCCTATATCTACTTCCTTCCCCGGGTTTCCCAGGCCGTCATAAACGATGCCTTGAGAAATAACCAGGTCGAACTCTTTTTGTTTGGAACATCCCTGGAGTAAGAGGCCGGACCCAGCGGGTACCAGGAGCGCTGTTCCTTTGATCGAATTTTTAATAAATTGTCTTCTTGATATTTTATCCATATGGCATTTATACCAGAACAGAGTTTTTTTTGCAAGGAATATGATGTGAAAGCAGTCAATCTTTAATAAAGGTTCGAATTCCTGTATAATATCGTATGAAAGATAAAAATCATAAATGGGCAGGAGGTTTAACATATGGATAATAAAGACGAAAAATACCGAGACGCCAATATGGAAAATTCTTCTTTGGACTTTTCCGGTTCCGGGATTGAAGATATTGCTTTCATCAAAAAATATAAAGGTCTAAGTCGATTAAACCTGGATTCCAATCAGATTGTTGATCTCTCCCCTATTTCAATTTTGAAAGACCTGACTCATTTGAGTTTAAGCGGAAATCCCTTCACTGATATTTCACCTACCAGGGAGTTGCACCGTTTAACCCATCTAGAACTGCAATATAATCAACTGAGCGATATTTCACCCCTGGCGCAATTGCAACGTTTAACGCATTTGGTTTTAAGCGGAGAGCAACTCATCGATATTGCCCCTATAGGAGTGTTGACACATTTAACCCATTTAGAGATAAAGTACTATCATCTTACCGATATCTCACCCCTGGCGCGATTGAAACATTTAAGGCATTTATCTTTAATAAATAATCGACTGGTTGATATTTCACCCCTGGCACTATTGAATCATTTAACGGAGTTACGTTTATATCATAATCAAATCATCGATATCTCCCCCCTTTCACAATTGAAACATTTAACACAATTATCTTTAGGAAATAATCAAATCACTGATATCTCCCCACTTAAAGGGCTGAAAAGTTTAAAAGAGTTGGGTTTAGCGAAGAATAAGCTTACCGATATTTCGCCTCTTGGGCAGCTGAAAAACCTGGAGCGTGTGTATTTAGGGAAAAATGCCATCCCTGATTATTCACCTCTATATGAATTGAAAAAATTACGGTATTTACATTTCCATAGAAATCAAATTTCCGAAGATCAGAAGGAGTCATTAAACCGGGCTCTTCCGGGTTTAACTATTTATATGGAATAAATTCTAAAAAATTTACCATGAAAGTACCTTTTTGCCTCCGGCGGCCAGGGGCTCTTTTTGAAAAAACCGCCCCTGGACCCCGCAAAAACTTTTGATTATTTATTCTTTAAAGCCGCTTTTACCCTGTCCGGGATCATGGGAAGCTCGAAAAAACGGACGCCTACAGCATCGTAAACCGCATTGGCAATCACTGCTCCCATACTGGTTATGGCAGGTTCCCCACCGCCTTGCGGGGGGATCTCGGGATTATCAATGAGCCGGGTTTCAATTTTAGGCACCCAGGAAAAACGGGGCAGTTCGTAGGTATCAAAATTTTTGTCTAAGACATCACCACCTTTGAAATGGATTTCTTCGGTTAAAACGTAGCCGAGTCCCATGATGAGACCGCCTTCAATTTGCATTTTCACCCCCTCGGGGTTGATCATTTCTCCTACATCATGGGCACAAACAATACGTTCCACCCGGATTTGGCCGCTGTGGGCATCAACATTGACTTCAGCCATTGTGGCCAGATAGGTGCCCCGGTAATCGGTACACGCGATGCCATAACCTTTTCCACCGGGCAATTTCCCGAACGAATGACCAAACATTTCGGCCGCAGCTTTGAGAACTCGCAGCATTCGTTTGTCAGTTAGATTTTTCATACGGAAGCTGAGCGGGTCCATTCCTGCTTTTTCTGCCATGATATCAATATGTGATTCTATGGCAAACACATTGGTGTTGCTCCCAGGCCCCCGCCAGGCACCTACACTGAAAGGATGAGTACCGGGACCACTTCTCCAACCGCCAAGGGAATTGACACGAAAATGAGGAATGTTATAAAAAGGCTCAGAACTCCTGGAACCGGCAAAATAAATATTGTAATCCCAGAAAGTAATTTCATTGTTACTGTTGAGACCGGAGGTTATATCAATGACAGCAGCCGGTCGAAAGGTATCGTAAAAGAATTCTTCCTGGCGGGTCCAGGCCACTTGCACGGGTTTTCCTGTTAACTTAGCCAGGCGGGCCGCTTCAACCGCCTGCTGGTTCCTGGTTTTTCCTCCAAACCCTCCTCCTACAAAGGGTGTGATCACCCGGACTTGTTTGGGCGATATTCCCAGGGCCTCAGCCACATCATTTTGGGCGCGGAAGGGTGCCTGGGTGGATGCCCAAACAGTGGCCTTGCCGCCCTCTAACTGCACGACTGCTGTATGGGGTTCCAGGGGAGCATGAGCCACATATTGATTGAAATATTTAGCTTCACAGGTTTTGACTGCCAGCTTTTTCCCCTGTTCCAGGTTTCCCGCTTGAGTAACGATCTCTCCCTGGGAAGCTGCTTTTTGCAAATGCTGGAAAATCGTTTGGTTGTCAACTTTGTTATCCGGGAAGTCAAACTCTGATTTTATCATTGCCAAAGCCTTTTCCGCCTGGTCCGGGTTTTCATGGAGAACCGCGATCAAGTCTTTCTCTTGTACAATATGAATGCCTTTTACCTGGCGGGCGGCTGAGACATCTGCCTGCTTTAATTGGGCACTGTGAACCGGTGGTCTTAAAATTTTCGCATAGAGCATGCCAGGCAACCGAATATCCCCGGCAAATTTAGCTTTCCCGGTCACCTTTTCCAGGGCATCCGCGCGGTTGGCTGATTTCCCGGAAATGGTGTGTTTTGAGTAATGCTTGATAGGCGGTTTTTCCCGGACTGTCCGCTCTATCTTTTTTCCTTTGGTCAACCGGGCATAGGAGACTTTTTTCCCCGGGTCGTTTTTCTTGAAAATCATACCCTCTTTGACCTTCAATTGTTCTGCAGGTACCTGGAAGTGTTTGGCAGCCAATTGTATGAGAACTGCCCTGGCGGTTGCGCCTGCCTGCCGCAGCGGTGGTCCGAAAAATTTGGTGCTCAAAGAACCAAAAGTACCCATATCCCAGGGGCAGCGGTCAGTATCTCCCATGACCATATCAACTTGATTTAAAGGCACGTCCAGTTCTTCGGCCAGCATCTGGGCAAGGGATGTAATGATGCCCTGGCCCATTTCGATTTTGCCGGTGAAACAGGTAACTCGGCCGTCCTCTCCAACACGAAGATAGGCATTGAAATCCTCGGGATATCCACGTCCGCGACCCCGGGTTTGTGCAAAGGTAAGAGAATCTCCCACGTTAAAGAGGACAAAAATTCCACCTCCCAGGAGTTTCAGAAATTCCCGGCGGTCTATGTTAACCGGAGCTAAATCATTTTCTAATTCCAGGACTTCCAAGTCAGGGACATTGGTTTCATCTTTTTTCATGATATTCCTCCTGCCATTGATCGGGAAGCGGTTTGGATGGCTTCAATAATTCTATTGTAACTGCTGCAGCGGCATAAGTTCCCTTCCATGGCCCGGACAATATCCGGGACAGTGGGCCAGGGATTTTTCTTTAATAGACTGTAGGCATTAAGGATCATTCCCGGAGTACAAAAGCCGCACTGCAGTGCATTATGTTCCATAAATGCTGTCTGCAGGGGATGAAGTTTCCCATTTTTGGCTAATCCCTCGATAGTAAGTACCTCTTTTCCTTTAACATCTGCAATAGGAAACTGGCAGGAACGCACCGCCGAATGATTTACCAGCACGGTGCAGGCCCCGCAGAATCCCTCTCCGCATCCGTATTTTGGCCCAGTCAGCCCTAATTCGGTACGTAACACCCATAAAAGCATGCGATCTTTATCAACCGTCAAACGGACCGGTTTATGATTGAGTGTAAATTGGATGATTTCTTTCATATGACCTCCTTAATCAAAAGTTTTTGCAGAAAGTGGCGGGTCCAGGGGCCCCTCGGCGAGGGGAGCCTAAAATGGCAAAGTGCTTTGCCCCATACGCTATGCGCCATGCTCTATGCGCAATGCTCTCGCCCCCTGGTCGCTAATCAGGGAGGACGGCAAAAATCCTGGCAGGTGCTCCGGTTCCTTTCTCTATCAGCATAGGAATCGGATAAAGCATCGCTCCTGTAGGCGGCAGCTTATCCAGGTTGGCGATATTCTCAATGGCTAGCTTATTCTCTTTGAAAAGCTCACGGTGCACTAAAAATTCCGTGGATTTACCATAATCAATACTGGGAGTATCAATAGCAATCCCGGTAATATCCCTTTCTTTCAAAAGAAATTTCACCGATTCCACTGAGAAACCCGGGAAGCTCAACTTTTTAACCGCTTCTTCCCCCCTCATGTCTGTACCTAATACCTTTTTTCTATCAGGATAGTAACGAGTGCCGATTCCTGTATACATAATCACCCAGGCTTTAGAGGGGATTTTCCCGTGTTTCTTTTCAAAATTAGTAATATCTTCCTTTTTAAGCAAATAGTCCCGGTTTTCATCGCACTGTTTAGTCACATCAATTTTAACAGCAGGTGCGATCCATTCCTGGAGAGGGATTTGGTCCATGGTCCTCCCTTTTTGGAAAAAATGAATCGGTGCATCTACGTGTGTGCCGCCGTGTTCATTGGCACTGTAATCATTTGAGGCATACCACCACCCTTTATCGTTAATGCCCCAGGACATGGGTTTAGCTTTAAAGGATTTCCCGGTGGGCCAGTAAATGGAATTATCAGCAAAGGGATAAGTCATATCCAGGATTTTACCCCGGATTTTTTGGACTCCTTCTCGCGATCCCTGGTCACCAGTAAAAGTCGAACCGAAACACATCAATATAAGTGCTAAAATAAGGATGCTCTTTTTGGAACACATATTGGCCTCCTTTTAAGTTCAATTTTCTTCACTCTTTTTTACCATTTTCAGGAGAGATATTCAACCTTAAAAACAAAAGATAAAAAAAAAACGCAAAAAACTTTTATTCCCACTGCGTTGGTGAAGGAATCATCTCGGTGGTCTGACTGGTCTGCGTAGTCCAAAGCGCTGTCCGGGATATGGCCAATGTTCGAATAAACGCCGGCTGTAATTGGAGGTGGTCTGCATTTCCCGGCGGGGGATTCTGTGTTCATCACAGGTTTGCAGGCCAGCAATAAATAGTCTGTTAAGGCTATCGTAACCCCACCGCCATTCGCCAACTCGAAACTTATGGATTTTGTCGTATGCCCAGGATGAACTGTTGGTTTCTTGTTGACGCGTTTTGAAGATTATACGACTTTTTATGTCGTCCCATTTCCATGTGCGAATTGTATTCTGATCGGGATAGGGCGCATTTGTGTCCGGATTAACGACTGTCTCGTTTTCTCGTAGAATAACTTGCAACACGGGGGCGTTTGGGTCGAGAGCAGGCCCATGATCGTCACGTTTGTCGATTTCGAATATATAAAAGCGACGCCCCACCACCATTTCGTCGATAAAACGCCTGGTTGCCTGGGCAGACTCCTCCAGCATCCGGGTGCGATTTGCATTGTAAAGACGTAACTTTCCATAAAGCCGTTTGGGATTGCTGTATGTGTCTCCACCGACAGTAATGCGCAAATCCGTTGATGTATGTACAATAGAGCAAGGCACGTTTAGGTTTACCGAAACGGTCGGGCCTGGTTTACGCACATTGCATCGATTGCTACCTGGATGAAATGTATAACGCCTTTCAGCAAAATATTCGGGTAAATTATAGCAATCAAATTTAGAGTAATAAAGCAGCTCGGATGGAATATGGCGAGGCTGGACATCCACTTCATTGTCTTCGTCATCGAGGGTAAATCGATAGCGCCATCTTTCTATGTTACCGGAATTGCCTTGTCCAAAAAGGTAATGAAGCACTGCTTTGGTTTTATCGCCTGTAAGCCCGTGGGCTATCTTGGGCACGATATAGACACGAGGGATTATTGTGCGTCCCGCTCTTTTGGTCATCTGCCGAATCCACTTCTTTCCCTCGTCAACGCGGGAATAGCCGACGCAATCGATGCCTTGTGTCTGTTCCGGCTCAGGTGTGCGATCTACCACATTGTCGTTTTCCCCATGGATAATCGCTAATTCCAAATTGTAGACATCCTCCGGATTAACCGCTAAACGGGGATTCCTTTCCCGGTAATAAGCATTGATGTGTATGCCCGGATACCAATCGATACTTACATCGGGAAAAGACAATCCGTGTGGGCTTGCTGCTGCAGCCCGCACCAGCTTTTTGGCATGGCACATGGCAAAACGGGCCGTAAACTGGCCACCGGCGGATTGCCCGGTCAGATAAAATTTGTCATCCACAACGGCGTTGCCTGATGTTGGAAAGCGATCCCTTATAAAATCTTCATGAATATCGATCAGCATCCAATCGTGCCCATGCTTTAATGTTTGCTGTCCACTGGGAAATTTGATGGCAACCAGCGTTAAATTCAGTTGATTGATTATCGGTTCGCTCGATTTCAACATTCCGCTAATGCGGTTGTAAGTTTCAAAACCGGACACATACAATTTTTTATCGAATGGATGAATTCCTGTTGTATCGCCTTGTCGAATATAAATGCGCAGCAGGATTCGGCGTCTTTCCTCTGACGGCTGTAAATCGTATACAAAGCTGAGTGGATTGGGAAATCCACCGCCATGTGAGTGATTCCAAGTGTAATGGGGAGTGTTGTTTCTGGTTGGCTCGTTAATCACGTGGGTAATTTGGAAGTATCGAAAATCTGCGTTTTGCGTGCCGCGTCTCCAGGTTTTTAAGATGGCTCCGGCATATAAAGGCGTGTTGTTGATCGTTGTGTCTATTAAATGGGACCAGATAATCCCGTCTTCGCTGTACCATGCCGAATAGATTGTTCCTCTGCGCTTTATCTTAATGTACACAGACCCGCTCGAACAAAGCTGCCAACGATTAACTCCGCCCGGACGTCTTATGCGTATATAATTCCGACGGGTTTCCATGCCTTCGCGGCCGTGCAATCCGAAAGCGAGTAGATCATTATTACCAAAGACAATACACAATCCGGCCTGATATCGGAATCCCCAACTTTGAGTCATTCGAACCCGTGTTGAAATCACAAAGTCAGTTTGACTAAGGTTAAGCCCATTGCTGCCTAGGTCCAGGCGTACTTGGGGGGCATTATCCACATTGCGCCAGTTGTCATAGGCTGCCCGATTATCAACACTCATCGCAAAGCCTTGATAGCGATTCCAGGATATACGGCGGCTGTTGTCCGTATTATAAACGTTGTCGGTCATTCGATTGCCTGGGTCAGGCTGCCATACAACAGCGCCGTATGCATATCGCATGCATGACAATACGATAATCATTACGCAGCCGTATATGATTTTCTTAAACCATTTGGTCATGGTCTTACCTCCTTGATAAAGGACACCTCAAAAACATCCTTGCTTTATATTGAAATATTAACAGATTGATTATCGAATTTCAAGCAATTGATGGAAGAATTAATTATTTTTAATGGTATATACCATTAAAATCCGCCTATTCCGGCTAAAATGTAAATAGAACATGATAAAATAATAAAAATATCCTGGTGAAAAGATAAAAATTAAATAACTGACCCGGAGGAGTTAAAATGGAAACATAGGATAATCAACGGTTATCCTGCAATTGATCTTAAATGCAGCATAATTGAATCTTATCTACCACATTTTACAAAAACTCGAAAAAAGAAGGGAAAGCGAAATAGTTGATAAGCAGGTATGTATTGAAAATTTATAATTTACTGAAACTCCGACAGGTATTGAGACGACTTTAATGAACACTCACCATGATACTCGATCTTTTTCGTAAACGCCCGGATCAATTTGGAGGTATCTATCTTATCTTTCCATACCCCTAAGCCTTTGGGCGAATTCTTCTCCGTCCATTTGACAAACTCAAGCTCTTCCCCAAGAAGCGCGAGGTTTTCAGTGGTTTTACATCGTTGACACAAAATTCCCAGGAAATCCGTTTTAAACCACGCACGCTGAATATTTTTGGCATAACAGTTGTAACATATCCGGGGATTGAACATCATGCCCTCAATCCGCAGCACCCATATCAAAAAATAGAGCAGCAGCAAATTCATTTCAACTCCTTCTTTGCGGTGAGTCAAAATGGCATGCAGCAAACGATACAAACGATTATCCTTTTGATTAAAAGGAATAAATTTTAAAAAAACATCTGCTGCCAGGTAAAAATAAAATATATTTCCAGGGTCTGATACCATATTAAAGTAACTGTGAATAATTTCTCCCTTTGAAATAGTAATCAAATCTTTATTTTCTTGCCAGTAATAGTGAAAATCGCCTTCGGTAAATAATTCTAATAGGGAACCGAACCGGTTTTTGAATTTTAAAGAACCCGGGGCCATGGCCCGTAAAATACCCCTGTCAATGGTTAAAAGGTGAATCAACCGGTCTTGTTCTTTTAACGGGGAACTTCCCAATACAAACGCTTGCGTAGAAGCAATGGGCATATTACTCTGGTTACAACATGATGATTGTTGCCAGGCCAAGAAAGCCCAGGAGTCCCAGGACATCGGTTAACATAGTCACCAACATACCCGATGCCAGGGCAGGGTCAAATTTTAACCGTTTGAGAATAAGAGGAATAATCGTACCCACTAACGTTGCCATAAAAAGGTTAAGCAGCAGGGCAATCCCGAAAATAACACCAATCACCCAATCTTTAAAAAGGAGGTAGGCGACCACACCGGAGACAGCACCGATACCCAATCCACTGCCGATGCTCACCAGCAATTCTTTGAATAGTATTTTTCGTGACCGTTTCCATTTCAGGGTTCCCAATACAATTTCCCTTACCATAATGGCCACGGTTTGATTTCCCACCACACCGCCAATAGCAGGAACGATATGCATCAATACCGCCAGTATGATAAATTGTTCAATGGTTCCTTTAAAGATGTTGACCACGATGGCGGATAGAGAGGTGGTTAACAAACTCATAAAGAGCCAGGGCATTCGTTTTTTTAAGGATTTGCCCGTGCTTAAATCCACGCTGTAATCCTGGGTAACACCAGCTAATTTATAAATATCTTCGGTGGCTTCATCCTGGATAATATCGATCACATCATCCACTGTGACTACACCCACCAGTTTGTCCTGTTCATCCACCACAGGAATGGCTAATAGATTATAATTAGCCACCACAGCGGCCACTTCTTCCTGGTCCAAATAGGCATCCACCTTGTAGACATCAGGATTCAT
>CP070627.1:6493975-6501204 GCA_020355945.1 Candidatus Aminicenantota bacterium | reverse complement strand
GCTTTTGTCTTTGAGCAACCCGATATCATATTGGGCCTCATGTCGGCGCTCATAAGTTTGAGGTATTTCTTTTGCAGATTCCCAGGCCAGGAGCCCGCAGTGGGATATCACATCCACACCTGCCAAAACCGCATCTATGGGTCTGGCAGGAAAAACACTGGCATGACTCCAAATTTTTAATCCCTGCTTATGACCTTGGGCAGCAATGCGTTGAATTTCTTCTTTAGGGAGGTTGGCATAGATTTTAATACCTGCGGCACCGGAGCCTTTAGCCTCGGCAATGGCTTGCCGCATGTCCGTGGACGAGGTAATTGCCTTTGCCCAGGGAAGTTTACCCGGGATTTCACCTAATGTGGAACCAACGACCCTGAAATCCGTGAAAAACGTGGGACCACCCATAATCGCAGAATAATAGATATAAGGGGATTCGATTTCATGCAGCAGGGCATCCCGTCTCAGTGCCGCCAGTTTTCGTACATCACCGCCCATATCCCTAACCGCAGTAATTCCTCCCTTTAAAGCCCATGATAATACCATTCTCGACTCTTCCGCTGACATGTGGCTGATATGCACATGGGCATCGATCAAACCGGGAATCACATAATGCCCTTCCAGGTTAAGCAGAAAGACTGTTGCGGGAATCTCCTTTTCTCCCACCGGGTGGATATCTGTGATGGTATCGCCCTCGATCACAATGCAGTGGTTTTTCAATATCTTATTAGCCTTCCCGTCGATGAGGTGAACATTCTTAAGCACAAGGGATTCCGCATCTCCAGGTTCCCGGGCTATAAGAATAAAGTGACTGACAATTATAATCAACATAAATGTGATGGTTTTCTTTTTCATGGCTATCCTCCTTTGTTTTTTTGATCATCGGTTAATCTTATATATTATATACAAGATGATTCTCCAAAAAGTTGAAACTTTTTTAATTTTTCTACAATCTACAATGAGGGTACAAGCTTCTTATCGAATTCCTGTCTCCTGTCCCTAATCTTTCTTTCCTGTTCTTCATATATCCCGGATGTGGCAGAGGTTGTTCTTGCCCAGGGCATATTCATAATTGGAGAGGGGCGGGCACAATGCTTCAAAGGTACAACGTTTACAGGGCTCCACCCGCTTTCTTATCCGCCTCCAGCTTTTACCCCGGTACATCTCTTTGTATACCACTTCATAAATGCTGTTCTTCTCAAGGGTTCCCAACCGGGAGACATTGACATTGGCATGAATATCACCGTTACTTAAAACTGTCAAGGTTCCGAAATAAAAGGGATTGACGATTTGCCGCGCCAGGATTTCCTTAATGGTGGGTTTGGCTTCCTGGAGGTCTTCCTTATCTAAAAAGACATTTTGCCGGAAAAAAGACTGATTCTTACCATTAAAAAAAGGATGAAACGAATAATTGTCCATGCCATACCCGGTGATTAATTCTTCCGCTGCACTGATTTCTGTGCTGCTGCTGATTATAAAATGAAAATGAGTGTTAATGTGATGTGCCCGCAGCGATTCCAGTACCTGCTGCCATTGATCCTTTTTTATTGGAAACGTAACCAATACCTTTAAAGAAAAAGAACCTGCCGGGAATAACCCAAATTTTTCTTCCCGGTGAACCAGGTTCAAGTAGTGAGTATAAAATGCTTTTTCAAAGTCTTGTGATTGCCTGGTTAAGATTGCCGACAATTGATGCAATTTTGAAAATTTGAAAATATCACCCCCCAGGATGTTCACACGAGCCAGCCCTACACCCTGCAACTGTTGAAATAAATGTTTTATGGATAACACGTCCAGCTCTTTTTTCCCCTGTATCCTGCGGGTACAGCATAAGAATTGTTTGTAAGCCGAATCACATATTTCACAATCCAGGGAACACATCCTGTTAATATATATAGAAATCTCCACCAGGTATTTCATCATTTTTTCACCCACTGAACGGGAGGGTGTCTTTTTTATGATTTCCGCATCTTTATGGACTTTTAAGTAAGGCATCATTTGCACGGGTTTTTCTTTTATAAGGGTGGTATCGACTAAGTCTCCCATAAAATGCCCCCGCAGGTCACGGACCAATTGGGAAATTCCCGGGTTTACAAAATCTTTCCCGGTTAAACCAACCACCAGTAGATTTTTTGGAGATTGTAAACGTTTAACCAGCCTGATAACCGGCTCACTGGCGGTGTATTCTAAAATTTTCCCGGTAAGGGGATTATAAAACACCAGGGAATTCCCTTTCAAGGAGATGTGGACATAATTGTCAAGAATAAACCAAAATTTTTTTTGTTTTTTATTCAATCCTTACCTCTTTCATGATTCTCGTATAGGTATGTGGATTTTCTTCCAGGTAGGATACCTGGGTAGCCAGGTATTGAGAGAATTCTTCTTTATTGAATAGACCATTGCATTTAGGCGTGGGCTTTTCCAGGTCTAAATAAAATATACACTGCATGCAGGCTTCTGAATTGGCACAAGCTTCGCATTGTGTTTTCAATCGATGGTAATACCTGTTGTAAGTCTCAGCTATTTTTTCAAAATCCAGTTCTACTTTCTTTTCATCCGTAGTGCCTAAGCCGTATTGGTACCCGATGCGTTCACAGGGTAATATTTTTCCCTTTACAGTGATAAAAACTTTCCTGGAAAAGGGCATACAGGTGCCTGTTGGCACACGTGGTGCGATTTCTTTTTTATTGGTTTTACCCGCTTGTTGTGAAGCCAGCAGTTCATTATAGTCATTGAATACAAACCCGCTGCACTGATCGATAAATGTGCTCACCCCATTAATATTGGGAAGACGGATAAACATCTCTTTTTCCACCAGGGAATAATCTTCTAGCTGGAGAAGACTGGCATTGATGTTGGCATAAGTTTTCCAGAATTCTTCCCGCATTGAGTCGCTGATTCCACTGGGGTTTAATTCGCTGATATTGGGAACTTTATTAAACCGGGTTTTAAAATAGTGGTGAATGTCAGACACAGAGTTCCGGTTATGGAAAACTGCATTAAAATTAACCCTGGATTTAAAATATTCGGGGTATTTTGTTTCCAGGGCATTGACATTTTTTAAAATTTGTTGATACGCTGGCCTGCCGTCCTTAAATACCCGGTAGGAATTGTTATATTCGTTGCCATCCAGGCTGATCAACAACGAAAAATCATGCTGCACCAGGAAATCCATATATTTTTCCAGCAAGAGACCATTGCTGGTCATGCTAAAACAAAAACGATTATGCTCCGCTTTTAATTGACCCGCGTAAGCCACGATTTCCCGGATAAAAGGAAAATTTAACAGCGGTTCACCCCCATAAAAACCAATATGAAGGGGCCGGTCATGAGATTGGTTCAAAGGGGAGTTCAGTAACTCTAACAGGTAATTCAAAAAGGTTTTTGCTGTACCGGTGCTCAAGGTATTTTTCTCTCTTTGGTCATAATTGTCATAAAATTTCCCATAAGTGCAGTAGGCACATTCAAGATTGCAAAAGTCCACTACTTCGAAGCTCACCTGTCTTGTGTTGGCCAGGGAAGACTTAATTTTATCAGCGGATAATCTCCCGCATAAATGGTGTTTGGTATCCAGCTCAGCAAAAAAGCCGTTTTCGCGCAGGAGGATATATTTCCGGTAATAATAGGTGATTTCCTCTTTTGAAAAGGTGCCGCAGTCCTCGACCTGTACCCGGTCATCGCATAACTCCTTAAACCATTGCTCGACATCCAGGCCCCTGTCGTGTAATTTTAATATATAAAAAAGCAGTGGATGACACCATTGGGTGTTTTTTACGGTTTGGTCGTAGAAATACTTATTTTGTCTTTTGCTTTCTATCAGTGTAAATGCATTCATGTTTTTCACTTGCTCAGCTGTTCTTTAATATGTAAGTATTTATTATATCTTTTATTATTGAATTGGTAAAGGTAGAAATAAAAAAAGTAAAGGCAGTAGAGCTTTACCCGCCTCTACTGCCTTTACGTCATTACGCCCGGACAACTATCCCCATCCATTGGAGCCGAAGGGGTAGTTATGTTGTTAGCAATTTTGTGTTATGATACAAATTTTACAGGAGAGTATTGTCGGGTAGCCATTATGATGGAAGGCTTCATCGGTGGATCCGTCAGGGAATACCTGGCAGAAGCAGACAGGGTCGTCTCCTCCTTTGATTCGCTCCAAATTGGCTACGGTTAATTTGGTTAATTTGAGTTTTTTGTTCACGGTGTACCTCCTATTTTTTGAATTTATTGTTGTCTATCCTGGACCATGCGCCGGGAAACATGAAAATTGTAATCATATTAACGGTAAACAACCGGACACCATGGGGTTTTAAAAATAGCTCTTAATTCGTCGCTTATTGCTCGGACTGAAATTATAACACAGTGAAAATAAAAAAACAACCTTCCTGTTTCTAAAATTTTTTTCATTTGAATTGAAAGTTTTCCTTACTTTTTATAGGGGAGAGAATTTCAATAATTAAATCAGGACTTCCCAGGCATCCCTTTTCCTTAGTGGTCCTGTTCACAAATAATGTGACATTTTCGGTGAGGACCGGGCTTGAAGGGCAAGGCATGATGACGAGGCATAGTGGGGCCTATGTCGAGGAAGAACAACGCAGCCATTCATGTTCGGAACCAGCGAAAACGTTATAGAATTTGTGAATAGGGCCACTTAGTTAATATTTAGTTGAAATCACAACGTTTACTAACTTCTTTGTCAACTGGCCGTCGGCTGATTTCTCCACAAATACAAACCGGTAGTGACCGAAGAATCCGGCACAAGGCTGCCAGTAAAAGATACCGCTGCCATTATCCAGGGTAGAACCGATGGGCAGCAGTTGTAACCGGTCACCCGTTATCATATAACCGGAAACAACAGCAGCTTCCGAAAACAGGCTGTTCCTCAAAACGATTTCAACCCTCTGGTCTTCTCTCAATTGGATAGAGATAATTCCTTCAGGGTCGGGGTAAAGCACTTCGAATCCGGCATTCCTGTCATATCCCTTTTTCACCAATACCGGCTCCACTGACAGGGTCGCCTGATGTACATGTGAGACACTGAAATAGTGCGGCCTGATGAGATGGTTATCGTCAGATTTCGTACCGGCAATACCGTTTCTTCCGATATTCACGATGGTAAAATAACGACTGCCAATGCCGTCCTGGTTGCCAGCATTATCCTGCGCCGACCAGGCAATGGTATGTACTCCATTGAGATACGCTGTGGTGTCTAAATAGAAATAACCAACTGCACCATTGCTGTTGTTATAACCGGGAAAAAGTGAGGCTATATCTTCCCTGTACTGGTTGTAAACCGGACTGCCCAGGCGAACGCCGTCTACCCACACATTAATGGTAGACCCGTCCGTGGGAATGGTATTGGGCTGCGGGGTTAATGCCCAGCCAAAATTGACATAAGCACTCCCGGAAGCGGTTCCTCCTTGACCAGGGGTATCAATGGCACCAAAGGGTTTCACGGCATTGGCATTGTCACAGGTGATAGTTTTACTTCCTAAGGTCACTTCATTGCCTTCTTTGTCTGTGGCTTTTGCATATAGGGTAAATGTCCCGTTACCCTGGTTGGGCAGGAAATTGGTCAGCATCATGTAACCCCAGCCAGCCTGGTAGTCTTTGGGGTAAGTCGGGAATTGTTGTTCCACATCGGGTCGTGCACCGTCCACCATTACCGCGTCACCAATATAAACCAAACTGCCGGTTTCATGCCCTGGTATGGGGGCCCGGTAGATTTTGACACTGGTGATATCGATATCATCCAACGCCCACCCGGTCACCGGGATACTGCTCATCACTGTAGAACCATCGATGGGGCTCTCAAAATAGCCGAAGGGAATAGTCGTGGTACCTGGATCGTATACTACCAGGACGACAGTTACTGTTTGTGGGGAATTGACAGCATTGGGGTCTTGAATGGTAATGGTAGCATTATAGGTTCCTGTTTGCAGGCCGGAGGGGTCGGTGGTAACGGTTACAGCACCTTTACCGGTTCCGCTTTCCGGTGTGCAGGTGAGCCAATTGGCATCTTCGCTAACGATCCAATTTAATGTCCCACCGCCGATGTTGTTGATGAGAATGGTTTGTGAACCGGTGGTTAAATTGGCGGCGTTCAAGCTTAAGGATGCCGTACCTGCCTGGGGTACCGAACCGTAATTCAGATGGGTACGGTTAAGCATTATTTCCGGTGGTGTATTCCCCACATGTACCGTAATCTCATCCTCAGCCGTCTGGTTTACAATATTGTAAGCGACAGCTTTGATGTTATGGGAACCATCCGCATAAGTGGTGGTATCCCAGGTGGTTTCATAGGGTTCACCGGTATCTTCGGCAATTTTGGTTTCATCACAATAGAATTCCACCTTTTCCACAGCCTGGATGGAAGCATCCGAAACTTTGGCCGGGTTGGAAGAGGTAGTTGCTTTGATGATCACGGTCCCGGATACATGGGCGCCGTCCTGGGGTTCTGTTATCGTCACTGTCACGGACTCTGCTTTGGTGGTAAAGCTCCTCTGTTTGCCGTATCCGGTTCCAACAGAGTTGGTGGCATAAGCACGAACATAATAAGTGGTGTATTCCATCAACCCGGTGATGGAACTGGTAAAGCTCCCGGTTCCGGTTCCGTCGGTTGTTGTGTTATCTGCTGTGGTGGGATTTACGTTCGTACTCCAACACACTCCCCGTGCAGTCACTGCTGATCCGCCATCGTAAGTCACATTACCGCCGCTGTCGGCAGAGGTGGTAGTGATATTGGAAACCGCAGTGGTGGTTACTGTGGGAGCAGTAATAGCAGGCGTTGTGAATGAATCCTGGGCAGAGTACCCGGTACCTGCGGTGTTGGTGGCAAAGGCTTTGAAATAAATGGTGATACCTGCAGGCAAACCGGTCACATTAACGGTAAATGTCCCTGTTCCCCAATTCCCGGTTTCCGAAACCTTTGTCCCTTGTCCTGGTGGTGTAAATCCATTGGTGGTACTCCAATAAACACCCCGTTCCGTTACATTGGCACCGCCTGTGTCAGCTACATTGCCACCCAGTGTAGCGGTGGTGTAAGTGACAGCAGCGCTGGTAGGTGTATCAACAGTTGGGGCAGCAGCAGAGAAGGCAGAAATCTTGGTGACAAAGACATCATAATAACCTTGATATGTCTGGTATTGATTCAGGGTGGGAAAATCCGTACTACCTGTAGATCCCGTCACATAGGCATTGCCGCTGCCGTCAACATCGATGCCCCAGCCATAGTCGCC
>CP070627.1:6490674-6493875 GCA_020355945.1 Candidatus Aminicenantota bacterium | reverse complement strand
TCGTTGAATGCGATCTGCCCGGGGCTGACAGGGCGGTGAGTTGCCTGGATGTGATGGACGACAAGGTGAAGCCGGGTAAACGTGTTGTTATCCTGGGCTCAGGCGGTGTGGCTATCTCAACGGCGTTGTTCCTGATTGAAAAGGGCGGCTGTGAGATTTCCCTGGTGCATGCCGGGAAAAAACCGGGTGCGGATGTGAATCCCAGCTATATCTGGCGGTACATGAAAAAACTTAAAGAAGGCAGTGTGAACCAGGTACGTTTTGCAAAGCCCAAAGAGATCAATGAGAAGGGAGTTCTTGTTGAGACAGCAGAGGGTGAAAAGTTGATTGAAGCAGATACGGTTATTCTTGCGGACATGCATGCGATGAATGATCTGAGCAAAGCAAAAGAGGGTGTGTACACCATTGGAGATGCCATGATACCGCGCCGGGGTAATTCAGCCATCCAGGACGGTTACCGAATGGGTATGCGGTTATAGATAGTCAGGAGGAAAAAAAAATGATACCAAGAGTAGATGTTTTCAAATGTAATGGATGCGGTGTATGTGTCAAGCGATGCCCGGCCCATATTATGGGGCTGATAAAAAATAAAGCGGCGCTTCTTGTGGACTTATGTGAGGAGTGTGGTATCTGTGCCGAGTTATGTCCCATCGATGCTATTCATTTCCGCTTGCCTAATAAGGGTATTGAGGCCACTTATGAATCTTATGTGTCTCCCCGTGAGGACCGGCCGACACCCGGCAATTGGAGTGTAGGGGTTGTTCGTGGATATGATGGTGAAGGTCACTATAAGGAGGATTAAATTATGAAAGTTAATCGAATCGATCATATTTGTATTGCAGTGAAGAACCTGGAAGATGCCAGGAAGGTTTGGGAACCGTTGATGGGTAAAAACAAACCGGATGATGAGTATATTGATGAGCCGGAAAAGATTAAAGTGGCTCGTTATTATATTGGAGAAGTAGGTTTTGAATTGATGGAGTCTACCACGCCGGACGGTGATGTAGCCAGGTTTATTGAGAAGCGCGGCGAAGGGGTTATGCTGGTTTCTTTTAATGTAGACAGCACTCGCGGTGCTATGGATGAGCTTACAGACAAGGGATATAAGTTTATTGGCGGTGCTCGAAAATTCCGGGACTGCGAGTTTGCCTTTGTCCATCCCAAAGGTGCAACCGGTGTTTTGTTGGAATACATTGACGACAAAACCTCCGGTCCCAGGACGTAATTTTAGCCACAGAGGACACGTTATAACGAGGACACAGAGGAAACAGAGGTGCCCCTCTAATAGGGTGCCCTCGCCGAGGGCCGCGCCGGAGGCTAAAAAAAAATGTCACAATTTAGAAAGATTGTAGAAGCACCGGTTAACAGTAAATTTATTTTACAGGGTAATGCTGCGTTTGCACTGGGAGTGGTACATGCGGGGTATCATGCGGCAGATGGATACCCCGGCACTCCCAGTACGGAAGTCATTGATAAATCCCTGGCTTATGTCCAGGATAGAATCCAGGTAGGTTGGTCGGTAAATGAAGCGGTTGCTGTAGGTGTAAGTGTAGGCCGTGCTGTTGCCGGTTATGATTCTGTGGTTACCATGAAAATACCCGGGGTATTCCAGGCAGGAGATGTGATTTCCACCTCTGCTTTTTATACGGGGCAAGCAGGAGCACTGGTGATATATGCGGCAACAGATTATGTCCCTTCCAGTACGCAGCATGTTATTGATGCAAGACATTTTTTTGCTTCTGCCCGGGTCCCGGTTTTAGAACCTCGCAATCACCAGGAAATGTATGAAATTGCCTGGACTGCCGCAGATATAAGCAAAACCTTTAAAACACCGGTGGTGGTATTGGCATCCGGGATACTTGCGCATTCCGAAGGATTGGTTACCACAAAAGAACCACGAACTGCAGCACCATTAAAAATCCCCGAAAGTTTACACCCATGGATGCTTATGCCAGCCATAGCAAGGGCGAACTATAATAAAGCCACCCGGGAAAGAATCCCCCAGGTCCAGGATTGGGTAGAGACTTCAAATTTAGTAGAGGAGGTTGAAGGGTTAAATTCGGAGTCAAAAGAAAAAGATTGGGGAATCATTGTTAGTGGAGAATCCAGTATTATCGTCCA
Source organism: Candidatus Aminicenantota bacterium (assembly GCA_020355945.1). Next base: position 6,491,754 of record CP070627.1, on the reverse strand, counting down.
GGAAGCATTAAAAGCAGTTAATGTAAATCCCTCTATACTCACACTTGCTGTAACCAACCCGATTCCCAAAAACAGGATTAAAGCTTTTGCCCATAAAATTAAGGGCAGACTATTTGTAATTGAAGAAGGTGATAAGTTTTTGCAAGAGAGGATAAAGCTGCTGGATATTGAAGTAATCGGTAAAGATGAAATGAGTACCATAACCACCTGGGCACCTGAAACTGTCCTGGAATTTTTATCCCGGCATGTGAAATTTGGATATGAGATTAATAAAAAAGAAGTTCATATAAAGCCGCTTATGAGGCCGCCTTCAATCTGTCCGGGCTGTCCCTACAGGGCTTTTGGTTTAACGGTTGCCAAATTAAAGAAGCAAAAAAAGATTTTTGCTTGTTTTGGTGACATTGGATGTTCCACATTATTATATTTTATTAATGCCCTGGATACTGTTTGTTGTATGGGTGCTTCGGATTCTATGCGGCAGGGTTTTGTCATGTCCAGGTCGGAGATGGCTGGCAGGACGATTAGTGTCATTGGAGATTCTTGTGAATGTCATTCCGGGTTAGATTCCACGCGTAATGCGGTGTTCCGCAATGTACCGGGGGTGAAGGTCATCCTGGACAACCGGACTACGGCCATGACCGGTGGTCAACCAGCGCCCAGTTCTGAAAAGAATTTAGCCAATCAGCCTCATAAATTTAGTTTAAGAAAGGCTGTTGAAGCAGAAGTAGAACGAACGATAGTGGTTGATGCCTATGACATCACTGGAATTGAAAAAGAGTTAAAAAAGGCTCTTGATTTAGCGGAAAAGGGCATATTTTCGGCTCTTATTTTAGAAGGAGCGTGCATTCAAGAGGTTGACAGTAAAAAGAAAATAAGAAAATTAAAAATTGATTATGATAAATGTAAAAACTGCGGATTATGCAATATATGTCCGGGAATTGAAATAGACGTTGACAAAACACCGCGTTTTACAAGCTTATGTACCAATTGCGGCTCAAGTACTCAAGTGTGTTTACAGCGTTGTAATTTAGGCGCGATTGTGTTCATTGAAGAGGATAGTGAAATATTTACAGCGGATTT
>CP070627.1:6484931-6490574 GCA_020355945.1 Candidatus Aminicenantota bacterium | reverse complement strand
TAGTCCGTGTTTGTCCGTGTTCGTCGCCACTATGTGGCTAAAATTAGAATTGCTGTTCGGGCTCCTTTTCTTTTGACATTTCCAAAAGTCTCAATTATAATAATTTCTTCCCAAGAGGAGAAAAAAAAGAATTTATGAAGATTTTTATCAATGATACGGAAATAGAGATTTTCAGCGGCGCCCGGGTCAGGGATGCCCTGTTAAAGTACTCTAAAAAAGAATTCCAGGCGATTATACAAGGCAAAAAAAAAGTTGTGGATAAACACAGAAACCCCATCGACCCGGAAGGCGAATTATCCGATGCCCAACAATTATACATTACCGGAGTCAATTGGGAGACGTAAAGTGAAAAGGAAAAAAGGCCCATTATTGGTGCAGCATGTGCTCTGTATATCTATCCTGGTGGGGCTGATATTGCCCTGTATCCAGGGCTGCGGCAAACCTGAACCCGGTTGGCAATATACCGGAGAAACCCGCATCATCCTGTTTCATGTCAATGACATGCATGCCCGGATTAACAATATTGCCAGGATCGCCTGGTATGTGCAGCAAGAAAAGAAAAGAATCCCCAAAGCAAGCGTATTCTTCCTGAATGCCGGGGATAATTTCAGCGGCAATGCAGTGGTGGATCAATACGACCCCAAAGGCGAACCGATTTTACAATTGATGTACCGTATGGGTTACGATGCCATGGTCTTAGGAAACCATGAATTCGATTATCGACAGCAAGTGTTGAAAAGATTTATAGAAAAAGCCAATTTCCCCATCATTTGTGCCAATGCAAATTTAAAAGGAGAAAAAGAATCCTTTCCCCAACCTCCGCCCTTTACGATTTTAAAGACCTCCGCAGGTATAAAGATTGCTGTGCTGGGACTGATCGAAGTGAATAAACATACCAGTATCCCCGACACCCATCCCAATGGTGTGAAAGGATTCACCTTTTCGCACCCCATTGAAACCGCAAAAAAGTACCGGTATCTAAAAAAAGAAAGTCATGTTTTTATTGCTCTCACTCATTTAGGTATTGATACGGATGAGCTGCTGGCGCAAGAGATGGGGGAATTGGATTTGATTATTGGCGGGCACAGCCATTCCCAAATCCATCATCCCTTTGAAATAAATGGTGTAATGATTGCCCAGGCTGGTGGAAATGCCAGGTACCTGGGACGCATCGAATTGATCTTAAAAGAGGGTCAGTTGGTGAAAAAAAGCGGCAAATTGATCGAAGTGGCAACCATAAAAGGAAAAATCCCCCAACTGGAAGAAATGATTGTAAAATTCAACAATAGTCCTGTATTGAACCAGGTGATTGCTGTCCTCCCCAGGTCGCTGCCGCGTAAATATGAAGTGGGTAACTTGCTGTGTGATGCACTTCGGAAACATTTTAACCTGGACATTGTGTTTCACAATTACGGGGGAATTCGGGTAAACCAACTGGGCCCTATCGTTAAGCTCAAAGATATTTATGACCTTCACCCCTTTGAAAACCGGATGGTCCAATTTGAAATGACCCCGGCTGAAATAAGGTCTTTGATCCAATCCAGCTATGAACGATATAATAAATTGGACCTTTTGGTGTCAGGCATTGCATACATTGTAAAGCGAACCTCAAGAGGTGAGGTCAAGGATGTGGAACTAAGGGATGAAACAGGAGAATTATTGGATGAAACCAAAACCTATACCGTGGGGATGAACGACTTTATGGCCAGCACCTATGAATTTATACACCGGGACCCGGGAAAATCCCTGATGGTCACGGTTAATGATGCTTTTATCCAATATCTGAAGCAGGAAAAAGACGTATGCAAGGGGATCAAAGGCATTAGAACGCTTGAGAGCACACCAGATAAAAACGAAGGTAATAGGAAAAAAAATAATAAAAACGATAAAAAGGTGAATCAACCATGGCGCAGCTATATTTTAGATATTCTACCATGAATGCGGGTAAATCCACCGAGGTTTTAAAAATTGCTCATAACTACGAAGAGCAGAACAAACGTGTCGTGCTTTTTACCCCTTCCATTGATGACCGGTTCGGTCGGGGTAAAATTACTTCCCGGATGGGGTTCCAGCGGGATGCGATTATTATTAATTCCCAAACAGATATGTTTAAAATTGTAGAGGAAAATCAGCCGGATTGTGTATTAGTGGATGAAGGACAATTTTTAACGCGGGAACAAGTAATTACGTTAACCCGGATTGTAGATCGGTTGAATATACCGGTTATTGTTTACGGTTTAAAAAATGATTTCCGCAATCAACTGTTTCCCGGCAGTGAAGCGCTGCTGCTGCTTGCCGATAAAATCGAGGAAATCAAAGCCGTATGCTGGCATTGTCACAAAAAAGCCACCATGCTGCTCAAATATAAAGACGGCAAACCGGTCAATGATGGCCCCCAAATTGAAATCGGCGGTAATGATAAATATGTTTCTGTTTGCCGCAAATGCTACACAGAGCGTGTGCAGCTAAAATAGATTTTAATTGGGTGCGGTCCTGGGGTTCCGCGGTTCCCACTGCTGGCGGAGGGGGTGGGATTCGAACCCACGGACCCGTTGCCAGGTCAACGGTTTTCGAGACCGCCCCGTTCGACCACTCCGGCACCCCTCCGCTCTCGCTGCTCTCGAAAAAAATCCTGGAGCAATTTCGAGGAGGGCTCTGACATTATACCAGATTTTACAGCAATTGTGTGATTAAAAATATTTTTTATTCCCGCAAACGCTCCTGTAGAAAAAATCCCGGTCTTGGCATCTAAGGCACCAAAAAAAAGATTCCTCACCCGCGCCTGCACCATTGCCGAGTAACACATCAAACAAGGTTCGAGGGTAACGTAAACATCTGCCCCAAGCACCCGGTAATTCCCGATCTTCTCTCCTGCTTCCCTTAACGCCACCATTTCCGCATGGGCGGTGGGGTCAGAATTCTTAATCACAGCATTATAACCTTTGCCAATCATTTCATTATTCAAAACCACCACTGCGCCCACCGGTACTTCCTGCGCTTGATAAGCCAATTCCGCCAATGCCAGGGCCTGCTTCATAAAAAACAATTCATCTTTTTCCATTTTCTATACAAAAAAGTTTAACCCATAATCCTGTGATTTGTCAACTTCGCGTTCCTTCATGCTTCACCGTGTCTTCGTGGCTAAAATGAGAATTGCTCAGATTAATCGATTTGAATTGCAATCTATTTTATATTATGTTAATATATCATTGACAATAAACATAAACAATAGACAATGGTGAAATAACAAATGAATGTGATACCTGTAAAGATAGAGGAGCAATAAACCATGACGCGTATTCTTATTATAGACGATGATAAAGTTACCCGGGAAATCCTCAATGAAACCCTGGAACCGGAGGGATACATATTGGCCTCTGCCAGTAATGGAAAAGAGGGATTAAAACTTCACAATGAAAATCCTTTTGATTTAATTATAACCGACATTATTATGCCTGAAATGGAAGGACTGGAAACAATTCGGGAACTCCGGCGCATTTCTCCGACTGTTAAGATTATTGCTATCTCCGGCGGCGGACGATTGGACCCATACAACTACTTAACTATGGCGAAAAAAATGGGTGCGGACCTCACTTTTTACAAACCCCTCGTCCCGGAAATAATATTAAACGGAGTACAAAAGCTGATCGGTACCTAGTGTCCTTTGATATCCAGTAAGCGATTGATCTCATTTTTATTAAATCCCACCACAGGTCGGTTCCGAATCAACGTAACCGGCACCCCCTGCTGACCGGTTCGCCTGACCATATCTCTGGCTGCACGCTCATCTTTGGTAATATCTATCTCTTTAAACCTGATATTATGCTTTTTTAAATGCTGTTTCACCACCCGACACCACGAACAAGTGGGGGTTGTAAATACGACAACAGTTGGCTGTGTTGGTTTTCTATTCATTGTCATTGGGCACCTCCTTTTAGGTATTTACAATTATCAAATTACCAGTGACAATTGATCGCTGGAAATAAGTTAAATTTTAACAAAAAAGCTGTATTTTGTCAACCCCTGTTTTTTTACCGTTCTGCGAACCAGGTCCCGGAGGCGCTGGGATATCCTTCTACGGTGTAAGTAAATGTACCGCTCATGTAATCATAGTGATCGAAAAATCCGCTGTAAACTTCCACTGTATAGTCGTCGTCAGCGTCGAGGTATTCCAGTGTAAAGCTGACGTTGTTGCCCATAACCGAATAGGTACCCAGGGCTTGTCCCTGCCACAGTACTTCACCGCTGTTTTTATTTCCCGCAAAGGTGTAGGTATCGGTAAAGGTTTCTCCCAGCAGCATTGTGGTGATAAACCAGGTTCCGGTGATATTATTTGCTTTTTTGCATCCTGGCAGGGTAAGCAGGGCCAGGGCCGTGATTATTACGAGCATAATGAATAGTAATTTTTTCATTTTTACCTCTTAAACCAGTTTTTTTTATCAAGTTCGTTTTTTTTATACCACATTTGCAACAAAATTTCAAAGGTTTCTCATGTTCTAAATTCACCGTCTATTCTTTAAAGCGTGAAACATGCGAAGACACGGTGAAGCATGAAGGAACGCGAAGAAAGACCGCAGATGAACGCTGATGTACATGATGAAAATGATAAGAGGCCCCATTAGTGAAAAGTTTTTGGGAATCCAAAACCCTTTTTTCAAAAAGGGGGTGGCACCCCCAACCCATTAAGAACTTGCATTGGAAGCGGTTAAAGCCAGAGCAATGAAACAAAAGTTTGTTTTTTGTGCAAACTTTCACAAGGTATTAGTAAAAAGGGTTTTGGCCGCGCTGCCCTGGAGGCAAAAGTTAATGATGGATTTAGGTTAAACCTTGATATTGTCAGGAGAAACGGTATAATATAGTTTCAGTGTTTTTTTGGTTTTTGACGACTTTCGATTATTGCAACCTCAAGAAAAGAAATAAAAGGACCTGCAGCATATGAAGAAGTTTGAGCGGATTGCAGCGGCAGCAGCTTTGGGTACTATTATCCTGGCCTGGATATTAGGTGGCTTGCGCCAGGAAGCAGATTTAGTTCCTTTTATTAAAAAAGCGCTTCCCGGTGCCATCTATTTGGAGTCGGTTTCCAACGGCATTTATGCGGGCAAGGCATCCAATCAACCCGGAAGCCCTGTGATAGGTTATGCAGCCATTGGCAAGGCTGGTGGTTACGGGGGGCCCATGCGGGTGGCGGTGGGAGTAGAGCCTAAGGGCGGCATCATAGGGATCGTCATCGTGGATCACAAAGAAACCATTCCTTTTTTTCAAAAGGTTTTAGCAAAAGAATTTCCCCGAGTACTGCTAGGCAAAAACTATTCTCATTCTTTTACGCCGGGTGAGGATGTGGACACGGTTTCCGGCGCCACCCTTTCTTTAAATGCCCTGGTGGAATCAGTGCGGCAAGCAGTACACCGGGTGGCAAAGGATGCGTTGGATTTGCCGGTGAAACCGGAAAAATCTCCGCCCATTCATTTTGGAATCCCTGAGGTGATTCTCCTGCTGCTGTTTGCTGTGGGATTTGTAAACTATTGGAAAAAAATCGATAAAAAACACAAAAAAGCAATTCGTTGGGTCACCCGTTTAACTGGCTTGCTATTTTTGGGATTTGTGTATACGATTCCATTATCAATCATCAATATCAATTCCCTG
>CP070627.1:6478830-6484831 GCA_020355945.1 Candidatus Aminicenantota bacterium | reverse complement strand
GGCTCCCCCGCTATTTTGTGGAGAACCGGGGGCAGTGGCCTGACCCGGTGAAATATCATCTCAGGTCAGCGAGAATGGATGTGTTTTTTACACCGCAGGCCATTGTTTTTTATCCCTTTCCCGGGAAAAACAAGGCGAAAAAGACAGGATCCTTGCCGGAAAGTTTCAAGTTAACGTTTCCCGGGGCAAATAAGCACGTAAGTATAGAAGGAAAAGACAGGTCCCGGGCAAAATTCAATTTCTTCCCGGGGAGGATGCAAAAAAAGAAAACAGGGGCAGGAGCTTATCATAAAATCCTTTACCGGGAGCTCTATCCCCACATTGACATGATGGTTTACTGCCAAAAGGGTCAATTGAAAACCGAATTCCGGGTAAAGGCGGGCGGAGACCCCGGGAATATCGTTCTCGGTTATGAAGGAGTAAAAGGAATAACCGTTAATACCCGGGGCCAGTTGGAGATAACCACAGCGGCGGGAATAATAAAGGAAGACGTTCCCTTTGGTTTCCAATCGATTGACCACAGGCGGGTGCAGGTGGCAGCAGCCTATGTTATCCATGAGAACAACCGGGTAAAATTCAAGCTGGGTGAGTACAAAAGAGACCGCCGGTTAATCATCGACCCATTAATATTTTCCACCTACCTGGGCAGTCAAGGAGGTGAAAATATCCAGGATTTAATGTTGGACCACCAGGGAAATATTTTCCTTACCGGAACTACCGACTACCCGGATTTTCTCCAGGGGGAGGAGGATGTTAATAGTAGATTTAGAAGAGGGCAAGAAGTATTTTTGGTCAAACTCAACCCTGCTGCCGACGAAATCCTTTTTGCCACATTCCTGGGCGGAACCGGGTATTATGATATCGGAGATGGAATTGATTTTGACCAGAAGGGAAATATTTATGTCCTGGGTCAAACTCAATCCCCTGATTTCCCTATCACTCCCGGTGCTTATGATGCCACGTTTGGCGGATTTACCGATGTATTCCTTATTATGCTTGACCCCTCCGGGAGCCAACTCCTGTATGGCACTTATTTAGGAGGAAAGAACAAGGATTATTCTACAGGAATCAAGGTAATTGCAGAGGGTACGGCGGTGATAACAGGCCGCACCCACTCCTCTGATTTCCCGGTGACAGCCGGTGCGTTTGATGAAAGTTTCAACAGCGCTGATTGGCAGGGATACAGTGATGGATATGTTGCCGCATTCGATTTTAACAGCGGCAGCCTTGTTTATTCCACGTTGGTGGGAGGAAGCGGCAGTGACTTGCTTAACGGATCAGCCCTGGACCAGGAAAGGAATGTATATATTACCGGAGTGACCACTTCCCAGGATTTCCCGGTTACACCCGGCGCATATAAAACCGTTAAAGGTAGTCCCCAGAGTGTGTTTGTCACCAAAATGAATCCCACCGGTTCGGAACTGGTATATTCCACCTTTTTAGGAGGAGATGAAGAGAGAGAAGTATTTACATTGCAGAATGGACATGGAATTACAGTGGATCAGCAAGGGTATGCTTATGTTACCGGTGCTACCGAGTGCCTGGACTTCCCTACCACTCCCGGGGCCTTTGATCGAGTGCACTCCGGCGGGAGGGATACATTTGTTACTAAACTCAATCCCACCGGCAGCCAATTGGTGTTTTCCACTTTATTAGGGGGAAATCCCGACATTCGTATCGGGGATTGGGGGAGTGATATACAGGTGGATGCGGCAGGAAATGTTTACGTAACCGGGATGACGGATTCCCCTGCTTTACCCACCACCGGTGACGCCATAAGCTCACAATTGCTTGGCCAGGATGACGCCTACGTAACCATATTCAACCCCACCGGCACCGTTGTTCTTTATTCCACTTACCTGGGAGGAGCGGAAGTTGATGAGTCGGAAGCTGGTGGAATTTGGGGAGGAGGAATCCTAGAAGACCACGGTTTTAGAATATTTGTTGACAACGGAGGAAATATCTACGTTGCCGGAGGAACATATACTTATGATTTCCCGATTACAGCGGGTGCGGTTGATCCCCTTTACGGGGGTAAAGGAGATATATTCCTGTGCAAGATTTCCGCGCCGATAAACCTCAACCGTGGGAAGGAAGATGGTTCTATCTATCCCACCAGGCAAATAAAAGGAGAGACAAAATGAGAAAAAAAATTTTCATGTTCAACTGCGTGGTGTTGTGTCTTTTGCTGGGGACATATTCCCTGGCGGCACAGGAATGGATATTCTTTTATAACGGGAATTTAACCACCCAACTCAGCCTGGGGGAAAGCGATTATACCCGGGACCCCGATTACAGTTTTGTTGATAGTTCCGATAGTGGAAATTTTATCAACGAGGTTTCCTCTCCTCCTTCGGGTGGTTCATTGGGGGTTGGTTATTTTTTCAACAGGCACTTAGGGGTGGCTGTTTCCATGAGTTTTTTTGCAAAGATCCAGGTGGACTTGACGTCTAACTATACCTTTACCTGGCAATTTCCCGAAAGATCCCAACACACCAGCAGCTCAACCTGGACAAGCCAGGGAAAGATTTCGATTCTGCCCATCAACCTCAATCTCATATATGCTTATTATTTGGGGCGAAACACTATTATTAACGTGACAGCAGGCGCGTCGCTGTTCCTTACCAGGTTTGACCTGGCCACCAACATTGGATACGGGGTGGGTGGGCAGTATGTTTTTTATAAGTATGTCGATGCCAACTTTGAAAAGGTCACCGTGTCCCTGGTGGACTGGTATGAACTTGAGTTGACACAGGTGAAAAAAAAGAATATTTTCGGAGCAAATGTCGGCCTCAATATCGAACAGAGATTCCACGATAAGTTGTCTGTTTTTGCCGGATTTTGCTATTATTTTGCTCCTAAACAGACCTCTACCTGTGAGTTGATTCCTGCCGACTTGTATCAAGGCAATTTTAATGCTTTAAGCAGGACCATTAAAGGAGACCAGTCCAACCTTCCTGATATTAGCCATGTCACTCCGGGAATCAAAATATCTCATTTTTCTATTGTGTTGGGTATCAAGGTTCGTTTATGGAAGAGAGGTAGTGGTGCTTGACACCGCAGCTTTCCTGTCCCCCATTTACCCATTTATTGGACAATTCATCACGACTTAGCGCTAAAGTGCCGCTTCAGGCAGAGGACAGGCCAGGCTAAGAGCGATATCCCCACGAAAACCATGAACAGAACTGACAGGCCGATTGACTTGAGGGTGTTGCCCCAGAAGAACACTGCTGCCGCGGTTTTGGACAGGGTAAAATGCGTCAGGATGTCAAATACGAACTCTACCACGTCGCCAATCGTTCCCATGATGAACAGGCCGAGCACGATATACCCCCCGATATGCGCCTTATGTCCCGGTTTTGCCAGGGTCCAGCCCCAGACGACGCGGAGCAGCAAAAAGATCAGGGAACCCATGGCAATGAAGTTCAACCATGGTTGGATGAAGGTGTCCCAAAGGCGAATAAGCCAGTAGGATTGTGTGTCATCGCCCAAAGCCCGGTGATACTCCACCACGGTCTCAGGTGGATAATTCCAGAACCATCCGTCTGGCAGCATGCTGTGCTCAATGCCGCTTACCATCTGCCAGAATGGCGTCAGGGTACCCAGGTCGGGTTTGATGGCGTCCATCTCCGTGCGGTGCGTTTCGTAGATCGGGGGCATGAGTGTGGTCACCATAAAGGTGAGCCCCATCGCATTCAGGGCCATCAGCACAAGGACCAACCACCAGGTGAACGACAGCGAGTGAAGCTTCCGGAAAACCTTTTTAAATAATGGAATGCCGCTTTTCATTTTAATCTCCTTTGAGGATTGTATCTCTTCAATCCCGGTTACTTTAAGGTTATTAAATAGCACAATAAGAAAAAGATTTCAAGTCCGGAGTCCGGGATAAATTGCCTATAAAAGGAAGAAAGCCCATACTAAATTTATGCATCTAAAATCCAGGGTAGCGGCAACAGTATCCGCACGATTTGCCCTTGAAGTAATAGAAGATGTTTTTGAATAGAACAAAACCAGGTAACACAATGGGATATGGGATATAGGGATATGGGATATAGGGTCAGGTATTTAATTTGAATTCGTTCTGTGTTATAATGTGTTTTAAAATGTTTTAAATGCCGGAATCGTGCAAAAACCGGAAGATTACCGGTATTCTGTCTATAAATGCTATTTCACTTCCCATTAAATTAAACTTTTACCCCGCATAGCGACGGGCCTGGGTATGCCGAATAGTTTTAAAATCGTTGGTGCAACGTCCCAGATCATGGGTAGATCCCTGGTTGAAATCCTGAAATTACTCATCAGCAATGCCGGGACCTGCCGGGGATCGATGATATGATCCCCTGTCCAATGAAGTAAATTATCCATTACCACTTGCTTCCCGATACGACCCAAAGCACAACCGTAATTCAATCCATAGGTCCGGTTGCAGCCCACCACCAGGTCGGGGCCCCGATCCAGGAATTCCCCTTTATAATTATCTTCGGTAATAATTACGTTTCCAATTGGATGACGTCCCGTTACCGGGTCTTTAAAGGAAAGGAGCATTTTTTTGATATCTTGCATGACCCGCCGCTTATCACCGGGCGCCACACAACCACTGCTTTCCCGTCCCTGGAGATTGATATATATACCGCTAAGCCCCATGGCATAGGCTTTGCTCGCGCCCAGGTCGGCCTTGTCCGAGGTCAGGAAATTATCGTTGGAATAATCCGGGTCCCCACGGGATTTAAGCAGCCCTTGCTGGTAAAGCAGCGCATTCAGGTTAACGGTCCGCCGCACCGGCGCAAAACCATGGTCCGATAGAATGATAAGCGGGATATGGGCGGGAAGTTTTCTTATTACCCTGCCCACGATTTTATCGAAACGTTGGTAAAGCACCTCTACCTGGTCACCCAGCTTCAGGGTTTCATCCGGTTTGTGCATGGGATGACCGGGGTCCCGTAATGACCAGTAAATGTGAGAACCGAAATCAATAGATGGAAAATAAAAAAACAACATACCCCGCTTGATCCCGAGAAAACGCTCCAATTCCAGGTCAAACATTTTATTGTTTTCTTTGAAAATAGAATCCACCTGTGCGATGTAATTTTCCACGGTGAAAACGTTAAGTAAGATGGCGTTAAAATCAGCGGGGAGTCCAATTGTATAGAAGATACCATGTTGTTTTGCCAGTTCCCGGCAGTAGTCGTCGGGACTGCTGATGGCCTGTGCCGGGTCTGCCGGATCGATACTGAGGGGATATATATAAAGCCTGAAGGTTTTGCCTGCATCCAGGAGATAGAAGTGGGTAACGGCTTTTATCCGGGCCAGCAGGGGAATAAATTCAAAATCCAGTTCCACCCACTCACTCATTGCCCCCTCCTGGATGAGCACTTCTTTACCCTGGATATCGATGCGGGCGGTTCGGTGTCCCCGGTCCCAGTAAACAGTAAAGGATACCGCTGTTTTTTCCGTTTCTTTTTTTAGCGGATTAACCGGGCCTTCCAGTGCGGCGGTAAACCGATCATTTTCATCAAAAGGGGCATAACATACCTTTCCTAAATCCCTGAAATTCCTCTTGCTTTCTTTATTATCCGAGGTATACAGGGTGAACACCCCATGGGTGCCGAATATATCGGGGGTGCCCATGCCGGAGAGGGTGCGACCGCGTGTCATTTCGGAAGGGGGGTAATTGGAGGGTACCTTAAATATGGTGGTTTCGATTTCTTTTTCCTGTAAATAGTTCCAGAAGGGTTTTCCCTGGCGGTAATTGAGGCTCTCGCCACCCCAGAGGGGAAATTGCCAATCACCGATGCGGATGGTCTGGCCGGGTATTGTAATGGGGGTAAAGGTGGAAAAGGGGGTATAGCTTTCGGGGTCGCGGCCCATAAAACCGAACATGCCATGTCCGGCCGGGTCCAGCCCCGTGGCAAAACTGGCCCAGGCACAGGGGCTTTCCGCTGGCGCCGTTGATAACATGTTGTTAATGGAACCGCGGTTGATCAGTTCCCGGATATGGGGC
>CP070627.1:6476946-6478730 GCA_020355945.1 Candidatus Aminicenantota bacterium | reverse complement strand
CCTGTATTGAGTCCATTTTTTAGCAATTATTTCAACCGCATCCAAGGAAGCTTGAATTTCCTCTTCGATATGAGCAGTAGAGATTGCGCCATAGCCGTGAAACGTATTAAATCCTTCCTCCAACATAGACAACCTGAAAACGATCTCCCTTAACTCCGAATCACAGCATTGGGGATTCAAAACCTCCTCCGGGTACATGATCCGGTCAACCTTGTTGTTAACAAAATGCACGCCAATTATGGAGCTGTTTTTTGTTACGGCATCGTCACCACCGGTACATTTAGCATGGATTTCGTATTTGGAGAAGATTTCTTCAATTTCTTTCCTCACTTTAGCTCCCAATCGCCCGATTTTTGGGTATATTTCTTTTTCATGTTGGATAAGATACTTAATAAACGTTACCCCGGTCAACGCGGATTCCATTTGGTTTAAGCCGCTGCTGTAGATTGAAATTCCTTTGAGCACCTAGGGTTGAGCACCGTGCCTGCCTCCTCCGATTTTCATCACCAACTCTCAATGCAATAATAGGTTGAAAACAGCGGGTGCCACCCCCTTGATAAGAGAATATTCTATTATAACTGTATTTTAAAGGAAATGCGTGTGTATTGCAATTCCATCTGTCATTTTTTCCATAAGAAATTTCATGAAGGCAATAATTTATTTTATCTTTTCTCCTCTTGAAATAAAACATCATTTCATTTAAAATATATATATGTCTGAAAATGAACTTTTCATCAATATTTCAGTTGCTTCCCTACCTGGAAGTAACTCCCTGGTTAGTAACTCCTTAGTTAGTTTTCCAGGTAACCAACCGGTTAGGTGGGAGGTGTAAACCAATGGTATCTCCGTTTCAATTTGGACGAATTGTGGTGGGTGATGCGTTTACCGATCGAGCCGCGGAACTAAAGCGGTTAAAATCAAATATCCAGAACAATGTCCATACCATGTTAATTTCTCCAAGGAGATGGGGAAAGTCTTCCCTGGTAAAACAAACCGCTATTTCCCTGGCTAAAAATAAAAAGATCAAGTTTTGTTTTATCGATCTGTTTAAAATTAGAAACGAAGAAGATTTTTATTCAAGTTATGCCAATGCGGTGATTAAATCGATTTCCTCGAAAACAGGGGAATGGATTGCCCTGGCAAAGTCATTTTTAAGCAGGGTTACACCGCGCATTTCTCTTGGAACTGATCCGCTGCATGATTTTGAAATGAGTTTTGATGTGAAGGGGATAAAACAAAATTTTGAAGAAATCCTGGACCTTCCTGAAAAAATCGCAGGAAAGAAAGGCGTAAATATTATTGTTTGTATCGATGAATTTCAGAATCTTAGTAATTTTAATGAACCTGTTTTATTTCAAAAACGGCTTCGTGCTGCCTGGCAGCATCATCAGCGGGTCACTTATATTCTTTATGGCAGCAAACGGCACATGTTAATGCATCTTTTTGAAAATAAATCCATGCCCTTTTACAAATTCGGAGACGTCATTTATCTTGACAAGATTGCTGCAAAATTCCTGGAGGCATTTATCAAGGATTGTTTTTCTAAAACCGGCAAGACCATCAAAGAGGAACATACGGAAAAGATTGTTGACAGTGTAAAATGTCATCCCTATTATACGCAGCAATTGTCGCATTTGGTCTGGATCGATACGGAAGAGGGCGCTGGTGTAACAGGTGAAATTCTTGACAGTGCTATCGACCAGTTGCTAAGTCAGAATTCATTGTTATACCAGAGAGAAATTGAAACGTTGAGTAATATCCAGGTAAATCTTTTAAAGGCGGTT
>CP070627.1:6463813-6476846 GCA_020355945.1 Candidatus Aminicenantota bacterium | reverse complement strand
GGCAGGAAAGACCACCAGGTAAAGATAAGGGGCTTTAGAATCGAGCCCGGGGAAATAGAAAGTCGGCTGCTGGATGCGGCCGGAATCAAAGAGGCTGTCGTAACAGCCAGGACAGATAATACCGGTCAGAAGTATTTATGTGCCTACGTGGTTTCCGGGAAAGCGCTTGAAATTTCAGAATTAAGGGTTCTATTGTCTAAAACTTTGCCCGATTATATGGTACCTTCCTATTTTGTCCAACTGGATAAAATGCCATTGACATCAAGCGGTAAAATAGACAGGAAAGCATTGCCTGAACCGGGTTTAAAAGCCCCGGACGATTATATTGCGCCCGGGGATGAAGTGGAGTTCCAATTGGTGGAAATTTGGTCAGAGGTATTGGGAGTGGATAAATCCGTAATCAGTACCGGCTCCGATTTTTTCCAGTTGGGAGGGCATTCGTTAAAAGCCATTCTGCTGGTATCGAAAATAGACAAAGTATTTCATGTAAAAATACCCCTTCAAGAAATCTTCACCCGACCAACTTTAATTGAACTCTCAAAATATATAAAAAATGTTGGAGGAAAGGGAAATGTGCAAACGGCTGGAAATATCCCCCGGTTAACCAACAGGAAGGAATTTGAGCTTTCTTATACACAAAAGAGTCTATGGGTTTTAACCAGGGTGGAAACGGAAAGTTCTTACAATATACCGATTGTAGTTGAAATAAAAGGAAAGCTTAATCGCAAGGCATGTGAAGATGCCTTAAAATATATAGTTGAGCGGCATGAGGCCTTAAGAACGATCTTTACAGAAAAAAACGGGATTCCCAAACAGGTTCTCCTGGACAACGTTGACGTTCCATTGGGATATGAGGATTTATCGGGAATGGAACAAGATTTACGGGATGAACGGATTGACCGACAAATTAACCGGGATTTGGCAAAAAATTTTCCACTCTCTTCCGGTCCTCTTATAAGAGGGAAATTATTTAAACAGGAAAAAGAAAAATATACACTTTATCTTAATATATGTCATCTTATTTGTGACGGATGGAGTATTGGTATTTTAGTTAAAGAACTTTCCGAAATTTATCATGCTTTTTCCCAGGGCCGGGAACCCGGACTGCCTTTTTTACCGGTAAGATACGTGGATTATGTGGCCTTCAGGAATGAGAGCATTGATAAAGGGAAGCTTAACAGGCGGAAGGATTATTGGCTTTCCCGGTTAAAGGAGCCTTTGCCTCTACTTGATCTGCCCCTGGACAGGCCCAGGCCCGAGGAACCGTTGTTTAAAGGTGCATCCTCGTCTTTCTGTATCGAGGACCCCCTGGGTGAAAAATTGAAAGTTTTGGCCCGGCAAAACAACTGCAGCCTATTCATGGTACTTTTGAGTGCATATTTCATTCTCCTGCGGCATCTGACTTTATGCAGCGATATCATCATCGGTGTTCCCTTTGCCGGAAGAGACGACCCGATCTTAGAGGATATAGTGGGTTTTTTCGTTAACACATTGCCCATAAGAATTCATTTTGATGAGATAATTTCCCTGGGGCATTTAATTACAGAAGTAAAAAAAAGCTGCCTGGAAGCATATGAAAATAGTTTCCCTTACAGTGAACTGGTCAGGCTGATAAATCCTGCCAGGAGAACTCATCAATCTCCAATATTTTCAACGATTTTTAATATGCATAATATTCCCATGAGAATGGATTTCCCCGGCCTGGAATTTCAGATCAGGGAAGTTAAGATATTTTATGCCAAATTTGATATAAAATTGGATATGGATACGCAAGAATATAACAACCGACTCACCGGACGCTTCGAATACGATGTTACCTTATTTAAAAAAGAAACAATCCAACACATAATAAAAAAATATGATAAAGTTCTTAAAGGTATTATCCAGGACCCCGGCCGGACAATAGAAGATTTGCTGGAATCCATTATAGATACACCGATTTTCCCGTCTTCCTTCGGAGTAGGAAGATTGGAAATTTAATATTTTACTTTAGACTTCTGGGAGGATATCATGGAGGACCTGGTTAATCTAACCATACACCGGATGTTTGAATTGCAGGCGAAGAAAACACCGGCCAGGATTGCCCTGGTTTTTCAAGATCGGCATATTACGTACCGGCAGTTGAATGAAAGAGCCAATCAACTGGCATGGTTTTTAAGAGAAAAAGGTTTTCAAAAGAATCAATTGGCAGTAGTAATGTTCGATAAAGGGATTGAAATGATCGTTTGCATGCTGGGTATCATGAAAGCAGGGGGTGCGTTTGTTCCCCTGGACCCTGCCTATCCCATACACCGCCTGCAGGCCATTATTTCCGACATATCTCCCTTTCTCTATATTATGGAACAAAAATACCTGGATATGATTTTTACCATTTTACCAGGTGAATCGAAAAACCATTTTTACGCGCCCGGCCTGGTAGAAGAGCAGGTGAACGTATTTCCCACCGACAACCCGGATGACATCAATATTCCCCTGGATGTTGCCCACATCTTTTACACCACCGGGTCCACCGGCGAGCCCAAGGGGATTATGGGCCCACACCGGCTGGTACTTCATTCATTAAGGTGGTTTATTAAGGCTTTCGCAGTTACCTCCCGGGACCGCTTCGGCCAATTGGAGGCATTTTCATACGATGCCTGCTTGCGATCTATTTTTATACCCTTTAGCCGCGGTGCCACCGTGTGTGTTATCAATGAAGAGACCAAACATAATCCCGCCAACCTGATCGAATGGCTGGAAAGAATGAAGGTGACGATCATGCAAGCGGTTCCCACTATTTTAGGATCAATGTTGAAACAGTTGGAATCCATGGAAAACCCCGGGCTTTATTTTAAAACTCTGCGTTATATCGCTCTCTCCGGAGAAACACTACCGGCAAGATATGTCCAACAATGGATGAGGATATACAAAGAGAAACCCCGCCTGGTAAATATGTATGGTACTACCGAAACCTTAAATAAATCTTCATTTTTCATCAATAAGTACCCTGTGAACCCGGATAAATCTATCCCCATCGGCAAGGGAATCGACAACACCGAACTGTTAATATTAAAGAACGGTAAATTATGCAGTATCGGCCGGGAAGGAGAACTTTATATCCGCAGCCCCTATATGACATTGGGCTATTTTAAAAAAGAGAAAAAGACAAAGGAAGTATTCCTGCAGAATCCCCTTCACAATAATTATCGCGATATTGTGTACAAAACAGGAGACCTGGCCCGTTATTTACAGGACGGAAACGTAGAATTCCTGAGGCGGATAGATACCCAGGTAAAAATCCGGGGCCATCGGGTGGAATTGGGTGAAATAGAAAGCAAATTATTAAGCCACAAAAAAATCAGCCATGCTGCCGTGGTTTATAAAGAAATAAAGGATAATGAAAAAGAATTGCTAGCCTATATTGTTTTAAAAAAAGAAGTGGAACAAATCAATTTAAAAGAACTGCGGGATTATCTGGGTAAGTATCTCCCGGGTTACATGGTTCCTTCCTTTTTTATTACCCTGGATAAAATGCCACTAAACAACAGTGGCAAAACTGACCGGAAAGCATTGCCTTTCTCAAAAGATTTGATATTGAAAACCGGTAATGAATACGCCCCCCCGAGAACTGCCCTGGAGAAACGACTGGTGGAAATATGGCAGGATGTACTGGAAATGGAGAGAATCGGGATCGATGAAGACTTTTTCGCCCTGGGGGGGCATAGTTTAAAAGCGGTTCAACTCTTCTCACGAATTCATAAAGAATTTAATGCCAGTATTAATCTAAGAAATATTTTTTCCAGTCCCACCATCAGGGAAATGGCTTTAGTGGTGGAGGCGGTAGATTTTGTTAAGAAACCATCCGGGGACAGCAATCACCCGCGCGAGGAAATAATATTATGAAATTGGGAGCCTTAATAAAAAATCTAAAAGAATTACAAATTGACATTCGTTTAATCGATAACCGGTTAAAAGTTAATGCTCCAAAAGGGGTACTAACTCCAGCCTTATTGAGTGAGTTAAAAGAACGAAAAAAAGAGATCCTGGATTTCCTGGGAAATATCCGGGAACATTCGGACTTCCAGGAGATTTTTCCTGTAGAAAAAAAAGAATACTATGATGTATCGCATGCTCAAAAGAGATTATGGCTCCTGGACCAATTGACCGAAGGGGGGGGAAGTGTCACCTATAATATGCCCTTTTCGTTATTATTGGAAGGTACATTATGTCTTGCTTCATTGAATCAATCATTAAATATGTTAATTGAAAGGCATGAGAGTTTACGAACCACTTTTATTTCCCTGGAAGGTTCCCCCAGGCAAATTATTCACCAATCCATCAAGGTTACCATCGATGAAACCGACTTAACAAAAGCCGTGGACAAGGATGAGTTGGCCCGGGAATATGCTGAACAGCATGCTGCCACAGAATTTGATCTAACCACGGGGCCTTTATTAAACGTAAGGTTGTTAAAATTAGACAAAAAGAAGCATATTTGCCTGCTCAATATTCACCACATTGTCTGTGACGGATGGTCCGTCAATAATGTGCTGGTAAAAGAATTATTCCTTCTTTATAACCCCTATTTTCCCGGTAAGGAAAATCCATTATCCCCATTAAAGATTCATTATAAAGAATTTGCCGTATGGCAAAACACACTGTTGCAAGCCCCTCATTCCGGGCAGCTCAAAGATTTCTGGCACGAACAACTGTCCGGGGAATTACCCCTGTTGAATCTTCCCGCAGACTACCGGAGACCGGTGATAAAGACGGATAAAGGGGATGCCCTGCAATTCACCCTGGAGAGTCGGTTAACCTCCGGCATAAAGGGAATATGTAAAGCGCATGAATGCAGTTTGTTTATGGTACTGGCGGCCCTGGTTACGATTCTACTTCACCGTTATACCTCCTGCGAAGATATAATCACCGGCATACCCACGGCAGGTAGAAATCATGTGGACCTGGAAAACCAGGTGGGCTTTTATGTCAACACACTGGTATTAAGGAACCGGGTAAAAGGGGAACAACCTTTTAACTACCTGCTGGAAAAAGTCAAGAAGAGCGTTATCGAAGCTTTTGACCACCAGTTCTATCCTTTCAACAAATTGGTTGAGGACTTGAGTCTTAACAGGGACATGAGCCGTAATCCCCTTTTCGACGTAATGATCGTGCTGCAAAATACCGAACAAAGCGAGTTACAAGCTGAAGGTATTAAAATCTCCAGGTTGGTCACTGCAGCCAAAATTAGTAAATTCGACTTAACCTTTAACTTTATCGAAATAGGGGAGGGGCTTTGCCTGAAAATAGAGTACAGTACGGAGCTTTTCCTGGAATCGCGCCTCCACCGGATGCGGCAGCATTTTATCCGAATGGTAACGCAGGTCATTTCCTTCACCGGTATTAAGGTTAAAGATATAGACCTGTTGACACCGGGAGAGCGTAAACAGGTTTTGCATGAACTTAACACACCATTTAAGCGGTATCCGGGAATCAAGACCCTTCATGAATCCTTTACGGATTGTGCAAAAAAGAATCCGGAACAGACAGCCGTTATTTACCGGGACAATTTTATGACTTACCGGGAACTGGACAAACGTGCCAATGCAGCGGCCTGTGAGCTGCGGCAAAAAGGGGCGGTTCCAGACACCATTGTTGGACTTATGAAGGAAAGGTCCCTGGAAATGATTACCGGGATAATGGGAATATTAAAATCCGGGGCTGCCTATTTACCCATTGATCCGGCTCTTCCCCTTAAACGCACCCGCTTCATGCTGGAAGACAGCCAGGTGGACATTTTGTTGACCCGGGAAGATTTAGCAAAGGAGATCAGCAACGATATCCGGCAGCGTTTTTGTTACCTGGAGGGTAAAGTTTTCCCCCGGGGAAGTGTGTCAAACCTGGAAGTCACCAACCAGGTATATGACCTGGCCTACATTATTTATACATCCGGCACCACCGGTAATCCCAAAGCGGTAGCCATGGAACATCGCAGTGTGGTTGGTTTTGTAACCGCCCTATGGGAAAAAATCGGGCAGGAATTCGGTCCCGGGACCCGGTTTGCTATGTTTTCCCCCTATTATTTTGACGGTTCTGTGCAGCAGATATTTCCTGCGCTTTTATTGGGGAATGCCCTGGTGATTATTCCTGATGAAATAAGATATGACGCAGATTTATTGATAACTTTGTACAATAAAAACAGGATAGATATATTGGATGGTTCTCCCATACTTATGAATTTATTAAAAGATTCCTACCGGGGCATGGCCGGAAAGAACCGGAAATGCCTGGTGAAAAATTTTTTAATATCCACCGATATCCTTCCCAGGCAATTGGCCCGGGAATTCCTGGATATGTTTGTTCCCCATAAACCCACCATAACAAATGTTTTTGGTGTTACTGAGTGTTGTGTAGACCAGGTGGTTTATCCAATCGATTATGAAAAACTCCATCAAAATGATTCCATACCTATTGGAACTCCTCTTGGTAATTCGCAAATATACATATTGGATAAATACAGCCAATTGACCCCTATCGGTGTTTTGGGAGAACTGTGTATAAGCGGAGGGGGTCTGGGGCGGGGGTATTTAAACCGGGTCGAATTAACCGCGGAGAAGTTTGTAAACAACCCATTTGTTCCTGGCAGACTGATGTATCGAACCGGGGACCTGGCCAGGTGGCTGCCCGATGGTAACCTGGACTTGTTGGGCAGATTGGACCACCAGGTAAAAATACGGGGATTCCGCATCGAATTGGGAGAAATTCAAACCCACCTGACTGGCATCTCACATATTAATCAAGCAGTGGTGCTGGCCAGGTCAGATGAAAGAGATCGGAAATATTTATGCGCATATATCGTATCTGATAAGAAATACCTCCCTTCGGAACTCAGGTTAATATTGGCAAGAGACCTTCCTGAGTATATGATTCCCTCATATTTTGTCCGCCTGGATCACATCCCGTTGACTCCCAACGGTAAAATTAACAGGAAAGCACTTCCGCCGCCGGAAATAAAGGCCGGCAGGACCCATATCCCACCTGGAAACCCAATGGAAAAAAAATTGGTGGAAACCTGGGCCCGGGTATTAAATATCGATAAAGAAGTCATAAGTATTGATTCCAATTTCTTTGCATTAGGGGGACATTCGCTAAAGGCAACCCTGTTGGCCTCCAGGATACACAAGAAATTTAATGTAAAAATCCCCCTGGTTGAAATATTTAAGACCCCTGATATCATTGGTTTGTCGAAGTACATAAGCCGGGCCGATAAAAATAAATGCATATCCATAAAAGCCAGTGAAAAAAAAGAATATTATGCCCCCTCTTCAGCCCAAATAAGGTTGTATCTCTTGCAGCAAATTACACCCACAGGCACAGTTTACAACATGCCCAAAATAGTATCTTTGGGCCAATATATCGATAAGGAAAAATTGGAAGAGGCATTTAAAAAACTGGTTCACAGACATGAAAGCTTAAGGACTTCTTTTGCAATGATGATGGACCGGGAACCGGTGCAAAGGGTGCATGAGAGGGTGGAATTTGAAATCCAATACGATGATATTCCAGGGGGTGAGGTTGAGGCAAAAGTTCATCAATTCATTCGGCCTTTTGATTTAAGCAAAGCACCGCTGTTCAGGGCAGGGTTAATAAGCACCGGGAATAATTACATCTTAATAACAGACCTACATCACATCATTTCCGACGGCACCTCCCAGCAGGTGTTGATAAAAGAATTTGCCGCATTATATGCCGGTAAAAAGTTGCAAAGGTTAAAATTGCAGTATAAAGATTATGCAGTCTGGCGAAACAGCTATGGGCAGCAATTATTAATTAAACAACGGGGGGAATATTGGCTTCACCTGTTCTCCTCGGGTGAAATTCCTGTGCTGGATCTCCCCCTGGATTACCCCAGGCCTGCTGAGCAGAGCTTTGAGGGCAGCAGTGAACGTTTTGTTTTAACCCGGGAAAAAACCCGGGCATTAAATGAGATCGCCGAAAAATCCGGGGCCACCCTCTATATTGTGGTACTGGCGGTATTCGCTGTCTTATTATGGAGACTCAGCGGCCAGGAGGATATCATTGTCGGCACTCCTGTGGCAGCCAGGAATCATGCAGACCTGGAATATCTCATCGGTATGCTTGTCAACACCCTCGCCATGAGGAATTATCCATCGGGAAACAAAACCTTCAAGGAATTCCTGGAAGAAGTAAAAGAAAATGCATTAAAAGCCTTTGAAAATGAGGATTACCCCTTTGAAGAATTAGTGGAAAAATTAGAAGTTCAAAGGGACATCCGTCGAAATCCATTATTCGATGTGTTTTTTGTATTGCAAAATATGGAGGTGGAGGAAGTAGACCTGGAAGGATTCAACCCGCAGCCCTATAAATTTGAAAATAAGATATCTAAATTCGATATCACTTTAAGTGCACTTGAAAGAGAAGGGAAAATCACCTTTGACCTGGAGTATAGTACAAAACTGTTTAAACGGGAAACAATCGAGCGCTGGATAAGGTATTTTGAAAATATAGTGGAAGTTGCAGCAGGAAATTGGGAGATAAAGCTAAATGAAATAGAAATATGTACCGAAGCCGAGAGGCACCGGATTCTATTTGACTTTAATAACACCAGGGCTGATTTCCCGAAAGATAAGGCCATCCATGAACTTTTTGTGGAACAAGCGGAAAGGACACCCGGGGAAACAGCCCTGATTTTTGCAGGTAAAAAGATTGATTACCGGCAGTTGAATAAAAAAACCGGGGAATTGGCAGCTTTTTTAAGACATAAAGGAGTAAAAGCCGGTACTGTTGTCGGTATAATGACCGAACGTTCGTTGGCAATGCTTGTGGGAATAATAGGTATATTAAAATCCGGCGGAGCCTATTTACCGCTAGCCCTGGAATACCCCGCAGAGAGGATTAAATATATGTTGGCAGATAGTGGAGCCCAATTGGTCCTGACTAAAAAACAAAAAGTGGTTGATTGGGAAGATAATTGGGAATTCATAGACCTGGGGGATGCTCATTTATATGGCAGCGAAGGTAACGATGGTGAAAATGCAGGAAAAGTCGTTACCCCCCATGATCCGGCATATATTATTTATACATCCGGCTCTACAGGGCGGCCCAAAGGCGTTATGATCAGGCATCGCTCCGTGTTAAACAGGCTGACCTGGATGCAAAAGGCTTATCCCCTGGGTGTCGGTGATGTCGTTCTTCAAAAGACCCCCATTGTTTTTGACGTATCTGTCTGGGAGTTATTTTGGTGGTCATTCACGGGAGCAGCCCTGGATATTTTAGGCCCCGGGGATGAAAAAAATCCCGAAGAGATATTAAGGTCCATAGAAAAAAATAAAGTGACTATCCTGCATTTTGTCCCATCTATGTTAAACAGCTTTTTCCAGTTCCTGGAAAATTTTGGGGATTTATATAATCCGGCCGGTTTAAGGCTGGTATTCACCAGTGGGGAGGAACTGGAAGTTCACCAGGTAAAAAAATTTGACCGGTTATTATCCCAAAGATACGGCGTCAGGCTGGTTAATTTATATGGGCCTACAGAAGCCGCAGTGGACGTCTCCTTCTATAATATTCACCCGGGAGAGAAACATTGGAAAATACCTATTGGCAAGCCGATCCACAATACCAGCCTTTATGTTTTACATGGTGATTTAAACGTGCAGCCGGTGGGAGTGCCGGGGGAATTGTATATCGGTGGTGTTGGGCTGGCAGTGGGGTATCTGAATAACCCGGGATTGACAGCAGAAAAATTCATTGATGCGGAACAAAAAATAGCGTTTCCTAACGGTCACTTATCACGTAACCCCAAACACTCAAAGCTATATAAAACCGGTGACCGTGCCAGATGGCTGCCGGATGGTAACATAGAGTTCCTGGGCAGGCTGGACCACCAGGTTAAAATACGAGGATTCCGTATTGAATTGAAGGAAATTGAAAACCGGTTATTAAGGGTAAAATATATAAAAGAAGCGGTAGTTATCGATAGATTGGATGAGATGGGGCAGAGATATTTGTGTGCCTATCTTGTTTCCGGGGAAAAATATAAGATATCGGAACTCAAGTCGATATTGACCAAAGACCTGCCAGAGTATATGATACCCTCCTATTTCGAACGGTTGGATAAAATACCCTTAACTCCCAACGGCAAAATAGACAGGAAAGCCCTGCCCCCCCCACAATTAAAACCGGGTGAAAATCACACTGCACCCCGGGACCAAATAGAAAAAAAATTGGTGGAAATCTGGGCCGAGGTATTAAATATCGATAAGGAAGTTATAAGTATCGATTCCAACTTCTTTGCCTTAGGGGGGCATTCGCTAAAGGCAACCCGGCTGGCGCTGAAAATACATAAGGAATTTAGTGTCAGGATCCCACTGGTGGAAATATTCAAAACACCCAACATCATCGGGTTGGCTGGGTTTATAAACCGGGCTGCAAAAGATAAATACGTATCCATAAAATCAACCGAAAAAAAAGAATATTATGTACTTTCTTCAGCACAAAAGAGGCTCTATATCCTGCACCGAATTGCCCCGGAGAGCACCGGCTATAACATGCCTAAAGTGGTATACCTGGATAAACACATTGATAAAGAAAAATTGGAAAACACATTTAAAATATTAATTCAACGCCACGAAAGCTTAAGAACATCGTTCCAGGTAATAAATGAGATACCCGCACAAAGAATCCGGGACAGGGTTGAATTTGCCATCGATTATTTCGAAGTAAAAGAAACAGGAAATCAAAAGATAATAGAAAATTTCATAAAACCTTTTGATTTAAGTAAAGCACCGTTACTCAGAGCCGGTTTAATAATCAGCATGAATAATAATATCTTAATAATGGATTTGCATCATATCATTTCCGATGGCACCTCCCAGCAGGTGCTGACAAAAGAATTTGCCTTATTATATGGCGGTAAAGAGCTGCCTGGATTAAGACTGCAATATAAAGATTATGCAGAATGGTATCATCGTGATAAGCAGCAAAAATTAGTTAAACTGCAAGAGAGATATTGGATTAAATTGTTTCCCGGCGAACTGCCGGCACTTAATCTTCCCACCGATTACCCCAGACCCGCAGAGCAGAGTTTTGCAGGACGTACGGTAAGTTTTGTTTTAACGGAGGGAAAAACCCGGGTGTTGAAAGCCGTGGCTAAAGAAGTAAATGCCACGCTTTACATGGCAATCCTGGCTGTATTCAACATTTTGCTGGCAAAACTGTGCGGCCAGGAAGATATAATCGTGGGCACCCCGGTAGCAGCCAGGAAAAATGCAGACATGAGACATGTCACCGGTATGTTCGTCAATACCCTGGCCATGCGAAATTATCCATTGGGAAATAAGACTTTTAAGGAATTCTTACAGGAAGTAAAAGAAAATGCATTAAAAGCCTTTGAAAATCAAAACTATCCCTTTGAAGAATTGGTGGAAAAATTAAATATAAAAAGAGATATCAGTAGAAATCCATTATTCGATATCATGTTTGCACTGCAAAACATAGATGTAGAAAAACCAGACCAGGGAGGATTAAAACCACTTCCCTATAAATTTGAAAATAAAACTTCGAAATTCGATATAACTCTAAATGCATTTGAAACAGGTGAAACAATTACTTTTGATTGGGAATATTGCACAAAACTATTTAAAAGGGAGACAATCGAGCGTTGGACCGCGTATTTTGAGCATATAATAGACGTTTTATCAAGAAAAGAAAACCGGGAAATAAAGCTGGAGGAAATAGAAATACTTACCCAGCCAGAGAAAAATCAGCTATTATTTGCCTTTAATAATACAAAGACCGATTACCCAAAACATAAAACCATCCATGAATTATTTCAAGAACAGTCATACCGGAAGCCTGACAACACAGCACTGGTATCCAGGGATAAAAAATTAAGCTATAAAGAGTTAAATAAGAAATCCAATCAATTGGCAGAGGGATTAAAGGAAAGAGGTGTTAAAGCCGATCTTATCGTGGGTATCATGATGGAGGGTTCCGTGGAAATGATCATTGGAATATTGGGAATATTGAAAGCTGGCAGCGCCTATTTACCCATAGACAGGGAATATCCTGGAGAGCGGATTAAATATATGTTAACCGACAGTGGTGCAAAGATATTGGTAACTACGCGGGAATTATCAAAGGAAATCCAATTTGAAAAGGAAATAATTTATTTATCAGACGCGATAAATCGCGTCCCCACATCTCACCTTCTCCCCTTCCACTCTTCTAATCCTCCATCTTACCACCTGCACGTGCAGCCGTGGGTTAACGCACCAGCCACCTCTTTAGCTTACGTCATATACACCTCAGGCTCCACTGGAAAACCCAGGGGGGTACTGGTGGAACATTCTTCGGTGATTAATCTGGCATTTTCCCAGAAAAAATATTTTAATATTGATGAGAATGAGCGGATATTGCAATTTTCTTCTATCTGTTTTGATGCATCGGTGGAACAAATTTTTATCGCTTTTTTCAGCGGATCTGCTTTAGTACTTATATTAAAAGATATCCTTTTGGATAGTGCCAAATTTGAAGAATTTATAGCAAAACATTTGGTCACCCATCTTCATGCTGTGCCTTCATTTCTTGATAATATGGAACTAAAGAGTAAATATGGGTTAAAGCGGATCATTTCAGGGGGTGATGTTTGTCCGGTATCCCTGGCAAAGCAGTGGAATAGGGATTGCAGATTTTATAATGAGTATGGTCCAACGGAAACCACAGTTACATCAATCGAACTGCTGGTTGATGAGCTCGATGAAAGCCCGGTACGGCTACCCATTGGCAAGTGTATTGACAATACGTTTGCTTACCTTTTGGATAGGTGTATTAGACCGGTTCCTTTGGGGATTACCGGTGAGATATACATTGGAGGAGAAGGGGTTGCCAGGGGGTATCTGAATAACCCTGAACTCTCAAGGGATAAATTTTTAATTAATCCTTTCCGGCAAGGAGAACGACTATATCGTACAGGAGATATGGGCCGGCGGCTGCCAGAGGGAAATATTGAATTCCTGGGCAGGATCGATCACCAGGT
>CP070627.1:6460645-6463713 GCA_020355945.1 Candidatus Aminicenantota bacterium | reverse complement strand
AACTCAGCGGCCAGGAAGATATCATATTGGGTGCACCTATCGCTGCCCGGCATCATGCCGATCTGCAGGGTATTGTCGGCATGATGCTCAATACCCTGCCTTTGAGGAATTATCCATCGGCAGCCAAACCCTTTAACCGGTTCCTGGAAGAGGTGAAAAAACGCACTTTAGACGCCTATGAGAACCAGGAGTATCCCTTTGAGAACCTGGTGGAAAACCTGTCAATGGACCGCGATACCAGCCGCAATCCCCTGTTTGATATTTTGCTGACATTGATCAATCAACCGGAATATACCGATGAAACTTCGGAAATGCCGGATTCACCTCCATATCGGCATAAAAAAAGGACGTCCCGGTTCGATATGTCTTTTGTGGCCGCAGACATGGGAAAGAATATCTACTTTGGGCTCGAATATTCGACAAACCTGTTTACACCAGATACCATTGAAACCTATATCACATACTTCAAAAATATCGTCCGTTACCTGGGAGCCGGTACCGGGCGGAAAATATCGGGTATCGAATATATTTCGGAAAAAGAGAAAGAAGCGATCCTTGAGCTTTCTTTAGGGGAGAGAGAGATACCGGGTTTGGATTTGACCGTGCACATGATGTTCCAGGAGAAAGCAGCACAGGTGCCGGACAGGACCGCCCTGGTCTTTGAAGATCAACACCTGGCTTATGGGGAATTGAACCGGCGCTCCAATCAACTGGCGCAACTGCTGAGGGAGAAAGGCGCCGGTCCTGATACCGTGGTGGGAGTCATGGTGGAGCGTTCCCTGGAAATGGTCGCTGCCATATTGGCTGTACTGAAAGCCGGGGGTGCTTATATGCCGATTGACACCGGATATCCCGGAGAACGTATTTTAACCATGCTCAACGACAGCAGCGTGCCCCTTTTAATTACCGGAAGAAACCTCCTGGACCCCTTCTCCATTATATCGCTGAGAAATATGAAACCCGAGGGCCGGAAGCTGGTGGTTACACCACCGCGGCAGCAAATCAAGAATTTTGACGGGTTACCCCTCCCTGACCGGACATTGATCGATTACCGGAAATATCATGGTTACATCGGTGAAGCCCCGGCCAAAAACACCATTACCTTGCAAGCCACCAGGGGATGCCCTTATCACTGCCTCTATTGCCATAAAATATGGCCCAAAACCCATGTGGCCCGAAGTGCTGAAAATGTTTTCAGAGAAATTTCCTACGCCTACGATGCGGGCATGCGGCGATTTGTTTTTATCGATGATATCTTTAACCTGGATCAGCACAATGCCGCTCGATTGCTGGAAACCATCATCAAAAACCGAATGAATATTCAATTGTTTTTCCCCAACGGCTTTCGGGCTGATATCCTGTCCAAAGACTTTATCGATCTGATGATGGCTGCCGGTACCATCAACCTGGACGTTGCCCTGGAATCCGCTTCTCCCAGGATACAGAAATTAATTAAGAAAAATTTGAATTTGGAGAGATTTAAAGAGAATATTCGATATATTACCGAGAAGTATCCTCATGTGATACTGGAGATGGAAATGATGCACGGCTTCCCCACGGAAACCGAAGAAGAAGCCTTGATGACCCTGGATTTTTTGAAGGAGTTGAAGTGGGTGCACTTTCCCAATTTGCACATATTGAAAATTTTTCCCAATACGGATATGTGCTGCTTTGCCATAGAGAACGGTATTTCGGAAGAACTGATCGAGCGTTCGGCAGACCTGGCCTTTCATGAATTACCCGACACCCTGCCCTTTGCAAAAAGTTTCACCCGCCAATTCCAGGCCCGGTTTATGGGGGAATATTTTCTTTCAAAAGAGCGTCTGATCCACGTCCTGCCCCATCAAACCAAAATTCTCACCGAAGATGAACTGGTGCAAAAGTACGACAGCTACCTGTCTTCAAAGGTGGAATGCTTTGATGATATTATCCGCTATGCGGGTATTGCCAGGGAAGAGTTAGGAGATATAGAATTTAAACAAGAAGAGGACCAGGTCCCGGATTTTTGCCAGAAAATCAGGAAATACTTTCCCATAAACCATCCGGCAAAAGATGCCTTCAGGATTTTGCTCCTGGACCTGTCGCAATTATTTAGCCAGGAACATGAGCACATGCTGCACCATCAAATTGAAGAACCCCTGGGGCTGCTTTACCTGATGTCTTACCTCAATGAGACATTCAAACATCGGATTCAAGGGAAAATCTTTAAATCCAGGATCGATTTTGACAGTTACGATGAGTTAAAAAAGATCATCTTTGATTTTAACCCGGATTTGCTTGGGATAAGGACGCTGTCTTTTTACAAGGAATTTTTCCACAAAGCCATTTTGATGATACGGCATTGGGGCATAAAGGCACCCATTGTGGCCGGTGGTCCCTATGCCACCAGTGATTTCCCCCTGGTACTCCAGGATGCCAACGTGGACCTGGTGGTATTGGGAGAGGGGGAATTTACCCTGGCTCAACTGGTGGAAAAGATGATGGAAAACGGCAAAAAGCTTCCCGGCCGGGAAATATTGCGGGAAATCCCCGGTATTGCCTTTACCGGCAGCATGGATAAGACACCGGCAAAAGAAAACACCCGGGAAATTCTACTTATGGATGAATTATCAACAGCGCACCTGGAAAAATATCCCGGGCAGAACCTCCAACGTACCGGTCAACCCGGTGATTTACTCTATGTGATTTATACTTCGGGGTCCACGGGCAAACCCAAAGGCGTTGCGCTGGAACACCGGAATCTCGTCAATCTCATCCGCTATCAATACAAATACACCAATATCGACTTCAGTCGGGTTTTGCAGTTTACCAACATCAGTTTTGATGTGTCGACCCAGGAGATATTCTCTACTTTATCGGCAGGAGGCACTCTTGTATTAATCCCTAAAGAAACGTTAAATGACATACCGGCATTATTCCGGGTAGTGGAGAATGAGCACCTGGACACCCTGTTTCTGCCCGCATCCTTCCTGAAATTTGTATTCAATGAAGAGGATTTTATAAAACGGATTCCCGGGAAATTAACCCACATGGTTACCGCTGGTGAACAGGTGATTATCAATGAGAAA
>CP070627.1:6456140-6460545 GCA_020355945.1 Candidatus Aminicenantota bacterium | reverse complement strand
TGGATGAAATGTTGGCATACATTAGAGGGAAAGATAGGGACGAAGTGTTTGCCCCCTCGCTTATTAGGCTGCTCAAGGCGTGCAGCGATGAGCGCAAGTGGCCAACAGATCGGTAAGGCAAATTAGTTCGTCACTAACCTGACCAGGCTTGATATGCCCCGGCCAACGTGCGATAAAGGGTATGCGGTGTCCTCCTTCCCAAATATCCGTCTTGAGGCCCCGGTAAATATAGTTAGGGTTATGCCCGGTCCGTAGTATGGAATCGACTGTACCACTCATATTTTTGCCGTCACGCCGGGGCGAGCCGTTATCGCTGGTGAAGATAACCAGTGTATTGTTCTCAAAGCCGTTGCGTTTGAGGGCCTGGAGTACCTGAGCCACAGCATGATCAATCTGAATGATAAAATCGCCGTAGGGCCCGATCTGGCTCTTTCCTTTGAATTCCTTTGAAGGAGCTATAGGTGTGTGGGGAGCTGTCAGGGAAAGGTAAATAAAGAATGGGTTCCCTTTGGTTTGCCTGAATTTGGGGTTCTTGCCTTGTCCGCCCTTTGCATCGATGTATTCGATTGTCTTTTTTATAATTTTGGGTAGTATCTGCTCCAAATCCCATCCTTTTACCATCGGCCCGGGTACGCCGAAAATGCGGCTGGGCTTTGGAATCGTGGGAATGCCCACCGTACGGTCATTTTCAATAAAACAGTAGGGAGGATAATTGGGCACGTCCGTCCCGAAATAATAATCAAAGCCGAGGGTAATTGGCCCGTTTGCAATAGGTTTTGCGAAGTTAACATTAGCCCCGCTCCTTCCTCTGTCTTCTCTTTTGATTCCAATGGGTGGTTTACCATCTTTGGTGGCCCAGTCCCAACCGAGGTGCCATTTTCCGAAACATGCGGTATCATATCCGCGGGCTTTGAGCATCTTGGCGACAGTCAGTCTTTGCTGATCAATCATCGGTGTGCCAAAAACCCCGGGTCCCCACCTCCCCAGGCGCCAGCGGTATCGCCCGGTTAAAATAGCATATCGCGTCGGCGTGCAAACCGCCGCCGGAGCATGCGCGTCGGTAAAGCGGATTCCTGCCTCGGCAAGTCGATCAAGATTGGGAGTCGGGATCTTCGAACCCGGATTCTGACAAGCCAGGTCGCCATATCCCATGTCATCGGCAAGTAAATATATGATGTTGGGCAATGGTTGAGGCTGCGGCCGTCTTTTACAGGCATGCCATTGAACTGCCAGTATAACCAGCAGCAAAACACCGCACCGTCGAATCTTATTCATTACCTCTTCCCTATAAGGAACCACCCGCGGTTCCTGGTTATAAAAACCATCAACCCACTGACTGTTATTAATATAAGAAAGCACGAAATGAGGATTAATGCAGACATTGAAAATTTTTTGAAAAATTACCTCCTTTTAAATTTTAAGCACTTACATTTTAACTCAAATAACTCACAATTGCAATAGATATGAGCCACTAGCATTAAGGAATAGAAAACTGCCTTTCCAGGGAGGATAAAGGAAAATACCCGGCTAAGGTTAAGACTCAGTCTTAACCTTAACCCGGGTTATATTTGTTTTCTTTTTTTATTGCGATTTCGTTTGATTCTTTGTCTCAAGCACAGCAATCCTGTCATTAAGTTCGGATATGGTTTTTTGCTGTTCTTTGACTACTTTGGTTAAAACCGCCACGATGTCCATGGCATTTAGATGTTTCCTGCCGTTTATCGCCACCAGTTCGGGAACATCTTCGGCAATGAACCCCACACGCTCTTCTTCTTTATTTGTCTTGTAATTGTAGGTGACCGGGTTGAGTCCATTTAAGGCCCGCAGGGCTTTATCATGAGAGAGGCTATCGATATTTTCCTTTGCTTCTCTGCTGGATGCCGGGTACCAATCCGAGCCATCGGAATAGGCAAAAGTGGTGCCTCCTGAATTCACCTCCAGGACTTTCGAGTTCGAGATTTCGTTGAATCTTATTCTCCAGTCACTGTTTACCATGACCTGGACAGGAAAGTCGTTAATAGTTCCAAAATTACCATAGCTTGCAGTTGCATTCATGAAGTTTTGTACGTAACCATCGCGTTCAAGCTTAACTGCCACATTGCCGGTTCTTTTTACGTGAAGCGCATGTGTGGGGGAATCTGTCCCCATTCCGATGTCTCCGTCGGCAGCGATGTAGATACTGCTGGTGGGTGCACCGGGCTTGATCCTGAAGGGCAGCTTGGAGCCGTTGGTGACGTCCCGGATAAAAAAGTTGGCTTCATTTCCGGCTATGTCCCATGTCTGGGGTGCCCATCCGCTGCCGGACTGGTGCAGCCGGATGGTGGGGGTGTCTCCATACCAGATGTGCAGGTCTTCAGCCGGTGTTGACGTACCCAGTCCCACCCTTCCGGAATCATCCACATAAAGGGCATTGGCCCGGGTCCCGGCTTCAATGGTAAAGGTCGTTCTCCCGGAATCGATATCATCAATGGAAAACTTATTGGCACCGCCATTGGAGCTGTCGTTTGCGGTGATCTGCCAGTCGTTGCTGGGAAACGATGCAGAGTTGCTGGTATCATAGAATCTGATGCGCAGGTTGTTTTCCTTTAAGCGCAGGGTGTCAAAACCGAAGCTCTCTCCATTGATACAATCAAATCCAACACAAATACTGCCATCCACGATCAGGTCATCTAAAATTAGCTGGTCTTTTGTGCCGCTGAGTCCATCCTGGGTAGTACTGATGACATTTCCCGGTTCGGTGGCACCGGGAGTCACAATCATGCCTCCCTGGACCGTAAAGTAACCGGTCTGGGTCAGTGCCTCTTGAGCCCCGGTCTCCCTGGAGAGAACCGGGACACCATCATCCTGGCGAACTTTATTACCGGCAAAAGAGACGGCGCGCAGTTCATAGGTATAAGAACCGTCGATGTACTGAGTTTCCATTAAATCCGCCAGGTTAACATAAGGCGCGGTTCCACTGTCAAAGGTCTTACTGAAAATCGTACCATCGGGACTGGATATGTTCAATATCAATTTCGTGTAATTGACGTTGGGGATCCAGTTAATCCCCGAAGCACTCACCATTACCTCGGCCACCGGCTTCATATCCGGCTCTTCTGCCGCCTGGGCAAATCCATTGGCAATTCCCAGGAAACATATAACCAATGTCATGATAAAAGTGGTAAATAAATATCTTGTTGCTTTACGCATCGTATACCTCCTATAAGTAGAATTTATAAGTTTTAGTTAAAACAAACATAAGTTCAAATATACACTGGCTGCAAAAGGGGGCTGCGGACTGCAGACTGCTGATGCAGCCCCCTTTTACACGCCTGTTTAATTTATTTTATTAAATTTCGGTTCGATGAAGATCTCTATGGTCTTTTGATCAACATCGCCTTCAGGGGTTGCTATGACAAACACCAGCTTGTAGGGGCCGACAAAACCCGCACCCGGATCCCAATAAAATCTCCCGGTTCCACGATCCAGGGTAGATCCGATGGGTAAAGGTCTGAATTTGCCGTCCACCGACAGATAACCCCGGATACCGGAGAAATGGTTACTTACCTGGAATTCCACATGCTGAAGTTCTTTAACCTTAAGTTCCGGTATATCGATTTCATCCTGCAGGTCTTCAATGAAGTCATCATGGAGGTTTGGGGTATAGGCGGCCTGTGAATTTACTCGACTGGAAGTGCCGCTGGTTTGGGTACTGTCGCTGTTGTGGATAGTGAAGTACCTGCTGCCAATACCGGCCGTGTTTCCGGCATCGTCTTTCACCGACCAGGCAATGGTGTGAACGCCATTGGTATAGGCGGTGGTGTCCAGGTAGAAATAACCTCCTGCACCGCTGCTGTTATTGTACCCCGGGAACTGGGTGGCGACATCTTTACGGTACTGGTTGTAGACCGGGTGACCCAGGGGTACGCCATCCACCCAGACAATTATGGTAGAACCGTCGAAGGGAATCGTATTGGGCTGCGGTGTCAATGCCCAGCCAAAATTCACGAAATTTGAACCTTCAACGATTCCTCCTGGTCCAGGTGTATCAATGGTGCCAAAGGGTTTTACCGCATTGGCATTGTCGACCTTAATGGTCTTTTTGCCTAATGTGACGGTATTCCCTTCCTTATCCGTGGCTTTGGCAACCAACGTAAAGGTGCCGTTGCCCTGGTTGGGCAGGAGATTGGTCATCAGCAAATAACCCCACCCGGCCTGGTAATTTAATGGGTAATCCGGGTAAGTTTCTTCCATATCTGGCCGGGCACCGTCCACCAGGATCGCATCACCGATTTTCTCAAGTTTGCTGCCTTTTTTGCCCTTCTGGCGCTGGTAAATTTTAACACCGGTGACCTCGATATCATCCAGTACCCATCCGGTGATCGAGATATTGCCTGTCACTGCGGCGCCGTTCACCGGCGTCTCC
>CP070627.1:6451777-6456040 GCA_020355945.1 Candidatus Aminicenantota bacterium | reverse complement strand
AAGGATGATTTCATTTGGGTCAAGGGGTTTGGGTATGCGGACCTGGAGAATAAAACTCTCGCCAAAGCCGAAAGTGCTTATCGACTGGCTTCGATTACCAAGACCTTTACTGCTATTGGGATTCTTCAATTGGTAGAAAAAGGAAAAATTGATCTGGATGCTGAGGTTCAGACTTATGTTCCTTATTTTCCCGGGAAAAAGTGGCCGGTAACTGTGCGGCTGTTATTGGGGCATCTTGGGGGAATCAGCCATTATAGAGATTATGACAAAGAAGGGCATATTAAAGTACATAAAAATACCAAAGAGGCGTTGGCAATTTTCAGTGATTTTGGCCTGGTGGCGGAACCTGGCACCAAATATAACTATTCTTCTTATGGATTTAATCTATTAGGTGCGGTGATTGAGGGGGCATCGGGGCAGTCGTATGGTGATTATATCAAGGAGAATATTTTTACTCCTTTGGGAATGGAAAATTCCCGGTTAGATGACCCGGTGGAATTGATTCCTAACCGGGTCAGGGGGTATCGTATCATTAACAATCAAATCAAGAATTCGGAGTATGTGGATATTTCCAGTCGTTTTGCCGGTGGTGGTACACGTTCAACAGCAGTGGATATGTTGAAATATGCCAGGGGAGTGATAGAGGGTAAGCTTTTAAAAAAAGAAACCGCGGAGATGATGTTTACATCCATGGCTACCCGCGAAGGTCGGTTAACCGAATACGGTATGGGATGGCGTATAGATCCCTGGCACGGTCATTTTCAAGCGGCCCACAGTGGTTCCCAACCCGAAACCAGGACCTACATTCGCATCCTACCTACAATAAAATTTGCCGCTGTCATTGCCTCAAACCTGGAAGGGCTGGATCTTAATCCCTATATCAGGCGATTAACCGAATTGGTTTTGAACGAAGATATCGACAGCAGACCTTATGCATCCACTCGAGAAATGAGAACGATGTTATCTGCATGCAGCAATATTTTTTCTTATGGTTTAGGTTATTATGATTGGAAAAACGCACCCCTCACCGAGGATGAAAACCAATTAAAAGAGGCCTTTGCTTTTTTTAATAAATACATGGACATCAATGGTTTGAAGCGAAATTTCAAAGAGACCAAAAAGAAAATCGATTCCGGTATTCACCTGACTTCAAAACAGGCCTTTACGAAAATCGGTTCCTTTATGGCTGTCCAATTAATAGAAACATATGGAGAGGAAGCGCTGAAAAAATATCAAAATCAAGGTCTGTTTGCGTTTTTTAATGACTTTATAAACATAAGCCGGGATTGGCCGGCATATAAGAAAGCCTTTACCTTCTCCGGGAAATTTAATAAACTCTTCTCTCAATGGCAGCGAGATTGGGAAAAAACCTATACCTCCTATATTCGTAACCTGGTGATTTTACCGCAATTAGACTACAAAGAGATGGAAACCCGGTTGAAGAAAACGTTTTCCAACGCTCATGTTTACCCCAATTTCGATAGAGAAATGGCAGATATAGGGCACACGCATCTGGTTCGGGGTGAACTTGCCAGGGCCTTTGAAATTTTAACATTAAGCAATACTTTTTACCCGGATTCCCCCGAGGTTCTCAGTCATTTAGCATTTGCCCATCTTTGGCAGGGTAACATTGACACGGCGCGAAATCTTTTTAAAAAAGCCTTTGCAATCAACCCCGACCACAGTAGCTTAAAGCCTGATTGGTTTCGGGAGTTAGGTGAGCTTCTTGGAGACAGGGCAAAATCAAAAGCGCTTCTTGCCCTGGCATCCACAGCGCTTGAGCTTTATCCTGCCAATGTCGAGCTCCATAAGGATTTTGGGGATTACTGCCTGAAGGCAGGCCAGGCAAAAGAAGCAATAAATTATTACCGCAAAGCCATCAGCCTGGGACTGGATTTCTCCGAATTGGAAACTATCCTGGAAAAACTGGAAAAAAGTAAAAAATAATTTTGCCTCCGGCAACCAGGGGGGGATCATTTTTTATAATAGATTATTAAAATGCCAAAATAAAAAATTGTTTGGCAAAATTTGGGTCCAGAAGAAAAAGAGGGGACAGGCAAATAAGTGTTCGAGTATTTTTCCCAATTTCGTTTTTGTCCGTGTTCGTCCGTGTTTATCCGTGGCTAATTTTTTAGATATTTTCATAGGAGTAGGCAAATAAATAAACAATTTTATTAAAAAAAATGGCAACAAATAAGCATATATTTCGTAACACTTTAGTGGAGGTAAATAATATGAAAACTGGAACGTTTTTAAACAAAATTTTATCCTTCCCTCGATTTGTATTTGTACTCATTTTTGTCGGGCTGACAGCGTTCAATCCCCAGGGCCTCTTTGCCAGCGAAAAAGAGATAACATTTGCCGCCCTGGGAGATTGCGTCATCTCCCGGAAGATATCGGTACAAAACGACCCGGGGTTCCTCAAACTGGTGGAATTGCTGCGCCGGGCAGACTGCACCTATGGAAATTGCGAGACCACCTTTTATAATCCCGGCGGAGGATTCCCAGCCTGGAAAAATTATTTTTCCCCTAACCACTTCTGCCCACCCTGGGGAGCAGACCAGTTCAAATGGCTGGGCATCGACCTGGTCTCCCTGGCCAATGACCACATCATGGATTTTGCCTATAATGGTTTATACTCAACCATGGAAAATCTCCAGCAGGCGGGTATTGGGTATGCCGGGGCCGGGAAAGACCTGGACCATGCAGCCAGCCCCGGGTATGTTGAGACGGCTGCCGGCGTTGTTTCCCTGGTCAGTTGTTCTTCCTCTGTATTCGAGATCAATTCCCGCGCCTCTGTGGTCCACCCCTATATGAAGGGCCGGCCTGGGCTGAATGCCATTGGCGTGGACTTTTCAATCCGGGTGACTGAGGCTCTCTTTGCCAGGCTAAATGATCTCAAACAAGATGTCTTAGCTGCCGCGGGTATCCCGGTGGAAAAGACAGGCGTTGAAGATATCGAAACCGTGGATTACGGCCCGGAATTAAGGTTCAGCAAAGGCGATGAAACAGGAATCGTGCTTATCCCTAAAGAAAAAGACCTGGACCGGGTCTACGCAGCAATAAAAATAGCCAAAAACAACTCCCGCATTGTCATTGCCACGATCCATGAACACCGGGGCACCGACAAAAACAGGAGACCGACAAAATTCCAGGAAGATTTTGCCAGGAAATGCATCGAGGCCGGGGCAGACATGTTTATCGGTACAGGACCCCATGTGCTGTGGGGACTGGAAATATACAAAGGAAAACCCATCTTTCACAGCCTGGGGAATTTTTTATTCCATGAAATAAAACTGATCTCCCCGGAAGCCTACCGGGAGGCCAATTTACCCGCTTATTCCCCGGACCCTATGCTCTACGCCGGCAAATTCGATAAATTTCTTAAAAGTGAAAAAATCTGGCAAAGTATCATTCCTATCATCACCTTTAACAGTGAAAACAATTTAAAAAAGATCGAGCTTTATCCCATTACCCTGGAAAAGAATGTTCCCCTGCACCGGCGCGGCACACCTTGTTTGGCTGCGGGAAAAGAAGCCGCGGCCATCATGGAAGAATTTAAGAAACTCTCCATTCCCTATCACACCACCATTGTTTTCCGGGACGGTGTAGGGCGAGTGGTGTTATGAATCACGGAGGTAAATAATGAGAAATTTAAAACCTGGAAAATATCTAAACAAAATTTTTTCTTTATTTTTGTTTTTGGCAGCACTCAATCCGACGGGACTCCTGGCTGTCAAACAGGAGATAACCATCGCCGCGGTAGGAGATTGTATTATTTCCCGGAAAGTATCGGTACTGGAAGACCCCGGGTTCCTCAAGTTAGTGGAATTACTGCGCCAGGCAGACTGCACCTATGGGAATTGCGAAACCACCTTTTTCGATGCCGGAGAAGGATTCCCTGCCTATAAGGAAATTGACGACAACCTTTTTTGCCTACCCTGGGGAGCAGACGAACTTAAATGGATGGGAATCGACCTGGTGTCTTTAGCTAACAACCACATCATGGATTTTGACTATGACGGTTTATTTTCAACCATTAAGAATCTCCGGCGGGTAGGCATTGGTTATGCCGGGGCTGGCAAAGACCTGGACCATGCTTCTAAACCCGGTTATGTCGAAACCGCCGGGGGCATTGTCTCACTGGTAAGCTGCTCTTCCTGGATACCGGAGAAACATGTCCGGGCCTCTTTGTCACACCCCCATATGAAAGGGAGGCCGGGACTGAATCCCCTTAACCTGGAATACTCGGTGCGGGTGGAT
>CP070627.1:6446516-6451677 GCA_020355945.1 Candidatus Aminicenantota bacterium | reverse complement strand
TATGGCTATCATTCTCCAAAAGGCGCTGCGGGAGTCCGGGGTTTCCGCCTGGTCCAGCTTTTCAATCTTACCCTTAATGGTTGCCATTTCCTTTTCTACAGCCCTAACATTTGATAATTCCGTACATATTGCTTCATCCGCTGCACCGGCGCCAGCCAACTTTTCCCCTAACTGTTCGAAATATCCGTCTTGCTCTTTATTCAATTCTCTCAGTTTATTATTGCACTCATTGATTTTCCCCCTGGTTTCCGAAAGCGACTGATCCAACTCCCCGATGACCTCTTTTTGTTGCGCTCGAATATCATCGATTTCTTTTTCTAATTTATCGGACTCTTCTTCAATGGGTGTTATCTTTTCATTGGCGGCTTTTGTGGTTTCTTCAGCTTCCTTGATTTTTTTATAAAGTTCTTCTTTTTCTAAGACAAAGGCATCCAGTTTTCTCTGGATTTCTGTTTTTTCTATATTAGAGGTATCTTCATCTGCTGCTTTTCTTTTCAACTGTTCTTCCTCTTTGGCGATATGATGCAGCCGATTGGTGGCGTTACCGGACTCTCTTTGGGCATCTTTTAAGACCTTTTTTTCTTTATCCAGGCGGAAATCTACTTCTTTTTTCTTTTCTTCTACTTGTTTTCGCCGGGATTCAAAGGAATCATTCTCTTGTTTCCTTTTTTCTTCGGTGTTTTGTTTTTGCTTTTCCAATTTTTCCAGTTGGTTCTTTAGTTCTTCCTGCTGCGTCTGGGTGGTGGAGAGTAATCCCTCTATATTCCCGTAGGCAGTAAGATCGATTTGGGATTCCCAGGCTTTTTTACCCAATGCGGTTAACTGTTGGGCGTAGAGTTTTTCTTTTTGACGGAGATATCGTTTCTCCCGGAATAATGCAGAGCGTCTTTTTAACTCCTTCATCCCCTCTTGAAAGATTTCTTTTAAGTCCATGAATGACCTCCGAAATTTTTTTAGTTTAAAAATTACAAGACTTAACAATACCAGATTAGAAAAAATAAATCAAGTGGGAAAACTCCCAAATTTTACCGGCTGGCTGCCATAATTCCTATAAATGTACAACTTTTTTTGATTATACAACTTTAGTTGTACGATTAAAAAAATAAATTTAATACCAAAAATAGGACTTTAGTCCAATTGACATCCATAAAAAAATGTGATAAAATCAGGACCTATTTGTTTTTGTTCCATACTCCATACTTCCCTCTTCCCTTGTCAATAATTTTCAATATCCAGGAATCAGCAAACGGTTTGACGGAGTGGTTATCAATCAACATTTAACAACACGCAGTCAGTAACGCACGACAAGAAATAAAAAACCAATAG
Organism: Candidatus Aminicenantota bacterium; assembly: GCA_020355945.1. The sequence continues at coordinate 6,450,351 of CP070627.1, read as the reverse complement.
GAGGTAAAAGTGAAAAAATTATCAATGTTTTTCGCGGTTTTTCTTTCATTGTCCCTTGTGTTTGCTTTTGCAGGGGATATTTTGCCGATTAAGAGCCAGTACCGTGAAACTCTCATGGAAAGGTCGCCGGGTAAGTTCGATCCAGCGGAATATTCAAGAGCGCAGCAGGAGACCTTTGATTGGCTCATGGCAGAAGCGGCTCCATTGTCTCCCCGGTCTATTATCACGGTTCAGGTGACGGCAGAAGACCTGGCTGGCATTGAGAGTTATGAATGCGAGACCTGCGGCGTGGCCCGGAAGCTGCGGGTGGGTTTGGTTAAGCCATTGGGAGTCCCTGTATCCTTCAGTCTATCGGATTTATTGGCCAGTACCCCGGATGGTGGATTTGTGTGGACAGCGGCAATAGTGTCTCCGAAAGCGACTGCTCTTCGTGTACATTTTACCAATTTCTCTCTTCCCAACAATGCTGCTCTTTATATTTACAACCTGGAGGGAGAAGCCTTTGGACCGTATATTGGCAGTGGGCCTGGTTTTGATGGTGATTTCTGGACCAATACGGTTACCGGTTCGGTTGCTTACGTGCAATTGCGTCATTTTGGTTCGCCTTCTGACATCGACCTCAAATCCATCTCTTTTAACATTGCAGGCATTGGCTATCTCAGTGAGAAATTCCGTATACCCTTTCTCCAACATTTAAACAGGACTCCCGAAGAAGTTAGCAGTCCATTAACACACTGCCCGGATAACGAAGATTGTGTGGAAGATGCCTCTTGTTTTTCCGGTGGAGCTATTGGCGATGCCAAACATGCAGCCGCCTACATCCAATGGGTTGCCGGTGCCTGGATTTATATGTGTTCCGGTGGTCTCATTGCCGATACGGATACCAGCAGCCAGATTCCCTATTTCCTTACTGCCAATCACTGTATCAGCAAAGCCAGGAATGCGTCAAATCTTGAGGCCTACTTCCAGTACTGGACCGCTTCCTGCCATGGTGCTTGTTATGATCCGGTAGGTGTTTGTCCCCGCACCCTGGGCTCTGATATAGTCAAAACCGGCCGCGACGGCGACTATTCCTTGCTGCAGTTGTGGGAAAATCCGCCGTCAGGCAGTGTTTTCTTGGGTTGGAATTCGACGCCGTTGGCTTTTGCTGATGGCACTGAGTTGTTCCGCATCAGCCATCCATCCGGTATGCCCCAGGCTTATTCCGAGCATGTTGTGGATTCCCAGTATGTTGAATGCGGCGGCTTGCCGATAGGGCAGTTTATCTACAGCCAGGATGTGGTTGGTGCCACGGAAGGCGGGAGCAGTGGTTCCCCGGTGATGAATATGACCGGCCAGATCGTGGGTCAGCTCTATGGCGCCTGTGGATACACCCTGGAAGTCTGCGATTTCGAAGAAAATCGAACCGTTGACGGTGCTTTTGCTTACTACTTCGATAACGTTAAACAGTGGTTGGATCCTAACGGCGGCCCCGGTACCCAAATGCATGTAGACTCTATCGTTTTAAGCCTGAAAGCTGCAGGACCAAACAATACCTGTAAAGCTGTCGTAACCATCGTCGATGAAAACAATAACCCGGTAGAAGGAGCCACGGTAACCGGTACCTTCTCCGGTGACGCCTCGGGGACCGAAAGCGGGGTCACTGATGCCAGCGGCGAGGTGACGCTTAGTGTAGTTGTAATAGGAAAAGGAGCAGTCAGTACCTTCACTTTCTGTGTAGACAGTGTAACTCACGCTTCCTTAACCTACGATCCCGCCGCTAACGTAGAAACCTGTGACACCTACTAAGCTCTACGACACTACGACACATTTTGACTTAAATTTATTTAAAATTTAACCCTTGTAAAGGTTGCCCCTACCAGGGTGCGAGATTTTTTTTCTTGCACCGGTAGGGGTAATCTTTATTTTTTTTAGTGAATTTAGGCTTCCAAATTTTACCGGCCGGATGCCATAATTCCTGTAAATATACAACTTTTTTTGCTTTTACAACCTTAGTTGTAGGAAAAAAAAAATTTTTTTTAATACCAAAAATAGGACTTTTGCCCAATTGACAAAAACCAAAAGTGTGATATAATCAACATCTTGTCTTGTCAATTTAAATTTTTCCTTTTTTTATCAATAATTTCAATATTCAAAGATCAACAGACGGTTGGCCTCACGGGTTATCAATCAATATTTAACAATAGGCAGTCAATAACGCACTAAAAAAAAATAAAAAATCAATAGGAGGTCAAAGTGAAAAAATTTTCAATGTTTTTCGCGGTTTTTGTTGCATTATCCCTTGTATTTGCTTTTGCAGGGGATCAATTTTTAAAGAGAGGGCAGATCCCTGAGTACCGTCAAGCGTTCATGGAAAGATCCCCCGGGACCTTTGATCAGGTCGAGTATAACAGGGTAATGGACGATGTGTTTAACTGGCTGAGGTCGGAAGCAGCTCCCGGTTCCTTCATCACGGTTAATGTGACTGCTGAAGAGTTGGCGGAGCTGGATAATTACGAATGCGAGACCTGTGCGCGGAGCCAGAAGCTGCTGGTTGGTCTGGTTAAGCCGGTGGGCGAAAAAATTTCTTTCCCCTCGTTGGATTCATTGACCCGTACCGCCGACGGTGGATTTGTTTGGACCGGCACGGTCGAGTCCCCCGGGGCCACTGCTCTTCGGCTGCACTTTACCAATTTCTTCCTTCCCGACAATACCGCTATTTATATTTACGGTTTGAACGGGGATGCCTTTGGGCCGTATATGTACAATGGACATACCAATTCGGGTGATTTCTGGTCTCATACCATTACCGGCCCGGTGGTTTATGTGCAGGTTCGTCATTTTGGTCCGGTTTCCGAAACGGAACTCCGGTCTATTTCTTTTAACATTGAAGGGGCGGGCTATCTTTCCGAGAAATTCTTGATTCCCTTTTACATGCCCAAAAGAGGACCCGAAGTCGAAGGTCTCAGCAGTGCGGCGGAACACTGCCCGGATAACGAACCTTGTGTGGAAGATGCCACTTGTTTTTCCGGCGGTGCCATTGGCGATGCCAAAAAAGCGGCCGCGGCCATGCAGTGGGTTTCCGGCGTCTGGATTTATATGTGTTCCGGCGGACTCATTGCCGATACGGATACCGAAACCCAGATTCCCTATTTCCTGACTGCCAATCACTGTATCAGCAAAGCCAGGTATGCGGAAAATCTTGAATGTTACTTCCAGTACGCGACCGCTACCTGCCATGGTGTTTGTGAGGATATTGAAAACTTTCCCCGCACCCTGGGTTCTACTATAATGGACACCAGCACCGACGGCGACCATACCTTGCTGCAGTTGGCTGAAAATCCGCCGGCAGGAAGTGTTTTCCTGGGTTGGACTACTGCGCCGGTGGCTTTTGCCGACGGCACTCATTTGTTCCGGATCAGTTATCCTTCGGGTATGCCCCAGGCTTATTCCGAGCATGTGGTGGATTCCGATTATGTTGAATGCAGCAGCTTGCCGGTAGGGGAGTTTATCTACAGCCAGGATGTGGTGGGTGCCACGGAAGGCGGGAGCAGTGGTTCCCCGGTGATGACGATGGACGGCCAGATCGTGGGTCAGCTCTATGGCGCCTGTGGATATACCCTGGAAGTCTGCGATGCCGTAGAAAATCGAACCGTTGACGGTGCGTTTGCTTTCTACTTTCCTGACGTTGAACCCTTCCTGGACCCTAACGGCGGCCCCGGTGGCACCAAAATGCACGTAGACTCTATCGTTTTGAGCCTGAAAGCTGCGGGTCCAAACAATACCTGTAAAGCTGTGGTAACCATCGTCGATGAAAACAATAACCCGGTAGAAGGAGCCACGGTAACCGGTACCT
>CP070627.1:6439759-6446416 GCA_020355945.1 Candidatus Aminicenantota bacterium | reverse complement strand
ACATCCTCAAAACCGGTTGGAGCCGCCACGATTTTTGTGAAAGTGTGCAGCTTAGCTTTTCCACTCATCTCGAAAAACTCAAAATCGCCGCTCATACATGCTTCGCAGTCAGCCCGGGGAGGGAAAGATGTGGCTCCGCATTTTTTACACTTCGATCCCATCAGGCGACCGTCTTTTAAATATTGAGCAAAATCAGTTACTTTCGTGTAAGGTGCAAAGTTGACTTTTCCAAACCATTCAAACATGTTTTAATCCCTCCTCAGAATCTGGACAAAGCAGTATTGACCGATCCCTCCCACGTTATGGGTGAGTCCGATATCAGCATTAGGGACCTGTCGTTCCCCGGCTTCGCCCCGCAGTTGTTTAGCTATTTCATAGGTCTGAGACACACCTGTGGCCCCAATAGGATGGCCTTTGGCTTTCAAACCGCCATCCACATTTACAGGTATTTTTCCTTCAACGTAGGTTTGACGCTCAGCAATGAGTTTTCCACCTTCGCCTTTTTTACAGAACCCCAGGTCTTCATAGGCCATAATTTCGGCAATAGTGAAGCAGTCATGGACCTGTGCCACTTTGATGTCTTTTGGTCCCACACCTGCCATTTTGTAAGCTTGAGCGCTGGCCTCTCCCGCGCTGGGTAAACCCACCAGGTTGGGCCGTCTCAACACCGACATACTGGCAGTTGCACATCCCATACCATCCAGCCATACTATCTTTTTTGAAATTTCTTTTGCTTTTTCTTCATTGGCCAGTATCACACACGCGGCCCCATCTGCATTAGCGCAGCAGTCATACACCTGGAAAGGTGTTGCCACTTCGTCGGATGCCAGGGCTTTTTCCATGGTGATTTCTTTCTGGAAAAGAGCACAAGGGTTCCTGGCACCGTAATAATGATTCTTTACTGCTACTTCCAGCAGTTGTTCGCGGGTGGTACCGAATTCATGCATGTGCCGCTGGGCAAACATGGCATAATAAGCGGGAAAAGTAGTCCCAAACACAGACTCCCACTGCACCTCACCTACCCTGCCCATAAGGGCCAGGATTTCCGCTGTAGTCAGTTCGGTCATTTTTTGGCAGCCGATGACGGCCACAATATTGTGAACCCCGGCTTTTATAGACATCCAGGCGGTACGAATAGCTGCGCTCCCGGATGCACAGGCAACCTCTGTCAGCCATGTGGGTTTGGGGTTAAGCCCTAAGTACTCCTGGACTACCCCGGGAAGTGAACGCTGTTTGTGGTATTCGGGAACAGAACCGATTACTGATGCATCCAGGGCATCCCGGTCTATCCCGGCATCCTCCATTGCAGCTCTAAAAGCTTCAAATGCCAGTTCCTGGACTGTAGCGTCGCTGCGACGGCCAAAAACACCGTGTCCGATTCCTATAATTCCAACTCGTGTCATTGTTAACAGCCTCCTATTCCTAAATGTATTGACCGCCGTCAATCTTGATCACTTCCCCGGTGATGTGACGGGCCTTGTCCGAACATAAAAAAACCACCACATTGGCACAATCTTCAGAAGAGGCGATCCTGCCTAAAACCGTTTCATCTACTGCTTTGTTAAGGAACTCCGGGGGAATATTCAGTGCCATTTCAGTCATCACCATGCCAGGGGCGACAACATTAACATTCACATTAAACTTTCCCAGTTCCTTAGCCAGGGCTTTGCTCATGGCTATTTCTCCTCCTTTAGAAGCGGAGTAGTTGGTCTGGGCAAATTTGCCTCTCAGGCCATTGATGGAAGAGATGTTAACGATCTTACCGCCTCGTTGGTCTTTAAAAACCATGGCCGCGGCTTTGTTATAGTTGAAATAGCCTTTGAGGTTGACGTTGATCACTGTGTCCCATTGTTTTTCGGTCATTTTCCAGATCACACCGTCCCAATTGATGCCGGCGTTACACACCATGATATCCAGGCGGCCGAATTCTTCAACAACTTTTTTTACCATGTTTTGGGCGTCATCGTAGCTGGACACATCTGCTTTAATTGCCAGGCCTTTGCGGCCCATTTCCTCGATTTTGCGGGCCACTTCTTTAGCTTCGGCGTCGTGGCGGCGGTAGTTGATCGCTACATTACAGCCTTCTTTGGCCAGGCCAAGGGCAACAGCAGTACCAATACCCAGGCTGCCTCCGGTTACAATTGCATTCTTACCTTCTAAACCTAAATCCATTATTATTCCTCCTTTTTCACGGCATAACTGTTGAATCTACGCCAATTCGCGTCTTTATGGTATTTATTCCACATGATTATCATTTTATATTTTATAAGAAAAGGTATGGAATTGTCAAGAAGGAATATTGAACTACAGGAATTATAATTTTAGCCGCGAAGGAACACTAAGAAAAAGATAAACAAAGCCCCCATTAGTGAGAAGTTTTTGGGAGTCCAGAACCCTTTTTTCAAAAAGGGTTATGGCCGCCGGAGGCACAGAGCATAGTACTTTTTAAGAGATAGATAAAACACTTAAAGAATGCGGATGGGTGGGTGTATAGTTTTCTAAGCTCTTACATTCCCACCCATTCGTGATACGCGTACGGCTTTCTAGAAGAGTGACCGGACGAAGAGCTACAAAATGCTCCCTCCGGCACAAAATTCTAAAAGATAAAGTAAGTTCTCGATTCATTTCCACCTTTCGGGGTTTGTTGACTTACCTCAAATCACTAAGTTCTCAGATATCTCTAAAAATGATCTCTTTTCAAAATATTCGAAAAGGACAAAATCCGTTTAAAGATTCCCAATGAAACCGTAAAACACTTATATTATGGTTATATAATGGAAGCGTATCGTGAAACCGACATTTTTGACCTGGACCTGTCCAAATATTCGGATTTGATGACTGACATGGCCTATGATGGGAAATGGGAACCGCTGGTTGAATTTATCACGAGTCGGATGCGTGACAATATGAGTTTAAGGGATTTGATTACCGGTGAAAAATATAAAAAGAATATCGGGAAAACCACCCTGGTCAAATTGGCATTGATCTTTTGCGGTCATGAATTGATGTACAAGGGAGATGTCAATCAATAAAACGGAACACGCTGCTCACAGCCAGTCCAGGAAGCTATCCAGGAAAGCAAAATTTGTCGTTTTCAACGAAAATATTGTAACGGGGAAAGTGGACAGGCTAAAATTTTACGTGTGCTTCTAAACCGAATGGCTGTCTTTATACAAAAGTTCCGGGCATAAATCCGCTCCATTCCCCCATTCAACCGTATCAAAACTGACATGAACCGTATTGAACATTTCAACATCCTTTAAATCCCTAAATATTCCTTTGTTTAAAAAGGGATTCATGTCAAATATTCTTTCTTCATCATTTTCAAACATTAAAAGCAATTTATACCCATCCACGGGCTTAACCTCTTTTACTCCAGGATACATAGTTATAACTCCATCAATTTTTATTTATTTTAAAGGTTCTAATTGTCGGCACAACATTCCTCCAAATACAAGTTTTAAGGCATTCGATATTCGCCTCTATCATTATAAAAAATGGACACACAAAAGTCAAGAAAGTATCCATTTTTTGCAATGCTGCCAGTAAGGAAAGGGAAGGAAAGTGGACAGGCGAAAATTTTTATTTGCATTCACCATCCCCTTTTTTTGAATATTAGGGACTACTTCTTCTGACGAAAATATCTACCTTCGTAAGACGGTGTGGCTAGCCCTTGACAAAATATCAAAATTCAAAACAAAAGGTCCAAACTATTTGCTGTTGCAGTTTTTGTTTTGGTCATTCGGATTTTGCTCATTTGAATTTGTTTCGAATTTCAAGTTTCGCGATTTCGTGCTTCGAATTTCGGATTCTCAAGGGTGCATCAGGTTTTTTAAGACTTTGACGCACCCTTGCTTCAACTCCTCCGGGCCAGTTTGTTGGCAAGTATGCTGATCAGGCCGCCCAGCATGATGTAACCCAGGATGACTTCCAGCATTACCCAGCCCGTTTTAATCCTTCAAAAAAATTTGGACCCAGTTTCGGGCGAACACGAGGTTCACCCCTACCTATGCCTTTTTACGGAAAAAAAGAAAATCTGGTGGTGGATTTAGGTCGGCCCTGATTCAACATAAAAATTTAGCATATGTGTTGTTTAATGTTTAATATTCATTGTTAGCGGCCGGGGAGACTTCCGAGGAAATTTTTGATCTGCTGCCTATGAATATTTCCGAAATGGAATTGAAAATATAATTATGAGAACTTAGCTCCGCTTCGCTCCGCAATTGGAATAATGGAATGTTGGAAAAATGGAATAATGGGATGGCGCCCTTCGGGCTATTTTGATAAAACGCCTACGGCGGGGGAATACAGATTTACGGAAAATATTTTCACGGTAATTCTTCTTCATAAAGCCATATATAGGGATCATCCGAAGGGCCGAAGAATCTTTCGCCGGATTGATCATTTATTATATCCATCAGCCTTGCCCTTACCGCTGTAACTTTTACTTCGATTTCATCGAACCGGCGGGGATCCATTTTATCGATCTGGTCCTGGGTTTTATCGAACAGGATGGCCAGTTCTTTGTAAGTAATACCGTCATTCATTTGCGCATATTCATTAAAGGTCCTACCGGGGGCGTACTCTTCGAGGTAAACCCATTCCACAAGCTCTTTACATAAGGTATTTATTTTACGGGACTTCAACAATTCCAGGGTGGTTTCCAGGTCTTGATTGATCTTATCGATTTCACTTCTCCTGAAAAGATAAACTTCTTTAAATTGATTAAATGCACTAAACCCGGGATCTTTTTCCACCGCATACCCGAACTTCGCATCCTGGCAGACCAATTTAATATAATCCTGTACGCGATTATAAAATTTTCTCTCCCGGAAAAAGGGCCAGTTACTGTCTTTCCACATCTTATATGAATCAGGGGTCAGCAGGTCGGCAGCGTCGGGAACAGCGTTTGCCCCTGCCTTGCCGTAAAAATTTATAAGAGCCCGGTCCGTTCTGAAAATATAGGCCCGGGCATTTTTCTCCCGGTTGGGTACCAGTGCCATGCGGGAGTTCCAGGAAAATAGCCCGCTGGTTTCACACCACCCGTAAACAACTTTTATAAAAGCGTTTTCATCCTTCGATGCAGACTTTATCGTCGGGCTGTCACCGATTAAAACCCATTGGGAATCTTCATGATCGTTATTTTCCCAGGCATAGACATATGCGATGCGAAGGATTCCCGGCCACCGCTTTTCATAGATATTTTCCCGGTTAGGCGACCCCGGGCTTTTATAAAAGGTAATATCACCGGGTTCCCCGGGTTCCGGCTGCTCCCGGATGTTGGTGAATACCACTTTTTGATATGTAGATGTTCGTTCATCTCTAAGGGCGCGGGGTAAATAAATCAAATTCATCATGGAAGCCCAACCCGTACCCGGGTATGGCTTATCCAACTCTCTTAATTTTAATTTATCGCCGGTTTTATCCAGCACTTCAAACCTCTGGAGATAAGCCGCCTGGAATCCATCGACTGTTAAGGAAGCATCCTGGTAAATAACGGTGCCCTCCCTGGCACAGGCAGCAACCCAGGGCATAGGAAGCGTTGATATTTGTTTTTTGGAGTATCTGCGAAGCTCATCTCTATATAAACCATAGTAAACAGGATCCGGTAGTTCTAATCCCCCTGTACTAATTTCGTCTCTGTCATTGACAATTCTACCTGATTTTTGAGCGAGATAAAAATAAAGAAAAATAGAAATCAATACGATAGAAATAAATACTGCTGCATAAGCGACCTTTTTAGTATTCCTGGGTTTAAAAACCGGGGGACTACTTATAACTGTTTCAAAACTTTCAGGTCCCGGTTTTTTAATAAAATCCGTAAGTATTTCCTTATAATATCGGACGTTTCCCCGTTTCTTTTCTTTTTTGGCCATGGCTTTTCTTATTAGCGTATCCATAACCGCGGGTAAGTCATTATCAACTTTTCTAATGTCCGGGATTTCGCCGTATATGTGATTGTGCATTAGTTCTTTTGCGCTTCCCATATAAGGGGGCTTACCGGTTAACATCTCATACAAAATAACCCCAAAGGAGTAGATATCTGTTCCCGGACCGACCTTGCTGCAGTCTTCAAATTGTTCCGGGGACATATATATAAAAGTCCCCATTATCATCCCAACCGAGGTCATGTGTGTCCCCTCCAGGATATCTTTGGCCAGGCCGAAATCGATTATCGTGGCTTTATCGGTCCTCTTTTCAATCATAATATTGGAGGGTTTGATATCCCGGTGAATAATATCCTTTTGATGGATGGCATCGAGTGCATCGAGAATATCCACGGATATTGCTGCGGCTGTTTCCACTTTTAAAGGTTTTTGACTTTTCAAAAGATGGCTTAATGGCACACCTTCCACATACTCCATAATGATATAGGGTATATCGATGATTTCTCTTCCTCTCTGGGTTTCCACCTGGCGAATATCGTAGATTTCGGCAACATTGGGGTGTTTAATCTTCATGTATGCATTGGCTTCATTAATAAAGCGTTTCCTTCTTTCGTTTAATTCCACGATGCTGTCGGTGTCACTTTCGCTCTCCACGATTAGGTGAATGTATTCGTATTCCATTATTTTTAAGGCGCGAAACTGCTTCAAGTGTTTTTGGTACACCAGGAATACCCTGGATGTCGCACCTTTTCCCAGGTATTTTATATAT
>CP070627.1:6432881-6439659 GCA_020355945.1 Candidatus Aminicenantota bacterium | reverse complement strand
GACGGGTTCTATCCCTCTCCCTGCCTTCGCGAATAATGGCAACTATCTCTTGCGTCGAAATATCAGTTCCAATAGAGGGAACGTCCAACGGTGAGGTAAGAATTTGTTCTGGGACCAATGAAAACGTTCGTCCGTCTTTCCGACGAATAAGAACCTTGCCTGTAGATTCGGCTAGCTCAAGGACTTTAGCAAATTTCTGTCTCGCCTCGGAATAAGTAAAAACTTGCATTTTAAACCTCCCATGTTATGACGTTTTGATCCCTTGCCACCGTCATCAATTTCCCATCCAACGTCAATAACGGGGCATTAAGTCTTATGGCACAATCCAGGAAATAGGCATCATATGCGTACATGTTGACCTGGTGAGCAATTTTTATGGCATTAGGAAAATCCGGTTGAATATACCGAATGGGGATATTTTCAAAAATAGCCAATCCCACGCGTGCCTGGTCAAGTGTCAGCGTCCCTCTCTTAAACATGGCTGAAAAGGCATTTCCCATCTCCCATGGAATCGAACCAGGGCCGATGAGTGTATGGCCGGTGGTAAGCTCTACAATTTTATCTTTTTCGGGCTCGCCAAGAATGACCGCAATCAATGCGGAAGTATCAATCACAACGTCCATGATTAACTCCATAAATCAATACACAATACACTGACAATTGTACAACATCAATTTTGTTTGTCAAGTAGCTGAAGATTTTTTCTCGAAAAAATGATGCATGATGGGGACAGGTACTTTATTTGAAACTAAATGTGGTTTAATGTGGCTTGAAAATAAAATACCTGACCGCAACCCGAACAACAAAAGGTGCCAGGTTCAAGAAAAAGGGTGACGGTGCGTTGGAATGTTGGAATGTTTTTCTAAAATCCAATCGCACCGAACTCCCTTTCCTTTGCCTTTCTCGTGTGTTTCGTTTATTTTTTGTCTGTTCCCTTTCTTCATTTTTTAGACATCTTTTCTTTGTGATTGGGGAGTTTGCCTGAATAAAAAAATGAATCACCTGCCCCCGTTCTTTTCATCATCTTCCAAAGGAATATCTAATTTCGACTCGATATATCCGGATATTTTTGATAAATACCTCTCAGCATTATCAATTTGCTGTTTAGCTTCATCTTTCGAAACAATATAAAAATCTTTGTAATCGGACTTTTCCCTGATCATTGAGGCTTGCTTTAAAATATCTAAAAACTCTTTATCGAAAATCCCGGTTTTAATATATTCCTTGTTGAATACAACAAATATACCTTTATGTGAACTGGCATCCAATCCATCCAAAGCCAACAAAGCTTTTGCAGCATACATAATGGCATAATATGAGCGATTTAGCGATGTTTTCAGATCAAAGTCGATATTATGCCTCGAGGATTCCAGGGCTTTCCGGGCTTGTTCGAATCGATATTTACACAAATCCTTAAGATTACGCTGCATATAAATCTATTCCTTCCCTGTGAATATTCCTGAACAGGGGAATGACATCGGCATTTAAATCAAAATCAGCTTTATCTTCAATCATGACGGATAAATTCACATCATAGCGGATGGACAAATCTACATTAATTCTCAATATGTGGGGGTCATATTTTTTTAAGTCTCCATCGTGAATCAATGCGATAATATCGATGTCGGATTCATCATTATAATCACCCCTGGCATATGAACCATAGAGGATGATTCTATCTAATTTTTCGTGGAAAACAGCTTTTAGTTTTTGTTCAACCTCACGGAGTAAAAGTTTTATTTTCGGTTCTTGTGTCATGTATCACAACCGTTATTAATGTTCTTATATCATTATACGTTTAAAAATGAGTGGTGTCAATTTTTTCAGAATTTTTTTTACAATTGATCCGTCGTGGTTCCAAAGATAGGGGGCAGGAATAAGAGGGACAGGCGAAAATTTTCACCCCCTGGAATTCTTCCGGGATCAATTGAAATTTATTGCGCACCCACTGGAATTTATCCGGGACCGCTGGAAATTTATCAAGGATCGCTAGAAATTTGTCCGGGGCCGTTAGAAATTTATACAGGACCGCTAGAAATTTATCCGGGACAGTCCGGAATTTATTCCGCATTACCTGGAAATTATCCTTCACTGCTAAAAATTGATTGGGACTCTCCTTTAATTTATCCAGCACAGCTTCTTAACGTTCCGGGGGCTGTTCCAAATGAACTCTATTAAAATGTAAAATTAAAATAGGTTAAGGCAAGTGTAATCACCCAAAAAAGAGAATAGGATCAGGTAAATTGTGCGCCAGGCTAAGCTGGCGCATTTCAGTGGGTTCGAGTCCCACGCAGGTAAAGCTTAGCCAGCAGCCTGCTACTGAAGCCGCATCAGCGGAGGTAACGAAGCTTGGAAAAATACGGAAAATACGGGATGGGCGAAAAAAACTTGGAACAGGTAATCTATTTTCTTGACGGTTGTTTAAGGTATTGATATAATATAGTATTAATAACGCTTATCAAGCAAAATTTCCCTGCAGCAGAGGAAAAAATTATGGCTGAAGTTATAAAAATATCACTGGTTATGTCCGGGGAAAATAATGTGGTGGAATACCATCGATTACTACCCGCATCCTATTTCAATTCGTATCGATGTGATCTCTTCTCCAAAGAAATAGACAGCTTGAGAGATGAAGCAAAACGAAAAAACCCGAAACTAAAGAAATATAAAGAATATATCAGGATCGCTGCCCTTGACGCGGACACAGGAAAAGTATTGCCTTAATATCCTGTCTCCTGTCCTGGAGAATAATGAAAATGGCCCACGAATTACACGAATTCACACGAATGATTTAATTTTTTTGTGTCTTTTGTGTTTAAATTTTTATCGTCTCCCCGGCACGGGGGACAATCACATTATAGCCGTGATTTTGCAAAAGGTCGCGAAACGGGAATATTTGCTCTTCCTCACCGTGGACCAGGGCAATGGTTTTTATCTTTAACCGGGAGTCTTGCAAAAATCGCAGCATTTCATTCCTGTCACCGTGAGCGCTGAATCCTCCCAGTTCTTTGACACGAGCCTGCAAAGGGTACATTTTATTTAAGAATTTTAGCAGTGGTGCGGAACCTTGCCGGCCAGACTCTTCATATTTTTTGCCAAATTCCAACAAACGACGCCCCAGCGTATGCTCTGCCATGTAGCCCACAATAAGTATGGTGTTCATGGGATTATGGATCTTATAACGCAGGTGATGGAGAATACGACCCGCTTCACACATCCCTGAAGCGGAAATAACAATGTTCTGTTCGGATTTTTTTAACAGTGCCATGGAATCTTCCACGGATTGTACAAAGTGAATCTGGTCAAACATAAAGGGATTCCGGCCGGATTGCAAAAACGTTTCATGGGTTAATTGGTCGTAAACCTCCGGGTGTTCCCCGAAAACCCTGGTTAAATTGATTGCCAGTGGACTATCAATATAAACCGGCAGCGATTGGACTTGTTTTTCATTGTATAGTTCATGCAAACGGTATATCAGTTCCTGGGTTCTTCCAAAGGCAAAAGAGGGAATGATGATGGAACCTCCCCGTTCTACTGTCTCAATGATTACGTTTTTCAGGTTGTTTTTCAGGTCTTTTATGGGTTCATGTTCCCGGTTGCCGTAGGTACTTTCCATGATCAGCAGATCAATGCGGCGATCTTCTTTTGGGAAAACCGTGGTAGGGTCTTTGAGGATGGGCTTATTAAACCTGCCAATGTCACCGGTATACATGACCCGGTAAATTTTTTTCCTGTCAGAGATTTTGATCAAGCTGATGGCAGACCCCAGGATATGCCCGGCTTCATAAAAGGTACAACTGGTGTGTTTACCTATTGTAACCGGGTGATTGTAAGGATAGCCTTCAAAGTATTTCAAAGCTTCCTGGGCATCGGCTGTCGTGTACAGCGGTTCAATCGATTGCAAATGATACCTGTCGATCAATTCATCGATGACTTCGGTATTGATTTTATGGGCACCTTTTTTCAATATTTTTTTTATTGCATTCATCTCTTGATGAGTTATTTTTTTCTTTTTTGACGAATGTTTTGATTTGTACAGGAAGGAACGAACGGTTTTATAGTTGAGATACTGGGCGTCGGATTCCTGGATGTAACCGCTGTCCCTTAACAAATAGTCGCAGGCATCCGCGGTGGGGCGGGTGGCAATGACACGGCCGTGAAAATTGTCTTTTGCTAAAAAGGGAATCCTTCCGCAGTGATCGATGTGGGCATGGGAAAGAATAACATTGGTAACGATCCGGGGGTCGATGGGCATTACCCGGTTTTTGGCATTGCTTTCTTTTCTCCTGCCCTGGAACATCCCGCAATCCAATAATATCCGATCGCTGTTCAAGGTGAGCAAGTGCATGGACCCGGTAACTTCCCTTACGGCCCCGTAAGGTGTAAAAAGCATTTTTTTTCTCCTTTTTTAAGCATTTATTGAGAACCAGGACGTTTTTTTACCTTTATTTTATAAATAAAAACCTTTAACGAACTGAGTATGATGGTGGCGGTGATAGTGAAGTAAACGGTATCAATAATGTTTTGATCGATGGAAAGATTTTTCACCTTTGCCATCAGGATAATCGCAGCAGGAGCAATGCCCCTGGCAAACAAGGAATTGATTAACAACCGGTCGTATTGCTTGAAGGTTTTGGTCAGCAGGTAAGTCAGGTTCCTCAACAACAGTACACTGGCGGCAATGCCAATGCCCACAGCCGCGGCCGTAAGGTTATTGATATTAAGAAGAAGGCCGATATAAACAAAGAAAAAGGTTTTCAGGAAAAAGGAGATTTCCTGGTAAAACATCCGTTCCCTGCGGGAAACAATATTCACTGTTTTAGCTGGTTCCTCTTCTGGGACGACTTTTTTCTTACCTCTTTTTTCTTTAAATTTTTGTGCCAGGTTCATCAGTATTTTGGAGTTGGCAATCACAATTCCAAAACTCATGGCTGCGATGGCTCCATTCCCTCCCAGGTATTCGCTAATGAAATAAAGCAGCACCACATAGGCGATACTCATCATGTAATTGGTGTCTCTTTCAATCAACCTTCCTTCAATAAAAATCCACAGACAACCGGCCAATATCCCCATTACCCCGGCAACAAAGAACAAGGAAGCAATCTGTGAAAGAACACTTCCCATTTCAAAGGTTTTCATAATTTTCAACTCCATCATGGTGAGGGCGAACACAATAGAGAGTACATCGGTTAATGCGGATTCAAGGGTCAATATGGAATAGGTTTTTTTATTTACGGTGATCTGCTTTAACATGGGGATAACAAAGGCCGAAGAGACCCCTCCCAGGGAAAAACCTAACATTAACGCCAGTATCACGTCATGAACCAGGAAATAAAAGACTCCCCCAATGACCAGTGTGGAAAGAAAGAAATTGAAAGATCCAATGGAAATCCCGGAACCGATTCCTTCGGCAAAAGAATGTAAATCAATGGACAGCGCACCGTCAAACATGAGAAAAAGAAGGGTAAAGGTGGTAAACAAAGGGGCAAGTTGTCCCAGGGAATCCGCTTCAATATAACCCAGTATATGGGGCCCGATGATGAAACCAACCGCGATCAACAGGAGAGTATCGGGGATATTTATTTTTTTAAATACCCATTCTGCCAGGTATCCCAAAAGAACGATTAATGAAACCAGGAATAAAATGTAATTAATTTGCATCCTTCATTTTAATAAAAGATCACGTTTTTTGCAATAGCTGCAATCGCCCTAAATTCACCGCCTACTTTTTTAAAGCGTGAAACATGCGAAGACACGTGTATATTAAAATTCGCCTGTCCCCATTTTTGTCCCCATGAAGGCTATGTTCAGGGAAAAAAACACATTTACACCACGAACTGGCGAACAAGTCAAGGCCCAAGAGGCCCAAGAGGCCCAAGGTGAGGCCCAAGACCCCCACTTCAATCTCACACCTCTCGAAATAGCCATTCTTGAAGCATGCCAGGATGATCCCAGGACAAGCCGGGAACTGTTGGACACCGCGGGTTATTCTTCTCGAACCGGGAATTTCAAGCGGAGTATAGATAGACTTCTTACTTACAGGCTCATTCAGATGACTACTCCTGATAAACCGAGGAGCAGCAGGCAGAAATACCGCCTGACAGAGAAGGGCCAACATTTGCTGGTTCGTCGGAAGGAGAATTGTTTGGGAAACCCCGAAACAAATCGTTAACATTCGTGATGGAAGTGGCTTGATAATCTAGTGGGCAGAAGGGGGACAGGTAGAAAGCGCCGATTAAAATCGGCATGAGGTAGAGGATGAAAGTTCCTTACAGGGAAGACTTAGCTAGTCACTCTGGCCCTGAACCACACGGTGGTTGTGGTAACACAATGGCTGATGCGTGGGTAGATAGTGGCGGGAAGCGTAGGCGGGGCATCGAGCTCCGAAATCACTTCTTTCGGGTGCCGACCTTGTTACTTGGTGGGGAAGGCAATATCGACCATAGCGTTACGAGTGAGGTATGGGAGAACCCGGCGGAGTCTGAGCACCCTGGCATGCGTGGATACCTCATGCGCGGGAATCGGGAGGTCCGGGTGGAACCCTACATTTAAAGCTGGATTGGGAGAATCCAGCCGACAAAAAACTCCTGGTGTATCAAAGGTGACTTCGCTTCGATGCAAGTATAAAACACGAAAACAGAGTCTTAATGTAGGGTGGGTCGGAGAAGGCGTAAGGCCGCACGTTCGACTCATAATGCCCCCGGAAGTCGGACACAACATAGTACCGAAGAAGCGGGCGAACAAGAGGAAATATCGACCTCAGCGGAGTCCGTGGAGG
>CP070627.1:6430815-6432781 GCA_020355945.1 Candidatus Aminicenantota bacterium | reverse complement strand
TCGATGCGCTCCCGCAAATTTCCATAGATATTGTATACCAGGGTACACCGGGAATTTTCCAGGTCATCGAACAAACGGTCATTCAACAGGTCCAATTTCTTGCCGGTGCGGGTATAATTTAAGACCCTGGTTTGATAGTTCCTGGTACAACCCAGTGTATTGACGAGAAAATCGTCATAAGCAGTATTGATAAAGAGTTGAAAGGGTTTGATGCGCGCCAGTTTCCATAAGGGGTTTTGCCGGTCCGGGGACAATTTTATCTCCTTTAACCGGTCCAATAAAAATCGTCTTAGTTTTTTTAAAACCCTGTAATCGGGATTGTTTTTCCCCAGGAAATGCAGTGCGGCTTTTGAGAATTTATGATTCATGGCAGGTTCGAGAGGGAACCCGCTTTCCTGGGCTAATTTTTCAGCCAGGTAATCGTATAATAAAATGCCGCGGTTGTTTTCCCGGGTGATGACGCGGTAAAGTCCCTGTCCTAAAACCGGGATGATATTTTTATCTTCTATACGTTCCAGCAATTCATCCCAGTTAATACGTTCGCATCGTTCTGCCATCATTTTTTGTATCCTTTACTCGAACCGGTAACTATTATACCAAATATTAGTGGGCCAGGCAAAAGTTGATGGTGTATTTTGGATCTCTGGGGCGGGCTTGACAAAAAATCCAATAAATATTATAGTCAACCATTATGGAAAAGCCCGTAAACGTGAAAACGTGAATATTTAATGATTACAAAGGATATGATTAAATGACAAAGAGAAAAGATACGGAAGCATTGATAACACAGGCAGCGAAAGCAGTCAGGGATGCTGACGCCCTGCTGGTGTGCGCCGGGGCGGGAATCGGTGTGGATTCCGGGCTGCCGGATTTCCGGGGAGATGAAGGATTCTGGAAAGCATACCCTCCTTTTGCCAAACTGGGATTAAATTTCATTGACATGGCCAATCCGGGCTGGTTTGAACAGGACCCGGAACTGGCCTGGGGATTCTATGGACACCGCCTGAACCTTTACAGGCAAACCACCCCTCATAAGGGCTTTGATTTTCTCCTAAAATGGGGTCAATCAAAAGCCGGTGGTTATTTTGTATTTACATCAAATGTGGATGGACAATTCCAAAAAACAGGTTTCCATGAGGATTGCATTTTAGAGTGTCACGGCTCCATTCACCATTTTCAGTGCATTCATCCGGGGTGCAGCGCGCATATATGGTCAGCCCACGGTGTAGAGGTAACAGTAGATGAATCCACCATGAGAGCTCAAAAACCTTTGCCTGCCTGTCCTGCATGTCAATCCATTGCCCGGCCTAATATTCTTATGTTCGGTGACTGGAGTTGGTTAGGAGATCGGAGCGAAGATCAGTACCAACGCTACAGCCAATGGCTGCAAGACAATAGAGATACCCGGATTGCCATTGTGGAGTGCGGTGCCGGCACTGGCGTACCCACTGTACGAATGACCTCCGAACGTATCGGGGCATCCTACAACAATATTCTTATCCGCATCAATACCAGGGAACCCTTTGTACCACCCAAACATATCGGCATATCCCTGGGAGCATTGGAAACATTGGAAAAAATAGATTCACATGTTTTATAAAATGAAATATGAACCACAAATACATCACCGCCGATCCATTCGGTTAAAGGGATACGATTATTCCCAACCCGGTGGTTATTTCGTTACCATTATCATGGATTACCAGAAATCGTTCGTCAATTCAAAACATTTTCCGCACGTCGCATCAATAAATATCGCGGTACGTCCGGCACACCCGTATGGCAACGCAATTATTGGGAACATATCATCCGTGATGAAATAGAATTAAACCGAATCCGTGAATATATTATGAACAATCCATTACAATGGTAATTGGACAACGAAAATACGAAGAGAAGGGAAACGTTTAAAAGGGATAGTCAGTTGAACAATGGAAACATTTAAACATTTCAACGCACCGTCCCC
>CP070627.1:6427377-6430715 GCA_020355945.1 Candidatus Aminicenantota bacterium | reverse complement strand
TGAAAATAAGCCGCGAAGACACGCGAAGGGACGCGAAGAAAAATAAAAAAATCTGCGTAATCTGTGTAATCTGTGGTTTCTTTTTTTTCATCGTTTCCGGGTGAGGCTCGCATCATGAGATACTGTTTTCTTACAATGAATCCATGACCTCACGGGACTTTTCTTCTCCCAGTTGGTCATAGAAAGATTGCAATTGGGCCTGGGCCCTGGGCAGGAAATGGGGGGCATATTGTTCGGCAAAGGAGATGGCGGAGATGATGTGGATAAAGGCATCCGGGTAGTTTTCTATGTTAAAGTACAGGAGGCTTTTTTGGCCCAGGGTAAAGATCATGCCCTGGATATCATTGATTTCTTTTTTTATTGTAAAACTTTTATCATACCAGTGCAGGGCGGTTTCATATTCTTGTTTGTTTTCATAGGTCATGCCCATTTGGTGATACGTTTTCGCCAGGCCTTTCTTATCGCCGATCTCTTCTTTTATCTTCGCACTTCGTTGATACATTTCCAGCGCCGACGCATAATCCTATTGATGATCATACGTCAGGCCCATTTGGTGATACGTGGTAGCCAGGCCTTTCTTATCGCCGATCTCTTCACAAATCTTCGCACTTCGTTGATACATTTCCAGCGCCGACGCATAATCCTGTTGATGATCATACGTCATGCCCATTTGGTGAAAAACCACTGCTTTGTTTTCTTTGGACTCTAACCGGTCCAACAGCGATAAATACAACCCAACCGCCCGTTCAAATTGATACAATTCATCCAATACCTCTGCCAGCTTAAAATCCACCTCAATGCCAGGCTCCTTTATTTTTTCTTTTAAAATAACCAGTATTTGTTCCAAAAACAGGGCGCCGCCCGTGTCGAAAAGCTCATCAAAAAAATCAAGGGTGATACCTTTTACTTCCTGGTAATTCCCGGCTTGCAGGTAATGATAGATGACATTCTTTACCAACCGTTCCGGGATTTGAGACCCGTTAATGGCCAGGAACCGGTCCAGGTCTTTTCCTGTAGGCTTTTGAAAAAAAACCCCTTTGAGTAACCCGTGAAAATACCTGGCTGTGGTGAGATGTATTTTTTTTATGTCCCTTTTGCTGTACCGGGTTTGATAAGTTTCAATGAAATACCGGGAAATAATGTCCGGGATAAGGTAAAGAGATGCCGGGACCTGTTTGCGGAATACCGGGAGCTGCAAAAGCCGGTAAATATGCTCTTTTGGAATAAATTCCTCGACTAACTCCCGGTCAAAGGGCAAAAAAGTAAAAGATAAAGAAAATAAAGCCTTTCGTTCCGGTTCTTGCAGGTTTTTTTCAATGTATTGAAATACCTTTTGAATCTTTTCCCCGCCTATAGCCCGGGTAAGGTTTTCAAAATCAGGGTCTTCGATTTCATCAATGGTAACCGCGGGATTAGCCATCAACTGGATGAGCAGGGGATAACCTCCGCAGTGTTGAACCAGGGCAGCCAGTTTTTCCCGGGTGATGTCCGGTGCTGCTTCGCTGGCAATTTCCCCGGCATGGTCTGTGGATTCAATGGGTTCCAGTTGGATTTCGTATTTTAAAGCGGGCGTATGTTCAAACACCGGGCATTGAAACCCATCCCGGGTTCCGATAATCAATCTTATGCTTGAGGTTTCATTGATCACAGCCTCTGCCAGGTCCTGGAAATCACTGTTTTTAAACCGGAATTTCCCGTGTTCATCCCGTTCCAGGACCTGCTCCAGGTTTTCCAGCACCACCAGCATATGCAGCCGGTCCACTGCCCGGGCAATCATTTTGATTACAGCCGGGACCGAATAATTCCCGGGCCCCCTGACCAATTCCTGCTGTAAACTGTCATCCCCTTGCCGGGTTAAGCATTCATTGAATTCCTGGAAAAAACGGTGAATATCATAACCTTTGTCAATGGTTTCCATGCGGAATTCTTTAACAAAGAAGCAGTGGTAATCCGAGTAAAGGTCCCGGATCAACCGGTAAATAAAAGCGGATTTACCAATCCCGCCAATGCCTTTGACTAT
Organism: Candidatus Aminicenantota bacterium; assembly: GCA_020355945.1. Next base: position 6,428,695 of record CP070627.1, on the reverse strand, counting down.
TAAAATGCGGTGATTGGGATTTTGCAGGGCTTTTTTGGCGTGGCGCACCTGGTCTTCCCTGCCATAGCAGCCAGTGGTATGGTTTTTTAAGCCGCCCAGGAATTCAAATTTATGATATATAGACACCTGCCCTTCTCCTGCTTTTTCCCATTGAAACGTATCAAAGTCCAATGGCAGGTAAATAACCGGGATAAAAGCATTGGCCGATACCAGGGCATGGGAATGGAAAGAAATTTTGTTTAGAGAAAGTGTATAAGCGTCCGGGAGAGAATGGTCCGGGGACTGGAAAAGCGTAAGGTAAAACTCCCTGACCAGGATTTCAGCAGCATCATAAGTCAAAGGCCGTGACATGCCTACCACCACGGGCAAGCCTATTTTGCGCAGCTCCCGCACCGTGGAACTGTATTGGTTGTCCGGGGTATTGGCCGCGGTAAGGCAAGAGGTGAGGAAAAAGAGTTTAATAGAACTGCCGGCAAACAAAGAAGCAAATTTTTCACAAGAGACTATTTCCTGGCCCTGGTCTTCGCTTTCCAGCAATATGCCTCCTTCAAACCCATGACCCAGGAAATGAACCGCATCAAAACAATGCTGGCGCAGCTTGTCCGTGATATTGCCGTGGGTGGCCATATCAATGACATCGATTTCCAATTTTCCTGCGTATACCAATTGGTCCAGGGTTTTATAAAAAATGCGCTTTTCCCTTTCTACGTTGATCTCTTGTGCCTTGTCCAGCCCGGGGGGATTGGATATAATCACCAGCAGCTTGAAAGGGAAACCAATGGCATCGACTTTGGAGAGCAGTGCATGCGAATAGCTGCGTATCACCGGGATACGCTGGTTAATGGATAAAAAATGATATTTTTCCGAATACAGGATTTCAAAAGGAAGAGCCTCGAATATAGGCCGGAGCGGGGAGGTTTCTATACCTGCTTCGGTGTTAATATAAATGCGTTTTAATCCTTTGGCGATCCATTCATCTGTTAGAAAAAGGTCAAAGAGCTGTTTTCCCAGTCGTTTAAACTCTTTTTCAAAATCAATAGCTTCTCCTGTTTTTTCATAGTGGAGGTCTTGTTTTTCCAGTATTTCAAGATATTCGCTGCTTATTTTTTCCAGTGTTTCCGGGTCCATCTCTTTTTTGATAGTTTCTCCTTTGAATTCACTTTTTAAAAAGAATGTTTTCTTTTGGCAAGTAAAGGAGAGAAAACAGTAAGGATTCATTGACATTCCCCTTGAGAGATTTTGTTTTTTTATGCATACCAATAGGATATAAATAAAACCAGCGGATGTCAAGACCTAAATACACCGCCTATTTTTTTAA
>CP070627.1:6421409-6427277 GCA_020355945.1 Candidatus Aminicenantota bacterium | reverse complement strand
ACATTTGTGTTTGGAATGGCTTTAATGGTTCTTTTGTTTATCGCAGCCGACAGCAAAAAACCGCAAACCGGTGCATTATTGGATATTAACGGCAATGTGTACAAAACAGTAAAGATCGGCGAACAATGGTGGATGGCAGAAAATTTACGGGTAACCAAAAACCGCAGCGGCCATCCCATAAGGACCTATTGCTACAAAGATGATGAAAGCTATTGTGAAAAATACGGCAGATTGTATACCTGGGAAGTGATCACGGCGGAGTCCACTGGAGAACATGACCTGGGCATTACACCTGGAGGTTGGCATATTCCTTCTGAGGCTGAATGGGAGGAATTGGTAAAAACACTGGGCGGCGAACAAAAAGTCGCAGAAATGATACGTGTGGGCGGCCCCACAGGATTTAATGCCTATTTAAGCGGGGGATCGGATTTCAAGGGTGATTACCTCAACCTGGATAAATCCGCCATGTTTTGGAGCTCAACTGTTGTCAATGACGACCAGGTCTACCGTATGGGTATTAATGATAAAGGAGAATGGGTTAAACATCCCGCCTTCAAAGAAGCCAGGCTCCATATCCGCTGTGTAAAAGACAAAAATTAAAGGCAAATTAGCATTTCTTTGTACATAAAAACATGGAGCCGCGAAAGCCACTACATTTATATCAAATTCTATCCAATGAGTGTAGGTAATGATCCACTCCACTCACGTTAAGCTCTATTAATCTGTCTAAAACTTTCATTGCCCTATCTTCTTTTTCAGGAAAGCATTCAAAAACAGTATTTATTATATTTAACGGGGCTTTTGAAGAATTAATCCAATGAAGATTCTCGTTTTCCCAAATACTTTTATTCATTTTCAGGACCATCTTTTCAAGCAATTCAAAAACTTCAAGGGGAGAAATTAACAAACTCTTTTCCAGGTATTCCAGCATCTGGTAAAGACCTCGAGGCCCCCAGATATCCGGGTTATTAATCATCTCTAAAATAAATTGTTTCACTTTAGGAAAATCCTCCGGTCTTGCCATCAGGAACATATATTCCCAATCAATCGCTGTGTACTTTTTCAATTCTAGCAATTTATTAATGACCCTCAATGATTTATCCACATTTTCTTTGAACTCCAACTGCCTTAATAACAACCTTGAGCTTTCTTTTTTTCCTTCTTCTGTCAATTTCTTGTCAATCATTGCTTCTATAACTTTTTCCATTGGATAGAATTCTCTAAAATAGAAGATAGTAACAAGAATTGCGTATGCTTTCCCTAGATTCCCTGTCCTTTCCTTCCACATTTTTTCGAGAATTTCTTCCAGGCTGCCGATGTTCTCCCTTGGGGTATATCCTAAGAATTTAGTGATTAAATCGCTGTATTCTTCAGCGCCTTTTTCAAACGCCTTCAAGAATAATCCAAAAGACCTCTCCCATCCCAATACATTGATTGTAGAAGGCAAAAATGCAGTAAGAGAAGCTCTGACACTAATTGTTTTGTCTTTAGAAAGTTTGTCCAATATTTCAATCAAAAAATTTTCCTTAAATTTTTCCAGGATCAAAATACTTAGTTGTGCAAGTTTCCCCCGGACAGAATTAAACCCTTCTGTTAAAGCGTCATTAGAGCAGCCTTGCTTTCTGTACTCAAAAAATTTATCCTCTATTGGATCTTGAGCTTCAGATAGAGATAATAATACCTCTTTCAATTTAGGCAATTGATTCTTTTTTATAGAACCCACATTCTTTTCCAGGAATCTTACAATCGCCAGTTGAATATCCTCTCTATGATAGATATTCAAAATCAAATCAATTGCAAAGTCAAATTTATCATCCGCAATTCCTTTTTCATTTAAAGCCGAAAAAAATCTCGCAATATATATATCATTCTTCTCATCACCGGATAATTTTTCGACTATGCTTCCATATCGATCAAAATCTTCTACAAATAATGAGCCTACCTCTCTTGAAAGTAATGCAACTCCTCCAAAAAATTTATTCTCCTCAACATCCCAATTCGATTCAAGCTCATTATTCTCGATTAGAAAATTGTACAGATCATCGGGTTCTAAGGCACTCAATTCTTCTTTCGATTTAGGTGAACGGGCAGCTTGTACTCCAGTAGAAACTATTGGAGGAGTATATTTATAATTTTCCTCGAAATCATAATTTTCACGGAGTTGTCTTGTTTTTTCTGTAATAATATTATTGTGAAACTGCTGGGGAATATGATTCAGTGGTTTCCAAATCCAAACTCGAATAAGCAATTTATCTCCTAATTCCAAATGAATTATAGAGTCGGTAATTGCTTCTCTTTTTTGCTGGGAGAGATGAGGAAAAATTACTTCAATAGCTCTTAGAAATAGTTCATGCTTCTCATACTGCGATTTATCTTCAAGATCGCTCATCAAGATTTGATCCACAAACTGCAATATCTCTGTTTTAAAATGAGCGGCATTCCGAAATTTACACAGCATTGACAATTGTATTTGGGTTTCCCAAATGCTTCGTTCTAATTCCACTATCACTTTTTTGGATTCTTCGTTTAATTTCGAACAGAAATCCAATACCCTATCTTTGTACCAATCATAAATTCCTTTGATACCGTATCGTTGGGCGATTTCAGAGAATAAAAGGATTTCCGGCGAATCAAGTAAAAGATTTTCAGATGAATTACCTCCAGATAAAATTTTTTCAAAAAAATTTGAAAGATCTATTAGAACCTGGAATGGGATTCTTTTAAACAACGGTGGTATTACTTCCTGAAATGTTTGCTCAAGTATGTCGGGAGATATCCAATAACTGTCATCCTTTCCCCTAAAATACATGAAAAGTACATCTATATACAACCTTAACCCTTTTATGGGATCGTTTTTACTTAACATCCTGCAAATTTGGCTTATCGAATAATCCAGGCTGATAATTTTTTCTCTTACGATTAGCTCTAGAAATCTTTCATACTTTTCGATCAACGGACCTGCCAAATCTAACTTAAAAAGTTTTTCAGCTAAGCCATAAGAAAAGAATTCCAATTGACGGTCATCCTTTTTTCCTAATAACATAAAATAAATGTCCAGTACTTCAGGTGTTCTATCAGCCACTATATTCTCCAAAAACGATAGGATCAACCTGAACTCAATATTAGAGCTATTTCTTTCTTTTAAGATAGGACAAATATAAATATCCTTCAAAACATCAAACCACCCTGCACAAGGAATGCCCTTGAAAAATTGCACTGCCATGGTTTGCCCATATTCTCTATGCCTAAAAAGATTCAAAATGAATTTCCCCTCATTGGAACCTGGGTCTTTCCAGGAAGCCACATTGGTTATTATTGAGGTTTTAATATGCATCTTGACAGGTGTTGTCTCGCCAGTAAATCCAATCTGCCTGTTTTGTACCTTTTCGTCAAACACTTCATTTAATTGCCTTAAGAGTTTATCTTCTGATTGTATTCTCAACAAAGACAGAATGTGTCTGATTACAGGTCTTATAAAGAGACTCTGTTTATGCTTTAAGACAAATTCTTTAATTGTTTCACCTTCTCTTAAAACCCTTAACGCAGAAAAAAAGTCTATAAGCGTTTGGTGATAAAAACTTACCTGTTGACGTTTTTCATCAATCCGGATAAGGCCCATAATTCCAGGTCTCTCCAAAGCTCTTAATTCCTGTAGGAGTTGGGTGCTAATTAAGGTATAGGCAAGATGTACTGTCTTATCATTTATCATTAATTCAGTTAAAGAAATCAAAATTTGATATTCTACTGAAGAAACCTCAAGTACCTCACATAACCGATTGTATAACTCATGAAGAGATGAAATATCCTTGATATCCTCTCCTTTCTTTATAATATCGGCTGCGATTTTTAAGTGGATGGGAGATTTTAAAAATTCAAGCATTTTTTCGGAGAGGTTATCGAAATTGTAATCTATTTTCTTGAGAATTTCTTTGATAAATTCAGCGGGCAACTGCTCCATAAAGTACTTTTGCGACCATTCTTGCCTATTCATCGGGTATAAATGTTCTGCTTCAAAGCTTCGTGAAGCACAGATAACCGTCATATCGTTAAATTTTTTGAGTTTGTCTATACAGCTTAACCATTGATGCAATTCAATCCTACGACTATAGGCCAACACATCAAGTGAATCCAATATTAAAATTTTTGGCTTTTCCTGTAATTTCACCTTTTCAAAGAGAGAATAAACTTCTTGCGGGGAATCATTCTCATTCAAGTAGGCAGCATCGATTGCCGTTAAATAACTCTCCTTACATGCTAATTCATCATACAACTGATTCATGAATACACTCTTCCCACTCCCAGGCTCTCCTATAATTAATAAAATTTTCCCCTTATCTTTCGTTCTTAGGGATTCTTCGATAATCTCTTTAACACCTTTAAAAGGATATTCTTCTTCTAAAATACTTCTGCCCATGGTTAAAATCCTTTGTTGAACTTCTTAAAATCTTCAATTGTTGGTATTGTTGGCAATTGATTATCTTGAGCCATATCTTCTGTCGGAATTATTCGTTGTTTATCAAACCAATTACTTAAATTCGATTTCAGCATCCTTCGAAATTGCTTTTTTTCAGTGAAATTGCCGTATTCAATATTCAACTCTTGTAAACGTTTTTTGAATTTATTTACATTCTCTAACTGTTTTGGGTCTATGTCCGAGGGACTTATAGGAATATCGCAAAAAAAGAACCATACCTCTTTTTTTAAATGCAGCGCGGCAAAAAATTCTTCCTCTGTTCCGGAGTCATATGTGATTGCATCTTCCCTTACCCCCGGGGGCATGCCAAACCTTGTCCATAAAACGCCAATATAAATATCACAAAATGAAACCAAACGCTCGTTTATCCTATCCTGAACTCTAGGATTCCCTTTGCCCAGATAAACATTCTTTTTCCAATGCTCCAATTCTAGCCGAATTTTATGATTTTTTTCTAAAAAGATGTTTTCCTCATCCAAAAATTCATCAACAACAGGTAAAATATCTTTAAGGTCCCCCGGGCACGATAAAAAGACCTTTATTTCCTTTATATCTTCCATAAACACTTTTCTCCATTTATTGCCTTTCTATAATGTGAATAGCTTACATAGTTACAGATACCTCTCCTGCTTTCCCCTCTTTTCCATGGGAAGCAAGCATCTGTGATATGGCATACATTCGATGTCCCCTGGAAAAGGGCCTGGTTTTCCTGGGGTTTTTCAAAAGTATAAAAATACCGCTGTGCAGATCAAAAGATGCTAAACCTATTCCCCACCGGGTCATTGATTCTCTAAAACGATTGTAATTTTTTGCCTGGCTGGGAGGTACCACAATAATAACTCTTTCCGCAAAGGCTTTACACTGCTGAGCTTGAAAGACGGCACGTTTACTATCACTCAGTTTGAGTTCAAAAGCCCATACTTCGGGTTTCAAAAGTTCTGCAGCGCTGCCAAGAACATACGAACCCTTCGGGGTCTGTTCGATAAACCCCGATTTTCCCAGGAAGGCCAGGGACCTCTTGACTGAAGAGGTGGAGTATTCAGCTTCTTTAAGCAAATATTGTAAAGTACGCGGGGCTGCCGGTTTCAGCAGCGATAAAAGATAAGAACCCACCAATCCGACATGTTCATAGGAATTCAGCTCGGTGGAACTGCCTTTTTTCCTCAAAGTTATAAAGTCAGGCCGCCCCTGGCGGCAATCGATTTCACGATATATCCTGTCAAAAGCTCCAATCCCGGGGAGGCCATTCGGGGACGACAGCAGTCCCTGGAAGGCGTCTGCCATTTCATTTTCATTGAATCCGAATACAGGTGAAGTTTTTTTCATCTTTAAGTCCGTTCTATTATCTACACCCGTGCGATCGATTTGAATTCTTGTACAGCGGCGCGCCATTC
>CP070627.1:6418032-6421309 GCA_020355945.1 Candidatus Aminicenantota bacterium | reverse complement strand
CGTTTCATATAAAATAATCCCAGTGACATGTAAAATCGAAGAAAAACGTGCAATCTGTCATGTCTAACGTGTAACATGTATGAATGTATGAAGATGAGTATTTTCTCTTTTCTATCAAGACAAGGAAATAAGCCAGGAGAAAAAAATGATACTGTTTAAAGGATGTGAGGTCTATGCACCTGGAAGGTTGGGCAGAAAAGATGTGCTGTTAGCCGGTGGGAAAATTGCCGCTGTTGAGGACACCATTGAAATGTCATCTGCTTTGTGTTCCCGTTTGAATGTTGAGGTGATATCGGCCGATGGGCTGCGGATGGTCCCGGGCCTGATTGATGGTCACGTTCATATTGCCGGTGCTGGCGGCGAAGGCGGGCCAGCCACCCGAACACCGGAAATGCCCTTGAGTAAAATGCTTGATGGTGGTATTACTACGGTTATCGGCTGCCTGGGCACAGACGGCATGACCCGCAGCGTAGAAAGTGTGTTGATGAAAGCCAAAGGCTTGCGAGCCCAAGGGGTTTCCGCATGGATTTATACCGGTGCCTACCAGGTCCCCCCACCCACTATATTAGGAGATGTAGGCAAAGATATTGCTATGATCGACGAGGTGATCGGGGTAGGGGAGATTGCCATTTCCGATCATCGGTCCTCCGGGCCGACAGTGGACCAATTGATCCACCTGGCTGAGCATGCCCGGGTGGGCGGCATGTTAGGTGGAAAAGCCGGAATTGTTAACTTTCACATGGGAGATGCTAAAAATCCCTTTGATATCCTCTACCAGGTGGTGGAAAAAAGCGAACTCCGGTTTACCCAATTCCTGCCTACCCACTGCACTCGAAACACCTACATTTTCGAAGATGCCAAAATCTACGGGAAAAACGGTTACGTGGACTTAACTGCCAGCTCATACCCCTATTATCCCCAATATGAAATCAAACCCTCTAAAGCTGTGAAAGAGTTGGTAAAGGCTGGCGTGCCGCTGGAACATATTACCATGTCATCGGACGGCTGCGGTTCCCTGCCCAATTTTGATGATAAAGGCAACCTGGTTAAACTGGATTCCGGTGAACCCAAATCTATTTTTATCGAATTGATCGACATGGTGGAAAAGGAGAAATTCCCCCTGGAACAAGCACTTAAAGTGGTGACCTCCAATGTGGCAGATATATTGAAACTGACCAACAAAGGCCGCATTGCCAAAGGTAAAGATGCGGATGTGCTTCTCCTGGATAACCAGTACAGGGTGTACCACCTGGTGGCTAATGGAAACCTGATGGTGAAAGATGCCCAAAAGATAAAACTCGGTTATTTCGAGTAATCAACTACTATGAAAATAGCCCACGAATTACACGAATTACGCGAAAAAAAAATTAAAATAATTCGTGTTAATTCGAGTAATTCGTGGGCCTCTTTTTTTTCATACGTGTCTGGGCGAGGTTGCGGCCTCATGAGTGGTTGCTATGAAAATGAAAAGAGTATTGAAGCGAATTCATTGTGCGGCGCCGGTGCGGATTTGTGATGTCGGCGGATGGACCGATACCTGGTTTGCCAGGCATGGTGCGGTTTTTAACATCGCTGTCACGCCTTACGTGGAGGTAGATATTACCACTTACAAACAGGAGACAGAAGAGCGGGTCACCCTCCACCTGGAAAACTACAATGATACTTATTCCCTGACTCCCGGCAAAATCGTGTACGGCAAACATCCCCTCATAGAAGCAGCCATCGATACGATAGGGATACCCCCTGATATTTCCTTAGATATCAAAATTTTTTCAAAGGTTCCGGCGGGTGCTTCGGTGGGTACCTCCGCTGCCGTATGTGTCGCTCTTATTTGCGCACTCGATACCTTGACCCCGGGGCGGTTGACTCCCCATGAACTGGCTGCTCTTGCCCACCGTGTTGAAACTGAAAAGTTGGGCCTGCAATCGGGTGTACAGGACCAACTTTGCAGTGCGTATGGCGGGATTAATTTTATTCACATCCACTCCTTTCCCCATTCCAATGTCACCCCTGTAAATGCAGCAGAGGACCTGCGCCAGGACCTGGAGAAACGCCTGGCTCTTATTTACATCGGCACCCCTCACAATTCCAGTGAAGTCCACAAAAAAGTAATTGCAGACTTAGGTGAGAATGCAGAAAAAGACCCGAGAATCCAGGAACTGCGCGAATTAGCAGTTGAGGCAAGAAATGCCGTTAACTCAGGTAATCTCGAAGCCCTGGGGGAAGTAATGAACCGGAATACAAAGATGCAGCGTCAACTTCACCCGGACCTGGTTGGCGAAAAATTCGCAGAGATTATTGAGATTGCCAATTTCTTCCGGGTTTCCGGCTGCAAAGTCAATGGAGCCGGGGGAGACGGAGGTTCCGTCACTATTCTTGGAGATGGGGATACAGAAAAAAAGAAAAAACTGCTTCATACTCTGGAAAACAAGGGGTATGATTCCATCCCGGTTTCTCTTTCTCCCAATGGAGTCCACGTTTTGCCTCCGGCGGCCAGGGGGGCTCTTTTCGAGAAAACCGCCCCCCTGGATCCCCCGCAAAAGCTTTTTATTAAAGGAGAATGATTGTGAATTCAAGGGAACGTATACTGTGTGCATTCAATCACCGTGAGCCTGACCGCGTGCCTATTGATTTTTCCGGGCATCGTTCCTCAGGGATATCAGCTATCCTGTATCCCCAATTGCGGGCTTTTTTGGATTTGCCTCCCCGTCCGGTTCGGGTCTATGATCCCATTCAACAAATGGCCATTGTGGATGAGGATATGTTGGACCTTTTTGGGGTGGACACCATTGAATTGGGACGAGGATTTGCATTAAATGATGAAGACTGGGCCGACTGGGTACTCCCCGATGGCAGCCCTTGCCAGATGCCGGTGTGGGCACTCCCGGAACGGGAAGAAAACCGCTGGATTATCCGCAGTAAATCCGGAAAAATCATCGCCCAGATGCCGGATGGGGTGCAGTATTTTAGCCAAACTTATTATCCCTTTTATGAAGAAGACAACCTGGACATGCTCCAGGAGGCCCTGGACGAGTGTATGTGGAGCGCAGTGGCGTCGCCTCCGGGTCCCCTGGTCAGCGGGCCTGATGGTGATCAAATTCTCGTACAAGGTGCGCGAAATCTTCGCGCTTCCACAAACCGGGCCATTCTTGGGCTCTTCGGCGGGAATCTATTTGAATTGGGACAATTTCTTTATCGTAATGATAAATTCCTGATGCTGCTGGTCCTGGACCCTCCCAAAGTCCACGATTTCCTCGATCGTCTCGAAGAAATGCAC
>CP070627.1:6413326-6417932 GCA_020355945.1 Candidatus Aminicenantota bacterium | reverse complement strand
CCTGTTGAACCGGAGGTGTATAAAATATATGCCAGGTCCTGGGGCTTAATCTTTATATTTAAATTCTCTTTTGGTAAATTTTTCCCCGGGGAATTTACCTCGACTAATTTGATCTCTTTTTTACTCTCTTTTATCAACTGCTGGGCCGGTTCTTTATTTTTACCATCGCTGATAAGAATTTTTGCATTTGAGTCCTTGAGCATATATATTGTGCGTTTTGCAGGATAGGTTGGGTCCAGGGGAATATAAAAGTTCCCTGATTTTAATATTGCCCATATGCCGACAATCATTTCCGCATCGTGCTCGCATAACAATGCCACCCCTTGTTTTTGCCTTCCGCATATTTTATAAAGGCTCCAGGCAATTGGATTGGACCTTTCATTTAATTCCCGGTAAGTCAATATTTGATTGCCGGTTTTTACTGCCGTATGATGGGGATATTTTGTCACCTGGGCTTCGAAACGTTCTTTCAGCGACTGGCAAATCTCTTCTTCTTCAAATCTTAAAAAATCATTTTGGGGATGAACCTGATTTCCTTTTATTTCCAGGGCTTTTAAACAAAAAACATGATAACTTTTTATTTTATTCCCGGGACAGGCGGATATTTCCGTTAACAGTTCCAGGTATTCCCCGGCCAGGTATTCAACGGATGCGGGCTTAAACATGACCTTTTTATAGTTCCAGCGCATCTCAATACTGTTTTTGTGTTCAATTATAAACAATTCCAGGTCAAACTTCACATCCTGTATTTTTTCGATATGATGGGAGGTAAAATCTTCCAGGTTCACTGCTGCTGCTTCCTCCATGTTGAGCATATTAAACACCACCGGGATGGCCGGGTATTTCATTTTCAGGTCTTCGAATACCCATTCAAGGGGATAATCCTGGTGTTGAAATGTTTCCCGGACATCCAGGCTCACCCCGGGCAAGAAATCTTTAAAAATCTGCCCGGGTTTCACAACGGTTTTAAAGATAACAGGATTAATAAAATAGCCGATTATATCGTGCAGGGATATATGTTGTCTTCCTGCGCTTATGATGGAACATGCGACCTCCTCCCGGCCGGAGAGACGCCAGAGGAATATAAGAAATGCGGAAAACATAACTGTAAACAAGCTGGTATCATGTTTCCCTGCCAATTTTTTTAGTTTTTCTTTTATATCACTGCTTATCTTACACCTGTATGCCGCTCCGCTGCTGTTTTCCCTGTTTCCACCGGAATCCGCGGGTAATTCAAGCAGGGGAATCCCGGGTTCCAGTTTTTCTTTCCAGTATTGATGAGAATTTTCTTTAATCACCGGGTCTTTTAACCGCTTATTATGCCATCCGGCAAAATCTCTATACCGGAATTGAAGTTTCCCGGGCTGGATTTCAACCTGTTTTCCTGTCCTGTATCCTTGATATAAAAGAGAGAATTCATTTTTCAATATTTCCATAGACCAGCCGTCAGCGATAATATGATGTATATTAAACATGAGTTCATATTTTTCCCGGTCCAGTTTTACCAGGACAGAGCGGAAAAGAGGGGCATCTGTCAATTGGAAAGGTTTTGCTGCCATTTCAGCATAAATCCGCTCCTTTTCTTGTTCCTGTTCCATACCCTGCCTGGAAGAGATATCAATTATTTTAAAGGGGATTTTTACCTCCTGGTACACAATTTGGACCGGCTCATGGTTCACGGGTTTAAACCCGGTCCTGAAACTTTCATGACGCTCTATAATTTTATAGAGGGCCTTTTTTACCATTTTTTCGTCAACCTTATGGTTTAAGACAATCCTTCCGGGTATATGATAGGCGGGACTTTCGGGTTCCAACCGGTTAATCACCCACAGCCTCTCCTGGTTAACCGAGAGCTCATAAAAATCTCTTTTTTCTACCGGTTTTATGGTGGGGAATTGATCTTGTTTTAGACCGGATATGTATTTTGCCAGACCCCTTATCCGGGGTGTTTTAAATATGACGGTGGGTGATATTTTTATGTTTAATTCCTTGTGGATATTCGCTGCCAGTATGCTGGCTTTTAAGGAATGTCCCCCCAGTTCGAAAAAACCGGTGTCTATGCCAATACTGTTTTTTTCAATATTTAATATGTTTGACCATATGTCTTGCAATTTTTCTTCCAACCGGTTTCGGGGAGGTGTATACTTTTCCCTGGATTTTGCAGGTTCCGGCCCTGGTAATGCTTTCCTGTCAATTTTACCGTTTGGGGTTAAGGGTATCTTCTCCAACCGGACGAAATAGTTGGGTATCATATAATCCGGCAATTGTCCCGACAGGTAATTTCGCAATTCCGCTGCTAAAATTTCTCTATTGGAAACAATATAGGCACATAAATTCTTATCTTTGTTTTCGCCTGGTACGGCAATTACCACTGCTTCTTTTATATCATTGGCTTTTAATAAATGTTTTTCTATTTCCCCCGGTTCAATTCTAAAGCCCCTGACTTTTACTTGCTGGTCACTTCTACCTGCAAACTGGATATTTCCATCCGGGAGCCACCGGCTGATGTCACCGGTACGGTAGATTTTTTTAGAAATATAGGTCTTATAGGACCTATAGGACCTATAAATAAATTTTTCTGTGGTTAATTCCGGGTTGTTGATATACCCCAATGATACACCGTCCCCCCCGACATATAATTCCCCCCATATGCCGATGGGCTGCAAATGATTGTTTTTATCAACAATATAAGCAGTGGAATTGTTGATGGGACTTCCAATGGGGATGTCCTGTTTAAACTCTTTCTCTATTAAATATGTGGTGGAAAAGGTGGTATTTTCAGTAGGCCCGTAACCATTGATAATTTTCAATTTTGGGAATTCACCTCTCAGCCTGTTGATATGTGCCGGTGACAGGATATCCCCTCCCACCAACAAATAGGAAAGGGTGGAAAATATCTCGATATTTTGATGCAGTAATTGATTAAACAGGGGCGAAGTAAGCCAGAGGGTGTTGACTTTCATTTCTTTCACTGCGTTTGCCAATTGATGTGCATCTAAAATGATCTCCTTTGTGGTGAGTACCAACTGCCCCCCATTAAGTAAACTGCCCCATATTTCAAAGGTGCTGGCATCAAATACCTGGGCACCGGTTTGAAGGATGCGGGTGTTTCCTGTTAATGGGACATAATTGGTATTCTTGACCAGGCGCACCACATTGCGATGCGTCACCACCACACCTTTGGGCTGCCCGCTGGTACCGGAAGTATACATAATATAAGCAGGAGATGCCGCATTAATGATAGTTCTCCAATGGTCTCCTCCTCCCATTGCTTCCACCCCGGCACCCGGTTCCCATTCCAGGTGGATGATTGGCTGGTTAAAATCATCCCTGGAGGGATGTTGGGATTGAAGCAGCAATATATCGACAGCACAATCCTTCAACATATATTCACGGCGTTTATCCGGGTAATCGGCATCTATAGGCAAATAAGTGCCGCCGCATTTCAATATGGCCAGTATTCCTGCTGTCATCTCCGGCGAACGATCCCCTATAATTCCAACGATACTGAGGGGCCGCAGACCCTTATCTTTTAATCGCCGCACCAGTTGATGGCATTTTCGCTTTAATTCCCCATAGGTAACATACAGGTCTGAGTCAGATTTCCATCTCCTGCTTATAACAGCCGCATGATCCGGTGTTCCTTCTACTTGCTCTTCAAATAATTCATGGATGAGTTTATCTTTTGGGTATGCTGCCCCTGTACGATTAAAATCAACCAATATCTGCTTTTTCTCTTCTCCTGGTATGATTTCGATGTCTGATAATTTTTTCTTTCCATCTGGCGGGATGCCTGATATGATGTTCCTGAAATACCTGGTAAATCTCTCGATTGTTTCCTTTTTAAACAACCTGGTGCAGTATTCGATGTTAAATAACAGTGTTTCGTTTGTTTCTACTGCTGTCAATGTCATATCAAATTTTGATGTTTGATTTTCATATTTATAGGGCAGCACTTTTAAGCCCGGTATCACTATCGCGGGAATATCCGGGTTTTGCATGTTAAACATCACATCAAACAACGGGTTGTATCCTGGATTCCGTTTTTTTGCCTCGAGTCTCTCTACCAGGTCTGCAAAGGGGTAGTCCCGGTTCTCAAAGGCCTCCAATGTTCTCTGTTTTACATCTTGCAGGAATTCGCTGCAAGTTTTTTTTGCCGATGGATAGTTCTGCAGTACCAGCGTGTTAACAAACATGCCAATGATATTTTCAAGGTCCGGGTGATATCGTCCGGCCATGGGTGTGCCAAGCACCACTGCATCGTTTCCACTTAATTTCCACAGGAATATATTAACAATTGCCAGCATCGCCATATAAAGGGTAACTCCTTGCCCTGCGGCCAGGTTTTTTAATTTTTGCGTTTCTTCTTTGTTTATGATAAAATCAAGACTTCCACCTGCAAAACTCCGGGGCAAAGGTCGCTCATAATCTGTTGGTAAAAGTAATAAAGGAACCCCTTCCTTAAACCGGTTTACCCAGTACTCTTCCTGGTGCTTGACCACTTCTCTTTGTTTTTGACTGTTCTGCCACTGTACATAGTCCCTGTACCGGGATTTTAACAAGACCGGCTCTTTACCTTCATAGAGGGACATAAATTCTTTTACAA
>CP070627.1:6406408-6413226 GCA_020355945.1 Candidatus Aminicenantota bacterium | reverse complement strand
CGAAAGTTAACGGACTTGATCCTTCTCAATATCTACTTTATCTCTTTGATAAATTACCCGGCCTTCAGGGGGATGATCAGTTGAGAGCTCTTTTACCCATGAATCTAACCCCTGAGATTTTGGCTGATCACAAAAAGGAATATCTGAAATCCAGAGGGCAGTCACCTTAAATTGATAATTGGAGCGCGTGAAACAGGGAAGACGGAAAGACAGGAATAAGTTAAAAGTTGAAAGGATATCTAAAGCCTCCAAGATTGACCTCATGGAGGCAATGGGGAAGGGGGGCGGTTTAAAAAGCGCTTACGTTTATAGTGGTTTTTAGTGGTTTATAGTAATTGAAAAAAATCCTGGAAATAACCACCTGAAAACGGTTTTGCCCTAATGATGGGCCTTTTGGGAAATGGAGCGGAAGCGCGCCCTTTGTTTGATGAGAACAAGGGGCTTACTTTTCCAGCGATTTAGGAAAAGTTCTTTCTCTTCAAGAATTACTTGAATTTCTTAAATAATTGATTATCAAGTTCAACATTCAATTGTATGTCTGTATAAAGACCCGACATTAATTTTTTTCCCTGGCTGTTATACTGTACATATTTAACCGGGATGAGTTCTTTCTTGTCTATCCATAATAACTCTTGTGCCACACCTCTAAAATTTACTTTGCCTGTCCCTTAAAAACATCTTCCGTCTTATTGCAACAGTCATGAGGCTATAGCGATATACCTTAACGCTTTTGTGACAACTTTAACGCTTTTACGACTATTAACGTCGTAATAGCGCGAACAAAGAGTCTTTTCCTTTAATATTCGCGCTTTTGCGACTAATGTTGTCACAAAAGCGTAGAAATTGAGGCTTTTGCTCCTTTGTGTGTCGCAATAAGACTGATATTGTCGTAAAAGCGTAGAAATTGAGGCTTTTGCTTCCATGCATGTCGCAATCAGACGGAAAATGTCGTTATTGTGGCAGAGTTAAAAGTAAATTTCAAATGAGACATCGTATACCTTCAATGTTCATTTAAAAAAACTTTGCCTGGCGCTTTATACTTTCTACTTTATATATTATAACCGTAACTGGGCGCATAGGTCACGAAGAAAAAAACGTATTTCTCTAATGAGTCAAATTTTGTCTATTTTTCATCGCTGGATACCTTCCGGGGTGCCCGCCGATTGCATGGAGAAAAATTTTTTCCTATTGACAATCTAAAACGAGAAAGATATAATTTTCACAACAAGCCAACTCAGTTTCCATTTAACATCGCCGGTTGGGCGCCCTCCGGGGCGCCCGCCAGTTTCCAGCCAGTGGCAAAGTGCAAAGTGGGAAAGTGGGGACAGGCAAAAAATCAAAAATCAAAAAATCCATTTCCATTTTTCCCATTATTGTTCAATCTTTTACGGCGATATTTTCAGTATTCTTTCATCTCTACTCACTTCAATCCTTGGTCTCGTGGGAATGCCAAGATATTTTGCATAAGAATCAGGCATTCTCCTGTAACTTAAAACAGCCCTTAATATTACCGTTTTACCGATCAGATTACCAGGGACTTTCCAGGTATACTTCTCTATTCTTTCTTCAAGGGGCTTTAGCCTGTTTTCAATCTCTTTTGCTCCATACCACTGGGCAAAAGTAAAATGACCATCCGAATCGAGAAGTGCAGTATGGTAGAGCCGGTCTCCTTCGGGTAAACTATCTCTTTCGATGGGATTGCCATACCTGCTGTGAGTCGGATATGCGACTTTTTCATTTGTGGTGATAAAATATTTATCGTTAGGGTCACCCGGGTTTCCCGGGATTTTTATATGGTCCAATTCATTTCCCTCTTCATCATAAATACCCACATGGAGCCAGACATCCCTTTCTTCGGAAGCACCAGTGGGAAACTTATGCCCGGGAGCTAAATGATGGATTTTTATGCTGAAATTAACTTTTTCTCCCGGGTTTAAACCGGTTTTTTCAATATTTATGGTTATCTTTGCCGCACCCTGGACAAATGTTTCGAAACCGCCGCCAAACCAGTGATCGTGATGTGCCAATCTTGCCGGACCCATTTTCGCAGGTTTACCGGCAATGGGAGGCATATGGCAGTCCTGGCAGGCAATTTGTTTTGCCGGGTAAGGGCCCTCCTGGTATTCGATTTCCGTGGCTTTTACCCAGACACCAAAATCATTCAATTCGTTATGACAGATTCCGCAAAATTGAGCATCTTCGTGGAGTTCCGATCTTGCGGTTTTATGGTAAGGTGACCAGGGAAACTCAAGGTCCCCTCTCTTGGGGTCAATCCCCGGGGTGGCCCTGGATACATAGTTGTGGTTAAACGGTTTGGTGCCTTTAAAATCTTCGATGGTATGACAAAAATCACAAAATACACCGCGATTGGCAAAGAGTTTTATTCCACCTTTTTGCTGCCAGTAACTGTCTATTTTGTTTATACCTGCCCGGGACGGAGGAAAATCACCGGCTTTGTAAGCGGAAGGTGAGTGGCACCCAATACAGCCGGCTGTAAGCCCTTTTACTTTTTCATCCCTTCCGGCATCTACAACCGCAAGCTTATAATACTGGGCCTGGAAAAAATCCCCGGTAAATGCCCTGGACATTTGCGACCGTTTCCAGGTATCAAACTTTTCAAAATGACAACCAAGACATACCTGGGGATTATCATAATAATTATACTTCTCCTGGGTTTCTTCATTTATGATTTTATGGCTAAACTCACCGCTGCTGCCCGCAATTAATGACAAAAATAAAAGTGTTGTTATGGTTATTATTAATAAATATTTTGATTTTCTCATTTTTTCACCCTCTCCTTTTGATTAATTTTTCAAGATTATTGATAAAATACTTTTAAATGTTATTTTATCGGAGGCATCGGTCAGGCCAAAACCGACACCCATATGCCACTTTAATCTTTTTCCTATCATGAAATCCAGTGTAGGGAATATGTAATGCTGCTGGCCTGATTTTGGTTTTAAATCCGAAATTTCACCCATTTTTCCATAAAATTCCAGACCGGGTCGTACAACAAGGTTTTTATTCACTAAAATCCCTTCTCCATCGATCATATAATAAAGGCCCAGGGCGTAATTGAATTCGAGACCTTCATCAACCTTTGAACCGCTGGTTTTTTTCTCGAATATGGGGTTTAAATCCAGTCTGAATGGCCCGATATCTTTCTCCAGGATCAATCGTACTTCGAGTTCTTCGTAATCTTTGTAATTCTTGTTATGAATAATATATTCGAGGTAGAGGGCTATATCGAGGGGCCGGCTTCCCTTTTCAAAAAAAGCCCAGTGGGCCATTAATGCTTTGGTTCTTACAAACTTAAACCCGTCACCTTTGGGGTCTTCGAAATCAAAATACAGCGCTATTCCAAACTTATTGGAAAGGCCGTACTCCAGTTCGATGGAATGGGCAAAAAGACCTTTTCTACTTACTTCATTGCCAAAGTAATTATAGGAAAGGTCACTGGATGGAATGTATGAGTTCCATATAACCAATTCCAATTCCCCGGCTTCCACCGGTTGATAACCGTACACTTTATAAAATTGTGCATGTAAGGCAATGGAAAATAAGAGTGATATTACCATTATTATTGACATCCTTTTCATCTCAATCATTTTTTACCTCCTAAAAAGAAATATAGACTAACATCTCGGATAACCCCGAAAAGACGGCGGTTACCCTGACGCTGAGAACATCCGGGGGCGCCAAAGTGCCACTACAGGGACAACCACTGCCAGCCCCCAGCGTACTCAAATCTTTGATGCAGGTCTCTATGCAGATCCTATGGTGAACCGCTCAACCCGGATCATTCCCGCGCATCCTGCGTACCACACCTGGACTCGCGCCTCCGGCTCTTCAATATGAGTATGATAACCAGGGATAGAATCAGCAGACCCCAAAACGAGACAGTGGGGACCTCCACATGTGTTTTGGCGGTCTGGTTTTGCGATTTCGCCTCGATGTCAGTTTTGCCTTTGCTCAAACCCTTGACTGCTGCATTTACAGTGCCGGCGGCACTAGTAACACCACTGGTCGGTGTAACCGCAGCTATGTTCGGATTATCCGATGAGAAATTTACAATCACACCCGTCACAGGTGCGCCGTTCTGGTCCTTTAAAGTAGCGGTGATTTCCGAGGTTTTTCCCGGGCTATTATGTTTGATAGTGGAAGGTTGAAGGGTGAGAGTGGTTAGGTTTACGGGTCCTATCCTGGCAGTAAAAATCTGCTCTTTGTCCCCCGGCACGCCATCGCGTCGATCTGTCCATACCGGATGGGCAATGCTTCTATAGGCCACAAGTCCATTGTAGTCTCCGTACTGGTTTCCCAGGTCCGCCGGGGAAGCGGTTTCATCGCTAAAGGCAGTGGTCACCCTGGTTTCATTGACCCAGGTATTTCCACCATCTTCCGAACGTATGTAATATACATGTGCCTTTTTCCGGCCCGGATCATCGCGAGTGTCATAAAAGATCACATGAATCTCCCCTTTATCCGGATCCACATCCATCCATTGGTTGAACTGATCGGTTTTTTCCGGGTTTGTGTGTATAACCGTTGGCGCTGACCAGGTATTCCCTTCATCGGTTGACCGGCTGAAATAGATGTTGGTGTTTGACGCTGAATCCACTCCTGCGCACCCCGGGTCAGGGTCCGAACCGTTCCGGTCCATCCACGCTGCATAGACCCAGCCCTTCCTGGGGCTATTGGACCTGTCCACCCCGATAGATACGTAAATGAGTACCTTCCTGTAACACATTGCCGGGATAGAAATATCGTATGAACCGTTGGTGGTGACGATCTTCTTTGTAGGCCCAAAGGTTGCCCCGCCGTCAGTCGACTTTCGCACCCTGATTTCTTGTGATGTGACATCAGGCCAGGCCACATAGAGCTCTCCCGAAGGACCGGAAGCCAGGTGGGCGCCGATGGCGCTGTCGCCGGATAAATTAGTAACAGCCGACCAGGTGGCCCCTTTGTCCGTGGACCGTACAAATCGCATTCCTCTTCCAGTGACATCCCAGGCTACATAAATATTGTCTTTGTAAGGGCTGGTGCTGTGGGTGTCGATCCACATTAGCTCCTTGTCGTTGCTATTACCGGTGGAGACCGTTTTGACAAAGCTCCATGTGGCTCCTCGATCCGTGGATTTATACACCTGGACCTTAATAGATGTTTCCGTTCTATTTATACCCAGGGTTGCAGCCCACGCGGTTCCATCTGTGGTCCAGGCCACAGCAGGGTCCGCATGGAAAGCCGATCCCGGGACTAACGGCAACTCTGTCGAGCTCCATGTCACTCCACCGTCCGACGACCAGAACTGTCTTTGCCTTCCTGAACCGGAAATGTTGTTGGCTCCGGCAATCAGGAATTGGGGATTGGAATAGTCTACAGCGATAAAAGATTCGCTGTTTCTCTCGTTGAGATTTGTAATGTTGATATTTGCGCCTGCGCTCATGGTGCGCGATGGAGCCATTTCCCTTGATGCACGCCTCGTTCCTGCCGGAGGTGGGACTTCAAAATTAGGGTGGGCGATCATCCATTCAAGAATCTGGGCCGCTACCCTCGGATACTGATATTTGCCTTGAGTTGGTAGTCCGGGAAATTGATCGCGAAGGTAGGCGCGATACCAGACCGGATAGGATCCCTTATCCTGCGGGTCCCCCTCGGGAATCCCCCTCACGCGCCGGTGGTACCTCTTAGCGAGAGCAGCCAGCTTTGTCCCTTCGGGAATCTTGACCTCCCAGGCACTGGGATAACGGGACCTGATCCTTCTTGCCTCTTCCTCGCTAACCTCTTCCTCTTGCGCGAACGCGGGAAGTAACAAAACAACCACTGCTGCCATTGCAATTAATAGATGCTTCATGACGTCCTCCTTATCTATGTCCGGGAATTACTTCCATCACCAGACCTTTATTTTGTCATTAATCCTGCTTGCCATCGATTTAGTCTGCATCCGGATGGCTCAGCATTCGTTGTAGGATCCGGTTGGCTGTCCGTGGGTACTGATACGGCCCGGACTTTGGCAGCCCGGGAAATTGCTTCCGCATATAAACACGAAACCAAACCGGGAGTGGTGTGGTGTCCTCGAGATCCTTCTCCGGCAGGAGATTAAACTCCGCATCCAATTGTTTTCGAAGCTTATCTAACCTGGTGCCGGCCGGCACTTCGACTTCCCACTCAGCGGGATACAGCGCTCGTCTTTTGTTTTCGATTTTTACCGGATCCACCTTTTGCCGCAGTCTTTCCAGGCGAGAGTCCAGTTGGACCCGGGAAAAGTCCTGGTTTTTTTCAAGCCAGGACAATAACTCTGCGGCTTCTCGCGGATATTGGGGCCGCCCTTTTGTAGGTAAACCAACGAGCTTTTCCCTCAAGAAAGCGCGAAACCACCTGGGCAGCGGTGCCTGGTCGGCGAGATCATCTGCAGGAAGTAAAGCGATCTTTTGGTCATAAGTTTTTGCCAGGGTTTCCAGCTTCGTACCCGGTACAATACTTATGTCCCAACCCCCTGGATATTTCTTTTGCCCCTCTCCTTCCTGATATGGCATATTGGGGTGCGGTTGGGGTTGAGAAGCTGCTTCGGCTATGAGGATGCTGCAGCAAAACACCAGGACACATAACAGGAGTAGATTGACCGCCTTGCTGAATCCTGCTGGAAAAAATAGCTGTATAGAAAAATATTTTTTAATCATAACTAAAATATTAATGAAAAAAAAATCATAAGTCAAGGATAAAATCGACGAAATGTAATAATTTAGCTGATATTCACCTTTATTCTGGCTGCCGGAGGGCAAAAAATCAAGCGAAGTATTTTTCTAGCCTAAATCCACCGC
>CP070627.1:6403941-6406308 GCA_020355945.1 Candidatus Aminicenantota bacterium | reverse complement strand
ATCCACAGGGGTATTACCCTTAATAAGATAGGTATTTTTCCCTGTTTTCTTGATGGGGGGCTGTTGAATTTTGATCTCTCCCAGTATTTCCCTGAAAATATCATTAAGGGTTAAAAGCCCTATAGTTGAACCATATTCATCAACAATGACGGCAATGTTCAATTTATGCTTTTTAAATTGTTTCACCACGAAATTCAGGGGCGAGTATTCCGATATAAAAATAGGGGAACGGGTGAGTTCCTTTAAATTCAACCGGCTGAAATCAATACCTGCTGTCATTGTCAATAACGTGGCTAATACATCGTCGGTATGAATAATACCGGTGATATTATCAAGATTATCTTTGTATACCGGGATTTTAGTGATTTCTTTTCCTGATATGATTTTTTTAAATTCATCAATACCGGCATTTTCCTCCAGGGCAATGATATTTAACCGCGGTGTCATGATACTTTTGATATCTTTTTCCGCAATATCAATGATTTCTTTAACCATGCGCAGGGATTCCGGGTTGTACCTGGACAATTTACTTTGGGAGGCCAAAAAGTGTTTGATCTCCTCCATGGTTAATTCTTTTTCCTCTATTGGGGTCCCTTCTTTCTTAAAAAACAGGTTAGAAATAAACGTGGTGATTTTTACAAAGGGGTAAAAAAGATAGGTGAAGAATTTGATGGGATATGCATAGAAATAAGATATTTTTTCATTGTACCTGAAAGCATAAGATTTGGGGATAATTTCCGCAAATAATAAAATGATAATGGTGGTAGCCAAAGTAGAGGTCAATAAGATCAATTGCTCATTGGAAACAAGCAGCCGGGTAAATAAGACAGTGGATATTGAGGCGGCGCCGACATTTACAAAATTATTCCCAATCAAAATAGTGGAAAAAAACTCCTCTGGTTTTCCCAGTATTTTTGTCAACAGCAGTGCTTTCCTGTTCTTCTTTTTAGCTCTAAGATGCAGCTTAATTTTATTGAGGGACAAGAGCGACGTCTCTGCTGAAGAAAAAAATGCACTGAAAAAAATTAATAAGATAAAAATGGCAACGTATAATAACATCGTTATTCACTCTCCGTTACTTTACTTAACCCGGGTTTGACGAATCAAACCCTTACACTGGTAAACCTGTACACCAGGACACTTGTACACCTGTTAACTACCTGATAATTCAGTGATACAGATACAGTAGGTCATTGTTGGTTTTAATTTTTTTGATAGATTTGATAAACGATTTTGTAGAGTGATGCGCCAATGCAGTCGTTGACAATCTGGACATCTTTGGCTGTGGGCGGGCGTTTTAATATCCTGGGGGTAAAATTAACGATTCCTTTAATCCCTGATGCGATCAGCCGGTCCATTAAAATTTGTGCCGATTGCTCGGGAACCGTCAGTAAGACTATTTTAATATGGGAATTGACTTTCAAATAACCCTCCAGTGTATCAATATGAAGAATCGGGATTTCTTCTCCTTTGACGTGAACATTGTTGCCCACCAGGTCTTCCTTTATATCAAAAAGAGCTCTCACGTTGATGTTCCTGACCTTAAATAATTTGTATTCCGAAAGCGCCCGTCCCAGTCTCCCTGCCCCAATCACAATAACATCGGCACCTCGATCAATGGACAAAATTTTCTTTAATTCCTTGAAAAGCTTTTTTACCTGGTATCCCTTTTTCTGCTTCCCAATGGAAATACCAAGATAAAAAAAGTCCTGCCTCACCTGGTTGCAGGATACCCCGGTGATTTCTTCCAACTGGGTGGAGGAGATATAGTAATCATCCGGCAGGTTTAATTTTAACAGTGCCTCATAATAGAAGGATATTCTCCGTATGACTCGCAAACTTATCTTTTTTTTCATTTCTGCCTCATATATTGTTTAATTTTAAACTATATATTACTTGACAATCGCACAGATGTCAACCCTTAACCTCCAAACTTCAAGAAAAAGTTAAGTATAAACGTGTTAATACACATTTCTCGCCATTCCTTTTGTTTCTGTGCTTTCCTGTTATTTAGCAAGATGGGGGAAGTTTCGATCTAATTGTTCATTCCACTGCCCCACCCTGGGTTGGATGTTTCCCATCAGCTGGGCAGCGTCTCCTTCGATTGTAATAGATAGAATTTTATCGCCCTGGGCAATGCGGTTAACCACATTTTGATCTTCTTCGCCCATCACTTCACCGAAAACGGTATGCTTATTATCCAGCCAGGAAGTAGGAACATGGGTAATAAAAAACTGGCTGCCATTGGTTCCCGGTCCTGCATTGGCCATGGAAAGTATCCCGGGTTTATGGTGACGGAGTCCAGGCGCAAATTCATCTTCAAATTGATATCCTGGCCCGCCGGTTCCGTTCCCGTAAGGACATCCT
>CP070627.1:6395889-6403841 GCA_020355945.1 Candidatus Aminicenantota bacterium | reverse complement strand
GACCCCCCGCAAAAACTTTTGATTATGGATTTTCTCATCTGAGCTCTGTCCTCTGAACCTCCATTAACTCGATCAATTCCCGGGAACGTGTGTACAACCATACACTGGGTATCCCTTTATGACCTGCACTGGGCACGACATCCCCCAATATTAATGCACCCTTTTCCCGGAATTCCGCAATGGCCTGGTGAATGTCCTCCACCTCAAAACTCAAATGATGAAGCCCACCCCCCTTTTTCAAAAATTTATTCACCGGTGAATCATCACTGATAGGACAGATCAACTCCAGGGTAATTTCCTCGCCATAACCGGTATTCAATACCACCACGTCTACTTTTTGGATAGGGTCTGTCACCCGCTCACCCATAGGCTCCAAACCAAAGGTTTCTTTATGATATTTTACCGCCTCATCAAGGTCTTTCACCACTTTACCAATATGATGCAGTTTCATTTATTAGAATATCTCCGTTGAATCTCCCATGGTAAAATACCAGTGGGAATTGTCCAATATTTCCTTTTGATATTTATGTTCTTTGTTTATTCTCAAGATTAACGGCCGGTCGATTTCTTTTTTTGAAAATCCCTTGCGGGTGAAAAGTTCTTCGATCAGGCAATTACCCCAAATCCACACCATTACCTCTGTTACATTTTTTTCAATGAAAAAATTCAAACTGTGGTCAATTAAATGAGAAAGAGTTTGTTCATCATTCCGTGCGCCAAAGATATCGATAATATGTCCCCTTAATGCCTCTGCTTCCCTGTATAACTTTAAAACCACATAACCCTTCAAGACATCATTTTCATAGAATGCAAAAGGGAAATACTCCCAATCGGGTCGCTGAAGATAACGCCAATTCAGATAGGCCGACTTTCTCACCACAGCAATCTCATAATCCGAAGAGCAGGTCTCCCACAGTTGATCAAATCTCCGGTCAAATTCCATCACCTGGTGAATATTCGGGTTGGGAGGGCCCTTTTCCAGGTTAGTTGTTTTGAGATTCCATTCATCAAAATTGAGCAAGTCATGATAGCCTAAAGCCATATTTTCAAATTTATGAGCCAGCTTGTTGGGGAATCCCCAGGTATAAGTGATATTATTTCGTACCAGTTCATCCATTAATTTATCACCGACGAATTTCAGCAACCCACGCTTCTGGAACTTTTTATCCACTAATGCGCCAATGGTATGGGATGCAGTGAGTTCTTCATCAAACACTTTCAACCGGAAAGGTACAGCGGCAAAATGCCCCACCAGGTGGTCTTCATGCTCCGCCACCCAGATGAACGAGTGCCCCGCGGGATTTCTATCGGTAAATTTCCAATACCAGTTCTCCAATGTCCGGGGATTCCACCGCGAGGGCAATTCCCTGGCATCCAATTCCATAATCTCACTCTCATCTCCTCTTATATATGACCTGATTTTCATTTTTTCCCCTTTTTATAGATTTTTTATTTCACCATATCCCAGGTGATTAAATCTTCCTTTTTAATGTCCACGGCTGCTTTTTTCCCCAGGATTTGTTCAAGATACCTGGGATGCAGACCGGTCCCGGGTCGGACCAGTTTTAGATTTTCCCGGCTAAAGGTATCACCTCTTTTAATATCAAACCGGGCAGCCACACTTCTGCGCACCATTTGCCTGGTGCCTAATTCCTCATTTGATAGATTCCGGCCCCAGGTTCCCAGTGCTTTCTCTGCTTCTCGAACCCCTTTCACCAGGTACTTCATCCCATCGGGTTCCAGGGAAAAGGGATGGTCCACACCTTTCATGGTTCGATCGAGAGTCACATGCTTTTCAATGATGCACGCACCTAAAGCAACTGCGGCAATGTCCATATAATTATCCGGGCTGTGGTCTGAAAATCCCACCGGCAAATCAAAGGCCTTTTCCAGCATAACAATGTTTCTTAAATTCACGGTTTCCGGTTTTGGTGGATAGCAAGACACGCAGTGCAGCACCGCCAATTGATCGTTCCCTTCTCTCCTGATAGCATGCACCGCTTCTTCGATTTCTCCCAGGTAATGCATCCCTGTAGATAGAATGATGGGTTTGTTAAAAGCAGCCAGGCCTTTGAGAAAATCCAGGTAAGAGACATCAATAGAAGCCACTTTAAACACCGGGGGATTAAACTGCATGATAAATTCCGCATCCTTTACCGAATGAACCGTGGAAAAGGCCTGGAGACCCCTGGATTTTGCATAATCAAACATTTCGCCGAACCATTCCCGGGGCATCAGGATTTCATCCCTGGCTACTTCCCACCAGTAACGGTCACCATATACGTGTTCATAATGGACATCGCGAGTGGTAATTCTTCCGCTGAACACTTCCAATGGTTCGTATGTTTGGAATTTTACCGCATCAAAACCCGTATCTGCGGCAATATCTATTAATTTACGTACCACATTTTTATCGCGATTATGATTGGCACTGATCTCTGCAATAATATACACCGGGTGTCCCGGTCCCACCAGCCGACCATCCAAATTCAAATCATCCATCCGACACCTATAATGTGATGGGCTTCCGCCTTTACTCCTTCATGGAAGTTAGTACCGGGCCTGCAAAAATAATGTCCTTGCTGCGTTTCAAAAGCAAATTTTAAGAAGGCAGGATACCACAAAAACGTATTTTTTTCAAGCTAAGCTGGCCTGGCACAGAATTCTAGAATTCTATTAAAAACTGTCCTTTTTCTCTCTAAAGTACTCTATAAAGATAAATTGTCCAGGGTGACTCACTGCTCTTAAAAACTTTTTCAAATTTTAGATTGTTTTCCCTGTAATTGACAACTTCTACAGCGGCAAGGATGTATTCGCCGCCCATTTCCTTTAATACCGCCGTATTCAATTCCATGTTTGTTACTTTTAAGCGCTGGCTCTCTTTATCGGTTTTTCCCCTGGAAGATATCAATCCGGCAACCCCACTAACGCCATCCAGATCGGAAACGAATAAATAACATTTCCTGGCATTTTCGTCAAATACCCGCTTAATCCGGGCATTTTTTGCCACTTCTTTTTCAATGATCTTCCTGAATTGGTTTTTATATTCCAGGGGATAGATATACGTATAAATATCCAGGGTATAAAACCCGTTGTATTGGGAAACTCCCGGTGGAATTCCCAAACTGATCACCCGGTAATCCCTTTTGGGCTTGTTAATATACTGATGAATCTCTGCAAATAAGGCTTCGGAGTAAAACTCTTTGTAGGTTAACGAATACGTCAAGGGAGCCCCGGCAAAAGAAGTTTTTATCCCCAATAAATAACGAATCTCCCAATTATAATTCATGAACATGAACAACAATTGGCATATGATAAACGTAAAAGCAATGATTTTCCCGTACTTGATTTTTAATATAATAAGCAGGGCCAGGGCGAATATAAGGTACCACAGGAAGGGATTAAACCAGTAAAAGCGGGAAAAATCAAATTCATTCAGAATCTGGAATTTTTCTCTTAGAGGAATAATACCGGTCCAATATTTGAATCCCCACAAGAAAGATGTCGAGAGCGCGATCACGATCAGTCCCTTCATCAGCCGTGCGTTTACTTTTTTAATAATACTCACCCCAATGGCCAGTGCAGCAGCCCCCATCACGAACATATGCTGAGCCCCTACCACATTGACTCGATCGAAAATAAAATTATCAATCGTATACTTTAACGCTTTAGCTGTGGACACTCCCACTGTGCTGATCTCTTCACGATAGGAAATAAAACCCGGGGACAGGAAAGAATACAATATATGGAAATGAGTAAAACAATAAGTGAGAGTTAATAAAGCCAATCCCCCCAGGTAAGGGAGGTTGATTCTCTTTTTCTTCAGGCAGTCAATAATAAATAGAATGAAAAGGGCAATTGCAATAAAAAAACCTGATAAGACCAATTTAGAATAAAAAGGAAAGATGAAAATAATGAGAAAATCAGTGAATTTTCCTTCATGGTCCCGGATATTCAAGAAGCTGTACAAGAGCAGGGGAATGCCGGCAATGGATATCCCGCCGTCAGGATAAAAAGGCAAGAGTGCAAAACAAGCGGCAGCACCGAAGATAATCCAATGATGTTCCTCTCTCTCCGGTTTGATTATATATTTCTTTAGTAACAACACCATACCCAGGAGTGCCACCAGTCGAACCAGCAAATCGTTGAGAGCATAGGCGGTAAAGGGAGGAAAAATCATAAAGAGCCAGGTCAGTACATTGAACCCTGAATCCACGCCGCTCAAGGGAAGACCATTGATGAAATTATCCAATTTTGTATTGGGATTTAAACTAAAGGCTTTCCCACTTTCGGCCAGTACTTTGGTATGGGGAATATGGCAGTCCAGGTTGTCAAATATCTTCACGTGGATATTGGGACCGCGAACCAGGTAAGGAGCCCAGGATAAAAGTACGATGACAACAGCTAAAATCAATCGTTTCTTTTTATCCTGCCTGGACGCGATCGAAAAACAAATCATAACCGCTGAGGCAAAGGCAAACGCAAAAAAGAAAGAAAAAATATAAAAAAACCAGACACTCAATAGTACAAAAAAACCACAAACCAGGGGAATAATTATTTTATTCCGCTGCCCCACGGATTTAAGACTGCCCCAAACCTGTTGAAACGGCTCCTTCAAGTTAAAACGGTTAATCATCCGTTTTACCGGTAAAACAATCAACCCGCCAACCAGGATAAACGCGATGAGATAAGCGATTTTTGACCGATAGAAACTGGCAAAATAATGAAAAAGGGTGCGGAAAATCCTGGGAATCCATACCCCTGCATTTCCCAGGGCCAGGATTACCAAAAGTAAAAATACAGCAGCACCCAGGAACACCACCAGGGGTAAATAGGACTTTTTTAAACCAGGTTTCATTTTATGTCTTCCTTGATATTTTTCCGATTGATATATCTTTTGAATTCATGGTAATCCCAAATATAATCGTTCTCTTTGTAGATAGCCGAGGTCAGTACCAGGCCTGCAAAAATAATATCCTTACTGCGTTTCAAAAGCAAATTTTAAAAAGGGAGAATACCATAAAAATGTATTTTTTTCAAGCTAAGCTGGCCTGGCAGTTGGAACTGGTACTCTTTTCGGCCACCTTAATGATGAGTTTTTGTGAGGGATGGTGGATATTAAAGAAGGAAGGAAAGAAATAAGGGGAAGGAAAGAAATAAGGGGTCAGGTATTCGGATTATTAATGAAAGATGGTAGCGGGGGGTGGATTTGAACCACCGACCTTTGGGTTATGAGCCCAATGAGCTACCAGACTGCTCCACCCCGCGGTCCAAAATGTATTATACCTCATTAGCCACATATTGTCAAATAAAACAAAATTTATAAATTCAACACCTGGAAAGAATGAGGATAATTTTGCCTGGCACCCTCTGACCTCCCCCGCAAAAGCTTTTGTTTATTTTCATACGTCTCCTGGTTACCTCTATGTTCCCTGTGGCTAAATAAATTGTTAAGTTCGGGAAAATGCAAGCGAAACCGAAAATATTACCAGCGAGAAAAGCAATATTGCTAAGATAACCAGGGTATTGGGAATCCCGGCAATCGGGATGAGAAACGGCGCAATTAAAAGGGCACCTATTCCTGCTCCCACCAGGTCAAAGGCATATACCCACGCTCCAGGCCGGCCCCTTTTCCAATCGGAGGTAAGAAAACCCAATAGAGGAAACACTGCCCCACATAAAATGCCGTCCATAAGCATTAAAAAAATAAATACAAAAGTAACCACTGCTTTTGATACAACGCCGGAAAGAAAAACAGACGAATAACCGGTAAATACACACAATAAAACCATCATTAAAAATACCCCTGTTAATAACAGCCAGGGATTCTTGAACTGCCTGTCGGTCAATTTCGCGCCCAGGGCAAGGCCGCCCATAAAAATTGCCATGAGTATCCCTACACGGTAATATAAATATCCTGTTAACGATTGGTAAAGAGAAAGAAGGATGATCTCCGCAATAATGGAAAAACAACCGGTGATACATGCAGCCAGAAAAATGGAATAATTTTTTACAATTCTTTGCAAAGTGCGTCGGCCCTGTCCTTTAAAACGGCTTAAAAAGAAAATAATAAGAAGTACTAAGTTAACAAAAACCAAAACTCCCGGGAAAATGATAATATCCGAAAGATTACCTTCTCCAATGAAATTGATAACCTTTGTTAACAGGCTTTTCTCCCGGGAAGCAGCATCAAAACCGGTAATACCTTCCCACACCATCATGCTGTAGGTAACAGCAGCCGGATGGGAGTCGCGATTTGTTTTTGCCCTGGAAATATCTAGCTGTTGTTGAAATTTTGTCCCCTTTTTTTGTTTATCCTCTTCGTCTGAAAAGAAATCCCTCTGATGCAGTACGCCGGAAAAAAGCCCTGAAAAATATGCAGGCAGTTCGTCTTCCGATATGATCTCTTTTTTCAATTTCCCCTTCTCTTCAAACCGGTAAAAAGGCCTTGCCCCCGGTCGTGAAGCCAATCGTTCGGCCAGGACCTCCGGGTCAATGGATATCACGTGTCCTGATTGTGACCCCATCAGCAGGTGACCGTTGACCTGGACAGCAAGGATATGTTTAAAGACCGACCTCATGGCTTTGTAAACCGATGACGTCCTCTCGATTAATTTATGGGATAAATATTCATGCGCCGCTCCGTGAGTAGGAAGAAACAAACAAAAAACACCACCGGGTTTCAACACACGATTAACCCGGGAAAAAAATTCTTTGGTACAAAACCGGTTTACCGACGCATTATCCGGCTCTGCACTAAATACAATAACCAGGTCATAATAATTTCCAGGTTCATTGAGCACAAAAGATCGTCCGTCTTTATGGGCAATCCTGATTCCCGGGTCTTTTCGGGATATCCCGGAATAGGTTTCAAAAATATTTAAAAGCAAAGGGTCCAATTCCACAGCGGTCAACTCTTCAACCCCATGCTTTACAATGTTTTCCGGCAAAGTACTTAAGGAACCGCCAATTAAAAGCACATGAGCGGGAGAGGGATGCTGGGTGAGACATATTTCTGCCAGATGTCGTTCATATTGATCTGCTAAACCCGGTTCAATACTACTGACTAAGGCGTTGTTGTGAAACACGATGTATTGATCTGCTTTGGGATTTTTCAATACTTCGATTCTTCCATATTTGCTCTCTTTTGTTTCTAAAAGCGGAAATCCCTCTCCCTTTTTTGACTGGTAAATCCCCCGGGACAACCGATCAAAATCAATGGGTAAAACCGCAAGAATGAACAGGATTAAAGCTGTTCCCACCTGCAGCCATCGTATATTTTTTGAGACCGGGGGAAACCCACCTTCACTTTGTTTTTGTTTGACTATTAAAATGAAACCAGTAACAAAAAGCACCCCGATAATAAAGGAAACCCGGAGAGGAGAAGCGATCTCCACCAGCACAAAAGATGTTAACAATCCTCCCACCATGGCCCCAATGGATTCTAACCGGTATAAAAAACCTAACCGCTTCCTGGGATTCACCCAAAGAGAAAACGTAAACTGGACCCCCACTAAAAAAGCAAAAGGAAATAAAGCCAGGAAGACAGCAGTTATAGCCCCATAAAAAGAAAAGGCTTGCGGGATATTGCCAGTAGAAAAAACCAACGGGTAAAACCGAAGAAAAATAACCTGGAACCCCAATAAAAATCCATTCAAAAGAGAAGAGTAAGCAAGAAGCTTTAAAGGATTAACCCGGGAAAAAAAATTTGAATCTCTTTTTAGAAAAAATTCCGCTGCCCCGGCACCCACCGCCGCCCATATCACCCATCCACCTAATACCACACCAAACAACAACTCCGTACCATGAAACAACGCCATTACCTCACGAAACATAATAACCTGCCCTACCTGGGCAAAAAAACCAATCAAAAATACCATAATTCTTCCTGCCTCCGGCGGCCAGATGCTTCACGGGGCGCTTTTTGAAAAAACTGCCCCCCTGGACCCCCC
>CP070627.1:6390782-6395789 GCA_020355945.1 Candidatus Aminicenantota bacterium | reverse complement strand
AAAGAACTAGTATGGCAGGATGTCTATGGATGAGATGGTAACGCTGTGGTCAAACCGGAATGTTACCCTATTCCCGTTTTTTCGCAGCGGGGCATCCTTCAGGTGCAATTCACCAACCGAACCCTGAAAATGAATGACTTTTGCAGGTTTCCCATTCAACAGCACTGGTACGCTGCCATAATAGTTGTCAGAGAGAACAATTTTTATTGTATGATTTTTGAGGTGATAGTAGGAATAAGTAAAGGCAATTTCCGTCAAGGGACGATTGTCCCGGAGCTTTAACACCGTATATGCCGGGCTATCAAAGATAATTTCAGCATACTGAGCCAGGTTTTTAATGCGTCTGAGAATTTCCGTTTTTGGAACCGGGGTTCGACGAATCTGCTGGTATTTTTTTAGCAAATCCCAATGAAAGACAATGTAAGATACCGAATAGTCGTAACGCAGTTTTTTTAATCCTTCTTCTGTGGGAAATTCCATTTGGAACGTGCCGATAGTGCGACTTAGCTCGTTGTAATACGCCTTAGGAGAAAGGTAAGCTTTACCATTCAATATGGGATTTTTATGATGTCGTTGATTGATCATATAGTAGGAGTTTTTTGACCGCATCCGCCTCCGGAAGTAGAAGGGAATTTCCAATACTACTTTATTGGCGTTAAGGGGCAGGTGTTCATACGCCGCCGACATCTGCGGCAGGGGCTTCATAACCCCATTTTCACCGGCGAGGTACAGCAGTGGATTACGGATATTTTCTAACGCCATTAGGAGCAAAAGCCCTATGAAAATCAACTGTTTTTTATGAGGTTTTAATCGCTGGACTCCTTGAAAAAGACGGGAAGCCCCAATGGATGCTAAAACCACAAAAAGTGGCAGCAGCATCAGAGTGGTTCGTTTGAACAATCTCAGGCCCCCCACTGGTAAAAGTTGGTAAAAAATCTTGAAAGGCACTGTGGATTCCAGGACAGCCGGGTAGGTAAAGTGAAATAAAAAAAAGGTCATAAAGCCGCAAATCACCAGGATAAGTTTCACCCAGCCATCCATCTGTTTCCTTCCTGAAATAACCAGGAACACAAGGAAAACGGCGAATACCAGGAATACTACGTTCAACAGGCTGCGGTGGGTGTAACTTAAGTAACACATCCACAGGAGGAAAAAAAACAGGGCTCCGGCCGCGGCAATTTTTCCCCGGGGCAAGAAAGAAACAAAAAAGAGCAAAACAAACGAGGTGAAGAGAATACCCGGGAAGAGGTATTGTTTGATGTTCCTGGGGGGACCGAGGAATAGGGAAAAAACTTTTGAAACCGAAAAAAACTCTTCCACCTGGGTCAATTTACCGTCAAAGTGTTTGATAGTGTTTTGATTATGGGTCACATAGGGATGAAAAATAATCAGTAACAGGAGGAATCCTATTGCCAGGCACAGCAGCGGGAATTTCAGGTCTGATAATGAAATGACTTTGAATACCAATGCCGCCAGTAAAAAAATCGGGATCATGACAAACCATAACAAAACACCGTAATAGACAGAGGACAGGAATTGAAGAAATAAAAAAAAGACCGCTGCGACAGCATGGGCTTTTTTTCGGGTTTTAAAGTAGCGAATAAAAAAGAAGAAAATAAAGGGAATGTAAAAACGGCTGAGAAAATTTAGCCAGACAAAATGAAGATGGTTCAGAGGGTGAAGGATGTAGAGGGTTGAAAAAAGAAGGGGGAAAAATATTTTATTGCTCAATTCTTTGGCCAATAAAAACGTACCCCAGGCACCGGCAGTAAGAGAAAGAATAATGTACAAATTGGTACTCTGGGTGAGGGTGAGTCCCAGGTATTTAAATCCTTTAAAAAAAATGGATATGCCGAAGAGGGGGTTGGTTTTGGCAAGGACATGAGATTCGGGGTAAAGGATGGGCAGATGGTAAATACTTTCCAGGGAGGTATCAATGGAATGGGATATGATACTTAAAATATTTTTCAAGTCTCCTACATTGCCCCGGATCACACTGTGGGAAAAATCCAGAAAAAGACCCGGATAACAAAAAAAGACGACACCCAGGTAAAAAAGTAATACGGATGCATGTTCCAGGAAAACAGTGGTATGGAATGGAAAACCAGGGGATAGTAATTGGGCGATTGAACATTTCAGTTTAATGGTTTTTTCTTTTTTTAATTTTCCCATAGTCTCTGGCCAATTTTCCACTAAGCTATTCCTACTCTGTTCGGAAACATAAGAATAATTGAAAATCAAACTTTTGTCAAGACCTAAAATAAACCTAAATCCACCACCTACTTTTTTAAATCTCTCCATCTACTATATTTTTAATTTTATTCGTTTCCTCGTATTCTTTAAAGTTCTAGCTTGGTGGATCCCCCTCTTGAGAGGGGTGGCCGTGACCGCAGGAAGGGCCGGGGTGTGTCTGGTTTGGCAGCAAAACACTTTTTCCATGCCTGTTTCGTATTATTTTAGCGGCATTATTGCCTATCCCTTATTAGCTTAAAATCTGTCTTGACAATCAAACCCCAAACAGGCATAATTGAGGCTGGTGTTTCAAAAACCTGGTTTTTGGAAATAGGCGTTAAGGAGTAAGGAGTAAAGTAATGGGACCAGAAATTTTATTGATTGCATTGGGGTTGCCGTTTGATGTACTGAAAGGCTTGACATTGAATAAAATCACAGCATTCATCGAAAAAATCAAAACTGATCCTTTGCAGCGTTTGTTTATCAATGCTTTTTACAGCAGCCTTGACCTACAAGCTAAAAAATACGGTCAAGAGGTTAAAAAATTGAGAAAATCAATTCAAAAAGATGAAGAAAAATTCATTGAAATATTCAGCCTTGAGGCGGAGAATTACACTACATTTATTTCTGAACTTAAAGCAGAGAAATTCCAGGAAGCAGTTGCTATGGAGATCGTCGATCAGTTCGATGTTGAAGAGAACTTTAAAGATGTGATGGTGTTGATTGTTCGTGATTGCTTAAAAAACTACCAGTCCATTTTCATTAAAACCATGACGGAAAAGCATGCAATGCAGCTAATCGTATTACTTCAAGGGCAAAATCTGGATATTATTCTTAAAGCAATAGAGGCACTTGGAGAAACCTTGCTCTCGGGATTCAGGAAAGTAATTGATAAGGAAGCGGAGAGTGATAAAACAATTATTAAACCGAAAAAGAAACAAATCAAAATCCTATCCATGACTGCCAGCCCTGAAGATGTGGATGATATCTATTATGAAAAGGAACAGGACGCCATGCTGGAAGCCTTTAAATCTTTTGACAGGGAAGAAGTGTTCCTGGATATGCCTGACCCGGTGAAAAGCACTCTCATTGAGATTAAGGATCACCTGGAAAACGGCAAGCACGACATCCTGCACATCACCGCCCATGGGGGCATCAATAAAAAAGGAGAAGGTATCCTCAGTCTTGAAGACCAATGGGGTAAACTTGATGAGGTCACAGGTAGAAAATTGTTAAAGTTCCTGGTGCCTGCACCCCGGGTTGTGATACTTTCTGCCTGTCATTCTGCCCGTAAGGAACCTGATTTAATGCCGGTAGCCCGGGCGCTTTTTAAAGAAGGAATCGATATCGTCATCGGTATGAAAACCCAGATCAGCCATCTAGCAGCCATCGAGTTTAACCTGGCATTCTTTAAGGCCTTGTGTCAAAAGAATACAATAAAAGCAGCATTCCAACAAGGCAAAGATGCGATTTTTAAAGGTGAGCAGAAGCGGGTAGAAGAGATACCCACATGGGATGCAATAAAGGAATATGAAATACCCCAATTGCTGGTACGTAAAAAAGATGAAAATTTAACAAGGGCGGATTTTTCAGAACATCGTATTGAAGCGCCTGACCGGCCCGCGAGTCATCACTTTAAAGGCGCTAAATACCTGGAACGGGGTTTTATTGGCAGGCGACAGGTTTTGCGGGATATTTACAAATCAATTGATAACAAAGAAGGGGCCATTGTATTAAAAGGACCCGGGGGCATAGGTAAATCCACCCTCACCACCCGCGCGGCCGCCAACCTGCGAATCAAAGGCTTTGATTTTATCGTGGTCCAGGGCGAAACCACCATTGAACAAATCCTGGAAACCATCTCCAAAAAAGCAGCAGCACAAAAGATTAAAGGTGCCAATGAAGTTTATGCAGCCGATGCGGATGTGAAAGATAAACTGGCCTGGTATCTCGACCATTTCCTGTTAAAGCAAAGAGTGGTGATTATTTTTGATAATTTTGAAGAGAACCAGGATGAAGACAAAGGAGATTTTCGCCGTGAACGGTTAAAGCAATTCTTATTTTTTTTCCGGGAAGCGTTAAAGAATAAAGAGACCTTTTTATTTTTTTCCACCCGGTACAGGCTGCCTGGATTTGATTCCCCGGGAATCAGCAAAGAAATCCCGGAATTTTCAGCCGTGGAATTTCGTAAAATGCTGGGCAATCGGAATGCCTTGCAGCGATTGGACAGTAAATCCGTAAAAAACCTGCGGCAAGAGATTGGCGGTAATCCGCGGGCATTGGAGTTACTGGATCAAATTGCGTACAAAGAGTTCAAGAAGCGGGATTTTACCTGGGTTCAATTAAAGGATTTAATCCCGGAATTGCAGGAGCGGATCATTCAAAAGAAAGATGCAGGTGATGATTTTACCCCGTTATTTTTGGATAAGCTCTTTGGTTATCTCACCGGTACTCAACGTCAGGTACTGGACATTCTATCTGTATATCGCAATCCTGTACCGGTTGAAGCCATTACTGCCCATGATGTAAAAATGGAAAGACCGGATCGCATCAGGCTGGCGGATTTATCTTTATTGGAATGTATTGATATTGATGAAATAAGTTTATACTATGTTCACCGGTTAACTGCTCAATATTTGTTAAAACAAATGAAACAAGGGGTTCACAATAAATATCACCTCCGGGCTGCTCAATATTTTGAAGATCTAAAAGATGAAGAAGGAAAGGTAGATTTATATGATCACATTGAGTCCCGCTGGCATTACATCCAGGCAG
>CP070627.1:6385690-6390682 GCA_020355945.1 Candidatus Aminicenantota bacterium | reverse complement strand
CAAAAGTGGTAGAGGTATTTCTTTTTAACGGGAAATCTGGTATAAATAAGGGTGGAGGCAGACATTGATTCAATTAATTTGCCAGGAATGCAGTGCAGTCTACGGTGCTGATGATCTCCGCTGGCGGTGTGACTGCGGTCATGTCCTGGATATCCGATTTGAGCCGGCTTTTCCCCTGGAAAAAATAAAACAGGGAAAACCTTCGATGTGGCGCTACCGGGAAGCCATTCCCATTGAGAAAGATGCTGATATTATCTCCTTTGATGAAGGATTTACCCCTTTAATTGAAGTGAATATTGCCGGAAAAAAAGTACTGGTGAAACAAGAACAGTTATTTACCAGCGGATCGTTTAAGGACAGGGGTGCTTCTGTCTTGATTAGTAAAGTTAAGGCATTGGGTATCCGGGAAGTTGCCGCGGATTCTTCAGGAAACGCCGGTTCTGCTATTGCCGCTTATTGTGCCGCGGCAGGTATTGACTGCCATATTTTTGTTCCCGCGGATACTTCTCCCGGCAAATTGGCCCAAATCCAACTATACGGCGCCACTTTAAACAAAATCCCCGGTACCCGCGAAGACACAGCCAACGCTGTGCTTAAAGCAGCAGACACTATTTACTATGCCAGCCATTATTGGAATCCTTTTTTCTTTCAGGGCACCAAGACCTTTGCCTATGAAGTGTGCGAACAACTGGACTGGAAATCGCCGGATACCCTGATCCTGGCCGTAGGAAACGGAAGTCTCCTGTTAGGGGCTTATATTGGTTTCAATGAGCTTCGCCAGGCAGGAATCATTGAAAAAATCCCCCGCCTGATTGGTGTTCAAGCGGAAAATTGCGCGCCTTTAGTCAAAGCGTTTAAGGAAAATTCCAAGAAAATTCCAGGTATTCAAAAGAAAAAAACCATTGCCGAGGGAATTGCCGTAGCCATTCCTATCAGGGGAAACCAGGTACTGGAAGCAGTTAGACAGACAGGGGGTGATATGATCGCTGTCAGTGAAACGGAAATCAAACGATGGTTAAAGGAAATGTGTGGAAAGGGGTACTATATTGAACCCACATCTGCGGCGGTAATTGCCGGAGTTGCCAGGTACATCCGTAACCGAAATCACCAGCAGCAGAAGTCAGTTAGCCACGAAATGATTGTCACTGTATTTACCGGTCATGGGTTAAAAGCCGGTGGAAAGATGCTGGATATTTTGAAGTAGGCAAAAAGGCAAAAAGGGGACAGGAGACAGGTCACTTTTGTTGAGTTTTTTTGCTTTCATAGCGATTATCCTCCTTTTTTTTGTTTTATCGTGTATTGATTGAATTTTTCTTTTTTAGTCCGTGTTTTTCCGTGTTTTTCCGTGTTCGTCGCCACTATGTGGCTAAAATTAGAATTGCTGTCCATCACTCTATTTATTAGCTATTATTAGGTATTTAGTAGGTATTTAGTATATAATATATAGCAGTACAGCAGATATCGTATACCAGGAGGTAAAAAATGAAAAAACTATTGAAATCCCCGGTATTGTGGGGAGTACTGGTTGCCCTGGTGGTGACGATCCCCTGGGTAACTTCTTACCAATTTATCGGAACGGACTGTACGCACGTTGGAGTTCTGTCAGGATTGATCGATTACCCGGGCATGGGACCACTGACGTTATACCGGCTTTTGGACGGTTCCCCCCAGCAAAAGTCCGCATTGATTTCAGAAGGATTCTGCCCGTGGTTCTCGACTCTCGATAGTAGAATGAATATGTGCCGTCATCTTTCCTCGGCATTAATAGTCCTGAATTATAAAATTTCCGGTTTGAATCCGTTAGGATATGCGCTTCACAGTCTCCTCTGGTACCTGGTCTTAATCGTCCTGGTGGGATTCCTGGTGCGCCGTATTGTCCCGGATTCGGTCAGCAGCCCCGTCCATCCCATCTCATTTATAACAGTAATTATTTTCGCCCTGGCAGTAAGAAATGCAGACATCCTTATTTATGGAAGCGCGCGTTGGCTGATGATTACTATGGCATTTGGGCTTGCCGGGTTGTTGGCCCACATCAAATGGCGTGAACAGGACTGGAAACCGGGCCGATACCTGTCGCTTATCGCTTTCCTCCTGGCCCTGCTCTCCGGTGAAGCCTCGTTAGCAATACTGGCCTACCTGGCCGCTTATGAATTGTTCGGTTCTTCAGACCCTTTTAAAAAAAGAATAAGCGCCTTAATACCGGCCGCAGTCATGGTTTTTATCTATCTTATCATCTATCGGATCCTGAACTACGGCACCGCCAACAATGCACTATATTCAAATCCCCTTAATGACCCGATTGGCTTTATTAGCGCCCTGCCCTTGAAACTGGCCTCCATGTTGGGAGAGATGTTTTTGGGTGCCATTTCCGTGTTTAATGTGAACCCGGCTAACCCTTCCCGGGCGCTGCCGACCTTTTTGGCTGGAGTAGGTGCCCTGGTATTAGTGGGACTGCTCTTTTACCCGGTCTGGTCAAGCGCCTCGCTTCAACAGCGGCGGAAATTCAATTGGCTCATGGTGGGCACCGCGGCGGCGATGTTTCCTTTGGCGTCGGTGCAGCCCTGCTCCCGCGTGGTGCTCATCCTTTTTATTGGCGGTTCGATTTTATTGGCTTTTATCCTGCATCATTGGTGGAAAAAAATCCGGCAAAACCCAAAATCCCTGGCCTGGATAGGCGGGCTGGCCTGTATAGGTTTTTTAGGGATTCATGTTATCCTTTCTACTTACTACTGGTTCAGCGGTGCCCAGTTAGTTAAACAGTATACGGATGAATGGAATGAGTTTCATAATAAAAGCATTTTGAATGAAAGCAAACCCCATCAAAAAGCTATCTTTTTGAATGGCACCGGCGGTGATTTAATATTTACCGGCTATTACCACAGGAAAGTCAACCGCCTGCCTATGCCGGAGTCCTGGTGGGTACTCTCCTTCCTGGAGAAAAAAAATCGCTATCTTCGTACGGCTGAAAATAAACTGGAACTGGAAATCATCAAGGGAAGCCTGTTGGACCTCCCGTATGTGTACTATGTTCGTGACCCTAAAGTGCCGTTTAAAAAAGGTGAAATATTAAGATTTTCGGGATTTCAAGTCACCATCCTGGAGGTGAATAAAGATGGCCCCACCCGGATGGAGTTCACGTTTGAGCGGTCATTGGATGATGAGAGTTATTGTTTTTATAAACTCCAGGAAGGCCGTCTCCACATCGTTACTCCCCCGGCTGTCGGCCAATCCCTCACGCTTTAGCGAAAAGTTTTTTTTGCCTTTTTTTCTTTTTTTTGCCTGGCACCTTTTTACCTTTTTATTTCCGAATATGTTCGGGCCATTAAGCAAACCCCTTGTCCCTATTCTCCTGTCCCCTCCTTGATTGCCCACTTACTCTATTCTTTCATAACGAAGGAACGAAGTAAGGTACAAGGGTACAAGTAAGGTACTACCTTAATAATAAAATTTAAATCAATTTTGATAATCCGCTAGTGAAAAAAAATTTTTTTACCAGCGGATTATTGACTTTTTACCTTCAAAATCCGATAATTAAATTCTAAATATTTGACAGCGGATTTAACATTTAAATGGAGGCAGATTATGTTTATTGGAAGAACTTATGAACTTCAGCAACTTAGAGATAAGTATAATACCGGTAAAAGCGAACTTGTTGTCATTTATGGCAGGCGGCGTATCGGTAAAAGCAGCCTGGTGGAAAAGTTTGCAGAAAATAAAGAGTTCTTCTTCAATTTTGAAGGTATAGAAGGGGAAAATACAAAGGGACAAATGGCTTCGTTTGTTAAAATAATGGGGAAATATATCGATGATTCTTTTCTTAGTAAAATCAATTTTGATTCCTGGCATACTGTATTCGACTACCTTACAGAAAAACTGATTGATAAAAAAAAGCGGAAAAAAAAGCTGATACTTTTTTTAGATGAAGTGCAATGGATGGCAGTACGCCGAAGCAAGATGATCGGCATCATAAAATATTTTTGGGATAATTACTGGAAAAAGATGAATGTGATGTTGATTCTCTGCGGATCGATTGCCTCTTTTATGGTAAAGCGGATCATTCATTCAAAAGCTTTGTATGGCAGGATTACTCTTGAAATCCTTCTCAAAGGGCTATTGCCCAATGAAGCTGCAAATTTTTTTGCCAATAAGAGAAGCAAAGAAGAGATTCTTAAGTTTCTTATGGTTTTTGGAGGGGTGCCCAGGTACCTTGAAGAAATTAATTTAAATCGGTCTTTCAATCAAAACATCAACTCTCTCTGTTTTTCAAAAAACGGCCTGATGGTTGATGAAATCAATAAGATATTCTACAGCCAATTTAAAGAGGCAGAAACGTATCTCAAAATAGTTACGGTGCTGAAAGGAAGATTGTTAACGTTTAAGGAGATATCGGAAAAAACCGGTAAAAAATCGGGCGGAACATTGAAACAAGCTTTGGAACTGCTCATAAATGGAGAATTAGTAGATTTCTATATTTCGATTGATAAAGGCTGGAACAGCAAGTTTAAAAAATACCGACTTGGTGATGAATTCCTGGTTTTTTATTTCAAATATATTGAGCCCAATATCAGGCTTATTAAAGCAGGCGATCAAACCAGGCTTTTTGAGAAAATATCGGTAGACAGCCTGGATGTGTGGCTGGGGTTTGCTTTTGAGCGGTTTTGTTTGAAACATGCCGGGTACCTTGCTGAAATTATGGGATTCAAGGACGAGATGTTGTTGGCTTCTCCTTATTTCAGACGAGGAGAACCGGGGTTCCAGGTAGACCTGGTATATAAACGGACAGACAAGGTTATCGTTGCTTGTGAAATAAAGTTTTCTAATGAGAGAATATCCACAAAAATTATCCCTGAAATAGAGAAAAAATGTGCTGCCATCAGAATACCCCGCGGCTATACGTTGGAAAGGGCTCTTATTAGTTTATACGGTCCTGATGAGGCACTCCAAAACAGTTGCTATTTTAATCACCATGTAACCGGTAAAGATATTATTGCC
>CP070627.1:6371210-6385590 GCA_020355945.1 Candidatus Aminicenantota bacterium | reverse complement strand
GCGGGCCCGCCGGAGACACAAGCAGGAACCAGGGCTGTTATTCCGAGGTTCGTGACTTTAGATAATTAACTATCTTATTTATCTCACGCTGCCTGTATTGAGTAGAATAAGAATAGGGCCTTGACATTTCAAGAGGAGTTGCCCCGGAATTGTTCTTTGCATTTACATCTGCGCCTTTCTCTACCAGTGTTTCTACCACCTCGAAGACACCACGGGACACAGCACCATGGAGAGGTGTATTCCCTTCATTATTTCTTGCATTAATTTCAGCGCCATAATCGATTATTGTTTTCACTAACTCTA
This sequence comes from Candidatus Aminicenantota bacterium, assembly GCA_020355945.1. The sequence goes on along the minus strand of CP070627.1, from coordinate 6,385,287 downwards.
CCTCTTTAATAACGGTCTTGGGTGACCGTTTTTTATATCTCACGGCAAAGTGGAGTGCAGTCCTTCCTTGTTTATCTCTATAATTGACTTCTGCTCCTTTTTCCAGGAGCAGCCGGGTTATTTCCACATACCCCTTTTTAGCCGCTGCATGAAGAGGAGAAAAACGATAAGGGGCCGGTTTATTGACATCGCCTCCATTATCTAACAAGAACCGGACCACTTCCGTATTACCAGTCTCTACAGCCAGGTGAAAAGGTGATTCACCGGCACGATTACTCCTATTAATATTAGCTCCTTTGCTAATCAATGTCTCGGCAACTTCAAGTCTATTACTATGAACCGCATGATGGAGGGGGGTATCGCCGGAATTATTTGCCGCGCTAACCAAAGCTCCTTTTTCAATAAGAGTAAGCGCTGTCAAAGGTTTTGCAGCATAATGCAGGGAAGTGTTCCCATTCCCGTCGCTGTCATTGACATGGGCTCCTTTATCGATTAACAGACGTACGATTTCTATATTCCCCTTTTTAGATGCAGCGATAAGAGGAGTATCCAGGGCTTTGTTTCTTGCATTAACATTAGCTCCCCGATCAACAAGCATACGTACCACCTTTAAATTATTTTTCCCCACAGCTAAAAAGAGTGGGGGTGAACCCCTTTTATTAACTGCGTTAACATCAACTCCCGCCCACATTAATATCTTAACTTTTTCCGTGTCTCCTTTGCGAATGGCCTCGAAAAAGTAGGCTGTTGTTTTAGGACCAGGACGTGAGCTGTAATATAAAATAACAAAAAGAAGCAAAATAAGAATAAATATCTCGGCAGCAACCAGGACACGAGGTAAAATACGGCGCATTGCCTTGAACATGTCTTTTAACGTATCCTCCGGGGTCCCGGTGATTAAGAGTGATTCGGCAGTGCCCAGGCTTACCAGGAAAATCGGGGCCAATATCCAGGGGATGAATTTTATCAAGGCTGTTATGACAAAAAGAAAGAAATCACCCGAAGATATCCCTTGACTTTGCGCAGTGATAAACGTAATGTAAATGGCCAGCCCAAGCAATAAAAAGAACATGGTAAGCCATAAGATAATAATACTTTTTCCCGTTAGGACTCTATTGGTTTTCATGCCCTCCAATATAAGGCATTGGAAAGCAATAATAATCATGATCACATAGATGATTAAAGTAACAAGTCCAAAAACAACAGTGATCCCGGTGCCGCTGGGATCCCTGGCAAACAAGATTCTAAAAGAGAGGATAAATGAGAATTGTCCATTTACCGGGATAAGTAATAAGATAAGGTATATAATACCACCGGCTGCGGCTGTATGCCAGATAATTTTTTTATCCGGGTTTAACTGGACCGCATATGCGCCAGCCAGGATGGCAAAGGTTGCCGCCAGTGCCAGGGCCCCAGCTATACTTGCAAGTATTCCACCCGGGAGGATAGAAGATCTCCCTGTCATAACTTCGAGGGCCTGGTGGACCTGGAGGCTGAAAAGTATTAATATAATAAAAGGTAATAAGCCGATGGCAAACAATACCAGGGTTCTGGCCATTCCCCGTTTCCATCTTGCTGCCAATATTGCCAAAAGTCCTGCAAGAAGCGGGTAAAGGACCAGGGCCAATCCATGGTTTGAAATTTCTTCTTCACCAAAAAAAAATTCAACAAGAGCTTCAATGTTTAAAGTTGTAAATTTTAGAGTTCCATTTTGATAAAAGGCAATTGGGAAAACAAAGGAAATTAATAATACTATCCCGATTGTCCAAATAATCGTGTTGGTTGGATCGTACTTTTTATATATCTGCTTTTTTCCTGCTTCTTCGGGCTGTTGGCTGTGCCTGGTTATCTCCATGGTACCTCCTTACTTGCACTCTTTTAATTAGGTGCACCTGGGATTTCAAATTATATTAAAAAGCCTGATTTTTTTCAATAAGGCTGAAAAATTGGCCTGTGTCCTTATTTAATAAAAAGTTTTTGCGGAGAGTGGCGGGTTCAAAAAAAATATTACCAGCGCTATTGAAATAAGCACATATTTCATATAAAATACAAAGGCAATGAAAATTATCAACCACTTTGATCGAAATGCAGAGGTAATTCTTTACACCGGGGATTGTCTCGATTTTTTGTCTCAAATTCCTTCGGAATTTGTTCAATTGATTGTAACTTCCCCCCCATATAATATAGGTAAAGAGTATGAGAAGCGTATGGTTTTAAACGATTATGTCTCCCAGCAGAAAGAGGTTATAGAAAGATGCGTAAGAGTCTTGAAAGATACAGGCAGCATATGTTGGCAAGTGGGAAATTATGTTAATAATGGAGAAATCATCCCATTAGATATTCTTTTGTACCCGGTTTTTTCATCATTAGGATTGAAGCTCCGCAATCGAATTATATGGCATTTTGGTCATGGCCTTCATGCGTCAAAAAGATTTTCCGGGCGCTATGAAGTGATTTTATGGTTTACCAGGACGGACAATTATACATTAAACCTTGACGCCGTGAGAGTATCTCAAAAATATCCGAATAAGAGACATTTTAAAGGTCCAAATAAAGGTAAGCTTTCAGGTAATCCCCTGGGAAAGAATCCGTCTGATATCTGGGAGATACCCAATGTAAAATCCAACCACGTTGAAAAGACAAACCATCCTTGCCAGTTTCCAATTGAATTAATCGAACGGTTGGTATTATCTATGACGGATGAAAGTGATTGGGTGCTTGATCCCTTTATAGGTGTCGGTTCTACAGCTATTGCTGCATTAATGCACAAACGTAAGGCAATGGGGGCAGAGATTAAGCCTGAATATATATCGGTTGCTAAAGAACGTATTCATCTGGCAGAGAGAGGTGAACTGCGGATTAGACCGATGGAGCGGCCGGTTTACATGCCAGATTCAAAAACGAAGAACATACCTCCCAGAGTAATAGACCTTAATTCTAACCACCAACAGCGCTCCTTATTTAATTTATAGCGAACATGATGATGGGAACAAGTAAATGAAAATTATCCAGTAGTATTCACATCTGGGTGGCACTGACGGAAGAACTGGGACAGGTGATTTATTTTTTTTTATCAATTGTGAGCGAAGCGAACTACGTTCAGTAATTTCGTCGCTGAAAAAATTTTTTTGAAATAAAACTTGAGTTTTTCATTACAGTAGGGTAGTATAAATAGTGGCAATCAAAAGTAGGAGGTATTTTTCATGGCAATGGCAAGTGTGCGATTCGAAATACCCGAGGAGATATTGTATGCTTTAAATGAAAATATAACAGAATTTGCTTTGCAGATGCGCCTTTTCACAGCTTTGCAATTGTTTAAAAAGCATAAATTATCCCTGGGAAAAGCCGCAAAATTAGCGGGAATGGATAAAGACCAGTTTATAGTAGAGTTGGACAGAAATGAAATCCCACTCATCGATTATGACCCGGATGAATTGGAAGAAGAACTGGCACGATTTGAGAAATGATTATCGTTTCAGATTCTTCTCCGTTAATTTGCTTTGCAATCCTGGGAATGCTTGATGTTTTGAAAGATATCATTAAAGAAATTTTGGTTCCAACTGCTGTTTATGAAGAGATAGCGATTCCAAAGAAACCGTACTCAGAAGAAATAAAATTATTCTTGAAAGACAGGGTGGTTCCAGTAGAAAACAAAGTCGCTGTTAAATTGCTGGAAAAAGAAATTGATCCGGGAGAAGCAGAAGCCATTGTTTTAGCAATAGAAAAAAATATTAGTGATATTTTAATCGATGACCCTAAAGGGAGAAGATCTGCCAGGACCCACGGGTTGTTTCCTGTTGGAACAATCGGTGTTTTACTACAGGCAAAAAAAACAGGCAAAATTAAACAAATAAAACCATTATTAGATAAATTGATCAAAAATAGAATAAGAATCGGAGCCTCTCTTTACCAAAGGGCATTGGAGATAGCCAGAGAAAATTGAGTATTTAAATTTGGTAAATTTGGTTCCAGGCAAAGTAATTTCATTTGCCGGGCATAAGGATTATGTCTTAAGCTGTGCCTTTTCCCCGGATGGTCAGCGCCTGGTCTCGGCATCTGACGATAAAACCTTAAAGCTGTGGGACGCTGCCAGCGGCAAGTGCCTCAAAACCCTGGAATTACCCTGGAAACCTTATTATGTAACCTTCTCCCCCACCTTCCCCCACCTGGCCGTCACCGCCAACCAAAATGGCACCCTGACTCTTTTCGATTTTAAAGAATATTTATAAGCTCATAGCTGATAGCTAAGAGGATATCTTTTTGAGAATTCTAAAATCTTCATCTAAAGAGAACAAGGGCCTTTCCCTGGCTGCGAGTTGCGGGGATACGGTGTAGAATCTTGACAACAGAGAACTTTTTGTCTTTGCGCCCTGCGGGCAAAATGTTATAACGCCTGCGGCGGGAGATCCAATACCCCGCCGCAGGCGTTTAAACGACTGTCCGTAGAACACCACTTCGGTTTTTCATTTTTCATTTTTAATTTATAATTTGATAAGTTGTTTAACGTTCAATGTTCATCGTTTATGGACGAGGAAACCCCCAATGCTGTTGACTTAAGATTATATGTTTTTTAGCGCTTTTTTATCTAAGTACTTTGTGCCGAAGGGAGCACTTTAATGCATTTCCTTCGGTCAATCTTGAGAAGGCTGTACGCTGTTTAGGGATGGGCAGGAACAAAAGAATAGTTATTAAGTAATTTTGAGAGCTTACTTAAGTTAAAACCTGCCCATCCGCATTCTTTTAGCAATTTATTTAATCTTGAAGAGTACTCAGTTCTTTGCCTCCGGCGGGCAGGGGCGCTTTTTGAAAAAACTGCCGTGACGCATCTGCACCCCGCAAAAACTTCTTATTGATCCTTAAATCAACAACATTGGGGCCAGGAGGCCCCGCGCCGCAGGCCCAACAAAGACATAAATTGATGGTATATTTCACCCGGATAGGACTTGATAAAAAGTCATTTTTAGTGTATAAATGCAAAATGAAAGTTATTTTTCCATAAGAAGCAAGAGCTGTAGGATGAAAGCGTTTTTAGTTAAAATTAAAAGAAGGCAATTTAAAGGAGATTCATGATGAGTGGCAACGATCTCAGTAAACACGAAAAATTACGTCAACGGCTGTTTGAATTAGAAAAACAAGCAGAACTAAGCGGCGGACAAGAACGAATTGATAAACAACACGCCGCAGGTAAACTAACAGCCAGAGAACGAATCGAATTACTACTAGACCCCGGCACCTTCGTGGAACTGGATAAACTGAAAACCCACCGATGTATTGATTTTGATATGGACAAAAAGAAAATCCCAGGGGACGGTGTCATCACCGGTTACGGCAAAATAGAAGGACGCCAGGTGTTTGTATTTTCCCAGGATTTTACTGTTTTTGGCGGGTCTCTCAGCGGCGCTTTTGCAGAAAAAGTTTGCAAGGTCATGGACCTGGCTGCCCGAAACGGCTCCCCTATCATTGGCCTGAACGACTCAGGCGGGGCAAGAATCCAGGAAGGCGTAGTCAGCCTGGCCGGATACGCAGATATCTTCCTGAGAAATACCCTGACCTCAGGTGTGGTTCCCCAAATATCGGTGATTATGGGTCCCTGCGCTGGCGGCGCCGTGTATTCCCCGGCTATCACAGATTTTACTTTAATGATTGAAAGAACCTCTTATATGTTCATCACCGGCCCTGACGTTATCCGCGCTGTAAACCACGTAGAGGTTACTAAAGAAGAACTGGGCGGTGCCATGGCTCACGCCACTAAAAGCGGCGTGGCTCACTTAACCGCAAAAAATGAAACCCAGGGACTGCTCATGGTCCGGGAATTGCTGAGCTACCTCCCCTCTAATAACATGGAAGACCCACCCTATCAACCTGGCGAAGACCCCTGGGACCGAACAGAAGAAGCATTAAAAACCATCGTCCCTACCAACCCCAATAAACCCTACGATATCAAAGATATTATCCAATTGGTGGTGGACGACGGCCATTTTTTTGAAATCCATAAAGATTTTGCCCCTAATATTGTCGTGGGTTTTGCCCGGTTTAACGGCCATCCTGTGGGTATTGTTGCCAATCAACCCAACCACCTGGCCGGGTGCCTGGATATCAAATCATCCAAAAAAGGTGCCCGGTTCGTAAGATTCTGCGATGCCTTTAATATCCCCCTGGTGACCTTTGAAGATGTCCCGGGTTTCCTGCCCGGGGTGGACCAGGAACACGGCGGGATCATAAATGATGGAGCTAAACTTTTATACGCCTACTGCGAATCTACGGTTCCTAAAGTAACCATCATTACCAGGAAGGCCTACGGCGGGGCCTTTGACGTGATGTCCTCCAAAAATATCCGCGGCGATATTAACCTGGCCTTTCCTACGGCTGAAATCGCAGTAATGGGCCCTGATGGCGCTGTTAATATCATCTTCAGGAACGAAATCGCTAAAGCAGAAAACCCGGAAAAACGCCGACAAGAACTCATCAATGAATATAGAGAAACCTTTGCTAATCCCTATAAAACAGCAGAACTTGGATATATCGATGACGTTATCTTGCCGGAAGAAACCCGGAAACATATTATCCAGTCCCTGGAAATGCTGAAAAATAAACGGCAAACCAATCCCCCTAAAAAACATGGAAACATCCCGCTCTAGGTGCTAGGTGAACCAATGAAAAGCAAACGAAAGATTAAGAAGATTTTGATAACGAACCGGGGTGAGATCGCTATCCGGGTACAACGAACCTGTCGAGAGCTTGATATTTTGACAGTGGCATTGTTTTCAGACCCGGATCGCCATGGGCTGCACGTTCGTTATGCAGATGAAGCCTATCATTTGCCTGGTTCAGCCCCGGGTGAAACTTACTTAAACCAGGACCTGATTTTTGAGATTGCTAAAAAATGCGGTGCTGATGCCATTCACCCCGGGTATGGTTTTCTAAGTGAGAACGCGGGATTTGCCAGGAGATGCCAGGAGCAAGGTATATTGTTTATTGGCCCTCCGCCGGAAGCTATTGAAATAATGGGTTTGAAAACAGAAGCCCGCCGCATCATGCAAGAAGCTGGTGTGTCGGTGGTTCCCGGGACCGAACCCTTAGATACGGCTGAAATCGCCGCAAAGAAAGCCGATGAAATGGGTTACCCGGTGTTGATCAAAGCATCTGCAGGCGGCGGCGGCAAGGGCATGCGCATAGTAGAAAAACCGCAAGAACTGGAATCTTCTTTTGAAGCCTGCCGAAGAGAAGCCCAATCCGCTTTTGCAGACCCCCGGGTTTACATTGAAAAATACCTTTCCAAACCCCACCATGTGGAATTTCAAATCCTCGGCGACCTGCATGGAAACATCATCCATCTTTACGAGCGAGAGTGCTCTGTCCAGCGGCGTCACCAGAAAATCATCGAAGAAACTCCTTCCCCGATAGTGGATGAAGAGATGCGCCGCCGCATGGGTGAAGTAGCAGTAGAAGCTGCCCGCGCCTGTGGGTATACCCATGCTGGCACAGTGGAATTCATGGTGGATGCCGACAAAAACTTCTACTTCCTGGAAATGAACACCCGGCTGCAGGTAGAACACCCGATTACGGAAATGATCACAGGTGTGGACCTGGTGGAACAACAAATTCGTATTTCCGAAGGTGAAGTATTATCTACTGATCCTGTTCCTCGGCGGGGTGCTTCAATGGAATGCCGGATATATGCCGAAGACCCCGATAATAACTTTTTACCTTCCCCGGGCCTGATAAAAGGGCTGTCTAACCCGGATGGACCAGGGATTCGAAACGATACCGGTGTCTATGCCGGGTTTACCATCCCCATGGAATATGACCCCATGATATCCAAGTTGGTAGTATGGGGAGAAAACCGCAAACAAGTCCTGGCGCGAATGCTTCGCGCATTGGAAGAATATCATTTACTGGGGATTCGCACCAATATCCCCTATTTACGTAAAATCCTCATGCACCCTGAATTTATCTCCGGTGATTATGACACCCATTTCATACCCAAACACCAGGAAGCATTGGTAGAACCTGAAGCTGAAGAAGCAGAAAAAATGGAAGCCATTGCCCTGGCAACCGCGGCCATCATCCAATTTACCAGCAAGGACACCCAAACGTTTGCCGCCCCATTGGCAGTTCAACCAAAAGCATCTGCCTGGAAACTTTCCGGTCGGATGAATACCTCCGGGAGTATGGTCTGATGAAATACACAGCAATATTGAACGATAAAGAGAGAGAATTGGAAATTACGCAGCTCGCGCCTAACCGGTACCGGGTCCTGGTAGATGGCCAACTCCACGAAGTGGATGCCCGACTCTGCTCGGCGGATTTGCTGTCTGTCCTGGTGGACAACACCTCCTATGACATCTCCTTTTCGTGTGACGATGCCGATGTTTTGTTGAATTTCAGGAACCGGCATTTTAATATAGAAGTCCTGGACGAACGCCGCGTGCGCATGCGGCGGGTACGATCCGAACTGGATATCTCAGGCCCGGAAATCATCAAAACCTCAATGCCGGGGAAAGTGGTCAAAGTCCTGGTAGAACCAGGCCAAAAACTAGCACCCGGTACAGGGGTCATTATCATCGAAGCCATGAAAATGGAAAATGAAATCCGCTGCCGCAATGGAGGGGTAGTTAAATCCGTTCATGTAAATGCCGGACAGGCAGTAGAAGGAGACGTCGTCCTGATAGAAATTGAACCGGAGTCACAACCTTGAAGTGTAATAAAATAATTTCAACCAGGTTGGGAAGCCTTCAGTAGGCCCGAAGGGCCTTATAGGTCCCCCATGCCATGGGGCCCCTGGCCGCCGGAGGTAAAGTAGTGCCTGATATAATTGGCGTATAATTGGTAAAGAGGTTTATTTTTTATATTGATGTATTTGGGTTTAAAGGTCATCTCATACCTGGCAACTTTTTCCAGGAGGTCTCCGGGATGATCGTCAATAGAAAAGCCTCGGAAGCGGTTTTTTAAACCGGCTAATTTTTGAATATTGCCGGTAATATTCTCTTCTATTTTATCGATTTTGATTTGGTCCCCTTCAACAGAATCCAATATAGCGTGTGAAACAATATTAATAGGTAAAATTTTGACCAGGTCCAGGCATTTTTCCCTGGCATAAGCGGCTAATTCCTTCCTGTTTTTATCCGGGTGATCCGCCACTTTTATGGGTTCTCCCACACTGATGTAAGCTTCACGAATATGTTTCACCATTTTTAGTGAATCTTTTAATTTAAGGGTCCTGGGCTTTTTGTATTCCACTAATAATTCCTTGTCTTCTCGAACTTTTGAATAATCCACATTAGTAGGAATAATATAGGTGTCGTAAGCGTGCAAGTTTTTTTTTTGTCCCAGGATTTTTTCTTTGTTTTTTTCATATTCCAACAGTGCTTCAAAAACCGTAGGGAAAAATTTACCATAAGTTCCCTGGGTGGGTATACTTTTTCGTGTACCCTCCGGGAAAATCATCACATCTAAGCCATGGGAAATGAAATGAATGATATATTCTTTTAAAAGTTTTGCTGATTCCAATATTTCTTTTCGCGTCCTGGCCCGTTTGATAAGAAATATCCCGGCTTTTTTAGCCAGGGTTTGAAAGAATCTTCCTTTCACCAGGTTATCCCCCATTCCCGCATAGGGGACCTGCATATTTTTGAGGTTAAGATACAGGGCAGCCAATATTCCCGTGGTTTCCCACAAGCTTTTATGAAGACCCACATAAAGAAAAATCGATTGTTCTTTTTTTAATGGTTCCAGGCCTTCGTGGATTTCTACGTGCGGTTTGGCCAGGAGTTTGTAACCCGCGATACTAAAGAACTTTGCCAGGCCTAAGGCCCATTTTTTTCTCTCAGTAATTACTTTGTTCGATAACTTATCCATGGCCTCTTATCCCGATAAGTGCAATAAACAATTATAACATAATATTCCTTTTCGCAAAATGTTATTTAAATGGTTTCTTCATTTGAAGTCCCGATAGCCTTACCAATTGAGTCCAGGGCTTCGGCTCTGTATGTGTAGGTTATATTCTTGTCTAAAAATTTATCAATAAACGAATAACTATTGTTTTGCAGGTCTGGAAACGGGATTTCCTTTATGGGTTGGAAATCTTCCCCGGCATCTTTCCTGGAAATAATAACCCTTGAGATCCCGGCATCTCCCGGGTTGTCAATAATGATATCTATTTCCCCATAGTGTCTTCTAATCAGCCATGCTTTTTCTTCATTCCTGGCTGCCTGGAGGGTGATACTGACTGGCATTGCCCGGTGAATAAAAAACCGGAGCCTTTTGTCCAGGCCATCCGGTAAATAGGTGGCATATAAACTCACCGAATTAAAATATTCCAGGTCAAGGTCCAGCATGATACTGTTGTCAGGTCGGTAATAATCACTTTTTGCAGAACATCCCTGTTGGCAGGTGGAAGTTATATGAGACCAGATATTACAGTTATCCCGGCAATTCACGCATGAGTTATAGGAAATTCCCTCTGAATTGTAAGAATATTCATCACAAAGGTTGCCAAAGCTGTGCCCGAACTCGTGGAGGGCAACTTGTTTAAATTTAGTTCCACTATAAGACATGGTATAGCTGTTGTAACTATTGGTTTTATAGGCGTCCTGGTGTTCCCTGTGCCCACCGCCGCTGTACACATCAGTATCATGGAGGACAATGATTTCATCGAATAAGTAACCGGAGGCTGCTGCCGCGGAAATAACTTTACTGCTGGTGCAGCACATTAACCGCTCGATCCCATTACAGCCCCTGTAACAGCCCAGGTCTTCCAGGTTTTCATAAATATGAACCTCAATATCAGCGGCATATGTTTGAAAGGGTTCTTTGGATAAAAGATAACTCTTAAACTCTTCGGCTTTCCTGGTAAATATACTTATATTGGCTGCACTGTATCCACTGGCAATGATTAACACATGGAACTTTCCCTCTTCGGTGGGAAGCGGGTCTTTTGCTGTATGATAGACATGGATATCGTTTTTGTCAAATTCTTTGACGGTTTTAGGGAAGGGCTCACCGGGATTGTAAATTTCAATAAACGCTGTCTCTTTGAAGTATGGGACTGGCAGGTAAACTTCCGGCTCTTTAATAGAAATCACATCCGGCCCGGGATCATTAACCCCTGGTATTTCCGGTGGAACGGTTTTGGCAATGGGATAGTCAAAAGCAGTTTTAAATAGGATTTCACCTGTTGAATTATATAAAAAAAGGAGTGACGCGGGATTTTGCCCCGGTGAAGGAAGGGGGGGAAAATCCCGGCAGAGGAGATGGTAAGGATTTACTCTTCCTTTTATGAGGGTTATTGATTTGACCTCCGGGATGTTTTCTTTGGATTGAATGCCAACAATCATCAAAGAATCCATTGATACCTGATACCTTTTCTCCATGGCAAAGGTGAAGGCATTGGTATTCAATTGAATCCCTATAAAAACCAAAAAAAACGTGGTTAAGGCTTTTTTTACCATTTTTCATGCCTCCTTTATGCTTCGCCTGGAAAATGGCACTCACGAGATTTATACCACAAAATTCCTCCCATATCAAGGAGATTAAATAAAAAAGAAAATATCCTTCTCCTCATACAGCAATAGTAATGAGCCTGGCAGGCCTATTTTTTTTGACAAAAAATGATATTCAGGATTGCATGCCAGCTTTATTAATGGTTTATTTTTTTACGTTTTCACCCCTGTGGATTAAGGGGCTTCAATGGCTTCCACCGGGCAAAATTCAACGCAAGTCCCGCAGTCGGTGCATTTCTCCGGGTCGATAACATATATGGGGTCACCTTCGGATATTGCTTCGTCGGGACATTCCGGTTCACAAGCGCCACAAGCGATACATTCGTCATTAATTGTATGAGCCATATTTTTCCTCCTAATTTTAAATGTAATGATACCCCAGAATGCCATTTTTTTCAATAAGAAAATGCTTTTTTGTGGTTCTTCTTTTGTGTTTTTTGTGTATTTTGTGGTTAAATTTAGAATTGCTGGGAAGATTCATTTTTATTGAATTAATTTTCGGTTTTAGTTAAAATTTTTATTCAGGATTTAGTCATTTGAAACTGCAGTGTGATCGTTTTTATTGATAAAGTAGGAGGCAAAGAAGCATGAAAAAAGTTGCTATTATCGGTGCTGGAATGATGAGCCCGCCTATTGCCAATTATTTCCTGGATATTTGTGATTACCAGGTGGTCATGGTGGACCAGGTGGCAGCAAAAGCCCGGGATATTATCGGTAACAGGCCTAAGGCCAGGGCAGCCGCTATAAATATTAGAGATTCCCGGGACCTGGACCCGGTGATTAAAGACGTAGATATTGTTGTCAGTATGGTTCCCAGGCCGGTTCATATTCATGCAGCCAGGTCGTGCTTGCGCCACGGGAAGAGTATGTTAACCGCTTCTTATGAAACCCCTGAAATAAAGGCATTAGCGGATGAAGCCAGGGAAAAAGGCATCCTGATTTTGAACGAAATGGGGGAGGACCCCGGGATCGATCATTTAGGAACTATGTTATTACTGGATGAAGTCCGGGAACAGGGTGGTGAAGTCATCGATGTTAAATCTTATGGTTCGGGGATACCTTCGTTCCAGCACAACAATAATCCTATGGGGTACAAGTTTTCCTGGGACCCCAGGACTTTTTTTGTGTCTGCTCAAACCGGTGCTGCTTATTATATAGACGGCAGGCGGGTCGAAGTCCCGGGAGACCGGTTGTTTGAGCATTTTTGGTTGGTAGACATTGAGGGGTTGGGTACTTTTGAGACTTATCCTAATAAAGATTGTAAAAAATACCTGGAAGTTTTTGGGTTTAGCAAAGGCATTTCTTATTATCGTGGTTTGCTGCGATTCCCGGGATATTGCAATAATATGAGGTACTTGAATGAAATCGGGCTTTTTGACTCGAAGCAGGTAGAAAATTTCAATAATATGACTTATCGGCAATTTACTGCTTTCTTGTTGGGGGTTGGGTCGGGTGAGAGTCTGGAAAGGGATATGGCTGGGTTTTTAAAGCTTGATATAAATGCGGATTTTATTCATCGGTTAGAATGGTTGGGTTTTTTTGATGATCGGCCGATGGTTGTTAGAAGGGGGACGCGGCAGGAGGTGTTGTTGGAGCGTATGTTGGAAAAGATGTCTTATGCTCCTCATGAGAAGGATATGGTCATCGTGCATATAGAGGTCACTGCTGAATTCCCGGGCAAGCGGCAGGAGACGCGATTGGCTACTATGGTAGTGGAGGGTATTCCTTATGGTGATTCGGCTATGTCGCGGGCGGTAGGGTTTACCATTGCCATTGGTACGCGCATGGTATTGGAGGGTAAAATCAAAGCTGTAGGTGTTCATATTCCCCCGACCCTCCCTGGAATATACAAACCGGTTTTAGAAGAATTGGCAGCATTCGGGTTTGTTTTCAATAAAAAGTTTTTGCAGGGGGTCCAGGGGGGCAGTTTTTTCAAAAAGCGCCCCCCTGGTAGGGCTTGAAAAGTAACCCTTTTTCGGTTAAAATATACTTCTTTATTGAAATTACCAATTAAATTTCCAAAAAATGAGGAATTATTATGCCTGATGAAGAAAGTAAATACCCGAAAAAATACAAACATTTTGAAGTAGAAGCCAGATGGGAAAAAGAATGGGACCGGTTGGGAATCTATAAATGGGACCCCAATGCGCCCCGAGAAAAGACCTATATCGTCGATACCCCACCCCCAACTGTCTCCGGCTCTTTACACGTAGGCCATGCCTACAGCTATGCCCAAACCGATGTGATCGTACGCTACCACCGCATGCAAGGGAAAAATATATTCTATCCCATGGGCTGGGATGATAATGGCCTACCCACCGAACGCCGAGCTCAAAATGTGTTCAATATCCACTGCGAAGCACATCTTCCCTACAACCCCAATTGGAAACCGGACTGGAATAAAAAATCAAAAGATATAGAAGCCATATCCCGCCAAAACTTTATCGAAGCATGCGAAATGATTACCCGGGAAGATGAAAAAGCCTTTGAAAGCACCTGGCGAAAATTGGGACTTTCAGTAGACTGGTCACTTATCTATACTACTATAGGTGACCACTGCCGCCGCATATCCCAAC
>CP070627.1:6366454-6371110 GCA_020355945.1 Candidatus Aminicenantota bacterium | reverse complement strand
ATACAACCGGAGATAGTTGTTCTTTCTCATTATCACCCGGACCATGCGGCAGGCACCCCGGTTTTCAAAGATTGCCGTATTTATGCCAGCGAGTTTTACGAAGATAATTATGGAAATTGCCAACGTTGGAACCCGGATTTGACTTTTGTTCCACCTACTGATCTCATTAAAGATGGAGATACATTGTCTTTTGGTTCTTTTAATTTCAAATTTACCGATGCCCCGGGCCACAGTCAATGCAGTGTTTTGACATTGATTAATGATGATGTGTTATATATCGGGGATTTACTGATGTTTTCAGCGGATAACACACTCTCCCTTCCTTACATCAGTATGGGGGGTAGTTTTAAAGAGCATATCCGCAGCCTGGAGAAGATTAAAACCATTGATTACAATATTCTTACCCCTGCTCACGGCCATTTTTTAACTGAGAAAAGTAAAATCACAGAAGCTATTGACGATTGGTTGTATTATTTGAACCGCGTATTGGATTCAATGGGTACGCTTCCCCTGGCCGTCTGCCTTAAAAATGATATTTCTACTTATGCCCATACGGAATACCACGACAACAACCTGATGTACCTGATGATTTAGAGGTCAAGGTTAAGGCTGAGCTTTTTACTTCTCAACCTCAGCCTCAACCTTAACCTTGAGTTTTTCTATTTAGTGTTTTTGCTCGTCGTGTTTATGTTGGTGTTCGTGTTTATGTTCGTGCTTATGCTCTTCTTTATGTTTACAGCATACGGCATGTTCTACTACCTTTTTTAATTCCATACCGCATTTGGGGCATTTCCCCGGTTTATCGGATTTCACATTGCACTGCTTCATAGGGCAGACATAAGATACTTTTCCTTCACAGCAATTCAGATATTTTTCGGGATCTTTCTCAAATGCGGCTTTACATTTTTCACAACAGAAATAATAGGTTTCTCCCTTGTATTCTGCCTTTAACTTTGCCTTATCCTTGTCGATGTCTTTTCCACTCATGGGGCAGCGGTGTTTTTCTGCATTTAAAACCCCAAAAGGCGCCGCCAGCAAACCCACAAAAATCAAAACAAACAAAATCTTTGTTAAATGTTTCATGTCATCCTCCATTAAACGTTATTTTTAAATCTACTTTTTTTATTTCATCGGGTTTCATCTTAGATTCTCAAATGTAACCTTATCAGTTAGATTACATTTTAAGCGATTACAGGAAAAATGTCAATCGTTTATTCCAATTGTTTTCGAGTTTAGAGGATGTGGTTATGGCTGATGGGAATTAAAATCACCACAAATTTACAATACCAATTGAAAAAAATCGCAATATATGTTATAGATAAGTGGTATATGACTGATATAAATAACATTTTTATAATAGATTCAGGCAGCCAGTCAGGATGGGTGGAGAAATACCACCTCCCGGTGGAACACCTGTCAATAGATGACCTCTATACAAAAGAAGAAAAATACAGCGATGCCATTGTGTTTATTGACAACAATCCTGCCTACTGCCAGAAAATAAGAGAAATTTTGCCTATTAACCCGGGGATTAATTTTATCCTTTACTATAAAAAAACGATATCACCGTCCCAATTGGTGGAGTTTGTGAAAAGTGGTGTGATTGAGTCCGTATCCATTGACGATGATACGCAGATAAAATTGCTTATCGAGCAATACGGTACGGAAAGCAGTGATTCCCAGTTGAGTTATTTCAATAATTTAATCCGCAAGTTCAAGGAGATCGGGATTATCACCAACAGTTTGAAAATGGCAGAGATATTTGCCAGGGTAGAGAAGATTGCCAGTTCCAATTCCACGGTGTTGATTTATGGTGAAAACGGGACCGGGAAAGAGTTAATCGCCAGGAGTATTCACCATTTTAGCCCCCGGGGTGAATATCGATTTGTAGGAGTCAACACCGGGGCTATTCCTGAGAATTTATTGGAAGACGAACTTTTTGGGCATGTGAAAGGTTCGTTTACCTCTGCGGTAAAGGATCGCAAAGGGAAGTTCGAGTATGCGCACCGGGGGACGATTTTTCTGGATGAAATCTCTAATATGTCGCCAGCACTGCAGGTTAAACTGCTGCGAGTATTGCAAGAGAGAGAGTTCGAACGGATCGGGGACAATCAACCCCTGCAGGTGGATGTCCGGGTGGTGGCTGCCACCAATAAAAATATAAAAGAACTGGTGGAACAAGAAAAATTCCGGGAAGATTTGTATTATCGATTGAATGTGATTCCCCTTAATTTACCGCCACTGCGTGAACGGCGGTCCGATATCCCGCTTTTAGCCAATTATTTTGCCATGAAATATGCCAAACTCAACAACCTGACTCCTAAGAATTTTACTCTTCCGGCTATTCGAATTTTGCAGAATTTTTCCTGGCCGGGAAATATTCGGCAATTGGAAAACATTGTCGAACGAATTGTGGTCTTGAATCCCGGAGCCACTGTGTTTACTCCCAAAGATATCCCTACGGAAGTCAAACCGGACATGCTAAAAGAAGAGGAAAGTTTCGGAGCCAATATGGTCCCGGAGGAAATCCCGGATGAAGGCTTATCATTAAATGATGTGGTTCGTAATGTAGAGAAACGCATGATCCTGAAAAGCCTGGAAAAAACAGCCTGGAATAAACAAAAAGCCGCTAAACTCCTGAACTTGAAGCGAACCACCCTGATTGAAAAGATAAAAAAGTACCAGGAATAGACAATGGTCATTGAAAAATCATCTAATAAACGGTTAAATGGGAAAAATAAAAACACTTCGAGAGGATGTATATAAAAAAATTGCCGCAGGTGAGGTGGTGGAGAGGCCTCTGTCAGTGGTCAAGGAACTGGTGGAGAATTCTCTTGATGCCGGTGCAGATAATATTAAAATCGAAATTATCCAGGGCGGGAAACAGCTCATCAAAGTAACCGACAACGGTACTGGTTTTGATGCGGAGGATATCGAACCTGCTTTTAGAAACCACTCCACCTCCAAAATAAGCGAACTTTCCGATTTTAATACCCTCACGACCCTGGGCTTCAGGGGAGAGGCGCTGCCGTCAATATTAGAAGTCTCAAAAATCGAACTCAAAACCGCCAACAACAATGAAGGAAGAGGTATATATTGCCTGTTTGAAAATGGGGAATTCCTTAAAAAAGATGAGATTGCTTTCAACCAGGGAACTTCTATCGTGGTAAAGGATCTCTTCTATAACTTCCCGGTAAGGAAAAAATTCCTGAAAACCGAACGAACCGAACTTAATCAAATCATTTCTTTCCTGGAGCCGGTGGCCCTGGTTCACCACGATAAAAGCTTTGAATTGGTTCATAACCATAAAACCGTGTTTGTTTATAAAAAAGCAGCCAGTTTAAAAGACCGGGTTTACCAGGTGTTTGGCAAAGATTTCCTGGATTCATTGCAGACCGTGGATTTTGAAGAAAGCAACTATCAAATCAGCGGTTTTATTTCCAGGATAAATACCGGGATTTCTGTCAAGAAGCACCAGTATTTTTTTGTGAACTGTCGGCCTATTAGAGAGAAAACCTTGATAGCCGCCTTGAATAATACCTTTGAGAAATTCCTGGAAAGGTCCAGGCATCCTGTAGCGGTATTGATGCTTTTCATTCCGCCTCATGAAGTGGATGTCAATATTCATCCCATGAAACTGGAAATTAAATTTGAGAATGCCAGTGCAATTTATCAAGTGGTGAAGCATGCCATTGAGAGTTCTTTTGGGGTGAAGGAGGATTTCAGTGCTGACCGAGATATGAGTGCTTATCCTGGTGCATCTGCGGCTTTTGGCAGCAGGTACGGAGGCTCCTCCGGGGTTCCCGGAGGCGGCTATAAACACCAGGGCTGGCAGCGTTCCCATCCCGGTATGAGTCACGGCTATACCGGGACACGGGCCGGTATGGAAGCACAGGAACCCCAAAGCGAAATACAAGCCCGGATGTTTCCAGGGGGTTTCCCGGATGAAGAGGATTTTTCCATCATCGGGCAGTATCAAAACTCCTATATCCTGGTGGAAAAAAACAACGATTTACTCCTGGTGGATCAGCACAATGCCCAGGAGAGAATCAATTTCGACCAATTGAAAAAAGAGTATCAAGAGGACAAAGTGGTTTCCATATCCCCGTTATTTCCTGTGATCGTGGAGCTTTCTCCCTCAGAGGCGGCAGGTCTGGACGATCGCAAAATGGAATTACTGGGAAAGATCGGGTTTCGATTGGAGTCACTGGGAGGAAATACGTATGATATCAAAGCATTTCCCCAGGTATTGGGAGAGAAAAATATAATTGATGCCATTCGCACCGTCATTCATATGAACGTGGATTCCAAAGAGGATGAAGCAGATTTCGAAGACCAGGTCCTGGCGGAAGTTGCCTGCAAGAGTGCCATCAAGGTCAATCACAAACTTTACCCGGACCAGATGAAAACTATTGTAAAAAATCTTTTCAACACTGGCAATCCTTATTTTTGTCCTCACAAGAGGCCCATCATTGTGGAGTTTACCCTGGAACAGATTGAAAAGCAGTTGAAGAGAAAATAATTTTAGCCACAGAGGACACGTTATAACGAGGACACAGAGAGAAGAAGGCGATAGAAACCAGCCTAATGAAAAGTTTTTGGGAGTCCGTGACCGCCGAACCCTTTTTTCAAAAAGGGTTTTGGCCGCCGGAGGCA
>CP070627.1:6364428-6366354 GCA_020355945.1 Candidatus Aminicenantota bacterium | reverse complement strand
CATGGGTAAGACTGTAAGCCAGGTGTTTGATTAAGGTGGTCTTGCCCATGCCGGCTTTTCCTTCCAACAGTAAACAATTCACCCGGCCCATTAATTCTTCGATATCGATATTCGCCCGTTCTCCGGCTTCATCACTTTCTTCCCTGGCATCCTCCAGGAGATCTAATTCTTTGGGCAATTCCCGCTCTTTTTTCATCCGTTTTTCATCCATGGGTTTGTAAAAGGGATTGGCGGTTTCCAGGGGTATATAAACCTGGGGCAGACTAACTAAAACCACCTCCCCCTTTTTTGCCAGTTGATCCGTAGGCAATGTGGAATGAAATTCCCTGATCCACATTTTATAATCCACCGGGATTTGCAGCGGTACCGGAGAAATTGGTCTGGCTGCCGGTGAATATTCTAACGTATTAATGATAAAATACGGTTTTCCTTCCTGTCCTGGCCAGCGTTCTCTGTCCGGTACGAATTCGTTTCGCTTTTCATGCAGGTAATAGGGCCAAACCTTCACCTGCACTCCCCTACCCGGTTCGATAAAATCAACTTCCAAGAACTGGAAACCGATAAAACCGTCTTTATCTTCGGTGTAGGAAGCATTGGCCCCCAAACAGATACACGACCCGGCCGGGTTTTGATACACCAATAGATCATCCGCATGAACATGGCCGTGCAGCAGCAGTTGGCAGTTTTTGAATAACTCTACCCGGGTTTTCCCGGTCTCCATATCTTTTAACCAATTGAAAGGCGGATGGTGCATTAAAACGATTCGATTTTCAATTTGGGCTTCTTTTGATTTATTAATTGTCGCCAGCACCTGGGACAGTCCCAGAGCGATATTGAACCGGTCCTGGTCACCTTCACAGGCCCAGGCACTATTTAATCCCAGTAAAGAAACATTTTTATCCTGGAAATTCTTTACCCAAAAGTAATCGTCCCCGGGCTTGTAAAAGATTGGATCCAACCGCCGGGAGAATTCCCTGAAAGCTTCAAACTTGACGTTAATTTTTTTCTTAATTTTATCCGTCTGCTGCAATAATTTATCTACCAGGTCATTTTTCACCACATAATAAGGTTCGACAAACTCATCAACCTCATCGCGGTCCAGGTCGTGGTTACCCGGCACCACCAGGAATTCCGTCTCCTTCGGCAATATACCTTTAAGCTTTTCAAAGAATTTCAATGCGTCATCATATTCCAATTTTTTCCCGGAAAAAGCAATATCACCGGTAACCGCCACAACCTCCGGCGCAGTATTTTCCTTTAAGTGACGGCTGACCGTATCGATTATTTTTTGCTGGACATCTTGCCGGAATAATTTGTTTTCGTCATCTTTGTTTTTAGATTTTTTCTTCCTGAAATGAATATCTGACAAATGAAGGATTGTTATCTCACTCATCTTTACACCTAGCCATCGATATGGTTGTTAAATTTATTACCAGGTTTATTAATAACACAAATCCAAAAAAATCTCAAGTTTTTTCTGATACCCACGACAATTTTTATTTTTAGCCGCAAAGGAAAAAAGGGACGCAGCTAGAACAATAAAACCGTTGAAGTATAGATTGCCAAAAAGAACCGGCTGCCATTTTCGAGACAGATAACTCTTTGACCTACTCATGGCGGCCGGTTGTTTATCTTCGTCCGGTAATCCCCGGCGCAGGATAAGGGTCTGGTCATTATTTTTACACGGGCCTGTTATCCGTAAACAAGTAAACAACAGGCTCCTGGCGCAATAATGAACTCACCAGGCGAAAGCCCAGGTCATTGTCGCGGTTGGCCGGGTGATTCGCCCAATTGCGGTAAGCAGCCCGGCAGTTCCAATCGTCATTGTCCCAACTGCCGCCGCGGATGACCCGGTGGGAGCCGTTTCCGACCCTTAACCTTATATTAAAATCATATACCATGAAACACCTTCCTGCGAAAATGATA
>CP070627.1:6359412-6364328 GCA_020355945.1 Candidatus Aminicenantota bacterium | reverse complement strand
ATTTTACCGCAGCGGCCCGGGAATTTAATTCCAATATTCTTAATGGCATCATTGACAATAACGGTAAAATCAAAGGGTTGGTTTTCCCTGAATCCGCTAAATATTCCCGAAAAGTCCTGGATAACATCAACAAATACATACAGGAAATCGGTGGCAAAGGTGTAATATGGCTTAAGAATACAGAGAATGGGTTTAAATCCGCTCTTAAGATCGAGCCGAAAGCCATTGAAGCGTTTTATAAAGAAAATAATATTGATTTTAATGACATTGTATTTCTTATTGGTGGCCCGGTGGAGGAGGCGCTTTATTTAAGCGGGAAATTGCGGGAGCACCTGGGTGAGCCGTTTATGGATAAAGATAAATTAGAATTCTTATGGGTGGTGGATTTTCCTTTATTTTTCTACAATGAAGAAGAGCAGCGGTTGGATTCCAATCATCATCCGTTTACTTCGCCGCAGTTGGAGGACATGGACAGGTTGGACACGGATCCCACGGCAGTGAAATCTATCGCTTATGACTTAGTTTTAAATGGTGTGGAAATTGGCGGCGGCAGTCGCCGAATCAATGATTTGCAATTGCAGAAGAAAATATTTAAATTGCTCAAACTTACCGAAGAGGAAGTTGAAGAGAAATTTGGTTTTTTTCTTAATGCGTTAAAGTATGGTGCGCCTCCGCATTTAGGGATTGCGTTGGGCTTGGACCGGATCATTATGCTGTTGACTGGTGAAGACTCTATTCGTGAGGTTATTGCTTTTCCTAAGACCACTTCTTCGTTGTGTCTTTTAACCAGTTCTCCAACGCAAATCCCGGAAAAGCAGTTGGACGAATTGGGTATCCAGTTAAAAAAGAAATAAGAATTTTAGCCACAGACTTACACGGACAACCACGGACTAGCTTTAATAAAAAGTTTTTGCGGGGGGTCCAGGGGGGTAGTTTTTTCAAAAAGCACCCCCCTGGTCGCCGGAGGCAAATTATTTTAAAAAATCTCCCAACAGCAGTTGACAGATAGGGGGATTTTATATTATATTACTGGCATAGGACGGTATGAATCATGACAAAAAGTAGAGCAAATGTTAAAGACAAGAGCCAGGCAGACAGGATAAAGTCTCCTAAAGAAACATATAAAGCAGAGGAGGAAAGAGCCACCTCACGTCGAAAAAGGAAGCTAATACCTCCTGCTAAGCCAAGTAGAATCCCTGAGAAAGTCATAATAAAGGCCATAGAGGAAGTCATGGCTGAGCGTTCCTTTCACTGATGCAATTCGCTTATACCAGTAACGTTTTTATCAATTGTCCCTTTGACGAAACTTATCAGGCTATATTTCAATCCATTATTTTCACGGTTATTGATTGTGGTTACACACCGCGTTGTTCCCTGGAAATAGAAGACAGCAGTGAAGTAAGAATCGATAAAATTGCTAAAGTCATTGCGGATTGCAAGTACGGCATTCACGATATATCTCGCACAGAGTTAGACAAAAACACGAATTTGCCTCGTTTTAATATGCCCCTGGAACTGGGAATGTTTTTAGGAGCAAAGCGATTTGGAGACGATGAACAAGGAAAGAAGGTCTGTTTAATATTGGACAAGGATCATTTTCGTTACCAAAGTTTTATCTCTGATATTGCCGGTCAGGATATCCAATCGCATAAAAATGATGACTCAGAGGTTATAAAGGTTATAAGAAATTGGCTGCGCAGCCTATCAGGTAGAGTCACAATCCCTGGAGGTAAAGAAATTTTGAGGCGCTACCGTAATTTTGACAGAAAGAAAGGGACAGGCCAATTTTTAATGAATTGCGCCTATAAACCACACAAACCACTGGCGTTTACTTCTTCTTCCATGTTTTCGAATGTTCCCGCAAAGATTGAATTGCGCGGTGATATTGTTCCTTTCGACGCAGTAATATTTTGTATGCCCCAGCCCAATCAGCTCAATCCATCACCCAGGACTCATCTTCCGGCTCTTCCCCACTGGTATAAGATTCATAGAAGGTCTCTGACAGCACACCATATTTTCGCTCATACGTCTCTAAATCTTCATTGAGCGCGTGAATATCAGAAATAATCTCTTGCAGCGTCATTGCTGTCACCTCCTAATTCATTATACCAATTCAATCACCTTTATACACGATAACGATTTTTTCCTCTTTAATATCTTCGTTCTCTTAAAAAGGAGAAAGGTGTTGAAAAAAAGGAACCAGGGTATTATAATTAACGCATGACTAAAGGTAAACCGGAATTCAAAAAAGACGTCGCTTTTATAAATAGAGAAAAGGAATTAACCTACCTCCGCGATTATATTAACATACGTCCGGAGTCCATTCTCTTTATTCATGGTCCGAAATCTTCCGGGAAAACCACCCTACTGTATAGATTTTTTGACCACATCCCAAAAGAACAAAAACTGGATGTAAAATTCTTGAATCTCAGGAAAACATTTACTGAATTTAATGATGATTACAATTATAAAGATTTTCTTAGTATGCTTTTTGAAGTGGATGACAAAGGTGAGAAGAAGGGAAAACTATCCGCCGGTATCAACGTGGGTTTTTTCAAGATCGACTCTGAGATCGAGAAAAAAATGAAAAAAGGGAAAGTTGACCCCTTTAAAGTAATGGAAAGAGAATTCATACAACTAAACGAAAAAGGAATAAAGCCAATATTAATTGTAGACGAACTTCAAGCATTGGATAAGATATACCTGGATAATGGGCGGGACCGCAGGTTGATTATCGAGTTGTTCAACTTTTTCGTGGCCATGACCAAGGAGAGTCACCTGGCCCATATCATTATTGCTTCCTCGGATGGTTATTTTATAAACACTGTTTATAATGATTCCCGGTTAAAAAAGACCTCGGAATTTTACAAAGTCGATTATCTTCCCAAAGAAGATGTGATGGAATGGCTGCTGAACCTGGAAAAATATTCCAAAATAAAAGATTACACATTAACCCCGGAGGATGCAGAAAAGATATGGGATACTGTAGGCGGAAGTATGTGGGAAATACAGCACATATTGAATGAACGGTTTAACAATCCCCTCGAACCGATATTAACACTTTATAAAAAGAAAATGAAAGGCATCATTACCCATTATACTGAATTTGACAAAAACAAAAGGCAGGTACTCCAGGTGGTTAATGAAAAAGAAATCATAAGAAGTACAGACCTGGAAGATCTTCCTATAGAGGTCAATGAAATAAAAGAATTATTACGAGATATGGTGAGAAACAATATTCTTTATTTTGATCCCACCGAAGCGATTTACTATCCCCAGGGCAAAAGTTACCAATGGGGAATCAGGTTGTTTTTTGAAAGTTGAACAACAAATATACCGCATTTAGATAGTGAATCCGGGAAACCCGTAATTCACCATCAAAAAAAAATATTTTTTTCAAGATGACCATCAATATTACCTATTTCGAAAAAAAAGGGGGCGGTGCGTGCAAACGTGCAAACTTCTAAGGAGGTACAAGCCGGCTATGATTTAAACAAGACACGATAAAGGGAAATCCCGGTTATTGCGCGGCGCGGATATCGATCTCAATGCCATCCAGTACCATCAACCCCCTGTTGAAAGAGGTCTGTGATAACGAAAAGGATGCAGTATATGATGAATTATAGATGTGGAGAACTTGAGGGCAGGCAAATTCTTTATTCAGGACATGAATCAGGGTATAAAAATTTTAAAGTTTCGTCCCGGAAAATTTCGCCTGGTACCTTTTTTTCTACCGGCTCATCAATCTATTTAAAAAAGAGGGATGGAAAATCGGCGGATAGAGTGAAGTGATAGCCGATAAATCCCCGGTATTCTCTGCTTGCATGGGAAATATCAGTCAACTTCGTAAAAATGGGTGTAAAAGGGGAAGGGTGTGAACCCAAATGCCCAAGGGCAGGAAACAAAAAATTGATCACTTTCATTATTGTTAAAAAAAACAGATTTCCCTGGTAAAAACAGTTGCAAAAAATCGAAAACTAGTTGATAATTTACACCTCAGGAGGAAATGTGAATAAGAAAGACAGAAACAGCCTTGGTCAATATTACAAAATTTACCGACCCGCTGATTATAAAGATGAAAGGCTTGACCCGCGTGAGGTCTTCTATATCGAAGTAATCGAAGCGATCGCCGACCTGTATCTAAAAATACAAAGAAAATTTGCACATCAAACATTGGTATTAAAGTCAGATGAAGTCATGAAACTGGCCTGGCGCATTGCCGGCTACCTGGAAGATGTGGTGAATCAAGTTGGAATATTTAAAGCATTAACCACCAAAAACCGGGAAATATTCGGAACTCCGATCCCTTTATTTGTCCGGGATAATAAACATTTCTCCCCGGATACTGTTAGTAAGCAAGCCGTTACGTACCTGGTCTGGGATTTTTTTACCGAGAACCGGGAAAATTTGATTCTTTCTCCTACCCATAATGATCTGCAAACCATTGCCGGTGAGATTTACGAATATCTAAAAAAACAAATAAAAAACTCACCCCGCGGCAGTAAATTAAAAGAATTTATAACCCTATCCGGTAATAAAGACGGTGGATTTGTAAAAAGAAGGTTGGTATGGCTGGGCCTGGCTTCCTACCTGTTCCGGTTTTCTGCTTCCAATTACCTGGACGATAAAGAAATGAATGTCTCCACTGTGGAAGATTTTTTAATGCAAAGCACCACGAAATTATCCGGCTTTACTCCACTGGATATTTTTGTTGAAATGGCAGACCTGGATGAGGAGAGTAAAAAAGAGCTGCAAAAGTGGGAGGAACCGTATATGGCGTTGTATTATGTAGAAGATCAAACCGGGGATTACTGGATAGTGAAAAATTTGATCAATAAAAAAGACTATAAGGTTTGGAAAGATTATGGCGCCCCGGAAAGAGTTGATCCCATTAAAAAAGGCATTTACTGTCTTGG
>CP070627.1:6356081-6359312 GCA_020355945.1 Candidatus Aminicenantota bacterium | reverse complement strand
TGAGAAACCACAGCTGCGCCTCTACAAGAGCTACTTCAACGTGGCTTGGTTTGTGCGGGCGTATTCGCAAGTCCTGTCTAAATATTCCAAGGTGATCACGACCAACGAAACGTTGGATGCTGTGTACGAAGCCGATAAGGATAAGGAAGAGAAATACAGGAAACACTGGAAGGTGCCAGACATGGATGTGGAACTCAGCTCTATCGGTAGAGGTTTCGACGCGCAGGTGGAGCTCGCCGCAGAGGTGGCACAGAAGCGCGTCGAGCGCCTGCTGCTGTTTCAGGATCCGCTGGACGTGTTGGAGCACTTGCCCGAGATGCATGCCCTGATCCGGAATTGCACCCTTGCGGGTGTTGGTCTCCACATCAATGCAGGTGCAACATTCTGGGCCGAAGCCCAGTGGAAGAAGATGAGCCTGCCTAGCTCCGGGTTCGGACGTTGGAGAAACTACGAAAAAACTGCAGATTTACACAAACTACTCAATCCACCCAAGCAGACCATTGCGTTCATCTCCCACGACGCGGAAAAGCCCAATATGTCCCGATTTATCTACCACTACCGCGAGCAGTTCCGATCTGCGGATCTCCGCCTCATCGGCACCTCCGGGACCTGCCAGCATGCGCGCCAGTATCTCGAGGAGAGGGTACCTCCGTATGAGGATGTACCTGACCTTCGCCCAGCAGCCGAGACCTCGGGTGCCGGCCACGGTCCGACTGGTGGTGATGTTGTGATCGCCGATGAGATCATCAAAAGGTGGCCGGTTGACATAAAACAGATGGAGAAAGACAATAAGGACAAGCCAGCATACGAGTACAAGCCGCCAGTGCGCGAAAAAGGAGTTAGTCACGTAGTCGTGTTTTTCATTGATCACACCCACGCTCAGCCACACCAGGCTGACATTCATGTACTCCTTCGGACGTGCCTCCACCCGAGTCACGGTGTTCACCTTATCCTCAACGAACGGACAGCCATAGACTGGGGCGAGACTCTTCGCTGCGGACTCCTCGACGGCAACGCAAATAAAAGGTGACAGGCAAAACAGGCAAGGGACAGGCAAAATATTACTGGTTGACTGTCCATTTTCTATTTCGCCGTCCCATGATTCACATCATTTCTCATTTTCATTAATTTCTTTATTTTTATTTTAACACCAGAGCCAGGATTTTTTGTCATTTATTTTCTTATTTTTTGTCTGTCCCTTTCTTTTTCTTTTTGATCTTTTTTGTCTGTCCCCTTCTTTTTCTTTTTGTCCCTGTCTGTCCCCTTCTTTTTGTCCCCTTCTTTTCATCAATGCGGTAAAATCCGGTCAACCAGAAGCAATCAAGTACTTCAGTGGATTTTTGTGATACCATAGAGTCTTTGAAAGATGCAGGTGAAATAGCGGCATTTCTCAGGTATAAAAATTAAAGAGTCGCTTTTGAAAAAGTTCCGCAATTGGAATGATGCCATGGTTAATTATTTACCATATACCATACTTTGGGCTTTTAGACGTATGATGGCTTTATTTATATGATCTTTTGAGAAAAGATTTGCTTTCCGCTTATTCCAATTTCTAATAAAAAGGATAATTTCGTCTTCATGGATTTTCTTTTCGTGAACGATAGCCCAATGAACAGTTGACAACAATTCCAAACCATAGGGGGTTTCAAAACCACGAATCAACCGCGCCACCTCATCCAATTTATCAAGAGAGCCCGGATTTTCTTGCAGATATTTTTCAGCTTCAATCATACCTTTTTTTAGAATTTTTATAGGTGCACTCCTGGTTCTATCTCCATATCCCCTGATAAAATGGCCTTCAATTCGCTGCAGCACATGTTCCAGGTTGTGAGCATATGGTCCATACTGTTGTTTTTCGTATTTCAACCGAAGCGGTTCACCAGCTTCCTGCAAGAAGTACATCAACTTTTGAATTTCCAGCAGTGTCAATTGATAACCCGGCACTATATACTGCTGGACCAGGCGGATTAATAATGCCCTACCTCTTGTCATAGCGGGTTCTTTAGTTCTAACTTTAATTTGTGCCGGTTTTGGGCTCTGACCCGGTTCATAAAGATAAATGTCCACATGTTCCAGGATTTTAAGCTCTTCGAAAATAACTTTTTTTACTTCAGGCCAATTAAGTCCTCCAAGTCCACATCCAAGGGGAGGAATTGCAATAGAAGTTATTTTTAAATCCCTGATCGTTTCTACCAGGTTTTTCAATCCTCTTTTTATATATTCGAGGTTTGATTTTTCTTTCCAGTGTTTTTTAGTAGGGAAGTTGATAATATATTTTACACCGGTTAAGCATTTTACCACAAACATTTTCCCTATCTTTACCTGATTTTTCCGGCAGGCTTGATAATATTGATTAAAGTTTTCAGGGAAGGTCAATTTAAACTGGAGGGCAATACCTTTGCCCATAACACCGACGCAGTTGACTGTATTTACGAGGGCATCCACGTCAGCTTTCAGCAAATCACCTTGTGTTGTTTTAATCATAGGTTTCACCTAATAATACCATTTACGTTTGACATGTACTATTTTATCATATCCGCATTTAAATGCAACCGTTTTCAATTCATTTTGAATATCTGTTGTCATCACACCAATTTCCGATATTAAGTGGAGTGGTAAAAAATCTTTAATTAGAAATTCAGCTTGACGTCTTCGTTTACGATCATTGTCTTCCTGGGTGTCAGCCCAATATTTTTCATTCATTATTTTCCAATCAATTTTCATCAGATCGTTTAGCTGGTTATAAAAATTTGAAAAAGCCATTATTGCATGTCCATCTGTAAACACAAATGGAATTTCATTGGCGGCAATGGATTCAATATCAGAGACCAGGTAAATGATATCCTCTTGACCACCTCTATATCCGGTGATTATTCCTGATTTTATTGCGTATAGCATGGGTGAACAAGGTGCAAAGTAAAAAGGGACATAATCATGAAGGGTACCATATGGGCTTATGGGTACAATTGTATCAGCTCTTCGTTCTTGAATGCCTTCATAAGCAATATTTATATAGCTGATATTTGACGATTTTGCTTTGTTTTTGGAATACAAACCTTTGTGTTGTAAAATCGGTAAAAAATTTTTCTTATCGGTGATGTGGCATATTTTTGTCATAGGCTTTAATTTTACAAAAAATTCGCCAGATAGGCAAATTGTTATTATGTGGGAGCCAGGGGACGGTAGGTATATTCACCTGGTGGTATTCGTGGCATTCGTGCCAGGCAAAAT
>CP070627.1:6342626-6355981 GCA_020355945.1 Candidatus Aminicenantota bacterium | reverse complement strand
CCTCCGGCGGCCAGGGGCGCTTTTTGAAAAAACTGCCCCTGGACCCCGCAAAAACTTTTTATTAGTGGCAAAAAATTCTTCGTGTGCTCCGGGGTTTATAAAAATAAGGACGAATTTTAACAGAAAAATCCTTGACTAAATGTGTTTACTCTGGTAAATTCTCTTTTTAAGACATCATGATTCACCTGCTGGCAAAATGAGGTAAAACAAATTTTGAAAAAAGGATAAATACATGGATAAAGTTATTGGCATTCGACGAGAAGACAAAAACCAATGGGAACGACGAGCTCCATTGATCCCCAATGATGTCAGGGAATTAAAAGAAAAATACGGTATCAAAACCATTGTCCAACCCTCAAAAATAAGAATTTTCACCGCAGAAGAATACAAAAACGCCGGCGCTGAAATTAATGAAGATTTAAGTCAAGCTAAGACTGTCCTGGCGATCAAAGAAATTCCCCCCCATCTGCTTGAAAAAAATAAAACCTATGCGTTCTTTTCCCATACCATCAAAGGCCAACCCCATAATATGCCTATGCTGAAACGGATGATGGAATTGAAATGCAACCTGATCGATTACGAACGAGTGATGAATGAGAAAAATCTGCGGTTGATTTTTTTCGGTCGATACGCCGGATTGGCAGGTATGGTAGAGACCCTTCATGCCTTTGGCCAAAAACTTAAACTCCAGGGACACCATACCCCCCTGGAAAAAATAAAACAGGCTTTTGAATACAGTTCCCTGGAAGAAGCTAAAAAAGAAATCGAAGCCATCGGTGAAGAAATCAATGAACATGGCTTACCCGTGGAACTAGCCCCCAATGTGGTAGGCTTTGCCGGATACGGCAATGTTTCCAGGGGAGCACAAGAAATATTTAACCTGTTACCCCACAAAGTCATTTCCGCTCATATCCTCAATGAAATGTATGAGAACTTTTCCGAAGACAATTTTAATTTCTACAAAGTGGTGTTCAATGAAGAAGATATGGTGCGCACCAGGAATAAAGATGAACAGTTTGGATTGCAAGATTACTATGACCACCCGGAAAAGTATGAATCCCGATTTGAACTCTTTCTTCCCTACCTTGATATCCTGGTAAATTGCATCTATTGGACAGAAGACTATCCCCGGTTTGTGACCAAAGAATACTTGAAGAATCAAACCATACTGCGATCAAACCTTACGTTAAAGGTTATTGGCGATATTAGCTGCGATATTAACGGGTCTGTTGAGATCACGTATAAACCTACCATGCCGGATAATCCCACCTATACCTATTTTGCTAAAGATGACCGTTATGAAGACGGTACCCAACGCACCGGGGTCACAGTGATGGCAGTGGATAACCTACCCTGTGAATTTCCCCGGGCATCCTCGCGGGAATTCTCTTCGATTTTAAAAAATTTTGTCAATGATATTGTTTCTGAAGATTTCAATAAAGGAGTTGACCAATTGAAACTCCCTTATCCCTTAAAAAAAGCCCTTATTCTCCATAAAGGCCAATTAACCAATGATTATCTATATATGAATAAATTTATCCGATAGGAGGAACGATGAGCAACGAATCAACAACAAAGAAAAAGATTTTGGTATTTGGAGCTGGTTTGGTGAGCAGACCCGGAGTTAGGTACTTATTAAGTAATAAAAATTTAGTCGTCACTGTTGCCTCCAGGACGGTTAGCAAAGCGGAAAAACTGGTGGAAGGGTTTGACAATGGGATCGCCAAACAGGTACTGGTAGACAATGTAGAAGCTGTGGAAAATTTGATTAAAGAAAATGATATTATTATCAGTTTACTTCCCTGGGTCCATCACCTGAAAGTGGCTAATTTATGTCTGAAGCACAACAAACATATGGCTACCACTTCCTATGTGAGCGAAGGCATGAAAAAACTGGATAAAGAGGCCAAAAATAAGAATTTATTATTCTTAAATGAGATCGGGGTTGACCCGGGGATCGATCATATGTCGGCTATGAAAATTATCGATGAAGTCCATGATGAGGGAGGAAAAATCCTTCATTTTTATTCCTACTGCGGAGGGCTTCCTGCTCCTGAAGATAATGATAATCCCTATGGATATAAATTCTCCTGGAGTCCCAAAGGGGTGGTGCTGGCATCTGGAAACCCGGCTAAATACCTGGAAAATGGAGAAATTGTCGAAATTGAAGGCAAAGATTTGTTTTTGAATAAACGGCTCGATGAAATTGAAGGACTGGGCACCTTTGAAGTGTATCCCAATCGAGATTCAATGCCTTATCAAGACCTTTACGGGTTAAAGGACGCCCAAACCGTAATGAGAGGTACGTATCGTAATATAGGCTGGTGTGATACCCTGAAGAAAATCGTTGACCTGGGGCTGATTGATGAGACACCCCGGGATAATTTGAAAGGCATCACATATAAACAGATGATGGCAGCCCTGGTGGGGGCAGAAGAACATGAAGATGTGACAGGGAAAGTCGCTGCCAAAGTCGGACTTTCAAAAGATGACGAGATCATCAAACGGCTGGAATGGCTGGGGTTGTTCGGCGATGACCCGGTCCCGGATTATGATAACTACCTGGATATCTTATCCCAGCTCTTACAAGAAAAATTGTATTATAAAGAAGGCGAAAAAGATATGCTGATCTTACGGCATAAATTCATCGCGGAAAATAAAGATAAGTCTCGTGATATGATCACATCTACGATGGTTGACTTTGGAATTCCTAACGGTGACACCTCTATGGCCCGGACGGTCAGTTTGCCGCTGGCTATTGGTGTGAAACTCATGGCTGAAGGTAAGATCAATTTAACCGGTGTGCAGATTGCCACGAAAAAAGAAATCTACGAACCCGTGCTTAAAGAGCTGGAACGGTTGAACATTAAAATGGTAGAAAAACGAGTGCCTTTAAAATGATAATCAATTTCAATGGTTATTGGTTAAAAATGCTGCAG
Source organism: Candidatus Aminicenantota bacterium (assembly GCA_020355945.1). The sequence goes on along the minus strand of CP070627.1, from coordinate 6,353,042 downwards.
TGATGTAGGGAACAATTAAGCAGCCAGGAACATCATGGGAACAGAGAAGTCTTCGAGTGGTCAGGCGGGTGAACGAGCCGCGGCGCGGTACCTGGAAAAACAAGGCTATGAAATCCTGGAAAACAATTACCGCGTCAGCGGCGCTGAAGTCGACTTGATCGCTAAAAAAGACGATACCCTGTGTTTCGTGGAAGTCAAAACCCGCGGCTCAGATGACTTCGGATTACCCGAAGAATTCGTGGACCGACGAAAACGCAATAAAATCATCCGAGCGGCAAAAATTTATACCGCTAATAAAAAATACATAGATCTTTACGTGAGATTTGATATCATTTCCGTAATTTACAAAGATGGAGATATCAAAATCAATCATATCCGATATGCTTTTGAAGGGTAGCCGCGAAATACAGGAAAGAAAATTAGCCGCAGATGAACACAGATGAACGCAGATAAACCCGGTTTTTAATAAAAGGTGAAAAACCATGAGAGCGATTCTTATTGCAGTAGGCAGCGAAATGCTGGAAAAAGACCGCCTGGATACCAACTCGATCTATATTGCTAAAAAACTGCTGGAAAAAGGTATCCTGGTGGATATGAAAATAACAGTAGGCGATGATATGGAAAACTTAACCTGGATAATCAAAAACGCCTGCAAGCGCACACAAATAGTAATCGCCACTGGCGGCCTGGGACCTACAGAGGACGACATCACCCGCGAAGCCACCACTAATGCCCTAAAAAAAGAACTGGAATTCAATGAAGAAATCTTAACCGGGATCCAGGAACGTTTCAAAAAAAGAGGACTGGAAATGCCCCAAATTAATACCCGCCAAGCTTTTGTCATTAAAGGCTCCCAGGTGATTGCCAATCCCAGGGGCACCGCCCCGGGCCTTTATATCGACGAAGAACCCTGCCGCATTTTACTCCTACCCGGCCCACCCTTAGAAATGCAGCCTATGTTCGACCAGGTATTGGAAGAAAAAATTGCTCCCCTATGTAACTTCCATATCCATACCCGGTGCTTCAAATTCGGTAACATCACCGAATCCAAACTGGACTCCATGATCTCCGACTTGTATACCAAATACAGGAACCCTAAAACCACTATCCTATCTACTCCAGGTTTAATCGAAGTCCACCTGCTGGGAAGGTCCAGGAAATCAGTGGAAGAGGCCCGGGCCCCCACAGATGAACTGGCAGAAAAAATCAAAGAACGACTCGAAAATTTCTTGATTACTGAAAAAGATATCAGCATCGAAGAGTATATTTTAGAAGAGTTAAAATCAAGAAATTTGACCCTGAGTATAGCAGAAAGCTGCACCGGCGGCGGACTGGGAAATCGCATCACCAATATCCCGGGCAGCTCCGAAGTCTTCCTGGGCGGCGTAATCGCCTATTCCAACGAACTGAAAATGAAACTCCTGGGAGTTAACGAAAACACCCTGATCAAACACGGCGCCGTCTCCAAAGAAACCGCTAAAGAAATGGCCCGGGGAGTCCGGGAATTAACCGGTTCCGATATTAGTATTGCCATTACCGGTATTGCCGGACCCGGAGGCGCAGTCCCTAAAAAACCCGTAGGACTGGTGTTTATGCATCTGGCCGCTGCCGATACGGATATGGGAATCTATCAAATCTTCCCGGGAGACCGAAAAATGGTCAAAACCAGGACTATTAATTACTCACTCAATCTTATCAAGGAGTATCTAAGAACCCTGGACAGTCCTGCTCCATCAACACCAACTTAAATTTTTATTAACGATGATTAACGTGGAATCCCCGGATATTACCCGCGATTATTTTTACAAAAAGAAAGTAATTATCTACCAGAGGAAAAAAGGATATCGGTTTTCAGTAGACGCACCGATTTTGGCGGATTTCCTGCCGGCACTTCCCACACAAAAGGCATTGGAAGTGGGAACCGGTGTTGGCGTCGCTGCTTTACTGGCACTGTATAAAAAGAAATTTTTCCTTATTTACGGTTTAGAAATTCAAAACAGCTTAAGTGAGCTGGCAAAGCTCAATGCAGAAAAAAATAACTTTATAGAAAACTTCAAAGTAATCAGCGGTGATTTTAATAAGATTTACCGGGATTTTCCCGGTATTGAGCATATTTTTTCCAATCCACCGTTCTTTGAGACCCGGCGCGGACGTTTAAGCCCCAACCCGGAAATCAGGGACGCTAAAACAGAAACAAAACTCACCATCAAACAACTGCTGGAGAAATCCTATTCCATCCTGGGTAAAAAGGGTAACCTTTACCTGGTTCTTCCCTTTTCCAGGTTCCAGGAAGTGATGGAATTGGCAAAAGGAATCGGGTATTTTGTCTCCCGGGTGCAAGAGGTTCTTTCATTTAAACATGGAAAACCGGAGCGTTTTCTGATACAATTAACCAATTACCAGGTTTCTCCGGTGACGTTACCACCGCTGATTATCTTCAAAGACAAAGGTGTATATACGGAGGAAATGGACAGGATATTGACAGGCTCATAAGGATGGCGATATGATCGAAAAGCTAAAAGAGTTATTCAAGTACAGGCAGTTGATTGTAACCCTTGTATCCAGGGAATTGAAAGCCCGATACCGGGGAACGGTATTCGGATTTTTATGGAGTTTTTTAAATCCCCTGCTTTTATTATTGGTCTTTTCTATTGTATTTGGCATTATATTGCCCGGCAGTAGTGGTCGAGTGGAAAACGTTGACATTGTGGGAATTGATTACGCGATTTTTCTTTTTTCCGGTCTGCTGCCCTGGTTGTGGTTCAACTCCTCTATATTGGAATCGGCTAATGTGCTGTTTGTGCACGGCAACCTGATTAAAAAAATACAATTTCCCATTGAAGTACTGCCCATCATGGTGGTGTTCACCAACCTGGTGCATTTTGTCCTGGGAGTTCCCATACTGGTTTTAATGATTATCCTCTTAGGGAAAACCATTGGTTTGACGTGGTGGTTGTTCTTTTTTCCTGTGGCAGTTATGGTCCAGTTTGTTTTTGTCATGGGGTTGAGTTTTTTAGTATCTGCATTGACGGTTCATTTCCGGGATTTAAAAGATATCCTGGCCAATTTTTTGACTTTGTGGTTTTTTTCCACCCCGATTATTTATCCCTTTGCGGCAGAAGCCATCCAAAAGCACAAAGCCCTGGTATTTGCGCTGTCTTTAAACCCCATGACCCATATTGTTGAAGCTTATCACTATACCTTTGTGTTTGGTCAGCTTCCCCACTGGAAAAAACTCCCGGTTACTTTTCTCGTGGGGTTGATCTTTTTTTACCTGGGCTACTTGATTTTTGATAAATTAAGAGACACCTTTGTGGAAGAGGTCTAAAATGAACATGGATAATTATTCCGTAATTACCAACGACATTATTAAATATTATAAGAAATTTTCCCATAAACATAAATTTTTAACTCTCAAAAGTGCCATTGTCAATCGTTCCCTCTTTTCCGACCTGAAACAGAGTGAAAAGTTCGCGGCGCTGGACGGGGTCAGTTTTAAAGTAGAACAAGGTAGAACCCTGAGCATCATTGGTGAGAATGGTTCCGGGAAAAGTACCTTGCTTAAAATCCTGGCCAGGATCAGCAAACCCACTTCCGGTGAAGTGCTTACCAAAGGAAGAATTTCTGCCTTGATCGAACTGGGCGCGGGATTCCACCCAGAAATCTCCGGGCGGGAAAACATCTTTATTAACGGTATTATCCTGGGTTTACCTAAGAAAAAAATACAAGAAAAACTTGATGATATTGTCAAATTCGCAGAGTTGGAAGAATTTATCGACAACCCGGTGAAATCCTACTCCTCCGGTATGTACATGAGGCTGGGTTTTTCCATTGCTATTAACGTAGACCCGGATATCCTATTGGTGGATGAAGTGTTAGCGGTAGGGGATGCCTCTTTTGTACCCAAATGCCTGGATAAAATCAATGAGTTCAAACGCCAGGGCAAAACCATTATTTTTGTTTCTCATGACCTTTCCACTGTAGACCGTATCAGCGATGAGGTGATCTGGTTGAAAGAGGGTAAAATCGAGATGCGGGGGTATCCCAAGCGGGTGATTGATGCTTACATGGAATACATCGGCAAGAAAGACGAGAAAAAGGCGGGAATCAAGCATCAAGAAGAAGAAGAGGAGGGAGAAAAAAACCGGGAAAAACGATGGGGCAGTAAAGAAATCGAAATCCATAATGTCAAAATGATCGATAAAAAGGGAAAAGAAAAATACATCTATGAAGCTGATGAACCCTTTTCTATTGAATTTGACGTTCAAGCCAAAGAGCCGGAAACGGATTTTGTATTTGGCATTGGCATTTTCAATTCCGAAGGCATCACCTGTTACGGCACCAATACGTTTATCGAGGATTTCAAATCCCTGGGGATTTCAGGCAGAGGCAAAGTCAAGGTGCATGTTCCTGCCTTGCACCTCATCAATGGGACTTATTTTTTGGATGTAGCGGTACACAAGCGGGATGGGTATCCTTTTGATTATCATCATTTCCAATACACCTTCCGGGTAACTTCTACTGAAAAAGATGTAGGCATCACCCGGATATCTCATGAATGGGAGTTTTCCGATAACATTAAACTGGAGAAAGCGGAATATTAAATGATATTGACTTATTTACAAATTTCTTATAAAATACATTAAATGAGGGTTAGAAATATTTTTACCGTAAAAAAAGCGATTCCTATAATAGTGATAATCTTTATTTTGATTGTTTTTTTAATCTTGTTATTTCGCGGCCCTAAAACCAAACCCAAACTTTCCCCATCCCCAAGAATTCCACGATTCCTTAAAATAGAAACCGATTATTACATATATGATGATTTAGCCGGGCACCTGCATAAGCCCAATGCAAAAAGGGAGTATACCTGGCAAGAGCACAAAAAGGGAAAGGTTGTTATGCAAACAAACAACCTGGGGTTTAGAGAAGATGTTGAAACCAAAGAAGAAAAATCGGCAGGCATTATTCGAATTCTTGTTACAGGTGATTCCCAAACAGATGGAGTTGTTTATAACCCTGAATCTTTTCCCAATCAACTGGAATACCTATTAAACAGGGGAGAGAAAAATGCCAGGTATGAATGTATTAATGGTGGTATTGGCCATTTTGGTCCCCAACACTACTCCGGTTTTTTAAAACGATTCTTATATCTAAAACCTGATGTTTTTGTTGTTGTGTTATATACAGGAAATGATTTTCTCGATACGTTTTACATTGAAGAAAGCAGCGGAAGACTGCAAACACCTCTACGGCCTCCTGGTTACCACAATAAACTTCTGGAAGCAGATAAAATGTTAAGTGGTTCGTTGGCTCAGTCATTAAACCAGGTCTTTTTTTTCAAAACTTTCCCGGGGTTAATGGGCAAAGCGGTTGAAATCACAGCGGCTCATATTGAAATCATTAATCAGATCTGTAAGGATAACAAGATAAAATTGCTGGTTGTGTTACTGCCTACAAAATTAGATATTGAATTGCATATGGACAGGGACAGGATAATGGCTGCAAGTAAAATAATGCAGTTGTCAGAAAAAGACTTTGGCATCATCCGCCAATTGACAGAATCGTTGATCTCCTGGTTAACTAAAAAAAAAATAAATCATATCGATTTATTCTCTCCCATGAAAAAGAAACTCCGGAAACTCTATTGGAAAAAAGATCATCATCTTAATAGCCGAGGTCATAGGGTAATCGCCAGGATTATACATAATTCTTCATACCGATCGCTTTTTACTAATACCTGGTAGAGAGAGATAAATAAAACATGAAAATATTTTATGATGTAGAGGAATTGAACAAAGAGCTGCGGAAGTTGGAAGGTAAAACCATTGTTTTTACTAATGGTGTGTTTGATCTCCTTCATGCCGGGCACATTGATTTGTTGGAATTTGCCAAAAGTAAAGGTGATTATTTAATTTTGGGTATTAATGATGACGACTCTGTCAAGCGGTTGAAGGGTGAGGGGCGTCCGATTTACCCGTTGGACCAGCGGATGAAGATATTGGCGGCTATTATGTATGTAGATTTTGTGATTCCTTTTTCCGAGGATACGCCGTTGGAGTTGATTAGGGGGCTTCATCGGGTGGATGTATTGGTAAAGGGCGGGGATTACAAGTCGCATGAGGTGGTGGGCAGGGAGGAAGTAGAAAAAGCGGGAGGGCAGGTACTTTTATTTGATTTCAAAACGGATATTTCCACTTCAGCCGTTATTAAGAAATTTAAACCAACCGGCATGGGCGATCTCTAATAAAAGTTTTTTACTTTTTTTCCCTGATTTCGTCACGAATACTTGACAAAAAGAATGAATTGAGTTACTCTAAATATGAGGAGACAAAGACAAAATGTTAAGAGAAATAGTCAGAACTCAAAAGAACGAATTAACTATAAAAATTCCCAACGAATATCTGAATAAGGAATTAGAAGTGTTTGTTTTACCGTTAGAACCAAAAAAAAAGAGCCTTGCCGGTATTTTTAAACAATATGCCAATAAACGATTAATTGAAAAAGAGAGTGAAATCGCCTGGGAAAAAGCGTTGAAAGAAAAACATGATTTATCTTGATGCGAATGTTATTCTCAGATATTTATTGGCAGATAATGTTGGGCAGCATATAATTTCAAAGAATGTAATTGATGGGTCTTCCAATATATTTATTATGGAGGGGGTAGTTGTAGAAATAGTATATGTGTTAACAAAGACCTATGGAATCAATAAAGAACTAGCCAGTGATAAATTGGTGGAGTTATTTGAACAAAAAAGATTCTGTTTTGAGAATAAGAGCCTCATTCTAGAGGCATTGAATATTTTTAAAGAAAGAAGCCTGGATTTTGTGGATTGTTTGCTGTGTGCGTGTAAGAAATTGAAAAATGTGGAAGTCTTTACCTTTGACGAAAAATTATTAAAATTTCTTGAAGAAGAAACATCAGAGGGGAATGGAACGAATAACGAATCAGGACAAAAGAATAAGGAAATATAAGATCATGAATTTTATTTGCTCCTCAACTGTGATCAAGAAGATTCACCCAGGTGGTGTAGGCAATCTATAATAAAAAGTTTTTGCGGATGTTTCATGGGTCCAGATGCTTCACGGGGCAGTTTTTTCAAAAAGCACCCCCCTAATAGGGTGCCTGCCCCCCTGGCCGCCGGAGGCGTTGTTAATTTATCCAGGTTATATTTTATGCCATCCTCTGAAATACCGATTTCCCGTGCCATTTCCTTCCGGGTTATTTTGGGGTTATATTCGATTAATTCGAGAATTTTTTGGGTAGTGTTTTGGGTAGTTATTAGGGTAGTTGGTTGGGTGATTTTCACCGTTTCTTTTTTTCCTGGTTGATCTTCTTTAACCTTATCAAACACTATAACTTCAAAACCGCCGGCAATTTCCATAAGATTAGGTTCATCAAGACCATATGCTGTGAAATCATCTATTAGCCATGAAATTTAAAAGCCGCGGCAAAAAACAATGCACCTGGTGCAGATGCAATTGTTGCCGAACTGAAAAAAAGATACGATAGACGAAAAAGTAAAACCAGTGATGAAGAAACAGCTACCAATTAATTCCTGCACCTGGTTCCATGCTTTTTGCTGTTGTTGAGAGGCGTAAGCCGGAACGTTGACGCTTAAGCGTTTCAGTTGCAGCAATTACAGCTTGCAAGACGCTTTTTGCTGCTTTTATGACGCATTTCCCGCTCATGAGCCGCTTTTGCTGATGGCGAGACACTTTTGCTGCTTCGGAGACGCGTTTTACTTATTAAATGTTTTGAACGTTATCCTTTTTCAATATTTTCCATGCCATTCGACATTCGCACATTCGTGCCTGTCCCCTTTTTCCTTTTCAAGCAAATACCTGATGTCACTCATAATCTGGAATTTAGCGGCTGACGTTTTGGCGTTGGGCTTTGATTTCACGTAATCGAACCACCACAGGCGGTGGATTCCTGTCCTGGTCTTCCCTCATTCGCTGCCCATACTCCAACCATTCTGTCATATAAGCATCAATATCCTGTTTGTTCCTGAGATAATACAGGATAGTGGCATAAACTTTTTCTAATGTTAGTGAGGGGAAGGTCCTTACGATTTCCTCCGGTGACTGCTCACGATGAATATACTCATAGAGTACGGATTCAATCCCGATTCTTGTTCCTTTTATTCTAATATCATCAGGAGCCAGATGATCAAAATAGTCATTTATATCCATATGAATACCTCTATTCCAAATTATAGTATAAGAACAAGCAAATTTCAATTAATTTATTCGGCCTTTCCTACAAATATAGCGGCAAATATAAGGTCAGGTATTTTATTTGCTCCCTCAAAGGAAGGAATAAAATGTGTCACTTCGTGGCTAAAATTAGAATTGCTCTTACAAGTTTTTCTTTCTTGACTTCATGGGTGTTTTCCTATATAATTAATACCTGCAAGGAGGCCATCGTGGAGAAACTAGATTTCATAGATAGTAAGTTCAGGCTTGCGATTCTTGCCGCCAAACGGAGCAAGCAATTAGTCGCCGGGGCAAAAAAAAGGGTGGATACCACTGCTGAGAATCCATTAACCATTGCTATGGAGGAAATTTTCCAGGGAAAAATCAAATATAAAATACTGGAGGAACACGAACTGGAAATGAATAGAGAGGAATCCGCAGCCCTGATGTTGGAAAATAATGAAGAGGAAAATGATTATAATGTAGAAGAATTTTTGTATAAAGATGAAGACGATACCGAAGACAACAATGAAGAAGCTCTCTAATCAATAAAATTAAACCCGTAAACCGGGAGTCTCAAAGAGAAAAAAGAAGTGAATATTGTGATTCGATCGCCCAATTGGATTGGCGATTGTATCATGTGCCTACCCGCCCTCCGGGCATTAAAAGATAACTTCCCCGATGCGAATATCTATATGGCGGCGAAACAATACCTCTGCCCCATTTACGACAACATCGCCGAGATAAACGAAATGATTCCCCTACCGGGTAACATTGATTTTAAATCTATTTTTAAAGCGGCCAGGCAACTTAAACCCTATGGTTTTGATTATGGTATTTTGTTCACCAATTCCTTTCATTCCGCTTTTCTATTCAAATTAGCAGGAATTGGGAAATTAATCGGATATGTGAAAGACCTGCGGGGATGGCTGCTTTACAAAAAAATCAAATTCCCCGGGAATAATAAACATCATATCTATTTTTACCTGGACCTGGTGAAACACTTTTTAGATTTATTACCCCAGGATAAAAAAAATCCTTCGGCTGGATTCCCTAAGCCTGGGAATTTCGATAAGGTATCTTTGCCAGGGACCGGATTAATTATCACCGGCAGTGAAGGGGAGAAGGTTTCAGCCATTTTACGCGGCCTGGGCGTGGATTTGTCCGGGCCCCTGGTGGGTATGTCACCGTCTGCGGCGTACGGCAGTGCTAAAGAATGGCCCCCGGAGAGATTCAGGGAACTCATCCACCGAATTCAACAAGAAAAATCCCTGTCTAATGCGGAAATTTTATTGTTTGGCTCAGCAAACGAAAGAGAAAAAATTTCCCGGATCGCTGACGGGGAGACCAGTACGCATAACCTGGCCGGACAATTGAAACTCAGGGAGGCTATCGCGGCTATTTCTTTATGCGGCCTATTTATCAGTAACGATTCCGGGTTGATGCACATCGCCTCAGGTTTTAATCTTCCCCTGGTGGCCCTGTTCGGTCCGACCCAACCCCACAAGACAGGGCCGCTGAATAAAAATGCCAGGCTTCTCTATCACCCGGTGGAGTGCGCCCCCTGCCTGCACCGGGATTGCCGGCTGAAACATAAAAATCATGCCTGCATGAAAGCTATTACCGTGGATGAAGTATTGGAAACCATCCGGGAATTAAAACCCTATAAAACTTTAAAGAACAAAGGTAATGAATAAAGCCATTTTTCTTGACCGTGACGGAACCATTATCGAAGAAAAAGGGTATATCTGCCACCTGGCACAATCCGAGATTTTTCCCTTTGCCTATGAAGCTGTACGCATGATGAATGAAAATCATTTTAAAGTGATCGTTATTACCAATCAATCCGCTGTGGCCCGGGGAATCTGCACAGGAGAGCAGGTGGAAAACCTTCACCTTACAATTCAAAAGGAGTTTCTAAAAAGACAGGCGGTAATTGACAGATTTTATTATTGTCCCTATCATACGGATGGCGTGATTGAAGCCTTCAAGAAAGACCATCCCTGGCGAAAACCAGCACCGGGAATGATTCTCCAGGCAGCAAAGGATTTTGATATCAACCTCTCCCAATCCTATATGATAGGAGATGATTTAATCGATATCCAGGTAGGGAAAAACGCCGGGTGCCAAACCGTCCTGGTACTAACCGGAAAAGGCCGCCAGACCAAAAAAAAACTGGAAAAAGAAAATATCATCCCCGACCTTATCAGCGAAAAT
>CP070627.1:6338968-6342526 GCA_020355945.1 Candidatus Aminicenantota bacterium | reverse complement strand
CATTTAAGTAATATATTTGCTGCCTTTTGACACCGTCTTTCCCGGTAAATATTGTAAATTGACCGGTTTCATAATGGTACTTTGTTAATCCCTGCATACCTCCGATCCAGAGAATCCCTTGTTTATCCACAAATAAGGTGTCCTGGGGGTATCTTTTCCTGTTTTTTATTTCCTGTTTTTTACGGTACTCAATGGTTGAGAATTTTACCCCATCAAATCGAGCCAGGCCTTTTGAGGTAGCAAACCACATGTACCCGTCCGGTGTTTGGGCGATAGAGTGAATAGTGTTGCTGGCAAGTCCATCTTTATTTTTCCATTGGTCCAGTACGTATTGATCGATGGATTGAGCGGGGTCAAGGGCCATTAACCCGCAAAAATGAAAAATAAAAAATACAAAAATTATTCCCGGTATTAAATTTTTTTCACCTCTACAACGCATCGCTTTCCTCCTTATTTTTATAAACCTCTATCATAATATTCACACCAAATAATACGGATTATAACAAAAAAAGTTGCATATGGGCAGAAGTTCTAATACCTGATAAAGAATATTGACGGCCATGCCGTTGTCGCTAATAACATATATATAACCATACATGTTAAAGCTTTTTTTAAAGAAGTGAAGGCTTATGAAGATTTATCCCTCCAGGAATACGCATTGCCCGGAAATAAGCTTGAAATAAAACGGATTCTTCTCAATTTTGAAAGATATGTATCACAGATCGGTGTCAGCAAAGAAAGTAGAAAAGTAGGGACAGGCAAGAATAAATAACATCCTATTAGATAAAATACCTGTCCCTACTAACTAATTTATGATGAGGAATGGTAATTATTTATCTTTCCCGGGAACTTTTTTTATGGTTCCGCAGCGGAGCATGGCAGAGCCATAAAAGGGATTGGCTACGTCGCCATTTTTTTGCACCCAGTGGGCTTTGGCCATCGGACAGTAAGCCACTGCCAATCCATTGGGGAGTTCCTGTGTGACCATCCATTCAGAAAGTGGTTTAAATGCTTGGCGTAAGGTTTCCAGGTTTTTTGCTTTTAATGTTGTCTCAGTCAATTTTTTTAATTCACCCTTACTGCTTTTTGCCAACAGTTCCAGGGCGTTCTTTGCTGACTCGAGATTGTCACTCGCCAGTGCTTCCTGGGCAGCCACATAGTTGGTAAAGGCCGGACTTACTTTTCCTACGCCCTCTTTACCTGCCCATAGTCCTATACCCAGACTTATTATTAATATCATAAAAATCACTCGTCTCATGTTACTATCTCCTTATTTTTTAATCTATTAGTACTTTTTTGCTTCCAGCGGGTCCACGGCTCGGGTACACTCTTTTTTAGGCTCCCCTCGCCTAGGGGCTAGAACCTCTTTGTATAAATATGACAGTACGGAGTTCCTTTCTTTTTCATGTAGTAATCCTGGTGGTAATCTTCTGCTTTCCAGAAGTCAGAGGCTTTAGTCAATCCGGTGGCCACGTTGTAACCTTTTGTTTTGAGAATATCAATCAGCTTTTGAGCGGTTTCTTTCTGCTGCTCATCCAGGTAAAAAATTTCCGATCGGTATTGTTCACCAATATCCGGGCCCTGGCGGTTGACCTGGGTGGGGTCATGGGTTTCAAAAAAGAGCTTTACCAGTTCTTCATAACTAATTTTAGCAGGATCAAAAATGACTTCTACTGCTTCCGCGTGACCGGTGGTCCCGGAACAAACCTCTCTATAAGTAGGATTTTTAGTATGGCCGCCGGTGTAGCCTACAGTGGTTTGCAGCACGCCTTTGGCTTTCCGGAAATAATACTCCGTACCCCAAAAACAACCGGAGGCAAAAATCGCCTGTTGGGTATTTTCAATAGGTACGAAACTCATTGAAATGGAGTTGACGCAGTGCCGGGTGTTTTTGGGGGTAAATCCTTCTCCCAGGAAAACATGCCCCAGGTGACCATTGCAGTTGGCACATAGGATTTCCGTGCGCCTCCCGTCCGCATCCCGCACTCGTTTGACAGCCCCATCAATCTCATCATCAAAACTGGGCCAACCACACCCGGAATCGAATTTATCTTCAGACCTGTAAAGGGGGGCATCGCACTGCTTGCAGGTGTAAAAACCTTTGGCTTTATGATTGTAATACTCCCCGGTAAAGGGCCGTTCCGTTCCTTTGAAGAGAATGACCCGTTTTTCTTCTGCTGTCAGTTTATTGTATTTCATCTTTTGTTTTGTCTCCTTGCTGGTTTTACTCTGTACCTGTTGCACCATCAACACCTGTACAAAGACGACTAGCGCTGCCATGAGTAAAATACTCAATAACAACGGTTTATTGGCGTTGAATCGATCTTTTTTTTCTTTATTTTTTATTTTCATTCTTTTTCTCCTTTTTGTTCTTCTCAATTTAGACATACAGCCATCAAAAATCTTGCTAAAATTGTTTATTTTTAACCATAGGGAGCACAGAGGACACAGAGTAAAAAAGGCACTCTCTGTGCTCTCTGTGACCTCTGTGGCTAAATCTTTTTGGTCCCGGCTTGTCCGGGCTGTGTGTACAAACAAAAAAAGGTGAGCAAATATATTATTTTATACTCTTAAGCGTTTCCAAAGCTTTTTGTGCCATCTTGTCCTGGAACGCAGCAAATTCCTCTGCCGGGTGTGTTGATTTAAGAAATTGAGCGGTTTCCTGGAAAATTTTTTTCTCGGTTTTTAAAATTAAAGGCAGGAACCCGGTTTTCTCTTTGTTGTCCAACAGGGTCACTTGCATGTAATTTTTTTTGTCCCGTTCCGAATAAGGTCTGATTATCTTTTTGATGCGAAACGCTTCCTTACAAATAGGGGCGGTCTCTCCTTCATGAAGCGGCAGCGGCGTTTCCTTTGCCTCTACCCAAACAGGCACGGAAATAGATGTCACCGGCTCCCCCAAAAGCACCCAAAATGTAGCGGCGGAATCTTTGTTCCCGGGCTTTTTACCACAAATGACAACAGCAGCGGAAGTAGAGGTGCGGTTAATGGTATCCCTGCTTAAGACCCATACCGGTTTTTCCCGGGAAAGCGTTTTCAAATCCCCGAGGGTAGGCTGATCAAGAAGCATATGTCCAAAATCCCTTGAAATTTCTTGAAATATATCCTGGTGAGAAATTTTCCCTGCGGGAATTTGTGCAAATAAAAAAACAGCCCGATCAAAGCGAAGATATCCGGCGCCTTTTCCCTCTTCACCGCTCCGGGAAAAATTTGAGTTAATCAAATATTTTCCGGGAGTGTCCGCCGCATCATATTTTTTGTAACCATTATTATGAACTTCAAAAATCACCGCATTCCCCTGAGCATCAATCACACCAAAATTGGCCCAACTGCCAAGAGCAGCACCAAGGTTTTTTTGGATATAAGATTCAAAATCATCCGCGGTACGGCAAGTTCTTAAGGTATCGGCCATGATCTGGCCTTCAAGGTCCTCCATCTCTCCGTCTTTTTTAGGCAAGTTATAGGCCACGGAATTCATAATCCCCAGGCCCTGGGAATTCAAACCGGCATATACAAATCGACCGGAGGTTTCTTTGGCATTCACGAGACCGATATAAC
>CP070627.1:6332671-6338868 GCA_020355945.1 Candidatus Aminicenantota bacterium | reverse complement strand
GCGGACGGGGTGTGTCTAATTAAATTGCTAAAAATCATATATCAATAAATGTTTAGCCTTATCTTAGTGGCATTCTTGCCTGGCACCAAAATCAATAATCTATCAACAATTTATTATACTTCGGGCCAGTTGGAACAGGCGTTGAAATTTCAATTAAAAGCAATAGAAATTTGTGAAAAGATATTTGATAAACTGCATCCCGATTTAGCCTGCTCTTACCACAACTTGTCAATAATCCATTATGATATGGAAGATTATGGTTCAGCCAAAAGTTATGCGGAACAAGCCGTGGCGATTTTTCAACACCTCTTTCCAAACGGCCATCCGAATCTGGATAAAGCTAAAGAAAATTTGGAGAGAATAAAAAGGCAAATGAGTCAGTAATTCAGTAATTTGGAAATCCAGTGAGGAAGCGTTAAGCAAATAGATCCTCAATTATTTTATCAGAAATATGAAAACCCTTTTCTTTTAGAACCAGAATCTCTTCATATGCAGATGATATTAAATTCTTCTCTTCCATCCTCATCAGGATGCCGATCGTACCGGAGACCTTCAAATTTCGTTCTTTAGCAATTTTTCTTGCTTTCTGCTCATCAATAAAACACGTTATTTTATCTCCTGAACTAAGGGAATAAATGATAACAGAAGCTTCACCACTTCCAATGTTCCTTTGAGTTTTTAGAGACTCAACCAAGGAATAATCGACCTTTATAATCTCACAACAGCCCGGAAGTTCTTCATCAAATTCATTTTTTACAGCTTCCGGGATTAATATTTTGCTATACAACTGGCATAGAAGATTGAGCTTTTGAAGATTAGAAAAGGCAATTAGAACGGATGTATCGAAAATATATTTTTCTTCTTCAGGCGTTTGCAAATTCTTCCTTTAAATTTAAGTTATCGTATTTAATAGGCGAGATACCTTTTTTTAAAAGGATTTCTGAAAAAGTTTGTTCACTGTATCCAGCAATTTCGGCTGCTTTTTCAAGGCTTACAATACCTTCTTCAAGAAGTTTTATTGCAAGTAATATTTTAAGTTCCTCTTTTTTTATATTAACATCAGGTAAATCTAACACCACTTGCATTTTGCCTCCTTTCAAATATAAATATGCACTATTTTTTTTTATTTGTCAAGTCCATCGAAAAAAAAGACCCGGGGACGGGGTGCAAAAAGGTAAAAACAGGCCATTTTACCTTTCCTTCAAGAGTAAAAACGATATCATTACTCCAAAAGAATTCAACGCTGAAGCTTCAAGAAGCAAATATGTATCTTAAAGGTACAGCCCTGCGGCGCGGGGAGCCTAAAAAGGCCCTTCGGGCCATCTCGTGAGCCGCTTAATTGTGACTCACAACTCCATGCCCCATGCTCCAAAAAAACTTTGCCTGGCAATAATGTACTTTCTTCCGCTAATCTAATTTCACTTTTTGAGATAATAAAATACTTGACCCTATTATTTTATGATGTTTAATGTTTAAAACGCTATTCTCTATTTTATTTTCTTAATTTCTTCAATGGAAAGCCCGGTAATTTCTGCAATAAAATCAATTGGAGTCCCTTTCTTCTTCATATTTTTAGCCGCTAAAGGAATAATAATATTTTTCTGTGCTGATTAAATGGTCCAGGACTTCAACATTGACAATATTTCCCACCTGGATCATTCGGTCCGTGATATCCGTATCGGGTTCCGAAGGCTCAATCTCTCCACAGGGATGATTATGAACCATGATTATTTTTACAGCACCCTTCATAAGGGCGATCCGGAATACCTGCATGGGTTGGAGTGTGGTTTCATTGATGGCTCCCAGGCTCACCAGTTCGATATTGAGTATTTTGTTGTTAGGGGCCAGGCACACCACCCAGACATGTTCATGATCCCGCTCGATGGCGTTCTCCCGCATCAAAATCTCTCTCATGATGCGGAAAACACCGGATGAGTTTTGCACTTTGATCTTTTGTTCTTCACTAAGTTCAACATTCATTCTCAAGCCTCCTGGTTCATTCGTTATACTTTGCAATTTTGTTGTTTCATTATTCCGGTTATTCACGTGCCGTCCACTGCCTGGCATTATATCATTTTTTTGCTTGTTTGCCAATTGTTTGCTTTTTTATTTTTTAAGCATTGAAGCAGGAAGCAGGGGGTAAACGTCCTCCGGGTGAAGCCGTGGGATCATGACAGGCTTCAATGAAAAAGCCCACGAATGACACGAATGACACGAAAAAAAATCTGTGTCAATCTGTGTAATCTGTGGACCCCTTTTTTTCATTGTTTTCGGGCGAGTTTAAGTAAAATCAGCAGGGGAAAATGGGCAAAGTAACCGGTATAATTGGGTATTCCACCGCTTGACATGTCAATCTCACCGGTGAAAAGGATAAATTAACCGGTTACTTTCCCTTTTTAACCGGTGTTAACAAGTTTTTGCCTGTCCCGAATGCACGAATGCATTTGCTTTGTTATCCAAACAGATGAAATAATTGAAAAATGGCCTGCGCCTATTGAAATATTTACATACTTATTGTAATATTTAATCGTGGTTAAGAATCCTCTATATAATG
The DNA here is from genome assembly GCA_020355945.1 of Candidatus Aminicenantota bacterium. Next base: position 6,336,314 of record CP070627.1, on the reverse strand, counting down.
GTGTGTTATATCTTATTAGCGGAGATTAAGGTATGAATAGTGAGAGAGAGCAGTTGAGTTACCTGGATTATGTACTGGAAATCGGCGTTGGTAAAGGGCGCGAGTATCCGGTGGCTGTAATAAAATCGCCCGCAGGAGAAGCGCGTGAGTCCATGCATTTCCCATTTGACCATTTGGAACTGGAAAACCGCCTTAAGGACCTACAGATCGCACTCTTGCGCTCAGGCGGGAAGCGACGCCGGGTGAATTTGCCAGAAGAACAGGCCGTGCAGGATTTTGGCAGGGAATTGTTTGAAGCACTCATCAGCAAAGAAGTACGCAGCCGCTATGACGTGAGTTTGAGTGAGGCAGACCAGCAAAGGAAGGGGCTGCGATTGAAGCTCCGTATTCTATCTCCTGAGTTGGCCGCGCTTCCGTGGGAATTCATATTCGACGAACGATATAGCAAATATCTCTGCCTTTCCCGAAAAACCCCGGTTGTTCGCTACCTGGAATTGCCTCAACCCATTCAACCACTTAAAGTGACCCTGCCGCTGCGTATCTTAGGAATGACTGCCTGCCCTTCTGATTTACCCTCGCTTGATGTTGAGCGAGAAAAGCAGCGGATAGAAGAAGCAATTAACAGCCTGGAGAAAAAGGGCCTGGTGGACCTGACCTGGCTGCCAGGGCAAAACTGGCGAGAACTGCAGCGAGCCATGCGGCATGGTCCCTGGCACATCTTTCATTTCATTGGTCACGGCGGCTTTGACACCGATACAGACGAAGGTATCATCTGCCTGGCAAATGAAGAGGGTAAGCAGCATCGTTTGAGCGCCACCCAGCTAGGCCGGCTGCTGGCTGACCACGACCCCCTCCGTTTCGTGCTGCTGAACACCTGTGAAGGGGCGCGAAGCGGCGGTCGTGATATATTCTCCAGCACTGCCTCTATTTTGGTTCAGTCGGGTATCCCTGCCGTAATAGCGATGCAATATGAAGTCACGGACCGGGCTGCCATCGAGTTTGCCAGGGCCTTCTATGAAGCCCTTACAGAAGGACTGCCAATTGATGCCTCTGTTGCAGAAGCACGCAAGGCCGTCAGTTTAGCCATTAATAACACCCTGGAATGGGGAATACCCGTGTTGTATATGCGTTCCCCGGACGGTATCCTCTTCTCCCTGGCCCGGGAACCCATGGCTGCAAAGGAACCAGCGAAAACACCAATCCCTGGCAAGGAAAAATCACCTCATCAAGATATTTCCGATTCGATCCGGGTGATTAAAAGCCAGGGGAATGATACAGCCGATTACAAATCTAAGGTGACAATTCCCCGGCAAGCTGAAGAAGAGAGCAATGCTGACGGGAGAGAGCCGCCTTATCTAAAAAAAGAACCTGTCAAATATGAAACAGAAGATTCGGAAATGATACTGATCCCTGGAGGAAACTTTATTTACGGCGGCAGGGAAGATGACAAAGAAGCATCCGCCTGGGAGAAACCCCGGCAGACAATTTATCTCCCCGCCTTTTATATGGATATCTACCCGGTGACCAACAGGCAGTACTGCCAGTTTTTGAATGAAGTAAATCCTGGTGAAGAAAAATTGCAAAACTGGATCAGTCTGTCCGGGGAAGAGGGAAATGAAAAATGTAGAATAAATAAAAAAAAGAACATCTATTGGTTTGAACCTGGTTATGAAGACTATCCCGTTATCTATGTTTCCTGGTTCGGGGCAGAAGCCTATGCCCAATGGGCGGGCAAGCGCCTACCCGATGAGGTAGAGTGGGAGAAAGCGGCCCGCGGAACTGAGGGCAGGCGCTATCCCTGGGGCAATGAGTTCAACAAAAATTTGTGCAATTCAGCAGAAAGCGGCATCGGACATACCACGCCGGTGAATGCCTATCCCCAAGGAAAGAGTCTCTACGGCTGCTTTGATATGGCAGGAAATGTGTGGGAATGGTGTGCAGATTGGTTTGATGAAAACAATGATAAAACCGGGCCGGGAAGCAGTCTTAAAGGACCAAAATATGGCACCACAAGGATTGCCCGCGGCGGCAGTTGGTTTATCGACTCAAGAAATTGCCGCGCTTCAAATCGCACCGGCAACTCCCCGGACTATCGCTTCCACAGCCTCGGCTTCCGCCTCGCCAGGTCAGTATAACCACTGACCACAGCCCGGACAAGCCGGGAACGAATAGAATAGTTAAAATTTTCTTGACTTTAGGCCTGACTTATTCCATAATATAGTTTAGGCTTAGAGATTATTTCCTGTTCTGTTTTCCCTGGTAGGAGAGTGGGGAAAATGAAGGAGGTTTTGATATGTCATATTGTGTGTGGGAATACGATAATTGGGATACCTTGATTTATGCGATCAAACAAAATAAGTGTATCCTGATGTTAGGGCCGGATGCCGCTGCCGTAGAAGTTGAGGGGAAAAAGCGCATGCTTACCGAAATCCTGGCTGATGAACTGGCGGAAAAAATCGACCCGGAGACCAGGAAAAAATTCAGCACCTCTGACCTGGCCCAGGTGGCACAATACTACTACGACAATAGAGGAGGCAGGGGCCCCCTGCAGACCAGGGTCTCTAAATTCTATGAAGCAAGAAAGATACTGTGCAGTAAACTCCACCAAAACCTGGCTGCTTTACCTTTCTATTTTACCGTTACAACTGCTCATGACAATATGTTCCCGGAGGCCCTGAAAAAGGAAGGTAAAGTTCCGAAGATAGAGTGGTATAATTTTAGAGGGCATAATGAACGAATCGTAAAGGCAATGGGTACGGTTGATCAACCACTGGTCTTTTATCTTTACGGCATAGTGGATGAGCCTGAATCTCTATTGATTACGGAGGATGATCTTTTGGATTTCCTGGTGACATTGATTAGAAAGGGTACTCTACAGCGCAATATTCTCAATGAATTGCAGGATGAAAATAAAAATTTCCTCTTCCTGGGATTCGGCTTCAGGCACTGGCACCTGCGAATCCTGCTCCATTTGTTAACAGACCGGGAAAGAAAAAGCTGCTCTTATGCGATGGAACAATCCACCCCGGTAAAAACAGATCCCCATCAATTATTTCAGACTATACTCTTTTTCCAGAGGAGCGGTTCCAAAATTCATATATTCAACAAGAAGTTGGATGATTTCGCTGCCCAACTGCGGGAAAAATTCGGGCAAATTTCACCAACCAGTAAGCCGGTCAAACCTATAGACATGCCAGAAGTATTTATCTGTTATACCAGCGAAGATAAAGATTTTGCCGACCTCCTGCACAAAGAATTTAAAGCTGCCGGTTTAATTTCCTGTCCGGATAAGGAGGACCTGGGGGATAGAGATGATGGGAACCGGAAGATTAAAGAAATCCCGGATAATGTCCATTACATTGTGGTTATCCAGAGTAAAGCGCTGGCAGAGAAGTATAAGGGTTATGTTATCCGCGATATACAGGAGATAAACGATGCCATAGAAAAAAAAGAATTCCGGCAGGGGCAAAGATTTATTATCCCGTTTAGAATCGATAAGACACCGTTATCCCCGGAACTGGCGGCTGTTGGTTATGTGGAATTAATGGATAAAAGCAATATTCCCCAGCTTATCAAGACCATTATACGTGATTTTAAAAAGATAAAAAGAGAAGGCACCTATGAATACGAACAATAAGGAATT
>CP070627.1:6322609-6332571 GCA_020355945.1 Candidatus Aminicenantota bacterium | reverse complement strand
CCTGGACCCCCCGCAAAAACTTTTTATTAAGAGGCCTGGACTATGATCACCCGCAATCAGGCAATCATACCACCATGCCGCTAGCTACTTACTACTTATACCACTCCACCACTCACCACTCACCACTCACCATTTATAAAACCGGTGACCTGGCCCGGTGGCTCCCGGATGGCAATATCGAATTCTTAGGCAGGCTGGATCACCAGGTGAAGATAAGGGGATACCGCATCGAGTTGGGAGAAATCGAAAACAAACTGTGTGCTCACGGGTCTGTAAACGAATGCATTGTGGTGGTTAAAAACAACCGGGAATCAAAAGAAAAAGTCGAAACCTGCAAAACCTGCGGGATAACCGATCAATACCCCTATGTCAAAATTAATACTGAAGGTACCTGTAATGTCTGCGAAAGTTATAATAAAAACAGACAGTATATCGACAATTATTTTAAAAGCCCCGGACAATTGAAACAAACTATACAGGAGGCCAATAAAAACAAAAAAAGCCCATACCACTGCTTAATTCTCTATGCGGGCGGCAGAGGAGCTGCTTATGCCTTATACCAACTGGTGGATATGGGATTTAATGTACTGGCTGCTGCGTATGATAACGGATATTTTTCAAAGGCGGATTTAAAAAATCTAAAGAGAATAACTGACTCCGTCGGGGTGGATCATGTGGTGTTAACTCACAAAAACTCGGATAAAATCATGGCTGAAAGTATCAAAATCGCAGCCACCGTGTGCCGGGGCTGTTTTCACACCTCTTCTGCCCTTGCTGCTGAGTACGCCTATAAACACGACATTCCCGTGGTGGTGAGTGCCACATTATCACGGGGACAGATCATTGAAAATAAAGTGCTTATACCCATGCAGCGGGGCGTTGTAGAAGAACAAGAGCTGGAAAAGGAAATTTTTAACATACAAAAAAATGCCCCAAAAATTGATAAAACCATTTTCGATTATATCAATATCGATGTAGTTACCCGGGGAACAGTCCATGACCAGGTTAAATTCGTAGATTTTTACCGGTATTTTAATATCACCAACCATGACATGATTGCATACCTCAACAATAAAGACTCTTACTGGAAAAATCGCAAGAACTATGCCATTTATTCTACCAATTGTCCCATTAAACAGTTAGGTGACTATGGCCACCTGGAAACCAAAGGCTTTCACTACTACGGGGCAGCCACCAGTTGGGAAAAACGGCTGGGCCACCTGGCATTGGAGAATATAAAAGAAGATCTGGACTGCAGGGTCACCAAAAAAGGATATGAGAGTTTTCTAAAGCGGATTGGCTTCCAACAAAACAAATCGGTTGAAAGCGAAATCAGTGATACATACCTTTGTGCCTATTTTGTCCCGACAAAGACAGGAGAACAGGATGAGGGATTGGTCACCCGGTTAAGAACTTATCTAACCGGGCAGATACCACCTTATATGATCCCCGGTTATTTTGTACAAATGGATAAAATCCCCTTAACCGCCAACGGGAAAGTAGATAAAAAAGCGCTGCCCGAACCGAAACGAACCTATTCCGCAGAGAGTGCCACCTACGTGGCCCCTAAAACCAATATGGAATTAATCGCCGCCGAAGCCTGGAAAGAAGTCCTTGGTATCGACCAGGTGGGAACAAAAGATAATTTTTTTGATCTCGGCGGTAGTTCGTTGGATATTATCATGGTGGGCAATAAATTAAAAGAAAAGCTAAAACAGGAGATACCTGTTGTCACGTTGTTTAGTAATCCCACCATCCATGCCCTGGCTCCACATCTGCACCCGGAAAACAAAGAAGCTGAAAAGTCAGATACCAGCAGGACAGACCGCGCCGAAGCCATAAAGAGCGGAAAAACCAGGGCTAAAAAAAGCATGCAAAGAAGAAGAGGAGCTGTCTAAATGCAGGATAACAGTCATACCCAGGAAGAAGAATCTACCAGAACCGGGATGGAAATTGCCATAATCGGTATGTCCGCCAGGCTGCCGGGCGCGAAAAATATCGATCAATTCTGGGATAATTTAAAAAACAGCGTCGAATCAGTCACTTTTTTTACCGATGAAGACCTGGAAACAGCAGGAATACCGGGCGAAGAAATAAATAATCCCAATTATATCTACGTCAGAGCCAGGGGTATCCTGGAAGATATCGAGACCTTTGATGCGTCATTTTTTAATTTCACGCCCAATGAAGCGGCCATCATGGACCCCCAGACGCGGTTGTTCCATGAATGCGCCTGGGAAGCCCTGGAAAATGCCGGGTATGATTCCTGGTCTTATGACGGTTTAATCGGTCTCTATGCCGGCGCCAACACCAATTACCTCTGGATGGTACATGCTTTTTTATTCGGTCAAAACGCAGCGTCATCAACCCTTGAGAACGGTTTATTGAATAACAAGGATTACTTAAGTACGCGTGTATCATACAAGCTCAATTTAAAAGGTCCGGTGGTGGCACTCCATACCGCTTGTTCCACCTCCCTGGCGGCTGTTCACCTGGCAGTCCAGGCCCTATTGATGGGCGAATGTGAAATGTCCCTGGCTGGCGGTGTGACGGTTTCGGTCCCCTGGAAAACAGGTTATATTTACAATGAAGGGATGATCCACTCCCCGGATGGCCACTGCCGGGCCTTTGATGAAAAAGCACAGGGATTTGTCGCTGGAAACGGCATCGGCATTGTGGTACTGAAACGACTGCCAGAAGCAATTTCCGACGGCGATCATATCGATGCGGTGATTCTCGGTTCTGCTCTAAATAATGACGGCACCAGGCGGGTGGGCTATACAGCCCCCAGTGTCGAAGGACAGGCAGATGTGATTTGCGCCGCCCTGCAAATGGCAGAAGTCGAACCCCAACACATCGGTTACATCGAAACCCACGGCACCGGTACCAACCTGGGGGACTCCATTGAAATCGAAGCATTAAAGCAAGCCTTTAAACAAAAAAACCGGGAACCTTCTCAACAAAAACAGTTCTGTGCACTGGGGTCCGTAAAAACCAATGTGGGTCACCTGGACTGTGCCGCAGGGATTGCCAGCCTCATAAAAACAGTCCTGACCCTTAAACACCGGTTAATTCCCCCCAGTTTGAATTTTGAAACCCCTAACCCCAGGCTGGCCCTTGAAAACAGCCCCTTTTATATCAATACGAAATTAACTCCATGGAATTCCTCACAAAACCCGCTGCGAGCCGGGGTCAGCTCCTTTGGCATCGGCGGCACCAATGTTCACATAGTACTGGAAGAAGCACCTCAATCGGTCATTGGTCATTCATCATCGGTCACTGGTAAAAATAGAAAAGATAATGAATATCAATTGATTATTCTTTCTGCCAGAACCCAATCCGCCCTGGATAAAATGACTGAAAATCTGGCGGAATATTTAGAAAAAAATCTTTTAAATCGCGGTAATCGTGAGAATCCTACTAATCCTGGTCCAACCCTGGCGGATGTCGCCTATACACTGCAAAAAGGCAGGAGAACCTTCAGCCATAAGCGAATGGTGGTATGTTCGCAAATAGAAGAGGCCGCGGCAGCGTTATCATCCCCCGATGTCGGCAAAACCCGCGATCATTTCAGCAAAGAGGAAGACAGGCCCGTGGTATTTATGTTTCCCGGTCTGGGGTCCCACTATGTCAACATGGGATTGGAACTCTATCAAAAACAGCCCTATTTTCGTGAACCAATGGACCGCTGTTTTGAGATTTTAAAAGGCCTGGTGGATTACAACCTCAAAGAGATTCTTTATCCGGGTATTTCGGGGAGTAAGCAAAGTTCTCCTGTCTCCAACAGCTTTAATAGGTCCTATATCAACCGCATCGACATATCTCAATTGGTGGTTTTTATCTTCGAATATGCACTGGCCCAAATGTTAATAAAGTGGGGAATCAAACCCCACGCCATGATCGGCTACAGTTTTGGCGAATATACAGCCGCCTGTATTTCCGGGGTATTTTCCCTGGAACATGCCTTAAAATTGTTGGTCTCGCGGGGCAAATTAATCAGTCGCATCCCCTCCGGGGCCATGCTCAGCGTCCCCCTGCCGGAAGAGAAATTAAAACCCCTACTGGGACACGGGTTATCCATCGCCATTGATAACGGTGAAGCCTGTATTATTTCCGGTTCCAATGAATCCATCGACGCCTTTGAAAAACAAATGAAACAAAACAGGTATATGTGTATCCGTTTAAGGGCCACCCACGGTATTCATTCAGCCATGATGGATTCGATTGAACAAGAATTTGAAGAGGCCTTCGGCCGGATAACACGGCATGAACCCCAAATTCCCTATATATCCAATGTAACCGGCAAATGGATAACCGTTGAAAACGCCGCCAGTCCCCGGTACTGGGTCAGTCATTTGCGGGAGACCGTACGATTTGCCCGGGGATTGGAAGAATTGGTAAAAATTGAGAATGCTGCGTTGGTAGAAGTGGGCCCCGGGGTTGTATTAAGCACATTGGCGGTCCAGCACATCGACAAAAAAGCAAATCAACTGGTGATAAACTTGCTCAGGGCCGAAGGGCAAAAAGTATCCGATGTAGAATACCTGTTAAACAAGATAGGCCGTTTATGGCTTTACGGGAAAAAAATCGACTGGTCCGGGTTTTACCCTGGAGAAAAAAGAAAGCGGGTGCCTTTACCTACCTATCCCTTTGAGGGCCGACGTTACCCGGTTGATGTGTCTCATTTAGGCGATTTGTTAAAAGGAAAAATGCCCGAGGTTGCTCCCCTGGTTTTACCCAGGGATGAAGCCCCGGAAGCAGTTTCTGCTCAATCCGAAGAGGGTTATGTGGCCCCCAGGAATAAGGCCGAACAAATGATGGCGAACCTGTGGGAAGAAATATTAGGCTTCAAACCCATTGGTATTCATGAAGATTTCTTTGAAATGGGAGCCGATTCTCTCAAAGGAATGGCCTTTGTCAATAAATTGCAAGAACTGCTTGGAGAGATTATTCACATCACAGTCATATTCGACGCTCCTACAGTGGCCCAACTGGCCGATTACTTCAAAAAAAACTACCCGCAGGGTTACGCCCGGATGATGGAAACCGAAACCGCAGCAGCCCGGGAACCAGGGCAATATGAGGAGGCAGTGGAGGAAGTTACCAGGGAAAAAGTCGAGCATATTCGCGGCTTGCTTCCTGCGCTGCCGCCCCGGGGTAAAAGCGAAGAACCCAAAAACCCGCCGGTTGTATTCGTATTATCACCTCCCCGCACCGGTTCAACCTTACTTCGGGTTATATTAGGGGGTCACCCGGGTTTATTTGCACCGCCGGAGTTGAACTTACTGCCCCATGACACCCTGCGCGATAGAAAAACCACCATGAGCGGCCGTGCCGAATCTCATCTCCAGGGCACTCTCCAGGCCATTACCCGGATCAAAAAATGCAGTGTCCAACAAGCCGAAGAAATGATGCAGGACTTTGAAAACCAGGGTATGACCGTCAAACAATTCTATGGCCGGCTCCAGGAATGGCTGGGTCAACAGAACCAGGTTCTCGTAGACAAGTCACCCGGTTATTCCCTATATCGCGATGTGCTGAAACGTGCCGAATCCTATTTCCAGGCCCCCCTGTATATCTTCCTGCTGCGTCATCCTTACGGCATGATCCGTTCTTACATAGAAGCCAGGATGGATTTGCTAATGGGACAGCAGTTAATGGATAAGCTTGGTCTTTCCAGGCAAGCAATTGCTGAAATCACATGGAATATCTGTGTCCTGAACATCATGGAATTTTTAAAGCAAATTCCCGGGAATCGTCAACTTTGCATTAAATTCGAAGATTTAGTAGCAAATCCCGAAACAACCGCCCGGCAGATCTGTAGGTTTTTAAACCTGGGATTCCACCCTGACATGCTTCAGCCTTACAAAGAGAAAAAGCAGCGCATGACAGACCCGGTGTATCAAGGTGGAATCATGCTGGGGGACATGAAATTTCACCATCATAAAAAAATTGACCGTTCCGTGGCTGACACCTGGAAAAATGATTTTACAGTAGATTTCTGGGGTGAACCTACCCGGGAAATTGCAAAAGAATTCGGGTACCAATCCATCCGGGAACTCCAAAAAGAAAGTATGGTGGTAAAAGAAAAAAATGTACTGTTGTTGAAAAAGGAAGATGAAAGTGACAAAAATCTCTTTTTGATACACGATCGAAGCGGCGATGTAGAAGCCTACATCGAATTTTGCCGGCACCTGGACATTGATTTTAACTGCTGGGGAATTCGCGCCCAACAATTAACCGACTATACCCCCCAAAATCGAACAATAGAAGAAATTGCCCAGGAATATACCCGGATGATAAAAAAAATTCAGCTCCAGGGTCCCTATTATATTGCTGGCTGGTCTTTCGGTGGTACTGTGGCCTTTGAAATGGTCTTGCAGTTGGAGCAAATGGGTGAAAAAATTGCCTTTTGCGTCCTCATTGATACGCCGGAACCCAACAGCAATCCAGGTAAAGATATTCCCATGTTTACACTGGAAAATGAGATCAGTTTTATAAAACAACATTTTACCGGCATCGATATTGAAAAAAAACTGGCACAGGTTTCCAATATAAATGAGATTTGGCCGTTAATAATCCATCACCTGGAATCTAACCAGTCTTATGTGAAAAAAATTGAACCTTTAATCATGGAATATAAAGCTCATTTCGCTCCTACGAATGACCGAATAGATATCAATCAACTGATTAAAAATTTTAATTCAGGAAGAACGTTCTTTAATGCGCGGGAAACTTATATCCCATCTCAAAAAATCAATACCCGCCTTCATTACTTCTGGGCCAATCAATCAAAAGGAAAAATAAAAGAGCATTGGAATAAATACTGTACTCAAGCTGCTGAATTTTACAAAGTCACCGGCAATCATTTTTCGATCTTTAAAAAGCCCAATGTGGTTGAGTTTTCCCGGATATTCTCCGAGGCCCTCCGAATTGCTGAATCGCAATGAAGCTCTTGAAAAAATAACAAAAAAAGTGGAACTTAGTTCGCTGCGGTCGAAATTCACAATTGATTGGAATGATGGAATGTTGGAATATTGGAATGTTGGGTTTGGAAGATGGGGAAAATGGGAAAATGGGGTATTGACAAATAATTGCATAAAATGCTATTATTACATTATTCTACTTCGTGTACCTTTATGTTTCACTGTAACTTTGTGGCTAAAAAATGAAAGGAGCAACAAAATGAAAACCAGACTATTCTTAATTAATGCTTTAATGCTTTATTTCGTATTTTTCTCCCCCCTGTTTTTTGCAGGGGATAACCCGGTTAGCCGGGAGGGGACAGTCAGTTTCATTTTACATACCGATAAAACATACAGCAATGGCAAATGGGAGCATGTTTTTACCCAGCCCCTGGTGGAGCTTCCGGGATTAGCTAAGTGCATTCTTGAAAGAAGTTATGCTAATGTTAGTATTACTTTCCAATGGGAAAAAGATGAGATTCACAGAGGCTTTTACCTGGTATTTAAGGAACTGCCGGGACCCGGGAAATACTTTATTCAATTCACCTGGGATGCCGGTAAAGGTCTGGCCGATATGTATATGAACGGTATCTCCGCCAGGAAGGAAAACTCTCGTTATTATACGCCGTGGGAAGTCAAGGGAGCGGCGGTCAGCACCAGGATACCTCCGGGTGCAAACCGGGTAACAGAGGTTAACGTTCTTTCCGAATACTTACCCGAAGAAGAAGCATTAAAGCAGGTTCCCAAAGAGCTGTCCGGTAAGATGGCCCATCTCTTAATCACAAAAAATTTGCCTTCCCCGCTGGATATGAAAAAAAGAAAAGGCAAACTGCTGTACGCCTCAAAAATGAATAATAAAGCCAGTATGATGGATTGGGTTCTCGAAGGCCCGGCAGAAATCAGGTTCCAGGACAACATGATGATCATGCGTTCCCAAATCCCCAATCCCCCTGACGATTCCACCGGGCATTTTAATTATTGGTGTCCAGTGGATTTCCCGGGGGATTTCATCGCGGAATGGGAATTCAAACCTTTAAAAGAACCGGGCCTGACCCACATCTTTTTTGCCGCTAAAGGTGTAAAAGGTGAAGATATCTTTGACCCGGCCCTTCCCGAACGGGACGGTCATTATTCCCAGTATCACAGTGGTGCCATTAATAATTACTATATTATTTATTACTCCAACCGCCGGGTCCTGCGGACAACAAATATAGCGACTATATATTTGACTAAATCCCCGAACCCCAGTACCTTAGCACTGGGTCAAATCGGGATAACTCCCGGTGTCATGGAATTTCATCGCCTGCGCCTTATCAAGGACGGCGGCCATATACAACTTCTGGTAAACGGTAAGGTTTACCTTGATTGCACTGATCCGGGCAGTGACCGATGGGGGCCGGTTCTCGGGGGCGGGAAGATAGGCTTTCGCCAGATGGCTGAAACCGAGGCAGCTTATCGAAACTTTAATGTTTGGGAATTATGCGGCAGATGATTTTCTTTAACTTATCCAATACCGGGTGAAGGGCTTCTTTTATTTCACCTGCCGATACCGGGATATATTCATCCACACCATTCCTGCAAAGAGGAAAGGAAAAAAAGCGCCAGCCACGAAAACACGAAAACACCAATCACAAAATTCTCCCCAAAAAATCGATTTTTTGTCTTTTTTGTCTTTTTCTTAAAAAGGCCATCATGATGGAAAATAAAGAAAATTGGCCTGGAAAAAAATAAAAAAAATTACCAAATACTTTAAAATATTTCTTTTTGATGCTATAATTAGCAACAAAAGGAAATATTATGAAATACCTGGAATTGAAGGAACACTTTAAAGATTTTGTCTTGTTTTCGTTGAAGGACATCAAAAAGATGGACCCTGGCTTCCACCGCAGGAGATTAAGCGAATGGAAAGAAAAAGGCTATCTCAAAAACATCATTAACAGGTTTTACGTATTTGCTGATCAAGAACCAAACGAGAACATACTTTTTTTTACTGCCAACAGGGTCTACAGCCCCTCTTATATCTCCCTGGAAGCTGCATTGGGTTACTACGGTTTTATTCCCGAAGCTGTTTTCGCAGTGACTTCGGTTTCCACCAGGAAGACTAAAACCTTTTCGACAATATACGGGAAAATGATTTATAAGCATATGCACCCTCGATATTTTTTTGGCTATCGCCTGGTAGATTTCGGGGGGGTTCGCTTTAAAATTGCTTCACCGGAAAAGGCAGTACTGGATTTCCTGTACCTGAACTCCCAAATTAAATCAAGGGAAGATATGGAAGAACTTCGTTTCAACCCGGAAGAGGTGCAGAAAAAAGTTGATCCGGAAAAATTCAAAGAATTCTTACAGAAATTTGGCAAGCAATCTCTCCGGGAACGGGCAGGGTTGTGGATGGAGGTCATCAGCCATGCTTGACTTGAAAACAATTTAAAGCTATTACACTGAGCAACTGCTGGTTTACAAAAGAAATATATTAAGAGAGTATCTACAATACAAGATCCTGGAAATGCTGTTTAATTCAAAATCAAGTAACAATTTGTCTTTTGTCGGCGGAACTTGTTTAAGAATCATTCACAACATCAACAGGTTTTCGGAAGACCTGGACTTCGACAACCTGGCAGTCGAAAAAGAAGAATTTATCGAACTCTCCAATGAAATCAAAAGGAATCTTGAACTGGAAGGTTATACGGTTGAGATAAAGAGTGTATTTAAAGGAGCATTCAGGACCTACTTTCGTTTCTTAAACTTGCTGTTTGAAGAGGGATTATCTCCCCACAAAGAAGAGAGATTAATGATTCAAGTGGATTGCGCGCCGCATCATTATGATTACAAGCCTCAGTCCTTCATGTTGAATAAATTCGATGTGTTTACCGCTATTCATGTGACACCGGTCAACATCTTATTATCTATGAAACTATCTGCTCTTTTAAATCGCAAAAGGACAAAAGCCAGGGATATATACGATGTCATATTCCTTTTCGGCAAAACAGAACCGGA
>CP070627.1:6319878-6322509 GCA_020355945.1 Candidatus Aminicenantota bacterium | reverse complement strand
CGCCCGTACGGTGTCCTTCGGCCACCTCCCTGAGGCTCATTCGATCATGAACTGCATTTTACTTCCAAAAACTGAATAGTTACAAGCAAGAAATTTAGGGCAAGATTGATAAAGTAGAAAAGGTAGAAAACAGAAAAGTTGACAGGCATGAATGTGCACATGTCGACTGTCACTCTATTAGAGGACGAAGGGGTAGGGGGGTTTTATTGCTTATTCAACCCCCGGTAAGATTTTCACCATGATATTTTTGCGGTACATTTCTCCTTTGGGACCTCTTTCTATAAAGATAAACCGGTACTCCCCAATGAATCCGGGTCCGGGCTGCCAGTAAAAAATACCTCTGTTCGTATCCAACGTGGAACCAATGGGAAGGCGTTTTAATTGATTTCCCGCCACCAGGCAGCCGGCGTAATCAGACAATGGGGCAAGGCCCCTTGTTCCCTTTAAATGAATCTCTACCCGTTCCAATTCCCTGATTTCAACATTTATCATACCGCTTTCATCCGGGTAAATTTCTTGTGGTATAGTATCTTGTTTGTGGCCTTCTATTATTTCAATCGGTTCATAATAATCAACTGGAATTTGTGTTAGGTCAATGTGGTCTAGGTGCGCCCTGCTCCCTGCGGTCCCTCCTGTATTTTGGATTGTGAAATACCGACTGCCGATGCCGTCGCTGTTTCCTGCATCGTCAGCGGCTGTCCATTGAATCGTATGCACACCATTCTCATAAGCAGTGGTATCTAAATAAAAATATCCTGCCGCTCCATCACTGTTATTACAGCCGGGGAATAAAGAGGCAATATCAGACCTGTAAATATTATATGTGGGATGGCCGATATTAACGCCATCTACATAGACATTAATGGTTGAGCCGTTTGTTGGGATAGAATTGGGCTGCGGGGTTAAGACCCATCCCCAGTTGACGAAGCTGCTGCCAGAGGCAGTTCCTCCCTGGGTGGGGGTGTCAATAGCTCCAAAAGGTTTAACCGCATTGGCATTGTCACAGTGTATGGTTTTGGTTCCCAGTGTAGTGGTTTTTCCAACCAGGTCGGTGGCAATGGCATGAATCACAAAGGTGCCGTTACCGCTGTTGGGTAAGAAGTTGGTGAGCATCATGTACCCCCAACCGGCCCTGGTGTTATTGGGATATCCCGGATATGCCCCAGCCACATCCGGCCGTGCCCCCTCCACCAATACGGCATCACCGATATAAACCAGGCTATTGCCTTGCGCTAGATATATTTTCACGATGTCAATCCCGGTATCATCCAGTGCCCAGCCGGTAACAGGTATACTGCTGGCCACGGTTGAGCCATCAATGGGTGTGTCAAAGGAACCGAAGGGCGGGTCTTTTTCTTCAAGTAAACCGGTTGCTGCGGAAACTTCTTCACTATATTCACTGACAACCGTGTTAGCATTGTCAATATGTGGATTGCTTTGAGTCTTTACCACCAGGTAATATGTTGTCCCCGGGCTTAAACCTGTGACATTGTAGGATGATACGTATTTATCGATTGTCATTCCCGAAGAGGTATAGGGCCCCCCGGATGTGGTGCTGTAATAGACCTTATAACCTCCGGTATACTGGGTAAAGGTGATGGGTGTCCAGGAAACCCTGATTGAAGAGTTAGAGATAGCAGAAGCAGAGACATTTGATGGAGCTATGGTCTGGGTATCTTCCCAGTCCGGGTCTTTGCCGTTTAAAAAAGTTCGCAACGTATCATCATTGGTATGAAGACAATTATAACCGATACCTGTCCATGAAGGTGACAAATTCGTTAGATTGGTCAAACTTGATGGGATTTTGCCGGTCAACTGGTTGGAGTTCAGGATAAAAATCATCAAACAGCTGAGATTTCCCAGCTCTGCCGGGATGCTGCCGCTCAACTGATTGTTGCTCAGCCATAGCAAAGTCAATTTGCTAAGATTTCCCAGTTCTGCCGGGATGCTGCCGCTCAACTGGTTGTTTTCAAGAATAAGCAAATACAAATTGCTAAGATTTCCCAGTTCCGGGGGGATGCTGCCAGTCAACTGACTGTTGTCCAAAGAGAGGATTTCCAAATTGCTAAGATTTCCCAGCTCTGCCGGGAGGGTGCCCTTTGAATCCAACCAACTCAAATTTATTTCTGTCACATGATCGCTTGATACCGTAATCCCATACCAATTTCCTTCGGACCCGATTTGAGAAAATCCGTCCAGTTCATTGTTATTCCCTTTCCAGCCGCTGTTATCATACCAATTGTCACCGTTTGTGGCATTGTAAAGGGCAATCAATGCCGCTCGCTCTGATGCGGGTATGGCACCTGGCAATGGAACACTGGTTGAAAAAACCACCAATAATCCTATTAACAAATAAACAAAAAAAACAATGATTTTCATTTTAACCTCCTTCTCCCATAATAATAAGACAATTTTTAAATTTTTGTTTAATGTTTATAAAACTTTAACTTTTTTTTTGAAATGTTGAATTAGAGGGAGTTTCGAGAATTAAAGATTTATAAATATTTAATTTTTCGTTAAAGTTAAGCGCTCCCGGAACCGTTCCGGTTCTTCTTATAAGCAAGAGTAACTATTCAGTTTTGGAAAAACTTATCATGCAGTTCATGTCTCATTCGCCCGTACGGTGTCCTT
>CP070627.1:6310185-6319778 GCA_020355945.1 Candidatus Aminicenantota bacterium | reverse complement strand
TTTCTCTAAAATATGTTTTGAAGGCCCGGAAGAGGAACTTCGTTTAACTTATAATGGTCAGCCGGCATTATTAACCGTATCTTATATTTTGTATAATTTGCTGGGACAGGAACCCTACATGACTGCCGGTCACAGCCTTGGGGAGTATTCGGCACTTTTGTGTGCCGGTGCCATTAAATATGAAGATGCGGTGTTACTGGTTCACAAGAGGGGTAAATATATGCAAGAGGCTGTACCCGTGGGCAAAGGGGCAATGGCTGCCATAATGGGAATTGATGTAGAAAATATTTTAGAGGTGGTAGAAGAAGTGGAAGGAGTTGTGGACCTGGCCAATTTGAATAGTCCTACCCAGGTGGTTATTTCAGGTGAGAAAACAGCCGTGGAAGAAGCGGTTGAGAGACTTGCCGCTAAAAAGGTAAAGTTTCTTCCTGTATCTGCTCCTTTTCACTCGGAACTTATGCGGCCGGCTGAAGAAAAATTATCCGCTGACCTGGATAATATTGAGTTCAGGGATCTGGCATTCCCTGTGGTCAACAATATTGAGGCTGCTGAAGTAACCAGCGGGGAATATGCACGATATTCACTCAAAAAGCAGGTCAGTCGACCGGTCTTGTGGCACAACACCATCATGAAATTCATGAATGAGAAAGAAATCAAAAATTTTACAGAAGTCGGTTCCGGTAGAGTGTTGACTGGTCTGGTTAAACGAACCGCCAGGCAAGAGGGATATGACATCAAAGCATATAATATCCGGGATCTTGAAGACCTGAAAACAGTATATAAAAATTAGCCCCTGACTGCTTTGAGTTGGTGAGGGAAGAGGTAGAGGTTTGCAGCGAAGCGGCCAAGGGTAAAGGCCCATGAAGCTGCGATCACACCAATAACATCCAGGTATGTGATTGAAATAAAGAGCACACCGATGATAACTCCTACTTCAATCATAGTAGCCCAGGTTATTGGGCTTGTATGTTTGGTATTGACCAGGATGCCTCGCTGCAGCGAAATAAGTACTGTCAGCCCGGGTAAAATTGTAGCAATACGGGTGGGAAGATAGGAAAAATTGACCAATTCTTCGGATAAGCCAGCCACATGGCAAAACCAGGTTTTTGCCAGCGGGGTAAAGGCAATCAGCGAAAGGGTGCCCACCACTGCTGTACCCAGGATCCAGGCAAAATTTCTCAGGGGGAGGTATTTCTCGTTTTTCTTTCCCAGCAGGGCTACCACCACTTCCAGGTAAGACAATCCCAGGCTGCGAAAAATAAATACTAAGGCATTGATAACCGGTAGAACCGCCAGTGATTCAATGGAATAACGGCTTCTTCCCACAAAAAATGTCACAAATGGGTGCACCCCCAGGGAGAGGGTGGACATGAGGGCTAAGGGGTAATAAAATTTTGCGATAAACCGAAAACTTAAAGGTTTCTCTTTGAAATGTGTATTGTCCTGCTGCAATAGATGTTTGATGGAGTTGTTTGCCATGAGGCGACTGGCAATGGATTCGCAGGTCACACCGATTGATAAAGCCCCGGCCCCCACATAAGCACCGGGGAATTTAAGATGGAAAAGTACGATTGCTGCGCCAGCCATTGTGGTTAATCGGATTATGGTTCCATATGCAACTCGTCGGGTTAAATTAAACCGGATCAAGATCCCCTGGTAAAACCGGCGGAATCCAATAGCTGCCGGCCAGGGGATCAATAATATTAACGCCACATGGGTTAATCGTGCTACATTGGGAGGCAGTTCGATTAAACCTTCGGCAATAAAATAAAATATAGGTGGTATCAGGCCGATGAGTAAGATCAAAGTAATTGCGGCATTGAGAAGATAAGTAAAGCGTCGTAACTTGAAATAGGCATCGCTGTTGGTAACCAGGGCTGTAGAAGCGCTCATTAACATGATAATCGGGGCCTCGGCAATCAAAGCAAAGGAAAACGCCACACCAAACGCAGCCAGGTTGAATTTAGGTCCCGGCAGTCGGGCAATAACAGCCGTTAAAAACGGGTTCTCCCCAGCCATCATCAGCCAGGTGGCTGCCAACGGGTACCAAAAAACAAATAATTGTTTAAAACTCAGAGAATGATTTTCCTTTGTCATAAGATGCAAGCATATCATTTATTATTCAAGGATTCAAGAGGAACGGTGCCTTATCCGTGCCGGTTACCTGGTTTCCCGATTGACATGCAGGCCAGGCAAAAAAATCAGTTTGGTACTTCTTAAAATTATGTTATAATAACAGAATGCTTTTATTTGACGTGTTGTATTTTATCTTCCTGTTGGTGTCGCTGCCCTGGTGGGCAAAATTCCTGGTAAAAAAAGAATACCGAACGATATTAAAGCACCGCCTCTCCCCTAATATCAGCCCCTCTGAAAAAAAACGCATCTGGATTCACGCGGTTTCCGTGGGAGAAATCCGAAGCCTGAGGTCCCTCGTTTACCAGCTTAAAGAAGAATACCCGGGAAAAGAAATCGTGCTATCAGTGACTACACCTGCCGGTTACCAATGCGCTCAAAAAGAGTACCCGGATATCCCTGTCATCAATGCACCGGTGGACCTCTCCTTTACCATTAAACGATTTATAAAAAAAATAAACCCCCAACTGCTAGTCCTGAATGAACTGGAAATGTGGCCCAATTGGGTCTTGATTACCCGGCGGAAGAAAATCCCTATACTGCTGATTAACGGTAGAGTGTCTGACCTGGCCTTTAAACGGTATAAAAGAAGCCTGTTCTTATTTAAGTACTTTTTTAAGCGAATTGACCGCTTCCTGGTCCAGGCGGAACTGTATAAGAAACGATTCCAACAGTTAGGAATCCCGGGAGAGAAAATCACGGTTTGCGGAAACATAAAAGCGGATGAAGCGTTCCAGGCCAGGGAATACCTGGCCCCGGAACCGGAGATACTGGAATTCCTGGGCATCAAACCCAATGGGAAAAAAATAGTTACCATTGCCAGCAACCACCTCAGTGACGAACGATTGATCGTTCCCATTATCAATAAACTCAGTAAGGAGTTTTTGTTTATCATTGTACCGCGGCATCTTACGCGATTGCCGGAGATCGAAACATTACTGGAACGATACCAGGTAACCTATTCCATATGGAGCAAAAAAGCGGCCGCAGGTGAGACCTCAGAACAAACTCTCATTTTTGACAGGATGGGATACCTGTTTCATATATTAAAGATAACAGATATTGTTTTCATGGGCGGAACATTGGAACAAAAAATCGGGGGACATAATTTATATGAACCCGCGGTACTGGGGAAATTCATCGTTGGCGGCCCCTACTACAATAACTTCCCTGATATTGGCAAAGAATTGGAAGAAAAAGGCGTCTATAAAGTGATAAACAATTCGGATGAATGCATGAAGGCTTTGGCCAATTGGGAAGAGATAAACCGGGAAGAGGTAAACAAAATCGCCATTCATGCGGTTTCCTGCCGGCAAGGTTCTGTCCGATGTACATTAAAGGAAATTCACCGGTTCATCGCCTGACTACCTGGCTGTTGAATGCGGTATCGATTATTTTTAAAACCCTGTCGCTGATCAATCTCAAACGCAAATCCCTGCGGCAAAAGAGATACCCGGAAGCCCTGATTATTTCAATTGACAATTTATCTTTTGGTGGTACCGGCAAAACCACCCTGGTCATTGAAATCGGTAAATATCTGGAAAAGGAACATATCAAATTTGCTGTTGTCACCAGGGGATACAAATCAAAATTGGAAACCCCAGGCGCAGCGGTCCAGCCAAACCACAGCATTGAAGACATAGGAGATGAAGCCAAACTATTTAAACACCGGTTCCCCCAACAGGATATCTATGTAGGAAAAAACCGGCAAATTTCCATTGAAAAAGCCATCAACGATAACAATAAAATCATCCTCCTGGATGACGGTTTCCAAACCACCAATATCTATAAAGATATCAAAATCATGCTTTTTAATCCACGTCATCCGTATTACTTTCTCAGGAATTTTAAATTTTTATTGAAAAAGGAAGATTATGTGTTTTTCTATCGATACAACGGGCCTTATCCCTTTGATGGTCCCAACTGTGGTAGTTACGATTTCCAATTGGAACGGTTTTACAGCCCGGGAGGAAAAGCCATTGATATCGGAAATGCTTCTCTTATGGGTTTTTCAGCACTGGGAGATAATTTACGATTTAAAAATGATCTCTCTCTTTTCCCCCTGAAGGAATTTAAGGGTTACAGCGATCATCATTTTTACACGGAAGCAGATATTAAGCGGCTCAATCAACTCAGGATCCAAAAAAAAGCAGACTATTTGGTATGCACGGAAAAGGACTTTATGAAAATAAAACACCTGGATTTAACCCAAATCCCTTTAATTTATACGCAAAATAGTATAAAATTTAGCTTTGATTTAATGGAATGTATTTGGAAATATGCAGAAAAAAAAGATAAAATTGAAACACCGGGTTGAATATATATTGTTTATTGTTTTTGTCTGGCTGATTAAAGGATCGCCTCTTTTCGTGGTGAGGTTCAACCGGAGGCTGCTCCAATACCTGTTTGCCAGGATCGGCAAGAAAAACCCGGGAGTGGTGGTAAAAAATTTAAAAACTGCTTTTCCCGGGTATTCGGGAGAGGAAATTTCAGCGTTAACCAAAGCGATTTCCCGCCATTTTTCTTATGTGTTTACAGAAATTATCACTATCTTTGTAAAAAGACGACCGGACAGGATCTTAAAGGAAATTGAAATCCATCACCTGGATTTCCTGGAACGAGCTCTGGAAAAGAAAAAAGGTGTTATCTTGTTCTCCGCTCATTTTGGCAACTGGGAATTGATCCCTTACATACTGAGCAGGAAATTAAACCGAAAAATCAATAGTGTGGCCAGGGAGATGAATAATCCGTTGGTGGAAAGAAAAGTTAAACAATTCAGGGAATACATGGGTTCCGAAGTGATTTACAAACAGAATTCAATACGCACCATTCTCAACCGGCTTAAAAAAAACGGGATTGTATATCTTTTAATCGATCATAATACCATTGCCAGGGAAGGGGTAGGTGTGAATTTTTTTGGAAAGATGGCCAGTGCAGTGCCCTCGGTTTCGCAATTGCATATCAAACGGGCCATCCCTATTATCCCCATTTTTTTACATTATGAAAAAGATAAAATTGTCCTGGACCTGTTGGAAGAGATTGATGTTACCGGCACAGGGACTGGTAATCAAAAAGAAGATATCCGGCAGTTGACCCAGAGGTGTACGTCTATCATTGAAGAAAAGATAAGGCAATACCCGGAACAGTGGTTTTGGTTCCACAATCGCTGGAAAACCAGACCTGGACCTGCACAAACCAGGGAACAATGATGAATGATGAAGGAGGCTACCATGAGAAAAGACGGCAGAGCGTATGATCAGATGCGGGAGATGCGGATCATCCCGGATTATATAAAAAATGTTCCTGCTTCCGTATTAATCGAGCAAGGAGATACGCGGGTATTATGTACCGGCATTTACGAGGAAAAAGTGCCCTTTTTCCTTAAAAGCAGTTCTAAAGGATGGGTTAAGGCCGAATATTCCATGCTTCCCGGTTCCACCGGCAATGAGAGGGTCAACCGGGAGAGGCAGAGGGTCAATAACCGGCACATTGAAATTCAGCGCTTTGTAGGTCGGGCACTGCGCACCACATTTGATCTGGAAAAAATTAACGGGATGACCTTGCATATTGACACGGATGTGCTCCAGGCAGACGGCAGCACGCGGTGCGCCTCTCTAAATAGTGGGATGGTGGTCCTGGTCAAAATGCTGAAATACCTGGTCTACGAAACCATCATCCCCGACCTGCCGGAAATCGAATGGATCGCCAGTGTTTCCATCGGGGTAAAAGATAAAAATATCCTGGTAGACTTAACCTATGAAGAAGATTACCAGGCAGATGCGGACATCAACATCGTATCTTCGGGAAAAGGTAATATTGTCGAAGTCCAGGCGTTTGGGGAGGAAAAAACCATATCAAAAGAGATTTTCCAGGATGTGATTAACCTTGGTGTTAAAAAAAATATAGACATCATCGATCAATTGAAAAAACATGTCTAACGTGGTAACGTGTAACGTGGTAACGTGGAATAATGGCTTAGCAGCCAGTAGGAGGCTGAAAATTGAAGGTTAACAGAAATAAAAACCTACATTTTATCCTGTTTATATTTGTGTTGTTTGTTTCATCGCCGGGGACATTAACAGCAGGACGACAAATCCCTGATTGTTTATTAAGTTACCAATTTGGTCCGGAACAGCATATCGTGATCGTGGAGAAGTCTACACAAAGCCTTTTTATTTACTCCAACTACCAGGCAGAACCCCTGGAAACATTTAAAGTAACTTCCGGGAAAAACCACGGTCCCAAATTGGAAGAAGGGGACATGAAAACCCCGGAAGGTATCTATTTCTTCAAACGCATTCTTTCCGGGGCCGAACTCCCTAAAACCGATGATTACGGGGATAAAGCGTTTACTTTAAATTACCCCAATCCCATTGATAAAAAAGAAAATAAAGAGGGTTCCGGGATCTGGCTGCACGGTGCCTTCGAGGAGGAAAAAATCAATTTTCCCAATAATTCAAGGGGATGCGTGGTCATGAAAAACCCGGACTTGATAAAAGTTTCCAAATATATCTTCCTGGATCAAACCCCCATATGCATCTACAATAAAATCAAATACGAAACCATTGAAAATATCCGAAAGAAAAGAGAACGGCTGATCAACTATCTGAAGGAATGGAAAGAACATTGGGAAAATAAAAACATTGACAGGTACACCGGTTATTATGAAAAGGATTTCTTTTACAGCGGGATGAACCTGGACCAATTTAAAGCTTATAAACGTCGGTTGAATAAACTCTATCGATTTATAAAAGTCATCCTCTCCGATATCAATATATACGCCTTTAAAAATTATTTTGTGGTGACCTTTAAACAACTTTATATCTCTGATAAAAACCATTTTTACAACAAAAAAATTCAATACTGGATGGATTATGAAGATAAAGGAAGAATCGCTGATGAATCCGGTTTTCAACTGCCCCCACCGACAAAATTTGAAATCTCCAAAGGCAATTATATTACTATTGATGAATTCCGGAAAGACTACTTAAAGCAAATTAAAACGGAGACAATAGCGGTTTCTCCTCATGAAATCCATTTACGGAATATTTCCATATTCGGGCAAACCGTCAAATTATTCCTCACCAGGTCAGGTTCTGCCAGGAACCTGAAAGTGATACCGGTGCTGCGCATGGAAAATAGAGACAGTACACGATTTCAATCGTTGCCAGGCATTCCATTAAACGGTGGAGTACCCCGGGATTATTCAAGGGGCATTCTCCTGGAAAAGAGAGAGACCACGGTGGTCATGACAAAAGAAAAAGATTTCGGTTTAAAAAGTTTGACTTTGTTCCTGGTTAACAGCCAGGACAAACATGAACAGATTATCACTTACTTTTTCAATCACTAAGCAGCCCCTCATGATGCGAGCCTCGCCAGGAGACGTATGAAAATTATGCTCTCAACTTATCAATTTTATTGTAGGGGCTTGATTTATCAAGCCCGACCCGAGCAATTCATCCCCGTCTTTAAGGGGTTTGATGAATCAAACCGTGAAGCATCTACAATTGGGTTTATGTCTATTTTTTCTTCGCGTCCCTTCGCGTGTCTTCGCGGCTTATTTTCATAGAAGGCGAAAAATGAATGTTTTTTATCGTTTTTATAAGGAACCTGTATTTTTTATTATTTTTTGGCTTTTGTTATTTTTATTAAAACCCCTTCACCTGTTTGGTGAGATTTATTTTAAGCACACGGACCATCAACTGGAAGTCATTCGCATCAAAGGAGAGAAACCGGGTTTAACTGTATTGATTTTCGGTGGGATTCATGGTGATGAGCCCGGGGGGTATTTTTCATCGGAGATACTCTCCCGGATCAAATTAATGAAAGGCAGTTTAATTATTGTTCCCCGTGCCAATTTCCCTTCGATTATGTTGAACCGCCGCGAAGTGCATGGAGACATGAACCGAAAATTCGGCCCCGGAGAAAAACCAGACGACCCGGATGCCGAAGTGGTCAAACTCCTGAAAAAATTGATGAAAGAAGCGGATGTTTTTATTAACCAGCACGATGCCTATGGCTTTCACCGGGAAACCTATATTAATGAGAAATACAATCAATATCGGTACGGTCAAAGTTTAATCATTGACTGCTCCAATTTCTACTCTCAAAAGTTAAAGAAGCCAATGAACCTTGGTGAGATCGGGAAACGAATCTTAGAGAGGGTGAACCGGCAAATCAAAAATAAAGATCATCATTTCGGGTTTTGGGATCACAACTCTTTAGACCCCAACACCAAATTCCCGGAGATGAAAAAATCCGCCACGTATTATGTTTTGACCACCCATTCCATCCCGGCCTTTGGCCTGGAAACCTCCAAAGACCTGCCCACGCTCTATCACAAGGTCAAGTACCAGTTGTTGGCGATAAAAGAAATTCTTCATGAATTCGGTTTGCAATTCATTTACCCATCCCCGAAAATCAACCTTCCCGTATTGTATTGGGTGGAGTTCCTGAAGAATGATAAGGATATTATCCGGGTCAATGGGAATACCAATTTAAGGTTAAATCCCGGGGATAAGATCGTCATAAAGGAGATATTTTCCAATTCTAATTCCGGCCTGTCGGGCAATATTTTAAATTGGGGTAATATTAACGACATGAGTAAAGAATTTGTTTTTAAAAAGCCGGTCAATATTTTGATAAAAAAGAATCACCTTACCATGGGCAAAATCTATTTAAGAAACTACCGGGAAAATTCAGTACGTCAGGTTGTTGTTGAAGTCAACGGAGAAGGAAAAACGATTCCCAACTGGGGAAAAATAGAAGTCCGAAAGGGTGAGTATTTTAATATATTGGATACTCAGCCGCATTTTCCCGGTACCCGGTTTGACGTTCGTGGTTTCAGTTTACCCCCGGGCAAACGGGATGACTCCCATGTAAAAATTTATCCTGGGAATCTTCTTGAGAAGTATTCCTTGAGAAAAGAAGGAAACATTTATTTTGTAAAGATTTACAATTCCAATCGTTTTGCTGGCGGATTCCAGGTAGAGATTCGCAACCCTTGATTAAAGTTTGGTTTATTTTTTCCAACTGTTAAAAGGCTAGGTCCCACAAGACATGATTGGAATGAAATTCTTGTATCAAAAATATGCATTCAATTGTTGACCTCTCAATCTCATTAAATTATAATTCTACTTTATGAAAAACAAAAAGACTTTAAAGCCAGTTTTTGCTACCTGGAAAAGAAAAAAAATAAAGGCATGAAGAAATGATCGAAATTCGAGAAGAAAAGCAGGAAGATTATGATGCAGTACGATTCGTTAACAATCAGGCATTTGGGACGCCAGAAGAAGGTCGTATAGTTGATAAGCTTCGAGAGGCGTGTAAGGAAACAATATCGTTGGTGGCCGTCTCAGGTGAGAAAATCGTGGGACATATCTTCTTCAGCCCGGCAACGATTGATCACCAGGACGGACAGGTTGTCGGCATGGGACTGGCGCCGATGGCGGTGTTGCCCG
>CP070627.1:6308275-6310085 GCA_020355945.1 Candidatus Aminicenantota bacterium | reverse complement strand
ACACGAAGGAAAAATAGACATAAATTCAATTGTAGATGCTTCACGGTTTGATTCATCAAACCCGTAGAGACGTGGATAAATCAACAGGGCCTGGGCTTGATAAATCAAGCCGTGACGCATCTACAATAGAATTGAGATATTGAGAACATAATTTTCATACGTCTCCGGGTGAGGCCGAGGCATCATGAATGACTGTCCCCTTAAATTTTTAAATTTAAATCGAACCTAATAGGGTCCATGCGCGGCGTGGTGGCAGCAGGAAGCAAGCTTCATTTTTTTGTTGATCACAGACATAATTTATGTTAACATGTATATGTACATAAAATTCAAACATATGTACATTTTTTAGATTGTAGATTGGAGGTGCAATGATTGTCGTAAGCGCAACGAAATTAAGAAATAACCTATTCGAGTACCTGGCAAAGGTCTCAAAAGGTGAAACTATAACCATTCAAAGAAATGGAAAAGAGGTTGCCCGGGTGGTTCCCGCGCAGAAAAAGGATTGGCGGGATAGAATGAGAACAAAAGTAAAATTGTTAGTACCCCCGGATCAAGCCTTTGCACCTATGGAAGACCTGTGGGAGGACTATCTTTGAGACAAAGAAGATATCTCCTGGATACGCATGCGTTAATATTTTGGGTGGAAGGAGAAGAAATTTCTTTTGAATTCATTGAATTTCTTGATAAGCAGGCTAAAAAAGGGAAAATTCTCATATCTTCGGTATCCATTTGGGAAATCGCTTTACTTAAAAAAAAGGGGCGAGTTGATATTGATGATATCCATGGCTGGAAAGATGATATTATAAGCCATTCACAAGGTAGAATCCTTGACCCCACCGCGAGCGATATGATTGATTCGACTTTATTGCCTGATCATCACAGAGACCCATTTGATCGTTTACTCATTGCCCAGGCAGTTAATAGTAATTCTATTTTAGTTACGCGTGACAGGAACATTTCCCGTTATTCGCTGGAAACCTTTTGGATGTAATGCAAATTATCTATAATCTATAAACAATAAACAGCCGGGATAAAGAATCGGAAATGCAAAATTTTTGCCTCTCCCCGCATTTTTTTTTGATTTTTTTTTACCTTCGTGTAACTTTGTGTAACTTCGTGGCTAAGATTAGAATTGCTTGAAACCTGGAAATTATGTTGCTTATCTTAATTCGTTTATGGTAAAATAGATTTCCAGGAAATTAGAATAAACTGAAGATTGGTGAAATGAAATATGAAAAATATAGGTGCCGCGGTTTGGCTAATCATTGGTGTTAATTTTTTAGTTCCAGGTCCATGAACCAAAAATTTCTGAATATAGTGACAATTACCGGGACAACCTTTATAGGGTTGGTTTTGCTGACCTGGTGGTTACTGCATAACCCGGTCAAGGGATTTGTGGAAAATGTCCCGGGTATGGACGGCAGACCGGATATTTTATCTACCAGGAGTGAGGTGGTTGACATCGGGGCTTATTTCGCCGGTTTTGACGGGATTCCCGCTGATATCCAGGGAAATTGGCCGCGATTCAGAGGCGCTGATTTTGATAATATTAGTAAAGAAAAGACCCGGCTTTTGGATGGCTGGGGAGATGAAGGACCCAATATTGCCTGGTGGATAGAATTAGGTGAAGGTCATGCCGGGCCGGTTATCTTTAATGGACGGGTTTATATCATGGATTATGACGAAGAAGAAAGGGCGGATATTTTACGCTGCTTTTCTTTAAATGACGGTAAAGAGATATGGAGACGTGGTTATAAGTTGTATGTGAAGAGAAATCACGGGATGTCCAGGACGGTTCCCGCAGTAACGG
>CP070627.1:6304654-6308175 GCA_020355945.1 Candidatus Aminicenantota bacterium | reverse complement strand
AGGAATAATTAAATGGCACAAAACCCACGCATTCTTATTATAGATGATGAAGAGCAAATAAGAGAAATGCTGGCGCAAATGTTGACCCGTGAAGGATACGAGGTGGTACATGCCGTCAATGGCAAAGAAGGGATGAAGGCCTGCCGGGAACAGGCGGTTGATCTGATTATAACCGATATTATCATGCCTGAAAAAGATGGGATCGAAATGATCCTGGAATTGCGGCATGATTTCCCTAATTTAAAAGTTATTGCTATTTCCGGCGGCGGCCGCCTGGGGCCCGACGGTTACCTGGAAATGGCCCAAAAGTTAGGCGCTCATCGCACCTTTTTCAAACCTTTTAACCGTAAAGAAATCCTGGATGCTGTCCGGGATTTACTGGCTTGATCTCCGTTTAGCATCGGATATTGGTTATTTAAAATAAAAGTGAAATCCCAACAACTCCTGACCTGGCTGCTGATCGCCGCAGCCCTTATCCTTACCCTGAACCTGGCAGCGGTGAGCTATCCGCTGTATGTGATCCTACCCCTGGTAAAAGCCCTGTATTTGATTTTTACTATGATGATTTACGGTTTCCTGGTTAACCGTTTTTTTTCTTTTAAAAAGAGAGAAGAGCCCATTGAATTTTCCACTGCTTTTGCCCTGGGGTTCATGGTTACCGGTTTTTTCTTTTACCTGGTTTCCCTGTTTAAGATTCTCTTGCCCTGGGTCATCATCCTCTATTACCTGGCGCCGCTCCCGTGTTTATGGTTTCTCCTCAAAAAACATAAACGTGCTTTGATGGACACCTTGCAAAACTTTTTCCAACGCCCGGCAAAGGAATACCTGGTTTTCCTGTTTCCCCTTATTTACGCTTTGCTGCCTCCTTCTTTCTACGATTCACTGGCCTACCACCTGGGAATTCCTAACCTTTACCTGCAAAACAGCGGTTTTATTGAGACCCCGCAATTGTTTTACGCCAACACATTTATTTATTACGAAATTTCACTGATCCCGGCTGTATTTGCCGGAGACCTGGTACCCCGCTTGTTTCATTTCCTGGTAGGGGTGATACTAATCCTGTCGGCGCTTGATTTTGGCGTTGAAAGGTTTAAAATTAAAAAACGAACCATCTTGCTGCTGGCTATTATCTCGATGCCTATGAGCATTTTCTTATTAACAGCGGTCAAAAATGACCTGCCTTGCGCGTTATTGATCCTTTTGGCGGTAAGCTCTTTTCTTAAAAATAGGAAATACCTGTCTGCCTGGTTTTGGGGGTTTGCCATTGGGATTAAATACACCAATATCATACCTTTTGCCATTTTTCTCCTGCTCTATTTTATAAAAGAAAGAGGCATACCCGTTAAACAGGTAGTGGTTTTTGTTTTGATTATTGCCGGTATACTCACGCCCTTAATGGTTAAGAATTTTATCTTTACCGGTAATCCTGTTTTTCCTTTTTTCCATCAATATTTTGATAATAAGCTTCCTTACTGGGACTCAAGCCGTTTCACCCTGCTGGAGCATGATGCCAAAAAACTATTTTATTCTTTCAAAGATGTGATTAAATTTCCCTTTACGCTGTCTTTCCGTGAACTGGGGTCCGGTGGCATTGTGGGACCGCTGTTTTTAATGTTTTTGCCTTTCCTGGTGATTAAAAAAGAAAAACGACTATTCCTGTTGGTTTTTTCTTTGCTGGTTCTTTTGGTGGGGGCTAATTTCAAATTGAGCATCCGCGTCTGGGCTATTGCGTTTATATTTCTTTCTATTTATGCGGCGATTGCCTATGAATTCCTTACTTATAAAATCATGAAGGTTTTGTTTTTTATCATTATCGGACTCAATGTGGTTGGTGCCTTCGGACTGCAGGAATACCTCTATGGCTCGTATAATCTTTATTCGGGTAAGCTGGGCATTGAAAAGTATAAAACCTCGGTTTTTCCCACTTATAAGGCCATGGCTTTTGTAAATGAAAAAACAGCAAAGGACTCGAAAATACTGCTGGTGGGGGAGGCCAAAAGTTATTACTTGAAACGCCCTTACCGTGTCTCTTCTGGCTATGATTTTTCCATCTTGAAAAAATACCTGGAAACCAGCGTCACTCACCCGCAGTTTATTGCAGCATTAAGAGCGGATGGGATCGACTATATTATTTTTAATAACCGGGAATTTCATCGGCTGCAGAGGGATTACCATCGTTTAACCCCGGAGGAATTTACCAAAGCCCTGGACTTTTTAAAGCGTTTGCCGCCGATTTTCCGGGAAGAAGAACCAGGCGTTTTTGTATTCAAAGTGATTTAGCCGTTTCTATATATTCTCGATTACGCGTTTGAGTTTGGCCTGTACCTGGGTGGCAACATCTGCCAGGTCGGTGTTTTCTACGCCTCTCATGGAGGCAATGGGATCCACCGCGGCCACTTCGATCTTGTTTTCCGATATCTCTTGCAGGATCACATTACAGGGCAGCATGACCCCGATTTTGTCTTCTTTTTGCAGTGCCTGGTAAGCAAAATTGGGATTGCATGCTCCCAGGATTTTGTATTTCCTGAAATCCACATCCAGTTTTTTCTTTAATGTCTCTTTCACATCGATTTGCGTCAACACGCCGAAACCCTCTTTTTTCAATTCGTCAGTGACCCGGTCGATGGCCCCGGCAAAGGGAATATCTAAAATCTTACTAAAATAATAACTCATAATCATTTCTCCTTCTATTTTTTAGCCACAGAGGACACAAAGGACACAGAGAATGTTCTATGCACCCTCCACCCTGCGACAGGCGATATCATAACAATACTATAAAAATAAATCAATAGTCCCTTCAGCTATTTTTAAAATATCACAAAAAATTATGCCTCCGGCGGCCAGGGGGGCTCTTTTCGAGAAAACCGCCCCCCTGGACCCCCCACAAAAGCTTTTCACTAGAGAGGCTCCTTATCGAGTGGATTTTACAAAATTTATTGAATCATTTATAATAGGAAGCCTATGAATAAGCTTAAATTTAGATCATTTGCTTTTGATTCTAAAAAGAAAAAAATACTGCTCATGATTGTCACACTGGTGGCCTTAAACCTCCTTTTGTATATCAATACCATTAACCACGACTTCCTAAAAGACGATTTTCGCTTGATTGTTGAGAATCCGCGGATTAAAGACTTCCAGTCTTTTTTAAATTCCATTGGTTCCAAATTCTTTGCCTTCCCGGATTTTCCCTATCTCCATTACTGGCGGCCCATGTGTTTATTTTCTTTTTATATCGATTATCAATTATGGGGATTAAAGCCTTCCGGTTTTCACCTGTTTAATATTCTCATCAATACCTTTAACGCACTATTGATTTTCCTGGTTTTATATATTCTTATTAATAAAATTCATTATGCGTTCCTGGGGTCTCTTTTCTTTTCCATTCATCCTTCCCATGTGGAAGCGGTTTCATGGATTTCCGGGCGCACCGATCTACTGGCTGCTTTTTTTATTCTTTTAGCCATCCTATTCTTTATCCTGTTTTTAAAAAAAAGAACGGTCCTGTTTTATGTTTTAACCGT
>CP070627.1:6299195-6304554 GCA_020355945.1 Candidatus Aminicenantota bacterium | reverse complement strand
CCTTCATCATATCATCAAAGACCATATTGGTAGACTTTTCTTTATAGGGAAGCTCTTTTACCCGGCAGCGATTGTCCCAGGCCTGGAAACGTCGTAGGATTTCTTCTTTCACCGGCACCAGGTTGCCGGAAGGTAAATCAGGCATAATCAATAAAAATACATCAATCGCTTTGGTAAATTGCCCGGTGCACAAGGCTTCCAGGAAAACATTGTATTTGCGCAGCAAATCACCTTCATTGCTGCCTACGGACCCGAAATCCAGCAGCGCAATACGGCTGCCGCGCAGCAGGAAAATGTTACCCGGATGTAAGTCAGCATGGAACAAATTATCCTCCAATACCTGGCGCAGATAGGAATGGAACAAACGATGACCCACCTTCTCGGCATCGATATCATTCTCGGCCAGCCAGCATTTGACCCGGTGAGGGTCGGTTTTCCAGACACGAAGATAGTCTGCCATGGAAACCGCTTCGATGTACTCCATCACCAGGACCTGCCGCGTACAATAGCGCTGGAATACTTTAGGCACATAAATACGGTGATTTGCCAGGCTCTTGCGCAATCGCTGCTGGTTGGTGATTTCATAACGATAATCCAGCTCTTCATTAAACACCTGTTCCAACTCCCAGAGCATGTCCGGCCAACGCATAAAAGACATGATAGAAAGTCGGTGGAGAAACAAGAAAAGTTTGCGAATGATTTCCATATCCGCGGCAAACACCTGGTCGATCTCAGGCCTTCGCACTTTTATAGCCACCCATGTTTTCTCTTTTGCCAGGAAGGCTTTGTGAACCTGGGCAATAGAAGCGGCAGCACAGGGCAGTTCCTCGAAACAACTGAAAAACTCCTGCAAAGGCCCCCCAAGTTCCCTTTCCAGGATCTCTTTGACCAACCGGGGCGAGAAGCCTTCGACCCGGTCCTGGAGCCTGGCCAGTTCAGCGCAAAGCCCGGGGGGAAAAAGGTCCGAACGCATGGAAAGCAATTGACCCATTTTCACCCAGAGAACCCCTGTTTGCTGGCAAAAATCACCGAACATCCGACCAATAACCCTGGCATTCAGACGCCCTAATATTTTTAAGTAAAGGAATTTAAAAAATATCCCCAGGAGACGCAAAAAAACCCGCAAACGACGAAACGAGACTTTTATCTCTGCCTCGACAATCGGGATGGACGGAAGTTCTTCCTCTTTGAGCAATGGGGTTGGATTCCATTTTTCATCCAGCATGGTTAAACCTACTCCATTAAGCTAGTATGTTTCAAAAGCAGCCATATGATCCTGTCTTCCAAATTCCTGTCGGCTAAATCGCTTTTTGTAGATGTGGAAAAAGCCATAGAGAAAAGCAAAAGCTGCGAAAATCAGCAGCCAGACACCGAGACTCATGTCCGGCACCTGGCTGGCGAGCCAGGTTAATTGGCGTCCCAGTAACGGTTCCAGGTTAATATGCAAATAACGCATAAAAAAGGTCAGCAGGAAGAAACCTCCTACCACCAATAAGATGAAGGAAACCAAAGCGAAACCTGCGGCGATGACTGCGTCCACTTTGGAAGCGGAACCCTGGACTACCTGGGCCTGCCGCCGCATCAATGCCTCTCGGAACAACGTATACTCTTCGGTTCGTTTGGGTACCTGCTGAAGGGCAGCCAAAGAGGCCGCTGCCCGGGAAGGCAGGCGGCGAAGTTTGGAGAAATTGTCCCGCCGTTGCGCACGGCGAAAATACAACCTCAACTGTTTTAAATAATTCATCCCGGGAGACAGCACAGCCAGGGCATTATCCAGGTGAACCCAGGCACAGGTCAGTTTGGTAAAAGACCACAAAGGTGCAAATTGCGAATCGTGAACCACCTGGTTGACCTGGCCGGTCATATAAGCCAGGGATTTTTGTTCATAAGGCAAATCTTTTATATGTGAGCGGGTCTCCCATATCCGCCATACTTTCAGCAATCTCTCTTTGACGGTATTCAGGTCCACGCGGGGTAAGCGGGTAGCCAATAAAAAATAGATTTCAGCGGCAATCACGTATTCTTGTTCCGACAGGGCCCGCAGGAACATTTTTTGTTTTTCCAGGCTTTCCTTTTCCAGGGAACCGGCGCTGCGGCATTCGATCACTGCAATATGGCTGTCGCGCAGCAAAATGATATTGTTGGTATTCATGTCACCATGGAAAAAGTTATGCTCGAATACCTGTCGGTATGTGGAATGAAAAAGGCGCCGCGCCACTTTATCCAATTCAATATTATTGTCCTTCAGCCACGCTTCCAGTCGTTCGGGGTCTTCCTGCCGCAGGGCAACCACATCCGAAAGCAGTGCCCCTTGAATAAATTCCATCACCAGGACCCGCTTCCGGCAATATTGGCGAAAGACCCGGGGCACATGAACCGGGTGCCCTTCGAGATTTTGCTCTAAGGTTTCTAACGCAGCAGCCTCGTAATAATAATTCAACTCCCGCACTTTAATCTCTTTGAGTTCGTGGTATAGTTCGTCCCATCTCATGCCGGTTTGAATGGAAAAAAACTTCATAAGACCGATAATGCGGCGGAACAGGGTAAGGTCCTGGTCAAAAATCTCTTCGGCCAGTGGTTGCTGTATTTTTACGGCGGTCCATACTTGTTCTTTGCGGAGCCGGGCCCGGTGGAGCTGGGAAACCGTGGTGGCTGAGAAGGGTGTCTTTTCAAAGCGGTCAAAAACCTCCTCTAATGGCTGGCCCAATTCCCCTTCGATGGTCTCGCGAATACGTTCGATGCCACAGGCACCGCCCCTGTCCCGCAGGTCAAGAAGACGCAAGCCAAAAGAGGTAGACAGGATTGAACCGCGCAGGGAAAGGGCTTGAGCCACCCGGATCCAGAGCATTCCCAAACGCTGCAAACATTTTACGATTCGTTTCTCACACAGGAGTGCGCTCTTTTGTCCTCGCAGCCGAAACCAGGTATTTCCCACGAATAGAGCAAACAATTGCAGGACCACATAAAAGAAGCGGAACCGTTTCCTACGGACTGTCGATGCCGGTATAGGGGGACGTTCCCATGGATGAATCAGGCGCGTCGGAATCAATTCACTCACTGGTGTACCCTTTCTAGCCATATTGTATATTATAGGAAATACAGAAAAAAGTCAATAAATAGTATCATTCACCTGTTATAAAAAAAGCCCACGAATTACACGAATTACACGAAAAAAAAACAAAAAAATCTGTGTAAATCTGTGGTTCTCTTTTTTTCATCCTTCTCCGGTCGAAGGGTGCATCATGACAAACTTCTATGAAAATACCATAAAGGTTAACCACAAAAGACACAAAAAAAAATTCGTGTGAATTCGTGTAATTCGTGGGCTTTTTTCATTCGTCTTTGTTTTTAACAGATAATCCCGCGTTTGGATAGCTGGATGAAGGAGATAACTTTCCGAATCTCCTCCGTAGGTTCAAACCCTGACTGGATTTGATCCAATGCCTGTGAAACGTTGAATTCCGAGCGGTATATCAACCTGTACACTTCTTTCAAAAGGTTGATGGTTTCATTGGTGAAGCCGTGTCGGCGCAGACCGACAACATTCAAGCCTGAGTATTTCAATGGCTCGCCGGCTGCAAGGATGTAGGGTGGAACATCCTGGGTACAGCGGTAACCACCGCCAATAAATGCATGTTCCCCGATGTGAGTAAATTGATGGACTCCCACCATTCCACCAATGTAGGCCCAATCATGGACAGTCACATGTCCTCCAAGCTGCACGATGTTTGACAAAATAACGTGGTCTCCGACAACGCAGTCGTGGGCGATATGAGAGTATGCCATTAACAGGCAGTCAGACCCGACTTCGGTCTTTTCCCTGTCCCTGGTTCCCCGGTGAATGGTAGCAAATTCTCGAATCCGTGTCCGGTCACCGATGACAGCAATGGAATCTTCGCCCTGGAATTTCAAATCCTGGGGAATTTCGCTGATCACTGCCCCATGAAATATATGGCAATCTTTCCCGATCCGTGCACCGTAACAGATTCTTGCATTGGAATCAATCCGCGTGCCGTCACCAATTTCTACGTTGTTTCCTACAATCGTGTAGGGGCCAATCAAGACACCCTCGCCAATTTTTGCAGAAGGATCAACCAGGGCTGTGGGGTGAATTCCTGTTCTCGTTTGGCTATTATTGATAGTAAATTCTTTCTTAATCATAGACATATTTTAGAAGGAATATTATCGAAAGTCAATAGATCGAATAATAACTTGCCTGTCACCCTTCCTTGCCTTTCGTGTTCCTTTGTGTAACTTTGTGGCTAATTTTTTTTACTCTGTGATCTCTGTGTCCTCTGTGGCTAAAGTAATTTCACTGCTGCTTACAAAACCGGCAGTTGAACCGAATATTTTGTGACCTTTACGGTTCCCTCCTCGTCTTCGGCAGCAATAACCAGGAGATGATCCCGAAGATAAACCGCTTGTATTGAAAGTCCTTCTTCAACTCTTAATTGGGAAGAGTAAAGATACTTCCCTTCCGGGGAGAATATATCAACAGCCTGGAGGGGTTCGCCAGTAGGATTAGAAAGAAACACATAGATCAGTCCATTTTTATCGATCTCTATATCCTGGAAAAAAGAGGCTTTTTCAGGGAGACCGTCCATAATCCGTTCAAGCATATCCCGGGGAACATCACCCAGGCCTTTTGCCAATTCCTTTTTAACTGCCGGGGTAATTTCTTTAGGTTCACGTCCATCAATGGAGAAGCTGAGGGTTTTCTTACTCTTTAAATCCAGGCGGTTGATGGCATATGTATTACTCATGCCATAGTAAACCTTGCCATTCCTGTGTTTTACTATCATAATCGGGGTAACACCGCCGAAAATCGCAACCACGGTGACCTGGCGTCCCCCGCTCTGGTTTGTGGCAGCGGCTTCCTTAAAAGGCCGAAATTCAGCAATAATCTTTTCCGAGCGATCGATAACATGATACCATTTAATTTTGGCTGTCTTATCCCTGAGACCAACGGTACTTACAGGAGCTGAAATGAAAACTTCCTCTGAAAAAAATGTCCTGGGCCTCATTTGGGTTGAGTAGAGAAGAGACTTTTTAAATGTCCCATCCAGGGAAAAATAACTAATTCTTGCCCGGTCAACAACAATAACGCTTTGATCCACCACAAACAGTTGTTCTCCCATCTCGAAGTTTTTGATTTCCCCCGGGCCTTCTCCCCTCTCACCAAAAGAAGAGACAAATCTACCTTCTTTGCTGAAAATGTAGATTTTGTGATTTTTAGAATCTACAATATAGATTCTGCCATCATGGGCAGATTTGATATTTTGGACCGACCCGATCACATCGTCTCCAGCCTCTTCGATTTCCCAGGCTTTTTTCATCCGGAAATCCCACTTCCCCTTCA
>CP070627.1:6292382-6299095 GCA_020355945.1 Candidatus Aminicenantota bacterium | reverse complement strand
TAACAAACACAGCCTCCGCATCCCAATGATCTTTATTATAATTCCCCACCAGGACAGGAGAGGATGGATTGGACACATCGATGATTTGCAAGCCTTCCCGGGAGTCTGCCACATAGGCATAGTTACCCGTGACATATACTTTTTTTGCTTTGTCCGGGGTATCGTAATTCCCGACTCTTTGGGGATTAGAGGCTTTTCTGATATCAATGATATCAAGACCTGCGTAACCTGCGGCGCAATAGGCATAATTGTTTTGCACAAAAACATCGCTGTAATATCCTGTGCCCCATTCGCCTATTTTGGTAATGTTTAGATTTTCGCCCAAAAGGATTCCAGTGAAACAACCGGTTAAAAATATTAAACAAATAAAACGTCTCATCATTTTACCTCCAATTATACAGGCAAGGGCTTTAAAATCAAAGCTCCTTGAAGTGAATCATTACTAGAAGAATATTATAACCTATTTGAAAATTTATTGGTCAAAAATGATAATATTTGACTCTTTTTTTGTTTTGTTGAATGATCAACATTCCCGGAAAGTAAAAACTTATAATTTTTGACTTCCGCCCAATGAAATACCATAACCTGTGACTTGACTTTTTTTATGCATTCAAATAAGATTAATTTTTAAATTAAATTAGTTCTTTGAAAGAAACAAAAAAGTTAGCCACTTTGTTTGTGTATCTTCGTGGCTGTTAACAAAAAGGAGTAAACAATGGAGGAATTATCAGCCGAGGAACTCATTACATTAGTTCAAGCCGTATTTCCCAGGCAACGGGGTGACAGGAAGCTGGGCATATTGGTAGACATCCCGCAAAATTCAAGAAAAGATCATCCTGACTGGATACTGCGGCGCAACATGGCAGAGGAATGGTTTAAAGTGCTGAAAAATAAAACCGCTGCCCTGGAACTGGAAAAGGTGGCCTTGATCGCTTACCCGGATGTAGAGTCTAACAATGCGGACCTTCCCCGGGAGGCATTTTTTATCACCGGCAGCCTACCATCCGTGGTCCATCACCTGGAAGCAGAATATGAAGGTGATGCAGTCATGTTTAATTATGTGTTCCAGGAATTCCAGCTCTTCCTTGCCCCTACGGAGTATTCTACCACGGCCCCTTTAAAAAACGCAGCCAGGAAATACGGTTTTCGAGCGGCCACCATGCCAGGTTTTTCACCCCAAATGATCCCGGCACTGCGTATCGATTATAACGAAATTTTCCGCCGGGTATCCATCATCAAAGAGAAACTAGACCCGGCAGAAGGGGCAGAAGTGACTTTTAAAGTAGATAATGATAAAGAATATAAAATGTTCTTTGACTTGCGGTTCAGGAAAGGACATTTAAGCAGCGGCCGCTTCCCGGACAAAGGAACCGCTGGAAATTTACCCAGCGGCGAAACTTATATTGTTCCCTATGAAGGTGAAAAAGGTGAAAAAACAAACACCAGGGGAATTTTACCGGCTCAACTGGATAAGGATGTAGTTCTTTTCACTATAGAAGAAAATCGTGCCGTAAGTGTCGAAGGTGAAGGCGAAGCCCTGCAAGCTGAAAGAGACCATTTGCAGCGGGAACCGGCTTACGGCAATATGGCGGAACTGGGGTTCGGTGTGTTAGCGGATTTCGGTCTCACTCCCATTAACCAAATTCTCCTGGATGAAAAACTGGGTTTTCACATCGCTTTCGGACGAAGCGACCATTTTGGCGGCGCTGTGGGTGCAAAGGATTTTTCTTCCTCTCGAGAAGTGATTCACCTGGATCGTATCTACATTCCTGCCATTCAACCACGAATAACCGTGAAATCCATTGTTTTGGATTACGAAAATAATCAAAAGGAAAAAATTATCGAAAACGATAAATACCTGGTTTTCTAATACAGCGTTCTATAAATAATGGAATTTAAATCCGAAATTCGAATACGGAAAGCCTGGTCCAATAACTCCGCAGCGCGGGAATCTAAAAAAAACACTTGACTTTTTCTTTGTTTTGGTTTATCTTTTCAGCAAGGTGAAAGGAATGAAGAAGAATTGTAAAATCAAAAAAATCTCTGTGTTTTCAGCCATGATATTGTTGATGTCCCTGGTGGTTTGCGCTTCCTGTCATCAACCGCCAGCGGACGAAGACAGGCAAATAAAGAGCCTGTCAGGCCAAACAGACCAAAATCAAACAGGAAACCATTACCTCCGGGATCGACTGCGAATGGTGCGGCTGCTGCAATTTTACGGTATCAAAGATAAACCCGTATTAACCGCCATGGAAAAAGTACGCCGCCATATGTATATCCCGGAAAACTACCGCCGCAGGGTCAATGCTTATGGCGACCACCCCTGCCCCATCGGTTACGGCCAAACCATTTCCCAACCCTTTATCGTGGCTTACATGACCGAAAAGATGAAGGTCAACCCCGGTGAAAAAGTACTGGAAATCGGTACGGGGTCCGGTTACCAGGCAGCAATCCTGGCAGAACTGGGAACCAAAGTCTACAGCATTGAGATTATCCCTGAATTGGCAGCCCATGCTAAAAAAGCGCTGAAATCCGAAGGGTATGATAATGTACAGGTTCTCCGGGGAGACGGGTATAAAGGTTGGCCGGAACATGCGCCCTTTGATGTTGTTATTGTCACCTGTGCCCCGGAAAAAGTGCCGCAAAAATTGGTAGAACAGCTCAAAGAAGGCGGGCGGATGATCCTGCCCGTAGGACGGCCTTACCGGCAGCGGCTGGTGATTCTAAGGAAAATCAAAGGAAAGGTGAAAAAAGAAGACGATCTCAGTGTCATGTTCGTCCCCATGGTCCACGAGAAAAAATAGCCACAGAGCCACAAGAGCTCTACTGGAAGGAGGGATTATTTACTGCTGAATTCCTGCTGACTCACCGGGTAGACTGTCTGCGGCTAATAGCTAATATTACCGGTTTCCAGGTTAATAGAAAAACTCCACCATCCGGTGTTGGGATCATAAGAGAAATCGTCGGTCACTGGACCATCAGCCCTGGAATCAACACCACCACCGATGATGCCAATGGCATTGCCAAAAACCTTACCAGCCAGGTCAGCGACAGTGGCAGCAGTGTATCCGGCTGTCCGGGCAATCTTCAGCCGCGTGGCCGCATCCAAACTATCCCCTTCCTCACTCTTCTTACAAACAGCAGTCAATACCAATCCCAACAAAATCATCACAATAAACAAAAATCTGAATAATCTGATAATCATGGTCAACACTTACTCATAAAGATTTTTTAAAAAATTAAAATAGGGCTCCGGTGCATGCTGGATAAATAAGCCAATTTTTGAATGCAGCACGTCACTCTGGACCCACATGACTTTCCCTATAATATGGATCCATTCCTCCTCCACTTGAAGTTCAAATTCAATGGTTTTGGAAAGGGGGAAAAAATAGACCGGCATCGTGGTTTGCAGCAAAACACCCCGATTGGAAACATTTAAGACCACACATTTCTCATTTTCAATCCTGGCGGAAAGTCTTTCATCAAATCGCTTGGTGTTTCTTCTTTCCTGCTTGAAATTCGAATCGAATCCACCTGGTGGCGGCTCATTATTCTCAAATCTATTTACTTCAATATCATTGTTCTCAAAATCATCACTTGCATGTCCCATATTTCGCCTCATCTAGCAATTCAAAATTTAAATTATTATTATGTTATACAAAATTCCACGGAATAATTCAAGAGTCCCGGGCAAAAAAATGACTATTTTTCTTTTCCCTTTTTATTTTTTTTTGCTAAATAGGAATCGAAGAGGAAGCGAATATCTTCCAGGGAATCTTCAATAACCAGGGATAGGGTCTGGGCAAAGATATCCAGTTCTACCAGGGCATTCAAAACCGAATCCGATCTGGTGGCGGCTCGCAGACGCTCAGCAATCGTATAATTTACCAATTGGATATTATTGTAGATATCTTCCAAACCCTTTAATTCCCAATCCACGGGTTTACCTTCCTTTTGCATAAAATACTGTGCCAGTAAATACATGGAGGCTGCACGATAGACAGTCTCCTGGTTATTGGCCAAAGGTAGATGAAATCGAGCCATAGGCTTGAAGAAGACCGTATGAGGACACCCACAGGTGGCAATCACCAGACCCATTAAGGAACCCAATGCTCGTTGAACCGTTGTTACCTGGGAAATCATCCGCTCTTTTGTGGTAACCACCAAATTGGTCTCATAATAGGAGAAAAGTGAATCGAATCGATTGACCACGTTAACCAGGTTAGCAGCTAAAGGGCAGAAAGGATGCTTTCGCACGTCTAACGGGCAATTGGAACACTGGTAAAAGTCAAGTTTAGTCCAGTCCGGCAAAATTTTGGGGATATTATCTTGCAATTCCAGGGTTTTGGCATCCAACTGCAAATCAAAGACTTCTTCCACCGCATCCGGCGCATCCGGCCTATCCCCAAATCTAAAGTAGTATCGAATCGGTATTATCTCCATTTTATATTAAACCTTTTACCCCCTTTTTGTATCCCAACAGGAAAAAAAAGTCAAGTAAAAAAAGAAAAAAGAAAAAAAAGAAAAAAAGGGATAGGGAAAATTTTCTATATTTGACAATAATAAAAATTTCAATTATATTGAATAAAGCAAAAAAAAGGAGATTTCCATGATTGAAAGCATTAAAACAAAAGTCTGGGACCGATTAAAAGAAAAAGAAGTCTCTCTGGCCATGCTCTATAACAAAGACGGTGAAATCCTGTGGTATAAAGGAAGAACCATCATTGGCAAAACCATCGAGCAAGGAGAGGGATTCCCCAAAAGCCATATTAAACAAACGCTAAAAAATAGGGATGCCATTGAAAAAGAAGATGTTTTAATATCCTCATCAGTAAATGGTTTCCCTGAATCTGCCACTGTTCTGAAAGTAAAATGCCTGATGATTCAACCGGTGAGCGATCACTTTTACCTGTATATCGACAGCGGAACAAAAGAGTCCTTCAGTCAATCAGACCGTGAAATGTTCAAATTCATGGGTGAATTACTGGGAGAGATGATCGAACAAATTAAAGAAAACGAAATCACCATCGGGGGAATCACCGGAACCAGTGAAGAGATAAAGAAAATAAGGGAACTGGTGTTAAAATATTCCCTGGAAGACGAACCGGTTTTACTCCTTGGGGAAACAGGCGTAGGAAAAAGTCATATTGCCGAATTGATTCATAAATACTCCGGCAGGAAGGGAAAATTCTTTACCCTTCATACCCCGGCAATACCGGATACCCTGTTTGAAAGTGAACTATTCGGGCATAAAAAAGGAGCCTTTACAGATGCCAGGTTTGATAAAAAAGGGTTTATTGATGAAGCCAGAGGCGGGACCTTATTTTTTGACGAAATATCAGAAGTCCCCATTGTTTTCCAGGCAAAACTGTTAAGATTTATTGAAACAAAAAAATACGTGGTCCTGGGAGATTCCACTGAAAAAGAAGCAGATGTGCGGATTATTGCCGCCACTAACAAAGATCTACAAAAAGCCATTGAAATGAAAGAATTTCGGGAAGATTTGTACTTTCGCTTGCAGGTGTTGGAAATCGAGATTCCACCCCTGCGAAAACGTAAACCGGATATCAAAGCCCTGGTATTGGAAATGCAGCAGCTGCTAAAAGGAAAAGAAATTGGCAAAGGGTTTTGGGAAGCTGTTTGCAACCATGACTGGCCCGGTAATGTCAGGGAATTGATAACGGTTCTTCTCCGGGCGGGGATACTCATGGACAGCCCAATCACCGGCAAAAATATCCGGGATATTATTAAGCAAAGCCAATCCAAAAAAGTGTTTGATCAACAAAGGGAAAAGATTGAACAAATCTGGAAGGATATCCAGGCGGGTAAAAGCTTCTGGGAGACCGTTAAAAAACCTTTTCTGGATCGGGACTTAAACCGGGAGGAAGTACAAGAAATCATCAAATGGGGGCTGGACCAGTCCGATGGAAAATATAAAAATGTATTGGAATTGTTTAATCTTAAGGACAGTGAATATAAAAAATTTATGAAATTCTTGAACGGAAATCGTTTGAATATTTGAATCTCCCTATAAGGAAATTGTGTCTCCATATAAGGCGACTCCCAAAATCATTGATATAATTAAATAATTGACTGTTTTCTTTTTTTCCCATTGAAGTAGTCTCTTTATAGGGGGATTTATTTTTGATCCCGAAAGGGAGGTAATATTCCAAAAACCTTATCAATAAGGGATATTCGTAAATAGTCACAGTTGGTACAAAAATTGCTAAATATGATTTGGGCTGATCGAGTCCGAAGGAGGTAAAAAATGGATGACAATAACAAAGAAATCGTTTTTGAAAAGCTAACAGTCGACGAAGAAGAAATTGACAGGCTGACAATCGACCAAGAATCAAAGGTAAGAGGAGGAGAAATCATCTTGAAACCTGAGAGACGGTGTTAGGCATTCCGCTCAATTCGTCCACAGATTCCGGCGCAATCGTCCACGAAAAAGTGGACGATTGAATCGGAATCGGGGGTCGGATAGCTCCGGATTATGCAATTGTATCTTGTATCTTTTGCAGGTTTTCAAAAACATCATTTATCACAGGCCTTGATTCCTTATCCTTTTCCAGCATTTTCATGATTAAATCATTCAATTCCCCGGGAATATCCGGCCGAAATCGATAGGGCTCAATCGGAGTGATATCAAGTACTTGCTTCATGATTTCGTTTGCCGTATCCCCGGGAAAAGCGATTTTACCGGTGACCAT
>CP070627.1:6288127-6292282 GCA_020355945.1 Candidatus Aminicenantota bacterium | reverse complement strand
CCTGGTGAAAACCGGGTTTCCCTACGATTATTCCCGGACAAAACCCATTAATGAAATAAGCATGCAGTCAATAAAATTTGAACTCAAAGGTGAATTGTATTCCCGGTTGATGTCGGTCAGTAAGGGATTCGATCATACGCTGCATATGATCCTGGTGGCCTCTGTGGTGATATTACTCAATAAATATACGGGAAACAGGGATATCATCGTTGGTGTACCCATTTATAAAAAGGATACGGATGTTGAGTTTGTCAATACGGTATTGGCCTTACGCAACTATGTCGAAGATAATATGACCTTTAAGGAAATATTGTTCCAGGTCAGGCAGACCATTGTGGAAGCCAATGAACACCAGAATTATCCCATGGAAATATTGCTGCACCGCTTAAATATTCCCTTTACCCGGGGTGATTTTCCCCTTTTTGACGTGGTGGTTTTACTGGAAAGCGTTCATGATAAAAAATATATCCAACATATTCAACCCAATATGATTTTTTCATTTCGCAGGACTAAAGAAGCCTTGGAAGTGGTAGTGGAGTTCAACCCGTTCCTGTATGATTCGGCATCCGCCGCCAGGATCGCGGCTCATTTCACTGCCCTGGTCCAGGAGATTCTTTTTCATGTGGATCGCCGTGCAGCGGATATCAATATCCTTTCAGCGAAAGAGCAAAAACAGCAGTTATTTGATTTTAATAATGCATATGCCCCATACCCGGCAGATCAAACCATTCATGAATTGATCGAACAGCAGGTATGCCGGACACCGGGCAATATCGCGGTGGAGAATGAAAGCAATCGCATGCGGTTAACTTACCGGCAATTGGAAGAAAAAGCC
The DNA here is from genome assembly GCA_020355945.1 of Candidatus Aminicenantota bacterium. Next base: position 6,291,447 of record CP070627.1, on the reverse strand, counting down.
AACCAGGCAGCCAATTATTTAGCAGAGGGAAAGAATATTCAACCCGGTGACCGGGTAGGTATCCTGATGGACAATTGCCCGGAACTGGTAACAGCCATCCTGGGGATTTTAAAGGCCGGCGCAGCCTATGTGCCTATGGACCCGGTCTTACCCGAAGAAAGAATCAAGCGCATCATTGATGATGCCCACTTGCGGGTGGTCATCTCCCTTAAAAAACATATCCGCACCCTGAACCGGCTGCAGTGGGAATGTGCTTCTTTCGACACTTTCCTGTGTATGGACAGCATGGATATCTATGCGGAAGAGGAAGTGGAAAAGAATGAATTGATGGATGCAAAGCTCTGGGATTATGTGGCTGAAACCGGCGTGGATGAAATCACCGGCGGCGGATGGAACAGCAGTTTTACCGGTCAATCCTTTAGTAAACAAGAGATGGATGAATACGTAGATAATGTCCTGGAAAAGCTGGGCCCGGTTCTTCGCAAAGATATGCGGGTATTGGAAATCGGCTGCGTTTCCGGTATCAGCATGTACCGCATTGCCCCCAGGGTGCAGTATTATCACGCCACTGATCTCTCACCCCAAATGATTGCCCAAAATAAAAAACGGGTTCAAAAAGAAAACCATAAAAATATCACCCTCTCTTGCCTACCCCCCCATCACATCAACACCATTGAAGAGAGAAACTTTGATTTGATTATATTAAACAGTGTGATTCGATGCTTTCACGGTCACAATTACCTGAGAAACGTTATCGGTAAAGCCATTGATCTATTGGGGGAACAGGGTTGCCTGTTTGTTGGTGATATCATGGATCATGACCTGAAGGATGCATTGATAGGTGACTTGATGGAATTCAAGCGCACCAACCAGGATAAAACCCTCCAGACCAAAACAGATTTTTCCACTGAACTGTTTGTGGCCCGCGGATTTTTTGAAGATTTGCCTGCTGACATGCCGGAAATCAGCGAGGTGGCCTCCAGTTCCAAAATATATACTATTGAAAACGAATTAACCAAATATCGTTATGATGTACTGGTTACGGTTGATAAAACCGGTAAATCCAGGGGCAGTGTTAGAAAGAAACAGAAGTACCAGGAGGATTTGAGTGTATTGCAGATGTATGGGACAGGGAAAAGGAACCCTGTTGTCACCCCTGGTGACCCGGCCTATGTGATCTATACTTCCGGGACCACCGGGACTCCCCGGGGGGTGATGATCGAGCACCGCAGCCTGGTGAATTATACCTGGTGGGCAGTGAAAACCTACATGGCAGGAAAAACCACTCCCATCACTGTGCCGTTGTATACATCCATATCTTTTGATTTAACCGTCACCTCTATTTATTTACCGCTCTTAACCGGCGGGACCATTGCCATTTACAGCAGTGAGAATCAACGTTTCCCGGTCCAGGAGATTGTCAAAGAAGACCGGGTGGATATCCTGAAAGCCACCCCCTCTCATTTGAGATTACTACAGCATGAAATCACCGAGAATAATCAAAAATTGAGAACCTTTATCGTGGGAGGAGAGGAACTGGACCGGGGGTTGGCTCAAGATATTTACCTGGGGTTTTCCCGGGGGGTGGACATCTATAATGAATACGGTCCCACCGAAGCCACGGTGGGATGTATGATATATAAGTTCAATTATGAAAAAGACCGGCGGCGAAGTGTTGCCATTGGTCTTCCTGCCGATAATGTCAGTATTTACATCCTGGATAGTTCCCTGGAACCGGTTCCCATCAATGGTGTTGGGGAGCTTTATATTGGCGGTGATGCATTGGCCAGGGGATATTTGAACCAACCGGAATTAACCGCCGAGAAGTTTCTCCCTGTCTCAAATAGGTCTTATAGGTCCTATAGGTCCTATGTTTCAAAAAAAATCTACAAAACCGGGGACCTGGCGATGCGGCTCCCGGACGGCAATATCGAATTCCTGGGTCGAATCGACGAACAGGTAAAAATACGGGGATACCGGGTTGAGTTGAAAGAGATCCAGGGTCAATTACTCACCCACAGTAATGTCAAAGAAGCTCTTGTCATCACCAAAGAAACATCCCGGTCGGAATCCCCGGGAGAAACCGGGGACAAAGTCCTGTGTGCCTATATCGTGCCGGAAAAAGACCTTGAAATATCGGAATTGATCGCTTATTTATCAATAGGCCTGCCCGATTACATGATCCCGTCGTTTATCATGCCAGTGGACCAGATACCCTTAACTCCTAATGGAAAAGTGGATAAAAGAGCCCTGCCGGAACCCAAAATTCAAGGGACCCGGGACACCTATGCTGCACCGGGAAATAAGACCCAGGTAACATTGGTAGACATATGGTCAAAGGTTTTAGGGATAGAAAAAAGTATGATCGGCATTGATGCCAATTTCTTTGAATTGGGCGGTCATTCGTTAAGAGCCACCATATTGATTGCTGAAATCCACAAAGCCCTTGATGTCAAAGTTCCCCTGGCAGAAATATTTAAAAGTCCTTTTATACGTGAATTGGCCGATTATATTGATCGAACAGCAGCGGAAGCCTTCTCCCGTATCGAACCGGTGGAGAAGAAAGATTATTATGTATTATCTTCCGCCCAAAAGCGGCATTACATTATCCAGGAGTTGAAACTGGTGGGGCTTGGTTATAATGAATCCACTTTTGCGATGCTTGAAGGGCAGTTGGACAGGGGACATTTTGAAAAAACCTTCCGGCAATTAATCCGGCGGCATGAAAGCTTGAGAACGTCTTTTCATATAGTGAAGGATGAACCGGTCCAGAGGATTTGTGAGTGCGATGAAGTGGAATTTGAAATTGAATATTATGATATTTCGGAGGTTGAGGTTGAGGAGGAAGAGGGGACAGGGGGGCTTGCCCCCTTGCCTATTATAAAGAACTTTATCCGTCCCTTTGATCTTTCTCAAGCACCGCTGCTTCGAGTGGGGCTTATAAAGGAAGAAAATGAAAAACACGTGCTAATGGCTGACATGCATCATATTGTTACCGACGGCACCTCAATGGGAATCCTCAGGAGAGAGTTTATGGAACTGTACCGGGGCGAAGAACTGACACCTCTGGAAATCCAGTACAAAGACTTTTCAGGATGGCAGAACAGCAAAACCATTAAGGAATCCATGGACCGGCAAAAAGCCTTTTGGCTCAAAACGTTTGCAAGTGAAATCCCGGTGCTGGAATTGCCTGCTGATTATCCCAGGCCCCGGGAAAAAAGCTTTGAAGGGCACGCGCTGGGATTTGCTTTAAGTATTGAAGCATCAGGGGCATTACAAGAGATGGCCCGGCAAGAAGAGGCCACTTTATATATGGTACT
>CP070627.1:6284709-6288027 GCA_020355945.1 Candidatus Aminicenantota bacterium | reverse complement strand
CACAGTTCCCCGGTATTTTTAACAAATATTACTTTATCTCTAGCAATGGAGTGATTTCCGATAATAAATTTTCCTTGTTGGTATTTTAATCCCAGTTCTTCCTGGCTGCCTTCGGCAAAGATGAGGCGGACGTCATGGGTGTCGTATTCATTAAGAAAGGTGTCTGTTTTGATTAAGGGATGATTGGTAGGTTTGAGGGTGCCGTCGGGTTCGATAACAGCCTGGATCATGGTACCCGGGGCATATCCGCCAAAACCGTGACCTTTGGAACCGCACAGGGTTTCCATATACCCAAGAAGCATCAATATCATTAATGCGCCGCCGTAAGTTCGACCCACCACCTGATGGTCAAAAAGAATACCGTAATGGGGCCAGCGTATTTCGGGTATATCGATCCTGCTGCGCACTCCCGGGCGTTTTTGGAAAAAAAGGTTGACTTTAATCTCATCCACCAGGGTTTCAAAATATTCAATGGCTTGAGGTTGATCTTTGAAGCTGTAGAACTGGTTGGCCAGCCATTGGTCATCCGGGACTGCCGCCGGTTCATAGTAAATATAATGAAGCACGGCAGTAGGTTTTTCATTGGGTTGCAATTGCACGGCAGTGGGCAAGATCATATATTTCAATGTTTCATTTTCGAAATTTCCAGGGGAAGGGGGAGCCAGGTAATTTTCCAGTGATTCCAATACTGTTTTTGTTCCGGTTTTTATTTCTGCTGTGATTTCATGTTGGAGAGCCAGTTTTCTTTTGATGATAAGCACTCGTCGATATAGATCCATTGTTGGGATAAAGGCGCTGTAATGATCGAAGAAATCCAGCAATTCACTGTTTTCATATACGCTATTTAAAAGTGATTCCAGTTGGGTATTATCCTGGTTTTTGAGGCAATTTTCCAGTTGATCGCACAGGGTTCGTATGTAGCTGGGGAACCTTCCACAGTGAAAGAGTTGTTTCAGTTCCGGGTGTTTGGTATTCATAATAATTAATGCCTCCTTAAAGTTTCAGCAGCATGGTAAAAGATACAACTCACTGCGCACCAGGCATGAGACTTCTGACAATTATGCCCAAACCCATTTTATTAATAATGAATTATATCAATGCTTAAATATTTTTTCAATTTTTTAATCATAAAAAAGCTTTTGTGGGGGTTTTTAGAGAATGAAGGGTAGAGGGGTGGAATTAATGAGAAGCTTTTGTGGAGAGTGGCGGGTCCAGGGGCCCCGCGGCGCGGGGAGCCTATTAGAGATGGTATTGTTTCTGATGATGTTTTCTATTTCCCCACCTGCACCTATAACCTGCACCTGCTACCTTTGGCGGAAAAGGCCCCCCCTAATAGGGTGCCCGCGCCGCGGGCCCGCCGGAGGCAAAAGGGTCTGAACCGGGATTTACAGGATTACAGGATTAGCATGATTTTCCAGGGCAGTGGGCATAAAAGTTTTTAGTCCGGGGGTTGGGTTAGGCTGTAGGTTCGGGGCAAGTATATACAGTTGGTTTGCAGCATCCGGGCTCGGTATAATAGCAAGTAAATATAGATTTGATACCACCCTGAACTTCCTTTAATTGGTCGATCTTCAGGTCTGCAATGGTCTCTTTTTTAAAGACCAGCTTTTTGTTGATGTTGATATGTTTCATATTACCCTCCTAAGTTTTTTATTTTTTTTATTATTTTGGGCCAAAACCGACAGGAGAAACTCTTCACAAAGATAAAAAATTTTATCATACATTTTATTTTATTGTATCATAATTTTTAATAAAGGAAAAGGGGTGGTTTTTTATTCCAGGGATTCTAATTTTAGCCACGAAGTTACAGTGAAACGTAAAGGTACACGAAGGTAAACAAATAATCAAAGAAACAACGATAAGATCACTATTGAAATTATATGGAGATCTTCTCCCAAGGAGTCGAGTTCGATTAAATAAGAAAGAGATTTCGCACCCCTCAACTCCAACAATATCTGCCAGTTCTTAAGAATCAGGCGGTGAATATAGAAACTCCATCACCTCCTCCTCTGAAAAATGCGCCAACAGTATTTCAACCATCTCCTTTAACACCCCCTCATCTCCCGATTCCTCAGCCAGGATCTTTGCGTTTCTAAAGACATGTTCAATGGCATGTTTATCCTTAAAATGGATAAAAATTTCAAGGGCCTTTTTATAATACGATTGACTCGATTCATCAAGAACTTTTCCTGATACCGAATCTTGACCTTTAAAAGAGAATTTTTTCAACTTGAACGCCAGCAATTAAGGAAGAATGACATCACTCTTCAAGAAGTTTGAAATATTCATCTCGACTAATGCCTGCTGAGCGAAGGTTGTTCTTGATGATAAAAACAGGTACTTCCGGCCAGTCCGGGATAATAATTGGCCTGATAACTCCCTCTTTGGTGTATGCAAAATGATCTCCTTTTGATCTTACACATTTGAAACCCGCTTTTTCAAAAATCCTTCTTAGCACTCTTGCAGGTATAGGAGTAATTTTGGGCATTTCGGTTTAATAGGTTAACATGCTGTGCTCATTAATTCAGTGGCAACAATCCGCGGTGCTTCCCAACAGTTAAACTCATTTAACTCATAACCGGATTCCTGCAAAATTTGGTCCAGCGTCCCCATATTTTCCGCCTCCTCAAGGAACAGGCTGACAGCAATTTTTAAATTTTTCCTGGCTTCATCTATGGTATTGCCACAACTGGAGACATCCAATTCCGGGCAATATGAAATATATGTTTCCCCCTCCTTGAAAATAATCCCATCAAATTCAATTACCGGTATCATGAAGACCTCCTAACTGGATCCCAGGTTTTGCGTTTTGCATTATGTTCATTCTTAGCCTCTTAGCTAATATAAACTAAAATCTTGTTAATGTCAACTTTTTTAGAAGGAAAAGAGAAAAGGGAAAAGGGGAAAAGAGGGGATTTGGGGATAGGTCTCCGTATTCTCCTAAATTTTAACAATTTTTCACTTTATTCACAATTTTTGTTGACAAAATCGACTGACTGCTATATAATAGTAGTGCAGTTGACGACAATATGTAGTTAGAAAAAAGAGGAAAAAGAACCATGAAACGTTTTATAACAATAATTATCTTAATCACGGCAATCCCGGTTTGGGCAAAGACAATCATACCGCTTCCGCACCTGGAAAAACCTGAAACCATCACTGTCAAAGATGAGGGTCTCTATATTACCGAGAGAGAGTCAATGCTGGTCTATTCCCTGCCGGATTTCAAATTGAAAAATAAATTCGGCAAAGGGGGTGAAGGACCGGGTGAATTCAAGGTGATGGGATTGGGAATCCGGATTTGCGTGGAACCTGGTT
>CP070627.1:6275403-6284609 GCA_020355945.1 Candidatus Aminicenantota bacterium | reverse complement strand
ACTCCATTCTATTGTAGATGCTTCACTGTATCTTTGTGGCTAAAATTAGAATTTCTGCAGGGCAATAAGAAATATTGTTTTTTTTAAAATTTCATATATAATAGTTACCATGTACATTTTAGGAATTGAATCGTCTTGTGATGAGACTGCGGTAGCTGTGATTGAAAGAGAAGAGCAGGACCGGGTCATTGTCGAGCAAATCAAGTCCCAGGTACCTTTGCATGCCAAATATGGAGGTGTAGTACCGGAAATCGCCTCACGCAATCATTATGAAGTGATCGATTATCTTACCCTTGAGGTATTAAAAAAAGCAGGTATAACCATAGATGATATTCATTTGATTGCTTTAACCCTGGGCCCGGGTTTAATGGGTTCTTTATTAGTGGGTTTGTCTTTTGCCAAGGGGCTGGCCTTTGCCAATAAAATCCCTCTTGCCGCTGTAGACCATGTCCATGCTCATATTGAATCCGCGTTTATCGATCATCCTGGCATCCGGTATCCTTTGGTGGCATTAGTGGTATCTGGCGGTCATACTACTCTTTTTTATCAAAAATCGAAATTTGAAACCGAAGTATTGGCAAAAACCAGGGATGATGCTGTAGGTGAAGTATTAGACAAAGTATCGAAATTTTACCACCTGGGGTACCCTGGTGGTCCAATTCTTGATAAATTATACAAAGGCGGCGATCCCAATCGATACTCATTTACGTTTCCCAGGATGAGTGACGGGTCTGATGATTTTTCCTTTTCAGGTTATAAAACCGCAGCTATTCGCCATCCTGCCGGTAAAAATCCCAACCCGGAAGATCGAACCTTTAAAGATTTAATCGCATCTTTTCTCAACTCTGTAGTGGATTATTTATTAACCAAAACCCAATACGCTGTTGAGAAGGCAAATCCCAGGTCATTAATTGTAGCCGGAGGAGTGAGTCGAAACTCTTTGTTAAGAGAAAAGTTCACGAATGCATTTACCGATAGTCCGGTAAAGTTATACCTGGCCTCTCCTCGGTACTGTACGGATAATGCAGCCATGGCAGCCTGGTTAGGATATGAAAAATATCGACATTTCCCTAATATCAATTATTTTGATAACTATTTAAACTCTTACTCCCGCGCCTCTTTCAGGGATAGAGGGCCTAAGTACAGATGAGAAAAACAAAAAATATTTGATTTTTTTGAAAATTCAATTATAATTAAACGATATGCTTAGTTTATTTACTTTGTATCCAGGAGATGACATGACCGTAGAAGTACAGGAGATTCATACCGATACGCCGCACATGAGGTTAATCAAGCATGCCGCAGGCGTATTGGAAAGAGGAGGGGTAGTGGTCTATCCTACGGATACTATTTATGGGCTGGCCGCGGACATATATAACAAAGGAGCGATAGCACGTATTTTTAACATCAAAAAAGTATCAAAGCACAAATTGATGAGTCTTATTTTTTCTAATTTAAAAAACATTGGTGATTGGGTGCATATGCCTACCCCGGTTTTCCGGGTGATACGCCGGGTTTTGCCGGGTAAATATACGTTTATTTTGCCTGCTTCCAAAGAGGTGCCTAAAAATGTTCTTGAGAAGCGAAAAACTTTAGGTATCCGGGTACCGGACAACGAGGTTTCCCGTCTCCTGGTGGAAGAGTTGGGAAGACCGCTGTTGAGCACCAGTGTGCCTAAAGGGGATGGGGCGGATGAGTTTTTTACTGACCCCAATGAAATTGCAGAGCGTTATAAATATGAAATTGATTTGATTTTAGATGCGGGTATGATGCCGTATATTGTATCCACTGTGGTGGATTTTACCAGGGACCCGCCGGAGATTATCAGGGAAGGAGCCGGGGATGTAAATGCGCTGTTTTAGGCAAATCCGATAAGTGTCCGAACCGGGATTTACAGGATTACAGGATTACCATGATTTCCCTGGTCTCTTCACCTGCACCTGCCACCTATACGATGGCATCGGGTGATTTTTGGCAAAAGTATACGATGCCATCGTATAATTTTGTTGAAATCTATACGATACTGTCGTATAATATTGGCGGAGGTTCCAGATGAGAGACTCGATTTATATGCAATATAACCCCTGGTGGGAAGAAGAATACAGTCCCGGGGGAATTATCCCCAGGACCTCAGTGTTGGATCAAATAGAAAAATGGATGAACAGCGATCTGATTATCATTTTAACCGGCCTGCGCAGGATTGGTAAAACCACGATAATGACCCTGCTTATCCAAAAATTAATAGCAAAAGGAATCAAGCCCGGGAATATATTTTATGTCAGTCTTGACGATTATGCCCTGGATTCCCAATCCATCCTGGAAATCGTGGAGGAATACAGGACCCTGCAAAAATTACCGGTAGAGAAAAAAGTTTACTTATTTTTAGATGAAGTGGCTTATAAGGACCGGTTTCAACAGCAGCTTAAAACCCTATATGACCGGCAAAATGTTAAAATCATTGCTTCCTCCTCAAGCAGTTCGGTATTAAAAGACAAAATGGCCTTTCTCACCGGCAGGGAAATTGTGATAAAAATTTTTCCCCTTGAATTTCCGGAATACCTGGATTTCAGGAATATTCACATCAAGAAACGGGATGAGCACCTCACGGAAAAGCATTTCGAGGAATATCTCCAAACCGGGGGTTTGCCCGGTTATGTACTTAACCCGGAGCGGCAATATTTGCAGACTGTTGTTGACGATATCATATCCAAAGATATTATTGCTTTTCATAATATAAAAAATAAGCAAGTGATCAAAGAATTTTTTTTACTCCTGATGGAGAGGGCCGGGAAGCAAGTAAGTATTAATAAAGTCTCAAATATATTAAAAATCTCACCGGATTCTGCCAAAAGGTATCTTAGTTACTTCGAGGAGACATACCTGGTATATACGATCCAACGGCACGGCACCACCAATGAACAACTGTTATCGCCGCAAAAAATGTATGCGGCCGACCTGGGAATCCGGCACTTATATACGGGATTTAGAGACAAAGGCAGCATATTTGAAAATTATATTTTCCTGGTTATTCAAAATAGGAATCCCCGGTTCGTCAATTATGTTAATGAGAAAGGAATTGAGATTGATTTTTTCATTGACAAACGTTTACTGGTGGAAGTGAAATATAACCGGACCTTAAATGAGAAACAGGACCAGTTTTTTAAAGATTTTCCCGCAGGGCATAAATTGATCCTCCAGGGTAGAAAAGAAATCGCGGAATTAGAGAGATATTTCCAGGACCCTTTACCTATTTAGATAAACCTAAATCTACCGTCAAATTTCCAAATATTTTGGAAATTAAGATAACAGGCGCGGGAACCGCGCCCCTACCCAGGACTATATACAACTTTTTGTCAAATTAGAAGGTGGCGGCAAAACAGGCGGTTTCCCCGCCCGCAAACGTTGAACATTCAACAATAAACAACAAATAAATCATATTTTGACGGTGGATTTAGGTAGAAGAAACAGGTTGCTGAAAAAAACAAGCATTTGGCACCGGGCCAGGGAGCAACCAAACAAAAAGGGGTCCTGCTGCTGGCTGATATCGTGGATTTTACACCACAGGCAGAACAATTAGGTTCGGGACCAACCCGGGATTTCCTGCAAGCCTTTGAATCCAATATCAAAACAACAGCGGAAAAATACAAAGGTGATTATATCAAACGCAGTGGTGACGCAGTGCTGTTGTTTTTTGCAGAAGAAACCGACGCTCTGGACTTTTCCCTGCGGATGCGAGAAGCCTCCAGGCAGCGAGAGCTGGACTGCAAGGAATTTGTCTGCAGCCTCCGCATCGTGGCTCACTTCGGGAAATTCGCTTTCCAATACCACCAGGAAAGACTGCCACTGAAGGTCAGTGAATTGTATGAGCGGTATAATCGGGGGGTTATATTCGGACTGCCCGGGTCAGGAAAAACCACCATCTTAAAGTATTTTGCCTTCCGGGAATTACAAAAGAATGCCATGACCCTGGACCCGGATAAGAAGCGCATCGTATTGTTTATCCAATGCCGGGACATCATGTCTTATGGAGACTGGTACCGGCAGCACCCGGGAATTGAAAAGGGAGAAGAAACCGGGTTAGAGTATTCCATTGAATTGATTTTGAGTTACCTGGTACATTCATTTTTATTTACCCGTCAGGCGCCCGGGGCTCAGGCTGCAATACAGGCAGCGGAAATGACGGCACAGCACGCCTATTACCAGGGCCGCCTTACCCTGCTCATCGACGCCCTGGACGAAGCAGACCACCGCGAAATCAAAGAAGGAGTCTTTAACAAGGACATGAAAACCTTTTTTCAAGAAGCCAGATCCCTGGTGGTCCTGGAAGAAAAACCTTACATCACCGCCGGGAAAATCTACGATGCCCTCACTCTCCTGGCCTACGGCTACATCGGTAAACAAAAAGAGATCACGGAAGAAGACCTCCTGGATAATTTTCGCCTGTTTGCCCGTGAAGAGGAGAAACCCGGAGAAGAGAAAAAAGAAGCCCACCGGTGGATGAACCGGCTGAAAGAGGATCAACTCCTGGTCCCGACTGGCCTTTCCCGGTATGTGTTTATCCATGCCACGGTCATGGAGTACCTGGCAGCCCGGTACCTGGTGGAAAAGGTAAACAATCCCGGGTATCTCATGGAGAAATATCCTATAAAGAGCATTGCCAAAGCAGTGGAAAAAGTCGACCCGGTCTTTTATCAAACCGAAACCCTGCCCATTGCCGTGGGCAGCGGCATCCGGGAAGGCGCCCATATATTGAAAATACTGGAACAACAGGTCCCCAAAGTGAAAGATCAAGACCAGCAAAACCGTTTACACCTCACCGCCTTGAAAAGCCTGGCCGAATGGGAAAGTTACATTGATCGCCAGTACCAACGCCAGCACCTGGAATACCTTCAACTGGACAGGGAAAAGCAAATAGAAGAAAATTGGGATGCCGTGGACTGGGTATACAGGTACCTGTCGGGTATCATCCTCTGCAAAGATAAACAAAAAATAAAAACAGCAGTCCGGGAATTTAAAAATATCTCCAGGCTGTGCCGGCCCTATTTTTTAGAAAAGTATTTGACCTATGAAGCATATTGGCAAGGCGACTCCGAGATGACTGCTTTGCGAAAAGAGCTGCTGGACGGGATCATTAAAGCAGGGCAGGTGGACCAATGGTTGAGCCGGCACCGGGAAAAAGAAGAGCAGGTATACCGGGAAGCAGTCAAAGAACCGGTATTAGAAGCCGTTGTTGGTGTGCTTACATTGGATTCACGGGAATATCACCCGGAAGATAAGAATTTCCAATACTATCAAGAATATTCCGGCAAGGAGTTGATTGGTTTTTTAGGCAGTCCCAATTTAAGGCACAGTGGTGTTGTCACCTGTGTGGATGTCAGCCCGGATGGGAAATGGATCATTTCCGGCTCAGATGATAAAACCCTGAAATTATGGGATGTTGAAAGCGGCAAAGAGGTGCGCACATTTAAGGGGCACAATTCATATGTTAATAGTGTAGCCTTCATCCCACAGGGAAACTTGATCCTCTCAGGCTCCATAGATAAAACCATGAAATTATGGGACTTGCACACCGGCGAAGAAATACGTACCTTTAAGGGACACAGTGACACTGTTAGAAGCGTGGTTTTCAGCCCCCGGGGAAACGTGATCCTGTCCGGCTCTGATGATATGACCATGAAATTATGGGACTTAAAGACCGGCAAAGAAATACTCACCTTTAAGGGACACAATGCCTCTGTAAATTGCGTGGCCTTTAGTCCAGAGGGAAATTATATCCTCTCTGGCTCCGATGAGCACACCCTGAAATTATGGGATATGGAAACCGGGCAATGTCTCAAAACCATCCCCCTGCTGTGGATGCCCCGTGAAATCAAACCCGCTCCCCATCAACCCGGTCTATTCGCCACGGCCAACGCCAACGGCACTGTTACTTTATTTGATTTCACCCAAATAATCGGAAAGCATTAATGCCATTGGTGCCAGGCAAAAATATTCTCGAATTCCACCAGGCATGGTAAAACAAGAAGTCCCCGGTCAAGTTAAACCAGGTCTAATAAAAATTTGATGGCCGGCATTACCCTGATCCCGGCAGTAGTCAAATAGTCCTTCTCGCCGTGAGCTGAAATTTGGTAGGCTTCCGCATCAGGGAAACGTTGTTTAAGATATTTTAAGCCTATAGATATTGCTGCATCTTTCCATTTGGTCTCGATCAAATAAACAGGGGTGTTATCTTCTGTAATAACAAAATCCACTTCACGACCATCTACATCCCTGAAATAATTCAATTCCATATCTCTGCCTTTTGTGTCTTGTTGGAAATGAACCCATTTCAACAAATGCATCGCCACCATATTCTCAAACCGAAGCGGCAGTTCCGGCACTAATGACCAATCATAATGATAATGTTTTTGTTCTTTTTTTACCGCTCTTATTTTAGGGGTGCCAAAAGGTGATAAACGTACAATGGAGTATAATCGTTCAAATATATTTAACCATCTTGATACCGTCTTATGGCTGACCTGCAAATCTTCCCTGATAGAGTTGATCGATAAAGGGGAACCCACCAATAAAGGGAGACGAAGGGATAGAAGCTCAAGATTACCCATGTCGGATACCTTTTCAAGATTCCTGATTTCTTCGTACAATATCCGCTGCCGATATTCTCTTGACCATCGTTTGGCTTCTACTTCTGAGCCACTTAAAAATGGTTCCGGAAATCCGCTTAATTGAAGTAAATCCATCAAATCACCGGTGGTGGTTAATTTTAATTCGGCCATAGAAAAGGGATGAAGTCGTAAAAAATAGTATCGCCCCTGGAGTGAATCGCCTCCAAAACGATAATAATCTAATTTAGCGCTGCCAATCACCAATATTTTGCAGGTATCTCCAATTTTGTCATACAACCCTTTAAGATAATTTCTCCAGGAACGATATTTGTGAATTTCATCAAAAATCATGAAGTTTATAGGGGGAAGTTCTCCTTTTAAAATAGATTCGCGGTCTTCAGGGATATCCCAGTTTAAATAGCCTTTTTTTGCTTGCAGGATTTGCTTTGCCAGTGTGGTTTTACCCACCTGCCGGGCACCGGCTACAAATACCATCTTCTTTTTTAAATCCCTTTTGATCTGTTCCGTGAGATATCGTTGTTTTTTCATATGATTATATTACTACTTTTTTTGCCTATTGTCAAAAAAACTCGCGAGTTTTTTTCCCTGCCGTCAAAAATACTCGCATAATTTGTTTCTACTCGAATTACAATTCTATCTTTCTTCTTCCCTTCCTCTCTTCCTGGATTCCCTCTGTGTACTCAGTGGCTAACAAAAAAATTAATTTCTTTCCCGCCCCCTTGTATAATAAATCCATATGCGCTAAAATCACAAACAGATAAGGAGGTAAGCATGGCAAAAAAGCCAGCAGAATTAGACAAAATCGCAATAAACGTCAAATCCCATAAACTCCTGAAAAAGCTCCTCAAAGAAAATCCGAAACTGGAAGAGATCATGCGAAACTCCCGCAACGAAACCGAAGCTTTAATCGGCGTCAGGAACTGGGTATTAGAAGAGTTAGAACGCAGCCCGGACGCATTAAGATACTATAAAAGCGACCATGCCGGACGCGAGATGTTTGAAGCTCTCAATTGGCGCGACTATGCCGCTATACGCATCCTGGACTATATCGACCACGCCGGTAAAGAATATATCGACCTGAACCTCAGGGGCGAAGTAGCTGTGAGTAACCCGGTTAAATTAACCTGGTTGGCAGTCACACACGGTACCGGCGGTGCAAAACCCTACTTTTTCGAGGATATGCTGCATCTACTCCGCCAATTCCGGGGCGAAGAAGAACCCCAAAAACCCACTAAAGAACAAGTAGAAGAATGGATGTCCAGGTACGTGTCCGGTTTAGACCCCAGGATCGTCCGCTTGCGCGAAGAAAACCGGGAACGCATCATCAAAATCTTGATCAACAAAATCGACAGTAATGAAATTAAAGATTCAAAATTTCAATTCGAGCCCGGGATGTCCCATGAACAAAAATTCCTGAAAATGCTGGAATGGTGGAAAGATTGGAAATTTCACCTGAAATTCGCAGTGCGTGACCCGGATGACCTGAATGAGATGCTGGGCGAGTCCCTGGACCCGGACAGCATGAAAATTCTCTACCAGGCCAAAGAAGCAGGAATTCCTTTTTTTGTGAACCCTTACTACCTGTCTTTGCTGCATGTGCGGGTGCCTTATTTTGCCATTGGCGCTGACCTGGCTTTACGTTATTATGTGGTATACAGCCAACAATTGGTAGATGAGTTCGGTCATATTGTGGCCTGGGAAAAAGAGGACTTAGTAGAGCCAGGGAAACCCAATGCCGCCGGATGGGTGATGCCGTCGCACCATAATGTGCACCGCCGGTACCCGGAGGTAGCGATTTTGATCCCGGATACTGTGGGCCGTGCCTGCGGCGGTCTCTGCGCCTCTTGCCAACGAATGTACGAATTCCAGAGAGGAAACCTGAATTTTAACCTGGATAAACTCAAACCCACGGAAACCTGGCCGGAAAAACTGGAACGTTTGATGGAATATTTTGAAAAAGATTCCCAACTCCGGGATATCCTGATTACTGGCGGCGATGCGTTAATGAGTTCGAATAAGTCCTTAGAAAAAATATTTGATGCGGTTTACCGGATGGCGCAGCGAAAACAGGAGGCCAATAAAAAAAGAAAACAAGGAGAAAAATTTGCCGAATTGCAGCGAGTACGACTGGGTACACGTCTTTTAGCTTATATTCCTCAGCGGATCACTCCTGAGCTGTCTAAAGTATTGGCTGAGTTTAAGAAAAAGGCTTCTAAAATTGGGGTGAAACAGTTTGTGATCCAGACTCATTTTGAATCACCTATGGAAGTGACGCCTGAGGTAAGGGAGGCTGTCAGGTGGTTGATTTCAGCCGGCTGGACCGTGACCAACCAGTGCGTGTTTACCACGGCGGCTTCACGCCGAGGGCATACTGCCAAATTAAGAAAGGTGCTTAATGAAGTAGGAATCTTACCTTATTACACATTTACTGTTAAAGGCTACATGGAAAACTGGTTTAATTTTGTACCTAATGCCAGGGCTGTTCAAGAGCAATTGGAAGAAAAAGTATATGGTAAAATCCCGGAAAAATACCACGAAGCCATTAAAGAATTTCCTTTACATGCTGAGACCATGGTGGAA
>CP070627.1:6270962-6275303 GCA_020355945.1 Candidatus Aminicenantota bacterium | reverse complement strand
AACGATTGATTTATTATTAATTAACATTCCAGTATGAGAGGTGATGTGATGAAACTATTAAATAAAAAAGTGATTAAAGAATTAGAAGAAATTTTTAAGGGCCTTGAAGGGGAAGTGACATTAAAATTCTTCACTCAAGAGTTCGAATGCCAGTTTTGCCGGGATACCCGTGAATTGTTAGAAGAACTCAGCGGTCTAACGGATAAAATTAAATTGGATATTTACGATTTTGTGGCGGATAAAGAAGAAGTGGAAAAATACGGGATTAAACGAATCCCTGCCCTGGTGGCGATGGATGAAGAAGACCGCGGTATCAAATTCTACGGTATTCCCGGCGGTTACGAATTCGGTTCCCTGATCGAAGCGCTAAAACTGGTCTCCACAGGGGAAACCGGCCTGGCCCGGGAAACCAAAGATTTTCTTGATTCCCTGGATAAAGAGGTTCACCTGCAAGTATTTGTAACGCCCACATGCCCTTACTGCCCGGGTGCGGTAATCCTGGCACATCGAATGGCCTTTCACAGCCCAAAGGTAACGGCCGACATGATTGAAGCCACTGAATTCCCGGAGCTGGCAGTAAAATATAATGTCATGGGAGTTCCCCGGACTGTCATCAATGAAACCCAATTCCAGGAAGGACCTGCTCCCGAAGAGATGCTGATCGAAAAAATAAAAGCAGCATTGTAGCACCTATCCTTGCAAAAAAAATAACTTGCATATTGATTAATAAGAAGAATTAGAGTATAATAGCAATTGAATGGCGGTGTAGCTCAGGTGGTAGAGCAGTCGGCTCATATCCGATACGTCGTGGGTTCGAGTCCCTCCACCGCTATTTTTTATATTTGTAGTGCTTGATGAACATTTTATACCCTTCATTCCTGGAGAACATCAAAAAAAATCACCTGGTAGAAGTGGGCGATACGATTATCCTGGGTTTTTCCGGTGGAAAAGATTCCGTCACCTTATTTTATCTGCTGCAGGAACTAAAAAAGGATATCGATTTTCATTTGATTGCCGCTTATTTCAACCATAAACTGCGAAGCGATGCAGCCAAAGAAGAGCAGTGGGTTAGGGATTTTTGTCAATCCCGGGACCTGGAACTGGTGATTGGCAGTAAGAACGTCATCCGATTCAAAAAAAAACATAAACTCAACCTGGAACAGGCTGCTTCTCTCTCAAGGTACAGTTTCTTCAAGCAAGTGTCGTCGCAGTACAAAAATGCAAAAGTGGCTACGGCCCATACCAAATCCGACCTTACCGAAACTTTTTTTATCAAACTCTTTAGGGGAAGCGGTCTCCAGGGACTAAGCACCATTTACAGTAAAAAAGAGAATACCATTATCCGCCCCCTGCTGCTGTTTGACCAGGAGGAAATCCTGGGTTTCATAAAGAGGAATAATATCCCTTTTTACCAGGATTATACCAATGAGCAGGATGAATTCTTAAGAAATCGTATCCGGCACCACGTGGTTCCCGAAATAAAAAAGATCGAGCCCAATATCCACCAACATATATTTAAAACCGTTTCCATTATCCAGGAAGAGTATGATTATTTCAGTGAGTTGGCTAAAAAAATTTTAGCGGACCATTTAATCCTGGATAAGGTATTACCGGCAAATATCTTAGAGAGCTATCATCTTGCCCTGCAGCGGCATATTATCCGGGAATATATCCGGTTATTGAAGGGTAATTTGCTGAACATCGATTTCGAGCATATTGAAGCGGTGCGTACCCGGCATTCTGAAGTCAAGGGGCTGGCCATTCCAGGAATTGAATTGACCTTTCAAAAGGGTTTTATCTTTCCTGGCAATTTTTCCATCCCGGGTTACAGCTATAAAATAAAATCCCCGGGTACCAGGGAAATCAAAGAGATTCGGAAAACAGTCATCGTTGAAAAGGTAGATACCTTCCAAAAACCGGCGGACAATAAAAAAATCATCATTCCTTTTTCCCTGGTGAAATTTCCCCTGGTGGTACGAAATTCCAGTACCCAGGATAAATATATTAAAATCAACACCACTGTTAAGCAGAAGGTTTTCGAAATGATCAGGGCGTCCGGCATTCCTTCCCGGTTAAGAAATTTATGCCCGGTAATCCTCAATGGGGATGGTGAGATCATCTGGGTTGTCGGCTCGCCGGTGGCAGAGGCTTTTAAAGTCAAAAACGTCAAAGCGACGGAATTCCTGAAGATATCAACGTAACACAGTAAAAGGTGATATTGAACAGTCGTTCCATGAGGGAGGTTTTGCCCATTTTTTGTCTTGACAAACATGGCCGCTTTAAGTAAGATAATTACTGGTGATTTTAATATGGAGAATACAGTGCATAAAAGGTTCTCATATGAAGACCGTTTTCTTAAATTTAACAACCAATTGAAAGGATAGGAGGTGAAATGGTTGAAAAAAAAATTTGGATTTTTTTTGTTATTTTTGCCCTGTTTTCATATCTCCAGGCCGGGGAAAAAGCGCCGCTCAAAGTATTTATCTCCGTGGACATGGAGGGAATTTGGGGGGTGGTCCACTATGAACAGACCTATTCGGATTCCAGTGGGTATAGTGAAGCCCGCAAATGGATGGCGGAGGATGTCAATGCGGTGGTGGAAGGTCTGCTTGAGGCGGGCGCCGTAGAAATCGTGGTTAATGACTCCCACGGCGGCATGCGCAACATCATTGCTGACCTTCTCCATCCCAAAGCCAGCTTGATATCGGGAACACCGAAACCCCTGGCGATGATGGCGGGTATCGACAACTCTTTTGACGCTTGTATTTTTATCGGTTATCACGCCAAAGCCGGAACTGCGTCTGCTATCCTTGACCATACGATTTCAGGGGGATCGGTGCGGGCCATTAAAATTAACGGTATAGAAATGCCCGAACTGGGACTCAATGGAGCGATTGCCGGTTATTTTAATGTGCCGGTGATTATGATCAGCGGCGATGACCAAACATGTAAACAAGCAAAATCTATCCTGGGGAACGAGATTGTGACCGTCGCTGTCAAAGAAGGGTTGGGCCGATATGCGGCTAAACTTCTCCCTGCCGGCGAAGCCAGGCGACGGCTGCAAGAAAGCGCTAAACAGGCTTTATTGAAGAGAAATAAAATACCTCCTTTCAAATTAAAGCCACCTTTTAATATAGAGCTGGAATTTCTCAAAAGCTCCCAGGTAGAGATGCCCTTACTGGTGCCGCAAGTCAAGAGGATAAGTCCGCGCGCCGTGGCCTTTTCCTCCAATGATTTCCTGGAAGGTTTCAACCTGCTAAGGGCCCTGATCTCCCTTGGCCGATAAGACATGAACCGCACCGGACAGCCAGTTGAGCGAAAAAAGTACAAATATTATCGGTTTTAACCCAATCAATCCCCGGATATGTTATAATTTATATACAAAATAAATTCAGGAGGTAATTAACATGAAGAACAAAAGGTTAACAGTGGTTATTGGGTTATTTGTCACTTTCCTGGTTACCAGCAGCCAGACCATGGCAGCATTAGGGGTAAAGGGTGGGGTGATGATGTCTAAAATGGATATGGGCAGTGAAAGTACCACCGGGTCGTGGATGCTTTTGGGGTGGAGAGCCGGTGCCTTTTACTCCTTTTCCCTGTCCAAAACCATTTCACTGGAACCGGGTATTACTTTTGCAATGGAGCGTTCAAAATATTATGAAGTCCCGGGAAGACAATTCCAGAGGGTGAGTATATCTTTCATTAAAACACCCATTTTACTGGGTTTTCACTTTCCCCGTAACCTGGGGAAGATGTTTATCGGGCCTTATTTTGTTTATCGTTTAGGCAAAGAAAAACACAGTAATCCCCTCTGGCAGCCTTTTAACGCCGAAGATAAACTGGGATTCGGATTATCCCTGGGGTTTCGTTTTTATCTGCCCATAGCCTTTCATGGCTCCCTGCGTTCATTCATTGAAATTCACCTGGACCAGGGGTTTACACGATTTAAGCGCACTGAAGTACAACCAATAGAAGACCCCCTTCCCGGCACTTATTACCTTAAGGGGGCTTATTATAAAAGTCAAAACATCAGCTTCATGGTGGGATTTACTTTTTAAGTAAAAGGGGGCGGTGCGTGCAAATGGAGGTAGAATGCTGGCAAATATCGATCTAACACAACTGTCAGAAATATCTACAACTGATAAAACATTTTTAAGTCTTTATATTTCAAGCCCAAAATCGTTACAAAATTTGGAAAAAAACATTGAACAAATCCGACGTGTTCTTAAAAGTAATGAAACTGAAAAAGATGAGAGAGAACACTTCGAAGAAAATGTTAACGCAGTAAAAAAATATTTAAAAAAGAATCCCTTGAAGTCCGGTTCCCTTTGTATTTTCTCC
>CP070627.1:6268421-6270862 GCA_020355945.1 Candidatus Aminicenantota bacterium | reverse complement strand
AATACCCCACCGCCGCATACATACATGGGAATAGATAATGCAGCCCCGGCCGCGACTTCAAAAGAATCTGCCCGACTGAAAAGTTTAAATAAAAATGGTTCCGGCAGCCAAACATTGATAACCGATGCTGCCAAAGCCCCCCCAATAACAAAAAACAACACATGCTCCAATTGATCCAGGAAATTAGAGAAAAAACCCTTATGTTTCCGTTGATGATGACAATTATTATTGTGTTTTGCGGGAATTTCTATTTTTTTATTTACAATGGCAATGTTTCTTTTTTCAAAAAGCATTGCCAGGAAACCCACCGCACATCCGATACCGATTCCACTGAACCATTGAGCCGCAGTGAGCGCAGGACCGATCGTGGAGAATGCAATAAAAAGCATTTGGGGATTAACAATAGAGGATGCCGCCAGGAATGCGAGTCCTGCTGCTGTGGGAAACCCACATCCCACCATACCGATAACCACCGGAACCGTTCCCATCGTACACAAAGGAGAGATCGTGCCCAGCAATGCACTACAAAAAATAAGCACCGGGGTAGGAAATTTAAATAAGCGAGAGGAAAAAATTGTTTTTCTTTGTTTAAGTAAAAGTGCTCCCACCAGGGCTCCAGCCACCACATACGGCAGTAGTTCCAGGAGAATTTCCCCGGTCTGACGTATAACCGCTAACAGGTTTGCCAGCAGCCGCTCCATAAGTATCAGTATCCGTATTTGAGCTTATCGAATGCGGTCAACCACAAACAAGGTCGCAGTGTTGGATTCCACATAACCGGCATCATTACTAACCAGGCACGTGTATACCCCTTCATCGCTGTTGGCGGCAACCTGGATGACGTAGGTTGAAGCATTTGCCCCGGGAATATCCACACCATCTTTTCTCCATTGATATCTGATCGGAGAATCACTGCTGGCAATAACTTCTAATGCTGTGCTGCGTCCTTCGAACACTAATGTTGAAACCGGGTGCTCTAATATTTCAGGTGGTTGGGGTGGTGTTTGGCCATTGAACATTTTTTCTTCGGAAAGCGCACAGTTTAAAGCTTTGTCCCATACTGCAATGCGGTATATCAGCGTATCCAAATCAAAACCATTTAAATCAACTTCTATGGTTCCATCGGAATTAAGATCAGTGTTTTTATAAGCTACTAATTCTCCGTTAACCAGGAATTCGATACGAGCCAGGCCCAGGTCACCCCGTTGGTCTTCATGGGCAGAATAGTCAAAAGAATACGTGCTGCCGTTTACTTGCGTCGGCGCAGACACAGTGACATCGGTGGGCGGGTCGAAATCACTCATCACATGTGCTTGCCCCCAACCATTTTCAAAAGGATAAAGCCTTTGTGGATGATAAGTATCATAAAGGGACTGGCGATGAGAAGTGAAAGCAGTTAGACCTATTAAACGTATATACTCCGGTTGGTTGGTACCGAGACCGTCAAGCCTGCCCCGTTCTAAAAACTCAACCGTATCCAGGTTGTAGCCAGCAAACAGCGCGGCGGCAGTATCAATGGCAATCGGGTCTTTGGAACCCAGCAGGGCATTGGTAAGAATATAATCTGTTGGTGAATTCATGTTATCTTCGCTGTTATTGAGGGGACCGCGGCGGTTACCCGTCAAACAGTCCATTATTATAAAATCATACGTACGAACCTGGTGCTGTGCACAAAGGTACTCATCAAGATAGTGGGGGTTATATATACCTCTACTGTCATATGTTAACCCGCTGTGATTGGGGCGGCCGGTCTCTCCCGGAAATGTCCAATAATATCGTAAACCGTAATGTAATTTAATCGCACCGGTAATCCCGGCTAAACTGTGATTTTTAAATATAGGCAGGCCAATAAAAACATCGCAGTAATTATCAGGTTCGCCGGCCATTTCTGCTTGTTCGCGGGTTCGGAGGAATTTAGGCAAATAAACATCCACTGCACCCAGTGAGGGTTCATATACTGTTTCCAGGAAGCGACCCGATTCATCAATAGAATCCAGGTTCACCAGTTGTGCATTGGACCCACCATCGAGAATACCATCCGCATCATAATCACAACATATATCTTCAGGGTTTACCTGATCATCTCCCGTACGTTCCAGGCGGGCATAGTAAAAACTGCTGTAATTGTTGCGAGCTGAGGGGTTTGGTGATTGTGTATACACGGCATCCGTAACTTTTAAGTCGGCAGTATTATCATACCCAATGATGGATCGTACTTTTTCAGCCACATAACGTGTGATTCTCGGGTCTGTGATAATCCCCCTGCCCTTTTCACCGGTTCTACCTCTATGTGGGCTCACGTTATTGACTTTAATGACTACCTTGTCGCCAGGTTTTATTATGGCAGCAAGGCCTTCCGGCCCCAGTACTTGAAGAATGATTTCATCTATCATGTCGCAGACTTCCTGGTCGCCGGGTTCGCCAGGGCGCGCGGTAAAGCC
>CP070627.1:6262465-6268321 GCA_020355945.1 Candidatus Aminicenantota bacterium | reverse complement strand
CTGGCCATGGAATAATATATCCGGGGTCCGAGAATGATGAAAGCGCTTAGGGAAGAAAACAGGGCAAAGCCAACAAGAATGGATACCAGGTTTTCTATGGTACCGCCAAATAAATTTCCTGCTGCCAATCCGGCAACAGGAATAACATCGTCAACATCGCCCATTTTCGCCGGTGGGAGCGCATATAGGTAAAGCAGGTTTAACAAAAAGTATACCAGGACGACGGCGCCGGTTCCCAGGAGCAGCGAGCGAGGCAGGTTCTTCTGCGGTTCTTTAACCTCGGAACCGATGTAAGCCGAAGCATTCCATCCGCTGTAAGCAAACATGATCCACATCAACGATAAACCAATGGTTTTCAGTCCTCCAAAATCCAGGACAAAGGGGGTGCCCTGGGAAAAATGAGTAAAACTCCCTTTACCCAGGAGAAAACCGAACAAAACCAGGCCCAGGAGCAGCCCCACCTTTAACAGGGTGAGATAATTCTGTACCCGGGCACCAATAACGATACCCCGCAAATGAATCGCAGTGAAGAGGATAATCACCAGGATAGCATAGAACTTTTTTAACACCAGTGTTTCGATGGTTCCAGGTAAAATACCGGGCTGGACCAGGGCGGGAAAGGCCCGGGTGAAATACTCTGTAAAACCAATGGCCGAGGCTGCAATTGGAGCGGAAAATCCCACAAAAAAGGAAACCCAGCCGCTTAAAAATCCAAAAACCGGATGATAAAGCCGGGAAAGAAAAACATACTCCCCACCGGCCCGGGGCATGGCAGCGCCCAGTTCCCCATAGCATAAAGCGCCGCACAGGGCTATTACACCACCTGCAACCCATAATCCCATCATGAGCAGGGGATTTTTTAGATCGGCCATCAACAGGCCGGAGGTAGTAAAAATCCCCGCCCCGATCATGTTGGCTATCACGATGTTGGTGACAGGAAACAGCCCCAGCTTCCGCTCCAGGTTATTTCCCGGGATTTTTTCAGGCATGCTTTTTTTCATTTATCCGACCTGAAAATAAACTAATCATGATGGAAAATTGAGATGGCTCATTTCTCTGACTTTTTATAGCTCAGCGAGATCCCTGAATAACTGGAATCAACAATGGTGGTTTCCATATTGGGTAAACGTTTGACATAGTCAAGAAACTCCTTTATGCCGCTCCTCCTGCGACCAAAACCCATTGAGACATTATGGGCGGTGTAACATCCTCCCACCTCAAGTTTTGGCAGGATGGCCGCAAAATAATTTTTGTACCACCCTTTGTCGGCATCGCAAAAAACAAAATCAAACGGGCCTTCCAGTTGTGGAACCAGCTTGTGGGCATCGGCAAGCCTGGCGTCGATATATTCCCACAGGCCTGCCTCTTTAAAGTTTGCTACAGCTTGTTTGTAGCGAGACTCATTTATTTCGATGGTAACCAGTTTCCCCCCGGTTTTGCTGAGCGCCCAGGCAATCCAGATGGCGGAATGGCCGGTTGAAGTCCCTATTTCCAGTGCTTTTTTATATTGATGTTTAACCACCAGATCGAATAATACCTTGCCGTCAGATTCCGGCACATTCATATCATACCACTGACCTCTATGATTCTCAAGAAATTTTTTAACCTTTTTATCAAGATTGGAATCACCTTTATCCTGCCGGGCAAAATCCAAATTGACCAACAGCATAGCCAGGAAAACTGAAAAAGCAAAAACTTTATAAAACCCGGTCTTTTTTCTCATTCTCTCAGCAGTTCCCCTGGTCCAGGTGGATCAATTGGTAATCCGGGTTTCCGAAACCCAGTTCCCTGGCGTAATTGATCTGTTCTCTACAGGGTACATCGTATGCCATTTGCGAGAATTTGCGACCGGTTTTTTCTTCCACCAGGTCGATGGAGGCGGCGTCTGCAGCCACAGGGTCAAAGGAGACCAGGACACCGATATCCGGGAAAATTTTTTCAAATTGCCCCATACAATCGCAGTCTTTGGTGATGCGATTGAGGAAATTCATATAGATGATTTTTCCTTTTTTGGTTTCAGCTACGCCCATGGCATGCTCTATCATTTTTCTTTGGAGATTGATGTAGGTTTCCGACCAGTTATAGTTCACTGCGTCAAACCGGCATATCGCCAGGCACTCACCGCAGCCGATGCAGATTTGCTTATTGATGTCGGCTTTATTATCTTTCATGGCTATAGCATTGGTGGGGCACCATTTCATACAATCGCCGCAGGCGGTGCATTTTTTCTTAACGATAGAGGGTTTAGCGGTGGAGTGTTGGATTAATTTCCCCCTGCGGCTGGAGCAGCCCATGCCCATGTTCTTCAGCGCGGCTCCGAACCCGGTCAGCAAATGCCCGGTAAAATGGGAAACCATGATTAATGCCTGGGACTTAACAATAAGAGAAGCGATTTTTACGCTTTGATAAAGTTTACCCGGTATTTTCACTTCTATTTCATCGTCTCCCAGCAAACCGTCCGACATAATGATAGGCAGTCCGGTATTCTCATGGGTAAACCCATGCTCATAGGCAAGCTCGATATGTTCCACGGCATTGGTTCGCTTTCCCCGGTACAATGTAGAGGTCTCGGTTAAAAAAGGGACACCGTTTTTCTGTTTGATGATATCCCCTATCATCTTAAAGTAAAGCGGTCGCACGTATCCTTTGGTGTTTCGTTCGCCAAAATGGGTCTTGATGCCCACCATATCCCTGGGAGCGATAAAGGAAAAAAGATCCCGGTCTTTAATTACTTTCTCGATTTTGGCACAAACCGCACAGTCTTCTTCATTATCCTTCATGGTTATAAAAAAAACCTTTTCTTTCACTGGGCAACCTCCTTTGCTGGTTCACAATATTTTTAGTATAGGTAAGGTATAGATTACCATTTCTGTTGTTATATTTCAAGAGATTTCCTCGAGGTTTGACAAATGTAAGAAAAAAAGTTTTTTTATTGCGCTAAATTTCCCCCCCAGGCATTCTTGCCCCTGCGTCGTGGAACCGGGTTCCCGACTAAACACTATCTCCCTGCAAGGATTATCCCTATAAAGTGGTGTTCTCAACTCTTTTAGAGATGTAACAACCTTTTACAAAATCCAGGTATTCGGGCGGTGCATCTTTGATCCTAATGCCCATTTCGTTCAGTGACTGCAGTCTCTTTTTCCATTTGACCCACTGGATAACCCCCATGAGATCTATCGTTTGACCGTAGGCCTCAAATGAGATATCAATCTTGCGCTCTTTAGGCGAATAAACCGTTGATATTTGAAGCCCCTTATCGGAGACATCGTTTACAACTCCCAGTTTTCCACAAACTTTTGCGATTTGTCTTGTTTTAAATCTTTTTTCTTGTCTTTTCTCCATACAGACACCTATCAAATCCTTTAAAATATAATATGCTATAAAATCAAAAAAATGTCAATAAAGATTCCAAAAAAGTTTAATTTTGAGTAGTTTTACCTGGCTCACTTTGAGTAGTTTTACTGGTATAATTTGTCTGCGGCAAAAATAGGCGGTGGATTCAGGTGGGGTTATGGGGTTGACTTTAACTGATAATGGGTTATAATAGCGTTTAAAGAACGAATAGGAAAAGAAATCTTTCCAGGCCGCGAAAGTTCCTTCTTTAGTGGCTTAACAAATGAAAAGGAGTATGCCAATGATTAAACCTCATGGTTGTGACAGTTTAAAACCATTATATGTTATGGATGATAATGAACGTCAAGCATTGTTAAAAGAAGCCGAAGACCTTCCGTCAGTTGTGGTCAGTTCGGCAGCGGCAGCCAATGCTGTGATGTTGGCCAGCGGGTATTTTACCCCTCTGACCGGGTACATGAACCTGGCCGACTCACTTGGTGCGGCGGAAAAAATGTACACCACAGGCGGCCTTTTCTGGCCGGTTCCCATTGTGAACGTGTTGAAAGATGTTTCCGCCATTGCCAATCACAAACGCATTGCACTGCGGGACCCCAATGTAGAAGGAAACCCGATACTGGCCGTGCAAGAGGTGGAAGCCATAGAAGCATTATCTGATGAACAGATTCAGTTCATTGCAGAAAAGGTTTTTCTTACCACGGATGCGGCTCACCCGGGAGTGGGCACATTTATTTCTTTAGGGAATTACATGGTTTCCGGGCCTATAAAAGTCTTTAATTTTTCTTATTTTGAAACCGATTTCCCGGATACCTTTCGTACTGCATACCGGATTCGTGAAGAGATTTCAAAAATGGGATGGCAAAAGGTAGTGGCGTTCCAGACCCGGAATCCCATGCACCGCGCTCATGAAGAGTTATGCAAGATGGCTAAAGAGGGGACCGGTGCTGATGGTATTTTGATTCACATGCTGCTGGGGAAATTGAAACCGGGTGATATCCCGGCGGATGTGCGGGATGCGGCGATCCGCAAAATGGTGGACCTTTATTTCCCGCCCAATACTGTTTTGATTACCGGGTATGGTTTTGACATGCTTTACGCAGGTCCCCGGGAAGCGGTGCTTCATGCCATATTCCGGCAAAACAGCGGTTGTACTCATTTGATCGTAGGGCGGGACCATGCCGGTGTGGGGAATTATTACGGGCCTTTTGATGCCCAAACTATTTTTGAAGAAGAAGTACCCGAAGGTGCTTTGGAGATCGAGATTTTCAAAGCCGATCATACGGCCTGGTCTAAAAAATTGAACCGGGTGGTAATGATGAGCCGGGTAGAGAATCATACCAAAGATGATTTTATATTTTTGTCCGGTACCAAAGTGCGGGAGATGCTTTCCAATGGTGAGCCATTGCCGGTGGAGTTTTCGCGACCTGAGGTGGCAGAGATTTTAGGAACATATTACCGTTCGCAGGTGAGTAAATAAATTTAGAGAATAACTTTTCCCACGCCTTTATGGAACGTAATACTGGTATTATAGGGTTTTGAAATCTTATCCAGTTGCTCAATAATAGCTTTGGCTTTGTCCGGGTCAGCCAGTCGTGGTGTGCCGCGTAAGTAAATCTCTTTATTCCCGTACAGGAAGATAGGATAGAGCTTGATTTCTTTAACTTTATCCTGGCTGTCGAAAGTGACAACCGGCACTATACTATCCCAGACAGGAACCTCTGTAAAGTATTGGTCAAATTTTTCTTCGTATAATGTGGGGTCCTGGGTGTCCATGGGCAGGCCGACTCTCTGGTAAGCTTCGGGAGAGATTATCCTGAGAGGACTCTGGAAAAAGAAATTCCCCAGGCAGTAAAAAATAGGTTTACCTTTATAGATTTCAATGCCCCATAATTGGTGGGCGCCGGTACCCACGTACATATCTGCCCCGGCATCGATGCAGGAGCGGGCAAAGTCTTCCTGGAATTTCGTGGGTCCATTTTCCCTGAATCTCCCCACATGCTCATGTTGGCTTACAATCACCAGGCGGGAGTTGCGTTTAGCGATTTTAATGGACGCCTTGATGCGGTCCAGGTCTGCCTGGTTAGGAGAAAGCAATATATCGAGTTTATCCCCTTTAATGTATGTATTTTCAACCATTTTTAGTTTTGTTACTTCTTTGCCTTCCTCTTCTTTGGGCATTGGCACTCCCAGGTCCTTGAAAATGCTGTCCCTGAATTCCTTTATCATGGCAAACCTTTTGCTGTCCAATTCCAGCGACATATCCACATTGAGGGGGTTTAATCCTGGTTTGCCTTTCATATAGGCACTGGGCAGGGAAGCCTGGTGGTTTTTTTCAGGAATCCAGGAAGAGCAGCTCACTAAGGAAACCGGACCTTTGTCGGTTTCGAAATAACCGGGCCTGGAAGCCTGCTGCAGGTCTTTGCCGGCACCGGCATAGGCAATGCCTACCCGGTCCAGGTGTTTAAGGGTTGAAAACATTCCATCATAATCAAAATCCATAATGTG
>CP070627.1:6260084-6262365 GCA_020355945.1 Candidatus Aminicenantota bacterium | reverse complement strand
AAAAAGAAAAACCTTTAAGCACTTAGGGTACGAACCTGCCCTTTTTGATGCCCATCCTGGAATAAATAATCCGCATCACATCGGTGGCGGTTTCTTCAATGGATTTGTAAGTCACATCCACCACCGGGTAACCGTGTTTCCTGTACATATCCAATGCATAATTGACTTCGGCTTTGACCAGTTCGGGATCGGTGTAGTTCTCCATTTCAGCATTCTTCAACTTCAACTGCCGATCCAGTCGGATCAACTGCAAACGGGAAGGTTTTACGGTCAATGCTAAAATTTTTCTCTGGTCAATGCCAAAAACTTCCGATGGTAAAGGATAATCCATGATTATCGGGATATTGGCGGCTTTCCAGCCCCGATAAGAGAGATAAATGCACACCGGAGTTTTGGTGGTGCGGGAGACCCCCAGCACTACAACTTCTGCCTGGTCTAAGGTGGCGAGCCCCATGCTGTCGTCATGCTTGATGGTAAAATCAATGGCTTCGATGCGTCTAAAATAATCATCATCTAACTGGCGATCCAATCCGGGCTGGGCCAGGGGGGAAATTTCCAACAAATCGGAAAAACGAGTGAGCAGCGGTCCCAACAAATCAACCGTGGGTACCCCTTTAAGCCTCCCCTGTTCTGTCATCCGCTGCCGGGCCTCCGGTGATACCATGGTGTGAACAACAATACCATTAACCCTGGCCACCCGATCGATGAGTTCATCAATTTGCTCGTTGGTGCGTATAAAATTGACAATCTCTAACTTGGCTTCGGTGGTCTTAAATTGCCGAAGAGCAGCATTGACAACCCTCGTGCACGTTTTTCCCGTGGCATCGGAAACAATAAAAATATACCGTTTGCTTTCCACTATTCGAGTTTCCATATAACACTATACTACCTTAACCGGAAGATGTCAAGATTTGGTAGAAAAAAATAAAAAAAGTAGAAAAAATCGAAAATCATGTTATAATATTAATAGCAAATATATTTGATAATAATATTATAAGATTTTTAAAAAAGGAGGTTAAAATGATGAATAGAGATAAATTTACGCTGAAAGCCAATGAAGCCATTGAGCGTAGTGTAAAGATAGCCGGGGACCATGGCAACCAGGAAATTACTCCCTTACATCTGGCTCATGGGATATTGTCAGAACCTGAGAATATTGTACCGCAGGTGATCAAGAAGATTGGCATTGATGTTACCGGGGTTATTTCTAAAATTGAGGCAGAAATCAATAAATTACCCAAAGTACAGGGAGGAGTGGATCAATATGCGGGAAATGAATTTAAAAAGGTATTAAATAAGTCCTTCCAGGTGGCCGCGCAATTTAAAGATGATTATGTATCCACGGACCACCTGATGATTACCATCATCGAGGAAGGGGGAACCGCGGCAAAGGTTTTAATTGCCAGTGGGGTGACCAAAGAGAATTTTTTAAAAGTATTAATGGAACTGAGGGGCTCCCAAAAGATTACGGACCAGGCCCCGGAAGAGAAGATGCAGGCATTGAAGCGATATGGCCGGGATTTGATTGAATTGGCCCGGGACGGGAAATTGGACCCGGTGATTGGCCGGGATGATGAAATCCGCCGTATCATGCAAGTTTTAGTCAGGCGCACCAAGAACAACCCGGTCCTCATCGGTGAGGCAGGTGTAGGTAAAACAGCGGTTGTAGAGGGATTGGCATTAAGAATTGTCCAGGGGGATGTACCGGAACTGTTAAAGGATAAGCGAATCGTTACCCTTGAGATTGGCAGTCTGCTGGCAGGGGCAAAGTACCGGGGGGAATTCGAGGATCGAGTAAAAGCGGTGGTTAAAGAAGTGGTTGAATCCAGAGGTGAAATCATCATGTTTATTGATGAGCTGCACACGATTGTGGGAGCTGGTGCTGCCGAAGGGGCAGTGGATGCCTCCAATATGTTGAAACCGCCGCTGGCCCGGGGTGAATTACGGGCCATCGGCGCTACCACGTTAAATGAATATAAAAAATACATCGAAAAAGACCCGGCCCTGGAACGGCGATTTCAGCCGGTGTATATCAAAGAACCTTCTGTAGAGGAGACCATTTCCATACTGCGGGGAATAAAGGAAAAATATGAAATTCACCACGGCATTAAAATTACCGATGCAGCGTTAATTTCAGCGGCAACTCTTTCTAACCGGTACATTACCGACCGTTTTTTACCGGACAAAGCCATTGACTTGATGGATGAAGCGTCTTCACGGCTGCGTATTGAAATGACCTCGCTGCCCCAGGAACTGGATGAATTGGAACGTAAAATTATGC
>CP070627.1:6255359-6259984 GCA_020355945.1 Candidatus Aminicenantota bacterium | reverse complement strand
ATAAATCTTTTTGTTGGATGGCAATGGTTTTCCATTCGGAATATATGTCCAACATATGATGGGAGCCCTCGCGGCGCCCATTCCCGGATGCCTTCATCCCTCCGAAGGGAAACTGGACCTCAGCACCGATGCAAGGTGTATTAACAAAAAAAGCCCCAACCCGAACCTCCCTGGAAAAAAACAGTGCTTTATCAATATCTTGAGTATAAACAGCGCCGGATAGGCCATATTTTGTATTATTGGCAATTTCTACTGCCTCCAAATAATTTTTTGCCGGGATAATAAAAGCAACAGGGCCAAAGGTTTCTTCATTAAAAATTTTCATGTCTGGTGTTACATTGGCTAAGAGAGTCGGTTTATAAAAGAAGCCATTTTTGAGTTCTCCTGTGGGATCAATTTCACCGCCGCAAAGGAGTGCCGCACCATCCTTTAATGCTTCGCTAACTTCGTTATGAACGGTTGCCAGGCGATCCCCATTAATGATGGGGCCAATATCCGTATCTTCTTTCAATCCGTTTCCTAATTTAAGATTGTTTGCCGCTGCCACGATTTTTTTCGTTAAAGAGTCGATAATTGGTTCTTCGATGATAAGCCGTCCCGCTGACGTGCACCGCTGGCCAGCCATACCAAAGACAGCGCGCACAATTCCCTCGACAGCCCAATCGATATCCGCATCTGCTAAGACGATGATTACATTCTTACCACCCATTTCCAGGGCTGCACGTTTATATTGTTTCGGACATTTTTCAGCGATAAGTGTACCCACTTGTGTTGAACCGGTAAATGATATTAAGTCGACGCCCTTTTGCAATACCAGCGCGTACCCGGCTTCCTCACCCACTCCCATAACCAGGTTCAATACCCCGGGGGGCAAATCGGCATGGTCAAAGGCACGGATCAAATTAACAGCCGATTGAGGTGTATCTTCCGCCGGTTTTAATATAACCGTATTACCGGTTATTAAAGCAGGCATGACTTTCCAGGCCGGCATAGCCATGGGGAAATTCCATGGTGTTATTGCCCCAACAACTCCTATAGGTTCTCGTAAACACATAACGGTTCGATTGGGTAATTCCGAAGGAATAGAAAAACCTAAATTTCGACGTCCTTCACCGGCACAAAATTTAGTCATGTCAATGGCTTCCCGGACATCACCGAGGCATTCGTTGTAAGGTTTTCCCATTTCCAGGCAAAGTTCCCTGGCAAAAGTAGTTTTGTTCTTTTCCAGGTATTCAGCAGCTTTAAATAGATACTCTGCTCTAACCGGGGCGGGAGTTAATCGCCATTTCTTTAAAGCTTTACTTGCTGCTGATGCTGCTTTTTCAATATCGTCTTTATCGGACCTGGGAAATAGCCCAATCGTTGTCCTATCAGCAGGATTGATGTTTTCCATCCATTCTTTTGAAATCGGATCGCACCAATGGCCGTTGATTAAATTTTGATACTTTTCCATTGTATTACCTCCTTTAGGCTGCGAATAATAAAAACCAGGATCAAAAAGCGGTAAAAAAAATATCCTGCCAGGAAATGGCAAGATTTTAGAATTAGGTAACCATACTCTATTTTAGTCCCACTCCAGTGGTCCCAGGCCTTTCGACGCCAGGTATGCGTCAACTCTATCCCACATCTCATCAACCAGCTCATAGAATTGATCGCCCCAATACTCCCAATCATCCCGATCATCGCTATCGATTTCATCCTCATCCTCTATTTCTTCTTCTTTTGCTTCACACAAGAACGCATCGATCTCGTCCGCCTCCCAGGATGGCACCTCCCTGTCGATGAGTTCTACCATTTTCTCGACCCACTGAATGTTGGGGGCGTCGATGGCTTTAAGAAACTGCATAAGGCAGGGAATGTGTTGGTTCCTGTCGGTTCTAAAAAAATGTGAGAATCCTTCCATTTCGTAAATCGTCTGGAAGTCATAGAGGACGTAGATGTTTTTTTCGATAGGGGAGAGGGAATCGAAGTTTTTCTCACTCTTTTCGTAGATTTCATATATATTCATACTTCCTCCGAGGCTAACCTAAGAAATTCGTGTTTGTAAAATAACGATTAATTATATCACAAATCAAAATTTATAAGAATAGATAAAATTTAGAATTATTTGTCAATAATGGGAATGGATTGTATCTGATTCCTTTGTAATATATAATTATGGCGAATAGGCAAATAAAAAACCGGTAAAAAAGGAGGTGTTATGAAACGAGTCAGTGTTTTAATAGTCACGATTATGGTTGCTTTACCATTTTTATGGGCTGCCTCTCCGCCAGGAAAAGGAGAAACCGATCTTTGGGGGATTTATCAAAACCTGTTAAAGCAAGCGAAATATGTGGATTTGACCCATGCGTTTCATCCCAATATCCCAGTGTGGCCGGGTTTTGGCGGTGCTGCCTTCAAACCTGCCATTGCCGGGCAAGACTACCCGGGATATGCAAAAAAAGGAGATGCATTTGAGTATGATAAACATGGATTTATCGCCTCTGCTTATTTTCTGCCTACGGATCAATACGGTACGCAATTGGACCCGCCGGCACATTTTTATAAGTATGGTGCCACCATCAGTGATCTGCCTGCCACTTATGCCATCAGACCCCTGGTGGTGATCGATATCCACGAAAAAGTCAAAAAAGACCCTGGTTATCATGCCACTATAGACGATATCAAAGCCTGGGAGGCAAAATATGGACCAATTCCTGGAGGCTCTGTCGTAACCATCCGGTCGGATTGGTATAAAAAATGGCATGAAACCGAACGATTTGCTAAAAAACCCTTTCCCGGGATCAAGTTGGACGCTTTAAAATACCTGCACCTGGAGCGGAAAATACTTTTTCACGGTCATGAACCCCTGGATACCGATACCACTGCCAACCTGGAAGGTGAAACCTGGCTGTTGAAAAACGGGTTTTGCCAGGCAGAAGGCATGATGAACCTGGATAAAGTCCCGGAAAAAGGTGCACTAATTATTATCGGGTTTGCCAGGCCTCAAGGTGGGACTGGTGGTTATGCGCGTTACATTGCGGTTTGTCCGCCGGGTTGGAAATATGGAAAATCCATCATTGAAGTCCCCGGAGCCCCACTGCCCAAACAACCCCATCCGCTCAAAAGAGATAAAAATGGAGTACTGCGCCCCACAGCAAATGAAAAATAAAAAAACTTTTGATTAATGTCATACAACAAACCGGTTGACTTTCTTCAATTTTTTGCGTAAAATATTTTACCGTAAAGATTTTTATGGTAAAAATTTTTACGGAAAAGCGGAGGAAAAATATGAAATTTTACAACCGGGAAGAAGAATTAAATCGATTGACAACCATTGCAGTACCTTTTTGTTATTATGACAGCATAAGGAGAATTTTATGAGTCTTGTGATAGTGAAAGAGCAAGTTCCGTTAAAGATAGATTCGCATGGAGTGGCAAGAGTAGGAGGAACGCGTGTAACTCTTGATACAGTCATTGCAACCTTCAATGAAGGTGCAACCGCAGAAGAAATCGTAATTCGATATCCATCGCTTCATCTGGCAGATGTATATGCTGTGTTAAGTTACTATCTACGACACCAACAAGAGGTTAAAACCTATTTACATCAACGGCAAAATGCAGTCAAACAAATCCGCAACCAGAATCAAACTCTCTTTGATTCGCATGGTGTACGTGAACGTCTACTGGCTCGTAAATTATTATTGACTTTATTCGTAATCTTTTTCCCACTGGCGGACTTTTTTGATAATCTCTTCCACGGTTTCTTTTAATTCCGCGCCCATTTTTTTGTATTCATTGGTCTCAAGATTAAGGCGTGTTTTGGTACAGCATTCCTTTTGACAAAAAAAGTTTTGTTAAGTTTTTTGACAAAATTTTTTTTGTTAAACTTAAATATTTTAAAAGAGAGATCATTTAGAGCTTTGTGCCGAAGGGAGCACTTTAATGCATTTCCTTCGGACAATCTTGAGAAGGCTGTACTATCACGAATGGGCAGTAATAAAAGAACTTAGAAAGCTAAACAACTGCCCATTCGCATTATTTTAGCAATTTATCTACTCTTGAGGAGTACTCAGTTCTTGCCTCCGGCGGGCAGGGGCGCTTTTTGAAAAAACTGCCCCCCTAATAGGCTGGGGCTGCCAGCCCCCCCCGCAAAAACTTTTTATTAAAAGATGACCCACATCCAAAAATATCTTATCCTGCCTGGTTTATCTTCTTAACCACTTCCTCAGTATTACCCTGAAACGCCCTAACCATCGCAAAATTCCTGACCCCAACCTTTCGCAGTTCGGAAATATTATCCAAATTCAACCCCCCAATCGCTACCACCGGAATACCCACCTTATCAATTACCTGCTTCACCGTATCAACACCAATAGGAATATAATCTTCCTTCGTCGGCGTAGCAAACACAGGCCCACTGCCAATATAATCAGCCCCCTGCTTCTCCGCTTCTAACGCCTGGTCCAACGAATGAGTCGAACGCCCGATCACAAACCCCGACGGCACAATTTTACGCGCCTCCGCAATAGGAATATCCTCCTGCCCTAAATGAACCCCGTCCGCTTTCACAATCAATGCAATGTCTATAAAATCATTAACAATAAAAAGCGTACCATATCTCCCGGTTATCTTCCTGATCTCCC
>CP070627.1:6246911-6255259 GCA_020355945.1 Candidatus Aminicenantota bacterium | reverse complement strand
GTATTATTAAAATCAAACAATACCTGTTTTTTC
Source organism: Candidatus Aminicenantota bacterium (assembly GCA_020355945.1). The sequence goes on along the minus strand of CP070627.1, from coordinate 6,255,226 downwards.
TCTTCTTTAGATATTATTTTTATTCTCGATATCTTTTGGTTCGGGTTACTTATAACAGAAGTTACGATCTGCCTGAAATAACCGATAAATCTTTCTATAGTTCTTTTGTTGAAGAGTTTTGTACAATATTCAAAGCCAAAGTGCAGTATGTCCCGCTGTTCCTGGACATATAACGTTAGATCAAAGTTTGCGGTTTTCTTTTCACAATTATAGGGTTTCAATGTCAAACCGGGGATGTCAATTTCATCTTTATCGATAATATCAAATAAAAACATGACATCAAACAAAGGATTACGACCCGTATGCCTGTTTAGCGGCAATTTCCCCAGGAGGTCTTCATATCGATACTCCTGGTTCTCAAAAGCGTTTAAAGTCTGATTTCTCACTTCCTCCAAGAAATCTCGAAAGGTTTTATCATGGTGTGGGTAATTCCTGAGGGCTAATGTATTGACAAACATACCGATTTTACCCTGCAGGCCCGGATGCCTGCGGCCAGCCACCGGGGTGCCGATAACAATGTCTTCCATGCCGCTGAGTTTTGACAAAAAGATATTAAAAATGGCAAGTAATAATACGTATAATGTGGTTTTATATGTCAATGCCATTTCTTTTAAGGTGTTTTTCTCATGAATGTCCAGGTCAAAGAAAAGGGTAAGGCCCTCAAAACTCTGTTTCATTGGTCTGGGGTAATCCGTAGGCAGTGTCAATACGGGTATCTCACCGCTGAACTGGTTTAGCCAATAGGCTTCCTGCTTCTTTCTAAATGCTGTATTTACAGCACCTTCGCCAAACCAACGCCGCTGCCAACAGGCATAATCCACGTACTGGGAGGGTAGTTCCGGTAATGGAGATTTTTTCCCCTGGCAAAATGCCTGGTATAATTGAATGAATTCTTTTATAAAAAATTCAATTGACCACCCGTCGGAAATAATATGATGGATTAGCAGTAGAAAAACATGCTGGTCTTCTTTTTCATTCAATACCACTAATTTGGTTTTTAATAATGGTGCTGTGGCCAGATCGAAAACATACTGGCTTTCATACTGTATGATCTTCTTTACTTCATTTTTTTGTTTTTCTTTGGGAAAATTTTTAAGATCGATGATCTCCAATGGAAGAGATAATTGGTTAAGGATAACCTGTGCAGGTTCTTGTTTGTCAGTAATAAATACGGTACGCAAAATCTCATGGCGCCGGATAATTTCATTGATGCTTTGTTCTAACGCATGTTTATCTAAACTTCCTTCTAATGTTGTAGCCTTTATTATATTATATGCAGTATTTTTCGGCTCAAGCTGATGGATAAACCACAATCGCTCCTGGCCGAAAGAGAGAGGGAACCGCTGCTGCTCATGGTCATTGGTTCGGTTTTCTTTGGTTATGGGCAGGTTTAAGATATGGATATTTTGTTGTTGCAGCTTTAATTCAAACAGCTTTCGCTGCTGGGGGGATAATTTTGATAGGCGTTGTGCCAGATCCATGATTCCAGGTATAGAGAAACTTATTTAGCGGTTCTCACCACCCGTAAGCCAAAAACAGCGACGGCGTAGTTGGGTTTGTAGGGGGTACGGGTGGTCGATGATAAAAGTCTTTCAGGGCCCCTGGCGTAACCGCCGCGAAGTATACGGCGAATACCGGAAGAGGGTCCCCGGGGATTTCCTGTGGGACTATTTTTATAATAATCAAAGCCAAACCAGTCCCAGCACCACTCCATGACATTACCGCTCATATCATGAATTCCGAGTTCATTGGGTTTTTTATGGCCAATGGGTTGAATTCGATCGGTATTTTTTGCAAACCACCCGACTTCTTCGGGATTATTACTCCCGCTGTAGGTATAATTTTGGGATTGGGTCCCACCCCGGCATGCATATTCCCATTCGGCTTCCGTGGGCAGCCGATAGCCATTGGCATCGAAATTACAGGTGATTTCATCACCGCTTCCTTTGTAACAGGGGGTTAAATTTTCTTTTTGACTTCGTTTATTACAGTATTCAATCGCATCATACCAACTGATACTTTCAACAGGGCAGAGGGTACCGATAATCAGTGAGGGATTTTTTCCCATTACTGTTTTCCATTCTTGCTGGGTGACTTCAAATTTGCCAATATAAAAATCCTTTAGAGTTACATGGTGCACTGTTTTTTCGCCGCTGCGTTCGGTATGGCTGCCCATCCGGAAAGTACCGCTTTCAATGAAAACCATGCCCTGTGGTACTTGATCCGGGTGGGAAACGGTTTTCACTACCCGAAAGCCCATATTGTATCGTTTGTAAGAGGCCTGGAGATTGTAGCGCCCCGTAGACCTGAGCCACTCGATATTACCGCCGGAACCACCACTGCGATAAGAACGATTTTTACCTGCGGCGGGGCCTTTTGGATTGGCTGCGGGACTGTTTTTGTAATAATCTTTGTCATACCAGTCCCAGCACCACTCCCAGATATTACCACTCATATCGTAAATTCCGATTTCATTGGGTTTTTTCTGCCCTACTGGTTGGGGCTGCATTGAATTCTTTTCATACCAGGCCACTTCGTCGGCGTTATTACTCCCGCTGTAGACATAATTTTGGGATTTGGCCCCACCCCGGCATGCATATTCCCATTCGGCTTCAGTGGGCAGCCGATAGCCATTGGCATCGAAATTACAGGTTATTTCATCACCGCTTCCTTTGTAACAGGGGGTTAAATTTTCTTTTTGACTTCGTTTATTACAGTATTCAACCGCATCATACCAGGTTACATTTTCTACGGGATTATTCTCATTTTTAAATAAAGAGGGATTATTTTCCATGACTGCTTGCCATTCTTTTTGGGTAACTTCAAATTTCCCGATACAGAAACGATTGAGTGTTACACTGTGCACGGGTTCTTCATCATTAAATATTTTATTATTTCCCATGGGGAAAGTACCCCCCTTAACCAGGACCATACCCTGGGGTGCCTGACTCTGAGGCGTTTTAGCATCGGGGAATGTAAATCCAACAATTAAAAACAGCATCGGCATCAGTACCTTAAACACGTTTGTTTTCATATTTCCTCCTTTTTTTTATTTATCGTATTCTTTTATTCTCTTTCTCATACTGCCAGGTGCTTAAAATCCGAATTCAATTTGGGGGAGTTCCAGGTTTGCTTCTTCCAGGTCCAGGGATATTTTGATTTCTTTTAACCGGACGTGCTTATCTTTCACCACTGCCGCGATGATCTCTTTAAAATAGGTGATAAATTTTTCGATGGTTTCTTTTTTGAAGAGTTTTGTACAGTACCCGAAGTTAAAGAGAATCTCCCGGGTGCGATTGACGGTAATGACAGTCAAAATCAAGTCCAGCATTGCCTGGTAGCCCTGGAATTTATATGTTTTCAATTTAAGAAAAGCATCTTGCTGGGGGGTGGCTGGGTTTGCCCCGGGGGGTGCAGGTTGTTCGGTTTCTTCCTGGGATACAAAGGAATACAGGACATTAAAGATAGGATTTCGACTGCTGTCGCGGGGGACCCGGGTTTTTTTCACCAGGTCATCAAATTGGTAATCCTGGTTTTCAAAGGCCTCCAGGGTCCTGGTTCTTACTTCTCCCAGTAACTGCTCGAAAGATTTATCTGCCTGGGGATAATTACGTAGGGCAAGGGTGTTGATAAATACACCGATGATGTTATATAGTTCCGAATACCGGCGGCCTGCCACTGGGGTCCCGATAATAATATCTTCCTGGCCGCTGAGTTTGGCAAGAAATACATAAAATACGGCCAGGGCCACCATAAACATAGTGGCATCTTGTTCCCGGGCGTATTCTTTTAAGGTAAGGGCTTCCTGGGGAGATATGCTAAAATGAATATTGTCTCCTTCGAAGCTTTGCACTGCCGGTCTCTGGTAATCTAGGGGCAAATCCAGTACCGGTAAGGATCCGGGAAATTCCCGGGTCCAATATTCTTCTTGCCGCTTCATTTCTCCTGACTGCACCAACTTCTCCTGCCATTCCGCGTAATCTTTATACCGGTACTTTAACCCGGGGACCTGGTTGTCTTTTCCGGCAAAGAGATTCATAAACTCATCAACAGTTATTTTAAAGGAGATGGCGTCCGATATGATATGGTGCATGTCGAATAGAAACAAATGGTTTTCTTCTTCTTGCTTTATGAGTCCGACTCTTAAAAGGGGTGCTTGAGCCAGATCAAAGGGGCGGAGGAAGTTCTTTATTGCCTGTAACCTTTCTTCTTCACCTGTCGCCTGCAGATCATAATATTCAATCTTAAAATCCACTGTATCATGGATTTTTTGAACCGGTTCACCTTTCACCACCATAAAAGAAGTCCTGAAGGCGTCATGGCGTCGGATCAACTTCTTGAAGGCATTCTCCATCTTTTCCCTATCCACCTTGCCTGCCAATACATATATATCGTACATATGGTAAATCGTACCCTGGGGTTCCAACTGGTTTAGAATATAGAACTTTTTCTGGGCGGGGGACAGGGGATAGTATTCCTTTTTTTCTCCGGGGTTTATGGATATAAACCTGGATTTGTTTTTTATTGCTTCTTTTAGGTGTTTGGATAATCCGCGGATATTTGGGGTATTAAAGAATTGCACCTGGGATATTTTGGCGTTAAATTCTTTGTGAATTTCTGCCAGCAGTTGTGTGGCTTTTAGTGAATGGCCTCCCATCTGGAAAAAATTGTCATCGATGCCGATGAGGTGTTCTTCTCGTTCCAGGATTTTAGCCCAGGTTTTTACCAGTTTCTTTTCCAGGGTGTCCCTGGGTGGAATATACTCTTTATCCCTGGTAATTTCCGGTGTAGGGAGCGCTTTTAAATCCACTTTGCCGTTGGGGTTTAAGGGGATTTGCGGGATGGGTATGAAATAAGCGGGGATCATATAGTCGGCCATTTGCCCGGACAGGTAATCTCTTAAGTCCTGTATTTCCAATGGTTCGCCGGATTCTGCTCTAATGCAGGGGACGTAAAAGGCACACAGGTACAGTTCACCGTTTGCCGTTTCCTTTGTTGTAACCACCACTTCTTTTATATCATCATGTTTTCTTAATCGGGATTCGATTTCCCCTAATTCGATGCGCAGTCCTCTTATTTTGACCTGTTGGTCGGCTCTTCCTAGAAACTCGATATTTCCGTCTGCCAGCCAGCGGACCAGGTCGCCGGTTTGGTAGATGGTGAGTGGTGAGTGGTGAGTGGTGGAGTGGTGAGAGTGGTACCAGGATAATAAAAAGTTTTTGCGGGGTCCAGGGGCAGTTTTTTCAAAAAGCGCCCCTGGCCGCCGGAGGCAGAATTTTTGTGCGGTTAATTCCGGGTTATTAAAATAGCCCTGGGAGATGCTGTCGCCGCCGATGTACAATTCTCCTACCACATTTACCGGGCACAATTTTAGATATTTATCCATGACCAGGAGTATGGCATTGCCCGCGGGGATGCCGATGGGCACACTGGTTAGTGAACAAAAGCGGTGATAATCACTGCGGTCAATCTCCAATACGGCAGAGATAATGGTGGCTTCGGTGGGCCCGTACATATTATATACGCGGCACCTTTCCGTTACTACTGCAAAACTGCGTTTTACCAATTCATATGTTAATTTTTCCGCTCCGATGCACAAATGTTTCAGGGTTGCCAATTTTACTGTTTCATCCTGGCCTGGCTCATTTTCATTGAAATTGATCAATGCTTGAAACTGGGTGGGTGTGATGTGCAGCGCTGTAATCCCGTTTTTCCTGGTGAACTGGATCATTATTTCCGGGTTAAGCAGCATATCATCTCCGGCGGTAAATAAACCGGCACCGGAGGTGAGGGTGATAAAAATTTCCCACACGGACCAGTCAAAGAAATAAGATAGATTTTGAACCACACGGTCATGACTGTTTAATCCCAGGTGTTGGTATCCCCAGTGGAGCAGGGGAGATAGATTGGAATGGGTGATGGGAACGCCTTTGGGGTTCCCGGTGGACCCGGAAGTGTAGATGATGTAAGCCAGGTTCGTAGGACTCACCTGGCAGGTTGAGGTTAAGGTTGAGGTTGAGAACGATGCCAGGTTGGAAATATCTATTATCTCTATAAATCCCCCCTTAACCTTAACCTGGTGTTTTGGTGTTGTCACCAAAACTCCGACATTGCTGTCTTCCAGCAGGTATTTTATTCTTCCTGCCGGGTTTTTCGGGTTGATGGGTAAATAGGCACCACCGGCTTTTAATATGGCAATAATCCCTATGATCATCTCAATAGACCGCTCCATTAAAATACCGACGATGGTATCGGGTTTGACGCCTTTTTTTGCCAGCATATAAGCCAGTTGATTGGCTTGTTGGTTTAGTTCTTTGTAAGTAATATACAAGGGGGCAAGCCCCCTTGTTCCCTTTTCGTGTAATTCGTGGGTGCCCACTACAGCAATATTATCCGGGATTTGTTCCACCTGCTGCGAAAATAACCCGGGGATGGTTTTATCTTTGGGATACACTGGTTCTCTCTTGTTGAAACCATACAGAATTTCCCTGGTTTCTTCATTGGTTAGTATCTCTATACTTGATATTTTCGCTTGCGGGTTCGTTATAACAGAGGATATGATCTTTTCAAAATATTTTATAAACCTTTTTACGGTTTCCTTTTTAAACAATTTGCTGCAGTATTCCAGTTCGAAAGACAGTCCTTTGGGGGTTTCTTGTGCACCCAGTACCATATCAAATTTAGCGATATTGCTTTGATAGTTGTAGGGTTCCAGTTCGAGGGTTCGGTGATAGGGTTTTGTTTTTTCCATGTTTTGCAGGGCAAACATGACATCAAAGAGGGGATTTCGACTGGCATCCCTGGTCACTTCCAGGGTTTCTACCAATTCCTCGAACTGGTATTCCTGGTTTTCAAAGACTTCCAGAGTTTTGGTTTTGATTTCGGTTAAGAATTGATTAAAGGGTTTTGCCCCGGAAGGGAAATTTCTCATTGCCAGTGTATTGACGAACATACCGATGGTGTTTTGCAGGTCTGCATGCCGGCGGCCGGCTGCTGGTGTCCCGATTACAATATCTTCCTGGCCGCTCAATTTGTTTAAGAGGATATTGAATAGGGCGATTAAAATCATAAAAAGTGTGGCGCCTTGATCTTTTGCCAGTTCTCTTAAGGCTCCTGCTTCATTTTTGCCGATTTCAAAGAGGAGGGCATCTCCTTCAAAACTTTGTATTGCAGGTCTTGCATCATCCAGGGGTAAATTCAACACAGGAATTTCGCCTGAAAATTCCTTCAACCAATATTCCTTTTGGTTTTTGATTTTTTCTTTGCGAATTTCTTTGTGGTGCCATTGGGCATAATCTTTGTATTGGATGTTTAATGGAGGTAATGGGTTTAAATCGTAAAGTTCTGTCAATTCGTTTTGAAATACCTGGATAGAGATGCCGTCGGAGATGGTATGATGCATGTCTATCAGCAGGAGGGTTTTGTTTTCTCCTGTATTGATGATGCCCGCCCGCAGGAGAGGGGCCCGGGATAAAGCAAAGGGGCGGATGAAATTCTTTTCGGGTTTAAACAAGGGGGCAAGCCCCCTTGTCCCCTCTGTGTTCTCTGTGTTCTCTGTGGCTAAATTAAAATATTCAATTTCAAATTCCACTTCATCATGTATCTTCTGGACCGGTTCGTCATTTACTGTGATAAAAGAGGTGCGAAAACTTTCATGCCTCCGGATCAATTGACGAAAGGCATCTTCTAATCGTTTTATATCACACCCTGTTTCCAGGTGGTAGACCATGGGCATGTTGTAGACCGTGTTGTCAGGTTCCATTTGATCCAGTATATATAACCGCTTCTGGGCTGAGGATAATACATAATATTCCTTCTTTTCTGCTTTTTCAATCAAATGGAATTGATCTTCTATGGATTCGTTGATATACCCGGATATTTTCCTTATGGTGGGGGCTTTGAAAATGTCTCCTAAGGAGAGCTTAACATTAAAGGCTTTGTGTATCCTGGATATTAATACGGTTCCTTTTAGAGAATGCCCACCCCGTTGAAAGAAATTATCATCGATACCGATGGTTGAGCGGCTGGTTCCTAATACCTCTGCCCATATGGCTGCCAGTTTATCTTCTGTTTCATCCCGGGGCGGGGTATAAACCTTCTCAACTTCTGCGATTTCCGGTACGGGTAATGCTCGACGATTCACCTTGCCGTTAGGATTCAAGGGAATTTTTTCTATCCGGATAAAATAAGAGGGGATCATATAATCAGGCAGTGTCTGGGATAGATATTCCCTTAGTTCCTGTGAAAGAGTATTTCCAAAGGCCTTTTCAAGGGTAGGCACGATATAGGCGCAGAGATATTTTTCTTCCTGGCTG
>CP070627.1:6236423-6246811 GCA_020355945.1 Candidatus Aminicenantota bacterium | reverse complement strand
CTTTTCCCTTAATTCCAACCATTGATTTTTCTGCCAGAATCCTGTATTTTTCTTCACTTTCCCGCAGTTTTTGTTCGATTTGTATGCGTTCATCGATTTCTTTCTTCAATGCCCGAGTAACTCTAACTTTTAAGCGGTAGCGGGTATAGATGACAAAGGCAAGCAGACCGATTAAAAGGGCCAAAAGGATAAAGAAAATGAGAATAATTGTTTGTGTTTTCCGGTCTTTTCTCAGCAGTTCAATTTTGTTTTCCCTACTCTTTATTTCAAAGTCGGTTTGTAATCCGGCAATTTTCTTGGTGGTCTCATCGTTGAAGATTTCGTCGTTGGTTTCTTTGTACATTTTGTAGTAACTCAAGGCTTTCTGGTGGTCGCCCATGGCTTCATAGGTTTCTGCCAGGACCTGGTAGCCATCACTGATTTCTCCTTGCAAATTGAGTTTTTTGGCGATCTTAAGTCCATCATTGGCCAGTTGAATCGCTTCTTTAAAATTGCCGAGCCGCTGCTTAACAGAGGCGATATTAATGGAAACATCGGCGATCCCTGCTTGATCTTCAAATTCCTCTTTAAGTTTCAATGACCGGTTAAGATAATTCAACGCCAACATATAATCTTTCATTTCCCTGCGAACGTAGCCAATACTATTATAGATTATAGCAGTTGTTATTTTATCACCCAATTCCTCAGTGATTTCCAAAGCTTCATAGAATTTGTCCAGGGCTTTTTTATAATCACGTTCTTCTCTGTAAGCAAAACCCATATTATTGAGAGTCATGGCAACGGCACTTTTTTCGTTAAGCTTTTCCAGGATTTTTAAGGCTTTTTTATAATGTTCCAGGCTTTTTTTCCTATTGCTCAATTCCCCGTAAATAATTCCGATATTGGCGTGCATTCTGCCAATTCCCCTTTCATCCTTTAAGCCTTCATAGATATTTAATGATTCAAAGTTATATTCAAGGGCCTTTGCATAATCGCCTTTTTCCCAGTAGATAGAACTAATTGCAGTGAATGTATGGGCCAGGCTGTCTTGATCGTTCAATTCTATATAGAGTTGTTTGCTATCTGAAAAATAGACCATGGCCTGGTCCATTTCTCCCATCTGCATGTAAATCTTACCCAAAGAATACAGTGAATCTGCATCTCCCGACTTATATTTGATATCGTTGGCAATGGCCCTGCCTTCCAGGGCGGATTTCCTGGCATTCCGGTTATCTCCCAGGAACCTGTAAGCATGACTCATGTTATTGAGTACATTCACATGAAGTTTTTTATCGGGAAATTTTTCGAGGAGTTCCAGGGCCTCTTTGCCATATTCAAGAGCCTTTTGGGGACTTTCTATACAGTAAGTCTTTGTTAATCCTGCCAACAGGGAGATTCTTTCTTTCCCCTGTGCTTTAGAGAGTTGGGATTCTATTTTTCTCGGGCTCTCCCCTGGAACCAGGATAAAGGTAAATGAAAGTAAAGCCAGGAAAACCAGCCATTGGAGAGAATTTTTCATGCCTTACCTCCTATTGCATTAAATATAATATATATTTATTGACATGTCAATAATAAAACGGATTTTCCGGAGGGATACTCAATCAATCATATTATTGCTAAGGTCAAACATGGTTAAAGTACCGTTTAGGTTGGCAGTGATGGCAAGCTGGGGGGTAGTGGGAGATATAACCACATAAAAAGGTATCCAGGGGAGTTCCAGGGAATGTATCAATTTTCCATTGTCGGTTTTCCACAGTTTTAGTGTATTATCAGACGATGTTGATAGGATGGTTTTTCCATTGGGTGAAAAGGTGCAGCCCAATACATAATCTTTATGCCCGATGAAAGCCCTGATTTCCTTCCCACTTTGCGCATTCCACAGCTTTAATGTGTTATCTGATGATGCGGATATGATTGTCTTTCCATCGGGAGAAAAGGCACATCTTCTAACCCAATCCTCATGTCCGGTTAATGACATTATTTCCTTCCCGCTTTGTGCATCCCACAACTTCAAGGTGTGATCTGATGATGAAGACAAGATGGTATTGCCATCAGATGAAAAAGCACAGGTCCAGACAGAACCCTTATGCCCGGTGAGTGCTCTGATTTCCTTCCCACTTTGAACATCCCAAATCTTTAAGGTGTGATCTGAAGATGCGGAAACGAGGGTTTTTCCATCAGGTGAAAAGGAGCAGTCCCAGACAGAATCCTCATGCCCGGTGAATGATCTGATTTCCTTTCCACTTTGTTCATCCCACAGTTTTAATGTTTTATCCTCAGATGCAGAGATGATTACTTTTCCTTTGGATGAAAAAGCACATCCCCAGACAGGCGCCCTATGCCCGGTAAATACTCTTATTTCTTTACCGTTTTGAGTATCCCACAACTTTAATGTGTGATCTGAAGATGCGGAAAGTATCGTTTTTCCATTGGGTGAAATGGCACAGCTTCTAACCCAGTCGTTATGTCCGGTAAATGCCCTTATGTCCTTACCACTGGCCACATCCCACAGCTTTAAAGTGTGATCATATGATCCGGACAATAGGGATTTTCCGTCAGGTGAGAAAGCGTATCCCAAAACTCTTTTCTCATGTCCTATGAATGTCTTGATTTCCTTTCCGCTTTGAGCATCCCACAGCTTTAATGTTTGATCATATGATGCGGATAGTATGGATTTCCCGTCATGCGAAAAGGCGCAGCCCAATACAGAATCTTTATGCCCGGTGAATGTCCTTATCTCGTTTCCACTTTTGGTATCCCACAGCTTTAATGTGTGATCTTCAGATGCGGATATTAGGGTTTTTCCGTCGGGTGAAAAGGCGCAGCCCCATACAGAACCTTTATGTCCGTTAAATGCCCTGATTTCCTTTCCGCTTTGAGCATCCCATAACTTTAAGGTGTAATCCGAAGATGCGGATAAGATGAATTTTACATCCGGTGAAAAAGTACAGTCCCAGACTCTTCCTTTATGGCCGGTGAATGTCTTGATTTCCTTTCCGCTTTGAGCATCCCACAGCTTTAGTGTGTAATCTGAAGATGCGGATAGTATGGTCTTTCCGTTAGGTGAAAAAGCACAACTCCACACAGGAGCTTTATGCCCGTTAAATGTCTTAATTTCTTTTTCACTCCGAACTCCCCACAGTTTTAAGGTATTATCTTCGGCAGCGGATAAGATGAATTTTCCTTCAGGTGAAAAGGTACAGTCCCAAACTCTTCCCTTATGTCCGATGAATGTCTTAATCTCTTTTCCACTCTGAACATCCCATAGTTTTATTGTTTTATCTTCGGATGCTGATATTATGGTTTTCCCATCGGGTGAAAAGGCGCAGCCCCATACAGGCGCGGTATGCCTGAGATTGGGGCTTCCAAAAAATCCGGCTAATTCTTTCCCAATTATTTTTTTGTAGTAATTAAAATTTTTATCTTCCGGGTGGTATCCAGGCGAATCAAGCTGCAATACGTTTTTCAATAAAGGCACTTTTAACTGCGGTTTTTCCTCGACTGCTTTATGCATATTCAGCCACCTTTCAAGGGGTTCCCTTTGTACCAATTTTGCTAACAACTCTTTCCTCAGTTTTACTAACTCCGTATCCCCGACATCAAAGGCATCGTAATCGATGTACTCTTCTAGAAAGGTTGGCTGACTGAGTTTTAGCTGATGCTCAAATCGTTGATTGGCTTCTTTGAGGTGTTCTTTATCTCCCGTGATCACCAGGTCTTTTAAATAAGTATAGAGCCAGTGTACAGTTTCGCGGTTTTCATGCACAATTTTTTCATAATCGGCCTTTAGACTCTCGATTCGGATCTCTTGCAATATTTTCAACAGCAGCCATTCCACTTCAGCCAGGCATTTGAATCCCTGTTCATAGATGCGTTCTTGCGAATATGTTATCTCTGTGGACAGCTTGGGTAAGGTAGCCAGGATGTCAAATCCCTTTTGCAAGTGACTTCCGGCTGCAATGGATATGGTTTCTAATTCCAGGTAATTCTCATTTTTGAGGCATAGTTTGACCAAATTGAAGAGTCTATTTCGATTATTTCCAGTTTGTTGTACCAGGTGATAAGCCGCCAGGAACTCCATTACCGTTGAATGAACAAAGACATATTCCCTGGTTCCTACTTGCAGCAGCAAATGGTCTTTGTGGAATTGTTCGAACCACTGATTCGCCTGAGTTGTAACAGCCTCAGCCTCATAATAATACAGATTCTTTTCGATGAACCGGGTAAAGTAGAGGATGAGTGTCTCCTCATTCACAGACCTCTGCACCTTCCCATGAACACTGTCATAGAAGAGGTGAAAGCATATTGATGCCAGGGCATCATACAAAATTCGTGTTTCCCTGTGCCTCTTAAAAAAGTCAGATTTTTTGATTTCTTTGAAGAATAATTCCAGGTTCTTATATTGGAATGTATTGGTTTTGATGTGTTCCCAAACTTTTAAAAGGATAAATTTCAGCAGCAGATCATACATAGGAAAACGAAGGTCAAATTTTTCATAAGCCTGGAAATAGGCAGTCACCAGCAAAGCAGTGATAGGAGTAGCAGCCATTTTTACCACCATTTCTTCCTGCCAGATGGTATGGTCGAATCTTTTATATATAGTAGAATTCTCATTCATTAAATTACGAGCAACGGCCCGTACCTGGTCCATAGTGAGGGGCTGCACATTGAAAACCGGTATTTTAACATGAAACAAATAACGTGATAAGTGTATGTTTTCTGACGGACGTGAAGTTAGAAAGACACGGTTTCTTTCAGAGGAAAGTCTCAAAAATAATTCCCGGATCCGCTCTTTTGAACTGCTATCAGGTGCCTCATCCAGTGCATCCACCAATAGGGTTAAACTGTTTTCTTTAAATGCCTGTTTCACCTTTTTCCCGGCATTTTGAAATTCTACCCACTGGTCTGGAGTTAACTCGTCATGCTCTATTGCTCCAAACAGGAATACCCATGTCATGAAATCCAATGCTGTTTCCCAATTCGGTTCTGTGGGTGCTGTATTGTATAGCTTTTTGTACCAGTTGTCATAAAAGGGGATATCCCGGCATGGAACAAACATCACCACCTGTTTTTCTCTATTTTCCTTTCTTTCATTGGCTTTAAATTCTTTGTAGGCCAGGTGACGCAGGATGGTGGTCTTACCTGCACCGGGCAATCCGAAAATAACGCCTTTTCGGTATTTTTTATACAATTTGGGCACATCGATCTCTTGTAGACGGTATCTGTATATTTGTCTCAATTTATGTCCATAAAGAGACAATTCACCTTTTATACCTTTTGTGTACCGTTGATCTTTCTTTATTTGCTCATATTCTTTATCTATTCTTTCCCCTTCCTCTGAAGGGCATTCTACATCAACGTATGGATAGAGTTCGTCACCACAAACCATGGAGAGATTTATAAAACTCTTATCCATGGATACAGGAGGGTAAATGTTACCAAACACCGGGATGGTTTGCACATCCTGTTCTAGTTCATTCATTTTCCGTTCCAGGAGATTTGATACCCCTGTCTGTCCCTGGACGATCCATAATTTATAAAAAGGCGGGAACCACTCTTCGTTGTCGAATCCTTTAAGGGGTTCGTTCAAAACCAATCGGCTGGCTTCGATACGTTTTTGGGTTAGTAGGGATTTGAGGGCTTGATAGAGGGGGTAGGTTACCACCAGTTCCCAGGAGTGTGCATGTTTCTCCATGCGAAAAACCTTAATCCCTTCGGCACTCACAAGATCGACTGGCGTATCGTTTTCCAGTTGAAATTGGAAAGAACCACTGTGAGCTACCATGCGGAATTTAGAAATAAAACCGTATTTATTTTCTGGTTTGTCTCTGTAAAAAAGATCCAGCATAATTTCAAGTACGCCATTGAGACCTTCGCCAAATAGTAGTACTGCATCCCCAATAGATTTTATGACTTGAAAATCCTGTTTTTCTGTAATTGCCTTTATTTTATCCTGAAAATACTTCACATATTTGGCTGTGTAAACATCCCCCAGTTTATTTGCCTGGCTCGTAAAATTCACCACATCTATGAGAGCCAGAATACCCCATAAGGACTTATATTCTGCCACTTTTCATTCTCCTTTCATTTTTGTTCTTTTCATGAGACGCATTCAATTCGTCTCTAGTTTAACCTTCGTTTTTTTTATTGGTCCTGCAACATTTCTTGAATCTTTTTGATGGTCAACGGCGCCGACCCTTCATAATGATTGTTGACGTTGAGATAAACATCTATCTTCCGTTCCTCTAATTCTTTAATAATCGCCACTATGTCAGGCAAATCATCATCTTTAGGGTCTACAATTGCCCCCCATTTGTTACCGCTCTTTTTCTCAATGGCTTTCCTGTCCGGTCCCATCAGCCGGATAACTGCCAATTTTCGGATAAAATCCCTGTACTTTTTATAAACTTCCGTAATGTGGGGCATGTAATACCCCTGCACAAAGATATGATAAAGATCATGACGGTTAAGAAATTCAAAATACCCTTCATTGAGATAATTGGGATTCCGGGTTTCCACCGCGTAATCATATTCCCTGGGACACCGGTTAATAAATTCTCCGAACTTTTGCAAAAATTCCCTTTGCGATGCCATCTTCTGGCGGTTTAAGTACTCAAACTGGAACATCAATACACCGACCCGGCCCTTTAACGGTTCGATCCGCTTCAGAAATTCACTGAACAAGTCAATTGAAAAAAAATGGGGATTGGGTTCAAGTGGAGTGCCCCTGGGCTTTCCATGGGTGTAAAAATGAGTCAAGGTAATGCTGTTAGGAATTTTGATGGTAAAGACAAAATCCCCGGGTACCGCCTTTAAATACTCATCTACAATTTTGGAATCCGGTAACTTGATCTTATCGACCCCAAACAATGACCAAAACCATTGATCCACTTCAACAGAAGGAAAATGCCTGGCATACTCTTCCAGGTGATTGAATTTACCCTGGTCAGGATAAACAATTCCCCGCCAGGAATCATATTTCCAACTACATGTTCCGATCTTTATTGACATACTTCACCTCTTTTTTTGCCTCCGGCGGGCAGGGGCGCTTTTTGAAAAAACTGCCCCTGCACCCCGCAAAAACTTTTTATTAAAGGGGGTTTCATCATGGTTGTCATGTTTATCAGCGTTCATCTGTGGTCCACTTTCCCGAACAGCCTCCTATTCGTTTTAACAGGTAAAGGGTTCGTTCCGAATCTTTAATCTTTGCAGAAGCCTGGATGGAAAAATATCGGCTGAATCCTGTTTCAAATGCCTCCTGGGTATAATTTTGAAATATATCTTCGCGGGTCGCCAAAAGCCGCTGCACCTGGGAATCACTTTTGGGTACAAATTCCATTACCAACCAACAGCACAACCGACTGAAAAAAGAAGCCAGCTTTCCTAAAGGGACATTATTCGAAATGGCCAGATGATGAATTAAGGCCAGGGATAAAATCAAGTCCACAGGCCCACGCTCCATAAAAGAAGAACGCTCAAGGTTCTCCCACCCTATACCGGGGCTGGGATTGGTAAGGTCCAATAACAAGGGTAAAATACGGGATTCCCCCTTTTCTTTTGCCTGGAGGTAATTTTTTTCCACTGCTGCCGGGTCCATATCAAAAGATATGGTTAATATGCCTTTGTCCGCAGCAATTCGACTGAATCGACCGATGTTTGCCCCCAGGTCCCAAACCACTGCCGGGTTTACCTGTTCAACCCACTCCGAAAGAATGACTTTTTTATGGTTCATTGCTGCAGGTGAATAATTGGCATCCTGGTAATAATCATCCCATTGAGTACCTCCGGGTACCCACTTTAATTTTTTTACCGCGCTTTCCAGGCTGTCAATAATACCCAGGAAACCCAACCGACTGAATTTATGTGGCTTTTGGGGAAGAGTTTTATGTTCCCAGCGTTTCTGGGTCTTGCTGTGAAGATAAATATGCATGCTGAGGGATAGATTAAATCGAGCAGAAAGAGGTAAAAGTAAAGCAGCCAGGTCCAGGGGAATACCATCAATGTAAACTCGCAGTAATTGGCCTAAGCGAATATCTTTAAGGCTCATCAACGCCAGGGGCGCCAGGAAATGTTGACAAAATTGCCGGTAAGCCACCCAGGGCTCGCCTTCCCTATATTTTTCAAAGGAAAGGGTATCCACCAGCACAGGTTTCCCCTCCAGGAACTGGATATTATAGGCGCTGCTGTCTTTTAATGTCATTCCATACTGGAACGCGATTTTTTGCAGGGCCAGTGTGGTTAATGCCGCATCTTTCAATTGACTGAAACACCATTCGTAAGGATATGAAATAAAAGGAATGAACCTGGGTTGAAGTATTTTATACCCCTTTTCCGGCAGAGCATAGGGGAGGTCTACCTCTTGATGAGGAATGAGCAGCCCAAGGTCTACCAGCTTTTGATACAACCCCGAATTCATTAAATGTTGGTAATCCTCCCTGGCAGAGGTATTGACCTGTCGATACAGCACCCCTTCCCGAGAAAAAAGAAAACCATCCGTATCACGAAAGGAGCCAGGATTTATAATATCACCGGTCATTTTGAGCTTGTATTATTGGTGTTATCTTTTGACAGGAGGTTAGCGAAAAATCTTTTGATCTTCTTCCAGGAAAGCTTAACCCCAAGAGCAGCCCCGGCAATGACCGCAATAATAATTTGTATGAGATAGCTGCCCGTACCAGGGTCGATATACCCATAACACCAGGTAGTTAAAACCAGGAACAACACCATTAAACATTTTGTTTTTCTTCTTATCATCGCATATCCTTTCAACTGCTAAATTGCACCTGTATTTTCTACCAGATTATACAACGAATTATTTTTTGGTTCAAGTTTTTCTAATTTTAGCCACGTAAAATTTTGCCTGGCACGAATGCCACCAGGATAAGGCTAAATTTGCTTAGAAAAGTCATTTTGCTGCCGAAGCAGACACACCCCGCCTCCTCCATCTATACGATGAAGGAGCCCCCCCTCTCGAGAGGGGAGTACCGTAAAGCGCTCAGTACCTGGTGCTCAATACGTAAAGGGGGGGTAGAGATTTGATATCGAGGTATTTTTTGAGAGAAAATACGCATCAAATCTATATGAAAAGGCCCTATAATGCCTATATAACTGCGTATACGGAAGTTGAAAAACTTGAAAAAATGTTGAAAAAATGTTGAAAAATTACATCCTAGATTTGAGATTTTTTTTTGACATAAATACATGTTTATCATCACTTAAACACCGATTATACGCCATTTTAACACACTTTTTTTAAAATTGCAATGTCCCCTATAATGGAAAATGAAAAAAAACTGTTTAAAACCACTAATAACACAGTTATACATCAACTTTGTTCGCCACTAGTTCGCCTTTTTTTAATTACGGATAGGGGTCATGCCAAAAGACCCTATATGAAAACCTCTAAAGCCAATGAAAAAAATGATAGCGGTCATCAAAAAATTACATTTAGGGGCCATACGTTAAAATATAACCTAAAAATCTTACAATTAATGAGGCAATATTCCAAACAAGTGAACAGATGACCAGTGACCAGATGCCAGAATTTCACCCGGAGGACAACAACTTAGTAGAACTTAGTAGACCTTAGTACTAAGTAGTACTAAGTTTCTTTTGTAGTTGTGACTACTATAAAAAAGAATAAATGGACTTCTTTTTTTCGTTGAACCTCTGAGGGACAGACTTCAAATCTGCCCGGTCATTCGACCGCCGGAGAGCATCCCTCGCTCTCCGGCCTCTCTTTAAAAAAATAGATATACATTGTATATACATGATTTTAATAAAAGGAAAAAACTCGTAACCATCTCCATATCCGCCTTTGAACCTCTTAAAGATAAAAAAATAGATATACATTATATATACATGATTTTGATAAGGGGAAAAGACTGATCAAAAAACAACCAGGGGAGTGGTCTGTGGCTTTCTTGTGGCTTTCACTGCATTTTTCGTTGTGGCTTTCGTTGTGGCTTTCGTAATTTTCCGGGTCTTGATAAAAGCCGTAATTAACAAGATTTACGATTAATCCGCGTGTGGCTTTCATTGTGGCTTTCATTGTGGTCCTCATTGTGGTTATCATAAAATGACACCAAAAAGACAGTCAAAACCATCATCAACTATACCCTTTACCAGAATCAAAAAGACACAGAAATGACACAGAAATGACACCAAAAAGACAGTCAAAAACATCATCAAATCTACCCTTTACCAGGATTAAAAAGACACAGAAAAGACACCGGAATGACACCGAGATGATGAGGAAGGATTTCTTTCCCGATCGTTGACGTGGGGACGTCCGGACGTGTTGACGTTTGGACATGTTGACGTGTTGATGTATTGACGTGGGAAAGCGGGGACGTTTGGACGTGTTGACGTTTGGACGTGTTGACGTTTGGACGTGTTGACGTTTGGAC
>CP070627.1:6233900-6236323 GCA_020355945.1 Candidatus Aminicenantota bacterium | reverse complement strand
CTCCCCGGAAAGAAAAAAACCCTCTCTCAAGCGCCGGGCCGCTGCAATCAACTGTACCGAATCAAGATCAAAGACCGGTTTGGCTTCGGGCTGGTCTCCAAAATGTTGATAATCTCCACTTAAGCAGAGTACATTTTCTATGCCTAAAGCAGCCATCCCTAACAAATCACTTTGCAGTGCCAGTCGGTTGCGGTCCCGGCAGGTCATCTGTACTACAGGTTCGACCCCTTCTTCAAGACAAATCTTTGCCGATGCAATACTGGAGAGCCGTACCACGGCTGTCTGGTTATCCGTAATATTCACGGCATCCACGTCTTGAAAATGGGGGCATTTTTTACGGATGGCTTTCCCACTGCTGCTGCGGGGCGGACCCAACTCTGCCGTAAAAACAAATTCACCGGCTTCAATTTTTTCTTTTAGTGTCATTTTGCTCTTCTCTGCGGATAAAAAATATCGGTGGTTCGATTCGCTTCTTGAAGACATTCAACCATGCCGATGTCTTTTCCAATTCCCAGTTGTGGATTTTCTCGATGCGCTGCAATAGAGAAAGCCTGCCCAGTAAACGAGCCCGCTGGTAAATCCGGTACCAGATGCATTTTCTTTCAGGATATACTTCACAGGTGCCGTTTTTCCCGGTACCACCGCAGGGGCCGTTGCGCAGCCGCTTGGGACAGCGCTGGGAACATACAAAACCAGTATGACTGAGTAAACACTCACCGCAGCGCTGACAGCGGAAAAGAGTAACCTTGACGATATCTTCAAGGAACAGCATGATCCTTGATAGAATCTTTTCACTGCCGGTGGGTGTGCTTTTTCGCAGTGTTGCGATATCCCTTAAACCTCTCGCTTGTGCCATGTTTTTCTCCTCATTTATTTACAACGAATATACCCACGGTGCCGTGGCCGTTTCCCGCTCCCTGCTGCAAAGACATCTCTAACTCCCGCAGGGCATAGGCCAGTTGGGGTTCCACCACATTGGCCCTGGCATCCTCCATATTGAAATGCCCAATTCCCTGTATGACCTGTTTCATATGATCCAGCATTTTTAACAGGACCCGGGGAGCATCCGCACCAGGTCTTCTGCCCTCTTGCTCCTGGCAGAGTGCCATGGTGTATCGAATTAAAAAATTCCAGCAGGACTGGAATTGTTGAAAAAAAGGGTCGGGGAACCTGATGCCAGGATGGGGGACATAATCGATGAGAAGCCGGTCCGGGTCGGTTCGTACATTTCTCTCCAATAGAGAATTCACTGCTTTACGAAGCGGTTTCAGGTGAGGATTGTAGTCCTGGGTATCCATGTGCCGGCCCACAAAAATCGAACGATCGCCGATATACTTTGTTTCAAGATTAACCCCGGTGGTCTTTTCCACCCTTTCGATCATTTTTAAGATTTCTTCACGGCACAGCAGCCTCAATTTGAGGGGAGTTAACCTGGATTTATCACGCTGGTGGGGAGGGTAAATGTAAGAAATATAGTAATCCATCCATTGTTCGCTGTGGGTGTCATTATCCCATAACTGCTGCCATTCATAGGAATACCTGCCCAGCCAATCACCCACCAGGACAGCACCGTCTTCGGCATGGTTGACAATGTCGGAAAAGAGCTTAACGGTTTGATCCTCGTTAAGATGAGACATGGCCCCATATGAGGTTAAGTAGATGTCATAGGGGGGTTCTTCTTTTTTGACTGGCAGACCGGTTGAAAAATCACCCCACTGGAATTCCATACCGGGATTTTTCCCCCATCGCTGTACATTCTGGTTGAGAAGGTCCTGGTTGATCTCGATGCCTTTGTACTGTTCCAGGTTATTTTCCGGGATAAGGTAGACCTGGTTTTTCCTTAGCCCGGGATTGCTTTGATTCATTTTCATTAATAATTCGTACCCGTCTCCACTGCCGCAGCCGAGGTCCAGTATGCGGATTCCTTTGTTTTGTTTTAGCCTGCGCTCTAGAAGGGCTTCGATATAGGGACGCATGAAAAAGCGGGTGACTTCGTCTTCCCAATAAACACGAACATTGTCGTATTTCCCCTGGAGCCTGGTTTCGCGAACATATTTACCGCTGGCCACCGCCTGGGAGTATGGGTCGTTGTTTTTCTTTTTATCAGTCATGGTTCAATTTTATATTCAGGTCTGTTTCAGTTTTTCGAGGGCCTCGAAAGCATCTTCACAGTAAAAGTCGGCCCCTATTTTTTCTGCGAATTCCGCAGAAAGGGGAGCACCACCGATAAAGACCTTGACCTGGTCTCTTAACCCCTTTTCTTTCAATTTTTCGATGATTTCCGGCATATGCGCCATAGTAGTGGTCAGCAGCGCAGAGAGTCCCACATATTGGGCATTGGTTTCTTCTACAGCGGTGACGATTTTATCTGCCGGGACCCCGGTGCCTAAATCGTGCACCTGGAAACCGGAACCCCGCAGCAG
>CP070627.1:6223007-6233800 GCA_020355945.1 Candidatus Aminicenantota bacterium | reverse complement strand
TTGGTTGAATAAGGACCCGTTAAATATTGAAGAGCGGATGGAAGAGATCAACCGTTTTTTAGTGCAAAACAGCGCCCTGCGCAGTGCCTTTGATATGGTCTTATATGACCTGGTAGGTAAAGCAGCCCAGCTCCCGTTATACGCTGTTTTAGGTGGAGGAAAGCGGAGTTTCTGGACCGATCTTTCCATTGGTATTGATAAACCCCTTCATATGGCAAAGAAAGCCGCAAATTACAAAAAACAGGGATTCAAAGCAGTCAAAGTCAAATTGGGCACCGGCAAAGATCAAGATATCCAGCGGATTAAACAGATAAGGAAAGCCATTGGTGATGATCTACCTATTCGCATTGATGCCAACCAGGGTTGGGATTATAATACGGCAGTCACCACTTTAAGAGCCCTGGAGCCGTTTGGCATCCAGTACTGCGAACAACCCGTTGCTTATTGGGATTATGAAAATATGCGGCGTATCAGGGAAAAAACCTCTATTGCCATCATGGCGGATGAGTCCCTGTGCGATCACCATGATGCGTTTAAGCTGGCTTCTATGGGCTGCTGTGATTATTTTAACATCAAGTTAGCCAAATCCGGGGGTATCCACACCGCTCTAAAGATCAATGCGGTGGCTGAAAGTGCCGGGATTCCCTGTATGGTAGGCTGTATGGCAGAGAGTCGCTTAGGACTAACCGCAGCCGCCCACCTGGTTTCTGCTCGCCCCAATATCCGGTTCGCCGACCTCGATAGTCATTTAATGCTTGCAGAAGACCCGGTTATTGGTGGGGCCATTTACAACATTGGCGATATCCAACTACCGGATACACCCGGGCATGGTGCTGATGTGGACCCTGACTTCCTGAAAAAATGTGAATCAATAACGATAAAATAGTTAGCCCACCATGAAAATACCTTAAAAAATTAGCCACGAAGTTACAGTGAAGCATAAAGGGACACGAAGGAAAAAAATCTGTGTAATCTGGGTAATCTGTGGTTTCTTATTTTCATCCATCTCCGGGTGAGGCCTGAGGCATCATGACAAACTGCACCTCTAACCTGCACCTGTTACCTTTGCTAGAAAGCGCCCTCCTAATAGGGTGCCTCATTTCCTCTCAACTGCGGCGGCTTAACTTTTACTCCTTGTTTTGGGGAACCATACACACTTTATCCACACCCGCGCTCTTGATCACATCAATAATTTTTACCACATATTTGTAGCGAACATCTTTATGGGACTGCACAAATATTGTGCTGTCGGTTCGAGGTCGATAAAGGTCGGTTAGCCACTTTTCCAACAGTACCAGGTCAGTGAATTTTTCCTTATTAACAGTGATCAAACCTTCCTTCTCAATGGCCAGGAAAACCGGCTTACCTTTAAGACCGGTGCGATCGGGAAGCCTGACGTCTACGCCGGCCTGGGCCATTGGACTGATCACCATAAAGATGATCAACAGCACCAATAAAATGTCACACAACGGGACCACATTGGGATTTGCTTTTGTTACCATTTTTTACCTCCATTACAATAGTTATCTGTTTTAATGTTTTAGTATTGTTATATTAGAATATAACATTAATAATATGTATTATTGTTTCAATTTTGTCAACAAAAGGGTGGGAAATAAAAAAATTTTTTATTAACGTTTATACCTTCCTTTCATGTGCGTTTAAACCAGTGGTTTGTCTTTAGACAGATTTTTACCAGCATAAGCATTACCGGAACCTCGATTAATACACCCACCACCGTTGCCAGGGCTGCACCGGAAGATAAACCGAATATTAATGTGGCCGTGGCAATAGCAACCTCAAAATGGTTGCTGGCCCCTATCATGGCTGACGGAGCAGCATCCACATATTTCAACTTTAACACCCGTGCCAGACCATAAGTTATCCAGAAGATCAAATTGGTTTGGATAAAGAGCGGGATGGCAATCCAGAGGATGGTCAGCGGCTGCGTGAGTATAATGTCACCTTTGAAGGAAAACAGCAGGACCAATGTGAACAGCAGGGCCACAATTGAAACCGGGGTCAACAGGTGAAGAAATTTGTCATTGAACCATTTTTCTCCTTTTGCTTTTATGATGAATTTCCTGGAAAAAAAACCGGCAATCAAGGGTAAGGCAACGTATATACTGATAGAGAGTAATAATGCCTGCCAGGGAATAGGTAAACGCCCAACCCCGAGTAAAAACCCTCCCAATGGTCCATATAAAACCAACATGGTCAGGGAGTTGATTGCCACCATCACCAGTGTATGGGCATCGTTTCCCCTGGCCAGGTATCCCCAGACCAGGACCATTGCCGTACAGGGGGCAATCCCCAGGAGGATACAACCAGCTAAATAACTTCTCCATAACGGGATTTCCAGCATTTTTAGTCCTTCGTGCAGTACCACTTTTCCCGCCCCATGAATGCTGCCCACAGCCCAGTCAGCCCCGGGCGGAAGTTTAACCAGGTCGGTGGCATCCACCCCGATAAAGGTTTTAAAAAGAAAACCCAGGAAAAAGATGGCAATAAAATACATGGTAAAAGGCTTGATGGCCCAATTGGCGAAAAGAGTTAAACCAATGGGTTTTGGTGTCTTCCCGGACTTTATCACATTGGAAAAGTCAATTTTCACCATGATGGGATACATCATAAAAAACAGGCAGATGGCAATGGGAATGGATACGACCGGAGATTGATTAACATAAATCGCCATCCCGTCCAGGAATTTTGCCGTTTTTGGAGCAATTTTCCCAATGATGATTCCTGCTGCAATACATAATATAACCCACAGCGAAAGGTATTTTTCAAACACATTAAGCTTTCTCTCGATTTGTTTTTCGTTCATAAGCATACCTCCTGTTATAAAAAGCCTTTTTTTGTATTACTATCTTGCAAAACCTTGTTTTCATTCCACTATTTTTCCTCCGGCATTTGCGTATTCCTGCAGCAATAATAGGGTGGGGGTGCCACCCCCTTTGTGTTACATTGTTAACATATAAATCCCGGCAATAATAACCAGGATACCGCAAATCCGTTTAACGATCAGTGTGCCTTTTGATTTCTCATTCCAATTCAAATATTTTTGGATAACTTCCGTAAAGGTGCCTGCCATGACAATCACCAGGCAGTGCCCGATACCATACAGGGCAAGTAATAAGAAATCCTTAATAAAGCTGGAAGAGGGTGAAAAAAGGGTAATTGCCAGTACAGGTGCCATATAGGCAAATGTGCAGGGGCCCAGGGCAATCCCGAAAATTAATCCCAGGACCAGTGCAGCCCAGACTCCTCTTTTTTTGAATTTCAACTGGCCGATTCCGGGAAAATCAAAGCGTATGATTTCAAGCAAAACCAATCCCACAATGAAAAAAACCGCTGCCACCAGGTAATTGCCCCACTTCCCGATATCGCCCATCATGCGGCCCAGGAGAGCGGTCACCAGGCCGATCAGGCCAATGGTTATAAGGATGCCAAAAGAAAAGGCAAAAGAAGTCCAGAATGCCTTCCTGAAGGTTTTCACACCTTGATGACTGATGTAACCCACTACCAGGGGAATGCTGGTCAGGTGGCATGGACTTAACAGGATGCTGAGAACACCCCAGAGGAATGCCCCCAACAGGGCAAGCAGGAATGTAGATTGCACAAGGTTCGTTAACCAGGTAAACAAAGATTCATGCATCATTTAACTCCTTTCTGCTTCAGTACCTTCACCAACTCCTCTTTGGGGAAAAAACCTTCGTGACGGAAATATTCATTCCCGTCCTTGTCCAGGAATACCTGGGTAGGGATGAGACGAATCCTATACCGATAAGCATAAGGCCTGCCTTCGGGTGTCCAGACGTCATAAAAAACCACCTTGACCTGGCCTTTATACTCTTTTTTGATCTCTTCCATGATGGGCTGCATCTTCTTGCAAGGGATGCACCTTACCGACCCCAGTTCGATAAATGTAACCTTTATGCTGGCGGTCTTGTTCTCTTCCTGTTTTGCTGTTTTACTATCCTTTTGATTTTCATCATTAGCGCATGCCCCTTGCAGGCCCACAGCCAACAAGCCAATAACCAATAGAAAAACGATTTTTTTCATCATCTTTTGCACTCCTCGTTTAATTGCCTCTTTACAATTTACAATGAAGCAGAAAGTATCTTTTTCATCTCTTCCGGGGAGGGTACTCTCCCGGTGACTTTGACATATCCGTTTACAACCAGCGCCGGAGTGGTGGCCACTCCGAAACCGGTGATCTTCCGGATATCGGTTACTTTTTCCACGAGATAAACATTCGTCAGTTCGCTGGCCGCTTGGCGTGCGATTTCCTCCATTTTTTTGCATTTGGGACATCCCGGCCCCAATACTTGAATCATCATGGTTGCCTCCAGTCTTTTATTTTTTATTTTGTATTAATATTCTGTAAAAACGCGCAAAAAAAACAACATTTTTCCGGTTGGTACATTTTAAAGGTCATGAACGACGCCTATAGGGTGTGGACCCCTCCACTTTTTGTTATCCTGTTAATTGAGAAGCAGTTCTTTACCCTTTTGAGCCACTGATTCAATACGTTCTGGTGTGGTTGGGGATTTTGACTTTTCCATGCCCAGATCGGTCACCCGGAAATGGAGAAAATTCTCGATTCCTCTTTCTTCCATGGTTTTTTTTGCACAGTCCAACCCGCATCCGTCAATGACCAATACCCGGTCAGCACCTCTGGCTGAATCAATCATTCCACTGATATTCCCGCCAATTCCGGCCAGGCAAAACATCTTGCCATGGCCCTGGACTGATAGATTCCGGGCAGCCCGGTCCGAAATCTCACCCACGTCGGCAGCCCCGGAACAGGGAAAAATGAGTGTGACACTGCCTCCACAGGCACAGTTATTCTTTTTATCGGGCATCGTATCCTCCTTTTAATTTAGTGTTCTTATAACAACATCCTTTTGATGTTATCTATTTTCGGGACTTTTCCGGCGATTTTCACTTCGCCGTCCACTACAAGGGCCGGGGTGACCATGACACCGAAATTCATGATGTCGTTGAGATCGGTCACCTTCTCCAGCTCGTATTGAATTTCCAGCTCATTGGCTGCCTTTTCGGCAAGCTCTGCGATTTTTTTGCATTTGGCACACCCGGTCCCTAAAATTTGTATCTTTTTCATCGTAACCTCCTTCTTACTCATCTTATATCGCTTTACGATTCGTGGAATTCCTTAAAACAGTGCTCCATAAATAATCCCGGTGATTGTTGCCATCATGACCACAAGACTAACAAATACCATGGTCTTTTTTGTACCTAAAACACCACGGATGACCAGCATGTTGGGAAGGCTCAAGGCTGGTCCGGCCAGCAGCAGGGCCAGGGCAGGACCTTTACCCATTCCGGCTCCGATCAGTCCTTCCAGTATCGGGACTTCCGTAAGTGTGGCAAAGTACATGAAGGCCCCTACTATAGAAGCAAAGAAGTTGGCAAATATGGAATTGCCGCCCACCAGGCTCTCAATTGCCGATGAAGGAATTAAACCCTCATTTCCCGGACGGCCCAGCAGGATACCGGCGGCCAGGACTCCCAGGAAGAGAAGCGGCATGATTTGTTTGGCAAATCCCCATGAAGACGAAACCCAATCGTTAAGTTCATCCTTTTGGAACCAACCAAGGAGCATATATGCCAGCGATACCAGGAAGACGCCGGTAATCCACCATTTATATCGGAAAATCAAAGGCCACAGCCCGGTATCTCCATCTCCTGTACCGGGTTTTCCCCAGTTGGCAAAAACTAAGATAAAGACCATGACAGCAAAATAGAGGGCATTTTTCCACAGCGGACGTTCATCCGTGGTTCCCACCATTTTAAAACCTTCTGCCGCGGGTCGTTCTTTTTCTTCTTTTAAAAAAAACACGTGCATCAGGAACCCGACGACAATACTGAAAACAACGGCCCCAACAGCCCGCGCCAATCCCAGTTGCCAGCCCAGCACCCTGGCGGTGAGGATAATAGCCAGCACATTGATGGCAGGGCCTGAGTAAAGAAAGGTCGCGGCAGGTCCCAGGCCGGCTCCTCTTTTATAGATTCCTGAAAACAGAGGCAACACAGTGCAGGAACATACCGCCAGGATGGTCCCGGATACAGAAGCCACTCCATAAGAGAGGAATTTGTTGGCTTCCGGGCCCAGGTATTTGATCACCGACTCCTGGCTGAGAAATACGGAAATGGCTCCGGCAATAAAAAAGGCGGGAACCAGGCACAACAACACATGCTCGCGCGCATACCACTGCACCAGGGCCAGTGACTCGAAAATAGGCCCCCTAAAGGGAACCAGGTCCAGGGGGAAAAAATAACAAAGAAAAAATATTCCTGCAACCAGGAAAAATATCTTCCATTCTTTCACTGCTGTTACCTCAATGTATTTTTGTATATCCCGATATACCGATATATTTGGAGAAAATTTTTTACTTTTTGCATATCACCTCCCTGTTTCCCTGTTTGCATGTAATGCTTTCTCCAAGCGCTTCAAGAATTTTCTCAACTTTTGCAACCATATCGTCACCTACCGATATAGTATTTTATAATGGATTCCTTAAAATGTCAACAGTTAATTTTGGGTACCAGGCAAAGTTTTAAGTTTCACCACTCCTTCCACTCTAAAATCGCCGGATTATCTATAGATGAATTTTTAGAGATATTAAAGGAAACGGTGATCGATGTGGTGGATTATCCTGAAAATGAGGTGGATACGGACCTGGATGATATCTTATAGGTAAAAATATGATCATTGTGAACGATGCAGGACCATTAATCGCTTTAGCAAAAACAAAAAAATATTAGCATTAGCGAGAGAAGATGATGCTACCTGATCTTTAAATTTTTTAATACCGCCGCGTCAGTGAAAATGGTCCATTTGTTTTGGGGTATGCCTTTAAAAGCCTCCTGGAAACGCCTGGTTTTATCTACCTCGGGTGTAACATCCCTGATGAAAATATGAAACAGATTACCGGGAATAGCCTCAAACTCTTCCAAAAATGTCTTTTCCACTGTTTTCTTTTTATCCAACACTTGACTGTCTTTTATGGTATCATCGATATCCGAGACCACGGAAACACCTCCAGGTTCCAGTAAATAGCCGATTCCTTCGAATTGACGATTGCCTTTGACGCCCAGGGCTTGATATGTAATTGAATCTTTCAACTCACCCGCGGGAATTTTTACTTCACCGTAAAAATGGCCGTTAGGCTGAGAGGGTTTCATGGTAAAGGTTTTTCCCATCAAGCTAATGGTAATTTGTTTATTACGTTCATTATCCACCAGGAACATGCGCAGCCTTTCCTCGAAACGCTTTTTATTAAAATCACCCTCTATTTTAAAAATTTGAAATATAAAAATATAAGGCTAATAATTTACCGGCACCATTCTCCTTTCCTTCGTGTTCCTTCGTGTAACTTCGTGGCTAATTTTTTAGTTATTTTAAAGGACCAAAGGGATTTTGGTTACCAGGCAAAGTTTTAGGCAATTTACTCCTCTCGTCCGGTTTTTAGCATGGTCATTTTATAGGCAACTCGCCCATTGGCGGTTTCCTCGAAACAAATAGGCGGACCCGGGAGTTTTTTTGCAAACCAGTAACGCTGTACATTGGTTTGGTTACCTTTTTTCAAAGTCACTTCATAGCGCCAGCAATCGAAAGTACCGGCAGGAACGGTGAAGGATTCCGATTGAATCTTAGTCCGGGCTCCTGGAAACGATGCGTGCGACTGCAGGTCCTTCCATGTACCAACGGTCATTTTTTTTGCACCCCTCTGTTTCCCATCCATACCCGTGGTCACCGACTCGAAAACCACTTTTTCTTCATAAACACTGACAAACGTAAGGGTTTGAAAAATAACCGGCTGCCCGAAGGCTTCTACCTGGAATACGATTTTCCGGTCCCGGGGACACCCCTGGCGAATCTGTTCCGCACTGAAAGGTGTGGGCGCATGATCGGGTTTCATCCGGTTCGATTCCGGGGGTTTATCCAAAGCTGCTCCGCTTAATAAGCCGGTAAAAACCACTGCTGTAAAAAAAAATGACACCAAAACCGTTATTAAATTTGCGTTTAAATGTTTATTTTTCATTTTCCTTTTCATGGACATATTTTAAAATAAATGGATATGAATTTCAACTCATGAAAATTAACTAAGAAAGCCGCCAAGAACCCGGGAAAATACAACCTTTTTCAGAAAATACAACTTAAGTTGTACATTTTTTTAAAAAAATTTTCCACCCAAAAATACAACCAATGGTGTATTGACATATACTCGATTTTGTGTAAAATATATGTTGTCAAAATTCAAAAAAAATTCTCAGGAGGTTCATCAAATGAAAAAATTCAAATTTTTGTTGGTTTTTCTCGTTTTGTTTAGTGTAACATTTTCATTTGCCGCCAAGAAGAATGGGGCCACCCTTATTTCTTCTTCGGCTGATGAAGTTGTTTTACGGTTCGAAGTCAATACGTATGACTTTGAAAATGTTCTCACGCCGAAAGGTCAGGCAAAGAAATTGTTGGCGCCCAAGACCGGGATCACCCTGAAAAAAGGCGCCCCGGAGGTAGCAAAATTAACCTCATCCGTGATCATACCGGATGAAGCCGAGATGAGAGTCGATGTTTTGAACTCCTCTTTCACTGAAATTACCGGCATTGACATTGCTCCTTCAAAAGGCAATTTATTAAGAACCGTTGATCCTGACACTGTTCCCTATGAATATGGTGCGGAATACCGAACTGATGCCTTTTTCCCCGGGAACCTGGCAGAAATTGCCAAACCTTATATCATCAGGGACTTCAGGGGACAGGCCATTACCGTGTATCCCTTCCAGTACAACCCGGTTACCCGGGTGCTGCGGGTCTATGACAAGATCAAGGTAAAAGTTTCAACCACAGGCCGAGTGGGAGAAAACATCTTTAAAAGCAAAAAACCCAAAGGCAAATTGCAACGTGAATTTAAGAATTTGTACCAAAGGCATTTTATCAACTTTCCTGAAGCTGAATTAACGTACACACCGTTACCCGATCCCTTTGGAAATATGCTGATCGTTTGTTACAGCGATTTTATGGATGAAATGGCTCCCTTTGTTACCTGGAAACAAAGCATCAGTTACAATGTGGACCTGGTTGACTATTCCACGATTGGCAGTTCCGCTGCTTTAAAAACCTATGTTGCCAATTATTACAACACCAATGGTTTAACTTATTTATTGTTGGTAGGAGACCATGCTCAAGTTCCCACTTCCAGCACTTCTTCCGGTGATTCGGACAACAACTATGGTTATATTGTGGGCAACGACCATTACCTGGACATTTTTGTGGGTCGTTTTTCAGCGGAAACGTCAGCCCATGTCACCACCCAGGTGGAGCGCACCATCCATTATGAACGGGATGTACTCTCTTCCGCCGAATTTTTCAGGCATAGCACGGGCATGGGTTCTGCCGAAGGACCGGGTCATAATGGGGAGTATGATTATCAGCATGTTAACTTACTGCTTGCTGATTTAGCCGGCTATGGTTATACCACTCATACGAACCACCAGACCGGGGGCAGCGTCTCCAACCTGACCAATTTAATTAACAGCGGCCAGGGTTGTCTGTGGTACTGCGGTCATGGTAGTACCACTTGCTGGGCCTGCGGCTGGAGTTTTTGCAATTCCAACGTTGACGGCCTCGTCAATGAATACGAATTGCCTTTTATTGTTTCCGTGGCCTGTGTGGTGGGTAATTTCAAAAACTATACCTGTTTCTGCGAAGCCTGGCAGCGAGCCACCAATAATGGGAATCCCACCGGGTCTGTTGTCCACGCCGGTTCCACCATCAACCAGTCATGGAACCCCCCCATGGACGCCCAGGATGAGATGGTTGATCTCTTAGTATCCGAGTCCGGACCCAAACGAACCTTTGGCGGGATGTTTGCCAATGGACTATTCAAGATGATCGACATCAATGGTCCTGGCGGAGAAAGCATGGCCGATACCTGGACCTGTTTTGGCGATCCTTCGGTTCAACTTCGTACCCCTGGTACGCCTGATGGCCCTGTCGGGGGCAACCAACCGCCCAATGCTGATTTTTCCTATGTCACTGACCTGCTGCAGGTCACCTTTACAGACCTGAGTGATGACCCGGATGGCTGGATTGTTTCCTGGGATTGGGATTTTGGTGACACCAACACCTCTCCGCTGCAGCACCCCGTCCACACCTATGCTTCCTCCGGTACTTATTCCGTTACTTTAACCGTTACCGACAATGAAGACGCCACAGATTATATCACCAAAGATGTCACGGTAAGCGACGGGACTACGCCTGAAATCTATGTGTTTGACATCAGCATGACTGCTTACAAGAGAGGTGCAAACTACTGGGCCGACGCCATCATTACCATTAAAGATACCAATGGCAATGTTGTCCCTGATGCGACTGTTGATGTGACCTGGAGCGGCGTGGTCAGCGGCACTGATTCAGACACCACCGGTTCCGGCGGAACCGTAACCTTCACATCATCCACCGCCAAGAAAAAACCTGGTCCTTTCACTATTACAGTGAATAATGTCACCCACGCCACCATGAACTACAACCCGGCTCTCAACAACGAAACCACGGATTCGGTTACCTATTAAATCAATCCACTGCTTTATAAGATCATAGGGGCAGGTTTCCCACCTGCCCCTATTCCCTCCCAATATCCTGTCCTGGAATCCCTCAAAGGAGAGAATTTAAAATTTAAAGGTTAGATTTTTTTGGCGGGCACCTTTTTATTCGCCCGGAGACGTATGAAAATTATACCCTCGCTTAATCCATTCTATTGTAG
>CP070627.1:6219117-6222907 GCA_020355945.1 Candidatus Aminicenantota bacterium | reverse complement strand
ACCTTTTTGAAAAAAGGTTCCGACACCTCCAAAAACTTTTGATTAATGCTGGTTTGCGTTTCTGCGCATCACTTCGAGGTTAAATCTTTTGTGTATTTTGTGGTTAACTTTTTGCGGTTCTTAAAAGGAAAAAAATGGAAATAGAACAAATCAAACGAATTTATGTTGAAAAAAAGAAGCCGTTTGATATCGAAGCAGAACATCTCTTTCACGATTTAAAGGAGAACCTGGGAATTAAACACCTCACTGGATTAAGGATGTTGAACCGGTATGATATTTCCGGGATAACAGATGAGGAGTACACGGCAGCTCGTGCCACTATCTTTTCGGAACCACCGGTAGACCTGGTATACGATGAAGAAATACCTATAGGAGAAGATGAAACCGTTATTGCCATAGAATATTTGCCGGGTCAATACGACCAGAGGGCTGACTCTGCTGCCCAGTGTATCCAGATCATCACATTAAAAAAACGACCTATTATCTCTGCCGCCAGGATTGTTATCCTAAAAGGCACAATTGCTCCAGGAGAACTATCAAGAATAAAAAATTACTTGATTAACCCTGTAGATTCAAGGGAAGCAGTTTTAACAAAACCGGAAAAGTTGTTGATGGATTTTGATATCCCCGAAGAGGTAGAGATTTTAAAGGGATTTACCAACTTTTCCGATGATGCATTGGAGGAGTTTCGTATATCCCGTCAGTTAGCTATGAGTTTTGATGATTTGCAGTTCTGCCAGGAGTATTTCAGGGAGCAAGAAAAGCGGGACCCCTTTATTACTGAGATTAAAATGCTTGATACTTATTGGTCCGACCACTGCCGGCATACTACGTTTGAAACCCGGATTAAAAATGTAGAATTTGAAGATTCTCCTTTTACATTACCTATAAAAAAGGCTTTCGAGAAATACTTAACCGCTTATAAAACTCTATATCCCCAAAAAGCACAGGATACGGATATTTGTTTGATGAACATTGCACAAATGAGTATGAAAGAGTTGAGAAAAGCAGGTCAATTGGAGGATATGGAAATTTCCGGTGAAGTGAATGCTTGCAGTATTATCCGGGAAGTAACCGTAGATGGCAAAAAAGAAGAGTGGTTAGTGATGTTCAAGAATGAGACCCATAATCACCCTACGGAGATTGAGCCTTTTGGAGGGGCAGCCACCTGTCTGGGGGGTGCGATCCGGGACCCGTTATCAGGCCGGGCGTATGTGTACCAGGCCATGCGGGTGACGGGCAGCGGGAACCCTCACCGCAAGATCGAAGACACCTTGCCGGGCAAACTCCCGCAGCGCAAAATCACCACAGAAGCAGCCCACGGATACAGTTCTTACGGCAACCAGATCGGTGTACCCACCGGTATTGTTTCCGAGCTTTATCATGATGGTTATATTGCCAAGCGAATGGAAGTAGGGGCGGTTATTGGGGCGGTTTCTCGAAAACATGTGATTCGTGAAGAGCCGGCGCCTGGTGATGTGATCCTGTTAGTGGGAGGAAGAACCGGGCGTGATGGTATTGGTGGGGCCACCGGTTCTTCAAAAACTCATACCGAAGACTCCATCTATACTGCCGGTGCTGAAGTACAAAAAGGCAATCCCCCGGAAGAACGAAAGCTCCAGCGGTTGTTCCGAAATCCCGGTGCATGTCGATTGATCAAAAGAAGCAATGATTTCGGTGCTGGCGGTGTATCTGTGGCTATTGGTGAATTAGCCGGGGGATTAGAGATTTTCCTGGATAAGGTCCCTAAGAAATACGAGGGTCTGGATGGCACTGAGCTGGCGCTTTCCGAATCACAGGAACGAATGGCTGTGGTGATTTCACCGGAAAATGTTGAAAAATTCAAATCCATGGCAAAAGAAGAGAACCTGGAGGCCACGGAAATTGCCTATGTGACTCATGGTAACCGTCTAAAAATGTACTGGCGGGATGCTGCTGTGGTAGATATTTCCAGGGAATTTATCAACACCCATGGTGTTCGCCAGGAAACTGAAGTTAAAGTTACTGCGCCTGATGAAACCAACCATTTCTTTAACCGTCTGCCGGAAGCGGTGAAAAAAGTTCTAAAAACAAAGGATATCAAAACCGCCTGGTTGGAAAATCTAAAAGATTTGAATATTGGCAGTCAGAGGGGGTTAGTTGAGCGGTTTGACAGTACGGTAGGTGGTGGAACGGTATTGATGCCTTTTGGTGGAAAATACCAGTTCACGCCTACAGAAGCCATGGCAGCCAAAATACCTATCTTCTCAGACCAAACCCAGGCACCCCCTAATCAAAAGCTTTTGCAGGGGGATGCGCGCAAAGCGCAAAGCGCAAGGCGCAAAGCGAACAATACAATTAACGCTATGCGCCAAGCGCCAAGCTCTATGCGCTTTCCCCCTGGCCGCCGGAGGCAGGATACCACTACTGCAACATTAATGAGTTATGGCTTTAACCCGGAAATTTCCACATGGAGTCCTTTTCATGGTGCAGTATATGCTGTAGTAGAGGCAGTAACAAGAATCGTGGCCACTGGTGGCAATTATCAAACGGTCCGTACTTCTTTGCAGGAATATTTTGAAAAGTTAGGAAAAGACAAGAGCCGGTGGGGTAAACCTTTTAGTGCATTGTTAGGTGCTTACCATGCCCTTACTGAGTTGGGTATCCCTTCTATTGGCGGCAAAGATAGTATGTCCGGTTCTTTTGAGGACCTGGATGTTCCTCCTACATTGATTGCCTTTGCCGTGGATACTGTTGATGTAGATCACGTGATTTCCCCGGAATTTAAGAAACCTGACAGTGTTATTATTTATATCAAACTTGAACGGGATGAATTTGAGTTACCGCAGTTTGATTTACTAAAAAAGAATTGCTCTTGTATTTCTCAATTAATCAAACAGGGTAAAATCCTGTCTGCTCAGACGGTTCGAAATGGCGGTATTGCTGCGGCTGTTTCTAAAATGGCTTTTGGCAATAAAATCGGCTTACATTTAACCGCTTCAATAGAACCAAACGAATTATTCACACCGGATTACGGGTCTTTTCTTCTGGAACTCAGTGGGTCTAAGGACATTGAAACCTTATTTCAAGGAATAGATTACCAGGTATTAGGCCATACGTTGGAAGCACCGGTCATTCGCTTCGGGGATACGGAGATCGATATCGATGAAGCCCTTTCGGTTTGGGAAACGCCCCTGGAACCGATTTTTCCTACTAGTACCAAAGAGACCGATCCTGAACCTTATTCTATTTCGTATAGCAACCGCAATCCCCGGCGACCTTCAGTCAAAATTGCCAGGCCGCGGGTATTGATACCGGCTTTTCCCGGGACCAACTGTGAATACGAGACCCAGGCTGCGTTTGAGCGTGCAGGTGCGATAGTGGATACTTTCGTCTTTAGAAATCTAACACCATCAGACCTTGATGAATCACTGGGGGCACTAAAGAAAAAAATCCAAAATTCCCAGATCATTGTAATACCTGGTGGTTTTAGCGCAGGAGATGAACCGGATGGTTCAGGAAAATTTATTGCCGCGGTTTCCAGGAACTCCCATATCAAAGATGCAGTAATGGCGCTTTTAAATGAAAGAGACGGGTTAATGTTGGGGATATGTAATGGGTTTCAGGCATTAGTTAAATTAGGATTGATACCCTTTGGTGAGATTCGGGATTTAGAGGAGACCAGTCCCACTTTAACGTTTAATCGTATTGGCCGTCATATTTCCCGGATAGTGCGAACGCGGATAGTGTCTGTTTTGTCGCCGTGGTTTATTCATCATGAGCCTGGTGATATTCATTTTATCCCGGCTTC
>CP070627.1:6213978-6219017 GCA_020355945.1 Candidatus Aminicenantota bacterium | reverse complement strand
CAAACATTATTCCAGAACATTCAAATAACCACCCGCATCAACCCTGATCTACCAGCGGTGGAGATCGATACCACCCAGGTTCAACAGGTCTTTATGAATGTTATTATCAATGCGGTTGAAGCCATGGATGGACAGGGGGAGCTCATCATTGCCACCAGGCTCTCCGAAGATAATCGGTTTGTTGAAGTTGAATTTACTGATTCGGGCTGCGGCATCAGCCAGGAGAATCTAAAGAGATTATTCGAACCATTCTTTACCACCAAAGAAGTGGGGCATGGAACCGGGCTTGGTTTAGCGATTAGTTACGGTATCATTGAAAAACATAAAGGAAGTATTAAGGTTCGGAGTGTCCTGGGCAAAGGCACCACTTTTATCATTCAATTGCCAATTAAAGAGAAGAAAAAATAGATGATTAATAATTAACAAAGGAGGTGTAACATGAGTAAAGAGAAGAAGATTTTGATTGTAGACGACAATTTGGATTATGCGGAAGCAATCAAAACCATAGTGGAAAGTGGTCCTTATTGTGCAGAGGTGGCTACCAGTTCAAAGCAAGCTGTGGATATATTAGATAAGGAGATACCGGCTTTAATCATCCTTGACGTGCTTTTACAAAAGGGTGCCGAAGGAATTATTCTCTCCAGGAGATTTAAAAAGGACCCCAAATTGAAACATGTGCCCATCATCATGCTGACTTCGATGACCCAGCAAACCGGGTTCAAATTTATCAAGGAGGACCCCAGGCATCCCCATTTTCTACCTGTCGAAGAGTTTATTGAAAAGCCTGTTGCACCTAATGATTTGTTGGCTAAGATTGATAAACTGGTATCAGCGAAGGAAACCTCATAACCAGGGCCGGTGGTCTGGCAGCCATACCAATAAAAAAAAGATGAAAAATGAAAGAACCATCAAGCATTTTAGTCATTGATGACGAAGAATCCATGCGGGATTCTTGCAGCCAGGTGCTGACTAAAGAGGGGCACCGTGTAGAAGCAGCTGAAAATGGAATGATAGGGCTGGAAAAAATAAAAACCTTAAAACCGGATCTGGTTTTAGTGGACCTCAAGATGCCCGGGATAAGCGGTATGGAAGTGTTGGAGAAAATCAACCAAATCGATCCCACCATCGTGGCTATCGTTATTACCGGTTATGCCAACTTAGAATCAGCCAGCAACGCGTTTAAACGAGGCGCTTATGATTTTCTACCCAAACCCTTTACCCCGGATGAACTGTGCATTATCATCAAAAGAGGCCTGGAAAGAAGACGATTAATCCTTAAATCCATGGCTCTGGAACAAGAAAAAGAAAGCATGAGGAAGTTTTTTATCACCATGGTTTCACACCAATTGCGCAGCCCCCTGGCCACGGTCCAGCAGAACCTGGAAGTGATTCTCGGTGGTATCGTGGGTGAAGTCCCTGAGAAACAGGAGAAGTTACTCAAACGAGCGCGGGAATTAATCAGCAGCCTGTTAACTCTCATCAAAGACTGGCTGGACCTTTCTAAAATCGAAAAAGGTAAGCTGGTGGAAACCTTTGAATCCCTATCCCTGGATTCCCTTCTCCAGGAAACCATTGAATCTTTACAGCCCCTGGCTGAGGAAAAAAACGTTGCCGTTACCCTTCAGCCCGATCATGGAAATATCCCGATGATTAAGGGTGATCCCCGGAGCTTGCAGCAACTGTTTACCAATTTAATAGATAATGCCATAAAGTTCAATCGTCAGGGAGGTAAAGTTACTGTTACGCTCCGGGAAGGGGATTCTTGTCTGGAAACAAAAATATCCGATACGGGCATCGGTATAGCCGAGAAAGATTTACCTTTAATTTTTGATGAGTTTCACCGGGTCAGGAGTGATGAGACCCAAACGGTGTCAGGAACCGGACTGGGTTTATCCATTGCCAGGAAAATTGCCGAAGCTCACTTTGCCTCGATAACAGTAGAAAGTCGAGTAGGTGAAGGTAGTATTTTTACGATTCATTTCCCTTTACTCAAATGATAGGCATCTAATTCCGTGTTTATCTGAGTTCATCTGTGGCTAAAATCAAAATTAGTGACAAATCAATTGGTAATCCCCCATTTTTTTCTGGAAAATATCTTAAAGTGCTTTTTGGAGAGGGGCTTTCGCACAAGTCCTGTTGGCTTTTTCCCTTTGGCGGTACTCGCCTCCGGGAAGCGTCTCCAGCGATTTTCCTGTCCTGAAAAATTGCTTCCGCAAGTCGCTAACGCATCGACGGATTTGTGCTGAGCCGCCTCTATCCGTAAATCAAAGAACTAAAATTCAAAAAAAATGGAGATTATCAGTACATTTAAATATGACAGCTTAATATAAAAATGATATAATAAGCAATGATGAAAAAGAAGAAAGAAAAACGTCATCAAGATCGTGAGCCTGGAAAATTCATTTTAATTTTAAAACTATTTAAGCGGAACTTTATATCACTTCACCGGCTGGTATGGGGAAGGGGATGGAAACGATTCGTCATTGCTGTTGCCATTACCCTGGTGGTGATAACGGCCATTATGATATTGACCCTTGAAATCACCTCTCATCCACGGTTTTGTAATACCTGCCACAATATGAAACCCTATTATACCAGTTGGCAGGAATCTTCGCATAACCATGTTACTTGTACGGATTGTCATTTCCCCCCGGGGTTGGAAAATAAAATTAGAGGGAAATTTACTGCATTATCTATGCTAGTCGATTATTTCACCGGGGTTTATAAAAAAAGCAAGCCCTGGGCGGAAATCCCGGATGAAAGCTGTATGCGCAGTGGATGCCATGAAACACGCTTGCTGCAAGGACGGGTGGACTTTAAAAAAAATATCATCTTCGATCACGAACCTCACCTGGAAGAACTTCGCCGGGATAAGAAATTAAGATGTACCAGTTGTCATTCCCAGATCGTTCAAGGCAGTCATATGACAGTAACGGAAAGCACCTGCTTTCTTTGCCATTTTAAACACACGGAGACAGAAGTTGCCATAAAAGAGTGCACCAAATGCCATGAACCCCCTATTGCCAAAGAAAAGGGTGATACCCTGGTTAAATACGACCATAAAATGGTGATGGAGAGGAAAATTGCCTGTCAAAAATGTCACGGTGAGATGGTGGTGGGCGATGGAACCGTTCCTAAGATTCGCTGCAATGTCTGCCATGCCGATATAGAAAAAATCAAACTGTACGATAAAACAGAATTAATGCATAAGAATCATATTACAGACCATAAAATCGAATGTGACCAATGCCATACCGAAGTACAACACAAGTCCGTTGCCAGGACCGAATTGGTCAAGCCTGACTGCCATGCCTGTCACCCGGATTTCCATAATGCCCAGCTCTACTTGTTTGCCGGCAAAGGTGGTAAAGGCATACCGAACCATCCCAGTGCCATGTATGAAAGTGGCCTGAACTGCCAGGC
Organism: Candidatus Aminicenantota bacterium; assembly: GCA_020355945.1. The sequence continues at coordinate 6,215,594 of CP070627.1, read as the reverse complement.
CTGCCATATTTACCATCAATCCGCCGATAACTTTGAAGCAAAAGGAGAAATTACCAGGGCCAGCGGCGAATCCTGTGTACCCTGTCACGGAACAGGATACAATAGACTCCTCTCCCAATGGAAGAACCAGGCCGATCGCAAAATTTCCCAGGTATCAAAGGTTATTGCGGCTGCAGAGAAAATCATAGAAAAGAATAAAAATAACAAGGGGTATGCCTCAGCCAGGCAAAAACTCGATGATGCTATGTTTAATTATAACCTGGTTAAACATGGGAATTCCATTCATAATATTGCCTTTGCCAATAAGCTGCTGGATAAGGCTTATCAATTTGCTAAAGAGAGCTTGACAGCGGTGAATTCAACGCAGAAACTGCCCCATTACGAACAAGAAACTCATGTGGTTCCCGGGGAATGTTCCAACTGCCATGCCGGCGTGGAACAACTGGAAACCACGATTTTCGGATGGAAATATTCCCATGCCATCCATTTAAAGACACAGGGACTCACCTGTAAACGCTGCCATTCCCATGAACGAAAACACGGCCAATTGATTATCCGGAAACAAGACTGCATGAATTGTCACCATAGGGAAGTCAAACAAATTGACAAACCCGAAGGCTGTAAATCATGCCACCAGACCCAGCAGGCTGTTTATTACAGTCAAATCACCTTTTCAACCTTTAAAATACCCAATGTCATGGCCGCGGATGTGGCCTGTCTCGATTGTCACCGCGATGAGAATGAAAACCTGTACCGGCCCGGGAAAACCGTTTGCTCCAACTGCCATGAAACGGATTATGAGGACATGTTTACGGAGTGGGAAAACAGCAGCCTGGAATGGTTGAAGCAATTGCGTAAAAAAGTAAAACAAAATAACCTTAGACCAGGCGATCCTGGTTATGATACGCTGATGCTTTTGGAAAAGGACGGCAGCAAAGGTATTCATAATCCTGAGCTGTATGAAAAACTAACCGAAGAGGCATTGAAATAAATGGAAGGTTGTCCAATGAGAAAATTTGCCATTAAGAAGATGATGTTAATTTTAGGGGTAATGTTAGTGGTGACTGTTGTACTCACTCCCCTCCCGGTTTTCCCGGGGGATCGGGACCCGGGTTCGGGAGAAGAAATAAAGAGTACTGCCGGTAATCAGCAGGGAGACATCCAGGTACCGCCGCCCCCCTTCAGTGAAGACATTTTTCCCTGTTCCCAATGTCATGCGGAACAGGAAACCAACCTGCAGCGTCGGGAATTGGAGATGCATGAAGATATTGTCCTTAACCATGCAGAAAAGAGTCGGTGGTGTTTGGACTGTCATGATGCCAGAAATCGTGATATGCTGCATTTGGCTGACGGTGAGTTAGTGGATTTCAAGGAGTCTTACTGGTTGTGCGGTCAATGTCATGGGCCCAAGTTAAGGGATTGGCGAGCTGGCATTCACGGCAGGCGTACCGGTTCCTGGAACGGTCAAAAACGTTATCTCCTCTGTGCACACTGTCATGATCCTCATTCACCGAGATTTAAGAAACTAAAACCGGAGCCTCCACCGGTCAAACCAGGGAGAATCAGAAAATGAATTCAAAAAAAAACATAAAAGTCCTTAATAAAAAGTTTTTGCG
>CP070627.1:6203077-6213878 GCA_020355945.1 Candidatus Aminicenantota bacterium | reverse complement strand
TTCGTGATGCTTCCCTGGCTTGAGCCGCTAAAAGCGTTTTATTTATAATAGCCCTGGCAATCACAATGTTCTCTTCAAAAAACTGCAATAATTTCTCATTAACAAAGGATTCCACGATACCTTTAACTTCGGAATTCCCCAGTTTGGATTTGGTCTGGCCCTCAAACTGGGGTTCCATCAATCGAACGGAAACCACAGCCACCAGTCCCTCCCTAACGTCTTCGCCTGAAAAACTGCCTTTAAAATCCTTTTTCAGGTTATTGACCTGGGCAAAATAGTTAATGGTTCGGGTTAACGCTCCTTTAAAACCGGTTAAATGCGTACCCCCTTCAATGGTATTGATATTATTTACAAAAGAAAGCAGCATTTCATTGTAAGAGGAGATATATTGAAGGGAAATTTCAATTTCAATATCCTCTGTGTTGGAAACCAAATAGATGTCCCGGTCATGAATCTTTTCTTTCGTACCGCAGAGGTACTGGACATACTCAACAATCCCACCTTCATAAAAAAAAGTTTCATGCCTGTCACTGCGTTCATCGGTAATGGAGATGGTAACGCCGCGATTTAAAAACGCCAGCTCTTTAAGTCGTTTGGATAAAATAGTGTAATCGTAATCAATGGATTCAAAAATTTCTTCGTCAGGCCAGAAAGTTATCCGGGTTCCCCGTTTATCGGTTTTACCAATTTTTTTAAATTTTGTTACCGGGTATCCGATTTCATACTTTTGAAAATAAACATCTCCATCTCTTTTAATTTCCAGTTCCAGTTTTGAAGAGAGTGCATTCACCACGGAGACCCCGACGCCATGAAGTCCCCCGGAGACTTTATAGCTGGTTCGATCAAATTTACCACCGGCGTGTAATGTGGTCATCACTACCTCGGCAGCGGGTTTTCCTTCATCTTTATGAATATCCACCGGTATTCCCCGGCCATCGTCCCTCACTGTGATAGAATTATCAAAATGAATGATGACATCGATGTGCTGGCAGAACCCGGCCATGGCTTCATCGATCGAATTGTCCACCACTTCATAAACCAGGTGATGAAGCCCCATGGAACCGGTACTACCAATATACATTGCCGGTCTCATCCTTACTGCTTCAAGACCCTCCAATACTTTTATACTTTCGGCAGTATATTCCGTGTTCATGGGAGCGGTTTCCTTTAATAAATTTTCATTGAATTCCACGATTCAATTCTCCTTTTTTAGTTCGAGTAATCGGTCAAAGTTACGGTTTTTACTGACAGAAGTCGCAATAACCTGCATATCCGGGTAGTTTTGCATTAAAAAATCAATATTTTTCGAATCGATGGCCGTATCAAAATCATCCAGGAGAAACACAGGATACTCTTCTTTGACCCGTCGAAAAAGCTCGATAAACGAAATATAAACCATCAATAAATGTATCTTTTTCTCACCCGAAGAATAGAATTTCAGGTGCCTGGAATTTAAACGAAGATCAATCCCATCCAGGTGGGGTCCCAACAGGGATCGCTGTGCCCTCAATTCCGAGGTCTGAAGAGATTCCAAACGTTCAAAAAAAACTGCTTCGGAAATACCATTATCAATCTCAAACGAGGGTCTGTAAGCAAAAGTCAGGCCTGCATCAAAGATATTCTTAATTTCTATGTTTAACTTCTCAATAAAGTTCATCTTTATCCCTACAATTTTTTTTGCCAGTTCACTGACTATCTTATTCCAGCTGGTTAATTCAGCTCTGTTGCCGGTTGTTTTCAATAAGTAATTTTTCTGTTTTAATGCTCTATTATAACACAAAATGTAGCGTATGTAAAGTGAATTCACACCAAATATGAACCGATCGATCATTTTCCTGGTGTAAGGAATACTCTCTATGTAGAGATTATAATCGGAAGAAGAAAAAAAAACCGGGTAGAAATGGTGATTGATCTCAAAAATATTGGTTTTTTTTTCATTTAAAAACAATGAAAAACGATTATCATAACGAGCTGATACCCGGTTCAGGCCATAGGAGGTGGTACAGGTTAAACGAATGATAAATTCATCGAAATCGTGGTTCACCATATCCGATTTCTTTCTATTTAAGAAGGACTTACCATAACCCAGGAGGAATATGGCTTCCAGGATAGAAGTTTTCCCCACGCCATTCAATCCGAATATCAGGTTTCTATTTTTGCCAAAAGATGTTTCATACTTCTTTAAATTCCTGAAGCCGCTGAGTTTTAAATTTTCGATAATCAATGTCTATTCCATCACTGCAGCCTTTCAGCCCTGCATCCGGTTTTTAAATGTTCAACGGCATGACTACATAGATAAAATTAACATCCTCCTCCTGGGACTCCGAATCGATCAGGGGTTTAAAAATGAAGGAACTATCCTCATCGATGATATCAATTTGAATATTGTCCGTTTCCACATGTGAAAGAAAATCCATGATAAAATTTCCATTAAAGGCCACATTAATGGGATTGACATTATAATCGATTTCCATTTCGTCATGGCCTTCCCCTTTTTCCGAGCTGGTTCGTTCCAGTATTAATCGATTATCGGCAAAATTAAAAACAACCCCGTTATTTCGTGTTGTAAAAATTAAAATTCGTCGTAAGACCTGGAGTAATTGCTCCCGGTTGACAATGGTTTCAATTTCAGTCCTATCAGGAATTACAGCCCTATAATTGGGAAACTTTTGGTCGATAATACGAGAGGACAGGATTCTATTTTTGTACCTGAAAAAGAGATTATTTTTATCGAAAGTGAATTGAACGTCACCTTCTTCACATATTTTAAGCAGCTCCAACAGGGTTTTTCGAGAAACAATAAAGGATAATCCATCTTCTCCTGCAGTTTCAGGCATTTCAAATTCACTATCATAATAAAGGTAAGCCAGGCGATGGCTGTCTGTGGCAGCCAATTCGAATTTTTTATGGGAAATAGTCATTAAAGCCCCACCAAGGCTGAATTTCATCTCCGGGGAAATAATATAATAGCTTTTATTAATAATTGAAGTGAGCTTTTTAACGGAAATGTTAATGGGAGAAGAAAAATCCCCTTCCGGCAATAGGGGATAATCGGAAGACTGCAGCCCCAGGAGTTTATACTTGCTGGTTTTCTTTTCATTGGTGATAAGGATTTGTAAGTCGTTATTTTCAGTAATTTCCACAAGTCCTTCCGGCATCCGGGAAATCAGTTCATACAAATCCCTGCCATTGACGGTAAAGGTTCCGGGTTCATTAACAGTAACCGGGATTGTCGAAAATAAACCGATTTCAAGATCAGTGGCCACCAATTCCAGCGAACCCTCTTCACGGGCGGTCAACTTGATATTCTCCAGGATATCTTTCAGCGACTTCTTTTCAAATATACCTTGAAATAACTTTAACTCATTGGCAAAATAGGACTTATCAACAGTTATGTTCATCTTTAACCTCTTTATATTATTGATCTAGAATAATATCATATAATAGAAATAAATAAAAGAAGGAATTGTGAAAAAGTGGAAAAATTTCAAATAACGTGTCAATTCCAACTATTGACTGATGAAAAAAATGTTGAAAAATTGTTAATGATGTGGAAAAAACCAGGATGCAACAATTTTCCGTAATTCCATTAACAATTGTGAAAAACCTATCAGGAATTGGAAATTATGTATTGATACGACTTTAGCCTTAAAAAACCAAAAAAAGTTTTTCACTTTTCCACACATGTTTGGAAAAAATGTTAAAAAGCTGTGGAATTGCCTATGAAAACTATTCCTTAAAAAATTTGATAATGGAATGAATTTCCCTGGCAAAATAAAGATCGTCTTTAATGGTGTTTTCGATTTTCTTTATAGAATGAAGAACCGTAGAATGATGTTTACCACCAAATTTGTTGCCAATTTCATTTAGGGGTTTATTGGTTAATTTTTTACAAAGATACATGGCAATCTGCCGGGGTTCGGCAATTTCCTTTTTATTATTTTTTGAAACCAGGTCTTTTACCATAACATTATATTTCTGAGCCACAAATTCCCGGATTGCTTCAATGGTGACAGCTCTTTTACTGAATGAAATAATAGGTTTTAATGCCTCTTTGGCAAAGGCCAATGTGATTTTGGCTCCTTTGGCATCGGAAAATTTTAAATTAGCCACACCAATTAACCGATTTAAAGCACCTTCCAATTTCCTGACATTATCTTTGATTGAAGAAGCAAGAAAGAAGAGAATTTCTTCAGGGATTTCAAAATCATTTTTAATCATATGTTTTCGTTCAGCCAGTTTGTTTTTGAGTATTGCCAATCGTCCTTCAAGATCATAATGAAGAATATTGGCAATACTTCCCCATTCAAAGCGTGATCTGATTCTTTTTTCCAGGCCCTTTATATCATCAGGAGGTTTGTCGCAGCATAAAACGATTTGCTTTTCCGATTGGATTAATTTGTTAAAAATATAATAAAATTGTTCGCTGGTACCTTCCCATTTGGTAATATACTGAAGATCATCGATCAGTAGTACATCAACGGAGATATATTTATTTATAAAATCGGTTCGCTTGTTGAGACGGTTGGATTCAACGTAATCGTGCATGAAGTCATTGGTGGTGGAATAAATAACCCGGGTGTTTTTGTTATTAATTAAAATATGATTGCCAATGGCATAAAGTAAATGGGTTTTTCCCAGGCCCACATCGCTGTAAATATAGAGTGGATTATAGTTTTGACCTGGAAATTCCGAAACATTACGGGCAAACGAATAGGCCATGCGATTCTGGTCTACCTGGACAAAATTTTTAAAGGTGTACCGGGATTGTAAATTTGAACTGTATCTGTAAGAAATTCTTATTTCCTCATTGGAATTGGTACCAGTGCCTTTAAAATCATCAAAGTCTTCTTCGTCATCGTAAAGGGGAACTAATTTGAGAATGAAATTAAATTCTCTTTTGGTATGTTTGTTGATATTTTCCAGGAGGTTGCTTTTTATCCAATGGGTTTTTTTCTTATCCGGTGAACCCAAAAAAGCAATGTTGTTCTTTGTACCGATATAAGATAAGGGGAGAATCCACTTTTCAAACGTCGGTGTATCCATGATGTTTTTCAAGTAATTTTTTGTCAGTTCAAAATCATCCATGTTCAATATCCTTCAATATACCGTTATCATGTTATCACGTCATCATGTTACCATTGTTATATTTCTCATATACCTTGCACCTTTAGATCGGAAGTCATCATATTAAATATCGACTTTTCCACAATATTATTAACAATTGTGGAAAACTTTTTCATTTTCCAGGCCTTACGAGTGATTTAGTCTCCGTTTTAAAACGACGGTGCTATCATAATAGAAATGTGAGATATTGTCAAGCCCTGAAATAAAAAAAAAATATATTATATTTTAACGATAAAAATTTAACGAAATAAAAAAGCAAGCCTTTTTAAATAATTTTATATATGATACTATATTATTAAAATTAAAAATCAGATAAAATATATAATGGTAGGTAAGATGAAAAAGATATTTTTGAGAATAATAATTTTTGCAGTTATTTTGGTGGTTGTTTTTTGTCCGTATTTGTTGATCATCGATTTTAAGAAATATTCGCCGGTGGTTTTAATTGTATGGATTGTATCCGTTGCCTATTATTTATGGATAAAGCGAAGGAGGGGCCAACTTCCAGGCACTAACGGGGAGCAGATATCGAAAGAGAATGAGGAAACGGTCCCGGATAATGTTTCACGTGAAACAAATGAAACGCCAGGTCCATCGTAGAGTCAGTGAAAAAAGTGTTTCACGTGAAACAAATGAAAGCGAATGGTTTTTCTGTTGGTTTTGTGTTATAATAAACGTCATGGAATGCACGGTTAAACTGGAGGAATACGTAAAAATGCTGTGGGAACATAACCAAAAGGTCAATCTCATCTCCCGGAAAATTACTCGACAAAAGTTGGATCAACTGTTAAATGAAACCCTTTTGTTGACTCGATATATATCCAATGATATTGTTATCGATGCCGGAAGTGGAAACGGTATGCTGGGAGTACCCATTGCTTTGATGAATGAAAATAAGAAAATAATACTGGTGGAACCAAAAAGAAAAAAGGCTGAATTTCTCCGGGGGGTGAAGAATAGAATGGAACTGTTCAATCTGGAGATTCAAGGGGTGAGCATTGAAGAATATTTAAAAGGCAGGAATAATGTGGTCAGTAAAGACAGGACATTGATTTCACGAGGATTTCCGCAACTAAATGTCTTTTGTGGTTTCGTTAAAAGGGGGATGGTGGCGGAAGCCGTTTTGATCACATCGAAAAATAAAATAAAAAAAAATCAAAAATACCTGGAAAGTGTAGCAAAAAAGACATATAATGTTCCCTTAAGAAAAAATTTAAGAATTTTGAAAATTTTAAAACGGAACGATTACAAATTACGTATTACCAATGAAGAATGGAGAAATTAAGACGTGGAAGAAAGAAGAAGCAGCGAAATTATTGCTATTGCCAACCAGAAGGGCGGTGTAGGGAAAACCACTACTGCCATTAACCTGGGAGCTTCCCTGGCAATAGCAGAGAAAAGAGTGCTTATTGTGGATGTGGATCCTCAGGCCAATTCCACCACAGGTTTGGGCATTGATAAGGCCTCTGTTGATAAGGACATTTATTCGGTTATAGAGGGACGATGCTCGTTGAAAGATGTAATTTTAGACCATGAATTAAGATTTTTAAAGGTTGTTCCTTCTTCCAGGAGATTTGCCCGTTTTGAATTGGAAGTGGCTTCTTCGGGAGAGGAAAACAACCACCTTTATTTAAAAAATGCACTGGTAGAAGTTGATGGTCTATTTGATTACATTCTTGTTGATTTGCCGCCGTCACTGGGAATTATTACCGTCAATGCCTTAACCGCGGCTGAAAGTGTGTTGATCCCCATTCAAGCCGAATATTATGCATTGGAGGGATTATCTGATTTGATGAATACCATCGAGAGAACCAGGGAGAATTTTAATCCTTCGTTGAAAATCAAAGGCATCTTGTTGACGATGTATGATGAACGGACCAATCTATCCAGGCAAGTGGAAGAGGAAGTACGAAATTATTTCAAATCAAAAGTCTACCGCTGCATTATCCCGCGAAATGTCAGGCTTTCGGAGGCCCCCAGTTTTGGAAAACCCATCCAATTGTACGCCATCAAGTCAGCGGGTTCTCAAGCGTACATGGCATTGGCAAAGGAGATATTAGGTCAATGAAGATGAAACGTAGAGTTTTAGGAAAAGGACTCGAAGCTATTATTACAAACAAACCCTATTCCCAGGAGGAAAAAGGATATTTAGAAATTGACATCGATGATATTTATCCGAATCCCCATCAACCTCGAAAGAAATTTAGCACGGATAAGATTAAGGAGTTAGCCGATTCGTTAAAAGAAGAGGGTATGATTCAACCTGTAGTGGTTTACAAAGAAGATGAGAAATATTATTTGATGGTGGGTGAACGGCGCTGGCGTGCGGCCCAGTACCTGAAATGGAGCAAAATACCTGCTATTTTAAAAGAGGCAGGTGAGGATGACCTCATTGTAACTGCTCTGGTGGAAAATATCCAGAGGGAAGACCTTAATGCCATTGAGATAGCCGAAGGCATTGAAGTATTGATCCAGCAGATGGGGTTAACCCAGGAAAGAGCCGGTGAGCGACTGGGGATGAACAGGAGTACTTTAACCAATTATCTCAGGTTGTTAAAATTACCGGAAGCTGTAAAAGAGTGTGTGGTTTCCGGTACCATTTCCCAGGGGCATGCCAGGGCATTACTTTCGCTGGAAGATAATACGGCGATACTGAATGCCCTGTCGAGAATATTAAAAAACCATTTGTCTGTCAGGCAGACTGAGAAAATGGTGAAGAATGTTGATAAAGAAAAGAGTGTTAAAGCCCTCCAGGAGGAGGAGGTGGATCCTGATATCCGCAAAACCGAAGAAAAATTGGCCCGGTTATTTTCCACCAGGGTGAAATTACACTATTCAAAAAGTGGCAAAGGTAAGGTTGAGATATTTTTTAATCAGCTTGAAGAGTTTGAGCGAATTTATAAATTATTAGTTAAGGAGTAAAAAATGCAACGAACTGAATCATCGGGAAGAGTAAGTGGTTTTATTGACAAGGATACCGAGATAAAGGGTGATATCAAGTTTAAGGATTCCTTCCGCATTGATGGAAAATTTAAAGGAAAGATTCTTTCAGGTGGTTCCCTGATTGTGGGGGAAACCGGTGATTTGGAAGCCGATGTTGAAGCGGAGAGCATATCTATAAACGGTAGGGTTAAAGGATCTTTAAATGCAAAAGATCGGATTGAGATATTTTCCCTGGGGCGTGTCACCGGGAAAATTGTGGCTCCAAAATTAATTATTGAAGAAGGTGCGTTTTTCCAGGGTTCCTGTCAGATGGAGTTAAAAGCCCTGGAAGGTAATAAAAGCGAAAGTGAAGACCAAATTGAAAGTAGGAGTGAAGAAGAGGACCAGTGAATATTGCTGCCATTATACCGGCGAGATATAATTCAACCCGTTTTAAGGGAAAGCCTCTGGTCATGATCAAAGGCATGCCCATGATCCAGCGGGTGTATTGGCAGGTAGAGAAATCAGGAAAATTTTCCCCCGGTCATATCATGGTGGCCACTGATGATCGGCGTATTGAATCTGTGGTCAAGTCATTTGGGGGAAATGCCGTAATGACTTCACCGCATCATTCATCGGGTTCGGAGCGATTGTGGGAAGTGTTGGAAAATCGTGATTTTGATGCTGTTATCAATATCCAGGGGGATGAGCCTATTGTTCCTGTGGAATTGATTTCTGTTTTGTATGATGAATTGCATACCGGTAAGTATGAGGTGGTAACACCGGCTTTTTATAATATTTCGTATGAAGATTTTTTATCGAAGGATGTGGTTAAGGTGGTGGTGGATCGGATTTTTCAGGCTCTTTATTTTTCCAGGTCTCCTATTCCTTTTGTAGAGAAAAAGGATTTTAGGGGTTTTCATCAACATATTGGTATGTACGGGTATTTAAAAGAGGCGCTTCGGAGTTTTATTAATCTTCCCCGGTCTTCATTGGAAGTCCTGGAAAAATTGGAGCAATTGCGGTTTTTGGAGAACAGCATTGGTATAAAGGTGATTATCAGTGAGTACCGTTCTATTGGAGTAGATATACCGGAAGATGTTGCAAAAGTTGAGGAAATCCTGGAAGGTTTTGGAACCGTAGCTTAATAAAAAGTTTTTGCGGGGGTTCAGGGGGCAGTTTTTTCAAAAAGCGCCCCCTGGCCGCCGGAGGCAGGTAATAAACTAATGACTAAGACAAAATACATTTTTATAACCGGTGGGGTTCTTTCATCGTTGGGAAAGGGGATTGCTGCCGCGTCTATTGGGAATATAATGGAATCTTATGGATTTAAGATCACCATCATCAAATTGGACCCTTATTTGAATGTAGACCCCGGGACCATGAGTCCGTTCCAGCATGGGGAGGTTTATGTAACCGATGATGGTGCGGAAACTGACCTGGACCTGGGTCATTATGAGCGGTTCACCTCTACCATCACAACTCAGAGAAACAATTGGACTGCCGGTCGAATTTACGACAGTGTGATTCAAAAGGAGCGGAGGGGAGACTATTTAGGAAAGACCGTCCAGGTGATCCCTCATGTGACTGATGAGATTAAAGCGGCTATCATGGAAATGGATGGAAAATTCGATATTATCATTTCAGAGGTGGGTGGTACTGTGGGGGACATTGAAAGTCAACCTTTTCTTGAAGCCATTCGTCAAATCGGTCTGGACCTGGACTCGGAGGATACTATATTTATCCATTTGACATTGGTACCTTACATTAAAACAGCGGGTGAATTAAAAACAAAGCCTACCCAGCACAGTGTCAAGGCGCTGAGGGAGATCGGGATTCAGCCGGACCTGTTACTCTGTCGGACTGAGATACCTCTTCCTGAAGACATCAAGCGAAAAGTGGCGCTTTTTACCAACCTGAAATATGAAGATGTTATGAGTGCAAAGGACGTGAAAAACATTTATGAAATACCTTTGACTTTTAAAAAAGAAGGCCTGGGGACCGCGATTTTAAAAAAATTGAAGCTTGAGAAAAGGAGCGATAACCATGAGAGATGGGAGCATTGGGTGGAGAAAACCAGGTGTTTGCATGATGAAGTGGAAATCAGCATCGTGGGAAAATATACCCAACTGTATGATTCTTATAAAAGTTTATTTGAAGCCCTTTATCACGGTGGTGTCGAGAACAATGTCAGGGTAAAATTAGAGCGTGTGGAGTCGGATAACCTCCTGGAATGGAATCTTGACGAAACCTTTAAAAACAGCGGTGGTATACTTGTTCCCGGTGGTTTTGGCGATCGGGGGATCGAGGGAAAGATAAAAGCTGTGGAGTATGCGCGGGTGAACAAAATTCCTTATTTCGGCATCTGCCTGGGAATGCAAACCGCCTGTATCGAATACCTTCGCAATGTAGTGGGTGTTAAAGATGTCCATTCTGCCGAGTTTTCCCCATCCTCCTCGCAGAAGGTCTTTCTAAAATTAAAAGAATTGGTGGATGTGGAAGAAATGGGACACAACATGCGGTTAGGCGAATTTTCCTGTATTTTAAAAAAAGGAACACTTTGCTATAAGATTTATAAAAAAGATAAAATATTTGAACGGCATAGACATAGATATGAATTCAACCCTAAATTTGAAAATATTTTAAAAGAAAACGGGATGGTTATCAGTGGAAAGAACCCGGAAAGAAACCTGGTGGAAATGATTGAACTGCAAGATCATCCCTGGTTTATCGGCTGCCAATTCCACCCGGA
>CP070627.1:6199836-6202977 GCA_020355945.1 Candidatus Aminicenantota bacterium | reverse complement strand
CCAGTGACTTGTTTGTTAAGAATGCGCCCAAAGTCATTGAAGATGCCAAACGGTATTTTGCTGAGATCATGATGCCGTTTCGAGTGGCGATTGGGAAAAATATCCGGAAGATTGAAGCACTGGACCTGGCGTATATTGCGCCCAGTCATGGGCCGGTGTATGACAGGCCTGAGATTATTATAGAGGCGTATAAGGACTGGGTTTCCGACCGGGTAGAAAATATAGTGATTTTGGCGTATGTGTCCATGCACGGCAGTACAGGGAAGATGGCGTCATATCTTAGTGATGCATTGATTGACCGGGGTATTGGCGTCAAGCTGTTTAACCTGACCCGGACCGACCTGGGGCAATTGGCAATGGCGTTGGTGGATGCGGCGACTATTATCCTGGGAACGTCTACTGTCCTGGCAAGCCCACATCCTGCTGCGGTTTATGCTGCTGCCTTAGCGAATGCCTTGAAACCCAAAGTAAAATATGCCGCTGTGTTTGGTTCCTATGGATGGGGTGGAAAAGCAGTGGAAATCATTAAAGACAACATGAAAAATTTAAAAGTAGAATTCCTGGAGCCTTTATTAATAAAAGGATATCCTCGAGAAGGCGATTACCGAAAATTGGACCGGTTAGCTGATGAAATTGCCGCCAGGCACAGGGAATTATGAGTGATGAAGGGATTAAAATAATTTAAAATATAAGAAATATAAGAGATAAGGAGGTATTAAACATGACCAAGAGATTGCAAGTTTACAAATGCGAAGTATGTGGTAATATGGTAGAAGTGATTCATGAAGGGGCTGGACAGTTGGTTTGTTGTAATCAACCCATGACATTACAGGAAGAGAATACCGTGGATGCAGCGCAAGAGAAACATGTGCCTGTAATTGAAAAAACGGCTGAGGGGATCCTGGTAAAGGTGGGAAGCGTGGACCATCCCATGCAGGATAGTCATTATATTGAATGGATTCAATTATTGGCTGACGAAAAGGCATACCGACAATTCTTAAATCCTGGTGAAAAGCCTGAGGCGATCTTCAAAGTAGAAGGTAAAGATTTATCGGCCCGTGAATACTGCAACTTGCACGGCCTGTGGAAAAAATAGGAGGAACGATGCAAAAGTATCAATGTATAGCTTGTGGGTGGATTTATGACCCGGATGAAGGTGACCCGGACAATGGAATAGATCCTGACACACCGTTTGAAGACATCCCGGATGATTGGGTATGCCCGGTGTGTGGTGTTGGTAAAGAGGATTTTGAACCTGTAGAAGACGAATAGGGGTCGGCGACCCCGCCCTATTCACGGTCAGACTGATGTCGTTCTTTAGGGGCGACATCTCAAAAGCCTGGCTTTTTGCATTTCATGATACCGCAAGTAAAAAATTACAAATTACAAAATACAAATTACAAACAAAAAAACCAAAAGGGGTCATGGTTTGCATAAAGATTCTTTTAGGTTGCAAACGACGACCACATTTAATCAAAAGCTTTTGCGGATAATGGCGGGTCCAGGCCCCTCGGCGAGGGGAGCCTAAAATGGCAAAGTGCTTTGCCCCATACGCTATGCGCCATGCGCAATGCTCTCGCCCCCTGGCCGCCGGAGGCAAAAAGGAATAGAAAATGGAAAATAAAAAAGGATATCGAATAGAGAAGGATTCGATGGGAGAAATGTATGTCCCGGAGGATGCGTTGTGGGGTGTGCAGACCCAGCGGGCGGTGGAGAATTTTCCTATAAGTGGTTACCGATTCCCCCGGGGTTTTATCCGGGCCATTGGCATGGTGAAATATGCTGCGGCCAAAGCCAACATGAAATTGCAGCGCCTGGAAAAAAAGGTCGGCGAAGCCATTTTGCAGGCAGCGCAGGAAGTGATGGAGGGGAAGTGGGATGACCAGTTTGTGGTGGACATTTTCCAGACCGGTTCCGGTACTTCCACCAATATGAATGCCAATGAAGTGATAGCCAGCCGGGCCAATTTGCTTCTAGGGAGTACTATTGGCAGTAAAACCCCGGTGCATCCCAACGATCATGTGAACATGGGGCAGTCCAGTAATGATGTGATCCCGACATCTCTTCACATATCAGCGGTAGAAGCCATTAAGAATCAACTGCTGCCGGTGCTTACCCGGTTGCGGCAGGAATTGGATAAAAAAGCCAAAGATTTTGATTCGATTGTAAAAATAGGTCGAACTCATCTCCAGGATGCCACGCCTGTGCGGTTAGGGCAGGAATTCAGCGGGTACGGCAGTATGGTGGCACACGGTATCCGGCGGATTGAAAAGAATCTTGATCATCTCCAGGAGTTGGCATTGGGAGGTACGGCTGTAGGAACCGGTATTAATGCTCATCCGGATCATGCCCGGCTGGCTATTGAAGAGATTAATCGTATTACCGGGTGTGAGTTCAGGGAAGCGGACAATCATTTTGAGGCCCAGGGTGCTAAGGATGCAGTAGTGGAAGTTTCCGGTGCGTTAAAGACCCTGGCTGTGTCATTGACTAAAATTGCTAATGATATCAAGTGGATGGGGGCCGGGCCTTATGGCAGTCTTGGTGAATTGAACATCCCGCCGGTTCAACCGGGTTCTTCTATAATGCCCGGGAAGGTGAATCCTGTCGTGGCTGAAGCGTTGAACCAGGTGTGTGCCCAGGTGATTGGCAATGATGCGGTGATTGCTATTTCCGGGCTTTCGGGTAATTTTGAGTTGAATGTGATGATGCCGGTGATGGCTTATAATCTTTTATCTTCAATGGAATTGCTCACCAATGGGGTAAAGGTGTTTACGGAGAAGTGTATTGTCGGGTTAACTGCTAATGAAGAGCGGTGTAAGGAATTAGTGGAAAAGAGTTTAGCTATGGTGACGGCATTAAATCCTTATATTGGTTATGATAAGGCAGCGGAGATTGCTAAGGAGGCTTATCGAACCAAAAGGAGTATAAGGGAAGTGATTCTTGAGAAGAAGATCATGTCGGAAGAGAAGTTGAATGAGGTTTTGGAGCCTTATTCGATGACGGTGAAAAAATCTTAATCAAAAGTTTTTGCGGATGTTTCACGGGTCCAGGGGCCCCGCGGCGCGGGGAGCCTAAAGAGGCTGCGTGCTTTGCACCAAACGCTGTGCGCTATGCGCCCTGCGCAATGCTCTCACCCCCCTG
>CP070627.1:6196950-6199736 GCA_020355945.1 Candidatus Aminicenantota bacterium | reverse complement strand
CTCGCTCCAGGGTTCTCCGGATGTTAGAGACTGAAAATGAATCGTCATTTTCTTCCATGAGCCGCGCACAGTAGGCATCGGTGGCGACAATATCTGCGCAAATGATTATTTTATTCGTATCTACCAACGGTCCTTGCTGGTGGTAATATGGCCCGATTTCGGTAACAATGGAACGGGCATCCACTATATTCAAGTCCGGTTTTACCAGGCCGGCAATTTCAGCAAGTTCAGCCATAAAATCATTTGAATTATAGTGCACGTATGCTCTTGTACCGGTGGTACCCGATCCCCTGATGGTACCGACATTGCATTTAATGGCACAGGTTAAACTGGATATATAATGCCGTTTTAAAACAGGAGTATTGATGAGTACCGGGGTATCATAAACATCAGCGTATACACTAAAATCGGGTTTTGATGAGGGCCATGAATCACGCCTCACTTTATAGACTTGTGAAAATCTCAACAATGTTCCACCGGCGTTGTTGACTGCATCTTCAATTCCCAGGTAATCGTATACCGCACTTGTTTCTTCGAAACTCATATCTCCCACATTGACAGTACCGCTGCTCACTTGTTTGACCGCCTGGATAATGCTGGTAATGCTGGTTAGACTTGATATCCACGGATATTGTGATTTTTCAAAAAGATTGGGTTTGATTAAGACAGCCTGGTTATTGTTGACCAGTTTGTGCAGTCCACCAATGGCATCCAGCCCTCTAAGCAGCATTTCATCAAAGTCGCTGCCTTCAACACATACCAGTATAGGTTTTCCCTCACTGTTCACATACGGATTACCGGCACCAGCCCTGGGGCCATAGGTGGTAGGCCTTGTTTCTCCCTGATCCGGGTTTCCTGATGTTCCCTGGCAGGAACCAAAAACAACAACGGAAGCCGCTGCCCCGGAGAGGGTTTTCAAAAATTTCCTGCGGGATGTACTGGCGTTTTTTAGTTTTTTTTCTTTTTTTTTCATATCTTGATCTCCTTGGGTTTTATCATTATGATGTGAACACACATCTATTTTAAAATACGTATAAATAGGAAAAAAACGGAAAGATGTGCCCAAATCCTTTGCCTCGAAATATGGAAAACAGTGAAATTTGGGGACAGACTGATTTTTGTCCTGCAGGGCGTGGAAATAACAGGAAAACCGCTTGCTTTTAAGTTGAGGATAGGGTATAATTATGTTTTGTAACATAATGAAGGAGAACATAATGTTTGTGAACAGGGAAAGTGAATTAACCGTGTTGAACCGCGAGTTTGAAAAGGAAGGGGCTTCTTTTACCGTAATATACGGCAGAAGGAGAGTGGGGAAAACAGCGTTAATAGGCGAGTATATCAAAAACAAACCAGCCATATATTTTTATGTGACGGAACGTAATCTAAAGAAGCAGTTGAAGCAGGTCACCCAACAAATCTCGGAATATATCGGCAAAGATTACCTGAAGAATGTTGAATTCTCAGATTTCGAACAACTTTTCCAATTCCTTTCGGAACATATCGGGGATCGGAAATTGGTGTTTGTGTTTGACGAGTACCAAAACCTGGTGAAATTGGATCGGTCTTTTTCCAGTATGATGATGAAGGTGTGGGACCTTAACCTGAAATTCCAAAATATTCATTTAATACTCTGCGGTTCTGTTATTTCCATGATGTACAGCGAAACATTGTCTTATGATTCCCCCCTTTATGGAAGGAGGACCTCCAATATCCACTTAAAATCCCTGGCATTCCACCATATCGGGGATTTTGTCCGGGATGCGTCTAAAATCGATTGTATGAATATCTATGCCTCTTTTGGTACCGTTCCTAAGTACCTGGAGCTTTACGACTACAAGAAAGATTTCCTGGAAAATATCCGGGATAATATCCTGGATAAGAATTCATATCTTTACCAGGAAGTCAAATTCCTCTTAAAAGAGGAGATCAGCGAACCCACCACATATTTTAACATACTGGAGACAATTTCCGACGGGGAGACAAAGATTGGAAAAATCGGGACCAGGCTCAGCGTTCATTCTTCTTATCTGACGAGATATATGCGGAAGCTGGTGGACCTGGATATCGTTGAAAAAGAAGTGCCTATCACTGAGAAAACTCCATCTAAAAGCAAAATGGGAAAATACGTCATCAAAGATAAATTCATTAAATTCTGGTTCTATTATGTCTACCGAAACTACTCTTACCTGGAAATCGGTAACGTTGATTATGTCCTGGATGAAATAAAGAGGACCTTCAACGAGAAGTTTGTGGCATCCGCCTTCGAGGATTATGTCAAAGAGCTTCTTACCAACAATCCCCTGGAATTCCTGGGATTCAGACCTCGAAAAATCGGTCGTTGGTGGAACAATTTCGAAGAAATTGACCTGGTGGCAATCGGTGATGACAGGGCAGCTTTTATCGAATGTAAATGGCAAACACAAAAAGTGGGTTATTCAGTGTACAACAACCTGACCCGGAAAGCCGATATCGTGAACTTACCCCCTGTTTTGAAAAAAGTATATGTCATTTTTGCAAAAAACGGGTTTAAAGACAACCTTGAAAAAGCAGAAGGGAAATTTTATACCTATTGACCTGATTAAAAGCTTATAGGTTCCTTGTTAAATCAATTACCGGCTGCCTGGGGGGTGATTTTTAGATGTTTAACACTTTTAGGCCGATGACATCGGAGTATTTCTTTTTAATTTTTGCATCCAGTTTTATCAGCACGATTTCACAGGCCGCGGAAATAACACCCTTCACCAGGTGCCCGGCAATGGTTTCAAAGCGATCGTTGGCCAGGGTGG
>CP070627.1:6184461-6196850 GCA_020355945.1 Candidatus Aminicenantota bacterium | reverse complement strand
GCCATCAAAGGGGAAGTTAAACAATTATTTTTATTTCATTACGATCCCACATATTCCGATGAAGATGTTGAGAAGATGCATCTGGAAGCTAAAAAGAAATTCAATCATACGTATTTGTCAGAAGAGCTAAAAGAAATTATTTTAAGGAGATAAACCATGTCAGGACATTCAAAATGGCACTCGATAAAGCATAAGAAAGCAGCCGCGGATGCGAAGCGGGGTAAAGTTTTTACCCGTCACATCCGGGAGCTTACTTATGCTGCTAAAGTAGGCGGTGGTGACCCGGATTCCAATGCGGCGCTGCGCCATGCCATCGATGCGGCTAAAGCCGTAAATATGCCGGCAGATAATATCAAAAAAGCAATCATGCGCGGCACCGGAGAATTAGAGGGTGTTAGCTATGAAGGTATCACTTATGAAGGGTATGGACCCGGGGGCGTGGCCATCCTGGTGGAGTGCCTGACCGATAATAAAAACCGGACAGTAGCCGAAGTCCGCCATGTCTTCTCCAAATACAATGGAAACCTGGGAGAAAAAGGCTGTGTCGGCTGGATGTTCAAAAAAAAAGGGCTGATTATTATACCCCAAAGCGCTATCGATGAAGATGAATTAATGGAGATCGTCCTGGACAACGGCGCTGAGGATATGAAAACCGAAGACGAAAATTACGAAGTGAGCACTGCCGTGGAGGATTTTAGTAAGGTCCTGGAAGCGATTAAAGCCAAAGAAATCGAAACCGAATCCGCTGAAATCGCCATGCTCCCCTCTACCTTTGTGAAATTGACAGGCAAACAAGCCGAACAAATGATGAAACTGGCGGATAAATTGGAAGAACTGGACGATGTCCAGAATGTCTGGTCCAATTTTGACATTTCCGCCGAAGAAATCGAAAAATACAGCGAAGCTTAATGCTGGTTATCGGTTTTGATCCCGGTTCCATCAGTTTTGGCATCGGTATCTTAAAGAAAGAAAATAATAAGATATCTTACATCTATTCGGAAGAGATCAAATTGAAGGAAAAGGATTTTAACCGGAAAATGAAAACTTTATGGCAGCGATTGAAAGACTTTTATAGTCAATTTCCTATTGACAGTGCTGCCATCGAAGAAGGTTTCCTGGGCAAAAACGTCAAATCCATGAATATCCTTGCCAAAGTCCGGGGTGTGGTGTTGGGTTCCCTGATTGCCGCAAACATTGAATTGAACTATTACTCCCCCAGGGAAATCAAACTGGCCCTTACCGGCACTGGGGGCGCATTAAAAGCCCAGGTGGCCAGGATGGTCAAAACCCTGCTGAACATCAAAGAAAAAAAACTGGGCAGCGACGAAAGCGATGCCCTGGCCGTGGCCTATTGCCACTTATTACATGTAAAATGCTAAAAGAAAAAAACTATCTAATGCCTCCGGCGGGTCAGAACCTTTTTGAAAAAAGGTTCCGACACCTCCAAAAACTTCTCATTAAAGGGTGCACATGTACAGGCCTATGCACTCTGTCAGAACGCTGTGGTACATTTTAAAAGGAAAAGATAAAATGATTTCAGCAATTAAAGGTCGTGTGTTTGCGATTACACCCGGTGAAGTGCATATAGAAACCGGCAGCGGGGCGATTTACCATGTGCTGATACCGGTTTCCAATTACTCGAAATTAAAAGATGAAAAAGAGGTTTTACTTCATACGGTCCTGCGGGTGAAAGACGACCAGATGATACTCTACGGTTTTTTAACCCTTAAGGAAAAATTCTTTTTCCAGAAATTCACTTCCATATCCGGGGTGGGAGGCAAAACCGCTCTCTCACTCATTTCTGCCTTTTCCACCAATGAACTGGTAGAAGCTATTAACAACGGTGATATTGCCAGGATCAGTTCTATCCCCGGTATTGGTAAAAAAACCGCCCAGCGAGTTATCCTGGAACTGACCGGCAAACTGGAACTGGAAGAAGAACAGGTGGAAGAAACAGTACAGTTAAGAGACGACTTAATCTCCGGGTTGGTGAACCTGGGATACCCGGCCAAAGGGGTCAAGGAAGTAGTCAATAAGACCCTTAAAGAACACGCCCAGAGTAACTCTTTCGAGGAACTGTTTAAGTTGGCGTTGAAGAAGATCAGTAAATTATGAGTAACGACGTTTCGGATAATATCAAAAAGCCGGATGATACCCCGGAGGAAGTAAAATTTGAACAAAACTTAAGGCCTTCTTTTTTTGATGAATTTATCGGTCAGAAGCAGCGGGTAGAGAACCTGAAAACCTATGTAAAAGGTGCAAAACAGCGAGAAGAGCCGTTGGACCATGTATTACTTTATGGCCCGCCAGGGTTGGGTAAAACCACATTAGCCCATATTATTGCCAAAGAAATCGGTGTCAATATCCGGCAAACCTCCGGCCCTATTTTGGAAAGAAAGGGTGATCTCTCTGCTATTCTCACTGACCTGGAATTGTATGACGTGTTGTTTATTGATGAGATTCACCGGTTGAAAACGTCTCTTGAAGAAATATTATATAAAGCCATGGAGGATTTCCAGTTAGATGTGATTATCGGTCAAGGTGTAGGTGCGAAGAACATCTCCCTTAACATCAACCATTTTACCTTGATTGGGGCCACTACCCGGGCCGGGTTGTTGTCTTCCCCTTTAAGAGACCGATTTGGCATCATGATTCACCTGGATTTTTATAATGTTGAAGAGTTGGTAGAGGTATTAATTCGCAGTGCGAAGATTTTGGATATAAAGATATATCCCAAAGCAGCCCGGGCGATTGCGCTTCGTTCCCGGGGGACGCCGCGGGTGGCTAATAAATTGCTCAAACGGGTGCGGGATTTTGCCCAGGTGGAAGGTGAAGGGGTGATTGACCCTCAAATCACGGACTTAGCGTTTAAGGCCTTAGAAGTGGATGAAGAGGGATTTGATCAGACGGACCGCAAAATATTATTAACGATTATCGATCATTTTGGAGGGGGGCCAGTGGGGTTATCCACGTTATCCACCTCTATCCAGGAGGAGAAAGACACCTTATTGGATGTGTATGAACCCTATCTCATCCAACAGGGTTTTTTAAAGATCACGACGCGGGGCCGGGTAGCGACGGACAAGGCGTATAAACATTTTAAAAAGGACCTTCCGGGTGATCAAAGATCATTATTTTAAAAAAGCAATTCTTTTTGACATTTTCCTCTTGATTTTTTTTTTTTTTGTAATAATATGTATCCTCATGAAAAAGCAATTTAAAAGAGGCACAATCTTACTTCCAGCAAGTAAGAGAGCTTTTTTATTTAAATCTAAAAGACCAGGGGGTCAAAATGAGACTTACACCACCTAAAAAGATTGTATTTATCATTTCGTTAATCTTGGTTATCATTAGTTTAGTGGCACACTTTGTCAACATCCCGATCGCTACCCAGTACCAGTACTGGATAATGTTGGTCGGTTATGTTTTGCTTGCCGCCGGGGTATCACTAAAGGGCTTTTAGCTTAACCCGGGAAACATTACGATTAAGCCGGGCTTTTTAGACACTGAGCACACAGAGGTAGTCGAGACGACAGTCAAAAAGGTAGGCAGGAGGTGTGAGGGAATTTTAACAAACAAATTCTGACTGAATGACTGAAGAACCAGGGATGGTGTTTTGAAAGAAGGAGATGTTTACGCAAAATAAAACCAGGAAAATAATTAACAGTCTCCTTTACTTCCGGGTTGAGCACAGGTAAATATTTTATCTTTAAGATTACCGATAACTCACGGGAGCTTTCTGGAATTCTTGCCTGGCACCTTTTTTTGTTTTTTCCCTTTTTTCTTTTTTTTGCCACTAAATAGGTCAAAATTAGAATTACTGGAGCATTAGGCAATAAACTTGACAAATAAAAAAAAGTATTGTATATTATTAATGTGCATAAAAAGGATTTAAAAATGAGAGCAATTAAAGGAATGTATGACGGCGAGAAATTCGTTGCGTTAGAGAGTTTTCCTCAAAAAAAGAAATATAAGGTCATCATTACTTTTTTGGAAGAATTTGACGAAGATGAAGAAATAAGAAATTTTTCGGCTCAAACCAATGCATTCTCGTTCTGGGAGGACGAGCGGGAAGATATTTACCAGGATTACCTCGAGAAAAAGTATTGATGAAAACAGGGGATATTGTATTAGTACCATTTCCATTTGCAGAATTCACAAATCGCAAAGTCAGACCTTGCGTAGTTATCTGTACAACAAAGGACAAATACCAGGATTTGATTGTATCTGCAATAAGTTCAGTTGTACCTGATAAATTAAGTGAAAATGAGATCTTAGTTGAGAGTGATTCCTTAAATAGTTTGCGAAATACGTCAGTAATAAAAGTTGATCGGATTGTTACTGTTAAGAGCATTGATGTCATCGCAAGAATCGGAGAACTTAGTGAAAAGCATAAAGAAGAATTTATAAAGAAATTTAAAAACCTGGTAGAGAATAAAGTAGAAGAACAGGAACAGCCGCAGGACCAAAATCAGGAGGAGGAAAAGGGGACACAGGCAAAGGACAGTGGAGTTCCGGCTTGTCCGGGCTGTGGATAGGTGTTTAATTTGTCTAAATAAAACCAGGCCTCTCCAGAGTACCAGATGGTCAGAGTATCAGAGAGCCAATTATGACTGGGCGCGAACAACACGAAAACCCCCGCCGCTGAGCCTGACGACCGGATCGTACCCACAGCGCGCGGAGCAGCGAAGAGCAGAAACATCATTAAACCATGAACCTCCCCGAAAAGAAGGCCAGGGTTCATTTTCCGAATAAAGATTCTCCATCCATTCCCATACATTACCGGCCATGTCCATGAGTCCGTGGGGGGTGGCGCCTTGCGGGTAACGGCCCACCGGTGTGGTGGCGCCGACATTTTGATTGTAATTGGCAAGATTGGGGTTGGGTTCGCCCCTGTCTTGGCGCCAGGGATATGGTCTAACAGAACCGTCCGGGTTACCCCCGGCAGCCCACTCCCACTCTTTTTCGTCGGGCAGCCTGTAAATTTCAGCCAGGCGGCTGATGTCCTCCAATCGGTTGTCTCCCTTCACTGCCGCCTCCAGGCAGGAGAGCCAGAAGCAATAGGCCCGGGCCGCATACCAGGTGACAGCCACCACCGGTTGATCTTCACCATTGAATTTTTTCTCATCATCAAAGCGAGAACGGAGTTTATCCTGCCATTTATCCGGATTTTTCCCCAGGTATTCGGCGTATTCATCTATAGTTTTTGCAAAAGCGAACAGCCGTTCCGCAAACATGTTAAAAGAAAGCTGCCTTTCAAGCTCTTTCTCCCTGCCGCCAAGAAAGTTGATAAATTTACGATAGCGTTTATTGGTCACCGGGTATTTGCAAAAATAGAGACCGGGGACCGTTACCTTTTCTTTTGTCACCGAGTAGTTGTAGGTTCCTTCGGGGATTTTTATATATTCCACATTGTCTTCAAAAGGATTGCGGAAGGAGGCCAGTTTATCCAGGTCTTTGGGCGCAGCGATTTCCACTGCCGGTACCGCTTTGGTTCGTGACTCGGCAATAATATCCTCTGCATAGGCGCGGCTGGTTTCCTCCATTTTGGTTTTATCCGCACTGGCAATGGCTTCCAGTGCCTCTGGTGTGCCGATGGTTTTTAAACAGTCCATCACATACCGCCTCTGGTTACTGTTTAATCCTTCACTATTCAAACATTGCACCAGGGCATCGATTTTCTTTTGCGGTGCTTCGATGACCATGTTCCGGAGCAAGTTTTGTTTATTATCATCCAGGTGTTGACTGACCGGGGCTTGAAATAAAGCCTGCATGAATTGATTAAACATCTCATCATCGGATTTACTCATAAAAAATCGGAACGTTTCTTCCCACCAATCCTCGTTAAAATAAGTGATTAAGGTTTCCATTCGACCCGGGTGCAGTGCCTCTTTTACTAATTGTACCCCGGCGAGAAATTCCCGGAAAGATTTATGCCGAAAAATATAATGGTTTTTATCATAGTCAACGATTAACCCGGCGCGGTCCCGCAAATTTTCACAAAATACAGGTGCTGCGGGTCGTTCGGATAGTTTATTTAGAATAGGCTGTATAAATTTGTACAATTGTACTTTGGACACCTCATCTTTTATTAATTTTTCCTGCATCCATAGTCCCAGGGGAGCCAAAACCATGAGAGCTTTTTCAGCCCGCAGCAGGGGTTTTATCTTTCGCCGTCTATCCCGGTAATCCAGTAAATATTTTAATGCGGCATCATACAATTCGGACCGGCTTTCCGGCAGATGTTGATGGTCTTTCCAGATAATCGCCATGATTTGCAGCAGCATGGGGACCGCTGCCAATTCCCGCACCGCTTTGTTATCTTCTTGTTTTAAAAATTCAATAATCGTTTGTGACTTCCGGTCTGCAATTTTCTCCTGGTTTTGCTTCCTGGCCTTTTCCAGGGTTCCCGTTTCTACCGGGGGTAATTGGGATAAATAAACCGCACGGAACCATTTTTTTAAAAACATTTCTTGTTGTTGGGGGGAGAAATCCATGATATCTGCCCGAAGATGGGGTACTTCCAACTCAATGCCATCCAGTTTCCTATACCCGGTAGCCCTGGAAGTAACAACAAACCGGGCATTTTCAAGTCCGCTGCACATGGACTCGATCCAGCGGCATACATTTTGCCGGCGTTCTTTACTGCTGATTTCATCCAACCCATCCAGCAAAACCAGGGTTTTCTCCTCCTGGAGCCAGCGAAGAAACCGCTCTCCGGTTATATTTAACAGGAATCTTTCCGACCATCTGGCCAGGTTATCCGGGAATAAAACCGGCTCGTTATTATTATCGAATTCCAGTTCCCGCAGCGGAAAATAAACAGGTAATACAGCCCCTGGAAAACCCAATTTCCCGGATTTTATTTCATCAAGGCAATTCATAGCATAGTACTTCAATAAGGTGGTTTTACCCGAACCCGGATCACCAATG
Organism: Candidatus Aminicenantota bacterium; assembly: GCA_020355945.1. The sequence goes on along the minus strand of CP070627.1, from coordinate 6,189,917 downwards.
ATAACCAGCAGTTTATATTCCCGGAAGGCACGTATCATCACCTGTTCCGGTGTCAGGAAGCGTCCTGTTTCCATTTCCAGTGCTTTTTTACCAGGCATAAAGCGATCATCGCAGTGCCAGGATTCCGAGATACAAAGAGAGACAAATGCGTCTTCCAGGCTTACCGTTTTACTTTTAATATCCGGGGAGCCCAACAAATCAAGTTTTCCCAGTTCATTTTTCAAGGCATGGCAGTATCTTGATTTTTCACTACCGGCTTCCATCTTTTGTTGTTTCATTTCAAATTTTTTCTTTGCTTGCAACTCCAGGTTAACATCCTGTACTTTATCCTTTCTACGTTTAACATATTGATAGACACCAAAACCAAGTGCTGCTAAAGTAATTGCCACTTGAATAATCACTGTCCAATCCATGATTTTATTCCAACCTCCATTAGGATATTAAAAATCATTTTTTTAAAGATTTATTTTACACGAAGATTATAGATATTTCAATAAGAAAATTCGATTAAGGAAATGTAAAATTGGGATTTATTATTATTTATATTAGTCCTAAAGCATTCAATAAACTGTAGGTATTTGCCTGGCTGGCATGGCCTATCCAACTGTCCAATCGCTGGCGTAGATTTACAGGGGGATTTCGCTCCCATTTTCGTTTTCTTTTTTTGAATTTGCGTACATTATTCGCTGCCAATCGCCGATGGGTACGAAAAACCACCTGCCCTAAAAACCGGTACCCAACTGCCGCCGGGTATACCTGGCATCGAGCAGGATGCAATTTTAATCGAAACTTTTGCAAGAATAGTTCAACCTGTTTCTTCCATTGCCATAATTGAGTTTTTTTATTGGAAAAAAGCACGAAATCATCCACATACCTGACATAAGCTTTACATTGCAGCTTTTCTTTGACAAAATGGTCCAAAGGGTTTAAATAATAATTCCCGAACCATTGGCTGGTCAGGTTCCCTATGGGCAGCCCGATACGGCGTTCAACCGGTGTAAAAAGCCGGTCACCGGGAAAGTAAGCCATGACAGGCTGCTGGGGATTGCTGCCGTCAATAATAGTATCCAGAAGCCAGAGAGTGGGTTTACAGGCAATTCGTTTACGAAGCAGTGACTTTAAAATTTCATGATCAATGGATGGAAAATAGCTCTTGATATCGCATTTGAGTACAAATTCATATTCCTGCAAAAAGGATTGATATCGACATATTGCTTTATGAGTGCCTTTACCTACACGATTGGCATAGGTATCAACAATAAAACTTCGCTCCAGTAATGGGCTGATCACATTCATGAGGGCATGATGGACCACGCGGTCACGAAAGGGAGCGGCACTGATCATGCGCGGTTTGGGTTCATAAATAAAAAAAGTACTGTAACCAGCAGGAGAATAGCATTGTGTTTCCAGTTCTTTTTGTAATTGAAAAAGGTTCTCTTCAAGCTTCCAAAAAAATAACAATACATTCGGCTGGCTGCGTTGACCTTTGGCTGCTTTATTAGCGGCTGTCAAGAGATTTTCAAAGGATTTGATTTGATTAATCAGTTTGTTGTATGTTTTCATTTATAAATAGAATCATTACCCTTCCCACACACACCACACACCCCACACAAGCAGAATATAAGAGGTTGAAAAATCGGGCTGCTGTTTCGGTGTGTGGTTCTTACCACCAGTTCACCTACTAGAGCAGCCCTTTCCTATTTATATTCGGGTTTACCCCGGGATAAACCGAAATCGGGGCCTGACCCCGGAAGAAGAGCCTGATATTGCATGTCATGCCCGGATACCGGTCCGGTGTTCCGTAAAACACCGGCATCAGGTCCGGGCTTAGCCGTGGTTTCCCGCGGCTTCCGGCCGGGCATGATTGGGCGCGAACAACACGAAAACCCCTGTTGTTGTTCCTGATGTCCGGATTGTTCCTATTGCGCGCGGAGCAGCGAAGAGCAGAAACATCCCTGCACCACGAACCGCGGCAGCAAACGAATCGCTCTATCTCCATTGGGCTCTTCTCCGTTTTTCAATTGGGCGTCTTTATCCAGCCGCCCAATAATCTGCCTAATTCTACTAATTGCTGGCCGCCATACTCATAGGATTTTACATTAATAAAACTCATTTCATAACTTAAGCGAAGTAATATGCGAATACGTGCCAATGCTTCATCTGCTCGCCTTAATAGAGGCATTTTGTCCCTGCGCATATTGGCCACCGTGGTCAGCTCGATAAATTCCAGGATACCATTTTCAAGTTTTACGGCAACGCTAAAACGGGAGCTTTTGGGAAATTTCCCGGTATGGTGCAGCAGCCATTTGGAAAACTCATACGCTTTTTTAACAATCAACATCTCTTGATCCGCCATTTTCACCTCTATCTACTTATACTTTTACCCGGGTTGAAAAATTTTAACAGTTCTTTGACGGCGTAATAGGTCCTGGTGTAGATGATAACTTGATCACCGGTTTTGATGACCCGGAAACAAATTTTACGTAAGATGTTAAAAAGTGTTGCATTTAGCATATACAATGTTACAAAAATTAAAGGAAAATGTCAAGGGTAAAAATAAAACGGCAAAACCAGGCCTCTCCAGAGTATCAGATGGACAGAGTGCCAGAGAACCAATTATGACTGGGCGCGAACAACACGACAACCCCAGAGGCCGCTCCTGATGTCCGGACTGCTCCTACTGCGCGCGGAGCAGCGAAGAGCAGAAACATCATCAAACCATGAACCTCCCCGAAAAGAACGCCAGGGTTCATTTTTCTCATAAAGATTCTCCATCCATTCCCATAAATTGCCGGCCATGTCCATGAGACCGTGGGGGGTGGCGCCCTGCGGGTAACGTCCCACCGGTGTGGTGGCGCCGACATTTTGATTGTAATTGGCAAGATTAGGGTTGGGTTCACCCTTATCTTCTGGCCAGGGATATGGTCTAACTGAACCATCCGGGTTGCCCCCGGCAGCCCACTCCCACTCTTTTTCGTCGGGCAGCCTATAAATTCCAGCCAGGCGGCTGATGTCCTCCAATCGGTTGTTTCCCTTCACCGCCGCCTCCAGGCAGGAGAGCCAGAAGCAATAGGCCCGGGCCGCATACCAGGTGACGCTGACCACTGGTTGGTCGTCACCATTAAACTTTTTATCTTCGTCACGCAGGGAACGGAATTGTTCCTGCCATTTATCGGGATTTTTCTCCAGGTATTCAACGTATCCATCTATAGTTTTTGCAAAAGCCAACAGCCGTTCCGCAAACATTTTCAAAGAAAGCCGCCTTTCAAGCTCTTTCTCCCTACCGCCAAGAAAGTTGATAAATTTACGATAGCGTTTATTGGTTACCGGGTATTTGCAAAAATAGAGACCGGGGACCGTTACATTTTCTTTTGTTACCGAGTAGTTGTAGGTTCCACCAGGGATTTTTATATATTCCACATTGTCTTCAAAAGGATTGCGGAAGGAATTAAGGGTTTCCAATTCATCCGGGCCGGGTACTTGCTTGTAGGATTCAACTTTGACCGCGGCTTCGGCGATAATTTCTTCGGCGTACTCCCGGCTGTGTTTATCCATTTTGGCTTTATCCGCATTTTTGATGGCCTGCAAAGCTTCCGGGGTGCCGATGGTTTTTAAACACTCCATCACATACCGCCTCTGAAGGTCATTCAATTCAGCACTATTCAACCACATTTCCAGGGAATGGGTTGTCTTTTGCGGGGCTTCTTTTACCAACAACTGCAAAAGGTTTTGTTGATGCACATCCAATTGTTTACTGACGCTGGATTGAAAAAACAGGTACATAAATAGATCGAAAATTTTATCATCGGAATTGCTGATGAAAAACCGCAGACATTCCTCCCACCAATCTTCTTTAAAATGATTGATTAATGTTTCTATACGTCCTTTTTCATGGGCATTTTCTTTCAAGCGAATACCGGATAAAAATTCCCTGAAGGATTTATGTCGAAAAATATAGTGTTCTTTATCATAATCCGCGATTATACCGGCACGGTCCCGTAAAAATGCACAGAACAAAGAAGCATCCGGCTGCCCTTCCAGTGTATTGAGATGAACCTGCATGGTTTGATGCATGTCGAGTTTTGGCGCCTCATCTCGCTGCAATTCTTCTTGCATCCATAAAGCAGTGGGAGCCAGCACGCGGCGGGATTCATTTTTCGGGAGAAACGGTTCTATGCCTTTTTGCCGGTCCCGGTAATCTAATAAGTAATTAAGCGCCACATCATACAACTCCGTGCGATCCCTGGGAAGATATTGATGCTTTTTCCAGATAATGGCCATGATTTGCAGCAGCATGGGAACAGCAGCCAGTTCCCGTAGGGTTTTATTTTCTTTTTTGTCCAGGTACGCGATAATGGTATGAGACTGGTGATCGGCTTTTTTTCTTTGTTGGTCCTGCCATTCCCGGGGATGTTCTTGCAGTTCTTTGGGCGGCAATTCCGCCAGGTAAGCCGCCCGGAACCACTTTTCCAGGAAATCCGCCTGCTGCTGCGGGGAGAAATCCATGATATCGGCCCGCAGGTGGGGCATTTCCAGTTCGATACCATCCATCTTGCGGTAACCGGTGGCCCGGGAAGTAACCACAAAACGGGCATTCTTTAAACCGGCACACATCTTCTTGATCCACTGGCATACCCTCTGACGGCGCTCCTTGCTGCCGATCTCATCCAACCCATCCAATAAAACCAGGGTTTCCCGTTGGCTCAGCCAGTCATGAAACTGGTGCGCGGATATATTCAACAAATGTCCCTCGCACCACTTTGCTAACGCTTCGGGCAGGGGAACCGGGTCCCCTGTCTTATGGTTCCCGGTTTTAAATTCCAGGTCCCGCAGCGGATAATAAATAGGCATTATTTCGCCTGCAAATCCCAGGTTCCTGTACCTGCGCTTGATTTTATCCAGGCAAATAACCGCGTAATACTTGAGCAGCGTGGTTTTGCCCGAACCCGGATCACCGATGACCAGCAGCAGCCGGTCGCGTTGAAATGCACGTTTCATTACCTGTTCAGGCGACAGGTGACGTTGGCGTTCCATTTCATGAGCCGTTATTTTTTCGGGGTCATGGAAACGCCGGTCACTTCGCCAGGATTCGGAGATAAATAAAGAGACAAATGCATCTTCCAGTTTCACTGTGCTGCATTCGATGTCCGGGGACCCGGGCAAATGAATGGTGCCTAATCTCTCTTTCAATGCTGCACAATAGATTTCTTCAGCGGTTTTGGCTGCCTTGACCAGGTCCCTGGCATTAAATTCCCGTTCCGCTTCCAACTCGAACAGTTTCTTTTCCTTTGTCTCCTTTTTCCGCTTCAAAAAAAGGTATAAATTAAGGAATAAACCTATCAAGGTAATAAAAAATAATCCCAGGTAGATGGCATCCCGCAGCGACAGCGCTTTGCCTTCCTGCCCTGGGGTTGTTTTTTGCTCTTGACCTTCACATAACCCGGGCGAAAATAAGA
>CP070627.1:6140769-6184361 GCA_020355945.1 Candidatus Aminicenantota bacterium | reverse complement strand
ACAGTGGATTTGACGGGTGGTTTATTGCCCTGGGGTATTCCACCCAGAATTTTATGGGCATGGGTGAAAGTTTGTCGGTGCAACTGCAAAGCGGGACCCGGGCCAAACAGTATCAACTGTCCTTTACCGAACCTTATCTATTTAACACCGCCAGTTTGGGGCTCAGCGTCCATAAAACCTCATTGAGATATCCCTATCTATATACCCGCAAAGGTGAAGGGTTTAATATTTCCACTGCCATGAGGTTCTGGAGATACTGGGGCGTCTCACTTTATTACAGTTTTGAAAATGTGGAAATCAGTGACGTGAATGAGGATATTATTTTTTCCAATCCCTTTTCCTATTACTATTACGCTAGAGGTAAGCGAATCATCTCCGCCCTATCGCCTACGATCTATTATTCCACGGTGGATTCTCCAATATTCCCCTCACGCGGTACCAAATACTTGTTCACTTACCGATATTCCGGTGGTTTTTTGGGAGGCGATGTTAATTTACACCGCACCAGACTTCAATTTGTAAAATTCATCCCCCTCTGGCAACGGCATACGTTGGGGATGCAGGTGGTGCATGAGGGGATTACCAGGTTTGGGGATACACCGGTGCCCCTTTATGAAAAAATCTTCCTGGGAGGTGAACGAAGCATCCGGGGATTTGATATTTATCGCATCGGGCCCAGGAATGAATATGGCTCTGTGATCGGTGGTAATAAGGCCCTCTACTTCAACCTGGAATATCAAATCCCTTTAAATCAACAAGTGTCCTTTGTTTTATTTTATGATATCGGGAATGCCTACGATTTCGGGCAGCCTATCAGCCTGAAGAATGTTTACTCTTCGACGGGATTGGAATTGAAAATATTCGTTCCTATGTTGAATGTCCCGTTCCGGCTGATTTTTGCATATAATCCCCGCACCCTGCGGCCGCAGGAGTCAAATTTTGTATTTCGGTTTGCCGTAGGGCCGTCATTCTATTAAAAAAAGGAAAAAAGAAAAAGGAGATTAAAAGATGAGAAAAACCTTAATTTTAGTGATCGCTGTTTTAGTGATGAGTGCATTTGTGTTTTCAGAAGTAAAAATTGGCATTGTTAATGCCCAGGAAATTCTTCAGAAAACCAAAAAGGGAATTGAAATCCAAAAACGGCTGGAACAACTCCAGCAGCGGAAACAGCAGAAGCTGCAAAACATGCAAGAGGAAGTGAAAAAGCTGGAAAAAGATGTGTTAAACCCGGCATTGAACGAGGAAGCCCGAGGGAAAAAGAGCCTCGATTTGCAAAACAAACGAAAGGAATTAAAGCGCTTCCTTGAAGATGCCCAGAACGAAATGCAGAGGGAATCCCAAAAGGAATTGGTGGCCCTGGAAAAAGACATCATGCCGGTGATCGATCAAATCGGGAAATCAAAAGGATTTACCGTTATCCTGGATATTACCAGGCCGGGGATTGTCTATTTCGATCAAACCATTGATATTACAGCCGAGGTCATCAAGGCTTTTGATGCTAAATATTAAAAATAACAGATATAATAAAACAACAATAACTGCGATGAGTAATAATGACTTAAACACAATAAACATTGAAGAAATCAAAAAAATTGTCCCCCATCGATATCCTTTCCTACTGGTGGACCGGGTGACTGATGTAAAGGGATATGAATCCATTAAAGGGTATAAAAATATAACCTTTAATGAACCAATGTTCCAGGGTCATTTTCCTCAGCGGTCGGTATTTCCGGGGGTTTTAATCATTGAGGCAATGGCCCAGTTAGGGGCTGTTTTGATTTTACGGCGATTTCCTGACGATGAGCGATTGGCTTTTTTTGCCGGAATCGATAAGGCCAGGTTTAAACGACCGGTGATACCCGGTGACCGCCTGGACCTGGAAGTCACAGTCACCAGGGATAGGGGGTCTTTTGTGGTAATGGAAGGTAAAGCTTACGTGGAAGGGACGTTAGCTGCTTCTGCGGTTTTAAGCTCAGCGGTGGCCAAATGAAAAAGAACGGAGAACTTAGTCGTCGTTCCAAATACCTCCAGGAAACGGGAACCGGGATTTTAAGTTCAAATGCCAATGTAACGATTCATCCCACTGCTATAGTAAGTGAAAAAGCGCGGTTGGGCAATCAAGTGGAAATTGGTGCCTATTCAATCGTTGGAGATGATGTGGTTATCGGCGATCATTCTATTGTAATGCACCATGCAGTAATCGATGGGTACACCAGTATGGGGAAAAATTGCAAAATTTTTCCCTTCTCTTCCATTGGCACAGAGCCCCAGGATGTTACCTTTAAAGGTGAGTTGACATACGTTGTCATGGGAGATAATAATGTCATCCGGGAGTTTACCACCATTAACCGCGGCACTCCCAAAGGTGGTGCTTATACCCGCATCGGGGACAACAACTATTTAATGGCTTATACCCATATTGCCCACGACTGCAGGGTGGGCAACTATACCCAATTTGTCAACGGTGCCACCCTGGCCGGGCATGTGGAAGTAGAGGATTTTGCCGTTATCGGTGCCTTCTCTTCGGTACACCAGTTTGTCAGGATCGGCAGAAATGCATATATCGGAGGATATACCACTGTACTGCAGGATATCCTACCCTATGTCAAAATCTCCCAAACCCGTGACGCCTTTATCTTTTACGGCCCTAACTCCATCGGTATGATGAGAAACGGGATCAGCAGGGAATTTATCAATAATGTAAAAGATATCTTCCAGGTGTTGTTTAAACAGGATTTGAATACCACCCAGGCCGTAGAAAAGATACAACAAGAATATGCCGGCCTGGAAGAAGCCAATATCATTGTTGATTTTATCTCCAAAACCAAACGAGGATTCTTGAAAAATTTCAAGGCTGGCCGGGTAAACAATAGGCATTAAGAACATTAAGAAGAAGAAATGATGAGTGGAGTATGAACGGGAAAATAAGGATTGGTGTTATTGGAACAGGTGCTATGGGCAGGAATCATCTGCGGGTGCTGAGCGCAATACCCGGGTTCCAATTATCCTGTGCAGCGGATATTAACGAAGAAAATTTGCATGCTGCTTGTGAACCCTATTCAATAAAGAAACTTAAAGACTACCGGGAAATGGTAAGTGAGGTGGATGCGGTTATGGTATCCACCCCTACCATCTATCATCATGAAATTGCCAGGTACTTCCTGGAGAATAAAAAGCATGTCATGGTGGAAAAGCCGATTACCACTACTGTTGAACATGCAGACCAGCTGATCCGATTGGCAGAGAAGAACCGGGTTATCCTGGCCGTGGGTTTCCCGGAACGGTTTAATCCCGCGGTGGCCTACATCAAATCACTGGTGAAAAAACCGTTGTTTATCGAGGTACAGCGATTGGGTCCCTTCTCCCCCCGTTCCCTGGATGTGGATGTGATTATGGATTTAATGATCCATGACCTGGATATCATCCTGCAGTGGGATGATACCGGTGTTAACCAGATCAATGCTTCAGGCGTGCCGATTATTAGCGACAAAATTGACATTGCCAATGTGCGGCTGCAATTCAATTCAAAACTGGTGGTCAATGTGACTGCCAGCCGCGTTTCCCAGAAAAAAACCCGAAAACTCAGGATATTCCAGAGAAATAACTACATCTCCCTGGACTATAAAAAGAAACGCGTGAAAACCTTTGCCCTGTCCAAAGGAGAGATTTTAGAAGATAGACCGGTGATCGAAGATGTGGAACCCCTGTACATGATGTGGCTCAATTTTTATAAAACCCTCACCACCGGGGAAAACCACCATGTCACCGGTCTCGAAGCCAGGAATGCCCTGGAACTGGCAATAAGAATCTCCGAACGTATCAAGAAAAATATGGAAGAGCAAAGATTTGATGATTAAGAGGTATTGCTGCTGTCGGATTAGAGTTGGAAGCATTTATTCAATCACTGATAGAAAAGGAGGTCTTCCCGGGCATCTCCATACTAATCGGGAAAAGGGAAAATATTCTTTTTAAAAGATGCCGCGGGTGGAAGTCCCTCCTTCCCCAAAGAGAAACATTGGCAGAGCATACGCTTTACGATTTGGCTTCCCTTACCAAACCGCTGGTTACCGCTTTTTTATTGGTTTACCTGTTAGAGAAGGAAAAGGTTAGCCTTGAAACCAATATAAGAAAAATTTTCCCGGGATTGCCTTCTCATTTTGATATTACACTCATTCAATTGCTGACCCACACTTCCGGGCTGCCAGCCTGGTATCCTTTTTATTTATTTGGCAGTGATTATTTTAGCCAGTTCAAATCCATGCCCCTGGAATCCCGTCCCGGTAAATGGGTCAATTATTCCTGTGTGGGATACATATTGCTGTATTACCTTATTGAGAAAGTGACCGGTACAACCTTTAAAGAATTCGCCAGCCAGGTCATTATCGAACCGTTGGGGCTGAAGCACACATTCCTGGCTGTCCCGGGAGATTTAAAGAAAAATGCCGCCCCTACGGAAGAAGGGAATAAGTACGAGAAGAACATGGCTGAAGAGTGGGCAAAAAAAAATGGGAAATCTCCCGGGTATGGCGACCGCCTGGAACGGGTGAACCGGTTTAAATGGCGAACCGCTGTCATTCAAGGTGAACCCCATGATATCAATTCCCATATCCTGGGAGGGACCGCCGGTAATGCCGGGTTGTTTTCCACGCCGGAAGATGTGTTTCGCATTTGCCTGGAATTTTTTCCAGCCACGGCTTCCCTGTTGAAAACAGGGTCTCTTCAGCTTTTCTGGAAAAATTTTACTCCCTTTAATAAAAGCCATCGCACCGTGGGATTTAAGCGGAATTCTTCTTTTGTCACTTCAGGGGGCAGGGCACTTTCCAGGAAAGCTATTGGTCATAATGGTTTTACCGGGACTTCCCTATGGTTGGAACCCCGAGAAGAAACAACGTTTATTTTATTGACCAATCGCATTCATCCCCGGGTCAAGGCTGTTAATTTCGACAAAATTCGCCGCAAACTTCATCGGCTGCTGGAAAAAGAATTAGCCACGAAAATACACCGGCGGGAGCTTATGCAAATAAAAGATTAACAAAGACGATTCAATTCATCACCCCGTATACGAAGGGATAAATGAAAAAACAAGACCGGAAAAACATCGAAGACATCCTTGCATTAACCCCGATGCAAGAGGGAATCCTTTTTCATTATTTGAAGAATCCCGGGGATAATCACTATTTTGAACAATTGAGCCTGAATATATCCGGTGAAATCAATCGGCAGTTTTTTGAAAAAGCATGGAATTGGGTTATTGAAGCAAATGAGATGTTACGAGTGGTATTTCGCTTGTAAAAGGTTGAAAATCCGGTACAAATTATTTTAAAAAGCCATCACCTGCAGCCAAAATATCATGATTTTTCAAGTATGGATGTCAACGAAAAGAAAAAGAAATTGGAAGAGGTAAAAACTGAAGACAGGAAAGAAAAATTCGACTTAAAGGATGTACCTTTCAGGGTGATGTTATGTAAAATTGAAAAAGATAAATATGAGATGATGATCAGTAATCATCATATTTTATATGACGGCTGGAGTAATGGTATCATATTAAAGGAGTTCTTCCAGGCATATGATAAACTCTGCCAGGGAGACAACCTCATATCACCTGCCAAACCCAGGGGAAAATTTAAGGAGTTTATCCAATGGATTCAAAACCAGGATATAAAGAGACAAGAAAAATTTTGGCAAGAATACTTAAAGGGATTTGATGGACCAAAAGAGATATCAGTGAAGCAGAGGAAAACACGAAAGGGAATACGTCCCCAGGTGTATTATCGTGCAATTCCCAGGGATATCAAGAAGAAATTTGAAAATTTTGTAAAAAGGGTTAAGATAACTTTGAGCGCTTTGCTCTATAGTTCATGGGGATTATTGTTACAGAAGTATAATAATACCGACAATATTTTATTTGGAACTGTGGTATCCGGACGGTCTGCAAAGATAGAATCCATAGAAGAAACAGTGGGATTATTTATTAATACGATCCCTTTGAGAGTACGAACATATGGAGATGAGAGAGTGCTGGAACTGCTGTCCTGCACCAATGAGACACTGCAGGTAAGGGCGGAATATGAAAGCACCCCCCTTGTACGTATCAGGGAATACAGCGAAGGAACAAGTAATGAAGAATTATTTGACTCCATTGTGGTCATTGAAAATTACCCCTTAGACGCCCATTTGAAAGGACGAGAGAGTCAACTAACCGTTAACTCTTATTCGATGAATGAAATGAGCAATTATGATTTAACAGTGATAATCTCCATATTTGATGGTATTGAGATTGAATTGATCTACGATGGAGTGATATTTGCCAGCGAATCGATATCAAGATTGTGCAGCCATTTCATAAATATTTTGCAAGACATTGAGAATAATGCGGAAAAGAGGGTCAGCGAGATAAATATATTATCTGAAGAAGAGAAGAGACAGTTGTTGGTGGATTTTAATGATACAAAAGCGGATTATTCCTATGATAAAACCATCTGGGGATTATTTGCGGAACAGGTGGGGCGAATCCCGGACCATATAGCCCTGGTGGGTAAAGAAGAAGGGGGGAAGGGAGAGGTGCCCTGCCGGCAAGTTTCGGACACCTGCGCCGAAGCTAGCCTAAGAGCTAAGAGCCAGGAGTTAAGAGCTGTCACTTACAAAGAATTAAATGAAAAATCCCATCAATTGGCTTATTTATTGCGACAAAAAGGCGTTGGTCACGACACCATTGTAGGGATTGTGGTGGAACGCTCAATAGAGATGATTATCAGTATCTATGGCATATTGAAGGCTGGTGCTGCCTATTTGCCCATTGATCCGGGTTACCCTCAAGAACGCATGAATTATATCCTGGCAGACTCAAGGGCAAAATTTTTAGTGACCACTACCGGTTTATCCGAAAAATTTGAAAAATTGTTAATTGTCAATTGTCAATTATTAATGGTTAATGAAAAGCCATCTGTCCATCCAGGGCTTAATATTTCTCCGAAGGAGGCCAATTTAGCCTATGTCATCTACACCTCCGGCTCTACGGGAAACCCCAAAGGGGTATTGGTGGAGCAGCGATCTGCCGTGAATATATTGACAGCATTGCAAAAGGAGTATCCGCTCAAGGAATCCGATACGTATTTATTAAAGACCGCTTATGTCTTCGATGTATCCATAACCGAGCAGTTCGGTTGGTTCCTGGGAGGCGGGAGACTCGCCATACTGGAAAAAAACAGTGAAAAAGACCCGGGAAAAATCATCGATGCCATCGAATACTTTTCAATTACCCATATCAATTTCGTACCTTCGATGTTCAATGTGTTTGTTGATGAACTGAATCCTAAAAATATAAGTAAACTATCCACATTGAAATACATCTTTTTAGCAGGAGAAGCACTTTTGCCGGAGTTAGTCAACCGATTGAGGCGCTTAAATTTACATCGATATACAGGTAGTTCAATTCGATTGGAAAATATATATGGGCCCAGCGAAGGGACGGTTTATTCCAGTAAATACTCGTTATGCCAATGGAACGGCAGTGGCAGTATTCCTATTGGAAGGCCAATGCAAAATAACCGACTTTATATTTTAGATAGAGATAAGCGGCTGCAGCCGGTGGGAGTTCCCGGTGAACTGTGCATCGGCGGTGTAGGCGTGGCCAGGGGATATTTAAATCGACCGGAATTAACCGCAGAAAAATTTCGCTTTTTCTCCTATAAGTCTTCTAGGTCCTATAGGTCTTATATTTCTAAAAAGCTCTACAAAACCGGCGACCTTTGCCGGTGGCTGTGGGATGGAAATATCGAATTCCTTGGCAGGATGGACTTCCAGGTCAAGATCAGGGGATTCCGTATTGAATTGGGTGAGATAGAGAGCCGGCTGTTGAATCATCCTTTGGTAAAAGAAGCAGTGGTCACGGTATGGGAGAATAAAAGGGGTGAGAAAATCCTCTGCGCTTATATTGTTAGTGGTACCCCGGTAGTTGGAGATGTTGCTTTTTACACAGAGTTGAGGGAATATTTATCAGGAACACTTCCCGATTACATGATTCCCTCATATTTTGTACGATTGGACCGACTGCCCCTCACCTCCACCGGCAAGGTGAACAGGAATGCACTCCCTGAACCGGAAATCAAAACCAATAAAAAATATATTGCCCCTCGGAATAAGGGAGAGGAATTATTGGTGGACATATGGTCCCAGGTGCTGAATTTAGAAAAACAAAACATCGGTATCGATGATCATTTCTTTGAATTGGGGGGACATTCATTGAAGGTTACCGGTATGATTGGGCGGATACATCGGGCTTTTGATATAAAAATTCCCTTTTCAGTGGTATTTGAAACCCCCACTATCAGGAAAATCTATCACTACATAAGGGAAGCAGAGACGAAGATTTATCAGGCCATTCCCTGGGCAGAGGAAAAGGAATATTATCCCCTGACTCCGACTCAGCGGCGGTTCTATGTCTTTCAGCAATTAAAACCAGGAGATATCAGTTACAATATGCCCGAAACCATGCTGATAGAAGGGCAGTTGTCCAGGGAGAGATTGGAAGTGGCATTCCGGCAATTACTTTTCAGGCATGAAAGCTTACGCACGTCTTTTCACATGGTTAAAGGTGAACCGGTTCAGCAGTTTCACCAGGAAGTTGCCTTTGGGGTGGAATATCATGATTTAGAGCATGTAAAGGCCAGGAAACCGGAGAAAATAGCCTGGGATTTTGTTCGTCCCTTTGATTTAACCCAACCGCCCCTTTGGCGAGTGGGGCTGGTTAAAACAGCACCGGATAAATATCTTTTGATGTTTGACATGCACCATTTGATTGCCGATGGTACCTCGATTGGGATTTTTATCAGGGATTTTCTCTTGATCTATAACCAGGGACCACTGCCTCCTCTAAAGGTTCGGTCCCGGGATTATGTGGAGTGGCAGGAATGGAGAAGGGAGAAGACCGGGAAAGGGTCCTGGGAAGCTCCCCTGCACGACGAAGCGGAAGACCAATTATTGAACCTGCCCACTGACTTCCCCCGACCTGCCGTACCTACTTTTGCCGGGAGGAGAATCCGCTTCGATATGGAGGTAAAAGAGTCAAAGGCGCTGTACCAGTTGAGCATCAGCCAGGATGTGACTCTTTATATGGTACTGCTGGCGGTTTACAATGTGCTGCTTTCAAAGCTCAGCGGCCAGGAAAATATTGCGGTGGGCAGCCCGATAGCCGGTCGAATCCACGTGGACCTTGATAATGTGGTGGGCTTATTCCTCAATATCCTCTGTTTGAGAAACCAACCCTCAGTTGGAAAGACATTTTCTGCCTTTTTACAGGAAGTAAGACAAAGAGCAATAACTACCTTTGAGAACCAGGATTATCAATACGATGAACTGGTGGCCCAGGCAGCCCTGGCCCGGGAAACAGGACGTAATCCCTTGTTTGATGTCATGTTGGTTTTACAGAACATGGAAATGCCAGAAGTCCATATACCCGGGTTGAAGGTGACACGCGAAATCGGGGAGCACCGCACTTCGAAATTTGATATGACGTTGTTTTGCGAAGAAAAAGAATCGTTGGTTTTCAGGTTGGAATATAGTACGGATTTATTTAAACCGGAAACCGGCAGCCGGTTCATCCGCTATTTTCAACAGGTCATATCCCAGGTACTGCAAAACCCTCATCAAAAGATAGCAGATATTGAGATTATTCCCGGGGAGGAAAAACAGCAGATCCTGTATGATTTTAACGCCACCGAATCTGATTATCCCCATGATCAGACCCTTCACCGGTTATTTGTCCAACAGGCAGAACGAACCTCAGACCATACAGCCCTGGTGGGGCAAATTCCCAGGGGGGGGCACCCCCAACCTATTACGATATATCAATCACTTATAGGGAATTGAATGAAAAATCCGATCAATTGGCGCATTTGCTGAAAGAAAAAGGCACCCAACCGGATACCATCATCGGGATCATGATGGAACGATCAATCGAAATGATCATTGGTATATTGGCCATATTGAAAGCAGGTGCTGCCTATTTGCCCATTGTCCCCACGCTACCGGTGAGTCGTCTCAATTATATATTGACAGAAAGCAGGACAAAATTGTTAATGACCACTACCGGTTTATCCGAAAAATTTGAAAAATTGTTAATTGTCAATTGTCAATTATTAATGGTTAATGAAAAGCCCCCTGTTCATCGAAGTTCAATTAACAATTATCAATTAACAATTGACAATTTACAATTAGAGCCCACCAATTTAGCCTATGTCATCTACACCTCCGGTTCTACGGGAAGACCCAAAGGGGTGGTGGTGGAACATAGATCTGCGGTCAATGTGTTAATGGCACTGCAGCGGGAATATCCTTTCAAGGAAAGGGATGTCTACTTATTCAAAACATCGGTGGTTTTCGATGTATCAGTGGCAGAACTATTCGGTTGGTTTTTGGGAGGAGGGCGGCTGGCAATACTGGAAAAAGAAGGGGAGAAAGACCCCAAAAAGATTATCGATACAATCCAACGTACTGGTGTGACGCATATTAATTTTGTTCCCTCCATGTTTAATGTTTTTGTCAGTGGATTACATGCTCAAAATATCAGTCAATTATCCGGTTGGCAGGCACCTGGAAGTATCCCCATCGGCAAGCCCATAAGCAATGTTAGGCTTTACATCCTGGATAAAAACGATCGTTTACAGCCCCTGGGAGTCCCGGGGGAATTATGCATTAGTGGGGTTGGTTTGGCCCGGGGGTATTTAAACCGGCCGGAGTTAACAAATTCCAGGTTTCAAATTTCGAATTACAGGCAAAAAATATACAGGAGTGGGGATCTTTGTCGGTGGTTGTCGGATGGTAACATTGAATTTTTAGGTCGTATTGATTTCCAGGTGAAGATCAGGGGATTTCGTATTGAGCTGGGAGAAATCGAAAGTCGGCTGTCCGGTCATGACAATGTAAAAGAAGTCCTTGTCCTGGCCAAAGGGGGAAATGGTGGAGACAAATATCTTTGTGCCTATATTGTTCCCCGGGACAAGGAGTCCTTCAAAGAAATGGAGCTGCGGGAATACCTGGCGGCGGAGTTGCCCGATTATATGGTACCGGCCTTTTTTGTGTTGCTGGAAAAAATGCCCCTGGCCCCTGGGGGGAAAATAGACCGGAAAGCCCTGCCAGAACCTGATTACAGGGAGATAGGAGGGAAGTATATCGCACCAATAGATGAAATCGAGAGCAAACTGATGGATATATGGTTGGAAGTCCTGGGGCCAGGAAACAACGTCATCAGCACCAATGCTAATTTCTTTAAATTGGGAGGTCACTCGTTAAAGGTGGCCATGCTGATATCAAAAATTCATAAGGTATTTAATGTCCAATTACCAGCAGCGGCGATTTTTCGGTCACCAACGATACAAATACTGGCTCCAGCGGTAAAACAAGCGGTAAAAGAGTTGTATGTCCCCATCAAACCAGTGGAAAAAAAGGAATACTATCCATTATCCCTGCCTCAAAAGAGGCTTTATATCATTCAACAATTGAACCCGGGAAACATCAGCTATAATCTTAAAACCGTATTAAAACTGGAGGGAGAGCTGAATAAAGATAGACTGGAAAAAACCTTCAGCAAGTTGATCCGGAGGCACGAAAGCTTGAGAACATCTTTTGAATATATCAATGGAGAACCGGTGCAAAAAGTCCGCCAAAAGGTTGATTTTTCAATAGAATACTTTGAAGATCAAGAGGTTGGCAGGTTGGTGGAAGACTTTACCAGGCCTTTTGATCTTAGTAGGGGGTCCTTGATGAGGGTGGGATTGATCACCCGGGAAGATACCCGGCATATATTAATAGTAGATATGCATCATATAATCACGGACGGTATTTCCAGTATGATACTGTCAAAGGAATTTATGGTGTTATATGCCGGAGAGGAGTTACCACATTTACCCATTCAATATACGGATTATTCGGAATGGCAAAACAGTAAAGAGCGACAGGCAGAAATTAAGAGGCAAGGAGAGTTCTGGCTAAAGCAATTTGAAGATGGGATTCCCACTTTGGAACTGGCCACAGACTATTTACGGCCGGCTCTCCAGGATTTTGCCGGGAGCGTTGTGGATTTCCAGATCCCCCGGGAAAAAACAAAAGCGTTAAAAGAGTTGGCATTTCAACAGGAGGCTTCCATTTTCATGGTTCTTCTTTCGATATATAATATACTGCTTTCGAAATTAAGTGGTCAGGAAGATATTATTGTGGGTACTGGCACGGCTGGACGCAGGCATGCGGATTTAATGAATATTATCGGGCTGATGTTTAATACAATACCGCTGAGAAATTATCCTCTGGGAGATCGATGCTTTATCGAATTTTTGAAGGAATTAACAGCAAAAACCTTAAAGATGTTTGAAAACCAGGAGTATCCGCTTGATCGGCTGGTGGAAGACCTATTGGCCCGCCAATTGTTGACCCGGGATTCCAGTCGTAATCCATTATTTGATACCATGTTTGCCATTCAGAACTTTGGTGAAAACCTGCAAATAACAAATGAAATAGAAATGTCCGGGCTGAGGTTAAAACCATATCTTTACGCCAATAAGATGTCCCGGTTTGATTTGTTTTTCATTTGTTTTGAAATCAATGACACCATCCACATTAATGTGGAATATTCAACCGCCCTGTTCAAACGTTCAACGGTTGAAAAAATCACTGGTTATTATCTGGAAATCCTGGAGCAAATACTGGAGAATAATGAGATCAAATTGAAAGATATTGCCATTTCCACTTCCCGCAGACTTGTGGATGTGACAGGAAACCTGGCGGCTGAGGATAGTGAAGATATGGGATTCGGGTTTTAAAATCGAGAAGGAGTTAATAAAATGGCGAGCCAAACAAACCATTGGCAAATAAAAGACCCCCACCGGGAAAAGATTCTTTTATTGCTGCTGCCTTACTGGACACCCGTGGTTCCGCCATCGGGTCTCTCTTGCCTGAAGGGTTTTCTTAAGCTGCACGGTTATAACGTGAAAGCAGTGGATGCCAACGTGGAATTTAAATTACGGGAAATGTACGATAAATACTTTGATGTCCTGAAAGAATGTGTACCAGAGGATAAACAGAGTGTTTTTAGAAATATTGGTAATGAGGTCTGGCAGAATCACATGATGGCACATCTCAATTATAACGATGAGCGAAAGTATATTGAATTGGTGAAGATATTGGTATACAACACCTTCTATTGCCATGTGGTTGACAGTGAGGTGGTTCGGTTGAATCAAGTGATCGCAGAGACTTATGCGCGCCTGGAGAAATATCTTATTGATCTGCTGGAAAGAGAGAAGCCCGGGATACTGGGATTATCGATATATATTGGTACGATCCCGGCCTCCCTGTTTACCTTCCGACTAACCCGGCAGCGTTACCCCCATATCAAGACAGTGATGGGGGGTGGAATTTTTAATGGGCTGCTGGCGGTTAACTCCCCAAACCTGGAGTTTTTCCTGGAAAAGACAGAAGATTGTATTGATAAAGTCATCATCGGGGAAGGGGAATTATTATTTTTGAAATTGCTGCGCGGTGAATTCCCGGGTTCCCAGCGGGTCATTACCCTGAGAGATATAAAAGGGCAGGTATTAGACCTATCAGGGGTGGGTATCCCGGATATGTCGGATTTTAAGCTGGAGTATTACCCGTACCTGACGTCTTATGCGAGCCGCAGTTGTCCGTTCCAGTGCAGTTTTTGTTCTGACCCGGTGTTTTGGGGAAGGTATCGAAAAAAGCAAGCGGCCCAGGTGGCGGAGGAATTGGTCAAGGTATATAAAACCTATGGTTCCCGGTTGTTTGTCATGAGTGACCTGTTGATGAATCCCATTGCCACGGACCTGTCCAATGAGCTGCTTAAAGCTGGTGTCTCGGTGTACTGGGACACCCATTTCCGGGTGGCACAGGAAGTTTGTGATCCCCAGAAGACCTTACTGTGGAGGCGCGGTGGTTTGTACCGGGTGCAACTGGGTACGGAAAGCGGTTCGCAGCGGGTATTGGACCTGATGGGAAAAAAAATCACCGTGGAACAAATCAAAACCGCCATCTCTGCACTGGCCTATGCTGGGATTAAAACCACCACCTATTGGGTCATTGGTCACCCGGGGGAGAGCGAAGAGGACTTTCAAATGACCCTGGACCTGATCGAGGAACTCAAAATCGATATCTATGAAGCCGAGACCAATCCTTTCTGGTATGTGCCCAACGGCCAGGTGGCTGACGATAAATGGCACTCCAAAAGCAAGCGTTTATACCCTGAATGGGCCAAAGACCTGTTAATTATCCAGCAGTGGGTGGTGGATGAACCGCCGGACCGACAGGAGCGATATGCACGGGTGAACCGGTTTGCCAAACACTGCAAAAAATTAGGAATTCCCAACCCCTATTCCATGAATGAAATCCATCATGCCGATCTACGCTGGAAAAAACTTCACAAAAATGCGGTCCCTGCCCTGGAAGAGTTTAAAGAAAAGGGGATTTATATCGATGAAAACAAGCGGGTGAAAGAGATGAGTTCCGTGAGCCATATTGTACAACATGACGACAACTGGGGGTTTTAGTGGTTTAATGGAGGTTCATCCATGAAACAAGACAGCCAATTGAATGAACTCATTTTTGATGCCAGGATTCGCTTAAAAGAGAGGGAATACTGGCTCAATAAGTTGTCCGGGGAATTACTCAAGAGCAGCTTTCCTTTTGACATGAGCAAAAAGCCAGGCCATGAACGGTCAATGAAGCGGTTGAATTTTGCATTTACCGGTGAGACTTTTTCGCGATTCATGCGTTTAAGCAATCATTCGGACATTCGCCTCTATATCATTTTGACCGCCGGCGTAATGGTGTTGATCGATAAATATACGGGCAACCAGGATATTATCGTCGGAACCCCCATCTATCGGCAGGAGGTGGAGAGCGACCTCATTAACAAAATACTGGCATTACGCCACCAACTCTCCAATCACATGACATTCAAAGAATTATTACTCCAACTGAGTAAAACCAATTCCGAGGCCGTTCAAAATATCAATTACCCCATTGAAACCCTACCTCATGAGTTAAATATGACATTTCACGACAATGAATTCCCGTTATTTGATATCGCGGTCCTGGTTGAAAATATCCATGAGAAAAGTTATATCGATCATCTCAATCTAAATGTTATTTTTTCGTTTTTACGCACCGGTGAATCGGTGGAAGGGGTCCTGGAGTATAATGCGGGGTTATATCGCCAGGAGACAATGGAACGGATCATGGCCCATTTCATCAATGTGATGCAGCACGCGCTTTTCGGTATAGATGCAAAGATTTCAGATATATCCATACTTTCGGAAGAGGAAACCCGGCAATTGGTTTTTGATTTTAACGATACCCGGACAGACTACCCGCGAGATAAAACCATCCATCAATTGTTTGAAGAACAGGTGAAGAGGGGACCGGGTCATACGGCCCTGATTGGCACAACGTACCATCCGATCGAAGGGGCAGCGGGGAATCGCCCGGAAGTCACCTACCAGGAATTGGATGAAAAAGCCACTCAACTGGCACAGGTGTTAAGAGATAAAGGTATGATATCGGAAACCATTGCGGCGGTTTTGTTGGATCGTTCAATAGAGTTGATAACAGCAGTATTAGCCGTATTAAAGGCAGGGGGTGCTTATCTGCCCGTTGACATGGAATATCCTGCAGACCGGATAAATTACCTCCTGGAAGATAGTCATACGAAATTGTTGTTAGCCAGTGGAGATCCAGGCGATAAAGTAAAATTTGCAGGCACAATCATTGATGTGGGAAATGAGAGGTTGTACCGGGGCGAAAGGGCAAACCCGGAACCGTTAGAACCGTTAAGCTGCGCTGACAACCTGGCCTATGTCATTTACACTTCCGGCACCACCGGGAAACCCAAGGGGGTAATGATTGAGCATCGGGCAGTGGTGAATTATGTATGGTGGGCTGCCAAAACCTATGTGAGGAATGAACGGGTAAATTTTCCCCTTTACAGTTCAATCGCCTTTGACCTGACCGTCACGTCGCTGTTTACGCCCCTGGTGACCGGGAATACCATTGTGATATACGCTGGGACTGCAAAAGATTTTTTAATTGAGCATATTATAGATGATAACCAGGTGGAGATCATCAAATTGACGCCCTCCCATTTGTACGTGATCAAATACAAAGCCATCGATCAATCCAATATTCGTCGTTTTATCGTGGGAGGCGAAGAATTGGAGACGCGGATCGCTCGTGAGATCGATACCCTGTTTAAAGGGAAAGTGGAGATTTACAATGAGTATGGCCCCACCGAAGCGACAGTGGGGTGTGTGTTTTACAAATTCAACCCGGCAGAGGAAAATAGCCGGTCGGTTCCCATCGGTGTACCCACTGACAATGCTCAAATCTATTTGCTGGACCGGGATAGAAAACCGGTCCCGGTGGGTGTGCAAGGTGAAATATACATATCCGGTGACAGTGTGGCCCGGGGCTATTTGAACAGCGTAGAATTGACCGCAGAGAAGTTTATCACTTTCTATAGGTCAAATAGGTCCGATAAGACCTATATTTCTAACAAAATCTACCAGAGCGGTGACATGGCCCGGTGGCTTCCTGATGGGAACATCGAGTACCTGGGACGTGCGGACCACCAGGTAAAAATTCGAGGGTATCGCGTCGAGTTGGGGGAGATCGAACAGCAGTTGTTACAGCATGAAGCTGTAAAAGAGGTGGTTGTGGTTGCCCGAGACGGACGAGAGAAGAATGCGGGTGATGAAAAGGCAGACCTCTATCTATGTGCTTATTTTGTTTCGGACAGCCAGGTAGGAGTATCTCAACTGAAGAATTATTTGCAGCAGTATTTATCCGATTACATGATCCCCTTGTTTTTTGTTCAACTGGAAGAGATACCCCTGACTTCCAATGGCAAGGTTAACCGGAAGGCATTACCTGAGCCGGAGATCAACCTGGACCAGGAATATGCAGCCCCCAGCGACGAGATCGAAGAAAAACTGGTGGCGGTATGGTCTGAACTGCTGGTAATAGAGAAAGAACGTATCAGCATCGATGCTAATTTTTTTGAATTGGGCGGACACTCATTAAAGCAGGTGGGATTAATATCACAAATTCACAAAGAATTCAATGTAAAAATATCCCTGGCAGAGATTTTCAGGATACCCACCATCAGGGGGTTGTCAAAATACATCCGGGATTCGGTAGAAGAACCCTTTGCTTCCCTGGAGCCGGCCGAAGAAAAGGAATATTATCTATTGGCCCTGCCGCAAAAACGGTTTTATATTTTCCAGCAATTGGACCCTGAAAGTATCGCCTACAATATTTACTTTGTATTACTGTTGGAAGGAGAAGTGGAAAAAGAAACGTTCCAGGAGGTCTTCACACAGTTGATCCGGAGGCATGAGAGTTTGAGGACATCCCTTGAATTAATCAACGAGGAACCAATGCAGAGGGTCCATGATCATGATGAGGTGGAATTCCAGGTTGAATATGCTGAAATAGAGGAAAAAGAGAATCAATCGCAGTTGGCAGCAAACCTTATTAATCATTTCATTCGCCCGTTTGACCTGGCCAGGGCACCACTGTTCCGGGTGGGATTAATAAAATTGGCAGCAGAGAGACATATATTTCTGGTAGATATGCATCATACCATTACGGATGGGATATCGGAGAGGATAATCACCGAAGAATTTTTGGCGTTATGCGGTGGTGAGAGGTTATCGCCGCTGCGGTTCCAGTATAAGGATTATTCAGGATGGCAGGCCAGTGAGGAGCAGCGGGTCAAGATAGAAGGGCAAGGAGAATTCTGGTTGAAGCAATTCGAGGATGGGATACCCATTTTAAAACTCTTGACCGACTTTCCCCGGCCAGCCCTGCAGGGTTTTGAGGGAAGTGCCCTTGATTTTGATATCCCTGCGGAACAAACCGGGGCATTAAAAGAGCTGGCCCTGGAGCAAGAGGCCTCTCTTTATATGGTTTTGCTTGGGGTATACTATATTTTGCTTTCAAAATTAAGCGGCCAGGAAGATATTATCGTGGGCACGGGCGTGTCTGGCCGCGAACATGCCGATTTAATGAAAATTATCGGCCTGATGTTTAACACCATTCCCCTGCGAAACCGGGTGGTGAAAGAAAAGCGTTTCCTGGAGTGGTTAAAAGACCTAAAAACGAGGACCATAGAGGCTTTTGAAAACCAGGACTACCCCTTTGACCAGTTGGTGGAAAACCTTGTCAACCGCAAACTGCTGATCCGTGATGCCAGCCGGAATCCAATCTTTGATACCATGTTCGCCATGCAGAATTTTAGAGAAAATATTGACTTTTTATCGGAACAGGAGACCCTGGGGCTCAACGTCAAGCCCTATGAATATGAAACGCGGTTGTCCCGGTTTGACCTCTTTCTTTATGGCTCAGAGATCAACGACTTCATCCGTATGAGGCTCGAATATTCCACCGCGCTTTTTAAGAAATCCACGGCTGAACGAATTAAAAATTACTATATGAAGATCTTAAGCCAAATACTGGAGAATAAAGAGATTAAAATCAAAGACATTACCATTCTCACAGCCAGCGCTCATATCGATTTAAAACCGGAAGTCGATCAAAATGAATATATGGATTTCGTGCTTTAAAATCTGAAAAGGAGGTGCAATGATGGGCCCGATGAGCAATGATTCATCCCGGGAACAGGCAAGCCAGGAAAAAATAGTCCTGGTATTATTACCCTTCTGGGATTCATTGATTCCACCCATTGGTATTGGCTGTCTCAAGAGTTACTTAACGCAGCACGGGTTCCGGGTAAAGGACGTGGATGCCAGTGTGGAACCGGAATTCAGGGATTTTTACGATCGATATTTTGCCATTTTACGAACCCATGTACCTGAAGATAAAAAGGGGAACTTTTTAAGTGTGGGACACGATATTCTCCGGAATCAAATGATTGCCTATCTCAATTACACGGATGAGAAGGCTTACCTGGACCTGGTGCATGTTTTGATTTACAAGACCTTTTATGTGGAGGTGGACCGGGAAGTGGTATTACAACTGCATGGTATTGTCAAAGAAATTTATACGCGGCTGGAACACGACGTATTGGATTTGCTGGAAAGGGAAAAGCCGACGGTACTGGGTTTATCTGTTTATAGTAATAATCTCCCGGCCTCTATGTTTGCCTTTAAACTGGCGCGCCAGCACTATCCCCACATTAAGACGGTGATGGGAGGAGGAGTGTTTGCCGACCACATGGCCAACGGGTCCCCGAACCTTGAAATACTCCAGGAAGAGACAAAATCCTATATCGATCACATCATTATCGGAGAAGGAGAGCTTTTATTCCTGAAGTTGTTAAAACATGAATTACCCGAATCCCAGAGGGTGTTTACTTTTCACGATATCAACCGGGAAATCCTTGACCTTTCCACTGTGGAAGTGGTGGACATGTTGGACTTTGATTTGCGCAATTATCCCTATGTTGTTTCCTATGCTTCCCGGAGCTGTCCGTTCCAGTGCAGTTTTTGCTCCGAAACCATTCAATGGGGGAGGTACCGGAAAAAATCAGCACACCAGGTATATGATGAGCTGGTTAAATTGTATAAGCGTCACGGTTCCCAGTTATTCCTGTTGACCGATTCCCTGCTGAACCCGGTGATTGCAGACCTGGCCGATGAGTTTTATAAAGCCGATATTTCCTTATATTGGGAAGGCTGGCTGCGGGTGGATAAGCATGCCTGCAACCTTGACACTACCTTTCATTGGCGGCGCAGTGGGTTCTACCATGCACGTTTGGGAATCGAGAGCGGCTCTTCTCATGTGTTGAAGTTGATGGGTAAAGACATCTCTTTGGACGAAATCAGGGCTGCCATTTCCGCGCTTGCTCATACCGGGATTAAGACCACCACATTATGGGTGGTGGGGCACCCTGGGGAAACAGATGAGGATTTCCAGCAGACACTGGACCTGATTGAAGAATTAAGAAGTGATATTTATGAGGCCGAATGTAGGCCCTTTTATTATTATTTAAGCGGCCAGGCCGGCTCGGACAGTGATTGGTGGGGAAACCTGGAAAAGATTCCCCTTTACCCGGAAGATAAAGAAAATATACTGCTGTTTCAGACCTGGCTGCTGGATTGCGAACCCTCCAGGGAGGTGGCCTACCAACGAATGAATCGATTCGTGAAACATTGCAAAGACCTGGGCGTTCCCAACCCCTATTCCATGCAGGACATTTACGAAGCAGACCAACGCTGGAAAAGGCTTCATAAAAATGCTGTGCCTCCTTTGGTGGAATTCAAAAACCCGGACAATTACATCGATGAACGGAAAAATATAAAAAAAATAAATCTTGTGCAAGTCCCGGACCAGGCAAATAAAGGGCAGGATGAGTACATGGACTTCGGGTTTTAATTAACAGGGGAAGAATTAGTGGATAATAGAAGGAAAATAAGCAATGAAACAAGAAGACCAATTGAATGAACTTATTTTTGATGCCAGGGAACGATTAAAGGAGAGGGAATACTGGTTGGACAGGTTGTCCGGAGACCTGGTCAAAAGCAGTTTTCCCTTTGACAGGATCAAAAAGGCTGGTGAGGGGCGGTCAATGGAAACCCTGGACTATACCTTTACCGGCGATACTTTTTCCCGGCTCATGCACATCAGCAATAAGTCGGACATCCGATTATACATCTTGTTGATGACCGGGGTGGTCCTTTTGCTTGAAAAATACACAGGAAATAAAGATATCATCGTTGGTGCACCCATTTACAAACAGCAAGTGGAGGGCGATTTCATTAATAAAATCCTGGCATTACGAAATCAACTCAGAGATGACCTGTTATTTAAAGAATTACTTTTGCAGGTCAGCCAAACCAATTTCAAGGCGGTTGAACATATCAATTATCCCATTGAAACCATCCCGTATGAATTAAATATGTCGTTTCAAGAGGATGAATTTCCATTGTTTGATGTGGCTGTTTTGGTTGAAAATATCCATGACAAAAGTTACATCGATCATTTGAATTTAAATGTTATTTTTTCTTTTTTAAGGACAGAAGACTCGATCAAGGGGGTAGTGGAGTATAATGCAAACGTGTATCACCGGGGAACAATGGAACGGATCATTACCCATTACCGGAATTTGATGCAGCGGGTTATTTCCGGTATAGACTCAAAGATATCTGATATATCCATACTTTCGGAAGCTGAAACCAGGCAATTGCTTTTTGATTTTAACGACACCCGTGCCAACACCCCCTCAGACAAAACCATCCATCAATTGTTTGAAGAGCAGGTAGAGAGGTCACCGGGTCATACGGCCCTGATTGGTACAGCCGAGGATTCACCGGGAGGGTCACCCCAACGCCGCCCTGAAATCACCTACCAGGCATTGAATGAAAGAGCCAATCAACTGGCACAGGTGTTAAGAGATAAAGGCATCATCGCGGAAACGATTGCTGCTGTTTGGTTGGATCGTTCAATAGAGCTGATAACGGCTGTATTAGCTGTATTAAAGGCAGGGGGTGCGTATCTGCCCATTGATATCGAATACCCTGCAGACAGGATCAATTACCTCCTGGAAGATAGTCATACGAAATTGTTGTTAACCGGCGCTGCTTTTAGCGATAAGGTAAAATTTGCCGGCCCGATTATCAATGCGGAAGATGACGAATTATACCGGGGCCAAGGGACAAACCCGGAACCCTTAAGCTGCGCTGACAACCTGGCCTATGTCATTTACACCTCCGGCACCACCGGTAAACCAAAAGGTGTGATGATTGAGCATGGGGCAGTGGTGAATTACGTCTGGTGGGCAGCAAAGACTTATGTTAACAGCGAAAAAAATAACGGTGAAACAATAAATTTCCCCCTGTACAGTTCCATATCTTTTGACCTGACAGTGACATCGATATTTACACCATTGATAACGGGTAATGCGATCGTGGTCTATAAAGGAAGGGAAAAGGAATTTTTAATTGAGCAGATCATCGAAGAGAACAGGGTAGGGGTCATCAAATTGACGCCTTCTCATTTGTACGTGATCAAATACATGTCCATTGATCAATCCGATATTCGTTGTTTTATCGTGGGAGGAGAAGAGCTGGAGACGCAGATCGCCCGTGAGATCGATACCAGGTTCGGGGGAAACGTTGATATATACAATGAGTATGGTCCCACCGAGGCTGCGGTGGGGTGCGTGTGTTACAAATTCGAGCCTGCAGCGGATAATGGGCGGTCCGTTCCCATAGGAGTTCCCACGGATAATGTCCAGATCTACGTTATGGATCGGAACCTGAAGCCGGTTCCATTGGGAGTGTGTGGAGAAATCTACATATCTGGTGACGGAGTGGCCAGGGGCTATTTGAACAGCGTAGAATTGACCGCAGAGAAGTTTATCACTTTCTATAGGTCAGATAGGTCCGATAAGTCCTATATTTCTAACAAAATCTACCAGACCGGTGACATGGCCCGGTGGCTTCCTGATGGGAACCTCGAGTACCTGGGGCGCGCAGACCAGCAGGTAAAAATCCGGGGGTATCGCATCGAATTAGGGGAGATCGAGCAGCAGTTGTTACAGCGTGATGATATAAAAGAGGCAGTGGTGATTGCCCGTGATGGAAGTGAGAGGAGTTCAGGTGATGAGAAGGGTGATCCCTATTTATGTGCCTATTTTGTATCGGATAGTGACCTGCGAGTATCTCATTTGCGGGAGTATTTGCTGCAGTATTTGCCCGATTACATGATCCCATTGTTTTTTGTTCCTCTAGAAGAGATACCCTTAACCTCCAACGGTAAAGTGGATCGGAAGGCATTACCAGAGCCAGACATCAACGTGGAGCACGAATACGTCGCCCCCGGGAATGAAATCGAAGTGAAATTGGCTGGCATATGGTCCGAAGTGCTGGGAATAGAGAAAGAACGTATTGGCATTGATGCCAATTTTTTTGAGTTGGGAGGTCAGTCCTTAAAGCAGGTGGTATTGATATCAAGAATTCACAGGGAACTGAATGTGAAAATACCTCTTTCAGAGATATTTAAGAGAACATCCATAAGGGATTTGTCGGAATATATTAAAAATGCGGCGCAGGTTCAATATATCTCCATCGATCAAGCAGAAAAAAAGGAATATTACGTTACTTCTTCAGCTCAAAAGCGGATTTTCTTTTTAAATCGGATCGATAATATCGGGACCAGTTATAATGTTCCGTTTGTATTTAGACTTGAAGGGGACCTGGACAAAGAAAAGTTCAACGATGCCATCAAGGCATTGATTAGACGACATGAAACGCTGAGGACATCGTTTGTAATGATAGGAGAGGAACTAATCCAGAGGATACACGCCTTCACCGAGGTGGAATTTAAAATAGAATATTATGATATTTCGGAGGTTGAGGTTAAGGTTGAGGAGGAAGTGATTATAACAGGGACCCCGGCAGCCGGCCGGCGTCATGCAGATCTGGATCGGATCATTGGAGTATTTATCAATACCCTGGCGCTAAAAAATTATACGGGTGGAGAAATGAGCTTTAAAGAATTCCTGGGAGAGGTAAAAGAAAAAACACTGGCGGCTTTTTCCCTTCAGGAGTACCCTTACGAAGAGCTCGTGGAAGCCCTTGCCGTGGAGCGGGATACCAGCCGTAATCCCTTGTTTGATACAATGTTTGCGCTGCAGAACATGTATACCCCAGGAGTAGAAATACCTGGGTTGAAACTTAAACCTTACGAGTTTGAAATCAATTGGGCAAAGTTTGATATGACATTAGCCGCAATAGAAACAACAGATGACATTTCCTTTGCACTTGAGTACAGTACAAAACTATTCAAAAGAGAGACCATTGAACGATTTATTCATTATTTCAAGAGAGTGGTACTCTCTGTTCTAAATGATCCTGGAATAAAGATATCTGGGATAGATATATTAGCGGAAGAAGAGAAGCATCAATTATTGGCGAGGTTGGAGGAAACCCGGGAAGAATATCCTGGTAAAACCATCGTAGAATTATTCGAGGAACAGGTAAGGGAAACCCCGGATCATGTGGCCCTGTTAGGACAAATTCCAAATTCCAAATTCCAAATTCCAAACAAAGTGGCCGCCTTCGGCGAGAATGTTTCAATCACTTACAAAGAATTGAATGAAAAATCCGACCAGTTGGCTCAGCGGTTAAGAGAAAAAGGCATGCACCCGGGTATGAACACCATTGCAGTTGTTTTGGCCTCGTCTCCCCCGGGAATGGTGTTGGGTATATTGGCCATATTGAAGTCAGGAGGTGCTTATGTCCTGCTTGAACCTGGTATCCCCTCCTGGCGAATGAACTATATTTTAAAAGACAGCGGTAGTCCATTGTTGGTAACGGACACCAAAGATAAGCCTGAATTAAACCTGGGAATCCCCCTGGTCATCCTGGATATGAATAATAAAGAAATTCCCTCGGAGATGACGGAGATGACGGGGATGTCGGGGATGACCAGGTACTGGGGGGAAAATGTTAAACCATTGAACCCACCAGGGGATACTGCTTGTGTATGGTATGAATCCGGTGCTGGTGGATTTCCCCGGGGACTCATGATGACCCACCAAAACCTGGTCAATGTGGTGGAAGACATCCGCAGTCAATATGAGAGCCAGCACCAATGGTTGGCAGCCCTTACTTATACTGCTTCCAGTGCAGCAGGTCAAAAAGACCTCCCCGGCGATAAATATTGTATCCTTGATCCGTATATGAATTTAGTACCAGCAGGTACAGAGGGTGAAATTTACCTAGGAGGCAGTGGTGTTTGCCGTGGTTATTTGAATCGCCTGGAATTAACAGCGGAGAACTTCATAAAAAATCCCTTCCTGGGTGAACAAATTTCATTTGACCGATTATACCGCACCGGAAACAGGGGTAAGTATTTACCGGGTGGTGATATTGTTATTACGGGTCGCAGTAATGGTCATGAACGGTGGGAGATAGGGGGTCACCTGGTGGAACCCGATGAGATCCGTTTTCATGTGTTGGCCTTTCAGGGGATAAAAGAGGCGGTGGTGACATGGGAAACCAGTCCTAAAGAAGAGATTTTAATCGCTTATTATGAAAAATCCCCGGGATTGCCCGGTAGTATCGCTGTAACAGATTTAAAGCGGTTTTTATCGGAGCGATTGCCCGCTTACATGATACCTGTGAAATTCCTAGAACTGGAAAAAATCCCGTTGACATCAACCGGTGAGCCGGACCGCTACTCATTGTCCCATCTTGATACTGGCGCCTTTGTGGAACCTCGCACCCCTACCGAAAAGAAATTGTCCGCTGTGTGGAGTAAGATATTGGGAGAAGATCATGTCAATATCACCTCGGATTTCTTTCAATTGGGAGGTAACTCCATCAAGGCGCTAATGGCGGTTCAAGAGATCAATGAAGCCTTTGATGTGAACCTTTTGATTACGGATATCTTTGAAAGGCCCACTATTGAACAATTTTCCGGGTATTTAGACAGCCTGTCGATGTCAACAGGCGCGGAGGTATCCACTGTCTCACCCATTGAGGCCATGGAAGAGCAGGAATATTACGATGTATCCCATGCGCAGAAGCGGTTGTGGGTGGTGTGTCAATTTCCGGAGAGTTCAGTGGCTTACAATATGCCTATGGCCTTTATACTCAATGGTAAGTTGAATGAGGCGGCCTTTAACAAGGCCTTTGACATGCTGGTGGAACGGCATGAAATGCTGCGAACCATATTTATCACTGTGGCTGATAAACCCAAACAGAAAATACTCAGCCAGGATGAAACCGGTTTCACCTTTGACAGGATAGACCTGAGAAAAAATGCCAACCGGGAAGAACAGGCCGGAGAATTGGTCAACCAGGAAGCCTGGACTGCTTTTGATTTAAACAAGGGTCCCTTAGTGAGAGCAAAATTGATCCGTTTGGAAGAAGATAAATACTTATTTCTATTTAATATGCATCATATTATTTCCGACGGCTGGTCCCTGGGCGTGATGATCAAGGAGGTTTCCGCATTGTATAATACGATTGTCAAGGGTCATGACCATGCTTTGCCCCCCTTAAAGATTCAATATAAAGATTTCTCCACCTGGCAAAATAAGCAATTGCAGGGAGAAGAGTTAAGCAAACACCAGGGGTACTGGGTCAAGCAATTTAAACCTGAAGTACCGGTATTACAATTACCCTATGATTATCCCCGGCCCAGGGTAAAAACGTTTAATGGAGATGTACTGGGATTTTTACTGTCTCCCGGGTTAACCAGGGAGATTACTGATGTGGCTCTCTCCCATGAAACCAGTTTATTTATTACCTTGTTGGCTTCGGTGCAGGCGCTGCTGTATCGGTATACCGGTCAGGAGGACATGATTGTTGGTTCGCCTATTTCAGGTAGGGGGTACAAGGCCCTGGAAGGCCAGGTGGGGTTTTATGTCAATATGCTGGCCCTGCGCACCTCATTTAAAAGCAGTGATGGTTTTGAAGGTTTACTGGGTATAGTGAAAAAAACCTGTTTGGCTGCCTATGAGCACGATGTATACCCCTTTGACCAGTTGGTGGATGACCTGGAATTAGAGCGCGATATGAGCCGTTCACCTTTGTTTGATGTCCTGGTCAGCTTAAACCCGGAGATTGAAACTTTGCCAGGAGAGACATTTGAAAAAGTCACCCTGGAAAATTACCCGTTAGACCCGAAAATCAGCAAATTTGACCTGTTCTTTGCTTTTTCAGAACTGCCGGAAGGACTGTATGTTACCATCGAATACAATACCGATCTATTCCTTCGCTCCCGGATGCAACGAATGGTCAATCATTACCAGGAATTACTTGGTTCCCTGGTAAAAGATATGCAAGCACCTTTATATGAATTGAACTACCTGTCTGACAGTGAAAAGCATCAATTATTGGTAGAATTTAACAACACCTGCCGGGAATATCCCCATGATAAAACCATCTATGAACTATTTGCAGAAGAGGCGGCCAGGAGCCCGGAAACCATCGCCCTGGTGGGTGTCTCCGGGTCTGGTCTCCCGGTTATGCATGTTACCTACAAGGAATTAAAGCAAAAATCCCATCAACTGGCATCCCTGCTGGAGGTAAACAACGTTTGCCCGGGCATGGATAGCATTGTGGGAATCATGGTGGAACGGTCCGTAGAAATGGTGATTGGCATATTGGGAATATTGATGGCTGGCGGTGCCTATCTACCCATTGATGCCGAATATCCCCGGGAACGCCTCCGTTATATGTTGGCAGATAGTGATGCCAGGATTTTGTTGAGTCAATCCGGTGAAGTCAATGAGGTCATTGGAGAAGGCGAATTGGTTTTGCTGGATGTCAATAAGTCATTGTCCACCTTCACTTCTCCTTCCCCGTCATCCCATCAACAAACGTCCTCCACTGCATTTAGTCCATCCACTCAATTGGGTTATATTCTCTATACCTCTGGCACCACAGGACAGCCAAAAGCCGTCATGGTAGAGCAGCGGAGCGTAATCCGCCTGGTAAAAAATACCAATTTCATCGAATTCAAAAAAGGTGACCGGATATTACAAACCGGGGCATTGGATTTTGATGCTTCTACCCTGGAAATATGGGGGAGCTTGTTAAATGGATTGCAGCTGCGAGAATTTTTACAGGAAAGATTACCCGGTTATATGATTCCTGCATACTTTATATTTTTGGAGCGATTCCCCTTAACCCCCAATGGTAAAATCCAGCGAAGGGCCTTACCAGACCCTGAGGCAGTGTATCCCGGGACTGATGTCCAGCATGCAGCACCGCGCAATGCATTGGAAGAAAAATTAGTGGAGATCTGGGCTGCGGTATTAAGTCGAAACAGTCCAGGAATCAATGATGATTTTTTTATGGTGGGGGGTGATTCCATTAAAGCCATCCAGGTAGCTTCCCGGATGAACAGAGCCAACTATAAAGTAGATATAAAAGATATATACCAGTATCCCACCATATTGGAACTGGCGCCCACTGTCCGTCGATTGGACCAGGTGGCAGAACCAGTACCAGTGGAAAAGGAGCCCTTTTATCCGGGCAAAGGATTTGAATTGGCAGGGATTTTGGAGAAATTGAAAAACCGGTATGACTTTGAAATCGCTGATATTT
This sequence comes from Candidatus Aminicenantota bacterium, assembly GCA_020355945.1. The sequence continues at coordinate 6,156,273 of CP070627.1, read as the reverse complement.
ACCCCTTAACCCCAATGCAAGAGGGCATGCTGTTTCATTTCCTGGTGGCAAAAAACAGTTCTATCTATTTTGAGCAGTTTTCCTACCGCCTGCATGGCTACCTGGACATAACCATCCTGGAGAAGAGTTTGAACCGGTTGTTCCAGCGTCACCATATCCTGCGCACAGCCTTTATCCATCAAGATATTGACCGACCGGTCCAGGTGGTGTTGGCAAACCGGCAAGCAGAGTTTTACTTTAAGGACATCTGTGACCGAACCGACGAAGAAAAACAAACCTTTATCCGACAATATAAAGCGAAAGACATCCAACGCTCATTTGACCTGGAAAAGGATGTCTTAATGCGTGCTGCACTTATTAAAGTGAAGGAATCCCAGTACGAATTCACCTGGAGTTTTCATCATATACTGCTGGATGGATGGTGCATCGGGATATTAACGGCAGACTTTTTCGAGTTTTATTATAGTATGCTGGAAAACAGGGAATGCCGGTTGATGCCGGTTAAATCCTACCGGGAATATATCCTCTGGCTGGAAAAGCAAGACCAAAAAAAGGCTGAAAGATTCTGGGAAAAATACCTGCAAAACTATAATGAAGCCACTTATATCAGTGCCATGACCCAGCGTAAAACCACGGGTGAAGAATATAAAGATCAACGGTATACCTTTACCCTGGACAGTGAAACAACCAATCACCTGAAGCAATTGGCTGGCAGGAATCGGGTAACGGTTAACACGGTCTTCCAGGTGCTTTGGGGCATTATATTGGGAAAGTATACAGGGAAACAGGATGTGGTATTTGGGGCGGTGGTATCCGGGCGGCCTGCTGAACTGGAAGGTGTGGAAACCATGGTGGGACTGTTTATCAATACCGTACCCGTTCGTATCCGCCTGGGGAAAAACGCCGTATTTAAACAAGTGGTCCGGGAAGTCCAGGAAGAAACCCTCCAATGTGAACCCTTTCACTATTATCCCCTGGCAAGAATACAAACCAAAAGTGCCCTAAAACAAGAGTTATTGGATCATATCCTGGTATTTGAAAACTTCCCGGCCACCGAACAGATCGACGGGCTGTTACTGCAAAGTGAACAGGGAACCGAAAAAAGTAAAGCCGACACCTTAAATGTTTCAAATGTTGAAGAGTTCGGACTGAGTAACTATGATTTTAATATTATTATCGGCCAACAGGAAACCACAGATATTATATTTTCTTACAATACCCATGTCTATGAAAAGGAATTTGTCCAACAAATCGCCGGGTATTTCAATAAACTTATTGAACAGGTATTAACCAATCCTCACATTGAAATCAATGAATTAACCATATTAGATGAAAAAGAGATCAGTCAACTGATAAAAATGATTCGAAATGAAAGTGATAAGTCTTTTATCCAGGAACTTGAACAGGACGGAGCAGAAGAGGAGTTAGAGGCGAATTTTGACTTTTAAACCAGGAAAGGTGGCTTGATGAGAATAAACAAAACCAATGATATTGATTGTTTTTTTATCGGTCATAATCAAATCGCTTTCCAGGAATATGAACAGTCAGTAAGAAAGATGGGCATTCATTCGGGTGCGTATCGGGACCTGGGCATCAATATTCTTCAATTGAATAATCAACTCTATTCGGCAGCCGATATTTTTAATTTATTCTGCTGCCATCAGCACCGGGAAACTCCTTTGATACAACCGATCAAACCAGTGGAAACCTTTAATGCTGGTATTGCTTACCTGGGAACGTATCTCCATCGCAGGGGATTTACTTTTGATTTTGTCAACTCCTTCCAGGATGAAAAAGAGTATTTAAGGGAGAAATTGGAGCACGGGAATGTCCTGGCCACTGCCATATTGACCACCCTTTACGTCACGCCTGTGCCCATAGTGGAAATCATACGATTTATCAGGCAGCACAATCCTTTCACTAAAATAATTGTTGGCGGTCCCTTTGTTTCCACCAAATATCGAACCTGTACCCCGGCTGAATTTGACTATTTGCTCAAATCCCTGGGCGCGGATTTTTATGTGAACAGTTCCCAGGGAGAGGCCGCGTTAGTAAAAATAATCGGTTCCCTAAAAAACAATTTGCCCTTAAATAAAATAAACAATATTTACTATAAAACCGAAAACGGCTATGTATCCACCCCCCTGAAAAGAGAAGATAATCAACTGGATGAAAATATGGTCAATTGGGATTTATTTGCCGATCGAGCTGGGGAATTTGTCAATGTGAGAACCTGCATATCCTGTCCCTTTTCCTGTGCCTTCTGCGGGTTCCCCCAGCACGCCGGCAAATACCAGACCGCTGATCTGGAAGCCGTGGAAAAGGAATTAAACTCACTCAACCAAATCCCATCCCTCAAACATGTGGATTTTGTTGATGATACCTTTAATGTTCCCCCTGGACGTTTTAAAGATATAGCCAGGATGATCATAAAAAACAAATATAAATTCACCTGGCATTCTCAATTCCGATGCCAGTATGCAGACCGGGAGATGGTAGAGCTGATGAAAGAAAGTGGCTGTAAAGGCGTTTTCCTGGGAATTGAATCCGGCAATAATCAAATCCTGGAAAATATGAACAAAGCGGTTACGGTTGAGCAATACCGCAAAGGAATCGAACTGCTGAAAAAATACGACATCCTGACCTTTGGTTGCTTTATCGTGGGGTTTCCCGGTGAAACCGATGAAACCGTGCAGGATACTTTTGACTTCATCGAAGACACGGAACTGGATTTTTGTCGGGCACAATTGTGGTTCTGCGACCCGGTTACTCCCATCTGGGACGAAAAAGAAAAATATCAAATTAAAGGCATTCATTTTAAGTGGTATCATGCCACCATGGATTACAGCCGCGGCTGTGACTTAATCGAACAAGGTTTCAAGTCATTAAAAAAATCCCTCTGGGTCCCCCAGTATAATTTTGAATTTGATGGGCTGTTTCATTTAATGAATCGCGGCATGAACCTGGACCAGGTCAGGCTCTTTTTAAAGGGATTCAGCAAAGGAATAGGGGAGAAGCTGGGAGATTCGCCCCAAAAAGAAGCCAGCCCCAGGGTAATCGAAATGATCAAACAATCCTGCCCCCGATGCGCAGTGGGTCAGTGAAACAGCAGAAAGTAGAAAGTAAGCAGAGGTAGGTGAGGAATGATACATTTCTTAAAAAAAATTCTATCAAAAAAACATGAACCGGGAATTGATCCTGGAACCGCACCGGGAACGGATTTGGATTTTAAAATCATCGATGCCCACGTTCATATCCCTTCGGTTAGATATCTACCCAATTCGTTTACTTCCCCCATCATCGATAATATGTATTCCGCCATTAGCAAATATGCCCCCACCATCAAACGGGAAACTATTGCAGAGGGATACAAAAGGAATTTGTCGGATCATGAATGCGATCGATTAATCGAGGGGATGAATAAATCCAATGTCGAGAGAACCATTTTACTGCTCCCTGATTTCACTTACCAATTAAAGGATATGGAATATAGTATTGATGAGATGATAGGGATGCACGTCCAGGTGTTGGATAAATACCCGGGGAGATTTTATTTATTTGCCGGTATTGATCCCCGTTGGGGGGAGAAGGGATTCAAAACCTTCTGTAAATACCTGGAAAAGGGAAAAATTCATGGATTAAAGGTATATCCGCCGTGTGGGTATTATCCCAGGGATGAAGGGTTAACCCCCTATTATGAATTATGTACAGGGCATCGATTGCCAGTCATTTTTCATACTGGGCCCACATCGCCGGTATTTAAGAGTAAATACTCTGAGATTCGCTGTATCGATGAAGTTGCCCATGCGTATCCGGGGGTCAATTTTATTCTTGCCCACGGTGGTGTCATGAATGTGGATGAAGCGGTATTACTCTGTGCGTTTCGTCCCAATGTATACCTGGACATCAGTGGCTTCCTGGCATCCTTTGATCCCACCGGACCCATCGACGCTCTGCGATCTCTATTTAAACGAAAAATCAACCATAAAATTATTTTTGGCACGGATTGGCCGATTTTGGGATTTAAAAACACTTATTCAAATATAATTAATAAATTTAAAAATCCCAGAAATGGCGCCATCAATTTGTTAACGAAGCAGGAACAAAAAATGATATTAAGAGAAAATATACTTCATTTATTGCCAGGATAGAGTTTTTCTTCTTATATCCTGTAGGAATCAAGGGTGCCGGATATGATGATTACAGTTAATGAATTAAAACAATTTGCTTTTGACAGGGGGGCGGACCTGGTGGGTGTGGCCCCGGTTGATCGGTTTGATGCGGCACCTGTGGGTCACCGGCCAGCAGACATCCTACCTGAGGCAGCAATTGTTGTTGTTTGTGCGATGTGCATCCCGGGCGGTGTCCTGGAAGGCCCGGCAACAGCCTATCACCGGGCAATGGAGGTTATTCATATCAGGCTCGACCAACTGGCCGTTGACATCGCCTTATTCCTGGAGAAGGCCGGAGAGCAGGCTATTCCTGTACCCTCTGCCAGCAGGTTTGCCCGGTTGGGGCCATTGGTGAAGCCCAAATGGTCAATCAGGCACTGTGCCGGGGGGTAATGATGGAGCAATTGCCCAGGGGGATGGTGATTGAAAGCTGCGGACTCTGCCGACGAATTTGCCCCTATGGTGTGAAAAAAAAATATTGACTTAAATATTGACTTTTTCGTAAAAATCGAATAAACTAAAAGCTAAACGGTAAGGTTGTATTAAAACAGATGCTTTAGCCTGGACTTAGATTTATGCCTGATGGACAAGTACTAATATTAAACGCAAATAATTTTGCAGAAACCATTAGCAAGGGTGTAACCCTGGTTGATTTTTGGGCAGTGTGGTGTGCGCCCTGCCGTAGGCTGGACCCAATACTGGAGAGAATCGCCGCGAAAATGAGCAATAAAGCCAAAATCTGCAAATTAAATATCGATGAAAACCCGGGGATCTCAGTGGAATACAACGTGATGAGTATCCCGGCGATTTTTATTTATAAAGATGGCCAGGTAGTGAATCAACTCTTTGGCATACGCAGCGAAGAAGAGCTGGTGGAAGCCATTATTGGATATTAAAGGACAAAATCCATGCCCGGATTCATAAAAAAAAAGACAGTTAATCATATCTCCCGGAGAGAAATGATTCAATCAGGCAGTGCAGCCGTGATTTCCTTACTAGCCGGATCAGCAGTAAGCAAAGCCGCCTCACCAGGGGAAAACACCAAAGCAAACAAAAAAAAATTAGCCATGGTGATTGACCTCAGGAAGTGTTTCGGATGCCATGCCTGTAGTGTCGCGTGTAAAAGCGAAAATGGAGTGATTTTAGGAAATTTCCGCTCATGGGTGAACCAGGTGAACAAAGGAAAATTTCCCACAGTAAAACGAATTTTTTTGCCGCGTTTATGTAATCACTGTGAGAAACCACCCTGTGTAAAAGTCTGCCCCACCGGTGCCACCTATAAACGAGACGATGGCCTGGTGGCAATTAAAAAAGATACCTGCATCGGATGTAGATACTGTATGAGTGCCTGTCCCTACGGGGTAAGGTCTTTTGTGTGGAAAAAGAAAGATAAACAGGAACTTTCCTACCCCAGCCAGGTTCCAGGTGTGGTGGACAAATGTGATTTTTGTTATCATCGTTGGGATAACGGAGCGGTTCCTTCTTGCGTCAATACCTGTCCCAGCGGGGCACGAACCATGGGTGATGTCAATGACCCCAAAGATGAGGTCCATCAACTGGTCACCACCAACCCGGTGCAAACGTTATTACCGGAACTGGGAACCATTCCACAGGTATACTACATCGGGCTGGATGCGGATGCAGCCGAAGCCTCCATAAAAGCAGGTGTACGCATGACGCCCATCGAGTTACCCCGCGGCGCGGGGGCCCTATAAGGGTAGCAATAATGAACCATATTTGAGCAATAAGTTCAAAAGCCACCAGGCATTCGAGTTAGGTTAAAAAGGTCACAAAGCACATAGGCATCTCATGAAACATAAAGAATCAGGCAGGAACACCAGGATAATTGAAGATATCATACGTCCCACCGCAACCACCGGAAAATGGTTCTACCTGACCGCGGCAGTACTGGGAGCATTGGTCATGGTGGGTTTCGCAGCATGGGTCTACCAATTAAATTACGGTTTATATGCAACTGGCATGAAAAATTCGGTGAACTGGGGCGTATATATGACCAATTTTGTATTTTTTATAGGTATCAGTCATGCCGGGACCTTAATATCCGCCATATTACGAGTCTTTAATGTGGAATGGCGGCGTCCCATCACCCGTGCTGCCGAAGCCATCACTGTCTTTGCCTTAATCGTGGGAGGTCTGCAAATTGTGTTTGACCTGGGCCGACCGGGACGACTGTTCAATATCATTACCAAAGGCCGACTCAGTTCTCCGTTACTCTGGGATGTCACCTGTATTTCCGTTTATTTTTTTAGCTGTGTTTTTTATCTCCTATTGGCCCTGATCCCGGATATGGCCCTGTTAAAAAACAGGGAAAATCTCAAGGAATGGCGTAAAAAACTGTACCGGTTTCTCTCCTTTAACTGGAAAGATACCCCGGGACAAAAACGCCGTTTAAACAAAGCCATTGGTGGTATGGCAATCCTGCTTATCCCTATTTTTGTTTCTGTGCATACAGTGGTCTCCTGGATTTTTGGCATGACAGTACGTCCCATGTGGCATTCTTCAATTTTTGGCCCCTATTTTGTCACCGGCGCAATATTTTCCGGGGTTGCCTCGGTTATCCTTGCAGTGGCGTTGATACGCAAGGCGCTTCACCTGGAAAATTATCTCAAACCCATTCACTTTAACAAGTTATCCTTACTGCTGATGGCCATGGCTGCCCTTTGGTTCTATTTTACCTTTTCCGAATACCTCACCACTGGTTATGGGGCATTGACGGAGGAACTGGCGGTATTTAATTCCAAACTGGCAGGTGAATTTAGTATTATCTTCTGGACCATGGTGGCTTGCATGGCCCTGGCGTTTGGTATTCTATTGGCCAGGAAGAAATGGATCATCGGTGCAGCCACTACCGCTTCCATACTGGTTATCATCGGTATGTGGCTGGAGAGATTTACCATTATTGTGCCCACCTTAACCAAATCCCTGGAACAAGGTTATAAAGCCGGCCTCTATAATCCCAGCACCACCGAGTGGCTCATCACCATTGGAAGTACAGCCGGCTTTATTTTGTTCCTGGTTATCTTTGCCAAACTGTTTCCCATTATTTCAATATGGGAAATGAAAGAGGCCAAACAAGCTATTCTTAAAAGAACCCGGCGAATGGAAGCTTATTTACCTGGCCACAGCCAACCGGCAGAACAATAATAGGAGAAGACAATGGATGTTATCTTCAACACACCCGGCATTGGGGGATTAGTGGCCTTCATCGTCACGGGAATTTTTATCGTGAGCTATATCCTGGTATTGAGATGGGTCCTTAAAGGAGAAAAAGTGGAACCAGGAAACATGAACATGGAACAGGAAACGGAAAAAGAAGAAGGGAGATAATTTATAATGAAACCCATGAAACGTCGGAATTTCATGAAACTGGCTGCGGTATGGACGGGACTATTAGCGGGTGGAAATCAGTCATTGGCCAAAACAATTCTTCACGGAGATGTGGTATTAAAAGAAGGAGGTGTGGATTTCTCTCCCATTACTTATAAAGAGCGAAAAGCTATCCCTTCCTCCTGCTGGCAATGTGTCACCCGGTGTGCTATCCTTGGTTACCTGGAAAAGGAACGGCTGGTAAAGATCGAAGGTAATCCCGAAATGCTCAGCACCAAAGGTAAATTGTGTCCCCGGGGCCAGGCCGGCATCAACCAGGTCTATGACCCGGACCGGCTTCTTTATCCTTTGAAACGGATGGGTAAACGGGGTGAAGGAAAGTGGAAACGAATCTCCTGGGAAGAAGCCCTGGATTTATTGGTCAACGGCGGTGAAATCACCGGGAGAACCGTGAAAGGACTCAAAGCGCTGAAAGACGCAGGAACACCGGAAAAATTCATGTTCCATTACGGCCGCATGGTGGGAACCGATTGGTTAATTGTTGTGAATTATTTCTTACAAGCATTTGGCACCAGCACGATTGGTGACCATACTTCCATATGCAATTCAGGTGGTGCGGTGGCCAATTGGTTAACCGGCGGTCGGCGAAACTGGGACTTTAAAAACGCCAAAATTATTTTAAATTTTGGCAGCAGCGTACTCGAAGCTCACACCAATCACCTTCCCATGGCGCAGAGGTGCGCAGAAGCCCTGTCCAGGGGCGCCAGAATGATTACCTTTGACGTCCGCCTATCCAATACCGCTGCTAAATCCACCGAATGGGTCCCGGTCAAACCCGCCACCGACCTTGCCGTGATATTGTCCATGTGCCAGGTATTATTAAAAAATGGCCTGTATGACAAAGCATTTATTGAAAGTCGCACCAACGTAACAGTTGCCGAGCTAGGGCAGCATCTGGCAGCCTACACCCCGGAATGGGCAGAAGGGATCAGCGGTGTACCTGCCCAAAAGATACGCGCCATCGCCATTGAGTATGGAACCACCAAACCCGGGATCTGTATCAGTTTCAGGGGAGCGTTTATGCACTACAACGGCGTGCAAACCGAGCGAGCCATCTGGATGCTTGAGGCAATCGTCGGCAACAGCAATGCCCTGGGCAGCCCCGGCGGTGTAAGACCGGCCTGGAATTACCCCTTCCCACCCCCGGAAACAGGAACAAAGGCCCTGGACCTGTTAAAAGGGGAAAAAGACGCCTATGCCTTCCCCATTTATAATGTCTCTCATCAAATATTGTCCATGATCGACAAAGGCCCTGAAAGGCCTGATATTTACATGGTTTACTGTCATAACCCGGTGTATTCCAACGGTGATTGTATTGAAAATGCCAGGGTCTTTAAAGATGAAAATAAAATACCATTTTTGGTATCGGTGGATGTGGCTTTAAGCGAAACCTCAGAGCTCGCCGACCTGGTATTGCCGGATGCCACTTATCTTGAACGCTGGGCCTGTGATGGGAAAACCTCCCCGGAATTGTTCCCGGAATATTATATCCGTCAACCCATGCATGCCCCGCTGGGGGAAGCTCGCAATTTCTGCGACATCGTTGTTGAAATAGCCAGACGATTGGACCTGGAACTGGGCTTTAACTCGGCAGAGGAATTTGTCAAGGGGGCCTGTGAACACACCCCTGGTGTTAAAAATGCCGGTGGATTTGCATATATGAAAAAATATGGTATCTGGATCGACAAAAAAGTCAAACCGGTTTACAACACCAGCCCAAAATTGGAAATTAAATCCGAAGCACTGGCCAGTAAAGGTTTCCCTGCTATACCCGCCTGGATGCCGGTCCCGGGACATCAACATATGACCCGGGATCAACTGGTGTTAACCACCTTTAAAGTAAGTGTCCAGACCCATTCCCGGACACAAAATTGCAAATGGCTCACTGAAATATATCATGAGAATCCTGCCTGGATTAATCCAATTGCAGCCGTCCCCAGGGGAATTAAGAACGGTGACAAAATCAAAGTCAAATCCAAATTGGGAGAAATGATTACCAGGGCGTTTGTGACCGAAGGCGTGCATCCGGGAGTGATTGCTATTTCACATCATGCCGGTCACTGGGCTTACGGCCGGTATGCCTCAGGTAAAGAAAGTCACCACCATGTTTGTGAGCCGGACTGTTTCCATAAATGGTGGAACCATAAGGGAGAACATCCGAACCTCATTATCCCCAATAAAGGTGATCCCATCGCCGGAACCATGTGCTGGAATGATACCGTGGTGGAAGTTGAAAAAGCATAACGCAGTCATTACCAGGAAACACCTAACAATGAAGAACGATCATATAACAGGGGCAGAAATGGCATTGCAGCGGAGTTCCATCTATGGATTATTATCCCTTCTTTACAGCCGTGAACCGGATGTTAATCTTTTGAGCTGTCTCCGGGAGCAAAATCTCCTTGACCATCTTATAGAAGCCGGGATGACATTGAATAAACAAGAATTCACCACTGCCCCTGTGGAGGAGGTAAGGGAAAACCTGGCCATTGATTACACCTCGTTGTTTATTGCCTCCACAGGTAAACGAATCCCTTTAAATGAATCCATTCATCACCAGCAGGAGGGTCATTTTTGGGGACACTCCACCGTGGAAGTAAACGATTTTATCCGGTTCCTGGGCATGACCATTGATAATGATTGGACCGGGTTCCCGGATCATATCGCCGTGGAGTTTGAAGTGATGAAAAAACTGGTTGAAAGTGAGCAGGTTGCCCTGGAGCAAAATAACCAGGACCGTGCAAAAAAATGTCGAAAACTTCAAAGAGAATTTCTAGACGGTCATATTTCCCATTGGGTTCCGCAGGTCTGCGAACGAATTATCCATCAAGCTCAAACATCCTTTTACAAAGAGTTGGCTGCGTTGACAAAAGATTTTATTGAACACGAATGTCAATCCTTTGGCAGCGTGCGCAAATAAAAAAGCAGGCCCTGGAGGAAGGAGGATAAACAATGGACAAGCTGGAAGAATTAACCAGACAAAGAAAAAAATCACACACCAAATTTAAAGAATTTAAATCCAAAGTTTATGACAAATTTATTGAATTGGAAGAAGCTGCTTATTCTGATGGGGCAGTTTCCCAAAAAAACAAAGTTTTGATCGGCATGGGTATTTCTGTAGTTAAAGATTGTGATGCTTGTATGCAGTGGCATATCGAGGAAGCGGTCAAACTCGGGATCACACCACAAGAAATAATGGAAGCCATTGAAGTAGGTATAAAGATGGGAGGTGCACCTGCGGTGGTGTCGGCCAGGTTTGCCCTGGAAGTAATGGAAAAAGTGTATCACATCTGAAAATTTCCTTTAAATCAAAAAAATAAGCCACCAAAACGCAAAGGCTCTGATTCCTGGGAGTATAGTGGACAGGTAATTTATTTTTACTTCTTCCCGTTTTTACTCTCAAAGTAACTTCGGATTCCACAATGGTAACTCCTACCCTGGGGGTAGTAAGTGGCTTCCGTGGGATCGAAATAGAGGATATTATTCCTTACCATATCCCGTAGGAGTTTCTCATCCTCCGATTTTATCATTTCTTTGGGTAATTCATCCTGTTGAACAAAATGGCTAAGTAACCGTTCGATATCCTTTTGTTCCGGTTTCACCACATAGTCAACGATCATACTTCTCATTTTCTTTTTATAGAGGGATAGTACATCATCAATCGGATGTTCGAAGAGTTGGGTAAGTAAATACTGGATTTCCCACATGCTGCCGCCCACCACATCCCAGATCTTCTCCGCATCCCCTGGTGACAATGTATAGTCTTTTATTTTTGAATGTTTTTCCAGGTTTAACAACCATTCCATAACATCTTCCCTGGGAAGATAATCGACTTTATAGAATCCCGAACACTTTTTTAATCTTGAATCGGTATAGACCGTGTTGATAAAGTAACTATCCGAAGAAGCCACCAGGATATGAGCCAGGTGAGACTCTTTGGTCACGGCAACAAAAAAATTGAACAATTGGATGATCAATTGGCGGTCTCTTCCATTATTCATGTATATCTTATCCAGGGCCTGGAGTTCATCGATAATCAACACGGGTTTTATTCCTTTTTCTTTCGAGTGAATAAATTCCTTTTTAATCACTTTAAACGGATCAACTCTCCCCTGCTTCATCTTCTTCTCAATTTCGGAGTCAATCTTAAAGAATCCCACATTTATCTCGGTAGACAATTTCCCTTTCTTTTCACTTTTATCCTCTACATCAAAAAGCATTTTGAGAAAATCTCTATAATTAAAATCATCAGTGAATTCAGCAAATATTTCCCTTAAGTTCAAAAATTTCACATCCAGTTTTTGTTCCTTCTGGACTTGCTCTATAAATTTATAAAGCAGCGTTGTTTTACCGGAAGATTTTGGACCATGGATAAAGAGAATTTCAGACGGTCTTTTATTCACAAAAAGCTTCAAATCGCGCAGTTCTTTTTCTCTATTGATAAACGCGACATCCTGGCGGTATTCCAGATTGTTTTCTTTCATGAATGAATTATAATACCAAAGCTAAATTTTTGCAAGATGAAGTATAGAAGTGGACAGGTAATTTATTTTTAGCTTCCCTTTGTTCGTGTTCCTTCGTGTACATTCGTGGCTAAAAATAAAAAGAAAAAAAACGGTTGACAAAAAAGACATTTGACGCTATAATTGAGACAGATGTCGTTTCAATAATATTGCAATTATAAACAGGAGGTAACAAAATGGAAGCAGCAAGCATCAGTGAAGTGTTGTGGGGAAACGATGGAATACATACAAAAATAAAAAGCCGAATGGATTTAATTGAATTGAGTAATGAAGGAATTACCAAAGATGCTCTCCTGCGCCTGGTGAAATACTTGAATCTTTCCATGAGCCAGATGGCGAAACTCATTGCCATAACTGAACGTACGATACAGAGATATGCTTTAAAAGAACACTTTAATCGGGTTGTATCAGAGCAGATTTTGCAGATTGCCGAAGTTGCGGCCAGGGGTACAAATGTGTTTGAAGATAAAGATAAGTTTCTCTCCTGGATTCACCAGCCCAATAAAGCGCTTGCGGATAGAACTCCAATGAGCTTACTCAGCTCGCGATTTGGAACAGAAATGGTCCTGGATGAGTTGGGACGAATTGAGCACGGGATATTTTCTTAATATGATAATGTCATAATGTCATAATGTCATAATGAAGGTCTATCGAATCGCAAAAGCAAAATTTATCAGTGATTTGAGTGGTACTGGTGCCAGGTTATATGGGGGAAGGTGGAACAACAAGGGTATTGGTATTATTTATACTTCGGAAACCAGGGCACTGGCAACGGTGGAATACCTGGTTCATGTGCCCTTAGCAATGGTGCCCAATGATCTTTGTATTGCCACTCTTGAGATACCTGACCACATTACTGCTAAAGAGATTTTAAAACCGGATTTGCCTGGTAATTGGAGAAGCTGCCCGGCGCCGTTTGAATTAGCCCAATTAGGAACCAGTTGGGCATTAGCCAATGAAACACTTTTACTTCGAGTTCCTTCGGTGGTGGTGGAACATGAATTTAATATATTGATTAACCCGTTGCATCCTGATATGAAGCATGTTACGATTTCCCGTATTGAAAATTACAGTTTCGATCATCGTTTAATCGAATAATTGTTCTAATTCATCATCGATATAAATAAAAATAAAAATAAAAAAAAAGGTGCCAGACAAAAAAATGCCCAGACAAAAAAATGCATACCTCTGCGCTCTCTGCGGTGAATATCAGCTAAACGATTACAAGGAGAATTTTTCCTGTGATGTCCGACATATATTTCTTGGATATCGTAACATTTTAAAAAGGAAATAAAGGAGGTAGACGATGAATAAAAAACATAGAAGCCTGTTCACCTCCTGGTTGGGTGTTATTTTCCTGGTTTTGTTTGTATTGGTGTCTGTGGTATTGGCGGCATATGAAGAGAAACCAAAATCTGTGCTGGTAGCGGAGGGAAACACTGCATTTGCATTGGACCTGTACCAGGAACTTAAGGACGCCAGGGGCAACATTTTTTTCTCACCTTACAGTATATCTACAGCTCTGGCCATGACCTATGCCGGGGCTCGCGGAAACACAGCCAAACAAATGGCTGATGTACTTCATTTTACCCTGGACCAAAACGAGCTCCATCCTGCATTTGCTCGGTTGGAGGCTTTGCTGAATGAAGTGCAAACCAGGGGTGACCTCCAATTGCATGTGGCCAACTCCTTGTGGCCCCAGGAAGGCTATCCCTTTTTAAAAGAATATCTCGCACTGGTTAAGAAACACTACGGGGTCGCCATAACACCGTTGGACTACCAGGGAGCCGCTGAAGAGGCGAGAAAAATAATAAACCAATGGGTGGAAGAAAAAACCAAAGACAGGATCAAGAACCTGATTCAACCGGGTGTACTTGATGCCCTCACCCGCCTGGTTCTCACGAATGCCATTTACTTTAAAGGCAATTGGGCCAGCCAGTTTGACGAGAAACGTACTCAAGAGGACACGTTTTACTTACTGTCAGGGAAAACCATCCGAACGCCATTAATGGCCCAGGACCAGGAGTTTGCTTATAGTGAAAACGAGTTTTTACAGGTACTTGAGCTTCCCTATGTAGGGGAAACTCTTTCCATGCTTGTGCTGCTGCCTAAAAAAAACAACGGGCTGCCGGAACTGGAAAAGCAATTGGCACCAGGGGCATTGAAGCGGTGGACAACTGGTCTGAAGAAGCAGAAAGTAAAAGTATTCTTGCCCAAATTCAAGATGACTTCTCAATTCAGCTTAGCCAAAACGCTTGCATCCATGGGCATGGATGACGCGTTTGCCCTGAAAGCCGATTTTTCCGGCATGGATGGTCGTAAATGGCTGTATATTGGTGCTGTGATCCATAAGGCCTTTGTGGATGTGAATGAAGAAGGAACCGAGGCAGCAGCGGCAACTGCTGTGGTGATGAGAATAAGAATGGCACGGCCAACTCCACCCCCGACTTTCCGGGCGGATCACCCCTTTATCTTCCTCATCCGCGAGAATACCACAAGAAGTATTCTATTCATGGGCAGAGTGCTTGACCCCACCCAAAAGGGAGAATAACTGGAACAAGATAAAGAAATTATCCCTCCACTTTGACGATGAAACCAGGCAAAAGTTTTTGCAGTAATAAATTACCTCATAATTTCATACTTTAAAGTTGTGGTTGTTGTTTACAAAAGCTTGACAAATCGGGATGATTGCAATATGATAAAAATATGACAGCCAAACAAGTAGAAAGTAACAAAAAGATGTATCGGAAGCCAAAGCGGGTCTTTGAAAAATCAGGAGTAGTGGTTCCTGAAATGTCCTATTATGTTTTATTAGAAAATGTTGTCAACTCTGATAAGCAAGATATTCAAACCATGATTGACCGGGGCAGGTACTTTTCCATATTTGCCCCACGCCAGAGCGGCAAAACAACATTTTTAACGGAAACCTGCAGCCAATTGCACAACGATCCCACCTATGTGGCCATCATATTAAGTTTCCAGGATAACTCAGACTTAGACAAAGCACAATTTTACGGGTTGATGGAAAGATATCTCTACAGCCAATTGCTAGACAGGCTAAAAGAGGTAGATTGTGAGAAAACCGAAGCAGTAAAGCGGTTTTTAGATAACCACCATCTCACCGATCATATTTCTTTCAAGATATTGTTCGAGGAATTAAACCAACTCATCCAGATAAAAAAGATTGTTATTTTCATCGACGAATTTGACGGTATTCCCTTAAAAGAATTGGGTAATTTTCTTACTGCCCTGCGGGAATTATACCAGAAATATAAAGGAATAAAGCAAAAGGCCCTTTATTCCATTGGTTTGATTGGAATTCGAAATATCACCAAACTTGTTGTAGGTGGTGTTTCTCCCTTTAATATCGCGGACCAGGTGGACCTTCCCCCGTTTTCTTT
>CP070627.1:6138401-6140669 GCA_020355945.1 Candidatus Aminicenantota bacterium | reverse complement strand
TACCCCGGGCTGCCTTTTCCCATTGGGCTTCCGTAGGTAACTTAAAATTAACCCCTTTTTTCCCGGATAACCATTTACAATATTCCACCACATCATCCCAACTGACACACACCACCGGGTGATTGTCTTCCTGTTTAAAACCCGGGTTCTTCCAATCGATACCTTCTTTTTTTTCCCACTTCTCTCCTGTCCAGGTAAAAGCCCCTCCACTTTTTTCCGCCCGGGTTACATATCCTGTATCTTTAACAAATAAACCAAATTGCTTCACGGTCACCTCATACTTCCCCATCCAATATTCATCCAGGTAAACAGTGTGCGGCGGTTTCTCATCATCATACTCATTTGAGCCCATTTCAAACTCACCCCGGGGAATGGTCACCATAATAATCCCGTCACCAAAATCAACTTCCTGGAAACCTTTCTCGTTTTTTCTAGCCCCCGGTTTTTGTTCATATTTGCTTTCTTTTACACCATTATTTACAGGTATTTTAACATCAGTGGACACGGTTTCTTTTTCATTTTCATTTTCTTTTTCCAGGTAAGTTCGTACGGCCCTTACCAGCCGGTTTAAGTCCTTTTGTTGAGGCGGCTGACCTGCATCTATCCATTGACTGCGCACTCTCAGTACTCTGAGCACCCCCTGGGGAGGAACCTGGTCCACTCGAAACGGTATAATCCTTATTTTTTCATCCAGGGCGTAAGTGATTTCATCCTGCACCCATTGGGATTGATTGGCATTTTCAGAGAAAACCAGGACCATGATTTTCGATTGTTCAACCGCATTGAACATGGCATTCACCCAGTTTTCCCCCGGCATAATATCCCGGTGGTCGATCCAACAGCGTATATTTTCAGATTCCAGTGCCGAACAAATCATATCAGCGATTTTACGATCAGGGCCGGGATGGTCACCTTTTTCATTGGCATAAGAAATAAATACCTGGTGTCCTTTATTCTCAGGCTCTCGCTTTGTCATTAATCATAGTCTCCGATATTTCATATCTCCTTTAACCCTCATGGGAAAAAATGTCTTTCATCATTATATTATAAAAAAAATCAAGTTATATTTCAATAGGGATACGAGTCCTGAATCCACCATCAACTTCTGCCTCCGGCGGGTCAGAACCTTTTTGAAAAAAGGTTCCGACACCTCCAAAAACTTTTCATTGGGATGGTTTGGATACTCTTTTTTCCTTTGTGCCCTTTTGTGTACCTTTGTGGCTAAAATTAGACGGTGAAAAAAATTCGCCTGTCCACTATTCCTATTCCTATAATCGTCTAATCTGAACTTGTCAACAACACATCCGGTAGAAAAAGCAAAGATGAATGATGAAAAGTTGGAATGATGGCATGTTGGAGAAATCGTATTTCAAGGGAAGAAGGGGACACCCTCAACTATTTGAAATCCACCCGATAATTTAAAAGAAAAATTGACAGGAAGGTCAATTTGAAGTATTATAACCTTTACCTAAAATAAAGGAGTTTTACCAGTTGGATATAGAACAGTATGCAGAACTATTAACCCAACAAATAATCTTCCTGGCATTGGCAGAAGATCACGCCCGGCGAGATATCACTACCAATTCCCTGGAGGACTACGACCGCAAGGTAATTGCAGAAGTTACTGCCAAAGAAAACGGTATTATTTCAGGAACCGGTGTGTTTATCGATACATTTAAAACTCTTGATTCAAACATTTTCGGAAAGGTCTTTAAAGAAGACGGCAGTGAAGTCCAAAAAGGAGATGTGGTTCTGGAAATTGAGGGAATGGAGAGTACCATTTTAAAAGCCGAGCGAACCGCATTGAATTTCCTGCAGCGCTTGAGCGGCATCGCTACCTTAACTAAAAAATTTGTCGATAAACTCAAACCTTTTCATACCACTTTGCTGGACACGCGGAAAACCACACCGGGAATGCGCTACCTGGAGAAAAAAGCAGTCAAAGACGGCGGCGGGTCCAATCACCGCATGAACCTGGAAGATATGGCCATGGTAAAAGATAACCATATCCGGATGGCCGGAAGTATTTCCAATGCAGTAAAAAAAATCAGGGAAAAATTTCCCGGGAAAAAAATCGAAGTGGAAGTCAAGAATTTAACCGAATTGCAAGAAGCCCTTTCCCTGGAGGTGGACATGATTATGCTGGACAATTTTAGCCCGGAAAAGCTCAAAGAAGCGGTTCAAGCAGTTAAACAAACCCAAAACCACCGCCCACCGAAACTGGAAATTTCCGGGAACGTCAACCTGGAAAATATCCGGGAAAAAGCC
>CP070627.1:6128667-6138301 GCA_020355945.1 Candidatus Aminicenantota bacterium | reverse complement strand
ATGCCGGGTACTGAAGGAAGCTGGTATGGGGTTAAAGTGAGTACCGGACATGTGAGATTTCTCTCCCTGTCCAACAATAATCTGAATGGCAGTATCCCTTCTCAATTAAGCAAACTCAGTCATTTGGACGAGCTTTTTCTTTCCAACAACCAACTTAGGGGCAACATCCCGTATACATTAGGCAACATGTACTTGGTGTTTCTTGATTTGTCTTATAACCAACTGAGCGGCAATATTCCTTATCAATTAGGCAATCACGATTGGTTGGAAGAGCTTTGGCTGAACAATAACCAACTAAGTGGCAGTATCCCTTCTCAATTAGGGAATCTCTGGGATTTGGTGACTCTTGACTTGAGTCATAACCAACTGAGTGGCATCATCCCTTCAAGTTTTACAAATTTAATATTCATGTACACCTTAGATATTGGATATAACTGTCTTTCTGCAACTGATCCAACACTTAGAGCATGGCTCGACAGCCATGACCCGGATTGGGAAGCTCATCAAGATCAATGTGGTATCGGGACTCCTGTAATTGGTTTGACGCCTGGCACATTTCATTTTGGAGGAACCCAGAATGGATATAAAACTGATTCCCAGGTTTTACTTGTAAGCAATAAAGGGAGCGGTCCTTTAAATTGGAAAGTTTCAACCGATCTAAATAGGTGCAGTTGTACCCCTACTTCAGGTGTAGGTAATGGCACAGTTACAGTATCAGTAGACCCAACAGGATTAGCCGCTGGAACCTATATCGGAACAATAGTCGTAACAGACCCAAATGCCGCAAATTCACCTCAAACAGCGACTGTTATATTAAATGTCTATAATTCAAATCAATCATCCGTGCCCTTCGGGGATTTTGAAACTCCTATCGACGGTTCAAAAGTCAGCAGCAGTATTGCTGTTACCGGCTGGGTTTTGGATGACATCGGAGTGGAAAGTGTTAAAATCTACAGGACTGAGGGTAAAAATAAAGTCTATATTGGTGATGCCGTTTTTGTACAAGGTGCACGTCCGGATGTAGAACAGGCTTATCCAACTTATCCCAATAATTACAAAGCTGGCTGGGGATATATGATGCTCACCAATTTCCTCCCCAATAATGGGAATGGTACTTTTACCATACTCGCTATTGCAGCAGATATGGAAGGTAACCAGGTAACACTTGGAACCAAAACAATTTTAGTAGACAATGCCAATGCAGTCAAACCTTTTGGCGCCATCGATACGCCAACGCAAGGCGGGACAGCCACCGGCGGTAATTACAGGAATTGGGGCTGGGTATTAACTCCACAGCCCAATATGATACCCACCGACGGTTCCACTATAAACGTATGGGTTGATGGAGTCAAGCTTGGTCACCCTACTTACAATATTTACCGATCTGATATAGCCTCACTTTTCCCCGGTTATGCCAATAGTAATGGAGCAGCAGGTTATTATGAAATCGATACGACATCCTATTACAACGGCGTGCATACGATTCAATGGACAGCAGCAGACAGTGGGGGAAATACAGACGGAATCGGCAGTAGGTATTTCACTATTCAAAACACCGGCAGCTCCCAAAGTTCATCGACAGCCATGAAAAAGACCTTTGTTCCTGGATATAAAGATTTAATCGATATACCCATTTCGTATGATGAACCGGTAAAATTAAAAAAAGGATATACCGATATTTATTGGTCGGAAGACCTATTTCCGGGTATCGATGGTATTACACATATTCAGTGCAAAGAACTCGAAAGGATAATGATCCAGGTATCCCGGGCCGGCATAGAGGTTGAAGGGTATATGATGGTTGGAAACCGGCTGATGAGCTTACCAGTGGGCTCGACTTTTGAAAAAATGGGAGGCAGGTTTAGTTGGATACCGGGACCGGGCTTTTTGGGGACCTACCGGCTAATATTTATCGAGACCAACCAATATGGAAAGAAAACCAGGAAAAATATACGGGTAACCATTGTGCCCAAATTTTCCAGTGAATAAACTTGACAAAGACACGATTTTTAATTATCATAAACATTACGAATTACTCCCCGCCGGATCAGCCCCAGGGCCTCCGGCGGGGTTATTTGAACAGCCATTAAGGAGATCGCTGACTATTGAAATTCTTTGGGTTGTGTTGTAAAATAAACACCTGGTCGATAGATCAGTGAAGAATAATGAGAAAAGGAGGTGGGAAATGTGTGTAAACCTGATAAAGAAAGGAATAAAGCCTATTTTGGCCCTTTTACTATTTTTCTCTGTTACTGTCGTTGTTTTCAGCCAGGATAAGCAGGATGATGAAAGCAAGCAGTTGAGAGAGGAAATCCTGGCGGTGTACCAGGCCAAAGGAGACCAGGGACTGCGGAATTTTGTGAAAAAGAAAAAAAACCAAATCACCAATACGTTTATCGTCGATTTCGCCGAAGAAGGTATGAATGAACTAAAAGAAGAATGGCTAAAAGCCTGTGAAATCATAGCCAAAGAGAAAAGGGATGAAAAAGTCCTGGCGGATGTTCTATTTTACACAGGTAAATATTTTATATATGTTTCAGATCACGAAAATGGGATGAATTTTCTATTAAAGGCATTAAATCTATATATAAAATTAAACGACCTTGATGGCCAGGCCAATGTATACTTTGGAAAGGGAATGATTTATTATTTAACGGAAGGTACCCAAAAGTCACTAAAGATGTTCGACAAGGCACTACCACTCTTTCAAAAATCAAAAGATTACAAAGGCGAAGGCAATGTATATTGGCGTAAGGGTGATATTTATTCACGGTTAGGAGATTATACAAATGCTAAAATATTGTATGATAAAGCATTGCTTCTTTTTAAGAAAGTTAACTTTTACACAGGAATGGGCAATGTTTATTATAGTAAAGGAAAAAACTATTTTCGTGCTGGGAATAATTCCAGTGCACTTGAGATGTATAACAGAGCCCAACATTTTTTTGAAAAAGCAGGGGAATATTTAGGGCAGGGTAATGTATACCAATCCAGAGGTGACTATTATCGTAATATTAGCGACTATTCAAAAGCCATTGACATGTATGATAAAGCCTTGATATTATTTAAAAAAGTCAATGATCCAGTTGGGATAGGTCAAAATTTATTAAGAAAAGGAGATATTTATACCGGTTGGGGAATGAATGAAAAGGCGCTTGAATCATTTGATGAAGCACTTTCTTTTTTAGTTAAAGCAGATCATCCATCGGGGCAGGGTCATGTATATCAAAAAAAAGGGGATATTTATTTGTTGATAGGCGACAATTTAAAAGCACTTGAAATGTATAATAAATCGATTAAATTCCTTAAAAAAGCTGACGATTTTATAGGAATTGGAAATGTATTATTGCGGATCGGTGATATATATTTTAATTCAGGGGATAAATCAAGAGCTTTGTTGATGTACGGAAAAGCAATCACATCTTATGAAGAAGTTGGTGAGATAAGAGGTCAGGGAATCGTTTTTCAGAGATATGGTTTAATTTACGCCGACAATGGTGACTACCAAAGGTCGCTCGAGCAGTACGATAAAGCACTTATTGTTTTTGAAAAGATAGGTAATTTGTTGGGATTGGCTAATATTTACCTTGCAAAAGGTTTTATTTATTTTAAAAACGGTAAAAATTCAAAAGCATTTGAGATGTACGCTAAAGCAATCACTTTTTATGAGAAAGTGGGATCCCCACAAGGACAGGGAAATGTCTTTGAAAGTCTGGGAACAATTCATTTTTTTACTGGAGATAATATAAAAGCACTCGAAATGTGCGAAAAAGCGCTGCATTTTTTTGAAAAAACAGAGGCACCCATTGGGCAGGGCCATGTATACAAAAGAAGAGGAGATATCTATAAAAGTACCGGGAACTATTCAAAATCTATTGAGATGTATAACAAAGCGTTGCTTTTTTATGAAAAAGCAGGCTATTACGTTGGTCAAGGTGATGTTTATCGGAGTAAAGGAGATATATATTTATATGCTGAAAATAATTTAGGTGCTATGAATATGTATGACAAATCCTTAGAATTATATAAAAAAGTCGGTAGTCAAACAGGGCAGGGTAATGTATTTGGAAGTAAGGGGAAAGTTTATTTTAACGTTGGAGATAATTCAAAGGCAATGAAGATGTATGAGAAAGCACTTATATATTTTTTAAAAGTTGGTGACCTATTAGGAGAAGGTAATATATATAAACTGAAAGGGGACATTTTTTTTAGACTCGGGAACATTTTAGGTGCACTTGATATGTACGAAAAAGCACTTTCACTTTATGAAAAAATTGGAGATATCAGGTCAAAGTTCAACACATTATATTCTAAAGCAAAGGTTTTTGCAAAACAGGGGAAGAAAAGTGAGGCAATAAATCTTTTTGAAGGAAGTCTCTTTGAGCTGGAAAAATATAGATTTAAGACCGCTATAGCAGAGTTAAAAAAAAATTTAATGGAAATTTTTTATGACAAATATGAAGAAACGGTTCTCTTTATGCTGGAGAATAAATATTATGAAAAGGCCTTCAAATATGCCGAATCCATGAGGTCCCGGGTTTTCCTGGACCGGATGGCAGAGGGATTGGTGAGACTGGATAAGGGCCTGACACCTGAATTGAAAGAAAAACAGGATAACCTGGTGACCAAACTCTCCCTGCTCAGTAAAGACATCCATCAAACCGCCGGGGGAAACTATGAAAAGAAATTGAAAGAGTTAAAAGAAAAATATAGCAAAGTTGAAGCCCAGTTTGAAGAACTGCTTGTAAAAATCAGGCTTGAAAATCCCCTCTACGCATCGGTGAGATACCCACAGCCCATCACTGTCCAGGAACTGCAAAACCAAGTATTAAAAAAAGGAGAAATCCTGGTGCGCTATTTCATTTCCCCTGGAAAGCTATATGTATTCCTTATTTCGAAAAGGAAATTTAACGTGGTACAACTGGAAGTAAAAAAGCAGGAAATCAAAGGTTACGTCCAACAATATTTGGGCGCAATTAAAGAAAACGATTCCATCCGCATGAAAAGATACGGGAAAATCCTCTATGAAAACCTATTTAAACCCCTTGAAAAAAGGATAAAAAAGAGTAAGGATATTATTATCGTTCCTGATGGGGAGTTGGCAACCATTCCTTTTGAGTCGCTTATAATCGATAATAAAAAACAAGACCGCCCGGTTTTTCTCCTGGAAAAATACCGGGTAAAATACCTGCAAAGCGCTTCTTTGCTGAAGATACTGCGCCAATATTATCAAAATAACAGGGAAAGCAACAATTTTATCGGTTTTGGCGACCCGGTCTACGATTATGAGAACTTCAAGCTGGGCAAACCGGAAAAAGGCAGCAAGAAAATTTTAGCCACAGAGTCTATTTTTAGCCACGAAGATACACGAAGTGACACGAAGGAAAAGAGACTCTCCTCTGTGCCCTCTGTGTCCTCTGTGGCTACAGCGTCGCCGCAGGCGTTTGGTAATGAAATCAAGGAAATCCATCGAGACCGTTATGCCCGGGCCGGGGGTATCATGGATCGATTGCCGGCCAGCGGCGAAGAGGTCAAAACCATTGCCCGGCTCTTTGAAAAAAAATCACAAAAAAGTGTAATCCATCTCAGGGACAAGGCCACCGAGGATAATGCCAATACGCCGGGAATGAAAGATTTCGATTACATCCACTTTACCTGTCATGGTCTGCTGAACGATGATTTCCAGAGCCTGGTGTTGTCCCAGGATATCCCCGGTACAAAAGACGACGGCTATTTCACCCTCAACGAGATCATGAACTGCGACTATAATGCCAAATTGGTGGTCCTGTCCGCCTGTCAGACCGGATCGGGAAAACTGGAAAGAGCCGAAGGCGTCACCGGTATGACCCGGGCCGTCATGTATGCCGGAACTCCTGCTGTGGCAGCCAGTCTCTGGAAAGTGGATGATGAAGCCACCAAGGAATTAATGATCAATTTTTACAGGAATATGCTGGAAAAGAACCTGGAAAAAACCGAAGCGTTAAGGCAGGCAAAATTGGCATTGATCAAAAACAAAAAATACCGCTCTCCTCTCTTCTGGAGTGCGTTTGTGATGTACGGAGAATAAATTGAAATTTTAGCCACAAAGTTACACAAAGGAACACAAAGAAAAGATGAAGGGTAAATGATCCACGAAACACACGAAAAAAAATCTGTTTCATCTGTAATACAATTTCTCAATTTTTTGGGCACACCCCGAAAAAGTTTTCATTATAGGTTGTTTCAGCCGTCATCCGTCGTCAGTCATACGTCATCCGTCGTCTTTCCTTCGTGCCCTTCGTGGTAAAACCAGGAAGAACTTGAAAACGCCTGAAGCTAATCCAAAAAGTTGATAGGTACAGAAACACATCCACCAATGGGCCTATGGTGGAGTCGCAATACCCGATCTTGTTCATTTCAGTGGTTTATCGATGCCAGTTTTTCTACTTGTTCTTTTTTTAGGCCTGTTGCTTTTGCAATCATTTCTACATCGATACCCATCTCCAACAAATTCTTTGCCGTTTCTATCGCTTTCTTTTCAATCCCTCTTTCTTCACCGATTTTTATTCCTTCTCTTTTCCATTTTTCAGCTATGGTTTGCATGAGTTCACCTCCTTCTTCAAATAATTGCGATACTGATTCATCGAGCTCCTTTTCCGGTAAACCCCTGGCGCTCCTGGTCAGGTACCTGAGAAGCACATCAAGGTATTCGGTTCCCTTTTTCTTATCTTTGAGTTCATGAAATAACGGAAATATTTCCTCCCGCAGCCTATAATTTAATTCCGGTGTGAAAATGTATTTCAAGGTCATCAATAGGATGCGCAGCAGCACTCCTCCTTTTATCTCTTCATCGGGTACATGGGAGATATCATATAATCTATAATTGAAATCAGGTATATACTCTTCCAGGTAACCAGGTGCATTAAAAAACGAAGTAAAACGTTTATCCACTTCCCATTTTTTGGGACCATGATAAATCACCATGGGGATAATCACAGGCAATTTCTCTGCTTTCTTGTTTTGCTTGAGATGCAATTCCCATATCCTTACCATGTATTTCAAAAACTGGAAGCCCATAAAAGGTTCTTCCCTGCTCTTGTGATCGATCAACAAGTAGATAAATATGCTTATATTGTTGAGATTGACCTGGTAGAGAGTATCGGAGAAATACTTTGCCAGCTTTTTATCCAGGAAGGTATCCTTGCAGATGCGAAGTGTTTTGAAATCCAGGTTATTAACAATCTCAGCGGGAAGATATTCCGTGAAAAAACTTTTAGCTGTCTCAATATCGCTAAAATATTCTTTTACCGCTTCATCGTGCAGACTTCGCGGTTTCCTGACCGGCTTTTTCTTCTTTTCTTCTTTGTCAGCCATAGTATTATTATAATTTCATATGGTGTATTTGTCAATTCAAGAGAATAAAATATGCCGGGAATGAAAGATTTCGATTACATCCACTTTACCTGTCATGGTCTGCTGAACGACGATTTCCAGAGCCTGGTGTTGTCCCAGGATATTCCCGGTACAAAAGATGATGGTTATTTCACCCTCAACGAGATCATGAACTGCGACTACAACGCCAAACTAGTAGTTCTCTCCGCCTGCCAAACCGGTTCGGGAAAACTGGAAAGAGCAGAGGGCGTTACCGTTATGACCCGGGCCGTCATGTATGCCGGCACACCAGCAGTAATTGCCAGCCTATGGAAAGTGGATGATGAAGCCACTAAAGAATTGATGGTCAAGTTCTATGAAAATATGCTGGAAAAGAACCTGGATAAAGCCGAAGCTTTAAGACAGGCCAAATTGACACTGATCAAAAACAAAAAATACCGCTCTCCTCTCTATTGGAGCGCCTTTGTACTTTATGGTGAGTAAACGAATTAACGAATGATGGGTAATGAATGATGAAAAAAAATTCGCGTTTCTTCGCGTGCATTCGCGGCTAAAAAAAAGGAGGTGTGAAGATGGTTAGCATTGAAAACTTTGCCGGACACTTTTTCACTTTTTCATCCTTCTCAGTTGACAAATCCAAATTTTTTATCGATAATATAACCCTGGAGGTAAATATGGTGGTAGAAAAAATTTTGCAAGACAGGAAAGATTTGTTGACAGTCGTTAATAATTGGTCCCATGAAGGGGAACGACTGTTAATATATGAAAATGATGATACACTTGTACTGAAGAAAATGAAGAAAAGCATATCTACATATGCTGACGATTCATATGATGATAAAATGAGTATGGAAGAAGTAGTCCAAGAGGTTCACAAAAATAGACATCAATAAATGAAAATCGTTATAGATACCAATGTTGTTATCTCAGGAATTTTCTGGAAAGGCCCCTCAAATGAAATATTAAGACTTATTGAAACCAAAGATAATCTCCAGTTCGTTCAAAGCCCGGAGACATATAAAGAATTGGAAGAAGTCATTAAAAGAGGTAAATTTGCTGAAATTATAAAGAAAAGGAAACTGAATATCGACACTATTCTCGAATCATTAGTTACGATCTGCAGGTTTTATCATATATCCACAAATACTATAGAGAAAGCAAAGAGAGAAGTAAGTATAGAGGATGCCGACGATTTGAAGTTTATAGAATTGGCAATAGAAGCTGAGGCAGACTTTATAATCAGTGGTGATCCACATCTTATAAAGATTCGCAAGTACCAAAACATCAAAATCCTAAAACCGAGGGAATTCCTGGAAAAGTTTCTTAACGAAAAGTAACAATTAGGGCTTCCCTCCGAAAACACGAAGAGCAGCAATCTAAATCAAAAATAGGATTTGCTTGTCCGGGACAAGGATTTTCTATCCCACGGTAGGATACCCTATGTAAAAGGAAGGAACTCCTTGTTTTAAACAAGGATTTTCTATCCAACGAAAGGATTTCCTATGAAAAAGGGAGGAATTCCTTGTCTTGAACAAGGATTTTCTATACCACGGTAGGATAGCCTACGTAAAAGGTAGGATATCCTTGTTTTGAATAAGAACTTTCTATCCCACGGTAAGATTTCCTAATTGAATAAGCTCTAATCAACATGGAAAATTCCCTGTTCCACATGGAATAACCTTTACTCCATTTGGAAAACTGTTTACTCCACATGGACTAAGCTTTACTCCACATGGAAAATTGTTTATTCCACATTGACTACGCTTTAGTCCATATGGAAAATCCCGTAGTCCACATGGACTAACCTTTACTACATGTGGAAAATTTCTTATTCCAACCGGACTGGCTTTTGGTCTGACTCAAAAAAATCAAAAAAAATTTTAAAAAATCAGATATCGGTGTCTATAGAGTTGAAGTTGAGTTAGTCAATAAAGTTTATGAAAGAAAATGAAACAGTCACAAAGATACACCCCCTTTGTGTCCCTTTATGTTTCACTGTAACTTCGTGGCTAAAAAAATAAAAAATAAAAAGGAGGTTCAAATGAACAAAAAAATTAACAAAAAACTTCAACTCAAAAAAATCACCATCCAATCCCTGGACCGTGAGGAACAAAAAAAGGTCAATGGCGGCTCTGATGTATTTAGAACCGTTACACCGGTCTTCTGTATACCCTAAACCATTTTATAGTTGACATTCCAAAAGAGGCAGGTCCAATACGGACCTGCCTTTTTTTTTCTTGCCTCCGGCGGCCAGGGGCTCTTT
>CP070627.1:6107452-6128567 GCA_020355945.1 Candidatus Aminicenantota bacterium | reverse complement strand
GTTAACCTTCCATGATTTAGGCGTCGGCTCAATCAAAATAGCCGATATTACCATTGATACGATACTCCAGCAGCACAGTGATCCGTCTGTGGGCATAAAGATAGACAATACCGTTTGTTATCTCACGGATACAGTCTGCAGCGAATCCACTGCTGACTTTGCCCACAATTGCCAACTGCTTTTACACGAGACCTGGTTTGATACTCAAGATTACCAGGAATTAACACAACAAGCCCAATCGTCTCCTCCGTCTCCCCATGCCCAAAAAGAATTGAAATCACATTCTTCGGTTAACCAGGTGGCGGAAACAGCCCTTCGCGCCGCTGTTAAACAGTTGGTATTGATCCATTTAAACCCGTCATATGATGAGAAACGTCTTTTGGCAATGGAGCGTGATGCCCGGGAAATCTTTCCCGACTCTCTCCTGGCAAAAGATGGATACACGATGTTATTGGAGTAATGATCCTATTCTTCGAGAATATTTTTGAATTCTATATCATATTTTTTAAGGGTTCGATTCAGGACCTGATCAATCCTGGCACTGGTCAACACATAATTGATAGTGGAGCGCAGCAATTGGGTCTGTGCCGCGGCATACTGCTGCTGGTATTGAAGCACCTGGAAATTGGTGGAAAGTCCTACGGATAACTTTTTCTCTTCGGCTTTGAGATTCTCACCCTCCAGTTCCAATGCGATTTTATCCGCTTCCACCAGTTGCTTATTGCTTTCCAATTGCTTGATGACATCTTTCACTTCGGAATAGATGGTGTTTTCCAGGTCTTTTAATTCAAACATGGCGCGTTCCCGTTCGATTTTTGCCTGGGCTAACTGTGCTCTCTCTGCAGTAAGAAGAATCGGGCTATTCAAGTTAAAACCCACCGAGAAATAAGTGTTCTCCAGCTTGAAAATGTCTTTTATCGTATCGGCAAAGCTTATTTCCTCTGTTTTGATCCTCACGAAGTCAGGGTCAAAGGGGTTTGGAATGGGGAAATCCCAGGTGGTACCACCCACGGCGGAACTTTCAAAAGTGGTATCCATTTGCAGATTGGGCAGACCTTGATTTCTTCGATATTTAACGGTTAAGCCATTGTTTTCCAGGGTAATCTTTGCCTGGTTCATATCTGCCCGATTTTCCATCGCTTCAGTCAAGAAGGCATCAAAATCAACCGGTACGTCTTTTATTTCAGGCTCATCTTTAGGGATAATAGCAAAGGGTTCTTTACTCATATTGAGGATGCGCTTCAGTGCTTCTTCCCTGGATTGAATGGCTTGTTCTGCCTGGATGACCGCGCTTTCGTTCCTGGCCACATTGGCTTTGGAACTGAGGATTTCAATCGGTGCGGCAGTTCCTACTTTCACCTTGACTTCATTTTGATGCAGCAGGTCTTTTGCCCGTTTCAACGCCATTTTGGCAGCTTCAAGGTTCTGATGTGAATAAACCAACTCCCAATAGGCAGCTTCCACCTCATAGACCAGGTTGACAATGGCTTGTTCCAATTGATGTTTGCTCATTTTATGATTATTGGCAGCGACGTAAATCTGGTAATTGGTAGCCAGAGTCCCGAAATTCCGTAGTAATGGCTGCTCAAGTGAAACACTCAACGCTGTGTTCAATGTTGGGTTATAAGTTTCGGTAATCACGTTGGTATCCCCGCGTGAACTGGCAAAGGTCAGGTTGAAAGTCCCACCCAGCGGCGTCTGTTGATCGATTCCCACGTTCCAGTAAAGCGTTTCCTCTTCAACAGATTCCACCCCTTGTAAAAGGTCAGTGGATGGCTGTTTGGATTTAGAGTACCCCGAATTCACTGTAAGTGCAGGCAGATATAGTTGTGCCCGGTTAATCCGCAAATTCAAGCGTGCCACACGGGTTTGGGCTTTCTGAACCTGTAAGCCAAGATTATTCTTTAATGCATGATAAATCGCATCTTTTAAGGTTAATTCTTTTCCTTCCGGTGACTGGGCTGAAAAAACAAGCCCGCAAATTATCACCCAAAAAATAGTAACAATTAATGCCTTCTTCATAAGAGTCCTCCATGTTTTTTAATTTCCCTTATTTCTTTTATGGTATGGTTTCGCATTTTACACTTTTTCCATTATCTATTGATTTTATTTTCAAAGATATTGTTGAATTTTAAATTATAAAACTTAAGTGTACGATTCAGGACCTGGTTAACTCTTGCATTGGTCAACACGAAATCAATGGTAGATCGAAGCAATTGGGTCTGTGCACTGGCATACTGCTCCTGGTATTGAAGCACCTGGAAATTGGTGGAAAGTCCGATGGATAATTTTTTCTCTTCGACTTTTAGGTTCTCATCCTCCAGTTCCACTGCAATTCTATCCGCTTCCACCAGTTTCTTATTATTCTCCAATTGCCTGATGACGTCATTTACTTCGGAATATATGGTATTTTCCAGGTCTTTTAATTCAAGCACGGCGCGTTCCCGCTGGATTTTCGCCCGGGCTAACTGCGCTCTCTCCGCGGTAGTAGGAATAGGAATTCGCAAGTTAAGGCTGACATTAAAAAAATTGTTCTCCAGCTTGAGAGCGTCTTTTATCGTATCCATAAAGGTTATTTCCTCTACCATGATTTTCTGGAAGTCAGGATCAAAGGGGTCCCTGATGGGGAAAAACCAAAAGGTGCCACCTACGCCGTAGCTGGTCAGGCCGGCATACAGTTGGAGATTGGGCAGGGCTTGATTTCTTTGATATTTAACGTCTAACTCACTCCTTTCCAGGTTAATTTTTGCCTGTTTCACATCCGCCCGGTTTTCTATTGCTTCCTTCAAGTTGGTATCAAAATCCAGGGGTAGGTTTTTTATTTCAGGCTTATCTATAGGGATGATTGAAAAGGGTTCTTTACTCATATTGAGGATGCGCTTCAGGGCTTCTTCCCGGGTTTGAATGGCTTGTTTCGCCTGGATGACCGTACTCTCATTCCTGGCCACAGTGGCTTTGGAACTCAGTATCTCAATAGGAGCGGCAGTCCCTACTTTTACTTTTATTTCATTTTGATGCAGTAGGTCTTTTGCCCGTTTTAATGCGGTTTGAGCAGCTTCAAGGTTCTGGTGTGCAAAAACCAGCTCCCAGTAAGCGGATTCCACCTCATAGACCAGGTCCACGATGGCCTCTTCCAATTGATATTTGCTCATCTGATGATCATTGGCAGCGATGCGAATTTGGTAATTGGCAGCCAGGGTCCCGAAGTTCCGTAATAAAGGCTGACGATATGAAACCGTGCCGGCTGTTACCAATAAAGGATTAAAAGGAAAAGTTATCACGTTGGTTTCCTGTCGTCGATTGAAAAATGAAAAAGAGAAGGTTCCACCCAAAGGTGTCCGTTGAATTATTGTCACTGTCGATCTTGTTTCTTCCCCTTCAACGAAATCCACCCCGTCAAAAAGGGTAGTGGACGGCCGCCGGGATTTAGAGTACTGTGAATCCACTGTAAGTCTGGGTAGATACAACTGCGCCCGGTTAAACCGTAAATTTAAACGTGCGGCACGGGTCCGGGTCCTCTGCACCTGTAAGCCGGGATTATTCTTTAATGCATAATAAATCGCATCTTTTAAGGTTAATTCTTTTACTCCCGATGGCTCGACTGAAAAAACCGCACCCCAAGGCATCCCCAAAAGTATAACCACAATTAATGCCTTCTTCATAAGATTCCTCCACATTTTAATTTTAGTCATCTTTTCTCAATTCCTCAATTCGCCAGATATTATCGTTACCTGTTATCTTTTTTATTTGCATTATAAACCTTAAACACCATAAGTAATAAATACGAAACGCCCTGCAAAAAAGTTGCCATTTCTAAAAATTTTATACAACATTTTTTTATGCAATAATTGTGCCATGCTTTTGACCTGGTTTGCATTTCTCACCGGAAATGGTCACCAAAGACAAAGATGCTCATAGATGCAATCCGCACTGCCGAAGTTGCCCCAGCCTGGCTTTACCATTCCCTGTGTCCGAAATCGATCAACGGCTGTACGATAACGTACAATCCCGCGCCGCAGGGGCCTATTCGTGTTAATTCGTGTAATTCGTGGGCTATTTTAATTGAAATTTTATCCGCACATAAAAACTGATGTCAGGCGTGGTATCAAAAGGAACAAAATCTTCAATAATAATAAATTCCAGGTACCTGGTGATTTTAAAGCCGATATAGCCTTGATAAGCATGATGGGCAATGTCATCTTCTTTAAACACCGAAGTGCGGAAAGTAAATCCTAAAATAAAACGGCCCAAATTGGCCTCCAGGTTGGAAAAAAACAGGTAAGAACGGATATCTTCATCAGCCAACCAGGAGGGCTTCTTAAAAAAAGACAGGTAATTTGAAAACTCCAGGGTAAGCCACTTCTTTTTAAAGCCTATCACCATACCCGCTGAAAAAGAAGACTTACCCGAACTGAAACCCGGTTTGTCAGATAAAGGTATCCCCAATGATAATCGTGTCTTCAAAGAAAAATGAGAAGAACTGTAAAGTTCTTTTAAAAATGCCAGGATAAGGGGAGACGCCGCGCTCTGATTTTCCGTATAGAAAAAACCATCGTAGTACCGGTAATGAACGGAAAACCGGGGATACTCGTCCCTATTGGTATCAGGGAAATTAAATGCCTGGTGAAAATCTTCAATTAATTTATCCAATATTCCCCCAAAGATCATCGAATGGCGATAATACAATTCCAGGGTCCCTCCTTCCCACAACCCGTATCGTACACCCACCGTCGTACTAAAAAATTCAAAGTCGTTCAGGGTGGTTCGCTGGTGATTAAACATATAGACATTGGAGTAATACAAATCAACAGTTCCTGAAAATTCTCCTTTTTTCAACAGTGAATTATCCGCATAGGGGAAATAACTCATGGACTGGACCAGGGGAAATTCCACTTCCACCGGAAAGGCGTTGAAGTTCAACACAACAACCAACAAACATAAAAAGCAGCATAATTGTTTTAAAAATCCATGTTTTTTCATCTGGGTATTATATCTTAAATGGTGGAAGTTTAAAAGCCTTCGCTAAACCCTAAATCCACCGTCTAATTATTAAAGCCGCGAAGAAACGCGAAGAAAGACCGTTGATGAACGCTGATGGACATGATGGACATAATGGAAATGATAAAATGCCCCCCTGGTGAGAAGTTTTTGGAAGTCCAGAAACCTTTTTTCAAAAAGGTTTTAGGCCGCCGGAGGCAGTGTCATGGACTTGTAAGAACTTAAAAAATCATTTAAAATAACGAAATACCAAAAGGAGGATGCTAATGAGCATTAATTTTAAAAACGGTTCAAGACAGGTGGGACGCGGTTATCTTATTTTTCTACTGGTATTGGTGACTGCCCTGGTTTCAATATCCGGCCGGTTATTGGCTGAGAAAAAACCATTAAGCTTTCAAGATATGATGAAATTTAAATCCATCCAAAACCCGGTGATTTCAGAGAGAGGGGACTGGGTGGTTTATAGTACAAACCCGGACAGGGGAAACGGCGAAGCCATTGCCTATAGTGTGAATACCGGTAAAACCTTTACCATTCCCCGGGGTGCTAAACCTGTCATCACCAAAGACAGCCGCTGGGTGGCGGCTGTGATACAACCGGATGCCCGGGAACTTGAAAAAGCGGACAAAAAGAAAAAACCAAAACCCGGTATGGCACTCCTGGATACCTTAACCGGGAAAATAATATCCGTCGAAAAAGTCAAAGGATTTACCTTTGCCGAAGATTCCCAATGGCTGTTA
This sequence comes from Candidatus Aminicenantota bacterium, assembly GCA_020355945.1. Next base: position 6,122,829 of record CP070627.1, on the reverse strand, counting down.
TATCGACTTTACCCGGAGGAGAAGACAAAGGATAAACAAAAGAGCGAAGAGAAAAAAAGTAAAGAAGATAAAAAAGAAACGAAAGAAAAACAGGAAGTTTTTCCCTTGATTCTTCGACATTTGTCTTCCCAAAAGGAGATTCGTATTGAAAACGTGGGTGATTCTGCCCTTGATCCGGGCTCACGTTATATCGTTTATTCAATCCATAACAAGGGCCCTGACGGCCATAATAACGGTCTCTATATCCGAGAATTGAAAAAAAATGCTGACCTGGAGAAAAAAATCCACGGTGGACCCAGGGCTAAATACAGTAATCTCACCTGGAGCAAAAAGAAATCCAGGTTAGCCTTTATTTTTCATGAAAATCAAAAAAAGAATGAAACCGATAAAACAAGTAAAAAAAATGATACTTACGTATCCTCTCTTATGGTATGGGACGGTTTAAAAACCAAACTCCATACCGCTGTTTCAAAAAAATGCCTGCCGCAGGGATGGATGATCCCCAGTAAGAACCAACTGACCTGGACCAAAGATGAAAATCGCCTCTTTTTCGGTTTAAAACCTATCGATGAGTACCAATGGACACGCCCGCAGCCTCATGAAAAAAAAGAAAAAGAAATTGACCTGTATGACATCAACTATATATTAGAAAAACCAGGCGTGGATGTATGGCACTGGAATGATCCCCTCATTAATCCCCATCAGAAAAAACAATGGGACAAATATGAAAAGAGAGTTTACCTGTGGGTCTTTCATTTGCCGGATGATTGGTATGTTCAATTGACAGATAAGCAGGTCCCGGAGCTCCAGGTACCTGAGAACGCGGACTATGCATTGGGACTTTCCGATCTCCCCTACCAAAAAGAGATCACATGGGATGATAGGTATAAAGACGTTTACCTTGTCAATCTTAAGAACGGTACCCGGAGAAAAATCCTCACTCGCTGCAAAATTTACTACCAACATAATGTCTCACTATCACCCCAGGGGCGATTTGTCGTATATTACAAAGACAAACACTGGTATCTTTACAATATCCGCCTTCTCACCGGCAAAAATCTGACCGATTCCATTAACACACCCTTTTGCGATGAAGACTACGATTACCCCTCCGATGTCCCCGGCTACGGTGTGGCCGGATGGACAGAAAACGATGGATCCGTGATTATCTACGATAAATATGACATATGGCAATTCTTTACCACTACCGGTGAAGCGCTCTGTATCACCAACGGAGAGGGCAGGAAAAATAAAATCGAATTTCGCATCCAAAAACTGGACCCGGAAGAAAAGTTTTTTAAAAAAAATCAAAAATTCCTGTTATCCGCCTACTCCCATGACCAAAAGTATACGGCTTTTTACAGTTGCAGCGCAGGGAAAAAAGACATTAACAAATTAATCCAGGGGCCCAAACGATTTAAATTTTTAAATAAAGCTAAAAAAACCAATCGCATCCTCTACACACGGGAAAGTTTTGAAGAGTTTCCCGATCTCTGGGTCAGTGACCTGGATTTTAAGGCCCCCCAAAAAATTTCCCATGTCAATCCCCAGGTAAAAAATTTCTTGTGGGGCAAAGCCGAATTAATCGAATGGCAGAGTTTTGACGGTATTCCATTACAAGGGGCAGTGTTTAAACCGGAAAATTTTGATAAAAACAAACGCTACCCGGTATTGGTCTACTTTTACCGGAAATTCTCCAATCGGCTCTACCGGTTTAATGAAGTCGCGATCAATCACCGGCCGTGTTTTCCTTATTATACCGGTCACGGATATGTGTTGTTTTTACCGGATATTCGGTTTGAGGTGGGTCGTCCTGGTTTTTCAGCCGCTAAATGCCTGGTCCCGGGGGTTCAAAAGCTGATTTCAGCGGGTATTGCCGATCCCAAAGCCATTGCGCTGCACGGTCATTCCTGGGGTGGTTACCAGACTGCTTTTATTATTACCCAGACCGATATCTTTGCCGCAGCCATTGCCGGTGCGCCCGTAGCGAATATGACCAGTGCATACAATGGCATCCGCTGGGGAAGCGGAATGGCCCGACAATTCCAATACGAAAAAAGCCAGAGCCGCATCGGCACCAGCCTCATTGAAGCCCCTGAACTGTATATGCAAAACTCCCCGGTCTTCTTCGCAAACCGCATCAATACCCCTTTGCTTATCCAATTCGGAGACCAGGACGGCGCCGTTCCCTGGTACCAGGGCATCGAACTGTACCTCACTATGAGACGACTTAACAAAAACTGCATCTTTTTACAATATAACGACGAACCCCATCACCTGAAAAAATACGCCAATAAACTGGATTACACCATTAAAATGAAAGAATTCCTGGACCACTACCTCAAAGGAAAACCCGCCCCGGATTGGATCACCAAAGGCGTACCTTATAGAAAAAAATAATTAAATTCCTTGACAATAAAAAAAATAATTGTTATAATATTTTTTTTGGATTCCTGTCTCATCTTAAGCAGTGGTGTTTATTTATTACCCCAGAGTTAAATCCCGTTTATAAGCAATTGAGACGAGAAATGACTCCCCGCTGAGATTTACATTTCCTGTTTTCCAGTGATTAGGAGGGCACTAATGAATCAAATTGGAAGTGGAGTATTGAAACGCCATAGAAATAAGACCCTGTTGGTGGACCCCACGGGATTTACCGGTAACCGGATAAATGGTACAAGTATCCTGCTGCCAAACCAATTGATGCAAAAATACCAACTGGTGGAAGGAGCAACCGTGACTGGCCCGGCGCGTGAGGGTGATGGAGTAACTATATTGGAAGAAGTGGAAAATGTTTGTGGACTTTCACCCGTGGATTTCAGAAAGCGTAAGCCTTATACTCAATTGACTGCTGTTGCTCCGTTTGAACGGTTTAATCTTTCAGTGACCGGTGACCCGGCTATGCGGATTGTTGATGTGATCGCTCCGATTGCTAAAGGTACACGAGGTTTGATTGTTTCTCCACCCCGGGCCGGGAAAACTATTTTACTGGAACAAATTGCAAAAGCGATTCACGCTTTTGATCCTGAAATACGCATTATTGTGCTGCTTATTGATGAACGCCCCGAAGAAGTTACCCATTTTCGTCGTGCTGTAAACGCCGAGGTGATTGCCAGTTCAAATGACTACAGCTTTCATGAACACGTCGAATTGACCCGGTTTGTGATGAAACATATGATTACGGAACTGGAATGTGGAAAAGATGTGGTGGTGCTGGTGGACAGCTTGACCCGTATGGCCAGGGCCTTTAACTCCAAAGGTTCTCCAAAGCAAAAAGGCCGTATTATGACTGGCGGTCTCCAGGCCGGTATAATGGAAGTTCCCCGCCGTTTTTTCGGCCTGGCCCGCAGTATTGAGGGCGGTGGATCGGTTACGATTATTGCTACAATCCTGGTGGATACCGGGTCTCGCATGGACCAATTGATATTTGAAGAATTTAAAGGTACCGGCAACAGCGAGATTATCCTGGACCGCAGTCTGGCAGAGGCACGGGTTTTCCCGGCCATTAATCTTCTTGCCAGTGGTACTCGTAAAGAGGAACGTCTTTACGAACCTCACCAGATTCAGCAAATTAACCGCCTGCGTCGAGCCTTAACAAAAATTAAGTCTAATAAAGAGGCTATGGAATTACTGCTAAAATTCTTAAATAAATATCCTACCAATGAAGATTTTTTAAATGAGCCGGCGGCGCAAGGAGCCTAAGCCCTCGGCGAGGGCACCCTAAAAAGGCCCTTCGGGCTTAATAAAAAGCTTTTGTGGGGGTAGAGGGGGCGGTTTTTTCAAAAGGGGGTAGCACCCCCAACCCATTAAGAACTTGTGCCGGAAGTGGTTAAAGCCAAAGCAATGAACCAAAAGTTTGTTTTTTGTGCAAAATTTTACACTGTATTAGTAAAAAAAGCCCCCTGCACTTGCGGCCGCCATAGGCAAAGAAAAAGATATCTCAGGAGTATTTTGTTAACTTCTTCTTAAGAAAAAATATGACGATCCGGCAATATGGTTCATATTTGCCATCGGTTCCAAGGCTTTCCCATTTACGAAGTTCTTTTTTCAAAACAGCCTTCGACCAGGTGCCCTCCCGGTTTTCTGTTGTTAATTTTCGAATAGCAAAGTCAAGTATATTCTTTCTATTGATGACCAGCGTTTGAATATTCAGATTCAAAACAGTATTTAATTCGTTATCAATTGCTTCGTCTTCGGAATATACTTCACCATTACTCCGAAATTTCGTTTGTATTTCACAATTTGGATGTGTTGGATTGATAGTAATTTCTTTATTGCCCTTTTTTTTATCACAGTGCTGTAAATGCTGTGGCTTTCCTTCATTTCCATCGCATACCGCCAGTAAATTTTTGTAATCCAATTGAGATTCAGGATAGAGACTTCTAGGTTTCCAATGTTCAATATGTGCGGTTCCCAATTTTATCCTTTGCATGCAATAACAACAAATAAATCCCTGCTCTTTTATCAATAATTGACGGAGTTCATCTTTATCCCTGTAGTCATCATAGGATGCCCCGGGAATTACCCGAAATTGCTTTAATGATGCAGGTTCATTAAATTTTTTTATATATTTCATATTCAGGTGCCTGAGAAATTGATATACATATTGGCTCTTATAATTTCTTTATCATCCTCACCTAAAACATTGGCAAGCTTTTCTAACTCCATCCTTGCTTCATCAACTTTTTCAGCATCTATTAAACTATAGAGCTTATCTAATTCTTTTTTAACCTTTCCAGGTCTTTCTTCAACATTCATCAAATCATACAATATGGCATTGCTGTCCCTTCCATATGTGAGGGGGGTGTTTTCCACGATCTTGTAATCCTCCAGTATCAATATATTCTCTTTTTCAACATTGCTCAATACCTGGGGTGAATGGGTGGTTGTAATGAATTGACAATTGGGAAACGTCCTTCTCAGGGCTGGAATTACTTCTCTTTGCCATTTAGGATGTAGATGTAAATCGATCTCATCGATCAAAACGATCCCCTGTCCCTTCAGGGCATCATCCAGGCCGGGATTGGCAATGGATAACCGCCGCGCCAGATCGCTGACCACCAGCAATAACATTTTTTCGCCATCCGAAAGCTGCTCTATTTTTAAACTTTCTCCGGCCTTTTCAATCACCAATGAACTCTCATGCGGGGTATCGAAACGAAAGGGCTTATCTCTTTTGGTTCGAACCACGTGCAAATTCGATAAACCAGCCATAGGGATTTTCTCTAAAAAGGTTTGTATGGCTTTTCTTACAACTTCCAGGTTTTTATTAACAAAATCCAATCCTTTTTCCAGCTTTTTTTCATTTTCCCAATCTTCCTCCAGCCTGAACCAGGCAGCAAAGTCATTAAAATCATGGACGCCTTTTTTAAAGGCATTTTCATATGCATAAAACTGGCTGAACTCATAATCTTTTTTTTTTGGTTTTGCTGGTTTTTCAAGAAAAATCTTCTGATTTTGATAATACGCCAGCACCGTAAGATTCGAATTGGGATTTTCACTAATTCTTTCGTATACCTGGCTGCTGTAAAGAGACGGGGTTGTTGGATATATGTCGCGATGTTTACGGGAGGACCGGCTTTTCACCATCATCCAGGAAAAGGTATCCTCATCAGACTTTGTATTACAAAATCCATCTACGGTAATTATATTACTGGTCTCATCGGCATCGATATTTATATCGTTTTCCGTGATAACAAACTCATTGCCGCGGGAGTTTTTATTGCAGAGTGCGGACACAAATTGGGATAGAAACATGGCGATACAATCCAGGATAGATGATTTACCTGCACCATTTATTCCCACGAAAACAACCAGGCTTGAATCCGGGAATTTAATTTCCAGTTCTTTAAATCCCCGGAAATTTTTTAAATGTAATTTTTTAATCCTCATTGCCACGATCCTGAGTAGAAATTTTTATTTCTTTATTCATAATGGTATTATAAATTAACCACGGTTGATTTTCAAGTTCTTTTTGGTTCCGGCTTGTCGGTTTGTGGAACAGACAACTGGATGAAAAATAGGTGGAGAATGAAAACTATTTTTACCCCAATTTTGGTTGAAATCATAATGCGATCACTTGTTCTCTAATTAGAAAAGCATCTTCATGATTTAATATTTCCAGGGGGTTTTGAATTTTTCCCAGGGCACTTTTTAGCCACACGATTCCATCCGGCAGCAATGTTTTGGTACCGATTCCTGATAATAATCTAGTAACTGCCTGTATATCAAGGCAGCCAAGGTCAATAATTAATCTTTTGAAATAATCCTTCTTATTTTCCAGGGGCGGCCAATGTTCAATATATGGTGACCACCTGAGTGGTGCAAGAAATAAATATGAAAGGAAAATTGGTTTATTGCTATTCTTTATTTTATTTTCCAAAACCTCCCACAAATGCCAAAAGTTCTTAGTCCCCAAAGCTTCCGCGTCTACGATCAATTGTTTAATAATTTCCTTTACAAAATCAAAGGCATCTTCTTGGATCCCTGGGATTTCTGAGAGATAAATCTTATCTAAAGTTTCTCCAAAAAATTTTGTGGAAAATTCTTTAGGTTGAAAAAGAAGGAACTTTGACAGATACTCTTTAAATATATTTGAAAGTGAAAAGTCGTTCCCCTTGTTTGAATACCATCCGTCGTCTTTTTTGTTCATCAAAGCAAACAAAAGCTCAAAAATTAATCTAATATATCTTTGGTGAGAAGTATTGTGTGTCTCAAACGGTAAAATCAAAGATGCGAAAACTAAAAACCGAACAGAAGAATTCTCAAGTGATATATCGTTAAAATCCAATTTAATTGGGTTTTCAATGACTGAATATACTAATGCTTCTTCTTTTTTTGCAAAATCCTGAAGAAACTTTTTTTGCTCTTCAATTGTAGGAAGATGGTGATATACTTTCTTTTTATATAGTTTGGAATATTCAATTAACCCGGCAAAGCATGATGTAGCAAATGCCGGATCAATTTTCCATAGATTTTTTCTCATACTTTCATATGGGTACTCAGTTACATCAATGTTCAAATGCAGCAGACTTAGAAAAATAATTACTTTTGTGCGAAGCCTTAACCTTTGATCTATATTATCAAAAGAAAGAATTAAAGCTGCTGTATCTATGGCTGGCTGGAAATAAATTGTCGAAAAAGACAAAAAATCTTTTTTTATGTTTTTTACAATTCTTGCTTCTAAAACATTTAATACGGTATCAATGCACCATTTCTGCTGCTCAGGATCAAGCTCTAAATAGTAATCCCTTATTCCTAATGCAGCCAAATAGGTTGGGTCGCCAAATGTTCTTGCCTCCTTTATTCTATCTTCATCAAGTTTTTTGAAGTACTTGTACACCTCTTTCCATTTTTTTGCTGTTTTTTCAGTATTCGGGTCTTTATCATAAGCGTTACTTGCCCATGCAAGCACACCTCCGGGTTCCATTCTTTTGTTAAACTCTTCCTTACGTTCTTCAATAACATTTTTTAGATCATCACTAAATGTTGGGGTTAATGGGATATATTTTTTATCAGTAAATTCGGTAGATTTATCAATTGTAAAAGTCCTGAAATCCATTCTATTTAACTGGATTTTCCAATCAATATCTTCGCTTTTCGACTTTTTATTAAATTCATCCAAAATTTCGCTAATTTCCTCCCAAAATCCTTCAAACTGGAGCTTTGTGACCAATTGCTCAAGGCTTAATTTTCTATGTGGTAATTTATTTGATTTCATTCTCTCTTCTTGCGCAAATGGAAGTTCCATATCATAATTACATAGGACGAAATCCACGCTATCCGAAGACCAACGGTTTGAATCCCATTCAAAAAATTCTTTTACCTTTATGATTGGGAATGCTTTTTTTCCTATTTTTCCTGGATAAGCAATAGCAATACTCGCTAAAACAGCAGTTGTTGCGACTGTTGTACCTTCTTTTAGGAGAAAATCAAAGGCAATTTCTATTAATCGAGAAGCCCGATTTGAGCTTATTTCGCATAATTCCAGAAACCAAGATTCCAATGACATTAAAATCGATTTCAATAAATCTGGAGCAACTCCAATCGTACCCCTATACATTGCCCAGAGGGTCATATTCCCTTTCTGTGTTATAATTTCTCCGTCATTTGTTTTAATTTCAACTTCTACAATACCATTTTTTTTACCTCTTTCACTTTGGGCATAGGCTTCGGTAGAGTGATTTAGTACGGTTGTAATTAATTTTAAAGCAATAAGAGGGTGATATCTTAACAAAAAATATATGGGTGTTTTGTATATGCCAGGGGGAAAAGCTTTATATTCATATTGATCAACCAATCCAAAATCACTTTCAATTTCCATTATCATCTCACCATCATTTCTTATTGTTCGATTTGGATTCAGCCATTTCTTTTGAGCGACTTCACTCACTAAATCAGGTAAAACTCTACACAACTCACGACTTTCGAAGCAAGATAAAGTGTATTTTAAAACCATTCTATGAAAACCGCTTATACGGTGAGAATCGGATTTTTTTTCGTCAAGATTTTGTGCTTCATTGATCAGATTTTCAACATATTCAGGGAAAATAGAGGCAAGTTTAAATAGCAATTGAATCCCTTTGTCAATATCTTTGCTTGAAAAAGGGTGGTTATCCCATGAGTCATAGTATTTTTGGGCTTCCTCAAGCAATGATATCAAAATCTTTCCTGCCATTTCGGATTCAGGGGGTATTTCCCGCTCAGGTCTTAACTTCTTAGCCCAATCATTAACTAAAAGTTGCAAGATAATGCTTTTAAAGTCTCCAAGTTTGTCGTCGTTTTTCCTGGTAAAACGAATTACCGTCTCCCAGCCAAACCCAACCGGTTTCAGGTATAAAGAGCCAGGTTCTGTCGAAGATGTTAATTTCATTGCTTCTTCGTCAGGGTCTTGACACGCTGTTTTTAACAGATGAATAAATCTTAAAAAGAGGCTGAAACTGTCTTTTTGAAGTATCTCTTCATTTGCATCAAAGAACTTTTGACAATACTCAGACCTTAAAATGGCAGTAATAACCTCATCTTTCCAGTATTGCCCGATATCGTCACTTTTTAAGATTTCGAGTATAAAAGCATTTAAATTGTAATCTATAGAGCATAGGGAATCATTAAGCCACAATCTTAAAGCTCTCCTTTTTGCCGGTTCTTTACCGCACTTTTCGAAAAAATCCATTGTATTTTGCTTTTCCTGATAAATCCTTTCAATAAATCTTATCAAAGCAACATCTTCATAAATATCGTGGGCAGGTGAGTATGATTCCCCCAATTTCTCTTCCTGCAATATGATATTGTCGTGACAAAGCTGTTTGAGAATATCTTTGCAAATGCCTTCGGCCCTTACATAAAGTTTCATGGAAGTGGCTCTTTCAATGGCAATCTTCTCAAATGTCCGGTCCCTTTCAGTATTATTTTTACAGATCACTTCATCCCAGATTATCTTTCGAAATTCACGTTCTGTTATGTCTTCCCCCTTCCGAAGGAGTTGAGAATGCAGTACAATTAGATTCAAATAGAAAGGAAGCTTCAGGATTTTCCTGGCACTCTGGTTATTTGAAAGATTTTCCAGGAAAGGATATTGTCTCACCACTTCAGACAACTCTTTATCACTAAGGACGGGTATTTCACATGAAGCATATCGAGGAAAGTCATGGTAAAAATGAACAACCAATTGTGGATATGCGAAGGTTCTACAAGTTATCAGGATTTTGATGTTTTCAAATTTCTTACATATTCTCAAGAATTCATTTAATGCTTCCTGGTTCTCAATCTCAAGAAGTTTTTCCAGGCTGTCAATTAATATAACGATTTGCTTCTTTTGTCCCAATTCTTTAAAAATGTCTCGAATAGATTTTTTGATATCTTTAAACGCAGAATCAATAGAATCATTGGCAAAAAAATCAGCTTTGAAGGCTAAAGGAAAATAATTCTCATCTTCTAATTTTTTAACAACAACCTTTGCCATTACAGATTTTCCAACTCCTGCGCTGCCATAAATAATGAGTAACTTGCATCCGGCAAATTTTTCCTGGAAATTATCGATAACATTTTTCCTTTCGAGAAAAAATCCATCACCTATTTTATCGTATATTCCTTCCAGGATTAAATCTGTTCTTTCTGCCAGTTTTTGTATATCCTTTTGAATCATTTCCTCTCCCGGAAGTATGCAAAACTTAATGGTAGGGTAATCGTGATCAAATAACATCTTATTCAGAATTGATAGATTGTAAACTTTGAAGCGTTGGAATGGTTCTTGCAGTTCATAGATAATCCCAATTAAATACGACTTTTTGTTGAGTTGGCAAAATAATCCGCTGCCGGAGAACCCTTTGCAATTGTACAGCGGGTCAGAATCAATACATGAGAGAGGGGTATTCGTCGTAACGGTATCATTATCAGAATAATTTACATGTATAGTGACCCCCTCAATATTCTCATAAGCCCGGGGATATCCCCTGAAAAAGCACTTTCCTGAAGTATACCTCAGCTCTAAACAATCAACTTTGGGAATATCTTTACAAGAAGAGGGGAGGGAGTCTTTCCTGATAATTATAATCGCGCAATCATTGTGTGTATCTTCTGGGAAGAGAATATTATCTGCTTCCCTTAAGCAAAATGTTTCAAATCTTTTGCCTGGAGGAACCGGTATAGAGATTTTGGTATTTTCTTTTTCCGGACTTTTAGAAAAATCCTTACCCAACAAACAATGTTTTGCAGTAATAAAATAGACGAATTCGGAATTCTCCGGATGAACAAATATTCCTGTTCCTTTTTCCTCCTTTGTTTCAATTCGACAGGTAATTCTGCTTATTGTTTCGATTTCTTCACCTTCGCGGTTATAACTCGATAACGTACCCATTCTCTTCTCCTGCCGGATAGACGCATTTGAAATTGTATAAGGAAAGATCAGACTCCTTAAAAATGCTTCTTATCTCAGCATTATCATAGTTAAAAATAAAGCTGACTTTTTGATCGCGCTTTCTCCCTGGATTGGTCAATACCCTGGAGAGGGTTTCTTTATGTGGAAAATAATGTCTGTTTCTACCATTGGCGCTTATTATGAATGAGTTACATTCAACCAGTTCTAATAGCCCTGGATTTGTATTGAATTTACTGGCATGGTGGGATAATTTGATTAGCTCCACTTTTAATCTCTTATCTCTTGAAAAGCCCCTCTCTTTCAATTCGTTCTCAATAGTTGAAGGATGGCTGTCAGCTAAAAACAAAACCGTTTTGTTGTTGTATTCAAACAAAAACGATATGCTCACTTTATTCTCAATGCGCGTATCTTCAATAAAGGCTCTTTTTGACAACTCTTCAATTTTAAAGCAATAATCACTTTGATTTGCTGAAATTGGTTCTCTTTTCAAGATATTCTCCTCCTTCACAATCCACTTTCTTCTAAAGTGTTCCAAATCGTTAAAGCGAGGAGAAAGAATCGTAATTTTTGCGCCGTAGAGATCAGTGGGTTCTAAATTTTCATGTAAGCCCTCCAGGTTTAGTTTTCCTATATTAGATAAATAGTCCCTTAAATTAATTCCCTGGGAATAACTGATTTTCCAATTATTATCGGGAATGCTAACATCCAGGTTATCACACCAATTAAACCAATATCTATCAACAATATCTCTCTTTCCATATTCCTTGAGGAACCTTAAAACCCCTCCAATGTGGTCCTGATCTATATGGGTGATCACAAATAGATCAATCTTCTCATTTCGTTCAATAATTTTTTCGGTCTCCCTCCTAATCGTTCTTGCGTAAGTTGAAGAAAAACCTCCATCAATGAAAATATTGTGGCTATTTCCATCATCTCCTTGAAAATTAATGATAATCGCATCTCCATGTAAAACTTGTAGCACTTTTATCTTTAATCCCATGCTGATTTTTTTTAAAATAAATTATTCCCGTATTGCTTTAAAAATTCTATTTCAAGCTCCGTTAAAGTAACAGTTAAATGTAATATGTGCATAATATTAGCTCCTCAACAACTACTACTTCCTTCATTCTTCAGCTTCATCATAGGTATATTATAATATCAAATAACCATTTAATCAACCAAGCGATACCTTTTCATCCTTTTCCATATTGAAAAAAAGACGCATTGGTATTATAATAAAACCATGACAACGGATAAAATTGAATATCGTAAGCGTGCCGCTTTTATAAATCGCCAGGAGGAGCTAAATTTTTTGAAAAACTATGTCGATGAGGAACCCGAAACTTTCCTGTTTCTCCATGGTCCCAAATCCTCAGGGAAAACCACGCTGCTTTATAAAGTCCTTAACCAAATCGAAGAAGAACAAAAAACAGACGTAAAATTTTTGAACCTGAGAAAGATTTTTACCGAATTTCCCGAAGATTATAATTATAAAGATTTCCTCAGGCTGCTTTTCAATGTGGGTGAAGAAAAGAAAGGAAAACTCACAGGCGAGATAAATGTGGGTTTTTTTAAAATTAACACCGAGATTGAAAAAAAAATATACCAGGGAAGGGTAGACCCTTTTAAGGTAATAGAGAAAGAATTTATAAAGCTCCATCAAAAAGGGATAAAACCTATATTAATTATCGATGAGCTCCAGGCATTGGATAAGATATATATGAATAATGGGAGAGACCGCCGGTTGATTATCGAGTTGTTTAATTTTTTCGTTGCCATGACCAAAGAAGACCACCTGGCGTACATCATTATTGCCTCTTCGGACGGATATTTTTTGAATACAGTCTATAACGATTCAAAACTAAAAAAATGCTCGAAATTTTATAAGGTGGATTATCTACCAAAAGAAGATGTGATGGAGTGGTTGTTGAACCTGGAAAAGTACTCAAAAATAAAGGATTATACCCTTACCAAACCGGATGCCGAAAAAATATGGGAGACAGTAGGGGGAAGTATGTGGGAGATCCAGGATATTCTCTCTGAAATGTTTGGTAAACCCCTTGACGAAGTGCTCCAATTGTATAAAAAGAAGATGCGGAGTTTGATCGTGGCTTATGTGGTTAAGCCTGAACAAAAGAAGATCGAGAGGCTGCTTCGTCATTTTGTGGATAGGGATGAATTACCCATGGAAGAGATCAATTCAGAGGATGAGAAGTTACTGCGAGATATGGTGCGTCAAAACATTATTTATTTTGATCCAACAGAGGCGGCCTACTATCCCCAGGGCAAAAGTTATCACCACGGGATCCGTTTGTATTTCAAACGGTAATTGTTGTAATATTTAAGCTGTCCACGAAAAACAAAAAAAAGCAAGAAAAAAAAATGTAAATATTTTGCACTTAATCCTTGACTTTTTTTGTATATTGTATACAATATACAGTATGCAAAACAAAATTGAAAGAGTGGCACTAAGGGATTTGGTTCACAGGAATGTGTTGGAGCGCATTCTGCAGGGACATCTTCCACCAGGCAGTCGAGTGAAGGATACCGATTTATCCGAGGAGCTGCAAGTGAGCCGGACGCCGGTGCGGGAGGCCCTGGTTCGACTGGTGAAAGAAGGTTTTCTTGAGAACCTGGTGGGTAGGGGATTCATGGTACGGCCTTTGACCAGCCAGGAAGTGCAGGACATTTACCCCATTATCTGGACACTTGAAACCCTGGCGCTGAAAACATCCGAACCGCTGCCTCATGAATCGTTGGAATACTTTGAAAAAATTTCTGATGAGATGAAAGTCCCGCAATCGGATTTTATCCGCTTGATTGAGTTGGACAAGGAATGGCACAAGACCTTGTTGTCGGGCTGCGGTAATCAGCGGTTGTTGGATATGATAAGGGATTTAAAGGCCATTGCGTTTCGTTATGAATACGCCTATATGCAAAACCAGGACCTGGTGAAATCCTCCATTCAAGAGCATGAAAAAATTGTTAATACTCTTTTCAGGGAAGGTCACGAAGCGGTTGTGCCCCTGCTGGTAAAGCATTGGGAATCTTCAATGCATGCCCTGTTAGAAAAAGTTAGTCACAGGAGAAAAAAATGGTAGAGATTATCGATAAAGTAGTGAATCAAAAGATATTAGAGAAAAGTGTGAAGCGGTTTCGTGAGAAGGGCATTATTTTGCCTATTTTTGCCCAACTGCGAGACCCGGAATTGGTCCCGCGAAAAATCAAAGATAAATTAAAGCATATTGGTTTATGGGACCTGGACCCGTTGAATCTTTTCAGGATTACCTGGAAGAATGAACCCAAAGAGAAAGGTGGTCTATTCGATGGTATCAACTTCATGGAGCTTCCCCGTAAGCTGACAGGAGTGAGTCCCCGGATTATTGCGTTGGTAGGGAAATATTTTCCCACGGGTTCGCACAAAGTAGGAGCCGCTTACGGATGTTTAGCCCCACGGATTATAACCGGTCAATTTGATCCCACTTATCACAAAGCGGTATGGCCTTCTACTGGAAATTACTGCCGCGGTGGTGCTTTTGACTCTTATTTGATGGGGTGTACAGCAGTGGCTATTTTGCCTGAAGAAATGAGCAAAGAGCGGTTTACATGGCTTGAGGACATTGGAGCGGAAATAATCGCCACCCCTGGCTGTGAATCCAATGTTAAAGAAATCTATGACAAATGTTGGGAAATCCGCAGGACTCGGCCCGATTGCAAGATTTTTAACCAGTTTGATGAATTTGGGAATCCCGCATGGCATTATAATATTACCGGACCTGCTGTTGAAGAGGTGTACAATAAAGTAAAAAGTAAAAACAGTGAATTGGCCGCGTATGTTTCTGCTACGGGTTCTGCCGGGACTATTGCTGCCGGAGATTATTTAAGATCTAATTTTCATTTTATCAAAGTAGTAGCAGCCGAAGCATTACAGTGCCCTACGCTGCTGTACAATGGGTTTGGTGCTCACCGCATTGAAGGCATTGGCGATAAACACGTTCCCTGGGTTCATAATGTGAGAAACACCAATTTCGTAGCTGCCATTGATGATGAAAATTGCATGCGGCTTTTCCGGTTATTTAACGAAGAAAAAGGAAAAGAATACCTGGTATCTCTTGGCCTGGAGACAGGATTTGTCAACCAACTGGACTTGCTGGGTATTTCTTCCATTGCCAATCTCCTGGCTTCCATCAAGACCGCTAAATACTATGAAATGACTGCGGAGGATATTATTTTTACTATAGCCACGGATTCGGCTGACATGTACCTGTCACGTATTTTTGAATTGAGAGAAAAGCGGGGAGAATACACCACACTCCAGGCAGCCAAAGACCTGGAAAAGTGTCTCCACGGTATTACCACGGACCACACCCGGGAACTCACCTACATGGACCAAAAAACCGTTCATAACCTGAAATATTTCACCTGGAGGGAACAGCAGGAAAAAGAGGTTGAGGACCTGGACACCTTGTGGTATGACCGGGAAATATGGGCTAAAATTTTT
>CP070627.1:6099979-6107352 GCA_020355945.1 Candidatus Aminicenantota bacterium | reverse complement strand
CCGGGGTGTGTGGAAGTTTTACCAACCCCGCTCGCAGCAGCGGCGCTTGAGACAAATCAAAAGGACGAATGAAATCAGATGCCAGATCCTCTTCCCACTTGCACCTGTCACCTGCACCTGTCACCGGTAAATCATAATATTCAATCTCAAATTTTACATCATCATGAATCAATTGTACCGGTTCCTCTTCCATCATCCGAAAAGAAGTGCGTAAACTCTCATGCCTTTGGACCAACTTTACAAATGTTTCTTCCAGTCTATCTCTATCCAGCGCTCCTTCCAGTTGAAAAATGGCCGGTATATTATAGGCCGAGGTGGCTGCATCCATTTGTTCTAAAAAGTATAATCGTTTCTGGGCTGAGGATAATACATAGTATTCTTTTTCCTCTTCCGCTTCTATGCATAAATATCGACTCTTTTCCGCTTTATCCATGTAGAGGGCCAGTCCCCTGATGGTGGGGGAACGGAATAACTGGGACAGGGGAATCTCCGTATCGAATTTTTTATGTATACGTGCCATCAACAGGGTGGCTTTTAATGAATGCCCTCCTAATTCAAAGAAGTTATCATTCATCCCGATTTTTGTTTTATCCATCTCTAAAAGATTGGCCCAAATATTTACCAGTTGTTTTTCTCTTTCATTACCAGGGGGAGTATATTCTACTGCTGTGCTTATATCCGGGTCAGGCAGTGATTTTCGATCAATCTTGCCTGTGAGGGTCAGGGGTATTTTCTCCAGCATAACAAAATAAGGTGGTATCATGTAGCCTGGTAATTTTTGTTTTAAATAATCTTTTAACCGAGAAATCTTAACACCAGGTATTGAGCGAGAGACAATGTATGCACAGAGAAACCGGTTACCCGTTTTATCTTTTTTTACTGTTACTACTGCTTCTTTTACTTCTTTGTAGTTTAACAATTGGTTCTCAATCTCACCCGGTTCGATACGGAAACCTCTTATCTTGACCTGGTGATCGATTCTTCCAAAAAACTCCATATTCCCGTCCGGGAGCCAGCGGGCCAGGTCACCGGTTTTGTAGATAATATGGGACTTATGGGACCTAACGGACCTATGATAAATATCCTCATCAACCTCTAATTCTACGAATTTCTCTGCGGTTAATTCCGGCCGGTTTAAATAACCTCTGGCCACTCCTTCGCCTCCAATATACAATTCACCAATTGCTCCTAACGGTACAAGCTTCATCCATTTGTCAAACAGGTAAACGAAGGTGTTATTGATGGGTCTTCCTATCGGCAGCCCACTTGAGGTCTCATCGACATCTTTAACCAACATTTCTATTGAAGTCACCGTGGTTTCCGTGGGGCCATACCTATTATAAAAATCACAATATTTACTCCATTTTTTTGCCAAAGCTGCCGGGCAAACATCTCCTCCTGAAAGAATTCGTTTCAACTGATAATGACCTGTTAGCTCCATATTAGATAAGAATGAAGGTACGGCATGAAGATGGGTAATTGACCGACTGGCTATAAATGTCTCGAATTTTCCGGCTTCCAGGAGTGTATTTTTATCAATGAGAACCAGAACTGCCCCACTGAAAAGGGCGATAAAAATTTGTTCAACTGATGCATCAAAGCAAATGGAAGAAAATTGCAGCACCCGATCTTTCGTACTTATGCCAAATCGATTCATCTGGGAAAAGACTAAATTTACTGCTGCGAAGTGCTCAATCAAAACGCCTTTTGGTTTCCCGGTGGAACCGGAGGTGTAGATGATGTAAGCCAGGCAGGTGGCAGGTGCAGGTGACAGGTGCAGGTGAGGTAGGGTAGGGACGCAATTTATCGGGTCCGATAAATATATCGCCTCTTTTTCAAAATTTATCTGGTTTGATATATCCCGTGTAGTCACCAAAATACTGGCTCCGCTGTCCTTTAACATCCATTCAATTCTTTCACCGGGAAATTCGGTGTCAATAGGTAAATAGGCACCGCCTGATTTTAATATTCCTAATATCCCTATAATCATCTCTGCAGAACGTTCCACCATCATACCCACAATGGTACCGGGTCCTACACCTTTTTCACGCAGTAGATAAGCCAGGCTGTCGGAATTTTTATTTAGCTCCCGGTAGGTTAATTCTTTAACACCGAATATTAAGGCAATATTGTTGGGAGTCCTTTCCACCTGCCTTGCAAATAACTCATGCATCGTCTTATATTTCGGGTACTCCTCAACAGTTGCGTTAAAATCAAGCAAAAGCTGTTTCTTCTCTTTTTCGGATAATATTTCCAGGGCAGGTATATCCCTCTCATCGTCTTTTAAAATATTTTCCATAATATGAATAAAATGACGGGATAATCTCCGGATAACTACTTTTTCAAATAATTCTTCGGGGTAACTAAAATTGATTGCAATATCCTCACCAATGGTAATACCTACAGTTAAATCATATGGGGTGGCTTCATTAATGGAATAGGAATCTACCAGCAAAGACATCGGGCTATTTTTACTATTTTCCCTCATTAAACCACGGTCCAACGGGTAGTTCTTCAGGACAACAATCGAATCAAAAAGTTCCGAATTGTTTTCCACTTGGCCGTATCTTTTTATATCAACTAACGATGTACTCTCATACTTCTCTCGTATGGTCAGGATTTCATTAACATGATAGAGCATATCCTTTGTCTTTTCGCCATCCCCTATCCTGAGCCTCAGTGGGATGGTATTGATAAATAGTCCGGTGACATTTTCGATATCTTTTATCTTCGCGGACCTGCCCGATACTGTGGTCCCAAATATCACATCCCTTGTATTGATATATTTATGCAGCAATATGCCCCAGGTGCAGTACATAAAAGCAGCTATTGTTATTTTACGATGGTGTATAAATTTCTCCAATTTCTCCCTGTTATCCTTATTAATTTGAATTGAGATCCTTGAATTACTCCAACTGCTGATCTGTTTTCCTCTTGTTTGTTTGATTTTTACAGGAAGTTTCGTTTCAGTTTCAACACCCTTTAAATACTCTTTCCAGAATTTTTCTTGTTCCTTTTTATCCTGTGTGTTCAGCCATTTAACAAATTCCTTAAATTTGCTTTTTATCGGTTTCTGAATCTTCTTTTTGTGGACCAGGTTATTATAGACTGTAAAGAACTCCTTCAAAATAATGCCATTACTCCAGCCATCATATAAAATATGGTGATTACTGACGATCATTTGATACCTGGCTGGTTCAATTTGACATAACGTGACTCTAAAGGGGATTTCCCGTAAATCAAATTTGTTTTCCCTATCGTTTATTTTTATTTCTGCCGCTAATTTATTTTTTTCACTGGTTTTTATACCGGAAAGATCGTGATATGTGAGTTTAAGATGATGTTTTTTTAAGACCACTTGCAGGGGATGTTTCATCTTTTCCCATCGAAAAACGGTTCTCAGCATTTCGTTGGTCTCAACCACTATATTCCAGGCTTTTTCAAAAATATTAACATCGATGTCACCGGATATTTCCAGGATTAATTGTTCAACATACAGATCAGTGGTGGGGTCTTTTAGATAATGAAAAAGCATTGCCTCTTGCATGGGAGTTAATCCCATTATGTCTGCGGTATTTTTCTTATTTAAGCTATTTAATATTGATTTTTTCATTTTTTAGTTTGGCCTTGATTTCTAAAATCCGAATTCCTGGTCTTCTTCCTGGAAGGCCCCGGATTTTGCCATGCCTAAATCATGAGAAATTTTTATGTCTTTCAATTTTATTTCTTTATCAGTGGATACAATCGCTGTGATTTCTTTCAAATAATTGATGAATCGTTTGATGGTCTCTTTCTTAAATAGTGACGTGTTATATTCCAGCATAAATATTATATCTTCTCCGTTATCTTGCCCATATAAACTTAGATCGATGAGTGCGGTTGGTTTTATTTCTTCGTCGTATTGTTTTAAAACCAGCCCTGGTATTTGTATTTTCTCTATTCCCAAATTTTGCCACACAAACATGACATCGAACAATGGATTCCGGTTGAGTTCCCGTTTTCCCAATATTTTCTCCACCAGGTCTTCAAAGGGGTACTCTTGATTTTCAAAGGCGTTTAATGTTCTTTGCTTGATTTCTTTTAAGAACTCTTTAAATGTTTTTTCTTTGCCGTGGTAATTTCGCATTACCAGTGTGTTAATAAACAAACCGATGATATTTTCCAGGTCAGAATGCCTGCGGCCAGCGATTTGGGTTCCTATCAATATATCATCCTGACCGGTAATTTTAGAAATGAATACATTTAGTATGGACAGCAGCAGCACAAATAAGGATACTTCTTCTTCAGAGGCTAGCTTTTTTAATCCCTTTGTGTGTTCGCTGCTGATGGTGAAGAATAATGAACTGCCTGCAAAGCTCTGTATGTCAGGCCTGGGAAAATCTGCGGGCAAGTTTAAAACAGGTATTTCTCCCTGGAATTCCTTTAGCCAGTATGCTTCCTGGCGTTTATACGATTCACTTCCCCTGCTAAAACGTTGGTTCTGCCATTGGGAGTAATCTTTGTAGCGGATGGGTAATCCTGGTAATTCTTCTTCTCCATATAATGCCATGAATTCTTTTATAAGCACCCCCACGGAGACACCGTCCGATATAATGTGGTGCATGTCTACCATAAATATATGTTTTTGCCTGGTCAATCGGATCAACCCCACGCGCAGCAGCGGTGGATGAGACAGATCAAAGGGACGGATGAAATTCTTGATAGTGGCTGCTGCCAGTTGCCAGTTGGGGGCTGTGAGGTCTTTAGACCTTTTTCCATTGACCGATGACCGCTCTTCCTCAACCTTAACCTCAACCTCAACCTGAGCTCTTGTAAGATCGTCATATTCGATCTCAAATTCCGTATCATGGTACACCCGCTGCACTGTCTCTCCGTCTACAATGATAAAGGTGGTTCGAAAACTTTCATGCCTTTGAATCAATTGATCAAATACCTGTTCCAGTTTGATGGGATTTAATTCACCTTCCAGGATTGCCACATAGGGAAGATTATAACCAAGAGCCTCAGGTTCCATCTGCTGCAGCATGTACAATCTTTCCTGGGCTGCTGACAGCGGGTAGTACTCTTTTAATTCCACGGGCTCTATGGAAGAATAAGTTTGTTCTCCGGCTCCTGTTATATACTGGGAGAGCTTTGTAATGGTGGGGCGACTGAAAAACTCATTCATAGGGATTTCCACATCCAGGGCTTTGTGAATTTTCGATATGATGGTCATCACTTTTAAAGAATCACCGCCCAGTTCAAAAAAATCATCATGAATGCCTACTTCCCGGATTCCCAGGAATTCGTGCCAGATGTGGGCCAATATTTTTTCTGTGTCAGTGCCGGGGGCTGTGTAGGGGGTACTTAATTCAGGCCTGGCTTGTTTGGGAATAGAGGTGGGTGCTTTATGCAATTCTTCCATAAGATAGGCACCGGAAAACCCATGGGTCTTTTTCATCCGCTGTAAAAAGTCGGTGGTGCAGACCACCACTTGCGGGTATTCTTCATTTGCCAAAATCCTTTTAAAAGCTTCGATGCCTTCGGCGGGTAATATACCATGTTTGAGCGGGTTCTTTTCAGTGGTATCTTGTTGTTTTTGCGGCAGTTCTTCCAGGCGGTCCGGCCGGGTCACTACAATTTTACCGATATGGGTGGCGTTAGACATGTATTCAAAAGCCCGGGCCACTTCTTCAATGTCAAACGTGCGATAGGGAAGAGGCGTAAAGGTGCCGTGGTTGAAATTCCGCACCACTTCTTCCCACACTGATTCAATGCCTGGAATGTCCGCAGCCAGCGAGGCATTAAAATAGGCTAAACCTTTTAAAAAAGGCCGGAGCCCTAATGGCGTGTCATTTAACATATCCCGGATACCGATTTCCAGGAAACGACCATAAGGTGCCAATAGGGAAATACTTTTGGGAATAAATTCGCCGGATAAGGAGTTTAAGACCATGTTTACTCCTTTTCCGTCCGTGTGTTTCATCACTTGGTCGGCAAAGTCCAGGGTCCTGGAATTCATTACGTATTGGACCCCCAGGGAGCGCAGGTATGAGCGTTTTTCTTCATTTCCCGCGGTAGCAAAGATTTCTGCGCCTTTGGCCTGGGCAATTTGCACCGCAGCCATGCCCACACCTCCTGCGGCCGAATGGATCAAAACCCGCTCACCTTCGGAAAGATGCCCCAATTTAACCAGGGCATAATAGGCGGTCATAAAGGCCATGGGTATAGTGGCTGCCGCCTCGAAACCAATATTAGCCGGCTTATGGGCCACCAAGAAAACCGGGGTGATGATATAAGAGCTAAAACAAGAAGAGCCAAAGGCAATGACTTCATCACCTTTTTTAAAATTCTCTACTCCCTCTCCACAAGCTGTGATCTTTCCCGAGCACTCGTAACCAAAAGTAAAATCCGGATCAACCGTTCCTAAGGCTCCCAATGCCAGGAGTACCTCTTTGAAGTTGAGTCCTGTGGCAAATACAGAGATTTCCACTTCTCCGGGTCCCGGACTCCGCCTGGAAACCGGACGAAATTCCAGATGATCAAAGGAACCCGGGGATGAAATCCCCAGTGATATATTGCTTTCACCGCTAAGATTACGATCATGAAGGTGCCTGGCCGTGTGTTGGCCTGTTTTTACTTTCTTTAAGGTATATTCTTCTATATCTACCAGTTCCTTTCCCTGGGGGTTGATAATGGTTATGTCATAGGCATGGGTCTCTTGCTGCGAGGAACCGGTTTGTGCAGAGCGGGCATAGCAAAATATTTTCCCTGGCAGCGGCCCCTTTATTTTTATCTTTTTATAATAGAAGGGCATATAAGCCCCTTTATCTTCGCTGAGTCTTTCCAATAAAAGGTTGGCCATATCCAGCAGAGCCGGGTGAAGTTTATAGGCATCCAGATCATCAGCAAAGGTTTCGGGTAATTCCAGGACACCAAAGGCCTGGTTTTCTCCTGGTTGGGCATGGCGGAGATTATCCCAGCGGGGGCCAAGGGTCATGCTGCCAAAATTATAGGGCTGGCGATCCAGTTGAAAGGTCTTTTTTTGTCCGGGACACCTGGCTTTTAGTTCTTCAATTTTAAATTGTTTTTGTTTAGCCTCTTGTTCCCGTAGGCAGCGGGCTTTTCCGCGGCAGTGCTCCACCCATTGATCCGCGCTGGTTTTCTTTCGTGTCATTACAGAAAATGTATAACCCTCCTCTTCTTTCACTTTTTTGAGGACAGTGCGAACTTCTTTTTGCCGGTTTTCTTTTACGGTTAAGGGATTAAGAAAGTAGACGTCCTTTAGTTCAATGGTTCTATTGGGGTGAAGGGCTGCAATGGCCGCCCGTGCCATTTCCAGGTAAGCGGTTCCCGGGAGTGTGGCTATTTCCATGATACGATGCTCATCCAAT
>CP070627.1:6093970-6099879 GCA_020355945.1 Candidatus Aminicenantota bacterium | reverse complement strand
CACCCCGCCGATATTGGAGCCGCAGTGGCAGATAAAAACCCCGATATTAACTTTACTCATCGATACTTACCCGCTTACTCTTTGAGCAGTTCAGCCACACGACCGGCTGCGGCAGATGCTTGTACCACCGAATCCGGGATGTCCTGCGGCCCTGATGTAAATCCCACTGCCAGCACACCGGGACGGGTGGTGTCTATCGGCGAAGTTAATGCGTCCGCTGTGTTAATAAAACCTTGAGCGTTCAGCTCTACACCAAGGCTTTTGGCAAGATCAATCGCAGCCGCCGGCACCAGGGCCTGGCAAAGCACCACCATATCAAAGGCAGCGGATTTACGTTCCCGGGTGTTGGTGTCTTCGTATATTACACGCACATCTTTGCTTTCCTCGTCCTCTTCCAAAAAAGCCGGCCTGGAACGAATATAGGAAACATTGTACTCATTTCGGGCACGAGCCACAAACTCCTGGAATGTCTTGCCCGCAGCCCTGAGCTCGGTGTAAAAAATAGTAGTGCTGACTTCTTTGTCATGTTCGTTGGCAAGAATAGCCTCTTTAGTGGCGTGCATGCAGCAAACCGCCGAACAGTAAGCATGGTAACGAACGTCTCTTGAACCCACACACTGGATAAAAGCGATCTTTTTCGGGGCACGGCCGTCTGAAGGCCGCAGCACATGCCCACCAGTGGGTCCGGATGGGGAAAGAAACCTCTCGAATTCCAGCCCGGAAACAACATTGGCAAACCGGCCCCCACCGTACTCCTCAATAATAGAAACGTCCATCGGGTTAAACCCGGTGGCCACAACCACCGCTCCCACACGAAGGGATAATACTTCGTCCTCCAGGCTGTGGTTAACAGCATCTGCCTGACAGGCACGTTTACACTCCATGCAATCACTGCACCCGGCACAATTCAGGCAGCGTTCAGCTTCCCGCACAGCAGCCTCGCGGTCAAAACCTCGCTCTACCTCTCGAAACGATCTTACCCGCTCCTGCACGGGAAGTTCCGGCATTGGGGTCCGCGGGACCCTCTCTATACGTTCAAGTTCTTTGCTTTCCAACTGAACAACAGCTTGCCTTCGGCGACCAGGGGGACTCTTTTCGAGAAAACCGTCCCCCTGGACCCCCTGCAAAAGCTTTTCATTATTTTTTTGTTTGTAATTTTGAACATTGTGATTTGTAATTTGTTTGTAATTTGTATTTTGTAATTTGTGATTTTGTTTCAAGTAATGGTGGATGGCTTCTGCGGCGCGGTTGGCAGCGGCT
The DNA here is from genome assembly GCA_020355945.1 of Candidatus Aminicenantota bacterium. The sequence continues at coordinate 6,098,619 of CP070627.1, read as the reverse complement.
ATGGCATCCACAGCCGTGGCCGGACCAGTTACTACATCTCCTCCGGCAAATACTCCCTTGAGATTGGTGGCACAGGTCTCGTTATCAATGATAATCGTCCCCCACTGAGTTGTCTTCAGACCGGAGCGCGTCCCGAGAAAATCGAGTTTTGGTGACTGGCCAATGGCCGGTACCACCATATCGCATTCAATTTGAAATTCCGCACCCTCGATGGGGATTGGTCTTCTTCGACCGGAACTGTCCGGTTCACCAAGACGCATCCGTATGGCCTCGATCCCGGAAACATGACCTGCCTTGCCCATGATGCGAACCGGTGCGGCAAGAAACTCAATCCGCACGTTTTCCTCTAAAGCCGCATCCACTTCAAACCGATAGGCTGGCATCTCTTTACGAGTACGACGGTATAGAATGACAACTTGATGCGCACCCAGCCGAAGCAGAGTACGTGAAGCATCAATAGCAGCATTTCCACCGCCCACAACCACAGCTAGTTTACCTACAACAACCTCCTGTCCCAGGCTGACCTCCCGCAGTAGGTCCACTGCATGGTTAACACCATCCAGGTCTTCACCCGGGACATTGAGCTTCATGGATTGGTGCGCACCTGTAGCGATGAATACCGCTTTAAAACCATTTTTAAACAAATCCCTTATTCCCTCCGGTCCTTCAATAGGCGAGGAGGTTTTTATCTTAACGCCAAGATTACGTACAATATTTATTTCTTCATCCAGGACTTTACGCGGCAGGCGATAATCAGGAACCCCCACACAGAGCATTCCACCTGCCTCAGGCAGTTTCTCGAATACAGTGACCGGGTACCCTTTGCGTGCCAGGTTGTACGCCGCAGTCAATCCGGCCGGTCCGGCTCCGATAATGGCAACAGGTTTCCCTGCCCGCTGTTGGCACTGGGTTTCATCTGCTGTAATTTTGGGGATATGAGTTCCCAGGTCGGCAGCCGCGCGTTTAAGTGCTGCAATAGCAATGGGTTCTTCCTTGTCGCGGCGCATGCACACGTCTTCACAAGGACGTGGGCAAATACGGCCCAGGGTCCCGGCAAAGGGCATGGTCTCATGGATCACCGCCAATGCTTCGTCAAACTTACCAAGCTTGATGAGCTGAACATAGGCCTGGACACTGAGTTGTGCAGGACAACCATCCTTACACGGAGATATACCGCGTTTGCTAATGGAAAATACATTAGGAACAGCCTGGGGAAAGGGTTTGTATATGGCTTTCCTGTTGGTAAGATTCATTTCGAATTCGCCAGGCAATTCCACCGGGCAAACAGTGGCACAGTCACCGCAGCCAGTGCATTTTTTCTCATCGATGTACCGCGTTCGTTTGCGCACCGTGGCAGTGAAATCCCTGATTTTCCCGGAAAGGCTCTCCAGTTCGGCACAGGTCAGCAGTGTGATATTGGGGTGTGATACACACTCGATCATCTTAGGGGCCAGGATACACATGGAACAATCGTTGGTGGGGAAGGTTTTATCCAATTGGGCCATGCGCCCACCCAGAGACGGGGAACGCTCAACAAGATAGACGTGAAAACCCAGTCCGGCAAGATCGTTAGCAGCTTGCAGGCCGGCTACACCGCCGCCCAGGACCAGCACTGATTTTTTTCCATTGGTTTCGGTCAGGGTCAACAGTTCCTCCGAATCTGCTCCATTATATTTCTTTTTTCTATATTATTCACTTTCTGCTCGATTTATTTCCTGGAATCGTTTTAAAAGACTAGAGATTATAAAATTATTTTAGTTTTGTCAAGCCTGTGGAATCAAAAGTTTTTGCAGGGGGTTCAAAAGAGGGAAACCAGGAAGATGAGGAAGATAGGAAGTTAGGAAGATGAAAAAAATTACAATGCACCTGTCTAAAAAAAAGGCAGGTGCTAAAATACAAAATTACAATCCTAATGGTATCCATGCAACCATGCAATATCATTTCAACTCACCTCTTTTTCCCAGCTTCCTATCTTCCTCAGCTTCCCATCTTCCCTCTTTATCCCCTGGCCGCCAGAGGCAAAAAAATATCCAAAAGAAACCAGAACAAAGAAATAAAATTAAATATTTATAAATCTTTAAATCTCGAAATCCCCTCTAATCCGGCATTTCAAAAAAAAATATAAAGTTTTATAATTCTTAAACAAAAATCTGGAAATTACGCTACTTTAATAACAGGAGGAACAATGAAAAGAAAAAATTTTATTTTTCCTATGTTACTCATTTTTATCCTTTTTCAATGCTGTTCTCCCACAGGCAGTGACGGGGACGGGAGTAACGAACAAAATAACCAGACCCTCAGGTTAACGTCGATATCACCAACCTCAAAAGTTGCCCACATGCCGACATTTACACTGACTGCCCGAGGCACAAAATTTGTTTCCGGTTCAAAGATCGTCTTTAATGGAACAGAAAAACAGACCACTTATGTCAGTGCTGCAGAACTAATCTGCCAGATTGAGCCGGACGATACTGTTTTGAATTCCGCTGTAACCTCTGACACGATGGGTATCTCCAGGATTCTCAGCGAGACCGTCACCGTATTTGTGCGCAACCCCTCTTCTGAAGGAGGAGATTCCAATTCACTCAACTTCACCATTGAAAGTAACCATACTTTCTACGAAACAATGGATATTTCCGGCGATTTGGAACATGCCTGTCCAGCCATTACAACAGACAGCACCGGGAATATATATGTTGTCTGTAACGATACTCCCTTTGGCACCAGGGAGGTATATTTCATTTGTTCGACTGACGATGGTGAAAGCTGGAACCAGCCTGCAAATATCTCCAATAATTTGAGAGATTCTGCTTTTCCCGCCATTGCAGTGGATACCGCAGGCAATATCAATGTTGTCTGGAGCGATGATACTCCAGGAATCTATGATACCTATTTCATCCGCTCCACCGATAACGGGAATAGCTGGTGCCAGCCGGTAAATATCTCTAATAATTCCGGAAATTCCTGGAGTTCCACCATCGCAGTAGACAACGCAGGTAACATTAATGCTGCATGGTTTGATGATACTTCCGGTGACTGGCAGATATATTTCAGCCGCTCAACCGATAATGGCGTCAATTGGAGTCAACCTGTAACTATTGCAAATATCAATGATTTTGATGGAGAGTCTTCTATTCCCATTGCAGTAGACAGTGCCGGCAACATCTATGCTGCCTGGTATGATGATGAGGAAGGCCCCACCGGCGAGGAGATATTTTTCAGCCGCTCAACCGATAACGGAAATACCTGGAGTCAGCCGGTGAATATTTCCAATAATTCGGAATATTCGGAGAACCCGGCCATTGCTGTGGATAACGCGGACGGCATTAATATTGTCTGGAGCGGAGCAACCCCTGATTACAACTATGATATATATTTCAGCCGTTCAACAGATCATGGTGTAAACTGGAACCCGCCGGTAAATATTTCTAATAATCCCGAGTATTCTACGGAACCCGATTTTGCAATAGACAGCGCAGGGAATATCAATGTTGTTTGGACGAATGTGAGCTCGAGCCCCCCATACGAGGAGATGATATATTTCAGCCGATCAATTGATAACGGCATAACCTGGAACCAGGTGGAAAATATATCTAATAATAATACTGATTCATGGCGCCCATGCATTGCGGTTGACTCTTTAGGTAACGTTAATGTTGCCTGTAACTGTGGTAAAGAGGTAATACATTTTACCCGCAGTACCCGTTGAGTAGAATTTTCTCAGGTGGTAAATCGTATGAAAAGAAAAAAAGATTTATCAAGCCTGGCCCGGGCGATTCATTCACGTCTCTACGGGGTTTGATGAATCAAACCCCTACTATTGGATTGATGTTTGCGGGTTTGATGAATCAAACCGCTGTAATCTACAATTGTATTTATATCTATTTTTTCTTCGTGTTCCTTTGTGTAACTTTGTGGCTAAAATTAGAAAGGAACAGGGACGCCTGAGAGCGCCCCTGTTCCCTATAGAAAGTTTTAACGATTATTTTTCATTTACTTTCTTCTTATATAATGTAAATCTTCATCCCACCTCCAGCGGAGATAACCGTATCCATTCGTCGCCCGGGTCATGGCATGAATAACAAACCGGTAGGCACAACCATCTGGTTTACCTAAATTGATATGTTTAGGATTCAAGTATAGGAACATATTTTGGAAACCCTTAACATCGTCTTGTTTGCAGGAAAACTTTATCGGTATCGGTGGTTTCGGCGGTGGCTTGGGTTTATAATCCACCATCGAACCTGTACCAGGGGTTGAGCCGGCAGCATATTCCTTCCCGGTAATGAAAGTGTACACTGTGTCGTCGTTGCGTTTGAATTTAAAGTACCAATGAAGCATATATCCATTGTCGTGATAAGCGGTCAACTGAAAAGCAAGATGTTGGTCCGATTTTGTAAAATCAAAGATCGAACACCTGGGATTCGCTGTCGGTCCGTAATCCGTCGTGACTCCCAGCATTTTAGGCAGTAGCATTTTGTCATAGGAAGGGACAGCAGGACCCGGCGTGTAAATCATCGGGGTATCACCCGCACCGGGATACAGGGGGAGAATCTGGGCCACTGGCGCTTTGTTATCCAGGGTCATGTTCAAATCGGTATATTCAGGCACAGGGATAAAGTCGGCAGGCACCGGCAGCCCGACAATTT
>CP070627.1:6089669-6093870 GCA_020355945.1 Candidatus Aminicenantota bacterium | reverse complement strand
TATTATTGATCTCGAACAAGAGCCACTGCTTTTCTTCGGCAGTGATGATGCTGATTTCCGATATTCTTTCCCGCGGGGTATTGATCACTGCTGATATTACTTTTTTGAAATATTGAATATACCTTTCGCTGGTTTCCTTTTTAAACAACCGGGTACAATATTCCCAGGAAAAATAAAGCCCATCTTCTCTCTCGATTACATATATACTTATATCATTGGGTGAACCGTTTCTTTCATGTTCGTACCTGCGCACTTTCAGACCATATAACCCCTGTGCGGCTGACCAGTAATCATTGGTGTTGGAAATTTGTAATATCAACATCACACTGTATATAGGATTTCGACTGGTATCTCTTTCCAGCCCCAGGTTTTCGACTAAACTTTCAAAGGGATATTCCTGGTTTTCAAAGGAGGCTAATGTTTTTTGTTTTATTTCCTGGAGAAATTCTTTGCAGGTCTTGTTTCCGGTGGGATAATTTCTTAATGCCAGGGTATTTAAAAAGAACCCGATTATTTTATGCAGGTCCGGATGATCCCGGCCTGCCAGGGGTGTTCCGATGATGATATCTTCTTGCCCGGTTATTTTAGCCAGGAATATATTAAAGGCGGCTAACAATATCATAAACAATGTTACCCCTTCTTCTAGAGCGTATGTTTTCAGGGCGCGGGTTTCCTCTTTGTCCAGTTCAAAACGGATGGCATTTCCTTCAAAACTTTGAAAAACCGGCCGCTTAAAATCAGTGGGTAAATTGAGTATTGGTATGTCATCCGCGAATTCCTTTAGCCAGTATTCTTCCTGTTCTTTTATTAATTCTCCTGCTGTTTTCCTGTTTTGCCAGCCGGAGAAATCTTTATATTGGATTCTCAGGGGGGGTAAGGTTTCTCCATTATATAATGCGGCGAATTCTTCTATTAACAAACTGATGGAGGTGCCGTCCGAAATGATATGATGCATATCTACCATGAGGAGGTGGTTTTCATTTTCCCTTTTGACCAGGGCCACCCGCAGCAGGGGCGCATCAGGTAAAGCAAAGGGCTGTATAAACCGCCGGATAACTTCCTGGCTGGCTTCCAGGTCATGTAAAGCCTGTAAATCATGAAAATCAAGGTTAAATTCAATGTCATCATGAATTTTTTGTATGGGCTCCCCTCGCAGCATCTCGAATGAGGTTCTCAGGCTGTCATGCCTTTTTACCAGGGTCTTAAATGAATTTTCAAGCCTGGGTTTATCTATTTTACCTTCCAGTATCAACATGGAGGGAAGGTTATAGGCTGCACTGTCTTTATCCAGTTGGCTTAATACATATAACCGTTGTTGTGGTGACGATAATACATAATATTCTTTCTTTTCCCCGGGTTCTATTGAATAATAGATGTCTTTTTTGGCATTCCGGGTGTATTGGGCCAATCCTTTTATATGGGGTTGATTGAAAAATACAGCCAGGGGTATGTTCACCTGTAAAGCTTTATAAATCTTAGCAGCCACTGTGGCAAATACCAATGAATCGGCTCCCAGTTCCAGGAGATCGTCATTTATTCCGATTTTCTCTATTCCCAGGAAGTTTTGCCAGGTTTGGGCCAGGGTTTTCTCTATGTTGTCCTTGGGGGGTGTATATTCATTTTTCAGTTGGGGCCGCTGATGCCTGGTCCGGGGATGGGCAGCGAACTCTAAGGATGGTGGGGCCGTTGAACCAGGTGCTGCCAGCGTTTGTCCCGGCATACCCCCGGTGTCCTGTTTATGTAAACCCGACCGGTGATAGATTTCCGCGATTATTTTTAACGGATGCCCTTCAATCCAGAATCTTTGGCCTGCAAACGGATACGTGGGCAAGGGCAGCCGGTTTCTCTTTTCTCCACGGTAAAATTCCTTCCATTCAATGGCTTTTCCATAACCCCATAAATGGCCGATTTTATTCAACAGGTAACAGGTATCGGCTGTATTTTCCCGGGGATGGCGCACCAGGTTGATCACTTTTGGTCCTGGCTTGTTATTGGCCTGTTGTTTGACAAAAGTACTCAAAGTCCTGCCCGGGCCCACTTCTACAAACACAGCCTCTTCCTTTTTTAACAATTCGCCCAGGCCGCTGCCCATGCGCACTGTTTCCCGTAAATGCCCGGCCCAGTACCCGGGCGAGGTGGCCTGGCTAACCGTGATCCATTGGCCGGTTACATTGGATATATAAGGAACCCGCGGTTCATTTAATTCTACCCGCGTCACCCTGGCTTCAAATTCCTTTAATATGGGGTCCATCATTTTGGAATGGAAAGCATGGGAAGTATGAAGCCGCCGACTGCTGTACCCTTTTTCCTTTAAATGTTTTTCAAAACCATCAATGGCTTGCCCGGGACCGGATACCACGCAATGGGAGACCGAATTAACCGCTGCCAGTGATAATTCCCCATTCAATTCCAGGAGGGGCTGTAATTCTTCTTCGCGGAGCGGTACGCTTAACATGGCCCCGGGGGGCAGACCCTGCATTAAATGACCCCGGGCGCTTACTAATTTTAATGCATCTTCTAACAAAAATACCCCGGATAAACAGGCGGCCACATATTCACCGATACTGTGGCCGATCATGGCATAGGGTTCTATTCCCCATTTGAGCAGCAATTTTGCCAGGGAATACTCGAAGACAAATAACAGGGGCTGGGCGATTCCGGTTTGGTCGATCAGGTCGGACCGGTCGGACCGGTCTGACCTGTCTGACCCCTCGGACCTCTCGGAGGGGTAAAGGATCTCTTTGATATCATAACCCATTAGCGGCTTGAGTATCTCGAAACAGCGGTCCATCTCTTCCCGGAATACCGGTTCTTTTTGGTAGAGTTCACGGCCCATATTGACGTACTGGGCACCCTGGCCGGGGAACATAAATACCACCGGTGGTTCATTATCGTCAACTTGAAAGGTTTTAACTTTGGTTGGCTCAGGTGATAATAAGGCTTCTACAGCCTCATCGGCGCTGGCACAGCCCAGCACTTGCCGGTAGGCAAAGGCTTCTCTGCCCACTTGCAGCGTATAAGCCGCATCTGCCAGGGTTGGACCAGGATTAGTGGGATTCTCATGATTACCACGATTTAAAAGATTTTCTTTAAAATATTCCGTCAGGTTTTTGGTCATTTTATCCAGGGCGGATGGGGTTTTGGCAGACAATAGGATTAAATGGTATTTAGACAAGGGGGCAAGCTCCCTTGTCCCCTTTGGGGCTTCTTCCAGGATAACATGAACGTTGGTACCGCCGATGCCAAACGAACTGACACCGGCTCTCAGGGGATTGCCATTGTTATTCTCCCACTCTCTTAACCGCGTATTGACATAAAACGGGCTGTTTTCAAAGTCTATTACCGGGTTTGAGGTTTCAAAATGTAAACTGGGGGGTATTAAACGATTTTTGAGTGCCAAAACGGTTTTGATAAACCCTGCCACCCCGGCAGTGGCTCCTAAATGCCCCAAATTGGTTTTTACAGAACCCAAACCGCAAAATTTCTTTTCTTTTGTATTAAAGGCTTTATTCAATGCTTCGATTTCAATAGGGTCACCCAGGCTGGTTCCCGTGCCATGAGTTTCAATATAACCGATGCTTTCGGGTTCAACGCGGGCAATACGTTGGGCTGCCTTGATTACCCCTGCCTGTCCCTGTACGCTGGGGGCTGTAAATCCTTGTTTGCTGATTCCATCATTATTGATTGCCGATCCTTTGATAATGGCATGGATATGATCTCCGTCGGAAATAGCGGTTTGCAGCGGTTTTAATACCACCACCCCTACCCCTTCACCCATGACTGTTCCTTGCGAACCACCGTCAAACGCCCGGCAGTGGCCGTCCGGGGAAAAGATCATCCCTTCTTGATAAAGGTATCCCCTCACTGGTGTGTGCAGCACTGACGCTCCCCCGGCCAGGGCAATGTGACAATCACCGGTTAATAAGGCACGTCCTGCAATATGAATGGCAGCCAATGAAGTGGAACAGGCGGTTTGAATCGTCACGGCCGGGCCTTTTAAATCCAACCGGTGAGATACCCGGGTGACCAGGTAATCTTTATCTGATAAGTGGGAAGTTGCCCAGGTGCCGAATTCAAAGGCCATGCCGGAAAGAACTGCCAGGCTTTCCCATCCCAGGCTGTTTTCACTGCCAGCATACAACCCGATTAATCCTCCATAGTTCGCAGGGACATAGCCTGCGTCTTCCAGGGCTTCCCAGGC
>CP070627.1:6084035-6089569 GCA_020355945.1 Candidatus Aminicenantota bacterium | reverse complement strand
AAGATAAAAGGATACCGCCCATTTGCAGACTTTTCAGCAAAGTTATCTCCACTTGAAGTAATTGTTGGGGCAAATGGTTCGGGCAAGTCCAGTTTGTTTGAATTTCTTAAATTCCTGCGTGAATCTATATACCGGGAGATACCTCCTGAAATAGTTGCCGGTTCCATGGGACAGCAAATTTTTCACCGGCCGGGTCCGGATAAATTTTGGTGGTGCATTGAATTGGATTTTCATCAACCATCCACTTTGTATTACGAAGGTGAATTGTTAGGACCGGTTGGCAGAACCCGGGTTTCCTTTGAAAAAGTAATAAGTTCGACGCCTTTTCCAGGGTATACAAAACCTTCTATTTTTATGGATATAAAAGGACAAAAAGGTATTGTCAATGATCCCCTCACCAACGGCTTTAAATCCCAGGAGTGGATGTTAAAGAAAGCGAACCAGTTAGCTGTAAGTACAGTAACCAATCCTGCCTTAAAGACATTATTCGATCTGAGAGAGTTTATCAGCGGATGGAGGTTTTATAGTTCTTTCAATATAAATAATACACGAATTCGTCAATCTGTACCTATTTCCCAGGACCCGGTGTTGTATGAAGATGCTGGAAATTTGAGTGCGGTTTTATTTAATTTAATGAGCGAGCATCCCGAAAAGTTCAATGAACTCAAGGCACATCTTCGTTCAGCAGTACCCGGTTTCGATAACCTTACCGTAAAAGCCCGCGGCGGTCCTGGAGAGGTCATTGCTTTTTGGCAAGAGAAAGACGGCGCAGATGATTTGAGTTTGGCGGACCTCTCCGATGGTATTTTGCGGTTTCTCTGCTGGGTGACACTTTGCATTATGCCTAATCCCCCTGGTTTAATTTGTATTGATGAACCAGACCAGGGGGTTCATCCCCGTACATTACCAATCCTGGCCGGCCTATTCCAAAAAGCCTGTCAGCGAACCCAAATTTTAATCGCTGCTCATGCTTCTTATTTCCTTACCCAATTCGATATATTGAACATAGCAGTAATGAAAAATGTTAATGGACAAAGTGTTTATCTTAAACCCGGAGATTCAAAGGCCTTGTGCGCCAATCTTGAGGACTTTGGCATCGAGGAGTTGGAAAACATGCATCGCAGTGACGAATTAGAGGCCCTTGTATGAAGGTAATTGTATACGTAGAAGGTCCCAGTGATGAGTTGGCATTGGAAGGATTATTACGGCCATTGTTAAAAAAGGCAAATAACGCCGGTGTGGTAATCACTTTTATTCCAATTCATCCAAAAGAAGGCAAAGGAAATAGCAAACGAGAATTAATAACCAAAACCCCAAGAAAAGCGGTTAACATTCTAGGCAATGATCCGGATACTATTGTCATCACAATGCCGGATTTGTATCCAAAAGATACAGGTGGGCCTCATCAGACTTACGAAGAACTTAAGAAGTTGGTGCAATATAATTTCACAGAAGTCTTGAAACTGAAGAACATATCTGATACAAGAATAAATCAGCGATTTCGAGTTTTTTGTTTCAAGCATGATCTTGAGGCACTTGTATTAGCTGCTGAAGAGCAGTTGGCCGCCAGATTGGGGGTATCTTCAATTCACTGCACCTGGGAGAAACCCGTTGAAAACCAGGATCATAACAAACCACCCAAACAGGTTGTTGAAGAGATATTTAAAAAGCATAATGATCATTATAAAGGCACCATCGATGCTCCTTTAATCCTGGGGGATTCGGATTATTCTACTATAGCCCAGCGATGTCCCCAATGCTTTAAGCCTTTTGTGGATTATCTTGAATCACTGTTTTTAAAATAATATATGAATACATCGCTCCTGTTGTAAAATGAAGGAGTGTTTCGGGGAATATAGAGCCAGGTATTTTATATTTACCGATAAAACAGAAAGGGGTAAAATGCGGAAAAGCGGCAAAAATTGTTGCACAGGATAAAATACCGGTCCACAGCCCGGACAAGCCGCAACCAAAAGGAATATCGAATATCGAATGATGAATGTCGAAGGTCGAAGGATAGCGGGCTCATAAACTTCATAATTCTTCATTCGACATTCGTTATTCTATATTCAAAAATTATTTTCTCCCAGGAAATGGCACGATTTTATTATTAGGTAACCATAGTTTCTCCATATTCTTTTGATGATGTTTTACTATGCTTATACCAAATATCATCAAACATTTTTGAGAACGCAGAATATAATGTAAATGAATTATTCGAGATTTTGTAAACCGGGACCTCATGGATGTTTTTGCCCAACACATATGAATTTACAAATGCGCATTTTTTGAATAAAAAAAGTTTCCAAAATGCCGCTGTCTCTATTGTATATAGACGGTATTCCACATTGGCTTTCGAATTATTATTCAATGTTTTAACTCTTGCTATCGTTGCGTTGATATCAGATTGTAATTCGTGAAAGTTTCTATAACTAACATTGATAATTCTCTTATTTTTATTAAAGAAATCCTCTGTTAAGACAGGTAAGAGGACTTTTACGTCAACTTCCTTAGGTAGCGCCTCTATTGTACGAGCGAAAGTACCTCTTGGATGCTCAACATCGAAGATATATTTTCCTCTAATAATCAAGATTCTGATTTCTTCATTTTCTTCACATTCTTGAATAGAATTCTGAATATCTTGTATTGCATCGTCTTGGTTTTTATAGATTTTCCCAATAACAGAATTTCTTATCGTTTTGAATTTTCGATGCTCTAAATAAATGTAAAGAGAAATATAGCTTATTAAAACAAAAACAATACCACAGATGATCCAGATTGCAATTTTAGACTCTTGAGCAATCATACTTGCGAGCACGCCGATAGGCAGACTAACTCCTACTACACTAATTAAAAAGATCCTGGGATTCTTAATCCCAAGCAACTTAATGAACAAATTATTACTCATGAAGCTTTCTCCCATATTTTCTTGAAAATCTTAGGAGCTGATATTCCATAATTATCAGGAACGACACTGTATAGAATGTAAGCTTAAGCACATTTAATTCCACTATGTCTATCATCTTTTCAACGCCAGGGCTATTTTCTCTGCTGTTATCGGCATGGACTTGATGCGAATCCCTAAAGCATCTTCAACCGCATTGGCTACAATCGGGGCAACCGGGATCATAGTATGCTCACCAATTCCCCTGGCTCCAAACGGACCATCCGGCTGTGGCACCTCAACAATAATCGGAACGATTTCATCCGGGATGTCCATAGACGTTGGAATCTTGTAATCCGTAAAATTGGGATTGAGAAGCTTTCCTTTATCATCGAATCGCATATCCTCATACAATACCGTACCCAGCCCCTGGAGTATTCCCCCGATGATCTGCCCTCTCACCAGGTCCGGGTTGATGGCTTTTCCCGCATCTACCGCCAGTACCACTTTGGGAATTTTCACTTTACCGGTCTGTTTATCGATTTCAACCCTGATGGCACTGGCGCCAACCGTATAGTGGACATTGGGTTTTCCCCCTTGACCGGTTTCCGGGTCACTTAACGCAGAGACAAATTCAGGCATAAACATGCCGCGGCCGACAATCGGACCTCCCCGCCAGGTCCCGTCTTCCATCATAACGCCATCGATCACAAACTCCTTTAAGGGTAATTGAAAACCAGGTTCATCATGAGACTTGACTGCGGCGTCTTCAAGATATAGGGCATCCCGTTTTTTACCCAGGGCTCTTTCTATTAAATCAAAGATTTGTTCCCGCGCATCTTCCGCTGCTCGCTTAACGGCAGTCCCGGTTCCCCAGGTAATATGGGAAGCAACGGTTTGCCATTCATAAGGGTTCCGATCAGTATCAGGGATTTCAACCCGGATTTGATCAGGCAGTACAGTGAGCACCTCTGCTGCCACCTGGGCCATTACCGTTAATAACCCCTGACCGATTTCCATAGCTGAGACCAGGATATTGATACTGGCGTCTTCATTGAATTTCAAGAATGCGGTGGAGGAGGCATTGGGCGGCATGGCCGGCGCTTTCCACATCAAAGCAAATCCCTTGCCTACGGCGATGTCGGGATTTCCCGGTTTGATATCTTTTTCCCATTCAATGGCTTCGGCAACTTTATCAATGGCTTCCAGGAGTCCGCTGGGATTCATCTTCGCGCCATAAGCCAGGGTGTCCCCTTCACGGATGGCGTTTTTCCGCCTGAAGTCCACCGGGTCAATTCCCAGTTTTTTAGAGATTTCATTGAAATGAGATTCCAGTCCGAATATAAACTCGGAATAACCAAAACCCCGGTAAGGGCCTCCTGGAGGTAGATTGGTATATACGCAAACGGAATCGATTTTCAGGTTAGGAATGCGGTAAGGTCCAGTGGCGGAAAGCCCTGCCGCATTGACCACATTGGCGCCGTATTCCACGTATGCACCGGCATCCCAATACAACATATGTTCCAGTGCAGTGAGGGTACCGTCCTTTTTTACACCTGCTTTAATTCTGGCATGAACCCCCTGGCGTTGATAAGTATTGTAAAATTCCTGCTGCCTGGACCACAACACTTTTACCGGATTTCCTTTCACAGCAGTGGCTAACGCAGCAGCCAGGATTTCCATAGACACACCGGCTTTTCCACCAAAACCACCCCCTACGGCCGGGCTGATGACCCGGATGTCTTTATGGGTGAACCCCAGCGGCTCCAGTGCCTGGGTAAATAAATGCCGCTGCGTGTATGGCGATTGCGAGGCGGTCCACAGCGTCAAACGGCCCGAATGATCCAGGTGCCCTACTGCCGCATGATGCTCGATGGCACAGTGCGCATACCGGGGAACCGTATACTCATCTTCAAATATTTGATCCGCTTCCTGGAAACCTTTGTCAATATCACCCTTACGAACTTTGCGCCAATGAGCAATATTGGTATCAGGCTGCGGGAAAAACCAGGGTACATGACTATAATTTTTCAAGTCCGGGTGAATCAGAACTTTGGGCTTCTCACCAATAGCATCATCAACGCTGAGGAGAGATGTCAATTCCTGGTATTCCACCTCTACCACTGCGGCTGCTTTTTGGGCTGTTACCGGGTCCCGGGCAATCACAGCCGCTACTTGCTCCCCAATGAACCGCACCCGGTCCTGGGCAAATATATAACGATCGTGCATATACAAACCAAACCTGTAGGGAAAATCTTTACCCGTGACCACTTTAACCACACCCGGCACTTTCTCCGCCCGTGAGGGTTCGATCTTCCGGATTAGCGCATGAGCATAGGGGCTTTCCACGATCGCGGCATATAAAAGATTGGGCCCGAAATCCAGGTCTTCAACGAACCGGATCGCTCCGCTTACTTTTTCCCGCCCATCGATTCGCGGCGTTGATTGACCAACATATTTAAAATCACGATTACTCATGGCTGCCTCCGCTGTTTACATAGTCTTTAATCGCCTCGATAATAGGTATATACCCGGTACACCGGCAAAGATTCCCGGATATTCCTTCTTTAATCTCTTCGTCGCTGGGGTTGGGATTGCTTTCCAGGAGCTCTTCCGCTGCCATGATCATACCTGGCGCACAATAACCGCA
>CP070627.1:6060834-6083935 GCA_020355945.1 Candidatus Aminicenantota bacterium | reverse complement strand
CTGTCTTTTAACATATAATCGATGCGGTCCTCCGGGTAATCCGGGTCAATGGGCAAATAGGCACTACCGATCTTCAATATGGCCAGGAGACCAATGATCATCTCTAAGGAACGTTCCACCATAATAGCCACAATAGTGCCCGGTTGGACACTTTTTTGCCTTAATAAATGGGCCAATTGCTGCGATTTTTCATTCAATTCCCTGTATGTGATTGAAATTTTGTAATTTTGTTTGTAATTTGTAATTTGTAATTTGTTATTTGTTTGTAATTTGTAATTTGTATTTTGTAATTTTGTCCCAACCAGGGCCACCTGGTCCGGGGTTTGTTCCACCTGCTCTGCAAACATTTCCCGGAGGTTTTTATCCCTGGGGTATTCCTCACCTGTATCATTAAAATCGAATAATATTTGTTGTTTCTCTTCCGGTAACAACCATTCAATATCCGATACCCTGATTTCAACGTCAGAAAGAACCTTCTCCACCAGGTGCTGGAAATGCCCCACAATCCTCTCAATGGTCCGGGGATGATAGCATAAAGCCCTGTATTCCACGTGCCCCCGGATCGATTCCTGGGTTCTTAAAAAAGAAAAAATAATCCTGGGATTAACATGGGAGAGGTATTGTTTATCATGAATGTTTTCCATCATTATGGCCACATCAAAAAGGGGAAAATCACCTCCCTCACCATCACTATAAACAGGCAGATTTAACTGGTGGACCACTAATTCAATGGGATAATCCCCATGTTCATCGGCTTCGATCATGGTCTGTCTTACCTGCAGCAATAATTCTTTAAAGGTGATATCGGGGGGCAATTGATTTCTAATAGCCAATACGGTATTCAGGAGTTCAACATCGCTGCCCGTCTTTAATACGGGCGTTCCCACGATGATATCAGTGTTCCCGGAATATTTCCCTAATAATAGAATTAAGACCGCTGTCAATACGATATGCAGCCTGACATCCGATCCGGTACTTAACTTCAGCAAACCTTGAGACAGCTCGTTACCGAATGTAAAGTTCACGACATTTACATCTATATCCAAACCTTCGGATCCCTCACCATCGCCTGCTACTTTATCTTCATAAGTAGTGGGAAAGCTGCTTTTCACCAGTTCGCCCGATAACTTGCCCAGCCAATATTCTCTTTCTTTAATTTTTTTTCCAGCAGCCATCCATAACCGGTCAAAATCCGAATGGTTTCGACTTCTCATGGTTTTATCCTCCTGGGTTAATTAACCCTTGACCCCCGGGGGCTTACTTCCAGATAATTCCTATTTTTTCCTGGTGTAATTGACCTCTATTACTTTGTTCTCTTTTCCTTTGGATTCATCAACATCAAACAATTCATAGGTGTAATGGTCCTCATCGATTATCGTGGTAACTGCTTTGACTTTGTTTTTCTTACCAGTTAAAACATCATCAAAGAAGCCGGTCTCAGTCCTGATTTTACCGGTCTTATCCAGGGTGCCCCGGTTTATATATACAGTGGTACTGGTGTTATCAAAGGATACAGCAATAAATTCTTTCTTGTAATTATCATATCCAGTTATAACCAGACCTTCAGGGGCCTTTTTTCCCTCTGGTACTTTTTTCTTAATATGAGCTTTCAGGTAACGGCCATCAAGAATCATTTCAACAGATATTTCCTGCTTTCCAATGAAGGGTTCACCGCCCGGTTCCGGGAAAAATTTATGGATGCTTTCCCATTCACCTACAAAATATTGAAGGAATTTGTGGTTTTCACCTGGGGTGGCGTATTCCTTCCAGAGCTTCATCATTTTCTCTTGTTCTGATAATTTTTGCTTTTGTTCATCAGTGTTGGGGGATACCACCGTTCCCAAAACCGAAGTAACAAAAAACAACACCAACAGACTAACGATTACATGTTTGATAATTTTCATTTTATTCTCCTTTACTTTATTTTATTATTATTAGAGCTGCGGAACAGGCGTGCAGGCGTGCAGGCGTGCAGGCGTGCAGGCGTGCCTGTTCGCCATTTTATCCACCTCACTGACCTACGGCTCCACTGTCTCACTGACTCACTGGCTTACTGACTCACTGACTCATTTGATTCTCCACAAATAACTGGCTTTAAAAAATATTCTTTCTTTCATTTTCAACAGGTCTCCCTGACCGGGGGTCCACATATTATTTTGCCACTGGTTTCTCAGGTAAAGGGAGCCGTAACCCAAATGCACCACGGTGCCAGGTATCAGGGTAAAAGAGGCAAGAAAATCAGTGAGCAGCTTTTCTTCGAGACTGTCATAGCGTAGAATTCCCCGCAGGAAAAAATACTTGCTGAATTGATAGGTGGTGTTGAAATTGTAAAGGTTTACCGTATAAATTTTTTGGTTGTCCTGCTTATCTCTAAATACTGAATACAAATAATTTAAGCCCACTGTTAGTTTGACACCGGGCTGCAGCTTAGCGCCGATATTGATGGTCCGCTCATTACCCACAAAAGGGTTTGCTGCGGGATAGTAAATTTGATCACCCAGGTGCAGGATTGCACTTAAAAATAACCCTTTGAACATTTGAATAAACCCATAGGCAAAGAAGTATTTTTTATCAAAGAGTTTACCTTTCCATGCTTCATCTTCGACGCGGTACTCGAGGTAGAGGTCACCCCTGGGAACAAAATTGAAAAACAAGCCAAACACGCGCCAGCTATCATCCATTTTAGTGCCCAGGTCATGCAGCCTGGAGAGATGGATATAAGGTACAATGCGTTTAAGCCAGGGTATTTGTTTTATTTTCAAATTAATATATGGGCCGACTCCCAGCCACCAGCGACTAATCCCTACCCGGTTTTGGAAGGCGGTTGCCATATAGAAATCGGTGTCATAGCGTTCATAGGATGCCATACAAATAATACGGGGGGTAATATACTGGAGAATGGCGTTCCACCCATCGCCTTTTTTTGCAGGCTCGCCCTGGGCCCAGCGTGTAGCACTGTGAAGGTAAGACAGGCTTATCCTTAAGTGTTTAAATGGTCGGTATTTCAGGTCAACGCCGCCGACATCATTGCGCTCACCGGCACTGGCAAAATGACGGCCGGTGTAAAGGATTCCCAGGGAATTATCTGCGCCCAGGTGATATTTGGCCCTGACAATACCAAAAAGGGCGCTCTTTCCTTCATGCGGATTGATACCGATATCCCAGGCAGCGCCTGCTGACCGATCATTGGCTGCCAAAAAGGCAAAGTTCATCTTGCCGGCGGCCCCACTTAATTTTACCGCCCAACCCGGGTCCACGATGCGGCGCGTATGAATCGGCGATACCATCATTCCATACTCCAGTAAAGAAGCCATGGCATCATGGACAATAGTAAAATCCAATACTTCCTGGCTTTCCATGAAAAACGGCCGCTTCTCACTAAAAAATAACGGGTAGCGACGATTGACTCCCACCTGGAAGACATCGCTCTCTACCTGGCTGAAATCCGGGTTTACAGTGGATTCTGCTGTAATAGAAGAGGTAATACCGTATTTTAAGGCCACCCCGATATTGGTATCTGTGCTTTTACCAAAGGTATCCCCGGTTTCCCTATCATTGTCCCTGGTGTTAGTAAAATTGGGGAGTATTTCCAGGTTAAGCCCTTTCTTCTTAAGGTCCTGATAAATGATAGCACTCATACAGTTAAAATCTGTCTGCCCGGGTTCCAACACCGGCCAGGTGGCCGCGGTCCCCAGGTGGGTAATATGCCGAAAAAAAAGTACACCCATTCTCACCTCTTTATCTTTACCCACCTTGTAACGAATACTCTCCAAAGGGATACGAACTTCCACCCGGTAGCCGTCAGGGGTGAGTTTACCTGCACTGTCCCAAACAAAATCCGGGGTTATGTCCAATCCACTGACGGATGAATTGACAGCATCCAGTTGAATACCATTGGGGTTGACATAAAATTCATAACTGCTCTGTTTACTGTTTAACGCATCAAGCAAAATGCCCACATAGTCGTCGTATAAAATTTTATCCCGTTGGGATATAGAGGTCTTTATCTTTTCAGGCTCATTGTCAAAACAGTGGATGGCAAAATAGAGACTCTTGCTGTCATAAGCTGCCCAGATCTTTGTTTCCATGCCCAATGGCTTACCAAAAGTGGGAAGTACGGTGGTGAATTCCTTGTTTATCGGCGGCTGCTTCCAAACCCTTTCATCCAATTGACCATCAATGATTATTTTCTCGGAAACTTTATCAGGGATGATGACTTTGCCGTCCTCCAACAGGTCCACGGCCCACAAGCAATGACTGGTTAACACCAACAAAATTAGCAGCACAATTAAATTTAAATACTGCACTTTTCTTATCATATGCTTTCCTCCTTCTTTAATTTACATTTTTTTATTTTAATTTCCTTAAAATCCAAATTCCCCTGAAGCTTCTTCAACCATTTTTTTCCTGGAATCAGATAAACCAAAGGATAATTCGATATCCTTTAAGCGAATATCCCGATTGACCAATACCATTTTGATTATTTCTTTAAAATAGTGGGCAAACCGGTTTATTCTTTCTCCTTTAAATAGACCGGTATTGTATTCAATGGTAAAACAGAGGGTGTCTTTTTTTTCTCCTTCTTCTCCATTCCAGGTCATGTCAAACCGGGAGACCGGGTGATGATACTCATAGGGTTTTAGTTTTAAGCCAGGAATCTCCTTTTCCGGGATGTCTATATTTTGTAAGGTAAACATGGTATCGAACAAGGGATGATGGGAAGCATCTCTATCTGCGGCGACTCTTTCCACCAGGTTCTCAAAGGGGTAGGCCTGCTTTTCAAAAGCTCCCAATGTGATTTCTTTTATCTCTTTTAAGAACTCGTTAAAGGTCTTTTCTCCGCAGGGTTGGCTTCGGATAGCCAGTGTGTTGACAAACATACCGATGATATGTTGGAATTCTGCATTCACGCGGCCCACCACCGGTGTCCCTACTACAATATCTTCACTCCAACTTAATTTTGACAGCAATACTTTATAAACGGCCATCAAGAGCATAAACATGGTCACGTTTTCTTCATTGGCCAACTGTTTTAAGGCTTCGGTCTCTTCTATGCCTATCTTAACACTCACGCTGCTTCCCTCAAAACTCCGTTCCAACGGCCTGGAAAAATTATAGGGCAATTCCAGCACAGGTATTTCTCTTTGGAATTGCTGCAGCCAGTAGTGTTCTTGCTGTTTTATTACTTGTTTTCCTCTTTCACTGCTTTGCCACTCTGAGAAATCTTTATATTGCACCAAAATTGTGGGTAACTCCTCACCCTGATAGAGGGCCATAAACTCCTTGATAAATATCCCCACAGAGGTCCCATCAGAGATAATATGATGCATGTCGATCATAAGAATATGTTTTGTTTTTTCCAGGTTTATTAAACCCACCCGCAGCAGAGGGGCTTTGGATAAATCAAAAGGTCTTATGAAATCCTTAATTATCCCTTTATTTTTTTCGTGTTTTTCGTGTGTTTCGGGGGTTACATAATACTCCATCTCAAATTCCACCTCTTCGTGTATTTTCTGTACGGGTTCGCCTCCAACCATTACAAAGGATGTTCTAAGACTCTCATGCCTCTCGATCATTCGACAAAATGTCGCCTCCAGGCGGTCTACCTTCGATTCTCCTTCTAAAATCATCACCCCGGGCATATGATAGGTCATATCATCTTCCTTAAACTGCTGTAAAATATATAATCGTCCCTGGGGGGAAGAAAGCGGATAATATTCCTTTTCTTCTGCAAATTCTCTCAAGGGATATATCTTTCTTTTACCTTGCCTGATCAATTGGGCCAACTCCCGGATGGTTGGTCTTACAAATATTTCTACCAATGACAGGTCAACATTCAATGTTTTATTTATCTTTGCTACCACGATGTTGGCTTTTAATGAATGCCCACCCAATTCAAAGAAATTATCATCAATGCTAATCTCACTATCTCTACACAGAACCTCCGACCATATTTCCACCAATTTCTTTTCCAATGCATTCGTTGGTGCTGCATAACTTTCGGCGGTTCCGGTAATTTCAGGTTCCGGTAATGCATTCCTGTCCACTTTATTGTTAGGGTTTAGCGGAATATTGTCCAACCGGATAAAATACGCAGGGATCATATAATCCGGTAGCCCCTGGGATAAATATTCCCTTAATTGGGAAGACATCACCCCAGGATCGTCAAATCCCCTTTTATCACCTGGCACAATATAGGCGCAGAGATCTTTTTCTCCACTTTCCGATTCCCTGTTGATTACAATGGCTTCCCGTACCGCTTGATGACTAAGCAGCCGGTTTTCGATTTCACCCAACTCGATCCTGTATCCTCTGATCTTGACCTGGAAGTCCACACGCCCTAAAAATTCAATATTACCATCGGAAAGCCAACGCGCCAGGTCGCCGGTTTTGTATATAGGTGAGTGAGGTGAGTGGGAATGATATTGCATGGATGCATTGATACCATTTGGTTTGTAATTTTGGACATTGTAATTTGGAATTTGTTTGTAATTTGTATTTTGTAATTTGTAATTTATGAATCTCTCTGAAGTTAATTCCGGGTTGTTTAAATATCCTTGCCCCACCCCATCTCCGGCGATGTACAATTCACCCATCACATTGATGGGACACAGGTTTAAATGCCTGTCCAATACCAGTAAACCCGTATTACCCACCGGCTTTCCAATAGGAACACCGGATAATACACTATATTGTTCGACTCCCTGGCTGTGGATTTCCAATACGGCTGAAATAATGGTAGCTTCTGTGGGGCCGTACATATTGAATACCCGGCAAAAATCAGACACCGATTCAATACTGCGTTTGACCAGGTCAACAGTCAATTTCTCAGCCCCGATAAACAAATATTTCAAGGTTTCCAACTTTTTCCCCACATTAATCAAATACTGGTACTGGGTAGGTGTGATGTGCAAGACAGTAATGGCATTTTCCAGGATAAAATCCACTTCTGCTTCCGGGTTGAGCAAAATCTCATCCGTGATCATGTACAGGGCCACACCAGTAGTGAGGGCAATAAATATTTCCCACACCGACCAGTCAAAATAATAAGAAAGATTTTGAATGACGCGATCTTTCGGGCTTATCCCCAACGTATATCCCCAATGCACCAGTGGTGAGAAATTAGCATGGGTGATGGGAATACCTTTGGGTTTTCCGGTGGAACCGGAGGTGTAAATGATGTAGGCGAGGGAAGAAGGATGAGAAGGTAAGAAGGTAAGAAGGTGAGAAGGTGAGAAATTAAAAAATTCCGGAGAGTCTAAAGAAATAATTTCGAAATTCTTCTTATCTTCCCAACTTCTTAACTTCTTAACTTCTTTAGCCAAAGTGCCGGCGGTAATCAGCACTCTGGCATCGCTGTCAGCCAGCAAGTATTTTATTCGTTCTTCCGGGTTCTTTGGGTTGATGGGCAAATAGGCTGCGCCTGCTTTCAATATGCCCAATATACTTATGATCATTTCAATGGACCGCTCCACTATAAGTCCCACAATAATGTCCGCCAGGACACCTCTTTCTATTAATAAACCGGCCAGTTGATGGGATTTTCGGTTTAATTCCCGGTAGGAGATGTGTATCTTCTCTCCCTTGCCTATTGCCAACTGCCTAATGCCAACTATTGCTATTTGGTCAGGGGTTTGTTCCACCTGGTTTTCAAATAGCTCCACCAGGGTTTGATCTGCAGGATAGGGGCCGGCAGTATGGTTAAAATCTACCAACATTTGCTTTCTCTCTTCCCCAGGCAGGATATCTATTTGGGCAATGGTTTGCTCCGGGTTCTCCAATACAGCAGTTACAACACGCTTGAAATAATGGGTAAATCGCTCAATTGTCTCACCTTTAAACAGTCTGGTACAATATTCCACTGTAAAATGAAGTTTGTTTTCCAGGTTCTCACCAATAAATGTCAAATCAAATTTTGCTATCCCGGTTTCATACTCATAAGGTGTCAGCTTTAGCCCCGGTATGTCTAGCCCGGGAATATCCAGGTCTTGTAAGGCAAACGCCACATCAAAGAGGGGATTTCTAGCCGCATCCCTATTTACTATTACCCTCTCTACCAGGTCTTCAAATTGATAGCCCTGGTTTTGCAATGCCTCCAATGTTCTTTCTTTTACTTCTCCCAGGAATTCTCTAAAGATTTTTTTACCAGAGGGATAATTCCTTAATGCCAGCATGTTTACAAAAATACCAATGACTCTTTCCAGTTCCAGATGACGCCTGCCCATTACCGGTGACCCCATAACCATGTCTTCTTGACCACTCAATTTAGAGAGCAAAATGTTGGTTATTGCCAGGAGAATCATAAAAAGTGTGGCCTCTTCCTTTAAGGCTATTTTCTTTAATTTTTCGGTCTGTTCTTTGCCGATCTCAAAATTGGTTCGCTTTCCTTCAAAACTTTGTATTACCGGTCTTGGATAATCGGTTGGCAGATTCAATACAGGTATCTCGCCTTCAAACTCTTTCAACCAATATTTTTCCTGGCTTTTTATTACTTCCCACCACTGACCGCTGTTTTGCCACTCTGAAAAGTCTTTATAAGTATAATGCATTTTGACGGGAGATAATTCTTTTCCATCATAAATGGTCATAAAATCCTTTATAAGCACCCCGGTTGAGATTCCATCCGAGATGATATGATGCATATCTACTATTAACAGATGTTTTGCTTCTTGCAACTTTACCAAACCCACCCGCAGCAGAGGTGCTTTAGATAACTCAAAAGGACGGATGAAATTTTTTATAGTACTTGTTACGGGTTGCGGGTTGGGTAGTGGCGTTGCGGGTTCCGAAGACAAGGGGGCAAGCCCCCTTGTTCCCTCTGTGCTCTCTGTGTCCTCTGTGGCTAAATCATAATATTCAATCTCAAATTCAACCTCTTCATGAATCTGCTGCACCGGTTCCTGTTCTCCTTCTATAAATTCTATAAAAGAAGTCCGAAAACTTTCATGCCTTCGCATCAACCGGTGAAATGTATTTTCCAGCCGCTTCTTGTCCAACTCCCCTTCCAGAACCAACAACCGCGACATGTTGTAGGTGATATTGTCTTTTTCCGTTTGCTGCAAAATATACAGCCGTTTCTGGGCGGAAGATAAAGGGTAATATTCCTTTTGTTCTGCCAATTGGATGCACGGATATGTACTCTTTTGCCCCTGTCTCATATAATCAGCTAATCTCCTGATGGTGGGAAATTTAAATAGCTCCGCTACAGGCACAATTACATTTAGCTCTTTGTGTATTCTTGATACCAACCGGGTGGCCTTTAAGGAATGTCCTCCCCATTCGAAAAAGTCTGCGTTTATGCTTATTATACCTTTTTCTATCCCCAGTACTTCAGACCATATCTCTACCAGTTTTGCTTCGATTTCATTGGTGGGGGGTGCGTAATCGTAATCCCCTCCCATCTCAATGACCGGCTCCGGTAATACCTTCCGGTTGATCTTCCCACTGGCGGTTAAAGGCAGCTTTTCTATTGGCATAAAAAAAGAAGGAATCATATAATCAGGCAATTTTTTTGCTAAATATTCCCTCAATTTTGAAATATTGATGCTTTTTGGTGCGATATATGCACAGAGATATTTTTCTCCTCTGTTATCTCCTCGGGCAATAACCACCGCTTCTTTTATATCGTTATGATTCAACAATTGGTTCTCTATTTCACCCAATTCAATACGAAATCCCCTGATTTTGACCTGGTGATCGAGGCGGCCCAAAAATTCAATGTTACCCTTCGGCATCCATCGGGCCAGGTCGCCGGTTCGGTATAAACGATCATTGGTCATTGGACATTGATCATTGGGAGAGAACTTAGAAGAACTAATGACTAATGACGAATGACCAATGACAGCTCTTCTAAACTTCTTGGCTGTTAATTCAGGATGGTTCAAATATCCCCGTGCCAGGCCAGCACCGGCAATGGCCAATTCCCCGGGAACGCCCTTCGGCTGCAATCGATCTTTGCCATCCAGGATATAGAGTTTTACATTTTGTAAGGGTTTGCCAATGGGTATATCACCGCTGCCGCTCCATTCTGCCAGCGGGTACCAACTGGCATAAACAGCGGCTTCCGTGGGCCCGTATATGTTTTCCATCGGAATGCGGCTGTTTAAACGCCGGAATTTATTCACCAGTTCCTGCAGCAGGGCTTCTCCTGCCAGGAAGATGTATTTCAAACCTGACAGTTTGCCGATATTACGGGGGGTCAATTGGTCTACCAACGCATTTAACATGGAAGGGACAAAATTGATGTGGGTGACGTGCATTTGCTCGACGGTATCCAGTATCTTTTGAGGCTCCTTTTCTCCACCGGGTTCCAGCAGTGCCAATCGCCCCGCTCCCCAGTACCATCCAAACAATTCCGTCACCGAAACATCGAAAAGATACGAGGTCTTCAACAGGTAAACATCCGACTGTGTAAATGGATACATGCGATGCAGCGCCGACAGGGTATTCACAATGGCCTCATGCTCCACCATCACACCTTTGGGCTTGCCGGAGGTACCGGAGGTGTAGATGACATAAGCCAGCGAGTTAGGGGTTGCGGGTGGCGGGCTGCGGGTTACGGGTGCGGAAGAGTCTTTTAAAGTATTCCGGTTGATATCGAGGATAAAGAAATTCCCCTCTTGAGAGGCTTTATTGGAGCCGCGCCGCGGATGCCCCGAAGGGGCGGGGTGTAGTCCCCTCTTGAGAGGGGTGGCTGCGAAGCGGTCAGGGTGTGTCTGTATGGTCAACAATACCTTTGCATTACTATCTTTTAATATGTACTGCTTTCTCCTTTCCGGGTAATCCGGGTCAATGGGCAAATAGGCACCCCCAGCTTTCAATATCCCCAGAATGCCGATGATCATCTCCGGTGAACGGTCCAACATCATACCCACAATGGTATCCTCAGTGACTCCCCTTCCCCTTAACCACCTTGCCAATTGGTTTGAGCGTTTGTTTAATTCACCGTATGTCAATTGGTACAATTGGTAACCATCACCTGTTCGGTCAGCTCTGAAACCTGCCCCGACAATGGCGACGCGGTCCGGGGTTTTGACTGCCTGGTCCGCAAACAACTGGTGAAGGGTCTTATCTTTCGGGTATTGGGCTTCTGTCTTATTAAAATCAGCCAACAGTTGACTCTTTTCTTTTCCTGATAGGATTTCTAAATCAGATATCTTTTTTCCAGGATTTTCAATAATATCCTTTAAAATACAAACCAAATGATGATATAATCGCTCAATACTCCCTTTATCAAATAACCCCTCTTGGTAACCAAAATTTACCTCCATATCATCACCAGGTATCCCGGTGACAGTTATACCGATAGTTAAATCATAGTGTGTATTCTCAACCATTGAATACGAATTACCGGACAAGGACAACATGTCCTCCTCATGCCTCAGGCTAAGGTCCAGGGGATAATTTTCCACCACCACAATAGAATCGAAAAGCTCTTCTTTACTATCTATTTCGCTGTATTCTTTAATATTGACCAGGGGGGTGTACTCATAGGGTTCCCGCATTTGCAGTGCTTTATCAATGCGATACAGCAGGTCTCTTGTTTTTTCACCGCCTGAGCCTTGTACCCGAAGCGGCAGCGTATTAATAAATAACCCCACCATTTCCTCTATTCCTTCTATCCCTGCTGTTCTCCCGGATATTGTTGTACCGAAAATGACATCATTACTGTTGTTGTACCTCTGCAATAACAGTCCCCAGGCTGTATACAATGATGTGGCTAATGTTATTTTATGTTTCTTGACAAAATTTTCTAATTTAATCACTGTATCCTTTTTAAAACGAGTTCGATAGATTCCCGTGCTTATCCTATCTTCTTTCCTTTTTCGTTTAATCGAAAGTTCTATTTGAGCGTCAAATCCGTTTAAATAGTTTTTCCAGAATTTTTCCTGTTTACGGATATCCCTGTTTTGAATCCATTTGACAAATTCTTTAAATTTAGTCTTGACAGGTGGCTGTAAGAATTCATCTTCCCTCCATAAATTATTATAAGCCTGGAAAAACTCTTTTAAAATGATGCCATTGCTCCAGCCGTCATATAAAATATGATGATTGCTGATAATCATCTCATATTTTTCTTCTTCAACTTTACATAAGGTGACCCTAAAAGGAACCTTCCGCAAATCAAATTTCTCCATTCTATCACGAACCTTGAGTTCTTCCAGCATTTTAAGTTGTTTTCTTGCTTCTACTTCACCGGTGTCTCTGGCAGAAAAGTTATAATATTTCAACTGGAGTTTATGCTCCTTTAAAATGATCTGTGTCGGATTTTCTACTTTCTCCCAACGAAACACGGCCCGCAGCATTTCATTGGTTTCAATAACAAAATTCCAGGCTTGTTCAAAACGTTTAATATCTATGGTCCCCTCAATTCTCAGGTTTAACTGCTCAAAATAGGCATTACTCCTGGGGTCTTTTAAATAGTGAAAAAGCATACCTTCCTGCATCGGGGTTAAGGCAAGAATATCTTCGATATTTTTTCGGTCTGATTTTTCCATTTTTGGTTTTCAGGGCGGGTTTTTGTGAAGGTTCTTGTGAGGATCTTTGTGAGCGAAATTTATATAGGCTCCCGCCTTTGGGGGGCAGGCACCCCCCTTGTCACTGGGAATCTTCTTTCTTTGGATAACATCAGTAGGTGATTTGAACACTACATTTTTAACATAGAAATCATATTTTTTAAATACCCAAAATTGTTGCGTTTTTGCAGAGAGCCAATAGAGTTCATGTTATAAATATACCCAAAAAAAAAAAAATTATTCTTTTTAACAAAATTCTTTACACTTTAAAAATTAAAGGTTTTTTGTTAATAATAATATCAAAATATCATATCCTTTCATACGATCTCATCCCCATTCCTGCTTGAAAATATTCATTTTGATAGTATTATCATTTTTAGTAGATTTGAGTTTTCATCAATCGTGCAAAAGAGGTTTTTGCAATTCTTATACACCTAATCGTCTTTTAATGTAAATATTTGACACCATATCCCTACGCAACAATTTTTGTAATCAGCCGCAAGCTCCTGTCACTTTGTCAGGGTTTGAAAATAGGTCAGGGGGAGAAAAAAAACCACAGCTTTACAATACCAGGGCACCAGGGCATAACCGATTTTAAAGAAAAAAAGGGGACAGGCAAAAATAAGAAAAATTATTGTCAAAACAACCTGGGCACTGTTCTTGTGGTGGAATGCTTCGGTGCGCGAGGAAGGATGCACAAGAGGGTTGCGGAAGTTGCAGAAGCATTAATGAACATGGTGGGAAAAAAGGCGCCTGGCAAGAATACCACTCCTTTTTCACCTCATAACCGTAAAACCCGCGTCACAAATAAACGGTTCCCCTCAACAAACGAACGGGGACGGATAAATTTACGCTTATTTTTCTTTTGAATCCCGGCTATAAAGGAATAATTACCAATGGCTAAACCTTCGGAAATATTTCTTAAACGATATTGCAGCCGTTCTCCTATACCCAATTTACCGTGAAAATCAACCACATCGTTCACCAACTGTTCAGAAATACCGGCTTTGTTTTCCAGTTTTTTACCACCGGCTTGATAGACAAATAAGCGGTACCATTCCAGCGCCTTCATTGAATAGAAAGTCTTAACCAGTCCGATATTCTCCCACGCATCCCGGTGAGATACAGGAAACCAGGTTAATAATCTCCTGGCCCGTTTTGGTGCTCTCACCCGCATTCCCAGGCTGCACCAGCGATAATCTTCGGGCTTTTCTACGATATTGGCTCTGACTGCATTGAGGTCGATATAAGCGCTGCACAATAACTGGGCTTCTCCTTTTTGCACAATGACCCCTTTAAAACGGTCGGCCCATAAATAACCTTTTCGTTTATACTTTTTGTTAAACCATCGGCTATAGGACTGCTTGAGCTCCTGTACGAATCTGGAAACGGAA
This sequence comes from Candidatus Aminicenantota bacterium, assembly GCA_020355945.1. The sequence continues at coordinate 6,070,026 of CP070627.1, read as the reverse complement.
CCCAGGCGTTCTCGAAGACGTTCGATGCCGTTATCTCCATCCGGGATCAAGGTGCCATCGGGTAGGTATGAACCTGGAGGCGGTTCGGTTTCTCTGGGATAGAGTTGTTTATATCGCTGCAGTAGTATTTTTTTTGAAGCCTGTTTGGCATCGAGGTTGAGTCCAGTCAGTAAGATATGAAAGTGGTTATCCAGGATGGAAAATGAATGGATTTGCACAAAGAACCCGAAGGCAAAGCGTTCCAACAGATGGATGAAATATTCTTTATCACTGGGAGTGAGGAGCCGGTCCTGTCCCGTGATACGAGATATCACATGAAATGATCCCGTATTTTGCGATGTCCATTGTCTGGGAAATCGGCCCATGGTTCACCTTCCTTTTTGCATTTTGCAACTAGGTTTTTTTGTCAATTTATTCAATCATTCCAGCATTGAAAAGAAATTATACCATATCCAATGATTTATGTCAATAATTTTTCTTAAATTTGCCTGTCCCCTTTTCTTTTTAACCCGTTGGTAAAGAACAACTGGACCTTTAACCCGTTTTCGATGATCAGCCGGAAAAATCGCTCGCTGTTTTCTTTATCCAGGTTGAAAATATCATCCACAAATACGAATCTTTTTACTCCCAGGTGGTATAAATTGTTTATTTCATTAAAAATATTTTCAGCAGAACGGCGCACATGATTCTTGGGCCAGATTTTATGGCAGAAGGCACATCTAAAAGGGCATCCCCTGGTGGCCTGGAGTTCAATCGTATGTTTGGCCAGTGCCTCTCCAATGAATTGATGGTATTTTTCATAATCCACCAGTGAACGGTCCGGGTAGGGCAGCGCATCAAAGTTTTTTACCTGGGGACGTGGGGCTGTCAATCTGGGTTTCATATGATAGGAACCGGTATTCTTAAGGGTATTAAAAGAGAAATTCTTAGCTATTTTTTCTTTTGTTAATAGAAAGGAGGCAGCGCTATCCTCCAAGATGGATAAAATCCTGTTTCTTGGAGCTTCTGGGTCAATGGGAAGATATGCGGAACCGGCTTTCAATATACCAAGAATCCCTACCATCATTTCGATTGAAGGATCGATTATAAGAACCGTAATGCAGTCTGGGCCAACGCCTTTTGCCCTTAGCAGCCAGGCCAGTCGATTGGCTTTTTCGTTTAGTTCTTTATAAGCGATTGAAGCAGTCTCCGTTGTTGCCCATTGACCATCGAACATTGATAATTGACAAATCCCTATTAGGGCCACGTGGTCCGGTGTTTTTTCCACCTGGCCTTCAAATAAGCGGTGAACCACCTTATTCCTTTTATCGGGGATATCCACATCCGTATCGTTGAAATCCCTTAATAACTGCTCTTTTTCCCGGTCAGTCAATTCCTTTGCTTTTCCATCCATATATTCTTTAAATGGGTCCTCTTCCTCTTCAGACCCTTCTTGCAACTGCCGGTCAGGTTCCACTGTGATGTCCAGCTCTCCAATTGACCTGCCAGGAGAATAAAATATCCAGTTTAACAGGTTGAGAAAATAATGGCTCATTTCCCGGACCGTCTCTTCTTTGAAAAGATTAATATCATAAATGAAAGTGAAACGAATAATCTCTTCATTGACAAAAGTACTTAATACCAGGTCAAACATAGAACCCACCAGGTTGTGATAATAAGGAATAATCGTCAAGTTCTCATCCTCAAGAAGGGGATGGTTTTCCTGGCCGGTTTCCAGGGTAAACATCGTGTCCACCAGCGGGTTCCTGCCAATCTCACCTGAAAGGCCCAACTTTTCCACCAATACATCAAAGGGGTAATCCTGGTTTTCCAGTGCAGAAAGGGTCTTTTCTTTTAGCCTGTTTAAGAATTCAGAAAAATTCAAAAGATTTCCAGGTTTGTTTCTAAGGGCCAGGGTATTGACAAGCATGCCCACCAATGGAGCCGTATGCACATGGGTTCGACCGGATACCGGGGTACCCACCACAATATCTTCCTGGCCGGTGATCCTGGCCAATAAAATGGTGTAAGCCGCTAAAAAGAGCATGAATAATGTCACTTCCTGTTCCGCGGCTAATCCCTTTAACTTCATGGTTAACCCGGGCCCTACCTGGGCATGAATCATCTTTCCTTCACCTTTCCTGGCCTGGGGCCGGGGAAAATCCAGCGGTAGGTTTAAGCGCTCTGTCTCATCTTTAAATATGTCCAGCCAATACTGTTCTTGTTGGCGGAACCGTTCACTGGCAAAGAACTCCGCCTGCCATTGGGAAAAATCTTTGTATTGGACAGGTAATTCCTCTAACTTGCCGCCTTGATATAAGGTGACAAATTCCTCTGCAATTATATCTATAGACATGCCGTCGGTGATAATATGATGCATATCAATAAAGAAAAAACAACGCTGGTGGTCTAATTTTACCACTGCGGTTCTCAGCAGCGGTGCTTTTTCCAAATCAAATGGTTGAAGCAGCGCCTTTGCTTTCAAGCGTGCTGCACCAGCATCCCGGTATCCCGGGTGCAAACCCGATACAATTTCGGCAATTCCCCGGGGGGTGCCCTCCTGGAAAAAGGTGGCTAAAGGAATTTCTACATTAAACACCTCCTTTATCTTAGATATCGCCCTTATGGCCAATATAGAATGACCCCCCAGGTCAAAAAAACCGGAATTGGTCCCAATAAGCTTTTCATCCAGGGCCAGTATTTCAGACCATATACGAACCAACTGCTTTTCTATTTCATTGACCGGTGCCACATACTCTTCTGCCGCCCGGATTCCCGGTTCTGGCAGCGCTTTAATATCTACTTTCCCACTGGGGTTCATTGGCAAACGGTCTAACCGGACAAAACCCATGGGCACCATGTAAGTGGGCATTTTCTTTAACAGGATGTCCTTAAGTCCCCGGACATCAAAAGACATTTCACCCACAACATAAGCGCATAAATATTTATCCCCGGTTTCATTGGTTTTTAGTGCCACCACTGCCTGTTTGATTCCTTCCACCGCCAACAAGTGAGACTCGATTTCTCCCAATTCGATACGAAACCCCCTGATCTTTACCTGTTGATCGATGCGTCCCAGGAATTCGATATTGCCATCCGGCAGCCATCGAGCCAAATCACCGGTTTTGTAAATAATATAGGACTTATAAGACCTATAGGACCTATTATATCCATCATGGTAATCCTGGTAATCCCATAAATCATGGTCAAATTTCTCTGCGGTTAATTCCGGGTTGTTCAAATAGCCGCGAGTCACACCAACACCGGCAATGCATAATTCCCCTGGTACCCCAATAGGCAGTAAGCCGTGATAGGCATCCAGGATATAAATTTGATAGTTGGTAATGGGTTTACCCAGGGGTACATTGGGTAGATCTGCCTTCATGCTGCCGGGACAGCGGTAATACGCGGCACATACCGTGGTCTCGGTGGGACCATACGTATTGTAGACCTTCCCGATTCTTAACAACCGCTCCACATATTCCGTCTTTAATTCATCGCCGCCGCTAATAAAAGTATGTACGCTCATCCGGCTTAGAACCCCGGGCCCTAACCGATTGATTTCATTTAATAACAGGGGAGTGCAATCAATGATGGTCACCCCATGTCTGACAATAAAATCCGTCAACAAATGAATATCTCTTACCTCATCTTTCCCGGGAATGGCAAGTTTTGCCCCGGTTAACAGTACCGGATAAATTTCTTCGGCAAAGGCATCAAAGGAAAAAGAGGTTTGCTGCAGCATCACGTCCGCAGGTAAAATCTCAAATTCCTGCCAGAAGGAATGCACATATGCCCTGAGATTACCATGGTCCACCATTACCCCTTTGGGCCTGCCGCTGGTGCCAGAGGTGTAGATGATGTAAGCGAGTTGTGATTTGGGAGCTGCGGGTGTTGTTTCTTCATTCATTGACAATTGACAATTGACAATTGACAATTTTTCAAATTTTTGCGATAACCAGGAATCTGTCACCAGGATTTTGGCACTGGTGTCGGCCAACATATAATCGATACGGTCTTCCGGGTAATCCGGGTCAACAGGCAAATAGGCACCCCCGGCTTTAAGTATTCCCAATAAGCCGATAATCATCTCCACCAAAGGCCTCATCATAATACCGACAATCGTATCCGGCTTAACTCCTTTTTCCCGTAATTGATGTGCCAGTTGATTGGATTTGTTGTTTAATTCTTTGTAGGTTATGGAAATGAGTCTAGACAGGGGGGCAAGCCCCCCTGTCCCCTTTTCGTGTAATTCGTGTAATTCGTGGGCTCCTATTACAGCAATAGAATCCGGTGTTTGTGCCACCTGGTCTGCAAATAACCGGTGAATGAGCTTATCTCTGGCAAAAGGTGCGGCGGTATCGTTAAAATCTATCAGTAACTGCCGTTTCTCTTCTTCTCCTATCATATCGATCCCGGATAACCGCACAACCGGATCCTGTTTTACCGCATGCAAAATGTCCAGGAAGTGCCCTGCCAGGCGTTGAACAGTCTCTTTTTTGAACAATGCCGTGCAATATTGTAAATGGAACTCCAGGATTTCTTCCTGTTGGCGTTCCACCACCCATAACGTCAAATCATGCTGGGCATGGGCGAATTGACCTATACCTTTGATCTCCGGGTCATAGGGCTGCAATCGTAACTCCTCCGATTCCGGATCCGGGCTCTCCATATTTTGCAAAATCAGCATGACTTCGAATAACGGACTTCGTGCTAAATCTTTTTTCACATTGACTTTTTCCAATAACTCTCCAAAAGGATAGTCCTGGTTTTGAAATGCTTCCAGGGTAATGGTCCTCACTTCCTGTAAAAACTCGTTAAAGGGTTTATCTCCCGCGGGATGGTTCCGGATGGCAAGGGTATTGATAAATACGCCCACCAGGTTTTCCAGGTCTGCTGATTTTCTTCCTGCGATAATAGAACCTACCACGATATCTTCCTGGCCCGTATACCGGAAAAGCAGTGTATTAAATATTGCCATCAACACCATGTACAGGCTTACATCTGCTTTGACCAGGAGAGTTTTGAGTGACCGCAGCTCTTTGCCGCTGATATTAAAGTGCACCACATCGCTTTCAAAACTCTGTACCGGTGGCCGGGGATAATCCAGGGGCATATTTAACACCGGGATTTCCCCTGAAAATACACGCAGCCAATAATTCTCCTGCTGCTTAAAGGCCCCTGTCTCAAAAAATTTCCTCTCCCATTGGGAAAAATCTCTATACCGGATGACCAACCTGGGTAATTCTTCTCCTTGATATAATTTAAAAAATTCCCGGGTCAGGATTCCCAACGAAGTACCATCCGATACAATATGGTGCATGTTGAACAATAATATATGTTTTCCTGCTGATTCCTTTAGCAGTCCCACTCGCAAAAGCGGTGCCCGGGACAAATCAAAAGGACGCAAGAAGTTTTTCATTATGTTTGTAATTTGTAATTTGTAATTTTCATTATGTATCCTCTGTACCGGTTCGCCATTTATCATTTCGATAGAGGTTCGCAAACTTTCATGCCGTTCCACCAATTTTTGCAGCGCCTCTTCAAATCGCTCCCGGTCCAGGCTGCCCTCGATTTCAAACATCATAGGCAAATTATATTCGAAGAACCGGTTTAATATGAACATACGTTTTTGGGAAGCGGATAAAGGATAAAATTCCAGCTCTTCTGCCGGTTCTATCGATTGATATTTGCCTTTTTCAGCCTTTTTTATATATCCTGAAAGCCCTTTGATGGTGGGGTGATTAAATACTTCTTCCAGGGGGAGTTGAATCTCCAGTTCTTGATATATCCTGGCGATCAATGTGGTGGCTTTTAATGAATCACCGCCCAGTTCAAAGAAATCATCATCAATACCTATGGGCTCATATTTGAAAAAGCTCTGCCAGGTTTCTACTAATTTTTGTTCCACTTTTGTAGTTGGGGGGTGGTATTCCGTACTGAGTTCCGGCCGCTGATAAAGCACTGGTTGGGCTGGCGCCCTGGAAGGGTACTGCTCTACCGGTTTCAAACTTGTTCCTCCCCTGAGCAAATTCATTATGTCGGCACTTCCTTTTGGATAGCGCTGACCCTCAAAGGGATATGTGGGTAAAGGCAGCCGCTGCCTTTTCTTTCCCACATAAAACGCTTCCCAATCGATTTCCACCCCAAACAGCCACAATTGGCCCAGTTTGGTCAGTAAGTACTTATCATAGGGGACCTCTTTTTGCCAGGGTGGAACCAGGTTAACGGCCCGTTGGCCGGATGCCTTATCCAGGTATCGATCCACCAACACACTCAAATCTCGCCCCGGACCTATTTCTACAAATATGGTGCCGGGTTCTTTTATCAACTGTTTGACTCCCCTGGCAAATTGCACGGTGGAGCTTAAATGGCGGCCCCAATATCCCGGGTGCAAAACTTCCTCCGGGATGACCCAATCCCCGGTCACATTGGAAATATAAGGAATCACCGGGGGATTTAACGAAATCTGCCGCACTTCTCTCTCAAATGCATCCAGCACCGGTTCCATCATTGGCGAATGGAGCGCATGTGAGGTGTTGACCCGTAAACATAAATATTTTTTCTCTCGAATATACTGCTCAAAGGCCTTTACAACTTCTCCCCGTCCGGCAACAATACAGGAAGGGCCATTATCAATGGCAATAGATAATGTTTCACTATAAACCGAAGAGTTCAACAGCAGTTTTAATTGATCTGCCTCCAACGGAACACTTAACATGGCCCCTTCAGGTAACTCACCAATCAACCGGCTGCGAATCCACACCAATCTTAAGCCATCTTCCGGGGAAAACACCCCGGACAGGCAAGCTGCAGCGTATTCACCAAAACTGTAACCCATCAGGGCATCCGGTTTGATGCCCCAATGGATCAACAATTTTGCCAGGGAATACTCAAAAGCAAAAATAAGGGGTGGGGTGATCTCGGTTTGATTGATTTGATCTGAGTTCGAAGCAGATTGTCGGGGCGACCCAACACAATCTTGGGGCGGGCACGGAGACCCGCCCCTACAATCAGAATGAGGATAAAGAATTTCTTTAGGATCAAAACCCATAAGGGGCGTTAATATTTCAAAGCAGCGGTCCATTTCTTCCCGGAACACCTTTGCTGACCGGTAAAGGTCCAATCCCATGTTAACATACTGGGAGCCCAGCCCGGCAAACATAAACACCACCGGGCATCGATCCCCTTTGACATGGAACTGGCGAAGCTTGCGGGAATCATCAGTTGACAGGTCCCGGACAGCTCCATCTTTATGGGAACAGACCAGCATTTGCCGGTGTCTAAAGGCCTTTCTTCCCACTTGTAAGGTGTAGGCAGCATCAGCCAGGGTTGGACCAGGGTTTACCGGGTTTTCATGATTACCATGATGGATAAGATTCTTTTTAAAATATTCCGCTAAATTTTTTGTCATTTTCTCCAGGGCGGATTGGGTTTTAGCGGATAATAAAATGAGTTGATATGTTCCTGGGGTTTTTTCATTAAACAAGGGGGCAAGTCCCCTTATCCCCTTTTTATCTGGTATTTCTGGGGGTGCCTCTTCGAGGATCACATGTGCATTGGTTCCGCCAATACCAAAGGAACTCACACCGGCCCGCCGGGGGAATCCGTTGGTCTTCCATTCCATGAGGTGGGTGTTTACTACAAACGGGCTGTTTTTAAAATCAATCTGGGGGTTTGGGGTTTCAAAATGGAGACTGGGAGGGATTTTCCTGTGTTTTAAAGCCAAAACGGTCTTTATAAATCCCGCTGCACCAGCCGCCGCATCCAGGTGACCGATATTGGCCTTCACCGAACCAAGGGCACAAAAGCATTTCTTATCAGTAGCAAATGCCTGTACCAGGGCCTGTACTTCTATGGGGTCTCCCAGTTTGGTACCGGTGCCGTGTGTTTCGACATAGGAAATGGTTTCCGCTTCTACCTGTGCCCGGTGCAGGGCTTCCCGGACCACAGCAGCCTGGCCCTCTACCCCCGGGGCAGTAAACCCGACACGACCAGCACCATCATTATTAACCGCAGACCCTTTGATCACCGCATAAATATGATCTCCCTCTTGCAAAGCCTGTGCCAGTGGTTTCAAGACAACGATTCCTGCTCCGTTTCCCCCGACGATTCCCCCGGCCGCTGCGTCAAAGACCCGGCAGTGGCCGTCCGGGGACATCACCATACCTTCTTGAAAAAGATATCCACCGGCATCGTGACTGGTAATGGAAACCCCACCGGCTAACGCCATGTCACACTTGCTCTCTAACAATGCCTGGCAAGCTGTGTCAATCGCCACTAACGAAGTGGAACAGGCGGTTTGCACGGCCACTGCCGCACCCTTTAAATTTAATTTATAAGAAATACGAACGCTTAAATAATCTTTGTCAATGAATTGCAGCATCTCCCACTGCCGGGAAAAATGACTGGCGTCACTCAACAGCATCTGCATTTGCCATAACAGGTTTTGCGTGGCTCCCGCGTAAAGACCGATGCGGCCCCTATAAGTTCCGGTATTGTACCCCGCATCCTCCAGGGCCTCCCAGGCACACTCATGAAACACCCGCACCTGGGGGTCCAAAACCCCGGCCTCCGCAGGATTATACCCAAAAAAAGCCGCATCAAAGACATCATCATCCTCTAATCCACCCTTGGCGCGGACAAAATCAGGGTTTTGCACCAGGTCCAATACCACTGCCACAGCTTCGGTTTCTTCCTCGCTAAGAAAGGCAATACTCTCCCTGCCCCGGATTAAATTATCCCAGAATTCCTCCAGGTTCCTGGCCCCGGGAAACCGGCCCGACATACCAATAACAGCGATTTCTATTGTCCTGCCGCCGGTTTCCTGTGGATACTCAACTTTACCGGCTTTCAGCGTTGATGATGGGGTCCCGGTTTTTTCCCTTAAATAAGCAGCCAGGGCAGCAATAGTAGGATGGTTGAACAAAGCAGTGACCGGGATATCCCGGTTAAAGGCTTCCTTTAACCTGCCAGTAACACGAATAATGGACAATGAATTGCCCCCTACATCGAAAAAATTGTCATGGATACCCACGGTTTCTAACTCTAACACCTCTTTCCAGGCACAGGCGATCATCTTTTCCACTTCACTGCCAGGAGCCGCGGATGACACTTCCGAACCCCACCGGGCTCCGGGACCAGGTAACCTTAACCGATCCACTTTCCCACTGGAATTCAAAGGCAATCGCTCCAGTTGAATAAAATAAGAGG
>CP070627.1:6056123-6060734 GCA_020355945.1 Candidatus Aminicenantota bacterium | reverse complement strand
TCGCCAATATCTTTATTAAATATATCAATAAGAAGCAGTTCATCTTCCAGGGGAATGTTTCCGGCGTTTTTCAATGTCATGGTCAATTGGACTTCAGTGGGAGTTTTGGCAGTAATTTGCTGAGGTTGAACTTGTAGAGTGCCGGTGATGATTTTGGTCGGTTCGAAGAAAAGAGATATTTCCCGGGACATGTTAATAAAAAGCTTTTGCCGGGGGTCCAGGGGGGCGGTTTTCTCGAAAAGAGCCCCCCCTGCGGTCACGGTTGCCGAAGGCAAAAGAGTGTCACTGTTAAGAGTTTGACTTAATGTATAATTGCCTGCCGGGTAAATTTCGGTGTTAAAGGTGTCGGTTATGGTTTTACTGTCAAATCCCGGGATTTGTTCTTCTTTGATTCGATTATGTATTGTCACACCGGTTTCGTCATTGGTGATTGACAGATCAAGGGTTAACAGGATTGGGGTTTCCTGGTTATTAATCAAGCGGGTGACAATAATGATCGGCGTATTGGCCGGATATGACAGTTTGTCCGGAGGGTCTGTCTCCAGGCTGTAGAACAGCGCTGGCACTTCCAGGGTGAATGCCAAACTATTGTTGGTTTCGGAGAATTCTTTTACTATATCGGTGTTGTCCGCTTCAAAAGCCAATTCATGTGACCCGGCTTTGCCGGTTCCGTTCCAATTAAGAGTGACTTCATGGGAATGATCGGGTTGTAATGCCGGTATGCTTAGGGTTTCCATATCCGTACCGTTGTCACTGAACACCAGTGATGCAGTTTCACTGGCGGTTTTGCCGATGTTGGTTACTTCTATGGTAAACGAGTAATTCAACCCGTCCTGGAGGGTGTTTACAAGGGTTGTGGTTAAATCCGGTAAATAGGTGCCGTAGATAAAACCCGTGGTTTTGGTGGAGCTCAGGCTATTTTGGGAGAGTACGGCTTTTACGGTGTGCGAACCGCCGCTGACCCGGCTGCTGTCAAGGATTACTTCGGTGCTGCCTAAACCAGTGATTGTAATGCCCTGTTGATGGACATTCTCTTCATCCAGCCGCACCTGCAATTGGGCAACCCCCTGGCCAAAATAATCAATTTTTAAACGCACCGGTTCATCCCCGTTTTTGTATTCTGTTTGATCCGGGGATATTCCCAGCAGCACTGCATCTCCCACATCAAAGGCCAGGCTGCCGGATAATACTAATCGTTCTTCCTGGTAAAGCCCATAAACCAGGTGATGGGTTCCGGCTTCGGTGGTGGTAAAGGAATAGGATGACAGGGCATTGACATGGTTGTCTGCTGAGACCGTTACACTGCTCTCTCCCAGGTATTCCCATTCATCAGTGGGTGTGGTGGTCCAACCGCGCAGTCCCAGGGTAATATCGCGGTTGGACTCAAAAATGTATTGGGCATTAATGGTTTCACCCGGGGCGTATTTACCTTTTTCCAGTTGGGATTTAGCTACTTTTACTACTAAGCCGCTGACATCAAAGGGCTGACTGCCGGAACGGCCCGGCTGCAATGGGTCTGCCGGTGCAAAATTCCAGCTAATGCCGTAAGTACCGCCCAATGTATCCTCCGGCACCTGGAAACTGGCTGAAGCAGAACCGGACATATTTAACGTGTAGGTTTCTTCAAAGGCCTGTACAGTGAGCACACCGGTTTGCTGGCCGGTAAACACCGCATGGATGATCTCGCCTGGTGCATACACCTGTTTGTCTGTTTCCACGCTAATAGCACCGTAGAAATTCAGGTAAATATCATTTAAATGGATTCCTTTGCCCTCTTGATGATAGATGCCGTAAAACACTTTTTCTTCACGCTCTTCATCCAAAAGAATATTAAATACCAACGATGCACTGCCCCCGTTTAAATTAAATGGCCGGGTTTCGTTAAATACACCCCAGTTGACCACTGCTTCCAGCGATGCATCAGAAGAAGTGGGGGAAGTTATATTGAGGGTCAACACTGCTGTTTCTCCCGGGTTATAAAGGGAGTGATCCAACGAGGCTTCCACTTCCAGCGTGGTGCCATTCACTTTAATATTGAAATTACCTGCTGAGGTGCCGTTTTCAACACCTTTGCCGCTTAAGGTGTAATAAAAGGGATAATTACCGGTGGGTAAATCCGGCGGGACATCGATAAAGATATCATTGATTTCAATTTCTTCCCCGGGGTCTAAGGCAATTTCCTGTTGATCATTGAGGGATTCAAGGGCGTTGAGTTTCAACAGGGTTTCTCCTCGCAGGTGGCCCTGGTTTTTTAGTTTCAGGGCAGCAGTGCCGTAACTGCCGGCATTGATTTCCAGGTTCATGGGTACTGAGATTACCTGGATATCCGCGGGAGAAATCGTTATTGGTGCGGTTGTTTCCGTAAGTAATTCTCCGCTGTTGTTATATAGAACCGCTTTTACCTGGCAGTCCCCGGGTGTCAATGAGGCTGCTGCCATTGTCACCACCTGCTGACCCTGGCTGGAAGGGCCCATTTCCACTGCTTCACTGTGAAGGAAACCGCCTGACTCAATCACCACTGTACCGCTAAATCCTTCAAAGCCTTTGTTATCAATGGAAACCGTAACCGGTATCTGCCCATATTCGGGGTTGCCAATAGATATGCCAGCGGTCGCTTCATTGACCTCCACGATTCGAATCAATGCCTGGCCTGGTACCGGGATTTTGGCACCGGATATCACCACTTGATAATTGCCTTTTTCAATAAACTCATAGTTGATGAAATCGGCCAGGATTTCACCGGGGTCCAGGTAATAGTCCCGTGTTTCCTGGAGCAGCGGCATTGGGTCCAGTATATTGGTGAGGGTAATGGTCACAGGAATGTGTCCCGCTGTTGTATCCGTGTTGGTGATTTGAAAACCGGTTTCTTTGATTCCTACAGGATGGGTGCCACCTGTAATAGATACCACACCAATTCCCGAGGGCTGAACGGTAAAAACAGAAACCTGGTCTGCGGGTTTCCGGGAGGTTCGATACCTGAGTTCATAATTTCCCGGCAGCAATTGAAAATCAAGGGCATCATTAATTGGTGATTCCCCGGGGTAAAGATTATAGCTTTTATCAATGATATACATGGGAACAGCCCCGCCCACGGGAACCAATTCCACGTGCAGGTCATCGACAAAGACCAGGCCACCGCCATTGGCAAGGGTATACCCGATGGATACCACGCCTTCACGATAGAAGGGCAGGACATTGATATTAAAATTCTCTACATAACCGTATTTCACGATTTTGGTTTCGGTTTGCTGGATATCCCCGGTTAAGGAAATCGTATAGGTTTTATCTTTCTTTTCGTAGAGGGTATCGTTTAGGGTTAATATGCGCTCTTCCCCGGGGTTTAAGCTAATGGTTTCATCGATTGGTGTTTCGCTGCCGCTGTCGCTGGATTCCTGGACTGTCAATTGGCTGGACGCGGTTATATTTCCTTCATTGACCAGGTGGATTTTTACTTCAAACGCATCATCGCCAACATACACCGGGGCCTGGACCTCCATGGCGACCTGTGGTTCGGTAACGCCCACCAGGAGTAGGGATTCTTTTTCTTCACCGGTGCTGCTGTCTTTCAAAAAGGCGGCTAATTGCCAGGTCCCAATGGTGTTTTCATTAAATGTATAAGAAAGAATTTCCTTTTGTCCCGGGGCCAGGGTGAGGGTATTTGATAGGACCACTTGTTCCGCGCCGGCCGGTGATATCTTTTTCATGGATAGTTCAAGGTTGGTTTTGGGTTCAGCGGTATTATTCAACACTTCAATGGTTGTTTCCAGGTCTGCATCGGGCTTTAAAAAACCACAAGGCGAACAAATGGCGAACAAACTAATAGATAAACCGGTTCCTTTGACCTGGAAACCATAATCACTTGCTGCCAGTTCCTGGTTGAGCTGTGACAAAAGTGCTGTTTTTAATTCATAAGCACCGGGGTGAAAACTTTTACCTGTAGGCAGCTCAATCGAAGCCATGCCGCCGGAGAGCAAATTTACAGGATAAACCTGGCTCCACAGCTCTTCCTCCATCAGACCTTCGGCGGAACTGATTTTTAACAGGTTGGTGGCGTAGACAGAGCCGCCGCTGTGGTCATAATAGCTGGCAGCACTATATAATTTTTCATTGGTAAATACCAGGTTGTAGTTATTAAAAATTTCATCCTCCTGGAATATAAATTTGTTATTTTCCAAAGAATAGAGATTACCTTCCACGTCCACCACCAATAATCTCCCGGTATCGTCTTTAATCATATTCAACACCCCGTACTGGGGGAACCCTTCATAATTGCTGTAATCGATCCAATTGGCACCGTCAAAGGACTGCAGGCTTCTTACTTCGGGATAACTGCCTGCTTTATGTTTGATCCACAATATCCCGTTTTGATCGAGGTACAGGCGGTCTTTTTCCCAGGGGAGCAAACCCGAATTAGCGGCAGTATAGTCATCCATTGTCAAATCATTTTTAATGTGCACCAGGTGGAATTCCGGGACCAGGTAATCCCAGTACCCCAGCCAAACACCACCGCTGTGGTCTTTGATCATGGTTTTCAAATAACCTACACCCGGGTACTGATGCCATTCTCCTTCTCCATCATAGTAAAACAGGTCTTTCCTTCCCAGCCAGATT
>CP070627.1:6042313-6056023 GCA_020355945.1 Candidatus Aminicenantota bacterium | reverse complement strand
TGCTTTAAGTGAGTATAAACATCACAATTGGAATTATTATAACCCTTTGGAAAGATCTGGTCAAAACCTTGCTTTTTTAATTCTTCAAGCTCACCAGTTCCGGGCCGGGCATTAAAATCGCCCACCAGGATAACCGGGTGATCCGGGTTGCCCATATCCTCAAAATGCTTGCAAATTTTTTTAATTTGATTCTTACGATTAGCCGGTCCCGGGTTGTGGTAAACTTTTTCGGGTTTTTCGCGGTTTTCTCCATCTTTCGTGTGCGTCTCAAGCTGGCAAAATGCCAGGTATACCTTTTTACCGAAAACATTGATACAGGTCATAATCATCGTACGGGGTTCCGTATCCCTGTCTCCCTTGAATGCCAACGGATCGTTTAATCCGTTCTCAAGGTTAGATTGGCCAGCAGGTCGCAATAGGACGCCTAAGACACCTAAAAAATCCATCGGCTTTTCTTTCAGAAGAACGGCATTTCCGTGATGGATCACCAGGTTATCACCGTGTATATCAAATTGTCTCCGGAATCTCGGTACTGCCTTATTTCCCTTCCACTTGCGATTCATCGCTGCTGCTGAATGATTGTCACCCGAATTGATATGGGACAGGTAATAGGTGAACCAAACCCCACCCAGTCCCCGCCGAAATTGAACATGATCCTGTAACAGGTAATCGGTCAAGGGCGGATGGGTCTCATAGAGTGGAATATTGACCGGCTGACCCAATTGTCCGGCCTTTGAAAACTTTACATTAAATTCATCCTGCTTATAACTCAGCATTGTCTCAGACAAACCTACTGCAATCAAATTCATCTTTTGAATCTTATCCAATGCCTCCTTGAACGTCCAGCCGAGCTTAAAAGGATCGCAATTCTCTCCCCGAGCCCCACCTGCGCAATTTACAAAAGCAATACTGACTTCCTCTTTTTCACCTGCCATATATAATAACCACCTGTAAGATAATCAACCTTAACTATAAAAAAGGGAAATATATTTGGCCCTTTATGCCTATTTTCCGTTCCTGGTTTGAACTTTGGTGATTGCCAGGACGATGATGTTGCTGATGAATTTTAGAAAATAGATATCTTCTTTGGTAAAATGAGATGGTTTACGAATTCTGGGCCGCTTGTTTTCGACTTTTAATACACCTAATAGCTCGCCATTGGGATGCTTTAAGGCCATCCCCAATAAGGAATTACATTGGCCACCTTCGGGCCAAACTTTATTGTCAAACTTCCCACCTTTCCATTTATTTTTATATGCCGGATGCTCTTTTAAGGCGTCATTGGAGTCTATTTTGACAATCTCATCCGACCTTTCCGCTATCCAGGGTGTTAATCTCTTTTCATGCAAATTATAACAAATATCCTCTCTTTTGATTTCCCAATAACCGGAAGCCCCCTTTAGCCAGAGTTTACTATCTTTTTCAAGAATGAAAAGTGAGGCAGCTTCGGCAAACAGGACCTGCCTTGCCAGGCGAACTATTTCGTCATACAATTCTTCCCTTGTCCCGGGAAAATCTATTATTTTTCTCACGAAGACTTCCTGCTGTCCAAATCTCAACCTGTTCTCCACATCCTCCATAATGCTGTATGCAACGACATCCACCAATTTCTTGATATTTGCAAAATCCGTATCGGATATTTCACTTCCCACCTCAGAATACGCACTAATATAATACTTTATCTTTGGTTCTGTCCCGGAGGGCCGGACACAAAATCGAGTTTTCCCATCTTTGGATAAATCAAAAATTAAGATGTTTTTTGATTCTTCTGTTATATTAAGCTCAGGGTCTAATATCTTATCCTCTAAACAATCCTTTACTCTATTTTCCTGGACCTTTATTCCTCCGACACGTTCGGGTCGGGTCTTCTTATTCCGCAGGTCCTCCATAATCCGTAAAATCTCACTTCGCCCATCAACTCCTTCAAGAACGATTGGATTGATCAACTCTTTGTAATACCCATATTTCCTGTATAAATCCAGAAGAAATTGATATGGGGTCTTCCCTTGTTTTTTTAAAATTGACGTTAATTCAACCATCAATGCTGCCGCGATGGCAGCATCTTTGTCCCTCGTATAGGTTCCCTTTACAAATCCATGACTTTCCTCAACCCCCAAAATAAAATTGTCTTTTTCTTCCATATTGACAATTTTAGAAATGAATTTGAATCCAACGGGAATATTATCTTTAATACGAACACCAAAACTTCTGCATATACTATTAATCATTTGGGTAGTTACAATTGTCTTTACTACAAAGCTGTTTTTATGGAGTTTGTTCCTTTTCTTAAGTTGATCGAGTACATAGTATGTAAGAATACAAGAAATTTGATTACCAGTCAGTGTCTCCCATTCTTGTTTATCAAAGGATTTGGGAACCATAACTCCCAATCGATCTGCATCGGGGTCTGTAACCAGAACCAGGTCGGCCAGGGAATCCTTAGCAACTTTTTTAGACTCCTCCATGGAAACCGGATCTTCCGGATTGGGTATGTTATTCTTAACATTAGGAAAGTCACCATTGGGTTCTTTTTGTTCTTCCACCAGGATGATATCTTGATAACCCAGGGAGGCAAGGACTGGCAAAACATTGGTGGTTCCTGTTCCATGCAGCGGAGAATAGACGATTCGAATATCTTTATCTTCACCTCTTTCGAAAGTCTCTTGACACACAGCAGAAATATATTTCTGATCAATATCTTTACCAATATAGGTTAATAGATTTTTCTCTTTTGCCTCCAGGAGAGCAAGTTGTTTTATTTTGTTAACTTTTATTACTTCGTCAATAATTCTTTCGGCGTCCGGGGAAACAATTTGACCACCATCAGAAAAATAAACCTTAAAGCCATTATCGGTTGAGGGATTATGTGATGCTGAAATCACCACCCCCACATCTGCTTGTAATTCTCGTACGGCAAATGACAATTCAGGCGTTGAGCGTACATCTTCGAAAAGATAAACTTTGAAATGATTTCCGGCAAATACTTCTGCGGTTATCTCTGCAAACTCTTTGGAATAATGACGTGTATCGTAAGCGATTACCGCCTTAGGAGGATAGGTGTTACCTTCCTTTACTTTAACAAGATAATTTGCCACCCCCTGCGCCGATTCACCGATGGTACGATAATTAATTCGATTTGGTCCGACACCTATTGGGCCCCTTCGGCCTCCGGTTCCAAATGGGATAATCGAAGAAAAGGAGTCGTTTAGAACATAAAATTTTTCATTTTTTAGTAGTTTATATATATCCTCATGAAAATCTTGATAGATTTCATCTGTTAACCATTTTTTTAGATTGATAAAGGCATTTTCCGAAAGCTCTTCTCTTTTAAACGCGTTCTTTATTTCATTTATGTCGATGTAATTGATCTCTTTCATTATTTCAATCCTCTCTTTTGCTTGTATTTGGGTGAGTGATGAATCTGTCATTCCCCTGGTGTGGTTCCCTGGAATCCTTTCGGCAGAGGGAAAGGTTTCTGTAAATAAAATCTTTTTTCAACAAATTTTTCCAATATAGCTTCATTTTAGGATAAATTATCGTACAACAAAGATGTAATGTCAAGAGTAATGTGATTTTTTTAAAGTTTTTCCGGGTATAGCCAGCAGTTACCTACTGGCACCCCTACAGGTCCGTGCCATCATTACTGATGACCAGGCAAGACTCGTTTCCGGCTGGTGGTCAGCCTTTACCAAATTAAGAAAAAAAGAAAGGAAAAAAGAAAAGGGTACAGGCAAGTTCTCAGTACCATGCGCAAGGCAGCATTAGCAAGCTTTCTTTGTGTCATACCGCTTCTCATGCATAATTATACGGGATCATATCAAAAAATGTTTCCCGATATGAAAAAAAAAACCTCCGGCGGCCAGGGGGGCGCTTTTTGAAAAAACTGCCCCGTGACGCATCTGGACCCGCCACTCTCCGCAAAAACTTTTGATTATTGATCTATTGCAAATCACTTCTTTTGTATTTTAATTCAAACTCATATGATTTGAACATCCTGGTTTGCGGATAGTTTTCCCGGATATAATTTTCCACTTCCGGGTCAAAACCAAATCCCACCAGGAAAGGAAAAATTACCCCTTCTAAAACAACTCTTACACGCTCAATTATTTTATGGAATTTATCGACATCTTTTTTACCGGGCTTTGCTTTACATTCTCCGACAGCAAATACTTTTTGTCCATTTTTGGCACCTTCTATGTAAATATTGAGTTCATCAAATCTCCCATCCGGGTAAACGATATTTCTCCTCTCTACAATTTCTGCATCCATCCCGTAATTCTTTTTTACGAAATCAAGCATATAGGGCATGATTTTGTCTTCCAGACCATACCCCACACTCTGAGCAAGACCACCCAACTGCTGCCTGGTGTTTTGATGCTCAATAACGAGTTTTTGAAGCTCTAATTCCGTTCGTTTTTGTGCCTCAGCCAGTTCTTCTACCCTGTTTTCCGTTCGTTTTTGTGCCTCGGCCAGTTCTTCTACCCTGTTTTCCGTTCGTTTCTGTGCCTCTGCAAGCTCTCCAACTTTTAAACCGAGATCCTTAACAATATCCTTAAGCTCATTAAAATCACTGGTTTTCACCAGATCAGTGTAAGCGTCATTGATTACTTCGGAAAGAACTTCTGCCTGTTCTGTGCTAAAAACTCTTCCAAATTTTGTTTTCATCTGGTTAACCGTATGCATCACTCAGCACCTCCCTGGCATCGGCATTATTTCCCGGCATCAATGTTGATTGCAAACTATTTTTTTTCATTTTAATTTACCAGGAATAATATAAACTCTATTGCCCTTTTTGTCAACTGTTAAATCCGAAGCAGCCAGGGGGTGAGAGCATGGCGCATGGCGCACAGCGTATGGTGCAAAGCACTTTGCCTTTTTAGGCTCCCCTCGCCGAGGGGCCCCTGGACCCGCCACTCTCTGCAAAAACTTTTGATTATTTTCTTTATAAATTAAAAGTTGCAAACCTGGTACAGGTTGGTATATAATAGAGAACTTAATAAACCACTAAGGATTTGAAAATGAAAGAAAAAGAGAAAATTTTAGTTACCTCAGCCCTCCCTTATGCCAATGGCGATATCCATATCGGCCATTTGGTGGAATACTTGCAAACCGATTTCTGGGTCCGGTTCCAGAAAATGAAGGGCAACGAATGCTTTTATATGTGTGCCGATGATACCCACGGCACACCAGTGATGATTACCTCCCGTTCCCTGGGTATCACCCCTGAAGAACTGATTGAAAAAAACCATAAAAAACACATCGAGGATTTTTCCGATTTTGAAATTCAATTCGACAATTACTATTCCACCAACAGCCCCGAAAACAAGGAATTTAGCGAAGAAATTTACTCCTATATGGTTTCCAACGGTCATATCGAGTCAAAATTCATTAAACAGTTGTATTGTGAGAAGGATGAGATGTTCCTGCCGGACCGGTTTGTTATCGGCACTTGCCCCCGATGCGGCGCAGACGATCAATACGGCGACTCCTGTGATAAATGCAGCGCCACTTACTCTTCTTTCGAGTTAACAAATCCCGGCTGCGCCCTCTGTGGTACTAAACCCATTGAAAAAGAAAGCGAACATCTCTTTTTTAAACTCAATCACTTTAAAGAATTTCTAAAAGATTGGGTCAAAGAACACACCTCCAAAGAGGTAGCCAATAAATTGAATGAATGGTTAAAGTATGACCTGAAAGATTGGGATATATCAAGAGATGCGCCCTATTTCGGTTTTCCTATTCCCGGCAAGGAGGGAAAATATTTTTACGTGTGGGTGGATGCTCCCATCGGGTATATGTCTTCTACAAAAAATTGGTGCACCAAAAACAACCGGGATTTTAATGAATTCTGGAAAGACCCTGGTTCAAAGTTGTATCACTTTATTGGCAAAGATATTGTATACTTTCACACCCTGTTTTGGCCGGCCATGCTCCATAACGCAGGATATAAAACCCCTGATGGCGTATTTGTCCACGGATTTCTGACGGTAAACGGCGAAAAAATGAGTAAATCAAAAGGGACCTTTATCAATGCCCGCACCTACCTGGACCACCTTGAACCTCTTTACCTGCGGTATTATTATGCCTGTAAATTATCTTCGTCAATGGATGATATCGATCTTAGCTTCGATGATTTTTTTAACCGCGTGAACTCGGAATTGATCGGGAAGATTACCAACCTGGCTTCCCGGGCGGTGCAGATGCTAAATAAAATAGACAGTACCCTGGGAACAGTCCCGGAAGAAGGAAAAACCTTAATCCAAAAAGCACAAGAAAAAGCAGATCTGATTTCCGATTTTTATGAAAACCGCGATTTTTCCAAAGCCATAATCGAGATTCGCAGCCTGGCCGACACGGCTAATCGCTATTTTGACCAAAAGAAACCCTGGGAAACCATTAAATCCGACCCGGAAACCACCAGGGGAATTTTGACTACAGTGATTAATATGTTCAGGATTATCGCTATTTTTTTGAAACCGGTACTTCCTTCTTACTGCCAAAAGGTAGAGGACCTCCTGGACGAAGGGTCTTTTAATTGGGATTCTTCCAAAGTCATTCTTGAAAACCATCAATTGAAAAATTTTGAACACCTGGCAAAACGGGTAGAAAAAAGGAGGATTGACAAAATGATAGAGGCAAGCAAAGAAGTTTCGGAACCCGAAACACCGGAAAAGGCTTTCAAACCGGAACCCCTGGCACCGGAAATCGATTTCAGTGAGTTTATGAAAGTGGATTTACGGATCGCCAAAGTACTGGAAGCTGAAGAGATTAAAGAAGCGGATAAATTGGTTCGCTTGAAAATTGACATCGGGCTTGAAACCAGGACGATTATTGCCGGGATAAAGCAAGCTTACCATCCAAAGGACCTGGTGGGCCGGCAAATTGTAGTAGTGGCCAACTTGAAACCCAGGAAGATGAAATTCGGGACTTCAGAAGGGATGCTGCTGGCTTCCGGACCCGGAGGAAAAGATATTTTTATTTTATCGCCGGATAAAGGTGCCACCACAGGCGAACGAGTACATTGATTCATGCCCGAAATACCATTTAGGTCTATCACGCTTATCTCGAAGAGCATCAAATTAGACTGAAAGAATCAAAAAAACTCTTTAGATTCCCATACAGCGAAGTATTCCAGGATACAGCAGTGATAAGGAGATAAAAACATGACAATTATTGATTTCCACAATCACTTTTATCCGCCTGAATATGTAAAGGCATTGGAATCCGGCCCCAGTAATATTAAAGTAACCTACGATGACGATGGTAATCCGCTGTTACAATATCCCGGTGATTACAATATTCTTGTGCCCGGGCACAGGGATATCGAATTTCGTGCGCAAGTACTGGAAGAGGCAGGAATCAATAAACAAATCATTACGTTTACCACACCCGGGCCCCATATTGAGTCACCCGGACGTTCGGTGGAACTGGCACAAATGGTGAATGACAGTTTTGCCCGGATTGTCCGGGAGCGTGGTGACCGGTTTGCTGCTTTAGCTACACTGCCGCTTAATGATGCGGCAGCATCGGTTAAAGAACTGGACCGGGCGTTTGCTCAATTGGGATTTAAAGGTGTCATGGTGTTCAGCAATGTGAACGGCACTGCGTTGAGCCACGAGCAATTCCGGCCGCTTTATGAGAAAGCCGATGAATTGAAGGCTGTTTTCTATATTCATCCCTCATTCCCGGTGGGCGTAGAAGCCATGACCGATTACTGGCTCATGCCGCTGATCGGGTTTACCTTTGATACCACACTGGCGGCTGCAAAATTAGTGTTCAGCGGCGTAGTTGAAAAATTTCCCGGTATAACCTGGGTGCTTGGTCACCTGGGCGGTGCAATCCCCTACCTGGCCGAACGGCTGGACCGGGGATACCATGCATTCAAAGAGTGCCGGGAAAATATCAGCCGGCCGCCCAGTGAGTACCTGAGAGAATTTTATTACGATACGGTTAACTTTGATATCAACGCCTTGCAGTTGGCCATTGATTTTGCAGGTGCGGATCACCTGGTGGCTGGCAGCGATTATCCTCACCGGATCGGAAGCTTGAAACAAATGAAAGACAGCATCCACCGATTGCAAATTTCTCCAAAAGAAAAAGCAGGAATATACGGCGAAAATGCTGCTCGCTTACTGGGATTATAACCAATTAATCAAAAATTTTGACTTGATATTTACTGGAATTTCGATTAAAATCTTTTTTTGCATGCGAATGGAGCTCAAATATCATGAATATGGACTTGAAAGCGATATTAAAAAAGGAACTTACATTTTTTTCAAACCTGGTTAAAAAGAAAGACAACCTGGAAGCGTTGATCCGGTTGATTGAAAATGAGAATTTGATTGAAGATGTTGATTTACTCAGGAGGTCTATTTTTTCAAGGGAAGAATTGATGAGTACAGGCCTTGGTCTTGGCATTGCCGTTCCCCATGCCAGGATTAAAGGAGTGGAAAACATCATTATTGCTATAGGAATAAACAAAAACGCCATTGATGATTATGAATCATTGGATGGAACACCGGTTCGAATTGTAATCATGATCGTTGCCGGTGAAAAACAGCATCGAGAGTACTTAATGCTGCTTTCTCAAATGGTTAAAATTTTAAAAAAGAATTCCATGATCGATAATTTATTGGAGGCTGAGAAAGCAGAAGAAGTCATCGGGTTGATTTCCGAAGATTTCAATAATAATCACCCCACAGAGAATCCCAGTTAGAAATGCAATTGATATGTATTAATACAATCAGAACAACAGAACCCAAGGGTTCGCTAATAAAAAGTTTTTGCGTGGCCCCATGGCATGGGGAACCTAAAAAGGCCCTACGGGCCATCTTGAAGGCTTCTTAAAATGAATCGTTTCGTCAGTAAATGCACCGAAATTCCGGATGACATCCGCAGGGGAGGAATCCGTAGTTTAGCCGGGTTGGAAGCCTTCAGGATTAAAAAAAAGTATAAAGAAAAAGTTTGTTTTTTTTGTATTCTTTTACAGGATATTAATAAAATGGAGTTTTTAAATGGATTTTGATACAGTGCTTGGAGTCATCATCATTGTTGGAGGTATTTTCTTTCTCACCTTTGTTGTTTTATGGAGCCGCAGAACCATTGAGATGATCTCTAAGAAGAGGCTGCATTCTATCCGGGAAATATTGAATGAGTTAAAAAATGGCAGGTAAAGAACCGGTTTCATCGGAGTTATCTCGAGATTTGAGCCTGTTCCATATTACCATGATGGGACTGGGTATGATGATTGGTGCCGGGGTATTTTTAGGGGTAGGGAATGCCCTTTATGTGGTAGGGCCTGGTGGTGTTCTTTTAACTTTTTTATTAAATGGTCTGATTGCCATGTTCACTGCGGCTTCTTATGCAGAGCTGAGTTCAGCAGTGCCTCATGCCGGGGGTGCATACAATTATGCCAGGATTGGTTTTGGCAGGGGCCCCAGTTTTATTGCCGGCTGGATGGAATGGTATGCTTCCAGTGTAGCTGGCAGTTTATATGCCGTTACTTTTGCTATCTATACGGTTCGTTATTTAAGCGTATTAGGTGTGCTCTCCTGGGTCCCGTTTCCCCTGGCAATTACAGAAAAAATAGTGGCTGTATTGGTGGCCAGCTTTTTTATCTTTATTAATTATCGCGGCGCATCCGAAACCGGGAAAATCGGGGCACTGTTCACTTTAGGGCAAACGTTATTCCTGGTGGTTATTGGGTTGATTGGCCTGGTGATAGTTATTAAAGACCCATCTCGCTTGCAGAATTTTAAGCCTTTTTTACCCAATGGCTGGGCAAAACTTTTAATTACCATGGGGTTTACTTATGTTGCTTTTGAAGGTTATGAAGTCATCGCTCAAGCTGGTGATGAAACCATTGAACCCAGGAAGAATTTACCTAAAGCCATGCTTTATTCTGTTTTTATTGTAACGTTGACCTATGTAGGGGTAGCCTTTGCCACGGTTATTGCGGTAAAAGCAGGAGACCCGGGCGTTATTGGCGCACCCTGGGAATGGATCGGCAGTTTTAGAGAACGGGGGTTTGGGGAAGCGATATCCCGGCTGCTGCCTATGGGGAATTTTTTATTAACTTTAGCGGTTATTTTTGCCTCCACCTCTGCCCTTAACTCTACGATTTACTCTGCTACCCGGGCCTTATACGCGCTTGGTCGCGATCATATGGTCTCGCCTTTCTTCGCTAAAATTTCTAAAAAAAGAAAAACACCCTGGGCTGCGTTATTAGCTACGGCAGGCCTGGTTATCCTGGTGGCAACGCTTTTGCCTACTATGGATGTGGCTTCCAGTGCCAGTATGATGTTTTTAATCTTGTTCTTTTTGGTGAATCTTTGTGTAATAAAAGTCAGGTGGAATATGGGAGATGAATTAACCTACGGCTTTATTATGCCTTTTTTCCCCCTGTTACCTATCCTGGCCATCATTCTCCAGGCTGTATTGATCTTTTGGCTGCTTCATATGAGTATTATTGCCTGGATCATCTCTCCTCTGTGGATTATAACAGGGATTCTCATTTACCATTGGTATTCCAAAAAGCGGGCCTTGACTACCGCGTACGAAATCCAGGTATTGGAAGAGGAGAAAGCCCCGGAGCCTTCCGTGGGTGAAGAGTACCTCATCATGGTGGCGGTAGCGCACCCTAAAAGCGCCATTGAAATGGTCCGCACCACTTACAAACTCAGTTCTGCTAAAAATGCCAGGATTGAACTGATTCACATGGTCCCGGTCCCGGAACAAGTCCCCTTAACCGCTGCAAAAGACTATTTATGGGAAGGAAAAGAGGCTATTGTTGAAAGTATGCTTTACCTGGAACCCCTATTTCCTATCAGTTCTACTATTCGCTACTGCCGGAACATATCACGAGGTATCGTGAGCGCCTCCAAACAAAAAAAAGCCGATATGTTGATTATTGGCTGGCATGGCGGCAAGCATACTCGCCAATTTATATTTGGCAGCACCATTGACCCGATTATCGAACGGTCACCCTGTAATGTGGTGGTGCTGAAAGGCGGAGGGAATCTCTCTTATAAAAACATATTATTACCTCTGGCAGGGGGACCCAACGGATATTTTGCCTTTGAAATTGCCAGTCACCTGGTAGAAGAAGACGGGAAAATTATCATATTTTATGTTTATAATGAACAAAGCGCCAAACGGAAATTTGATATTGGCGCCTTTGTCAATGAATGCTCAAAAAAGTATAACCTGTCCCCTGATCGGGTGGAAGTTAAAATTAGCTATGAAGACAATATAGTGGAAGCTATCTTAAAAGAAGCGGAAAATCATGAGCTGCTGGTTCTTGGTGCCACCAGGAAGCCTATCCTGGCTCAATTGGGGAGGGAGTCAATCCCTGAGATCGTCTCGCAGAGATATGCAAAACCTTTGATTATGGCTCATTCTACTACTGGTTTCCAGTCCTGGATCAAACGCTTGATTTAATCGCATGGGCAAGGTTCAAGGATTGCTGTGATAGAGTACTTTTAATTTCTTTTTTCGTGTCCCTTCATGCTTCACTGTATCTTCGTGGCTAAAATTATAAAATTAGACGGTAGATTTATAGTGAATCAGGGAGTTGAGAGTTTTCTAGATGTCTGGTAAAATAACCACATGGAAAAACAAGATAACCATATGGACTTTAATTTAAATGAAGAAGTAAAGAATCCCCTGGTATTAATAGTGGATGATGTGTCGCAGAATCTCAAGATTTTGGGTGATATCCTGAGAGCAAAAGGATACAGGATTGCGGTGGCCACCAATGGGAAACAGGCTTTGGAGGTAGTTAAAAAAATACTTCCTGACCTTATCCTCCTGGATATCATGATGCCGGAGATGGATGGTTTTGCAGCCTGTAAACGTCTAAAAGAATCTCCGCGTACAAAAGATATTCCTATCATTTTTCTAACCGCCAAAATCGAAACAGCAGATATAGTAAAGGGACTGGAACTGGGGGCTGTGGACTATATCTCCAAGCCATTTAATTCTACTGAATTATTAGCCCGGGTGAATACTCATTTGGAGTTAAAGAAAGCCCGGGACAGGGAAAAAGAACTGATTGAGAAATTGAAAGAAGCTCTCTCAAAAGTTAAGCGATTATCCGGTTTACTGCCTATTTGTGCCAGGTGTAAGAATATCCGTGATGATAAAGGGTATTGGCAGAATGTAGAGGAATATTTGTCAGAGCATTCCGAGGCCCAGCTCAGTCACAGTTTATGTCCTGATTGTGTGAAAGAGCTCTATCCTGAAATGGCTGAAAAAATCCTACATAAGGGAAGTTAATAATAAACTGGCTGTCCGAGACCTTATTTTTCTGTGCCTCCGGGGGACGGTGGCCCCGCGGCAGGGCAATGCTGTTGACTTAAGGAAAAATGATTTGGTATGCGGCGGCATAATAAGAAGTTTTTGCGGATGTTTCACGGGTCCAGGGGGGCAGTTTTTTCAAAAAGCGCCCCCCTATGCTTCACGGAGCCGAAGGCACATACTTTTGTAAGAGTTTAAAAAGTGATTAAAGATTGAATGGGCAGGTTTAACTATTGAATTTTTTAAAAATCTTAATATAAGTGCTTTCTTTCTGCCCATTCCCAAAAATCATCGTATCGGCCTTATAGAGATTGTCCGGGCGAGAGTGATAAATTGAGTTCTGCAAATTTCTTAAAAAAAACGATTCGTCCGGCATAAATCTCTGAAATAAAAAAGCATGCGCAGCACAAAGTAATAATATAGACGCTTTTAAGCTCAAATATTTTGAATGGAGAGCATTTTATTTAAATTTTTTATAGTTGACTTTTGACCCCAAAAGTGTTATATTGATTATTAGAACGTGAGGTAAATAAATATGGTAGATGATATGTTAGACATAGTAGAAACCAGTTTAGTAGAAATTGTAGGCGCAGAGGAAGAAGCTTCCATACAGCAATTAACGTTGTACATTCCCAATAAAGATAAAAATGGCAAAGTTAATTAAAGATATAAGTAAAACGCAGAAAAGAATAAATGATCGGCTTATCGAGAAGGCTTTAAGTGCCAAAAGGATAGGGATTAAAATAGACACCCGAAAGGCTCCAATTTCACTTTTTGAATTACGCCAATTTCTCATAGAAAGATTGATTTCATCCGGGGGGCGTCCAAAATTAGATGGAGCTTCAAAAAAGCGGAATAAGATACCTTTACTTGAAGATGATTGGAACAAACTTAAATCCATAGCCGATTATTACAAAAAAAAGGATGGAATAAATGTTAGTCCGGGGCAACTGGTATCGGCAATAGTACATTCATTCATATCCCATATAGATATTGCTAAAGATGTATAATGTGTGCCGTGCGTTACCTTTTTTCCCGGTTGAAGAAGGCGAAAAGATCACAATATTTTATTTCTATAACGAAAATGAGGGAGAAGGAGACAAGAAAAGAAATTCCCTTACACCAACTCTCCGAATCGTTTCACCCATTCTTCGAAAATCGGCACCCGCATCCGGTAAACTCCCTCCTTTCCCTTAACAAGAAATCCATGCTGTTCCAAACGGAACACCGATTTCTTATCCCCGGGCATTTCCCCTGTCGCGATTTGAAGCACTGTGGTTTTCATGATTTCTGCCTGGCAAAATTGCTGCCAGAACACATCCGTAACCCCGTTCTGGGATACGTAAATCCGTTCTTTCAAGATATGTTCCAGGTCTCCCATGGTCATTTGTTTGCGGTTCCGGGTATTGGCAA
>CP070627.1:6024344-6042213 GCA_020355945.1 Candidatus Aminicenantota bacterium | reverse complement strand
CTAAAGCTTCTTCACCGGAAAATATACCCTCTGTGAACTCCAGCATCTGTATGTGCTGGTCAATGTACCACCCCCAATCTGACTGGTGCAGCCCATAACCTCTTAAATTGCTTACCCATTTATGGTGGGGTTTGAATCGGAATGAAAAGAGGGAAAAAATACCTCTTCCCAATTTCAGGCGTACTTTATGGGGCCTGTATAACATAACAGTGCCTTTATATTTCCCTTTCCGGAGTTCCATACGCACCATTTTAGGAGATTTGAAGAAATATTTGCATACAACCTTTTCGCTTTTTTCCCCTTTTGCGGTGAACATTTCATAAATGCATTGGTACGTTTTAATTTCTTTAAAGCGCTCCTCCATCTTGAATAAAATATCATTGTAATTATTTTCGTTTTGTTGAGTCCAGGCCGGGATAAGCAGGATAAAGAGGTTGATATAAATCACCCAAACGCCCGTTTTCTTCATGATTTTCATTATTGTTCTTCCTTATTTACGCCTCCCGGCACAGGTCTAAGAACCTGGCTTTCATTTCCGCTTTGTCGGCAAATTCGTCAAGATTGGCAAAGACGCACAAACAGCGTTCACCTTTGGCAATCAACCTGCCTTCGGGAAAGGTAGAAATATCTGCGTTTATAAGTGCGCCCTCTTCATTCAAAGAAAGTATGTTTACCTCGATGCTTATGGTGGTCCCGGTTTTCACGTTTTCCAACAGTGACACTTTGTCCATCTTGGCCATCAGCGGGATCCATTTGAAATCACTGCTGTACATGATCAGCCACAAGGCCAGTTGGGCGGCACATTCCATCAACAAAAGGGGCGGGAATATCCCGTTCCCGTAGTTGGGCGACTTTAAAAACCCTTCCTCGAAAGATACAGCCTTAATCCCTTTGGCATATTTGTTCTTTTCTATTCTATCTATCCTGTCTACAAATACAAACCTCATTTTAATTTACCTTTTTCGTTCCATATTGTTGTATACGCAGCAGGGGATCAAGTGTTTTTCATCCAGAGGATACTGGTGGCAGCATTTCATGATCCTGGAAAAATCAAGATTGTAGGCGTCCATGAAATGGTGTATGTATACAGACTTGATGTTTTTTTCTGCAATTTCGAATACCTTGTGCGGCTTTATATCCTGTCCGCAGCACCCAATTTCACCGATGATATCTTTTAATGCATCAAGTACCTTCCTGGACTGCGGCTGAATCCCGGATGAAGACCATAAGCTGTAAATATTCTCTTTTATTTTCTCGTATGATTCGGTTTCCAGTCCGGGCAAGGTCCTATTCTTTATGACATCCAGGTATTGCTCCACCTGGACAAATCCTGGTATCGGGATATATTCTTCTTCTCCGCTGCTGCCGCTGTCAAGTTTCAAGAGATAGGTGAGGGCAAAACACGTAGGGTGGCTGCAGGGCAAGTTGACAATATCCGATTCCCGGATGATTCCCCCTGAGCCATTGGCAATTTCGGTTACGATATCAGGGATGGTGATCACTTTTTTAGCATCATATTTAAGACCAGGGTTGGCAAAAGCAATGGGCTGAAACATCAATGATTTGATAAAATCTTTTTTAAGAAAGTATTTAACTACCTTCCCGATTTCTTTATGATTCACTCCTTTCATAACGGTAATCACCAAAGAGGCCCTGGCAGAGGATTTTTCAAGTAGTTCCAGTATCTCGAGTTTTTCTTCCAGTATGTCCCGGCCCCGCAGTTTGGTGTAGGTCTCACAGTCAAACCCGTCAAACTGAAATGATATAAATACGTTTTTATCCAGGAGCTTTAAAAGAAGGTCTTTGTCCTTTAAAAATATCCTTCCGTTGGTGCTGATGGAGACGTTTAAAATTTCGGGCCGTTGTGCTGCTTCAACTATATCGAAGAGCTGCGGGTGCAGTGTGGGTTCGCCGCCGCTGAGGGTTATCAGGTCCAGTGAACCTTCGGCTTTAAGTAGATTGTTAATGATCTGTTCAAATTTTTTTACCGGCATGTGCCATTGGTTGTGGTTGCCAGCCAGGCATACAGGACACGACATGTTGCAGTGATCGGTTATTTCTATGATGGGCAGGCAGGTGTGCTGCTGATGTTCCGGGCACAGACCGCAGCTCATTCCACATCCCTTAAAATCATTAGCGAAAAACTCCAGGGGGTATAAAGCTGGCTTGCTTATTTTTAAGGCCTCCTGGTATCTTTGTTTATCACTGTAAATAAGAGTAAAAAATTCTCCATGTTTTTTACAGGTTTTTAACATGTAGACTGAATCGTTGTGAAAAACAATCTTGGCGGGAAGAATTGTTTTACATTGCGGGCACACGCTCCTGGTAGTCTTGTAATATTCATAATTTAAATTCATTTAGGTCTCTTCATCTTTCATTCTACTCCGGGTTTCCAGAAACGTTTATCTTTCATCCGGTAAAATAAATTATAGGAACATGCCGGGATGAAGGTTTTATTTGCAGCCGGGACCAGGTCACCGCACCTGACCAGCCGTGATAGGTCAAAGGTATCTTCATCCATATGGGCGTGGATATAAATGGTTTTTATGAATTTTTCAGCTTTTTCCTGGCGCTCAAAGGGAGTAAGAGAACCATCCGCGGGATAGAGGATTTCGATCATCTTTTTCAAAGTGCGGAGAATCCTTTCAGACTCCGGATATTTGCCTGGTTCAGCCCATATCTCATTAATTTTATCCGACAGGAGTTGTTGGAAGTTTTCTCCGGGGTGAACCAGGTACTTCTTCCCCAATATTTCATAATACTCATCATCGGAAAATAACCTTTTGAGGGGGAAAGTATAATCCCCGTCCTGGAAAAAGTAACAGGTAGAATAACAGAGGGGATGAGAGCCTGGCATCGGAAAAAAGTCGTCATGGGTAAATCTTTTTTTCTGCTGTTTTACGATATTACTGATTACCTCGTCTATGGGCAGATGTTTTCTCGGCATAAACCGGCTGCCTCCGAAACCGGTATAGGTCATGTTCTGGATGGTAACACTTCGGATAAAGTCTTTTTTTAAGGCCAGGTCGATAATTTTGCCGATTTCTTTATCATTCAGGTCTTTTGTGGATACGTTCATTAGTGTTGTTTGCACGCCGTATTTTTCCAGGTTTTCCAGGGCTTTGAGTTTATGTTCCAGTACATCTTTCCCGTGCATCTTTTTTGCGGTATTCCTGTTAAGCGTATTGAAGGACAGGATCACATACACGCCGTATTGGGCGAGTTTTTTTACAAAATCCTCATCCCGGGAAAGTTTCAGGCCGTTGGAGTTAAGGGTGATCCTGCCGATTTCTTTTCTTTTGCAGAGATTTAGCAATGTAAACAACCGGGGGTGAAGGGTGGGTTCGCCGCCGGTAATATTGAGCAGGTCAACGTGTTTTTCCGACTCTATGATCCAATCGATAATTTTCTTGAATTCATCAACGGGCATGAAGTATTCCAGGTCATCCCGGTTATAGGTAAAGCATATGGGACATTTCAAATTGCAGGCGTTTGTTATTGAAAAAATAGGGATATTGCAGGCTTTTTCATGCCATGTACAGAGTCCGCAGTCATGGGGGCATCCCTGGTTGATTTCCCGGGAAAATTTGCCAGGTTTATCGGTTAATTGCCTGGTGTTTATGACTTTCAGGTACCAATCCGGGTTTGTCGCGATGAGTGCTTCTGATGTGCCGTGTTCGGGGCATATTGAACGCTGGTAAACTTTTTCGTCCCGGAAGATGATCTGTGCATCTATAATTTTCCGGCACTGGCGGCACATGCCCCGGGTAAGATCATAATAAATATAATCTCTTTTTCTTTTCGCGTCTTTTTTCAAAAGTCCCCCTCACTATAATCCTCCATCGATAATCATATTTTGGGCATTGATGTATTTTGCTTTATCCGAACAAAGGAAAGCGGCAAGATGAGCGACCTCTTCCGGCTTTCCCGGCCTCCCGGCAGTGCAGTATTTTAAGTATTCCTTGTACTGCTTTTCAGGCACATTGGTGCCCACCCCGGCATCCAGCATGCCCGGGGCAACGGTATTTACCCTGATGTTGTAGCGGGCCAGCTCTTTAGCCAGGGAAATCGTAAAACCCAGGACCGCTGCTTTGGCAGTGGCATAATGAACCGGCACTTCCAGCAGCCTCAGCCCGGCAATAGACCCGATATTGAGAATCACCCCGGACTTCCGGGAGATCATTCTCCGCACCACTTCTTTGGTCACCAGGAACATTCCCTTGACATTGACTGCCATCATCCGGTCCCAATCCTCTTCTTCGATAAGGGGTAAAGGGAGGACCTGGGTGATGCCGGCATTGTTGACCAGGATATCGATCCGGCCATATTTTGCCGTGACTTCCGCTGTCATCTTCTCAATGCCCGGGGCATCCAGGACCGAACACTTGAAACCCAGGCCTTGCCTTTTATTTTTTTTGATGGCTGCTAAAACCTTTTCCGCTTTTTTCTCGTTCTTTTCATAATTAAAAGCGATGTCCGCGCCTTCAAGGGAGAATATTTCACATAATTTTTCACCAATTGCCCCGGTTCCACCGGTTATGAATGCTTTTTTATTTTTGAGGATCATTTTTTGTTTCCAGTTTTTCTTTGACTATTTTGATAAAAGTCTGCACCGTAAACAACCTGGGTATCTCACTCTTTCTTAAATTTCCCTCGAACCTGGAAGCATCGACTTCCGGGAGCGACTTCCTGAGGGCTTCCTTGGCTTTTTCCGAGAGGACCCCGTCTACCTCGAAATCTTCTTCCGGCATCGTCTCTTTGGCTCTTAATTCCATTTCCCCCCTGGTAATCCTGATATCAAATTCCTGCTCAAGCTGGAATACCAGGTCAAGCAAATCCAGAGAGTCTGCGCCGAGATCATCGATAACCGAAGCATCGAGCGTAACTTCTTCTTCTTTGATACCGACAGTTTCAGCTATACTTGCTTTCACTTTTGATACAATTTGTTCTTCGTTCATTTATTCTTGCCTCCGGTTACTCTACGATCTCGATTATCCGGTCTACTCTTTTTCTGGACACCGGTTCCGGTTGCTTTTCATATTTTCCTATGGGTATTAATGCAGCAATTTCAAAGGGCGGCCTGATATCCAGGATTCTTTTGATTTCCGCATAGGCAACCAAAGGACTGGTCATGCAGCAAGCACCAAGTCCCATGGCATGCGCTGCCAGAAGAAGATTCTGCATCGCCATGGATACACTTATAAGTTCGGACTCGACTTTTCTAATCCCTGCCCCGGCATCTACCCCGGGTAACACATGATCCACAATTGATAGCCCGGTCTTGTAAAGGACAATAATCACTATCGGTGCCCGGGAAAATACCAGGAAATATTTTGTATAATCCCCGAACATATCCAGGAATTCTTTGTCTTCTATACCCTGCTTTATTTTTACTGTTTTCTCTTTGACTGCCTCCGCAATTTCGGATTTTATCCTGTCACTTTTGAGGATGATGAATTTCCACGCCTGCCGGTTACTGTTGCTGGGAGCATACCTGGCCGCATCGATCAATATTGTTATTTCTTCGTCATTGATTTTGGCTTTGGTGAATTCCCTGATGCTCCTTCTCTCTTTGATAATTTTTAACAGTTCTTTTAAATACACAGCCCGAACCCTCCATCTATTCCTATTACCTGGCCGGTAATATAAGAGGCATCATCAGAACATAAAAAAACCACGAGTTTTGCCACTTCCTCCGGCTGCCCGAACCTTCCTAAAAGTATTCTCGAAAGCAACTGTTCACCGACCCTTTCAATCACCTCATCTGTTATTTTGGTGTGAATTACTCCCGGTGCCACTGCATTAACCGTTATTGCCTTGCCGGCCAGCTCAACGGCAAGCACCCTGGTGAAGGCCTCTACACCACCTTTGCTGGCGGCATAATTTGCCTGTCCCCTGCCGCCTTTCTGCGCTACCAGCGAAGATATGTTCACTATCCTGCCCCTTTTCTGCTTCCTCATATACTTGCCAACAGCCCTGCAAGTGTTAAACATACCCTTGAGATTTACAGCAAGAACCTTCTCCCATTCTTCATCTTCCATGCCCAACACCGGACAATCCCTGGCAATGCCGGCATTGTTTACCAGGATGTCTAGAGAACCAAATTCCACATGAACTTTTTTTACCATGTCATCTACCTGTTGAGAGTCAGATACGTCTGCTTTAACGATAATTGCTTTTTTCCCGGTTTTTTCAATCTCAGCCGCGGTGTTCTCTGCTTCTCTTTCGTGTACCAGGTAGTTCACGGCCACGTTTGCTCCATGTTTCGCCAGTTCAATGGCAATCGCCCTCCCGATCCCGGTGGATGCACCTGTTACCAGGGCGTTTTTATCATTTAAGTCCATACCCTTCACTCCCCCTGCCATCTTTTCAAAATAAGACAGGCATTCTGACCACCAAAACCAAAAGAATTCGATAAGATGTACTCTCCTTCCCATTCCCTTGATTGATTGGGCACATAATCAAGGTCACAGTAGGGGTCTTTTTTTTCATAATTAATCGTGGGAGGGATTAAATTTCTTTCAAAACCCAACAGACAGGCAATGAATTCCACCCCACCGCAGGCAGCAATCAGGTGCCCGATCATGGATTTTGTCGAACTGACCGGTATTTGATATGCCTTACTGCCGAATATCTTCTTGATTGCCTTTGTTTCAATCTCATCATTTTTAGGCGTAGACGTGCCATGAGCATTGATGTAATCGATCTTACCGGGTGATAATTGCGCTGACCGCAGCGCCATGTCTATTGCAGCAGCAGCTCCCTCTCCCTCCGGGTCAGGGTCTGTGGGTTTGTAGGCATCCAGGCTGGAACCAAATCCAACTATTTCACAGTAAATTTTTGCTTTTCTTTCCCGGGCATGGTCCAGTTCCTCGATAACTAACACGCCCGCACCTTCCCCGATGATAGCCCCATCACGCCTGGCATCAAAGGGACAACAGGCAGAACCTTTTAATTCATTTCTCGTGGAAAGGGCGCCTAAAAGGCTGAATCCGCCAATACCTAAAGGATTGATCATGGAATCAAAACCACCGCATATAAAAGCCTCTGCATCTCCTCTTTTGATCGCCTGGAAAGAATGCCCGATTGCCTGGGCCGAGGCAGCACAGGCAGAGCAATTCACAAAACCGGGACCCGTTATTTTATATTTATCAATTACTATCCTATTGGCAGCATCCAGGGGCGTTTGAAGATTCTTTTCCCTTTTGAGTAGATCACTGTAAATGTCTTTTAACCGGTCTTTTAAGCTGTGGGAACCCTGGTGAAATTCTTCTATAGGCAGAACTTCCAAAGACACCCCGGAATTTATCCCGATTCTCCCGCTTCGCAGCATCTCTTCCTTGATTCGAGAATCTGCAATGGCTTCGCTGTATGCCGAAAGACCCAAAAAAACCTTTCGATCCGAAATGCCCCGGGCACCGGGAAAAATTCCTAATATACGTTCCCAATCCAGGTCTTTTACTTCACCTGCTATCCTCACCGGGAAAGTTTCCGCATCGAACAAGGTGATTTCATCTATCCCGGGTTTTCCTTTCTCAAGAGCATTAAAGAAATTTTCTTTCCCGGAACCGATAGAAGATACAATACCGCAGCCGGTTACCACCACTCTTCTCATGAATATCTCCTGGCCACCAGGCTTACCTTTGAATTGCCCAATTCAAAGGAATTTGACAGAGCCGCTTTCATACGGGGGACATTCTTTTCAAACTCTTCAAGATTGACCTGGGGTGGTAATATCTTTTCTTTCAGGGCCATGGCACAAACAGCCAATTGGAAAGGCGCGGCAGCAGCAACCATATCGCCGGTCAACGCTTTGATGGCATTGACCCGGGGACGTTTCTTTTTGAAAAGTGATTCGATTGCCCGGGCTTCTGCCAGGTCGCCCACCGGATGGGAATTAGCAGCCGCGCACACCAGATCAATGTTATCTTCCTCAAGGTCTGCGTCAGAAATCGCCTGCTTCATGGCCTTTTCCAATACTGCCGGGTTATTTGAAAATAGGGTCTGTGAGTCCGGGTCGGTAACGGTTGCATATCCCGACAACTCCGCATAAATTTTTGCTCCCCTGGTTTCTGCTTTTTCCAGGTCTTCTAAAATTAAGATACAGGCACCTTCACTTAAAACAATACCGTCCCTCTCTTTGCCAAAAGGCCGGGAAATACCTCTTTCAGAAAGAAGTCCCAGTTTGGTAAAGGTGAGGAAACCTGTATAGTGATTTTTGGAATCGCATCCGCCGACAATGGCGCAGTCAATCTCCCCCTGCTCTATGGCAAACATTCCTTCGCCTATTGCCTGGGCAGTATGACTTGACCAGGGATTGAATACCAGGTTTGGGCCTTTAACCTGGAATAGGATTGAAATATAACACAGCGGCATATTGGTGAGGATTTTAAAAGAAAGAAGGGGGTTACACCTGGGAAGCGCCTCAGTCCCCAGTCTCCGGTATGAGAAGCGATTATTCTCATCGATGGAGTTTTCAACCAGCCTGATGAGGACTGCCAACTCGCCTGAGGTGAGCCCCGTGCCCAGGTAGAGACCGGTGCGGTATGGAGAATAATGTCCCTCTAACCCCGCATCATGGATGGCCAGTCCTGCCGCGGAAACAGCCATTTGGGCTTCCCTGTTCATGAGTTTGATCATCTTGCCCTGGGAAATAAAATCAGAGGGATCGAAATCCCTGACCGAACCGCAAAAAGAGTGGGGAAATGTATGACTGCCCGGGAATTCCAGCGTTGAGATGCCCTGGTACTCGTCGATAATGTTCTGCCAATTCTCTTCGATACCGATTCCCAAAGGAGTTACAGCACCGATTCCCGTGATTACCACCCTTTTTTTCACTTTAACCCTTGCAGCCAGAAATCCAGTAATTGCTGCCGTTTTTTTTCCAGTTCAGGGTCTTCTAAAGAAACCCATACGAAAATCATTCCTGTTTCAGCGATCACCTTTTCATCTACTTTGGCAATTGTTTTGACCTTACCTGAGTCTTCATGAAGGGATACGATTTCCGAATTTAGAATCAGCGTGTCCCCGGGTTTTGAAATATTTCTAAACTTGACTTTTTCCAGGAGGGTCAGCAGCGCTTTTACTTTCTTTTTTTGATCCCTTTCCACGGTAGCTTCAAGAAGCAAACCGGACAACTGTGCCAGCGCTTCAATTACAAGAACCCCCGGCATAATCGGATGCCTGGGAAAGTGGTCGTCAAAAAAATCCTCGCTCAGGCTTACGTTTTTAATTGCTTTTGCTCGTTCACCTATTTCCCATTCGATAATTCGATCTAACATAAAAAAACGCATAATAACCCCTTCCGCAGGAAATAATTATATATCAGCCAGGTGAAGAATGTCAATAGATTTATGATCTTTTTTCCATCTTTTGTGAAATGAACAAACCATTAAGATGACGCGGGACAGCGAAGCCATTTTTTTGATACCACTGCTTTATTTCGCGTACGGTATGTCTATGTTGATATTTAGGCACTAAGCCGTCAAACATGATAAAGACCATGGAATTGAAAAAATCCTTTCCCATAAGTCTGAAAGGTGATACATAGAGTTTAATAAGAAAAGCAAGCAGTTTTTTAGGTAATCGGTGGCCTGATCCCAAAAAAATGTAATCGCGTGTATAATAAAAATATCTAAAAAACCAGCGCAGTAACCTGGGGTAATATTTTGCTAAATCCGATAGATGTGGGTAAATCCAAACGCAAAGACTGCCGCCATCTTTCACCATATTGGCTGCAGCATCAAATGCAGCAGATGTATCTCGTGTATGATGTAAAACACCTAAAGCTGAAACTGCGCTGAATTTAGATTGTTTAAAGGGTGGATTATTGGCATCTCCACGAACAAAATAAAGATTTGACAGCCCGGGAGATGAAATAGCGTTCATGCGGATGGATTCGGAAAAATCCATGGCCACAAAATTTACAGCCGGGTATTTTTCTGCAAGACCAAATATATATTCACCACTACCTGACCCCACTTCCAGGTACCAAATATCGCTTTCATCATTTGTAAGAATTTCTTGAAAAACATTTTCAAGTTCTTCTATTCGAGTCTTAAATGATTTGCCATAAAGTGTTTTTTTTTCAGCTAAACTTCCTTTGGCACGCATTTGCCATTGAATGGAAAAGGCGTTTTGAACACTCCTGGAGTAATCGGATGTTAATAAATTCGGCACACTATCTTCAATTTCGAAAACAGTGTGGCAGTCCTGACACTGGAGACTGCCGGTAATGATATCATTATCGATCTTATTTATTACGTTTAAAGTAAGTGGTCTATCGCTGTGGCATGCGGGGCATATTAAAATTTTTAAAATATCACCTTTCATAGAAACCATTTAAATTGATTTTTCTATCAATAAATTCTCAATGATTAACGCATCCAGGCCAGTGGTGTGAAAGACTGCAATTGCGTCTTCCACAGAATGAATAATAGGTTTACCCATGATATTAAAGCTGGTGTTCAAAACCAATGGTATCCCGGTCAACCGTTTGAAAGCGGCGATTAAATCATAGAAGCGCTCATTCATTCCACGCTCTACTGTTTGCAGTCTCCCGGTTCTATTTACATGGACTACCCCCGGGACCTTCTCTACTATCTCATCTTTAAAGTGAAGCGTCCGCTCCATATAAGGAGATTTCTGATAGTTCTCAAAGTATTGAGGGCCATACTCATGCAAAATTGAAGGAGCAAAGGGTCGAAATTCTTCACGAAATTTAATACTGGTATTTAGCACTTCCTTAATATCAGACCGTCGTGGATCAGCAAGGATCGAGCGGTTACCAAGTGCACGGGGTCCGAATTCAGCCCTTCCTTGTACCCAGCCAATAATCTTACCATCCGCCAGCAACTGTGCTCCTACTCCAGGCACCTTTGCCGAATCTAAAAATGTGATACGGAGTTTGCTGTACTTTTTTAAATTCTCTAATGACAATTCGGACATTCTACTACCAAGGTACGGAGATTGCAAAACGCAGGGCGCGGATCGAGGGGGGGTGTCCTGGTAATAGGAAAGTAATGCCGCGCCAATAGCATTCCCGTCATCTCCCGGGGCTGAGAAAATGTATAATTCTTTGAATGGTGTTTTTTCCAGGATTTTTCCATTCCATGAAGCGTTAAGTGCACAACCTCCGGTTAAAATAAGATTTTCAGAAATGCCATAGTTATAGAGATTGTTCAATATTTCCTGGCATACCTCAGAAAAGATCAATTGACCGGTGTATGCAATATCTGCCCCCTCTAATGGTGAGGAACCAATAGGTCTTCTCATACGTAATAACTTCCCTATTCGTGCAGGTGCATCTCGAGGAGCCTGTAAGCAAAGGTCCTTGACTTTGATCACTGGTCGCAGCAGATCGTATATCTCCCGGTTAAATGAGCCATAGGGGGCAAGCCCCATCACTTTCCACTCCTCACCCTTGAGCGGATCAAATCCACATGCCCAGCATAGGATAGCATAGAATATGCCTATACTTGGCGGCGCTGATAATCCCGGGTATCGTTTTGTAAAGACCTTTGTTATTTTGCCATCCTGGTAACCATAGAAACTCATTGAACTCATTTCCCCATATCCATCGATTACCGCACAGACTGCTTCGTCAAACGGACTTGAGTAACAGGCTGCAGCCGCGTGACTCAGGTGGTGATTATAAGCTCTTCTTAAAATTGTCCTTTGTATTGCTGGTTTGCCTCCATAATCGAATTGCAAACGAGCAAGATAGGAGATATTATTGCCAGCCTGGCGAAGGTTTGCGGATAGGCCGATTACCAACCACTTCCCAAGAATCTCAAAATAATCCGAACCAAATCGCTCATCATCAGGTTCATATGATGAAAAAGCTTTGAGCCTGGTAGGAATAGAGGCTAATAGACGCGTATTAAGATAGGCCTTAAGAATTTTAGACATCCCATATGACCAACTTTGGGAGACAACCAGTTGTGCACCGGGATCACAATATTTTTTAACCAGGGAGTAAATAAGATTAAGATTATCAGGAACACAGTTCCAACCACGTTTGTCTTGATAATAGCGTTCTGTTCCTTCGGCAAAAACAACTTCTCCCCTTGAATTGACTACAGCTATAGCCGGATCATGGCTTGAAAGTGACATTCCAAGATAGTTTCGAATCATCAGTTCCTCCTTCCTCTCATAACTAGCCGGTCTACAACCAAAGCGAGAATAACCCCACCGAGAAAATCCATTAAAATGTTACTCCAGCGGTGGGGTTTAATACATGATTGAAATAGCAAACCGGGACCTTTTTACCTTGATGGAGCAGGATATGCCTGCCGCAGGTCCTTAATCGCTCTTCACTGAAGGTAAAGCAATCCATATAACTATGAATTCCAATGGATTTAACATATTCCGGCAGTTTCTTTATTTGCTCCCTCCCTGGAATCTTTTCCCGGGGAAATAATTCTTCCAGCAGCTTCTTAAATATCTCCAGGATATTTTCCTTTGGTTTGCTGTCCTCTTTTGACCACA
This sequence comes from Candidatus Aminicenantota bacterium, assembly GCA_020355945.1. The sequence continues at coordinate 6,029,724 of CP070627.1, read as the reverse complement.
ATTCATATAATGTGTCTTTGAATAACTGTTCTGCTTTGTCTAATGTGATAACGAAGAGATTATCCTTAAAAAGATTTTCAAATTTCTTTCTATCCACAAAATCCATGAAGGGAACAAAGGTGGATTCGTTGATTTTCAATAAATAATTGGATTGATAGCATGATTCATGACTATTGCCCGGGGAGAAATAGCTTCCTGTAGAGATTTTTCCATTGCTGATTAGTTCTATTTTTTCTTTTATCATATCCAGAGTTATTTTTTCTTTCTTGATTTTTTCATAATCATTTTTGGCAGGAACATTTTCGCCCGTGAAAACCATGGGTTGGATTTCTAAAGAGACAACGATATTGCTTTTAATAAAATAATCATATATTTTCTTCAAATTTTCTTCGCCCTGGTGGGAAGCGATGGTAATGATGGCAACAGGCATTTTAAGATCATTTAGCTTTTCAAACAGTCTTTCTTGTACGCTGTTAAACGGAATGGAATTAATAGACAATGCCAGGGTAACATCCCGATCATGTAGGGCTTGAAGTAATTCCCGGTCTTTTGCCAGCATTATTCCATTGGTGTTTATAATAATGTGATCGATCCCCACTTTCCTGGTAATATCCACAATCTTCAATAGCTCGGGATGAAGTGTAGGTTCACCGCCCGTCATGTTAATTGATTTAATATGGTTATTTTTCTCCAGCAGTTTCCTAATCCTTGCTTGATACTCTTTGATCTCTAAAAAATACCTCGTCTCTTTTCTTTTTTTGATAAGACAATATGAGCAATTCAAATCGCATTGATTGGTGAGATAGATTATAGGAAGTGTTGTCTGACGGCAAGATTTTAGCATTAGGTAACCTTTCCTTCTTTTCTTTTCCCCTTTCCTTTTTTCATGGTGCATATTATAGTTTCAATCTTCGCAAACGCAGGGCATTGGTGACGACACTGAGGCTGGAGAAGGCCATGGCACCGGCAGCTAAAATAGGATGTAACTGCTGCAAAAAACCGGGAGCCCAGGCAAATGGGGCCAGGATTCCTGCTGCAATGGGGATCAACAGGATGTTATAACCAAACGCCCAGCCCAGGTTTTGTTTGATATTGCGCATCGTGGCTTTGGACAGGGTGATGGCCTGGGGGACACTGCGCAAATCACCTCGCATTAAGGTCACTGCAGCGGTTTCCATAGCTACATCCGTACCGGTGCCGATAGCGATGCCTACATCCGCCTGTGCCAGGGCAGGGGCGTCATTAATGCCGTCGCCTACCATGGCTGCCACGTACCCTTCTGCTTGCAGTTGTTCTACTTTAGCGGCTTTGTCTCCCGGCAGCACTCCTGCAAAAACGCGTTCAATGCCGACTTCGGCAGCGATCCCCCTGGCTGTGGTTTCATTGTCCCCTGTCATTATCACCACGGTGAGTCCCTGGGTTTTTAGCCTGGCAACCGCCTCTTTAGAACCTTCTTTAATGGTGTCTGCCACACCGATGACCGCAGTGGCCTGACCGTCAACCGCCAGCCACATGGCGGTCCGGCCCTGCTGCTCCAATTGCCGGGCCTGGGATTCAAGGCCGTTGAGGGGAATCAATGCCTGCTGCATAAGGCGTAAATTGCCTACCAGGATGTGAAGGCCGTCTATCTCAGCCCGGATGCCATGACCGGCAATTCCTGCAAACGAAACAGGTTCGCTTAATTTCAACCCCCTTTCTTTGGCTGAGCGCACAATTGCCTCTCCCAGCGGATGCTCTGAGCCTCGTTCGGCTGAAGCTGCCAGGCGCAGCAGCTCTTTATCCGGGAATCGAGCCCCTGCCATGGAGAAGATATCTGTCACTGCCGGTTCTCCCCTGGTAATCGTGCCGGTTTTGTCCAGTATGATGGCATTCAACCGGTGCGCCTGTTCCAGGGCGGCACTGTCCTTAAAAAGGATGCCTTTTTGGGCGCCTTTACCCACCCCCACCATGATGGAAGTGGGAGTGGCCAAACCCATGGCACAGGGGCAGGCAATGACAAGTACGGCGGTTAACCGGATAAGTGCCGGTACAAAACCGGCCCCACTGAGCAGCCAGATGACCAGCACCAGGAAAGCCGCGCCAATGACAAAAGGAACAAAATAAGCAGATACCCGGTCTACAACACGCTGGATAGGAGCTTTACTGCCTTGTGCCTGTTCCACCAGTTTGATGATCTGGGCCAGGGCTGTTTCTTTGCCTACTTTGGTGGCTTTGACCTTTAGCAGGCCTTGTTTGTTGATGGTGGCGCCGATGACGGTATCGCCGGTTTTCCTGTCCACAGGCAAGCTTTCACCGGTGACCATACTCTCATCTACGGCCGAATAGCCCTCTATGACCACACCGTCAACCGGGATTTTTTCACCCGGTCGCACAATCACCACATCCCCGCTGATTACTTCGGCCACAGGAATGTCAATTTCCGTGTTATTCCTTACGACGCGGGCTGTTTTGGGCTGCAAGCCGATAAGTTTTTTAATGGCTTCACTGGTGTGCCCTTTGGCACGGGCTTCCAGGAGTTTGCCCAGCACGATCAGGGTAATGATTACGGCGGAGGTTTCAAAATAAACATGCTGTCCCAATGCATCGGAACCAAAGGTTCTGGCTGCCAGGACGGTAATACTGTAAAAGTAAGCCACCGAGGACCCCATGGCTACCAGCACGTCCATATTGGCGCTGCCGCTGCGCAGGCTTCGCCAGCCCCCTACGTAATAATCCCGGCCCACATAGAATTGCACGGGTGTGGCCAGTACCCAGAACAACCAATTAACCCAGGCCGCATGTGCCCAATTCCCCAGCAGATGAAAGTCACGAGACATGCTCATCAAAAACAAGGGCAAAGAAAAACACAGGCCCACGATGAAACGCTTCCACTGGTGACGTACTTCGGCTTTACGGGCTGCTGTTTCGGCATCTTCCCCATCTTTGTCCGCCGGTGTTTCTACCACGTCGTAACCGGCTTTGCGCACCGCGGCTGCCAGGTGGGCCCGCGTCACTGTGCCGGCGGAATACGTAATACTGGCTTTCTCGTTGGCATAGTTCACCGAAGCCTCGATGACACCTTCCACTTTTTTCAAACTGCGCTCGATATTGGCAGCACAATTGGCACAGGTCATGCCTACAACAGGAAACGTTAATTGCTTTTGTCCAGGCATTACATCTCCGGTGGGTAGTTGATCTCTTCCAATAAAGCCCGGATATTGTCCCAGGTGGCGGGTTCTTCCCATTCTACTGTTACTTGTTTGGAAGTGGCTTCGGCTTTGACATGGGTGACGCCGGTTAATTCGCCCAATTCCCTCTCGATGGTGCGGGTGCAGTGCCCACAGCTTATGTTCGGTACGGTAAATGTTTTATTTGACATGTTTCAACTCCTTCTTGTTCTTGTTTAATTAAATTCTATTTCTCTTTATCATTTTGACAAATGAAGATTCAATTCCTTGCTATATTTTTTCTTTTTTTTTGAATTTTTTTCATTACAGCTAAAAGAATTTCTTTTAAACAAAAAAGGTGCCAGGCACGGAAAACGGAAAACGGAAAAACCTTCGGCGAGGAGGGGAGGGAGGAGCAAAAGCGGCGTTTTTAAGTTTTAAAAAGTTGAGAAAAAATTTTTTGTCTGTACACGCCCAATATTAAATTGTTTCGAGACATGGGCAAAAATATTCTGCCAAAGAATGGAAAGATTTTAAAATTAGGTAACCAAATCCTTATTTTGATTTTTTTCTCAGCTCTTAAGATAGACCTTACATTTGATTTTTCAATATTATTCAGTGTCTTTATATCAAAGTTGATATTTTTTTTATACCAGTGCATGTTTAAAAAGAAGGCCTGTAGACCATTATCTTTAAAAACATAACCATGTCGTGCAAATATTTCATTCCTTAAATAATATAGATATTTTCTTTTTAACAACTTCCAATCTTTTTTAATCTCTTCCGGTGTTTTTTCGTCTCCATCGACAATATCATCTCCATTGGCCACATCACATTCCCATAGATAACCGGGAACCTTCAAATCATCTTTTGTGTAAAGAGATTTGTTACCTTTGTAATTTTTGAAATTAAAACAATCTTTTAAATCGGGTACGCCTTTTACAGTTGTAAAAACAATATCTTCTTTATCCCCGGCAGGTTCCCAATCATAATATATATATTCGGCCATACTTTTCTCACTATTCCAGGAATAACCAGTGGGTCTAAGCTCTCTTGATATAGTGGAAATCTCTTTGATGTTAGGATGAGAAGAATACAGGCTTACTTCTTCTATAAAATAACAATTCGGGCCATTGATTTTGTCTCTATGGCTATTAAAATTAAAATATATTTGAAATGTCGCTTTTGCAATTTTACCTTCCCACAGGGCGCCTGTATGAGTTATATAATAAAAAGACTTCCGATATATTTCTTGAGATCCATCCGCTTCGAAACTTCCCCATTTCAAATTGTATTTGCATTCTACAATCTTCCTCTCATTTGGGCTAAAATCCACATCCCAGGTATAAACATAACTATATTTTTTAGTATTTTTAAATTCTGTCTTTAATTCTTTGCCATCAACAAAAACGGTAAAAGCATCAACACGTTTAACTTTTTCTATTTCTATTTCTTCCGCCCAATTACCAATACGACTGGTAGACAAAGGAAATTTTCCGCTGTAAAAAGGAAAACCCATTAGAATCTGTTTGGGTTTGTCCTTAAGGTTTTCCAGGATGAACTGACATTTAACCGTCTTATCTCTTAAGTCGATAACAACTTTTTCCTCTAATAGTCGTATATCATGTTCTTGAATAGGTATTACCCCTGCACCATCTAAACTTTGTATGAAAGCTGCTCCATCTCCCCAGATAGTATTGGGCGTACTTAAGATAAGAAATATGCATGTGAATAAGCCTCCAATTATTTTCCCCAATTTATCATCTCCTTAAACACCTCTTTCGCCTGTCTCCTTTTCTTGGGGCCAGGGCTTTTAGGCAAACGAAAAATTATTGTTTCCGGTTTCGTTCTCATATTATTATAATATACTAAAGCCGGGAAAAATTCAACTGAAATCCTAATTTACACATCTTCACATCTTTCGCCTGTCCCTTTTTCTTCCCCAGGCCAGTGCCTTTTTCTTTGTCTGTACCCCGGGTGCTTTTTTTCACATCGATGCGAAAACAATAAAGGTGCCAGGCGCGGAAAACGACGCCCGGAGACCCATGAAAATTATATCCTCGCTTACTCCATTCTATTGTAGATGCTTCACGGCTTGATTTATCGAGCCCGGCCCGGGCAATTCATCCACGCCTCTACGGGGTTTGATGAATCAAACCCCTACAATTGTATTTATGTCTATTTTTTCTTCGTGTCTCTTCGTGTAACTTCGTGGCTAATTTTTTAGTTATTTT
>CP070627.1:6015010-6024244 GCA_020355945.1 Candidatus Aminicenantota bacterium | reverse complement strand
GCTCACATTCCAACATTCCCACGCACCGACCCCATTTTCTTTTTGTAAAACGAATTCTATTATATTTGTATTCTTTCGATCGTACTTGATGTTTAATTCATCAATTCTTTGCAATAGGTATTGTTTTAACAATTTTAAACCGGATTTAGTCCGGAAAAGTGTTTCCTCTTTGAATCTATTGACATTATGCTTTAATTTTAGAAGAGGCTCGGGTTTCTTGTTTTTCTCTAAATCCTCAAATAAGTCCTTTTCCAGGCCTTCTTTGGAAACCATCCACAATCTATCCGCCTCTCTAAGAATAACAGCCAGGGGATTATCTAATTGAATCAAGTAATTCTTATTACAGGGTTTTCCCAGCGTAACATAGTATTCTGCAATACAGGGAAGATCATGCCTTTCAATACATTTTTTTATGTCCTGGATATCCCTTTCATTAAAAGTTACCCCGTTAAATTTTTTTTGATCACGATTAAATTCGTTCAATAAATTTTCTGCAATCTTCGCTCCTTCTATCATATGTACCATGCGATATTCCACGGCTTTTTCTATTAAACCACTGATCTCTTTCTCAATTTCTTCTTTTGGCATTTCTCCCTTAAATAACTCTTGTTCTCGATCTTTAATATCACTGCTTTTAATTTTCCGGAGACCAGGATTAGAAAAACCACTGCCTATATCATGTAGTAAAGCAAGAACCGCAGCTTTTCTTACAAATTTGTAGGATTTATCGAGGCGGTGTGATTTTGTTTCCTGGATAGCAATTATCAGCATATTCTCAACAACCTGGACATTGTGATGAATCGGATTTTTATCCATGCCATCAACAAAAAAAGGTAATGCTTTTTCAAAAAGGTATGCCAATGCGTTCTTCAAATCATCTTTTTGAGGCTGTTTATAACGGCTAGCACTGATTATATCAATTACACGATTAAAGATATTAACAGCCAGGTCAAATTGCTTTAAATTCCATAGGTTCATACCTTCAGGCTCTATATTGGGCAGGGTAAAACCTGTTTTCTTTTTAAACTTTTCGATAGAGGATTCCAGGAGCCGCACTTATTACCTCCTATAAATTTGGGTATTTACCCAATTTATTCAGTGTCAGTACACTTATATTTAACACAAAGGGGGAAAAAAATCAACTCATAATTGAAAAGTCAAAAAATCTGCCTGTCCCTTATGTCTTTGTCCCTTATGTCTTTCACAAAATACCATAAGCGGCTGCTAAAGTCAAAGCTTGAAAAAAATCGGGTTTCTCCCCATGGGATGTTTTTTTCTTCATTACGAGAAAAAAAATTAAACCTGTATAAAAAAAGGAGAAAATGGTGTAAAATATGTTAATATATAGTTGTAAGGAGTATAAAATGCAAGCGATTAGAGAAATAATAACAGCAGGTGCCGATACAGTCACGATCAGAATCCCTGAAGAGTTTAGAGAAAAGCAGGTTGAAATAATTGTGCTGCCCTATGCGGGTACATTGCCCAATAATCTCAAAACAGATAAGTTAAAGCAATTTGACCAGTTGGTAGAAAATGCCAAAAAAAGGAATCTTAAAATTGATAAGAATATCAATATTGATGATATTATGAATGAGATGAATAATGGTTTATGTTGATACGAACTTATTGATCTATATCACACAATCGATAAAAATATATTAAAAGATGCATACGCTCTTTGCAAAGAGATAAATTTTTGCAGGAATATTAATGATGGAATTCATCTAAAAGTCGCTGAACAATACTGCAACAAATTGGTCACTTTTGATAAAGATTTTAAGAAGTTTTTGAATCGTACAACGATAGAAATTGAAATTTTAGAGGGATCATGATTGCCAGGAGATACCGCTTTTGTCTCTGTGGCTAAAAAAATCCGGTTTATACCGCTGCACCTAAGTGTTCAGCGATGCGGTAAGCCGGCCAATAACCATTTTTTATACGTTCTTCTTTGGTCATGCCGCGTTTTAGCATCTGGTATTCCGGGATTCCCTTATAAAAATCAGGGTTGGGCGATTGATAGAGATGGGAAAATTCAGAGACATCTAAAGCGTATTCTTTGGTTTTTTGCAGATGGTCATGGGCATTTAGACCCAGCAGTGTTGTTTTTTCTTTTAATTGCAGCAGGACCTGGCCGCAGAAGAGGTGGAGGTCTGCCAGTTTGAGTCGATACCCGGCACGTTGGGCAATTTCCAGGGCCTCTTTAAGAGTGGTTTCACCGGCCGGGAGAGAATCACAGCGTTGGTTTCCCGGTAGAGAAGATATTTTTGCCCATTCCAGCCGCGCATGAGCCAGCAATATATCGAGTTCCAATTCCACCAGGTTGACTTTGCGGCAGCGGCGCAGGGCTTCGGTGAGGCAGCGCTCTGCCGCGGCCCATTGGCTGCTTTTGTCCATTTTCACTGACTCCACCTGCTGCTGGAAATGCTCGTCATAAAAAGGAATTTCAAAGGATTTCACCTGCCCGGGATCCGGGCCTAACCGGCATTGCACCAATGCCTCTCCCAGCAGCCAATAGGCCCGAACAAAATCCCGCGGATAGGGGTATTGTATTTTTGCTGTCTTTTCTGCAAATTCCAGTGCCTTCCGGGCCTGTGCCACTGCCTCCCGGGTGTGACCCGCGGCATGATTTTTTTCCTCGGGCAGCACGGCAGCCAGCCGCGCTTGCACCAGGGCGGAAAGAGAGCGTTGGGCGGAAACAACACTCAAAGATTGAATAAAGTTATTTTTTTCAAATAACCTAAATGCCTTTGCACATTCCCCTTCGGCACAGGTGGCACAGGGGCTGTCACTTTTTACCCTCTTTACCCTGCCCTGGAAGGCCAGCACATATCCCAAATTCTGGTGCCCAACAGCTTCCCAAAATTCATCTTCTATCTCCCGGCAAATATTTTGGGTGCCAGGCAAAGTTTTTCCCTGAGGCGGCAAATATTTTGGTGCCAGGCAAAGTTTTTGAAGTTTTTGGCAAAGTTTTTCCCTGAGGCAAAGTTTTTTGAAAGTTTTTTTCCACTTGCTCCTGGACCGTGAAACATGTGAAGAATCCGTGGTCCGTTTTCTCAACTTCTTAACTTCTCTGTGTTCTCTGTGTCCTCTGTGGCTAAAAAATTTATTTTAAATCAAATAACGTACGCTGTATCGGCTCTTTCGCTTTCTTCTTCTCCTGCTGCGATAACTCGATCAACTCCCGCTCAATACGATTAAGAAACAAACTGCGCCCTAACTTATACTCCCTGCCCAACAAAAACCGCTTCTCCGCATGAGAAAGAAACAAAAACTTCTTCGCCCGCGTCATCCCCACATAAAGCAAACGCCGCTCCTCCTCCGGGTCAGAAGTTTGACTCTTAAAAAGAGAGTAAGGAAGTAACCCCTCCTCACACCCCACTATAAACACCGCTTTAAACTCCAAACCCTTAGCCCCATGAAGTGTCATCAACGTCACCTGCTCCAAATCCGGCCGATACGTGTCCACCGCCGTACCTAGCGCAGTAAACCGCAAAAATCCATTCAGATCATTACCATAATCCCCCACCAAATCCAATAACCGCTTAAAATCAGGGGACTCTTTTTGAAAAAACCGTCCCCTGGACCCCTGCAAAAACTTTTGATTAAATTCAACCTGCCCATCAGGATCGACTTCTTTTATATCGCTAAAATAAGTATTCACAAGATTTACTATCATCTCTTTAACAGAATTCCCACCCACAATGTTTTTTAGAGCACCCAGCTCCAATGGCGTGACAATCTCCTTTTCTATCAGCTTATCTTTCAAAATCGTGTTTTTAGGATTGCGGGAGAATTTCAACAAGTCAATAATAGAACAAATGGGTTCCTGTTTAAAAAAAGGTTCTTCCCCAACAATCTGATACGGGATACTATGGTCCATAAACGCCTTTTCCAGGGCTTCCATCTGGCCTTTCACCCGGCAAAGCACCACGAAATCCGATAGGCTGTCAATCTCCCCCTCTTTGTGCCCCTCAGTAATGCTGCTGTCCATAGAAAAAAACCGCAAACCACCCATCATCTGCTCTATAGTCCGGGCCACAAACTCCGCTTCACTCTTGTGAGTACTATTCTTAACGATTTTTATTTTCACACCCTCTTCCATACCCGTCAACAGTGCGTCATCGGAAACCACCCGCTGCATCACATTGCCCGAAGCTTTAAGTATGGAATCGGAACAACGGTAACTCTGTTTCAACCGATAAACCGCCGCACCCGGGTAATCCTCTTGAAACCGCCGGATAAACCTCACATCCGCCCCCCGAAACCCATAAATCGCCTGGTCCGGGTCACCAATGGCACAAAGATTGGCATCCACATCCGGCATCAAACTGCGGATCAATTTATACTGGGCATAATTGATGTCCTGGTACTCGTCAATCAATATCCATTGGTACTTTTCTCTATAAAAATCAAGGATATCCGGGCAGCCCTCAAAAAGTCTCACCGGCACATAAAGCAAATCAGCAAGATCATAAATATTTTGCTCTCTTAAATAATCCTGGTACTTCTTAAATATATCTGCCAGTTCGGGGTTTTCGGTCTCAAAATCCGTTGGATTTTTCAATTGCTGTTTGGCCTCTTCAATAGCATTGGCTATACCACTGACCCTGCTCTTTTCAATACCGGGAAACCGTTGAATAATCCGCTTCTTATCCTCCGGGTCAAGAATAGAAAATGAAGATACAGGATCTTCTCCAACCCTGTCCTGTTCCCTTAAAATGGAATACCCCAGGGCATGAAAGGTAGTAACCTGGGGTTTGGAAGCAATGGATTTGTTTTTCAATAGTGTTTCCAACCGCTCGCTGATCTCAGCCGCTGCTTTGTTGGTAAAGGTAACTGCCAGGATATTTCCCGGGTTGATATTCTTGTTTTCGATTAAATGTAGAATCCTGTAAGTTAACACTCGTGTTTTTCCTGTGCCGGGTCCGGCAATCACCAAAGCGGGTCCGGTAAAATGCTCCACTGCTTCTTGCTGCTGCGGGTTCAAGCCTGGTGTTACTTTATTTTTATCCGTTTTCTTTTTATCTTCTCGATCCACCTCAAGAGCTTTGACCTCAGTCAACCGGCGAAACTCTTCCAGGTCGAAATTGATCATCTTCCTGGGTGGAGGCACACGGCGTTCTTGTTTTACCAGGTCTTTAAATAAGCAATTTTGTAAATCCAAAGCAGGACGTTCATCTTCAGCAAATACTTTTATGATGCCATATTCACCGTCAAAACCTTCCTGGATATAAATTTCCCGGTTTCTCATTCGGCATATGGCTTCAGCCAGTTCCTCACCACCGATGGTTTTAATTTCTTCAATAGGAATGTCCATCAGCAGTTCCAATTCGGATACTCCTTTTTTTACAAGGTCTATATAGGTCTGGTCCACTTTTTTAGAGTTTGGTCCCACACCTGCCAGTTCACCTAGCATCTCTTTTAAAGGAATAATGGATTGAAAGGGATGTCTATTGGGTCTTTGGCTCAAATCTTCCCGGTCGGACAATTGTACTACACGGTTCATTACGCCTACGGTAACCGGTTTACCGCATTTGGAGCAGATACTGTCGTGTTTCAGGGTTTCCACCGGGTCCCAGCAGATACTGCATTTCCTGTGGCCGTCGTAGTGGTATTTGCCTTCCTGGGGGAAGAGGTCAATAGAACCAAAAAAATGATTGGGATCACCGGTTTTCATGGCACCAATAATCGCGTCATAGGAAAGTTCCGTATCAAAGCGGTTGGAATTGCGTCCCAATCGTTCGGGTGAATGGGCATCGGAATTGGCGGTCAAGGTATAGTTATCTAAAAAACTGCACATCCAATTCATGGGTGGGTCGGTGGAGAGACCGGTTTCCACGGCATAGATATGGTGGGCTAAGTCATCAAAACATTCGGTAATCGAGTTGAAACCTGATTTGGAACCCAGTACTGAGAACCAGGGGGTCCAGATATGGGCAGGAACAAAGAAATTTTTTTCATTAGCATCCAGTACCATTTCCAGCAGGTCGCGGGAATCCAGGCCCAGGATGGGTCTGCCGTCGGAGGTGATATTGGCGTTGACAGCGGTTAGTTTTTGTTGGATTTTTTCTACGGTCTCGAAATCCGGGGCAAATATGACATTATGGACTTTGCGGACGCGTTCTTTTTTTTTATAGATGTTACTGATTTCAGTGGTGAGCAGGAATCTTACTTCTTTGTCGGGAAGAAAGGGTGTTTCCAGGTCTTCTGGTCTATATTCTTTTTTTAGTTTAAAGAGTCCTTGTTCTGCGGGTATGAGTTTTTCTTTTAGTTCTTTTGTCCACCCGGGGTGGGTAAAGTCGCCGGTGCCGACAATGGTGATTCCTTTTAGTTTGGCCCAGTATTCCAGGTATTCGGGGATAAGTTCTTTACTGGTAGCCCTTGAGTAGTGCGAATGGATATGAAAATCAGCGATAAATTTCATTTGCCTACCATTAAAATAACTAAAAAATTAGCCACGAAGTTACACGAAGGAAAAATAGACATAAATACGATTGTAGGGGTTTGATTCATCAAACCCCGAAGAGGCGTGGATGAATTGCTCGGAACGGGCTTGATAAATCAAGCCCCTACAATAGAATGGAGTAAGCGACTGTATAATTTTCATGCGTCTCCGGGCGAGACCAGCGGCCTCATGAGTAGCTGCTACTTTTCTTAACATTTGGAATAGATTATGTTACCAAATATGGCACAAAAAAGCAAGGGTTTTTATTAATAAAAAGTTTTTGCGGGGGGGTACAGGGGGGCAGTTTTTTCAAAAAGCGCCCCCCTGGTCGCCGGAGGCATGTATGAATCGACCAGACCTGGGCTTGATAAATCAAGCCGTGAAGCATCTACAATAGAATTGAGATATTGAGAGTATGATTTTTATTCGTCTCCGGTGAGGCGGCAGTATCATGAGTGAATGTCTAAAAAATTTTTAACATAGGGGAAGAAATTTCTAATCGTCCGACTAATGAGATTGAAATGAGACAAAATACATTAAAAAGTGGAGGTAAAAATGAAACCAGTAAACCAAAACGTAAAGAGGATTAAAAAATTTAAGATGTTATGGGTGTTTTTGTTGGTCATGGGAATGGTGACCATACCCACGGCAGCGAAAAAAAGCAGTGAAAAACCTTTGGTGCAGATGGCTATTTTACTTGACACCAGCAACAGTATGGACGGGTTGATCGATCAGGCTAAAACCCAATTGTGGAAGATCGTGAACGAGATGGCTTTAGCCAAAAAAGAGGGCCAAAGCCCACAACTGGAGGTGGCACTTTATGAATATGGCAAAAGCAGTCTTCCTGCATCCGAAGGGTATCTACGGATGATTGTCCCCCTGTCCGTAGACCTGGACCGGATATCCGAAGAGTTATTCAACCTGACGACCCACGGCGGCAGTGAATACTGCGGTAAGGTGATTCAATCAGCCGCACAGGAACTCCAATGGACCGAAAGCAACAACCATTTGAAGGTGATTTTCATCGCCGGAAATGAACCCTTTACCCAGGGGAACGTGGATTATCGAACCGCCTGCAAAGATACCATTTCTAAAGGAATTGTCGTTAATACTATTTTCTGCGGCAATTACCAAAAAGGAATACGGACCCATTGGAAAGATGGTGCTGATCTCGCTGATGGCAAATATATGAATATCGATCAAGACAAGAAAATCGTTCATATTGACGCGCCCCAGGATAAGGAACTGGCTGAGTTGGGTAAAAAATTAAATGAAACCTATGTGGCTTATGGGAAAAGAGGCTATGAGAAAAAGATGAGGCAGAGCAGGCAGGATTCCAATGCTGCTACTAAGGGTGAAGCGGTAATGGCCCAGCGCTCTATGGCTAAAGCTTCCGCCCAGTATAGTAACGTGGATTGGGATATAGTGGATGCTGAAAAAGAAGGAAAGGTAAAAGTTGAAGAATTAGACGAAGACCAATTACCCGAAGAAATGAAAAAAATGAGTAAAGAAGAAAGAAAAAAATACATCGAAAAAAAGAAAAAAGAAAGAGAAAAAATCCAAAAGAAAATCAATCAATTACGAAAAAAACGGGATAAATATGTAGCAGCAAAACGAAAACAGATGGCTGGTGATGATACCCTGGATGAAGTAGTCATTAAGACTGTCAGGGAACAGGCCAAACAGAAAAATTACAAATTTGAGAAATAATAATGCTAAAAAGCCGCAAATGAACACGGAAAAACATGGACAAAAATGAGAAGATAAGGAGATAAAAATGGTACCAATAAAACGATTAAAAGTAATCATCACCTTCATGCTGGTGTTTGGTTTTTGTTTTTCGCTGTATGGAGATGGGTTTATTGTGGTTCCGCACCAGGGGCACATTATTGCGCCGCCCCGTCCTCGGCCCCCCAGGCCCATCCCTCCTCTACCTACTCCTTTTCCATTGGAAGTGGTATATCACCGGGTGAATACGGAGATTAACGGGCAGGTGGCAGTGACTGATATTGACCAGGAATTTTACAATCCCACTAGCTGGCGCCTGGAAGGTTATTATCTCTTCCCCATGCCGTCAAATGCAGTGATTAAGAAATTCAGCATGTATGTGAACGGGAAAGAAATGGAGGCCGAGCTCCTGGATGCGAAAAAAGCAAAGAAAATTTATGAAGACATTGTGCGCAAACAGCGGGACCCTGCTTTGCTGGAATACATGGGAAAGGGTATGTTTAAGGCCAGGATATTTCCCATTGAACCTCACTCCAAAAAACGAGTCAAAATCTCCTACCGCGAACTGCTAATCAAAGACAACCATACCATTGAGTATATCTATCCGTTGAACACGGAAAAATTTTCCGCCAAACCTTTAAAAGACGTTTCTATTAATATTAAAATCGATTCCCCGGAAAATATAAAAAATATCTATTGTCCCACTCATGAGGCGGAAATTGTCAGGAAAGGAAAAAAGCAGGCGATTATCAGTTACGAGGAGAGAAACACGAAACCGGATATTGATTTCAAGATTTACTACAGCACGGACAATGAGCAATTGGGTTTCTCTTTACTTTCTTATAAAAAGGATAGTGATGAAGATGGCTATTTTCTTTTGGGTCTTAGTCCCGGTTTTGTGTCGCAGGATGTTGAAATTGATGAAAAGGATATTACGTTTGTGTTAGATGTATCCGGCAGCATGGCCGGTAAAAACTTAAACCAGGCTAAAAAGGCGTTGTTGTTTTGTATTGAGAACTTGAACAAAGGAGACCGTTTTGAAATCATTCGTTTTTCCACTG
>CP070627.1:6010607-6014910 GCA_020355945.1 Candidatus Aminicenantota bacterium | reverse complement strand
GGAAAAGGGTTTTAAAAAAGGTGAAACAGTTTTGATTATTGGAAGTGCAGGTGCGGGAAAAACCCTCCTGGCTTTGAATTTTATGCTAGCTGGTTTAAAAGAACCCAAAAAAGATAAAAAAGTCGCTGTATGGGTCAATCTCGAGGGAGATATAGGGACACTAAAATTTGCAACTGCTGGTTTTGTAGGAGATATTGAGAAAGATTTTAAGAAATTGTTTGATTCTGCCAATCAGTCTGATGATAAAGGCTATTTTAAATTTTTTAATTTTCCCCCTATTTACCTGGATTTAAATAAAATTGTTTATACACTGGAAGCTATACACCGAAAGTATACAATCGATCGTCTGGTGATTGACTCCATTACAGAATTGGAACGTGCCAAAGGTGGTGGGCAGCCAGAGGTAAAATCATTTTTAGCAGGGTTAATTCAATTTTTAAGGGATCGAAATATCACTACAATCTTTATCTCCCGTTCAGATACATTTTTTCGCTCTATTGATAAAATTGAAGAACAAATCTCTTCCCTGGTGGATTTAATCATCTGTATCCGAAATTTTGATATGCATAACCGGATCACCAGGGGAGTTTACATACAAAAGGCCCGTGGGCGTACTCATGATTCCAGGATCACGCGAATGACCATTGATTCTCACACCGGTATCAAGATCGAAGACAGTGGGTGGGATGTTGAGAACCTTTTAGCTGGGGATACCAGTTCCATCCAGGGGCCACGGGTTTTCTTTAAGCTATTTTATGAAAATCCCGCGGAAAAAGAGATCAATGAAGCAATTATTAAAGATTTTGATGAGCAGCGCTATCCTGGTGTTGGGCCTTCATTTTCATTAGTGAGAAAAGCCAACATTTATACGGAATTCTGGTCATTCCGTGGACAATACAGTGCCGGTCATGCCAATACCCGGGTACTCAGCATCGCAGATCATGTGATATCAGCGTTTCGTGATAACAATAGACTAACAGAGTTAGAAGATTATGTTAAAAATGAATTGTTACAAAACATCCAGAGAGATAAACATTTGATTCGACTTTACAATCCCCAAAAAGAAAACTCTCAATCCGAAGAATTCATTATTGATGCCATCCCTTGTTACCGAGATATTGGGGTCATGCTATATAAATCTCTTGGAAAGAAGGGTAAATCAGAAAATCTAAATTTTCCAGAGAAATTTGCTTCATTAACTGCCGAAATGAGTGACCATGAGTACAACGATCTTGAATGGCTTGGAAAAGAATATGAGAAAAACGTTAGTATGAAAGATAATGAATGTACAATGGGATATACATGGGAGGATTTGTTGAAATGGATAAAAGATTATAAGAAAAAAGGGAAGAGAGAAGCGTTTGCTTTTCCTTCATTGGAAAGGCAGTCTGAATCAATTGCTTTTTTTATGGAACTACTATGGAGTTATGGTGGTGATATTTACAATATACCTCTTGATGAGGAATATACAACTACCGGTTTTAGAGACAAGTTTAAATATATCATAAAAAAAAGTATTTTATATGATTTGTTGGAATGCAAAGATTATTTAAAAGGGTACAAATCCTCTGTAGAGCAGGTAGATTCTAAGAAAAGGAAAAAGAATGGAAATAATGAGACAGCTAGCGATATTATAAAATCATTGATGAAAAATGAGGATAGAAAAGAAAATTTAAAAATTTATAGACAAATTGAAGAGAGATTCATAAAATATGAAATTGGCCAAAGGCAAGTTGATTTTAGTACATTAATGAAGTGGACAGTTGATAATATTGTCGAAGATCGAGGGAAAGGAAAGCAAGAAGATAAAAAGGGAAAAGAGCATACAGTGCTAACTTGCGATGAGATTCCATTTAAGGAAACAATAAAATTTATCATGAGACTAATCCATGAAGCCAGAGTGCCCAATCCCATACACGGTGATTTTCGAGATCAGGCAGTTTTGTCTAGACATTGGTACAGCCAACTCCATAAAATCCATCTGAGGGATCGGAAATTATTACCCCTACCATTGGCGAAAATTAGAATTGATAAAGAGGGTAAAAAGGGCTACTATCGAAGTGTCACATGTAATACATATTGGTTTCTGGTTATGTTAAAAGACGCCCTGTCTCCAGAAATTGGAGGGAATTTTATCGAATCCATGAATGCTCCCGAATATTATGAAGAAAGACTGAAAAAAAGAGCGGGAATGCCTTCTATGAATTGGGAACTTGAAAAGAAAGAATTTATTGAATTTGATCCTGATTCTTATAAAATTTTGATTCGAATTATGAACAATGAGATAAAATTTGATACGCTCAAAGCCGCAATAAGCGAAGAAATTAAAAAAAAGAAAGAAAAAGAAGAAGGGGAGAATGAAGAAGAAGTGAGGAAAAATTTTGAAAATATCATGAATAAAAGCGATCATGCTTTTGTAGGGAAAAAAATGTTTGAGGTATTCTTGAAAGAAAATGAAATTGATGATTATTTACAAAAGCAGAGTAATAATTTAATTAACCAACGTATGTTTTACGCGAAGTACCGCCAGACACGAACCGCCTTTTACCAGATTGAAAAAGCACTGCATTATCAACTTAGACAACTCCTGATCCCTGATTCTGATAAAGAGGAGGTTCCTTTTTTGAAGGGCATATATGATGAAATAAGATATTTATGCCTACCTAAAAATTCTAAAGCTAAAAAAGAACTTAAGCGTAAAATTGAAAAGGAAGGGAAAACGCCACCAAAAAATTGGGATAATGTATTTCCCAGGGTAATCAATGAATTAAAACTCCACATTATTTTAGAATTGCTCATGTATTTTTACCACCTGGCTGAGCACAAAGGCAAATAAAACAGTATTTTCCAATATTTTGACCGCTTGTACGGAGAAACCACAAAAGGGTAGCCACAAAAAAGACCGCAGATGAACGCTGATCAACATGATAACCATGATGAAAGTCCCTTTAATAGATTTTGGTGCCAGGAAAAGTTTTTTATTAGGGCCTTCTTGGGCTGCGGGCGCCGCCCGCTTTGTGTAACTTCGTGGCTAAAATTAGAATTGCCGGGATTTTTGATTTGGAATTGTTTTTTTTAAGTAAAAGTGGTATCCTTTGATTTAATTCATTGGTAATTCGATTAAAATGTGAGGTGTTGAAATATGGCCAGAAATGCAATGGATTCGGATATCAGGAAAACCCCCCCATGGCGGGAGGCAGAGCAAAAATTCAACCAGGTTCATACCTGGTCTGTTTTCTCAATCATGGGTGTAAGCCCTACGCTGGGACCGACATTAGAGGAACTGGACCAGGAGTTGACAGAAATATTGGCCGGGTGCCCTGAATTTTTCCCGGCCTGGTTTAAACAGGGGGAATATATGCTGAGGATCGGGGAGACCGCTAAAGGTGAGGAATTCATTGACAAAGCCTTTAACCACCTGGTAAATATTGTCCGGGAGGAAGAGGAACTCAGGCAAATGTTATCCCCCAGGATAGAAAACCTGGAAAAACTGCTGCGATATGACCTGGCAGTGAAATACCTGGAAAAGGCCATCCGGTTATTTCCCGACACCGCCACCTATTATGATGATCTTGCCTTTTATATCCTGCAACTGCCGGACCGGGATAACTCCGAAGCCCTGAGGCGGCAGGAAGAAGCGCTGGAGATCGATCCGGGTAATGACTACTTCGTTAACAATTTGGGCTGGGTTCACCTTATGAATGGAAATTATCAACAAGCCCAGGAATATTTCCAAAAGGCCATGGAGTTTAATCCTGATAACCCCAGTGCCTGGGAGAACCTGGAAGCCGCCGAATATATGGACCAGCACCGGCTAACCTATTTTGAGTACTTGCTGCGTCCGGCTGATATGGATATGCTTAATGACCTTTTTAAGGCCGCAGATTTCCAGGGGGCTGCGGAATTGTGCCAGGTATATAATACTGACAGACGGGAAGCCTTTAAAATCCACCACCTACAAAAAAAAAACCTCCCTTCTCATGAAATTCTCAACATTCTCCAACCTTTTAAATTCTTTATGAACACGTTGGAAAAGCGAGTGGACGATGAAATTTTCCTTTACGAAAATATGGACCTGGTCCATAACAAATTCAAATATTTCCTTTATCAATTCCTTCTCAACTCTGACAATGTTGATGAGCTGCTTTTGGATGATATCTGCCGTTCATTAACTGTGTTTTACGATTTCTTACGGGAAACCAACCTGTTGACCACTGACCAGTACAAACGGTTTGTTGGACTTATCACTCCTTTAATCAAAGAATTTTCCGGTAAAATAGACCAATTCAACCGGGTGCGTCAC
>CP070627.1:5993405-6010507 GCA_020355945.1 Candidatus Aminicenantota bacterium | reverse complement strand
GGTCCAGGGGCGGTTTTTCAAAAGAGCCCCTGGCCGCCGGAGGCATTTTTGCATTAGCGTATCTTCGCGGCTAAAAAAAGGAGGGAAAAATGGCACTAATTCGTAGGATCTGGACACCAAAACAAGCCGATGAGTGGACCAAAGAGGACACGATTACGGTAATCATCTCCCCCCTCGTTTATGTGTTGCTCCTCGTGGGAACAGCGTTAAGCCTGTTATTGATACCTGTAGGATTCGTGCTTTTACTGGCGGGAATCGGGCTGCTGCTGGTAATGATTTATATTATCAATCCTAAACTGGCTGCCACCTCCCGGGAGTATGAAAAAAAACAAAAACAATACCTGGAAGAGCTGGAAAAGAAGATCAAATGGGAAGAGGAGGAATAAATTATGGATAAAGGACTTCAAATGGTGATTGGCATGTCATTGGCGTATGTCACGTCGTTTGCCGGTTTGCTGCTGGCATATATTTCTTATAAAAAACATCAGAAAAAGAAACAGGAAGGAAAAGAAAATGAGTAATATCATTTTTAGTATTATCGTGCCTGCTATTGTATTTATAATCTCTTTTGCAGCGACTTATTTTTTATACCGTCATTTTGCCGGCCAGCAGGATAAAACACCCGCGAAAAAAATGGAATGACGCCAATGAATTAAGGTGTTTCCAGCCGTTTTTATCATAAACATCCGTATTATAATTATAAAAAATATAGAAAAAAGGAGATTTCTATGGCAAAAAACAATTCCAAGCTCATGTTAAGTGCTTTATTTTTAATCATTTCCATCTTTGCTTTCCCCCAGGAGGAATACAAACCACCGGAAACCATTCTTTCGGAACAGATGATCAAGATTATCTTAAACGAAATTTCCGGGCAGTTGGCTTTCAACAATGAAGTAATGCTGGCAGGATATAACCATATCAGGACAGAGGAGGAATTTAACACCTTCTTTTATGAGAGTGATTATATGGCCAAAAAATTAAAGGAATATGGAGTAGAGGAAGTCAGGCTGGAGGATTTGGGAAAGGAGATGCCCGAACGAGGCCAATGGTGGGCCCGGGAAGATGCCGAACTGTGGATGATAGAACCTGAACAGAAACGGTTGAGCCGCCTGGCCGAACATCCGGCCCTCATGGCCCGGTATTGCGACACCGGTGAGTGGGAAGGAGAAGCGGTGTATCTTGACAAACGGGATCGAGACAGGTTAAAAGATATGGATTTAAAAGGAAAGATCATTTTAACCCCGGAACATCCTGCCCTTTTTAGAGATGTTTTTTCTAACGGTGCCTTAGGGGTGGTTTCCTATTATACGTTTGAAAAATCCTGGCAAGACCCTTTCCGAGCGGTGTTCAATATGAGATTCAGGAAGGGAAAGTTTGAAGGCCAGGTATTTTGTTTTCATATCTGGAGGCACCTGGGGGAGCAGTTGAAAGAAATGATATATGAAAAGCAAAAAGTGGTGCTGCGTGCCACGGCAAAAACCAAATCCTATCCCTATAAACTGGATACTATCCTGGCCTGTATCAAAGGTAAGGCCCCCCAAAAAAAAGGATTCATGTTTACCGCCCACCTGTTTGAAAGACCGTTAAAACAAGGGGCAAATGACAATGTCAGTGGTTGTGTGGTGCTGGCAGAGATCGCCCGGACCATTACCACGCTCATCAAAGAGGGTAAAATCGAACCATTGGAACGTTCCATCTATTTTTTGATGATTGAAGAAGGTTCGGGTACCATGGCCTTTTTCAGGAAATACCCGGAGATGGCAGATAAGATATTAGCGGTGATCAATATGGATATGGTGGGGGAAGACCTGGATAAAAATCAAGCTTTTTTCTTTATTGAGAAGGCTTTCCACTCAAGTGCTTCCTTCCTGGAGCCCTTGACCGTTCATTTCACCGATTATGTGTTTAAGACCAATACCCAGCGGCCCGAAAACCAACTTTATAATATAAAAGGTGATTTCCCGGTTGCCATCGTGGAAAAAAATGGCAGCCGCCAGCCTTTTCGGTATACTTTAGGTGATTTTAAGGGCAGCAGCGATCACGCCATGTTTATTGAAACCGATTCGGGAATTCCTGCGGTTATGTTTTCGGTGTGGCCGGATTTATGGTTCCACACGGATAAAGATCGGCCGGACAAATCAGACCCTACCCAACTGAAGCGCGTGGCATTTATTGGAGCTGCATCTGCCCTGGCGGTTTGTTCCGGCAGCGAAGAAATACTGGAAAAACTCATCAGGATAACCTACCAAGACCGGTTAGCCTTTGTCCAGGAGACCCTGTCTCGTTCAATTAAAGAACTTTCATTATTAAATAAAAGTGACAGCGGGGTCACCTATGCCAATACCGTGAATTATATCAACCAGGCAGTGATTTTAGGCAAAAATTCGCTGTCATATATTAAAGATTTGACTCAAGGTAAAAAACGATTGGAAAACTATTTGAACGCCCTTATCAAAAGTTTTGATGATCTTCCCGCGTATTATACCAAAATCCTGGTGAACTATTATAGAAACGTGGCAAAATTAAAAAGTTTTCAGCCAGCCTTTGCCAAAAGGCTGCCGGAAGAAGAACAATTAAAGCATATCATTCCTGCCAAAGTGGAACCGATTCCAATGGGAAAGTGGATTCCTCATTCCAAACTATTTGGGGCATTTAGAAAAGACCCTGGATTATCGATAAAAATATTTCGCCAGTATGGACATTTATATTTAATGGAATTGTACCTATGTATCGACGGGAAACGGGACCTGGCCCGGATCAGGAACCTCTTGAGTCTTGAATTTCAACCTATGGCAGCGGCGGATTTTATGAAGATCATCAATTTTTTGGCAGAGGCAGAGCTAATCAAGTTAAAAAAATAATAGGAATGAATAAACCACCTGGTTTTTGTTTTGTGATTCCATCATTTCCAAATAATAGGAGGTTCGTTTCGCAGGACTGTCTTTTTATATTGATAGGTTGGATATCCATAAACCGATATAGCAAATATCTGCTTGTTTCCGGGTATGCCAAGATATCGCTCCAGTGGTTTATGGGCATATTGAGCGTACCCGATAATACAACTGCCGATTCCTCTTGTTTGCCCGTACAGCATCATATAATGCTGCGCTGCCGTGCAATCATCTTTGGAATTACTTCCCCCTTTAGGGGCAATAATGAAAATCACACAAGGGGCATGGCGAAATATTGGCGATTCCCCTTCCGATACCTTTTTTACCAGGAGTTTGAAGCCAGGGACCATTTCCTTTAGTTCATGTGCCAGGGCTTTTGAGAACAGGGATATGATCTTAATCATCAAGGGATTCAGGCGGCGAATAAGAGATTTGTAGGTTTTGGCAACCAATTTTTCCATTTCATCTATCTTTTCTTTATCAAGAACCACCAGGTATTCTCGATTCCTGAAATTGTGGGCGCTGGGTGCTTTTTCCGCGTATTGAATTAGCTCTTTTATCGTGTGTTGATCGAGGGTATCGGGTTTGTATTTCCTGATGGACCGCTTTTTTTGGAATAGGGCTTGATCTCCTGGTAAATCCCGAGGAATCGGTTGAATAGAAAATGCCCGATTTCCCTTGTTTTCAATGGGGATAACAGCATCCTGGGGACACACAGCCGCACAGTGCCCGCAAGAGATACAATATTCCGGCCGTGAGACTTGCGAAGAGTTATCGCCTAATGTTAAAACAATCGACGGGCAAACCTCGATACATGTCGAGCATTTTATACATTTATTAGCATCGATTTCAAAGTATACCATGGTTTTCTCCTTATGCCGATTTAAAATGTTACCAATCGTACCTTTTCAAGTTGAAATTATAGCAAAGGTGTTTCTCCTATGCAAGCATAATAGACTTGCAACAGCGCTTCTAAAAAGTAAAAAAGTGCCAGGCAAGAAAAAGAGAAAAACTCTTTTAAAACGAACAACTTTACACTTTGTAAACCTTTTCACTTTTACTCCTGGGGGGCACTTTTTTTTATCACATTCATACTATCGCAGCGACTGTACGCCTGAAACGCTTGCCAGGAAAATGTTTGCATGGTGTTTCCCGGTAGAAAGGAAAACATACTGCAAAAATCTTACTCTTTTTTTAAAAGAATCATGAATAATCCTGGTGTTGGAATATAAATTGCTTACTATTTTTCTTCCGTTTTACGTTGACAAATAGGATAAAAATGATTATAAAAAGCAGTGAAGTATTAAATATTAAACAACCGGAGATTAAAATGGTTAAATATAAACGGTTAATCATGTTGCTGTGGATATTTTGTTTATCATCCATTGGCTTCTGGCAAGCCGGGCCCACAGCTATAAAGGACATCAGCAAGAAGCAAGGAAGCATTAATGGTTGTCAACTATTTCCCGCTAATAATATCTGGAATACACCCATCGACACCTTACCGGTGGATGCCAATTCCCAGCAATATATCAATACCATCGGGGCCAATGCCACGGTTCATGCGGATTTTGGTTCGGGATTATGGGACGGCGGTCCCATTGGTATTCCTTATACCACGGTCCCGGGGACCCAGGAAAAAGTTAATGTTACGTTTTATTATGATGATGAAAGTGACCCGGGCCCTTACCCGATCCCCCCGGATGCGCCCATTGAAGGGGGAAGCAGCAGTGACGGTGACCGGCATGTATTGGTTGTGGACCGGGACAACTGTATCCTTTATGAATTATACGATGCCTGGCCCCAGCAAGATGGCAGTTGGGAAGCCGGCTCAGGCGCTATTTATGATTTGAAATCCAATGCCCTGCGGCCAGCCGGATGGACTTCGGCAGATGCCGCCGGTTTGCCGATTTTACCGGGGTTAGTCAGGTATGAAGAGGTGGCTGCCGGTGAAATTAACCATGCCATCCGTTTTACCGCCCCCCAAACCCGTAGAAAATATATCTGGCCAGCCCGGCATTATGCTTCCAGCTTAACCGGCAGTCAATATCCCCCCATGGGCCAGCGTTTTCGTTTGAAGGCCGGTTTTGATATCTCCGGCTTCTCAGCAACGAACCAGGTGATTTTAAAAGCCCTGAAAAAGTATGGAATGATCTTAGCAGACAATGGTTCTTCGTGGTTTATTTCCGGCGTACCGGATGAGCGCTGGAATAACGATGACCTGCATCAATTACACAATGTCAACGGTTCTGATTTTGAGGCGGTGGATGCATCGTCATTGATGATTAATCCTGATTCCGGGGAGGCCCGGCAAAACGGATCGTCAAAAACAATCACTGTGATTTCACCTAATGGCGGGGAGAGTTGGGCAGTTGGTTCAACGCAAACCATTACCTGGACGACATCCGGAAACGTTGGCAATGTAAGGATTAAGTATTCCATCAATAATGGCACCAGTTGGACAACAGTGGTGTCTTCTTCAGCCAATGACGGTTCCTATTCCTGGAGTGTTCCGAATACTCCTTCCACCAACTGCAAGGTCCGGATCAGTGAAACCGATGGAGCGCCTAAAGATACCAGTGATTCTGTTTTTTCCATAGTTTCCGAATCTACGGCACCGGAGATATTTCTTAATCGAACACAATTAAATGCCGGCGCTGTCATATCCGGCGCCTCAACGGGTTCTCAAACCTTTTGGGTCAGTAACAGCGGCACCGGGATATTGAACTGGAGGATTACCGATAATGCCGATTGGCTTGCTGCTAATCCTTCTTCCGGGACTGATTCCGGCGTTGTCACTGTTTCCATCAATCCTGCCGGTCTGGCTGCGGGAACTTATACCGGCACCATTAACGTTATTGATGCCAATGCTGTTAATTCACCTCAAGCTGTAACCGTACATTTGACGGTAAAGAATTCTCCAGGGGAACAACCACCCTTTGGCAGCTTTGATACCCCAATCCACGGTTCCACGGTAAGGAGCAGCATACCGGTAAGCGGCTGGGCCCTGGACGATATAGAAGTGGAAAGTGTAAAAATATACCGCCAGATAGGTGGAGATTTGGTTTATATTGGTGATGCCGTATTTGTAGAGGGTGCCAGACCTGATGTGGAAACCGCCTATCCCGATTATCCTTATAATTATAGGGCGGGATGGGGATATATGATGTTGACTAATTTTTTACCCGGCAATGGTAATGGAACATTTACATTGTATGCCGCAGCCGCAGACATTTCCGGGAATGAAGTGACCCTGGGAACGAAAACCATCACCTGTGATAATGCCAATGCAGTTAAACCTTTTGGAGCCATTGACACACCAACGCAAGGTGGCGAAGCTTCGGGCAGCGACTTCATCAATTGGGGCTGGGTATTGACCCCGCAGCCCAACTCAATACCTACGGATGGGTCTACAATAAACGTATATATAGACGGCGTTAATGTGGGGCACCCGGTTTATAATATTTACCGGGGAGATATTGCCGATTTATTTCCCGGTTGTACCAATAGTAATGGTGCGGGGGGGTATTTTAGCCTGGATACCACCCAATATGAGAATGGCGTGCATACCATCCAATGGACCGCCGCGGATGATGCCGGAAATACCGACGGCATCGGCAGCCGATATTTTACGATCCGGAATACTGTCAGCAGTAACAAGACCAGTAAAAGGGGACAAGGGGGCTTGCCCCCTTGTATGCCTGAAAATTTGCAGGATGATTATCCCAACGAAGACCAAAACATTACCATAGAAATCAAAGAATTAGAACGTTTAGAAATTCATCTTGCCCCCTTGCGGCAGTGGACAGGTTACCAGCTAGTAAACCGCCAATTAAGACAATTACCTATCGGTTCTACCCTGGACCGGGAAAGGGGTGTGTTTTACTGGCAGCCGGGTCCCGGGTTCATTGGGGAATATCAATTTATTTTCATCTCCGGAGAGAAAAGTGGAAGGCTAACCGGGAAGAACATTACCATAAAGATTCTACCTGAGAGCTGGGACGGTGTGTGACAGATGCAGGAGGCAGGTTTAAAATTTAATAATTTTTTACCTTTCTCTTTCTTTTTTTGGCCAATTGCATTAAAATATAGGAATGTTAAATTATGGAGGTGAACGGATGTTGGAAAAATTAAAGTTATTGGCATTTATTTTAATTGTTTGTCCGCTTTCGCTTTCTATTACCGGGCAGCAAGACACATTGCCTTTTTCGCTTACTTCACCTCAAGAGGATGCCCAATTGTTCGGGATAGATGTCTCGCAATTCCAGGGGAAAATCGATTGGGACCAGGTCAAACAAAATGAACCGAAAATCTCTTTTGTTTTTGTCAGGGCTACTGGGGGCACTGATCATGTGGACCCTTATTTTAAAAAAAATTGGCCAGGTGCCAAACGGGCAGGTATTTTACGGGGGCCCTATCATTCTTTTAATGCAAAGCGAGATGCCAAAGCCCAGGTAAAGTTATTCATTAAGACCGTAAAAAAACTGAAAGAAAACGATCTTCCGCCGTGGCTGGACCTGGAATCCGGTAAATTTGACGAAGTGGATGAAGTGGCCTACGAAAACTTTATCACCAGGGTGTTTATCTGGTTGGAAGAGGTAGAAAAAGAACTGGGAGCGAAACCAATCATTTTTGCCAGTCCTGATTTTGCCAGGGATTACCTGACAGATAGAAGATTCAGCCGCTATGCCCTGGTGGCGGCAGAGTATGACACGGTTTCTGCGGCTCCTAAAATGTGGGGCGCGTGGGAGGGAAAAACCTGGACCTTCTGGCAATACTCCGCCAACGTAACAGTAAAAGGAATTAGTGTCCAGGTGAACCTGGATAAATTCAATGGGTCTGCCCGGGAACTACTCGATTTTGTTAAAAATTCCCGGAAAGAAGAAGAAATGGATCAGGCTTTAGAAGAAGATGAAGAACCCCCTGATGTTATAGAGGAAAAAGAGACACCCGCTAAAGTAGAACCGGAAACACCTATTGGTATAGAGGAAAAAGTGCCGCCTGTTTTAAAAACAGAGCCTGAAACTCCCACTGTGGAAACCACCAGCTTTAGTGATGAGATCAACTTAGGCAATATCAATTTCCCCAGGGATTTCATTCATCAACAAAAAGATTACAAAAAAGGGGTCTACCAGGTTAAATTGATCACAAAAGAAGAGGGAGAAATTCCCTATTTCCATGTTTATGACCAGGAGAACCAACTGCTTTTAGAAGAAGTGGCTTTGGTAATCCCTCGAAAGGGAAAATTCGGTACGTTCAAGTATAGAGTAAGAAAAAGGCTGTTAGGTAACGAATATTTCATGATCAAGGTAACCAAACCTGATCAACACATTTATGCTTTTTTCTTTATAAAGAAATAAATAATCAAAAGTTTTTGTGGGGTCCAGGGGCGGTTTTTTCAAAAAGAGCCCCTGGCCGCCGGAGGCAAAAAAAATTAATCCAGTTGGGAAAGGATTTTTTTCATCAGTTTTTCATCTTTTGGGAATTGGTCTGCTCCAGGTAGACGTTTCAACAACTCTGCCCAGCGTTTATCCAGGGAAAAGACCTTTTTGAATAACGGGAGGCTTTCTTCCACTTTCCCGGTGGCTGCCATGGTTACTGCCGGCCAAAACATCATTTCCGGGTTTCCCGGGTAGATGTTCATGGCAGTGGTATACTCTTTGAGTGCAGCCTTGACGTTGTTTTCCGTCAGGTATTCATCACCTTTGTTCATATGGATATAGGCTTTAGCAACTGTGATCAGTCGTTTTAATTCTTTCAAGGGTTGGGGATGGTCTTCGACGCGCAGGTCAAAGATATGGTCTTTCCAGGGGACGCCCGAGGATTTGATATTGACCACTATGACAGCGGCTGATTGTCTGCCGCGGATATCGCCGCCTTCTTTTTCCGCTGCTTGTAAAGCTGCCATCAAGCGGTCCACCAAAGGGCCGGGGGTGGTTTCATAGGCGTTTGCCATGGCTTTCCATACGGTGTTTTTTTCCATCATATTGGCCTGGCATGAATAGTTTTTTCCTTTATGGTGTCCGGCTTCGGCGATGCATTTTTTACCGGTATGCACGGCTGTCCTACCCCGGGCATCGATCATGGCCACCTGTCTGACATGTTTATTGGCATCGATGGAAAGAAGAGCGGACAGTGCTTCTTGTGCGGTTTTTCCTGAGCGCATCAATTCGAAACCCAACGGGCCGTAAGAGACTTCCACAAAGGATTGGGTAGCCACTACCCCAACACCTGATTCTGCCCAGGGAACAATCGGCCCTACGGAAAACCAGTGGGACTGTACTGCGACTCCCATCTGGCCGCTGGCTTCGTCATAGGCCACGATAGAATAAGTGCTTACCGGCCGAATCGATTCAGCACCCCATGAAAGTGAGACGCAAAGTGTAAAGAAAACAAAGGTTATTGAGATTATAAAAAAAAGGATGTTAGTTTTAATCATTTTTTCCTCCGTTATAATGATACCAGATTTTGCCTTCGGCGACCAGGGGGGCGCTTTTTGAAAAAACTGCCCCGTGACGCATCTGAACCCGCCACTCTCCGCAAAAACTTTTTATTGGGGTTGACAAAAAGAAATCTTATGATACAATGAAACCAACTAAATTTGGAGGTTTTAAAATGACAGGATGTAAGATGTTTAAAAATGATTGTTTAGCCCGGTTATTCCAACAATCATTCTACAGTCATTTTAACTCATTAGATAGCCTCCAATCGTCTGAATCTCCGAATAGGTATCCATTGGGTTCCGGAGAGACGGTCTAATCAATATCGTTTAATTCGGAGGTTCTCAATGATAATCAATCAACAAAACAGGTGTATATTCGCACGTATTTCCAGTGATAGGAGCGTCGTTAAATTGGGTATGACACGGGACTTTGATTCCCGGATTGTAGGTTCGAGTCCTACCGCTCCTGCAGCGACGGGGAGTAAGTCAATGGTAGACGGTTGGCTTTGGAAGCCAGCAGTTAGAGGTTCGAATCCTCTCTCCCCGATATTTGGGCAGGTGGCCGAGTGGTTAAAGGCAGTAGGCTGTAAACCTACTCCCTTCGGGGTACGGGGGTTCGAATCCCTCCCTGCCCAGTTTTATGGGGCGGTTGAAACTTTTTCCCAATTTTGCTATCATTCTACCTCATGAATTCTAAAAACCAATTCTTCTTTTTACCTGGAATTAAAACCAAAACTAAAACCAAAGGGGTAATATAATGTTTGGAAAATACTTTAACTGGCTGCAAAAAGACGCCCCGACGGGTGAAGTGGAAAAATACCCGGAAATCGATGCTTCCGGCGAAACCTCAGTAAAAGGGATTTATGTGATCGGAGATTTGACCGGTATTCCCCTTTTGAAACTGGCGGCTGAAAGCGGCACCAAAAGGATTCGCCAATTCCGGGAGGACGCCAAATTCCAGGAGTTAAGAAAAACCAAAGAAAAAGATGTCCTGGATTTTATTATCATCGGCGCCGGACCCGCAGGCATTGCCGCCGGACTGGAAGCATTGAAACATAACTATGAATTTAAAATTATAGAAGCCGCAAAAACCTTTAATACCATTGTCAACTTTCCCAGAGAAAAACCTATTTATGCAGAACCCGAAGGAGTTGAACAGGTATCGGATTTGAAAATCAATGAAGGAGTCAAAGAAAGCCTGCTGGAAGAATTGCACCGGCAAATCAAAAATAAAAACTTACCCATCGAAGAAGAAGTCAATGCAGACCATATTGTAAAACATAACGATTACTTTGAAATCCAAACTAAAAAGAAAAACTATAAAGCCCTTCGGGTGGTCCTGGCCGCGGGCAAAAGCGGGAATGCCCGCATGCTGAAAGTCCCCGGGGAAAACCTGGAAAAAGTGTTTAACCGGTTGATCGACCCCCAGGATGCCAAAGACCAGGATATCCTGGTAGTGGGCGGTGGTGATTCGGCTTTGGAAATTGCCATCGCCGCGGCCGAGTATGCCAAATCCGTTACCCTTTCCTATCGAAAACCCACCTTCTCCCGCCCCAAAGAGGGAAATATCAAAAAAATCAACCAACTGGTCAGCCAGGGAAAAATAAAATTAATGCTGGAAACCAATGTGAAAGAAATCACACCGGACAAAGTAATACTCATTGATAAAGACAAAAAAGAAATCACCATTGATAATTCAATGGTTTTCGTGATGATCGGTAAACAATTGCCATTGAATTTTTTTAAAAAAATCAACGTTAAAATCGAAGGCATCCTTTCCGGGATTGAGAAATGGATGTTTTTTGCATTGCTGACCTTTGCCGGTGTAATCTATTTTGGCAAATCCGGTGCCCAGGCTATCCTTTCACATAACGGAGAACCAGTGACATGGGGATATATGTTCAGCCAATTGTTGAATCCGGAATTTTGGGGAAAGTTCCTGGCATATCCCTTTAAAGGCGGTTTCTTTGAACAAGCAGGCAAATGGAATTGGACCTCTTCCCTGTATGGCATTGTGGGGTACTTGTGTTTTATTGCTTTTGTGATTTCAGGGATCATTGTATTGGTTCATTTTTTTAAATCCATTAAAAATTATACCGCCACTGCCTGGAAAAGCTTTAAATATACCTACTTTATAGTGGTTGCCATTTTCTTTTGCTTTGTTTATTTTAGCTCCACCTATTTTGGGTTGAAGTTCCTGGGCAAATACCCGGGTTTCTGGTATACCTTTTTATATTCGCTTACCATCTTCATCTTTGGCCTGAGACGGATGCATGTGAACCCCACCGTCTACATTAAACGACAAACCTGGACCCTGATCCTGATCCAGGTATTTCCATTGTTTCTGCTGCCGGAAATCATACTGCCTCTTTTGAAACAGTGGAATTTATTAGGTGGTGAGAATGGATTTTTATTGACGCAAGTATTCCCGGGTGGTGATTTTGGCCATGCCTATCGCCTGGTCCTGGCCTGGCCATTGAATATTTACGGGCTGTTTGCCGATAAAATTACGGCCTTCTGGTTGATTTATACTCTCTTATTCACCTTCGGGTTTATTTATTATATCGTGTACCGGTGGGGCAAAGGCGCTTACTGCGGATGGATTTGTTCCTGCGGTGCATTGGCCGAAACCCTGGGCGATGAGTATCGCACCCTGGCACCCCACGGCCCAAAAGCTAAAAAATGGGAAAATACCGGCCAATGGGTCCTGGTGGCCGCCTTAATCATTACCGGGCTGAAATTGCTGGCTGTACTGGGAGGAGTCAACATTCCCATTATCCATACACCAAGACCCTACCTATTGGATATCTCCCGGATGATCTATTCCATTGTGGTGGATGTCATTTTTGCCGGGGTCCTGGGTGTGGGCGTTTATTTCTTTATGAGCGGCAGGGTATGGTGTCGGTTTTTCTGTCCCCTGGCGGCGCTGATGCATATTTATACTCGCTTTTCCCGCTACCGGATTTTTTCGGATAAGAAAAAATGCATCTCTTGCAATATTTGCACCAAAGTCTGCCACATGGGCATCGATGTCATGAACTATGCCAACAAAGGCATTCCCATGAACGATGTGGAATGTGTGCGCTGTTCCGCCTGTGTGGTCCATTGTCCCATGGATGTTCTCTATTTCGGTTCCCTGCCTAAAAAAGACGTGAATAACGTATTTTATAAAACCAACCCGGATGAACTGCCCCAATGCGATAAATCTCAATGGCAGCAAGGATTGCAATAACCCCATGCATGGGGAACATAAGAAGTGGCCGCCAAAGAAATTCAAAAAAATACACATGGAAATCGTTAAGTTATTGACATTTCCCTAATGATGGTATAAAATTCTCTCTAATGTTAAATACGTCAACAATATACAGGAAATCGGACGCAAAGGTGTGAAGGTGTAAACGCGCCAAGGCTTGAGTATAATGAATGAAGCAGTGTTGATAGTATATTTCCTGATGCTGGGCACCTTAGCGATTTACGGTGTCCATCGATATTTTCTTCTCTATCTCTATCTAAAAAACAAGAAAACCACCCAAAAGCCGGAAAAAGAATTTGAAACTCTACCCCGGGTTACTATCCAATTGCCTGTCTATAACGAGATGTACGTGGTAAAACGGTTAATCGATCATACCACTCAAATAGATTACCCTAAAGACCGGCTGGAAATCCAGGTGCTGGATGATTCTACGGATGAGACCACGGAAATTGCCAGGGAGAGGGTGGATTATTACAAAGAAAAGGGGTATGATATCCAATTAATTCATCGCACCAACCGGCGGGGGTTTAAAGCCGGTGCCCTGGAAGAAGGAATGCAAATTGCCAGGGGAGAGTATATTGCTATATTTGATGCTGATTTTATCCCCCAGCCCGGCTTTCTCAACAACACCATTCACTATTTTACCGATGCCAAAATCGCCATGGTTCAAGCCAGGTGGGGGCACATCAATGAAAAATTTTCATTAATCACTAAGATTCAATCGATCTTCCTGGACGGTCATTTTGTCATCGAACATACGGCCCGGAACCAGACCGGGCGGTTCTTTAATTTCAACGGCACTGCCGGGATATGGCGAAAAGCCGCTATCATAGATGCTGGCGGCTGGCATCACGACACCTTAACCGAAGACCTGGACCTGAGCTACCGGGCACAACTTAAAGGATGGAAATTTATCTATTTACCTCAATATGTCGCCCCCGCAGAACTCCCGGTGGATATCATTGCCTTCAAGGTACAGCAGCACCGATGGACCAAAGGGTCTATTCAAACCGCCAAAAAACTGGTAGGCAGTATCCTCAAAGCAAAATTACCCATGAAAATAAAAAGCGAATCCCTGATACACCTGTTGTCCAATTTCAATTACCTTATTATGATCCCCTTTGCTATATCGGTTTTCCCGGTGATGATGTTAAGAATTGAATTGGGATTGGAACAATGGTTTGCCATTGATATCCCGATAATCCTGGTGACCACCGCTTCCATGTCTTTTTTTTATATCTTCTCGCAAAAAAACCTGTATCCCAACTGGAAGTCAAAAATAAAATATCTACCTGCGCTAATGAGCATGGGTATTGGGCTTTCGGTCAATAATTCCGTGGCCGTGCTGGAAGCATTCTCCAAAAAACAAACCGAGTTTGTCAGGACACCGAAATTTGGCATACAAAATGAAAGAAAAAGAGAAAAGTGGCATAAGAAAAAATATAAAGGGCGGAGAAACCATTTTATCTCCCTGGTGGAACTGATATTGGGAATTTACTATACCGTTGTGGTGGCCATAACCATTCTTGAAGGTATATGGGGTGCCTTACCCTTTCTCCTATTATTCCAGTTTGGCTATTTGTACATGGCCTTTCTATCCTACCACTCCATGATAAAAAGTAAGGCAAAGGCATAAAAATCAATCATCTTTTTTGTGTATTAAGGAGTTGAATGAAGATTCTTCCGAATAAATGGTTTGGTTTGGTGTTAGCGGTGGTGATAGTAGTGGCGGCGGTGAAGGGGATAGAAGCCGCACCGGCAAAAAAAGTAAAACGAAAAAAACCCTTTATCATTGATTACCAGAGGCACTTAAATAAAAAGTTTAAAAAGGTTTCCCGTTTGAGTACCCGATATATTATCGTTCACACCTCAGAAGCCGGTCTTTCCAGTACACTGAGGACATTATCCGGGGGAAAGCATGTAGGGAGATACCGCACCATTGGCGGTCATACCAATTATTGCCTTGCCAGGGACGGGCAGGTTTACCGCATCCTGCATCACCGCTATCGTGCGGATCATGCCGGTCTCAGCATGTGGAACGGCCTGGAGGATATCAGTTCCCATTCACTGGGAATTGAACTGGTGGGGTATCATTACGGCACCATTACCCCCTATCAATATCAATCTCTCTCGCGACTGCTGGAAATACTCCAGCGTCTGTACCGTATCCCGGATAAAAATGTCCTGGCCCACAGCCAGGTTTCTTATGGGAAGCCCAATTCGTGGTTCAAGAGACCGCACCGGGGGCGGAAGCGGTGTGCCCTCAATTTCGAGCGAGAAAAAGCAGGACTGAAAGATGCCTGGGATGTTGACCCGGATGTCAAAGCCGGCCGCCTGGCCAGGGATCGCCATATTTATGCAATGTTTTACCAGCATGCCAAACAAAAAAAAATCATGGCTGCGGCTTCATCTGAAAAAGAAGAAGAGCCCGGCATCATGGAAACAACTTCCCCGGAAAAAATACCGGCAGTAAAAAATCTCACCAATGTTATCAGCCGGTACAATACTGCCTGGAACATAGCCGGGGAGGATTTTGACGATACCACTACCCTGTATATACTGCCGGGGAATCGGGCCATCAGGGGAGACCAAATAGGTAAACGTATCGGGTGGAACCGTATCCCGGAGGGGACGCGGGTACTGCTGAATCAACCGCTTGACCTGGAAAAGAAAAAAGGGCCCATCCTTTTGGTCACCAATGATTATACTGCCTGGAGCTTTGCCGGCCCGGATTATTCCCGGGCTTCCACGTTTTACCTACTCCCCGGTGGACGCCTTACTCCGGGAAACCGCATTTCCGATTGGGACTCCCTGCCGGATGGAACCCGCATGATCATCGGTTATAATGGACCCTTTACCATCCAAAACGTAAAAGGAAAGACACCCTGGGGTATTGCCGGGAAAGCCCACAACCATCCTGAAACCGTCTACTTTATACCCAGGAAAGGACTCCTCACCGGCGACCAAATCAGTGACTTCACCGACCTACCCCGGGGATCAAAGCTGTTTCTGAAAATGAGAAATTGACAATTGACAATTAACAATTAGCTAATCTTCTCATCTTTATCTGTGGGTATATTTTCCTTTTTTAAATCGCTGATCTTCATCAACCATTTATTGAACATTAATTCCACCTCAGGTTGGGGTCCTCTCCTATTTACCAGGACTTTAGCCAGGATAACCGTATTGGGGTGTTTGTCTTTAAAGGATTCCGGCATTTTTTCGGCCTTTTTAAGGGGGTAATTATAGAATCGTGATTTAAAATGGTCATTGATATTTGAGCCAATAAATATTGATTTCGAATAGTTTTGCAGGCCGATAATGAGGCTGGCTACATGTTCCGGGTCTGTTATATCCTTTAAGTATTCCAGGGATAAGCCGTCATATTCCGGTATGCTTTTTTCTCCCAGGGCAAATTGTGCTCCTAAAATCAATGGAAAATTGGTTTCACTGCCCAATTGGATTAACCGGTCTGAAATCTCCTGTACTTGCTGCTGACGTGTCAGTGCCAGGTGTCCTTTTTCCGGTCGCAGGGCTTGCAAATAATCAATAAATACGGCTCCGATGGGTAACGTATTATTAAAGGCCTGGACAGAGTCAAGCAAATCAACAATGTTATAATTGGCATCGATCACATGAGCCCGGGAAGAAATCGCTAAGAAATTCTTTAATCCTTTATATTCGGGCTCTTTTTCAGCTCTGACTTTAAGGGTATCGATATCCTGGTGTTTGAGTTCGTATTGCCAGCGTTTAAAGTTGGTGGTTGCACCTTCTATTCCTGGAGAAGAAAAGGGTTTTTCACCGCAAATATTGATGAGTTTTATTTCCACATCCTGCCTGAACTCTCCATAAGTGTAATATAAAAAATGCTGTCCAGGGTATTTTCGACACATATTTAAAAACATGTTTAACATAAATACGGTTTTACCATGGCCTGGCCTGCTGGCAATTAAGGTTAACTTTCGATTGGGGATAGAGACCCACTGGTCCAGGCTGGAAAATCCCGTGCATAATTCCTCCGGGGCCTTGTTTATATCTTCTTTCAATCGGTCCAGGGTAAGGGGTTCGGCATCTCTTAGAAAATTCCGGTTAATTTTTAACCGTTCTTCTTCTGTCTTATGGGCGAAGGGTTTTGAAATTAGCCGGGAAAGATACTCCGAGTTCATTTCCTCCGGGGAAATTTCCGGTACTTCTGCCAGTTCATCTTGCAATTTTTTCTGGATATCACTTTTATCGAACAAAAAAGATGTTTTATCAGCGGTGGAATCGTCCTTCATGCGGATAGTCTGGCCGGTATCATATTTTTCACTTTCTACTGTGGGTTGGTTTGAAGCGGTTATATCCTCGTCTAATCTTTTGGTGACATCCGGGCTGATTAATCCTGTTTTATCTTTTGTTTTTGTTTTATCTTTGTCCATATAATAATTATATGTCATTTTAAGAAAAATTTCAAAGCCCCGGAACATCCTAAATTCACCGGCACTTTTGCCTCCGGCGGCCAGGAACCCTTTTGAAA
>CP070627.1:5988540-5993305 GCA_020355945.1 Candidatus Aminicenantota bacterium | reverse complement strand
TTCTTTGTGTCCCTTCATGCTTCACTGTAACTTCGTGGCTAAAATTATAATTGCTGTTTCTTAATATTAAGAGTTGCTTAACCAACAGGAATTTCGTATAATAATTGTTAGGCAATCCTACAGTATTTGCTGCTTGTGCAGAAAGCAGCCCAGGAGGTAATGCCTATGAATGCCTTTCCGCTTAGCCCGGTTGAATATATTTTTACAGGTGTCGGGTCTCAACCGATAACCTTTGCTTTTTCTTATGATAAGATACTTGATCCTGGTTTATTAGAAAAAAGCCTGGATGAGACCCTTAAATATTTTCCTATACTACGTAGTAAATTAATCAAAATTTCCAACACTGATTATGAGTATCATATCTCAGAAGACGGATTAACTTTTGATGTCGTTGAATCAGACTCAGCCTTTGAAGAAGCCGGGAGCATTGAGAAATTTATAGTACCTGTGAATTCCATTGAAGGAAAGCCCTTAACAAAAATAACATTGACCCAAACTCCAGGAGGCTCTATTTTAGCTGTTAGTGTGTCACACGCATTGGTTGATGGTTTTAGTTATTTTCATTTTTTCTCCGGTTGGGCCAGGATATGTACAGGTGAATCAATAATTAAACCCAGCCTGGTGCGGGATGTTTTATTGCCTGATTTTAATAAAAGAGAAAAAAAAATCACATCTAATGACATTTATACCAACTGCGGACTTTTTCACGAAGGTAAGCGCTGTAAATTAAAAAATGAGCCAGTGCATATAGAACGTTTTTTAATTTCAAAAGATACCATCAAGTCCATTTTAGAGGATACAAAAAATGAGCCAGGAATATCGCTGACAGAAAATGATATCATTACTGCTCTTCTCTGGCAAAAATATATTCCCAGGTGGAGTAAAGAAAATAAAAATCAAAAAACTTATGTCACCTGCCCATTTGACCTGCGAAGAGCACTAAAAGGTTTGCCGAGAAATTATTTTGGTTGTGCCCTTAGTTTTGCCACTGCTTCCATTAATCTAAATGGTCTTTTAGAGACATCAATAAGAGACCTGGCAATTTTAGTCAGAAAATCGATAAGAAAAGTAAAAAATGATTATATTTTGAGGTCATTGGGAACACTTGAAAATTTTCGTAAACAAAAAGGTTTGGATGCCATGGCAGAAATTCATCTTAGACATCCGCATCATGGTATAATCGTTACCAATTTAACTCGTTTACCTATCCGATATCTTGATTTTGGTCCCGGTGCCCCAACAGGCTTTTTATCTTACGTAGATGTTTTAGGCGGCGCAGCGATATTACCGGCAGAAAAAGGTGTAGAAATCTTAGTGGCACATCCGCCCCAATGAGGTTTAAAAAATTTTTTTTGTGATAAAATTTCCTCTGTCGAATTGGTGGACAATGCCCGGATACGAATATATGAACACAATGGTTATATTACTTTTTCATTAATCGGCGTTCACTAAAGGTCTCATCCGGGATGGGAATATCAAAATCGATCTCTTTAATCACCATCTCGGTTTTGGAATTCTTCCTCAGCTTGTCTTCCAGGATTATCTTAGTGGGGTAATACCGGTTCTTGAAGGTTTGAATCCCCTCCGCTGTCATAACTTTCAGTAATTTCCCACTCTTGGCATAGAGTTCTTCTTTTAGCCCAAGAAAGCGCTCTTTATCTACCCAGGCTTTGCGGGTAAAGTAGGTTTGCTTGTCAATTTTCGAGGTCAACACCAGCACATAACATGTTCTGCCATTTATGGTTTCCTCACCTTTCAGTTCACCCGAGTACTCTTCCTTCAATTTTTTTGACCTTTCGGTCATATCTTCATAGGAAAAATCAGAGCCCATCATACTGCGGCGCAGCATGTGCCCGGATAAACGCATCACCCGCTCTGCCGAAGGATAATAAATTTTTACCACGTCTACGATTTTCAACATCTTGGTGCCTTTATCCCGGGGCGGACTTAAAAACTCGATATAAGATTTTTCATTGCCTTTGGAGTAACTGACCATCTCTTTAGTAATCACCCGGTTCTTGATGGTAATAATCATGTCGATCTCAGCATAAGCAGTTTCAAAAACCATGTTTTGATCGATCTTATCCAGTATGTCAAAGGCCGTTGGTTCTTCCTTTATGCCTCCGGCGGCCAGGGGCTCTTTTTGAAAAAACCGCCCCTGGACCCCGCAAAAACTTTTGTTTGATTTCATCATCCTCGAGTGAATCACAATACCACTGCCCACTGCCATATAAATCATAACCAAAAATAAACATACTTTCTTCATTTTAATCTCCTATTTTTACACTTTTAATTCCGAGCGGAACGCCTCTACCGGGAGCATTTTCGAGGATTTAAACGCCGGGTAGAGTACGGCAATCAAGGCCACTATGATACCGAAAACCATTGAACCGATGAGAATGGCAAGAGTGAAGTCAGGATAAATAATCCTGCCGAAAAAGGGCACCGGGATATCTATTTTTTCAAACATACCCCCGGTCATTTGGTTCATATCAATCCCGGTTTTTTCTACCAGGGCAGACAGTGTTCCACCCAATATGCCGCCGATGACGGCGCCGATACAGCCCAGGTAGAAGGCTTCCACCAGGATCATTCCAAATACTTCCCGGTTTTTAAATCCAAGGGCTTTAATGACCCCGATTTCATGGTACCGTTCCATCACAGCCATCAGCATGGTATTTAAAATCACCAGTGCTACAATGAACATGATGATCCCGATAATGACTTTCCAGACACCTGCCATAACAGGAAGCGTTTCAATTAAATCATCTTTTTGCCAGGGGATAACCTGGATGGCGCGGTCCGGGTCTTTTTGTGATAGAAGGCTTTCAATTTTTTCACAGGTTTCCCATGATTTGGCCGGGTCCTTTATAAAGACCAGGACTTCATGGGCCGCGTCGCCGCAGTCCAGCATCTCCTGCGCCTTTGGCAAGGGAATATACAGCAGGTGTTTATCCATGGCAGCAAAACCGGTATCAAAAATACCTATTACTTTGAAAGGAAGAGCATAAGTGGAGTAATTGACGTCGGTGGTGACCAGGAGCAGTTCATCATCAACCGTTACTTTCATTTTTTCCGCCAGTTTTTTTCCTATTATCAGTTCTAACCCCTGGTGGGAATTTCCAAAATAACTGCCCTCAACAATGACTTTGGAAAGCTCCATATTCTTGTCTTCCCGAATAGGATCAAATCCGACGGCAACAGCGGGTTCATTAATATCGCCATGACTCAACAGGACATGAAATTTGATCCGCTCATTCATGGATACAAGTCCGGGAATCGCCTCTACCCCGATTCTTAAAGAGCTTAAATCCCTGACCAGGTACTCTTTGGGCATGATGCGATCTAACCGCAAATATTCTTTATGAGCGATCTTGACGTGACCGATCTCGGTCTTTATCATTGCCTCATTGGCAGTATTGATAATACCTTTAATGTAGCTCCTGGTAAATACCAGCGACAACACACCCACGGCAATGGCCAGGATAGTAAAAAAGGTTCTCCTTTTGTTCCTGGTCAGATTTCTCCAACCAAATTTAAATATATTTCTAAACATTTTTATTCTCCTTAACTTTTAGCCACAGAGGACACAGAGGTCACAGAGAGTTCTATTCTTCATTTTAAATGTGCCTCAATGCCTCGATGGGATTTAGTTTTGCCGCTTTCCTGGCGGGATAAAAACTGGCAAGAACGGCGATGGCCACCCCGAATATGAATGTCATTACCAGTACATCCATGGTTAAATCAGCATAATAAACATCTTTTACCGGGTAGATGGATTCTGCTAATTTTTTATAGGTGTCTCCAAAGCCGACCATAGACATTCCGTAAACTTCAAAATACCAACTGACCAATCCGCCCAGGAGGCAGCCCAGGAGGGCGCCGACAGCACCAATGAATCCCCCTTCGAATATGAAGAGTGTCATGATTTCCGATTTTTTCATACCCATTGCCGCGAACATACCGATTTCCCGGGTTCGCTCCATGACTGACATCAGCATGGTGTTGATGATCCCCATGGAGGCAATTAGCAGCATGATGAAGATGATCATTCCGCTGTTCCGGGTTTTCATTTTGCTAATGGTCAAAAACATACCGGCCAGGTCTTTCCAGGTCACCACTTCAAAAGGGTCTTCCTGGGTTTTTAGAATCTCTTTTAACCTGGTTTGCGCAGTTGCAATTGTCTTATCGTCGTCCGAGTTCAAACGGACCACAATTTCCGTGACCTGGGAGTTCAGGCTTAAGCTTTCCCCGGCAATTTTCAGGGGAATGATGATCCGTTGGTTGTCCACGGTGGGGTTACCGGAATCGAAAATTCCCTTAATCTCCAGGTCCACTGCATTCCAGCTAAAATGTTCTTTGTCGGTGGAGGTGATAAGTCTTACGGTAACCAGGTCACCCACGGCCAGGCCGATATCTTTTGCCAGGCCTTTCCCCACCAGCATTTTGGCATCGTCGGGTTCCAGCCAGGCACCTTGCACCAGCGATTCTTTGATGATAAACAAACCCGGGTCCACCAGCGGGTCGATGGCAACTCCTAAGCAAGGTAATTCATCCATGCCCTTGATCAAACCGGCACCAAAAAGAACCCGGCTCTCCGTTCCCAATATCCCCGGCACATCTTTTAAAAGGGGGCGAATCCGGTCCGGCTCTTTTATGGTAATATCCATGGGAAGCTCATCTCTTTTTTCAAAGTAACCGGCTTTGAAAATTTTAATATGCGAAGTCTGGCAGTTAATGATATTGCTGATGGATTGTTTATCTA
>CP070627.1:5984339-5988440 GCA_020355945.1 Candidatus Aminicenantota bacterium | reverse complement strand
ACGTGGTCACCGTAGCCAACATGGTGGTTGACCGGCAGAGTGGCGAGATTGCCCTGCTGCGCAGCCGAGGCGCGACAACGCTGCAGATTCTGGGCGTCTACTTCATTGAAGGGCTGCTGATTGCCGCCATCGGGGGCATCGTCGGCCCCTTCCTGGGGGCAGCCGTCTTCTCTTTGCTGGGGACCACCGGCCCCTTCACTCCGCTGACCGGCGGAGGTCTCCTCGAGATCAGGTTCTCAACAACGGTCTTCGCGCTTGCCGCGGCGGCGGCGCTGGTGTGCCTGCTAGCCCTGCTGTTACCTGCCGTGCGAGCGTCCCGCATGGGCGTCGTCATCCAGCGCCAGCACGCTGCCCGCCCGACCCGCGCTCCCTTCTGGCAGCGCTACTACCTCGATATCGCCCTGCTCGTCATCGGCGGGGTGCTCTACTGGGAGCTGCAGCAGCAGGGCTCTCTTGCGGAGCAGAGCTTCTTCGGCGGGCTGGAGCTGGACCCACTGGTGCTTGTGACGCCCATCCTGTTCATGGTCGCGGCGGCCATCATCTTCCTCAGGCTCTTTCCGCTGATCATCGCTCTGGCGGCGCGTCTGAGCCGGTTCGCCACCAACGCTCCAGTGGTCCTCAGCCTGCGATACATGGCTCGCAACCCGGTGCACTACGGTAGGTTGGTGCTGCTGCTGATGCTGGCGGCGAGCGTCGGCATGTTCTCCGCCAGCTTCCTGGGCACACTCGAGCGCAGCTACGACGAGCGGGCCAAGTACGTCACCGGCGCCGAGCTACGACTGGCCGGACTCTTCGACTCCCGCTCGAGCAAGGATGCCATCGTCGACCGCTTTGTCTCGGTCGAGGGCATCGAGCAGGTCAATGTCGGCTTCCGGGGTACGGCGACGCTGGGCAGCCTGTTCACCCAGAACACCTTCCAGATGCTGGCGGTCGACCCGGTGGGGTTCGACGAGGTGGCCTGGTTCCGCGACGACTTCTCGCATGCGTCCCTGACCGAGCTGATGGCGATTCTGGAGGAAGACCGGCCAATCCAGAGCGGACTCCGGCTCCCGGACGGCAACACCACTGTTTTGAATCTTTCCAGGGTCATACGTATCAATGCGGCTTAAAAGGGCCGGCAGAGTGCGGGGATTTCTGGTATCGCTGGCTGCCCAGGGATAGGCATTATATTGGCAAAGACGAAGTGGAGGAACAAAAACGGGAAGAAATACGAAAAACCCTTTTTGCCGTGATCAACCGGTATAATAAACCTTTGTTAATCAAGAATTTGAATGCCGGGCAGCGGATGGGGCTGATTCACCAGGTGGCCCCTAATGCCAGATTTATTTTTATTAAACGGGATCCCCTTTATACGGCGCAGTCTATCTGGCTCTCCAAACAACAAATCGGTTTAACACCTGACCAGTGGTGGTCGATTATGCCCAGGAACTATGACGATTTAGTGAAACTGGAAGCGCATCAACAGGTTGTCCGGCAAATCTTTTTTTTAGAGAAACAGGTTTTAGAGGATCGACGATATTTTCCTGCTGAAAATTTTGTTATCGTTCATTATGAAGAATTGTGCCGCAGACCCCGGGAAACCATTGCCACCCTCCAGCGGTTCATTGGCCCCGGGGTCAAATCAAGAAAGAGTGCAGGGATACCAGATCTAAACTTTCAAGAGACTCAAAAAATGAATGACCGGGACTTTTTATTATTAAAAAAAGAAGTAAGCCAATGGGATTGGGAGAATTATCAATGATGACCTCCAATAAAGACATTTACCGGGAATTTTGTCAGCAAGAGAAGCGGCTGCCTATTTTTTTAAAGGATTGGTGGTTGGATGCGGTATGTGTGGAAGGCCCGTGGGATGCGGCTGTAGTGGCAGATGCCAGCAATAACAGTGTTAAAGCCCTGTTGGCCTATTACCAGGTGAAAGGAAAACTGGGACACCTCTATTTGACCATGCCCCGCCTGACCCAGTTCATGGGACCCTGGATCAAATACCCCTTGGGACAAAAATACACCCGCCAACTCTCTTATGAAAAAGAAGTAATGGCCGCCCTGATCCTGCAGTTGCCCAAATTTGACAGCTTTTACCAGAATTGGCATTACTCCATCACCAATTGGCTGCCCTTTTATTGGAAAGGCTTTGAACAGACCACAGGTTACACCTATGTATTGGAAGATTTGACAGACCCGGACACCCTGTTTAAAAATTTCCGGGGTAATATTCGCCAGGAAATCCGCAAAGCGGAAAAACAGGTCACAGTGAAGGTGGACAATGATATCGAGAAATTTTATCATATGGCCTGTAAAACCTATGCCCGGCAGGATTTGACTCCTTCACTTTCCCTGGAATTGATGCAGCGGGTGGATGAAGCCTGTGAACAACATCAATGTCGAAGGGTCTTTTTTGCAGTAGACAGCAGCGGGCAGGTGCATGCATCCGTGTATATGGTATGGGATTCGGTAAGTGCTTATTACTTAGCTGGCGGAGGTGACCCGCGACTGCGAACCAGCGGTGCCACCAGCTTGCTCATGTGGGAGGCGATTCAATTTGCCAGCCGGGTTACTAAAAAATTTGACTTTGAAGGCAGTATGATTCAACCTATAGAACGCTTTTTTAGCTCTTTCGGAGCCAAACAAAAACCCTATTTCCAGGTATCAAAAGTCAATTCCAGGGTTTTAAAGTTGAAAAATTTTTTACGTGAGATACGATGATTTTAATTAATATTCCTGGACATTTTTCTCCTGAACGCCGGTACACCATTGATATTTTAATGGGTGAAATGTTGGGCTTAGACTATCGAATTGAACTCAAACCCCAGCAGGATTACGAAATTCACCTGGAAAACGGCAAGAAACTCATCATCAGGGACCATTTCTTTTCCTCGCTCCCCACCAGGACCAGCTATTTAAAAGCAGCCAATATTCCCCGGAGTGTACGATTGCTTAAAAACCGATTTGTAAAAGCAAAAGACATCCCCATGATTTATGGGACAGAACAACTGGAAATCACTAATAATCGGATTGTATGTGGGATTGATGTTTTTGCGTCGGTATTTTTTATGCTCAGCCGGTGGGAAGAGTATGTGATACCAACCCGTGACACTCATCAACGGTTTCCAGCCACTGCTTCATTAGCGTTTAAACATGGGTTCCTGGACCGGCCGGTGGTGAATGAGTATGTGGAGATGCTGTGGCAGATGTTGTGTTACCTGGGGTGTCAGCAGCAGAGACAGGAACAGTCTTTTACATTTGTATTAACTCACGATGTGGATGCGTTGTTGAAATGGTTGGGTTGGTATCAGGTGCTGCATACTTTTGCCGGGGATACCATCAAACGAAAACAAATCCGCACTGCTTTTTCCCGGATCAACGAATACAGGAAAATCCGGCGCGGCAAGATAAAAGACCCGTTTGATACT
The DNA here is from genome assembly GCA_020355945.1 of Candidatus Aminicenantota bacterium. The sequence goes on along the minus strand of CP070627.1, from coordinate 5,985,030 downwards.
TATGATTGGCTCATGAACCTGTCAGAATCCTTGAATCTCAAATCCCATTTTTATTTTATGAGCGGTGGTCTTTCTAAGGCTCCTGAGGATAACCATTCTCCATATCCCCCCGGTCATGCGCGGGCATTGGCAATCTTTGAAAAAATAAAAGCAAGAGCCCATATTATCGGATTTCATCCCGGTTACACCACCTACAATAACGAGGAGTTATGGGAAGCCCAGAAGAAGCGGTTGGAAAATGCCTGCGCATGCAGTGTTACTATTGGCAGACAACATTATTTGCGGTTCCAGGTGCCTCATACCTGGCAGTTGTGGGACAATCAAAACATGGAAATCGATTCTACTTGCGGTTATTCCGATCGTGAAGGATTTCGCTGTGGTACGGGTCACAAGTATAGTGTATTCAACATATTGACCCGTAAAAAATTAAAACTCAAAGAACAACCATTGATTTTTATGGAACTGCGAAATTTCTACTGTGGTGGATACAAAGGTCAATCCCTTTTTGAGCACAATCTTTCCCGCATTATTGACAATGCCAAAACTTTCAACACCCCGGTTACTCTTTTATTCCATAATGATGTCTTTGCAGACAAGGCCTTTGTTCAAATGTATGAGGAGATTTTGCAAAAGGGAGGATAGAAATTCACACACCCCGCCCCTCCGGGGCACCCCTCTCAAGAGGGGAGTT
>CP070627.1:5979815-5984239 GCA_020355945.1 Candidatus Aminicenantota bacterium | reverse complement strand
GCGCCGCGGGCCCGCCGGAGGCAAGAAAAAATGAACACTGGAAATAATGACGATAACGGAAATGGGCTTTCTGTCGTAGAAGACGAGTATTATCAACCGGAAAATGGGGACCAGTTGTTAACGGGGGAGGAGCTTCTTCATGTAAAGCCTATTTCCGGGTTATATGAGACCTGGTTTTTGGATTATGCGTCTTATGTGATATTAGAGCGGGCGGTTCCTTATGTAAATGATGGATTAAAGCCGGTTCAGCGGCGGATTTTGCATGCCATGAAGCGGTTAGAGGATGGCAGGTACAATAAGGTAGCCAATATCATCGGGTTTACCATGCAGTATCATCCCCATGGTGATGCATCGATAGGCGATGCCCTGGTGGCGTTAGGGCAGAAGGAGTTATTGATTGACACCCAGGGAAATTGGGGGAATATTTTAACCGGGGACAGTGCGGCTGCTCCCCGGTACATTGAAGCGCGATTGTCTAAATTTGCCCTGGAAGTAGTTTTTAACCCTAAAACCACTGAATGGAAGCTCTCTTATGATGGTAGGAACAAAGAACCGGTGCAATTGCCGGTAAAATTTCCTTTATTATTGGCCCAGGGGGTAGAAGGCATTGCCGTGGGACTGGCTTCTAAAATTTTGCCCCACAATTTTAACGAATTAATCGATGCCTGCATTGCTCATCTTAAGGGAGGGTCTTTTGAACTTTTGCCGGATTTTCCTACCGGGGGAATGGCTGACTGTTCCAGGTACAATGACGGCCTGCAGGGGGGGAAAGTCAGGGTTCGGGCCAGGATTAAAAAATTAGACAAAAAAACATTAGTCATCACTGAAATCCCTTTTGGAAAAACCACTTCCAGCCTTATTGATTCCATTATCAGTGCCAATGATAAAGGCAAAATAAAAATAAAAAAAATCGATGACAACACCGCAGAAAACGTGGAAATTCTTGTGCATTTGCCTCCTGGTGTATCTCCTGACCAGGCCATTGATGGGTTATATGCCTTTACTGATTGTGAATTCCCCATATCTCCCAACAGTTGTGTGATTGAAAACGGCAAGCCGCGATTTGCAGGGGTCTCTGAAATATTGAAGATTTCCGTGGGCAATACTGTTGATTTACTTACCCTTGAGTTGCAAATCCGTAAAAAAGAGTTGGAAGAGGATTGGCATTTATCATCGCTGGAAAAAATCTTTATAGAAAATAGGATTTACAATGATATTGAAGATTGTGAAACCTGGGAATCCATTATTGAGACGATTGATAGAGGATTGGACCCCTTTAAAAAATACTTACGCCGTAAAGTCACTTATGATGACATTGTCCGTCTGACAGAAATCAAAATCAAGCGGATTTCCAAATACGATGCTTTTAAGGCTGATGAGCATATCAAAGCCATTGAAGAGGAACTCAAAGAGATCGCTTATCACCTGGCACACATTATCGAGTATGCTGTTAACTATTATGAACGAATCAAGGAAAAGTACGGCAAAAGCAGGGAACGGAAGACTGAGCTCCGCAATTTTGATGTGATTGAAGCCACTAAAGTAGTAGTTGCCAATGAAAAGCTTTATGTTAACTGGAAAGAAGGTTTTGTGGGAACCGGGTTAAAGAAAGACGAGTATGTGTGTGAGTGTTCTGATATTGATGATATCATTGTGTTTCTCAGGGATGGTCGGTACCTGGTGACCAAAGTATCGGAAAAAGCCTTTGTGGGCAAGGATATTATTTATGTAGGCATTTTCAAGAAGAATGATGAGCGCACCATTTATAACGTGATTTACCAGGATGGAAAACTTGGTCCTGCCATGGGCAAGCGTTTTGCGGTTACTGGTGTTACGCGGGACAGGGAGTATAATTTGACCAAAGGCACCTTTGGTTCGCGGGTGCTTTATTTTACTGCCAACCCCAATGGTGAGGCTGAAACCGTAAGAATCATTCATAAACCCAAACCGCGGATGAGAAAACCTCAATTTGAATTTGATTTCAGTAGTTTGGTTATCAAAGGCCGGAGTTCTATGGGGAATATTCTTACTAAACATGCGGTGTTCCGGGTGGTATTAAAAGAGAGTGGTGTTTCCACGCTGGGAGGCAGGGATATCTGGTTTGATACTGCTGTTCAGCGGCTAAATGCTGATGAACGGGGCATCTACCTGGGTGAATTTTCCGGTGATGATAAAATTGTGGCGATTACTCAATCCGGTACGTTTAAGATTCATACGTATGATCTTTCCACTTATTTTGAACCGGGTGTGGTGTTGATTGAAAAATATGACCCGGAGAAAATATATTCTGCCGTATATTATGAAGGTGAGCAGCAGTTTTATTATGTGAAGCGGTTCCAGATCGAGCCTACTGAAAAGTTGGTGCGTTTTGTAGGTGATCATCCGGATTCCCGGTTGGTGACGATTTCTTCTCATCGGCATCCGCAGGTAAAAATTGCTTATGGTGGGCGTAAAAAGGGTGTTGAAGAGGTAGTGGATTTAGTGGATGTTATTGCGGTAAAGGGTTACAAAGCGCGGGGTAAGCGGTTGACTACTACGAAAGTTGAAAGTGTTACACCGATAGAGCCTATTGTCGAGGAAGAACCTCAAGAAGAAGAGATAGCTGTTGATGAAAGTGTTATCAGGGCAAAAAAGGATGATACAGAAGATGGCAATGGTGAGCAGCGGTCATTGTTTCCACTAGAATAACAATCAAAAGTTTTTGCAGGGGGGTTAGGGGGGGCAGTTTTTTCAAAAAGCGCCCCCCCTGGTGGCCGGAGGCAAAAATGATCCAGTGGCGTGAGTGGTTATCGGATGAACGGATGTTGGACCGTGAGGATAAGCGGGATGCTGCATCGTTATGGTCGGCGGTTTCGGATAAAGGCATGGTGGTTTGTGCCCATTATCGGGCTGCGGCAGCCGGGGTAGAAATCTTATCAAAAGGTGGAAATGCTGTAGATGCGGCGGTTGCCACTTCTCTGGCCCTGGGTGTGGTGGAGTCAGCGGGTTCGGGGTTAGGGGGAATGGCCATGATGATGATCTATCAGGCTTCCTCCGGAAGAGTTTTTGTTTTGGATGGCCCCTGTCGTGCCCCGATTCGGGCCATCCCTGAAGCGGTTGCTGCAGCCCATCGCAAAATGGGTTACAAAGCAGTTGCTGTTCCCACGAATGCGGCAGTGCTGGATTATGCACTGCGAAATTATGGAACCTTAACCCCGGGACAGGTGTTGGAACCGGCTGTCCGGCTGGCTGAAACCGGCTTTCCTATCTCTCCGTTACAGTATCGCATCTTCCGGGAATACATTAAAGCCATTAAAACGGGGAACATTGGCCATTTGTTTCTTGGTCCTGGTGGTACTCCTTTATCCCCGGGTGCTATTTTGCGGCAGCCGGTCCTGGCCCGTACACTGCGGCGCCTGGCCCAATGCGGTTTCGTTGATTTCTATACCGGGGAGATTGGGAAACGCATTGCAGCGGATATGGCAAAACATGGTGGTTTTATTTGTGAAGCAGACCTTGCTGATATCCCCTGGCCTACTGAAAGAGAGCCCCTCAGTCGGCAAGTGGGAGAATGGGTGGTGCATACATTGCCGCCCCCGGGAGGGGGAGCTGCGCTGCTCCAGATGCTGCAGCTTTTTCTCCAACTGGCTCCGGGGAATTTTGATCCTGATTCCCCTGAAGCAGCGGTTCTTTTTGCATCTATCATCCACCGGGCCCGTCTTGAGCGTAAAAGGTATTCATCTGCTAAAGATGCACCGGACCTGGCTGGCAGTGAACATGCCATCAAGGTGGCACGGGAAATCAGGGAGCAACTTTACGGAAGTGGTGAAACCACTCATCTTTGCACCATGGATTCTCACGGGAACATGGTATCCATGACCCAGTCGATTGAGCGCAGTTTTGGTGCCAAAGTAGGTGCCAGGGACCTGGGGTTTATTTACAATGGTTACATGAAAGCTTTTAAAATAAAAAATAAGAGGCATCCTCATTTTCTGCGTCCCGGGGCGGTAGCCCGTTCCAATGCCACGCCTACGATTGTGATGCAGGGAGGTATTCCGTGTATTGCAGTGGGTTCTACGGGTTCGGAGCGGTTGGCCTCCGGGATTTTCCAGGTTTTGGTCAGGTTGGGGAGTCAGTCCCCGTTTCAAGCTGTGGCTGGTCCTCGTCTCCACTGCACCCCGGAAAAAGATGTTCTTATAGAGGCGGAGCGTTTCTCCGGCAAAGCTCTTCAAGCACTGGAACAGCAAGGGTTTCACCTGGAACCTCAGGATCCCTGGGGGTTTACCTTTGGTGGACTTCACTTGCTGCTTTTTGATGGCAAGCGCATGTGCGGAGTGGCAGAGCCGCGCCGCGATGGTGCCGCAGCCAGCTTTTCATTTAATGTCTCCGACGGCCAGGGGGCGCTTTTTGAAAAAACTGCCCCCTGGACCCCCACAAAAACTTTT
>CP070627.1:5976910-5979715 GCA_020355945.1 Candidatus Aminicenantota bacterium | reverse complement strand
AACTGGCTGTCCTCGAACCCGGCTGCCAGGTTATTAACGGTGATAACGCCGTTTTTTAAACAATTTAAACCGGTATTCGTACCGATCCAGAGGTTCCCCCCGCTGTCCTCGAAAAGAAATCTAATCGCGTTACTCAAGAGTCCCTCCTTTGTAGTAAAAACAGTAATTTTACCGCTGGTGTTATTGAACCGGTTCAGGCCATTTTCAGTGCCAATCCAGGTATTTCCCTGTCTATCTCCAAGTATACACGTTATCCTGTTATCGGATATCCCATCTTTTGTGGTGAGGTGGATCAGTTTTCCATCTTTAAACTTGTGCAGGCCGCCCCAGGTGCCGATCCAGAGGCATCCGCCAGGATCATCGAAGAGGCACTTAACCCTGTTTTCTAAAAGTCCGGTCCCGGTGGTCAATTCAGTGGCTGCCGTTCCTTTTTTCAACCGGCTTAAACCGCCATCTGTTCCAATCCAGAGCCCGCCGGTGCGACTTTCATGGATACAATGGATATAATCATGGACCAATCCCTCCCGGGTAGTGTAAATGGTGAATTTGCCGTCTCTTAATTGATGCAGCCCGCCGTTTACAGTTCCCACCCACATGCTGCCTTCCCTGTCCTCGTATATGGAATAGACACGGCCGCTGGCCTGTCCGTCTCCACCAACAGGGAGCGTGCTCAATACCCCTTTACTCATCCGGGTCAATCCACCCCCATCCGTCCCTATCCACAGATTCTTTTTACTACCCCTATACAGGTAATTGATGGTTTGGTTGGGGATTCCCGCTTCAGCTCCATAAGCGGTGAGCATCCCGTTCTTGAACCGGAAAAGGCCGCTTCCGCCTGTCCCTATCCAGAGATTTTCCGTGTCCGCCTCATAAAGACAAACGGTCTTAATTTTTTCATGGGGCAAAAGGTCCCGGGACCTATGGACTTGAAAATCCCCGGGTTTGAGCAACTTAACAATTCCCCTGCCGGTGGTAACCCAGAGGTCCCCGTTTCCATCTTTGTATATAGCTCTCACCTGGTTATCGGGTAATCCTTCGTTTGTGGTATAAGTGGTGAATTGACCGCTGCTCAAACAGGTGAGTCCCTTTTTAAGGCTTCCGATCCACAAATTACCCCACCGGTCCTCATCGATGGCTCTTATCCCTATTAACGCCGGATGTTTTTTGACCGGATAAGTGGTAAATTCTCCCTGTTTGTACCGGGTGAGTCCTCCTGAATCGGTGCCAATCCACAAGGTTCCCTTTCGGTCCTGGTAAAGCGCGCGGATTTCATTGCCCATTAATTGGGGATCCTCTCTTTTGTCATACAACTTAAAATTATCACCGTCAAAACGAAGCAGCCCATTTTTTGTCCCAAGCCAGAGATATCCATCCCGGGTTTGCCGGATAACAAAAACGGTATTCCCCGGCAGCCCTGATTCCATATTCCATACCCGCACACTGTATTGGGTGATGGCCTTTCCAGGGTCCAGGGCCAGTAAGGCAGACCATACCCCCAAAAACAGCACGAAAAAACCAACAATTAAACCATTAAAAATCAAATACCGCCGGTTCATTTATTTTACCGGCTAGAATAGTAACCTACAACTAAAAAAAAATCAACCCTGCGTCTCTGCTAGCCCCTTAAATTGCGGATGAAATTGCTCCGGGCATTTTCCTGGATTTTTATCAATTGGCACTTGCTGCAGGAGATTTTTCCCAACGATCCACTGGAATAAGCTGCATTTACCGGGCAAACCATACATTCTTTTACATCCTGGCAGAGAAAACAAAAATCCGTCTTCTCACGTTCCACCTGGAAATAATCCTGGCGAAGCTCGGAATAATTGGCCAGGGTCCTGGGATAACAGGTCTCATAATTGGCGATAAACTCCGCCAGGGTGCCAAAGGCGTAATCACGGTACTGGGGGTCCTCTTCCCTGGTTTTAAAATAGTCGTGGAAAAGAGAACATCCCCAAACTTCTCCCCCCGGTGTCACTGACATACGATGCCTCCCGGCACCACACCGGAATATTCCCTTTTTTCTTCCCTTTTTTTCCCCGCTGAACCGGAAATTTTTTACCGGGATAGTGCCTTTTTCTTTATAATACAGGACCAGGAAATCAGACAACCGTTCTAATTCTTTTTTCAGGGTATCCAGGTGCGCCTGGTTCCACTCTTCCATGGTGGAAATATTGAACTTGATCTCAGGACCATCCTGTTGGATAATGAAGCGCATAGATCCTGAAAAGTCGGTAATGGTTTGAGGTGAAAACACACTGTTAATTTCAAAATGAATGTTCGGATACGACTGGATTTGTTTCATTAATTTTACCATTTTCTCCAGGGTGTTGTTTTTTCTTCCCTTATCCTGGGCCAATCCATCGAAGCTCAGCACCAGGGTGAATTGATGGCGATTAAAGAAATCCAGCATCTTTTCGGTCAACAGCGAACCGTTGGTGGTAACGGAGAATTCTATTTTTTTATTTCCTGTTTTGTTTTTTTCCAGCAAAAGCAGCACGGCATGTTCGATTTTTTCATAAGCCAGCAGCGGCTCTCCCCCATAGAAGCCGATGTGAATCTTATTATTATTAAAAAAGGGATAAAAAAAATCCACCGCTGTTTCGATGGTGGTATTGGTAATGGTCTTTTTTTCTTTTTTTTGAAAGCAATAGGTGCAATTGAAATTGCAATCATCGGTAACAATAAAAGTGAGGTTAGATATCTTCATTTTTTACTCTTTGGGGTTTTCAGCCACAGATTTACACAGAGCAGGCGCTGCCCGCCCCCCGGATTTGTGTCGGTCCTGTGTAAATCTGTGGCTAA
>CP070627.1:5973177-5976810 GCA_020355945.1 Candidatus Aminicenantota bacterium | reverse complement strand
ATGAAGGGTATTTGCCCCCGGGAAAGGTTCAGCAGTCCTTTATTCCTTTTGATGTGCGAAACATCGTGGGATTACCTACCTACAAAGACCGGGATGCTATTGCTGCTTACCACTTTTACCGGCTGCTGAAAAGCACAAAAAACATTACCCTTATTTACATCACGGAGGCCAAAGGCATAGAAAAAAGCGAAAAAAGCCGGTTTATTGACCAGATTTTAATTGAATATGCAGAAAAAAATAAGAATGCTCAAATCAATCAGCAAATCATTGATTTTTCTTTTGAAACCCAGGCGGTTAAAGAGATTTCCATTCAAAAATCCGAAAAGATGATGGACATATTGGCCCGGAAGAGTTATTCGGCATCATCTTTGTTGACTTATTTGACCTGTTCCCTGCAATTTTATTTTACCTATATATTAAGACTTAAGGAGGAAGAGGAAGTGTATGAGAGCCCGGATTATCGGCTTATCGGCGAGATTGTTCACAAAACCCTCCAGGAATTGTATCAGCCTTACTGCGGGAGAGATCAAACCATAAGTCTCAAGGAAATTGATGGTATAAAAAATAACATCGAGGAAAAGCTTATTAAGACCTTTAAAGAAAAATTAAAAACCGATGATATTCAGACTGGCAGGAATCGGATTGCTTATGAGGTGTTGAAAAGATTTTTGGACAGCTTTTTTGAAAAGGAGAAACAAAACAGTGGATTTAAGATTTTGATGTTGGAGCAGAAGATTGAGGATGTGGATTTTCGGTTTTCCCTCAATGGAAAAGAGCACCAGGTGAAATTAGAGGGAACCATTGACCGGTTGGATGTTCAGGATGGCATTTATCGGGTGATTGATTACAAAACCGGGAAAACCGGCTCTTTAAACTTGAAGTCTGCGGAAGAGCTCCCCGGTTTATTATCCGGGCAGGAGGCGGTCAATCGCAAAGAGGTGTTTCAATTGTTCTTTTACCTGTATTTACTAAAACAGGACGGGAAGTTGGCTGGTGATTCTCGACTGGGTATTTACCCGTTTAAGAAGATGTATGATGATCTTAAGTTTGTAAAAATCGACAAATCCGATATTATTGGCGAAGACCTGGTGGAACAGTATGAAGGTATTTTAAAGGGTATTTTCCGTGAGTTGTTTAACCTGGAGGTGCCCTTTGTCCAGACCGGGGAGGAGAAGAACTGTCAATATTGTCCTTACCAAAGTATTTGCAGCCGGGAGACAGGTCAAAGCTATTCCAGTTGAAAAAATTTATTCTTAAAGGGGAAAGAAATTTACCATAAAGCGGCCCCCTCGTAATGCTTATTAGGCAAAAAATAGAGGGTCAGGTGATTATTTACTACCTCCCGGTTATTGATATATTATTTTCCCGTATTTTAATATGCTGTTGAGAAAGCCACTTCTATCATCGTTACCAGTCAAAAGTACGGGTTCGATCCTGGTATCGATGTCACGCACAAGATGAAACAACTGGGCGCTTTGTTCCAGGTAATCACCTTCGATTTTATCCACCACCACGGCAACGTCGATATCACTGTACGAATTTTCCGAACCCCTGGCATAGGACCCGTACAAAATAACCATTTTAACCGGCAGGTCTTTTCGGACAACTTCAGCGTATTTTTTTACCTTCTCAACAACTTCTCGATCCATTGATGCAGCTCCCTTGTTTTTCTAAATATATCCTTACATTTTTTATAGTTTAACTTTTCAAGCAGCAATTTCTTATCCTTAGGGTACCTGGCTTGAATATTTAAAGGCATTAATGTATCTATTAATTGCGTTTGGTTTTCTGACAATATTTCATTTAATCCCGATATTTCGCACAATCTGATTAAATTGTGAGTGTATTCGGGTTCCTCTCTTTTTTCATACCAATAGTACGCTTTTAATGCTTTTTCGATAACTTGGTGGCACATAAATCCCACATATAGGAACCGTCTGGTTCTTAACATCGCTCGAGCGGTTTTGAGATCGTATGATGCGATATCAAGCCAATATTCGACTTTTTCATCTACATTCATCATTTTTGATCTCCTATAACTGCCCTTTAAATATATCAATTTTTATTTTTTTTGTCAAGGAACCAGATCATCTTTGGTTCGGTCCCTTGCCTTCGGCGGCCAGAGCAGATATATTTAGCCACAGAGGTCACAGAGAGCACAGAGAGTGATTTTTTATCGGTGTCCTCGTTATAACGTGTCCTCTGTGTTCTCTGTGGCAAAAAAATATTCTGCCGGAAAATGGCAGTAAGTTCGATTTAAATTTTATTAATTGACATTTTATTTTAGGTGTGCTATAGTTTGGAGGGAAAAAATGCCGATGGGTGAAAAAATGGGCAGTAAGATGAGTTTAAGAGATAACAGGCGGGATAAATTAACAAATGAAATTAATTGATCATATTATAGAAAATCAAATAAACTGGACTTTCCAGATATTCCAGAATGTCTTCTCCATGTGCGGAATGATCCCCCTACGACTTTATGATTTAAATCGTGTTGACAGGGAGTGGAAAGATTTTTATGAACGCATGGGGGATTTTGATATATCCAGGCTTGATGAAAATCCCATAAAGGTCTGGAATGAATTGGTGAAGCGCACGGGGAAAAAACCGGAGAATCTTGATCTGTCCAAACAAGAAGCCCCATGGTTAACTTTACACAGTTACCCTCTTCCTCTATGGGCAGAGGCAATGAAAGTCGAGAAATTGCTTTCTTGTAAAAGCGCCTATATGTATCATTGGTTAAAGGAATTGGAAAAGAATGAAAAGAAAAAAGATTACCGGTTAATTATCAAAAATTTATTAATGATCGGATGCAAGAAATTGGATTTGCCCGGGAAAGAATTGTACTTAATCGTCGGCCCTGTGCTGCGTTATCCGGAAAAACGCCAAACCGGGGAGGCAGTGTCTAAAGAAATACTAGAACCGTTGATAAGCCACTTTGAAGAATGGACAAAGGATTCCGCAGATGATTTGTCGCAGCCTGAAAGGGTAAGGATGATGGATATACAGGGAAGCCTGAGACCGTTCCTTGATAAAAGAAATCTTGAAGACAGGCTTAAAAAGGCAGCTAAGTCTTTCGAAAGACTCCTGCTTTGCCAATGGCCGCAAGGAGAAATATTGCGAAGATGCATGTGTAGAGAATTGGCTCGTGACAATTGGGTACTTCACACCACTGCCGTAAATGAAATCCTGCATAAATGGATAAGGGAAAAACATAAAAAAAATTTTTCATTTGAAAAAATGAGTATAACCTTCCCAATCCAGGCTCATAAATCCTCTTTAGCAAAACATAATTGCTATTTATTAAAAGCCCTATATAAAGACAAAGACTGGCACTTACAAATAATCCCTGTTCAAGAGGGAGATAGAATAACCAGACCTAAAATAGAATGGATCAAAAGGGAAAAAAAATCATCATTCAAAGAAGGTCTTCTCAATCTAATAAAGAGAAAACTATTAAACCGTTTTAAAGAATCCGAGAATAAAAAAGGCAAAGAAGACCTGTTCCCAGATGGGGTAGAAGATAATCTTGTCTATTTTTGGCAGTGGATCGATAAACGAATTGACTCGATGGAAATTTCTTATGCCCAGGAGAGATTGATATTTTTCGAGCAGTGGTTCAGACAGGAATTC
>CP070627.1:5959205-5973077 GCA_020355945.1 Candidatus Aminicenantota bacterium | reverse complement strand
CGGTCACTTCCCTGTTGATGGAAGCGGCAAGACGAATTGACGAATGGAAATTATTGCGGAAAAAGATCGGGTCTATTGATGCGGTTCCCCAGTTTAACGAGATTGACCGGCAGGAGCGGAGAAAAATTTCCCTGTCTACATTGGAGTGGCTGGTGATATCAAAGATCGATGGAAAGCAAAGCATTGTCCAAATCTCGGAAAGTGCAGGAATCAATATCTACGATACCGCTCGTATCATTTTCGGAATGATTGCTTCAGGTCTCCTTAGACTCCAACAATAAGTAAATACTCTAAAACAGTTGGAACAAAAAAAACATGGCAATTTTGGTGCCAGGCAAAGCTCTTTTCCTGTCTTCGTGTAACTTTGTGGCTAAAATTAGAATCGCTGGTAAAAAATAACATCATTGACAATGAGGGGGAAATTTTCTAAAATGAACCGGAAGGTTTTAGTACCGTGCAAGATAAATCAAAAGAAAGAAACTTTTTTGATACATTTTCTTCTGCCAGGGAATACGATGTATTTACCGCCTATGGATACAAAACCCTCATTGGAGCGTATTTGAAACTGATGCACGTTCCTGTTTCTTCAAAAATCCGGGTCATTGACCTGGGATGTGGGAGCGGTGCTTTTGCCCGAAAATTTAAAGAAATCTACGGTGATGAAAAGGATTTTTTTGGTCTTGACATTTCAGAGAGATCGGTCAGCCTGGGGGCGGAATTGGCACCGGGAATCCATTTTTGTGCCGGGGACATTGAGCAATGCTGTTTTAAAGACGAAAGCTTTGATATCCTTCTTTTTTCCGGTGTCTTGCACCATTTTTCCGATTTTGAACCCTGCCTGGAGGAAGGGTATCGAATCCTAAAAAACGGCGGATGTGTGCTTTCTTATGACCCCAATATAAGAAATCCCTTTATGTGGCTGTACCGTCATCCGTCGTCCCCGTTTTTTTCTAAAAAAGGCAAGACGGATAATGAGCGACTGTTATCAACGGGACAGATTGGTTCAGCCCTGAAAAAAGTAGGGTTTACCAATGTTATTACTTTCTGCATCAGCGGTGTAACGTTTAAATATGTGGCATCGGTCGTGGGACGGCTTTTGCTTCCTGTTTACAACCTTTTGGAAATCCTATTGGGAATTTCTCCGCTGGCCTCTAAATACGGTTCCTTTATTATTGGGTACGGGGAAAAGAGGGAAGCTGGGAACCTGGGAAAATAAGAAGCTGGGAACCTCATGAACAGTAATGAAAAGATTGTATTGGTGGTGCCTTTGAGTCGTACCCATTATGTGGTTCCGCCTATTGGGCTGGGATATATGGCTGCGGCTTTACGAAATGAGGGATTCAATGATATCGGCATATTGGACTGTTTAAAAGAAAACCTGGGGCTTAAGAATTTTGGAAAGCGCATTGCCCGGTTGGGACCGGCTGTGGTGGGGTTCCAGTTGTATTCTTATGATTTTAATTTTGTGGTTAGGGGGATTTCGGTGGTAAAGGAATTGCTCCCGGGTTCGATTGTTATCATAGGTGGGCCTCATGTGTCAGCCACTGCTACCCTGGCGCTCCGGGAAATTCCCGGGGCGGATTTCGGTTTTGTGGGCGAGGGTGAGGTGGGGCTGCCGCTGTTGATGAAGCGACTGTTAAGAAAGGAGAATATTCCTTTCCAGGGGATTCCAGGTCTTATTTATCGTGAAGGAAACCGGGTGCGAATGAATCCGCGGGCGGTGATTACTGACCTGGATGATTTGGGGCTGCCGGCCTGGGATTTGATGGTGCCCGGGGAGTACCCGGACAGCCCGCAGGGTGGGTTTTACAGGAATTTTCCTATTGCTCCTATTTCCACGACCCGTGGATGTCCGTATTCATGTGCTTTTTGTGGTAGTACTGTCAACATGGGGAAGAAGCTGCGTTTTCGGAGTATACCCATGGTCCTGGCGGAGATGCAAATGCTTTATAATGAATACGGGGTCAGGGAATTTCATATTATTGATGATATGTTTAATTTTCACAAGCAGAGGGTGATTGATTTTTGTAATGGTGTCCGGGAGCATCGATTGGATATCAGTTATACATTTCCCAATGGTCTGCGTCTCAATCACCTGGACCTGGAGATGCTTCAAATGATGAAGGATACCGGGGCTTATTCCTTTAACGTAGGGATTGAAAGCGGGTCTCAACGGATCCTGGATATGATGAAAAAAAATCTCACGTTGGAATTGATTGAAGAGAAGGTCAATTTGATTGTAGAGGCCGGGCTTGAGCCTTGTGGATTTTTTATTATCGGGTTCCCGGGTGAAACCATAGAGGATATCAAAGCTACGATCAGGTTTGCCAGGCGGTTGAAATTAAAGCGCGCGCATTTTAGTAATTTTTTACCTCTTCCGGGTACGGAAGCGACGCGGCGGTTAATTGAGAGTAGAGAAATTGAGCGATTGGTTTGGGAGGATTTGTTTTACGCGAAGGTTCCTTATGCGCCTCAGGGAATTTCGAAGAGGAAGTTAAAGTCTTTACAGCGGCGGGCATATTTATCATTTCATCTTCGGCCTTTGATATTGTTTAGAATGTTATCGGAGATCAAGAGTATGAATCATTTGAAATTGACATTAAAACGAATATGGGATTATTTATTCAGGAAATAAAAAAATGGCCCACGAATTACACGAATTACCACGAATTGGAGCAACCACTAATGAAAAGTTTTTGGAAGTCCAGAAACCTTTTTTCAAAAAGGTTTCTGGCCGCCGGAGGCACAGGATGAAAAAAAGAACTGCCATTGTGGGTGCGGGTGTGATGGGGCTTATGTTAGCTTATGAATTGATAAAAAAGGGATATGATGTCACTCTTTTTGAAAGGGACGATCGTATAGGGGGGATGTCTGCGTCTTTTGATTTTGACGGGTTAACGGTTGAGAGGTATTACCATTTCTTTTGTAAGTCTGATACGCCTATTTTTGAGTTGTTAAAGGAATTGGGTATTGACTGTCTTTTGAAATGGAAAGAGACCAGGATGGGATTTTTTTACCAGGGGAAACTCTATAAATGGGGGAATCCTTTGGCGTTGCTTTTTTTTCCACGATTGGGGCTCATTTCAAAAATTCGATTTGGTTTACAGGTTTTCCTGTGTACCAGGAAAGATAAATGGGAGAAACTGGACCGGGTAACTGCTGTTCGCTGGGCTAAAGATTTTGTAGGGGAGAGAGCATATCATATTTTATGGGAGAGTTTGTTTTCCTTGAAATTTCATTGGTTTAGCGATCAAATATCTGCTGCCTGGGTGTGGCGGCGTTTGCGGAGGGTGGGGCGATCGCGGAAAAATATATTTACAGAAAGGTTGGCATACCTGGAGGGAGGAGTAGATAAGCTGTTGAGCGGGCTGCAAAGGAGAATAAATGATGGAGGCGGGAAAATTGTCCTGGAGGCAGAGGTCTCCCATATAAATATTGATAAGAAAAAAAATAAAATCACCGGGATAACCGTTAACCGACAAGAACATCCTTTTGACCGGGTGATTACTACTATTCCGCTTCCTTATATCCCTGGTATTGCACCCGGGTTACCGGGAAAAGTCATTGAGAAATATAAGCGATTGGATAATATTGGGGTTGTCTGTGTGATTCTTAAATTGAGCCAGCCATTAACGGAAAATTTCTGGTTGAATATTAGCGACAGTGGTATTGAGCTTCCCGGTCTTATTGAATTTACCAATCTTAACCCGCTGCCTGAGAAATTGGTTTATTTTCCTTTTTACCTTCCCCGTACTCATGAAAAGTTTTGGAAAGCGGATGTGTATTTCATTGATGAAGTATTGGGGTATTGCAAGAGAATTAACAATAACTTTGATGAGAGTTGGGTGTTGTCTAAGGTGGTGCACCGGTATGAATATGCGCAGCCGGTGTGTCCTCCTGGTTTTTTAGAGCGGCTGCCCCCGATAAAAACGGGGATAGAAGGGCTTTATATAATGGATACCTCGTATTATTATCCTGAGGACCGTTCTATTTCCGAGAGTGTCAACGCCGCTGATAAACTCGTGGAAATGATCGGTAAAGCAGGGTAAGGTGCACGTGAAAAAGTGAAAGGTGAGGAATATGAATGTAAGATGAAGAATAGAATATGGAGGTATTCTCATGATATTTAAACGAATCAAAATAGGGGATTTGCCTGTTAAATCCCGGGGAAAATATATTCTTCTCATCGTGCTGTTTTTTATCGGACTGGTTTATTTTAGATACCTGCCGGTAAGTTATGACTTTGATGGGACAGTGTTTAGCCAACATTTGCGTTATGCCCTGGTCAAAAGTGATATTATTCCTGCGCTGCATCCCCACCACCTATTTTATTTCCCTTGCAATTACTATCTCTATAAATTGCTTCATGTGGTGGTGGGCTACCAGGTTCTTGAGTATTTTCACTTGCAGCTTTTCTCACTTGTTTTTGGACTTTTAACGCTTGGTGTTGTCTATAAAATTTTGAATCATATTACTGGTAAACAATTCTTTTCCATAATCGGGACTTTATTGATAGGTTTTTCCTGGGGGGTCTGGTACTACTCGGTGGAAGCAGAAGTGGATATGCCGGGATTATTTTTTATTGTTTCCGGGATTTATTTGCTGTTTTTTAAACCCGAGAATACGAAAAACCTTGTGCTTTCTGCATTATTATTTTCCATTGCTGCGGGTTTTCATCTCACCAATGGTTTGATTATATTTTCGGTTTTATTGGTTTTTATTTACCGGAAGAGGTCCTTTATTTCGATGTTAAAATTTCTATCTTTTTATTTTCTTTTTCTTGCTGTCCCCAATTTTATTTTTTATTTGGTGACAAAGTTTAACATCCTTACCCTTTTTAAAAAGATGATGCTTGGCGGCGAAGACTATTTTGCCGGTTATGAAATCAGTTATTGGACGCCGATTTCATTTGATTCCCTTTTTGAATCACTTCAATCGATCGGGGGGAGTATTCTAAGGGGATGGTCTCCTATTATTACTGTTATTTCACTGCTTCTTTTGGTTTCGGTGGTAACGGTTATTATCATCTCGGCCAGGAAGGAAAAAGATAAGAAACTATATTATGAAATGTTATCCTGGATACTGCCGTATTTGCTTTTTTTTAGTATCTGGGCTCATACAAATATTGGTTTTAAGTTAAACATCCTGCTGCCCCTGCTTATTCTATTTATTTACTCCCTTTCCCGGTTCCAATCTACAATCTTCAAGTTCATTATTGTTTTACTGGTGATTGGGGTGTCGGTCATCAATTTTTATTTTGCCATGCTGCCGGCCAATGACCTGGAGACGAATGTGAGTTATCAACTTGCCGAAGCTATAAGGAATAAGACAGGAGATAATTCCCTGGTAATCATTGCCGGCTGCGGAACAGACATTTCCGAATACTGCAAAATATATGTCCCTTATTTTGCCCGTAGAAAAGTATTGGTCCTGGATTGGATGCTGGGAAAAGGATTATCACTAAAAGATATCCATCTAACCTTCACGGAAGGATCAAAAAATAAATCCTTGTACGTTTTATCGGAATTGACCTATTTGAGCAAAGCGGTCACCTGCCTTCTCGAAAATCATCATTTAGATTCGGAGGACTATCGGCGTTTTATAAACCAATTTGAATTTAAACGAAAGATTCCATTGACAGGTAACTATTTTTTACTTCAAATCGAGTAGGATGAAAGTTGTTTATGACTCCACCGCTGTGGCGGCAACTTTTTTCATTGGTGTTTCCCTTCCTGGTTGTATTTACCCGGGATTTCATACAACTTGTACAGGTAATGACCGCGTTCCGGGTTCAATTCCCTGGCTTTTTTTAAGATTTTTTCTATTTCTTGTTGGAATGCCTTTTCATCCTGGAAGTAATTGAATTTTTTTTGTAGGAAATAGAGGGCAGCGACATATTCCGGTTCCAGGGCGATGGCTTTAATGGCTTCTTGTTTGGCCCTGTCATCTTGATTAAATTCAAAATAGATCCGGGCTTTGGCTAACTTAATGAAGGGATCAACCGGTGCATATCCTTCTGCTTTCTCCAGGGGCGCCAGGATTTCTTTTTCCATGGATATATATTTTATCTTCTTGTTTAATAATTCCAGGTACAACTCGAATTCCAATAGGTAGGCATCTATATAATAAGGATTCAATCGGTGCGTTTTTCTTAGGTTAGCCAACGCATTATAGAAGGACTCCAAATTGGAGGCCTGTTTAAAATCGTGATACAAATAGAACGCTTTTAAATAGTATACCTGTTGATCCAGGGGATTCAAATATCCCGCTTTCCTCAATACCTGGACCGGGTGGGTGCTCTTTTTGGCTTTCTCAATGAAAATACCGGATAAACAGGGGAATAGATACCCAATCATCCATATAAAGACCAGCAAAGATGATAAGAAAAGTTTAAATTTTGAAGAAAAACTTCGAAAGGTAATATCCTGTTCTCGCTCCAATATATTTTTTAAAAGAAAGAGGAATATAAAAAAGAAAAAGAAGTTAAAGAGGATGTTGAAGAGAAGGGCCTGGAACAATAGATAAAATAAGAGTATGTTGGATACGTTAAATAAGGAAGCGGAGAATATTTTTTTTGCCAGGAAATAGAACAGGGCCAGTATGATCACCAGCCCCAACAGTCCCAGTTCGGTCATAAGTTTCAGGTAATCACTGTGGGGAATACGGGGGACTTTAAAATAGTTGGCTGGTCCACGGGTCTGTTTGAAATTATACTTACCGGAAACTTCGGAAAAATTATCCAATCCGACACCAAACAGCAAGTGGTCTTTGAAAATGGTTAAGGACATCTGCCAGATATCGATTCGATTCAATGCATAGGGGTCTTTTTTTAGTGAATGGTAAAACATCGATCGAATGGGATTGGGAATAATAAACGTCAGGATAACAAACAGGAGAAGAAAGGGGATCAATATCTTTTTTTTCAAAAGAATCAGCAGCAAAAAGAAGATGACAGTACCGATATAGGCAGCCTTTGATTCGGAGACAAACACCCCGCCGAGGTTTAGAATAATTAAAATGAAAAGCCGCGGATTCCATTTTTTTAAGAGATAATAAAAAAATATGAGCGCCCCGATGCCGGATATGATCCCTTCATGAATGGAACTGACAAAAAAGATGTGATCCTGTTTAAACAAAGGAACCACATAAAGGATAACATTAATGAAGGAAAAAACAGATATGATACGGCCGATCAAATGGAAATAGTCATTAGCCATTCGCCTGTCGTAATAGAATAGGGTAAAATAGCAAGAAATAAGCAAAATATCGGCCAATAACAATATCGATTTAAAGGGATAATTGGACAAGAAAACAGATAAGATAAGGATAAAATTAAACACCATGAGAAAATGGGAGAAGTAAGATAAACCAATGGTTTTCATAAAATAAATATTCTTGAGTGAAATGAGACACATTAAAAAGGCAAAACCAAGAAAATAGATCTGGGATTCTTTTAGCGGGAAAAAAAGAGTCCAGGTGAGGATGAATAGGAATTCAATTTTGTGATTAATGATACCCATGCGATATAGGATTCGTGATAGATTCATTTTATGGTTGATTTCTCCTTATTTGTAATTGGTAACCTGGAATTTTCAACCAGGAGGTTTTCCAGGTTCCTTTTGATGGATTCAAACCACTGTTTGTATTGATCGCTCAATTTATATTTATTATATGCTGCGGCGGCATGGTAATAGGCTTTAAAAAGATGGTTTCGTTTGAATTGGATTTGAGATTTCAAATAATTGGCAAAGGCTAAATCAGGATAGAGTTTTAAGGCTTTATCCAGGTATTTTTCGGCGTTTTGGGGTTTATTAAAGCGCAAATCAATGTAGGCGTATCTTACCATTGAGTTATAATTAAAGGGATTGATTTTAAAACTTTTTTGGTAATCGTGTTGAGCGTTCTCATAATCTTTTTGGGCATCCAGGAAATCAGCGGTTTTTCGATGATTTTCAGAGATGGTTTCGCCCAGCAGCAGGAAGGATAATAGGGCAAATACAATGATATTCATTATCAATTTTGTGTTTTTTTTCAATATTTTTTTCTCACCTTTGTGGGGGTAAACCTGGGAAAGAGCGATGGCGGCGGTAACACCGGCAGAGAAAAAATAGAGCCCGATGTCGATGACATTATAAACCAACACCACCAGGATTACAGCGATATAGATGATTTTTTCTTTATATTGGTGAGGTTTCAATTTTTTTCTTGCCACGAACAAAAATAGTAAAAGGATACAGGGGATAATGAAGCCGGTCTCTGCCGTGAATTGCAGGAAAAAGTTATGGGCATACATGGACCTGGCTTCCGAGGGGAAGGTATAGTAAGAAATTTTAGCTTCATAATTGCCCAGGCCAATTCCCCAAAAGGGAGCGGATTCAATGATGCGGCTGGCTTGTTTCCAATTGGAAAAACGGAGTTTGACGGGTTCCAGTTCTTTGGCTTCGGAAAACCTTAAGGTAATGATAATAAAGAAAAAAAGAGATAAAACCATGAGGAGGGGCGCCAGGTATTTAAACTTTAAAATCCCTGAGAGCAGCAAATATAATAAGACTCCTATTGAAAAGTAGAGAAATCCGCCAAAGGATTGGGTAAGGACGAGATTAAATAATCCCGTCAATAAGAGGAATCCCCAAAAGATTTTGTTTCTTTTATTTTTAGCCGTGAGCGACGTGAGCAGGTAGTGAAGGATAAAGATGATTAATACGGTGCAGATAATGGCATATAAGGTGGGTAAGCTGAAGAGAGAAAAAATTCGACCACTTTTGATTCGAGTGATAAGGGCTTGTGAATAAAAATCATCTCCAGGGGTGATATATTGCAAATAATAGGGGAAGAGGACAAATTTTTGGATAATACCGTAAAAAAATAAGATAAGTGAGACACCTCCGATAATAGGAGGAAGAATGTTGTTAAGATTGAATTGTCTGAGGATAAGGAAAAGGAAGATTAAAAAAAGAAAGTAAATAAGGCGACTGAAGAAGAGGGTGTTTACCGAGCTAACCGCGAAATTGACGATTAAAAAAAAAGCGGCTGGCAAAAGAAGCCAGCCGCTTTTTGTCATCGAGTGATTGACTATACTATTTTACCTTTGGCGCGTAGGTAAAATTACCGTTAGAGTAGACGATATCATTTTCAAACCCCGTCATGGTGGTAACAATATAGGGGCTGTTGGTGATATCTATACCGGTGCTAACATTACCTCTACCGTAGGAAATAACGGAATAGAGGTCTTGATCCGGGCCAAGCACGCCCGATTGATACCGGAATTCGCCACCCCAACCGTCTCTGAGGGGCAGGATTTTGATATAAAACGGTGCCAGGAAATTGTTCAATCCACTGATCACGTTAACACCGCCTGCTCCCGGAGCCATATAGAGGTCGGTCATATATGACTCGACTGCATTACCGATACTCTTCATATCACCCATGGTTGCTTTCTGTTTACCTTTTTGCAGCGCGGTAAGCAGGTTGGGAATCGCAATAGCTGCCACGATACCAATGATGGCAATAACAATCAACAACTCAATCAACGTAAAACCTTTTCTTTTCATGTAACCTCCTTATTTACCAAGTATAGTATGCAAATTTAATGCCAATTATAAAGAATGCCCTTGTAATGGGGGTTAAAAAATTTTATAGGGAAAGTAGGCCAAAAAATCTTAAAAAAATTGTCACTAAAAGTGACAAAAATTGTCATTTTAATGTGTTCACACATAATCTCTGTCTATAAATTCCATATTAGCAAATTTTGTGTATTTGGAAATAAAGGCCATGGGGACTTTTCCCACGGGCCCGTTTCGTTGTTTGGCTATGATCAGGTCTGCTTCGCCTTTTCGTTCGGTGTCCCTGTCCACTTGCTCTTCCCGGTGCAGGAACATCACCACGTCTGCATCCTGCTCGATAGCCCCGCTTTCTTTTAAATCGGATAGTTGGTATTTGAAACCTTCTCTCCTGGTTCCCCGTTGTTCCGGTGCCCGGCTTAACTGGGCCAGTGCCACCACGGGAATTTGCAGTTCTTTGGCAAGCTCTTTGAGGGAGGCGGAAATAACCGCTACCTCCTGGGCCCTGGAATCGTTTCTTCTCAATTGTTCGCCTGTTACTTTGATCAACTGTAAGTAATCGACAAAAACGACATCTACCCCCTTTTCTCTCCACAACCGCCGGGCCCGGGTTTTCATTTCAATAATGGAGAGTGAGGCCGAATCATCGATATAGAGCTTTGCTTTTCCCAACTCACTGGCAGCCAGGTGCAGTGTATGCCATTCTTGTTGGGTCAGGTGTTTGCGGCCGCTCATCAATGCACTCATATCGATTTCCGCCTTGGTGGAGAGCAGCCGCATCATAATTTGATGTTTGGCCATCTCAATAGAAAAGAAGGCCACGGATTTTTCGTCTTTTATGGCGATATTGGCGGCAATGTTTAACGCCAGTGCGGTTTTGCCCATAGAAGGCCTGGCTGCGATGACAATAAAATCCCCCTTTTGAAACCCACCGGTGATATTATCCAGCTCATAGAAGTCTGTTTTTAACCCCCCGCTGTCGCCGTGCCTTTGAATACGATCGATCCGCTCCATGGTTTCGGTTACAATCTCGGATGACGACGCAAAACCCTGCTGGATTTCAATATCTGCAATTTTTATAATATCTTCCTGGAGTCGGCTTAAAATCTCCCGGGTTTCTGCTCTGGGCTCGGACCCGCTTTTGATTGCCTCCATTGAAGCCAACATCACTTTTCGTAAGGAAGCCCTGTCTTTGACCACCTGTACGTATTCTTCCACGTTAATGTTTTCCGGGACACCGTCCAATAGGGAACTGAGATACTCGTACCCACCTACAAATTTTAATTCGTTGTTTTTATCCAGGATCCCGGCAACCGTAACCGCATCGGCAACGTTTCCAGCCTCGATCAGTTTATTAATGGCAGCAGCGATGAGCTTGTGAGAATCCCGGTAAAAATCGTCGGAAGTTATTTCCGAAAAGACCAGGCCCGCATATTTATTATCGATGAGCATTGCCCCCAGGATGGCCCGCTCGGCAAAACCATCATGGGGCAGCGCTTTTGTGAATTCCGATATATCGGCCACGGTTTATCTTTTATTTTTTATCTTCGGTCTCTTCGCTTTCTTTTGCTACTTCAATTTTAAGTTCGGCTTCAATCTCTTCAATTAATTTAACTTTACAGACGTACAGTCCCAGTTTTTTGATGGGTTCATCCAGGCGAAATTTTTTCCTGTCGATATGAATACCTAACTCTTCCAACTTTTGTTGGATTTCCATGGTGGTAACGGAGCCAAAGAGCGTATCGCTCTCACCGGCTTTCTTTTCAATAGTCAAAGTCAATTCTTCCAGTTTCTGTTTTTGTTCCATAGCAGACAGTTTTTCCAGTTCCAACTGTTTTTGGGCTTTTATCTTTTTGTACTTCATCATTTCCAGGTTGTGTTTGGTGGGTTGGAGAGCCAATTCTTTGGGGAATAAATAATTCCTGGCAAATCCCGGTTTGACTTCTATAAGGTCCCCTAACCGTCCCAAATGCTCGATATCTTGATTCAATATAACTTTCATTTCAACCTCTCCTGGGTTCGACAAATTTTAAGAAAGCCATATGGCGGGCCCGTTTAATTGCTTTGCTTAATTGTTTCTGGTGATAGCTGCAGGTCCCGGTCACTCGTGCGGGTAGGATTTTACCGGTTTCCAATGTAAAATTCTCAAGCATTTTATAGCTCTTGTAATCGATAAATTTGATCCTGTCCCTACAAAAGATGCAGAACTTCCTGCGAGAGAAATAGAATTTTTTGGGGTATTTGCCGGGACCGGGGCCATTTGAAGCACGATTATGGTTACTCATGGTTTCTCTCCTTTTCATCCGGGATTTCATCTGCGATCACCTTTTCTTCCATCCCTCGTTTGGACAGGCGTTCTCCTCGTTTCCACTTTTTGGTTAATCGATTGGCTTTTTTCATTTTATCATCCAGTCGAAGGATGATAAATCTCATCACCTTTTCACTGAGCTTCAACCGTCGTTCAACGTCAAAAAAAATAGAACCTGGCGATTCTGCCGTTATAAAGGTATAGATTCCCTCATTATGCCTGCCAATGGGATAGGCCAGTTTTCGTCTACCCCACTCATCGACATTCTCAATATTACCTCCTGCCTTTTTTGCGATCTCTACAACAGAATCAATTACTTTTTTGACTTCTTCTTCCGTTGCTTCCGGGTTAATGACAAACCCGATTTCATAGTTTCTAGTCATGTTATCTTTGACCTCCTTATGGTTTTTATCAGCCTTCCTTTTTAAGGAAAGCAAAGAGAGTCAGTTTTTATCCTGGACTTTCTTCTTTTTTATCAGCTTCGGGTTGTTCCTCGGGGACTTCAGCGGCTTCCTCTTCGGCCTCGGGTTTTTCTTCCACGGCTGCGGGTTTAACCTTTGATGTTACGGCGCATATTACCCGCTGGGGGTCGGAAAGCAGTTGGATATCTTCTGCCAATTCCATGTCTTCGGCCTTTATGGAATGCCCGGCATGCAGTTCGGCGACATCTATTTCAATTCCTTTGGGGATTTTTGTTGGCAGACACTTTACCTGGACGTCCCGGGTGATGAAATCAAAAATTCCATCTTCCACTTTAACGCCAATGGGCTCTCCGGTAACCGTGACAGGCACCCATGCGGTTACGGGGTTATCCAGGTTAATGCGAAGGAAATCCACATGAATGATATGATCGGATAGGTAATCGTACTGGATTTCCTTCAGCATGGCATCCACTTCTATATCGTCCCGGTGAATCCTGAGAACTGTATTTTCTCCTTTCTCTCCTTTTAAAATGGCTTTTACATCATTGATGGCAATGGAGATAGGGATAGATTCTTTATTTTCACCATAAATAATTGCCGGTATTTTTCCTTGTTTTCGAAGTTGTTTTGCAATTCGTTTGCCCACTTCTTGTCTTGATTCTGCTTTAATGCTCATAAAGTCTTCCATTTTTACCTCACTCCAATAAAAATAGTTTGGATACGGATGTCTCCTCGTGAATACTGTTAATCGCTTCGGCGAATAAATTAGCTACGGATAACACCTTTATTTTTTCACATTTTGTTTTTTCTCCTGTTAAGGGAACTGTATCCGAGATATATACTTTTTCCAGGGGTGCGGCTTCGATGCGTTCGATGGCTTTACCGGAAAGGAGGCCGTGGGTACAAACAGCAAAGACCCGTCTGGCGCCGTGATTCTTCAAACCCTGTACGGTTTCTACCAATGTACCGGCAGTATCGATAATGTCATCTACAATAACGGTATCTTTGTCTTTTACATTACCGATGATATGCATAATTTTAGCCACCCCTGGTTGGGTTCGCCGCTTGTCTGCAATAGCAAGTCCGGCATGAAGTGCCTGTGAAAACAGTCGGGCCCGTTCCACCCCACCGGCATCCGGCGCCACCACAACGATATCCCTTAAATCGATATTATCCAGGCTTTTAAAAAAGGAAATAAAGATAGGAAGGGCCATTAAATTATCCACCGGCAAATTAAAAAATCCCTGGAGCTGGTTGGCGTGTAAATCAATGGTTAACACCCGTGAGAAACCCGCGGTTTCCAGCAGGTCCGCCAGGAGCTTTGCGGAGATAGGCACACGGGGGCGGTCTTTTCGGTCCTGCCGGGCATAGGCATAATAGGGAATGACTGCGGTGATCCGTTTTGCAGACGCCCGCTTAAAGGCATCCGCCATCAACAGCAATTCCATGATATGGAAATTAATGTCCAGGGTCAGGGCTTGAATCACAAACACATCTGCGCCGCGAACATTTTCATTACTCTGAAAGCGAATCTCGCCATCAGAAAACGTCCCCAATAAAGATTTACCAAGATTCTTGTCCA
>CP070627.1:5921669-5959105 GCA_020355945.1 Candidatus Aminicenantota bacterium | reverse complement strand
GACATGGTACAATTCATTATCATGTATATAGATCAACGGGTTTCGGGCGCCGGCAAATTCAATGGTTTGGTTTTGCAAATCCAGGGAACAAACCGCCATTTCCATACCTTCGCAGATACCTGTCTTTTCCTGTTTAAACACGGATTTGATACCCCGATGCAATTGGTTTAAAATTGAATCAGGTTCCCGGTTTTCGTGCGTAACAATGATGTCGTGCATCAATTGATAACTCAAAATAGAGACAAAAGCCCCGGGAACGCCGTGCCCGGTGCAGTCAACCGCGGCAATAATCACCCGGTTGTTGGTATCGCTGTCCGAAATCCAGAAAAAATCACCGCTGACAATATCCCGTGGTTTGAAAAATACAAAAGATTCCTTAAAAACTGATTTTATATCCTGTTTTTTGGGCATGATTGCCTGCTGGATGAGATGGGCGTAATTAATGCTGTCGGTGAGGTGTTGAATAATGGCTTCTATTTTTTTATTGGTTGCCAATATCTCCTGGTGGGCCGACTGCAATTTTTCCCTCGATCGTTTGAGATCAATATGGGTCTGCACCCGGGCCAATAATTCCGTACTATTGAAAGGTTTGGTGACATAATCCACTCCTCCCGCCAGGAAGCCTTGCACGATATCTTTGATCCCCGCCTTTGCCGTCAAAAAGACTACCGGGATGTCTCGTGTGGCTTCGGAAGCTTTCAATCTCCGGCAAACCTCAAAACCATCCATCTCCGGCATCATGACATCCAACAAGATGAGGTCCGGGAGTACATGTTCCACTGTTTTTAACGCTTTAGCACCGCTGGTGGCCGCGGCAACTTCATATTTATTCTCATCCTTTAATATAGTTGCCAGCAGTTGGAGATTCTTGGGCACATCATCCACAATCAGGATCAGGGGCTTTTTTGTTACCATGTAGATATTTTAAAGGAAATCTTCAAGAATTTCAATAGATAAGAGTGAAAGAGCAGGTAAAAAATAAAAAAAAATCAGGCACAGCTTGAAATAATAATAAATTTCATCTAAAATTTATCATGAGATATTCAATGAACCTTCATGAACAAATATTAGAATGTATCGATAAGTATATTAATCCTTTAACGCTATATGAAATCCTTCACCTAAAAACCAATACATCGATCAATCTCATTTCATTTATTATTAAAGAATCAAACAAAACAGTCAACGAGGCAGTTTTGGTATTCCGGACAGTTGTCAGGTATTTATGGAAAAATTCAGGTCCACTTCAAGAATTTATAAAAGAAAACTCCGATTTGATTTGTAAGACAGCAATTGAAAAAAAAGCCCAGAGCAATCTTCCCGGCCGAGCGCTTCCCTTGTTTGAAATATTTGAGAAAAAGATTCAGGCTCCCTCCATTTCTGTTATCGAGTTGGGAGCCTCTTACGGTTTAATCGGGAGGTGTCTGTTAAACCCCACGAAAGTAATGGAGAAAAAAAATGCCTATTTTTCCCCGGGACAACAGGTACCCCAAAATCCTCGCCCCATTGATTATTACCTGGGGATAGAGTTAGCACCCCCTGATAAAGAGTGGGTCCTGGCTGGGGAATGGCATCCGATCCTAAGAGAACGTATTAAAAATTTCCTACATGACATTCCTACGAATGAAAAATTCAAATTGCTAAAAGGGAATGCCTTTGGCTTTTCAAAGCTTAAAACAGTCAAAGATATTGCTTTCCAACCCTCCACATTGGTGGTACTTACCTCTTTTATGCTGTATCAATATGACGATAAAAAACAAAAGCGTTTGCGAGATGAAATCTTAAAATTTACCGGGGGGGACAGCCGCCACTGGATCAACCAGGATATCAACGTATCTTCGCAGGAATGTTTTATTCAATTTGATGGAGAAAAAATCATCCAACTCAACGACAGTACATGCAGAAGTTGGAAATGGCTAAAATGATATTATATTTTCGAAGATATTAAAGGAATATTTCCCTTGCCTCCGTACCTGGTACCTGGTACCTGGTATCGGTTCAATCCCGATTCTTTAGGTTTTTTTAAGGATTTCGCGAAGGGCTTCGTATATTTTGTCACCGTTGGGAGTGCCCAGGCCGGTGCAAGCATCCCACCCCTTACCTGCTTCATAACCCTGGACTGGAGGGATATTCGCATTATCCCCTTTTGTAATGTCGTTAAAGGTGCCTTTATATTCTTTGATTTGGTACAATCGGTCATTAATAAATCCCAATTGGATAGGAACCTTTAACTCTTTGCTCAACTTTTCGTTTAACAAGGCAATCAAAGCACCCCACAACGGTGCCACGAGACTGGTTCCTGCACCAAAGGAGAATGGGCCATTGTTACTCTTTAAAAAATAACCACTTTGCCAGGAGCAATTCCCTGCTACATCCGGTATCCCCCTACCGACTCGATTGCTATCAACGTGTCTAGGTGAGATTCCTGACTGGGACTGGTAAGCCGGGCAAGCGAAGAAGTTACTGACACCTCCACCGGTGGCCCCTATAATCTTTCCATCATTCCATACAACCTCTTTTTTACTTTCTTCGATTTGCAGCCATGTGCCACCGCAAGCCAACACCCAGGGTGACGAAGAAGGAAAATCCACATGGGCTTTGTCGTCATCCGGCGGGAATAGGGGGTTGCAGCAATCACTGGAACCGGTATCACCGGTGGCCACACATACGGTAATGTTCCTTGAGGCTGCTAACTGAAAGAGACGGTTCATCACTGATTTAAACATTTCACTGTGATTCTCCTCTTTGCTTCCCCAACTGATAGAGATAATGGTGGGGTTATTTTCAAAGTCACAGACGGCGGTGGTTAATGCCCTTAGAAATCCGCTATCGTCTAGCTCTTCCTTACCAAAATACATCACCAATGTCGCATCATTAGCAATGGCCCCCGCCACTTCGATATTAGCACACACCTCCATATCATATTGCCAATTATCACCAGGACTATTATCTGCACCGCAGTTCACATCGACGATAGTGGGTACTTTTAGTAAATTTTCACGGTTACGGTTTTCTATAAGATTAAGTGTATAAAAGTACTCTTTTAAGGTATCGCATAAATACCCTCCACCCAATTCGATGAGACCAATGGTTTGCCCCTTGCCGGTTGCATCTGGTGGTTTTGGGAAATTGTAAGCTTCAGCCACCTGGGAGGGAGTGAAAAAGGGAGATAGGTTAAACTCAACTTCCTTTAAGTCAGTGAGCCAACGGGGGGCAAAGTGGATAATGGGGCCGCGTATATTCGGTTGACAACTGGCATAATTGCAAAGCCCGAATACGCCGACCACGATTCCCCCCAATTTTTTTGGAATGGAAACAGGCCCTTCGTATCCCATGAAAGAGAAATGAAGTGTTTTATCCTTGAAAACATAGAGATCGATGTTAAATGCATCATTCACGTCTTTTACAGCCCCGGAAAGACGAATACTTCCCTGGATAAGATTAGCATACACAACACTTAAACCATATTCAAGGGCAACCTCAATGACTTGCAACATATCATCCGTATCTGCACCGTAAAGTTTTTCGAATTCGTTTTCGGATAGGTGTTCACGTTGGGACAACGAGGTATTTATCATGTTCTCAAGAGAGGGAAGACCAGGACTTGACTCTTTGACACGCAAATACAAATCGACTTCAATGATGTCGGACGATTTAGCAGGACCTACTTTATCCGAATTTAAAATAATGGGTAATTCGCTCCCCTCGATGGGAACGTGGGAGTTTTTCTTATTCATTGGCAGACCTCCTAAAAATTATTGAAATTCGACAGTTTGTAACTGCCTTTATTAAAACCGGGTAATCCGGTTCTTAGCGTTCTTATTAAAACTTCCATCCCATAGTCAAAAGGAAGGAGCGCCCCCTACCAATAGTTCCCCTGGAAGCAAACAGGGAGTTATTGGCAGTAGCGGGATAGTGGATTTCCTGGTCCAGCAAGTTGGAGCACCTGAAGTTGATAAACATCCCGGTTCCAAATAGATTCCTGATTCTCAGGTTGGCACCCATAAGAAGGTAACTGTCCACTTTTTCACCCAGGCGTCCCGGTACCGGCAGGGTATCGTCATAATAGGCTTCCATTTCATCCACGTAATTCCCGGTAACAGCCAGGGATATATTTTTATTAATGAAATAGGAGGCGTTGAAGTAACCCAGGAATTTAGGAGAATAAGCCACGTTGATATCCTCAAATCCAGCTCGCTTGTCTTTGGTATCCTGGTAAGTTCCGCTCAGTTCCAAACGGAGATTGTTGAAGGGCTCAATTTGAAGGGTAAATTCCAAACCGGTGGTGGTCATTTCACCCACATTGGCATGGTAATAGAACCATTCTCCCCCGGACGAAATTATTGTCCTATAAATCAAATTATTCAGTATATTCCTGAATACACTCAGCCTGATAGTAAAGTCAGATGACAGGAAACCAATATAATTCAATTCAAATGTCTGGATGGTTTCCGGCTCAAGAGGGGGGAATTCCGAGTTAATAAGAAGGTCCAGGTTCTGTAAGAAGGATGGACGGTTAAAGGCTTTTCCATACAGGAATTTGAGAATGTTCTGTTGGTTGAGGGAATAAATCAAAGCGAATCGGGGGATGAATTCTGCCTTTGTCTGGCTGAAGGTGGCAAAAGTGCTGGTGGAGGTACTCAGAATATAGTCCCCGATTCGTTCTTCCAGTGTATATTCAGGGGTCTGTTCCACCATAGCACCGGCCACTATCTTCAACTTGTCGGATAATGTATACGTGAGTTGGGCAAAAATCGATTGATTCACTACTGCTTCTCCATCTGCCAGGTTGTAATGGACCAGGTTCTCACCAAAAAAAGGTATAGTAAAATTACTGGAGGCGTTCAGAATCTTAAGATAATCCATACCCACTGTTATATCTAGCTTTGAACAGGGCTTAATAAATAGGTTCAATTCCCCTCTGAAGCCTGAAGTCTCATTATGTTGTACACCGTAAAACTCCTCGAACAACCAGTCATAATCATAGTTCATCCTGTTCTGGAAGTAACCGATTTTTGCTTCCACACTGAAGGTATCCGATAATGCTCGTTTATACCCGAGATTCAGCCTCATATCCCTGTAAATAACCAAATTACCATCCGAATAAGAAGGGAATAAGAACATCCATTCTTTTTGATTTTCAGAGTAGCTGACGTCAAAAGAAATATCCTTGAAGGTCCCTGAAAGGTTAAAGAATTTTTCCGATCGTTCCAATTGGTCCTCGGCGGTGAGGCCTGTATAAGCCGGTCCACCGGTTTTTTCCAGTGGCACATCAAACCCGTCGGTTTTGAAATAAGTGCCATTGAAAGTATATTGGAAATCCCCGGACCTGCCAGAGGTACGGAGAAATAGTTTACTGGTTTTTTCGGAACCCAAAGCAGCAGTGACTATATTGGCGAATTCTTCTTTTCCCGGTTGATTGGTGAAGATGTTGACCACGCCAAAAAATGCACCGTTCCCGTAAAGAACCGACATGGGCCCCCTGATGACCTCGATCTTATCGATGGCCTCTACCGGAATTATAATATTCTCCAAAAGATAAGAGGAAGTAAGCCCTTCAAAAATGGGAATGCCGTTGACAAGAATAATCATATTCCTATTGGGGGTAAAAGACCAAAAACCACGAACGCCAATATTTTGAGTCGTATAGTCGTCGGTGATATATAGTCCCGGGATACTTTCTAAAATTTCCGGAAGGGTCTGGTAACCGGCGGTTTCAATATCTTCTCGGCTCACCAATACGACACTGGCCGGGATATCACCAACTTTTTCCTTTTTCTTTCCCGCAGTGACCATCACGACGTTCAACAACTGGTGAAGGTCCATTTTGAAATATTTCTTGATCTTTTTAATATCCTCCTGGGAATAAAGAGACGTCGAAAAGACCATTACCAATAAAATCATTAAACTCAATAATTTTCTTCTATCCATTACCTGTCCTCCTGGATGAAATTATATTTTAACACATTTTGTAAATTTATAAAACTTTTTTACCCTTTTTTTTTATTTTTATATCTTATTTCATTGGGAGCCGATAAGGACCTGATCGACAATCTCCAGTACTGAATTTATTCGTGTTTGTTCGCTCTGCCAGGCGTTGATGGCTTCTTTCAAGCAACTTCTTGCCCCCTCGCTGCTGTCAGCCGCTTTTAATACTTTCTGGCAAAGGTGGCAGCGATTAACATAGTTGCCTGGTGGGAAAGCCAGGTCTGCTTTTTCTAAAAAGGGGATGAAAAAAATCGGGCCCTTGCGCGCCAATGCCTTGAATAAGGGATTCTTGTTGGCTTTATCGATAAGGGTGGACAGCGGTTCCCTCCGTGTATTACCCAGGTGTAATAGCGCCGGACGTAGGGGAGAACAACAGGGATAAACGTTTTTTTCTACATCTACAAAAAAGGTATTTAATAGGTCGCACCAGGTGTTCGCTGGCAGGTCTTCACTCTTAATAAACAACTTTTCAGGTAATTCTCGTGCCCTGCCCACAGGCAAAAGGGAGAGTTCCTCGATATGGAAAATGATATCCCGGGTTACATCTGCCATCAAGCGCAGGATGTCGGATGCTCGCACCGAACCGCGATAGACAACTATCTTTAGACTCACAGCAATACCACCTTCTACAGCCGCGATAAAGGCATTCCGCAATGGTTCTATTGGTTCCAATGATTGATGGAATTCATCGCAGCTTAAGCGGATGTCAATCAATCCAGCACTTTTAAGCGCGGCAATTTTCCGCTTTGCTTCAGGAAGTGAAGCAGCCCAATATCCATTGGTGGTACAGCCGATTTGAGTTGCTCCCTGTTTCTTTGCATAGCGAATGGTCTCCAATAAATCATCAAAACGAAGAAACGGTTCACCTCCTGTAAACCTAACTGCAAATTCCCCCTTACCGCCATCTCCGTTAGATATTGATGCCATCTGGTCAATGTAATGACACATCTGGTTTAACGAAAGCCCGCGGCTGTCTTCCGGGGATGAGGAAAAACAACAATGGTCACAGGTTCGGTTGCAGCGGTTGGTGATTGCCAGCATTAGCCGCATATATTACTCTCCTTTCCCGTAATCCCGTTCAAACTCCAGTAATAACTCCGGTTTAGCAGTCGGTAATGGAATAAACCATGAATCCATTAAGACCCCCAATTGAGCATCCACTGCCCATTGATAATCGGAAGACGAATCCTGGGGTCTGGGGACCAGGAGAATACTGGCTTGCTTTCGGTCCAGGGTACTTTGTTTCGGTCTTCCTGGTAATCCGCGGGTATCCGCCAGAACATACTCATCGTCGGTTTTTCGGGTGATGTGAAGTGTAGGCAGTATCAATTCCAGGGGAACCGTTTCATAAGCTGCCCATGCCCGCTTCCAGGCCTGGACTTCCCTGTTAAGCTCAATGATTATTCCCGGGTATTCAAAAGACTGAGCCGCATAGCTGCCAGTAAAAAAATAGGCTATTTTTTCCCGGTGGGCATGCAATGGGAAGAGACCATCGTAGAGTTCGGAGGAATGAAGATTGGAAATACCAAACGCTTCCGGGAACATTTGATATCGGTTGAATCGATGTAGTGCCAGGATATGCATCATCCTGGGGGGATGCAAGTGTCGAATGAGGGGAAGCAGCCGCAGCATCTCTTCATATTCCACCACCTGGTCACCTGGAAAACCATAGAGCAGAAACCATTTAAGAGCCAGGTTGACGGAACGAGCATAGCGCAAAAAAGCAATATTTTCCCGGGCCGTTACCCCTTTCCCCATTCGCCTCAGCAGGGAAGATGAAAGGGATTCAATGCCTGGAATGAGGCGAATTATACCTGCTTTCTTGAGAGATAACACCTGCTCCAGTGTGAGGTTGGACCTGGTCTCATAAATGATATTAACGGAAGAGACCTCTTTTGATATCCGGGGAATTATGGTATTGAGATATTGATTCGGCATGCTATAATCCGTCATAAACACAGTATGGCTGCCGTGCCGTTTTACCAGTACCTTGAGATCATCGAGGATTCTATCAGGAGACTTCTCCCGGTAGAAATTCTTTCTGCCATTTACCTCGCAGAATGTACACTTGCCGTACCAGCACCCGCGGCTCGTCTCATAAGGAATCTCAATGGGGCCGGAAGGTTGGTAATCCGGAGCTGACCGTTTGATTTGATCAAAATACTCCCGGTAATCAAGAAGCGGGATAGTATTCAAATCCATTACCGTTTCCCCGCAGATAATTTTTTCCCCTGGTAAGTGGCCGGCCAGGACTTGTTTTACGAACCCCGGGAAGGTTAATTCACCTTCTCCCGAAAAAATATAATCGATACCGGATTTTAAAGAAAGAATACCTTCGGTCACTTCACCCTCACATAAGGCACCACCAATGATTGTGACCACGTTTGCATTGGCTTTCTTAATATTATTTAGTAAAGCGACGGATGGAACCAGGCCGCCAAAGGTAGTGGAACAACCCACAACGCGATATCGCATATCAGCAATTCGTTGGGCTGTAGACTGAATCCATTGGGTGGTCAGGAACTCTAAGTGCTTCCAATCAACGGTGCCAATCCATTCTCTATAAGGTGCTGACACTTCGGAAATCCGTGGGGCTCCTGGATGGGGGTTCATTTTCCCCAAAATATCGGGTACCCAATTGGGGTCTGAGAATCTATCCATATACCCCTCCACGGCGGAGTGATTAAAGGCGGCTGATGCAAAAAGTCGCTCACCCAAAAGAAGATGATGGGAGTTGACGATCTTATTATGGAGAGCCTGACCTGTAATGATTGAATAAAGCAAGTTAGAGTAAAAAACATGCGTTGTTATACCTGCTTGCCGGCAAGCGGCCTGAAGCAAGTGCAGGCAAAATAATGGTACATCCCAGGCTAAAGGCGAGACCAGGAACAATACGTCCCCCTCCTTTGGGATTCCCTCAAAAAATATATTCATTACATCTTTTTCCCTACGCTTCATAACACGTTCCTCCTTTAAACCTTAGCACTTACTTAATTATAAGATATTACCTGAATATTGTCACTATTTTAAATTCGAATAACAATAAATAAATTAAAAAATTAATTGCCGGATTCATAGTCCCGTTCAAATTCCAGTATTAGTCCTGGTTCAGCCGTTGCCAATGGAATAAACCACGAATCCATCACCACCCCCAGTTGCGCATCCACTGCCCATTGAAAATCAGCAGAGGGATTCAGGGGTCTGGGAACCAATAGGATACTGGCCTGCTGCCGATCCAAAATCATTCGCCCCGGCCTCCTGGCAATACCCCGGCTGTCCACCAATACATACTCATTTTCGGTATTCCGGGTGATATGAAGTGTCGGCAGAAATATTTCCAGGGGGACCATTTCATAAACTGCCCATGCCCGCTTCCAGGCCTGGAATTCCTTTCCCAGGGCAATAATGATTTCCGGGTGTTCATAAGACTGAGTTTCAAAGTCTCCGGTAAAATAGTAGGCTATTTTCCCCAGTTGGGCATGAAATGGGAGGATATCTTTGTAGAATTCGGCAGGCCGAATATTTGAAATGCCAAACGCTTCAGGGAAGGCTTGATACGGGCTGAATCGACATATTACCAGAGGGAGCATGACGTATGGGGGGGGTAAGTGGCGAATGAGGGGAAGCAGTTGCAGCATTTCTTCGTATTCTAAGGACTTATCCCCAGGGAAACCAAAAAGGAGATTCCATGAAATATCCAATTGGGCGGACCGGGCATAGCGCAACAGG
The DNA here is from genome assembly GCA_020355945.1 of Candidatus Aminicenantota bacterium. The sequence goes on along the minus strand of CP070627.1, from coordinate 5,949,388 downwards.
GCAATATTCTCCCTAACCGTTACCCCTTTCCGCATTCGCCCCAGCAGCGAAGGCGAAAGGGATTCTATGCCCGGATCAATTCGTATTGCACCTGCTCTCTTGAGAGATAACACCCGCTCCAGTGTCAGGTTGGCCCTCAGCTCATAACGAAAACTTATAGAAGAAATCTCCTTTGAAATCCGTGGCAATAAAGTAGTAAAATATTGAGGCGGTATGATGTTGTCTGTCATAAATAGGGTATGGATGTCGTATCGATCAATAAGTTGTTTGAGATCATCAGGGATTTTGTCGGGAGACTTTTTTCGATATAAATTGGTTTTTCCAGTCATCGAGCAAAATGTACATTTTCCGTACCAGCACCCGCGGCTGGTCTCATAGGGAAGCTCAATAGATCCAGGGGGAGGGCGGTTCGAATGAGGTAACGTTTCCAATTGAGCGAAATAATCCTGGTAATCGGGAAATGGAAGGGTATCCAGGTTCATTACCGGTTGCCCGTAAATAATTTTTTCTCCTGGTAAATTACCCGCGAGAACTTGTTTGACCAAATCCGGGAACGTTAATTCACCTTCACCTGAGAAAACATAATCGATATCAGACTTTAGAGAGAGAATACCCTCGGCCATCTCCTCCTCACATAAGGTGCCGCCGATGATAGTGATAACATTGGAGTTCTCCTTTTTAATATTATCCAGTAAGGCGACAGCCGGAACCAGACCGCTGTGGGTGGTGGAACAACCCACAACGCGATATCCCATGCTGGCAATTCGTCGGGCGATCATTTGAACCCAATGGGTGGTCAGGGACTCCAGGTGCTTCCAATCAACAGTGCCAATCCATTCTCGAAAAGGTGCCCACCATTGGGGAACCTGCTTTACCATGCCAGGGTTTATTTTCAACGTATGATCCGGGAACCAGGTGGGGTCTAAAAATTTATCCATACACCCCTCCACAGCAGAATGACCAAAGGCGACTGCTGAAAAGAGACGGTCACCTAAAAGGAGATATTCTTCACCTTCAAGGACGATCCGGGTATGGAGACCCGGACTTGTAATGATTGAATAAAGCAAGTTCGAATACAAAACATGAGTGGTTATCCCTGCACGTCCACAGGCGGCCTGAAGTAAATGAAGGCTTAATAACGGTACTCGCGTCCAAAATAAAGGCGAAACCAGCAGCAGTACCTCGCCTCCATTGGGGATTGCCTCAAAGAACAGATCAAAGACCTGTTTCTCCATATGTTTCATAAAGAAGCCCTTCTTTTAAAGCATCTACGACCACTTAAGTAAGATGTTTAGCAATTATTATGCTGTATTGTGAATTGAAATGTCAAGAAAAAATGATAAAAATCAATCGCCGGATTCATGATCCCGTTCAAATTCCAGTAATAACACTGGGTCAGCAGTTGCCAATGGAATAAACCATGAATCCATCAAAACTCCCAATTGAGCATCCAACGCCCATTGATAATCCCCAGGAGATTCCTGGGGCCTGGGAACCAATAGGATGCTTGCCTGTTCCCGGTTAAGAACCATTCGTCCTGGTCTCCCCGGTAAACCCCGGCTATCCTCCAGTACATACTTATCATCGGATTTTCGTGTAATGTGGAGCGTCGGCAGCATCATTTGTAAAGGAACCATTTCGAAAGCTTCCCAGGCCTGCTTCCATGCCTGAATTTCCTTTGCCAGAGCAATAATTATTCCCGGGTTTTCATATGACTGAGTCGGGAAATCACCGGTAAAATAATAGGCTAGCTTATCCAATTGGGCAAACAATGGGAAGATATCTTTATAGAACTCAGCAGGACGAAGGTTTGAGATAGCAAACGCTTCCGGGAATTTTTGATATTGGCTGAATCGATATATTAGCAGGGGGAACATCAGGCGGGGTGGAGGTAAGTGGTGGATGAGGGGAAGAAGTCGCAGCATTTCTTCATATTCTTCAACCTCATCCCCGGGAAAACCAAAGAGGAGAAACCACCTAAGACTCAATTGAACAGAACGGGCAAAGCGCAAGAGGGCAATATTTTCCCGGGCCGTTACCCCTTTCCGCATTCGCCTCAGCAGGGAAGACGAAAGAGATTCAATGCCCGGCACAATGGTAATTACACCTGTTTCCTTTAGAGAAATTAATTGCTCCAGCGTCAGGTTGGCCTTTATCTCATAGTGAATATGAACGGAAGGAATCTCTTTTGATATTTGCGGGAATAAAGAGTCAAAGAAGTGAGGTGGCATGATAGAGTCTGTCATCAATATGGCACAATTGTTATGCCTCTGGATAAGTTCTTTGAGATCATTGACAATTTTGCCGGAGGATTTCTCACGATAGGAATTGTTTTTCCCGTTTATCGCACAAAATGTACATTTGCCGTACCAACACCCGCGGCTTGTCTCATAAGAAAGCTTGATGCTCCCGGGGGATGGACGATTTTGGGAGGGTAACTTTTCCAATTGTTCGAAAAACTCATAGTAATCGGGAAATGGGAGGGCATCCAAGTTTTTTACCTGTTCCCCGTGGATGATTTGTTCTTCCGGCAAATGCCCAGCCAGGACTTGCCTGACAAAACCAGGGAAGGTCATTTCACCTTCCCCGGAAAAAACATAGTCGATACCGGCGTTTAAGGAGAGAATACCTTGAGCCATTTCCTCTTCACATAAGGCACCGCCAATCACAGTGATGATATTGGGATTCTCCTTTTTGATATTATCCAGTAAGGCAATGGCTGGTACCAGGCCGCCAAAGGTAGTGGAACAACCCACGATGCGATTCCCCATTCTGGCAATTCGTTGGGCCAGGGTTTGAATCCAATGGGTGGCCAGGTTCTCCAGATGCTTCCAATCAACGGTGCCAATCCATTCTCGAAAAGGTGCCAACACTCCCGGAACCTGCAGATTGGTCATGTGGGGATTTATTCCCCAGGCATGCTCCGGCATCCAGGTGGGGTCTGAAAATTTATCCTTACACCCTGATACACCATTACCATTGAAGGCGGCTGGGGCAAAGAGACGTTCCCCTAAAAAGAGATATTCTTCAAGGGAGATTTTACTATGGAGGTGCTGACCGGTGATGGTTGAAAAAAGTAAGTTCGAATAAAACGTATGGGTGGATACACCCGCACGCCGACAGGCTGCCTGAAGCAAGTGAAGACCTAATATTGGCGTTCCTGTCCAAACTAAAGGTGAAACCAGGAGCAATACATCGCCCCCCTGGGGGATTCCTTCAAAGAATAAGTCCGAGACCTCTTTTACCGGTTGTTTCATAAGCATGGCCTCCCCTTAAAGCGTTTGCGCTTCCTTAATAAAATTACAAAGACAATATCATGCCGCATTGCAAATTGAAATGTCAGGAAGACAATAAAAATTTAATTGCCAACTTCACAATCTCCTTCAAATTCCAGTAATAACCCCGGTTCGGCGGTTGCCAGCGGAATAAACCAGGAATCCATTAATACCCCCAGTTGAGCATCCACTGCCCATTGAAAATCGACGGATGAGTCCTGGGGTCTGGGGACCAATAGGATACTGGCTTGTTCCCGGTTAAGAATCCTTCGTTCAGGTATCCCCGGTAATCCCCGGGTATCTTCCAATACATACTCATCAACGGTTTTTCGGGTGATATGCAGGGTTGGCAGCATTATTTCCAGGGGAACCATATCATAAGCTGCCCATGCCTTCTTCCACGCCTGGTATTCCTTTGCCAGGGCAATAATGATTTCCGGGTGTTTATAAGATTGAGCAGAGAAATCACCGGTAAAAAAATAGGCTATTTTTCCCAGGTTGGCGGAAGATGGAAAGATATCCCTGTAAAAATCAGCAGGGCTAAGTTTAGATATGGCAAACATGCCTGGGAACCTTTGATATGGGCTAAATCGAGTTATCATTATAGGGATTATGCGGTGGGGTGGTGGTAAGTGGTGAATGAGGGGAAGCAGGGGCAGCATTTCTTCGTATTCCTCCACCTCATCTCCAGGGAAACCAAAAAGGAGAAACCAACTAAGATGCAATCGGACTGAACGTGCATACCGTAAAAGAGCAATATTTTTACAAGCGGTTACCCCCTTTCGCATTCGCCTCAGCAGTGAAGGCGAAAGGGATTCAATGCCCGGCTCAATGCTAATAGAGCCTGCCTTTTTCAGGGAAACCACCTGGTCCAGTGTCAGGTTGGATTTTATCTCATAACGAAAATTGATTGAAGAGATTTCCTTTAAGATTCGGGGGAATAAGGTATTGATGTAATGATGCGGCATGATGTTGTCTGTCATAAATATGGTATGGCTGCCGTGCCGCTCGACAAGTAATTTGAAAGCGCTGATTATTCTGTCGGGAGACTTCTCCCGGTAGAAATTCTTTTCCCCATAGTAGGCACAAAATGAGCATTTGCCGTACCAGCATCCGCGGCTCGTTTCATAGGGAATTTCAATAAGATCAGTGGATGGGCGATTTAGGGGAGGCAGCCTTTCCAATTGATTGAAATACTCCTGGTAGTCAGGAACCGGGATGGTATCCAGCTTCGTTACCGGCTCCCCGTAAATGATTTTTTCCCCGGGTAAATGGCCTTCCAGTACCTTTCTGACAAAATCCGGGAATGTTAATTCGCCTTCTCCCGAGAAAACATAGTCGATACTGGTCTTTAATGAGAGGATACCTTCGGCCATCTCTTGCTCACATAAGGCGCCCCCAAGAATAGTAATCACGTTAGGATTCTCTTTTTTAATACGATTGAGTAAAGCGATGGTTGGTACCAGGCCGCCTGGGGTGGTTGAAAAACCCACAACGCGATAGTTCATACTGGCAATTTGTTGGGCAGCGGATTGAACCCACCGGGTGGTCAGGGACTCCAGGCGGTCCCAATCAACGGTGCCAATCCATTCTCGATAGGGTGCCAACACCCCGGGGACCCGGATTGAAATATCAGGGTCTATCTTCCAGGTATGATCCGGCACCCAGGTGGGGTCTGAGAATTTATCCATACATCTCGCCACAGCGGAGCTGCCAAAGGCGGCTGACGCAAAAAGTCGTTCCCCTATAAAGAGATGACTTTCACGGGCGATTTTAAAATGGAGGTCCAAACCGGTAATGAGTGAATAAAACAAGTTCGAATACAAAACATGGGTGGTTATCCCTGCACGCTGGCAAACTGCCTGGAGTAAGTGAAGACTCAATAATGGCGTTTTTGTCCAGAATAAAGGCGACGCCGCCAGCAATACATCCCCCCCCTCCGGGACTCCTTCAAAGAATATATTTAAGTCATCTATTCCCGCCTGCTTCATAGGCTTGTCCTTCTCCTTAAAACTTTTGTTATTTAATTAGTAGAAGTATCATGCCGCATTTTAGATTTGCTTACCAGGTAGGAAAAATGGGGGAAAAATTAATCCCCAGGTTCACAATCCCGTTCAAATTCCAGTAATAACCCCGGTTCGGCAGTTGCCAATGGAATAAACCATGAATCCGTTAGTACCCCCAGTTGAGCATCCACTGCCCATTGAAAATCGACGGTAGAGTCCTGGGGTCTGGGGACCAATAGGGTACTGGCTTGTTCCCGGTCAAGAATCCTTCGTTCAGGTATCCCCGGTAATCCCCGGGTATCCTCCAGTACATACTCATTGTCGGTTTTTTGGGTGACGTGAAGCACCGGCAGCAAAATTTCCAGGGGAACCATATCATATGCTGCCCATGCCTTCTTCCATGCCTGGAACTCCTTTACCAGGGCAGCAATGATTCCCGGGTATTCATAAATCTGAGCCGGGAAGTCCCCGGTAAAATAATAAGCAATTTTTTCCAGGTCGGCGTGTGCCGGAAAGATATCTTTGTAGACCTCAGCAGGACGAAGATTGGAAATGCCAAAGGTTTCCGGGAATGTTTGATATGAGCTAAATCGACATAGTGTCAAAGGATTCATGCGGTAGGGGGGAGGTAAGTGGCGGATAAGAGGAAGCAGTTGCAGCATCTCTTCGTATTCATCCATCTCATCCCCGGGAAAATTAAAAAGGAGAAGCCATGAAATATCCAGGTTAACAGAACGAGCATAACGCAGAAGGGCAATATTTTCCCGAAGGGTTACCCCTTTGCGCATCCGCTTTAGCAGTGATGAAGAAAGGGATTCAATACCCGGCTGAATCCTGGTGATACCTGATTTTTTGAGAGAAAGCACCTGTTCCAATGTCAGGTTGGCCTTTATCTCATAACGAATATTAATAGCAGAAATTTCCTCTGATATTCGGGGTAGTAAGGTATCAAAGAAGTGGAACGGCATGATCGTGTCTGTCATAAATACCATATAGTTGCCGTGCCTCCGCATAAGTGTCTTGAGAGCATTGAGAATTATTTCAGGAGACTTTTCCCGGTAGAAATTCTTTTTCCCGTTTAATCCGCAAAAGGTGCATTTTCCATACCAGCATCCACGGCTCGTTTCATAAGGAATCCAAATAAACCCAGGGGATGGACGATTCGGGGAAGGTAACTTATCCAATTGCTCGAAATATTCCTGGTATTCGGGAAGCGGAATAGTATCCAGGTTCGTTACCGGTTCCCCGTAAACAATTCTTTCCTCTGGCTGATGGCCGGCAAGAACTTGCTTTACGAAAGCTGGAAACATTAATTCGCTTTCACCCGAGAAAACATAGTCGATACCACCTTTTAAGGAGAGGATACCCCGGGCCATCTCATCCTCACATAAGGCACCGCCGATGACAGTGATCACATCGGAATTCTCTCTTTTGATACCATCGAGTAAGGCGACGGCCGGAACCAGGCCGCCAGGGGTGGTTGAACAACCAACAACGCTGTATCCCATGTTGGCAATTTGTTGGGCTGTGGATTGAACCCACCGGGTGGTTAGGGTCCCCAGGTTCTCCCAATCAACAGTACCAATCCATTCTTCAAAAGACACCCAAAATTGGGAAACCTGGTTTAGCACCCGGCTGCGGGCGGAATATTTAGCCATAAAGTCCATTACAGCAGGATGACCAAAGGCGGCTTCCGCGAACAGTGATTCCCCTAATAGGAGATAATCTTCAATAGCGATCCTATTATGGAGGTCCGAACCGGTAATGAGTGAATAAAGTAAATTCGAGTACAAAACATGGGTGGTTATCCCTGCTCTTCGGCAAACTGATTGAAGCATATGAAGGCTTAATAATGGCATTTTCGTCCATAATAACGGAGAAACCAGCAGTAATACGTCGCCCCCCACCGGGATTCCCTCAATAGGTGTATTTACTCGTTCCGCTTTTGATGTCATAATTATGGAATCAAACCCTCTTTTATTTGAGACTTTTCCCTTTAATGATATAAATGATAGAACTACTCCCGGGATTTTCTTAAAATTTCCTCCCTTCAATTACATTATAAAAACAAGAACTTCTAAAATTTTTTTGTGAAGGGCATCAATCTAAAGGATGAAAATATTTAAATTGGGTAGTGAGGGTTAAAATTCGGATCAGGTTCTATGCCATCTGCTTTTAGCTCGTCTGCCGCTTGCCTAAGATCTTCCAAGGTCCAACCTTTCATTTTTTCTGCCACTTTTTTATTCTTTGTTAGAAAAGTGAGAAACTCTTTTGCTTTCTCTACGCCCTCTTTACTCATTGTAATACCTCCTTAAAGTAAATTATCTTTAATATCTTTAATAAAGAATATATCATACAATATTTTAAGTATGAATGTCAAGGGGGAAAATTTTTTTTCAATGGGTGATGAGTTAATAATCACGTTCAAATTCCTGTAATAGTGACGAATCAGCCGTAGCCAATGGAATGAACCAGGAATCCATCAGGACACCAAGGCCGGCATCCAGTGCCCACTGAAATTTTGTATTTAAAGAGACATCCAGGGGGCAAGCCGCCAATAAAAGGCTGGCTTGTTCCCTGTCGATAACCATTTTTCCCGGCCTACCGGGGATGCCGCGGGTATCCTGCAGCACAAACCGGTCAGGTGTTTCCCGGGTAATGTGAAGCTTTGGCAACAGGGTCTCCAGGGGAAAAAATTTGTATGTGTCCCAGGCACTGACCCAGGCTGTGAATTCCTTCCACAGGGAATGAAGTAATTGGGAATTATCAAAAGACCGGGCTTCATAGTCACCGGTGAAAAAGTAGGCCAACTTTTCTACGTGCGCATGAGGAGGTAGCACTTCCTTGTGAACTTCTGCCGGGCGGAGATGCGAAATGCCAAACTCTCCAGGAGACCGTTGATACCGACTGTATCGGTATATTCTCACCGGGAGCATCGTGCGCGGTGGCTGTAAGTGGTGGATAAGGGGTAACAGGCACAGCATTTCATCGTATTCTTCGGTCTGATCGCCGGGAAAGCCGAAAAGCAAATGCCATTTGAGGTCCAGGTTGACGGCCCGGGCATAGCGCAAAAGGGAGATATTTTCCCGAACCGTCACCCCCTTATCCATACGCCTCAGCAGCGAAGGAGACAGGGATTCGATACCCGACTGCAAAAGAGCAGCGCCTGCTTTTGTGAGAGTCAAAAGCTCCTCCAATGTCATATTCGCTTTGATTTCATAGAGAAGCCGAAGAATAGGTATTTCGGCAGAGAGTCGGGGAAATAACATTTTATAATATTGCGGCGCAATCATATTATCCGTGATATATATACTACATTTACCGTACTGGTGAACCAGTTGTGTTAATTCTTTAAGGACTTTGTCCGGGGACTTCTTGCGATATACGTCCGTTTCTTCCCGGAAACCACAAAAGGTACACCTGTTGTACCAGCACCCGCGGCTCGTCTCATAGGGAATCATTAAGTTGGGAATATTTAAGCTTTTTACCAGTGGTGGATCAACCGCTTGAAAACTTTTCTTTTGATCAAAATACTCCCGGTAATCCGGGAGCCGGGAAACATCCAGGTCTGTTACCTCTTCCCCGTAAATGATCTTTTCGCCAGGTAAATGGCCGGCCAGGATTTTTTTTACCACTTCAGGGAACGTGATATCGCCTTCCCCGGAAAAAATGTAGTCGACACCGGATTCCAAAGAATGGATGCCTTCGGCCATTTCCCCCATACACAGGGAGCCGCCGATGAAGGTAATCACGTTTGGAGCGACTTTCTTGACACGATTGAGCAGGGCGACAGCCGATGCCAAACCGCCGTGAGTGGTGGAACATCCCACGATGCGAAATCCCCTTTTAACGATTTGTTCTGCCATCGTCCGGGTCCATGCTATCGCCAGGGACTCCAGCAACTCCCAATCGACTGTACGGTATAATTCTCTACCAGGAGCAATTACCGAGGAAATGAGTTCTTCCGGAGCGGGTTTGCCTTTCGGCCACAAGTGGTCCGGCACCCGGCCAGGTTCAAAGAGTTCATGTATCCTCTCCCCCTGCGGTGGAAGGCCAAATGCCACTGCTGCAAAAAGACGTTCTTCCAGTAGGTAGTGATCTTCCATGGCAATGGCTTCATGGAGCTTCGCATCCATGAGGCTCGAAAAATGTAAATTTGTATACAAAACCCGCGTGGTTATCCCTGCCTGACCACAGGCTGCCTGGAGTATGTGAATGCCTCCTATGGGGGCTGCGGTCCAAATGGTAGGTGAAACGATGAGTAAAACATCTCCCCCTTCCAGGATTCCTTCCAGGTTTAAGTTGGCTATCTTACGTTCCGCTTCTTTGACATTCATCTTTTAGTGTTCTCTCATATTGTAGGCTTCCGCCCCCAGACATTGAATGCCTTCTACCATCTGCCATTTTTCTCTTGAACGATTTTTTCCCTGTGGGAATTTTATTTTCCTTAAAAGTACCTATATATCACATCTCAAGAAAATTTGCAATAAATTTTTAAAAATATTTGTGGTAAAATCTATATTGTGTTAAAATGTATTCTATGAATTACAGACATAAGAAATCGAAAAGCTTTTTACGGATAGATACGCAATGAAGTGGGAAAAATATTTTATTTTGTTTGTTATGTCGGTATTGGTTTTACACGTTTCTCTTTTTAGCATCGAAGACGAATACTACCGGAAAGCAGCCCTATTTAGAGTATTCAGCCAATACATCCGATGGCCGGAAAATTCAGGTATGAATGACCGGTCAAAACCTTTTGTTATCGGGGTCATCGGGGAAAATCCCTTTGGTTCCATCCTGGAAAAAGCCTACTCCCAAATGGAATATAAAATAAAAAATAAACACGTGGAAATCCGCTTTATTGAAAAAATCGGCGATGAGGACCTGGAAAGCTGTAATATCCTGTTTCTCTCAGCAGCAGTAAAAAATGAACTCGAGGATATTCTTACTATCACCAGTAAGAAACCGATTTTGACCATTGCCGAAACAAAAGGATTTACAGAAAAAGGTGTCCTGTTTAATCTATATGTATGCAAAAATAAATTTTGTTTCGAGATCAATGCATTAGCACTGCGGGAATCGCGGTTAATTGTCGATTCCCAGGTGTTATCCGCTGCCAGGATTATCGATGCGCCGGGGTACCTAAAATAAACCTTGTTCACCGCTTCCTGTTAAAAATTAATTTATCTTCATATTTCTTGTTGAAAACCGGGGTTTAATAAAAATTTATAGTGTGTTAAAATATATCCTGGGAATAACAGCATATGAAAAAAGAAACTTTTTTGTGGATGGATGCGTGATGAACGTGAAAAGATCCTGTACTTTGATTGTTTTGTCTATAATGATTTTACTTTCATCCCTCTCCCTTTTTAGCATCAAAGACGAATACTATAGGAAAGCAGCCCTATTTAGAGTATTCAGCCAATACATCCAATGGCCGGAAAATTCAGGCATGAAGGACCATTCAAAACCTTTCGTTATTGGGGTTATCGGGAAAAATCCCTTTGGTTCCATACTGGAGACAGCTTATTCCCAGGAAGAGAACAAAATAAAAGACAAAAAGGTGGAAATCCGGTATATTTCTAAGATGGAAGAAATTGAAAACTGTCATATCCTGTTTATTTCAAAATCCGTAAAAAAAGAACTCGAGGATATCCTTGCCATTACCCGGGGGAAACCTATCCTCACCATTGGAGAAACAGAAGGATTTGCAGAAAAAGGGGTTTTATTTAATCTATATGTATCCCGGGACGAGATTCGTTTCGAGATCAACGGGGCAGCGCTGGTGGAGTCACAATTAATCGCGGATTCCCAGCTTTTGTCCGTTGCCAGGATTATTAACATGCCGGGAGTTAAACAATGAATCTTCTTCGCCGCCTCTCCATCAAAAATAAACTCATCGCTATTATCCTGGTGGTTACCCTGTTGGCAATTGGCATCGGTTTTGGTTTTTTGATCCTTTACAACATTCGCAGCGACCGGAAAGATATGGTCAGCAGCATCCGCTCTACCACCGAAGTCATTGGCGGTTACTGCGTAATTGCCTTCCAGTTAAATTATAAAAAAAATGCGGAAGCCGAACTAAAAAAACTTCAAACCGTACCCCACATCATTGAATCTGTTTTGTATGACCGCAACGGTCAAATCTTTGCTGCTTTTAAAAAGAAGGAAGACCAGGGCAGTACAAATGCAATAAATGAGGAAAACAATTATCACACCTGGCATTCAAATCCGGCCTTAATAACGGATGATTTTTCTTTCCTTTTTAAAGATAATTATTTGTACGTACAATACCCTATCATTCGCGGGCAGGAGAAATGGGGACGCCTATTCGTTAAAGCCTCTACTGCTGACTTGAGGCAGAAAATCCAGGACCATTTACTGACCATGTTCATGGTGGTCGGCGTGTTAATCCTGCTGTCCTATTTCCTGGCTTATGGTTTGCAAACCATCATATCGCACCCCATCTTGAAGCTGGCCAAAGTGTCCAAAGGAATCTCGGAAAAGCAAGATTATTCGGTGCGGATGGAAAGAAAAGGTGCGGATGAAATCGGGGTCCTGTACGATGAATTCAATCACATGCTGGAACAGATTCAACTGCGCGAGTCCGAACGTGACAAAGCTGAAAAAAAATACCGAAATATTTTTGAAAATGCAACTTACGGTATATTCCAAATGTCCCCGGAAAGCCGCCTCTTGACAGCAAACCCGGCCCTGGCCCGGATATTGGGTTACCATTCCCCCCAGGAGGTGCTGCAAAGTCTCACCAATGTAAGAGAACAACTTTTCGTGGACATCGAAAAAGCAACAGAAGCCCGAAAAAACATCGAGGAAAAGGGATTTCTCAGGGATTTTGAATTTAAAGCCTATCGGAAAGACCGGAGTATCATCCATCTCTCCCAAACAGCACACCCGGTTTATGATGAAAATCAAAACCTGCTTTATTTTGAAGGCGTGGTGGAAGACATTACCCAAAAAAAACGTATGGAAGAACTAAAAATAGCCAAAGAGGTAGCAGAAGCGGCCAACCAGGCAAAGAGCGAATTCCTGGCCAATATGAGTCATGAAATTCGCACCCCTATGAATGCTATCCTGGGATTTTCCGAATTACTCTGGAAGCAGGTGAAGGATGAAAAATACAGGAACTATCTCAAAACCATCATATCCAGCGGCCAGATACTGCTCAGTCTAATCAATGATATCCTGGACCTTTCCAAAATAGAGGCGGGTAAAATTGAAATAAAATATCGTCCCACTTCCCCTTACTCTATTTTCCAGGATATTAAAGAAATATTTTCCCAGAAAGTAAAAGAAAAGGGATTGGATTTTATAATGGAGATCGATCCCCTTCTCCCGGATGAGCTTTTGCTGGATGAAGTTCGGATGCGACAAATCTTGTTTAACCTGGTGGGCAATGCAGTCAAATTTACCCACGAAGGATATATTAATCTATCCGTGCATACGTCTTTCATCAAAGAAGATCAAAGCAGTATTCGCCTGGTTTTTACAGTAGAGGATACAGGTATTGGTATTCCCGGGGAGCAAAGAAGCCTTATTTTCGATGCTTTTCACCAGCAAGAAAACCAGGATGTGCACCAATACGGCGGTACCGGCCTGGGATTAAGTATCACCAAACGGCTGGTGGAAATCATGGGTGGCAAGATATCCGTAGAGAGTGAAGAGGGCATAGGTAGTATTTTCCGGGTGGAATTCAACGATATAGAGGTTCCTGCTGTCCCTGCTGTTTCTTCTTTCAAAAAAGCATCCCGGGCCCCGGGGACGCCTTTGGTTGAAATCGAATCCATACAATTCCCGGACTCCCTGGTTTTGGTGGTAGACGATGTGGAATCCAATCGAAAACTAATAAAGGAATTCTTGCAATCGGTCAATATTTCGAGCGTGGAAGCAGAGAACGGCAAACAAGCTGTTCAATACGCCAGGGAGTACAAACCGGACCTGGTTATCATGGATGTCCGTATGCCGGTAATGAACGGCCATGAAGCCACACGCATCATCAAAACCGATGAAGAGCTAAAGCATATCCCGGTGGTGCTGTTAACCGCCTCGGTCATGAAGGACCAGGAAAAAGAAACAAAAAATTCCCAGTGTGAAGGATTCTTGAAAAAACCGGTCAAAGAAGATGAATTACTTGCCGAATTGATGCGTTTCTTACCCTACCGTACGCTGGAGAAACCAGTAAAAGTCATCGAACCGGGAGTACAAGACCAGGACGTACAAGAAGCGATGGACCGGGAAACCAGATCCAAACTCCCTGAATTACTCGAAATCCTGGAAAATAAATCAACCGATGAGTGGAAAAGAGTCAGTGACGTATTTATTATCGATGATGTAGAAGCCTTTGCCGCAGAAATTAGAAACCTGGGCACCCATTATCATTTAAAACCATTAACCGATTGGGGCAACAAACTGCTCAAAGAGATACAAAGTTATGACATGGAAAATGCGCCTGTCACCCTGGAATATTTCCCGGGGTTGATAAAAGAAATTGCAGCTCTTGCCCGGGGTGGAGAAGCGAATGGAAGTTAAAGGTTTGCCAGGAGAAAACTATTTCTTCTGCCATTCGGGCATCTTGTTCTCACCTTTAAAGGTAAGCTGCCTGAGATTGGTGCCGTCATAATCGATGCTATACAACTGGTAACTGCCGCTGCGATTGGATGCAAAGATAAGATGGCGGCCATCGGGCGACCAGGTGGGATTCTCATTCCGTCCGCTTTGTTCTGTCATTTTAACCACGGTATTGTCTTTTAAATTATAAACATAAATATCAAATCGATATTCAATACGGGAGACATAAGCAATTCGTGTGCTGTCGGGCGACCAGGCAGGGGAATCATAATAAGAACCGTCATGGGTAATCCGCCGTATATTGGTGCCATCGGCATTCATGATATATATCTGCGGTGTACCGCTTCGCTGGGAAGTAAATACAATCTCATCTCCACTGGGACTCCAACAGGGTGTGGTGTCAATAGCCGGGTTAAAGGTAACTCGCTTCTCTTTACCGGTTTTCATATTTTTAACATAGATTTCCGCATTCCCGGACCTGGTAGAGGTATAAACGATGTTGTCATCCTCCAAACACCAGTCAGCCGCATAATTGGCCTGACCCGTGGCGATTAATTCGGTTTTCCCGGTATAGAGGTGGAACATATATAGATCGGGATTGTTTTTCCGGTAAGAGGTGTAAAGGATTTTCTCATTGTCAGCACTCCAGGTGGGAAGTATGTCAAGGTCATTATTGTGAGTAATGCGCCGGACACGTTTGCCGTCGTAATCCATCATGTAAATTTCATTATTGCCATCCCGGTCAGTCACAAATATAACTTTGCTGGTGAAAATGGGTTTCTCGCCAAAATATTTCATCATTTCATCCGCAGCGCGATGGGCAATTAACCGGGTAAACTCCTTTTTACCTCCAAAATTCCTGCCAAAAATGAATTTCTCACTCCTGACATCATAGGCCTTCATGGCGAAAACCACCCGGTCCTGGGCAGATACTTCTATTGATCCTGAAATGAGTATATTGGCCTGTATGGAAGCCCAGTCTTTAAAACGGATATTCCCGGGATCAAATTCCTGGATGTAAGAATAATATTCCTTTGGCACCAACTTAAATACCCGGGAATATTTCAGGTCGTCCTGGAGGACCTGGTAAATCTCCTGTTTGGTTTTTTGATCCGGGACAGATGTTTCCCGCAGTTGAAATTCCGGCAGTGCCACCGGGATCATGGGCATGCCTTCGCTGATTCGAATCCTCACCTCTTGCTGGGCATGGGCCCGGGTAAAAAAGACTGTAAAGATCAAACCGGCGATCAATAAAAGAAATATACTTTTGTTTACTTTTCTATTTGTCATTTTTTCCCCCATACAAATTCAAAGCTTACCGGCAGGTAACTATAAGGATAGTCATTGGGCAGCGGTGGAAAGGGTGCTGCATTTTCAACGGCCCGGCGGGCAGAAAGGTCCAGGGAAGAGATGCCACTTTTCTGCGATACGTTTAAATCCGTGATTTGGCCGCTTCTCAGGATTTTAAAATAGACCACAACGAAAAATTGCCCCCGTTGCCCGGGGGAAACCAGTCCGCTGTACCAGGAGGATGAGACTTTACTTCTCAGGGTTTCGATATAATAGGCATAGGGGAAAAAGGCAGTACCGCTGCCGCTGCCAGGTCCGTAACCCGTGCCGGTGCCGGTGCCGTAACCACCACCGGAACCCCCACCGCCTCCGGCTGAAATCCCGGTCTTGAGAATATCGGAAGATGTAGTTCCTTTGCGGCTAACCGTAACCGGTGCCTGTGTCTTTTCCCGGTCTTTCCTGGTCATGGTGATAAGCTGCTTCTTCTCTGGTTTTTTCTTTTTTTTCCTGGATTTTTTCTTGCTTTTTTTATCCTGGTCCGGGTAGCGAAGTTTGGATTGAGTCTCTTCTTTCTGAGTGGTGAGGTCCTTCATGCGCTGCGGTTCCTGGACCAGTTGGCCTCCGCCTTTTTGGGTTTTATCCCCGCCGCCGCCTCCTCCGGGCATGTGAATCAAATCCACATAATAAACGGTCCCTTTATGACTGCTTTTCATGGGAACGTAAAGGGCAATGGCAAAGATAGATATATGCAAAGCTACCGAAATAATTACCGCGGCTTTAAATTTCATTTTTTTTCTTCTTGTTTTTTATCCACGATCAAACCAACCGTGTGTATGCCCGCCTTTTTCAGTACATCCATCACATCGATCATATAACCGTAAGGTACATCCTTATCTGCTTTGATAAAAACGATTTTTTTCTCTTTGCCAAGGAAATAGCTTTTTATTCGTGATTCCAGCAAGAACAAATTAACAATTTGATTTTCCATATAGACATAACGGTCTTTGGTTACAGTGAGAACAAGTCCACCGGAACTGGGATTCCCGGGGGTTTCCGCCGAGGGCAAATTAACTTCGATCCCTGACTGCATCAAAGGAGCTGTGACCATAAAAATAATTAACAATACCAGCATGACATCTACTAAGGGGGTAACATTGATTTCCGATAAATTGGAGGTGAGTTTGTGGGAGTTATTGGTCTGCATCATTTGAGTTTCTCGCTGACATTAAGAAATTCCATGACAAAGTCTTCCATAATGGAGATCAATACTTTCAATTTATTGAGCAATAAATTGTAAAAGATGACCGCCGGTATGGCGGCAAACAGTCCTAAAGCAGTGGCAATCAGCGCCTCTGCAATCCCGGGAGCAACCGTAGCCAGGTTGGCGTTCATCTGTAGTCCAATCTCCTGGAAGGAACTCATGATTCCCCAAACCGTACCGAAAAGACCGATAAAGGGCGTCACACTGGCAGTAGTGGCCAGCAATCCGTTCAATCGCTCCAATCGGGTGATCTCTGAATTGGAAGCCCTCACCAACGAACGGTTGAGACTCTCTACATTGATAGTATTGGGTGAAGAAGACAACGACTGTTCATTACCCAATTGATGAGATAACTCTTTGTAGCCATACCTGAATATTTCAGCCAATGGATTATTTTGAAACCCCCCGGCAAATTTATTAATGTCGGAAAAATTCCTGGTTTTCCGGAAATAATGAATAAATTTCCGGGAATTGGTTTTGGCTTTGGCATATTCTACCAGCTTAAAAATAATAACCGCCCACGATACAATGGAGAATATCAACAGTATAAATAAGGCAAATTTTCCCACTGGTGTGGCGTTTTTAATCAAAGATATGACATCTCTACCGGAACCGGCTTGACCGATTGAGACAGACAACAGGGCAAATACAATGTTCTTCATACCATAAATGTACCATAAAAGAGCTTACAATGCAAGGGATAAGAACTAAGAGCTATTCTATCTCAATGATAGCGATGGTGACGTCGTCTTCGATTTTTCCATCGGCAAATTCAAAAGCTGCATCTTTAATCTTTTGAATTAGTGTTGATATGTCAGCCCGGGCTTCGTTCTTGTATATGTCTATCAAGCGTCCTTCACCAAAATTTTCCAGGTTTTCATTTTTGGCTTCGGTGATGCCGTCGGTATAAAAGAGGATGCGGTCGCCTTTTTCCAGGAATACTTCCTTCTCTTCAAATATGGTGTCTTTAAATACCCCCACAAAGAATCCTTCGGTATTCAAGGGGACAATCTCACCGGTTTTAACTCTTAACAGCAGCGGCGGTGGATGGTTGGCATTGGTGTAAACAAACTTCTTCTCCTCTTCAAAATAGATACCGTAAAAAGAAGTAAAATATTCCCCGGAATTCAAATAGGTAAAAAATTCCTTGTTGAGCACTTCGTACAGCAATTCAGGAGAAAGGACATCCTTACCATAAAGGGAGAAAAAAACTTTTAACATCGAGGAAATCAATGCTGCAGCCACACCATGGCCGGAAATATCCGATATGAAATAGCCATAAATACTCTCTTCCAGCTTTGTAATATCAATAAAATCCCCGGACACTTTGAACAGGGGAATAAAGATATAATCGCTCTTAAACCCGGTTAATCGCATTAAATCTCCTTTTTTTGGCAAAAAGGTGTTCTGGAATTCCGAGGCTAAATCCAGCTCGAAATCAAATTCTTTATTTTTTTTGCTGTAGCGGTCCAATTGACGAAGCATTTCAAAATTTTCCATATCCTCTTGATGAGGTATGAGCTTTTTCTTCCCCGGCTTATGGTTATCCGAATACTTCATCAGTGTGACTCGATTTCCTTTATCATTATAGATCACTTCATCATAAGCATTCAGGGTCATCATGATTCCTTTGCCGAGTTCATTAAGGAAATTCTCCGGGTTTTCCGGGTCGGGTATTTCCGAGAGGTCAAAGCCCTCTCCCATATCCTGGACAATTATTTTTAAATATTCCGGTGTAGAGAACACCTTAATATCAACGTACTTATCCGCATTTTCCGCCAGCGCGGCTTTAGCTTTTAAGACGTGTTGATACTCGCCGGATGTGAGTAACTTCTGTTTATCTTCATAAGAGATTTTTAAATTCCCGTGTTCAATGGCATTAATTAATATCTCTTGCAGACCGATTTTCATGAAAGAGACTTCCCCGAAAAGATAATCCACATTGGCAAAAATAAAATCCGTGACCGAAGCGATCAAGTGAATATCATTGGAGAGTTTCAAGTGCCGTTTTTCCCACTGCACAAATGATGAGCTGAGTTTGACTTTTATTTTCCTGAAAAGGGTTTCAATTTTACTGACCAGGTACTTCAAATCTTTGGGTTTAAAGGGTTTCTTCAGCAGCTCTACGGCACCGTTTTTCATGGCGCTCAGTATCAGGTTGTGGTCGGAATAACCAGTGATAACAATAATAGGCACTTCTTTGTCTATTTCTTTAATTTCCTTTACTACAATGTTTCCCATTTTATCCGGCAGCCGAATATCCGCGATGACAATATCCGGTGAAAATTCCCGGAACTTTTCAATACCTTCATTGCCGCTTTCCGCCAATATGACTTCGTAATTATAAATCATAAAGAAGTCTTTAAGGTATTCCAGTAAGTCCACATTATCGTCTATGATTAAAATACTTCCTCTGTAACTCATGTTAATCGGTCCTCCCATTTATGGAGAAAATTTCCTTTAATTTCAAAAGAATAATGAATCTCCCATCTTTTTGCCCGATGCCAATGACAAAATTGGCAGGAATTTGCTGCATGGGGGGAGCTTTGGTGATTTGCTCACGACTCAATTGCATCTCCTCTATCACCCGGTCTACAATAACCCCTACCGTTTTATTACCGATCATCACAATCAAAATAACCGTTCGCTCATCATACGCTTTCTCTTCAAACTTTAATCGCAGTCGAAAATCATAAACCGGTATGATATTACCCCTCCAATTGATAATACCCCTGGTAAAATCCTCGGCACCGGGAATAGGGGTGATTTCCTTCACCTTCAGGGTGATGATTTCATGAACCCGGGTATTAACAATACCATACTCTTTATCCCCCAGCCAGAATGTCAGGTACCGGTTCACGTCTTTGATGGCATCCGTATCTTCTTGCTCTTCCTCTTCTTCTATTTCAATGATCCCTGGTTCTCCCGGTTCTTCACCAGGTTCCGGGTGTTGTCCCGTATCTTCCTCTTCTACAGGTCCTGGCCGGCTCCCTTTTCCTGGTTTCAACCGGAGCCCTTCATCCACTGCTGCCCGCTGCATCTGCTTTTGAGCGAAAAAAGAATCCACTTGCATACCCTTCTTTTTAGTTAAGACATTTTCGATAACCTCTTCTTCGATGGAGGAACCGGGCTTGACCTCTTTTACCACTTCCTCCCGGATACCAAAAATATGCGCCACCAGGTCCTTTTCCAGGGCCGTGGCATAAAGGATACTCAGGGGTATTCCCTCCCCGGTGAAACTGTCATCCTTTAACACCAATTCCATGTCCACATTCCTGACCAGGATATCACCGGTTTTTTCAATTTCATTAAAGAAATCCAGGGGATTCTTTCCTCCCAGGGACTCTTCTTTTATTTCGAATTGGATCAAATAGACTTTCTTGCCTTTTTTTCTCAGTTCATCAAAGGTTTCCCTATCAATTTTAACCGTGGATTCTCCTATTTCCCCGGCCCTCTCAAAGGGTTTATCCTTTTCAACCGGCTTTTCATCGATAGCCATTTATCCTCCTGGTTAAGCGGGTATCTTTCTTACTGCTGGCAGTTAATGTTAACGGGTAATGTTCCAGGCGTTTCATTCTTCATCATATATCCATGAGTTTTTCCAACCCGGGGATATCCAGTACCAGGGAAATACTTCCGTCTACATTTAATGATGCACCGATTATTCCCGGTATGGAGCGGTAATTATCCTGTAAATTTTTGGCTACTACCTGGGAACTGTTTAGAATTTCATCCACATAAATACAGAATTTTTTACGGGTACTTTTCACCAAAACCACAATCCCTTTTTGAAAATCTTCTTCTTTTATTTCCTCCAGTCCGAGAAAGCTGTAGAGCTTGACCAGTGGGTAAACTTTGCCTCTTAGTTTCACCAGGTCTTTTGCTCCTTTGCCCCTCTTTAAATCAAGGGAGGATAATTGAAAGGACTCCACGATGGCGTCCGTGGGTACAATATAGGTGTGGGAACCGAGGCGCAGCCGCATACCATTAATAACAGCAATGGTAAAAGGTATCTTTATTTTAAATTTTGTACCTTTTCCAACAGTAGATGATATCTCGAGCCGCCCTTTTAAGGACTTAATATTTTTCTTCACCACATCCATACTTTCCGCGTTTTCCGCGTTCATTCCTTTTCCATCATCTTCGATTTCAATCACCACGTTACCTTCTTCCTGGTATGCTCTCAGCCATATATTACCTTTTCCTGGTTTTCCTGATTTTTTGCGTTCCCCGGGTGCTTCGATGCTTTGGTCCACTGAATTTCGTACTATAAGCTTTAATGCATCGGCAACCTGTTGCACCGTTGTTTTATCCAACTCCGTATCTTCACCGGAGATATGCAGAGCAATAGATTTTTCCCGGGAATTGGCCAGGTCACGTACCACCCGGTAAAAACGTTTAAAAGTGCTTGACAATGGTACCATTCGCACCATCATGATTTGTTCTTGCAGGCCCCTCCAGATTTGGTGCAACTCAGTTGTACGATTGATCATTTCTTTGTGCCCCAATTCCCGGGCAATCATGGAAATGCGGGATACCGATAGCACCATTTCATGGATTAAATGAATGAGCTTATCCAACTTTTCGGTCTTCACCCGGATGGTGGGGGCCGCAAAAATAAGATTCCCCTCCATGATGACTTTATTTTTTGTCCCTTTTATTTTCATCTTCTCTCATTCTCTCTCAACTAAATATCAGCAATTCATCCATCTCACAACTAACTGTTAAATGTTAAACAATTTATCCAATTTAATCGCTTTAAACAATGCTTTGATCTCCTTATTCAAATTGAGGATCTGTACTTTACCACCTTTGGAGGTAAATTTTTTATAGAATAGTAATAGTTTGCCAATACCGGAACTTCCGATGAAATTAACATCATCAAAATCGATGCAAACTTCCCTGGGATTATTTTCAGCAATTTGGTTAAAGGTTTTTTTCAAGGTTTCGGCACCGGGAATATCGATACTTCCCGACAGGTATACTGTTGTTTTTTCCCCTTCATTCGCGACTCTTATATTCATTTAAGTCTCCTTTAATTTTGTGATTTTGTATCCAGAAGAAATATAGTAAAGAAAACAGAAAAAATCAAGTTCATTTGACTTTTTTTTTAATTTCATTGCTGTCAGTTCTTTGCGGCGATACATTTTTACTTCCTCTGGCATATAAAATTGTATATTATTCAGCCCTTAAAGTCAATCACACCATGGTGTTAGCAGCAATTCCCATTTTGGTATTGGCAGACGGCAATTTTCAACGGGCAGGCACTCCCCGGTCAGACAGTAAAAAAGTAATTTCCAGGTTTAAATATTAAACAACTTATCCAGTTTAATGGCCTTAAACAGCATGGTGATTTCTTTATTCAAATTGATAATGGAAATGTTACCGCCCTTGGCGGTAAAATTCTTATAAAACAGCAGTAGTTTTCCAATACCTGAGCTGCCGATAAAATTAACCTCATCAAAGTCAATAACGATTTCATTGGAGTCACTCTCCAACACCTTGGTTAGAGACTTTTTCAGCCGTTCTGCGCCTGGGATGTCAATGCTGCCGGATACGGCCATATAGGTTTTCTTGCCACTAACATCAATTTTTACATTCATTTTCAATCTCCTGTATCTGGTATCTAATTTTAGTCCCCACGTTACCACGTGGTTACTAAGTAAACTCAACGATACATAAATATAATAAATTTGGAAGAAATTTTCAAATGGTAAATCGATTTTTTTTTATTTTTTTTGAAAAGCAGCTTAAAAACTTCAAAAACTTTGCCTGGCACCAAAATCCATTCTGGTGTATAATACTCACCTTAAAAAGGTTAAAAAAAATGGAAAAATACTTTCAAAGTAAACTGTTCGACCTCTACGATGACCTGACTGACTCTGGCACGAACGTTCCCGGGGATGAACTCAAAAAAATTGTCTCTTTCGGTGTCAGAGGGGAATGGGGAGAAAATTATTTTCTCTTTATCTACAGGGATTTTTATCGAGACCCGTCTTACTACGGCGCTGTTATTTTTTTTAACAAACGAGACCAACTGGGAAACCCGGTCACTGTTATCGGGATAGAACAAAATGGAAAAGAACAGGTACGAAATATTTACGTTAAAGCAGCACTTTTTTTCTTGAAAAATGAATTCCAGGATACCATGACCCTTTCGGGGAATGCCGCTGTTGTCTTTAATATGGCAAAAGATAAGATTAATGCCTTTATAGGGAAAGCACCGCTGCAAGCCCGGGGAGAGGAATTGGACCACTTTGAATTTGATATTGCCCACCAGGAGATACAATTCCAGGAAATTAAACCCCAAAAGAGGGATAAGAAATTTAAATCCCGGTTTTTAGACGACAATTTGGCTAAATTACAACAGAAAGAAAAAAGCGAAGGCGAAATATCGGAAGCCGGCAGGTTAAAAGCAAACCTGGGACTTAGTCTCATTTCCCGCCACCTGGACCTCAGCGGTGAACGGCAAAACTTCTTTCAACCGGTTATTATACCCCTGAAAGCTGACGGTCAAACCGATAAACCGCAGAAACCAGCTAAAACAGGTTCTACCAATCAATATGAATGGGCAGCGGCATCAAAACTCCTGGAGGATTTTTTCACTTTTTTTGTTTACATGGAGAGCCAACCGGGAAACCCGGGACTGAAGGCCAACTTGATGAATCAAGTTTTCTTTCAACGACTGGCAGAAGAGATATTTGCACTTCCCGGGGATCTCATCTTTTGCCAGGTGGATAACACCAAAGAGTACCAACCGTTAAAAACGCTTAAATTTAAAAAACTCAGTGTCCGATTTGCCCCTTCCCTGGAAAAGGAATTTGTCTACCGGTTCTTTTTAACCTTTTCCACCACTGATGGCCAATCGATAAATGCCAGGGATGATTACGAAATTATACTTTTAAAGGAGAGGGTTTACATCTGGTTTACTTCCCCTGGGGGAGAGATATGGTTTGCCGTACCGGAAGACCCGGAGTCTTTGGATCGATTTTACCGTTTTTTTGATTTCCTGGCAGCCCAGGAAAAATTTTACTTTCATGAACTGGACAACATTTTGAGTGCACTTCGATCAATGGAATCGGAATATTTAGCCATTGAACCCGAACCTTTGAAAAAATTTGAACTCTGTTTCCTTCCCACTCCTGTTTTAAATATCTACCCGGCCTATGAACATTTAAACAAACACCAACGGTTGGAATTGGAATTTGACTATGAAGGGGAGATGAAAAAATTTATTGCTCAACACCCGGATAAAGAAGTCTGTATGTATTTAAGGGATGAGAAATTTGAAAGACAGTGCCTGGAAATATTAAAAAACGACCCGTTATTGAGCCAACAAATGGATTACCACGTTGAGAGGAAAACCGTGTTCCATTATTATTATTTCCGGGATAACGATTTATTGAAGTGGTTGATTGAGCGGGGGAGGAAGTACCTGGAAAAGGGATTTAAAATATACAGCGTAAAATGGAAGCGGTATATCGCCAATGCTGGCAGTTCCATCAGGTTCCATATTACTGATGGTATTGATTGGTTGGAGTTTAAGCCTTACATTCATGATCCTTTAACCGGCCAAAACCATGAAATCCGCCTGGAAGACATCGATACCTGGAACAAACAGGTTATCGATAAAAAGGGAATGCTGCACCTGGTGACAGTGGAGGAGATCCGGAAACTGACTTCTCTTTACCGCTATGCGGAACAGCATGGCAATTGGTTCCGAATTCCTTCAAAAAATTATGTGCTTATTCGTCGGCTTTACGATGAAAAAATGGAAGATATACCAGGGGTTAAGGAGATATTGACCACCGAAGAGAGGTTGAGAGAGTTTGAACGAATCCCGGATTATCCCCTGTCTTCTCATTTCAACGGCCAATTGAGAAACTACCAGCAGCATGGTTTCAAGTGGCTTTATTTTTTGCAGGATTACCGGTTTTCCGGGTGTTTAGCAGACGATATGGGTTTGGGCAAAACCGTCCAGGCATTGGCTCTCCTGCAAACGCTCAAAGACAACAAAAAATTAAACACCTCTCTCCTGGTGGTGCCGGTATCGGCGATTCCCAACTGGGAAGCGGAGATGCAACGATTCACCCCGGCGTTAACCTATCACCGGCATATGGGTGCCAATAGAGATAAAGACACCCGGGGTTGGGAAGAGAAGGACCTCATCATTACCAGTTATGCCACCATGAGAAATGATATTGATGTGTTTAAAGATTTTGAGTTTGATTATATTATCCTGGATGAGTCCCAGAATATTAAAAATCCCTCCTCCCAGGTTTCCCAGGCCGCGAAAATTCTAAAGGGTAGAAATCGCCTGGCATTGAGTGGTACTCCGATTGAAAACAATACCCTGGAATTGTGGTCGTTGTTTGATTTTTTAATGCCCGGTTTCTTAGGGACTTACCGCTGGTTTAACCGGCAGTGGGCCCAGGGCATTGAAAAAGGTGATAACCCGGAAAAGAGCGAACTGCTGAAAAAGATGATTTATCCTTTTGTGATGCGGCGGAAAAAGGAAGAGGTGGAGACAGAACTGCCGGAAAAAATCGAAATTGTTTCAAAATTGCAAATGGAAGAGGAACAATTAAAAGTATATGGAGAAACCGCCCGTTTTTACCGGGAAAAGCTGGATAAAGAAATTGATGAAAAGGGTGTAGCCGGGTCTTCCGTAAAAATCTTCGAGGGGATGCTGCGGCTGCGGCAAATTTGTTTGTTTCCTCGATTAGTGGATGAAAAATTTGATCGGGTGTCTTCGGCTAAATTTGATCATTTTAAAGAATTGTTAGAGGATATCCTGGCGGAAGATCACAAGGTATTGGTTTTTTCCCAGTTTGTCCGGGTGTTGAAAATCATTAGAGCGTACTGTGATGAGGAAAAGTTCACTTACTCTTACATAGATGGTTCGGTCAATGTCAACACCAGGGAAAAGATGGTAAAGAGTTTCCAGGAGGAGGAGGGGAACCGGGTGTTTTTATTGAGTCTTAAAGCGGGTGGGGTGGCGATAAATCTTACCGCGGCTGATTATGTGATTATATTTGATCCCTGGTGGAATCCGGCTGTAGAGGCTCAAGCCATTGATCGGTCTCATCGTATCGGGCAGACTAAAAAAGTCATGGTGTACCGGATGGTTGTGAAGGAGAGTATCGAGGAGAAGATGTTGGCGCTGCAGGAGAGGAAAAAGGTGTTGGTAGAGAATCTCATTGCTTCTGATGCCCAGGCTTTTAAAAACTTGAAAAAGGAAGATATTCTTAACTTGTTCAATTAATCAAAATTTTTTGCGGAGTCCAGGGGCGGTTTTTTCAAAAAGAGCCCCTGGTCGCCGAAGGCGTTTATTTGCCCGAAGGGCACCTGCACCTGTCACCTGCACAGGCAAGAAAGAACATTGCCTGTACCGAAGAAAAGTCTGGTCACACAGTGTTATCTGAATTTTTGACAGTTAAAGCCAATTTATTCCAAAATTCATCGATGGCCTTCTTAATATCTATCCACAGCGAATCAACATTGTTGATTAATGAAGTCATCAACTCCAGTCGCAGTTTAAATCCATACCCGCTAATAAATACATGTCTAAACCCTCTATAGGGATTTAGTCTATCCACTATACTCTTGTCAAAAATGGGAATTTCCCCTTGAGGCGGATTGTAAGATAAATCGAGAAGTTCTTTATGCCAACTATGGCCTATAGGCATTTTTTGGTAATATACTTTGCTTATTCGCTTAATAATATTCTCTATTCCCACATAAAAATTCATCAGGAATGTTCCTATTGCTGCTTTTAGTGTATTATCAATTTTATCCGGCACTAAATCGTTTTTGATTGAAGTCAAGTCTTTAAGAGTTTGTTCTATTGCCTCCATTTCATCCAGGACATCCGATTTTAACTGCTCATATTCACTATCCATATATCAGCCTTCCTGTTTCTAAAATACGGTTGGCGAAGTGCTCTCTTATATCTTCCAATGGGATTAAGTCTATCTCACTGGCTACCGCACCCAAAATCTTACCATACATCTCGAAAAACCTCTCCGGTTTAACTCCCTTTACTGCTATATCAATATCCTGGGCTGATTCGATTTTCTCGAGGCAGGAGCCGAATAAAAACACTTTCTCCGCACCAAATTCTTTACTAATGCTAACGATTTTATCTAAATCTTTTTTAAAAATTTCCTCTTTCATCATATTTAAAGTACCATAATCCAGGGAAAATTTCAACTATTTGGTGCGCTTTGCAGAAATTCTCATTTTGATTTTTTTAGCCACGAAGTTACACAAAGGGGCACGAAGAAAAAATAAAAAATCTGTGTAATCTGTGTAATCTGTGGTTTCTTCTTTTTCATCGTCTCAGGATGTGGACTCGTTATCAAAACCCAGACCTCTTAATACACTCTTATCCGGCTTTAATTCTTTTTCTATATTAACCCGGACATACTTGTCGCAAAAAGGACAATGAGCTTCAAAACTGCCCCCTTCCCCCTTTTTCTTCTGGTCTACCTCCAACACCACCGGGAACTTGTGGCCCTCACCAAAAGGACAAATAACACTGTAGGTAATCGTTTCTTTTTTACTCATAGTAATTCCTCCTGATGCCGCTTCCTTCGCCGAGGGGCCTAGAGGGAAAAAACATAAAAAACAGCCAACATCACAAAAGGGATAAAATATAACACCACAGCAATAAACAACCTGACCTGCTTGGTACTGATGATACGGGCATGGGCTTTTTTAATGCTCTCTACCGACATGGAATGAAACCGGTACCTCCGGGGAAAAAGCACCATAAATGCAAAAAATAACGCTCCTAACCACAACATTAGCCCAAAAAAAATAAAAATAGGCTGAACCACGATAGCCTTGAGTTGACTCAACGCAGTAGAGATGATGGTCAAAGAAAGAGAAATCATAATAGCCAGGAATTTGGCTGCATCTTCCAGTCGTTCAGGCACGCCCTGCTGTAATTTCCAGGAATACTCAAACCACGATTTCGTATCCGGCGGGGCTGGCTGACCCTTTACCTCGATCTCCTTCATTTCTTGTTTATCCGTTTCGCTCATGAGATTTAACCTCACTTAAATTTAATCACCCCTCCATCTACACATCTACAGGGTGGTACGATAAAAATAACAAAATCCAAAAGATAAGTCAAGCCCTTAAGCCAGGCAAACCGGAAATAAAAAGCGCCCCTTGGTCGCCGGAGGCAAAGAACTGAGTGTTTTTTAAGAGTAGATGAAATACTTAAAAAATGCGAATGGGTAGGGTTATAAAGAATTAAGGGTGGAGAATTAAGGGGACAGGCCGGAATGT
>CP070627.1:5911562-5921569 GCA_020355945.1 Candidatus Aminicenantota bacterium | reverse complement strand
TTTCCTTTTTTAAGGTTTCAATTTTTTCGATCTGGTCCGGTGTCAACAAATCTTTTAAATCAAGTAAATAATTCATGTGATCGATTTGCAAATCGGTTCTCATTTTGGCGACTTCCCGGATCATTTCTTCCATTTTCTTGCGGTCCACCTGCTGGTTTTTGAGATGGGTTCGTAATTTCAATTCCTTGATTTTAATATCTGCTTGTTTCCTGATCGCTGCTTCCTGGAAGAGTTCTTGCATCTTTTCTATTTTGCTTACCTGTTCCCCGGATAATCCGATCTCATCTTTGAATCTTAAGAGCGCGTGCCCGGGAAAGAGATTTTTCTCCGCCATATGAATCCCGAACCGGGTGTGTCTCATCATATCCCGGTGCCTACCGGCAGGCTCAGCCATGAGATTCGCTGAAATCAAAATCAAACCCGCAATAATTAGAGTTGTTACTTTTTTAGTCATCGTGACCTCCTGTTTCTGTCAAATTTGTTTTCATTTTCATTTACACCCCTGAAACAATCCAGATTTCAATTTCTTGCAAAAATTTTTCTTGATTTTCCCGTTTCCCTGTTTTTTTTTTTAGCATCCGGTTCAATGGTCATTGATTTCCTCCGGCCAATTGAAGTAAAATAATATATCAACATACGAACGTACAAAAGAGTAGGCGTAGAATGCTGATTTTGACTGTCCCAATTAAAGGACAAAAAAAAAGAAGTTAAGGATCTTTTTTCCTTGAAAAGTGTGTATGCAGGCGATGCCATCGCTATTAGAAAAAACTAGAGAACTGGAAAAAACGTATTATAAACTAAGGAGGTTCCTGATGGCGAAACCAGGAGTTATCCAATTGCAATTAGCGGTATTGTTTTTTTGCATCAGCGTATTATTGGGCCCGCTGGCAAATGCCGATGCCGGCAAGCAGCGAAATTTCATGTTGGTGTTCGATGTGAAGGACTATTCGGCACAGATAAAAGAAGCAGTCACATATTTTTTCGATCATGTGTTTCAAAAGGGTGATCAATTGATAATCGTTAGTCCCCACAGACTGGTCGGCTTCTCACCGGAAAAGTTGAGCGCCCCGAAAAACCAATTGGTCACCAATATCTTAAAAATACTTAAAGAGGATATTTCAAAAAGCATGCACATGTATCGAAGCACATTAGAAGAGATGACACAAAATGTCCGGGCCCTAAGTGGAAGTGGCGGCACATCAGCGGCGGGAGGGGCCAAGGGTATCCTCAATAGTTACCAGCAAAACCGACAAATCTTGTTGACATTAAGGGGAAACATCGAAGACCGGCTCATGAAATATGCTAAAATATTCAGACGGGTCAAAGGGGAAAATCATCTATTGATGTTTTTACAGAAGGAAGTTCGACCTGTCCCGGACAGGGAAACCATGGAACGATTGCGACAAAATCCCGTCCAAATCGGTTTTCAAGCGGTGGAAGTTTTCATGGGGGAAGACTACAAAACAGTCCTTGATTTTAAAAAAATCGAAACGGCTTTAAAATATGCCAGGGTAAGATTTCATCTTTTGTATCTTCAACCCGCGGAACTGCGCTCCCGGAGGGGAGTGGATTTTATTGAAAATTCCGGGGATATCTACAGTGCCTTTTCAAATATAACCAAAGCCACGGACGGGATTAAATTAACCACCTCCAACCCCTCTTCGTTTCTCAAAAAAATAGAGCGTTTAGTAGAGGGGAAAGTAGAAGTGGAAGTAATCGACCAGGAGATGAAAGAGGAAGGTAAAAAGTAATAAATAAGCTTGAGTATTCTGATAAACGGTCATGGATGAAAACCAATGGGAGTATTAACGATGAATATCGAAATAGAACGTGAAACAGACGGGCGATGGATCGCCGAAGTACCTGACCTACCCGGGGTTATGTCTTACGGGAAGTCTCGAGAAGAAGCAATCACCAAAGTCGAAGCCCTGGCTTTGCGCGTATTGGCTGATCGCCAGGAGCACGGCGAGGAAATTCCCGAAATCAATGATGTTTTTGCGATCCCGGCATGAGTAAATGGCCTTCAACCAAAGCCCGATTAGTACTCTCTGCACTGCTGCGAACCGGCTGGAAAATCAAACGCCAGCAAGGCACCCCCCATCGCGGCCTGTCTCGAAAGGGATGGCCGAATTTTGTTTTCGCATTTCATGACCAGGAAGAAATCGATCCCCGGATGCTGGCACGCATAGCCAAACACACGGTCATTCGTGCCTGGCACCTTTTTTCTTACCTTTTCCAAAAGAATAGTGAACACGAAGGATCTTTTCCCCGTTTATTACCAACCATCCATAAATGTGATGGGTAGAGCGAATCTCCAGTTCCAATTTTTGAAATATTTTCTGGACATCCCGTTTTTTCAATTGCATTTGATGAAATTATCCAATATAGAAAGCCATTTTTTAGGGAGCGGTCCCAGGTTTTCTTTATCTTCTATCAGTTCGTCATAAAGAACAATGATTTCCCGGCAAAGCAAATCCACGGCTTCGAATTCATTATCAGCATAAGCAAAGGCTTCGACATCATCAAAGCTGGCAATAACGTGTTGATTTTCATATTCAATGGTAATATATATCGGGTATTTCAAAGAATATTTTTCATCTCTTAATGAATTTAAGGCGATGATTTTGAAATTAGATTCTATTTTTTTCAAAATTTTCCTGGCATAAAAGGAAATCTTTTCTGACTCAACAGCTTGTAATCCCATATTGACCTCTTTTTATTTATAACACAATAACCACTTTTTTTCAACCGGAAATCAAAACCTTAATCCACCATAAACTTTTGCCTCCAGGGCAGCGCGGCCAAAATCCTTTTTGAAAAAAAAGTTCGGTGGTCACAGACTCCCAAAAACTTTTCACTAATGGAGCCTTTTATCATAGCCATCATGTTCATCAGCGTTCATCAGCGGTCTTTCTTTGTGCCCCTTTGTGTACCTTTGTGGCTAATGGAAAAATAGGAAACAGGGTAAATTTTCAAGGGAGAGGTAGAAAAAAATACCATCAATTTGTTTTTCTGGGAAAGGATTTGCAATAAAACCTTGACAAATAAACAAAAATAGTATACATTATAACTTTTACAATACGAGGTAGAAATGAGACTGAATAAAAGCAATAAGACCCTTTTGCCGCAAAAAAGTGCGATAGAGAAGAAGAAATGGTGGCTTGTGGATGCAGAAGGAATCGTCCTTGGCCGGCTGGCCTCAAGAGTCGCGGATATTTTGAGGGGCAAAAATAAACCCCTTTATACCCCTTTTTTTGACACCGGGGATTTTGTCATTATTGTGAATGCCGATAAAGTAAAACTCACGGGAAAAAAAGAAAGCCAAAAAATGTATTATAGACATTCCGGCTATATGGGTGGGCTGAAAGAGATCACCTACAAACGCATGATAGCCACTCACCCGAAACGGGTCATTACCCACGCCGTCAGAGGAATGCTTCCTAAAAACAAACTGAATCGAAAAATTTTAAAGAAATTAAAAGTATACGCAGGTTCTGAGCATAAGCATCAAGCCCAGAAACCCGAAGCACTAAAAATATAACTTATAAAGGAGGACAGATTGAGTATTGTCCAGTATTACGGAACAGGAAGAAGAAAAACCAGTGTGGCCAGAGTATATCTAAGACCTGGGAAAGGCGAATTCAAATTAGTGGTAGATAAGAGAAAACGAGTATTTGATGAATATTTCCCTTTAAAGATTCATAAGATAACCATTAATAAACCTCTTTCCATCACCAATACCACTGAACATTTTGATGTGTTCATCAATGTGAAGGGTGGTGGGTTATCTGCGCAGACAGATGCCATTAAACTGGGTATTGCGCGAGCGTTGTTGGAATACAATGCCGAGCTGAGACCCTCATTAAAAAAAGCCGGCTTGCTTACCAGGGATGCCAGGGAAAAAGAGAGGAGAAAATACGGACTTCTCAAAGCCAGGAAAGCCTCTCAATACCATAAGAGATAAAAGAGGAGACAGACATGGTTTCAGTCAATATGAGAGAAATGCTGGAAGCAGGAGTTCACTTCGGTCACCAGGTGAGGAAATGGAATCCCAAAATGAAACCCTATATTTATGGAAAGAAAAACGGGATATATATCATCAACCTCCAGACCTCTATCGAGCTGTTTAAACAAGCCCTGGATTTTGTAATCGAAGTGGTGTCAGGTGGGAAAGAGGCCCTTATTGTAGGAACAAAAAAACAAGCCCAGGCGATTATTACCGAAGTGTCGGAAACTTGCGGCATGCATTATGTCAATAACCGATGGTTGGGCGGATTACTCACCAATTTCCCAATGGTTAAAAAGAGTATTGAAAAACTCCTGGACCTGGATGAGATGAAAAAAGACGGGCGCTGGGATGTGAAATCCAAAAAAGAACAGTCGAAGCTGGAAAAAAAATACAAAAAACTCTATAAAAATCTATGGGGAGTCAGAAATATCAAAGACCTTCCCGGTGTATTGATTGTCATTGATTCCAATTTCGAAACCATTGCAGTAGAGGAAGCCAAAAAGTTGGACATCCCCATTGTAGGCATTGTGGACACCAATGCCGATCCCGAAGGGATCAGCTACCCAGTCCCCGGGAACGATGATGCCATCCGTTCCATTAAACTATTTGCCACAAAATTCGGCGAAGCGGTTAAACAAGGAATGAGCAAACGATTATCCGAATCACTAAACCAGGAAAAACAAACTGAAGCGGAAAGTAAAGACGAAATTGAAACAGGAACGGAAAAAGAAACGGAAAAAGAAACAGAAACAAAAAAAGAGGTAAAAACAAAACCGGCAGAACCCGGGCAAGCCAAACCAAAACCGCCGGAAAAACCAAAAAAAGATGGACACGGTAGTAAAAAAGCAGGAGAAAAACAACCGGTCCAATCACAACAGGAGAAGTAAAATGGCTATAGATATGTCACTGGTAAAAAAATTGAGAGAACATACAGGCGTTGGAATTATGGAGTGCAAAAAAGCGATTGCCGAAGCCAACAACGATTACGAAAAAGCCGCTGAATTATTAAGAAAAAAAGGATTCGAAAAGGCAAAATCCAAAGCATCACGGGCCACCAACCAGGGTGCTGTGGGTTCTTATATCCATTCCAACCGCCGCATCGGTGTGCTGCTGGAACTGGGGTGTGAAACCGATTTCGTGGCTAAAAATGAAGACTTCCTGGCACTGCAAAAAGATATCTGCATGCAAATCGCAGCCATGAATCCCCAATACATCTCGGAAAAAGATATCCCGGAACCGGTCATTGAAAAAGAAAAGGAAATCTATCGAGAACAAATGAAAAATTCCGGGAAACCTGACAATATCATCGAAAAAATAATCATCGGAAAGCTCAAAAAGTATTACTCGGAAGTCTGTTTACTCCGCCAAAGTTTCTTCAAAGAAGAGAAAAAAACCATTGCAGATTTAATCGCGGAAAAGATACATAAATTGGGTGAAAATATCACGGTTAAACGATTTATTCGCTACCAGGTGGGCGAAGAGGTGGGCGAAAAATCCTGATATGCTGACATGGACGAGCCGCATCCCTGTTACAAACGTATTCTTCTAAAACTAAGCGGTGAAGCGCTTAGAGGGGATGAAGACTCTTGTATATCCAGGACCGTTATCACTAATATTGCCCGGGAAATCAAACAGGTTCACGATCTCGGGGTTGAGATTGCTGTTGTCACCGGTGGTGGTAATTTTTTCAGGGGGGACCGGGACAACAACCTGGACCTGGATCGGGCGGCCGCGGATTATATGGGAATGCTGGCTACCATCATCAACGGGATTGCACTTCGGGATGTGTTGGAAAAAAAAGGTTTACAAGCTCGATTGGTCTCTGCGCTGGAAATAAAAGCAGTGGCAGAACCCTTTATGAGACGCAGCGTTCTTCGCTACCTGGAGGACCGGCAGGTGGTCATATTTGCCGCCGGGACCGGCAACCCCTATTTTACCACCGACACCGCCGCCGCCCTGAGAGCCATTGAAATTAAGGCAGACGTGTTTTTCAAAGCCACCATGGTGGACGGCGCCTATTCCCACGATCCCAAAAAAATCAAAAACTCCACCAAATTTGACCGTATTTCCTACCAGGAAGTACTGGACAAAAAATTAAAAGTACTGGATACCACGGCAGTAACGTTATGCCAGGAAAACCATTTGCCCATTAAAATTTTTAACATCACCCAAAAAGGAAATATATTTAAAGCCATTACAGATGAACATATCGGGACGACAATATGTTAGGCAGTAGTCGATTATCAATTATTAATTGTCAATTGTTAATTGTTTATTGTTAATGATTAATGACCGAAAGGGGAAAAGGAGTAAACAATGATAAAAGAACTTCTTGAAGAAGCAAAAACAAAATTAAAAGAGCTTGGTGAAGATTTTAAGAAAGATATTGGAAAGTTCAGGACAGGCAGAGCCTCCGTATCTATTCTTGATGGAATCATGGTGGAATACTATGGCGTACCCACCCCCATCAATCAAATGGCCACACTGTCTGTGCCGGATGCCAACCTTATCGTTATCCAACCCTGGGATCGTAACGTTATCGCTGATATTGAAAAATCCCTACACAATTCCAGTATCGATATCAACCCTATCTCCGACGGCAAGGTCATTAAATTACCCGTACCCCCGTTGGACGAACAGCGGCGGCTGGAAATCATTAAAACCCTGAAAAAATACACCGAAGAACGAAAAACCACGGCCAGGAATGTACGCCGGGAATACCGGGAAATGATTAAGTTGATGAAAGATGAGAAAGAAATATCGGAAGATGAAGAAAGACGAGCCTACGACGACCTGCAAAAAATCATCGATAACGGCATTCAAACCCTGGAAGATATCGAAAGAACCAAAGAAAAACATATCATGGAAGACTAGGTGTGGACAAAGAGATTCTTAAAAGTTACCAAACGGTGGCCAGTTATGAGCTGGACTCTTTCGGCCATGTCAATAACGCCGTATTCTTAAATTACCTGGAAAAAGCCCGATGTGATTTTATGATCTTGAAGGGACTTCATTTTAGTGATTTTTTCAAATGGCACAGGTATCCGTTGGTGGTGCGGGCCCGCCTGGAATATAAACGCCCGGCTGCAGCCGACGATAAGTTGCTGATCAAAGGATGGATTTCCCACCACACCAAAGCCAGCTTTACCCTTCAATACGAAATCACCAACCAGGATACCGGTCAACTCATTTTAACCGGTGAAACCTTTCACGTATTCGTGGATGACAATAACCGACCGGCAAGAATCCCGGAAGAATTCAAAAATAAATTCCTGGAAATATAAGAAACAAGCGAGCTTGTTTTTAACCCCTGATTTTTTAAAAGGAGGATGTAACATGAAATTCAGACAAATCTTTTGTATCACATTTACAGCCCTGCTGTTGATATTATCACTGCCGTCATTGGTGACGGCAGGGAAAAAATCCCACGACAAGCCCCCGGATTACTCAATGACAGAACGTAAAGATGTCCCGGTTGAATATACGTGGCGGGTGGAAGATATTTATCCCGACCTCGAGGAATGGAAAAAAGAAAAAGCACAGGTCTTTGAACTGGTAAACCAATTGACAGGAATGTCAAAAGACTGGACCACTTCCCCCCAAAAAATGCTGGCCTTATTGGAACTAAAAAGCGAGATTGAAAAAAAAGGAGATAAATTATATACTTATGCCAGCCTTCAAAATGATACGGATTTGAGTAACCCGTTGTTCCAACAAATGAAAGGAGAGATACAAAATCTTGTTGTCCAATTTAGAACCAAAATCTCTTTCATGGAGGCGGATATTCTCCAATTAGCAGGGGAGTCATTTGCCCGGTATGTTCAAAAGGAACCCGGTTTAGAACCTTATGTGTTTACGATTGCGAATATCTTAAGAACCAGGGCGCATGTTTTGCCAGCGGACCAGGAGAAAATTTACTCTTACACCGGTTTATTTTCAGATATGCCTGGTAATGTATCTTCAATTCTTAATAATGTTGACATGCCCTCCCCGGAAATCACCTTATCCGATGGGGAAAAGGTCACTCTCAATTATGCCAATTACGTTCGTTACCGGGCTGCCAAAAATCCGGCCCTTCGGGCCCTGGTGATGAAAACCTTTTGGCAGAACCACAAAAAATTTGAAAATACCTTTGCGGCATTGCTGGACGGTGCCATGAAACAGCATCTCTTTGATACCCGCATCCATAACTACAGCGACTGCCTGGAAGCCGTGTTGTTTAAACATAACATCGATCCCGCGGTGTATCATAAATTAATCCAGTCGACCCGGGAAAATTTACAACCCCTTCATCGCTATTTAAAAGTGAAACAAGAAATCCTGGATTTAGATCAATTCAAGTATGAAGATATCTATGCCTCCGCGGTGAAAAGCATTGAAAAAATATATACTTTTGAGGAAGCCCGGCAAATCATCCTGGACATGATGGGAATTTTGGGTAACGAATACAGTGATGGTCTTACCAGGGCATTTAACAATCGCTGGATCGACCGCTATCCCAACAAAAACAAAGAAAGTGGCGCTTATTCTTCCAGCATCTACGGTATCCATCCCTACATCAAGATGAATTACAACGGTAAATATGATTCCCTATCCACGCTGGCACATGAATTGGGACATGCCATGCATTCCTATTTTGCCAATAGAGCCCAACATTTTGCCAATTCTCAATATTCCAATTTCCTGGCTGAAATTGCCTCTACATTTAATGAGAATATATTAGTGGACTATTTACTGGAGCATGAAAAAGACGATCTTTTCAAACTTTTTATACTGGATGCTTTTTTGCAGCGGATCAAAGGGACCGTATACCGTCAAGTCCACTTTTCCGAGTTCGAACTGGCTATGCACCGACATGTAGAAGCTGGCAGCACCCTGACCGCTGATTGGCTGAATAAAAAATACCTGGAACTGGCCCGTTACTATTATGGCCATGATAAAGGCGTCACAGAAGTGGGTGATTATATTCAAAACGAATGGGCCAGGGTCCCCCACTTTTTCTATAATTATTATGTATACACCTATAGTACCGGTATGATTGCTTCCACAGCACTGGCCCATATGGTACTAAAGGGCCCAAAAGCCGGAAGAGAAAAGTACCTGGATTTCCTCAAAACCGGTGGCAGCCGCTATCCTCTGGAAACACTAAGACTGGCTGGCGTGGACATCACCACAGACAAAC
This sequence comes from Candidatus Aminicenantota bacterium, assembly GCA_020355945.1. The sequence continues at coordinate 5,912,378 of CP070627.1, read as the reverse complement.
CCTTTCAAATAGCATTCCAACGGTTTAACCACCTGGTCTCGGAAATGGAAACCATCGTCCGTCGGCTCAAAAAGAATAAAAAAATCTAATCTCCTGTTCAAAGCTTTATCGGTAAATAATTTACCTGGCACGAATGCCACTAATTATTAACCCGTGAAATTCTGCCAAAAAATGGCAAGAAATTTGTCCGAATTGTTTGTAATTTGTAATTTTGGAATTCGGCACCTGCCTTTTTTTTAGACAGGTGCATTGTTTGTAATTTGGGATTTAACCCCTGTCCTCTTTTTGAACAGGGGTATTGTAATTTCCCGGACAAGCCAGATCCTTTTTGGTTCCGTCTCGCCCGGGCTGCGGACAGGCGAATTTAAATTGCAAATAAATTACCTGCCACTTGAAAACGGAGCCGGATAATGTTTTTACCAGGGAAGATAAAAAAGCATATGAAGAAGCAATGATAGATTATGAAAAAGGTGAATATATCGAGATGGAGGACTACATGAAAAAAAGGGGATTAAGTGTATAGTGTATAGGGTTTTAGTCCATAAAAAAGTAGAAAAATTTCTTGATTCAAAGGATGACAAATTTGTCTTATCATTCTGGGATAAAATCAAGATTCTAAAAAAAAATCCATTCGACAGGAATAACAATCTTGATGTTGTACCCTTAGTATTTAAAACCTCCATCCCAGCAATATACTGATTGAATAATGTTTCGTTTGGTATTTATAATCCTCTATATCCTTAGTATTGTCTGTTAGATCAAAACTATAGCGGATTCCAGCTATAAATGAACCTTTCTCAAACTCAAGACCGCAGA
>CP070627.1:5906023-5911462 GCA_020355945.1 Candidatus Aminicenantota bacterium | reverse complement strand
TTATATTGGCGGTGATGCATTGGCCCGGGGGTATTTGAACCAGGTAGAATTAACCGCTGAAAAGTTTCTCCCTGTTTTTTATAAGTCCTATAAGTCCTATAGGTCCTATATTTCTAAAAAAATCTACAAAACCGGGGACCTGGCTCGACGGCTCCCGGACGGCAATATCGAATTCCTGGGTCGAATGGATGAACAGGTTAAAATACGTGGGTATCGGATTGAGTTAAAAGAGATCGAGAGTCAACTGCTCACCCACAGTGATGTCAAAGAAGCTGTTGTTATTGCCAAAGAAACATACCAGTCAGAATCTTCAGAGGGAGCGGTGGACAAAACCCTGTGTGCGTATATCGTCCCGGAGAAAGATGTTGAAATATCGGAATTAATCGCATATTTATCAGTTCACCTGCCAGATTACATGGTACCGTCGTATTTTATGCCGGTGGAGCGGATACCTTTAACCCCCAATGGAAAAGTGGATAAAAAAGCCCTGCCAGAACCCAAAATTGAAGGAACGGATGATACTTATGCGGCGCCTGAGAATAAGGTCCAGGTGAAATTGGTAGAGATATGGTCAAAAGTTTTGGGGATTGATAAGGGTGTGATCGGTATTGACAGCAATTTCTTTGAATTGGGCGGTCATTCGCTAAAAGCCACTATACTGATCGCAAAAATCCACAAAGCCTTTCATGTCAAAATCCCCCTGGCAGAGATATTCAAAAACCCGTTCATACGTGAATTAGCTGATTATATCGATCGAACCGCGGTAAAAGAGTTCTCCGGCATCGAGCCTGTAGAGAAGAAGGATTATTATGTATTATCGTTCGCCCAGAAGCGGCATTACATTCTCCAGCAATTGGAACCGAACAGCACCGGTTATAATGAATCTATTTTTTCGATATTTGAAGGGCAGCTTGACCGGGGACGGTTTGAAGGCACCTTTCGAAAATTAATCCAGCGGCATGAAAGTTTAAGGACCTCGTTTCATTTGTTAAAGGATGAACCGGTTCAAAGGGTCTGTGATGAGTTGGAATTTGAAATTGAATATCATGATTTCCAGGTGAAAGATGCAGGTTCCAGGCTGCAGGTGGAAGAGGTCATTCATAATTTTGTCCGTCCTTTTGATCTTACTCAAGCCCCGCTGATTCGAGTGGGACTTATCAGGGAAGAAGAAGAAAAACATGTGTTGTTGATTGACATGCATCACATCATAACGGATGGCACGTCAATGGGAATCCTCAAAAAAGAGTTTTTGGACTTGTACAAGGGAGAAAGGCCTGGTCCACTGGGAATCCAGTACAAGGATTTTTCAGTATGGCAGACCAGCGATTCTGTCAGGAAAACCCTGGACCACCAGGAATCCTTTTGGCTTGAAGCCTTTGAGGGAGAAATCCCGGTACTGGAATTGCCCACTGATTATCCCCGGCCAGTAGAAAAAAGCTATGAGGGGCAAATGCTGACATTTCCTTTAGAGCCGGAAGCATCGGAAGCATTACGCAAGCTGGCTCGGCAGGAAAAGGCTACTTTATACATGGTGCTGCTGGCGATGTTTAATGTTCTTTTGTATAAACTCAGCGCCAGCCAGGACATTGTGGTGGGGACCCCGGTAGCTGGCCGCCGGCATGCAGACCTGCAGTCGGTCATAGGCATGTTTATCAATACACTGGCCCTGCACAATTATCCCCGAGGGGACCGGACATTCGAAAACTTTCTCAAGGAAGTTAAAATCCGTACATTAGAGGCCTTTGAAAACCAGGATTACCCGTTTGAAGACCTGGTGGAGCGATTGCAACTGCCCAGGGATTCCAATAGAAATCCCCTTTTCGAGGTCATGTTCGTACATCAGAATATGGAATTACCCACCCTGGAAATCAGCCAATTGAGACTCGCGCCCTACCACGGTAAGGTAGAAGCATCCAAATTTGATATTACCGTCCATGTCCATGAATTCGGACCGCGGATAACCTTTACCATTGAATTTTGTACAAAACTGTTTAAAGCAGCAACCATCCAACGAATTGCCGGTTATTTCGAGAAAATCGTCACCGGGGTGGCAGGAATGCCAGGGCAAAAAATCTCCGCAATCGATTTGATTTCCGAAGAAGAAAAAAACCAGGTATTATATCAATTTAATAACCCGGTACGGGAATTTCCCACCAGGAAAATGCTGCACCAATTATTTGAAGAACAGGTGGAAACAACCCCGGACCGTACAGCCCTGTTGGGTGAAGAAGAAGGGTGGAAGGGTAGAAGGGTAGAAGGTAATAAGGAAGAGGAGAGTCATCTTACTTATAAAGAATTAAATGAAAAAGCCAATCAATTGGCCTATAAGTTAATAGAAAAAGGTGTCAAACCCGACACCATTGTGGGCATTATGTCGGAACGTTCCCTGGACATGATTATAGGAATATTAGGAATATTAAAAGCTGGCGGCGCCTATATGCCTATCGACCCCAATTACCCGGAAAAGCGCATCAAATACATGCTCACCGACAGCAGTGCCAGCATCCTTTTAACCAGCCGGGAAATCTCCAACCTTTCTTCGCAGCAGGCGTTTAATAATAGCCCGAAGGGCTTCCCTTCGTTGGCTTACATTATTTATACTTCAGGCACCACCGGGAAACCCAAGGGTGTGATGATTGAACATTCTTCAGTTGTCAATTTCGTGGTTTCCCAAACCAGGTATTTTAATATAACCGTGCATGACCGGGTATTGCAATTTTCTTCTATTTGTTTTGATGCCTCGGTGGAACAAATATTTATATCACTCATCAATGGTGCGATTTTAGTACTCATCAATAAAGATACCCTCATGGATAAGAATCAATTTGAATCATTCATAATGAGTCGTTCTATAAGCCATCTTCACGCAGTGCCTTCGTTTTTGAACAGCATTGATCTTAAGGGTTCTTATCCTTTGAAACGGGTCATATCAGGAGGAGACGTTTGCCCGGTGCCCCTGGCCAGGCAATTGAGCTGTTGGTGTAATTTTTATAATAAATACGGACCCACCGAAACAACGATTACTTCCATAGAGATGAAGGTCCCCGCGGATGGGCCGGATGACTCGCTGCTGCGCTTATCCATAGGAAAGCCAATCAATAACACCGTGGTTTACCTGTTGGACGAGGGAATGAAACTGGTTCCCCCCGGGGTAACGGCAGAATTGTATATTGGAGGAGAAGGTGTTGCCAGGGGATATTTAAATCAGCCGGAATTAACCGCGGAGAGATTTCTCCCTGCCTCTTCCATGTTTAATATGTCCCATAAGTCCTATATTTACCGGACCGGTGATTTGGCCCGTTGGCTGCCGGAAGGCAATATCGAGTTTTTAGGCAGGATCGATCACCAGGTAAAGATAAGGGGCTTCAGGATCGAATTGGGAGAAATTGAAAATCGTTTGTTGAAGCATGACAGCATAAAAGAAGCGCTGGTGCTGACAGGCAAAGATAAAGATGGAGAAGAATATTTATGCGCCTATATTGTCCCTGTAGGAGTAACGGCGGTTGATAAGAACTCGGAGATCCCGGGATTAAGAGAATTCATCTCCCGGACCTTGCCGGATTATATGATCCCCTCCTATTTCATTTACCTGGACAAAGTTCCCTTGACACCCAATGGCAAAGTAAATCGCCGGGCATTACCAGGGCCTGAAGCCTGGGAAACAGGAGAAAACCGCACCGCTCCCAGGGATTTAGTAGAAGAAAAGCTGGCAGCCATATGGTCCGAGGTACTCAAAATTTCTCAAACAGCTTTCGGGATCGATGATGAATTCTTCCGGCTGGGAGGGTACTCGTTAAAAGCCATGATTTTGATATCCAGTATCCATAAAAAACTGGGAGTAAAGGTGCCATTGGTCCAGTTGTTTAAAACCCCGACCATAATGGGATTATCCCGGTATATAAAAGAAATGCGGCCAGGGAAATATATATCCATAGACCCGGCGGAAAAAAAGGAATACTACTTGTTATCTCCCGCCCAGAAACGGTTGTATGTCTTACAGCAATTGGATTTAGCCGGTACCGCTTATAATTTACTATACAAGATGTATTTGGATTTGGGAGAGGAAGTCCATGTTGAAAAATTGACAGATACCTTTAAAACGTTAATTGCCAGGCATGAAAGCCTGAGGACATCATTTGCATTGGTAGAAGAACAACCGGTGCAAATTATTCGCGATGAAGTGGAATTTAGCGTCGATGATTATGATATCGGGTCGATATTGAAACAGACGGATGAAAAAAATCCGGGAACTGAACCGCAAACAGTGATTGAAAATATTATAAAGGGATACTCGCGCACCTTTGATCTGTCCCGGGCGCCGTTGTTCCGGGTGGGATTGATCAAAGCAGGAGAAAGAAATCATATTCTTTTGATCGATATGCATCATATCATTACAGACGGCCTATCCCGGGATATATTGTCCGGGGAATTTAAGGCGTTGTATTGGAATCGGGGAGAGCAATTACCCGGGCTGAGGCTGCAATACAAAGATTATGCCCGGTGGCAGATGGGAATAGAGCACCAGGAATCCATCAAGCAGCAGGAAACCTATTGGCTGCAGATGTTTTCCGGTCAATTGCCGGTGTTGAACCTGGCCACCGATTACCAACGTCCCCTGGTAAAGGGTTTTGAAGGAAGAATCGTTTATTTTCTACTCAAAGGGGAGGACATGGAGAATTTGAAAAAATCCGCAGCAGAGAATAATGCCACCTTATACATGTCTATTTTAGCAGTGCTTAATATATTGCTGGCAAAGTTGACCGGACAGGAAGATATTATCCTGGGAACGCCGGTAGCAGCCAGGAGGCATGCAGACCTGGAAGGTATTGTCGGTATGTTTGTCAATACCCTTGCCCTGCGCAACTTCCCTCAGCAGGATAAAACCTTTAAAGCCTTCTTGAAGGAAGTTAGAGTACGTACCCTGGAGGCATTTGAGAACCAGGAGTACCAGTTCGAGGAATTGGTGGATAAGGTCTCGGTTCGCAGGGATACCAGCCGTAATCCTATATTTGACATTATGGTCAGTTTATGGAGCGAGTCCGAATACTGGCAGGATATCCCGGATATGGATGATTCCTATTACAATCATATTCAATGTACTTCAAAATTTGATATGAGTTTCACCGCAGTGGAACAAGGAAATAAGCTTCTCTGTAATATTGAATACAGTTCCCACCTGTTTAAACCGGACACAATCGAACGAATAATTGGATATTTTAAGAAGATCGCCACCTCAGTGGCAGCAAGGCCAGAGCAAAAACTCTCAGACATTGATATGATTTCAGAAGAGGAGAAAAAACAGGTTTTATTCGATTTTAATGACACCCAAGCCCCATACCCGGGTAATAAAACCCTTCATGAATTGTTTGCAGAACAGGTGGAACAGACCCCGGATTATACAGCCGTCATTGGCATGGAGCATGAAGCATGGAGCATGGA
>CP070627.1:5904733-5905923 GCA_020355945.1 Candidatus Aminicenantota bacterium | reverse complement strand
GCAATGAAATCCAAAAGATATTGGCCCGGATATGGCACGAAGTTTTAGGAGTAGAAAAAGAAGTCATCGGGATAGATACCAATTTCTTCGAGCTGGGAGGTCATTCATTAAATGCAACTGTTATGGCGGCGAAGATACATAAAAACTTAAAAGTAAAATTACCCCTGGTAGAAGTATTCAAAACACCCTTCATAAGGGATTTGGCAAGAATTATCACAGGCATGACTGCGGGAAGTTACGAATCCATAGAACCCATAGAAAAAAAGGAATATTATCTAGCCTCTTCGGCCCAGAAACGGTTGTATTTTTTGCAGCAAATGGACCTACAAAATACCGTATACAACATGCCGGAAGTGATTCCCTTAACAGGAGAAATCGATATCGCTAAATTGGAAGAGACTTTCAAGAAACTGATAAAACGTCATGAGAGCCTGAGAACATCCTTCAAAATGATAGGTGATGAACCGAGACAGAGGATACACCATGAGGTGGAATTTGAATTCATAAAAACACCGGAGTATCCCTTTGTCCGTCCCTTTGATTTATCTCAACCTCCACTGCTCAGGGTGGGTCTGAAAAAAACAGGAAACAAAAACCACCTGTTACTGGTGGATATGCATCATATTATAGCGGATGGAGTATCACAAGACATATTAGCAAAGGATTTTGCATCCTTATATGCGAATGATCCGTTACCCCCATTACGCCTCCGGTACAAAGACATCTGCCAATGGCAAAACAGCGAAAGGGAAAAACAAAACCTGGAGCAGCAGGAGGCTTATTGGCTAAAGGTTTTTGACGGGGAAATACCTGTACTGGATATACCCACTGATTATACCCGGCCAAAAATCCAGGACTTTGAAGGAAACACCCTGCATTTCGAGATATCCCGGCAGTGCACCCACCGTTTAAAAAGCATGGTCCTCGAAGAGAACGTAACAGCCTATATGGTATTGCTTAGTGTATACAACATCCTATTATCCAGGCTCAGCGGTCAAGAGGATATTGTTGTGGGCACTGCCGTTGCTGGCCGTAGGCACCCGGACCTGGAAAAAATAATCGGTATGTTTGTCAATACCCTCCCCTTGAGAAACTATCCCAACAGTGCAATGACCTTTAACGAATTTTTAGCAGATGTAAAAAAGCGAACCCTGGAAGCCTTTGAAAACCAGGTATACCCCTTTGAAGAG
>CP070627.1:5898495-5904633 GCA_020355945.1 Candidatus Aminicenantota bacterium | reverse complement strand
TATGCACGTGGATCCCCGGAGATGGATTGTTACTGCAAAGAACCGCCGGACTCAAAAAGTAGCCAAATTCCAGGCTCACCCGGAAGCTTTCACCGGCTTCCGTTTCCTCGCCAACCTGCGGGGTATCAAAAAAGGAGAGGGTTTCGCCATCGTTACCCCGAACAATCAGCCCATGAACAACTGCTGCACGCTCCTGGAGATCAAATAATAGATATAGCGGAAATTCTACAAATTGTTGATAATAGGGAATTCCCAGCTAATGAATTTCCTTAAGTTCCTTCTCCGTCACCGGCGTCTGGTGGTTATTTTTCACTTCGTTTTTGCCCTGGCCATGCTGCCTGGAATCCTGCAGTTGGAAAATGACAATTCCCCCAGGGTTTTCTTCACCCGGGACGCTGCGCAGTTGAAGCGCTACCAGCGTTTCCGCCAGGAATTCGGGGGCGGCAAGGCTGTGCGCATAGCCCTGAGTGGTGGCAAGTTATGGACACACCAGGGCCTGGCCTGGCTTGGTGAACTGGAGGACCGTGCCGCTTCGCTTCCCGGGGTAGAGGCGGCAGTAGGGCTCGCCGCCCACCATCGCTGGCTCCTCCTGGAATGGCCGCCGTCTGACCCGGCGATTTTCCGTACCCAGGTCCTGGAGAACGGTTTAGACACTGGCGCAGGGTGGGTGAGCCCGGACGGTGAGATAATCACCTTGCTGATGGTGTTGGCCGACTTGTCGCTTAAGGCAGAGCAAGAGCTGCTGGCGAACCTGGACAGACTCACTGCCCGGGCTCCCCCGGGTATCCGGGCCCACATTTCCGGTCTGCCGGTCCTGCACCGGGCGATGGAACGCTCCCTGCTGAACACAGCGTCGCGTGTCTTACCCCTCCTGGCCCTGCTGGCTGCGGCCTTTCTCTTTTTTATATTTCGCCGCCTGGGGGACACCATCATCCCCCTGGTTTTCGTAGTGGTGTGCCAGGGGGTTCTTTTCGGTGTCATGGGTTATATAGGGGTGCGCCTTAATTTGGTGAACATCATCCTGGCACTTCTTATTTTCGTCATCTCCCTGGCCACAGCGGTGCATCTCCAGGTACGCTTCCGTGACCTGGAGCAGAGAGGGATGAAGGTGCCGACTGCAGTGCTGGCTACCTATCGCAGTAAGGGGTGGGCCGTGCTGTGGACCGGGATCACCACGCTGGTGGCTTTTGGTTCGCTGGTTACCGGGAACATGCCCCCGGTGCGCTCACTGGGGGCATGGTCTGCCCTGGGAATTGCCCTGATGACCCTCCTGGCTTTCACCTTGTATCCCGCCCTGTTGGCGGGTATCCGTCCAGGACCAGCACAACAGGCAGCACGTCCTTTTGAGGTGCGGGCAAGACGCTGGGGTCAGTCGTTGGCTGGCTGGGCAATACGCCGCCGCTTCCCGGTCCTGGTGGGGACTGGTATAGTAGTAATTGTGGCGCTGTTGGGGGTGGCCCGGTTCCGTGTCCAGGACAACATCGCTGAGTACTTTTCACCCCGGCACCCTATCCGTGCTGAGTTGGAGAGGCTGCAGCAGCACAATATTGGGGTCTTCGCCGCAGAACTGGTGCTCTCTTACCGCAATAGTAACCACGGCAAAAGGGAGGAACAAGAAGCCAGTTTCCAGGACCCTACCGCCCAGCAGAAGCTGGCGCGACTTTCTGGCCTGCTGCGTTCCCAACCTTTAGTCTATGGGGCTGTGAGTTCGGGAGACCTGGTGGAAGCCTCGATCCGTTCTATCCTGGTGGAGGGTGAGGTAGACGACAACATCCGTTGGATGGTTTTAGGAATGATGCAAACGGTCCCGGAGGGTCGCAAGGTGCTCCGGGCCCTGTTGACTGCTGACGGCCAAAGTGCGCGGGTGACCCTGCTGGTGCCGATTCTCAGTTTCAACCAGATGCAGCCGTTGTTCCAGCGGGTTATCGCTCAAGCGAAAAATATCTTCCCTGAGGCTGAAACCTGGATCACCGGTCAGTATCCTTTAATTCTCCTGGCCCAGCAGACCCTGCTGCGCGGTCTAATGGTCTCGTTGTCATTGACCTTGTTGTGCATAATGCTGGTGTTCATCCTGCTGTTACGCAGTATCCGCCTATCTTTCCTCGTCTTGATACCCAACCTGTGGCCTGTAGTGCTGGTGTTAGGGGGGATGGGGTGGTTGAAATTTCCGCTGGACAGTGTCTCAATAATGACTGCTTCTATTATCCTGGGTTTAGCAGTGGATGACACCTTCCATACCCTGGGGTATTTCCTGCGGCTGGCGCCCCGCTGCGGTCCGGCAAGGGCTGTAGAGAACACCCTGGAGCGGACCGCCCCCGCTCACATCCTGACCACGGTGATCCTGGCCGGGGGGTTTATCGCCTGTGCTCTCAGCGAGTTCCTGCCTGTGTCTCGGATGGGGATGTTTGCGACAGTAGCCATCTTCTTCGCCCTGATAGGTGATCTCCTGCTGATCCCGGCACTGTTGGCCCTTCGGCGAGGGGAGCCTAAGAAGGCCCTTCGGGCCATCTCGTGAGCCGCTTAATTGCGGCTCACAACTCCATGCTCCGTGCACCATGCTCCATGCCACATACCCCCCTGGTCGCCGAAGGCAAAGTAATTTCATTAGCTACTTAAAAACCAGGTAAATAATTAGAAGAATTGGTACCCCGATAAATAAAGTAACATTGAACGTGATTTTTGCCGGAAGCGCCACTTTTCGACCCACTGAATCTACCATTGGTCCGATCTTTTCCCGGGCGTCATCGATTAATTGATTAAATACTTCATCCATTTTCTCATCTTTTTGTTCCTCCTGGGATCCTGCTTGTGCTGTTTTATCCCTGGTACTTTTGCTTTCAGCTTTATCCATGGCTGTTGACAGCGATTTTGTAAGATAGAATATCGTATTTTCGATAACAAAATTAGCAGGTTTTGCCAGAAATTTTAATTTATCACGGATAATCTGGCTAACAGCAGGAATAAACACCTCATAAGATATTCCCCTAAACAGGTTTGACAGGGTGACTTTAGCATCCGGGTTGTTTTTGGCCAGGGTAGAAAGGTCTGTTTTGATTTCTTTTAGAAAGTCCAGCATCATGAGAACAATATCCGCGCCTTCTTTAACTGCATTTTTTGCCAGCTTCATTAATCCCCAGCAAATGCCTTCTGCCACACTAAAAAAAGTACCCACAATCAAAAAAAGAGCAATACCAACACCACTCATTTCTCTCGTATGAAACCATATGCAAAGGGCAACCACAATAACCAGTAATATTATGATATACCTCATCATCAGGGTATTGGTTTGGCGATAGAATCCGATTAGATGACTGATTTTTTTCACCATCTCCGGGTTGCGATACTTTTTGAAATCAATACCTGTTTCTTTTTCCAGGCGTTCTGCCTCTATCTCAAACTTTATACTCATCAAAACCTCCTGGTTTATATTTTATCTTAAAGCCAAAAGGAAAGTCAAATACAAAAATTGATCAACTATAATTGGATAGAAAATTTTTGAAGGTAATAACAATTGACTTTATTTTATCGGTAAATTAAAATAGAAAACATGAAGCAAGGAGGTTAAATTTGGAACAGAACGAACATTTTAAAATCATCAATTTTTTCTCCCCAAATAAATTTTGGGTTGGGTTATTCTCATTTATTTATACTGCCGTTATTGTCTTTTTTATCCTATTAGCAGTTGTACTGTCGTTGAAAAAATATGGGAAAATCCGAATCATAGATTTAATTTTAATCGGCCTTCCAGCCTGGGCTCTTATCGCCCTGGTATTGGTAACGTTAGAGAGTGGCCGGTGGTGGTTACATCCTCACTGGTTATTTACGGCCTTTAAACGGGCTGCAGTGGATACACGAAAAAGAGAAGTTCATTTTATCACAGGTTTTTGGCCTTTTCTATTCAACAAAAAGTACTCCTCTGATTTTATTGATTCACTGGTTTTAACCAGCCGCTCCATAGGTGACTTTGGAAAAAAAGAACGATTCGGACTTAAAGTAAAATTGAAAAACAACGATCAATGGACATTTTTCGATATGTTTAAAAATGAGCGGGCATTTCGAGCAAAAGTCAAAGATTTATCGCTGCTATTGAACTGCCAATTATCAGACCTTACCTATGGCTCTTCTTCTACTCTTGAAGAAGAAACAAAATTTTCAAAATTAGCCGAAGAAAAACCAGTTAAATATAGAACCACTGGTGAAGAAACTCCAGGAGAGTCAGCTTTGAAAATACCCAAAGGGATAAAAGAGAAAAAATTAGAAGATGGCAGTTATCTTTTCTTCATTTCAAAACGGCACGAATGGTTGGCTTTTATCTTACTTATTGGCATATGGGTTGGCATTTACATTTTGACCTGGGCAGTGGGCTGGACATCCCCATCAAAAGTAGGTACCTGGGAAGGAATCTGGCTTTTCTTTACCGCTGTCCTTATTCTTTTTTCTTTAAAAACATTGCTGCCAATAAAGAAAATCCAATTGAATAAGAACTATCTTTTCTATAGGTCGTATTGCCTGGGTATTCCCATAACCAGGAGAAAGATACCTGTCACTGCCATAACAAAAATAACCAGACAACAAATGGAGTTATTCACTTTTCGATTGGTAATCATCAGCGATCGCTTGACCCTCAAAGTTAACGATCTTAACCGGGATATGGCCCTTTACCTTGAGGAAACACTTCCCCGGTATCTTTTAAGGAAAGAACAATGAAAATTCATTTTATTATTGCATTTATAGCCAGCCTGGTTATCCTGGGATTCCTGGTCTACAAAATACTTAAGGCCAACAATTTACTGATCCCTTTCAAAGAATTCAAAAAACGATGGAGGGTTGAAGGAGAAACCGTTTATACATGGACATATACTCCACCATTATGGCAGCGAGTATTAGGTTCTCTATCGGTTATAATTCCAGGAGCTGCGATGATTATTTTATGGCATCATAAAGAAGAAAGGATATGGTATTATTTGTGTTTTATCATTACCATGATCCTCATTGTGGGGGTTAGTGAACTTCGCCCCCGGATTTATAGACTGACTGACCAGGGGGTCTGGCGCCGATATGGATGGCTCTTTTCCAATGCCCAAAAATTAACCTTAACGTCAACTTCAACATCAACAGGTAAGGAAGAAAGATTAATCCGCTGGGAAGAAATCAGTGCTGTTAAAATAAAAAAAAACAAACTCCTTCTTAACCGCAAGGTCACTGAACCATCAACCCAAGAATTCCTGGCACTGCCATCATGGATGCTAAGCGGTTTCAGGCGAATCGAAATATGTTTCAACCAGGAAGATAAAAGAGTATCCCAATTAATCAAAGATTATACAGACAAAAAACAGTAAAATAACAGGAAAGGTACAGTCCAAAAAACCCAATAAAGGGTTATCCACTATACAGCAACTTCCACAACTTTAAAACATTAGCACTCACCGTTCACCGTTCCGGATTTTTGTGGTTCTGAAGTCTCCGGGCTTCGGCTTCCGATTTGTATACCACTATACGTATTTTATAAATGGGAGGCAAAAATGGATTTTATAGTTGACAAATCCAATAAATTATAATAATGAGAAATGTAGGGTCAGGTATTTTATAATACTATAATAAGTACACAGGAGAATTTTAAATGACTTTTGAAAAATTGATTCGCCTCGGCGGAACGGCTGCAATTTGCAGCGGTATCGCCGATATTATCGGGATATTTATCCTTTTTATCGCTTTATACATATCGGCTATCCCCGGTATTGCCTCCGTTGTTTTTCTAATGGCCGGTAATGTACTATTGGCTTTCGCACTTATGGGAATTTACGGGTGCCAGTTTGAAAAGACGGGATACCTGGGATTAACCGGGTTCGTTTTCGCGTTGAGCGGGCTTCTCCTGGGGATGGCCCGTTTTTTCACCCCCCTGGGATGGGGATTATATCTTATCGGCATCTTAACACTCGTGGTTGCCAACTACGAATCCAAAATCATTCCGAGTATCGGGTTATGGTTGTGGTTTGCAGGAGTCGCAATTTCATTGGGAACGGGCATCGCGGGGATGAAAATTCTTTCCTACCTGGGAACTCTCATCTCAGGGGCCGCCAGGACCTGGATAGGGATGTCGCTGCGGAGAAAAATAGAAAAAACCTGAAAAGCTTTTTT
>CP070627.1:5883168-5898395 GCA_020355945.1 Candidatus Aminicenantota bacterium | reverse complement strand
AACTGATCTGGGAAAAAATGCAAGGGCCTTCCTGGCACCGTCTCAACCAGGAAATCTATTTAGCCCTGAAGGACAGCTCACCATATGACGATGAAGTCCTCGAGGAGTTCGAGAAATACAGGAAAAAGAAAATCGAAGCACGGGAAAAACCCGGCAGCTCCGATTGTGTGGTGGCCGTGGATGAAAATGGCAATATAGCGGCCATTGTCCATACGATTAACAGCGGTGGATATTTCGGGTTTGGCCTCATGGTGGATGGAGTGTCTATTGCCAATTCCGGTTCATTTTATCAAGAGTTTATTGTCAAAATAGGAGCGGGAGTCCAGCTTCCTATTGCCACCAACCAGGTCATTGTCTTGAAAAAAGGAAAGCCCTTTTTGGCCACAAGCTGCATCGGTGGTGGGCTGCATGAAGCCACACTCCAGTGTGTCTACAATGTTCTTGATTTTAATATGGACCCACAAACCGCGGTAGAAACACCTTACTTCATGACGCCAGCCCTGGATCCCGCGGAATACGATAAACAGACGGTAGGAGAGGGGCAATTTTCGGAAGAAATTCTCAAGGCAGTAGGGGAAATGGGCCAGGAAATAAAGGTCCTGCCAGCAGACCAGCAATGGCTGCAACTGGGTTTATGGACCGGTATCAAAATCGACCCCAGGACTGGAAAACTCAAAGGTGGAGCGCCCCTCATGCTTAATGGCATTGCCGCGGGTTACTAATCATTGTTTGTGCAATTTCGCGGCTAAAAAAATTAAGGAGGATAAATGAGAAAAAAAAGCGGTTTATTTATTTTAATTTTCATGGTCACCTGTTTTGTTATGTTTGGGGAATCAGGTGAAAAGACTGTTGATGTGAAGATAATCATGGATCAAAAAATTACCATGCCGGATGGGGTTAAACTTTCAGCACGAATCTGGATGCCGGAAGAGATCAAAGAACCTTTGCCCACTATCTTTGTGTTTACTCCTTATATTTCCGATGAATCACAGAAACGAGGGATGTTTTTTGCCAAAAACGGGTATGTTTATACAAGTGTGGATGTGAGAGGCAGGGGTAATTCCGAAGGAATTTTCTTTCCCCTGGAAGGAGACAAACACAGTAAGGATATTTACGATATTGTCAACTGGATTGCCAAACAGCCCTGGAGTGATGGCCAGGTGGCCATGCGGGGTGGTTCTTACCGCGGCATGGTGCAGTGGCAGGCCATGAAAACCCGTCCCCTACCCTTAAAAACCATTGTGCCTACCGATGCGGTTTACCCGGGCATTGATTTTCCCATACACCGCTCCATATTTTTCACATATATGGCCTGTTGGCTCTCTCTCACCAGCGGTGTAACCGCCAACGATAACCTATTTACCGATGATCACTACTGGAACAGTAAATACCTGGAATTATACAATGAACATGTTCCTTTTTGTCAATTCTGGGAATTGGCCGGCATCGAGGAACGGATTTTTAAACGATGGGTGGCCCATCCTTACTATGACGAATTCTGGCGGAATTTCGCTCCTGCACCCGAAGACTACCGGGATATCCATATACCCATACTCAACATTACCTGCTATTTTTTTGGGGATCAGTTGGGTCATATGACTTACTATCGAAACTTCATGAAATACGCACCGCAGCAAACCAGGAAAAAAAACTACCTGATCATCGGGCCCTGGGACCACGGGGGCACTCGTTATCCTAAAAAGGAACTGATGGGATTGGTCTTTGGAGATAATGCCGTGTTGGACATGGACCAGCTCCACCTGGAGTGGTATGACTGGCACCTGAAGGGCAAGAAACGGCCCCAATTCCTCAAAGACCGGGTTTGTTACTATGTCATGGGGGCCAACCAATGGAAGTATGCATCCAGTCTCGATGAAGTCTATAATGACAAACAAACCTGGTATCTCTCTTCAGACAACGGAAACGCCAACGATGTATTTCATTCCGGCAAATTAACCAGGAATAAACCCGGCAGCGAGAAACCGGATCGATTTGAATATGATCCCCTGGACCCCATTTCCGAAGAACATGTATGGTTTGCAGAGACTGACGCCTGCCTGGACCAAACCGATGCCTTTTCCGGGGAAAATCTTGTTTACCACAGCCCGCCATTGAAACAAGACCTGGAAGTTTCAGGTTTTATCACCTTTAATGCTTACCTATCTCTCAACGTGCCCGACACTGACCTGGAGGCCGCCCTGTACGAGATCAAACCCAACGGTACCGGCATTTTCCTGGCTTACACGGTAATGCGGGCTCGTTACCGCAATTCCATATCCAGTCCTACACTGGTAAAACCCGGGAAGATTAACCTCTACAGGTTCGATACCTTCAACTTCTTTTCTCGAAGACTCAGTAAAGGCAGTCGGCTGCGGCTGGTTTTCGGCCCGGTAAAAAACCCCTTCTTTGAAAAAAACTACAACTCAGGCGGTGTTGTGGCCGAAGAGACAGCCAAAGATGCCAGGAAAGCCGTCATCACCCTGTACCACGATAAAAAGCATCCCAGTCACCTGGTGGTGCCGGTATCCGGGGATCAGTAAGTAGTAAGTAGTAGGTAGTAGGTACGGAGTAAATGGGTGAATCAGTAACTCAGTAAGTCAGTGAGGTGTAAGTGTCCGCCAGGACAAGTAAGATAAAAAATACAGGAGGTATATGATGAAGAGTAAATCGATTTTTGTTACATTAATGTTCATCCTTTTTTTGGGTGGACTAACCAGCCATATCTACTCAGAGAGCGTCCGGGAGGATGTTTCTGTGTCGGTCACTCATCATTCCATAAAAATTAATGGAAAAATTTTAAAATACCAGGCAGCCGCCGGGTATATGCCCATGAAAGACGAAAAAGACAAACCCATGGCTTCTATTTTTTTTATTGCCTATACCAGGGAGGATACACAAAAAGACCCTCCCCGGCCTATCACTTTTGCTTTCAATGGAGGGCCAGGCGCTTCATCCACATGGATTCACATGGGGGGGGCCGGTCCAAAAATAGCCCGGACATCAAAGCAAGGCTTTCCCTTGCCACCCCCGTATCAATATGTTGATAATGAGAATACCTGGTTAGAATTTACCGACCTGGTATTTGTTGACCCGGTGAGCACAGGATACAGCCGGTTGGCCCCGGGAGTGGATAGGAAAAAATTCCACGGTGTTACCGAAGATATTCAAGTCGTGGGTGATTTTATCCGGCTTTATGTTACCAAATACCAACGGTGGCCCTCTCCGATGTTTCTATGCGGCTGCAGTTATGCAGTACAACGGTGTATCGGGTTAGCCGGTTATTTACAGGATAGATACTATATGTTTCCCAGGGGATTGGTACTACTGGTGGGATTCTTGAATTGCCGGGCATCGGAATTCCAATCGGGATTGGACCTTTAAGGAAGAATATTATTTTTAAATGCTATCCATCCGGTCATATGATGTATATTGACAAGCCTGTATTCAAAGAGCTAAGCAGGGATGTGTAAAATTTTTATATGAATTTTTTAGAATAATGCAGCCGCTCTTTTTGCCTGTCCCTGCTTTTATTTTTGGATAAAAAACGGGACTTTTCGGAAAGCTTCACCAACTAAATTTTAGCGAAACATTGAAACATTCGCACGCACCGACCCCTTTTTTCCCTTGTAGGTTCACCCCATTTGATTGCTCTATAAAATAGATGATCAATATTAAGTGCTCACGAATTTCCGCAATATTCATGGGTAGTGCGGTGTAAGCGCTTAATTAACCACATCTTCCATATAGCGCAATCAAATATTATAGCTATTTTTTCACCCCAAACCTCGGTTCTATCCGTATAACCACTTCTCGCTTGCTAAATGCTCCATCCTTGCCTTTTACAACAAACAGGAACCGGTAATCCCCGAGGAATCCAGGACCAGGTATCCAGCAAAAAGAAGCATTCCTGAGTGTCGAACCAATGGGGAGAGGCAGCAACAGATTTCCTGAAAATAAAAAACCATTGACAAAGTTTTCGTTTTCAACCAAAAGCAATTCTATCCGCTCAAGTTCCTTTATTTTCAACAGAGAAATTCCTTTATCAGTTTGTGAGATTGCTTTCATATTATCTGTTTTGTCATAACTTCGCCTGAATCTTAAGGGACTATTGTAATCTATCGGGATACTAGATATCTGTTGAGAGTTGAATTTGAAATTTTGAGGATGTGCTAACTGGCCTGAACTGCTTCCTGTATTCTGTATCGTAAAATACCTGCTTCCGATTCCATCAGTATTACCAGCATTATCTCTCGCCGTCCATTGGATGGTATGCACTCCATTCTCAAAGGCAGTGGTATCAAGTGAAAAATACCCAGCAGCTCCGTTACTATTGCAATAACCTGGAAACAACAAGGCAATATCAGACCTGTAAATATTGTAAGTAGGATGACCGAGATTAACTCCATCCACATAAACATTAATGGTTGAACCGTCTGTGGGAATACAGTTGGGCTTGGGAGTTAGTACCCAGCCCCAGTTGATATAATTACTGCCAGTAGCAGTACCACCTGGGGTAGGAGTATCGATAGAGCCAAAGGGTTTAATAGCATTGGCATTATCACATGTGATGGATTTGGTTCCTAATGTTACCTGGTGCCCATCGGCATCTGTGGCCACGGCATGTATTTTAAACGGACCGTTTCCTCCATTGGGCAGGAAATTGGTAAGCATCATATACCCCCAACCTGCTCGGTAATTCATTGGATAATCGGGATAAGCATTCTTGACATCCGGGCGCGCCCCTTCAACAAATACAGCATCCCCGATATATATTAAATCTTTTTCTTTACGATATATTTTTACACTCTCAACTTCGATATCATCCAATACCCAACCCGTTACCGGGATGCTGCTGCTTACGGTTGAATTGTCTAAAGGGGTGGAAAAATCGCCAAAAGGAGGCTGATCCTGTAACGGACTCTTTACCGTCAAATTGACGGCCACCTCCTGGGGGGAATTGGACGCATTTGGGTCTGTGATGGTGATAGTACCGGTGTGATTACCCACAGCCAGCTCGGAGGGGGTGACAGAAACCGAGATAACACCTGTTCCCGTACCTTCAGGGGGTGTAATGATGAGCCATGAGGCGATGCTAGAGGCTTCCCATTTCAGGGTTCCACCGCCGTTGTTTTCGATAAGCACCGATTGACTGCCGGTTACGATACTTGTGGTGGTGGCACCGAAATACAGTTGCGTGCGATTTAAGGCGATTTCCGGCGGGGGGGAGGGAATAAAAATGATTGAAAACATGCCGCTTGTACCTGCAGGGACTCCATCGGTTTCACTGACCCGGATCAAGCATTTGTTAGAAACCGTATCCGGTACGGTCCAGGGAAAAAAACCGTCATTTGCCGTGGAAGGGGTAATGCTAGACCAATTGCAGCCGTTGTCATCAGAAAATTGGATTTTCACATCTCCGACCTCGCCGGTGGAGGTCCAGGTAATGGTTTGAGAAGAATTGACTTGCCAGTTTTTTCCACTGTTGGGAGAAGTAACCGTGATGGTTTTAGTCTCAAATACCACGGGATCAACACCAGGAACCGGATCAATACGCCGGATTTTTACCCATTTTGAGTATGGTGGAATTTGGGTCCATATTTTTAGTTCATATAAGTTGCCGGGCGTCAACGACAGGTAATCACCACAAGAGAAAGGTTGCTTATCTATAAATTCATAGTTTATTAAATCATGGGTCGTCCAGATTTCCAGGTCTGCACTGGGGATGACGGGACTCCAGACAACCTTAACAGGTGAAGACCTGATGAGCACTTCGGGATACGGTCCCCCATTATCCAGTTTTATCTCCATATCCACCAGCATGCGCACACCGTATTCGATGTCGGTTCCCTCTTCAAAATCATTCCAGGTACCCACCAGGATGTATTCTACATTATTGTCTTCCGCCAGCTTAAGCGTCAGGTCATGGGTCATACCCTCAGGTTGGTAACGGGACACGAATCTGTTTTCACTCCAGGGCGCAAGGGAATCGTCAAACCCGGGCCAGACACCGCCCACCCCCACCTTGTCTGCATAGACACCCTGCATAACATTATAAAACCATTCCAGGTATTCCTCGCCCCATTCCTGGCCGTTGGGATCCCATTGACCATTTGTTGCTGTCACCCATGCAAAAAATCCTTCAAAATTGGAGTCATAATCGGGTTCCGCCGGATTGGGATCCCTGTCCAGCAGTGTAACGGGAACCCCTAGATGAGCCTTGATATCCTTCCAACTAAGGTACGGTTTAACTTCATCGTCAGGAAATATGAACAGGGCAGGACATCCGTTGATTTCCAGGTATGCGGGAGACCCAAAGTATTGTTCTTTAGCATACTGGAGGTCTTTCTTGACGCGGGACTCATATTTGGTCGGATCTGATTCCGCATACTTTACAGTCTGATCATCATACATCAGTGCAACGTAAAAATCCTGCAATTCTTCCGCCTGTGTGAAAAGCTCTGTCGTTGCCTGATCCATGAATCCGCGGTCTTCATCGCTCGCCACTCCGGCCTCCGGTCCATACCAATCCACAACAAATCCGCTGATGCCTCTTTCCTTTGCCTCCCGGATATGACGGCGAATGACATTCCTGTCACGGGAGTCATAGGGCCACTCAAATGGCAAAAAGGCGCATCGATGGGACGGCATTCCGTACCACACCTGGTACGCAGCCAGCACCATTGCTTCCACCCCCTGATATCCTATGGGAACCTGAGAGCAAACAGGAGATTGCATCGGTTTAAAACTGACCATACTCAGCATCAGCACCAACACCAGCACTGATACAACCCATTTAGACCTTTTCATGTTTTCCTCCTTTTTTATTAATATCTCACTCTTGTCCAAAATAGACATTTACTTTTTGTCCGATGACCTCTAAAAATCTTCACCTTTTTGTTTACTTTTTTATATTTTCGTACAAAAAAGTTGACCTCCTCCTTGAAATTTGTTAAAAATATTATCTTAAGTCACAAGCAAATCCAAAAAGGAGGTCACTTATATGATACAACATGCATCTATCTTTAGTCAACCCTTAACCATCTTTTCGCGGGCAGAATTTGCCACTTTAGTCAAAAGGTACAGGTCCGACTATGGAGCCAAAGGTTTCGCTAGTTGGACCCAATTGGTTTGTATGCTTTTTTGTCACCTGGCCCAGGCGAAATCTCTTCGTGATAGGATTCTTGCATGTCCCCTTCTATGCTTCTAAAGCAACTGGATATTGATCTGATCATGGAGGGTAGTGATTTTTACGGCACCATGCCCTTTCATATGCGCTGGAACAGTGACGGCAGCCGGTTGTGGTTCCAATGGAAAAGGTGGAACCAGGGGCACCTTTTTTACCTATCAGTTGAAATTAATAGTTGTTTGTAGTAAAATTTCCTATCGATCCGCGAAAAGCGAACAACGATAAGGAGGAATGTAAAAGATGAGAAAGATTAGTTATGTCATGATTATCATTTTTATGGGTGGGGGATTATTCCTTTTCCCTGAACGATTGGCAACGTTACCGGAAATCATGAAACCTGCTTCTATTTCTGTTGAAAACAACCAACTGTACATCGTTGAGAAATCAACCATTTATTTGTATTCGACAAAGGATTTTAAACTGGTCAAACAATTCGGGAGAAAGGGGGAAGGACCCGGTGAGTTTAAAAATATCCCAATACTGAAGGTTTTTCCCGATTATTTACTAATTAATTCCTTTGGTAAATTTATGTATTTTTCCAGGAACGGCGAGTTTTTAAGAGAAAAAAAAATACCGAGAATGTTTATATTCCCGGTTCTTCCAGTCGGAGAGAATTTTGTCGGCATGGAAATGAAATTTAACCGGGAATCCAAAAAAGGATTAACCGCAATAACCATTTTTGACAAAGATCTTAAAACAATAAAAGTTATTGCTGAAAGTGAAAGAAGAAGGCAGGGAATTTCCGGGACATTTGAAATGGAGATGGTTCGCGACCATTTAAGATACGACGTCTCCGGGGAAAATGTCTTTGTGGGGGATACAAAGAAAGGTTTTTTTATCGAGGTGTTTAACAGCAAAGGCAATAAACTTTACCAGATCAAAAAAGAGTATGAAAAACTTGAAGTCACCGATGAATACAAAAACAATCGTATG
Source organism: Candidatus Aminicenantota bacterium (assembly GCA_020355945.1). Next base: position 5,890,276 of record CP070627.1, on the reverse strand, counting down.
GAAAGTATGAAAAAGTCGCCTTACTTTAACCAGGTAAAAGACAGATTTAAATTCACGTGGAGGAAATATTTCCCGGCTTTCGGAAATTTCAGTATAAATAATGGAAAGATTTATGTGTTTACCTATAAAAAAAAGGATAAAGATAAAAAGAGAGAAGTCATCGTCATGGATTTAAAAGGAAGTATTTTAAAAAAAACCTTTTTACCTGATGGGGTAATCTCTTCAATCAATAACGATCGCTTCTATTATTTAAAGGAAAATGAAGAAGAGGAGTGGGAACTTTTTGTAGAGAGTATATAAGAAACATCCTGGCCTGGCAAAAAATCGAAACACACCTAAATGTAAAAAAGGTGCCCTTTCCCTTCCCTGCCGGTAGCTTTTCATGAATCGTTACTTTTGTTAAAACCTCTAAATATTATCATTCAAAAAAAATGGTATCATTTCATGATTTGAGTCGAAGTCCTGTTATTAATATCTTTATAATTCTTATAAGTTTTTTAAATTTTTTAATTTAGGAGGTATAAAGATGAAAAAAATATTTAAATCCCCAATCTTTTGGGGAATCATTGCTGCACTCCTGGTCATTGTTCCCCAAATAAACGTATATCAATTCGCTGGAACTGATTGTTTCCATATCGGGGTCCTGGAAGGGCTGATAAAGTACCCGGGAGTGGGGCCTTTTACTCTATACCAGTTTGCAGATGGGAATCCGGATCGGATGTCCGAAATGATTTCAGAAGGCCAATACCCATGGTTTACCAGTCCCGATTGGAAAGTTAGTTTCTGTCGCCATCTACCTTCAGCATTAATTGCCTTGAATCATAAAATTTGCGGTTTGAAACCGTTTGGATACGTGATTCACAGTCTACTCTGGTATATGGCATTAATCAGTATACTGGGATTACTGGTCAAGAGAATCGTACCTGGTTGGCACGGAAAGCTCTCCCATCCGGTGACATATTTAACCTTGATCATTTTCGCCTTTTCCACCAGTCATTTGTTAATCGTTTGTTACGGTGCAACGCGCTGGCTGCTTATAGCCACAACATTAGCCCTTGCCGGGTTGCTGGCCCACTTAAAATGGCGGGAACAAGGGTGGAAACCGGGTAGATACCTGTCACTCATCGCTTTCTTCCTGGCACTGCTCTCGGGCGAAGCAGCACTAGCAGTGCTTGCCTACCTGGCGGCCTATGAATTGTTCGGTTCCCAGGAACCTTTCAAGAAAAGAATAAAGGCATTACTGCCTACTGCCCTCCTGGTTTTTGTTTATCTTATATTCTACCGTGTCATGGACTATGGCACCGGTGGTCAGGATTTATACATCAATCCGTTGACTGATCCTATCACTTTTATTACTGCCTTGCCCACCAGGCTGGCGTCAATGTTAGCTGAGATGTTCTTTGGCATAATATCTTTATTCCGGGTAAACCCAATCATCCCATCCATGGGTTTGTTTACCCTTTTGGCAGGAGCAGCAGCCCTGGTTATAGGCGGGTTACTTTTTTACCCGGTCTGGTCAAAAGCTTCGGTTGATCAGCGCCGTAAAACCAGGTGGCTCATTATCGGGACGATTGCGGCAATGTTTCCCCTGGCATCGGGATATCCTAGTGCCCGTGTCGCCATGATCCCTTTTATCGGCGGCTCTGTTTTGTTGGCTTTTATCCTGCATCATTGGTGGCACAAGCTCTCCAAAAAACGTAATATACGTCAAAACCTGAAATCTCCTGGCGCATGGATTGGTGGATTGGTCATTATCGTACTTTTCTTTTTGCACCTGGTGCTTTCTCCTTACCGCTGGTTCACCGACGCACGAGAATTTAAGGAATATTTAGACAGCCAGGAAGAGTTTAACAGGAATAGTACGGTTTTGAATGAAATCCTTCCACACCAGGAAGCCATTTTCCTCCATTCCTCCACCAATATCGATTTGACATCTGATGTATATTACTACAGGAAAATAAACCGGCTGCCCCTGCCCGGGGCCTGGTGGCAATTGTCTTTTTACAGTCAAAAACATCGTTATCTACGTACTGCAGAGGATAAGCTGGAACTGGAACTCATTGGTGGTAGTATTTTCGATCATTTCCCATTTTTATCCGTGCTGCGCAGCAGCAAAACACCTTTAAAAAAAGGAGAAGTAATCAAGTTGTCGGGCCTGCAAATAACCATCCTGGAGGTTAATGAAAACGGTCCTACCCGGATAGAGTTCAAGTTTGACAGGTCCTTAGATGATGAGCGTTATCTTTTTTTTAAATTCCAGGATGGTGCTCTCCATACCATCCCTCCACCATCGGTTGGCCAAAGCATCAGTCTTTAAATTTCCTGTTTCTTCCCAAGGGGGCTCTTTTCGAGAAAACCGCCCCCCTGGACCCGTGAAACATCCACAAAAGCTTTTCATTAGTAGACTTCTTTACAGTAGGAGTTTGGGGCCCCATGTTTGTAATTTGTATTTTGTAATTTGTAATCTCCCGGACAAGCTTAGTCCTTTTTAGGTCCGGCTTGTCCGGGCCAGGGGGTTTAAATAAAAACAAATATCCGTTATAATATACCCTGGAATTCGAGTTTTTGAGAATGTAAAATGCAGGGTATTCGATTCTATTTAATAGTTGTAATTCTTGTTCTCAGTTTTTTGCCTTTACCTTTAGTGTCATTGGACCCGGAAAAAGCCATTGACCAATACCTCATGGATGAATGGAAAATTCCTGATGGACTTCCAGCCAATACAATCCGGGCAATCACCCAAACACCGGACGGCTTCCTGTGGCTGGGGGCAGGCAGTAACTTCGTCCTGGTCAGGTTTGATGGAATCACATTTAAAGTATTCAAAAATGAAACCAATCTAAAAATAAAAAATAGCACAATATATGAGTTCTTTTTAGACCAAAAAGGAACACTGTGGATAGGGTCTTCCCAGGGCTTAACCCGGTTTCGTCCCCAACAAGGCGATTTTAAAACATTTTCGGTAAAAGATGGTATACAAGGAAATGGCATGTTCTGCATTTGCGAAGATATGAAGGGTAACCTGTGGATAGGCTCGGATGATGGATACCTGAATCGTTTCAAAAATGGGACCTTCACGGCATTCAATGCCGCAATGGGAATCGAAAATAACTGGATATCTTCTATTTTAGAGGATAATAAAGGCAACCTCTGGCTGGGTACCGCGGAATCCGGTTTACTGGAGTACCAATACGGCAAATTGGTTAAACACCCCATCAAAGGAATAGACAACAACTATTCCATCACTTACCTTTTTGAAGATCCAAAAGGAATCCTCTGGCTGGGAACCAATAAAGGTTTAGTCAAGAGCAACCATACCACAACCACGTTTTATACTACCCGGGAGGGGTTATCAAATAACCATATTACCAATATTATTGAGGATAATGACGGCAACCTCTGGGTGGGGACTCTGAATGGAATCAACCGGTTAAAAAAAGGTCTTGCCGGGAATATCATTATTGAAAAATACCTGGAAAACAATTTCATTACATGCCTTTTTGAAGATAGAGAAAAGAGCCTTTGGATCGGTACCAATGGTTCAGGAATGAAACGGCTGAGGAATTGCCAGGTCAAAACCTATACAACAGCGGATGGGCTAAATAATGATTTTTTGTTAAGCCTTTATGAGGATACAAACGGTGACATCTGGATCGGATCATGCGTGGGTGTCAATCGATTCGATGGAAAAAGCTTTTTGAAGTTCGATCCCATCGCAGATCATGTTATTATTGCAATCAATAGAGACCAAAAAGGAAATTTATGGATAAGTACATACGGCAAGGGACTGGTTAGGGTCTTTGGAAGAGAAACAATCACCTATACCGAAGAAGATGGTTTTATGAGTAATTATGTTACCTCTATCCACTGTGATAGTAAAAACCGAACCTGGTTTGGCACCGATAAAGGATTAATCCTGTATCATCACCGTCATTTTAAATCTTACACCTTTGCGGATGGCGTGTGGAGTAATATTATAGTCTTTATTTATGAAGATGAGCATCACAATATGTGGGTGGGAACCGCTGACGGATTACGAGTCCTTTCTCTTAAGGATGAAGAAATCAATACAAAAAATTTAAAGACATATTTTAACGGTACCCTGGTCACATCGATTTATGAAGACCCTTCGGGCATATTTTGGCTGGGTACAGATGGGGTGGGATTAAAACGAATAAACATTACCCCCGGTGGTGTTGAAATTTTTTCTTACCAGGTAGAGCATGGGTTGAACAGTAATAAAATTTATAAAGTTTTGGAAGATGAAAATGAAAGGCTTTGGATGAGCAGTGACCTGGGAATTATTAAAGTGAGCCGAAAAGAATTGGAAGAATTGGCAAAAGGAAGCATCCATAAAATCAATTGTGTTTTATATGGGATCTCTGACGGCATGAAAAACCCCGAATGTATCTACTCAGCCATTAAAACCCGAAACGGCGAACTCTGGTTTGCCACCAAAAAGGGAATCGTTGTTTTTCAGCCTAATAAAATGAAGATTAATAAATTACCTCCACCGGTCATTATTGAAAAGATAATTGTTGACCGCCAATTGCTACCTAAAAATCAAGATAATCGTTCCTTTCGCAGCGTTAGTAACATTGAGTTTCATTTTACCGCTCCTACATTTATAGCCCCGGGAAAAGTAAAGTTTAAAACTAAACTGGAGGGATATGATAACCAATGGCATTTGGTTTCTCCTGCTCAAAAACGCATCGCCGGATACAGCGATTTACCTTCCGGTGAGTACCAGTTCAAAGTCATTGCTGGCAACAGGGATGGTATCTGGAATAACACCGGTGATTCTTTTTTCTTTTCCATCAAACGCTATTTTTACCAGGGGACTTTTTTCAAAATCAGTATTTTCTTATCTCCCTTGTTCATTGGTATTATACTTTTTTATTTTTTAAGGAAACATCCATTCCTGAAAAAATTCAAGAGAAAGTACAAAACCTCGACATTGGACCCGGAAAAGACTGAGAGATATTTAAAGAAGCTTTTTTATATGACAGAAGTAGAAAAGGTTTATAAAGATGAAGAGCTGTCACTGCAGTCTTTAGCAGAAAAATTATCAATACCTCCGCGAGAGCTTTCCCAGGTGATAAACGAACGACTGGATATGAATTATTCAAATTTTATCAACAGCTATCGAATCGAAGAAGCGAAAAACCTGTTATTCGCTCCTGGAGAGAACGATCATTCAATCCTGGATATTGCTTACCAAGTCGGTTTTAATTCAAAAGCGGTTTTTAATCGTGCCTTTAAGAAATTCACCGGCATGACGCCTTCCCAATTCAGGAAAAACAATATAAATGGTAGATTTAAATAAATCCATTTTACCGGTAAATTAAATCCTACCATACCAGGGGTATATGGGGACAGGCAAGAACGTGGCAAGAACGTATGAGAACGTATGGTGGTCATCCCTGCCGGTAGCTTTTCATGAATCGTTACGTTTGTTAAACTTTTAAATTTCATTATTTCAAAAAAAATAGAATCATTTCATGATTCGAGTCGAAAATCTTTAAAAAATTTCTTATAATATTTCCATAAAATTTATAAGGAGGTTTAAATGAAACATTTTTTTAAGATTTTTTTTGTTTTGATTTTATTATTGGTATTTTCCAGCGCCTGGACAGCGTCTAAGCAGGCTGGAGATAAAGACTATCTGGCGCAGGTGAGGGCCATCCGTGAGAAAATCAAGGCAAGGCTGCAACAGCCGGTGCAACAACTGGATATTGATCTGATCATGGAGAGCAGCGATTTTTACGGCACCTTGCCCGATCATGTGCGCTGGGACAGCGACGGCAGCCGGTTGTGGTTCCAATGGAAAAGGTGGAACGAGGAGGAATTGGGAACATTTGAATATATTCCTCCCACTGGCAAGCTGCGGCGTCTGGACAAAGATGAAGCAGAAAGGGTGCCATCATATACCGCGGTGTGGGACAAAGCACGCCGCCAGGCCATGTGGACGGTACGCGACACTGTCTGGCTTTACGACGGTGAACAAAAAACATCTGTCCCCCTGGTTTCCGGCATCGGCAGCACACCGCCTGAACCCGAATATACCGCAATTGGCGGTGCTTCAATGATTTTCTACAGCAAAATAAACCCGGTGCTCTACGTTGGTTCCGGTGCTGTAGAACCGGTGGCATTTTACCCGGACGGGTCCAAAGCTGTTTTATTTTATGACAATAACCTATTTGCCGTAGAACTGGAAAGTGGAAAAACAAACGGGCTGATCAAGAAACTCACCAACATAAAGAAAGGAAAGGCACCCGAACAAGAGCCGCCTACACCAGGACAGAGATATATCAAAAAAGAACAGTTGAAGCTGTTTGATGTGTTGAAGCGCCGCCATGACAGACGGAATAAAGAAAAAACCGGGGCAGCACAAAATCAACCGGCTCCTTTTTATCTCGAAGGTTGGACTATATATGCAATGATTCCTTCAGCGGACCTGGCTTATTGTGCTGTGATGCTTTCCCGGCAAGCGGACAAAGCCCGGGTGGCTAATATTCCCAATTTTATCACGGTGAGCGGCTATACGGAAAATATCCCCGCTTATGCCAAAGCAGGGGACCCACTGCCCCAGGCCAAATTGGGCATTATCGAACTGGCCAGCGGTGACATGGGTTGGGTGGATTTCGGTCAGGAGGACCGGGAAGTAGAAGCTTATTATGTCATGTGGGGCCCGGACAACCGCCGCGCCCTGGTGACGTTTACTACGATGGACTCTAAAGATGCGTACCTGGGAGTGTTGGAACCCTTTATTAAGAAAGGCGAACATATTTCCAAAATACCAGTGAAAATCCTTGCCAACGAGCATGATGATGCCTGGGTCAACCCGTTGACAATAGTGCATTTTGGTTGGCTACCCGGGGGTAACCGTGCCTGGTTTGTGTCTGAACGCCACGGTTGGATGCACCTCTATTCGGTTTCCATCAAAGGTGGTGACGTGCAGCCCCTGACTAAAGGGGATTACCTGGTCCTGTGTCCCCGTCTGACACCTGATGGTAAAGCCCTGATTTTTTATGCATCGGTCCCCAGTCCTTTTGAGATACAGACGTACATCTTGCCGTTAAAAAAAGGGAAATTGCAGCAAATCACC
>CP070627.1:5881187-5883068 GCA_020355945.1 Candidatus Aminicenantota bacterium | reverse complement strand
TTAAATTTTCCAGGATTTCATAGCAAACGGGTATCAGGATAAGGGTGAGGATGGTGGTGCAAAGTAATCCTCCGATAATTACCATGGCCAGGGGGCGCTGCAGTTCCGACCCGGTCCGGGACATGATCCCCATGGGTAACACACCGAAAACCGTGGTTAACGTGGTCATCAAGATGGGACGCAGTCGTATCCGGGAGGCAGTCATCACCGCTTCACGGACTCCCATGCCTGACTTTCTCAACTGGTTGGAATATTCCACCTTGACGATGGCATCATTCACACCAATACCGATGAGTACCAGGATACCGATCCCGGAGATAATACTCAGGGTGTGTCCTGTGGCCAACAGGATGCCAAAGGCACCCACTAATCCCATGGGAACGGTGAACATAATAATAAATGGTTGGAAAAAGTTTTCAAATTTTGCCGCCATAATCATGTAGACCAGCAGTATGGCCAACCAGATAGCTTGACTCAAGGATTCAAATGCTTTTCGCCGCTCTTCTTCTTCCCCGGAGAATAGGTACCTGGTATTGACTGGTAAATTGATGCCGGCCAGTTTGTCTTCTGCTTTTTTGATTGTTTCATTCAATCGCACGTTCCTGGCGTCTGCGGATATGAGAAAGTACCGTTCCTGGGATTCCCTGGATATTTTTTTGATGGATGGACGTTCCTGGATCTCCACCAGGTCATCCAGGAAAAAGGTGGTATTATTGATGGAAATGGGGAGGGACATTAAACGCTGTATAGCCATAATTCCTTCCACTGGCACCCGGACCAGGATATCGTAATTTTTTTGAATTTGTTTTAATAAACCGGCGTGTTCGCCGCGAACCGCCTGGTTGATATAAGCAGCAACTGCGTTCCTGGGGATATTAAACTTATCCAGCACATCTTGTTTGAATTCAATAACAAATAAGGGTTTTCCTTCGGTGGTGGTGGTTTTGATGTCATGTAAGCCTTCCAGGTGATTGATCTTTTCCAGGATCAATTGAACCGCTTGTTTACCCTTTTCAATATCCTCATAAAATACTTTGAGCTGGAAGTTTTCACCGCTGGTGGAGAGGTATTGGGAAAGGGTATTTTTTTCCAACGCGGTGGAATAGTCCAGTATATCTGCCCTTTCTAATATTTGTTTTAGTATTTCCCTGGCCTGGTCCATCACCTGGGGACGAAGTCCGGGTGATTGACATTCCACGATGAAATGAAGGCTGTTAACTGAAATATCCTCGGTGGTGGCGGCAAATGTGGATACGGAACCGGATTCCGTAAAAACAAAATTGACCCCTTCGAGGTTTAAGAGTTTTTTCTCAATTTCCGAGGCGATGATGTCGGTTTGTTCGAAACCGTAAGAAGGTATGCTGTTGGCTTCGATTTCAAATTTCCGGCTGTTGGGGGCTGGCAGCAGCTCTTTTTTCAGCAGCACAAAACCGAATCCTATCAATGCCAGGATGATGATACTGAGGAACAGGGCAATGCGTTTTTTATCCAGTATTTTTTCCAGTAGTTTATGATAGGCATCATCAAAAGATTGGTACAGGGTATTAAATTTCTTGTAAACGGCTTTTAAGACAAAGTCCAGGGCTTTGCGCATGAGTTTGAACAGTGCCAGGACCCCGACAAAAATCGCGGCTAAAAGGAAATAGAGAATATAACCCACCAGTTTGAAGGGAATCTGTATCATCATATATATTCCTGCTAAGGGGAATTGGAACCATTTGTACCATTTCTTTTTTTCTCCTTCTTTGGGTTTGAGCAGATCATCGATGAAATCGGTTTTAACTGCGGCTTTGAAGGCGGATAATGCTGGCAGCAGGGTAATGGCCACCACCAGGGAAGAGATGAGGGAGAAGGATACGGTGAGGGCCTGGTCTTTGAATA
>CP070627.1:5869057-5881087 GCA_020355945.1 Candidatus Aminicenantota bacterium | reverse complement strand
GATCCTTCTGGGCCATTTGCATACCGGCACCTATCGATGTGCACCCCCTTGCATTCAATTTATTAATTTCATAAATAGCATTATCTATTACATTTCCATCGGTTATTTGTGCAAGTGGAAAAACGTTTTCCGCTTTGGAGTTCTGGTTATCACATCTATCATCGTCAAAAGCCACAACCCCGACCTGGTCACCTCTTTCCATCAAAGCGATGAAATTCCCGGCTGCTGTTTTGGCAGGACCCATGTATCCATAAGCTCCCATACTGCCAGTCCGGTCGATTACCTGGACTACGCTAATGTTCTGCTGGGGTGGGCTTGGGGTTCCGTACTGCAAATTTACAACCTTTGCCGCAGGTTGATCAAAGTCATAAACGGTTACGACAAACAGGTTGTCATATTCATCCTCGCCCGGTAGAGATTCCAGGCTTACCCCTAGTTCCTGGATAATATTGATGAGGGTATCGTTCGTTCCTGAGACGACAACTACTTTGCCGGCAGGGGGATTCTTCACTTCATTGATTAAAGCCTTGATGTCATCCTCAGACGAACCGTATTGGGTTTCTTTAATATTTAGAGCATCGGCCAGTTGTTCTACCGTTTGATTGGAATCTGTTGTATAAATCGCAGTCACACCGGCTTTTTTTGCAACATGAGCCAGCTTTTTGGCCCGTTGACCGCTGTCGCCTTCTTCCGCATCATGCCGCACAAGCAGGAGCGTTGTCATCTCGCAAGAGGTAGCTTTAATATCATCTTCATTGTCCACGGTGCTTTCTTCACCATATTGCAAGTTTATAATATTTGTTTTATCATCCCAGCAGGTTACCAGGTAAAGGTTATCGAAATCATTAATAAAATTAAGCTTCACATTCGCGCCCAGACGGTAAGCGATATCTAGCACCGTATTACTGTGTCCGGCAACAAGCGCTACTTTTTCCTGGGGTGTTTGGAGTTCATCCTCGACAAGAGATCTTTCACTATAGTAAGGATTTGGTTCAATGTTCAAAAGAACAGCCAGGGGCTGGACCGTATGTTTGGTACGCGGGGTATTCGTCGTATAAATAGCCGTCACACCAGCCTTGCGGGCGACGTGAGCCAGTTTTTTAGCGCGTACCCAACCATATAAGCTCAAATCGTCACCGTATTTATCTGCATGACGAACCAGCAAAACCGTTGTCACACCGTCATTTTCCCGGGCTGGATTTTCGTTCCCCTCACCCCGGCATTCTCCAAAAACACTGGTGCAACATAAGATCAATACCACTGTTAAAACAAAAATAAGGTACCGATTGAAATAAATTACATTCTCCTTCATGACTCTCCCTCCTTTAAAGGGAACAAGGAGGCTTGCCCCCTTGTTCAATATTCTAAGGATCCATTCTTTCATCATTCTATTATTTCACCATTCCCTGTCTGCGTCCGGATACCCCCAGGCAGACAATCAATTGTGAACGCAGCGAACTGAGTTCTAAGTTTGTATAATAATATAAAAAAAGAATTTTTTCAACTAAATAATAAAATTAGAATTGCTGAGGGAAATCAAGGCCATTGAAATTTCAACCGGAAACCTTTATAATAAACAGAAGAGTAAAAATGAATAAAATAACTTCTTTTCCAGGAGGTAAGTGATAATGAAAACCAAAATTATATTGGTGATTTTACTATTTGCGTTTGTTTCAGGACCAGCCGCCGAGACCAAAGAGCCCTATTTTTCACAGGTGATTGCCACCCCCGATAAAACATCGTTAAACTTCAATATTTTCGTTTTCCATCATAAATATCGCTGGGTGGAATCCAAAACAGAGGGGAATTACAGTACGGTTTCCATGGTTATCCAGAACCAAAAAAATGCAAAGCCCTTTAAATGGGAAGATTATAAGGTACACTTGTTACTGAAAGACGGGACTCTTTTTCACAATTACACCACCAAGGCAGCGTCCGGCAACTATGCCTGCAAATATACGGTGGAGCCAGCTCAGCAGCATGTGCAGCTTATTTGTTTCGGGAAGAAATTTAGCCCGGAGGATGTGGAAAGGGCCTGGTTAAAAATGACCCATACCAATTTTATTCGCTTGTTGTACAACAGCAAAACTTTCACTGCTTCCGGTGCTGGCGAAGGTGAGGGTTACCCCTCGCCTGGAGGTTAAGATGAACGCATGAGCCTGAGAACTTTTAAAACCATCATGGCAATTACAAATAAAGAAAAGTATAATACGCGATATTCCTTGTTTTTCATGTAATAGGAAATATTAAACTCGCCTTTTTTCATTTTCGTTATCTTGGGAAAAAAGGAGTGCAATTTTTCTGCATATTGTCTATAGGCTTCACCGAATTTTTTTTTCATTCGTTTGTGCTCCAGCACCATTAAAAAAGGAAAGAACAGGAGGTAAAAGCCAAAAAAGATCGCATAACTATAGAGGTTATTGCCTGCAATAGCAATACCCAACCCCAACACAAAATTTCCAAAATAGAGTGGATTCCGGGTGAGAGAAAAAGGGCCTTCAGTGGCCAGTTCTTTATCTTTATTAATATAACCCGAAGCCCAGGCCCTAAAAAACGTGCCGGCAATAATAAAGAAAAATCCCACGGCAACAGAGGTAGGAGAAGGCTCTGCAAGGTATAACACCGCAATTAAGCACAAAGTTCCCACAAAAGAACGATATCTGATGACAATTTCAACAACGTTTTTCATAAACCTTCTCTACAGCTTCGATAATTTTATCAATGCTTATTCTTTTGATACAATCTATTTTACCACATTTTTTCTTATAACAAAAACTACATGCCAATTTTTCATAAACCGCATCACTTTCCTTCAATAATGAGCCGTTCCGCCAGGGGGAAGTAGGGCCGAAAAATCCTACGGAAGGTGTTTTTACCATGTCTGCCACATGAAGCGCCAATGTATCCGCAGATACAATCAAACGAGAGTATTGAATGAACAATATCAGCTCACTGAAATCAAAAAAATCCGACATCAATGTTTGAGTTTGGCGGGATATCTCGCTGGCAGCGTGCCGCTCTCTTTCATTCCCCCATAAAATAACCAGGGGATATCCGTACCTATTTTTGATCCGGTTAATGATCTCAATGCTCTGGCGGATATCCAGTAATTTACTCTCCCAACCTCCACCAATGTTAAAGATAATATATTGGCCCCTTTCCAGGCTGTTCCCCGATAAAAAATCTCCTAATTTTTGACTGATGGGGATATGTTTCAAAGGGTATTGAACAACCAATGGGTTAGAGGGGTTCACCAGCCCTTTGATCAGGTGAATATTTTTAAATATCACATGATTGTTTTCATCAAAGGGGTCCACCCGGTGTTTATAAAAATACCGGGCCTGGGGTTCCTTTAAATTTTTTTTCCCGAATCCAATGGCGTACCCTTTGAGCATCCTGGCAAGAACGGCTGATTTCAATAATCCCTGGAAATCAATGATGAGATCGAATTGCTTCCTGTATAACGAACGAATTCTCATTATTTCCTTAATTTTATTGGAGAACCCCTTTACTTTTAGATTTAAGACGATGATCTCATCGATTCCCGATACATTTTTTAACAATTTTGCGCCGGCAGGTTCTGCAAACCAACTGATTTTTGCACGGGGGTACTGCTTCCTCAGGAGATTAAATGCAGGAACAGCATGCACAATATCCCCCAGCGAGGATAACCGAATAATGACAATATTTTTATACCCAGGAGCATCCATGTTAAAATGTTAAACGTCCAATAAATTACCATACATTATACAGCAACAAGCGTTGATGTCAAGCCCCAATCCGACCCTAATTCCACCGCCACTTTTGCCTCCGGCGGCCAGAAACCTTTTTGAAAAAAGGTTTCGGCGGTCACGGACTTCCAAAAACTTTTTATTAGAGGGGGCCTTTTATCATGTCCATCATGTTCATCAGCGGTCATCAGCGGTCTTTCTTCACGGCTAAAATTAGAATTGTTGAGGATGTATCCAGGGAGTGGATAAATTTGCTAATTTATGCTATGATTTTAGGGAGGTATAACGAATAACGGAAGAAAATATGGATATACCGGATAAATTGACATTCAAAAGAACGGAGGTGATTAAGCTTACCAAACTGGACGGGAAAGTCATCGATTACTGGCAGAAGGAATTTGGCAGATTTGCCCCTACGGTCAACCAAACGGGCGAGCAATTTTACACAAAAAAAGATGTGGAATTGATTTTAAAAATAAAACAATGGTTGATCGTGGAAAAAATCGAAAAATCAAAAATAAAAGAAATGCTCAACAGGGAACCGGACATTCCCGGGGTGAATAGTGAAAAGATCAATAATAACAGGGATTTTGGCGCGGAAATCCAAAATATTCCCCTGGATAAATTAAAAATTATTAAACATCATTTACAAGAGATATTGACAATACTTGATAAAAATGATAAAAGATAGGTTAGATATGGATCGTCGGGACGTGGCGCAGCCTGGTAGCGCACACGCTTGGGGTGCGTGGGGTCGGTGGTTCAAATCCACTCGTCCCGACCATCTATCTCTTCCATGTAAGTATAACAATGAAGACACTACTATTGACTAATGATGATGGCTTTTTCTCTACCGGGATCAGGCATCTGAAGGAATTTCTATCTAAGAAATACGATTCCCGGTACGATATTTATGTTGTGGCCCCTGATCGGGAGCGCAGCGGCATCTCCATGTCCATAACCATCAATCAACCGCTGCGATTGAAACAAATCGGGGAAAAAGAGTACGCGGTAGAGGGCACACCTGTAGACTGTATAAATATTGCCCTACAAAAAATTATGCCCCAATGGCCGGATTTTATCATTTCCGGGATGAATGAAGGTGAAAATCTCTGCGAAGATGTTTTCTTTTCCGGTACGGTTGCTGCTGCATATACCGGTCATTTGTACGGCGTACCTTCATTGGCGGTTTCTTTAATCCCGGATAAGAAAAGCGGGAAATTCGATTTTAACACCGGCGCCCGTATTACCGGCCAGGTGCTGGAGACATTACTCCCCCTAAAAAATACAGCCGTTGTTTATAACCTTAATATCCCCTACCGCACCACTGGTAAACTAACAATCACCTCTATAGGTCTGAAACGATATAAACCCACTATCGAGGAAAGAATCGACCCCCGGCGCAGGAAATATTACTGGATTGGCACCGGTGAGCCCAAAAGCGCCGGAGAACCGGGTACAGACCTTCAAGCCATTGCTGACGGTAATATATCCTTGAGTGTCCTGAAGTACGACCTAAATGAATTCAAAGAAATGAACGACCTGATCGAGGTATTCAATGACAGTGAAAGTAAAAACTAAAACCAACCCCATGCGAAGGCTCTATGACTGGGTGCTCAGTTGGGCTGAAAAACCTTCCGCCCAGTACGCACTTTTTGTATTGGCATTTGCTGAAAGCAGTTTTTTTCCTATTCCGCCGGATGTTTTATTGATCCCCCTGGTGTTGGGCTACCGAAAAAAATGGTTCAAACTGGCTGCTATCACCACAGCCGGTTCAGCCCTGGGCGGTATCTTTGGGTATTTTATCGGTCACCTGTTGTGGTGGAAAGGCGGTTATCCCAATTACTCAGCCATTGCCAATTTTTTCTTTAACTCGATTCCCGGGTTCACAGAGACCCTGTTTGAATCCATGAAAGTCAAATATGATCTCTATGGTTTCTGGATTGTTTTTACAGCCGGGTTTACGCCCATTCCCTATAAAGTCTTTACCATCTCTTCCGGTGCCTTTGATCTGAATTTTGTCACCTTTACCCTGGCCTCGGTTATTTCCCGGGGAACCCGATTTTTCCTGGTCTCTTCTTTAATCTACTGGTTCGGTGAACCCATCAAGACTTTCATTGATAAATATTTCAACTGGCTGGCTCTTTTATTCGCCTTTCTTTTAATCGCCGGGTTCCTGATTATAAAAGGGATAATTTAAAAAGAATGAAATGACGATTAAAGAAAAGAAGTCCCAGGGACAGTTAACAAAAGGGGAAGGATTGGTCCTGGTGGTGGATGATGAACCCATTATGCGCAAAATTGCCGTTAATGTCCTGAAAAGTTGCGGCTATGAGGTAATGGTCGCGGAGGATGGAGATATAGCCGTGGAAATTTTTGCAAAAAACTATCAAAAAATCAAACTGGTACTGCTGGACCTGTTAATGCCCAGGAAATCAGGAAAAGAAACCTATATTGAAATGAAACAAATCCAACCCGATGTCAATGTGCTCTTAGTCTCAGGGGCTAAAAAAGACGAACGTATAAAAGAACTTCTAAAAACAGGGGTTAAGGCTTATCTCGAGAAACCTTATACATTTTCCCACTTATCCCGACTGGTTCACAAATTGATTTATAAAGAAGATAAGAAAGCCTGAGTTCCTATTCTTCCAGGCTTCCTACTCGTTTTTCCACTTCTTCAAGGATTTCACAGGATTTTACCAGTTCTTTCATTTTGGAATGGTCCGGGTAGAGGGGTCGGTCTATATCCAGGAAATCCACATATTTTCGTATCACTTCTTTAGCTTTGGTAACCCCGGTTCCGAATTTATAATCCCGGAAATCCAGTGCCTGGGCAGCAGCCATAAATTCAATACCCAGCACACCATAGGCATTGTCCAATATCTGGAAGTTTTTAATAGCGGTATTCATTCCCATGGAGACGAAGTCTTCCTGGTCGGCTGCGGCGGGGATGGATTGAATAGAGGCGGGCATTGAAAGGATTCGCTGTTCAACAATCTGCATATCCGCTGTATATTGACTTAACATCAAGCCGGAGAACATCCCGGCTCCTTTGGTCAAAAAAGCTGGCAGTCCAACGTTTAAGGCAGGATGATTCAATCGATTCATCCGGCGCTCAGACATGACGCTGACCATGGTAACTGCAGCGCCGGCCATATCCATAGGTAAACTTACCGGGCTTCCCTGGAAGTTGGCGCCGGACAATTGCAGGTTGTGGTCCGGGAAAAAAATTGGATTATCGCCTACGCCGTTTAATTCGATTTCCACCTGGGACCTGGCATAAGCCAATGCGTCGTGGGCAGCGCCGATTACCTGGGGGGTAGAACGCATTGAATAAGCGTCCTGGACTTTGCATTTCAGTTTCCCTTCCACCAGGTCACCGCCGGCAATGCATTTTTGAATGGCTTTAGCACTGCGTATGGCTCCTTTGAAACCGCGTACCTGGTGCAGCAAGGGGGTGTAGGGTCGCATATTGGCTTTCAATGCTTCCAGAGACATAGAAGCTGCAATTTCCGCTTGTTTTAACCAGCGATTGGCATCATACAAAAATATTGCACTCATGGCGGTTAAAAAATTAGACCCATTGATGGCTGCCAGTCCGTCCCTGGCTTTCAGGCCGGGGATAGGAATACCGGCCCGGTCCATGGCTGCTTTGCCCTCTAACAGTTCGCCTTTATAATAAGCTTGCCCTTCACCCAATAGTAGTAAAGCGATTTGGGACATCGGGGCCAGGTCACCGCAAGCACCCACTGAACCTTTTTGGCACACATAAGGGATTACTCCTTTGTTTAGCATATCCACCATGGTTTGGGCGATTTCCGGGCGGTTGCCTGAATTACCGATAGCAAGCACATTAATCCGGCTGGCCATGGCGCCTCTCACATATTCGCCAGGAGCCGGGTCGCCAATTCCTGCCGCATGGTTGTAAATCAAATATCTTTGAAAATCTTCCATTTGTTCGTCTGACAATATCACCTCGGAAAATTCTCCAATCCCTGTATTTACGCCATACATAATTTCCCTGGCCTGGATTTTTTTCTCCAGCATGGCGCGACATTTTTTTATCCTCTCTATTGCATCCGGGTGAAGCTCGACTTTTTCATTGTGTCGGGCAATTTGAACCAGCTTTTCGATTGTGAAGCCCGAACCGTCTAAAACGATTGCCATTATTGACCTCCTGAGTTAAAACTTTTCTGACCAATCTCATTGAGATGGGGTTGGCATTAATCATTCATCACTCTAATTTAAGAAAGATTATACCACAGAGAGTATATCATTTCAAACCTTGCACTTTTCAATGAAACATGATACATTCTATTTTAAATCCAAAAGGAATGGTTTATCTGAAATGTGCCTGATATTATTTGCTTTCCAGTCACATTCGCGTTACAAGCTGATTTTTGCGGCAAACCGCGATGAATTTTATCACCGTCCCACTGCGCCTGCCAGGTGGTGGAAGGAGGCCCGGTTTCTCCTGGCAGGCAAAGACCTGGAAGCAGGAGGCACCTGGATGGGAATCACCAAAAATGGAAAAATCGCCGCCCTGACCAATTACCGGGGCACCGAATTCCATAAAGAAAACGCACCATCACGAGGTGCACTGGTGAGCCAATATTTACTCTCAAACATCTCCAGCCAGGAGTACCTGGAAGAACTGCAGGCAAAGAGTGTCGAATATAATGGCTTTAATTTAATTTTAGGCAATATGGATAAGCTCTGCTGCTATTCCAACAGGCAAAATAAAATCCTCCAGGTACCTCCAGGGGTACACGGGTTAAGCAATGACTCCCTGGATACCCCCTGGCCCAAAGTGGTCAAAGGTAAACAAATACTGGAACAACAGGTGTTAAACCAACCGGAGATATCATTGGAATCGATTTTTTCATTTCTTGCAGATACGGAAATGGCACCTGACGATCAACTCCCGGATACAGGTGTTGGAATTGAATATGAAAGGGTTCTTTCCTCTATATTTATAAAGTCTCCCCAATATGGGACACGCTCATCCACTGTGGTATTAGTTGATAATGATAATCACGTCACCTTTGCGGAAAGAGGTTTTGTTCCCCCCTGGGAAAAGAAATATCAATTCAAGATTCACCACTCCTCTTAAACAGGTATCTCAATCACAGCTTCAACACCGTAATGATCCGAAAGATCGCATTCATCCGGCAGTCCCGGGATACCTGATGCTTTTGGTCTAAATAAATCACAGGATTTACAGTCAACTCCATCAATTTCCTCTTTCTGACGATTGTCATCCGCATAAGGTATACCGGTAAAGGTAAATATATAATCCAGCCGCTCCATATCTTTATCCTCTCTATCATTATGGATCAAAAAAATATTCTCTTCCGAATTCCAGGTGTATCCCTCCGCATCGGGATTCAGTACACGAAAGAGATCAATAGGGTAACCCAGTAGGCTCATCATTCGCTTATATTCTTCGCTTTTATCTCCCACCACATTAAAATCTCCCAGTAGAAGGGCACTCACTTTTAATGGCTTGCTGTTCTCTTTCTCGGTCTTTAAAGCTCTTTCAACAAATCTGCGCAGTTGAGCCAACTGCTTTTCCCTGGTTTTATATTCGGATTCGGTGGATTGCAGGTGGACGTTATAGACATGAAGAATTCGCTGATTATCCCCGCTGCCCAATTTAAAACAGGCAACAAATATACCCTTGTCCACTATGGCATCCCAGGTTCCACTGCTTTTGGCATGAAATTCCCGGAAGGTATGGCGTAAAAAAGGATATTTTGAAGCAAAAAACATCCCGCTGTCTTCGTTAAGAATATCATGATCGCTGGACTTCTCCACCATATAAGGATATTTATCCCCCAGATCATTTTTCAGTTGCTTTCGGATTTTTTCATCAAATATTTCCTGGAGACAGAGGATATCGAAATCGTGATGGTTTCGTATCTCTTCAACAAAGGCTTTTATCCGTTCTCTTTTGGCTATCCCGGTAACAAGCGGCACCATTGCCAGGTTATATGTTAAAAGTTTGATCTCCATAATTAACGTTTTAAGTTGGAGTGTGAATATAAATAGTTGAGCTTTTTATTGTACAGGCTGCGTTGTTGAGCGGATTTTGCCTTTTTAACCACTTCACGTCCAAACTCTCCTTCCTGGAAAAAGATTTTCTTTGCAGCATCAAAACTAAAAATTTTTCCCGGATCAGTGAGACGAACCACAGCCAGTTTGGCAATTTTACCGATGGAAACTACATGATCGCTGATGCCATTGGTTTCAGGCTGGCTGGACCAATACATCAATTGTATTTCTCCATTGTCATTTTTATTCCATCCCAGGAAGATAGCCGAATGTCCACCTCCTGCTTTAAAAAGGATATTTATGAAATCACCGGGCCGGGCTGCCCGGTGACTCACGATCTTGCCCATCTCCACATACTTTACTATTACATATTGAGCTCCCCACTGGGAGTTCCAGTTCCCCCATACTTTCACAAAGTCCTCTCGCCGTGAACCATTCATCTCCTGCATTCTCAGGGCTTCATATCGGTTAAGTGTAAGCCGGGTATCCCCCTCCGGGTAAATCAAGTTCAGCGCTTCAATGAATGCAGCAAAGGTTGCGCCGGTGCAGTAACTGGATTGCCGCGGCGGTGTAATAAGAGAATGATTAAAAATTTTCAATTCATATCCAATCGGGGATTCCTTTGACTTGTCGTTTAGATTGGTATAATATCCCCCACCGTTCATCACTTGCCCTTGAATTTTATCCACAGCCTTAAGAATATATTTGTTATACCCGGGAGCGGTTTTTCCGAAGATTTTTTCATGGGAAATATGTTTCCCTGGTTTCGTCCCGGGGAGAGTAAACATATTACAAACGGACAAAATAAAAATTAAAAGAAGAATCGCTTTCATATTAAATTCCCTCCTGGCTGCCGGTTTCAAAACGTATTTACCACAGCAAACCTCAATTATAAGGAAAGAGCATAACCGATTTTTAAGAATAACGTTCGATTGGTTTGTTTGAGGTTGACATCCACCAGGCCCTGGAAAATATCGGAATAACCCAGGAAAAGTACGGTCCTGGGATTGATTTTATAAGAAAAGAGAAATTCTGTAAATAATTTTTTGTATTTGGGGTCTTCCTGGTTATGGTAAAGTGAGACATCGCGTGAGATGTCCTTGTATTGGATAATTCCTCTCAAAAAGGCCCGTTTGCTAAAATGGAAAACCAATCGGCTTTGCAGCAGGTGGACGGTAAAGAGCCTGCCTTTATCCACGTCCAAATAAGAATACGAGTAAGAAAGAGATGTCACCAGATGTTTCCCGAATTTATAGATAACATTGGGTACAATAACCAATTGTTTCCCTGCCCGGGTATGTTCAAAGTCAATTTCATCCCCCATCTTGAAGGAACAATTGAGGGAGAGTTCGCCGCTGGGCTGCATCTCGAAGAAAATATCCAGGTAGTGCTGGTTAAAAGGCACTGAATTGTACACTTTTTTTCGGATACCAGCGGCCATAATAAAGAGTGATTGGAGGGGCATATCTGCTTCCACGGCGAGTTCTGCTCCCCGTTCCAGCAGGTTTCCCCGGTGGTCCTGGATTTGGGCCAAATCGCCGCGTACTTCAACCCGGGAAAAAAAATCCCCTTTCTTTCCCCAATAAGTATAATTGCCTCCGACAATCCCTTTCCTGTAATTGACCTGGGGGATGAAACCCAGGTCTGCACGAAAATCAGGACTAAAGTCCTCATAGATCGTTTCCCATCCGTATGCCCTGGCCTGGCGCCGATAGCAGAGATAGGCTGTATAGCCAGTCAAATTGCCTGTTTTTTGATTAAATTCTCCTACGATATGGTCGGGGTAGCGGGTGGAGGACCCCAATACCTGGAAACGAAGGGTATCTGACTTACTAAGCCGTAATAATCCGTCCACCCCTGCCAGGCGGTTGTGGTAGTCTTTACCCTCCCTGTCTGTAAAGAGAAAACCCAGTGTAGATGATGAGCCGATATCCCTGCGGTAACGCAAGACCACTGCCATGGCTCCCTGGTCCAGGGTGGTGGTCTCCGATTCCTCGGCACCGGGGAGAAGAAAGTTGGTGATTTCATCCCGGCTGACAAAAAAACCAATGGCATTCTTTCCTTCTTTTCCTGAAACTTTCACGCCCCAGGAAGGGTCTGCCAGGGTTCGCGTATAAACCCCATTGATCTGGGTAGAAAAAAAATCAATCCCCTCAAGGAAAAAGGGTCGCTTCTCAGGGTAGTAGAGGGCAAACTGGGTGTTGAGATCCAACTTGGCTACATCTGCTTCCACCTGGGAGAAATC
>CP070627.1:5861837-5868957 GCA_020355945.1 Candidatus Aminicenantota bacterium | reverse complement strand
ACCCTTTTTGAAAAAAGGGTTCTGGACTCCCAAAAACTTCTTATTAAAAGGTGCTTCATCTGTCATTTGTCTTCTCACATTCTTAAATTAGACGGTGGATTTAGACCGCCCGCGGGGTTGCAATAAAATGCCGTTTCATATACAATAGACTCTTTTTTTAACCGCAAAGGAAATGCAATATGACAGCAGAACCTTCAAATGTGTATGACGTTGAGACATGCAATTCATTAAAAGAAAAATTCCTCGATCAAAAACTCCATCGCCCGATGAAGGTGGGACGTTACGATGCAGGAACCCGGTTGAGCTATGAAATAACAGGCGTGTCACAACCCCATCAAGCCCGGATTCACCTGGAAATCGAAAAATTTGTCGGCGGCGGCTTTGCCGGCCAGGTATACAAAGTCAAAATACTGGATATAGAGACCATAAACGGTTCTATAGACGGGATTGAAAAAAACCGTGTCTATGCCATAAAAATCATGATTCCACCTTCCGGTTTTTCCCGGTTTTTCCGCAGCCTGGTCTATCGCATTGGCTTCCAGGGGCCATTTCAACTACAAGTCAATCCCACCGCCGTACAAGCCGGTGCCATATGGCAAAAATTCATCCGCCGCGGTGCAAAGGTTCGTTTTGGCGATGAAACCACAGTCAATGACATCCATGCCACTTTTGTAGATACCACATTAGGAAGCTGCGGTGAAATCAGCGACTGGGTAGATGGACGCACCTGGCGGCTGGAGGTGGATGAATGGATGGACCTACTCAAACGATTCAAACGCAATAAACTCGAAAACCATGAAAACCTGGGTTCCCCTGAATATCGAGCTAAAAAAAAATTTATGAAAGAATTTGTCAAACTACTTAATGACATGGGTGCCCATGAATTCGCCCGACAATACGAATGGTCCACCTGCAAAAGCCAACCCAACTGCTTAAAACACAAAGAAACCGAAAATAATCCCGCCAGTGGTCTGATTGCTATTGATTTTCGCGCCGGTCTTGCACTTTTACCCTTTTTGCCCATGAGCCCGGGTGATTTTATGCTTATTTTTAAAGGAATCGCCCGGGGCAGCCTGGTACAGTTTGACAGGGGAAACCTGAAAAAACTGGAAAAATTCATAGAAACCCACAAAGAAGATTTTAAAGATATACTACCCTTGCTGGAGGAACTGAAAACCTGTGAACAGGTGTACCGCAATTCAATACCGGATATTACCCACAATCACTTTCGGCTGCTGTCCAGTAAAAAACTATGGGCCACCATACTGAAGAGCCTGCGGGTCAGTTGGCGGGTACGAAACAAGATTGACCACCCCAATGAACAAAAATTAAGCAAAAGTGCGATTTTGACGCTTATATTTTCTCTCTTAGGTATTATCCCT
This sequence comes from Candidatus Aminicenantota bacterium, assembly GCA_020355945.1. Next base: position 5,867,575 of record CP070627.1, on the reverse strand, counting down.
TTCCTGGGAAGTTTTATTCGCAAGCTGTGGGCACGACCGGATTGGCGAAAACACTACGCCAGTATGCTAACCCGTTGGACCTATTTAAAGCGGTCAATCCGGGGCAAATGCCTGGAGAAGGCTGTCGCCTGGAACCGGGCAGAACGGGTGAACAGCCGCAAAGCCCAACGGATTGCCGGTTCCTTTTTTAGATATTTACTGCACCTGCCATTGTCCATTTTACCCGCTGGGTTGCACCGGCTCTTCACGGATTGGCAATATTTTAAAGGGCGGTTGTATTACCTGTTGGTTCGGCCTATTAAATTGTATTTCAGCGCGCCTTTGCGGGAGCAGTGGCTGCGGGATATGCTGGCCCGGGGAAAAGAAAAACATATGCTCACCCATGAAGATGCGCAAATTATAAATTCACAAATAAAAGAACCCTTTATACAAAAATACTTACAGAGCCTGGCCGTTCATGTATGTACTTTGCCGGTCACACAGATCGTCTCTATTCTCGTCAGTTGGATTTACGTGAGAATGCACCCGGAATTGTCCACTGCCGAAGCCATGGCGGCAGTGGCTGCCATCCTGGTGCTGTTTCAAATCACTCCTATATCCCCCGGGTCCCTGGTGCGGGGACTTTACGTGGTCTATATGATGATTAAAGACCGGAGCTTTAAGGACTATAACATTGCGGTGTTTTTGGGATTTTTTAAATACATCGGTTACCTGGCCTTTCCCATTCAAATGACCTACAAGTACCCGGAATTGGCCCGGTTTATGGCGGGCCACTGGGCCACAGAAGCGGTTCATATTGTCCCGGTTTTTGGGGAACCAGGGGCTTTACTGGAACATTGGGTATTTGGTTTGTTTTACAACTGGCCGTTGACTGTCCGGCGGCGCATGCACAGCAGAGCCCGGTTTAGAGCTGCATTGCCACCCCGGTATTGGCATGTGCTATTCTACGCAGTGGGAGCAGCAGCCGTATTGGGTGCTGCGGATTTCTTGTTCATGAAATATACAGGAATCGCCCCTGGTTTAAAGCATACCTGGTGGTTTGCCCTGTTGATTACTTTTCTCTGTGGGGCGGGTGTCACCCTGGGCTGCGGCGGAGCAGCTTTATCCAAACGTATTGTTTCCGCTGCAATTTGGGGAATTCTAACCAGCCTGTTGTATACGGCTGTGTCCGCCCTGTTAATTCAAAAAGGGAATATTATCCCGAATGAATTGGCTGTAACTGCTGCATGGCGCATGTTTATCTTTACACTTTTGGGCACCATTGCCGCAATGATTACAGAATTAAGGCTGCCCGATCCAAATATAAAAGCCTGGAAGAGGTGATTCATCAAACCCTTTTCTATTGTTCCTGGGGCTAAGGTTGATGCTGCTGCATCTTCCAGCTACTTTCAGCTTTTTTCATAATATGATATAATAAGAAGACTATGTGGACAATATTTAGCCGATGGAGGAAAGTTGATGTGTTGATCGCCCTGTTAGTGGGGCTGACAGTGGTGGCCTATGTCCTTTTCAACCAGGCAATATTTAAATTATTCTTATGGGTGCTGGCTATTGCCGTTCTCATCAGGTTGTTAATTATTGTTAAAAAATCACTCTGGAAAATCAGGAACCGGTTGATATTTTCCGGGGTGTTTCTGGTGGTTACCCCCATCTTCCTTATCATATTATTCTTTTGGTTCATTGGCAATGTGATTATTACCCAATATGGCACCGTTATCATGGAGAATATGTTGAATGACCGGTTAAATACGGCTGAAAACATTGCTAACACTTATCTTTTGTACAATAATTCCCGACTGATGAGAATGGCATTTAGTATACAAACAAGACTCCGTATTCCATATTTTAACGCGGTTTTTTGGGAGAAAACCGGTGACACCTATCGAGTTTTTTTTAAACACCCGCAAACATTTGATACAAAGAAACTTGTTATCGAGGAATTTAAAGACTATTTCCTGCTCAATGACAAACTCTATCACGGCGTTTTAAGAACCAGCAATAATCATGCGGTATTAATTGCTCTTGAAATTAACCAGGTGTACCTGGACTCATTATCAAATATTAGTGATTTCAGCCTTAAATATCGAAACCCCAATGTCAAATATTCAGAGCCAGGAACGAATTCACCCGGTCCTGTTCCGTTAACATCAGTGGATGACTATAGTGACATTTCTTTTCTTACCTTTGAATATACCTTCTTAGACTTTAACACTCAAGAAGATTCCAAACCGGTGAGACGGTACAGTGATTTTTTAATTTCCAGTGATAAGGATAAAATTTACAAGAAAATTAAAGAGGGAATTTTCAATTCACCCAGGGGTTCCACCAGGAAACTCATTTATGTTTTAATTGCTTTATTTGGTACATTTATTATCATTTCACTTTTTATTGGGTTTCGCATGGTGAGGGTAATCACCCGTTCTCTCAACCAGTTGACCAATGGCACCCAGCGCATTCGCAACGGGGATTTTTCTTTCAGGATACGAACGCGCTCCGGTGACCAGATGCAGTACCTGGCTGAGTCTTTTAACGAAATGGCCGCGGGAATTGACCGCTTATTAGTGGATGAAAAAGAAAAACAGCGACTGGAAGAAGAACTGCGGATTGCCCGCAGTATCCAATTAAAATTATTACCTGCCGAATCGTTTCAAACCGATGAATTTGAAATAGCAGCCGCCAATATCCCGGCAGCAGAAATTGCCGGTGATTACTTTGATTACTTCTATCAACCGGACGATTACCTGTCACTTTTTGTCGCTGATGTCTCAGGAAAAGGGGCATCGGCTGCTTTTTATATGGCGGAATTGAAAGGAGTTATTAATCATTTGTATCGAGAGGTCATGTCACCTGCCGCATTGATTGCCGAGTGTCACGACAGCATGGAGAATTCCCTTGATAAAGCCACATTTATTACAATGAATATGGCTCAATTTCGAATATCTGAAAAGAAATTCTTATTTGCCCGGGCAGGGCATACCCAGGCAATATTCTTTAATGCAAAAGAAAAAAAATGTGTTGAACTCTACCCGGAGGGAGTCGCAATTGGCTTAATCAATTTCACCAGGAAAAAAATAAAAGAAATTGAAATGCCTTATCAAAAAGGAGATATCTTATTTTTATTTTCCGATGGGTTGTCTGAAATCATGAATGAAAACGATGAAGTATTAGGGGTGGATCAATTGAAACGCCTGATCCATAAACATCATCATCTTCCAGTAGAAGAAATAAAACAAAAAATACTGGATTTCAGTATCCAATTTTCAGAGTCCAGTATCAGTAGGGATGATTTGACCTTTATTGTTTTGAAAGTAAAATAAAGGGGGAAAAACGGAATGCTGGAGGAACTTGAAAAAACTTTAAATTATACGTTTAAAAATAAGGAGATATTACACAATGCACTCATTCATAAATCCTTTCATGAAGGGTTAAAGAAGGGTCTGCCCGATAATGAAAAACTCGAGTTTTTGGGAGATTCCGTGATTAACCTGGTGATTACCGATTATCTTTTTGTTAATTTCGATCATTTGAACGAGGGGGAGTTATCAAAGTTAAAAGCCCACCTGGTGTCTACCAATTCGTTATCTAAAATTGCCCAGTCTATGAATCTCGGTGATTTTGCTTTTATCGGTAAAGGCGAAGAGAAGAATGATGGTCGAAGCAATAAAAAAATCAATGCCTCACTTTTAGAGGCTGTGGTGGGGGCCATATATATTGATTCCAGTTACAAAACGGTTTCATCTTTAGTTATTTCGTTTTTCAAAGAGTTTTTGGATAAAATTGCCGATAAAGAGATAAAAATTAATGATTACAAATCAGAGCTCCAGGAGTTGATCCAGAAGAAGAACAATTACCTCCCGGTGTACAAGATTATTGAAGAGTCTGGTAAGCCGCCCCATGTGGTTTTTACTGCTGCGGTTTATATTGAGAACAATGAGATTGGCAGGGGAAGCGGGACGAACAAGCGCAAGGCGGAGCAGGATGCGGCGCTTAATGCGTTAAAAAAGGTTGATGACTTTATCAATTACGAAAAGCTTTCCGAAGTGTTTTTCCTGAAAAACGATTGAAAATGATTTTAGTTTTTGCTGTAAACCCGAAGAACAACATTTTTTTGTTGTGTTTGCCATCGTGAGTTTGGTTGGGTGGATGTAAAAAATTGCCAAAAGATAGAAAAAGTGGTATCATATATACTTAAAAACTAATGGAGTTTAAAATGATTCGATTAATAAGAGAAGACGGGATCGAAATCCTACTCAATACAGCGTACATACAACAGGTAGGATCGGATGAAAATAGACGAGCCGTGATTACCCTTACTAATGGTGAAGTACTAAAGGTAAAAAACCCGGCCTACGATGTCACGCAAAAAACCAAAGCTTATTTAAAAGGTCTCAAAGAAGAAAGAAAGGAATACGAAAGAAAGCGATCGGAAGAACTCAATAAAAAAGAGAAAGAAGATAAAAAGAAAAAAGAAAAGTGAATACTTTTAAAGGGAACAAGGGGGCTCGCCCCCTTGTCAAATATTCCATTACCCAATCTTCCAAACCCAACATTCTATCATTACCTATCTGCGTGCAGGTAAGCGGCACGCACAGGCAGGCAATCAATTGTGAGCGCAGCGAACTATGTTCTAAATGTACTTGTGTGACCAAATAAAGGAAAAGTCATGAAAGCGCAGCAATTTTTAGAGTTGTTGGAAAAGAAGGGATTTGATTTTTTTACCGGTGTGCCTTGCAGTTATGTCAAACCGTTAATCGCTCATCTAAGCAGGCGAGCTCAGGCTTTTCATGTACCTGCCGTGCGGGAGGATATTGCCGTAGGCCTGGCTGCAGGCGCTTACCTGGCAGGGAAAACCCCGGTGATCTATATGCAAAACTCCGGACTGGGCTATTCACTGGAAGCCATTGCATCTCTCCATTTGATCTATCATTTTCCTGCACTCTTTTTGATCACCTACAGGGGGCCTGATGACCCCGGCATGGAAGAGCACCTGGTAATGGGCCAGCATACCGAAGAACTCTTAAATGCTTTTCAAATAAAATATTCCCTTTTAAAAGAAACGATATCGGGAACCGAAATCCAACAAATCAAAGAGTACCTGAAGGAAAAAGAGTTACCCTATGTATTACTGGTCACCAAAGGAGCGTTAGCATGAGTACCAACAGGAAAGCCCAGATGACTCGCCTGGAGGCTATTGGGATCATTGTGAATCACTTAGAGGGAGACGAATTGATGGTGCATGCCAATGGTGCCATCAGCCGGGAGTCTTATTTTTGCCAGGATAGAGAACGAAATATTTACCTGTTAGGTTCCATGGGATTGCCTGCTGCCGTGGGTTTGGGGATCGCTCTTCATCAACCGCGGCACCGGGTAGTGGTGTTGGATGGGGATGGGAATATATTAATGGGTTTTGGGAATTTGGCCCTGGTGGGAACCTTAAAGCCTCAAAATTTCACCCATTTTGTCCTGGATAATGGGTCTTACGAAACCACGGGAAAGCAGCCGTCGATTTCGCCCCAGGTGGATTTGAGCGGCGCGGCCCTGGCCTCCGGGTATAGGGAAGCTCAAGATGTGATCACTGCTGGTGAACTCACTTCTCTTTGCTCTTCAGTGTTGCGTCAACCAGGGCCTCAGTTTATCCGTGTCATGGTATCTCAAGAAGTCCCTGAAAAAGCGCCCCGCATTCCTTATACCGCACAGCAGATGAAAAAAAGATTCATTGGAGCATTAAAAGCCAGGGG
>CP070627.1:5844837-5861737 GCA_020355945.1 Candidatus Aminicenantota bacterium | reverse complement strand
GAAGTCGAGGAGAAGCTTTCCTCTTCTTAAAATTAAAACTAAAAACCTTAACAGGTTGAAAACCAGAGAATCAGAGAATAGTAAATGGAGATAAAATATGGTAGAAAAAACTGTTTTGGACACAGGCCTGGTGGTGCTGACCGAATACATACCTGCCTTTCCTTCCTTTGCTCTCAGTTTTACGCTGCGAGGCGGTTCCAGGACTGAAACAAAAGAAAATTCCGGCATCCATCACCTCATCGAACATATGATGTTTAAAGGCAACCAAAAATATGATTTAAAACAAATCGCCGATATTTCCGATCGATTGGGGGGAAAATTAAACGCTTTAACCGGTAAAGAGATTACACAATTCTATATTAAAGCTGTGGATGAACACTTAAAACAAGCCTTTGACTTGTTAACCCAAATGATGATCGATTCCATTTTCCCGGGGGAAGAATTTCTTAAAGAAAAAAGTATAACCATCCAGGAAATCCACGAAGCTGAAGATGATCCCGATACCCATGCCTTTGAAACCTTTTATAAAAAAATATTCGGAGACAATGGCCTGGCTTACCCGATAGGTGGTTTAGCGGAATCGGTTTCATCTTTTGAACGGGATAGGGTATTTGAATTTTACAAAAAAAATTATACGCCCGATAACCTGGTATTGGCAGCCGTGGGAAAGGTGAACCACCAGGAACTGGTAGACCTGGCAGCCAATGCCTTCAAGGATTTTCCCTGCAAAAAACCAAAAGAGTCATCTTTTCAAACTCCCTTGTTCCGCCACCAGGTCTTCAGCAAAAAAAATGCCTCCTTAAAGCAAACATATGTGATTATCGGGTTTAATGGCATATCCATTGTTTCTCCCCTCAAAAATCAATTTATGATATTAAATGATATCCTGGGTGCAGGCATGAGTTCTCGTTTGTTCCAGAAGATCAGGGAAGAAAAGGGGATTGCTTATACAATCAGTTCCTTTTCCGATGCCTACCTGGACTGCGGCACCCACCTCACCTACTCTGTTGTGGAACCGGCAAAGACGGAAGAATATTTAACCGCGGTAAAAGATGAAATTCTCCAATTAAAAAAGCATGGCATTACCCGGGACGAACTCATACGGGCCAGGGATTCTATAAAATCCTCTGTAATCTTAGCCCTGGAAAGTCGAGTCTCTAAAATGAGGTTCAATGTCAATAACGAACTCTCTCTCAAACGGGAAGTAACCCCCGGGGAAATTATCGATGATATTAATAACACCACCATCGATGATATCAATCAATTGTTTAAGGACTATTTCAACCTAGAAGAGATGGCGATATTCCTTTACGGTGCTGTTTCTACCTGATGCCTCCGGCGGCCAGGGGAAAGGCGCATGGCGCATGGCGCTTTGCGCACAGCGAGAATCGTGTTTTCGCATTGCGCTTTGCGCTTTGCGCTTTGCGCATTCTCCTGAACCCCGCAAAAACTTTTCATTAATTACTCGTACGTTTAATGATTTTGGGGATGAGGAATAGTTCTACGCGGCGGTTTTTGGCTTTTCCCTCTACAGTGGAATTATCCGCAATAGGCTTGTATTCGCCGTATCCGGCTGCGGTCAGGGAACCGGGACCAATACCCTTCTCTGTCAAGTACTTCACCACTTCAATCGCCCGGTAAGTGGACAACGTCCAGTTGGACTCATACTTGTCCCGGGCATCCGCTCGAATCGGTACATTATCCGTATGCCCGGCAATAAAAATATCATTCTGTTGGGTGCTCTCATTCAATATGGAAAAAACAGAATCCAGGAGTTTTTTACCTTCTGCTCTCAATTGATGCCGGCCGGATTCAAATAGAATATCCCCTTTAAAACTCACCTTTAACCGTCCGTCTTCAATCTTTGTCTCCAGGGTGCCCACTGTTTTTTCCAGGTTACTCTTTATCCCTTCCAGGTCATTGATATATTTTTGCTGCTCTTCCAGTTCTTTTTTATACTTTTCTACTTCTTTTAATTTCGCCTCTAATTGGGTATTCCTATCCTTTAATTCCTCGTTGACGCGGTCTACTTCTTTTTTATACTTTTCCACTTCTTTCAATTTCCCGATTAATTCCACGTTTCGTTCTTCCAATTCATCATTGACCCGTACCAATTCTTTATTGTACTCTCCGACTTTGTTTTTTAATATACCTTTGGCTGCATCGATAATGTCTTTGGCTTTCTTATTAAAGGTCTCTTTGAACCGGTTTATAGTGGGATCATCTGTGGTAGTAGGTTCCAGGAGGACTTCACTACCACTGGCATCCAGGAATATCCTCCCCTGGGACCCGGTCTCGGAAGAAGGCGTCTTGAGCAAAATGTCATTAATTAATGCAGGATCTATTTTGGTATCGATCTCTTTGATGAAGCTGTTCAAATTGGCCTGTTTTTTAGTCATTTCATTGGTTAAATCATCGTAATTTTCTTTAATATCTGCCAATTTTTTTTCGGTTTCTTTGGATTTGATTTGGGTTTCTTCGATCTTTTTTTTCAATTGATGGGGTGTTAGAAATATATCTTTACCAAAAATCCCGTTGATACCCTGCAATACCAGGTCAGAAAGAGCAACCCCAATAACAAAGGTCAAAACAAACGCCGGAATTAAAATGGCTTTCTTCATTTTCAGCCTCCTTTTACGTGAATCACAATAAATTTAACACAATGAAATTTTACACCATTTGATATTTTTTGTAAAATGCCCGGTCCGGGTAACTTTAATTTTAGCCACATAGTGGCGACGAACACGGACAAACACGGAGGGGGTGGCACCCGCCGTCTTCACCCTATTATTGCTGCAGGAATACGCAAATACCGGAGGAAAAATTTTGGAACGAAAACAAGGCTTTACAATTTTGGTGCCAGGCAAGAATGCCATCAATCGATTGCCGCATTCTTATCTTTGTTATCTAGGTATTCAATCCCTTTAATAATCAGATCATCCGCCGTTTCCGCTGTTTTGTTTTGTTCCTGGCCCTGGCTGAAACCGCTGAGGCACAGGACCAGGATTAAAACCAGGACGTTGAGCACTTTGAATCGTTTCATCCGCAACCTCCATCTTTCTTTTATTCTCAGCAGGCCAATTTTTATTGTTTAAAATGCAGGATTTTCCTGGTATCTAAAATATATGCACGGTTAGGTCTTCGATGACTTTGAAATCATTGTCAAAGGTTATTATTTCGGCTTCAAATTTTTTTGCAATTCCAGGAAAATATTTGTATCGATCAAGTGCATTATAGACTATAATCGTTGGGAAAGATATTCTTCAACCACATTTTCTTTGGGCAGAATTTTGTGTGCCAGGCAAAGTTTTTTGTTCTCTATCTTCGTGTAACTTCGTGGCTAAAATGAGAATTGCTGTCCAGGTCCCGGCTTATTGAATCACTCGCCAAACCGGTAGAATTTTATTTTCTTTAACCATTTTTTGGAATTCAGGATACTTGAAAAGCCCGTAAAGTTTCATGGGTTCAAGAATTAAAATCGCGCGAATCCCGTGAAGAGGCCGGATGGGAACCAAAACACTGCCTGCCGGGAACTCTTTTTTCTCTGCTTTATTTTGTTTTACGATTTGACGACCTTCATAACGGAAGTAAACCTCGTCAAAGGGCTCTTCGATGCGGATCAATTGGCAGCTTTCTGCCATAAACGTGCCAGGTTCCCGGAGTATTGAATAGGGAATGGCATGACGATCCAGGAGAGATATAAATCCCGATGAATCATTGGCATGAATGATATAGGCACCGGGAGTGGGAACGCTGCGTTTTACCACCAAATCCTTCATAAAATTGGCGGTGGGGATTTCAATGGTTTCTCCTGATGTTTTGTCAATCACTTTTACAGAGATTATTTTTTGACCCTGGTTTGCCCAGAAATAATTGGTGGGAATAAAGCCGGGAATCTTTGCCTTTCGGGCCAGTTGAATGGTTGTCATGTCTTGTTTGCGAAATTTATCTTTTTTGAGGAACCGGTTTAAGAGAATCAGATAGGCATCCACACGTTTTGCCAGGTCGGCATTGGGGTTTGGCACCCTTCGCAAAACACCGGCTTCAATGATAAACGATAACCCTTGATAAGCCCCCAGACCATTGCGGGCATCATCCACTTCAGGTGTGCTGTGCCGGAGTTCTCCTTCCGGGGGGACATTCCCCACAAAATAGCGGCAGTAATCATGTCCTTTTCGTTTCATCAGGGATTTGACTTTTTCACACCAGCGGAGCCCGGCTTTATAGAGTTGGGGATAGAACAAGGGGTTATTGGAGCAGTCCATCATGATGATTGGCCATTCCAACCATCCTTTTTCGGTATAGCCGCGGCTGTCCCGGGTAAATTCATGGCAATCCACGGATACATGGGGCATGATTCGCCGACAAACATGATGCAGGGTTTGAGTTTCCGGTTGCGCCAGGACCACGTGATCGCGGTTCAAATCAGCTTCATTGGCGTTTCTGCGTTGATTGGCTTCCGCGCCGTCCGGGTTCACCATGGGCATGATCCATAAATCCACATCCGGGGGAAGCAGTTTGGGTTTTTCAGATATGTAACGGAGCAAGTACAGCAGGGCATCTTTGCCTGAGGTCTCATTCCCATGCTGCTGGGCAAAGAAAAAGACCCGCCATTGGTTTTTTTTCCCTTTTTTCCTGTTCAGGTGCACCAGGTATAAGGAACGGTTTTGAATGCTTTGACCTTCAACAGTTACTTCAATGAAGGATCTGTCCTTTACAGAATCCAAAAAGTCCGCCATGGTTGAGTAGTTGATGGGTTGTTTAAGGTCCCGGTGGTTATCCGGGAAAAATGAAGGACTGTTTTGAGAGAGTAAAAGGAATGGTAGAGCCAAAACCGTGAAAATTATTATTAATGATTTGTGTTTTTTGTATATAAGCATCTTTCATTTTAAATGAATTCCAATTTTTTTTCAATACCCTGTTGGTTTTCAGCACTTCTGATTTTAGCCACGAAGTTACACAAAGAAGAAAAGATGAGAATGTAGAATGACTAATGACCAACTATTTTATCTTATCCAGCACAAATTTCTTAAATGTATTTCGTTCTTCTTTGGTGAATTGGAACAGGGCATTTTTTTCTTTTTTCTTCAAATGCCGGATGCCGATGTTTAAGAATTTAAGAGGAACGATCATGGATTTTTCTTCTTTAAAAACTTCACTCAGAGTGTTCTCGATCCATTCAAAACGCTTCAATTCAATTTCTTCATGTTGAACAAGTATTTCAAATATTGCCTGGGAAAGAGCTTTAAAAAATTGTCCGGTATAATCAGTTAAAGCTGAAGTTTCATTTAAGTAAGTTGCGATGTTTTCTTGCGAGCTCCAATTAAAAAGATTAATAAGACTTTCCTCAAAAGACTGTTCTTTATGCAGATGAATGGATGATTGATTTTTTGAATCCCTGGCCAGTACCCGGAAGTGGTTGTATTTTTTCTTAATTTCTTGAACCGAATACATGTTACCAAGGAAATCAATAAACAATTTAATCGGTCCGCCCCTGTTCTCCTTCACCTCAAAACAGATTCTTAATAAAGGTTCTGAAAGTTCGTAGAAGGTTTCCTTTCCCGAAGGATTGGCATCCACATATTTTAATCTTACCAGGTTTGACATCTGTTTGGAAATGGTGTTTGGGGAACTAAAACAATTTTCTGCAATATCCTTAACATTTGAAGGTTTCCTGGTTTGACAGAGGTATTGAATGATCTTTTGCTGCTGTGGTGCCAACAGACTCATAAAACTTTGATAATAGGGTATCAAGTCGTTTATGGTTTTAATAAAGGAATAGGAAAGACTATTTTTGAAATCGACTTTTAAAAAGTTATAAAAGGTAACCAGGAACCGGTGATTTCCACCGGAGATATCGTAAATGGCATGAATTCGCCCCCTACCTTCTGGTTCATCTAAAAATTTCAAAAGGTCTATTTTCTCCTCCCATTCAGCAATGGATTTTAAAAATAAGATGGTTTCTTCCAATGTCAATTTTTTCAAGTGAGTAATTTTGAAGAAATTATGAAAGGGTTTATCTTCATCCCGGATATCTTGAAACAATGCCTGGTTGGAGGCCATGATGCTGAAATAGGGATATTGTTGAAGCAAATCCCTGAATTTCCGCTGTCCTTTATCTTCCATGCCATCAAAAATACTCCCGATATTTTCCACGATAATTAATAAAGTGGTTCCTTTGATGTGCTTTAATAGAATTTTTACCGCCACTTTTTCCTGGTCACCGAGAGGAACTTTTTTCAATTGATCAATTTCATCATTGAGGTAACTGGAATTTTCAGGGTCCCATTTGATAAATGCTCGAAATAATCGTATGATAAAATCCAGGAAATTGGAAATACCGTATTCATCTTCGCAAAGATAAGCGATTTTTAATTTATCGTTCAGTTCATCCTTACTTGAAGCACGATTGTACAACACCCGTAAAAGGTGGGTTTTTCCACTGCCCCGGGGACCAACAATTAACCGTTGATGTTTATTCCCGCTGGTGGCACTATCTATCACTAGTTTTTCCAATAAATCCACCAATTCTTTTCGTCCGATCAGTGTTTTTTCCAGTAATTGGGCTTTTGATTCAATTGGGTTAAAGGTTTGTAAATAATTAAGCCCTTCGTCCATTTTACCCCCTGTTTACGATTGCCTCTCCTGTGATGGTGCCTCCTGGATTTGGCTTCATTTTAACCTCCTTAAAATTTAATGCGACGAACATAACGTGCGACATTTTCGACGTACGACAAAATTGACGTGCGTCAAATTCGTCGTATATATGATAATATAAAAAATGCTAAATGTCAACTATTTTTTGAATTTTTTACCACGGGCGGACCTGCGGCCCCGGCACCCTATTAAGGGGGGATAAGCCCGAGCTTAGTTCGCTGCGGTCGCAATTCACAATTGATTGGAATGATGGAATGTTGGAATATTGGAATGTTGGATTTGGAAAATTGGGGCCTAATGCCTAATGCCTATTGATATTATCTCCTTATCCTGCTATCATTATGCCTCAATTAAAAGGAGGTTAATCATGAGCAATCATAAAAGGAGAGTCAGCACCGGGACCTTTTTCGGGCTGCTGCTTATCGTGGTGGGGATTTTCTGGGTGCTCCACAATACCAATGTATTTGATTTTCATATCCGCGTATGGTGGCCTTTGATTTTAATCGTCATCGGACTGCTCCACCTTTATCACCATCGAAGAATATTTGATTTCTTTGGCTGGCTAATCATAGGACTGGGAGTTATTTTCCTGTTAACTACCAATAACATCATTGACAGGCAGGAAATCTGGAAATATTGGCCATTACTCCTGGTTTTTTTGGGTATTTCCATTGTTTTTAGCCGGGGCAGATGTTTTGCCCCGAGATATTATTACAAAATTGATTTGAAAAAAGATATAGGCGAAGAAGGAGATGAGTCACCGGCTTCCGGTGATGATCGCATCAATGAATCCACCATATTTGGTAGTATTACAAAAAAAGTCACCACCAAATCATTTACAGGGGGATCGATCTCTGTTATATTTGGTGGTGCGGAGATTGATTTACGTTCTGCCCAACTGGCGGAAAAAGGTGCGGTTTTAGATATTTCCACTATTTTTGGCGGCGTGGACATACGAATCCCTGAATCATGGGTGGTCCAGACCCGTCCTTCAGCTATCCTGGGCGGGATAGACGCCAAATACTCCAATATCGAGGACAACACCGGGAAACGGCTGGTCATTAATGCCTCAGCCATCTTCGGCGGCGTTGATATCACCAATTGAGCAAGGGGGAAATAATGAAAATATACCTCGCTTCGGATCATGCAGGGTTTGAATTAAAAGAAGAGATCAAAAAGTACTTATTGGAAAACAATTTTACTATCCAGGACATGGGAACCCATTCGACGGAATCAGTGAACTGGGTGGAATACGGGGCAAAAGCAGCAGCAAAAGTCTCACAAGACCCGGAAAATTCAAAAGGAGTCCTGGTTTGCGGGTCCGGTATCGGGATGTCCATGGTTTCCAATAAATTCAAGCAGGTAAGAGCTGCATTGTGCAACGACCAATACGCGGCTGAAATGAGCCGCAGCCATAATAACGCCAATGTATTAACTATGGGTGCCCGGGTAGTGGAGAAAGAAGAGGCGCTCAGTATCCTGGAAGTATGGTTAAAAACAGGATATGAAGGCGGCAGACATCAAAAACGCCTGGATTACTTACACGATATCGTAGAAAAAAATAACTTTAAATAATATTAGAAAAAACTTTGCCTGGCACCAAAATCCAAAATGCACCAAAATCAATTAAAGGGACTTTCATCATGGTTATCATGTTGATCAGCGTTCATCTGTGGTCTTTTTTTGCTTTAGTTTTTTTAACAGTTTCTCTCCTTGTACTGTATAGAAACGTACCTGGGCACTGCTGCCCAATTTTGCGTAAAGGTTTGTCAAAAGATAAAAGCCATAAAGGGTGGATTCATCATGGGGTTCCAGCCGGGTCCCGGTTTTGCAAAGGTCAATGGCTTCCTGCAGGCGCTCCCCCCTGTCAAGATAATAATTGGCAATCATAAAATAGGGCAATTTAAAACCAGGATCAATTTCAATGGCCCGCCTGTAGTAAGGGATGGCCCGGTCATAAGCATCGTTCTTTTTTAAACCTTCCGCCAGGTAAAAGGCGGCAAACAGGTGGTGAGGATGATTTTCCAGCTCTCTTTTGTAATATTCCGCCGCTTGAGTAAAATCCCCGCGGGCATCTCTTATCTGCCCCATTACACAGCAAGCATTTTCCAATTGGGGATAGATGGTTAATGCCTTTTTCACAAAGGATTCCGCCAACGCATATTCTTTCTTTTTTAAATAGATTTCTCCCAGGCGAAGATAGGCCAGGGAATTTACATCTTCAATTTCTACGGACTTTTTTAAATATTCCAGGGCTTCAGGGTATTCACCTTTAAAAAAACAGGCCGTACCCAACTCGTTTAATAATGAATAATCCTGGGGGAAAAGCTTAAGAAATTGCCTGGCTTCCCGGATGGCTTCATCAAATTTTCCCATGGCTGTCAATGACTGGAGCAAATTGATCATAGCGGTATTGTAGTCGGGTTTTCGTTTAAGGATTTCATGAAAGCATTCCACGGCTTCCTGGTACATTTTTTTCTTATTATAAGCCACCCCAAGTTTCAAGTAAGCATCAACATTGGCAGGATCGTCGGCAATGATCCGTCTGAGCAGGATAACCGCCTGGTTAAATTTTCCTATATTAATTAAACCACTTGCTTTTGCATAATCATTCAACAGGTGCACTTTATCTTTAGGGTCTGGGAGGTTTGTTTTCCCGGAAGTATCTGCAAAGGTGGTTAAGTACCCCAGGGATTCCAACATTTTTAAATCAGCCTTATCCCGTTTATCCAATTGTTGTGGAGTAATGGCGTTTATTGATTTTTCTTTGATAAAATGCCCAAGCCTCTCCTTCATCGTTTTCTTAATAAAGGATTTTTTTATGGAAAGATTATTTTCTTCATCAGGGTCATTATGGATATGATACAATTCATCATTGGGTGCCCGGATGTACTTCCAGTCATCGCGGTACAGGGCTTGCAGTTGAGACCATCCCCGGTGCAGCCTGGAATAGAAGGATTCCGTATAAGCGGTTTGTTTTCCCTTTTCCTCTTTTCCGAACATCATGTTTAAAAAGGATTTCCCCTGGTAAGAATGAGGGATAGAGCTGCCTGCGGCATGCAAAAGTGTGGGAGCAATATCCACATGCTCTACTATCTCTTTTACCTGTTTAACAGGGAATTGAAAAGGTGCTTTGATGATAAGGGGAACCCGGACCGTGGTTTCGTATATAAAAACCCCATGGGTGTGTTCCCTGTGCTGCCAGAGTCCTTCACCGTGGTCTCCGGTAATAACGATCAAGGTTTTATTTTCCAGGCCCTCTTTTTTAAGGAATGCAAAGAATTTCCCCAACTGCTCATCCACGAATTCCACTTCGCCCCGGTAGGGATTATCAGCATATTTTTCAGCATAAGGAGGAGGTGGATCATAAGGGATATGGGGATCGAAGAGATGAATCCAGGTAAAGAATTTTTTCTTATGCCCATGAGTTTTCAGCCATGTTCTGGCATTTCCCAGGACCTCGTCCGCTTTTTTTTCGATTTCCCTGGTGGTGGTATAATATTTTTTCAGGTCAAAATCATCGGAGAAGGTATCAAATCCCTGGTTAACCCCCCATTTGGAATGGAGGACATAAGCACCAATAAACGCGGAAGTTACAAAGCCCCCGGACTGCAATACTTCACTGACGAACTCTAACTGGCCAGGAACCCGGAACCCGCCGTTGTCCCGGACCTGGTGAAAGAGGGGATAGGTTCCCGAAAAAATGGTAACATGGGAGGGCAATGTCAATGGGGACTGGGCAATGCAGCGTTCAAACAAAACCCCCTCCTGTGCTATCCGGTCAAGATGGGGAGTTCGGGCATTCCCCTTTTTATAACAACTTAAATAATCAGACCGTACTGTATCCAGGGTAATAAGAATGACATTCAATTGGCGTAATTTAAATTTATAATACCAACGGGTAATGCTGCCGGCGAAAATGAGATAAATAACAATCAATAAAACAGCACCACCAGCAGCAATGATAATGGTTCTCTTCAGCTTCCTTGTTTTATGTTGATGGGTTTGCGCGTTCATCAATTGATACTAATATAAAAGCCTTCAATTGTCAATATCCCTTTTTAAGAAGCAATTTTCATTTTTGAAAATAATTACCAAAAAAGACACAAATGTCATTTCAACCCTCAGGTGACGGTAAACCAACCGCCCGAAGGGCTATAAAAAGTTTTTCAGGGATAAATCATCGTAGGCCCTGGCTTCTTTAAAAAACGTCTTAAAAAAAAGGTGCCAGGCTAAAAAACCATTTTTTCCATATATTTGCAAATCTTTTTTCAATATGCTATACTAGCTAACGGAGTAACGCAGAAAGACCATGAAAGCGATAGAGCTCAATGCCCCGGTAGTGGGTGAAAATTTGATCGGCAGGGAAGAATGGGTTCAACTTTTCATTAAAAACGTTGTTGAGAAACCCAAAAACATAGGCGCAGACCAATATGCCCTGGTGGCACCGAGACGCACCGGCAAAACCTCCATACTGATGGAAACCTACAACCGCCTGTTTTACCAGAAACCGGCTGGCGACGATTTGATTCCCCTTTTTTTTAATCTTGAAGAAATACTGAGAGCCGATCCCATCGATACTTTCCCTGAACGTTATCTTTTACAGCTTTATGTTTGCATCTTCAACTTCCGTCTTGGTAAGAAAGTTTATTCCTATGAAGACCTGGAAATGCCCGAAGCCATCGAATTATCAAAGACTCATGGATTCCACCACTTTCTTACCAGGACCCTCAAGATGATGGAATATGACCGAAGCCAGGGTGGATTTCCTGCCTTCCGGGTGGTAGCGCTGCCCGGGAAAATCAGCCGGGAGACCGGCCAGGCTTTTGCAGTATTTGTAGACGAGGTCCAGGAGGCACTGGAAATCGAGAAAAAAAAAGGGCCCAATATCCTGTTGGCCTACCGGAATTGCTGGGACCACTTCTCCATGAAAAAATCACAGGTATACCATGTCTTTACCGGTTCCGCCGCTTCACTGGTGAGTAAAGAAGTGTTAGGGGGTGAATCCTGTTTGTTCGGAAGGATTTATCATAAGGATCTTTTCCCCCTGACACCCCCAGCGCTCAACCAACTGGTGGATTTTCACACGGACGGCCCGGAACCAAAATGGAGCAATGAAACCAGGACCGCGCTTTATGAGATAACCGGGGGCCATCCCTTTTATGCCAAATGCCTGATAAAAAATTTCCTGGAAATCCAGGAACCAAAGCCCACCTTTATTGGGGTTCCCCAATTGGAAGCTGCCTATAAAAAAGAACTATCTTCCGGGATCATTTATAAGACGCTTAAAGATGACTTTTCCAAATACCTGGCCCGGTACAAAGACCCGGGGCTTCTCGAACAAATCTTAAAACGGATCGTGGATACCGCGGACGAAGAAGGATTCACAACGCCAAAAGAGCTGCACCAGGTACCCGGATGGGATTCCGAAGCGGCAAAGTACCTGGAAGATTGCGATATTATCCAGTTCAACTCTTATGTGTGCTTCCTGGACCCGGTGTTCCGGGATTGGTTTAAACATATTTATTGGGTATATATCAAGGAAAAGAAACCCAGGGAAGAATCAAAACTTGATTTCAGCGGCACCACAGCCAACCGCCTGGTTCATGATATTGGTTTTCTTTTCCAGTGCCTGGTACGGATGGTCACCAGTTTTTTTAACGGTCAGACCGTAAGCGGTGATTTTTTTGGCTGGAACAATAGTGAAGTGATACTCCCGGTGATTTCTTCAGCCGACGTGGAATGGTCGTTTTATTGGCCCTCATCCATTAAACAAGAAAAAGAATATCGTTTTGATGTCGCCGGTTTTGGCAAAAACAAAGATAAACGTGATGAAAATGAGTTGTGGTTCGTGGAGTGCAAATATTGGCAGTCCCGGGAAGTCGGTATCCCCCAGTTGAAAGAACTCCTGGTCAAAAAGGAAAAATTCCGTGAAGCCAGGCAATTCCAGGGCAAACTGGTGTGTTGGTTTTGTACCAAAAATAAATTGAATCCCCCGGAGCAGGAATTTTGTCGAAAAAACAACATTTATTTTAGCTGCGCCCAGGAAGTGGAACAACTGATCGAGCAATTACGGCAAATCAAGACAGCTTCTTGAATATTTAAAAACTCCATCCAATTCCATTTTTAATTTTTAGTTTATCGTTTTTAATTTGAATTCTCGAACATCCTTCTATACCGTTATTACGCCGGACAAAAAGCTCTCCCGGGATGGCATTCTTGCCTGGCATCTTTTATTTTTCCGGCAAGTTTCGGACCTAAGTGGGTAAGTGGGGATGGTGCGTTGGAATGTTGGAATGTTGGAATGTTGTTCATTTTTTCGAGGCTTAATAAGGAAACACTTAAACATTTCAACGCACCGACCCCATTTCGACCCCATTTCCATCCCATTTCCATCTCTCTTCGTGTACCTTTGTGTAACTTCGTGGCTAAAATTAGAATTGCAGAAAAAAATAAAAAAAACTTGAAATTTTCTCCTTAATATGATATAAACACATTTCACATAAAAAATGTGTGAAGTGCGTGTTTTAGCCCAAGAACTATTATTATTTGGGTTGACGGTGAACAATGATTGGCAAAGGAAGCAGAGGTTTGAGTCTATTTTATTTTTTTGAAAGGCCATTTAATGATGAATCATCAATTGAATGACTCTATAGAGCGTATTCTCTCTGTCATCGGCAAAGGGGACATTCTTTTTATTGTCCCTCCGTTTTCAAGAAGCTGTAAAGGTGCATATCTCGATCCTCATACGCTTCATGCTTTAGCTGCCAAAAAAGGTTATAAAGCAGATATTTTATACTTGAATATCCTGCTGGCTTCAATCGTAGGTGTAAACATTTGCGAAAGGATGGGCAGAGTCCCCAGGTATTGGATGTTGGGAGAAAGGCTTTTTGCCAGGAGTGCATATGGATTACCGGCACTAGGGGAGTCGCCGGAACTTTGTTGGGATGAAGCCATGTCTATCAGCGGAAATGATCGCCATCATGTTAAAATGTTTTATGATACGGAGAATTTTTTTCACCAACCCAGTTATTTAAAATTAGAGGAGATATGTTATTTGTTTATAGATGAAGTGGTGAAGGTCATTGCTTCCCTCCATTACAAGATTATATGGTGTTCCGTTGGCTGACAGCAAACCAACTGCTCCGCTGCAATTTTTAACCGAATAAAAAAGAGCTGTCCCGGTATTATCACCTTAGTGGGGGGAATGCAATGTGAAGACGAGATGGCCGAGGGGCTTGCTTCCTTAAGCGATGCCATCGATTATGTTTTTTCCGGTGAAATAGAATTATCATTCGATGATTTCCTGGAGAAGTACACTACAGGCCAATTGCCATCCGAAAGAATAATTCGCGGAAATCCAGTAAGGGACCTGGATGCACTGCCTTTGCCTGATTATGAAAGTTTCTTTACCCAGTTCCAGTGTTTTTTTGGAAATGATGCACCCGGAGAATTAATAATTTCTTACGAAACCAGCAGGGGGTGTTGGAAGGGACAGAAGAAACGATGTGCATTTTGTGGTATGAATAGTGATGAACGAATAAAATACCGTTATAAAAAGGCACAAAAAGTGGCAAAGGAAGTCGAAGAAATTAATCGTCGTTACCCGGGTACAAGACTTTTCATGAATGATCATATATTTCCCTCTTCTTATTACAGTGAACTTCTTCCCCTTCTTAAACCCAACAAAGAATTTTCCATAAGGTATGAAGTGCTGCCCAATATAAAACGGGAGGAACTCATTGCTTTAAAATCCGCGGGAATAGACAGGATTCAACCCGGCATCGAAGCCCTGTCCACCCCGCTGCTGGACTTAATGCACAAAGGCATCCCCGCCCACCGGAATATCCTGTTACTGCGGGATGCCTTATCAGTGGGAATATTCGTTTATTGGTATTTGCTCTGGGGTTTTCCCGGGGATAAAGTGTCTGATTATGAAGAGACTTTAAAAATGCTCCCGCTTCTTCGTCACCTGCAGCCCCCGGCAATGCTTTCCCATATCCGCTTTGAACGTTTCAGCGATTATGTTGAAAAGCCCGGGAAACACCAGGTTAACAACCTGCGCCCCTGGGCAGTCTATAACATGGTATACCCGGATTGGGCTGACATAGATAAACTGGCCAATCTTTTTACCGGCGAATACCCTTGCGAATCCCATGATAACCCAGGACTGATCAAGGAAATCGCCGACGAAATCGAAACCTGGCAAAAATCATGGAGAAAGGTAAACCTCAATATGATCGAAATGGCCGGTTATTATTGCATCCTTGACAGCAGGGGAATCAATGGGGAAGATAAAAATTATACCCTGGATTATCCCCAGGCGAAAGAGGTCATGCAGCATGGTGCCTATAACGGGTGCGAATATCAAAAATGGGCGGTAGAACAAAAATTGGGAGTAGTTGTGGACTCATTTTATGTGCCCCTGGTGACGGCTTCACCGGAGCTGCTGCTAAAATTGGAATCATGAATCGTTTGGAAGATATAGAAAAACTTATTATACCTGGACTGGATGGAGGTGATATTCTTTTCCTCGTTCCGCCATTTGCCAGGAGAGAATTCGCGGTATTGGGACCGCATATTCTTCAAACTATTGCCAGGGAGATGGGCTACAAAGCAGATATACTATATTTAAATATTCTTTTTGCTTCTATTGTTGGAGATGAGGTTTACGACAGGATCAGCACCAATCCTTATAACCTGCGTTGGATGAAATTAGGGGAACGGCTTTTTGCCCGCAGTGCTCACGGGTTACCACCCCTGGGCGAATTTTCAAAATCCCTGGCCGATGAAGCGGTGTGTATTACCGGCAATACACAGCAGCATGCAAAGATTGCCTATGAGTCGAAGAATTTCGATTTAGACGGGTTATTAAAACTGGAAGCGATCTGCCCACCTTTTATCCAGGAAGTGGTCCGGGCGGTTACCTCCATTGATTACAAGATGATAGGCTGCACCACCACCCTGGAACAAACCAATTGTTCCGTCGCCATCTTAAAAGCAGTAAAAAAAATCTGTCCCGAAATTATCACCATAATGGGGGGGAAAAACTGTGAAGACCAAATGGCGGAAGGAATTGCCTCCCTGAGTCGGGCCATCGATTATGTTTTTTCCGGGGAAAGTGAAATATCTTTCAAAGAGTTTTTAACCGGGTATGCCGGGGACAAACTGCCGGCAAGACGTGTTATTAACGGCGAACCATTGAAAAACCTGGATACTATCCCGCTGCCCGGTTACGAGAGTTTCTTTAAGCAAATGAGAGCGTTCCTGGGAAACAATCTACCCAAAATGAAAGCGGTTTCCTACGAAACCAGCAGAGGCTGTTGGTGGGGACAAAAACGGAGATGTCTATTTTGCGGGAATACGAATACCCAAAGTATCGTATTCCAGCAAAAATCGGGTGAGAAAGTGGAAAAAGACCTGGAAATGATTGCCCAAAAGTACCCGGTTAACGCAGTTCTTATGACCGATAATATCGTGCCTTTTTCTTATTATGAGAAACTGCTTACCTTCCTGGCTCAAAAAAAAGAATTCCCTTCGATCTTTTACCAGGAGAACACAGACCTGCAGTTGAAAGACCTTATCAACCTGCAAAAGATGCGAGTAAAATCAATACTAACGGGAATCGAGTCCCTGTCGTCCGGTCTGTTGAAATTAATGAATAAACGGGTACGTGCAAGCCAAAACCTGCTGCTGCTGCGTAATGCCCTGTCAGCCGGGATATACGTCGCATGGAACATGCTCTGGGGGTTTCCCGGGGATAAAGCGGCTCATTACCGGGAAATATTGAAACTTCTTCCCCTTATCCGTCACCTTCAGCCCCC
Source organism: Candidatus Aminicenantota bacterium (assembly GCA_020355945.1). The sequence continues at coordinate 5,845,256 of CP070627.1, read as the reverse complement.
CATGGAGCTTCTCCATTTAATACTGGTGCGTTTTAGCTCTTATGTAGAGACCCCCCAACTTCATCACATCACAGGTTTGCGTCCCATGGAAATCTATAAACAAATATATCCCCAATGGGCCGACATCGATAAGTTGGCATACGAGTTTACCGGTGATTATCCCTGCGAAGCCCATGAAAACCCGGGGCTCATCCGGGAGCTCCAGCGGGAGATTACAGCCTGGAAGACATCCTGGCAAACATCAAATCTTATAATGACGCCCTCTGCCGATTATTATATCATCCATGACACCAGGAGAATGAATGGCAAGCCTGGAAATCATATCCTGGATGATTCCCAGGCTAAAGCAGTCATGATATATTGCGAATATAATGGCTCCCCATATCAAAAATGGGCCGTTGAGGAAAAGCTGGGAATGG
>CP070627.1:5838276-5844737 GCA_020355945.1 Candidatus Aminicenantota bacterium | reverse complement strand
TATCTTCTTTAATGGCTTCCACGTACTCTTCTTCTTCCTTGCAAGGGTTGGTATCGTCGAACCGCAAATTACAGAGTCCTTTATATTCTTCTGCCAGGCCAAAGTTAAGACAAATGGATTTAGCGTGGCCGATGTGTAAATACCCATTGGGTTCGGGGGGAAAGCGCGTATGGACACGGCTGTTGTTTTTATTTTCTGCAATATCTTTTTCTATAATTGCCTTAATAAAATTGGTGGGTACGGATTTTTTAACTTTGTTGTCATTTTTTTCATGGTTCATTTGAGTATTCTCCTTTATTGAATAATTTCAATATCTATATCATCGGAACCAGGTCTTTGTGGTTTTACTCTTATTCGCGGCCGGCGCTGCATCATTTTTATTAATAATATACCCAGGACAAATCCGCCCACATGGGCCAGCCAGGCAATGCCTGATTGTGACCCGGCATAGAAAAATTGAAAGATAAACCACACAATTAAAAACACATAGGCAGGTATGTCCACAAAGGTAATAAAGATAAAGAGAAACACCAGGGTACGCACCTTGGCATCGGGAAATAAGATGAGATAGGCCCCCATTACACCGGAAACAGCTCCACTGGCGCCAATCACCGGGGAGAGGGAGTTGAAATGAAACAGGATGTGGATCAAACTGGCCCCCAGACCGCAGCCAAGATAGAAAAAAATAAACCTCATTTTTCCCAGGTAGTCTTCGATGTTATTGCCAAAGATCCATAAAAAGAGCATGTTGCCTAAAAGATGCCAGAGCGAACCGTGCATAAATATAGAAATTAATAAGCTAAGGAATGGATTAATATCTCTTTCTTTAAAATAAACCGGTTGATCGAATAGGTCCTTTCCCAGGGGAATATGCGCATTTTTAAAGTGAGTGACCTCATAAGGCACCATGGCCGAGGAAAGAATGTGATAGGTCAACGGTTTTTCAGATAAAACAGCCTGGTAAAAAAACACCGCTATATTGATGATAATCAGGGCAATAGTAATATAAGAGGTCCGTCTTGTAGGATTATAATCTTTTATCGGTATAAACATTTTTTACAAACCTTTTTTATCATCGTTAATAAAAAGTTTTTGCAGGGGGCCAGGTAGGGTGCAGGTCGAGTTGGCATTAATAAAAAATTTTTGCGGGGTTCCAGGGGCGGTTTTTTTAAAAAGAGCCCCTGGCCGCCGGAGGCAAAATTTAATCATTTAATTTTCCTAAATAGTCAATCAAGCGGTTCATTCGTTTGATTGACTCTTCTTTTCCCAAAAAGGCCAGCACATCAAAAATAGATGGGCTTACCATTTCGGAAGTAAGTGCAAATCGTGTCGGATGGATTAAATCCGCTGCTTTCAGGCCATTTTTATCCGCGCATTCCCTGAGCCCTTGTTCCAGCGCGGAATTGTTAAAACCATTGGGGTCAATGGTTTGTATATAGTCCAGGAACAATTGCAAATATTTTTTTATCTGTTCATTGCTGTAGGTTTCATTTAGCTTTTGCAAGTCGGGATTATTGTAATTTAATTCTCCTTTTAGATAGATATTAAATTTTTGCTCAAATTGGTCAAGGGTTTTCATCCGGGGTTTGACCAATTCGATAAGCGCCAATTTCTTTTCCACGGCAAAGGCGGAGAATTTTTTATTAAAGTCACTGGTTTCATTTTCTTCCAGGAGATGCAGCAGGTCTTGTGGGGGGCTCTGCTGGAGAGCCCGGCTGTTTAAAAACCGTAATTTGTCATAATCAAACACAGGGCTATTTTTGGATACGCTGCTGAGCTTGAATTGGTTGACCAGTTCTTGCATTGAAAATATTTTTTTGCTATCTGCCGGCAGCCATGACAACTGGGATAAATAGGTAATAACAGCTTCTGGTAGGTAGCCATTTTGTTTAAATTCCAGCACAGAGGTTTCGCCGTGGCGTTTACTTAGTTTTTTTCTATCCGGTCCCAGTATCAAAGGGAGGTGGGTGTATTTGGGGGGCTTGCGGCCCAGCGCCCGAAACAGCAACACCTGCTTGAATGTATTGGAAATGTGATCGTCACCCCGGATGACATCGGTAATCTCCATATCACTGTCATCCACCACCACTGAAAGATGATAAGTGGGAGAATTGTCTGATTTTAGTATGACAAAATCTTCCAGTTGGTCATTTTCTACTTTCATTTCTTTATGAAGACGATCTTTAAAATAAGTGGCTCCATCGGGAACGGCGAAACGAATAACAAAGGGAATGTCATGTTCAAGCTTTTCTTTGATTTGCCCGGGGGTTAAATGAAGGCATTGACGATCGTATTTATAAATTTGTTCTGATTTATTTTTTTTCCCGGATGCTTTCCTGCGGGCTTCTATTTCCCCGGGGGTACAGAAACACCGATAAGCTTTATTTTCCTCCAGGAGCCGGAGAGCAATTTCTTTGTACCTGGCAAAATGATGCGATTGATAAATCGGTCCTTTATCCCATTGGATGCCTAACCACTCTAATCCCTGGAAGATTTCGCCGGCCATCTCTTTAGAAGAGCGGGAAATATCCGTATCCTCAATTCTTAAAATGAATTGACCAGCCTGGTTTCTGGCAAAGAGATAATTAAAAAGAGCCGTACGCACTCCCCCGATATGGAGGTGGCCTGTAGGTGACGGTGCAAAGCGGACGATTGGCGCGGTGATATTCATTTAACTTTATCTTTTGTTGTTTGTTGCAAGGTTTTATATTAACATCTATAAAAAAAATTTTCAATATCCCCTACTATTTTTGCCTCCGGCAGCCAGGGGGGCGCTTTTTGTAAAAAACTGCCCCCCTGGACCCCCCGCAAAAACTTCTTATTAATCCCGGTTCACCTGGGGAAAGTCTACTCGCTGTCTTCATGGGTGTCATTGGCTACATTTGCTTCACTCCTGACTTTTTCCAATGTTACCAATCGATCACCTTCCTTTAGATTGATAATTCTAACCCCCTGCGTGGCCCTTCCCTGGGCTCGAATCGCATCGGAATCCTGTTTGACGATTTTACCCAACTCGGAGGATAAAATGAATTCTTCCTGGTCTCGAAGAGTAACCAACCCGATCACTTTGCCCAATCGTTCATTGATGCGTATATTAATTAAACCTTTTCCACCCCTATTTTGCAGCCGATAAAGATCGATTTCGGATTTTTTACCGATTCCATTTTCCGTGACAGTTAAGATATATTTATCGCCTTCCTTGATCACATCCGCCCCTACCACAAAATCCTCTTTAGCCAGGCGAATTCCAATGACCCCTCGCCCGGTTCTCCCGATTTCTCGGACATCCCATTCATGGAAGCGGATGGCTTTTCCCAGGTTGGTCCCCAGGATAATCTCATCGTCTCCATCCGAGATTTGAGCCTCAAAAAGTGAATCCCCTTCCCGGACATCCGCCGCAATAATTCCATTAATCCTTGGCCTTGAAAAAGCAGAAAGAGATGTTTTTTTCACATATCCCTGCCGGGTAAATAACATGATATACCTGTAGGTGGAAAATTCCTTTACATTAATTACAGAACATATTTTTTCATCTTCACTAATGCCAATCAAACGGTTAATGGGTTTTCCCCTGCTGGAAGGGTCTCCTTCAGGTATTTCGTAGACTTTTTTCCAGAACATTCGACCCTTTTCGGTAAACACCAGGATATAATCATGAGCAGAAGCCACCAACAGCCGCAAAACCACATCTTCCTCCCTGAGGTCAAAGCCCTTTCTCCCGGTTGTACCCCGTCGTTGAATTTTGTAGGAATTAAGGGCGGTTCGCTTAATATACCCCTTTTTTGTAACCGATATAACAAAATCCTCATCCTTTATGAGGTCTTCTACATCGAATTCCTGCAGCTCTTCCTCGATAATGGTGGTTCGACGATCGTCTTTGTACTGTTCGGCCACCTTTATTAACTCCTCCTTAATCAGGCTCAAAAGCATCTGTTCACTGGAAAGAAGTTGTTTTAAATAATCGATTTGCTTGAGCAGTTCCGCATATTCATTTTCCAATTTATCGATCTCAAGGCCGGTTAACCGGTATAATTGCATATCCAGGATGGCATCGGTTTGAGCTGATGTTAACGGTAATCTGGACAATAAATTGTCTTTTGCCTCAGCCCTGTTTTTTGAGCCCCTGATGATCTTGATAACCAGGTCCAGTTCATCCAGGGCAATTTTTAATCCTTCAATAATATGAGCCCGTTTTTCCGCTTTGTCCAATTCAAAAAGCGAACACCGGCGCACCACCTCCTTGCGATGACCCAGGAAATAGTTAAAATACTCCTGCAAATTAAACTGTATCGGCTGATTGTTGGCAATGGCCAAAAGATTGATGGAAAAGGTGGATTGCAATTGCGTGTATTTAAATAAACTGTTAAGAATGACATCAGGTATTTCATCCTTTTTTAGTTCAATAACAATGCGCATACCCTCCCGGTCCGATTCATCTCTGAATTCTGAAATACCTGAGATTTTTTTACTCTTTATAAGACTGTCAATGTATTCCAGTATCTTTGCTTTATTTACTAAATAAGGAATTTCAGTAATAACAATACTTTGTTTTCCTTTTTTATCGGTTTCGATCATTGACCTGGCCCTGACGACAATGTTTGCTTTCCCGGTTTCATATGCCTTTTGCAGGGAATATTTACCATAAATAATACCGCCAGTGGGAAAATCAGGGCCCTTTAAAATTTCCATCAATTGAGCAATCGGGGCATCCCTGTGATCTACAAAATAGATGAAGGTATCGATAAGCTCTTTTAAATTATGGGGAGGCACCGAAGTGGCCATACCAACAGCTATTCCCGAACTCCCATTTAACAACAGCATGGGCAGTAAAGAGGGAAATATTTCCGGTTCCACCAGGGAACCATCATAATTGGGCTGAAAATTAACCGTGTTTTTATCGATATCAGTCAATAAAAGATTGGAAATTTTATCCAACCGGACTTCAGTATACCTCATGGCAGCAGGAGGGTCATTATCAATGGAACCAAAATTTCCCTGGCCATCTACTAAGGGGTAGCGAAGTGAAAAATCCTGGGCCATTCGCACCAGGGTATCATACACCGCAGCATCGCCGTGGGGATGATACTTGCCGATCACATCCCCTACAATACGGGCCGACTTCTTATACGGCTGGTTATAATGGGTGCCGGTTTGATGCAGCGAATATAATGTCCGCCGGTGAACCGGCTTTAACCCATCACGAATATGAGGAATAGCCCGACCAATAATAACACTCATGGAATAATCCAGGTAAGAGGTTTGCATCTCTTTTTCAATGGTGACATTCTCGATTTTATCGATGGTTTCGGTGTTTTTCTGGCTTTCTTCTTTCTTTTCGTTTATTTCTTTGTCATCTGCCATGATTTACCCCGCTATATATCCAGGTTTCGAACATTTAAAGCATTTTCCAATATAAACTCCTTTCTTTTGCCTGAATCACTACCCATTAATGTGTCAAATATGGTTTCACATGCAAAGAAATCGTTAATATTTACCTTTAATAGTGTCCGATTTTTAGGGTCCATTGTGGTTTCCCACAACTGTCCCGGGTTCATTTCCCCGAGACCTTTGTACCGCTGAATGGTTAATCCTTTTTTAATCTTTTCAAATAAAATTGAGACTAACTCTTTTTTATGTTCGATTTCTAATTCTTCATTTCCGATTTTAAATCTATACGGCGGGTCCGGATACTCTTTTAGCTTCTCATAGGTTTCATTGACTTTGGCAAACAAAGGGCCGGTCAGATAGTCCCAATTAATGGAGCGATGCATAATCACTCCATTCAATTCATACTCCAATTCCAGTGTGTACCGGGAATGCTCCCGGTCAAAACTGATATCCACATTAGCAGCGCAGTCGACTTGAGAAATGGATTGGGCAATCTGCCGGGTTTGGTCCTCATCTTCAAAAGTATCTTCGCTTTTGATCAGTTCAATTAACTTTTCGGTTAATACCCGCGGCATTCCTCTTTTTTCAATACTCTCCATCAAGGATTCCATTTTGTTGATTAATTTAATAAAGGTGACTAATTTACGGCCCTTCAATTGCTGTATTTGTTCTTCATCTCCATCTTCCCCATTGGGTCCGTAAAATAACACCACTTCCTCACCAATTCTTTTCAACAAGTAGTTTTCCAGGTCTTTTTCAGTTTTTAAATATGTATGGTTTTTTCCTTTTTTGACCAGGAAAAGGGGAGGCTGGGCCAGGTATACATGCCCCAATTGTATCAGGGAGCGCATATGTTTAAAAAAGAAAGTCATCAAAAGAGTGCGAATATGCGAACCATCCACATCAGCATCGGTCATGATAATGATTTTGTGATACCTGAGTTTTTCCAGGTCAAAGTTTTCTTTACCAATGCCTACCCCTAAAGCGGCTATAATGGTTTTTATTTCAGCGTTTTCCAGCATTTTGGAAGTGGTGGCTTTCTCAACATTAAGAATCTTTCCCCTTAATGGCAA
>CP070627.1:5834444-5838176 GCA_020355945.1 Candidatus Aminicenantota bacterium | reverse complement strand
GCCACAGCAGGTCCATTTTACCGTCATTATTGAAATCTCCTGTGCCGCACAGGGTCCAATCCAAATTCGCTGCCGGGGGAAACCACCCGACACCTGTCCTTATCACCCCATCCATGAACCACACGGCATTATCACCATTACCTACATGCCGCCAGACCAGGTCCGTATTGCCATCATTGTTAAAATCCCCGGTACCACACAATGTCCAATCCAAATTAACAGCCGTGGGCAGCCAACCGACTCCGGTCCTGGTCAATCCATCCATAAACCATACCGCATTACTGCCGTTACCCACATGCCGCCATACCAGGTCCGGTTTGCCATCATTGTTAAAATCTCCAGTGCCGCACAGCGTCCAATCCAAATTCGCTGCGGCGGGGAACCACCCGACACCTGTCCTTGTCACCCCATCCATAAACCACACTGCATTCTCACCATTACCCACATGCCGCCAGACCAGGTCCGGTTTAGCGTCACCATTAAAATCTCCGGCACCACACAACTTCCACTGGGTGTCTGCGGCGGCTGGTAATTCCACCGCTTCAGGATCATCCCTGGGATCAGATACGATGGCCATTGTGCGGCTCACTCCCTGGCTTGATTCATTTTCAAAAGGATCATTTGCGCCCTCTTCTTCAACTGGTGGTGTATATCCCTCAAAACCGTCTATTATACCCTGTTTTCTCAATTCTTGTATTGATATGTTCATGTCCGTATTATCTACGACTTTCCCTTTCTCTCCCTTTACTTCCGCATTTTCCATATCTACAAAACTCATGTTATTCTTGTCTGAGGAAATTCCAGCAGCGGAAGCTGAAGCTGTGGTTGTCGCCGTACCTCTTAACCATACGGCATTATACCCGCCGGTTCCATAGTATCGCCAGATAATATCTGCTTTTCCGTCGTTGTTAAAGTCCGGTTCTGCTGGATTGATATTTGTGATATTTACGGTATAATCTTCTACTTCACCATAGGTGAAGGTTTCGCAAGGAGTCGGATAGCCGCCGTATTTCATGGATACTCTCATTCGTGTGGTACCGCTTGCTGATAAGGGAACAGTAAAGCTGCCGTTTACGGTTGAACTGCTTGCACCACTGAACACTTCTTCGCCCAAATCTTCAAAATCGCCGTCGATGTTATAGTCGATCCAGATTTTCCAGTTTTCTGTAAACGAACTGCCAGTAGGGAATCCAGGGGTTAAGGATACATTAACCGTTGCTCCCGGGATTAGATGAGCCACAAGGCTGGTGAAATCACTGTAGGGAGAAGGACCTGAAGGATTGTTCAAATCACCCACTTCTACACCGGCAATATATTCGAAACTCTGGTCGATTGCCGATGACGGGCAGTAGCAATTCTCGATCACGGTGATATAATCCACTTTGGCTTCGGTATCGCATCCCTGGGCATTGCAGACGGTTAAGGTCACAGTATACGTACCCGGTGTATTATAGGTAACCGTTGGGTTTTTAACCGTGCTGCTGGAGGGAGTGCCTCCCTCAAAAGTCCAATTCCACGATGTCGGACAGTTGGTGGAAAGATCAGTAAAGTTTACAATTCCACCTACACAGACAGTGGTTGGGTCTGCTGAGAAGTCGGCCACCGGCGGTTCAGGGGGTCCCGGTATGGGGCCATCCGGGGTGCCTGGCGTGCGCAGTTGCACCGATGGATCTCCAAAGCATGTCCAGGTATCAGCCATACTTTCACCACTGGCGCCGTTGATATCAATCATCTTAAACAACCCGTTGACAAATACGCCGCCAAAAGTCCGTTTCGGGCCTGAAACGGATACCATCAGGTCGGCAAATTCATCCTGGGCATCCATGGGCGGTACCCATGACTGGTTAATGGTGGAACCCGCATGGGCAACAGCACCGGTGGGATTACCATTATTGGTGGCCCGCAGCCAGGATTCACAGAAACAGGTGGTGTTTTTGAAGTTACCCACGACACAGGCTACAGAAAAAATAAAGGGCAATTCGTTTTCATTCACCAGTACATCCACATTAGAGTTGCAGAAGGTCCATCCGCAGGTCCAGCAAGTGGTACTGCCATGACCGCAGTAGAACATCGTACCTGTACCATTATTGATTAAATTGGCCAAATTGGATGTGCTGCCTCCGCTCTGATGGTTCGTATCAGTGGTATAACCATAGCCCGTTAAATCAGAAAGAATTAAGTTGATATGCTGATAATCATACTCGCCATTATGCCCCGGCCCTTCGGAAGAACCCATCCCGGTCGCATGACTGAAAAATCCAGCGGAAGGGAGCACATCCCGTTCATAGTGAATGGTACGATCTACTTGTGTGGTCACATGAGCACTGGTCTCTGCCGAAAAACGACCCACAAAAATGTCTAAGTAGTGGTCACTGCCTACAATATAACCATAATTGTTATCCGAATCACCGGCTGTGGTGCTGGATGTGGGTACCTGGGCATGGTCTCCCACCAGGAGCAAGAAGGTTAAACCATTGGTATTGTAATAATTTTCAACATAGGTCTTTAACGCAGCGGAACTTCCAATAGTGGAATAATCCACCAGGTTCACCGTGTAACCAATGTTTTGCTTCCAGGATACAAACGCATTCATCTCACTCATAAACCCATTGTAACAAATAATCAGCATATTACCGATATCATCGGGTAGTGGTGTGTACTGCACAGATGCTTGAGATTCCGCCACTTGCTTATAGTTCAGGTAATGCCTGGCGTAAACATTCTTGAATTCACGAGTGATTTTTTGATGGGGTCTGCGCTCTAAGGTATTCTTGCCCCGGTTTCCCGTGGGGAATACCTTCACTTTTAACCGGGTATAAACCCTTAACACTTTTGTTACCGGGTTGTACCGGAATGGATAGGCGATAACCGCCTGTCCCCGGTAGTCCCTGGTAATATACGGCTCGGTGAGATCCACTAAATTGGCCGGGTAAAACGCATTGGTTTGATACTCCCGGCCATATTCATAAGGAACATCATCAGGGTTTACAGTTCTTAACAGGTTTCCTTTGGACGGTGCCAGGGCAACATTTTCAATTTCCACGAATGTTGAATTGAGAACGTTAACTTGCATTTCCATCTTATCGGGAACAATAACGGCAGCAGATAATTTTCTTAGAGCCGGGGCACCTTTTTCCAGTATTTCAGAAGTATTCGGGGCCACCAACCTGGCTTCAATACCGTTAGGGGTTTGTACCTCCTGGAAATCATAAGACGTGATCTCGAACTGTAAAACCGTTTGATCCTGCGTATGCGAAATAAGCACCGAATCATTGGGTTTTTTGTTTTTCGCAAACGCAGTGATTACACTGAATACCAACAAAAAAATGACAAAAAACTTGAAGTTTTTCATTGTTAAATACCTCCCTATTTCTTTTTTAGGATGAGGAATAAGGGTATAATTGTTTATCACATTCCTCTTTCTACTAATGCGGAATCGTTTGACACCTTTCCCCAATAAATAACTCCCCGGCAGGGACCACCTGTAGAAATCGCCAGGGTCCCTGCCGGGAGTCTTGGTCTTTTTAATTCTCTATTTTCCAGGTTGTACCTGTCACGGTAGTCAAAGACTCTACTCCAATTCGAATCACACCATCCATATACCAAACCGCATTACTACCACTGCTGACGTTTCGCCACAGCAGGTCCATTTTACCGTCATTATTGAAATCTCCTGTGCCGCACAGGGTCCAATCCAAATTCGCTGCCGGGGGAAACCACCCGACACCTGTC
>CP070627.1:5832839-5834344 GCA_020355945.1 Candidatus Aminicenantota bacterium | reverse complement strand
TTGGCTGGTGGGACATAGTTTTCTCCTGGTTTAACCACAGGTTCGGGCAGTGCTTTCCTGTTTATTTTCCCGCTTGTGGTTAGGGGGATACGGTCTAATTGGATGAAATATGCGGGGATCATATACTCGGGGAGTTTACCGGATAGATATTCTCTTAATCCTGCTGTGTCGAATTCTTTGGCGGGAACGATATATGCATGTAGGGCCATATCTCCTGCCGGGTTGGCTTGAGCTGTCACGACTGCTTCTTTGATATGGTTATGGTTCAACAAATGATTTTCTATTTCTCCTAATTCGATGCGGAATCCCCTGATTTTCACCTGTTGGTCGATTCTTCCCCGAAATTCGATATTGCCATCCGGGAGCCAACGAGCAAAGTCACCGGTTTTGTAAATATAAGACGAATAGGACATATAGGACCAATAAAATCTGCTGCCTGGCACATTTTGTTGTTCATCCTGGTCAAATTTTTCTGCGGTTAGTTCGGGTTGGTTCAGGTATCCCCTGGCGACTCCGGTGCCGGCGATGCACAATTCCCCAGGAACTCCCATGGGCTGGAGATTATCATTTTTATCTAAAATATATAATTTCATGTTTTGCAGGGGGCTGCCAATGGGTATAGTACCTGTGCCGGCCCAGTCTGATAATGAATACTTGCTTGCATATACAGCGGCTTCGGTGGGGCCATATAGATTTTCTAATATAACGTTGGAATTTAATGCCTTAAACTTATTCACCGATTGAGGTAAAAGGACTTCCCCGGCTAAAAAGATGAATTGCAGATGTGATAATTTAGCGATATTTCCCGGGTTTAATGAATCCGTGAACACATTAAACATAGAGGGTACAAAATTGATATGAGTGATGCGGGCGATCCAGATGGTATCCAGGATTTTTTCGGGGTCTTTTTCTCCGTCTTTTTCCAGTATGGCTAATTTTCCTTTTCCTAAGAACCAACCGAACAATTCTGTTACGGATACGTCAAATGCAAATGAAGTTTTTAGCAAATAAACAGATGATTCATGGAAGGGATATTGTTGATGAAGGGCAAATAATACATTGATAACAGATGCATGTTCAACCATTACGCCTTTGGGCTTTCCTGTGGAACCGGATGTGTAGATGATGTAGGCGAGATTTGCAGGATTCGCTGCGGTTTGCAGATTTAGACACACCCCGCCTCCTCCAAATTTTGTAAAGGACGTGGAGGAGGCACCCCTCTCAAGAGGGGAGTTACTTTGTTCGTAACCGGTGATTTCATCCTGACAATTGACAATTGACAAATTTTCAAATTTTCCCGGTAAACCGGGAGTTGTGACCAGGATTTTCGCGCCGCTGTCCTTGAGCATGTAATCGATTCGGTCTTGCGGGTAATCCGGTTCAATGGGTAAATAAGCGCCGCCGGATTTCAGTATTCCCAAAATCCCGATAATCGCCTGCGGGGAACGATCTATCATAATTCCTACAATCGTATCAGGCTTGACGCCTTTTTCTATTAGTATATG
>CP070627.1:5820957-5832739 GCA_020355945.1 Candidatus Aminicenantota bacterium | reverse complement strand
AGCCACAGCAGCCACAGCAGCCACAGCAGCCACAGCAGCCGCGCAAACCACGGAAACCACGGAAACCACGGAAGCCGCGAACATCAAAGATGTCCGCTTTATATCCAGTAAAGCGGTCTTTGGTCCCCTTACCCTGCTGGCAGCGGAGAGACAGAAAAACTATCATTTCCGGCTGCTGGGACATCAAGAGTTAAAGGGCCGACCCACTGCAATCCTTGAAGCCTATCCCAAAAGTGAGAAAGATGCCCACTATATTTACGGCAAACTGTGGATCGATACAGGGGATTTTTCCGTATTAAAAATAAAAGCCAATCCCAATTCCATCCGGGGATACGATCGATTGAAAAAACTGGCTGATGAATTAAACACCCGCTTGATTTTGAACCTGGAAACGGAATTTTTTAAATTTCGCAGCGGTATCCGTTTTCCCACCCAAATTCATTTTGAAGAAAGTTATAAAGGAGGTTCCTTTATTAGCAAATACCGTGGTTCTCGAGAATGGACCCGCACCAACACCCTGACCACCTACTCTGACTACTTGTTTTTCAAAGTCGACATGGATATAAAATATGATCGCTGACATGTCTTATTATCTTCGCGTCTCTTCATGCTTCACCGTGTCTTCGCGGCTTTAAAATTAGAATTCCCGGATAGGGTTATTGACTTTTTTTGATATTTCATCTATATTATTCAGTTCTTGAATAAAATTAAAGACCATTTCCTGCTTTTTTGTTATTCTATATGATTATTTACACCAGGAGGCCTAATGGAACGAGGAAACATACCAATTTTGGTAGTGCAGGAGGATACAATTCCCCTGGCTTATGAAAAAGCCATACGAGAAGTATGGGAGAAAGGGATAAGCATAAGGACGGAATACGATCATCCCCAGGACCCGCCAAGCAAGGATGCCACGGTCATGATCGCGGTTCGAGACCCTTTTGGTCAGCCTCGATTTCACCGGTCTTTTGCCGACGGGCTTGGAGGTCTGGCAGAGTATGTCATGGAAGTGGTGCACGGAGCCCACGATTACTGGGTAAAGCCCATGGAGGAAATTCTAAAAGGCACGGAAAGCAAAGATACCCGCTGGACCTATACCTACCACGGCCGGCTGTTTGAATATGTGATAGAAGACAAAGTTGTGAACCAAATAAACTACATGATTGAAAAGCTGTCGCAGACAGGATACACCAGGCGGGCCCAGGCGATTACCTGGAATCCCAAACTGGATCCGCCCACAGAGGACCCCCCCTGCCTGCAGCGGGTGTGGGGACGGCTCTGTGAGGATGGAAACAGCGGCTTTGTATTCAACATGAACACCCATTGGCGGAGCCGGGATTTATTCAAAGCCTGGTTTGAGAATGTTATTGCCATCACCACTCTCATGCGGAAGATTGCAGAAGCTGTCTCGGAAAAGACAGGAAAACCGGTTCGCCTGGGGCGGTATGTGGACATCAGTGACTCCCTTCATATCTATGGGTCTTATTTCAAAGAGATAGAAGGGGACCCGGAAAAGGGGATAAAAAGCTTCTTCGAAAAACTGGAAAGCCGCTCCTATGAAGAAAGAACCTGGCATTCCCATTTCGTCAAACCTTTTTTCATCGACGATGGTGTGGGAAAGGGGCTGAAACCCATGCTGGAAAGGGAGAAAAACATGCCCGAAACCGTCCGAAAATCCATAAAAAAAGAACTCGATAAAATGGAGCAAGACGACTATGTTGTCTAACACCACTTTGGGGCACACGATGAGCAGGAGAGCAGGAGGATGATATGACAATGTTTGCAAAAATAGCGGATGAGGTGCAAAAAGGAAATTCGGAAACCGTAGAAGAGTTAGTAAAAGAAGCTCTTGCCTCGGAGGTCCCGGTTGAAAAGATTTTAAATGAGGGTCTCGTAGAGGGGATGAATATCGTCAGCGAGAAATTTAAAAATAACGAGTGCTTTATTCCTGAAGTCCTGGTATCGGCAAAAGCAATGAACCTGGGATTGGAGATATTAAAGCCGCGTTTGGCCGAGACAAATGTGAAATCCCCGGGGAAAGTTGTTATCGGTACCATTCAAGGCGATTTACACGATATAGGGAAAAATATTGTAGCCATGCTGCTGCAGGGAGCCGGCTTCGAGGTGAAGGACCTGGGTGCGGATGTACCCATAGAAAAATTTGTAGAATCCGCAAAAAATGAGAAAGCGAACCTGGTGGGAATATCAGCGCTGTTAATCACCACCATGATCAACATGAAAGCAGTTATAGAAGGATTGAAAGATGCGGGGCTGAGAGATGATGTTAAAGTCATTGTCGGAGGCGCCCCGGTAACCCAGGATTATGCAGACCGGATAGAGGCGGACGGATATGCCCCGGATGCGGCCTCCGGTGTGGATGTTGCCAAAAGACTGTTGAAAATCTAGCCCGATAATCACAGCCTTTTTAAAGGAAGCGGAAGGGAACCGGTGCTTTACCGAAAAGCAATTTTATGGTATAATTATAATTCAATTGCATGGGGATTTTCATTTTCTTTATGCATGTTTCAACAGAGCCTCCGCATATAAGCGCCCCTGCCAGGAGCTAATTTAACGGCACCACCAGTCAGATCAGACATTCAAACCAGTCATTGCCCAAAAATAAATCAAATAAATAGGAGGAAAAATGACCAAAAAGAAATTTCAAGGATTAAGGCGAATCCTGGTTTTTTCAATTGCCTTTACCTGTGTCTGCGCCCTGTTAGCGACAGTCGTAAATATTTCCAGGGAAAAGGGAGTAGAGAACCGGGATCGCATGATGGAATTGGCGAATTCGCCGGTTCGTATTTTGTTTAAAGGGAACGATACCTATCGCATCAGCCTTGATGGGAAGAACTTCTGGCGGGAATTGCCCCAGCGCCGTGAGATAAGGCTGCGCAGCCATGTATTCGATCCGCTGGTGAACCCTCCGCCGGCAGATATGCCGGGAGTGGACACAACAGAGGCCGCCGGGAGGGTGAACCTTTACATCGTGCAGTGTAAGACCCGGGTAATCGTACCGTATCAAGAGCAGATCAGCGCCGTCGGCGGCGAGATTTGCGGAACCCTGCCGGATAACGCCCTCATCGTGGCAATGCCACCTGGTATCAGCAGAAAAGTACAGGGTATGAACTTTGTCCGCTGGGTGGGACCCTATCTCCCCGCTTACAAGTTGGAACAGGGACTGGAAAACGTGGCCCGGGGCATGGCAGAGGGGGCAGCGGGTACCACCCGTTACTCTATCTGGTTGGCAAAGAAGAATAAGAGAAATGAAGTCGCGAATTTCATCGCCGGTATCGGCGCAGAAGTGGTTTTAAAAACAAAAGGGCGCCGGTTGGAAGCCAACCTGGATGCCAATCAACTGAACCGGGTGGTGTCTCTGCCCTGGGTGCTCTATATTGACCGCTGGACCCCGGTGGAAGCGGATATGAATTCAGCCCGTGAAATTAGCGGGGCCAATTATTTAGAAAAGGTCCAGGGTTATACCGGTCAGGGGGTACGGGGCGAGGTTTGTGACACTGGTCTGCGTACCACCCACGTGGACTTCCAGTATAACCCCCCCATCATTCACTGCGGCAACACCACCAACACCTACCATGGGACGCCGGTATACGGTATCGTGTTCGGCAGTGGTGCCGGCAATCCCGACGCCCGGGGCATACTGCCGGATGCGGGGCAGCCGATTTTTGCTGCCTTCACTTGTTTTACCGATAAATACGCCCATACCCAGGAACTGACCAATCCCCTGGGTATGTACCGCGCCGTGTTTCAAAACAACAGTTGGGGCAATGCGCGTACCCCGGAATACACCACCTTCTCCGCCGAAATGGATGAGATTATTTTTGACCTGGATATAGTGATTGTCCAGGCCCAGAGCAACTCCGGCAACCAGGATTCGCGGCCCCAGGCCTGGGCCAAGAATATCATTTCTGTGGGTGGATTTATGCACTACAACACCGTTTCGCAGGCTGACGACTGCTGGTGCGGCGGTGCCAGTATCGGACCGGCCAGTGACGGACGCATCAAACCCGATGTCTGGCATTTCTACGACTATACCCTGGCCCCCGACCACACCAGCGACACTTCCTATACGGAATTTGGCGGCAGCAGTGCTTCAAGTGCTATTACTGCCGGTTATATGGGGTTGATTTTCCAGATGTGGGCGGACGGGGTTTTCGAAGGTGGTCCAGGGCTGGCCCGGGACGTTTTTAACAGCCGGCCCCATTTCACCACGGCCAAGGCACTATTGATTCATTCCGCCTATCAATACCCCTTCAGCGGCACCACTCACGACAAGACCCGGATGCATCAAGGTTGGGGCATGGTGGATGTCAAGAATCTCTACGATATGGCCGAACTTCATAACTGGGAGTTCCCGGTTCTTATCGATGAGAATGCCGTGATCGCCCCCCTGGAAGTCCATACTTACCAGGTAAACGTTAACGGGTCGCAGCCGTTACGGGCCACCCTGGTATACGCGGACCCCCCGGCAGTTCCCGGGGCGGCGGTTCATCGCATCAACGACCTGTCGCTGAAGGCCATCGATCCCGGTGGAACAATCTATTACTGGGGTAACAATGGTCTGGAGGTGGGTTTGTGGTCCTCCCCGGGTGGCAGTTCCAATACCATCGACACAGTGGAGAATGTGTTCATCCAGAGCCCGGCGGTCGGGATCTGGACTATCCAGGTGTTTGCCGACGAGGTGGTGCAGGACAGCCATATAGAAACAGCCAGCGTCATCGATGCCGACTATGCGCTGATCGTCTCCGGCGGGACCGCCGGGACCTCTGGACAACCCCCGGCGGCGCCCGGTGATTTGGATGCCGATCCCTCCAAGTACACCGTTTATTTAACCTGGACAGATCATTCCAACAATGAAGACGGATTCAAAATCTATAGAGGTGACAGCCCCGCAACGCTTACCCTGATCGACACTGTGGGCGCGGATACCACTTTCTACCAGGATTCGGGACTGACGCGGAAAACCATTTACTATTATAAAGTATGTGCCTACAACGCTTATGGCGAAAGTTGTACAGACATACTAAAGACAAAGACAAAGTAGAAATTCGAACGGTTATTCAATTTTTCAATTTTTTGCCTGTCCACAACCCTTACAACCCTTCAACCCTGACCCTGTATATTAAGTTCTTCCAGCATTTTTGTTTCTTTTAGATAATACAACCGGCCATATGCCACTTTTTTTTGAAATTCTTCATCTTCTTTTTGCAGCGTCTCCAGGAAATCCAGGATTTTTTCATTTTCAAACATTTTATAGCAAACATCACAAACGCAATCGGAGATATATTCTTTAGGGAGTAATTCATCCAATCCATGGGCTTTTAGTATGGATATTAATTTATGGGGCCCCCAGATGCGGATAGCATGTAAGGCGACATTGAGTTCTGCTTTGTCGAGAATTTCCGCCAATGAATGCTCACGTAAATTACCAAATAATAGAGGGTGACATGAATCCAACCGGATGACAGGTCCGATACACCCGGTGACTTTGCCGTCAGGGAAAATAATCGGTGAACTGGCCATGGAACAGGCACATATAGGAGGTACGGATGTGGTTTTATATTGAAATAATTTAGACCGTTTCAGCGCCCTACCTACCGGGAAGGTGATAGACACTTGAATTTTATCTTCTTCGCTAATTTTCAATAATTGGGCCCTGATTTTTTTATACTTTTCATTATCTACATTGTCAGTACAGAGAGCAACTCACTTTTTTTATACTTTCCGGGAGAAAAAGTCAAGCATATTGTCATTTTTTTTTATTTTTAAGAAAAAAGGAAAAAGGTGATAGGCGAAAAAATATGCCTCAAACAAATCCCAATGACAAAAATGCAAAGGACTGAAGTTAGAATTTTGTGTGACGCAGATGGGAATTACGTTTGAGACGCGCAATATACGAATAAACAAACGTCGTTGCCGAACCAAATAGCGTCTCCGCCATCCCCTCTACCATGATAAATAAGGTGCTGTGAAAAAATCCAAACGCCCCCGCGGCAATCCCCAGGACAATCTGAAAGGGGACCCCGATCACCGTATGCCCCATCCTGAACGGGACATCCATGATGGACTCATTAAAGGCCAGTTTGATTTTTTCAAAATCACTGAGACGCGACACCAAATAGGCGTGCTTTTTATCCTCTTGCAATTTCCCGATAGCGGTATAAGATTTCCTGAACGCAGCAATGGACGTTCCCAATGTTCCCGCGCAGCAGGCCAGTGCAAAAAGGACACCCGCCAACATATGAATAACCACCGACGCCGACATTCCATATAACTTCGCCGAAAACCATCCCATGGCAAAAGCCAGTGGAAGCGTGATCAGCCCCCCTTTAAGCACCGGCCAGGCCTTTTTAGACCGTTCACTGAAGGGAAGGTGCCTGTCTCCCATGGACTGCGATACATCCGGGATAATCGCCCCAAAAAGATCATCCAACACCCCGCCAACGGCATGTAAAATATTCGGCAAAACATGCTCCACGATCTTGATAACCACCACGATGGGAATACATACCCCCAATGCATGTTTTAAAGACTCTTTCTTCTCATCCTGGGCAACACCCTTTACAACCCGTATCCAGTGGGTATCTTCGAATCCGCCGTGTTTTTCCAGGTGTTGGTTAATACTTCCCGTGATCTTAGCCACTTCCGGGTCATATCCCGTATGAAGTACCTTCACCGTGGCATGCTGCAAATAATCTCTCAAATTCTCGCGGATGTCGGAGGTTTTCTGGAAGTGCTCGTTGGTCCAAAGGGACATCAGGCCCTGCAGCGATTTCTCCGAGACCCTGCGGATCTCCAGGGCCGTTTCCTCAGGGGGATGTTTTACCAGCAAAACAGCCGCTGCTTCTCCCCTGGCAACAATCTTGCGAAATTCCTCTTTATATGATCGGGAAAGAGGAAGATGCGGTCCGTCCAACTGGCTCTCATCATAAATCACAAACAAATCCACATTGTTGGCTACGATTCGAAACAGTGCATTGAAATAATTGCCGATTTTCTTCGGGTTTAAAATCCTGCCTTCAGGACTGAGGCGTAATTCTTTGAAATGAGCTCTTAATTGCTCCAACGCAGAATGCACAAAGTTTTGGCTTTTCAGTAAGAATTTTTTCATCCCCACCTTTTCAACTTTTCGATTATAAATGCCTCGCTGCTTTCTGCCCTCCCTGCCACTGAAAAGATTTTGAATGATTTCGATATACATATCGCGGATTTTTTTAAGTTGTTTGTCCTGTTTTTGTTGATTTTTTATCCGGTTGTTTTTCATGTTTACAATTCTGCCCTTTTGTTCTATATTTAAAGTATTTAATACAACATCCGGTACATAAAGTCAAGTCCTGCGGGTGACCCAAATCCACCGCCACTTTTGCCTCCGGCGGGTCAGAACCTTTTGGGCATCGGTCAATGGTCATTTGTCATTAGTCATTGGTGAAAAATGGAAAACATGAATATTCATTTATTGGTTGGGGCTGCCAGCCCCTTCCGACACCTCCAAAAACTTTTCATTGGGATGGTATAGATACTCTTTTTTCCTTCGTGCCCTTCGTGTTCTTCGTGGTTTACAAAATCTGGCGGTGGATTTAGGATTCACAGGGTTGATTTTTTTTATTGAATATTGTATTTATAGACTTTAGTTTTTCCCGGATTTTTTTTATTACAAAGGAGGCAAACCATGAATAAAAAGAAACTCAAAACGAAACTTTTTATATTGATACTGTCTTTTTTTGTTCTCCCGGTTAATCACTCCCTGGCCAATTCAGTGGAACCTGTGGTGGAAATCGATCATCCCGTGGTCATGAACAAAGAATTAACCCCGATTTATGCGCTGGTGCAATTTAAAGTTGCAAAAATAAAGGAAGACCCTGAAAAACCTCGGCCTTCATTAAACCTTGCTCTTGTTATCGATCGCTCAGGATCGATGGGCGAGAGAGGAAAACTGGTATATGCCAAAAAGGCGGCCGGTATCCTGGTTGATAATTTGAAAGCCACCGATCTTCTTGCCGTAGTGGAATATGACGACCGGATCACCGTTCTTTGGCCCAAATCACCGGTGGAGTCCCCGGAAATGATAAAAAAGCAGATTAATCTCCTGTTTCCCAGGGGCAGTACAAACCTTACCGGCGGTATGATGAAAGGGGTTGATGAAGTTCTTAAAAAAATTGATAAAAATTCATTAAACCGGGTAATACTTCTTTCCGATGGATTGGCAAATAGGGGAATCACCAACCCGGTGGAAATTAAAGATTTAGTCCGCGAAGCCAAGAGAAAAGGCGTTTATATTTCTACAATGGGACTGGGAGCTAACTATGATGAAGACCTCCTGCAGGCAATTGCGGAAAATGCAGCCAGTAACTACTACTATATTGAAAGCCCAACCCAGATGAACCGGATTTTTCAACAGGAAATGTCAATTTTGTTTACCACCGTTGCCAAAGATGTAAAAATGACCTATGTGATGAGTAAAGATGTAAAAAAGATCGATGTATTTGGTTTCCCATTTAAACAGGAGGAAAATGAACTAGAGATAGAGCAGGAGGATTTCTATTCGGGGGAATCCCGGGCACTTCTTTTACGTATGAATATTGAACCTCAAAAACCGGGAAAAATGAGTTTGGGAAACCTAAATCTTTCCTATAAAGACATAACCGATAACAAAGCGAAAACAATTGAGAAAGATATTTTTGTAACGGTAATTGAAGATGCGGAAAAAGTAAAACAAGGAATAAATAAAAAAGTGGTTGCAGAAGCTGCTCTTTTAGAATCCGAAAAAGAACATGAAGATTATGTTCGCCTGTATGAAAAAGGCAAGATGCAGGAGTCATTAAAACGAATAAAAGACCTGATCCAAAAACTTAAGGATAAGAATTCAACACTTGGGGATGTGCGGATTTCAAAAAAAATAGAGGCCCTGGAAATGGAAACAGAAGAGATGAAACAAGCAGAAAAAAACAGGCTAAACAGGGCTGTTTATCTTAAAAAAAGTAAACAGCGTTTCTATAAAGCCAAAAAGGGCAAACGAGGTAAATACATCCTTCAAGAGGGTGATGAAGGAATAGAAGTTGAAAGATTACAGATGGTGTTACTTTCTCATGGATTATACAATGGGCCAGTCGATGGGAAATTTACCGCTCAATTAACCGAAGCGGTAAAAAAGTTCCAGGAGAAAAATAATTTAAAACCCGATGGAATCGTTGGGCCTGCCACCATGAAAGCTCTTGGTTTATATTAAATACAAGTTGAATGGCGACTCTTTAGGTAACGGCACGGAAGAATCAATGATATAAGATATAAGGGGGCGGTGCGTGCAAATGTGCAAATTTTTAAGGCACTTTTTCTAATCCTCCGTCACTTTTTAATGATGAAGTACCCATCAGGTTAAAAATGATCAAAAGACCTCATCAATGGTATTCAAAAGGCAAATGGATAATTGATTTTTTTTTAAATACCAATGTTAATGTGGATATGGATTGAATTTTTTTTGTTCCGGCATTTTTTATTCCTCTTGCTTTCCGTATTTACGGATTTGTGGTACAATACGAACTTGCCAGGAGGACAACATGCTGGATGTGAAATATTATGTGAAACCAGGAGGAGTGCATGAGAAAAATTAAAATATGCTGGTTGATTGTTATGCTTTCGGTAATGGCATCTGTCACATCTGCTGCAGCGAAAAACCTGATGAAAAATTCCAGGCTTTCTATGGAATTCCTGTTGCGTCTGCTTGGGGAATACGTCAGCATGTTGAACATATCCATCATTTAGGGAACATCACGGGCAAGGGGGCTACATCCCGTGATGCATTGGTAGACCTGGTTAAGAAATTGGTTGCCAAAGGATTCGGTGATTTATCATCTGCTATTTCCTGGGGTCAATTTTATATTTATACAACAACGTCATAAATTTCTTGTAATCCTTTTCTTCAACATTCAAGCATTGAGTCATCTTTTTAAAACTGTGGGAACTTTCTATATAAAAAGACTTCAAAATACTTTTCACCGTGTTTCTATCCAGTTCCCTGGCAATAAAAGGTCTCCAGATCAACTGCCAGAACGTTTTGCCAGTCTTTAACCCTTCCCGGATTTCCTTTAATTTTCCATCTCCCTCTTCTTTCTTTGCCGGTAGAGTTTTCTTACCATTAATGCTAATAATAGAAGAGATTTTTTCCCCGGTAATCGGGCTGTCCAACATGATCCCGGCCCTTTTTAAAACCGTCAGCAGTTCCCTGACATTGCCTGGCCATTGGTAATTATAAATAACATCCCAGAAGCCCGGGCCGATTTCTTTTCCCCTCAGCAGTATTTGATTTTCCAGGAGCAAATTTTTTATATCTTCTTTGCGTTCATGCAAAGGAGGCACCTGGATTTCCAGGATATTTAGCCTGTAGTACAGGTCTTCGCGTAATACTTTGTTTTCTACCGCCTCTTGTAAATTTCGATTGGTAGCGGCAATAAGCCGGACACCCGCTTCCTTTTCAGTGGATTCTCCCAGGGTATAGTATTTTCGAGTATCGATAAATCGCAGCAATTTGGCCTGGACATCCAGGGGGACTTCGGTTATTTCATCGAAAAACAGTGTACCGTTTACTGCCTCTTCAACCAGGCCGGTTTTATCGAATTTGGCATCGGTAAAGGCTCCCTTTTTATGCCCGAATAACTTGCTTTCAAAAAGGTTGTCACTGATATTGGGGGTATCTACAATCACAAATTTCCCTTTTTTTCCCGAATAGCGGTGGATCAACCCGGCAATGTGGTTCTTCCCTACCCCGGTCTCGCCGGTGATAAGTACCGGGTCTTCTTCCAGGGAATATTTTACCACTTGATCTCGTATTCCTGCAATTGCTTTACTGGCACCGGTAATCCCGGAAACATCGGCTTCTTCCTGGATTTGTATAATAATTTGTTCTAAAAGTTCTCCTAAAATACCGAAAGAAATCCTGTCCTTTTCGGTAAAAAATTCCTTTTTTCCACTGTCAATATATAGGAAAAGCCTTTGACCCACCGGGTGAATGATGATGCTTTTAACCAGCAAAACCTCTGCTGATTTTGATAATTCCTGGGGATTGGATTTGATATAATCCTCTACATCGATGCTGGTGGGATTTTTCAAACTTTCTTCGATGTAACTCCTGCAAAAACCCGAACCGGTAAAAACATCTTTTCCATAAATATCTCTTCCTTTGTGCCAGAGGATTTTACCTTCCCGGTCATAAATCATGGCCAGGGAGATTTCTTTTTCTTTTAATAAATTCCAGATTTTGTTTTTAATTACTTCAATCATTCGCTTCCACTACTAGAAAATAACATAAACAACAAATAATTTCAAGAGGCACCAGCAATTCTCAAAATGAGAATTATTTGGAAGAAGGGAACTTTTCTTGAAATCATACGTTATATTTGTTATCATATGTGAGCATATGATTACGTGACTACGATTAAAAAATAGGAGCAGGTAATATGAATGGAGTTAGAAAAGTCATTGCGTTGTTGATCATTATTTTCATCGCTATACCGGTTTTGATTGGAATCATCTGGAGCGTTGGTTTTACCCGTGCCGTGGTTTCACCGGAATTTCTTTCGGAGATACCCCGGGATATTATTACTAAAATACCCGATCTGTTGGAGGAGACCCTCGAGGCTGTGGACCGGGAAGATGTGATTCGCGATGAAGATGCACGCGCCTGGGTGCGGGCCGTGGCTGAAGTGGAAACCACACCCAAAGAATTATTGGAAAAAATCGGGATTATGGATTGGCTGCGAAACGAATTATC
>CP070627.1:5815298-5820857 GCA_020355945.1 Candidatus Aminicenantota bacterium | reverse complement strand
GGAAGATTTTTTTATTAATGGTGTTTTGTTTGATTTATTTCGGGTTTTACCGGGAAGGTTGTGTTTGCTCGATCGGAGCGATTCAAAATGTATTTTATGCTTTATTTAATACTAATTACGTCATTCCTTTCACCGTAGTTGCTTTTTTTGTTCTCCCGCTTATTTTTACGTTATATTTTGGTCGTACTTTTTGTGCGGCGGTTTGTCCTTTAGGGGCGATCCAGGATGCCGTGGTTCTCAAGCCGGTTAAGGTTCCGAATTGGTTGGCCGGTGTTTTGAGCATTATCCCTTATATTTATCTTGGACTGGCGGTATTGTTTGCTGCTGTTGGTGCCGGGTTTATTATTTGTCAATACGATCCTTTTGTCGGTTTTTTCCGGTTTGGGGCCAGTTTTAACATGATTATTTTGGGAATATCCATGCTGATGCTGGGTACAGTCATTGCCCGTCCCTATTGCCGGTTTTTTTGTCCTTATGGAGTACTACTGGATTGGATGTCACGTCTGGCAAAATGGCATGTTAAGATTACTCCGACGATATGTAATAACTGCAGGTTGTGTGAAGAGTCCTGTCCTTTTGGTGCTATCGAAAAACCCAGTGAAACGTTTCTCCCACAGGAAAAAAAGGAAATTGAAATTAAACGGCTGGCAATTTTATTGGTCCTGGTTCCTGTCATTGTATTTGGCAGCGGTTGGGTTGTTTCTCGTTTGCATGTACCCCTTTCCCGTCAGCATCCTATCGTATCACTGGCAGAGGAGATTCACCTGGAAAATTCCGGCAAAAGGAAAGAAACAACCGAACAGACCCGTGCGTTCCGGGCTTCGGGACAACCAACCGAAGAACTATTTTCCGAAGCAGCAGCCATTCAAAATAAATTTAAACGGGGTGCCTGGATTCTAGGCGGATTTTTAGGACTCATCATTTCCCTTAAACTAATCGGGCTCTCTATTCGTAAAAAACAATTGGAATATGAAATCGATACCGGGACATGCCTGAGCTGCGCGCGATGCTTTAAATATTGTCCATATGAACAAGTAAGATTAGGGATAATCAGCCCGGATGAGATAGATGAAGATAAAAATTATAAATGAAAAACGAAAAATGAAAAATGAAAAATGGAATAAACGTCCTTCGGACCTTTTTTTAACGCCTTCGGCGAAAAAGAAAATAGTGTCTGATTTGTGTTTAAATTTACCGCCGAAGGCGTCTAAAATTGCCCGAAGGGCACCGTTTCCATTTTTAATTTATAATTTTTCATTCTTAGGTAAGTTGTAAAGATGTTATACAATACTGCTAAACGTGTTGCAATCATCGCTGCTGTCTTTGCCGTAATACTCAGCACACTATTGATTGCTAACTACATTCAAACTAAATCAATCGATCCGTTAAACAGCAAAGCAATCACTCAATTAATGGCAAAACTCCAGGAAAATCCCAATGATACCGCTCTAAAAGAACAAATAAGAGCCCTGGACCTACTGGCACGAAAGGCTTATTTTACCTATCAATGGCAAATCCGCACCGGGAGTATTTTACTTTTTGTATTTGTGCTGGCTTTTTTAATTGCACTAAAATACATGAGTTCATTGAAATCTCAATTACCGGATTTGAGCGAAAGCCCTAACCCGGATGATACCTGGGAAAACAAGTTATTATCACGCAGATATATTATTTTCAGCGGATTGGGCCTGTTTTTACTGGCTTTTATACTGGGAATCCTATCAGAAAACGAAATGAAAAACTTCGCAATGATGAAAGAAAAAACATCAACAAGAAACTTTCCCGGTATCGATGAAATAAGAAAAAATTGGCCGGGCTTTCGCGGCCCGGAAGGGAATGGCATTGCCTATCATACCGATATACCTACCCAATGGGACGGGAAATCCAATAAAAACATAACCTGGAAAACTCCTATTCCGCTTCCCGGGTTTAACTCACCTATTTTATGGGGAAATAAAATTTTTCTTTCTGGCGCTGATAAAAAAAACCAGGTGGTTTATTGTATCGACGCCGGTTCGGGAAAAATCCTCTGGCAGGCGGAAGTGAAAAATATCCCGGGATCACCTGATAAACCACCCAAAACAACTGACGACACCGGCTATGCCGCTCCTACCATGACTACTGACGGACAGCGCGTGTTTGCGATTTTTGCCACAGGCGATATCGCCTGCTTTGATTTTGCCGGGAAACCAATCTGGGCGAAAAACCTGGGTGTGCCCGGAAATCATTACGGCCATGCCTCTTCCCTGATAACCTATCAAGATTTACTGCTGGTCCAGTACGATCAAAAAACCGGGGGACGTTTGCTTGCCCTGAAAACAGACACCGGTATTTTGGTATATGATAAGCCCCGTGATGTTGACATTTCCTGGGCGTCGCCCATCGTGGTTAATACCGGCACCCGGACAGAAGCGATACTCAATTCCAATCCCTTTGTGATTTCTTACGATCCTCGCACCGGCCAGGAATTATGGCGGGTTGAATGCATGTCAGGGGAAATAGCTCCATCTCCTGCTTATGCCGACGGTATGGCATATGTGGTTAACGAGTATGCCCGTTTAGCCGCTATTAAATTAAGAGACCAGCCTACCATTGCCTGGGAATATGAGGATGATCTTTCGGAAGTCGCCAGTCCATTGGCTACCAAAAGATTTCCTCTTCATGGCGTCAAGTTACGGTTCGGTTTCGTGTTTTAATAGTAAAACCGGTGAAAGATACTGGATACACGACTTTGATCGTGGATTTTATTCATCCCCGATCCTGGTGGGCGATAAGGTTTACCTGATGGATATGAACGGCGTTATGCATATTTTTAAAGCTGATAAACAATTCCAACTCATCAGCACCTGCGAACTGGGAGAAAAAGCAGTAACCATCCCGGCATTCTCTCCTGGCCGCATTTATATTCGCGGCGATAAACACCTGTTCTGCATTGGAAAAGAGATAAACCAGTGAGATCGGAAACGGAAAATATTAATTTGGAAATAGACCGCATCGTGGCTGAGATCGGTACCAGTCCCGGGGATGTGATTCCCCTTTTGCATGCCCTGCAAAAAAAATTTAATTATCTACCGGAATTCGCCCTGCGGCGAATATGCGAGATTACGGAAATTACCCCTGCTGCCATTACCGGTATCTCAACATTTTACCCCCAATTCCGGCATACGCCGGTGGGAGAACACATTATTCATGTTTGTACTGGTACTGCCTGCCATGTAAAAGGTGCGGATTTGGTGTTAGAGGCGTTTCGCCGGGAATTGAGTATTAAAGAGAATCAAGATACAGACCCCGGAGGTCAATTTACCCTGCAAAAAGTAGCCTGCCTGGGCTGCTGCACCCTGGCGCCGGTAGTGCAAATCGACAATGTGACTTATGGGAAAGTTAAACCCGATAAAGTGGCAAATATTATTAACGATTTTCTTTCTTACCAGGGCAAAAGAAGTGATTCCATCAAAGATGGTAAAGAGGATACGCCAGAAGACAGTGAAATCAAGATCGGGTTAGGGTCTTGCTGTATTGCCAGCGGCAGCGGCAAAGTACAGCAGGCTTTGGAAAAATGTTTCCAGGGAACCGGAGTGCATACCCGGGTGAAACGGGTTGGATGTGTGGGCATGTGTCATCGTGCCCCGCTGTTGGAAGTGTGTTTGCCAGACAAAGAACCGGTACTCTATGATAAGGTTCAGCCGGAAGAAGTGAAGAACATTGTACTCAGGCACTTTAAACCAAAAACATTTGGCAAACGAATTAAAAATGCGGCATTAAATATGATGGAAAATATCCTTGAAGGTAACCGTTTTAATGGATTGATGCGTCATGAGCTTCATACGCGTGATCCCAATATCGAAGCCTTTATCGGCAGACAACAGCATATTGCCACCGAGCATTCCGGTCAAATGGACCCGCTCGATATTGAAGAATACCGTTCAAAAGGAGGTTTTAAAGCATTAGAACAATGCCTGGCGAGATTTTCCCCGGAGGAAATTATCGAACAGATCAAGATGAGTGGGTTAAGGGGTAGGGGAGGGGCAGGGTTCTCCACCTGGCAAAAATTACAAGAAACTCGCCAGGCAAAAGGTGAGAAAAAATTTATTATCTGCAATGGCGATGAAGGCGATCCCGGGGCTTTCATGGACCGGATGATCCTGGAGTCCTATCCCTTTAGAGTGATCGAAGGTATGCTTATCTGTGCGTACGCTGTGGGCGCTTCTGAGGGGTATTTTTATATTCGCGCCGAATACCCGTTAGCAGTACAAAGAGTAAAGGCCGCCATCCAGCAGTGCCAGGGGTCTCATGGCATGGGGGACCTATTAGTAAAAAATCACAAATTACAAATTACAAATTACAAACAAATTACAAATTACAAATTACAAATACCGGAAACAAGGATTACCCATCCAAAGGAGCCTCCTATTAAAAGTTTTTGCGGGGGGGGGGCTGGCAGCCCCGGCCTATTAGAGGGGGCAGTTTTTTCAAAAAGCGCCCCCCTATGCTTCACGGAGTCCGAAGGCAATTTAAAGATCATGGAAGGTGCCGGTGCGTTTGTTTGCGGGGAGGAGACAGCGCTTATTGCATCAATAGAAGGGAAGCGGGGGATGCCCAGGTTTCGTCCGCCTTATCCTGCTCAAAAAGGGTTGTGGGATCAGCCCACATTAGTCAACAATTGTGAGACCTTTGCCACCGTGCCCTGGATTTTGCGAAACGGGCCGGAAGCCTTTGCTAAAATGGGTACTGATAAGAGTAAAGGCACTAAAGTATTCTCATTAGCAGGGAAAATCGTTCGCGGCGGTCTTATCGAGGTACCCATGGGGATCACTATTCATGAGATTGTAGAAGAAATCGGCGGTGGTATTGAAAATGATAGGCCTTTTAAAGCCGTGCAGATCGGGGGACCTTCCGGCGGATGCGTGCCGGCTGAACTGGCACATACCCGGGTTGATTATGAAGACCTCACAAAGGTTGGTGCCATGATGGGCTCAGGCGGCTTATTGGTAATGGACGACACTGACTGCATGGTAGACATTGCCCGCTATTTTCTTACGTTCACTTGCAGTCAATCCTGTGGAAAATGTACCTTTTGTCGTATCGGCACACGACTGATGCTGGATATCCTTGAGAATCTATGCGTGGGGAAAGGGACCAACCAGGACTTAAAGAACCTGGAAGAGATTGCCCGTAAAACAAAGCAAGGCAGTCTGTGCGGTTTAGGGAAAACAGCCCCGAATCCTGTCCTGACGACTCTTCGATATTTTAGAGAAGAATACGAAGCTCATCTAAAGGGAACCTGTCCGGCGAAACGCTGCAAAGCGCTCATTACTTATTCTATTACCGGCAAGTGTATCGGCTGTACGATCTGTGCCCAACAGTGCCCGGCAAAAGCCATTCCTATTACACCCTATAAAAAGCACGAAATAATACAAGAAAAATGTATTAAGTGTGGCACGTGTAGGGGGGTATGTCCTAATGAGGCGGTGGAAGTCACATGAGTTTAATCAAGGCCCTTCATGTAGTAGAAAATTACAAATTACAAAATACAAATTACAAACAAATTACAAATCACAA
>CP070627.1:5811160-5815198 GCA_020355945.1 Candidatus Aminicenantota bacterium | reverse complement strand
AACCAATGGAAGAATGATGAGGATAGAAAACCCTTACTGCTCAAGGGAGCACGGCAAGTGGGAAAAAGTTATCTTGCCAGGGAATTGGGCAATGATTTCCAGGGTTTTGTTGAAATTAATTTTGAATTCCACCCGGAGTTAAAATCAGTATTTGAAAAAGACCTTGACCCGGTGCGCATTACTCGCGATCTTTCTATTGCATTAGACCAGGATATCATTCCCGGTGAAACATTGCTGTTTCTCGATGAAATACAAGAGTGTCCGAAAGCAATGACTTCATTGAGATATTTTTATGAAAAAATGCCCCGGTTACATGTAATCGCAGCAGGCTCACTGTTAGAATTTGTCATCGAGGAGTTGGGGATACCTGTAGGCCGGATAATACCGCTCTATTTATACCCGTTATCTTTTATGGAGTTTTTAACTGCAACAGGCAATGACCGTTTAAGACGTGAAATTCAGCATCACAATCCCAAAGAAGAATTCTCACCTCTCATCCATAATAAGTTATTGGGTTTAATTGGGGAATATATGTCAGTGGGGGGAATGCCCGAAGCCGTGCAAAAATGGATCGATACCGGTAATTTAAAAACTTGCATAAGAATCCATCAAATGCTCATCGAAACATACCGCCAGGATTTTACTAAATATGCAAGAAAACGAAAACGGGAATATGTGGAAATGGTTTTTGATTCAATCCCACGATTATCAGGGAAAAAATTTATCTTTACCGCAGTTTCCCCTCATGTCCGGGCCAGGGAACTGAGACCTGCCCTGGAGCTTTTGTCAAAGGCGGGGATAGCGCATATTGTTTTTCATTCGTCTTCCAATGGCCTGCCCCTGGGGGCTGAGGTTAATCCGTTGATCAGTAAAGTGATATTCCTGGATGTTGCCCTGGCACAATCTGTTCTCGGTATCGATTACGGTCAATGGATTCTTGATCCGGTTCATTCGATTATTAACCGGGGGGCAATTACCGAATCTTTTGTGGGACAGGAGTTACTGGCTTATGGCTCACCATATATAAAAAACCAACTGTATTACTGGACCCGGGAACAAAGCCGGGGTTTAGCAGAAGTGGATTATATTGCCGCAGTAAACGGTCAGGTGGTTCCTATCGAAGTTAAAAGTGGAAAGACCGGTTCATTAAAGAGTATACAAGTTTTCCTGCAGAAAAAAAAGAACAGTCCTTATGGCCTACATTTTTCGCAGCGAAATTATTTTATGGATAAAAAAATCAAGCAATACCCCCTATACGCAATTTCCAGCAGCCTGACCGGGAATTCGTAATCAACGGGAAAACCGGGGGGGGCTTGCGAATGGTCCAATGTTTCGTTAAAATAGAACTGGTGAAGCTTTCCGAAAAATAAACAGACCAACAATCAACAATAAACCTGGTAAAAAGTAAAGATGTAAAGCACCCCACCCGGTTTCCCGGATCTTTTACACACTTACAGGCACCGTCCCCCTTTTAAGAATCAAAGGCGCCAGAGGTAGCTGGCTTTGAAAAAGAAACTCTGCCGGGTTTGCATCATTTTATTTTGATCTGGAGAATTAACGGTATCCCAGTTCCTTTCCTCATATAATGAGCCGTATCCGACATGAACAACGGTTCCGGGGATCAGGGTAAAAGAAGCTAAAAAATCAGTGAGGACATTTTTGTCAAAACTGTCATAGCGAATGTTGCCCCTGATAAAAAAATATTTATTGAACTGGTAAGTGGTTTCATTGTTCAAGATCAATGAATCATATACCTTTTCCTTTGTGACCGCCCTGTCAAAAACCTCATAATTGATGGAAAAAGATTCACTGAATTTTTCATTGGGCTGAAGAGTAAAATAAAAATTAGTGGCACCCTTTTTGCCCATATAAGGATTTACCGGATCATAGTAAATGCTGTCTCCATAAGAGTAACCTCCACCCAGGTACAGCCATTTGTATAATTGAATCTGCCCTCTAACCTGGAATCTCTGCTGATGAAAGGTCTGGTTGACCCAACTTTCATTATCAAAATTATAATCTATCCTGAAGAAACCTTGTTTGATAAAATAGACGCGCAGCCCAAAAAGCGCATAAGAATCGTTCATCCCGGTGTTGATATCATGCAGGGCGAATCCCCAGAAAAAAGGATTGATGCTTTTAATCCAGGACAATTTTTTAGATGGAACTAAATTGGGACCAATATAAACGGTTTCTTTGCTAAAGCCGGATCGACTGTAAAAGGCGGTGTCCATTTGGAAATTCTTACTGAAATGGTCAAGTATCCCGTAAGCTGTAAAAGATTTGCTTTCATAAGAATACATCGTTGTCAATATATTACCGGAAATGGCGTCTGTACCTGCGGAATTTTTGGTATAACTGTTCAGGAAGCTCAATAAAACGTTGTGAGGGCCAGACAGGTGAAATTGCATATCCCCGCCCATAACCTGGTTGTGCCTTTCAGCAAAATCTCTCCGGCTATAAATCAGTCCTATGTAATTCCCCCGGCCCAGGCTCTGCTTGACACGAAAGATCGAAAACAAAGCGGACTTTCCTTCGTCCGGGTTGATTCCATCTTCCCAGGCCCGACCAGGATATCGGTCCGATGATGTCAGGATTCCCAGGGTAGTTTTACCTATGGTCCCGGTTAATTTCGCACCCCAACGAGGTTCTACAATTCGTCGCGTGTGAACGACTGTATACATATTGAAATCGCCGCCGGTTCCGGCAATATTAAAAAAACCCGCGGATTCCATGAAAAAGGGGCGCTTTTCAGTGAAAAAAATGGGATAGCGGCGGTTTACAGTAACCTGGAAGGCATCGGTTTCCACCTGGTATCCTTCTTCGGTTATCTTTCCCGCACTTTCCCAAACCCAGTCCGGGGTGCTGTCTTCACCACTGCTGCGGGTATTTAAAATGTCTCCCTGTATCCCATTGGGATTGACATAAAGATCATAAGTACTTTGCCCGTCTCCCATAGTATCAAGGGATAACCCGACCCAATCATCAGCCCATATATTATCCCGTTTCGTAACGGAGGTCTTTATCTTATTTGGCTCCGGATCGTAACACTTCATAGCAAAATAAAGATTTTTACTGTCATAAGATATCCATACCGCTGTTTTGTGGGGAAGAATCTCCCCAAATTGGGGGTTATAAACGATAAATTCTTTTTTAAATTAAATCAGAAAAATTAAATTTTATTTTTAAATTTTGTTGATTTTTCTCAAAATCTAGCTTAAAATATTAGAAAAAAAAGTTTTAAATGGAGAATTTTGAAATGTTGATTGAATTTAGTATTGAAAATTTTCTTTCCATTAAAGACAAAATAACACTAAGTATGCTGGCTTCAAAAGATAATTCCTACGATTATCACCTTATCCGGCCTTCCCCTTTGAGACAAAAATCTTTACTAAAAACCACAGCCATTTACGGTGCCAATGCATCAGGCAAATCAAATGTCTTGAAAGCCGTATTTTTTTTGAAAAGTTTTATACTTAATTCGCATAAAATGCAGCAAGGGGATGAAATCAAAACAACACCCTTTAAACTGGATGAAAATCTAATAGGAAAACCCAGCCGCCTGGAAATTGTTTTTATTTTCAATGAGATCAAATACGCTTACGGTTTTTCAGTTGACAAACAAAAGGTACATGATGAATACCTGTACTATTTCCCTAAAGGCAGGCAATCCCTCATCTTTGAGAGGACCAATACGGATGAATACACCTTCACCATCGACAAGAAAGAGCAGAAGGAACTATCCTCCCGTACCCCGCAAAATATCTTATATCTTTCCAGCGCCACCCGGTGGAACTATCAAAAAACGGCTGTTCCTTTTGAATGGATTAGAAAACATCTAAGAGTGGTCACCAGTCATGAAAAAATGAGTTTTTTGGGCTTTACCGCCGAAATGGTATTTCAGAATCCGGGAATTATTGATACGGTTAATCAATTTCTCCTGGAAGCTGACCTGGGGATAAATGCGCTTAAAGTTACAAAAGATGCAACTCAAAAAGAAAATACCGCAAAAGAATTTGCTGGCGAATGGAAGCACAT
>CP070627.1:5805342-5811060 GCA_020355945.1 Candidatus Aminicenantota bacterium | reverse complement strand
TTGAGTTCAAAAAGGTTATTGGCAAAGCATATATTATTGTTTCTTTGGTTTTCCTGGCAGCGTCTGGTTATCTTTTTTACCATGGGCTTAGTCAATATAAACATATCGTGGAAGAAAAAAGTAATTTCGTGGTGTTTGAACAGGGGAAATATAAGTATTATATTTACCCATCCAAACACGGCAATTATGGGATTAGGGTGATTAATATGCCGTCCCCCTTTATGGCAGTTTTTGATAGTGGGCCGGTCCCCTTATTCATGACTACCTTTATTGATGGTAGTGAGAGAATGGAGATTTACCAACCACTAAAAGGACAAAGTGCTTTTTCCATTATTAAAAGCATATATACGACGTTTGCCGGGTTTATCCTGCTGTTTGGTTCGGGTTTGATCTTACTATATGGGTATTCCGGCCCTAAAGACCATGCCTGGCTAAATTTTTTAGAGGAGTTGGCCGGCAGTCGGTGGAAGCTTTTTTTATACCAGCTAATATCCCGGACAGTAGTCTTACTGCTTTATTGCCTGGTTATAGCCTTATTATCGATAATTCTATTTATCACTGCCGGGGTAACGGTAAACATCGGTTGGGTTTTAATTTACACCCTGGGGCTTTTTGTAATGTTGTGGTGTTTCTTGTTCGGGGGACTAATTGCCGGTACTCTAAAAAGCCGGTTGTGGCGTTTGGCGTTTATGGGTATTGCATGGTTTTCATTAGCCTTTGTCATCCCGGTGCTGATTTGTCATTTTACATATGATTGGGCCACCTCTATCAAATCCACCTACAAAGTGGAAACCGTAAAATTAGAGCTTTTTCAGGAATACGAAAGCGAAGGGCTGCAAAAGGGTGGCAAATTTGACCAATCAAAACGAGGCAATGAGCAAGAAAAGGGGATGTTTCTTTTCTTTTGGAATGGCGGTTTTAAAAAGCTTATGGCACTGGAAAAAGCGATACTCGATGAGATGAAAGACCGAATTTCCTTTTATCAGACATCTTCCGCCCTTTTCCCGTCCACATTTTATCTATCTTCAAGTATTGAGATGTCCAGCCGGGGATTTTCTAACCTGGTGGGGTTTAATGAGTATAGCCAGGAAATGAAGGCGGCTTATATTTGGTATCTGGCTCAAAATTATATATTTTCAAATATAATGGAGTTTCCCCCCTTTATTAAAAAGGACGAAAACGTTTATAAAGGCAAAATAAGCCTACCTGATAACTATGGTTTTGGGTGGGCGCTTAAGCTTGCCTGGTTAATTGTGCTATTTGGTCTTTACTGGTTCATGTTCAACCGGATGTTAGACCGCGCCCAGGATACACAAAGAGAGTTAAACCCGGATGAACTGAAAAAAAACAGGACTAATATTATTTTTACTTTAGACAAGGGACTTTTACCAAAGTTAGTTACTAAACTGAGGTCTCAAAATATCCCGTTTCTTTCCGTTCCCGGCCCTGCCAGCTTGCCGTGGGACATCAAAGTTAAAAACCTGTTTTATCTCTTTGGCCTGACCGTACCGGAGACGTTAAAAAAAATAGCCGGTAAATATGTTTTTGCTCTTGATCAAGATCAAAATTCGGATCAAAAAAGTAAGGTTTTGATAGAGATAACCAGGTCACTTAAAGCAGACGTTATCATTTTTAACAACTTCCTGGCCGGTCTTTCGGATGCTGTTATACATCATTTTGCCAGTACTCTCAAATCACTGAAAAAAGGAAGAAAAGTCGTTTACTTTACCAATTCAATCCTTATAAATACCATCATTGGCGATTGTGTTAAAAGGTTTAATGATGAAGATATTCCATTCTAGTGCAATAAAAACAGTGCTTTGTATATACCGGGTAGACACGTTCGTTTATTGAATTTAAAACTTTCTTATCAATTTCCGATAATTCGAGGGGATTTTCATAAGCAAAAATAATCGCCCAAAATTCCTTAAACAAATGACCGGTAGAAACAGAAAACCCTACATGCCTGGATTCCAGGTTGAGAATGTTTCTATACCTGCTTACAAAAGAGTCTTCAACTCTCAGGTAAATCTTTTTTTCTTTTTCATTAATTTCTATCCTTAATAATTCCGAGGCCTTTATATTTAACCTTTCCTGTTTAGGGGCGTCAAATTGGTTGAAGGGCTGAAATATCTTTTTGTCACATTCAATACGAATTACCGCCCGGGTAATCGTTAAAACACCCTTGTACGATTTTTCCCCACTTCCTGCACCGGGAATTAATAACTTTCCGGCAGCCTTAATTTCCCCTGAAAGCTGACAGGCCATAACAAAGACCATAATAATTATACCCGTTTTAACCCGCATTGGTTTAACCTCCTTTTTTTGATATAATAACCTTATGAAAATAAAGAATAAAACAAAAACCAACCAATTGTCAAGTCTTTTCCCAACGTTTCGCAAATTGGAAAATTTTTGTTTGTCATTTTGGTTAACAGGAAGGTAAAAATGACTATAGGTTCAAGATTAAAGATGATTCGTAAATCCAGGAATCTTAAATTGATCGAGGTAGGGAAGATATTTGATATTACTGCGCAAACCCTATCGCGGTACGAAAATGACCAAAGAACGCCGGATAATGAATTTTTAGAAGATTTTGGCAGACATTTCAAGCTTTCCGGGAATTGGTTGTTATACAATGAACCGCCTATTTATAGGAAGGATGAGCAGGATAGAGATATTAAAGAATCCTTTATTGAATTTTCTAACCTGATTAGCTCTAAAGAGGTTCCTGATATCGATATACCGGTAAAACCGGATTTGAACAAAAAAA
Source organism: Candidatus Aminicenantota bacterium (assembly GCA_020355945.1). Next base: position 5,808,287 of record CP070627.1, on the reverse strand, counting down.
TAACCGATGATATCCCGGAAAACTACCTTTTGTTGATTAAATACATGTTGAAATACCCCATAATCCGAAAAAGCATTTTTCAATTTTTCTACTTGCTACTAAAGCCCTTGATTGATAAACACCCCGAACTTTCAGAGTAATATGAGTGTCCTCGTATTTTTCTTTCCTGGTTCCGGCTTGTCCGGGCTGTAGACAGACAACGTTTCCCTGACCCGGGGGGATTACATGCAAATCTCCCCCAGGCCAGGAAAAACAGCTAAAAATTACTGTTTGTCGGCAAAACCATATCTCTTCCAATCTTCCATAGGCAACTCAGCTTTGATCTTTCGCTTGAAGATGGAATATTGGTTCTCCATTTCCTTTTGCTCTTCACGAAGCCGGGCACTCAAGCTTTTTAACGAAGCCTTGGCAGCTTCCTGTTCTTGATCGGTCAATTTCAACTTCGCTATGATGCTTTCAAAAGCGGTAACCGCTTCCGGTGTGATACCACAACCTGCCCGCCTCTCCGGCGTATCTTCCTGGAGCGCCTTCAACAAAAATTCAGAACGGCCAATCTTGGTAAGAAAATTCTGGTGACTGAATCGTTTCGACCGGGTTGTTGTATCGGTTGTTGTCGGTTCTACCGGTACTTCTGTGGTGTTCTCTGTTTCTAAAGTCATTATTATTCTCCTCCTTACCACCAAGATCACAAAGATCACAAGGAAAAAATCTTATAAAATCTCCCTGCAGCCCCTGTCTCCCGCGGCAAATTTTTATTTTTTCTCTTGCTTGAAACTTTTTACTTTGCTCTACTCTTCTACTATTGCCCTGGTTACTATTCCAACCGGTTAAATCAAAAATGTAACCGGTTAAAACGGGAAAGTAACCGGTTAAATTGTTATTTTCACCGGTTAATTTCTCATTTTCACCGGTTAAATCGGGAAAGTAACCGGTTAAATCAAGAAGGTAACCGGTTAAATCCTTTGTTTCACCGGTTAAATTTTCAATTTCACCGGTTAAACCGACAAAGTAACCGGTTAAATTCTCCTTTTCACCGGTGGGATAGACATTTACAGCGGTGGATTTCCCAATTCTAGCGGTTACTTTGCTCATTTTCATTTTGTTTTCCCGGTAAATTCCTTTTTATCCCTGGTTTGATACCCTGGCCGGGTTCACTGCCGGTGGAAAAACTTAAGTTATCCTTTAATTTTTTAAAATTTATTAAGGTTAAGCTAAATACAACAGGCGGGTGTTGGTTTGTTTCTTCTTGTATTGATAAGCCTTTTCTTAAAAGGATGACTGCACCTGTTGACTGCCGGGGGCCTTTCTGATATAATAAGGCTTCCGTACCGGTTAATTTTCCCGGGGTGTCGATTGAGCTATGAATATTAAACAAAAACGCCATAACCCGTTAACCGCTGCTTTCCTTTTAGAGGGCGCAGCCCGGATACTCTCTCCACCGGGCACACCTGCCTGTACCGCTGCTCAAACCATATGCGGCCCCATTCCCGGGAATTTCGTTCAATATTTATCATGCCAGCATTATATTAAAATATACTTTAATTGTCAATAATAAATTAAAGATTTGTTTAATTTTTTTGGTGACTGTGAGGTGCTGTGATAAAGAAAAGTATAATTGCCGACCTGGAAGCTATCGGCAGCCGCTTAAAGGCGGTGCGGGTTCATTTAAATTTAAAGCAAAGAAAATTTGCTGAAATTTTAAATACTTCCGTGGTTAACCTGTCTGAGATTGAGAGAGGGAGAAAAAAGCCGGGTGTCGAACTTTTAATTTATCTTTCCCGCCAGTACCGGGTCAACCTGACCTACTTGCTGCACGGGGAAGGGGATATGTTTCGCCCGGAAAAGGTGACCAAAGGAGTGACTATTGAAGATGGTCTCTTTGGCCACTATACAGAGGAAGTAAAAGAAATGCTGTGGCTTATGCAAAATTCACTGATGGCCAGGGGTGCCATTATCGCCATGGCAAAAGAATACTTCTATAGAAACGAAGACCTGCTGGAGAAAGATATCCAAAGACAAAAACTAAAAAGTGAAAAAAAATAAGATTAAAAGAAAAAGGGTGCGGCTATTCCTGTCCTTTTCTTTTCTTTTTCTTGTTTTTCTTTTTGGAAGGATTTCCAGGGGTAAAATAGGATGATCTATCCGGGAGTTTCAATTTTTAAAGATTTAATATTTCTCGAAAATCAAAAAAAGTCACGGTGCAATTGGCATTAGCGGTGGCAAAGAGACCGGGGTGGTCGGGGTGGGGTTTGATTTCGACAGGTATCCAGAGAAGAGGAATGGTTTTGATACAGGTTCCCGTATTTATATCCCATAATTTCAGGGTGTGATCATATGAGCCGGAGAGAATCCATTTCCCATCCGGGCTGACATCCACACAGGTGACAATATCGCTGTGCTTTAAATTGGGACTACCCAAAAAACCAATGAGCACTTCCCCGGTATATTCTCGATAGTACTTGAAATTCTTGTCTTCCGGGTGGTAACCCGCAAAATCCAATGTCAACAGCTCTCCCTCTTTCTCAAATTCCTTCTCCCCCGCCAACCGATGCGCCGCCAACCACTGGTCCACCACATCTCTCTTCATGATCTTTAAAAGCAACTCCTCCCTCATGCCAACAATCTCAGAATCCCCTTCAAAAAATTTATCATAGCCCAGGTACCGTTCCAAAAAAACAGGACGACTGAGCCGGGAAATATTCTCAAACGACTCTCTCAATACTTTCAATCTATCTTTATCCCCACTTAATACCTCATCTCTTAAATATCGATAAACCCAATCCACCGCATCCCAATGAGCCTCTATTTCCGCTTCCATATCCCGGTGCAGCATTTCTAACCGCTTCCTCCGATACTGGCGATCAATAAAACTCTCAAACTCTGCCAGACATTTCAATGCCAGGTTATAAAGGGGGGCGCTTTTTGAAAAAACTGCCCCCCCTTGA
>CP070627.1:5800615-5805242 GCA_020355945.1 Candidatus Aminicenantota bacterium | reverse complement strand
AAAACCGTTAACAGTTAACAGTTACAAGACAGCTAAAAAAAAATGGTTACAGTAATTTTGGGATTTTGGCTTACAGATTTTATTGAATCCAATTTGCTGGTCATTTAAACGGTTGTAAAACCTTAAGTATTAATTGTTTGAGTAACATCGTAATCGTTTCAAAAATACATTCTATCACAAGATCAACCTATTTGAACTTTTAAACGCACCGCCCACTCTTTTCATATGAGTGACTTTCTCCCATTTGATTCGCTTTGGGAAAGACTTCCATTCTTTAATGGAGGTGGAATAAATTTGAAATGAATTATAAGTATTATAAGAAGAAATAGTATAGAGCTTAACATAACGCTTAAAAGCTCTTTCCACTTTTTTTATATTTGGTTCATTTAGATATTGAGAGAGAATTTTTTTGTATACGCTACTACAACTCATTATATGGAAAACTATACCATGTGTTTGGCGAATTAGATATATCATATTTAAGATTATCAAACTCAAAAAAATTGATATAAGAGGAAATCCAATGAAAGCTAGCTCCCGCAAATTTTCATTAATTTCCGCTATAGCTACAAATGAAGCACTTAAATTTACAGATAGAAATAGTATACCAATTATTTTTAGTAACTGAATATTATAAAAATTTTTGATTTTTACTAAACAACTAGAACAATAACTAACTTTGTTTTTCCCCAAATAATTCACCTTCTTGATTGATGATATATAACTAAACCAACCAGTAGGGATATACGTTTGTTCAACAGAATAGTACCCTAATGCATAATAGAATGTTTTAAGTTTCTCTTCTACAAATTCGCTTTTGCAGCAAAAACAAATACCCTTGTTTAGTTTTTTCATTGTTTCTTCAGCTGCTTCGCGTACATATTTACTTTCATCATTTTTTGCAATATCTGATAAAACATCCAAATCTTTTAATTTCTTTACTGTTTCATAGCGGATATGGTAATCTTTATCATTTATAGCAATGTGTCTAAACAATTCCTCATCTTTTAAGTTTTTTAATGTTGCTGCTTTGCGGACATCTTCATTTTCATCGTTTTTTGATAATTCTTCAAGTAATTCTTGATCTTCAAGTTTCCAAACTGCTGCTTTACGGACCAGCCAACTTTCATCCTTTTTGGCAATATCTCCTAATAACTCCTGATTATCTAATTTCCAAACTGCTGCCTCGCGTACATTTTTATTTTCATCATTTTTAGCAATTTTTTCTAAAATTTTTTTATCTTTTAAATTCTCAACTGATTCTAAACGGTCTACCCACCAGCTACTTTTCCATTTGGGACTGAATAAATCTTTGAATGCCATGATTGGTCTCCTTCTTCTTACGTATGGATAAAAAAATCGTTTTCCAGGAAGACTCTTCCTTTGATAACAATTCTGTGTTAAGGTCGAGGTTTTTAACAAAGGGGAGGTGGGATAATTCTTCCAGTAATTGCTGGAGAAATTGGTTTACATCCATTGGGTTTTGATTCCGTCATAATGTTCTTTTAAAGTCACTGCTTCTTCCCACTGCCAGAAGTCATTCTCCACGCTGTAGGAATGAGAACCATCTTTTAATTTGTTTTCCTGTATATTTTTTTTAAATTCATCGAAAGTTAAGTTCCATTTTTTTTGAAAACCTTTGATGGTCATGTCCAGTTGATTTAATTTAAGGTCCAGGAATTCTGTAAATACCCTATTAAAAGCATCGTTAATATCTCTGGCCAGAGTTGCTTTCACCAGGGCTTCGCTTAATTTGGCTGACATAACTGGCATTTTAGATACCTCCTAATTACTGATTTTCCAGGTTTTTTTTTATCATACATTTATTATAAAATCAATCGACAGTAATTTCAACTTCAGGACACAAAAAAAATTGGCCCTTTTGACCAAAAGGAAATCGATTCCCACGATGAATGGACTTGAAAAAAGTGCCAGGCAAAAATTATAAAAATTATACTGATAGATTAAAGTCTACTACAGCAGAAAAAAAATATCAACCCCCGGATGAAGAAAAATAAAAAAATGAAAATGGGGGCGGTGGAAAATGGGGGCCAGTGATAACTTAAAAAATTATCAAAACCTCAAAAATCATGAAAATGCTTGATGTAGAAGATGTAATATGCACTTGCCCTGTGCATAGTGTGCAAATTCGAATATTTAAGATTCAGTTCACTTCGTGAGCTTTATAGAAGCATGAAGAGAAGGATGAGAGAGGAATAATCTTTGTATCATATTGCGGTTGCCAGGGCTAGCGCACCATCACACATTTCATCTGTTCTTGGTCGCGAATCAACAGCTTCCCATCAGAAAGCGCCAAAGGTGCCCAACATCGATTGGTGTCGAGAAGTTTGGCGCTTGCCAGCTTTTTGAAACCCGTGGGGACAGGCTCGATTAGATACAAGAAACCTTTGTTCCCGTCAATACTAAGAAACAGACCATCAACCAGTATAAATCCTCCTTTGTCAAAAAGAGGCGAACGTTTTGTCTTCCATTTTACCTTTCCATCCAGGTCCATACAAACCATTCCATCCCTGGTTTCATTGGTGCTGCAGTGACCATAGAGGTGTCCTTTATAGTGGATGGCAGGATGGACGTGGGTGCCAAACTCCTTTGTTTTATAGAGTTCTCGAACAGTAATTTTATTACCGGTTTTCTCTAGCTTAATCATAGCAGAACCAGCCTCATAACCTCCGGTAATGAAGATTCTCCCATCACCTATCTCCGTTACATTGGGGATGGGGATTTTACACTGCCAGCCATCATAATTCCAAAGCTGGCTGCCAGTTTTTAAATCGATGCCCACAACAGCACCACTGGCAGATATCATAACCAGATGGTCATCTTTTCCGATTGTTATAACCTTTGGCGACACGTACCCCGGTTTGCCTGGAAGTGCGGGGGAAGTCCAGCGCAGGGACCCTTTAAGTTTGTCATATGCAGCAATTCCTGCTTTTTTGGTTTGCGACGCTAATATCAGCAAATCTTTATAAACCAAAGGACTCTGCGCAATTGCCCACCTGGGCAGTTCCGTTCCTCCAAAGTCTGTCCATATATTCTTTTTCCAGACCACCTGTTGTGTGTTTTTGTCAATACAGTGGACATAACCCAAAGGACCGCAAATATAGATATTGTTTCCATCAATGGTTGGGACAGATCGGGAGCCGTTATGATCAAATTTTCCGGGAGCTTCATAAGCAAATGTCCATTCCTCTTTTCCATCAGCAAGGTTGATGCAGCGCAGCACGTTCTGCTGGCTGTCTTTCCGGTCAAGTACATATACCTTGCCATCGCTTACTGCCGGGCCACCAAATCCTTCGCCAAGAGGAAAAGTCCATAACACATTGGGTCCACTTGCAGGCCATGAGCGTTTTAATCCCGTTTCTGTCGAAACTGCGTCCCGGCCAGGGCCAAGATACTGGGGCCAATCGGAAGCCAAACCAACGTTGCTGGCCATCAATACAATCAACACTGTCAATACTAAACTTTTCTTCATTTTATTAATCTCCTTAAAATTGATTGATAAAAAAATCAATTTTGATCAAAAAAATAATTTAAAAGAAAAGTTGTAATATGTCAATAGATTAGAGAAAAAAAATTAGATATTCTCTTTATCCGATCCTTTCGAAAAGTATGGGATCAGGTAAATTATTTTTCTGAAAACATTTTATTTAAGGCTTGATCCGGTGGAAGTCATGATTAGTTTACCGTGTTTGACGCCGCGGGTGCTGGCCAGTTGATGGGTAATTTTTTTAATGATGTTGGTTTTTCCTCTCAGGATAATGACTTCCAGGCAGTTATGGTGATCGATATGGATATGGGTGGAGGAGACGATGACTTCCACGTGTTGGTGTTGGATATGGTTTAAAGTTTTGTTCAAATCTCGTTGGTGGTGGTCGTAGACCAGGCTGAAGACGCCCACGGTTTCCTGTTGGGAAGACGCCCACTCTTCGGATACCAATTTGTCCCGGATCAGATCGCGGATGGCTTCCGAGCGGTTTTTATAGCCCTTATCAGCGTTTAGCCGGTCGAATTTTTCCAACAGGGTTGATTCCAATGAAACTCCGAATCGAGTAATTTTTGACATTTTAATTACCTCTCCCTCTCTTAGCGATTAATGCCGAATTCATGGGTTTAGCCATTGGCCGCCGGAGGCATCAATAAAAATATCCTTTCATGGTGCGGACTTTGTAGCCCCGGTAATTTTTTAGTTTAACGGTTATTTTTCGGAACCGATTGCGTCTTTCTTTGTCTTTGGGTGAGAATCGCAGTAAAAATTTGGCTTTGATGTCCCGGCGAATTTTCTCGTAGACTTTGCGGACTTCTTCCACATCATCCAGGAAAAATGTTATACCACCGGAAGAGGTGGCGATTTTACTCAAGATTTCCTGGTACTGGTCGTAACTATCCATGTACTTCTTTTTCCCGATCGAATAAATCACCGAGTTGGAGCGTTCTACAATGTTCATTAAGGTGTAAGGGTCGATAGCGGAACTGTTATCCTCTCCATCGGAAAGAAGGATGATAATATTATGCCCGATGATACTTTTCATTAATTTCACGCTGTAAGCAATGGCGTCGTAAAGAGCAGTGGCACCAAAGGGGATGGCTATGGATAGGGCATTGTCCA
>CP070627.1:5792556-5800515 GCA_020355945.1 Candidatus Aminicenantota bacterium | reverse complement strand
ACTTCAATAATAATGAGATCAAATTAAATGGGTAAGCAAAAAAGCGATGCACTACTACTAAAAATAGATGGTGAATTAAAAGACCTGGACAGCGAATATTCAGAAGAATCAAGCGTCGAAGAACTTAATTCCCAATCCGAAGAAGCAGCGGACGTTTATAAACATTCCTGTGCCCACCTGTTGGCACATGCAGTCATAGAATTATACCCGGATGTCCAATACGGTATTGGGCCTGCGATTGAAACCGGGTTCTACTATGATTTTCTCACTCCTCGGCCCTTTACACCCGAAGACCTGGAAGAAATCTCCAAAAAAATGAAACACCTGGCTAAGCAAAATCTAAAAATCCAACGGCTGGTCTGGGACAGGCAACAAGCAATTGACTATTTCCTTTCCAAAGGTCAACACCTGAAAGTGGAATTGATCAATGAGAAAGTCGAAGAAAACAAGGTAACCGTTTATAAACAGGGTGATTTTGTGGATTTGTGCCGGGGGCCTCACCTACCCCGGGTATCTTATTTGAAACACTTTAAGTTGTTATCCGTAGCCGCAGCCTATTGGAAAGGAGATGAAACCAGTCACTCCCTGCAAAGAATTTATGGGGTGGTTTTCCCCTCTGCCCAGGAACTGCAAAATCATTTGAATTTTTTAAAAGAAGCACAAAACAGGGACCATCGAAAACTGGGTAAAGACCTGGGACTCTTCACAATCACGGATGAAATTGGCGCCGGCCTGGTGTTATGGCACCCCAAAGGCGGTATTATCCGGCATGAAATCGAAAAATTCTGGTATGAAGAACATTTAAAAAATGGGTATCAACTGGTTAACAGCCCCCACATCGCCAGGATAGACCTGTGGAACACCAGCGGTCATAATGATTTTTACAAGGAAAATATGTTTACTCCAATTTCTTTTGATAATACAGACTACCAGTTAAAACCCATGAATTGTCCGTTTCATATGGTGATTTACAAATCCAGGAACAGGAGTTATAAAGAGATGCCTTTTCGGTGGGCGGAATTAGGAACGGTTTACCGGTATGAGAGAAGTGGGGTTCTTCATGGATTGATGAGGGTGCGTGGATTTACCCAGGATGATGCCCATATTTTTTGTACCCCATCTCAAATGGAAGAAGAGGTGGACAATCTCCTTGATTTTAGCCTGAGAATGTTGAAAACTTTCGGTTTTTCTGAAATGGACATCTATCTTTCCACCCGGCCCGAAAAGTATGTGGGTGAAATAGAAGACTGGGAAATGGCCACCACCGCTCTAAAAAATTCCCTGGAAAAAACCCGGGTGAATTATAAAATAGACCCGGGTGAAGGGGTCTTTTACGGGCCCAAGATCGATATAAAGGTCAAAGATGTGTTAAAACGCTCATGGCAGTGTACCACCATTCAAGTGGATTTCAATTTACCCAAGCGGTTTAATTTAAAATACTCGGATGACCAGGGGAAAATCCGGCAGCCCATTATTATTCATCGGGCAGTGCTGGGCTCATTGGAGCGATTCTTTGGCGTATTGATCGAGCATTACGGTGGATTTTTCCCGGTATGGCTGGCCCCTGTCCAGGTCATGGTCATACCCATCACCGAGCGAAATATGGATTACGCCAGGAACGTTTATGAAATATTGAAAATCAATTCCCTCAGGGCGGAACTGGATGAACGAAGTGAAGGTGTGGGAAGGAAAATCAGGGATGCCGAACTGCAAAAGATACCCTATATCATTATCCTGGGCGATGAGGAACAAAAAGATAAAAATATCTCCCTGCGCATCCATAAAAAAGGCGATCAAGGGAAACGAAGCCTGGAAGAATTTATCGAAAAAATAAAACCAATCATTTTTCATAAAGAGTTTAATTATGAGATTTAAAAGTCCCAAACCAAGGAAAAAACCTCATTTTATCAATGAAGACATCCGGGCACCAGAGGTTCGGTTAATTGACGAGGACAAACAACAAATAGGCATTGTGCCGACTTCCAAAGCGCTTGCCATTGCCAGGGAGAAAGACCTTGACCTGGTGGCCATTTCACCCAAAGCAGACCCGCCGGTATGCCGACTGCTGGATTATGGAAAATATTTGTATTCCCTGCAAAAAAAAGCTCATGAAGCCCAAAAATTGCAGCGGAAAATCCATATCAAGGAAATCAAATTTACCCCCGTCATCGGAGAACATGATATTGAAGTTAAATTAAAAAAAATAAAAGAATTTCTTGAGGAGGGCAATAAAGTTAAAGTCACCATCTGGTTAAGAGGACGGCAAAAGCGAAGACCGGAAATGTTGGGCGAAATGACAGAACGAATCACTAAAATCCTGGAGGAATTTGCCGAATTCGAATCGCCGGCAAAACATGAAAAATGGAGTACCCATATCATGATCGGGAAAAAAAGAAGTGATAAAGGAGATAAAAATGCCAAAGCTCAAAACCCATAAAGGAGCAAAAAAACGGTTTCGTCTCACTGCCAGTGGAAAAATCAGGCGAATGAAAGCGAATAAGTCTCATATCCTGACCAAAAAAAGCCGGAAACGAAAACGAAACCTGAAACAATCCACAATTGTGGTAAAAAAGGAATTTAAACGGCTGAGAGAGCTGTTACCCAATAAATAACCTATCAGCGGGAGGATAATATCACCATGGCACGAGTAACACGAGGAAATAAAAAATTATTACGACGAAAAAAAATATTGAAATTAGCTAAAGGCTTCTTTGGAGCCAAAAAAAAGAATTATCGCACCGCAAAGGAGGCGGTGGAACGAGCTTTACTCTATTCTTACCGGGATAGAAGAAATAAAAAAAGAGACCTGAGAAAACTGTGGAACGTAAGAATAAATGCGGCTGTCAGGGATTATGGCATCAGTTACTCTCGTTTCATTTACGGATTGAAAAAAACAAATATTAAATTGAATCGAAAAATTCTCTCTAACCTTGCTGTTTCAGAACCTGAAACCTTTGGACAGATTGTTAAAAAAGTAAAAGCTTCTATATGAAAAATGGAACAGGAAAAGAGATTGAACATGTAAATCCGATCTTAGATGACAGAGATAACAGAGAACGTTTAGTACAGAGACAAAACGCCGGTACCACAGGAAAAACCAACCACCAACGCAGAACCATTCAATCTCAAGGCCGCGAAGAAAGAAAAAAACAAAGGGAGAGGTTTCGCCAGAGACTTAAATAAAAAGGAGAAAAAAATGGAACTGGAGGAATTAAATAGACTGGAAGAAAAGGTGAAATACCTGGTGGACACCTTAAAACGCCTAAAAAAAGAAAATGAAAACCTAAAACTGCAGTTGGAACAATCAAAAAAAGAATCTTCCCTTAAAAACGAAGAACGCCTGGAGATAAAAAAGAAAGTGACCACTTTAATTGAATTGATTGATTCCATTGAAAAATAAAAAATGAGAAATCAAAAATGAAAACAAAGGAAATCGAGGTACGAATTCTAGGAAAACATTTGCATTTTAATGTACCGGAAAATATAAAAACAGAAGATTTCTTAGAAATCGTTGATTTTGTCGAAAATAAATTTAGTCGAATTAAGCGTGAAGCTGGGGACCTGGATTCATTCAAACTGGGATTACTGGCTGCGGTTAACATTGCTGAAGAATATTTCTCTTTAAAGAAGGAAAACCAACAATTAAAAACCATGTTAACTAAAATCGATCAACTCCTGTCTCCCCTGGACAGTGACATGGGGGGTGACATGAGTGACGGGAAGGAAGAGAACCAGGCACCCATCCTCTTTCAACCGGGATAACATGTAACTTAGGAGGAAAAAATGAATATTGTTTTATATATAGCGTTATCCATCATTGGAATGTTTGTGGGGTTTATGTCTTTTCTTTTGTTTAAGAAAAAAATATTTGCCAGTGAATATGAAAAGATTGCCTTTTTGAGAACAGAGTTGATAGAAAAGGCCAAAAATGAGTTGGAAGCCAAAAAAAAGCGTCTCACTGCAGAACTAAAAGAGGAATTTGTTAATTGGAAGAATGATTACAACCGCAAGCAAAGTAATAAAACCAATCGATTGAATGAAATGGAGCGGCGCCTGATTCAACGGGAGGAAAATCTTGACCGACGCTACATCAACCTGGATAACAAAGAGAAAGAAATCAAACGAAAAGAAAAAGATTTGCATTACCTGGAAGAAGAACTGAACGTATTGAAGGAGAAATTAAACTCCGGTTATGAAGAGCAAAAAGCCATGCTGGAAAAGATTGCCGGTATGACCGCAGCGGAAGCCAAGGACATGATTATCAAACAGTATGAAAGTGAAGCCCGCATGGAATCAGCCCAAAAGTTAAAAGCCATCGAGGAAGAGTTAAAAGAACAGGGTACCATGTTGGCAAAGGACATCATATCTACAGCCGTACAGCGAATCGCCAGCGAGCATATCATCTCTTCATCAGTGACAGTGATTGATTTACCAAATGATGAGATGAAGGGTCGGATCATTGGCCGGGAGGGTCGCAACATCAGGGCTCTTGAAACTGCCACCGAGGTGGATTTTATCGTGGATGACACCCCGGAGGCCATTATTGTTTCGTCTTTTGATCCCATCAGGAGGGAAGTCGCCAAACAAGCCCTGGAAACCTTGATTAATGACGGTCGTATTCATCCGGCCCGCATTGAAGAAATCGTTGAAAAAATTAAAGCCGGGTTCGACGACCATTTGAGACAAATCGGGGAAAACGCGGTCCTGGAATTGGGAGTCAAAGACATTGACCATGAATTGTACTACTACCTGGGAAAACTGCAGTATCGGACGTCTTATGGTCAGAATGTACTTCAACATTCCAAAGAAGTCGCCATGATTGCCGCGCTTATGGCCAGGGAGTTAGGGGTGAATGTCAATATTGCCGGACGCGCTGGCCTGCTCCATGATATCGGAAAATCCATCGATAGGGAAACCGAGGGTACTCATACTGAATTGTCCGTCGAACTGGCCCGAAAGCACAAAGAATCTCTTAGAGTCCAGGAAGCCATTGCCTCACACCATATGGATGTGGATTTTACCTCTGTTGAAGGGGTGTTAGTCCAGGCTGCCGACAGCATGTCCGCTGCACGACCGGGGTCCAGGAGGGAAATCTTTGAAACCTATATCAAACGACTGGAAAAATTAGAAGAACTCAGCAAATCCTTTGAAGGGGTTAAAAAAGCTTACGCCCTGCGGGCCGGAAGGGAAGTGCGCGTTATTGTTAATTCCAATGAAACCGATGACAATAAAACCTTTTTGATGTCAAAAGATATTGCCAAAAAAGTCCAGGAAGAAATGGAATACCCCGGGCAGATTAAAGTTACAGTAATCCGGGAGGTCAGAGCCACAGAATATGCAAAATAAAAATTTATTTCGGATTCTTTTTGTTGGCGATATTAGTGGAAGGTACGGACGGAGGTTCCTGGGTAAGTCCTTGCCCACCATAAAAATAAAGTTTCACCCGAATCTGGTCATTGCCAATGGGGAGAATTCCGCCGGTGGGTTAGGTATTACCCATAAAACCGCCAGGGAAATATTTGAAGCCGGTGTGGATGTGATTACCAGTGGCAATCATGTATGGGATAAAAAGGAAGCCCTGGATTTATTAGAAAAAGAAAAGCGTGTCATCAGGCCCATCAATTATCCCGAAGGTGTTCCCGGAAAGGGGTATTACATTTTTACAGCAAATCATAACACAGAAGTGATGATCGTCAATCTCCAGGGCCGGGTATTTATGGACCCGGTGGTAGATAACCCGTTTTTATGCATTGATAAATTTTTAAACCAGGTCCGGCAGGATATTATTATTGTTGATTTTCATGCGGAAGCCACCGCAGAGAAACAGGCCATGGGGTTTTACCTGGATGGAAGGGTCAGTGCGGTTTTAGGAACTCATACCCACGTCCAGACTTCCGATCTGAGGATTTTACCCGGAGGCACAGCGTATCAGACGGATGTAGGAATGACCGGGTCTTTAGACTCGATTATCGGCATGAAACGGGACCCGGTCATTCGTAGATTTCTTACTGGAATTAACCAGAAATTTGAGGTTGCCAGGGAGAATATTATCCTGGACATGGTGATTTGTGATATTAACAAGCAAAGTGGCAAGGCAGTCAATGCACGGTCCATGCGCATATTTGAATCCACTTATGATGAACAATTAATGTTTTAAGCTGTGTCGGGTTCGATGGCATTTTATTTGGGGGAATTAACCCGGAGGGGACGATGACGGATGATTTGTAAATGAACCACATCCCCAACTTCTTCCTCGATGCGTTCAATGGTTTTTTTTGATTCCAGGGCCAGGTCCATAAAAGCGGTTACAAAAAGAGTTCCCTGTCGTATCGACAACTGCAGCCATTCATCGCGGGCGGTTTCATCCATTGCTTCGGGTATGGCTTCAAGAACGGTTATTTTCCGGCGTGGAGACATCCTGGCTGCGGTCGTTCCCCTGCGTTTCTTGTAAATATTGGTGCCATCATAAAGTTCAAGATAGTGGATATGGGGCTGCCACCGCTCCGCCCACCGCCGATACCGATCGTATATTCTCCGGTTAGCGGCAAATACTTCTTTATCGCCCTTCATTTTCCCGGAAATTATTTTTACGATCCGCTCTCCCGCTTCTTTATGCAGCGGCGTACCAATACCATTTAAACCCGTATGAAAGTAGTACCACCCCCGGGGAACCCAATAAGCCCTGAATAGGTAAGGGGTATAATTGGAAAACTGCTGCACCCATTCATGAGAAGGATAACCATGGTTGTTTAAAAAGATATCCGGCTGCCAGCGGTCATACAACTTTTTACGTACTTTTGCTTCTGTAATCAGTGTATCCGGTTTTTTGACGTGGTAACCGATATCCGTACCCAGGGCACTGTACCTGCCAGCATGAAGCATATGATGAGGGGTTAGTTTTTGAAGTTCCACTGCCAGGGCAGAGCCGTCAGGATTCTCCATCGGTTCGATAACCATATTCAATTGTTCCAGGTATTTACGGTAACCCGGATCCTTAGCCAGGAGCCAGGCAATATTAAAGCCATAATTGGTGGAAGAAACTTCATTGGCATGCTGACGCCCCAGTAAAAAAACCGTTGGTTTGTAGGTGGTGATTTTTCTCCTGCTTAAGATTTTTCCTTTGGGTTTCAAACCGATTTCCAATACCGGTACGGCCCGGCCCTGGTATGAATAACCACCAATATAATCATTGATTTCAGGCAGTGTCCCCAACCGTTTTGCCATCTCCAGGGTTTCATCGGGACCCATTACCTTCGAAAGCGCTTTATCCAGGTAATCTTTAGTGATAGGCCCGGATAAAACCGAACTCTGAGCGGAATCTCCGGGGCCAGATTCTTTCATATTTAACACAAATTGGCTTTGCAGCCGCTCCGGACCCATCAAAATGAACCTGATGGTTAACAGGCCGGGATGCCAAAAGGTATCTATAAATATCTTTTCCCCCTGCAAATCTTCCAATACCCTGAGCATATCCACTGCATCGCTCAATTCCTCTTCATTGTTAAATTCCAGGGTATACACCGCTTCCCTGGCCCGGACTTTGTTATCCACTATAATACATGTAAGACGGGGGACTTTCATCTTTTTTAAAGGTGCTATCTTTTTGGTGACTTTAACCGGTTCCTTTACTTCATGATAGCGGAACTCCATCTCAACTTTTGGGGATAATGATTCAAGCCCGGTCACCTCCGTCTCCATTAACGGACCTTTACCGGTACCGGAGGCGTGGATAATCGGAATAATATTTCCCGGGGCTGCCCAGCGCTGTGCCATCAAAGGGTCCTCTACCTCCATCTCCGGGTCTTTTTTAATCAGACCCTGGAAATAATCCAGGGTATTGAAATAAACATCCTCATGGAAAGATTCCAAAGAACTCACCAACTCTTCGTCCAATCCCAATCGATAATCCGGCTCACTCATCCATACTTTTGTTTGTAATTGACTGAAAAACGGTTGGTC
>CP070627.1:5790092-5792456 GCA_020355945.1 Candidatus Aminicenantota bacterium | reverse complement strand
GGGGGCAGTTTTTTCAAAAAGCGCCCCCCCTGGTCGCCGAAGGCAAAATACTCCTGCCAAGCAGACTGCTTATATTATTTACACCTCGGGCTCCAGTGGTAAGCCCAAAGGGGTACCCATCACTCATTCCAATTTCTCACCGTTAATCCATTGGGGGTATGGCCATTTAGGTATTAGCTCCAAAGACCGCGCTCTTCAGAACCTTTCCTATTATTTTGATTGGTCGGTATGGGAAATCTTTATCACCCTGACCACAGGAGCGAGTCTTTACATGGTTTCCCAGGAAATAATCATGAACCCGGGGGTATGCCTTGAATTTATCCACACCCACGCGCTTACAATTCTTCATATTACACCGACTCATTATGGCTACCTGGTGAACACCGGAAAACCAATGAAAACACTGCGTTATTTGTTCATCGGGGCAGAGAAATTGACCTATGACCTGGTTAAACGCAGTATTGAAGCAGTCAACCCCGGTTGTCGTATATTTAATATGTACGGACCTACGGAAGCCACGATTATTTCAGCAGTATTGGAAATCCATCGCTCCCGGGTTGATGAATATAAAGAATTGTCCAGTGTACCTATTGGCAGGCCATCAGGTAGCACGTGCTTGTTGGTATTGGATAAATATTTAAAATTGTGCCCGGTGAGGGCGGCGGGAGAATTATATATCGGCGGTGAGGGAGTGGCTAACGGTTATTTAAATAACCCGGAACTGACTGCTGAAAGCTTTTGCCTCCGGCGACCAGGGGGGGCGCTTTTTGTAAAAAACTTTTTATTAAAGATGCCAGGCAATGGGTTCTATAGGTCCTATATGTCTTATATGTCCTATATCTACAAAACCGGTGACCTGGCTCGCTGGTTAATCGACGGAAATGTCGAATTCTTAGGCCGAATCGACCACCAGGTGAAAATCAGGGGTTACCGGATGGAATTAGGGGAAATTGAAAATCATTTGCTCAATTACCCGGGGATCAAAGAAGCCGTGGTGGCTGTAAAAGGGAACCACCACGAAAAATACCTTTGTGCTTATATTGTTCCAGGTAATGCTGTTGATCAAAAGAAACTAAAGAATGCTCTTTCCAAATTCCTCCCGGACTATATGATACCTTCTTACTTTATCCAGGTAGAAAGGATGCCGTTGACTCCTAACAAGAAAATCGATCTTAAGGCCCTTCCTGAGCCGACAATAACAGCAGACATGGATTATACGGCACCTGCCAATAACATAGAAAAGAAGCTGGTAGAAATATGGTCAGGAATACTGGGCATCGAAAGAGAGTTAATCAGTACAAATGCGGATTTTTTCCAGTTGGGCGGGCATTCATTAAAAGCCACTTTATTGGCAGCAC
The DNA here is from genome assembly GCA_020355945.1 of Candidatus Aminicenantota bacterium. Next base: position 5,791,098 of record CP070627.1, on the reverse strand, counting down.
GGATAGAAAAGGAATTGCATGCCAAAGTGCCACTCCCCGAGATATTTATAACACCCACCATCCGGGGATTGGCAGAATTTCTAAAGCATGCGCAAGAATTCAAATTCGAGTCCATCACTCCGACGGAAAAGAAAGAATACTATCCCCTCTCTTCAGCCCAGAGAAGATTGTTTGTTTTGCAGCAGATGGATGAACAGGGGATTGGCTACAACATGCCTTCGGTATGGCAGTTACAAGGGAATCTTGATGTAGAAAAGTTTGAAAAGGTTTTCCATCGGTTGATCCGGCGACATGAAATCTTGAGAACATCGTTTATCGTAATCAATGATGAACCGGTTCAAAGGATAGATGACAAAAATCACAAATTACAAATTACAAACAAAAAAGAAAGAAGCAGCGCGTTTCAATATCCTGATCCTAAGAGCCAAGAGCTAAGAGCTAAGAGCTATATTCATTCTTTTATCCGGCCGTTTGATCTGTCTCGTGCACCACTGCTGCGGGTTGGTTTAATTAAAGTTAAACACACCCCGTCCGCTCTTCGCGGCCATCCCCGGCGGGGCACCTATAACTCTCAAGAGGGGAAGGAGGACAAGTATTTCTTGTTGGTGGATATGCATCATATCATTTCGGATGAGCTTTCTACCGGGATCTTTATCAGGGAATTTACCAGCCTGTACACAGGTAAGAGACTGCCCGGGCTCAGGCTCCAATACAAAGACTATTCCCAATGGCACAATCGACAGGCGCAAAGTGAACGTATGAAAGAACAGGAAATCTACTGGTTAAAACAGTTTGAAGGAGAAGCGCCGGTTTTAAATTTGCCCACGGATTTTCCCAGGCCATCGGTGCAGAGCTTTGAAGGCCGGACACTGCATTTCCAGCTAGATGATGAAGATAATCTCGCTTTAAAACGGCTGGCCCGTGCTGAAGGGGCCACATTATTCATGATATTGCTCGCTCTCTATTCCATCTTTTTGTCAAAAGTATGCAGCCAGGAGGACCTCAT
>CP070627.1:5779342-5789992 GCA_020355945.1 Candidatus Aminicenantota bacterium | reverse complement strand
TGAATGAATCGCCCGGGCCGGGCTTGATAAATCAAGCCGTGACGCATCTACAATAGAATGGAGTAAGCGAAGGCATGATTTTCATTCGTTTCAGGGTGAGGCCGCGGCATCATGAGTGACTGTCCTCTTTTTTTGGAAAGCAAACGGACCTTATTTGAAACTGATCGGAGTATGCCTGAAGATTTTATTGAATCCTTCTGTGTTAATCAGTGCTTCTCCGTGTTCGTCGCCACTATGTGGCTAAAATTCGAATTTCTGCCGCTCTTTGAATTTATTTGAAAAAATTCCTGGAATGAGATATAATATGATTTAAAATAAAGAATGGAGCAAATAAGTGAGGGACCACACCATGGCGGATGACCTGGAAATTATAAAAGCATTGGAAAAAGAAATCGGGGCAAGCTTAAAGGAAGGAAATGTTAAAGATTGGAAAAATAAGCTTGTTTATAAAACCGATGAAGCGCAGCGGGTGATTGCCTTAAGGATCGAAGATGTAAAATTAAGTCGATTTCCTCGGTCCCTTTTGCAATTGAAAAATCTAAATCGATTGGATCTATGGTATAACGAACTTCATGAACTTCCGCCTGGAATTACAGGATTACAAAGGTTAAGTTATCTGGACTTAAGAGGCAATAAATTTACCCAAATACCTCAGCCAATATTCGAAATGGAAAATTTGACCCATCTGATATTTGGGGCTAATAAATTAAAAACTATAAGTGGAAAAATTGAAAAATTAAAGAACCTGGAAACGTTGTGGTTACATGGCAACCAGATCACCTCCCTACCTGAGGTCACGCAGTTAAATAAATTATCTGCATTAGGTATTGGAAATAATCCCTTATCCAATCTCCCGCAAATAGTGTCGTTTTTAAAAGCAATGGCTAGTTTAAGGGAACTGGATTTGGGAAGTTTGGGCTTAAAAAGTATCCCTGGAGAATTATTTGATTTAAGAAATTTAAAGATTTTAGATCTAAATAGAAATGAGATTACCACATTACCGGGAGGAATCGAACAATTAGAAAAGTTAGAGAAACTATATCTTTATATAAATAACATTTCCCTCTTGCCCCCTGGAATCGGGAAATTGAAAAATTTGAAGCTATTAATTTTATTTAACAATAATCTAACCACGCTGCCGGCAAGCATCGGGGAATTAGAAAATCTTGTAGAGTTGGTATTGGCAAAAAACCAACTGACCCATTTACCCCGTGAAATCATTCAACTCAAAAATTTGAAAACATTGGACATAGAATATAATCCACTGAAGCAGCCGCCGCCGGAGATTGTCGAGAAAGGAATTGAAGCCATTTTCGAGTACCTGCGCCAACTACCGGAAGATAAAAAAGTACAAAAAGTAAACGAAGCTAAATTGCTCTTAGTAGGGCAGGGGGATGTAGGGAAAACCTGCCTGGCTAAACGATTGAAATACAATACCTTCCAGGAAGAAAAATCCACCGAAGGCATTGATATCTTCCCCTGGGAAATCCCGGCTCCTACAAAAGAAAAAGAAGATATCAAACTGAATATGTGGGACTTCGGGGGCCAGGAAATCTATCACGCTACCCATCAATTTTTTCTCACCAAACGGTCCGTCTATATCCTGGTCTGGAATGCCCGCAAATCCCAGGATTATGAACATATCTATTATTGGCTGCACACCATCGAAGCTTTTGGCGAAGACAGTCCTATCATCTTAGTGATGAGCAAATGCCATGAACGGGATGACGAACTGAACCTCAAAGACCTGAAATCAAGATTCCCCCAAATCGTGAGTTTATACAAAATAGACTGTAAAGACGGTACAGGTATCCCAATATTAAAAGATATTATCAGCCAGGTCTCCTGGAAACTGCCCCATATGCAAACCCCCTGGGTGGATTCCTGGTTTAAGGTCAGGGAACAACTGGAGCAAGACACCAGGGATTGGATTGAATATAAAGAATTCCGGGAAATTTGCCGATCAAATGGATTGGATCAAAAACAAACCAATATCCTGGATGATTACCTGCATGACCTGGGGGTGATTATCCATTTTTCCGATAAACTGGAATTGCAAGACATGGTGATTTTAAAGCCTGAATGGGCTACCCAGGCAGTATATAAAATCATTGATACCTCTTCTGTCAGGGAACGGGGCGGGGTATTGCTTCATAGTGAATTGAAAAACATCTGGGATACGAACAAATACTCGGTGGATGTTTTCCCTCAATTGCTGAAATTAATGGAGCGATTTGAGTTGGCTTATGAGCTGCCGGATAAAAAGAGTCATTTAGTGGCGGAACTTTTAACTAAAAACGAACCGGTTTTTGACTGGGATGACAGTGATAACCTGCGTTTTTATTATTTTTACGATTTTTTGCCGGCTGGTGTGATCACTCGTTTTATTGTACGCACTCACCAGGACCTGGAGAGCGGTTCCCCGGGTAAGCACTTGTGCTGGCGCGAAGGAGTGGTTTTGCGGCGGGAAAATACCCGTGCTTTTGTAAAAATGCTTCCCATTGAAAAACGCATCGAAATCAAAGTAAAAGGCCCTAAACCACGGGAATTAATGGCGATTATTCGTTACCACCTGGATCATATCAACCGTTCTATTAAAAAAGTTGAAATCCGCAAGAAAATTCCCTGTAATTGTTCGCAAGGCTGCTTTTATTTATGGGATTATGATGAGCTGAGCATGGGTGAACTTAAGCAGGTTGATGAAATTCAATGTATGAAAACCTGGAAAAAGACTACTATATCGTCTCTGCTGGAAGGTTATGAGAAAAAAGAAGACCGGATGAAACGCAGGTTCGAGGAGGAAGAATATGGAGGGGACACGGGATTGGGTGGGCATTTGAGGCCGGGGCGAATGATACCAGTAGTGAATGCTGAAGAAAAGGTTATCACCCCGGTTAAAAAAGAGAAGAAACCCTGGTATAAAACCCTCTGGGCGGTTATTGGGGGCCTTGGTATTATATTGGCTCTTATTTATACAGCTATTCAATTGATAGACAGGCTTTTTAAATAATGACTCTCCTTGGGTAACGGGAGCCAAATTGCCAATTCGCATTATTTAAGTAATTTATCTAATCTTGAATATTATTAAGTTCTTTGCCTCCGGCGGCCAAAACCCTTTTTGAAAAAAGGGTTCTGGACTCCCAAAAACTTTTTATTAGAGGGGGCTTTTATCATGGTCATCATGTTCATCAGCGGTCTTTCTTCGCGTCCCTTCGCGTGTCTTAGCGGCTAAAATTAGACGAAGGATTTAGAATTGATCAACCCATTGCTATTTTTTCCGATTTGTGGTATTAAAAAAAAATATAAACATGAACAAAAAGAATTTTTACAAGAACAACTTTCTTGTCACTACTATTTTACCACTGCTGCTTTTAATATCCTGCGGACAAAAAGAGGATTTACCAATGTATAAAAATCCGAAACTCCCGGTGGAAGAACGAGTAGAAGATTTATTAGCTCGCATGACCCTGGAAGAAAAAATCGAACAATTAAGCGGTTTGGGATTCGAAACCAAAGAAAACAAACGATTGGGAATCCCAGTGTTAAAAATGGCAGACGGACCAGTAGGAGTAAGACGCGGCCAGGCCACGGCTTTCCCTGCTGCTGTGGGTATTGCCGCCACCTGGAATACAAAATTGGCAGAACAAATCAGTACAGTGATCGCTAAAGAAGCCAAATCCAAAGGACTCAATTACCTGCTAGGACCCTGCGTGAATATCCAACGCCACCCCCTGGGCGGACGAAATTTTGAAAGCTACGGCGAAGACCCTTACCTGGCTTCCCGCATGGCAGTAGCCTTTGTCAAAGGAATACAAAGCCAAAACGTCCTGGCTGCCATTAAACACTTTGCCTGCAATAACCAGGAATGGGAGCGATTTAAACTGGATGTCACCTTAGAAGAACGGGCTTTTCGAGAAATTTACCTGCCAGCCTTTAAAGCAGCCGTTAAAGAAGCCGATGCCTGGACCGTCATGGCTGCTTATAATAAATTATGGGGAGATTACTGCAGCGAAAACAAACACCTGTTAGTGGATATTTTAAAAGGAGAATGGGGATTCCGGGGATTCGTGGTTTCCGACTGGGGGGCCACGCACAGTACGGTGAAAGCTGCCAATTATGGCCTGGACCTGGAAATGCCTTCCGGGAAATTCTTCAATGAAAAATTACTGGAGGCAGTAAAAAAAGGAGAAGTGAGCGAAGCTGCTATCGATGATAAAATTCGCCGACTGATGCGAGTGCGATTTAAAGCAGGTTTGTTCGATCAACAACCCATGATAGATGAAACCGTGCTGCACCGGGAAGAACATAAACAACTGGCCCTGGAAGCGGCAAAACAAAGTATTGTGCTATTAAAGAATGAAAGAAATGTACTGCCGTTGGATAAAAATAAAATAAAATCTATTGCCCTGTTAGGGCCCAATGCCGCACATGCCCGCATCGGCGGGGGCGGTAGTTCCCAGGTTACACCCTTTTACGCGGTTTCTCCGCTCCAAGGCCTGGAAAAAGCAGTAGGAAATAACATTAAAATAAAATACGCACTGGGAATTGCCATCAGGGGCGATGTCCATCCGTTGAACCCTGAGTATATGACCCCGGCTAACACTTCTGCCGGGAAAAATGGCCTGTGGGGTGAATATTTTGACAATAAAGAACTGAAAGGCAAACCAGTGTTCACTCGTCTAGATAAAGAAATTAATTTCAATTGGGGATATGACCTACCCCATGAAGCATTACAAAAGAATAACAATAGTAGAGGGTTTTCCATACGGTGGACAGGCAAATTATTACCTCCCAAAACCGGGGTTTACAAACTGGGTGTGGCTCATAACCACGGTCTCCGTCTGTACCTGGACGACCAATTGCTCATCGATAATTGGAAGAAAAACCGGGTGGTGTTTAAATCGGCTTCTATACCATTAACCGCTGGTCAACGCTGTGATTTAAGAATTGAATATTTCAATGCCGGTGGTATTTCCGTGGTGATATTCGGTTGGAGTTTGCCGGATCACGACTATCTTGCTGAGGCAGTAGAGCTGGCAAAGCATTCGGATGCGGCTGTGATTGTTGCCGGTCTTCACAACCGGTTTGAAAGCGAAGGCCATGACAGGAGGCGGTTGGAACTTCCCAATCAAGATGTATTAATACAGGCGGTGGCAGAGGCCAATCCCAACACCATCGTGGTGCTAAACACCGGGAGCCCGGTTTTGATGAACCCGTGGATTGATAAGACAGCAGCCCTAGTCCAGGCCTGGTACCCGGGCCAGGAAGGCGGAAACGCTATTGCCGATGTACTGGTGGGAAACACCAACCCTTCAGGTAAATTACCCTTTTCCTTAATTAGAAAATACGAGGATTCTCCTGCCTTTAAAGATTATAGAGATAAAAGTCTAAAAAGCCCTTATCCCGAGGGCATTTTTGTGGGTTACCGTTACCTGGATAAATATCATATCGAGCCGCTGTTTCCTTTTGGCCATGGTTTATCCTACTCCCAATTTGAATACTCCAATTTAAGGATCAATCCTTCAACAGGAGTAGGGGAGGGAGAAGACGGCTTTCTTTTTACTGTCAGTGTGGATATCCGAAACAAGGGCAAACGGAAAGGTGCGGAAGTGGTCCAGGTCTATTTGAGAGATAAGGAATGCAGTGTTGCCCGGCCGGAAAAAGAATTAAAAGGCTTTGCTAAGGTATTTTTGCAACCCGGGGAGAAAAAGACAGTAACCATCAAGCTCAACCGCGATGCCTTTGCCTTTTATGAGCCGGGACAGGATCAATGGGTAGTAGAACCGGGAGAATTTGAAATCTTGGTGGGCAGCTCGTCAAAAGATATCTATTTTAAAGATCGTTTAGTGATCAGGTAAAAAAATTACAAATCAAAAATCAATAGCAATTTTTCCATCATTCCGATGGCGGAGCGAAGCGGAGCTAAGTTTTTTATTTTTTTATGACCCTGGTGAAAATCCTGGCAAAGGATATCACCTGCGGCATTTGCATGATAGAAAAGTGATTACCCTCGATTTGATGTGATTTTATTGGTCTTAGGCAATAGTTATTCCAGGATTGTTGTTTAAATTGGGATTCGCTGGCTTTGAAGAAATGGACGGTGGTTTTCACTTTGCCGGAGGGAATATAAGCTGCTCGGGCCTGATGGAATGTTCTGCCTAGATTCAAGTATCGAATTAATTCAGCGATACTTAATTGATGGTAACCAGGAACCACCTGGGCTTCAAATTCCACGATTGCTTTTTTTATTATTTCCACATCAAAATGGTGCGATTCCAGGTAATCGATGATGAATAGCCAGATGTTTTCCATATCCACCGTATGGTCCAGTTCTTTTTCAAATTTTCTATCTGACAGATATTTTTTAATAAAATTCTTTTCCGATTCAAGGGAAAACATTGGAATATTTTTTATTGCACATTGTTGAGGTGAGAGCGAATCAATGAGTGCCAAAAAGGCGACTTCCTCCTTTTTCTGCTCTAATTGTTTCACGATTTCAAAGGCAATGGTTCCGCCGATGGACCATCCAACAATAAAATAGGGGCCTTGAGGTTGGAGAGTTTTTATTTTGGGGATGTATTTCCTGGCGATTTCCTCTATGGTTACATTTTTTGGACCAGGATTCTTCATTTTTTCTGCCTGGATACCCCAACAATTAAAATCTAAGGTCTCTTCCAGGTGTTGACAAAATTCTACATATCCTTCCACCTCCCCGGTGCCATCGTGTAAAAAGAAGAGATGATGGAGGTTACTCTTTCCCGGTTTTATCAGCACCAGGTTTTTTTCACTGATGGTGATTTTTCCGGGGGTTTTTATCCCTGAAATCTTAATATATTTTGCCAGTGATTGGATAGTAGGTGTTTTAAATAGTTCGCTCAGGGGCATTTCTATATTAAATTCTTTGCGTATCTTTGCAATGGCAATGGAAGCCTTTAGAGAATGTCCTCCCATTTGGAAAAAGCTGGCCCGGATGCTGATTTTTTCTTTTTCTATTGCCAGTACTTCTGACCATATACGGACCAATTTCTCCTCGGTGACATCCTGGGGTGGGGCATATGGGGTTTCACTTTTTAATCCCGGTTCAGGTAATGCCTTGCGGTCGATTTTACCGTTGGGAGTCAAAGGAATCTTCTCAAGGGATACAAAATAGTCGGGGATCATGTAATCAGGTAAAAATAGAGACAAATATCCTCGCAGTTCCGTTGAGTCGAACTTTGTGTTGGTGACAATATATGCGCATAAATATTTATCAGCGGATATGGCCTCCGTGGCCATTACAACTGCTTCTTTTATAACAGGATGCTTCAACAATTGAGTCTCTATCTCTCCCAGTTCAATACGAAATCCTCTTATTTTTATTTGATGATCTATTCTACCCAGGAATTCTATCGTTCCATCCGGCAGCCAACGGGACAGGTCACCGGTTTTGTATAAGCAAGGTCCTTTGATGTTTCCTGTTTTGTAGATGTTTTTTGGAAAGGATTTGCCGGTTTTTCCCGGATCGTTGAGATAACCTAATGCAACTCCGTCACCTCCGATGTACAACTCACCCACCACATTCACCGGGCATAGATGGGAATATTTGTCCAGGACCAACAGATAGGTGTTCCCCACCGGCACCCCAATGGGTATACTGGAAAGGTTGCCATATCGGTGATGAATATCATCCGAGCGGTCAATTTCAAGGACAGAGGCAATAATAGTACACTCGGTGGGGCCATACATATTGAAGACGCGGCAATTCTCATTCACGGTTTTAAAACTTCGTTCCAACAGGTCATAGCTCAACTTTTCCGCACCAATAAACAGGTATTTTAAAGTTTCCAATCGTTCACCCACATTGGCAATATAGCTATACTGGGTAGGGGTGGCATGAAGCACGGTAATTCCATGTTTGCGCATAAAACCAATACTTTCTGCAGGGTTGAGCAGGATTTCATCCGGGACCATATACAGGCTGGCCCCTGTGGTGAGGGTAATAAAAATTTCCCATACAGACCAATCAAAATAGTAAGATAGGTTTTGCAGGGTACGGTCTGTGGAGTCGATGCCCAGGTCTCTATATCCCCAGTGCAGCAGGGGGGAGAGGTTGGAATGGGTAATCGGCACCCCCTTGGGATTGCCTGTGGAACCGGAGGTGAATATCACGTAGGCGAGATTTGAGGGCTCCAGGGACGAACCTAAATCAACAGCGAGTTTTTCTTCATCGGGGCCACCAGGGCCTTCTGGCGCTGATTGTCCAAACTCTTCCAGGTATACCATTTCTTTTGCAGCGTCAAATGTTTCGGATAGAGTGCGTGTGGTTACCAATAGGTTTACACTGCATTCATCCAGCATGTATAAAATCCTGGTTCCCGGGGCCTTGGGATTCAGGGGTACATAACCGCAGCCAGCCTTTAGGATTCCCAGGATGCCCACCATCATTTCCGGGGTTCTTTCTAGCATGATGCCTATCAATTCCTTGCCCCCCTGTTTGCGTAAGTAGCCGGCCAATTGATTGGACCTTTGATTTAATTCCTTGTATGAGATGGAAACACTTTTGTTTGTAATTTGTGATTTGTGATTTTTAATTTGTGCTACCAGGGCCACATGGTGGGGAGTGCATTTCACCTGGTCTGTGAATAATTGGCAGATGGTTTTATGGCGAGGATAATCAGCCGCTGTTTTGTTAAAAACATCCAGGATTTCCCGCTTCTCTGCCGGGGTTATGATTTCCAGGTGGCCAATGGGTTTGTTTTTATTCTCAAGGATATCGGCGGTTATTTGACTAAAATAACGGATGAACCGCTGGATGGTTTCCCGGTTGAATAGTTCGGTGCAGTATTGAAGAGAGAAGGATAATTGATTGCCGGCATCAGCGGCAACTATTGTCAGGTCAAATTTGGCTGTGCTGTCGGTTTCAAAAGCCTTGCCGCTGTCTGTTTCCGTGGGTTTATTTTCATCGGGACCCGGGGAGTCCGATGGTTCGAGCACATTTAATGCAAACATAACATCAAATAACGGGTTCCGGCTGACATCCCGGTTGACCTCAACCTTTTCCACTAACTCTTCAAAGGGGTATTCCTGGTTTTCAAAGGCTTCTAATGTGCGTGCTTTAACATCGGTGAGAAATTCAATAAAGGATTTCTCATTGATGGGATAATTCCGCAGTGCCAGGGTGTTAACAAACATTCCCATGATATTATCCAGTTCCGCATGCCGGCGTCCGGCCACGGGAGTTCCAATCACAATGTCTTCCTGGCTGCTGAGTTTGGCCAGTAAAATATGGATAAGAGTGGACAATACCATGAAGAGGCTGGCGCCATTTTCAAAGGCTGTTGTTTTTAAGGCCCCTGTTTGTACCTGGTCCAGATGGAAATTCAATGTATGGCCGGCAAAACTCTGGATAGCCGGTCTGGGAAAGTCTGTAGGGAGGTCCAGGACAGGGATTTCTCCTTCAAACTGGCTGAGCCAATAAGCTTCTTGTTTTTTTAACTTCTCTTTTTGCCGCGGGTGGTTGAGCCATTGAGAAAAGTCTTTGTATTGGATTCGCAGCCGCGGCAATCGTTCACCTTGATAGAGCGCCGTAAAATCCCCCATCAATATCCCGTGCGAAATACCATCGGATATGATATGATGCATATCCACCAACAGGAGATGCTGCTGACCCGGGGTTTCCAGTAAACCTATTCGCAGCAGCGGTGCCCGGGTTAAATCAAAAGGACGTATGAAATTACTTATAATAGGTGCGGCGGGTTCCCCCTCTGTGTTCTCTGTGTCCTCTGTGGCTAAATAAGACTCTATCTTAAATTCCACATGATGGTGGATTTTTTGAACCGGTTGTTCCGAAACCATATGAAAAGAGGTTCGTAAACTTTCGTGCCTGCGGATCAATTTCTTGAAAGTCTCCTCCAATTTCACAATATCGGGTTCTCCCGGGAGGGGAATAACTTCCGGCATGTTGTAAACCGTACCGGATTGGTCCAGTTGTTGTAAGATATACAACCGCTTCTGGGCAGGGGATAGAATATAGTACTCTTTCTTTTCCACGGGTTCGATGGAGGTATACCTATCTGTTATCGTATTTTTTATATACTCCCCCAATTCTCGAATGGTGGGTCTGATAAATACCTCTCCCAGGGGGACTTTAACATCCAATGCTTTGTGTATTTTTGCTACCATAATCGTGGCATTTAATGAATGTCCGCCTAACTCAAAGAAATTATGATCGATTCCTGGAGATGTGCGCAATTGAGACGCATGTGATGCGTTTCTACCTAATACCTCGCTCCATATCTTTACCAATTCCAGTTCAATGGTGTCCCGGGGAGGGGTACAGCGGTCCTCTCTTTGGAACACCGGGACAGGTAAGGCCTTTCGATCGATTTTCCCATTGGGGTTCAGAGGTATTTTCTCTATTTCCATGAAATAGGAAGGGATCATGTAATCCGGCAGAAAATGGGATAAATGTTCTTTTAAGACAGGAGCGCCCGGGGTGCTTATGGGTGAGGTACCGCTGCCAAAGGCCCCGTCAGGAACAATATAAGCACAAAGATACCCGTCACCATCTTCTTGAGTTGTAGAGATCTGGCCGGAAATAGCCAGGACCACTGCTTCCTTGACCTCCGGGTGACTCAGTAAGCGACTCTCTATTTCTCCCAATTCAATGCG
>CP070627.1:5773708-5779242 GCA_020355945.1 Candidatus Aminicenantota bacterium | reverse complement strand
TAACCGGGTGGACGCTTTGACACCCCAGTCCCACCCGGCATCTAAAGATGCCAGGGATGGGGGGGCATGGGTAACCGGGGTGGACTGGCCCTGGATGAAGAGACCCGAAAACCAAAAACACAAAACCAAAAATATCGGGAATAATTTTTTATTTTCCATGGGCGATCTCTTCCAATACTTTTATGGCATCAGGATGATTGGACTGTCCCAGCCAGAATACGGCTTTTTTCCTGGTATTCATGTCTTTGTGGGTTTTGGCTATTTTGATTAAATATGGTACTCCGGCATGCCCAGGCAGTTGAGAAAGAGCAAACAGGGCTTTTTCCCGGATATTTTTGTCGGGGTCTCCCAGCGCGATTTTTTGTAATATGTCGGCTGCTCCTTTGTTTCCTGATTGGCTGATCCAGAAAATTGCTTTTCCCCTGGTTTCTTCATCAGGGTCTTTTTGAGCGATTTCCACCAGTTTTTGAAAGGCTTTTTCACTCCTGTGCTGTGAAATTGAGAAAATCAGCTTCTCCCTTAAACTTTGTTCTTTAGTGGTGTTATAAATATCCATTAAGGCGTTAAAGGCTTTCTCGTCCCTGATTTGTCCCAACCAGAAGATGGCTTTTTCCCTGACCTCCATGTCAGGATCGGTTTTAGCTACCCGGATAATGATGGGGATTGCTTTTTCCTTGCTTTTTTGGCTGAGAATAAATACCGCTTTTTCCCTTAATTTAGGATTATCTTTTTGCTTGAGAATTTTTTCCAAAATAGGGATTGCTTTTTCTCCATTCATCATTAGTAGGGCATTCAAGGCTGCTTCTTTCAGTTCGGTTTCTTCATCTTTGGCTTTTTCTTCACCGAAAGTAAAGACTCCGAGTCCCATGAGACCGAATACAATAACCATTACCAGGCCAATTCTTAATTTTTTAAACACCTGATGTTGAAATGTTTTCATGTTATTCCTCCTTTTTATTTCGTTTTAAGATCCCTTAGACGGGGTGGAGGAGGAATCGGTTTACAACCATGAGGCAGGAAATTATACTAATCCTGCAGGTATTTGAATTATCCCTTCAGCCAGCATGGTTACTTCTTCGCTGTTATTGATGACAATACCAAAGGGCAGGTTATTATCTTTAATAAATTTTCTAAGAGAAGTTATCTGGTTTTTATCGGTTTTAAGTCCATATTTGATTTCAATAGGCAGGACACCAAAATCACCATCCAGGATTAAATCGATTTCAGCTCCATTGCGTGTCCTGTAGTAATAATATTCCCATCCTGTCAGCATCTTTGCTTCCAGCCCTTTAATTATTTCTCCTGTGATAAACGCTTCAAAACTGTTACCTACACGGGGATAGGCATTTAATTGTTCTTTATCGCGAATTCTCTGGAGAAAGTGTGAGAGCCCCGAATCTCTAAGAATGCCTTTGGGCATTTTTAGGATAGATTTAATCACACTCTTTTCATAGCTGGGTATATTCCGCCACACATAGGTCCCATGAGCAATATCCAGGTATTCTTTCACGGTAACTTCCGAGGTATCCAGGGACCGGCCCACTTCGGATCGATTGATGATGGTCCCCGAAAGGGAGGACAGCATGGCTATAAATCGTCTGTATTTGACAATATCAAGCTTAGGGAATAATTTCCTGATATCTCTTTCAATATATGTCTTATAATAGTTCTCCATCCAACTAAAGTGAAATTCATCATCATTGATAACGGCTGGTTCCGGGTAACCGCCTTTTAAAAAAAAGTTTGTAACCTGTTCATGCGAAACCTGCGGCTGTAAATCTTTCAAAAATTCTAAAGTATTTAATGACAGCGGGTTATCAAAAATTTTATAAAATGGTGACAGGGGTTTCGCGGCAAATTCATTGAGTTTTAACGTGCCCAATTCCACGATCCCCACACGGCCGGCCAGGCTGTCTGATATATTTTTCACCAGTTCAAAGGAACTGGAACCGGTAAGGATAAAGCGACCTTTTTTCTCCCGGTCCCTGTCAATAATCCCCCGCAGTTCTTGAAAAAGTTGGGGAGCTTGTTGGATCTCGTCAATGATCAAGTGTTCGGGATTTTCCCTGAAAAAGAAATCAACATCATTGGTCATTCGATCGTAGTCGCTGCCTTTTTCCAGGTCAAAATATTTCCATTGGGGCCTGATCATCTTTGCCAGGGTGGTTTTTCCTCCCTGTCTTACTCCCAGGATAGTCACCGCGGGAAAGAAGGTCAGCAGTTTATTAAGTTTATCTTCAAGGTTTCGTTTAAGACCAGTCATATTCTAATTATAACTTAGAAATTTACTGATGTCAAGGCGGGCGGCGCCCGCAGCCCAAGAAAACCCTAACGGTTTGCCAAAAATTTTGCCTCAAAACTTTGCCTGGCACCAAAATCCGGGCCTTTTTGGGCTGGGGGCGCCGCCCCCTTTGAAAAAATGTTGTTAATCGGGTATAATGAAAAGGAAATTTAAATTTAGAGAGGATATAGAGCAGATGAGCGAACCACTTCATTCGCTTTGTGTGTTGAAACATTCGCCCGAAGCTGTGCGGCGATTAAACTCTTCAAAAGAAGGCAATATGAGTGAGGATTTACATGTGGACCAGGAGCAAATGGAAGTCGTAAAAGCAGACAAAAACAAATTTGAGATTCAACCGAAAAAAGAGAAAAAAAAGTGGTATAAAACATTCTGGGGCATCATTGCCGGGATTGCTGTTATCGTAGGTCTTATCGTAGGAATAATTCAATTGATCCTGTGGATTTTATAGTAATTCAAAGGACTTTATTATTTCAGTACTTTATGCCGAACGGCAGTACTTTACAGCACTTCGTTCCTGGATCACGTCACTCTCCCTGCAGTACCTCGCGTAGCACGAATGGGCAATAATGGAAACAGATTTATAGAATTTTAAAAATTGCCCATTCGCATTATTTCAGCGCTTTATTTAATCTTGAAGAGTATTAAGCATTGTGCCTCCGGCAGCCAAAACCCTTTTTGAGAAAAGGGTTCTGGACTCCCAAAAACTTCTCACTAATGGAGGTTTTGGTTATCTTTTTCTTCGCGTTCCTTCGCGTGTCTTCGCGGCTTTAAAAAATAGATGGTGAATCTAGGCCGACCGCGGGCTTGCCAAATGGAAATTAAAATGATATAATCCGCGGGTCAAACTGAAGACAATCATTTGGATAGAGGAAACCATACACCTTACCCAAAAGGAACTGTGAAAAATGGAACAAAACGTGATACAAAAAATTAGAAATATCGGCATCGCAGCCCATATCGATGCCGGTAAAACCACCACCACCGAACGCATCCTCTTCTTTTCCGGCGTTACCCGTAAAATGGGAGAAGTCCACGACGGCCAGGCTGTCATGGACTTCATGAAACAAGAACAAGAACGAGGAATTACCATTTCCTCCGCCGCCATTACCACCACATGGAACAACCACCAGATTAATATTATTGATACACCCGGTCATATCGATTTCACCCTGGAAGTGGAACGATCATTAAGAGTCCTGGACGGCATTGTCACGGTCTTTTGCGCAGTGGGCGGCGTAGAACCCCAAAGCGAAACCGTGTGGCACCAGGCTGACCGCTACAAAGTCCCCAGGATCGCTTTTGTTAATAAAATGGACCGCCCCGGGGCCCACCTGCTGCAAACAGTCGATATGATGAACGATATGCTGGGCGCCAATGCCGTCCCCTTCCAATTACCCATCGGCAGCGAAGAAAATTTCCAGGGCATCATCGACCTGGTAGATATGACCGCTGTCACCTATGATGACCTGAAAATCATCGTATCTGAAATCCCCGGGGAATTAAAAGACCAGGCACAAATATATCACGAAAAACTGGTTGAAAAACTGGCAGATTTTGATGAAAACTTAATGGAAAAATATCTAAATGAAGAAGAGATTACCACAGGTGATATCAAGCAAGCTGCCAGGCATGCAGTGCTGCGTTTGCTAATCACCCCGGTATTTTGCGGTTCCGCCTTTAAAAACAAAGGCGTACGAAAACTGCTGGATGCCGTGGTGGATTATCTTCCTTCTCCCATTGACCGCGGCATTGTACTGGGATACGATATAAACGATCCGAAAACCACTATCTCCAGGAAACCCTCATGGAAACGACCCTTTTCCGCACTGGCCTTTAAAATTATCAATGATAACTACGTGGGCCAGCAAACCTTTATCCGGGTTTATTCCGGGGACCTGCATTCCGGTACTTATGTATACAATTCCACTAAAGAAAAAAAAGAACGCATCGGCAGGATTATGCGAATTCATGCCAATGAACGTAAGGAAGTCAATGTACTGCGTGCCGGGGATATTGGCGCCCTGATCGGTCTGAAAATCACTACCACCGGTGATACCCTGTGCGACGAAAGTAATCCCCTCCTGCTGGAGAATATTCATTACCCGGATACTGTGATGGACATGAAAATTGCTCCTGCCACCTTGAAAGAACGGGATCGTCTGGGAATTGCTCTAAATAAAATGGCGTTGGAAGACCCCTCCTTTAAAATACGTTATGACAACGAGACCGAAGAAACCGTGATTTCCGGGATGGGAGAGCTTCACCTGGATGTGATAGTGGATCGTTTAAAAACCGAACATAAAGTGAATGTAGAAGTAGGAAAACCAGCCGTAGCATTTCGTGAAACCCTTACCTGTGAAATCCGCCATGAATATAAATTTAAAAAACAAACCGGCGGTCATGGACAGTATGCCCATATCCTATTCAGGCTAGAACCCAATACGGGGAAAGGAATTGAATTTGTCGACTATATCAAAGGAGGGAATATTCCCAAAGAGTTTATCCCGGCAGTGGAAAAAGGATTTCGCCGCATCATGGAAAAAGGCCTGTTGGCAGAGTATCCCATGGTAGATGTCAAATTCACGTTAATTGACGGCAGTTTCCACGCGGTGGATTCCAGTGAAATGGCCTTTCGCACCTGTACGGAACTGGCCTTAAAACAAGCAATCAAACCAGGATGTGCCCAACTATTGGAACCGGTGATGAAAATTGAAATCAATACCCCGGATGAATACATCGGGGATATTATTGGCGATATTAACCGCAGGCGAGGGCATATTGACAATATGCGGCGCTATCGTAAAGGTTCCCAGAAACTTGCCGGTAAAATTCCATTAATGGAGATGTTCGGGTATGCATCCGTGCTGCGCACCCTGTCCAGCGGCCGGGCCAATTACTCTTTGGAATTCCTCAAATACGAACCCCTGCCGAAAAATATTCAAGAAGAAATCATTGCCGAGAAGAAAGAAAAAGCCTCCTCTTTGTCCTCTGTGGCTGAAAAAAAACAGGACAGGCCAATTTCTCTCTTTTCAAAGTATTAGAGCTTGAAAGAGTTTATATTTGTTATTTCAGGACTTTATGGCGAGGTTCCAGGAATTCTAATTTTGAGAATTTCCAGGTTAAGGTTAAGGCTGAGGTTAGAGGAAACGGAAAACTCCAGGAATTTTACGTATTATTCTGGAAAAACAGGTAATTTCAAGCAGTTTTTTTTCTCCTCAACCTTAACCTCAAC
>CP070627.1:5765757-5773608 GCA_020355945.1 Candidatus Aminicenantota bacterium | reverse complement strand
ATATGGTGGTGATTCTATTTCTTTCAATGGTGTGTTTTAGTTTTCCCGGTGATAGTATGATTTCGTTTTTGACCAGGGATAATTGGAGTCCATTCAACAAACTTCCCCAGATTTCAAATGTGGAGGCGTCAAATTCCAGTGCGCCGGTTTGCAATATGCGATCCCCTTCTTTGAATTGGATATAATTGGTGTTTTTTACCAGTCTGACAACGTTGAAATGTTGGACCATTACACCTTTTGGTTTTCCGGTGGTGCCTGAGGTGTAGATGATGTAGGCGAGATCCCTGGATAAATAGGACGAATAGGACGAATAGGACGAATGGGCCGAATGGGGAACCTGGAAGTCTTCGAGGAAAATTTTTTCACCTTGCCACTGCTGCACTTTCTCACCTGGTCCAGCCAGCGTGGCCGCACTGCGTGTGGTGAGCAGTAGGTTGGTTTTGCTTTCGGCCAGCATATAGGTAATCCGCTCTCCAGGGTATTCCGGGTCTATGGGCAAATAAGCACCACCTGCCTTTAATATTCCTAATATTCCTACCACCATCTCGATGGAGGGTTCTACCATGATGCCTACAATGGTGTCAGGGTGGACACCTTTTTTTATTAAAAGCCGCGCCAATTGGTGGGATTGTTTGTTTAGTTCCTTGTAAGTAATATTCAAGGGGGCAAGCCCCCTTGTCTCCTTTTGGTGTAATTGGTGGGCTCCCACTACAGCAATGTTATCCGGGATTTGCTCCACCTGGGCGGTAAATAACTCCTGGATGGTTTTATCTCCGGGATATTCCACTTCCGTATCATTGAAATCATACAATATCTCTTTTTTTTCTTCCTCAGATATGATTTCTATCTCCGATATTTTCATTTCAGGGTGGACTGTAATAAGAAATGCAATTGTCTTAAAATACCTGGTAAATCGTTGGATGGTTTCTTGTTTAAAAAGTTTATTACAATATTCCATATAACATGACAGCCCTTCATGTGTTTCCCTGGCAATGAGAGTGAGATCAAATTTCGATATTTTCATATTGAATTCATAGGGGGTTATCTTTATTTCTGAATTTTCCACATTTTCTGGCTGTTTTTCCCCTGCTGCAATTTCTATATTTTGCAGCGCAAACATCATATCAAATAATGGATTTCGGCTGGTATCCCGTTTTAATGGTAACTGTTCTACCAATTCTTCAAAGGGGTATTCCTGGTTTTCAAAGGCTTCTAAGGTTTTATTTTTAAGTTCTTTTAAGAAATGGTTAAATTTTTTATTGCCGGAGGGATAGTTTTTTAATGCCAGGGTATTGACAAACATACCGATGATATGGTTTAAATCCGGGTGCCGGCGCCCCGCCACTGGTGTCCCTACTACAATATCCTCCTGGCCACTTAATTTTGCTAAGAGGATATTGAATATGGCAGTCAGAACCATGAAGAGAGTGGCGTTTTGTTCTGCTGCCAATTGATTTAAGGCTTTTGTTTCTTTTTTTCCCACTTTAAAATGGAGACCATCTCCTTCAAAGCTTTGTATAGTGGGTCTGGCATAATCCATGGCTAGATTTAATACCGGGATTTCTTCTTCAAAATCTTTCAACCAATAAGCTTTTTGTTTTTTTATTTTTTCTTTTTGGTTTTTTTTGCTTTCCCAGCGGGCATAATCTTTGTATTGAATATTTAATGGAGATAACTGTCTTTTTTGATAAAGTGCGATCAATTCCTTTTGAAATATCTCCATGGAAGTGCCGTCGGAGATGATATGATGCATGTCTACCAGCAGGAGGGTTTTGTTTTCTACTGTATTGATGATGCCCGTCCGCAGGAGAGGGGCCCGGGATAAAGCAAAGGGGTGGATGAAATTCTTTTCGGGTTTAAACAAGGGGGCAAGCCCCCTTGTCCCCTCTGTGTTCTCTGTGGCTAAATTAAAATATTCAATTTCAAATTCCACTTCATCCTGTATCTTCTGGACCGGTTCGTCATTTACTGTGATAAAAGAGGTGCGAAAACTTTCATGCCTCTGGATTACCTGTCGAAAAGCATCCTCTAATCGCTTCCTATCCGGTTCTTTTTCCAATTGGTATACGGCAGGTATATTGTAACTGGTGCTGGCAAACTCCACCTGATTTAGGATGTATAAGCGTTTCTGTGCAGATGATAATATATAATACTCCTTCTCTTCTACTGCTTCGATGGGTATGTATTTATCTTCTACTTGTTTTTTTATGTATTGCGATAATTTCCTTATGGTGGGGCTTTTAAACAGTTGGGCTAATGGTAACCGGATGTTAAATTCCGGCTGGAGTTTCGATATCATAATTGTTCCCTTTAACGAATGCCCGCCCAGTTCAAAAAAATTGCCATCAATGCCGATCCTTCTTAAACCTAAGACCTCTGACCATATTTCCGCCAATTTTTTTTCGATTTCATTGCGGGGTCCTGTATAATCATCCCCTCTGCGAACTCTTCCGGGTGCTGGTAAGGCTTGACGCTGGATCTTACCGCTGGGGCTTAAAGGTAACGCTTCAAGCCTTTCAAAATAAGCAGGGATCATATACTCTGGCAAGCGATTGGATAGATATTCTCTTAGTTTTAATGGGTCAAGTTCATTATGAGTAACAATATAAGCGCACAAATATTTATCTTTAGTGTCAGTTTTACTGGTCCTCAGTGCCACTACCACTTCTTGAATTTCCGGATGATTTAACAGACAGTTTTCGATTTCTGCCAATTCTACTCTGAATCCCCTGATTTTTACTTGATGATCGATTCGACCGAGAAATTCGATATTACCATCCGGCAGCCAGCGCGCCAGGTCACCGGTTCGGTAGATATTTTGCCTTCGGCGACCAGGGGGGGCGCTTTTTGAAAAAACTGCCCCCCCTGGACCCCCCTGCAAAAACTTTTGTTTAAGGGGATCATTTTTAAGTTTACTTTCTTCTTCGTGTATCTTTGTGTATCTTTGTGGCTCAATAAATCGTTTCGCGGTCAGTTCCGGGTTGTTTAAATAACCCCTGGCAACACCGTGACCGGCAATACATAATTCACCGGTAACTCCCACCGGGACCGGACCAAGGTTCCTGTCCAGGATATAAAGGGCTGTATTCTGCAGGGGTTTGCCAATGGGAATATTCCTGCTGCCGTGCCATTGGGCCAATGAATAGCCGGAAGCATAGACAGTGCCTTCGGTGGGGCCGTATAAATTTTCCAGGCTAATGTGGGTGTTGAATTGTCTGAATTTTTTTACCAATTCCGGTAAAAGGACTTCGCCTGCTAAAAATATATATTTAAGACTTGATAATTTCCTGGTAGTTTGAGAAGCCAATGCTTCCGCAAAGGCATGAAACAGGGACGGTACAAAATTGATATGGGTAACCTTTGAGGTCTCGATGGTGTCGATGATCTTCCAGGGGTCTTTGCGTTCATCTTTTCCCACTATTACTAACCGCCCGCCCCCCCAAAACCAACCGAATAACTCCGTGACCGAGACGTCGAAAACCAATGAAGTTTTTAATAAATAAGCATCGGTTTCCAATAGGGGGTACATATTAAAAAGAGCGGATAACACATTGACTGCCGAACCATGCTCCACCATGACCCCTTTGGGTTTGCCGGTGGAGCCGGAGGTATAGATGATGTAAGCCAGGTTGGAAGGACTCGCTGCGGTTTGCAGGTTGGAGAACGGGGCTGCGGGGTCGGACACACCCCGCCCCCTCTCAAGAAAAATCTTCTCGCCTTCCCAATTTCCTAACTTCCTATCTTCCCATAAATTGCCGGTTGTGACCAGTCCGTTTGCATTACTGTCTGCCAGTATGTATTCAATTCGTTGTCCCGGGTAATCGGGGTCAATGGGCAGATAGGCCCCACCGGCTGTCAATATTCCCAGGATACCCATGATAGTCTCTATTGATGGTTCCGCCATGATGCCCACCAGGGTATCAGGTTGAACACCTTTTTCTATCAACCGGTGTGCCAATTGATTGGATTTTTCATTTAATTCCCTATAAGAAAGATGCATCCCGCCAAAGGCGTTTATTTGCCCCACCAGGGCCGTATGGCCTGGTGTTCTCTCCACCTGTTCTTCCAATAATTGATGGATGGTTTTATGTTTTGGATATGCTGTCACAGTGTTATTCCAATCCACTAGCAATTGACACCGCTGTTCTTCTGTTAACAGGGACAATTGGAAAATCCCCTGTTGGGGGTTGGCTGTGATTTCCTCTAATAGGGTTTGAAAATATCCTGCTGTGCGGGCGATGGTATCTTCTTCAAAAAGACCGGTGTTGTATTCCCATATCCCCTTCAACCTCTGCCCTCCTACCAGGAAAAGACTCAAATCAAACTTTGAGGTGCTTCGTTTGATTTCAAATGGGGTGATGGATAATCCTGGGATTCCTGGTATTTCCATCTCCACGTTCTGCTGGGCAAACAGGACCTGGAACAAGGGGCTGTGGCTCAGGTTCCGTTCCGGTTTTAGTTCCTCCACCAATTTTTCAAAGGGGATATCCTGGTGCTCATAAGCCTCCAATGCCACTTGCCGCACCTCCTGGAGATAATTCAAAAAGGTGGGGGTAGGGGAGAGGTCCAGCCGGATGAGCAGTGTGTTAAGAAAAAAACCAATTAAGGACTCAAATTCCCTGCGGCCGCGATTGGCAACAGGAGTGCCAATCACAATGTCATCTTTACCACTGAGGCGGGAGAGTAATATGGAAAAGGCGGCTAACAAAACCATGAAAAGGGTGGTTCCTGTTTCCTGGCTTAATTGTTTCAATTCCCGGGTCAGACGCCGGTTAATTTCAAAACTCCAGGTTTGCCCCCGGAAGGTTTGAAGCGGTGGTCGGGGATGGTCACAGGGAAGTTCCAACACCTCTGCTGCTCCGGAAATTTTATTTTTCCAATAGTTTACCTGGGTTGCCATTACTTCTCCACTCAACCATTGGCGCTGCCAGGAGGCGAAGTCTCCATATTGAAGGAGAAGCCCTGGCAGTGGTGAAGGTTTGCCCCTGGTGTAGGCATGGTAAAGTTGGGCCATTTCCCGGATGAATATGTTGATAGACCAGGCATCAGAGATGATATGATGAATAGTCATCACTAACCCATGGTCTTGCGGGGCTAACCGGAACAGTTTAACCCGCAGCAGGGGTCCCTTCTCCAGGTCAAAGGGGTGTTCAACCTCCTCTTCAGCCATATGCATTAGATGCTCTGGCTGCTTCTCTTTCGGGACCTGCTGCATATCTTCTACTGGCAGTGGAATCGAAAAGGCTTGGCCTATGACTTGCACCGGCTGGCCCTCTTCCTGTGAAAAAGTGGTTCGTAATACCTCATGACGACTAATAATTTCATTAAGACAACGCTCCAGTATGGCAATTTGCAAGGGCCCGGTGAGGCGTAAACCTATCCACACGTTATAGGTGGCTCCTAAATCTTCTAACTGGTCCAGGAGCCATAAACGCTCCTGTGAAAAAGAAAGTGGAAACCGCTTCAACCATTCGCCCTTTATTCGGTCTTCTTTTTCCAATTCTTTGATGGATTTATACCCCAAAGCCCTGGCAATCTGCCAGGTAGGTTCACCCAGGAAATCAACCGTGTATTCCTTTTGCCAGGCATGTGCCACTGCGGCATTAATGGCATGATGTTGATGAAACTTCATGTCACCCAGCATAATGCCTTGAGCATACACCCCATCGGTCATTCGCTTTTTTTTCTCCTGGTAGGGTTCCAGCATTCCCGGGTGAAATTCCAGGTTTAAAAACCGGCAAATTTCCCGGGCAATGTCCTCCGGATTGTTTACCAGGTTTTCGAATTTGACCACCATTTGACGCTCCGGGGGGATGTCCTTTAAAAAGGCCAAAATATTTTGGACACTGATGGTCCAGGTCAATTCAGCCAGTTCCCGCCGGGAACAGGAAAGCCTTTCTATCAATTGCTCTCCCATGAGCAAATCCAGTTTCGCTTCCACATACGAACGGATCATGCCGTAAGGGTGACGCACCAGGTGGATATACAGGGGGGCCTGGAAATAGAGTTCGGTGCGTTTAAGAATATTAAGACTGATAGAATTACCAGGGGATTTTTCCACGAGAATTTGGTTTTGTTGGTTAAGCCATTCTTGCATCAGGCAATAGAATTGTTTAACAGTCATGCCCTGTTCTTCACCTTGCTGCATGATCTCTTCGGCCTGTTGGAGGCTGCAGTTTTTAATTTGCATGATGGCGCGAAGGGTGCCCTGGAGGTGAGAAGCAGCCGCGCCAGTAAGGCTATTTTTTCTCTCCTGGAGTGTGGCATAGGGTAACAAATTCAACTCCGGTGGTGCAAACAAGCGGGGGTGACCTGCCAGCATGACGCGCAGCAGCGTGGAACCAGTGCGCGGAGGTGATAAAACAAATACTGCCCTTGGGTTCCTGGGATGCTCAATCTCATCCGGCACTGACCACACCGGCAGCATTCTCCGTACCTCTGCAATCCTTTCTACCGTGACAAATGTTTCCTTTTCATCGGTTTTAATATCACCAACGGTTTTGCTTTCTTTACCCATCATGCTGGCATAACCGTGGGGATAATGTTTTTTAAAGTAAACCGCCAGTTCAGCCACGGTGGGTGAATCAAATATTACTGTAATGTGAACAATTTCACCTAAAATCTCTTTGAATCGATTAACCAACGTAATTCCTTTAACCGAATCACCTCCCAGCTCAAAAAAATTGTCATGGATACCGATTCGGTTTTTTATTAGATTCTCTTCAAATATGCGTACCAGCTTCTTCTCTACTTCATTTGTGGGAGCGACATATGGGGTGCCGGTTTCAATATTCCCCCCGGGATGATACTCATAAAGTGCTTTCACATTGATCTTTCCATTGGGGGTTAATGGGATTTCATTAATCTCGATAAAATGAGTTGGTATCATATAATCGGGTAATTTTCCGGATAAATATTTCCTTAATTCAGCCACAGTAAACGTAAATTCGCGATTCTTTTTTCCTTCTGTGGAAACGAGATATGCGCAGAGGTATTTATTTTCATTTTTTTCTTCCTTATTTATAACCACTGCTTCTTTTATATCATCATGGGTTATCAGGTGATGTTCGATCTCCTGGAGTTCAATTCGATATCCTCTGATTTTGACCTGCTGGTCGATTCGACCGAGATACTCTATATTTCCATCCGCCAACCACCGGGCCAGGTCACCGGTTTGGTAAATATAGGACCTATGGGACCTATAGGAGATATAAAAAACATGGAGAAACTTTTCTGCAGTTAATTGCGGTTGGTTCAAATAGCCCCTGCTTACCCCATTGCCGGATATACATAATTCTCCCGGTATACCAATGGGCAATAATCGATTGTGATGATTTAAAATATAAATGCAATAGTTGCCAATGGGTTTACCGATGGGAACACCATGCTGCACAACACCCGAACATTTATAATAGCTGGCACATATGGTGGTCTCTGTGGGACCATAAGTATTATAAACCGTTCCTTTTTTTATAAGATTGTCTATATATTCCCCTTTTAATACATCGCCGCCGCTGATGAATATACGGATATTACTTTTGAAATCCAATTGATTCAACTGGTTCAATAATAGAGGAGAACAATCAATGATAGTCACCCGGTGTCTCAATATAAAATCGGTCAACAACGCCATATCCTTGACTTCTTCATTACCGAGAATAGCAATTTTTCCTCCCTTTACCAGTACAGGATAGACTTCTTCTGCAAAGGCATCAAAGGAATAGGAAGCCTGCTGGATCACGGTGTCCGTGGGCAAGATTTCAAACTCCTGTTCAAAGGCATGTAAATATGCGGTGAGGTTTCGATGTTCCACCATTACCCCTTTGGGTTTCCCTGTTGAACCGGAGGTAT
>CP070627.1:5753404-5765657 GCA_020355945.1 Candidatus Aminicenantota bacterium | reverse complement strand
TTTGCCTCCGGCGGGCAGGGGCGCTTTTTGAAAAAACTGCCGTGACGCATCTGCACCCCGCAAAAACTTTTGATTATCAAGTAATGCTGCTTCCCAGTCCGTTGATCATCTCAAACAGTTCCTCTTCCCTGATATCTGACCATCTTTCATAGGCATCGGCCACAGCAAAGATAAAACCTTTCCTGGTATTGGGACAGTAAATGGCATTCACCTGCTCAGAGACTCGGTGGAGCGATTCCAGGTGTCCGGTAGGGACAGCAATATTTAGTGTGCCAACTCCTGCCTTTTTCATCGCTTCCACGGCAGTCAACAGGGTAAACCCGGATGCCAATCCATCATCCACTAAAAAAACGTGCTTATTTTTTAAATTTGGGAATGGCAGCTTTTGAGAGAACCGGTCCACCCGGTGTTGAACCTTCTGGCGGGTGTGATGAATTCCCTGATCAATTTGTTCACGAGTTAATCCCAAACGGGGCAGTAATGAGTCATTTAAGCGAACCGTGCCATCAAACGCCACGGCACCGTAACCTGCTTCGGTGTTCCAGGGTAAAGTAATTTTACTGACCACTGCCACAGACACGGCAAGGTCTAACTGCTGGGCCATGCTCAGGGCCACAGGAACACCCCCGGCAGGGATGGCCATGATCAGGGCGGAAGAATGTTGATAATCCTTCAGCATATCAGCTAAAACTTCACCGGCATCCGCTCGATCGACAAAGACCCTCTTTTTATTGCGCAGCTCCGGCAGATCAATAATTTTTCCTGGTGACTGTGCCATCTGTGTATCCTTCTTTCTTATAAATTGTAATATGATTTAAAAATAGTGTCAATAGAAATTTTTTTCCATTTTTTTGCCTGTCTTTTTTTTAAAACAAACCGGTCCATAATTAAGTATTCCTTCCGTATTAAAAAGAGAGGTTTAATTAATAAAAAATCTTCCAGGAGATGAAATGAAAAAAGTTTTATTATTGCTGACTGCAATAATCACGGCTGTTGTTTTTTCAATCGTTGGCTATTCGCAAGAGCAACCCGGACATAAACCCATTGTTGAGAGTGTGGAGGTCAATTGGTGGCAGGCTCCCATATTTGCCGTGGATAAGGATGGTAATCCTATTATTGACCTTAAAAAAACAGATATTGAAGTATGGTTGAATAACCGGAGGATTGAGACCTTTACCTTCTACAAACGCGCGTTTATCGCATCTCAGCAAACAGGGAGTGGTCCCGGGCAGCCGCCAGAAGTACAAAAAAAAGAAACCCAACCTCTCCCGGTATTGAAAAATAATACTATTTTCCTGTTGTTTGATGTGGCTATGTCTGCTATAACCTGCACCAAACGCTCAAAGGAGATTGCCCAAAAAATTGTTACCAGCTCAGAACCGGGTGCGCAATTTGTTGTACTCTCTATCGAACCCTTTAAAGGGCTGAACTATATATACGGGCCCAGCGCAAATAAAGAGGAAACATTACGTAAAATTGATAAAAAGGTAAAAGGAAAACCCAACGATCGAAACCTGGGCCATGAGAAATTTTTTGGTGCCAGTAGGCAGGGCACCAGTAGGCAGGGCGGAACCGGAAGGCAGCAAGGGGCAGGGAACCAGGGTTGGTTTTCTTCACGTAATTCACGTGGCAAGATCTTATTAAATGAATTAGCCGCTACATTTTATTTGAGAAAAGCCAGGAGTTTTTTTAATTCCTTTAAAACCCTTTATCTTATGTTCAATTCCATCGAAGACAATAAATTTGTCTATTTTTTTACCGAGGGATTATCCAAATCCATGAGGGGAAAATTAATGGGAGGAAGTTCACTGTATAAATTTCATCTGAAAAAAATAGCCAAATATCTTGGAAAAAGTGGGGCTGTGCTTTTTATTGTCAATCCTATGGGCGTGCATGACGATACCACTTTAATCACTCAACATAGAGATGCCAACAGTTCCGCTGCCAATTCTCCCACATCTTATTTTGACAGCGAAAAGTCCATTTCAGGTGAAGATTGGCTGAGATACCTGGCAGTAGAAAGCGGTGGTAAATACCTGGAAGGGAAGAATGAAGTAATTATCAAAACCCTGGACCATATGCAGCGGGCATACTATGAAATCTCCTTCCCGGACCTGCCGGGTTTAAAAGGCCGCACGCGAACTATCACGATCAAATCCAAACGAAACAATGTCTTTATCCACTCCCTGCGTTCCCTGGAAAAAAATAAACGCTATCTTGAAATGAGTCATATTGAAAAAGAAATCGTGGCAGTAAACTTAATTACCCAAACTCCCCTGGTAAAAGCCCGGCTCTCCTGTCAACAGGCCCGCATTATCCAGGTGGAAAAAAACAAAAAAGACATAATCTACACGGTTCTCCTTCCCGAGAATTTCTTAAATCAAGACCTGGATTTATACAAACTCTGGGTAAAGGATGACCGGGAAGTGATCAGCATTAAAACCCAATCGTTGGTGCCTGAGCAAGAGAAAATAGAAATCCAATTTGATAAAAAAGGAAGGAAAGCCCCTCGATGCAAACCCTATTTTGTCCTGGTGAATGGAAAAACCGAAACCGCACTGGTTCGGGTCATCGGTGATGAACTGACGGATACGGAGGAACCCTAAAAACCGGGATAAAAATTTTTTTTGGGGGGCGGAACGCGATAGGTAAAAATAAGAAGGCGATGAATTTGGGTCAGACCAAAATCCATCGCCTCCGTCTATGACTACCACACAATGAGTAAGTTTGATTTTGCTATCATTCTAATTTTCTTAATTTTGTTTTATCTCACCCTCACTTATTATTCGTGCAAGGGCTTGCTTAATTTCCGGGATAATCGGCTTTTGGCTCAGTCAATACCGGTATTATCCAATTGTAGGCAAAGCTGACTCCATTATTAGTTAATTCTCCCTGTAAAAGCAGCACAGGTTCAATCACTCCTTTGCCATCATCATAAAGGACCAGGTCTGACTTTTTCACCAAAACAGAATCTGAATTTTTGTGCTTCACTTTTAATTTATCCTTCAAATGATTCTTTATCTCAGAACTTTTTATCACTCCTGGAATCTTTACGGATTCCACATCCATCCATCTGACAGTAAGCCCGGCCAATTCTCCGTTGCGTCCCAAAATCACCACTACTCGAGATGCGCCCGCTACTGGAATGCCACCTAATTTTCTTGAAAAACTAACGATTCTCTGCTTGTTATAACTTCCTATGGTTTGACCGGTTTGACCATTGACGACATCCTCTTTGACTGTATTTACTCCATTAAAGTGCATTTTATCCTTAAACAGCCCCAGGGCCTTTAGATGTTTCTTTGCAAGAGAGAGGGCTTTGTTTTTTGGTGGTAATCCAGGGGTATCACCATCTGATTCGATATATTCCTGATAAAATATATCGCCTGTAACCTGGTTAATCTGAAATCTTGCCGAATTATCATTGTTTCTATAGATTAGATTATTTGCAGTACCATGGTGTTCATCGAGGAATAAGGAAGTACCTGTATATGCAAATACATCTTGTGCAATCGAATCAGCTTCTGCAAAAGTCAAATTAGGAAATATTTCAATATAGGAATTTTTTAATACTGAAGTATCAACATCACTATAAGAACTATCGAATATTACTGTAACTTCGGCAAATACATAACCTGTAATCATCAACACAACTGATATTAATATCAAAATATTCTTCTTCATTTTTAATCTCCTTTTTTTAATTCATGTACCGAATGACAAAGATTGTCTCTGTTGGTGGGTCAGGAGAGAAGCTGGACATTGTATCATATCGATTACTATCCCAAAATACAGACGATGCTCTATCGTTGCCAAAAAGCCACCACCAACCATACTGGGTCACAGCATCAAACCATGCATATAAAATGTATTCGCCATTGTTTAATTTTCGGGCATACTGAGACGCTACGGTTTGTGCAGGAGGGACCCAGGCATTGGTACGGAAACCATTTAAGATATGCAACCCATCAAAAACATCATTGGGATCATCTTTCCATACAGACCACCAATTGGGTTGAGGATTTTCAAGAGGGGAAGCTACGACCAGACATGAATAGAGAACCACCCACTCTAAAAAGTCATCGCCCCATCCTTGAGCAGCACTGCTTCCGAATCCGGCAGAATTTAGATTAACCATACCGTTAACCATCTCAAACCTCCACTGATTTCCATGTGCACATACAAATCCAAAATCGTACCAATCAAAGCCTGGTGGATTGCTGTTCCAGTTATCGTTATCAGAATCAAAATTGGCAACTCTGCCTTCAAAAGGTCCCTCAATGACAGAAGCATTAATGTTATTTAAGAATGCCTCCACCACCGGTCTACAATTCCCGGTATCGGCTCCATCATAATAACCGCCAACCCATACCGAATGAGCTGGGAAACTAATGCCAATCACCAGTACCAAAGCGATTAAGAATTCAACCATTCTTAATCTTCCCTGTTTAGTTTTCACATTAACCTTCATTTTTAATCTTCCTCCTAAGTTCTTTTTGATTTTGAAAGCAAAATCAATCTTACTTAAAGATGCATTGTAGCATAATTTTAAATTTTGTCAATACTCCATTAGTTGTATTTTTGGGTTGATTTTATTTTAAATTTTTGTACAACTAAAGTTGTATATTAAGGCCGTTGATGCCATTTTTTTTGATGTATTTTCATTTTTAGCTATATTCATTGCCTGCCTGGGATTATTGGGCCTGGCTTCGTTAAAAATAAAAAAAGGGGTTGAAAAAACTTCAATAATGTATTAATGTATTCTAGCGGAGAAAGAATTTTCTCCTATCCAATTTTACTATATTATGAAATTGGGTGAATATTGTTTTAATTTGAAACGGAGGCAGTATGACGACCAACAATAACAAACGTGTTTTTAACCTTCAAGAACACCTGACCGCCGTCAAAAGAGGTAAACGGCGATTCGAGAACGCCTTTGAAGGCGTTTCCAGGATGATCCTGGAACAAGATATTGAAAAAGTAGTGGTGAACGGCAAAACCACCTATGATTTTAAAATTTTCAGAAACGGTAAAAAACATATTATCGGCCTTTATGACGAAATCAACAGTTTTGTTTCTTATGTGAAAGATGCAGCCGAAGGCGGCTCATCCAAGGAGATGGCCTATGTCCTGGTGGGAGAACCCGGTAATGGTAAAACCTTTTTCATAGAATACGTGTGCGATTGCTATCGCCAGTTCCTTTCCCGGGAAGAAAACCGAAAATATACTTTTCGCTTTAAACACCTGGATCAATTGGGAAATTATGGTAAGATCAATACGATTGAGTCCCAAACCTACGAAGACCCCATGATCCTGGCCATGAACCTGGTGCCTAACCGGAAAGAGAACAAGGAACTGCTGACCAAATGGATCGGGTTTTCCAATAAACAAATCGAGGGACTGTATGAGGATTATCGACCGATGGGTGCTTGCAGTGAATTTATATGGAACGATATCATCAATTTTACCGGCGGCAACGTGGAAGAAGCACTGAATTTTATTGAAATCGTACCAGTGCCTCTAATGGAAAGCATGGGAACCATAACCGGTAAATACCCGGCCAAAGATAAGATTACCTCCTCTGCCGTAGACCTGCTGGGTGAAGAATCGATCCAGAGACTACTGCATATCACAGACACCAACAATCCTTATCGGTTTGACTTGAGACGAGGCGCATTGGCACGGGTGGCTGGCGGCGGGATTCATTTCAGTGACGAGATATTTAAAAATAAAAAAGACCTGGTCCAGGTTTACCTGGGTGTGATCCAGAACCGGGTGATTGAGATCGACGGGTTCAAATGGCCTATTGATACGTTGATTGTTGCCACCAGCAACAACTCGGAATATAACCGGTTCCTGGAAGAAAGAGAAGAGGCCCCCATCGTGGACCGCTGCCGTATTTCCTATGTACCCCACAACACCAATTACCTGCTCCAGGAATACTTAACCGATTATGCCATAGGCAGCGAGACCAAGTTCACGTTTAGTAAAGAAGAGCTGCACCAGGACCCCAATTTAAATTATGCGGCGTCCGTGGCAACGGTATTGTCCCGTTTGCCCACCTCTGAAAAACTAACACCGGTGGAAACCATGAAACTGGCAGCCGGTGAAGTGGCAGGCGAAAAAAGCATTAAAACCCTGGCAGAAGTGATTGATACCCTCAATCAAGAACCGGATATCACCAAACGCTTCGGACAAAAAGGACTGGGACAGCGGAACCTGGGCCGGGCCATCCAGCTTTTAGTGGAAAGTTCCGAAACCAACGAAGGTAAATGTATGTTTGCTCACGACATCTTCAGCGCTGTAGAACGGATCATATTAGACTATGTCTCTGATGCCAATGACCGGGCCAAATACCTGGAAGACCTGAAAATCGCCAAAGGGCTCTACAGGGAACGCATCATGACCGAAATGTTCAATGCCTACATGGATGAACCTTATGCCATTCGTAAAGACGTCATGAATTATGTGAATATGATCATCGGTATTGATGCGGAGAACCTGGGCCCGGATAAGATGTGGAAATATAAAGACCCACAAACCGGGGAATTGAAGGCATTGAAGATCGATGAAAAATACATCAACAGCGTTGAGGAACGGCTGGGGTTGAAGACGGCGGAACAACGCGAAAATTTCCGCACCTCTATTCGCAAAATCTACGGGCAAAAAATATCTACGGCCCCCAATTACGATTTCATGGATAACCTGGAACTGGTAAAGGCGGTAACCGATGTGCGGTTGAAATCCGACATCGCGGGTTCAGGCAGTCTTATCGGTGCCCTGGCTAACCGTACCAACGAAGAAAATCAAAAACTCTATGACCGCATGATCGATACCATGCTAAACAAACTTGGCTACTGCAGGACCTGCGCCCAGAAAACCATCGAGTATTTCTGCACTCAATCCGATGAGAAGTGAGAGGATGGGGTGATGGGAAACCCGCTGCCCCGGATATAGGGGGTACGAGGAGACATAACCATGGAGTCGGAAATTTTAAAGTTAAAGAAAGAATTAGATAGAAAAGATTTGACGCCCCGGGAGAAGGAGAAGATTTTAGGTGAGCTGCGGGGATTGGAAGGAGCGGTGGACCATGAACCGCCTTTATCTCCTCCCAGTATCCCGGGAGTTTATGACTACCAGGACCTGGTGGTGCTGCAAGATTTTCCCCGGGTAATCCAGGGTTCTTATACGACTCAACTGCGTTCTATGGATGAGCTGCTGGAACGGGATAAGAAGAGGGAAGAAGACGGGTTTCCCCGGAAAATCCGGGTAGGGAAATTGATTAAACCCAGTAAAGGCGGCAGGGATAAAGTCGTGGTGGTGCCTACCACAGTGGAAGAGAAGTTCCTTCATCATACGCCAACGGATGAGGAGACCGGGGAAGGAGAGGGCGGCGGTACGGGAGAGGGTGAAGAAGGTGAAGTGATCGGAGAGGCACCGGTGCAGCCGCAGCCCGGCGCCGGAGAGGGTGGTGCGGGAGAAGGAGAAAGCGCCCCTCATGAAATGGAATCCAGTGCTTATGACCTGGGAAAAATCCTGACCGAACAATTTGAACTGCCTAACCTGAAAGACAAGGGCAAAAAACGGGCCTTAACCCGCTATACTTATGATCTTACCGACCGTCACCAGGGATTCGGTCAAATCCTGGATAAAAAAGCCACCCTGCGCAAACTGGTCCAGACCAATATCCACCTGGGTAACCTACCGGACCCCGGTGACATTGATACCACTCGTTTCTTGATTTCACCCGCTGATAAAATTTACCGGATTCTCTCCAAGGAAAAGGATTACGAATCCCAGGCCGTGGTTTTTTTTGTGAGGGACTATTCCGGTTCTATGTCGGGGAAACCCACGGAATTGGTGGTATCCCAGCACATCTTGATTTACAGTTGGCTGCTTTATCAATATGCGCGCCAGGTGGAGTCCCGTTTTGTGGTGCATGACACCGAAGCCAAAGAAGTACCTGATTTTTTTACCTACTACAGTTCCAAAGTGGCTGGTGGTACCAAGGTGGCCTCCGGGTTTCGACTGGTAAATGAAATCATAGAAAAAGAGAGTCTGGCCAAAGATTACAATATTTATGTTTTTCATGGTACGGACGGTGATGATTGGGACACTTACGGCAAAGAAACCTTACCGCAGATCACCCGGCTGTTAACTTACACCAACCGTGTGGGAATTACCGTAGCTCACAGCAGTTTCACCGGGGCCCGGGAGTCTGACATGGAGCGGTACATGAAAAAATCCGGTTTATTAGAAAACAGAGCCACGGAAATCCGGATGGATGCAATGGAAGAAGATGCGGATGAACCTCGCATTATTGAAGGAATCAAAAAGCTTATATCCGAGTAACCCCGCGGTGCGGGGAGTCTAAATAAAAAGTTTTTGGAGGTGTCGGAACCTTTTTTCAAAAAGGTTCTGACCCGCCGGAGGCAAAAAGGTATAGAAAATGGAATTAATCGATCAACATACAAAAGAGATAATGGAGGAGTGCAAGCGGCGGGCCAGGGATGCGGGATTGCGTTTCGACAATGAATCCCTGGAATACATTGTGACCAACAGGGACTTATTGGAATTATCGCCCAAAGTCATGATCCCCACGCTTTATGATTATTGGGTTCATGATGTAGAGGTATTAAAAGAAAAGGGTAAATATGAATTATACCCCGGCAATCCCTTTGAAACCGTTATCAATACTCGCCCTGCCATTTCCTTTTACAATGACAACAATCCTGATTGGCTCAATGTGATGATTTTTTATCATGTGTTGGGGCACATTGATTTTTTCCAGAACAATGCTTATTTTCGGCACACCTGGGATTATGATTTTACTGGCAAAGCGTTAGCGGACAAGCGGTTGATTGCCATGCTGCGTTCGGAAAGGGGGCGGTGGGTGGATTATGTGATTGAATTTGCCCGGGGGATAGATAACCTGGTGGGGTATTATTACACGCTTTCGCAGTTGGATCGGCCGCAGCCCGGTAAAGCCCGAAAACGCCTGGATTTTTACTTTGATGTCTTTCTCCAGGCCATTAAGAAAGTCAGCACCCATCAATACGTTAAAGAGATCGAGCGATACAACAAGTTGGTCAAACAGTATGGGGATAAAGCAGAAGATGCATTTTTTGCCGAGATCATCCGGAAGAATCCTGAATTTGAGAGTCTTTATGAGAAGCATTTGCAGGAAGAGGAGCCAACCAGGCTGGACCTGATGGAGTATATCATGGAGCACTCGGAATTTTTAGATAAAGAAGAGAACGAGTGGATGAAGACCGTGATGCAGGTGGTGCGGGGCACGTCGCTGTTTTTCCAGCCGCAGATTCGTACCAAGATTATGAATGAAGGGTGGGCCAGTTATTGGCATGAGTGTCTGTTTTTGGCAGACCAGCGCATATTAGGCCATGAAGTGGAATACGCCCGTGTTAATGCCGGGGTAACTGCTATGCCCCGTGTAGGGCTCAACCCTTATGCCTTAGGCATGAGGCTCTATGAATATATCGAAGAACTGGCGGATAAAGGAAAATTAACCTACCAATTCCAAAAAATTGCCCATGACCACACCCGGAAAATCTATGACACCAACACTGGCAAAGGGAAAAACTTTATTTTTCATATACGAGAGAATTTCAGTGATTTCCTGTTGGTGAATACCTTTTTGAACCAGGATTTTGTGACCCGGCATAAGTTGTTTGTGGCTGGCAGACGGTTGAACCGGGACCGGATGGTGTGGGAGTATTACGTCAAGAGCCGTAAAGTCGAAGACTATCGACAAATGATTTTGGATTCCCTGTACCATCCTCCCAAGATCGAAGTGGACCAGGAAAAAGGCAGCAACGGTGTCCTTTATTTGAACCACCGGTTTGAAGGAAAACCTCTTTATAAAGACTTTATCCCCAATACGATGATGGGCATTGAGTATCTCTGGGGCAAACCCGTCAAATTGGAAACCACGGAGGTGGTGCAAAAGCCAAAGGTGCAGCGAGCGCCCTTTGGGTTTGCCCCGCCAACGGAAGAGGTAAAAAAAGAATTTCAATTCCAACGGGTGGTTTATACCATGGAAAATAAAAAAATCTCCAAAAAGGTGCTGTAAAATGGAATCAATAATAGAAGAAAAGAAAGAAGAAATCAAAGATAAGGGAATAGACTATATGAACAGAGAAATTATAACAAAGACAATAGAGAGTTTACATGAGAATATAAATGCTCATCCCGAACGAGGGCCGATTCCCTTTAAGGAATTCCTGGAACATTTAGCGAAGAATCACCAGGCTCTTATTCGCAGTATTTTCCAGGTATTTCATGATATGATCAAGTATTATGTTGGTGAGGGGTTTAATGAGTACCCGGATGATCCTGAGTCAATTGGTTTTGTTTATTATGATTGCTACCGGTTGTTTGTAGAAGAGACGGACCGGCCGTTTTTTGCGGATCGTTTGTTTGCCAACCGGTTGGTGAACCTGACCAAAGCCCTGCGCCAGGGGGCCCAGCAAAATAAGATTTATATATTTGAAGGCCCGCCCGGGTGCGGTAAAAGCACCTTTTTGAATAACCTGCTGATGAAGTTTGAAAAATATGCCAATACCGCGGAAGGCGTACGATATGAAACGGTGTGGCGGTTAAACCGTGAGGCATTGGGATTTTTGGAAAACGCAGCCATTCCTGTTATTGAAACTTTCACCTCTGAGCTCAATCAAGAGAGACCCCAACAGAAAACTGTTTTCAGCAGACCCAGCTTCATTCATGAGACCGATGAATACGTGGAAATCCCCTGCCCCAGCCATGACAACCCTATCTTAATGATTCCCAAATCCTTTCGCAGGGAGTTTTTTGATAATCTTTTTAAAAATGATAAATTTAAATATAAACTATTCACCGATAAAGAGTACGAGTGGGTATTTAAGGACAATCCCTGCACCATATGCCGGGCTCTTTACAAAGCGCTTCAGCCTAAGCTGGAACATCCTTCCCGTGTTTTTGACATGATCTACGCCCGGCAGTTTCATTTTGACCGGCGGTTGGGAGAGGGGATCAGTGTATTCAACCCGGGTGACAAGCCCCTGCGCACGAATGTATTAACCAACGAGATGCTTCAACATCGCCTGGACAGCCTGTTAAAAGATAGTAACCGGGTCAGGTACATCTTTTCCAATTATGCCCGGACCAATAACGGCATTTACGCCCTCATGGATATCAAAGGTCACAACAAAGACCGGTTAATTGAGCTTCACAATATCATCAGTGAAGGGGTTCACAAAGTGGAACACATCGAGGAAAATGTTGATTCCCTTTTCGTGGCGCTGATGAACCCGGAGGACAAAAAAAATGTATCTGATATCCACTCCTTCCTGGACCGCATCGAGTACATTAAGATTCCCTATATCCTGGATATCCGTACGGAAGTGGAAATTTACCGGGGGGTGTTCGGTAAACATATCGAGGCCAATTTTCTTCCTAAAGTGCTTCACAATTTTGCCCGGGTGATTATTGCTTCGCGGTTAAATACCAGTTCGGAAGCCTTACTGGATTGGATCGAAGACGCGAAGAAATACGAACTCTATTGTGATACCAATCTCCACCTGTTAAAGATGGAAATATATACCGGGCATATTCCTACCTGGTTGACGGAAGAAGATTTAAGGGGATTTAACGCCAAACGGCGCAAACGAATCCTGGCAGAAGCCGAGACCGAAGGCGACAAAGGATTCTCCGGTCGGGATTCCATCAAAATATTCAATGAATTTTATAACACCTATGCCAGCGAAGATAAACGTATCAACATGTCCATGTTGATGGCCTTTTTTAAGAAAAAACAGAAAGAACACCCGGGCCTGATTCCCGATGGTTTCCTGGAGTCATTGTGCAGGATGTACGATTACAACCTTCTCCAGGAAGTAAAGGAATCATTGTATGACTACAACGAAGAGAAAATTTCCTCCGATATCCAGGATTACCTCTATGCCATTAATTTTGAACCGGGTGCTGAGATCAAGTGTGTGTATACCGGGAGACGATTTACCATTGATGAAGCATTCTTTAAAACCATGGAAGACAACCTGTTGGGAGAAAAAACAGACCAAAAGACCCGGAAGGGTTTCCGCTATGATACCCAAAAAGAATATACCTCTTCCACGTTGACCCGGGAAATGCTTACCGAAGGCAAAGAACTTAAACAAACCGAGCTCTATTTTAACCTGGTGGAACGCTACCTCTATAACCTCAAACAAAAAGTGCTGGACCCCTTTCTCACCAATGA
>CP070627.1:5746156-5753304 GCA_020355945.1 Candidatus Aminicenantota bacterium | reverse complement strand
TTTGTTATGGTTTTTTTATCCACCCGGAAACCGGGGCGTGATTTTTAAAAAATTAATTTTTTTTTCTTTCTTTTTTTTTCTCAATAAAGTATAATAGCCCTTAATGCTTTTAAATATTTAAATAACGAGGAAATCGATGGAGATGATTCCCTGGAAATGGATTACATGGCTGCCTTGTCTAATTAGTAATATACTGAAAGTGGAAAACTTTAAAGTTATACCAGGTAATGAAAAAGAGGTTAGAAAAGTATAATGATTTTTTTAGATATCAATACGTTTTATTTTGCCAGTGACGGCGGGGTGAAGACCTTCTACGATGCCAAGATCGATTGGTTTAAAAAACACCCCGAACATCAATATTACCTGGTTTTTCCCAATTCCAAATTAAAAGTTGAAAGATTAGCTCCTAATATCCATAAAGTTCAAGTATTTGGGTTGGGTGGAATCATTGGCAAGAACCGGCTGCTAATGGTGGATTTTTGGAAGGTATTGAAACTGATCCGGAAAGTCAAACCCGACGTGGTAGAAGTGGGCGATCCGTTACTTACACCGTTTTTTGCCATTTTTGCTCGGCGAATGGGTGCAATTAAAGGTGTCCTCTCAAGTTTCCACCATTCTAATCCCCTTCAGACCTATGTCTATCCCTGGGCCTACGGAGAAAACTCGAATATGTTTAAGCGGTTCGTATCCTGGCTGAGCACGACAGTATATCTCTCCAGCCATCTGCGTATTCCTTATTCCATGGTGGCGTCTCAAACGTTAAAGCAAAACCTGGAAAAAATGGGAATCAAAAATATTGAAGTTAAACCCTTTGGTGTACAGGATATCTTTTTTAATCATTCCCGTATTCGCACCAGGGAAGAAAAAGGGCTCCTGTTTGCCGGTCGATTGGAGCATGAAAAAGGTATTTACCTGCTCAAAAAAGTGATACCCCGACTGCTGCAAATCCAGGGTGTTCACATCACTGTCATGGGTAAGGGCGCCCATGAAAACTTTTTTAAGACCTTCAAGCATCCTTGTTTCCAGTACCTGGGATATATTGAGGACAGGGAAAAAGTGGAATCCATTTATCGTCAAAACAGTATTTTTTTAGCCCCCGGGTCTTTTGAAACCTTTGGCATCGGTGTCCTGGAAGCGATAGCCAATGGCATGATTGTTGTGGGGCCCAATCAAGGGGGAACCGGCGAAATACTGGCTTCCATGAATTCTCCTTTTATCTTTGCAGCACACAATCTAGAATCTTTCTACGAAGCCATCCTCAAAGCCCTGCACTGCGATTTTGAAAAGGAAAGTAAGCGGTCCATTAAAAAATCCAAAGACTTTAGTACCTGGGAAATTTCCATCGATCAAATGATAGGGTTTTACAGCCGGAAAGCAGTCCAGCAATCCCAAACCAGGAAAAAAGTCAATGAGCAAAAAAGTCCTGATTTCGCTGCATGATGTCACCCCTTACCATTTACCCCGTCTGCAAAAAGCGGAACAAAAATTGATTCAATGGGGTGTACCTAAAATAAGTTACCTCTTTATCCCTGATTATCACGGGAAAAATCACCAATTGGATAGAATTATTTTATCCAGGTTTAAGCAGTGGGCCTGTGGGAATAGGGACTTTGTGATACAATGGCTGCTGCACGGGTATTACCACCTGGAAACATCTAAACGAACCCATGAATCGAACAGAAAATTTCTCACCGGCAATGAAAGAGAATTCCTCGACCTTTCACCCCCGGGAATCCAAACCAGGATACGTGAAGGCAAAACCGCTTTTAATGATGTTTTTCACTGTTCACCCCATGTTTTTGTAGCGCCGGTCTGGCTTTTCAATCGGCACCTGATCCCAATTTTGAAAGAACAAGGATTCCGTATCACCGAAGACCATTCTTTCATTTACTTGCTGGATAAAGATAAAAAGCTTCCTGCCCCGGTGATTACCTGGGCCACCCGGACCCGGCTGCGAAAATATATATCGCAAATGGGCTGTCCGATACTTAACTGCTGGTGGTCTGGTAAAACCCTGTTGCGAATTGCTCTTCATCCTTTTGATTTCGATCACCCCGCCACCATCCACAGCATTGAAAAAATCATCAAAGACGCATTGAACCAACGGGAACCTATTTTATACCAGGAACTATAAACTGCCCCGGGATTTCATGACAGGCCAAAAGAAGGAAAAGAAGATTGTCCGTTTTAATCCTTCTAAAAAATTTGGACCCCTATTCGGGCGAACTTGACCCTATTTCTCATGTCCCCTTTTTCCGGGATCCGCATGCCCTATTTTCCGCACAATTTTTTTAAAAAAAAAGAAGTTGAACTTTCCTCCTATTTTGTGTATATTATAAAAGGAACATAAAAAAAGGAATTGTTAACGATGAAACTGGATATTGTATTCTGGGACCTGCCAAAATTCAGCGATGAAGACTATTTGCTGCAATTTCTTAAGGAACAAAAAGGTAAAGTTCCTTATTATTGGGCAATGACCCGATTTTTAAAGTATGGAAGGGTGGTAGATACTTTAAAACTTTTCAATATAAAAGAGATTATAGAGAGTCTCGATAAATTGCAGTTACCGGATTATGCCTTAAGAAAGTGGAAACGAATGGGAGAAGTCTTTGGATAGACTGATCGAAAATACAGGCTGTTATGCAAAAGAAGAACAAAGAAGGATTTTATTCCAGCTCTTTAAACATGAAACTATCGAAAAGAATTTTTTCCTGACAGGAGGAACAGCCCTATCCGTCTTTTACTTACATCATCGGTACTCGAAAGATATCGATTTATTCAGCGTTATTCAACCCCAATTTGATCGAATTGAAGCCTGGGTAAAAAATGAATGGCCTAAAGGATTTACCACGCTGGTTAAGGAACCTTATATTTTATCGGTATATTTAAATGGGATAAAAGTAGACTTTGTCCATGACAATCTGTCATTCAATGACAAAAAAATAAAGTATCAAATAAATAACGATAGTTTCATTTTTATCGATACCTTAAGAAACATAGCCTCGAACAAATTTTGTACGC
This sequence comes from Candidatus Aminicenantota bacterium, assembly GCA_020355945.1. Next base: position 5,750,283 of record CP070627.1, on the reverse strand, counting down.
TCATCAGTCGTAATGAGCCGAAAGATTTTATCGATTTTTATTTTATCAACAAAATGAAATTGCTGGATATTGATTCAATTTATAAAGATGCCCGGCAAAAGGAAGGAATGTTTGATGATCCGCCGATGGTTTCGTATCAGCTAGAGAATAATTTAAAAACGATAAAGCAGAACCCATATGCCTTTCCGGATATTATTGCAGATTTTGATATTGATGAATTTTATCGTTTTTATGAAGATTTAATTTCTAAAACATACCACAGGGAAGAAGAGTAAATTTTGGAAAGCGGGAGGAAAGCGGGGACAGGCCAGATAAACACACCGCTAAAAAATTAAATTTTTGTATCAAATACTTGTTTTTTCCTTGACAGTTGTAACCTTAAGGGTTACAATGTACTATGATTAAAAGCTTTGAACATAAAGGCCTGGAAAATTTTTTTTATTATGGAGATAAGAGCGGAATTCAGCCGAAACATTCTCAAAAAATTGCAGATATACTGGATCAGCTTGATGCTTCTGTCATAATCCAGGATATGAATTATCCAGGTTCAAATTTACATCCCTTGAAAGGTAAGTTAAAAGATCATTGGAGGGAGTGTAAAGGTATGAAAAAAAGACAACCCACTCATCCCGGTGGGATTCTAAAACGACACTATATTGAACTACTATCTTTAACAATCTCAGAAATTGCCAGAGACCTTGGCGTTTCGCGTAAAACCATTTCGAAAATTATCAATGAAAAAGGTTCGATTACCCCGGATATGGCACTACGGTTGTCGAAAGCATTTAATACGACCCCTGAACTATGGTTAAATTTGCAAACAAAATATGATCTCTGGGCAGCAGAACAAAAATGCCCCGGGTTAGAAAAAATAGAAGTGCTAGTCCCGTTATATAAGCCAGTGGAGGCATAACCAACAGGATATAAAGAAGGTTACCCAATCGTAAAATCTTGCCAAAAAATGGCAAGATTTTTAGTATGGCATTCGGGACTGTCTCCAAGTTTTCCAGGTTTTTCTTATTTATACAAACCCAATTTATTTTATTTTTTTGTGACCTTTTGAAGTAGAATGCTCTTCTACTCCGGTAGGATACTTTCCTACTCAGGTAGAATGCTTTCCTACTGTGGTAGAACTCTTTCCTACTGAGGTAGGACGCTATCTACCTGAAGTAGGATATGGTCTACCTGTGGTAGAATGCTTTCCTACTAAGGTAGAATCCTTTCCTACTGAGGTAGGAGGCTAACTACTCCAGTAGTTTCTCATGATGCGAGCCTCACCCAAAGACGATAAAAAAAAGATGCCCACAGATTACACAGATTACACAGATTACACAGATTTTTTTTTCTTCGTGTCCCTTTGTGTAACTTCGTGGCTAAAATGACATTTTTTTGTTTTTTATTCGCGTCCCTTCGCGTGTCTTCGCGGCTTATTTTCATAGGAGCAGTTGCAATTTCAAACGGATGGTTCCGCCTCTTGCTTTTTTATCCCTGAAATCCAAATTTATCATATCTTCTACCACGACATCATCTTCCGGTCGCAGCTTGATTTTTCGAAGGACATGCCTGATTTTCATTTTTTTCCGGATGATCGCATCGGGGTAACTTTCGCCGCATATTTCCATATAATTGTTATCTACGGCAGTGATGCGGTATTGCATCCTGAATTTTTGTTTTTGTTTAAAACGGATATTCTTTTCAGCGTATTCGGAGGTTAATTTGGCTGCTTGTTCCAGCGGTTTTGAAAAATCAAGGGGCTTGCTGTACCAGACCCGATGGATAAATTGTTCCAGGTGATTCACCCTCAACCTATCGGCTGCCCCTGGTAAGAACGAATGGTTGTAGATATTCAACATTTTGCCCAGGATTTTATATATATTTGAGTAAGTCAAGGAGTGCGGATCGGTGAGTCGGATATTCACTTGCGAAGAATAATGAATTCCTGTTGAATCCCTGGTGAATCGGATGGCATCATCGTTGACGGATAAGATTTTCATGGGGCGCCTGCGGATTTTCCTGATATTCTTTGCGTAATAGGGTTCGGATTTTTTAAAATTTGCAATTTTATTTTCCCTGAATTTGATTGCCTTTTCCAGGTCGTAATCTGCCGTAAAAAAGTACAATGAGGTCCCGGTCAATCCACCGGTGGTCATGACATACCCTGTCCCTTCAATACCATCGAAACAAAATTCATATCCTTCTTCCCTATTTTTCCTGGCGATAAAATTCACCGATGCCGAGACTTCGTGGTAGAACCGGTAAGGAACAACCAGTAAAATCCTTCCTTTCATATCCATTTGAAAGCTGTAAGTAAAGTTATATTTCAAGCCTTCATTTCCAATGGCTGGTGTCCTGGTACTCTTTGTCATTTGAGTACCTAAAGGGAACGAGACCCATAATATAAGAATAAAAAAAGTCACGATTTTTATTTTAATCCAACCGTTATTCATGGTTGAGCCGGTGCTTAGAAATCAGGGGGTGAATTCAGATGGTGCTCACTGCTTGTCCACGGGGAGTAAAACATGGAACGTACTTCCTTTTCCAACCTCGCTCTCGGCCCATATTGTTCCTTTATGGGCAAGGGTGACCTTTCGACAGAAGGTGAGGCCCAGGCCGGTTCCCCGTGCTTTATCACGGGAGCGAGGTTCCAGGGTGGTAAATTTATCGAAAATGTTGTTCAATTCACCTGGAGGTATGCCGCACCCGTCATCCTGGACCGAAAACAGCACACCTGCCTTTGCAGTTTTTAAGTGTTTTTGTAAAATAAGCTTTGAGGTTGGTTTAATGGAGATATGAATATGTCCCCCGCGTACAGTAAATTTGATAGCATTCATCACCAGGTTTTGCAGTACTCGAATAAAAAGACTACGATCCATCTCCACGTTGGGCAGGTCATCGGGAAAATCATAGGTTAGTAATTTTCCGGCTGCTTCTGCTTTTACATGCAGCGAATTGACAGTATGAAGGACAATGTCAGTGGGATTCACCTTCACGCGGTGAAGCTTCAATTTACCTGATTCGATTTTTTGTAATTCCAGTAGCGTGTCCACCAGGGTAAAAACCTCATGGCAAGAAGTTTTTGCAGTTTTCAGGTACTTTTTCCTTTTGGCTTCCGGCAGCTCTAATTCCGGGAAATCCAGCATTTCCAGGGATGAAAATATGACGGATAAAGGATTACGAAGATCATGGACAATCATTTTGGCTAAGTCTTCCCGGAGTTTGTTGACCCGGCGGAGGTTCTCGGCATTTTCCACCGCCTGGGCAATATGATCCGCTACTGTCTCAAACATCACCAGGTCTTTTTCGTCAAAGGCAAAGGGCTTAGTATCTTCAGCGTCCAGGTAGCCAAACACCCGGTCGGCAACACGTAGAGGGCAGCACATTTCACAGTGAAAATCTTTATGGGCAGGAACATAATTTTTCCATTCTTTTACATCCGGCACCAGGAGGCTCTTTCCTGTTGCCAGGACTTCACCGGTAATCCCTTCACCGATATCCAGGGAATGACCGATGGGCAGGTCTACCGGATATATTGAGCTTATTGCTTTAAGAACCACCCTATTTTTTTCATCCAGCAGCCCGGCAGCCACAAAGCCGTATTTAAGCTGTTCTCGAATCGTTTCCACCACCCGGTTAAGGAGTTTATCCACATCAATAGTGGAAGTTAATACCTGGCTCAGTTGGTTAAGCATAGCCACCTGCGTGTACCGTTTTCTCTCCTCCTGGTAGAGTCGGGCATTCTCAATGGCCAGGGCCAGGGGGTTAGCAATGGCCTGGATCAGAGCGATATCAGTATCGCCAAATTGTCCCACCTGTTCACTCTCTACATCCAGGATGCCAATTACCCGCCCCCCAAAAGTGAGCGGGACCACCAATTCCGATCGCATCCCGGGTACCAGGTCTACATATTCCTTCGATTTCGCTGTGTCCTTGACGCAAACCAATTGACCGGTGGTGAGAGCCCTGCCCACAATACCTTCATGTAACGGTTGACTGTAACCCAGGGGAATAGAACCCTTTTTTTTCATCACACCTACAGCAAGCATCGCTTTTCTATGAGTTTCATCCACGAGACCGACACCTGCAAAAGACGCACCTGTTTCTTGCAAAATCCTTTCACTAATAGACTT
>CP070627.1:5743298-5746056 GCA_020355945.1 Candidatus Aminicenantota bacterium | reverse complement strand
ATTGGCTGCGCCCAGGCAGGAAACCCTTCGCTCACACAAAGTAAAGAAGTAAAGCACCGTCCCTAAAGTTCAAAAGTTGGCAAATAAAGCTCCACTGTGGTGCCTTTTCCCACTTCGGATTTAATGTCAATGTGACCGTTGTGTTTCCTGGTTATAGAGTAACAAAGAGCCAGGCCCAACCCCCTCCCTTTTTGTGTCACGTTTCTTTTGGTGGAAAAATAAGGGACAAATATTTTTTCCAGTTCTTCCGGCGGAATGCCACTCCCGTTATCTATGATAGATATCTTTACATAATCCCCCTCTGGCAATGAAAAATCATTCGCTTTATCAAGAATAATATTTTCAGCCTGGATGATTACTTCTTTGGGTTCTGTCATGGCCTGGTTGGCATTTTTGAGTAGATTGTATATTACCTGGCGCAGCTGCCGCTCATCCCCGTATATAGGCTTTAAACCGGAAGAAATGGAAACATTGCCCATAAGGGATTTCATATCCGGGTAATGCTCCGCTGTGTTTTTTAAAATTTCGGACAAAGTGATCTTTTGACCCTGGATCCCTCCACCTGTAGAAATGGTGATAAGCTTTTGGGACAGGTCCGAAGCCTGATCACATACTTTTTCAACAGCTTCCAGCTTTTGAGCGGCGGCGGTGGGATTATCATAAATTTCATCTTCTGCCAGGCTTAAATTACCCATAATAATAGACAGGAGATTATTGAAATCGTGGGCAATGCCTCCAGCCAGGATACCAATAGCTTCCAGTTTTTGGCTCTTTAACAGTTCGGCTTCCACTCTTTTACGGTCTTCTATCTCTTTTTTTAAGGCCCGGGCAGCCTTAATTTTTAAACGGTAATGGGTATACAAGGCCAGTAATAAAACCAAAAGGGATACAATAATAAGCGAATTGATAAGATTTCGTTGTTTGAGTAACTTCAGTTGCTGCAGCTCTTTGTCTTTTTTCAGGAGTGCGATTTCTTTTTCTTTTCTCTCTGTTTCGTAGCGAGTTTGCAATTCCGCTATTTTTTTGCTATTTTCTTCGTTGAAGATGGAATCATCGATTTCTTTGTATTTTTTGTAATAAAGAAGGGCTTTGGAGTAATCTTCCAGGGCTTCATAGGTTTCGGCCAGTTCTTTGTTGGCTTTTTGTATTTCCTTTTTTATATTAATCTCAGAGGCGATGGTCAAGGCCCTCAGCAGTGATTGAATCGCCTTTTTATACTGGCCAAGCATTCGATAGGTTTTGCCCATGTTAATCAGTGTATAGGCGATGCCCATTTGATCCTCGATCTCTTCTTTGATTTTTAAAGACCTGCTGAAATAGCCTTGTGCCTGGCGAAAACCTCTTAAGGCGGCGTATACTTCGCCGATGTTATTGAGGGTATAAGAATAAGACCGTTTGGATTTCATTTCCCGGAAAATTTCCGACGCTTGTTTTAGATATTTCAATGCCTCCTCATAGTTCCCTGAACGCCTGTAATCATTACCAATATTATTGAGAGATATAGCAATCCCATTTTTATCACCCAACGCCTCATAGCCCTGCTTAACTTTAAAACTGTATTCCAGGGCTTTTTTATATTGACCTTGAGTTGAATATATCCTGGCGATCAGGTTCTCGACAACGGTCTTTCCTCGGCGGTCCTCCAATTGCCCATATATATCGGCTGATTTGAGAGTATAATCCAGGGCTTTAGGTATATCACTCAATCTCCAATAAATGTTACCCAACATTCGAAAAGTCAAAGCCAATCCCTTTTGATTCCCTGTTTCTTTATAAAAATTTTGAGCATCGTAACAATATTTCCTGGCCTGGTGATAATTGCCCTGTTCCCAGTAAACCCGTGAAATAGAGACAAGCGCGTCCGCCTCACCGTTCTTATCGCCAATTTTTTGGGCAACAGCCTGACTTTTAAGGGCATTATTTTCCGCCAATTGAAATTCTCCCAACTGGGAGTTGGCTCTGCTGATCAGGTTCAATATTGTCATTTGCTGCTTCGCATCCGGGAAAGAGTGCAGAAGTTCCAGGGCCTCCTGCCCATATTCTAACGTTTTCTTTGGCGCTTTTGTCAGGTACAATCCTGCTAATTCCGCCAGTATCTCAATTCTATCCTTCCCGCTGCTTCCCGGTAAACGCGACTCCGGTTTGGTTGCATCGGTATCTGAAAAAAGAAACAAGGAGCTGCAAATAAAAAATGCAAAGCCAATCACCACACCGGCTCTAAATTTCAGCATATTATATCTCTTTCTTTAGGAACAACTCTATCTTTTCTTTGCATTATTAAGATTATTAAGTAACATAAATGAGGGAAAAATGCAACTATTCTTTTAATACTCCCAGGCATTCATCAGCATACTTACACCACTCAGCACAGCCCGGGTCAAGCTTTGGATTTCGGACGGGTTTTTTACAATGGGGACAATCCAGTACCGGCTCATCTTTCCAGAATTCCATCTCTGTGTCGCAATAGGGGCATAATACATCAAATATATCCTCAGGCTTCCAATATCTCTGATCCTGACCCGGGCAGCGTGGAGTAGGCATTTAGATCAATCCCAAACATATCCGACTGGCAAGGACCGCTGCATCTTCTGTTGGAAATACACGCTTAATACCGGCGTCAAAAAGTATATCCGCCGATGCAGGAAACTCCTCATCCCCCAAACGATAAATAAGAGTCACATAAACTTTACCAATGGCATGTATCCGCGCACCAAAATCCCCCATTGAAACCGGGTCCCAATCAAACCGGTGCAAATTC
>CP070627.1:5735991-5743198 GCA_020355945.1 Candidatus Aminicenantota bacterium | reverse complement strand
TTTTTGCCGATCAATTGGCCCCTGGTTCTCCTGACCTGGATTATTTTTCAGACTATTCCCGGGGTTTTGTCGATAAAATCATTGTAGGAGAAGGTGAGGAATTATTTTTGCGATATATACAAAAGAAACTGGAAGAAACCCCACGGGTGGTGACGTTAAAAGACATTGGCTCCAGGGGGTTGGACCTTTCAAGCCAAACCACGGATATCCCGGATTTTTCAGATTTTGATTTGAGTTATTACCCTCATCTGGCTCATTATGGAGCCCGCAGTTGTCCATACCAGTGCAAATTTTGTTCGGAAACCGTCAATTGGGGAAGATATCGCAAAAAGGATGTAAATCAAACCGTCCAGGAATTCAGGCAATTATACGGGAAATATTCGCAGCAGTTATTTTTAATGACGGATTCCACCTTGAATCCTATCATAACGGACCTGGCCCGGGCCTGTGCCGGGTCTGAAACCGTCATTTATTGGGATGGTTTTTTAAGGGCCGACAGTCATACCGGCAGTACCGAGAATACGCTTTTGTGGCGCCGGGGGGGATTTTACCGGGCCAAATTGGGATTGGAAAGCGGGTCGCAGCGCGTGCTGGACCTGATGAACAAAAGAATCACCACAGCCCAAAGCAAAAATGCTTTAGCCGCACTGGCATTTGCCGGCATCAAAACCACCACCTTCTGGTTATTTGGATTCCCCGGTGAAACCGAAGCAGACTTCCAACAAACCCTGGAATTTATCGAAGTATGCCAGGATAACATTTATGAAGCCGATTTCAATGCCTTTAATTATTATTTATCGGGCCAGGCCAATTCCCAACAATGGCTGAAAAAAAATAAACCAATCCGTCTCTACCCGGCATGGGCAAGGGAGATGCTGGTTACAGAAACATGGATATTGGAAGGTGAGCCCACCAGGGAGAGCGCTTATTCCAGGTTGAACCGTTTTGTCCAACACTGTGATAAATTGGGAATACCCAATCCTTATTCTTTAAAGGATGTATGTGGGGCGGACCAACGTTGGAAAAAATTACATAAAAACGCGGTGCCAGCGGTAGTGGAGCTGAAAGACAGCAGTACCCATATCGATGAAACCCGGCAGGTGAAGGAATTCATTACCGCTGCCCATAGAAATTTGGAACAGGAGGATTTCGATTTTTAGATATTGAACATCTCACCCTGACAGTCTAAAAACTGAAGGAGAAGAATATGGCAGATCGGGATATTTCAGGAAATTTAACAATTGCAGCCAGCGAATACAATAAGGAAAAGAATTATTGGTTGAAGAAATTGTCCGGTGAAATACAGAAAAGTTTTTTCCCCTATGACCATTCAAAAACAGGGGTAAAATGGGCCGGGGAACCAACAGGAAAAGCAAAGATTACCGGCGCGGCGGAAACAGCGCGAACCAACGTTGAGCGATTGAGTGAAGAAGTTTTTACAAAGCTGGTAAAACTTAGTCGGAATTCCGATTATGTCTTACATATGATATTCGTGGCCGGGGCTGCGGCAATACTCTACAAATATACCGGCAGCCGGGACATTATCCTGGGAACCCCGATATATAAACAGGAAAAAGATGCGGATTTTCTAAATACAGTACTGCCCTTAAGGGTGCAATTGGAAAAGCACACCAACTTTAAGGAACTGCTGGTACAGGTGAGGCAGGTCATGGTAGAAGCCAATGAAAATCAGAATTATCCCCTTGAAACCTTGTTGTACCAGTTGAATATGCCCATCAGCCCGGATGAATTTCCCCTGTTTGATGTGGCGGTTTTGCTAGAAAATATTCATGACAAAAGGTACATACTCCACACGCATCCCCGGGTCATTTTCTCTTTTTTACGAACCCATGACCATATCGAGGCCTGGGTGGAATATAGTGCGTTACTATACGAAAAAAGCACCATCCAGCGCATCGCCGGTCATTTTAAACGCTTGATCGAGGCGGCTGTTGTTCAAATAGATACACCGCTTCCCCGCCTCGATATTATAGTGGAAGAAGAAAAAAAACAATTATTAGTGGAATTTAATGACACCCGCAGGGATTATCCTGACAGCAAGTCCATCCATGATTTGTTCGCCGAGCAGGCGGCCAGGACGCCGGATCATACAGCCCTTACATATGAAGGGGAACCCATGACCTACCGGATGTTGAATGAAAAAGCAGATGCATTAGCCGCTTATCTTCAATCGGCGGGGATAAGGTCCGAGGAACCTGCCGCATTACTTGCCGCGGATACCCATGATGTGATAACGGCACTGCTGGGAATTCTAAAAGCCGGGGGCGCCTATTTGCCATTGAATGCAGACTATCCCCCGGAGCGGCAAAAATATATCCTTAACGATTGCAGTGCCGGGATATTATTGACCAATTATCATGATTCCCCCCATTACGTATCCACGGTGATTGACCTGGAAGATGAGAATATATACCGGGGAACAAAAGCAAAAAAGGTTGACGCACCACACCCGGGTAATCATCTGGCATATATCATTTATACCTCCGGATCCACAGGGGAGCCCAAAGGAGTCATGGTGGAGCATAGGAGTGTGGTACGGCTGGTGAAGAATACCGATTATATTAAATTCGAAGAGGGCGATAGTATTTTGCTAACCGGCGCCCTGGAATTTGATGCCTCCACCTTTGAGATCTGGGGGGCTCTATTAAACGGACTAACCCTGCACCTGATGCGTAAGGAAAACATGCTCACTCCCCATCGATTCAAAAAGACCATTGCCGCCAGGGGTGTAACCACCATGTGGCTGACATCTCCATTATTCAACCAAATGCTGGATATGGATATCCAGGTGTTTGCCGGACTTAAAAAACTGCTGGTGGGAGGAGATGTTTTATCACCGCCGCATATCAACCGGTTAAGGGACTGTTACCCGGAATTAACCGTTATCAATGGCTACGGACCGACGGAGAACACCACCTTTTCCACCACCTATCAAATAAAAAGCATCCATGAGGAAAATATCCCCATCGGCAAGCCCATCGCCAATTCCACCGCATACATCTTGGATGATTTTTATCAGCCGGCGCCCATCGGGGTGGCCGGGGAGCTTTTTGTCGGCGGCGCTGGATTGGCAAGGGGATATTTAAACAACCCGGAATTAACCGCGGAAAAATTTGACCACAATTTATGGAATTACCACTATGGAAATCATGAGTCCTATAAGTCCTATAGGTCCTACATTTCTAAAAAGCTCTACAAAACCGGAGACCTTGCCCGCTGGCAGCCGGACGGGAATATCGAATTTTTGGGGCGAAGAGACCAGCAGGTGAAAATCAGGGGATTTCGCATCGAGCCGGGGGAGATAGAGAATTACTTGACCCGCCAGCCAGGCGTCAAGGAAGCGGTGGTGGTGGATAGGAAAACCATAGACGGGGACAAGTATTTGTGTGCCTATGTGATACCCGGAGAAGAAAAAGCGGATTCACTGGATACCGTGGAATTGAGGAAAATACTTTCCCGGCAGTTACCGGATTATATGGTACCGGCCTATTTTGTTGTGCTCAGGGAAATTCCCTTGACCGCCAATGGTAAAGTTAATCGCAGGGCCTTACCCGAACCCGAAGTCCGCGGCGATATTCGCTGTACTGCCCCAAAGAATCCCATAGAGCATAAATTCGTGGAGATATGGTTTGAAGTTCTGAAGATTGACAAAGAAAAGATCGGGATTGATACGAATTTTTTTGAACTGGGAGGACATTCCCTCAAAGCAGCGGTATTGATAGCAAAAATACATCAAGCCTTTAACATCAAAATTCCCCTGGCGGAAATTTTCGGCACCCCCACCATCAGGGAACTGGCTCAATATGTGAAAGGTATGACAGAGGAAAAATTTGTCTCCATCGAACCGGTGGAAGAAAAAGAATATTATGAATTATCTTCGGCACAAAAACGAATGTATGTCCTGCAGGAGATACAACCGGGAAACACCACCTATAATATACCGGCTGTATACATCCTGGAAGGAAACTGGGAACCGGCAAAGATGGAAGAAACCTTCAGGAAATTGATAGTCCGCCATGAAAGTTTAAGAACTTCCTTTGAACTGATAAACGAAATACCGGTCCAGGTGATCCACAGGTTGGAGAAGTTGGGATTCAAGATTGAAAACCACAGCGCAGGGCGCAAAGTGCAAGGCACGGGGACTGAACAGGAACCCCAGGCGCCGGACACAATGGCCTGTACCAGGGCGATAAAGAAATTTATCCGGCCATTTGATTTATCCAGGGCGCCATTAATAAGGGTGGAGTTGATAAGAATTGAAGAAAAACGGCAGGTTTTGATGGTGGATATGCATCATATCATTACAGATGGCACATCCATGGATATATTTGTAAAAGAATTTAAGACTCTATATACCGGGGAAGAATTACCTCCATTAAGACTCCAATACAAAGATTTCACAGGATGGCAGAACAGCGGGGAACAAAAGCAAGCCCTCAGGAACCAGGAAGAGTATTGGTTAAAGCAATTTGAAAGCGAAATCCCGGTCCTGGATTTACCGGTGGATTCTCCCCGGCCGCCGGTACAGAGTTATGAAGGAAGTGTCATCACTTTTGAGTTGTCCACCGAACTTACCCGGGCCTTAGACCAAATGGCATCGGAAAATGAAGCCACTTTGTATATGGTACTACTTACCATTTATTCTATCCTGCTGGCCAAACTAAGCGGTCAAGAGGACATTGTGGTGGGGAGTCCCATCGCGGCCCGCCGCCATGCAGACCTGGAACATGTGGTGGGCATGTTTGTCAACACCCTGGCATTGAGAAACCGTCCCAACCGCGATAAAACCTTTATACAGTTTCTAAAAGAAATCAAAGAAAAAACGTTGGCGGCCTTTGAATACCAGGACTATCCCTTCGAGGAATTGGTGGAACAGGTAGTGATAAACCGCGATGCCAGCAGGAATCCCTTATTTGATGTGATGCTTGCATTCCAGGATTGGGCGGCAGAAGAACCGGTAATTACTAACCTGAAAATGAGTCCTTATGAATATGAAAATAATACATCGAAATTTGATATGACGCTGGGTGGGGGATTACAAAATGAACAACTTTACTTTACCCTGGAATACAGCACCAAACTGTTTAACCAGGAAACCATATTACGATTTACCCGGTATTTTAAGCAAATTATCTCCATCATACTGGAGAATCCCCACAAGAAAATATCGGCGATTGAAATCGCATCCGAAGAAGAGAAGAGGCAGATATTGGTTGATTTTAATGAAACTGCCAGTGAGTATCCAAAAGACAAAACCATCCCCGGGTTATTTGAGGAACAGGTAAACCGGACCCCCCATCGGGCGGCCATTACCCAACACAACCAGGCCCTATCATATCAGCAATTAAAAGAAAGGTCCAATCAATTGGCCCATCTCTTAAGGCAAAAGGGTGTTCAACCTGACACCATTACAGGCATTATGGCGGAAAGGTCTATTGAGATGGTTATCGGTATAGTGGGAATATTAAAAGCAGGAGCAGCCTATCTGCCCATTGACCCGGATTACCCGGAAGACCGTATCAATTATATATTGGCCGACAGTGGAACGAAAATTTTACTGGCTGCGCCAGGAACTCAGGTTAAGGTTAAGGCTGAGGTTGAGGAAAGCTCCGGACAACCGCCGCAGTTGCCCCTGGAATTTATTGATATTGAGACGAAATCTGCATCCACTTTTGAGCGCCCCCCCTCAACCTTAACCTCAACCTTAAGCGCGGTTGGTCCTGTCAACCTCGCTTACATCATCTACACCTCCGGTTCTACCGGTATGCCCAAAGGCGTGCTGGTGACCCATCAAAATGTTACCAATCTTGTTTTAGGTCTAAAAAACAGGATATATGTTTCTTATCGTAAACCATTGGCAGTTTGTCTAATCGCTCCCTATGTGTTTGATGCCTCGGTTAAGCAGATATTCGCCACCCTGCTGCTGGGGCACAGTTTATATATTGTACTGAGATATACAGGAGTGGACGGGTTAAAATTGGCTGAGTTCTATAAGAGGTATAATATTGACATCTCAGATGGAACACCCACACACCTCCGTTTGCTCCTTGAAAACGTTAACTTCAATGAAAAAAATGTAACCCTGGGAATAAAGCATTTTATTATCGGTGGTGAGGAACTACCCCGGGAAATGGCAAAAAACTTTTTTAATCGTTTCCAGGCAAAGGGATTAGTGATTACAAATGTCTATGGTCCTACGGAATGTTGTGTGGATTCAACATCTTATGATATTTCTAAAGAGAATGTCGATAACCATACGATTCTTCCTATCGGCACCCCCATGCCCAACCAGCAGGTATACATAGTGGACAACCACAATAAATTGCAGCTAATTGGAGTTAGTGGGGAATTGTGCATTGGCGGCATGGGAGTTTCCCGGGGTTATTTAAACCAACCGGAACGAACCGCAGAGAAATTTTGCCGCAAAAACTTTTTATTAGAGGGGACAAGGGGGCTTGCCCCCTTGTTATATCGGACCGGTGACCTGGCCCGGTGGCTGCCGGATGGAAATATCGAATTTTTAGGGCGACTCGACCACCAGGTCAAAATAAGAGGATTCCGCATCGAATTGAGTGAGATAGAATATCACTTACTCAATCATAATGAAATAAAAGAAGCTGTTGTGGTCTCAAAGCAAGACACGATAGGAAATATGTCCCTGTATGCCTATTTTGTTTCAGGGAAAGAACTTACAATAGCCGAATTGAGAAACCATTTGTCCGGAAGTTTACCGGATTACATGTTACCTTCATTTTTTATAAAACTGGATACAATTCCATTAACTCCTAATGGAAAAGTGGATAGAAAAAGGTTGCCTGAAACGGGGGCAATGAATTTGAGCAGAAATGGGGTTTATATTGGACCAAGAAATACCATAGAAAAAAAATTAGCTGAGGTCTGGCAAAAGGTACTGGGCATAAATGCAATCAGTATCAATGATAATTTCTTCCAGGTCGGTGGAGATTCGATCAAGACCATCCAGATCGTATCACGAATGAAAAAGTCAGGATATAAGATTGAAATGAAAGATATTTTCCGGAATCCCCGCATAGTGGATCTGGCACCTTTGGTCAAAAAAATAGAGCGAATTCCAGACCAATCAGCAAGCACAGGAACCCTCCCGTTAACCCCGATACAAAAGTTGTTTTGGGAACGTAAAATTAAAGACAATCATCATTTTAACCAG
>CP070627.1:5732740-5735891 GCA_020355945.1 Candidatus Aminicenantota bacterium | reverse complement strand
CTTTGAAGGTGCAAATCCCCATCATGGCAGCCGTGGGATTGTCGTTTGTTGCTCTAATGATCGGTGTATTTAGCGGGGATTTGCGTTCCCCGGAATTAACCGCCACCTACCGGACCGCCCCCCAGGGTTTCTGGTATGTTTTTGCCGTGTTCTTTCCTGCGGTTACCGGTTTCACGGCAGGCATCGGTATGAGTGGTGACCTTAAGAATCCACAGCGGTCCCTCCCGCGCGGCACACTCCTGGCAGTTATTACCGGTGCTGCCGTCTACCTGGTGATTCCCTTTGTATTATCGATTTCAGCCCGTATCAGTTTAGATGAATTAGCCCGACCCGGTGTAGGGGTTTGGATTTCCCTGGCTCTTTTTGGGGCGTTTTTTGTTTATCCCGGCATCTGGGGAGCGATTCTCTCTTCTGCCTTTGGCAGCGTACTGGGAGGCCCGCGGGTTCTCCAGGCCCTGGCCAGCGACGGGCTCGCACCAAAATTTCTTTCCCGTCTCTCAAAAAAAGGGCAGCCCACACTGGCAACCTGGGTAAGTGGCACTATTGCTATTGCAGCGGTGGGACTGGGGAACCTGAATGCAGTGGCCCAATTTGTCACCATTCTTTTCCTTACTCTTTACGTGATTATCAATCTCAGTGCCGCTATCGAGAACATCGTGGGAGACCCCTCCTATCGTCCCACTATCAATGTTCCCTGGTATATTTCCCTATTGGGTTCTTTAGGAGCCATTATGGTAATGTTTTTATTAAATCCCCTGGCCTGCATCATTGCGGCGTTACTTGAGCTCATGCTCTACTTCTATCTGCGGCGGAAAGCAATGAAAAAGAGATGGGGGGATGTACGGGCAGGACTGTGGGTATCGCTGGCCCGTTTTGCCCTCCTCAAGCTCCGCGCCCACACCAGTGACCCTCGCAATTGGCGACCTCATATTCTCGTATTCACCGGAGATACCAGGAAGCGCATCAGCCTGGTTCGACTGGCAAGTTGGTTTAACCAGGACCGTGGGGTAGTGACCGCCTGCCAGGTGATTCCCGGCGATCTGAAAAAAGAAGACTTAGACATCAAACAAACCCAGGCTCAAATGGATATGGATTTAAGAGAAAATGACCTGGTTGCCTTTAGCGAAGTGGATGTGGTAAGGGATTTTGAGAACGGAATTATTGATATCGCCCAGGCCAACGGTATTGCCGGCCTGCAATCCAATACAATTATGTTCGGTTGGTCTGAAAAACCACAGCGGTTGGAATCGCAGTTACGCATCATGCGAGCTATGGCAAAAACAGGTAAAAGCTGTATTATCGCACGTATTAACTGGAGACATGAACCCGGACAGCAGAAACGGATCCACCTGTGGTGGGGAGGACTGCAAAACAACGGTGACCTGATGCTGCTGTTGGCCTATTTACTCAGCCTGAACCAGGAGTGGCAGGGTACGAAAATTGTTATCAATTCCATTGTTAAAGACGAAAAAGAGCGCCAAACCCTTGAAACCAGCCTCTCCAATCTTATCACCGAGACACGCATCCATGCAGAGACCCGGATCATCATCAAACCGCCGGACCGGGCAATTCATGAAATCATACGCCTCAACAGCGGGACAGCGGATATTGTTTTTATCGGTTTAAAAATTCCCGCACCCGGAGGCGAACCCCAGTACGCTGAAAAGTTGAATGCCCTTGCCAATGGACTGAGCACGGTTATCTTTGTGCGCAATGCCGGGGAATTCTCCGGGAGCCTGATATAATCACAGGGATAACTGGCCCTAAAGGTCAGGCGTATGTGGGTCAGGTAATATATTTTCCTTCCTTCTCATTGATGGAATAAATACCTTGTTATATGGTATAATTTACCTATGATTTCAGAATATGACAAAAAATTAATAAGGAAAATTTCCAAAAAGTACAAGGTCAGGCGTGTACTGCTCTTTGGTTCCAGTCTTTCGCCGGATAAAGAGAGTCGTGATATCGACATAGCCGTTGAAGGTGTCCCACCCAGAGATTTTTTTAGCTTTTACGGCGACCTTATGCTTTCTTTATCAAAACCAGTTGATGTCATAGACCTTTCCGGGTCATCAAAATTTGTTCAAATTGTTAAGCAAGAAGGGGTGCCCCTATATGGCTGATTACAAGACAAAAATAGAAGCAGAATATGAAGCTATAGAAAAAACATTAACCTCTTTACCGGAAGCATCTTTGCTTGAACTCTCAAAGTTGGAACTTGCAGGCACTGCTGCTCTGCTCCATAATTTTTATAACGGTGTTGAAAATGTACTCAAACAGGTTTTTCAATTAAAAAATCTTCAAATTCCACAAGGTGCATCCTGGCATATTGATTTATTGAATACCGCCACTAAAGAAAATATTATTTCAGAATCACTTGTTAATGAACTCAAACGATTTCTTGCATTCAGGCATTTTTTTAGTCATGCTTATATTCTTGATCTTGACCCGGACCGCATGGACCCTCTCACGGCAGATATGAATGACATATTCATTAAATTTAAATCTGAAATTGATAAAGTAATTTTTAAGCCACTCATTGAACCGGAAACAACTACTAAGAGCTAGCCAACCATCTTACATTTATTTTTTTATTTTGCTGGTCATCATAGTGAGGAGGGAAGTACGGGGTCAGGTGATATATTTTTTCAAAACCGTTACTCTGAGTCTTCTGTGTCTTCAGTAATCAAAATCTTTTGACCGGCCCGGACAAACAAAATATCTTTCACATTCCCGAATTTCTTGAAAAAATCGCCTTTTTCTTTTTTTATTTTTTTTAATGAAAATCCCATAATCACCAGGTCAGCAGATTCCGAATGCTGCGTCACCATTGCTTCGTATGAGGATTTATCTTTGTCCCAGGGGATTTTTTGCAGGTTCTTTTTAGCAATGGGAATGCGTCCATCATCGATTAACCGGTTCAGTTGTGCCACATGGCGGTCCATGTCACTGGCTTCAAAAGCGGCAAATAGTTCGATTTTACAGCCCTTCCACTCCGGGTGTCCCATTAAAATGTAAGACAACAGGATCATTAAATTGGCATTGCTGTAATCCCCGGGGGTAAGCCAGATATCGATACGTTTTTTATAGCCAAAATGCCGGTCAGAGGAACGAAGAACAGCAATATTAAAATCCACGATAGAAGCAAAAT
>CP070627.1:5715217-5732640 GCA_020355945.1 Candidatus Aminicenantota bacterium | reverse complement strand
TATCCGTACTAACTGGTAATTATCCTCGCCAATGAAAATTTCCATTAGTTCTTTATAGGTAGAAGAATCTTCCCGGTTATCATAGAGCACTAATTTGATCATCCCCTGGATAACCGCATAAAATTGAACTTGTTGAGTATGTTCATGCCATCCTTTGATAACGCCAGGGTAGCCGGTGGAAAAATAGATTTCCCCGAATTGTTCAAAATGTGGTGCATCACTGCGCAGCATATGCATGATTTTTCCCCGTTCGTCAGGGATTTTCCGCAAGGGGATGAGTTTTACTCCTTCGATCATGACCACCTCCAATATAAGTCATTATTAATTTTTTTGATAGCTTTAACGTCTTTCTCTTCATAGAACAGCTCACAATCAGAACCAAAAAAACCATCATATCCGGTAACCAGTATTTCTTTCATTGGACCACACCATAGGATTTTGCATTTCATTGACAAATAATCTTAATCCCTCTTCAACATTGTGTAATTTAACATGGGAAACCTTCCTGAATTTCTCCGTATCCAGGTGAGAGCGCAGCGGACGAGGCACCATGTTGGCGGGCGGGGCTTCAATTTTTTCCAGGGTCTTTCCCTGTAATCCAACCAGCCTCACCAGCTTTAGTGCCCAATCATACCGGTTAATATTTTCGCTGCCCACAATGTGATACAGGCCGTAATATTGTTTTTCAATAAGGTCCGTGATCCCGGCAGCCAGGTCCCCCGCATACGTGGGATTTCCATATAAAAAACCAGGCACCTTAATGCTGTCTTTATCTTTTAACGCAGTCATCAGGTTCATTAAAAAATTGGGCGTCTGCGTTTCCGGGTCCCAACCGAAAACATTGGTGGTGCGTGCAATCACATAACTTTCCAGGTTGGCCCGGATATATTGCTCACCTTCTAACTTTAATTTCCCGTAAAGATTCAAGGGATTGGTCTCATCCTCCTCTTTGTAGGGAGGATTCTCGCCGTCAAACACATAATCGGTGGAAATATAAACAAACACGGCACTGTTTTGCCGACACCAGTCCACCATGATCTTTGTGGCGTCTACATGGTATTTCCGGCCAATCCCGGGATTTTCTTCACAAAAATTAACCCCACCGGCCAGGCCAATGCTGTTTACTACAACTGTGGGCGACAACTTATCAAAAAAAACCGGGATGCCATCAAATTCCAAATGGTTAAAAGGAATCAAACCCTCACCTGCCCGGGAATATCGTGTGCCCACATAATCGATTCCCTTTTCTTTGTACAACCGGACAAAATGCTGCCCGATTAAACCGTTTGCTCCTAATATTAAATATTTCATCATTCCTCTGGCTGATAATTCAGAAGCTAATGATTAGTGAATATATCCCAACTGCTTGAGTTGTTTTTGTAATTTTTGGGGAAACGATGTTTTACCTCTCTTATTTCTTATTTTTTCCTGTATTTTTTTTAGATCTTTAAACATCCTGGAAAATTCAGCCGGGTTTGATTCTTTGATATTGATGCGTTCCAATTCATCTTCCACCAGGTTGTACAACTCAAACTTGAAAATTCGGGGTGGAGGACTGAGAAAATAATCGAAATCTTCACCTGTAAATTTTTCATTATAAATAAATTTAAATTTTTCCGAGATAATTGCCACTTTCATCGGGGTGCGGGAACCGGAATAGGGTGCAAGGTAAGATATGACCTGGCGGTCATGACACGGCAGATTCATGGTTTCCCTAAGGGATAAACCGGGTATTGGATTTTTTGCGTTATTTTTGTATTTAATATTAGCCAGGTCCAATATTGTGGGTAAAACATCTACGATTGAGGTGACATGGTCTACTTTAGTTCCTGCCCGGCTATTTCCCGGGAATTTAACGATTAAAGGTATTTTTACCAGTTCATTGTAAAGAGAGTGTCCGTGTTCCCATCCACCGTGGTCCATGAAGGCTTCGCCGTGGTCCGACAGTACAATGATTAACGAAGACTTGTACAGTTTCATCTTTTTTAAATAATTGATAAACCGGCCGAACCGGTAGTCAAAAGTATAAATACCAGCGTCGTAGACCTTTATAATTTCTTCTTTTTCTTCGGGGCTCACCCCGGTTTTGTATTGATTTTTGCCGTGCTCTGTAAGCTCCAGTATTTCAAATTTATCGTATTTATAGGGTGTATCTTTAAAATACGCTTTAGCCAATTTTGCCTCAGGATGGAACAGACTGTGCACCTGGTAAGTATGTAAGAAAAATAATAGAGGTACTTTATAATTGTCCTCGCTTATATATTGTTTGGCTTGCTTAAACAGGAGTTTTGCTGAAAAGGCATTAGAGGTATCATGCCTGGTCTCATAATAACAATCGAAACCTTGAGAGAAACCAAACAGGTGAGATAAAAATATACCTCCATTAATACTCATGGTGATATATTTTTTTTGCAGCAGTTTAAACAGGGTTTGTTCCATGTTTTGGTTTTTTTTCTTTTTTACAAAATTTAGATCGTGGTGATGGGCATACCTGCCTGTAAAAAGTGAAATATGGGCTGGCAGGGTCCAGGAGGAGCTGGAATATGCATTGTTGAATACCACCGCATCTGCTGCAAACCGGTCGATTTCCGGTGTAGATGTCTTAGCCGGGTTATAGATACCAACATGGTCCCGACGCAGCGTATCCACGCTTATTATAAAAACCAACTCCTTCTCAGGATAATCATCTAAGCGATAAAAAACAGGCTCACTGAAAATAACAAGCCCCTTACCTTCTAATGAAAAAACCAGGGAATCATCTTGCCCGATTTCAATCGGGATTTGATGCCTTTTCAAAGAGGTGCCGGCTTGTAATTGGATTGACATGAGCGGCTGCGACTCTCCAGCCCCGGAGGGGTAAATTCCTAAAAAGACACCTGATTTTTTATCTAACCGGGTGAGAGAAAAACAAAAGAAATCAGCGATGTATTTT
Organism: Candidatus Aminicenantota bacterium; assembly: GCA_020355945.1. Next base: position 5,729,708 of record CP070627.1, on the reverse strand, counting down.
CCTTTTAAATTGGAGATGACTTTTACCCGGCGTCTCTCGAAGGTATTTTTATTATGAAGCAAGGTCCCTTTCATGGTAAAACAGCACTTGTATTTTGAGGGCAGGGTCACGGTTAACTCATCCTTGCCAGTCTCTATGAAAAAACCGCTAAGTTTAAGTGGTTGTGGCTCGAGATCGGGGATATTTTCAAATTTTCCCCTGGATAATCCAGTTGTACCCGGTTTCCTTAAAAGAAAGAAAATAAATACACCCAGCACCATCAATATTACAAGGGCAGCCGGGATTTTCTTTTTTAACTGTTTCATTTGGTCCATTCAAGCCCTCTTTCTTTTGCTTTTTGAGTATAATCATTCACCTGTTGGACTCCCATCTCATACATGGGCCCGGGTCCATTTCCCGCAAATTTTTTATACCATTGTACCGTAAAATCAATGGTTTCCTCCAGGGTTAATGTGGGTCGCCAATGCAGGCTCTGACGGGCTTTGGAAATGTCGAGACTCAATAACGTCGCTTCCTGGAAATGATTTTTACCGGAAATATCTTGAATGCTGCCGCTGCCCCAGGTATTGATTATCTTTTCCGTCAATGTTTGTACCGGCACAATAAAAGAAGCCTCGGGCCCGAAATTCCAACCGGAGGTAAAGCCGCCTTCCGCATTCATTTTGGCCCCTAACCACAGGTAACCGGATAAAGGTTCCATTACAAATTGCCAGGGACGGGTAGCCCTGGGACAGCGCAGCTCTACAGGTTTTCCTGCTATTAACGCCCGGATGATATCCGGCACAATCCGATGCTCTGACCAGTCACCGCCGCCAATCACATTACCTGCCCGGGTTGAAGCCACCACCGGCGATCCCGGTTTCTTGAAAAATGATTCCCGGTAAGATTGAATCGCGATCTCAGCACAGGCTTTGGACGCACCGTAAGGGTCAATGCCCCCCAATTCATCGGTTTCCCGGTAACCCCACTCCCATTCCACATTCTTATAACACTTATCACTGGTAATCATGACTGCTGTTTCTACGGAAGAGGTATGACGGATGGCTTCCAGGATATGAACCGTTCCCAACACATTGGTTTCATAGGTGTCCACCGGGTCATCAAAGGAATTTTTTACCAGTGCCTGGGCTGCCAGGTGAAACACCATCTGCGGCTGAACCTGTTTAAAAAGCTTCTTCACCTTTTCTTTATCCTTAATATTGCAAATATGATGATGAATCTTATCCTTCAAACCAGTGACAACAAAGTTATCATTCTCTGTCTTCGGCTCCAACGCAATCCCAAATACCTCTGCCCCTAATTCAATTAACCATAAACTAAGCCACGAACCCTTAAAACCCGTATGACCTGTTACCAGGACTCGTTTCCCTTTGTAGACATTATTAAATGACATCTATTAGCTCCATAATTTCCAACTGGCCCTGTTCTCATGCCATAATTTGTTTAAATGGTTCAAATCCCGTTCCGTGTCTACACACTCCCAGAAACCATGATGCTCAAAGACCATAATTTCACCCTGCTTTGCCAGGTCTTCCAAAACACCAAATTCAAAATCACAATCTTTATCCGGGGTGAGATAAGATAATAATTTGTTATTAAATACCATAAATCCACCATTAATCATGCCGGAAGATATTTGCGGTTTCTCTTCAAAGGAAAGCACCCGGGCATCTGAAATCATTAATTCTCCAAACCGCGACGGCGGCCGCACCCCGGTGAGGGTTAAAATCTTACCATGGGAGCGATGAAATGCCAACAACTCCTTGATATCCACATCCGCCACGCCATCACCATAAGTGAGCATATTCACTTCATCTTCCAGGTATGGTGCAGCCCGTTTGATTCGCCCACCTTTAAGGGTATCAATACCCGTATCCACCAGCGTGACCTTCCAGTTTTCCACACTGTTTCCACGGGCATAAGAGATGCAATTATCCGCTAAATTAATGGTAAAATCATTGTTCATCATATGGTAATTAAAAAAATACTCCTTTATCTTAATCCCCTGGTAACCCAATAATATAATAAAATCATTAAACCCAAAATGGGAATAGATTTTCATGATGTGCCATAAAATGGGCTTACCGCCAATGGCCACCATGGGTTTGGGGATATCCTCCGTAATATTCCCCAACCGCGATCCGTAACCGCCGGCCAATATTAAAGTATTCATTTTGCTTTCCTTTCTTTTCCTAACCTTTTAATATATTTTTTATGTATTTTCTCGTGTAGGCTTTGTTTGGATTCATCAACAGCCACAGGGCTTTTCGAAACGAAAAATACTTGTGATGATGGTGGTACACAAAATGCAGTATATCAAACGCCTGCTTATAATAATCAAAAACCGAATAATCCTCATAAAATTTTTTAAACAGTTGTTCGGCTTTTATTTCATTTCCTGCCTGGTATTCCAGCTCTATTCGTTTGACAAGGTCCTCAATAAAATAATGAGGATTGACTTCACCGTCAAAACCCTCCAACAAGCCCTTTGCCTCTGATAACCGGGTTTTGTTTTTTCTTTTTATAAGTGAACGTATAAACAAGGCTTGCAAATGCCACCGGATTATTTTCCCCGGGAAATGATTCAACAGCACTCCAAATTCACCAGGAGTTATTTTATGGTTATAGAGTTTTTCCAGGAGAGATGCGGCTTCCTCTTCTGCTGCTTCATCTACTATCTGTTTGGCCAATACCATATCTTCCAGGAAGGCATACAAGATTGAAATATAGATTTTTTTGTCCCGACGGTTGGTTATTTTCTTTTTCAAAGCTGCTGTGAATAATTCGTTTACTTTTTGCATTGCCTGTGTTTGTGTTAATGGGAAGTGGCTGGTGAGTATTTTTTCATAATCTTTCTTTTCTCCCCTGGAATAATCCACCAGTATCCGTCGGAATTCAGAAGCGGAATTCGAGATAATGGAATCCACGACTCCATGAAAGATGGTTTTTAATCCTGCGGGTACCACGATCAGGGGTTTGTTTCGCACCAGGGCCAACAGTGTCACCTGGGAATTGCCCCGGTTCACCACCAGGTCCGCCTGGGCTAACAGCGGTTCGATGGGATGTTCCGGGTTCAAAAGTACGGCATCCGGCGCCTGTTTTTGAATCTCCTGCAGCCCCGCCTCTGTTTCAATGGGATGCGGCTTGATCAACAGTTGATAACCCTCAGTTAACCCCATGGTTACAATATCGAGTATCTCCTGCCGAACTCCCCGGGTCTCAAGGCTCACCATGTCACGCTCTTTCAAAGAACCCAATATCAGTAAGCAGCTTTTTTTATCCGGCTGAAGGTTATACTTCTTTCTCATATCAAAATAGCGGTGGTTTTCCAGGGCAGCTTTATAATCAAAAAAAGGCCATCCGGTTAAATACAGCGCATCTTGCGAAACTCCCAATTCCAGGAACTTTTCTTTCTCTACGTCGGATGGAACCCCCAAATAATCAATAGGCAAAAAGTAATGATTAATCATTCCCTGGTTCAAGGCCAATTGATTTACCTCTTCAATGGCTATCACCGGGATATTTCGCTTTGCCGCCTCATACACCAGGTGGAGGCGAAAAGGATTGGGATACGCCATGGATAAAAACAAAATATCAACGTTTTCCCATCCCTTTCCGGGTAATTGCCCTTTTTCTACCATTACCCAATCCTGTTTCTCTATATTTTGCAGCACCCCTGGTGCCTTCTTATTAACCCAGGGTTCCAAAATCACCCGGAACCTGAAACCTGACAAATTCTTCTTTAAGATTTCCAGGTTTCGAAAGTGAACAATACCTGTGGGATAAAACAAAACAGTGGGATTTGATTTCCGGTTCATGTTGTTCCCGGTGTTGGTATAATTGATAGGGTTTAATATTTGCCCAACAACTTTTTGATCGTGTACTTCATGCGGTCCCGGAGGGTAATTTTTTCCTCCTGCCACCTGTCCTGGCTTACCACTTTGCGGAACGGATGGGCTTCCTGGTTGTATCCGTTTTCTTTCAAAAACCCTTCCAGGCTGTCTAACGCCTCTTTTATACCCTCAGCAAAAACCCGGAAGGTCTCAAAGTTCATCACCAGTCGGTAATCCCGGTAATGAATATGAATGGAATCAATGACCTTTTCCTCCTGCAATTCGATTTGCAGGCGGTTGGGAAAGTATTTGCTCCGGTGGGGTTTGGGACTTTTTTGCAGCGGTGTGGTCTGCTGTTTGATACCCCCTGCCACCAAAAGTCCGTCAAATACTTCCATCTCCTTATATTCCGGATGTTTCTTTAAATATTTTTTGACCTCTCTGGCACTCCTTTTTATAATGTCAGTGAATTCAAAAAATTCCTCCACACCAAACATCAGGCGAAATTCACGATGATGGATGTGAACATTTTCGGAAAGATCAACAAATAACCGGGAATTGTGCAATTCTCTGTCAGGCAATTCCTTTTTGGATAATATCTTCTTTATCGCACCCATTGAAACTCCTTTATACAATAAAAATCTTAAAAAATAACCTGGTCTTGCTTCCTTACGAATCAATTAATTTATTTTTTATTTTTTTAAGTAATTTATAAAGCCGAAACTTAACCGTTGGTCTGTATTTATTTATAAAATTATGCTCCTCTGCGGCGGCAGCCCAGCGGTCCAGGTAACCACTGAATTGATAACGGTATCCTGTTTTTTGGTCAAACTCCTTTAAAAGCACTTCAGCTTTTCGAAGTGGTTCACTGTCTTCAAACGTGCCTTCAATCACGATACATTTAATCTTTTTCTCGCCGGCTTCCAGGTGGGCGTAATACCGGTGATGGCCATTGACAATATAATAGACATCACCTTCATGCACTACCACAATCGGAGCGATATATTCCTTGTTTTTTATATTCTTTATTAAAAACTCGACATAACCATGGTCTGGCTGCCATTGGCTAAAGATATCCCGGTACCATTTGGACTTTACTTTTTCTAAATCAATGGTTCTTACCGCTGGCTTCATCTTGTTACCATTAACTCATACACCTCTTAACAAAATCTAAGAAATTTCCATATTTTTCTACAGGAAAGATATATTCCCGGAAAGACTCATCATTGATTTCATTTTTCTCTTGTTTTTCCAGGACCCATTGGATACAAGGAGATAAGGCATCTTTATCATTGACATAATAAGCGGCAGAAATTTTCTCTGCTGCTGTTCCCTTGAAGACAATGGCATTCAAATGGTTGTAGCGATTCCATCTATCATACAACACCACCGGGACCCCATTTAACAGTGCTTCCTGGATGCTGGTGGAGGAAAAGCTGATGACCATATCAGTAATGGAAAGAACATCTTCAAACGTTCCCTGGTGGCTAATCGAAACATTGGGCGGCAGGAATATCAATGCTTCAATTTCCTGTTTGGTTATGGGTTCACCGGGATGAATCCGAATCACCAGGTGAATATGTTCCAGTTGGGAAATCACATCTATCAAATCACTGATGCTGGCAATCAATTCGTCCAATGTTTCTAATACAAAAAATCGTCGGCCTTTTCTTGATTTCATGGAGGGGGCATAGACAATTATTTTTCTGCCGCTGCCAATGGTTTTTAAAAACTGCCCTGCTTTTTTTTTTTTCTTGTGAGGTTCTATTTTAGAAAAAATCAGGTTCCCGGTTTCAATAACAGTGCCGTTGTAACCGGACCACTTTAAATAGGCGTTAACCAGGGGGCTTTGGGCGGCTGCATAGTTAAAATCATCTGTTACCTGGACTTTTCCTATATAATGCTCCTCGATCCGGGCGAATTTATTTTGCGGTGCCACCAACCCTTTTTGGGGGATAACAAGGGCCGGGATATTCAACATTCCACATACCTCTGCCCAACTGTGGTACAGACCAACACTTAGAGGAGAGACCAGGAGATTGGGGTCCAGGTTTTCAAGGATTGTCTGCTGTACCCCTGCCAGGCAGTGAAGATGATAAAGATGAACCAATAAATCTCCTTCTACCTTTTGATTCAATTCCCCTAAAAAAGAACATCCCCTGTATTCAAATGCTTTCCCGTAAATATCGATAAATTCACGATAAGACTGTTTTAATTTTTTTAAACCGGGTGGTTCCTCATTGCCATCTTCTACTGCGGTATCAAATACCGCAATAGGAATTAATATAATGCCATTATCAGCATTTTTTTGTGGGAAGCCCAACATTTCTTTTGCGCATAGCTTGAGATATCCCAATGTAGAGGGTTCTAATGGCGTGGCCGCGGCACATATAACCCCGGGAATTTGCTGCTTAATTTCCCTACATAAACGGTCCAAATTATATGAAGGAGCAGTAATAAAAATAACATTACCTGCCGAGAGCTTTTCCAGTTTAGTGGTTAGAAATTTCCCGGTGATTTTTTTTAGTATAATTTTAAACAAGCTGCTTTTGGGTTGTTTTACCGGTGCGGATGATTCCTGGGGGCCAGTAATTGCTTTGAAGGGCAGCCGGTTCTTAGTACAGTACTTCTCAACAATCGTGGGGATAAACCGGTCTTTTTTTAATAGAAACGGTTCCCCACCGGCCTGGCCCATCTCCAGCCCCTTTTGCCTCTTGAAAGTATAGATTTCACTGTTATCATACACCGCTTGAATCCCCTTCATTACCTCGATGATCCAGGTAAAATTGTTAATGTAAAACCTGGAATGATAAATAAAGGTATTCATAAACGTATTTTTAACCGGTGATTCCAGTTTAAACGATAGTTTATTGGCAAATAAGCCGGTGAGTTCACTTGATTTTTTTAGAACATTTTCATGGGAATGATTATTAAAGAAAGCAAGGGTATCGATGATGTTGATATTATTTCTTTTGCCATAGGCTGCTACCTCCGGTTGGAGAGAAACAATGAGAAATTCCGACAGGTTACCCTTATTTTCATCAATATAGGCCAGGAAACCTTTTAGTTCGTCAAGAAATTCAATTAGTACCAGTTTATTATTTTTATTCATTTATTATTGGAGCGGTTCATATGGTATTGGTTTTGAATTTTGTATTTTGGTCATTGGAATCCCGAATTTTTCTTATTCTACCATATCCCATTAATAGTTCAAAGCACATTATAAAGATAGATCTTCCAGGGTGATTCTTTGCGTTGAAAAACCCTTTCAAATTTCAAATTATTCTCTTGATAATTCAGGATTTCTACAGCGGAAAAGATATATTCTCCGCCCATTGCTTTCAACGCATCGGTATCTAAATCCAGGTGTTTTATTTTTAGGTGTTGATCTTTTTCGGTGATTCCGCGAGTGAATGCCAGTCCCCGGTTTTTTTGAATGCCATGCAGTTCGGATACCATTAAAAAGCATCGTTTGGCATTGCCATCAAATCCCTTTCGCAGTTGTTCACTTTTTTCCAGTTCCTTTTCAATGATTTTTCGGAATTGATGTTTATATTCCAGGGGGTAGATGTCTGTATAAATATCCAGGGTGTAAAACCCGTTGTACTGGGAAATTCCCGGATGAATCCCCAGGCTCACCACCCGGTAATCGCTTTTGGGACGGTTAATATAGCGGTTAATCTCTTCAAATAAAGATTCCGAATAAAACTCCTTGAAGGTAAGGGAATAGGTAAGCGGAGAACCGGCAAAGGAACTTCTTATTCCCAATAAATGCCGATACTCCCAGTTGTAATAGACAAACATGAACATCAATTGGCATACAATAAAGATAGCAGCAATGGCTTTTCCATATTTGATTCTTGAAATGATAACCAGTGCCAGTGCAAAGATAAGGTACCACAACAGTGGATTGAACCAGAAAAAACGCGAAAAATCAAACGCGTTTAATAATTGAAATTTCTCTCTCAAAGCAACAACACCTTTCCAGTATTTGAAGCCCCAAATCATAGAGGTGAGGAGGGTGGTTATTACCAGTGCTGCCAGGAGATATGCCGTTTTATTTCGTATGGTTGGATTTGTATTTTGATCATTTCTTTTAAAGGTTTTAATTACACTTACCACCATGGCCAGGGCAGCAGCGCTTAATACAAACACATGGTGGGCACCCACCACATTCACCCGATCGAAAATAAAATTATGGGTGGTTCGTTTAAGAGATTCGGCCGTACTCCAAATAACGGTGCGAATTTCCTCACGAAAGGAAGAAAAATTCGGGTCAATAAAGGAATACACCAAATGAAAATGGGTAAAACAATAAGAAATCGTTAGTAACGCCAGTCCTCCCAGGTAATGAAAATTGACTCTCTTTTTTCTCAACGCATCAACGACAAATAAAATAGAAAGGGCAAATGTTATGAAAAATCCGGCCAGGGCCAGCTTAGAATAAAAAGGAAAAATAAAGATAATTAAAAAATCAGTAAATTTCCATTGATGGTTCAGGATATTTAAGAACGCGTACAACAAGAGAGGAATCCCGGCAATAGAGATGCCGCCGGCAGGATAAAAAGGTAAAAGAGAAAAGCAAAGAGCAGCCCCCATGATCATCCAATAATATTTCTCTTCCTCTTGTTTAATGATATATGTCTTTAATAATAGCACCATACCCAGTAGGGCCACAAATCGTACCAGCAGGTCATTAAGGGCATAGGCTGTAAAGGGTGGGAAAATAATAAAAAGCCAGGTTAATACATTGTAACCGGAATCCACCCCGCTTAAAGCAATGCCGTTTATAAAATTCTCCAACCGGGTATCAGGATTCAAGCTAAGGGCTTTTTCACTCTCTGCCAACACTTTTGTGTGGGGAATATGGCTGTCCAGGTTATCAAAAATCTTTACATGAATATCCGCTCCCTGGAAAAGAAAGGGTGCCCAGAATAAAATTATAACCCCTATGGCAATGGCAGTTAACAGCGGCTTTTTTTGATTTTTTTCCGGGAGTGACCGTGACGGTGTCGACTTATAGGATGCCCCTGGCAGGAGCCTTAAAAGCAAAATTAATGTTCCCACCAGCAAAACAATGGCACTGAAATAAGCAATTTTAAGCCTGCAATTGGCAGCAAGCCAATTAAATAAAGGCCCTAAAAATCGCTGCATGAATGCATTTCCTTTCCCCAGCACCAGGATCAAAATCACAGCCAGGAATAGAACCACCCCGGCACTTAGAAGTACAATGCGAAGGCGCTGCTGTTTTAAATTGAGTTTCATTTTTTTTACCTTTATTTCTCTCTATTCTCTCTATTCTCTATTGATATATTTTATAAACTCATCATAATCTCGGATATAATCACTTTCTTTGTAGATATCCGCGGCCAGTACCAGGAGGATACAGTTATGGGTAAAATTTTTCATGGTATGCCACAATTCAATCCCCAGGTAGATACCGATATGGGGGTTGTCCAGTATGATGGTTTGCCGGTTTGTACCGTCGTCAAGCCCAATTTCACAAGTGCCATTGATACAAAAGAGCACCTGTTCCAGTTTTTTATGGGCATGTTTTCCCCGGATGGCGTTTGGATTGTTGAGGTTGTAAATATAGTAAGCCCTCTTAATCTCAAAAGGAATATCAATGAAATTTTCTGCCACTGAGATGGTACCGTCAATTCCATCGACAATTGTTTTCAATTGGATGAATCTCGCGTGTTTTACAATAATTTCAGTATCCATTGTTATTCTTCTACAATTTTATCCTGGTTTTTTCATTCAGCAATTTGATTAATTCCGGGTCTGTTTTGTATATTTGGGCCCTGCTGGCATTAATCTTAATGATGTGGGGGTTTTGGTCCAATACGTTAAACACATTCAATAATGTGCTGTCCAGGTTTTGTTCCTCCAGTTTTTTAAACAGTTGGTTGAACATTTCCAGGTCTTCGGGGTAATCAAGGGTTAACCGGTAATCTCGTATCAATTCTTTTGGAAGGTCCACGTAATTGATTTTGAAGATATCGGGATTATTCGTCATATAAAAGGTCATATGTTCGGAATACTCTGCATTGCCGATCAGTTGGATCACCCGTTTCAGGGCTTCCGTGTTGTAGACCTGGCTGTTGGTCCCTACTGCAAATTGGCGGGCTTCGGTGAAATCCGCACCGGTATTGAAGTGGGATTTTAATATGATTTCAGCAATTTCCGGGGATACCACCGGGGAATCACCGGTAACCCGGATAATCACATCGATCCCATATTTTTCACAGGCTCCCAGGTACCTGGAAATCACATCTTCAGGGTCCCCCTGCCAAAACCTGGTCCGACCCTTTAATGTATATTCTTTCAAAATAGCATCTTCTTCCAGGGTGGATGTAGCCAGGATAACCTCATCAATAAAAGTAAACTTCAAACAGTTATCCAGGCACCGCTCAATAGAGGACATCCCCTGGATAGGGAGTATGGCTTTCTGTTTTAGACGGGAGGATTTCATCCGGGCTGCCACAATGGCTGCAATCCCGGGCTTCTTAAAGTCCTTAAACGTAAGCGTATCCAGTGGCTCCAATTTCCTGTCCAGGATAAAGAAACTTTGTTGAAGTGTTTTTAATTCTTTTAGATTCATCCCGGGTTTGTCAGTGCGGCGGAACCACATATCTTCAACCGCCACCAACTGCCCTTTATTCAGACTCTTTTTAAGTACCGGTTTCTGGATGGATTTATCAAAATATTTTTTTTCATTGGCTGTAATAAATTCAGTGTCAAGACATTGCTGCACCTTTTGAATTTCCTTGAGCAAGGTTTCCATTCCCGGATACTCCAGGGCCGCCGATGCATCATATTCTGTCTCTTTCCGGGTGTTACATACATGCTTTTCGATATAAGAACATCCCTTTAGATACGCATATACCGGGAAATTCACAGCAAAACTGTCCTCCCCGGAGATATGATCGGCATAACTTAATTCAAACCCGGGAAACGCGGCTCTTAAGGTATCGATCTTTTTTAAGGAGGAATCCTCAACCCTGGTGGGATAGTCCTGGAATCCCATTTGCAGAATTATCTTTTTGGAATTGAATTTCTTAAATTGGTTGATGTAAGATTCAATTTCAGATAATTCCAATCCTGCGATATTGATGATCAATTCTTTATTGCTTAAATCCAATTTTTCCAGGGCATTGGTTATTTCCAGGTTATCCAGGGTAGAGGGTTGGAGTTTTATCCCCCTTACCTTATCGCTGTTTTTCTCCAAAATTTCAACACCGTAAACACAAAACAGGTCCAGCCAGGCACTGAACCCCTTTTCAACGGATAAACGGATGAGTTTCGCCCAATCCTCCTCTGCTATAAAGAAGTTCTTTACGATGGGATACCAGGAGAAATCCGGTAGGGCGACGTTATCCGGTTTAAAAGCATGAAACTTGATGCCAATATTCTGATACTCCAACTGTGAAAAGGTATGAATAGCTTGTTTTAATGATGCGATATCACCGCAGTGGAAATTAGCGGTTTCCAAAATGATATGTGGTAATTGTTTCATGTGTCTTTCCTTTTATATTTTCGGGGTTCTCTGTGCTCTCTGTGTCCTCTGTGGCTTATTTTTTTTTAAGCCGGTGATTGCGTCGATGACGCGGTGAACATCATCGTCCGTCATTTTGGGGAATAGAGGTAACTTTATCCTTTCCCCATTTTTCAGTATACCATTCATTTGCTTTTTGAATGACTGGTTCTCTTTTCATACCGGCAGCAAAACCTTCCAGGCACCACTGCACAAATTGTCCCATGCGTTCAGCGCCTTTCCCGTCATTAAAGGGATCAATAAAAGGCAGGATATCACTGCAATCACCAATTGAATCATCAATACCATCAGCATATTTTCTTATTGCTGCGATCATGGTTTCACTATCTTCAAAGATGCGCTGATTTAAACCATTGTTGCGGTAAAAGATACTTGAACCCACCCGCATGGGGTTGTAAACCACCGTAGGAGTACCGGTCATGACACTTTCAAAAGCAGCAGTTGAAGGTATACATACTACAAAATCCGCACAAAACGCTGCGGCAGCAGGCGTTATTTTCCAGGAAGCAAATACAAAACGGTCCGTTTTAACTAACTGTTCAATATCACGATTGATTCCCTCTCCCTCTATTTTTTCCAATACCTTTGGTTTTTTGGTCTTTATCAACAAAGAAAACCGTTGATCCATCTTTAATAGATCGATCATGGCCTGGTATAATTGGGCAATAGAATCCCCAAAAAACCAATCATTTGAAAGCTCATCAAATACCGCAATCACAATACCGGATTTTTCTTTCATCCGTTCCATCCCTTCAATGGGTACATGGGGCCTGCTGATATTTATCCCACCGGTTTGAACAACGTATTCACTAAAAAAGGGCTCAGGAGTCTGAGTTAAACTATAGGGTCCTGTGGCAAAATAGATATGATTGGGGGAATTATGAATATAGGTGCAGTAATCAAAACGAATGGATCGTTCCAACTCCGCAGCGATTCCACCTGTCTTAGCAATAGCAATATTGGGAATAAAATTGGTATCAGACGGGATGGCATTGATTAAAATTCGAACGTTGTTAGCCAAAAAGAAATCTTTCCAAAAGGCGGTCTGAACTCCCAATGTCCACAATTCTTCTAATAGCCAATGTTGGTCTTTCTCTTTTCCAATCATTTTGATTTCCGCCGCGGTTTTTATATAGATCTGGTAAAATTCCTTTAAGGCATCGTTCAATCCGGATGATGGGTGCCATTTCCGGATACCATTGTTGTCATTGGTGTTTTTGATGCCGGGACCAGTAAAACATTCAATCCCATTGCTTTTCAGCCAGGCGACCTCTTCGGGGGAGGGTAAATAGTTCTGGGATTTGCAAAAAATCAACAACTGTTCAGGTGAAATCGTGGAAGAATGGAAAAAGGCAATGTCATTCCTCTCATCTTCTAATAATCCCATCCGATAATTGACCATTAATTTTACAGGCACTGACTGATCATAAGTGGTGTGGGTTTTTATTGAAGGTATAGGTGTTCTCAGTGCCTTCATTGCCTGGAACATACCCAGTTCTCGGATTGCCCTGAGCAGGTGTTTGACTATATTTGGATTTTTCCTGGCATTCTTATCCACATGGATTTCATCAACCAACTCCTTCAAGTTGGAGACCAATACATGGTTCCAACCGCTTCCGGGAATGATCAAAATATTTTTGGCCGGTTGCCCGGGATTATCCCCCTGGTGATCCGGTCTCTCATCGTTATGGGTCTTCCATTTTGCATAATGGGCCATATACACAACAGACGTAATTTCTGCTGCGACCTTCATGCCCAGGTATGCGGCGATCATACCCATCAACTCCTGGTTACTTTTAAAGAAGCATAGGTCTTTAAAGGACTCCACCAATTGCATTACGATCTGGCGACGTATGTTCAATACGTGATGATAGAGATCAAAGGTAATCACCTCACCGTTAGCATTTCTCACAGAGGATAAATTAAACCTGGGGCCTGAGGGGTTCCTCCGCTCCTCAACGTGTTGAAAGATAATATGCCAACCACTTAAAATATTCAGTATTTTCAGTATCAACCGTGCCAATGAGGTGGATTTAATATAGATCACTTGTTTTATGTTAGTGCTTCTCCTGGCCCTCAATACACGAAAGACAAGAGGTGCTCTTAACGTATGTATCCAATAGTAAACACGCATGGTCCTCATTTGATGATACTTTGCCCCAGGTCACCCCCCACGGCAGTTACAAGAATTCTTAGTTTTGCCATCCTTTGATCCGATGTAATACCTGGATTAAATACCTATTATTATCCTTTCGTTTTTTTATCTCATTAACCAGGGCCTTCACATTGTAATGCACTTGTTTGATTTCCAGTTGGTTTTTCCGTAGGTCATAAAGGGCATAGGTGGGCCAGCCGCCATTCCTGGGCTGCCCGGCCGAACCAGGATTAATAACCCGAATGCCGTGAAGCCCGATATTCATGGGATGATGGGTGTGTCCCAGGAATACCACCTTAAATGGCAACCCTTCAAACCGCTCCATTGGCGAATCCGGGTAGATATATTCCTCGACAGGGTCCCAGGGACTGCCGTGAAACGCCGCAATCCCCTGCTCTTCCCAATGAAATTCTTTGGGCAAATCTCTTAAAAAATCCAAATGATCAGGAGTGATACTCTCCTTCAAAAACACAAAGGATAATCCGTATGTTTCCGTATAACGCCTCATGATATTTTCATCTTCCAGGGATTTTAAAAACAGCATATCGTGGTTACCAATAATGGTTTCCAGGTTCGGTAAATCCCCCAGCATATCAATGATCTCTTTCTGCCGATAGTAATAACCACAAATATCACCCAGGAAAAGATACATATCGCATGTCTCATTTTTTAATTCACGGTAAATGTTTTCAAAGGCATACAAATTACCGTGGATATCTGAGAAAATTCCTATTTTCATTTTTTAGCCACGGACGAACACGGACGCCCCCCCTGGTCGCCGGAGGCAATATCCTGGATGGCTTCTTTAAAAGTCCTACCCCTGGGCAGCAGCGGTGATATGTCAACCACCTGGTCATAACCACCTTTGCCCGGATGTATTTCCGCTTTTTTCCCGGGAACCAGCACCTCACAAATCATCTCCAACATTTCTGCTATAGTGTTCAC
>CP070627.1:5653287-5715117 GCA_020355945.1 Candidatus Aminicenantota bacterium | reverse complement strand
TTTTGTGGGGGGTCCAGGGGGGCGGTTTTCTCGAAAAGAGCCCCCCTGGTCGAGGGGTTGAATTATTTTGGTAAATACGCTAACATAATTCATTATGAAACAATATCGGAGGCAAATGATGCATCGTAAAAACATGTGGAAAAAGCTTCTTAAATTTAGCCTGATATTCTGTTTACTCACTAACTGGCTAATAGCCAAACCAGGGGGCAATATGCATAAAAATTTAAGAATTAACCCGGAACGACTCCATAATCGTATCATGACATTAGCCAAAATAGGAGAAACCCCGGACGGAGGCGTCAACCGAATCGCTTTTACTAAAGAAGATATCCAGGGCCGCGACTTCATCATCTCCTTAATGAAAAAAATCGGTTTATCCGTCACCATTGATGAAGCCGCTAATATTATCGGCACCCTTAACGGACGCAGCCCAAACCTTCCCCCGATTCTATTCGGTTCCCATATTGATACTGTACCCAACGGCGGAAAATACGACGGTGCCCTGGGTGTTCTCGGTGCCATCGAATGTATAGAAGTACTGAAAGAAAACAACATCATCCCCAATCACCCCATGCAAGTGATCGTATTCACCAACGAAGAAGGAGGACTTACAGGCAGTCGAGGCATAATTGGCCAATTGGACGATCATGCCCTTAACGTGGTCAGCCAGAGCGGGAAAACCGTCAAACAAGGCATCAAGGCATTAGGAGGAAACCCGGATAAACTGGATAACGCAGCGAAAAAAAAGGGAGATATTAAAGCATTCGTGGAACTCCATATTGAACAAGGGGCTGTCCTGGCTGCTAAAAATATCCAGGTTGGTATTGTTGAGGGGATTGTCGGCATCAACTGGTGGGATGTTTTTATCGAGGGAAAAGCCAACCACGCCGGCACCACCCCGATGAACCTGCGCCAGGATGCATTGCTGGCCGCCGGTCATCTTATCGTTGAAGTCAATCGCCTGGCCAGGAGTATCCCGGGAACCCAGGTGGCCACCGTAGGGAAAATCAGCGTACAGCCAGGGGCTTACAATGTGATCCCCGGCTCAGTTTCTACGAGCCTGGAAATTCGCGATCTTTCAGAGAAAAAAATCCAATCCATTTTTCATCAAGTCCGGGAAAAATCCAGGGAAATTGCCCGGGAAACCAAAACAAAAATTACCTTCAAAGCTGTGGAAGCTGCTTTGCCTGCTCCTACAGACCCGGGTATCCGCAAGGTGATTTCAGGAGCTGCCAAAGGATTGGGACTGAGTTCCCTGGTCATGCCCAGCGGTGCCGGGCACGATGCTCAAAGCATGGCCCGCATCACCCGGGTAGGAATGATATTTATCCCCAGTATCGGAGGTATCAGCCACTCTCCTAAAGAATTTTCCCGGGAAAACGACATCGCTAATGGAGTAAATGTCCTGCTGCACACCATCCTCAAAATCGACGCCGGTGCGCTTGAGAAATGAACTCTGTGACCTCTGTGACCTCTGTGGCTAAAAAAATAGGAACAGGAACAGGAAATGATTGAAGGATTATGTAAAATTTGCTCTCACGACGTTAGGACTATCTATGACGAACAATTTGCCGTCAATTATTATTATTGCAGTAATTGCAGGTTTATATTCATGGATGATGAGAAAATCCTGGTCCCGGAACAAGAACAACAACGCTACCTGCGCCACACCAATACCTTAGAAGATACCGGCTATGTTAATATGCTTAAAACATTTATCAATAAAAGCATTACTCCGTTTCATCAAAACATTAAAACCACCCTGGATTTTGGCAGTGGACCTGGGCCGGTTTTATCACGGCTTTTAAGGGAGATGGGGTATGAAACAGACATCTACGACATCTATTTTGCCCCGGAAAAGGTGTACCTGGAAAAAACCTATGACCTCATCACCTGTACTGAAGTCCTGGAGCATCTCAAAGACCCCCTTGAGACGCTGCGGATGCTAAAAGATCATTTAAAAGCGGGGGGAATTTTAGCTGTGATGACGTTATTTCATCCGGTGTATGAACTCTCCGCTACCCCGGACCAACTGCCTTGCCAGACTGTCTTCAAAGATTGGTGGTACCGCCGCGATCCCACGCATATATCGTTTTTCCGCCCGGAAACCTTCTACTATGTTGCCAGGTTCCTGGACATGACCATCTTAATGATGGATCAGAAAAACACGGTCTCTTTTCGAAAATAATTTTTCTGCCCCAGGGAACACAGCCCGGACAGGCCATAACCAAATTCCAAACCAATTGGTTCTTACATTTTGCGAAGTAAACTTCGCATTTTGTTGACATTTTGCGAAGTAAATTTCGCATTTTGTAATGAATATGCTATAATATAGTCATGATGAATAAATCAATATTAAAAAGATTCCGCGCATTGGAACGCTATTTTCGGGCGAACTGTCTATTACTTCCGGGTGTAGGTAATCTCCATTAACCTGCTCTCATTCCCGCTGGGATCGATTTGATACAACAGGTAAACGTATTTGTCACGGTCGATAATCGTGGTGACTGCTTTGACTTTGATTTTCTTTCCTGTGATGAGATCATCAAAGCCCCCTGTTTCAGTCCTGATCTTACCGGTTTTATCCAGTGTTCCGCAAGTGATATGATAACGGGTACCCATGTTACCATACGATAGGGCAAAAAATTCTTTCTTATAATTATCATAACCGGTAATAACGATAGTCTCAGGGGAGATTCCCATTATCTCATTCTTACCCTTAATATGAGCTTTAAGGAAACGGCCTCCAAAAATCGATTTAACATTAATCTCCTGTTTTCTAATTACAGGTTCGGCACCAGGTTCCGGGAAAATTTTTTGGATGCTTTCCCAGTCACCGATATAATATTCAAGGTGTTTGTGGTTCTCGCCAGGGGTGGTGTATTTCTGCCAGAGTTTCATCACTTTTTGTTGTTCTTCGGATAATTCCTTGTTTTGTTCCTCAGCAAAGACCGCCGCTCCTGGTACTGAATTCACAAAAAATAAAACCAACGCAAACAGGCTAACGATTACATGTTTGATAATTTTCATCTTCATTCTCCTTTAATTTTCAGCCCACGAATTTCACGAATTTACACGAAACCAACTATTCTGCTTATTCCAACATTCCATCATTCCAATTTTTTTATGGTGTTTTTCGTGTGTTTCCTGGACTACTTGATTCTCCACAGGTAACTGGCTTTAAAAAATATCCCTTCCTTCATTTTCAAAAGGTATCCCTGACCGGGAATCCACATGTTATTTTGCCACTGGTTTTTCAAATAAAGAGAGCCGTAACCCAAATGCACCACTGTCCCGGGGATCAGGGTAAAGGAGGCAAGAAAATCGGTTAATAATTTTTCCTGTAAACTGTCGTATCGAATAATTCCACGCAGGAAGAAATACTTGTTGAATTGATAGGTGGTGTGCAAATTGTAAATGTCCAGGGAATAAATCTTTTGGTGTGTCTGTCTATCTTTGAAGTGGGAATGCAAATAATTAAGGCCCATCTTTAGCTTGATACCGGGTTCCAGGGTAAGGCCGATGTCGATGGTGCGGTCATTACCCACAAATGGGTCGTCTGCATCATAGTAAATTTGACCGCCTATGTATAGAGTACCATTTAAATATAACCATTTGAACAGTTGAATATATCCTAAGGCAATAAAGTAATTTTTATCAAAAAGCCTGCCTTTCCATGCTTCATCTTCGACGCGGTATTCGAGATAGAGTTCGCTTCGGGGTCTAAAATTCATGTACAAACCATATACACGGCTGATATCGTTCATTTTAGTACCCAGGTCATGAAGGTGGGCGTAATGGAAATAGGGTACAATCCGTTTGAGCCAGGGGAATTGTTTTATTTTTACATTAATATACGGGCCGATTCCCAGCCAGAACCGACTGATACCCACCCGGTTCTGGAATGCCGTGGCCATAAAAAAATCAGTATCATACCGCTCATAGGAGGTCATAAAAATAACCCGGGGGCTAACATATTTCACAATCGCATTCCATCCGTCACCTTCATTCACGGGAGTGTCTTCCCTCTGTCGGGTGGCGCTGTGAAAATATGACAAACCCACCCTGAGGTGTTTGGAGAACCGGTATTTGAGGTCCATGCCCCCGACATCATTGCGCTGCCCTTCAAAATGACGACCGGTGTAAAGGATTCCCAGGGAGTTATCCGAGCCAAGGTTATATTTGGCCCTGACAATGCCAAAGAGTGCGGATTTTCCTTCATTAGGATTAATTCCCACATCCCAGGCACGGCCGGCTGAACGGTCGTTGGCTGCCAAAAATGCAAAGTTCATCCTGCCGGAGGAACCGCTGAATTTCACCGCCCAACCAGGGTCCAGGATGCGCCGCGTATGAATCGGTGATACCATCATTCCATACTCCAGCAGCGACGCCATGTCATCGTGGACAATAGTAAAATCCAATACCTCCTGGCTTTCCATAAAAAACGGCCGCTTCTCGCTGAAAAATAAGGGATACCTACGATTGACTTCCACCTGGAACACATCGCTCTCCACCTGGCTGAAATCCGGGTTTACCGTGGCTTCCGCCGTGATGGCGGAAGTAATACCGTACTTTAAGGCCATCCCAATATTGTTATCCATACTTTTATCCCAGGTATCCGCTTCCATCCTTTCAGAGTTCCTGCTGTAGGTAAAATTCGGTAGTATTTCCAATTTAAGGCCGCTCTTTTTGAGCCCCGTATATATAAGGGTTGCCATAACGTTAAAAAATGTCTGGCCAGGTTGACGCTCAGGCCAGGCGCCCCCAATTCCCATATGGGGAACCGAGCGAAGAAAAACAACCCCCATTCTCACCTCCCGGGTCTTACCTTTACTCCCCTGGTACCGGATACTCTCCAACGGGATACATACTTCCACCTGGTAACCTTCAGCAATAATCTTACCCGCACTGTCCCAAACAAAATCCGGGGTTATATCCATACGGCTAACCGCTGAGTTGACAGCGTCCATCTGGATGCCGCTGGGATTGACAAAAAATTCATGACTGGCCTGGCGTGTTCCTAACGTATCAAGTAAAATTGCCACATAATCATCCCTGGAAATGGTATCCCTCCGGGCAACGGAGGTCTTGATCTTGTCCGGCTCCGGGTCCCAACACCGGATAGCAAAATAGAGGTTTCCTTTATCATAAGCTGCCCAAATCTTTGTATCCACACCCATTGACTGACCAGGAGTGGGAAAAAAGGTTTTGAATTCCCGGTTGATCGGCGGCTGCTGCCACACCTCTTCATCCAATTCACCGTCAATGGTTATGGAACCGGAAACTTTATCCGGGATGATGACTTTACCATCTTCCAATAACTCCACTGGCCACAACAAACTGGTGGTCCCCATCATTACTATACTAATTCCAATGACAACCAAAAATCGTTTAAACATGTGTTACCTCCTATTTCGAATTTTTTATTCCTCCGATAATTCTTTGATCACTTCGGCTAAATGTGCAATAGTGGGATTTTCATAAAATTTGTTCATAGGGATTTCCACCTGGTATTCCTCTATTAATCGTGCGATCAATTGCGTGGCCACCAAAGAGCTTCCATTCAAATAAAAGAAATCGTCATGAATACCGATTCGATCGATTCCCAGGAGCTCTTGCCACATCCGCGCAATCATTTGTTCCGATTCATTGCGGGGAGCTTCATCATTTTCATCTGGCCTCTCAAGACTCTCTAAGTCTTCCACACCCGGGGATGGCTCCAGCCCTGGTGCAGTTTCGGATGACTGCGAAACCACCTGGATCCCGGCTCCGATATTGAAAGACCCGATATCTCTGTCAAGCCAATACCGCTTACCTTCAAAGGGATATGTGGGCAGCGATATACGATTCCTCTTCTCTTCTCCATAAAATTCGGACCAATTGATGCGTTGGCCACAAAGCCACAACTGCCCCACTTTATCCAATAGAAAATAGTCATCCCGGACTTTCTCCTGCTGGTGTTTGACAGTATTTAGAACCATATGCCCGGGTTTTTTATCCGGGTGTGTTTTTACCATCATTCCTAAAATCCTGCCAGGTCCGATTTCTATAAAAATGGTATTATCCTCTTTCAATAACTCTTTAAGACCGTCAGAAAACCGGACCGTGGAACACAAATGGTCTCCCCAATACCCGGGATTTGTGGCTTCTTCCCCGGTGATCCATCCAGCAGTTACATTCGATATATATGGGATTTGGGGATTATTAAACCGGGATTCGCTTATCCTATTTTCAAATTCTTCTCGAATCGGTTCCATCAACCCGGAATGGATGGCCTGAGACATATTAAGGGACACACATAATACTCTCTTTTTCTTCATTTCCTTTTCAAAGGCTTCCACCGCCTCTTTTGCACCGGAAACAATGCAGGTGGGACCATTGACAATAGCTAACCATAAATTTTTATTCAAGAGGGGTTTGAGTTCTTTTTCCGGGAGGGGGACACTGGTCATAGCACCGGCAGGGGTTTGTTGAGTTAAGCGCCCCCTCATGATGACCAGTTTTAATGCATCTTCTAAGGAGATAACCCCGGAGATGCAGGCGGCAATATATTCTCCAAAGCTGTACCCGATCATGGCTCGCGGTTTGATTCCCCAGCGCATTAATAATTTTGCCAACGCATACTCAAAGGCAAAAAGCACCGGTTGGGTGATTTCGGTCTGGTAAATCTTTTTAGAATTTGTTGCCAGTTGCGTGCTGCGGACTGCGAGGGTAGTGATTTCTTGGTGTCCTGGTGTCCTGGTGGCCTCGCCAGGATAAAGGATTTCTTTTAGATCAAAACCCGTCAAGGGTTTTATAATTTCGAAACAACGGTCCATTTCTTTGCGAAAGATGGATTCTGTCCGATAAAGATCAATTCCCATATTCACATATTGCGAGCCCTGGCCGCAAAACATAAACACTATGGGCCGATTTTCTTCTCTTGACCAACCAGTTGGAATCTTTTTGATATAAAGGAACAGCTTATCGATGTTTCCAGCAAGTGTCGGGCATACAAACATTCTCCTGTACGGGAAGTGCTTCCTGCCTACTTGCAGCGTATAAGCCATGTCTGCCAGGTTAATGCCTGGATTTGTATTTAGATACTCCATTAAATTTTTGGTTTGCTGTTCCAGGGCGGTTGGGGTTTTGGCGGATAACAGGATTAAATGGTATTCAGGCAAGGGGGCAAGCCCCCTTGTCCCCTTTGGGGCCTCCTCGAGGATCACATGTGCATTGGTACCGCCGATGCCAAACGAACTGACACCAGCCCGTAATGGGTAACCGTTGTTTTTCCATTCTTTTAACTCTGTATTGACATAGAAGGGGCTGTTTTCAAAATCAATCTCCGGGTTAGGAGTTTTGAAATGAAGACTTGGAGGGATCAAGCGGTGTTTAAGACTCAATACGGTTTTTATAAAACCTGCCACACCGGCAGCGGAATAGAGATGACCTAAATTGCTTTTTACAGTACCAATGCCGCAGAATCCTTTTTTACCTGTATTAAAAGCCTGTTTCAGGGCTTCGATTTCCACAGTATCTCCCAGGCGGGTAGCTGTGCCGTGGGCTTCTATATAAGTGATACTTCCAGGTTCCACTTCTGCCATGAGTTGAGCAGCTTTGATGACTTCTGCCTGGCCGTCAATACTGGGTGCGGTGTAACCTACTTTTCTAAAACCATCATTATTTATGGCAGAACCTTTGATAACGGCATATATATTGTCTCTATCCGCAGTGGCTTCCTCCAGGCGTTTCAACACCACTACGCCGGCACCATCTCCGAATACAGAACCCGTGGCTTCACTGTCAAAGGTTTTATTATGACCATCGTTTGAATAAATCATTCCCTCTTTGTAGAAATATCCTCTTTTTGAAGGAGAGTTTACAGAAACCCCGCCAGCCAATGCCATTTCACATTCTCCATGTAAAAGTCCCTGGACAGCCCAATGAATCGCTACAAGAGAGGTGGAACAAGCGGTCTGGATAGAAACGCTGGGGCCTTTCAAATTGAGTTTGTAAGAAATATGCGTACACATGAAATCCTTGTCTGCCAATTGGGCCACCATGAATGCATCCAAACCCTGACCTATACTGGAAAAGGAGATCAATCCCTCCCATTGGAGGTTGGGGGAAGCACCGGCATACAGACCGATTCGCCTATCAAAAGAAAAAGGATCATATCCTGCATCTTCCAACGCATGCCAGATACAATGAGTAAATATCCGCATCTGGGGGTCCATGATCCGGGCTTCCAAAGGAGTATAACCAAAAAAGGAAGAGTCAAAATATTCCGCTCCCTGGATAATTCCTCTGGCTTTTATATAATTGGGATTTTTAAGGGTTTCAGCGGCTATACCCTCTGCCTGCAGTTCTTCATCCGTGAAAAAGCCAATACCTTCGACCCCGTTTTTCAAATTTTCCCAGAACTCAGCGATGTTATGTGAGCCAGGGAATATACCTGCCATTCCAATGACTGCGATTTCAAGACCGGTGCTTTTGCCTCCGGCGGCCAGGGTGGCTTTGCTCTTATCTAAGGCCTCGGAAAGTTCCTTTTGTTTTTCCCAAGAGATTCCCTTTTCATTTTCTTCTTCTCCCAGGTAACGAGCCAGCGTACGTACGGTGCTGTGTTGGAACATGGCCACCACCGGGATTTGCCTGTTAAATTTTTCGTTTATCCTGGTGTTAATTTTAAAAATATCCAATGATGTTCCGCCTAAATCGAAAAAATTATCCTCCAGCCCTACACGGTCCTTTTCCAACACCTCTTTCCAAATTTCTGCCACTATCTTTTCCTTATTGCTTTCAGGCGCTGCATAAGGTTGGTCTGGACGGACATCAGCCCGGGGTAACCGTCTGCGATCGACTTTCCCAGGGGAAGTTAGCGGTATTTCTTCTATCTCCATGATATAAGGAGGTACCATGTAATCAGGCAATTGCCGGGCCAGTTGGTTTTTCACTTCTGCCAGGTCCGGGGATTCCCTACAAACCACATAAGCAGCCAGGTAATTCTGCCCGGAGGTTCTGACACCTTCCACAACCACTGCTTCATCTATATGGTCCAGCCGCATTAAACAGTTCTCAATCTCACCCAACTCAATACGATATCCCCTGATTTTCACCTGCCGGTCAATGCGCCCCAAAAATTCAATATTCCCATCATTCAACCAGCGCGCCAGATCACCGGTTTTGTAAATATAGGACATATGGGACATATGGGACATATAGGACATTTGCCTAAAATTTGGGATTTGGAATTTGGAATTTGTCAACTCTGGCTTATTCAGGTACCCACGTGTAACCCCTCCACCAGCAACACATAATTCTCCACCCACGCCAACGGGCAGAAGGTTCCCGTACTTGTTTAAAATGTAAACCTGGTAGTTGGTAATGGGTTTGCCAATGGGAACATTAGAGGCTATTTGAGAATCCCTGGGACACCTGTAATAAGTGGCACAAACCGCGGACTCGGTGGGACCATAGGTGTTGTAAACCTCTCCTACTCCCATGAAATTTCCAATATATTCGGCTTTTAACCGGTCACCACCGCTAATTAAAATCCGAAGAGAATCCAACCGGTTAGAAAAGTTGTTCAACTCATTCAACAACTGGGGGGAACAGGTAATCATGGTCACCCGGTGTTTTTCAATAAAATTGCATAACACCTGGATATCTTTAATCACCTCTCTGCCGGGAATGGCCAGTTTACCACCCTTCAACAAGATGGGGTAAAGTTCTTCAACAAACGCATCAAAGGCATAAGAAACCTGCTGGACCACCGTATCATCTTCCCGCAGATGGAATTCCTTTTCAAACGCATTAATATAAGCGGTGAGGTTCTGATGCTCCACCAATACACCTTTGGGCCGTCCCGTAGTACCTGAAGTGTAGATGACGTAGGCCAGGTTCGCAGGGCTCACCTGGCAGGTTAAGGTTGAAAGGGATGTCTCAACGGTCAATTCTTGCGGTTGCCCGCACCTCTCCTCAACCTCAACCTTAACCTCAGTTTCCGGCGCAGCCAGCAAAACCTTTACTTTGCTGTCTTCTAACATATATTTGATACGATCTTCCGGGTAATCAGCATCAATTGGCAAATACGCACCGCCGGATTTCAATATGCCCAACAGACCAATGACCATCTCCACCGACGGTTCCACCATGATACCCACTATGGTGTCGGGTTGAACACCTTTTTCTTTCAGAACATATGCCAATTGATCGGACTTTTTATTCAATTCCCTGTAAGTGAATGAATTTTCCTCGCCGAAGGCGTTTAAATCCGCCCGAAGGGCACCGCTCAAAGCTATATAATCCGGGGTTCTATCAGCCTGTCGGGCAAAACTTTCATGGACCATTTTGCTGCGGGTATATTCCAGGGCAGTGTTGTTAAATTCTTCCAACAATTGATTCTTTTCATTTTCGCTGATCATCTGGACGGCTGACAATCTGATCCCAGGATCTTTGACTATTTCTTTTATGATATTTATAAAGTGCTGAGCAAACAATTCCATGGTCTCCCGTTTATACAAACGGGTACAATACTCCAGGTCGAAATAAATCTCCTCTCCCGATTCCACTGCTGACAGTGTAAAATCCACCTTTGACATATGCTGGGCTTCATCTTCAGGGAATTCATATGAAAAAAACCGTAAACCCTCCAGCTCAAAATCCGTAACTTCAAAATTTTGCACTATCAACATGCCATCAAATACAGGATTGCGGCTGATCTCGTTTTCAGCCCCAACTCTCTTAATCAACTCTTTAAAGGGATAGTCCTGGTTTTCATAGGCTTCCAATGTCCCCTGTTTCACGTTGTTCAAAAATTCGCCAAAAGTCCTGTCCCCTGAGGGATAATTTCTCAGTGCCAGGGTTTCTATCAAAAGGCCGATGATATTCTCCAGCTCTGTGTGAGACCTTCCTGCAATGGTTGTCCCGATAATGATATCCTCCTGGCCCGTGTACCTGGCCAGTAAAATATTATATACGGCCAGTAGTACCATATTTAAGGTGGTTCCCGTTTCTCTTATTAAACGATTGAGATGAGGGGTTAAGGATTTTTCCAGAATGAAATTGAATCGATCGCCTTCAAAACTCTGCACTGGCGGCCTGGGAAAATCCGTGGGCATGTTTAGTACCGGCAGTTCACCGGAAAATCGCTCCAACCAGTAGGCCTCCTGTTCCTTTAGTTTGCCGGATTTCAGCCGGTCAGACTGCCATTGTGCAAAATCTTTATACTGCAGGGCCAGTAGCGGCAAATCACCGCCTGAATAAAGAGCCATAAATTCCCTTAAAAAAATCGTCATGGATGTACCATCGGTGATAATATGATGCATGGTGAACATTAAAATATGACGGTTTTGTGAGATTCTTATCAACCCTAATCGCAAAAGGGGCGCTTGAGATAAATCAAAAGGACGAATGAAGTTCTTTATAGTACTTGCATGGAGCATGGGGCATGGGGCATGGGAAGCACTTTTATTCCCCTCTTGAGAGGGGTGGCCGCGAAGCGGTCGGGGTGTGTTTAAGTTCTCATCATAATATTCGATTTCAAATTCCACCTCATCATGTATCCTCTGGACTGGTTGGCCGCCTATTAATTGAAAGCAGGTTCGTAAGGTCTCATGCCTCTCTATCAATGCTTTAAGTGCATCTTCAAATTTTTCCTTTTTAACATTACCCGCCAACTGATGGAGTTGTGTCATATTGTAGGCAGTACTTTCCGGTGTCACCCGCTGGAGAATATAAAACCTGGTCTGTGCCGAAGAAAGAGGATAGTATTCTTTCTTCTCCACCGGTTCGATGGCAGTATATTTTTTTATCACCGATCCCCGGGTATATTCGGACAACTCCCGGATAGTGGGGGTTTTAAATATAACTGCCAGGGGGAGTTTTACCTTCAATTCTTTATGAATGGCCGCCGCCAATAGGGTGGCCTTTAACGAGTGCCCACCCAATTGGAAGAAATTATCATCGATCCCTATGGCCGGAGGCATCCCCAATATCTTCGACCATATCCGGATCATCTTTTCTTCGATGGCATCCCGGGGAGCGACACAGCGGCTTTCCACTTCGGCTTTTGGCTCCGGTAATGCCTTCCGGTCCACTTTGCCAGTGGCGGTCAAGGGTAGACGATCCAGTTGGACAAAATAGGTAGGTACCATATAATCCGGTAATTGCAGGGACAGGTATTCTCTTAAATCCGCTGTAACGGACATTTTTTCAAACGTTCCTGTGGGATTCAATACAATATAGGCACAGAGATATTTATCATCAGCATCATCCACCTTTGAACCCACCACTGCGTCATGGATGGCCGGATGAGTTCGCAAAAAGGTTTCAATTTCCCCCAATTCAACCCTGAAGCCCCGTATCTTTACCTGGGAATCCTTTCTGCCTACAAATTCGATCCTACCATCCAATAGCAGGCACCCCAGGTCACCGGTGCGATACAATCTCCCAAACCTGGGGTGTTCCCGGAACGATTCCCGGGTGGCTTTCCCGTCCTTCCAATAGCCAGGTGATACATACGGACTGGCCACTATGATTTCCCCGGTTTCCAGCGCATCCACCGGGCGCCCATCTCCGTCCAGGACAAAAATACGGGTTCCCTTCACCACCTCTCCAAGAGTAATAGTGGTTTGATGGGCTGTATTTTGAGGGGTAATCATCATACCGGAATTATAGGACGATTCTGTCTGGCCATAAAGGTTGTAAAGCACTGCATAAGGGAATAATTTATAAAACATCTCGATATCGTACCGTATTACAGCTTCTCCGCCAAGTACGATAAACCGAAGCTGGGGATAGGTCTCTTTTACATTTGTATTTAATGAGCGGACAAAGTACCGGTATACGGTGGGAACCGAATGCCATATTGTAATTCCTTCCTTTATCAACCATTGGGATAACGATGAAAAATCCGTCAAATCCATAATATTCAACGGGAAAAGAGTGGCTCCTTTCAGTAACGCCCCATATAAATCCATAACCGCCGCGTCGTGACTGAAGGAAGAAAAAAGTGTCATACGGTCGTTATGGGTAATGGATAGATTCTCCGCATAACGGTCGATAAAATACAATACACTGCGTTGACTCTGCATCACGCCTTTGGGCTTTCCTGTGGACCCGGATGTATACAGGATGTACATGAGTTCTTCATCTTTTCCTGTATACCCATGACTGCCGTCAGGGCAGAAAGGGGAAGTTTTTACCACTTCCAATTTCCCTACATCACAAATGACCACAGGGTTACCGGTCACTATTTTTTTTGCCAAATTTATGCTGGGGGAATCCGTTAATATGAGCGATAATTCCGAATGGGAAATCATATACGACAGCCTCTGCGGGGGGTAATCGCTAGATAAGGGCACATATGCCTTTCCAGCTTTAAGAATCCCGATGACAGCAGCGATCATATCCACGGCATCTTTAAAGAACAGTCCCACCAATTGATGTTGTAGATGACTTGAATGATTGGGCCGTGTTTCTTTTATTTTATGAGCGATCCTGTCGGCATAGCGATTGAGTTCATTGTAGGTAATTGATTCCTTACCTGTTTTTACCGCTACTTTATCCGGGTTCTTTTTTACTTGCTCCTCAAACCGCTTAGCAATCATACCTGGATTCTCCTTATAAAGTTTTGTATTTTGTTCCGGGATCATGGTGGGCCAATGTGGGTAGGACTATCTGCTTCTAATTATCCCATATGGTTTCTTTTGGCCTGGCGAGTTTGTGGGTTCTATAACTCTCCGAGGGATGACTGGCAAAAAACTCGAGAAGCTTCATGTATTCCTTCATCATAAACTCAATGGTATTTGGTGTAAACATATTCTTTTTATAGGAGCAATATATTTCGATACCGTTTTTATATTCCATAATATAGGATTCCATATCGAATTTCACATCACCTACATCCGCCATGTGAATGGGCTCAAAAGGTTCCATATCCAGGTTCATGGTTTCGTCCTGGATATTGAGCATATTAAAGGAAACAGGAACGTCAGGGTATTGCATTTTCAGGTCATCGCATACCAATTCAAGGGGATAGGTTTGATGTTGAAAAATTTCCAGCACCTCCTCGTGCACCCGTTGAAGGAAATCTTCAAAACTCTCCTCATGATCTACATGCACCTTAAATACAACGGAATTGACGAAAAAGCCGATAATCTTATTCAGCGACAAATGCTCCCTGCCTGAGGCAATAATTGAGCAGGCAATTTCCTCCTGGTTCGAAAAACGGTACAGCATCAGGATATAGACTGTAAACATTATTATAAACAAACTGGTCTTATGAGCTTGAGCCCTCTGTCTCAGTTGATCGTTTATCTCTTTACCTATCAGCCAACGATACCCGGCTCCCTTATGGTCATCTACATCACCATTTTGGTTGAAATCCCTTCGCAATTTAAGTATAGGAATTCCTTGCTTCAGTTTCTTTCTCCAGGAACGGTGGGATTCTACTCTTATAAACGGATCACTCAACTGTTGATTGCTCCATTCAGAGAAATCTTTATATTGCAGTTTCAACGATTCCAATTCCACGTTTTTTCCAGCTTGATACCCATTATACAACAGGAAAAATTCATGTTTCAGAATCGTTAACGACCACCCATCTGAGATAATATGATGCATCGTGAATACAAAATCATACCGGGCCTCTTCCAATTTGATAAGCACTGCCCTGAAAAGTGGTGCATTAGAAAGATTAAAGGGAGTTTCTGCTGCTTCACGGACCAGGCTATTTTTCTTCTCTTGTATGTCTTTTTCATCTAAATACGATATATCGACGATTTTAAAAGGAACATCAACATTTTCGTTTTTCAAAATAAACTGACGGGGTTGGTCATCAATTTCTTTGAAAACAGTCCGTAGACTCTCATGCCGCATTACCATACGTTTAAGCGTCTTTCTGACAAAATTACTATTGACCTGGTGATGAAGGGAAATCTCCACCCTCATATTATAAGAGGAACTTTCAGGGGCGAGTTGATGAATAATCCAGAGTCTTTTTTGATTGTAGGAAAGCTCATAAAAGTGCTTTTCTTCTGCCGGTTCAATGGGAGCGTACTTTTCTTTTTCCGCAGCCTTCATGATGAGAGCCAATCCCCTGATGGTGGGATGTTTAAATATTTCTGCCAAAGGCACTTTAACCCCAAATTTTTTATGGATCTTCGCAGTTAAAATGGTGGCTTTTAACGAATGACCGCCCAACTGGAAAAAATTGGCATCGATACTGATGGATTCTTTTTCGATTCCCAGTACCGAGGCCCACATTTCCATCAGTTTCTTCTCCAGTGTGTTACGGGGTGCTCTATACTCATCTACACCGACTCCGGGATCAGGGGTGGGCAGCGCTTTCCTGTCGATTTTCCCACTGGCGGTCCCGGGGATTCTATCCAATCGGACAAAATAGGAAGGGATCATGTAATCCGGGAGCGTTCGGGAAAGGTATTCTCTTAATTCTTTGATGTCAGGTGTTTCAATATTTCCCACACCAACAATATAGGCGCACAGGTATCGATCCCCATCTGCCATCACCCTATCCACTACCACGGCCTCTTTTATTTCATCATGATTCAACAATCGAGTTTCGATTTCCTCGATCTCAATCCTGAATCCCCTGATTTTTACCTGGTGGTCCAGCCGGCCTAAAAATTCGATGTTACCATCCGTCAGCCACCGGGCCGAATCACCTGTTTTGTAAATTTTTTTGCCTGTCCCTTTTTTTTCATTATTTGTTTGGAATTCAGGATTTGGAATTTGGAATTTCTGCGCAGTCAGCTCAGGGTTGTTTAAATACCCTGGTGCCAGCCCATCCCCGGCGATATACAACTCCCCGGTAACACCAATGGGGCACATCTTCATATGGTTGTCCAATACCAGCAGCGCTGTATTACCTACAGGTCTCCCTATAGGAACACTGGATAATTTTTCATATTCACCAACCCTTGACCGATGGATTTCCAATACAGTTGAAATAATCGTGGCTTCTGTGGGACCATACATGTTAAATATGCGGCAGTGCTCCGAAACTGATTTAATGCTGCGCTTCACTAGGTCTACAGTTAATTTTTCTGCACCAATAAATAAATATCTCAACGTTTCCAACTTCTTCCCCACATTTACCAGGTACTGGTACAGCGTAGGTGTGATGTGCAGTACAGTAATGGCCTTTTCTTGAATAAAATCCACTTCTGATTCAGGGTTTAGCAAAACCTCGTCTGCAATCATGTACAGGACCGCACCTGTGGTGAGGGTGATAAATATTTCCCAGACAGACCAGTCAAAAAAATAAGATAAATTTTGAATGGTGCGATCTTCGGGACCTATGGCCAAATGCCGATATCCCCAATGCACCAACGGCGAAAAATTGGAATGGGTGATAGGAACACCCTTTGGATTCCCTGTAGAACCGGAAGTGTAGATGATATATGCGAGTTGCCAGTTGCCAGTTGCGGGTTGCCAGTTTGAACACACCCCGGCCCTTCCTGGGTCAGCAAAAGTGCTGATGGTAACCAGTATTTTTGCTCCACTGTCTGTAAGCAAGTATTTTATTCTTTCTCCCGGGTCTTTGGGATTGATGGGTAAATAGGCGCCGCCGGATTTCAAGATTCCCAATATTCCGATAATCATCTCAATGGACCGTTCCACCATGATTCCCGCAATAGTCTCAGGTTGGACACCTTTTTGCTGCAATATTTGGGCCAATTGGTTGGATTGCCGGTTCAATTCCCTGTAGGTTAAGTGTATATTTACCTCCTTGCCAACTGCCAATTGCCCACTGCCAACTATTGCTGCCTGGTCCGGCGTCCTTTCTGCCTGCTCTTGGAATAATTGGTGAATTGTTTTATCATGGGGATAACCTGCTTTGGTGCCATTAAAATCAACCAATACCTGTTTTTTCTCATGTTCCGGGAGGATTTCTATTTGCGATAATTTTACCTGGCTGTCCTCTAAAACAGCAGTTATGATACGCTTAAAATACCCAATAAATCGTTGTATAGTCTCTTCTCGAAATAATACCGTACAGTATTCAAAATGAAACCACAGGCCCTCTTTAATTTCATAGCATTGTAATGTTAAATCGAATCTCGCTGTCCTGGTTTCGTAATCGTAGGGCTTTACTTTCAACCCGTGAATCTCTAGTTCAGGTATGTCCACATTTTGAAGTGCAAATAAGGTATCGAACAATGGATTCCTGCTGGCATCCCTTTCTACTGCCAGTTTTTCTACCAGTTCTTCAAACTGGTATTCCTGGTTCTCAAAGACCTCTAATGTATTTTGTTTTATTTCTTGCAGGAATTTTTTAAAGGGTTTCTCACCTCCAGGGAAATTGCGCAGGGCTAATGTATTGATAAACATACCGATTATTTCCCGGAGATCATCATGCCTGCGTCCGGCTGTGGGCATGCCCACAATGATGTCTTCCTGGCCACTGACTTTTGCTAAGAAAACATAGTAAATAGATAAAAGCAGCATATACAGCGTTGTTTCTTCCTTTAATGCCAATGCATTTAATGCCTCTGTATCAGCCTTTCCTATTTCAAAATTTATTGTATTTCCTTCAAAGCTCTGTACCAGGGGCCGGGGGTAATCATAGGGCAGACTTAATATAGGGATATCTCCTTGAGTACCAAACTGGCTCAGCCAATACTCTTCCTTTGCCTTTACAGCGTTCTTCTGTTTATCGCTGTTTTGCCACTCCGAATAATCTTTATATTGGAGCTTTAATGGCAGTAATTTTTCTCCTGCGTACAGGTCCATAAACTCTTTTATTAATATCCCCTGGGAGGTACCATCTGTGATGATATGGTGCATGTCTACCATTAATATGTGCTCTGCTTGATCAATTTTTATTAATCCCACGCGCAGCAGGGGGGCAGCAGAGAGATCAAAGGGACGAACAAAATGATGAATGTTTTCCTGCTCCTCTGTGTTCTCTGTGTCCTCTGTGGCCAAATCATAATATTCTATCTCAAAATCTACTTCAGCAGCAATGACTTGCACCGGTTCCTCTTGCACCAACAGAAACCATGTCCGCAAACTTTCATGACGAGATATCAACTGCTGGAAAGTCTCTTCAAACATCCTCCTGTCAAGCTTTCCTTCCAGTAAAACCAATATCGGTGAATTATAACCGAGATTATCGGTCTCCACCTGGTGGAGGATATATAACCGTTTCTGGGCTGCTGAAAGGGTATGGTAATCTTTCTTTTCTATGGGTTCTATGGAAGCATATTCATGCTTTTCACCTTTAACACCTTTAATATATCCTGATAACTCTCTGACAAAGGGATGTCTGAATATTTCTGCCAGGGGCACTTCAATGCCTAATTCTTTATGAATTTTAGCACTTAAAGTGGTGGCTTTTAGAGAATGACCGCCAAGTTCAAAGAAATTATCATCGATCCCTATGGAAGTATACCCAATCCCTAATACCCCTGACCATATCTCTACTAATTTTTTTTCCAGTTCATCCCCGGGTGGTTTATATTTTTCTCCAACCGTGTACCCCGGGGGAGGTAAGGCTTTTTTATCCACTTTACCGCTGCCGGTTCGAGGCATTTTTCCCAGCGTTACAAACGCAGTGGGTATCATATAATCGGGTAATTTACCGGCCAGGTAGAGTCTCAGATCAGAGAGGTCAATTTTATTATCTCTTTCATCAGTAGGCACCAGATAGGCACAAAGGTAGAGATCTTCATTTTCATTGGTGCGTTCTGTTACCAGGGCTTCTTTTATATCGTCGTAACCCAACAACTGGTTTTCAATTTCGCCGGTTTCGATACGGAACCCCCGAATCTTTACCTGTTGGTCGATCCTCCCTGAAAATTCAATTTGCAGATCAGCGTTCCAACGAGCCATATCACCGGTTTTGTATATCTTATTTTTTGCCACAGAGGCCACAGAGGGCACAGAGACAAATTTTTCAGCAGTTAATTCCGGGTTGTTCAAATAACCCCTGACCACCCCCCTGCCGCCGGTACACAACTCCCCAAACACGCCAACCGGCTGTAATTTATGACATTTATCCAGGATGTAAACAAAGGAATTGGC
Organism: Candidatus Aminicenantota bacterium; assembly: GCA_020355945.1. The sequence goes on along the minus strand of CP070627.1, from coordinate 5,696,085 downwards.
AATGGGTCTGCCAATGGGAAGTGCGCCTTCATATTCCCTGTCAACGGGAAAAAAGGTAGAAAAGGTGGTGTTTTCGGTGGGACCGTACATATGAAGGATTCTTAAATCCCTGTATTTTTTTCGTATTTCATTGACATACCTGGGTCTGACCAGGTCACCCCCTACCAGGAAATAATCAAGCCTTTCGAATATCCCGGGACGCTCTACTGCCAGTTGATCGAATAACTGCGGGATTAAATGCAAATGCGTTACCTGGTGTACATGAAGTACCTTTTCAAACTCTTTACTGTTTAAAATCACCGATTTATCCACCAGGACCAGGGGGACGCCGTTCAACAGGGGACCCCATATTTCAAAAGTGGTAATATCAAAAGCAAGGGCACCGGTGGGCAGGAGACTGTCTCCTTGTTTCCACTCTATAAAATTGGTATTCTTTACCAGCCGTACCACACTGCCGTGCTCGATCATCACACCTTTGGGCTTGCCGCTGGAACCAGAGGTATAAATCACATATGCCAACTGCTGGGCCCTTATACCCCGGCAGGGTTTCTGCATATGCGTACCAATACTACCTACAGCGTACTTTTGTAACATGGCAGCATCTTCCTGGTACTTATGTTTGGGCTTTATCCTCAACTGTTCAACCTGTTTTCTCTCTCCTGGCTTTTTATCTACTTTCAGCAGGGCATCGTATCGGAACAGGGTTAACTCATTCTCAATGGTATGGATCTTATCGGAAAATTCGACATCATGGATTCCTGGAAACTCTACAGTTAAGTCTTCAAAAAATGAACGGGAGATAAAGAGTTCTTCGCACCAATCGGTTTTGGTGGTGTAATTTTTGTCCGGGTTGGCCCGCTTGAACTCTTTCATGTACCGGATGAGTGACTCTTTCAAATCCTGGTCCATGACGTCGCCGATAAACAGGAATCCTTTGTTTGCCATTAGGTCCAGCGCTTTTCGAATAACGGACCGGAGGTAGTTGTGGCCGTGAAAGGACTGGATCACGCTGTTGATAATGACAAGGTCAAAGTTTTTCTCCCGGAGTTTATGGATTTGATGTGCCGGAAGGCAGGCCAGTTGAATATTGGAATGGTTTTCCTGTTGGACTTGTTTTCTATTTTTTTCAATAGTCACATGGGACAGGTCAGTGCCGTAATAGAGACCCACCAGTGGTGCGATGCGGTACATGGTGATACCGGAAGCGCACCCGATTTCCAGTACTCGCATGTTTTGATGCAGGAGGGGTTTCAATTTTTTCAATATGTTGTCGCCGTATTCGTCCATTTCCTGTCGGGAGAAGGGTTGGCCGGTGGTACCGGTCAGCCACCCACCACCGGTAATATCATCGCTGGCGGATTCACCAATATATTCCCAGAGCTTTTCATCCATCAAACCGGATTTCTCAACTTCCTCTTCGATGTATACATTGGTACTGTCTAAACACAAAAAGGTACGGAACAAGGGGCATTCCCACTGCAAACGGTTCAGGGTTTTGATCTTTTTTTTCTGGGAAATGACTATCTTGACGGCAGCATCATTGATTATATCTTTCAGCCGCTCCTCGGGGTAATCAGGGTCTAAGGGCACATAGACGCCGCCGGCTTTAAGAATCCCCAGGAGCGCCACCACCAGGAGGGGAGAACGCTCCATCAATACCCCCACTGCTTCTTCCCAATGGAGATGCTTTTCAACAACCAGGTAATTGGCCAAATGATTTGATCTTTCATTTAATTCTTTATAAGATATATTAGATTGTCGTTCGTGTTTTTCGTATGTTTCGTGGTTAATAACGGCAATGTTATCCGGCCTTTGTTCCACCTGTTCTTCAAATAATTCGTGGATGGTCTTATCTTTTGGATACGCTTTAGCGGTGTTGTTCAACTGGAAAACCACCTGTTTCTTTTCTTCTTCGGAAATGATATCGATATCTTTCAACTTGACGGCGGGGTCCTTGATAACTGCTCGAAGGATATTCTTAAAATGTGATACCAGGCGCTTGACTGTCTCTTCTTTAAATATGCTGGTATAGTACTCGATTTTTACAAAAAAATCTTCTCCCTGTTCATAAGTAAAAAATGTCATATCAAATTTAGAGGTAAGGTTCTCATATTTTCCGTAAGGGAGATTTTCATCCGCCAATGGCAGTACTTCTACCTGGCTTAAATTTTCACCCGCTGCTCCCTTTGAAACACCTTCTCCCACCTGCCCTAAGTCCCTGAAATTCTGAACCACTATGGTAGTATCAAACAAGGGATTACGGGACGGATCTCTTTCAAGGTTCAGTTTTTGCACCAGTTCCTCAAACTGGACATCCTGGTTTTCAAAGGCTTTGACACTACGAGCGATAACCTCTTTCAAGAATGATTCATAGCTCTTCTCTCCTGTGGGATAGTTCCTCATGGCCAGGGTATTGACAAACATGCCAATGATTCGCTGAAGATCGACATGCGGCCTTCCAGCTATACCACTGCCGATTACAATATCTGTCTCACCGGTATATTTATAAAAAAGGGTATTCAGGACCGCAAGAATATTCATATAAAGTGTTCCGTTATTGGCAAGAGCAATGGCCCTGAATTTTACGGCCTCTTCCCCTTCAACCCTAAAGAAATACAGATTTCCATCAAAGCTAAAAACTTCCGGACGTTTATAGTCGCCAGGTAAATTCAGCGTCGGGATTTCTCCTGCATCCGAGTACAATTCAAGCCAATAATTTTCCTGGATTTTTTGCCTGCCGCTCTCAATTAAACGATTCTGCCATTCCGAAAAATCTTTATACTGGATTCGAAGTCTCTGGGGTTCTAATTCTTCCCCGTTATACAAAGACATAAATTCTTCTGTAAGAATCATATGAGATGTCCCGTCCGACACAATATGATGCACATCCACCATCCAGGTATAATGATTATCAGGGAGCCTGATTAACCCGGACCGCATTAAAGGGGCTTGCGATAAATCAAAGGGACGAATGAAGTTCTTTATAGCACTTTTTCCTGGCTTCCTGGCTTCCTGGCTTCCTATCTTCCCATCTATGTTCTCTGTGGCTAAATCATAATATTCAATTGAAAATACCACATGGTTACGGACTATTTGAACTGGCATGTCATTCACCCGTTCAAAAGATGTCCTTAAGCTTTCATGCCGGCCAATGAGTTTCATTAATGCGCTTTCAAGTCTATCTTTTTGGATATCTTTGCCAAGAGATAAAACCAGGGGCATATTGTAAGCGCTGCTGTTCAAATCCATCTGCTGGAGAAAATAGAGCCGCTTTTGAGCTGAAGAAAGGGCATAATACTCTTTTTTTTCCACTTGCTCTATACCCACATACCGGTCTTCTCCCCCATGCTCTATATATCCTGCTAACTCCTTTACGGTCTGCCGACTAAACACTTCTTTCAATGGCACTTTCATATCCAATTCTTTATGAATTCTCGATACCAGTATTGTTGCTTTTAACGAATGTCCCCCTAGCTCGAAAAAGTTTCCATTGATTCCAATCAGGTCTTTATCGATATTTAATATGTCTGACCATATCTCTACCAGTTTCTTTTGGATTTCATTCCCTGGTGCTGCATAATCTTCTCCTGCCTTAAGTTCAGGCTCAGGCAGTGCCTTTCGGTTTAGCTTGCCATTTGGTGTTAAAGGTATTTTATGGATCTGTATAAAATACGAGGGGATCATGTAATCGGGCAATGATTGAGATAGATATTCCCGCAGCGGGTTAGCCCCTTCTCCATGGTCCATGCCCCATGGTCCGTGCATCCGGTCAGGGATGACATAAGCACACAGGTACTTATCCCCGGTGGTATCACTCCTGTCTATTACTACCGCTTCTTTAATTTCATTATGCTTTAGCAATTGACTTTCTATCTCGCTCAATTCGATCCTGAAACCTCTTATCTTCACCTGGCTGTCAATTCTGCCTAAAAACTCTATATTACCGTCCGGGAGCCATCTGGACAGGTCTCCTGTTTTATACATCCTATCCCCGTGAACAAAAGGATTCTCGATAAACTTCTCTGCTGTAAGTTCCGGGTCACTTAAGTAGCCCCTTGAAATCCCATCTCCACCAACACACAATTCTCCCACTACCCCTGGGGGTTGAAGATTAATATATTTATCGATAATATATGCTGTGGAGTTGGCGATTGGTTTTCCTATGGGTATATTCTCAATGTATTCTTTGTCAATCAAAAATGTGGCCGAAAAGGTCGTGTTTTCCGTAGGACCATAACCATTGATGATATTCAAATCCGGGAATCTCCCTCTCACCCGGTTGATATGAAACGGGGAGAGCACATCGCCTCCCACCAGGAGATTCCTTAATCCTTCGAATATGCCCGGGTCTACCCCGGATAACCGGTTAAAAAGAGGAGAGGTCAGCCACATTGTACCAATATCATATTTTCGTATCATCTCCTTCAACTTTTCAGGGGTTAATATATTCTCTTTAGCGGTAAGATAGAGGGTTAAGCTATTTAATAATGAGCCCCATATTTCAAAGGTGGAGGCATCAAAATCCAATGCTCCGGTCTGCAATATTCTATCACCTTTCTTGAATTCGATGTAGTTGGTATTCTTCACCAGCCGCATGACATTCCTGTGTTCTACCATCACGCCTTTGGGTCTGCCTGTAGAACCGGAGGTGTAGATGACGTAAGCCAAAGAGGTGATAGGTGCGTTAACCCACGGTGATAGGTGCAGGTGGTGTTTTTGTGCCGCAAAGGACACAGAGAACGCAGAGAGATCTTCTAAAAAGATTTTCTTACCTTCCCACTTTCTTACCTTCTCATGTTCTTTGTCCAAAGTCCTGGTAGTGACCAGGGCTTTGGTCTTGCTCTCTGCCAGCAAATAACGGGTACGTTCAGCCGGATAATCGGGGTTGATGGGCATATAGGCGCCGCTGCTTTTTAATATGCCAATGATCCCAATTATCATCTCTATGGAACGCTCCGCCATTATCCCAACAATGCTGTCCGGTTGAAGGCCTTTTTTTATTAACAGCCATGCCAATTGATGGGATTTTTGATTTAATTCTTTGTAAGATATATAGGATATATAGGACATATAGGACAAAGAGGACAAAGAGGACATATTATAATTATTTTTGTGTTTTTCGGGTGTTTCGTGGACCCCCACCAGGGCTATTTGGTGCGGGGTTCTTTTTGCCTGTTCTTCAAACAGTTGATGGATGGTTTTATCCCTGGGATAAGCGGATGTGGTACTGTTAAATTCAACCAATATCTTTTGCTTCTCTTCCTGGGTCAGCATTTCGATTGTTTCTACCTCGATGCCGGGATTAACCATGCTCTGAATAATTATCTCATTAAAATGGTCGGCCATTCGTCGGATGAAACCAGGTTCATAGAGAGAGGTATTAAAAAGAAATTTCACGAAAATTTCTTTCCCGGGTACCACAACGATATTTAAGTCATAATTGGTCTGTTCATACTCTTCCATATCTTCTACTACAAATCCAGGGTCATTTTTACTGGCTGTGGAAGTTTTAATGCTTTCTTGAAGGGGAAAATTTTCAAAACCCATGATATGATCGAAGAGTTGAATATTGGGCCGCCAATTGGCCTGGATTTCGGCTAAGGGTAGATATTCAAAGGTTTTGGACAACACAGATTGCTGCCGGATGTCTGCAAGCAGTTGAGAAAACCGCTGCTTGGGCAGGATTTTAATCCGTACCGGCACCGTATTGATGAACAATCCCACCATTCGTTCGATACCATGGATTTCCGGGGGGCGCCCGGATACCACTGTTCCGAATACAATGTCAGGGGTATTGGTATATCTTTGCACCAGGATTCCCCACAATGTTTGTATCAACATATTGAGAGTCACCTGGTTCTCTGCGGCTGCTTTCACTAATTTTCCCGTTAAGGACCCAATAATGCGAAACCGGTATTTTTCTAATTTGTAGGGAACCTCTTTTGAGGACTGTCTTAAATTTGGCTGGAAGGTTTGGGGTTCATATCCCTCCAGGTAATTTTTCCAATAGTCCAGGCCCTTTTGCTTTTCCAGGTTTTCCAACCATTGGATATAATTCTTGTAAGGGATGACTTGCCCTGGTTCTAGGGGTTCATTTTTTTTCAGCGCCCGGTAGATGTTAAGGAAATCATTGAATAAAATCCCCAGGCACCATCCGTCCATTAATATGTGATGGAAACTCCATACCAGGTGCCAGGTATCGCTGGAAACTTTAAAAAGGGAAACCCTCATCAAAGGACCTTTTGTCAAATCGAATCCCCTTTCCCTGTCTTCCTGGCTGAAGGTTTCCAGGTACGTGTCTGCCTCTCCCCGTTTTAGATGAGAAATATCTTCAAAATAAACATCAACTTCCCCATCTTTAAACACCACCTGGCGCGGGCGTTTGGTTTTCTTGTAGGCAAACACTGTCCTGAGAATATCATAGGTTTTAATCAAATGATTAAAAGTTTTTTCAAACAGATCAGGATCAATGGTACCCCGGGCAGTGAACCTGGTTTGCTCCACGTAAACCGTTGATTGTTCATCCATGACCGCATGAAACAACATGCCTTCTTGCATGGGTGAGAGTGCATAAATGTTTTCTACATTACTTTTTTTTGACATGAGAAGCCTCAAAAGATTTTAATCTAGTCCAGGCCCAATTCCTGGTAAATAATGCCAACTTCTTCCGCATCAAGGTCTACTGCATCAAAATCGCTGACTGTCTTTTCCGTTTCTTCTGCTGCTGTACAATATTCAATGATTTTTACCAGGTTGGCTTTGTAGTAATCCAGTAATTTTTCGACACGATGGTTGTGATACGCTTCCTTGTTATAAGTAATAGATAAACCCAGTTGCTCCCCCAGGATGGCCCCGTTAATATCCAGCGTATACGGGCTCTCGGCCTGGGGGCTGATATCATCTCCCCTTTTCATAGCGGATATTTTAAAGACCTCCGGGCCGCGATTGATTTCCCCTCCCAATTGCCCCAGGTAATTAAAACGGATTCCCGGTTCAATTTCAAAGCATATCCCTTGCTTTTTGTCCTGGGGAGTTAAATATCTTAATATCCCGTATCCGATTCCTTTATTGGGTATCTGCCTCAGGGTTTCTTTAATGGATTTTATCTGGTGGGCCAGGTTTTCCCCGGTGGTTATATCCAATATGACCGGGAATTGGGTGGTATACCATCCAATGGTGCGGCTGATATTCACTTCTTCAACAATGGGTTCCCTCCCGTGTCCTTCCAGGTTTACGAGTACTTTTTCCAATCCTGCCCACTGGTTTAGGGCAAGGCCCAGGGCAGTGAGTAAAATATCATTGATCTCGGTATTAAATGCCTGGTTTACTTCCTTTAACAATTTCCTTGTTTCTTCTTTTCCCAGGTTCATGTTTATGGTTTCGCAGTACCTGTTTTTTTTCTTTTCTTTTCCTGGCTCAAGGTCTTTGGGTAAAGGCTCTGTTACTGCTGCTTCTATCCCTTTCCAGTATTCCAATTCCTGCAATGCTTTATCGCTGTAAGAGTATTCCTTTAACTTATGGGCCCAGTATTGAAAAGAGTGGGTTTTATCCTGGAATCTTACTTCTTCCCCATTTTCCAACTGGCTGTACCCGATGCTCAGGTCTTCCAGCAGTATCCTCCAGGATACACCATCCACCACCAGGTGATGAATGGCGATTAATAAATAATCACCGTTGATTGTCCCGGTTTTAAATAACCCCAACCTGAGCAGGGCACCTTCTCCTTTTAAATCCATACTGCGCTGGAGTTGATTACATTTCTCTTCGATTATTTCTGCATATCTCTCTTCCTCCCTTAAATCATAAACGCTTAAATCGATTAAATTCCCGGTTAACCCCCTGTTTATTTGCTTTACATTACCTGGTTCTTTTTTGAACACCATTCTTAATGCATCATGGTGCTCCACTATTCTGGTAAATAGTTTTTTTACCTTTTCCTCATCAAATCCCTTTTCCCTGCTGAGTATGAGGGCTTGATTAAAGTGATGGCGTTGGGTGAAATGATTTTCAAAAAACCAGTGTTGTATGGGGGTTAGTTCCACTTCCCCTTCTACGATGCCCTGGGGGATTACCCGGTCTAATGTGCTGACACTTTTGGCCAATGCTTTTATGGTGGGATTTAAAAAGAGGTCTTTGATTTCCATTTTTAATCCGTATTTTTGCAATTTGGCGCTGATCTGGATCGCTTTTATTGAATCGCCTCCCAGTTCAAAAAAATTATCATTGGTGCCGATTTTTCCCCTGCCCCGGGCCAGTACTTCATGCCACACCTCCACCAATTTCTCTTCCACTTCATTTTCCGGTTCCTGGTATTCCGCACTGGGCTTGCTTTTACCAACAGGCTTTGGCAGCGCCCCTTTATCTACTTTGCCGTTTGGGGTTAGGGGAATTTTTTCAATAGGTTCGAAATAATTAGGTATCATATAGGCGGGCAGTTTTTTCAATAAGTACTCCCTTAAATCATGTACTTCCAATTCCTGATGGGAAACAAAATAAACAATGAGAGAATCATCATTGGTGGGGTCCGGTGATGCCTCATCGGGGATTCCCAACCGCTTTAAAAAATTTTCATATCCTGTCTCTTTAACCCTGCACTGCAAATCTTCTTCCAGGTTCTTCAAAGTTATATGTCCCAAACGTTTCTCCCAACTGGTGGCACTTCCGTAATAGTGATATCCTTGCCTCTTTAAATGCCCGTAATCCCCAACCTGCTTGATGGGACAATTGGTGGAATAAATGGCATAATTTTTGCGGGTTCTCCAATAGGGATCCCTGTTATTAAGGTATGCGATCATCCCTTTATTGGAAATATCGCAATACCGATAGAAATCGACAAATTTAACCCTCTGATCCAATGAATCTTCTTTGACCAGGTCAATATCAATATAATCGAATATGGTTTTATCTATATCGTGAGCAACTTTCCGGAGGTTTGCCACTTCTTTCTCAAGTTCCTTTAATCCTGTAATCCCTTGCCTGATAAACATGAACAATTTATTTTCAATAATTTGTCCCCGGGATAAAGTAGCCCCCACTACGACGTTAATCCCATTTTTATAGGCGTGTTGGGCAGCAAGGGAAGCAGAAGTATGAAAACACCCTCGACATACAGTATGGGCAGTCTTTATACTCTCTTTCAATATTTTATCTGAATTTTTGTGTTTTAAAACAATATGATCAACGTGCACGGATGAGGTTATTTTTCTTATATTTTCCAGGTCTGATTTACTGAAGTATCCATTATCGTAAGTAACCGCTAAAACATTAAAACCCATGTCCTTCAATTGGTACAGTGCATAGGCAGAGCCTCTTCCTCCACTGTACAGTAACAGGCAGTCATATTTTCCCTTTTTGTTTTTGTTTTCTTTTTTTATAAGATCTTCCAGGTCCTGCAATGATTTGAAATATTCTTCAATGGGTTTTTTATACTGGATAAGATTCTCACAAATTTCACAATTACCGTCATCATTAATGGTTACACCTGGATAGTTGGTGCCGATTCCACATCTTTTGCATACCTTGATTTCCTCCTTCCATTGGTTAATTTTTTTGGCAACTGCGACGCACTCCTTTATGGAACCGTGTTCTAAAAGTGCAGCTTCTATTTCTCCCAACTCCACCCGGTAACCTCTTACCTTTACCTGCTCATCCGATCGCCCCATAATTTCTATGGTGCCATCCTCAAGCCATTGCCCCCTATCCCCGGTTTTGTAGATTTTTTTAGAAACGTAAATTCTTTTGCCTGGCAACTTTTTTCTTTTATCCTGGTCATCCTGGTAATCCCATAAATCGTGGTCAAATTTCTCTCCTGTTAACCCCGGTTTGTTAATATATCCCCGGGCGACACTGTCACCGGCAATGTAAATTTCCCCGGGTGTCCCTATGGGCATGGGCTGTAAATCCCCGGACAATATATAGACCCGGTTATTGGCGATGGGTTTGCCAATAGGGACAACGGTTCGTTCATCACAGGGTTCAAGTTCATAATAGGTATTATTTATGGTACATTCGGTGGGACCGTACGTGTTGACAATCCTGCCTTTAAAAAAGGAATAGAAAGATTGAATGGTTTCACTGGCGATGGGTTCCGCACCAATAAGGAGCCACGGTAATTCCAGGACCGGTTTGACAGGTTTTGAATTCACCAGATCGGTCATTGCTTTAATTAAAGTTGAAGGACAATACATCATGGTTAAATTCCCATTTTCAGCCAGCAATTGTATTAAAAATTCAGCATCCTTGCTTTGATAAGTGGTAAGAACCTTAATACCTGCCCCGATATACAACGGCCAAAAGATCTCCCATACCGACGGATCAAAAGTCAGGTTGGTTCTTTGTACAATTACATCTCTTTCACCCAGGTTAAATTTATCCTGCATCCAGGAGATACAATTGTTCACCTGCCGGTGTTCCACCATGACTCCTTTGGGTTTGCCTGTTGAACCCGAGGTATACATTACATATGCCAGGTTGTTTCCTTTTCCCGGGTATATGGGGTCAATATTCCCCGACTCCTCAAGTCCCGGGGTTTCAAACAGGTATTCCCGGACCAACAGGTTTCGAGAAGATCGGGATAAATCATGGTTTTCTACAAAGGCAATACCATTGATCTGTCTCAAAATATCCCGGGAAGGCAGTTTAAAATCATTTTCCAGCATCTTTTCGATTAATTGGGCCAGTGTATACTCCCCTTCACCCAATACAATCAAATCAACATTTTTATCTTTTAATATGGTGTTATAGTCACTGGTGGCGTAAGGGCCCCCGGCAATAATCGGTGCATCAACCCCCCAATTCCTTAGTAAAGATACGGTCTGATGGAAAAACTCCCTGTAAAAGGTCAAGGTGCGAATTCCCACCAGGTGGGGTTTATAATCATCCAGGAGAAGCTTTAACTCCTTGTAACTATCGAAATCAATCCCGGATTTATAGATTCTACCGTCAATTTTATCGGCAAATTCCTGCTTTAAGTAGGTCAACAGCGAAATGAGTCCCAGGGGTTGTTCGGAAACATTGTACAACATACTATGGGAACTAAAGTGCTGACCCAAATCAAGGAAGAGTATCTTTTTCGCTCCCGGGGGTATCTTTTTTTGCCGGGGCGGCTGCCCGGCAAAGAGGGTTGGAGAACTTATGTTTTCAACGGGTCTCCTGGCTGGTATCTCCATATCATCGATGCGGACGAAGCGGAGAATATCTTCGATATTGGTGATTTCCACTGGTAAATAGGCATTGTATTTATCTACAATGGCCTTCTCTGCCATGATTTTCATCTGTACCGGCAGTACCTGTTTCAGCCGTTCTTTGGATAAAAAGTAATCATTCATAAAATCGGCCTGGTATTTCCGGGTAAAACTCTTGGGGAAGGGCAGGGTTTCAGGTAATTCATGATAAGCCAGGTTTCTGGATGCCAGGATGTCCTGTTGGGAAATTCCCTGGTCCAGGGCAAATCTTTCCATCTCTGTATTAGGGTATATCTTCAAAATATGGATATAAGGAAAATGAAGCCATTTGATACTTTTTACAAAATCCAGTGTCATCAAGGCTTCCTCTTCTGTTTCTGTGGGAAAGCCGTGCATGGTTGCAATTTCCAGGATGATGTCCGGGTGTTTTCCGGCAATATAATCCATAATGGCCTTTAATTTATCGATGTCCAGATTCTTTTTAACCAGTTTCTGCAGCCTGGGTGAGGCGGTTTCCAGGGATAGATTGATCCCCCGGCACCCGGCTTCCACCATCAGGTCAATATCCTCGGGGCTCAGTATATCTCCCCGCAAACCATTGGGAAAAAACAGTTGCAGGTCTAATTTATTTTGAATAAGCAGTTTATAGAACCGACTGCTGTTTGCCCTACTGAGATTGAAACAATCATCAATAATGGCAAAATTCCTTACACCCTTCCGGTGATAATACTCAATTTCATGGTATATATTTTCAGCACTCCGGTATGCATGGTTTTTAGACCAGACTTTATGGCAAAACAAACATTCATAAGGACAGCCCCTGGTGGCTTGTATCGAGATACAATTGAAGACACTTGCCATACCGATTTTGTCTTTATAGTTTCCCGGGTCAATCAGCGATCTGTCAGGTATGGGTAAGCGGTCAAATTCTTTTATATGTTTCCTGGGTGCTGTTTTTACAATACGGATATCCCTATTGGCTTCAAATTTAACCAGGGATGTGAAGGATATTCCCTTTATTGTCTGCTCATCCGCAATTAGCACTTTTACATTGGAATCCTCGAGCATATAGTTTAGCCTTTCCCCTGGTAAACCCGAATCAATGGGAATGGGCAGATAAGCCGCACCGGCTTTTAAAATGGCGGCCAGGGCAATTATCATCCCCGGTGAAGGTTCCATCATAATCCCCACGATAGATTCGAAGATGACGCCATTTCTTCGTAATACCCGTGCCCACCGGTCGGCCTTTTCATTCAATTCTCCATAGGTTACGGAACCCCAGCCATTGCCCCCTAAAACTGCAATATTATCAGGGGTTTCGGTTACTTGCCGCTCAAATAGTTCATGAATCGTCTTATCTTTCGGGTAATCCGCATCGGTGTTGTTAAACTCAAATAAAACCTGTTTCTTCTCTTCCTTAGAGAGAATTTCTATATTGCTTATTTTTAAATTTACATCCCGGAGTGCCTCCTGTAAAAGCTGTTTGAAATGGTCAATCAGTCTTTTTACGGTGGTTATATTGTACAACCGGGAGTTATACTCCAATACCCCTTGCACATGGCCATCTGTCCTGAGAAAGGAAAAAACCGAATTGGGGTTCACCTGCCGAAGGTATTTTTTATCCTGGAGGTTCTCAAGTAAAATGACAACATCAAATAAAGGGAAATCCTCCTGGGTCACCGCTGGATTTGACTTTAACTGTCGGATTAATATTTCGATGGGATAATCTTGATTTTCATCTGCTTCTACTATGGTTTGCCTCACTTGCAGGAGCAAATCTTTAAAGGTCATATTGCCTTTCACTTGATTTCTTAATGCCAATACCGTATTGATAAATTCAGCATCGATGGCCTGTTTGTAAACCGGGGTTCCCACGATAATATCGCTGCTGCCGGTATATTTGTAGAGCAGTGCCATGGTTCCTGCCACCAAAATCATATGGAGCCTTGGATCCGATCCACTGCTTACCCGCATGAGATAGGAAAAAAAGTCACCGGTCCATTTGAATGTCACTGCGTTACTTTTCCCGGTCTCCCCAGGTCTGCCGTATTCTAGATTTCTTTTATTTTTAAAGTCATAAGGAAAGCAAGTTTTTGTCAATTCCCCGGATAATTTTTTCAACCAATAATCTCTTTCTTTGATATTTTGATTGGCAGCCATTGCAGCTTTTCCGGAAATATTTTCACTTCGCATTTGACTCTTCTCCTCAGGATTACCAATGATTTTAAGCGTGACTTAAAATCCGAAATCCCCTTGATCCTCTTTAAGGATCGTTGACTTTGTTGATTTTAAATCATGAAAGATATGAATGTCCTTTAAATGAATACCTGTATCTTTAATCACCATAGATACGATTTTCTTAAAATTTTTTATAAACAAATCTATGGTTTCCTCCCGGAATAACCTGGCCCGGACTTCAAAACGAAACCGCAGTTTTTCTTCTATTTCAACTGCTCTTAATTTCAGGTCAAACTGGGCGGCTGTATTTTCATAGGTATAAGGTTTTAGTTTCAGGCCCGGGATGGTGACTTCCGGGACATCTTCGTTATTCAGCACCAACATGGTATCGAACAAGGGATTCCGACTGGCATCCCTGGAAGATGCCGCTTTCTCCACTAAATATTCAAAGGGGTATTCCTGGTTCTCGTACGCCTTTAATGTCTGTTCTTTTACTTCCAAAAGAAACTCTCTAAATGTTTTGTCACTGGCAGGATAGTTTCTCATTGCCAGTGCATTTACAAACATGCCGATAATCCGGTTCAAATCAGCATGTCTCCGGCCGGCGATAGAAGTTCCCACCACAATATCTTCCTGGCCGCTCAATTTAGAGAGAAATATGTTGTAGAGGGCCAGCAGCACCATAAATAAGGTGGCTCCTTCTTGTGCTGCCAGTTCATTTAAGGCCCTGGTTTGCTCACTGGCGATTTCAAAAAACCGGTGAAAGCCTTCAAAACTCTGTACTGAAAACCTGGAATAATCAGTGGGTAAGTTCAAAACCGGGACTTCCGCGGAGAACACCTGCTGCCAGTATTCCCCTTGTTTTTTGAACAATTCTTTTTGCTGACTTTTATCCCTGTTCTGCCATTCCGAGTAATCTTTATATTGGAGCCGTAATCCGGGCAGTCCCTGTTCCCCGTATACAGCCATAAATTCGCCGCATACTACCCCGAAAGATGTTCCATCTATGATGATGTGGTGCATATCCATAATAAGAACGTGTTGGGTTTCACCTATTCTTCTAAACCCGATTCTCATCAGCGGTGCCCGGGATAAATCAAAGGGCCTGACAAAATTCTTGATAATTTCCCCGGTGGGGCCAGGAGTGGGGGGGAATTCCCGTTTTACTTGTGCCCCGGGTGTCTCCCCTAATTCAACCTTTGAAATATGATAATATTCAATTTTAAGGTCCACATCTCTTTGGATTCTCTGTATTGGTTCCCCTTCGATCATTTCAAAAAAGGTACGAAAACTTTCATGCCGTTCCACCAATTTTTTAAATGTCATTTCTAAGCGTGCGAACTCTATATCACCTTGCAACAGGACCACCATGGGCAGGTTGTAACTCAAGTTTTTGACATCAAACTGCTGCAAAAAATACAACCTGCGCTGTACCGAAGATAAATTGTAATAATCTTTCTTTTCTGCCGGTTCCAGGGGTAAAAATTTTTCTTCTGCCGCTTTCCTGATATACCCAGCCAATCCCCTGATAGTGGGGGTTTGAAATAATTCCGGGAGAGGAATTTTTATGTTTAACTCTTTATGTATCTTTGCTCCCAATATGGTAGCCTTTAACGAGTGCCCCCCCAACTCAAAAAAATTAAAATCTATGCCGATGTTATCTTTTCCGATTCCTACCACTTCGGCCCATATCTCGGCCAACTTCTCCTCCAGTGCATCCCTGGGGGCCTCATAGTCATCTTCCCTTTTGAGCCCGGGCACTGGTAACGCTTTCTTGTCCACTTTACCACTGGCAGTTAAGGGTATTTCTTTGATGCATTCAAAATAGGCCGGGACCATATACCGGGGCAATCGTTGAGATAAATACTTTCCTAATTCTGCTGGCATTTCCCCTGGAATATCCGGGACTATATAAGCACAGATATATTTGTCTCCACTCCTGTCACTCCTGTCTATGACCACTGCTTGTTTTATTCCTTGTTTTTGGAGCAATTGATTCTCTATCTCCCCTAATTCGATGCGATAACCCCTGACCTTTACCTGGAAATCGATCCTGCCTAAAAATTCAATATTACCACCAGGAAGCCATCTTGCCAGATCCCCGGTTTTGTAGATTTTTTTAGAAATATAGGACCTAGAGGACCTATAAGACCTGGAGGAGACAGTGAGAAATTTCTCTGCTGTTAATTCCGGTCGATTTAAATAGCCCCTGGCTTGTCCTGGACCGGAGATGCACAACTCTCCCTTTACACCAATAGGGACAGGGTTCAAATCTTGATCTAAGATAAATACACTGTAATTGGTTAAGGGTTTTCCAATGGGGACGGTTTCCCCGGGGATACCATCTCCGCTTTTATCACTGCATTCATACAGGGTGGCATTTATGGTTGTCTCGGTGGGACCATAAATATTGATTAGCTTTTTAACGGAAAAACTCTCTGTTAACGCACTGTATAAATTCTTTGTAAATACATCTCCTCCAACAAACAGGTAGTTAAAATAGAGCTTTTTGAATTCAATGGTTTTCAAGAGGGTTGTCATAAAAGCAGGAACAATGTTTAAGATATCTATACCTTTTTCATTGATAAATCCCCACAGCCTGGTGGAATCCTTTTTTGTTTCTTCTTTGATTAAAAATAGCTTCGCACCTGTTGTTAAAGCTAAAAATATATGCATCAGCGAAACATCAAAGGTAAAAGCAGCCAGTAAAAGGTAATTCGGTGACGCATCAAGAGCAAATCTTTTCCTGAGACCAATGATTTGATTGGTGAGACTGTTGTGTTGTATCATCACACCCTTGGGATTACCGGTGGACCCGGATGTGTAAATAATATAGGCCAGGTCTGAGGTTTTATTGATGCTGCCGGGATTACTAAGGGTTTCCGGCAATAATGACCCGGATAACCTGTCCAGGCATATTATTTCGCGATGAGCAGCCTTTTGCATCCATTTGTCCTTATCTTCAATAAAAGCAATACCAGGAATGGTTTTTAAAACCTCTTTCCCGGGGAGTTTTTTGTTGTTTTCTATGATTTTTTCGATTAATTCAGCCATTGTCACTTCCCCTTCACCAAGGACGGCTAAATCCACATTGGAATCCTTTAACATTTCTTCATAATCGCTGGTGGCATAAGGACCGCCAGCAATAATAGGTACTCCCGGCTCCCATTGTACCAGTAATGAAACCGTCTGATGAAAAAACTCCCGGTATACATTTAAACTGCGGATGCCAATTACTTCCGGTTTAAAATCCCGGATAATCTTTTCCAGCTCATCGTAACTGTCAAAATCTCTCCGGGATTTTGCCAGCTTTCCAATGATCTTGCTTCCCAATCGTCTATTCAAATAGGTCATCAAATACATCAAACCCAGGGGCGGCTCACTGACATCATAAAGCAATTGATGATAGGTACTAAAAAAATGGGACAGGTCCAATAGTAAAATTCTTAAAGCGTTTTTTTGGCTTTTTTTTATGGGGAAATTCTCTTTCAATTTCCGGTTAAAAAGGGGAACCACCCCATAATCTCCCGGTAGAAACTGGCCTTTGATTTCATCCTCACCAATGCCCGCATAATCCAGGAGATCAGCAAAACATTTTATATCAATTGGAAGATAACTATTATATTTTTGTACCAATTCATCTTCTGTCAAAACATTCATCTGGTAAGGAAGCCGTTTTAACAACCGCTCTTTTGCCATAAAATATTCATTGACAAATTCCGCTTTATAATCCTGGGTAAACTCTTTGGGAAAGGGTAATGTATCCGGTAATTCATGGACAAACATTTCTGCTGATTTTTTAATGGCTTCTTTTGAAATGCCATGTTCCCTGGCTATTTTGGCCATATCCGAATTGAGCCCTATTTTTAGTATATGGATGTAAGGAAAATCAATCCATTTTAAATTTTTCATAAATTCCAGTGATTTTTTTGCTTCTTCCCGGGTTTCCGAGGGAATGCCGTGCAGGATCTGGAGTTCCAATAGGACATGCGGATACTTATCGATGATATATTGAATATTCTCTTGTAATTTCTCAATATTTAAATTTTTCCTGATGAGTTTTTGCAGCCTGGGGGAAGTGGTTTCCAATGCCATATCCATATCTACAGTGCCGGCTTCCACCATTAAATCAATGTATTCCCTGGTGAGAATATCCCCTTTGATGCCGTTGGGATAATGGAGGTGGACTTTCAAACCGTGATCAATAATTAACTGATAAAATTTACTGCTTTCTTTGACATTTAAATTGGGTAGATCATCCACAAAGGCATAGCGCCGGATTCCTAATTTATAATAGAACAGGAGCTCTGCAAATAAATTTTCTGCTGAGCGGGTCACGTAATTTTTCGGCCATATTTTAAAACAATAGGCACAATTAAAAACACATCCCCTGCTAAACTGGAGGGTAATGGCGTTTTTTACCATTGACTGCCCGATAAAAGGGGTATACCTATCATAATCAACCAATGATCGATCCGGTACCTGGATACTATCAAGGTCTTTGATTTGGGGGCGTGAAGCAGTAACCAGGGGCGTTACACCGGAGGCTTCGAAATCCCGGAGGGATATAAAGGAAAGATCATTGATTGATCTCTCTTTAGTCAGAAGCACACTGGCATGACTATCCTTAAGCATGAATAGGATTCGCTCTTGGGGGTAAGCAGGGTCAATGGGCAGATAAGCAGGTCCGGCTTTTAATACTGCCAGGATGCTGATGATCATTTCCAGGGAGTTGTCCATCATGATGGCGATAATACTTTCAGCCGTTACCCCTTTCTGTTGCAGCAGTTTTGCCAACCGGTTAGATTCCTGGTTTAATTTCTTATAGGTTAAGGCACTATCTATAAAAACCACAGCCACATGGTCCGGAGTTTTTTCTTCTTGCTCTTCCACCAGGCGGTGAATGGTTTTATTTCTGGGATAATCCGCCTTTGTACTGTTAAAATGAAACAATAACCGTTCCTTTTCCTGTGCCGACAAAATTTCCAGGTCTTTTAATCTCCTGTTGACATCATTGATGCAGGTGTCAAAGATTCGCAGCAATTTCTCGGACAACCCTTTTATGGTTTCTTTCTTGAAAAGCTGTTGATTGTATCGGATATTACCATGGATATCACTCCCTTCTCTTTCAAAATAAAATAGCAAATCATGGTTTAAGTTGATGATTTCTTCTTCATCCTGGAGATTTTTTAATAAAAAAGCAACCCGGTTAAGGAAAGAAAAATGATCAATCGTTAAGCCTTTCTTTTTAAATACCAGGTCCAGGGGATAATTTTGATTTTCATAGACCTCTATTACCTGGTTTTTGGTTTGTATTAATACCTCCTTGAAGGTCAAATTCCTATCAACAAAATCCCGGAAAAGGATTCGGTTATTGTATTTAACATACTTTTTCAGGTTCTGATCCAGGTCCAGCAGCGGCGTAACAATCACTATTTCATCACTTTGGCAGCACTTATTTAAAAATATCTTAATCCCGGCCAACAAAACAACATATAGTGTAAGGTCTGTGTTTTTACTGAATTTTAACAGCCTGGAAGATTGTTCTTTTGAGATGTTCACCGGCAGGAAGTTGTTGACGTTTTTCTTGTTTGTGTCCGCTTTTTCCTCTCTACCAGGGCTTTTAAAGTCCACTGGTAAATCAATGGCGGTCAGGTCAGCGGTTATTATCTTTGACCAGTAGGCCAACTGTTCCCTGTACTCTTCCCGGTTAAATATGACTTCTTTATAAATATCTTTACTCATGGTGCATCTCCTTCCACGACAAATTTTATGCCCCGGGACCCTGAACCCTGTCTTGTGTTTCCCGGATTGTTGAGTCTAAAGGGCTTAAAAATCAAAATCTATTTCTGTCTTTAGTTTTGCTGCAGAGTGATCCGTTGTATCCCCGGGAAGTTGAACCACCAGTTCATCCCTGTTAATGTCTGAGTACAACTTTATTTCACGAATTTGCCAGGGATGGTGGCCCGTTATTTTTTCGGCAATGCCTGTTAATTCCCGGGTGAACCTCCTTATTTTTTCATTTTTAAAAGCCGTTGTGCAATAGACGTTGAGGGGCAGTTCCTGTTTCCCGCGGATGAAGGGAATATCTTGTCCTGCAAACCATATTTCTCTGACCTGATGCACCCCTGCCACTTGTAGAACCACTACAGTATTGCTGAGAGCAGTTGTGATGAAAAGGACAGTTATCCCCTTTTTCTTTATCATTTCAGCCACCTCTTTTTCTTGCCCGGGTATCACCAACATGGCTCCGTTGGCAAAGGCTGTAAAGGTTTCAAATATAAAACCATCCCTTATATAAGGAGACAATTGTAAAATCTTATCATTTTCTGAAAAAGCGAATAAATCGATATTTTTTACTCTTCCACTTATATTTGCATGGGAAGTTAAAGAGCTATTGGGTTTTCCCTTTAAATCAAAAGAAACGTTGATATAAGCCAAATTTTGTGGGCAAGGGATAGGTTTCGGATTATCTGTGGGCTGATGGGATAATTGCTCTTTCAACAGGTCTGTCATGAGAATTTGACGCATTTGCGGCTGGTTTTTTTGTTTTTGTCCGGTTTGTTTTGAAATAAAGGCAATACCTGGAATATCCTTTAATCCGGCTTCCCCGGGTAATTTCCCCTGGTTTTCCATGATTTTCTCTATCACTTCACTGAAGGTGATTTCCCCTTCTCCCAGCACCACCAGGTCAGCCGCATTGGTTTGCAAAATGACCGGGTAATCGCAGGTGGCATAAGGACCACCTGCAATAATCGGAACATCGACTCCCCACTGCCGGAGGGCTGCGGTGGTGATATGGAAAAAATTCCTGTAAAAGGACAGGGTGCGAATCCCGATTACATGGGGCTTAAATTCATCCAAACATTGTTTCAGATCACTAAAACTGTCAAAATCGATCCTGGATTTAGCAATTTTACCATTGATTTGCTTGCCAAATTTCTGTTTTAAAAAGGTCATTAAGTACATCAATCCCAACGGTGGTTCCACCATATTGCTAAATTTCTCTTTCTCCTGGCTGAAGGATTGGGATAAGTCCAACAGCAAAATCCTTAGTGCATTGTTATTTTCCGGGGGGTTCGCTGCCTGGAAGTGTTTTTTTAATTTTTTATTGAAATCCGGGATATGAACTGCACTTTCATCCAAAAAGTCCTTTTCAGCCAATTCCTCTTCTTGAATGCCGGCTAAATCCAGCAAATCCTGGAAATTTTTAATATCATCGGATAAATAGCTGCTGTATTTTTGGATGATTTCATCCCTGGTTAAAAGTCTCATTTGGTGGGGCAGCACCTGTAGTAATCGCTCCCTGGATAGGAAATATTGGTATAGAAAATCTGCCTGCCATTTTAAGGCAAAGTTTTTATCAAAGGGTAGGGTTCCTGGTGTTTCATGAAAAGCCAGGTCCTGGGAATTCTCAATAACCTCCCTGGAAATCCCGCTTTCCAGGCACAACTGCTCCATATCAGTATTGGGGTAAATTTTTAAGAATGCCACATAAACAAAATGGAGGCATTGCAAACCTTTGACAAAATTGAGGGTGGTGATTGCTTCTTCCTCGGTTTCGCCGGGAAAGCCTAACATCACGTAGAGCTCCAGGATAATATGAGGATATTTTTCAATAAAGTAGTGAATATTTTCCTTGAGTTTACCAAGGTGTAAATTTTTTCCTATCAACCG
This sequence comes from Candidatus Aminicenantota bacterium, assembly GCA_020355945.1. The sequence continues at coordinate 5,675,047 of CP070627.1, read as the reverse complement.
CTGCAGCCGCGGTGAGGCGGTTTCCAGGGCCAATGCCACACTCATGGTTCCCGCTTCCATCATCAAATCAATATACTCGGTGGTCAACCGGTCCCCCCGCAGCCCGTTGGGAAATATAAACTGCACATCCAGTTTATTTTTTATCACCAATTCAAAAAACCGTGCGCTGTTTTTTTGGTTTAAATTAAATATGTCATCGATAAAGGCAAATCTTCGCACCCCCATATCATAATAAATCTGCACTTCTTTAAAAAGATTTTCAGCAGAACGAACCACATGGGTTTTGGGCCAGATTTTATGACAATAGGCGCAGTGGTACGGACACCCCCGGGTGGCTTGCAAAGAAATACAATGCTTTACCAGGGCTTCACCAATGAATCGGTTATATTTTTCATAATCCACCAGTGAGCGGTCCGGGAAGGGTAATCGGTCAAAATCCCTGATTTGCGGACGATTATCGGTGATTACCGGTTCCATGTTAACGTTTATCCCGCTATTTTGCAGCCGGGTTATCGAGTGGTTCTTTAGAATATCAGTGGTGGTCAAGAGGAGGGAGACCTGGTAATTATCCAATATGGTGAGAAGTTGATTTTTTGGCGTGCCGGGATCAATGGGTAAATAAGCCCCACCCGCTTTTAATACGGCCAGTATTGCCACGATCATCTCAATTGAAGGTTCCTGCAATATCCCTACGATGGAGTTGGATTGGACTTCTTTTTCTCGTAATAGATGGGCCAATCGATTGGATTCCTGGTTTAATCCGAGAAAGCTGAAGGACGCACATCTCCCCGGGCCAATAACGGCTGTATTATCCGGGGTTTTCTCTACTTGTTTTTCAAACCACTCAATGATGGTCCGTTCCTTGTGCCTCTCCTCTTTTATCTGCCGAACCTCTGACCATAAATCGGTTCGTGTCAGTTGCAATTCATCTGCGATGGTCTCCAACCAATAGCCTGGTTGTTCACTGTTATTTTCCCGGTTTAATTGTTCTCTTTTCACTTCACATTTCTCCAATGATCAATCATTTCAATTTTTCTGTCTATTTTAAAATTCGAAGCTGATTTGTTTTTCCAGGCGGTCTGATTTCTCTTCTTTTGGTTTAACAAAAGCCTTATCAAAGTGAGGTGGCTTTCCGCATGCCACCATTAATTCCTTGATAACCTCCAGCGAAACATTCGGGGCATTGGGGTCAGTTGGGACATCCGAGAAATCCATTTTCTCCCTTACCCCCCGGTTAAAACTATTTAGAAAGCTTTTTACCCGGTCCACTGTCATTCCCCTATCTGTCAGGTGAAAAATATTATCAAAATCAAAATTATATTGAGGTACCCAGACCGAATTTTTAACAGAGAGAAATATCTTTTCCACCAGGTCAGCGGCCGTGTAGGAATCCATGGTTTCATGTTTCCATTCGAAACTTCTCCCTTCCAGGTGATACTTTTTCCTGTCTCTCCAGATGGGGGTGATGTGTTCACAAAACCACGATTGGGCTCGAAAGAAATCGATTTCACTTTCTTCAATAAATGTGACAGTATCTTGCACGGTTCCGGGGGTTTCGCCCGGGAACCCAATGATAAAGGACCCAAAGGTGGTTATTCCTGCCTCTTTTAAAAGGGCAATACCTTCATGATATTTCTCTACTGCAGCGGCTTTATTCATTTTTTTAAGCATCTGGTTATTTCCCGATTCAAATCCCAGGAAAACCCCTTCACAGCCGCTTTTTTTCATTAACTCCACGGTTTCCCTGTCTGAAAATTGGCTTCTGAAATGGGAATGCCACTTGAAGGTATACTTATTTTTGATCAACATTTTAAGAATATCTTTAAAGCGTTTCAGCGGGACATTGAAGGTATCGTCGATAAAATGGATACTCTTCACGCTTTTTATTTTAGCCAGCAGGTTTAATTCCTTTTCGATGGCTGCTGCTGGTACGGCCTGGTATTTCCCGGCATGCTCGGGAAACCCGCAGAAAGCACAGGAAAAGGGACAGGAAATAGCCGTCCTAACATTGACATAGCGCCCTGGCCCAGGGGAAAATAAATCCCAATTAACCATATTTTCCGATAGGATGTTGTTCTCTGTCACACGGGGGCCTGCTGCATAACCATTTCCTGTTTTATAATATATATTGGGAATGCCCCCAAGGGGACAGTGGTCTTTTAAGGCTGTTAATATGTTTACCAGGGCCTTTTCACCCTGAGAGCTGTTGACATAATAGTCTGCTCCCAGGGATTCCCATAGGTACTCCAATTGTACCGGTTCAAGCGTACGAACCTGGGTGGAAACAAAGGGGCCTCCTATGATTATTTTGGCTCCCCGATTATGTTTTTTTATAAATTCCATAATTTCAACAATCGGTAGAGGGCTGGTGTACAGTGTAGTCGTGATAGCAATGGTTCGAATATTTTCCTGTTCCAGTTTTTTTGCCAATTCCTCTTTCTCCTCCTGGAAATCATTTACATAATCAAAGGTAAACTGCCTCCTGTTTAAGTAAGTTCCCAAATAGGCGATGGCAGCGTTAAAGGTTTCGCAAAAATTCATTTTATTGTGCAAAGATTGTGAAGAACTTTCCTGGTGAAACAACAGGTTAAACATTTCAGAGAGAGAGTAGGGTTTGTTTTCATACCAGATAAAATTTAAGTTCAGGTCCCTGTAAGCCCCGGAATTCATCCCCATTTTTCGCAGGTTTTTTTCATACTCTTGAAAATCTACGTCATTATGACCAATTAACAAACAATCAATGGTTTTTATCTTGTTCATGGTGATATCCTTTTACAGGTCTACAGGTCAAAATCAATTTCCAATTGGTTTGGTTTTTCATTACGGGGATGCACTAAAAATGCTTCTTCTTCCCAATGGGAAAACATTTTTATTTTTGATATTTTTATGTTGGGATCATTGACCACTTCTTCAGCGATATTTACCAGATGTTGAAAGAATCGTTCAATGGTTTCTTTTTTAAACAGTTTTGTACAATATTCCAGTTTAAAAACGATTTCAAAATCACTTTCAAATGCATGAATAATAATATCAAATTGGGTTGCCTTTTTTTGGAATAGATAAGGTTTAAAGGCCAGGTCATTAATTTGGGAAGATTCTTTCGGAAAATTTGCCGCAGCAGCATTCTGGACAACGAATACGGTATCAAACAACTTTTGCCTGCTGGGTTCGGGTTTTATCCCCAACTTATCCACCAGTACATCAAATGGGTAATTTTGATTTTCATAAGCCATCAATGCATTTAATTTTACTTCTTTAAAAAATTCCATAAAGGTTTTTTCTCCTTGAGGGAAATTACGCATGGCCAATGTATTGACAAAAAACCCGGCGGTATTTTCAAGATCGGCATGTGTACGAGCTGCGATTACGGTTCCCACAATAATATCTTCCTGGCCGCAGTATTTGAATAATAAGATATTATAAATTGTCATCAGCACCATGAAAAGGGTTGCCCCGTTTTCAGATGCCATTTTGTTAATATCCCGGGTAAGGGTAGTGCTTAGTTTAACTTCCAGGGAATGACCCTCAAAACTCTGGTGGGCCGGCCTGGGATAGTCTGTGGGTAATTGAAGCACCGGCAATTCACCTGGAAACACATCCAACCAATAGGCTTCCTGCTTCTTGATGATATGGGTTTGCATCAGTTGATTTTGCCATACGGCAAAATCTCTATATTGAATCTTTAATCCCGGTAATTGGTTACCATTGTATAAGTTGACAAACTCATTCATAAATACAGCGGAAGATATACCGTCCCTGATGATATGGTGCATGTCATGCATGAGTATATGCTTTTTTTCATATAGTTTTACCAGGCTTACCCTGAGTAAGGGGGCGTTTTCCAGTTCAAAAGGCCGGATAAATGCTGCAATTATTCCTTTTATTCCGCTTTCTTCTGCTTCCAGGTAATGGAGTTTAAAATCGACATTTTTATGGATTCTTTGAACAGGCTGTCCATCCAGGAGTTCAAATGAGGTCCTGAGGGCTTCATGCCGTCTTATAAGCTGCCGGATCGCCTTTTCAAAGTGCTGCACTTTCAATTTACCTTCTACTATCATTACTTCCGGGGTATTGTCACTGATATCCCCTTGTTTCAACCGGTGTAACAAAAACATCCTCTTTTGTGCGGATGATACGGGATAATACTCCTGCTCTTCTACAGGGGGAATCGAGGCGAATATATTCTTTTCCGCTCCCTTTACAGCTTCTGCTAATCCTCTTATGCTGGGTGTTTTAAATAGTTCCACCAGTAATACCCTGACATTTAGTACTTTATGTATTTTGGATATCACCTGGGTGGCATTTAATGAATGTCCTCCCAATTCAAAAAAATCGCTGTCCCTTCCGATAATGTCCTTTTCAATTCCCAGGACTTGCGACCATATCCTGGCTATCTCCCTTTCCACTTCATCCACTGGTGCCGAATATGCTTCTGACACCGATACTACCGGCTCGGGTAAGGATTTCCTGTCCAGCTTCCCATTAGGGGTTAAGGGTATACGTTCTAACCGGACAAAATAGGAGGGGATCATGTAATCCGGTAGTGTATGTGATAGATATTCTCTTAATTTACTGGTATCAGGCATTACTACACGCTCTGCGCCCTGTGCCCTGTGCTCCGCTGCAATATAAGCGCAAAGATACCAGTGTTTATTTTTATCTTGTCGGGCAATGACCACTGCCTCTTTGATGTTATCAAATGTTAACAATTGACTTTCAATCTCCCCCAACTCCACCCTGAACCCTCTTATCTTCACCTGGTGATCGATTCTGCCTGCATATTCCATATCCCCATTATCCAATAATCTTACCAGGTCACCGGTTCGGTATATTTTTTGCCTTCGGCGACCAGGGGGGCTCTTTTCGAGAAAACCGCCCCCCTGGACCCCCCGCAAAAGCTTTTCATTAATTCGTGCCAATTCGTGTAATTCGTGGGCCTCTCCTCCGCCGCAGGCGTTCAAAACCTGCCCGAAGGACGCCTTTTCATCATGGTAATCCAGGTAATCCCATAAATCGTGGTCAAATTTTTCCGTGGTTAATTCCGGTCGGTTTAAATATCCCCTGGCCACCCCTTCCCCACCAATATATAGTTCCCCGGTAACCCCTTTTGGCACCAGTTTAAGATGCTTATCCATTATAAAGCCACTCAATGTGGGTATTGGTTGACCGATATTACCGGTATTTAACCGAATATCTCGATCTTCTATCTCTTTGAAGGTCACATGAACAGTGGTCTCGGTTATACCATACATATTGATTAATTTTACGTCCGGGTATTTTTCCCGCCAATCCTTTAATTTAGCGGGTTTTAACGCTTCGCCGCCGAAAATAATATACCTTAAGTGCAGCTCTTTGAAGGGAGATTGTAATTCTTCATTTACAAGATTGTAAAAAGCCGAAGGGGTTTGATTTAAGACAGTCACCTGTTCTTTTTTCAAAATCTCCAGGTATCCGGCAGTATCCCTGGCCACTATTTTGGGTATTAAAATCAACTTTCCCCCATACGTCAACGCCCCATACATTTCCCAAACGGAAAAATCAAAACAATAGGAATGAAACATTGTCCAGGCATCTTCTTCATTGAAGTCAAATTGAAACCTGTCGTTAATCATCAGCCTTACCACATTTCCATGTTCTATCATTACTCCTTTGGGTTTTCCGGTGGTCCCGGAAGTGTAAATCACATAAGCCGTGTCTGCCGGTTGATTGGTACAGGGCAAGTTTTCTCCAGGTTGATTTTCGCTTTTTTTTGCCAGTTCCGGCATGAGTATATCCATCATAATAATTTCCCGCCCAAAGGTATTTATATTCGTGGAAATATTCTTTCCCGGGGCAGATGGGGCAGATGGGACAAATGGGGCATAGGCAATACCTGGTATTTGCTGTAATACATTTTCACCGGGTAATTTCCTGTTATTTTCAAACATCCGGGATACGATATCACATATGATGTGCTCACCTTCACCCCGTACCACCAGGTCGATATTTTTGTCTTTTAACAGGGATGGGTAATCGCTGGTGGCATAGGGTCCGCCGGCAATTAACGGGATGTTGATTCCCCAATTCCGAATCATAGCTGCGGTTCGATGAAAAAAGTCTTTGTAGTAGGTTAAGGTGCGGAGACCGATTAAATCCGGTTTGAACTCTTCTACCAGTTGTTTTAACTCCTGGTAATTGTCAAAATCAATCCGTGATTTGGCGACTTTACCATTGATTTTGCTCCCAAATTCCCGCTTCAAAGCCGTCATTAAATACATTAATCCTAATGGTGGTTCCACCACATCATAAAGTATATTGCTTTTATCTTTACTAAGAAATTGCGAGAGGTCCAGCAGCAATATTCTCATGGCATCCTGGGAAGGGGGTTGGGAAAATTCCTGGAATACCTCTTTCATCCGCAGGTCCAAATCCGGCACCTGCATAGGGTCTTCATGGGATAAGTCGGTGAGTTCCAGTTCCCCTTCTTTAATACCGGCAAATTCCAATAAACCTGGAAACGACTTAATATCAACAGGTAAATAACTGTTATATTTTTGCACCATCTCATCTTCATTCAAAATTTTCATTTGATATGGCAGTACATGAAGTAGGCGTTCCTTTGACATGAAATATTGGTTGAAAAAATCGGCTTGACACTTAAGGGTAAACCCCCTGTCAAAGGGAAGGGTATCGGGCAGTTCGTGGTAGGGGAGGTTAGCCGACCGGGCAATAGTCTTAGCAGAAATGCCCTGTTCTTGTGCCAGTACAGCCATATCCGTGGAAGGGTAAATCTTTAAAATGTGGAAATAGGGAAAATGGAGCCATTTAAGGCTTTTGATAAAGTCCAGGGTTTGGACCGCCTCATCCTGGGTTTCCGTAGGGAATCCGTGCATCACAAAGAGTTCCAGGATCACATGGGGATAATACTTACACAAGTATTCCAGGTTTTCCATTAGTTTTTCCAGGTTGAGATTTTTGCCCACCAATTTTTGCAGCCTTGGAGAAGCAGTTTCTAAGGCCAGGGCCGCGCTTACGGTTCCGGCTTTAACCATCAGATCAATGAAGTCTTTGGTTAAGACATCCCCTCGTAAGCCATTGGGAAAAAAGATTTGGATATCCAGGCCATTGTCGATGATCATTTGAAAAAATCTCCGACTGTTTTCAATATTAATATTGAAGATGTCATCGATAAAGACGAATCGACGGACTCCCTGGCGGTAATACAAATGAACTTCATTAAAAATATCCTCTGCTGCGCGGTACACGTGTTTTTTCGGCCATATTTTATGGCAGTAGGCGCAGTGATAAGGACAACCCCGGGTACCCTGGAGGGAAATCGAGTGTTTTACCATGGCCATCCCAATATAACGACTATATTTTTTATAATTGACTGATGTACGGTCCACGGGGTGCAAAGCCTCCAGGTGGGTGATTTGGGGACAGGGTGGAGTGACTTGACACTCCCAGGCATGGCTGTCTTCATTGAATCCAAGTCCCAGGAGTGTGGTAAAGGAATAGTTTTCAATGGTCCTGGTTTCTGTCAATAGAATCTTTATTTCACAATCCTCCAGGATGAATCTAACCCGTTCACCAGGATAGGTGGGATCGATGGGCAAATAAGCCCCGCCAGCTTTTAATATTGCTAAGATGGCAATGATCATCTCTATTGAGGGCTCCATCATAATCCCCACGATACTGTCGGGTTTTACGCCTTTTGATCTTAATACCCGGGCCAGGAGATTGGATTCCCGGTTCAATTCCGCGTATGTCATTGCATCTTTGTCAATTATAGCCACCCTGTCCGGGTTTTTCTTAACCTGCACTTCAAATAGCTCATGTATGGTCTTTTCTCGTGGATATTCCGCTGCTGTATTATTAAGATCAACTAATAGTTGTGCCTTCTCTTGCGGAGATATTATTTCTATTTCCGATATTATCTGCTTCCTATTATTTATAATAGAAGTGACTATCTCTTTAAAATAGTTTACAAATCTTTCCACGGTTTCTCTTTTGAACAATTTGGTGCTGTATTCAAAATATGCTGACAGTCTTGTTTTTGTCTCCCCCATCTGCAGCGTAAGATCAAATTTTGCCATCCTGCTTTCATACTCACAGGGTATTAGCTTCAAGCCCGGTATCTTTAGCTCTAAAATATCCAGGTTCTGCATTGAAAACGCCGCATCAAACAGTGGATTACGGCTAACATCCCTCTTTACTGCCAATTGCTCCACCAGGTCTTCAAATTGGTATTCCTGGTTCTCAAAGGCTGTTAAGGTCTGTTCTCTTACTTCTTCCAGGAAGGCTTGAAATGGCTTCTCTCCCCCGGGATAATTCCGCAGTGCCAGTGTGTTGACAAACATGCCAATGACTGGCTGGAGATCGGCATCACCCCGGCCAGCTACCGGTGTGCCCACGATGATGTCTTCCTGGCCGCTGAGTTTAGAAAGTAACACATTATAAATCGAAAGCAGCACCATATAAAGGGTGGCATCTTCCTGCAGTGCCAGATTTTTTAGTGAGCGGGTATATCCCTCTCTTATCTCAAAAAGGACACGACTTCCTTCAAAACTCTGTATTGCCGGCCTGGCATAATCCGTGGCTAAATCCAATACCGGGGTCTCTCCCGGAAACCGGGCCAGCCAGTAACCTTCCCGCTGTTTTATCCATTCTTTCTCCTTCTCTTTGTTCTGCCATTCCGAGTAATCCCTGTACCGGAGTTGTAATGGTTCTAATTCTTCTCCTTCATATAACGCCATCAATTCTTTAAAAAATATCTCCATAGAAGTGCCGTCTGATATAATGTGATGCATGTCTGCCATTAAGATATACCTGTGCTTTGTATTCCCCTCTTGTATCAACCCCACCCGCAGCAGCGGCGCTATAGATAAATCAAAGGGACGTATAAAGTTCTTTATAGTACTTGCGAAGCGCAAGGCGCATGGCGCATGGCGTTCCTCTTTACGCTTTGCGCTTTGCGCTTTGCGCCCTGCGTCATGGTATTCAATCTCAAATTCCACCTCATCGTGTATCTGCTGCACTGGCTCACCTTCTTTCATTTCAAAGGAGGTTCGTAAACTCTCATGCCTGGCTATCAATTGCCCAACGGCCTCTTCCAATCGCTTTTTATCCAGGTCTCCCTCCAGCCTGACCACCACCGGTATATTGTACACGGTATTACTCGCCTCCATCTGCTGTAATATGTATAATCGTTTTTGCGCTGAAGATAATGCATAATACTCTTTCTCTTCTGACGACTCTATGGATGCATACTCTCTTTGCTTTTGAACATGTTTTTGCAAAAATTCAATAATTCCTGCTTTTTTTTCTTTTAACTCATTTATTAAAGCCTGGGTTAACTTCCCTTTAGGCGCTTTGATCTTTAAATCACTATCCTTCAACCGGAGGATAATTCCCAATTCTTCAAGCCTGGAGAATAAATGTAATACACTCATATTATCATTTCCTCGAATTCATGGTTTTCGTTTATCTCTTGATTACTTGCTTTATGAATGGCTTTGATTAGAGAAGATATTCCCCTGATGGTAGGTATTTTGAAGATCTCTGCCAATGAAAAATCAACATCAAATTTTTTACATACTTTTGCCTTCATAATGGCTGCCTTTAACGAATGACCTCCCATTTGGAAGAAATTGTCATCGATACCTATCAAGGTGTGGCTTGCGCCTAAAACCTCTAACCATATTTCCAGCAATTTTTCTTCAATTTCATCCTGGGGAGCCACATAATTCTCTGTTGTTGTTATTTCAGGTTCAGGCAGGGCTTTTCGATCCACTTTGCCGTTGGGGGTTAAAGGAATCCCTGGGAGTGGGATGAAAAATGAGGGAATCATATAATCGGGAAGCGTTTTAGCCAGGTATTCCCTTAATTCCGAAATACCAGGTGTTTTTTCAATCCCATTTGATGCCACAATATAGGCGTAAAGGTATTTATCGCCGCCAGGATGGGTCCTGGCCATAACCACTGCATCTTCTACAGCTTCATGAGAAAATAACCGGTTCTCAATTTCTCCCAACTCTACCCTGAAACCCCTGATCTTTATTTGTTGATCCATCCTGCCCAAAAACTCTATATTTCCATCCGGCAGCCACCGGGCCAGGTCACCGGTGCGATACAAGTGACTTCCTTTTTCAAAAGGATTTTCTATATATCTTTCTGCCGTCAGTTCCGGGCTGTTGATATACCCCAGGGATACGCCGTCCCCCCCGAGACATAATTCGCCCCATATCCCCATGGGCTGCAAATGATTGTTCTTATCAACGATATAGGCGAAGGAATTGTTAATGGGACTGCCGATAGGTATATTCTGTTCAAACTCCTTTTCTATTAAATACGTGGTGGAAAAAGTAGTATTCTCAGTGGGCCCGTAACCATTGATGATATTCAGTTTCGGAAATCGATATCTCACCCTGTTGATATGGGCCGGTGACAGGACATCTCCTCCCACCAGCAAATAGTGCAGCGGTGAAAAGAGCTCAATGTTTTGCTGCATTAACTGGTTGAACAAGGGGGAACTGAGCCAAAGGGTGTTAATTACGAATTCTTTCAATGTTTTGGCCAATCGATGTGCATTCAAAATTACTTCTTTATCCGTTAACACCAGTTGACCCCCATTGAGTAAACTGCCCCATATTTCAAAAGTGGTGGCATCAAATACAGGGGCACCGGTCTGAAGAATCCGGGTCTCTTCTGTCAATGGGATATAATTGGCATTTTTAACCAGCCGAAGGACATTACCATGAGTCACCAAAACACCTTTGGGCCGCCCGGTAGAACCGGAAGTATACATGATGTAGGCGAGATTTGAAGTTCTTAAATCCAAATTCGAAGCACGAAATTCGAAATTCAAATGTTCAAAATTCAAAACAAATAACTCTTGCCCGTTTCTTATTTCACTAAAATTATTATCTTTTTCTACCAATATTTTTACTTTTGAATCCGCCAGCATGTGGTGGATACGTTCATGCGGGTAATCGGGATCGATAGGCAAATACGCACCCCCGGATTTTAAGATGCCCAATATTCCGATTATCATTTCGATGGAACGCTCTATCATGATACCCACAATGGTATCCGGCTTGACGCCTTTTTCTATCAATATATGGGCCAGTTGATTGGATTTTTTATTTAATTCCCTGTAAGTAATATACAAGGGGGCAAGCCCCCTTGTCCCCTCTAAGTGCTTCTCCATGGTCCATGCTCCATGGTCCATGCCAATTACAGCAATATTCGCCGGGTTTTGTTCCACCTGCTCTGCAAAGATTTCATGGATCATCTTATCATGCGGATATGCTGCTTCTGTATCATTGAAATCGTATAATAACTGTTTCCGTTCCTCCTGGGATATTATTTCAATTTCCCCTATCCTTATATCTCTATCATTATCATTAATAACATCCGACACTATTTTCTTAAAATATTTGATGAACTTCACCACTGTTTCTTCCACAAACAGTTTTGTGCAGTATTCAAATGCAAACGACAGGTTCTCTTCCAATTCCACACCAATTAATGATAAATCAAACTTCGATGTTTGCATCATGTTTTCGGAATCGTAGGGATTTACCTTTAAACCGGGAATTTCGACTTCCGGTATATCCATGTTTTCCAGTGCAAACAGGGTATCGAACAGGGGATTCCTGCTGGCATCCCTTTCCTTTGCCACTACTTCCACCAGGTCTTCATAAGGGTAATCCTGGTGGGCAAATGCGGTTAATGTCCGATTTTTGACCTCCCTTAGGAACTGTTTAAAGGTGATTTCTCCGCAGGGGAAATTCCGCAGCGCCAGGGTGTTGACAAACATGCCAATGATGTTTCTTAATTCCACATGCCTTCGCCCTGCCACAGGGGTACCTACAACGATATCCTCCTGGTTACTTAGTTTTGATAAAAGGATCGTGTAGATGGACAGCAAGACCATGTATAGGGTCACCCCTTCACCAAAGGCCAACCTTTTTAATGCGCTGGTATCCCGGCTGTCAATCTCAAATCCCAACACCCCACCTTCAAAACTTTGAATCACAGGTCTGGTATAATCAATAGGTAAATTTAAGACAGGTATCTGTTCATCAATACCAAATTCCTTTATCCAGTACGCTTCCTGCTTCTTTATGACCTCCTGCTGTTCCTCACTTTTCTGCCACTGGGCGTAATCTTTGTATTGAACTTTCAACCCGGGAAGTTCCTTTTCGCCGTACCCATACACAGCCATAAATTCCTTTACAAATATTTCCAGGGATATACCATCTGATATGATGTGATGCATGTCTACTATCAATATATGCCTTTCTCGGTCATGTTTAATCAAGCCCACCCGCAGTAAAGGCGCCTGGGAGAGATCAAAAGGACGAATGAAGTTCTTTATAGTACTTGCATGGAGCATGGAGCATGGAGCATGGGAAGCACTTTTATTCCCCTCTTGAGAGGGGGGGCCGCGAAGCGGTCGGGGTGTGTTGAAGTTCTCATCATAATATTCGATTTCAAATTCCACCTCATCATGTATCCTCTGCACCGGCTCCTCATCCTTCAACCGGAACGAGGTTCGTAAACTTTCATGACGGTTTATCATCTCCCGGAAGGTTTTTTCCAGCCGTTCTTCATCCACAGCACCCGTCAACTCCATAACATAAGGCATGTTATAAGCTGTGGTGCGCTTACCCAGTATATGCAAAATATATAATCTTTCCTGGGCAGAAGATAAAATATAGTACTCTTTTTCTTCCCCCGGCTCTAGGGGAGCGAATCGGTCCTGGTCTCCTACCTTTCCCCTTATCTTTTCTGCCAATCCCCTGATATAGGGAGTTGTAAAAATTTCTACCAGGGATATCTTTACATTGAACTCTTTATGAATCCTGGAGACCATAAGGGTGGCTTTTAAGGAGTGACCCCCTAGCTCGAAGAAATTGTCATCGATCCTTATTGATGTGTGCGCCCCTAAGACTTCTGACCATATTTCTACTAATTTCCTTTCAACTTCATCTCCTGGTACTTCATATTTTTTTCTGACGACGAATTCAGGTTGAGGCAAGGCTTCTCGATCGACTTTGCCGTTGGGCATTAAAGGTAAACTGTCTAAAATGATGATCCGGGGAATCATATACTGGGGCAAATCATTACTGATGATTTTCTTAATTTCAGCAGCATCGATATGGTCCACAGAGACATAAGCAGCGAGATTTTTTTGCCCCCTGGCATCCTCCCTGACCACCACCACACATTCCCGGACCCCCTGGATTGCCAGTATTCTACTCTCTATCTCCCCGGGTTCGACGCGGAATCCCCGAACCTTTACCAGGAAATCCTTCCTGCCCCTCAACTCGATATTTCCGTCCGGCAGCCAACGACCAATATCCCCGGAACGGTAGAGCTTGATCCTTGATAATTCCGGCTGCGTTAACAATTTTTTACCTGTTAATTCTTTATTATTGATGTATCCCAATATTTCCGACTTTCCAGCCACAGACAACTCGCCATATACGCCTATGGGCACTGGATTAAAGTGCTCGTCCAGTATAAATATCTTTACATTGTTGATGGGTTTTCCTGCCGGTGGGATAGGTGTATCTGCGGCAGTGGCGGCGTCCAACGTGTAAGAGGTTACCACATGCATCTCAGTGGAACCGTAATGGTTGTGAAGCTGTAACCGGGGATTCGAATTCAAAAACCGCTTCAGACCGGCGGTCACTTTCAACTGCTCACCAGCGGTGATAATATGTTTCAAATTGTGTCTAAAATCGCGGTCCCAACGACCCGATTCATTGAATAAAAAATTAAGATAAGAAAAAGGTAAAAACAATATCTCGATTTGATGTAAACTGAGATAATTCATCAAATAACCAATATCCTGCCTCTCAATATCACCAATCAAATGCAGCTTCCCCCCTGAGACCAGGGTCCCCATGATCTCCTGGAAGGATACACAAAAATTGATGGAAGTAAATTGCAAACAACTGAGAGAACAATCAATGGTGGTTTTTTCCTTCTGCCATTGTATCAAATTGGTTAAACAATCGTGGGACAACATGGCTCCATTGGGAGTACCTGTAGAACCCGAGGTGTAATTCACATATAAAATATCAGAGGATTGGTTAACCACAGGGGGATTTTCCCTGGATTCCCGTTGGATTTCCTCCTGTAAGGTATTAATATTCAGAATTTCTCCCGGATAGCCCTCAAACAATTCCGGCCGCATTTTATCAATGATCAGTAGATGGGATTGGCTGTCGGCCAGTACATGCAAGATTCGGTCCCTGGGATAGGTGGGGTCTACGGCCAGGTAAGCGGCACCGGCTTTAATGATTCCCCACAAAACAACGATCATATCAATGGACCGTTCCACTGAAACACCGATGATGTCATTGGGTTTCACCTGGCATTTTTCTTTCAGGTAATAAGCCAGTTGATTGATCTTTTTGTTTAGTTGGCTGTAAGTAATGGATATGTAATCACTTCTCTCCGGGCTGCTGACAGCAATTTTATCTCTGCATTTTCCCACCTGGTTTTCAAAAAGTTCCTGGAGGGTTAACGTCTCAAAAGGATAACCGGTATGATTGAACCGGTGAACCACGGTTTCGTATTGGGTGCGTGAAAGGACTTTTAACGCAGAAACCGGTTCATTTTTCCTGGCAATGGCATCCTCCACCAGGGTTAATAAGTTTTCTTTCATCCGCTCAATGGTACCCCGCTCAAATAGATCACTATTGTATTCGATGGAGGTGTGAATTTGATCATCCATTTCTATCATGAAAAAGATCAGGTCAAATTTGCTCATATTAAAATCCTCTGTGTAGGAACAGTGGGAAATTTCCGCACCCTCCATGGCTAACGTTATGTCCTCGGTTTCAGCATTATTATGTGCCAGCATGACATTAAATAGCGGCGACTGGCTTAAATCCCTGCTCAACTCCAACTGTTCCACCAGCAGGTCAAAGGGATAATCCTGGTATTGGTAACAAGTTAAGGCTTCCCCTTTTACCGCTTTTAACTGCTTCTTAAAGGATAGGCCCGGGTTTATTTCATTTCGATAAACCAGGGTGTTTACTAAAAAGCCAACAATGGGATTCAATTCAATACGTCTGCGATTGGCAATGGGTGCCCCGATAATGATATCTGTTTGGCCGCTATATCTATACAGGAATATACTCACCAGGGTTAAGAGAATCATGAAAAGAGTGGTATCTTCCTCAAAACTCAACTGATGCAGCAGCGAGGTTTTTTCCTTGTCAATGGTAAAGGATACGCGTCCACCGTTAAACGTCTGGATGGCTTTCCTGGGATGGTCAAAGGGCAATTCAATACCATTGGGTTTGTCCTTGAATTTTTCCAACCAATACCCCTGGACGTCCCGGAAACTGTCGGTTTCGATTAGACGGTTGTGCCAACGGGTATAATCTTTATATTGTATTTTTAGTGAAGCCAATGGATTCTCACCACCTTTCAGGAAAGTGTTATATAAACTAATGATTTCGTTGGTTATGATTCCCTGTGACCATCCGTCATTGATAATATGATGCATATTATAGATGAGGAAGTGCCTTTCATCTTCCATTTGCAGCAATTGAAACCGGAACAAGGGACCCTTTTCCAGGTCAAAGGCCCTATTGGCGTCTGCCAGGTAGATTTCTCTGGCTTTTTTTTCCTTTGTTTCTTCATCCAGGGTGCGAAGGTCTACTGTTTCCAGATGAAATGTAAGGTCTTTAACTATTTCCTGTCGGGGTTCCCCATCCACTGGAATGAAAATCGTTCTCAGGCTGTCGTGACGACGAACCAGTACTTGCACTGCCTGGGTAAATACCTCCACCCGAAAAGGGCCGGTAATGGTAAGAGCCGCAGGCATGTTGTAAGCAGTGGCATCCTCCTCGAACTGGCATAACACCCATAACCGCCGTTGGGCATAGGACATCTCGTAATACTCTTTTTCTTCTACAGGTTTTATTTCCAGGTATTCCAGCTGGTTCAGCTCTTTCATTCGCTGGGCCAGTTCCCGGATGGTGGGATGGGTAAACACATCCTCGATTTCAAGATTGACTCCAAATTCTTTATATAATCGATGCACCAGGGTGGTGGCTTTTAAGGAATGACCGCCCAACTCAAAAAAATTATCATCGATTCCAGGTTCCCGGGCCAGGTCCAATACCCCGGACCATATCTTTGCCATTTCCTGTTCCACCTCACCACGGGGTGGAGTATAAACTGCCCCGGTTTTGCTTACCTCCGGCTCAGGCAGCGACTTCCGATCCACCTTGCCGTGAGGATTTAAGGGCATTCTCTCCAAAACCACAAAATGAGCAGGTACCATGTAATCGGGTAATTCTCCGGACAAATATTCCCGCAATTCCATACTGGTGGGTGTACTGCCATACTCTTTTGTACTCCCTGGTCCCTGTTCCCTGGTCCCTGCTACAACATAGGCACAGAGATATTTTTCCCCGTTTTTATATATCCTGGACACCACCAGCGCTTCTTTAACATTTTTATGTCTCATTAATCGATTCTCTATCTCTCCAGGTTCGACACGAAATCCCCTGATTTTGACCTGGAAATCCACCCGCCCTAAAAATTCAATATTCCCATCCCACAACCACCGGGCCCGGTCACCGGTCCTGTAGATGGGGGAGTAAGGTAATGGGGTAATGGGGTAATGGGGGGAGGTGGTTTCCTTTTTGTTTGGGATTTGGAATTCAGAATTTGTTAACTCCGGGTTGTTAAGGTAGCCCCTGGACAGACCATCTCCTCCAACAAAAAGCTCCCCGATAACTCCAATGGGAACCAGTTGTAAGTTGCTGTCCAGGATATAAGCAGTGGAATTGCTAATGGGTTTTCCTATAGGTATGCGTTCATGATACTCTTTATCTATAAGAAAGGTAGTAGAAAAAGTGGTATTTTCCGTGGGGCCATAGCCATTAATAACGTTTAATCCGGGGAATCGTTCTCTTAGCCGATTGATATGTGTGGGAGATAACACATCCCCACCCACCAGCAAATTCCTGAGTCCGGCAAATATCTCAATATCTGCATCCGATATCCGATTAAAAAGAGGAGATGTCATCCATATGGTGGTTACCTCTTTTTCGGCAATGACCTGTTTTAACCGGTCATGTTTCAGTATGATATCTTTATTGACCAAATACAGGACCAAACCGTTTAAAAGAGCTCCCCATATCTCAAATGTGGAGGCATCAAATTCCAATGCGCCGGTGAGTAATATGCTGTCATCTTCCTTAAATTGAATAAAGTTGCAATTTTTCACCAACCGCACCGCATTCCTATGCGTCACCACCACCCCTTTGGGCGTTCCTGTAGAGCCGGATGTATACATGATATAAGCTAAATTGTCACTGGAGTGCATTTTATCAAAATCTTTTGTTCCTTTGTTCTCGTATTGGTAAATACCACGATCATCCAGGTCTATGACTTCCACTCCGGGAGTGGGTACACCAGGGCAGGCATCCGTACAATTGGTTAATAGCAGTTTTGCCTTACAATCGTTAAGGATATATTTTTTTCTTTGGGCAGGATATTGGGAATTGATGGGTAAATAAGCGCCTCCGGCCTTTAGAATTGCCAATATTGCCACAATCACCTCCAGGGAATTCTCTGCCATTAAGGCTACTGCTTCCTCGGTTTTGACTCCCCTGTAATGAAGATAAGCAGCCAGGGCATCTGCTTTTTTATTCAACTGGTGATAGTTCATGGGTTCCCCTTCATAGTTAACGGCGGTACGATGGGGTACCCTGGCAGCCTGCTCTTCAAAACATTCATCAATAGTCTTTTCCACAGGATATACTGTCCGGGTGTTGTTAAAATCCAGCAGCAATAGTTTTTTCTCTTTTCCTGACAATATATCGATCCGGGATATCGGCAGATCTACATTAAAGATAACGATATCCACCAGTCGCTCCAAATGTGCTGCGATTTGTTCAACAGTATTCCTGCTATAGAGCAGTTCATTGTATTCCACCACCCCTTCAATCCTGTCAGGGGTTCTTAAAAAAGAAAAAAGAATATTGGGACAGGTTTCCCGGATACTTTTTTTATCGTGGATATTTTCCAGCAATAATGCCACATCAAAAAGAGGGAAATCCTTCCCCTCACCCGGGACAGGCAAATTTAACTGGTGTAGTAGTATTTCAATGGGATAATTCCGGTGTTCATTGGCCTCGATACTGATCTGCCTCACCTGCATCAATAATTCTTTGCAGGTCATATCATCGCGCAATTGGTTTCTTAATGCTAATACTGTATTGATAAGTTCAACATTACCAGTGGTTTTCATTACCGGTGTCCCCACGATGATATCATTATTACCGGAATATTTCCCTAACAATAGAGTTAAAATGGCTGTCAACACAATATGCAGCCGGACATCAGAGCCAGTGCTTAAGTTCATTAACCCTGCAAATCGTCTTTTATCAAACTGGAAATTCAGTGCAGCCCAATGTGCAGGTTTTCCTTCTGGATTTGTCTTTTCATAAGTATAAGGAAAGCTGCTTTTCACCAGTCCACCCGACAATTTTTCCAACCAATAGTCCCTTTCTTTTACCTTTTTTCCAGCAGCAATCCATAACCGATCAAAATTAGATTTTGAATGTTCTCGAAGTCTCATGGTTTTATCCTTTTTTTAAATTCTAATAATTGACAATTGACAATTAATAACTGCTAATTGCTAATTGCTATTTGGACCTTAAAACCCAAAATCCCCGGCAGCCTCTTCCTCGTAAGTGGTTTCTTCCTGGTCTGTTAAACCGGGGGAGATTTCGATATCCTTTAATTGTATATTTCTATCTTCTAATACAGCAGTGATAATCGTTTTGAAATAATCGCCAAACCGTTTGATTGTTTCTTCTTTAAATAGTTTGGTACAGTATTCGATGGTGAAGCAGAGGGTCCCTTCCTTTTCCTTTCCAATCCACGTCATATCAAACCTGGAAACAGGGGGATTATAGTCATAAGGTTTTAAGGTTAACCCGGGAATTTCTGCTCCGGGTATATCGAGGTTTTGCAGTGTAAATAAGGTATCGAACAAAGGATTACGGGAAGGCTCTCTGGGTGAGGCGATTTTTTCTACCAGGTCTTCAAAGGGATAATCCTGGTTTTCAAAGGCCTCCAGGAACTGTTTTTTTACCTCTTCTAAAAACGCCTTAAAGATTTTTTCCCCGGAGGGATAGTTCCTGAGGGCCAGGGTATTGACAAACATGCCAATAATGCGATGGAGTTGCACCTGCCTGCGCCCGGCAATAGGAGTGCCCACCACAATATCTTCACACCAACTTAATTTCGATAATAATACATAATAAATAGATATTAAAACCATAAATAGTGTCGCTTCCTTATCATTGGCCAACTGTTTTAAAGCATCGGTCACCTCTTTTTCAATCTCAAACTCCAGGTTATCCCCTTCATAACTCCGTTTCAACGGCCTGGGATGATCCCAGGGTAGATTCAGCAGTGGAATTTCTTCTTCAAATAATTTCAACCAGTACTGCTCCTGGTGCTTAATTGCTTTCCTTCCTATTTTACTGGCTTGCCATATAGAAAAATCTTTATATTGCACCCGGAGAGGAGATAATCTCTCATCTTCTCCGGCATATATAGTCATAAAATCCCTGGTAAATACCGCAGCAGAGGTTCCATCAGAGATGATATGATTCATGTCGATCATCAACAGGTGGTGGGTGGAGGTGGCCCCGCCATTGGTTAAAGAGCCTGGTATTTTTATCAATCCCACCCGCAGCAGCGGTGCCTTTGAGAGCTCAAAGGGACGAATGAAGTTCTTTATAGTGCTTGTTGCCAGTTGCGTATTGGTGTTGCGGGTTGTGGGTATAAACAAGGGGTCAAGCCCCCTTGTCCCCTCTGTGTCCTCTGTGTTCTCTGTGGCTAAATGATAATACCGGATTTCAAATTCCACTTTATGGTGAATCACCTGCACGGGTTCGCCTTGCACCATTTTAAAAGAGGTCCTGAAGCTCTCATGTCTTTCGATTAAACAGCGAAAGGTCCCTTGCAACCGTTCCTTCTCCAGCTCGCCCTGCAGCAGCATTACCCAGGGGATATTGTAAACCATGTTATCTTTTTCACTTTTCAGCAAAATAAACAACTGCTTTTGGGCCGGTGAAAGGGGATAATACTCCTTCTTCTCAGCAGGTTCAATCGACATATATCGATCCGTTACCGCCTCGTTCATGGATTGAGACAGGGCCCTGATAGTGGGATGTGTAAACAGTTGGGATAACGTCATGCGTATGTTAAAGACTTTGTGAATCATAGACATGACAATTGCTGCCTTTAACGAATGCCCACCCAATTCAAAAAAATTATCATCGATGCCTATTTTGGGGTGGTCCACACCTAAAACCTCTCCCCATATTTTCACCAATTTCTCTTCGATTTCATCCCGGGGTGCCACAATATTCTCGCCTGTCTTTATTTCAGGTTCAGGCAGCACTCTCCTATCTACTTTCCCATTGGGGGTTAACGGAAGCTCCTCCATCTGTAAAAAATACGAAGGGATCATGTAATCTGGCAAAACAGTTGACAAATAATCCCGTAGATTGGATACTGATAACTCCCCTTCTGTTACCAAATAAGCACATAAATAACGATGATTTTTTTGTTTATCTTCTTTTAATATTACTGCTGCTTCTTTTATTTTGTTATGCATTATTAATTGACTTTCTATTTCACCTGGCTCGATCCTGAAACCCCGTATTTTGACCTGGTGATCTATTCTCCCGAGAAATTCGACATTACCATCCGGCAGCCACCGAGCCAGGTCACCGGTTTTGTAAATATAGGACTTATGGGACATATAGGACATATGTTTGTTGGGGATTTGTTCCCGGGGAGGCTCTCCCTCCTCAACCTTAACCTTTAATTCTATAAATTTATCTTCGGTTAATTCCGGTTGGTTTAAATAACCCCGAGCAACTCCGGGTCCGGAGACAACCAATTCTCCCACCACACCGAGCGGTGATAGTTTCCCAACTTTATCAAGGATATAGACCTTTGTATTGGCAATGGGTTGACCCAGTTGAACAGGGATTTCCTTTGTACAGCAGGACGACAGTGCATCGATAGTAGTTTCCGTAGGACCGTAGTGATTGTATAAACAATACCCCCTGGTAATTATTTTATTCTTGATTGCATCATCCAGTCGTTCGCCTCCGGATATAACGGCCTTCAAACTCTTCAATCCGGTACCTTCGGAAAGTAACTGGTTCAACAGGGGCGGCACAAAGTTAATGATGTGAATCTGATTCTCATCAATGAAGCGGCGCAATAATTCCATATTCAGCAGCAGGTCTTTGGGTATGATGTGAAGCGTTGCACCGAAGAGCAGTGTCCCAAAAATCTGGTTAACACTGGCATCAAAGGTGTAATTTGACATTTGCAGCAGATTGACTCCAGGCTTCAGTCCATATCTTCGACCGAACCAGGTGACCACATTAACCACACCCCGATGCATTATCATAACTCCTTTGGGTCTGCCCGTAGAACCGGAAGTGTAGATGACGTAAGCCAAAGAGGTGGCAGGTGCGTACCGGCGTGGCAGGTGCAGGTGATTCTTCTTTACCACAGAGGATACCGAGGATACCGAGGACACCGAGAGGACCTCCGAAAAGGTCGAATCCCCAAAATTATTATCATTATTTACTAAAAATTTTACATTTGCATCTGCTAGCATGAATTGAATGCGTTCTTGAGGGTAATCGGGATCGATGGGGAAATAGGTACCACCTGCTTTTAATATTCCTAAGAGACCGAT
>CP070627.1:5647775-5653187 GCA_020355945.1 Candidatus Aminicenantota bacterium | reverse complement strand
TGGTAACAAAGATACAGGATAATGAAAAGGAGAAATAAAAAAAACAATTGCTTTTTTAATAGGATTAGATTCCTATCCCGTTGATCCATTTCAACACCTGCTGCTCATACTCAACCCCCAGGTGTTTTTTTACCGCATAAATTTCCGTATAAAGAATCTCTTCCAATCCCCTTAAAAACTCACCGATATGTTCATCAAAATCATAATACCAGACGGATTTCAAAACCAATTCTTCATTAATGCTTCCATCCGGGTTTAATTGAATCTTCTGCAAATATGAAGGTAAATTGTCCATGATGTCCTCAACCGCTTTTAAGAGAAGTGAGAGTGAGATGGGACCGATCTCTTTTAACATGACCTTATAAATGATCTCATATTTCATATTATAATATCGTATGGCTTCCTCGAAAGAATTAAAGGTACTGGCATTGATGCCTTTGACCTCTTTTGCGGTTTCTTTCCCGGGGGATACTTTTGATTCTTCCGTACTTTTTTGGGGCGAGATGATTTCAAGTATTAAGAATAAATAGAGGAGTTTCAGGGTATCGAACTCCAGCAACTCACTCTGTCTTAAAATATCCTTCAGTGAGGTTACTTTTCTCACCAGGTCAAACACGTGTATTTCGTAAGGTTTTAAATCCAACTGGGTCATGGTTTTGGAATCAATAACATAAAGATGTTCAATACCGGCAAATTTTTTTTCCAGGAAGGTTTTGGAGTTAAATCGACGCATACCTTCCACGATAACCGACAGGATATCCATATCCAGGACGATATTTTCCGTTTGTTTCTCATACTCCATGAGGATTCGGTATGTCCCGCATCTAAGATCAAAAAACGAAAACACAATCGCTTTCAAATGGTTAGGGATCCACGTCCACAACTGCTCGTAATTAAAATACCCCAATTCAATCAATGCCCGACCAAAGCGCTTATTGTTTTTTTCCATATATTGACTGGTTTTGTGATAGATATCCTTATCAATGAGGTTATTTTTGAGCAAGTAATCGCCAAAGGCGTCTTCTTTTCCGTTAGATGCGGCAAAAACAATCTTGTTGTTCTCGATTAACATTTTTTTCTCGACATTTTCCGTTTGTACCACCAATGTACCGGAAATGGATTCTTTATAGATATAATACAGGATGGAATAGAGATTTTCTTCTTTTATTTCACCTTCCAATGGGACAGGAATATGCGAGAAGTCAGTCATTTTAATTCATTTGCCCGGGTTTGTATTTGTATCGATCCCTTTCTTTTTCAATCATTGTCAGTAATTGATCGGAGATATCTCCGGTGGGGTATTGTCCGATAAAGCAGGCCTTACAAAAGGTTCTAATGTGGTTATTTTGTTTTCTTACCGCTTTTTCCATTTGCAGGATATCCTGGTATATTACCGCATCCGCGCCTATTTTAGCAGCGATTTGTTTTGTAGTCGAATCTTTAGCGATAAATTCGCCTTTGGTTTGCATGTCAATGCCGTACACGCAAGGGCTGGTGAGGGGAGCGGAATAGGAGGCAAAGTAAACCTTTTTTGCGCCAGCATCTCGAACCATCTGGATAATAAAGCGCGAGGTATTTCCCCTGACAATGGAATCATCTACCAGCAGGACGTTTTTATTTTCAAACACCTCATTGATGGGGTTCAACTTATGCTGGACCGATTTTTGTCTCAAATAATCCCCGGGCATAATAAAGGTTCGTCCGATATACCTGCTCTTGACCAGGCCTTCCATGTATTTTAGCTTTAGAATCCCGGCGATTTCAATGGCGGCGGTTCGTGCGGAATCCGGGACAGGAACCACCACATCGATATCAAAATGAGTACTTTTTATTTTTTTCGCCAGGCTTTTGCCCAATTCAGCCCGTGCCTTATATACGTTGATCCCGTTTAAGTATGAATCCGGCCGGGCAAAGTAAATATATTCAAATATGCAGGGTCTGAAGGCTTTTTTAGAAATACTTTTCTCGTGGATTTTTTTTTGTTTGTCTACAAAAATAGCCGACCCGGGTTCCACATCGCGAATATCTTTAAATCCCATCACCTTAAGAGCCACACTTTCGGAAGCAAAGGCGAATGCCAGTACCAATTTATCTTTTTTAATTCCAAACAACAGCGGGCGGATACCAAAGGGGTCCCTGAAGGCCACCATTCCCTTATCCGCAATATGAAGCACAACGGAATAGCTGCCCTTGACCCGCCGATATACATAACCAACGGCATTGAAAACGATTTCCGGGGTTAATTCTCTGGATTTATATTTCTCAATATATTCGGCAAAGATATTCAAAATGACTTCCACATCGCAATTGGAATTGATAATTTTGTGGGATTTGACAAACAGCTCTTTTTTCAGTTCCAGGAAGTTGGTCACATTTCCATTGTGAGCGCCGGCAATGCCAAAGGGATAATTAAGCCAGAAAGGTTGGGCGTCTTCCACGGAACCTTCACCCACCGTAGGATAGCGGGTATGCCCGATTCCCACATAGCCCCTTAACCGTTGAATATTTCGCTCATCAAACACATCCTGGACCAATCCGTTCCCTTTTTTAAGGTGATATTTGCCATCGTAAGTCAAAATTCCGGCAGAGTCCTGTCCCCTGTGCTGAAGCGTCAGCATGGCATCGTAAATTTTCGCGATCACATCTTCATTATCATAAATTCCCAGTACGCCGCACATTTTAAATATACCATATACTGTTTTATTTTAGCTTAATTTATAGTATGAATCCTGGTAAAAGTCAAGATGTATTCTGAAATCCCGGAAATTTTCATCTTAGTGTAACTTCGTGGCTAAAATTAGAGATTTTAAAAGGGCGGGCACAGAGACCCACCCCTGCTTTAAAAAAATTACGGAAATCACATTTTTTTTTTCAAAATTGTTGACTTTTACTGAAAAAGTATTATATATATGTACCGCATGAAAATGGTTTAGAAAAATGAGTACAGGAATTGTTTTTTATGACGGATTAGCACGGCGAGGATTTGTTGAAAATGAAAAAATCGTTTTCACTTAAGTATCGCTTTACCAGTTCCAAAAGGGAACAGAAATATACCAGTTTATATTCCTATATCGATTTTAAAAAATTTTTCGCAAGAGGTGATCTATGGGTATGTCTAAAAAATTTTCTTTAGACCCGCCAGATGATGATCCTGGGGATCTTTACGATGAATATGATTATGAAGATGATGTGGACACTGATAGGGATATAGATGACCTGATGGATGATGAATTTGATGACGATGATGAATTTGATGACGATGAGCTTGATGAGCTGGAGGAGATCGATCCATCAGAAATGGAAGAAGACGATGATTTCTATGAAGACGACGATATCTATGACGAAGACCTTGAAGATGAAGATCCCGATGATGAACAATCCGAGGCCAGAAGGGACATTTGGTCCAATATGGATTGGGACAAAGATTAAAAACTTGCTTAACAATTGATGAGCAAACCATTGAAAAAAGACTAAAAATATGAGAAAATTATTGCTTGCAAAAAAATCCAAAAACAACGGAGGTAGGAACATCCCAAAAAATGGCCCAAAAAGTGCAAAGTCTAGGTAATCATTTAATCGTGGAGTTGTATGACTGCCCACGAGAGCTGATCAATGATGCTCGGGAAGTCGAGGACGCACTGGTTAACGCCGTGAATATAAGCGGCGCTAGAGTGGTACAATCAGTGGTACATGAATTTAACCCGCACGGGATTAGTGGGGTGGTGGTGATAGAGGAGTCACATTTTTCAGTGCATACATGGCCGGAATACGGTTATTGTGCACTGGACATATTCACGTGCGGTGAAGAAATCGATTACTATTCCGCTTTGCATTATTTAAAAAAAGAATTTCAAGCCAAACATCTCTCGGTTACGGAAATGAAAAGAGGCATGTTGGACTTACCAGTCAAACTCCTGCACAAACCCAATGCTTAAGAGGAAAAAAATGAGACGAGAAACAATCCCTAGAAATTACAGACAGGAATTTGACGCCATGAACGCCTGGGGTATCCAGTCCAGTATTGATATTCATCACTGTGATCCCAACCTGATTCGCGATGCATCTGCTATTAAAGACTTTGTGATTCAATTGTGTGACCTGATCGAAATGAAGCGGTTTGGCGACCCTGAGATCGTTCATTTCGGTGAAACTGAACGGGTGGCTGGTTTTTCAATGACCCAGTTGATTGAAACCTCCCTGGTCTCCGCTCATTTTGCTAATCAAACCAACAATGTCTATCTCGATATATTTAGCTGCAAATTTTACGAACCGGAAATAGCGGCCCAGTTTGCAAAAAACTTCTTTAAAGGTACAACCTACAACATCAACGTGGTATTGAGAAAGTAACCACGTAATAATTTAACCCCGTAAATACAGCCCTGTAATAAGAACTTCCTGGTGTTTGGAAACTGTTAAAAAATGCTTCGGATAAGTATATTCCAAATTCCATTTAGTGATTTACAATTTGTAATTATTCGTTTATAATTTGAATTCTCAAAAGGAGGAACCCATGTCTAACTGGTTTGAAGAACAATTGGAACTAAAAGACGGCAGGGTGATGAAAATCCAATACAAGATCCGAGTGGAATCCTTCTGGTCCAAATTCCAAAAAATCGATGTCTACGACACCGTACCTTTTGGAAAAATGCTGGTTCACGATGATGTGATCATGTTAACGGAATTTGATGAAGCCAATTACCATGAAATGATTGCCCATGTGGCACTGGATGTGCATCCCGGGGCGCAGCGGGTCCTGGTGGTTGGTGGTGGTGACGGTGGTACACTCCGAGAAGTGCTCAAACACAAACAAGTCCAAACCGCGCACCTCTGCGAAATCGACAGAGATGTGATCGAAATTTGTAAAAAACACTTCCCCAATTTAAGCTGCAGCTTTGCTGACTCCAGGGTGGAGATATTTATAGAAGATGGCGCTGAATTTGTGAAAAAAAGAGAAAATTTCTACCATATCATTATCGTGGATTCCTCTGACCCCATCGGACCAGCAGAAGTACTTTTCCAGGAACAATTTTATAAAAATATGTTCAATGCCCTGACTGGTGACGGAATTGTAATTACCCAATCCGAATCCTTCTTATATCACCGGGATATTATAAAGAATATTGTCTCTTTCAATAAAAAAATATTCCCCCATTATTCCTACTATTACACCCTGGTCCCCACTTATCCCAGCGGTCTGATCGGTTTTAGTTTCTGCTCCAAAAAATACCATCCCATTGAAGATTTCAAACCGGAAAAAGCCGAAGCACTCCACGGTTTAAAATACTATAACAAAGAGATTCACAAGGCGGCGTTTGCCTTGCCCCGAGGATTTGCAGAGTTTTTGAAAAATATATAAGCCTTCGGCGACCAGGGGGGCGCTTTTTGAAAAAACTGCCCCCCTGGACCCCCCGC
>CP070627.1:5642527-5647675 GCA_020355945.1 Candidatus Aminicenantota bacterium | reverse complement strand
TGTCATTAGTCATTAGTCATTGGTCATTAGTGAGTCCTCTGTTGGTTCCTTGATCGGTTCATATTCATAGAATTTGATATCAGGGACGAATTTAAAATCCTTTTTGTTAAAGGTATACAAAGGGATACCATGAAACTTTGCTGTCGCCGCAATGATGGCATCAGGGATTTTTAGTCCATGAGATAAATGATATTCCTCCATTAATGAGTTGGCATCATCCAGCACCGATTGATTAATTTCCACGATTTGAAACTTATTTAGCCGCTTCTTTATTGAATTCAATTCAATCTTATTTCTTGCCCCGGAGATTAGTTCCATTACGATGATTGTATTTAGCACAATATTGTCAGTCCCAATATCCTTAATTATCTTGGTGACCTCCGGATTCTCTCTGAAATTTTCAATTAAAACACAGGTATCGGTGAGAATCATTTCCAATGGGCTTCCCGTAATTCCTTCGCGAACTTTTTAGTATCTTTAATATCTGAAAACGGAACAACATCGTCCAGGGTTTCATCTACTTTAAAATTCAATTTCCTGGGTACTGCTTTTTTCTCGCTCTCTTTTTCTTCCGAATCGATAATGATGACTTTGACTCGCTTATTCCTAAACTTTTGAGGAATTTTTAAAAAATCATCCTCAATTACTGTATCGATAACCAATGTTTCCATTAGACACCTCAGCAATTAATATAGTACTTATAAGACATTTTGTCAATAACCTGTTGAAAGAATTCCCGGGAAAGGTTGAGGTTAAGGCTGAGGTTGAGGAAAAAAAAGGCCAGGGGTAAGGCGCATGGCGCATGGCGCTTTGCGCGCAGCGCCAATCGTATTATTTGCTTTGCGTCCTGCGCTATGCGCTTTGCGCACAACCCCCCGCAAAAACTTTTTATTAATCCACTGTCCCACTGATTCACGGACCAGCCGGTTGACTAATAACCGCTTATTGAATATAATACCCCTATTGTAACAAATAAAAATATTGAGTTAATAAACCAAAATAAGGAGCAAACATGATTTTTGAACAAATACCTTCTGGCGGCGATCGCAACTTCGGGTACCTGGTGGGCTGCGAAAATACCAAACAAGCAGCCGTAATAGACCCGGCCCCAGACCCCAAACCCTGCTATAAACGAGTAGAAGAACTGGGATTGACTGTAGTCTATGTGATCAATACCCATACCCACTATGACCACAGCAGCGGCAATAAACATTTTCAAAAAAAATACAAAGCCCAGGTGGTCACCCACCAAACCGCCCACTACGGGAACGTCCGCGTCAACGACGGAGATACCTTGAAAGTAGGCGATCTGACCCTGGAATTCTTTTATACCCCCGGCCATACCATGGATTCCATATGTATCCTGGCTGAAAAAGAGCTAATGGCAGGCGATACCCTGTTTGTAGGAAAAATCGGCGGCACCAGTACCCGCGCCAGCGCAGAAGTGGAATTCGAGAGCCTGAAAATGTTGATGGAACTGGACCCGGATATCCGCGTCTGGCCCGGACATGACTACGGGGTACGCCCCACCTCCACCATCGGCGAAGAACTAAAAACCAATCCCTTTATCCTCAGACTTAATAACTTCGAAGACTTTATGTGGCTAAAAGACAACTGGGCCGACTACAAAATAGAACACGGGATTGCATAACCCCTGGACTAAGTAAGTAGTAAGTAGTAGGTAGTAGGTAGTTAGCCAGTGAATCAGTAAAGCAATGGGTGTGATGAAGAGGTTGAGAAGATGAAAAAAAATTACAAATTACAAAATACAAATTACAATGTTCAAAATTACAAACCCTATGGCATCCATACATACATACAAGCATGCAGTCATGCAGATATAAAAGGGTTGGGCATATCAACCCCCTCCCTACTACTTACTACATACTACTTACTACCTACTACTCACTCCCCCCCTGGTCGCCGGAGGCACTGTAATTGAAAATGAAGCAGGAGAAACCCTGGTATGTGGAATGGTTTGATGAAAATTACCTGGAGGTGTATCGCCACCGAAATACTAAAGATGCGCAAAAGCAAGTTCAATTGATTATTAATACGTTAAAATTGTCAAAACAGAGTACAATTCTTGATTTAGGGTGCGGTGAAGGAAGATATACAGCTATCTTTAAAAACCAGGGGTATCAGGTACTGGGACTGGACCTATCGGAGACACTGGTCAAATACGGCAAGAAAAAAAACCCCCAACTGGACCTGGTGGTAGGAGATATGCGTTTTATTCCCGGACGGTTTGATCTGATCTTATCACTGTTTACCAGTTTTGGTTACTTTGAAGAAGATGAAGAAAACGAGCGCGTGATCCGGTCGGTGTACCAATCCCTGGATCCGGGGGGAATTTACTGGTTGGATTTCTTAAATGCAGAATATGTGAAAAAAAACCTTGTACCGGAAAATGTTTCCTGCCTTTCATCCGGGATTAAAGTATTGGAAAAACGAAAAATAGAAAACCACCGTATTATAAAAAACATTTATTTCAGGAAAAATAATATAGAGAAATGCTACAAGGAATCGGTTCGTTTGTTTGCACCACAGGACCTGGAACGGATGTTTCAAAAAAACGGGTTCCGGGTGGTGGACTGTTTTGGGGATTACAACGGTAATCCATGCGGCTCAGACTCGGAACGAACCATTCTTGTAGGGAAAAAACAAGGTGAGTAAAGTGAGTGAAAGCAAAAAAGTGGTTACGGGTCAACAAATCGGTCTATTGGGTGGTCCCCTTTATACCACTTACAAAGTCCTGGGTGCCATTTACCATGCAGATAAAATCAATGGTGAAGCTATATATTGGCTGGAAACCAATGACGCGGATTTTAATGAAATCAACCATATCGATTACCTGGATGCCCGAAACCAATTACGCACCCTTGCCTGGAATATTAACAGCCAGGGCTATTCCTGCGGTTTTATTGAAATCGATACTTCACTGGTGAAAATCCTGGAAACTTTTTTTTCAACAATTCGGCAGACGGATTTTACACCTGGTCTTAGAGATATGGCACTGGATTGTTACAGACCGGGTCGGACCCTGGAAGAAGCATCCCAAATGCTGGCTGCTGAATTGTATGGCCAGTTTGATATCAGGATTTTTAGCCCTTTTGAAACAGACTTCAGGACATTTTCACAGGAAATACTACTGAAAGAGGCAGAACGCACACCTGATGGAGAACAGTGTAATTGTTTTTGCATGATAGGAAAACAACGAAAAACAATATTTAGAAAGGGAGGTAAGTATCAACTGAGGGACGGTAGTGTGGTAGATTTGACCAGGCATGACCTGGTCTCCAATGTCAAGACCCGCAGTGTCTGCCAGGATGCCTATTTCCATACCCATACCTATGTAGCCGGACCCGGGGAAGTCAAATACCTGGCAGAAATAAGACCGATTTTCCGATTCCACGGAGTAAAACCGGCAGCAGTACAGCAGCGGATGTCTATTTATTTAATTGAACCACGGGTGCAGCGGCTAATGAAACGAACCGGTCTTTCCCTGGTCCAGGTGAAGGAATCCAGCCGCGAAGATTTAATTAAAACAGCACTAAAAGAAAAAACCTCTTTTGATTTTAACAAAACCCTTCAAGAGGGAAATGATTATACGGACGAATACCTGGGGAAACTGGAGACAATGGGATTTGATGCCGCAGATATTAGAAATCTCGGGAAACTGCTCCGCCAGGAAGTAAAAAAAAGCACTGGCAAGCTGCGGGCAGCGGAAAAAGAAAAACACCAACGTCTGCTGGCAGACGTGGGATACCTGTCAGACAACCTCAAACCCTTTGGGAAAAAGCAAGACCGGGTGTTCAATATTTTCTATTACATGAACCTATTTGGCGGGAAGAATTTTATTTATAAAATTTATGAGAATTACGACCCGGATAAAACGGTATTGGAGATTCAACCATGACAATGACCATGCTGGATATATTGGCGTTCGGCGCCCACCCGGATGATTGTGAATTTTTTATCGGTGGCACCTTGTTGAAGATGAAAAGTCTTTCGTATAAAGTAGGAGTTTGTGATTTGAGCCGCGGCGAAGCGGGTACTTACGGGGATTCTGAGACCCGTAAAAAAGAATTGGAGCGAGCCACTGCTTTGCTGGGGTTGGACGCCCGTATTACATTAGATATGCCTGACGGAAATATCCGGGACACAGAAGAAAACCGTTTGCAGATTATCGAGGTGATCCGTAAATACCGGCCGGAGTTAGTGCTGTCTTTTTTGGATCGCGATTTACGCCATCCCGACCATTACCACTGCGGTAAAATGGTGCGGGAGTGCTGTTTCCTGTCGGGACTGCAAAAAATTAAAACCATATCTCCCCCGTTTCGGCCCTCTGCTTTTATCGGGTTCCCGGAACTATTATTCGATAAACCCGATTTTGTGGTAGATGTGACCGAATTCTGGGAGAAGCGGCAGGAGGCAATTCGATGTTTCCGGACCCAGGTGCTTCAGACCGGGGAAGATGACAGGGGGACCAAAACCTTTGTCCGGTCCCAAAGTTTCTGGGACATCCAGGAAGCCCGGGGCACCATGGCCGGTGCACTGATTGGGGTCCGTTACGGCGAACCCCTCTACAGTGAAGCCCCACCCAACATTACAGATCCCATGAAAGCATTCCAAAAGAATTTAAATTGGCAGGGAAGGAGGATGAGTACAAAATGAATGTGGTTATATTGTGTTATCATCGTATTGGCGGTTCGGGTGTAGTGGCTTACGAAATCGGACGGGCCATGGCAGAAGATAAAGGCCATACGGTTCATTTCATGGGATTGGAACCGCCGTTTCGACTGAAAAGTAATCGTTCCGATAAAATGAAGTTTCACAAAGTCCAGGTAGAAGAGTACCCGGTATTTGATTTTCAGCCATACGCATTAGCCCTGGCTTCGCAGTTGTCTACCATCATCAAACGTTGCAGCATAGATGTGATTCACAGTCATTATGCACTACCCCATGCGGTTTCTGCGCTGCTGGCCCGGGATATTTCGGGCAAGCCGGTCAAATGTGTCACCACCCTTCACGGTACGGATATCACTGTCGTCGGCGCCCATCCCAGCATGACAGCTATTACCTGTTATGCCATTGAAAAAAGTGATGTGGTAACAGCCGTCTCCAACAGCCTGGCCTTAGAGACCG
>CP070627.1:5639427-5642427 GCA_020355945.1 Candidatus Aminicenantota bacterium | reverse complement strand
GCTGTAAAAAATCTGTCTCAGCCAGTCGGATATACTGTCCCGCGGGTTTATTTTAACTCGCACCGGTAAAATGTTGATGGTGTGCCCCATCATCACTTCGATATTGGCAGCGGCCAGGGTTCTGCCTGATGTCAGGAAACCAAATACCACATCCGACTGGTTGGCGTATGCACTTAAAAGAAGCCCCCAAACAGCACTGGCCAGACAGCTTTGAACCAATTGGTGTTTTTGTAAAAAGGCTTTGATCTGAAGGGTGGTTTCAAGGGAAAAGTAAATATGCTGCCGTTCATAAACCCCTGGATGAACATTCTCCGGCTGGTTCCCCTGCAAGCGGTTTATTAACGAACCCTGTTTCCCGGGCCGGTACCCCTTAAACTGCGAACACCAAAACTCTTTCACCGCTGTTAAGTCCTGGCTCCTTAAATGGTGCAGATAATTTTTATAATAATCCGTTGGTGGAAGTGTTATACCTTCCCCACTTTGCATAGCTAAATAATATTGAATAATTCCACCCTGGATGATGCCCGAGCTCCAGCCATCGATGCGGATATAACATCCGGTAAAGAAAATTTTATAAATATCGTCCGCCAATTTAACCAGCCCCAGCCGAAAAGATTGGGGTTTTGTGAGTGAGAACCCTCGCTGCCACTCCTTAGCCAACAACTGCCGGAACCGCTGCTGCTGTTGATCTGGAGACAGGTGGCTTAAATCCCGGTAAAAAAGCGGAATTTCGCCTTGCTGGCATATCACCTGTACCGGTTCTTCCAGGTCCTGCCACACTAAAGCTGTACGTAATATAGGGAAGTGAGCGGTCAGTTTTTTTAAGGCTTGTTCCAGTAAGGAAATATCCAGGTTCATATGCAGGGGCAGTGCGGTTCTCTGGAAAATATACAATCCAGGATCAGGGATAGGTTGTTGATGATAATACGCGATCATATGCCGCTGCAGTGGGGTTACCGGGTATATATCCCGGATTTCCACACCTTTTGGTAATTGCCGGGCAATGATTGGCCAGGAGCTGCTGAGATAAAAATGCTCCTGGGGACATGCTTTGGTTTTGGTTGATTTCATCCGGGCGGTTTCCCGGGCTAACTCAGCCACGGTCTGATTCCGGTACAAGTGCTGCACCGATAACTGCAACCCCTGTTTATTGGCCCTGGATACCACCTGGATGGCTTTTATGGAATCGCCACCCAACTGGAAAAAATTTTGATTGATGCCAACCCTGTTAACCTGCAGCACCTGGGACCAGAGAAGGGCAAAATACTTTTCCATCTCAGTACCTGGTTCGATGATATCCTGCTCTGATTCCTGTACCCACACTGTTGGGTCAGGAAGAGCTTGACGGTTCAGTTTGCCGTTGGATGTCAGCGGCAGGGCTTCCATGGGGACAAAATATCCAGGCACCATATATTCGGGCAATTTTTCCTTTAACGCACTTTTTAATTCCGGCACCAGTTGGTCGGTTAATTTTGTCAGCAGGGGATTGTTGGTATAGCTGCACCAGGGTCGGGGCTTAACCTTGTTATTACTAACCACGTTTATCGCCGCATCTCCCGACAGGTCCCAATGCTTAAAAAACACATCATAACACGATGCGCCAGCATCGGTATCAGACAGGGTAATTTCCACCTCATAGGGATATTCACTGCTCAATTCCCAAAAATCTTCCGGGTCCACAGGAGCAGTACCTCTCTCCTGTAGCTCCGCAAGAACCTTTCGAAATTCACCGACCGTTTTGATTTCATATCCATCGTTTAACCACTTCAACGTTTGAATATCATCTGCCGTTCGCCAATTGGGAACCCCGGTAATTTTGAATACTTTAAAGGTTTCATCCTTTAACCGGCGGCATACTGCTGCAAATGTCAGGTTATGCTTTTCCCAGTCCAGCATGGGGACTTCAATTTCCCGGCAGGGGTACTCTTGCAAATGAACATGCAAGATTACATCGTAACGGAACCTGGTAAGCTCATTACGATACTGGCCGTGTTTAAGCAGTACTCTTACACCTTTGATTTTCGGGAGAAGCTCTAACAAGGCATAAAAAAAATCCGGGTCAATTACTAACTCATTTTCCCGTATCATCCCTGTCATCACCTTTTGATTTAACTGCTCTCTGGTGGTATCGGGTTCATGAGCTTCGGCTTTGTAGAACTCAACCGAAGCATGGAAGGCTTTTAAAAGCGGTAAGCTGCGCACATCCCCGATGAAAATATATCCCCCGGGTCTTACCTTGTCTACTGCCCCCTTTAATACTTTTACCAGGTAATCTACCGACGGGAAATACTGGACCACAGAATTAAGGACCACCAGGTCCAGTTCATTTTTATTCACACTGTCAAATTTTTCAGCACTCCGGTGAATCAACTTTACCTCGGCCCAATCCTGCGCGGCTGGTTCCTCCTGTTTTAACCCCGCCAACTGCTCATGGATATAGTTCAAACCCTGTTCTGCAATATCAGTCCCGGTATACCGTCGGCAAAAAGGGATAATTCGGAAAAGGAGAAGACCGGTACCACACCCGATTTCCATGACATTTTTTGGTTTTAATGCCAGGATCCGTTCTACCGTATTATCCAGCCACTGGCGCATCTCTATAGCAGGAAGAGGTTCTCCGCTGTAACTGCTGTTCCAACCCGCAATGTTGAATACCGGGTCTTTTTGGGAAGGAGGACTCATATACATATCATCGAAGACAGCCTGCCACTCCGAAACCCGCTCTTCAAGTAGACCGATGCCGGATTTCTCCTGGTGTAACCTCCAATAATAACGATTGAGAATAATATAAGCGGTTAATTTTTTATCACCCTCTCCATGCATACTTTCTACTGCTAGAACAACTGCATCCTCCAGGTAAGGATGCTTCCTCAAATTGGCCTCGATCTCCCCCAACTCGATACGAAACCCTCGTACCTTAACCTGGAAATCCAGGCGTCCTAAAAATTCAATACTGCCATCTGGCAGCCAACGAACCAGGTCACCGGTTTTGTATATTTT
>CP070627.1:5634239-5639327 GCA_020355945.1 Candidatus Aminicenantota bacterium | reverse complement strand
ATCATAAAAAACATACACTCTTCTATGGATTCCTATCAAACAACATCGGGGGAATGGAATCGGTCGACCTGGCAATCGAATTCTATCAATTGCACCGGAGGAAGCCCACCTACCCGGAAATGAAGGAGATGTATTATGGAGAAAACCTGGCCGGAGCTGATTTTTTTATCATGTCCACGAAAATAGCCGGGGCAGGGGTTCTGCCTCCACTCATCAGTAGCAAAAAAACCGAAATGTATTTTCTGCCGGTACCCGGTGTGCTGGGACTTACCCGGGAAACCTACCGAGAGATTCTATATGACCTGCTCTTTTGTCGAACCGACGGAACCATTAAAAAATATGGCGCCGATGACTTAAAAGACATTGAAGTATTAAAAAAATACTATTCCCCGGGTGAATCTATAGTATTAGGAACAGGAAAACGGGTGGGGAAATTTTGGGTCCCGGGTATTAAGAAACTTTAAAAGAGAGAAGGAGAGTAGAAAAGATGTCTCAACCAAAAAAATTCACCGGTAAAAATAACGCCGCGGATGTCGAATCGCGCCAGGGAGATTTTATTAAAATTCCCAATCCCTATCGCGCTTATGATATTGAAACGGGTCGGTGGTTTTATCATGAAGATGTCATTGAGAAAGTCAAGATGGAATTTGAATCAAGTCCCCCCCGTAAGGTAATTGTCATCCATGGTTTTATCGGATCAGGCAAGACCAGCACACTGCTGCGCATGGTAGAGGAACCAGGAATGCTGGGACAACGATATGTACCCATTTATATCGACCCAGGCCATACCGCTGACCTGGATACAGGTACCCTCCTGTTATTTGTCTACAAAGCCATAAAAGATGCCTTAAATATATTGGGACTCTCGATCGATGAACCCAATTATTCATTCCAATCAAGTCTCTCCTTTGATCAAATGGTACATTTCACAGCCAGCCTGGGAAATAAACTTGCCGACAATATTATATTGCTAATCTTTGATGATTTTGGAAAAATGCAGCAGAAAGCAGTGCCGGCAGCATTGAATGATATCTTTCGCTTTTTTGACTATGTGCTGCATAAAACCAACATGTTCAGGCTGATCCTGGCCGGGAAAGGTGATATATTTAAGTCATCCCAGGGAACTGACATGAGTGGTTTATTGAATGCCGCCTTTAAGATAGAACTGGGAATGTTCCTGGAAAGAAAGAAAATCGAAGATTTGATCGTCGCACCGGTTAAAGAGTATGTGAAATATGAGCCTGAAGCCATTCATGAGATCGTAAGGAAAACGGGTAGAAATTTATACTGCCAGCAGTTACTTTGTTATTATATCATCGAGCATCTTAATGAAATGAAACGTCATGTATGTTCCGGGGATGATGTCCGGGGTGCTGTTTACAAGACAATATCCGATAAAAGGGAAGATTTTGTTTATTTTTGGAATAACCTGCCTTATGATTATAAACTGGTACTTGCCGCCCTGGCAGACGAAAATGTAATGAAGAAAGAAGGCAGGTTCTACTTTATGAAGGAATCCCCCCTCCTGGATTCGATTCTTTCCCAGCCGGCCCTTAATGAACTGCTGGACCGGTTACATGAGGAACAACATATAAACAAAATAAAAGGAAGGCGTTTTGATGGTGAACCCTTCATGTTACCATTGTACGGGGAGTGGGTGAAAAAACGTCATCCCCTGGTGCAAACCGTGGTTGAGAATTGGAAAACCATCGTGGACCATGTTTCTCTATCCGGGTTAGGAAAAATTATGGAATTCATACCCATAGAAAATCTCCCCTTTGAAAAAGATATCGCTCGAACAGCCATCATGCTGTCAAAAAAGTGGTCCACCATCAAAACCAACCTGAAACAGGGCAATATCGATAAAAAACAACTCAATGAATTGGTACATATGATTTGTAGTATTTTGAGATGCGAAATTAAAGAAGAACCCGGGGACAGGAAAAATGTTTATATTGTCAATATGAACCGGTTACAGTTGAGTGGATTAGAGAATGTACTGGTTTTTGTCATACCCCGATTCGAATTTACAGATAACGATATCCAGTATATTCAAGATGAAATTTTGTTAGAAGATAAACCCTCATTCCCATCATTTATTCTCTGTTTTAAAAAGACTGATAAAATCACCCAATTCGTTCAAAAACCCTTCCTGGGCATTGTATTAATCGAAGAAGACGACCTCAAGAGGTGTGTGCTTTCGCCAACGCCGCTGCAGGTATTCAGGAAAGACGTATTGATCAGGCAAATCAGGCCCTCGGTGGTCTCCCCCTACAAAACAGAAGGTCCGGTCAGGGTAACGTTTTATGGCCGGCAGGATGAAATCGGCAGGATCCTGGGAAAAAAAGAAAGAAATTTTGCCATCGTCGGGGCCAGGAAAATAGGTAAAACATCGTTATTATTTAAAATTATCTCTGAAATGCCCCCCGCAACCATGCCCATATACCTGGACCTGGAAGCACCGGAACAGCAAAATTACACCTCCTTCTTATCGGTTTTGCAGGATAAAATAAAAGAAAAATATAATCAAGACGTTACTTTTGACAGTGATTTGCATAATTTCTCCCCGGTTATAAAAAGGTTGAATCAAACCGGGAAAAAACCCATATTCTTACTGGATGAAGCGGATATCCTGTTAAAATTTGATGAAGCCAATGATTATAAGCTGCTGACGATATTTCGAGCCTTAGCTCAAGAGCGTTACTGCCAGGTGATTATTTCAGGTTTTAAAAAATTGTATCTCTCCAAAATGGACATTGGTTCGCCTCTTTATAATTTTTTAGAGATCATCACCCTTGACAAATTGAAAAAAGATGATGCCATTGCCTTGATCTCGGAACCAATGGAAAGTATAGGCATAAAATACAATAATCCTGAGGATAAAATGCTAATCCTTCAGCATACGTCCCGCCATCCCAATTTACTGCAATTTTTCTGCAAAAGTTTAGTGGAGAGAATCCAGGACAAGGATGACAAAAAGAATAGACGAACCATATATAGAACTGATATTGAAGAATTGTTCGAAACCTTTGATTATGAGAAATATGTCATTAATGACTTCTATTTATTTTTCACGGAAGATTTTGGTTCCATTGAACGGTTAATTATTTTACTACTCTTAAAGAATTACCCGGACAAAGATATCTTCTCTGCCGCTGAAATTAAAGAGATATTAAACGCCAACGGCATCAGTATTACATTGGGAGAACTTGCCGAGTATTTGGCCGGTTTGAGACTTCGATATATATTTTTAGCAGAAAAGGGGGGGAATTATCGTTTTGCTCTGCCGATTTTCCCGAGGATATTGAAAAGATACGAGCTAGATAATCTTATCAAGGAGGCAAACAAGGATGCAAAGAAATCCTTATAATTTTACCGGTCCCTTACACCCGTTAGAAGATAAACCAGCCTGTATTTCCAGGTCAAAAGAGATAGAGAAAATTATTACAGGAACCTGTCAGGGGGATTACTGGGTGATATTGGGCCCCAGGCAAATCGGGAAAACCACCCTGTTACGCCAAATTAAGCATGAACTTTCTGTTTATCCCTGTATCTATATCGATCTTGAAATTTCACCCAAAACAGAAGAGGCGTTTTACGATTGGATTATCAATATCATCCATGAAAATTTCGATGAGAAGCCCGCGGCAGACAACATCAACCGATGGAAAGATTTTGGCTGTGAGTTGAATTTTTACAATTTCCTGAAAAAATTCAGACCGGGAAAAGACAAAAAGATTGTCCTGTTTTTTGATGAAATCGAAAAGGCCCCGGCAGTGCAATCGTTTCTAAATATGTGGAGAAAAATCTTTCATGAACGAATTGATCACCGGGAATTGAACAAGTATGCATTAATCATTGCCGGGTCTGTAGAGCTTATTCCTTTAACCATCGGTCCCACCTCACCTTTCAACATAGCGAAAAAACTGTACCTGGATAGTCTGTCAAAAGAAGAGTCGGAACAATTGATCGATGAACCCTTTAAAGAACTTGGCATAAGTGTTGAGCCCGGGGCCAGGGAAAAGTTAATAACGGAAACTTCCGGGCATCCGCAGTTACTTCAACATATTTGTTATATCCTGGCAGAGCAATTATTAGGGCAAAGGAAAAGCATAACCGCGGGTGATGTAGAGCATGCAATCGAGAGGCTTTTCATTGAAAGTGATAATTTAAGATTTTTGAACCAGCAAATAAAAACCGACGAAACTCTTGAAGAATTGGTCAGACGGGTTTTAGACGGGGAAGAGATCGAATATGCGCCTTATCAGCATTTATCATTATCGTTAAAGGGGACCGGGCCGGTTGTTCGGCAGGGTAGTTACTGTGCCATCAGGAACAGGCTTTATGAAAGATTTCTTTCAAAAGTGATAGGAAAGGCGTCATTGAAAAATAACAAAAAACAAGAGCCCCGGGGATACAAAACATCGATTTATCTCAAGGAAGCATTTGATGAGGGTTCTATAGTTGAAAATGAGGAGTTTCTTAAATGTTTATTTAACCCCTATGCGGTAAGCATAACCATTGAATGGCAAGGTAGTCCTCCCCGGGAGCTAGGGTTCAATCGTACTGAGAAGTTGATATTTTGTTATTTGGTTTATGAGAATCACAAGGCCAGGAGGGATGGTTTTTCATCTTCCATGAAGAATTATCATCTTTCTTCGGTGCCTTTAAATAATAATGATCGGCAGCCGGAGTGGGATATATTTGCTGATGCGATGAACAAGGAGGGGAGTTTGTTTAAGAATTCTACTGCACCGGATGCCACTATACGGACTTCTATTCACAATATTCGCAAGAAATTGGAAGGGATAGGAGCCTATGATTTAATACCCAGGCAGCATGGTCGCGGCGGCGGGTATTGGTTAGAAGGAACCGTGACATTCCCCTCGGCGAGGGGAGCCTAAGAAGGCCCTGCGGGCCATCTTGAAGGCTTCTTTTGATGAACTGAAACGGCAGACAATGCAAGAACGCGTCGAAAGTCATGTAATTGGTAAGAAGTCGTCTATAAAACGGGTTTCGAAGCCTTCAGACTTAATAAAAAGTTTTTGCGGGGTCCAGGGGCGGTTTTTTCAAAAAGAGCCCCTGGCC
>CP070627.1:5625887-5634139 GCA_020355945.1 Candidatus Aminicenantota bacterium | reverse complement strand
TAGGATGAAAGGGATAGACACATGAAACCATCAAAGAAGATTGAAGGGCAAGAAGGTCTTATTGCCGTCATCGTGGGCATAGACGGGTATAAGAATAAACCGCTTCACTGTGCGGTCAATGATGCCGTTTATTTAATGGAAACGCTGCAAAAAATATGGAAAAATCGAGGGATCAATATCAAAATTTTGATCTGGCCTTCCTTAAATGAAGAGCAGGCTAAAGACCAAAGAGAAACATGGGGGATTGAACTACCTAAAGATGCCGGTCATATCACTCGTGATGGTATTTTATCCAGTGTCCGTGAGTGTGCCGGTTTAGCCGGGGAGTCGGATACGTTTCTTTTTTATTTCTCAGGGCATGGTGTTCTCAGCGATGAAGAACCCGCTCTTGTCACTGTTGCTGATGGTAAAAGCGTTAAAGGAATCGAGCTTATTAAAGTAAGAGAGATACAGCAGGCGGCTGCCGGTTGTGCATCCCGAAAAAAAGTAATGATATTGGATTGCTGCCAGAGTCCACTACATAAATATGAACCAGTGGAGAGCTATAAAAATTTAGAAGAGTTAACCCGGGGATGGTCTATCTTGCTCTCTTCAAGTCCTGGTGAAGTTTCCTTAGAAGACCGCTTTTTTGGGGACAGCAGGGATGATTATTTGCAGCAGGGGGTATTTACCGCCAGCCTGGTGGAAGGACTTCGAGGTGAAGCCGTTGGCAGCAGTGGTTCGGTGACCCTGGCTGATCTGGCATACTTTGTAGGCAGACGAGTGCCCATCGAATACCAGGAACGGCTGCGAGCAATATTGACCAGGAAAGCCGGAAAAGATGCTCAAAATCAAAACGATACCAGGGGAATGGGTTCAAATTCTCAAAATCCGGTACTATTGGGGGATGCTGTTGCCATGGGCGGGCCATACAAGATAATCATGGCCCCGGTGATTGTGCCGGTTTCTCATAAGGGGCGAAAAAAAATACCAGGTAAGCATTTTATGAAGAACTGGTTTAAATTCCTGTGGGGTAAATGGCCCATTAAATTCCCCTTTAGGCCGGGATTTCATTTTGCAGCGCTGCTGTACGCTGCCGCCGTCACATTAACTGTACTCGTCCACTGCCTAAAACCAATAGATAATTCAATACAGTTGTTACTGTTGGGAATCACTGCAGGAAGTGTATTTATCTGGTGGATCAC
The DNA here is from genome assembly GCA_020355945.1 of Candidatus Aminicenantota bacterium. The sequence goes on along the minus strand of CP070627.1, from coordinate 5,632,955 downwards.
GCTTCCCTTTGCTGTGGCGGCAAACGAAAATCAATGGCATTTCGGAGGTTATATAACGCCTATCTTTTTCCTGCTCTGGCATTGTCTGGTGGCAATGGGCTTCGCCTTCTTGTGTAACGGTCAACACAGCATCAGTGGAGAACACAATCATTTTGTTTACCTCGTTATAGACCTTTTCTTTATATTTTGTGGGGTGGTGGTCTTCGGCTGTAATACCAGCCAGGTGATTATTATCCTGGCAGAACCCATCAGACAGGATGACAGGCGAGAAATCAGGCAGGCGATTCGCGCATTTCAGCAATTTAAATACAAGATGTTAGGGGTGGATTTGTATAACTTTATCCCCATGGTACCTGTCAGGCCCGACCTTTACTTTTATTTAGGGGCTATTGCAGCGGCCGTAATTGTCTTCAATATCTATCAAGTAATGATTGCAGCGGAGTTAGAAACAGCACGCATGTTGCTATTGGTAACGCGCAATATTTTCATTTTAATTTTAGTGGCCTGGCTGGTATTCTGGTATCATTCTGCATTCAAATTCATTCAAAAAGAGGTTTACAAAAGATAGGCAAGATACAGGAGAAAAAAAATGAAAATCGTTATACAAAAACAAAAAAAATCCGTAACATTCCTTGTTTTAGTATCCTTTGTTTTTTTCCTGTTGGTGTCGGCATCAACAGTATCTCTTCACTGCAAAAGCCCACAAAATACGAAAAAATCCGGCGGTACCATCGAAAAAGAAGTCCCAAAAATCAAAGCAAAACATAAACATACGATATGGCCTTTTATTGTTGGTGGGATTGCAGTCGCTGCCGTGGTGGTATTTTTAATCTTAAGAAAATCCGGGAAAGATAAAAACCAGGGTCCTATCACCACTAGCGGCTGGGGTCAAAAAGGTTCGGGCCAGGGAGAATTCCTGCACATCAGCGATATCTGTATTGATAAAGACGGATATGTTTATGTTTCAGACGGCGGGAACAATCGGGTGCAAATATTTACCCAAAATGGCAATTTTATTAAACAATGTAATATATCAGTAGGAGGGATGATTATATACAATAACACACTTTACGCCACCGCCAGAGGAAGCGGGTCGGACAGCCGTATTTGTCTTTTTGATTTAGATGGAAGATTAAAAAACTCCTGGATAGTCCCGGATGCCAATAAATCGGATAACCAGGTGAGTTCGCTCAGCGATATCGCCGTCGATAAAAACAGGAATGTCTATGTTACGGATTACTGGTATCATCGAATCTTAAAATACACTGTAAACGGTGTCCTGATGCAGACGTGGGTCCATGGTCCCGGTGGTCCCCAGGATCGGTTTGATTCCCCGGTGGGAATCGTCATCAAAAATAACGAAGTATTTGTTTCCGACTCCCGGAATTACCGGATCATTGTTTTTGACCTGGAAGGGAATCCTTTACGTTCCTGGGAATTCTATGATACAGCGGCAGCACCTGTAAGAATGGTGTTATGGGGTGATTCTTATTTGTTGGTTGCTTCGCGTGGTCATACTGAAGCGGGGCATATGATTTTTGGAACGGTTTCCAAATATGACCTCTATGGGACATTCATGGGAACCACGACCCGGTTGGGTTTATCTCCAGTTGGTATAGACGTGAATTTCAAAAAACAAAAAATATATGTGACCAATTATTATGAATACATTGCCGTATTAGACCCTTTTTAGTCAGATTGCGGGGATTGGGGATGGGGGTGCGTGTGGATGTGTGAATTTTATCCAATTTTTAGTAAAATAAGAGAATGAGATGAGTCAGAATCACTTATCCTTGAGAACTCCAGCGAGAAAATGTCAGAATTATTAAAACGGTTAAACGGTCTATATGGAATGGAACGTATTACCGTAAGGTCGCCGAGGGCTGAGGATATGTTTTCAAGGACGATTTAAATACACCAAACTCCCACATACTTAAGAGTTGCTGGGAAGCCAAATAGCCGGAATGCTTGTGCAGTTGTTCATAATCCTCGAAATCTTCCCGGAAATAGTAAGCGGTAAAAATGGCTATAGACAATATTAACACTTTTAAGATATGATGTAAAACCTAAAAATTGTGCAATCTCCTCATAAAATCAATGCATTTCTAAATATTGTGCACATTCAACCCGAGAAAGCAAAGGATGGCAAAAAAGATTTATATAACAAGATTTCAGGGTTAAAGACAAAGGTAAACCCCCGATGGAACCCAATGGTATAGAAAATATTTTGGTCCCAAACGATGGGTTTAAAGTGCTTTATAGAAGCGAGTATTAATTGAAAAGGCTGCAATGGTATAGAGATTGCACAACTTTTAGGATTTACAATTGTTTTTACGTATGGTATCAATAAAAATGTTAAATAAATTTTGAGAGAAGCATTCTATGGAAGAAATGATTTTTAAAAGAAAAAAATCGCCAGCTAATTCAAAAAGAAGATATTTCGTCGAATTTGATTTGGAGGAGCTGCCTTCATCTTCAAAACAGTTATGGGAAATGCCAGAGGACGATTTGGAAATCCCCCCGAAATTGATCCTGGAAATATTTGATATAGAAGCGTTATGTACACCCTCTGTTTCCTATGAAATGGCTGATCTTAGATTTCCAGTGGTTAATTTTAATTTGAATGAACTCATTGAAATTGAGAACCAATGGAAATCAAAAAGAAAAAAATTTGATTTCGATTTTGAAAGTTACCTGCAGTTTAGTTTCCATGGAACTAGCAGCATGCAAAATGTGAAATCGATTATAAAAGAGGGTTGGAAAGTTGGAAGTGGGAATGCATATGGCTCCGGGATTTATTTCGGCTTTGCTCCCGGCTCAAGGAATAAGAACAAAAATCAGGGTAAAAGCAAAATTCCGGTACCTGGACTATCTTATAAATCAGGAACCATTGCTGACAGTTTTGCCGGATATTCAGGCGCATTGATTATTGCAGAGGTGGATTGGGGAAATTTCGCCAACTGGGAAAACCAAAAAGTCCAGGAAAAATACTATAATTGGTGTTCTAAAGGAAAGAATAAATACGGCGGTGGAGATGCGATAACCGAATGGTGCCTCTCAAACGGCTATGATAGTGTTAAATGTCCGAAAGGTGGTTTTGGCGTTATGCTTCAACATAGGTATTCCATTACAAAAAAATTCTGGAAGACCGATAAAATTAGGATTTGTTATGTCTATAGTCTTAGGGATAAAAAAGTGGAAAAACTAAAATAAATATCGTTTTAAGGAGTAAAAAATGGGAACATATAAATTTGAGATGACCGAAAAGGATTTGGAGGAATTAAGTAAAGAGGAGGAATGGAGAGAAAAAAAACCTATTGATGTAGTGGTTTGCCTTGATTCTTCCGGCAGTATGGAGGCCACTGATTTCACTCCAAACCGGTTCGAGGCGGCAAAAAAAGCGGCACTGGCTTTTACAACCCGGAAGATAATGGAGAACTACAAGGACCGGGTGGCTCTCTTAACTTTTGGCGGGCTTCCTAAAACTCATCTGCATTTAACCGATGACCTGGATAAAATGAGTGCGGCAATCAAGAAATTTGGTAGCCATACCATAACACACAACAGCACTGCCATCGGTTCTGCTATTGAAGAGGCTGGGAAAATCCTGCAAAAAGAGGGTAAAAAGGAGAATATGAAAGCCATCATAGTATTAACCGATGGTGACAACCAGGTAGGCATTGACCCAATAAAAGCGATTTCAAAGTTGAAAGATATTCCTGTCTATACCATCGGGCTGGGAACGCCAAAGGGTATTGCCATGGATATTCCCGGTGTTGGCAATGTTGTGGTCCGGTTAAATGAAGATTTACTGAAAAAAATAGCAAAGCAGTCAGGGGGAAAATATTATCATGCCCCAGAAGTGGCACAACTTATCGGTATTTTTGAAGACCTGGCCGATTTATAGTCAAGGGAGATGGGTTAATGACTAAAGCAAAAGCATCAATAGAATATAACATCGAATGGGATGAAACCTTCCAGATGCTTTCCTGGTGGCATAAAGAAAAGGTTCGAGACGCAAAGGTGATGGTGGTGGGAGCAGGTGCTTTGGGAAATGAGGTCCTCAAAAACCTGGCCCTGTTAAATGTCGGAAATATTTTAATCGTGGATTATGATACCATTGAGTTTGCCAATCTATCTCGTTCCGTACTCTTTAGAGAAAAAGACTGCGAAGGAGGAAAATTAAAAGCCGATGTGGCAGCCGAACGAATAAAAGAGATGAATCCCAATGTAAAAGTGACGGTCATTAATGGAGATATTTCGTGTGATGTGGGCTATGGCGTTATCAAGCGTATGGATGTGGTCATTGGATGCCTGGATAACCGCCTGGCACGCAGGAATATCAACCGGGCCTGTTACCGTACACAAAAAAAATGGATAGATGGAGCCATTGAAAATCTAATGGGACAAGCAATCGCATATGTGCCAGGCAAATCATGCTACGAATGCACCCTCAGCCAAAACGACCTGGATATCATTCGATATCAAATGGGATGCGCGGATGTTGCCAGGCGTAATTTAGCCTATGGAAGAATTCCTACAACTCCGATTTCTGCATCCATTATTGCTGCGGTTCAAGTTCAAGAGGCATTAAAGGTGATACACAACTATGACAACAAATTATTAATGGATAAGCTCTTTTTTTATGAGGGAATGAGTAATGAAATCGGTCATTACAAAACCACCTCATTGAAAAATGATTGCCAGAGCCATTATACTTATGAATCCATTATTGAATCAAAAGAACTAAGTTCAAAAAATACTGCTGCCGAGACACTAAGATGGCTGCGGGAATATTTTTCCGATCCCGAACCGGTAATCCGGCTTGACCATCGCCTTATATTTGAAATTTCACCTGAAAGCACCGGGAAAAAAATTCCTCTTACCATACCATTTCCTCACCTTTCGGACAATATAATCCAAAAATACATGATCAAACCGGATGAAAGAATTTTTATCACAGATGATATCGATTATATTGATAAAGATTTTCCCAAAATGAATTTGACCCTGGCTGAAGTGGGAATACCACCGCTTCATATTCTTCGGGTCGTCACTGGTGGAAAAATTCGATACGTCGAATTAACAGCAGATGAGAAATATCTTAATTTCCAATAGGACATGGAGACGTCTACTACAGTGATTTTTAAAAAAAGGAAAAGAAAAGATAGATACAAAATTGATCTAAGTGAGCAGGAATTAGAACAGGAATTGAATCAAAAAACAAAATCAAACCGTTTAACTTTTAAGATGGACAACGATGATCTACCTGATAAAAAGAAACAGTCCGGCAGCAATGAAAAAAGAAACGCATCAAAAGTAAGAAAGAGATGTGCGGTGTGTCTCGATCAAATTGAGAATGAAGAAGAAGTTTTTGTTTGCAATTACTGCGGCACAGCCCTGCATCATGCCTGCATGAACTATGGAGCTTCAACAACCAGGGTGTGTCCCAATTGCAAAAAAAAAATAGACAAATTTTAACAAATCACAAATATACTATAAAAGGAGGATTTACATGGCTGATCAAAAATTAAAAGTAATCATTCGGGTGATGCCCAGTGCAGATGAAATCGACGCAGCATTACCGGCAAAAGCAACGGCTTCCCAAATAATTAAGAAGCTTTTGAGTGATACGAACCTTAAGCTGCCCAAAGCAGACCCCCAGGGTAATCCGATAACATATAACCTCAGGTGGAAAGAGGGCGGCAAAGATCTGGGACAAAATGAATCACTGGAGAAAGCCGGTGTTAAGGACAATGATACGCTGCTGTTAACTCCCAATATCATAGCTGGCTGAATTCGTTTTGAAGAGGCTCTTACATTTTCTGGCAGTTAGACGTTTAAAGGAATTCAACAGTTACGTTTATGGGAAAAAGTTTTTTTCTACAATGTGAGTATGCAATGCATACGGCATGCTGTAGAGTGTTAGAAATTAATTTTTTGAAGAGGAGGTTTTTGAGATGACAAGTTATGATTACGATGTATTTAAAGACCCGCGTGATAAAAGGCTGGCAAAAGAACATGAGCTTATTGATGAGCTCTGTAACCGCAGTTCCAAAATATCGTACGAAATTACAAAACAGTTTAAAGGGGTTCCACCGGAAGGATACAAAATTATCTATGATAATGTGAAAAGTATTGTGGGAATTAATCAAAATAGCTCACCCATTTATGGTACCCATCATGAGGCAGAAATTATTTTTCCCCCTGCTTATCCGGGAGCGGATGGCGCCCCAAAGTGTAGGATGCTGACAGATATCTGGCATCCCAATGTACGTTCCAAAGACCCAGCCAAAGGACGGATTTGTATCAACGCCAAAGCATTGGGCGCCTGGCATACCCTGGATATGCTGGCAATGCATATTGGGGAAATGCTGCAGTATAAAAATTACCATGCAGTAAATGAAGAACCCTGGCCTGAAGATCCTGAAGTGGCAAGATGGGTTCGAGAATACGCGGAACCAAATGGAATTGTCAATAAAAATAAGAAGATATTTGTAGATCATTCCGAACTCCTGGACCCGGAAAAACCAGGGCAAAGGAAAGCAGACCGCGACGAAGTAAATACTGCAAATGATAATGATGGTATCTCCTTTTGGAAAAAAAGGTTAAACATGGATTTAGGCGGTATGGATGGAGATGATTTGGATATGTCCTTTTCAAAAAGGAAAAAAACCACAGCAGCAGATGATGACCTGGATTTTGACTTCCAGGTTAGAAGAAGGTAGACAATGAAAAAGTATAGTATAATTTTATTCCTTTTCGTTTTAACCCTTTTTTCTCTTGCCTCGGAGAATAAATTTTTCATTAATGGAAAAATCAAAATTGGAAAATATAAAATTTCCAATTCACCTGCTGTCTATAAAAAAATTAATGAAACACCGGTAAAAGAATTGTCATTTGGCGGAAAGGGTGAACTGGCTTTGAAGACAGAAGATTTTAAGGGAAAAGTTTTCCTGCGCTTTAGTTTTCAGTCTAATCCCAGGTTGCGTGCCGATGAAAATCCCTGGACAGTAAATATTGTAAAAGCACCAGTAGGTTTAAAACCTAACTCAAAGATGAAAACTT
>CP070627.1:5622912-5625787 GCA_020355945.1 Candidatus Aminicenantota bacterium | reverse complement strand
AAGAGCCCACAGAACACACAGAAAGACACAGAAAAATTATATAAAATAACTTCTGTTTCATTCATATTCCTTTTAAGTGTCCTCCGTGGTCCACAAAAATTGACCGTGGATTTGATTTTGTTGTTCACATTATGATTTTAGGTAAACCGGGTTACGATGTCAAGAGAAAAAGAGCCCGGGCAAAAAATGCCGCACCCGTTGTTATTTTTTTCTTTATATGGTATTTAAGGTATTTAATCGTTCAACATAAAAGGAGGAAATAGGATGAAACAAGATGTGGAATTTTATTCGGAAGGAAGCCGGATAAAAGGGATATTATACGTGCCTGATAACGATAAAGAAAAGAACCCGGCAATTGTCCTGTGCCACGGTTTTGCCGGCTTTAAAGAACTTCTACTGCCTGCTTATGCAGAGGAATTCAGTCAAAAGGGATTTTTAGCCTTAACCTTTGATTACAGGGGGTTCGGAGAAAGCGAAGGCGAACGAGGGAAGTTATCCCCCCAGGCCCAAATCACCGATATCCGAAATGCCATTACATTTGTCCAGAGTTTACCCGGGGTGGATGCCCAACGCCTGGGATTATGGGGCACATCCTTCGGCGGCGCCAATGCCATTGTTACGGCTGCACTGGATAAACGGGTGAAATGTTTGTGCGTCCAATTGGCCTTCGGAAATGGCGAACGAGTCATAACAGGAGGTCTAACAGGGGAAGAAAGAGAAAAACTGGAATCAATGCTGATGAAAGTATGGACCCGGGCAGTCACCCAGAATAAAATCATGCAAGTGCCCATTAATAAAATCCTGACCGATGAGCAATCCATTGAATTCTACAATAAAACAGTGGCTGATTTCCCTGGATTGGACATTAAGATTCCTTTTTTAACCATTAAAGAAACCATGGAGTATCAGCCGGAAAAATATGTGGACTCGGTTCATGTTCCCATCTTAATTATTGGTGCGGAAAATGATAAAGTGAATCCCAAAGAGGAATCCGAAATTTTGTATGAAAAGGCAAACAGTCCCAAAGAGTTACTGATCATAAAAGGAGCCACTCATTACCAATGTTACGAAGGGGAGAAATTCAGTGAAGTGGTGACGAAGCAGTTGCAATGGTTTGGAAAATACTTGCAATAAAGCGCCCGGCCCTCACCGATAACGTCACATTATTTATGAACCGGACCACTTAGTTAGTGAATGTTGATTGTACTCAGTAATTTGACTTCACCATCACGCATTTTCTTAATAAATACAAATCGATACTTACCATAAAATCCCGGCCCCGGCTGCCAATAAAAAATACCCCTTTCGATATCCATGGTGGAACCCACAGGAAGCTGCCTTAACTGACTGCCCACCAGTAAATAACCGGTGTAAAATTCCATCCCGTCTCGATAATCACTAAGATGTATCTCTATTCGTTCCAATTGGTTGATATCGATTGTTACAATACCGTTATCACCGGGATAAATATATTGCGGTTTACAATCCTGTTTATAACCTTTTTTAACTCTTACAGGCCGGAAATTATCCACTGGAATATCAATCATATGAGATACCGAATAAAATTCCTTTTCTCCAATGACCAACGAGCATTGACCATTGACCGTTTCACCCTGTTGACTCCCTCCAGCATTTTGAACCATAAAATACCTGCTGCCGATGCCGTCGGAGTTACCGGCACTGTCGGAGGCAACCCAATAAATGGTATGCACTCCATTTGTATAGGCAGTGGTATCTAAATTAAAATACCCGCCGGCCCCATTACTGTTGAAATAGTCCGGGAATGACGCGGCAATATCGGACCTGTAAATATTGTAAATAGGATGACCAAGATTTTTCCCATCAACAAATACATCGATGGTTGAACCGTCTGTGGGAATACGATTGGGTCGGGGCGTTAATACCCAGCCCCAGTTGGTGAAACTGCTGCCTGAAGCGGTGCCGCCCTGGGCCGGTGTGTCTATAGCACCGAAGGGTTTTATCGCATTGGCATTGTCACAGGTAATTGTTTTTATTCCTAAGGTTACCTCCTCCCCTTCTGTGGTTGCTGCAATCGCATGTATATCGAATGTTCCGTTCCCTTCATTGGGAAAGAAGTTGGTCATCATCATGTATCCCCATCCGGCCTGGTGATTCATCGGGTAATCGGGATAGGCCTCTTCCACATCGGGGCGTGCTCCAGGGATAAATGAGGCATCTCCTATATAAATAAGTGATATTCCCTCTTCCCGGTAGAGTTTTACACTCTCAATCCCAATATCGTCCAATACCCAGCCGGTGACAGGTATACCGGAGGAGACAGTAGACCCATCTATAGGTAAAACAAATTCGCCGAAAGGATCATTGGATGTGCCTGGTTCATAAACTTTTAGTGTAACTGTTATTGTCTTTGGAGAATTGATAGCCTCAGGGGCACACACTGTTACCGTGCCTGTATAATTGCCTGCTGACAGTCCGGAAGCTGATGTGTTAATGGATACCGCAACTTCCCCGAAACCGCCGCCGCTTGGGGGATTCACCTTTAACCACCAATCATCGGCTGCTGCTGTCCAGTCTAATGATTCACCGCTGCAGGTAACCGTTAAAGTTTGTGGGCCGGTAACACTGCCATCGATGATATAACCAAAATTCAACCTATTCCTGTCTATTGAGATTACCGGGGGAATGAGGATTTCATAAGAAGCCGTTACCTCACAATTACTATCCATTGCTGCTTGAACAGATGAGCCCGTATTATCAACACCATCTACCGTCCATTTTGAAAAGCGTCTCCAACTGTGCGCGTCCGGTGCTGTTAAAGTTACAGTTGTTCCTTTATTGTAGACCCTGGTAAAAGGGGTTATCCCGTCTCCGTTACCATTGTTATCCTCAGGCG
>CP070627.1:5617920-5622812 GCA_020355945.1 Candidatus Aminicenantota bacterium | reverse complement strand
CAAGATTAGATAAATTACTAAAATAATGCGGATGGGCAGGTTTTAAAATTTTCTTATTTCCTGCCCATCTGTAATACAGCGTACAGCCCTCTCAAGATTGACGTGACGCATGAAGGAAATGCATTAAAGTGGTCCCTTCGGCATAAAGTACTTAGAGAAAAATTGGCCTGGCCCCATACTTATAATTTTGCCAGTTCCTTTTCATCTTCTGTTGTAGGAATGCCTATTTTTTGCTCATTTGAATGGATTTTTGCCAGAGTTGGAGTGGAAAATTCTTTGTTTTTATGTTATAAATTGGATAGCGAAAAGGATGATATTATGACAAATACAAAACAGAAAAGAGTGTTGTCAGTGAAAAAGTTTTCATCTTTTGAGGAAGAAAACCGGGTAGAGCATCGTCGATTAGCTACTTTGACCCCTAACCAGAGGCTAAAAGAGTTTGCAATACTTCAAGAGCGTGTTTGGGGAACAAAGTGGACTGAAGATCGGATTGTAAAAACCGCAAGTATTGAAAAAGTGACCTGGTAGTGGACTGATAGAGAAAAAAAATGATTTTTACTCAAGATATGAAGGAGTTCATTGAACTCCTTGAAAAGTATCAAGTTGAGTATGTTGTAATCGGAGGATTTGCAGTTAACTATTATGGCTATATCAGGACAACTCAGGATATTGATATTTTAATATTTCCTTCTTCAAAAAATGCGCAGAATATGATAGAGGCATTAGATGAATTTGGATTTGGCAGTGCAGGAATTACCAGGGAATGCTTTGAAACAGCGGGAACCGCAGTTCATCTTGGAGTTGAACCCAACCGGATCGATTTATTGACTAATCTTAAAGGTGTCTCTAACGAAGAAATTTTTAAGAATAAAAAGAGGATTAAATACGAAAAAATGTTTTTAAACATCATATCTCTACACGATTTGCTTGAGTGCAAGAGATGTTCTGATAGACCAAAGGACCTTGCAGACGTGGATGAGCTTCAAAAAACGATTAAGGAAAAAAAAACGAATAAAATAAAACGCTCTTGATACCGGTTTTGAAAACGTCCCCGTACCAGTTCCCGCACCAGTTGGTGCAATTCATAAGCCCGCTGCCCATCACTTTCCCGGCGATCGCACCAGGAAAAGGTATACAACTGTTCCAGCCGCTCTGCCATCTCCTCACTTTTTGCCAATTGCTGCAATATCTCCTGGATCTGTGCGAATTCCAGGATCCATATAGGAGTAATACCCAAATTAGACAACCGGCGGTTCAGCTTGACCTGTTCATGTTTCTTACCGGGCCGTTTCATAATGGCAAAATGGGGCCGCATAGCTTTCAAGCTTTCCATTATCATGATTGTCCGGTCATGGGCCAACGAACACCCGATAAACAGCAGCGGACAATTGGTAAACACCCGTTTAAAAAAAACAGGCAGCGGTGCATTGATGTTAAAACCCGCGGGGTGGCCATAGATGGATGCATACTGGGTAGAAGCCAGCACAATGGAATGAATGTCCCTGAGCCCACCGTGAATTTTCAGCAGCGAATTTTGATGGGAATGAGTGAACAACCGTTCTAATTCGTCTGCCTGTGTCCCGTAACAAACCCAAACATCGGGACCCGGGGTGTGTTATTTTCCACCAGGCAGTCGAAATTGGTGGTGATTTTAAACCCGGGAAATGCCTGGTGCAGCAGGTGGAATTTGGGTTTCATCGAGGGCGGCAGGGGTTTATGGAAATGGGCGAGCATTTCTTCTTCAAACTTGCTCCTGCCAGCTTTTTCCACTAAAAAATCCGCTATTTTTTCAAATTTCTTCTCATGACTGCTGTTTTTTAATTGTAAATAATACTGTTCTTCCTCAGCCAGGAGGAATTCCTCTTTAATTCCATCAAAGAAAAGGTCCAGGAATGCAGACCAGGTGGGACAGGCTGGCACACTAAACCCTGCACCGATAAAAGGCACCAGGGATTTCTTTTGAGCCATTAATTTCTAAATATTTTCCGCATTACCAGTAACTTGTAAAATATCATTCCCTCTCATGGAATAAGTATAATTAAAAATGAAAAAAAATCAAGCCTTTCTTTTGCTTTCCAGGAATTCTAATTTTAGCCACGAAGTTACAGTGAAACGTAAAGGTACACGAAGTTAATTGAGGGGCAGAGGCGACCCAATGGGTCGCCCCCTTTTTGCGCAAATCTAACCCTAACAAGGCAATACCTATCTCCCGATGGGAACCGCACAGGCCATACGTTTTATCATCTTTTATCGGACTTTCAAATCACACGTACTTATATATCCTTATCAACTAAAGTAATATGCTTTTTCGTCATAATCTTAGTCCTATTTTTCAATAGCAAATTTAATGCCAGGAAAATCAAATCACTGGCGAGCCAGCCAGGAAGGTGTCAAACCTTGTTTTGGAGGCGAAAATAGTTAGTGGGACAAAAGGGAAAAGGGGGTAAAAAAAGTTGACAAATTTTTCCTCTTTTTCCTGGAATTCCTAAAATAACGGTCTTATCAAGGGGAAAGGACAAATATTGACTGAGCAAAAAATATTGCAGGGTTTTAAATTATTTTAATAGCCCACGAATGACACGAATTCACACAAATTTTTTTTGTGTCTTTGTATCCCTTTGTGTAACTTCGTGGCTAAAATTAGAATTCCTGGAAAAAAACAAACCGGATTTTTAGATATTGCATCACTGTGGTATAATTGGAACCTTATTTTCTAAAAAACCTTATTTTCTAAAGGAAATGAAACAATGAAAACAGTAAAGTCTTTACTCATCGTCTTGATACTTTTTACCGGGTGTGCTTCCGGCGGCAAAAAAAACAAAATGACCCGCTTCTATATCGAATACGCCAGGGGAAAATCCTTTCCCACTTATTCCGATGTGGGCATAAAATACGATAATCACAATGTGGTGTTTCACCACCTTTACCTGGAAGATGAATCCTTTTTCCCGGATAATTCCATTATACCCAGGGTCTTTCTTGAAGCTCTTTTTAAATTGAAATTAAACGACGCCCAAAAAGCATTTACCGAACCTTACTACAGTTACCGAATGATTTATTTCCTGAAAAAAAATCCTCATATCGGCATCGGGTATGAATTTCTCCACTTGAAGTTGTTTTTAATCAATAAAAACCAACGGGTGCGCATGAGCGGGATTTACAACGGCGAACCCATTGACCGCATCGTCACTGTAGGTGATTACCTGGACACCTTCAGTGTGTCCCATGGAGTCAATCATGTGGGTCTTTACCTGGTATACCGGTGGATGCTGCTTAAAACCCCTGTAATCAAAGACGGTCGGTTACAGCCTTATGCAGATTTTTCTATTGGCCCTACCGTGCCCCACCTGGAATTAGACACCATTGAAAACGGCGTCACGCAAAAAAGAGCTTATTCTTTCCAAACGAGTTCTCGCAACTGGGGTCTGGGCATGGGAGTAGGAGTGAGGTATAAACCCTGGCGTCACCTGGGTTTCTACCTGGAATATAAATTAAGTTATTCTCACCTGCAGAGCATGCATTTCGATGACCTGGAAAACACCAATGTCAATATGGACTTTTTTACCCATCACCTACAGTGGGGAATTTCAATCATGTTTTAAAAATGGGGACATTGCTTTACTTCTCCATTCTTGACTTTGTGCGACTGCATAATTGAGAAACGATCTTGAAGAGTATTAAGTTACCAGGGGGGCGCTTTTTGAAAAAACTGCCCCCCCCGCAAAAACTTCTGATTAATTTCATTCGTTTCCAGGTGAGACTCTTTAAAAAGTGGCCGCCGGGGGCAAAAAAGAGCTTAATAAGGAAAAGGAGGCCGGCGACCTAGAGGGAGGGGCCGGGCACGAGTGGTTATGTCAATAAAAATGATTGCATCAAACAGCCGGGGAAGCTGGAAAAGATACTTGATGTCTTTTTCACTGTCATAGATATAATTGACCCATTTGCACACCCGGGGAACAGAGAACCAATCATGCACCACACCCTCTCCCGGGACCCGGCGCAAGTCGAGAAAGAAAAATAGGAGCCCGGTGCGGGACATGGCTAAACCATAACTCCCCGGGTACGGACCCACTGTAAACGACTTCATTACATTGTGTTCCCTGCCAGGCGATGTGAAATCAAGCCCCTGAAAAGACCCCCGGTTGAACACAAATCCAATGGCTAAATAATCATTTCCCAACATCCGCCGTAAATGCATCCCCATAAAAATAAACGGGTATCCGGGGTATGGGGAGAGTGAAATGTGAAAATTATGAGCCCACAGCATGATTTTGGTGCCCGGGGGTTCGGTATCCAATATCCACCTGGTGTTTTCCGCCATGAACCGGGCCCGGTAATCAAGATAGTGGTAATCGTTATCCCCCGGCATGAAACTATCTTCTGCGAATTGTTGAAGGAGGCGGACACACTGCCGGGCCCTCCCCCACTCCAGCAGCGAAGACCTGGCCGTATAGCCTGTTTTTTCCCGGTCAAAACAAAGCAGGAGCCGCTTAAGAGTCTTTTGCAGTGCCTGGTATTCTTTAGCAGAGTATTTCATCAGCCTTTCATATGCGTCGGTTTTTCCCAGTAAGGAAAAGGGTTTTTCAAATTCTTTGACAACCGCCGGGTCCACCTTTTCCAGGTACTTCTGCAAATAAATGACCGTAGTCCTGCTGTCCCCTGTCTCCAAACCGTAGAATTTTACTTTTTTCTTATGGGCCGGGTCAGCATTGTACGTCCTCATCCACCGGATCATGGCGATTATTTCCTCTGTAAGCCAGCCAAAACCAACCAGGACTTTTGCCAGGTTGCCTTTTCCATGCAGGACATAATCATTAATCTCGAATCGTTGCCCTCCCACCCCTTCCATGGCAAAAACAGTGAATCCCATTTCTTCCACCAGGAATTCCAGG
>CP070627.1:5614389-5617820 GCA_020355945.1 Candidatus Aminicenantota bacterium | reverse complement strand
CTTAAAATGGCATTCAAAAAGCTCAAAGGATAACATTAATGGTAATCTCGAGGAAAAAATTATCAATCATACTGGTTTGCGCGTTTATTTTTATTATCTCCGGTACTGGTGCGGGTTCCCCCTGTTTTGCTTCCAATTTTAAGATGGTAAAACATCTTTCCGTAGCCATGGAGGAATCTTATCCTGACAGTATAATGTCCTGGGGAGGTACCGTCGATATTGACGGCACGTTAAAGGGGTCGATTATTCTTTTAGGCGGCCGGCTGGAATTGGATGGCATAGTAGAAGAAGATATCATCTGTGTCTCATCAAAAATCCGCATGGGAGAACACGCCCGGGTTAAAGGCGAGCTATTTGTCATCGGCGGAATATTAAACCGCCATCCCCAAAGCACGGTCAATGGAGAATACTTTAATATAAAATTCGATCTTAAAAAGATTGAAAATACATTAATCCCTATTTTATCTGACTCCCGGACCCTTGCCTTTTTTAAAGTCATGAAAATTATTCTCTGGTTTATCATTTCCCTCATTGTATTTGCCGTGGTTCCCAAACAGATCAACCATGCCCAGGAAATCTTTGAAACCAATATATTGAAAATGGGAGCGCTGGGGATCTTATCTGTATTTACCTTTTTATTTTTATTATTTGCTTTTTTCATGATGAGTCTTATTATCATTGGTATTCCTTTGCTGCTGCTCCTGGTGCTTCTCTCTATTGTGATCTTCATATTTGGCAGGACCGTCATCTTCTACCTTATCGGTATAAAATTATCCAAACTCTTGAAATTAAAGAATATAAACCCTGCACTCTTTATCGTAATGGGTGTGGTGGTCTATTCCATATTGAAATTTATCCCTTTTGTTGGTCCGTTGATATTAATTTTGATGAACCTCTTCGAGGTGGGAATCAGTGTGGGTTTCCTATTGCGGAAAAAGTTAAAACTCCAGGCTTAATAGTCAGGCAAGTCAATGGACTTGCCTGGAACCGATTTCAATATCACTTACACGTTCATACAATTTTTGTAAAGTGCAGTTTACGATTTTTAGCATTTTTCGTAAAGTAGAGTTGACGATTTTCGGCCTATTTCGTCAAGTAAACTTTACGATCTTTTCCTTTACTGGTAACAGAAAAAGGTGCCTCTCACCTGTTAAGATACTTAATAAAGATCGGCCATCCATTTACCTTCGTGGGCAGGATTGGGTATCACTTTTTGTGTTTTCGGGTCCACCACGAAATCTAACGCTTCTAAAAGTAGATAACCAATAAGAGCAGGGGTATCGTCATCGTTTTCCATGACCTCCATGACAAAGGTCCTGCCGTTTAATTCGATTTTGGCACCCTCAAAGGTTCGGCGGCTTGCTTTTCCATTGGCTGTCTTTATCTCCACACTTTTATGGAACGGTAAACCCAATGCCTCGATATCTTTCCTGCTTAAACAAACATACGTTGCACCGGTATCAACGATTGCATCAGCTTCAATGGAGCGGATTTCAGATTCAAGGATGCGTTCCTTTTTGGCATCGTGTATGTCGTAAGCATTCTGAACTTTTATTTTCTCGACGATTCTACCCATTGGTCGACTCCTATTGTATTATAATAAGTAACATCATTTTTGATTAATGTCAACTCCATTATGATTCTTTTTTTGCCTCCGGCGGCCAGGGGGCGCTTTTTGAAAAAACTGCCCCCTGAACCCCCGCAAAAACTTTTTATTAAAGGGCTTCACTCTATATCAAAATTCGCGCATCCACCGCAAAAACTCGATCCTCATATGCAATAATCGGGTTCAAATCCATTTCTTGAATCATGGGTAAATCAGTAACCAGTTGAGAAACCCGCTGAATCACCTCCACAAGTTTTCCCTGATCTACACCCTTCTGACCCCGAAACCCGGACAACAGCGGATATGATTTTATCGAAGTCAACATCTCTTTTGCCTCACCCGAGGCAATCGGGGTAAGCTCAAAAGAAACATCCTTCATCAATTCAACCATTACACCACCAAGCCCGAACATGACCGTATGACCCAATCCCGCTTCGGCTTTTGCACCAATAATCACTTCCCGGCCGCCAGGCATGAATTTTTGAACGAAGAATCTTAACCCTTTAGGTCCAAATTTCTTGACCATTTCCTGAACCGCGGATTTTACAGCCCCGGCATCCTTCAGATCAACCTTAACACCACCCACATCACTCTTGTGGACAATCTCTTGGGAATCAGCTTTAATAACCACAGGAAAGCCTACTTCCGCAGCAGCTTTTGCCGCTTCTTCCGGGGTGTTGGTCATTCGCCAATCAGCAGCAGGAATACGGTAAGCATCCAGGATCATATACACTTCGGAAGCGGACAGGTTCTGTCGCCCGGCATCTTTTGCTTCCTGCAAGACTTTTTGGGCAGCATCACGGTCCACATCATCAAAGTGAACTACTTCACCGATTTCCCGGGAACGCAGTTCATTATAATGGGCCAACGCCGCCATAGCTTTCGCCGCCATCTCAGCATAATCATAACACGGGATATTGCCGCTTTTCAAAATCGCGGTGGTCCCTGTCCATTGGGGCTTATCCGTCATGTAATTGCAAACAATGGGTTTCTTTCGCAGGTTGCTTACCTCAGCCATTTCTTTAGCAACACTCTCACAATCCACGAAAGGCGGCGTGACAAAGTTAATATAAATACTGTCGATCTGTTCTTCTTCCAACAGCACATCCAGGGCAGCCCGGTAATGCGGCGCCTGTGCCGTGGCCAATACATCGATGGGATTATGAACCGAAGCTTCGGGGTATAACTGTTCCGTCAATACCTTTTTAGCTTTGTCAGATAACGGTGGTATCTTCATTCCACCATCTATCAAAGCATCAGTGGCAATAATGGCAGGACCACCGGTATCAGTGATCAATCCCACCCGGTTCCCCCGGGGAACCGGCTGGTAAGCAAACGCCATAGCAGCCTGGCACATCTCCTCCTGGTCCCTGAACGTAAGAATGCCTGTCTTTTTGAAAATCAACTCAGTAGAGAGGCCAACGCCTACAAGCCCACCGGTATGGGATTGAGCGGCCTTGGCTCCTTCCTGGGTTCGACCGGCTCGCATTGCCAGTATAGGTTTTTTAGCAGCCACTTCCCGGGCGGCATCCATAAATTCCCCGGGATCGGAAAATCCCTCCACATACAGGATAATCACCCGTGTTCCTTCATCCTCACCATAGTATCTTAAAATCTCCGGGATGGAAATATCACAAGCATTGCCATTGGATGCATAAAACCGCATGCCTATCCCCAGGTCATGGATGTTCTGCATGAATACAGCCCCCACTCCGCCGCTTTGCGCCACAATGGAGACATGCCCCGGTTCCGGGAAGGTAAAGGTAAAATCACAGTACGCCTTTACTTCGGGATCAGTATTAATGATCCCCTGGCAGTTGGGTCC
>CP070627.1:5611753-5614289 GCA_020355945.1 Candidatus Aminicenantota bacterium | reverse complement strand
TGAAGCATCTACAATAGAATGGAGTAAGCGAGGGTATAATTTTCATCCTTCTACGGGCGTGGACGCGGCCTCATGATTGAGTGTCACCGCTTTTCCCGCTTTTGTAAATAATTAATTTAGGTAATCAGTTAAAAGTCAGACCTATACTGACGGATGGCATTGTAATGTTGTCAAATGGCAGTGTAACGCTGTCACACGGCAGTGCAATGATGTCAAATGGCAGTGCAGCGTTGTCAAATGACAGTGTAACGATGTCAAATGGCAGTGTAATGATGTCAGACGGAAGGGGAACGTTGTCACACGGCAGTGCAACGATGTCAAATGACAGTGTAACGTTGTCAAATGACAGTGTAATGATGTCAGGTGATAGTGTAACCCTGTCAAATGCTAGTGCAAAGAGGTTAAGTGACCGTGTTTTGTTGTCAGGATTTTTTACCTGCCCCCAGCTTTTCGCACTCTATCTTCGTGTCCCTTTGTGTAACTTCGTGGCTATAATTAGAATTACTGAACTCCAGGAAAAATGCTTTACTTTTTAACCGGATAACGTTAAAATATGGTTTAAAATCCAGGAAATGGAGGTTTGAAGCATGGAGGGTGAAATTACAATTTTACACCTGTCAGATGTGCATTTTAAACGGGAAGAAAAAGAAACCTTCCAGGAAGATGTGGAAACCAAGATGATCAATGCTGTAAAAGAACACCTGGATAAAATTCATGCAAAACTTGATTTTGTGGCAATCACCGGGGATATCGCCTTCTCAGGCAAAGAATATGATAAAGCTAAAACATTTTTTAAACGACTGAAATCCGTACTGCCTACAAATACCAAATTCCTGGTGGTCCCGGGAAATCACGATGTAGACCGAAAAAAAATCAGCAAATTTTTCTCCCTTCATAAAATCGTCCGGGACAATCAAACCAATGCCTTTCTTAAAAACAAAGAAGAAATGAATACTCATGTCAATCCCAAATTCAAAGCCTTCCGGGAATTCACAGATACGCTGCGACCAAAACTTTACAAAAACAAAAACGATTATTACTGGGTAAAAGATTTCAAAGAAAACAATGTCTCCTTTTTGGGTTTGAACAGTTGTTGGGCTTGTGAAGGCGATGATGATAGGAATAATATCACTTTAGGATATCCCCAGGTGATAGATGCTCTCAAAGAATCTAAGATTTCAAACCGGGTGGTATTGATGCACCATCCTCCTATGAATTGGTTGAATGAGATTGATTTTAATCGATACAGCGGGGAGATTTTTAACCAGTGTGGTTTGATACTCCACGGCCACACCCATGCGGATAATGCGCTGGTATTTAAAAATCCCGCGGATTCTTGCATCTGCCTGGGGGCTAATGCCTCGTACACAAAAGATAAACATGGCTTTATCGGGTTCCAGTTCATCCGGGTGGAATTCCGGCAGAGTAGGGTAGGGGTGAAGGTCTGGCCTTATCTTTTGGAAAAAAGGGGAAGGGTCCGCTTCGTACCGGATGTCTGCCGCTGGGAAAACCAGGAGGGACCTTCTTTTGAATTGAAAACCTATAAAGATGAAGATGATGCTAAAAAGAAAGAAACAAAAAAAACACCCCTTTTACCACTGGAAATACCCAAAGAATACAAAGATTGGGTCAGGCAATTTCATTCCCAAATGGATATCGACCTGTTAGCCAAAAAAGGAGAAGCCATTACTGTGGATTTGCCGGAACTCTATATCCCGATTGAAACCCGCAACCCCTTTTATAAGCCCAAAGAAGAGGAACACAAAAAAGGTAAAAGTGATAAATACCTTTTGGAAAGCATGGATGATTCGCGAACCAAAAAAGACTCAAAGACCAAAGAACCGCCATCCATCGATATCGAGGTATTGGTGGGCCGGAAAAATTGTGTCTTGCTGCGGGGCGGCGCCGGGACCGGTAAAACCACTCTTATCAAACACCTGGCCTATACTGTCACCCATGACATCGGCCAGTCGGCTCTAAAAGGATATCTGCCGGTCATGGTTTTTTTAAAAGACCTCTGGCTCATTTACAATGAACAACTCCAAAGAACCCGAAAAAAATTAATATTTGAAGAATTAATGTCCCTTTACCTGGAAAAAGAAAAGTGCCAGCTTGCCTGGGAAACCGTGTCTCATTACCTGGACCGGCAAAAGGCTTTGTTTTTGATTGATGGTCTTGATGAAGTGCCGCAGCATCTCCGGGAAGACCTGGTGGACATCATTGCCAGGTTCCAATTCCAGCATAACCAAAACCGTTTTTTATTGACCGGCAGACCACACGGGATTATTGGTCAAGCTTTGACCCGGTTTGGAGATGATTTGCACGATATCGAATCCCTGGACCCTGAAAAGATCGAAAATTTCATCAAAAAATGGTTCCGGGCAATATCGGGGCGTGCCACCGGGCTGGGAGAATTCACTGCCGAGAGCATGATCTCGGATATCAAGCAGCATGAGCATATTTCCGCTTTTACCCAAAACCCGCTGCTGCTTACCGCGGTATGTATTCTTTACCAGGATGGCAAACGCATACCCGA
>CP070627.1:5608996-5611653 GCA_020355945.1 Candidatus Aminicenantota bacterium | reverse complement strand
TTTGCTTTTTTTTGTGCTTTGGCTAATTTTTTATCAGGACCTTTTTCTTTATCGTACCACGCTAAACCG
This sequence comes from Candidatus Aminicenantota bacterium, assembly GCA_020355945.1. The sequence continues at coordinate 5,611,584 of CP070627.1, read as the reverse complement.
GCTTCGATCAACGCTAAAGATAAATCCTTTTCATCCAGGACAACACGAGCGATAACACGTTCCCCGGTGCCATAGTCTTCTATTTCCACTTTTAGCTTTTTTTTATAGATGAAGGATTTTGTAAAATCCCTGGCTTCCTTGCCGAAATCTTGTTCCAGTTCCGGGCAGTCCACCCCCGCTAATTCAACTTGTATTATCTTCTCAGTGGTAATGGCTACAGTGATAGAATCTCCATCCAATGCTTTATAACCCCAGGCGGTGAAGCTTGCGCCGCTTAGACCGGCTGCAGCAATGACCAGTACAGCCAAAAAAACAATGTTCTTGAATTTTAATTTTTCTTTCATTTATCTTATCACCCGATTACCTTATATCACATCCCCGCTCAAAAAGTCAAGGGGTCTTAAATCCACCTGGCAGTTCTAATTTTAGCCACATAGTGGCGACGAACACGGAGAAACACGGATTAACACAGAAGAATTTAATAAATCAACGATAAAACAAAAAAATAAATTTCCAACTGTGAACAAAGAAAAAAGAAGGAAAAAAGAAAGGGACAGGCAAGAATTTTTCCCTTCCCCGTCAAGTAAACATTGCTGCCTCCTTAAAATACTTTTTACCACATCAGGGAAAAGAATCAAATATTATGAAGGGATTGAAAGCTTCATTCTTTTTGTGTATAATATCATAATCACCTGGGGAGAGGCAAAAATTTATCGAAGGAGAAAAAGATGAGTGAAAAAGTCATTATTATTGGCGCAGGGATTGCCGGTTTATCCGCGGGGTGTTACCTGCGGATGAATGGCTATGATACTGAAATTTTCGAATTGCGCACCATTCCCGGTGGTTTATGTACCTCATGGGAACGGGGCGATTACATTTTTGACGGATGTATTGGTTGGTTGGTGGGTTCCAGCCCAGCCAATAACCATTACTATCTCTGGAATGAATTGGTTGACATGAAAACGTTAAGATTTGTCGATTACCAGGAATACATCCGGGTTGAGGATAAAAACGGCCAATTCATCAGAGTACGTACAAATGTTGATGAATTGGAACAAGAACTGCTGGAAAAAGCCCCGGAAGATAAAGAGTTGATCACAGCATTTACCAAAGCAATAAGAAAGCTCATGCACCTGCAATTGCCCTTTGAAAAAGCACCGGAAACCTATAACCTCCCGGATCATATTAAAAAGATGTTTAAATTCATGCCTTACCTGGGAGACATAAAAAAATGGACCCGGATTCCTACCCTGGAAATTGCTAAAAAATGCAAAAATCCATTACTGGAAAAAACCTTTAGGTTCGCAATTGTGCCGGAAACGTCCGTATTTTTCTTAATCATGACCCTGGCATGGATGCACAAAAAAGGTGCCGGTTATCCCATTGGCGGTTCATTGAAATTTGCCCGCTTAATTGAAAAAAAATACCTGGAATTGGGCGGCAAAATCCATTATAAATCCAGGGTAAAGAAAATCATTACCAAAGACCATGCCGCAAAAGGCGTCCTGCTGGAAAACGGCGAAACTCACGAATCAGATATTGTTGTCTCTGCTGCTGATGGGTATTCGACTATTTTTGAAATGCTGGAAGGTAAATACACAGACAAAACCATCCTCTGCTATTATGAGAATTATAAAACCTACCCTTCTTATCTACAGTTTTCACTGGGGGTTTCACGGACTTTTCCCGGTGTTCCCCCCCGGTTGGTTTTCCCCCTGGAAAAACCATTGCTTATCGATCCCGATACCTCTTTTGAAGACCTTAATATCCGGGTATTAAACTTTGATCCCACACTGGCGCCCGAAGGGAAAACCGTTATTATCGCCATATTGCACAACTATAATTACAAATACTGGGTGGATTTAAGAACAAATAATAAGGAAAAATATAAACATGAAAAAAGGCGGATTGTCGATGAGATAATAGAAATACTGGACAAGAAATTTGGAAATATAAAATCCAATGTAGAAGTTACGGATCTTTCCACACCGGCTACAGTGATTCGTTATACCAACAATTGGAAAGGAAGCCTGGGAAGTTGGCTGTTAACCCCGGAGATGGGATTAAAGCCCAAGAAAAAAATGCTGCCCGGGTTAAAGAATTTTTATATGGCTGGCCAGTGGGTCGAGCCCTGCGGTGGGCTGCCTTCGGCGATTAAGTCCGCTAGAAATGTTACCCAGGTGATCTGCAAACAAGACAAAAAGAAATTTATTACCAGCCAATAATAAGTGATTTTAAGGGACAAGCAAAGTAAATGTTAATTTGCTTTCTCTTTATTGTTAGAAATGACCTTTTTTTTTACATACTCGATCAACTCATCATCATTACCATACTCACTTTCATAATACACATCCGGCTGGACCCTGACTTCCTCATTGGCATGCCCGGTATAGTCAATACCCATTGCCGGCGTAAATCTTATCATTATCTTTGAATTGGGTAAAACATAAAAGACAGGCGATTCACTGATCCCATCCCCCCCGGTGGGAACCCCATAGAGGGTTCCAAATTTTGTCTCTTTACAAAACAGGGCAAACGCATCCGTGGCTGAATATGTCATTTTATCAATGAGTATTATGATTTCCCCA
>CP070627.1:5598738-5608896 GCA_020355945.1 Candidatus Aminicenantota bacterium | reverse complement strand
ACCAAAAAGCCTGGCATGGCCGGATGCGGTTGATTCAATGGGAAAGCGGGTGATTTATATTTTAGCGGGGGATTTGTTTATGGTGGAATTGGAAAACAGTAGGGTAAAGCGTTTAACGCAAACACCTGCGGAGGAAGAATTAGTGGATTTTTCACCCGATGGTCAATGGATCGGTTTTATCCGGGATAATGATATTTATGTCATCAATGTAAGCACCGGGGATGAAAAACCACTCACCACAGGTTCTTCCGCTACATTATTGAATGGCCGGTTGTCATGGGTATATTGGGAAGAGATTTACGATCATGCGTGGGTTCCTTATGCCTGGTCCCCGGATTCCAGTGCTATTGCTTATCTTCAATCAGATGATTCCCCTGTATCTATTTCCACATTCGTTCATTATAAACCTGCCACCCAGGGAGTGGTTTGTCAGCGATACCCTAAAGCAGGACAACCCAATCCAAAAGTACGTCTCGGTATCGTGGATGTTGCTTCTGCAGCCTCCACCTGGATGGACTGCGGTGAGTATGAGTACCTGGTTCGATTTAACTGGCTTCCCAACAGCAGTGATATCGCAGTTCAAACCATGAACCGCCAACAATCGCAACTTAAATTGTTGATCGCTGATAAGAAAACAGGAACCTCAAAATTGCTCCTGGAAGAACAACAGCCGGCCTGGATTAATATTCATGACGCCCTCTATTTTTTCAAGAAAAACAATCGATTGATATGGATGTCGGAACGGGACGGGTATCAGCACCTGTATCTTTATCTCCTGGAAGATAGTGGGTGTAAGCTCATCCGGCAATTAACCAAAGGAGAATTTATGGTTTTATCTTCGATTAACCGCCTCACCAGTGGGAACGGTGGACTGGTGGGAGTGGATGAAAAGAGAGGAATCGTCTACTTTACTTCCAATCAAAAAGCATTGAAAGAATGTCACCTTTACCAGGTAAAACTAAATGGCAAGGGACTCAAACGAATAAGCAGCGGTGATGGCATTCACGCTGTGGAATTTTCCCCGGATATGAATTACTACCTGGATACCTTTTCCAATTTTTCCCAACCCGATGAACTCAGCCTCTATAAAGCCAATGGAGAGAAGTTACAGGTAATTACTCCATCTGCTAAAGATATATTGGCGCCATGGCAATTGGGCCAGCCCGAGTTTCATTTCTATAAAGCCCGGGACGGGCTGGAACTGCCCATAATGATGTTTAAACCGCTTCCCTTTGATACCACTAAAACCAAATCATATCCAGCTATTGTTTATATTTACGGTGGGCCCGGGGCGCAGCAGGTAAGAGACGAATGGACCAGCCGCCGGGCTTTGTGGTATAATCTCCTCAACCGGGAGGGCTATTTTTACTTTGTGGTGGAAGTGCGAGCCGGGATGCCTAAAAGCAAAGCCACTGAAACATCCGCCTATAAACAGGCTTATGGCATGCAAAATGTAAAAGACATTTTAGACGCAGTGAAGTGGATCAAACAGATACCCGCTGTCGATCCCGACCGGATCGGCATCTGGGGCGGCAGCGGCGGTGGGTGTACTACCCTTTACGTGATGACTCACTCGGATGCCTTTAAAGCAGGTATCTCCTTGTTCCCGGTTTCTGATTGGTACTATTACGACACCATCTATACCGAACGCTACCAGGGTACACCCCAGGATAACCCGGAGGGATACAAAGATACTTCGTGCGTACGTTCCGCTCATAACCTGAAAGGACACTTGCTTATTGCCCACGGCACCTATGATGATAATGTCCATCCCCAACACACTTACGCCTTTATTGATAAACTCATTGAACATAATATCCAATTCCAATTGATGATCTATCCATGGAGAAAACATGGTATAGGGGATTATGCGGGCAGTGTTCATTTGTATACCCTGATGCTTGATTTCTGGAAAAGATATTTATAAATGCCTTAGTCAACCAGGGGGGCTCTTTTTGAAAAAACGCCCCCCATAATAGGCCGGGGCTGCCAGCCCCCCCCGCAAAAACTTTTGATTAAAGGTCGGCATGATCGACTGTCCTCTTTTTTAATAATTTAAGGCTTGAAAAAAATTGTACGATAATGTAAAAGTATTATTATGAAAAAACAAAACAATTGGCCAACCCGTCAAAATAAAAATAGGTTCATCGAAAGCCTGCCCCTGATGGCTTTAGGTACCATCGGACTGTTGGCATTTATATTGCTCTTGAATCGTTTCTTTCCCTATAAAGCAGCTAATTTAAACATCGGCAAATCAGAAGCCATTGAAATCGCTTCAAATTTTATGACCCAAAAAGGATATGACTTGAAAAACTATGAAGTGCTGGTACTGGTGTATTACGATAATACCGCATTCCACTATTTGCAAAAACGCCTCGGTTGGAGTAAAACACAGGAAATTTTTCAAAAAGACCAGGATAAAGGCCTGGATTTTTATTGGCAGATTTTCTGGTTTAAAAATCTTCCCAGGAGCTCGACTTATGAACAATTCCGAATATCAATTTCCGGCACAGGAAGAGTCATTGGATTTTCCCACGATCTCCCCGAAGATGCGGACTGGCCCGAAGGACGACAGGCCCATATCACCCGGGAAAACGCCCTGGAAATCGCCGCCACCTTTTTAAAAAAACAAAACATCGATCTGACAGGCTATAAAAAAGATAACTTTCATACGCAAAGGTCTAAAAAACGAACAAACCATTCGTTCAACTGGCGAAAGGAATTGGAATATGAAGGGGGAAAAGTGAATTTAACCGTGGTGGTCCAGGGTGATGAAGTGGGACGGTTAAGGATTCTCTTCGGGGTGCCCGCCTCTGAAACCGCTGCTTTTAAACGTATTCAAGAACATCACCACTCTTCGGTCTTTGTGTCTTATTTTTTCATATTTATCATCTTCCTGGTCATACAAATTATATTCCTGCGCAGATACCACGAAGGGGAAGTGAGTGTTAAAACCGCCCTGGTGGTTCTCTTTATATGTTGGGTTTCCCTGGTGATAGAAAGCAGCCTGAAATTCAGGTTGAATGCCGCCAGCGGCTCCCTGGGAGAATTGAGCGTTGACAGCGTCGGCTTAATGATGCTGGTTTTGTTTGGTCTCATTATATGGCCGTTTTTTTCGAGTATGGGGTTTGCCTCATGGAGCGTGGGGGAATTCCTGGGAAGAGAAAAATTCAACCGGAAATTTACCGCCCTTGACAGTATTTTCAATAAGAAATTTACCACCTTAAATGTGGCCCGATCATCCCTTAACGGATATTTAACCGGTTTTATCGGACTGGGCATCATTGCTCTTTTAACCACAGCACTGACCGGGCTTTTTAATGGCAAAATAGATAATATTAATTATCGAATCATGACATCACCACTTCCCTTCCTGGTCCCCTTCCTGTCTGCCCTCTCCTTTAGCCTGTTATCCGAAGTGGTATTCCGATTATTTGGAAATTTCTTACTGTTCAAGTACCTAAAAAGCAAATGGGCCGCTATTTTTGTTTCTTCTATTGCCTGGACGGTTTTTGTCATTGCCTATTGGGGCTTATGGGGCGTTGGCTTTTCCATTTCCCCTATGATTTTGGGGTGGATCGGTTGGTATATTTGCGGTGTGTTTTTAGGGTATATTTTCTGGAAATTTGATCTGTTGTCAGCTATTTTTGCCAATTTTACCATTATGGGGGTGATCCAATCGCTGCCTTTAATCACCAGCAGCGCCACCAGCCTGTTTGTCCAGGGCATGGCGGCGTTGATCCTGCTGTTCTTACCGGTCGTGTTTATAGTCTGGGGGTTTATTAAAGGCGAGATTTTTTCCTTTAAGGCAGACTTGATACCTGCTCACATCAAACGCATCACCGAGCGGGCCAGGATAGCCAAAGAACTGGAAATCGCACGCCAGGTCCAACAAAAATTACTGCCTGGAAAATCACCAAAAATCAAAGGCTTTGAAATCGAAGGGATATGCATCCCGGCTAATGAAGTGGGAGGAGACTACTATGATTTTATCCGCATCAGCGATCCAAAGCTGGGTATTATTATCGGTGACGTGTCCGGGAAAGGTGTGCCTGCTGCTATATACATGACACTAACCAAAGGTATTATCCAATCTCAAATAGAAAACAAAACCCGTTTCTCACCGGAACAGGTACTGATTAAAACGAACCATTCCCTGTACAATATGATGGATAAAAAATCCTTTGTCACCATGTTCTTTGCTGTAGTGGATATCAAAAAGAAAACCCTTGATTTTGCCCGGGCCGGTCATAACCCGTTACTCTATTTTCATCGCTCTGACAACCAGGTGATATCATTGAAACCACAGGGAATCGCACTGGGCATTGAAAGAGGAGATGTTTTCCAGGGGATTATCAAAAAAGGCCATATCCAACTGGAAAAGGATGACCTCATTGTATTCTATACCGATGGATTTTCAGAAGCCATGAATAAAGACCTGGAAGAGTACGGAGAAAAACGATTATGCCGGACCATCCAGCAAAATAAAGAAAAACCGGCCCGTGTGATTATTGATACGGTGATCAAAGATGTGCAGCAGTTTGTCAAAGGGTATCCCCAACATGACGATATGACCATGGTAATTGTCAAGGTTTTATAACCAATTGGAAATATTAATCCAGCTTTATTTCGTAACGAGCCGTATCTTTCTTATTTTCATCTTTGCTGTCATCTTCCTGGCTGCTCTTTTTTTCTTCCCGGGATTTTTGCTTATCTAACAGGGGGATAACATTTATTTTGGTGGTTTCGGTGTGATAACCCTTGTCTTCTTTTTGGTTAATATCGAGATGTTTGGATACTTGTTTCCTGAATTTGGACGGCTTCAGGGGTTTTTCAATATATTCGCATGCCCCGTGTTCCAGGGCTTCCCGTTGGTAATCCATATTTTTTAATTTCTCACTGATAATGATTATTTTTGTACCGGGATAATTTTCAGAAATATATTTGCTCAGGATAAAACCGTGGGACTTGGGCAGCAAGGCCTCAGTAATCACCAGGTGGAATGTTTGGGCTGCCAGGAGTTTTTTGGCGGTCTCTGCATTTCCGGCAACCGTGATATCGAATATTTCATGGTACAGCACCTCTTTGACGATATCAATCGTCTCAGGATTATGCTCAACTAATAAAATCTTTTTACTCATTTTTTGTTTTCCTTACCTTTACCATATTTAAATTGTATTATATATTCAAAATTAAATCAACTGTTAATGCTAATTTTTTATTGCTGCAGCACAAAAAATAAAAAATTTTACGTTTTACCGGGAAAATTTGTGATTCGTATCCGTATAATATATAAAAAAGAAAACAACCACAAGATACACAAAGGGAATTTTAAAAAATCCTTTGTGCCCTGGTGGCTAAAGACATAATGGAGGTGACAATGAAACCATTAATAATCTCAATATTTATATTTCTTTTGGTATTTCCCGGTTTATCGGATCAGAAGCGGATCGTGGAAAAAGTAGATGTGGAGTGGTGGGTGATTCCCATCTTTGCGGTAGACAATTCAGGTCAATCGATTACAGATTTAAAAGAGTCCGATATTGTATTGCAGGTGGACAAACAAAAAATAGACAATTTTGTGCTGTTAAAGAAAAGTTTTTCCGTATCGGAACCGGAAGCCCCACAAAAGGAACAGCCAATCAAAACCAAACCTGCCCCGGAGAGGCAGAAAAATGTTTTTTTATTATTTGATACGGCGCTTTCCACTAAAGAGTCCACTGAAAAAGCCAAAGCCATTGCCAGAAAGATTGTTAAGGATTCGGAAAAAAATACCCGGTTTTTTATTATGGTCATCGAACCCTTTACCGGTTTGGTATATGTGGGTGGAGAGACCAATGATAAAGCCCGATTGACCGGTATTATTTCCAATAAAGTCATACCCCGGGATAATATCCGGGTTCCTTCCTATAAGGAAGTGACTGTGGAAGTTGAAGGTAAACAGTCAAAGTATGATGAGCAAGACCTTGGTTATTTACAGATGTCAGCCAGCAAGTATCACGTTCGCAAAAGCATGGCTTTTGTAAATTCCTTTGAATCTCTTTATTATTCGCTTAACAGCATCAAAGATAATAAATTTGTGTATCTATTTACCGAAGGTGTTTCCCATGCCCTGCAAATGGCGGAAGCAGGGAACGAGACAATGTACCGGAGATATTTCCGCCGGCTGTCTGACTACCTGGGAAGATGTGGGGCGGTATTGTTCATTATTAACCCCTTTGGCGCTGCATCACCCGGTAATATGGAAGCCTCGGGGGAGGAATCCTTGAAATTCATGGCCAAAGAAAGTGGGGGTAAATACCTGGAAGGCACGGAAACAAACATCCTCCGGACAATTGGTAACATTCACAAAGCCTATTATGAGATCTTTTTCCCGGCTGCGCTCAAATCCAAAAGCGGTATCTTGAAAATATCCGTTAAATCAAAACGTAAAGACATTGATATTCATACCATGAGTGCCACGGAAAAAGCCCGTACCTATGCACAGATGACACCCATGGAACGCGAAGTAATGGCGTTAAATTTAATTTCCGGTAACCCATTGTATAAATCCGGGTTGTCTGCACGGAAAGTTGAAATTGACAACGTTTCCACCCAAAAAGATAAAGTCACTTACCGGCTGAATATCCCGGGAGAGTATGTCCGTCGACAAATTGATTTGTACAAGGTATGGATGGACAAGGAGGGAAAAGATACCAGGGTTGAAAAAGAATCCCCTGGATCAGCGCCCGGTAAAATGAAAATCACGTTTAAAAAAGTAAAAGAAGGACAGGACACCTATTTTGTTTTGATCGACAGTCAGCAGCAGTCTGCATTGGTTCATGGAATGAAAACAGGGGAAGGGCAAACATACCAATTCAGCCTCCCGCAGGAGACCCGGGAATGGGCCTCCAAAGAGCTGATGGCAAAAGAACAACAGGATATGAAACCCGGACAAAGCAAAGAACTGGATCGATTGTTAAAAGGGGCAGCCAGCTATTGTGAAAAACTAAAAAAAGCAGCTTTTCATTACATCTGCAAAGAAAAAATAGCTGAAACTCAAACTCCATTTAGCAGGACCAGGAGTGACAATCTCCGGGACCTCTCTTTTAGTGAACCCCAGGATGAATCTTTCTATCGAAGACAGGTGGTTTTGGATCGCACCAGTCCGCGCAGTATCACCAGGACCCGGGTAGAGAAGCGTATCTTTAATTACCGGCTAATTAAATCCGGGGACCAGGTAAAAGAAGAGCGGGATTTGGTGAAAAACCAGGAAGTTGAAAAAGAAAAAAAACAAAAAGAAGAAACCCTCACCACCCGGGAGGCGATTAAACGTATCCGGTTCTTATCCAGTAAATCCGTATTTGGTCCCATCACTCTTTTAGCAGCAGAAAGACAGGGGAATTATCATTTCCGCCTGGTGGGTCACAAAGAACTCCAGGGCCGACCGGCTGCTGTTATTGAAGCCCTGCCTAAAAGTGAAAAGGACACCATGTTTATTTATGGGAAATTCTGGATTGATACTGAAAATTTCTCTATACTAAAGATAAAAGCCAATCCCAACTCTATTGTGGGGTATGGTCGATTAGAAAAGTTTGCCCGACAATTAAACACAAAGCTCTTTTTGGAATTGGAGACAGAGTTTTATAAATTCCGTAATGGCATCCGTTTTCCCACTTCTATTCGTTTCCGGGAAACTTATAAAGGTGGGCCTTTTATTACCAGCCGCAGGGGTGTTAAAGGTTGGACGCGAACTCACACCAGTACCGATTATACTGATTATTTGTTTTTTAACGTGGCCATGGAAGTTACTGTTGATAAAGATTAACAAAAAAGCCTGACTTCATTCCTGTTTATCAGCTCCAACTTTTTCAGGCATGTACAACTAAAGTTGTACAAGTACAACAAAAAATTTTCCACCCAAAAATACAACTTTTGGAGTATTGACAACATAGAGTTGTGGGATTAAAATGTTCTCTTCATGCGTCACGGAAGGTGAAATTTCATGTTTCCTGGTTATAAGGTGTTCAGACAGACAGAAAATGAATAGCTTAAGATAAAAGAATAATAAAATTTAGGAGGTTAAAAAATGCTTAGAAAAAAAGGTATTTTGTTAGGTGTCTTCATTGTGTTGTTTTTTGTGTCTGTGGGCTTATTGTACAGCCAGGTGCTGCCTATCAGGTTTGACTGGCGGGATTATGGTAAAGTGACCTCAGTCAAGAACCAGGGGGCCAGCGGTTCAGCCCCGGCGTATGCAACCATTGGTTCTTATGAAAGTGCCATTTTAGTGGATAATGGTCCCTATGAAGACCTGTCCGAGCAATACCTGATGGACTGTGTGGGTGACACCGGCATCGATGATGGTAGTATTTGGGGATTTCCTCATATGATGGATGGCACCCCCAGGGAGGACTCCTATAGTGCGGGCGGGCTCGCGGATCTCCCCGCTTGTTTTAAAGGTTATCCGATTTCCGCCTGGTATTATGTTGGCGATTCCAGCAGTGTTCCCAACACCACTGACATTAAACAGGCCATTTATGACCATGGGCCGGTTTGTGCCTGCGTTTATGCCAGTATGGCTTTCCAGGCCTACAGCGGTGGTATTTTCAATTCTTGCCAGAGCGGCCCCGTGAACCATGCTATCGTGCTGGTGGGTTGGGATGACACTGGCGGGTACTGGATTTTGAAGAACTCCTGGGGAACCGCTTGGGGTGAAAGCGGGTATATGAGAATCACTTATGGTTGTAACCAGGTGGGTTACGGCGCCGCTTATGCGACGGTGGCCGACCACAGGTGCCTGGGCGCCAATAGATGGTACAAATTCGTCAACAGGTCCAGCGGCAATGCCTTAGACGTCAACTCCGGATCAAGCCTTGTCTACCACTATCCTTATAACGGCAACACCGACAAACACTGGAATATCACCGCTGTTGGCAGCGGTTGGGTCAAAATCGAAAACCGTTACAGCGGCTATGCCTTAGACGTCGGCAGCACCAACTATGTCTACCAATATCCTTACAATGGCAATACCGACAAGCACTGGGATATCATTTACCATCACCGGGGATATTACCGGGTTGACAACCGGTTCAGTGGAAAGTCTTTGTCCGTAGGCGCCGGTGTTTATGTCTATCACTATCCGTGGGATGGAAATGCGGATAAGCAGTGGGAAATCACCGAAGTCCAATAATAATAAAAAAACAGTTAAAATTTAGGAGGTAAGAAAGTGTCCGAAAAAAAAGTTATTTTTTTAGGTGTCTCTTTTATATTGTTTTTTATGGCAGTGGGTCTGTTATATGGTCAACTGCCTGGCAGTTTTGACTGGAGAGATTATGGTAAAGTCACTTCTGTCAAGAACCAGGCTGGCGATACAGGTTGGGCGTATGCAACGATTGGTTCCTATGAGGGTGCTATTTTAGTGGATAATGGTCCTTCCGAAAGCCTATCCGAACAATACCTGGTTGACAGCCTTGGCGGTCCTTACAACTACCAGAGTGGTGATTGGGGATTTGCTTTTATGATGGGTGGTACTCCTCGAGATAATTCCTACAGCGGGGACCCCGATGATGTCCCTGACTGCTTTAAATGTTATCCTATTGCCAGTTGGGCTCATGTTGGCGATTCCGGCAGCGTTCCCAGGATCAATGACCTGAAACAGGCCATTTATGACTATGGCCCGATTTGTGCCGGTGTTTATGTCAGCTCTGCCTTCCAGAACTACAGCTCCGGTGTTTTCAAGGAGACCGGGTCCGGTGCCGTGAACCACGGCGTGGTCCTGGTGGGTTGGGATGACGTCGGCAGATACTGGATATTAAAGAACTCCTGGGGAACCGCCTGGGGTGAAAGCGGGTATATGAGGATCGCTTATGGCAGTAATAAGGTTGGGTACGCGGCCGCTTTTGCAAAAGTTGGCGAACACAGGTGCCTGGGCATGAATGTATGGTATAAATTCATCAGCAGGACCAGCGGTTATGCCTTAGATGTTAATGACGGCACTAACTATGTCTTTCACTTTCCCTACAACGGGAATACCGATAAACATTGGAATATCACCGATGTAGGCGATGGTTGGGTCAAAATCGAAAACTGTTACAGCGGTAATGCCTTAGATGTCAGCGGCAGTACCAACTATGTTTATCACTTTCCTTACAATGGAAATACTGACAAACACTGGTATAT
>CP070627.1:5596011-5598638 GCA_020355945.1 Candidatus Aminicenantota bacterium | reverse complement strand
TAAATCCATCCGCAGGTCTCATTATCATCAGAGATATCTCTGGTTGGTTTTCCTGGCAGTGGTTATGCTTTTGCTTTCTGTGTTCCATGCCGGTTTTTTTCTTTATTCCGCTTTGGTGGTGATTGCGCTTTTGTTATTATCTATGGGCATGGCATCCGTCAGTATGTTAGGTATTAACATCCGCCGCAGCCTGTCCAATACCGAAATCGCCCTGGGACAAGCCGTGGATGCATGGCTGACCATTGAAAACCAAAAAGGACTCCCTGCTTTCTGGGTTTTTTGGCAGGATTATATCGATGCCAACCTGGATGCAGAAGGCCCTACCTGTCATTATAAAACCCTTCGCCCTGCTCAGAAACATGAACTTAAATACCAGCTTCACAGTACCCGAAGGGGTCTGTTTCGAATAGGGCCAACCGTGGTGGAATCTGCCGGGCCATTGGGTTTGGTGAGGCGTTTTTTGGTAGGCCGGTCCGTGGATTTTGTTACGGTGTTACCACGGGTAGTATCTATCAAGAAGGGATTAGCGCAGGGTCAGCGGCCGGTTCACCAGGTACCTCGACGCAGGAGTATTTTTGAAGACCCTTCACGGTTTATGGGGATGCGGGACTATCGTCCCGGCGACAGTATGCGCCGCATCCACTGGCGTGCCACTGCCCGATCCGGGAAAATCCAGGTCAAACTCTTCGAACCCAGCGTTTTGACCGGTCTCTTGCTGGCAGTAGATATGGGTTTAGGCTCTTATCCCCAAACCCGGGCAAAGCCGCAGGAAATTGATTCGCTTTTGGAATTAACCATAACTGCGGCTGCTTCTTTAGGAGAATACGTCCTGGCAGGAGATCAACAAGTGGGGTTAATATCCAACGGGACAGATGCGGCAGAACAATACCCGGAGGAATGGACAGGCGGCACGTTTCGACGTTTGGATCAAGCATTGGAAAAAACCCAATTGCACTCCCGGGTCACGTCCTATCAACCGGTGGAAATAACCCCGGCTAAAGGACATTGGCAATATCAGCGTTTACTTACTGCTTTGGCACGTTTAATACCTTCTGCCAGCATTGAGCTCCCGGATTTGTTAATGACCGAATTGCCGCGGTTACCGCGTTCTTTGGTATTGATGGCGGTAACACCGGTTATCAGCGCAGCGCTGACCGGTGTTTTAGAAAGCCTGAAACGTTCCGGCATTGAAACCGGCATCCTATGGACCCGCCTGCCTGAACAACCACCATTTCTACCTGCCGCCCTTCCCCAAAACATACCGGTTTACCCGATAACAAGCGATGTTGACCTGGAACAATTAGGAGGTGTTTCCTTATGAGAGATATGCCTCCGGCGGCCAGGAACCTTTTTGAAAAAAGGTTCCTGGACTTCCAAAAACTTCTCATTAAGAGAGGCCCGGTATGGAAATAATCAAAAGTTTTTGCGGAGAGCGGCGGGTCCAGGGGGGGCAGTTTTTTCAAAAAGCGCCCCCCCTGGTTTGTGATGTGCATGGGCATCTAGAGGCGGAGTATCAGTGTGAGAGTTGTCTCAAGCATTTGTGTTTACAATGTGTCAACCAGGATGCCCATCTTTTTTTCTGTCGTCACTGCGGCGGGCATGCCAGGCGAATCCCTGTCGTTAATATAGAACCAATCTCTGTCAAAGAAACCATTTCCACTGTCTCTGAGATATTTAGGGGATTAGCTGTGGGCATAACCAGTCATATTATTGTACCTGCTGCTATTATTATCATGGTAGGAGCGTTTTTGTTTTATTTGTTAGAAGTGAGGTCTGTTTTCCTGGGTGGGTCGGCCCCGCTCAAGCAGATTGGTCTTTGTTTTGCAGCGGCTACAGTACTCATTGCCCGGTATGGCAAAGTCTATGCCATCCGGCAGCGGCAGATGGTTTATACCGGGATATTGGCTGCTGCTACATTTTTTGCCATGGTGAAGTTTGCCGGAGGAGGGGTTAATTTCCTGGTTAATCTTTTAGTGGTATTAGCGGTATGGCGTTTTGCTTCCAGCCTTACTAACAGTCTCAACATTGAAGAAGAAAAGAAAACCGACGAACATCGGCTTTATGGTGTGGAACGGTTGAAGCATGAAGAAGTAGAGCGTAAATTTGGCCTGAAATCGGAACCTCATTCTCCTGGACCGGCAAAAGAAGAGAAAAAAAGTAAAAAATTCTTCGATTTTTGGGGAAAGGGGGTAGATGCACATGGTAATCCTTCTGCTGCGGTAGCACGCCTGGCAGCTTTAGCCATTGTTGCTTTTGCTTTAGGAGAGCCGATTTTGTTGGCCGGGGCGCCGGAGATAGGGATGCGGGCATTGGTGACGGTTATGGTTTTTTTATTAGCAGCCGGTGTTGTATTGGCAGCCGGTTCAGCTATGGGAACTTATCGTCATACGTTAAAATCCGGTGGTGAGGCCTCATTAGGTATGGTTCCCGGGAGAATTACCATCGCGCTTTTCCTGGTGCTGGTGATTTTGGCTGCCGGATTGACAATGCCCGGGATCAAGTACAAGGGCAGCGGCGTTTTACGGCCACAGCAGCAGGGCAAACTCTCGGAAAAAGGTAAAGGACAGGAGGAGAGCCAGGAACAGGCTAAAAGTGATGAAGAAGACGAACTAAAAGAAGAATTAAAA
>CP070627.1:5591342-5595911 GCA_020355945.1 Candidatus Aminicenantota bacterium | reverse complement strand
CTTGATTACAGATATCAAAAGGAAACAGTAGATGTAAAATGATTGTTAATGAGAAACAGGCAACCAAGCAGGGAGAAAACAGATGCTAGAACTGCGAAATATAAAAAAACTTTATCCAATGGGGGAAACAACGGTTCATGCCCTGGATGGTATAAACCTGGAGGTTAGCAAGAATGAATTTGTTGCTATCATGGGGGCTTCGGGTTCCGGGAAATCTACTTTAATGAATATCATCGGGTGCCTGGATACACCCAGTGAGGGTCTGTATTCTCTCAACGGTAATGAAATCAGCCGCATGGATGACGATGAACTGGCAGCCATTCGCAATGAACACCTGGGTTTTGTTTTCCAGAGTTTCAATTTGCTTCCCCGGTTAAGCGCTTTAAAAAATGTCGCTCTTCCGTTGATGTATTCAAAGTACGGTTACCACGATCGGTTGGACAGAGCAGCAGAGATACTGGAGCAGGTAGGATTGCTGCACCGGGCTCATCATAAACCCAATGAACTTTCAGGTGGAGAAATGCAGCGGGTGGCGATTGCCCGTGCCCTGGTTAATAACCCGGAGATCATCCTGGCTGATGAACCCACCGGGAACCTGGATTCCTCTACTTCAAAAGAAATTATGGACCTATTCCGTCAATTGCACCACCAGGGTCAAACTATTATTATGGTGACCCACGAAAAAGACATAGCCGCTTATGCCAAACGGGTTATCCTGCTGCGGGACGGGAGGATCAATGATGATTATAAAAAAGATTAAAATAATTACTCTTTTGACTTTTTTCACCTGGTTAGGGGCAGGGGATACATGGTGTACTGGTGCGGATGAAAAAGAAGCCCGGGTAAAAACCGGTGATTTTGTCAAGACTATTATCCTTACGGGCAGCCTTAAAGCACAGGAATCCGAACGCTTCGTGGTACCGATTACTGATACCTGGCGAGTCCAGATCAAATGGATGGTTAAAGAGGGAGAATATGTGAACCCCGGTGACCCGGTGGTCCGTTTCGATACCTCCACTTTGGTTACGGATATTGAGAGCCTGGAAAATTCGCTGCAAGTAAAAAAAGAACAAAAGGATCAAAAATTAGCCGACTACCATCATCAAGAATTTGAACTGGAGGTTAAATTAAAACAAGCAGAGATTGACTATAAAAAGGCATATATCGATGCTTCCATACCACCAGGCCTCGAGGCCAAATATGAATATGACAAAAAACAGTTGGAATTGAAAAAAAAGGAGCAAGCGCTTAAAAATGCCCGGGTAGAAAAAGAGGTTAAACTGGCGGCTCTGGATTCGGAGTTCAAGAAACTGGACATTGAAATCCAGGAAGAACGAGTAGAATTAAAAAAATACAAAAATATGCTAAAAAAAATGAACCTTAGTGCTAAAACCGCCGGCACAGTGATCTATGAAGAAATGAGGTGGGAAGACAGGAAAATCAAGGTGGGTGATACGGTGTTTTCCTCGATGCTGGTGGCCTATATCCCGGATAATGAATCACTGTTTGCAGAAGCCTGGGTTAATGAAAGCGATATTAATCATATCCGGGCAGGACAAAAGGTAAAATTAATCCCGGATGCTTACCCCCAGCGACAATTCACCGGCACTATCAAAGGGGTTTTGAATAGTGCGGAAGATAAGAGACAGTGGGGCAGGGCCAGCTATTTCCGAACCAACATCCAACTGGATGCCATGGACCTGGCCATCATGAAACCGGGTATGAGTGTCAAATGTATTGTCCAGTTGGCTGTATACCCGGAAGTTTTTTTAGTACCCCTGGAGATGGCTCACTATGATGGCCAGGACTTTTGGCTTAAGGTCAAAGGAAAAGAAATCATTAAAGTAAATCCTTTGGGATTTAATGAATTCCACCTGGCACTGCCTAAAGATACTTACAGACATATTACAAATGAAGCCCTATTGCAGCAGGTGGTTCCGGGAGAAATAAAAGATGTTACCGGGAGAATGGTGGAGACGGAGAAGAAAAGTGAAGAAGATTAAAATCATTGTAATGTCAGTAATAGTAGTGGTTTTGGTTGTGGTTATGATTGCGGCTGTATCCTGTTCCGTGTCCCCGGAGTTTCGGGTTGTCAGGGTGAAGAAAGGACCCTTTTTTATTACAGTGCATGCAGTGGGCCAACTGGAATCCGCGGCTTCTATTTATATCGGATGCCCACCTATTCGTCGATTCTGGAATTATACGATTTCTTTTATGGCCCCTGAAGGGAAATTCGTAAAACAAGGGGACTTGATTCTCAGGTTTGATATCAAAGAGTTGAGAGAGAGATTAATATTGAAACAGTCCGAGTTGGAAACCGCGAAAAAAGAACTGGAGAAAATCAACCTGGTGGAACAGGAAACCAAAGATAATTTGATGCTGAAAATAGCAGAAGCACAAATGAGGGAAAAAAAAGCCAGGCGCAAAACACTTCAGCCCGATGATGTTATAGCCATGAATGAAATAAAAAAGATACGCATGGACCTGGAACTGGCAGAGATGCAGGTGCGATTGTTCCGCAGCCGGGTGAAGAATCAAAGCCAACGAATGAAAACCTTGCTCTATACCCAGGAAAGCAAGATTAAAGAGCTGGAAAGCCAGGTAAGTGAGTACCGGCAGGCGATTGAGAAATTAAACGTTAAGGCGCCCAAACCAGGGATATTGGTGTATGCGGCTGACTGGACAGGCAGGAAAAAAAACGTGGGTGACCGCTGTTGGGTAGGGTCTAAGATACTGGAAATATCTGACCTCAGCCAGATGCAAGTGGCGGCAGTGATCCCCGAACCCGAAGCCGGGAAAGTAAAAGAAGGTCTGCCCGTGGAAATCCGCCTGGATTCCAACCCGGACAGGGTGTTTAAAGGCAAAGTAAAATCATTGGGCCGTATTTTTCGTACCAAATCTTATGACCAACCCACCATTGTCTTTGATGTCACTATTGATATCTTGAACCCGGACCCTGAGCTGATGCGGCCCGGGATGGCTGCAGGTGTCGATATTATTGTCTCATGCAAAGAAAATATCCTCCAGGTGCCGGAATCTGCCATCATTTATCATGAGGAAGGTCTCTTTGTGCGCAAAAAAAGTTTTTTTGGCAAAAAAATGGTGCCTGTTACCCTGGGGGTAGGTTCCGGCGGGATGGTAGAGGTACTGGCCGGGCTTAAAGAAAATGACCGGGTAATCATAGGACAGTAAATCATGAAAACAAACACACACGAAAAATATGAAAATAATAAAAAGTTTTACCAATTCCTTTTGTTGGTTTTAATGGTAATCCTCTTGGGGTGCGGGAGTGAGGATGAAAGCCGTTTGGCTTTTATGACTGTGCGCAAAGGCGTGTTTGAAATTGTGATACCTGCTTTTGGGCAATTACAGGCGGTGAAAGCTACCCCGATTTCCGTGCCGCCCCAACTGCGGGGAAGGCAAACATTGGCCTGGTTGGCACCGGAAAACTCCTATGTAAAAAAAGGGGAAACCGTGGTCCGACTGGATGCCAATTGGTATAACGAACGTATCCAGGCAGAAGAGTTCAGTATTTCAAAGCTAAACCTGGAAATCCAAAAGAAAAAGAAAGAATTGGGAAAAGAAAAAAATGATCTCCAGGGACAGTTGAATATCACTGAAATTGAAAAGGACATGGCAGACATCTATGGAGCAAAAGATGAAACCCTCTATTCCCAAAATAAAATTATTGAAGATGCCATTGACCTGGAATATTTAACCACCAGGACCCGGCATTATGAACAAAAGAAAACAAAACTGGAAGAAAAAGCCCGGGCGGAATTGCAACTGCTGCAATTAAAAAAACGCACATGCCAGGTAAGATTGCAGCAATACCAGGAAGCTTTAAATTCATTGGAAATCAAAGCACCCCATGATGGATTGTTTATCTACCGGAGAAACCGGGCAGGAGAAGAACCGCGTGTGGGGTCCGACATATATAGGGGGCAGAAACTGGGGGAACTCCCGGATTTGACCCAATTGGAAGCTAAAATATATGTGCTGGAGTCCGAGGCCAGCGGCTTAAAAGAAGACCTGCCGGCGTCCATTGTCCTGGATGCCTCACCTTCTGTTGTTTATACCGGTAAGGTCACTACTGTTGATAAAATTGCCAAATCCATCGAATGGGAGAGCCCGTTGAAATATTTCGAAGTTAAGGTCACCCTGGATAAAACCGATCCGGGAGTCATGAAACCCGGGAATCAAGTGAAAGGCCTTATTTTTGTCCAAAAACAGGAAAACGTGATTGCGGTCCCCAACCAGGCACTTTTTTTTGATAATGGTAATGCTTTTGTCCAGGTAAAACATTCTTCCGGCACAGAAAAACGTCCGGTAGAAATTGGTGCCCGCAGCCTTACCCGTACCGTTATCACTAACGGCCTGAAACAAGGAGAAAAAATTCTCCTGGCCAGCCCGGTGAAGAGTAGTAGGTAGTATAGGTAGTAGGTAGTAAGTAGTAGGTAGATGGCAGAAGACAGAAGACAGATCACAGATGAATGGAATTATAATCAAAAGTTTTTGCGGGGGGGTCCAGATGCGTCACGGGGGCAGTTTTTTCAAAAAGCGCCCCCC
>CP070627.1:5575675-5591242 GCA_020355945.1 Candidatus Aminicenantota bacterium | reverse complement strand
TGGCTGTTGAGTTGAAACGCAGGGGATACGAATTTTATTATTATCTGCTGAGAGAAAGGATCGAAATCGACTTTGTGATCAAAGAAAATCGAAAGATATCAGAGGTCATCCAGGTGACTTATGATGCGGATGGAATCAGGGAAAGAGAGGTTCCCATGGGCCTTGAAACCGCCAGGGTATTGTACGCGAAACGATTAACCGTCATCACCTGGTACCACGAGGCTGAAGAAATAATAGACAACATAAAGGTTCATTTTATCCCTCTCTGGAAATGGCTGTTGACGGGAAAATAAACTGAAAAAAAATTTATTCATTGAAAACCCAAACTATTTCCTCTATAATTAAATTAAAACACGAATAGGTTTGATTTAACGGAGGTGGCTATGAAAGATTTTAAATTTTTTAAACGGTTAGGAGGAAAAATATTGGTAATGCTTGTTTTGGTGGCCTTTTCCCCTTTAACATCGATGGGGTCTGCGCTCACTTTAGACGATATCCCTCGCTTACCAGGCAGTGAACTAAAACATTCTCAGTACAAAGGTCCGGAAAATCTTCATGCGGAATTTTGGATTTTTCTTCCCGAAGGAATTAAATTCCAGGAAATAAGTGCAAAGGGTACCTATTTTGCTACCACCTGTGTGAGCATGATGAAAGAAAACGGCTGGACCCTTAAAAAAGAAAACTGGCAGCGAAGAGGTGGTGAGTTTATATTTAAAAAAGATGTCATCAATGAAGTAAAAGTAAACGTTTCGCCTTCTTCCAAAGCCATCAAAGGGAGGATGAAACCTTATATCTTTCTGAAATTTAAACTGAAACGATTGATCCCCTTTGAAGATGTAATCGGCATGGACCCTGGTGATGTTCCCCGTTACCCCGGGAGCATCCGGGTGAGATGGATGAACCTGTTGGGTGATTTTGGTGAAAAATACCTGGTGGTGGCACCTTTAACCAAAGTTAAAGCGTTCTTTGAAAAAGAAATTCCCAAATATGGCTGGAAAGCTTCCAAAGGTTCGGCGACACTAAATTATATAAAAGGAGGCATACAATCACCCCAGGAACTGTCTGCCGGCGATAAAGAATTGGCAAAAGGCAAACCACTGCAATTGGTGAAAAAAATGATCCCCACCACCCTTTCGCTGCGAATCCAGGAAAAAGAAGGAATCGTGGAAATCGGGGTAGGAAGGACAGCGGGTTCTGCTGATAAAGGAAAGAGCGAAAATTACCGTATCACCCCGGAAAAGAATATCCCTCCCGGTACCAAAAAATTGCTGACTTTCATCGATGTGGAAAAAGATATCCCTCTCTATCCCGGTCTGCAAAAGACATCGGAGAGAAAGGCGCCGGTAGATTTTAGAGGAGAGGAGATTATCACCCTTGATTTTGAAAAGAAAGATGCCCCGATGAAAGAGGCCATAAAAATGGCTGATTATTACCTGGCGGAAATGAAGCAAAAGGATTGGAGGCTGCTTGACGAAGAATGGCATGGAATAGGCAGAAAACTCCTTTTTCAAAAAGGTGCGGTTAAGGTGAGGATTCATGTAAAAGCAGTTGGCCGCTGGCCTATCCCTGAAAAGGCTCGAAAAATAAAAATCCCCCTGGAAATCGTGGTAACCTTTCCGATTCCCTCCAGGGAAATAGCCGGGGAAGATATTGAAGGTATCCCCCGGTTCCCTGGCAGTGTGCGCTTTTATACGCTTAAAGCTGGCATCGATCATATAGTTAAATTTAAAGCAGTGGCTCCTGTTAAAGAGGTAGAATGGTTTTTTATTGAAAAACTTCCGGAACACGGTTGGACCTTTTCAGGAAATGATACCACCGGGCTTCTTTTTATCCCGGCTAAAACCGCAGGATCTGCCGCCGAAGCCTTCTCTAAAGGTCAACTCATTCCCACCACTTTAAAAATCAAGGTGGACGATCAATACGATGGCACGGTAAAAATAGGAATGGATAAAACGAAAGGTGACTCATGAAACCCAAAAACCATTTAATGCTCTTAAAAATTGTAATTTTTGGGCTGCTGGTCC
This sequence comes from Candidatus Aminicenantota bacterium, assembly GCA_020355945.1. Next base: position 5,589,218 of record CP070627.1, on the reverse strand, counting down.
TTTCACAAATAAACATTGGCATGGCCCAGGATGTAGAGGTATACATCGAACCTGACCAGTGTTACCTGGGCAGTGAAGTTCGTATATATGGGTTTGTCAAACCAAAACCCAGGGGTACCACTTATGCGCGGTTGGAATTCCTCACCCCTCAATCCGGGAAAACCATTACCCGACGTGTTCAAGCCAATACCAATGGTGAATATGATTTTTTGTTCAACGAGACCGATGAAGTCGGTGAATGGGAGGTTACCGTATGGAAAGATGGTACGTCTCAGAATGACAAAGACACCTTTACTGTTTCTGCTGTTGTTTTTATGGTACCTTTGGTAAAAGACCTGGATGCTGTCGATCAAATCTCACTGGATTCTTCCAGATATTTAAAAAATCAACTGGCCAATTATCCTGCATTTCCCGGGAAGGATACAATGATAACCGAGGCTGAGGAGCTTATCAACAAGCTGGAAACACTGGCTCGACTTTATACAACGCTTGATACGGCTGTAAAGCAGATGGAGGATGCTTTGCAAGCAAATGCCGCCGCGATTCCCCCGGCAGCACAAGCAGCGTTGAGGAAAGTGGCAGCCAAAGCAGTGCAAACATCAACGCAAATCAAAGCAGAGATGGTACACCTGGAATCTCTTTTTGAGAAGAGCAAACAAGAGACCCAGTGGTGCCATGAATGGAAGGTGTCTGCCGACCTTTTTAACCGGCTGAATTTTATTACCAATTTTGTAGGCACGGCATTAGAAGAGATCGCACTTAACTTATTAGTAGCCAAAGGAACCCAGGGCCTGGATTTTGTAACCGCACAGACCATCGGTACGGTATGTAATATTATCGGCGCTGCAGTGATGGGCGCTTCTGTCATTGGCATCTTAAATTTTGCTGTCGCCACCTTTACCAGCCTATCCAAAGCCATGTTTGAAGAACTAATGGCCAAATTCTGTACACTGTATAAAGGGGAAATAGAAGGAGATTATAAGTTGGAACTTCTTCATAAAGGTGCCCCGTTTTTTACCATGACTTATAAATTGACAGGGAAAATGGAGTTGATTTTCCAGAAGCGCAAACCCCATGACCCGGCGGTTTATCTCAAAGGAGAACTCAATGGCAAAGCCAAAGACATAGGCTGCAGTATAACCATGGTGCCTTTTGCCCTTCCTGCTTCTTTTACCCTTGCATTTTGTAGAAGTGCTCTCCCCCCGGTTTCCCGTAAGACAGTACTGATTTACCTGGAAGGAAAAGCTAAGGCTGATAAAATGGAGATAAAGGTTGAGAAACCGGGATATGATTATAAACTTAAAGCCAAAGGGTATTATGTCATTATTGGAGAGCATGCGCCTTTACCCATTCCAGGCACCCTGGAATTTCCCTTGATGAATGGTGAATGGTTTTTTACTCGGGTAACAGAGTTATCCAATCCGCAAAAGGAATATTTTGAGCTGCCTATCGAGGTAAAAGGTAATAAATCAGTGGCTGAAGAGGAATTTACCCGGGAGATTTTTCTTCCGGCAACACCCAAACGAAAAGCGGTGCGGGTGACAATGAAATTAGAAATAAAACTAAGCAGCAAAGGGTAAAAGTTTTTGTGGGGGTCCAGGGGGCAGTTTTTTCAAAAAGCGCCCCCTGGTCGCCGAAGGCAAGAACATAATACTTTTATAACTTCTGAGAGAAAACCGGAGAAACTTATTGCAACCTTACTGTGCACGGTGCTTGTAAATTTGTAAACTTCCGATAAAAACAGAGTCGGCTTCTGCAAGATAAAAATTGAAATTTGCTCCTTTTTAATGTATTATTAATAGCATGAGTGCGAAGAAGAAACAAACCCGGCAAGCAGCATTAAAATCATCAAATTTGAGGAGGAAAATAAAATGCCATACGTAACCAGTTGGGAAAGAATAGGAGAAAAAAAAGGAAAAAAAATAGGAGAAAGAATAGGAGAAAAAAAAGGAGAAAAAAAAGGTGTGAAAAAGGAAAAATTTGAGACAGCCAGACGAATGTTAAATGAAGATTTCCCTATCGAAACCATTATCAAGTGCACGGAACTCACCGAAGAAGAAATCAAAGGCTTAATGAATTAACACATTTTCAGTGCAAGGGAAAGAAAAAGCGAATAAAAAATTGCTCCCTTTGATTGAAATATGTTCATTTTTCCTTTAAAATATTTCTATGATTAATAATGTTTGCTTAAATAGGGAGATTTAAGTAAATGGCAAAAAAAATTGGTGAACTTTTAATGGAGAAAAATGCAATAACTAAAGAACAACTTCAACATGCGTTGGAGGTGCAGAAGAAAGAACTGGGAAAATCGGGAAGTCTTCTTATTCGATTAGGATATGCAACAGAAGAAGAGGTCGCACTAGCCCTGAGTAATCAATTCGGTTATCCTTCAATCAGGCTGTCAAAATTCGATATCGACGAAAAAGTGTTGGAATTGATAGAACCTGCAATAGCTCGAAAGCATTTGGTGATGCCGGTTCATAGGATTGGTACCATTCTTACTCTTGCAATGGCGGACCCGTCGAATCTATTTGTACAAGAGGAGATTCGCTTCAGTATCAATTTAAGAATCCAGGCAGTGATTGCACCTGAAATTTCTATTATAGAAACTATCGATAAATATTACGGTTCATCAACAAATAAATATATTATCTCATCTATAAACAAAGAAATAAAACTAAATGAAGAAGAGGCACGTGAGAATATATCAAAAAAACGATATTTTGACGGAAAAAGATGCCTTTTAAAGGCAATCGAGTTGCATCCAGAATTAAAGCAGCGCCTACAAGAAGAATTCGGTTTTCTTTACAACCTGGATAAGACATCCAATGATGAGGAAAAAAACTGGAAACGGGAAATAGGGCAAATCGAATGGAGACGACAGGTATGGCAAACTCTCTCTTCCCGTAACAAATTCGAACTCAAAAATATTGATGAAGAATATACCGGGATCACACAAGAGGCCGATGAAATACCAGATATTAAAGACGAACAAGAAGATAAAACATCAGGACAAAAGGGTAAAGAGTTAGAACAAGCGATAATGACTTTATTCCAGGATTTTTTTAAGGAATGCAAAAAATCCTGCGATATCTTCCTTTTAAAGGAAAGGCGGCAAAAAGGTGGTCTTCAATTTGGCTATGACCTGGAATTTATTTGTGAGCTAAAAGGTAACAGGAAACTTAAGCTGCTGATAGAGTGTAAAAATTATACGGATAATATAAAATTAGAAGATATCGCGGGAAAATTGGATGCCGTGAAAGCAGACAGTTATTTTTCCGATGTGGACCATTGGATACTTATCAGCCCACGTACCAATGCAACCAATGAACTGAATCGCATTTTAAAGCTGTGGGAAAAGGTGGGTGAATACCCATTTAATGTCCATCTCTGGACACCGGAAACCAAAATTGCCAATTTTTTCGCTGTAAACCCTGGAATCTACGATAAATTTTTTGAACCCCCCAAAGGAAAAGCACACCCGAAAGATTGGGATGAAAAACAAAAAAGGGAAAACATTGAATTTTGGAAACGTCAATTGGAACCACCTCTTCGACTTTCCAAAGGATGGATGGATTACCTGCGTAATCCCCTTAAATTAAGATTACATGGAGATTCAAGTGATTTGGAAAATCTTTATCAACATCATGTGGCATTAAAGTGCAAGGATGAATCCGGAGCAGAACTCGCCCAAACATTAGAAGAAAAAGTCTTAGATTGGCTGGAGAAACCTGTGAATACGGATCCAAGCCTTATCCTGTTGGGGGAATTTGGAGATGGCAAAACCGTTTTTACATATCTCCTGGCCAGGAAGCTTATTGAAAAATTCCTGGAATCACCATCCACAGGCTGGATCCCGATACGGTTTTCACTAAAAGATTTTGGACTTGAGACTGTTAAAAACAGTCGAGATTTTGTGCGCAGGAGATTAGAAGAATTCGGTGCCGATATTGACGGATGGAACACCCTGAAATTGAAAAAATACAGGATCCTGGCCATATTTGATGGTTTTGATGAAATTTCAAAAAAACTGGATCATAAAACAGTATTCAGGAATATCAATGAGCTAATTGAATGTTATAATAATGAATTCTTTGATGTAAAATTATTAATAACATCTCGTAAACATTTTTTTGAAAATCAACAAGACAAGGATCGATTGATCCAGAGAATCGGGAATCCTCAACTGCTTCACCTGTCTCCTATCGACAGGAAAACCACCGAAGACCACTTAAACAAATATGCACAAGAAATAGATTCCGAAGAAAAATTTAAAAAGCTGAGAAATTATCATGACCCCATCGGTCTGGCATCAAAACCATTGTATTTGGAAATGGTGAAGGCTTCTTTAAAAGAACTCCCGGAAGAAAATTTGAATGAGTTGATCCTGTATGAAACCTATACAAAAAAATCCCTGGAACGTAAAGATGAACTACTTGAAGACGAAAAATTGGAAACACCGCCAACAGCAGTTATTAAAAATATGATGGAAATACTCGAAGAGATAGCTGTCAGGCTTCATCAATCCAATGAAGAATACGTTTATTTGTCTGAATTTAAAGGCCCCCTGGAGTTAAGAAAACGCCTGTGGACCATGACGGTTGACGATGAGACCACCAGTGAAGATGAAACCGCACGTATTGCAGTGCGCTCCCTGCTGCGACGCATCAAACCCAATGAGGAATCCGAATCGAAAAAGTGGCCGGTGGATTTTTGCCATCGTTCAATGAGAGAATACTTTGTGGCACGCGGTGTATGTAAAATGTTGAAGAACAATTTAAAGGAAGCCAGAGAGTTTTTAAAGAACTATTCGCTAAACCATGAAATCGTTTTCTTTGCCAGCGAATTAATGAAAAAAGATGACTTTGAATACGAAGAAAACCTTTTAAATTTGATCCGAACCACAAAAAACCTTAATAATATGGAAAAGCTAAATATAGGGTATTTGGGATGTAATGCGGTTAACCTGCTTTACCGGTACAAAGGTTCTTTGCCAGGGACAGATTGGTCAAACTTAATATTTGATGGGGCAAACCTGTCAGAAGCAGACCTGTCAGGGAAAGACTTCTCCAATACCTCTTTGCAATATGTCAATTTAGATAATGTCAATTTTAAAAATTCCATTTTTTCCAATTGCAACCTCACCGGAGTTCGCCTGGAAGAGACTTCCGAAATAGAATCAATTGGGGTATCTCCCGGGAGAAACGTTTATGTTTCATACAGCGATGGAGTCATTCGTGAATGGATTTATGAACGGGTTCCTACACCATATTCCAAAATTCTCTATAAAGACAAAAAATTAAGAAACATTAAATTAATAGCTCTACCTGGAAATGACATGACAATACTGGCTGGTCAATACCTGGCTTACTATGATAATGAGAATAACGAGCTGCTGAGAAAGTCAATATTTGATATAAAATCCGACGTGAAATTAATAAAAGCATCCCTCGATGCCCTGCTGCTCCTGGAAGTGAAAGATAGTCAAAATATACTCCATCTAGTCCATTTAAAAAAACAAGAAATCATCAAATCAATTGGCATCCCTTTATCTATTCATTACGATCACCTGGACGATAAAGCTTTTATTATCTATGATGAAAAAACAGGGATCCAGTTGATTGATATTTCTTCAAAAAAGCGTGAAAACCTTCCGGTACAATTACAAGAAGGGGAATATATTACTTGTTTAAACACTCACCGGTGTAGACATTTGCCCGGACAATATCGTTGTGGTGTGGGACAAAAAAACGGGGCAATTCAAATATGGGATATAAATCTCGATGAATGGGAAGCCAGCTTATTATTTAAAGAAAAATTCCATGAAAAGACGATCAAAGATATTGCTTTTATAGATGAAGAGAGAATTATCTTCGGTGGATTTGATAAAAAACTCAGTCTGATCACGATTAACCAAAAGGGAGAATTAAAATGTGATCCGTTGGAACTCAAAATCGCCATGCAGTGCCAGGGAATGCAAATTAATGGCGTTGTTCGGGAAGAGGAGCGTTTATTACTGGAGAAACTTATTGCAAAAGCATCATCCTGATTTTATCCAACGCTTTTATCCATATAAATTACTTTGAGCAGGTAATTGATTCCAGTAATTCCCTTCAAGACAGCGACCTGTTCTTTTTTTTACAACACCACCCCATTGTTTAAAAAAGAAAGGTATCTCCGAAGCGATACATTGATCTCGAATATCAATCACCCATGCTTCTTCCATAATTCTTGCTTTAGGTCCGGATTCACCACCGACAATAACCCAGTCAATGTTATACATATCCAGTTTGCCTAAAGGTCCAAGTAACGGCTCAATTGACAAAAATTTTACCTCTGCATGAGTTTTGCGTAGATGACTAATTCTATACTTATATGCTTCACTCTCCACACTTACTCCCATCCAAACATTTGATGGCCAATTAATCCGATTATCTAACTCCATTAAACGTTTCGAACGTTTTGTTAAAACCTGGAAAGTATGCCAGGATGCCTCACGCATTACATCAAATACTTTGAGGATGAAATCCAGTGGAACTTCTTCGTGAAATAAATCACTCATAGAGTTTACAAATACCATTTGTGGCTTTTTCCAATGTAGTGGTTTATCTAAAATATGTTCATGGGTTGTAGGTTTAAAGCCATTGATATAATTGGAATTACCCATGGCTTGCAAACGTAAAGCCATTCGTTCGGCATAGCAATTTTTACAGCCAGTACTTATTTTGGTACACCCTGTTATTGGATTCCAGGTGGTTTCTGTCCACTCTATTTTAGAATTTAACGCCATGACTAACTCCCACGACCTCTGTACTTCTTAAAAATGTCGGTTACAATCTTTTGAGCAACCGGTTTCTGAGAAGCAAAAAAAAGATAATATACAACAGCACCTTTGCTATTATACATTGGTAAAGGCGAAGGAACTTTTAAAAATCCAGCTACCTTTTTTAGTCTTTCTTGAAAGGCTTTCGCAATATCTTCATTTGAAGTTTTCTCTTCCTCATATCCAAAGAGGGTACGCTGTTTTCGATATGCAACTCCCCTCCATGATTCATCACCCCAGAAGCAGTTCATTCGCTCGATATTTTTCTGACTTACTTTTTCCTGCTGCCTCCATAGTGTATTTCGATTCATATCCATAATAGGAAAGTTTAAAAACATATCAATTGTGCGAAGTTGACCGGCAGTTCGTATCACCTCCCAATTGAGATGTAATCCATAAGGGTCAAGGAGGCATAAACCTCGGCGATAGTCTTCATATCGGACTTCAGGAAAGATATCTTTTAAAAGAATCTCATTACAGTCACCTTTATAGATATTGACATCTTGTCTCTCCCCTACAATTTTTTTAAGCTCTCCAATTTTGTCCCCATCGAGGTCGATTAGGTGAAATTCTCTAAATGGAGGTGTAATAAGCAAAGCATTAAGAGGGCTGCCAGGTACAAAATCTTTGGAAGTTTTCGAAAAATGTTTCCCGGCACCGGAAAATCCATCAATATATATATGGTAAAAGCTTTTTTGCTTCTCACTACTCATTATAGTGGAATAAGCTTTGGCATAGTCTTTGACTATATCCAACTTTATTTCAGACCAATAACCAATCTCATCGAAATTCTTTTTCATTGAGAGCATAAAATATGTTACCATAATCTAAAATAAAAATCAAAATTCGAAATTCAGCGTTTGACCTTCGCGCCTAAAGGAAATGTGAGGAAATAAGGGGTAAAAATTGGTTAAAGCAATTAGAACTGGATTTAAGAGAGTTCTTCCTTGAAATAGCCCCTAATATTTCGTTCCTCAATTTCAAGGATGGCAATTCTTGCCTGTCACCTTTTTTTTTTTTTACCTTTTTCATTTTTGTATTATAGAATCCCGATGGGAATCACAATGAACATTAAAAAAATAAAAAATTTTCAAAAAAACAGTTGACAAAATCGATTTTTTAATTATAATATAAATGTACGTTTATATAAATGATTGCTTATATAAAGAGGTGCTTATATGGATGATGCCAAAAGATTGCAATTTTGCCTGCAAACACTGGCAGATGTGAATCGTCTGCGGATCATCAAATTCATCGGTGAGCATGAACGTTCCGTTTCTCAAGTGGTCGAAGCCACCGGACTGTCACAACCCCTGGTTTCCCACCATTTGCGCATCCTAAAAAATGCCAACCTCCTGGAAGCCAAACGTCAAGGGCCTTTCATTCGTTATCAGTTAAAAGAAAAAAGACTTTTGCATGCATTGGGTATTCTCCTGGACCTTGCCAAAACAGTGAATGCCGAAGATATTCATGAACCGATGTTTCACTGTCCCCCTTTTTGGAAAATACATTTTCCCAACAAAAGAAGAAAAAAAGGAAAATAGTACAGATATAAAAAATATAAAAAAGGAGGTAACCTATGGGACTAAATGAAAAAATGATCAATGATATGATGGATAAAATGTCCTCCCAGGATAAAGAGAAGTTGATGAAGGAATTAATGGAAAAATTTTTCTCTGAGATGAGCCGGGAGTCAAAGCAGGAAATGATGGAGAAAATGATGAAAAAATTCTTCAGCAGCATGACCGCTGAAGAAAAGCAGAAGACCATGAAAAATATGATGCCCGATATGATAGAAACCATGATGAAAGAAGGTCCGATGGGCATGATGAAAATGATGATGGGAGGAGGACCCGGAAGAATGATGGGGATGATGGCCAAACATATGTGCTGCGATGAAGATTCCGAAGAAAAGAGCGAAATGCCCTGGGATTTGTGTAAAAAATTCATGTCTTCGATGAGTGAAAGTGTAGAGACAGCGAAATTTGCAACACCGGAGATCAGGGGATTGTTCGAGGAATGGGCTCAACAAGTAGAAGAAGAAATACTACAATTTGTTGAAAAAGAGGGCAAGGCAGACCCGGAACAGATCGCTAAACACTTTAAACTTTCGCTAGATAGTGCTATCTTTTTTCTCACCCGCCTGGCTAAAAAAAGGAAAGTATCGTTTAAACAAGAGAAGTCATAAAACAGGAACCAGGGCCTGGATTCCGGGACAGGCCCTGGTTCCGCCGATTCACGGACAATCATGCTGCTGAATCTAACATCAGAGGTTGCTGTATTCTTTTCCTTTTACATGGGTTTTACTTTTACCTTTACAGGTTTTTTCCTTCTTCTCAACCCCTTTTTTGAATACATAGGTTCTTGCTTTTTTTACACTGCCCTGGTTGACAAAAAACCAATCCCCATTATGCCCGGCACAACATATCGACGTATCAAATCCTGCTGTTTTGGTTTCTTTGGCAAATTTCACATACCTATCCTCACTTCCGCCGGCATGCATGGGGACCATCACATTGGGAGAGAGTTTTTTAATCGTGTAAAATACACCCTTTTTTACCGCCTCCAAATCACCAAATCCACAACCACTGACCGGCGCAAAAAAGATATCCGGCTTTAAACCCTTTTCTGCCAGAAAATCGATTTCCTTTTTAAAAGGTCCACTGAAATCCTGTTTGCGATTGGCATGGTCCCCGGAGTGGAATATACTGACACCATCCACTTTTACAAAGAAAGCCACACCGCTGTCATTGGATTCAATGGTGGTGATTTCCATACCGTTAATGGTTTTGGTTTCCCTGGGCCCCATGTAAATATACCCGGACTGCTTCTCGGGTTTGAAACCCATCACGTAAGTGATATTTTTCACATCTTTTTTCCAATCGAATATAGCAGGGGTGTAATGGTCTCCATGGGAATGAGAGACAAATACGGTGACGTTGAGGCCTTTGATCTCTTCCGGGTTGATGTTGCCGTTGACCAGCAGTGGGGTGTCTGGCGGGGTATCATGTTTAAAGTAATCAAATACCAGCAGGTGATTCCCGGTTTTAATGGCCCAACCACTTTGTCCCAGGTACCAGGTCAAAGCGCTTCCGGGTTTAAATTCCTTTTCCAGCAGGGGTGAGAAACCGAAATTTTTCATCATCTTTTCCTTTTTGGTTTCTTCGTTCCATTCGGCCCCTTTTGAAATAAGTGTTTTTGCTGCTTTTTTGTTTCCATAGCGGCAGGCATAGTAGAGAGGGGTGCGGTCTTTGACATCTTTAGCATTGGGGTCTGCACCTTTGTCTAAGAGCATGGCGGCTATCTCCCCATACCCATTCATTGCCGCCAGGTGAAGGGGAGTTTGCTGAGTCTTTTCTTGTTTTACATCTACTGAGGCACCGGATTCCAGCAGCAGGGGCACCAGGTTTTTATGTCCCCGTTTGACAGCCAGGTACAGGGGCGGCCAGTCTTCTTCACCTTTGTGGTTCACATCCGCGCCTTTGGCAACCAGGACTTTTGCCGCTTCCAGGTTTCCAGCCAACACTGCCATTTGCAAAGGTGTACGGCCAAAATCGGTTTGGGCATCTGCAGGGATGCCCTTGCTAATGAGCATTTCAATCATTTCTTTTGAGCCTTCCCAGGCAGAGTGGTGCAGTAGGGTAAAACCATTTTGTGTGGTGACTGTCACATCAGCACCTTTTGCTATCAAGAATTTGATGATATCCACCTGGTTTCGCATCGCCGCGTAACTCAATGGTGTATTACCTCGTTTTGTCTTCTCATTGACAGCCGCACCTTTGGATACCAATAATTTCACTACATCCTTGTGGCCATAGCCGGATGCATAATGAAGGGGCGTTTCATCTTCCACATTTTTAACATTCACATCAGCTCCCTTGCTAATGAGGAATTCCACCACTTCCAGGTGACCTTTTTCGGCTGCCCAATGCAGCGGCTTTTTATTATTCCCATCATCTGCATTGAGCAGGTTGGCATCCTTTTTTAAAAGGACTTTTACTTTTGCCAGGTCACCCTGCAACGCTGCCTGGTGAATACCGGCGACCTTTGATCCGGTTCCTGCCCAGGAAGTGGCTGTTGTTAAAAGCATACTTAATAACAACACCAAAACCAGGAAAATCATTCGTTTAATCATAATTACCTCCTTTTATTTTTTTGTGTATCTTTGTGGCTTTTTTCATTTTCTTTCATATTTCACCAATGTTTCACCTCTGTGACCTTCGAGGCTTAATTAAAAGACGAGGCGGGGAGAATAACTCCCCGCCAAACATCCCGGCTTCCAAACGTTGGCAACTTCTTTTGCATTCAAGCCTCCTTTGTTCCATTGTAATTGGTTTGCAATCCTTTTTATATTTATTAACTCCTCTATACTTTATATTCACCCTACCCAAATTTTATTAAACCTCCTATTGTGCATTTTTATAACTCCATTGTTTTAAATTAAACTTTAATGTCTTTTACCACTCAAACCAATACGTTTCAAACTCCTTAGGGTTGTATATAACCACACCGGGATTATAAACCCGGATGATCCGTATGCCCCTGATGGGAATAGGGGTCACCCATTCTTTCTTCATCACTAATTTGCCATCCTTGATTTCTCCAACGGAAATCTCATCCCCGCTGGCCCATACAATAATAAACCGGTTCCCCTTCTCCAGGTAAAAATAGGGGTGGTAAGGCATAGGGATTTCTTCAAAGTTATTATCTTCCAGGCTGAAAATAAAGTATTTTCCCTGTTCTTGATCCCGAACCAATACTTTTCTTGAATAAATCGATGCGAATCTCCGTCGTACCTTCTTGATATTACCTTTTTTCGTAAATATTGGCTTGAGTTCTCCCTGTCCTGGAATCTCAAAAAGGGTCATACCGGTTTTATTAAACACCAACAACCGGTTGTTCCAAAGGGATAGGAATTCTGCCTCGAGAAGCGCCTGGCTGTTTCCTGTCTTATCTACACGGTAGAGGGTTTCCTCCCAGGTAATAATAAATCGAAGGCGATCCGCCGATACATCAACCAGGGACATAGAAAGAAAGGATTTTTTATCTTTATCAAAATTAAAATTACCGGTTATGGGTGTTTCGTTGAACTTTCCGTTTGCCATTTCAACGATTTTGTACTTTTTTTCTTCAAAATTTCCCAGGAGCACATAAAAATGTTCTCCCCGGATAATGCCGGTGCTTTCAAAAGAATCAAACATCACCACCCAGCCTTTGTCCGGTTGATACAATAACTCCGATTCACCGGTTTCCAGGTTTAAAATATTGATTGTTTCAGGGAAAGTATGTCCTTTGCTTTTTTTCACATATAAGGAACTGCCTTGTTGCAGCAGCGGAACCTGGTGCCCGGGAAACCGTTTAATGATTTTTTGTTCTTTGTTAATCAACTGGCTCTGCCCGGGGGAAAACCTGAAGATATCCCCGCTGTCGGTTAAAAAGTAGTGGCACCAGGTTGCACCAACGAAAAAATAGGTAATACCAATGATAAGAATGCAAAAACCAATTCCCAGGCCGGCAAATTTTATGTTAAACGAGAAAGCCGGTTTGACATCATAGAAATGAAACATAACAAAAAACAACACCGGGAAGATAAGCAGCGAGACATTGGCTTGAAGGTAAATCGCCGAATCGGATTTGCCGATGGCCAGGAGGTGGTTAAACAGGGTAAGACCACCGGAGAGGAGACCGGTGAGAAAAAAAGCGCTAATAAAGCTCTTTAAACTGAGGGAAAAGGACAGAGAAACCAGGAAAAAGGTGATATAAAAAATTGAAAAGTCAAGGACCGGCAACTGGGAGGGAAATTCAAACCGACTGTGCAAAAACATATAAAACACCAACATTAATCCCATACTCACCAGGCGGGGCATCAATTTAATGAGTAAGAGCCGTATCCTTGAAACCGGCAGCGACAACAGGTATTCCATGGCTCCTTCATTCCTCTCCCTGTCAAATATGGACCACCCGGTAAAGGAGGCGTACAACAGCAAGAAAATTTCAAATACCGGCGCAAGATAGACATCTTTATCAGTGGTTAATATTCCCACCAGGAGGCCAACCAGTACCAGGAAAATAATGATACTTTCCTGTAAAACTCGTTTGAACTCAATGGCGATCATATTCACCTCCGATATAGGCCCTTAAAATTTCCGACAAATCCAGGTGAAGGATATTTTTTTCAATCATTAAATCGCTTTGAAAAGGATATATATACAGCTCTTTCATTCCATCATACTCCTTTTTAAACACCACCGGGAGGTTTTCGGGTTCTTCCCTGCTGTAAATCTTGACAAACGTCTGTTTCAGGGTCTCCACGCTTTCATCCAGTACGGTTTTTCCCCTGTCCAGTACAATCACCCGGTCGATGATTCCCTCGATATCCAGGGGAGACTGGGTGGCAATCAGCAAACCCAGTTTTTGTTCCTCGATCAGTTGCAAAATGGATTGTAGAAAAATATCCCGCAGATGAGGGTCTAAATAATGGACAACGTCGTCAATCAATATATATTCCGGCGACGTGGAAAGTGAAAGAGAGAGAAAAAACAGGGTCTTTTCCCCACGGGAAAGGGAACCCATTTTCCGGTTCAAATCAAACCGGTATCCACCGATTTCCTGGTATTTAAAATTCTTGAAGAAAGTGGAATGGAGCTTAATGGCATCTTTTAAGGAGAAACTGTCGTAAAAGCTGAGAGATGCGGGAATATACGCGGTTTTTTGCTTTGT
>CP070627.1:5571506-5575575 GCA_020355945.1 Candidatus Aminicenantota bacterium | reverse complement strand
CCAATTCTTTATTACCCATGTACCCACCGATTGGCTGGATCAAAAACACACCGTCTTCGGCGAAGTGGTCGGCCAGGAAGACCAGGAGGTGGTAAACCGCATCCAAAAAGGGGATAAGATTCAGAGTATCGCCGTTACCGGCGACACCTCCACACTGATGACCAAAATTCAACCCCGCCTGGAAGAGTGGAACCAGACCCTGGATCAACGATTCCCCACCTGAAATCATAATTAATTGTTAAATTAACATTTTTTCCCTTGACATAAAGGCAGGAGTTTTGTAAGATATAATTTAACGTTTAAATGCAAACAATAAAGGATTATTATCCATTAAGAGGCAGCCTATGAAGAAGAAAATAAGTTTAAGAGTTATTCAACGAATATCATTTTATTACGAAGCACTATTAAAACTGGACCTCCCGGACGACTCCTATATCTCTTCCAAGAAATTGGAAGAAATAACCGGTGTATCCTGCAACCAGGTAAGGCAAGATTTCTTCTACCTGGGTATTTCCATTGGCAAGCAGAAAAAAGGTTACCAGGTAAAAAAGCTGTTTAAAGAGTTGAAACGGATATTGTCTATTGACAGGGGAGCGGAGGTGATTGTTATTGGTGCCGGTCGTTTGGGGCGTGCGCTTTCAGAGTATAAGCTGTTTAAAGTCAGGAATATCAACGTAAAAGCACTGTTCGACATCAAACCGGGACTGGTGGGCACAGCGGTTGAAATAAAAGGAGAACAAGTCAAAATCTTTCATACGGATTATTTGGAGGACTATTTGAAAGAACACCCGCACATCAAGATCGCCCTACTGAGTGTACCGGAACACGCCGCCCAGGCAATGCTGGACCAACTGGTGAGTTTCGGAGTGCTGGGAATCGTGAATTTTGCACCCAAAATACTCAAACTCCCTAAAAAGGCAAAAGATGTGCAACTGGTGAACGACTGCATCGGGGCTTCATTGTACAAAATTGTCTACCAGATTTATCACAGGAAATAGGCGCTTATCCCAACATTCCGGCTCGGGAGCAAGAAAATGGTGGTACTATATATTATCATTTTTATCCTATTGGTGGTTTTTAGTGCTTTTTTTTCCTCGGCAGAGACATCGCTGTTATCCCTGGATAAGATCAAACTGAACCTTAAGGCCCAAAAAAAAAAGAAGAAAGCAGTATTGCTAAAGCAGATACTCAAAGAGCCGGAAGAGTTTTTTTCCACTATTTTGATTGGGAATAATTTTGTCAACATCGCGGCCGCATCCATATCAACCGTTTTATTCACCCGGTTAATCACGGCCCAGGAGGAATGGAGCCTGCTGATCTCCACCGTGGCTACCACCATCATTATCCTGCTCTTTGCCGAAATCATTCCCAAATCTTTTGCCTTCCATTACAGTGAAAAATTGTCTTATTTTTATGCCTATCCCATCCGGTTCTTCAATTATTTCTTTTATCCTTTTGTAAAAGCCACCTCCTTTATTTCCAATCTCCTCTTTAAAAAAGGGGCCGTGCCAGTGGAGAAAAAGGATTTCACCATTGAAGAGATCAAACACTTTTTATCCTCGGAGATCAAATTGTTCAGGCACCACCCGGAAGCACTGCGTATGGTAAATGAAATTCTAGATACTGCAGAAAAAGATGTAAAAAGTATCATGACCCCGCGGATGAATATCGTGGCCCTGGAAGAGACCGCCAGTATGGATGAATTGATGAAGATCATCGTGGAAAAAAATTTATCCAAAATCCCCATCTTTCGGAAAAACCTGGATCATATCACCGGTATTGTCCATGCCGGTAAACTCATCCCTGCCCTGGTGACCAGGGAATTGAAAAAGTTGAGTTTACAGGCATTAGCTGTAAAGCCCATCTTTATATCGGAATATTCCTCCCTCATTTATGTTTTAAAGGAGTTTAAAAAACAGGTGCTGAACATGGCAGTGGTTCTTGATGAGTACGGCTCCACCATTGGTATTCTAACCCTCAATGATATTTTCCGGGAAATCCTGGGAGAAATTGAAATCGGCTACCGCCCCATCCGGCAAATCAGCGAAAATCAATTTCTTGTGAAAGGCAGCCTGCCGGTGGAAGAAGTCAATGCAAAACTCAATATCCAGTTACCGGAGAGAAAAGATTATACCACTATATCCGGTATGTTTATCTATCACTTCGGCAAATTCCCCCACGAGGGTTCCAGCATAACCGCTGCTGATATTCAATTGACCGTCAAACGGATGGGCAAACGCAAAATTGATGAAATCTTATTGATGAATCCTTAATCTGATATTTTATTTTCTTTCAAATAGATGCCGAATTGATTCAACTGTTTTTTAAAAATTTCTTTTCCTTCCTCATCTTCACCCTTCAAAAAGTCAATGCAGGTGAGATTCTTGTGGAAATCCGCCATTCGTTTCTTCACCATGGCATTCAAAAAACCGCCCAATTCAACAGGGACCGGTTTGTAGACATATTCCTTTAAAACCACCACAAACCGGGAGTTAATAGAGGTATAGTAGATTTTTTTAATGGTCAGCGGGTGGGCGGGGTCTTCGCTCATGATGCGGAGGTCTTTCAGTTCAATACTCCTGGAATCGGCTTCACACAACTCCTTTATCCAGAGATTATTGTCAGGGGTTTCCGGGTCAGGGAAAATAAGGTATTTTTGCCCCAGGAAGTTAAAGGTTTTGAAATTCAAATGTCTATAGACCTTTTTGTCATCAGACACAATGGGATCATGTTCTACCCATTGCAAACGAAACTGCCCCGTGGATTGGGAAAAACGTAACAGTTCCCTGGTTTGAACCAGGTATTTGACTGCTGTTAAATCCCGGAGGGTTTTGATCTTCTCTTTAAAGAAATGAGTATTATCTTCCGCCGGGTAGATGGGCAGCCGTTTCATTAACATGTTAAAATAAAATAGAACAGGGATCAATTGATAGTCCTCTTGAACTTCGTTATTGATCAATTGGTAGGGATTGATGTTTATGATTTCTTCGAATTCTTTCCCGGAGAATTCTTGCAGTTTTTTTGCGATTCCTTCTCCCTCCAGTTTTATCAAAAACATTGACAGGAAGATATTGAATTTTAAGGGATCATCGGGTTCGCAAGGAAAGGACAATGTGACGACATCGTTCAGGTCGTAGAAACTGAACTTGTAAAATTTGTTTAAGATATCGCTTTTAAATTCAGCCAGGATTGCATTTAATCCTTTTAACCAGAGGTTTTCAAAGGGTGTATCTGAGGTGATAATATTGTGAGAAATCACTTTGAGTTCTTGTTTGAGTCTCCGGTTTAATTCATCGCAGAGTTGTTTTTTTTCTTCATCTCCCAGTTTTGTCAGGGGTTCTTCTTTGATGGGTGGTTTTTTTTCAATTTTTTTCTGTTGTTTTCGGTCAATGGGTTTCCGGGTCTTGTTTTTTTCTTTTCCTGAGTTTGAGGGGATGAAGATATAGAGTAGGAAGAGGATAGTAACGACAGCCATTACGATTAGTAAGGCGGTGTCTCTTTTTTCTTTGCTTTTCAAAATTTTCCTTAGCATCAGGTTAGATTATAATACATTCGGAGCAAATGTACAAATAAAAAATTGTTTTGGATTAATGGAATGATGGAATGTTGGGATAATGGAACGTTGAAGCCCCAAAGTTGACAATAACCCACGATTAAGGTATCTTAATAAAATGAAAAAACTGTCTGCTGTTATCATTACCCTAAACGAAGAAGACCGACTCGAAGATGCCCTAAAAAGCTGTACCGATATCGCCGATGAAATCGTCGTGCTGGATTCCTTTTCTACCGATAAAACCTGCGAAATCGCCGCCGCATACAATGCAAAAATCTATAAAAATAAATTCATCGATTACGGCTCACAAAAAAATACCGCACTTGAAAAAGCTTCCCATGAATGGATACTAAACCTGGACGCAGATGAAAGAGTCTCAGACCATTTAAAAAAAGAAATCCTGGCATTTAAACAAAAAAAAAAGAATGACGCGGATGATGAAGTAGATGGTTTTCGTATAAACCGTAAAACCTTTTACCTGGACCGCTGGATCAAACATTCCGGCTGGTACCCGGA
>CP070627.1:5566354-5571406 GCA_020355945.1 Candidatus Aminicenantota bacterium | reverse complement strand
TGTCAATACACCAAAGGTTGTATTTTTGGGTGGAAAATTTTTTTAAAAATTCATACAACTAAAGTTGTAGATCATCGATTTGGTTGTAAATGCTGGATGCGGTGGATTTCTTTAGAAGCCCTTGTAGTGCGCCTCTATTGGTTATTTTTTTATAATTTCAAAATCAAGCCAACCACTGGAATCGGTGGGACCCTTTTGGGGATGTTGGCAATAAACGCCCACTTGATACTTCCCTGGCGGCAATCCCTCCGGTATCTTAACTTTAATCATGTTCTCACTCCATATCCGTAAAGGTAACGGGATGACTTTGTCTTTGATTTTCAGGCAGGGTATTTTGTGCTCCAGGGTGGACCCCCAAACGCCGAACATATTAAGAGTGTCCCCTGCCGCACCCGTTGTTTTACTAAGGGATTCCAATACAATCCCGCAGGCCTGTATCGCTGTTTTCTTACTGCCGCTGGTGTCGAACTTAAAATGACGCCATGGGCTCCATTTTCCTTTATTAAAAAAATCTTTTGAAGCCCTGACCCTCCAACGCCCCTGGTAATTGCCTGCAAATATGAAGGTGTATTTGGGCTTAGATATTCCCGGGCCAATTTTCCAGACCTTACCGGTATCGCTGTCCCATTTACCCGCTTGCCGGCAGCCCAAACAGTCAATCTCCACATCATACGAATCCGCTTCCTTAACCGGTTTCCACTCTAACGTCAAGGTGGTGGGATAACCTTTAAAAGAACTGTTATCTTTAGGCAGTAATTGGATTGGAGTTCCCAGTTGGGGTTTCTTTTTTTCCTGGGGCTTGAGTTGAGGATCAAGGTTGGATTGGAAACCAACTGTAAATAAGAAGCAGATAATAAGTGCCTTGATTTGAAATTTTGTTTTTCTCATTTTATTATACCTCGATTAATTGTTTTAATTTGCCGGTTAAACCAATGCCTATTCAATGTTTAGAGATATATTATAATATCAACGAGAATTTTTTTCAACAAAATAAAAAAAACAGTTGATAAAATTTACTGCTGTATCCAATATTAAAACCAGGGGTCAAGGGTAATATCTGTCATCATTGGGAATTGTAAAATTCAAACAAATGGTGATTTTTTTTAAAAATATTGACATCTTGTTGGAGGTGTATTTGATCTTTCCCCGGGATAAAGTCAATCATTTCAAATCCTTTTTTCAATTTTTGTTTGAAAAATAAGGGCAAATGAAAGGAAGTGCACCAATTTTTACCCTGGGATTCAATGTTTAAGACAAAGATATTTTCTTTTTTTAGGGTTTGCTTTTGTTGATCCGTCAGCATTTGAAAAAATTGTTCACCGTGGGTGGTGAAGTATAAAATGCCCTTGGGTCTTAATATGCGATGCAATTCGCGCAGCCATTGGAGTTGAAGCTCTTTACTGAGGTGAGTAAAAACCGACTGGGCATAGATGAGATCAAATTCTTCATCATGATATTGAATCGGCGGGGCTAAATGATTGACATTAAAATCTGCGAATTTGAGATTTTCCTGGCACCATTGGATCAGTTTCCGATTATAATCGGAACCCTGCAATTGTGCGCTTCCCTGCGATTTGATATGTCGCAGCAAGCGTCCGCATCCACACCCGAAATCAAGTATAGAAGAAAAATTCTTAAACTCAATTTGATTTCGCTTAAGGTGTTCCAGCATATGTTTTACAATCAAATCCCCTGAATCGTAAAAAATCGATCGCCATCCATGCCCAATTACTTGATATATCAAAGAAGATGGAGGTAAAGCATATCCATCGGGAGCGCCTTTTAATCGATACTTCATCTCATGAGAAAGGTTCATATATCTTATAGACCCAAGGTTGCCATAGATTAAAATAACTTTGTCTAAAAGTTTAAGCTTTGTGAGTACTTTTTTTACCAGTTGTTTCATTTTATTCTCGATTTTTCCGGTTTATTTTAACCGCAAAATCACATTATTTTTTTTCCCCTGTGTTGAGGTCTAAAATAATCGCAGGCACAGCCAGTTCTTTGATCAATTGGTTAAATGCAGCCACGTCCGTCTCAATGACCTGTTTTAATTGGTTCAACTGCTCATCCACTTGTTTTGACAGGTCTGCAAATACATCCACTGCCTGTTGGGTAGGCGCCCCTTCCGAATACTGGACCACCCATGCCCCTAAAGCCGCTAACTTGTTGTTCAATTTTACCGGGTAATTGAGTAGGTCCTGCCTGGCTTTGGCCTTGTGCTGTATCAATTCATCTTCAATCGGCTGAAGTTTTTCTTTTAAAGCTTTGACTGCTTTTTCAATTTTTTCAAAATAAGACTTACCTTTGGTGCGCTCCAGGTACCAGTCCATTTGTTTCCTGATACTGCGAATATCATTGACAGCATCATGAGTCCGGGATAATTTATCGCGAACCTCAACCAGGAAATCAAAATGCTCCTGGTACTCTTCCTGCGTAACAGGTAAGTTAGGGTCTTTTACCAATTCAAAACTTTTTTCTAACTGTTTTTTTCCTACAGACAACCGCACCTGGTAAGTTTCGGGTATCGCCAGGGGGGCAACCCGGTCCGGGCCCCAGAAAACAGCACCTTTCACTTCACGAGAGGGAGCATAGGAAAAATTCCATATAAACCGGTTCATACCGACCTTTGCCGGAACAGGAGGCTCTCTCTTTTTTCCAGGTTTTTGCCTATAGGTGCGAATGGTTTTTCCCTCTGCATCAAGAAAGGTAATAGTCACCGGCTGTTTTTCCGTTGGTTTTTCCTTTAAATAGTAGTTCACCAGCACTCCTGCCGGCAGTGATTCACCGGCATTTACCGGTTTTTCACGGGACTCCCAGGGCCTGGACCTACCGAAAAATCGGACGGTTTTCCTGGGTCTAAACATGAATATAGATTCATCCGGTTTCATTTGTAACACCTGGTAGAGCAGCGTTAAATCATCCAATATCCAGAAGGAACGGCCGTGGGTGCCCAGTACCAGGTCGTTATCATGGATCACCATATCATGAATGGGCGTAACCGGTAAATTCAACCGCAGCGATTGCCATGTTTTTCCATCATCAGTACTGAAATAAACACCGGTCTCTGTGCCGGCATAAAGAAGTCCTTCCCGGTTGGGATCTTCCCGGATCACCCGGGTAAAGTCATGGGCCGGTATACCAGTGGTAATCTTTTTCCAGGTTTTTCCATAATCCCTGGTGACATAGAGGTAGGGTTTGCAGTCGTTTAGTTTGTACCGGGTGGCTGCCCCATAAGCCGCGGCCGGGTCGAAATGAGAGGGTTCAATGATACTGATCAGCGACCATGGGGGGATATTTTCGGGTGTGATATTTTCCCAGTTTTTCCCGCCATCCCGGGAAATATGAATAAGCCCATCATCACTGCCAGCCCATAAGAGACCTTTTTTTATAGGAGATTCTGCTAAAGCAAAAATCGTGCCGTAGTATTCCACACTGGTGTTATCTTTGGTCAAAGGCCCGCCGGAAGGTTCCATTTTGCTTTTGTCATCCCGGGTCAGGTCAGGGCTAATCACTTCCCAACTGCGTCCTTCGTTAGTAGAGCGGAAAATATGGTTCCCGGCCACAAACAATATACCCGGATCATGGGGAGAGATCAGGATAGGAAAGGTCCATTGGAACCGGTATTTGAGGTCTTTTGCTCCCCAGCCCATAGGATTTTCCGGCCAGACAGAGATATCCCAGCGGCGCCGCAGTTTATGATCGTAGCGGGTGAGTTGGCCGTCATAGCAGCCGGCATAAACGATATCGGGATTTTTGGGGTGAACAGCGATATAACCGCTCTCACATCCTCCCACCGGGTACCATTCATCCCAGGTAATGGCTCCTTTAGCCGAGCGACTGGGAACAGATATGGTACTGTTATCCTGCTGGGCGCCGTATACCCGGTAAGGAAACCGGTTATCCGTGGTGACGTGGTAAAATTGAGCGGTGGGCTGGTTATAAATGCTGGACCATGTTTTTCCACCATCAAACGTAACCGCTGCCCCGCCGTCATTACCCTCGATCATTCGCAGCGGATCATTGGGATCGATCCATAAATCATGGTTATCGCCGTGGGGAGTAGGGATTGGGTTAAAGGTTTTTCCTCCATCCGTGGTTTTCCAGAATCTCACATTCATCACATAGAGGGTGTTGGGGTCCTGGGGATCGGCTTTGATGTGGTGGTAGTACCAGGGTCGTTGGAATAATTCCGGTTTGGTGCTGATTAATTTCCAGTTATCTCCGCCGTCATCGGAGCGGTAAATGCCTTTCTTCTTGGCCTCGATAATGGCCCATATCCGTTGGGGATTTGCGGCAGAGACAGTCAAACCGATTCGACCTTTGATACCTTCGGGTAGGCCGGGGTTATTGGAAATATCTTTCCATGTGGTGCCGGCGTCAATGGATTT
Organism: Candidatus Aminicenantota bacterium; assembly: GCA_020355945.1. The sequence goes on along the minus strand of CP070627.1, from coordinate 5,567,015 downwards.
GTAAATGGCACTGTCCGGACCCCCGCTCTCCATCCCCCAGGGGAAGCGTTGAACTTGCCAGAAAGCAGAATAAAGGCCCCGGGGATCAAGCGGGTCCATGATCAAGTCGATTGCACCTGCTTTTTCACTGCGGAACAGGACATTTTTCCAGGTTTTACCGCCGTCCGTAGAACGAAAAACCCCTCGTTCCTTGTTGGGACCAAAGGCATGACCCAGGGCAGCAACGTACAGGATATCGCTGTTTCGGGGATGAACAAGAATACGGGCAATGTGCCGGGTGTTGGCCAGTCCCATATGTTCCCAGGTTTTGCCCGCGTCGATAGATTTGTAGACACCGTCACCATGAGAAATATTTCCCCGCAGGCAGCATTCTCCCATGCCCGCGTATATGATATGGGGATTGGATGGAGAGACGGTGATGGCGCCGACGGAACTGGTTTTGAAAAATTTGTCGGAGATATTTTTCCAGGTTTTTCCGCCGTCAGTGGTTTTCCATACGCCGCTGCCGGTTCCACCGAAATAAAAAACATCCTTTTTGGCAGGATGTCCGGTAACCGCTATCACGCGACCACCGCGGTGGGGGCCGATGCACCGCCATTTCAGTACTTTAAGATACTCGGACTTAACGGGTTCCGGTTTGGAAAAGCCAGGTAAAGAAAAC
>CP070627.1:5563765-5566254 GCA_020355945.1 Candidatus Aminicenantota bacterium | reverse complement strand
GAGGCATACCAGGAACGGGCGTTGGGATTGTAGAAAAAAAGCCCTTTGTTGGTAGACACCACCAGGGTCCCACCTGGAAGTGGCGCTGCATCCTGGATTTTTCTCACTCCCCTGCCCATATAAGGGTTGTGAAAGTAACAATGTCCGCTTGATGAAAGGGGATCCGTGCGAGAATAGCGTTTGAGGTATTGATAAGTGGTCCCGTTTTTTCTCTTTTGCCGCACGGTCCAGATGTAGTCATTGTCAATGAAGAGATTAAGAACGCGGCCAGCGAATTCATCCAGTATTTGGGTCCCCACCATAGCCATTCCTTGAGTCATTGCCAGTGGTTGGCCTCTGATGACATCGACGATGCGGACATCTCCCTTGCCCGGCAGGTCCCAGCGGTCGGCCATGCGGCGTAATCCCGGATCATAGCAATTAACCCAGCCATTTCCTCCCAGGTACAGGTATCTATCTTTCACTAAACTATCGCTGAGTTGGGAATCAGACATATCAAAGCCAGCTTCACTGCCAATGCGGTCCGCAAATTTATTCATGGCGGTTAGTTCCAGCAATCTCCCGTTATTGGTACTCATCCACACCCGACCGCTGCATTGAACCACTTCTTGTGGTGAAGACGGATCGTAGAAACGTCTATATTGACCCCAGGTCCTGGTGCGGTAATTGTAGCTTCTTAATCCCACCGGGGTAGCCGCGATGATTCCATTTTTATAAGGTGCAATATCCAGGAGGGGAATACCATTCATATCTACTACTTTGGTCCCGGTGAGCACTTCTTTTTGACGGTGGAATCGATACACGCGGTCATCCGGGTCACCAGCGATCAAACCAATGCCTTGATCGTTCCAATTTCGAACCTGGCTGACCGGACCGGTAAGTACAGCCAGACGGGCAGCTTTGCTAAAATTACCGTCTGATGCATCTTTAGCAGAAATCCGGTAAATATGGGTATTCCATTTCTTTTTTACAGCAGCATACAACTGGTCACCGGAAGCAATAAACTGTACCCCCGGGCTCTGCAGCCAATCCGGGAGCAAACTGATGGGAATATCTCTATAAGTGCGGGTGACAATATTGTGAATCAAGGCGTTTTTTGCACCGGTAAAAAGCACGATGTCCCCAAAAGCCGCGGCAGAACGAAAAGACCTGGGGTCCATTCCTGTCCGTTCCCCCTGGAAAAACACGTAAACTTTACCATCATCAACATCAACTCCAAATAATTTTCCCGACAGGCTCAAAGCCAGAACTTCATCCTTTTTGCCCTGTTGTAATTTTGCAATTTTTTCATTCACATGAGGATAGGGCAGCAGCCAGGTGAAGCATTTCTTGTCGGGATTTTTCCAGGGCTGGTAACGCCCAGCAGATACAACACCCACACCCCCGGTAAACCCGAAATAAAATCCGTTACCCCTGGAAAAAGGTAAGGTGACTGAAACATCCCCTTTGAAATGACGCTCCCAACTGTGCTGCTTTGTATCATAAGAGTAGACACCGGCACTTCCCGCCACAATCAATCGGTCTTGCCAGTATTGGGCCAAATGGAAATCATCAAGACTTAATTGAGGGAAATTGTGTGTTTCATTTATTAGTAATTTTGGCGGCTGCTGAGCGTATTGGAAATCAAAGCGGGAGAGACGAAGACAGTTTATACCAGAGGAACCCTCACTGCCGCAGTTATGTTTATCCAATACCCACAGCCTGTTCTGGAAGTCTACATCCATATCCAGGATAATACCGCTGATTTCAGGCCTGGGCTGGACCAGGGGAGGTTGAGAGCCTGGCTGCAAGGAGGCCAAACCCCCGGGACCACCAATCCAGAAACGGTCATCACACCAGGTAATATGAGTCACTTCCGGAGACGGTAAATCTTTGAAAAAATCCTCTTGAAGCCGCAGCCACTCCCGGGTCTTTAAATGATAAATACCAATACCATCTTCCTGCGTCCCCACCACCAACCACTGGTTGTCCTGCGAGACAGCCGCTGAAGTCAATTGGTCCTGCATCACCGGCTGCCCCCTGGACCCGATAAACATCGAGTCACTTTTCACGATTTCCCACTCCCCTTTACTGCGGCGCACCAAACCACCATTGGCCGTTAACCCCCACAATGAATCCTTATCCCAACATTCCTTTAAAGGTCTACGATAGGAAAGAAGATCGGTCCCACACCCGGACCGCAGCAATATCAAATCAGGATTAATCAGTCGATCCGGTAAAAATGTTTTTTCCGTGAACCAAAGACCGGTAGAAGGATTGTAACCATGAATCATACCGCCTTCCTGGGACATGTAAACATAACCCTCCGGCTGATGAAATACCGCGTCTAACAGAGGATGTTCATTAATATTGTCGCGGATATTGGTAAGAATGCGCGGGTCTTTAATTTGCCGGATGGGCGGCGGATCAAAAATACCGAAACCATGACCCACTAATACACCCAATAACCACCATAAAATAAATACGGAAAAAACAACCAATACTAAAAT
>CP070627.1:5548428-5563665 GCA_020355945.1 Candidatus Aminicenantota bacterium | reverse complement strand
ATAGGGTGCCCGCGCCGCGGGCCCGCCGGAGGCAGATAGTAAAGAAACTGGTACAGATATGGTCTAAGGTTTTTGGCGGGGGTGAGGGTTTTTTCTCGATTGGCATTGATGATGATTTCTTTGATTTGGGTGGGCATTCGTTAAGTGCGTCTTTGGTGATTGCGGCGGTACATAAAGAGTTTAATGTAAAGCTGCCGTTGGGGGAGTTGTTCAGGTTGCGTACGATCCGGGATATTGCCGATTATATCTTGACATTGAAAAAAGATAGGTTCATACCGATACGGCCAGTAGAGAAAAAGGAATTTTATCCGTTATCTTCGGCGCAGAAGCGGATTTATATACTTCAGCGCATGGACCCGGGCTGTGGGGTTTACAATGGATCGTTAGTGGTGGTAATAGAGGGTCGGCTTAATAGAGATCGTTTAACTCGATCGTTTTGGGAGTTAGTGAATCGTCATGAAAGTTTGCGGACTTCCTTTGAATGGTTGGAGGGTGAACCGGTGCAGCGGGTTCAAGAAAAAGTGGAATTAAATATATCGCATTTCCGGGTCAAAAGATGCACAGGCCAAAACCGGGGAATACCAGACAATGTCAGTCCAATAATCATGGGTTTTAGAAAGCCCTTTGACCTGGATAAGGCGCCTTTATTCAGGGTGGGTTTGGTTGAAATAGAAGCTGACAAACAGGTACTCATGGTAGATATCCATCATATTATTTCCGATGGTATTTCCCGGGATATTTTGGTTAAAGAATTTATGGCCTTATATTTAAGCCGGGACCTGCCGCGATTGCAGCTTCAATACAGGGATTTTTCAGCATGGAAAAATGAACGACTGCAGTCGGGATTATTAAAGCACCAGGAAGAGTACTGGTTGGAGAAGCTTTCCGGGGAGCTCCCGGTTTTAGATTTACCTTATGATTTTCCCCGGCCTTCCTTAGGCAGCCTGGAGGGAGAGCGGGTAAGGTTTTGTTTGCAAGAGCGATTGACCGGGGAATTAAAGGAATTTACCAGGAGAACAGGCACTACTTTATTCATGGTTTTATTAGCGGTTTACAATATTTTACTAAGCAAGTATTCCGGTCAAACTGATATTATCATTGGCTCACCTGCTGCCGGGCGGACCCATGCAGACCTGGAAAATACCATCGGGCTTGTCATCGATACCATTGTCTACAGGTGTTTCCCGGCAAAGGAAAAAACCTTTGCGATATTTCTGGAGGAGATAAAAGAAACCACGTTAGAGGCCAATGAAAACCAGGATTATCCCTTTAGGGAACTGGTGAAACAGGTGGTGCAAGAGAATGATTTAACCGGGAATCCCCTGTTTGCGGTAATGTTAAATGTATTAGAGCAAAACATGGATGGCTGGGAAATCAACGGGTTAAAACTAACACCCTATACATTTGATTACAAAGTCTCCTGGGTGGATTTGACCTTAGAAGCGGTGGAGACCCGGGCCGGTATCATAATAGAGATGGAGTATGGTACGAAGTTGTTTAAACGAAGCACAGTAGAAATGTTAGCCCGGCAATTTACAGCCATACTGGAACAAGTTTTAGCGTGTCCTTGCATAACCCTGGCTGAAATCGGCATGTTTCACCAGGACCGGGATTTTTTATACGATGTTGAAACAGGAAAACCAGGTATGTTACTACATGAATTAGTCGAAGCCGCAGTAGAAAAATACGCGGATCATACAGCAGTGGTCCACCATGACCGGCGGTTTACCTATACGGAAATGAACCAAAGGGCTAATCGTCTGGCAAGGGTACTGGGGGCGGGAGGTGTAAAACCGGGACATATTACCGCCATCATGATAGAGCCTTGCCTGGAGATGATTATTGGGATATTAGCAATATTAAAAGCCGGTGCCTGCTATCTTCCCATTGATCCGGAATACCCTCCCAAACGAGTATCATTTATGCTAAAAGACAGCAGCGCAGGGCTTCTTATCACAAAAGCCTGCTTTAAAAAAGACTTCCACCCTGAAACCATCCTCCTGGATAAAATAGATAACCTATTGGCTAAAGAAGAAGAAACAAACCCGGAACGTATCAATAAACCGGCAGACCTGGCATATATCATCTATACATCAGGTTCCACGGGCACCCCCAAAGGAGTAATGGCAGCCCATCAAAATGCCGCGGCCTATGTAAAGGCGTTTGACAAGATTATCGAGCTTACACCGAAAAATATAGTCCTCCAACAGGCCTCTTTCTCTTTCGACACCTATATCGAAGAAGTTTTCCCAATCTTATCAAAAGGCGGAAAAGCCGCTGTGCCGGATAAATATGAAGTCCTGGATATTCGCTTGTTATCCGCGTTTATATCCAGGTACGACGTGGATATCATTGACTGCTCACCCCTGCTGCTCAATGAATTGAATCAAATAAGCAAGAAGGGCAATTTTCAAAAGCAAGGATGTACGTTTATCAGCGGCGGTGACGTGCTAAAAAAGGAATACCTGGACAATCTCCCGGTATTTGGAAAAGTATACAATAGCTACGGCCCTACGGAAACCACCATCTGCGCTACTTATTATGAATGCCCACGCACCCCTGAAAAAGAAGAGAGTATCCCCATAGGCAAACCAATCCCGGGTTATAACGTCTATATATGGAACGAACACGTTGGCTTACTACCAATAGGACCACCAGGAGAACTGTGCATATCAGGGCCCGGCGTGACCAGGGGCTACTTAAACCGACCGGAATTAACCAAAGAAAAATTTGACCATGATTTATGGGATTACCGGGATTACCATGATAAAAAAAATAAAAGTTTTTTGGGGGGTCCAGGGGGGCGATTTTTCAAAAAAGCCCCCCTGGCTGCCAGAGGCAAATTATACAAAACCGGTGATTTGGCGCGGTGGCTGTGGGATGGAAATATTGAATTCCTGGGTCGGATCGATCACCAGGTAAAAATAAGAGGTTTCAGGATAGAGTGTGGGGAGATAGAAAATCAATTATTAAAGCACGGGGAGATAAAAGAGGCTGTGGTTGCCGTTAGGGAGAATAGAGAGGGAGAGAAGCATCTTTGTGCTTATGTTGTGTCCACTGGTGCGGGGGTGAGTTCGTCCATGTTAAGAGAATTTTTATCCCGGGCCCTACCTGGTTACATGGTTCCTGCTTATTTTGTCATGTTGGAGAAAATGCCCTTAAACCCCAGTGGAAAGATGGATGTCAAGGCGCTGCCTGAGCCGGGTCTGGAGGGACGCGGTGTGGTTTATACGGCCCCCCGTGATGAGGCTGAAACAAGGCTGGCCGAGATATGGCAGGAGGTATTGGATTTACCTGCAGCACCCGGAATCGACGATAATTTTCTCGATCTGGGTGGTCATTCATTAAAAGCCACAACCCTGACCGCCCGGGTACACCAGGTGTTCCAGGTGGAATTGCCGTTGTCCAAAGTGTTAACGCGAACCACCATAAGGGACCTGTCAGAATTTATCCGACAGGCGCAAAAAAGCAAGTATACCGGTATAGAACCTGTAGAAGAGAGAGAATATTATCACCTCTCCTCTGCTCAGAAACGCCTCTATTTTCTCCAGCAGATGGACTTAAAAAGTACGGCTTACAATATGCCCTCTGCCTTACCCCTTAAGAAAGATATTGAAATAGATAAACTGGGAGCCATTTTAAGAAAATTGATCCTCCGGCATGAAAGTTTGAGAACATCTTTTGAGAGAATGAATGAAACACCCGTACAAAGAATCCATCCTCCTGGAGAGATCCGATTTGAAATCGAGTATTATGAGTTAAGCGCTCCCCCCTCTCAACAGGAAAGTTACTCGCAGCTTGCAAGTAATATTATAAAGAACTTTGTTCGTGCCTTTGATTTATCCCGGGCGCCGTTAATTCGGTCCGGTATCATTCAATTAGCGGATAACCAATACATCTGGCTGGTGGATATCCATCATATCGTATCGGATGGGACATCTCATACCATTCTTACCGAGGATTTTATGGCGTTGTATGGTGGGGAGGGATTGGAACCGCTGCGGCTGCGGTACAGGGATTTTTCCCAATGGCAGAACCGGTTATTTGAAACAGGTGCGATAAAAGCCCAGGAGGATTATTGGCTTGAGTTGTACTGGGATGCGGAAGAAATCCCCAGGTTGAATCTGCCCACTGATTACAAACGGCCGGAAGTATTTACCTTTGTGGGGCACCATGTTGAGTTTTTGATGGAAAGAGAAGAGGCTTTGGCTTTTAAGGCTCTGGGTTCCAGGATTGGAGCTACCCTTTATATGAATATTCTTGCGGTACTAAATACCTTATTTTATAGATACAGCGGTCAAGCAGATATCATCATTGGCACGGGTATTACCGGACGGCCGCATGCCGATCGCCAACCCATGATGGGTATGTTTGTCAATACACTGGTTATGAGGAATTATCCTGGAGGAGAGAAAACCTATGAATCCTTTTTGAAGGAAGTCATGGCTCATAGTATCAAAGCCTTTGACAACCAGGATGTGCAGTTCGAGGAGTTGGTAGAGCGACTGGACGTGGAACGAGACCCCTCCAGGAATCCACTCTTTGATGTGTGCCTGGTGGTTGAGAATTTCAGGCAGGTAAGGGAAACCATGAATTTGCCACTGGTGGATGAAGACCTTTCCATCGAATATAAACACCCCACATCTAAATTCGATATGACATTTTTTGTGTTAGAATCCAGTGACGATGTGGTTATTACCATTGAATATTATACCGACGTATACAAAGAAGAAACCATCAAACGCCTGACATCGCATTTCAGGAATATTATCAAAGCTGTAACTGGAGATCCCTCTATTAAATTGAAAGATATTGACATCATTTCCCAGGAAGAAAAGCAACAGATGCTGTACCAGTGGAATGACACCGCCCGCGAGTATCCTTTTGATAAAACCGCCCAGGAATTATTTGAAGCCCAGGTGGAACAAACCCCGGATCGCATTGCGGTGTGGACGGGGTCTATCCCCCAATCCCCGGAAAACCAGCGGTTTATCACATACAGGGAATTAAACAAACGAGCCAATCAACTGGCCAACTATTTGTACCAGGAAAAACGCATCCGACCGGATGACATCGTGGGTATCCTGATGGACAAATCCATTCACCTGGTCATCGCTATCCTGGGAATTTTGAAAGCAGGTGGAGCCTACGTGCCCATTGAACCTTCCACACCCGAAGAACGAATCAAAACCATTATCAATGATGCCAGGATAGAAGTGGTGATATCCCGGAAAAAATGCATCCGGGTGCTGAACCGACTGCAGTGGGAATGTGATTCCTTCCATACCCTTCTATGTATGGATAGTATGGAGATTCACAGGGAAGAGGAAGGTAAGGTGAGGTCAAAAGGGAAATACCAGGAGGCTTTAACTGCGCTGCAGCGGTTTGGTACGGAGGGGTTGGTTGATGGAGCCCGCTCCCATTCTTCAGACCTGGCTTACGTGATTTATACATCTGGCACCACCGGGACCCCGCGCGGTGTGATGATCCGGCATCGGAGCCTTGTGAACTATGTATATTGGGGAATTCGACAGTATCTTCACCGGGATAAACCGGGTGAAGTAGAGGAGGTTTATTATTTTCCTTTGTATACGTCTATATCTTTTGATTTAACGGTGACGTCGATCTTTTTACCGCTGATTTCCGGCAATACTATTGTGGTGTATGACCATGAGCAGGCGCAGTTGGCGATATTTGCTGTATTTGCCAAAGGGTCCGGGGCGGTGGATATTGTCAAGGCCACGCCTTCCCATCTTAAGCTGCTGCTGAGTGAAACGGATCATAAGAGCCGCCCTTTAAACCGCGTAAAGAGATTTATTGTCGGCGGTGAAGCCTTTGAAACCTTGCTTGCCCGCGATATTTGTCGGAGTTTTGCAGGGGAAGTGGAGATATACAATGAATACGGCCCCACAGAAGCCACTGTGGGTTGTATGATCTATCGGTTTGGTGATTCCCATGATCAACGGGAGACCGTGCCTATTGGAGTACCGGTGGATAATACCATGATCTTCTTATTGGACAGGAATTTGAACCCGGTTCCCCTCAATGCAGTGGGTGAATTGTACATCGGAGGAGAAGGGATTGCCCGCGGTTATTTAAATCAGCCGAAATTGACAGCGGAGAAGTTTATTGATTACCCGATTACCCCATTACTCCCCTACCCCATCTATAGAACGGGTGACCTGGCGCGCTGGCTGCCCAATGGAAATATGGAATTTCTCGGGCGTATCGATGACCAGGTGAAAATCAGGGGCTACCGCATAGAAATAAAAGAGATCGAAGCCCAACTGTTAAAACACAGTGATATAACCGAAGCAGTGGTGATATCCAGGGATGATGGCGCAGGAAATGGTGATACGTATCTTTGTGCTTATATCACTTCCCTGTTGAAGGAAGTTGATCCCGTAGGATTGAAAGAATACCTCTCCAGGGAGGTGCCTGATTACATGATCCCCTCCTATGTGGTACAGTTGGAGAGGATTCCCCTCACCCCCAATGGAAAGGTTGACCGTAAAGCACTGCCCAAACCGGGTGCCAAAGGGATAGATGAGAATTACCCGGCACCGCGAAACCCAGTTGAAAAGAAGCTGGTGCAGATCTGGTCTGAGGTACTTCATGTGGAAAAAGGTGAAATCGGTATTGATTCTAATTTTTTTGATTTAGGGGGACATTCGTTAAGAGCCACCGTGTTAATCGCTAAAATACATAAAGAATTGGGTATTCAAGTGCCACTGGCAGAGGTGTTTAATCGACAAACCATAAGAGGGTTATCCGGATATATCGAGCATGCCCCCCAGTGCAAGTATGGTGGTATAGTACCTGTGGAAAAAAAAGAATATTACGGATTATCTTCGGCCCAAAAACGGCTCTATTTTCTCCAGCAGATGGATTTGAACAGCACCGCTTACAATATGCCCCTGTTTTTGCCCTTAAGAGATCTACAGGAGGATAGGCTTGAACTGGCATTAAAAACACTCATTGCCAGGCATGAAAGCTTAAGGACATCTTTTAAGATGGTGAATGACGTGCCAGTTCAGAAGATTCATGACCAGGTGAAATTTTCTAGTAATTATTATGAAATTCCAGGGGTGGAGGAGGTAGGAGATATCTCAACAATCACAGCACGGATCGAGAAGATCAAAGATGATTTTGTTTATCCTTTTGATCTCTCCCAGGTGCCGCTGCTGCGTTCCGGTATTGTCAAACTGCCGGACAATCATCATGTCTGGATGGTAGACATCCATCATATCGTATTTGATGGGACATCTCATATGATTATTACGGAAGAATTGATGGCTCTGCTTAACGGAGAAGAATTAGAACGGTTGAGGCTTCAATATAAAGATTTTTCACAATGGCAGAATCGTTTGATTGGGAGTGGGTGGATGAAAGCCCAGGAGGATTACTGGCTTGACTTGTATTGGGATGCAAAAGAAATCCCTCCTTTGAATTTGCCTGTGGATGATAAGCGGCCAGAAACATTCACCTTTGTAGGAAGGATTTATAGTTTTATGCTGGAAGGAGAAAATGCTGTAAAATTCAGGGCTCTTGGTTCCAGGAATGGAGCTACCCTGTATATGAATATTCTTGTCCTGTTGAATACCCTTTTTTATAAATATACCGGTCAGACAGATATTGTCATTGGTAGTGGTATAGCCGGAAGGCCCCATGACGACCTGCAGCTTATCATAGGCATGTTTGTCAATACTCTGGCCATGAGGAACCATCCGGAAGGTGAAAAAACCTATGAATCCTTTTTAAAAGAAATCGTCGATCACAGTATCAAAGCCTTTGAAAATCAAGATGTCCAGTTTGAGGAACTGGTTGATAAACTGGAACTTGAGCGAAACCCCTCCAGGAATCCATTGTTTGATGTTACTATGGTGGTTCAGAACTTCAGAAGCGTAAGTGAAGGGGGCAAAATCGGAAAAAGAGAAAAGGGAAAGGGAGTAATCGAACTGCCTGGGGTGGATGAAAACCTTCCCTATGTACGATATGAGAATACAACTTCTAAATTTGATTTGACATTTTTTATTCATGAAGACAAAGAAGATATTCATGTTAACATCGAGTACTATACCGCCATATTCAAGCAAGAAAACATTCAACGCCTGGTAACCCATTTTAAAAATATCATTAAAACCGTGATCAAGGACCCCTTCATCAAGTTGAAAGATATTGATATCCTTTCTGAAGAAGAAAAGAGACAGGTACTTTTTGAATTTAATAACACAGCCAGGGTGTATCCGGGAGATAAAACCATCCCCGGATTATTTGAGGAGCAGGTGGAGAAAGCGCCGGATCATACAGCCCTGGTAGCCCTGGTAGGGCAAATTCCAATTTTAAACGAAATTTCAATCACTTACAGAGAATTGGATAAAAAAGCCAATCAATTGGCTAATTACCTCTATTTTGAGAAAAATATTCAACCTGAAGAGGCGGTAGGGGTATTGATGGAGCGGTCTATTCTCCTGTTGGTGTCACTTTTGGGAATTCTCAAAGCTGGCGGTGCTTACGTGCCTCTAGACCCGGATTACCCTGAAGAACGACTGAAAGATATTATCAATGATGCGGGTGTGAACATCGTGATTTCCCGGAAAAACCAGGTCAAAACCCTGAACCGTTTGCAGTGGGAATGCCCCGGTTTTCATACCTTTTTATGTTTGGACAGCACTGATGTATACAGCGAAGAGGAAGTGGAGAAATCCGGTTTGATGGACGAAAAACTCTGGGAGTATATCGGGGAATCCGCCACTGATGATATTACTGGCGGAGGGTGGTTGACCGGAACCACTGGCCAGCCCTTTTCCCGGGAAGAAATGGACGAATACGGCGACAACATATTGAAAAAATTGAAACCTCTCCTGGATAAAAGGTTGCGGGTGCTAGAAATCGGATGTGCTTCGGGTATCACCATGTACCGCCTCGCCCCTTTGGTGGGATTCTATTACGGCACTGACCTGTCCCGGGTGATTATTGAGAAAAATAAGGAGAAAGTCCGGCAAGAAGGTTATGGAAATATTAAACTGGCCTGCCTCCCCGCCCATGAAATCCTTCAAATTAAAAGCGAAGAAAAAAACTTTGACCTGGTCATTATCAACAGCGTGATCCAATCGTTTCACGGCCACAACTACCTTCGGTGGGTGATTTGCCAGGTATTGGATTTAATGGCAGACCAGGGGTTTTTGTTTATTGGTGATGTGATGGACCAGGATTTGAAAGGGGAGCTTATCCGCTGGATGAAGGAGTTCAAACGGGCCAATGCAGGCAAAAAATATACCACCAAAACCGATTGGTCTGAGGAGCTTTTTATCTCCTGTTCGTTTTTTGAAGATTTAACCGTGGAGTTTCCCGGGATTCATGATGTGGAATTTTCCGGGAAAATATATACCATTGAGAATGAGTTAACCTTGTTTCGTTACGATGTTCTTTTGAGAGTGGATAAGAAAGCAGCAAAGGACAGGTCCAGGCATAAGCATAAATACCAGGAAGATGCCAGGGTGCTGCAAAAGTATGGTACACAAAAGCCTTTGATGTTTGTAACGTCTCATCAGTTGGCGTATGTGATTTATACATCGGGTTCCAGTGGCAAGCCCAAAGGTGTGATGATTGAGCATAAGAATGTGGGCCGGTTGATAAAGAATACCAATTTTATCAAGTGGGGAGAGTGTGGTCGTCTTTTACCCACGGGTTCCATTGCTTTTGATATTAGCACCTTTGAAATATGGGGCCCGTTGTCAAATGGGGCTGCGTTGGTGTTGGTAGATAAGCCGGTGCTTTTGGATGGCAGCGAGTTTGAACAGGTGGTTCATAGTCATGGGGTGACACATTTGCATTTGATCCCGCAGTTGTTTGACCAGTTGGCCTCAGAGCGTCCTGGTTTATTTGGAGGGCTTGGTTATTTCCTGGTGGGGGGTGACCTGGTGAAGCCGCGGTATGTGAATGAGATACGCAAGAGGTACAAAGACCTAACGATTCTTCATATGTATGGCCCCACCGAGAACACCACGTTTTCCACCTTTTTTCCCGTTGATGGTGTGTATGAGGAATCCCTTCCCATTGGTCGTCCCATTGCCAACTCTACGGTTTACATCCTGGATAGGTATCAGGGGTTACAGCCGATAGGAGTCGCCGGTGAGTTGTGTACCGGAGGTAGGGGAGTGGCGCGGGGATATTTGAACAACCCCGAATTAACTGCAGAGAAGTTTTTCTCCAGGTTCAATAGGTCCTATAAGTCCTATAGGTCCTATATTTCTAAAAAGATCTACAAAACCGGTGACCTGGCGCGGTGGTTGAAGGATAGTAATATTGAGTTTTTGGGTCGGATAGATGCCCAGGTCAAGATCAGGGGCTTCAGGATTGAATTGGGAGAGATCGAGAGCCAGTTATTCACCCATGATTTAATAAAAGATGCTGTTGTAATCGACAAGGAAGAGGAAAATGGTGAGAAGTATTTATGTGCGTATATTGTAGTAAAAGAAGCGATTGATTTGTCTGATGTTAAAGATTTTCTTTCCGGTCATTTACCTGATTATATGATGCCTTCTTATGTTATACCGATTGATAAGATACCAGTGACCCCCAATGGCAAGGTGGATAGGCGGTCGCTGCCAGAGCCTGGTTATGAAGGTTTGGGAGACGAATATATTGCGCCCCGGGATGATGTTGAAGAGAAGTTGGTCCAGATCTGGTCAGAGGTACTTCAGGTGGACAGAAGGAAGATAAGTATTGGTACGAGTTTTTTTGATTTAGGCGGTCATTCCTTAAAAGCCACCCAATTGGTGTCAAAAATCCATAAAGAATTCAATATAAACCTACCCCTGGCAGAGGTATTCAAGACACCTAACATCAGGGCTTTGGCTGCCTTTATAAGGAAAAAATCAGGGAGTGATCAGGACAGGTATTTTTCTATAGAACCATCTGAGAAGAGAGATAGATATGCATTATCCTCAGCGCAGAAACGGTTATATCTTATCCAGCAGATGGACGAAACCAGTACCGGGTATAATTCACCGCTGGTATTAACCCTGGAAGGGGTAGTGGATAAAAAGAGGTTGGAAGAGACATTTCGTAAGTTGATCCAGCGGCACGAGAGTTTTCGCACGTCCTTTCATATGATTGACGAAGCACCGGTTCAGCGGATCCATGAAAAGGTGGAATTTGAGATTGAGTATTATAATTTAACCACAGAGGACACAGAGGACACAGAGGGGATGGCATCCCCAACCTATTATTGCAGTAGGAATACGCAAGTTCCGGAGAAAAAATCTTGGAATGAAAACAAGGTTCTGCAACATAGTAATACAGAGGGAGGTCTGGCAGCAAGCCTTATAAAGAACTTCATACGTCCGTTTAATCTTTCCCTGGCGCCCCTGCTGCGAGTAAGATTGGCCACTCACATCTTGATGGTGGATATACATCACATCATTTCTGATGGGCTTTCCAATCGGATCCTGGTGGAAGAGTTTGAGTTATTTTATAATGGCCAGGACCTGCCCCCATCAAGACTCCAATATAAAGATTTTTCAGGATGGCAGAATCAACGGTTAAACACAGGTGAGTTAAAAAAACAGGAGGAGTTCTGGCAAGAGGAGTTTAAAGGGGAAATACCTGTATTGCAACTGCCTATGGATTTCCCCAGGCCTTTGCTGAGGAGTTTCCAGGGAAGCTGCCAGGGATTTGAGATACCTGTGGACCAGTTGGAGAAATTGTGGGAGTTAGCCGCTTCCGAAGCAGTGACCATGTTTACCTTGTTGTTTACCCTGTACAATGTATTCCTGGCAAAGCTCAGCGGCCAGGAAGATATTATCGTGGGAACCGTAGCAGCCGGCCGCAGGCACGCAGACCTGGAACCCATCATCGGTATGTTTGTCAACACCCTGGCCCTGAGGAACTCTCCCAAAGGAGATATCACCTTCAAAGAATTTTTAAAAGATGTGAGCCGCCGAACCGTGAACGCCTTTGATAACCAGGATTATCAATTTGAAGACCTGGTGGGAAAGGTATTAGCCCACAGGGACATCACACGCAATCCTTTATTTGATGTGGTGTTTAACCATTTTGTGGGAGAAGCGAACAAATCAGCGCCATCTTCAACAGACTCCCCTGGTGATTCGTTTGAACTAAAAGTATCCCCTTATAACCGTGAAAGCACACAAACCAAATTTGACCTGGTTCTCTCTAGCCTGGAAATAGGAAAGCAATTGAAGTTTTGCTTTTATTACAGCACCTGCCTCTTTAAAAAAGAAACCATACAGCGATTTGTAAACTACTTCAAAGAAATCCTTTCATCAGTGCTAGAAAAACCGGATGTTAAGCTGGAAGACATTACCATTTCCTATGATTTAAGCCTGGCCGCGGCTGATGAGTACAAAATAGCAGAGGGTGATTTCGAGTTTTAATCGGGATAGGAAATCGCAGAGGCCGCAATGAAAAGAATACCTTCAAATAAAAAGGTCTATTATCCGTTAACCCATGCCCAGAAACGGATTTATTACGATGAAAAAAAATATCCCGGTAAAAGCTGGGCAAATGTTACATTTATGGTAAGGTACCAGGAAAAATTGGACCTGCACTTGCTGGCACGGTCCATCAACAAAGTCATTCGGAAAAATGAGGGTCTTCGGTTAAGAATCAAGGAGTTTAATTTTGAGCTTGAGCCATCTCAGTATGTTTCTCCTTATAAAGAGGTATCACTGGATTTTATAGATTTCAGCGGCCCGCACAGCGAGGCTCACCTGCGCCAATGGCTCGATAAAACCACCCAAAAACCCTTTAACTTAATAGACAGTGACCTTTTCTATTTTACCTGCATCAAATTCAACGAATCAGAAAGTGGATATTATATGAAAATCCATCACATTATTTGTGACGGATGGACCTGTTTTCTCCTTTTCAAAGAGATAGACCAGGGGTATGAGGACATGAAAGCCGGGAAATCCATCGATGATACACTTAATCCTTCTTATCTTCAATATATCTCGGATGAGCAGATATATTTAAAATCCCCTCAAGTGGAAAAAGACCGGGAATTCTGGTATAACACCTTGCTTCCCCTGCCCGGGTCGTCAGCTCTCTATACCAGGAGTGGTAACCCCGATAATATAAAAGCAAATACCCTGGTGCTTAGGATCCCGGATAGTTTGCGAACCATGATGCATGAATACTGCAGTGCTCATAAAACATCGCTTTATAAGTTGGTATTAACTGCGCTTTCGATTTATGTATCCAGGGTCAATGGCAGCGACGAGGTTGTAATCGGCAGCGCCAGTTACAATAGAGCGGAAGATATCTATAAAAAGATAATGGGTATGTTTGTCAGTACCTTTCCAATCCTGGTAAAATTTGAGGTCAGTACTGGTTTTCACTTCCTGTTAGAAAAGGCACATAAAGGTCTGAATTATATCCTAAAAAACCATCAAAGATACCCTTTTGATCTCCTTGCCACCGAACTTAAAGAGATTTCAGGGTATGATACCGGGCATTTGACGGATATGTTCCTGGTAGGGCATAAGGATGTTGAAGGGGAAAAATTTCAGTATGAGTATATTTTCCCCGGGTCTTTACCCAACTCACTGACTGGCCATCTCAATATCTCCAATAAAAATATCCGGGGCGTATTAGAGGTGGAGTGGAATTACCAGGTGGAGCGGTTTTCCCGATCAGACATCAACCGAATTCACCAGGGACTGGTAAATATTTTAACCGACGGACTGTCCAATCCGGGAAAGAAAATATCGGAAATCAATCTCCTCACCGAAAAGGAAAAAAAGCGGATTCTTTATGATTTTAATGATACACAAACAGGATACCCGAAAGATAAACCCATCCACCAATTATTCAAGGAACAGGTGGAGAGAACACCTGACAACTTAGCTTTGCTAGGCAAAGTGTACAGACGACAGAGAGGAGATAACATTTCGATTACTTACAAAGAGTTAAATAAGAAGTCGGATCAATTGGCCCATTTATTAAGGCAAAAAGGCGTTCAACTGGGCACCATAGTGGGCATCATGGTGGAACGCAGTGTGGAAATGGCTATTGGGATATTAGGAATATTAAAATCCGGGGGTGCCTATTTGCCCATCGATCCTGAGTATCCTGGAGATCGGATTTCCTACATGCTGGGAGACGTAAATACAAAAATATTGGCGACCACTTTCAACTTATCCGAGGAAGGTAGGAAGGTAGGAAGGGGGGGAATGTGGGAAGGTAGGAAGATTTACCTGGATGAATTTACCGAACCCGCAGCACTTAATAGTCTGTCCCCGCCAGGGAGCCACATGCAACAGCCACCCGCGGACACACTTGCCATGCTTAATCGGGTGCTCACATCAGGGGCCCTTGCTTATGTTATGTATACATCAGGTACTACAGGCCGACCCAAAGGTGTGATGGTGGAGCATAGGAGTGTTGTCAGGTTGGTGAAGAATACCAACTACATCGAGTTTAAAGAAGGCGATAGTATTTTGCAGACCGGCGCATTGGAATTCGATGCCTCCACCTTTGAGATATGGGGAACCCTCATAAATGGGTTAACGCTTCACCTGGTGAGCAAGGATGTCATTTTGAATCCGGATAAGTTAAAAGAGACGATACGGAGATATGGGATAAACACCATGTGGATGACTTCGCCGCTTTTCAATCAAATGCTGGATGCGGATATTGAGATCTTTACCGGCCTTAAAAATCTGCTGGTTGGCGGTGATGTGTTGTCTCCCGCACATATCAACCGGCTGAGGGATAGTTTTCCCGGGTTAACCGTCATCAACGGGTACGGTCCTACTGAAAACACCACCTTTTCCACCACCTTCCGTATTTGCCAAAGGTACACCGATCGAATCCCCATCGGCAGCCCTATATCCAATTCAACCGCTTATGTTGTAGATAAAAACGATTGTTTTGTTCCTGTAGGTGTATACGGTGAGCTGCTGGTGGGTGGAGACGGTATTGCCAGGGGATATTTAAATAACCCGGAACTCACAGCAGAGAAATTTGACCATGATTTTTGGGATTATCAGGATGACCAGGATAAAGAGGTGCCCTTCGGGCGGATTTTAAATGCCTTCGGCGAGGCAGAAGCCCACGAATTACACGAATTAACACGAATTGGAGCAACCTCCAGTGAAAAGAGGGAACCTGAGAAGTTGGGAAGATGGGAAGATGGGAAGCTGAGAAGCGAATTGCGCAGCATATCGCGCCAACAACCGGAAACGAATGAAAACCAGCACAAACGAT
>CP070627.1:5540355-5548328 GCA_020355945.1 Candidatus Aminicenantota bacterium | reverse complement strand
AGGCACAGAGCATAGTACTTTTTAAGAGATAGATAAAATACATAAAGAATGCGAATGGGCAATTTCGAATATTCTATAAAGTTCTTTCTATTATTGCCCATTCGTGATACGCGTACAGCCTTCTCAAGATTGATCGGGCGAAATGCTTTCAAGTGCTCCGTTCGGCATAAAGTTCTGAGATAACTCAAAAGATTTTATTCTAAAGTCAACGGTATTGCCATGCTATAGGGCCGTGTGCTGAATCAATTTTTATAATTTTTGAGACATGGGTTATATCATTGGACTCATTATTTTAATAGAATATTGGCAGATGATTTGAAAATATACCTCACACCACACACCACATTTGGGCCTTGGGAGGGGAGAGATGGGGGGGGGTAACACGCCGATTGAATGGAAATTACCAGGATTGAATGATTTGTCCTGGTTCCCAATTCAAATTGAATTGATTTTCATATCCCTTTTGAATTCAATTTACCAACTCCCGGATCATTTTTATACTATAATATAATCAAACCGTTTAACAAAAAAAGTTAAACCATCGAAGGTCTTGATCGAGAACGGTGCCTGAGGGGAAAGCGGTTGAAAGTGTAAGGAGGATTAGATGTTAAAAGGGTGTTAGATGGGAAGGAGAATGGAGAAAGAATTTAAGGGGTAAGAAGGTTGGAGGGTCCTTCTTACCCCTTATCTTCTCTCTTCCTGTTATTTTCTAAAAGGTAATGGGAAGAAAGTTGAATACCTGTTTATGTCTTGCCGACGAGTGAAAAAAGTATCTACAGGAGGAAAAAAATGCCAGAGAAGCTTGATATTATCGTGGAAAACAAACTCATCAAGGAGAAAAGAGATATTAATGTCTACCATCAATCCACCAGGAGCGCACATATTATCAGCCGCAGCAGTTCCATCACTCTTCCGCTCAAAACCGTTGAAGAAGACGATTACCTATACATCTCCATCGTTCGCGGTCCTGGTAATTTATGGAAGGATTGTGTAATAAATATACCTTCCTGGGCTGATTTTGAATTTTCTTTAGAAGGAAAAGCAGCGATTACCCATACTGGTAACCGGACCTTATTAAAAATTCCCCCGGGGCCACCCACATGGCAGTTGAAAATGACCAGGCCAAAGGACTTCGGTATGGCACAAACGTCGGATCATGTAATAATTGGAGATAAAGATAAAGAACCAGGTGAAAAAGAATAGGTTTTTTTTAGATAATTGTGGATAGATCTGAGCGAATATCAAAAAATGTGGGGATAACTCTTGAATTTTTCTTCTATTTATGTTAAGTATTAAGTGTAAAAACTAAAAGGCCAAATCAATGAAAATTGAGAATCATTGAATATTGAAAAAAAAGACAGGGAGAAAATGACTGGAAGTGTGGGTGACATAAAAGAAGATAGGGCGATTAACCAATCAGAACCATCAAAAAAAAAGAGCGAATCTTTTCAACTTTACAATATAACTAAATATCGTACCGGATGGGGGTGAAAGATGAAGGTTTTTTCCAATTATAAATGGACCTTTTTTTTCTTTATTGTTTTGTTCCAGGTTTTTGGGCTGCCTTTTTGTTCCTCGCAAAACCTATTTTCTAGAGAAAGCGGTTTCAAATATATAACCATATACAAACCTAAAGACTACGGACTCCATGCTCAAAATTGGTCTATTTTACAGGGCAAACGAGGTATTATTGTTGCCAACCAGAGTGGTTTATTGGTATTTGACGGGGTTTCCTGGCGATCAATCATCTTACCAACCCCATCGGTATTCTCTATAGCAACCGATAATGACGAAACCATTTATGTTGGCGGGAGAAATGAATTCGGCCGCTTAACACCGGATGAAAAAGGCTCTTTGCAATATGAATCCTTTCGAGAATATCTAAAAAATGATAAGCAAAAAAAATCTTTTGATGTATGGGATATACATCCAACAAAAGAAAAAGTATATTTCCGCACTCCAGGATTTCTATTCCGATGGGATGCAAAAACCAAACAAATAAAGACAATTCTGTCACCCTATGGTTCCGATCCTTTCGGGGTTTCCTTTATGTTTGGAGGAAAATTATTTATCCGCCAGGATAAAGTCGGACTGATGCAAATGGTAAACGATTCATTAGAATTGGTCACCGGAGGCAAAGCATTTGCAGACAAAAAGATTTACATAATGGTTCCATACGATAATGACAGCCAAAAGTATCTCATTGGAACCCATTCAAATGGATTATACATTTATGACCATGACAAAAAGACGGTCATGTCTTTTCAAATAGATATAGATGTGGATGATTATTTAAAAGAAAAAAAAATATGGCATGGTATTCGCCTGTCATCCTCATCCACATCCTCCACGGAACCAGCCGGTTTTGCCCTGGCAACACGTTTTGGCGGCCTTGTCATCATCGATGTCGATGGTGGATTAAAAAATATTTACAATAAATCAGCGGGACTGCCGGATAATAGTGTTAATCATGTTTTTGAGGATAGGCAGGGCAACCTGTGGTTGGCCCTGAATAAAGGAATAGCCAAAATCGAATATGCGTCTCCGATTTCCATTTACGACGATCGATCAGGTCTAACCGGGTTGGTTCTATCTGTAATTAAACACCATAACGATTTATATGTTGGAACCACCGATGGATTATTTTCTCTTACGCCTTTGTCCCCTAAATTCCGATCTATTTTTGAAAGATCAGGTAAATGCTGGTCTTTATTATCAATTGATGACTTCCTTTTGGCTGCCACAAACCAGGGTATTCATTCGATTAAACAAGATATTATCGAAAAGAGGGTTGTTAAGAATCCTTCTTATGTTCTGCTGCAATCCAAACAGGATAATAAACGGGTCTGGGTGGGGACGAGTGGTGGGCTCAGTTCATTATACTTATACCCGGAAAGTAAAAATAAAAACGGTCAATGTAAATGGGTAATGGAGCATCATCAATTTAAAGGTGTAACCGCAGAAATAAGAACGATTGTTGAAGAGGAAAACGGGAATTTGTGGTTGGGTACCTTGACAAAGGGAGTTTTAAATGTCGATACTTCTATTAACGGAACAGTAACTCTATACTATACCTCATACGGACTGCCTGAAGGAGAGGTACACGTATTTTGGGCAGCGGGGCATGTGATGTTTGCTGCACCAAAGGAAGGTATATTTCGCTTTAATAGGAATAAAAAAAGATTTGTACCGGATTTGACATTAGGAAAGGAATTCACAGATGGTTCAAAAGGTGTTTTCCGCATTGCGGAAGATAAAGATAATCATATTTGGATTCATTCCTACGATTTAAAAAATTTCCAGGCCATCCCCGGTCCTTACAATACATTTACTATCAAAACCAGACCTTTCCACAGAATTCCTCTTACACAGGTGGATACCATCTACCCTGATCCTGATGGAAATATCACCTGGTTTGGAAGTCATGACGGCCTTATTTGTTTTAATAAAAGGGTAAAAAAGAATTATGATCATAATTTTCTGACCCTTATTCGGGATATATTGATTAATGGAAATTCCCTGGTTTTTGGTGACTATAAATGTAAAATAGAAAAAGATTCCAAATCCAACCGTATCATTCCTGTTATTACCTATGCAGATAGAAACATTCGCTTCGATTTCGCTGCCCTTTTTTTTGAGGGGGAATCAGAAACACAATATCGATATTTTCTTCAAGGATATGATGCGTCCTGGTCTGATTGGGTTGGGGAAACCAAAAAAGATTATACCAATCTTGATCCCGGATTTTATACGTTCCGGGTTCAGGCAAAAAATATTTACGAACATCAAGGGTATGAGGATTTTTTTCATTTTAAAATTTTGCAGCCATGGTACAGGACATGGTGGGCGTTTTTGTCTTATGCCCTGGCGCTTTTTATGCTGATCTACCTGGTTTCCAGGTGGTGGCGTTCCATTCAACTGGAACAGGAAAAACAAAAACTTGAGAAAACCGTTAAAGACAGGACAAAAGAACTAAAAGAACAATCCGAAAAACTGAAAGAGATGGATAAAGTGAAATCCCGCTTTTTTGCCAATATTTCCCATGAATTCCGCACACCTCTTACATTGATCATGAGTCCCCTGGAACAAATGCTGTCCGATAGTCAAGACAACAAACAACATAAAAAACTGAATTTGATGCTGCGAAATTCCCAGCGGTTACTAAGTTTGATCAACAAATTGCTGGAACTCTCGAAATTTGAAAGTGGAACAATGAAATTAGAAGCCTGCCAGCAGAACATTATTCCCTTTTTAAAGGGTATTGTTGCTTCTTTTGATCTGGTGGTGACTAAAAATGAACTGGATTTAGCCTTCCAATCGGACGAGGAAGATATTACTCTTTATTTTGACCAGGGAAAGCTGGAAGAAATTCTCTTTAATCTTCTTTCTAATGCTGTAAAATTCACACCTCTCGGGGGAAAAATTACAGTTAAAGTAACAAGAGTTCCCATAGAAGAAGAGGATTTTCCCTCAGGTTCTGTGGATATAAAGGTGAGTGATACCGGGCCGGGAATTCCCAGGGATCAACTGGCACATATTTTTGAACGCTTTTACCAGTCGGACATTACCTACGAACATCATCTAAAAGGTTCAGGCATCGGGCTATCCATAGCAAAAGAGCTGGTGGAGCTCCATCATGGGACAATCAATGTCCACAGCCATGAAGGTAAAGGTACGCAGTTTATCATCCGACTTCCATTGGGAGATGCCCATTTGGGCCCGGAGGAAATTGTCGAATCCCCGGCAAAACCCTATAAACATAAAACCGTCAACGAAATTCCATCACTTTACATCATGGAAAAAGAGCCGGAGATCTCGGCAGAGGTTAAGGGCGATGAAAGCGAAGGGATAACCAAAAATAATTTCGATCTCTTGAAACCGGAGAAAAACATCATTCTTGTAGTAGAAGACAACGCCGATTTCCGGGAATACATAAAAAAATCACTGGAACCGCTTTATATGGTTGTGGAGGCTGCAAACGGACGAGAAGGCATACAAAAAGCCCAAGAAATCATCCCCGATCTTGTTATCAGTGATGTCATGATGCCAGAGGTTGATGGGTATGAATTATGTCGTGAATTAAAAAACAATATCATGACTTGCCATATACCAATCATATTATTAACCGCCAAAGCGTCAGAGGAGAGTATTATCCAGGGCCTGGAAACCGGTGCTGACGATTATATTACCAAACCCTTCAATACCAGGATATTATGCGCCCGGATCAAAAACCTGGTTGACCTGCGCAGCCATATGCAGCAGACACTAAAACGGGAGATGACCCAGCAGCCGGTTAAAATTTCAATATCACAGAACGATAAAACGTTTATCAAAAGGTTAAAAGAAGTAATAGACCAAAATATATCAGACCCGGACTTTAATGTCACGCAAATGTGTAAGGAACTGGACTTGAGTCAGCCCACCGTGTACAGGAAAATATATGCCTTAACAGGTGAATCCCCCACTGAATTTATCCGGTCACATCGTCTCAAACGGGGAGCGGAATTACTGAAAAAAAACGATAGGATGACAGTCCTGGAGGTGGCCCTTGAGGTAGGTTTTTCCAGTGCCAATTATTTCACCAAATGTTTTAAGAAGATGTTTCACCAATTACCTTCTACCTACCAGGCTTCCGAAGCCAGTAAGCAGCAGGTCAATAAGCAGTGAGTCCGTGAGTCAGTGATTCACTGATACGGTAGAGGGCAGCGAAAGAATGGTGTTCTATTTGAAAAACAGGAGGCAGGATTATAAAACCTCCCCGCGGTTTTTGATATTTGAATGGAAATTACCAGCGCTGAATGATTTGTTCTACCTTCACATTGAAGTTGAATTGATTTTTATACCCCTTTTGAATTCAATTTACTAACCTCCAAATCATTTTTATACTATAATATAGGTAGATCGTTTGATTTAGGATAAGCTAAACGATCGAAGGTGTGTGACGTATAATAGCAGTGTGAAGCATGCTAAATGCAGTGACAGAGGGTTTAAAAGTTTTCCCAGGAAAACTTTTAAAAAATTTACAAATAGGGAGGTAAAAAATGTCACAAAATGCACAATTTACAATTAAAGCCGTGTCAACAAACGGTGGAATATCAGGATCTGTAATCTATCCTGGCCCAAAAGGTGAGTTTTCTACAACATTTAAACTAAAAAAAGAACAAACACAAGAACAAGCAGTTACCCTTGAATTTGACCCAACAAAAGGGAAAAAGATGATTACTATTGAAATTAAAAGAAATGGTAAAGGAGCGAATTCAAAAGAGGAATTTTATATCGATATATGCTCACCCAAAGGTCTTGATTACACATTAACCAAAATCAAAGACAAATGCGAAATTGAGCTGAAATCTATTCCTGAAGATATCGCTCAAGGTGCCGCTGTAACAGTGAGTGACGGGAAACCAGGTTAAGTAGGTTAACAAAAACATCAAATTTTTGCCTGGATCATTACAACACGTAAGGTGAAGCCTGTTACAGGAGAAAAAAAGAAGCCATAAGGTGAGGAGAGGTAGATAGGACAGGAGAAAAATATTAAGAGGTGAGAGTGAAAGGATAAGATGGAGTGAGGGTAAGAAGGTGAGAAGGTGAGGAGTACTTAAAAAGTACTCCGAATCCCTTTCCACCTTCTTACTTCTTACCTTTCCCGGCTTTTCATCAACTATGAAAAAGCCCACAGATTACACAGATTGGCACAGATTAAAAACAATCTGTGTAATCTGTGGACCGGTTACCCGGACATGATCATTTATAAAACATTTATCAAATAATTTCGTAGTAACCATATAAGCAGAGATTCGGTATTAATTATATATGCCGGATTTCGTTGCATATTTAATATTTAACGCAGCAATGTAGAAAAGATGAAGAAAAAAAATATGATTTGTAAACCGATTTTATTTTTACTTCGTCTAACGAATATGATCAAAGGGAGGCAAGATGCTAATCATAAGAAAAAATATTTTTACAACGGTCTTTTTATCAATTTTATTTACTATCTCGGTTTTATCCGCGGCCGCTGAAACCACTCCAAAGCAAAACATCAACCTGTTAAAACCGGTTTTAGCAAAGGTTCCACCTGTTATTGACGGGGTTCTTGATGATGAGGCCTGGAAACCCGGACCCATGGTAGACGATATTTTTATCACCTATAACCCCCATTACGGCGATGTGCTGCCCAAGAAAACCCGTGTCTGGATGGCATATGACCCGGATAACCTCTATTTTGCTTTCTATTGCCACGATTCGGAACCGGGAAAAATCAAAACATCCGTAACCAAACGAGACAACCTCTGGAATGATGACTGGGTAGGCTTAGGATTAGATACCGGTGGAAACCGGCAGAGCTTGTATGAATTGTTTATCAATCCCAGCGGCATGCAAGGGGATTTGTTTAATACCCCGGCCAGCGGTGAAAATGGCGCTCCTGACTGGGTATGGTACAGCCAGGGTAAAATCGTAAACAACGGGTACATTGTTGAAGTAAAACTTCCTTTAAAAAGTATACGATTTAAAAGCGGTAAAAATGTTGAAATGAATGTATTGTTCTGGAGACGAATCAGCCGCTTAGGTCTGAGTGGTTCCTGGCCGGCACTGGTGCCGGGCAAAGGGATGTTTAATTCAGCTACTAAAGTGGTATTTGAAAGGCTGGATAATCAATTAAAACTGGAGTTTCTCCCCGCTGTAACCACCAGCGCCATATGGGATAGGCAAAGCCCGGATACCTGGTCCGATGCGGATAAAAGCACGGAATTCGGTATTAGCGCCAAATACGGTATTACCTCCGCTGTTACTGCTGAAATGACGATAAATCCTGATTTCAGCCAGGTGGAGAGTGATGAGTTCCAGATCGTAGCCAACCGCAGGTACCCGATTTTTTATAGTGAAAAACGTCCTTTTTTCATGGAAGCCAATGACCTGTTCGATCTTGCCGGACCCGGTGAGAACATGCATACCGCCGTTCATACTCGAAA
>CP070627.1:5537161-5540255 GCA_020355945.1 Candidatus Aminicenantota bacterium | reverse complement strand
GTTTACTTTATCCTCGTAAAACATGATGGGGGGACCGTTATCCGGTCGATATCCAAATGAACATGTTCTCAAGGCACTAAGCTCGTATATCCTTGTGTAATCAAGAATTTCGGGAAATTCATTCGCCATGATGGGCGCCAAAGCATAGGGAACATTGGGATCAGTGATGTCGTTGGGATGGATAATCGTGACCAGGTACAATCGGTCTTTATTGGCATGGAACCTGTCATAGCTCTGTTCATCCTGTACCCAAAGCATGATCAAAATAAAACAGGCCATTCCCACTGCCAGCCCCGCGATATTGATAAAAGAAAACAGTTTATGACGTTTAATATTGCGTAAACCGAATTTTAAGTGATTGATAAACATTGCCTACCTCCTTTCATAACTTATATAAATTTATACGCAGAAAGAATTAAAAAAGATACCAAAAAAATTTTAAAATGATGTGCATCTATTGAAATATTTACTTATTTCAATTAAAATTCTATTATGATATATCAAAGAGCTAGAAGGAATTTGCTGCCAGTTTGCCTGATAGTAAATTCGATTGCAGCAGCTAAGATAAGTCAAAATTGGATTTTTATGGTAAAAAAAGCATTGTTTCGACCGAATAAGAATTGGATTATGCATTTAAAGATAAGTTAAGAGGATACACGATGCCACCCCCAAATATAACTGTAGAACAAGTTGCGCAGATTATCCCAGGGATTTCAGGCATTGAAGTCCTGGATCAAGGCGGTTATAAGATTGTGTTTTCTGGAAATATCGGAGGGATAAAATACGCCATAAAGTTCCTAAGGCCTAGTCCATCAGAGACCGGAGAAGCAGATAGCGAATATCTTGATGAGGTTACGGCTCGTGCCCGAAGAGAAGTTGAAACGATAGAGCAATGCAATACACCCCATCTTGTCAAGATGGGACCTTATGGGCTAATGGCTACAGATATCACAGGAGAGCCGTTGATTTACTATACGGAGGAGTTCATTGAAGGGAGCAATCTAAAGCAATACCATAGAGATCACGGAAATTTCTCAGTTAGGGAATTGGTGAATCTTGCTCTACATATATCGGCTGCTATAGAAGCACTCTGGGCCTTTGCCAAGATTCACCGGGATATAAAACCGGGTAATATAATGCGTCGTTCGTTAAATGGTGAATACGTTCTTCTTGATATGGGATTGGTTCTCGATCTCCAGGACGAATCTTTATCCAGTGCGCCAATGGGAACCCCTCTTTACGTTTCCCCGGAACAGATGGACTTTAATAATCGCCGTACAGTAATGAATTTCAGGTCCGATTTATTCTCTTTGGGTATCGTACTATATGAAATGGCCACAGGCAGGCACCCCTTCGTCACGGCGGATGCCACCACCACGTGGCAAGTAATTGGCAATATAATAAATCTTGATCCTGTGCCTCCTATCAACATAAGGGGTGACCTTCCGCAAACTCTTAGCGACGTAATCATGCGCTTACTTGCCAAACGACCGGCGCTCAGATACCGAAGCATTGCGCTGTTTCAGCGTGCATTGCAAGGGGTCCGGGTTGAAGGAGATAAATTATGAGTGTACTGGCTCAATGCGGATACGGAAGAGCGGACAAGATAGAGCAGGGGCTTACTGCCGGAGTTATTGAAGGCGTGATAATGAGTCCGCGCGACGAAAACAAAGATCGCCTGGAAGCAGCCATACTCCAGTGGGGAAAAGACTATCCCAATGCGAATCTCCTGTTCGATCCCCAGTTTTACGCCACGACGCTCAGCGCTCCTAAAGATGGTCATCTTAGTGAGTACGACTATTACAACAATAATTGTGGACTTGGCCGAATGCATTTTTCTTCGTCCAGGATTCGCCGATACGTACAAGAGTGCCTGGAATACCAGTTCGACACCTTTGGGGACAACCTGTCTTATCTCATTTCACCATCAATTTTATTTGATGACTTCAGGGACTACTGGAGCCAGGTTGCAATCAATCTTTCCGTTGAATCCGCAGAATTTCACTCGGGTCTAACAAAAGCACCGCCACTTTTAATATCTATTATTGTGTCTGAAACAGCGCTACATTCATTGGATGCTTTGGAGGAATTTTTGGACGCCCTCACGGAATTGGAGGTTAATGGCTTTTACTTAATCATTCGACGTAATGCCAACACGCTTCAACATGCGATGGAAGCAGCATCATTCGCACGATTTATGTATATGTGCTATGTTCTGGGCGAAATCAACGAGTATACGGTGATAGTCGGCTACAGTGATTGGCATAGTTTCTTATTGGAAAGTGTTGGGGTTAATTTCACGGCATGTGGATGGCATCAGAATCTACGCCAATTTTCTTTAGCGCGTTATTTACCTCCAACCGGTGGGAGGAGACCCAGGAAGAGATATTCCTCAGCACCTTTACTCTCGTCCCCACTAATTAACCCGGAACTCCAGGACATCTATATGGCAAGGCTTCTTAGCACGGTCCTAACCGGTGGGGAGAATGATGCAATTCTATCGAGCGGTCCATCTGCGGGAGAGGGAAAGTGGTCAGATCTTATTGCAGCGATAACGCATTGGAAGTGTTTGAGTTCGTTGGCTAAACAGATCACGCCTGGTTCAACGGTTACGGATCGACTTCAAAGGTCGCTTGGACTCATACAAGCCGCACAGAATCTTTACACCAGGTTGGCACACTCCGGGATCAACTTCGACCCTTCCACCGGACCTCATCAGCTTCTCGAATGGCGCGCCGCCGTACAAGAATTCAAATCGATCGCACGGGTGTAGATAATAAAACGGAATCAAAGATGAGAAAAACTTCACATGTATTCGGATTCAATGAAAATGAAATGGCAGACGCTTTCCAGGGATTGCTCTCTTCTCCGGATGGCCTCCCGGGGGTTGGAACTTTTGACGAGATATATCGTGAAATCGATTGCCGACAGGGGCGTCCTGACTTTATAACCTTGAGGAAAGTAAGCAGTTCCACCGAGCTGAATTCCTATGAACATGTCGGATTGGTGGGTGCTTATCTTTTATCGCTGTTGAAACCGGCAGCCCCGCGTACTTTACGATATTTGCTCCAAGAAGCTGAATACTCCACCTCTT
>CP070627.1:5530699-5537061 GCA_020355945.1 Candidatus Aminicenantota bacterium | reverse complement strand
CCACGATGGCATTGTCCACCAGCATACCCAATGCCAATACCAAACCGAACAACACCATCATGTTCAACGTATACCCCATCAGGCTCAATACCACAAAAGAGATAAACATGGACATGGGGATGGCAATACCCACAAACAGGGCGTTGCGAACGCCCAGGAAGAATAATAATACCAATATCACAAATATGACGCCCATAATAATACTGTTTTCAAGATTTGCTACCATCTTGCGGACATGCTCGGACTGATCGTTGGAGAGGTTAATGTTCAGGTCTTTAGGAATGGCGCCGCTGGCTTTGGCCCGGGCCAGCACGGCAAATATTTTATCTGTGGCGTTTAATAAGTTCTCACCTGCCTTTTTAATCACTTGCAGGGAAACCACTGGCTGCCGGTCCAGGCGGGCATAGGTTAAAGGGTCCTCAAAACCATCCTTCACCTCTGCCACATCCCGCAAGTAAACAATTTCATCGATCTCTTCGCTCTTAACGATAATCTCCTCGATCTCTTTAATATCGGTAAATTCACCTAAGGTGCGAATGGAACGGCTGGTTTTATCCACGATTAAATCACCACCGGAAATAGATACATTTTCAGCATTAACCGCATTTTCAATATCACCAAACGTTAATGCAAAGGTCTCCAGTTTATGAGGGTCTACATTGATCTGGATTTCCCGCTCATTGAGCCCTTTGATCTCTACTTTAGAGATTTCCGGGATACCTTCGATCTCATCCTCCAGGTGCTGGGCATAATCTTTTAATTCATTAATGCTGTAATCACCGGAGAGGTTGATATTGAGAATGGGAAATTCATTGAAATCAAAATCCATGACCAGGGGGTCCATGTCCAGGTCATTGGGCAATTCGCTTTTGGCTTTATCTACCGCGTCTTTGACATCTTGCAGCGCATCCCCGATGTTAACGCCGGTATTGAATTCGATAAATATATCGGAATTATCCTGGGTGGAAACCGAACGCAGTTCTTTAATGCCGGTGACGGTGTGAATTTCTTTTTCCAACGGACGGGTGATCAGGTTCTCCATATCTATCGGCGCATTGCCCGGGTAAACCGTCTTGACAAAAATATTGGGAATATTGATCTCGGGGAACAGCTCCATGGGCATGGTATTATAAGCCACGATTCCAAAAACCGCCAACAAGACCGTGAGTAAAAAAACAGTGCTTCGATTGCGCAGCGACAGGGTGGTGGGCTTGAACTCCCGGATTACCTTTCCTTCTGTTATTACACTTTTCTCTATCATTGTATTGTTATCCCTCCACAGGTTCCTTTGTTTCTATTTTCACTTCCATGCCGTTTTTCACCAGGTTATATCCTTTGATAATCACCTGCTGACCCGGTTCCAGTCCCCGGGTAATCATGGTATGGCTGCCTTCCGACATCCCGGGGGTCACATAGGTTTTGCCGGCTTTCAATTTTCCTTCCTCTTCATTTACCACATAAAGATAGGAACCCTTCAGGTCGTTTTTAATGATAATGGAAGGTACCACCAGGGCATCATCCCTGGAAAAATCCTTCATTTTGACGACAGCCACCATATTGGGTTTCAATTTTTCTTCGCTGTTATCCAGCAGCACCTGTACCAGGAACGTCCGGTTTTTGCTTTTCACCACATTACCGGTGCGATAAATCACGGCATCAATGGTCAAACCCGGGTAAGAAGGAAAACTCACTGTCACGGTGTCTCCTTTACTGACTTTAGGGATATAAGTCTCAGATACATCAGCATTGATATACACTTTGCTGAGATTAACCAACCGGATCAACTGGAAGCCCGGTACAGCCAATTCCCCTTCTTTCCTGGAAATTTCATCTACAATGCCGTTGATGGGTGCTTTGATCTTTGCCATTTCCAATTGGGCCTCCAGGGTTTTTAACCTGTTTTCCAGGGACTCTTTATTGGTTTTGGCTTGCAAGTACTGGATTTCCGAGCCGATATTCTTGTCCCACAGGCCTTTGCGTTTTTTATAAACGGTTTTTGCCAGTTCCAAAGAGGTTTTCACTTCAGCGATGGTGCTTTCCGTGATATCGGAATTAAGGGAAACCAGTAATTGACCTTTTTTCACCCGCTGGCCTTCTTTGACATGGATGGTTTTGATCTGGCCGTTGATTTCCGAGCTGATAAAAGCGTCGTTTACCGCTTCCACCGTGCCGTTAGCCAGGAAAAAGTGCTCGAAGGTTTCATAGGTCATCTTCTTGACCGCTACCAATACCTGGGTACCGGTTTCTGCAGCAGACGAGTCCGGGTTGGCGTCTTTCCCTGCACTGCAGGAAACACATGTCACAATAACAAATAATACGGTTAATATTACGCTTAATTGTCTCATCAGTCTATCTTCCTCAAATCAATTATTTTCTTACGAACGCGATCAATCGCGTCCTTACGCCTTATAAACGATTCAATGCTTTATCCAAACGGGTTTTGGCATTGAGCAGCTCCACCACTGCCTGGGTGTAATTGGATTCCGCTGTTAAATACTGGCTGTGGGTCTGAGTCAGTTCCAGGCTGGAGGCTGTTCCATTGGTGTACTTAATCAATGTCTTATCGTATATTTTTTTAGCCAGTTTAACGTTGTCTTTGGTTTTTTGGGCTGTTTCCAACGCATTGGCAAAATCAGACCTGGCCTGGACCAGTTCCAGTCGCAGCCCGTCCACCACTTTCTTTTTTGAATTTTTTGCTTTTTCCAGGTCCATTTTAGCCTGGGCCACCCTGGCGCTTCGCATCCCACTGCTAAATATCGGGATATCGATACTAAGTCCGATCATCGTCGAAGGAAACCATGTCTCATCCTTGTTAAAAAAATTAAAAGACTCCCTCATGGCCATCTGGCTGTGAGAAATAAAAGCGGAGATATTAGGCAAATACTCGGATTTCTCTCTCCTCAACAACAATCCTAAGGACTTTTCCTGGGTGTCCAGCATTCGATAATCAATATGGCCGGTGATATCAAAATCCGCGGTTAACAATTCCTTACTCTCCATTTCGCTCAATATGTCGGCCAGTCCCCGGGACAGGCGGACTTCCTTTTCCAGGTCAAACCCCATCTGGTATTTCAGCAGTTTATAGGTGACCTGGATCTGGCGATCCATGGATTTAATGGCATTCTCCAGGTCTGTGACCGTCAACTGGAGCTGGTCCACATCCGTATCCTCGGCAAAACCGGCTTTATAGAGTTCCCTGGATTCAAACAGGATTTTCTTCACATTTTCCAGGTTAGCCTCCAATGTTTTTTTGTTATCTTCAGCCAGCAAAATCAGGTAGTACGTCCGGGTTACCGCCTCTTTCACATCGATCTCCGTTTTGATCAACTGTTCTTGAGACAATCGCAAATATATACGAGATGCCTGCAGCCCTACGATATAAGAGCCGCTAAAGATCAATTGGTCCACAGTTATTGACAGGGTGGCATTATGTTGGGTGCCAAACTTCACCCCGATAAACTCTCCTTCCTCTGCATCCGGATCGATGAATTGAGCCGGGATCAAAGTGGTGGGCAGTTGAAGATTATCCAGGTAAGAAACTTTTGCACTAACCTGCGGCAAACCAGTGGCAGTGGTTTCCCAAATCTTCTTCTTAGCCATGCGTACATCCAGGCGCGCATTCCGGGTCTCAATGCTGTGCTTTACCGCATAATCCTGGACCTCTTTCAACGATAACCGGGGAATATCAGCAGTCTCCGCTGCTGTTCCACTATAACTGAAACTCAAATTCAACATAGCAGCAATCACAAATAAAATCACTCGTCTACACATTGTTTTTCCTTTTTCTAACTACTTTGCTTAAAAGAATTCCAGGTCCACGTTCAACCCATGAAAACGTAAAAACGTAACCGGAAACCCCAAATGGTTTTAATACGTAATACGTAAATTTTGGTTTTCCATTATATAACTAAAACAGGATTATTTCAAGTAAATTATTTTCTAATCCACTGATTTCTTCCCGCTGAGTTGATGAATAACGATTTTAATGATAACTACCTTCTCCACTTCTTTTTTTTTGTATTCAAAGGAACTCCGGTCAGAATAGTGTCTCATGATCGCGTCCAATGCCCGGGTTTTCTCCTCGAAATCCTCTATTATAAAGGCTTTTCCATAACCAATCACACTGCGGTAGGAGGAGCTCCATTGGCAGGCGGGTTTGTCCCGGTTGTTTATCCGAGTGTCTACCTCCATTTCAAAACAGACAATATTGTTTTGCCTGATCATATCCAATTTTCGACCTTCTTTAGCGCAGTGGACATAGAGGCAATTGTCTTCGAACCCGAAAAACACCGGCACCACATAAGGGGTGTTATCCACAGCCATCCCCAACCGGCACACTTCTGCTTTTTGAATAATGGCTTCAATTTCCTGGCTGTTGGTAATTTCTTTTTCTTTTCGCCGCATGGTTTATAACTCCTGTTTCTTATTATATCCTAATTTTATTTGTGTCACCACATTATTTCCATCTCTGCAGCAATTTTATTTTTAGCCACGAAGTTACAGTGAAACGTAAAGGGACACGAAGAAAGACCGCGAAGCTGGAAAGTTATTTTTTCCCAGGCTTAAATGTGATAAAAAAAGTTGTAATAAACCGGATTATGTATTATCATTACACCCTGCAAAAAATAACATGAAATTAACAAAAAAAATTGTCTTTGTTATCCTGCTGCTTTGTCTTGTACTCTGCATCCTGATTTTCCTGTTATTCCGGCTAATGCTTTATGATAGTGTGCAAGAACAGAAATCCCGGTTTATCCAACAGGTCATTGCCGGAGCCGTCTCCGTATTTGAAAAGGAAACCAATCGCATTTTAACTTTCACAGAAGACCGGGCAGCATGGGATACAATGTACGATTATGTTTCTCACCCCAGCCGGGAAATAGAACAAAACCTGACGCCGTCGCTGACATTAAAAGACAGAGAATTCAGCCTGGTCCTGGCAGTTAATCGCAACCAAGAAATCGTTCGGCTCGAAGGCTATTCCCATATCAACAATCATCCCCTTCAATTTAATTTACTGGGCCAAAAAAAAGGAGACACCTGGAAATTCCTGGTCAAAAGATTCCTCCTGGAAGAATCTGTCACCGGTATTGTGCAGTCGGAATTCGGGCCCATGATCGTGGTGTCTTCCCCCATTTTTCACAGCGACCTTTCCGGTCCCCAAAACGGACGATTGGTGGTGGGACGACTCATTGACCGAACCTTTGAAAAACGAATCAAAAAAGTGGTCATCTGGGAAACCCACCTGTTAATAGACCCAGTGCAAAAGAAATGGCAGCACCCCAGCGAAAACAAGTGGCTGCTGGAAGAGGAAGGCGATACGTTAGTCATTTACTACCCGGTAACCGATGTGTGGAACCGCCATGTCTTTACCATCCGCGTAGACGCCCCAAGACATACATTTAAAATACTACAAAAAACCACCCATTTGTTTCTGATGCTGATGATGGGTGTTATCTTATTAGGGGTGATATTGTACTTTATCATGGACCGCCTGGTGGTACGGCGTGTGAAACATATTTCCACCGTCACCAGTAATATTATCTCACTGGATGATCTTTCCCGGCAAATAGAAATAACCCGGTCTTACCACGACGAAATTACCCAACTGGACCACAACATCAATGAAATGCTCAAACGACTCCAAAGCGAAAGTATAACAAAAGAAGAAATCGAACATATGGCAATGCTGAATGAGAAGCTGATACTTTTGGGACGAGTAACCGCCGATATCACCCATGAAATCAACAATCCTTTGTTTGCTATAGAAAATTCCATACGGTTTATAAAGAAACACCTGTCCAAAAACACCAATAACCAACCGCTCAACGAAGTGGTAGAGGTGGTGGAACGGGAGATTAAACGGGTTAAAACCATCGTTCATAACATTCATAAATTTGCCATTCCTAAAATGGACTACACCAAACTAGCCGACATCACCACTATTATGGATGCGGCGATAAAAGTGATAAAATGGAGTAAACAAGCAAAAAATACCTCCATTGATTACATAAAAAAGAATCATTCATTTCCCATCTACTGCAACCCGGAGGCGCTGCAGCAGGTGTTTATAAATCTTATCTTAAATGCCATTGAAGCAATGGCAGGAACAGGCAGGTTGGTGATCGATGTATTTGAAAAAGAGGATACCTACCGGATCGATTTTATTGACAATGGCCCTGGATTCAATGATGCTATCAAAGCAGCACTATTTGAACCCTTTAAATCCACAAAACCCGGCAAAGGTGCCGGGTTAGGATTAAACATCTCTTATAATATCATTAAGAATCACAAGGGCACCATTACCCTGGATGAAGACTATCACCAGGGCGCCCACTTGATCGTTAAAATTCCAAAAGGAG
>CP070627.1:5521862-5530599 GCA_020355945.1 Candidatus Aminicenantota bacterium | reverse complement strand
TAGTGGTCTGGAAAGGCTGAAAAAGTTTCTGTTTAAAGGACTCCTGGACACCGGGTCCATTATCCTTTATTGAGATATCAAACAACTCTTCAGAGGGCAGTTGATCCCTACCGGTCACATAGGTGCGAATGACAATCTCACCCTCTCTTTTATCAATTGCTTCAATGGCATTAAACAAAATATTGATCACTACCTGCTGGAGCTGCTGGTAATCGGTTTCAATCATTAATTCCTCATCGATTTCTTTTCTTATTTTTATATGGGCAGGAACTTTTAAGGCTATGGAGTGAAGCGAAGATTCAAGCAGTTCGGACAAGCTGACTTTACTGATTTTTTTCTTTTTATACCGGGAAAAAATGAGCAAAGACTTAACGATGTCATCGATTCTCTGCACCGATTGTTTCATGACTTCCAATTCATCAATAATGTCCTTTTTCTTAAAATCCTTTAATTCTGTGAAATATTTGAGAAAGGTGGAAATACCGGCCAGGGGATTCTTGATCTCATGTGCCGCGGAAGCCGCCAACTCCCCTACCATGGCCAATCGATCCATCTTGTAGATCTGGTAATAGTTCCTGCTGTTTTCTAGCTGGGCGCGTTCCCCAATCACCAGGGATATTAAAATATTGGAAAAAATTTTGAAAAAATCAATGATATGGTCAAGCTCCTTATACGTTTTATTGCTGGCTTCAATCACCACGAAGCCGTAGAGCTTTTTAAGTGAAAATAGGGGAATAATGATGTCAGGTTTCATTTTTTCAAAAAGGTCGGTATTGGTTTTTTTTAGAAACCGTACTCTTGCAGCGTTCTCATCCCTGAGTACAATTGTTTTCCGTGAGTTTTTCAAGTAAATCACCACATTTGCATCCCAGGTGATCGGCTCAAGTCTTAATTGGGAATATTTTTCTTCAACGTAAGGTACAAATGTTGTGTTATCACTATTTAAAATGAAAGCCGATAAACCGGAAACGGGCAAATATTTTGAAAAAAAATCGGGAAATAAATCCAGGAATTGTTCGGCATAGTTCAAGGTTTCGATTTCCGCCAGGGCTTTTTCCAATAGTCTATTGAAATCTTTTCTAACCATTTTCTATTTCGCCGTCCAACTCTTCGTTGATGTCTATTTCTAAAAGTTTAAGTTTCCTGTACAGCCTGGATCTTGAAATATCCAGGATTTTAGCTGTTTTTTTAATGTTAAATTGATTCGCCTCCAGTACTTCTTTGATATACCTGAGTTCATGCTCTTGCAGTGCCACAAAAGATTTTTTGGTTTCTCTATTATTGACATGCAGCGTGAGCATTAAATCTTTTACGGTGATAGCATCACTGTTTTTGAAGGTAAAAATGCTTTTAATGGTATTTTTTAACTCTCTCACATTTCCTTCCCAGGGATACTCAATGAGATACGCTTCCGCCTCTTTGGTAATCCTGTTTATTGTTTTTTCAAATAGATTATTAAATATTGAAATAAAGTGCCAGACCAGGGGCATGATATCTTCTTTTCGTTCACATAATGGTGGTATGTGGACCATGGTTCCCTTTAGCCGGAAATAGAGGTCTTTTCTAAATCGATCGGCCCGGACTTCTTTCCAGAGGTCTTGATTGGTGGCGGCAATTACCCTGACATCAACTTTTTGGGGTTGGTTATTCCCCAATTGATAGATTTCTTCCTCTTCCAGGACCCGCAGCAGCTTTGCCTGCAAATGCATGGGTATTTCACCGATTTCATCAAGGAATAGGGTCCCTTTGTTCGCCTGGATAAATCGTCCGCTGTAATTTTCGGAAGCACCGGTAAAGGCACCTTTTTTAAACCCAAACAATTCCGACTCGAACAACTGCTCCGGGATAGTGGAACAATTGATAGGCAGAAAGGTTTTGTCCTTTCGTTTTGAGTTTTTGTGGATAAATTTGGCCATTATCTCTTTTCCCACCCCGGTATTCCCCTGGATCAAAACAATATCATCGGTCCGGGCAAATTTTTTAGCCAATGAAACGATCTCAGCCATCTGCTTGCTTTCATAGACGATCTCATCAGATGAATGCTCAGTGGTTAACTCTCTTTTTAAGGTTAGATTTTTTTCCCGTAATTGGGTAAGGCCCAGGATCTTTTCCATTTGAATAAACAGCAGTTCCTCATCCAGGGGCTTTTCCAGGTAGTAAAAGGCACCGCTTTTGATGGCATCCACTGCGCTGGGAATCGTGGCATGAGCCGTCATGATAATTGTTTTTTTTTCCATTTTGGATTTATATTTTTTGAGCAACTGGAGCCCATTCCCATCAGGCAGCTTTAAATCCAGCAAAAATATATCATAATCATAATAACGTATCTTTTTAGCTGCGGAAACAAAATCCTCAGCCTCATCCACCTGGTATTTTCTTAATTCGATCAATTTTTTTAGAGATGTTCTCAAAGCAATTTCATCTTCAATAATTAAAATTTTTATATTCGCCCACATCCTTCCTGTCCTGGTTTTATTACGAAAAAAAATATTCTTTCACCCAATCCTGAATTCTATCGCCGCCACAAAAGCTTGATGTTCCTCAAACTCTTTTTGGATAGATTATAGGATTTAGGGAAGTAAAAATTAGAAGTTTGTTCACTCCAATTTTTGGGGGACCATCCAATAACAGCCCCTGGTACTCCTTATGTTGTGAGAGATAACCTTTAGCTCTCCTGGGTTATCGTTTACCTTGTGAGATGTGGGATAAACACCTTAGAATGGTGTTCTCCCACATCCACAAGGTGGCACTCAATCACTTATGCTTCGCCGCTGCATCAATGCAGGCAGCGCAGCAGCGTTATCCGAAAGGCAAAGCTAAAACTACTTTACCATTTCTTTTAACGCTTTTCCTGGCTTGAAAACTGGTACATTTTTAGCCGGGATAGTGATTTTGGCCCCGGTTTTGGGATTAACACCGGTCTTTGCTTTCCTGTGAGCAACCGCAAAGGTTCCGAATCCCACCAGCGTTACTTTGCCTTTGTTCCTTAATTCCTCTGATACTGTCTCAATAAAGGCATTGACCAATTTTTCAGTATCAGACAGTTTTAATTTTGCCTTAGCAGAAATTTGTTTGATTAATTCACTTTTATTCATTCTGATTACCTCCGCTCTTTATTTTATTGAATTAATATTGAAATGTCAAGTTATAATCAGCTTTTTTAAAGATTTTTTTTAAAAAAAAATTACCTCACGGCGAAAAAAAAGCCGAAAACCCTTGACCGATGCGGGTTTTAAGGTTATGGCCCTAAACCCGCACTGTAAGGGCTTTGCCTCCCGTTTCAGCCTTTTTTTTATTTTAATAGGGAAATCCTGTTGACTTTTCCATCAGCTTTGAATAAAATACAACGATATAACATTTAAAAATGGAACTGAATTTAACGGATGATGAGATTGTCGAGCTAAAAAAGGTGTTGAAAGAAAAACACTTCAAAATATCCGGGCGGAGGATCAAATCCCAATGGAACAAAATTGCCAATTCCAACCAGATATTTCCTATCCCTCAGCAGCGGGCATTATTGGTCCAACTGCTGCACAATTATGACACCACTCAAAAAAAAGTGGTCATCATTTTGGAAGAGCTTAACTCCAGTGAGATACCGGTCACTTTTATTCTCGGTACCCTGGCGGAAGACTGGCCGGGGATGTCCAACTCAATACTGGGCATCGTACATCATAAAAAACGAAATGTACTATTTATAAAAGGGTTCACCCTGGATTATGAAAATAAAACCCTGGGGGTCGTGATCCTGGCTTTTCAACTAAAAACTCAAAAAGAATACCGGGAGTTTATCCGGGAGAAAAAAGAAATAATCGCGGAAATAAGAGACGCTGCCCAGGGAAGTACGAGTAAATACCACCTGCTGGATGATGAAGCGATAAAATTTGAAATCTACGACAAAATTATGAAGAAAATTAGGGAGTTATATCACAACTCCGAATTGACCGATGTGATAGAAGAAAGCGGCGAAGTGCTGAAGTTTATTTCCTCTCGATCGCGAGAATACCTGGTAGAAAGAAAAATAAAAGACCTGGCCCAACTCATATTGAATAATTATATCTCCCAGAACATGATCCGAAGCGGTGAAGCAGAAGAAATAATAAAAATCAGGAACTTTGAAACAAAAAACGAAGAATTAACCGGTATTAGCTTTGTTTGTCGGGAGAGCTTATTTTCGATTGAAGACTTTTTAAAAACCCTGGATCATATTGTCCCGGGCCATATTATCCGCCACCATAAGAGTTATGTAACCAAAGACAGGGTCCTGGTTTACCGGATTGAAATTGTCGATCGAAATGGAAACCCCCTGGATGGCAAACTAATTAAATCCATTGAAGCCTCCATGGATAAACTCATTGCCATTTCCTGCAACCAGAAATTTACCAGGTTTAAATCAGTGGGGGGAATCGAACATTATGCCCGGGCAATTATTCCTTTTTTAAGCGAAGAACTGAAAAAAACAAAACTAACGCAAGTATTCATCAATGCGGATAAAAAAACCGAATTTTCCTTTGATATTAAATTAATTATTGTTAGCTATAAATCCAGGAAAAACCGTATGCATTCGCTGATTTCCAGGTTGAGCCTCGTACCGGGAATTGATATCTCTTCCTCTATACCTCCTAAAATTCGCGCCAATCGGGTTGAAATCAACATCCTGAAATTGAAAGTCAACCTGTCGGAATTTAGCTCTATTAAAGAAATTTATGAATCCATAAAAAACATTGTCAAAAAGCTCTATGGAGATATCAGGGACTTTGATGAGGGATTCCGCGATATTTATATAAAAATTTTAAACCAACTTTTGGACAAATTAAAAACCGTCAATGCCGGTTTGATAAGGGACATTTTCTTCAGTATTGACGAGCTCTATAAAATCGAAATCTCCCCCAATTTGCTCCTGGAATTAATTGAATTATGCGCCCTGGCCGTGGACGAATCAAAAAAAATCTCCACTGATAAGATATTATATAAATATAAACATATTCTTGAATCACACCGGTCTATTCTTATTATTTCCTATGTCAATCACAAAAGATTGTTAAGTCGCCTCGTCCATAAGTTAGTGGGTGTAGACCTATATTTTACTAAGATCGAGTGGGACCAACGCTCTTATTTGATAATGATTTTAAGCAAAAACAACAATGTAGTGGAAGATGATTTTATAGAAGACCTCATCAATACAGTGAGCCCGGCAGCCGATTGCATCCTGTCCGAATGTATCTAAATCCGGTGATTGGTGATTGCGTCTCCGGGTGATTTGGATATCCGGATTTCAAGTTATTTTCAGTGGTGGTGACGTGGTGTTTTTACAATCAAATTGTAACTTGTAACTGTATTTATTTTTCATCTTCCCGGTGGAGTAATCCAATTCAGAACCCAGTACCGAGTGGGGGATCAGGTAAATCACAATCATTACACCAGCAGCCAACACCACCCACCATTTGCTTTTCTTCTGCAATAACAAGGCAATAAGCCAGAATATGACCGCAATAAGCACTTTGTTGTCTGTCAGGTCAAAACCAAACGGGAAACCGGTCCATAAATCACCAAAAGCATATTTTTGCACGATGGGCCCCAGGATCATACCGCCCACAAACACAATCGCCAATGTCCCGTACACCATCCAGGAATAGTTGCCTTGCTTTCGCAGTGCTTCCATACCGGTTCGAAGCGCAAACATAATGCTAAAAAACATAAAAATAATATGCAAGATCAAAAATACAGGGGGTACTTTTCCTTTAAAACGCGTGACAACGCTTTTTCCTTTATTTAAAATAAAATTTTCAT
The DNA here is from genome assembly GCA_020355945.1 of Candidatus Aminicenantota bacterium. The sequence continues at coordinate 5,524,809 of CP070627.1, read as the reverse complement.
TGTCAATCTTCACCCCTATACTATATTCCACTTTCCCTGCGGCCGGTTGTCCGGGAACCCCGGACATCAAGGTTTCACCATCGCCAGCTCTTTTCATCTCAACTTCGGTCCACTCATCACTGGTTTTGTAACGTCTAAAATTCAGGTAAGCAGTGACTTCATGATCCGGTGCTGAAATTCTCACCGGCATCTCTTCACCTTCTGTATAACTTCTTAAAAGAAAATAACTTATTTCTTTTCCTTTGATTGTTTCTTTGCCTCTCACCGGGTGAGTGGGCCCGGTCAACCGTTGATAGACAAAGATGGCTGCGGTTAGAATAAACGCCAGCACCCACAAAAGAATCGACGTCCAGGTCCTTTTTTTCATGGTTTAATCTCCTTCTCAGTGAAGTTTCCACGTTACCACGTTACCACGTTAAAGGTTAATTATATTTATTATGCCTGAAAAGTCAAGCGCTGCACCAAAATCCACCACCTGTTTTTGGAATATTTTGGAAATTAAGATACCTGTCGTTGAAACCACCCGACTACCTGGACAACAGGGCATAATTTGGTACTGTGGGTCAATTCAAAAGGCCAGAAGTTTCCTGTCAAGAATGAAAACATTTCAACATTTCAACGCACCGTCCCCACTTTCCCACTTTTCGCACCGTCCCCACTTACCCACTTACCCTAAGGCCAAAGAAAAATTGAGATTGAATCCCTCAAACCCGATTCTATCAACGATTCACGTTTGCCTGTCATCCAGGTATGGGATGGAAACTCACGGATATATTTTTACATCGAATTGATTCACCCCAATACCAAAAACATCGATTTAAAATCAGACCACCTGGCCCAACAGTATAAAATGATGTACCTGGATTTTGTTTATACCAATTTTTTCTGCTTTTTTTCTTGCTATGACAGGCAGATGTCCGGTAATCCGTTAAACCGGGTAATAAACCGGGATAAACCGGGAAACCGGGGACGGTGCGTTGAAATGTTTAAGTGTTTCCTTATTAAGCATCGAAAAAATGAAAAACATTCCAACATTTCAACGCACCGTCCCCTCGTTGTCCCCTCGTTGCCCCCTCGTTCCCTCGTTCCCTCGTTTTCTCGTTATCTTTCTATATGCAATATCGATGCCATTCGTCTAAATTTTCCTCAATAGAGCCATATTGCATCGAAATTACCCGGGTTGCAACATTTGTTCCGGTCCCCTACTCTTAACGCAACCATTTTATTCACTATTTTGCATCCGATTTACTCACCTGCGGATTTTTTTTATACCATAATAGGGGCAGATCGTCAGGTAGGCGATCGATGAAGTGTGATATGTTGTGTGTAAGGGTTTTGAAAGTTTGCCCGGGAAAACTTTTTAGCAGGTTATAAAATGTCGAAAGGTATTGAAATTACAGTTCGAAACCAACTGGTCACGGAAAAACGGAGCCTGAATGTCTACCATCACTCCAGCAGGAGTGCTTATATGATCAGTCACGGCAACTCCATTACCATCCCCCTGGAAACGTCTGAGGATGTGGACTACCTGCACCTCTCAATCGTAAGCGGGCCTGGCAGCATGGAAAAGGATTGTTGGCTATACATACCTTCCTGGTGTGATTTCACCATTTCTTCCATAGGAAATGGGGACCTCACCCATTCGGGTGATCGAATGCTGTTGAAAATCCCCCCGGGACCCCCGGTATGGCAGTTGAAAATAACCAGGCCAATCGGTTCTCTGACTATGCAACCACCGGATCATGTAACCATCGGTGATGGTGAATCGGTTGCAAGAGGTTAACGAACAAAACTTAAAAGAGGAAAATATGATACAATTAAAAAGAAGCAACATCGCTGGCGAGTATGTAGAGGTACACGCCAGCAAGCACAATTGGTCCTGGGTGTGGCCCTGGAGATCCCGGTTGGCCATTGGAATTAATGTCCTGTGGGTCTTGACTTTTTTTTCTTTTTTTGTTAAAAATAAGATGTTTTGAAACAAATAAAATAAAAAGGAGGTGTGAATGATTCAAAGCTATATGTCAGAAGGAAGAAGGAGGAAGCGGATGAAGGTAAAGATAAAAGGCTTGTTTATCCTGATTTTTTTGTTCTTTAAATTTTACGAAGAAAAATTGTCCGAATAATAAATAGTGGAGGTAAAAAATGAGTAATATGAGTATTGGTGTAAAAAATGGATTTAAGAATTATCTGGTTAATTACAGAAAAATTTTTATTTGGGAGAAGAAGAAGGTAAACGATCGCTCCGAATATGTATATTCTGGGTATATTAAGCCATCAGGAAAGTTCCATACAATTGAGTTTGATCTATTAGATTCTATAAGAATATTTCCAAGTCACACTCCCAGCAAATTGCCAAAATGGCCAGATGAATATTGGATAACTTTAATAAATGGAGAACATTGGAAGTGGAAGTGTTGTGTAGATATCAAAAACTCAGACTGCCCCCCAAAATGTGATGAAATAGAACTTGAAGGGGAATTTCTATTAATATTTCAGGCACCTTCAAACTTTCCCTGCCTAAAAGAATATAAAGAATATAAAGAAAATGGTCAAGAAAAAATACGATTAGTAATTAGTGGAAAAGTTCCCCCGATGTGGTGGGTAGAAATTTTTCCTCCTCCTCCTCCAACATCAATATCTGGAATAACTGCACATGTAAGTAATCCAGATGATGAGCCTCATGATCCACATAATGTCAACATAGAATTCGATGAGAACGGCTCATAATAATGACCACGAAGTGAATTTTCACATATGAAATCAAGGATGAAGGTGATAACATCTGCCGCACTGATTAGGGTACACCATGATGCGATTTAAAATTTTTCTTGCGCTTTTACTTTTGGGTCTTAGGCTTGGGGCACCCCAAAAAGTATTTTGCCAGATCACCCAAAATACCGATTTTAAATATTTCAAGAATTACGACCCCAAGGAGTATAAATACCAC
>CP070627.1:5510807-5521762 GCA_020355945.1 Candidatus Aminicenantota bacterium | reverse complement strand
TAACCGTTGTATGGCTGTCTGGATTCCGCCTCCCATGGCAGTCAAATTGCTGCCTACAGTGGTCTGGGACCGGACATCGTTAATGATGGTATCGGTATTGGGAAACACTTTCACCAACACTTTCTCCTCTTCATCTTCCACGATAACAAGCTCCTCGATGGTGGTTCTAAAATAGTTGACGCCAATCCTGTCGTCAGTTGCGGTAAATGTTTTCCACAATTGTACAAATATCTCTACTGCATCTTTCAGGACCTGGAGTTTCGGTTCACAAGAGGAACAGGCTTCCGAAAGCATGCTGCCGGAAAGATCGAGAACCAGCATAATATCCACCGGGTCACGATCCGGGAACGCATGGGAAATATCGGTGCTGAACATTCCCCTGCCATAGGTGGCGGCAATGAGTTTATCACTGGTATAACTAATCTCAAGTTCATTAACAATAACATTTGGCAGCCCTTCACTATAATCTTCCCATCCGGTCATGTCGTTGTCCCGGTAATAAACACCAAGGTCAGTGCCCACGAACAGGGCATCGTTGGAATAGTTTTTATAGACGATGCAATTGATGGGAATATTGGGTAATCCCGTGGAATAATTGGACCAACTGGCACCTCCGTTAGTAGATGCATAAACCTTATTGCCCTCTATATAGCCGGAAAAGGTTACCCATACTTTATCCGGGTCTTCGTTGGCAACCGTAATATAGGTGATGTAATTATCGGGGAGGCCGCTGGTGATTTCCGTCCAGGGGGGACCACCACTGGTGGTTCTCCATATTTGTGTGCCGGTTGCGGCATAGATATAATTGGGATCAGAGGGTGCAACACAAAGGGAAGTCAAATTAGTACCGCCTGTTAAATTGGTGGAAATTGTTGTCCATGTGGAACCGGCGTCGGTGGTTTTGTATACATCCGAAAAACCGGCATACAATGTATTGTTGTCAGTGGGATGCATAACATAAGGGGTCACCCAGGCACCGGTTCCGTAAGGGGGTAAACTCGTTAGTGCGGTGAATGTCTGTCCTTTATTGGTGGATTTGCGAATTTCACCAGAATATGTTTCTCCATACATAACATTTTCATTGGAATAATCGATTATACATTCCATGCCATCACCGAAGATGGCAGCTTCCCAATTCCCCGAATCGTATATATTTGTACCGTTATCCTGGCAACCGCCGATTAGCAATTCCGGATTGGTAAAAGATGATCCCATTCGATAAAATTGTGTAATCACGAGGCCATTGCTTAGATCCAGCCAGTTGGTTCCGCCGTCGGTTGTTTTATAAATCCCACCGTCGTTTCCTGAGAAAAGGGTATCGGTACCGGGAATGAATTCAAATGCATGATGGTCGGCATGGATAAAATCAGCACCGCCACTGCCGGTCTGATGTCCTGTTAAAGACCAGGTGCTGCCTCCGTCCGTCGACTTCCATACATTGACCCCGCCTACAAAAACAACATTTATATTCGAGGGAGAAACAGCGATTACCAGGGCATACCATCCCAGTCCCCCGGACCCGCTTCCGTCTGTAGACCAGTCTAAAAGATTGGGAGAATTTGAAACCATAGACCAGTTCAAACCGCTGTCAGTCGATTTATACAGACCGTAAAAACCGGAATCATCGGCAGCATATAATGCATAGACCGTATCGGCTTCCGCGGAGGAAACACCAATTGCAATTCTACGTACACCCGAAGCTGGGAGTCCTGAAGATATTTGTGTCCACGTTTGCCCGTTGTCCGAAGACCGGTATATTTTGGCAGAACCATACCCATAACTTCCCGCATAAACAACATCAGGGTCCCCGGGCTTAAATTCCATACTCTTAAAGTGGATATTTCCACTGGCCAGTGTCCAATTAGCCCCGGAGTCGGTGGACCTGTAAATGCCTATACTGGTGGCAGCCAATAATGTGGTGGTATTTGTTGGGTCAATAAGAATTCTATTGACTTTACGATATTGGTCAACACTAAAGCTTAAGCCGGTGGTATCCCAGGTTGCCCCCCCATCCGTGGATTTTAGGATACCGTAACTGTAAGTAGCGAAGTGATCTCGATCCCCTGTTGATATATATATTATATCCGGATTGGTGGGGTCGATGGCGATGTCCGAAACCCCCAGGTTGGGCAGGTGGTCTGTATTGGAAGACCACGAACTGCCGCCGTCGGTAGATTTCCATAATCCTCCTGATGGCGAACCGGCCCAAATGATATCAGAGTCCCCGGGATCAAAGGCAATTGCATCTATCCTGCCTATACCGTTAATACCATTAGCGGGAACAGTAAAAGGGCCTACCGCGGTCCAACTTGCCGGGAGTTCATCTGAGATATCCCTTTTTCTTATGGCTGCTCTTTTTTTATTTAATTCTTCCCATAAAATATGATGCGGGAACCAACCACTGGGATAAACCCGCGGTTCCATAAAGTATTCCCACCGTTTAAATTGTACCCATCCTTTTACTTTTTTTATATCTCGTGTTTTCCAATATTGGTTGAAGGTTTTTTGGATATCATAAAAATTGAACTGACCTTTTTTCATTTTCTCTTTTGGAATGCTTCTCATCCAGGCTTGTGCATTTAAAACCTGGATAGAAACAAAAAAACTTACAAAAAACAATAACACCAAAATTTTTTTCATTTTTTCACCCCCTAAAATTTTGTGCTTAAATTTGCTTTGCCCGGACAGCAGTCCTGGCAGCGGCCAATCAACACGACTGCATGACTTAGCGTATTCCTTCACATACAATCAAATGCATCACCTCCTGTCATATGTATACAAGATTCATGCCAACTGCTGTTTATTGCAAAAGCATTGATATGACGTAATTATCCAGGAGTTTAAATAAAAGTACCAGTGAGAGAAGCGTCATTTTTTTATGACGGTTTCAAGAAAGGTTCTAATAACGGCTTTTTTAGCGTCATTAATTTATGACGCTTGCGTCACGTTTTCATGACGGTGTAATTTTTTTTCTCTACTGGCTGCTGGTTTCTGCCACGGACAACCTTTAATCAAAAGCTTTTGCGGATGTTTCACGGGTCCAGGCCCCTCGGCGAGGGGAGCCTAAAAATGCAAAGTACTTTGCCACATACGCTATGCGCCATGCGCCATGCGCAATGCTCTCGCCCCCTGGTTGGTGGAGGCAAAAAAATATAGACAAATAAGCAAATACGTAGTAAGATAATAGGTACATTTATGAAGGAGGTTTTAAAAACATGAAACGGATAGTATTCGTGATTATTCTTAGCATTGTTTTTCTTGTTGGTGCTGTGTTTTTAGAGGCGGGGATTTTTCCCTTTAAAGTCTACAAGAAGACACTGGACAATGGGTTTAAAGTGATTGTCATTCCTTTGCCTAATCCTGGCCTGGTGGCCTATTATTCGGTGGTTCGCACCGGCAGCCGGGATGAATATGAAGAAGGTCATACGGGTTTTGCCCATTTTTTTGAACACATGATGTTCCGGGGTACTGAAAAATATCCCAGTACGGTTTATGACAGCATCATTACAGAAATGGGAGCGGATTCCAATGCCTTTACCTCTGATGACTTGACCAATTACCAATTGGTATTTGCCAAAGAAGACCTGGAACGAGTGATGGAACTGGAAAGCGATCGGTTTCGGAATCTTTCTTACAAAGAAGATGACTTCAAGACAGAATCAGGGGCAGTATTGGGAGAGCTGTTAAAGGCCAAAACCAGTCCTGGATTTCTTCTTCGTGAGGCGCTTCATGATACTGCCTTTGCAGCTCATACTTACAAACATACCGTCATTGGATTTGAAGCCGACGTTCGGGCAATGCCTTTCATGTATGAGTACAGCAAGAGTTTCTACAAACGTTATTATCGGCCGGAAAATGTGGTTTTGTTGGTATGCGGTGACGTGGTTCCTGAAGAGGTGTTCCAATTGGCTGAGAAATACTATGCCAATTGGGAAAAAGGCTATGTGGTACCAAAAATCACCCCGGAACCGGAACAAAAAGCCCCGAAAAGCAAAACCATTACCTTTAAGGGAAAAACCCTTCCCACCCTGGCCGTGGGGTATAAGGGACTCAAATTTGACCCCCAATCAAAAGAGTATGTGGCATCAAATATGTTGGGTGATATCCTGTTTGGTGAGACCAGCGAATTGTATACCCGCCTGATTTTGGAACAACAGAAAGTAGAAGACATCCGGGTGGATTTTGATATCAACCGGGACCCCGGCTTAAACACAGTGATTTTCCAGGTAAAGAAAAGGGAATATACAGCAGATGTCAAAAAAGAAGTCGCTGATACCATCAAAAAATACCAGACTGAGCTCATGGATAAAAACAAACTGGACCAGTTGAAAAGTCACCTGAAATATAAATTTTTAACGCGTTTATCCAGTACGTACCAGGTGGCGGCATCACTCCCCAGGTTTATTGCTGTAAGCGGCGATATCGATGCCGTTGACCAATTCTACGAAACCCTGGGAGCGATTACACCCGGGGACATTCAACAGGCAGCAGCTCAATACTTCATTGATAACCGTAAAACAGAAATTTTAATGGTAGGAGAATAACCATGAAGACAAAAAAATGGACAATTATTTTTCTTTTTATAGTTATAGTGGCTTTTATAATTGGTGGGTGCGGTAAAAAGGAGACCACTCCCCCGGCAGATACCCGGCAGCAAGAAGGGGAAAAAACAGGACAGGTGAAAATCATTCCCCTGAAAATCGAAAATGAACCGATTGTGGCTTTCAAATTTGTATTTCATACCGGGTCCATGGATGACCCGGAAGGGAAAAACGGTTTAGCGTATTTAACGGCCCAGATGCTGGCTAAAGGGGGCACCCAAACCAACAGTTTTCAAACCATCCTGGAAAAATTATTTCCCATGGCCAGCACCTATAGGGTCCGCGTAGACAGGGAATATACCACTTTTTATGGCGAAACCCATAAAGATAATTCCCGGGGATTTTACAATTTGTTTAAAGAAGCACTCCTGGAACCGGGATTTCGCAGCGACGATTTCCAGAGGCTCCAGGCAGAGAATATTAATTTTATCAAGAATAGGTTGAGGTATGATGATAATGAAGAACTGGGAAAAGCCGTGTTTAAAGCCTTTGTCTACCGGGGAACCCGATATGAAAATAATGTCCGGGGAAAGGTAGCGGACCTGGAGAAAATAACCCTTGAAGAGGTTAAAGGGTTTTACAACAGCCATTTTAGCCGTGACAAATTAATCGTGGGTATTAGCGGTAATTTCCCTGACAGCCTGGTAGAGCAAATAAACAGCGATTTTTCCCAATTGCCTGCTGGCACGGTGAGCCCCGGGAAACCCGTGGTCCCGGGAGCAATTAAAGGATTACAGGTGCTCATCGTTGAAAAGCCCGGTGATTCCACTGGTATACATATCGGGTTTCCGATAAAAATCATGCGTAAAGACCCTGGTTTCCATGCCCTGTTCCTGGCCAATTCCTGGTTGGGAGAGCATCGGCATGCTGCTTCTCACCTGTACCAGGTGATACGGGAGAGACGGGGAATGAATTACGGTGATTATTCCTATATTGAAGATTTTCCCGAAGGTGGACTTTGGCAGTTCCCCCCTACCAATATCTATAAAAACCCCCAATTATTCGAGATATGGATCCGACCCGTGGAAAATGACAAACGAGAGTTTGCTTTAAGAGCTGCGCTGCGGGAATTAAAAAAACTGGTGGATAAGGGAATGAAAAAAGAAGATTTTGAGTTAACCAAACAATTCCTTTCCAAATATTACCTCCATTTTGCTTCTAGCACGGCCCAACGACTGGGATATAAAATCGATGACCATATCTTTGCTTTAAAAGAAAGCTACCTGGAAAACTTCAAAAAACATATCCGGTCTCTGACCCTGGACCAGGTGAACCAGGCCATTAAAACACATCTCCAGTATGAAAATCTTAAGATCGTTTTTGTCACTTCAGATGCGGAAAAACTTAAAAATCTCCTGGTGAATAATGCGCCTTCCCCGATCAAATACCGAACCCCAAAGCCCGAAGAAATCATGGCAGAAGATAAATTAATCGAAGTCTTTCCCCTTAAGGTCCTGCCGGAAAACGTTGAAATCATCAATATCGAGCAGGTATTTCAATAATAAAACGATCACTTTATATAATTCCTGGCGATCCTTAAGCCCTCCTCGGTCACTCTAAATTTTCTCCTGGATTGCTTGCTGTCTCCAAACGTACCTGTCTGGATTAACAAAGGAGGTTTCCGGGACATTAAGCTGTTTATACCGATAGAAGCATTCTTCAGCGGTTGACCGCTGGCTTTCAAACTGGAACTGATATCATAACTGCTTAATTCTTTCTTATTTTTGTTCTCTTGCAAAAAAGCTGCTGCCAGTAAAATTTTCGCAACTACTGTTTTTACAGTTGAGCCCGAAAATAACTCCTCAAGGGTTTCATATTTCATCAGACCTTTTCTTACCGGGGGCACAACCTGGGGCTGAGGCTCTTCTACATCCGGGCGGAAACCTTTGGGACGACGGCCCCGTCTTTTTTTAACCGGTTCAACCACTTCGGATACAATAGGCTCTACAGATCCAGGCTGAATATCTGTTACACCTGACCGATCATCCAGGCCAAATTTGCTGGTTACCCAATCAATTATACGTTTTATTTGCGCATGATTAAGCCCTTTAAGTGATTCATAAACGTCACTCAGCGCATTGATTTCTTTATCCTGGTACATGTTTCACCTCCTGGGATTGGTTTTTATTTTTATTCGCCTGTATCATTTTCTCTCTTTATTTACTGGTTTTTTTTAAAGTGCGTTATTTCTTCTTTGGCTAGAATCTTTAATTCGTTTAACTTTCCCATTATCACTTTCTCGATCATCGGGATTCGCATCAAATCCAATAACTCGACATAGTGTTTATACATGGAATCATCTTTTTCAATATGACAGGGAACCCTCGATTTCACCCATGGTTCTTCGACTTCGTCTTTTTCTCTTAAAAATTTCTCTCCTTCTCCTGTTAATAACCAGGTAGGGCTGAGATGATAATGACTATAAAGGTAATATATATAGGGAAAGGCGGGAAAGCTTTTACCCCCTTCAATATTGGTAATGGTGGATTGATAAACGTTTAATTCTATCGCCAATTGGGTTTGAGTTTTACCAATTGCTGTGCGAAATTCCTTAAAACGACGTCTAATACTCTTTTTATGTTCAATGTTTTCTTTTTTCCTCATATCTCTGTACTTTTTATTTTTCATTTTTCTTTATTTACCTGCCTTTAAAATGAATAATTGAGTGTAATATAATCTATTTCAAAAGTCAAGCAAACAAAATGATAAATTTTGAAATAAGTCTTTGATTTGTGAAAAATCCGGGATTAAAAATGGCAAATACGAATGTTTTTTTTCTTGAATCGGTCTGTTCGGTGTTTCACCATTTCTCTTAACACATAAGGTAAAATGCCTTTATTTTTATAATATTCAACCTCGATTTCCGTATCCAGTCTGGCAATGACAATGAATGGGGTTTTCTTGCCGTCGTGGCTAACTGCGGTTAGCTTCAAGAGTTTGCCGGGGGTGATATCGGATATGCCCTGGATGGTAAAGGTTTCGGTTCCGGTAAGCCCCAGGGATTCCCATGAAGTGTTTTTTTCAAATTCCAGGGGCAGTACGCCCATACCGATGAGGTTACTCCTGTGGATGCGCTCATATGATTCGGCAATAACAGCTCGGATGCCCAGCAGTAAGGAACCTTTTGCTGCCCAGTCCCTGGAGGATCCACTGCCATATTCTTTGCCCCCTACCGCGATAAGAGGGACTCCTTTTCCCATGTATTCCCTGGCTGCATCGTAGACATATTTTTCTTTTTTGTCCGGTAGGGTAAGGGTATAACCTCCTTCCCTGGGTGCGACCAGTTTATTTTTTATCCTGATGTTAGCAAAGGTTCCTCGCATCATCACTTCATGGTTTCCTCGCCTGGAACCGTAGGAGTTGAAAAATTTTGGTTCCACTTGATTTCGGATAAGGTATTGCCCGGCCGGGTATTCCTGGGGAATGGCACCTGCCGGAGAAATGTGGTCTGTGGTCACCGAATCCCCCAGCACCAACAACGCCCGTGCAGAAACGATATCCTGGGGTTTCTCCAGCTTAAGGGTAAAACCGTGGAAAAACGGGACCTTGCGAATATAGGTGGAATTTTCATCCCAGGCAAAAATGTCCCCTTCGGCAACCTCTAAATTTTTCCAGTTTTCATCGCCTTCCAGGACATTTTTATATCTGGCATCGAACAGGTCCGGTGTGACCATCGATCGGATCAGCGAATGGATTTCCTCAATAGAGGGCCGGATATCTTCCAGGAATACCGGGTTTCCGCTGGTATCCGTTCCCAGGGGTTCGGTATTGATATCAATATTGATTTTTCCTGTCAGGGCAAAGGCCACCACCAGTATGGGTGAAGCCAGGTAATTGGCTCTTACCCGTTGATGGATTCGGGCTTCAAAGTTGCGGTTGCCGGAGAGAACCGCTGCCGCCACCAGGTTATTTTCCCGGATGGCTTTTTCGATCTCAGGCCGCAGGGGGCCGCTGTTACCGATGCAGGTGGTGCAGCCGTAACCCACAATATTGAACCCCAGTTTCTCCAGGTAGGGCATCAAACCCGCGCGATCCAGGTAGGCTCCCACCACACGGGAACCGGGAGCAAAAGAGGTTTTTACATATTTGCGAACCGTGAGACCTTTTTCCACTGCTTTCTTTGCCAGCAGTCCCGCTCCAATCATTACCGCAGGATTAGAGGTGTTGGTACAGGAAGTAATGGCTGCAATCACCAGGCTGCCATCTGTTAATGTGACCTCCTCACCATCAAGGTTTATCCTGGCTTCCTTTGGCTCACGATTGACCATTTTTTCGCGGGTTTGGGAAAACGAGGGTTTGATATGATAGAGGCTGATCCGGTCCTGGGGTCGGCCAGGTCCTGCCAATGAAGGTTCAACAGACTCCAGGTTTAACTCGATGACTTTGGTATAATCCGGTGTTTCAGTTCCATAGTGGAATAATCCTTGTTCTTTGGTATAGGTTTCCACCAGTTCCACCAGGTGGGCCCGGTTGGTGGTTTCCAGGTACTGCAGTACCTGTGCATCCACCGGGAAGAACCCCATAGTGGCGCCGTATTCAGGTGACATATTGGCAATAGTGGCACGGTCGGGCAGCGGCAGATGCTGCAAACTGGTACCGAAAAATTCCACAAATTTCTCTACCACATTTTCTTTTCGTAAAATTTGGGTGATAGTTAGCACCAGGTCTGTGGCTGTGGCACCCATTGGCAACTGGCCGGTTAACTTAAAACCGATCACTTCCGGGATTTTCATATAGAGCGGTTGGCCCAGCATGACCGATTCTGCTTCAATCCCACCAACACCCCAGCCTACAATACCAATCCCATCGATCATGGTGGTATGGGAATCGGTTCCAATCAGGGTATCGGGAAACGCCGCGGTCTCACCATCTATTTCTCTTGTGGTTACCACCCGGGAAATGTATTCCAAATTGACCTGGTGAATAATGCCTGCGCCGGAAGGAAATATCCTGAAGTTTTGAAACGCTTTTTGTGCCCATTTTAACAGCGAATACCTTTCCCGGTTGCGCTGGTATTCCATCTCCATATTTTTCATGAGGGCCGAGCGCGTGCCGTAGTAGTCTACCTGGATGGAGTGGTCCACCACCAGGTCTACGGGTATGGCTGGGTTTATCTTTTTAGGGTCTTTCCCCAATGCTTTCATGGCATCACGCATGGCTGCCAAATCCACCACCGCAGGAACACCGGTAAAATCCTGCATCACCACCCGGGAAGGAAAATAGGGAATCTCCACTTTCTTCTCATAAACAGGCTGCCAATTGGCCAGTTTAATCACATCCTCTTCTTTAACAATTTTCCTGTTTTGTCCCTCAAAATGCCTTAAGAGGTTCTCTAAAACAACCTTGATGGAAAAGGGCAGCCGTTTCATATTCGCTATCTTTTGCTCCTCAAGAGCATTTATCCTGTAAATAGCAAATCTCTTTTTATCCTTTAGCTCTAAATACGATTTTGAATTAAAACTTAATCTCTTCATTGGACGTTCTCCTTATTACTTTTTTCTTCAACATCTCCATGAGTCTATATCTTCCTGCGGGTATTCTATACTCTTGTACCCAAAAAAGTCAAGCTAAGTCCGTAAAAAACCAGATATTCTCATTTTGACCAAATCAGAAATATGGGGTCAGGGATTTAATTTGTTATAAAGATAATGAACATGATGTATTGGCGGTGCGTTCACTAAAGTGAGTTCCAACAGTGTATAGAAAACTGATAGTTCTATTCAATATTCGCACATCGATTATAAAAGAAAAAAGACAAAAAAGACAAATTTTAGTGAATTTTGTCTTTTTTGTCTTTTTCAATTTGACAAATTTATCAATTCGGCTTACTATATAATATGATAAGGAGGTAAGTCAGTGGTTAAAAGTACAATCCTTGCCAATCCGTTTACTCCCAAATCAGGGATAGAGCCAAAGGCTTTTATTGGAAGAGAAAAAGAGATTAGAATGTTTGAGCAAAAATTGGATGAAGCAATAAAGCTAGAACGATTTGATCATTTCCTGGTTTTAGGAGAATGGGGTGTGGGAAAGACCTCTTTATTAAAAGAATTCAAAAAAATTGCCCAGGTCAACAAAATTTTGTGTTCTTATATTTCCATACGGAGTTTCCAGGAAAATGATACGTTTTTAGATGCCACTAAACATTTAGCTGCCTCTTTGACCAATTTGCCAGTAAAATACAAGGTTTTAAAAGATTTTACCGAATACCTCAAAGGGATGGAATTGAATTTCCCTTTTATAGGAGGTGGGGTTCAAATTTCTGATAAAAAAGAACTGCAGCCAGACCCACAGGTGCTTCTAATTAAGGCATTGAAGAAATTATGGAATTCAGTAAAAAAAGAAACCAAAAGTTTG
>CP070627.1:5507455-5510707 GCA_020355945.1 Candidatus Aminicenantota bacterium | reverse complement strand
TCCTGGAACGAATGGTTTATGGACTGCTGCCCCTGACTGTCGGTCAACTGGCCTCTTTCCGCAACGAAGGCACGGCACAAGAGAATTCCCTGGTTAAACAACTCTCTCCCCATATGATGGGGATAGAAAAAATAATAAGAGACAGCCTGGATACGGATGAAGATGATCTGGCCGCGCTTGCGGAGGTTCCATCGGGCCTTATACGGGAATGTCAAATCTTTTGTCGATACCTGGTGAAACAAAAACCCAATGCCTATGTGATCAAAAAATATCACCTCTGCCAGCAAAAATTAGGTTTCAGGCCTGTAGATTTTCATGATGCGCTGCTTTTAAAACTGGCTGGCCGCAGGCCATTTTTCACCCGCATGGCAGATGCTTATTCCCGTTTCTTTCGTCCTGATTCCACTCCCAGGAAAAAATTGGCTTACCTGGTGGCTATTCTCGAAGTATCACCGCCTTATTATCGCTATTACGATACTGCTGATGGTCCGGGAAAATTGGGCTTCCTGGTAAAAATTAGTTTAAAGGGAGCAGGACTGGCATTACACCTGTTGATATCCGTGCTTTTTTTGCTCCCCCTGCAAATATTGGCAAAATCGGGAAAAAAGAAACAGGAAGGGTTCGTGGAGAATTAATGGCTAGAATTACCATTGTCGGTTCCGGTGCCAGTGCGGTTCACTTTGCTCTCTCCGTCCTTAAAAAAGGACACGATGTCACCATGTTGGACGTGGGTTACGACGCATTGCCGCAAGTCAATCCCAAAGATACCTATAATGAACTAAAAACCCGTCTCAACGACCCGGTGAACTATTTCCTGGGTGAAAACTTTGAAAGTGTGGTTCCCCCGGGTTATGACAAAGAAATTTACGGTTTTCCGCCTAATAAATTATATATATTCAAGCATCCGCCTGGTTTCCGGGAGCAATCCGCGGGTTTTGAACCGCTTTTTTCTTTTGCTCAAGGGGGATTGGCCCAGGCCTGGACCGGAGGTGCTTATCCCTTTAATAATGCTGATATCAAAGATTTTCCCTTTGATTATCAAGCGCTTGAACCTTACTATGATGAAGTGTGTCAGCGCATTGGCATCATTGGTATAGAGGATGACTTATCAAGATATTATCCGTTACACAAAAATCTTTTGGCGCCCCTGGATTTTGATGAACACTCTCAATTGTTGGTGGACCGTTATCAAGAGAAACGGGAAAAATTAATTCAAAAGCACGGCATTTACCTGGGTCGTTCCCGTGTGGCGGCGTTGACTTTGGACCGGGGTGAACGAAAAGCGTGTGATTATTCTGGCCGCTGCATCTGGGGATGTCCCACGGATTCCCTTTATGTGCCGTCTTTAACACTGGGTCAGTGTCGAGAATTTTCCAATTTTAGTTATATCCCTAACCGGTGGGTCAGTCATTTTAGATATGACGGCAATAATCGTATTACGACTGTGGTGGCATTTGAACCGGGGCAATCGCAGCCTATCGAGTATGATGTGGAAACCCTGGTGTTGGCTGCGGGTACGCTTTCATCATCTAAGATATACCTGGATTCCATTTTTCGCGGCACCGGGAAAATCCTTCAATTGCATGGTTTGATGGACAACCGTCAAATCCTGGTACCTTTTATTACGTTGGACATGTTGGGAAAGAATTACAATCCTGGTTCCTATCAATATCATCAATTAGCGATTGGTTTTGAGATGGAGGATGGGGATTATATGGATTATGTTCACGGCCAGGTGACCACCTTAAAAACAGCGTTGATGCAGCCGGTGCTTCAATTTATGCCTTTGGATTGGAAAACCGCTTCTTTCCTGGGGCGTAATCTTCATAGTGCCATGGGGGTTATTAATGTTAACTACAGTGACACCCGGCGGCAGGAGAATGTTGTTTCCATTAAACCGGGTACTGGCAATGGTTTTTCCACATTGGAAATTTGTTATTCTCCTCCTTTGGGAGAGAAAAAAAAGATATCTGTTTCGTTGAAGCGGGTCAAGAAATTTTTTAGTGCATTAGGGGCGATAGTCCCCCCGGGGCAGGTTCATATTCGGCCGATGGGAGCCAGTGTGCATTATTCCGGTACCTTGCCCATGTCGGAAAAGCCGAGACCTCAGACTCTTTCTCTCAATTGCAAGAGCAATGATTTTGAGAATCTTTATATTGTAGACGGCACGTGGTTTCCTTTTTTACCGGCCAAGAATTTGACGTTTACGTTGATGGCCAATGCTGCCCGGGTGGCAGATAAAGAGTTCTGATGGAACAGCGGAAAACAAACCTTCGTTAATAAGAAGTTTTTGGAAGTCCAGAAACCTTTTTTCAAAAAGGTTTCTGGCCGCCGGAGGCAAAAAGAAATGAAATATATAGAAATTATTTTTTTAATGATATTGTTTATCATTAATATTAATTTATTTTCTCAAAAAGAGAAAAAAATTGAATTAGAATTTTCTTTTGGGGTGGCTGGGGGTAATCTTGAGTCAATTTCTCAGCGGTCTTCGGGCATTGATGAATTGCTTTATCAATATGCGCGGTATTACCAGGCGGATTACTCGGCAGTGGGGAAATTCCCGGAAAATAAACTTTTTATCCCGATTAACTTTTCTATCAATTATCGATTAAATAAAGAATGGTATTTGCAAGCGGGGTTTGATTATAGTTTTAGCAATGGTTCTTCGGGAAAAGCATATCAAGTGGCCTGGGATAATTTTTACGAGCAATATGACTATGATATAACTGACAGGGTTTCCTACGTGATGCCTCATATTGGTGTGAGGCTCAGGTTGGGTTCTTTTGATTTCTACAGTGCTGTGGGGATGGGATTCGCCCGTTTCACTCACACCGAAGACCTCCGCTATTCCGAATCCGAGCCCGGGTATAGTTATGACACCAATCAGACCTTTAAAGTAAAGGGATCAGCTCCTGCCGTCATCATTGGTATCAAATACCGGTTGAACCTCTTTAAAAAATCTTCTATCCAGGCATTTGTTAAATTGGAAACCGTACTATTAAAGGTAAATAGTCTTGATGGTAGTAAAACCACAGTGGCGTCTGATCCTGGAGGAACGCGTTATTCGCAGGTAGAGGAAGGAACCCTTTACCAATTCCAGTGGAACCCTTTTGAAGATCAAGGATTTGATTCCTGGGACATCTATGAGACCCTTCCCGATGATCCAACTAAGCGAAATTTTCAAGAGATGGGCATAAATCTATCTGGTATTCGCTTAATGATTGGAATATCTTTCTAACCCGATGTGCTTTT
>CP070627.1:5503921-5507355 GCA_020355945.1 Candidatus Aminicenantota bacterium | reverse complement strand
TTTATTTTTTTCACTGGCTTCTTGCCGGAATTCCGGGACCACTGTCATTAAGCCTTTTTGTGGTTTTGAAGCACTGGACCCCAATAACAACCGGGTTATTTTTATCGGGGATACGCAGGGGACCAGCTTATTGGAGTTCTGGCGGGAAGATAATAAAGAGAAGACACCGCTGCTGATACGGGAGATTGCCCATCGAAACCCTGCTTGTGTCATTAACCTGGGAGACCTGGTGTTTTGCGGTACATCGCAGAAACAATGGAAATTGTTTGATGAAGCGCATAAACCCATACTGAAAAATAAAATTCCCTATTTCCCTTTACCCGGCAATCATGAATACTGGTGCAGCCCCAAAAAGACTTTTGAAAATTACTTCGCCCGTTTTCCCCATTTGGACAAGCGCAAATGGTATTCCTTTAGGTTTCAAAACATTGGCTTTTTGATGCTGGATAGTAATTTTTCCAAATTAACTCCCGGAGAAAAACGCTGCCAGGTGGATTGGTATGATGATGAACTGTTCAGGTTAAATGACGACCCGGAAATTAATTATATTATTGTCTGCTGCCATCATCCCCCGTTTACCAACAGCAAAGTAGTGAAACCCAGTGAGAAGGCTTTATGTTGTTTTTTAGAGCCCTTCCTGAGATTAAAGAAAATCGCTGCCTTTTTTAGCGGTCACTGCCATTCCTATGAAAAATTTAAGAAAAGAGGTAAATATTTTATCGTTTCCGGTGGGGGAGGGGGACCAAGGCAAAAATTGGAAACCAATAAAAAAAAGCGGCAATATGATGACTTGTTTGCTGGCCCTTCCCTGCGATTTTTAAACTTTTGCCAGATGACAATTGAACCCGATCGATTATATATCCGGGTGATCAAGTTAACCGATGATGGAAAATTTGAGCCCGTGGATGAAATCACCATTCATAAACCGTAATCGTTTAGGTCCGGCTACAAGCTGCCAATTAACCGTTACCAATTCCTAAAAAAATGGTTTTTCATCTTTATTTTATTTTTTTATTATATTAAAATTATCCCGGTGAATATGAAAAAAATTTTTTGGAAGGCTTGCCTTTATAGTCCGGCAGCGGTCTTGTTGTATTTTATTATTTACGTGACCGGCACAGGATTTGAAAGCCCGGAGGAAACCAGGTTACTTTTATTGACGGTTCTTGCCGGTGTCCTGGGTGGTTTTTTTCATGTCTACATCGTTATCTGGGAGAAGAATAAAAAAGTTGACATGCCCTTCAGCCTTGTAATAAAATACTGCTTTATTTACCGGACTCCCATTGCCATGGCGTTTACTATATTATGTTACTTCTGGCTTTTTCATTTTTTCCTGCTTATCCGGGAAAGAATCCCGCCTTTAGCTCCTGTAAGTGTCGTAACCATCGGGTTATTAATCGGTTCTTTATCATATTGGCTGGTTGAATTCCTGGTTAAGGTTTTGGGAGTGATATTGAGGGCTAATGAACCAACAGAGGAGTATTACCAGAGAAAAAAATTATATAAATTACCTAGCGGAGGAGACATTATGGATACCAACAATGACGAAAAAAAAGAGGTTCAAGAGGTCCAGCAGAAATCAGTATCTTTGAAAGAACGTATTAAATCAGCGGATGGAGATTGGGAGTGGATCAAACTCATGCTGCTGGGTTTTTTCTTGCTGATTATACCTTTTATACTTGTTTTCTTTATTATTGACTTCTGGCCGATAAAGGATACTTCCAATGCCTGGACGACCTCCACGATGATCCTGAATTTTCAACTCTCTTTTCCTTTGAGGATGTTGTTACTGGTTCTGCTGGCAGGGGCACTGGGGAGCTATATCCACGTCGCTACTTCCTTTTCATACCATATTGCCAAGAGGGATTATGAACCCCATTGGTATTGGTGGTATTGGATGAGACTCCCCATTGGAGCCGCCCTGGCACTGATGTTTATCATGATCATCGAGGGTGGGATTTTTATCACCACCACCGGTACTAACCATGCCAATCCCGTCACCACTATCGGAATTGCAGCACTGATCGGGTTATTTTCACGTCATGCCCTGGAAAAATTACGCGACATTTTTGATGTGATATTTAACCCCAGGGAGAAAAAAGACGATAAGTAGAATTCTTTCAGCGTTTATCTCCCTGGAATACAATTTTTCCGCCCACGATGGTCATGACTACATTCATTTCCAGGATATCCCGGGGATCGATTTTTAACAGGTTGCGATCGCAAACCGTGATGTCTGCTAATTTGCCTTTTTTAATCGAGCCGCGGATATGGTCTTCGAAGGCAGCGTAAGCGTTGTTGATGGTATAGGCTTTCAATGCTTCATGCACTGGAATTTTCTGTTCCGGGAACCAACCCCCTTTAGGGGTGCCTTTCAATGTGGTGCGATTAACCGCCGCATGCATCAAATATTTAGGGTGCACGTGGTACTCGGCCGCGGATGTGCCTGGCCAGTCAGAGCCAAAACTCAATATCGCTCCATTTTCCAACAGTGATTTAAACGCATACGCACCTTTACACCGCTCATGACCGATACGCTCCTCCATCCACCGCATATCATCGGAAATATGGTAGGGATTTACTTCGGCAATCACATTCAATTTCTTGAACCGGGGAAAATCTTGAGGACGAACCACCTGGGCATGAATCACCCGGAACCCTTCCAGGGATTTTCCCGGTTCTTTGCTTAATCGTTCGTAGGTATCCAGCATCAGTGCTACACCTTTTGTACCAATGGCATGAACGTTGGAAACAAACCCTGCATCATATCCGATTTTGATCAGTTGGTACATTTTTTCCATATTGCCGGTTTTGTAATCCGGGTCATTACTGGTATGACGGCGGTAATGACCGGTGTTGCCAGGTTGGTCGTCGTAGGGTTTGAAAAATAATGCGCCGTGGGTGCCCATAATACCGTCAATATAGCCTTTTAATGCACCGTATCGCAGCCAGGGGTTGGGTTTTTTGGTTTTGGGGTGAAGCCCGGGTTTAAAGCCTTTTTTCTTCATCTCTTCGCCCCGGGAGAGATCGGGCCGCAGCCAGACGCGGCAGGTGAGTTCACCGTTTTCTTGTAATTCAATAAAACGGGCAGTCTGGTGGGGTCTGGCAATATCGTGAATTTCCACGATACCGGATTCAGCCAGCCGTTTTAACGCTGCCCGGTTCTCCTTCATTAACCGCTGATGAGATTTGGGTTTGATGAGGGTTTTGATTTTTATTAAGGCCGGGGAACCGTTGTAAATCAGACCGGTGGGTCTTTTGTTTTCATCTGTTTGCATTCCTTCAAGTGCTGCGTTTTCCAATCCAGCGGCTTTCAGCGCCGCGGTATTGGCCAGGTAGAGTTGGTAGTCAAAGCTGTTTAACAGGCAGGGATTGTTGGGAGTGATATCATCGATAACCCAGCGCTGGGGTTCCCATCGTTGGGTTTTCTTTTT
>CP070627.1:5499897-5503821 GCA_020355945.1 Candidatus Aminicenantota bacterium | reverse complement strand
TTCCGATTCCCAGTAATAAAGGCTGTAGAGCATGGTAAACCCTGCCCATTGGGCGGATTCTCCCGACAATGGCAGTGGTTCTGCTTTGGTCGTGGTGAGCCAGGTTTTTTCTTCTCCTGTAGAGGAAAAGGGAATTTCTTCCCCTGTTGGAGCAGGGGCAGGTGTTTCTAATTTTGGGGATGGTTCCGGTTCGGGTTGAGTCACAGGAGTAGGGGAGTCAGCAGTGTAAATTTGGGTTGGTGCGGCTATTTTCGAGGGCATTTCGGGTTTTTTCGGTTGTTCCATTACTTTTTTTTGCAGTTGGGAGGCTTTGTCTGCATCACCCCATGCGGACAGGGCCCTGGCATAGCTGTCTAAAGTAGGAACATGATTTGGGTCAATTGAAAGTGATTTTTCAAACAACTCCCTGGATTTTTCTTTGTCTTTCCATTCCAAACATGCATTGGCATAGCTGTTTAGCACCTGGATGTTGTTGGAATCAATAGAAAGAGCTTTCTCAAACAACTCCCTGGCTTTTTCTTTGTCTTTCCATTCCACGCACGCATTGGCATAGCTGTTTAGCACCTGGATATTTTTGGGGTCCTCCTGGAGTGCGGCTTCATAGAAAAAAATGGCTAAAAATTGCCAACCCATATGCTGGTAAAGCCGGCCAGCCAGGGAAAAATTCTGAAGCCGATTTTTTTCTTCTCCAATAATTTTGTTTAACAAATTCCCGGACTGTTTTTCATGCCTGGGCCATGACAGGTAAAACTCTGCAAATGAATGTAGTCCGATTATATTAATTTTGCCTCTTTCTTTTTCCCGTATCCCTGCTTCTTTGAATGTTATTTCTGCTTTTTTGTAGTCGTTTAAGCGCCGGTAAATAAACCGGGCATAGCTGTAAAATGTAACGGGATAAGGTTTAAGAGCAATTGATTTTTCATAATGGGTTTGTATTTCATCCTCATGGGAGCGCGGAAAAGCCAATTCCATTGCCTGGGCACATACAAAATGACTAATATCCGGTTTGACACCCAATTGAATGCTTTTTTCGCAAAGTTCCCTGGCTTGCAGGGCAAAATTTTTTTTCACTTTTGTACTTGCCGTGCTTTTTGCCCTTCGCAAAAACATCATGGCCCTGGAAAGCAAACCAGGGGCATTGATGACCGGTGCATTTTCCCAGGCGTCCCAATTGCCGATGCGTTCACAGAGAATATTGCCGCCGGTAAAAAAGCCTGCGGCTGTTGATATATGCGGCTCTGTGATGTGTCCCAGCCTCTTAAAATTTAGAATTTCATTGGTAAAGGCTTTTTTTCTTTCTTTTTCTTTTACAGTTCCGGGTTTGATTTGCTGCCTGCCGAAGCGGTGCACGGGTTCGCAGGTGTCTTCTTCTTTATTATAGATGACCAGCCCTTCATCGATTAAGGCTTCCAGGCTCTCTGACATGCCCGCGGATGAGCATATCACCTGGCGGTGAACCGGCTTGCCAATCCATTCCAGGGTGTCCAGGATAACCTTTTTTTTGGGGTGGACTTCTTTGAAATAATAGGATAATACCAACCGTTCCCTTTGCCATTTCTTTGCTTTTTCAACACTGGCTAAGTTTTTTGAGATTTTAGCAATACCTCCGGCTTCGCAGGCCCACAGCGCCAGGAGACGAAGCAGCCGCAGGTTGGCACCGGCCAGGTGAAGCAACCGCTGGATTTCCTTATGGGATTGAGCCTCTTTTTCAATAGGGGCAAGCCACTGGACCAGCAGTTCTTTTCGCTCTTTTTCCGGTAATTCGCTTATTCCTATTTTTTGCTCTTTTTCTTTTAACACATTGGATAGGGCGGTTTTCAAAGGGGTGTATGTATCGCGGGGCTCTTTGATCCGTATGTCACCGGTGAAGACCAAACGGGATTTACGGAACACCTGTCCCACAAAAACTTGTTCCGATACCCACCCGGAAAAGAGTTCTTCCAGTTCTTTATTTTCAATGCCGGTCCAACCTTGCTGAAAGATAGGATCAAGGCTGTCCAGTACCACCACTATCTCCTGGGCTTCGATTTTCCTCCGGATTTCTTTTTCCAGGGAACGGATAAGATTGGCAGGTTCAGGGTGTTCCAGGATGCGGGGGGATTCGATAAGATTCAACTGCAGGCCCATGCTGATAAGAATTTCTGCTTTTGAGATATCGGAAGAGTCGATATTGACCCAGACCACGGTTTGGTTTTTATTGATTTTATCAGCCAATTTCGCCAGTAAAGCAGTTTTGCCCACTCCTGGCCCGCCGTATACATTGACATGGTGAAATTGTTTGACTGCTTTATCCAGGCTGGCAAATTCTTTGCGATTTTTAAAATCACGGGTCCCGGGCCAGCGGCGCGTTTCTTTAAACAACCGCGCCAGCCGTTCATGGTAGTATTTATAAAATTCTCTGGCTTCCAGGAATTGCGGCCAGGTCAATTCCAGTTGTTGGACGTCAAACTTTTTTTCCAATTGGGGGGGTAGTTTTTCGCCTTTAAAGAGATAAGTTACTATTTTAGGATTTTTTTCTTTGCAGGCGGTTAAAACCCGGTCCAGTGCTTCAGCGTCATAGGTCTTGTGAATATTTGCCACCAGGAGTTTTTGCATTTTCGGATGGGGGGTGATTTGATTTTCTTCTATTGGGCAGACAATAGACGGCTCTTTTTTATTGACCAGGGTATAGGCCCTGGCAAAAATCCCGCAGTCGCCGTGAGTAAATACCTGTCTGAAAGGGATGCAGGCTGCCATACATTCCAGGAGACCCGGGCGTAATTCTCCCGGTGATAACTGTAGGGTTTTTTCCCTGGCTGCAGGATTACTCAGCGGCCAATACCCTGAATGTTCCAGGCTAATCGTGCCTTTAAACAGGGCATCCGCATCTTTTACTTCTGCAAACCGGGACTGTACACGACTCTCAGGCATAGCTTTATTCTACAGTATTTCCAGTGTAATGTAAAGACTTAAGTCCTTTTAGTCCGGGCTGTGGTCAGGCATTGACCCCTTTTCTATTCCGTTTTAAATAGGACACATAAAGCTCCTTGATGGTCTCTTCTATTGGCAGGCTCTCTTCGGCTCGTACTGGTAGTAATACCTCTATCTTCTTCAAGCGCCTTAATCGAAAAATAGGTGAGTGAAAGATACCCTTTCTCTGTGGCAGTTGATGATAAAGGACGATTTTTCCCGGCAGTGTTTCCAGGCCGCATACCTCTTCCCACTTCACATAAATGAAGAGATTATCCAGGGAATCATTGGATTTTTCAAATAAAAATAGGTGGCAACAGCAGCACCACAGCCCTTGCTCGGTGATACGATACTTTCTGGGACTGTTTTTTTTCACTAACTCATCAAAAAAAATGTAAATCACCAGGATACATATAAACGGAATTTCATAACTTATTTTGACTTCTAACACGATAACCACTACCACTGCCGCAAGTGGCAAGAACAAAAAAGATAAAATAAAAATGCGTTTTATGAGAGAAGGAATAATGTCCCAGCGATGGAGGGTTTGACCTTGAACCCCAAATTTTTTCTCGATCTGGGCTGAGGTAAGGAGACGATGACCGTTGCCCCACCTCGTTTTCCTTATAGTAAACAAGCCAAGTATAACCCAAACCACGTATATGATAATTTTGACTATAGGACTGTACATGATTCTATCCTCATTGATATTTATAGCACAAGAAAAAAATGTTTTCAATCTCCGGGATTTTTCATTAATCAAAGATCAGTGGCATGTGACAGGTAGTTTATGGAGAACAGCGGAACGGCGGAACAGCGGAACGGTGCCTGTCCCCTTCTTTTCTTCTTTGACATTTCCTGGCAAAATATTTTTTTATAACCCTTAAAACAACTTTATATTGAAGGTTTACAGGCAAAAATTTTTCTCTCAACTTTTTGTCTTCGTGCCCTTCGTGTCCTTCGTGGTAAAATTAG
>CP070627.1:5487489-5499797 GCA_020355945.1 Candidatus Aminicenantota bacterium | reverse complement strand
TGATGATCTGTTTCAATTTCACCATGTCCACCTGGCTCCTGAAAACACCTGCATATTTGGTCATATTTTCCTGCAGTATTTCCCGGATATCGGCATATCGTTCTTTACCGCTGCCTTCCATGAGTAGGGAGATTTTCCCCTGCGCCATATCCAGCGGGTTGGCGGGTAAGTTTTCATAGCCGCTTTCTTTGATGAATCGGGAGATGTTGATACCGGCAATACGACCGAAAGTAGCGGCCCCTTGTAAGGAGTTGGTACCCAGACGGTTGGCACCGTGCAAAGACAGGCAGGAGGCTTCACCTGCCGTGTAAAGCCCCTTCACTACTGTACCTTTGGCATCCTTGATCACTTCAGTGTTGATGTTGGCCGGGATACCTCCCATGGAATAGTGAGCCGTAGGCTGAATAGGAACCGCCTCTTCCAGGGCATCGACTCCCAAATAATTAAGTGCCAAATCATACACCTGTGGCAGCCGCTCTAATATACGCTCCTTACCAATGGGACGTAAATCCAGGTGGACATAATCATTCCCGCCGATCCCCCTACCTTCGTTAATTTCTGTCTGTTCGGCACGGGAAACCACGTCCCGGGGGGCCAGTTCCATTTTACCCGGTGCGTAATTTTTCATGAACCGCTCCCCTTTATCGTTAGTAATATGAGCGCCTTCACCCCGGGCCGCTTCGGAGAGTAAAATTCCATGCTTGTACAGGCCAGTAGGATGGAATTGCACGAATTCCATATCCTCCAGCGGCAGTCCGCATTCCAGTACCAATGCCAATGCGTCGCCGGTATTGGCATGAGCGTTGGAGGTAATTTTAAACGCCCGGCCATAGCCGCCGGAGGCCAACAACACCGCTTTGCTGTGGAACGTATGCAAACCACCGCTGCGAATATCCCAGGCCACCACACCCCGGGCAATATCATCCTCGATTAATAACGAAAATACCTGGAATTCGTTGAAGAAATGAACGCGATGCTTGACACACTGCTCATACAGGGTATGAAGCAGGACATGACCGGTAATGTCTGCTGAAAAACAGGCCCGGGGAGAGCTGTGACCGCCAAAGGGCCGTTGATTGATACGGCCGTCCTTTGTCCTGGAAAAAGGAACCCCCATGTGCTCAAACTCATACACGGTTTTGACTGCTTCGGCTACAAAGAATTCAATCACATCCTGGTCTCCCAGGTAGTCGCTGCCCTTGATCGTGTCGAACATGTGCAGGTCCAGCGAATCTTTGGCAACATTGGCCAGCGCAGCGGCAATACCTCCCTGGGCTGCACCGGAATGAGATCGAGTGGGATATACCTTGGTGATTATCGCCGCCTGGTGCCCTTTTTGGGCAATTTTAAGCGCAGCCATTAAACCCGCCAATCCTGAGCCTACCACTACTGCGTCTATTTTATGATAATATTTTGCTTCCTCTGGCTTCATTTTTACACTCCTAATTTAACAGCCTGGGTCTTAAAAATGGTTAGTATCCCGACAAAAAACAGTGCCAATCCCAAAATAAGAATCAAACTGAAAATAATCATTCTCCAAATTTTACCGTGGATATAGTCCTCTGTCACCATCCATATACCGTTTAATCCATGATACAAGGCTGTAACCAGGAATACAAACTGGAGGAGGTTGAACCAGGGAGACTGCATCCTGGCTGCCACTTCTTTCCACGAATACACCCCTTGAATGATAAAGTGATAATAAACAAAATGATAAATCACGATAATAAAAAGTATAACTGCAGTCACCCGCTGTAATAACCAGGCAATTGCCCCTGCTTTTGATGTCTCTTTGAAACTCTTTTTCATGATTGCCTCCTGTGTTCCGGTCATTCTCACCATTGAATATGTGAAATCAACAGGTAACTTCCAGCGGCCCACAGGACAAAAGCAATGGCAATGAGTACCAGGAACAATTTCTTGTGAACCAGGGAGCCTTTGAAAAAATCAACAATCACAACCCTAACCCCGTTAAAGGCATGGTAGAGGATAACCCCCCATAACCCAACCTCAAGAAGCTTAAATAGGGGTGAACTAAGGAATTTCGTCACACTGTCAAACTTTTCAGGTCCCATGGTTAACGTGTTGATCACCCAGATGTGCAGGGTGAGATAAAATATCAATGCCAGCCCTGACAACCGATGCAGGATCCATGCCCAGGAACCGATAAACTTGTAGTAGTTTAGGTCGAAAAATCTTGTTCTCTTATACACCATGATCCTCCTTTAAAACGTTAAATTTTAAATTTTTAGAACGGATTGAAATTGTATTTTATTATTTTATCGAGAATACTGCAACATTTCATTTGACTTTTTTTTTAAAAAAAACTATTTTATTAGGTATGCAAGACGAAAAGTTAAAAAGATGGTCCGATGAAGATGACGAATTTATGGCTTTAAAGGACCCCGAAAGTATGGCCATCGAATTGATGATAGGAAAAAACCGCTGGCTAATCAGGGTGCGGTGGATATACACGTTCTTTATCCTGCTGTTTTTTGTCACCTACAATTATATTTCCGGTGACATATCTATCCGTCATCGAATCCTGGGGCTGATCCTGGGGCTGTCAGCCCTGGGAAATATCATTTTTATGTTAGCGCTGAAACGGGGATTGAAATTCCCCTCAGAAAAAAAAGACCACTCATTATATACCACCATGGCCTCGCTGCAATTGGATTTTGACCTGGTGGTGCTTTCCCTGCTGGTGTTTTTTTCCGATGGTTTTGAAAGCCCGGTCCTGGTCCTGTTTATTTTCTATATCATGGAGGCCACCTTCCTGATCCATCACCAAAAAGCCATAAAAAATACCATCACTGCTATGGCCCTGGTGGTGGTGATTTATTTTACCAATGAAGTGTTAATTTTTTCTCCCAAAAAATTAGCCACGTTGATTGCCTTTAACGTGATTTTATTTTTTACCTACTTCATTTCCGCCTATTTATCCAAAAATCTAAGGCAAAATGAAAAGAAAATCCGGGACCTGCTGCAAAAGACCCGGGAAATGTCGGTTACCGACGGGCTCACCAACCTGTACAACCAGACCCATTTCTTTTTACTGTTTCGACTGCAGTTGAGTAAGTCCAAACGGTATCAAACACCTTTTTCTATTATTATGTTTGATGTGGACTATTTTAAGGATTACAATGATCATAACGGTCATCTCATGGGCTCTGAAGTGCTGCGGCAAATCGGGGGAATCATGAAGCGGGTGTTCCGCTCCTCCGACGTGCTGGCTAAATATGGAGGGGATGAATTTGTGATTATCCTTCCCAAATCCGATAAAGTAGGAGCATTTCTGGCTGCTGACCGACTGAGGGAAGTGGTGGAAGAAGAACCCTTTGAGGGAAGACAACATCAACCTTCGGGGAAAATAACCCTCTCCCTGGGAATTTCCAGCTTCCCGGAACACGGTGATAACGTGGAAATACTACTGGATCGCGCCGACAAAGCCCTCTACTGTGCCAAAAAGACCGGCAGAAATAAAAGCGTTATCTATAGTGAAGACCTGGAAGAGGAAGAATAGTCTTATTTCTTTTTTACCGTTCTTACTCGTTGGCTAAATAAATTGGCGGCAAATTCTCGGATCACCGGGTTGGTATTTTTATTATGGCTTAACAACTTCAAATCCCTGAGGTGAAGCCGGTTGATAAATGACAGGGCGCTTTTTACCGGGGTTTTGGGGTTCTGCACCAATTCTACGATAACGGAATAATTTTTGATCCACTCCCTATTTCTTGCCACCCTGCCAATGATATCAGTGGCAATGCTTTTGTTTTTTGCCAATATGACCACTTCATCGATGGTGATTTTGGGACTCTCCAACACCGACAACGCCACCATTTTATTGGGGTCTTTGACCAGGATCATGCGATGAGTTTTGGCACCGGTAAACGCCAGTTTAATACGATCGGAAATGCTCATGTTGTTGATCTCCTGGAGAGTGGTCAGGGCTTTTTCTTCCAGCACATCATCCCGGAGGTCACCCAATTCTTCTTCCTCCTCTTCTTTTTCCTCCGTCTCCATTCCCTCTTCCTGCTTCTGTTGTTGTTCCCGGACAATGACCTCTTTCACATCTTCCAACACCTCTTCCGCTGGTATCTCCTCAGCCTTATCTTCCAGCAAATAGAATTCCCTGATTTCTTTTATTTTTCCTTTGATATAATTTGTGATTTTGGGGTTTTTCTCCATCACCTCCATAATCTCCGGGTAAGCAATCAGTTTGATCTGGTTGTCCAGTAACAATTCCAGTTGGGAAGCATCGGCTTTTTCCGCAATCTTTACCAGGAATTCATAAGGCAGTGCCTGGTTGAGAATGGCCTTTGCCACCAGGTTACTGTTTTTCCGACTCAATGCCTCCAGTATAATAAAATAGGCCGCCCGGTGATTGGCGTGGCTCTTTTCGATATAATTCGATTTCGTGCTCCCAGGGATGTTTTTTAGCTGTTCCATTGCCCCGGATTTCAACCGTTCATCTTTTATCACAAAAACCAGGCTTTCCAGATATTCTTCCTCTGTGAAGGGCAATTGCTTTGCAATCAATAAATCCAGCATTTCCGGCTTTGCTTCGCCCGACACGATTTTCCTGACAATGGGATTTTTAGAAACCAATTGGTGTTGTGTCATTGCCCTGGTATTTCCTTTACCTTCCCTGGAGTAATGGTTATTCGTCCTGCCCGTGACTTATTCTTTAAAACCGTTACTTCCTTGTTATTCAAATGAAATCGAACCGCGGATGGGTTCCCTATAAAAAAATGGAGCTCATAGCCGTTTATTTTAACGTTGTCTCCTTTTTGATATACTTGTTCGAGGATTTTCTTTTTGGATTCCTGGCGCCCCCGGTGCACCTGCAGCCAACAGTTATCCAGGAACTCAATATCCACCCGGACCGGCCAGTAATCGATACTAAACAGTTTGGCTTTAGTAAAGGGAGCCAGGGGAACCGCGGTCCAGTTCACCTCCGCAGACGGACTGAAGATATTGTGTCTTCCCAGGTACAGGACAGCAAAAACAATGGCAAACAAAACAAGAAAAAGAAATACACTGAAGAAAACATTTTTCTTCTTAAACCGCGAATATCTTAACCTGGAGTAATAAGCCTTGCTCTTTTCCCGTGGACCCAACCGGACATTCCTGAAGGCTTTGTCGTGGGTCTGAAAAAAAGTTCTTTCATCGCTGCCAATGGCCCTTAAGTAACTTTTGATATAGTTTTTCAAATAGAACGCTCCCGGGATGCGGTGAAATTCCTCATCTTCCAGTGCCTGGAGGGATTTTAAATTAATATTGGTGCGTTTGGAAATTTCTTCCAGGGGAATGTTCTTTTTCTTCCGCTCACGCATCAGTGCTTCACCCAACGAATATTCTTTTAGGTGCAAATCCGAATCTATCATATCTTATATTTTAATTATTAAAAACAATATGTCAACTCTATTTATCATTTTTCTAAAAAATAACCCGGGAATTCACCTGTACAGGAGGCAGCAAACATGATACAATTTGTCTCCCGGTGTTTTGGCGTTTTGGCGCATACGCAGTAAGGAGTAAGAATGAAGGAGATATAAATGAGTAAAACGATTGGTATTCTTGGTGGGATGGGCCCGGAAGCTACCATTTATTTGTTTCACCTTATCGTGAAATTGACCAGGGCCGAAAAAGACCAGGATCATATCCCTATTGTTGTATTCAATAATCCCAAAATTCCCGACCGGACATCCGCTATTATCGGGGAAGGTCCTTCCCCCCTGCCATTTTTGATTGAAGGGGCAGTATTCCTGGAAAAGGCAGGGGTTGATCTTATCCTGATGCCCTGTGTAACAGCCCATTATTTCTATAAAGAAATTGTAAAACATATTTCTATTCCCTTTCTCCATCTCCTGGAAGAGGCGCTCGCTTACGTGAAACGAGAATTAGGCAGCCTGAAAAAAATTGGGCTGCTGGCCACCGATGGCACCGTTCAAACCGGGCTGTTCCAGGAACTTTTCCACAAAAATGGGGTAGAGCTTGTCGTTCCTAACGATGAAAACCAGCATTTATTAATGAAAGCCCTGTATCAAAGAGAAGGGATCAAAGCCGGCTGTAAAAAGCATCCCAAAAGAATGATACTCCAGATCCTCCAACAACTCATCCGGGACAAGGCCGAGGCAGTTATTGGCGGATGCACTGAAATTCCCCTGGTGATAAACCAATCCGATATGGAGGTTCCGTTTATTAACCCGCTGCGAATTCTAGCCCGGGAAAGCCTGCGGAAATCCGGGTACGACACAATCGAAGGTAAAAAAATCACAAAAGGTGAAAATAAGTAGATCAACGGTTGACTTTTTTTGCTGAAATCGTTATTCTATAGGGGTGGAGGTTAAATATTATAACATGATAAAGGCGAGCCTCTTCAAACAATGTCATGCAAGATTTAATAAAAATATGAGAAGGAGGGCACCATTGAATAACGATTCCCACCTAGAAAAATTATTCCCGGGTGAAAGTCCGGGAAAACCAGGAGAAATATGTATTCTTATTAACTCGATTTTTTATTTTGTCAGTTCCGTATTGATTATCAACAAAAATGGCTATTACCGGCTTGTGGCCAAACATAACGGGAAATTGCTCATTGACAAAGTTTACAACACCCTCAGGGGTGCTAAAATTGCATTTTCAAAGTTATTCGGTCATCGAAGCTGGATAGAAGACCTGAAAGCGGAATGGAGTCTTTTTTATAAACCCGACGATCAATGGCTAAAAAAGAGGTGCCAGGGAACAAAGACACAGAAGTAGTAACGTAGTAACGTAGGAACTGCTCATATCATCTGTCACGAGTTTTGTGTTATGTGAAGGGTTACACCTGTTCGCTGCTGAGGAGGGGTGTATCTTCTTCTAAAATCTGCCGGATGATGTGTTGATTCTTTGTCTTGTATTCCAGGAAGAATCCCAATAAAGCATGCCTTACCATGGGGACATTCTGCAAATGGAACAACAGGTCATTGATCTCTTCGGTGTATTCTCCGAAACCAGGACTTTTTTTCTCCTCCTTTTTCTGTTTCTGGTGATGAAACATCCCACCTTCACCGGTAATCAGCCAGTCTAATGAAACTTTAAATTCCTTTCTAAGGGTGCTTAAGATGGTTGCCGCAGGAAAAATTTCTCCCTTCTCGATCCGGGAATAATTGGCCCGGCCAATATCAAAGAAGGAAACCATTTGAACCTGGGTGTAACCGAGGAACCTCCTGATTTCCCGTATCCTCATTCCTATTTCTTTCCTTAACTGCTGTTTCATTTTTAAAAAATCTCCTTAATAATGTGTATTTTTGTTGAAAAAAGGTTGACATTTTTATCATTAATGGCTATCCTAGGGTAATGATTGTTACAATTAATGCCATTTGGGTGCCCGGCGTAAGAATAAGCAAGGTGTATACGTATACACCCGTAATAAGTATGTGCATGTGTTTTCATTTTGTCATCATCAATATAACCGATATCAATGAGAAATACAAGTCTAAAAAGAACAAAAATTTTTTTTTGTCTTTTTGGTTTTTGGCCGTGGGCCACGGGCAGGAGACAGCGGTCCACGGACAGGGGATAAAGGTCAAATGATAAAAAATGAGCAAAACTCATATTTCACTCTTGAATTTTTAATTAAATTAATATAAAATTAATTAAATTAAAAAAGGAGGATTAAAAAATGAAGAAATTTAATGTTTTGAGTGCCCTGGTTATGGTGTTGGGCGCTGTCTTTTGTTTGACTTCCGTCTTGCCGGCAGCCTGGGTTGGTAATGACATACCCCCCGGCAGAGGAAGCGGCGAGACAGACAGCCGGATTGAAGGTTTCATCATTGATGGGGCTTCCTTTTTCTTGCGCTCTCATGCGGATATTTTTCTTCTTCTTAACGAATCGGAAGTTGGCTTGAAAACCGGGTTTAACCTGGAAGAGGCCCACCAGTTGATTGAATCTGCCCTGGACAGGTTGATTATTTCTCGGGAGAAGTATGCAAATGCCCTCGCGTTAATGAAAAGCACGGCATGGGATGAGACATGGCTGCAGAAATTGAAAGCCTTTGATTATAAAGGCCTAACTGCAGTGAGGCAGTTGCACCCCGATGTGATGGAACAAGTGGCTGGGTTTCTCGTCGTAGGAAATGTGGTTGGATTGTATGAACAAATGGTCGATGAGTTGGCGAATATGGAAAAGATTCTCCGCAATATGAGTAAAAATACTCAGAAAGGGATTCCCCCTGAAATGGAAACCCTGAGAATCCTTTTCCAACAATATTCGGATTTTATGCTCTTCGGCTATTATACCAGCCTGGTCTTTAGTGAGGTTTAGACATTATCATCACTGCGAGGATAATGTTAAGGAATTTATGAAAAAATGAAATTTGCCGCAGGCTTACGCGGATCAACACGGATGAGGCACTGTCGGGTTCGTGCCTGCGCGCCTGGTCTGTGTTGGCCTGCGGTTAAAAACCAAAGGGATAACAAAAGGAAGAAATGCTGCTTCAACAATTAAAATTAGAATGTCGACGAATTTTTGGAGATAAACGAAATATTATCTTCTTTGTCATTTTTATTGCCATTGGAATTTTCTTTGTCTATTCAGGGGGGGTGGCCTATAAAAATTTCCTGAAAGAAAAAGAATTTTTTATTACCCATGAAACGAATAAAGTGAGTCTCTATGTCACTTACAGCCATTATGGTGATTATGGGTTCCGGGTGCTTTGTGAAGCTTCCCCACTGAGTATTTTCTTTTATAACAGCGTCGTTTTTGAGAATTTGTATTCCAACATCGATATGACGGAAATCTTAGATGTAAATCGCTCTTATAAAGGAAGGAACCTGCTGCTTAAGAAAGGATTTTTCAAGGACCTGGCAGGGATATTCTTCCTTTTTGGCAGTCTTTTCATGGTTTACATGGGGATGACTTCCTATAAGAGTGAAAAATATTTTTTTAGATTTGGAAATATCATCATCCGCTTAGGCATTCTCAATATGCTTTTTATGCTGGTGCTATTTATCTTATACCATTTTCCAAAAATTTTCCACTTTCATTTTTCAGTGCACCAGGGTAAAATCTTTTTCTATTTTGCTCTCTATATCCTGCTTTTCCTCGATTTTTTCTATGGGGCGGGATTATTTATCCGGGTTTTATCCAGGAAAAAACAAGCCACCACCATTTACGTGTTTATCTTTTGGTTTCTTTCCATTGCCATCATCCCGGAAGCGATGAATATATTTTTGCAGAAAAAGTCCCACTTATTACCTGCTAATGAAGAACACAATATCACAAAACTCGAGGAGGTCATGAATTTCGAACGGAAGGTTCAAAAAGCCATCGCGGGAGTAAATAGCCTGAAAAGACGAAATGAAATTTGCCAGGAAATGGCAAAGGATTTCCTGGATACCGGTTATATTAAAAATTCGGAAATTGAAAAGGCGATCAACCGTCATATTCAAAAGGTGGTTCGAGAATATGAAAAAGCGCTGCTTATCTATCCCACCAGTTTTTATAATTATTTGAGCGGAGAGATCTCGGCCAAAGGATACCATGGATATCTAGGGCTTGTCAAGTATACATTAACATTGCGCCATCATTTCATAAAATATTATTTAAAGAAACGATATGAATCCAAAGATAAAACCATTGTCTCCTTTATCAAAAATGATGAAAATATATATTATACCACCAGTTACTTACCCCAATCATTTCCCATTGCCAGTGGGCTCACATTTTTGTATACGATTATTATCTTTACCGTTTCATACGTGGTTCTTAAACGGAGAATCGGTCGAATGCCCAAAATAGAAAAACCCATGTATCAATTTCGCAAAGGGAATACCTATTTTGTACTATGTAAAAACAATCGATACCGGGATAACCTGTTCCGCTGTTACCAGGCTGATGCGAATACCGTTGGCATTGATAATGTTAAGGCAGAGGAGGTGGACCCGGGTGTGGGATTGGCACAAATCCTCACTTATTTTTGCAAATTTTCCGGGGTTGATGAGAAAAAAGCCATGGAAAATTTAAGACTGCTGGGAGTAGAAGATATAAAAGCAAAAACCCGGAGAAGTCGTAAGCAAAAAGAAGAAGAAGAAATACCGGATGAAGTGATACTTAAAATTTACTGCGCCGTGACCACGGCAGGTACCCATGAAATTGTTGTTGTAAAAGATTTTTTAAAAGGGAAATCCAGGGAAATGGAACGCCTATTTCTTAACCTGATAACTCGCTTGAACGCTGCCGCTAAGATCGTTGTTTACCTGAGCAGCGAAATTTTCTTGACCTCACTGCCTTTTGAAGGAAATATCAAAATCGAGAATTATAAAAGTTTTAAAATAGATCCACAGGCCGTGAGCTTGCGGTGATTTCAACCAACTTCCCCACAATTAGGGGCTTCATTTTCATGTGAAGCTCCGTAAAAAAATAACGTCTCAGTGCCGGGTATTTCTGCATATAATAAATTAATTCTTTGTAATTGCCTTCATCGGTTTCTTTTTTATTGTAATTATAGATTTCCGTCATGTGGTCCGGCTTTTCATCTTCAGTGCCGTCTCCTGTCGGAATCTTGTAGCTCCTGATAAGCCCCAGGATATGCCAGTCGGAATATTTTGTGAAGCTCAAATCAAAGGCTCTTCCCTTTAATGTCTCCAGAGTGAGTTCCTTCCGGGTTTCAATTTTTTCCCGGGCTGTATTAAAGGAACCGATATATTCGACAATTCCTTCGGGAAGAATGTCGTATATCTCATATCCGGGAGGGGGAGACGGTTCGATTGAGGTGGCCAACCATTGATCATTTTTGGTTCGGTTTAATTCAAAATGATATGCC
Organism: Candidatus Aminicenantota bacterium; assembly: GCA_020355945.1. The sequence goes on along the minus strand of CP070627.1, from coordinate 5,488,986 downwards.
TGAATTTTTTTCCCTATCTCTTTATGAGCCTCAAGAACTTGCATATCTCCGTAGGCAGATTTTCTGAACTTTTCTCTCAATCGCCTGTACCGTTCGATCTCGTCCTTAAAATATAATTTTAACTCTTCTACTTTATGAAATATAATTCGTTCAAACTGGGGGACATTAAGCAGCTCATTAAGTTCGTCCAATAATTCTTGTTTTGCCATCAGACCCTTCTTAATTTTTTATTCATTACTGTTGGCATTTACGTCCATCGTATAAGGAACCGAAAATTCACTTTCATCTAAAAATTGCTGAATGATTTTTTGATGTTTGGTTTTATATTCAAGGAAATAGCTCAGCATCGCATGTTTCACCATAGGGACTTTCTCAAGGTACTTTAAGAGCTCCTTAACTTCTTCTGCGTATTCGCCAGAGACTGTTTTTTCATACTCTTTTTTATCCTGGTGTCGGATAAACATTTTACCGATATTGGCAATCAGCCAATCCAGTGAAACATTGAATTTTGTTCGCAGTGTGTGTAATATGGGAGTGCGAGGCCATACTTTTCCTTGTTCAATTCGGGAATAATTGGCCCGGCCAATATCAAAAAATGAAACCATCCTCTCCTGGGTATAACCAAGAGTTTTCCTGACCTTTCGAATTCGATGACCGATCTCTTTTTTTAATGCTTCTCTCATTTTTTAAAAGCTCCCGGGATTATATAGAATGATATAGAAATTAAAGTTATTCCCATAACGTTTCCATATATTTACATTCATAATAGTATTAATATAACTCATATTGAAGTGAAATGCAAGATGTAAATCCTAAATTTCTCATTTATTTTTGCCTCCGGGAGCCAAAAATCTTTCAATAGTGCCTTGAAAGCAATTATAACTGGAATAGAAAAAAATTTTTTAAAAAAAAACTTGACATGTAATTTGTAATATGGTAATATGTAATTGTAAATTTGGTAACTAAATTACAATAAGGAGGAAAAAATGACTGAGGAGAACAAAAAAACCAAAGAAGAAAACACCCAAACCGGTGACCGTGATGACAGGCAAAAAAATGTGTTCGAGGAGTTCGGTGACAGCGTAGGAAAATTTGCCACCAAAACCTTTGAGTCTATTAAGCAAACCATCGATCGGTCACTGAGCTCGAGGAATACCGTATTAACCATCAGGGTGAATGATGAAGCCAACACAAAATTAAACATGTTGGTGGAGGCAGGGATTTTCAACAGTCGTTCGGAGAGTGCGGCGTTTTTAATCGAGGAGGGAATTAAACACCAGCAAGGGCTATTTGGGAAAATTTCAGAAAAATTGGAAAAAATTAAGAAAATCAAAGATGAGCTGAAAGATATTGTAACGGATGAAATGTCAGATAAAAAGAAAAGTTAAGGGATGGGAATATCGTTAATTTAAAGCCATATACAGTTCCAATGTGCTTTTTTGCCTGTTTGCAAAGTATCAAAACGATTCTGTCATTGTTGTCGGGAGACACACCCCG
>CP070627.1:5484545-5487389 GCA_020355945.1 Candidatus Aminicenantota bacterium | reverse complement strand
TGCCGGTTATTTTTATTAAAAGAGATAAATTGACCGCTCACGGTGATATGAATTTCGCGCAATACGGTCTCAACCTGGGAGAGCAGGTCATTGGCCGGCACACCGCCCAGTTCCTCGATACCGGGTTGAAAGAGGCAGAGGGTGTCCCGTAGTTCATCGGGAGTAGCGCCCAGGGCGGTGTAAATATCCCCGGTGGTGAGCCGGTGTATGGATAAAGCATGAATGATACGTAATGCCATGGGTTTATAAGCGGGTCGGGTAAAAGCCAGGTTGATCCTGGATTCCAAAACCCGGCTGCAGTCGATAACCGCTTTGATTTCAGGAATAGAACGAAACGAAGGGTCTTGACAGAAGGTATGCCAATAACTGTCATAAGCGATAAGCCCCGGTTGATCCTGGGGAACGTCCTGGTTTAACAATTTTTTCATTTCCATGGACAGGGTTTTGAGGACTTCGCGCTTCTCAGAAACGCGGATACGCTCGAAAGCTTCGATATAATCGGTATGTACCGGGAAAAGGTGGACAAATTCCTCCATGCGCTCATTCATATCACTATAAAACTTTGCAAAAGGCACCAGGTATTCACGAATCTTTGCTTGCTGTTCGGCTGTTTTTTTTAGCAGCCGTTGTGAAACAACGAACTTAATGTCTTTTCGGGCAATGAGTATTTGTTGGAAACGGTCTTTAACGCGGCGTATACTCTCAGCCACAAAAGAAAAACGCTGGCTGTCGAAAATTGCTTCCTGTACACCGGCCATAAATCGAAACCGTAAATATTTACAAACCTCGCCGATCTCCCTGAGAAAATTCAGATCCAGTATAAGCGCTTCGTCTTTACGAGTGCTTAAATAATCCAGCAGTTCATCTACCACCAAAAGTAAACCGTGGTCCGGGAATTTTTGGTGAAATAAGGCCATCATTTCTTCCAAAACACCTTTATTATTAGGGACTTGATCAGCAGCCGGGAAAGAATAATCTATTCCAAAATTTGATAAGCTTTCTTCGATGGCATTTAAAAGAATATCACGAAGTGACATGGTGGTAGACCCGATTTCAGTGCGAACCACTTTAAATTTACCGGCAATTGCAGCAGCAGAATGTTTGACAGTATCATCAGTAAGCCCGGCAGCCAGTTCGGCATTTTCCGCGATTGCCGATACCACGGACATCAGGTGTGATTTTCCCGTGCCGTAATTCCCGACAATTAAAATACCTTTATTATCTGCCGGTTTTTCCCACTGCAAATGGTGAAGAACGATATTAATCAATCGATCTGCCATTTCCCCTGAAATAACATAGCTAGAAATTAACTTCCTGGCCGAACCAATCTCATCCGCATCACGAAGTTGAATAATGGTTTCGATCGGGTCAAATTGAATTAATTCACTATATCTCATTCATCTAACTCCTTTAAATTTTTGGTTTGAATCATGAATATTTATAATATTTAAGTTATTGGTAAGATATTTTTTATAATCCGGGTGTCCCGGTGCGGCATAAATTAAATAGTTATCCTTGATGAAACCGTTCCAGGCGACGATGATCGTCTTATTCCTGGAAATTTTTTTAAATAATCGCAGCGGGTCTGTTTCTAAGGCGGCATTGAAAAGAAGTTCGATATTCTTAAAAATAAAGGTATTTTTTGTTTCGGATTTAATTATGGAATCCAGTATTTTGGATACATTAAGCGGTCGCTGCTTTTCCGGTAATTCTAATAATTGCCGGGAGACATCCAGGTTAATATTTACCACCGGGGCATTGATTTTTTTTGAGACATGATTGACGATATTTTCCTGGGCCCGTTCAGAAGGTCCGACAATCAATAGAAGGCGGTAAAACTGCTGATTAACAAATCCAAGTTTCTCCAAAACATGGTCAACAATTATGCTATTTTCCATTAATTAAGATACTACCTCAATAAGCAGAAAATTTCAACCGGTTTTAAGAAAAAAAAGATTAAATTTCAGAGATCTTCCCGACGTGTTCCAGGATTTATCAGAACGATAATTTACAACGTTGATTTCGACGGTTAGGAGGTGAGATAAGCGTCCACGAATGGAACTGTGAAGAATGGGAGTTCAGAGTATAAGTAGAAATATTCATTTTTTCCAAAGGGGGTTGACTTTCTTTCTCAAGGTATGGTAAAAATACTTTCCCGGTAGAAGCGGTAATAATTGAATTGAAAATATTTGAGTTGCCACTGCGGAATGCGGAAAGATGTAAGGAGGTAAGGGAAGATTGCTTAGCCTCAAAGGTTGGAAGCCCGTGCAGGATAAAGCCAAAGATGTTTTAGAGATATACCATGAAAGACGAAAACAAAACAAAAGCTCAGCTTATTGCTGAATTAAAAGAGATGCGCCAGTTGGTCGCTGAATTTGAAAAATCCGAAACCCTGCTTAAACAGGCGGAGGAGACGCTGAAGCAAGAAGCGATCCGGCGCCGTATCCTGGTGGAGCAATCCAGGGACGGCATCGTCGTCCTCGACCAAAACGGCAAGGTATACGAGGCGAACCAGCGATATGCCGATATGCTCGGCTACTCTATGCAGGAAGTCCTTCAACTCCACGTGTGGGACTGGGACACCCAATGGACGCGGGAGCAGTTGATGGAAATGGTCCGGACGGTCGACGAAACCGGTGACCATTTCGAGACATCCCACCGCCGCAAGGACGGTACGTTTTATGACGTTGAGATCAGCACCAATGGGACTATGTGCGGGAGGCAGAAATTGGTTTTCTGTGTGTGCCGGGACATCACCGAGCGCAAGCGAGCCGCAGAGGCGCTGCGGGAGAGTGAAGAGAGATACAGAACGTTATTTGAAGCAAGCCCCGATGGAATACTCAT
>CP070627.1:5481477-5484445 GCA_020355945.1 Candidatus Aminicenantota bacterium | reverse complement strand
GGCCTTTGCCTGCTGCGCATAGCTCATTTTCTTCGTTACCACACTCAATACCTCTTGTGATACATCCCGGTAAAATTCAATCACCCGAACCGTGTAATCCCGGGCCGGGACCTCTTGAGACCTGTCTTTGGCAATAAATCCTTCCCGCATATAGTCCTTCTCTTTTGTGGTTACCGATTGGATGGCACGGAAGGCACAATGGTAATTGGTTAAAAATAGCCCATCCGCTGAAACAAACGAACCTGTACAGCCCTTTAAATTAATAATCCCATCGATCAAACTGATCCCGTTGGGATTGTATAACTCCTGGGAATCAATCTCAAAGCCCAGGGCTTTTAAATCCAATTTGTGAATTTCACTTAAGGGGATCATGCCTTCTTCAGGGTAAAGGAAAAGGGATAACGTTAAACAAAGGTAAATAACCAGCCCATAACCGATCATACGTTTTATTGTCATTACTGCTTCTCCTTATAAAAAATTTTGTATTTTTATAAAAGAATTTTAATGGATTTTACGGTGATAGTCAAATGAATCTTAAGCCCTGAATCCACCGCCTAATTTTAGCCGCAAAGGTACAATGAAGCATGAAGGGGCACGAAGATAGACCGCTGATGAACACTGCACCCTTCGCCCGGAGACGATGAAATTAAAACTCTCTCTGTGACCTCTGTGTCCTCTGTGGCTAAAGTAATTTCATGGAAGCAGAAAAGACAGTCAATAAAACATGACTTTAGAAGCAAAATGGTTTATAATTGGTTTTAAAAATAAAAAAATAATCGTTACTCAAAGGAGACAAATATGTTGAGATCATCGAAGTATCTTTTTCTTATCGCATTGGTTTTGTTTTTTGCCTGGTTTGGTGCAGCGGATGAAGGCATGTGGATGCCCCACCAAATAAAGGAGTCGGGTTTAAAGGCCAAAGGGTTGAAAATCCCCCTGGTAGAGCTTTATAATGAAAATGGCACCGGTCTAATGAATGCAGTGGTCCACTTTAGAGGGGGCACCGGATCGTTTGTCAGTAAAAAAGGATTGATTCTGACCAACTATCATGTGGCTTACGGAGCGCTGCAGCGAGCCTCTGACAGGGAGCATGATTACCTCGCCCATGGATTCCTGGCCCGGACCACAGCAGAGGAGATTCCTGCTTACGGCTATTACATCGATGTCTTTTTGGGATATGAGGAGGTGAGCTCAACTGTGTTGAAACATCTAAAACCCCATATGACTGCTGAACAGAGAATCAAAACCCTTGAGCGAATCGAAAAAAAATTGACGGCTAAAGCTGAAAAAAAAGGGAAAGACCTCTATTGTACATTTAAATCCATGTACAGTGGTAATCAATATTATCTTTTTAGATATAAGCGGCTGCATGATGTGCGCATCGTCTATGCTCCACCCCGTTCTATCGGCATTTACGGAGGAGAGATTGACAATTGGATGTGGCCCCGTCATACCGGTGATTTCACGTTTTTACGGGCCTATGTGTCCAGGGATAATGTGGGTGTTCCTTACAGCCCCGAAAATGTCCCTTATCAACCCACCTCCATCCTAAAGGTCTCCATTGACGGTGTCAAACCAGGGGGCTTTACTTTGGTGACGGGATATCCCGGGAGTACATACCGTGAATACACCCTGGCGGAGTTTCAATTTGAAATACAGCGAATGAAGCAGCGGATTGATACCTATAAACTCATCATCCGTTTTTTGGAACAGGTCACTAAAAACGACCGGGCTCTCCGGATTAAATATGCCTCAATGCTCCTGGGACTGAACAATGGTTTAAAATACCGCATTGCCACATTGGCAGGCTCTCAAAAACAATCGATAGTAGAAAGGAAAAAAGATATTGAAGAGAAATTCATCCAGTGGGTGGAACAGGATGCCCGGGAAAAGAAAAAATACAATACCGTATTAACCAAAATGGAAGATTTTATACGTGATAATAGGGATTTCTACCGGAAGTACCGGCTATTTTCCGACCTCACCTCCATCTACAGGGGCCCGGCTCTCCTGGTGCAGGCCTACCTGGTCTTTCGCACCGCAGAAGAAAAACAAAAACCGGATATCAAACGAGAAAAAGACTTCCAGGAAAAAGACCTCCCCAATATTAAAACCAGGATTCAAAATGCAGAAAGAAGCTATGACCTGGAGACCGATAAAGCCTATTTTAAATTCCTGTTAAACCGGATGTTAACTTTTGATAAATCCCTGGTCCCAGGGGTTTTTCTGCCCGTGCTTCAAGGGGGTGAGGCGAGAATCGAAAAATATGTTGATCAACTTTATACCACCGAGATCTTAACCGACCCCAAAAAGAGGTTAGAGCTTCTCCGGTTAAAGCCATCCCAACTTTTAGGGCTTAATGATCCCTTGATTAACCTGGCGGCAGCCCTTGAAAATGAGCTGCGCCTGCTGCGAGAAAAAGAAAAAGTTGTCAATCAGCAGCGGCAGGATTTAAGAAAGGTTTATATTGCCGGGCTTTTAGAGATGTACCAGGGTAAAATCGCTTCGGACGCCAATGGCTCTATTCGTTTTAGTTATGGCCCTGTTAAGGGTTACCATCCCCGGGATGGGGTGACATACCTGTCTCACACCACGTTAACCGGGGTAATGGAAAAAGAGACCGGTGCATACCCCTTCGAGGTGCCGGCAAAACTCAAAAAATTGCACCAGGCCCGTGATTTTGGTAAATATATCGATAAAGACCTGGATAACATTCCCGTTTGTTTTCTTAATATCATCGACAGCACCGGTGGCAATTCCGGTTCCCCGGTCCTGGATGCCAACGGGGAGATCGTGGGATTGCTATTTGATGGGGTATATGAAAGTGTGATTGGTGATTATTTTGTGGTAACGGAGTTCCAACGGGTCATCAATGTGGATATCCGCTATGTATTGTTTGTCACGGAGAAATTTTCAGGTGCCCATCATGTGCTGAAAGAATTAGGACTATGAGAGGTAAAAAAGAAAA
>CP070627.1:5474503-5481377 GCA_020355945.1 Candidatus Aminicenantota bacterium | reverse complement strand
TCCGGGTTTTAAACGCGATGTACTGGTAGATAAAACTAAGGAAAAATTGAACACAAAAATCTACCACCCACATTTTAGTTTCCTTGACTTCATAGTAAAAGGGGATTACTTTGTCGTTTTTAAAAAAAGTGATATTGAACAACCGTTCCATGACAGCGGTTTTGCCCATTTTGCGCCGGGCCAGCAGGGCTGTGCTCTGGGATTTTTCTTCTTTGATATCGTTGATCCACTTAAGAAAATAAGTCAATTCTTCTTTTCTGCCGGTGAACAGTTCAGGTTTGCCGATTCTTTCTTTTAATGCGTAATCCATGCTTTTTATATACCATAAATAAAACCAAATATCAAACGCAGCCCCTGGATAAATTCTTAAAAAACAAAGAACTTAGTTCCGCTTCGCTCCGCAATTGGAAGTTTGGAATATGCAGGAAAAGTACGAGTAAGCGAGTAAGGGGACAGGCGAAGTAAACTATTTCTATAAACTATTTCCAGGTTCCCATGTTGACAGTGACTTGGTTTTATCCTACAATTTACCAGGTGATAAAAAATGGACTGTAAAAGCCTTTGACGCCCAATATTTGCAGGGTATAGGGAAATAAAGGTAGAAATATGATAAATCGAAAATATCCAGGGTTAGGCCCGGCACGGTTCGGGATGTTGCTATTGCTGATTATTTCTTTTTTTTTACTGGCCTGTTCCGGGAAAAAAGAAGTCCAACAGAAAAAGAGTGAAGTTAAGCCAGTGAGTTGGCCTATTTTCCGTGGTGATTCCAGGCTTTCAGGAACAGTAAATAATAATCAAAAGTTTTTGCAGGAGTCCAGGGGACGGTTTTTTCAAAAAGAGTCCCCTGGTCGCCGAAGGCAAATATGGACCTTTAAAACCGAGTCCGAGATCATCTCTTCGCCGGTTATTGGTTTCGGGCGTGTTTATATCGGTTCTACCGATGGTAAGGTATATGCAATTAATATAAAAGACGGCAGCAAGATTTGGGAATTTGATACGGGAGATGATATCGAAGCTTCGCCGCTTTTGGTGGATACCTTTATTTATATCGGTAATTTGAGTGGAGTTTTCTTTGCTTTGGATGCCCATATCGGCAAGGTCTATTGGAAATTCGCAACAGAGGGTTCGATTTACGGGTCGGCGAATTGGATAAAAAAGCCGGACAGCCATGAAAAATTGATTTTTGTGGGCAGTCATGATAATAAAATGTATTGTCTTGACGCAGCAGCAGGAAAACTGGAATGGACCTATGAAACCGATCATTATATTAACGGAACGCCTGCTGTAGACGGCGAAAGTATCGTTTTTGGCGGTTGTGACGAGAAGCTTCACATCTTATCGGTCCTTGATGGCAAGAAGGAAGGTGAAGTTTCGGTAGGTTCTTATATTCCCGGTTCCGCCGCTCTTGTCCAGGACAGGGCTTATGTGGGACATTATGGTAATCAATTGGTCTGTATCGATATTAAAAATAAAAAAATTTCCTGGAAGTATGGAGATGAAAAACATGGTGACGCTTTCTTTTCCTCACCGGCAGTTGGGAAAGATCATGTGGTCATCGGGTCGCGCGATGGATATTTACATTGTGTCAACCGGGAAACAGGCGAAAAGGTCTGGATGTTTAGGACCCGTGATGAAGTGGACAGTTCACCGGTAATCGCCGGTGATCAAGTAATCGTAGGTTCTTCGGACGGAAGACTTTATGCAGTCAGTTTAAAAAATGGGGAAGAAATCTGGTCTTATGAAATCGGCTCCCCAATTATTAGTTGTCCGGCGGTTACAGGGGGATTGATTGTGATTGGAGCCGAAGACGGACGAATTTATGCATTTGGGGAAGGATCATGAAGATTGTATATGTTACCCCTGGAAGCGGTGGAACATTTTATTGTCAAAATTGTTTCCGGGACAGCGAGTTACTCAAATCGCTATTTGCACTGGGGCATGATGTGATAAAGGTGCCTATGTATCTCCCGATAAACCTGGACAATGACAGTGGTATAGTTGATACGCCGGTTTTTTTCGGTGCCATTAATATTTATCTTAAAGAGAAACTTCCTTTTTATCGACATGCTCCGGTGTGGTTGGAGCGGCTCTTTGATTCACATGCGCTGCTGCAATTGGCAGCGAAAAAATCCGGTTCAACCCGGGCCACCGGGCTGGAGGAAATGACAATTTCTATGCTGCTGGGTGAAAAGGGGCGGCAGGCATCGGAATTGGACCATCTTATTAATTACCTTGGCCAGGTCAAACCGGATGTGGTTCATCTTTCCAATGCGTTATTACTTGGGTTGGCGCATCGCCTTAAAACGGATTTAGGTGTTGGAGTTGTAAGTTCTCTTCAGGATGAAAACGAGTGGATTGATCTAATGGAAGAGACTTACCAGGAGGAGGTATGGGATATCATGGCTGAAAGAGCAGTGGATGTGGACTCTTTTGTTACAGCCAGCCGGTATTACTCAGAAAAATCTCAAAAGCAGTTAGGGATACCTGGTGATAAAATAAAGGTTATTTATGGTGGAGTTAATTTAGACGGTTATGAAAAGTCTTCCCTTCCGTTTGCTCCCCCGGTGATTGGATATTTATGCCGGATGTCGGAATATTTTGGGCTGGGAATATTAGTTGATGCTTTTATAGGATTGAAAAAGGAGGGCCGATTTAGGGGTTTAAGATTGCATATTACCGGGGGTTATACGGGTGAGGATAAGCATTTTGTGAAGGAATTGTTAAAAAAGATATCCACATCCGGATTTGGGAAGGATGTTGAAATATTTAGAAATTTTGATAAAGAGAATCGCATCAAATTTCTTAAGTCTTTGACACTTCTTTCCGTACCGGTGCCCGGTGGTGAGGCGTTTGGTGCTTATCAAGTAGAGGCGTTAGCGGCGGGTGTCCCGGTGGTTCAGCCCAATGTGGGTTGTTTCCCGGAGTTTGTAGAAGCAACTAATGGCGGGGTTATTTATGAGCCCAATGATAGTGAAACATTGGCGAAGTCAATCGCCTCGCTTCTTTCTGATCCGGATAGGGTTAGAAAGTTAAGTGAGCAGGGTAGAAAGATAGTATTGGAACGATTTTCTATGGGCAATATGGCAAAGGACATTGTGAAGGTTTATGAAGAGGTCTTAAATAAGTAGATAATTTTTGCCACGGATTTAAACGGATTTGGCCCACGAATTACACGAATTTGCACGAAGTATGTTCTTTAGGGGGAAAGGCGAAAGGGGGACAGGCGAAGTAAATTTTTAAATCTGTTTAAATCTGTATAATCTGTGGTTTTTGTCACAGCAGGTTTTAAATAATTCCGGCAATTTTAAAAAGGGTTTCATCCCAATCGCTGCTGGAATCGATGTAATTTTGGATTTCTTTCACAAAACGGCACCGCGTTTCCGAAGTGCGAAGCGTTTCCACATCAATGTGGTGAATGTTGGATTTTAAGATTTCAAAAGGTATCTTAAGCAAATCCGGGAAAGACGCATATTCAAGGAGACGTTTCAGTTTGAAAAGATCCGAGGCGTTCCGGGTATGATCCCAAAAGTATTTATACAGTAAAGGATCAATCTTAAAGGTTTCTTGCTTTTGCATATCCCAGTAAGTCTCCTATTAATTTTTTTGTAAAAGAGATAAATTCCCTATTGTCAACGGGTTGAATGATTAAAATTTCTCCTTCCATTGCATAAGGATTTCTCAGCAAATCACCGGTGGCAATCATTAAGCCTTCGTAATCCGGGGGGACCCTTTTCAACTCAGACCATTTGACTGCCTGTTCCAAGCGGATTTCCTTTAGCAGAAAAAAGAGGTCCAGGAAATCTTTTGCCATACGCCTGTCGGAAACAGTCCCAATTTTATTGGCACAGATGTTTTCTTTGGAATCGATCAAAACCCCTTTGAACTCATTTTTCTCACCAACGGTCTTGTAACTTTCATAAACAAATTCTATCTTTAGAACCGTATTATTCGCCGTAACAAAGATTCTTTTAAAAAACTCTCCATCGATTGCAACCTCTATTTGGTCAAAAGTTTTTTCCAGGTTATAAAGGATCTCCCGGTAAGAAAGATTAAAATCCTCTTTGGGAAAGTTAAATCCATCATAAAAAAAATCTAGATCGTCGGAAAAGCGGTGATGAAAATAAAACCTGCTGAGGGGAGTACCGCCGGTCAGATAAAACCCTTTACTTTGAATCTTTTCCAATACCCTGTCCTGTATAGGATAGAGAATTTTATAGTAGAAATCCATTTCTTTTTGAGTGGCTTTTCTCAACAATTTCAATTCTTCTGTCATTCTGTAATTATAACAGCCAATGCCATAAAATTCCACCATCCCACAAATTTTTTACAGGCAGGAAAAGAGGAAAAGAGAGGAATAGGAAAAGAAAGGAAAAGGAGGAAAAGGGACAGGAAAAGGGACAGGCAAAAACTTCCTCCTAAGAAAAGTTACGGGACACCGTAATTTTATTACGGCAGGCCGTAACTCCCGGTATCCCTGGTTAATAGTACTTTTATAGCGTTTTTTCATAAAGAATTTTTAAATTTGCACATAAAAGTTACGGCACAGCGTAATTTTAATTTTGGCGGGGAATTTTCCCGGTTACTTAAAAATCCTTTTACATTGTACTTTTCAAAGATTTTTCCAAACCTGGCACAACAATTGCTATCATTTTACCTAAAACAAAAAAAAATTTAAAAAAGGAGAAAAGATTATGAACAAAATGAAAGAATTTTCATTAACATCAAGTTTAGCGGTTTTGATTTTATGTTTCATTGGTACATCCGCGGTATCCGCATCAACTGGAAAGGCGCCCGGGTATAAGCCGGTTGCCGACGAAATGATCGAGGCCAGTGGGATTACCTGGCTGGCGAAAGTGGACTATGTACGGTTGGTTTTGAGTGTTGCCAAACCCGACGGCACCGTTATCGAAAAAACCTTTGAAAGCGGCAGCAATCCCCACCTCAACCTTTCGGATTTATTAGGGGGTAAACCTGGTGACGGTTCTTATACCTATGAACTGCGGTTGAACCCTTCCGCCGGTCAGGAGAATCCGCGTCGTAAAACATTAACACAGACCGGTTATTTCCTGGTTCAGGACGGTTTGATCAAGGTTCCCACAATCCCCAGGGAGGGCATCTCCAGGGCTCAATCTCCCGATCCCGATTGTTTCGATGAAGTGGTCATTGAAGGCACCATTTGTGTCGGTTCCGGATGCGAATGTGAGCCAATCGGAGGCACGGACGAAATCATATTTAAGGGGGTAGCCCCTCTTATTTTGTTAGACGATACCAGGGGAACGCCAACTTCTTATAATAGTTGGAGAATTAATTGCAATGACGCGGGTGATGGCACCGGTTATTTTGCCATTGAAGACAAACAAGATTTGAACTATAATGCCAGGGTCTTTACTCTCGAAGCAGATGCCCCGGCCAATTCGCTGTATGTGGATAAAAATGGCCGGGTTGGCATTGGAACTTCCACCCCGCAATACCCCCTGGTAGTGAGCAGAACTGGAAGTAATGCAAAAATTTTTGCGAGAAGGACGGATGGCGCAAGCGTTTACATGATGGCAGCAGATAATTTTGTTGATTTTGGCACTACCGCCAACTATCCATTGAGACTGATCGCAAAAGATTGGAAAATGAAAATTAATACAAATGGAACCCTGCTTATGAGGGACGGCGGTAGTTATAATGGGACCTGGAATCCCGCATCCAGCGGGGAATTAAAGGAAAACATTGAAAACCTTACCACTGATGAGGCCATAGAAGCTTTAGTAGGACTCAATCCGGTTAAATACAATTACAAGGCCCATAAAAATGAAGCACGTGTTGGCTTTATTGCTGAAGATGTCCCCGAGCTAGTGGCGATGAATAGTAAAAAAACTTTAGGCACCGTTGACATTATGGCTGTTTTAACCAAAGTGGTCCAGGAACAACAACGAACCATTTCCGAACTTAAGGATAGAATCGCTGTCCTTGAGAAAAAATAACCGGCAACAATAATAGGAACTTAGAAACTTAACGAACCCGGGATTGAGGCTGTAAAAGAGAGACAGTGCCTCAACCCGGGTTTTTCTATCAGGTAGATAACCTTATTTATAAATTTTCCAATAGATCGTTATATTGATCAATATCGATATCAATTTCCCTTAAGATTTCTCTTAACAATGGTCGGGCTATTAGTCTTCCGGGATGATGAGACAGAGTTGTGGTTCGTCCATCCTGATGCCTGTAAAAGGCATGACTTCCTTTTTGACGTACTTTTTCAAAGCCCAGTTGGAATAGCATTTTTTCCATTTGTTTACTACTGATTAGTGTTAATTTAGTCACATTGCTACCTCAATCTGCTGCGTTCCTACAAATTCCGGGATTTGTTCTTTTTCTTCGGATGACATTTCTTCTAAACACAATTCAACGACTTCTTTTAAATTTTTGTAGAGTTCATCCAATGTCTCACCCTGGGTATGAGCACCTGGAAGTCCCGGGATAATACCCACGTATAGGCCAGTCTCAGGGTCTCTTTCGATATATGCTGTCAGTTTACGCATATGATTACCTCCAGAATATGATGAAGCATAGTCATTTTCTTAAATATAACTGAAAAATAAAAAAATGTCTACTCTTTTCGAGCATGTATTGAAAAAAAATCAAAATAGATCACCTCACTAAGAAATGGACACTCGTGAAGAAAATTTTCCAGGCTGGATGTTGAAATAAAATATCTGACCCTATTATTTTATGAAAGAAAAAGGGGGGACAGGCGAATTCTTTACATAATTGCATCATAGCATCATTTAGCAGAACTGGTACTCAGACCCTGGGGAGCGATTTGTTAGAATCTCAGTGAACGACTTCTTTTTCAAGTCTTTCAGCAAGCCAAATTTTTATAATT
>CP070627.1:5467315-5474403 GCA_020355945.1 Candidatus Aminicenantota bacterium | reverse complement strand
TTGGTTCCGGCTTGTCCGGGCTGTGGACAGTCGAAAAAAATCTTGACAATTTTTTCTGACATCATTAATATATAAGCGGAGGTAATTCATTGTTATGGCAGCGATATTGATCATCAACAGCGCGGAAAAAAGAATCACCCAATACGTTGAACCGCTGCAAAACATCCTGGAGCAATCAGGAGTGGCTTCAGAGATGATAGAATGTGAAGATTCATTGAATACGGACATGTCTTTATATGACGAAATTATCATGAGTGGTTCCCCGCAGAGGGATGATATCGTAGATCTTCACCTCTCCTACTTCCAGAGGTATTGATTATCGATATGATAGCCAATGCCAATACCTGGTTGGATGGGGACATTACATCCTCCATCGTGTTAAAAGACGGCAAGTATAAGGTGATATACAAGGAGGTATTAGGTAATATGTAGGAGGAATTAAGCAGTTTGTAAAATGGGCAAAGCAATAAGGCTGGCCATTTTATGAAAACGCGAAGAGACCTGAAGAAAAGAAAAGATGAGCAAGAACAGTCAATACAGCAGCTTTTTTATAGAGCCAGAGAAAAGAGAATATTTTGTTAAAAAAATAAAGAAGTGGGGGAAGGCAAATTTCATCGACTATCCATGGAGAAAAGAAAAAAACATATACAGGCTGCTGCTCACCGAAATTTTCCTACAAAAAACCGATTCCTTAAAGATAAAAAACCTATATCCCTTAATAGAACAAATTGAAAAACCTTCCTGTCTTCTAGACAAAGAAGAAGTCTTGGATTACATTGTTTCAAAAACCGGTCTCAGTTACAAAAAGGAACGAATTATCAGGTTAAGTCGGCAGATATTAGAAGACTTTAACGGCAAAGTACCGGACAATTACAAAGAGTTGAAGCGCCTTATGGGAGTTGGGGATTACATTGCCAATGCAGTCCTTACGTTTGGTTTTGGCAAAAAAGCCGCTGTGGTTGATACCAATACTATACGCATCGTTGAGTCCTTTTTTGGATATCGTTCGAATAAAAAGCGAGCTAGAGAGGACCGCCGGATAAATGGAATATTATTGTCCATTTTACCGCCGCGAAAATGTGGGCTGTTCAATTATTATCTATTGGATTTTGGTGCACTGGTTTGTGTGAGCAGCAAACAGTTTTGTCATGAATGCATAATGAATAGAAAATGTTCTTATTTTAAATGTGAGGAAGGCCTTAAGTTAAAGGATTATCGGAAAAATCAAAAATTGATAAGCAAAAGGATATAAATGTCTGATGTATGGTTTCGGGAAGCCATAATAAAAAGTTTTAAAAGATGGAAAATATATGTTGCAAATTTTGCCATTATAGCTTAAAATCTTATCATGAAGTCCAAAAAGTTAGAAGGAATAACATCAGATTATATTGGCATTGACCTTTTTGCAGGGGCAGGAGGCATGTCTCTGGGCGCCTCGCAAGCAGGCATTGATGTCAGGTTGGCTGTTGAACATGATCCTTATGCAGCGAAAACTCACGCCTATAATAACAGGCAAACAAAGGTTTTTGTTTATGATATCAGAAACGTTGGGGCAAATGAGCTGAGGGCTTCTGATACCACCCTTAAAAATAAAGTAAAGGTTCTCTTCGGAGGGCCGCCGTGCCAGGGCTTCTCAACTTCGAATATACGCGGGCGAAGGATAGATAATCCGATAAATTGGCTTTTTTTAGAGTACTTAAGGATTCTCAAATTATGGATACCGGATTGGGTGGTTATCGAAAATGTTAAGGGACTTATCGATACGAAGAAAGGTTTTTTCCTCAAAAGAATAAAAGATGATTTGTCGGACTGCGGTTATACAATTTCACAATGGGTACTGAATTCGGCAGACTTTGGGGTACCGCAAAAAAGAAACCGCCTCTTTATTATCGGTTCCCTTCACGGTAAAACCTTAGAAAAACCCAAACCAACCGTTACCAAATATATTACGGTAAAAGAAGCTATTT
The DNA here is from genome assembly GCA_020355945.1 of Candidatus Aminicenantota bacterium. The sequence goes on along the minus strand of CP070627.1, from coordinate 5,472,436 downwards.
CCGATTTGCCAAATTTAAAAAATGGGGCATCAGAAAATATCAAACCATACAAATGTGAAGCAAAATCTCAATATGCCAGACAGATGAGAGGCAGTCGAAGCCGCTGTGCAAACCATTTGGTTACCAAAAATGCGCCTATTGTAATAGAAAGATATAAATATATCCCCCAGGGAAGAAATTGGGAAAATATTCCAGATGAATTAATGAAGAATTATAAAAACAAAAATAACTGCCACACAAAAATTTATTACCGGTTGAAGGAGGATGAGCCATCAGTGGTTTTAGGGAACTATCGAAAAAATATGCTTATTCATCCTACGCAGGACCGGGGGCTTTCTGTAAGAGAAGCTGCTCGATTGCAGTCTTTTCCAGACTCATATGATTTTTTCGGTTCAATCGGCTTTCAGCAGCAGCAAGTAGCTAATGCTGTGCCGCCGCTTTTAGCTGAGGTTGTATTTCTTTCAATTCAAAGTAAGAGGTAAAGTGATTATGGAGCCAGAACAATTCTCACTTGAAAAAGGCACATTGGAAGATTGGCTTAAAGAACGCGATTCAAAATCTTTCCCAAATATTAATCAAGATAAGGGGGATTTACCTTTCCAGGAGAGGTACGAAGAAATAAAAAAAATTCTCAGACCTTATCACATATCTATTGAAAAAGAAGCACTTCTTCAAAGCATAAAGGAACGTGAAGAATTTATTCGTAAGAAATCAGGCAAATTAAGCAGAGAAGAATTCGCCAAAGAATTAGAAAAATATCCTTTATATTATCTTAACAATCACGGCCCGAATCATGTTAAGGAAGTTATATCTAAGGCTTCCGAAATACTAAGAGAGTTCCCAACATGTAAACTTAATGCTTATGAAGGGTACTTACTTCTTTGTGCTGTCCAGTTTCACGATATTGGAAATATTTTCGGTCGAGAAGGGCATGAAAAGAAAATAAAGGAAATCATGGAGCAGAAATGCAAACAAATTCTGATAGATAGACCGGAAAGGAACTTAATCGCTAAAATTGCCATGGTACATGGAGGTCTCATAAATAATGACCGCGATACCATTAAATATCTCAAAGAAGAGCAGCTTATGTTTGCACACCCGGTTAAAGAAAGATTACTCGCTGCTATTCTTCGCTTTTCTGATGAACTGGCAGATGATTATACCAGGGCTGATAAAAATGCTTTGGAAAATAACAGCCTCCCAGAAGAAAGCATCATTTACCATAAGTATTCTGAGACGCTTCATTCTGTAAAATTAGAAATAAATCCAGAAAACAAGAAACATTGTGTCAGGCTTGAATTTGATTTTGATGCAACGGATGCTTTTAAGACCTTTAAGAAAAATGGAATTGATGTTTATTTATTAAACGAAATTTATGATAGAACTCTTAAAATGGAGAGGGAGAGAAGATATTGTATGCGTTTTCTTCGTCCAAATATATCGATTGAACAAATACGTGTGGGAATATCAATTCAACATCCAGTATATGATATTGAGAGGGATGAAATAAAATATACACTCGAAGAGAAAGGTTATCCAGATGAACCCTCTGATATAAAGATCTATTCTACCGCTTTAAGGTCTGGTGAAGAAGAAGCGAATTATTTAAGAAAAATATGGGGTTTAAAAAATGAATAAATGCTTTATGAAAGATAATCCATTTCAAATTTTCAGTCCGGAGGATTTAAGCGCGGAAGACACTGTATCTCTTTTTGTAGATGTATTTACGGATTTTCCTAAAATAAAGGATCCCGGGCATGTGATAATGATCGGCCCAAGGGGTTGTGGAAAAAGCATGATGTTTCGATATCTTATGCCGGACTGCCAATGCCTGGCACACCAATGCATTCTATCGAAGCTTGATTTTCTGGGAATATACATCCCTCTGAAAAATACAAATTTTGCCCTTGCCGAGCTTAAACGACTTGAAAGACACGCCGCCGATATTTTGAATTCTCATATCTTGACAACACATTTTGCTGTAAAAATTTTTAATGCAATATCGGATAATACTTTTTATAAAGTTGAAAACGAAGCGTTAGAAGAGGTAAAACGCTTTTACACTGATGGTTTTATTGACATATTAGCAAGAATCCTGGGAAGGCAGCCAGATTATTCCCTTGATGATATAAATACCGTTTCAGACGTGTTCAAAAAAATTTCAATAATATGCCAGGATATGTACCAGGAGGGAATGTCATATACAAAAAAACTGGCATATAGACAAGATATAATCCCATATGAAGGCCCATTACTTGATTATCTTGATTTCCTTTATCCATTACTTATTGAATTAAAAAAACTCAAATGTATGCCTAAAGGTCCTATATACTTGTTGATAGACGATGCTCACTGGCTGTCCAAAATGCAAGCGAAAGTTCTTAATACCTGGATTTCAACAAGAACAAGCTCCAGGGTAAGCTTAAAGATATCTACGCAGGAAAATTACGAAACATATTATACAATTACAGGTTCTACAATCGATACACCGCATGACTATTCTGAAATTGATATATCAACAATATATACCGGTTCAAGAAAAGGTAAATACAGGGATCGTGTTGCTAATATCGTAAAGAAGCGATTGAAACGATTCGGTATTGAAGATTTATCTCCAGTAAAATTCTTCCCTGTGGATAAGGAGCAGGAAGCTGAAATAAAAAGAAGAGAGCTAGAGTATAAAAAGAAATTTGAGCGGGGTGAAGGAAAAGGATATTACCCCAGTGATGATGCATATCGATATGCACGTCCCGATTACATTAAATCTCTTGCAGGTACAAGTAAATCCAGTTCTACATACAGCTACGCAGGTTTTGAACAATTGGTTCATCTCTCGTCTGGAATAATTCGTTTTTTCCTTGAACCAGCCCATAGAATGTTTTCTGAAACTCAGTCGAGGGATCCTAAAAATAAAAAAATCAAATTCATCCCTCCAGGAATACAGAATGAATCAGTAAGAGAAGAGGCAGAAAGATTTTTATTTGATGATTTGGAGAAAATTGGAAAAGAAGAGGAAGAAAAAGAAGAGAAAGCTCCTCCAAAAGAGGATTTAGATAAACTTTCAAATTTGATTAATTTGCTTGGGGGATTGTTTAGACACATCTTGCTTTCAGATCGATCAGAGAGACGTGTTTTTTCAATTGCTTTTTCAGATTCTCCCTCCCCTGAAGTATTAAGAATATTAGATCTCGGTGTTCTGCTGGGGTATTTTCACAAATCCACTATAGGTAGAAAAGACAGCAAAAGTGGTGGACGTACTCGTCTTTATGTTTTAAGCAGACGTCTTGCACCAATTTGGAATCTTGATCCAACAGGTTTCTCAGGATATCAATTTGTTACTAATCAGTTCATTGAGGAAGGGATCCTGAACCCCTATGGTATTCTTCGAAAAATTACTCGCAGCGGAATTGATGAAACAACAAATCCTGTTCAGAAATCATTATTTTCGGAGACAAAATCATGAATGTTAAAAGGCTAAATGTCAATGAATTACGCAGTTATATTCCTTTATCAATTGATCTAATGATATGTTCAAGCAGCTATGAAGAAAGATGCAAAACAATTCCAAATTATTTTGCCCCTGAAGAGATAGGAAGTATTTTTGTTATTGAAAACAGAGATTCACATGAATCTGTTAGGGCAAATGCCGATTACCTTTTAAGTAGATTCAAAGGTAAAAGTAAGCAAGTTGTGACCAGCATTAGCAGACCATTAGAAACGGCAGATTCGCTTCAGAGAGCTGTCATAGAATCAACAAAAGGGATCAGTATTGAAAATATTCTCATTGATGTAACTACTTTTACCCATGAAGCACTCCTCATTCTCTTAAAATTACTTCGCTCATATTATTCTCAAAAGAAAATTCTATTTGCTTATTCAAGTGCTTCTGAATACAGTGTAGGCGATAAAATTGAAAATAAATGGCTAAGCCGGGGAGTTGTTTCAGTTCGTACAGTACTGGGATTCTCTGGAGATACTCTGCCCTCTAGAAAGACTCATCTTATTGTTTTGGTAGGCTATGAGGCAAAGAGGGCATTAAAGCTAATTAATTCTCTTGAGCCTCACAGCATTGCGTTGGGTTTTGGAAAATCAGGCAGTGAAACCGCTGAAAAAGATACGGAAGCAAATCAGCATTTTCTAAATCTCGTAAAACAAATGCCCATCTCTTACTGCGAGGTAAAAACTTTTGAGATTTACTGTAACGATCCAATGCGAACGAAAAATGCCATTTTAGTTGAAACTGAAAAAGTAAAGGATCAAAATATTATCATTGCTCCGATGAATAACAAAATAACTACAATAGGAGCGGCACTTGCCAATCTGTCTCGTCCAGAAATTCAGATTTGTTATGCACAACCCATAGAATACAATTACAAGAATTATTCCAAACCAGGCAATCATTGTTATTTGATAGATTTGCCTGAACTCTTCGAAAAATGAGCCAGGTGAAAAAAAATCACTAGATACCCCAAATATGCTGATGAAAAGAAGGCAAAGGAAGGGGACAAACGAAAAATAATCTTGACAATTTTTTCTTAAATCATTAATATATGGGCGGAGGTACTTCATTGTCATGACAATGATATTGATCATCAACAGCGCAGAAAAAGGAATTACCCAATACGTTGAACCCCTGCAAAACATCCTGGAGGAAGCAGGGGTGACTTCAGAGACGATAGAATATGAAGATTCATTGAATACCAACATGTCTTTATATGATGGCATCATCCTGAGCCCTTCCCCGCGGGGGGATGATATCGTAGATCATCATCTTCCCTACTACCAATGGATTAAAACCTGTAAGATACCCATTTTTGGCATCTGTGCCGGCCATCATATTACCGGGAAATTGTACGGCGCGGAATTGTTAAGGAGTGTTGAAAAAGAAGTAGGAGATAACTTTTTGTTTATCCATCAACAGGACCCGATTTTTAACGGATGCCCGGAACGGTTTTTGGTGCGGCAGAATCATCATGATTCCATTACTTTACCCGGAGAATTTATTCTCCTGGCTCACTCGGAGGGCTGTCGGGTGTCCATGATGAAACACCGCTTAAAACCCATTTACACCACGCAGTTTCACCCGGAAATCTTGAATAAAAGCCTGCTGTTGAATTTTAT
>CP070627.1:5457130-5467215 GCA_020355945.1 Candidatus Aminicenantota bacterium | reverse complement strand
TTTCATCATCTGCCCAGGCTAAATCTTCTATACCTCCGAAGGTCTTTTCCCAACCCCCGGTCTCGGAAAACATCTTGCCCTGACCAAATAATAAAAAATCAAGATTCACATTAAACAAACGGTGAATATTCAATAAAAATTCACAACCGGGATAATATTTACCTGCTTCTATCTCGCATAATGTCGCACTTGATATGTTTAATCGCCTGGCAAGTTCATTTTGCCTGAGCTTTAAAAATTTACGAACCTGCTTAATACGCTGCGCTATCTTTTGTTTTTTATTATCTTCTTTCACTTTTTTCTTCCTTTTCTAATTCCATTTTTTTTCTAAATTTAAATTCTTTCTTTATTTTTTCTACCAACTCAAACCATACTTCTCCGTCTACAAAACAGCGACCGGATTTAAACCTTTCTATTCCTACTATTTGCGGCAGGGTAAGATATATCACTACTGCGTCTTGTTTTAACCGGTCAAATAACTCTTTTAATCGAATCAAACATGTCCCGGGAAGCACCACTGTGGTATCATCGATCAAATAAACATAACTCTTTTCCTGTTTCATTTTTAAGAACAAATAAAAAATTTCAAAGGTCTCATGATTTTTAAGCTCTTTAATCCGTTTATGAACCAGGGGTTTGATGTTTTCATCCTCCAGGAGAGCTTTTTTTTCTGACTTTGATACCCGATTCCAACGGGCAAAGAAATTGATAAAGTCAATCACCTTAAAGTCCCCGGGAAAACTCCCGGGATTCGATATATAAAAAATACCTTCTTTATTTTTTACTTTACTTATGTCTTTTCCATCCAAAAGAACCTTTTGGGAAAATCCTTTCCGGTGAAGGATCTTGATTTCTCCTGAAAATAAAGTATATAAAAATCGGGGGAATTTATCTCCTTCGGTAAGGATAACTCGTAAGTTTCCCTTTTCTAAGGCCAGGGGCTCTTTTTTAAGCCCTGAATCAATCTCTGCTATCTCCGATTTTTTCATATGATTCAACATGCGCTTAAAAAACAAAAAATAGGTAATAATTAACAATACCATGGTCCAGCCGGAGTTGACTGTAACACCCTGCAAATAATTGGGGGGGATCATGCTTTTGCCGTGGAATATATTCTCATCCGCCTGGATAAAATTTACCAGCACTTTGGGATCATGGTAATAAACCCGGTCTATCCAGAATCGAACAAAACCACGATACAAACTCTGCAAGTAACTATAAAACGACAGGTAATTATAATAACCACGACCACTGACCTCATAACACACCGAATGGTAAAACGTCGTGGGCAGCCACATGGACACATGATGATACTTCTTTGTCAAACCGGATATCTCTGACTTTAATCTGGTATCCAATTTCTCTAAAAGGGGAAATATCTCTTTTAAATAATCTTCTACTATAATTCTTTCAGTTTCCATGTTGTTTTTATCAAATTTTCCATATTTTTTTTCAGTGTACTTTTCAAAATCGTTTACCATCTTTAATTTTTTACTTTTCAATTTGTATGGTGAGGATATTTCAAAGGATTTGTCTTCGATGATGGAATCAGCAGCCGAAGGCAGTATAAGAACAAAACCGATCCATATCAATAAAAGTAATCCAATGCCCAGTCCTTTTGACTTCAGGCATCCTAATGCGATACCGGCTGTAAAAGAGGATACCATCATTAAAATCATGGGTGCCAGTGAAAGGGCAAAGCCATTGATATCATTGGCGGTTAATGAAATGCCCTGCAATTGGCACAGCCCCAGGCAGCAGCCTATGATAAAAGCCATAAAAACAAGAAATATAATGATACCGGAACCAATAATGGAGGCGAAGACCTTGCCCTGGGTCCAATTACCGGAAAGAAATTTCAAATACTCCCGGGTGCGCACCAGGTCAAAACCAAAAAGTAATAATGCCAATGTCACCAGTATCTCCACCACGTTGGAAAAACGAAAACTGAAACGTGAATTGCCCCTGAAAATTTGTCCTCCTTTGCAATTACCAACAATGTCAAGGGTAATAATTGAATTCACTTTGCCTGATAAATCAGACAACTTGACCGGGCAATTAAAAAATATACCGGAACGGGGGGATTCATAAAATATCTTAAATCCCCTGATGGAATACTCCATATAACTTTTCATTACCTTTTGGCGCAATAACTCGATTTTTTTTAATTCTTTATTGTTGTATTTTATGTTTTTATGCTCTTTAAGCCCCAGGTGCGTGCTGTAAAGGAATACGACCAACAGTCCAAGCATGACCCCCAGGTACCTCAGGCTAATGAAACGTTTGAAATACAATGAGAATAGTTTGAAAAAATTACGCATGATTCCTCCTTTTGGGATATTCTTGTGGGAAAAGCGCCTTGACTGGCAAAAATGAGAGATGCATTTTCCCTTTTTCAAATTCCTGGTAATGGATGGTGAATGATGTCCGGGATAAAAGATTTGCCGGATTTGAATTTGAATCTTTTAGCCGCCCGTCCATTTTTTATTTCCTCGAACCATTAGTATAATCCAAATGTCTCATGTTGTCAATGAAATTTTTCTTAAAATTTAAAAAAATTAACATTCCAGGTAAAAGTTGAACTGCTATTCCAACCAGGAATAATGGAATAATAGCATTTCATGCAATTATTTATCAATACTTTAAAGGGAACAAGGGGGCTCGCCCCCTTGTCCAAGGCAGCTTAACCAATTCCTGCAAATATCCTGGCTGCATAACTGCCAAAAATGGAAATATCAGCCGTGGTCTCATTTAGCTGCCAGAAAACAGGTAATCCCGGCAGTTTATCCTGGCTTACATCTTGTTGAACGATTTTTAACAATTCAATGATTTCCAGGTAACGGGAATACGTATATTTGAATAAACCGGTGATATCTCCTTTTTGCAGGAAACTGCGAACCTTTTCAAATATCACCCGGTTTAATCCGTTCTCCTGCATGAACGCATCGTAAGCAAAATCCTTTAAAGTGTCTATAACAGCCTGGTTATACGGTGTGGTTTCCGCTTTTTGAATCAGGAGTTCATAGGACTGTTTTGCATTTATCATGTTTTCCAGGGCGCTGTTAACCGTAACCTGCATCCCCACGTAATCGATCCCAAGGGAATCCAGGGAATCTTGGAGCTCTACCTGTCTTAAAAGGATTTGAATATCCGAATTGGCTTTAAGAAAATATCCTGCACCCACGACTATATAGGACCTCGATTATAACACCATCTCCACCGCTGCTTTCACCACCACTTCCGTAGCCACTACCTGCTCCATTAAGTTTAATGCGCGGATAGACGTTTGGGCAAAGCAAAAATATGAAACTTATCCCTATAAAAAAAATTGAAATGAAACGTTTAAATGTCATGGTTTTCCTCCTTTTATTTTTGTTCTTAAATTTTAAGCATTTGATGATCTTGTTTCCATAATTCCACTGTGTATTTTGTTATTGAAATCCATCGCCTTTTGCTCGATTTTGAAGACTTTGTCCACATTGATTTTAACCTCTTTGAATCTTGATTATATCTAACTTCTAACCAATTGTCAATAATACATTTATTTCCTCAGATGAATCCGATCGTAGGGGTTTGATTTATCAAACCCGTGGATGAATCTCCCAGGCCAGGGTTTGATAAATCAAACCCCTACAATAAATCAAGCCGTGAAGCATCTACAATAGAATTGAGAAATTGGAAGCATGATTTTCATTCGTTTCCGGGCGAAGGGTAAAAATCAGTGTAATCTGTGTAATCTGTGGTCCCCTTTTTTAATCCATTTGATTATTATCAAATTCATTGATCTCTTGCTCAATGCTTTGCCTTTCTCTCTTCATAATGGTCTTGAAGTATCCGAGAGTTAAATATTGTACGATTTGGGACCGTTGAAAAAACCAAAGAAACCTCCTGACTTCCCCGGGATTAACCGCATAACCATCCGATTGGTTCATGTACCAGATGAAGGGGTCCAGGAACATGTCACCCTCTCCAAATAAAACATAATAAAGATTGACATTAAATTTCTTTGATATGTTGACCAGGAATTCAAAATTCGGTCTGTATAAACCTTTTTCAATATGACACATGGTTGCAGGAGATATATTTAACTGCTTTGCCAATTGCGATTGAGTCATGTCCAGGGCCTCCCTGATCAACCTGATTCGCTTTTCCACTGATTTTCTATCAGCCATGTTTATTTCTCCAATAAATATTTTTTCCGGCAGTTACCAGGTAAAAAATTTAATTTTTTTAAAAACCTCTTGACTTTTTTGAAATTTAAAATTATAATTTTAAGATGATGAATGACCGGCGAACAAAAAAAATTGTATTGCTTATATATACTGCCAAGAAGAACATAAATACAGGTATTATTTTGAAAATCTTTCATTTTTTTTTAATTCGATTTTTCAAATTGTTATATTATCCTAAATTTACTATAATGTCAATACCACAATCAAAGAATCCTTTACCGGTAAAACCCGGAAGGCAAAAAAAATTCGATTTATTTTTACCATTGAACCCATTACCGGATTGGAATCCCGGGACAAAGCCAGTAGGATTTAATCCCGGTTTTGCCCGGTCCAGGAGTTAAACAATGATAGATTCAAATCAATCTTTAAATCAGCAATATGCCTTAAATGTGTCGCATTTGCCAGTCACAACCAAACCAGGACCGCCTAAAATTTATCGGCTAATTAATTCCATCTTTTATTTCATTGACTGCGTTTTTATTATGGAATTGGTTTCCGGTTACCGCCTGGTGGGCATCCATCTTAAAAATGTACTGTTTGACCGTGAATATCCAGGCCTTAAAGGGGCTAAAATCGCTTTCAGCAAACTTAACAAAAAAAAGGCCTGGAGCGAGGATGTGGAAGCCCTTTGGAGTTATGCTTACGAACCTTATTCGCAGTGGTATGAAGAAAAGTTGAAGATTCTAAAACACGCGCAATGCTGCCAACCGTCCACACCAGGGTCCCGGGTATGCAGACCCGGGGATAAATCTAAAGTTAAAACCAACTGTCTTCTTAAAGAAATGTGCTGTATAACTGCCAGCGTGCATGAACTGGTATTTAAAGTGCCGGACAGGGAAGTAAAATCAAAACTCCTTGAAAACTTTTCCCGGTTAGAAAAGTTAATCGACCCGGCAGCGGCTGCCACTGCCAGCCTTAATGATACCGATGAACACTACCAGGCACTGGTGGAGAAACTTCAAGAGACGAGAAGTACTATCGACCATTTTAATCCCCATCAACAAAATATCAAAAATATTTTCAACCAACTCCATGATATCATTGAAAATGTGTCAGGACTGCTTAAGGAATGATAAAAAACCAATGAAAAACCATAAAACACCGGGGGGAAACGACAAACAACCAGTGGGGAGCCACAGGACACCTGTGAAAATCGACAGGACACCGGGGAAAATCGATAAAACACCAGTGGGGAGCCACAGAACACCTGTGAAAATCGACAGGACACCGGGGGAAATCGATAAAACACCAGTGGGGAGCGACAAAACACCTGTGAAAATCGACAGGACACCGGGGAAAATCGATAAAACACCAGTGGGGAGCCACAGAGCACCTGTGAAAATCGACAGGACACCGGGGAAAATCGATAAAACACCAGTGAAGAGCAAAAAATTCCCAATGATTGGATTAAATATAAAAGAGTTTTCAACAGGAGGTATAAAATGAAAATAAGCAGGAAAAACAAGGCTCAATTTATTATTGATGCCAAAACCATCATTGAAAATGCTAAAAATGATGAGTATATCAAAGAAAGAATACTAACCATAGGTTATGACGATGCCCGCATCGAAGAAGGACTTAACCTGCAAAAAGTTGCAGAGAGCACAAACGAGACCCAGGACCAGGTATTCAACAAAAAATTGTCTTTGAATGTTGAAATGAAAAATGTTTTCAAAGATGCCTTTAAGATTTATATTGGTTATGTAAGATTATTTAGAAGTTCCTTTAAAAAAGATTTAAACCTCAAGGAAAAGCTGGGACTCTATGGCAAGAGGCAGCGAACCATAAAAGGCTTTATCAACCAATCCAGGATTTTTTACAGCACGATACTAAAAGAAAGCGATATTTTATCGGCTGTGGAGAAATTTAATTTAAACCGGGAAAAAATCCAATCGGAGCTGCAGTTGATAGATAAAGTAGAGAAAGCCTACATGGATTATGAAGCCGCTGCTACGAAATCTCAACGTGCCACGGAAGTACGCGATGATGCGTTTGAGAAACTTTACAATTGGATTCGGGTATTCCAGGAAGCCTGTAAAATAGTGCTCCGGGATGCACCACAACTGCTGGAAAAAGTTGGTATCCTGGTAAGAAGTTCAAGACCTGCAAAAAAAAGAACCACTGATAACCCAAACGTCACTGCGGATAATACAAATAACACCGGAACCGATTCCGAATCAACAATATTTTCTAACTGATACCTATTCCAAAAAACATTCCCCAAAAAATTCGAGCTGTCCATCTTCCGGGAGATACAGTTAATAAATGCAAAAAGAATTCATTTTGATTAAGATACGATTAAAACTTAAGGACATACTTGGCGAATTAGCATATTTTATCAAAGACAATGAGGATTTAAGGCAAAAAATCTATTTTACGGCAGAAAATGAGAGAGAATGGGAAGTGTCTTTAAATGACGATTTCAATATTTCAGCCGACCTAAGCACCATTTCGCCATTAACAATAGAGAAAATTGCTGATCAAATAAAAAACGTGGTAAAAGGAGTCAAGTAAGAGGTATAAGTATGTGTATGAGTAGTAATAGAGGTAAAAAAGGAGGTGATGTCAATAGAAAAAAGAGAATAAAGATTTGTTCTTCAATTAAAACGACCGGAAGCGTTTTTATTCGATTCGGTGTAGTTGTGTTAACAAGTATGAACTCTGTGACCGGTGGATGGTTCATATTGCCTCCACCGGTTACTCTTTTGTCACAGTGGTAAAAAGTCAGAAACCCGAGGGGACTGACATCGTTGAAAATGAACGATTTAAAAGAATATCAAAAACAGGGTTATAATGAGCTGTAATGAGCCAGACCTGGTTTTTGGGTTGAACGTATGCTTAATCCTTTTTCTTGTGTTCTATTTAATAATTGCAATATTTTGTTGAATGACCGGCATAAATAAAAATTAGAGAATAACATGTCAAAGATTGACCCTCTATTGCTAAAAAAAGAAATCGGGCGTCGTTTTAAGGAGTTTAGAAAGGCAATTGGCAAGAAACAAGTTGAATTGGCAAAGGAATTGCATGTTTACCAATCAACCATCACCAATATCGAGGTGGGAAAAACCTTTCCCCGCGCACATTATCTATATCATTGGCAAAATCAATATAATTTGAATATCAATTGGATAGTTACCGGGACAGGAGACATGTTTTCACCCGTACAAGAAAAAAAATTAATATTTCCTTACCTTTCTCTTCTGTATTGTCATATCCGGGAAAGGGATCCCAAATATGAACAATATGTGGAATTAATGAGCCTGATGGTTATTCCCTTTGTTGAACAGATCATTCTCGCCAAACTGGAGGAAATAAAACTGATAGCCAAAGAAGAGATCGATTCCTTTTTAAAACAAAGGTAAGAAGTAAGAAGGTAAGAAGGTGCCAGGCAAGAATGGAGAATGGCATCCGGGTTTTTTATTCATACCTCAGCGAATTTACCGGGTTTGCCCGTGCCACTTTAATCGCTCGATAACTCACTGTAACCAGTGCAATGAGGAGTGCTAATATTCCCGAAATAAAAAAGGCGGCCGTGCCAATATTGACCCGGTAGGCAAAATTTTGCAGCCATTTATTCATGGCAAACCATGCTATTGGTAAAGCGAATATATTGGCAGTAATTACCCAGATAACAAATTCCCTGGAAAGCAGCAGGACAATATTTGAAGAAGAAGCTCCCAGCACTTTACGGACGCCGATCTCCTTGATGCGCTGTTGGGCAGAATGAGCTGATAATCCGAATAAACCCAGGCAGGATATAAAGAGAGCCAACAGCGAAAATACATTAAATATTTTGCCTATCCTATCTTCTGATGCATAAAGTCTTGTGAAGTGATCTTCAATAAAAGTATATATGAGCAGATGTCCCGGTGCGATTTCATTTACTTTTTTTTCAATAAATTCCAGTGTTTCGCGGATGTTTTCGTTATTCATTCTAACGATCAAATAAGTGGCGGCGCCTGGCGAAAATTCCATGATTAACGGTTCGATATTATTATGAAGGGATGCATAATTGAAGTTTCTTACCACGCCCAGTATCGATCCCTTATTGCCGCTAATACCGGAAGTAATATCCAGCCCCAGGGGATTTTCTACGTTTAATAAATTAGCTGCTGTTTCGTTTAAGATAAAAGCCCTTACACCAGGTGAAAGACCGGAAAAGCTCCTGCCCCTTACCAGGTCAATGTTGAGTGTTTCAAGAAATTCTTCATCAACAAAAAGATGTCTCATATTATGGCGGGCCGTTTCTCCGGGTAAACCTTTAAAGATGAAATCCGAGGCGCTGAAACGATTCCCGGGGATATTACCAGCCCTGGCAGCGCCGGAAATTGCCGAATGACCGAGCAGCTCGGACTTTAATGCATTGGCGTTTTCTACTGCCTCCTTATATAAATTCCCGTATAATCTTATGGCCACCAGCCGTTCTTTATCAAACCCAAGGTCCTTACTGCGAAAGAATTCCATCTGCATATAAATCACGATTGAACTGAAAATCATAAAAATGGAGATGACAAACTGGAAAATAACCAATCCCTTTTTTATGCTGGATACCGTGGATTTCGGGGTGCTTATTGCTTTAAAGGTATTTGCCGGTTTGAAGGCAGACATAAACAATGCAGGATATAACCCTGCTGTTGTGCCAATCAAAACAGTGATTAATATAAAAAACAGCAGGAAATCGGGTGAGAGCAATTGCAATAAATGAATTTTATACCCGGAAAAGTTATTATAAAGCGGCAAGAACATCCTGATCAGCAGGACTGCGGCAACTGCCGAAACAGCGCTCAGCAAAATTGATTCTCCTAAAAACTGTATGACCAATTGCTGTCTCCGGGCGCCCACTACTTTTCGGACTCCCACTTCTTTTATTCGTTTAAAGGCCTGGGCAGTTGAAATATTGATGAAGTTCACCCCGGCTATCAAAAGAATAAACAAGGCGATAATAGAAAAAATGTATATATATTCAATGCGGCTGTTGGGGTTCATTTCTTTTTCCAGGTTTGAATGCAGGTGGATTTCTTTTATAGGCTGTAAATGTAATGCGGTATTGGCAAGAACTTCTTCTCTGGTACCCCGATTGGCGAAATATTTTGCCGTAAAGTCAGGTAATTTTGCTTCAACATTTTCCCTTGTCTGGTTATTGTGTATAAGAATGTAGGTATACAATGCATTCCAACCTACAGAGTTTAATAACCTTTCATTGCCTGCCCGGATCATTCGCCGGTAAAATGTAGACATTGAAAGCAGGTAATCAAATTTTAAGTGAGTGGTGTGGGGCAAATCCTCGATAACTCCGGTTACAAGATAGCTTACTCCAAGGGCGTCGTCGATAATATTTTTTCCCAGGGGTTCTTCATCGAGGAAATATTTTTTAGCCATACTTCCTGTTAATACAATAGAGTTCGGAGGATTCAATGCGTTCCCGGGATTGCCCTTTATAAACCGGAGGTTAAACATATCTATCGCTGTCGGGTCTGCATGATATCCGCCGGTTTCCTCAAATTTTCTCGGTTCTCCTCCTGGTGGGGTGTAACTGAGAATCCTGGTATATGCGTAATAGAATCTGGCGGTTTGTTCTATTCCCGGGATTTCGTTTTTTATACGCAGGGCCAGGGGAAAAGAAGTCGCAGCCCAAATCCTTGAACTGACATCCCCGGTGCTTCCCTGGGTAACCCTGAAAATCCTGTCTGCTTTTGGGAAGTTGTTATCATAACTTAATTCCACTTTAACATGAAAGATTATAAGCATACTGATTGCGATACCCAGCGACAAGCCTGCTGCATTAAGAATACTGTTTAGCTTATTTTTGATAATATTTCGCAGCGCCATTTTAAAATAGTTTTTTAACATGAT
>CP070627.1:5452321-5457030 GCA_020355945.1 Candidatus Aminicenantota bacterium | reverse complement strand
CTGTGGGTGGGTACGGAGAGTGGCCTGGACCGCCGGAAAGACGGGAAATTCACCAACGTTACCGTTAAAGACGGGCTCCCGGATGATAAAATAATCCGGGTACTTGAAGATGACAGGGGGAACTTTTGGGTTAGTGGTAATAAAGGAGTTTTCCGGGTAAGCAAAAAGGAACTTAACGATTTTTGCGACGGGAAAACCAAAAATTTTCACTGCGTTTCCTATGATGAGAAAGACGGCATGAAGAGCAGGGAATGCAACGGAGGTTCTCAACCGGCCGGGTGGAAAAGCCGTGACGGCAAACTCTGGTTCCCCACCATCAAAGGGATAGTAATGATCGATCCCAACAATATCAAAACCAACCTTATACCCCCGCCGGTGAAGATCGAGGCAATCACGGCGGACAACAAAACCATACTGCCCCCGTTCCCAATAGAGGAAAATGAAGGGAAATTGCTTCTATCTCCAGGTAAAGAACGGGTAGAAATTCGATATACGGCCCTGAGTTTCCTGGTAGCGGATAGAGTACGGTTCAAATTCAAATTGGAAGGTTTTGATAAAGAATGGCGCCAGGTGGGCACCCGGAGAACCGCTTATTACCCCAAACTCCCACCAGGGGATTATACCTTCCGGGTAATGGCCTGCAACAATGACAACACCTGGAATAAAACCGGTGCTTCGGTATCCTTCTATCTTAAGCCCTATTTTTACCAGACTATTTGGTTTTACAGCCTTTGTGCTTTAGCAGTGGTCCTAATGGCATTTACCAGTTATCGACTCCGGGTCCGGCACTTAAAGCACCAGGCAAACAAACTTCGTATCCAGGTAGAGGAACGGACACAAGAGCTCAAAAAGGCCAAAGAAACAGCGGAAAAAGCCAACCAGGCCAAGAGTGAATTTTTAGCCAACATGAGCCATGAAATCCGCACCCCCATGAATGCCATCCTGGGCTTTACCAAAATACTGGAAGACGAAATAACCGATAAAAGGCACAAAAAGTTCCTGGAAGCAGTCTCATCCAGCGGTAAAACACTGCTGGGTTTAATCAACGATATCCTCGACCTTTCCAGGATAGAAGCCGGGAAAATGGAATTGAAGTATGAACCGGTTAATCCCCGTTCTATCTTAAATGAAATCAAACACATATTTTCTAATAAAGTGAATGAGAAGGCACTGGATTTTCAATTGGAAGTGGACCCCACCTTGCCTGAGTTATTATTATTGGATGGTTTGCGAATCCGCCAGGTTCTTCTTAACCTGGTGGGAAATGCCGTTAAGTTTACCGACACCGGGTTTATCAAACTGGCGGTACACAAAAAAAGCAGGGAGGAAACCGTGGATGTTATTTTTTCGGTCCAGGACACAGGAATCGGGATACCGGCAGATCAACAGCAAACCATTTTTGAAACCTTTACCCAGGTAGGAGGACAGCCGGCCAGGAAATACGCAGGTACAGGACTGGGCCTGGCCATCACCCGGAAGCTGGCAGAGATGATGGAGGGGGAAATATCGGTTCAAAGTGAAGGGAGACCGGGAAAAGGGAGCACCTTCTCTCTCACCCTTAAGAATGTAGCTGTATCAAGTGTATTAACAGGTACAGCTAATGTCGAAGAGCCGGTTACCCAGGACCTTCGGTTTAAAAACACATTGATCTTAGTGGCTGATGATAAAGAGTCCAACCGGCAGTTACTGGCGGAATACCTGGCGTATCCGGGGATCGCTGTCATAGATGCGGAAAACGGCAAAATAGCTGTAGAAATGACCAAAATCTTCCGGCCCAGCCTGGTGGTGATGGACCTTAAAATGCCGGTAATGAATGGTAAAGAAGCCACCCGCATATTAAAAACAGATGAAGAACTAAAAAAAATCCCGGTCATCATTATCACTGCCTCAGCCATAAAAGAACAGCAGCAGGAGATAAAAAAAGCAGGTGGTGACGCTTACCTTAACAAACCGGTCAGCAAAAGCCAATTGATTGCCCAGGTGAAACGTTTTCTTCCCTATTCCATCGGTGAATCCCCGGTGTTCACACCATCCACCACGCCCCCGGCAATAGAAGTCCCGGGAGACAGCGGCCAACTTCTCGAACTGCTGGGCATCCTGGAAAGCGATTTGACCCCCCGTTGGGAAAAAATCAGCAAAACCCATATTATCGATGAAATTGATGCGTTTTCAAAAGAAACCCGGGAACTGGGTGCAAAATATCGCTCAGGGAGACTTAAAAATTGGGGTGAACTGCTGTTTAATGATTTACAAACCTTTGACATGCAAAAAGTGGCTGCCACCCTGGAACTATTCCCGGAGATAGTCCGGGAGATCGAGGAGAAGTACAGAGATGGAAGAGATGGATAAAAATGCTGCAGAACACCAAAAGCCGTTAATTTTTATCGTAGAAGATGTACCCAGGAATTTGCAGGTTTTGTTTCATATTTTAAAAAAAGGAGAATACAGGATAGCGGCAGCCAGTAATGGCTGTCAAGCCCTGGACATGATCCCGGCAGCCCAACCGGACCTGGTACTACTGGATATAATGATGCCGGAAATGGATGGATTCGAGGTTTGCCGGCAATTGAAAAAAAATCCGGTAACAGCGGATATTCCCATTATTTTTCTTACGGCAAAAGCTGATATCACAGATGTTGTCAAAGGCTTTGAAATCGGCGCGGTAGATTATGTTACCAAGCCTTTTAACCCGGCAGAATTGTTGGCCCGGGTAAAAATCCACCTGGAACTAAAATTTGCCCGGGAAACATTAAAAGACTTAATTACTGCCAGGGACAAATTCTTCTCTATCATCGCTCATGATTTAAGAAATCCCTTGCAAAATTTAATTTTCTCTTCCGATTTATTACGCAACAGTTATGATTCATTTGATGAAGCAGAAAGAAAGGAATATATTCAACGCTTTAATAACAGCGCCAATCAAATCTCTTCCCTGTTGGAAACTCTCCTGGATTGGTCAAGGGTGCAAAGGGGAACAATGGAATTACACCGGGAAAAAATAAACATTGCTGCCCTGGCAGCGGATATTATCGATTTATTAAAAGAAAATGCCATTAAAAAGAATATCACGGTGTCTTCCCAGATCCAGGCCAATACTTATGCTTTTGCAGACAAAAATATGATCGGAACAGTGATTCGAAACCTGGTCTCCAATGCCGTGAAATTCAGCAACCCGGGTGGAGAGGTGAAGATTACAGCGAAAACTTCATCCACAGGTAATTTCATTGAAATCACTGTTTCCGATAATGGTGTAGGAATCAAAGAAGAAGATATTGCCGGGCTGTTTAGAATCGATGTTCATAAAAAAACCAGGGGAACAGCCAATGAAAAGGGTACTGGCCTGGGGTTGCTCTTATGCAAAGAATTTGTCGAAAAAAATAACGGTTCAATCAAGGTAGTGAGCACACCCGGGAAAGGCTCGGATTTTACTTTCAACCTGCCCGTAAAACCGGGATAAAATTTGGAACATTTCTTGACTGGCACCAAAAGTTACATGACCCACCAGCGGTGATTTTATATTTACCGGCTATTACCGCAGGAAAGTCAACCGCCTGCCTATGGCGGAGTCCTGGTGGGTCCTCTCCTTCCTGGAGAAAAAAAATCGCTATATTCGTACGGCATATTGTTGTTTTTCCTTTTTTGCTTTTACGTTTCTACGTATTTAGTATATAATACATAGTAATACAACAGATATCGTATACAAGGAAGTAAAAAATGAAAAAAATATTGAAATCCCCGATTTTGTGGGGAGTACTGGCAGCCCTGGTGGTGACGATCCCCGAGGTAACCGCTTATGATTTTATCGGGTCGGACTGCACGCATGTTGGCGTGCTGTCGGGACGGATGGAATTCCCGGGCATGGGACCACTGACATTATACCGGTTTGATGACGGCACCCCCCAGCATATGTCAGCACTGATATCAGCGGGATTCCAGCCCTGGTTTTCGACATTGGATAGAAAAATGAACATGTGCCGTCATCTTTCTTCGGCATTTACCGCCCTGAACTATCAAATTTCCGGGATGAATCCGGTGGGGTATGTGCTGCACAGTGTCCTCTGGTACCTGGTCTTAATCGTGCTGGTAGTCTTCCTGGTGCGGCGAATCGTCCCGGGTTCGGGAACTGGCACTGTCCACCCCGTCTCATTTATAACCGTGATTATATTCGCCCTGGCCTATAGAAATGCGTATATCATTTCTTATGGTGGTGCGCGTTGGCTGTTGATCACCATGGCATTCGGCCTTGCCGGGTTGTTGGCCCACATCAAATGGCGTGAACAGGACTGGAAACCGGGCCGGTTCCTGTCGATGATCGCTTTCCTCCTGGCCCTGCTCGCCGGTGAAGCCGCCTTAGCCATGCTGGCCTACCTGGCCGCTTATGAATTGTTCGGCACTTCAGACCCGGTAAAGAAAAAAATAAGCGCCTTACTACCGGCCGCGGTCATGACTTTTATCTACCTGGTTATCTATCGGCTCATGAATTACGGCACGGCCAACCATGCAGTTTACTCCAACCCCTTCAACGACCCCATCGGCTTTATCAGCGCCCTGCCCTTGAAAGTGGCATTCATGTTAGGCGAGATGTTTTTTAGCAGCATGTCCGTGTTTGGTGTATCCCCGGCAGCCCCTTCCGGGGTTTTGCCCACCTATTTGGCCGGGATTGGGGCCCTGGTATTGGTGGGATTGCTTTTTTACCCGGTCTGGTCAAG
>CP070627.1:5443633-5452221 GCA_020355945.1 Candidatus Aminicenantota bacterium | reverse complement strand
CTTTATGCCGGACGGAGCACTTTAAAGCAATTCGTCCGGTCACTCTCCCTGCAGGCTGTGCGCGTATCACGAATGGGCAATAATGGAAAGTACTTTATTGAATATTTACAATTGCCCATTCGCATTAATTTAAGTACTTTATCTAATCTTAAAAAGCATTAAGCACTGTGCCTTCGGCAACCAGGGGGCGCTTTTTGAAAAAACTGCCCCCTGGACCCCCGCAAAAACTTTTTATCGGTCCTTAAGTCAACAGCATTGGGGGGAACCGCCTGTTTTGCCGCCACCTTCTAACTTGATAAAAAGTTTTATATAGTCCTGGGTAGGGGCGCAGGGATTTCATGGACCCGAAAGCAAAAAAAGTTAATTTGTTTTGCTCAATACCCTGAATCTCCTCTCTAAACGGTTACCATGCTCATCTACCAGTATTAAGCGATGCTCACCCGCACCCGGGTTGACTGCCAATTGGTGAAACACTGCAGTCTCTCCAACAAATCGATCGTCTATATGCCAGTAAATCACTGTATCCGGGCTGCGATGAACCGCCCGAAATACAGCCTGACTCATGGTGCCGTCAAGATCAACCGGGATGTATATACTGGCCCCCCGGGAAGGATATTCCAGGCTCATTACCCCAACTTCCTCCTGCTGCATTACTTTTTTGCAATCACAGCGAAAAGGAGGAAGCATCTTATACCCGGGATGATGCTTTTGATAATAAAACTCCTGGATAGGCGGCAAAGTAAACCATACCTGGTGCCGCATATCCCTGATGGATTCACACCGGCTGTCCACCCGGTATATCCCCTGGCTGTCAAGATGAACCCGGTGATGATAAGGACATACCCTGGAAAAATGACTTTCCACCGGGACTAAAACAGTTTCCGCTTCGCATAATTCAGAAGCAAGACAACCGGATTTTTTGCAAAGCTTCAACGGCTTAAAAGAGAGGTAAGATTTTTCAAACCAGCCATCACCTTCATTGTCTAAAAAATTAAAAATATCAAAAAGAACAGGCGCAGCCGCCGAAATCCCGGTAAGCCCGGGTTTCCCTTCTCCATCCGCATTTCCGACCCATACGCCAACCGTATACCGCGGCGTCACCCCGACAGCCCATGCATCCCGAAACCCGTAACTGGTCCCTGTTTTCCAGGCGATTTTCTTAGAAGAACTGAAATTCTTCCAATAACCCTCAAGCCCCGGACGAACCACCTCTAAAAGCGCCTCTAAAGTCAAATATGCAGCACCTGTGCCAGGGGGGCTCTTTTCGAGAAAACCGTCCCCCCTTAATAGGTTGGGGCTGCCAGCCCCCCCCTGCAAAAACTTTTCATTGGGGGTTGTTTGGTGACTTTTGCCTTGAAACTTACTGCTTAATATTCTTATTGGAGTAACAATTTTTTTATCCGGGTCAGCCTGTTGGGCTAATTTTGAATAGATGCAGGCCACATCATAAAGTTTGGCTTCCGCTCCTCCTAAGATAAGCGTAAGACCATAGTCATCAGCAGGTCGATGCAAAGTGGTCATACCACACTTTTTTAAAAAGTCGTAAAACCGATGCACACCATATTGACGAAGCATTCGTACCGCCGGGATGTTCAATGACTGGGCCAATGCTTTCCTGGCCGGGACCGCTCCACGATACTGCCGGTCATAGTTGTCCGGCATAAAACCATCATACTGGGTGGGAATGTCCGGTATCAGCGTAGTGGGAGCAATCTCTCCACTCTCCAACATGGCCGCATACAAAAGCGGTTTCAAAATGCTGCCGGTACTGCGGGAACTCCGGATAATATCTACCTCCTGCCCATGATCCTGCTTCATGCCAAGACCAGTATTGCCAACATAAGCCACCACTTCGGCGGAACGGTTATCAATAACAATGGCAGCCGCATTCTTAATGTCCCTTAATTTCAATTTTTCCGAATGTTGTTCACATATCGCAGTGACATGCTTTTGTATTTCTTTATCCAGGGTGGTTTGAAAAAGCCTTAGACCTTTCTCTCGGTACTGGTCCATCAGGGTGTTCATCAGGTGAGGTGCCAGTCGGGGCAAGGCCATCTTGTCCCCGGGCAGCGGCTCTTGTATCGCCAACGAATACTCAAGCTCACTGATTACTCCCTTTTCTTTTAATTTCTTCAACAAACGGTTCCTCTTTTTCATAAGAATTTTCCGGTTCTTTCCCGGGTGGATCAGGGCGGGGCTGTTGGGCAGAACAGCCAACAACGCACTCTCTGCCCAACTGAGTTCCCCGGCACTGCGGCCAAAATAAAACCACGAGGCTGCTTCCAAACCGACAATATTCCCTCCAAACGGTGCATTGGCCGCATAAAGAGCCAGGATTTCCTCTTTGGAATATTTCATTTCCAATCGCAAAGCCTGGATCATCTCTTTTACTTTATCCAAAATCGTCCGCTTCCTCTTCTTCCCTGAAAGCCGCATAACCTGCATGGTGATTGTACTGCCGCCGCTGATTGGTTTTCCTGATTTGATATAAAGAAACATGGCCCGCACCATTGCCAACGGGTCAACTCCCGGATGTTGGTAAAATCGTTTATCCTCGAAATGGATCAAAGCCTGGCAGTATTTCTCCGGGACTTTTCCAAAAGAAGGAAACCGCCACTGCTGGTCTTCTGCAATGCAGGCACCCAACAGGTGCCCGTCCCGGCTTAAAAGAGCCGCGGACAGCGGGTCCTTGAACAACTCTGCCGGCAGCGAATTCCAGAACAGGTAGAATCCCACCACCAAAACCAACAGCCCCAATATCAACTGCTTCTTTCGCCGGGAAGAAAGTTTTATCTTTTTTATTTTCTTAGTCATTTTACCACTTCCACCCATGTTCCTTTGACTTTGGCATGAATACCGGCATCGTACATGGCTTCCGCAATCACACCCGGGAGATAATACCTCCCGCTGTAAGAGGCATTCAGTAATACCCGGAAGGTCTTTTTGCCCCGGGAAGGAAGACTGAAATAGGTATAAACCCGGTCATCCCTGATATCCTGGTAGTCACTTCCCGAATTGTAATCGCCTTCCCTGTCAAAACGCGGATTGTGAATCTGCCAACCCGACGGAAATATATGATTGAGAACGATATTTTCATAACTTTGCCTGGTGGGATTGGAAATTTTTATCTCTGCGATTAAATCTTTTCCCTGCTGGATTTTAGACACATCAATGATGTTATTATTGGTATCGTAATAGTGGATGCTCATTCCCAGCCTGTCCGCGGATTCCTGTTCTTCTCCTGCCGGCGGGACGCCTTCATTGTACACCACAGCGAAAAGAGTAACGGCGTTTGGATTTTTTATCTCGATGACAGTGCCCCCGGGGAAAGGAAAGCTCTCCAGGGTCTTTTTAAATATCGGGGTGTCAGAAGAATAACTGACCGGTTGAGCGTCTCCTTGTGCCAACCGGAAGTGAAATTTTTCCCTGCCCGAAGTAACGCGATGAAAAGCAGCCAACGCCATCAAGGCATAGGCAGTTTCCTGGGTGTTGAGCCGCTTATCGCTGCCCAGGACATCGGCAATTTCATTGGCAATTTCTTGACTGAGCTTTATTCTCCCCATTTGGGTGAGAATTCTCAAGATAAGGGCTTTATCCCTGACAGCAGAGCCAAAAGTACCGGAATGTTCGCGATAAGGATTAATTTTAATGTGGTATGTTTTCAACAAGGTCTCCGCAGCGTGGTCCTGTCCCACCTGGCTAAAGGCGGCTGCCAGTTGAAGAGCGGCAGCAGATTCAAGATTCCCGGATTCCCGTAAGCGGTTCATGGCCCCTAAATCAGGCTGCCGGGCTAAGGCCAGCGTATAAAGCCTGAAGGCCTGGGTAAGCCGGGAACTTCTACTTCCTGAAGTCCAGGAGTTGGCCGCTGATTCCTGGAAATTGAGCCAGCGGGACAGCATGGAATCCGGTATATAATAACCCATTTGCCGAGCTTCCAAAAGAAAATGACCCGCATAATTGGTGGCCCAGTCATGGGCCCGATGTCCTCCACAGGGCCAATAAGAAAATCCACCTGAAGAGATTTGATAAAACCTGAGCTTGTCTATGGCCACTCGTACGTGGTGCTCGATCTTTTTCTTCTGGGTTTCCGTTAATTTCACCAAAGCAGAAAGATAAAGCTGCGGGAATATTTTGGAAAGGGTTTGCTCAAGACACCCATGAGGAAACCTGACCAGGTAATTCAATCGCCCCTCAAGGTTTATTGGCGGTAAAACAGAAAACTCCACAGTGACGCGGTTGGTGTTTTTAAGACCAAAGGGCTTGATCTGTTCTCTCCGGCTCTCCCCGGGTTCAATGGATAGTTTAGTCAATTTGATTGTCCCGGGATTGGGATTCATGACCGCAATATGGGTTTCTTCTTCTGCCTTGAATGTTTTGCTGACAGCGGTAATGGTTATCCTGCCCTGGCCCACCCGGCGTTTGGTTTTCAACTTGAAAAACGCGATTTCATCCCCGGGTTTGGTAAATGTTACTGTTTTAATTTTATCTCCAGGCACGGCAAAGATATCGCTGGCGTCTATTTTTACCTGTACTTTTTGTACGGCGGGATTCATCACAAACACGGAAACCGGGATGTGGAGTTCTTCATCAGGTCGTAAAACTCGCGGCAGACTGGAAAGGAGCATCAGGTCTTGTTTAACCGGGACAGTTTTTTCATCAGCGCCATAAGCCCCTTCATGGCCGGCTGCCACCATTACCCGGACCGCCCCGATGTATTGAGGCAGCTTAATGTCATGTTCAGCGGTTTTACCTTGGTCCAGGTAAAAGGGGCCTTTAAATATCACTACCGGGGGAAAGCGTCTTTTCTTTTTTGGTTTTTCCTCACGGGCCGTTCCATCTCCCCCTATAGCCAGTATCCGTTCCAATTCACCCCCATAGGCTCCCACCACATCATCAAACAGGTCCCAGGTTTTAACCCCCAGTGCTTCCCGCTTATAAAACTCCTGCCTGAGATCAGGGGTTTTATAACGGGTCAGCCCCAGCAGTCCTTCATCCACGATGGCTAACGTATAAGTCATTGGTTTTCCCTTTTTCTCACTGATATTTAAGCGGATGGTTTCTTTGGGACGGAACTCTGCCGCGGTCCGGATCACGGGCTGCAGCCGCGTGTCAGGATCATCCACCATAATGGGTATGACACCATAAAGACGGATGGGGTTATCATTTTTCTTATCGGCATGGGGTTGGACCAGGGTAACATGAACGTAGATGTTGGGACACATGCTTTTGGTAAGCTGGATTTTAAACCGGTTTTCCCCTTTCCGGGTTTCCACCCACCCCTGTTCGATAACTTCCGTACCGTTTTCCAGGCTTACCAATGCCCTGCCCTGGGCGGCATTGGGTAGGTAAATGACAGCGGTTTCACCGACTTTGTAGGTGGATTTATCAGAGGTAAAATTGAGGCGGGTTGCGCCCAGGCCCTTCTCTTCCCTGGCTCTTCCCGCCCATCCCGGCCAATCAATGTAAACGATCTTGCCAGTACAATGACCGCTGGCCGGATCGCAGGCCCTGATCAAGTAACGGCCCCAACTGGGGTATTTGACCTCGAATTTCCATTCTCCGCTGCCCTCTTTGGTGGAAATCACGCCTTTTTCCAGGGCACTGGCACTGGAAGCTGATGCATATTGGGCCAGGGAGTCGCCGGATTTGTCCCACCACCACTTCCAATGGATTTTGTATAAACACACTTCGATCTTGTCCCTGGATACCGGGTTTCCCTTTGGGTCTACAGTGGCAATATTCACGGTATGAACTTTATCGGTCAGGAGCATGCCCCTGGTTTCATCACCTTTAGGTGTTTTGATGCCCACATAAGCGTCATAAGGATGAAACGGGACAGCCACCTGGTCCACGCTGAAACCGCCTCCCTCTTCAAAGACCCGGGATTCAAAAGAGGCCTTGAGCATGCCCGGGCTGTTCTTTTCCACGTTAAGATTGAAATCAAACGCTGCCCGGCCTTTTTCGTCCAGTTTTCCTTTAAAAATATCCTGGTCCCCACCGGCAAATTTCCTGGCCGGGTCATCAAAGTCATAGTCCCGGAACCGGGGGAACCGGGTGGGAATACTGCTGAACCTGACTTTTACCTCAGATTCCAGGTGAGAGGCATCAGCCCCGTGCAGCCACTGGCTAAACAGGGTAGCCTTTACCGGCATTTCCTTCATGATCAGCATTTTTTTACCAAAATCAAGATTGATCTTCAAGCGGTTAGGCACCACGGTTTCAACCTTGACTATCTTATCGAAAACCAGCCCCCCCACCAGGACCCTGGCTTTCCAATTACCGGTTAATGCCGATTCATCCGTGGCAATCTTAAAGGTATGAAAGTTGTTTACTGATTTTTCCGGGGAAGTTGTCTTAACCAACTGGCCTTTGGGATTGTAGACCTCCATCATCACCGGGTGGTTTTCAGGAAGAGTCTTTTTTGTGTCTTGCAATACAAAGGTGAGGTAGAGCGTATCACCCGGGCGCCATACCCCTCGTTCTCCATAGATGTATCCTTTGATACCCTTTTTGATTTTCTCCCCACCCACGTCAAAATGGCTGAGGGGAAGGGCTGTATTGTTGTTTACTTTAAGATAACCTCTATCGTTATTGGTATCAGCGGTGACGTAAAAGGGAACGCCGGTTACGTTTATCCTGGCAAATCCTGATTGGTCGCTGGCAGCCTGGCCAATGGGTTGGTTTTGAAAATTGTAAGCGGTTATCGTGGCGCCGGCCAGCGGCTGCGCAGTACGGATATCTGTGCTGACCACGGAAAGAGTACTGCTTTCACCCAGTTTGGCAACAAGCCCGATATTGGAAGCGATGAAATTCCTGGCGCTTCTTACTTTTTTAGCGTTATACCGGGGGTTATAGTAGGCATCGTAACAGGGATCACTGCGGTGATGCCAATCGCTTGCCGTGGAATTGTAATCGTAATAATCCTGGAAATAGTCCCAGTTGGAATGTTCTTTTTTCTTATAATCCTCGTCATTGACAAAGGGTCTTTCTTTTTCCGGGGGTATATTGTTATTACTGCTGCCGCAGGGATAGGTGGAGTTTCCCCGGTTAAAGGAGAGTTCCAACCTGAACAGGCTGCCCGGGTTCTCTTTAAATAAAGACGTTACATCCAGGCTGTAGCGGGACCATTTCCCGGTTACTTCCCTGTCCCGGGAGAGGGGAATGGTTTTCCGCCACAGGTAGCGTCCCACCCGTTTCAACTCTTCTGAGTCCTTAAGGTTATTTAACTGGAGGAACTGACCCATGTTATTGGTATAGACCTGGAGAGCCGTGACCTGTATCGAATGAAGGTTTACCGCTTCAAAGGGTACGGTTAACCGGTCATTTTCCGGTAATATGACGCCTTTTCCCACGAAACGAACCGCAGGGGGTATATTTTCAAACACAACCGTGTGGGAGGATGCCTGGCCAAGAGGATGGCCATAACTGTTTTTTATTCCCTTTTCGATGTTGATGCTCACCTGGCCGTTCATAAAGGCAGAGAGATACACCTTTACGACATTTCCATCAATGGTATGTCGTACCTGGTGATTGCTCATCCAGATGAGCCCGTTAAGATTTTGGTTTTTATCCAGGGGATCGGAGAACCGTACGGTGATATATTGTTGATTTCCCTGTATTGGTCGGGTTTCCAGGACTTTGAACCGGTTCAGCGGGGCCACTGGTATGCCGCGTTTTCCTTTCCTGTCAACACCAATCGGCTTTCCATCCCACTCCAACAGGACTTTGCATTGGGATTTTTTTCTCCGGATATTCTCAACGGTAAATTGATGTGTTTTTCCATTGTGGTTATGTTTCCAGGTAATATGGAGTCTTTTTCCTTCCTGGCGGGCCATGAGGATTTTCTCCACCAGAGACCAGTCTTCGGCGTCTGCTGTTACCAGTTTTCCTTTCAATACCTGGGTGTGTTTATCGTTGTCTTTTTCAAAAGAAAGACCCTCCACCCGGATTTCAAAATCCTGGCGGATAACGGTAAATTTGAAAGAAAAGTCTTTCATGCTTTCCGGCAGGTCTAATTTTTTATCCAGGTGCAGGGTGGCAGTGTATTGGGTGGCTGGGGAAAGAGATTTTTCCGGGGTAAAAATAAGTTCCCTGGTGTTGGTCCATTCTGCTTTGCCTTTTATTTTTGGGGTGAATTCCAGGATTTCGTTGACATTGGGAATTGGCTCGTTTTTTTTGGCAATGTTGTTTACAAAGAGCACCCGTATTTTTGATTTTTTTGAAATGGTACCTGAGGTATGTGCGCTGATATACTGGTACCATTGGGATTCTGCCTGGAATTTTTCTACTTTTCTTTCGTTTCTGCTGGCGCAGGATACGAAGAAAAGGAAGAAATAGGGGATGAGTAAAAAAGAGATCATTGGTTTTGGCATGATTTTTTTTTGTTTCATTGGTAAACCTCCGTATTTGGTTTTATTTTGTGTTTTATATTCATCATGGTTTAATAATAGGATTCATAGTTGAAAAGAGTTTGAAGGTATTGTGAAAAATAGCAGAAAATAGTATGAATCCGGGGAATAATAAGAAGTTTTTGGGAGTCCAGAACCCTTTTTTCAAAAAGGGTTTTGGCCGCCGGAGGCAGAATGTTT
>CP070627.1:5441905-5443533 GCA_020355945.1 Candidatus Aminicenantota bacterium | reverse complement strand
CCCACAGAGCCTCACGCACCCGTCTTACCCCTTCCCAATCGAGGTGGGCATAAGGTTCATCAAGTACCAGGAGCGCGGGATTGAGGCAGAGCACACAAGCGATGGTTACCAGGCGCTTCTCCCCGCCCGATAGGGCCATGGGGGATCTATTAAGAAGATCTTCGATTTGAAGAGTCTTTGAAATATCCCGAATGTTCTCTTCAATCTGACTGCTTGGCAGGCCGAGGCTCTCCAGGCCGAATGCGATCTCATCTTCAACGGTACTGTTGAAGAGCTGGGCATCAGCATTCTGAAGCACAAGGCCTACTTGAGAGAAGAGTGCTGAGACGCTTTGCCCCTTTGTATCCGCCCCTGCCACTTCCACAGAGCCTTCCAGAGTGCCACCGAAGAAGTGCGGGATAAGCCCATTGAAGAGATAACCCAGGGTTGACTTTCCTGACCCGCTAGCGCCACAGACGAAAACATATTCACCCGTATCAATGGAAAGATCAATACCCTTGAGAACCCATCCTGATGCAGGATAACGGTAATGGACATCGCTAAGCCGGATCACGGCTTCCAGATCCCAGCTTTTTTTAAAAGATGCAGGGCGATGATGCCAATGACCGTTCCTCCCAGAGTACTGATGCTAAAGGCCACCATCAGCACAGCCAGGGCGATGGTCTTACCCATAAGAAATGGTGCAACAATCCAAACGCTGGCAAGGGATCCCAAAAGACCGGTTCCGATAATTTCTCCAATTCCAGCTACGTAAACATTCTTGAACTTGAGATAGGCAAGACCTGCAAGGAATGCGCCTATCATTCCGCCAGGAAAGGCCAACAGAGTCCCAAGACCCAGTATATTGCGGATGATACCGGCGATTGTGGCGATGGCCACAGCATAGACGGGACCTAGCATGACCGCACTCAACACATTGACCATGTGCTGGGCGGGAAAACATTTTGCAATGCCTACCGGGATGAAAACTGGCGATAAGGCCACCGCGATGGCAACTAAGATCACAGCACGTGCCACGTCCCTGGTATTCATAGCTCCTCCTGCTACCTAGGTGTTGAAGACGACTCTAGCATTCGACACATGTGTTACTTTTTGAGAGGCCGATCGGAAATTCACATCTCTCACCACCGATTTCTAGAAATTCAACCATCTAACTAACATTCTTTTTAAAATCCTACTCTGGGTCAGCCTGTTCAGCCCTGACCCGCTTTCACCTTAAACAGCGTCAGCCTTGTTCACCGAGCCACGTGAGAGTTTTACGGCGCACAACTCACCGCACATGGTGCAGGTCTCCCCATCTGAACTCAGGGTTGCCCTTGGCCTGGCCCAGTCTGGATCTATAGCCTGAGACAGCATGCCGTTCCAGTTGAGGTCGCGCCGATAGGTGGACATCTGCCGGTCACGCTCAATGGCCCCTGCAACACCCTTAGCGATATCAGCTGAATGCCCAGCGATACGGGCAGCAATCACTCCAGCTCGAACGTCTTCTGCATTGGGGAGGCACAGATGTTCAGCTGGCGTAACATAACAGAGGAAATCGGCTCCAGCTGCAGCCGCGATTGCCCCACCAATTGCCCCGGCTATGTGATCGTAGCCTGGAGCAATGTCGGTTGTCAAGGGTCCGAGAA
>CP070627.1:5434911-5441805 GCA_020355945.1 Candidatus Aminicenantota bacterium | reverse complement strand
ACCACTTCTGCCCCTGGCAAAACTTGGTGTAGGCGGCGGTCACTACAACTATCTATCCTATGGTGCCCTGCAAAAGAAACCACCCCAAAAAGAATTTCTTTTCCCCGCCGGCGTAATCAAGAATATGAATCCTGCGAATATCATCGTAGAAGCCTTTAATGCCGATAAGATCACCGAAGCCGTTAATTATGCCTGGTATAAAAAGCAAAAACCTCTTCATCCTTCCGAAGGCGAAACCGTATATGACCTGGATAAGAAAAAGGCCTATTCTTTTGTAAAAGCACCTCGCTACGACAACATGCCTATGGAAGTCGGACCGTTGGCGCGGCAGTTGGTTGCCAAGAACCCGGATTTACTCAAGTTGGTGGGCAAAGGAGTCAAACCCGGTGCTGTGGCCCGACATGCAGCACGTGCTATTGAAACCAGTCTTGTGGTTGATGCTTGCTACAAGTGGTGCGATCAATTACTTACGGAAATGACCAAACCCAACTTTAAAATCCATGACACCGACCATTGGGAACCACCTGAAACCGGAACCGGAGCAGGATTTTACGAGCCTCCACGCGGTGCACTGGGCCATTGGTTAAAGATAAAAGACAAAAAGATCGAGCATTATCAGTGCGTCGTACCTTCCACCTGGAATTCCTCACCCAGATGTAACAAAAAATATAGGGGACAGTACGAAGAATCCCTTATCGGGGCCCCGGTACCAGACCCTGATAACCCCATCAACGTGGTGCGAATTATTCGCTCCTTTGATCCATGCCTGGCCTGTGCGATTCACTTAATCGATCCCAAATCAAATGAAATTAAGAAGTTCATTGTTGAGTAATTGAGTAGTTGACCGGGAACTGGTACGAGAATAAAGGTTAAGGCTGAGGTGAAGGTTAAGTAAAAAACCTTAACCTCGGCCTTGAATTCTCAGACCGCATTCCAGGATCGATAATGTTGATATGTTGATGCGGCAAAAGAAAAAAGAGTGTGATCAATCAACCGGATGAAAAATATAAAATAACGATTTTAGGGGTAGGTAATGAACTCCTCGCGGATGAAGGGGTAGGAGTGCATGTGATCAGGGAACTCCAGGAAATGGATATCCCACCGGGGATAGAAGTTATCGAAGGAGGAACCGATGGATTTGGCCTTCTCAATATTATTTGCGAAACCGATTACCTGGTGGTTATTGATTCATTAAAGGGAGGGGGGAACCCGGGTTCGATTTACAGGTTTAACGTGAAAGATGCCCCCAATTGCCCTGATTCTTTTAAGACCTCTGTTCATCAGATCGGCATCCTGGAAGTCCTTCATCTTTCCGGGCTTATCGGCAAAACCCCCGAAACCATCGTATTCGGTATAGAGCCAAAGAAAATTACCACCGGGATGGAACTATCGCCGGAGATTCAAGAAAAGATTCCCCGGTTAATTGAACTGGTTTTGGAAGAAATAAATGAATTGTCTTCCCACAATACCGCCATCCCCGGTAACAATCATGGATAGAGACGAACATTAACTTCTTCTCTCAATGCGATTTTTGAAGAATTGCCTTTTATTTTTGTAATTGTATGCTTCTCCCCTTTGTGTGTATTTGGTGCACCAGGCACAAAGACACACCCATTTGTGCCCCTTTGTGCCTTCGTGCCCGGGTCTTAAAGGCTATTTTTAAAAACTGTAGATAAAGCTGCCT
Organism: Candidatus Aminicenantota bacterium; assembly: GCA_020355945.1. The sequence goes on along the minus strand of CP070627.1, from coordinate 5,440,121 downwards.
ATGAATTGATTTGTCTTATCATCCGGGGGGCCCATATAATACTTACTGATAAAGTGTGCATATTCTAAGCCAAAAGAAACTCCATCGCAGAGCACGCATTTAATACCGGCAAACATACAGTAGGTATCTTTTAAATCCAGGGCACTCAATTGACTGGTATCTGTGAATTTTTCAAAAGCATAACCCACCCATAAGGTACATTTTTTTCCATATACGATCTGACCCCAGAAAGAATTTACTTTTTTACCATCGAACTGACCATTAATCGTATCCTCCCAGACATGAGCCCGGGAAAGGAAGTTTCTCAAATTTTCCCCGGTGGCAAATTCCCCCTTTAGGGTAATAGTAGGAAAACTAAGATTCCAGTCAAGGCACACGCCCATAATGGTTACATCCGTTTGCAGCGGAGTACCGGCGCCATTTCTCTCTTTTCCGTAAGCTGCGGATACACCGATGGTTTTACCTGGTACTAGGGTTACACCTAATCTTGATTCAACGATGGGCATCTTGGTTGCCCGGGCTCCCGCAGAAGTGGGATCGTTAATACTGGCTCCAAAAGAGAACTTATCCGAAGAGTAAGTATAACGCATCTGTGCCCGGCGGAAACCTACATTTCCCACCTGCCAGAGATAACCGTTGGTCATGAGTGTGGTTGGACCAAGAGGCGCAAACAAATCCCAGAATTGACCGAATAAAAAAGTGGAACCTCCATTTGTCAGGGTAAAGTTGGCATGACGTGTCCTGAATTTCATTTGATTTGCACTGGCCCCGTCGAAAAGGTCCCATTCCAGTTGAGCGCCAATCTTCCATCCTCTACAAATTTTTGCCCCTTCCCATTTAAAACCGAACCGGGTATTCATGGCAGTAAGGGCGAGATTGCCCTCACCCGGTTTTGCATAGCGGGGAGCAAGGATGCTGTTCATGCCGCTGTCCTGGTAATGGGCATCAAGCTTGATAAACCCGTAAACACTGAATTGGTCTGTCAATTTGATGGCACTGTGAAGGCCGGAAGGAATCGCGCATGCAATTAAAAAACAGGTACAAAATACCATCACTTTTGTTTTTTTCATTTCTAAATCCTCCTAAATTCTCTTATAGCGTTTTTTTTTATTGTCCGTTCATTTCAATATTTTCTAATTATGTCCTTATGGCAAGAGGTAATAGGGCGGGGAGTTTCCCCCACCACCCTATTACCTTCTTCGTCAAGTTGCCAGGCAATGTTGTCAGGCAATGTTGTATCGCCTCTTTATCGATGCCCAGGCTGTTTTGACTACGTCAGGGGTCAGCTTTCCCTGATCCCGGTACGGTTTGATCAACTTCTCTATCTCCCGGAGATGAGCGGAAATTTTTGGTTTCTCAGGTAAATTATAGTCCTTGAGTTCCCCCGGCAGTACGTATATCATGCCCAGGCCCTTGAGTTCCTTTTCTCCGTAGATAAAGGCGGTCACACCTTTGGCTTTCAATTCTTTAAGCCGTTTATGTGCTTTTTCCAGCAGTTTATCCCGGTCATTAAATTGGAGTGCACCTGTGGGGCAGGTGTTGACACAGGCGGTCACCTTGCCGTTGTCCACCCGGTCAATGCAGGCACAGCATTTGTAGGATTTTTCAAGTTTTTCATCCACACCGGGGGTTTTGAAGGGGCAGGCTTCCACGCAGGATCCACACCCGATACAGAGGTCCTGGTTGACATACACCGTGCCATATTGGGGATGACGTGTCATGGCTTTTACCGGTTCCACGGGGCAGGCTTCGATGCATGCCGCATCAGTGCAGTGATTGCACCCGTGCCGCCGGAAGAGCCACGCCAAATTCCCGTTATTTTCTTTCTCGGTGAATTCGATTAAGTTCCACGTTGTGGTCGTTAAGTTCGGTGGATTCTGGTAGCCGCCTTCCCGGGCGAAAAACGTTGTTTTTTCCGCGGGGAGCTCGTTCCACTGTTTGCATGCCACCTGGCAGGCACGGCAGGCAATACAAAGCGTTCCGTCATATAAGTATCCTTTTTTAGCCATAATATACCTCCCTATTCTCAAGCCATCTTCTTGATATCACACAAGAAGGCTTTGTATTCGGGTATCATGGTATTGGCATCGCCGACATGGGGCGTTAAGACATTGGCGCTTCCACCTGTTGCCAATCCACCGTAACCGAAATGCCAGATGACGCCTACCTGGTGAACCGTCTTGTTCCCGATTTTGTAAGGTTTTATTCGTTTGGTCACTAAAGCATAGGTTTCCATTTTACCGCGTTTCGAAGTGATAATAACTTTATCGCCGTTCTTGATTTTCTTTTGCTTTGCCAGTTCTTCGCTCATTTCCACGAAGGCATCGGGAACCAGTTCCACCAACCAGGGAAGGTTCCTGGTCATGGCACCGGCTTGCCAGTGCTCGGTGACACGGTATGTGGTGCCGACAATGGGGAATTCTTTTGAAGTCCCGATCTTATCCGGTTCCCAGATTTTGATGACCGGGTTGTTTTGCTGTTGGCTAAGCTGGTTGTTCACCGGGCTCTCCAGGGGTTCGTAATGTTCGGGGAAGGGTCCGTCCGCAAGTCCGGGGCCAAAAAGTCGAGCATGGCCTTCGGGTTTCATGATAAACGCATGTTTGGTTCCTGGCGGCCATCCACCGTCAGGCACGTCACCATCCCACTTTTTGGTCAGGTCATTCCAGGCAATCACCGGGTGTTCTTTATCCCAGGGTACGCCCTTGGGGTCCACTGAAGCCCGGTTGTAAATGATCCGCCGGTTCACCGGCCAACACCAGGCCCATTTAGGAAATAAGCCCACATTGAATTTGTCGGGCTTTCGGCTCCTGCGGGCAGCCATATTACCGGCTTCGGTATAGCTGGCACAGTAGAGCCAATTCCCGGAAGTCGTGGAACCATCATCCATTAAAAAGGCAAAACTGGGAACCAGGGTGCCTGCTTTAAAATTCTTTCCTTTAATGGTCACATCCTTGAGGAAATAGCCGTTGATCTCTTTGGCCACGGCATGAACGTCAGGTTCATGATGTTCATCTACGGGGTAGTTCCAGTCCAGGTCCCGAATGGGGTTCGGGAATTGTCCGCCTTTGGCGTATTCCTTTTTTACCGCTTTGCACAAATCATTGATGATGGCCAGGTCTGATTTGGATTTGCCCAGGGGTTTAACTGCCGCATAGCGCCACTGGCTCCAGCGGCCGCTGTTCACAACGGAACCTTCTTTTTCCACGGATGAGCAGGCCGGGAGCAGGAATACCTCGGTGTTGATTTTTTTGGGATCAGCGCCCGGACGTTTCCAGAATATCGAAGTATCTGTTTCCCAGAGGTCGATGGCAACCATCCAATCGAGATTCTCCAGGGCTTTTCTCTCTTTCGCGGCATTGGGTCCGCCCACGGCCGGATTCTGTCCAAACAGCATCGCTCCTTTGATGATTCCTTTGTACATGGCTTCGAATAGTGAAATGTGAGAGTAGTTACCGGAAATCTTGGGCAGGTACTGGTAGGCAAATTCGTTGTTTTTGGTGGCTTTATCACCGTACCAGGCTTTCAAGAGGCTGGTGCTGTATTTGGCGTAATTACCCCACCAATTGGCACTTTTGGGGTCGTTGGTCTTGGGGGTGACTTCTTCCAGGTACTGTTTGTAGGTTTTTTGATTAGCCTTTGGGGTTTTCAGGTAGCCGGGCAAAATGTGGAAAAGCAGGCAGTGGTCCGTGGAGCCCTGGACATTGGATTCTCCGCGCAGGGCGTTGATACCACCGCCGGTCACGCCGATATTTCCCAGCAGCAGCTGCAAGATGGCATAACTGCGGATATTCTGGGTGCCGTGGGTGTGTTGGGTGGTTCCCATGGCATACATGATGGTCCCGGCTTTCCCGGCTTTCCCGGTTTCACAGTAGGTTTTAGCCACAGCCAGCCAATCTTTTTTATGGGCACCGGTTATGGCACACACCTTATCCGCTGTGTAGCGTTTGAAATGCTTTTTCAACAGTTGGAATACACAGTTAGGATCCTGCAGTGATTTGTCCTGTTTGGGATTCCCGTTTTCGTCCAATTGGTATTTCCAGGTAGATTTTTCATACTTCCGGTTAGCCTCATCATAACCGGAAAAGAGTCCTTGATTAAACTTGAATTGGGGATCGATGAGAAACGATGCATTGGTGTATTCTACCACATATTCTTTTTGGTACAGTTCATTCTCCAGGCAGTAGTTGATGATACCGCCGATAAAGGCAATGTCCGTACCGGAGCGCATCTTCGAATAGATATCGGCTTTGGATGAAGTCCGGGTGAACCTGGGGTCTACACTGATCAATTTTGCCCCGTTTTCCTTGGCTTTGGTTACCCATTTGAAGGAAATCGGGTGGTTTTCCGCTGCGTTGGACCCGATGATCATGATGCAGTCGCTGTTGCCGATATCGATCCAATGATTGGTCATTGCGCCTCTTCCAAATGATTCCGCCAAACTGGCGACTGTGGAAGAGTGTCATATCCGCGCCTGGTGTTCGAGATACGTCACACCCAGGCCTCTGGCAAACTTGGAAAGCAGGTAGCATTCTTCGCTGTCCAGGGCGGCTCCGCCCAGGATAGCAATGCCTTCCGTCCGGTTGACAACGTTACCGCCATCCTTTACCACAAAGGATTCATCCCGCGTTTTCTTGATATTGCGGGCAATTTTGTCTATGGCCCATTCCCAGCTCTTTTCTTCCCAGTGGTCGGAACCGGGTGCCCGGTATTTGACCGTTTGCAGGCGAAGCGGGTTATTGGCCACTTGATACAGGGCATTTCCTTTACTGCAAAGGGTTCCTTCGTTGATCGGATGATCGGGGTCACCTTCCGTATTGGTTACCCGTCCTTTGTAAGCTGTCACAATGAGTCCGCAGCCGACGCCGCAGTAGGGACAGATGGTGGTGGATTCAACGCCCCACTTTGTCTTAAGGGTTTTGGCAAAAGCCCTGGAAGGGCCCACCAGGTCACCCAGCGGAGTCAGCAGCGCACCGGCGGTAACGCTGCCGCAGATTTTTAGAAAATCTCTTCTTGTAAATCCCATAGCGCCTCCTTGTTAGGATTCTATATTTTGTTATCGAAATTTTATTTTCGTATGTTGAAAGGCGGGAAATTGAGTCATATAGCCTTTTTCGCCGGCGGTAATATCCAGGAACAGGCAGGCCACGTTTTCCTTGACAAAATTCGTTGTCTCTTCCTCTCCTGTTTTTCTTTCGTCCATGGTTTTAATG
>CP070627.1:5433504-5434811 GCA_020355945.1 Candidatus Aminicenantota bacterium | reverse complement strand
TAAAGGTACGCGGTCTCCGGGTTGATTTAGGGGATATTGAGACGGTCCTAAGGCAGCACCCTGCAGTTAAAGAGGCGGTGGTGGTGGACAAGGAGTTCTCCACTGGGGACCAGCGTTTGGTGGCCTATTGGGTTCCTGGGCTGCAAAATGAACCACCCACCCAGGGGAGGGTTGAGATCGATTCGTTGAGAATATTTTTAAAGGAGAAAATCCCTCCCTACATGGTCCCCAATGTGTTTGTGATGTTGGAGAAATTGCCTTTGAGTCCCAATGGTAAGCTAGACCGCGATGCGTTGCCAGAACCAGAAGCATCCAGAAGTGGTATGAAAGAAATCGAACTACCCCGCACCCCCATTGAAAAAGAAATCGTTACCATCTTTGCTGAAATTTTGAAGCTTGAACAGCTAGGCATCAACGACAACTTCTTTGAATCGGGTGGACATTCCCTGATGGTCACCCAGGTCATTTCTCGTGTAAACGAAATATTCCAGGTGCAGTTGTCCCAGATGGACCTACTTGTTGATCCTACAGTGGCTGGTTTGGCTAAGCGCATTGAAACAGTTAGAAGTAAAGAAAAAGTAGCTCTCTAAGGGGATGTTCTAATGCATAAACCTTTAAAGAAAAAAAATTGGAGAAGTAAAATGACGGGATTAAAATCAAACAAAGAAGCAATCAGTGGAATAAAAGCCCAGTCGCTTTACCGTATGCCCTGGACCACCACTGATAACGCTTTAACATGGCTGGAACCCACCAGGAAGTGTAATATCACATGTGATGCCTGCTTTGCTTCAAATAATCCGGCTAGTGATAAATCATTGGAGCAGATCGAGCATGAAGTTCAAACCATGCTTAGACTCAGGCGTTGTGACGGCATGCTCATTGCAGGCGGCGAACCCCTCACCCATCCGAAAATTGTCGATGTAGTAAAAATAGTCAAAAATCACAAAATTAAACCCATACTGCTGACCAATGGTGTAGGTTTGGATTGGGATTTAGCCAGGGATTTAAAGAAAGCCGGGCTTTTCGGTTTTACATTTCATGTGGACAGTCACCAATCGCGTCCTGGATGGAAGGGAAAGAATGAAATTGAACTCAATGCATTACGGCAAAAGTTAGCAGATATGGTTTATGAGATGGGGGGTCTCAGTTGTGGATTTAACGTCACGGTTTTCCCGGATACCCTTCAATATGTCCCGGATATCGTTGAATGGGCACTCAAAAATGTTGATCGAGTTCAATCATATAGTTTGGCTGTTTTAAGGATGGTAGAAGCCGACGCTCCGTTTCACTTTTATATTGGAGATAAA
>CP070627.1:5424562-5433404 GCA_020355945.1 Candidatus Aminicenantota bacterium | reverse complement strand
TTAAATTCCATTAGCAACTGTTGTTTCTCTTCATCGGTAACGATTGCTAAGGTGGCTGCCGGCTGGTCCGGGTAAAGCACCATTTCCCGGAGGAGACAGCGAATATGCCGGGCCAGGGCCGATACAAACGAGGGGTGATAAACATTTTCATTATATTGAAACTGTAAGCGTAAATCAGTCCTGGGGATAATTAATAAATTAAGATGGTAATTGGTATGCTCGATGCTGTATCTTTTTGTTATTTTAAAACCCACGGTTCCGGCCAGTTGAGGACTCCTGAGTTCCTTATTGATGGGATAATTTTCATAGATGTACAGGTGTTCCAACAACCTGTCTTCAACACCAGCTTGAGCCTGTATCTCTCCCAGTGGTAAGAACCCATACCTTTGACTTTCCAGTAGATTTTCCTGGATTTGCCGGGTCAGTTGCCGGGAAGATGCTTCACTATTGATTTTTACCCGCATGGGTATGGTGTTGATGAATAAGCCAATCACTTGCTCGATGCTTTCTATAGGAATATTCCTGCCGGAGATCACATTTCCGAATACCAGGTCATCCGCACCGGTATACCGCTGTAATATCAAACTCCATACTGCCTGGAGTATATTATTGGGTGTCACATTCCACTGCTGCGCCAATTGTGAAAGTTTTCCCTTTATCTCCGGTTCTACTACAGCGGTGTAGTTCTGTTCTTTATATTCCATGGTATCACCATGAACGCCTTCAAGAGTTTGTATCCGGGTAACCTGGTCAAATCCGCTGAGATAACTCTGCCAATAATGACTGGCAGATGGCAGGTCCTGTTGGTGCAACCATTTGATATAGTCCAGGTAAGGGTATGGGTTTGCCATACCGCTTTCCAGGGGTTTCCCGGTTTTCAATTGGTAATAGATGGTGATAAAATCCTTTAATAATAAATTGGAACTCCATCCGTCCATAATGATGTGATGATATGTCATGAGAAGTGCATACCTGTCCTGGTGTGTTTTTATTAATGTAATCCGCATCAATATGTCGTCTTGCAGATCAAATCCTCTTTCACGATCTTGTTTTTTTATGTTTTCTATCATCTGCCCAGGATCATTAGACCCGGAGAGGTCATGAAAGCGGAATTCTTTTTTTCTATTGTTGAGGACAACCTGCCGGGGCTGTTTTATATTTTTATAAATAAAGGCCGTACGGAACACGTCATATTTATCCATCAACTGCTGATAACTCTCTTTAACCAGGGTTTGATGGATCTCTCCTTCCAGGAGGTAAACCAATTGCACCAGGTAGGCCTGGCGAAGAGGGTCCAGCAGGTAATGAAACAGCATTCCTTCTTGCATGGGGCTCAGGTCATAAATTTTCTCGGTGTTGGCTTTGCCAAACTGTTGATGAATGGCTTCCAATTCGAGGAAATCCAGGTTTTTGGCGTCATAGTCACCGGGTGTATGGACCGGTTCTTCTATTTCGCGGCAGTGCTTGATGATTCGCTGCAGGTGGTGTTTAAAACCTCGGGCCAATGTTTCGATTTGCTGTTTATTATAGGTATTGGTATCGCAACTGAAAGTAAAGGAGACCTCCCGGTTCACCACCCTACCGTTGATATTAATTTTATAGGGCTGTGCGGATGCCAGACTCCTGGTGTTCCCCGTGCCGTAGGGGGATTGTTTAAAGCCGCTTCGGGTTAAATCTTCATCAAACTGCCCTAAATAATTAAAACAGATTTCCGGTTCGATTTCCAATAAATAACGGTCTTTTTCCGGTAATTCCGATATATACCGTAATATGCCAAAGCCAATGCCTTTATTGGGTATTTTTCTCAGGGATTCCTTGGTGTGTCGAATATGTATACTTAAACGGTCTTCTTCGTTTTCTTTATCATTTTCTTGTACTTCCAGCAGTATAGGAAATTGAGTGGTAAACCAACCAACGGTTCGTGAGATATCGATATTTCCCAATATTTTTTCCCGGCCATGGCCTTCCAGTTGGATGGTTATCTTTTTAAGCCCGAAACAATCCCGGATGGCCAGACCCAGGGCACTCAACATTATATCGTTGATTTCCGTATGGTATGCGCGGTTTACTTCATTTAACAGGGAGGAGCTCTCCTCTTCATGCAGTTGGATTTTATACCGGTAATAATCCTTTGGTTTGCCTGTTTCTCCTTTGGCCGCGGGTGATAATTCGGTAATGCCTTTGGCGCATATCTCTTTCCAGTAATCATATTCCTGCAGTAATTTATCGGAACGGCTGTAGGCGTTTATTTCTTCTGCCCAGCGTTTGAATGAGTGCGTTTTGGCAGGGAATTGAATCTTTTTGCCGGCTTTGGCTTGCTGGTAACCCCGTGAGATATCTTCTAACAAAATCCGCCACGAAATACCGTCAACCACCAGGTGATGGATGACGATCAATAAATGATCGCCATGCCGGGTTTTAAATAAACCGATTTTTATCAATGGTGCGGAGAATAGATCGATACCGGCCTGTATTCGATTGACTGCCGAGAGTATGCGTTTTTCCAGGGCCCGGTCATCCGTTGCGACCAGGTCTATCGTTTCTAATGGGACTTCCGGGGGATGGATCCCTTTTATAATCAATCCCCGTTCATCCGGTGCTAACACCGCGCGCAGCAGGTCATGGTGCTCTGCCAGGCGTTTAAATACGTTTTGCAGTATTGCTTTTTCAATACCTTCTTCCCGATATAACATGACCGCCATATTCCAATGGTGCTTGTTGGTAAAATTTTGTTTTATAAACCACTCCCGGATAGGAGTGGAAGCGATATTCCCGGTAACCGGTTCTTGAGGGATTTTTTCGGATATTGCCTCGACCTGTTTCCATAAATCTTTAATGGTGGGATGCCTGAATAATACCCCGATGTCTAATCGATATCCAAAAGCGCTTAACCTTGAAGCAATCCGGATGGCTTTGATGGAATCACCCCCGATTACAAAAAAATTGTCATTAATCCCGATTTTTCCCGATCTTAGGACCTCCTGCCATACGGATACCAATTTTTGCTGGATATCATTCCCGGGGGTGGGGGGTTCGTAAAAAGAGCGGGCATTATTGAGCCCACCGGGCATTGGCAGGGACCTTCGGTCTAATTTACCATTAGAGGTGCGCGGGATTTCTTCCAGTTGGACAAAATAAGAGGGTACCATATAATCGGGTAAACGTTGATTTAAATGGTCTCTAAATTCCAGGACATTAAAATCACCTTCCCCGGAGGAGACCACATAAGCGCATAGACTTTTCCCGCTGGTTTCGTCGCTTATGGCAGTCACTACCGATTCCCTAACCCCGGGATGCTTATTGAGTTCGGATTCGATTTCCCCTAATTCAATGCGATTTCCCCTGATTTTTACTTGATTATCCACTCGGCCTAAACACTCGATATTGCCGTCCGGCAGCCACCGAGCCAGATCACCGGTTAGGTAAATATAGGACATATGGGACATATGGGACATATAATTTCTTTTGCCTGTCCCCTTTAATGTTAATAGGGAGTCCGCGCCGCGGACCCGCCGGAGGCAATATTTTTCTGAAGTTAATTCCGGGCGGTTGATATAACCCCTGGCCAGGCCATCGCCTCCAATGTACAACTCACCAATCACTCCGATGGGCTGAGGGAGGTAATTTTTATCTAATATATATATTTGCGTGTTGGCGATGGGCTGACCGATAGTGATTTCTTGCGCATGGGTTAATTCTTTCATGGTGGACCAGACAGTAGTCTCAGTAGGGCCATACATGTTGTATATCCTGGCGGGGGTTGATTGTTGTAAGTCCTTTAATAATTTCACCGGGAAAGGTTCACCACCCACCATTATTTCTTCCAGGTTTTTGAGACAACAGGGACGACTGCTGTTGACACGATGGGTAAACATCTGCATACGCGTCGGCGTGGCCTGTAACATGTCTATACCGGTTTTAACGATTAATTCTTCTAATAAATCGAGGTGCAATTGCTGCCTTTCATCCGCGATTACTACTCGAAGCCCCTGCAAAAGAGGTAACATCGTTTCCAGGATAAATATGTCAAAAGAAATGGTGGTCAACGCCAATATGGTTTTACCCGGTGCAAAATCAATGTTTTCCGTCATCCCCTTGATAAAATTATGAACCGCCTGGTGATGGACCATGACCCCTTTGGGTTTGCCGGTGGAACCGGAGGTGTAGATGACGTAGGCCAGTTGGCCCCCCTGGGGGGAAATCCCAAATGAAGAGGTGCCCTTCGGGCGATTATTAAACGCCTCCGGCGTAAAATCATTATCTTTTAATAGAATTTCGGCACCACTGTCTTTTAACATGAAATCGATGCGCTCTTCCGGGTAACCCAGGTCAATGGGCAAATAGGCGCCTCCGGCCTTTAATATGCCAAGAATTCCGATTATCATTTCTACGGAGCGCTTCACCATGAGACCCACTATAGTGTCAGGTTTGACACCTTTTCCTTTTAATAAATAAGCCAATTGATTGGATTTTCGATTTAATTCACTATAAGAGAGCTGTATCTCGCCGCAGTTATACAAGGGGGCAAGCCCCCTTGTCCCCTTTTCGTGTAATTCGTGTAATTCGTGGGCTCCTACTAAAGCAATATGGTCCGGGGTTTGTTCCATTTGCTCCTCGAATAACCGATGAAGGGTTTTGTGTTTTGGGTAATTCGCATCCGTATTATTAAATTCATATAAAATCCGCTGTTTTTCTTCTCCTGTAATGATTTCCACATCTTTTAATTTTATACCCGGCTGCAGGATCATTTTCAATAAAATATTGGTATATTGCCCCATCATCCTGTTGATGGTTTCTTCGAAAAATCGATCTTTTGTATATAATATCATTAGGGTGATTTTTTTAATTTCATCCCTGACATAAAGCGACAAATCATATTGGGAAGATATATCACTGTCCGGTGCAAATTCTTGCCATTGTTCCCGGACCAATCCTGCCGGTTCTATATCCATACCGGTAATTTTTAACATATTAAATACCACCTGGTATATAGGGGCATGGAGGGCGGTGCGTTCCGGGTGGAGGGTGCGAACCAGGTCTTCATATAGATAATCCTGGTTTTCATAGGCTTGCCTGGTCTTTTTATTCACTTCTGCCAGCAATTCCTTGACGGAGGCATTTTCATCCATATGCAGCCGCATGGCCACGTGATTGGCAAATAACCCGATAATCTTATCCAGTACCTGTTTATCGATATTTCTTCCCCGGTACAAGGTGCCAATAACCATATCATCCTGGCCGGCGTACTTATTCAAAAAAATATAGAAACCCAACAAAAACACCGATGAAAAAGTAACACGATTCCGTAAACTAAAGGAACGGAGATCGACTGCCAATTGTTGATCTAAATTAATGGAATATGTTGAGGTTTTGGATTTCTTATTTTCATTGTCCTGGCGGGGAAGGTCTGTGGGTAAGTCTAACACAGGTAATGGCGCTGATTCCTTGCCCAATAATTGCGACAACCAATATTCCTTTTGTTTTTGGTAATAGGGGGTTTCCCGGAATTCCTGCTGCCAGGCGGCATAGTCATGATATTGAATATCAATGGTTGCTAATTGGTGGGGTTTATTGGCTGTATAGGTATTATAAAGGGACACCCATTCCTTCCAGATGATTTGCCGGGAGGTGGCATCGGAAATAATATGATGTTTACTGATAACCAGCAAATGATCGTTTTCATGGAAGCGAATCCAGGTAAAGCGAATGAGTGGTGCGGCTGCCAGGTTATAGGTTTCTTTTGCCGCGGTTTCCTCGATAGACCTGGCAATGCTTTCTTTCTGATTTCCGGGACAGGAAGAGATATCAAAAAATCTAAAAAAACTGTCCAGTGAAAAATTCTCATGGATCACCTGGAGGATTTTGTCTTTTTTTAGTTGGAAATTGGTTCGCAGCGAGGCATGCCGGTGGATAAGCTCCTGGATGGCTTTTTTTAATGCTTCGATGTCCAATCGGCCTTGATAACGCCAACTGTGAGAGGTGTTCCATACCGTACTTCCCGGGTTTATTTTAGCTTGCAGCCAAACCCCTTCTTGCTGCAAAGAGACCGAGTAATACTCTCTTTTTGGGGTTTTCTTTATTGCCGGTACCGTGTTGATTTTTTCTTTGTTTAGATATTGTTCTTTTCTCATTTTAATTTATCCTAAATTTATAAGATTTTGTAAAAGAGGAGTTAAAAATTGACAGGCAAAAAGATTCTTATTATTAATTTTCTCTAAACCACTGAATTATCTCCCAACATGATGTTTTTTTAAGAACTTCATCAAAAAATTTTTCTCTAAGTATTTCACGTAGTATTAAAAACAATTTTCGGTCATATTCTACAGCACATATAAAAAAATGGCCTTGTTCTATATCGGTAGCATCGAATAACATATCTATAACAGGCTTATCATGATCCAATGCTGTTGCGCGCCAAATGAAATGAGGCATACTTTTTAATAGAATATCTTTAAAGTTGGTTTTGGCATTTAACGAAGAGAAAAGTTCACTCTTAAACTGATTAACACTTGTTAGTGATATATCCCATTCAAATTTCCGGATCATTAGTTTTTTATTTTTACTCAAATTTTCCAGGATTGCATAAAAGACACTGATTATTTCGTAAACAGTACCTAAAGAGATGCGAATTTTATGATATAAAGGGATCAGTAGAATTAGAGGAACTGCTCTTATATCTCCTATCTTAGCATCTTCAAGTTTCCATGATGTTGACATTGAGATTACATTTTTTTCACTTTTATTATCCAGTGATGAAACTTTTTGACTATCGATAACCATTTTGGCAAAAGGACCGACTTGATCATCATGAACATAAATTTCAGACATACGCGAAGAAAACAGTTTAAATTTTTCCCTTTTGTTTAACTCCAATTGGTTCATATCCATCCGATAACCGGTAACAGCTACAGCGTGTTTTCCAACATACTCAATATTGTCATTAGCGGTATTATACAAATCAACGCCAAGTATTATTGGTATCCCGAATTTTAAATATGCATAAATGTAGCTCTTTAGGATATATTCCTCATTCTTTATCTCCACCAAAAAAGGTTCCAGACTAACCTCTTGTATTGCATGGGCCATTTGTTCAACGGACAAACCTTTATTAGGAAATGCTCGAGTTTCTAATGGTAGTTGCTTTGTGGCAGCTTTTGTAATTTCTACCAGGGATAAAATTCTGTGTTGAAACAAAATACCTGTTCCTTGAAAAACAGACCATAACGCACTGGTTGCACATGCAGCTACAACTGTATCCTGCTCTTGGAATGCAAGTGTTTTAACCGTCAACGGACATCCATAAAGATTCACTTCATACTCTCTCACTATTGGAAAATTTCTGTTTACTCCTTTTTCTTCGGGATAGGATTTAAGACAGGTTCGGCCAATTATCGTCCGGGGTAAAGGTTTAATAACAATAAAACCCAGATAATTCTTCTGCAACTGATCTTTTAAAGATCTATTTTTATTTTCTAGAAAAGCATTGTACTCTTCATAACCAAATTTATTTTTAAAGAAATGCAGGCGAGTACATTTTCGTCTATAATCTGCAAAGCATCTTACATAATAAGCTGAAAAATCCTCCAGGAAATCTCTGTCTATATAATCATTTTCAACGATTATGGTTTGGGTTCCACTATCCTGGAAATATTCTTTAAAGTAGATGATATGGGGTTTCTCATTTATCAGTTCCGGATTAGCACCTGATTTTTCAGTAAATATTTCGTTTAACTTTTCACTACTGAAAGGATAAATTTGGAATGGCTTCTTCATTAAACGCGCTTAACTAAATCGTAAATGTTTCTTTTAGAATTTTGGGGTCAATTTGTCGGGATTCATTAAATTTTTTACTGCGTTCAATCGCTTCTTGGATTGAATTTTTCATAGACTCCCGACCTTCCGGGGAAGAGAGCCATTTTTTTGCATTATCAACAATATTTTTGTCTTTCTTATTCATTGTTTCTCCAAAAATAAATCATACCACATAATATGCTGCTTTTTCAAGAAAATCAATTAAAAATTATTTTCTTTTTATTAAGTACCCTGCAAAAAAATTTTCCTGCCCTTTGTCTTCTTTCGTCTCTCATCTTTTCTTCTTTGTGTTCCTTTGTGTATCTTTGTGGCTTAAATTAAAAAGAGATGCGCAGCATGCGCTGCAGGGCCTGTGGGCTTAGATTCTGCAGCCTTGTATTTAATTCTCCTTTCTCAATTCGCTCATGGACACTCCGGGGAGGACGCCAATCACCTCCATCTTTTAATTCCTTTTTGCTGTACCAGAAAATCTCCGCATACTTCTTTGCCAACTGCCGCCAATCAAGCGTTTCAACTTCACTGGTAATATTAAGCATCACATCTGATAGGACCCTGCATAACCGGTCTACTTCATCTAAATTCAACATTTTCCCATCAGCTTCGATATAATAAGATTTGAGGCTGTTAACATAAGTAGTGTTTGCATTTATGGATACATTGTTGTAGATATCAATGCTCATGCCTAAATCCTGGTATGCGGTGATTATCCTGATTTTTTCATATTCAACCGGGCGAGACGATTTCCATAATTCCAGCGGTTTTAAATCAATAAAATCCCTGACCAGGATTTCTTCCTTTTTCCCGGGAAAATGATACGGGCCGTGAAATTCCCTGATAAGTCCATGGGTCCAAAAAAAAATGCACTCGGCATAGTTCCACAATATAGCACATAATTTATGTACGGCTAAGGACCTGGTTTTGTCTGCTGTGACCATTTTTATTTTATGTTCCCATGCCCCGGGTGCAAGGACAATATTTTTTCCGTCCCGGTTGGTCAGGTCCCCGTATTTCAACTTTTTTGCCAATAAGA
>CP070627.1:5417771-5424462 GCA_020355945.1 Candidatus Aminicenantota bacterium | reverse complement strand
AGAAGGAGGTGATAAAAAATGAGGAAGATGGTCTTATTCATTTTTTTGGTTTTATCTCTTCTTTCCTTGAATGTTTTTGCACTGAAATATAAGATGAATCCCTATCTTAACGCTCATTCAAAGGAATTAGATATTTTGACGATTGGCCTGGGGGTGGATATTCTTTTCCGGGATTTCAACGGGTTTTATATGGAGTACATCTACACTACCAGTGTTAATCCCGAGTTTAATGATATTAAGATGCCGTCGATTTTCAGGGGATTCCATTTATCAGCAGGGATGAAATGGCTTCTGCCATTGATCCGGCCTTCTCCATCGTCGAAATTTAATTTTTCTGCCCAGGGAGGGGTGCGTTACATCGGCGGATATGTAAGGGTATTCGAAGAAATAAGAGTTGCTAAAGCGTCTAGCTTAACTGTAGGTGGAAGCCTGATCTTTTGGCATAAAAAAAACGGTATTATGCTTAAAGTGATGAAAGATTTTTCAGGTAAAGGAAAGAACTTTGATGGCAAAAAAATTAATATTTTCAAAGGCATTCGCTTTATTTTAACGGGGGTGCGGAGATTTTGAACAAATATAATCCGTTTCCATGGCCATTATCGCTGCTTGCGTCAATTTTGCTGCATCTATTGATGTTTTTTATCTGTGGGATGATTATACAATTGACATTAAGTAATCACGACAAAAAAACGCCCAATTCGGATGAAGAAAAGTTTGTTGCCTTCTACGTAGGAACGCCCGAGGATGCAAAAGTGGGTGAACATGAAAAGGATGTCAAAGTTTTTTCGGACAAGAATGCGCTGGCCAGGAATCGGGAAACAATTCCTGACCTGGATATAGGTGAACCCTATGCCAAAGGTGATTTCAAGTCATATGCCCTGCCCAAAAAAAATGGTGTCCAGGATGAAAAAGTGCAAAGGCCCGTGCCTCTTAAAATATTAAAAAAAGAGGGAGAGGCAAAGAAAGAACTTGTCAATAAAACGATTTCCAAACCCCTTGATCTGACGGCTAGACAGGGCAGCCGGGGCGATAAAAAACAGGAGACTTTGAATGATAAAAAGGTAAAAAAAGGAGGAGAGGGAGAAAATGAATCACCCAATAAATCGATTTACAGGCTTAATTTGCAGGCAAAAACCCGGGAGCCCCTGACTGATAAAAAAGATGAAGGAGAGGCAGACAATGAATCTGTCATCGGATCAAAGCAAGATTTGAAAATAAAAGGAGGCGCTCGTTTAGCCTCTTACGGGAAGGATCCATATAATAGGAGACAGGTGTTTGAATTGCCTGAATTCGGGGTTACCCCGCATGATCATCAACAATCACGTGTGGTTGATATCGGTGTATTTTCTCTTGATACAGTATACAGTGATCTTGCACGTTATTTGCAGGTTTTAAAAAAGAGAATTAAGCGTAATATCCATCCCCCGGGAGATTATAAAAGATTGAAGTTAAGAATAAAGGGAGAAACTCGATTAAGCATCAAACTAAAAGGAGAAACTCTTTTACGCCTCAAAATATATAGAAACGGGACATTAAAAGACCTGGAAATCCTGGAACATAAAGGACATAAATCACTGGAGATAACCAGTGCCAATGCCATCAAGTTATCGGCTCCCTTTCCCCGGCTTCCCCAGGTTTTCACCGGGCCTTATTTGGAATTAACCGTCAAAATTACGTATCTTAAATAGATATTCAGGGGAATATCATGGAGTGGTGTAATGGAGGGAGGAATTTTGGTGCCAGGCAAAGTTTATGACATTATCTATCGGTGCGACTTATTTCTTCCTCACCCTCTAATTCTGAGATATAGCCCAATATACCTGCGGCAATACCGCCTATTATGATCGCTTCTTCTGCCAGTGAGTCAAAGAATTTCTCTTTTTCTTCTTCGTCGTCTTTTTCCGTTTGTTTATAGGGTATTTCAAGATGGGGCGCTTGAAGGAAAAGTGAGACGAAACTTGTTTTTCCAGCGTCAACTTTAACATATTTGTTCACATTGTAGGATTTTTCCTTGATCTTGAGCCCCACCACATAGGTGCCGGCTTCGATATCCAACAGCCTGTAGGTGCCAAACTCACCGGTGGGTTCCGATCGATAAACCTTACCGGTATCCACTCCCCTGATTAACACCACAGCATCCCGGACCGGTGTTTTCCCATCCTTTCCATATACAAAACCCATTAGATTGCCGGGGGCTGGTTTAGCAAAAGCGGATACTGCAAGGCCCAGAAGGGAAAAAGAGAATATGGTAAACAAAACAATTGATCTCATCCCGCTTCGTTTTAGACTCAACTCAAACCCCTATTTTTTTAATTTTGCCCATTGACATTTTCTCCTGGGCGCTGCAACATATATTCACCTTGCGGGCAGAATATACTTTTTTACACCTACCCTCAAAATCAGAATATATTCTACCACAGGAGGCTTCTTTTTGCAAGAAAATTGTTAAAATAATTCAATTATTTCCCCTGTTCCAGGAAATAGTGAATGATGTTAACACAACTTATATTCCAGGGTCTACCTGTCATTGGTCATTAGTCATTGGTATAGCTTGAAAGAGTTGTTTGTATTTTGTTTTTTGTAATTTTAAAATCTTGTGCCTATTCGCGTGTTTTTCGCGGCTAATCCAAACTCTTCCTCAACCTCAACCTTAACCTTTACTCTCCATACATGATAAAGGCACTCCAGTAGATAGGATAACGGTATTTTTTGTTTTTGATCAGTTCCAATTTGGCCTGTCTCAGGGCCTCGGTTTTGTCCAGGCCCTTTTCCAGCATATTGCTATAAAAATTTACCATCAACTCTTCGGCTGCGGTATCATGTGCATCCCAGAGGGTGGCGACTACCGCCGGGATCCCGGCGCACATGACTGTGTTTGTCAGCCCGATGATGCCTTCTCCCTTTACTATTTTTCCCGTACCGGACTGGCAGGCGGAGAATACCACCAGTTTGGCTTTGTACTTGAAGTTCATGAACTCTTTGAGGATGAAATAGCCGTCTTCCCCGGATTGATCCGACGGTAGTTGGGACAGGACCAGGCCCTTGAAATTGTCGTTTATATTGGCGTGACAGGCAAAATGAATGATATCGAAATGTTCTATGGCCGGTGCTTTGGCATTATCTTCGCTGGCCTGTTCTCTCAGGTACACAACGTTTTTTTGATTTTTTCTTTCAAAGAGCCGGGCAATGGCTTTGACCTCTTCCCCGGTCCCGGGCAGTCGGTTTAATATACCGCCGGTACTGGTATAAAGGCTGCGGCGTATCTCCCTTTTTTCATCATGTTTTCCCGGGGAACGGGACGGGTTGCCTTGCTCGGGTTTGCCCTGACTGAAGTTTTTATAATCGTAGACAGGGTCGCCGAAGCCGATAAAGCTTTTGGCAACACGGTCCCGGATAGTTTCGCGCATCTCGGAGAGGGCCGAGGCGCCCTGGATATATTTCAGTCGGTATTTTTCCAGGAAAAAAACCGGGTAACCCGATTTATCATTATCGATAATCAAGGACTCGAAAGGTATTTTTGTCAATTCCCCATCCGGGATGATAATAAGATATTCGCTGTTTTTTATGTCTTGCTCCAGGGGTTTAAGCAATTTCTTATATAGTGTTTGGCCGTACCTCTTTATTACTGGCCAATGGGGTTCTCTTAATGCCGGTAAGAAGCGATTGACTAAATGATTGATCTCCTTTTCCTGGACTGCTATGGGAATCACTTTAAAACTCTCTTTGGATATGACAAATACATATAATTTATTTGGGGAGATAAAGTAGTGCAGCAGCAATTCTCCTTTTTTTAATACCTTTGTTTGCAAATAACGAGCGGACACCGGATCCCTGTACTTAACCTTTTTGTAGTTAGGGTTATCCATCCTGGTTTTAAACTCTAGATTTTCAAGGTTTTTTTCTGCTTCAAGACGCTGTTGCTTTAATTCCCGCAACTCCTTCTCATCCCTTTTCGCGGCGTTTTTATGGATATCCTTACTTAACATGGAGAGTATTGCCACGTACTCATAACGTTTCTCTTTTTGTTCCGTTGTTATCCCCCGCTCCAGGTCGGAAAATTTCTCGCACAACTGGTCCAGGAAAACCCTGGCCTTCATGGATTCCGCATATTTGAAGGCTTTATCATGGTATTTATTCTCCAGCATAAACAAAGCAATTTCTTGATATCGCTGATAAATCGTTTCCATAAAGGTTATTTTCATCTTTGAATAGGCTGTTTGAGTCCGCATCTCTTCAAGTTTTTTTATCCCTTTCTCATAAAGTTCCCGGGCTTCATCTATTTTCCCCTGTTGTTTCAAAACCTTTGCTTTGCCACATAAAGCATTGGATTCCGACATCATATCTTTTTCTTTCTTATAAAAACCCAGGGCTTGATCATACATCCGCAGGGCTTGATCATACATCTCCCGGTCCCCGGAATTTTCGCCCATTTTTAAATAAATCTTCCCTTTATTAAAGTAGACATTACCCTGACCAACCAGTTGTCCGACTTTTTCAAAAAAATCCAGGGCTTTATCGAACATATTGAGCGCCATGGTAGTTTCGCCTTTTTTTGAATGTATCTCTCCTTTACTCAAGTAGACATTGCCCTGGCCTACCTGCTGTCCGGCTTTTTCAAAGAATTCCAGGGCTTTATCATACATCTTAAGCGCATTGGGAATCTTGTCTTCGATAAAATCAATATCCCCTTTACGCTGATACACATTGCCCTGGCCAACCAGGTGTCCCTCCTTTTGAAAAAGAGTCCGAGCTTTATCAAACATCTTAAGAGCCTCGGAATTGTCACCGATTCTTAAATAAATCTCCCCTTTACCCAGGTACACATTTCCCTGGCCAACCTGGCATCCAGCCTTTTTAAAGAATTCCAGGGCTTGATCAAACATCTTACGCGCATTGGAAATATTGCCGTTGATTAAATAAATATCCCCCTTACGCTGGTAAACCTTGCCCTGATAGGGATGCCCTCCCGCTTCTTTGAAAAATTTCAGGGCTTGATCATACATCTCAAGCGCATCGGGATCTTCGCCGATTTTTGAATAAATTTTCCCCTTGCAGTAGTACACTTTGGCCTGGGCAATTGGTTTTCCTGCTTTTTCAAAAAAAGGCAGGGCTTTATCATACATCTTAAGCGCCTTGGAATCGTAGCCGATTTTTGAATAAATAGCACCCATTTTACAGTACAAATCAACCTGGACAACTGGTTCTCCCGCTTTTTCATAAAAAGGCAGGGCCTTCTTAAACATATCAAGGGCCCTGGAATCGTCGCCTTTTTTTGAATAAATTACACCCAATTTATAGTACACAGGCCCCTGTTCAACCGGATCGTTTAATTTAAGATAGATGGCAAGTGCCTGTTGGAAATAATCGGCTGCCTTTTCATTATCTTCAGTGGATTCAAAATAAATGCCTGTTGCACATAGGATTTCCGCAAGGATTTTTCTCTCCTTTTTCTTTTCTGCCATGATTTTACAAACTGTCAGCCATTCTTCTTTCTTTTCTTTTTTCTTTTCTTTAATAGCCACTTTTGCGAAATCCAGGATAAATTTATCGGTAATTTTATCTTTTTTCTTTTTTACCAAACGGCACAGTCCCTTTTCCCCTTTTGATTGATAGACAGCCAGGATTTCCTCTCTTAATTGCTTGTTTTCATCAACCTTGTTTTCCTGGTTAAAAACAAACACACCTAAAAAGAAAACCAAAACAAGAACGATTTGCACTCCCTTATCTCTAACCATTTTTACACCTCCTCTTAATGAATATATAAGCTTTTTCATCACTCATCATTCATCGCTCATCATTCGTTTTAATGGCCCCATTATATAAAAAATCACTCAGAATTTCAACTCCTTCCCAACTCCCCCCCATTTTTTGCCCGCGAATTACATGAATTTCACGGATTTTCATTAAATAATTTGTGTTAATCGCTAATATGTGTAATTCACTTTTTTGCACGATAAATGTTTTCATTTCTTCATAAAATTTTACCGTTACGGTAAATTACATCTCTAAAAAGGTAACATAATTTCCCGATTTTTGTTGCACATTGATAAAAGTTTACTCTTTTTTTTGAAATATTGAATTAGCGGTGGTTTCGAGATGTGCTGATTTATAAAGGTGTAGTTTTTCAGGTGGCAGGTGAAGGTGACAGGTGCAGGTGAGAAGCTTGGAAGAATTGTCATTGGTCATTGGTGAGGGGTGAAAGGTGAGGGGTGGCAGGGAGTCAGTCGGGAGTCAGAAGTTAAGAAGGCTTCAGACTTTTTGGCTTTTAGTCCAATCTTCTAATTTTAAAGATGATAATCTCTCAAAATGTTTTACCTTTGATATGATAAATACATATATTGGTATCCAACAGGTATTTTTTCATAAATCAGGATTCTTATCTTTGAAATGCCTGGAACTGTAAATCTCATCAATGATTTCATCGGCTGATTTAGACGACTCAAAACAGCCATAAGTCTCTGCCAGTATTTCCTCTTTTGACGCTTCTTCTTTCAAAAGCTTTCTTTTCTCCACAATAGAATTGGAAATTCTGGCAATCAACTCAATCTTATCTTCATCGGGAAGATTTCGTATTAGCGAGAAATAATCTTCCACACTTTTATTCGTTTGTGCAGTATAATTCATCATCTTTTAATACCTCATCCAGGAATAAGCATTTGTTTTCATATAGAAATTATATAATGAATCCGAG
>CP070627.1:5412304-5417671 GCA_020355945.1 Candidatus Aminicenantota bacterium | reverse complement strand
AGGGGAATGATGCAGGGCAGTTGGCTGGCTGCGACTGCTATAGGCAATTCCCTCTGCGGGATTATTGCTATTCCTTATGCCCGGTTAGCACTCTGGCAAACCTTCGCACTGCTCACGATTACATCTGTAGCTGCAGGTGGGTTGATGTTCCTGATGCTCAAACGCCTGGAACGACTCACAAAATCTTAGCTTTACCGCCTATTTTTTAAGCGTAAATTTTCACCAATGACTAATGACAAATAACCAATGACCAATGACTGGTGCTCGAAAGGCTTTTGGCCGCGCTGCCCTGGAGGCAAAAGTTGACGGTGGCTTTAGGTTGGGCGATGAGTTGTTTGAACGATTGATTAATGCTATAATTATGAACAGTATAATTATCTTGAACAAGGAGGTTATAATGAGCGTGCAGGTAAGTATCGATCTTCCCGAAGATGTATTTGCTGCCACCAGGAGTACACCGCAGCATTTTGTCAAAGAAATGAGATTAGCCGCAGCAATTAAATGGTATGAAATTGGGAAGGTTTCCCAATCCAAAGCCGCTGAAATAGCCGGAATCAGTCGCTATGAATTTTTGGAAGCCCTGAAAACATTTAACATTTCTCCTTTCCAGGTCACCGAGGATGAAATTTTAGAGGAGATGGCAATTGAATAAAACATGGGTGGTGGATTCTTCAGCGTTGATTATTTTAGGGAAGTTATCCCTCCTGGATATACTCCCCCCTCAGTTATGTGATAATCTAATCATTCCTGAGGGTGTCGCTAAAGAAATATTGAACGGACCAGACGAGGACATGGCAAAATCCTGGTTAAAAAAAGATGGTAAGAAGTATCAAAAGAATATCGGTCCCATCAGTCTAAATATTGCTTCCTGGGACCTGGGCGCCGGTGAAACCAAAGTCCTATCCCATTGCCGTTGGAATACCCAAAATGCAGCTATTATCGATGACAGGGCTGCTAAAAAATGTGCTGAAACGTTTTCAATAAAAGTCAAAGGAACTCTGGCGATAATCATGTCGGCTAAAAAGGCAGGATTAATATCAGAGGTTAAACCAATTTTAGACCGGATGTTAGAGTTTAGATTTAGAATAAAATCCACTCTCTATAAAAAAATTCTCGAAATCGTTAATGAGTAACCGCATTTGCGAATCACAAAAATTTTTGCGGATGTCTCACGCGGCCGAAGGCATTTTTTAGAACTTAAATCCCAACAAATTCCAGTAATTTAGAAACCAGAGAAATACCAGGGATGCCAGCACCACCAGGGTATAGTGTAACCGTTGACAGGGGTTCCAGTATTTCTTTATCCAGGCCAGGAAAGTAAAAAACAGCACAGCAATCGTAAGAACCAAAGAAATCAATGGCAATACTAAGATGACTTTTAATAGAGCAATCTCACCGAATATGATTACAATCGGGTCACTGAAAACGATGACAATGCCAAGAAGTGTCAGGATATACAGCGTACTCATGATTCCTGCCAGTAAACGGGCCCAAATGGGTTCCGGGCCTTTCTCTTTTTTATCTTTGCGGTGGCACACTTTCCTGTAGAGTGCTGTAAAGGGCCAGCGCCAGGTAGAGAGAAACAAGAGTACACAAAGGATCGCTAAAATATAGTGGAAACCGGGCTTTTCAATCCCTTCCAGTTTGATGCAGGCGGAATGGGGTATCGAGCTCAGAAACACATGGCTGATCTTGCCGGTTTGGTCTGCTTTAAACACCATGGTGTCCTGCCCACCCACTTCTTTAAAAACCAGGGGTTCTACCTGGACCCATTGTTTGGACCGAGCCAGCAGTTTTCCGTCTGTGGTGGCATTGATGTCCAGGAATGGAAAAATTCTAAACACCTTTTCATAGGTGGTATATGGGGACCGGGCCAATTGGTAACTCCCGGTAAACCGGTCGAGTGGTTCATTGTCTTTGTCATTGTCTTTTGGCAGTGGTTTGAGCTCAACCATATCGGGCATGGGGTAGTAACGGTTGAGAAAAGCTTCCAATAAGGCAGATCGGGGAATTCTTTCCGCACTGGTATTATAGGCCACAAAGAAACCGATATTCTTTCCCGGGATCAAAGACAGGAGGGTGTGAAAATATACGGTGTCACCACCATGATGGATAATGCGTAAATTGTTATAGTTATACTCCCAAAAGCCATGGGCATTTCCCGTGGTTTTCGGGTCATTGGCAAAGAGCCGGGTGTGCATTTTTTTTACTGTCTCTTCCTTTAATATCCGGTTTCCTTGATATTCTCCCCGGTTAAGCTGGGCAATGATAAATTTAGCGATATCCGCAGCCGTACAACTCATTGAACCGGCAGGATTAAGGCTTGTGAATAATTCAAAATCTTTGACTTCATATTGCCCATTTTTAAACTCATAACCCTTTGACATATTCTCAGCCAGGTGAGCAGGCAGAGGTTGTGCAAAGGTGCTGTGCATCATGTCCAGGGGCTTGAAAATGTTCTCTTCGACATATTTTTCAAAGGGCATCCCGGAGACCACTTCCACGATATAACCGGCAAGGGCAGTGCCGTGATTGGAATAGGCGGTCAGTTTGCCCGGAGGACGGACACGGGCTGGCATGTGTTTGGCCAGGTATTGGGCCAGGGGTTCGATATTCCCGGGAGTGCGAACCGCCATGCCGGTAAAGGTATCTTCAAATCCCGGTGTATGGGTTAACAGGTGAGTCATGGTAATGGGTTCTTTAAAGGTTTCCGGGATTTTGAATTTTTTAAGATAGGTATTGATATCAGCATCCAGGTCAACCAGGCCTTTTTCCACCAATTGCATCACAGCGGTCCAGGTGAACAGTTTTCCTGTGGAACCGGTACGGAACAGGGTTTTCTCGGCGATCACCGGTTTCTTTTTTTCTACATCCGCATAACCATACCCTTTGGCAAAAAACAGTTTCCCATCTTTTACAATGGCTATGACTGCGCCGGCAATCTTATAGGCCTCCATATGGGCAGCCATGACTCCATCCAGGAAGGCTTCCACTTCAGTCGGGTCAACGGGGCCCAGGGGTTGTCCGGGAAGGGGAACCGTACTTTCCGGGGTCGTTGGTGACCGGGCTGCTTGTGCTAATGAAAACCCCTTCATCAGCCCAAATATCAAACCAAAAATCAAAATAATTGAATAACACCGTTTCATCATACCTCCTTTTTTCTCGTGTTTGGTTTTCCATCCAGGATATTTCGGATCACCCGGGCGATGTCCTTTTTAAGGATAGGCTTCATGACAAACGCACTAATTCCCTTTTCACTGAAGTTTTCTTCATTGATGGTTTCACTGAAACCGGTACACAAAATAATGGGGATATCCGGGCGGATGCGTTTCAATTCTTTGGCCAACCGTAAACCGGTCATGTTGGGCATGGTCTGGTCGGTGATTACCAGGTCAAATTTATGGGGATTTTCACGAAAAGCTTCCAGGGCTTCGATGCTGCCGGGTTGGGCATCCACTTCATAACCAAGCTTCTGAAGCATCTCTTTTCCCGTTTCTACCAGGAATTCTTCATCATCCACAAAAAGGATGCGCTCATTCCCCATGGGAATGGGCTTGTCTGGTTCTTCTTTAAATAGTTGTTTTTGTTGGGCTGTAGGAAGATAAACATGAAATGTTGTACCTTTCCCGGGTTCGGAGTAGACCGTAATATCTCCCTGGTGGCTTTTTACAATACCATGAACCACAGCCAGGCCCATGCCTGTGCCTTCGCCATCCTGTTTTGTGGTGAAATAAGGCTCAAAAATGCGTTGTTTAATTCCAGGTGTCATGCCCCTGCCAGTATCACTGATAGTGAGGCATTGATACCTGCCGGGTTCCAGTGCTTTTCCCTTGACGCTGGTGGAATCAAGCTCGACTTCCTTTAATGTAATCTCCAGGATCCCGCCTTTCTCCCTCATGGCATGGGCAGCATTGGCACAAATGTTTATAATCACCTGGTGAATCTGGGTAGGATTGCCCAGGATCGGGTTTGACTTCTCCTGGATATTTTGACGAATTTCAATGGTTGCCGGTAAAGAAGCTCTCAGCAGGGAAAGGGCATCTTTTATAATGTTACTTACATAGATGGATGTGCGCTTTTTTTCAGCCCTGCGGCTGAAGGTAAGAATTTGCTTTACCAACTCTGCTGCGCGGTTTGCGGCAGTCAGTATCCTTTCAAGATTATGCCTGGCGATGTCACCTTCCGGGATATCATCCATTACCAATTCCGCATACCCAATGATAGCTCCGAGGATGTTGTTGAAATCGTGGGCAATGCCCCCGGCTAAATTACCAATCGCTTCCATCTTCTGGGCCTGTAGAAGCCTTTCTTCCAGTTTTTGCCTTTCCTCTCTTGTGCGCTTAAGTTCGGTGATGTCTGTAACGATTCCCAGCAAAGCGTTTTTTCCCTTATATTTTATCAAATTTGTTGAGCCGATTACATCGATTACTTTTTTATCTTTCGTAAGTAATGCGTATTCGTATGGCGCAATATTTTCTCTTTGCAAATGCCGCTTATAATTTTCAACAATCAAATTCTTGAATTTCGGTTCTATTATACTAAGAAAATCAAAGTCGTCAGAATAAAATTCTTTCCTTGAATATCCGAGTTTTTCTTCACAAATTTTATTTACATATACTATTTTGCCCATACTGTTGACGTAAATCATATCGGGTGATTGTTCTGACAGGTTTTTAAAGAGTTCTTCGCCTTCGGTTTGTTTCTGCCGGGAGATGTCGCGCCAGATGGAGATGATGGTATCATCTCCTTTACCGGGTTCCTGTTTCACCAGGGAAGCATTGACGCTCAAGTGTTTCACTCCCTGTTTGCTGATTGCCTGGAACCGGACATTGCGGCATGTTCCTTTGAGTTGAAGGTTTTTTTCCAGCTCAGCCCAACGCTGCGGAGCCCCGGGCTCCATTTGTTCCAGCCAGGTATACAACCCGGTCTCCTTTACTTCATGCAAAGGCCTGCCAAAAAATGAACAGAAGGCCTGGTTGACCACGATAATATTCTGCATGGTGTCGGTGATGATAATGCCGTCGTTAGAGGCCTGCACCAGGGTCTCGAAAAACCGGTCTTTCCTGGAACTTCTGCCTTCACTCATAAAAATTCTCCTTTCTTAAAGGATTGAAGTAAAACCACAGTATGTGCATTGTACATGTTGACTTCTGCCATTTAACGGGCATTTCAATGCTCCTTTTTCTTTTTACAGACAGCAAAAAATTAACAAGGAAAATATCTCCAATCGACTCGACACATTGAACGAGTGGACCGTGGAGAAATAAAGTATAATTATTTAGAAAAAGAATGTCAACTCTACCCCATTTTTTTGCCTCCAGCGGACCCGCGGCGCGGGCACCCTATTAGGGGGGGCGCTTTTTGAAA
>CP070627.1:5402601-5412204 GCA_020355945.1 Candidatus Aminicenantota bacterium | reverse complement strand
GGGAGCAGAAAAACCTGGTTTTCCTTTTCCGTCGTTATTAATAGCAGAGCCTTTGATAACGGCATAGATGGTATCCCTGTCATTAATGGCGTTTGTCAATGGTTTCAGTACCACCACCCCTGCGCCGTTACCTCCTACAGTACCGTTGGCTCGTGCATCAAAGGCCCGGCAGTGACCGTCCGGCGATACAATCGCACCTTGCTGGTAAATATAGCCGGCTTCATTCTGGAACGTAACGGATACTCCCCCTGCCAATGCCATATCGCACTTCCCGCTTAATAGTGCTTGAAGGGCCTGGTCAACCGCCACCAACGATGTGGAACAAGCCGTTTGTACGATCACGCAAGGGCCTTTTAAATCCAGCTTATAACCCACCCTTGTGCTGAGAAAATCCTTATCACTGAACTGCACCGCATCCCATTGCTCAACCCCTTTCTCTTTATACGAGTTTCCCCCGGAGGGTAAATAGGGTAAAATATCCCAATAGGGGTTGGCACTGGCCCCGGCATAGAGACCAATGGTTCCCGGGTATGTACCCGGTTCATACCCGGCATCTTCCAATGCCTCCCAGGCACACTCATGGAAAATCCTGGTCTGGGGGTCCATCATCTCCGCCTCTGCCGGTGTATAAGCGAAAAAGAAAGAATCAAAATATTCAATTTCCTGTAAACGGGCTTTGGCAGAGATATAATTAGGGTCATTCCCGGCATCCGCATCCATTCCCAACCCTTCTAATTTCTCCCCGGTTAAAAAAGCAACGGATTCCACGCCATTTTTTAAATTGTCCCAGAACTCCCGGGTATTCCTGGCACCCGGGAACCGGCCGGCCATACCGATTACAGCAATTTCCGCAGTGGCTGCCCGGGTTTTACCTTCCCCGGGTTTACCCTCCTGGTCCTCCCCGGTAAAGGAAACCCCATGCTGACTTAAATAACCGGCTAACGATGCTATGGTGGGATAATTAAACAATGTTACCAATGGGATGTCTATTTCTAAAACCTCCTTTATGCGATTGTTTAATCGAATAAGAGAAAACGAATTACCACCCATATCAAAGAAATTATCATGAATGTTTGGAGACGCATTCCTTAGAGACGCATTCCTTTGAGACGCATTCCTTTGAGACGCATACCTTTGAGACGCATACCTTTGAGACGCATGCAATGCGTCTCTACCTGATATTTCAGACCAAATTTCCGCCAATTTCTTTTCCAAATCACTGCGAGGAGAGACATATTCCACACCGGTCTCCATAAATTCACCGGAGGCCAACAGCATTTTGCGATCCACTTTGCCACCGGGTGTTAAGGGTATTTTCTCCAACTGCACAAATTGCGCCGGTATCATGTATCCCGGTAACTCCCTGGCTAAAAAATCCCGTAATTCGGAAACAGTGAATGTTTTCGCCGAAACAACGTAAGCATAAAGATGCTTTTCTTTATTTATATCCTCTCCTGTTGTCACCACTACTTCTTTTATATCTTTATGGCTTAACAGGCGATTCTCTATTTCTCCCAATTCTATTCTATACCCCCTGATCTTTACCTGGTGATCAATGCGTCCCAGGAATTCTATATTGCCGTCCGGGAGCCACCGGGCCAGGTCCCCACTGCGGTAAATATAGGACAGATGGGTAATATAGGACAAATAGGTAATATGGGACGTATAGGACATATGGGACCTATTAACCTTGAGATTTAATTTTATAAATTTCCGGGCAGTTAGTTCCGGTTGGTTTAGATATCCGCGGCTGAGCCCGGGGCCGGATATGCACAGCTCCCCGGGAATTCCTATGGGGGCCGGTTTTTCATACTTATCGAGAATATAGATTTTATAATTAGCAATGGGTTTTCCAATGGGTACGTTGGTTTTTATCCCGGGTTCACACCTGTAGTAAGCAGCACAGACAGCGGATTCGGTAGGGCCGTAAGTATTATAAACAGTGCCTTTTTTAACCAACCGGTTTATATATTCACCCTTTAAAGTATCCCCGCCGCTTATAAAAAGCCTTAAATGACCGGTCGCAGCTTCCCTGTTCAATTCATTCAATAGCAATGGGGTACAGTCAATAATCGTTGCCCGGTTTTTCTTGATAAACCCGGTTAATAAATCAATATCCAGGATTTCCTCCCTGGAAGGAATAGCAACCTTACCCCCGGCTAATAACAGGGAAAACAACTCTTCTACAAACGCATCAAAAGTATAAGCTGTTTGCTGGATAATTGTATCTCCCGGGTTAATTGTAAATTCCTGGTAAAAAGCATGCAAATATGAAACAACATTTCCATGCTCCACCATGACACCCTTGGGCCTGCCGGTGGACCCGGAAGTATAGATTACATACGCTAAGTCTGTGTATTTGCCGTGACTTTTATTACTTAAGGTTTCACCTGCCGTTCCTGTTGCCGTGGATAGGATTTCATCATTTTCGCCCAATAAAAGTATTTCGCGCCCCTGCTTATTTTTTACCAATTGCTGTTGGGATTCCTCTATAAAAGCAATGCCATTAATGGTTTTTAGAACGGCTTCATTGGGGAGTTTTTTATTATTCTCCAACATTTTCTCAATGATTTCACCCAGGGTCAACTCGCCTTCCCCCAAAACAGCAATATCAACATTTGTGTCCTTTAAGATTTTCTTATAACTACTGGTGGCATATGGCCCCCCGGCAATAATAGGAACATTTGCCTTCCACTGTTTGATTAATGAAACCGTTTTGTGGAAGAAATCTTTGTAAAAGTCCAGGGCCCTGATACCGATAATATCGGGTTTAAAATCCTCTATGAGAGTTTTTAATTCTTTATAATTATCAAAATCTATTCGTGATTTGGCAATTTTGCCGCAGACTTGATGGGGAAATTTTTCATGCAAATATGTCAATAAATACATTAACCCCAGGGGCTCATTGACCACATCATAAAGCATGGCGGTCTCCCCGGTAAAATATTGGGTCACATCCAGGAGCAAAATTCTTAAGGCATTGTTGGCAGGCTTTTTTACCGGGAAGTGTTTTATGATTTTTTTATTGACGCCAAGCACGGCCATATGGTCTTCATCAAGGAGTTCCGCGCCCTTTAATTCTTCTCTGGAAATCCCCACCGTATCAAGTATATCCGCAAAAGATTTGATGTCCCTGGGAAAATAACTGTCGTATTTTTGAACCAATTCATCTTCGGTTAAGATTTTCATTTGCTTTGGTAAAACCTTTAGGAACCGCTGTTTTGACAGGAAATATTCATTTAAGAATTTTGTTTGATATTGTTTTGTAAATTCTTTTGCGAAGGGTAAGGTATCGGATAATTGGTGAAAGGCCAGGTCAGCCGATTCTTCGATGGCCTTTTGAGAAATACCATGTTGAACAGCGATTTTCTCCATGTCTGTGCCGGGAAAAATTCGCAGCATGTGGATATAAGGAAAATCAATCCACTGGAGACTCTTAATAAAATCAAGAGTCATCATGGCTTCCTCTTCCGTTTCCGTAGGGAAACCATGGATGGTTTGCAATTCTATCATGACATGGGGATGATTGGTTATTATATAATTAATATTCTCCCTCAGCTTTTCAATGTTTAAATTTTTGCGGATCAATTTCTGGATCCTTGGCGAAGCACTTTCTAAAGAAAAATCAAAATCAACGGTCCCGGCTTCTACCATTAAATCAATCAACTCTTTTGCTAGAATATCCCCCCTCAATCCATTGGTAAAAAACAATTGAACCTTTAGCCCACTTTTGATTATCTTTTTAAAAAATCTTTTACTGTTTTCTGCATTCAGGTTAAAAATATCATCTACAGAAACGATTCTTTTGATGCCGATGCGGTATAATTTTTCTATTTCGTAGAAAAGGTTTTCCGCTGAGCGGCACACGTGATTTTTCGGCCATATTTTATGACAGAAAGCGCACTTAAAGGGGCATCCCCTGGTGGCTTGAATCGATGCGGTATGTTTTACCGGCGCCTCCCCAATGTACTGATGATAACCCTCATAATTAACCAGGGAACGATCCGGTATGGGTAAACCGTCAAAGTCTTTTACCTGGGGGCGCGATGCAGTAACATACGGTTCCAGGTTTACCGGATTAAAATTTCTAATTGATGTATAGGAAAAATTCCTGAGTGCTTTTTCGTGGGCCAGTAGAATGAATGTCTCACTATCGTTTAACATGGAAAGCACACGTTTTTGCGGGTATTGGGGGTCTATGGGCATATATGCACCACCTGCTTTCAATATACCCAGTATGCTCACCAGCATCCCAATCGACCGCTCTACCATAATCCCCACAATTGTATCAGCCTGGACACCTTTTTCTATTAACAAATATGCCAATCGATTGGATTTTTCATTTAATTCCCGGTAAGAAATATAGGTCATATAGGTCATATAAGACCTATATTTTACCTGCAAAGGTCCGACAACGGCAATGTGATCCGGCGTTCTCTCTACCTGGTCTTCAAACCACCCGGAGAGCGTTTTACCGGTTGGAACATCCGTGAAGGTATTGTTAAAATCAAATAAAACCTGTTTTTTCTCTATTCCTGGTATAATTTCGATTTCAGCTATCTCTATTCCAGGATCAGAAATAACCGCAAGTATGGTTTGTTTAAAATAAGTAATAAATCGCTCTATGGTTTCTTTTTTAAACAGTTTGGTGCTGTACTCTAATAAAAACAGCATCCCATCTTGTTTTTCCATACCTGCCAGTGAGAGGTCAAACTGGGCAATATTGATTTCGTATTCATAGGGTTTTAGTTTCAAATCCGGTATGTCAAACCCTGTGATTTCCATGTTTTGCAGGGCAAACATGACATCGAAAAGGGGGTTGCGGTTGACATCACGGTTCATATTCACATCCACGTTTTCTATAAGCCGTTCAAAGGGGTAATCTTGATTTTCAAAGGCATTTAGAGTACTTTCCCGTAGGGTTTTTAAGAAACCGGTAAAGGATTTCTTGCCATGCGGATAATTTCGCAGTACCAATGTATTGACAAACATGCCCATGACTTGTGTGAGTTCCGGTTGACTGCGGCCCGCCACCGGGGTTCCCACCAGGATATCTTCACTGCCGCATAATTTTGACAGGAAAACATTAAATACAGCCAATAAGACCATGTATAATGTCGCTTCTTCAGCCAATGCCATTTTCTTTAATCCTGCTGTTTCTTTTTTATCGATTTCAAAATTCCGGATATCCCCTGCAAAACTCGGGAGTGAGGGTCTTATAAAATCCGTGGGAAGGTTCAACAGGGGTATATCTTTTTTAAATTGTGCTTGCCAATATTCTTCTTGTTCTTTTAGATGTCCTGCTTCAATATGACGATTTTGCCATGCTGAAAAATCTTTATATTGAATGGGTGATTCCTGTAATTCATCTCCCTTATACAGCCCCATAAAGTTCCGTATCAATATATCATGAGAAATTCCATCCGATATAATATGGTGCATATCTACCATTAATAAATACTTACCCTCTTTCTCCTCTTGAGATTTATAGGTGCCCCGCCGGGGATGGCTGCGAAGAGCGGCCGGGGTGTGCGGCAGTTCTATTAATCCCACCCGCAGTAACGGTACCCGTGATAAATCAAAAGGCCGGATGAAAGAACTTATAAGAACTGCTGCGAGTTCTTTAGACAAGGGGGCAAGCCCCCTTGTCCCCTCTGAGAACTCCTTTATTTCAAATTCCGCTTCATCATGAACTCTCTGTACCGGTGTTCCCTCTGCCAGGATAAATGATGTCCGCAAACTTTCATGCCTCTCTATCAATTTTTTGCAGGTATCTTTAAGGCGACTCTCTTTTAACCGGCCTTCAAGGTGCATGATTACAGGCATGTTATAACCGGTGCTTTCCAGGTCCATTTGCCAAAGAAAATACAACCGTCTCTGGGCTGAGGATAAATCATAGTATTCTTTCTTTTCCACCGCGGTTATGGAAACATACTTTTCCTGTGCCAATCCTTTGATTATATTTGAAAGCCCTCTAATGGTGGGACTTTTAAACACCTCTACCAGGGGTAACCTGACATTAAATGCTTTGTGTATTTGGGACGCCAATATGGTGGCTTTTAATGAGTGTCCCCCTGAATGGAAAAAGTTATCATCGATGCCTATCAATGAGTAACCCAGGATCTCCTGCCATATTCCCGCCAATTTTTTTTCGATTTCATTTTTCGGTGCGATATAATTCTCGTTTATTTTTAATCCTGGTTCGGGAAGTGCTTTCCTATCTATTTTACCGCTTGAAGTTAACGGGATTTTCTCAAGTTGTACAAAATAAGAGGGGATCATGTAATCAGGCAGCTTTTTAGAAAGGTGAGCCCGGAGTTCAGGCATAAGGATTTCTTCCCCGGAGGTAATATAGGCGCAAAGATGATTATCATTGTTTTTATCGGGTTTAGCCGTAACCACTGCCTCATTGATGGCGTGATGTAACAATAGTTGATTTTCTATTTCTTCCAATTCGATCCTGAATCCCCTGATTTTTATCTGGCGATCGATTCTTCCCAGGAATGCCAGGGTACCGTCCTGCAGCCATCGGGCCAGGTCGCCGGTTTTGTAAATCCTTTCAGAAATATAGGACCTAGAGGACATATAAGACCTATAAAACTTGAAAAGAAATTTTTCTGCGGTTAATTCCGGTCGGTTTAAATAACCCCGGGCTACCCCTTTGCCACCAATATATATTTCACCGGCTGCTCCCCGGGGGACCAACTGCATTCCCCGGTCAAACAGGTAGATGGTGGTATTCTTTATGGGTGTGCCAATGGGCAGGCCGGGTAATGCTTCGTCCACCTGTTTAACCTTGATCTCTATCGAAGTCACGGTTGTTTCCGTGGGCCCGTACTTATTGTAAAAATCGCAAACCTTCATCCACCTTTTTGCCAGTGGTATTGGGCAAACATCTCCTCCGGCTATGACCCGTTTCAACTTATATTTGTTTTTCAACCGCATATTATTTAAAAAGGAAGGGACCGCATGAAGATGGGTAATCCCCTGGCTGGCGATAAATTCTTCAAACAATTGGTTGTCCAGGAGGGTATCTTTATCAATAAGAACTAAGACCGCTCCACTAAATAGGGAGATAAAAATTTGTTCCACGGATGCATCAAAACAGATAGAGGAAAATTGCAATACCCGGTCATCCGGGGTGATATTAAAATATTTTTCCTGGGAAAACAATAAATTTACAACCGGGTAATGCTCTACCATGACGCCCTTGGGTTTGCCAGTGGAACCGGAGGTATAGATGACGTAGGCCAGTTGGCCCCCCTGTCGGGGGGAAATTCCAATTTCCAAATTCCAAATTCCAAACGAATGGGTGATTTCCCGTTTGGTTAAAAAGATTTTGGCACTGCTGTCAGTAAGCATGTATTGAATCCGTTCCTCCGGGTAATCCGGGTCAATGGGCAAATAGGCACCACCGGCTTTTAATATGCCCAATATTCCCACTATCATCTCTATAGACCTTTCTATTTTGATGCCCACTATTGTTTCTGGTTTGACTCCCTCCCGGATGAGCAGGTGGGCCAAATGGTTGGATTTTTCATGTAATTCCCGGTAAGAAATATAGGTACTATAGGTCATATAAGTCCTATTTTTTATCGCTAATGGTCCGACAACGGCAATATGATCAGGGGTTTTATCCACCTGTTCTGCAAATAATTCATGGAGGGTTTTATCACCGGTGTATTCCCTGGTTGTATCGTTAAAATCAACCAATAGTTGTTGTTTCTCTTCCCGGGATAGAATATCAATATTGGCTATCCGGGTGTCCCACTGCTGGGGAATAGAAGAAACAATTGCTTTGAAATACCGGCTAAATCTTGCAATTGTCTCTTGTTTAAAGAGTTTGCTGCAGTAAGTAAAATGCAGCAGCAGGGTCTCTCCTGTTTCCACTGCGGTTAATGACAAATCAAATTTGGATGTTTGGATGAAATCTTCGCTGTTATAGATGCTCAGGGTCAGTCCTGGGAGATTAAATCGCGGTATATCAATATTTTGCAGGGTCAGCATCACATCGAACAAGGGGTTTCGGCTGACATCCCGGTTAATTGCCAGGTGTTCCACCAGGTCCTCAAACGGGTAATCCTGGTTTTCCTGGGCGTTTAAGGTATTGGTTTTGACTTCTTGCAAAAATTCTTTAATCGTTTTTTCTCCAGCCGGGTAATTCCGCTGTGCCAGTGTATTGACAAACATTCCTATTATTTGTTCCAGGTCGGCATGTTTTCTTGCGGCGATGGGTGAACCCACAATAATCTCCTCCTGGCCGGCCAACTTTGCTAAAAGGACATTAAATAGGGTTAACAAAACAGTATAGAGGGTAGTTTCTCCTGTTACGGCAATTTCCTTTAATTTTCCTGTTTCTTTTTTTCCTATAGTAAATGGCCATACACCTCCTGCAAAGCTCTGGGCTGCAGGCCGGGTAAAATCAGTAGGTAAATCCAGTACAGGGATCTCTCCGGGGGTATCAAATTTGGTTAACCAGTATTTTTTCTGTTTTTTTAGCAGTTGACTCTCTTTTTGAAGATTTTGCCATCGGGCGTAGTCTTTATATTGAATCTTCAGTCCAGGCAGGATTTCGCCTTTATAGAGTGCTGTAAAATTCTTCACCAATACCCCCATAGACGTCCCGTCCGATATGATATGGTGCATGTCTACCATTAAGATATGGTTTTGATCTTTTATTCTGACTAACCCGGCCCGTATTAACGGTGCCCGGGAGAGATCAAAAGGCCGCACAAAATCCTTTATAGTACTTGCAAAGCGCAAGGCGCCCGGCGCACAGCGTTCCTCCTTAAGCTCTGCGCTTTGCGCTGTGCGCTGTGCGCTGTGGTACTCTATCTCAAATTCCACTTCCTGGTGTATTTTCTGAACCGGTTTATTTTCGATTAAATGAAAAGAGGTGCGCAAACTTTCATGATGCTCGATTAATTCTCTAAAAACCTTTTCCAGCCTGTCCCGGTCTGTTTCTCCTTTCAATTCTATTGCTAAAGGTATATTGTAACCAATACCGGCCGGGTCCATTTGCTGTAAAATATATAATCGTTCCTGGGCTGAAGATAAGGCATAATATTCTTTGGTTTCCACCGGTTCTATAGGAATATGGATTTCTTTTTTACACCCTTTTATATATTCTGCCAGTTCTTTAATAGTAGGTATCCTGAAAACTTCAGCCAGGGGTACATTTACATGAAAGGTTTGGTTCAGTTTTGAAATCAAACGGGTGGCTTTTAACGAATGCCCGCCTAATTCAAAGAAATTATCATCAATGCTGATGTCATTACTTATATTTAAAACCTCCGACCATATTTTCACTAATTGCGTTTCGATTTCATCCCGTGGGGCTGTATAATCTTCTCCCGGTTTAAATACAGGTTCAGGTAGGGCTTTTATGTTTACTTTACCGTTTGAGGTTAAGGGAACAGCATCGATGGGCACAAAATAGGTGGGGATCATATAATCCGGTAAACACCCGGATAGATATTTCCTCAGTTGCGCGGCTGACAAAGACGATTCACCTGCCGGGACAAAATAAGCACATAAATATTTTTCATTAGATGTCTCATTTTCGTGTGCTGCCACGACAGCTTCTTTTATTTTTTCATGTTT
>CP070627.1:5396533-5402501 GCA_020355945.1 Candidatus Aminicenantota bacterium | reverse complement strand
CTGGTCTACTATTTCAAATGAGGTTCGTAAACTTTCATGACGGGAAATAATTTTTTTGAATGTATCTTCCAGTCTCTCTCTGTCAATATATTCTTCCAATGGGATGATATAGGGAATATTATAACTGATATTATCAGATTCCATTTGTTGAAGAATATACAATCGTTTCTGAGCGGAAGATGAGGCATAGTATTCCTTTTTTTCCACAGATTCAATGGTAACATATCTGTCTTTTTTTGCTTCTTTTATATATTGTGCCAGGTCCCTGATAGTAGGGATTCTAAAAATTTCAACCAGGGGAACCTGTACGTCCAGTGCTTTATGTATCTTTGATACCAATACGGTGGCTTTTAATGAATGGCCTCCCAATTCAAAGAAATTATCATCAATGCCCAGGGATGTGCGTAATTGAGACGCATGCAATGCGTCTCTACCTAATACCTGGCACCATATTTTTACCAATTTTAGTTCAATGGTATCCCGGGGAGGGGTAGAGCGGTCCTGTCTTTGGCCCACCGGGACAGGTAAGGCCTTTCGATCTATTTTGCCATTGGGTGTTAGGGGCAGCTTTTCCAGGGGGACAAAATAAGAAGGTATCATATATCCTGGCAAATGTTGGGATAAATAATCCCTGATTTCAGCAGTAAGAAGCTCTTTTCCAGGGACAATATA
The DNA here is from genome assembly GCA_020355945.1 of Candidatus Aminicenantota bacterium. The sequence goes on along the minus strand of CP070627.1, from coordinate 5,401,829 downwards.
AGCGCAAATATATTTGTCGCTTCCTCCTGCAGGGGTTGCCTGGTCCAGGGTCACCACCACGACATCCTTTATCTTTTCATGATTGAGCAAATAAGTTTCTATTTCTCCGGGTTCAATACGGAATCCCCTGATTTTCACTTGATGATCCATGCGTCCTAAAAATTCGATATTGCCATCCGGCAGCCACCGGGTCAGGTCACCGGTGCGATATAACAAGCTGGCATATAACAAGGGGGCAAGCCCCCTTGTTCCCTTTATTAAAAAGTTTTTGCAGCAAAATTTTTCTGCGGTTAATTCCGGGTTGTTGAGATAACCCCTGGACAATCCGTCACCTCCGACAAAAAGTTCTCCGACAACACCAATGGGAACCAGGTTATAGAAACAATCCAGGATGTATGCGCTGGAATTACGAATGGGTTTACCAATGGGTATATTTTCCTGGTGGGTTTTATTTATACAATAAGTGGTAGAGAAAGTGGTATTTTCTGTCGGTCCATAACCATTGATAACCTTCAGGGCTGGAAAACGCGCCTTCAATCGGTTGATATGGACGGGAGACAACACATCCCCTCCCACCAACAGGTTCCGAAGCCCGTGGAAAATCTCGATATCCGCATCCAACATCTGGTTGAACAGGGGGGCGGTCATCCAGATGGTGGTCACACTATTTCTTCGTATACACTGTTTTAACCGGTCATGGCTTAGAATCGTATCCTTGCTGGCCAGGTGCAGGGTTAACCCGTTTAAAAGAGCACCCCATATCTCAAACGTGGAAGCATCAAATTCCAGGGCACCGGTCAGTAAAATACGATCACGATCACCTTGATTAAACTCGACATAATTGGTGTTTTTCACTAAGCGAACCACATTCCGGTGTTTCACCATCACACCCTTGGGATTACCGGTGGAACCTGAGGTGTACATGATGTAAGCCAAATGATCGTTGGTATGTTTTCTGCAAAAGTTTTCTTGAGGCCTGAAAATAGACTGATTTTCCAGGTCAATGACCGTTAAGGTTGAAACATACTGCCGCGCTTCTTTACAATTGGTTAATAATCGCCTGGTATTGGAATCTTTTATTATATATTTTTTTCTTTCTTGAGGATAGTCGACATTTAAAGGTAAATAGGTGCCTCCGGCTTTTAGGATGGCCAGGAGAGCCACAATGACTTTATGAGAATTCCCTGCCATCAATGCAATAGGTTCCTCGGCTTCTATTCCCAGGAGATAGAGATAAGAGGCCAATTGATGGGCTTCTTCATCCAATTGGTTGTAAGTAAACTGTTGGTTTTCATAGGATAGGGCTATTTTATCCGGTGATTTGGCAGTTTCCTCCTCGAATAATTCATCGATGGTTTTTTGGGGATAATCTGCTTTTGTATCATTAAAGTCAATTAATATCTGTGCTTTTTCCTGTTGGGAAAGTATATCGATTTGCGACAATTCTAATTCCAGGTTAACCACTACCTCCTGGACCAGTCGTATAAAGTGATGAATAATTCTTCGGATTGTTGTTTCCTGGTAAATTCCTGCATTATATTCCAGGATTCCTTCAATATTTTTTTCGGTTCTTAAAAAAGAAAAACCGGTATTGGTGAGAAGGCGCTGAAGGTATTTTTTATCCTGGATATTTTCAACTGAAATGGTAACATCAAATAAAGGGAAATCATCTCCCGGGGAATATAGTTTATTTAACTGCATTGCTAATATTTCCACCGGATAATTTCGGTTTTCGGCTGCTTCCAGGATGGTCTGTCTCATTTCTAATAACAGTTCTTTAAATGTCATATCCTGTTTAATATAATTTCTTAGAATCAAAACCGTATTGATAAAATTACCTTCGATATCCTGTTTGTATATGGGGGTACCAATGGTGATATCGTTATTACCTGTATATTTATATATTAGTACCATCACTGCTGCTGCCAGGATGATGTGCATTTTAAGATCAGAATTATCGATCACTTTCATTAAGCTTGAAAAACCCGAGGGCGGAAATTGGAATGGGATCATTTCTATTTTTCTTTTGTTTTTATTCCTGGGGTAATCCGGTGGGAAATAATTTTTTATAAGTTCTCCTGATAATTTATTTAGCCAGTAGTCCCTTTCTTTAATTTTTTGTTTAGCCGCCAGGGCAATTTGGGAATACTCCTGGTTATTCACCATTTTACGCTCTTTTGCCACTTTTGGATTTTTATTCCTCATTATTACCTCAAAACTCCAGGGTGGTTAGTTTTTCCTGGAGACCTCTTAAATCACTATCCAATAACCTGGTTGGCATCTTGATGTCTTCCAGTTTAATATTTTTATCTGCTAAGACAGATACTACAATTTCTTTAAAACCATTGGCAAAGAATTTGATGGTTTCCGGTCGAAACAGTTCCGTACTATATTCAAATGAGAAGAGCAGTTTTTTTTCAATGGTTATATTTAAATAGAGATCAAATTTTGAGATTCCCGGTTCGTTTTCATGTAACGATTGGTTTTTGGGTTCGTCTTTGCTGCTGTCATCGGTTATTTCGGTGTCATCGCCGGGCTCAGTTCCCTTGTCCTGGCATGTAAACATGACATCAAATAGTGGATTATGCTTGTCCCGTTTCACAGCTAATTTTTCCACCAGGTTTTCAAACTGGTAATCCTGGTTATCAAAGTCTTCCAAAGTTCTTTCCTTGACTTCTTTTAAGAACTCAACAAAGGTTTTTTCTCTTTTTGGTCTGTTTCTCAGGGCCAGGGAGTTAACAAAGAATCCTATTATACCTTCCAGGTCCGTATGGGTTCGTCCTGCCACCGGGGTTCCCACGATGATATCTTCCTGGCCACTTATTTTAGATAAAAATACATAAAAAATGGCCAATAATACCATGAAGGGGGTGGCTTTATTCTCCAGGGCAATCGTCTTTAATGCATTGATATTACAGGGTATCTCATCATAAAGGGTGCGCCCCGTAAAAAGTTGGACTTCGGGCCTGGGATAATCGGTTGGCAGGTCCAATTGTGTTATCTTTCCTTCAAATTGCCCGAGCCAGTAGCTTTCCTGCTGTTTCATGTATTTCTTTTGCTTTTCTTTATTTTGCCACAGGGCAAAATCTTTATATTGAATTGGCAGGGGTGTTAAGGTTTTACCGTTGTAAAGTGCTTTAAAATCTTCTTCCAGTATTTGGAAAGAGACAGCATCAGATATGATGTGATGCATATCCAGGAAGAGGATGCGTGGAAAAGCCTCTTCTCCTGGTTCCACCAGCACCACTCTCAGGAGAGGGGCTTGAGATAGATCAAAGGGTTTTATAAAATCCCGCCTGCTTCTTTCCAGTTCGTTGTTCATATCCAGGTGGGGGAGATTCTCCTCTGCTGCTTTTTTATCTGCTTCCATCCGGGCGGGTTTTTGATAGCGATAGTACCGGATGGTAAATTCCACCTTATTGTGAATTTTTTGTACCGGTTCTTCATCGATCATAAAAAACGAGGTTCTTAAACTTTCGTGCCGTTCCAACAACTTCATAAAGGTTTTTTCCAATTGCTCGGTGGTGATATCATGGGACAGGGGGATGAAATAAGGCATATTGTAGGCTGTACTGGCCAATTCCATTTGCTGCAAAATATACAACCGTTTCTGAGCGGAGGAGAGTCCATAATATTCTTTCTTTTCTACCGGTTCTATTGATTGGTATCTATCCGGGGCGGCTTCTTTTATATATCCTGACAAACCCCTGATGGTGGGGGTTTTAAAAATCTCCGCCAGCGGTACTTTTACGTCAAAGCTCTTGTGCATTTTGGCAGTCAATACCGTGGCTTTTAACGATTGGCCTCCCAGTTGAAAAAAGTTGCTGTCAATACCAATGAGATGGGTTTCGATGCCCAGGACTCCTGACCACAGCTCTGCCAATCTCTTTTCAACTGTGTCCCTGGGAGCGATATAGCCTTGTCCAATTTCCGGTTTAGGTTTCGGCAGTGCTTTGCGATCGATTTTACCGCTGGGAGTCATGGGGATTTTTTCCAGATTCACAAAATAGGAGGGTATCATGTAATCCGGCAATGATTGTAATAAATGCTTTCTTAATTCCGAAGAGATTAAAGCTGATTTGTCAACCCTCTCTGCCCTGTTGAAGACAATATAAGCGCAGAGATATTTATCGTCATCATCTCCTTTGGCTAAAACCAGGGCCTCTTTAATTTCAGGGTGTTTCGATAATTGACTTTCGATTTCTCCCAATTCGATGCGAAAGCCGCGGATTTTGATTTGATGATCCATTCGGCCGAGGAATTCGATATTACCATCAGCCAACCATTTTGCCAGGTCACCGGTTCGGTAAATATAGGACATATAGGACATATAGGACATATGTGACATATGTGTGTAGATTCTTTTGCCTGGCACTTTTTTTCTTTTTAACAAGGGGGCAAGCCCCCTTGTTCCCTTTAGTAAAAAGTTTTTGCAGTCAAATTTTTCTGCGGTTAGTTCCGGTCGGTTTAAATAACCCCGGGAAACTCCCACCCCCCCGATGCACAATTCCCCGCTAACTCCAATTGGCTGCAAATTATTGTGGTTGTCCACTATATATACCTGCTGGTTCGGCATGGGAATGCCGATAGGAAGATTCGTATGGTTATCCACATTCTCTTTAGAGATATCATAAGATGTTGAATCCACACAACATTCTGTAGGGCCATAAACATTTGTAATCACTAATCCTTTTGCTCCGAAACGATTTAAAAAGTTTTTTGCGATTTCCCGGGGTAGTTCTTCACCACCGATAATAAAATGTTTTATTTCCAGGTTTACAGTTTTTTCATTGTCATTGAGGTTAATGTTTTCAAGGAGCAAACGGAGGTGTGTGGGTGTTCCATCTGAGATGTCAATATTATACCTCTTATAGAATTCAACCAATTTTAATCCATCCACTCTCACATATCCCGGTACAATATATAAACTGTACCCCAGGACCAGGGTGGCGAATATCTGCTGAACTGAGGCATCAAACACATAGGGAGCGATTAGACAAACTGCCAATGGTTTATTATAAGAAACATATATCCTGTTTTTTAAACCCAAAACAAGATTGGTAACATTTTGATGGGTCACCATCACGCCTTTGGGGTTACCGGTGGTTCCTGAGGTGTAGATGACGTAAGCCACGTTCCTGGGACTCACCTGGCAGGTTAAGGTTGAGGTTAAGGTTGAGAAAGATGATAGGTTGGAAATATCTATAATGTCTATAAATTTCTCCTTAACCTCAGCCTTAACCTTAGCCTGAGTCTCTGGCGCAGCCAGTAAGATTTTTGTTCCGCTGTCGGCTAG
>CP070627.1:5389691-5396433 GCA_020355945.1 Candidatus Aminicenantota bacterium | reverse complement strand
GCGCGGAAAAAGTTTGGACCGGCTGGAATAATTATAAAGATGTGCCCTTTTTATTTGAATATCCTAATGGTATGCGAATGTTGGTGGGCCATCCGTCACCCCCGGATGGATTTGAATTGGTCCCGGGCGTTCAAGTTGGTGAAAAAAAGGTTTACCTGGACCGGGGTAATGTGGTGCCTATCGAGTTGACGCCTCCCCTTGCCGGTGGGGGGGGACCCATTCCCTTTGGAAAAGAAAAACGAGTGAGAACCGTTAGTCTCGACTTATCCCCAATTCCAAAAGAATCAACGGACCAGGCTTTTCCCGGCGATGAACAACTCTTAGTTAATATCCACGAGTTATTTCATTGTTTCCAGCGCCAAATATATCGCAGGAATTTTGGGAACCTGCGATACAATACCGATGCCAATTATGCCATCTTTTCCGAAATCGAAGGGTGGGCATTGGAAAAAGCCTATCTTGAACCGGATGACCGGAAAGCCAGAGAATTCTTAAAAGATTTTATTGCGGCCCGGGAACTCAAACGAAAAAGTATGAACGATGAACAACAATCACAGGAATCCGATGAAGACTTTATGGAAGGTACGGCAGTGTATGCGGAAACCATGACCCTGGAACTGTTAAAAAAAGGGTATCAACCCATTATAACCGGGAAAGATGACCCCTCTTTTTCCGGTTTTAAACACATTGATCTCTTATTGGAAAAAAAACTCAAAGAGCTTAGAACAAGCAGATCACAAACCATGGTAAGCAGGCTAAAATGCTACTATTACGGCTGTTTTCAAGCGCTGCTCTTGAATCGTTTTGTCCCGGGCTGGCAGGGAAAGGTTCAACAAAGCCACCAACCGTTGGACCAGGTTTTATCCCAATATCTCAATATCTCACCGGAGGAAAAGACCTCGATCCAACAACGGCTAAAAAGCCGGTACCCCTACCGGGAAATCGAAGAAAAACATACCACGTTAATCAAGAAAAGAAATGAAGCCTATGAGATGATTCAAAAACGCAAAGGCAGAAAATATATTATTAATTTCAAACCCACTCGTGAGTTTTTAGACTTTACGTCTGGCGGTGAATCCTATAAGCTGGGATTGATTCGTATATACCCGGAAGGAATACAAAAGGTCCAGGTTCAAGAGGTCATATTCGAGGGCAAGAAAACGCCGATGGTTAACGATCGTTTGTACTATATCAAATGGATCGATACGGAAGCAGGTCCTGCGCAGAAGAGTTATGAGTTAAGCTATAGTAAGAAAGAAGGGGAAAATATTTATGAAGATGCGGTATTTACCACTAAGGGATTTGTATTAAAAGCGCCGAAGATACAGGTAAAAGATCGTCCTGCCCGGGTTAAAGTAACTATTCTATCCAAAGTAAAAGCAAAATAATTTACACCGCAGAGGCAGCAGTAACAGTTAATCAGCCGCGAAGACCCGCGAAATCTTAGCAGGAATACAACCAAAATCAACATCTACAACTAAAGTTGTACAAAAAAGAGCGACAAAAATACTACCAAAAATACAACTTTCGATGGATTGCAATCTACTCAAAAAGGGTCTATATTACTATATGTCTAAAAATCCAAATAAAAAATAGGAGGTTAAAATGCTTAACTTTAAGCGATTTTTAAGTGTCATTTGTGTACTGTTTTTAACAGTGGGTTTTGCTTCAACGGCTTATGCTTCTCACGTCGTAAGCCTTACCATCCCGTTGTATGGCCAGGAAAATAGTATCTTTGGCGGGCCGGCAAGTGCCCAGATGTTAATGGATGGATACCCGGCGCCTTACCCGTCGATTTATTACGAGCAATCAGTCATATGGACTTCCATTCAAAGCCATAACAGCGGTGAACCAGGATGGGCAACCGATCCCCAGGGCATGCAGGGGGCCCTTACGGAACTCAATCCACCACCAGGCACATGGGCTTTACGCACAGATGAGGTTAAAGAAGACCTGATGTTCCAGGTTCTCTACTGGATGAATAACAACCATTTCGCTGTAACCACCCTGATAAATAAGGGTCATCATTGGGTCGATATTGTGGGGTATCAGACTGATGTTGAGCCGGTTTCAGGAAGTGATCCTGTTTTGGAGTTGATTACCATTCACGATCCCTGGCCCATTGGTACCGGCCACGTCGATACCATGAGTGGGGCAGTCTGGTACAGCACCCATTGGGCTGAACCGGTGGAAAACCCAGGTACCTGGGAGAATAAGTATGTAGCTATTATTGAACCCCCCCAGGCGACGGGAAGCGTAAGTATAGAACCGGTATTGAGAATGGGCACGACATTTATTTCCCCGGAACAAGCCCTGCAATATGCCGAAAGATGGATCGTGGAGATGAATTTGGCCTCGATACACCCTTCATATGCTCTACTTGGTGATGAAAACAGACAGGCCCTGCCACCGATTCTTGTACGTGAAGAAATGACTTTTGGTATACCGGAATATGAAGTTGTTCCCTGCTTTTATATCGTTCCATACTGCAGCAATCCGCCAGGGAGTGCCCGGGTTTGTGTGATGGTTAATGCTTTCAACGGGGACTTTGAACAAGTAAGCTCTTTTGAAGAACCTGTAACATATGTTGGGGCAAATGAAGTGCTTGATATTGCTGCCAACGCCTTTGGACTGGTAACCCAAAGTGAACGGGAACAGGTTAAAGCAATCATGGCGTACACACCATGCGAGATTACCCGCTGCCGCGCCATTCCTTTCTGGAGAATTGTGTATAACGACACAGTTTTGTATGTAGACCAGTATGGCGTGGTGTACGCATTTTATCAAATTATATCGTCACTTTACGGAACCTGATTGAGTAACTAAAAAGTAACTAAAAGAGCTTACCAGGTAAAAAAGAAAAAACTCTTCGGAACAGGCGACTAAACACGCCGGTTCCGAAGAGTTTGCGGCCTTTAAACCAAAAGCGGATGACATCCGCAGCCTACAATTTTAAGTTGACTGTTTTCTTTTTGTGATTTAACCGCCAGAAAAAGGGATGGGGTAGCATGCGCCATAACCCACCTGGTTACAGCCGTAAGTAATCCACATGTACCCACCTTCACCCCAACCGGTGGTCCAGGAATTCTTCAAGCGCCATGCGCCTAAAGTGTCGTCCCATCCGCATAAAACAATGCCGTGATTGATAGGTCCGGTTGTGCAATTGTTAAAAACCCCGCCGCTGTAACCGTGAAAAGCCGGACTTGCATATACCGCGGCCGATACCGAACCATACATCATGATAGCCACTTTGATGTCATCAATAGAGGGTGTGGGAAAACCTGGTACAAAGGCCCAATCGTAAATGAAATACAGGTTGGGGCATGATTCATCACATGGGGTCTGAAATCCTACATAGGGATAGCAGGCTTCCGTCTCTGCCCCGGGATCAATAAACATGCCATAATTGAACCAACCGCCGTCGCAATCATAACCCCAGGGATTACAATCAAGAAGTTGCTGTTCGGAGAGGTCTTCATCCGTGCCGAATATCATCTTAAGAAGTCCTTCAACCGCACCAACCATTGCAAAGGCCCAGCAGCTTCCACAAGATCCCTGGTCCTTTGGCGGCGTATGATAACCCATGTAACTGGAGGGCAGCGTCAATATGTGGGTATCACCGATTTTGACATAAGCATTATCTACCAACGCCGGGTTAAAACCGCATAACTGCTCTAAGGTATACTGACACGCAGGATTATAGTCAACCGTGTAAGTATAACCATTCGCAGCAATCTCTGCTCTTAATTCCTCCAATTTAGCTGCCCAATCTGTCCCATTATCCTCTGCGTATCCATTAAATCCCGACAACAGGGTTAATGAGATAAACACACTGACTAAAGTAAAAACAAAAAACAATCTCTTCATAATTAACCTCCATTAATAAATTAAATTTTTTAGATAGTACAATATATAAACCTTTTTGCAGTAGATTGCAATCCACCAAAAGTTGTATTTTTGGTAGTATTTTTATCGCTTTTTTTTCTACAACTTTAGTTGTACATATTTTTTTTGGTTGTAGTTAGTGATGATGCGTGCCTCACCCGGAGACGATGAAAATTATGCTCTCAATATCTCAATTCTATTGTAGATGCGTCACGGCTTGATTTATCAAGCCCGGCCCGGGACGATTCATCCGCATCTCTACGGGGTTTGATGAATCAAACCCCTACAATTGTATTTATGTCCATTTTTTCTTCGTGTCCCTTCGTGTAACTTTGTGGCTAATTTTTTAGTTATTTTCATAGCAGCTTCTGACAAAAATGACAAAAAACTTAAGCAGCTATTGAAATCATATTCATTTTCCGTTAATATACATGATGACAAAAATCAACGGTTCAATCATATTTTCATCCCAAGAATAAGGAGGTAATACCATGACTTTATCACGTCCAATAAACCGTTCAAAAAAAAGCCTTATTATGATCATTGCTTTATTGATCCTTTTGACAGGAACATTTTTACAAGCCGCTAAGAAGCGGATCGCCTGTACAGACCCGGGACTGCGGCTGAAATGGTACCAGGAGCATGTGGCCATGAAAGAAACCTCCATGTTTAAACATGTAAAATGGCAGTTCCTGGGCCCCACTAATGTGAGCGGCCGCATGACCGATGTGGCAGTGGTAAGCCCCAAAGGAAAACATTACACCATTTATGTTGGCGGGGCTTCGGGCGGAGCCTGGAAAACCACTAACGAAGGCACCACCTGGGAACCCATATTCCAACATGCCCAGTCAACCGCTATAGGTGATATTGCCATTGCCCCCTCTAATCAAGATATCATCTGGGTAGGCACCGGCGAAGCTAATATTTTCCGCAGTTCTCAAGCTGGCGCTGGCGTCTATAAGTCCACGGACGCGGGCAAAACCTGGCAGCATATGGGTCTGATAGACACCAACACCATTCCCCGGATCATTATCCACCCGGAAAACCCGGATATTGTCTACTTGGCTGCTTCCGGCCATGAGTGGACAAACAATAGGGAACGGGGTGTTTATAAAACCTTTGACGGCGGGAAAACCTGGAAAAACGTACTTTGTATCAATGAAAAAACCGGTGCCATTGACCTGGTAATGCATCCCTCAAACCCGGATACCCTCTACGCTGCCACCTGGCAGCGAATCCGCAAAAGATGGAACGATCCCCGGAATGAACCCAACTATTCCGGGAGCGGTATCTATAAAACCACTGACGGTGGGGAAACCTGGACCACTATCAATAAAGGCCTTCCCCCGGCAAAATACCGGGGAAGAATAGGCATTGATATCTGCCGATCCAAACCTAATGTATTGTATGCCTTTATTGATAACTATGAAGTCATTGGCCAATGGAATAAAGGAGAGTTAGATTCTTATGGACGACCCAAAATGGGTAAGATAAGAGGTGCAAAGGTGTATCGCACCGATGACAGCGGCGAAACCTGGAGAGAGATGATGCCGGCTTCGAAAGAGATGAAGCAATATATGGAGAGAATTTCAGCCACTTACGGGTGGGTGTTTGGACAGATGCGCGTTGATCCCAACAATGAAGACAAAATTTACGTGATGGGCGTTGAGTTGAATGTATCCGAAGATGCTGGTAAAACCTTCCGGGAGTTACGGGGAATGCACGGCGACCATCATGGGTTGTGGATCGACCCGGACAATTCCGATTACCTGGTCAATGTGAATGATGGTGGTGTAGCCATTTCTTATGACGGCGGTAAGAACTGGAGGACCTTTTACAATAATCTCCCCCTGGTACAGTTTTTTAATGTGATGTACGACATGGATGACCCGTTTCATGTGTATGGTTCCATTCAAGACCACGGCAGTTTCAGGGGAGTCGTAGACCTTAGTAAAGGGCGGAACCAAATCCCGGCCACGGAATGGGAAAGGGCCCCGGGAGGTGAAGGCAGCAGTCACGCCATTGACCCCACTGACTCCAATATCGTCTATTCTGCCGGTTTTTACGGAAACATCACCCGGACGAATATAAAAGCCCGTGAACGGGTCAACATCGTACCCAAAGCCCAAAAAGGCGAACCACCACTGCGCGGTCAATGGCTGGCGCCCTTTATTATTTCTCCCCACAACCCGCGCGTCATTTATCATGGTATGAATTATCTTTTCCGATCGATGAATCGCGGGGACTCCTGGGAACGAATCAGCCCGGATTTAACCTACAATAACAAAAATAAAATCGGCGACATCCAGTATCAAACCATATTTGCCATTTCCGAATCTCCTCTTAAATTCGGGTTGATTTACGTGGGAACCGATGACGGCCGGGTGCATGTAACCAAAGACAGCGGCATAACCTGGACCGAAATCACCGGGGGACTGCCTCAGCAAAAATGGGTATCCCGGTTGGCAGCGTCTGCGTTTGACCTGGGTACGGTCTACATGTCGCAAAATGGCAAACGGGATGATGATTTTGCTGCTTATTTATGGAAATCCTTCAACTACGGGAAAACCTGGCAGGATATTTCCAACAATATTCCTTCCGGCCCTATTAATGTCATCAGGGAAGACCCGAAAAATAAAAATATCTTATACGTGGGTACGGATTTTGGGGTATATGTATCTGTCAATGGTGGTAAGTATTGGCATGTGTTGGCCAACAACCTGCCTACCACTTATGTTCACGACCTGGTCATTCATTCTCGTGACAGTATCCTGGTGGCTGCCACCCATGGCCGGGGCATGTGGGCCATGGATATAAAAAATATCCAGGAATTGACTGAAAAAATCCTGGCCAAACC
>CP070627.1:5382288-5389591 GCA_020355945.1 Candidatus Aminicenantota bacterium | reverse complement strand
GTAGCATAGAAACAGCAAAGCCGTTATCTGATCTATGTTTACAAAAAACCGGCGGGAACCCCTTCTTTCTCAACCAATTTTTACAGACCCTCTATCAACAACACCTGGTGGAATTTGACCGTAAACATGGAGAGTGGTCCTGGAAGATCGAAAAAATCCAGCAGGCAGGTTTGACCGACAATGTGGTGGAGTTTATGGTGGGCCGGCTCAAGCAGCTTCCCGCCAGCACGCGGCATGTCTTAAAAATCGCCGCAGTCATGGGCATCCGTTTCTCGCTGAAAATCCTGTCCCTGGCCATCGATAAAACCTTTCGGGAAACCGCGGATCGTTTATGGGAAGCCTTACGGGAACTATACATCTTTCCCACGGATGAAAGGTACAGTTTTGCCGGTATCCGGGATCAAGCGGAATTTGAAGCACTTGCCGGGCACGCAGAGTATCAATTCAGCCACGATCGGATTCACCAGGCAGCGTATTCACTGGCAAACCCACATCAAAAAGCCGAAACCCATGCCAAAATCGGCCGGTTAATGCTGGAACATCTTTCACCGGGAGAGCGGCATGAGAGACTGTTTGATATGGTCAATCACCTGGATGCCGGGATCAAGGTCATTACCCGGTCCGATGAAATGATAGAACTGGCAAAATTGAATTTACTGGCCGCCCGTAAAGCCAAATCCTCGATTGCTTACCAGGCCGGTCTGGAGTATGCCAGGGTGGGCATGGAACTACTGGGGGAGGAGACCTGGCAGGACCATTATGAATTGATGCTTGATTTGCACCAGGAAAGAGCCCTGCTGGAGTATTTAAACGGGAATATCGAGAAATCGCGGTATTTCATCGACCGCATATTGACAAAGGCGAAAACCGGGCTGGAAAAAGCTGAAATCTATAATTTACTCATGGTTTTATACACCATGTCCGGCAGCTACCCGGCAGCTATCCGGGCGGGAAAAGATGCGCTGCGGCTTTTAGGCATGGAAGTGCCGGACAAAGGGCTGCAGGCGGCCGCGGAAAAAGAAATTGCCATTGTCAAAGAAAAACTGGGAAACCAGGACATTGCCTCGTTAATCAATATGCCGGAGATGACAGACCCGGGCAAAAAAATCGCCATGAACATATTGATGAATATGGATGCGCCCTCATATTATATGGATCAACAGTTGTTTGCTTTTGTCTCTGCCCTCAAGGCTCGCCTTTCTCTTGAATACGGTCATGTGCCGGCATCATGCGCCGGATATTACACTTATGGCGTGCTGTGCGGGGCGACTGCCGGGGATTATCAAACCGGTTTTGCCTTTGGTCAACTGGCGTTTCAATTAAGTGAGAAGTTTGGCGATTTAGGGCAAAAATGCAAGTCCTGCGGGATCCTGGCTAATTATTTGCATCCATGGGTAAGACATATTAAAGAATCCGAAGCCATCAATGAAGAGGGATATCAAGCCGGTTTGAACGCCGGTGAATTGGAATACGCAGGATACAACCTCGGATACATAATATATAACGACTTCTTCCAGGGTAAAAACCTGGAATATACCTGGAAAAAAAATGAAAATTATCTTGATTTTTTACAAAAAACAAACAACCTGATCCAGGTACATGGTAATATCGGATTACAAATGGTAATAGGGAATTTACGCGGTCAAACCGTGGAAAAGTTTTCCTTTGACACCGGCACAACCACTGATAAACAGCATATTGAGAGAGGCCGCCAGCATCGAACCTTTGCCAGTCTTTGTGATTATTATACTTTTAAATCCCAGGTTCTTTATCTCTATCAACATCTTCCCGGGGCTCTTGAATATATCTTAAAGGCCGGGGAACTGCTCCCCTATATTATCAACCGGTTTGTGTCGGCCCAACACAATTTTTACTATTCCCTTATCCTGGCCGGGCTTTACCCGGGAGCACCGGGCGATAAAAAGAAAGAGTACCGGGACCGGTTAGACCACAATCAAAAACAGATGAAAAAGTGGGCGGACAACTGCTCGGAAAATTTCTTGCATAAATATCTGCTGGTGGAAGCGGAATTGGCGCGAATTGAAGGAAAAAATTGGCAGGCAGTTGATTGGTACGATCAAGCCATTGAATCCGCCAGCAAAAATGAATTCCGCCAGGATGAAGCCCTGGCCAATGAACTGGCAGCCAGGTTCTGGCTTGAAAAGGGAAAAACGGATTTTGCCCGGGTTTATATGAACCGGGCCTATTACGGTTACCGGTTGTGGGGCGCCAGGCGCAAACTGGAAGACCTGGAAGAAAAATATCCCCAACTGCTGGCCCTTTCTCCCGACAGCAGCGCAGAAATTGCCCGACAGCTTGATGTCTCTTCCCTCATAAAAGCCACCCGGCACCTTTCGGCGGAAATTGTGCTGTCCCACCTGCTGAAAAAAATGATGCATATCATTGTAGAGAATGCCGGAGCGCAAAAAGGCCTATTGGCATTAGAGCATGAAAATCACCTTTTCATCGAGTTAGAGTATTCGGCTGAAAGTGATATTCTTCGGTTGCCCTCCATCCCGCTGGAGGAGGCAAGCACCCCCGGGCAGCCGGCTTCACTCATCCGCTATGTTGCCAGGACCCGGGAAAAACTTGTCTTGAATAATGCCAGCTCTGAAGGTGATTTTACCACCGATGCTTATATTGTCAAGAACAAGCCGCAGTCGGTGCTGTGCGCCCCGATTATTCACCAGGGTAAATTGACAGGCATTATTTATCTTGAAAACAATTTAACCCCGGGCGCCTTCACCGCTGACAGACTTGAGGTGATCAACATCTTATCGGCACAAGCCGCTGTCTCCATTGAAAATGCCAGGCTGTACCAAACCCTGGAAGCAAAGGTTGACCAACGTACCGAGCAATTGCGCAGCGAAAAGGATAGAGCCGAAATAATTTTTGACATAGCCGTGGTCATCATGGTGATATTGGACAGGCAGGGGCAAGTACAGCGCATCAATAAAAAAGGCTGTGAAGTACTTGGATATGCCGCAGCGGAAATCATTGGGAAAAATTGGTTTGATACCTTTATCCCGGGACCGGACAGGGAACGAGTCCTGGCAGTTTTTAAACGATTGATGGCCGGAGAAATCAAGCCTGTCGAGTATTTTGAGAACCTGGTCTTGACAAAAACAGGCGAAGAACGCCTGGTGGCCTGGCATAATACAGTGCTGAGAAACAAAAACGGGAAGATTATCGGCACACTCAGTTCAGCAGAAGACATCACCCAACGCAGACGGGCGGAAGAACGACTCAAAAGCGCACTCCGGGAAAAGGAGATTTTGTTAAAAGAAATCCACCACCGGGTAAAGAATAATTTGCAAATTGCTTGCAGCCTGCTCAGCCTACAAGCTTTCAAGATAGATGATGAACAATTGATAAACGTATTAAATGACAGCATCAACCGCATTAAATCCATGGCAGAAATCCATAAGCTGTTATACGAAACCGAATCCTTTGTCAGTATCCCGTTTGACCGGTATCTCCGGGAGATATCCTCCAATTGGCATGACTGGTATGCCAATAAAAGCCCCGGGATAACAATCAAACCGGATGCGAAAAATATCTTCATGGATATAGAGAAAGCCATCCCCTGTGCATTGATTGTTAACGAGCTCCTGTCAAATGCCTTTAAATACGCTTTTCCCGAAAGGCAGTCGGGAGAAATCAAAGTCCGGCTTTTTGAAAAAGACAATCGTTATACGCTTATTGTCAGTGATAACGGCGTGGGTTTCCCCAAAGACCTGGATATAAGGAGCACCAGCACATTGGGAATGACCATCGTAAGAAACTTGACCGCCCAATTAAAAGGTGACATGCATCTCGATCGAAGAAAAGGGGCGGCGTTTACCGTTACATTCCCTAAATCATAACCCATGGGAAAGGGAGGAAAAAAAATGCCTGGAAAAAGAATCTTAATTGTAGAAGATGAAGCCCTGATCGCTATGGAACTGGAAGAGCGCTTAAAACGATTAGGGTATTCCGATGTCAGCAGCGTTTTTACCGGTGAAGATGCCGTTCAAAAGGCACAGGAAAGTCAACCCCATTTGATTTTTATGGATATCGTTTTAAGTGGGGAAATGGATGGCCTGGAAGCCTCCAGGGTGATTTGTTCGCGGTTGAATATCCCGGTTATTTATATTACCGGTTCTTCGGAAAGAATCTTACAAAAAAGTTTGCAAGAAGCCAATCTCACTCACCGCTACAGCTATATCATCAAGCCTTTTGATGAAAAACAGTTAAGGAAGAAAATAGATACCCTTCTTGGAGAAGGAGGCTCAGGCTCGGGTTGAGGCTAACCTGTCCGCTGCCTCAACCTTTACCTGAGTTTTTTTATATGTCCGTCCTATTCCGGATAAAACCTTCCGTCTATTTTATGGTTAAACGTCAAATATTTTATTAAGCTCATCAACAATAAAATAGCAAGTTTATTGCCAATTACCGCTAACCGGTAAGAGAACTGATGAATATCCTTTATATAAAAGGGTTTTTGATTTTCACCCCCGGTTTAAACCCCTATCATCCAATACTCAAACTATTAACTGGTTACTATTAATGTTAACCGATTAATATTATTGCCCTTCTATTGCCTCCGGCGGCCAGGGGGAAAAGATACAGATACGGGGTCAGGTAATATATTTACTTTAATTGCATATTTCGCCTTGACTGTTTGAGGCCAGATCTATTGTGCATTCAATCCTGACCTCATTTCCATATTGAATAGAAATCGTATAAGTTCCACGAGCTATATCAAAAACAAAACCGGGTGTTAGCTTTTACGCCCAGCCAGCACCCGGCCCTGAATCAGTCATTATCGTTTGATTTTACTACCGCCTAAGTTTTTTAAAGTTTTGTTTTTTGTTACTTTTTGTTTCTTGTTTCGGTCAATATTTGGCTTTGGAGTTGGTCAATACCGGCACCATCCAATCGCAAGGGAAAGTGGCTCCACCTTCAGTCACTTCTCCTTGTACAAACAAGGCAGGTTCAATGACGCCATTGCCATCATCAAACATAACCAGGTCTGCTTTTTTCACCAGGACAAAATGAGCATCTTTCTGCTTGTCTTTTATTTTATTGGTGAGATGATCTTTTACATTTTTTACAACCCCTGAAACCTTTACTTTTTCGACATCATACCATCTGACGATAAGCCCGGCCAGTTCTCCATCGGTTCCCAACAGCGCCATTACACGAGATGCGCCCAATACAGGATGTCCACCCAATTTCCTTTTAAAGCTAACGATTAACAACTTATCATAGATTTTACTGGTTTGACCGTCGTAAACAGCCTTTCTAAGTACGTCTACTCCATTTAAGACCAACGCATTCTTCTCCAGGCCCAGGGCTTTCAGATGCTTCTTAGCCAGGGTGGGAGCCTGGTTTTTTGAGGGTAATCCCGGGGTGTTACCATCTCCATCATAAGCTGCCATGCCTTTATGGAAAAATATATCCCCGGTGACTTTGTTAATCTCGAATTTTGCCGTATTATCATCGCTCCTGTAGAGGAGACAATTTTCTCTTGGATGGAGATCATCCAGGTAAAAAGCAGCACCTGTGTAGGTAAAAACTTTCTGTGCAATCCCGTCAGCTTCAGTAAAGCCCAAATTAGGAAGTACACCGGTATATGTGTCTTTGATCGCTGAGGTGTCTATATTCACATATGAGCTGTCAAATTCAACTACAGTTTCGGCAAAAACAAATCCCGTAACCAGCAGGACAGTGGATATTAATATTAAAATATTCTTCTTCATTTTTTACCTCCTATTTTTTAAAAGTACCAACAGGAGAAAAGATCCCCGGTTGCCGGTGGATCTGCGGCGTAGCTTGACAGTGTATCATTGTGGCAACTGGCGTAGTATACCGAGCATGCTTTGTCATAAGAGGTGGAGCTGCAATAGGAATAAACCCATACGTTATAGAACCACTCCCAAAGAACCTGTCCGACTCCATCACGGATTGCCTGTGCATAATAGGTAGACACAGTTACGGCAGGAGCTACATAAGCAGGGGTACGGAAACCATTTACAATGTGAAGTTGATGATTGTCAAGGCTATCTGCATGAAAAACACAATAGGGATTGAGCTTTATCCATGGATCCATCCAATTAGTTGGTTTTTCAATGGGAGAACACACCACAGAGCATGAATAGATAACCACCCAGTTGGTATACCAATCACCCCAGCCTCCATCATTTTCTATGGAAGGATTAATAACAGGGTCCCCGATATTTTCAAGATCAACGATACCGTCGTTCACCCAGAATTTCCACGGGGCTCCATGTTCACAACTGTAGACAAATTCATACCAATCAATACCAAAATTAAAACTTGGATCATAATTGTTGTACGTATCCCAGTGAGCAACATTCGCTGCAAATGGTCCATCTGTGGTCCACACACACGACCCAGGGGCCATATTGGTAAGGAACGCATCTACGGGGGGTATGGTGTTTCCCCAGTCCGTTCCATGATAGCCCCCGACATAGCACCATGGGTTTGTACATTGTGCATTGGCAAGGGCACTAATACCAAACATAAGAATCACTACTAACAATAGTTTTGATCTTCTCATTTTTTGTAAACCTCCTAGTATAAGAATTTAAGCTGGGTAGCAAAATCGCCTTTCTGACTGTTGTAAAATCAAACTATTGACTGTATGTAAAATCAAACTTTTGCAATTGTAGTATACTTCTTTAGTCTTGTCAATACACCTTTGGTTGTATTTTTGGGTTGATTTTTTTTTTATTATTTTGTACAACTAAAGTTGTATTTTTTAAAAAAGGTTGGACGTCATAACTTTTTTTTCTTTTGTCTTTCTGCCTTTGAAATCCAAATGTTTGGATTTTTTCCACTTATTCAGGGCGGAGCCGGTGGGGTTGGTGGGGGAAAACTTTGCCTGGCACCCAAAACATCCTGGTTGATGCATCTCATCCGTAAATAAAATAATAATGAAAAATCTTTGATGAGAGGAGGGTATAATGAAAAAGATTGCAATGATTGTTTTGCTGGTGTTCGTGGCAGCGGTGTTTTTTACCCCGGGCTTTTCAAACGCCAACCAGGACCAGCAGCCTGTAGAAAAGTCCCGGTGGGAGTTGGAAATCCTGCGGATCAAGGAACTTTTCCGGCTGACAGACATGTTTGGAGACAAAATCTGGCCCGGGTTTGATACCAGGAAAATTCCCATTGCTGTTAATTACAACAACCGCCAGGAAGTGCTCATCAACCATCCCAATCCTCCAAAGGAATTCAGGGTATTTAAAGGCGTTGAACTGGAGGGACAACCCATTATGATACGCGGTGGATCCACCTC
>CP070627.1:5364840-5382188 GCA_020355945.1 Candidatus Aminicenantota bacterium | reverse complement strand
CGTTAAGAAATTTCCAACAGGTACGGAATACTTCTTCCGGGTTGGTGCAATGATGAAGAACAGTCAGCAGCAAAATACAATCCAAACGAATCGGCTCATCGCCGTTGGGTATATCCAGGTTACTGAAAAGATGATCAAGTGGGATAAAAGGATATTCTTTTTCATTGTTTTTTACTTTCTGGACACGGTAATCCGGGAAGTTGTCGCCCACCACATCAGCCAGGTAGGTTCTTTTGAATTTTACGTTGAGGTCCTTTTCATGACGCCGTAATACCCAGGTCACCAAGCCGTCCCCGCATCCCATATCCAGGAGTTTTATTTCCCTTCCATCCAGGTATTTTTTGATTGGTACACGAATCTGCCGGTATATCTTTTCTGCCCTGGCTTTCAACTGCTTTACCCGTTGGATTTCGTTCATTCTGTCATTTTGGGCGAAATCAAAGAAATCAAATGTGCGATGCAATTCCCTTTCCGCCTCTTTGGTTAGATCATCCATCGAATTGTTGATTGAATTCCCTTGAGTCTTATACTGCTCAAGATAATTATTACATATTTCAATGATACTGTTGAAAGTTTTTTCCGGGTTCATCCCCAGTTCTTTAAATAGCGGGATTAATTGCATGCGGATGAATCCTGCCAATCTGGGGTGATTCCTGAAGGCGGCTATAGGAAAGTAAATTTTTTTCCCAAAGTAATTTTCTTTTTGAAGGTAAAGTTGATCCATCAATTTTCCTCCTATCTTTTTTTATTTCATTTTTTTTATTCTAATTATATTTTACCAACAAATGCTCACCGGAGGCGGCATCGTACAGGTGAACTTTGGTCATATTTAAAAAAAGTTTTACCACCTTTCCCGGTTGAGTCATATCTTCATCTCCTGCCAGTAAGGTTAATTTACTATTTCCCACCTTTGAATGGATCAAAGTGGAATTCCCCATGAATTCCTGTTTACCGATTTCCGCCTTTACCTGGCAATCAAGGCTAAAACAGTCGCGCAGTGAGATATCTTCCGGCCGGATGCCGAATATCACTTCTTTATCGCGGAGGTGGCGGTAATCATCCTCCACCACTGCGGGAAAGGGTGTAGCGGTTTCATTAAGAGAGAAACAGAGGCGCCTGTTTTTTTGAAAAATTTTAGTGGGGATCAGGTTCATGGGTGGATTTCCTACAAAACTGGCCACAAACACGTTGGCCGGTGAATCGTAGATATTCAATGGTGTTCCCACTTGCTGGACAATGCCTTTATCCAGGACCACGATACGATCCGCCAGTGTCATGGCTTCTACCTGGTCATGGGTCACATAGACGATGGTGGTTTCTACTTTATTGTGGATATCCTTAATTTCTTCCCTCATGGAAACCCGGAGGATGGCATCCAGGTTGCTCAGGGGTTCATCGAAGAGATATACCTTTGGTTTTCGTACCATTGCCCGTCCCATGGCTACCCTTTGCTTTTGGCCTCCGGACAGTTGACCGGGTTTGGAATTAAGCAATTTATGGATCTGTAAAATGCGGGCAATATCTTTAACCCGGCGATCCGCGAGAGCTTTTTTTGATTGGGACCGACTCTCATCCCGGTATTCATCGAATTCCGGTGCACCGGCTTTTTTGAACTTAAGCCCGAAGGCCAGGTTCTCATACACGGTTTTATTGGGATAAAGAGCATAGTTCTGGAAAACAAATCCAATGTCCCTTTCTCCCGGGGAGTGGTTGCTCATATCCACACCGGCGATATATATTTTCCCACTGGTCTGGCGTTCCAGTCCCGCGATGATATTTAACAAAGTAGTCTTCCCGCATCCTGAAGGCCCCAGTAATACAATGAATTCCTTGTCTTGGATGTCCAACGATACATCCCGGAGCACGTTAACCCGGCCAAAGGATTTGGACAAATTATGAATTGAAATACTTGCCATGTTGAACTCCCTGTTTCCTGTTAGTTTTTTAAACCGGAATATCCCAGTCCTTTCATTAAAAATTTGTTCACAAATATAAAGCCCATGAGGATGGGTACGGTAATAATTACGCCGGCTGCCATAAGCAGTCCCCAATCCACCACCGTGGCATTATATATATCTTCGATTCCCACGGGAATGGTTTTCAGGTAGTCGCTGGTAATCAGTATCCTGGCGAAGACATAGTCATTCCAGGATAAGATAAATATAAATATGCTAACGGCGGCCACTCCCGGCATTGCATTCGGCAGCACCACGTGAATGAGGGTTTGCAGCCTGCTGGCGCCGTCGATTCTTGCTGCTTTTTCCAATTCCTGGGGAAGGTCCTGGAAATAGGACTTCATCAGCCACAAAGCGAATGGAAAACAGAAGGCGGTGTGGGCCAGGATCAGGGCCAGGTGAGTATTACCGACACCCATTACTCGCATCATCAAATAAAAAGGAATAACAATCATAATCGGGGCAATCATATATCCCATCAACGAGGAAACCACGATTACCCCCCTTCCGAAATAGCGGAACCGGGTCAGGCTGTAGGCCCCCAATACCGCGGCAAAATTGGTGACCACCATTACAGAGATTGCGACTCCAAAGCTGTTTTTAAGATAGCGTAAAAAACCGGTATCATTAAAAAG
Source organism: Candidatus Aminicenantota bacterium (assembly GCA_020355945.1). The sequence continues at coordinate 5,379,598 of CP070627.1, read as the reverse complement.
CCGGAAGTAATTTTCCAGGGTGAAGGTCTCCGGGAAAATACTGGGGGGATAGCTAATAATCTCTTTGGAGCCTTTAAAGCTGGTTAACAGCATCCAGAACAGCGGCGTCAATACTAACAGCGACAGACAGATGGCCAGTCCGTAAATAAGAAAAATTTTGATTTTTTCCTTCATCCTGTTTCTCCGATGTTTCATTCAAACTGTTTAATGCTCCGTATGAAAGTACGTAGGTAGATAAAAGCACCGGTTAGCAAAAGAATAAATAGGATAACAGATAAGGCGGCTCCCATCCCTGCCTGCAAATAATTAAAGGTTCTCCGGTAGGTAAGGACCGGGATTGTCTGGATATACTTTCCTATCGCTTCTTTCCCGGATAGGAGCCATACGGTGTCGAATTTGGTGAACATCCAGATGGAACGAAGCAAAATAACAGTTAAGAGTACATTTCTCAATTGCGGCAGTGTAATATGAATAAAGCGGCTGATGGTGGGGGCTCCGTCTACCCGGGCAGCCCGGTAAAGGTCTCGGGGGATGGTTTGCAGTCTGGCTAAAACAGTAACCATGACAAAAGGGAAAAATTGCCAGGTGCTGATTAAAACCAGTGTAAGCATGATCGTGTCCCCGGAGAACCAAACCAATGGTTTTTCTATTATACCCGCGGCCATGAGGATATAATTAAAAAATCCATAGGATGCGTTCAGCAGCCATTTCCACAAGATAATAACCACGATAGTTGGCATCAGGTAGGGAAACAAGAAAATACCTCTCATGACATTTTTCCCTTTTAAGCGTTCATTCAGTATTAGGGCGGCTGCCATCCCCAGCACTACCTGTAACACGATTGTAGATGAAGCATAAATGAAGCCATTTTTAAAGGCCGCCCAGAATTCCGGGCTGCCGATCAAAGAGGCATAATTCTTTAGACCGATAAAGGTTTTGTTGTCGAGAAACGCATGCTTTCGGAAAAAAGAGAGATAAAAATTATAGACGATGGGGAATAATGTAAGTGCCGCAATTATCAAAATAGAAGGCATGACCAGCATCAATGTGAAGCATGTGTCATTTTGTCTTGAAGTTGTTTTTTTCATTGCACTTCCAATGTTTTATCCTTTTACAGTCCCGGGGAAACATACCCCCTGGTATGCCGATTGTCAGGAGGTATGTTTCCTTTTTCCCGGGACATTGATCTTTACTCTATTGGGTGGTAATCCTCTTTACCATTTTTTGTATCCCATATTTTCGATGAATTCCTCAGTCTTGCGCTGTGCTTCTTTAGCAGCTTCCAGTGGAGATTTTCCCTCTTTTGTCACGGCCAATACCATATCCGTCAAAATTCTCGAGCCCTGCAGCTCCATTAAAAATGGGATATTCTTATCATCTTCCTCTGCCAGCATAATGGGTTTTACCCTTTGTTCCCGGATCATTGTCAACGATTCATCCAGCCATGGTTTCCATTTTTTTATAAAGTCGATATTATTGTATTCCTGGCTTTCAGCCACGGAAGGCCTGATGGGAGTGAGGTGGATAGGCACCTGGGTGCAGAAGCGAATATAATTTTCTCGTTTATAGAAGAATTTTAAAAATTCTTTCGCTTCATCGATCACTTTCGAGGATGCCATGATGGTCCAGGGTTCACAATCGATGGTGGCACAGCTTTTTTTGCCGGAAGGCCCGATGGGCTGCTGCATTACGGCAAAGACTTCCGGGGAGTTCAAATCTTTTGGGGCGTCTTTATCGATTTGTTTGCTGGCCCTGGCATAAGTAACAGGAACCGAAGCACCTTTTCCTGTGGCGAACGACCGGAATTGATCCACATATCCTTCGCTGGTCCAATCGGGGGGGGCATATTTAGCCATTTCCCTCCAGAATTCCAGGGTTTCGATTACCTCCTTTTCAGTAAAGGTGGGTTTCCAATTTTTATCAAAGAGTCGTCCATTGTTCGAGGCCACCAACTCGGCGGTTAACTGGTCCATAAAGAAGGGCGATCCTCCCGGTAGTATTACGCCGTACCTGTCAATATTCCCGTCTCCATCCAGGTCCTCGGTTAAAGTTTTGATGAATTGAATGAATTCACTCCAATTTCGTGGTACGTTTAATCTTTTGGCTTTCGCCCAATCCTTTCGATAAGAGAAATAGGTGGTCCCGATGGCATAGGCGATGCCATAGTAATGATCGTCAAAGAGTTGTAATCCTTCTACCGAGTCATATATATCATCTTTGCCTATATCCTCTATCACATCGTCCAGTGGGGCCAGGAGGCCTTTACTCTGCATCGAGGCCACCATAAAAGGCTGCAGGTGGACAACATCCGGTACATCACCCGCTGACAGCGCTGCCGTTAGTTTTTTCGAAAGCTGTCCCCAGGAAATCGCTTCAATCTCAACTTTAATACCCGGGTGAAGCTTCTCGAATTCCCTGGCAATTTCTTTCAACACCCGTCCGGCACCGGCGTCCGTTTCTGTTTCCCAAATACGAATCAGTTTTTGCTTGACTTGCTCTTTTCCCCCGTTACAACCCGGGGCACTTAAGAGTAATAAGCCAACCAGTACGATAGTTACTAATTTCACAACATTATTTTTCATGTTTCCTCCTTTGTAGAAATATAACAGCAAATCGTGTGCCAACTGGTGAAAATATCTTTTCTTTGCACTGTCCAATGCTCCCCGGTGGGAAAAAATAAAAAGGGGGAAAGCCTTATCTCATTGATGTTTCCCGGCCTTTCCCCAACAATCCCCGGACCGACAAAAAATTTCGCCCCTGATGAAATAACCGCAAATGGACTCCTGTTTTTTTTCTCTGACAATCTCCTGCATACAATTTTGTATAAGAGTAAATACAATATTGTATAATTCCCAAAGAAATGATGATTTCTCATTTTTTTCCTCCAAAGACTTAACGCCTGGTAAGCCAGCGGTATATACCGGAGATAAATACCCCTAGAAATATAATTGTGATGGCAATATGACCGTTCACCAACCAATGCAATAATTCCGATTGCTTTTCCATAAGATTGCTTAACGTGTCGGAAGGTTGATTCATTAAACTGGATAAGAAGGTGTTCCTCAATATCAAAGGTATCATTTCCAGCTTTCCGATTGTTTTCAACTTATCCGGGATTTGATAATAGTCATAATTAAACAAATAGATGAGTGCAATAACCAGTTGAGATATCAAAAAGCTTACGATAAAACGCCGAAAATTAATTCCTGCCCCGATGATCATGTATATGGCCCTTTTGGGCGCCATACAAAAACCGCTGAACAGGATGAAATAAGCCGTAGGGAAAAGAGGGTTGTCCATAAAGGAGTCCATGATCATTAACACCGCCAGTAAAAATCCCAGGACAAAATTAAAGTTTGACAGGGCTGTATTCCACAATACCTGCAATTTTTCAATTTGAGTTAAAGTTGTAGTATCTTTATTCCCGGTATTTTTACTTTTTGTTGCTTTTTCAATGGTTTTGCCCAGTTTCAGGTCTTTATACCTTTTAATTCCCGTCTCAATTTTCAGCACTTCCGCATAGAGGGTTTCGGCGGCTTCAAATTGTTCAAATTCGTGGTAGATTTTTCTTAGGCCATTGAAGTATTGCATCAATGCATTTTTTTCCGCTTCATCATTGTCTTTGCATATTCGCAGGACATTTATTTTTAATTCCTTTATTTTCTCTTTGATGTCGTCTTTGGAAATGGTGCCGATACCGGCGATAGACAACTCTAATCGTGTTTCCGCCTTTATTTTTAAATGCAGGATCTCCAGGGAAAGGATCATGGATAATCCGTTGGACAACTCGAGTGCATCAATGGCCAGTACGGCCGCTTCCAGGTAATTGTACCCTAAATACAACGTTCGGGCTCTTGCCAGCATTTTCCTTGCCAATTGCAGGTTGACTGCTGTTTTGGCATGGTATTCCCGTTTTTTTCGCAGCCGGTTGATTTCATAATTGTCCAGCGATGAATGATACGTACGATTGACTTCAGGACACTGCAAAAGACCGTATACACCTTTTATAACTTTACTTTGCCCTCGCAAAAAGGCTGCCTGGGCTTTTTTATCGATGCTAATCCCGAATTGCCTGGATACTGGTTTTTTATCTTCCAGGGGTTTACTGGCGGGGATTACATAGAAGGGATTCTCGTGGGTGGCTTTATGTTTATAATTGATATCTTTAAATTTTGATTGGCTGATTTTCTTACCCACCTTTTTGTCTGCAAAACTTTCATATTGAGTAATAAACCATGTGGTTCCGCTGGTTTTATCCAACAGTTTTTCGTATAATTCAGTTACTATCCTGGTTACCCTTCTCAGCATACAACCAGTATCTATTTCTTCCTGGGCTATTACCACCAGGCCTCTTGCCAGGTCTATTTTACTGGAAAGGTCCTTTTTTTCATCGCTGGAAAGGTCTTTATTTTCATCGTTAGCCATATCAAAAAATTGCAGGTCACACTCCCTGCATATCAAGTCCGTCCTGACTTCCCGGCTGCTCAAGTATTTCAACTCTTTATAAGAAACCACCGGGAGTACCGAGTAACCGAAGTTATAAAGTGCATACCCTACAAATAAAGCGTGGTAGGGATCATGATCCAGGGAAAGGGCAAATTTTTTCTCTCTCGATTTTTGCTTTCGGGCATAATTATTCTCTCCAAACCCAATGTTATCAATCATCTCCATCTTCATCTTGTTTCTTATGCCGGCGGGATCAAACAACATATTACCGTCATTGACGGAACAACCGGCTGCAATGACACCCGACGGGCTGTCTATTTCCAAATCACGGCGTTTAAGTCCATTTCCCGGGACATTGAAAACGGGTCGATTCAACCGACTATCGATAAGAGTTTTAATTTTCAGTTCCGGGTATAAAAGAAATATCTCGGCGATCTCTTCCGAACTGCTTTGTTGACGGATATCGGCATCCAGTATCAGCATCGTATTGGCTAAACTTCTCATGCCCAGTTTCCTTAGAAATTCGTGCAGGTCAACAATATTTTTAAACACCAACGACTCCCCGTCCTCTCCCTTCCATAGGGTAAAGGAAGTTGGATTGATTGCCTTGACAATATTGTTAATAACCCCTGCTTTGCCCTTTTGAAACGTGGCAAAAATGACTGTTTGAGAGTTACCTAACATTTTCAACTCCATTTATTCATCATTATTCCCAATAGGTCATAATATATTTTTTATTATCCGGCCGTTTGTTTCCTCTTCCAATAAACCCAACACGGTGATTCCGCTGCATCAGGCGTAATGCAGCCAATGCATCATTCATATCATCAGCCAGGATTTTAAATTTGTTGCCGCACCGCAGCTCCCAGCCCTCGTCATCCCGGTCAAAAGCCACCACTTTACCAGGATCATAAAAAATGCTGTCGATCCGGGTTAAAGGTTTCCATTCCAAACCGCTGTCCCCTCGCCAGTACTCGATGATATAATCCATGGAATCGTGTCGCTGGTTTTTCTTACCAATGGCCCCATGGTAAATATATCTACTGGCAACGCGGAGAGCATTCACGGCATCTTCTTCATTATCCAGGTATTTTAATGTTTTTTTCCTGTCCGTCAACCGCCATCCCAGCGGGCCGGAGTCGATAATTTTCAGCGCACGGGGATCGTAGCAATACTCCTCACGCAAATCCATGGGGTAAACATCCTGGATCAAGAACATCCGGTTATCGATTCCCGTTGTTCCATAACCGATTCTAAAAAAACCATCATTTCCCCGGCATCGTGGATGACTATTTTTACATATCCAACAACCGGAATGGTCATCGTACCCCACTACAAGCACCGCATGGTTACCCAGCATTACCCCTTCCGGCCGGCGATATACCCCGGGTGCACCATCACTCCAGAACATCCTGAAATTATTGTAGACTGAAAACATGGAAATCAAGGGTCCTTCCTCCACCAACCATCGTTTCATTTGCTGCGGGTCAACTGTGGTATCGTAGCCGGAAATTCGATAAATACGATTGGTACCTTTTGTCAATATGGCTGGCTGATTCCCCGGCTTAAAAGGGAAATTATCTTCAAAACAGATTCCCTCTTCCATCAGGAATTGAAGTGCATCTTGAATATACCATCCATAAGTGGGATCACTTTCCTCACACTGCCTGTTGGCGGTATAGAACAGCGATGCTTCCGAAAGGTCGAAAGTTAGATTGGGATCTTTTTTTTCTATCATTAAGTGCGATTCGACAGCGGCTGTTACGGCAAAAGCGGCACACGCACCGCAAGGCCCCTGGTTGCGGATGGGAGTAACCCAATTCCGGTTATTAACATTCCTCCAGTCCCATTTACCGGGTATCATTTCCACCGCAGTCCTGAACTGCGGGAATACCCCAGGCTGCCACGGCCGTATTGGTGTTTCTCCTGGTTTCAGTTTTTGCGGTTTAACGCGTTCTTTAATTTCTGCGAGCGGCGGCAGCGTCACATTCCACCCTGATGTCATGGCCCCTTCTTTTTTCTCCCCAGGGGGTTTATCGACTTCTAATCGCGTGTTATCTTTAATCATCTATGCCTCCTTGATTTTGCCCCGGTCATCGGTGACAGTAATATAATCTTCAGTTTGCCGAATCTCTGCATCTGCCGGACGGATAATCTTCAACAACCAGGTGGGGGGACCTTTTGGTATCTTAATAACGGTTCGGTCTCTTTCATGGATAAGAGTGACCTTCCCCTCCGACAAAAACTCGAAATTGGCCCATGCAGGGATATTGATCAAACAATCACTCCACACTTGATGATTGGGTCCGCTGTGACTGGAAATTTGAATATAATCCTCGGTATTGGCCTCCCCCAACAACAGCGTAGCGGCACTGTCATAGCTGATAATATGGGCACTTCGAGTGGAACGATACGCATTTAAATATCTCATTTCCATGAGTAACCTGTTTTCTACAATAATTTTAATTTCCTTTGACATTTTTATCTACTCTCCATTTGTTCCCGGCTCCATTTATTATTTTCCGGTGGATAAGAAAACAAGAGGGCCTTTCGGCCCTCTCGCGTGTTTTCCATTTTATCATCCCCCGTCTTCATCTTCTCCAACGGTGACATTGTCCGGTCCGTCGCCGTATGCAGTAGAAGAACCTTTAACCGGCGCCGTGATCTGCAACTGCCAGGTGGAAGGTCCCTCGGGAATCCTAAAAAAGTCCCCGGAATCGGATCGGGAAATCGAGGCATTCATCCTTTCCGCCGGGACAAAGGTAAGTTGGGCGAAAGCAGGAAGTAACACTTTACTCATGGGCAGCCTGCTGACCCCGGGTGACACACCGATTAATAGATAGTGCTTAGGCTCATTCCCGGATGTATCAGGGATTTCAAGCACCCTTTTACCACCTGGCTCAACCAGGTAGTGCTTTTTTTCACCGCTACTATAAACCACCAATTCCCGGCCGCTTTCGCGAAATCCATTTCCAACTCTAATACTAAAAACACTCATTGTCAAACCTCCTTTTTTAGTTTGTATCACTATTCTAAAAAAGGTCTCCCCAAAAAGATACCAATATTGGACCAAAAATTTTCAAAATAGAACCAAATCGAGATAAAACCTCAGGATTCCTGGGGTTTAGTTGTGGATGGCAGGCGGTTAAATTTAGCTTTATAGCAGCGGGCAAAATAGGAACTGCTGGAGAAACCGACTTTGTAGGCAATTTCCGTCACATTTCCTTGTTTTGCTTTTAACAACTGGTCCGCTCGGTCCAGGCGGCAGGATTGAAGATATTGATTGGGGGTCTCGCCGGTTAAGGCCTTTACTTTTCTAGTTAAAGAGGTTTTAGCCATATAAAGCTTCCGGCGTAATTTTTCCATGTTAAACTCAGGGTCCGTCATGTTCGCTTCTATCGCTGATTGAAGTTCCACGAGGAATTCTTTATCCATAGGAGAAATCGACAGTCCCTCCGGTATCTGCAAATGCTGCTCCTGGATTTTTAATTGCAACTGACGGCGCATGGCGATTAAATTCTTAATCCGGGTGAGTAGTATCCGTCTATTGAAGGGCTTGACAATATAGTCATCAGCGCCGGTTTCATAGCCCCGGATAATACTGTCCTCCGATGCCCTGGCGGTCAAAAGAATGACCGGGATGTGACTGGTCTCTATATCATTCTTTAACTGCCGACACAATGCATCACCTTCTACTTTGGGCATCATAATATCACTGATAACCAGGTCGGGGATGTTATCTTTGGCTTTTTCAATACCCTCTTTGCCGTCTACCGCCTTTAGCACAGAGTAAAAGGGCTTCAGGCAACCACTGATAAAATTCAACATATCGACATTATCTTCCACCACCAGGATGACGTTTCTTTCTCCTATTCCCGGGACATCTCCTGTTTCTTTTTTCCCGGTTTTCCTTCCCTTCCTCGTTACCGTCAGCAATGATGACGCCATCTGACCTGCTTCTTTTGGTTTTGTCTCTCCATTAGGAATATTTACAATCTCTTCCGGTTTAAGGTGAGCATCCCCTAGAGGAAGCAGGATAACAAATTCGGTTCCTTCATCTTCCTCGCTGTGCACATCGATTCTCCCCCCGTGCAACTCCACCAGTTCTTTGGTCAATGCCAAACCGATCCCTGTACCTTCCAACAGTGATTCCCCGTGATCAGGTCTCTCTACCCGGTAGAATCGTTCGAAGATATGGGGCAATTGTTCTTTCGGTATACCTACTCCCGTATCCTTGATAGAGAGTTCCAGCATTTCATTGGAGGCACGGCTTTCCGTTGATTTCCGTCTCTTAACCGAAACCGTCACATTACCTCCCCTGGGAGTAAATTTCAACGCATTCACCAGGAGATTACCCACGATTTGTTCTATTTTATCGCAATCAAAATAAAGAGAAAGATTACTCGTTTCTTTCAGAAAAGATAGTTTAATCTTCTTTTGCACTGCCTTTATATCAAAAGCTGCAATAATTCCCTTGATAAAGGGGATAATATTTTGATAAGCGGCATTTAACTTTAATTTGCCGCTGTCAAATCTTGAAAGGTCTAGCAATTGGTTGATCAGGATCAGCAGCTTCTGTACATTGCGCAGCACTACATCCAATTGCTTTGCCTCTTCACTATCCCGTTTGTCTTCCTGCATCTGCTCGATAGGACCTTTAATCAGGGTTAGGGGGGTACGGAATTCATGGGAAATATTGGCAAAAAAACGAGATTTCACTGCTGCCATCTCCTCAAGCTTTCTAGCCTGGTCCTTCAACTGGCGAGTCTGTTTCTCCAATTGACGATTTTTATCTTTGAGCTCTTTGGTGCTGTCCTTGACAATACTTTCCAGGTGCTGTTTTTCTTTTTCCAGGTTTCGAACCCTCCATTTTGCCCCCAGGTACATCAACACCCCTCCCGCCAGTATATAAATCCCAATTGCCCACCAGGTCTTGTACCAGGGGGGTAGAACCCTGAATCGAAATGTTGCTTCCCGCCCTAAATCGCCATATACATTTCGAGCACGCACCCGGAAAGTGTATACACCGGGTCCAAGGTTAGTATAAACACTCCTGGTCTCACGAGTCCAGGGAGACCAATGTAAATCGTTCCCTTCCAATATACAGCGATAATGATTTTCATTTTCACCCTCGAAAAAAGGAGAGGAAAACTGGAAATTGATATTCCCTTCTCGGGAGGTAAAGACAGGAAAGGTACTCCCTACCTTTTGATCCACCCTGCGCCGGTCAAAAGTAAAGGGTTTGCCATTTACTAATATCTGGCGGATAAGAGTCGGAAAACCCTGGCTATGCCTCTTCTTCCTCCCGGTATGGAATCGGATAAGGCCATTGGTTCCTCCAAACCAAACCACTTCTTCGTCTGGATCCGGATAGATAATATTCACCTGGGCATCAGGAAGCCTTTGGAAGCTATCTTTATCTATAGTAAAGTTATTGTCCAAACCTGGAACGGCCTGGAAATTTCTATACCTGGAGTGGAACCAGATGTTTCTATTTCTGTCTTCAACGATACGAAACACGCTCCTTGAACCATCAGCAAATTCCTTACCCAGGGTGAAATCCGGGATAAAACAGTTGTTCTTTCTATTAAAGCGTAGAATTCCTTTTTTTATAGTGGCAAACATCACATGATTGGCAGCCTGGAACACATTAATTTCCCCGGCAGGCAGTTTATGCCTGTCACCGTATTGCTTCACAACGTGACGGCTAATAATTTTGTTTCCAGGGAACTCCACTTTCCAGACGCCCTGGGTTGATGTTCCCAACCATAAATTTCCCTTTTTGTCTTCCACGATAGTGAAAATTTCCCGGTCAACCTCTATAAAATGATGTTCTTTTTCCCAGCTTGCATTCAGGCTGTTTTGATTCCGGTATAACGAAACCAGGCCATTCCTGGTTCCTACCCAGACACGATTCGAGTCTTTGGAAGAACGGAGCAGTACATAAGAATAATTTTCTACGATCCTCTTTTTAATATTGTTTTCAACCTGGAACACGCCTTCTTCGGTGGCAGCCAGGAGTGCTCTTTGGGTGGAAAGTAAGGACCGGCATTGGCCTTTCACCAATTGAACTTGTGTGAATGCCCCGCTGCCCCGCAGCCTGTACAGGCCCCTGGTGGTTCCTGCATACAAATCATTGCGGTGTTTTGTTATAGAAAGAATCAGCCCCTTTAAGCCTGAGCGAGCATCATAAAAGGAAAAAGGAGATGAATATTCGACCCTGGAAATGCCCCGCTCCAACCCTAGCCACACATTACCCCAGGAATCTTCAAACACATACTTTACATTGTCATCCTGTAGGCCGGAAACACTGTTAAAAATACCTTTCAAACGGCCTTTGAAATCAATAATAGCCAGTCCTCCCGTCAATGTGGCCAACGCAAAATCCCCGGATGACAGCCGAATACCGTGATATAGTTTATTATTCTTCAAATATAAATCAGCTTTCGTGGAAAAGGGTTCCAGGGTGGAGCCGTTATAAAGATAAAAACCATAAGCCCCCGTACCGATTAACATCCGTTTGTGATCATACGGAACAATCATATATATGCTCTTCTCTATAAATAATTCACCACCGGGCACCAATATTAATTGATCATTCTTTATTTGCATTAAACCGGTATTGGCCTGGCGAATAAATAATTTTCCTTTACAGAGATAGGACAAATAGAAGCGATCTTTTGCTTCCCATACTTTCATCTCCCTACCGTCCCACCGAAATAAAAATTTCCTGCTTTGAAAGTAAACCCCTTGCTTTGTCCAATGGGTTTTCCTGACATTATAAAAATTTTTACATCGATCTTCTAAATGTTCCAGCAGTGACCGATAATGCAGCACCCCTTTTTCATCCGGTGCCAGGAAACCGATTTCATCTCTTCCGCCAATATAAATCCTCCCCGAATCATCAATTGTCATTGATTTAACCGTCTGGTTGGGAATGTCGTACCAATTCCACGAAACACCATCATATTGCATTAACCCGGCTTGGTTACCAACAAAAATAACGCCGTCTTTGTCCTGCAATATCGACCAATTCTGGGGACTAATGCGAAATTCCCTGGTACTGTAATTCATAAAATCTTTAAATCCTTCAGGTAAATAATAATCACCTTGAGATGCATGGATAATGGACCCTAAACATAGAAGGATTATATAAATCCATCCTTTCACTGACCTTTTGTTATTCACGTTTAGGTAATTCTGCATTTTAATGTTACAGTATACTTACGGAATATTAATAGCACAATTACAGCAAAAAATCAAGTTATTAATTGCCTGAAATTTGTAAAAAATTGAACATTCCTTTGGTTCATGGCTAGCGGGGGGTGGTTTTTACAAAAAGTGGGCGGCACCCGCAGCCCAAAATGGTGCAGGTATGTGGCATGAGACATCGTACGAGCAAAAAGCTTGTTTTTTTGCACACTTTTGTGAAGTATTAGTAAAAAGAGGCCCCTGTGTAGGTAGATAGCTGTTCAGAGCAGGTTAAAATCTGCTTCAAGCAGATTGAAAGCTGCCCTGGGTAGGTGTTTCTAATTTAAGGGGACAGAGGCATTCAAGCTCTCAAACTGGATGACTGGTTTTCAACTTGTTAATTTTTCAGTAAAATGATCTTGCTCAAAAAGTTCTAAAGAACAGGAATCATTTTTAGGACGATTTGGATTCTCTTGTGACATAAAAATACAAATATTACTTATCATATCTGGTTTATATCCGAAACGCAGTTCCCAAGCCGGGAATGAAAAGTAGATGAGACCATCGAAGCCTGCATCGTATATAGCCTGACCGATTTGATGTGTAATGGCAGTCTTCCCATCTCTTGCCCATTCTTCCCATTCGTGAGTTGAAATAAGGTATTCGGGATGATTTTTATTTAAGTAGAGATCGTTTAGACTTTTTTCTTGTACAAGATTGGCAAAACGACCTGAGATTTTAACTGAATAAATGATGCCAGGTTCCTTTTCTCGGTTATCAAAAATAGTTGAGAGAGAACTTGGTTTCTGCCCTGCTTCTAGTGTGGCAACAAAATCTGAAAAAGATAAGTATAAAGCGGGAAAAGCGTATGGAAAATTGAATCGATAGCCTCTTATGTAAGAATAAGCACAATTTAAAGGGTTTCTTATCATTTTTTTTGTGAAGAGTGCTGAATTGACATACCGATAGGCTACCTGCCCGGAAAGAATAGTTCCCTTATGAGAATTAAGCGCGGATTTAAAATCTATTATATTAAAACTCAACTGGTTGCCCCGTGCAGTTCATCCATGAGAGAACGAATGACGATGTTACCGTTTCCTTCTGAAACCAGTTCAAACGGGCTTTTGGCATCCGGGAAGGCAGGATTGGGAATTCTGAACCATTGAAAAATTTTTTCCTCCAACTCTTTTTTCCCTTCATCAGAATCCGGTGTTTTTAACAATACTCTCAAAATGGAATATATCTTAATCATATCCATAAGCTTTTTTCGAATGGATTCTGATCTCGGTAAGTAAAACGATTTGGTAAAGATGGTATTAACCTGCTGCCGCTTACAGTCTAAAAGCTTTGACATTTCAACTTTTTTTATACCGTACACCTTACTAAGGGACCTGATATTAAAGGCATTACCAGAGAAAAATTTTTCTTCTTGCTTTAGTACATCTAGCGGGTTCATTATTTATCTCCTACACCAATTATATTAATATAAGTAAACGGATTTGTCAACTTTTTATCAATTTTTTGTAAATTTTTAAGTAATAAATTTTCTATATCACCCGAAACCTTCTTTAAAGGAAAAGTAATATTTTGCCTGTTCCTTTTATTCCTGGCCAGCGGAGGCAAAATTAATTCTTAATGGGTGATTGTTACGGAATCGATGAGGTTATTATCGATGTTTCGCACTTCCATGGTTAATTTTTTGCCATTAATAGTAAAAATACAATAGTGAAATTCCGATTTATAATTGTCCACATACCATTCATCTTTGTGCATCAACTCATCCCCTTTTTTTAAGGGTACACCGTAACCGCCGGTGACCACCTGCAACCTCCCTTGACCCGGTTTATTCCCGTATTTTACCTGTTTGGCCGGTGTATTTGGCAGTCCTTTTTTGTTAAACGTTAAATCACCGCCGTCTTTGCCATTTCCCACCACCAGGAGGGGGACAGCCTTCATATAGCAGTGAGTATGACCGTTGATAATCACATCTATACCGTATTTATCAAATATATTCTTCCACCAATTTTCCAGGTAATCGTATTTATTTATTTTTTTGGTCATCTCTCCCATATGGTAATCAATGGTAAAAAACGGTCGGTGAAAGGCAACAATCACCCATTCTTTGTAATTTTCAACACCAGTGTGGCCACCATTTTCACACCTGTATTTTTTGATCTCTTTCTTCAGCCATTCCGTTTGCATGACCAGTTTTTTTTTCCTTTTTTTACTGTAAAACACTCCCCGGTTGAATTCCGTATCCAATATGATGAAGACCGCATTTCCAAATTCAAACGAATAGTAACGTTCGGTTGAATTTCCATTTCGGGGAAGTACAAATTGGTTAAGATAATGTTTTACTTTGGGGTCCAGGATGGTTTCATGGTTTCCAATGGAGTGATAAATAAGATGTCGAGAGATAAAATCTTCTCCTTCTTTATACCATTTTTCCCACATCTTTTTCAACCCTCCCATATAGATCAGATCCCCCGTATACAGGTAAAAGTCCGCGTGAGTGTTATCAAGGATTCCGGCCATTCTGCCCCAATCCTTCATTTTAAAGGGGTTGCCCCTACTGTCTCCACCAGCGATAAATGTAAAGCTCTCCGAATTCACACTTACTGATGTTTTGAATGTATAATCTCTGCTCCAATGATCAATGGGTTTCTTTTTTTTGCATTCCCGGAAAGACATATGAATGGTGGCTGACGGTTCCGCTGCCGGGAACGTATAATCATACAGGTAATGCTTATGGGACCGGATTTCCTTTCGACCTTTTCTCTTGTATTCCCCCTTCTCATACGATGGTTTATATCCCCATTTTATCATGCAGTATTTGGACTCCCCACGCCATGTTACTGTCAGCCCATCCAACGGGTTGTTTTTCGAGCCCCAATGAACATGGTCTACCCCCGGGACATTGATCCGGAAGACCAATGTAACCAAAACAAAAGCGCAAACAAGCCAAAATATTTTTCGTCTCATATTACCTCCATACCTTCTTATTTTCTTATTTTAACATAAAATATAAATGAATTTCAATTGATTTGCATGGCAGAAAAGGGACAGACAAGAATGTTGGTTTTCTGTTTTCTTGCCTGTCCCTTTAAACTTTGCCGGACGT
>CP070627.1:5358835-5364740 GCA_020355945.1 Candidatus Aminicenantota bacterium | reverse complement strand
CCTGGACCCCCTGCAAAAACTTCTCATTAAAAATACCCTTCCACCTTCCGTCTTCCTATCTCTCTATCTTCCCAGCTTCCCAGCTTCCCTCTTTTTCCCAGCTTCCTATTTTTCCTCTGTGCCCTCTGTGCCCTCTGTGGCTAAAACCAAAAACGAAAATTTTTTTCAAAAATAATTGCAAAAATTTTTTGCTTTTTCTATAATTATCCTCTCCCGAAGACTTTCAAAGGCAAAAAAAATTTGCCCCACACTTCCATGTCTTCGTGAAAAAACAACTTAAATGGAGGAATATTATGGAATATAAAATCGAACACGGTCCCGTGTTTACCATCATTCGTATTAACCTGAGACAAGGAGAACAATTCCGCGCCGAAGCAGGCGCTATGGTCTCTATGTCCCCTACCCTTACACTGCAAGCTAAAACCACAGGTAAAGGCTTTATGGGCTCAATTAAAGCTGCTGTGGGCGGCGAAAGCTTTTTCGCTTCTTTGTTTACCGCAGAAACCGGCGACGGCGAACTGGTCCTGGCTCCCAGCGTGCTGGGCGACGTCTTGAAAATGGAACTCACCGGGAATACGATCTACGCCGAAGGCGGCGCCTACCTGGCCGGCAGCCCCAACCTGCAACTCTCTACTAAAGGCTCTTTTAAAGCCATGATCTCAGGCGAAGGCCTGTTCCTGCAAAAAATTTCAGGTACAGGCATTGTTTTCCTTAATTCCTACGGCGCTGTTTATGAAAAAGTCCTGGCCCCAGGCGAACTCTATATCGTGGATACAAACCACATCATAGCCTTTGAAGAATCTGTCCAGTATAAAGTCAAAAAGGCTGCTAAAGGACTGTTCTCTACCCTGGCTTCCGGCGAAGGCCTGGTGTGCCATTATACAGGCCCGGGAAAACTATGGATGCAAACCCGCGCAATTTCTGCTTTAGCTCAAGCCATCGGAAGATATATAGCCAAATAATAAAAACTCATATCTCCATGCTCCATGCTCCATGCCCCATGCCCCATGCATCTCGTACAATTGCCTAAGACCTGTACTTTTCCAGTAAGTAACGGGCTAATTTGTAAATGTAAAGGTCACTTTTTCTCACACGCTTGATCTCTTCATTCCTGACTGAAAACCAAAAAGTGCTGAGACGCTGAAGAGTTGAAAATAATTTATGGTAGTCCGGGACTGTAGCTGATTTTACACTTTCCACCACTTCTCGAAGCATTTTGTGACTTTTGTCGATCTGCCCCCGGTAATACCAGAGATTGGTATCTGTCAATAACCCCAGCTTCTCATGCTCCCTTAAAATTGCTGCATTTACATCTTTATCTTTGATAAGATTGATGTTGAAAAGAGTAAAGGATTTTAATTGCTTAAAGGGATCGACTGTCCTGCCTTCTAGTTCTATGTCTTTTTCTAAAGGAAGTTTTGCAAGAAAAGTGGTGAGATACTGGAGAATAAATTTGGTATTCCTGGTGCGTTCATGGCTGCGAAAAAATTTATAGGTCTCACTAGCGCCTATTTTCTCACCTTCCCGCACCTTAAAATATTGGACCTCTTCATCTTCCATTATTTCTATATATGCTTTGACGTCAGAAATCGTTTTTTGAATAAATTGGCATGCCGGGTCCTCTTCGTTCAACTGCCTGGCTATGCGCTGACTGGGATATATATCTAAATACGTATGCTCCATGCTCTATTAAAAATAATGTATAGATTTGAGCCGATTGTCAACTCTTTTTTCAGCATTTATAATTTTCATTGGTCTCCGGGCGAGGCGGCAGCATCATGAGGAACTACCATGAAAATAACTAAAAAATTAGCCACGAAGTTACACAAAGAGACACGAAGGAAAAACACAAGAATCCGTGTAATCTGTGTAATCTGTGGACCTTTTCGTTTGTGATTTGGAATTTGTTTAAAGCTTTTCTTGCCTTAGCCAGGTCTGGCTTCTGCCAATCTTAAAAATAATCCTGATATAGCCGAATACTTTTAATTTTTGGCCATTTTCAATCACTTCTAATTGACAATTGTAGATTTTACCGTTTTCAGGGTCGAGAATTTTCCCGTTTTTCCATTTGATACCGGCTCCTTTAAATCCCCACAAAAACTCCATGGCCAGGATAGGTTGATCTTTTTTGTCTCCTTTGCATTTATCACATTTGGGATTAGGGTCTTCATCGGGCTTGGGAAAGATTTTTTCAATGCGGCCTTTTAAAGTTCCGTCCTGGGCTGCCCAGATTTTTACAATCGATTTGACTTCGCCGGTTTTGTCGTCAATGGTTTTCCAGAGTCCTTCCGGGGTGAGATTTCCGCCCGATCCCTCAGCAGGCATTTGCAGTTGCCCAATAACAAATAAAAAAAATGTACCTATAAACAGAAAGGTTTTCATTTTTCGCATGCGATTTCCTCCGACACGATTTATGTTTTAATCTTTATCACGAGAACGTTCCCCGGAGATTAGATTGATAATAGCTACAAACAGGGCTGAACCGATAATAGACCATACAATAGGAATACCTTGAACAGATAGGATTTCTCCCATTTGCAGATGGCGGCTTAGCCAACTGCCTATCAATGCACCAATAAATCCCAGGGCAATACTGGTTAAACAACCTTTTTTCGATGCTCCTGCGAGACTGGCTCCAATGGAACCACAGATAAAAGCAATCAAAAGAAGAATCAAAAGTCGAACGATCATAAAACAACTCCTTTTTGCTAATATACAATGATACTATATTTTTGAAAAAATTAAAAGCCTACGGCCAGGGGGGGGCTTTTTGAAAAAACTGCCCCCCTGGACCCGCCACTCTCTGCAAAAACTTTTTATTAATCCCTAAGTCAACAGCATTGCATGGTCCAACAAAGGTGTATTTTAGAGGCATATCTGGTATAATTAGACTTCTTAAAATTGAAACGCTTTGCAAAATCCAATATCGAGGTGAAGCAATGAAATATGTAGGCGCTCATGTGAGTTCTTCAGGCGGGGTGTTTAACGCACCACTGAATGCAAAAAAAATCGGGGCCACTGCCTTTGCCCTGTTTACTAAAAACCAAAGACAATGGAAAGCACCTCCTCTAACCGAGGAAGAGATCAATAAATTTAAAGAATTCTGCCAAAAAGAAAATTATTCAGCCAATTATATCCTTCCCCATGATACCTACTTGATTAACCTGGGAGCCCCGGAAAAAGAAAAACTGGAAAGGTCCCGCAGCGCCTTTATCGATGAATTAAAACGCTGCCAGCAACTGGGATTAAAATACCTGAATTTCCACCCGGGAAGCCATAAAAAAATGATGTCAGACGAAGATTGTTTGAAGCTAATCGCTGAAAGTATCAATATGTCTTTGGAAGCCACCAAAGATGTGACAGCCGTAATTGAAAATACTGCTGGCCAGGGAGGGGATGTAGGCTACCGGTTTGAACACCTGGCTGCACTCATTGATATGGTAGAAGATAAACGTCGTATCGGCGTGTGCCTGGATACCTGCCATACTTTTGGTGCCGGTTATGATATTCGCACGCCTGATACCTATGAAAAAACCATGAAAAAGTTCGATGAGATCGTAGGATTTAAATATTTGAAAGGAATGCATTTGAATGATGCAAAAGTGGAATTGGGCAGTCGGAAAGACCGTCACCACAGCCTGGGAAAAGGTGAGTTAGGATGGGATACGTTTAAAATCATTATGCAAGACCCCCGGCTGGATAATATGCCCTTGATCCTGGAAACCATTGATGAAAACCTGTGGGCAGAAGAAATTAAGAGGCTTTTTAGTTTTTTAGCCACAGAGGACACAGAGGTCACAGAGAAAAAATAATCAAAAGTTTTTGCAGGGGGGTCCAGGGGGGGCAGTTTTTTCAAAAAGCGCCCCCCCTGGCCGCCGGAGGCAAGCTCAAGACAAGAGTTTTAGGCCGTATAGATTTAATTTTTTATCTAATTGGCGGTAATTGGGGAATTCTTTAGCGATAATGGCTTTAAATTTTCGATTGTGGCCTCGAACAATCATGTGGGCCAGTTCGTGATAAATAATATAAGCAATCAAATGTTCGGGTACGAACTGCAAAAAGACATTCAAGGTAATAATACCGCTGCTGCGGCAGCTCCCCCACCTGCGCTTCATTTTCCTGAATTTGATCGTCGGGGTTTTGACCTTTAACTGTTTGCAATACCGGGCCACATATCCGGAAACAATGGTGTTAAATTCCTCCTCTGTCCAGTCTGTCATTGGTATTTTTCGAGCGGTTTCCATCTGGTAGATTAATTTATAGTATTTTTTTAAGATGGAGTGCTTGTTATCTTCCAGGACTTTTAACGGGCTGATCCCCCGGGGTACAATTACTCGCAGACCTGGGGTTTTGAATTCAACGCGGGAATATTTAACTCGCCTTCGAATCACTTCAAAGGGTATTCCTTCAAATTCCATGGGTTTGGGTTCTTCGGAACAGGCATGCCTGTTCCCTAAAATTCGCTTTTGCAGTGTGTTGTCTTTCATTGGTTTTTGTCTCCTTAGATCATGTGCCTTGTGTTTTGCGCCGTGCTAATTTAAATACGGGGCCAGGGCATCTTTCCATTGGTCAATGTTCGAAGGTCTTAATACAAGTTTTTCATTAGCCCTCCGGATAATGATTTTTTTACCTTCAAATTTGATGTGCGGTTTTTCTTCGTGGAGCCGGATTTCCAATAGGGGTCTTCCGAAAGTAAAAATCATCAGCCGCGCGCTGGTTAACACCAAATAACAAAAACTGTTCTTTCGCTGGAATCTCTTAACACGTGAGAAATAAACGTTATTCTCTTCAAGATAAATGGGATCCCCGGTAAAATACTCTGAAGAAGGCTTTTTAGCGGATAAGGAAAAAACCAGTATGATAATGAAGAGAGGCACGATCATCCCACCAAAAAAAATGAGATCAGTGAGATAAGCGCCTAAAGGAACAGAGGGTTTGGGAATGGCTATTTTTTGGTCTTTATAAAAACAATTGGCCATCATTTTATCCAGGACATGAGTGCCGGAAAAAACCGATGCGGTAGCTATACGGAAATAGAGGGTCACGTCATCTATATTCTTAGCGAAAACCACCTCATGGGTTTTTCGAACCCTGGAGATATAATAGATACTCCCAGGACCTGGTGAAAATTGATAGATTACTTTCCCGGAGTGTTTGTGTTTTGGGAAACCCGTAACATCAACGGCAGGTGATTTCCGGGCTATTCTTACCTGTTCGAACAACTTTTGCATGGAATACACCTCCCATCCTTCTCTTTCGTAGGATTTGACATTGTAATTTTTAGGTGCATTGATTTCAATGTCTTTCCATTTTAGGGTTTCAAACCCGGTGAAAATACCCGGACCGAAAAAAATATAAAAAGCGATACCAATTATCACCAGGTAAGGGACAATAATGAGTGTCAATAATTTTTTCATTTGGTTACCTCCCTTGTGGCGCACAGCGCATAGAGCATAGCGCGAAGCGTTGTTCATCTTTGCCTGGCGCTCTGCGCTTTGCGCTCTGCTTTTTAAAATGGATCATCTTCACCGATTTTTTCTTCATCTTCGCTGGCATTGCCGTTTTCCTTTTCTTGCGGGGGTTCTCCTGGTTCTGCCGAACGCTGCAGCAGTTGAGAAAATTCGGTTTCCAGTTTTTTGAACTCCCCTTTCTGTTTATTTAATATTTCCATACAGGTACGGGCAGCATCCAGTGCTTCCCTGGTTTTTTCCACCAGGTCGTCAATACCTACTTCATCTTTATTTAACGATTCGGTAATTCTCTCTAAAATCGCGTAATTCTCCTCGTACCTGCGAGATTGCGATTCCTGACTCATTGTTCCTCCTTATTTTTAGCCTCCGGCGGCCAGGGGGGCGCTTTTTGAAAAAACTGCCCCCCTGGACCCCCCGCAAAAACTTTTTATTAA
>CP070627.1:5345255-5358735 GCA_020355945.1 Candidatus Aminicenantota bacterium | reverse complement strand
GACAGTTTTTAATAGAATTCCGTGCCAGGCTGGCACGACTGTCCTCCACTCCTCAATAAGCGAAGATAACAATGATTACCTGTAGATAATCTCCTGGTTTCAGTGTATAATAGTATAAAAATGATTTCCTGGATATCTTATTTAAAAAATGCCCTGGCCAGAAAACAACCGGAGGACCCCATTTCAGGAAAAAAGGGATATTCCAGTACAAAGAGGAATCTGAAGAATCTCAAACCTTATGTTTTGCGGCATTGGCGCAAGGGTGGGGTGGGCGCAATTCTTATTATTCTAACCTCTATCCTGGGTTTACCGATTCCCCTCATTACCCGTTACCTGGTGGATAAAGTCATCCTTGACCGTCAATTGGTCCTGCTGACCGGGGCAGTACTGCTGCTGGCCGGGCTTAAGTTGGCCGGCATGCTGGCCGATGCTTTGCAAAAATTCTATTTTACTCGATTCGAACAGGAGGTGGTACTGGATATCCAGCACCATTTGCTGGACAGGACCCTCCACTTCCCCAAATCCTTTTTCGATTCCAAAGAAGTGGGCTACCTGATGTCGCGCCTGCTGGGGGATGTTAATGGGCTGCGCTGGTTTTTCTCCAGCACCCTTGTCTATATTATCAGCTCTTGCTTGCGCTTTTTGGGCGGAGTTGCCCTGCTTTTTTACCTGAAATGGCAATTGGCTGTCGTGGTTCTCATTGTCCTTCCTGCCCTGGTAATGTGTGTTCGGTTTTTTGCCCGGAAGATTCGCGTCCTGAGTCACCACGGTATGGAACAGCAGGCCAATGTGAGCCGTACCATGCAAGAATCCCTGTCCACTACTTCGCTGATTAAGGCCTTTTCATCGGAAAAGCGCACGGTAAAACACATGATGTCCCAGTTACGAGGTGCGTTTCAAATCGGGATGGAACGGGTCACGATCAATTCAGCGGCCAGCCTGGCTATCGGGTTGATGCCTGAAATCGCCCGCCTGGTGGTTATGGCAGCAGGCGCCTATTGGGTGATAATGGGACAATGGAGTTTGGGTTCCCTGCTGGCGTTCCTGGCTTACATCGGATATGTATTCGGCCCTGCGCAATTCCTGGCCAATGCCAATTTGAGCCTGCAAAATGCCCTGGCTGCCCTGGAACGGGTGTCGGCGCTCTTTGAAATCGTCCCTGAAGAAAACCCGGACACCGGCAAATGCGTTGACCGGCTTTCAGGGGAGATCGAATTCGACAATGTCTCTTTCTCTTACGATGGCCGGGACATGGTACTGGAAGATGTCAGTTTTCGTGCTGCGCCAGGGGAGTGGATCGCTGTGGTAGGGCCCAGCGGAGTTGGCAAAACCACACTGCTGAGTCTTATACTGGGATTTTACCAACCCCGCAGCGGCCAAATCTACTTTGATGGGGTGCCGCAGTCAGATTACCGGTTAAGTTCCCTGCGGCAGCGCATTGGCTATATTTCACAAAATCCGCTGCTGCTTTCCGGTACGATTATGGAAAACCTGCGCTACGGTAACCCGGAGGCTGACGAGGAAAGGGTGATCCAGGCCGCAAAAACAGCAGGAATCCACGATTTCATCATGGGCCTGGACCGGGGCTACCACGAAGAATTGGGGGAACGGGGCATTAATCTCTCCGAAGGTCAAAGACAGCGTCTTTCCCTGGCCAGGGCCCTGATCAAGGAACCGGATATCCTGGTCCTGGACGAGCCCTTTTCAGCCCTGGACAGCCTGATGGAACACTCCATCTTCAATGCCTTACCCGGACTGGTTCAAGGCAAAACCCTCTTTGTGGTGGCACACCGGCTGTCAACGATTGAAAATGCAAAGCGCATTTTACTGTTAAATGAAAAGC
Organism: Candidatus Aminicenantota bacterium; assembly: GCA_020355945.1. Next base: position 5,356,892 of record CP070627.1, on the reverse strand, counting down.
GGCTGGTGGCCGTGGGTAACCACAAGGAATTGCTGGAGAATAATGCTTATTACCGTTCCTTAATTGCCGATCAAACCTTGGGAAAAAGCAGTGCACCGGAAGAACAAGAAATAATAAAGAGGATATGAGAGAAAAGGGGAAAAAAATCCCGGCCGTGACCCCTGAAATGGAAATCCTTCTAGGGTCTATTGGAGGAGGAGAAAGCCGGGAAATTCCTTTTGCGGAAATATTAAAAAAAGAAATCGACTGGACAAAATTAAAGGAAATTGCCTTGTATCACAAAGTGCTGCCTTTACTCTATATACAATTAAAGAAATTGGATGAATCCCTGGTGCCGCAAGAAGAGATGGCCCAAATAAAGTCTATTTACAAGCACAATGCCCTGCGTAATATCAGGTTGGCCCAGGTTTTGCACCGGGTCATCGAACTCCTGTCCGGGGATGGTATCGAGGTTATTGCGTTTAAAGGTCCTGCCCTGGCTGTCCAGGCTTATGAAGACCTCTCTCTCCGCACTTTCGAGGACCTGGATTTATTGGTTCATACCGGGGATTTTTGCAAAATTTATGATGTGTTAACCGCGGCCGGTTACCGCAGTAATTTTACTCTCACCCAGCGAATGAAACGGTGCTGGATGAGGTTTCGCAGGGATTTCCAATTCAGCCAGGACTTCATCGTCATTGATTTTCACCACCAGATTAGCCAGGGTTCGAAGAGAATCAGTTTAAAAGAAAAAACCTGGCGGAATCGATGCACTGTCGAGATTCTTTTCCGGAAGGCAGCCACTCTTTCGCCGGAACATTCGCTTATCGCACTTTGTGTCCACGGTACTAAAGATCGCTGGAATTCGCTGCGGATTATGGCGGACATTGGCGGTCTCATTTCCCGTCATCCCGACCTTAACTGGAAAACCCTGGTTTCAGATGCCGAAGAGATCGGCTGTTTACGTATGGTCCGGGTAGGGCTGCGGCTGTCTCGACACATTTGCGGAGTGGTACTGCCGGAGGAGATTCTTGAATCGGCTCAAAAAGACCGCAAAGCCGGGAAGTTGGCTTCTAAATATTTGCACCGGTTATTTAGCGATGAAAAAGCGGAGATTGGCAAGTACTATGAAATCCCGGCCATGTTAAAATCCCTGGATTCTTTTGGTTTCAGGATAACGTATTTGATTCATTTTATTTTTACTCCAACCCCCCTGGATTGGTTGGCAATTCCGTTACCTGGGATTTTGTATCCTCTTTATTACCTGGTCCGGCCGCTGCGGTTGTTTTTCAACCTGGTTTCCCGGCTTTTCCGGTCGGGTTTGGGTGCCAGGCAATCATGATGCAAGCCTCACCCGGAGACGAATGAAATCAATTAAAAGTTTTTGCGGGGGGGTGAAAAGAGAGAAGCTGAGAAGTTGGGAAGATGGGAAAGTGGGAAGATGAGAACCAATTCAAACGAATTGCGCAGCATATCGCGCCCTCACCCGGAAACGAATGAAAATCGACACAAACGAGTTGCGCAGCATATAGGCTCCCCTCGCCGAGGGGCCCCTGGCCGCCGGAGGCAAAAATATCTTGACTGGAAACCTGGAAAATGATAGAGTTTAGCCAGCGGATTTAAAAATGAAATACCTATTCGATATCGGACATCCTTTCCATTTTCACTGCTTTAAGCATGTTATTCGAAACTTAATGGAGAAGAACCATGAAGTTGTTATTACTGCAAGGGATAAGGATGTAACCCTGAATCTCCTGGAAGAATTCGGGGTGCATTATTTCTCTACGGGTAAAAATTTGCCATCCAAGTTGGGCAAGATTTATTCCTTATTAAGAAACGATTACAGGATTTTCAAGGTGGCAAAAAAAGTTAATCCAGATATGATGATAAGCTTTTTTTTGCCTTTTGCCGCACATGCCGGGAAACTCCTGGGAAAACCCGTGATCGGGTTTCATGATACTGAAAAGGAAAATCTGAGTATACGGCTTTCCCAACCCTTTACCGATGTGATTGTGGTACCGGAATGTTATAAAAGGAAATTACCGGGCAAAAAAAAAATTACCTTTAAAGGGGTTTTTGAATTGGCTTATCTTCATCCGGGGTATTTCAGCCCTGACACAGCGGTTTTGGATTTACTTAAAGTAAAAAAAGAGGAGCCTTATGTTCTCCTGCGTTTCGTATCCCACCATGCCGTTCATGATACCGGCTATAAAGGAATGAGCCGGAAAATGAAGCTAAAAGCGGTGAAAGAGTTCGATAAATTTGCCAGGGTATTTATTTCATCGGAAGAAGAGCTGCCTGATGATCTTAAAAAGTATGAGCTTAAAATTCCTCCCGAGAAGATGCACGATGTGCTTTCTTATGCGGCACTTATCTATGGGGAGAGTGCAACAATGGCATCGGAAGGCGCTGTCCTCGGAATCCCGTCCGTTTTTATCGACAAAAAAGGCCGCGGCTATACCGATGAATTGGAACAAAAATACGGGTTGGTGTTTAATTTTTCCGATCATTTGACCGACCAGGAAAGGTCCATTGCCAGGGGGGTCGAATTATTAAAGACACAAAATAAAGAGACGTGGCAAAAAAAACGGGCCGGGTTACTGGCAGATAGTATTGATGTCACCGCTTTTATGACCCGGATCATTGAAAAGTACCCCCAAAGTGACCACAACCCTATCCCGGGCAAATTTGGGGCCTAATTCTTTAAAGCCCTGACAATCCGCCGACGTACGGCCTTAAGGCCACGCCGTACGTTCAGCCAGGACAGGAGCCCCTTGAAGTAAAGTTTTGTCCAAAGGGGATGGCGGAACCGATCCGGCCAAAAAACAGTTTGGCCCCCACGTTCTACACGGGTGATCACCCCCAGGATGTTTTCCAGGGGAATGTTACCATCCATCTGGCGGAGCCTGTCACCTTTAATGAAAAAAGAGCCTTGTTTTTTTCGCACCACCCGGTGAATCATCAAGCGGCCTGTCTGCAGATGGCGAAACGCCACCACTTCGCCTACAGAGGGTGGAATTTTTTTTAAAGGAGAAATGGTAATCACATCATTATTGCGGATGGAAGGGGTCATGCTGTAACCGGTGGCTTTGAAGCGGAAAGCCGCTCCCTTCTCATGAACCGCCTGGATCAGTTCCATTACTGCCGGTCCGGAAAGACAAAGCACATCTTTTTCGTTTTCCACACAGCCCATTGCTTAAAAAAATCTCCTGTTTTTTTCAGCCGCACATTTAATAAAACTTAAAAAAAAATCTCGTTTCATTACGAACTGTTTCCTAAGAGAAATAACATAAATGACAAACTTTTTCAACTTGATGGTCCAGTTGCCCGGTAATTCTTATTTTGACATACCTGGACCTGCGGGCCACTCCTCTCCCACTACCCTCACCACCCATTTCATAGCTCAGGTAAGTGATAAAGTACAGAGGCCAGTAAGTCCCCTCTTGAGAGATAGTTGCGGTGGCCGCGCGGCAGACGGGTGTATCAAAATCAAAATGACTGAAAATCAAAAAAATTAGTTGAATTTTTGAATTGATTATATTATAATTGAGAGGTTAAGCCTCTCTTCAGAAGCGTATACTGCTAAAAGGGAATGTAATAAGCGCAATAACGTACATAATAGAATGCTGCCAGGAATGAAGAATCAATATGATGCTGCCTGGCAGAGAGTGATCACCCCCTTTTTCACTCTATTGCGAATTTTTCTTTGATTTTTTCAAAAAATGAGTTATTATTATATAGGTATAGGTAAGGAGGCAAAAAAATGAAAGCAAAGGATAAGTGTTTTAAAATATTAGTTGTGATATTTTTTGGGATTATCTCGATACTGGCAGGCGGCGCCATGCCGGTCTTTGGCCAGGCGCCGCCGAACCTGGACGGCTGGTTGGACGATGTCTATAAAAGCCACGGTAAAAGTTACAGTTACTCCGGTTTTTATCTCAATGCCAATGCTATCCTGTATATCATTGACGACACCAGTATTGACCCTACTTACGTCTATATTGCCTGGGTCATTGATCGGGGCTTTAACGACGCCAGTTACGGTGCTAACAAGCACAGTTCTTGGGGTTCAACCGGTCATACGTTTTTCGACCTGCACGAGAGCGATAAGCAGCGCCTGGACCTGGAGAATGACTGCGGCGAGGTGGTGCTGGACGTTACCATGGACTTGCTTGACGGACCGGGTTACTCGACACCCTCGGGATACCAGGCAGTCTATAACGGAGCGGATGAAGATTCCGAACGATTGTACATTAACGGCGGTGATTGGACCGACATGATCTATGACACCTCCTTAGATGCCAACCTCAATGACACCGGTTACTGCAGCGGCGGCACTTGCAACTGCGGTGGTACCGACTTACTCGTTGACTCGCCGGCCTGGCAGGATGAGCCCAACTATATTCCAGTTGCCTCCTGCAGCAGTTGGGAGTACAGCTTGATCTGGGAAATGCGCATCGAGCGCACGGTATTTGCTAAACAATGTACAGGCTGCAGTTGTCTCGGGGTTTACCAAGGAATTGCCACTAACCCGGTTGAGCTGCACGCTTCACCCAGTAAGAGTTCCAGCCCGGTGACGGCATTCCCGGAACCCGGGGTGATCGGAAATTATATCTGGCAGGATATCAACCGGGACGGCGTCCAGGATTTTAACGAGCCGGGTATTCCCAATGTCACGCTGGCCCTTTACACCGATCCCAATGGTGACGGCAACCCCGCGGATGGTTCGGTAATTGAAACCACCAGCACCGATCTTAGCGGTTACTACGCATTTCTTGATGTGGGGGTGGGAAACTATATAGTGGATGTAACCGATACCAATGGTATGTTAACCGGTTACTCGCTGACCACGGGCAGCACGGACCCCCACGGTTCCATTACCATAGATTATGGCGGAGAATACCTGGATGCCGACTTTGGCTACGCCCACACCGATACCACTAAAGCGGTTATCGGTGACTTTGTCTGGTCCGATGCGGACAACGACGGTATCCAGGACCTGGGTGAGCCGGGTATCGGCGGCGTAACCATCGATCTGCTGGCCGACCTGGACGGCGATTACATCTGGGACGACGTGATCGCCACTACCACTACCACGGCCGACGGCTTCTACCACTTTATAAACGTAGAGCCCGGGGACTACAAGGTAGACGTAACTGACACCGGCGGTGTTTTAAGCGGCTACAACCTGACCAGTGGTCCCCACAGCAGTGTGGACCCTTCGCGGGTAATCCGGTTGGCAGCCGGTGATAAATTTGTCAGCGCTGACTTTGGTTATAACAATGCCAGCCTTGGTTCCATCGGCAACCAGGTATGGCTTGAACAAGACAAAGCCGGGAGACCGCCGCTGGCTGGTGAGCCGCCGGATTCCGGCCACGGTCTGTATGAAGCTGCCAAAACCACCGATACCGGCATTGGGGATGTCACTATTAATCTTATCGAGGACACCGACGGTGATGGCGTGTGGGATACGGGTGAACGGATAATCGCCACAACAACCACTGCCGCTGACGGTACTTACCAGTTCAATGGCCTGGCCCTGGACGACTACCTGGTGGTGGTCAGCGATTTAAATAACGTACTGACGGACTACCGTAAGAGTCTCTATTACTACGACTCCGCCACCGACCCCCTCCCCCAGGACCCCACTACCGATCCCACCGCAGACAACTACAGCAAGAGAGAAGCCTATGCCGTAACCCTGACTGCCGGCTCTCCCTCTAACCAGACCGCTGATTTCGGCTATTGGATAGACCGCATGGATAACCCGGGAGTGGTGGGTGACTGGGTCTGGTATGACCTGGACGCCGACGGTAGCCAGGACCCCGGGGAAACAGGTATCGAAGGGGTGCTGATGGAACTCTACGCCGTTAAAAACAACGGAAACGATGGTGACAAGTTAGGTGAGGTTTATACCGACAGCAGCGGTAGATACCTTTTCTCCAGCCTTAGCGTCCGCACCCAGGGGACAACATACCGGGTGAAGGTAGCAGCCAGCAACTTTGACCCTGGCGGCCCCCTTGAGGGGTACTTCCTCACCACCCAGGGCACTCCTGTCCCAGCCGCCCCTCACGTAGAAGATTCCATTGCCCTGACTCCTACCAATAATACGGACCTCACCCTGGACTTTGGCTATTCCCTCAATGACCCTGGCGGCGGCGGTACTACCTACTCCATTGGCGACTATGTGTGGTACGATGTTAACGAAGACGGTATCCAGGATGCCACCGAAAGCGGGATCCCGGATGTGACCCTGGCCCTTTACCTGGACTCCAACGGCAACGGGACCATCGATGCCGGGGAACCGGTCATTGGCACCGATACCACCGACGCTAACGGCAATTACCTGTTTACCGGCCTGGTGGACGGCGGGGATTACATCGTGCAGATCACTGATGAATATAATGTATTAACCGGCTATTATAAAACATATGGAAACATCCCCTGGGCAGTGACCATCAGCGGTGCCGACAGGCTTGATATTGATTTTGGCTTTAACACCCATTACTCCCCGACCCTGGCCCTTCTTTCCTCTTTCCAGGCCTACAGCCAGGGCGGCCAGGTGGTGGTTCATTGGGAAACCGTTTCGGAAGTGGGTACGGCAGGCTTTTATCTCCTCCGCCAGGAAAATTCAAGCCGGCAGTACCTGCAGGTGAATAAAAACTTTTTACCAGGTCTTCTCCATTCACACCAGGGCGGTGTCTATCGTTACGTAGATGTGAACGCCTTCCCGGGTGAAACCTATACTTATAAACTGGTGGAGGTGGAACTTGGGGGTGAAAAACGCATCTATGGTCCCTTCAGGGTAATGGTTGGTCCTCCCCCACCAGGTATAGATCCAGAACCCATGCAGAGTATTTACAGTAAAAAGCCTCACAAAGTCTTTTCCCCGGGGAAAGCTGCCAGGGTCCAGGCCAGGCGGACAGACATCCAAACAGCCGGGGTTCTTAAAAAATCACGGGTGGGAAATGAGGCCAAAATCACCATAAAAGAGAAAGCACTTTACTACCTGGACGCGGGCTCCATTGCCAATATGCTGGGAATGTCCCCAAAACAGGTTGCACAAAAGATAAAAAACAATCATTTTCTCCTGGCCAACCAGGGACAGCAAATCGCTTACCTTCCTGCCGACGGCAACTCCGGTATCTATTTCTACGGCGAAGGCATGGACAGCCTCTATACCAACGAGAACATCTACTGGTTGGAAAAGGGCAAAGGGTTAATCATGGAGTCTGTTTACGGCGGACTGCCTGCGCCTGCCAATGGAAATGAAACCTTTATGGATACCCTTCATATAGAAGAAGATCAATATGCCCTGACAGCGTTAGTCAATGATCCCGGGGATGATTACTGGATGTGGGACTATATTGTGGCTGGCAGTGGTGGGAAATTTTTCAATTTTTACGCCCCGGGTGCGGCTGCTGCAGGTACGGCTTCCCTTACCGTCCGGCTGCAGGGCGCCACCGATACCACTCCCAATCCCGACCACCATGTGAAAGTCAGCCTGAACGGGACCCAGATCGGTGAAAGCTGGTGGGATGGGAGAAACAGCCACCAATTTACCGTCTCCTTTAACCAATCCCTGATTACGGACGGTCAAAATACCGTTGAAATCGCCGGGATTTTGGAGAATGGAGTGCCCTACAGTATCTTTTATGTAAACTCTTTCGACCTGGATTACACCAGGCATTACCGGGCAGTTAATAACAAACTCTTTTGCCGCGGTGACGGGAACCCGGTGATTACCATTGAAGGCTTTACCGATTCCAATATCAATGTTTTTGACGTCACCGAGCCGGTACGGCCGAAACGGGTCACCGGCACCACCATAGACTTATCCAACCGGGTGAGTTTCATACCGGCGTCCCCGGAAAACCTGTACCTGGCCGTAAGCCATTATGGGGTAAAGGCACCGGCTGCTGTATTTGCCAATAAAGCCTCTGACCTGAAAAAAAATGGCAATATGGCCGACTATGTTGTAATTGCTCCTCCAGGGCTGGAAGAGACGGCGCTGGGTCTTACCCACCTTCGGCAGGGAAATGGACTCGAAACCATGGTGGTGGAATTGGAAGATATCTATGATGAGTTTAACCATGGAATTTCAAGTCCTGAAGCCATTAAAGAGTTTCTTTCTTATGCCTATCACAACTGGAATAAAAATGGCCCCGAATATGTGGTCCTGGCCGGAGAGGGTACCTATGACTACAAAAACTACCTGGGATACGGTGATAACCTGGTTCCACCCATGTTGATGAAAACACCTTACGGTCTCTTTGCTTCGGATAACTGGTTTGCGGACGTGAAGGGTAATGACGGCGTTCCTGAGATTGCTATTGGCAGGCTGCCGGTGATGACCGCAGCGGAACTTCAAGAATATATCGATAAGATCTCCGCCTATGAGTACAGTGGCGGCCAATGGACATACCGGGTGCTGATGCTGGCGGATAACCCGGACCATGGCGGGGACTTTCCCACGGACAGCAACTACCTGGCCAACCTATTCCAGGGATACACAGTGGAAACCATTCACCTGCCTGATTTCGCCACGGTTGAGGAAGCCAGGCAGAAGGTTTTGGAAGGTTTCAATAATGGCGCCGTGCTGGTCAACTACATCGGTCACGCCGGTTTGGACCGCCTGGCAAATGAGAAACTGCTGTGGTCAGGGGATGTTTCCTCTTTGCAAAACGGAGACAGACTTCCCCTCATGACAGCAATGACCTGTATTGTAGGCCGGTTTGCTATCCCGGGCATCGATACCTTGAGCGAAGCACTGGTATTGAAGAGCAATGGAGGAGCCGTCGCAGTCTGGGCCCCCACCGGGGCATCCATTAACTACCTGGCCAGGCTGCTGGCAGAGAAATTCTTCACTGCTGCCTTCCGGGCCGGGGAGAAAACCCTGGGCAAAGCAGTGTTAAAAGCACTGGCAGACTATAACACCTCAGGCAGCCTGCCATTCATGCTTTATATATATACCCTGCTGGGAGACCCGGCATTGGAAATTAAATAATAAATGAATTTAAATTCAATATATCGTAAAAAAGAAGATATTGTCACACGCCAAATCGCCGGTGAAACGCTGCTGGTTCCTATCCGCAGCCAGTTGGCGGATATGCAAAAAATTTTTGCATTAAACCCGGTGGCTGAATATATCTGGCAGCAATTGGATGGGAAACAGAGTCTTGAAAAAATTCACAGCGGTATCACGGCCAATTACCAGGTAGGAAACCAAAAGGCACGAGCGGACCTGGAAGAATTCATTGCTCAACTGCTGGAAGCTGGAATAATCGAACAAGAGGGCTAACAGTGGAGTGTACGCAAACTCAAACCAGGGAACTTACCAATGAAGAATTTATGCGGCAATTCAATAAAAATGCCGCCCAACACCGGGTACCCATTTCCGGGAACCTGGCCCTGACTCATCGATGCAGCGTAAGATGCCTCCACTGTTACCTGGGAGAAGAGGTGGGTGCCTGGGAAAATATCAGCAAAGAACTGGAAACCGCTCAATGGAAGACAATAATAGACGACATTACCGAAGCCGGGTGCCTCTATCTTCTCATTACCGGCGGTGAACCCCTCCTGAGAAAGGACTTTAAAGAAATTTACCGCCAGGTCAAGACCAACGGACTGGTGGTTACTGTCTTTACCAATGCCACTTTAATTAACGAAGGTATTCTCGAACTTTTCCTTGAGCTTCCTCCGAAGGTTGTCGAAGTCTCTATTTATGGGGCAAGCGCGGAAACTCATGAAAAAATCACCGGTGTTAAAGGTTCTTATGAAAAATGTTTAAAAGGTATAAGAAGGCTGATCGATGGACAAATAAATGTCAGACTAAAAACCATCCTCATGACCCTCAACCGCCATGAATTATTTGATATGGAAAACATGGCCAGGGGACTTGGCGTCAAATTTCGTTTTGACGCCGCTGTATTCCCTGCTCTAAATGGAAATAAAACACCTATCAAGCTGCGGGTTCCTGCCGAAGATGCGGTTAAAATGGAATTTTCCGATGATGACCGGCTGCAGCAGTGGAAAGATTTTTTTGAGAGAATGCCGAAACTCCCGGTCTCGGATTCCCTTTACCAGTGCGGGGCCGGCGTGACCCACTTCCATATCGACCCCTTCGGGAACCTGCAGCCCTGCCTGATGATTACGGACTTGAAATACAACCTGGTTAACGGGACTTTCTCCGCAGGCTGGAATGAAGTCATGCCCCGCCTCAGGGAGAGAAAACCCGCGACCGGCTATCGCTGTAATCAATGCCAAAAGAGAGCGTTTTGCGGCTTTTGCCCGGCATTTTTTAAACTGGAAAATGATAAGGAAGCCACTTATTCTGAGTTCCTCTGTACCATGGGCCATTTGCGTTTTGAAAAAATTAACAAAATATTGTATAATGATACTTCTGTGTGATGTATGAGGTGAATATAGTGAAATTGAAACAAAAAAATAATGTTAAAAATAAAAAAATATATGAGAAACCAAAACTCAGGATAATTGAATTGGAAACTGACCAGGTTCTTATTTTAGGCTGTAAACTGGATTCAGGTGGCTCTGCTCCCGGAGACCCGGTGACGTGTATTGGAAACCTTTGCGCGGAAGCCGGTTCATAGGTTTACTGTGATCAGTGGATTGTGGTGAGTGGACAGCTAATTGAACAATGTTCGGCCCTTAATCCAACGGTTAAAATTACATTATACTTAAAAAATCAGGCAGCATGAGGGATTTAATGCAAATGGAAATCGGGGAGGTGAGCTTCTCCATAAACGTATCCGCTAACGTACCATATATACTCCAAAAGCATGACCCCACTTATCAATCATTTTTTAAAAAAGTAAACCAGGGTAAGAATAAAACCTCAGAAACCATTGATATCAAAATTAACCTTGAATTGGGAAATTTGCCCGATACCGGGAAATTGACAAAAATTTTTGACAGCGGTCAGTCCTGGTTAATGTTTCGCGGCGGTGCTGAAGATGACATGTATTGGCTGGCACTCCATCCGCCAGCATTTAAAAAACCGGTGTGGGTGGCCCAGTTTAACCGGGACATTGCAGAAGTCACTGTTTACTGCAGCAAAAAAATCACCAGGAAAAAACAAGGCAAAATCATGATCTCAAACCCGGTTCGTCATCCCCTGGACCAGGTTTTGTTCATGTATATCCTGGCTTCCAAAAACGGGGCATTGATCCATGCCGCCGGAATTGAAATCAATGGAAAAGGGTTTATATTTCCAGGTCCATCAGGCGCGGGAAAAAGCACTCTCTCCCGGCTGCTTAATGACCAAAGGCGCCAAAATAACCCGAATCTTTTCGTACTCAGTGACGAACGCATCGTGGTGCGAAAAATCAATGGAACCCTCAAAGCCTTTGGCACTCCCTGGTCAGGTCAAGCAGGAATTGCACTTAATAAAAGCACACCCCTTTGCGGCATTTATTTTCTCCATCATGGAACCGATAACCGGGTAAAAGAACTCAAACCCCGGGAAGCCCTGGAAAAACTCCTGAAAGTCACATCTATTCCCTGGTACGATCGCGAAGTCATGCCCCAAATACTCCGTTTCTGTGAAGAGTTAATCTCCAGCGTCCCGTTTTTTGAGCTGCATTTTACACCCGACCATCGAGCAGTGAAATTCCTGGAAAAAATTTGTGCCTCCGGCGG
>CP070627.1:5341620-5345155 GCA_020355945.1 Candidatus Aminicenantota bacterium | reverse complement strand
AAATCGCCAGGATGGTAGCATTCTTCACCATTTTCAGTTAAAAAATTACAAAGTTCAACCCGTAAAAGGAATAGAGCAAGTTTTTTACCATTTGGAGTAAAAATTGCCGGATCACAATTCTCAAGTTTGAGCAAAGCACAAGGTGGGTTTGTTTTATCATAGGCGGATCGTTCTTTAGGGTTCTCTAAGTTGATACGATTAATTTCAAAAATCTTTTGCTCTAACTCATTGAATTGATTAAGTAGCTGCTTATAGTTAGGGTTAGTTTCGAGAGTTTTTTTTTCAAGCTTTGCCAGGTGCTTTTCCATCTTAATCAATTCATAATTATCGGCATCTTTCCCTTTGTTCCGAAGGTTTTTAACATCCTCATAAGTCTGCTTGAGGCCTTCTATCTCTTTATATATTGAGTTGAGTTTTTTTTGCACTTCAGATTGTTTTGATTTAAGCTGACTAACAATCCCTGCTTTAGCTTCCCGTATCTCTGAACTGGTGGCCTCAGGTGAAATTCTCAATTTATGATAGTTGGTATTTGTCGGATCTGGTAATGGATAAGAAAACAACTTGAATAATGAGCGATCTATCATGATTGATATCCTTATTGTACAAATTGTTCTTGTATCTCTTTAATCATGGGTTCTACCATATCTTCAACCGTTGTCCCTTTTGCTTTATCCAATAGGACCTTTGACATCTTTTCCACCACGTCTTTGTCGGTTTCATTGGCAAAATTTCGGAGTATTTTAGCGAGTCGTTTCACCTCTGCCGGGCTCATAACTGTCTCTTCGTTTACGATATCGGCGGCTTCTTTTAAATTGGGTTTTCGGTTAAAATACCGCTGACCTACCCGTTTGGCTTCGATAAGACTGTAGTGATGCCTTAACACGGGATGACTAATGGCAGCGCGAATGATTTCATTGCCAACCTCAAAATGGTCACCTCCGATGGCCAAAGACAGTAACGTATCCGGTGTGGATAGAACTTTAAGTGCGGCCCTGGCATGTTCATCATCTGTTGGCGATGTGATCATCACACTGGTACTCCCGGCAATACGCATGCGCAAACCTTCCAGGTACCAGTTAATCTCAATGATGATGCGATAATAGCCGGAAGTGGGGAAAAGCGGTCCTTCTGTTCCCCACAGTAAAGTCACGGAATGATTGATGCTTTCACCAGGGGAAAGCGTTTGCGGCATGATGTCCATGGTATACTGATGAATAGTGGCAAAATCCTGGGCTGCCCCTAAGGGGTCAATAACCCTGCCGGAAATATGACCGGTTTTCATGCTTAAACTTCCCGGGACCAATTGTTCCCGGTCTGAACGGTTGATCAATGAAAAATTTACCCGTACCGGCGCTCCCATAGGGACCACTTCGTTCAAGGCAGAAACCTCCATTTCCAGGCCATCGGCTTCCACTACCTCATCCCTGACATTTACCGGGAGCCGATGATGTGGGGTACCAAAAGACACACCACCAGGACGAACCGCGATGTCCGGGAGATGGCAGAGCAAACGAATATCTCGTGGAGAAAAGGACCATTCGATATTATCCGGGAACTGCTGCGGGGGAACAGCATTGTAAGCATTGTTGGCAATATTCACGGTTTTCTGCATGATGTAGTTTTCATAAACGTTATCCGGGTGATACAGCATCATGGCATGACCGATTTCATGGATGGCGGTGCGGATATACGGTCCTTTACTTGCTCCAAACCGATTCCCTTTGCATTTTCCCCAAAAATCTTTTCCCGGGAACATCACATGGGAAGCAATGGCAGCTCCTTCTCGTGGGATGTCGTTGATACCGCTGATGGTATTGTCATACATCAAGCCAAAGGCCTCTTTATCGTCCAGTTGCCGAATTGCCAATAAATGGTAGCGCCACTCTTTATCCAGGTCCCCGTTTTGTCGGTATTTCATCATTTTTTGATGCAATTCGGAAGTAGACCAACTAAAGTCTTCGGGTTCTTCTACATTTTCATCGCTTATTTCCATGGTGACATCCCAACCGGCTTTTTTAAAAATCGCTTGCCATTCTTTGCATTCCATATCCTCGGAAGGACACTCCGAAGCTGCTACCCGGTCGATTTCTATTACTGCCTGTCTCAAAAAAGGAGAAACCCAGACCACCACCATATGCCCCAGGACAATATTTGACTGTGTTTGCACATCCCCTCGCCAATAATGAATACCATCAGGGCCTATAGAAAATTTTACCTCTGCGGTTAATGGTTCTCCTTTAATCCAGGTGTGATTGGCATGCTGGAAACGGAAGGGTTCCAGTTCCAATACGATGCCTTTGCCGGTGTCCGGGTCTCCGTGGATATGGGTAACGCGAAGATAGTAAGCATATCGCTTGCGTGAAAACACAGGAATAATGTTCTTTCTCTGGTCGTTCTCGGATAATACCGGGCAATACGTGGGGGTTTTACAAAAATCGTTAATATACAGGTCACCGCTGGCAATCATTGATCCCCCGGTTCGCTGGATGCGCAGGGTTCCTTCATATTGAAACCTGGCTGGTGTATGCAGCGAAGTGGGCATCATGCGGATGTAATAACATCCTTCTTGCAGCGCCCGCGGAGAGCCGGGAAAAACTGCATCCTGCCGGGTATCATAAGTTTGATGGGAATCTTCTCTCAATGGTTCTTGAGGTGCATGAACCCCGCTGCCCGCACTGAAACCCCTTGACATGGCTGTTGGCTCAGGCAGCGGCGGCAAGGAACTTTCCAGGCTGCTGGTTTTTCTTTCTCCAGTAACACTATTATTATAATCAGGTGTGAATAACTTTGCCGTGTTACCGGCTGAATCGTTTAAACCTTGATGGTTTTCCATTTCTCAAACCTCCTATTTTTTCTATTGATCGCTTTCATGCTTTTATATCTCCCCATTTAATGTAACTGGCCATTCATCCGCATCCTTGATAGTGATATAATCTCCATTTAACGAGTCAATGGCAGCCGAATATTTCGGTATGAACATTTTAAGCTGCCATACTGGCGGTCCGGGAGGTATCCTTAATAACATCCGCTTCCCTGAATGAATAAAGGTAATCTCAGCCCCGGTTAACGAAAACTTGAAATCTACAAATGATGGCAAATCCAGGATGCAGTAATTCTTTAAATGACCGGGCCCACTTACAACGGAAATATGCAGGTAATCACTCTCTTTTACCGGCTTTATGCCCCGCGTGACCGAGCTGTTGTAACTAACAATATGCGAACTCCTGTTGAAATGGTGATACACATTCACATCTCTCTTTTCTTTTATCAATTTATTGCGAATCGTGATATCAACCTGTCCTACTGTATTAAATTCTTTTGCCATGTCTTCATCTCCTGGGTATTTTTCCTCTTCATTTTGTGTGCGGTGTTAATAAGAGCAGCCAGGAAGCCGGGAGGCAGGCAGGAAAACAAGACCCGGCTGCGACTTTCCTGCCTTCCTCCCATTTAGCTCTTTCCTTCGCTCCTCTCTTTGCCTCCGGCGGCCAGGGGGGGCGCTTTTTGAAAAAACTGCCCCCCCTGGACCCCCCTGCAA
>CP070627.1:5338798-5341520 GCA_020355945.1 Candidatus Aminicenantota bacterium | reverse complement strand
CCATTCCAAATCCCATCATTATTGGAACCCCTCACCCGGAAAATGTATGTCCCGGGGCTGATATTCGTATAGTGTGCCTGTCGATTGGCGGCATCACAAAAGACCCAATTCTTATCCACCCCTTCCAAACGATACATGTATTGATTTTTCAATGGGTCGGTAAAGTCTAAGGCTGAAAATTTAAAACTAAAAAAATTTTCGTAATACTTTAGCCGGATTTCCTTTAAATCACCCAGGGCCAGGGGAAGTGTTTTGACAGATTGGTGAAAGATTTTGAAATCCGTTAGAACAATAGGTGGAATATGTCTATTGGGTTCTAAAGAGAAAGGGGAAAATACATTGAACCCATTGACACCACCGAAAAACATTTCTCCTTTCTTATTTTTGTAGAATGAGCCAGCGGTAAATTCATCGCTTTGGAGCCCATCTCCCTGGCCATAGTTTTTAACTACGCCTATTTCAAAATTAAATTGACACAATCCTTTGTTGGTGCTTAACCAGAGGTTCCCCATTTTACTGGGAGGAGAAGAGCTCCCGGCTGCCTGCGGTGCTGAGGCTTCCAGTATCCCGTAAATCACGTTGTTAGGCAGCCCGTCTTTTTTTTGGTAATGAACAAACCTACCTGTTTTGACATAAAGTTTATTTAACCCGCCGCCATAGGTTCCGATCCAGAGGATACCCGGTGCGGCAGGCGATTCGTAAAGGGAAAAGATATAGTCATTGCTCAGGCTGTTGGGATTATTGGATTCATGTCTAAATACGGTAAAATTTTTCTTATTCCTGTTAAATCGATTCAAACCACCGCCGTTAGTACCCACCCATAATGTGCCGGAATGGTCCTCATAAATGGCACGAATGAAATTGTTACTCAAGCTGTTGGGGTTATGGGGGTTGGCCTTGTAGTGCACAAATATCCCGGTTCCCGGGAAAAATTGATCCAGTCCGCCGCCATTGGTACCCACCCACAGCACACCAAAACGGTCTTCCGTTATAACCACCACCTCATCATGGCTGAGACTGTTTGTCTTCCCTGGTTGTTTCCGGTAATGAACGAATTTTATTTCGGGTATTTTTGTTTTCAGAGGCATATGTTTCCGGGTTAATTGATTCATTCCGCCGCCGTGGGTTCCCACCCACAGCCTTCCCTTCCCATCCTCATAAATAGTACGAACCACATTATGGCTTAAACTGTTGGCATCTTTTTTTGAATTCTGAAAATGGGTAAATGTCCCGGTGTCACGATCAAGACAGGTTAAACCTCCATGGGTGCCGATCCACAACAATTCCCGGCTGTCCTGGAAAATTGCCCTAACAATAGGATTTTTTAGAACACCAAGCTCATTGGCAAGCACAGTGTAATGCTTGAACTTATGGCGTTTTCTATCAAATATATTAAGACCAATATCAGCCGTACCAATCCACAACGTACCCAGGCGATCGACATAAAGACTCCAGACATAATTTTCACTCAGGCTGTAAGGGTTACTGATGTTGTTTTGATGGCGTTTAAACATCAATTTTCCTTGTTCCGGGTTCCGCTGCGGCGGCAATGAGTTAAGCCCACCGCCAAAGGTACCAATCCAGAGTACACCTTTCCGGTCTTCCACGATGGCTGTGACATTATCGTGACTCAAGCTGGTGGGGACCCCGGGGATATTTTTATGATGGGTGAAGGTTTCAGTCTGACGGTTGAAACAATTTATCCCCCCTCCTTTTGTGCCAATCCACAACACCCCCGAAGAATCCTGGTAAATAGCCTGGACATTGTTGTCATTCAGACTTTCCCGGTTGTGAGGCTCATGGGTATAATGTTTGAATTTTAATTGAAGCAGGCCATCCTGGCCCTGTGGAGAATGATTGGTATTGGATTCCCGGATCACTTTATTAATCCCTCCCCCTTCGGTACCGATCCATATATCACTGTTCTTATCTTCATAGATTACCGGTACAATATTATGGCTCAGGCTGGTAGGGTCATGAGGGTGATGTTGAAAACGAAGGAATCGAACCTTTCCCGGCGCCCATGAGTGCGCTCCCCCGTTCTCCGAATCTGCCGGAGGAATAAGAACATTAAGTCCCCCACCTTCAGTCCCGATCCACAAACGTCCTGATGAGTCTTCCATAATACATCGTACATAATTGTGGCTCAGGCTGTTAGGGTTAAGCGGATTATTCTGATAACGGGTGAAAACACCGGTCATCGGATCAAAACGGTTCAGCCCCCCATGAAATGTACCGATCCAGAGCTTCCCTCTTTGATCTTCCAGGAGACACATCAGTAAATCATGGCTCAGGCTGTTGGGATTACCCGATTCATGCCAATAGATTTTGAATTCATATCCGTCATACCGATTTAATCCCTCCTGTGTAGCAAACCACATAAACCCTTTTTGGTCCTGGATGATGGCGGAGACAGCATTTTGGGAGAGTCCATCTTCAATCGAAACGCGTTCAAATTTAATATTCCCTTCCTCTGGCAGCAGGCGAAGAGTCAACAACAGGCCCCACAAAAAAATTAAAGTAATTTTTTTCATTTCTATTTTATACCAATTTTCCTGCCCCGAAAGCTTTTTTTATCAATATCAATCATAATTTCTGTTATGACTATATTTTAAAAGAAATAAGAACTAATTTCAAGAGGTACAAGTTTATATAAATGCAGTGACATTCATACCTGTCCATTTTTTCCCCTTTTTTTCTCCCCTTGAAGAAAGAAAAAAAG
>CP070627.1:5333012-5338698 GCA_020355945.1 Candidatus Aminicenantota bacterium | reverse complement strand
TGGGCAGGAAAGACCTGTTTTACTATGAGGGAGAAGGAGAATGGTATAAGTTCCCGGGTGTACGTTATTTGAAATCCATGATCAAAGACCACAGCGGTGGTGTTTGGCTGGGGCACTGGGATTACCTGGTCCCGGAATTCCACCTGGTGCACATAAAAAATGATTTTACCATGGATGATTATACGGCCTCTAATTCGGGTTTGTTCCCCGGGGAAAAAGATCGTCTTTATCTTGATGACAGCGGGATATTGTGGATCAAGCATCGAGCCTATAACTATTATGATGTGAGAAAACTGCAGTCCTTTGACGGCAATAGTTGGATTGATTACAGCGGTTATGAAGGGTTCCCCCAGTACGGGGTGTTGAATATGGTTAAAGATGATACCGGTAGATTATTGGTGGTGGACGTGGAAGGTAATCTCTATTCCTTTGAAAATAACAAATTTATATTCCTGGAAGGTGAAATTTTTAATAACTACAACCTGGTGTTTAGCAAGGGAAGATTAAATAGTGCTGGCAGCTATTATGACCACAGCGGAGGCTCTGTCTATGCCACCAACCTGTTAAAAATCAGTTCCGCCGAAGGTCTGATAGAGGAAGAGTTATGGAGCCAGGTTTATCCTGTGAATTTGCTCTCCGGCGGGATAGATTCGATTGATTTGCTTACAGGGAAAAGTTTTTCACCCGGTGCTTATGAATTAAAAACAGTGCTTTTATCATCGTTAAACCAGGAACTGACAGCCAGTAATGATGATTTTGTGGTGAGAGATAAAGAATTATCATTGAGTTTGTTCGCCAATTGTTCGCCTTGTGGTTTTTTAAAGCCTGACACAAACCTGCCAATAACAATTGAACTGTTGAATAATACCCCGGAAACCAAATCCAATCTTGATTTTACCGCGAAAAAGATATCACCGGCAGGTGCAGAAGAAATGATTATTTCAGAGAATATCACCCTGGCCCCGGGTCAGTTGGAAACCCTTTCTTTTACTTTTAATGAGAGTACCACAGGAATATGGCAATTGGCAGCCTTTTTGAATGACAGCAGCACCGGTGAAGAAAAAGAATCCGGTCTTCTTGTCGAGGTAACCGAACCTAAAGTAACAGTGGAAATCATGGCCCCGGGATATGCCGGGGATGAGAATTTTGATGTTAAACCCAGGCTAATCAATGAAGGAAATATCAATGCGGAACTCAACGTCCAGGTATCCGCAGACAATGAGACACTTATGAATGAAACCCTGACCCTCCAGCCCCAGGAAGAACGAATATTAACGATTAATGATGCCATCTCAGCGGATAAGACTTACACCATTGCCTTGAGCGGTGATGTGCAAAAAACCGAAACCAAAACCGTGAAGTATGGATATGTTGAAAATTTTAGTATCAATATCCAGCCCACTTATCCGGAGGGAATGGTATCGATTGGTTATACTATTGCCAACGGCGGTGGTTTATCATTTGCACACCAGGTTCATTTTGAGTTGTTTGTCGTGGGAGGAACACTTCCCTTATATACGGTGGATAGAAATTACCATCTCTACCCGGGCCAGGCCCCCATCACTGACACCATTGATATTCCTTTACAGCCAGGCAATTATGAACTTAAATATAGTACTTCAAAAAAGCCCACGA
This sequence comes from Candidatus Aminicenantota bacterium, assembly GCA_020355945.1. Next base: position 5,337,063 of record CP070627.1, on the reverse strand, counting down.
ATGACACGAATGACACGAATGATACGAATACCCTTTATCAAAGTGCGCTATTTTCCGTGCAGCCCTCCGGGATTGGCGTCATTACCATTCCCGCTGCTATTACATTCCCCACAGGTGCGGCCGATATCACCTATTCCATTACCAATACCGATACCTTTGCCGGCCAGGTTCCGGTAACCCTCATCCTCACCGGCAGTGAACCGGGAGTACCGCTGCTGACTGAAACCCGCGATTATTATCTCTTACCGGGAGAGACCCAAAATGATGTGTTTCACCATGAATTTGCTGCCGTCGGAACTTATACCCTCAGCTTTACCGGCACCAAATTGCCGGCACCCATCAATTCCATTATCCAGGTGAAGAACCTGGAAGAAGTCACTGCCAATATGAGCCTAGGCGAACCGGAGGCAAACAAAATCCCGGTAAATGTCTCAGTGGATAATATCGGTTACCAGGCCTTTACCGGCACAGTAGCGATTGAAGTGGGAAGCCTTCGTCATGAAGAAATCATCGATGTTTCCCTGGGGAGTTCTTTTGATGGTACCGTGGAATTGAATACTTCGGTATTAACCCCGGGAACCAAGGAAGTGAAATCTTTCTTGTATGACAATGCCGGAAATGCCATCGCTCAAACTGCGGGCACGGTGGTGGTTCAACCGGCCAATATTAAGTTGATGGAGTTCCCGGAAAACCTGGAAATCAGTGCGGGAAGTTTCGGAGAAGTAACCCTGCGATTGAAAAATGAAGGGAACCTCAGGGGAGAAGCGGTATTAAAAATCAATACCTTTGATACCCTGTACCAGGAGCGGGAAATTGTTTTGGAAGCGGGTGAAGAAATCCAACCGGGTGACATTTTTATCGAAGCCCCCCTGGATTTACCCACCGGCAGCTATCCCTTTTATTACACCTTGAAGGGCAGTGGAGTTGAAAACGGCACCTCAGCAGGTAATTTCAATTTTAAAGTGAACGGCATTTCCCTGGATATCGAAGCTTCGCTGGATCGTCCCCTGTATGATCCGGGAGAAACAGCAGTATTGACCCTGGATGTAACCTCTGATACGTCTTCGGATGCACCGCTGCAAGCCGTTGTTAATTGGGGCGTATTCAGTGAAACCCGGGCATTTAACTTAAGTTCCGGCAGTGCCTCGTTGGTGTTTGATATTCCCCTGGATGAAGCCCGTGAAGAAAAGGTCTTTTACGGCATCTACCATGGAGGAGACGGCGGCAAAGGAATCCATTTAAATGACCTTTACCTCAATTTCAAAGGAGAGATCAGTGTGGAAACAGAGAAACAGGTTTATGCGCCGGGAGAGATCGTGCATGCCGTGTTCACCGGTGAATATATCGGGGTTTTAAGTGTCAGTGCCTTTGATGAAAATTACACACTGGATTTCTCTTCCTCGGCTTCTGCCAGTTTCCAGGTACCCACGGACACATTAGGTGGTACTTATGGCATCAGTTGGAGCTTAACCCCGGCAGACCCCACCAAACCGGAGTTGTCCGGCAGTCAACCTTTTGATGTCAGCGGCCTGGTGGTCAAAGTAGCGAAATCCGAGCTGGAAAGAGGCAAATACGCACCAGGTGAAACCATCAACGCCCACTACATCTTTGAATCCAACCTGGACCGCACCTTAAAGCTGCGCAGTTGGGTGATACCACCTTCGGGTGATTGGACCTACCTGGGAGAGAGCGGTGTCACGGTCTCTTCGCAGCAGCAGAAGGACGCATTGACCGGTTATTCCTTTAGCACTACTGAAGCCGGAACCCATGAGTTGGTATATGGTCTTTACCAGTCCGATGAGAACTGTGGCACCTGTGACAAACTGGTGGTATCCGGCCGAATGAGTTTTGATGTGGGCGATGCAGTGCTGCTGGGAATCGTGCCTGACCAATGGGAATACAAAAACGGGAATGAACCGGTGCAATTAAAAATCGATTATTTTGGCGAAGGCTCTGCCCAGTTGCAGGTATACCTTGATGAAGAGAACGTCCATCAACAGGGCATTACCCTCAGCGGAACAGGCAGCACGGGAGCAATCCTGGAAAGCAGCCTTATCAGCGGCGGGTCCCACGCGGTTAAAGCCGTACTCAGCCAAAATGGCCTCACTTCCACCAAAGCTGCGAGTTTTATTTACGGGACTTATTTACCGGATTTGCTGGTTGCCTTGAAAGAAACCAACCAGGATGGCTTGAATTACTCATATAAACTGGAAGCGATCAACATAGGCAAAACCGCCAGTGCAACCACTTCTCTGGTTTTTAGTGATAACGGCATGAATGTGGAGACAGTCAGCATACCGGCATTACAACCTGCTAATTCCTATGAAGTCACCTTCAATTGGAACGGAACCGGCAAAGCCGGTTCCCATGAATTATTGTTTGAAATAGACAGCACCAATACAGTGAAAGAATTCTCCGAAACCAACAACAACGTAGAATTCACCCTGGAAGTACCGGCACTGTTCTACACCCTGGAAACCGACCCGCCCGACAAATTGATATACCCTGCCAACACTCCTATTAACATTATCACCCGCCTGATCAATAACCAGGAAAATCCCGCACTATTGACCCTTGACCTCTCCATAACCAACGATGAAACCAGTGTGATTATCCATGAGCGAACAAAAAGCGAACAAATCCCGGCTTTTGACAGCAAAACCATTACCGACACCTTTAACACCAGTGTCTACCCCACAGGCAATTATACATTAAGTCAAACTCTTAATGGTGATAATGGGAACGTAAACATGGTTAGGGAAATTCCACTTCTTTTCGAACCTACCAAAATCATTACCGGCACTCTGCAAGTTCAACCGCAGCAAATTCCTGCCAAAACCCCTACCGACGTCCAATTGACCATGACATTGAAAAACGCCGGAAACATTCCCCTGGAAGATGAACTGCTTCTTATTGATATATTTAATAAAGATATTGGCGAGGTAGTGATATCCGAAGAGTTAGTGGTTTCCATTCCCCTGGCAGAAGAGATCACAGAGACTAAAACCATGACTTTAAACCTGGTAGAAGGCAATTATGAAATATGGCTCAAGCATAATGAAGAAATTCTTGCTTTAGCTGACCTGTCAGCAATATCTGCTGTAAAACCAAGCCAAACCATTGGCATTTATCCCCGGGTATTGATCGTTAATCTTTTGCCTCCGGCGGCCAGGGGGCGAGAGCATTGCGCATGGCGCATGGCGCATAGCGTATGGGACAAAGCACTTTGCCATTTTAGGCTCCCCTCGCCGAGGGGCCCCCTGGACCCCCTGCAAAAACTTTTTATTAACCCGATTGATTTTCTGACTGCTTTATTGCAATCCCAGGGTATTGAATATGAAGTCAGTCAAGGGATTTTGGATTCCTATGTGAAATTTCACAAAGGCCAGACCAATGTAAATATCGTATTGGGAAATGAAATGGGCCGAATGCTGCGAGATGAACTGAAAGAACGAATCTGGCACGGTGAAGGATTAATTCTTATTTGCCATAAACCGGCCCAAAATCCCGAATGGAAAGATTTCCTGGGGGTCACCCTTAAACCCATTCCCGGTAAAACCAGGGAAACGATCATTCAAATACTTCCCAATGAATTCAGCAGCGGCGGAAACGTTGAATTATCCAGAAAAACTCAACTGCAAATCATTAAAGAAAACCAGGACGTCATGATTATCGCTCAAACACAGCAAAACAAGTACCCGGTGACAGCTTATCGCAAATATGGAAAAGGCCATATCTTAACGATCGCCTTTCCATTGGAATTCAAATCCGGTATCCAACACATGGCTCAATTACTTTTGAATGCTGTCACCGGGTTCAACCGGGATATCTACACCGGTTCGGATTTGACCCGCCTGCTGCCCCTTGAGTTGTCCCTTAAAAATGAATCCTCCGAAACAAAAACATTGAAAGTCAAAACACTCCTGCCCTATGGTGTAGAAGCCTTTGATTTTCAACCCATACCCGAAGAAGGAGAAGAGTTGAAATGGACGATCACTATACCCGCAGTCTCCACCGAAACCATTTCCTATTGGTTAAAATTACCTGACCA
>CP070627.1:5326337-5332912 GCA_020355945.1 Candidatus Aminicenantota bacterium | reverse complement strand
ACTACCTACTACCTACTACCTACTACCTACTACCTACTGCCTACTAAACTCCCCTCATCCCGGGGGCCAGGACATGATCCGTCCACCCAGCAGGTGTAAATGGAGATGGAAGACACTCTGACCCGCCTGGGGTCCGGTGTTAATCACCAGCCTGTAATCCGTGAGTCCCAGCTTTTTTGCCACCTCTTTAGCAGCAGTAAACAAATGACCGATTAAACCTTCATCCGTAACTTCTTTAATAGATTCATAGTGGTACCGGGGAATCACCAGGACATGAGTCGGAGCCTGGGGGTTGATGTCGTGGAACGCCACCACCCGGTCATCTTCAAATAAAAATCTGGTATTGGCTGCACCGTCCGCAATCCTACAAAACGCACAATAACCCATATTTCCTTCCTTAATCCTCGATTAGTTTTACATCAGCGCCCAATAATCTTAATTTTTGGGGCATATTTTCATATCCGCGAAATAATTGAAAGACATTTTCAATCGTGGTTTTGCCTTCGGCGATCAACCCGCCCAAAACCAGGGCGGCCGATGCCCTCAAATCAGTGGCCCGGATCATCTTACCCACTAAAGGTGTTTTACCTTTTATAATTGAAGTATCGCCCTTAACCTCGATATTGGCGCCCATCTTGTTTAATTCTTTAGTGTGTTGGAACCGGTTATTAAAAATATTTTCCCTGATCCGCGACGTCCCCTCTGCCTGGGTTAACAGTGTGGTCAACTGGGCCTGCAAATCCGTAGGATAACCCGGGTAAGGCATTGTTTCCAACTCCACTGGTTGGAAAGCTCCATTGGAGCTCACTGTAATGGTATCCTTACCGGTCTTCACCTGGACCCCGACTTGTTCCAGTACTTCCAACAAACATCCCACGTACTCCGGCACTGCATTCTCTATTACAATTTCATTACCGCCGAAACAGCCGGCAATCACATAGGTCCCCATTTCGATGCGATCGGGAATGATTTGATGAACCGCCCCATTAAGAGAAGATTTACCGGTAATGGTTAAGGTTTCGCTGTTTTTTCCTTTTATATCAGCCCCCATAGCCAGGAGCAGTTCAATCAAATCCCCTATCTCCGGTTCAAGGGCGCAATTCCTTAGTACGGTTGTGCCTTCAGCCAACACGGCAGCCATTAAGAGATTTTCCGTGCCGGTAACGGTTTTGGCGGGAAACGTATAATCAATGGCCTGCAAGGGTTTATGGGTTTTAGCAACGATATGCTCATCTTCTTCTTTAATCTCAGTTCCCATTTTACCAAGCCCTTCCAGGTGAAAATTGATTTTCCGGTCTCCAATGGCGCACCCTCCCGGGGTTGACACCTTTGCATACCCATACCTGGCCACCAGTGGCCCCAGGAGGAGAATCGAAGCGCGGGAGGTTTCCACGATCTCTTTAGGCACCAACGGGGATTTTATTACCGGGATCTTAATTTGTATGGTATTGGAGCGAAACTCCCCTTCAGCCCCGAGATTTTCCAGGGCATGGAACATCACTTTAATATCTTCAACTCCAGGTACATCCCGGAAATAAAATTCACCGCTGCTTAAAACAACTGCCGCCAGCTCAGGAAGTGCGGCATTCTTGGCACCCGCTATCCTCACACGGCCAGACAATTGATGCTTTCCATTAATTACAATTTTAGTGTTTTTTAAATCTGCCATTGGAAAGTCAATTATATAAATTTTTCCTGTAATTTTCAAGTATTTTACAATTTCCCCAGGAATTCTAATTATGGCAATTTATTATTTTTCCGCCTGGGAAGATAGTTTTTTGTCAAAGGTATACTAGAAGCTGTTGTCATTTTTGTAAATCTATGCTACTATAAATAATATGGAACCAATATCAAAAGAAGTTGTTTCATTGTTATCGTATTTACTTCCAGGATTCATTTCTGCCTGGATTTTTTATGGACTTACAGCCTATCCAAAGCCTTCTCCATTTGAGCGTGTTGTCCAGGCATTAATTTTCACTGTTATTGTACAATTTTTTGTTAATATTTTTCAATGGATTTTTTCGTTATTCGGACATCATGGATTTGGTTCTGGGATTTTGACCAAAGAAGTCGTTTTTGTTTGTTCTATAATAATTGCCTTTTTTATAGGATTAATGTTTGCACGGTTAGCAAATAACGACAAAATCCATTCTATTCTAAGGAGTATGAAGTTTACAAAAGAAACATCTCACCCTTCCGAATGGTTTGGAGTTTTTTCTCAATATAAAACCTATGTTGTTTTGCATTTAAAAGATGGCCGAAGACTGTATGGATGGCCGGAAGAATGGCCGAGTCAACCTGGCATCGGACATTTTTCTTTGAGTGAAGCTGAATGGTTGACAGAGAAAAGAAGAAAGACAGAAAGAATACCCTTAGAAGGCGTTAAACGTATTTTGATTCCGGCAAATGTGGTAGTATTTGTCGAATTTATGGTATTTGATAGTAAAGAACTTTCTAAAGATAAAAGGGAGGTACAAAATGGGAGGACGTAAAGCACCGCAACCTTCGCCCAATGAAACAAAAGGAATAACCGATAAACCCCAGCGTGTAGTGACAAAGCCAACACCGCCGCCGCCGCCGCCGCCGCCACCTAAAAGATGAACGGCACTTCATATTTTAGCCATATATGGCGTATTAGTGTAAAGATTTGAACCAGGGCAAATTTTTCTCCTCATTATATCACTGGGAGGTTATAGCCGTGTTCACATCGAAAAATAAATAACCAGTATTGTTGAATGTTCAAAGTTTACGGACGGGGAAACTCCCGCCCCTACCTTGACAAAAAGTGGCAAAAAAATTCAAAATGAGAATCACTGCAATTTCCCTGGATATTCTAATTTTAAATTTGGATTTTCTTCCCCAATCTGGTAAAATAGTCTGGTGAAACAGGTAAGAATAACTTACAAAGGAGCTTGATATCATGCCATGTAAATTCGTTTCCCGCACAGCCCATGTGGTTTTGATCTTAGTATTGGTATTGGGATGGGCGAGCGCTGTCCAGGGTGAAATACATAAGACAGACAGGGTGGATCAATTGTTTCGTCAATGGGACAAGCGGTATTCACCGGGCTGCGCGGTGGCTGTCATAAAAAAGGGTAAAATCATTTACAAAAAAGCTTACGGGATGGCCGACCTGGAGCGCAGTGTCCCGCTCACCCCCGAATCTGTTTTCGACATCGCCTCCAACACAAAACAATTTACCGCCTTTTCCGTTGCCCTGTTGGCAGAGGAAGGCAAAATATCGTTAGATGATAATATTCGCCAATACTTCCCGGAATTCCCGGATTACGGTCACCCCATAACCATTCGCCATCTTCTTTATCACACCAGCGGCATCCGTGAATACGCCATGCTGCTGCTCCTGGGCGGCAGGCGCTGGATAAACCACTACCCGGTTGAAGATATCATGGACCTGATTATTCGACAGGAAAAACTAAACAACACACCAGGGGACGAACATATTTATTCCAATTCCGGGTATTTCTTGCTGGGTTTGTTGGTGCAGAGGGTGTCGGGGAAATCCCTGGGGGATTTTTTCCGTCAAAACATATTCCAGCCCCTGGGCATGAAACACACCTATTTTTACGATGATATCAGCCAGATCATTAAAAACCGGGCGATTGGTTATTCTCCCAGGGGAGCCAGCGGTTACGCGCTGGAAGTTTCACTCCTGGCAGGAGATGGCAGCGGCGGTATCCTATCCAACCTGGATGACCTTTTCCGCTGGGATCAAAATTTTTACCACAATAAACTGGGAAAAGGCAGCCAGGACATTATTAAAACCATGCTGACGCCAGGTGTCTTGAACAACGGTAAAAAAATTAACTATGCGTTGGGCCTGCTAGTAGGGAAATATAAAGGTTTAACTATAGTCACGCACGGTGGCGGATGGAACGGTTACCGCTCAGAAATCATGCGCTTCCCGGACCAGGATTTCTCTGTCATCTGCCTGGCAAACCTCGGGACCATTGACACCTACCATTTGGCTGCACGGATCGCCGATATCTACCTGGCGGATCAATTGAAAGAAAAACCCAAAAGCCGCCAAGAACTGACCGCGGTTTCTCTTCCTCTATCCTCCCTGGAAGATAAGGTCGGCTCTTACCAAAACCCTGTATCCTATAATGTGTGGACGTTATCCGTATCCCCGCAGGGAGACAAACTTGACGTGAAGTCCTCTTCAGGCGCTGTGTTCCACCTGGTTCCCACCAGTAAAACCGAATTTAAAACGGTTGGTGCCGGCTTTGATTTCCTGGTCAGCTTTATCAAGCCTGATCCTTTTGGGCCTTTGAAAATGAAAGTAACCCTTGGTAATTATGAGCCGGTGATTTGTGAACCCGTTCCTGTTCTAACCCTCACTCTCCGTCAATTAAAAGAATATGTAGGGAATTATTACAGCGAAGAACTGGGGGCCGTATACAAGCTTTTTCTCAAAGATAAAAAGTTAATGTTCAAGGTACGGGGTCTTCATTTTGATGTGGTTATGGACCCGACGGTAAAAGATGAATTTATAACGATAGGACCTTATATTAAATTTGTACGTAACAAAGCCGGCAAGATTGAGGGTTTTAATATTCGCACCGACGGCATCAAGAATCTTTTTTTATCCAGGGGGGCACCCCTGGCGAAGAGGAATTAGATGGCGATATTTTTTGCCTGTCCCGAATGCTACTAAGATAATGCTAAACATTTATTAATATTTGATTTTAGCAATTTAATTAGACACACCCCGGCCGCTTCGCGGCCACCCCTCTCAAGAGGGGAGACACACCCCGGCCCTTCGGGCCACCCCTCTCAAGAGGGGAATTTAAGGACTCAATACTGCGTCTTGAGCACCAGGCACTGAGTGCTTTCCGGAAATCCCCTCTCGAGAGGGGTGACTCCTTCATCGTATAGATGAAGGTGGCGGGGTGTGTATGCTTCGGTACCAAAATGCCTTTACTATGCACATTTAGCCTTAACTTAGCGGCATTCGGGGCAAGCCCCCTTGTTCCCTTTATCCTCATTTAACAATATTGTCCGTGTTTGTCCGTGTTTGTCCGTGGCTAAATAAATTTTATTTTATTCATGGCGAAAAAGACCATTTTGAGTAACAACCAGCCGTGGCGGAAGCGGGAGATATTGGTTTTGCCGTACTCCCTGGCCCGGTAGCGAATCGGGACTTCTACAATCTTCAAATTCAATTTAGCAGCACCGAATATTAAATCAAAATCGCCAAACGGATCAAATTCACCGAAATAGCTTCGATTAGCAACGATTTTTTCCCAATTCTCTTTTGAAATTACTTTGGTGCCGCAAAGGGTATCTTTCAACGGCTGACCTAACAGCCAGGTGAACATCAAAGAGAAAAATTTGTTCCCTACGATATTCAAGATGCGCATGGCTTGTTTTTCCATAGGATAGACCAGGCGTGAGCCGTTGATATATTCACCCCTGCCTGAAGTAATGGCATTATAGAATTTAGGTAAGTCCTCGGGCGTGACTGTCAGGTCGCCGTCCAGGATCATCAATATATCCCCATTGGCTGTGGCAAATCCCTTGCGAACCGCATCACCCTTGCCTTTACCTTCCTGTACCGTGTATTTGACATCCCATTGATCTTTATATTTTTCACATACCCGTTTGATTTCTTCCAAAGTATTGTCCCTGGAGTGCCCTTCCACGAAGATAATTTCGGTGTGTTTTCCCAATCGCGGCATACGTTTCACCGCGTTTTCAATATTACCTTTTTCATTACGGGCCGGTACAATCACACTGACGCTGTAGGCTTTATTGTCCGCGGTGTCCCATACCGCGGGACGACCAATAATATAACCGGTAAGGCAAAACAAGTTAAAAAGAGGAAGGTGAGCGATATATTTGTTAAAAATCCAGGAAAGCAAAGGGAAAAATTTTGGAAATAATAACCGGCGCCCTTTTTTAATGATCTCAAACCCTTCCAATTGGAGTAAATTAACAATATCTCCTTTATTCAACCAGTTCAACCGGGCATGGGGCATTTTTAAGCGCAGCCATTCCGCTGCTCTTAAGAGCGGCTGCCATAAAAAATTGTGATAGGTGATAATAATTCGCGTTCCCGGGTGAACCACTTTTGCCAGTTCTTTAAAAGCCTGTTGAATATCCTCGAAATACCCCAAAGTATCTGAAATAACAATAAAATCAAAGGTCTCTGCCAGATGGATATTCTCTGCATCCATCCGGTAAAATTCCAGGTGGCTGTATTTCTCTTTTGCAATGGCAACCATGCCGGAAGAGATATCAATGCCCACTCCACGGGAAGGTTTTAGTGCATTGAGCAGATACCCGGTACCGCAGCCGATTTCCAGTACATGGCTGCCTTCCGGGATATTGAATTTTAAGAACTTTATCATATCCTTGTAATAATACCTGCTCCTGCGGATATATTTATCCCGCTTCTGCGAAATATAGTCCATTGCAGCAGCAATTTTGTTTTTATTTTCAGATAATTCAATCATTTTTTTTAATTATAGCCACAAAGATACACAAAGGTACACGAAGAAGAAAGGAAGGGTGTAAGGTAGGTATAATAATAAAAAGTTTTTGCTGGGGGGTCC
>CP070627.1:5317515-5326237 GCA_020355945.1 Candidatus Aminicenantota bacterium | reverse complement strand
TGTGCTCTTTATCCGCTCCAATAGGTCGAAATGAGAACACAAATTCTTGTTGAGCCGTGGTTGAAAATGAACCATCCTGATTGCCAATTTTCTCAAAAATCTTATTGATCTCTCTCCCGGTGTTTGAAGCTGTGGCATCCACTAAATCCACAAATTTCTTTTTCTTATATCTATCGTTCTTAATCCCTGCCGGGATAAACGTTACATCTAAACCAGACCCGCCGACTTTAAAGTTCCACTCTTTATTTTTGCTTCCCCCTATCCAACAAAGCATGGTTAAATAAGTGGTCTTACCTACGAAGGAATGCCCCAATAATATAAAATCATAGTAGGGTAATTCTCCTATTTCTCTTGTTTTGCTTTTGGAATTTTTCCTTCTGATATCCATATCAGATATTCCTCCATGTCATTAAGTTTTCTACGCACTTCTGCCAAAGGGGACTCAAGGATATTGATGAGATGAAGCAACAGTTGGCGCTGCTGGTGTGCTAAATTTTTATTTTGAGCTAGAAATTTTTTGATGGGATCGAGGTCCCAGGTTCTTTTAAAATCGTCAATTAACAATTTATAAGATTTAATTGACATACTTAACTGCTTCAACGCTTCCGGCCTATTTCCCAGCAGCAAGAGAGAAGATATTGAAACTACTCTCATTGTTGAAATATGTTCTATTGAAACATTTTTCTCAGCCAAAACATTATCAGCCTCTATCAAAGCGTCTTCAAATCTTCCTGTAATCAAATAAAGTTTGGCAAGATTGGTTTTGGCATCAAAATGTCCGGGCAAAATCTCAATCGCTTTTTTGTAAGCTTCGATGGCCCGGTTATATTCATTCAGTATGTAATGCACATAACCGATATTGTAGTAAGCATAGGCATCATCAGGTTTAATCTCAACCGCTTTTTTATATGCCGCTAATGCATCTTTAAATCTTTTAAGTTTTTCAAGTGCAAGCCCCATGTTATAGTAAACATAAGCATAATCCGGTTCAATCTCAATTGCCTTCTTGTAAACCACAACAGCGTCACCATATTTCCCCAGTTTACATAATTCATTTCCCATATTACCGTAGGCAATCGCATAATCCGGGTTAATTTCAAGTGATTTCCGGTAATTCTCAATGGCCTTCTCATGCATCTCTAATTCTCCATAACGATTTCCCAGGTTGAAATAAAGGGACGTTTTTCTCGAGCCACTTTTAGATGCAAGTTCGTAAATTCTTTCCTCCAGTTTTTGTTCTCCCCTTTCTTCAAGCGCATCAGCTAATTCCATGTATATATCCACATAAGCGGCATTAACATTTAAAGCCTGCTGGAAGACATCGATCGCCTTACCCGGTTCTCCAACTTCTATATATGCCAGTGCAAGATATTTAAAAAGATCCGGTCTTTTCTTATTTAAGGCTAATGCGTTTTTATAGTTTTCGATTGCTTTTTCGTAATTTTTCCTGCTTTCATAAATATAACCGACCTCTTCATGCGCCATGTATAGTTTTGGCCCCAATCTAAGGGCTTCATTATAATCTTTTATGGCCTCTTCCGCCTGTTTATTTGCCTGGAAAGCCTGGGCTCTCCGGTAATAAATCGATGCATGCCTGATACCGTTAGCGATGGCTTTAGTGTAAATTTCTATCGCCTTAACATATTCATTTTTATTATAATAAATCTGCCCCAGTTCCAGGTAAGCATTCATATAAGTTTTATCGATTCTTAAGATATCATTATATTTTTCTGCTGCTTCATCGTATTTTTGTTCCGCCTTTAACCCCCCTGCCTCTTCGTATAGTTTGTTGATTTTAATCCTGCCATCCATAAGATTGGAAATTCCCATAAGAAAAATTGCGATTAATATAACTGCTGTAAAAAGTACTCCAAACCCAATCCTTTTTCTTTTTGAAGACCGCTTTTTATATGACTTCCGAATAGGTTCCACCAGGGTGTCGTGGCTCAATTCATAATAAATACTACCTACACGGGCTTCGGAACGCAGCAATCGATTTTCTACAAGCTCTTGCAGCAAATCCTCAGTTACCTTGAACTGGCGTCCGATCTCTTCTTGTTCCAGGCTCAATCGCTGGCCCGTAACACTGATCAACCCGCGTTCGCACAGCTTACGAGACCTTTTCCTTTTAAACCCGGGGAGCAATTGTTTAATCAGGTCATCGTAAAATCGCTGCAGTACCAGTTCCATACCTTTTTCACCACCCAAGTCTCCTTCGGTCACCTCATTATCGCCAGTCTCTTTTGTAAGGCGCTCTTTTACCTTTTCTTCCAAATGCCGGCACAGTAACTGAAGTTGAAAGGGTTCAACTTCGTCCGTTATTTTTCTTTTGCGCTTCTCCATTCGCTTACAAAGAAAGTTCAGCATCTCATCCACAACCCCAGGTCTGAATTTAAAGGGAGTGGATCGAATAACTTCATCCTGCACCAACATTGGCTTGACGATGGCTTCTCTGGCCTGTTCGCGGCTCAACGGCAGCAGGCGGAATCGGTGACGCAGAATATCTGGTATCTCAGAACTCATTTCCTCCAATTCCCCTAAGAAGTCCTCCCGTATAGAAATAATAACCCTTATATTGGGTGGTTTTTCACTGTAAAGAAACGGTTTATTTTCTGGAGATAACTTAAACAATTCGTCCGGTACGGTATTGTTTACCAGGTCTGCCAGTTGCCGGGTAAATGCTTTCCTATTCTCCTTTGAATGCACGGAGAAAAATTCCTCGAACTGGTCCAGGATCAAAACCGGTTTCAACATTTTGTTTCCGGGAGACCAGAACTCGGCGGTTTTAAAAAACTGCCACAAGGAACCATCTTCTCCTGCATTGTAATCCAGTGTCATCTCGTTAACTTTTTGTTGAATTCCTTCATAAATCGCATTTACAGGTGGGAGCTTCGGGTCGTTGAACCTTACTTTTACCGGGAAAAAACTCTCCCTTCTTAGAATCGGGTTTAGCCCTGCATTAATCAAAGATGTTTTACCCAGACCGGATTTGGCATACATGACGACCAGGTTATCCACCAGCACCGTATGAAGCAACAATTCCTTTTCACGTTCTCTGCCGAAAAATAAACGCCTATCGATGTCCGTATCATAAAATGGACGGGAGCCAGGATATCGATAGTTTCCACCCAGTCCCATGTCCTGCTCTTTTAATGTATTTTTACCGTTAATTAAGTTAACATCGGTGGTATTATTGGAGATCATTGGTTTCTTCTCCTCTCGAAATCCCGTTGAATTATTTTGATCAACTCGTCAATTTTACTCCCATCTCTCAAATCTACAGTTTGAAGTCCTTCCAATTCTTCCAATAAGGGGCAGTCGTCAATTCTCACCGGGATGATAAAACGAATTCCCTGCCTAAAACCTTTTTTTCTTTCCATCGCATGATTTATCTCTTTGAAAACATAACTTTCATGTTCGCTAGCCAGCGCTTTACTTAGCAAAACCAACACATAATCTACATTTTTGATGGTCTTTTTAATCTCTTTTTCCCATTCTTCACCTCCCCTCAGGTTCTCTTTATCCAGCCATGGAATCAATCCTGCATCCTCCAGTTTTTTATAGAGAGAATACGCAGCGTCTTTATTTTCACTGGCGTGTGAAATAAATACTTCGGGGGTATCCATATGTTTAATGCGCGGAATACATATCTTCGCAGCTTGATAATATTTTTCTACCAGTTCTTTTGCAAAATTCCTTAACTCATATTCAAAAATATGAATTTTGAAGCCGCTTTTCTGAAAAAAAACCACCGTCTGCCGCAAAAGATCCTCATATTTCGGCTCGAATTGTTCCATAGCAAAAGAAGGACTCTCTTTACTTTGCCCTTGCAGCACATGCAGTAATATACGCAAATACCAATGCCTGAATCCAAAACCCAGGAAAAGGAAACTTTTCTCCTTATTACGTAATTGGCTAACGATATTTTTTGGTAATGGAGGTTTCTCGGAAATCAACGATACCAGGAAATCCAGGAGATCGTTTTCAGTAAGCAGAAGAGATTTAGGTTCCTCTAACTTGCCGTAGAGATAAAATACCAGTGGTTCTTGCTCTGTGCCCATCTTCACAATTCCAGGGTTATCAGGACGATTAAAATGATATCGTTCCATCAGTGGCGATTTACCCTGTTTTTTAAGTGAATTAAAAAACATATTATCAGGTGTAGTAGTAACACTCAAATAAAATGGCAGGGCAGCCAAATCCATGTGGAGGTCGCTGGTCATATCTTCTCTTTGAGTGTAAAAAGCAGTAACATTTGCATAAAGGCTGTTTCGACCTTTTTCCATGCAATAAAATTGTGCCACTTGTGTTAAATCCGAGGGATCGATTTTTTCACGCACTTCCGGATCGATCATTTCAGCCAGTTTGTTGGCTAGAATTTCGGTGAGAGGCTTGTGGCTGTCTCCCACCTTTTCAGCAGCAGCATCCGGTCCAAGCATAAGGATGCAATTATCTTGAAGAATAGAATAAATTAACGTATCCCAGTTATTGTCCTCCCAATTACAATACTCCATCTTATAAACCTCCTTCACGGCTTTCCAGCTTCAACTTATTTTAATTTGAACAATATTCATTATTATCAATCCCAGTCTCTAAGTCCCAATTGACGAGTTGTGGGAACCCTATACTTAAATTCCATAATTTGATGCTTGTTAAAATCCTTTAAAACAACTTTCTCTATACTATCTTTCCTCTTGAGCCAATCATCAAATAGATTGATCCTCAAATCATCACTTGAAATAGGCTCATAATCTAAAAGAACTTCGATTGATAATCGAAAAGAAAAAGATACTTTTACCGGCATTCGAAAATCTTTTTTGTCCTTAATAATCAGGCTGTCAGATTCCCTTCCTACAAAAATTAATCTTAATCTAATTTTGATATCCTCTTTTGCCTCTTTATCTGATTTGCGTTTCTCCTTTTTAGTTTTATAGGATTTTATCATTCTGTTAAAATATCTTGAAAATTTGACATTAAAAATATCCAATGTAATAATTTTTCCCTGTTTAAGCTCTTTAAGGGTATCAAAAATTTCAAGAGCTTCTAAATTGGATTCTTGACCCGGAATTGCAAAAAGCTTATTAAATGCTTTGGATAAATCCCACCAATCAAAATCTTGTTCCAAACCGATCATCGCGTTGTATAGTGACTTTGTCCTGGGCACCTGGTAATTGGTCCAATTCTTGGTGTTATCGTACTTAAGTTTATTGAACGTTGATTTGCAAATTTCAGGTGGTGAAGAGCCTGTCAATAAAGTATTGATAAGTTTGAAGTCCCCATAATCTAAACCTTTTGATTGAATGTCACGAATTTGCATTTCTGTTGTGAGCCACCCGGACAATTGCTTACTTAAACCAGCCAATGTATTGAATTCGCTGGGATATTTTTCTGCCACCGACAACGCATAATTTAAATTTTTTATTGATTCTGATGTGGGTTTAACCTGGGCTTTGATGAAATTTTCCAGACCTTTTTGGGCTAAACTCAACAAATCACTTGTATAGTCCTCCAGGTTGGGCTTGCGCTGGAAATCCAATTTTTCCAAATCTTTGACTATCCCAAACCATTTTTTTAGCACCACCTGGGAACCATCAATAAAACGCCAATCAGACTTGATGCTATCAAAAAGAAGTTCCTGTATTTTAGCTACTTTGGATCTCATAAATCGTTTACAGATACGGATGGAAGCTTCTTTACATCCTGGGTTTTTCAAGGTCTCTTTTGCATGATGCACCGCATCGATCTGTTCCGGGAGGGGCTGTTTAAAGCTAATTTCCCCCAGGTTTCTCCTGAGCCACGTTTCTCCCTTGCAGCCCCCCGCACCAGCATTGAAAAAAGATTTTATTACTAAAAATAACACGAAAAGCAGCGCCAGTAAAAGGAAAATAAATTTGGACCGCTTTCGGGTTGGTTGATATTCAACAAGTCGAGGTTCTTCGAGTGGGGATTTGATTTCGATGCGTTCAAGCTCTACAAGTTCTATGGGCTGCACTTTATTGCTTTCATTAGAATCTTTTAAGACGGCATAGTTATCTAATACAATCACATCGGACCGTTTGCGATCATATTTGTGTTGATCATGTAAAACAGCTATATGAAGTTTGGCGCCATCAGGTTCGGAAGGAAAATCAAATGGAGCTTCAGTCCACGAATAGTCAAACCGAAGGTCTTTTTGCGACAATAAAAACCGGCTAAACTCAGAAGCTTTGTCCTGCTCAAAAAAACGAATTATTTTCCCTTGCTTTAAATAAGTCGTTAGCTTTTTTAGTTTTTGGCTGCTCCTAATGGCTTTAGAAACAGGAGGTTCATCGATTTCCAGGGTAATCATGCCAGGCATATGCGTTTCCAGATCAACAGGTTCACTGTTTTTTAGAAATGTTTCCCATGACTTTAAAAAGCCTAATAAATTATCACCGGCTTTGTGCAGTTCCGCGGCATGGATTAAACAGCCGCGAAAGGGAACCGCCCGCTGCGCTTCTAAATAGGTTGCTAACAAATAATACGCAATTTTACCATGGGAAAAGATAGGAATGCCAAAGGATTTCGGACTGTCATTCCGGTTTAGACCCAGTGTCCCGAATCTTCTTTTTAGAGCGATATCATTATCAATGGCAAGAAAAAGATTTTCGTCTTTAATTCCTAAAAGAAGAACACGTCCAGGGGTATCTTTCCGTTTTGTACTAATTATTTCGATTACATCAATTTTTTTCTTTGGCATTGTGAGCTTCCTTTTCTTTTATCCCTTATGGTGCCGCCATAGGTGGGACAACCATTTTTTCCCCCGTAAACATCATTACCACTTCATTATCGATATTCACTTCTCCCAGGAGAAGATTAATGGCAAGAATGCCGCTGCGTTTGATTTCGACTGAGTTCCCGGTAAGATTGCGAACTGTTATTTTAATTTCTTCTCCCGGCATCCAGGAAAATCTGATGGACTTCCGGGTATTGAATTTAAGGGTTTGATGGCTCTCATACCCTTCCAATTCCAAAACTTTCTCCTGGAAGACCGTTCCCCTATTACTGATTTCTATCGTCAGCACAATCTCCGGTTTATTTTTTATTATGAAATCTCGATACTCATAGCGCTCACTCCAACCGCTCTCAACTTTCACCCTTCTTCTTTCTGTATGAGTCCCCAGCATACTTGCATTCATAAAAAATCCCAGGAATTCAGTTTCCAGTGATTTCGGTGTAACAATGCCATCAGAACTATCCACGATTGAATTGGCAAACGCCAACATTCTATCTACACTTTCTCGATACTTATTGCTGTGTTGGGAAGAAGTATTAATGTATTCATGGCAATATTGAACCATTTTATTAAAATCACCGGTTGCTCCCTCCAAACTATTGGCAATAGTATAAATATTGATATATATGTTTTTTTCTTGCAGTAAAGGTAAGTGAGCCGAACCTGGAAAAAGTTTACGAAATTCAATAAATTTGTTTTCATATTTAGCCAGGTCTGTTTCTTCATATAATACCTTTGCGTAGCGGTTTTCAAATTTGGGTTTAACTTCATTATTAAGCCTGGTTTCCATCCGGGAGTAAAACTGCTCATCTCCGACGTCCAAACACCATTCCTGGACCTGGGAAATGATGCCACTAAAATCAGAGATGTTCAAATGTTCCGAATATTTAAGCTTATGGTTTAAGTATTGGTTTGCCCAATATTTTCTCTTCTCTTTTACTTTCTTTTTAAAGCCAGTTAACGGGCTTGCGATATGGAGATTATCAAAACCTGTATACTTTTCACATAGGACACCAGGTTCTTCCAAATATGCTGTTTCTTGTTTTTCTATCGATCGAAATTCAAGAGAATCCCAGGTAAACAAAGCGGCATACAGTAAACAAAGAGAAAGAATAATGAAGATAGCAGCTCTGGCAAATTGTTGCAGGGTTCTTTTTTTTCGCTGCCTGTAAATCCATTCAAAGGGCTCATTTAAATTCAGGGGTTTAATCTCAGCGGAAGGAGGAGGTTTGTAAAAGCCTCGATCATCTATCTTCTCGACTTTAGAATCGATACCATAGCAGGAGACAAAAAATGCTTCCCAATTTTTAGATAGTTTATTTACACTATTATAGAACCCCCTGCAATTGTTCATCAGGAATTCTTTCGGATTCATTCCCAGGATTTTATCTGGCAGGAGGTCTGCTTTGTTTATAATGACGGCAACGGGCATTTCCTTCACCGGTACAAATTCTTTGGGGCGATCTTTTGCCCTGAGTCGATTCTGTGCTTTTTCAAGACCATAGGAATAAAAATCAACTTGAATTTTATCGTCTTCTAAATAAAAAATTGGGTCGATCATGATAATTAAGGCACGACTTAAAACCAAACACTCAGCAAAACCCTCAATCCGTGCTTCGTGCTGCTCCTTTGAAAGCCATTCTCCTGGATAATCAAGGGTTAATATAGTGTGCTCTTTATCCGCTCCAAGGGGTCGAAATGAGAACACAAATTCTTGTTTAGCCGTAGTTGAAAATGAACCATCCCGATTGCCAATTCTCTCAAAAATTTTGTTGATCTCTTTGCCGGTGGCAAGAGTTGTGGCATCCACTAAATCCACAAATTTCTTTTTTTTATATTTATCTCTCTTAAAACCCGACGGGATAAAGGTTACGTCTAAACCAGAACCGCCGACTTTAAAGTTCCACTCTTTATTTTTGTTTCCCCCTATCCAACACAGCATGGTTAAATAAGTGGTCTTACCTACGA
>CP070627.1:5312785-5317415 GCA_020355945.1 Candidatus Aminicenantota bacterium | reverse complement strand
GGCTGCGTATTTTTCTTTAGCCTTACTGGAGGCATAAAGACGAAATAAGTATCGGACCGCATGTTGATAGGACATGCCGCAGCCATCATCCTCAAACACCAATACTTCCTCTTTGGCAGAGGTATAGCCAATTTTTACCCGGATGAATGCAGCCCCGGCATCCCGACTGTTTTGGGCTAACTCCCGGATAAAAAACCACGGGTCTTTACCATAATCCTTGAATCCCGCCTCAATCCACTTCCGAAAATCATACCCACGATTACTCATTTATAGAAATAACCGGGCGGCAATATCCGCCCCTAAAAAAAATCCGAAGCACGAAAACCGAAACTCGAAACAAATCCGAAATTCAAAATCCAAATGTTCAAAACACCTGGAATTGTTAATTCTCTTTCAAGATCTCTTCGTCGTACATCACTTCAAGACGCAATTTGTGTTTGGCCTCCTCTTGCGCCAGCACTTTAAAGGTGTTTTTCATGTCTTCATCTTTGGCCATGGCAGCCAACCCGGTGTAGAGTTTAAATGCCTCTTTTTCCCTCTGCATGGCCAATGTAAGTGCTTCCTGGTAATCCAGATCCGTGGAGGCTTTCACATCCATGACATAGTCAGAGATTTTAAGGTCGGTTATCTCTTCCTCTGATGGTTTTAACACACCTCCCTTTTTAACACCCAGAAGAAACTCTTTGTGTTTCAATTCTTCGGCAGCCAGGTCTTCAAATACCTTTACCAGTGATCTGTCTTTCAATTTCTTCGACCAGGACATATAAAATGAATGGGCATTTTCTTCACTCTTCACCGCATAATCCATGACTTCCTCGACGTTTTTAAATTCCAATGCTATTTTCTGTTGTTGCACCGCTTATACCTCCTAAATTATAAATAGGGACAGGATACGAAATAACGAACTACGATCCTGTCCCTCCTATTTTACCATTCACACATTGGTATTTCAATACCCCAATTATTTTATCCCCTTATCCGGCTTCGGCTTCGGCCGCACCTTTGAGATAGGGATTCACACTGGGTGTTCGTTTCGCCATCTCCAGGTCCTGCAGCAGCAGCAGTGCTTCATTATCTCCAATCCGTTTCAACTTTTCCAGGACATCGGTAAAGGTGTCTTCTTCCTCCACCTGCTCGTCCACGAACCACTTCAGCAGGTTTTGTCCGGCATAATCTTTTGCTTCAATGGCCGCATCCATCAGGTTATTGATACAAGCGGTAATATACTGTTCATGTTTAAGGGAATCTTCATAAACCTTTAACGCGGAATCCCATTTCTTCTGGGGTTCCTTAATGGCCATGAGTTCAACTTCTCCGCCTCTTTCCACGATATGATTGAAAAACTTCATGGCATGAAACATCTCTTCCTGGGCCTGGAGCCTCATCCAATGGGAAAACCCGCCAAGATTGACAGCTTCAAAATACGCTGCCATAGACAGGTAAAGATATGATGAATACATCTCTTCATTGATCTGTTTGTTGAAAGCATCTTGCATTTTTTGTTTGATCATCGTTTTCCTCCTTATGTTAACTCACTGTTCTCGCTTTTTTTATTTTAAGTTAATCCTTTATATGGTCTCCATTCAAAGTTGTAATTATTACAAATTACAGTTATAACGAATTTTTTTTTTTTTGTCAAGCCCCTAATCCTAAATTCACCCTCCAATTTTAGCCACAAAGTTACACAAAGGGACACGAAAAGAGTCCCCCTGGCCGCCGGAGGCAAAAGTGACGGCGGATTTGGGAGGATTACTGACCCACTGAACCGGTTATGAACTGTTGGGTATTCAAGCAGGTGACTCCCATCTCTCGAATATCGCGGATATTGGCTTCGGCGATTTCCGGGGTTTGGGCAGAGGCGGCATCAGTGAGTAGGGTAATATCATAACCATAAGCAATGGCATCAGTAATCGTGGCCCGGATACAGGTGGGATATTGGGTACCGCAAACCACAAGATGAGAAATCTTCAACTGCCTGAGTATCAAATCCAGTTCGGTTTTCATAAAAGCGCTGAAACGTTTTTTCACAATGCGGTACTCTCCTGGCAGGGGTTTCAGTTCATCCACGATTTCGCATCCGGGTGTTTGCGAAACCGCGTATTTTTGCTTTTCCAGGAAGTTCTTTTTTCGGAAGGTTTCGATATCACTGCCATCCGGACGATACTCCCGCACCACATGGAAAATCGGCCATTTTTTTTCCCTGGAGAGCTGCAGAACCTGTTGAATATGAGGAATAGTGGCATAAGCCCCGGCCACCAGGGCCGGTGCACCGGGAAGTACAAAATCCTTCTGCATATCAATGATTAATAATGCATATGCTTCCTTTTTTTTATCCACCCTAAATTCTCCCGGGTCCTGTCCGCTGGTATCTGGTATCACCTACTCACTCACTCCCCTACTCCCCTACTCCTCTAGTCTCCGATAATTTTGACAAGGACTCGTTTTCTTCGTTTTCCGTCAAATTCACCGTAAAAGATTTGTTCCCAGGGTCCGAAATCCAGTTTCCCGTCTGTAATTGCCACCACCACTTCTCGCCCCATGATGGTGCGTTTTAAATGGGCATCGGCATTGTCTTCATAGGTATTGTGATTGTATTGTGAATAGGGTTTTTCAGGCGCTAATTTTTCCAGCCATCTTTCAAAATCGCTGTGCAGCCCCGATTCATCGTCATTAATAAATACACTGGAAGTTATATGCATGGCATTGCACAACAATATTCCTTCCTTGATCCCGCTTTCCCTCAGGCACTTTTCCACCTGGGGTGTGATGTTGACCAATTGCCGCCGTTTTGTAACTTCAAACCACAATTCTTTACGATAACTTTTCATAGCCTTCTCCTCGTCATTACTCATTGACAATTGACAATTGACAATTGACATGGAGATAGATCCTAATTTTATATGATTTGGAGGTAATAATCAATCATTTTGTAAATTTTTTAGCAATTTTACTGGTCTGGGACCTTATCATTTAACGTTTTAACGTTTAACGGATTTGTATAATCAATACGCAGTTTTTTAAAACAACCTGTTGGCGATAATTTTGCTATTGTCTTGAAATAGCTGTGTTCCGCTTCTATTTTTTCGGCATTCGCTTTTAATTGCTCTTTTGCTTTATCGAATCCCGGATTATCCTCCAGGAAGTTAATTAATTCCCCTGCCAGGTCCGGGGTAAAAAGAATTTTTGCCGTTACTGCTTTATTGTAAATGATATGCTCGCGGAGAACAGGGTTTGGATTTTTTTTCCGATATAAATGCCCGATTTCTATATCCTTTATTATCCTAACGTCACCGCCGGCAAGCCAGGATTTTAAACTAAGAAAAGGCTCGGAGTTTCCCCAGGTCTTCAATCCCCTGAATCCGTGTAGTTTTTGATACCAGGCTTTTTTAAAGAAATAGTTTGCACCCATCAGGCAGGGAACTTGATAAATTTTCCCATCTCTTTCTTCGGCCCATTTGGACTCTATGATATTTCTATAGTTACCGGGTCTGGAGGGATTGTCTTTTTGAGTGAGAAACAATTTTAAGCCGCATCCCACATAATAAGGCAAGCCATGATTAAGGGGTAATACAGTTTGTGTTAAATCAAAATTCCCGGAACCGATGTCAATAGATTTTGTACAAAATATTGACCCGGGATTTTTTTCGATTGCTTCTATTCCTTTTTCCAGCCAATTATCTTTTCCGAACCGCATATGAGCATCAATAATTAAGACGTTTTCCGACCTTACCTCATCAACACCTAAATCTCTACATACAGTAATACCTAAACGCTCTTTATTACAAATATATCTTACCCGGGGATATTGGGAAAAATCCTTTTCCTGGTCACTGCAATCATTAATCGCCAGTATTTCAATCCTGGAGTTAGCGCATGTTTCTAAAATCGACTTGATTGTCATATCAGGTTCGCTGCCCTCATTTCTGAAAGCCATTACAATCGAAAGGTCAATTTTCATGGTTCAAATTATGGATAAGAAATTCAACGCTGTCAATTATCCTAAATCTACCGCCTATTTTTTAAAGCCGCGAAGATACGGTGAAGCATGAAGGAACGCGAAGAAAGACCGCTGGGCAGCAGCAACACCTGTACCGGGTTCCAATTGACAGCCGCATGCCCGTAAACCTGCTTCGATCGCACCTACCGTTGCCAGTATATCTCCCGGTTTTACCGCCCCCATATGACCGATGCGGAAATAAGTGGCTTTGATATGCGGGTGTAATCCACCGGCCAGGATTGCTCCGGCTGCTTTTATCTTTGGAAGAAGTTCCTGCCCGGTAACCCCCTCGGGGTAATAAGGCGCTGTCAAAGTAGAAGCGGCATGAGCGGCATCCGTGGGCACCTGCTTCAACCCCAACGCCTCTATTGCCGCCCGGAAAGCCGAACCCATCTTCTTGTGACGGGAAAACCGCTCCTCCATCCCCTCTGCCAATATCTGACCCAGGCTCACATGAAGCGCACAAATATGATTCACCGGCGGTGTCCCGAAATAAGCGGGTTTCCTGGCTTCATAAGCCTCCATTATAGGCAGCCAGTTTGTCCAGTCTCCGTAATAATGACTTACCGGTGTTTTTCTTTCTCGCCAGGCTTTCATTGCTCCTGGTCCTGCCACCAGGAGAGCCAGGCCGGG
>CP070627.1:5308940-5312685 GCA_020355945.1 Candidatus Aminicenantota bacterium | reverse complement strand
ATTGATCCAATTTTAACCTGGGGTCCACCACGATCACGGACCGACCCGAATAATCCACCCGTTTTCCTAATAAATTCTGCCGGAATCGTCCTTGTTTTCCTTTTAATGAATCTGAAAGTGATTTCAACGGTCTTTTTTGAGAACTCATGTAGCTTTTATTTCGCTTTTGGTTATCAAAAAGGGCATCCACTGCTTCCTGGAGCATTCGTTTCTCATTTTTAATGATCAATTCCGGGGCTTTTAAATCCAGTAAACGTTTTAAACGGTTATTCCTGTTAATGACCCGACGGTAAAGATCGTTTAAATCCGAAGAGGCAAATCGTCCGCCGTCCAACCGCACCAGGGGTCTGAGGTCAGGGGGCAGGACCGGGATAATGGTTAAAATCATCCATTCGGGACGATTAGCGGATTGAGCGAAATCTTCCATCAATTTTAATCGCCGTGCCAGGCTTTTCTTTTTTTGGACGGAGCGCTCGAAGCCCAGACGTTTTTTTAACTCTTCTACCTCTTTCACGGCGTCCAGCATTTTCAACAGTTCGTAAAGGGCTTCGGCTCCCATGCTGGCTTGAAAGGAATCCTCTCCGTACTTCTCCACCAGGTCCATGTATTCGTCTTCGGACAGGATTTGTTTGAATCGAAGACCCGGGACGCTGCCCACGTCGATCACGATATAATTCTCAAAATAGACAATATTTTCCACTTGTTTACCGGTAATTTCAAGAAGAACGGCAATTCGTGAGGGGACTCCTTTAAAGAACCATATATGGGCGACTTTGGAATTCAGTTCGATGTGTCCCATCCGCTCTCGTCTCACTGAAGACATGGTCACTTCAACACCGCATTTCTCACAGACAATTCCTTTATACTTTAATCCTTTATACTTACCACATAGACAGCGAAAATCCTGGGTAGGACCAAATATCTTTGCACAGAACAGACCGTCTCGCTCCGGTTTAAAGGTCCGGTAATTGATGGTTTCGGGTTTTGTCACTTCCCCGGAGGACCAACTGCGGATGACTTCAGGGGAGGCGAGACTGATCCTTATTTTATTATAGTCCATGATGTTGATTTCTTTTCCGTGTTTTTTAAATTTTTGCATCATGACTCCTTTATTTTTTTCTTTTTAATTTTTAAGATATACTGGCAATATTTTCTTTTATGGCGGCTTCTCCGCTGACCCGTTCCTTTCGAATGAGTTCAACGTTGAGGGCCAGGCTCTTTAATTCCTTGATCAGGACATTGAAGGATTCGGGCAGCCCCGGGTTAAAATCCATGGTTCCTTTGACAATTGCCGAATAGATTTCATTTCTTCCACTGATGTTGTCGGATTTGATGGTAAGGATTTCCTGGAGTAGATACGCGGCCCCGTAAGCTTCAAATGCCCACACTTCCATTTCACCGACCCGTTGTCCGCCAAACTGCGCCTTGCCACCCAAAGGCTGCTGGGTGATTAACGAATAGGGCCCGGTGGAACGGGCATGGATTTTATCATCCACCATATGTTCCAGCTTCATCATATACATTAAACCAACGGTAATTTTATTGGAAAACCTTTCGCCGGTAATGCCATCGTAGAGGTTGACTTTCCCATCGGCGGGTAAACCGGCTTGCTCCATATAATGTTTCACTTCCTCTTCGGTAGCACCATCAAATACCGGGGTTTCAAAATGAAGGCCCAGGATTTTCCCGGCACGTCCCAATATCAATTCGTAGATTTGCCCGACATTCATTCGAGAAGGGACGCCCAACGGGTTCAGGATAATATCCAGGGGTGTGCCATCTTCCAGGAAGGGCATGTCCTCCTGGGGTAATATCTTGGCCACCACACCTTTGTTCCCATGGCGACCCGCCATCTTATCTCCTACCGATACCTTGCGATTGACTGCCACCAACACCTTAATAATTTTGATGATCCCGGGTGCAAATTCATCCCCTTTTTTCATCTGCTCGATTGTACCCTGCTTTTCATTTTTTAATGCATCGATATGCAGTTTGGCTTTGGACTCAATCTCGGTTATCTGCTTTAGATCCTCTTCGGATATGTACTTCTTTATCTTCTTTATGGATTCTTCATCTAATTCCAATGGTTCAAGGGCTTTTTCAGGTATTGAGTTCCCTCTTTTAAATTTCTGTCCGTTCAACTCCAGGTCTTTCGCTAAAGGAATTTCTTTTAAAAGATTCTTTATTTTTTCAAATTTGTCATGGATAAGTATTTTTTTCTCATCATTAAAGTTCCGTTCCAATTTCTCAATGGCCAGTCTGTCGATCTCAAAGGCGCGGTTATCTTTTTCCAATCCTCTCCTGGTGAATATTTTCACATCGATGACGGTTCCTTCTACACCGGGAGGGCAGTACAGTGAGGTATCTTTAATTTCAGAGGCTTGCTCACCAAAGATGGCGCGTAATAATTTTTCTTCCGGGGACAACTGGGTTTCCCCTTTGGGTGATACTTTTCCCACCAGTATGTCCCCGGGTTTAACTTTGGCCCCGATGCGTACGATCCCATATTCGTCGAGGTTTCGCAGTATGTTCTCGGAAACACCGGGAATATCTGCGGTGATTTCTTCTTTTCCCAACTTGGTTTCCCTGGCTTCAACGGTCTCTTCTACGATGTAAATGGAATTAAATACCGAATCGATTACCAGGCGTTCATTGATGACGATGGCATCTTCATAATTGTACCCGCGCCAGGGCATAAAACCGCAAAGGATGTTTCGCCCCAATGCCAGTTCTCCCTTATTAGAGGCCGGGCCGTCGCAAAGGACCTGGCCCTCTTCAACGCGGTCCCCGGGCTTGACCAGGGGTTTTTGATTGACCAGGGTATTCTGGTTGGATCGTCTGAATTTCTTCAGCTCATAAAGGTCGGCGCCGATTTCCGAGAAGTCTCCTTTATTGTCTGTATCGGCTTTTACAATGATACGTTCGGCATCCGCATTCATGACGATCCCCGATCGCCTGCCCCGCACCACAATACCTGAATCTTCTACCAATTTGTGCTCCATACCGGTTCCCACAATGGGGGTTTCGGGACACACCAGGGGGACCGATTGCCGCTGCATATTGGAACCCATCAATGCCCGGTTGGCATCATCATGGGATAAGAAGGGGATTAACGAAGCAGAGACAGATACAATCTGCCGGGGTGATATGTCCATGTAATTCACATCTTTGGGATCGGCCAGCAGCGTTTCACTGCCTCTCCTGGCATTCACCCGCCTGGCAACAAATCGACCATTTTCATCCAACTTGGCATTGGCCTGGGCAATGACATACCCTTCTTCTTCCCAGGCGGTTAGATAAAATGGATAAAATTCATACAGCGGTAATTCTTTATTTTCTGCTGCCAACTGCCGGATAACCTCCTGCAGTCGGTCTTCTCTTACCAGTTCCCTAAACTCGAACCCGGAATCCCCCGGGTAAAGTATTTCACAGTAATTAAATACCTGTCCGGCTTCCACCTTCCGATAAGGGGTTTCGATAAATCCGTAGTCATTGACCCGGGCATAGGTGGTCAGGGAGGATATCAACCCGATGTTGGGCCCTTCGGGTGTTTCTATGGGGCAAATACGGCCATAGTGAGAGGAGTGAACGTCTCGAACTTCAAACCCGGCCCGCTCCCGGTTCAAACCACCGGGCCCCAGGGCGGATATTCTCCGCTTATGGGTTGTTTCTGCCAGGGCATTGGTTTGGTCCATAAATTGCGACAACTGCGACGTACCGAAAAATTCTTTAATGGCGGCAAATA
>CP070627.1:5303753-5308840 GCA_020355945.1 Candidatus Aminicenantota bacterium | reverse complement strand
ATTTTAGCGAAGATGTATTACTCCAGGGCGGGCGCATCAGTAACACCAAAACCCTCAATCCCGGTCAAAGTGAAATGTACCCGGTAGGCGGGGGAATTCCTGCCGATACCCCATCCGGGGGATACTATATCTGCGCCAAAGTGGACGCGTGGAATAAAATTACCGAGTTAAACGAAGGAAATAACTCCTTTTGCCAACGGGTTTACATCAAAGGTAAACAGTAAATCTTTGTCTCCTACGGCCGTGATAACAGGGGGGGCTCTTTTCGAGAAAACCGCCCCCCCTACCCCGCCATCATCCGCAAAAGCTTTTTATTAGGAGCTTTGGTGCCAGGCAAGAATGCTATCTTCGTGGCTAAAATTAAAATTGCTGATTTCTCGTATTTTGTGTTTGAAATCCCGGGAAAATGATGTATAATAGTATAACTTAATTAAAGGACGTCCAATGTTTGAACCAGGTTATATTAAATTACATGCAAACGGGAAATTACAGGAGATCGCCCATCAACTGGCTGCGATTTACGACAACTGCACGTTATGTGCCCGAATGTGCAAAGTAAACCGCAATAAGGGTGAAAAAGGAGTGTGCTCATCCGGAGCGCAGGTTAAAATCACTTCAGTTAGCCCCCATTTTGGGGAAGAACGCCCGTTAGTGGGCATACACGGTTCAGGAACCATTTTTCTTACCCACTGCAGCCTTCTCTGTCTCTACTGCCAGAACTGGGATATTTCCCATAAAGGAGAGGGAGACGAAATCAGTGATGAACAACTGGCTTCAGAGATGCTTCGTTTACAAAAAATCGGCTGTCACAACATCAATTTTGTAACCCCCACGCATTACCTGCCTAACATCGTTCAAGCCCTGGTTTATGCCGTGGAAAAAGGGCTGAAGGTTCCCCTTGTTTACAACACCGGTGGTTACGATCGAGCCGAAATAATAAAAATGCTGGAGGGCATTATCGATATCTATATGCCGGATTACAAATATTCAGACGGGGAAATCGCTGCCAAATATTCCCGGAGTGCCCGTGATTATCCCGAAATCGCAAAGGCAGCATTAAAGGAGATGCACCGGCAAGTAGGGGTATTGCAAACCGATGAAAATCATATTGCCCAAAGAGGACTGATCATTCGCCACCTGGTTCTGCCCAATAACCTGGCAGGCACGGAAGAGTTTGTGAAATTTGTAGCAGAAGAACTGGACCCTGGCACCTATGTAAACATCATGGCCCAATACCGCCCCTGTTATCAAGCATATCAATACCCGGAACTCTCCAGGGGCCTAACCGCCAGAGAATTCCAAAACGCCCTCCTCATCGCCCGCCATCATAAACTCTATAACCTGGATTAAATCTGTGTAATCAGTGTAATCTGTGGTTTCTCCTTTTTAAACTTGTAATCTCAACAATAATTCCGATAAAATACCAGCAATATTCCAGGCATCGTCTTCCCCGCGATGATGAAAACCTTCTAAAGGAAGATCGAGGATTTTAAGGGCTTCAGCCATGCCTACTTCACGGGGCAGTTGATGAGCAAAAGCAAAAAGATTTTTGACATTAATATGAGTAGGTCCAAAAGGATAAGCAATATCCCGGCAAAGACACTGCTTTTCAAATTGACGCCTGTCATAGTCCCCATAACTGGCCCATACCCGCTGCTTTGTCCGGTATTCTCTTTTTAATAACGAACAAGCTTCCTTAAAAGAAATCCCTTTTTCTACATCTTCCCGGGTTAAAGAGGTCAACTGTGTGCAAAAAATACTGACCGTCGATCGTTCCGGTTTGACAATAATACTTCGTTTTTCCAGTCGCTTCCCGGTTGCCACCTCCAGGGGACAGATACCGATTTCAATGATCTCGTTTTCCTGGCCTTCTGGTGGTTCACCTTCCCAACAGGTGGCCTCTACATCAATTACAATGATCTGATCTAATTTCTTTTTAGCCAATTATTACCTTCTGTCCACTAACTACTACCCTACTACCTACTACCTACTACTTACTGCCTCTTAATTATCAAGTGCCCTTTTCCCGGTTTTTCTCTTTACTTCAATACCCGGCCAGTCAGCACCTCAACACCTATTTGCATTTGCCCTTTTGAGTCAGTTTACTAAACACGCATCCACACCTCTAGCTCCTGCACGCATTGCCCCCTTTTTCATCCGGGCTGCTTACGACTCTGCGGTGAATATAAGCTTAATTATTATGTTTCCCAAGGTGTCTACTCCGGGTTGGTTTTGAAAAACATTGGTATGAGCAATGTCCACAGCACCAACACAATCGAACCGATCCATGGTTTATGTATACCCCAATGAATAAAGGGCCCCCCAAGGGAATAGATCCAGATGACAAAACTGAAAGTCGAGAAAGCAATTTGTGCTGTCTTTTTCACGTTCTCGAATTTGCATAGATAAATGGGAGTGATAATTAAGAGAACCAGTGAAACGATAACCAGCCCCCATTTAGCGCTTGCTTCCGGGATTATCCCTTGCAAAACCATGTACGCTGCAACAATTTCGCTGGGAATTAATTTAAGTAATTTACTCCTGTAGGTTTGTGTGTCTTTGATTTCTCGTGGCATGTTTCCTCCTATTACTCCAATTTTATTTTTTTATAATTTTGTCTACCCATCCAAATATCTCTTTTTTTTCACTTTTTCGCTCATTTTGAAGGAACATTATATCATGTCTATTTTAAGAAAGCAAGTGGTTTGATTTATTTTCTGCCTGTCCCATTTTCTCCTTTTCTCTTTTCTTATGGCTACTTTCCTGCTTTTTCCATTAACAGGCACATCAACGTCCATTGAAGGCCGCTGAACCAGGCAATTACGATTGCTGATAGGAAATAATCCAACAGCCACCATGATTCAAATAGTCTGGGTTGATAGACAGCCACTAATGCAAATGCCCCCCAGTGCCCTAAGCAGTAGCCGCAGGATAATAGATCGCCCAGGAAAGCACTTTTCTTTTTCATCCACTCTCGAAAAGGTTTGAAAATTTTGGTTTCAGTTATGGTAAAAGAAATGGATGCTGCAACAAAAGAGAGATAGATTATTGTTTTCATACAGGCCTCACAAACAATACTTCAGTGCGTCTTGCTTCCTGCGCTATGCGCTATGCGCTGTGCGCCATGCGCTTCGCATCCGCTTCTGCAATGTGTCACTGGTCTTAGCATGTACTTTTTTGTCCAGGTGTTAGTTGGCATCGTTTACCTCCTTTTATGATTTAATCAATAATATGAAGGCAAAAAATGTGCCAACTTTTGCATGCTTATAAAACGTTGATATAAAGGTCTTTTCAGTAAATCCGCCTTGAATCCCGGGAGTAGTCCGTCATTTTTTTATGACGCTACCCTGAAGAATCCAGGATTGATGGGGATTCGGGCCGTCATTTTTTTATGACGCCAGCGTCACTTTGTTGTGACGCTATAAAGTTTAATGTTATTTTCTGCCTGTCCCATTTTTTTTCACAAGAAAAAAAGTTGACATTTTAGAGGTTTTTTTATATATTTTGTATGTAGACATAAATGTGACTACAACAAATATTAAAGGAGGTATTGAAAAATGAGTACTGCTGTTGATTTATTGAAAGCTGAGCGCATTGGAGTTAGGGACTTGAAAGAACATTTATCTGCAAAACTTCTCAATAACCTCTTAGTAATTACAGATAGAGGAAACCCTGTAAGTGTGAACTTACCTTATGCGGACGTGCTGGAATTGCTGGATATTCTCGATGAACTTACAGATTTAGAAACCATAAAAACTATTGCTGAAGGGAGGGAGGCCATAAAAGCAGGATCAGAAGGTATACCTGTTTCTAATCTTTTTAACAGTATCCGGGCAAAGCGTAAACGTAAATGACATACCGGGTCAAGTTCCCCAGCCATTCTATCGAGAAAAAATTCAATAAATTTCTCTTAAAAATTCCACAAACGAGAATTCAAGATGATATAATGGAATCAGTCGAAAGTCTTTCCGTCAATCCCCGTCCTTTTGGAGAGAAACCCTTTAAAAAACTCAAACCGCCGATTCAATTTTACCGATTTTCAGCGCAATATCGAATAAGAATTGGAGACTATAGAGTACTTTACGATATAGATGATGACAGAAAAATTGTGTGGATTTTAGCCTTAAGAAAGAGAGGCGAAAAAACGTACAAAAAGAAATAAAAACGCTATTGTCCTGATGAGGCTAAATTAAACAGTAGGAGAAGACAAATCAATGCTGCGCTGGGATGATTTGGAAGGCATTTCTACACGCATTGGTAATTTCACAATGACATCCAGATACCACCACCAATGAGTTGGAGGTACATTTTCATCACGACGCCAACTGTCCAAATCGGCGATAGCCTGGATAGATTCATAAAATTGCCTGGCATTTTCTAGAAGCACCCTATCCGCATTTAATATACGTTCTCGTTCCTCACCTGATAAATGCAGCTCATTTCTAGAAATTTCACTGCGGGTCATGAGCATTTCCAGATGCTCCATACCGCTCACATCAGGGCATTGCACATCCGCTTCATAAGCTGCAATTAACTCTTTATAACTTTTTTTATAGCTCATCGTCCACCTCCTCTAGCTTCCCAATCTCTTCAAACCCGGGTTTGTTCAAATACCGCTCCGGGCGTTCGACGACAAAGCAACTTTCCATGATACCATCGTAGGAAAACATGACCAGCCAATGCTTAGATTGAATTACTGCAGTCACAGTTGACAGCTTCAAGTATCTTTGGGTACTTAGACATTGCTTTATATTCCTTACAAATTCTCCAAATCGGGTTTAACAGACCGATTTGGTAAGATATCAACTTACCACAAATGAAGAAAAAAATCAAATGCCAATTTTATTCTTCTTTTCTCTTTGAAAAATGATGGAAAAAATAAAATACCTGTCCCCCAGCCCGGACAAGCCGGAACCAAAAAGGAATATCGAATAATGAACAAGGAATGTCGAATGTCGAAGGAAAGCGGGCTTATAAACTTCATCATTCTTCATTCGTTATTCCTTGTTCGATATTCAAAAATTTTTTCCCGGAAAATTAAAACATGAGAGGTGTCCCGCGGACAAATTTTAAACGCCTTCGGCGTA
>CP070627.1:5298807-5303653 GCA_020355945.1 Candidatus Aminicenantota bacterium | reverse complement strand
GCCGGGCTTGATAAATCAAGCCGTGAAGCATCTACAATAGAATTGAGATATTGAGAGCATAATTTTCATCGTCTCCGGGCGAGGCCAGCAGCCTTCATGAGGGACTGCTGCTATCTTTTTTCGAAACACATTAACAGACACTAAACACATTCTACGGTTTCCGGGTTTGTACAGGAATGGCCGGCAAGTTTATCCGGTAACCTGGCTGTGACTATCTTGCCATCCTTTTTTACGAACATTAAAATGACACGTTCACGCCGTGGAGCCCGTGGCAATCTCTTAAAACCACTGGTTTCTATTTTCTTAATAAATTTTTCAATATCGAAGGAAAATTCCTTGACTCCTGTACTGGCTTCATCATTATTGCACTCTTTTATCTCCAGTACCGCCAGTTCATATCGCATCACCTCCCTGATGGGATGCTCTTCCCGGCCCAAATAACGAACCAAAATGACATCCAGGAATTTGCCAATCCTTACCAGGCGTTCATATTTTCCGATACCGCTATCACCAGGAAGATCAAGGGATTGATAGTTTTTCATTACGCATCCCGGGAATTCCAGGCTTTTATCTCTATAGAAAACAAATGTGGTACATGGCATATAGCGAAAAAGATTACCCACAACAAAATGGAGCCGCACAATCAAGGCTCTTTCCAGGTATTTGCTGGGAAAGTAATGATAAGCGGTAAAGACCTGCGGATTTTTTTGCACCATGTCAACATCCTCTTTGCCCAGGTAACAGTTTTCAGACCCCGGGAAATTGCCGTCAAACCGCAGTGTCTTTCCGTACTGTTGGTAGAGTCTACTGGCTGGAAGGGCGTTTAGCATATGGTATTGGACAACCTGGACTTTACCCTTCATATATTTCAATTTCATCATCAGGTCGATTGTCTGTTTCAGATCATCCGGCTTTTCATCGGGAAACCCCATTATAAAAGAAGCAGTATAATGCATATCGCGCCCGGCAGTACGATTGGCGGTCTCGATGACCCGGGATAAATCCAGGTTTTTACCAATGGATTTTTGCATTCTTTCAGACCCGGTCTCTATTCCAAAATAGAGACAGGTGCATCCTGTTTCAGCCATTTGCTCCAGGAGGTCATCATCCAGGCGATCGATCCTGCAACTGCAGTGCCAGCGGATATTCAAATTCTCTTTTTTTATTGCCTCGCAGAACCGGAGAACTCTATCCGGGGAGAGGGCAAAGATATCGTGGGTAAGCGAAAATTCTCTAATGTTGTAGTGGGAAATTAGCTTTTTGATCAAACCGACAATGCGATCAACACTGCGAAGGCGAAAGTTTCTCTGCCAGAATTGATTGGTGCAGCAAAAGGAACAATCATACGGGCAGCCGCGTCCCTCTTCCACGGAGATGTTCTTTACCAGGTGCATAGAAGGGAACAAGTCATACCTGGGGTCAGGAAGACTATCCAAATCCCGGATGAGCGGAGCCGGTGGATTCCTGACGATTCCCGTTTGGTCCCGGAAAGTAATACCCGGGATGGAGTGAAGGTCATTGTCTCCGCAGAGGGCTTTCACAACCGGTAATATAGTTTGTTCACACTCTCCCCGGACAATAAGATCCACATGAGGAAAAGCCTCCAGGGTGGCCTGATCGGTGAAGGTGGCCTGGGGGCCGCCGAAAATTATCTTCATGTCGGGTTTTAGTTCCCGGCAGCGGCGGGCCAAACGAATTATGGTGGCATAGTGATTACCCATGGTGGAAAAACCAACGATATCCGGTTTTTCTGCTGCGATGGCACCCGGTATCTCATCATAATCAGCAGCGGATGCTTCACTATTGATGTCAAGGATGCGCACGTTCACCCCGCCATCACTTAATACTGCCGCCACACAAAGGAGTCCCACCGGCAAATGGACTACAGGGGAACCATATTCGGGTGTTGGATTGGGTATGAGCAGAACTTTCAATATACTTTTTCCCAAAATTTTCCCAAAATCCCCCGGTATTTTTAAATATCCTCCAGGATTGCTTCACGGACGCGGGGCAGATGATCGAAGCCGCTGGGGTAGGTGAGTCGGCGCAGGGGAACCTGGTTAACCAGTTGGGTGAAGAAGTCCAGGCGCTGGCGCTGCCAACCCAGCGCCTCCAGGATATGACCGGTAAATGAATGACGCACCAGTTCTATCACTGCTGCCGCGGGGGAGACCGGCGTGATCTCGATTTGAGTTCCTTTTTCCCCGGGATGACGCCGCTCCGGGAGGTATAGACAGGTCAGGGACTGAGCCCGGTTACAGAACGTGCCAAAACCGGGAGGACCCACGGGAACGCGGCGCTTGGAGAACGCAGGATGGATAATTTCCAGGTCATGGAAATGGTCCAGGAAATATTGCGCTTCTCCCGGCCACATGCGCATATTTGCATAGCCTGGCCGGCCCAGGAATGTTTTCTCATGCTGCTCCACAGGTAGAATATCATCAGTAAGCAAAGGATAACCGGCCTGCATCAATATCGCTGCCAGGGCGCTCTTACCGCCCTTTTTCCTGGAGAGGAAGACCGCGGCGCGGCCATCGATTGAGATTGCCGATGCGTGCAGGACCGGGGTTCCCTGCCGTTCCAGCCAGAAAGAGAGCACGGTCCCCAGCAGGAAAATTTCCACCAGGTAATCATACGCCGGGTCAAGCAAGTGACAAAGGATGCGGTCAGGCCAGAGGTAGAAATCAGCAGCGCGAGTGAAACGCAGCACATCGCAGGTGTCCAGGCGGTGCAAGTAGACAACGCTCTCGCCATCAACAGTGCGAAAGGAACTGGCATAACTGGGTGCGGCCTGTGTCCAGCCCAGCGGAATCGGAGGCTGCTTAATACAGGAGAAGCTCAGATTGGGAGGGTCGGTACCTTTTGCCAGCCGGTTGGCAAAGGGAAAATCGCTGTTGAGAGTGATACCGAAAATACGGTAGACCGGCCAGTCGGATGAGTGGGCTGCATTATACAATTTATGGCTCCTTATTTTCCGGTACACCGGTTCCTCCTATTCCCTCGTGTATACCGTTGAGACTTAGTCCCAGACCGCCCAATCG
Source organism: Candidatus Aminicenantota bacterium (assembly GCA_020355945.1). Next base: position 5,300,612 of record CP070627.1, on the reverse strand, counting down.
CCGTTGAAATTTTTTCTCGAACCGCAATTGCTGGTCAGGACTCAGGTATTCTTTCCACTCCCCCACCTGCCCTTTGCGGATAAAGTCTGTAGAGTAAGGTTTAGGTGGTGCCAGGTATTCTTTGCGTACGTCAAACCTGTCCTGGTTTTCTTTCATAAAAGCAAAACTGCACCTTTCCAGGATTTTTGGGAATCGTCCAGGTTCAATTTCAATTCTTAAAAAGTCGGCCACCTGGCGGATGCATCCGGCCAGATCGCGGCGCAGCGCTTCGTATGTCAGGAACAAAATATTGGCATCCCCCCGGTGTGACCACCATTCGGCCATGTGATCGAACCAGGTTCCATAAAGATTTCCTGTTTTCATGAACTGGTTGAAGAATTGGGAAAATGTTTTGGTATAACCCAAACCCGTATAAGCTCTAAAATGAAAATGCGAAACCATTGCATCCCTGCCGTCGCGGGCGACGTAAATATATTTACAATCTCCTTTTGGCAGCCATTTATAACGAAAGTGCGTTACAAATACACGGGGAGAAGAGAGCATTTCCGGGTTTTGACCTGTCCTGAGCAAGCGGTCGTAAAAGGGGATGAATTGACTGATATGTTCGAATTCCATGCTGCCGTCCGTGGTGAGCTGGAAGAGGATCATCCGCATTAAAGCTGTCCCGGACCTGGGGTAGGTGACAATAAAGATATCGTCGGGCTGGAATGTAAATTTGAGACGGCCGCGCCTGATGAAGTCGATTCTCACCCTGATTATGGCAAGTTTTGTCATCAACCGGTTGATGTGTTTACCCTTTCTTTTACGTAAGAGACGAAGACAAATTTTCAGGATTTTTTTAACTGCGCCCAGGAAGTAGTAAGCTAATTTTCTTATGGCAATGGCAATCATTTTTAATTAAGCCTCTTCCAGGAGCCCTTTGGACAGCAGCTCATTGGCAAAGGTGCGTAAATCACCGCGCATTGTGGCTTTATCTATGTCGTATTGGCTCAGCAAATATTCGACAGCCGCATCTAAATTGCCATATGCTGCCAGGGCCCCCCACATGTCGGCCGAGACACCGTTGAGAGAGTAGACCTGCAGGTTATTGGTCTGGCACAGCCACAGCGCGTTATCAAAGGCGCCACTGACTACTGAAGATGGTATTTGCCAATCTCTTTTAGTCACTGGCCTGGGCGGCAGGGCAGAACCGGTCCTATTCTTGAGGCAGAGGTGGGGCGGCAGGAATTGCCAGTAATTTTCCAGGCGCCTGGTAACCGGGTTCCAAAAGGGGCGGTCCGGCTCATTCCAGGCAAAGCAGACCAGGTCCGGCTGTCCAAGCCAGACCGCGCCCGGTCCCATCAGTTTTTTCCAATGGTCCTGCCATGCCTGGTATTGGGCTGGATCCTGGTAGTGTTCCCGGGCATGATCCACCAGGTCGTGTGCTGCCGCGCAGTGTTTGAGACGGGGTTCCTTGTCCAGGAGAGCCTGGCGCAGATCGGGATGGGAATAGAGATGGGCAAAGACCAGGTGAGAACCGGTGGTCCGAGCCAGGAAATTGGTAAAACGGGTGCCACTGAGAGCACAGTCATCCACGATAACCAATGGTTGGGACGACTCCAGGTTTGCCTGTAGTTGTGCCGGCTGCAGGTCCAGGACATAGGAGAGCATGCCCAGTACAATAATGCCGCCCCGCGGGATAGCCGTATAGGAGAACTTCTTCAATTCCTTCCGGGAGTAGATATCCAGGAGTTTGGCTGCCAGACGTTCACAATCGCGCTCAGCCTGCCCGTAGTCCACATAGTGCACCGTTTGCCTGGACCGCT
>CP070627.1:5281190-5298707 GCA_020355945.1 Candidatus Aminicenantota bacterium | reverse complement strand
CAGGAGGGTACATCATGAAATATTTACGCAAAACTCATGCAAAATTTTTACTAACATTAACAACCATCGGCTTAACCATCTTACTGGTAATGCCAATAGGCTGTGGAAAAAAAGCCGAAAAATCCACACCCGCCCCAGCAACCACGCCTGCACCTGCCGCCGATACCATCGGAAATGTGCCTCACATCTCCGATATCCACTTCAACCCTTTCTATGACACCACTCTGCTCCCCCAATTGATCACAGCAGAAGTAAACCAATGGGAATCAATATTTGAAACTTCTAAAATCAAAGGCTTCGGAACCGTCAACAAAAACGAAACCAATTACATCCTGCTGGTATCATCATTAAAAGACATGGCAGAAACCTCTAAAAACCCGGATTTTATTATTTTTACCGGCGATTTCCTGGCCCATGAGTTTCCCGATAAATTCAAAAACCACGCCCCTGAAGGAAGTGATTATGATACTTTTGTAGAAAAAACCATCGAGTTTGTGGCCCTGGTTTTTGAAAAATATTTCCCTGATACGCCAGTCTATATTTCCTTAGGAAATAACGATTGTTACGCTGGTGATTACCAAATCATCCCGGAGGGTAAATTTCTTAAAAAAACCACACCTGTTTTAGCCGACAAATTCCTGGAAAAACCGGGAAACCGCGGTTCTTTTGCTGAAACTTACCCGGTAGGCGGATATTTTACGGTTGTTCCGCCGGAAACTGAAAATACCCTGATTATTGCCTTGAACAGTATCTTTTTTTCTCCCAAACATAACAACACGGTAGATTATGATCCGGGCAAACGGCAATTGGATTGGTTTGAAAAACAACTTGTGTTTGCGCAGCAGAAAAAGCAAAAGGCCTGGTTATTGCTGCATATTCCCCCCGGCACCAATGTTTACACTAGCGTGCACAAAAACCAATACACCCCCATGTGGAAACCAGAGTACAATGACCGTTTTATTTCATTGGTTAAAACATACGCCCCGGTAATAATCGCTGGTTTCTGCGGTCATACGCATATGGATGATTTCCGGGTATTGGTTGATGCTCAAGCGTCACATGCTATCTCTTTTGTTCGTATTGCCCCGGCTGTTAGTCCGCAGTTCGGTAATAACCCCGGATACCTGCAAATGAGTTATGACCGGCAAGAGTTTTCTTTGAAAAATTATGTACTTTACTATCTGAATCTTGAAATCACTGACCCCACTTGGGCAAAGGAATATGCATTTAATGATGTTTATGGTCAAACATCTATTACCGCGGCCACAATGCTGACGGTTTATCATGCGATAAAAACCGATCCCGCTGTACGCAAGAGTTATATGGATTATTACAATGTCAGTGACCGGCCTCATCCGAGTTTGACAGACACCAACTGGAAAGCTTATTGGTGCGGTATAGGCAATTGGACACAAACGAGTTTTGAAAGCTGTTACAGCAATTGCGACGCGCTGCTGAAGTCAAAGTAGATGATCCAATTGTAGTGGTCACGAATGTTGGTAGCCCTGTAGTAATTCTCTATAACGCCATTATAAGAGCCTCCGATCATCAGGAAGGGTATTGGATTGGCCAGCCAGTTGTCCCAATGGGAACCAGTAGGAATAACATCCAGGTGAAAGACAAAGTTTGAGTGTGATGCATGGTGAAATATAAAATTAATAGAATCACTTTTGGGAGCAGATGTGATACTAAAGATCTGGACAGTGGTGACATTCCCCTGTTGATCTATGCCATATGCCGTAAAGCTGCCTTTGGAAAAAGAGAAACCTAAAGCCTGGTACAAATCATTTAATTCTATGTATAGGTGGTATCCCATAGACCCATCGCCGCCATAAACCGGGTTCCTGGCGATGTGGCCGTTATGGGCCCATAAGGTGATCCGGGTGTCTTGACCAAAGAAATCAGCGATCCACAAAGCATTTTCAGCCATAAACCGGTCCCGCCAATTGGTGGAATTATCCCTGATGCTCAAATGATAAATCACAATAAATGCTTGCTTGAAGGTCTTGAGCAGTTGTTTGTTGATTTCGTATTGGTTTGAGGAGGAATTAGCAATCAAATGATCTTTATTTGCGGTTATTAGATTTTCCAAAGATTCCAATTGTGTTTTGATATCGTTGTATGTCTCTTTTGGCATTGCGGAATAATCATCTCGGGAAAGATCTGTTACTTGTTCCAGTACAGGAGAGGCTGTTTCCCAGAGACCAGGGGAGGTTTGCTGCAAATACTCCTGGAGTAAATCGGGTTGATAAGTGGTAAATTGACAATCAAATCCTATATAGTGAATCTTTTCCTCTTCTTCTTTGCCCAGGTTGTAATCTTTCATCCATTCTAATAGTTCTCTTACTTCTTCTGTTTTCCAGGTATAAAATTGCATCCTGGTTCTCATCAGGTTTGTCAAATCTCCTTCCCCTTTGGTGACATAGTTGTTTAAATAGATACATTCGGCAAAGTCTGCCTCAAACCCAAAGGCTTTGTGTCGGTGGTGTTCTACCAGGTATTGGAATATCCGGTGTTTCATTTGAAAAAATTCCCTGGTGCCATGGGTCGCTTCGCCCAGGGCGATTATTTTTGCATTCTTCAATTGGTCTAAAAAGCTCAACTCATTATCTGTCAGGTCAAGGGGTGATGGGCCTAAAGGGATCAGCCACTGGTTCAGTTCCCGGACTAGTTGCTCCTGGTGTTCGGTTAATGTTACCGGTTGTTCCGGTGTTTCCTGTGATTGTGTTGACCGGGTTATTTTGCATGAAAGGAAAATGAGTAATGGCAAAAGGATGCAGAGGGTGATGATAAAGGATTTTCTTTTATTAAACATCGGATGCCCTCCTCTTTTAGTTGACTTATCTTTAGAGATATACGAAAATTGGAGGATAAAACGGATATTTTGTTCTTGCCTTATTCAAATTATGGAGTCAGATATTTAATTTCTCTCCTTCTTTTGCTATACTGGATACATGAAAAATAAAGGATACATTCACGTTTATACCGGGAATGGCAAAGGTAAAACCACTGCGGCATTAGGGCTGGCACTGCGGGCAGCCGGATGGGGGAAAAAAACCTATATCGCTCAATTTATAAAAAAAACCCAATATGGCGAATTAATCTCAATAGAAAAACATTTAAAAGACTTCATCACCATTGAACAATTTGGACTACCTGATTTTCATCATACCGGCGATCAAGTAAGCGAAAAAGAAAAAAATATCGCCATGCAAGGCATTAAAGCTGTTAAAAAGGCCATTGCCAGTGAAAAATACCATATCATTATCCTGGATGAAGCCAATATCCTGGCCTATTTCAAAATCATCGACATCCGGTACCTGTTGGATATCATGGATAACAAGCCGGGAAACCTGGAATTGATCTTAACCGGCCGCAATGCTCCCCGGGAATTTATTGACCGCGCAGACCTGGTCACGGAAATGAAAGAGATAAAACATTATTTTACTAAAAATGTCCTGGCGCGCGTTGGAATAGAGAAATAAATAATGGTAAATCCTTATATGTTGACAGGATTTTCAATCCCACCAATTATTTTTCCCGGCCTTGACAAACTCTCTACACTGCATTATTATTAGAATCTAAGGACAGTTGCCATGACTTATAAAAAGCCAAAACGTATATTTGAAAGATCAGGCGAAGTAAATGTTGAAGAATCCTATTATGTTCCCTTAGAAAACGTCACCAATACCAATAAGCAAGATATGAAAACCATGATTGACAAGGGCAGGTATTTTTCCATATTTGCCCCACGCCAGAGCGGGAAAACCACATTTTTTAAGGAAACCTGCCGGCAATTACAAAACGACCCCACCTATGTTGCCATCATATTAAGTTTCCAGCATTATCAAGACTTAGACAAAACACAATTCTATGCAATGATTGAAAGGTCTCTTTACACCCAACTGAAAAACAGGCTGAAACAAGTAGGCTGCGAAAAACTCGAAGAAGTTAACCGGTTTTTAGACAACCACCATCTCACCAACCATATTTCCTTCATCCTGTTATTCGAGGAATTAAACCGGATAATCCAATTAAAAAAAATAGTTATTTTCATCGACGAATTTGACGGTATCCCCTTAAAAGAATTGAAGAACTTCCTTACCTCCTTACGGGAATTGTACCAACAATATAAGGGAGTAAAGCAAAAAGCCCTTTATTCGGTTGGCCTGGTGGGTATTCGCAATATAACCAAACTGGTGGTGGGGGGAGTTTCTCCCTTTAATATCGCGGACCAGGTGGACCTTCCCCCGTTTTCTTTGAAAAATGTTCGGGACCTGTATGCCCAATATACGGAAGAAACCAACCAGCCCTTCACAGGAGAAGCAGTTAGAAAAGTCTATCAAGAGACAGCGGGACAGCCCTGGCTGGTGAACCGGTTGGGCGCCATCCTCACCCTGGATATCAAACCCGGAACCATTGAGCCTATCGATGAACAGGATGTGGAAAAAGCCGTGCAAATCCTATTGAAAGAGAGGAACGATCACTTCGACAACCTCTACGAGAAAGCTAAAATCTACAAAGAAACCTTCGTGGGGATCGTGTTCGATCATGTAGAGTATGATCCCGATGACGAGGACCAAAGTTGGTTGGAGCAATATGGCCTTGTTAAAAATATAGACGGCTATGCCGTTGTTGGCAATAATATATATAAGAGCAGGTATATTAAGACGTTTTTTAAAGAAGCCAGAGCCTATGATGATTTATCCCTGAAAGCATACGAGTTACCGGGAAACCGCCTGGATATGAAACGAATTCTTCTTAATTTCGCAAGATATATCTCCCAGATCGGTGTCAAAGCCTTCTACGCAGAAGAGAAACCCTATGAAAAGACCGGGCAATTTCTCCTCACCGCCTGGCTTTACCAATTTGTTAAAGGTGGTGAAGGCGATGTCCGTGATGAAGTCTTATCCGGGCTGGGGAGAATGGACGTCCTTCTCACCTATAAAAAAAGAAAATATATCATTGAAATCAAAGTAAACCGTTATGACGATATTAACGAAATACTGGAAGAGGGGATTACCCAATTGTCCGGGAAATATTTAGCCACAGAGGCCGCTGATGAGGGTTATCTTGTGGTTTTTGACACCCGCACCCCTGTGGGCACAAGTTTTAAACCACAGGTGCACCAGGTGAAGGAATACACAATTACCAGCCTTTATATCAGTATTGGTAGGACCTAGAACAATTGCTCCCTGCACTCTCTGCGACCTCTGCTGAAATTATGGAAATTATGCGGTCAGGTATTTAATTTCTTTATCCGTTTTCTGATGAGGACAATTACATAAGCAACGTTCCCCTTATCTTATTGTCAACCACCTTCTCCCTTTTTCTTGGGGTTAGTTTTCAACTCTCCCAGGAAAAGTCCCCAGGCACGATTGAATATTGATATCAATGTGTTATCTTTTTGCAAATTCTCAATGCAGGGTACAAGTCCAATATCATTGCAAATTTCGTAAACATGTTGGGCCATTCTTTGGGTTAGTTCCGAAGGAAAAAAATGTTCATAAAGGAAAAATTTATGGCGTCGAAAAATGGTTGCATATTCTAACCATGCCTCCCGGATATTCTTTTCCCCGATCCCAAGATACCTCAACATTGCAAAAATAACATCCATGCGATAAGCATCCGGTGGATGGGAATCCGTGTAGAAATAAATGGAATTACCCGGGAAACTTGATTGGCAAATCTTTAGATTTGTCCAGGCATAAGCTTGACCGACACAATATACTGCAATCAAATCACAGACTAATTCATCATTCCAGGACTCCGGCCAAAATTCCGAAAATATTTGTTTGCTTTCAGCAATAGATTTAGGGTCGTGGATATCTTCCAGGAGAATCACCTTCTCTAACTTTTCCTGGTATTCGAAAAGCCATTTAAAAAATGGGTCTAAGAAGATATCGTGATAGGTCTTCAGTATATGATGTCCCAATTCATGTAAAAGATCGGGTAAATTAAGCAGCGAAAATGCTTCGGCAGCAGGGACAAAAATGGTATCAAAATAACCGTGGTACCAATAATAATCACGCCCATGACCCGAGGTTCCCGTGCTTATTGCACATACATGTGGGGAGTCTACCGGACAACCGACTTCACTGCAAAGTCGTTTCATAATAGAAGCCAAATAACCGTCAAACCGCTGCTTATAGTGTGTAACAATTGGAAGTCCAAAGCTTTCCAATTCTTCCAGTTGCATTAAAAGTGTCTGAAAACTACGAAGGTTTCGTGAAAACTGATCGGGCGCCGTCAAATCATCCCGTTCCTTGAGCGAAATAAATTTACGGCGCAGAGTTTCTATTCGTTCCAGGAGAACAGGTATAACCGCAATACTGCCGTCATCTTTCGATACTGTGAATTCGTAATATCTATCAAGAAGTTGTATGACATGGGAAATGTAATTGGGAAAAAATTTCTTCATCCTGCTTTTCTCATCCTTCGGAACGCTGCAGTGGCCTTATGACTGATTTGGTTAATCAAATCATCCAAAATATCGATCTCCGGTTTAGAGAGTTTTTTTCCTGATTCAATTTTTTCGCGGATTAAGTTAATTTTTGGTCCAATGCTTTGGCGTGTTATAAATTCTTCTAATCCCTTTCTGATTTGATTAATTTTTACCGGAGAAGCGTCTTCTCCTTTTTCTGAAAGCAGCGAGAGAAAGCTTAACAACTTTTCTTTTGCTTCTTCTTTATCGCTGTCTGGAACGGATGTACGGTAAGAGCGCACCATCGTATTCAGAGCCTTATCAAGCTCTATGGATAAGCTCCCAAGGTTATGAAACATGTCTGAAAAATAGCTCAAATGGCTCATTGCTGCCTCCTCAACTTGCCATGCGATGACTTTATTATTAAAAAATTCTTCTTTGGTCTGTCTTTTGCACCAATTAAAGGAGTTAAATGAACTATAAGAAAAACGCATGGTTATCTTTTCTCCTGGGATAGACGATTGATATAAGCTTCAAGTCTACGTTTTAAAGCTTCCCTCGACCTTTCGGAACTTAAAAAATTAAGGTCTCTTTTCCTGGTTCTGCCTGCTGCCAAACCGGATAAGGGCATAAGCGACTTTTCCACATTCAACCGGTTTAAACTGGCCCGCATACTTTCGACAGCCAATTTAAGAGGAATATGAAGTATTTTTAGTAAAACGTTCATTTTTTTGACGGGTATTATATTGGGAAGTTCCAGGTGGTTGAGAACTTGATCAAGGAGATTCCTTGAAATAGAGGTATCTCCACTTAAACGATCAATACTGGTTCGGTGGGCCGATATTGCTTCTTCCAGGATATCACCGAAAGGCCTCTCTGCGGGAAAACGTTCTAAAAACCGGCTTAATTTTTCCGATTTAATAGGAGCATCATCCCATGTGAGTTTCAATACGGCGGGAAAGAGTATTTCCGCCCCCTGGTCCGAATCAATCGAATAAGCTTTCAAAATGTTCTCAACCGATGCTGAATTGGTTTGATTCATTTTCCTTCTCCTTCTTTAAAATTAGGATTTCCTTCAAGCTTCTCCGAAATTCGCTTTTTCAAACGCTGGTAATGGACTTTGAGGAAATCCTTTTTGCGGCCTGTCAATTCCTCGATGACTTTATAAGGAAAGTCGTTAGCACGGCAGAGAAGCAATTGGCGCTCCCAATCGTTTAATTCCTCCAGGACAGAGTCAAGCTCAGATAAGATTGGATTTTCATCAGTGTGCACATCACATGATGCACTGCTTTCCAGCAATATTGCCTCCAATGAATCAAGCTCATCACTTAAAAAATTTCCCTGCCTTTTCTTCTTGCGTAATTTGTCCCGGAGTTTATTCCGAAAAATTTTCCAAACCAGTGCACCTACCTGTTGTTCAGAGTCAAAGGTTTGTGCAGAATATGAATTTATAAATCCATACAGTGTGTCATAAAGTATTTCCCATGCATCATCTTCATCCTGCTGCCAGGATTTTATCGCATAGCGGACAAGATTAACCCCATATGCCTTGTAAAGGGACTCTGCAATCTCACGATCCGACAAATTACCAAAGTTGATATCCATTGGATTTACCATGATGTTTCCTTACATTATATATAACGAAATCAGGTAACACCGATAATCTGTTTATACGTCACCACCTATTTTATATGAATTGAATTCATAATTCAATAAAACAATTTTCTCCGGACACTTTTCTATTAATTGACGGACAGCCCACCATTATGGATTTCTTTGCCTGCCTTCAAGTTTAATTACAAGTTTTCAACTTTTCTAGCACCAGGGCTCATAACGTTCCATCCGTTTCTTCCATATTTAACCGTAATATAAATAAAATCACAAAGGAGATCAAGATGAGAAAAAACGTCTTATTTTATTATCTTTTGATTTTTTTTGGTTTTGTCCTCTGTATCACCCCATTAAAAGGAAACATATCCGCAGAAGAAAAACCAGGGCAATATTTGGAGATTGAACTCAAACGCATCGAAGAAACTTATCGGCTGCTGGATCGATTTGCTGAAGAAATATGGCCGAGGTGGGACAACTATAATGATATCGAAGTCAGGGTGCGTTTCCCTAACATGGTTCATTTATTGGTGAATCCCCGTCAGAGTGTACCGGAAGGTTATGAAAGACTCCAGGGACGAACCCTACAGGGAAAATCCATATTCATCAATCGAAAAAAAGAACTGCCCATAAAGATTGCTCCCCCTCTTAAGGGAGGTGGTGGAGGGGGGCTCACCATTCGAATACGACTGCGTCAGGTAAACGTTCCGCCGGAAGAGCTTAAGAAATTAAAAAAACCCCCTCCCGGTTACCAACCAATGGTTGACAGCGATGGCCAAATCCTTTTGTACGTCCATGAGTTCTTCCATGGATTCCAGAGAAAATATGAACTATCAGGAAAGGGAGATGATGCCCTATATAAGTTTAAGGTAAATACCGAATATGCAACTTATTCCAATATTGAAGGATTGGCACTGCTGAACGCATACAATGAAAAAGATCATGCCGGGGCTTTAGAGTTCTTAAAAGATTACCTGGTGGCCCGGGAAATCAAACAAACCTTCATGCCCCCTGGATCTGCCGCTGCTGAACAATTCACTGCGGTTTCAGAAGGGACAGCCAGTTATTCCAATATTAAAATGGCAATGATCCTTCGAGATAATAAATATAAACCCGGGATAAGCCAACAAGACGACCCGTTCTTTTTTAATTTTAAATTCATGGATGGATACATTGAAAATAACCTGACAAAGGACTTACGTTTCACAATGGAATTTACTCTTGAAAAAGTAGGAAAATGTTATGCATTCGGTGCTTATCTATGCCTTGTTTTGGACCGGTTTGTTCCCGGATGGAAAAATGGCTTTTTCCAGGAAAAAAAGAACCTGGATCAAGTCACAGCGAATTTTCTCAAATTATCACCGGCCCAGAAAAAGGTTATCGCTGACCGACTAAAAACCAAATACCCATATGATGAACTCTATGCCAAACACAATGCCGTCATTAAAGAAAGAGATGAAGCCATTACCATGATCAAAAACAGGACAGGAAAAAAGTATATCGTGGATTTTAAGAAAACCAGGGAATTTCCTCTGGTAAAACCACGGGGGAAAGTAATAAGAATTGACGTGGAACAGATTTTTCTCCACGGCATCGAAAAATTGGATTTAGGGGAAATTGAATTAACCAGCATTGATACACCAATGCACAGACCCTGGCTGTATACATTCGAATGGATTGATACCGAAGCCGACAAAGACAAAAAGGGATATGAAATTTCCTTTAAGGAGAAAATTGAAGATACCTACAAGAAGGTGGTGTTCAAAACCAACGGGTTTACTTTGAAAGCACCGGAATTGCAAATAAATGAAGATAAAACCAAGAATGAAGTCCATCTTGTTATATTAAGCAAGGTTGCTCGTTGATTAATCATTAACTTTTTTAACAGTAATATTCCCGCTGGTTTCAAGGCGGACAAAGGTGCTGTCTTTCTTGCCGGGAACATCAGGCGCGGCGCTATTATCGCTTTTAAGATAGACTGGAAAATCCGAATTGATTTTCCCGTAAGTCGTATATGCGGATATGAGCACTTCCGCTGATGCGGGTAAATGAAGCGTAATGGGTTTATAAGTGGTAGTAAGTTCAATACGTCCGTTCTTAGGCATCTTTTTTATATCTATAACCTCAATGGGACTGCTGTTGCCCTTCACTATAATCGAACCTTGTGTCTGTTTCAATATCACATATCGATAACAATTGGAAATATTCACATCGCCTGAGATATCCCGGGCAGTCACGCTGCAGGAACGTCCGTCTACTTTTAAATCACCTCCCACATGCGTGACCTGGATAGGCCTATATTTAGAGGTGATGTCTACATATTTCCCGATATTTTTGGCGGTAACAGAACCTGAAGTGGTGCGAATATCCAACCAACCCTGGATATTTTCGGCAGTAATGTCCCTGTAGGAAGACACCACCCTGGCATTCCCCTTGATATCCCGCATGGTAACGGCTGAAGATGGCCCGTCAATTTCCAAAGACCCGCCCACATCCTCAACCGAAACCGGTCGATAAGAGGTGCGGATGTTCACATCATTGGACACACTCTCGACTTTTACTGCGCTGGATCGCCCCCTAATCTTTAAAGAACCTAAAATCGTGTCTACTTCAACCGGGTCATAGCTGTTTTCTATTACCGTATTATTTTGAATGTCCGAAACCTTCACCGAACAACTGGGCGCCTTGATTTCCAGTTTCCCTTTGATATGACTCACATGGACTTTTCTATAGGAAGAAGTGATATCACAGTCACCCTGGACATCCTCCCCTGTGACATCACCACTTTGAGCTTTAACAATCAATCGGCCGCCTATTTTCACGAAGCGCACCGGCCGATAACTATTATCAATGGTGGTGTTCCCGGATATGTTCTCCACGGAAACTTCACCACTGCGATTTTTTACTTCCACAGGTCCTTTGAAATCCATGATTTTAACTTCCGAATAACTGTTGGTAAGGTCCAGTTCTCCTTTACACTGGTTGATCTCTACTTTCCCTGACCTGTTTTTAACGATCAATTCCCCGCTGATACCTTCGATGAAGACATCCCCGTATTTGTTTTGCAGGTGCAAAGATTGTTGAGTCGGTATTTTCAACTGTACCCGCGTGGAAATAGAAAAGGAAAACTTCTTAACCCCCCTGACCACTTTCCAAAAATCCCTTTCATCCCGGGGACTTTTCATGGTTAACCGGAACCCCTGCCCATAAGGTTCAAGAATTAACCGGGTTTCCTTGAGAAAATATTCCAGGAACTCCTGGTCCGAATGCTTTACTTCTAGTACAGCCTTTACCGAAATTTTATTGCTGCCGCTGCTGGTGACGGTAATATCACTTTCACTCAAATCCACGGATAATGTCTTACCTGGACCCGAATCAATACTACTGGTAAATGTCCTGGTTTCAACACCATTACCCCACAACAGCGCATCGCTTCCCTGTACGAAAAAAACCAATACCAAAATAACTAAAACCAAATAAAAAATCAATCTCTTCATGACTTCCTCCTTTTTTTGGCCTCCGGCGGCCAGGGGGCTCTTTTCGAGAAAACCGCCCCCTGGACCCCCGCAAAAGCTTTTTATTGCTCATCTTTCTACTGACTCACAAACTGCCCGGTTAATTCCCGGAGTGTTTCTTTTTTATCTTGCAAAGCTGCCAACATATAACGCCGAATATGAGTATTGGCCGGGTTTTCAGACAAAGCTTCCCTGCACCGCCTGATCTGGTCGTCAATGGTTTCCAACCGATCCCGATAAAGCAGCATCAATTCAATATTCATGCTGGCCATCCGGGGCAATGTTTGCCGCTCTAATTCTTCAATGGCTTTTATATATTCGTGCTCTTTTACCTCTATTTTTTTTAATGCCGCTTCAGTTAACAGCCCTGGTTCATGTTTTCCCTGTAAAAGCCAGAAAAATATCCCCACAGCCACAGCAATAAACATAACCGCCGCTGCCAGGTAAAAGGTGAAAGATCTCCTGGAAACCCCTATAACCAATGGTTGACTGCGTTGATGTTCTTCCTCTTTTAATGTATGTTCAATACGTTCCCACAGCCCAGGGGATTGAACCGGTTCCTTTAACCACCTGGATAAATTCATCAACCGGCTGTCCAGTTGCTCTTGGTCCCGGCAGTCAGGGCAAACCTTTAAATGTTCCCGGAATTCCCGGGAATCAATCTCACCTAATTCAAACTTTTTAAATTGTTCACAACTCATGAATTCTCCCTGGTTAAAACATCTGATAACCTGGTACGAAGCCGTGTTTTGGCATGAAAGATATTCGATTTTACCGCACCCAGGCTTAGGCCCAATATTTCGGCGATTTCGTTTTGTTTAAATTCCTCGATGGCAAATAAAACAAAACAGGCGCGCATGCGTTGGGGAAGGGCATCAATGGCTTTTTCCAATTGGAATTTCACTCCCGGTTCCGGGGTATAGGAAGGATTGACTTTATCCAGTGTATCCAGCTTCACCTGTTTTCTTCCTTTGAGTATATCAAAGCAGTTATTGATCAGGATGCGGAACAGGTAGGTGCTGAATTTTGATTTAAATTGGAAATTTTTTATTCCGCGGTAGAGCTTTAAAAAGGTGGTTTGGACGGCATCTTCGGCATCTTGCCGCTGTCCCAGTATGCGCAGGGCGGTGCGCAGCAAGGGTTGTTCATAGTGCTGGTAAATCACTTTATAAGCACTCATATCATACCTCTGGCATCGTTTAATTAACTTATCTTCATTCATCTTTCGGGCTAATCACTTTACCTTATTCAATTTGACTGGAAAAATCACTATAAGGTTTAATGAAATAATATTATATTTAATTTTTTATTTTTTAGCCACAAAGTTACACAAAGCGGGTGGCACCCGCAACCTAAGAAGGCCCTAACGGGCCATCTTTCGGCGCACTTATTTGTGCGCCGGGGATTACCACCGCAAAGATCCTTGCAAAAAAAACAAAAAGTTGACGTATTGTAATACAAAGAAAGACCGCTGATGACCGCTGATGCACATGATGAATATGTTGGCCGCTGGAGGCAAAAGGGAAAAGAAAAAGGTGCCAGGAAAAAGGTGAAATAGGCCAACCCGCAGTATATTTTTTTTATTTTGGTTGACAAATTAGATGGAAACTATTATCATACTAATTGGAGGCATAAATGAGGAAGAAAAAAATGTCTGTTGTTATCTCTCCACATCTGCTGGAGGAAATGTCAAACTATGTCAGGAAACGAGGAATGAGTAAATTTATTGAACAGGCCCTGAAAAATGAGTTAAAACGATTAAAAAAACAACAGCTTATACAAGCATATCGTGAGTCTGCAAAGGAAGCCCGGCAGGAAAATCAATTTTTTGAAGGAGTTAGCGGCGATGGACTTTCCCAGGCGTGGTGAAATATACCTGGTCAATTTTGATCCCACCATCGGTCACGAAACTAAAAAACTCAGACCTGCGCTGATTATTTCCAATAATATTAATAATGAATATTCCCCTGTTATAACCGTAATTCCACTGTCAAGTAATGTAAAGCGGGTTTATCCCTTTGAAGTTTTCGTACCTGCAAACACCGGATTGGAGAAAGATTCTAAAATAATGGTCAATCAAATCAGGACAGTGGATAAAGAACGATTAGGAAAAAAATTATCTGCTGTATCAGGGGAGATAATAGATGAAGTTGGAGCAGCGATAAAATTACATTTAGATATGGAAGAAACAGGGGAAATCGAGGAAATCGAAGATAAAGAAGAACCAGTGGAAACAGGGGATGAAACCTGAATAGAAAGGGATAGGCAAAAAAATAAAAACTCTTATTCTCAGACACCGGCCCCATTTTTAGGTATGGCAGATAAAAGCAGTAAAAAGAGCCTCCCGGGCAGCAAAAGGGCTTCATTCGCAGTAAAAGTAGCCCGGGAGAAACAGAAGCAGCTCATGATCATGAAAAAGTCGCTCCTAAATCGTAAATAGCGTCTCGCCAATAGCAAAAACTGCTCAAAAGAAGTAAAAGTGTTTTAGAGGAAGCAAAAAGCCTCTTACAAGCTGTAATTGCTGCGAAGGAAACGCTTAAGCGTCAAAGTTTCAGCCAGAGCACCTTACCAACAGCAAAAAACATAAAACAATCTGCAAAAAATAACCAGTTGCTGCAAAAAAGGAAAAAAGCGAAAGCGGGAAAGCGGGGACAGGCAAATTTTCTTACCACACCACCAAATTTTTAGGTTTGGCTAATGTGGATTAGCCAAATTTGGCTAATTGGGATTGACCAAAAATTTTTAAGATTCTCCCCATTTAAAAAGAAACCACCTGAAGCAGATTTTAAAGTATAAGACCGGGCTCATCGGTTATAAAGGAATACACATGGGAACTTTTGAGCATTTGTATGTTTTACCGCTGCCAATTTTGGCGTTATTTATTTAGAGAACCTGGCACCATTTCCCACAAACCATTCATCTCTTCTTTTCTTCTCCATTTTTCCCCATTATTCTTTTGATTTCTTTATCAAAATCAGACAGGTAATTTTTATCCTGTATTTTCCGGTAAACTTCAAATTCCTGTTCTGCTTTAATCTTTGCTTCTAATGCGCTTACTTTGCCTTTGTCTTCAAGAATGGGATAATTAGAGAGTTTTAGAAAATCATGGAGAAACCCAACCCAATCTTCCATTTTCATTATTATCTGACGTTTTGCCCGGTTTTCCGCCAGATCAAGATAGGCGGAGACGATTTGATTCAGTTCCTTGATGTGGGCTTCACCCAGGTAATTTTTGGCAATGGAAACATCTGATTTTAAAATTTTACCCTCCGGCCCATGTTTCCAGTGGGTCAAGCCCATATAAATTTTATTTGCATCTGCTGAATCATAAATGATTTCAGCGGCTGTTTTTCCAGTTATGGCCCAATGCAGCTTGTTTTGGACTGTGGCGAAAAACTCTTTTGTAATCGGAGCGTTTTTATCATAATCAGCGGAGAGAGCATATATATCAGTAATCTTTTGGTAAAATCGCCGCTCACTAGCCCGGATTTCACGGATACGTTCCAATAGTTCATCAAAATAATCTTTCCCAAAAACCCGGTTTCCCTGTTTGAGGCGCTCATCATCCAGGACAAAACCTTTGATGATATATTCTTTCAGAGTCTTGGTCGCCCATATCCTGAATTTGGTAGCCTGGTAGGAGTTTACCCGGTAACCGATCGAGATAATAGCATCGAGGTTGTAGAACTTTGTCTTATATTTTTTGCTGTCTTTGGCAGTTATTTCCAAAATGGAAATAACTGAATCCTCCTCAAGTTCACCGGAGTTAAAGATATTCTTTAAGTGTTTATTGATGGCGGGAACGTTTACACCAAACAAAGACGCCATACTTTTTTGGGTGAGCCAGACCGTTTCGTTCCCCAAAACAACATCAACGTTAACTTTTCCATCTGCTGAGGTATAAAGAATAAAATGCTGCTGTTGATTTGTCAGTTCATTTTTCATTTAAACACCTTTCTTTTCATTTTTCTGCCTGTCTCCTTCTTGTGTTTCTTTTCGCCGCCGGCGTTTTAAATCCCATTTTACCTTAAAAGAGAAGCAAAATCAATCCATGGTCCGCGGGAAAGGGATGGCGATAAAACCGACTTTACGACAGTGATCAAGCATTTTTTCAATGTGATGCCCCGTGACCTCTTGCCACTCAAAGCCCATTTTCTTCAATATCCGCTGCGTCCGGTCCGATACCAACAGGTTCATGGTTTCCCATTTTTCATCGCTAAACATCCCTCCATGCAGCAAAAACCGGTCAATGACCGATCGATTGTCTTCTTTTTTTTCAATACAGACCGCTAAATAATCAAGAAATTGCTCCATTGTGACTAACTTTATTTTGATGCCTTTTTTCCTTAGAAATTTTGCCAGCTTTTCCAATGACAGCCGGGTAAAATTTTGCAGGTGAAAGGTTTCATTAAAAAATCCTTTCCTGGTTAGCAGCAAGACCAGGGCTTCAGCGGTTTGATCGATAAAAGTGATGTCCGCCCAACTCTCTTCCCCGTAAGGTATCATGCCCAGGGCCAGGTAAGTCTTTAAGCTGGCATAAAAGGCATTATCACCTATGTTTTCCTGGAATTTGCCGGTTTGGGAGTGAGCCACTAAGTTTCCCACCCGGTAAATAGAGGCGTTAAGCCCCTTCTCCCTGTAAGCAAGCACTTTTTTCTCCGCCTCTAACTTGGTTCTTACATAGACATTATCCGGCTGCTGCCCGATATCATGGCAATACTCTGTAAATAGATTACTTTTCTTTCCTTTTATTTTACATGCGCCTACACTCATGGTTGAGATATGATGGAAATCCTTTTTACCACCGCTGAGGGAAAAATTTAACAGGTTCTCCGTGGCTTTTACATTGGTTTCATAAAAATCCTCAACCCTGCCAAAATGCCTGACATTGGCTGCTGCATGCACCACTGCTTCAACATTTTGAGAAAGTTCCTCATACCGGTTCCTGTCAATTCCCAGGTGATCTTTTCTCAAGTCCCCGGCCAGGACATTCAATCGCTGGCAATTGGTCTCATAAAAATTATCGCCAAAATAATATAAGCATTTTCTATTAAAACGATCTTGTGCTTCCTCGAGGGTATGCCCCCTTACCAACAGGTAAAGGTCTGCACCGGTGCATTTTAACAGTTCATATACAAGATGAATTCCCAGGTAACCTGTACCACCGGTCAACAATATCCGTTGATAATTGGTTTCTTCTTTTAAATCGGGTAATACTTCTTTTTCTGCTCTTTTTTTATAGTCCTTTTGCTGCTTCATCAGCAATTGTATGAGGTTTTTAACCATCTTGTTTTGGGAATCTCCCGGTTCCAGGTCCTGTTTTGCCTGTTGGATTTTATTTACCAGGTGGTGTTTTTTCCTTATTAACCGGGGGGCCAGTTCTGCGATGGTGGGATATAAGAAAATGTGATCGATGGTGATATCAAACTCTTTGATCAATGTTGATACTAACTGTACAGCTTTCAATGAATTTCCACCGATTTCGAAAAAATCGTCATTTATCCCAATGGAGGTATGTTTCCCTAAAACCCGGGACCATATTTCTACCAATTTTTGTTCCACATGGCTGCGGGGGGCAGCGTACGTTTCACCGGGAATTAATCCGGGTTCAGGTAATGCATTTCGATCGACTTTGCCGTTGGGAGTCAAAGGGATTTTGTCGATAGATACGAAACAGGTGGGTATCATGTAATCAGGCAGTGTATGTGACAGGAAATTCTTTAATGCTGTGCTGATGAGCGTTCTTTCCAACGCTCCTACAGGAACAATATAGGCGCAGAGATATTTATCGCCTGGTTCATTCTCCAGGACTAAAACCACTGCCTCTTTGACCTCAGGATGTTTCACCAATTGACTCTCAATCTCTCCCAATTCGATGCGAAAGCCCCTTACTTTTACTTGCTGGTCCATTCGTCCCAGGAATTCGATATTACCGTCCGCCAGCCACCGGGCCAGGTCCCCGGTTTTATA
>CP070627.1:5275459-5281090 GCA_020355945.1 Candidatus Aminicenantota bacterium | reverse complement strand
CCATGATGAAACCACGAGAACGTGCCGCTGAAATGAAAAAACATGCGGATAAGCTCAAAGAAGCCAGCCTGAGCCCCTGGCGCTATCTGCTCTCCATTGTCGCCTTTATAGCGACTTTGTTTCTCCTGCCCGCGGTTTTTAAAGGTTCCCAAAGCATCTGGGACGCCCTGGCCTGGTTCTACCTGGCCATTGCCGCCCTGGCTACTTTTATCGATGTGATCCAGGGCCGGGCGCGACTGCACATCAAGGTGATATTTCCCCTGTTTATTTCTTATATCCTGCGGATTTTTGCGGAAATACTGCTGCTGGCACTGGCCCTGCCGGTGATTGCGTTGATGTTTGTCCTGGGGCCTGTGATGTTTTTCGTTTGTTTCGTTTCCCTGGGCATGGTGGTGATGTATTTTATCGAAAACATTTTAGGCATCGATATCAAGGGCGTTGTTGTCCCATATGGTGGACTCGCGGCCCTGGGTGCGCTGGCAGCCATGCTGATTTCAGGTTTCGTGTTTTTTCGCTTTCTTGGTAAAACAGACCGGTTGATGGATTCCTGGCTCGATAAAATCGTGGATGCATTCCTCTTTATCAACAACCTGGGACGCCGCGGCAAGCAGAAACCTGACAGCACCGATTAAAAAAAGGTCTGTCATAAAAGCGGGATTTTTTGCCTGTCCCGATTTCCATTAGGAGTCGTGCCTTCAAAGTGGTTGAAAATTCTGTGCTGGGCAGGGTTTTAGAGGTATTTTTTGCCTGTCCCTTTTTCATTTTCATTTTCATTTTTCCTACTCCCATGCCGCCTTCGCCCAGCTTCTCCAAAATCTTGTAATGAGAAATAAAACACCTGACCCCATGATTTTTTATTTCGCCTTTCGCCCCAAACCTTTTGATAGTATCAAAAGAAAAAGCCCAAAACCTTTTGATGGCATCAAAAGGTTTCCTTGACAAAAAGCAGGAAACAGCATAAAATATATCTCTCCAGGAGAAAACAATGCAAAACGACATTTATTTTGACTATAACCCCTGGTGGGAAGGGGCATTCCAACTTAAAAACCTGGTAGAAAGACCTGCTGTCCTGGATAAAATGGAGAAATTTTTCGAGAGTAAAAGCATCGTTTTTCTCACAGGACTCAGGAGAGTTGGAAAAACCACATTAATGAAAATCTTTATCCAACGATTAATTGGAAAAGGGATCAACCCGAAACATATTTTTTATGTTACTCTTGATGACTATGTTTTAGATGACAAATCAATCATCGATATTGTTAACGACTATCGAAAAATACATAAATTACCGGTAGATGAAAAAGTTTTCTTTTTTTTCGACGAAATCGCCCATAAAGAAAAATTCCATCAACAACTAAAAAATCTATATGACAGGCAAAATGTAAAGATTTATGCTTCATCCTCCAGCAGCTCGATTTTGAAAGACAAAAAAGCCTACCTGACTGGTAGAGAATTTATCCTGGAAGTTTTACCGTTGGATTTCCATGAATACCTGGAATTCAAAAAAATATCCATCAAAAAAAGAGATCATCAATTACTTGAAACCTACTTCAAGGAATTTCTCCGGACAGGAGGTATACCGGAATATGTGCTATATAGACAGAGGGAGTATCTCCAAAACCTGGTGGATGATATTATTTATAAAGACATCATCGCCTATCACAATATCCGGAACCACAAGGTTGTAAAAGACCTGTTTAAGATTTTAATGGGCAATGTTGGGGGGCCGGTTAGTGTTTATAAAATAAGCAATACGCTAAAAACATCTTCAGAAACCATCAGCCGGTATTTACAACTGCTGGAAGAGACTTATTTGATTTACTTTGTTCCCAGGTATGGCAGCACCAACCAGATGATTGTTTCTCCTAAAAAAATCTATGCTGCCGATATTGGAATACGTAATCTATTCACCGGTCATATAAGAATGGGCAGTGCGTTTGAAAATTATGTATATTTGCAGGTAAAAGATTTTGATCCTGTTTATGTCCTGGAAAACCAGGTGGAAATAGACTTTTACCTTACTAACAACGTATTAGTAGAAGTGAAACTTGAAGAAGATATCAAGGATAGGCAGAAGGAATTTTTTGAAAAATTTAGAGCCAGGCATAAACGGGTGATCAAGGGCTTTGAAGACCTGGATGACCTTGAAGCTCTACTGGGAAAGACTGGAATTGAGAAAAATACTATATAAAAACCCCTTTTAGCAGCCATTGCTAGAAACCAAAATCCACCACCAACCCCAACCACCACAGCCGCAAGCACCAGCCAAAAGCTAAATGCCGGAGCGATCATCCCTTCATTCATCATTTTGCCATATTAGGTTATTTTCTGCCTATTTTTTGCCTGTCCCCATATTTTATCAAAAGGGTCAGGTGTTTTATTTCCCCATATCCCGAACTCCAAAGGTTTAAGAGGATGAAGTAATAAGGGGTTTTAGAGACCCGGCAAGACGAAAACCGATCCTGCGCCAGCGGTCGACCGGTAATCTGCCGCGGCGATGAGAAGCCCGGCAACTGGCGGCGGAATTACCCCAACTGCCGCCGCGAATAACCCGCTGGGAGCCTTTTACCGGCCCCTGGGGATTTCCATCAACTCCCTCATTATAAAAATCCTTTTTATACCAGTCCAGGCACCACTCCCAAACGTTGCCGGCCATATCCATCAATCCATATGGTGAGGACCCGGAGGGAAATGAATCCACAGGTGCAGTGTACGCAAAACCATCATCTATACCTCTATCTGCGAAATGATCTTCCTCTTTTAACCATTCTTGTTTATCGGCAAAATTTAACTCTTTCCCGGTGGGGGGGCTATTCCCCCAGGGATATTTGCGGCCGTCTTTTCCTCGGGCAGCCTTCTCCCACTGAGCTTCTGTGGGAAGTTTAAATTCTAACCCGGTTTTTTTGGACAACCACTCACAATACTGGCTTGCATCATTCCAGGATACATGGATGACCGGACGTTTCCCCCTGCTCCAACCATTATCATCCGGTTTCCTTTTTTTTGTCAAATTACAAAATTCATCGTATTGAGCAAATGTGACTTCATATTTACCAATCCAGTAGCCATCAACGTAAACCTCCCGCACAGGTTTCTCGGCAGAGTTCCCATCATTTGCTCCCATTGTAAATTTACCGGCAGGAATATAGACCATTATGATGCCATCCCCGAAATCTGCTTCCCAGAAACCTTTTTCATTTTTATGAACTTTTTTATCCTGGGAATTCTTATTCTCCAATAAAGCCCTTACGTCAGCAGGCATGTTTTCATCAATCGGTATCTTTTTATCCAGGGAGTTCTCTTCATCGATGACATTTTCCTCACCTATGAGCTTATTTTCATCAGTGGGCTTGTTTTTTTCTACTTTTTTATCTTTCTCATCCTTTTTCTTAAATAAATCTTCGTTCTTCTGCACCTGGCTTCCTTTCTTTATCGATTCTCCCGCTTCCGGCTTTTGTGTTTTTTGTTTCGTGGTGTTCCCTGTTCCACTCTCCTCTACGATCTTTTTATTATCCGGATTCTCAAAAGGTTTTCCCATAAAATAGCCCTTAAAACTGATCGCCAAAGCCACCACTGCAACTATCGAAGCAGCAAGCAAAACCCATTTCAGCCGCAGAGGTCTTTTCCCTTTTTCTCTTGCAATTTTTGGATCTTGCGGAGCTCCTTTGGAATCGGAAATATTTAAAAGAGGGCTTTCTTCTTTCGGGATTGGTGTTTTTGGTGGCTCCTTCTTTATTTCGGGGTCCAGCTTCTTCTTTTCCGGTTTATTCGCCAGGGAGAATAGGACACCATCAGGGGAACGCATATACAACACAGGAGTTCCCCACTCCAACGTGTTATCAACCGCTAAACTGATCGCCTTGCGAGCTTCGGCAACAGAGGCATCGATAGGCAAACCGTCTGTTAGGGCTTCATAGAAAGACCTGGCAAACTCTATGGCAGCCCGGTCGGTGACTTCATATTGCATCGCTATCACGGCAGGAATACCCCGTTGTACCAAAATGGAGGCGCTGCTGGAAAAGATGTCGCGATCTCCACCGCGAGCCCCTTCACAGGCGTTCAGCAGCACAAGACGGAGGGAATCATGGTCAGCCAGCAGCCGACCTAACTGGGAGGCGCTCATGTGATCTCTCTTACCTTTTTCATCTGCTAGACAGATGATCCCCTCATCCCTCTCGATGTCAAAGCCGCCGTGACCAATAAAATGAAAAATATGCCAGGGACCATGTCGCATCGCACGCTGCAGTTCTCGCCAGGTTTGCCCCTGCAGCCAGGTTAGCTCCACCAGCCCTTTTTTCCTCAGATTTTTGATTGCTTGCTCTATCCTCTGCTTTTCCCGCTCAACATCAAGCAAGGGCAAGTCAATTGGACTGGATATCATTCCTAAAATGCGTAAGGGCAGCTTCACGTCAATCGGCTGAATGGCCTGGGGCAATTCAATGTAGCGTACAACCGGAGTTTTTCGAGAAAGGCAGAGATATTCCCCCTGGCGTTCGTCGAATATGTACTCCCAGGGAAGTGCAGTTAACTCCGGTGATTGAACACGTATTTTTAACCGCAGTCCTTTGCCTTGCTGAAGTGCCTTATTCAGACTCACATCATAGCGGCTGCGCGTTTCACCGCAAATAAGCGCTTTAAACAAGTCTTTGCCAAAATCCTGTACGGTCTGTTGTTCCGGCAAATTCAACCGGCGGTGCTTTCCACCTGAACGCAGTAGAGCAATCTGCAGGTCCTTTAGACGGTTTTCAAGCGCCAAATGATCAAAAGGGAAGTTCATCGTTTCCTGGGCTTCCCCCGCAGGCGAACGGATTACAGTAACCGGAAACTTGCGCCCTTCACCAGGGCCTATTTCCAGTTCATAATCCAGGTAATTTACTTGCTTTGTCTCATCATTCATTCCATTCATTCTCCTAACCTCCGTTTTTTATTTAATTGTAATGTCAATCAATCACCTTTTACTTTAAAATTTCTGCTCCTGTCTATAAAAGAAACCTTAAATAAAAGTCAAACCTTTTTTCGCAATACAAACTTGATGCCCCCCTGTACAGCAAACTCTGCTTCTACTATGCCGGAAATGCCGATGTTACCTTTGCTGTCAATCTGGGCCTGGATTTCTACCTCATCTAAGGTTAATCCACCCACATCTTTGGGCGAGGCACTAATTATTTTGTCCAGGCTCTCAAAAAAGCGGCGAAAATTTTTCTGCAGAGTATCAACAGTAACTTGAGATACTTTCGCTGCAGCGCTCTTAACCGTGTCTCCCAGTCTTCGTGTTACTGTGGGTGATGAACCCTCCGGCTCACCACCCGCAAAAATCGTAATAAAATCCGGTTTTTCGGTCATGTCATTCACTTCCTTAACCCTCAGTAATATACTCCTTTTTTTACATCGCGCAATAGCCAATCTAAATATGACGATGCGCCTCCTTCACAAAATGAGTCGATCTGGTGTTTATATCTTTTCGCCTGTCCCCTTTTCTTTCTTCCCTCCTGAGCTTTAAATAACTTTTTTGCTAGAATTATATAATAACACAATTCCTCAAATTTTCATCAATATTTATAAATGTTGATATTTTTTTTTTGGCATGTTGAATTAGAGGGGGTTTCGAAATGTCAATATTTATAAATATTG
>CP070627.1:5273031-5275359 GCA_020355945.1 Candidatus Aminicenantota bacterium | reverse complement strand
GATGGGAACATTGAATTCCTGGGCAGGATGGATCAGCAGGTAAAAATAAGGGGCTTTAGAATCGAATTGGGTGAAATAGAAAATCATCTGTTAAATTATGAACCGGTAAAAGATGCAAAGGTTCTTGTCAGGGAAGCCAGTGGTCAAACCAAATACCTGGCAGCTTACATTGTGTTGTCAGAGCCGGGAGCTTCGGAACAGGGACCGGTTATGGCGGCGCTGCGAGAATATTTATCCCAAACGTTACCTGACTATATGATTCCTTCTTATTTCATTTGTTTGGAAAAAATGCCTTTGAATTCGGCAGGCAAGGTGGACCGGAAATCTCTTCCTGAGCCTGATGAATCCCGACCGGAATTGGCCGTGTCCTACCTGGAGCCCCAAACAGATGTAGAGATCATGATCGCTGACATATGGAAAGAGGTATTGGGAATCGATAAAGTAGGGATATATGATAATTTTTTCGATTTGGGAGGCACCTCTTTAAAATTGATCCAGGTGTACAGCCGCTTGAAAGACGTGATTCAAAAAGATATCTCTCCTCTCCACCTGTTCCGGTATACCACCATCGTCTCTTTAACCAGGTACTTCATCCAGGAAGATCAAAATGATTTAAACAATGATAACCGGGCTAAAGCTATCAATAAAGGAAAAGATAAGTTAAAAAATTTGAAAAAAAGAGCAAGGTCATATAAAAATGTCGAAAATTAACAAAGAAAATCAAAGAACAGGATTTGAGGTTGCGGTTATCGGCATGAACGGTCGATTCCCCGGGGCAAAGGATATCCATGAATTCTGGGAAAATTTAAAAAACGGAGTTGAATCTACCTGGTTTTTAAGTGAAGACCAATTAAAAGAAATGGAAGTCCAGTCGGCATTGATAGAAAATCCCAATTATGTAAAATCCCAGGGTGGGAAGTTGGAAAATAGTGAGTATTTTGATGCGTTTTTTTTTGGTTTTACCCCCAAAGAAGCAGAGTTAATGGACCCCCAGATGCGAATTTTGCATGAGTGTGCCTGGGCTGGGCTGGAGGATGCCGGGTATAACCCGGAGAGTTACCAGGGGAGCATAGGGGTCTATACCGGGGGTTCAACCAATTTCTATTGGGAAGCCGCTTCTGTAATATCAGGGAAGAGAGATGAGCTGGGGGCTTTTCTGGCATTGCAATTGATGGACCGGGGATTTTTAAGTACCCGGATTTCTTATAAATTCAATTTAAGAGGTCCGGCCATAACCGTGCATAGTGCTTGTTCCACTTCATTGGTGGCCATTCACCTGGCCTGCCGGGGGATACTGAGCGGGGAATGTGAAATGGCCCTGGCCGGAGGGGTTTCGTTAGATACTAACTCGTACAAAGGATACCTGTACCAGGAGGGGACAATACTTTCCAGTGACGGTCACTGCCGGGCCTTTGATGCCGCGGCAAATGGCACAATGGGAGGGGAAGGTGCCGCTGTTGTTATCCTGAAATCACTGGAAGATGCAATTGCTGATGAAGATTTTATCTATGCGGTCATTAAAGGTTCTGCCATCAATAACGACGGTATAAGAAAGGTGGGCTTTTCTGCCCCCAGTATTGAAGGACAGGCAGAGGTGATCAAAGCAGCCCTGGTAATGGCAGAGGTTGAACCTGAAAGTATCAGCTATATAGAAACCCATGGCACAGGGACGACACTGGGTGACCCCGTGGAAGTTCAAGCGTTAAAATTGGCCTTTGATACCCAAAAGAAAGGTTTTTGCGGTCTGGGATCGGTTAAAACCAACATCGGTCACCTGGATGCGGCTGCAGGGGCGGCGGGATTTATTAAAACCGTACTGGCATTAAAACACCAACAAATCCCAGCCAGCTTACACTTTAATACCCCGAACCCAAAAATTGATTTTGAAAACAGCCCCTTTTATGTAGTTAATCAATTAAGTGAATGGAAGAGCGACAGGTATCCGCTGCGAGCCGGGGTTAGTGCGTTTGGCATTGGCGGAACCAATGCGCATGTGGTGTTGGAGGAATGGCCCATGGCGCAAAGCGCAAAGCGCAAGGGGCATGGCACACAGAGTCAAGGTAGGGGCGAGGTTTCCTTGCCCATAACATCGAGAGAATATCAATTAATTTTATTATCTGCCCAAACAGGAACAGCCCTGGATAAAATGACAACAAATCTTGTGCACTATTTTAAGCAAAATCCCGGTATTAACTTTTCGGATGCGGCCTATACATTACAAGTGGGTCGAAAGGCGTTTCTTCATAGAAGAATGCTGGTATGTCCGGACATAAAAGAGGCCGCCAATTGTCTGGCTTCCCCGGGTTCTGAAATGGTCCGCACCTTTGA
>CP070627.1:5258936-5272931 GCA_020355945.1 Candidatus Aminicenantota bacterium | reverse complement strand
AGAAAAATAAAACCTTTTAAGCTGGGGAATATAAAAATAACAGTGGAATCGCAAGCTTATGTACTCAGTGTGCTTTGCACCATGCTGTTGTGTGGGTTGTGGCACGGTGCTTCATGGACTTTTATTACCTGGGGTGGATTACATGGTCTTTACCTGGCTATTTCCTTTGCCACCCGCAAAACCCGGAAGAAATCGAGAAAAAAATTTATAAACAAAAAATGGAAACCCTTTTATCGACGCTTGAGAATTTTATTTACATTTTTGATAGTATCGTTTCTCTGGATATTTTTCAAGGCTCATTCGTTTTCGCAGGCCTGGTATATTGTCACTCATCTTTTCAAGGGTATAGGGAATTTGCCGTTTATTTTCACTGACAGTGAGATGGTCCAACGAATGGTTTTTTTAGGACAACCGGTTGAGGAATTTATCATTGCCCTGGCTGCTATTGGAAGTATTGTTTTGATTCATGGTTTGCAGCCGCATGAAGGCATCAGGGACATGTTTTCTCAAAGGCCCCTGCTGGTGCGGTGGATGATGTATATTTTGTTGGTTTTAGCTATCATGAATTTTGGAGTATTCAATGAAATACCATTTATTTATTCACAATTTTAAAGCTAAAAAAGAGGGCCCACGAATTACACGAATTAGCACGAATTGCTTTATTAAAGAAAATTCGTGGAAATTCGTGGAAATTCGTGGGCCAAAGGAGTAAGTGCTTGAAAGCGTTTTTTATTAAATTTGTTTTGTTGTTGTTGTTAGTGGTTATTTTGCAGACCCTTGTGGGGAAGTATGATATTGAATTTAAGGAATTGGAGCGATTGGACCGGTATTTAAGGGAGAAAGTTGATGTGCTTTATTTAGGGGATTGTACGGATTATACCTTGTCTAAGCAAGACAAAGACAGGCGAACGATTACCCGGATGCTGCGGGACATGAATCCTGGCAAGCGGATTAGGAGTATTATACATGCGGCTTACCAGGCAGACATTTTCCTGGAGTTTTGCCGATATATTGTGAAGCAGGAGCATCAACCAAAGGTTATTATTATACCTATTAACATGCGATCTTTTTCGCCTCAATGGGATCGGATGCCTCATTACCAATTTGAGAAGGAGAAGATTATACTCAGGGGTGGGTTATTGAGCCGGTTATTGTATGCGTTTTACAAGCCTTTGCGGGCGTTTCGTTATGATTTTCGTACGATTAGCCGGGAGGAGTATTTAAACACGCCGGTGTTTGATGGAACGCGGCAGGTGGGAAGGATAAAGGATTTTGAGATCATTAGTAAGGATGGGAACTTAGAAGAGAGTATTCGCAGAAAGCTTTTTTTGTATTATATGTTTTCGTTAGAAGCGGGGCATCGCAAGGTGAAAGCGATGCTGGAAATTGCCAGGGTTTTAGCCGCTCATGATATTCGTTTGATTTTTTATATTACGCCTATTGATATCCAGGCGGGTGAGAATTATTTTCCTGGTAGTTTTGGCCGGCGGTTGAAGCGTAATACTTCGGTTATCAAGGAATTGCTGGCAGCTCAAGGTTTACAGGTACTGGACCTTTCCGCGGATTTAGGCAGTGATGGTTTTTCCTGGAAGGACCGGGTATATCCGTCGGAGCAGTTGAGTGAAAAGGGCCGGAAATATGTAGCGGAGCAGTTAAACGAGCTGTTGAAGTAAAATGAGGAAAAAGGAGGATGCTGCGCATGAAAAAAATCGTTATAATTTTATTAACACAGTTATTGATTGTTTTTTCCATTTTCCCGGAAAAGTTAGCTGTTTTTTCACAGTTGGAAAAACCGGATTCTTTATATGTTGATGATGAACAAATAGTAGTTGGAGACCGTACATCTGTCTTTATTTATTCTGCCAAAGACTATCATTTGCAGGCCAAATTCGGGGGTTTTGGGGAAGGGCCCGAAGAGTTCTTGCCTTTACCGGGCCGCGGTCTTCGGATCGATGTACAACCGAATACCATATTCATCCATAGTTTGGGAAAAATATCCTATTTTAAAAGAGAAGGGAAATTTATTAAAGAGCAGCGAGTTCCCCCCGGGACCTACTTCTTCAGGCAGTTCGCAGATCAACTGCTGGGGTTCAAACGTGTTGCGGAAAATGAAATTATTTATGAAACCATCAACCTGTTTGATAACAATTTAAATCTTCAAAAAGAATTATTTCGTCATAAGGGGAGAGTCCAGCAAAATCGCCGCGAAATAAAAGTATTGGACCGATCTGTGGTGCTTGAAACAGGGCGGGAAAATATATTTTTATCAGCCAGCAATTTCCTGGAAGTTTTGGTTTTCGACAAAAAGGGAACGCTTATTTATACAATTGAAAATAAAAATGAAAAACGGAGAGAAGTCACTGACCGGGATAGGAAAGAGATTCATGATTTTTTAAAACTTAAATATGGAGATCCTTATCTAAGCACGAAAGACATGGTAAAAATCCCCTCCACCTATCCGGTTATACGTTCCCGGATCGGTTTGGAGTATGATTATAATAAGGGGAACCAGAGGCTTTATGTGATCACCTGGAATAAAAAAGGTACCGAAAATGTTTGTTTATTATATGATCTGGCCGGGAAATTCCTGGAGAAAGTTTATATAGAAATGCAGTCAGCAACACCCATTTTACCTTTTCCCTTTATCATCAGGAATGGGAAGTTTTATCAATTGGTTGAGAATGAAGACACCGGGAATTGGGAATTATTTGTTTCAGAGATAAATTAATCAGCTTTATTCATATTTCTGGCAACATCTGTTGACTTTCTCCAGAAGGAACAGGGACAGGTAATTTATTTATTTGCGGCGTTGGCTGGTGCACATTTTCAGAGCCAGGGATATTTTAAACATTAATCCGTACTGCGGGTGAAAAAGACATTTTCATACTCTATTCCATCCTTAATCTTTTTAACTCCCCAGATTATATAAATAGTCCCTTCCTTATCTATTGCAATACTGGCTCCATGGAATATTTCCCGGCCATTCGACAGGTCTAAATTGTCAGTCCAATTTTGCCCGTTGTCCACTGACCTGCTGTAATAGATGCCATCATAAGTATCGTTTGGCGGAGGAGATGGTTCATTATAACCTATCCAGACGACATTAAGATTCCCCAGGTTGTCGACTGCCAAAGAGGGTGTACAAAAAATCCAATAGTTATAGACTGTATACTGTTCACTCCAGGTAACCCCATTATCCAATGACCGGAAGAATTTTAATGAATCGCTGTGAAATAAAACGTTCAAGATCCCCGAACTGTCAATTTTAATTTCCGGAGAACCACCAGTTGTTATATATTTCGGGTTACTCCAACTCTTGCCTTGATTGGTGGAGCGGCTGAAATAAACACCTTCCTGGTAATCCATAACCATATTAAATTGTCCTAATTTGTCAGCTCCAAAGGAAATGGAATTGGCTTCCGCAATATATTGTGGCTGGCTCCAGGATTTACCATGATCAGTAGAATACCTGTAATATATATTGTTTAAATTTCCTCCTTCATATTTACCCCAGGCAAGAACCAGGTTTCCAGGTTTACCAGCAGCTATATAAGGTGACCACAAATCAGGTTTTTTGCTTCTCGTTATCTTTACGGTGTCAGACCAGCTGTCACCGTTATCAGTTGACCGATAGAATTTTATCCATTGTTGACCTCCGCTGGTTATTGCAACATATATATTATCAGAACTGTCTATTACCGCAGATATCAGGCACCAACCTTCCTCTTCATCTATTGTTTTCCTGCTGCTCCAACTACTGCCCTTATCAGTAGAACGGACTAATACTAATCCTTCATTTCCTGCATGTGCTACAATATAAATATTTCCCTTACTATCTACAAGCAATCCGGGAGTACTATCCTTCAATTGTTCATCTATCACCTGGGGAGTATTAAATGTAGGTATTTCTTTGATAATGAAGTCGAGTTTTTCTGATTCGAGCGAGCCGTGTGTAGGGGAAAAAGAAAAGGTGACAGGTAACTGACTTTACTCTGCAAAACTGAATATTTACTGAACCGGGATTTGACATTTTTGGGAAATTTGGTTATAATTATAACCGTAAAAAATAGTCAAATAAATAGAATAAAAGCAAAAAAATGGGAAAAATTAAAATTTATTTTAAGGAGGTTAGCTCCTACCAGCAATGTTAAGGGGGGCACACAATTTACCTGTCCCTGTTTTTTACACAAACGATTCGCGCAGTATATAGGGCAAAAGGGGCAGGAGGGTCGGTGCTTGTAAATTTGTAAATGCGGCGCCTGGCGT
Source organism: Candidatus Aminicenantota bacterium (assembly GCA_020355945.1). The sequence continues at coordinate 5,268,665 of CP070627.1, read as the reverse complement.
TGAAACTTGTTGACCGATGCGTTTTGGCGTGCAGCGTTTTAAAAGTTTTTCCTGCCAGGCCAATTTTTTAACAAATTCTTGCCTGTCCCCGCTTTCCCGCTCTTTGGGCAGCAGTGACAAATTCATGTCACAACTGGAAGAAAGGCGGAGAGAAAAACGAGAGATTCCAATTGAGGAAGTTGCGAAGAAGCGAGGGATAGAAAGTCTTTGAATCTCCTGTTGCAAGTTCCCCTTCTTTTGCGGTGTTGGCTGGTGCGCATTTTCAGGGCAAATCTCTTCCCAGGCACTTGTCAATGACTGGCTTAAAGAAAAAATCATGCAGCAGGTATAGATATAGAGAAATAAAGTAAAAATAGGGGGCACCTTTTCTTATCCTGGTGGAAGCAAATAAAATAGCTGACCCCATATTTTCACAACTTTGAAACATTCGCACGCACTCTTGCCGCTCAGATAAACTGACCCAGTCATCCAGCACCATAAAATACCCATAAAATCTCTTAAATGGCCTTTTTCTCTTTTCCAAGTAGTAAAAATAAGGGTATTATTTAAGTGAGCGCTATCGCGCACCGTCCAATTTTTTCTTTTTCAGATGTGAGGGGCAAGGTCACTTAGGTTCCTGGCTATAACTAATGGTTTGTCTGTATATAAAACCAGACCATCTGGCTTTACTGCCCGGGCAAGTAATAAGTATTGTCTGAGATTATACTTAATGTGCGCATATTTGCTAAGGAACCAAAAGAAAAAATGTGCTTTCACATTTGAAAGGTGACACTCAGAGACCAGGTATATAAGGTGATTCATATAACTATGTGGCTGTGGCCAACGGATCAATGGTGGCCAATCAGCTTTTGATTTGCATGGTTCAATATGATAATATATTTCCCTAAGATGTTTTAAAATGCTTTTAAGGTTTAATCCTTCTTCTATTGCCGGTCCAGCTAGATAACGTTTTGTCTCATCAAAATCTATTTCTAAAGAAAGCTTACCTTGTGCAGAAAGGCTTAATTCTCTTGCTGCTTCGGTGATTACATTTTGTCTCCAATGAACCCAATCTAAGATGACTTTTTGATTTGTCAACGATCGATGATCTCTATAATGAAAGTCTTTCCCTTTAGCTTTTCGGTAAGCAAAAAAATTCTTTAGGCAAGTAGGACATACGCATTGGCTGAAATGCTCAAACCTAAAGTAAGAAAGGTGAACTAAAAAATCTTCACCAAAAAAGTGAGACTCTCTTGCTTTTTCAATCAACTCCTTTAATCTATCACGATATAAGCGATTAGATGGACAGATTCTCGTAAGTTTTTCTATATCTTTGTTTATTCCCGCCTCTATAACGCAGTGTTCCCTACTTTTATTGCTTTTATCCTCAAAACAAGCAATAGACAAAATCAGATCGATTCCGCTTTCCTGGATAACAGACAAGCAACGTTGAAATTCATTTCGTTCTTTAGCATTGAGCCAGATAATGCCATCACTAGTTTTTAATGAAAGCTGGCAGCGATCAAAAATATGCATATTAAGAGCTGCTTTCAATTGCTCAGTGATTCTGTTATTTGTTAGTATTGAATTTGAGTTAAGAGCAAGCGTGAAAATCATTCCCTAATCCCGATAACATAAAATTTTGTCTGCATTTGCTCCGTTTGTCTTCTATTCTACGTATTTTCTAACAATATATAACTGCCATCCGTTTGCTGGATTATCTCTTCCCCCACCATTGTTGCAAGAATGTTTTCAGTCATTTTTATTGATATTCCAAGCTGACCAGCAATATGTATTATCTTTTTTGGACCAGTTATCAGAACATCGCATACCGCTGAACGTATGCTTTCGGGTAAATCCTCAATTCTACTACTTGATAGTTTCTTTTTTTTCGTAAGGTTTGTAAAATAATTGGAATCGAGTTCGATAGTATGCATTGCGAGAGTTTCTTCAGATAAAGCATTTACTGCAAACACATAAAAATATGTCATGGCAGCACAGGCAGCCTGGTATTGTGGGGCATTCGCTTTTTTAGGATCTCCCCAATCAGATACACCCCTAATTACCAACCAGGGAAGCGGGTTGGATCTACTGATGCATGCTGTTGCAAATCCCGAAGCTTCCATTTCCGCCGCCCGTATTTTTTCATGTCGGTCTAACCTTAATTTCGAAAGAAACTTTCCATCCGCAATTAGTTTCTCGCCGCAAGCAACTACAGCTTTATGAAGTTCCGGTTTGATGACTTTCTGCTTTCTTCTCAAAGCACCCTTTGTGGAAACAGAATAAATCAATTTATTAAAAACATCTCTCCAATCAGATTCTTCTTCATCAAACTGTGCTAGATCTTCCAATATAGGGAAAGGTGGTATATATGGATCAGGCCGTGCAATAGATCTGTTTTTTTCTAACCGGGCAGCTTCATAATCTAAAACTTGCTCTGAAACGACGACGTCAAATAATTTAACTTTCTTTTTGAGACCTGCTGCTATCCCAACTAAAAACAGTACTTTTGGACTATAGTTCTCAATCATTCTGTTAGTTTCAATGGTTGCTGCTTTTGTTCCACTTTTCCCTATCATTGTAAGGACAATTGTGAGATCCCTATCTAGCCTTTGAGAGTATATTTTAGATTCCCAATATGTCTTCCCCCTTTTCTTCTTACCAGGTCCTTTCACCCCCAATAATTTTTTGGCGGCTCTTCTTTCAGGTATAGTGACTGTTACTAAACCTATATCCACACTTGACATCTCTTGTCCTGGTTATATAACTCAAAGATCATTGGCTTTTTACTTATATATTGACAATAGAATTCTCGGCAAGAAATTCTTCTATTTTCCCGGCCTTCTTATAAAAGTCTATCTCCGCATGGATGAGTTCTGCCTTTCGCATTTCTACATTTTGAGGGCTAAGAGAATCGTAAATCGGTGCGACGGTAAAATCGTATTTACGGGCTTGAAATTCAGCGTAATCCGGGTCCATAGTAGGTATCTCTGGGTAGTCCCCAGTTTTAACGCCTTCCATATAAATCTGCATAAAAGTCCTACCCCTGGAATCACTTTTAGATAATCTTTTGCATTCGTTCAGGGCACTATACCAATTTTGATGAATGAAGCGATAGTAATCTCGGACTGCCTGTTTGTTGAAGTGAACAAAGCACAAATGGCCTGCTTCATTTGTAGACCCTGTGATACGTACTGAATCCTGATCGATGGTATCGACTACAATAACATTATCTCCATCAACTGCGACTTCCCATTTGATGTCCCACAAAGCAAATCCCAATTCCTTGAAAAATTTGTTAACCATAACTGTACAATAGATAAGCAATAATACCGTCCTCTCAAAAATAGTTGAAGATACGCCGCTTATATGAACAGTTTCCTGCCAATCGAGATGACGATCAAAAGCTTCGTATTTCGTTGCACAATCGTAAATCATATTATCGAATGTCATCCAACGTAACAACGGCGGCTTGATACCCAAATACTCAAGAAAATCTATGCCTGTCTTCTCTCCACCTGACTCACAGGCTTTTTCATAGCGTTGCTGAATAGATGATCCTCCTGGGTTACCTAGTCGGAAAACGTGTTCCAGTGCCATTATTTTCTTTTTATGATTGTAATATTCGGAGTAATCCCAGGCGGGACGTCTTAATAGAGTGAATAGTCTCGGTTTTTGGACAGGAAACTCTTTGATCAAAACAAGATTTGATTTGATGCTGGATACTACTGAATGAATGATCTCTCCCGTTTCTGAGTTGATTATACCAACGTGATGTGTCGGAACACCTTCACTTTTAATTTTCTCAAATACTGGATTTTTAAGCAGAAAACGAACCATATTTTCATCTGCGTAACAAGCGCTGAAATCACTTTCTGTTAATTCACGCCAAGTGCAAGGATCCCTGAGAAGAGAATATATATAATGTCGGAGTGTCGTTCTCCTTTCGCCGCTGCGGGGTATCGTGAAAATCGTTCCAACATCAAAAATCGATCCTGCGTCAGAAGCCCTACAAACCAAGTGTGGCTCATTATTGTACCTTACTTTATAGATATCCTGTACAGAACCTTTGTAATCCGGATTCCTTTTTAGACATTCAATATCTATTTTGTTAGAATCCATAACCGATATCCCCTTAAGCACATTTTCCCAGAATTTCTTTACCCAATGGCCATAAAATATAAAATTCTTCAGGATACGGACACCAGTGAATAATTCCTAGACTGGCCATCTTACGTAGTAAACGCGATTCATCAGACTTTTCCCACTCAGGACTCAACGGAATGGTGTATTGATCTTCCTGAGCAATTTTCTGTAATAGTTCAACAATTGCAGGAAAATCTGAATCACTTTTTATTCTTTCAATACGCTCATATGTCATTACTCACTCCTTGCTTAAAAACTGATAGGAAAATCTTTTTTTCCTTCTTTCTTTTTGTTACGCCGCATAATGAAAAACCTCCTTAACCTCCTTATTTTTTTCATAAGAGCATCAGAGGGTATTTTAGAGGAAATGATGAAGAAAGTCAACAGATTAATGAATATTTTTTCTTTTCCAGGTAGTTTTAACATTTCTTTCATTCCTGGTGGTTTGGCATTGTTTCTCGAACCTCCAATCCTGGAAAATGCCAATCTCCACAGCCGCCAGGCTGTCCGATACAACCTACCGGTATGTCCGGACAGCAATGGGAAATCCGATTCCCTATCCCAAATTCTTCGAGCTTTTCCGGGTCTAATTCTTGCCTGTCCCTTTTTCTCTTTTTCCTGTCTGTCCCTTTTTCCTGTCCTTTTATTTTGTGGATAAGAAGGTCTGAATTGAAAGCGGTGGGAGTAAAAAAGTCCAGGTCTACTGATACTCGATATTTTAGATAAAGGTAAACGGCAGTACCACCGGCCAGGTAACTCTTTTCAGGCAATAGATTGCATTTTAATAATTGGGCTAATTTTGTTTCCAGGATGTCAAGAACATGCCTCTTCATCATAGTTATATTCTACCAGTTGTTGAATAAGATTTCAAGAGAAACCACTGCTAGCCAAGGCGTTCTTGCCTGTTGTCATCTTTTGATTTTTATCTCCCAAATAGTTGAAATTTTCCCCGATTTATGTTATTCAATAACAGAAGTCGGTTAGACTGATAGGTTTAGGTTGCTCATGGTGAAACCGACAATAGATGAGTTGGCCACGTTGAAGGAGTCAATTTTTAACGGTCAGACCCCTAAGGGCGGAAGCCTGAGTTTTGGTACGTTGATGACTATTTTTACCGGCCGTGCAATACCCCACAAGAGAATAATATGCCAACTGTCTTAAGAATTGGCCCATATCGATTTTTCTTTTATTCCGCCGATGGAGATGAACCACCACATATTCACGTTGAACTAGATGATAAAATCGCAAAATTTTGGCTCGATCCGGTTAGATTTCAAAATAGTGGTGGTTTTAAACGCAATGAGATTTCCCGTATTCAAAATATAGTCAGAGAAAATCAAGAGGAAATTTTGGAGAAATGGCATGAATACTTTAATGGTTAATATCCAAATTCCATATGCAAGGAATGTTAAAGTAACATCCGATTCTTTGAATGTGGACTTAAGTGACGGGAGGAGTATCATTACTCCATTAGCCTGGTTTCCACGACTCCTTTACGCAACTCAAGAAGAACGCAAAAATTGGCGTTTAATCGGCGGCGGACATGGGATTCACTGGGAAGAGATAGACGAAGATATTAGTGTTGAAGGACTATTAGCAGGAAAACCATCAAGTGAAAGTCAAACATCATTAAAAAAATGGCTTGAAAAACGGAAAATGAACCAGATAGAACAATGATCGCGAAAACGGAGCCTTGACTATTACAAGCGAAACTATTCCTATTTGTGTGTACGATGCCTTCGTTTTTCTTGATGGACATTGTAAAGTTTATACGTTTATACGTACCGTCCCTGGTTCCGCGTCCCCCAGTTTCTGGGCAGCTTGAGGAAAAATGGATAAATTGGCAACCGCGCTTACCAGAGGAGGGAAATGGCACCGATCCGGCTGAACTACCCACCACCTGCAAACGAACAGGACTTCGAGGAACTCTGCCTTCAACTTCTGAGGGTTCACTGTGATCGTCCCCAGCTTGAGTTATACGCTCATCGCGGTGAGAGTCAAGAAGGAGTAGACATTTTTGATCCAAGTGGGGCACGGCCAACCATCGCTGCTCAGTGCAAACTCCACAATATATCAAAAGGGTTACCACCGGCGGATATGCGTGCGGAGGTCCAAAAAGCTAAGGCATTCCGTCCAGAACTCCAACACTACATCATCTTGACATCTGCTAAGCGAACTGCTACGGCACATCAGGCTGTCATCTCCCTTAATAAGGAACACCGAGCCCAAGGGATCTTCACTGTGGAGCTTATGACATGGGAACGAATCAATGAACTCCTCCAGCAGTATCCTTCCGTCGCCGACTTATTCTATAATACATTGGGTGGCGAATCCGTGCGCCGAATTGAGGACGAACTCGCATCGTTGCAAAGATCGATGTCGATGCTCCGGAAGACGCTGCTTACTACACCACGGACTTGTGCAACTTCAGCAGCGTTAGATATGGATAATAACACAAACCTGACTCTGAAGCCTTCCAGAATTGACCCTCTTGGAAGTGCCACTGATTTCAAAAAGCGGACAGAAATTCTACTTAGTATGATTCGTGGGGATGAACGTGTGGCAAACATCCTTAATGGCGTACATATTCCGATCTGCCTGCCTAAATGTGAGATTGGGGACTATGGTCTTTTCATTGATGAACTCGTACTCCCAGCGGTGAAGAAGTCCTACGAGACTACGTTTACGAACCGCAGCTTTGTAAACAAATTTAGTAACAAGATGCATGGGCAGCTATCAATTGCGCGTGAGTCTCGCCAAGACCAACTGATCGGGAAGATGGCGACTGAAAAAGTGTACGGGATTTTGTTCCCGGTAGCTCTCCAAGGTTTTTCCATCTCAGCAGCCCGAGAACAGATGGCTCTGCTCCCTGAAGGATTCGTTCTCTCAGGAGTGCTGGATTCCTGCATCGCGATGATTGAGTACCCAGATGTGCTCGCCAGAGACAACAATGTGCCAACGTTAGTCTGCGCGGGGACGACATGGCAGAGCAACCTCTCATTGTGCTTCCACCCGAGTGATAAGGCCCTCAACTTCTGCGTTGCAGACGAAGCATTTGCTATCGGGTCGTTCTCACCTGGTTTGCTGTATATTGGCTGATACCCGTGACTGAATTATTCTCGATCGGCTACAAAAGGAAAAAACCGCACAACAATCATTTCCAGCCGACACCGAGGGCGGCGCGGCTGACGCGGCATGTTATAGAAAAAAGAAAAACGGTACTCTAAATATTTGCCTGGTATCTTTTTCTGCCCATAGAAAAGAAAAAAAGGTTCATTCATCTGTTGACTTTCTCCAATATTTTCTCTAATATATTTCATTATGAAAAAAGGGATGTTTCTATCAGTTACTGTATTTTAAAGCACGGCGTTCTTGCCTGTCCCCTTTCCATGCTGGAAAAAGTAACGCGAAGCAATCGTCCACTTTTTCCAGCTATTGTAGTTAATCTCTTTTTATGTTATGATAAGTGGACGATTGCTTCGGAATCAGTGGACGAATTGACCGGAATACGTAGCTAATTGTTTGTTGTCGGCAATTAACATTTTCAGTCTTTATCATTCAAGTCTTCCTTCGTTCCTTGTCTCCCTTCGCTAAATTCTATAAGGTCATTTACCGTTACTTTAGGCAAAGTTTCTTTAGATGCCGTAGTTTCGGATGGAGACTGAGTTTGCATAGTAGATTCAGATGATGATTTCGTTTCTTGAGTTTTACTTATCCTATCGTCTGAAGGCATTTTATTATCTCCTTTCGCTGAATTAATAAACATAAATAAATATAACAACTAGAATTATCAAAACTATAAATGAAAATATAATCGACGTTATCCAGCGGTTATACATATTATTTTGATTCCGAAGTATTTTATCGTTCATTTGTATTGCTAGCTTATTTGCTGCAATTTCATATTTTTTCAAATATTTTATATCGTAGTTAATGAACTCCTCAAACTTTTTTTCATTGTATCCTCTAAACAAAGCCACGGATTTCATGACTTGTAACATTTGGTAAATACCATAAATCAAAAGAAGGATAGGTATAATCGAGATGATTTGTATGATGGTATTTGTCTTTTCAATTATGAAAAGAAAAATTGATATTAATAGTGTTAACAAACCAATCACAATGCCAGCTCTGCTGTGTAGGATCCTATAGCTTTCAATTTGCCCTTTTAATATTTCTTTTGATTTACCTTCAATATACTCGATGGGGTCATTAGACATGATCTATTTCCCTCCCTTCCAGTCGGAGTAAATCCTTATAGGCTTTCAACTTATTGATATGACTGATTAACGCAGTTTCTGTAATTCGATGAATGTCTTCCTCTTTTTCCCCAATTTTTATAAATTCGTCCCATATGGTATCATCGATTTTTACCTGAACTTGCATTTTTAACCTCCGCTATAAATATACAATCAAATCATTATTTTGTCAATTTTTCAACTTTCACCGTTGGTTTTCGAATCTGGATCTTCAGGTCCATGTGATTCAATTTCCTCTTGATCCTCTTCAGATGGGAAATCGATCTTCTCCAACACATAATCTTCAATTTTATCTGCGGCTTCTAACGCTTCTTTGGCATCCGATTCAGTTATGCTTTCAAATGGCAAATCACCAGGATACCTTCCTTCTGTAATATATTCGTTTAGAAGAAGACAGTCTTCCTTGAAATTTTCAAACCCAGGGTCATAGTCAATGCAATAAGCCAACAAATCAACAAGGTCGTGAGTCTTTTTCAGTTCCCACCCATTCCAGATCAAAAATGCTTTCAAGTACTTCTCTGCACTTCCTTGACACAAAAAACATATGGTGTGATAGGGCGAAAAGTCTTCCCCCGTACCTGAATGCGCTAATAAAAGATTCTCCTCTGCAAACCTTATCCAGTCTTTTACTAACTTGATTTCTTCAGCATCCCTTGTCATAGAGTACTTTCCCATCTTTAAAGATATGATGAATATAAAACGGATTTTTGGCCTTGAAATTTCTCTCGATCTCTTTTTCTTTTCGTACAACTAAATCCACTGGAAACCTCCGCCCCCAAAGAAGAGCATCGATCTTCCGCCTGATTAAACGACTGGATTCCCTCCCCTCTTCAACTACAATAAATAAATCCAGGTCACTGTCCCTACTAAAATCACCACGTGCATAAGAGCCGAAGAGAATGATCTTTACAGGCTGAATTTCCCGTACAATTTTATCTACAATATATTGAACCAACTTCGGTGTGATCTTATCCGTGTTTAAAGCCTGATCAATTGCCTGGATGTTTTTTTCTACTTTTGCCGGTATCATAATCAAATTGTATATTATTTGGGAAAATATTTCAACAAGTTTTTCTTCTAAGTCTACATTTTATAGAACTTTTTAGCACTTTTTTCTTTCAGAACTTTATGCCGAACGGAGCACTTTAAAGCATTTCCTTCGGTCAATCTTGAGAAGCCCTACGCGTATCACGAATGGACGGTAATAAAAGAGCTTTCAAAACTATACCACCGCCCATTCGCATTCTTTCAGTGTTTTATCTAATCTTAAAAAGTATACAGTTCTTTGCCTCCGGCAGCCAGGGGCGCTTTTTGAAAAAACTGCCCCTGGACCCCGCAAAAACTT
>CP070627.1:5252146-5258836 GCA_020355945.1 Candidatus Aminicenantota bacterium | reverse complement strand
ATGATACCATATGGGACGAATTTATAAAAATTGGGGAAAAAGAGGAAAACATTCATCAAATTACTGAAACTGCGTTAATCAGTCATATCAACAAACTGAAAGCCTATAAGGATTTACTCCGACTGGAAGGAAAGGCGAAGTGGGAAGGCAACCTGGATGAGTTAAGGGAGAATAGAATTTGATTCTTGTGGATTCATCGGTTTGGGCTGATTTTTTTAATGGTTATCCCTCACCGGAAGAGATTAAGCTAAAGACACTTTTAGATACCAGGGCTGATATAGCCATCACAGGTATAATTGCATCTGAGGTACTCTCAGGTTTCAAGGATGAAAAGACTTTTGAAGAAGTAAAAGATACTTTTCTTCAATTACCCCAAACCCAGATCAATCTTAACTCCCATATCCTGGCAGCCAAAATGTATAGAAATCTTCGCTCAAAAGGCATTACTATAAGGAGTATTATTGACTGCCTAATTGCAATTATCGCAATTGAAGACAATTTATTGCTTCTACATAAAGACAGGGATTTCGAAATGATCGGAAAACATTACCCTTCATTGAAATTACTCCAGGTTTAATCGTAAACACTCTTAAAAAAAGGGTCGGTGCGTGCAAATGACCAAAAGATGTAAAAAAATGTTGCTGTGCGTGGGGATGTGGGATTGTGGTATTTTGGGAATGTTCACTGGAATTCAATAATCCCTCACTCTTTATTCGTACAATGTACCACTGACTGGCAACATCGAAGCAATCGCTTCCGGGTATGATGGCATACTCAACTATTTAAGGAGAAGAAAAGCGGGGGGAACTTGGGGAACCTGGGAACTTGGGGACAGGCAAATTCTTTAATAACGGTGGTGTTAGAGGATAAAAAAATCAAACTCGAAAATATCCCGCTGTCTTATGATTTAGTTTCTAAAACGGCAACTTATATGGAGGAGCGCGGTGATTTTAAATTTTAGATAGTGCAAGGGAAGAACAGGAGACCGGAATGTGGAAAAATCAGTCAAGTCGCAGCCGTCTGTATCTTTCGTTGACAATATCTAAGAATCCTTTCTTTTCATCTTCATCTAATGTGGAGTTTTCGATGGACTCTTCAATAATATCTTTTTTCTCCAGGAAGTGCGATAACATCTTAGCGAATGCCTTGGGCGGAATTTGCAAATAATGGGAAAATTTTTTGAAATCTCTCCCGGTAATGTTATTCCGCTTACCATTCATGGGAAGTGCCAGGTCTTCCTCCCCCGGGATGACCAGTTTCGATGAAACAATATCATAAGCAGGGGAGAGCCTGATATTTCCTTCATCATCATAAATAATTGAAAAATTTTTGTTATGGGCGTCACCGTTTCCGATAACGAAAAAAAATAAAACTCTTTCAAAAAAAAACTGCACGTCAAGACCCGGGAACCGGGAAATTTTCCACAGTTCTTTTCCTATCTGCTCTAAAGAGCCGGAATACTTATCCCTTTTACCCAGAACCTGGAAAAAATCTTCCTGGTGAATTTTTTTACCTTTTACCCGGTCAAACCGTTTGACAATATAAGCAAGGCTGCTGTCTTTCAGTCTTATCAACGAGTGGGGGGGGACCTCTATTCCCAGGTTTGCTGCCAGGTTCATACAAATATTCTCGTTTTGGGGAAGGTTCCGGAACGTTTGTACCTGGGGTTTCATGATATACTCGCCACCTTCGGCGGTTACCACAAGTTCTTTACTTTTTTTATTAAGCTTAATCGAGAGTTTGGGCTGAACACCGGAAATCGAGAGTTTTCCCGCCATTTGCTGGGCTTTTATGGAGACTTCTTTTAAAGAAAGTTCCAATGCCGGCAAATTATTCACCCCAAAAAGTTTACGCAAACAGGATAGATGAAGAACTCCTTCTTCAATTAATTGCTCACAGGAGAGACACCGCTGCATTTCTTAAATCTCTTTGATAGAAACAGCGCCCGCGGTTTCACCGCAGGTGGAGAGCAGCAGGCCGAAGGGGTCGTTTTTGTCTATTTTTAACGCGGCCAAAACAATATCCAGGTACCATCCTTCAGGTAGAAGTCCGACAAAAAATGGGAAAAGTTCCCTGCTTTCGTGGGGAACGTCTAACAAGGGAAGGGATAAAGAAATCGGTATTCCTTTTTTTTTGAAATCTTCCTGGTAAGTAAACCTGAACCCATTCTCATATTCCTCCAGCACTCCCGCCTCTATATCTTTAAAATAAACACGGGCTTTCCTGTACTTAGGCACGTTCATTCTTTACCACCTCCAGGTGATAACCGAAAAATTCCAGGACCTGGTCAACTTTGTCAAGTCTTACTGTGGGTTTCCCCCGTTCAAGCTCCCTGATAAAACGCAGACCCACTCCTGCTCTTACGGAGAGTTCCACCTGGGTTATTTTTGCTGTTTTTCTTAGTTCCTGTATTTTTTTACCGATGTCCATTTTATACCCGTTCGGTTGTAATATCTTTAAATCGATAAAATTTTATACCCAAAAAGGTATAATGTCAAGTATTTTTTTTGAAATTGTACCCATTGGGGTATAATTTAACATTTTTTTTGGTGAATTGTACCCGTAAGGTTACAAAAATAGAAGGAGAGTGAAGAAAAAAAATCATTTATTTCCCTTCTACAATCTTTATTTCCTCTTCCGTTAGATCGTAAAGCTCGTAAACCAGGCGATCGATCTTTTCTTCCAATGCGGAAATGTCGGCATCAGGGGCTGCTTTTTTGGCTGCAAGGATTTTGTCAACTAACGAAATAATTGGCTTTTGAGATATTCCATTAATTATTTTCACCGGTAGTTGTTTAATGTTTTGAGGCTTAACCTGGGCAAACGCCCTACCTTTTTCTTTTGCGATGTTCTCATATAGAAAAGCAAATAATTTACTATTCAGTAATGCTAAGACATATTTCAAATTTAGACCATTATCATTGTTAAGTTTAATTACCATTACACTATCCATCACAAAAAAAGAATCTAAATCAAGAGCTGCAATTATTGTATCGGACGTTTGTCTCAAAACGATTTTCTCACCATTAAAAAGTTTTTTATTTCTTGGCCAATGTAAACACCACCAGGGTAAAGTGCCCTTTTTTGTCTCTCTTTTCTGAGATAGTTTTTCTTTATGGGGAAGCAAATGCTTTAAGATATTTGGATAATCATTTATGTTCAAATCCCTGGTTGTATAAATAATTTTTTCTTTCTTTTTTTTAATATGCCATTTTGAAATATTTCCTCCTGAATAAACATCAAATAATATATCTTTTTCTAAGCCTTTTTCGATAGACTCAGCTTCATCTAATCTAAAAACACGATCTCCTCCTGAACCAATTCCGTATGAGGCACTTTCAATCAATTCTGATAACTTAATTGCTTGTTTGTCTATTTTTTTAATTAAATTAAAATGATCTTCTTTTAACCCAAAAACGAATGCGAACGTATTGAGAATACAGGTGGGAACGTCTGCATCTTCAAAGACTTTATCTCCTAAATTAACCACCTTCGAAAAAATAAAATTTGTCAACAAAAATTTCCTTCCGGCTTCAAAAGTCACTTGATATATTAGATTGTTAGGAACTATATAGGAGGTAGTCCCACTGGGGATTAAGATTTTTTCACTTAACGAAATAAAAAATAAGAATGAATCAAACATTTTCTGTTGAATACCCGGATAGGTTTGATTCAAAATGGACTTTAGTTTATCTGAAAAATCAACACCATACGGTGGATTGCCAATTACCACATCAAAACCCACAAAATCGCCGTCATCGTTGAGCACTTCCGGAAACTCAAACCGCCATTCAAAAGCATTCTCATAAATCTTATTGCTCTTAATCTCCTCCAACTCAAGCTCCAGTTTACCAATGGCCTCAACCAGCACGTTTACCTCTTTTTCCCTGCTCTCTTTTTCAGCTTTGCTCATCTCAAAAAGATATCCCTGTTTGGTTAAATGAAAAAGATCATCTTTTAATTTATCCAATTTGAGCTTCCGTCTATCGTTCCGGGAAACTTCAAACTGGAAATCTTTTTTAATATCTTCAATCAATTTGACTAATCCCCATTTTTCCTCTTTGCTGGAAGCATTCCGATAAGCCATGACCGCCATCCGGTAACTTTCGATTGTCCATTTGCTCTTTTTGAGCGCCTGTTTAATATCCGCATCCAGGGTAAACCGACTAATCAGCGAATTGCCGCATTTGATGTTAATGTCAATATTGGGAAGGGTTTCCAGTTCGTTGTCAGCGCTCTTGTAATAGGCATTTTTTAACAGTTCAATCCATAACCTTAAACGGCAGATTTTGACGGAGTTGGGATTGATATCCACGCCGAATAAACAGTTTTCGATGATCGTCTGCTTTTCGTGGAAAAGCGTTTCCTGTACTCGCCGGCTTTCCGCGCTGTTGGGGTTGTATTTGAAAATATCGCCATCTTCATCGGTTACCACCAATTCGTCATTTACAACTTCTACCTGGTACTCTTTTAATCTTTTACCCTCTCGATCCGAAAGAATTTTTAACTCGCTTTTAACGGCAATGATCTCATTTAAAGCAGAAACCAGGAAATGACCGGAACCCACCGCCGGATCGCAGATTTTTAAACGATTGATGATCCGGTTGGCTTCGCCCCGATCTTCAATTTTATCATAGAGATCATCAATCTTGGCACATTTCCAGCCTTTAGCATCATTAAATTTTTGCACAATTGCCCGCCAGATAGTCTCACGGCACATATACATGGTGATAAAGCCAGGGGTGAAAAAGGAACCGTCTTTGTAGCCGTTGATCTTCTCAAAAATCAGGCCCAGCACGGACGCATTGATCAGTGTCTTGTTTTCTTCGGCAATCTCATTATCCCCTTCGCCGGCAAAATCGTAAGCGTTTAAAAACTCGAAAAAGTACTCCAATATAGGCAATTCACCGGTCCTTCTTTTGCCGGAATTGTCCCTTAAGACCGTTGTAGTTATTAAAGGCAGCTTACCGTCCTTGAGTTGACCGATGAAAAAACAAGAATGTTCCAGTTCGGTCGGTTCAAATAGAGAACTGTTTAGATAGGGAACCCTGGCAAACAACTTTTTAACATCATGGCTGCGCTCATGGGTTTTGCGGGCCAGGACACTGAAAAAAAGGCTATTTAAATCATCAAAATTTTTTACCATTTCCGAATTTAAAAAAGCGTATGATCGATCGCCCTTATGGTAAGAGATTAATTGAGCTTCCAACAGTTTGAGGAATAATATCCGGTTGACCCAGGTAATGGTCAGTTCTAAAGCTACATTAAAAAGCCGTTCCTGGTAATCGTTACCATACTGCCCCGGGTTTCCCAGCCTGGAAAGCTTATCCAAACTGTCCAATTGTTCGATGGCGTTTTCGATCAGAGAAGCATTATTGCGGCTCCCTTCCTTTTTACGTTCGATCAGTTTTTTACTACCCTCTTTGGTTTCGGCCAGGCCGATAAGATGCAAAAGCTCGGAATAAAAAGCTTTATCAAGACGATTACTGTCGTTGGCAAAAGGAATTTTTAAGAGATGTACAGGCGAAAGCAATTTATACAGTGCAATTAATTGGATGTCATCTATTTTATCCGTGTTGCGTAATGTTTCATTATAATCACGAATATCAAAATGAGTAAACATCAGCCCGCTTTCAATCGTCGCCATAATTGGCTCGGCAATATTTTTATAAAAAAAATCAGCGGTGGAACCTGATAAACTTCCCTGGGAATATTGCCCAAACAGCCTTACAAGTTCTTTATTTTTGGCAAAATTCTCCTCGAAAATGTTGGCATCAAAGATAAACCATTCGTAAATATTGGTGGCGATTAGAAATCTTATTTCCAGGTTTTTGTTGTTTATCCGTTCTTGCAGGAAATAAAAAATAAGTTCATGAAAGGCTTTGTTGTTCAGATTGGCGGTACTGATCATCTCATTTTTGTTTTTAGGACTTTTGGTTTCGATAATAACTCCAACCGGGCTGTTGCCATCTTTGCCGTTGTGAATGACCAGGTCATATCTGCCTTTGGTATTGATATAATGATTGCTTCCGTAATAGGTATTTTTAAGGAATTCGGAAATAATATTTTTATGAAACTCCTCCGATTCTTTTTCATTAATCTGGTCGAGCAGTTTAACCAGGTTCGTTTTAAATTTTTCTATCTCGTCCCGGCCAACCTTAACCTTTAAAAAAGCTTTATTGAGAGCTTTTTTCGGTTCGTTTTTATTTAGAATCACAGCTAACTCCAGCGTAGATCAGGACTGATAGTAACATCGTTTTTTATCATAAGATAATTTTATGCGGTCTCATAAAAAAAGTCAAGACTATTGGGGTATACATTTTTTTGCCTGGCACCTTCTTTCCCTTCTTTTGACATCGCGACATTCGCTTCCGGGTATGATGGCATACTCAACTATTTAAGGAGAATGGTGCCAGGTAAATTATTACCGTTACCGGCAGACCCCACGCCTGCACATCCCGCGCATTTCGATGGTTTTTGCTATTCCCGACAGCCTGAAATCACCTGACCACTTTCTTTCTCTTTTACATGGCGATTTTATTCAGCCGCGGGAAAATAACAATATTGCGGGGCTTATTTTTTGAGAAAAGCGGGGACACTCATTAGTTATTCCGGTAAAAGTCAATAGGCAAAGAGGAAAATTTTAATTTTTTTTTTGATTTTACTCATCTGACTTTTTCTTTTTGTGTT
>CP070627.1:5243501-5252046 GCA_020355945.1 Candidatus Aminicenantota bacterium | reverse complement strand
AATAATATTTTAAGGCCTCTTTGACCACCAGTTTTTGATTGGCAATAATGATTTTTTTGAATGCCTCTTCATCCCCTTCCTTGGCTTTAATAATCAATTCTTTTTCTTCTTCGGGAGTTAATATGGCAATCTTTTTAACCTGTTGAAAATACAGGTTCAGTGAATTAAGGGATTCTTTACTTTTTTTCATTTTTAAATAATGCCACTGTTGATGGAGCAAACTTGACAAGAGCGGTATTCTTTTTTTGTTCGAAGAGACTTTCTTTTCCTGTGAAGAATTCTTTTTTTAATTCTTCCAGGAATTTGGCGAATTCCTCTTGCATTTTTTCCATCTTTAATTTCATGTTATAAATGATCTCGATACCGGCAAGATTGACCCCCATTTCCCGGGAAAGGTTGAGTATAAATTCCAATTTTTTCAGGTCTTCTTCGGTATAATACCGGGTGCCGCCTTTGCTTCTTGACGGTACCAGCAGCCCTTCCCGTTCATACAGTCGCAGGGTTTGGGGATGGATGTTGTACTTTGAAGCCACTGCTGATATTAAGTATGTTCGTTCTTTTTCTTTCATAGTTCCAGGATTTTTCTCGGGTTATAAGGGGCTTTTTTTTCGATTTTTTTCAGTAAGCGTCTCACTTCAATATCTTTTGTGGGAGGGGGCACGATTTTAATTTCAATAATCATGTCTCCTTTGGTTTTGGTTTTGGGGTTCATGAGTCCCTTACCCCTTAACCGTAATTTCTGTGCTGATGATGTACCCGGGGGGATTTTCAATAAGGTGGACCCGTCCAGGGTAGGCACTTCCACTTTTGCTCCCAGGGCTGCTTCCATATAAGTAACCGGGAGAAGGATTTCCAGGTTTGCTCCCATTCGTTTAAAGAATTTATGATCGGTTACTTTAATACTGATGATGAGGTCCCCGGCTGGTCCGCCGAATTTGCCGACATTTCCTTTTCCCGCGATTCGGACTTTGGAGTCATTATCTACGCCTGGAGGTATGCGGACGCGCATTTTGGTAACTTTATCGAGCCGCCCTTGTCCACCGCAGGTGCGGCAATTTTCACCCGGCATATTTCCACTGCCTCCGCACACAGGACAAACAGACGAAAATTTCATAAACCCTGTCTGTTTCTGAATCCGACCGCTTCCTTTGCACCTGGAGCAGGATACTTTGGCAGAGGTGCGATCGATACCTTTGCCGCCGCAGTTGGGGCAGTTTTCTTTGCGCACCAATTGAATCGGCGTCTCAATTCCATGGGCGGCGTCCATAAAACTAAGGTTCATGGAATATCGTAAATCTTCACCTGGTTCTGGCCTCCGCTGCTGCCTTTGCGTCTGAGAAAACGGGCCGCCGCCACCAAATATCGTCTCAAAAATATCACCAAAGCTACTGGAACCTGTGGTGGTAAAATCAAAGCCATTAAACCCGGAGGGCCGTCTGCCGGTACGAAAATTTGCTCCCACGGCTCCAAACATATCAAATTGTTTGCGTTTCTCCGGGTCTTTCAATACCTCATAGGCCTCGGTTATTTCTTTAAATTTCCTCTCAGCTTCTTTATCATTAGGGTTCAAATCCGGGTGATATTTACGGGCCAATTTTCGGTATGCTTTTTTTATGTCGGACAAAGACGCTTTTTTGCTTACACCCAATACATTATAATAGTCAGCCATAAAAGAATTGTACTTTAGAATACTCAAAAAATCAAGTACTTTAAGTCATATAATGTTAACCATCAGCTTATGGGATGCACGGCATTGTATAATACCGAGTAATCCATATCTGCATTTCCTTCGGCCATATTCTTTAAAAGAATCTTCTTTACTCCTTCCAGGGGTTCGATATTTATACCCTTTTTGCCAAATTCAGCCAGCATTAAATCCACATCTTTGAGCAGATGTTTGACCGGGAAATTGGGATTTTTGAAATTCCGGGTCAGCATTCGATTCAATTTTTTATCAAAAGTGGTTGCATATAAGGCGCTTCCTCTTAATATTTCCATAAATCTTTTAATATTCACCCCACTTTCCCGGCAATAGCCCAGGCTCATGGAAAACGCAGCGGTAAGTGAGGCAATCAATTGATTGAGGGCCAATTTGGCTGCTGATGCCTTCCCTACATTACCCATCCTGATCACTCTATCGCCAAAAACTTTCAGGAAGCTTTGCCACTGTTTAAATTGGTCCAGTATCCCCCCGAAAAGAACGATAAGGGTCCTGGCTTTGGCCTGGGGGATGCTTCCCAGTACGGGTGCTTCGATGTATTCCCCGCCTGCCTCTTCAAAATGATGCTTCAACATCAGGCTTTCCATCGGTGATATGGTGCCCATCTGGATTAATGTTTTACCGTGGAATTTTTGCGCCGCCCTGGAAAAAAGAACCTCGTCTACGGCGGAATAATCCGTTAACATGGTAATAAGAACCTGGGCTTTTTCCACGGCTTCCGCTGGTTTTACAGCGATTTCAGCCCCTTTTTTACCGAGGGGTTCGGCCCTGGCCGCGGTCCGGTTATAAACCACCACCTGGTGTCCTGCTTCCAACAACCGGAGAACCATCGGTGTCCCCAACAACCCGGTTCCAAAAAATGCTATCTTTTTCATAATGAAATTCTATTTTATATGTTGGAACAAGTCAACCCTCCGGTTCAAAAAAACTATTTTTTTGCCACAGAGAACACCTTAATAGTTTAATAGTTCTTGATAGACTTCACGTTTGAGACGTGCTTTGAGCTTTCGATTTAAAACCCCATCCGCATATATACTAATGATCTCATCGATATCTTTTTTCAATTTTTCCAATTCCGGTAAAATAGTTTTTAAGTAATTGTTATCCCCTGGTACCGCAACGATGTCCATACCGGAATCGAAAAATACCTTCAGGTAGCGAGCTTCTTCTTGCGAGCGGCATTCGATAAAGTTTTTGCCTGAGTAGAGCTTCCATCCGAACAGGTCTCTCTCCACTTTGCCTTCACCTTTATAATCAGGGAATTCGCGGTCAGCCAGATCACTGCAGACCAGTACTTTTTCTTTATAGAATTCTCCTAAGGTTTTCATTTTTGTTCTTCCTTTTCCTTTATATGGTTAACCACTGTGGTTTTTAACGAATCAATATCGATATCT
Organism: Candidatus Aminicenantota bacterium; assembly: GCA_020355945.1. The sequence goes on along the minus strand of CP070627.1, from coordinate 5,248,932 downwards.
TCGTTCATTTTTTTGGTTCTGTCCACACTTTTTGCTTTTGTGATTCGCGATTTTACCAGGTCAATCACACCGCGGTACACTTCCAGTTGTTCCTCTTCATCCAGGCCCAGGACTTCTCCCATGATAATTCGATCGAGTTCTCTTCGTTCGGTTTTTATCTTTTCCAGGGACACATCTTGGGCATTTTGGGCTGATAAATCATCAAAAATGGAGTTTATAGGAGCATCTCGATATTTTTTTATCAAATTAAGAAGCATCTGCCTTGTTTTTTTCGAGTAGGATATGGGAACCAACAATCGCTTTACATCAATGCCTTCGGTTTTCAAGGCTCCCTGCCCTAGATTTGAACGACCGGTAAGTTCTTTTATCAACATGCTGATTGTAGATAGTAAAAAACAAAGAAGAGGTAATAATGCTTGACCTTTTTTGGGTTTTATTTCAAAAAGGTTATGATCCACTTGCGCCCTGGAATTATTTAGTACCACGGTCTGTCTATCGTGATGTATCATTGGAAACAAGATGGGCCATGGTTTTCTATAATTTATGGAATACCATAATTTTCTCGATCGACACGTTGGTCTATCATTAATCCCCCTGGATTCTCCTTGTTTAATATGAGAGAGGACTTTTTTTCTTTTGAGTTTACTCTTCTCTTTATTAATAAATATCACTATTTTATCAAGGGTATCCGGGTTGAGTACCACATTTTTTGCTTCCCTGGGGCTTATGATTACCTTATTGGCCAGTCTGCCGCCAGTTCTATCTTTATGCATCCAGAATTCTTTTTCAATGCCCTTCTTTTTTATTTCTTCTTCTGCCAGGTAGAAAAAATCATTGTCCCCGGTTTTGATTCCGAAGCGAACTTCTGCCACTTCTTTTAAAGGGACCAATATATCTTTATTCTTCTCTAATATTTCAAAGAAGATTTTAGGCGCCCTGAGGTATTTTCCCCATTTTGCACCTCTATATTTTTTATCTGTGGTGTCATATCCTTCATTCCACAGTTCCTGTTGACTCAGCGGAAAGATTATCAATTCATCGTTTTCATAGAAGTCATTATGGCCCAGGATGGTTTTTTTCAGTTTATCGATTTCATTGAGTCGTTCCAATTGTTGTTCCCAGATATCCCGGGCCGGGGGGATAAAATAACGAAGGGGTTGTTTTAAATATACAAAGCGGACGATATTTTCATCTCTTTCTTTTTTATTACTGCATTTCTGTAATATCACCATGCAGGTGTTGATATCGGCATCTTCAAACCATCGTTCCACTTTAGATTCAATGATGGTGACAATTTTATAATTTTTTAAAAAAAATTCCTGGAGACCTTTTCCATAATCGACATCCAACCAGGAATTGGAGACAATAAACCCAAAATATCCCCCTTCTTTTAAGAATTTGGTGCCGTGAGCGAAAAAATAGGCATAAATACCGGCCCTTTTACTTATATCGGCCAGTTTTGTTTTATGTAAAAAGAGAGCTTTTTGTATGATGCTTTTTTTGTATTCCACATCTTCCGGGGAGATTTCGCCAATTTCTTCTTGCCTGGTGTACGGGGGGTTACCCACAATGACGTCAAACCATCGAGGATAGATGACATCCCTTTCTTGTATTCCCAGGGTTTTGGCTCGTGCTTTTCGCCAATTATCCGGGATAAACCCTTCATCCCCGACAACAAATGTAAAAAAATCTTCATGCAGGATATTGGGGTAGTTTTCATCAACGGCCAGGTCATTGATGGCAAGATTAATCGTAGCCAGATGAGCGGGAAATTTAGCGATATCATTTCCCCAAAGGGTTTGCAGTAATTCTTCGTGTGTTTTTCTCTGGTTCATTATTTTTTTATGTTGATATGCCCTGACCAGGAAAGTTCCTGCTCCACTTGACGGGTCCAGTATTTTATCGTCTTCATGGTGTAAAGAGAATTTTAGTATTAAATCCACCACATCCGCATTAGTGAAATACTGGCCCAGGTTGTGCCGTTCTTCTGCCGGGATCAGGCGTTCAAATATTCTCCCGATTACATCGAAACCCAATTTTGAGAAATCATATTTCCGGAGGATTTCAATCAATTCTTTGATCTCTTTGACCACTTCCCAGGCATCCGGGAAAGCGGTTTCGTCGATAAAATCCGTGGTGTATATGGTTTCATAATCGATTTCCAGGACCAGGTTAAAGTATGCCTGCAACTGACGTTGAAGTAAAGCCCCCCTGGTGAGGCTTTTGGGTATTTCCAGGGGGTCCAGTTGGTTGGGTCTTTTGGCCTGTAAAAGATTGTAAAATAAAATCTTATTTACAAGGAGATAAGCGGTTTGACGGGCTGCTTTATCATAGTCTTGTACTTGCCAGGCAAAGGTCCAGCCCTGGTCAAAAAACCATTTTTTTAATTTTGATGAAAACCCGGGGTCTTTGTGACACCTGTCCCTGATAATATTTTTATAATAGCCGGATAATATCCTGATTTTTTCGTGAATCCTTAAGATCAATAGTTCATCAATCGGTTGTTTGGGTTCCGGTTCTTTGCCGATATGGACATGATGAAGCCTGGATAAGAATTTTTCCAGGGCATTTTTTATTGATGCTTTGTACCTGGTATGTTCTATTTCATCCAGGTTTTCTATGGTTGATAAATCATATTTTTCAATAATTTGTTCTTCTTCGGGTTTTAATGCATTTACTTTTTCAGTATTGAACCAGATTAATTTTTTGAAATTTGTAAGGGCAAAATATTTTGCTTTTCTATAAGAAGCTTTTTTTCTTGCCGGTTCTTTTAATTCTTGTTCATCAAATACATCGAAATAAGGAGTTTTTGCTTCAATCAAGCAAAGTGCATGTTGGCTTCTCCTGGATTCATAAATGACCAGGTCAGGCATTTTTCTATCACTGGCAGAAGTTTCCACGTCCGGGAGTCCCAGGTCAATTTTATTCTCATTAATAATTTCCCGCATCCAATGCATCAAGAGAGCAACTGCGCTTCGTTCGGTTTCTTTCATGATTCTATTTTAGATGAAATTTAGCTATAATTCAATAAGACATTGGAGGAAAAATCACAAAACACTGCGATATTTTTTGTGCTGTCAATATGGTACAGGGTACACGGTGCCCTACGGGCATATTTGTTTACGCCTTCGGCGAGGACCACACAGTGACATTTTTAAGTTTCAAAAAGTTGAGAAAAAAATTTTTGCCTGTAAACATCCGATATTAAATCGTATCGAGAGTTGTGAAAAAATATTCTGCCAGGAAATAGCGAGATTTTGCTATTAGGTAACCATTTTCTCAATTCAAAATCGCATGGGATGGACAATTGAGCGCTTGAACGAACGAGTGGTTGGTCATTGGTTAGATAAATAAAAAAATAATGTTGACAAAATGGTTGTTTCGTTCTAATATAATATCAGTACATAGGAGCTAAAATAATGTATGAAACAATAGAGGCCATTTATGAAGATGGGAAAATCATTCCCATAGTAGATGAACTCAACATAAAAAAAGCAAAAGTACTGCTTACGATTGTAGAAAATCTGGAAGAAGGTGAACCTAAGGGAGTACCATTAGCGCATTTAATGAAGTACAGGGGGATTTTAAAAAAATTCCCGGAAGGCTTAAAATATCAGAGAAACTTAAGAGATGAGTGGTAGATATCTATTAGATACCAATGCGATAATAAACCTCTTAAAAGAAGAAACGATTGAATTAAAGAAGAAAAACACGATAAAATTGCCAGATGCTGTGATTTGCGCTACTGCTTTGGTTAACAATTTAACGCTGGTTACTGATGATGAAGGATTGTTTAACATTGAAGGTCTCAATGTCATTCATTTATCTGATCTGATTAATAAATTTAGTACAATTGATTCCACTCCAGTTGAAAGGGAATCTTAGGAAAAATAAATACCTGACCACTGCCCGGACAAGCCGGAACCAAAAAGGAAGCGAATGATTAATGAAAAACGGAAAACGGAAAACGATTATACCAGGTCGAAGAAAGTAAGGTGGTCCGGTTTGGGGTTGACAAAACTGGCAGCCCGGATGGGTATTCCAGGGTAACTTTTGATGAACTGTTTGTACCTGGATAGAAAGAACTTATCCCCATTGAACTTGACTTCCAGGGCGAATTTTTTATTGAGAATAAAATCTACTTCGTTTTTGTCCTGTGTTCTCCAAAAATTGATGCTCTTCAAATCTCTCCGGTCATGGAGTAGTTTGAAGACCAGGTTCTCCCAATATATTCCTTTATCCATGCGAAATTCCGGGAAGTCGAAATTGTCCAGCAGGATGTTGCGTATCCCGGTATCCAGGAAATAGAGTTTAGGCATCCGGGTCAATTCCTTGCGAAGGTTGAGGAAAAAGGGGGTGATTATCTTTACCTGGAAAGACTTTTCAAGGATGTATAGATACTTCTCCACGGCCGTAACTGAAATTCGCAGCGTGTTGGCCAGTTCGCTTTGGTTCAACAAGTTTCCCACTTGCATGGCCAAAATCCTGAGAAGAGCATAAAATTTATCTTTTTTCCGAATTCCCATTGCTTCAACGTCTTTCGCCAGGTAGGAGGTTAGAAGTTCATCCAATAGATATATTTTCTCTTCTTCGTCTTTTTCCAGCACCACCCTGGGAAAAGCTCCAAATCGCATGAATTCGAGAAAAAGTCGGTTGAGTTGATCTGCCTGTAGTTTCGGTATTTCTCTTTTTTTTAGGAGCGGGATCTCAGTAAAAAGCTCTGTCATCTCTCCATAACCTTTGAATTCCAAAAATTCCCGGAAATCCAGGGTCATTAAGCTGAGCAGCCGTTTTCTCCCGGACAGCGAATCTTTAAACTTCTGGTCGATATAGAAGGCCGAAGACCCGGAAACAATGAGTTTTATCCTGGGGGCATATTCGTCATATATATATTTTAAGAAATTTGACGGGTCATCCAGGTACTGGATTTCGTCGATAATAACATAGACTTTCCGCTCAGGCAAATTACCGGTCAATTTAAACAGGTTCTCCGGGTCTTCGTTCAACAGGTTCAAAAAACTTTTTTTTTCCAGGTTGATAAAGAAAGTAATGTTTTCTCTCTTTTCCAATATTTTCTTTAAGTGCCTGAGCATGGTGGTTTTACCGGATTGGCGCGGTCCCACCAAAACTATGGTTTCATCACGCTCCAGGTTCTTGAGCAAGCGTGTTTCTATTTTCCTCTGTATATACATAAATGGATTATAACAGATATTCTTCATTTTGTAAATGAAAAATATCCGATATTTTTCATTTTGTAAATGAAAATTATCGAATTAGAAATATCTTTTCCAGTATTTCTATTATCTATTTGTCTGCCATGAAATTACTTTAGCCACAGAGGACACGTGACCGCTGAGGTCACAGAGTAAAAAAAATTCAATTGTAGATGCTTCACGGTTTGATTCATCAAACCCCGTAGAGACGTGGATGA
>CP070627.1:5236988-5243401 GCA_020355945.1 Candidatus Aminicenantota bacterium | reverse complement strand
GAACAAGAGTGATACGCTCAGGAAGTGGGTTTCCATAAAGGTGGACGAAATCACCGCGCATCTGAACCGAACCCATGGATGTGACGTTTATAACAGCAAGAATTTTGTAGATTTTGTTACACTTTATTATGAGCGATTCAATGTTAATGAAACAAAGGCGATTGGGAATCCCGGGCATCCTGATAGGAGGTAACCCATGCAAATGGATGCAAAAAGAGAAAATTTATTGGTGCTTGAGCACGGGCATCTCAGTGATGAGGCGTCAACACTGATGGTGGAGGCGCTGCAGCAGGGGAAAATCACCGATGCCCCACAAGAAGTCTTAACACATGTAGAAGCTTGCAGGGAATGTAAAGACAAAATCATGGAGGTGGTGACATTCTTAAGAAATCCCGATTCCGCGGGTGAGTTGAGACGGAAAATCACTAAAAAGACCAAAGCCCGACAGGATTGGTATTTCTACAGGGGTAAAATCGCTGCTGTTTTTGTGGTTTTTGCTTTGTTGGCTGCTGCTTATTTCTTTATCTATAAGAATCCCTCTTTCCTCAACCGTTTCCTGGCTGATCCTGCCGCCAACAAACAGGACCAGGAGGTCCTTTCCAAAACCACTACTCCTACCCCAAACATCAATACCCATGAAAAAAAAGCAGCGGTTGACCGGGACATGAAAGATGTTAATGAAATAAAGGCCAATGTTGGGAAAAGAAAAAACGGTCAATCGTTGGCTTCCCGGTATCGTGTCAATCCCAACCTGGAAAACATGATTGGCAGCCGCTTAAGAAGCGGATCCTTCGAGGTGCTGGCACCGGGAAATGGCAGCGTGATAGAAGAACCGATTCACTTTTCCTGGAAAAAAACACTAACCGAAACCCATACGTTGAAAATCGTCAGCAATAAAAACCAGGTTCTTTATACCTACTCGGTCCAGGGAGATTCTTTTGATTTCCGGGAGAAATTGCCTATGGGGTTGTACTATTGGAAATTGGAGAGCAAAAACGAATTGCTGTATGTAGGCAAATTTTTTATTGGTAATCCTCCACGCTCTTCCCCTCCCCGGTAAATTTGGCGGTTATCTTTCCATTACCAGGCGGAAACCTACGTAGTTAGATCCTATATTTGAATAACGCCCACGATCGGCTGAGCGAATACCCACTTCATGAGCGGTGTCCCAACTGCCGCCTCTTATAACGAAACGGGTGTACGTATCAATATTTTCCGGGATATATACGGGGTTATGATACGGAGCGTCGGAATAATAGACGGAGAGGTATCCGTCCTGGCACCATTCGGAAACATTGCCCGCCATATCGTGGAGTCCATAGGGTGAAACCCCGGCAGGATGAGACCCCACCGGATGGGTTTGATTGTCACAGCCATAATTGGCTTTGGTGCAGTCGGGTGGAGAATTGCCCCAGGGATAGCGACGCTGATCCGTACCTCTTGCGGCTTTTTCCCACTGGGCTTCCGTGGGTAGGTGGATATTCTTTCTTGTCTTTTGTGAGAGCCATTCACAGAATTTTCCGGCGGCGTTCCAGGTTACATTAATCACCGGGCGGTTTCCTCTGCCCCAACCCTGATCGTACGGTTTACTCCAGCCTATTTCATCAGTATATCTGTCATATTGCTCAAAGGTTACCTCATACCTGGATATAAAGTATTCGCTCAAATAGACAGCGTGCACCGGCTGCTCATTCCCGTCCCCTTCATTAAAATTATCTCCCATCATGAATTCACCGGCAGGTACCTGTACCCATTCTATACCTAACTCCCGGGTATCATAGTCGGGAACGAATTCAATCTCCTGGGGCTGCTTTTTTTTATTCAATACCAGTACCGTTACTACCCCGGCAATAACAACGCCTCCCAGGACCAGGTACAGCAGGGATACCGGTTTCTTTTTTTTAGCAGCGGGCTTTTCAATTACTCCCGGGGCCACTGGTTTTTGTTTATCCATGATAATGTGCTGGTATTCCTTGAGATACGTGAGATCGATTCCTTCGATTGAAGGGTTTTCCAGGAGTTCACGGGATAATTGATAATTTTTCCTCGCTTCCCGGAGGTTACCCAATTGCTCGTAGACAGCACCCAGGAGTAGATATATTTTACCTCTTAGTTCTTTATGCTCTTCACGCTGTTCATCACAATAGGACAACAGCAGGCCCAGGTCTTTAATGACTTCCCGGTACCTCCCCTCCAGGTAATTCTTTAGGACCATTTGAAAAAGTCCTTTTAAACGGGTTTCCCGGGGAAAAATCCACTGGTTCCCCCAGAGCAGGAAGATCGCTAAAAATAAGGTGATCCATTTTGTGGCCCAATGTCTTTGAAATCGTTTCATCGCATTTTTCCTTTTTTTTAATCATGGATGGCACTTCCTGAGAACAGGATAACATAAGATCAATCTATTATTATAAATAAATCCATTTAATCATTCAATCGTAAAAAAAAACCTGGATACAATTTTATCATCATATCATAAGAGAATACGGATGGCAATAGATAAAACGGATTTATTTTCCCACTGACAAAAGTATACGGTCATGTTCTTAGTTAGGGGTATAAGTGGCATAAATAGAATAGATATAATCGTGTTGTATGCCGCTTCCAAAGGTGTCGGGCATGCCGCCGGCCCAACCACTATCCGACCGGAATCTACCGGGTGAACCGCTTTCATAGGCAACCCCGGGGTTACTCTCATAGACCCAGGCCAACCAGATGATTTGACCGCCCTGGACAAAGACAGGATCGGTCAAGCCAATGGTCTGCCAACCAGCGCTGCTTTCGACATTGGTTTCTGCGGTTACCCCTAACCTGTTCAGCGGTCTGCGCTCGCCGTCGTACACCCCCATAATCATCATGCCCCTGCCCCCTAAATGATACATGGTAATGCTGTAGATGGTCCCGTTCTCCGGCATGGTAAAGGGCATGGCTATACGGTAGGCATTGGTTGAAATACTTGAAAATACCTCGTGGTGGCCGACCGTTTTCATAATACCACCAGGACCAATAAAGCCAGCGGTCACATTTTTATTGGCGTTCATGATGATATGAGTTGGGTTTTGTGAACCACTCAAATCACCATACCAGCGGTAAAACTCCCAGCCCGCCGCGGGTGTGGCAGTCAGCCTCACCTCTGTACCCGGGGTGTAAGTTCCACCGCCAGGGTCAAGGGTCACAGTGCCCTGTCCTTCGCTGGACACTGTCAACGTGTAATATGAAGGAGGCAATTCAGTGAAGGCTGCTGTGACGTTTTTCCTTGAGTTCATGGTAATTGTGGCGGGATTTTCCGAACCGGTTAAATCACCACTCCAAAAGTCAAACTGCCAACCAACATCAGGGATGGCTCTCAGTGTGACCGTTGTGCCCCGGGCATACCTCCCCCCTGGGGGAGCCAATTCTATACTTCCCTGGCCCTCGATGGATGTAATCAAGAAATATTGTGAAGGCTTATCTTTTTTCAATACCAGGAACGCCACCAGCCCGGCAATGACAACACCTCCTAAAACCAGGTACAACCGGGATGCTCGTTTCCTTTTCCCGGGCTTTAAACCAGGTTTTTCAATGATTTGTGGTTCGGTGGGTTTTTGCTTTTTCATGATGATGCGCTGGTATTCCGGCAAAAAAGAGAGATTAATTCCTTCAATTGTAGGCTTATCTAAAAGCTCAAGGGATAATTGATAGTTTTTCCTTGCTTCCGGGATGTTACCCAACTGCTCGTAAGCTGCACCTATAAGTAGATATACTTTTCCATTTAGTTCTTTATCATCTTCATCAGAAAGGGATAAAAACTGGTTCATGTCATTTATTACTTCCCGGTACATCCCCTCCAGGTATTTTTTTATGGCCCATTGGAACAGCCCTTCCAAACGAGCTTCCTGGGGAAACGTCCAGTGCCCTCCCCAGAGCAGAAGCACAGCTAGGAACAAGGTAATCCATTTTACCGGGCAATTTCTTTTGAAATCTTTCATCGTATTTATCCTTTTTGCTTTATTGATACTTTGACCTTTCATGAGAACATGATAACCGGTATGATATGATATAAATACGGATGAGAATGTATAAAACGGATTTACAGTTATTTACTGGTGTTTCCTTTCCGCCAGTTTTTTTCTTGCGTGGGCCAGTTCCACTTCTTCTCGATGTTTGTTTGCTTCGGTTTTCCTTTTGCTTTTTTTGACATTGTCTTCTTGTTTAGCAAATATTTTGCCTGCCTCCACTGCTGACTCAACATTGCAACATTCCTACGCAGCTTCCACAGTTTCCTTATGCAGACTTTATCGGCTCAGCAAGGAGAGAAAAAAGGAGAAGGACAGAAATGAATAGAAAAGCGAAAACTTTTGATCATTTTCACGCACCGTCCCCGGTTTCATATTTTCGGGCAGGTACCTTGTTCTTACTATTTTTTTTCAGTTGTGATCTCTAATAAAATCTTCTCAAGATGCTGGTTAAACAATTCGGGTTTTTCCAGCATTGGATAATGTCCAGTATGAGGGATAACAACTGCGTCATAGTCGGGGTGAATCTCCCGGTTCTTTTCCACCTGGGGGGATACAATTAAATCGCCGCAGATGCAGCGAATGGGCTGGGGTACTTTCTTCGCGGCTTCTGCCAGGTCATAAGTTGCCAAAGATTCGATTATTGCCACCGCCATCTGGCTGGAATTATTTAGCATCTTTTTTTCAACTTCTGCGTATAGTTTCGGATCCACATCTTTATGAAGGAGAGAGCGTACCATTTTGCGCATGGTCCCGGTGAAATCCTCAGCCAGAGCCCGGGCTTGCTGCTGAATATAGGCCGGGGGAGGCATTATGAAAAGCTGGAAGGTATCCACCGCCACAATACCTAAGACCTTGTCCGGCACCAGCCGGGCTGTTTCCAGGGCTACCGCTCCACCCAGGGAATTGCCCACCAATACTGTTTTACGGATATTTTCTTTTTCTATCACTGCCCGTACGTCTTCAGCAAAGTTAGACATATCCCACTTTTTCCGGTTCTGGCCTGATTCACCGTGTCCTGCCAGGTCAACTGCGATAACACGGTACTTTGCCGAGAATGGTTTCATCTGGTTCCTCCAGAAACTCTTGTTGGCAAAACCACCGTGGATAAAAATGACAGCGGTTTCTCCCTTGCCCCGGGCCAGGTAAACGATCTCTACCTTATCTGCCGATAGGGCTTTTCCTGGCTTTGCTGCCTCGACAGGGTCCTGCTTTCCCACCACTTGCAGGGTGAAAAGAAAAGAAACCATGATAATTCCTAACTTTAGAATCCAAACTGACATCATACACCTCCTGTTTTAATATTTTAACTTTTTCTTTTTTTTCTAATAATTTCTCAAACAAAATGATATTTTTAAACTGCTTGTTTTTCAAACCTTATTCTATGGTCCTTTCTTCATTGAATTTCCTGGATATTTGTTTCTCGACCCCTGGAAAAATTGTCCCTATTTTTTCCTTGATATAATTATAGTTTAAATTTTAATTTTTGTCAACTAATTCCAGGAACTCGACTAAAAGACTAAAAGGCAGGACTACAGAAATTTTTTTGTTTATTTTCAACAATTTGAAGGGCGAAAAAATTCCGGTAGTCACCTTTTGGTCACCACTCGACCATTTTTTTGATTTTCGGTGATTTGTGGAAATCATTGAAATGATTTATTGATGACGGTTTTGGACGATTGACATGACTGGAAATGGTGACTATTCCGTTGTTTGATGAGAACAAAGGGCATTTCCTGGTCATTTTAGGGGACTGTTCCAAATGATGTCAGAAGGCGGTAAAAAATTCAAGAGCATATTTCCAACCCAACACATTACCACAGCTTTGTTTTTCCTATATTAGAAAATAAATTAACTGGCCACCGAAATAAAACCATTTACCACCATCATAAAATTGTTCACCACCGGCAAGTAATCACTGACCACCAGTAAAAAATCAATCACTACCGGGATAAAATCATTCACCACCGTTATAAGATTACTCACCACCGGAAAAAAATCACTGACCACCGGTGGTGAATCAATTCCAGGAGGTGGTGCATCAATTCCCAATGGAAAGGAATGAATTCCAGATGACCGGGAATCAATTTCTAGTGGGGGGGAATAAATTCTAAGTGGTGGTGAATCAATTCCGGAAGGGAGGGAACAAATTCCTGACGGTGGTGAATCAATTCCTAATGATAGGGAATAAATTCCAGGTGACCGGGAATCAATTTCTGGTGGAGGGGAATAAACTCCAGGTGGTGGTGAACATCTTTTTCCCGTTCCTTCTAGAATTCCCATCAACTTTTGCCTCCGGCGGCCAGGGGGAAGACGCATGGCGCATGGCGCATGGCGCATAGCGCATAGCGTATGGAGCAAAGCACTTTGCCATTTTAGGCTCCCCTCGCCGAGGGGCCCCTGGACCCCCCGCAAAAACTT
>CP070627.1:5227899-5236888 GCA_020355945.1 Candidatus Aminicenantota bacterium | reverse complement strand
TCCGGCCAGCCAGGCTCTCCATTTCCCCTTCTTTGATAAACAGGGAAGATGAACCGGTTAAAAACATTTGCAAATGATTAAAATGGTCGTAATAATACTTGATTTCCGGGTTCCAGTCTTTGGCTTTCTGGATTTCATCGAAGAAAACATACTTCTTTTCCGCAAGAAAATTTCCGCTAAACATCTGTTCGTACTGCTTTAGTACTTCGCTCACCATACCGCTGGTTTTGTCAAAGCTGTAATAAAGAATATGCTGACGCTTTACTCCCGAACGTATCAGCGCATCGATCAACTGCTTGACAATGGTGGTTTTCCCGGTCCTCCGCTGCCCGTAGAGGATGAGAATAAAACCGGTATTCGCCTTTACCCTCTCTTTCAATGCCGCGCACAGATTTCTTTCCCTGGGAAAATTGTAGAAGAAGTTCTTCCGCCAATGAAAATTAAAATCTTCTAATGTTAACATACCCTATTTATAGCATAGTTTTATAGGCATGTCAGTTTAAACCGGCATATTATATGATTTTTTGCCGATTGAGATCGGCATATTTGACTCCTTCTTTTTCTGCATTTGTTCCCTTGCCATTATAACTGCCTTATGGAGTTTTTGTTTCGATATCGTTAAAGACTTCTGCGAAATGTATCATAGGGAAAAGGTTTCGAGCACTGAAACCGCTGCCGAATTGAGGGACCAATAATTGGTTCTCTGTTTTTAGCGTGGATAAGCGCACCTTGTTCTCATCACATAAAAGGCAGAACAGGGAGCGGGCTGAGTTCAGCTATTGCACCTATGTTTTGACGTTTTGACGCACCCCCCTCCTTTTTTTGAGATTTCTTCACGCAGAAAGGGATGGCCCAGGGTAACCCGGTTACCAGATGCTGTAAGTTGGTCTTTGCCGCTTCTATTATGATTTTATCTCTGTTATTTTTACCCTGCCGGCAATGGAAATGGTGATTTTGTATTGAGAGACTTCATTTCCAACATAGATGGAACACAAAGGCGCAACACTCCCGTTAGGATAGAAAATAGGGTCCGAATTGATGGAAACCGTTACATTTTTTTCCAGGTCAAATTCCATAAATTCTTTCCAATAGCTGCCTTTTTTCCTTTTTAAACGAATCACTAACTCCTTTTCCTCTTCAACCTCTTCATCCCCGGCTTCCTCTTCTTGCTCATACTTGTCTTCAATGCAAAATTTAACTCCCTGGTTCATCATAATAGATTTATACCGGGCAGTGTTCATCACTCCTGTTACTGTCCGCAGGGTAGTCTTTAATTCCATGCGCTTTAAATGGGAATTGAAGGCCGGCATTCCCATAGAAATTACCAGGGAAATAATTGCTACTGTCACCAGTATCTCCACAAAAGTTATTCCTTTCATGTTTTCATTTTTTCTTATACTCATCTTAAACCTCCTCTATAAAATGAATTAAAAATTGATCGATATATTTAAAATCTACTGTACTGAAATAGTTGTTTTCAGCAGTGTTTGAGTTCACATGGTTGATTTCCATAACTCCATTATTTTCCAGGTCTTTGCAGTACAGGCTCCCGGAAAGATTCAATTTTGAACTATTATTGGTAAACTTACCATCCACAATGACGGACACCCGGAGCTCGGTTTTATCCTGGTTAGCCATGGTGTCCACCACGACTCCAGGTTCCGTGTTTCCCTGGTCAAACAGGTACTCTTTACCACACGCCAATTTAAGGTTTGAGAACTTACTCTCCTTTAAACTGAACTGATCAAACCCTGTTTCCAGGTTTGAACGGATCACTGCTTTACCGAAAACAAGAAGCGTGATATCGGAAAGTTGATTAAATGCCGCCTCCCCTTCCTGTTGGATAGACCAAACACTGCCGTTAACAATAATCTTTTCCATAAACAAGATATTCTCATCAATAGAATAATCCCAGCATTGAAAATAAGTTTCCTTTGGCTTATAAAAGAGCTCATAAGGAACACTGTTTTTGATCAACCGGATTCTCTGGATGTTATCCTGGGTGGAGAAAATCATCCTGTCAACATTTCCCTGGATAAAAACGGATTGCACTGCACCCTCTTCCACCAGTAAATGAATGCCCTCGGGTATGGGTTCGTCAGAAAGTGGGAAACCGAATTTCTCCCTGATTTCCCTCCAACTCATGTTGGTACCGGTGATTTTTAACGCATCCACCAGGAAATGGGAAATATCCAGGTCCACTTCCACATCACCAACCACTACGTTTTTATTACTTTTGTTTATGATATTTTTTTCTTTGAGAAAGGTGTTGGCATCAACAGGCGCCTGGCCACCGCTTCCTATATTCATAAAAAACGGGAATACCGTTAACGGGACTCTCCCGGAAAGAATATCGATGAATACCTCTGAATTCAAAGCATAATTATATAAGGTAGAAGATACATCGATGGTAACTGTCACCCTGGTTTTCTTATAGCCTATTTTGGGGACTTCAAAATAATCAAAGGAATGGGTGATCAAATGCTCGTTGTTGACAGTGGTACTGTCCGGGAAATAGGTGGTGTTAAAGTATTCCTCCTCCGGTTGGTTGAAATCCCGGATATTCTCAGCGAAAATTTTTTCCCTGAAATGGTGGAGATAATAGATTAAACCCTGGTAGATTTTATCCGTTTCCACCAGTTTCAGGGTCCGGGCTTTCACGATCCGGGTGTGCATGATGGAAAAGGTGAGCAAACTGATGCCCACAAAGGCCAGGAAAATCACAAATACAAGCGATATTACTATATTTCCTTTGGTTTTCATCTTGCCACCATGTTCGTTAAAAAGATATACCCCCTGATCTGTTCTTTTCTATTCACCTCTATCCGGTAAAGCACAGAGCAGGATTCCGGGAAAAATTTCACAAAAAAATCCGTTACCTCTTCAATCAACGGTTGAAAATACCCTTTATTTACTTTCCGCTTCAGTGTATTCTGTTCAGAATAAAGTTTATATTCCACCTCTTTCAAAACAACAACCGATGAATTTTTGCGATAATCGTTTTGTAAAGGGTCCGACAGGATCAATTGGCCATTGTCAAGGGCCAGGATTTCGTTAATCTCGTAAGTTTCCCGGTCAGGGTCATAAATCACGATTCGTTTTCCTTTTTTAAAATAATCGTTTCGATTAACAGATATCATGTTTTCGCCTGCTATTGCAGTAATGAGAAGGGGTTCATTTTCAATGCCGTAGGTGACCTTAAAGCTGTAATCGTTGTTTTCGAATAAAGGAAAACCGAAGAATTTTGCCGGTTCCTGGAGTCGCATCCCGCATTTGGTCAAATCCGATCGAATCATCTCCACCGTATGAAATATGGATTCCAGCTTTTGCTGGTTGGTGATGACCTGTTTGGAATGTTTTGCCGACTCGCTTACATTTGAAATGACAAGGGCTAAAATACCTACACTAATGGTTACAGCCACAATAACCTCCAGTAAACTAAATCCTTTAATCATTTTATACCTCCGTTTTTTATATTCTTAATGTGTTTTGATCTGTAAAAGTAGGCTCGTTTGGTTAAGCTCTTATATGAGATGGAAACTCGAATAAGTTTTAATGTAGGAGAGATATTATTTATATCCCAGTTCATTTTGAAGATATGATCCCGGTGCGAATAACTACCTTGTTCCAGTTCATTGGCATCAAAGGCTTTTGCTGCCAGTTGATTTTTGCAGTTTTCGATCTTTTGCAGCATATTGAAGCGGATGAATGATTTTCTATGGGCCTCGATGCCGTAGGCAATCATTTTAGCTATAAACAGCAGCACCAATGCAATCAGCAGCAAAGAAAACAATGTTTCAATAATGGTAAAGCCCTTATCTTTTCCTGGCTTTTGTTTTTCTTGTTCAACCGCCTGGTTATTTTTTTTATAATGTCTCATGGTTTCACCTCGACAAACCGGTATCAATTTTCATGCCAGATCTCCAACCCTATATTTCACTATTTGATGTAAAACCAGCGGTATATTTTGTCAGGAAGGCATTTTGCGGATTTTCCCCTCGCTGGACATGTACATATATATAATATAGCTGCCCGGTGGGAATTGCTGGAGTGATTTGTTTAAAAGGTACATTATAAAACCTTTTCAAGGATTTTCCCGGAATAAAAAATAAAAATCCGGCATTTCCCGGGTGATTGGGGAAAAAAGGTATTTTTCAAAAAATCAGTCAACTGTTGTTGACTGATAAAAATTCATCAGTCAACGATCGTTGACTGATCCACTTTTTTTCAGCGGGGGGATTATTTCCTGGAAAGCCGCATCATAAAATGATTTTTATTTTTTTTCTCATTAAATTTCCCGGTTGGCATCATTTTTGCTCCATAGGTGCAGGAGGAAAAAAAAATGATAAAGTTAAAAAAATTATTTACAATGTTTGTTGTTTTGAGTGTGGTCATGGTGTTGGCATCCACTGCTTACGCCGCAGAGAAACAGGCATCAAAGCCGGCGTCTGGTAAGAATTTGATCAACATTAACACCGCCGGTCCTGAGCAACTGGTTAAGCTGCCGCGGGTGGGCGAGAAAATAGCCCAGCGCATCATCGAGTACCGCCAGAAAAACGGGAAATTCAAAAAACTCGCGGACATTATGAAGGTGAAAGGAATCGGTGAAAAAACCTTCAAAAACTTTGAGAAAATGCTGACATTGTAAAGCACGGCAAAAAGGTAAAGCCACGGAGGACACGGATGCAGCAAAAATCCCTGTCAGCCGTGGCTGAACCTTTTTGTAGTGTCATGATGGTTTTCTCGTTTTTAAAGGTAAAAAGGAGGAAAAAATGAATGAAAAAATCAAAGAAGAACTTATCTTGCTGTTGATCTATTTAACCGGGTGGGAAGAAGACAAAAAAAATGCACCCGGGGAAAAAGTTTACAGGGCCTGGAAAGGGTACCGGTTCGAGATTCTCAATGAACTGCAGAACCAGCGGTTGATCTACCAGATTCCCGGCGGCAAATCCCTGATTTTAACAGATGAAGGCAAGCAGAAAGCAGAACAATTGAGACAAAAGTATTTGTAGTAATGGAATTACGAATCATGGAAATGGGAAACCGGGCTGTTACCGTTACCTATCACAGGTTCTTTGCATCAGAGGGGACAATAAAGGCCAGACATCCTGGCCTGTCCCTTTTTCATTTATAATTTTTACTTTCCCCCCGCTGGATTAAAACTTACAAGTCCGGGATTACTTCTCTTCCAACTTAATGGGCACCTCTCCCGCTAACCCCTTTTTAATGATCCATTCGGGAATAGGTGGAAGCACGTCTTTGATTTGGTGGGAGATATTAAAAATTTCTGCAATTGCCCAGGGGATGTCAAAAAGCCTGATTTTTTCTCCCGGCTTCTTTTTCAACCGTATGTCTGACTGAGGTGAAATAAACGTTGTTATTACATCGTTTAAAGAGTGAGAAGCGCTAAATTCATCGATATTCCCATGATCGGAGGTCACTATTATATAATAATCCTGCTTTAATGCAAATTCAACGATTGTTTTAACCACATAATCAATCACCTCTAAGGCGGTAACATTTTCGTCAAAATGTTTAGTTATCAAGTGTCCTAACATATCCGGGTTTGAAAAGTTTACCACAGCCAGGTCATAAATTCCCAGGCACAATTCATTTAATAATTTCCCGGCGATTTCAAAGGCTTTCATATGAGGTGTTTTGAAAAAATCGTCATCCGTACGAATCCCGTGTTCTTCAGCGTATGAAGGGATAATAAATCTTTTTTCGAATTCCTCTACATCATTTTTTTCTCTTCTTCCTTTGATAAAATATCCCATATGAGTGGCTTTATTGCTTTCAGCGATTAAAAGATATTTAAAGGGAATATTCTTTTGTTTAAAATATCGGCTAAATACTGACAAAAAATTGTGTGGTTGAGATTTTATGGGATAAACTATTTTTGCTCCATATTTTTCAAGGTCCGGATGATATTCGGTTAAACAGAATATCTCCAATTTTAAATCCTCTTGAATCCAATCCAGGTTCCATTTGTTCCCTTTCCTGGCTGCTTGATCTTGTAAAAACTGCCTGGCCCCTAGTAGACTTGCGATTCGAGCTCGTTGTCTATCAGCTCTAAAATTCAAATCGATTAAAACATCTTTATTCTCCAGTGTCCTGGTAGTGCCATTCTTATCTTTTATAATGATGGGTTCAATAAAGGGATCAAACACTTGTTTTTCATGAAGTTCCCTAATAGCTGCGACCGCATCATTGAAATCATTGGCAATATGCCCCTTTCCTTTCACCAATAATTCATAATCCTTTTTTGTCCTTTCTTCTACATAATCTCGATCCATTGCCAATCCTCGGCCAATTATCCAGGCGATACAATCATCGGCATGATATTGGGATAACAAATCTTTAAGCTTATAGAGGAAGCCGTGCCTGGAATCATCTTTTTGATCTTTTTCAATGGAGCTTTTTAAAGGAGAATCCCTTCCATCCAGGATCGCCTGGATTCTTAATCTGGCAGGATCGAATCGATGTTTTTCAAAAACCAGCTTCAAAAAACTTTCCAAATGATTCCAGCAACTGTGAACCCTTCCGTCATTTCCGAATTCGCCGGAGATCATAAAGGTGATATTAAGGTTGACATGATTGTCTATAGCTGTTTTTATGGATTGATTGAGCACGGGATTTTCAAAAAATCTCCCATTTTCTATATCAATTGACACTTCCAGGGGAATTTGCGGTGCAACCGCCAGGTTTCCCAACTGTTGATGACCGGTTTCGGAATTCCCCTGTACTTCCGGGTGTAAATCCTCGTAACCAATCTCAATACCCGAGGTTTTCGTAGAAATAGAAGGATATGTGTTGCGAAGTCGATCCAGGGTAGGGGTACTGGCAGCCCATACCGCATATTTTTTTTCTTTTGCGGTATTCTCAATTACCTTTTGTACTTGAGCGATTAATTTTTGATTTTTTTCTTCCTGCTTCAGCGAATCAAAAAGTTTCCTGGTATTTTCCAGGTTTTCCCGGGTTAAGCCTTGTTTTTCAAGTATGCCATGTTTTTTTTCGAAATAGATATTTAAAGGATTCCGGTTAAAAAACAGGATGAAAGCGACTTCATCAGGTATGTTAATATTTTCTATGGCGACTTTTTCGTAAATATTCTGGATAAATTCTTTTTTTAACCCCGGGTGTAATTTTTCGAAACTTGATTCAAGGATATCGATTTCCAATTCCGTGTCATAACCACATCCGTCGATTACAATCTCCAAAACTCTTGTTTTCATTGTACCTCTTGTTTCTGAATTTTGTTCCAGGTTTTAATTCTATCATATTTACCCAATGATTAAAATAGTTTTTTGCCACCAAAATCCTTCGCATATTTTTTAAGTCGCGAAGACACGCGAAGAAAAAGATAACAAAAATTCCCTTTAGGAAAAAGTCTTTAAAGGTCTGGGAACCTTTTTTCAAAAGGTTTTTGGCCGCCGGAGGCAAAATTGGGCGGTGGATTTTGGCAAAGAAAAGGTCTTGACCAATCGCTAAAATCTATGATAAAATCAACCTTCCATCTTCAAAACAATTTGAAATACAAGGAGATAAACTGTGAGTGCGTTTGTAGTTAAAGATATAAAGGCCAGAGAGATACTTTCCACAGGTTCGTTCCCTACGGTTGAAGCAGAGGTGATTTTATCCAATGGGATTTCAGCTCGTGCATCTGTTCCTAGAGGGACGTCAGAAGGCTCTAAAGAACCCAGATTTTGCCTGGATGGTGATGAAAATCGTTATCATGGGATGGGCGTCTTAACAGCAATTGAAAATATCAAAAAAAAAATTCTTCCTGCGTTGAAGGGGATGGCTGTCACTGACCAGGAAGCAATTGATAAATGTTTAAACGAATTAGATGGCAAAAAAGACAAAAGCAACCTGGGAGTCAATTCGATTCTTGCTGTTTCCCTGGCATGTGCCCGTACTGCCAGTACAGCCGTAGGTCAGCCTTTATATCAATATTTATTGAAATTTTTTGACAGGGAATCTGTTACTCAATTACCTAAACCAATGGCAGTAGTGATTGAAGGAGGAAAACACGCGGATAACTCTACGGATTTTCAAGAATATATGGTATTAGGATTAAATGAAAACATACCCATAGCTGTACGCAATTGCGTTGAAGTATATCAAGAACTGCGAAAAGTCCTGAAAGAAAATGAATATGATGTTAATGTAGGCTATGAAGGAGCCTATGCCTTTACCAGGGCAAAATCCAATGAAGAAGCACTTGTCTTTATCGAGGAAGCTGTGGAACGATGTAAATTGGAAATGGGAAAGGAAATTGCCCTGGGCATGGACCCCGCTGCCTCTGAGTTTTTTAAAAAAGAAGATAATCGATATCATCTTTCCCGGCAAGATGAAATTTTAACATCTGATGAATTGATCAATTTCTATAAAAAATTAAAAGAAAAACATAAGGGAATTATTACGTTAGAAGATGGTCTGGATGAAGAGGATTGGACCAATTGGGTTAAATTGTGTCAGACATTAGGAGACGAAGTCCTTATCATTGGAGATGATCTGACAGTAACAAATAGTAAATTGGTGAAACAAGCAATAAAGACCAACGCAATTAACGGTCTCCTGGTTAAACCAAATCAAGCAGGAACTATTTCAGAAACAATCAAAGCTATTAAAACAGCAAAAGAATCCGGGATCAAATTGGTTGTGTCCCATCGCGGCGGTGGAGAAACCAATGATAATTTTATTGTTGATCTGGCAGTGGCTTGCGAAGCTTCTTACATCAAATGTGGTGTAAGCCGCGGAGAACGGGTGTCCAAATATAATTACTTAATGGAAATCGCTTCAAATTTGACTATCCATCTCTAACACTGAAAGACGGAAAGTTTCACCATTATTTTAAAGGAGGCATATTTATGAAGGGTAAAAGGTATATAATTCAAATTGAGGATGTTAACCTTTCTTCTTTTTCGGAATCAGGAGGGAAAGGTGCGGCGCTTGGTGAACTCCTGACGCATCTACCTGATATCCG
>CP070627.1:5225496-5227799 GCA_020355945.1 Candidatus Aminicenantota bacterium | reverse complement strand
TCAAGATCAACTTGCTTCAATAAGAATTCATATTATAGCATAATTATAAGGATAAAAGAGATTGATCTATGCAAAGAGTGGTTTTTTTGAAAAAAAATTTTACATATCCCGCAGGTTGAAGAAAATTAATTTTCCTTGGAAGAAAATCGTGAAAATCGTGCCAGGCAAGATATCTCTTTGTTACTTGTCTGACATCTTTTTCATTCAATTTCATCTGTGTTTTCCGTGTTTTCTGTGGGCACCAATTTTCTAGCCTCTTTCATACTGTATACCTGCTTGGTTCAGGAGGGATCTTCCCAAAACCGCCGGTAGGTAAAGAGACAGTGGGATTGGATGGCCTTGAGCAAAGTGAGGAAAGAAAGTTATTAATCCTGGTCTTCCTCTTTTGATGAGATATTTTTTTGGAGGCTTTTCCTGATCAGGGGCTCGGTTTCCAGGATGGTCTTAGATGCAAAAGATAGCATGGTGTTTTTGAAAAAAGGGAAATTTTCCATTAACCATAAAAGCGTCTCAATAAAATCAACCTTGCGGTCAAAGTTGAATTCTTTAATGCTCAACCTTTGCTCCGGTTTAACGATCATATCACCGGTGCCCAGGAACAGGTAATTCATCTTCACATGGAATGCCTTAGCAAGCCAGACAAAGAATCCCGGGGGAAATCCTTTTATTTCTTTTCTTTCGCTTTTTGTGATTTGTACTTTTTTATACTCTTTTTAATGATTGCTTCATTTTCCAGGAGGGTTTTGTAAGAGAAAGAGAAGATGGTACTTTTGAAAAACGGGCAATTTTCCATGAGCCAGACCACTTTTTCAATAGAATCCACTTCCTCATCAAAATCAAAGGCCTCCCCGGATATTTCCTTTTTGGTGCTGAAGAACATATCACCGATGCCCAGGAAAACGTAATTCAGGTTCACATTAAATTCATAAGAGAGTTTTAAGAAGAAATCCGGTCCGGGGTTTGCTTTGCCGGATTCGATTTCGGACAGGTAGCTTTGCACCGTACCCAGCCTGGCAGCCAATTCCTTTTGCTGCATACGCAGGGCAATGCGCACATCTTTGATCCGCTGCCCTACATCGATGACACTATCACGTTTCCTGTTCTGTTCTTTCATTGATGATAGCCCGGTAATTCATTATCGAACCAAAATGGTTTCATCGCTTGCATTATACACGAATGTGAGTGAAAGTAAAGTATGAAAATGCTTTGGCGGCAAAAAAGCACAGTATTTTTGTGATCAACTCTTTTTTTCATCATTCATCATTTTTATTCGCGTCTCTCCAGGTTCTCACTTTTTGGCGCCAACTGTAGTAATCGTAGAAATACTTGCCTTCTTTTGATTTTTTTTCAGTGATGGCGGCATCGGTGGTAAGAAAGAGCACCAGTGCGCCGTCATTGCATAATTGGTCTATGCGTTCATCCAGTTTAACGGCAAAGTCCATGAACATGGCCCTGGTAATGTCGTTAATCAAGTAGATATCAAAGGGTGTTATATCCAGGAGTGCCAGGAACACCTGGCCGGTTTCATCGATATCCAGTTGGCTGAAGCGTTTTTTAAGAAAATCTTTCAAGTGGTATTTTTCAATGATTTCATTTCTTTTTTCTTTGGGTACGATTAACAAATCCATGACCAGTTCAAGAAAGGCGCATACCCTGGTATGGCCCGGCAAATCCGACGGGTGGCAGAGGTAGAAGAAGTTTTGTTTTTTCTTCGCGGTATTTAATTGAAAGCTGTTGATGAAAACTTTGAGGTTATATTTTTTTTTCTTTAATTCTTTGGATTGGCCGGAAAGGAGGTTGTAGAGTTGATCATTGAGTAGGTTCCCGATTATTTTCCATGATTTGAATTCCCCGGGTTTAAGTTCCATTATTTTTTCTTCGATTGGTTTTTTTTCTTTTTTAGGTAGTGAGAACAGTGATTTTTTGAACCTGTAATAGGAGATCATCAGGAGGCCTGAAATCCACAGAATAGTGGACAGTATACCCAGGGGAAAACATCCCGGCAGTCGCGGCTGTGCTTGATGCGCTATTTCTTCTCCTTTTAGATAGGGTTCTACCTTTGAGTAATTGGAAAAGTACACTTTATTCATAATCCATTCAAAGAAATCCCTTTTGATTTTTAAGACAAGATTATAAAATTCAACCAGGATTTCATACCCCCTGCTGCTTATCTCATTATTAACAGAAAGGTAAAAGGTAGTCGGAAAAAAAGATGAAAGCCTTTGACGAAGCAACACTGTCTCCATCATCTGAACAATCATTTTTTCTTCTAAGGCTTGAATCTTTTTAAAATCATTTTTCCA
>CP070627.1:5177803-5225396 GCA_020355945.1 Candidatus Aminicenantota bacterium | reverse complement strand
AAGATGTGGAAATGTATTAATAAAAAATTTCCCCAAAGTGTTGACTCTTTTTTGCGGTCAATGTATTATATTGACATGGAAAAAGAAACGGTAAAAGAAAAAATAGTTGAATTTATGCGAAATAATGGCGGTTATGCCAGGATGAAGGACTTTAAAGCAAAATCCTTCAGGACTTCAAAGATAAAAAAATTGGTGGATGATGGTACCCTTGATAAGATCAAACCAGGACTTTACCGGATCGCTGATCTTGAATACCCTGGTGATATCAGTATTAGCTTTGTAGATGTATCAAAGGCCATCCCGGGTGGTGTCATATGCCTCATTTCAGCTCTTAGTTATTATGAACTGACAACATTCAACCCCTCTAAAATATATGTTGCTATTCCCAACAAAAAGCATAGTCCAGGGATTATTTATCCACCAGTAGAGATTTTTTATTTTAGGGAGAGGTTCTATAAACCAGGGATTGAGACGATTGAGACAGATTATGGAGATGTAATGATTTACAACAGGGAAAAAACCATATGTGACATATTTCGCTACAGGAATAAGTTGGGTGAGGATATTGCCCTGGAGGCGCTTAAAGCCTATATAAGTTATAAGCATGCGGATCTTTATAAGCTAAAAGAATATGCGGAAGTATGCCAGGTAAAAAATGTTTTACTGCCATATCTTAAAGCCCTGGTAGGTTAATTATGGCGAAGAAAGAAATAAAAGATATCGTTGAATCAATAAGGGCCAGGTTGAAGAATTTTGCCAGGAGAAGTGGAAGGGATTTTGATGCCGTACTGCTGCAATATTTCCAGGAACGACTTCTTTACAGGGTTTCAGTATCTGAGTTCAATGAAAATTTTATATTAAAAGGCGCGCTGCTTCTGATGGTTAAGAGTGTAAGCCCTTTCAGGCCGACGAAAGATATTGATTTTTTAGGAAAGGGAATAAAAGCGGAGCCTGAGAGCCTAAAAATCCTGGTAAGAAAGATATCGAAAATTGATTGCAATGACGGCATTCAATTTATTTCAGAAAGTGTTAAAGCTGCGGCCATAAAGGAAGGGGCTGAATACGAAGGTATCCGGGTGAAGATTGATTCAACATTGGGTAAAATAAAGAAGACTATCACTGTGGACATCGGTTTTGGCGACAAGATTTTTGACGGCCCGGAGGAGTTTGATTTTCCGGTTCTTCTTGACTTTCCTGCTCCTAAAATAAAATGCTATAACTATGAAACCATCATCGCTGAGAAATTTCAAGCAATTGTGTGGTTGAATTTTCAAACCAGCAGGCTGAAGGATTTTTTTGATATCTTGTTTCTGGCAGAGAACAATGCTTTTCAGGCTTATCGTTTGAAAAATGCCATTATAGAAACATTCAAAAGAAGGAACACTGAAATAGAACAAAGAAGAACGGTGTTTTCCGATGAATTTAAAAATGACCCATCCAAACAAATCCAATGGACAGCTTTTTTGAAAAAGAACAATCTAACGGCAGAATTTGATTTTAAGGTTGTCATTGAAAACATAGAAAAGTTTCTTGAACCTTTATTCAGTGGGAATCCAACTGAAGACAATATCTGGAATAAATATAAATGGTAGTGAAAAAAGCACGATTATCGCTAAAATCCTTATTTTTTTCTTTACATCTCTTTCATTTTTCTATAAAATATAGGAGTGGGTTATAAAGCAAATTACATTAGAAGCATTGATGGAGGTAGATAAGTGATAGGAAATTTTCTATTAAACATACAGAATCCATTTGAACAAAAATTTCATTGAAAAAGGTGTTAGAGATGAGTGAAACAGTTAAATTTCCGAATCCATTTTGGACAAAGGAGATTCTTGAAGGATGGCAAAAAGCCTTTGAAACCACAGATAGTTCGGTGCGGCTTGACATGAGCTATATTAACTTTGTAAATCTATTCGATTGGATAACCGTTGTTTCAATGATCGAAAGAGTTCTAGCTAATTCATCTGTGGAGTCTTTTGTGGTTGATATAAGAGGATCAACTCCATCAAATCACATACCTCTTTCAGAATATATAAAGATAAAAAAAGGAGAGTCAACTACGCGTCATTTTTCGGGATCCGATATCGCGTTTTCTAAAAAAGCATATAAATTATTGGGATTTATTGAATCATTGGGAACACTTGATATTTTAAACCGTGGTGATAAAGATGGGAAAGTCTACTATCCAGGCATCCTAATAGACGATGTACAATCACATCGATTTTACTCCAGGGAAGAAGGAGAACATACTTCTTTACTTGGTCTCACTCGTATAAAAACCAAAGGGGATTGCAAGCATTTTTTAGATGAAAACCGTATTCTAAACTGGAGACAAGCCATGGGTACTCGCTTTCAAGAGTCCCCTATTTTTGAATCAGAAGAGGTTTGGCGGGTCTTATGCCATGAATTTGCCGTCAATATTTGGGAGCATTCCGGGATATCCGGTTTTATTTCAATGCGAGTTGTCTCTCCTATAGATAATACCGGCAATATACATAAATGGTGCCATTTGAGTTATCCGGATTATATAAAACGCTTATTTTTCTCAATGAGAAGCGGCTTTTTAGAACTATGCATTGGAGATGCAGGCAAAGGATTTATTGAAACATTACTGGATGCCTATATTAACATTACTGAGAGTAAGGATCGTTCTAAAATTAAGTCAGAGGACATAATAGCATTTGCTTTCGATGAATTGGGTACATGCAAAGATCCAGAAGACAGTTGGGTAACAGAAAGACATGCACTTAACAGAATCTTGCTGATTATTGCTAAATATGGAGGAGTTCTTACCGTGCGTTCGGGTGGAGTAGAATTGATATATAGAGGTGAAGGTGAAATATTTCAAAAGAAACCCAACGGCTGGGGTTATGAACCTAATGAATCAAATAGAACTGAAGGGGTTATCCCAGGTACTCAATTCCAGATAATTCTTCCATTGATACCTTATATAAACAAAAAGAAGGATAAAATACCAATTCTTGTTAAATCTTTACCAACGACATTTCACACTCAAGACGGGCAGGTACGTGGACATTTGGTACCTTTGTTGGAAAAGTTAGATCGGCCCGTAGCATGCGCAGGTAAGGAAGAGCAGCGCAATTTTAGAGAAGCTTGTGAAAATTTAAGTAAAGAACTACTTAAGAAACGCCCCAAAATGGATCCCTTGGTTCTCGATTTCAGCCAACTAAACTGGACCGCGGGTCAATTTGAAACACTGCTTTATTACCTCCAAAATATTCTTCAACATAGGCCTGTATTGCTTGTTGAAATCGACCCAAAACTTGTAAGTGAAGTTATCCAGTTGGAGGAACTACCTGAGCCGACTATGTTAGATAAACATTTGGTTTACCAAAAGTCTATTAAACCAGATCAGTTTTATGGAGAACTCTCAGAAAGTAAATTCTTAGAAACTTACAGCGGAATTCATGCAACAGTTTTAGGAATCGATCGAAATGGTTATAGGTACATTTTTGGCTTAAGAAATCCCGCATATAAAGCCGCATTATTAAGTTTAGTTGAAACTCAAAAGTCAATAAAAGAATTATGCGAAGAGACAATATGGGGAGAACCATTGAAACAAAGCACCCTGAATGCAATATTAAATTGTATTAATCCATTATTTCAAGTAAATAAAAAAGATGAATGGAGCACGGTTTGGGATGCCAGGCAATTGGACATAGAAGTAAAGCGCGTGATGTCTTATCACTTTGACAATGTAGCAGAAAGAAGTAATGCCTGGAGGGGTTACCCCTATGAAAAAGAAAAATGTAAATTTAACTTGCCCTGGCAAAAAGAATGGCGTTCGAATTTTTTAGAATGTTCCGGGATTTTGTCTCGTGAACGACATTCTGATGAAATCGCTCAACGGTTAATATATCGACTTCAAAAAGGACTTGAAATAATAGGAAAATCTCTCCAAGACGTTAAAGTTTTGGTGTGCGTGACAGCACCATCGATGTTGTTGGCTTCTTTCCTTCACAGGTGGTGGCCTTTGCAACTTGAAAGGCCTGCGGTTTCAGATTTAGGATACTATGTTATGTTAAGCCACCCAAAAGATTTACCCTCTATAATAAAAGCTGGAGGTATTGTAATTGTACAGCATATTTTAGATACAGGGAAAATATCTAGAAATCTTGTCAATATATTAAAGCGTCAATCTTTGGAAATTCTTTGTATAATTGGTTTTATCAAAATGAATTCTGAAATCGATAAAACAGTCGTTACCCCTATTGAAAAGGGTTGGACACCAAATGACGATGAAAATATGGAGTCGTTTGTTCCAAAACATGCAATGATTGAAGTAAAGAGACCCTCTCCCTGCGAGCCACCCAAAACATTCGAGGAAGAGTTAAACTCATTTTGGATTGAGCCCCATTCATTACGACCTGTCCGTTATACGACACTTAGACGTCAATTTAAACGCGGTCGTGACCCTTATATTGACAGAAGAAATAGATATTTAAAACGATTTGATAATTCTCTTAGCGGGTGTTTGTTTGCTGCTGGTCACTATGTATACGGGCGTCGTCATTTTGCTCTGACGGTTGATGTTCAAAGAACGTTAAGAGGAGAAATAGGCGAAGAGATTGCATTATGGATTGCAGATATATGTGAAAATAGAAAAGGAAGAAAAAAAGCAGATTGGGAGAGTTTAGAAGGTTATTCCCTTGAAAAAGATATTACAGCAGTCCTTATGCCACTCCACAGCCAGATTCATTATATTTGGCCGAAGGTTGAAAATTTATTGGCTCAAAGAGGTCGTCGTCAACCAACCTGGCTTTTAGATGCTACTTTGTTCTCAGGGAGGGGCCCAGCTTATCAAATCCCTTCCCAATTTCAATACCAAATTAAAATGGCAGTAAAGGGTACTGTGGAATCGAAAGAGACAAGTAAAGAATTTAAAAACCCATTACGTATATTAATTATAGATGATGCAATTGCTACCGGAAGAACAGCAGAAACTATTTTAGGGCAAATTATACAAATAATCAAAAATGAGTTTTTAAGCATTGGGAGAAAAATGTGTGATTACCCTCATCCAATACAATGGATTCGTTATTTTTGCGTACTTAACCAAATGGGACACGCGCGTCATATTTTGTGGAGAAATCTGAAGTCAATTGGTGACACATCGATAAAGTTTGTATTCGAGGAATATGCTCCTTTTATGGGTACTCCTTTTTATAATGAAAATGAATGCCCAATTTGCCGGGATTGCGAGAGAATCAAACATTTAATGTCAATTTGTGAGCAATATGGAATAGAGTCTGCCCGACATTGGGCTGAAATGCGTTTAGAGGAATTGCAGCCAATTGCAATAGATAGCCCTGGATTCAATATTTCTAATAAATATGTAACCTTAAAACAAGGCATTCATGTACTGAAAATAGAGAAAAAGGACAGCGAAGTAAGTGATTTTTATACATCGCACTCATCTACAGCCATATGGCGTTTCTATGAACTGATGTATTTGTCTTATCCGCCCGGTGATATTCTAAACTCCTTGAAATATGCATGGGGAAAAAAACAAGATGTTCCTGATGAGAGGATGGAATATGAGCGTTACCGCTGGGCGGTGTTTGAATGGTGTTTAAGAAATTGGAAACGAGTTGAGGCAAATACTGCTGTCGAAATTTTCATTTCTCAGGCCAAAAAAGAAATTAAAAACAATACGCCTCTTGTTCAACCCATTCTTGAAGCTTGTTCACAACATTTTGAGGATTCGCAGATTGTTCAATTTATTGCTGAGTGTATCGATATTTTAAAAGAACTAGAAGCTCAAAGGATGTCAAGTGATAAAGGAGCAGACCCTGATAGAATTCAGAGCACTATGAATCTATATACGGCATTAGCACTCTTTTGGTTGAGTATCCCTAAAAAAGAATGGGAAAAACTTTCTTATAAAAGTACCTCAGATACGAAAGAAGAAGTTATGTTGATAGAGCACTTAAATAAAGCTGCTATTACTCTTGATCCCAGTGGGCATAGTTTTTTGGGTAATCTACATCGTCAATTAAGACGTCCTCAGAGGTATATAGACCCTAAATGGGCACTCGATACCATTGCAGAATCTTTATTTAGAGGAAGGGATCCATCACATCCAAAATATGGGCGTCATTATCTACTACCACTACTTATTTCCAAAATTCTCAAAGGCGGCTCAGATAATGAGGATCGGCTTCTTTTACACAGTAGTCTGACTCTCTTCACTGCTGCATTAGATGACATATTCCATTATGACTTCCAACTTTCTATTGATACATCTGAAATAAAAGATATTTCAACCAAAGTACTAAAATGGTTGAAATATCCTGCTGAAAGCGAAGAAGGAAGCAAAGTACCTAGAGTGGTTTATGATCTAGGATTAGCAATATCCCCTGAGGGAGATTTTTATAAAGAGTTCAGTAAAACATTTCATGAAGAAGTTGAAAGCTTACGAAAACATCTTGAAGAAAAAGCAAAAGAATTAGGGGAGGGAAGAATAGACTTTAAATATGAACCCCAAGAAGACACAAAACATTGCCATGTATTAATTCATGGACAGAGATTGATAATTTGTTTAGCTAATCTTGCCATTGATAGAATAGAAAAAGTAGAAAGCGAACACAAAAGTCGAATTGAAGTTTTCAGGCAGCAGGATGACAATGGTAGGGTACGTATTTGTTTCCGTATATTAACTAATTTCGAATCTCTTGAAGAAACTATTCAATTAACAAGTCAGGGGCAAAATATCAAAGCAGATCAATATAGGCTTGAACTTTTCGGAGCAAAATTTAATAAAACCTGGGAAGCCCCATCAGAATATGAGAAAAAAATTGGCTTTTCTGCAGCGTATGAATTTAGTGTGCCTTCAGGTTTTGTTGCAAGGAGGGATTAAATGAGCTTCTATATATTATATATCGAAGACGAGTCAAAGGATTGGATAAATTTAGAGAAAGCAGTAAAATCATATAACAAAAAGAAACCACCACCTACAGAACAAATCTATATAGAACGGGTAGAAAACCCCGAAGAGTTAGAGAAAAAAATGAACCATAGAATTGATATAATCTTAGCAGACATGTTGTTCTGGGATTCTAAAGCTGAGAGGGAGGAAAACCGTCTTTTAGAAATTGTCAAGAAAGTTAAGGACTGGGTTAAAAAAAATGATGCCGGTCGTCCTATCCCAATTATTGCATATACAATTCAGGGAGAGGAAGCCCTGCAATTAGAAGCAAAAGAAGATTTATATGATATTTGGGATAAAAAAACAGCCCCACCAGAATATGTGACATGGCGTCTATCTAACTTATCTAGGGAATTATCTAGAATTCGACCGGATGCGCTCATCCAAACAAAAATACGTACTGATATCAATTTAAGTGATTGTGTGAGTTGGCATATGCACGTACTTGATATGATTAGACGATATGATGAAGGCTGGACAGAACGAGACCAGATCGAAAGAGCGGGGAATTCAATCCAAACCATCGCCCAAAAATTAAATTCGTGGGAAGATTGTCAACCTATGTGGGATGTAGTGACAAAATGGGAATTATTTGGAAGGGCCGTTTCCCGGCGAGCAAGAGGCCATGCCCGACATGTCATTAATGTCTTTTGGTTGGGGTACTATTTGCTTCACCATAAACATCTCCGCGATTTTTTTGTAAATAAATGGAAAGTGTTAAAGGACGAGCGCTCAAAAATGGCTCCTATATCAAAAGAAAATTCATTTGAAGCAATCAATAATGTATGGTTTTATACTGGGATTTTTCATGATATAGCAGGATGCTTAGAAAAGTATTCTGAGACAAATAATATCCGTGAAGAGATATATTCAACTTTTGATAAACTAGAATTAAAGATTCCTCAAATAAAATATTTTGCAAAAGATGATATCTGTAAACAGGGTGACGCATTGTTGCACGAATTTGAAGGGCCGTTACAGACTCAACTAAAGGCTGCTTGGGAAGAAAGTTTAAAAGAAGAAAAAGCAGATCATGGTATGTTGGCTGCATTGAATCTTAGGAAAAACATTATGGATAGAAGACAAGCATGTTATGCACGTGAAGCTGCACGAGCGATAAGTATACATAATCTTATTGGTAGGTTTAAAGAGGTTATAATAGAAAATCTAACATGGGAAGAAGAGCCGTTTGCTTGTCTTCTTTTGTTATGCGACCAGATCCAAACATGGGACAGAGAGCGTGGGGATCGTAAACTAAGTGATAAAGATGAACCAGAAAGAGCCGAACTTTCTGAACTAGATATTGAATTAAGAGATTCAGAATTAAATGAGAAACGATTGCATATTAAGATTTCCATAGATTATATTTCACCTGAACATTTAAAATATGCACCTGAAATTTATGAACGAGTCAAGGATGACCTTAATTTTATACTTCGAGACAAACCCAGGCGAGCACTTAATAAAATTGCAAAGCCATGGCCCTTTTCTTTTGAGGTTAAATTTTCTTTAAATAAAGATCCTTTAGAGGCCGATATTACTATCGATTAAACTTAAGGCGAATAATGGAAAACAAAGCATCAAGCAACTTAAAGGTAAAGTTCCTAATGTCTCTTTATCTCGTGGTTTACAAAAATCAGCGAAGGATTTTGAAAAATTTGTGAATTGCTAAAAAACATAAAACATGGTATCATTCATCTTTAAAAAACACTGGAGTTTAAAATGATTCGATTAATCAGAGAAGACGAAGTCGAAATTTTATTAAATACAACGGTCATTCAAAAAGTCGAAATGGACGAAGAAAGACGGGCTGTGATCACTCTTACCGACGGTGAAATACTAAAAGTAAAAAACCCGGTCTACGATGTGACCCAAAAATCCAAAGCCTTTTTAAAAGGTATCAAAGAGGAAAGACGAGCATACGAAAAAAAATTACCGGAAGCTGTTGCCGCAAAAGAAAAATCACAGAAAAAAGAGAAAGGTGAAAGGAAAAAAACAAGAAATAATAACTCCGATTAATAAAAAAAGAGGAACCGTAAAAATGAAAAATACAACAGCAGCAGGAATAATGGCAATTCTTTTTTGCTTTTTTAATTTGCTGATAGCAGGAACCACGGCGTCCATTTATGATTTTGAAATGATAGATATCGATGGTAATAAGGTGTCCCTTGAGAAATTCAAGGTCAAGGTGGTTTTGATTGTGAACGTGGCCAGTAAATGCGGCCTTACCCCGCAATACAAAGGGCTCCAGGAAATTTACAGTAAATACCTGGAAAAAGGATTTGTAATACTGGGATTCCCTGCCAATAATTTTCGGCAGCAAGAGCCTGGCACCAATACCGAGATCAAAGAATTTTGTACGGTGAATTATGGAGTACAATTTCCCATGTTTTCTAAAATCTCCGTATTGGGAGATGACATTCATCCTTTGTACCGGTTTTTAACAGGAAAAGACACCAACCCTAAATTTGCCGGTGATATCCGCTGGAATTTCGATAAATTCCTGGTAGATAAAAACGGGACTATTATCAGCCGTTTTCACCCCAAAATCAAACCACAGGACCCTAAAGTAATCGACGCAATTGAAGCTGCTTTAAAGTAAATAAATAATGCCTCCGGCGGCCAGTGGCTCTTTTTGAAAAAACTGCCCCTGGACCCCGCAAAAACTTTTCATTAAATGGTCTTTGTGTAACTTTGTGGCTAAAATTTTAAATCTTCTTTTTTGCCCATTTACCTTTGTTAAATATATAGAGAAGCAGTGCTCCTTTTAAGACCATGGTAAAGGCGATCACAGCCCAGATAGCGGTTACTTTCAATTGGAGCATCACAGCAAACAAATAGGCCAGGGGAATTCTCAGGGCAGTGAGAGGAAAAACCACCCAAAAGAGGGGCCGGGTTTCACCAGCCCCGGAAAACGCCCCACCTAAAACCACCTCAAAGGCAAGAAAAATTTCAAAAACAGCAATAATTCGCAAATAAATTACACCATCTCGGATAATAAGCGGGTCATTAATAAACACCCGGAAAAGAAACGGAGCAAAGAGGAAATATATAACACATATAATCAATAGAATTCCTGAAGTTACTTTCAGGGCGAGGTAGACGGATTTTTTGGCGTTTTCGGGTTGTCCTGCGCCCAGGTACTGTCCCACCATGGGAGCCACTGCCATAGAGAATCCCAGGCAGATAAAAAAGAGAATTCCTTCCAATCGATGGGCAATGGTAATGGCAGCCAGGGGTTCTTTTCCGAAAATGCAGATGATCCCGGTCAGCAGTAGGTATATAAACGAAAATCCCGCGTCACTCACGCCCACTGGTCCACCGATTTTTATAATGATATGGAACTGCCGGAAAAATTCCCCGGACTTTCCAGGAGAAAACGCCACCCCATTGGACCGGCTTTGAATTAATGCCGGGATTTTTTTAAGAAGTACCACAGCCATTAAAAGCGCTCCCACCCCTTGAGAAAGAATAGTGGCATAGGCCGCCCCTTTCAAACCCATCCCCAGTACAAAAATAAAGATAGGGTCTAAAACCGCATTCAAAAGGAAGGAAACCCCGGTGATAATCATGGGGGTCCGGGTATCCCCCACTCCTCGAATGATGTATTCAAGGGTCATCATCAAATAAACAAAGATCAAGCCGGAGAGAAAGACAAGAGAATACTCTCTAGAAAAAGCTGCTACCGCGGGTTCCAGGTTGAGCCATCGGAAGATATTCAACCCAATAGGGAGAAAAATCACCAACATGAGTAAAGAAAAGAGAAATGCCGAGCCGATAGCATTTGATATAGCTGCCAGGAGACCTGGTTCATTTTTCTCACCGGTGCGGCGGGAAACCAGGGCAATAGCCCCGGTGGCCACGGTCAAACCCAGCCCCCGCAGCATCCATATAAAAAAACTGGCTGACCCTAATGCCGCAGTTGAAACAGCTCCCAATTTCCCAATCCAGAACATATCAATGATTTCAAATACAAAGTTGAAAAACACGGACAAAACTGCAGGCGCAGCCAGGGATACAAGCGCCTTCCCGATAGGCCTCCCTGTAATTTTCTCCCTGTCTTGCCACATGATATCCATATTCGTACTCATCCCCATATCTTACACCAGTTAAAAAAAAAGTCCATCCTATTCCCTTATTTTTCGTTTTTTTACTCAAAAATTGTTGAAATCGTTTTCGATTTTATATAATATAAACAAAAACACCCGGACAGAAAAAAGAGAAACGTGAAATAAGGAATGAAGAATGAGGAATGAAGCGTGCGGAATGAGGAATAATGAAAGCCCAACATAAGATATTATTTCTTTCAATTATACTGGGAGTGATCGTCTGGATCATCGATGCCGGCTTGCATGCCGTGGTTTTCTCCCAGGGGGCATTCCTGGAAAAGCTTATCACCAATGTATCTACATCAGAAATCATTTTCCGGTTGATCCTGTTGATTTTTTTTATCACCTTTGGAGTTATATTATCCGGAATGATGGTAAAACGTCAACGGGTGGAGGAAGAACTCAAAGGTGTAAATCGTGCCTTAAAAGTGATCAGCGAATCCAATAAAGCCCTGGTTCATGCCGAGGACGAAATTGCCTTGCTCCGGGACATTTGCCGGATTATTGTTGAAATCGGTGGTTACCGCCTGGCATGGGTAGGGTTTGCAGAACAAGACAGCAAAAAGTCGGTGCGACCCGTAGCCCAATTCGGAGAACCGGCAGATTACATCAAAACCCTGGAGGTTACCTGGGCAGATACCCGGCCGGCCCAATGCCCCAGCGGAACAGCTATCCGAACCGGTAAATCCATTGCTGTACGGGATATCCTTTCGGTCCCCGATTTTATAACCTGGCGGAAAAATGCATTGAAGTTCGGTTATCGCTCTTCGATTGCTCTACCTTTAACCTTCTATGAACGCACCTATGGTGCATTGACCATCTATGCCGCAGAACCGGATGCCTTCAGCCAGGAAGAAATAAAACTTTTACTGGGTCTGGCTGCTGACCTGGCCTACGGCATTGATGCCATTCGCACCCGGGCATACCATAAAATAGCAGAAGAATTCATACAAGAATATTACACCAGCCTGGCATTTTTATCACAAACCATCATTGACCTGGTGGAACTTTCACCTAAAGATAATATATACCAGTACATCGGCCACCAATTATATAAACTTATAAAAGGCGCTGTCGTTATTATCAACTGTTACCATCAATCCTCCAATACCTTAGAGATATGCGAAATTGTCGGTATTTCGCCTTATTTAAAGAAAGTAAAAAAAATACTGGGCAGGAACCCTGTGGGCATGAAATTTCCCATGACACCCCTGATCAAGAAGACCATCAGCGATCCGAAAGTCGTCCGGGTTCAACAATTGGGAAACCTTGTAGATACCGGTTCCATAGGCATTCCTCAACCAATAGTGCAGCAGTTGATAGAATTGTTGGAAATAGGGGAAATATTCTCCCTGGGTTTTCAAAAAGGAAAAATGCTTTTTGGCCATGCCCTGGTCCTGGTAAAAAAGGGAAACGAATTGAAGAATACAGAGGTGATTAAAACATTTATTCACCAGGCCTCCATTATCCTGCACCGCCGGTATATCGAACAAGAATTAAAAGAGAGTGAAAATAAATTTCGATTATTGGCTGAGATCACGCCTGGAATTATATTTATCCACAGGGGAAAAGAAATCATTTATGCCAATCATGCCACAAAAATCATCACCGGGTATTCAATGAGAGAATTAAAAAATATGAATTTCTGGGGAATCGTTTCACCCGAATATCGAGAACAACAAAAGCAAGTGGGGCTAGAGCTTTTAAAGGGAACAGACCGGCAAAATCCTTCGGAAATAACTTTAGAAAAGAAAAACCAGGATAAATGCTGGGTGCAAATGATCTCAAAAGCTTTTGATTTTGAGGGTTCGGCCGCTGTTATGGTAACTGCCGTGGACATTACCCAGGTTAAAAAAGCCCAGGAAATGGAAAAACGCCACCAACAGCAGCTCATGCAAGCAGATAAAATGATTTCCCTGGGGAACTTAGTGGCTGGGGTGGCCCATGAAATCAATAATCCCACCAACGCTATTATCGTCAATACCCCGGTGTTAATGGATATCTGGAAGAAACTGAAACCCCTGGTGGACCAATACTATGAAGAAAGCGGGAATTTTGAAGTGGGAGGAATTCCCTATTCCGAAATCTCGGAATCTGTCTCGGATTTGTTTTCCGGGATCACCGCCAGTGCCAAACGGATTAAAACCCTGGTGGAGGATTTAAAAGACTTTGCCAGGCCCAATCTCGTTGAAATGACCCGGGGCCTGGATATCAACCAGGTGGTTAAACAATCCATTGCTCTTTTGCATAATATGATTGTTAAAGCCACCGGGAATTTTTCCGTGGAATACGGTGACGATATACCGTTTATTACAGGAAATCCCCAGCAATTGGAACAGGTTTTTATAAATTTAATCCAGAATGCCTGCCAGGCCCTGGAAACCAATCAACAGGCCATCCATGTGTTTACCGCCTACGACACTTCCGTAAAACGAGTGCTTATCGGTGTCAAAGATGAGGGCCCCGGTATCCCGGCGGAAAACCTGAAATTCATCCAGGACCCCTTTTTTACCACCAAACGAAGCAGCGGGGGCACCGGCCTGGGATTATCCGTGTCCGCAAGAATTATTAAAGAACATAACGGTGAACTGGAAGTGGAGTCCATCGTTGGAAAAGGGTCTACCTTCACCGTATTATTACCCCCCCAGGAGATAGAAGCGGGGGATTCAGGAAGATAGAAAGTTAAGAAGGTAAGAAAAATGGAAAACTATCCCACACATCCCGTCTTGATAGTGGATGATGAAATCAATATATTAAAGGCGTTTAAAGTTACTTTGAAATACAGTGGTATTACCAATATCATTACTTGCCAGGACAGCAAAGAAGTCATGCCGCTGTTGCAAAATCAACCGGTGGAAGTAATTCTCCTGGACTTAATCATGCCGCATATTCCCGGTGAAGAACTGCTACGCGGCATCAACGAACATTTCCCTCAAATCCCGGTGATTATTATTACCGCTGTCAATAATCTTGATACAGCAGTGAGCTGCATGAAATTCGGGGCAGTGGATTACATGGTGAAACCCGTGGAAAGAAATCGCCTGGTTTCCGGTGTCCGGCGACTCCTGGAACTGCAAGAATTAAAACGGGAGAATCTTACATTAAAAAATAGGATCCTTGCCGATCGGCTGGATCGACCCGATGTTTTCTCAAATATTGTAACCAATGACGATAAGATGATTTCCATATTTAAATACATGGAAGCTGTTGCTGCTTCCGAAGAACCCGTGCTTATTACCGGCGAAACCGGTACAGGGAAGGAATTATTTGCTCATGCCCTCCATCAACTCAGCAGCCGGAAAGGGAAATTCGTATCGGTGAATGTGTCCGGCCTGGATGATAATATGTTCAGCGATACACTGTTCGGTCACAGGAGAGGGGCCTTTACCGACGCCCACCAGGCTCGTAAAGGCCTGGTGGAACAAGCAGTAGAGGGCACCCTCTTCCTGGATGAAATCGGGGAATTAAGCCCTGCTTCCCAGGTGAAACTCCTGCGCTTACTACAAGAAAAAGAGTATTATAAATTGGGCAGCGATCAACCTTACAATGCTCGAGGTCGCGGGTTATTTTCTACCAATCGAAATCTCGAAGAATTGGCAAAATCCGGGCAATTCCGTAAAGACTTGTATTATCGGATTCACACCCATCACATCCATATTCCTCCCCTTCGAGAAAGATTAGATGATTTACCTTTGTTGATCGAGCATTTCTTAAATCAAGCCTCAACTTCGATGAAAAAAACAAAGCCCCGGTTATCCCCGGAAATTCACACCCTTCTATCCAACTATGATTTTCCCGGGAACATCAGGGAATTGCGGGCCATGATTTTTGACGCTGTAAGCACTACCCATTCCCAGGTTTTATCCATGGAGCCCTTTAAAAAGTTAATCCCGGTTACTCCCGGGCCTGTCAAGAAAAAACCGCTGCCTTCATTAACGGCTCCATTGGATTTGACTTCGCTTTCACGACTTCCCACCATGAAGCAAGCGGAAGAGAGTTTAATAACAGAAGCCATGAACCGTTCCGCGGGAAATATTAGCAAAGCCGCCAAAATGCTTGGGCTCACCCGACAGACCTTAAGCAAACGATTGAAGAAAATACAGGTTAAATAATTTTCGATTGTCAACTTTTTTAACACAGCGTTTATTCCTGGCATTAAATACTTATCCATCGTGCATGAGAACCAAAAATGAAGTTTTGGCAACAACGGGTTTGTCAACTTTTTTAACATCACCGCGGCTGCCTGAATAGAATTGAGAACCTGTTGATCTTCGCTTTTTCATTTGACAGCAAGCTTTCCAGGATTTTTTTCAAGGAACCTGGAAATTTGGCATGTAAGTTGCTGCCCTATATGGTTTCCGGTTTCAAAAAAATTATGTTGGAAGGAGGTATAGTCAGATGGCACGTGTTTTAATCGTTGATGACGATTTTCAAATGCGGGAAATGTTGGGGGTGATATTGGAACATAAGGGTTATGAGGTGACGAAAGCTTCCAATGGAAATAAAGCAATCACTCTCCAGGGAGAGAAACCTTTCGATATAATAATAACAGATATAATCATGCCGGGAAAAGAGGGATTAGAAACCATCTCCGAACTGCGCCACAGTTACCCCGGGTTGAAAATCATTGCCATGTCCGGTGGAGGTCGGCACAGGCCTGAAGGGTACCTGGAATTAGCCAGTCAGTATGGCGCCGACCGCGTACTGGCTAAACCCTTTGGCAGTTGGGAAATATTAGGTTTAGTAAGAGAACTAACATCCGGGTAAATTTGGTGATAA
The DNA here is from genome assembly GCA_020355945.1 of Candidatus Aminicenantota bacterium. The sequence continues at coordinate 5,209,556 of CP070627.1, read as the reverse complement.
TCGACCGGTTATGCCTGGCTAAGTAATCGTTTAGCCGATATTCACCGCAGAGGCCGCAGAGAGCGTCCCCTGCATCCTCTGCGCTTAAATATAAGCAACTTAACTGTTACCTTGATGATTTACCGGATATAAAAAAGTAAAAAAATAGAGCAGCAAAACTCCCCAAATGTAAAAAGGAAGAAAAGTATGGCACGTATCCTTATTATCGAAGATGATCTCCAGATGCTGGAAATAATCCTGTATACTTTGAAGCGAGAGGGATATGATGTCATCGGTACATTAAGTGGTGAAGAAGGAATGATGCTTTATCGAAGAATGAACTTCGACCTGATCATTACGGACCTATTTTTGCCTGACACATTAGGATTAGAGATTATCGTGAAGCTCCGCAAAGAGGGTGACCTGAAAATTATTGCTATCTCTGATGGCATGGCCAGCTTTGAAATGGCACGGAGGATGGGCGCCCATTACTCACTTACCAGGCCTTTCAGCATGAATGAACTTTCCAGTGCAGTCAAGGAACTCCTGGGCGATTAGTCGTTTCTCAATTCCCGGGATAATTTCAGCAAACCGGTTAAAGGAATGGGTGCAGTTGTCATCCAACTTTTTTCACTGGAAGCAAAGCCATGAAAATAAAAAATCATACCACTCTCCTGCGATGAGAAGCAAAACAAGTTTAACTAAAAATTTCCTTATTTCACCACCTTATAAACGGTTACCCCGTTTCGAGTGAAGGGGTGATAATAAACCCCCCTATAAACATAATGTGTTTTGCCTTTTACTACCACGGAACGATATCCATCAGGGAGTGTTTCCAGCACCAGGCCCACAGGCGCACGGATAACCACATAAACCGTTCGTTCGGGATAATACCGGTAAAAAGTGCCATGATAGTAATAATAAGAGGAGTCAGCCAGGTAAAGGGTTTCATATCCCTCGGGCAATTCCCCGATCTCTGCTCCCACGGGTGACTCCACCACCACGTATACTTTTTCAACCGGGTCATAATGATAATAAGTGCCGTAATAATAGTAATAAGGAGCTTTACCAACATATACCCGTCTATACCCGGGGGGCAGGACAGTGAGTTGTGCACCGATTGGTCCTGCAATAACCGTATAGCCAACTTTACCGGGCCAGTAGTAAACACCTTTGTGATAATAGTATTTACGGCCCTTTACCACCACCACTTTATGACCTGCAGGTGGAACCTTCACTGTTTTTCCATAGTGATGATGGACATGAACGACTTTTGGCGGCTTTTTATGGGGTTTTACAACTACTTTCTTTGGTTTTGGTTTGGGTTTAGGGGGTTTTGGGGGCTTCTTTTTCTTTTTCCCATAAGCAGTTCCCGCCGAACCACTCATATACTTGCCGCTACCAACAGCCTCCATGGAAAATACCACCGTAATCATACCCAGGAAAAAAATCAAAAGGACTCTCTTGAAACGATTCTTAATCATATCATACCTCCTTGCCTCGTCTCGATTTATCTCTTATTTCCAGGTCAATCATATAATAAATATACATAACCATTTTTTTTTGTCAACAAAAAAATATATTGTTAAAAGTTAATTTATTTTGAAAAAAATTTTTTTTTATGCTATATCTAATAAAAAATTAAACACTAAGGAGGAAAAAAATGAGAACAGCAGAAGAAATTCTAAAACATAAAGGGATTGATATGATCAGTGTCGATCATGACACGCCTGTATGCGAAGCCCTGGAAGTTATGAACGAAAAACGCATTGGTGCAATCCTTGTCAAGCAAAATGACGATATCGTGGGCATTTGGACTGAACGTGATTTAATGAAGGATTGTCTTGGTGAAGGCTTTGATCCGAAAAAGGGCAAAGTTAGAGATTTTATGAGTGCCAATCTCCAGACCGCCAAACACGATGCCAATGTGTATGAATTGATGGATAAATTTCTTGGCAAACGGATGCGTCACTTATTGGTTGAAAAAGATGGCAAGTATATCGGCATCTTATCCAGTGGAGATGTGATGCGGGCCACCCTGTCTGAGAAGGATGATGAATTAAAACGGTTAAATGCCATGGTGAGTTGGGATTATTATGAGAATTGGAAATGGGAAAAGAGCAAGATTCCACCCATCATTCATAATAAAGAAGGACTGCGGGTCGATTTAAAGTAAACGATTGAGGGTGCCTTTGCCGAGGCTGACCGCCAGGGGCAAAATGATGAGGCTAGATCCAGGAATTTTTTTACCCGCTTGATTTAAATTTTTATTTGTTATACAATTTCAATTCCCTTTGTGCGCCTTTGTGGCTAAAAAAAGTATTATAGGAGGTAATGATGAGTGATTTGATTGGAGGTGCTACTTTTTTGGTTTTCTATGTTTATTTGGTTATCCCCCTGGCGCCGATTATTTATATTTTTCTCAAATGGCGTTCGTACCGGGATAATTCTCCCCCGGACCCTCAATTGGGAATGAAAGTCGTGCTTTACTATTTTAAGACCCTGGCCTATCATGCCTGCCTGGCATCACTGGCTGCTATCTTGTACGGCGTGTTAAAAAGTGGGAGCGATTTAATCAAAGGGGGCCTGGGAATCCTGGTCAGTTGTGGAATACTCTATGTGGTCCACGGTTTCCTTATTCTTAAATTAACCAATACCGGTAAATTTCCATTAACAGCGCGTATTTACACAGCATTTAACTTGATTATTGTCGGGCTGGTGGGAATGATATCCTTTGTAATTACCTTCACCACGCTTATTGCCAAAGACCTGGAACAAATCGAGCTGCCCCTGGTTTGCTTTGTGTTGTACGGCATTGCCTGGGTGTTTCAAACGCTTTTGTTCTGCAAGCCATTGACCTTAAAAAAACGAACCCCCCCGACGCAAGGAGCCTGAGAAGGCCGCGGCGCAGCCATCATATAAACTGTCCTTAAAATAGGACATGTCAGCAAAAAAAAGAGTGGCATAATAATTGCTCTTTATATGCCTGACAGGAGGTAAAAATGATTGAAAAAAAACAATTAACCGTATTTTCTATCATGGTTTTTATACTTATTTTTTGTTATCAGGCAGCATATGCCGCTCAATTCCAGGGTTCGTTAACGTTTAACATGGGATTCCCCCAGGGAGAATTCAATGAGAACCTTGAAAAAAACGGGTTCGGTTTAGGTTTCAATTTTGGAGTAAAGATGGGAAAATCACCTTTTGTTTTGGGCGCAGAGATGGGAATTTTGAACTATGGCCAGGATACGCGTTATGAATCCTTTTACAATATCCCGGACCTTGTGGTAAAGGTGGTCAACAGTTACAATATTCTTCAAGGGCATGTCTTTCTTCGGTTTCAGCCGACGGCCAGGGGTTCTTTTCATCCTTATATCGATGCACTGCTGGGTTTGAATTACCTCTGGGCCCAAACCTCGATTGAAGATAACGATGATGAAGGTGATATCAGTTCTGTAAATTACGATGATACGGCTTCTAGTTACGGGATTGGCGGCGGTTTGATGGTGCGTTTGGGAGGTGCCAAAGAGCGGCATTCTCAAAAAAAAATAATGGAATTCTTGTTGGACTTCCGGGTTCGCTATTTATGGGGAGGAAATGCAGAATATCTCCAGGAAGGTTCTATTGTTGTGGACGGCCAGGAGGTCACTTACTATGTCAGTGAATCCAAAACAGATTTGTTGACTTTTCAAATCGGTTTTGCTCTCAATTTTTAACGGGACTTGAATCCCATCAATTCAATTACTTTCTTTTCATTGCTGCTTCCCGACACTTGACCGTGGGGCAAAGCAAGGTACTTTACAGGGGTGAATTTATCAATCCCCTGGGTCCCCGGGAACTTTTAAAATCCGGCAGTAAATGCACTATAAGAGCTTTTTATAGAGAAAAGAACCTGCCAGGGAATCGCTGACAGACGGGAGCCAATCTTTAAATCGCTGCCAGGTGTAATGGGGTAAGGGGGACAGACATAAGATGTATTTTCCCTATTTCATTTTTATCCCGGTAGAGTTGGTGCCCGATAACAGGGATGACGTTTCCCTGTTTAATGCGTTTCAGCAATCCATCCCAATTAAACGGATGACATTTGACTTCATTCATTCTCTTTACCTCAACCACTTAATCACTCATTATACCATAAGTCGATTGGAATTCCCATTCATTTTATTTGTCAATATTTTTACCTATCCTAAATCCACCGGATGATTTTAGCCGCGAAGGTACAGTGAAACACGAAGGGGCACGAAGAAAAAAAGAGTATCTAAACCTCCAATCGTTCTAGCTAATATCTTCCAAATCCTCTACGTCAGCAATGTCTTTTGTTCGACCGGAGGCTTTTTTGTTTTTTATCAAATCTTCTTTGGATATTAATGAAATGTCTATACCATCGATGTGGACAACATTCCTTCTTGAATAACAATCATCGATATCAATGCCAGATGCTTCATTAATAACGTCGATCTTGATGGGGGAACGCCCCATCCTGAAAACATTGCCTTTTTCTTTAAAATGATTTTTTTCAACAGTCGGTGCACCAAATTCATAGAATGCTTTAAGCAGCTTGTCAAGATTTGCGTCGTCGATTGCGATCAAAACATCCATATCCCCCGTAGCTCTCGGATGACCATAGATACCTACAGCCCAACCTCCGACCAAAAGATATCTAACACCGTTCTTGTTTAGAGAATTCAAAAAATCTCTGAAGTCTGCCGGTAGTCGCTTCAGGGCCATAAAAACACTCCCTTAAGTATGTTATCATTGCAATTTTTTCCTCGATAGAGGCATTAATCCAATATTCTCTCTCATCTGCTTGATGTGCTTCTTTACTGTTGAAAGAAACTTCGTTCCTGTTCATTTTCATGTTCACTTTATTGCCTCCATTTCTCTTTTACCACAGCCGGAACTAAATTGCAAGAGGGAAAAAAGTCGATTGGATTTCCCATTCACTTTTTTTTTGCTTTTGTGCTATAATTATCTTTTTTTGGATAAGCCTGAAAGCAGGTGTCTTGCTTCTCCTGGAATCAGCCAGATTTTAGCTTCATCAACCTCCTTCAATCAAATTTTAATCAAACCGGAAAAACCGAAGTGGTGGTGGCAAATGTCCTTACCACACCATTTCGCTTGAATGCAAAATTTTTATTTTATCCTTATGAAAAGGATAAATAAAAATGTCCTGAAACAAGCGATCGTGGAAAATAGGAATTTTATACGCAAAATTCCTGGAAAATTCATTGAAAGAGAATGTTTCCGACTGCCGGAAAACGTCAAAAAGGTGATTATACTCCACGGCGTACGGCGAAGCGGCAAAACCTATTTGCGCTATCACTTGATGAAAGAAAACCCGGATAACTCTCTTTACATCGACTTTGAAGACGAACGCCTGGAGGGATTTTCCCCTGGGGATTTTGAAACCCTCCGGGAAGCTTTTTATGAACTTTCTCCCGGGCTTATACAAAAAAAAGTTTATTTTCTATTTGATGAAATACAGGAAGTTGAAGGATGGGAAAAGTTTTGCCGCAGGATGGTTGAAAAAACCCCGGTGGAAGTTTTTACCGCCGGCTCATCATCCAAAATTTATCCTGAAAACATCAGTACCACTTTAAGGGGAAGAGCATGGAGTATCGAAGTCTTTCCCTTCTCTTTTAAAGAATTTGCGGCTTTTAAAGGGAGCAAAGCGGATGATTTATTATTGGCTTCGGAAGAACGGTTTCGCATGGTGGAATATTTTAGCGAATATTTAAAATGGGGTGGATTCCCTGAAGTGATTTCTGCAAAGAGTGAGTTTGAAAAGCAAAAAATTATCAAAGAGTACCTGGATGCCATATTTTTCAAAGACCTGGTGGAACGGTATGAAGTTTCCAATTTACCCCTTCTCAAAACTTTAAAGAACAAGATCTTTTCCACATTCTCGACAAAATTTTCTTTGACCTCTTTTTACAACAAAACAAAGGGGAGTTTTCCCTTTTCCAGGGATTTGCTTTACAGGTATTACCAGCATTTGTTGGATTCCAAAACTGTATTTGCAGCCAGGAAGTTTTCCGATTCGGAATATAAAAAAACCAGGAATCCTGCAAAAGTTTACATCATTGATTCTTCACTTTCTCAAAGAGTTGCTCATGACGATTCTGCCAGGGTGCTTGAAAATACTGTTTTTATTGAACTATTGAGGCGAAATTATAAACCTCACTATTTCTCAAACGCTAATGAATGCGATTTTATCGCAGTGAGAGAGGATAAAACCGATGTGATCCAGGTAACTTATCAATTAGATGAACGTAATCGGCAAAGGGAGTTCAACGGTATTATCGAAGCTGCCAAACGTATCCGTACCAACATCGGGTATATTTTGACTTACAATGAGGCGGATGAGTTTGTCATAGAGGATATAAACATAAAAGTAGTTCCCGCATGGAAATGGCTTTTGGATAACACAAAAGTTGACAAAAAAGATAAAATAGTCTATGACAATGAGAAATAAGAAAACGTTCAGTCCGGTCACTCTCCCTCCTCTACCTCCGGCGGGAAAAAACCTTTTTGAATTTGGTGAATTTGGAATATGAAGAATCCTAATCTTCCTGGAACCCGATCAATTTGTAGTAATCGGGATAATCCAGTTTGAACTTTTTTAGTTGGTTTTTTAATAATTCCGAATTTGTTTCTCTGTCGATAAAATTGCAAAGTTTGTAGAGGGTGTGGGATATTTGTACAAAGGGGTGGTTGGATTTTCCTGCTTCTTTCAAAGTTTTCTCCCACTCTTCCCCTTCGCAAGGCACCCCGGCTGCCAAAGAGACTCTAGCCGCATTAACCACAAATGCTGCCAGGGCCAAATTCTTTTCTTCAACTTCCTTAAATTTTGGATACCTTTCATTAAACGCTTTTGAGTAAAAATCCCAGGCAAAGTTGATGAAATAGAATTCAATCGGATTTTTTTTACAATAACGATCAACAACATATAAAACCTTCCCATTTTCTAACTCTTCTTTTTCATGGAATCTAAGACTCATATCAGCAAGAAGATTGATGGCATAACAGCCCAGTACGCCTGTTAATATGAAACCAGGTTCAAAGGGAAGCATTAAAGTACTGGCAATTGAGATGGAAGGTTGGCGCTGCCGAACCTTCCCTGGTTCTTGACCGGAAAAGGAATGAACAATGGAAGCGATGGTTTTGGATTTTGTTGTAAATTGATGAAAAGTTAGGTGTATATACAAACATAAGTCATTGAAAAATTTGTCAATGAAGGTCATGTTATTGTTCTTAAATTCATCGGTATATATATCATTTGTTACCTGGAAATTTTTTTCATGTAATTCGTCCCAATTTAGTATGCCTTTTTCGTCATACTTTTTATAGTAAGAGTCATAAACCAGGCTTCCAATATCCTTGCTGGAATCCGTGCTGAATTCTCGACTAAAACCCAGGTTGAAAACCTGACTAAAACATCGACTGAAGTCCTGGCTGAAATCCCGGCTGAATTCCCGGTTGAAATATAGGCTGAAATTTCGGCTGAATTCCAGGCTGAATTCCCGGCTGAAATAGCGGATGAAATCCAGGTTGAAATAGCGGATGAAATCCCGACTGAAATCCCGGCCAAATTCCCTGATAAAATTTCGGCTGAACTCTACGCTAAAATCATCGATGCTTTTTTTTATATGCTTTATACCTTCTTTGTTGGCGTGCGAGATAGATTTATTGGAAGAGTTGTATCTTTCAACCAGTGCCAATGCGTTAGATAAAATTTTATTTATCCAACCGGATAAAAATTTATTATTTATCGGTGCCTGGTTCCCTTTGTCTTCTAAGATAAACCACTGGTTAGTAATTGTTTTCGGGGATATATACTCTATTTTTTCAATGAAATGAAGAAACAACGTTAGTGGATAGTTCACATTTGCATAATCAAAGTTACATCGGATATTATTAAATTTTATGCCTGGATCCGGCCCGGATTTATTTATTTTTAGAAATCGATTGCGCTGCTGGAATGCGGCAAAAACCCGGGACCATGAACTGATCATCTGTCCTTTTATTTCAAAAGGATTCAATTGAGCGGTAAGAAGTTTATCAAGATTTTCAGTGGTTTTATCTGCTGCACCGTTATAATAGATGTTCCATTGGGGTTCTTCCAGGTTCTCCTCGATGTAATCCTTTAGTATCGGGTCATCTTGGTAAACAGGTAAATAAGGTAATAGATCGAGATAATCCTTATTTTCTGAAATAATACCCGGGATGGCGGAATCGATTTCATAAAATTCTTTATAGAGGTATAAGGATTCAAATGCTTTTTCTGCGGGATTATTTTTTATATTTTCTTTGATAATCTCTTTTAATATATTTTTTCCTTTTTTTGAGAATTTGACGATCTCCTTTAAAATTGAAAAAGCGATGGTTTTTTCACTTCCGGTTAACCATATTTTAACAATTTCCCTGTTGATTCGTTTAATATCCTCATGTGCAAAGTTGATATTATCCCTTACGGCGCGTGCCATCAGGAACCAGCCGTTTGGGTCATCATGCCTGCTTAGATTTTCAAAGACCGCTTCTGTGAAGGCATCGATGAAAGAGGGACCGGTGGATTTTGTAAACAAGTAGAGAGAGAGAAGGATAGGTTCCTCCCAGGCGGCTTTTTTTATGTAACGGAGCAGTTCATGGATGTGCTGCTGTTGGGATTTGCTTTTATCTTCCGCCACCTGGTAGGCGCAAAGGTACTCAAGGAATGAGAGATGAACAAATGCAAATACATTTTCTCCTTTTTTGTTCCTGCCCTTTTCCACGAACAGCCCGGCCCTGTCGCGGATATAATCGATAAAACGTTTAACGTCCTCTTTTGCACTTTCTTCAGGCATCCTCTTTTTATCAAACCTGGCTTTAAAAAGCACACGCGCCAGTTCATCCTCTTCAATCAATCCCCTGGTGTCTTCAGCTTTCATGTCCTGGTTTTTTTCCTGGATATAAAAGGCTGTGGCCGCCAGCATCTTTAGCTGGTCATCATAGCTTATACCTCTTTCTTCCAGGGGATTTTTTAGCCCCAGGGTAATATATTTTTGCTCTTGCCAGGTTTTTAGCAACAATTCAATGCATTTTTCATAGAGCTTTGCTCGGTCATCCGGCAGAGTGCCTTCAAACTGGTGCACCAGTGTCATCAATGTTAAAAGAAGGGGATTGGTTTTCAAACGCTGTACCCCGGGGTTTTCTTCGACTGCATTGCACAGTGAATGGATGCGGTCGACTCTGAGGGTTTTTTCTTTAGGTATCTGGATTTCATACCACTTCTTGATAAATTCCCTGGCCTGGTCCAGCTTAACCGGTGCCAGGTAATAATGATCGAATACCCGGGGATCAAGTTTTACATCCACCGTGTACCCCACAATCCTTGAAGTGACCCATATGAGGGTGTCAGGGTAACTACGGGCAAATTGCTGGATATTTTGCGCAATTCGGATTCTACCGGCTTCGGACGCCACTTCGTCAAGGCCGTCAAACAAAACAATGGCTTTGCCCAATCCCAATTGGGAAATAAAAAAATCTTCGTCCATATTATTAAATGAGTAATTGGCTTCAGATATATGTTTTAAATAGTCGATAAAATTAAATGGCTCTGATCTTTCCTGCTGCAGCCGTACAAATTCCCTTATGGGAATAATAAACGGGACTTTGTCTTCTTTGTGAAACGCCTTGTTATTTTCTAATTTTTGACTGTGCAGCAATGCCAGGTACTTTGCCAGGGTAGATTTACCAGCGCCCGGGTCGCCCAGGACCACCACGCGATTGGATTTGTTTAATATAGCTTGTAAGGTGGTTATTTCCGAAGCATCTTTCTCATGACTGAAATCCAGTGAGATGTAGACCTTTGCCAGTTCCGGCTTAACCATTAACTGCTGTTTCTCATAGTTCCCTGTAGGAATGCCAATAAAACGAAGATGCTTCACCTCCTCGATTATGGCCTGCCTGTAATCTTCTTTTACCACATTAAAATTTCGAGATACGCCTTGCACGCGCTCTCCATAATAATATTTTTTCAGCGCCGGATATGCATCCAATAACACCTGGATTTTGATGTGCCCATAATGATGGATATTTGTCTCCATTTTATAGGTGGAGGGAAGCTGCGCCAACCACTGTTTTTCAGAAGGTGTCAGGTCGTGCGGGGTGACAAGGACATAGGATTTATGCCGAATTCCTGATTTTACCAGGCTTTCAAATGATTTTTTTATCTGCCTGCCAGCATTCCCTTTATTGATTGGTCCTTCCAGCCATTTAAACTGGAAAATCACCGGGCAATCAATACCCGGATAGTTCTTACTCACCTTCCCGTCAATGCCTCCATCCTTATTCGTAACCCCGGGTTCGAATTCATATCCCTTTAATGAACCGTCATGGATCAATAATTTCTTCATCAAGCGCTCGAATTCAAACCCACCTTCCGATCCCTTATCTATTACTTTAGTCAAAGGTGGTATGTTTTCCATTTTATTCTCCTCCCTTTGCTCACTTTTGTACCCTTTTTGACTTAATGGCACAGGATAAATCAAAAAGCGTGATTGTTCCGTTTGCATTCGCAGTGATAAAAATATCCGGGTCCTGGGCATGCTGTTTGATATGCAGGGGTATCCAGGGTAAATGAATGGTTTTTACGCAATCCCCGGTATCCATATTCCATAATTTAATGGTTTTATCATCGGCGGCAGATACAATATACTCTCCCACCACATCGATGCTGTTGATTGCCATGGCATGCCCGGTAAAGGTACGCACCTCTTTTTGGGTTGACCAATCCCATCTTTTAATCGTATGATCGACCGAACCGGATATGATACTGTTTCCTTTTATTGAAATACAGGTTATGGCTTTATGGTGTCCTATAAAGGTCCAGGCGATTTGCCTGGTTTCCATATCCCACACCACCAGGGTACCATTACCCAAACCGGCTGCTATAAATTTTTCAAACAATTCAATACTATTCACACTATCTTCGTTACCTTCAAGTTTGTAAAGCTCCTGGCCGGTTTCAATATTCCACAGCCTGATCGTATCATCGGATGAGCCTGATATAAGTGTTTTGTCTTTAAGAGCCAAGCAGTTGACCCATGAGGTATGACCTTTTAAGGTGCGGATTTCTTTATGGGTATCCATATCCCATAGTTTAATGGTTCCTTCCACTGCAGCGGATATAATGGTTCTTCCTGTAATAAGAACGCTGTTGACGTTGCTTTGGTGTCCTTTTAAGGTGCGAATTTCTTTGCCACTTTCCATATCCCATCGTTTAACCGTGTCATCATCGGCACCGGAGACAAGGGTTTTGCCTGAAACCGCCGTACTGTTGACCCTTTCCTCATGCCGTTTAAATATTTTGAGTTCTTTACCGCTTTGCATATCCCATAATTTAATGCTTCCGTCACCGGATGCGGATATAATCGTTTTACCCTGGACAGCAATGGCATTAATCCGTAATGAATGCCCGATGAGTGTATGGATCTCTTTACCGGTTTCTATATCCCAAAGTTTGATGCAGCCATCCTCGGCTCCGAATACAATGGTATGACCGAGGAGAGCCAGGCTATTTATACTATCGATATATCGCGGGAGGCTTTTGATTTCCCTGCCGCTTTGCCTATCCCATAATTTAATGCTGCCGTCACTGGCACCGGCAGCAATCGTTTTCCCTGATACGGCGAGACTTTTTATGGCGTTGGTATGACCTTTAAAAACGTGAAGCTCTCTTCCGCTGCCCAGGTCCCATGACTTGACGGTCCCGTCCGCTGCGCCGGAGACAATCGTATTACCAGCTATAACCACCCTGTTCACTTGCTTATCATGACCCTTCAAGTTGCGAATTTTTTTCCCGGTTTCCACATTCCATAATTGGATGGTTCCCTGTATTGTGCCAAAGGCAGCGGTTTGAGCCTCAATGGCTATACTCCTGACACCTTCGATAAGACCGGCAAAGATATGGGTTTCCCTACCGCTTTCCATATCCCATGATTTGATGGTCCCCTCCTGGTCCGATGCCCCGGAAATAATTGTTTTTCCCGCAACAGCGATCCGCCTTACCCCGTAAATATTGTCGTTGAAGCTGCGTAACTCTTTGCCGCTCTCCATATCCCACACCTTGACCGTGCCATCATAGGATCCTGAAACGATCAATTTGCCCGTTGTTATCACACTATTTACAGATTTCGAGTGTTTTAAATTGGGACTTCCCAAAAATCCTTGCAGTGAATTCCCTATCTTTTCCTGGTAGTATCTAAAATTTTTGTCCTCGGGATTGTATTTTTCCGAATCGAATCTTAACAAATTCCCTCCGGCAGCGATTATTTGCTTTTTCTCCTTTTCCAGTAACCCATGGATTTTTCTTTCCTCATCACGTTTTAACCAGTTATCCACCAGTCGATTATTCATTAAAACATAAAGGAGCTGTGCCCGGGTGAATACGATCTCAGAACCGCCCTCTGAAAATTCCCTGTATGTAAGGTATCTCTCCAGAAAAATGGGACGACTCAATTTTGATATATCGTGATATGACTTTATTGCGGCTTGAAGGGCAGGTTTATCGCCGTGCAGCAAAAGCTCGCGCAAATACTTGTATATCCAGTCCAGGGTATCAAAATGCTCTTTAACTTCCTGTTCTATTTTTTGTTTTAAAAAGGCAATCTCTTTGGCTTCCATTTTTTTTACGATGGTATTTTCGAGCTCGGCAAGGGAATTTACAGCGGATTTATAATACAGGAGACGATCGGCTTCATCATTGTTTTGATCGATTTGCTGTTTTAATAATTGTAATATCTTTATCCCTGTCTTGATTTCACTGCCCATGGCAATGGGAAGAACTTCGGATTGGAAGAACCGTGCCCCTGATCTCTCAAAGTTTATATCACACTCGGTCCATTTAAGATAACCGGGGTGACTCAATTTTTCTACCAAAAACCTCGCCGCCAGGTATTCCATTACAGTAAAATGAATGAATACATACTGCATGATACCGGTGGGGACCAGGAGATAGTCTTCTTCAAGCCTTTTTATCCAGGTGTCTTTATCTTCAACAAATAAGCCCAATATGTCTCGTATGCTTTCATAGCTCATCCTGTTATCTTTTTGTTGTTCAATGATATAGATATAGGAAAGAAATGTAAGCGCATCATATATTTTCCCTACCTCTTCATATTCTTCGCCTGCAAATATAGCTCTATCTCTCACCAATCTTAAAAAGAGGTTCATGTCTTTTTTAAAATGGCCGGTTTTTATTTTATCCCATGCCCTTATGAGTATGAAGGTGATAAATAAGTGGTACATGGCATACCGGGTATCAAATTGTCCGAAATTTTGGAAATAAACAATGACAAGAAGGGCGGTAAGCGGGGTTCCCGCTGTTTTTGTCGCGATTTCTTCTTTCCATACCACCTCATCAAACTTTCTATAAAGGTCCGAGGCATCTTGGTAAAAGTATCTTGCCATTTCTCGCAGTTGCTCCGGGTCGAGGGAACGAACTTCAAATAACGGCCGGAAAATGCCCGTACTTTCCCCATTTAAATATTCCCGTCGTTCAATACCGCGGGCAGTCAGGAAAATACGATTGCCCGCCTTTTGGTCTTTACGGGAATCCTCGAAAAGTTTCCCGATAATATTGACAATATCGTCTTTTATTTCCGAACTTTTGGCTTCATCCAGCGCATCCGCCAAAAGAGTTAATTGACCGTTTTTATAGGCTTCAATGACGACTTTTCCCGCCTTTTTTATGTCCTCCATTTTTCCAGGATATAAATCTTCCCTTTGCTTGCCCTTATGTAAAAAATAAAAAGTGAAATATTCCAAGAGGATTTCGGGGTCAACACCATCCGCAGTTGGCATCCCTCTCCCGTAACCCGGGGATTGAATCTCTTTATACCACTCTCTGAAACTCGAAAGATTGCGGCATTCAATGAATAAAATCACACGTTTTTCTTCGTTTTCATCAAATAGTTCACGGTTTCTCTCAAATTCCCGGTAAGCAAAATAGGTTAAAATTGTTGTTTTCCCTGACCCCGGAAGCCCCAATATGATTCCTTTTTTATACTCCAGGTATACTTTGCTTACATTAAGTGTATCTTTGTATTCTTCCCCGATACTCCTGGAATCCCTGAGTGAGATATTTTCCATCTCTCCCGTATCCCATTTAAAATGAGTTCTTTTTTTCCCGGATGATTCCCCGGGGTCCGCTTCCAGGGAGATGGAAAGATTTACAAAATGGTCTTTCATGCTTAAAGAGGGGTATAGATTGCCGAATATAGGGATATCTTTTGTTTTTAATTCAAGTTCTTCCATGGCCTTATTTAATATATCTTTTCCTTGTATTTCGACTTCCTGGGGGAAAATCAGTTTATAAAGAACGATGGGTTCGTCAAATCCTTTTATTCGCTTAGAATCCAGGTATTCAGGATTGATATCGTGGTCTTTTGAATCTTCTCTTATTAAGTCACAGAGTATTTTTGTAATCACTACCTCATGCTTGCCCGCACACTTCTCTATCCGAAATACCTTTATCGCTTCGGCGCCTAAGATTTCATCCGGTTTTTCCCCGGACAATTCAAAGCTAAATCGGCCATAGTGAGCCACCATCCGCAATTGGGCCCGAATCCCATTGGAGTCAATATCTCCCTCTATTGAGTTTTGCCTAAATTCCTTCACCAATTCCAGGAATCTCTCTATTTCTTTAATAAAAACCAAAATAGCGTCCCCATCAATCTTTATAAAATTTGCATTATATTTTCCTGACATCTCCCTTGCCCTGTTTTCAAGGTTTTTCAAGAATTCGGCAGATTTTTTGTCTCCTACTTTTTTACTTTGAACGGAGTAGTTGATGATGTCTGCCATTAACAGGATGCCTGTTTTCCTTTCCGTCATGTTGTTTCACTCCTTTCTATAACGGGATTGCTTCTCTTTACTCCCGCTGTCCCGGATAGCCGGCCAATGTAACCGGGAAATAATAAGTGTTTAAAAGGAGAAAAAAAGTAAATCAATGCCTTTATTACCCTTTCTCACTTTGCGCACCATCGCTCACCTGGCCTTCATTGAAGCCTATCAATTGGAAATACCCGGGATATGCTTCTTTAAATTTTCCCAACCATTTTTCCAGGTGTTGGGATTCTTTTTCGGTATCCTGGTAATTAGCCAGTTGGTAAAGGGATAATGATATTTGCACAAAAGGATTCTCCGACTTTTCTGCTTCTATTAATATATTATCCCATCGATCACCGGAGCACGGCATGTCCGTAACCAGGGACAATTTTGCCCCGTTGATGATAAAAACGGCTAATGGTAAAAAATTGGTCTCAATATTTTTTCGATACTGTGCCTCAAACTCTCGACAGAATAAGTCCCACGAGTAATTGATAAAATAAGAAACAAACGGATGATGACTGCAATAATTATCCACTGCCTTCCTGATGGACGTTTCATCGGGTTCCGAATTCTTGTAGAACCTGGCATTCAAATGCGCCAGCAGCTTTACAATGTAATGGCTCAGGTCTCCCGACAGGATAAAGTTAAATGCAAATGGGATCATGAAGGGATTTCTTATGGGCAAGTGAGCTTTCGGAACAATAATTATATTATCCAACGAGAGATAACGACATTCCGAATGGATGGATTCGAAAGATACTTCGGTTTTGTAATTAAATAGATAGTCATAAAGACAAATGTAAAATAATTGGCTAAATACAAGGTCATCGCTGCTGAATTGTTGGCAAAACAACGCATAGATTGGTTTATAATGGTCCGGGTTTAAATTTTCCCACTTCAAAACTTTTTTGTACTGCTTATTATACAACAATGAGATTAAAGTTCTGAATTCCCGGACCCCGGGATTATCCGGGTAATCTTTTAAATATTCCAGGAATGACTGTACCAAAATCAGGCTTAAATCCCTGGATAAATCGCGCCTAAAATAGCGGCCAAATGCTTTCCCCAACATTTTGCCTAATTTTTTTCTAAATTCGTGGTTAAAATCGCACCGGGTCAGATCTTGACCAAATTCACTCCTGAAATAACCGACCAGATATGATTGATACTCCATCCCCAGGAATCGACGGCTTTTGGCTAAATGTCGGTAAATATAATGGTTTAGGTCTTTTTCAAAGTGCAGGGTGTGGTACTGGCTTACATTCTGACCGAATTTCCCGGCAAATTCCCGGCTTTGTTTTTTTATATGTTCTTCTTCCCGTGAAGAGAATCGGTTTTCCTCCAGTTTACCGTTAAAAGCGGAGAATATTTTCTCCAGGACTTGCTCTACCCAGGTGGTAATATATTCACCTCCGGCAAGGGTAATGATTTCTCTTTCTTTATATAAAAAGAAGTTATCATCTATTTTTGCCAGAGTAATATGCGGGGGATTCACCATAAAAGGCCTTGATAATACCAATGGGTGGGAGATATAATCCTGGTGGAATCCGAAGTTCACATAACTAAAATCCAATTCTATATTCCCAGACATTTTCAAAGGGCTGGCTGTTGCCTGGTTATTTTTGTCTAAAAAAAGTTTGCGCTGCTGAAACGCGTTAAATATTTTTGCCCAGGAACTGAGGAGATAACCCTTCAATTCACAATCACTCAATTGATTGGCGATTATATTGTGTAAGTTCTCCAGGAGTCGTTCCCGGGTGGAATTGTAATAGATTACCCATTGGTTTTCTTTAAAATTCTCATCGATATACCTTGCGATGGATTTATTGGCCTTGAAAAATGGCAAATAAGGTAATAAAACGCCTTTGTCTTTGTTCTTGTCCATATAGTGGATAAAGGAGTCTTCAATCCCATACAACCGCCACACCAGGAACAAAGAGGCAAACACTTGCTTTACCGGGCAATTGGTGATATAAGTCTTTATCAATCCCTTTAAAATTCCCTTTCCCCTTTCTGAAAAGCCGACAATCTCCTCCAATACGGAAAATACAGGGTTCTCTTCCGTGTTAGTTAGCCACTGTTTTAACAGTTCTGCGAGGATTTGTTGAATTGCTTTATCATCAAATTCCATATTATCCCTTAAGGCCCGGCCCATCAACAACCAGGCATCGGGATTTTTCATGGCGGCCAACTCATTAAAAACCCTATGATTGAGATGTGCAATAAAATCCCGGCTTCGATGTTCTTTGAAAAGAAGGAGCAGGAATAGGATAATCTCTTGCCAACCTTGTTTCCCCACATATTTGGTTATAAAAGTAATATGGTCATCAGTGGCTTTTTCTCTATCCATGGCCAAGCAACGAGCGTAAAGATAATCCCGGAACGAACGGTGAATAAAATCGAACAGAATTTCTTTTCCTTTTCTTTTTCCCTTTTCCACCAGGAAGCCGGTTCGCTCGACAATGTAACCGCAGAAGGCGTTGGCGTCTTCCCTGGCAGCCTCTTCAGGTATCCGACTTTTATCGAATCGTTCACTGAATAATATCTTTTTTAACTCACTCTCCGGGATTGACCCGCTTTCTCCTTCCACTGTATTATCCTGGTACTTATTCTTGGTATAGACAGCCACGGCCGAAAGGAGTTCCAACTGTTTTTCATAGCTAATACCTCTTTCTTCCATTGGATTCCTCTGGCCGCGGGGGCTGTATTTTCGATTCGGCCAGGTCCTGAGTAATAATTCGAGGCATTTTTCATACAGTGTGGTTCGATTATCAGGTAATTGGCTCTCAAATTGATTCAAAATGACCAGCATCGTAAGAAACAGGGGATTACTCCTCAGCCACTGGATATAGGGAAATGCTTCAAGCGCTTTTTTAAGGGCTTTTATTTTTTCTTCCCGATCGCTCTCGTCCGGCACCTGGATGTTATACCAATTCCTGATGAATTGATCGGCCTGTTCTACTGATACCGGGGTTATATAATAATGTTTAAATATTTTTTCGCTTAGTCCCCCCGTGTTTTTATAACCGAAAATTCGCGATGTTACCCATATGGAACTATCCGGGTATTCCTCGGCAAATCTTCCAATACCTTTTACCACTTCATCTCTCAAACTTTTTTGGGCAATTTCATCCAGGCCGTCAAAGACAACGATGGCTTTTCCCAATTCCAACATGGCCTTAAAGAAATCACTGTCCACACACCCGAATTCATAATTATTCTCTGCAATGTATTTCAGGTAATCGATAAAACCAAATGTCCTGGATATTTGTTTTTTTATATCTACGAAATCACAGAGAGGGATGATTAAAGGGATTCTATCTTCACTTTTCGATGGGTTGTTATCATTGTCCTCTTTCGTTTTGCTGCACTCCAGGGCCAGGTGTTTCGAAAGGGTGGATTTACCGGCTCCGGGTTCTCCAAGTACCACAAAACGTCTAAATTGCCCTTTTATTTCGGATAAATCCCTGGGTTTTGAATCGCCTTTACAAGGCGCAAACTTTAGGGGGATATATATATTCTTAAGTTCTGTTTCTTTTAACAAATCTCTTTTTTGATACTGTGCCGTTGGCAGCCCGACAAACTCCAGGTTTTTCACCTGCTGAAACATGACCTCTTGATATTTTTGTTTTAATAAGTCGAAATCCCCTGGTCCCCCCTCAAGATATCTCCCATAATAATACTTTTTCAGCGCCTGGTATTGGTCCAACAAATCCATTATTTGAGTGTGTCCATAATGACGTAAGTCCAGGTTGTGAGTCTTATTAAATTTATTCAGCCATTCCCGGTCTTCAACCGATAAATCTACCGGGGTAACAAGAATATAGCAATTGCAGGAAGCCGAAGCCCTGGAACTCACCACCTGTTGAAATAATTTTCTTACCTGGTTAGTTTTGGATTCCGATTCTTTCAGCCTCCTGAATTGAAAAACAACCGAACCCTCTATCCCCGGATAATCATTTTTAATCATGCCATCGATCTCCAAACGACGAAATTTGGGATTCGCATCAAAGGTGTAGTTTCTCAATCGAGCATCATTTACCAATAATTTCTTCATTAACTCATTGAAGCTTATCCTGGGTCCAGGGTCATTATCAATAACTGCTGTTATTTGAGGTAGGGTTTTTATTTGATCCTTCATTTTTCTTTCAATAAGGCAAAACTTATTATGAATTTCACCACATTCCTCTTCCGCTTTCCAGTGTTATTTTAAAATGGACGCCTACATTTTCTTGGCCCACATACTTAATTTCACCCCCCAGGTTTTCAACAATCATCCGCACCTTTGCCAGCCCAATCCCAATACTTTGATTGTCCGTTGAAAAAAAAGGATCAAAGATTTTATTTTTTGAGGGTTCAGGTATTCCTCTTCCCCTCTCTTTGAAATGAATGACGAAGCTCGTTTCGTTATATTCGGTTGAAAGTTCAATTTTAATTTTTCCA
The DNA here is from genome assembly GCA_020355945.1 of Candidatus Aminicenantota bacterium. Next base: position 5,190,263 of record CP070627.1, on the reverse strand, counting down.
TTTTTAAACGCTGAATGTTTAATACTGTTCTTGATCAACTCTTCAAAAATTTGTTCGATTAGATACTTATCGGCGTGCACTTCTTTTTCTTGATCATTCATGACAAACGAGGGGGAATATATAATATCAACTCCCGGGTATTTCTTTCTAAATTTTTTAATAATTTCCTCCATCAATGCATTAGTATTATGCCTCTGGCACATGATATTATATTCGATGGCCATTTCCTTGTATCCCTCTACTACTTTTTCCAATAATTCCAATTGGTCTTTGACCCTTTTGACTATTCGATGTGATTCTTGTGCCGGAGTTGGTTTTTTTATTTTTTGGTGCGCTTTACCAAAAGATTTCAAATCATTTTTCATATATAAAACTTTTTCACCCACCCAATAAGCTGCTTTTTCAGAAAAGTTCATCCACTTTTCTTTCTCTCTTATCAATCGACTAATTAAATAAGCGAATTCCCTCCTGAATATTTTCGAGAAACAAAATATATCATCAATTATTTGAGAGATTTCAGTATTACCAGGTCGAGTGGCTTTGTAAACCGCCAATAAATTCAGAATTTCTCCTGTATCATCTATGGAAAATTCATCGTTGTCTTTCACCAATTTTGCCAGCAAGATCAGGATGTTTTCGTTTGGCTGCTTTTTATATAAGGATAATAGTTCCTTGGTCAGGTTATCAATGAACCGGGCCCCTATCATTTCAATTTGCAGGAGGATTGTTTCTCCAATATCTCTAAACCTGGGGCTTCCCAGGATATTAATAATATATTTTAGACTTTCTTCAGTTTGATAATAGGTTTTGTTAAGATATGTTGCCGCGAGATATTCCATTAACTTGAGGTGGGAAAATCCGAATTTGCCGTTTGCCTTTTCAACAATAACCCCGACATCACTTTTGAAATAAAAAAACAAGCTTGAGATTGCATCTTCAACCTCACCCATGTTAATTTCTCTGGATACTGATTTTTTATATACCTGGGCCATTGTCTTTTCCAGTTCCTCCTGCGAAAATGTCCCGAATTCTTTGACTTCATTATTCAGGAATTTGTTAAAATATTCAAAAGCGGTTTCTACCAGGAGGTTTTTAAGGGATTTATCATTCAAGTGTAATTGTGTGAAGACCTTGATGTCTTTGTAGGATTTTTTCCATTCATACAGCAGCATTTCAATGCACTTTTCATACAGCTTTAATTTATTACGAGGCAAGTCGCCTTCATAGTGATATATCAAAGTGATTAAATTTAAGAAAAGCGGATTTTCAGCCAGCTTTTTTACCCCGGGCCGCGTCTGGATGTATTGTTCCAAATAGTCAATCTTATCTTTGATTTTCAATTTTTCCGGTGACGACATGTAGACGTAAGTTATGAATTTAACGATGTAATTGTAAATCAAATGACCGTTTAAAGGGTTTATCTTATAGTGTTGAAACCCGATTCCTGAAAAAAGATCGAAATACTCCCGCGGATAATTAGTGATCCTGGAGGCAATAATGAAATAGTCATCCCGGGAGATATTTTTATTTTCTCTATAATTTATTAAGGTCTTCCTGATTGTAGACAGCTTTTGTTCGGTCACCACTTCATCCAGCCCGTCGATTAAAAATACAAATTTATTCTTTTCCATAAAACCTTTAATGGCTTCGGTGGTAATCCCCGGGAAGTTTTGAAAAGCATCTTTAAAATAATTGGTTACCACAGTATCAAAATCAACGTTCTCGATACGATAGTAAAATTTTTCCCACTCCCAATAAACAGGGATAACCTGCTCCTGGATTTTTCTTGAGAGGATAAATTTTAGAAAAGTCGTCTTTCCCCAGCCTGGTTCCGCAAGGATAACTTTATCATTAGAATCGGCAAGCATCGCATAAGGGCCTATATATCTTTCATTTTTGGTTCCATATTCCGTAAAATCAACATCAATAAAAATCTTATCAATCGGCGTATTTTGGAGTTTTTCCACTGTCTTATCCGTTGTATTGGAATAGAATGAAATATCCAGGTACATATATTTTTTAAGGACCTCTTGCCTGTAATAATCCAGCATTTTATTATCCATCTTGTTTTAACACCCTGATAATTTTATTCTCCTAAAGAATTTAACTGGAAATAGCCCCGGCTTTCCCTCAATAAATTTTCTAGAATTGAACTCCTGGGGAATGCTGCATCTTTTTTCCTCCACCACACTACCTCAACCACGTTTGCTTCTCCTTTTCTATATGCCAAATATCTATTACGAATATAATAATAGCACAACAAGAGATTTATTTCAACCCCCCATCACAAAAAAATTAAAAATTTTATCTCTTTTTTCAAGGCAAACAACCATGCCGGGATAAAACGCAATCGGGAGTTTTCTATCTTCACTTCCTCTTCCCTGTTCCTGGTGATTATAATGCCTTTTTCAAGTTTATTTTGTTTCATAAATAATTGAATGGGTTTAAGGGCCCTGGATTTGATCACATCGGAAAATTTTATTTCAATCGGAATTAATTTTTGCCCCTTCTCCTTATGGGCAAGCCGATCCCCCCATTCCCCCACGTTACCCGGGTTTACGATTATATCCACCTCGTTAACCCCCACCTCCGGCGACCAGGGGGGCAGTCCTTCATTTAATTATTAATTGTCAATTGTTAACTATTAATTGTTAATGGAATTTGCGTCCAACGGACAGGTTTTTAACGCCTTCGGCGAAAAGAAAAGATTTTCCAAAAGGCTGTATTCCTTCGCCGCAGGCGTCTTATAAAAAACGCCCGAAGGGCACCGCTTCCATTAATAATTAGCAATTGACAATTAACAATTAACAATTTTTAATCCCCTGTACCCGTGAAACATCCGCAAAAACTTTTATTAAGGGGGCCTTTTATAATGGCCATCAAGTTCATCAGCGTTTATCAGCGGCCTTTCTTAGATTTTTTTCCCAGCTTCCCAGCTTCCCTCTTTTCGTGTCCCTTTGTGTATCTTCGTGGCTAAAATTAGACGGTGGATTTGAGCCTCGCCAGGGGGTTACAAATTGCCCATAAATATGATAAAATACACGTTAAAAATAAATATGGATAAAGTATGAACGCCGCAGTCAAAGAAAATAAACTCAAACCCGTACTGATTACAGGAATCGCCGGATTCATCGGGTTCCACTTCGCTAAAAAAATATTAACCAAACACTACCCGGTCATCGGCATCGATAACCTCAACAACTACTACGACAGCAACCTGAAAACCAACCGCCTCAAACAACTGGGCTTCTCCCAAAACCAAATCGATTCCCTGGAAAACCCCAACCAACATACCCCCTCGATCCAATTAAAAACACCACAAAGATTTGTTTTCTATAAAGTAAATTTAAAAGAGAAAGATGCTCTAAAAAAAATCTTTGCAGCAGAAAAACCGGGTTATGTGGTCCACCTGGCTGCCCAGGCAGGCGTACGCTATTCGATAAAAGAACCCTATGCCTATATCGACAGCAATATCATAAGTTTTATGAATATCCTGGAAAACTGCCGACATCACCCGGTTAAACACCTGGTTTTTTCATCCTCATCGTCAGTATACGGCGCCAATGAAAACATGCCCTTTTCCGTACACCACAACGTGGACCATCCCATTTCTCTGTACGCCGCCACTAAAAAATCCAATGAATTATTGGCCCACTCCTATGCCAATCTTTATCAAATTCCCACTACCGGCCTGCGATTTTTCACCGTATACGGCCCCTGGGGAAGACCGGATATGGCCTATTTCAGTTTTACTAATAAAATCCTTAACAATATCCCTATCGAAGTTTTTAATTACGGCAACATGAAACGAGATTTCACCTATATTGATGATATCGTTGCCGGAGTGTACCAGGTCATGCTAAAAATCCCCGAAGGCAATCCCGATTGGGACGGGAGAAACCCGGACCCTGCCTCTTCCCGCGCTCCCTACCGCATCTTCAATATCGGGAACCACCAGCCAATAGATTTACTCTATTTTATCGAACTCATTGAAAAAAACCTGGGAAAAAAAGCAAAAAAAAAATTACTACCCATGCAAAAAGGCGATGTAAAAGAAACCTATGCGGATATCCATGAACTTCAGCGCTATATCGGTTTCAAACCCGTCACCACCATCGAAGAAGGTATTAAACATTTTGTAACCTGGTACCTGGATTATTATGGAATTAAAAAATAAAACGCTCTTAATCACAGACGCGTTTGCCTCCGGCAGTTCAGAACCGTCGAGCAGCAGTCATTGGTCATTTGTCATTAGTCATTAGTGAAAAAGAGAAGGCACGAATATTCATTTTTAGGGTGGGGCTGCCAGCCCCTTCCGACACCTCCAAAAACTTCTCACTAATGGGGCTTTTCTTCATGTTAATCATGTGCATCAGCGTTTATCAGCGGTCTTTCTTCGTGTACCTTTACGTTTCACTGTAACTTCCTGGCTAAAATGAGATTTGCTGAAAGTCCGGGAAAAACCTTGCAAAATAAAAAATTAACATATATAATGTGTAGTTATAGACAAATGAAATACTTGCTCATGTTGAATATGAGGAGCGAATAATGGAATTTAAGAGAAACATTCTCTGCATTGGAGCTGGATATGTTGGTGGCCCTACGATGGCAGTGATTGCCTTAAAATGTCCCGAGTACAGGATTGAAGTGGTAGATGTCAGTGAAGAACGAATTTGGCAGTGGAATTCGGAGGATATCCCCATCTATGAGCCGGACCTGGAAGAAATTGTAAAACAAGTCCGGGGGAAGAATCTTTTTTTTACTACAGATATTGTCAATGGAATAAAACAAGGGGATATTATTTTTGTCTCTGTTAATACTCCCACTAAAACTTTTGGAGAAGGAGCAGGTATGGCGTCTGATTTGCAGTATTGGGAAAATACCGCCCATACCATTATTGAGAATGCCAATAGTGATAAAATCATTGTTGAAAAAAGCACGCTCCCGGTTCGAACCGCAGAAGCCATGGAACGAATTCTAAAATCCAGTAACCGCGGTATTAAATTTGAAGTGGTTTCTAACCCGGAGTTCCTGGCAGAAGGGAGCGCTGTAAAAGACCTGTTAGAACCGGACCGGGTGTTGATCGGCGCCCATCAAACACCAGAGGGTCGTAAAGCAGAACAAGAATTGGTGGACCTTTACGCCCATTGGGTCCCCAGGGATAAAATCATCACCACCAATATATGGTCTTCCGAACTGTCCAAGTTGGTAGCCAATGCGTTTCTGGCGCAGCGCATTTCTTCGATCAACGCGGTTTCCGCCCTCTGCGAAAAAACAGATGCGGATATCTCGGAAATCGCTTACGCCGTCGGAAGTGATTCCAGGATCGGCCCAAAATTTTTGAATGCCAGCGTTGGATTTGGCGGTTCCTGTTTTAAAAAAGACATCCTTAACCTGGTCTATATTGCCAGGAGCTATGGCCTCAATGAAGTCGCTAACTACTGGGAAATAGTAGTCGAAATGAACGAACATCAAAAAAACCGATTCGTACAGCGCATTGTCAAAGAGATGTTCAATACTGTTGCCGGCAAAAAAATTGCCCTGTTTGGATTTGCTTTCAAAGCCAATACCGGTGACACCAGGGAATCCCCTGCTATTGACATTACCAAAAAACTACTGGAAGAGCACGCTATTGTTTCTATTACCGATCCCAAAGCACTCAACAATGCCAAAATCGATCTAAAAGATATTGACCAAAACGTCTCATATGACCGCGATCCCTATAAAGCCGCTGAAGATGCCAGTGCAATCGCTATTATGACCGAATGGCAAGAATTCAAAACCCTTGATTACCAACGAATCTATCAATCCATGAAAAAACCGGCGTTTATCTTTGATGGGCGAAACATTTTGGACCATAAAAAACTGTACCAAATCGGATTTAATGTCTATCCCATTGGAAAGACCCAATTGACTCATTTTGAATGATAGGTGAGAGGATGAGTAAGCAAAAAACAAGGAACAAAAAACCAAATAACGGGATAAAAAAATCCAGGAGGGAGGAACCATGTGTGGGATTATTTGTTATTGCGGACAAAAGCAGGCTGTTCCCATATTGATTAATGGATTAAAGCGCCTGGAATACAGGGGTTATGACTCTGCCGGTTTTTCAGTGGTAGGGCGTTCGCTGAATGGCAAAAACAATAAAAAAGCCAGGAATACCAGGAATGGAAAAAATATCATTATTAAAACCAAAGGAAGGGTGACCCAACTGGAGAATAAGAAGGCTGGATTGGAGTTTGATGCCACGTTTGGTATTGCCCATACCCGCTGGGCCACCCATGGACAACCCTCTCAAATCAATGCCCATCCCCAAACCGACTGCACCAATAAAATCAGTGTGGTGCATAATGGCATCATTGAAAATTACCAGGAGATCAAAAAAGAGCTGATAGGAAACGGTCATGTGTTTAAATCAGAAACCGATACCGAAGTGGTTGCCCACCTGGTGGAGGAATATTTTGACGGAGACCTGGAAGCAGCGGTTCTAAAGGCAGTGGAACGCTTGAGTGGAACTTTTGGTATTGCTATTATCCACGCAGATATCGACCACCAGGTTATCATTGCCAAACGGGGAAGCCCGATTATCCTTGGTATTGGTAAAGACGAATTTTACGCTGCCTCGGATTCCAATGCCCTTGCCCCTTATACCAATAAAATGATCTATCTAAGCGATGATGAAATTGCCGTATTAAATTCCAACGAGTATCATATTAAAAACTTTAAAAATGAAACGCTGGAAAAAGAAATAGAGATACTGGATGCCCAGGAATACCGGGCGGACAAAAGAGGATTCGAGCATTTTATGCTGAAAGAAATTTTCGAGCAGCCGGAAAGTATTGAAAATGCCTTTAGAGGAAGAGTCATCGAAAGTGAAGGGGTTTCCAAACTGGGCGGCCTGGAACCGGTGTTAGACCGCTTAAAAAATACCCATAAATTAATCATTGTTTCCTGTGGTACCAGTTATTATGCGGGTTTGTTGGGACGGTATATTTTTGAGCACCTCACCGAGTTAAATGTAGAAACCGAATTAGCCTCGGAGTTTCGTTACCGGCGTTTGAAGTTGGATGAAGATGTGGCGGTACTGGCTATTTCCCAATCCGGTGAAACCGCGGATACATTGGCAGCCATAAAAGAAGCCAAACGCAAAGGTGCGCTTATCTTAGGAATTGTAAATGCTGTGGGCACTGCTATTACCCAGATCACTGATGCCGGTGTCTACAACCATGCCGGTCCTGAAATCGGCGTCGCCTCCACCAAGATCTATACCTCACAACTGGTTATACTGACACTTATGGCCCTCTTGATCGGCAGGTACCAGGCAATATCCTTTATCGAAGGCAGTGAAATCATTCATGCCATCACAAAACTCCCGGACCAGGTGAGGGAAATTTTAAGTGACGCCCCAAAAATCAAACAAATCGCTCGCCAATATTCAAAATATAAAAACTTTCTTTATATCGGTCGGCTGTTCAACTATGCCACAGCCATGGAAGGGGCGTTAAAATTAAAAGAAATTTCTTACCTTCATGCTGAAGGTTACCCGGCCGGGGAAATGAAACACGGTCCCATCTCATTAATCGGTAAAAATTTCCCTACTGTAGCTATTGCACCGGATGACCTGACCTTAGACAAAATGATCAGTAATATGCAAGAAATCAAAGCCAGGAAAGGCAAAATTCTTTCCATTACCAATGCAGACGTTCAAAAAGTTCTTGATATCTCCGATGATGTGATCATTGTTCCTAAGACTATTCCTATCCTTCAACCGATTATCAATGTTATTCCCCTCCAGTTGTTTGCGTATTATATTGCCAAAGAAAAAGGTCGCGATATTGACAAACCCCGGAATTTAGCCAAATCCGTAACCGTTGAGTAACCCCTCGGCGAGGGGAGGCAAAAATTTAAAAGGAATTTATTCTATGATATAATTAAACAAAAATGTAAAAAACAACGTTGGAGGTTGTTGGATGAATTTGGAAAATTTGGTTTAGGAGGCACTATGCTAAAATCAAACCTTAATACCATACTAACTTTTGCAGCACAAAAAGAAGTATCGGATGTGCATTTCCAGGTGGGTGTCCCACCTATGGTTCGTCATAATGGCCAACTTATTTCCCTCAAGCATCCCCCGCTTACCGAAGAGGACACCTGTTTGCTGGGGAGAATTCTAACCAAGATTGAAGATGAAGAAAAATTCAGAAAAGAAATTAAAGAGTATGATGGTTCGTTTTCCCTTCCCGGTGTGGCGCGATTCAGGGCGAACGTCTTTCGTCAGAATAACAAGTATGCTGCTGTGCTGAGGGTTATTCCTTACAAGATTCGCAGCTTCTCTGAGTTAAATCTTCCGCCGATAATTGAACAAATTTCAACTATAAATCGGGGGTTGATACTGGTTACCGGTGCCACAGGCAACGGGAAGTCCACCACGCTGGCATCTATGCTTGGTTACATCAACAAGACCAAGCGTAACCACATTGTGACCATTGAAGATCCCATCGAGTTCATTTTCGAGAATGATCTGTCAATCATTTCTCAGCGGGAAGTCGGCCCGGACACCGATTCTTTTGCCAGGGCCTTAAGGTCGGCATTGAGGCAGGACCCGGATATCATCATGGTGGGTGAACTCAGAGACCTTGAAACCGTGGATACCTGTTTAAAAGCAGCGGAAACAGGCCACGTGGTCATGGCTTCCATTCACACACCGGATGTGATGCGTACCCTGGGCCGTTTGCTCAGTTATTTCCCCCCGGAAGAGCAGATAACCGTACGGCAGCGAATATCTGAAAATCTCATGGCCATTATCTCTTTACGACTCCTTATCAATATTGAAAGAAATGGCCTTATCCCTGCTTGTGAAGTCATGTTAGCCAACAAGACCATTGAAATGTGCATTAAGAGCCCTGAAAAAACAGCAGAAATACCCAAATATATGTCCAAAAGCAAGGACCTGGGCATGCAGACCTTTGACCAGCATCTGATCGATTTGGTCAAAGCAAAAAAAATCTCTATGGAAGAAGCTATGGTTGCCGCTGAAGAGGCCGAACAACTGGAGAGGGACCTGACCTTAGAAATGTAAAGCACTTCCCTTCCTGTCTGCGATTTACACAGATTGGCACAGATAAAAAAAATCAGTGTAATCTGTGTAATCTGTAATTATGGGGACAGGTAAATTATTTGAGTAATGTTTAAAAGTTTAAAAATATTGATGTAATCTCAGACTTTTGATTAATTAATATTGACATTCAATATCAAAAACTTGTTTAATCGCACAAAAATCCTGAGTCTACCCCGAATAATTTTACCACCGCATAAAGAGGATAATTATGGATACCATTGTCAATAGAAAAATTGCCAACTGAAAAACGAATCCCATAGGGAGACCGCTGATGGCTTTCTAAAAATAACCTTAAACTTCTGAGGGTACCGGTGGAACCACTTTTGACTTCCACTGGGATAATGGTATCACCTTCCTGGATCAAATAGTCTACTTCCGCGTTACTGGTCCGTGCCTCTCTATGCCAATAATATAATTCACTTTTCCAGTCAGGCATTGAATAAGCCAGCATTTCCTGACCGACTAAAGCTTCAGTTAACTCTCCTTTATTGATAAAGTTCTTTTCCGGTTCCAGCAGCCATGACCCGGAAACAACACCCAATATGGTTTGACTGAGAGCAATATCAAGAAAAATTGTTTTAAAGGTTTCCTCTTTTGCTGTGGCTGCCAAAGGAATACCTTGACCACTGCTGTAGGTTATTTTGTTCACAATACCGGCCTTTACCAGTAAATCCAAACAAGGCATTAACTCCCGTTTACGGTACTCTCCAGGTATATTGCTGTATTTGAACTTTTTTCCCATAAGAGTAGGGATTGAATTGAAAAGAAGTTCTACATATTTTAGCTGGTATTTATTTGCGTATTTATTAAAATCCTGGCGATATGTATCGATAATTGTTCGGTGTATCTTAAAGCATTGATTTAAATCAGAGGTTTCTATAAAACACTCCACTGCTTCAGGCATTCCACCCACTGTCATATACTCTCCAAGGAGTATTAATAGCTTACGATGGGCCACTTCACTAATTTTTTCGCTGGTATCATGATTGATGAGGGTTTCAATGAGTAATTCTTCATTTTTGGCTTTTAAGAACTCCATGAAAGAGAGCGGATACATATAAATGGAAGAGACACGCCCCACAGGCAGCCCGATATTCTCAAGTTCAAACTCCAACAGCGACCCTGCCGCAATGACATGCTGTTCGGGCAGCATTTCATGGAAGTACCTCAACGCGTTGATGGTTTTTGGTGCCTCTTGGATTTCATCGAAAAAAAGAAGGGTGCTGCCAGGTGTTATCTTTTTGCCAATAAATAGTGCCAGGTCTCGTATAATTCGGTGAGGCTCAAGGTCACGATCAAAAACCTTCTTAGCTCCCGGGAGGAGCTCAAAGTTAAGCTCGACAAACCCTGGAAAGTGTTTTCCCAATTCCCTGATGATAAAGGTTTTCCCTACCTGGCGGGCTCCCCGGATCAAAAGGGGTTTCCTTCGCGGGTCTTCCTTCCACTTTTTTAACTCATCAAAAATATTTCGCTCCATGTCAATTTCCTTGAAAATTCAATGTTTCAGCTATACAGTAACATGTCTATGGTTAAAAATCAAGGGTATTTTTGATTTTTGTGGTCGATTTTCCAGGTTGTTTTGGGATTTGATGGTCAAAAATCCAAGGTGTTTTTGATTTTTATGGTCGTTTTTCCAGGTTGTTTTGAGATTCGATGGTTAAAAATCAAGGTTGTTAACATTTGGAAAATAAAAAAATTCCAGGTCGCCAACCCACCAAACACACAATTTAGAACCAGGAATCCAGGGATCCAAATTAAAAACGAAAAATGATAAATTAAAAATTAAAAACAGAAGCGGCAGCCTTCGGCCAGGTTTTAAACGCCTTCGGCGTAAAGAAAGTAGACGCAAACGAATGGTACAATTATTGAGACAAGAATTCTTTTTTTCGCCGAAGGCGTTTTAAAATCGCACGAAGTGCGCAACTTCCGTTTTTCATTTTTCATTTTTAGTTTTTCATTTTTAATTTAATTTTTCCCGCTCTCTATTCTCGGACAGCCTCCTATGAACCTTTTTGTTCTATATTCATTTTTAACCCCCGGAATAAGGGATTGGATAGGATGCTGCATAGCCAATATTGTTGCAGTCATAAATAATCCACATAAAACCTTCTTCATCCGGGTCTACTGTTCCACTTTCATCGATGTCAACGCCTCCCCAGCCAGTACCCCAGGAGTTTTTCAATAGCCATGCACCTCCACCCAGGCTGTCGTCCCAGCCACATAAAACCACCAGGTGATTGGCACTCCCGGAGGTGCAGTTGTTAAACACACCACCGCTGTAAGCGAAAAATGCAGTGTTCGCATATACGCCCGCTGTTACTGACCCGTAATCCATAATCGCTTGTTTGATATCCGCCACAGGAGGTAGTTCGTATGGACCAGTCACCCAATCCCAATCGTAAATAAAATATAAATGAGGACAAGAGGTATTACAGGGTTGGTCTTGACCTGCATATGGATAACAGGTTTCATCCGGGGCACCTTCGCTAACGAACATGCTGTAATCAATAAACCCTCCCATACAGCCCCAACCCCAGGGGTTACAGTCAATCAGCCACTGGTCGGAAATATCCACTTCACTGCCCATTGTTTTTAAGATGAGTCCTTCCACAGCACCGGCCATGCCAATGGCCCAACCCCCGCCGCAGGGCCCTTGATTCTTTACAGACGAATAATAGCCAATATAGCGGGAAGGCAAAGTGTTCCCGTTGGGTTTTTTCTTTTCCAAACTTTGGGGGTCATTGTTATTAAAATGACCCAAAGATGAATTGAAGGTGCATAACTGTTCCAGCGAATATTGACATGCAGGATTACAATCCACAGTATAGGTATAACCGTTATCTTTAATCTCTGTTCTTAATTCCTCCAATCTCCTTTCACATTCATTATTATGATCGGTTTCCTCTATACCGGCATTTGCTGCCGGTGTTAAAGAAATAAATGCGGTAATCAATACCACAAACGTGAAAAATGAGAGTAATTTATTCATCTTCATCTCCTTTTTATTAGCCCACTAATTCCACGTATTCACGTATTTCTCCACTTATTATGGTGAAATTGCACGACGTGGACTTCCTCCCCTCCGGATGTGTCAATTACCATATAAAAAGGGGAGGGGTAAGAAGTTGAGAAGTGAATAACGATTCAGCTTCTCAACTTCTTGAATTTTTCGGTTATTCGTTATTAATCAACAATTAGACATCAGCGTCCATAAAGTGAGTCGTATGGGTCATGATACACGTTGCCCAGTTGATCGACATACACGAATGTTCCTTTTTCTTTAAACATAATTTCCCAGAAGGGGCAGATACGGCTTTGGGAAAGGGCGCAGGGTTCATATAC
>CP070627.1:5172915-5177703 GCA_020355945.1 Candidatus Aminicenantota bacterium | reverse complement strand
ATTCGAAGAGTGGTTCAGGTTCTTCTACATTTTCTTCCCCCGCGCGTTTGTGCTTAAGAAATTTTGTGAGTTCAAAAAATAATTTCGCCTTTGAAATAGGTTTAAATATATAGCTTTCAAACAAATCCTGGTATTTGGCTACATCATCGGGATCGGTTTTGGAAGCGGTAAATGCAAAAATAGGAACAGCTTTTAATTCTCCCTCTTCGCGAATCTGCCTTGTCGCTTCAATCCCGTTCATAACAGGCATTTTTAAATCCATTAAGATCAAATCGGGTTTGTGTTCCTTTGCCATTTGTACTGCTTTTTTACCATCTTCGGCTTCTAAGACCTTGATCCTGCTGCCTTCGAGATACCCTTTAACTATTCTGCGAATCTCTTTATTATTATCTACGATTAAGAGTTTTTGCCTTTCAAAAACAATGCTGGAATAATCAAAATCATCTTCATCATTGATCTTATTTACATCTTGCGATACATTTACATTTCTTATTAAAATTGTGAAGGTGGAACCGCTGCCGGGTTCACTGTCAACGGAAATTTCTCCTCCCATTAGTTCGATTATTCCCCTGGATATTGCTAATCCCAACCCGCTCCCTTCTTGAATTTCTCCATATTTGGTTTCCCTGCGTTCATAGGGTTCGAATATCTTTTGTTGGTTTTCTTCAGGTATTCCTATTCCTGTATCTTCAACCGATATGACCAGATCGAATTTACTGTTATCGATTCCATTTTCTTTCACCCCGGCGGTAAGTTTAATATATCCTTTTTGGGTATACTTGACGGCATTGCTGACCAGGTTTATTAATACTTGCTTTAAGCGTACTTTATCTAAGTCCAGGTATTGGGGCAAAGACGGTTCGATGTCTTCAATGTATTCAAGATTTTTTTAACTAATTTGAAAAGAAAAATTATTTCGTATTTCATGCAGGATAGAATAGATATTAACGGCTGCAACATTGATTTTCAACTTTCTTGCTTCGATCCTGGACATATGAAGTGTGTCGTCCAGGAAATCTTTTAAAGTTTTTGTGCTGGATTTAATGTTTTCCAGGAGTGTTATATTTGGGTCTGCTCTAAGATGGGCGGCCAACAGTTCCGCATTCCCCAGTATTGAAGTCAATGGCGTGCGAATTTCGTGGCTCATATTGGCCAGGAATGTACTTTTAGCATTGCTGGCTTTTTCAACCTTATCCATCTCTTGCTTTAATCTTTTGGCCATCTCGTTAAACGTATTTGCAAGTAAGCCGATTTCATCTTTGCTTTTTAAGCGTATTACGACATCTAATTTTCCCTTTCCAATTGCTTCAGCTCCTTCCGCCAATTGTTTTATCGGTCTTGAGACAGACTTTCCTATAAAGATAGAAAATAAAACAACAAAGATTAAAACTATGATGGAGATAATGATAAGGATATTTCTCAGGTGGTTGATGGGTTCGTATAATTCATCGAGATAAACACCACTGCATATCAGCCAATCCAATTTTTCATAATGTTTATAGTAAACAATTTTTTCTCTCGCCTCTTTTTCTCCCTCATTCCTCCAGAAATACCTTATTGTGCCATATTCTCCTCCCCCTTCTTTGTGCTCCATCATTTGACGTATAAAATATTTCCCATTCTTCTTGCATTGAGAATCTTTCACATCTAAACCTTTGGGCATATACGGATGAACGATTATTTTTGCATCTTTATCCAGCACGGACACATAACCTGACTTTCTCACCCTGATATTTACCAGTTTCGCTGTTAACTCTTTAGGATCCACAAGCTCATATAATTCATCCTTATAAGCAGTGGGCCATAGGATCAAATCCCACGGTTCAAAATACAGCAGGTAACCAACCTTTTTCCTGGGTTTATCTTCATCGATATTTTTCCATATATACTCCAGGTAACCATTTTTCATCTTCATGGCTTTTTGCATAAATTCTTGAGCGCTGGCGTCAAATCTTTCCGATCTGGGGTGCATCTCCAATACCCCGTCATTACCGCTGATTGCTGAATTATAACCTGTTTTTCCGATTCTAACTGTATACGGGCTTAAAATATATTCTTTTAGCCTTTTGTAGGCTTCCCTTTCGCTTATCTCTCCTTTTTCGTACAAATTGTAGTTATATTTAGCAAACCCCAGGGTTTTTTCAGCAATTCCTTTTAAATAGTTCTTAATCGCAGTATTCATGGTCGTTTCTATCATGTTGTAGGTGGAATCGTTGATCTGCTTCATTTCTCCCTCGATCCTTTTTTCAAGATCGTTTTTTAGTATAATATTAGGTTGCTGATCCAATCCCCAGGATGACTAAAATGCTGGTAATGCCTAAAATAAGCATGATTTTTTGGAAAAATCTTAGATTTTTAAACATAAGGCTGCCCTCCCGGCTGAGTAAATTTATCGCTCTTCATTCTAACCAGCCTTTCCTCACGCTGCATAATTTTAACCAGGTAAAAGGTTCTTTGCATCCTGCTTTCATCAATCAAAATACCCTCTTTAGCCTTCGGACCTGCTGATGTTTTATTAATACACTATTGCAAAACATATAATACACGTTCAGGCAAGTTATGTCAAGAAGTTTCTGCGTTTTTAAGAAATAGAGCACCATCCACAATATTGTTTTAAGAGGAACTTCCATGAAAAGGCGGCGCTTCGCGCCATATTTAAACAGCGCCTTCGGCGCACCATTTTCACAGTGGTTATTGATTACCAAACCAAACCTGGAAAAGAAATTCAAAAAGACTTTCTCCGCAACTTCCTGTTTTTATATTGCTAAAAAAACGTTTTGACGCTATAATAGATTCATGAATACCAAACCCAAAAAGCGAATTCTTTACGGCGAAGCCAACTATAAAAACATGGTGGACAAAAATGGATATTACGTAGACAAAACCGGTTTCATACGTCTTCTCGAGAATTACAGCAGTCCGGTTTTTTTACGGCCGCGCCGGTTCGGGAAATCCCTGTGGTGCACCACGCTGGAATATTACTACGATATTAATAAAAAAGATAACTTTGAAGAATTGTTCGGACATACTGAAATCGGGAAAAACCCCACCCCCTTACATAACCGTTTTATGGTCCTGCCCCTGGATTTTTCCATTATAAACCCCTCCGGCGGCATTGAGGATATCAGGTCCCATTTCAATCAACATTGTAATATAAAACTTCTTAGTGTTACCAGGAGGTATCGAAAATTTTTTGAAGAGCCTATTAAAATCGATCTGGATAAGGATGTTTCCATCAATTTGGAGTACATCCTGGCAATGATTAATGACTATGACCTCCCCAGGCTTTATGTCATCATCGATGAATACGACAACTTTTCTAACCAGTTAATCACTTCCCACCAGGATGCCCTGTACCGGGAACTGATGGCGGACAACTCCTTCCTGAAAAATTTCTTTAAAACCCTGAAAAATGGAACCAAACACAGAACCATAGCCACCACTTTTATTACCGGTGTTTTGCCTCTTACTATCGACGACCTGGCCTCCGGCTACAATATTGCCGATTTCATTACCCTGAAAGAAAAATTCGAGACCATGATGGGTTTTACCCAGCAAGAAACCGATCAACTCATCGATGAAATTTACCGGGATTATGAAATCGATCCCGTCACCCTACCCCTGGTTAGAGAAGTCATTACCGCCAACTACAACGGATATCGTTTTGTGAATCCCGGGGGAGAAGGAATTTTTAATTCCACCATCCTGATGTATTTTCTGAGGGAATTCATCGAGTATAAAAAAATACCCGAATACCTCATCGATGTGAACCTGAAAACAGATATCTCCTGGGTCAAGCGGCTGACGGCTTCCAACCCCGCCAATACCGGGGAACTGGTCAACCGCTTGCTCATTGAAAACCGTCTTTCTTACAATAAGCTGGCCTTATTGGAAAAGTTCAACCTGTCGCAGTTTTTTGAAAAGAGTTTTTATCCTATTTCTTTTTATTACCTGGGAATGCTCACCAAACGTGACGATCAATATATGTGCCTGCCCAACTTGAACATGAAAAGTATTTTCGTGGATTATTTTAATGAATTGAATAAGATCGATGTTTCCACCAAATATGCGGAACTGATGGCGGGTTTTATTAATCAGCCGGATATCCCGGAACTTTTTGCCGGTTACTGGGAGTTGTATGTTTCCCAACTGCCGGAAGCTATATTTCAACAGGTCAATGAGAACTTTTACCGGACTACTTTTTTTGATCTTTGCCGTCAGCATCTTTCCGGTTATTTTACCTGGGCCCTGGAAAGTTCTTATGCCAGTGGGCGAACGGACCTGGAGTTTATCGGCAAGTATCATACCCAATTTGCCGGTCTTCGTTTCCTCCTGGAATTCAAATACTATTCCAATGCCCGGTGGAATAAAATCAGCCGGGGGCTGCCAGTTTCAGCCGGTGATGGTGAGATGAAAAAGGGTGATACCGGCGTACCAGGAAAGAGTAAAAAAACCGGCAAAAAAACCGCCGGGAAAAATGTGAGCAAAATTTCTCAATTCCAGGCCCTGGATGAGGATATAAAAAAGCTCAAAACTTACGGCGCGGAATGGAAAAAGCAGCATCCCCATCCAGGGAATAAGAGTTTCCTGGTATATTGTTTCGGTAATCAAGGTTACCGGGTGTTTCCTGTGAATATTTGATCGCGAAATGATGGAATGATGGGGACAGGCGAAAATTTGTGCCTCTTTTTTGCCTGTCCCGAATGCCGCTAAGTTAAGGCTAAACATTTAATTAGACACACCCCGGCCGCTTCGCGTCCACCGCCACTATCTCTCAAGAGGGGAGAC
>CP070627.1:5170421-5172815 GCA_020355945.1 Candidatus Aminicenantota bacterium | reverse complement strand
CTGGGCCTGTGAAGGGGATAACGACCGATTTAATATCTCGTTGGGATATCCCCAGGTAATGGCTGCGTTGAAAAAGACCAAAGACATCCCCAACCGGGTAGTCCTGGTGCATCATCCACCTGTTAACTGGCTCAAAGACATGGAATCAGGGAAATCTCGAATCGAGTTATTCAAAAACTGCCAACTGCTGCTGCACGGTCACACCCATGCAGACAATGCCCTGGTTTATCAAGACCCGGTAGATGCCTGTATCTGCCTGGGGGCCAATGCCTCTTATACCAAAGAAAAAAAAGGGTTTATCGGGTTCCAGTGGGTGAGGGTTGAGTTTACCCTAAAGGCTAGGGGAGTGAAGACGACGGTTTGGCCCTATATCCTGGATGAACGGCAAAATGAAATCGTTTCGGACGGTAATCGCTGGCGTACGCAAAAAGGCAAACCATGCTTTGTTATTTCTACAGGGGGGTCATCATTAAGAGTAGAACCAGGTCCGCTGCCTCCTCTCAAAATCCCGGGGGATTACATCAAATGGGTAAAAGAATTTCATTCCACCCTGCCCACGGATCAACTGGCCCGCAAAGGCGAAGTCATTTTAATCACCTTGCCCCAGGTCTATATCCCCCTGGAAACCACCAATCCCTTTCATAAACCCATGGATCAGGGGAAAATCAAAGAAAAGAACGAATCCCTTTTGCCAGGTCCCGAAGAAATGGGTGAAGACGAAGAAGAGGGCAAGAAACCCTTGACTATGGATATCGAGGAACTGATAGGACAGGTGAATTGTTTGCTCCTGGAAGGAACGGCTGGTATGGGAAAGACCACCTTAATCAAACACCTGGCCTACACCCTCACCCAGGGCTCAGGTCCGCAGCCCCTGCGAGGATACCTGCCAGTGTTGGTTTTCCTTAAAGATTTCTGGCCCCTTTTTCAAAAAGAATTGAATAAAGAATCCTCAGCCATCACCTTTGAATCTCTTTTAGAGCGTTATTTTGAAAAAGTTCAATGTCCGTTATCCATCGGGAACGTCAAGGATTTCCTGGCCCGGGGCCAGGCGCTGCTGTTGTTAGACGGACTGGACGAAGTCCCGGATGCCCTGCGGGGCAGCCTGGTAGACCTGGTCCACCGCTTCCGATTTGAATACAGCAGCAGCCGCGAAACACACGAAACACACGAAAAACACGAAAAAATAGAAAACCGGGGAAACCGCTTTTTAATCACCAGCAGGCCCCATGGTATTGATGCTAAAGGACTGGAATGCTTTGGAGACTATCATCAGAAAATAGAATACCTGGATGATAAAAAAGTAGAGGTATTTATTTCCCAATGGTTCCGGGCGGTAGCGGGTCAGGCCAAAGGCTTTGCCGACCTGACTGCCAATGATATGATCGCCGACATTCGTTTGCATGAACATGCGGTTGTTTTTATTCGCAATCCGCTGCTGTTGACTGCCCTTTGTATTTTTTATTTGGTAGGGGGCAAACGTATCCCGGACCAGCGTGCCGACCTCTATGACCGTATTGTCGCCAACCTCCTTTACCGCCGCTTCCACGACCCTAACCAACCCGAACGGGTGAACCAGGTCCGGGAATTCCTTATGCGGCTGGCTTTTACCATGCAAACCCGGCATACCAAAACCATCGAACCCTATGAGGCAATGCAGCAATTAAAGCCGGACCATCCCCAAAAACCAGGAGAATCACCGCCGGCATATAAAAAACGGTTGGATAAATCGTTTAAGGAAATTGAACCGGTATGTGGTCTGCTTAACCGGCAAAGCAGCGGCGACATCGAGTTTGCCCATCTCACTTTCCAGGAATTCCTGGCAGCCAAGCATATGCTGGATATGGATATCGATTATAAAGACTACCTTAATGATTCCTGGTGGGAAGAGACCCTCCTGCTCTATACCGGGCTCATGAACCTGGAGATGAAAAAACGCAGCAACAGCATCGTTCAAGACATACTCAAACTCCAGTCCCCCCGTCTTCAATTGTTGGGCTGCAAAGCCCTGCGGGATTTCCAGCCCTCCAAACGGGAAGACCCGGTGATTCAAAAGGTTAAAGAGAAACTCACCACACTTATTAATTTGGAAGCTTCACTGGACCAACGCTTCGAGGCCGGGGACATTCTTGGCACCCTGGGAGACCCACGCATCAATATCCTATCCCCGCCAATGGTCCATATCAAAGCTGGCAAGTTCACCCGTGGGTCAAATGAACGCGAAAGGGAAAAACCAATTCACCAGGTTTACCTGGATGAGTTCATGATGGGGAAATTCCCGGTCACCAATGAAGAGTTTAATGCCTTTATCCTTGATGGAGGATATAAAAATAAAGATTTATGGATTCCCCAAGGCTGGCAGTGGAGAGAAAATGCAAAAATTATTGAACCCGACTA
>CP070627.1:5162195-5170321 GCA_020355945.1 Candidatus Aminicenantota bacterium | reverse complement strand
AAATATTTATCCAGTATATAGACAGTAGTATTCGATATAGGCTTTCCTATGGGAATTGTACCCAATGTTTCATCGATTTGATTTATAAAATAGTAAGTGGCATAAACCGTGGTTTCGGTGGGGCCATATACATGAATAATCCTATTCTTTCCCAGATATTTCAAAGCTTTCCCGGAATGCGCCGCAGATACCTTTTCTCCTCCGAATAGAACTTTTCTTACATTGGCAAAACAGTCTATTTCCAGGTCTAGCAAAGCATTAAACAAGGCTGTGGTTACAAAAAATACTGTTATTTGTTCTTTCTTTATCACTTCTGCCAATTGATCAACCGCTAATACCTTCTCTCTTTCTATCATTACCAGGGCTGCCCCATTCAGTAAAGCGCCGTATATATCAAATACGGACCCGTCGAATGCATAATTTGATAATTGCAATATTCTATCCGCTGCTTTCAAATCGATGTAATTGCAGTTTTTAACTACTCTTATGACATTAAGATGTGTTGTAAGCGTGCCTTTGGGTTCTCCCGTGGTCCCGGAGGTGTAGATGACGTAAGCGAGTTGCCAGTTGCGAGTTGCAGTTTGCGGGTTGGAAAACACAGTTGCGGGTTGTGTTTTTTCATTTATTGACAATTGACAATTGACAATTGACAATTGACAATTAAAATGCCGCGAAGGATTATCAATTAACAGTAACTGTACTTTGCTGTCGGCAAGCATAAAATTAATCCGTTCTTCAGGGTAATCCGGGTCAATGGGCAAATAGGCGCCGCCAGCTTTTAATATTCCTAATATCCCAACTATCATTTCCAGGGAGCGTTCTACCATAAGACCGACAACGGTATCGGGTCCAACCCCTTTTTCTCTCAATAAATGGGCCAATCGATGGGATTCCCGATTTAATTCCCGGTAAGTGAGATGCGCTCCGCCGAAGGCGTTTGAAATTTGCCCGCAGGGCACCCCATGTTTGGAATTTGGAATTTGGAATTTGGAATTTCCGCCCAGCAGGGCGGTGTTATCCGGGGTCTTTTCGGCTTGTTCTGCAAATAATCCCGGGATGGTTTTTTCCCGGGGATATTCCGTATAGGTATCGTTAAAATCAAATAAAATCTGCCGCTTCTCCTCTTCCGTTAAGATTTCTATCGTTCCGATATCGACATCTGGCCCGGAATTTTCCGTTACCTGGCTGACAATTTCTTTAAAATGCAGCGCTGTCCTCTTTATAAAATCCGACCTATATATTAAGGAATTAAAACTAAATTCCACATGAATCGTCTTTCCCGGGGCCACAATGATATTAAAATTATAATTGGTTTGTTCAAAACTCTCCATGCCCTGGATTGAAAACCCCAAAGACTGCTCAATCCCAATATGTTTAATGGTTTCCCGGACCGGGTAATTCTCAAAAGCCATTATATGATCGATTAAATGACCCTTTAATAACGAATTTGCCTGTATTTCGGCTAAGGGTAAATATTCCCGGGCTTTTGACAATAACGCTTCTTGATGAAGGGTTTTTAGCAATTGGTGGAAACTGTTTTTAGTGCCTGGTTTTGTTTTCACTTTTACCCTGACAGGAACGGTGTTGATAAACAGACCCACCATATTTTCAATACCTTCTATCCCGGCTGGCCGGCCGGATACTACCGCACCGAAAACCACATCATCGGTATTATTATATCTCTGTAACAGTATTCCCCATATTGCCCGGAACAAGATATTCAGGGTTACACGGTTTTTTCTTGCCAGTTCCATTAAACAGCAGGATAATGGTTCATAAAGTACAAAACAATGCTTTTCCAGTCGATACTTATCATTTCCTGCCACTTTTACCGGGTTCCCGGGCTTTGGGAAAGTGGTTTGCTGGTCATACCCTTCAAGATAGTTCTTCCAATAGTTTAAACCTTGTGTCTTTTCCTGGTGGTCCAACCAATCGATATAATTTTCATATTGGATCACCGGTTCCAATCGAGGGGATTCTCCTCTTTTTAATCCTTCATATACGCGGACCCAATCTTTAAATATGATTCCCAGGCACCATCCATCCATGATAATATGATGGAATGTCCATACCAGCTTATAGGAATCCGCCCCGGTTTTAAACAGGAAAATCCTCATCAGCAGGTCCTTTGATAAATCAAATCCCCTGTCCCGGTCTTTTTCCTTAAAGGCTTCGAGATATTCATGTTTTTGGTCTTCTGTTAAATGGGTGATATCTTCAACAGGCATTTTATACTTACGCTCTTTCAATACGATTTGCAGCGGTTCATCCAGGTTATCATAAAAAAATACCGTCCTGAAAATATCATACCGCCGGATAAGCACATTGAAGCTTTCTTCAAACCGGGTGCTGTCAATTTCTCCTTTTATGGAGAATACATTCTGCTCTACATAAGCATGCGATTCTTTCTCCAATAAGGAATGAAACAACATCCCCTCTTGCATTGGAGATAACCGATAAACATTTTGGATTCGCTTATTTTTTTTACCCATTTTTTACCTCCGGCGGCCAGGGGGCGAGAGCATTGCGCATGGCGCATGGCGCATAGCGGATGGGGCAAAGCACTTTGCAATTTTAGGCTCCCCTCGCCGAGGGGCCCCTGGACCCCCCTGCAAAAACTTCTTATTAACAAGGTTCCTTAATCAAAATCGATTCCACTGACCCTATCTTCCAATTCCTCCAATTTTTCCATGGTAAGTTTGGAATATTTCATGTCCACAGGAGTCAATTCTCTATCTTCTTTTTTGGCACAGTGGTGGATAATTTTTAGTAAATGTGATTGAAAACCGTCAACTAATTTTTCAATGTTAAATCTTCTATACTCATATTTGTTATAGTTAAAGATCAGCCTTAATTTCCCTTCCGTTATTATTCCACTAATATTAAGGGCATGAGTCCTTTCTGACTGAGGGCTTACCGTATCTCCCATCTTCATTTGGGATATCTTAAAAATACCGTTTCTATTTCCCCGATCAAACTGGCCCAGGTAATTAAAACTTATTTCCGGCTCTATCTCAAAGGTTAATCCTTCTCTTTTTCCCGAAGGGGTTAAATATCTTAATATGCCATATCCGATACCTTTATTGGGAATTTTTCTTAATGTTTCTTTGACAAACTTTATCCCATAGGAAAGGTCTTCCCATCGACTCATATCCAGCACTACAGGAAATTGGCAGGTAAACCAGCCGATAGTCCGGCTGATATCAACACCTGCAATGATGTTCTCTCTTCCGTGGCCTTCCAGGTTGATGACTGGTTTTTCAATTCCTGACCACTCCTTTACAGCTATTCCTAAGCCAGTGAGTAATATATCGTTTATCTCCGTATTATAGGCCTGGTTCACCTCTTTCAATAAGGTTTCGGTATCCTTTTCATCTAAATTCATGGTGACAATCTCACCAGTGCTGGCGTTGGTTTTTTCTTTTTCATCCGTCTTTTCAAAATCCTGGGGAAGATTGCAAATTCCTGTTTCCTCCACTGTTCGCCAATATTCCAACTCTCTTAGCAGCGTTTTACTTTCGGAATATTCCAGCAGTTTTTGCGACCAGTACCGGAAAGAATCGGTTTTCTCCTGGAGTACGATCTTTTCTCCTTTTTCCAGTTGACTGTAACCGGCGGCAATGTCCTCCAGTAATATCCGCCAGGAAACACCGTCCGCCACCAGGTGATGTATGACTATCAATAGATGATCTCCAGCGTTTGTCTTAAAGAGTCCCAACTGCACCAGGGGCCCTGTCTCTAAATCGATGGTCCTTTGTATCTTATTGGCTGCGTTTTCTATTTCAGCAGCAATATCTATGCTGTCTTTTAAATCCATTATCTTGAGATCGAACAATGGCCCTTCCAGTCCCCTGTTCCACTGGACAATACCATTCTCTTCTTCTTGATATACCATTCGCAAGGCATCGTGATGGGCCACTATTTTTGCGAATAATTGTCTTAAAAAACTTTCATCAAATCCTACTTTCCTGTATATCATGACTGACTGGTTAAAATGGTGACTGTGGGTAAAATTATTTCTAAAAAACCATTTTTGTATGGGTGTTAATGGAACTTTCCCTTCCACGGTTCCCTGGTCCGGGACACGGCAGTTGTCTGTTCTCTTGATATATTGGCCCAACTGCTTAATAGTAGGATTGGCTAATAAATCGCTGATTTCCATTTTTAATCCATATTGAAGCAGTCGTGCGGAAACCTGTATTGCTTTTATGGAATCCCCCCCGGCCTCGAAAAAATCCTCATCAATGCCGATCTCTTCAATACCCAGCACCTCCTGCCATGCATCTGCAAGACGTTTTTCGATTTCTGTCCCCGGAGCTTTTGTTACTTCATACTCGTCCCGGATGGCTGCCGATGTGGGGGCAGGTAAGGCGTTCCTGTCCACTTTGCCGCCAGGGGTTAAAGGCATCTTCTCCAGTTGCACAAAATACAACGGGATCATGGCCGCAGGTAATTTTCCCCTTAAATATTCTTTTAATTCCCGGATACTTAAGCCAGGGACGCTGGGAACAACGTAAGCACATAGATCCCCTCGGCTCCCAGTGATGGTGCGTGTGCCTTCATGATGAACTGTTATGACAACGGCCTCTTTTACCCCCTCATGGGTCAGCAATTGACTCTCTATCTCTCCCAGCTCTATCCTGGTTCCCCTTATTTTAACCTGGCTGTCTATCCTGCCCAGGAATTGGATATTTCCATCCGGCAGCCACCGGGCCAGGTCCCCGGTTCGGTAAATATAGGACATATAGGACCTATAAGACCTATAGGAAACAGAGAAAAA
The DNA here is from genome assembly GCA_020355945.1 of Candidatus Aminicenantota bacterium. The sequence goes on along the minus strand of CP070627.1, from coordinate 5,165,541 downwards.
TTTTTCTGCGGTTAATTCCGGGTCATTAAGGTACCCCCTGGCCAGGCTGCGGCCTGCGATACATAACTCTCCAGGCACGCCTATTGGCTGCAAATACATACTAGCTTTATTCAAAATATAAACCTGGTTGTTATGGATGGGCTTTCCAATAGGAATATTATCAATGTAAGGCTCAACCGGACAGGAAGTTGTCACTACCGTGTTTTCCGTGGGGCCGTAATTGTTATACAAATCATAGTTCCCCTGCTTATAGGTGTGCAGTTTATCTCCCCCTGTCAACAATATCCGTAAAGAATGATTTTCAATTTCCATAAATTGCTCGCATACCGGTGTAGGTAAAAAAGCAATGGTGATGTGATGACGCTCAAAATAAGCATTTACTGCCTGGATATCGTATTTCACTCGGTCGCTGATGATGTGTAACGGCACTCCCTTGACCAGGTAAGGAAATATTTCCCATACAGAGGCATCAAATCCGATACTGGCATACTGGGAGGCCCGGTCCGATTCCATCACATTGAAATACCGGTTGTGCCAACAGCAAAGATTGACCAACGAACCATGTTCCACTATCACGCCTTTGGGTTTCCCTGTAGTTCCGGAGGTGTAGATGATGTAAGCCAGTTGGCCCCCCTGGAAGGGGGAAATTCCAAATTCCAAATTCCAAATTCCAAACGAAGATGTGCCCTTCGGGCGATTATTAAACGCCTCCGGCGAAAAGGTAATCGCGATATCCTGCTTTGTTAAAAGAATTTTAGCACCGCTGTCTTTTAGCATATATTGTTTCCGTTCTTCCGGGTAATCCGGGTCAATAGGCAAATAAACGCCGCCCACTTTTAAAATCCCCAATAGGCTAATGATTGTCTCAATAGACCGCTCCACCATGATGCCAATAATAGTATCAGCCAACACATCTTTCTCTTTTAATACCTCTGCCAATTGACCGGCTTTTTTATTCAATTCCCCATAAGAAAGATGCATCCCGCCAACGGCGTTTAAATCAGCCCGAAGAGCACCATTTTGTTTGTAATTTGTAATTTGTAATTTGTAATTTTTTTGTAATTTGTAATTTGTAATTTGTAATTTTTCTCCTATAAGTGCTATATTGTCCGGGGTTCTCTCCACCTGTTCTTCAAACAACTGATGGATTGCCTTGCCCGCCGGATAGTCCGCTGTCGTATCGTTAAATTCATACAATATCCGCTTCTTCTCTTCACCGGGGATTATCTCTATATCCGCTATTTTTCGTTCAAGCGCCCCTGGTATGATTGACACCAATTCCTTGAAATAGCGGCTAAACCGTTCGATGGTCTCTTTTTTAAAAAGTGTTGTCCGGTATTCAAACGTAAAAAAAAGCGTTTGCCCCGATTCATATCCTACTAAAGTTAGATCGAACTTCGCTGTTTGCATGATGCTTTCGTATTCACAGTGCTTTATTTTCAACCCCGGTATCTCCAGCCCTGGTCTCTCCATATTCTGTAACGCAAACATAACATCAAACAAGGGATTCCGGCCGACATCCCTGGTTAAGGAACCCTTTACCGATAACTGCTCTACCAGGTCGTCATACTGGTAATCCTGGTTATCAAAGGCCGCTAAGCTGTGTTCTTTTACTTCCCCCAGGAAAAGGTTAAACCGTTTCTCTCCTCCGGGATAATTCCGCAGCGCCAGCGTGTTTACAAACATGCCGATTACCTGGTGGAGGTAGGTATATCTCCTTCCGGCTGTTGGTGTACCGACAATGATGTCTTCCTGACCGCTGAGTTTAGAGAGAAAAACATTATAGATAGAAAACAGCAGCATATAAAGGGTCACATCTTCCTTCAATGCCAGGGCTTTTAATGCCCCGGTATCTTCTTTTCCTATCTCGAAACTCACACGATTTCCTTCAATGTTTTTTATCGCCGGCCTCGCATAATCCACTGCTAAATTCAATACCGGGATATCTCCTTGATTGCCAAACTGCTTCAGCCAGTAATTTTCCTGCTGTTTGGTCGATTCTCCATGCTTCCTTTTATTCTGCCACTCCGAATAATCTTTGTACCGGAACAGTAACGGTTCTAATTCTTCTCCTCCATATAACGACATAAATTCTTTAACAAATATATTGACAGAAATGCCGTCTGATATGATATGATGCATGTCTAGCATGAGGAAGTGTATGGTTTCTTTCAATTTTATCAAACCGACTCTAAGCAGAGGTGCCCGTAATAAATCAAAAGGACGGATGAAGTTCTTTATAGTACTGGTTACGAGTTGCCAGTTGCCAGTTGCGGGGTCTTTAGACAAGGGGGCAAGCTCCCTTGTTTCCTCTGTGTTCTCTGTGGCTAAATCATAATATTCGATTTCAAATTCTACATGCTCAAGTATTTTTTGTACAGGCGTTTCATTTATTGTTTCAAAACACGTCCTTAAACTCTCATGTCTTTCTATCAACTGCTTAAATGTCTTTTCTAGCTTACTGTTTTCCGGTTCTCCTTCCAGTTCCAACGCCGTCGGCATATTATAAGAGATGTTATCCTTCTCCATTGGCTGCGTAATATATAATCGCCGTTGGGCTGAAGACAATGCATAGTATTCTCTTTCTTCTGCCGCCTCGATGGCAGCGTATGTTTCTTTCTTTCCTTCCTTTATATATTCGGCCAATGCCTTTATGGTAGGCCGTTTAAATATTTCTGTCAACGATATGTTTACCTGGAATTCTTCCTGTAATTTAAATGCCAGTTGAGTCGCTTTTAAGGAATGCCCGCCGATGTCAAAAAAATTGATATCGATTCCTATAGGGACATGTTCTACTCCATTACCAGGAGACACGTGCACTGCGTCCCTGCCCAAAACCTGCATCCAAATCTTTAGCAATTTCTCTTGCAATTCATCCCGGGGTGCTGTATATATATACTCTTTCTGAAATTGTATTCCTGGTTTTGGGAGCGCTTTCCTGTCTACTTTGCCAGTGAACAACAGCGGCATTTTATCCAATTGTACAAAATAAGAGGGTATCATATAAGGGGGTAATAACCCGGATAAATATTCTTTTAACCGTGATACAAATTCCGAAAAAGGAATGGCAAGGGAACTTGTTACGATGTAAGCGCACAGGTATTTGTCCGTATTCACCTCTTTTGCTTCCACCACCACATCTTTTACTCCATCATGGTTCAACAATCGACTCTCGATCTCACCGGTCTCTATCCTGATCCCTCTTATTTTTACCTGGAAGTCCAACCGGCCTAAAAATTCAATATTTCCATCCGCCAGCCACCGGGCCAGGTCCCCGGTTTTGTAAAGAGTGACGGGTGATGTAAATAATAAAAAGTTTTTGCGGGGGGTCCAGGGGGGCAGTTTT
>CP070627.1:5158238-5162095 GCA_020355945.1 Candidatus Aminicenantota bacterium | reverse complement strand
CTCTCTGTGCTCTCTGTGACCTCTGTGGCTAAACCTTTGGTGTTCCTAAACCACCTTCAAAAGAAAATAATTCTTCTTGCCCCGCTGGATCAAAATATATTTATGGTTCAATAAAACATCCGAAGAGACGATTTCTTCCGTATTTGATATTCGCTCCTTATTCATACTAACACCACCCGCCTTAATCATGCGCCGGGCTTCCCCTTTGGAAGAGAACACAGTGGTTTTAACCGCCAGCAGGTCAAGAATATTGATGCCGTTGTCCAGTTCTGTTTTTGATAGATCAAACCGGGGCACCCCTTCAAAGACAGCCATGAAATCTTCCTCGGAGAGCTTCCTCAACGACTCAGCCGTGCCCTTGCCAAATAAAATCTGGGACGCCTCTACCGCTGTTTCATGATCCTCCGGTGAATGCACCAGGATGGTAACTTCTTTGCCCAACCGTTTTTGCAATACCCGGGTATGAGGCGCCTCCCTGTGCTGCGCAATTAAATGATGGATTTCCTCTTTGGGAAGCCTGGTGAAAATCTTAATGTACCTCTCCGCATCCTCATCCGAAACATTCAGCCAGAATTGGTAGAATTTATAAGGAGAGGTATACCTGGGGTCCAGCCAGACCGTGCCTTCTTCTGTTTTACCGAACTTGCCGCCGTCAGCTTTGGTTATCAATGGGCAAGTTAATGCAAAGGCTTCGCCGCCAGCTTTGCGACGAATCAATTCCGCTCCGGCAGTAATATTTCCCCACTGGTCAGACCCACCCATCTGCAGTTTACAATTCTTATTTTTATACAGGTAGTAAAAATCATATGCCTGTACCAATTGATAGGAAAATTCAGTAAAAGAGAGCCCGATTTCCAATCGTTTTTGCACCGAGTCTTTGGCCATCATATAATTTACAGTCAGGTGCTTGCCCACCTCCCGCAAAAAACCAAGGAAACCGAACTCCTTCATCCAATCGTAATTATTCACCATTTCCGCGTGGTTTTCCCGCTGGGTGTTAAAATCAAGAAATTTCAACAACTGCCGGCGAATACCCTCTTGATTGTGTCGCAGCGTGTCTTCATCCAGCAGGGCGCGTTCTTCGGATTTTCCCGAGGGGTCGCCCACCATGCCGGTAGCCCCCCCCACCAGTGCAATAGGCTTATGTCCGCACTCCTGGAGATGCTTCAGCATCATCACAGCGACCAGGTGGCCAATATGAAGAGAATCAGCCGTGGGATCAATGCCCACATATGCCGTGGTTGTCTCTTTTTGCAGTTGTTCCTCTGTCCCGGGCATGATATCGTGAATCATGCCGCGCCAATTAAGTTCCTGGATAAAATTCATGTTCGTTCCTCTATACCCTATACCAGGTTTCTTCCTATTTCGATGGCCTTTAAATTCATTTGCAGGAAATCTTTAGGTGCCCATTTCCTGACATATTCCACCATATTATCATATTCGATAATTCCCGTCAACTTCTGGGTCAAAGAGAGGGTCACCACCGAAGTCAACACGATGTTCCCCAATTGCTTTTTGGTCTCATTAATAATAGGAATCTTGTAAAGTTTCCAGTTATGGGTATCCCCCAGGTCTTTTACCAGGTTGGTATCGATAATGACGAAGGCGTCATCTTTTATCATGCTTCGATAGAGATTATAGGGTTTTTGATCGGTACAGACAAAGAAATCAATGGCACTGGCCTGGGGGAAGATGATTTTTTGATCGGAGATAATGACATCGACTTTTGTGGCCCCACCCCGGACTGCAGCGGTATAAGTGGGACTCTCCAGGGCGAACTTATCTTCTTTTTTTACTGCTATATCCACCAGCAGCGTACCGGCAGTGAGGATTCCCTGGCCGCCCACAGCAGCATATCTTATTTCGTACCGTTTCATTTTGCTCTCTTATTCTTGTTTCTTATTTTTTTCAGCCGATGCTTTTGCAGCAGGAACAATGTGTTTGTAATACAACTCCGAATACTCGAGCCGCTCTTTATCCTCCTTCAATATCCCCACCGGGTATTTATGATTCCTGTTCTCCAATTTCTCGTACTCGGGTTTGGTCACGCTCCTGCTGGCAATCCAGCGATTCATGGTAATGGGGTCTTTCATTTTGTTTCTGCGGCCTAGATTCACATGACAATTACTGATCACCTCTACCACGGAAAAGCCTTTATGCTGGAAGGATTTTTTGATCACATTTTTTAGGGGAATCACCCGAACAATGGTCTCCCGGGCCACAAAAGAAGCCCTGGCAGCAATCAACAACTCACTGGCCATGAATTTGGGTTCGATATTGCCGTAAGGAGTGGTTTCCGTAACAAATTTTTGCGGAGTCAAAGGGGACACCTGGCCGCCAGTCATGCCGTAAACCCCGTTATTAACCAGGATCATCTTGATACCGATATTTCTCCTGGCTGCATGAATTAAATGGTTGCCGCCAATGGCCAGGGCATCGCCGTCACCGGAAATAACCACCACCAATTTCTCCGGCCGCGCCAGTTTGATGCCGGTAGCAAACGTGAGGGCCCGGCCATGAGTCACATGAAGGGTGTTGGTATTAAAATACGTAGGCATGCGTCCGGAACAGCCAATACCTGAAGCCACCACAATATCATCAGGCTCGATTTTAAGCTCGGAAAACGCCATGGCAATGGCTTTTAAAATAATACCAATTCCACACCCCGGGCACCAGGGGGTGGGAAAGGTTCTATATCTTATATACCTCTCATAGTCTCTCATTTTTGAAACTCCTTGATGGCGTTCAACACCTCAGTGGGTGTAAAGGCAACACCATTGGCACGTAATAGGGCTTTCTTTTCCACATCATCATCAGACACCCGCTCTACCTCATACCGCATCTGCCCCATGTTTAATTCCACGGTAAGAACCTTTTTAATTCTCTTAAACCGTTCTTGTAACTCACGTTTGGGAAAGGGCCAGATAGTCAATGCCTGGAATAACCCGGCTTTAATGCCCTGGTCTCGCGCCAATTGCACCCCGGCCAGCGAAGAACGAGCCGATACACCAAAACTAAAAACCATAATCTCCGCATCATCCATATCATATTCTTTGTATTTAATAATCTCATCCAGGTAGTGATAGATTTTCTGCATTCTCAAAGTTTGCATTTTATGAACCGTGTCCGGGTCAGAGGTGGGCCAGCCGTGTTTGTCGTGTTCCAGGCTGTCAATATGGATAGCAAACCCTTTGAAAAAGTCAATCCTGGGGGGATTTTCACCGATTTGCCGGTCATAGATGTTCAAGTCTTCAGGGATATGTTCCTCCTCCGTATAGATAGAAATATCTTTAGGGTCTGGAATTTCAATATCCTCATGCGCTTTAGCGATTACCTCGTCCAGCAGTATCACTACCGGCGTCCAGAATTGTTCGCTCAGGTTAAAGGCCCGGATGGTTTCGGTGTAAATTTCTTCTGAAAAGGCGGGATAAACAGCAATGATGGGATGGTCGCCGTGGGTTCCCCAGCGGGTTTGCATCAGGTCTGCCTGGGAGGGTTTAGTGGGCAGCCCGGTAGAAGGCCCCCCTCTCTGCACATTAACAATCACCAGGGGAATCTCTGCCATTACTGCCATACCAATGTGTTCTTGCATTAAAGAAAACCCCGGGCCACTGGTGGCGGTTAATACTTTCTTACCAGCCAGGGATGCGCCGATACAAGCACCCAATGATGCAATCTCATCCTCCATCTGGATAAAATCATACCCTAATTTGGGTAATTCCCTGGACATATACTGGGCAATCTCGGATGACGGTGTAATAGGATACCCGGCAAAGAAATTACACCCGGCAGCAATGGCTGCTCTTGCCACGATAATATTTCCCTGTAAAACTTCTCTCTTAGCCATTTTTAACCTT
>CP070627.1:5131193-5158138 GCA_020355945.1 Candidatus Aminicenantota bacterium | reverse complement strand
TGACGCAGGCGGAGTGGCAAGCAGAGTGGCAGGCGGAGTGACAGGCTGAATGGCAGGCAGAGTGACAGGCTGAATGACAGGCATCATGACAGACATTCATATCTAAAACCATATCCGTACTCACCGAACCCTGGATAATGTGATCCGCCTCCACCGGGATGGCGGATTCATACTCATAAGGGTCGCGATGTTGATCATAATGCCTGTGATAGTAGGGATGCTGGTGGTAATACCAGAAATGCCAGAAACGCTGTCTATCTTGTGGTCTTCCTTCGGTTTGAGTCACATACTCTTCGATACGATCGGCGTAGTAATTTTTAGTGGCTTCGATATCAGCGTCCCAGGCTTTTTCCTGGATATTTTTTACGATCAGGTTCATCAGTGATTCCAGCTCTTCCTGGGAGAGTTCGCCATCGTCAGCCAGGGATTCGTAGAACAATCGTTCGTAAGGGCCCAGGCGGTCTAAGTCAGGTTGTTTGAGTACCCGGACCCGCAAAGGAGCCCGATGAATCACTTCCATATAACCTTCGGCAACCATAGCATCCAGCACAGCGCTTAATACACGTTTAACCGGCATCCCCAGGTAAAAGGCCGCTTCAATAGGGGTGAGGTCTTTACATATTTTACCGGGTTTGTGAAAGCTGGAAAGCACCAGTTTAGGTGGGGTCCAATTGAGATTGTCCCACTTGATTTCTTCCAGCCCTTTGTGAGCCGTTACCATGGAGCGATGTTTGGACAGCATAATGAACAGGAAAAAAAGCCCCAGTACCCCCAGGCCCAGGAGCAAAATTGACTGTTCACCGGGTTGACCTTTGTCGGGTACGCCTATTTCGCCCCGGGGCGGCCTGGCGGCAACTGATGCCGGGGCTGCTGGCAGGGCTGATAGATCAAACCATTGAGCCGGCATATAAAATTGGGTGCGCATGTTAAACCGATTACCCGGGTTGTTTTTATGAAACACCAGGCGCAGACGATGGTTCTCGGTCACCTGGTAATCAATAAGAAATTTTTTATTCACCCATTTTTCCGTAAGGATGAGTTGGTATTCTTCAACGTGTTCGCGGGGAGGTGTGCCCTCGATCAGGGTGTAAGGGGTGAGGATTTTTAAAGTATAGTGACTTTGGCGACGGGCTTCATCCCAAAGCACAGGGGACCAGTTAAACACCACCAATTGCTCCCCTTCCGGAGAGGTAGTGGGGGCCAGGTACCCTGCGGTGGCGAAATTGGTACTGAAATAAAATACATAGGTGACGGTTCCTTGAGATACCCCCTGACCGTCAGCCAGCAGGATATCCCACTTGCCTCCCCTCATGGGGATAATGTCCAGTTTGTACTTATTTTCCATAGAATCCACTGCATAGGAATCGCTGGAGAATTTTTCTACCCTTAGTCGATCGTTTCCCAGGAAATAGAACCCGTGCAATTCCCCGGAAATCACTCTCCATTGGACAGTATAAGCTACTACTGCTGAGCCGTCTGCCCGTAAGTCCACATCGGTTTCTACGAATACGATTTCTCCTTTACCGGCTGTCAGGGGTTGAAGAAAAAGGGATAAAAGTAAAAACGCGGCTGTCATCAGGAAAAAAATAGATTTAATTTTATTTTTATCATTCATGAATATATTTTAGTAAATATCCATAGAAATTTCAACCTTCGCTTCGGTTTTAGATATTTCATCTTATATTTCGTGGTTAACCATAAATATTTATCCCGATTTTTTTTAACATGGTGTAAAACAGGTTCAATGGAAACCCCATCACATTGAAATAACAGCCGTCGATCTTTTTGATAAATACCGAGGCTTTGCCCTGGATGGCATAGGCACCGGCTTTGTCCATGTAGCTTTCATTATCAAGATAATAGTTGATTTCCTCATCCGAAATTTCAGTAAATACCACCCGGGTACGGGCAACATCATAATGAGGCGTTCCCCGGTAAAGAATGGAAACACCGGTTAATACTTCATGAACATTATTGGCCAGGATTTTTAAGAAATTGAACGCCTCGGCCCTGGTTCGGGGTTTGCCGATGAGTTGGTTTTCACAGAGGACAATGGTGTCCGCACTGATAAGAGGAGTATTATAAAATTCCTGCCGGTAAATTGCTTTTCCTTTTGTAATGGTTACCCGGCGAAGAAAGGTTTCAATGGATTCCCCGGGCTTTATACCTTCATCCACCGTTGGAATGATGATTTGGGGGCTGATGCCCACCAGCTTTAACAATTCTCGGCGGCGGGGAGATGAAGAGGCAAGTATAAAAGAGGCGTTCATTTGAGATTATATTTCTCTAAAAGGTATCTCAGGGAGCGGTAATTGAGTTTGAGCATCTCAGCGGCTTTTTTGATGTTGGAGTTATTGAGTTCCAGGGCTTTGAGGATGATTGTTTTACTGGTATCGTCGATATATTGTGAAAAATCAAAGTCTCCTTCCATCATTATTGTACTAATATCGTTTTCGCTTTTCAATGCGCTTTTTTCCGAGATATTGTAAATTAATTCCGCGGGTAAGGAGTTTAAACCGATATACGAGGATTTTTCCAATGCCACGGCGCGTTCGACAAAATTTTCCAGTTCTCTTATATTCCCGGGCCAGGAGTACTTCATGAACAGGTCCAGCATATCTTTTTCAAATCCCTCGATACTGCGGTTAAACCGGTTGTTGTAATACTTCAGGAAATAGTTTAACAGCAGGGGGATATCATCTTTGCGTTCCCGCAAGGGGGGGATATTAATGGAGATCACATTCAAGCGGTAAAAGAGATCGGAGCGGAATTCGCCCATTTTCATACTGTCCATCAGGTCTTTATTGGTGGCGGAGATGATGCGGACATCCACCTGGATCTCGTTGTTACTGCCTACCCGGCGGATTTTTCTTTCCTGGAGGGCCCGTAATAATTTGACTTGCATTTTTTGTGACATTTCCCCGATTTCATCCAGGAATAGGGTGCCGCCGTCTGCCAGTTCGAAAAGGCCTTCTTTATCTTTATAGGCATCGGTAAAGGCCCCTTTAATGTGGCCGAACAACTCACTTTCCAGTAAATTTTCCGGCAGGGCCCCGCAATTAATGGAAATAAATTCTTTTTTTGCCCGTGGACTTTTGTTATGGATGGCCCTGGCGATTAATTCTTTCCCCGTGCCGCTTTCACCGGAAATCAATACAGTGGAATCCGTCTGGGAAATGGTATCGATCAACTCGTAAATCTTTAACATGCGATGATTTTTCCCTACGATATTATCAAATTTTTCTTTGTCAGTTAACTGGGATTTCAATTTGATATTTTCGATTTCAATGTTCTTTTTGTACAGGGATTTTTCGATAATGAGTTTTAATTCATCCAGGTTAAAGGGTTTGGTGATATAGTCTTCGGCTCCCCGTTTCATGGCTTCTACCGCATCGTTGGCAGAGGCAAAGGCGGTAATCATAATCATGGGTATTTCCGGGTTGATGGTTTTTATTTTTTTTAACAATTCAATGCCGCTGATACCGGGCATTTTGATATCCGATATCACCAGGTCAAAGGATTCGGTATTTAATCGTTTTAATGCGGATTCACCGCTGTCAACAGTGGTTACCTCATAGCCACTTGTCTTTAACACGATGCTCAGCATATTGCGAATGCTCAAGTCGTCGTCAACCACTAATATTTTTACTGTCTCTTGAAACATACGGTTACCTCTGTACCTATGTCCTTTTGAGAGTTGACCTGTATTTCAAAGTTATGTTCGTCAATAATCCGTTTGACCAGGGCCATGCCCAGGCCGATACCGGAAGAGAACTTTGAATAAAAGGGCATAAATATTTTTGACATTTGCTCGGGGTCGATGCCAACACCGTTATCCGTGATGGAGAGATAAATATCCTCGTCTTTCCGATAAATATTGATTTCAATGGTTCCCTGGTTATTTACCGCTTTCACTGAATTAATGACTAAATTCCAGATCAGTTGTTTCATTTTTTCCATATCGGCATGAATCACATAGCCCGGGTGGTACTTTTTAACCAGGGTGACGTTCTTATGATTTAATGCCACCAGGTCCAGGACCTCTTCCACCAGTGTGGAAAGGTCAAAACCCGATTTTTCCAACGGCGTGGTTTTGGTGAAATCAAGGAAATCTTTAATGGATTGGGATAAACGGTCGGATTCTTTGACAATTATATCCATCAGGTTTTTATGTTCATTGCTTTTAAGTTCCAATTCCTTTCGTAAGAATTGAACGGACCCGGAAATAGATGCCAATGGGTTGCGGATTTCATGGGCGATACCGGCTGCCATTTCACCGATGAGGGCAAAACGTTCCTTTTTTCTCAGCTTTTCTTCGATGGCTCGTTTCTCTGTTAGATCGGTAATGATAAATACAAACAATTTATCAAAAGAGTAAATATTTTCCACCACTGAAACCGAAATCCCCAGGGTCAGGTTATTGATCAAGGTTTCAAAGTAATTTTTGCTGATATTATCGGATTGAAATATCTCTTCTATCTCCGAAGAACCAGGTCTGGCAAATAACAGGTTAACAATATTACTTTTACTACTGAGTTTGAGCATGGATTTTGCTTTCTCATTATATGAGATAATCACTCCCCTGGAGTCACTGGTAACAAACCCGTTTTCCATTTTTTCCATTACCGTATTATTCAATAAAATCATATCCCTTAAATTGTCCTGGACATGTCTCAATGCTGCGTCTGTTTTCCTGATTTTCTCAAAGTAATAGGAAGAGAGGATGGCCACTGTAGAAAAAGCAATAAAACTCATGGCCAAATTATAGACAAAATGACCCAAAGGGATATTCATATCGACATTTTCAGGATAAAAGGGTATAATCCCCAGGTAGGTCAGGTTGGACATCACACCGAAAATGATAAATGAAAACGAGGCGATGTAGATGGTATCTCTGCGGGTGAGGAAGAAAGCGGAAATAATAATCGGGAGAATATACAGGAAATAAAAGGGACTGCGAAAAGCTTCGGAAAAATAGACAAGAATAGTGATTAACGTAATATCTGCGAATAACTGCAGGTATACAGCCGCTCGATAATTTATTCTTTTAAATAGGGGAAAGTTTAAGAGACTGAAAACAAACGCTGCTGCCAGCGATATAATAATGGGAAGAGCAGGAAAGGGGACATCAAATACCAGGAGAAAGAGGGCAATAAACAGGAGAGCAGAAAGTACAGCGATGCGCAGGGAATTTACAAATACAAAATTCCGTCTTAGCTTTTTATCTTCTAACGCAATCAATTAGCATTATCCGACTTTACCGATAATATCGAACATAGGCATGTACATGGCCACGATAATACCGCCCACCAGGCTGCCCAGCACCAGGATTAAGATGGGTTCCATCATGGCCACCAGTGCGTCGACGGCTTGACTGACTTCTTCGTCGTAAAAATCCGCGACTTTTGCCAGCATACTGGAAAGGGCGCCGGTTTGTTCACCCACGGATACCATTTGGGTGACCATAAAGGGGAAAAGTTTTTGTTCTTCCCATGATTCTCCCAATGGTTTACCTTCCTGGACCGAGGACCGGCTTTTTAATATCGCGTCTTCAATGATGGCATTTCCTGCTGTTTTTGCGGTGATAGTCATGGCTTCGATGATCTCAACGCCGGAATTCAAAAGGGTTTCCATGGTCCGGGTTACCCTGGCCACACCAGCTTTTAATATGAGACCGCCGAATATGGGCACTTTTAATTTTATCCGGTCAAATATCCGTTTGCCTTTGTAGGTTTTATTGTAGGCTCGCAAGCCAAAGAAAATGCCTATCATAACGCCCACGATAATAAAGAAATTCGTCTGGATGAAGTGGGAGATATCAATTACGATCTGGGTAGGCACGGGTAACGCCGCTCCCAGGTTTTTAAACATATCCTCGAATATGGGTACCACCTTTACCATGATAACCGCCGTGATAACCACTGCAATGATCAATACGGCAATGGGATAAGCCAGGGCGGATTTCACTTTCCCGATCAATTTGTTCATGCTCTCAATATACTGTGACAATCTCAGTAAAATGGTATCCAGGTTACCTGAGGCTTCTCCGGCCTGGATCATGCTGGTATAGAGTTCATTAAAGATGCTGGGATATTTTCTCAAGGCATTGGATAGATTGGAACCTCCTTCGACGTCTTTCCTGATTTCGGTCAATGCTTCGGCAAAAAATTTATTTTTTTGCTGGGTGGCAAGAATAGAGAGGCCCTGGGTTACCGGTAAGCCGGCATTAAACATAACCGCCAATTGACGATTAAATACCGATAAATCCCGCAAAGAGACCTTTTTTCTCTTACCCAGCATAGGGAAACTAATGGACAGGGCTTTCCGTTCAACATTCAGGACTTGTATCTGTTCTTTTTCCAGTGCGGCAATAACTTCCTGGGGTGAACGTGCGGTGCGTTCCCCTGTCACAATGTTTCCCACCCTGTTTTTTCCTTTATATTTAAATGTTGGCATTTATACCTCCTTTCCCTTTAAAAGTTTTGAAATTGTTTTGCTGGCGGCGACCCCGACACAGTGGAATAGCTGGGTCTGAAATGAGAAGATAACCCGGTGGGTCCCCGCTTGATCAACTCATTTAACTCTTCGGCATTGTGTGAGATACCTATGGCAATTTCCAGTGAAATATCTCTCTTAAAATAGAGATTGGCCAGGGATTGATTAAACGTAATCATGCCGTATTTTTCCTGTCCGGTTTGCATGGAGGAATAAATCTGGTGAATTTTATTATCCCTGATCAGGTGGCGGATGGCCGGGTTAGGTATGAGCACCTCACAGGCCAGGCATCTTCCCCTGCCGTCAATTTTGGGCAGCAGGGCCTGGGTGATAATCCCCTCCAGGTTCATAGATAATTGGGTTCGCACTTGATCCTGTTGGTGAGGAGGAAAAACATCGATCATCCGGTTGATGGTCTGGGAGGCGGAATTGGTATGGAGGGTGGCAAAGGTCAAATGCCCGGTTTCAGCAATGGTAATCGCTGCCTGGATGGTTTCCAGGTCCCTCATCTCACCAATCAGCACCACATCCGGGTCTTCCCTGAGAGCCGACCGCAGCGCATGGGGAAAGCTTTTGGTGTCGGCATGCAGTTCCCGTTGATTCATCATGGCCTTCTTGTGGGTGTGAAGGTATTCGATAGGGTCTTCAATGGTAATAATATGTACCGGACGTTCGGTGTTTATCTTATCGATGAGTGCAGCCAGGGTAGTGGTTTTTCCTGAGCCGGTGGGACCGGTTACCAGGACCAATCCCCTGGGTTTGTTGGACAATGTTGCCACCACCGGGGGCAGTCCCAATTTATCAAAACTCCAGATTTCATAGGGAATTCGTCGAAACGCACCTGCCACCGCACCTCTCTGCATAAATACATTGGCGCGGAACCTGGCAAGCCCTTTAATTCCAAAGGAAAAATCCAACTCCCAATTCTCTTCGAATTTATACTTTTGTGTATCATTTAAAATGCTATAAATGATCTGCTTGGTTTCAGCCGGGCTCAGGGGAGGATGCTCGATTCGCCGCAGTATCCCATGAACCCTGATGATAGGGGGGGAATTGGTGGTCACATGCAAATCAGTCCCACCTTCATCCACCATTATTTTTAACAGTTGAGGAAGCGGTAATGCCATTTTATATCTCCTTTTATACCTTATAGCTTGGTAGTTTCTCTTAAGACTTCATCAATAGAGGTTAGGCCTGCTTTGATTTTCTCGATGCCGCTCATTCGTAAGGTTAACATACCTTTTTCTTTGGCTTTTTGCCTTAATTCCCCGGTGGAAGCACCGATCATAATTTGTTCTCTTATTTCATCGTCGATGTCCATTACCTCGAACAGGCCCATTCTTCCTTTGTACCCGGTATTACTGCACTTCTCACATCCATCCGCCTCATAAATTTTTGCGCTTTTGGCATCTTCGGGTGAGAGTCCGATATCAATCAGGGTTTGCACCGGGGTTTTGGCTGGTTTTTTACAACCATTGCACAATCGTCGTATCAATCGCTGCGCCACCACCAACCTCACCGCACTGGATACCAGGAAGGGTTCAATTCCCATATTAATCAACCGGGCAATAGTGGAAGGCGCATCATTGGTATGTAGGGTGGAAAGCACCAGGTGACCTGTCAATGCCGCCTTAATCGCGATGTCGGCGGTTTCAAAGTCCCGGACCTCTCCCACCAGTATGATATTGGGGTCCTGTCTCAGGAACGACCGCAGCGCCGCCGGAAAGGTTAAACCGATGGCCTCTCGAATGTTCACCTGGTTGATCCCGAAGAGATTAAACTCCACCGGGTTCTCTGCGGTTAATATATTGACTTCGTCACTGTTCAATTTTGAGATGGCGGAATAAAGGGTATTGGTTTTACCGGAACCGGTGGGGCCTGTCACCAGGACAATTCCCCAGGGTTCGGAAATTGCTTTATCAAATCGCTGCAGGGATAATGATTCGAAACCCAGCCGGGTCAGGTCCAGCATTAAATTATCTTTATCCAGGAGCCGGATAACGATTTTTTCTCCATGAATAGTGGGCAGTGAAGAGACCCGCATATCCACTGCTTTGGTTTTGCCGTCTACGGATAACTTGGTCTTGATCCGTCCGTCCTGGGGCAGTCGCCGTTCCGCGATATCAATACCGGCAATCAATTTAACCCGTGATAAAACTTTGTTTTTCAAATTCATGGGAGGTGTCATGTATTCGTGCAGTACACCGTCAATTCGAATCCGAACCCGGAAGACTTTTTCATAAGGTTCGAAATGAATGTCCGATACCCCTTTGCTCACCGAATCCTGGAAGATCAGGTTCACCAGCCTGATGGCGGGAGCATCTTCGTCTGCCTCCCCTTCATACATGTAGTCTTCGTCCTCCTCCACCAACTCGATGGAACTGTCATCAATATCACCTAACTCGATTTCTTCCAGGAATTTCTGGGCTTCGATGCCGGTAGAGGAACCGTAATATTTATCAATTGATTCGATAATGGAGCTCTCCGGTGCAATCACCGCCTGGATTCTTAAATTGGTAGAGAATCGTATCTCCTCCTGCACGAAGAGATTCGACGGATCGGCCATTGCCAACGTCAAAATGGAACCGATGCGGTGAACCGGCATGACAATATGTTTCCTGGCCATTTCCGGTTTAATTAAGTCCAGTACTTTTTCATCGATATCAAATTTTGAAAGGTTAATGGAGGGGTAGCCAAACTGCTTACTAAGAGCCTGGGCAATATCCTCCTCTGTGACATAGCCCAACCGGATGAGAATACTTCCCAATTTACCCGGTTCATTTTTCTGGACTTCCAGTGCGCTTTGCAGCTGTTCTTGCGTAATCCTGCTGTCTTCTAGCAAAAACTCTCCGATCTTCATGGTCATACCTTTATATTGTAATTAAAAAAAGCGAATCTGTCAACTTATTTTTTATTTCTTATTTCATCAATATAAACCCGGACACAGCCAGGTTTTTTACCGTACCGTGGACATCGATGCCGATTGCCGCATCAACAGCGAATCTTCCCATATTGAACCCGATACCCAATCCATACAGTGCATTGGATTTTTTACCAAACAGGTCTTTTTCCGTTAAATCGTTCAACATGCCCAGTCGAACAAAGAATTTATTATTGAAGAATCCTTTTTCAATACCCAGGGTGATGGGCTGCATGTCCTGACCATTGTAGAGGAGATCGGATTTTTTCAAATCCATATCCACATAAATCCCCCACTGCATGTTGGGTTTGAAAGCCAAACCGGCAATTACCCGCTTACTCAGGGCAATTTGTCGCTCCGGGGTATTGATTTTGGCAGCGCCAAAATTCCTGTACACCAGACCCACATTAAAAAATTTTCCCAGGTTCACCACGATCCCGGCATCAGCCACCATTTTTGAGAATTTATCCTCTGCACTGTCCCAACTATATTCAAGGTAATCTTTGCATTCGGCATCCGCTGTGAATATATCATCCACAAGCGTTCCTTTAAATTCAGTGACTTTGCCGTTCAGGTAATTCAAGGTGATACCCAGACTGAAGGATTTGTGAAAATCCATGGAGTAAGAAAGGGAAATTTTCTTATATTTAAGCCCGATAAAGTTCATTTCCAGGGAGGCGATATCCGCATTGGAGACATTTTCCACCGCTTGATCAAAAAAATCGCCCCCGGGGTTCACCGGGTTGACAATCGCTGTATTGATAACAGAGAAAGATAGTCCGAAGTTCCTGGTTATATAACCGGGGAGATTGGAGCGAAAACCGGAAATACCCACCTTTGATTGGAAGAGTTCCTTTAAATTTGAAAACAGGATGGTTTTATCGCTTTGCCCGAGATTTTCGAAATCTTTTAAATTGTATTCCAGAACTTCGCTCAAATCTTGGGCGAAGTTCTTGTAATCCATGTAACTCTGTTGATATTGGTATCCATATAAGGTGTAGTTAATAGTGGATAAAATGGCAGGGTTCAAAAAAATGGAGTTGATATCGTAATTAAACGCAGTGGATGCGTATCCCAGGGATAGGGACCGGGCACCGTAATAACCCGGGACGATGGAAAAACCCTGGAATGACAGACCGAACAGTATAATAAATAATGTCATTTTTTTCATGTCTTCTTATAATACAACACTCAAAACGAAAGTGCAATACTTTAAATAGGAAAACTTTTAAAATCCTTGCTTTTTTTAATTTTTACCCCCAGCGGATTGAAAATTTATCTTTTTTCTGATAAAATATGAATAGCATTAAGCATTAGAGCTTGTGCTCCGGATGTCAAAACCGGGTATTGATTAGAATAATATATATGGGATAAGGATTACGGTGAAAATGAAGGAGAGTGCAAATCATCTCAAAAACAGCGTGGATACCGGGGAAAAAAATCGATTATATATTAATCAAGTGCGGCAGCTTTATGAGCGCGGACCTGTGGGAATAATTGCCACATTAGTGAATGCAGGCCTTTTAAGTTTCATTCAATGGCCCGTGATTTCCCCTGCGGTTATATTGACATGGGTTTCGTTATTATTCGTGATCACGCTGGTCAGGGGTATATATATCTATAAATATCTTCGTACACCTTCAGAGTCCCTGCAATCCCGCCGTTGGGGCACCTGGTTCGTCATCGGGCTTGGGATTTCCGGTATTGTCTGGGGAGCGGTGGGTATTTTTTTGTTTCCCGGGCAGGACCTGGCCCGGCAAATTTTTCCGGCTTTTGTGTTGGGAGGAATGGTAGCTGGGGCCACATCCGCGTTTTCAGCCCTAAAAATGGCTTATTTTGCTTACAGCATCCCGGCACTCCTTCCTATCATTATAAGATTCTTCAGTATTGGCGATAACATTCATTTCATCATGGGGGTGATGTCTACGCTGTTTGCCCTCCTGATGACAGTGACGGCAATACGCAGTCACAACATGTTGAAGACCTCCCTGGAGCTTGGATTTGAAAATAAAAGCCTGGTTAACTATTTGTCGGAAGCCAAAGACAAAGCTGAACGAATGAATAAAAAACTTGAAGCTGAAATATTAGAAAGAAAAAAGGTGGAACAAGAACTAAAAAAACACCAGGAACAACTTGAAACCATGGTGGAAGAACGTACCCTGGAGTTGAAGGAAGCGAATAAAGAGCTTAAAATGGAAATCAGTGAACGGAAACAGGCAGAGGAAGCCCTGAGGGAGTCTGAAGAGAAATATCGCCTTTTGGTGGACCATGCCAATGACGGTATTTTTATTGTCCAGGATGAAGTGATTAAGTTTGCAAATCCGCCTATTTTTAGAATTTCAGGTTATTCTCCCCAGGAATTGACCGCCATCCCGTTTCTCAATTTAATTCACCCGGAAGACAGGAGTAAATTACGGGATAGGTACAAGAAAATAAAAAAGGAAGAAATTCCCGGTAGTTATTCGGTTCGAGTTATCAGCAAATCCGGCCAGGAATTTTTTGTGAGCATTAACCATGTTCTTATTCGCTGGGAAGGACGACCGGCGGCGTTGAATTTTCTTAGAGACATTACCCAACAAAAGAAGCTGGAAGCCCAACTGCAACTTGCCCAAAAGATGCAGAGTATAGGTACTCTAGCCGGTGGCATCGCTCATGACTTTAATAATTTACTCATGGGAATCCAGGGTAATATATCATTGATGTTGGACAATTTTACCCCTGGGCATCCCGATCACAAAAAGCTTAAACAAATCGATCAATACGTGCAGAGCGGCGCCAACCTGACCAAACAGTTATTGGGGTTTGCCAGGAGTGGTAAATATGAAGTCAATCCAACCAATTTGAATGAAATTATAGAAAAAACCTCAAGCATGTTTGGCCGAACCAGGAAAGAGATCAAAATTTTCACCAAATTCCAGGAAAACATCTGGACTGTAGAGGTCGATGCCGGGCAGATCGAACAGGTATTTTTAAACATTTATATCAATGCCTGGCAGGCCATGCCCAGGGGTGGTGAATTACATATTGAAACAGGAAATACCATGCTGAAAAAGCGCGATGCAAAATCACATGATGTTAAACCGGGTAAATATGTGAAAATATCCATTACTGACACCGGCATCGGTATAGATGATGAGATTCGGCAGCGAATATTCGACCCGTTTTTTACTACTAAAGAGATAGGAAGAGGAACGGGTCTGGGATTGGCTTCCGCTTATGGTATCATTAGAAACCATGACGGTATCATCGATATCGAAAGCGAAAAAGGTAAGGGAACCACGTTTTACATTTACCTCCCTGCATCTGAAAAGAAAGTACCCTTAGCCTTAACCAAACAGGCATCCACAAAATTATTATCGGGTGCAGGGACGATCCTATTGGTAGATGACGAGGATATCATCCTGGATGTTGGTAAGCAAATGCTTCAAAGAATGGGATTTGAGGTTAAAACAGCCAACAATGGAAAAGAAGCCATCCGGGTATTTAAAGAAAACCGGGATAACATTGACTTGATTATCCTGGACATTATTATGCCAGAGATGGATGGTACAGTCATATATGACAGTTTAAAGGGGATCGATCCGGGTATAAAAGTTCTCATTTCAAGCGGATACAGCTTTGACGACAATGCCAGCGAAATGATGAAAAAGGGCTGCCGTGGTTTTATTCAAAAGCCTTTTAGTATGAACACCTTATCCACGAAATTAAATGAAATTTTGAGTAATTAACCCCTGGGCGAGGATAGTACGAGCCTATATGCTGCGCAAGTTCGTTTCGACACGATTGTTCTACCTGTTGTGGAGGAGTCCGTTGTTTTTGAAGCTGAAATTTTTGGTATGGGTGACAATAATATGGTCCAGCACCTCGATACCCATTGTTTCCGCCACTTCCTTCAAACGTTGGGTGACCTGGATGTCTGCTTCACTGGGGGTAACGTCGGTGGAGGTGTGGTTATGCACAAAGATAATGGCCGCAGCGCGGTCAGTAATGGCATCGGCAAATATCTCCCGGGGATGTACCAGGGATTCGTTCAAGGTACCGATAAAAATGGTTCGTTTTTCAATCAGGTTATGGGCGCCGTCCAGTGTAAGGGTTAGAAAGTACTCCTGTTTTTTATCTCTTAAATCTTCTACCAATGGGAGCACATCGTGGTAATCGTTTATTTTAATAATTTTTTTTACCAGGAAACGCCTGGAGAATTCAATGGCAGCCATGATCTGGCAGGCTTTTGCCTTACCGATACCGTTGACCGACTGGAGTTTATCCACGGTGAGTTGGTGAAATTCATCTTCCACTAACCTGGCCAGGTCTTTGGCGATATCATACACTTCTACAGCCACGTTACCGCTTCCCACCATCACAGCCATCAATTCCAGGATGGACAGTGATTTTGCCCCTCTCCTGATCATTTTCTCCCTGGGACGGTCAACGTCGGGATAATCTTTCATTTTTTTACGTTTGTATTGAGCTTTTTTATATCGTGCCATCCGGTGTTTCACTCCTTATGATATCGGTTATCAACCAAGAATAGCTTCGTGAAAATTGAATCGTTGTTAATTTAAGTTAACGTTTTACCCTAAAACAAAGAAAATGTCAAATTTATTAACATTCTTGCAGGAATTCTAATTTTACCACGAAGGACACGAAGGGCACGAAGAAATGAAATGAAAAAGATAAGGGGTCAACTCTTACTTTGAAGCAAAGCAAGACTTGCCCCCTTTTCATCATTGAGTGAATGGGTTACGTTTTACTTTTTGGTGCCCGGGTCTGTAATTGGTTTTGTGATGGGATTAATATAAGGCACTGGCTCCGGGTCAATGGTTAAATCTAGGGCGTCGACATTGATATCTACATTCGGAATAACCGGTAATGGACCCGGGGGTGTGAGAACATTGGGGTTATTTCCCACCCCTAAATCGCCGGCAATGAGCCAGGTGTAGAAATAGCCAAAGCCGGTTGCCGGATTGATCTGGAAATCAGTCAGGAAAACATCGGCAGCAGTCACTGGAAGGCCCATGGCAGCCAGGGTTGCCAGTGTTGCCGAACCCGGGGCCAGGGAGAAGGCCGCAAAGTCGATTCCCGGCTCCAGTAGTCCTGGTATACCCATATCCCAAAACGCAAGACCATCAATACTGTCGGTATTAATTCCAAAGGTGTCAAGTCCCATCTGCAATGCCGGTACAAAAGGCACTGAAGGTCCTGGTGGTGGTGTTGGCCAGTAAAGCCCGGGTGGATTGGCGCAGATGAAAATATCGGCTGCTGAAAAGCCCAATAGGAAAGCGGACGCAGGGTGGAGGGCAAAGAAATTATTAAGATTAGTGGGATCAAGAATTGAAACCGGCCATTCGTTGAAGGCATCGACGTTGTCATGGGTACCCGCGCCAATCGCAGGACATGGCGGGGGAGGGAAAAACCCGAAAGTCCCAAAATGGTCAAACATCAATTGATTGAACGCACCGGCTCCGGCACCGCTTCCGGCAGTAGGAAGAAAGCCTCCGTAATACCACGGCGGACCCGCAGGTGGAGCAAGGGGAACAAAATTACCCACATGCGTATACGGCCGGTCGGTCCGGTAGATATCCGCAGGTTGTTCGTTTCTCATCGCCTGTCGATAACTGGCATCGGCGGTACTTACACCACCCGTGGGCCGGTCAACACTGAAGCGGACGAATAAACCTCCCGGACAGGGCGGCATCTGGCTGTGGTCACAACTGATGGCATCCACATAAAAAGGCGGCGGTGGAAATGAAATAAGCGGCGCCGGACCGGGAATCAGGATGTCCGAATCAAAAAATCCCGTAACCGGACCTAATGTCGGTGAAGGGCCGATAAAACCTGCCAAAAATGCCGCATTGACCTGACCCCACTCATTCTCTGCACTACCATACGGTGGTACCACCGGCCCATTATTCGCCCAGGCCGGATAATCATCCAGGGAAACCTCAGGCGCGGGCGCGGGTATTACCTGACTAAACAAGCCTAGGGTTCCCAGGCTTAATACCAGGCACCCAATCATTAACCTTAAAATAAAACCTCTCATGTTAACCTCCTTGTATCTGGTTATTTTAATTTTGTTTTTTAAGGAATTTTTGTTATTTAATTGAAAAAGCCTTTCTTAAAGGTTAGGGGCAAGTCTTCCCTTGAAGCAAGGCAAGACTTGCCCCCTTGAATTACTTTGTGTTACGTGTTTTTCCAGGTATTACTTTTTGGTGCCCGGGTCTGTAATTGGCTTTGTGATTGGGTTAATATAAGGCACTGGCTCCGGGTCGATGGTTAAATCCAATCCGTCGATATTGATATCTTCCGGGTTAATAACCGGTAGTGGTCCAGGCGGGACTGAAGCGACATTCGGGAGATTTCCCACCCCCATATCGGTGGCATACAGCCACAGGTAGAAATAGCCGGTGGGCACTTGAGGTGCCGGTAGGGGGGGGATATAAGTCTGGAAATCACTAACAAAAACTGAAGCAGCACTTACTTGAAAGCCGGCAGCCGCCAAGTTCGTTAGTGTAGCCGAACCCGGGGCCAGGGAAAAGGCCACATAGTCGGTTCCCGGCTCCAGTGTTCCCCGTATATTATTATCCCAAAAGGCAAGACCATCGATGCTGTCAGTACCGGCTCCAAAGGTGTCCAGTCCCATCTGCCATGCCGGTACATGAAGCACTGCCGGGGGGATGCCAATCCCGGGTGGATTGGGGCATATAAAAATGTCTGCCGGCGAAAAGCCCATTGGAATCGCAGAAGCAGGGTGAAGGGCAAAGAAATTATTAGGATTAGTAGAATCAAGAATTGAAACCGGCCATTCGTTGAAGGCATCGATGTTGTCGTGGGAACCCGGGGTAATCGGTGGATATTGCGGTTGATTTGGCGGCGGCGGGGGGGTAATGGGACCAGGTAAAAAACCAAACGGTGCCAGGTGGTCCCACATCAATTGGTTGTGAGCAACAGGCGGACCTGAGGTGGTCCCGGTTCCGGCGGGACCATTGAAGGGATAACCATTGGCCACGCTGAAACCATTGGCAGCGTTAATCGGGCCACCATAAAAATAAGTATAAGGAGCCGTTGGCGGCCCTGGCGGCCCCCATGGAATAGGTGGGGGTAAGGTGAAGGTAGGCCCACCGGTGAAATTACCCACATGCGCATACGGCCGGTCGGTCCGGTAGATATCCGCAGGTTGTTCGTTGTTCCACGCCTGCAGATAAGTGGCATCATAAGGTGGAACCGGTGTCGCCGGAGGAAGTGCACAAGGAGTCACACCACCCGTGGCCCGGTCAACACTGAAACGTACGAATAAACCGCCTCCGCAAGGGACCATGGGACTGTGGTCACAACTGATGGCGTCCATGTAAAAAGGCGGCGGTGGAAATGAAATAAGCAGCGCAGGACCAGGAACAAGAATGTCGGAATCGTTAAATGGTCCCAGCGGTAGTGAGGGTGAAGGACCTAAAAAAAGTGCCACAGAGGCTGGAAGGCCCAAACCAAATTCATCCTCCGCGCTCATATAAGGTGTAACCCACGGTGCTCCCGGACTCCACGGCCCAAACGGCTTTACATTTGTATTAGACGGATGATCGTCCAGGGAGACTTCAGGCTGGGCTGCCTGACCAAACAAGCCTAGGGTTGCCAGGCTTAATACCAGGCACCCAATCATTAACCTTAAAATAAAACCTCTCATGTTAACCTCCTTTTATTTGGTTATAATTTTATTCTTAAAATAATTCTCTATATTAACAAAATAATAGACAATGTCAATACACATTTAGTTGTATTTTTGGTACTAAATTTAATTGTAAAAAACGTACAACTAAAGTTGCACATTCTTAAAAAGGTTGTACATCTAGCAACTTTATAAAAAGAAAATGTCGAACCCACGGTTTCCAAATTATTGAATTAAAATTCAAACTTTTGAATTTATTAAAATTGAATTAAATGAAGAGCTTTATTATATCAATCTTTTGGCCATTGGTATATGTCTTGCTATGTTAAATGTCTCAATCACTTTATTAAAAAATTTAAAAAGTATAGAGGCTATTACGATGATGAAAAAATTTTTAATATTTTTGTGGGTAACATTTTTTATTGTTTCAATGGGATTTGGGCAGACCGGTCAGACAGGTACGATCAAGGGGACAGTGACGGGCCCGGATGAAGTGCTGCTGCCGGGCGTTTTGGTTATGCTGGCATCGCCTGCCCTGGTGGTACCGCAATTGACTGCAATAACCAATACCAATGGTGTATATCGTTTCCCGGGGCTCGCCCCCGGAGAATACCGGTTAACCTTCCAACTGGAAGGCATGAATACAGTGATTCGGAAAGGTATCTTCGTGAATGTCGGTAAAACATCAACCGTGGACGTGGGTATGACTTTGAAGAGCCTTGAAGAACATATTGTTGTCCAGGGAAAATATCCCTTTATCGATCGTCAAAAAACCACAGGCGTAGCCAGCCTGGATAATGAATTACTGGAAATGATTCCCACACCGGGGCGTACAGTGATGGATTATTTTAATCTAACCCCGGGTATTACAGGAAATACAGCCCATGGCAGCGGTGAAATGGAAAATTCCTATAACCTGGACGGGGTGAATATGGGTGACCCGGTCACCGGCACCGAATATGTTACCTTTGCTATGGATACCATGGAAGAAGTTGCGGTGCAAACCGGTGGTTTATCCGCGGAATACGGCAGCGTTAAAGGAGCTGTTCTTAATGTGGTGACCAAATCCGGCGGCAACAGGTTCAGTGGTTCCGCTGTGTTCTATTACGATCATGAAAGCCTGCAAGCCGATAATACCAAAGGGACTGACCTTTATGACCTCGATCAGCCGGAAAAAACCGGGCGGAAATTTCAATTAGAGCCTGGCTTTACCCTGGGAGGGCCGATTATCAAGAACAAACTCTGGTTTTTCGGGAATCTCAGCATGATTTCAAAGGAAGAGTATGTCCCTGGTTATCCCCATGACAAACCCCCGGAAGAATCGATTCCCCCGGATCAAAAGGAATATTTCCCTTATATTAAATTCACTTATCAGCCTTCCCGGGCGGATAAGTTTATTTTTTCTTATAATTACTCTGATTTAAGGTCCAATCATCGAGATGCCAGCAGGTATTACAATGAAGATACCACGCGTACGCAAGAGACCCCCACCCATGTGTTTAATGCGCAATGGGCCAAAACCTTTGGCGCCAATATGTATGCCAACCTGAAATTTGCCTTTATTAAGTTTAATATGAATCTCCACAGCAAATCACCCGGGGTCCAGCACCATGACTGGCTGACGGGTTTCCAGACCGGGACCAACTGGCGGAATCGGGATGATTACCAGAGAGACCGATACCAGCTCAACCTTGATGCCACTACATTTATTGATGACCTGGCTGGTGCCCATGAACTCAAGCTAGGCGGCGAGCTGCAGATAGCTAAAACCAGGTGGATTTTGGAAACCAATCCCGACCCCAGGACCAATATAGTCTGGCAATTCAATTGGCCGGAATTCCTCGGGGGCAGCGGTATCTATTATGGATTTCATATTAAGTCTTTCGACCGCAAAGAAAATATGCTGAATTATTCCCTATTTATCAATGATACCTGGAATGTGACCGGGAATTTAACCTTGAATCTCGGTCTGCGTTTTGATTATAACAGCATTATCTGGCCGGCCCAGAACCAGGATGAACTCCCGATATTTAATCCCTGGGGCATATTCGTGGATCGACGCATTTTTGAAAGTATTACGCCAATGAAGTGGAAAAATCTCTCACCCCGGTTGGGATTCATTTATGATATTTTTGCCGACGGTTCCACTTTGTTTAAGGCTTCATGGGCCAGTTATGTGATGCCCAATACCATCCAGTGGGTGAACCTGGCCCATCCCAACGGTTGGTATTATTGGATGGACGTATTTTATGGATATACTTTCGTTCAAATATCGCAGAGCCTGACCAGACCCGGTGCTACAAAGGTGGGTTATGGCGATCATGACCTGGTGGCTTCCACTGCCAGGGAATTAACGGTTGGTTTTCAAAGAGAAATGGGGGAAGATTGGTCTTTGGGTATTCGTTACATCAAAAAATGGGACAAAAACCTGATCCACATTGTAGATGCTTTTTCCCTGGATATCGATGCCCTCATGGAAAACAATGAATTGGTATGGCGGGATTGGGGAGAAATCCAGACCATCGATCCCTATGACGGCAAGACCGTGACTTTTTACAATAATCTCTATGCCTCACGGGTCCCCGAACAATATATTGTTAATCCACCGGGTGCGGAAAGAAAATATGACGGTGTGGAAGTCACATTGAACAAGAGATATTCGCATGGATGGTCATTAAATGCCTCTTACGTTTACGCCAACTCCAGGGGCTTGATCGGGTTAAATCGGGATGGTATAGATGGCAGTCAGTCTTTAGGCACATCCAACTTGTGGGTAAATCCCAATGCTCATATCAATGCTGAAGGCCGGTTTCCTTATGAAAGACGGCATCAGGTTAAAATCACCGGGTTGGTAAAAGGACCATGGGGAATTCATATCGGTGGTTATTTCAGGCACCTGGCCGGCCAACGCTGGACCCGGGCAATCACCAGCAGCTTCCTGGGCCTTGAATTGAACCAGCTTACAGAGACCATTAAGGCAGAAAAAAGAGGCGCCAATGGATATCCGGCGATAAACATCCTTGATCTCAGGGTGCAAAAAGCATTCAAACTGGGTAAAGTACAATTAAAACTTTTTACCGATATCTTTAACCTGTTCAATGACAATACTGTTGTAGAGGAATACCTGGATTCCAGCAACCCGTACCTGGATTTCGGAGAGGATTTAGCTATTGTTCCGCCCCGGCTAGTGAGATTGGGTGCAAAAATCGAATTCTAGGGGATTGGATTCTTAAAATAAATTGTATGGTTGGATGATATCGGCAAATTTCTTATTTTTTTTTGCATATTCTTTTAAAACAGGGATAAGGTTTTCATACTTTTCCCGGTTTGCTGTGATTCTTTTATCCAGTTCTGAGACTTTTGTTTCAAAAGGCCTTATCATGGTTTTCCTGTCCCACAAGGCAAAACTGATGGTCCCTACGGTTATTGCAGCGAAAAGAGCGGCCAAAATCGCGATGTAAGTCATCATCTCTCCAAACCGGTTATTCATATCTGCACGCAGTTCCGCAAACCGTTTATCAACTTGTTCAAACCGCTGCTCAAATCGTTTTTCCATTTCATTAACCCTGGTATTCAATTGGATCAATAAATCCCGGTCTTTTTGGGTAAACCCTGTTTGAGCCCGGGAAGTAGTAGTGAAAGTCATCAGCAAGAGTAATATAATCCAGCCTGTCAGTAATTTTTTCATTTTTTTCTTCATACAGTAATAATAACGAAAATCCCCCGGTTTGTCAACAAAAATTAAAAACTCGCAGCAATTCCAAAACCTATATTCTCGGATAAGCTCCTAGTGGGATTCTTCTTTTTTCTCTTCTTTGACTTTAAAATGATCGCCGGTTTCTTCAACAATTCGTTTGTACCATTCTTTGGGGTACCCCGGGTGGGTCACTTCGATTTGTCCGTTGGTTTTTATCACTTTTAAATTGCCATCCAGGTATTTATAGAGCAAGAATTCTCCCAATCTTTTCCAGCGTTTGACCACGGCGTTGCCTTCTCTTACCGAATAGGCGGTGAGATACTCCCTGGCCAATTCCGGGGATTGTTTGTACAAGTTGAGGGCAGCTTGTTCGATTTCCGGCTGTACCGCCAGGAATTTTCCTTCCAATTCCCTTTGCACCACCTGGATATCTTTAATCATATCACAGTAGCGGGAGTAGGCGAAATTGGCTACGAAATTAAACACCCACCAGGCTGATTCCCAGGTGAATTCGGTAAAGGACCCGGTACCGACGGCATAACTTTTGGGGACCTGGCGGATGCCGCAGTACATGGGGACGTAGACAGTACTATAGGTGTCATCCACACCAATCCAAAAAATACCTCCAATCGGACCGGGCAGCCAGGAACGGGCTTGAGCCACAAAGGAAAAACCGGTTTGCTGGGTGGATACGGCACGTTCATTGCAGTACCTGGGTGCATCTTCTTTATCTTCTAACTGCCAGGTTAAAGGCCGCCAACGATAGGGGAGGCGAAAAGGACCGGCACCTACATCTTTGGTCATATCCAGGGCAGTGCCTTCAAAATGATCCCTCATCAATTCCATGAGGTCTCGAACCGAGAGTTTTTTATAGGGTTTGATCCAAAAGGGTACGGGTTTTGCTTTGGGATCGCCTTTGACATAGTCCAGGTATTGGTCCATGGTTTTGGGGTCTTTTACCGTCCGCCGGAACATGCTCCAGACCCTGGCTTCACAGAACCGCAGCGCTCCAAAGTCCAGGGGTGCATAAGCATCGACAAAACTGAAATCTTCATCTTTCCCTTCAAAGTATTTCTTTTCCCTGGCAAAGGAGATAACATCTTTGGCATAGAGGCAGTTTTTCGGGTCATTCAAGGGGAATTGGCGAATCCTGGCCTGGTTGGCATGGGCACAGATATAACCGTCAGGTATACGGCGGGCCACCCAGACCGCTCCCTTGTTATCCGGGCCTTTGGAGATCAGATCCATGAACCAGACTTCATTGGGATCGGATATGGAAAAGGACTCACCGGAGCTGGCATAACCGTACTCTGCCACCAGGTGGGTCATGACTTTTATGGCTTCCCGCGCGGTCTTAGCCCGCTGCAAGGCAATAAACATCAAACTGCCATAATCCATAATTGCTTTGGGGTCTCTCAATTCTTTTCGACCACCCCAGGTGGTCTCACCTACAGCTACCTGGTGCTCATTCATTAAACCCACCACCGCATAGGTATGGGGAACCTGTTTTATCTTTCCCAGGTATTTGTTCGTATCCCACTCATAAATGTCAAGCATGCTGCCTTCCATGTGATCTTGAGCCGGGGTGTAATAGAGTTCCCCATAGAGTACATGGGCATCGGCAGCATAAGTAATCATAGTGGAACCATCCGCAGACGCCCCTTTGGTGATCAGATAGTTGGTACAGGCCTGCACCAACGAATGGGGTAACCACAAAAACATGGCTGCGAGAATTCCTGATGTAATCATGAACGCTGTTTTTTTCATCATTCTTTACATTCCTCCTTATGGATAAATTTGAAATTTTCTATGATTGGTTTTCGGTTTGAGTCAATGTCAGGGCGTTGTGGAGGAGTTCTCCCAGCTCTTGCAAGCGGTTTTTATAAAAATTCACTCCATTACGCACCTCATCCATTTCCTTATTCAGATTCTCCAGGACCGTGAGATGGTGGTTTATCTGGAGTTTCAGACTGGAATTTTCTTTTTCCACTGTTTGTAATTTTTGTGTCAAATCCGAATATGCTTCATGCTCTGCTGTCTTTTCCTGCAATTGTGACTTCAGTTGTTGGAACTGTGAATCCTGTTTTTCCATCTCAGCTTTTATAGATTCGATAGCAATAGACAGTTCTTTGTTTTCGCTTCTTAAGAACTCATTTTGCCGTTCAAGGGAGATGATCTGATTTTTGAGTTCTATCTCCATTCTGCTGGTTTTCTTTTTTTGTTCATCTGCCTCCAGTTCTTTGGTATCTGCTTTAATGTCAGGTTCTTCATCGGGAACTTCCAGGAGCTCCGATGCATTAAATTCATCTTTAAGTCCGGTTTCCACCAATTCACCCCGCACCAGTCGATCGATGTTGGCATCCGAGAACTCATTGTCATCATCTTCTTCTTCTTCCTGCAATTCCAGGTAGTTTTCCAATATACCGTAAAGATCATCATTGGAAATGGGCTTTTTGTAATAACCTTTTGCCTGGAATTTTAGTTTTTTGTACGGTTGCAGTTCCTTTTCCGATTGATTTAAATAGGTAACCACCACAGGTATTGAATTGTCATTGGTTTTTTTTAACAGGTCATACATAACAAAATCATTGATATCCGGGACCTCAAGATTTACCAATACCAGGTATGGTTTTTCCTTGCCAATTAAAGAAAAAATTTCCATGCCGGAGGAATAGGATTGCACCTCTACCTGGTCCGGCGGACATAGGGATTTCACCTGGGTTTGAAAATTTTTATCCGTATCAACAACAAATAGTTTTTTCTTCTTCATCTAATCATACCTCATCCGTTTACCCTTTATCCCTGTCCCTCACTGTTGGATTAAGTAATTTCTGGCAATTCTTAATCCTTCTTCTGTTACCCGGAATTTTCTTTTGGCTTGTTTGCTGTCACCCATTTTTCTTGTTTGAATTAATAGTGGGGGTTTTTTATCAACCAGTGAATTGATGGAGGTGGTAATATTTTGAACTCCCTGTCCTATGTTTTTTAGCCTGGAATTAATATCCAAACTGCTAAATTCTTTAAAATTATGTTTCTCTTGTAAATAAGCTGCGACAAGTAAAATTTTTGATGCAATGGTTCTTACATTTGAGGCAAAGAATAAATCTTCAACCGTCTCATATTTCATGAAACCCTTAATTTCTGTTTGTTCCGGTCCAGGTTTTGGTTGGGCTTTTTTGGGCCGTCTGCCGCGTCTTTTTTTAACAGGTTTTTCAATGGGTTCGGCAGTTTCAACCGGCTTCGC
Organism: Candidatus Aminicenantota bacterium; assembly: GCA_020355945.1. The sequence goes on along the minus strand of CP070627.1, from coordinate 5,134,125 downwards.
TGTAACTCCAGGGGGACCAGCTTTATCCATAACCGGTTTTTTTCCCAATAATTCAAATTTACTTGTAATCCAATCGATTATTCGTTTTATTTGTGCACGATTAAGTCCTTTAAGAGTTTCATTTACTTTACTCAAGGCATTGATTTCCGGATCCTGATTCATTTTACACCTCTTCTATCATTTAATTTTTATTTGTTTGTATCCATAACCATAACATAAAAAAATTAAAATGTCAATTTATGCAGCAATTCTAATTTTAGCCACATAGTGGCGACGAACACGGACAAACACGGACTAAAAAATAAAAATTCAAAATGAGAAGGGAACAAGGGGGCTTGCCCCCTTGCCAATTTTTATTCCCGGATTGTCCGTTTAGGGTTTACAATAACGGGAATTTATGTAAAAATAGTATTTAATTTATAAGGAGTGAAGAATAATGTTTAATGTCAGCGGTCTTTTTTTATTAATCATATCGGTGATTCTTTTTTTTATGGGATATCTTTTTTATGGTAGGTACCTGGCGCGGAAGTTCAAGTTGGATAATACTCAAAAGACACCGGCCCATACGATGAAGGACGGTGTGGATTATGTACCCACCAGGTCGGTGGTTTTACTGGGTCATCATTTCGCTTCCATTGCCGGGGCGGCGCCCATCATTGGTCCCATCACGGCAGCGGTGTTTGGTTGGGGCCCGGTTTACCTGTGGATTGTTGTGGGAGGTATTTTTATGGGGGCTGTCCATGATTTTTCCGCCCTGGTGGCTTCGGTTCGTCATAAAGCCCAATCCATTGGCAAGGTGATTGAAGAACATGTGGGACCCTTTGGGAAAAAGCTTTTCCTGGTGTTTGCCTGGGCTACATTGGTGCTGGTACTGGCTGCATTTCTGGTGATTGTCGCCCGGACTTTTGAAGCCAAACCCGAAGTAGGCACCGCTTCCGCCTTGTTTATTTTGTTGGCCCTGCTCTTTGGAGTAAGCATCTATCGACTAAAAGTGAACCTGGTGGCAGGCACGTTGGTGGGCATTGTCTTATTGTTCCTTTGCATCTATTTGGGAATGGTTTTCCCATTACAATTACCCATGGCAGCCTGGATTTTGATTTTAATGGGCTATATTTTTGTCGCGTCCGTGGTCCCGGTCTGGGTGCTCTTGCAGCCCCGTGACTACTTGAATTCATTTTTACTCTATCTGTTGCTCTTCGGCGCATTCTTAGGGATCGTGGTCACCAATCCTGTTGTCAGGCTGGAAATTTATAGGGGATTTTCCCAGGATATTGGTTACCTATTTCCCATATTGTTTGTGACGGTTGCCTGTGGTGCTATTTCAGGATTTCATTCGCTGGTGGCTTCCGGCACTACGTCGAAACAACTGGATAAAGAGACCGATACCCAACCCATTGGTTACGGCGGAATGTTGATTGAATCCCTGCTGGCAGTCATTGCCTTGATTACCGTTGCCGTTCTCACTCAACAGCAGTACCACGGGTACATGTCCGCTGGGGGTGGGGGACCGGTGGCATTATTTGCCAACGGCGTGGGAAATTTCATGAGCAAACTGGGGTTACCCCTGGAAACCGGTATATCTTTTGCCGCATTGACGGTATCGGCCTTTGCTCTCACCACCCTGGACACTGCCACCCGGTTGTCCCGGTTCAGTTTCCAGGAATTCTTTGGACATAAAAAAGTAGGAGGCCAAAGAAAATGGTTAACCAACCGGTTTGTCGGTACCTTTGTGTCGGTAGCGGCAGGGGGTGGTTTAGCGCTGACCGGTCAATGGAAAGCCATCTGGCCCCTTTTTGGCTCTGCTAATCAACTATTAGCTGCACTGGCCCTGTTAGCGGTTACCCTCTGGCTGAAAAACAAAAAAACCGCTAACTGGTTCACCCGCTGGCCCATGTACTTTATGTATGTTATGACCAACTGCGCCCTGCTGCTCTTGCTCTGGAATAACTTACGTTCCCAAAATTACTTGTTGGCTTTCTTTGCCCTCTTGCTTTTGGGCGTCGCTGTTTCAATGGTGGTTCATGCGTTAAAAGCTCTAAGAAGATAAGCCTCCGGCGGGTCAGAACCTTTTTGAAAAAAGGTTCCGACACCTCCAAAAACTTTTGATTAGATGAAATTAGTCAAAAGCTTTTGTGGGGGTCCAGGGGGCGGTTTTCTCGAAAAGAGCCCCCTGCAGTCACGGCCGCCGGAGGCATTAATGCCGGAAATGGCGCATGCCGGTGAAAAGAAGGGAAATACCGCATTCCTCTGCCTTTTCAATCACTTCGTTGTCCCGAACCGAACCACCAGGTTCCACCATGACGGTAATGTTGTGTTTGGCCGCAATCTCTACGGAATCGGCAAAGGGAAAGAAAGCATCCGATATCAGTACTGATCCTTCTACTGGGAATTGACTTTTTCGAATGGCTATATCCACTGAATCCACCCGGCTCATCTGACCCGCACCTACACCAATTAACATCCCCTCTTTTACAATAATAATGGCATTGGATTTAACAAATTTGATCAATTTCCAACCCAGTTGGACATCACTGATCTCCCTGGCTGTAAGCGGGCGTGAGGTTTTTAATTCAAAATCTTCATAGTTTTTTAATTGCTGGTCCCGGTCCTGGAAAACAAATCCACCGGGAACGGTTTTGATATCGGATTTTTCCCGGTATCCCAACGGTACTTTAATGATCCTCAGGTTCTTTTTCTTTTTAAAGGCTTGCAGGGCTTCGTCCGTATAATCCGGGGCAACAATCACCTCGAAAAATATTTTTTTCATCTCTTCTGCGGTCTCACCGTCTAAAGGTCTATTAAACCCGACAATGCCACCAAAGGCGGATTTGGGATCACCGGAAAAGGCTTTTTTAAAGGCTTCCTTTTGAGAATTGCCCTGGGCAGCCCCACAGGGATTCTGGTGCTTGACAATGATGGAAAAATCAGGATG
>CP070627.1:5123803-5131093 GCA_020355945.1 Candidatus Aminicenantota bacterium | reverse complement strand
CCTTCCCAGAGAATATCATGAACGAAATCAATGCTGTCCGCGGCATACGTTCCCACCACAAATAAAGAAATAAGCCTGATAAGATTCACCATAATTATAATACCGGTTCCCAAAACAATACCAATGATTTTTTTTGAAAAAAAAAAGGGGACAGACAAAAATCACAGCCTGCGGTTTCGCGCTTGCCTTTGCCTGTCCCCTTTGGTTACCTTTGGTTAAATTCCTTCAAGCACGTTTAATTTAGTTGCTATTCTTGTACAGATACACTGTCCATACCTCTGACGATGTCTCAGTCTCAACTAGTTGAAACACGTCAAGGTCCCCATCCTCGTCTACATCGATAAGCTGAATGCTCTTGTTCATGCCGATGATAGTGGGAGGCCAACCCACAGGAAGAGCTCCACCGCTCTTGGGCCAGGCTGTAAAGTAATTATCGCTTGGAGGTTGAAACCACTGACGGTAGCCGATGTATCCCGGAATGTAACTGTAATGAGACCAGATCAGCAGTTGATAACGATCTGTTGTGCCATTCCAGAGTACCTTGAATTGGACTTCTCCGTGACCGGTGCTCTCTGTGTTGGATACAGTGGCGATGGTGAACACCGACTCATCCATTGTGGCATTCACAGAAGCCAAATTCTCTTCCTGCCACGGGAAGGTCACTGGAAACGACTCCTGGTATAAGTCGTCCTCAGTGGCATAAAGTCGCATCCCTAAAAGGGTTAAGACAAACATCGTTAAAACAATGAATCCTTTTAAACGATTCATATTACCTCCTCATTATTGTATTTTTAGTGATACAAATTTCTTATGCAACATTCATTCCAACCATAGGTATTCATTCATTTTACCCTGGCAAGTCATGGATCGAATCCCTGGGAATCTTTTATTATCAACATAAAAGCCCTTTGTCCCCGACATATATTAAAGATGGTGGTGGAAAAAACACTGCAAGTGTGCCCTTGATATTCGGCAAAAATCCCGAATTTTCGCAATTAATTGCGAATAGATTGCTAACCTTTCCCTAATTTATAGGTTTGTATTTTATATCTTAAACGGGATTCTGAAATTCCCAATTCTTGTGCTGCCCGGGTTTGATGATGGTTGTGCTTTTTTAGGGTATTTTCCAGGATATTTTTTTCGATTATATTTAATTTTTCCGGTAGGGACATATGATGATCGCGGATGATGGCATCGAAACATAAATCTTTTTGACTGTGGACAAACAATGGGAGATCATCGTAAACCAGGATATCGGATTTAGCCAAAACCAGGGAACTTTCGATAATATTTTCCAATTCCCGGATGTTCCCGGGGAACGTGTATTTCATCAGGGCACTTAATGCCTCCCTGGAGATGGCTTTTACCTGTTTGCTTTCTCGTTGGTTATATTTTTTGATAAACCAATCGATTAAATGGGGAATGTCCTCTTTTCGCTCCCGCAACGGGGGAAGGGTAATGTTAATGACATTTAACCGGTAATACAAATCTTCCCTGAATTTTTCTTCTCTGACTAATTTCTGTAAGTCCTTATTGGTAGCGGTGATTAATCGGATATCCACTTTAATTGGTTCATTGGAGCCCAGGCGGGTGATTTCCCGGTCCTGGGTCACCCGCAGCAGCTTCACCTGGGCGACAGGAGATAGTTCAGCGATTTCATCCAAGAAAAGTGTGCCGTCCTGGGCTTCTTCGAATCTTCCTCTCCGGTTTTCCACCGCGCCGGTGTAAGCACCTTTAACTGCGCCAAACAATTCGGCTTCGATCAGGGTTTCGGGCAAGGCTGCCAGGTTCACTTTAATGAGTTTTTTATTTTTTCTTTTGGAAAGTTGGTGGATGATATTGGCAATGACATCTTTCCCGGTTCCGCTTTCACCGGTTATCAAAATATTTGCATTGGAATTGGCGGCCCGTATGGTTCTATCCATAATGGGCTGCATATTTTCAGAGTTAAAGATATAGTTTTCAAAGGAAAAGTTTTTGCGGAGACTCTCCTGGAGTCGTTGGTTTTCCTCTGTCAGTGCTGCCTTCTCTAATGCGTTGTTAATATTATGAAACAAATCATCCATTCGCATCGGCTTAGTGAGGTAGGTAAAGGCACCCATTTTGAGTAACCGAACTGCTTTGTCCACCGAGTTAATGATGGTCATGAAGATAACCGGTACCAGAGGGTTGATTTCTTTTATCTTGAGAAAAAATTCCTCACCGCTCATGCCCGGTAGTTTATAATCCAACAGCACCAGGTCAACTGTGTGTTGTTGAAAAAACAGCAAGGCTTCTTCCGCTTTTTCAAAGAAATGTGATTGATATCCATGGTCTTTCAATTGATAGCCGATGGCCTTTCCAGCGATTTTGTCATCTTCGACAATGAGAATGTGATATCCATTGTTCATTGGAGTGTCTCATCAATCAGTGGTGAAGGACTGCGGTTTGGCGTTTTCTTCCTTTGTAGAAGGGTCTATTGGCAGTGTAAAGATCACACGGGTACCTGTGAAGGTTTCGCTATTGGAATTGTTTTCCACTCGAATGGTACCCCTGTTTTTCTCCACCAACTCCTTGCACAATACCAGTCCCAGACCGATTCCCCTCTCCCCGGCCGTACCCCGGGTGCTGTTGTGGGCATAGGTGTCAAACAAGCTGTTCAATTTATCCGCAGGTATGCCCACACCGGTATCAGCGACGGAAACTTCCCTGAAATCTCCATTTAATTGGGAAGAAATATTCACATCTCCTTCCTGGTAACTATATTTGACCGCATTGGACACCAGGTTTCTCATAATGGTCTCCACCATGCGCTTATCTGCCCACGCAAAAGTGTTTTCATTCATTTGGGATACCAGGTGAATGTGTTTTTCCCGGGCAGATGGTTCCATTAGCTCAATCGTATCCTCAGTTAATTGATTTAAATCCAGTGTTTCGGGCTCCACCTCTAATTTCCCTAATTGGGACACCGCCCACTGCAGAAGGTTATCCAGCAGTTTTGCCAAATGGTCGGTATATTCATAAATCTGGTGGAGGAACTCTTTCACCTCCTCTTCCGCCATGGTTTGATATTTTTTTTCCAGGTAACCGGAACTGAGGAGGATGCTGTTGAGCGGGTTGCCCAGGTCATGGGCAATGATGGAAAAAAGTTTGTCTTTGGAGATATTCATGGCTCGGAGTTTCTTCTCTGATTCCTTTAACCGTTGTTCGGCTTTCTTTTTAATGCTGTAGCGATTGAAAATAACACCGGCCAAAATAAGAACCAACAGGAATAACACAATCAGAAAATTTCGTATTAATTTCTGGCGTTCCAATTCTTTTTCTTTCTTTTCGGTTTTGAATTTCGTCCATAATTCGGAAATATTTTTTTGGGACTCTTCTGAAAATATCTCATCATAGGTGGTCTTATATTTTTTAAAGTAAAAGAAGGCCTGTTTATAGTCCTTCATGGCCTCGTAGATGTAGAAAAGTTCTTCGTAAAAGTTCCTGATAATATCTTTATTCTTGATTTCTTTAGCGATATTCAATGCCTGGTATGCATATTGGAGGGCTCTTTTATATTGACCCAATTTACGATAATCAACCCCGATATTACTAAGTAGAACAGCGATCAGTCGTTTATGTCCTATTTTTTTGCCGATTGCCAATGCCTTTAGACTGTACTCCAGGGAGCGGGTGTTCTCACCTAATTCTGAGTAAATATTGGCGATACTGGTCAGTACCACTCCTCGTCCCATTTGCCAGTTGAGCTCTTCAACGATGGCCAGGCTTTTTTGATAATATTCCAGGGCTTTCCAGAACTGGCCATATTTATTGTAAATCATGCCGATATTATTCAATAGACGGGCAATACCTTTTTTATCTCCCAGGTTTTCCCATATTTCCAATGATTTTTGATAATAGGTCAATGCTAATTTACTGTTTTTCATCTTGTCGTAAACATTGCCGACATTTTTGTAAGCTTCGGCGACGTTTTGTTTATCCTTTACTTTCTCAGACCATTTCAAGGCCTGCAGCGCATATGCCAACGATCGATCCAAAAGGCCCAATTGATGACAAATTCGGGCGATATGATTGGAAACCACCCCTCCTGATTGTTTATCGCCCATCTCCAGGGCCAGTTTTTTAGCCTTATGCCCGTACTCCAATGCTGTTTCGTATTGGCCAATGTTTTGGTTGGCCCAGGTAAGTGATAAAAGAACTCGAACCTCCAATGCGGGGTCATTCAATTGCTGCAGAATTTCCAACGCTTCTTTGCCGTATTTCACCGCTTTTACCGGTTCACTGTCCTGGGTGAGCTCACTTATTCGGGTTAAAAGCTGGATTTTTTTTATCCCGGAAACAGTGGAATGATCGAGTTGCTTTTCCAACACTTCAACAGGATTGTCACTGAACAGCACTAAAGAGAGAAAAATCAGCATAATGACTGATATGACTATAGTCTTATACATTTTAAACCCTGAAAGCAGGACGGTGCCATATTCGTTTATCTGTGACCCGACCAGAGAAAGATTATATCATTAGGAGTCCTCTGATGTCAAGCGTTGTTTGAAATGAGCGGTTCTTATTTTGGTCAGGAAGGTAAACAATTTTTCATTTGACAAAAATTGTGGATCTTGTACAACTCAAGCGGGGGTTTTAGATGAAGAAAATCACAGCTTTACTTTTATTCATCGGGACCCGCAGATCTCAAAGAAAAAAATGGCTGAAGTCATAGGTATTAGCACCACCGCTGTAGATAAAAATATAGATACGTTGAAGAAAAAAGGGTTATTAAAAAGAATAGGTCCGGACAAAGGTGGGCATTGGGAAATTTTAAAGCCACCTGGAATAACGGAATAATGGAATGTTGGAATGTATTTAAACATAGTAAAATTATACTCTTTTTTTACCTGTCCCTTTCTTTTTTTACCTCAATATATGCTGTTAAATAACGCATGTTGTTACCTCCGGGAAAAATATACAATTACACTTTAAATATAACCGAAAAAGACGAAATTGTCTATAATTATGTGGAGTTTTTTTGAAAATTTTTCTGTTTAGAGATTTTAAAGAGGTAGCAGAGTAACTATTCAGTTTTGGAAAAACTTATCATGCAGTTCATGTCTCATTCGCCCGTACGGTGTCCTTCGGCCACCTCCCTGAGGCTTATTCGATCATGAACTGCATTTTACTTCCAAAAACTGAATAGTTACGTAGCAGATATCTTTATTACCACTTTTAAAAGAAAAAATTATTTTTTCTCTTTCCAACCGGTCAAACTGTAGTTCCTATAAATCCGAGAATACTTATTTCATCTTTCTCCATTTCATCCAGATACCAAAAGTAAGAACAATCATTATCCCTTCCCAGAGAATATCATGAACGAAATCAATGCTCCCTGAGGCATACGTTCCCACCACAAATAAAGAAATAAGCCTGAGAAGATTCACCATAAATATGATACCGGTTCCCAAAATGATTCCAATGATTTTTTTTCGCATCGATGATGGGCTGGCCAGGATGACGGCAATCAAAAATCCTGCCAGGAGTAAGCCTAAACATTTTACCGTGATAATCATGGCAAAACCCCGGGGCTGGAATACGACATTTTCAAGAACCCGCGTACCCGACATAAAACCCTGAAGTATCCAGCCGGTTATTTGGGCGGTTAACACCGCATAAGGCCGGAGTATTTTTTCCTGGACCGGGTGGAGATGAAAAACAATACAGAATATCCCAAAATAAACAATAAAAAGCAAGCAGAACCGGAATATTGACCGGTTCTGCCTGCTTAACGTTAACCCTTTTAACATGGATTGAACAACCATAAGTTATTTATTTTTTTAAAGACCTTCGCACCATTACACCAAGGATCAACAAAAATGTTAAAACCACGGATGCCAAACCAAAGACGGGCACAACTTTTACCGTTGTATAGGCAATGCCGGAACCTTCGGAAGCCTGGTGCGGATAGCCATCCCCGGGAGTCGGGTACTTCACATCCCTGGCATCTGCGCCAAGGGTAAAGGTACCTTTCTTGTTTATACGTACATTGTTCCATATATAGGTATACACCGGCTCGGCACCGCTGACATCTTTCCTGTGATCCTTATCAATGTCGGGAATCCCGGTATCCTTGCCGAACCACCAAATGGCTTTTAAACCAAAAGGAGCACTGGCAGTCACTTTGACAGTAAAGGGGTTATTAACTGACACTTCTTTGGGTGAAACAAAAATTTTCACTGTGGGTACAACGGCGCGGTAGGCATTGACCCTGCCGTACCCGGCCCTGCTGCTGTATCCGGCACTATTGTAGCTGGCATGCGTCGGATCGATTTTTTCAGCGGTTTGCTCCAGGATGCGCTGCACCTGGAGGCGAGTTAAATTGGGATTCAAATCCAACAGCAGCCCGGCAATACCTGCCACCAGCGGTGTAGCAGAGGAGGTTCCCCCAAAATTGTTATAATAGTCGCCGGGCACATAGCCAGCAGCACCGGTTCGATCGGTTGTCTGGATACCCAGTGTCCCATCTCGAGTGGGCGCTACCAGGTCCATGCAAGTTCCAAAACCACCGCCTCCCAGGAGGTCTTCATTGGTGGAACGGCTGACAGCAATCACATTAGTAAGTGAAGAAATATCCGGGTAGGAACCGGAACAATTATCTGTATTGGTATTGGTCATGGCAAACAATACCACCGCTCCGAGCCCGCTTCGACCGTTTACAGCAGCATCATTTATGGCATCCACCACGTCATCGGTGGTGGGTGTGCCAATGTCATACCCCCAACTGTTGGTAATAATCCACGCCCCTTGAGCTGCCGCATAATCAAAGGCCTGGGCATGGATTGATACACTTCCTCCCAGCATGCGTATCGGTAGTATACCGCATTGCGGGCAAATACCGCTGACGCCTGCGTTATTATTCCCCCGCGCAGCAGCCACACCGGTTACACAGGTGCCGTGATTTTCTCCCATACCCGGACTGGGATCGTTATCCGGGGGATTCGCTGTAAAATCTCGTCCCCCGGGGACAATGTTAGGCGAAATATCCGGGTGATTGACCTGGATACCATCATCAAGTACGGCAATCACTACATTACTGTTTCCACGTGTGTAATCCCAGGCTTCGGGTGCATCTACATCCGCATCCGTTTTGCCGCTGCCCTGGCCGGTGTTATGCAAATGCCACTGGTTGGTAAACAAGGTATCATCCGGGAAAAAAGGTTGATTGGGCAGTGTTCGATGCACGGTTCGTACGATAAAATCCGGGTGAGCAAATATCACCAGCCCACTTTCATAAAGGGTGTTTGAAATCTCCAGCGCATTTTT
>CP070627.1:5117887-5123703 GCA_020355945.1 Candidatus Aminicenantota bacterium | reverse complement strand
GCAGTTCCTTTTCCCACATGAAGATATTCGCCAATTTCCAGTAATGGCATGAAAGGGTCGAGGTTACCAGTGAATTCAATGCTGCCGGAAACACCTCTCAGGCTGATATCTCTCTCCTGGCGATACGAAAAACGGGTATTCTCTACTCAATGGATTTTCGAATCAGCCACTTTTATTTTTTTTGATTTTTCGATGAGGTCTTTGAAATCCACTCTCGAAGGACCCCCACAGTAAAGAGCCGACAGCAGTTGGACCCGCCGCAGCAGGTTCCGGGTAAGAATCTCAAAAGTAATATGCTTTTGTAACTTCCTGTTGAATTTGAGCCGAACCGGGGTCTCCATTTCAACAATTATAGACTGAATCCCTTGCCTTTTCTCCATGAACCCACTACCTGAAAAAATAGGAAAATCCCTGTTTACTCTTTTTTCTAAAGGATTGTAGATGCTTTTACCGGAACAAAGAACATCTTCTAATTTGAATGGAGTATTGGTTTTGCCGATACCTTTTTTGCCGATTTCCTCGAAAGCCAGTATAAAGTAGGAAATATATTCTATGGCTTCTCCTACCAATACCAGGTAAAAGTGAATTTTTTTGTTCACCGGGTATTCAAGATGATATTTTTCCGGGACGTAGAGCACAAAAGGATGCGGAGCTTTTTCAACTTTTTGCAGTATGGATTCCCCCCCGGTTTGAATACTTTCAAAAATTCGAGAATAGATGCATTTATCCCTGATCAAACAATCTTTGCAATCTTTGTCTTTAAAAGCACAAGTTAAATTCCTCAGCGTTTTTCCCAATGCGCCCCGGAACACATTACCTTTAAATGCCGGGAAAACAATCGTGTCTGCAGGGACCAGTACAAATTCAAAGGCTGCGAATTTTAACTTTTCAAGTACATCTCTCATATTATACAGTTTCCTTTCACCATTTTACTTATATTTCCTTACGAACGTCGAAACACAGAGGTAAACATATAAACATATATATAACAGAAAACCGGCAAAAATGCAATAAAAATTTTGGTTCTTCAAAATAATTTTTGGGCAGCACTTTGAAATTTGATTAAGATTGGGTAAAAACCCGAACGGGCGGGTCAATACCCCGAATGGACGACTAAAACCCGGTATGGATGGGCAAAACTGATGGGAGGGGTAAGTTAAAAACTCACACCTAGCAAAATAGAAAGGGAACGATTCTTATTTTTTATAGGCGGACTTAAGCTGGATAGGAACATACCGTGCTCCACTTTTTGTACCCGGCTGAGCCCGATGTTAGCACGGAAATCAAGGTGAAACTTCATTCTTCCCCGGCCGTGTTCAAATCCGGCGCCCAGGACAACACCGCCATCTACACCGGCATACTGACGAAAACCGCCGGGGAAACTATTGTCAAAAACCATTTGTTCACTTATCCTGAAAGCCACATAACCTCCACCAAATAAAAAAGGTTGGCTAGGACCTCTTAAATTGAATCTATACTTCAGCAGCACCGGTATCTCTATAAACCGTACCGTGTCGTAAATCTTTTCATCCGGTGTGTCATACCAATCCGGCGGAGGAACCCTGTACTTTCTCAGGGTGTAGTAAATCCCCGGCTGAAACTGCAGGGTCTCACCCAGGTCTATATCATAAAAAACACCCAGTTTAGCACCCTCAATACCCTGGAAACCTGCTTTTACACCTGGCTGGTTTGCCAATACCAACGATGCAAAAGCACCACTTAAACCCAATACCATCAACACAACAACTATTTTTGAAAACCTTTTACTCATTTATTACCTCCTTTTCTTGCCTTCGGCGACGAGGGGGGCTCTTTTCGAGAAAACCGCCCCCCTCGACCCCCTACAAAAGCTTTTTACTAATAGGCCCCAATGCAGCGGGGGCAGCAATAAAATTTAACTGACTTTGCTCATTGTTAAAATAAACTCGAAGTCTATTGCCATCCACTTCATACCTGGAAGCTGTATTTAAAGCTTCATGGAATTCTTCGTCCAGGGAATCATCTCCGCAGTCGGCTTCAGTACACGCGATGGTGGAATAATCAAATAAAATGAAATTATTGTTTCCCAATGCATAACTGCCAGCACAATAATTACAATCCACCTCCATTTCTACCCTAAAATCCTCTTTAAGCAGGATATAAAACATTTCCTCGATGGTTATCACGTTTCTGGCGGAATATTGAATCGATTCAAGAATCCACTTAACACCTACCACTGACATATCCGGGGGATCGTTTAAATCGCTTTTCTTACATCCCGTATAAAACACCATACCGGAAACCATGAAAAGCAGCATAAAAATCAAAAAAAACCGTTTCATTGGTTACCTCCTGTCCCCTATTCTTCCGGGTTCATAACTCGTCCGACAAACAGGATGGCACCGGTTTCGATATCACGGATAAGATAGATAAAGGGTCTGTCAATGATGACCGTAAAAGGAGTCCCTGCCCCGGTAAGCGTTATCACTACAGCAGTTGCTGCCGCTGCTTCCGTACCTTTTTCATCCACCGAAATAAACGCCTTATGAAAAGCATCCTGGATAAACAACTCCCTCAGGCCATTCATTCCTGAGAAATCAGCATTGTACGGATCAAAGGCCTCCGGCATTCCCATCCGGGAAAGCGGCTCTTTCAACTGGACTTTCGATTCATACTTAAACTTTGGCATCTTCAGGCGCAGGTCCCAAGGGACCAGTGAATCAACCGTGCGAGCGACCAGGTTTGCATCCAGGGCCTGTTCAAATTCAAAGAACCGACCCCGGTCCGGCACCAGGATCAACATGGCGATCTCTCTGCCCTTATAAGGCAGGTCCACCGCTGTATACCCATCAAGAACCACGGCAGGAAGTGTTTCACTATTTTCCGGGGAAAGGCTCATCATGGGAACCGAAATTACATCACCATCGACAAGATAAAAATTACCATTCTCAGTCAGAACCTCATCAAAGGGAACCGCCCATGCCCCGTAAAAATAAATCGCGTTGGTTAACACCAGTCGGGTAAGCGGGTTGATTGCATCCCGGGGCAGCAGGTCTTTTATTTTGTCTTCGGTCTGCTGCGCCACCCAATTATTGATGGTCTGGCGTGCGCCTTCCGGGTCTGTTATAAAATCAAGAATGTACATGCCCGCACCATAGTTAACCGCCAGTACATCCAGGAAATTCTGCAGGAAGGAATACCCGTCCTGGGCCCAGGCGGCATTTACGATGTGGAGTTTGAAATCCGTGCCTTCACTGTCTCCCCCGCCTTGACCCCGGCTGTTCAACGCCAGGTCTAAAGCATTAAACGCCGCATGTAAACGCTCCCGGGGAAGATTAAAATGCAGCGTTTGAGCCATTTGAGCTTCGGTATTGTTCCTGGCTCCCGCATAGGTCATGGCAAAAGCCACAGAAATACTGTGAGGCGAAAAAATGAAATTCCCCGGCTCTCCCGCTGCTTCATGGTAAAAATCTAAGGCAAAGGCCGTATTACCTTCAACCAGTTGGGTCAAATCGCCTGGTTCCAGGGTAGGTGATAAGTTTCGTTCCAGGTTAGACTTTATCATATTCGCTTCAACAATAGTAGATGAATCGTCCCCAGAATTTTGGCACCCGGGAAAAGAAAACACCACCACAATGATTAACATGAACAAACACAGGTTAAATGTTTTTTTTATAATTCCCATTTATTCCTCCTTTTACTTTTCTTAATTTGCTTTCCGCCCCTTTCCCTCCTTTGCTCATTATTAAAAACTAAGACCCACCATGAAGGACATGGAATGATTCCGTTGAGTATAGTCATATGACAATGCGTAAATCCCGAACTCATTCCTGGTAGGAAAACTACTGAATATTTTCGCCAACGTAGTCAAACCGATGTTAAAGCGAACATCAAAACTTAACGTTGTATTCCCGCTGCCGTGTTCAATACCAATCCCCAAAACCAAACCACCTTCCACACCGGCATACTCCCGGGTTAACGGGGTTTCATACCCCTCCCACCAGTCCGCGCTGAAAACCCTCGTATCCTCCTCAGGGATCTGCTGACTCAAACGAAACCCTGCATACCCACCCGCTGTAACCACCGGCCGCAAATCTCCCTTCAACGGTATCCTGTATTTTAATAACACAGGAATTTCCAGGTACCGTATATTATCATAAAACCTTAACTCCTTCCTGGAGGTGGCACTCCCGGCAAAACTGACGCCAGCATAATCATAGGTGTAATATGATAAGTAAATCTCCGGCTGTAAATTAAAATTCTTACCCAGTTGAAAAGAATAGAATAAACCCACTTTGGGACGAAAGGATTCACTATTACTCTCTAACCGCTGGGTCCCTATCCTTACTCCAAACTCCGCGCCGTAACCATCCCCAACACCGCATACCAACAACAATACCAACACAATGCCAAACGCACAACCTCTAAATATCCGTGTCATTCGCTGCCTCCTTTTTGAGGTTGATTCACCTCTTATATTATAATATATAATGTCGCTAATGTCAATAAAAAAATTCAAAAATTTTTATTTTCGATTTTTCCCGGGGCCAGGATTGCCTGCAGCGCCTTATTTTTAGTAATTTTCGCCATTTCCAGGGCCGTTACACCGGCGGGGAATTTAAACCAGGATTGACTGGTGGTGATGTTTTTGGCTGCGCCGGTTTGCACCAGGAACCGGCAAATCATTTCATCCTGCTTGAAAACAGCCCAATGAAGGGGTGTCCAGCCGTAATTATCCTGGATATCGATTCCTGCGCCCTTTTCAATTAAGCCTTTAATCGTTTCCATATCAGCCCGTATCACCGCATGGTGCAGAGGAGTCAGCCCATAACCGTCCTGGCGGTCCAATGAACTGCGGTGGGAAACCGTTCCTGTTGGTTTTTCTTTCACCAATTGATTGAAGGCCGTGATTCCCACCGCCAACAAGAAAACCATTCCCAGCAAAACAAGATAGATTTTTTTCAATGTTTTTTTAGGTTGATTTCGAGTAATCAACGGATAGACATATTCTTTTTTGTCTGTTTCGATAAAAGCCCGCACCATTCCTTTTTTGCTTAAAGCCTTGAAGACTTTTTCCACTTTTCGCTGCATTTGCTCCTGCCTTTTTATGATCCGCTTCGGGTTTCGCCTTCAATGTACAGAATTGCCCGGCAGTCAAATTCGATACGCACATTTCCCCCACCCTGCCCCCGGGAACGCAAAAAACTTGAACCAAGAAAATGACTGAGTGTGCTTATAATACCAGGCTTCATAATTGGCTGAACTGTTTTTTTGATGTCCTCCGTATTCACCTGGACCAGGATCGAGTTATTGTCTTGTTGACATCTAAGAAAAGAGGTACCGATGATTTTCGCTTTTCTTAACTGCAAACCGTTGAAATCGAGCCGAACTCGGTCCGCTGTTCCCATATCGATATTCTTTTGCCCTTTATAATCGATCGTCTTCATACTGACACTTTCGTCTTCTTTCCCGGTTCCTTTTATCCCTTCCTGGTCCGGTAGTAATAGCAGGATTCGCTTGTAAGAAATAGAGATATTTTTTTTTATTTCCTCCTTTGGTTTGATTTTTTTTCCTTGTTTTTCCACACGCTGCAAGGCCTCATGCATCTCTTTTTTGAATTCCGCGGCAGAGCGATACCGCTTATTGATTTTCCGGGTGGTGGCTTTGCTAATTTTTTCAACGATATATGGATGGATGTCATTGACAGCAAAGGTCACCAGGAAGTCTTTTTCAAAATCCACCCCCTGGATACCGCTGATAACCGATTCTTCATCATTCGTCTGCCAATACTCTCCCAACAGGATTTCAGTAATCATCACCCCCAGTTGATAAATATC
>CP070627.1:5116024-5117787 GCA_020355945.1 Candidatus Aminicenantota bacterium | reverse complement strand
GCCTCCTGCCAGTTCAGTGATATTTTCCCGGGTTATCTTCCCGGGATAAGCAATCACCTGCACATGGGGATTTATTTTGTTTAATGTTTTTTTGGCGGACAGGGCTTTGTTCATCCCGATCCTGGACTCATCGTGCAGTATCTGCCGGTTTAAATTGGACAATTCCACTTCATCGTGGTCACAAACGATTATGGTCCCGATACCAATGAGTGCCAATTGCTGGAGCAGCGCAGAACCTGACCCACCTGCCCCGGCTGCAAATACAGCGGTACTTTTTAATCTTTCCTGGGAACCAATACCCCAATCTTGCAGCATAAGCTGTCTCTGGTACCTGGTTTTCTCACTCTCACTCAATTTACATCGGTCATCATACTCTTGCAGCACACCATGTGCCACCCGGTTGGCATAAGAGTTGAGAAAACCATAGGTGATACTCTTATCACCTGACTTCACAGCTACTTTGTCCGCATACTTCTTAACCTTTTGTTCAAAACAAGAACCAATGGACTGCTCGATGTCTTCCTTCTTGAACCGGATAAAATCATTGGTTGGTTTGACGCGGTTACCCTTTATTTCTATTTTCCCCACGTCGAAGAGAGTTAAATCTTTGAGTTTTCGTTTGGGCTTATTTGTCATCTATTAAACTCCTTATCACCACAGATTCACTGATTCAGCGATTCACTGATTCACTGAATTACTGGATTCTCCACAGATAACTGGCTTTAAAAAACAGGCCGTCTCTCATTCTCAGCAGTTCTCCCTGTGTGGGTACCCACCGGTTATTCTGCCACTGGTTTTTCAAATAAAGAGAGCCGTAACCCAGATGCACCACTGTGCCGGGAATCAAAGTAAAAGAGGCAAGAAAATCCGTTAATAATTTCTCCTGTAAGCTATCATAGCGGATAATTCCCCGCAGGAAAAAATACTTATTGAATTGATAAGTGGTGTGCAAATTGTAAATGTCCAGGGAATAAATCTCTTGCTGCGTCTGCTTATCTTTAAAATTAGAATAGGAATAATTAAAGCCCACTTTTAATTTGGCACTGGGTTCCAGGGTAAGACCGATATACACGGTCCGTTCATTACCCACGAAGGGGGGGGCACCGGCATAGAAAATCTCCTCCCCCAAATACGCCCAACTATCTAAATACAGCCATTTGAACAGTTGCATATATCCGTAGACAATAAAGTAATTTTTATTCAATGGTATACCTTTCCAGGCTTCATCTTCCACCCGGTATTCGAGATAGAGTTCGCTGCGAGGTCTAAAATTCATGTACAAACCATATACACGGCTGATATCCTTCATTTTAGTCCCCAGGTCATGGAGATGGGCATAATGGAAATAAGGTACAATCCGCTTCAGCCAGGGTATTTGTTTTATTTTCACATTAATATACGGACCGATTCCCAACCAGAACCGGCTGATACCCACACGGTTCTGTAAGGCCGTGGCCATAAAAAAATCAGTGCCATAGCGCTCATAAGTGGCCGCAAAAATAAGCCGGCGGCTAACATATCTGACAATGGCATTCCATCCGTCAGCTTGTTGTACCGGACTGCTTTCCTCCTGTTGTGTAGCACTGTGAAGATATGACATGCCGACGCGTAGGTGTTTGGAGAAGCGGTAGCTGAAGTCCATACCGCCGACATCGTTACGCTGCCCTTCAAAATGACGGCCCGTATAAAGAACCCCCAGGTAGTTATCCGAACCCAGGTTATATTTAGCCCTGGCAATGCCAAAGAGTGCGGATTTCCCTTCA
>CP070627.1:5110148-5115924 GCA_020355945.1 Candidatus Aminicenantota bacterium | reverse complement strand
ACTTCTTACCCAACAATGGAAACGGAACTTACACCTTATATGCCAAAGCCACTGATGCAGAGGGTCACCAGGTGACATTAGGCTCCAAAACCATCAACTGTGATAATGCCAATGCAGTGAAACCCTTCGGGGCCATTGATACACCTGCCCAGGGTGGGACGGCTTCCGGGCATAGTTTTATCAACTGGGGTTGGGTGCTTACCCCGCAGCCCAACACCATCCCCACTAACGGCTCCACCATAAATGTGTATGTTGATGGTGTCAATTTGGGTCATCCCACCTATAATATCTACAGGTCCGACATCGCTGCATTGTTCCCTGGTTATGCCAACAGTAACGGGGCAGCAGGTTATTTTTACCTGGATACCACTGCTTACGACAATGGGGTGCATACCATCCAGTGGACTGCCGTTGATGATGCCGGAAACACCGACGGCATTGGCAGCCGCTATTTTACCATCCAAAACACAGGAAGCATCAATTTCTCTAACACTAAAAGGGAACAAGGGGGCTTGCCCCCTTGTTTGCCCCCTTGTTTGGACTCGTCCACTTACCTGGACTTACCCCCTTATATGCCTGGAAATGTACGAAGGGATTATCCCATTGCAGTTATAAAAGGATATAATATCAACGTCCACCCCCAAAAAATTTACCCGGATGATAATGGCATGATAACCATTGAGATCAGGGAGATGGAACCACTGGAGATTCATTTGGAGGGGGCACGGGGACTGGCCCCCGTGTTAGGAATCACCGGTTACCAGGTGGTAGACCTTCAATTGAGACCCTTACCTGTGGGTTCCACACTTGATGTTGAAAAGGGTGTATTTTATTGGATACCACCCCCGGGATTTGTGGGTTCTTATCAACTGTTGTTTATTGGTGCAGAGAAAAAAATATTAAAGAGGATAAACATAAAAATTGTCCCTAAAGATTTTTGATTTTGGTAAAGAAAATAAAAAATAAACCTGGAATGTTGACAAAAGTAGTCACTGTGGCTATAATTATAACATGAAAAGCGTAGGAATTAGAGAATTAAAAACCCATTTAAGTCAATATCTAAACCTGGTAAAAAATGGTGAAATTGTTGTTGTCACCAACCATAATAAAATTATCGCTGAAATCAGGCAGCCTTCAGAGATAGAAATGGAATATGGCAGCAAAAAACAAAAAATTGAGGCTTACCTGGATAAATTAAAAAGTGAAAATAAAATACGTAGAGCCAATCGATCTTTCAGCCTGGTGGATACACTAAAACCCACAAAAAAAGTACCCACTGATAAGTGGAAAGCCATTTATCAAAAAATTAGAGAAGACAGATTCTAGGCTTATGGTGATTTATATCGATTCAAGTTTTTTGCTGAGTATTATTTTTGAAGAAGAAAGCAGTGAAGTATCCGGGAAAATATGGAAAGATTATGATTATAGAGTTAGTTCACTTTTATTGGAGTCAGAGTGCCTGGTCACGTTAAGGAGATTTTACAGGGGTAATAAGAATAATTTAGAGAGCAATTGGCTTTCCTTGAAAGAGAAAAAATTATATGATTTATTGGAAGAAGTCAACATCAGGATTTTTGATGAAAATATCGCTGAATATATAAAGCTTAAAGAGGATTTATCAGCTTGTAGAGCCTTAGATGCAATACATCTGGCAACGGCTTTAGAGTTCAAAGATAATTGCGGTGCAGAAATCAAAATATGTACCTATGATAGGAATATGATAAAAACAGCCAAAAAGCTGAATTTTTCGGTTCTCCCTATTGAGGGGACAGATTAGGAACAGTTAATTAGACAATTAGTACATCCTGGTGGAAAAACTCGTTTAACCGAAATAATAGGTGGAGAACCCTGCCATTCCTCAATTTTGTTTGGTCATCCCTCAGACTTATTCTTCCATCCCTCAAGTTTGTGCTGCATTTCCTCACAAGAATGACGAATGGTGCCAGTCAAATAAAATACCTGTCCACTATATTCCAACTAGAAGAATCCTCACGCCTTATTACCGTCTGATTTTAACCAATGCTTCAAAGGCCATTTTTTTTATAAATTAAAGAACTTTCCCGGTGAAATGGGAAAATATCCCTTTTTAGGGCTGGAATCTTTAAAATGATCAAAAAAAAGATTTTTCAACCGTTTAAATTCTTCTTTTTTGGCAGCACTGACTTTAAAATCATTATAGCAGTCGCATAACTGGAACGCGAATTGGTAAAGAAAAAGAAAAGGGTTTTTGGCAGAGGTATCAATGCGAATCCAACGAGGAAAATCTTTATATTCAATATGTTGATGAATCGCGGGATGAGCCACTTTACCTTCTAAAATTTTTTCAATATCTTCCCCGGTAATATTATTTATCATCTTTCTACTTTGTCCGGATAAGCCCCACTTTTTTTCGCAGCTATCTAACTCATTAAAGTAATTCACATCGTAGCCAAATTGTAAGCGGCATTGATCGAATTCAATATAAATAGCATGTTTTTTTAGAGAAAACTCCAGTTGAAACCTATATTTTAATCTTAAGGGACTATAATGGACCAGGCCATCTACCTTTTGATGATGTGGCACAATGTTATATAAAGGATAATCGGAAATCTGCCAAAAATGATCCAGGAATTTTCCATAACAGTGAAGCCACTGCACTATTTCATTCCTTTCCGGGCGAAAAGCTATCTTCTCCATCAATTTCCAAAGGCAAAATAAACGTTCAGACTTATCCATTTGATTTCTTCTCAAGAATTTTTAAAACAGCTTCCAGTTTTTCTTTTGTATTGATTTTGTGTTCTTCCGGGAAATGAATGTGCTTTAGTCGCGCCAAATCTTGTTGGATGTCATCTTTTGTTATGTTTCCCAGGACATCCTCTTCAAGCAGGTAAATCCTGGTCAACTGCCGCAGTTGAGTCCAATACTTAATATATCCTTTAAGATCATCATAGGGAATCCACCAGATCATTTTGTGCTCTAACCATTCATCGCGCTTTTGATCCATGACGATGAGTTCTTCTTTTGTCAATTTCCTGGCAAAGAAGAATGAGAAACCGTCATAAACATCGGTTTCACCTGGTCTCTTCAACTCTTTTAAAATCGTTTCCACTGCATTTATTTTCATCTTCTTGCTGATGGTAACCTGTTTAAATCTACCGGTGGTAAAAGTCCCTGCTTTTCCCACTATGAAATCATTCGCCACTTGAACCAATTCTCTATTTTCATAAGCGATAATTATCTTGTCTTTTCTTTCGGGGTTAAGAAAATAGGCGGCCATACTTTCAAAGATTTCCGTAATGTGTAGTGAAGCAAAGGATTGTTGTGAACTGCTAATAATATCGAAAAATTTTTGATTTTTATCTATAGCTGTTACATCTATTTCCAGGCCGAAAGGACTAATTTCATGAGCTTCAGCCCATTCTCTCAGCAGTTTTGTTTCAGGAGATTCAGGCAGGTCTTTAAGTGCTTCTACCGCTGGCAGCAGCAGTGGATTCACTATGGCGGGCCATTTTAACTCTTTATTGGCTTCACCCATAATTATAATCTGGTTTTGGTAAATCGCGTTTTGTGAACCTTCCCGACTGCCAAAATCGTCTAATGTTCCGGAAGTAATATATTGATCTCTCTTCACTACTTTTAATAATTCAGGTTCAATCCCCCCTACCGGGATATTTAATAGGTCATCTCTTACTCTCTGACAGGCATGGTCTAAAGCTTCCTTTGTGTCTTTTCGCATTTTTCCCAACGCATAATCATATTCCACCAGGAGTCTCAATGCCTGCCTCAGATTCCCACCGGAAAGCCGGGATAAAAGGGGCAGCATGTTTTCCCGGGAGGGGCTGTAAACCCCAAGTCTTTTCTTTAATACCTCAATAATTTTCTCATCCGATACCCCGGTAAGCAAGATCTTGCTGCTGTCATTCCATTTCTGTTTAGGAACTATAAGATGGAATATAAGATGGAATAAATTGGCTTCGTATAAGGTTTTATATTTTTTTAAGAAATTGAGTAAATCTACTAAAGACACATATTCAGTCGTGTAATGACTGAATTTATCAATACCTTCGGCAAAAACAAAAAGTGGCCTATTAATTTTATTTTCTATTTGCTCGATAATGTCTCCCAATTGCCTGCTTATGAATTCAATATTTTCGTCTATGCTGTGATATAACTTCTTTTTCTCATTGAAATCAGATATTGATATGGGTCTGTCGCATAACGCTTTTACCAATTGGTCCAGCCCGTTATCATCATAATTTATTTTTATAAGGTCTTCGGATAAACGGAACTCAGCCAGGTTACATTTTTGTTTTTGAGCGAATTCGATGATTTTTCCCAGGAAAAAACCCCAAAAAGCACCACGGACATAAGTGGTTACTTCCGTATCAAATCCGATTCGTATATCACATTGGCTTGAAGCTTCTTGAAATGCCTTTTCTATAAACGTGGTTTTACCGGTCCCGATTTGACCGGCCACTATGATTGCATCTTGATTTTCATCGTTTATCCAATCTACAAACCGCTGTTTTTGGTCCGGGTTCAATTCTATGTAGAGAATCTCAAAGTCTTCTTTTGATTGTAAAGGTACCCCCAGGTCAAAATTGATCCCGTATCGATTTCGTTTCATTTCATTTTTAATGGCGGCTTTGTTTTCTCATATTTTCAACCGCCTGGATGATATCTGATTTTTTATCTTCTTTGCTCCACTCATCCCAGAAATCAACAGTGGCGCTTAAGGGTTTTTGTTGTGGCGGCGACAATTTTACCCGGGTGGGTAAAAGAACCGAATCACCCACGATCAAGGCCTCCCCGATATCAAGAATGGGAAGCAGTTCAGTGAAGCCCTCCATGCTGTCCGGTAATAATTTTTTAACTACGCTTTGATCCCTGTCATTGGTGAGACGCAAGGCGATAAAATTATTACACTGGCTGAGAATCGTTTCACTGACATCCGATGGACGTTGACTCACCACCAGGAGTCCCACGCCATACTTTCTACCCTCTTTGGCAATTTTTTCAAAATTTTCCAGGGCCCGTTTTTCCAAAGGATTGGCGTCCGCTTTTTGAGGAAGATAAAGGTGGGCCTCATCGCAGACAAATACAATAGGCTGTCTTTTATCACTCTCCATCCAGAACTGTACCTGGTAGACCAATCGTGCCACCAGTCCTACAATCACCGGCAGGATTTCCGCAGGTACTTCGGAGAAATCAACCACTTTGACCTGGTTTTTCTTTTTCCCTCTCTCTGTAAATCCCATTAACATTTCTGCGATTTGATAAAGTGCGTTATATTGATGAAGTTCTTTTGATGACTGGAATAAAAATCCATATCGTTTGTCGTTTATTTTGCTGTTTATCCTGACTAAGAAGCGACTGAATTGACCAAAGAAATCTCCTTGCTTTAAGCCACCTCTAGCACCCTGGACCATTTCCGTATTAAGATCATCAATTCTTGAAATAACCGAATCCAGCAAAAAGGGAACCGGGCTGTCAATGGTAAAGGAATTCAATACTTCCGTCTTGTTTTCTTTTTTCAAAACTTCTTTTTTGGCTGCTGTTACTGCTTCCTGGAAGACCATGACCTGGTTGTGGGCGCTAAATTCACTCCTGTCTACAAACATGGACTGCATCTCTTCGGCATTAAGAAGCCAATAGGGCAAAAAAAGGACAGAGGGATCATGATTGCCCAGGTCGTCGGGTCCGGCTATTTGTAAATGTTTGGCATAATTCAAGCTTTTATATTCACCGTGGAGGTCAAATACAATGATATTGGATGAGGGAAGCTCTTTGGCCCGCT
>CP070627.1:5103862-5110048 GCA_020355945.1 Candidatus Aminicenantota bacterium | reverse complement strand
CAGGCGGTTGAGTTCTTTTTTTTCAAGGTTTAACAGGACATCTTTGGCCCGTTCAATCACCGGCATGGGCACCCCGGCGATTTTTGCTACATGAATACCAAAACTCTGGTCCGTTGCACCTGGTGCTATTTTATGTAAGAAAACCACATTATCCTGCCACTCCCTGACAGTAATATGGTAATTTTTAACCCGGTCAAGTATCTCGGAAAGCTCTGTCAATTCATGATAATGTGTAGCAAAAAGTGTTTTGGGTTTCTCTTTCAGGGAATGTAAATACTCCACCACGGCCCAGGCAATGGATAACCCGTCAAAAGTAGAGGTTCCCCTGCCGATTTCATCTAATAAAATCAACGACCGCTTGGTGGCATTGTTTAGTATGATAGAGGTTTCAATCATCTCCACCAGGAAGGTGGATTTGCCCTCGATTAAAGAATCAGACGCACCGATCCGGGTAAAAATCCGGTCGCATATCCCAATGGTGGCTTTTTCAGCCGGGACAAAATACCCGGCTTGCGCAAGAATAATGATTAATGCATTTTGCCTCAGGTAGGTGGACTTGCCTCCCATATTGGGCCCGGTAATAATAAGAATCTGATCCGAACCGGAATTTGAAAACGTATCATTGGGAATAAAACCTTTTTCAGTACTGAGTTCTACCACCGGGTGTCGGCCTTCCCTGATGGTGATTTCATTTTTTTCTGTAATGGTGGGCCGCACATAATTCCTTCTCTGGCTCAATTCCCCACCGGCGGCCAACACGTCCAACGTGGCAATCAAATAGGCATTTTTATTTAATTGGTTGGAAAATTGCTGGATTCCTTGCACTACTTCATTGTATAGCTCTTTTTCAATTTGAATGATTCGCTCCTGGGCTCTTAAAATCTTTTCTTCCAATGTTTTCAATTCATCGGTAATAAACCGTTCGGAATTGACTAAAGTCTGCTTGCGAATATAATGGGGAGGCACCAGTTTCAAATGGGTATTGGTCACATCGATAAAATAACCGAATACTTTATTGTATTTAATCTTTAAAGAGGGAATCCCTGTTTTTTCTCTCTCGCTCTTTTCCATCGAGGCAATGACTTCTTTGGCATTACGACTGATGGAACGCAGTTCGTCCAGTTCATTGTTGTAACCGGTTTTGATATAATTTCCTTCATTTAAATTGTTGGAGGGGTCAGCGGATATGGCCCGGTCAATGGATTCCACTACGATATTCAATGGGTCCAAATCCCGGTATACAGCGATCACAATTTCCGAGGTTAATGAGTCGATTTCTTTTTTTATGACCGGGACTTGTTTGAGGGTAGTTTTTAATGCCAATAAGTGGGTGGGCAGGGCAATATTTAAGGAAATCCTCGAGTTTAACTTTGCTAAATCACCGAAACCTTTTAATATTTTTCGCACTTCGGTGCGGGCAATCAAATTTTGTGAAAATTCTTCAACTCCATCCAGTCGTTTTTCTATTTTTTCTTTTTCCACCAGCGGGTAGGTGAACCATCGTTTCAACAATCGCTTGCCCATAGGCGTTATGGTAAAATCAATGGCGTTAAAAAGACTGCCTTTGGCAGTCCCGGTTCGTAAATTGGTTAAAATCTCAAGGTTCCTGAAAGAAGTGGAATCCAATATCAGATAATTTTCTTTAGGGACAAACCTGAGGGACGATACATTTTTCAGGGCTGATTTGCGGACGGATTTCAGGTATTTAACCAGGACGCCGCTGGCATTGACTGCCGAATCATAACCTTTTAAACCCAGCCCTTCGATATCGTTGATTTTTAATTGATTTTTCAATACCTCTTCGCATTCAAAATAGTTGTATTCAAAGGCTTCGTATTGGGTGATCAAAACATCCGCAAGCTCAGGGAATTTCTTCATAATTTGTTCTAATTCTTGTTGAAGGTCTTCGGGGATAATGATTTCCCTGGGGAATTTCCGGAAGAATTCATTGAGAAAGGCATCCTGGTTGTCAGCGTCAAAGCTCCTGACTTCAAAGTCCGAAACCGACAGGTCTATGGAGGCGATGGAAATCGTACGGGTATCTTTATAGATGGAAATAACAAAGTTGTTCAATTCGGAATCAACGCCTTCAATTTCCAGGGCCGTGCCCGGGGTGAGGATACGGGTGACTTCCCGTCTGACCAGGCCTTTGGCCAGGGCCGGGTCTTCGACTTGTTCGCATATGGCAACTTTACAGCCTTTTCTCAGCAGTTTGGCCGCATAGGTGTCCCTGGCGTGGTAAGGGATACCGCACATGGGAACTGCATCTTCTTTTTTTTTATCCCTGGTGGTCAGTACGACTTCCAGGAGGGGGGCGGCGGTTTTAGCGTCTTCAAAAAACATTTCATAGAAATCGCCCATGCGAAAAAAAAGAATCGTATCCGGGAATTCTTTTTTGATCTCAAAGTACTGCTTCAGCATCGGGGTAATTTTCTTATTTTCTTCCATATGGAAATTATATCATAAATACCGGTTTGAACAAAAACAGTGTGAATAATTGGTACAATTAGCCACAAAGTTACACAATCCGGACAAGCCAGAATCAGAGAGGACCTGGCTGGTCTGGAAATTCCAAATTCCAAATCCCAAATTCCAAACAATGGGGTGTGCTTCGGACAGATCGATTTCTCATTTCTCCCGGTAACCAATACCGA
Organism: Candidatus Aminicenantota bacterium; assembly: GCA_020355945.1. The sequence continues at coordinate 5,107,394 of CP070627.1, read as the reverse complement.
TAATGAAACTGGTGACTTTTTTATCCTCTTCCCGGTGCTCTCGTGGTTTGCATACCGCACCGGCATGGGTTTTGGTGTCGAAAATTACCAGGTATCCCTCATGGGCAGACTCGGTTGCCAGGTATTTTTTCGCCACCTGACTGATCCCCTCCCGGAGTATATGCGTGATATCGTCCTGATGATTCACCTTGGTCTCGATTATATATCTCCTTCCCTTATAATTTAACATAATATCCATTCTTCCCAACCCGCTGGGCACTTCATAACGCAAGTCCCCGGCTCCTTCTTTCACAAACTGGTAAAGCCAGGCAGTCAGGAGAAATTGACCGGTTTTCTCGTAAGGCTTCATCTCTTTACTCATCCCCGGCAAAATTTTGTTTTTGCCACTTCCGACGAAAGGATCGGTGGAAGATACCTTCACCTTTTGGTAAAATGCTCTTACTCCTATCCGGGCGATATATTGATCGAAATCCAGGAGAATTCTCTCCATATCAAGCTTGTTTCCAGGTAATATATATTCCTGTGCAGATATCTTTTCGCCCGCTTTCACCTCACTAAAAAAAATTTTAATAAAAATGGTTTTATAGATGTTATTGGCGACAATGGCACGGCTATTTTTATTTTTTACCAGGCCATATTGCTCTAACCAGGTCTGATCTTTGTGATAAGGGCTGTACTCCACATTATCGAATACGATCTCCACAAAGGTTTCTTTGTATAGTTTGGCTTTCTCATACAGGTTGTCAAAGTGGTCATTTTTTTCAGCCAGCAGCATTTGGATGGCCTTTTCCACATCTCGTTCATCAATAGGGTCTATAGTTCCCGGTTTAATATCAACAGTCAGGATAGTGCCCAGCCGGTTGACCAGCCAGGGCTGACCCCCGGTTTCTTCATGAATTTTTTTTACAGCTTCCGCCTTGAAGGGTTGATTGGTTTCTGTCGTATACTGGGCATAAAGATCGCGGACCATTTTTAAAGAGAAAAAGGGAAGGTCCACCTGGTCGGCGATATTGAAAGGAGATACTCCTCCGACAATGAGTTTGGTTATATTCCTGATTCCCACCAATCCTATCGAATAAAGAGCCTTTTGCTTTACATCCTTGTATTTGATGTACAACTTTCTTAATGAAGTAAGAAAATTTTCTAATTCCTTTAATGGAATGCCGTCGAATTCGTCTATGAAGATCACAATCTTTTTTAACTGGATGATCCGGTTTAATTTCTCGAACAACCGCCTGAAAGAAATATGGTTTGTCAGGCGGTGATTTTCACAAAATTGCTCGACGGCTTCAGTCTTTTCGCAGCGTACCTCTCTTAACCTATCGATCAATTGGTCATACAAGTCCGTCTCTATTTCCGAATAAAAATCGGTTTTATCCAAATTCTTATAGTCCTCGAAACACAATATTATGGCGACATAAGTAGGATCTGCATGCAACTGGCCGCAAAATCTTTTCAAAAAAGTTGTCTTGCCACTTTGCCTGGGGGCAAATATAGAAAAGTACCTGCCCATGTCAACCATGGTTTTAATATCCTGTTTGTCGGAGTTAACGACATTTTCTAAAGGCACATAGTATGATGATTCAGGGTTTACGGAACCTGATTTCTCAAAAGTACGTTTCGGCTTCTGGTAGATCATTTGTTTGAACTTCCTTGTTTTTTTTGCATATTTTTATCTTATGCCAGGACGTCTCATTTGTCAAGTGAAAAAATCCCCTTCATACGCAACGTAGAATGGAGGGACGGAAAAACAGGGACACTTTTTGCCTGTCCCCGCTTTTTTTTACCTGTTCGTTGCCACGATGTGGCTAAAATTAGAATTTCTGGGTGAGGCGACCAAATGCTTGACTTTTTTATTTATTTATGATAGTAAGTGACTATGGAATCACAAGTGTCAATTTATTATAGGTGTATAAAATGGACGATGAAAAGAAGAATTTCGATCGATTAAACCAGGAAGATTCAAAAGAAGGAAAAGGAGGTGCTATTATCTTAAAGATATTCTTATTTATGTTGATTTTTCTAGTGAGTATTGATTGGGCACATCCAACAGACAACCAATTTATAAAGTTAAATAAGGTCGCAGTTTCCAGCCTTCCGGAAGATATAATTGCACCTGATTTAAAATCGGTAACCATCGATCATAAAGGCAATGTGTTTGCTTTTGCCGGGAAGTCGGGAGGGAAGGATTGCTTTGTCGTTAAATTTGATGAAAACCTAAAATTTTTAAAGCGTTTTGGCAGGGATGGAAAAGGTCCGGGAGAATTTTCCACAAGAGCCAATTCCCCGGAAAATAGACTATCAATCGACACCAATGGTGACCTATACGTTTACGATGCCAACCCCCGCAGATTTGTTATTTTTGATAATGATGGAAATTATAAGAAAGATATTCAAATTGCCAGATTATATTCCAATTCATTGGGAAAGATAACTGGCGTAAAAGTAGTTAGAAATGGAGTTTTTGCGGCATTACAATATAGGGATAAATTACCTTTTAATGGAATTCTCTTCACGTTAAATCCACTAAAAATAATAGTCACATATCCTTTTGTAGAAAAGAAGATTGAGGTGTTTTACACACAACTGAGTTCGGATTTTTATGGAGACCGATGCATTGTTGATAATGATTCACAGCATATTATTTTTGGACACTCTCAAATCTATAAATTCAAGGTATACGACAAAAATGGGAATTTGAAATTGGAGGTGTATGATAAAAAAAGAGTCATGGGGAGTTTTAGTGAAAGTGAGATGAAGAAGATCATTAATGATGAGTATACACCTAAAAGCAGTTTCTCTTATCTCAGAAACGATTTTATTTATCAACTGACAAAAGATAGAGCACTTTTTAATAAGATATTGGCGGTAATAAAGAGAAGCAAAAATGTAATCGTTGATATAATGATATCTGGTGAAAGAATCTACGTCTTCTCTGTTTGTAAAAATATTACCGTAGAAAACAAATATCCGGTTGAAATATACAACCCAAAGGGGCATATGGTTCGACACGGCTATTTCAGTAGAATTCCAGCCAAAATATGGGGAAATTATGTATTCTTCTACGATAGAAACAAAGAGGATGATCCACTTATTTTAAAATATTTTAGATCAATTTAACAGAAAAAAAAAGGTTCCAGGTGCCTTTCCCCTTCCTCCACTACCTCCATTCTTTTCCCCTAATCGACTTTTTTACCTACATGATTAAAATAGTCATATGATTAAACGACACCTGGAAAATACCTGTTTCCACCAGCTCTTTGGAAGACAGATGCGCTTCATCGCCGGACCAAGACAGGTGGGAAAAACCACCCTGGTAAAAAATTTCCTGGAAAGCAAACAACTGGAAAAACTCTACTTCAAAATGAAATGTCTGGCTGGTCGTGATCAAGATCTTTTGGATTTGAAAAAATTAGGATTTATCCATGATGAAGGATCAGAAGATTAAGAGAATTAAACAGGTAGAAATGTCGCCGGAAGCTATCGACAGGCGTCTACTAGACCTGGCTCAGCTTTACAAGCTGGGAATTGC
>CP070627.1:5081659-5103762 GCA_020355945.1 Candidatus Aminicenantota bacterium | reverse complement strand
GTAACACCTCGTCAGGGATGAGTCCCCAGATCTCTTTACCGGCATCAATGCCATCGGCATTAAACATGTGCATAATGCCGTCATTGGTGCCCACATAAAGAACCCGTTTTCGGTTTTGATTAGCGGCGTAAAAATCAGCATAGCTCTGATCGCCATCTCCTGGCGGATTGAGGTGGCTGAGAAATTGTTTCCCAAAAGGCGGTGGTCCCACAAACCCTACATCCGAATGAAAGACATCTGCCAATTGCGGTAAACGGATTTTGGTGATGATTTGCTGGGCTTCTATTTCTGAGACATTGGCCCAAAAAGTCGTTTTAAATGTATTTACATTGGTCATGGTAAAATCGATAAGGTCGTTGGAATTAATATGGGTGTACAGGTTCCTGTCATTGGGCATTTTATCCGCGGCATCCCACTCATGTCCGAGGGAAAGGGCCACCCAGCGCCGGCACTCTTCCCCGCCAGCCGCATTGATGCATTCTCCCTGGGTATCGTAAACATATTCCTCGGGCCCGATGTCACCACTGCCATCCGCATCAAATCCCCAACTATCTTCCAACTCAAAGGCCAACAAGTGACCTTCCCAGATGGGGGCTGCCTGCGAGGGCATGAAGTATCCCACGTAAGAGACAGTAAGCTCGTCATTGGTGGCGGTGGCGGTCTTTTTGGGAGCGGTGATAGAAGAGAAGGCAAAGTTTCTTAAGTTGATACTGGTAATGATATTCTGGAAGGCTTGCTTCAATTCATCATAGTTTTCAGCCGTATAATAGGCGCCGTCACCATTAATGGCTGTCTGCAGCAGCAGGTGGTTGTTGATATTAAAACCAATGGTATAGGTAAAGATTTTTTGATCCCCGGGCCAACCTGTCACCTCATTATCGGAAAAATAAGGATCAGGGGGATCGTTGGAACTATCGGGAAACATATCCTGGTGACGCAAGAAATAAGCTACGTCATCCAGGTAATCGGATCCTTCGAACCCGATATTCCAGCAGGTGTAATTGGGGCAGTAAGTGGCTGTATCAGGATTGTAATTGGTGGGGGTGGGATCGTTATTGTCCGGGTCTCCCCAGCCGTGGGTCCAATTTTCCCAACCGTCCTGGCGCTTCACCGGGTAACTGGTGCTTTTAAACATCGAGGTGTTATACTTGGCACCGTCGAAATCATCCCTGGTGGACTCGCCATCGGTCATAATGACCACGTAATTATTCTGGCACCAATAAGTAATATCGGAAACCGAATTGCTGGTGCTGATGGTGCCGGCTTCCAGTTCATAATCCACCGGCCAATAGGTTTTACTGGCGGGTCCGGGTTTGTAGTAATACCACACATCCACCAGTGCTTCTGCCAGCGGGGTCCAGGAGTTTGCCTTGACAGCCCAGATTTTGCCGACAAAATCCACCAGGCTGTTTAAATCACTCATATCCCCCAATCCTTCCACTATGTCAGCGCCTTGAGGATCGAAAGCAAAACCCGCACAGTAATTTTCATTGGGTGCGGGGTCAAACCTGAAAAGCGACAGCATAACGGTCTTGCTGTGTTCTCGTGCCAGCCAGCACATCACTTCCCGGGCCACCTGGATGCGGGTCCAGAGTTGTTTCATCTTTTGCATGTTCTCCTTATCGCATTCGGAAGGGGTATTGACCATATCCGGTGTTTGGCTCTTATCAAATGTGGCATGGGTGCAAAAATGGATAATGGAATTCCGCTGGTCTTCGCTGGCGTGAATGAACATCCACTGCAGGTAATTGTAAGGATACAGTGCATCTTGATACTGGCACTGGGTTTCCGAACCCCACACATCCCTGCCTCCCCATAACTTGACAATGGCCGGGACCCGGTTCTCGTTGTCCGGGGAGCGCTGGAAGTGACCGTAAATAGTACCACCACGGGTGGAGTTGGCAACAATCGGCCCACCTAAAATGTTTTTATAGGGGTCTGCATTATCATTCTCCAACTCGAACCAGGTTTGGTTAACGCCATTGGCGTCAGGTGCCTGGTATTTTTGTTTAATGGTGGCAACAGCAGGGGGGGAATCAGGCGAAGCTGTATTCCGGTACAGGACCCTCTCACCGACATTGAAATAGTTTGTTCCATTGGAACCCACCGCGAAATTATTGGGAGTCCCGTCTCCCTCATAACAACCGGTCCAATCAGTGCCCAACTCAGTGTTCTCATATTGCTCGGCATTCCCGTTGGTAATCCAGCGGGCGTACCATTTGGGTTCACTGAGAGAGAGATTGGTAAAAGTGAGGTTTTCAACCCAACCTGTATAATCGACATTGGGATCATACCCGTCATCCGCCGTGCCTGCAATCCCATCCAGACCCTTACTGGGATAAAAAATAATGGTATTCATTGAAATGGAACTGTCCATTAAAATGACCACATTGGGTTTCACCAGGGCCTGATCGACATCGAGCCCCATAAACAGTTCTTTGTCATCCGACTGCATGTGTAACCCGGAGATCATCACAATGGCCAGGATGATTACAATTTTTATGTACTTTTTCATACTCATTTTGATTCACCTCTCTATGTAAACTAATAACTCACGGTTAAGACCGAATAAACCCCGGATACCACTTCAGAGTATGTGGAACGTTTATTTACCCTGACATTGGCGGTAACCTGGACTTTCCAGACCACGGGTTCAATATTGGAAGTGCCCCCCAGGGAAATCGCTGGCAGGGGTGGGGGTTTAAATCCCACAAATTTCTCTACAGGCACCCCATCTGTAATGGTTCCCTTTAAGATATCTTCCAGGTCTTTCAGGCTGCCGGTAATGTAATAGCTCAGCATATCGGTCTCGTAGGCAGAGTAAGCTTCGTAAGGGGGCATCTGGGTAATGGAAGTTACCGCCTGGGCGTCAGGGGTATTGTATATCAGGGTGCGAATTTCTTCTACTCCCTGGACCGCCATATAATAAGCAGACTTACTGAGATGATAATTCTGGGTGGTATAAATTTCCGTGGTGCCTACATTCAACAGTCCTGTCACCATGATGGACAGGATCAACACCGAAATAACGGTTAACACCAGTACGCTTCCTTTTTGTTTTTTTGTTTTCATTTTTCTCTCCGTATTCATGGGATTTCTCCTGGCATCTCTCTAGAGAATGATGTTATAATTCCTGGGTTCTATAGAAAAGGAAAATAACCGGTAACCCAGTTTCCTGTCAGGCAAGTAATTATAAGATTGATTATCCCCGATGGTGGGTAACTGCCCGGCCGTGGGCAGTTGTCCTGTTCCTCCCAATTCACCTGTAATAGCGATGATAGAGATATCCAATTGCTTTAATCTCCTGGTGCGGATATCCTCCAGCAAAGCGGTTAAGGCGGTGTAGGGGTCTGTGTAGATACTGTTAGGGGCAAAATAATGATGAGCAGGATCAATGGTGGTTTCGCGATCGGCAGCAGCAAAATTCTCATAAGCAATATATGAAATCTGCATATCCCATATGTTTTCCGAAATCACACTGAAATCAGCTCCACCGGTAAACGGGTCTGCGGCGCCTTTGGTATCCGTAACCCGGATCAATTGCCGAATCTTCTGTGGGTTGCCATAATCATCAACCAGTTTGGGATGATCTATTTCCCGGAATAAATAAATACTAAAATTGGTCAATCGCACCACCGGTGAATTTTCAGGATAAGCAATCGAATTGCCCGGTGAATTCCCCTGGGCATCATCGTAATAATAGGTAGTACTTAACAAGCCGGAGTAGTAAACAGGTGTTTCGCCGACGGAAATAGAGTTGCCACTTGCAGAAGTGACGGAAAACACGTAATACCCGGTGGCGCTGAGAACGATCCCGGTATTGCCGAGCCCCCATTGGGGGTTCTCGTAAGGGAAATCCGGGTCATAGGCTTCAACAGTGGTGCTTTCCACTTGTAATGACGTTTCACCGGGATTAAACGTATTGGTTAATTTGGTCACAGCTTCCGGGTCGCCGGTGGCAATAATAATCCCATCCGGGAAATAAGTGGAATTCAGGGGATAGATACCGTTAAAAAAGGGAGCAGAAGCCAGGAACGAACCGGTATGCGCCAGGGTCAGCACGGCACCGGCTTCTTTTAATTCATCGGCAAAGGAAGACACCATATACCGCGATTCCTGCTGCAGCGTCTGACGGGAATGTTCGGTTTTGGATACATCCCCATAATGCTGGATCATCACATAGACAATAAACAGGATACCGAAGAAGAGACTCATGGTGACAATGGTTTCAATCAATGAAAATCCGCCTGGTTTTTTATTTTGTATCATTTTAACGACCTCCTGGTGGTTAACTCGATGCGATAGGGATAGATTAATCCACCTTTTCCCTTCATCGCACCGTATTCCACCAATACCCGGATGGTGGCCAGCTGCTGCAGTATGTCTTCCCGGGTAATGGTGGCGGTGCGCCTGAATTGCTTAAGCTCATTGGGAATTGCAGCATCTTCTCCATAATACTCGTAACCGTTGGGCTTAGGAACAAAGTAATCCACAAACGTCTCTTCAATCAACTGGGTAGAGGGAAATTTCATTAACTCTTCCATTCGCATCTCTGCCAGCATGATGGCCATATTTTTATCGGTGTTTCTTTTGGTGTCCATTTGCTGAAAGGAAAAACCACTCAAAATCGATACAAACACAAAAGAAAGAATGGCCATGGAGATCAAGGCTTCCACCAACGTACCACCTTTGTTATTATTTTTTTTATTCTTATTTTGAGTCTTCAATTTTGATACCTCCTGTAGGAAATATTGTAATGGTTTTCTGGTAATCGACTAACGATGGGTCGTAAGATGTCTCCCATTCTGCTCCCTCTTGTGCTTTATAGAAATCCATGGTTACGGTTATGGGATTGGCGTTGGGGTCTACCGGGTACTGGCGAATCACACCCATGGAATTAACCGCAAAATCCGTGGTGTCCTTGAGACATGGCTCTCCACCCAATGGGCTGTGGGTTTTATGGTCCACATAGCTGGTTTCTAACGTCGGGTTAAGGCTGACTCTTCGCAGTACGCGGATGGTATAAGCAGTGCCGGTATCATTGAAAACAAATGCCACATACCGGTTTTCTCGTGAAGCCAACTGTCGGGCATAATTAAAGTCTGCGATAAATTCGTTGATTGCCGCGGTTAACGTTGCTTTCTGGACAGCGCTGCGGCCCATTTGTAAAGCCATTACGATTAACACCGCGAGAATCGCTACGGTTACCAGCATTTCAACGACTGTGAATCCTCTCTTTTTCTTCATTTTTAACTCCGTGCTTTGTTTTTCACTGGTTATTACTCCAAGGAGTAGAAGCAATTTTAATGCCAGGACCGGCTGTCATTTCAAAAATCAACCCGGATGGGAAACGATTATCATTATGTTATCATTCCTTTCCCTGTCTGTCTTTATTGAAAAAGTGTAATTTTTATACACCTATGTACCTGGATTCATAAAGAGACACACCCCGGCCCTCCGGGCCACCCCTCTCAAGAGGGGGGGCTCCTTCATCGTATAGATGGAGGAGGCGGGGTGTGTCAAAATGATAATTGCTGTCTCTCAAGTTTTTTAGTTGACAAAAGAAATTTTTTGTATTATTAAAATACCATGATGATTAAAAAGATATTAATTATAATTTTATTTTTGGGTTTTAATTTAACCCTGATAGATGTGGACCTGTTGGCCGGTAAACCCTTGGGGCAGGAAGTGGACCTGGTGGAAATACAAAAAAAAGAAAAAGAGAGAAGAAAAAAGACAAAAAAATCAACCAGGGTCATTACTAATGAGGACCTGGAAAAGATTAAAAAAGAAAAAGTCAATGTAACAACCGTCACCAGGGACCCCAATGAAACCGCTGGCAAAGAAGAAGCCAATAAAGATAAAAAAGAGATAGAAAAAGTAGACCCCAGGACAACCGAAAAATATTGGCGGGATAAAAGACAGGCAATATTAAACAACATGAAAGAGATTGAAGAAAAGATTAAAAAAGAAAAGGAAAGGCTGGCAAGACTAAAATCGGCTTATTTAATGAGTAGTACAGAGACCCTGGATCGGCAACTGCGAAGGCAAGAAGAGATGAAAAAGGTTTCCAACCAGATAGAAAACTACAAACGCGGCCTGGAAAACCTGGAAAAGGCCCTGGAAGACCTTCATGAAGAAGCCCGCAAGGCAGGGGCACTGCCAGGGTGGCTGCGGGATTGAATGAGTGGCTGGGAACGGCGAATAAGATTAAATTAATGAAATATAATTATTAATTGTCAATTGTCAAGTGTTAATTGCTAATTGGAAGAAGGAGGTTTTATTATGGACTTTTATGAGGTTATCCGCAAGCGTCAATCCGTCAGGATATACAAAACAGATCCGATTCCCGGGGATGTATTGGATCGTATTTTAGAGGCGTTTCGGGCAGCGCCGTCATGGGCCAATACCCAACCCTGGGAACTCATCCTGGTGACAGACACAAAGATAAAAGAGCAGCTCCAAAAGACCCTTTCCCGGAATAATCCCGCTTCAGCCGCGGTTGCGGATGCCCCGGTTGTGGTGTGCCCTATTGGTATAACCGGTGTTTCCGGTTTTTATCAAGGAAAGCCGTTAACCGGTCGGGGTGATTGGGTTTTGTTCGATTTGGGCATTGCCAGCGAACACCTGGCCCTGGCTGCAGCAGCCGAGGGCCTGGGAACCGTTCACGTGGGCGCCTTTGATTATCAAACCGCCGGGGAAATCCTGGGTCTACCTGAAGACCGCACTGTCATCGAACTTATCCCCCTGGGCTACCCCGCTTACAGCCCAAGGCAGGTGCCGCGAAAGCCCTTGCAAGATTTCCTATTCAAAAATAAATATGGAGAGAAATAATACAACCCAATGGGTGATGTACAACTTTAGTTGTACAAATTTTTAATTTATTTTCCACCCGAAAATACAACCTTTGGTGTATTGACAACACTTATTAAATGGTCTATATATTAAATCTTAACTTCTTATTTTCAAAATCAAAAACAGGAAGTTTTCGACGACTTTCACGTTATCCTCAGCAACGCATAAGCAACTGAAAAAAGCCCAAAAGGAAAGGAAGGGCGCCTTTTGGGCTTTTTTCTTTTCACTTTCTTGTCCACTGCCGGATATTAAATAAAAAATCCCCCATTGAGCCCACCACCTCATACGTCTGCCCGGGTATCTCTATGTCTCGTGAAACCCCAACGTAATAATAAAGATTAAAAAGGGGAATCAACGGTAGGTGTTCCAACCATAACCGGTGGCCCTCCAGGTAAATTTCTTCACGCTTGCGAGGATTCAATTCTCTTAACCCCCGTTCCAGCAGCGCATCCATTTTTGGAGATTCGAAATGAGCGTAGTTAAAATACGAACCACTGGAAAATATATCTGTCATGTCATAGTCCATATCGAGAATAAAACCTGAAACCGCGATATGGTAACGCCCGGTTTTTAAATACTCCAGGAATGAGTGATACTCTAAAAAAACCGGTTGGAGAACGATCCCGGAAGGTTTGAGTTCTTCTCTTAAAAACAGCACCAATTCCTTTCTTAATTTACTTTCCGAATTGGTTAATATTTTCAAATGAACGGGCGTTTCCATTGGCGTGGTTTTCAATCGCATTGGTTTTACTTTTGAGTTCAAAAGCAGGAAGGGGGATATCACCGGTTCACCCCTGTCTTTTAAAAATCGAGCCATGAAATCCCCATTCACCAGGAAGTTATAAAAAAAATGCCTTAAATTTTTGGTTATGAGCGAATTCCTTAAATTAAACACCAGGTAGGTATAACCGAACTTTTTATACTTTAAAATGCTGAACTTTTTATGCCATGCTTTGGTGTTTGTATGCTTATAGGCTTCCACATTTTCAGGTTGAAGTTCACAAATATCAATTTCGTTGGTGATGAGTTTTAAGGGTGCCAGGTGGGTATGAGAAATCACAATATATTCAATAAACCGGGACATTTTCCCGGGCCCTGATGTGGATATAGACCTGGACACGGTAGGGGAATCATTTAATTCTAAGACAATTTTTGCAGGTTTTTTAATGGTCTTAATCTTATAAGGTCCTGTCCCTGACAACTTCATATCTCTAAAGGTTTCCGGCGATACCTTTTTAATCTCCCGGGCATTTAAAATCTTGAAGGTTAAATAGTTTTTCCAGGAAGCCATCTGGTAAGCCAATGTTATTTTGAACCGGTATGGATCTATTTTTTCTATGGTTCGTATGAATTGGAGATTTGAGATATAGGGATATTTAAAGTTCTTGTTTTGTAAGAGTTTAACGGTTTGCACCACGTCTTCTGCGTCCAGTTCCTTTCCACCCGGGAAAAAGATGTTCTTTTTTAATTCAATGATAATTTCCAGGTGATTTTTGGTGTCACTGAGAAGGACCTTTTCCACCAATTCTTCCCGGATTCTTCCTTTCCAATCAAAATAGAACAACCCTTTAAAGACTTTGTTTATAATGGCCTGAGAGGTTTCCGTGGTGGCATAGACAGGATTCAAGGAAGCCGGGAAAGAGTTGATGCCTATCCGCAGCGCCGCTGCACGCGGCGGCGGTCCTGAAAATAAGCCAATGCCCAGGACCGGCATTAAAATGAAAAAAAACAGCACATGACTCGATTTTCGCAGTTTCATCATTAACTCCATTGCTGCAAAATAAAATGGTATTAGTGGTTGCTCCTACTGGTTCTTCTTTGATAAATAGTAAATTTTTAACAGTTTTTCAGCGGCAGCAGTGGGGAGCATGGTCCCGTCCAAAACTTTATTTTTTAAAACAGGAAGCTCACTGCCTATTTCCGGGTTATTATAAAAATCATCTTTCAGATAATTTTCTATCATGGAAAAAACCCAATCCAACGCTTGATTTCGCCTTCTTTCTTCAAAAATTCCTGTGTTTTGGGTGTATTGTTTGAATTCTTTTACCAGGTTCCAGGTTTCAGGTATACCCTCACCGGTTAGGGCAGAACATGTGGAAACCTTTGTTTCCCATCCTTTGGTAGCGGGTTTAATGTATTTAACGGCCCTGGCATATTCATTTTGTGCCATTCGGGCTTTGGGTTTATTTTGTCCGTCTGCTTTGTTGATTAGCAATGCATCTGCCAGTTCAATAACCCCCCGTTTGATACCCTGCAATTCATCTCCTGCCCCGGGAATCAAGACCAATAAGAAGAAATCCACCATGGAGCGCACGGTGACTTCACTTTGTCCTACGCCCACTGTTTCGATTAAAATCACATCATACCCGGCAGCCTCGCAAACTAAGATGGTTTCGCGGCTTTTCCGGGTGACGCCTCCCAGGGTTCCGCCGGAGGGAGATGGACGGATAAAACAATCTGGCTGGCGAGAGAGTTTTTCCATCCGGGTTTTATCTCCCATGATAGTGCCTTTGGTGACGGAGCTGGTGGGGTCCACTGCCAGCACTGCCACCCGGTGTCCCTCCCGGATCACATGACAGCCCAGGGTTTCAATTAATGTGCTTTTTCCACATCCGGGCACACCGGTTACGCCAACCCGCAGCGATTGACCCGCATAAGGTAATAGTCGTTTAAGAACTTCCCGTGCTGTTTCATAATGGTGGGAGGAGTTGCTTTCAATTAATGTAATCGCCCTGGCCAGGATAGTTTTGTCATTTTTCAGGACACCATTAACGTATTCATCAACAGTCAGATAGGATCGCTTTTTACCCGGTTGATGTGTGTGTTTCTTTGCAAATGATCCCCCGGCAATACCCCTCTTCACCTTAACGGCAAAGGCATCTCCTCCATTTTTAGGCGCCCAGTCCGGCGAATAACTTTGATCGTCGTTCATCAGTTTATTATAAACGATCTTATCCTATTTGTAAATCGCTATTTTATGCCTCCGGAAATTCTAATTTTAACACACCCCGCCTCCTCCATCTATACGACGGAGGAGGCCCCCCTCTCGAGAGGGGATTCCCCCAAAAAGCATGTTAACGAAGCTTGAGCCCGGTAATTCCCCTCTTGAGAGGGGGGGCTGCGGAGCAGCCGGGGTGTGTCTTATTTTGCACAAAACCAGAAGCACAATGGAATACTTTCGGCAATTTTCACTGATTTTCTTCGCGTCCCTTCGCGTATCTTCGCGGCTTATTTTCGTGGTGGACAAAAATATTTTTTTTGATATACAATTTTGTTGACATAAAAATTTGAGATAATTATAATTATTAATGAAGGAGAAAAATGACTACAGAAGTATTGGTAATTATTTTTATTGTGGTACTGATTTTATCGGTTTTGATATTGTTATTCACATTAGTGCCGGCTATTATTCAACTAAGATTGCTGCTTAAAGATTTGGAGAGGACTTCATCTGAGGCGAGGGAACTGGCAGCCCGGTTAAAATCAGTGAGTGGCAAAGTAGACGAGGATATTGTGAAGTTTGATGAGATTCTCGATTCTACGAAGGAAACCATGGGAACGGTTAAAGAATCGTTGAAATTTGTAAACAAGAGAGTATTGAAACAAACAGCCGGAATCCTGGCTTTGATACCGGCGATTAAACTCGGCTGGGAATTAGTGAAAAAATTTAAAAGGAGGTGACATATGTCTGATGAGAGAAATGGATTTGCCGGATTTATGTGTTTTTTAGTAGGGGCAGCGCTTGGCGCCGGACTGGCACTGATGTTTGCCCCACAGTCCGGTGAAGAAACCCGTAAAAAAATGAAAGATTTTTCCGGGAAAGTAGCAGATGATATAAAAGAAAATTATGAAAAAATTAGTAAAGAAGCTAAGAAATCCGTGGACCAAGTGAAAGCCACTGCCGATAATGCCATCGAACATGTGAAATCCTTTGTTGATGGTATTAAAGAAGGATTGAAAAAGGAGATTAAAGCAGAATTAAAGGAAGAGGAGGCCAAAGCCCCGGCAAAGAAAAAAGCCACCGCATAAACAGAAAATATATATATAAAAGTATAATTTTATAATTAGAAGGAAGAGCTATATTTCATATTTCCCTATTCTCCGTGCCGGTAACGGGTAATCCTCAGGATGTGGTTCAGTTCTTCCTGGATGATGGTTTCGACATTTTTTTTGTTCTCGCCTTCAACATATTTTTCCAGCATGGTAAATAGCACAACCGAGTCCTTCTCAAAATCCAGGGCCATATTAATGGCATCCTCTATGGTGTTGATGGCCTCCAGTTTTTGTTTTAATACCTCCTCATTGGCTAAGGCGTGGGTTTTTAAAAAATCTTTCATGTACATTGCATACTCCCCCGGGTAGGATTCATGGGGAGTAACCGAGCCGGTCTTTTTTAAAAGATTCTTAAAGGTTTGTTCGTGTTTGAATTCTTCATCTGCCAGGTATTGAAAGAGGTCCACCAGTTTTTTTTCTTTGAATTTTTTTATGGTTTCCACGTAAAATTTATAACCGTTTTGTTCGATATATATAGCGAATTCGATCACTTCGCCGACATTTAACAAGCTGCCCATGTAGGTCTCCTTATTTTTACAATTTTTAGGAACGATTGTAACAGTTTGACAAATAAATGTCAAATTATCTTTTAATCCAATTGTACGATATCCCAGAGGTAATCGTATTGGGGGAGCCTTTTTCTTAAATTATAGAGATTAATATTCAACTCTTTTTTATTATCCGGCGCCCATTGGTTCGCCCAATTTAAGAGTTTTTTTATTTTTTCTTCATGGGCGGCGAAATCGACGCGTCCTTCAACAAACAATTTCACATACTTTTCAAAATACCACCAGCGCTGGAGATGTGTATATTTATGGTGCAGGGTAAAGGGTTGAAAACTGTGGTCTGAGAGGAGCCATTTTTTTATCAACTCAAGGTATTGCTCGCTGCTGGCAAACTCCTTGTTTTTTGACATATTACAGATAATGCTTTCCAGGTTAATGATTTCAGGCTGTGTTAGCCGGTTATATTCGATCCAGGTGGAAACAACGTCAATGAGCCACTGATGCGCAAACATTGCTTTGAATATATGATTGCGGCTTAAATAAGATAACGTATAAAGCACTTCGCTGTTATCGGCATATTTTTTACACCAAAATATTGCATTTTCCAGCACATCATCCGGGATATCTTTGAAGCGGCAAAATCGTTTAATAACAAAGTCGGCATTTTTATCGCCTCTATAGATTCGCAGCCAGTTGTGGGCATATTGTTTAATGGATTCGATGTTTTTAGTGGCATGGAGCCAGGATTTAATAATGTAGCTGGCCTCGAAGCTGGTCTGGTATTGTTCCAGCCACTGCAGCACATAATCCTCCACTTCTTCGATTTCCCCATTGGCATTCAACCAGGCTTTTAACAGGAAACTGGTATTTTCTTCATCGAGGGGGAATTTTTCCAACCAGGTGCGGATATACTTTCTCACCACCTGTCGATCCCCCCTGGCAGCCAACCACCGTTTAATTAAAAAACTGGATTCCAATTTGTCCGGGTATTTTTCCAGCCATTGTACGACGTAGTCTTTAACGGTTTCTATATTGCCGGCTGCATTTAACCAGGCAGAGATCACGTAATGGGTATCTGGTTGGTCTACGTTGTTTTTCAGCCATTGGATAAAGTAATCTTTGATGGTTTCAATCGGGCCCCCGGATTTCAGCCAGGCAATCAGTACGAAGTTGGCTTCTATTTTGTCCAGGTTTTTTTTCAGCCATTGGTGCAAACATTCTTCAATGGTTTCTCTTGCTCCTCCGGTTTTCAGCCATGTAACCAGGGCAAACTCTGTTTCCTGTTCTTCCGGGTATTTTTTGATCCACCGTTTAAAGTATTCTTTGAGGGTTTCCCGGTTTCCTCCTACCTTTAGCCAGGCCACGATGACGAATTCCACTTCTTTCTCTTCCGGGTATTTTTGGAGCCAGCGAAGCATGTAAGGTTCAATCTTGTGGGTTTCTCCCCCTGCTCCCAGCCAGGAAGTGATGACAAAGCTAACTTCCAGCCGGTCGCCGTATTTTTTCAGCCATTTCATAACGTATGCTTCAACGATCTCTTTGCTTCCACCGGCATCCAGCCAGGACTTAAGCACAAAATGTGTTTCTATTTCTTCGGGATATTTTTTCAACCATTGAATGACGTGATCCTGGATCATGTCGATGGCGCCGTCCGCTTCCAACCAGGCTTTAATAATAAAACTGGTGCGTTCTTCTTCAAGGGGAAATTTTTCCATCCATTGTTTGACAGAGTTTTCCACGGTTTCGATGGCACCGCCGGCATCCAACCAGGATTTAATGACAAAATGGGTTTCCATCTCTACGGGATATTTTGCCAGCCATTTTTTCACATAAGGTTCAACCACTTCCAGGGCACCACCGGCGTCCAGCCATCCTTTAATCACAAAACTGACTTCCATCTCCAATGGGTAGCGTTTTAGCCATTTTTCCAGGTATTCTTCTACGGTATCTTTGGTACCACCGGCATTGAGCCACGCTACAATCAGGAAATCCGTTTCCACCTCTTCAGGGAATTTTTTTAACCAGCGGATCATATGTGCTTCAATAGTCTGCTTTGCCCCGCCAGCATCCAACCAGGCAGATACAACAAAACTAACCTCTTTTTCTTCCGGGTATTTGTTTAACCACTTTATTAAGTATTCATTCACTACTTCTTTGTCGCCGCCAGCATCCAACCAGGATTTAATCACAAAACTAACTTCTTTTTCCTCCGGGTATTTATTTAACCATTGTTGGAGATACTCTCGCACCACTTCTATGTCGCCGCCGGCATCCAACCAGGATACGATTAAGAACTGGGTCTCTTTTTCCTGCGGGAATTTCTTTAACCAATTGGTGATATAAGGGTAGACATCCTGTTTATCGCCGCCGGCGTCTAACCAGGCGACAATCATGAACTGTGTATCTTTTTCTTCCGGGAATCGTTTTAGCCAACGTTTTAAGTATACTTCCACCAATTCCCTTGACCCGCCGGCACTTAACCAGGCTTTAATGACAAAGCTCACTTCCATTCGTTCGGGGAACTGTTCCAGCCATATTTTTATATATTTTTTGACGACTTGTTTGTCTCCCCCTGCCTTCAACCAGCCAACAATTAAGAAATCAGCTTCCACTCGATCCGGGTATTTAGTCAGCCATCTTACCAGGTATTTTTCAACGGTTTCTTTGCACCCACCGGCATCCAGCCAGGCTTTCAAAACAAAATGGGCTTCGATTTCTTCCGGGTATTGGCCCAGCCATTGATTGATATAGGGTTCTACGAGGTTGATGTCCCCGCCGGCATCCAGCCAGGCTTTGATGACAAAATGTGTTTCAATTTTCAGGGGATATTTTTCCAGCCAGCGTTTCAGGGTGGGAGTAATTGTTCCTGTGTCGCCGTTGGCGTCCAACCAGGCGGTAATCACGAAACTGACTTCCATTTCCTCGGGATACCGTTTCAACCACCCCTTCATGTAGGGTTCTACTATTTCCTTTTCTCCCCCTGCTTTCAGCCAGGAGACAATGACAAATTCACTTTCTTTTTCTTCAGGGTACTGGTTTAACCACCGCGGCAGGTAGTCTGCCACCATTTCCTTTTCGCCGCCGGCATCCAGCCAGGAGACAATGACAAACTGTGTTTTTTTCTCTTCAGGATATTTTTTGAGCCACCTGGCCAGGTACTCTTTTACCAATTCTTTTTCGCCGCCGGCATCCAGCCAGGCCACCAGGGCAAATTCCGTTTCCATCTCTTCCGGGTATTTGCTGAGCCATTGTTCCAGGCTTTGTCTCACGGTTTCACTGCTGCCCCCGGATTTGAGCCACTCGGCGATGATAAATTCTGTTTTAAGTTCCTCAGGATATCTTTTCAGCCATTGTTTGATATCCTCTTCCACTAATTCACGGGCCCCGCCTGCCTTTAACCAGGAAACGATCAAAAATTCGGTTTCAATCTCCCCGGGATATATGTGCAGCCATTTTTTAAAGTATTTTTCTATGGTTTCGCACGGGCCGCCGGCTTTCAGCCAGATGGCCATCAAAAATTCGGCTTCTTTTTCTTCCGAATGTTTTTTCAACCACTTTTTCAGGTATTTTTCCACTGGTTCTTCTTTTTCCCCGAAGGTACTCTTCGGGCCGAATAATGTTATAAAAGCGGATAAAATCCTCACGGCAATTTTCTTGTGGGATAAGAAATCATGGTTAACTGAAAACCAGGTGTTGGAAAGCCTCCTTATGCTCTCATTTATTTCCCCGGAGAAATCATTTTTTGAAAAGTAATTCATCTTAAATGCCAACTTCAGGCCAAAGTCAAGGGTTTGGATATGATTTTTAAAGTACTCCGGGTGTCGGGCCATCAGCTTGATCTTAAAAATCTCTCCCATTAGCAGTGTGGTGACAAACTTTTTACTACTGCCGCAGCTCTCCTCGTTCTCTTTAATATATTTGGAAAAAATGTTAAAAAATATCGAACCTTTGTTTTTTAAGATTTTATGACCGCATACCCGTTCAAACGCCCTGAAACAACTGCTAAAGGATTGATTTTCAACGGCAGATTGGAATATGTTGGTGATTTCGGTTTCCAATGTTTCCGTATAATTCTCCAGGTGGAAGATCAATAATTTATCGACAATAGCTTCATGGGCGGCTTTCAGGCCTTTTTTTTCATCATCTTCCTCCTGGAGCCAACCTTCGTTGGTGAGTCGGAAAATAGGTTCCTGGTATTTCCCGGATAACACCTCCAGGGCGCGGGAGTCTGCGGGCAGCATAAAGAATAGGTATAGGAGTTCCTTTTCTGGCCGGAAGTCGTCAAAGTCAGTTTTTCCCAGGATCAGCGCCAGTCTCTCTTTTAGCCACGGGGTCAGTGATTGGAAGTTACCCACGGGAAATTCGGATTTTCCTTTTTTATATCTTTCCCGAAGGTAGCGAAGAAACACTGCAAACACCGGGCGCATCAGGAAAAATTCACTGCTGATTTGAAAATCCTTAAAGATATCCCCCAGGATGGTTTCTACCACATAATCGTTAAAGGTAACCTCCTCCTCTTTTCCTTTTAATGTCAGTTCCACGGTTAAAAATTCCTTTGATTGAGGGAAGGTGGAAGCAAAGCTGTAAATGGTTCGGCAATTGGCAACTGTTTTTATGGGAACGCCCGGGGCGATTTGCTCCAGTTTATCAACCAGGTCGCATGTAAACATAGGGTGATCTTCAATGGAATCAAACAGCAGCAAATAGTAATGACCCGGTATCAAACAGGATTTTAACCGGGAGAGGTCTTGCAGTTGGTGGGTAATTTGATAAACCACCCACCCTTTTTCCTCTGCTCTCAAACCCAGTTCCAGCATCAGGCGTGTCTTTCCAATCCCGCCGTCACCATAAATCATTACCCCCCCATGTCGGTGCGAAGTCATCAACTTTTCGAGGATTTCCGCTTCCCCGGTTAAATCAGAGGCTTCCGGGTGCTGTTGGATGTAGGCATCACGGCTGATATAAGGGAGTACGGCGGGATCCAGGTAATCCTCATACTTGCACGGTTGTTGGGATGCGTCTTTTCCTGGTCCCGACCGGAACAATTGAGACAGGGATTCGACTCCAATTACATCCGCCATTTAGCATCCTCAACAAATGTATGTTTAATTATTTTCGACATTTTTTTTTTAACCTTATTGGCTTCGATAATTCCACGAATCTCTATTATATCAAATTATAATAAAAAATAGTATTATAAAAACGAATAATTCCTATTTTTTCCATGTTCGAAGATATCCCGGAGGCGTTGGGGCAGAAGGGTTTTTCGTTTGGAGGGAGATGCGTTGGCAATGGCGCGGCGGACCGTTCCCGGGTCGGAGATCAAAAATATCTTCTTTTTGGCCCGCGTGACTGCGGTGTAAAACAACTCCCGGTTCAACATAATCGCATGCGTGGGCAGGAGTACCAGGATGAGCATGTCGTACTCCGATCCCTGGGCTTTGTGAACTGAAACCGCATACGAAAGGGTCAACTCTTCCCACTCATCAATGGCGTACTCCAGGTAACTACCGTCAAAATCCACGATCATTGCTTTTTTTTCCCGGTTAAAATCCACGACCATTCCCTGCTCACCATTGAAAATATCTTTTTCATAATTGTTTTTTAATTGCATCACCTTATCCCAGCGCTTAAAAATCATTTTTTCTTTTTTTACCAATGGGGGTTCGTTGTTAAAGGTTTCCTGGGTCTGCAGGTTCACATTATCAATCCCGGCCTCACCTCTGTACATGGGCACCAGTACCTGGAATTCGGATGAATTAAAAGGGTAGTCGATTTTATAATACTCAATGATACGCAGCACCTTTTCCAATGCCTGGCGTTCACTGTTGACTTTGATGAAAACAAAATCAAGGTCCCGGGAATAGGGTTTGATAACCAGGTTATCTCCGCTGTTGATGCGGTAGGCGTTTTCAATGATCAGGCTGTCTGCCGTCTGCCTGAAATTGCGGCTGAGATAGATGATATTGAAATACCCACTGCCGATAATATCCCTGAGGACGTTTCCCGGACCTACGGAAGGCAGTTGATCTTTATCCCCGATAATAATTAACCGGGTGTTTTGCGATATGGCTTTGAGCAAAGAGTGAAAAATGTAAAAATCCACCATTGAAAATTCATCAATAATAATGGCATCTGCTGGCAAGGGATTTTGCTC
Source organism: Candidatus Aminicenantota bacterium (assembly GCA_020355945.1). The sequence goes on along the minus strand of CP070627.1, from coordinate 5,086,191 downwards.
GTTGTGCACAAACCGCCAGGTTTCCGGGTCGATCTTCAGCATGCGGTGAATAGTAGAAGCCGGGTACTGGGTGGCTTCTTCCACCCGCTTAGCTGCCCGACCTGTGGGTGCTGCGATCAAAACATTCTTACTATCTTTTTCCAGGGATTCAATCAGGGCCTTGATGATGGTCGTCTTCCCGGTGCCAGGACCACCGGTGATAATCGTTATTCGATTATTAACCGCGGAAATGACCGCTTGCTTTTGCTCTTGTGTCAACTCCACCGACGTCCGTTCAAAGATATAATTAAAATTTACTTCAATGGGGGGCAAATGAGAACCGCTGCTGCTCAGGTTATCCAGGTATTTGGCAATCATCTCTTCGATGACATAATTGCGATAGGTGACGATAACTTTATCAATTCCAGGTAGTTCTTCCCTGACCAGTTGGTTTCTTCCGATCATTTCATTAATATTTTTGGCGATGTGTTGTTCATCTACATCCAGGAGAGCAGCGGCCCGCATGATCAATTCCGCTTCCTCGATGTAAATGTCCCCATTTTTTTGTTCGTATTGGGACAGCCAAAAAAGAATGCCGGCCTTGATGCGATAACTGTCATTATTGGCAATACCAAAACTCCTGGCAATGGTGTCTGCGATTCGAAACCCCACACCCCGCACCCGGTCGATTAAAACATAAGGATTTTGTTCCAGGATATTAAAAGAATCTTCCTGGAACTCCTTAAAGATTTTGAAAATCGTTTCCTGGCCGATTCCATAAGGCGCTAATTTAACTGTCAATTGGCGGATAATTTTATTATCCGCTGTATTCTTTTGCACTTCATCGATGACTTTTTTGGGGATGCCTTTGATCTCTCGTAATCGTTGGGGGTATTTTTCCAGTATTTCAAATGTTTCGGTCCCGAAACGGTTTACAATTTTTTCTGCGCTTTTTTTGCCGATTCCCTTTATCCTGCCGGAAGATAAATATTTTACAATTCCATCCCTATCCTGGGGAAGAATGGATTGAAAGGAATGAACCTTTATTTGTTTCCCGAATTTGGGATGAGTCACAAACTCACCCTCTACCTGTAAAAAGTCTCCTTCGTTAACATCGAACAGGTTTCCCACCATGGTGGTATTCTCACGTTTACCCTGTATTGACACCCGACACACGCTGAACCCGGTTTCTTCCGAAAAAAAAATTTTTTTTAGCACCTTTACTTTAAATTGTGTCACCGTCTTCACCTATACTCCTTATGCCTTCCTGGGTTAAAATTATACACAATTTTTAACAAAATGAAAATAGTTATCCTGGAAAAATTCCGGTAAAATTGTTAAAATCCGCATCGGGACCAGGTAACGGGGGACAGAAATTATGGATTTACCAGAGGGTTTACTTTTGCTTCAATTAGTGGTATCCTAGACGGCATGAAAAAAATAGGCGTATTTTTGTCTATTCTTCTCCTGGGTTCTGTTGTTTTTCCCAGAGACACGATTAAAATTGGTGCCTATGTCGGGTATTTTTCACCGGCAGACCAAACATTAAAGGAAATTTACGATGGAGAAGATTTTATTTACGGCATAAAGATGGGCATACGTGTCTGGAAAGAATTTTATATCTGGCTGTCAGGCAGGCAATTCAAGAAGACGTCGGAGACTACCCTCCTGGGTGATATTACCACGTTGACATTGCAGCCCATCAATCTTTCACTGCGATACACGTTTAACCTGGGGTCAGTGAACCCCTACTTAGAAGGAGGTTACACCTACATATTCTTCAATGAAGAATCCGATATTGGTGATGTAAAAGGAGAAGGCAAAGGTTATTGCGTGGATGTGGGGATCGAGTTTAAATTATCCTTCCGAGTTATCATTGATATCGGTGCCAGGTACAGCCGGGCAGCGGTTCGACCCACTGGCTTTGATGTTCAACTGGGTGGGGCTCAGGCAGGGATTTCATTCCTTGTGGTATTTTGATTTTAATTTTTTTGTTGAAAATATGCAGAACTGATAACAATATAATAGTTGTATGCGATACGTGATACGTGATACGTGATACGTGATACGTGAGACGTGATGATATTATTAGATGAGCGTTTAATTTAATGGATGCAAAGGAACAGGTTAAGAGGAGCGTGACGATTACAGACGTGGTTTCACTCTACGTGGACCTAAAACCAGCGGGGAAATACTTAAAAGCCTTATGCCCCTTCCATACGGAAAAGACCCCTTCCTTTTTTGTGATGCCGGATAAAGATATTTTTACCTGTTATGGCTGCAATAAATTCGGAGACATCTTTACCTTTGTGCAGGAAATAGAGAACCTCAGTTTCCCTGAGGCCATGAATTTTTTAATCGATAAATTTAATATCCCGGTAGATCGAAGTCAACGTGGTGGACAGTTTAAGAAAGATGTTTATACAAAGATCAATGAGCTGGCAATGAGATATTTCAGGGAAAATTTACTGGACAGTGCAGAAGGCAAGAAAGCCATGGAGTACCTGACCGGACGCGGAATTTCCCGGAAAACCGTGGAATTATTTTCCCTGGGATACGCCCAAAATCAATGGGATGGATTGTACGGCTTTTTGAGAAACCAATCCGGTGATATTGAAAAGGCGATTGAATTGGGATTATTGATAAAAAGTCATAACCATCGAATTTACGATCGATTCAGGGGACGAATCATATTTCCCATTTTTCCCGAGTTCGATCCCCGGATACCTATTGCCTTTGGGGGGCGGACGATTTTTGCCGATCCCAGCAAATACTTGAACTCACCGGACACTCCTTTATATAAAAAAAGTAAACACCTCTATGGATTTCATCTTTCAAAAGAGAATATCCGGGAAAAGAAATCTTCCATCCTGGTGGAGGGCTATTTTGACGTGGTATCACTTTTTCAGCAGGGTATTGAAAATGTAGTGGCTTCGTTAGGTACTGCATTAACAGAGAACCAGGTCCAGCTCTTAACGCGATTTTCAGATAAAGAACGTATTTATATATTTTATGATAGTGATAAGGCAGGGATTGATGCCACTGTCCGGGGGATTGAAATGATGTTCCGGCAGAACATTAACCCCAAAATCATCGCAGTGACTGATGACGATGTGAAAGACCCGGATGATTTTGTAAAAAAGAAAGGAGTGAAAGCCTTCTATCAATTAGTCGAGAATGCCATTGACGGGTTTAGATTTTTAATCCGCCAGGTGAGCCAAACCTTTGACCTGGGCGTGCCGGAAAGAAAAAGAGATGCGATCCGGGCCATCATGAATGCAGTGGAGAAAATCAGCGATCCCATTATCAGGACTGATTACATCCGGATGACAGCTGATTTTTTTAACGTGGATGAACACCTATTAACGTCTAGGAAGAAAAACAATAACCCTGGCAATGAGGTGGATTCGTCACATAAAAGGCTGGGCATCACACTGGCGGAACGTGTTTTTCTTGAAGATATCCTGGCTGTGCCCGAGTTCATCGGTTCGGTTAAGGAGTTATTTACCAAAGAGTTATTATCTGTCCTGGTCTCAAAGAATATTATCCGTTTAATCCTGGGACATTACAATGAAGAAACCAGGGAAATTGAAGCGTTCAGCAGCGCTGCCGAGGAATTGACCGATGCGGAGAAAAGGGAATTTCGCCATGCCTTTGAACGCTCAAAGTCCATAAAAAAAAATCAAACCCAGGTGGAAAAGGAAATCGAATCCTGTATATTGAAATTCCAGGATATATTCAATAAGCGCGAAACCCGTCGCATCGACCAGGAGATTAAAATGGCCATTCGGGCTAATAATATTGAAGAAGCACAGCAATTGATTCGAAAAAAAACCAAATATATAAAATCAAAGTATAATATAATGAATGATAATTCAAATTTAACAGAAGGAGCAGTGGACTGATGACTGATACGAAACATAACCATCTTAAATTATCTCCAGAAGAAAGTCCTAAGGTAAAGGAAGCAAAACCGGAGAGGTTAAGGCGACCCCAAAAGAGGCCGAAAAAAGAACAGAAATTGAAACAAATAGGGAGAACCGCACCAGAAGAAGAACTGAAAATACCAACACCAGATTCAAAACAAAAGACCGAACGAACGGAAATCCCCCAGGAAATCATCGACGAATTGCGTGATATGTCAAAAGAAAGGAGAATTAAAAAGGAAATATTTTTTGAATTTTTAAAGGAAAAAGATTTGTTGGAACGGAAAAAAGAAGTGGTATCCCGGCTGGCTGCATATGATATTAAAATTATGCGGAAGAAAAATATCCTGAAACCCGAACGATTGAAAATATACAATGATTTTTTAACCCAGTACAAGAAAGAGCTGCGAGCCATTGTCCGGCGTGCCAAAAAAAACTTCGGGCTCGTGGAGAGTACGTATATTTATAACCTGTTTGACAACGAAACCGAATTCAAAAAGAATTTAAAATTATTAAAACATTATTTAAAAGAAAATGAGATAAAAATCATAAAAATACCCCGGGCAAAAATGGTGAAGGCCAACCTGGAAAAAAGTGAAATTGTTGGAGACCCGGTTCGACAATATT
>CP070627.1:5063372-5081559 GCA_020355945.1 Candidatus Aminicenantota bacterium | reverse complement strand
CCTGGCCATCCTCAAAAAGTGCCTTAATTTCATCGCTGCTCAAACGATGAGGGTCTGACGGCGAGGCTGTGTATTGATCGAAGGTGTACCCGTTATACCGGTTTAAACCCTCCTGGGTCCCGAACCACATAAAGCCTTTTTTGTCTTGTATGATGCAAAAGACGGAGTTATAGGAAAGCCCCTCCTGGACAGTGAGATGTTTGAATTTTACCTCCACTTCCGGGGGATAAGAGTGGGATGATAGTGATAAAGTTATCAATATAAAGAGCAATAGCAAACATTCACGCTTCATACGTCATCCTTGCTTTTTGCTGCCATATGCCAGCCTGCATTAACAGTTAATAATTTTAACATACACCCACAAGAAAATAAAACCTAATTTTAATTATACAGGTAAAGTTTAAAGAATATTTTGCCTTTTGTCAAATGTCAGTAAAATAATTCGTTTATAAAGTTTAAAAGATTTTCGACTATTTGTCAATGTTAACAAAACTTTTTTTCTCTTTGCTCGTATGTAAACTACAAGGAGGGTTACATGAAGATTGTATCAAAATCTAAATTAAAAATTGTGCTGATGTTCATTTTAGGGTTTTTCATTTTCTTCCAGGCAATTGACGGCAAAGGGCCTGGTACCACCAATGTTGTCCTGGAAGCAATGAAAGATGAGTTAGCACGCTCCATGAAGGTGCTAGGAGAAAAAGGGTCCCCACCTCCCTATTTTATCTGTTATCAAATAACCGATAATCACAGGGTATCCATTTCCGCATCCTTTGGAGCGCTTAAGTCCAGCAGTGAAGACCGGTCCCGTCTTCTGGACGTGGATGTCCGGGTGGGTAGTTATCGATTGGACAATACCCATCAGATTCGGGGCAGGAGGACTTATGATTTTCGCTTTTCACGGCCTGTATCCATCAGCTTGAGCGATGACCCGGATGCCATTAAAAGCGCGATCTGGCTGGAAACGGATAGGAAATACAAAGCAGCAGCAGAGAAACTGATCCAGGTCAAAGCCGACAAAGGTGTCACGGTTAAAGAAGAAGATCAATCCGACGATTTCTCAAAAGAAGCACCCAATCAGTATATTGGGGATCCGGTTGGTATCTCACCTGACATTGCTGCCTGGGAGAAGAAATTAAAGGAGTATTCGGCTCTATTTAATAATGCCGCGGAGATTCACAGTTCCAGTATGTCCTTGAGGGCAGAGTCGGAGAGTAAGTATTTTGTCAACAGTGAGGGGACATCGCTCTTGCACGGTCGTACCCATTGGCGGCTGAGCATCTTTGTGGATACCAAAGCCGAGGATGGTATGAGATTAACCCGGAACAAGATTTATGATGCCCGAGTCCCGGAAAATTTGCCGGATGATAAAACCCTAAAAACCGCGATTCATGGACTTATTGAAGATTTGCAGGCATTACGAAACGCCCCGATGATGGAACCCTATACAGGTCCGGCAATTTTATCGGGCGAAGCCGCCGGGGTGTTCTTCCACGAAATTTTCGGCCACCGCATCGAAGGCCACCGTCAAAAAGATGAACGAGACGGACAAACCTTTACCAAAAAGATTAACCAGCAAGTGCTGCCCACATTTATGTCCGTATACGATGACCCTACCCTTAAACAGTATGATAAAAAAGATTTAATGGGTCATTATCTCTATGATGATGAGGGGGTAAAAGCCCAACGGGCCGGCCTGGTGGAAAAGGGTATTTTAACAGGATTCCTGATGTCTCGTTCTCCCATTGAAGGATTTTCCAAATCCAATGGGCATGGGCGGGCCCAGCCGGGCCGCCGACCGGTCAGCCGCCAGGGCGTCCTGGTGGTGGAGGCTTCTAAAAGCGTACCCCGGGAAAAACTCCGACAAAAGCTGATCGACGAATGTAAAACCCAGGGAAAACCCTACGGACTCCTATTTGATGTGGTGGTGGGCGGATTTACCTTTACCGGGCGATTCATTCCTCAAGCCTTTAATGTCACGCCTGTTATGGTTTACCGGATTTACACGGACGGACGTCCCGATGAGTTGGTAAGGGGAGTGGATTTGATCGGTACCCCTTTAACCTCGTTTAGCAAAGTCATCGCCGCCGGAGATAAACCGGAAATTTTTGACGGCTACTGCGGTGCCGTATCCGGAAGCGTCCCCGTATCCGCGGTTTCACCTCCCCTGTTAACCGCCCAGATCGAAGTCCAAAAAAAGTACAAAGCATCTGAGAAACCACCGGTGCTTCCACCGCCTGAAAGGAGGTCAAAATGAAACAAAAACTCATACAGATTCTTCACCGGACGATCCCGCTCCTGGCAGCGGCTGTTATTTTTATGGGCTCCGCCTCTCCATCTATGCTGATGGGGGAGAAAGACGACGTGATTCTCAAAGCCATGACAGACGAACTGGACCGTTCCATGAAATCTCTTAAAATCGAGAACATGGAAAAACCCTATTACCTGGAATACTCTATATGGGATTATTGGGAATTGTCAATTGAAGGCAGTTTTGGCACCTTGACCGAATCCCAACAGGACCAGCGCCGATTACTTAAAGTAGGGCTGCGGGTGGGCAGTTATCAACTGGACAATACCGGTTTTGTGGACAGGACCAGTATGTTTTCTTCAGTAATGGGGCAATCTCAGGGGGTTGTACTCGAGGATGATTATAATGCCCTGCGCCGCGATATCTGGCTGGCAACGGATAGTGCTTTCAAAGAAGCACTGCAGCAATTAGCCAGCAAAAAAGCCTATATCAAAAACCAGGTGCAAACCGAAGAGATTCCTGACTTCTCTAAAGAAGAGAGCGTTCAAAAACTGATTCCTCGCATCACCCTGGAGGTGGACCAGGCAAAGTGGGAAACAGTGGTTAAGGACCTCTCTGCCATCTTTCGTCAGTTTCCGGCCCTTCATGAGTCCCATGTAGAAATGCGGGTAATACTTCTCCATAAGTACTTTGTCAACAGCGAAGGCACCATATTTCGTCAGCCGCAAACTTTAGCGTCCCTGGTGGCCCATGCCTCTACACAGGCGGCTGACGGGATGAAACTGAAACATTATATCCCCTTTTATGCCACCTCCCTTGATCAAATGCCTGGAAAAAAGAAGTTGGCCGCTGGCATTCACAAAATGGCAGAAGAATTATCCGCAATGGCCTCTGCCCCGGTCCTGGAAGACTATATCGGACCTGTGCTTTTTACCCAACAAGCAGCCGCGGAACTCTTTTACCAGGTATTGGCACCCCACCTCTCCGGGGAACGCCCACCCTTAAGTAATGTGCCCCAAATGTCTCAAATGTCCTCTTCCACTAAGTTGGCCACACGATTAGACCGAAAAGTTTTACCCCGGAATATATCGATCACCGACGATCCCACCCGGACAGATTTTAAAAACGTACCTCTTATTGGCTCCTATGCCATCGACGATCAAGGAGTGGTATCCGGACCGGTGAACCTGGTGGAAAAAGGCATTTTAAAAACTTTGCTCATGTCCAGGCGACCCAGGAAAGAAATCCTGCAATCCAACGGACACGGAAGAGCCAGCCTCATGGGAAATCCCGGTACACAAATCGGGAACCTGCTGATTACCACAGAAAATGGGAAAACCTTCCAGCAGTTGAAACAAGAACTCTTGCAAATGTGTAAAGACCAGGGATTGGATTTCGGTTTGATGGTAAAGACCTTTGATGACCCATCTATTACCGGTATGGATGAGTCAGACTCGTTTAGCTTATTTATGTCACGAAGCTCACAAACCGAATCGCAAATCACAGCACCCGTCATGATGGTTCGGGTGTATGTCAAAGACGGTCGGGAAGAATTGGTGCGGGGGATTTCTATTAGTGAACTCTCAGTCAGCGATCTGAAAGATATCGATGCAGTGGGGAATGATTGCTATGTCCTCCAGCGAATGGTGTCCCCGGGTGGAGGTATGATGAGTAACATTTTCCTTCTTTATTCTTCCAGGGGACGAAGCGGCATGGGAATCCCTGCTTCTATCGCAGCACCATCTGTGCTCTTTGAAGAACTGGAATTTAAAAAGAGCGAAAAGAAACAGAAAAAGCCACCTCTCCTGACCCACCCGTTTTTCGCTAAATGATTTTTTAATGCCTCCGGCGGCCGGGGGGCGAGAGCATTGCGCATGGCGCATAGCGTATGGGGCAAAGCACTTTGCCATTTTAGGCTCCCCTCGCCGAGGGGCCCCCGGACCCGTGAAACATCCACAAAAACTTTTTATTAAAGGTTATCCGTTAATGAAAAGTTTTTGGAGGTGTCGGAACCTTTTTTCAAAAAGGTTCAGCGGTCACGACCCGCCGGAGGCTGAATATTTATTTTAAAAGCTTATTAATCACTGCATCCAATTCTTCTTTCAAAATTTTGGCAATGGCAATAGGAAGATGCTCTATCTTCTATTATGGATGCGTAAATCCACTCCTTCTACATTTTTCATAAGGTTTTCCAGTTTGCGGATATCGGTGTCCCCGAAGTGATAATGGTAAGGGAAAAGGATTTTAGGTTTAAATGCGTTGACTGCATCCACCACCATTTCCGGTGTCATGGTATAGGGCAAGTTCATGGGTAAGAAGGCGATATCGATATTGGTTAGTTGTTTCATTTCCGGGATATTTTCCGTATCCCCTCCCACATACACCCGTTTATCCCCCAGGGCAATGACATACCCGTTTCCTTCGCCTTTGGGGTGAAAGGGTTCACCACTGCTTCGTTTATGCAGGATATTGTATGCAGGAACTGCTTCAATTTTGAGGCCTTTTACGGTTTTTACATCTCCGTTTGCCATGATAATCCCGCCGCTGACTTTTTCACTGCATTTTTGGGATAAGATAACCCGGGTGGTTTCGGTGCGGATATGTTTTACAGCAGAAGGGTCCAGGTGGTCGCCATGGTGGTGAGTGATCAAGACCAGGTCTGCTTTGGGCAGTTGGCTGTAATCGGCTATCCTTGAAAAGGGGTCCACATGAATCGTCATTTGTTTAAACGTAAGCATCACGGACCCATGGCCGATAAACGTAATCTCTAATGGTCCCTCATTGGTTTTGATGACTTCTTTCTCGAACTTTTTTTCTCCTGCAGACAAGAAAAACATCGTCACCATCATAAGAAAAATTACCAAAAAAAATTTTTTCCCCATTTGTCCTCCTTTTTAATCGATAAGTATACCAAAAAAGCGATAGAGACGCAACATTTTGCCTCTCTACAATAAACGGAAAATTTTTCGGATTTATTTTACCACAACGTTTGCACATTTGGACTCACGGACTCACGGACGCACGGACGCACCGTCCCTCAAATGAAATTGATGGAATTTAGAATTGTTTGGGTTAAACATTCCTTAGGGAAAACAAATGTGTTATAATGTAGTCTCATGATGCTGGCAAGGGAAATAGATAGTTCGTTCGTGGTAACGATGCTGCGAGGCCTTGATATTTTTGCGGGCCTGGATGACTCGGCATTGACCGAATTGGGCCATCTCTTTAAAGAGAGGGTATTTGACCAGCAAGAGGTTATATTTGAAGAAGGCAGTATCGGAAGTTCAATGATGATTATTGCTTCCGGTGAGGTGCGGGTTACCCAAAAAGCAGATACGGATGCGGAAGAAGCGCTGGTGATTCTAAAAAAAGGAGATGTATTTGGCGAGATGGCACTGCTGGAGGATTTACCCCGCTCTGCCACTATCATCGCTCACACCAGTGTCATTACTCTTGAAATAAGCCGTGACGATTTTTTAAATTACATCCATAAAAATAGTAAAGATGGCGTTAAAATATTATTAAAAATAAGCCGAATTTTATCATCCCGGCTGCGGGAGACAGATGTCAAGTTAAAAACCTTTATCAGCCTCTCCCGCTGGTAATAAAAGAAGATGGGAAGATAAGCAGTTGGAAAAAGCGAAACATCACACACGTCACACACCGCGCGCCGCGCGATTTTGAAAGGAAGTAAAATGAATACGAAAGAAAAGAATTCCAAAAAGGAAAAGCCTGAAATCGTTTTTACAACCACCACCCCTTACATGGTGTCCCACCTGGAGAACTTTTACAATTCCAGGGGTGAAAAAATGGAGACCAAACCGGTAATGGTTCTCTGCCGGTGCAGTGAATCAAAAAATAAACCCTACTGCGACGGGACCCATACGGCAAAGGGGATCGATGGCGAAAAAAAACCAGGTCGGGCGAAAGATAAAGTTCGAAATTTTGCAGGAAAAGATATTACCATTCATGATAACCGTGGGATATGTTCTCATGATCGTTCCTGCGTCAATCTTTTGCCTTCGGTGTTTGAAAAAGGGAGAAAACCCTGGATTAATCCCGATGGCGCCAGTGTGAGGGAAATTGTGTCAGTCATTGAAAAATGTCCCTCCGGTGCGTTGAGCTATACCATCGGACATATCACCTGTACAGCGCTGGACCGTGAGCCTGCCATAAAAGTGGCCAAAAACGGCCCCCTGGAAATTACCGGGGGTATTATACTAAAAGATGATATGAATTCAACACCCCAGTCTGCCGAGCATTACACCTTGTGCCGCTGCGGCGCTTCCAAAAACAAACCCTTCTGCGACGGCAGCCATCACGAAAATGGATTTGTAGATGAAAAGAATTAAAAAGCCTCCGGCGGCCAGATGCTTCACGGGGCGCTTTTTGAAAAAACTGCCCCCCTGGACCCCCCCGCAAAAACTTTTTATTAAGATGGTTTCTATTGTCTGCTTTTCTTTGTGCTCCTTCGTGTACCTTTGTGGCTAAAATTATGAAAAAGAGATTACTGCTCCATGTTTGCTGTGCCCCTTGTGCGGTTTATGTGTATCAAAAATTGTCCGAAGATTATGATGTAACCTGTTTTTTTTATAACCCCAATATCCAACCCGCCCGGGAATACCAATCCAGGAAAAAAGAATTGGAACGTATTGCATCGATGAACCAATGGGACGTGCTCTATGGGGATTACGATTTGAACCGATGGTTCCAACAGGTTAAAGGCCATGAGAAAGACCCGGAACGGGGCGAACGATGCTCCATCTGCTTTCATATGCGACTGGAAAAAGCCTTTGAATATGCCAGGACAAAAGGTTTTGATACGGTGGCCTCTACCCTGTCTATTAGCCCCTATAAAGTGACCCGGCAAATCAATGCCCAGGGAGAGAAATTAAGCCGGACCTTTGACATCGAATTCCTGCCGGAAAATTTTAAAAAACAAAACGGGTACCACATCGGCAAAAAAATGGCAGTGGAAATGGGGATCAAACACCAGGTTTACTGCGGCTGCCTCTATTCAAAAGCGGAGAAAAAACGAAAACAAACACAGAAATGAAAAAAGGGTTTAAGTAATCACGCGTTTCCTGTCTATGGAATAGATCCCTTTTATTCGATTGAAATCCTCTGTGATTTGATTCAATTGATTGGTATCTTTGACTTCAAAAATGAGTTTGATTTTACTGGTGGCCTGACTGATTCGTTCATTTTCAACTTTTATGATGTTTGAATTGTATTTGGCGGTAACACCGGAAATAGAATTGAGTAACCCGGGCTTATCATGGACCAGTAAATCATATTTTACTTGATATTGATAATCCCAGATGTCATTCCATTCCACCTTTTTTCTTCGGGTATGCATGACATTTTTTAAGTTGGCGCAATCTTCCCGATGAATCACCAATCCTCGTTTCTGGGTGACATAGCCAACGATTTTATCGCCTTTAATGGGGCTGCAGCACCGGGCAAAGGAAACATCAATATCCTGGAATCCATCCACATTCACCAATTTGTACATCTGGCGATTTTTTTTCTGTGGTTTTCTTGTGGGAGTTATTTCCAGGCCTTCGACTTCAGGAAAGAGACGCTGCAGCGATTTCTTGTCCAGTACCCGATTGTTTGAGCCCAGGGCCCTTAAAAAGGATTCCAGGTCAGTGTGATAGATTCTCCTGATCCGGTGTTTCAAGTCCTCCTCGGTGAATCTCCGTTGGTATTTTTTCTTGTATTCCCGTAAAATTCTAGCCCACAATCGTTTTCCTTTTTCAAAATATTCGGCATGCTCTTTTCTTTGAATATAGGCCATTATTTTTTTCCTGGCCCTGTTGGTCACCACGTGCTTCAACCAGTCAATGCTGGGGTGAGCATTTTTTGCAGTCAGGATTTCCACCACATCCCCGGAATTTAATTGAGTTCTCAAGGGCACCAGGTGTTCATTGACAATGGCGCCTTGACAATGCTCCCCGATTTCGGAATGAATGGCATAAGCAAAATCAATGGATGTGGCACCCACTTTGAGATTGATCACCTTTCCTTTAGGTGTAAATACGTAAATCTCATTGGGGGTGAGGTCCCCTTTTACCAATGAAAGAAAGTCCCTGGGATTGGGATTTTCTTTATGGGTTTCGATCATGTCCCTGAACCACTGCAGCCGCTGATCGTTTTCAATAAAAGAGATACCTTCTTTGTATTTCCAATGGGCGGCAATTCCCTCCTCTGCGATTTTGTGCATTTCATTGGTCCGGATCTGGATTTCGAATTTTATTCCCTCCGGGGTAATGATGGTGCTGTGAATGGACTGATACCCATTGCTTTTTTGGTTGGCAATAAAATCCCTGAACCTGGAGGGCAGGTGAGTCCACCTCTGGTGGATTTCCCCCATCAAGGCGTAACAGTTTTCAATGGAATCGGTAATAATTCGCAAGGCCAGCAAATCATACACTTGATCGAAACTAATATTCTGCCGCATCAATTTCCTGTAAATGGAAATCTCCCGTTTCATCCGGTAATAAATATTTCCATGGAGGTTTAATTGTTTTAATATTTTTTTAATTTCCCCTTTGAGGAACTCCATTTTTTCAAAAGCCCATTCTTTTTTATCCATTAAGTTTTTTTCTATTTCCCGGTATTCTTTGGGGTAGGCATATTTGAATGCGATATCCTCCAATTCGGTTTTTATTTTTCCCATGCACAGGCGGTAGGCAATGGGGGCATATATTTCCAGGGTTTCTTTAGCAATCTTTTCTCGTTTCTCTTCGCTTAAGGCATCCAATGTTAAGATATTGTGGTACCTGTCGGCCAATTTTATCAGGATAACCCTGACATCATTGGTCATGGCAATAATCATCTTTTTTAATGTTTCTGCCCTGGCCGCTTCCGAGTCAAATTCGGATATTTTGGAAATTTTAGTAACGCCCTCTACCAGGCCAGCGATTTCCTTTCCGAACAGGGATTCGATGTTTGCGATGGTATAATCGGAATCTTCCACCACATCATGCAAGAGACCTCCGGCAATGGATATTTCATCCAGCCTCATGTCTGCCAGGATTCCTGCCACTTCCAACGGATGGATGATAAAAGGCTCATTGGTGGCCCGTTTTTGCTTGAGGTGAGCTGCTGCCGCCACTGAATATGCTTTTTTCAGCAATTCAATGTTGGCATCGCTGTAATAAGCAAGTACTTTTTCTTGTAATTCAAAAAATCTTTTGATCATTCTCTTATTTCACTCAACATAATATATTAATATAATTTTCCGATAATATCAACCGAATTAAAATTCTCCCGGCACCTAAATTCAACCACAACATACACAAAAAACACAAAAGGTGAACCACAGGTGAATTTAGGATTTACTAATCCATTGATATTTGATACAATTAGAATATGGTTGTTAAAATTTTTTTAATAATTGTTATTTTGTTCTTTGGGGCTTTAAAAGGGGAGAATGAGAATATCGATTATTCTTTACAGCAAAAGCAGATGGTAGAGGAGCAGATATTTCGTCGGGGGATTACGGATACACGTTTATTAAATGCCTTTTTAAACGTAAAACGGCACCTGTTTGTGAAGCCGGAATTACGAAGTAAAGCGTATGGTGATTTTCCCCTGGATATTGGGGAAGGTCAGTTCGTGTGTCGCCCTTATATCGTAGCGATTATGACTTATGCTGTGGTCCCGGAATCCAATAAAAAAATACTGGAAATCGGGACCGGTTCCGGTTACCATGCTGCTGTACTGGCGGGATTGGCAAAATACGTCTATACCATCGAACGTATCGAATCATTGGCCAAACAAGCAAAAAAACGTCTGGATTCCATGGGATATAAAAATATCAAATTTAAAATAGGGGACGGTTATGAAGGATGGAAAGAATACGCACCCTATGATGGGATTATTGTCACCTGCGCGGAAGATCATATTCCCCAACCGTTAATTAATCAATTGGCTGTGGGCGGACGAATGATTATACCGGTCAGGTATGCCCATAATATGCAAGAATTGATCTTGCTGGAAAAAGACAGTAAAGGTCAACTAAAAAAAACCCATTTAATACCTGTTCAAATGGTACCCTTGATACGCGGCAGTGAAAAAAATGACTAACCAAATCCTGGAAAATTTAAACCCCACACAACGGGAAGCGGTCTTGTATTTTGATTCTCCATTATTGGTGCTTGCCGGTGCCGGCTCCGGTAAAACAAAAGTCATCACCAATAAAATCGCCTTCCTGGTTAAAGAAAAAGGCTATTCCCCCAAACACATACTGGGGGTTACTTTTACCAATAAAGCGGCAGACGAAATGAAGTATCGAGTGGAAGCATTAACTTCAATTGATGCCCGGCAGTTCAATATTTCCACTTTCCACTCCCTGGGATTACGCATCCTGAGAGAATCCGGTTCTGCCTCAGGGTTTGATTCTCAATGGCAGGTCATCGACGACCACGACCAAAAAGAAATTATCGAAAAGATTATTAAAGAAAATTTCAGTTATTATACCAGTGATATGCGGGAAACAATCATAAAAAAGATTGTTTATGCCAAAATGGAGTTGAATTATCCCAATAATAAAGAATACTTATACCAGGTGGGCTTTCTTGAGGATGAAGTGGGAATTTTTTCGCGTTATTTTGATTACCAGAAGGAAAATAAACTATGGGACTATGAAGACCTGGTTTCTTTGCCGGTTAAGTTGCTCCAGGTTAATGAAGACCTTCGCGAAAAATATGCCGGGCGCTTTAAATATGTATTAGTAGATGAGTTCCAGGATACGAATCCCAATCAATATGAACTGCTCACATTAATTGCCAGCGATCGTAAAAATATTACGGTGGTGGGTGATGATGACCAGGCCATCTATTCGTGGCGGGGAGCCAGTATTCGTTTTTTGTTTAATTTTGAGAGTGATTTTCCCGACACCCGGGTGATTAAATTGGAGCAAAATTACCGATCCACACCGCAGGTATTGGATTTTGCCAACCAGTTGATCGCTCAAAACACCTCAAGACGCCCCAAATCCCTGTGGACAAAGGAGAACCCGGGAAGCCCCGTGTTTATCCTTGAAACCCAATCCAAAGAAGATGAGGCAGAAAAAATCGCGGAAATAATCACCCGGATGAAAGAGAAAAATACCGACCTGTTTCCCCTGGCGGTTTTGTATCGTATTAATTCCCAGTCCCTGGCCTTTGAAACCGAATTTACCAGGAGAAATATTAATTTTAAAATCATTAAAGGACTGCGATTTTTTGACAGGAAAGAGATTAAAGACAGCATCGCACTCCTGAAACTGGCTTTTAACCCGGATGATGATATCTCTTTCTTGCGGGTGATTGATTTTCTTCCCCTGGGTATTGGGCCTAAAACCCAGGAGGAACTAACCAAACTGTCAGAAGAAAAGCATATATCCTTATTCCTTGCGCTTAAAGAGTATATGCCTGATAAATTCAGGGCCAGGAAGATATTTCCCGGTATTTACATGATGCACCGGGAAATAGCCGAAGGCAAGAAAAAGGGGGAACAAGGTAACTTGAAGGTCTCGGAAATACTCTCTCGTTTACTTAAAACATCCGGTTATCCGGAAATGTTGGAAAACAAAGAAGAGCAAGCCAGGCTTTTAAATATCAAGGAATTGGAAAATTTTATTAAGGATTGGGAGGCTAATAACCCCACGGAATCATTTAATCACCTCATGGATCGCATCACTGTGGAAACCGGTGCCCGGGAAGTGAACGATGTTGATTCACCATCCGTGTTCTTGTTGACCATGCATAATGCCAAGGGCCTGGAATTTCCTACTGTGATTGTAGTGGGAGTCAATCCCACTTACATGCCTTTTTTTATGGCAGAGGGGGAAGCCGGGATTGAAGAAGAGCGTCGGCTGTTGTATGTTGCTGCTACTCGAGCCATTAAACAACTGGTGATTTCAATCGGTTCAAAAAAACACTCGCGGTTCTTATCCGGCATCAACCTCTCTCTCTATTCCATCGCATATACAGTAAACGATGTCCTGGAGCCTCATGTACCCAGGGTTCAGAAAGACCGATTAAGAGGAATAATGGCAGAGTCACATAAAAATATGGAGGAGAAGTTTATTGAACACCCGGTATTTGGCAGGGGGAAAATTATTGAAGTCATCGACGGCAGCAGATACATCGTGGAATTTGTTAAAAAAGGTCAGAAAACCATTGATACTTCAATTGTCCCGGTGACGTTCTTATAAATCCCGCGGCGTTTTTTGCCTCCGGCGGGCAGGGGCGCTAAAAAAACAAAGTTTTAAGTTTTAACAATTAACAGGCTGTCCGAGAACGATGCAAAACAGGCAAGCCTGATCCCTACAATTTCGATGTAATTGAATTTTGATTCTTCAACATTATGATTTTTTGAATTCCCGGACAGCCTGTTAACGTTAAATGTTGACCGCTAAGATACCGAAAACTTTTCAGCAATAGTAATTAGCAGGCATCCGTTTCACACCAACATTTCGTAGGAGTACAGGTGCGGGTACAACAAAGATATCCTGTCCCTCTACCTTTGGGCCAATCCATTTCATCTTTGCTCAATTGAGCAATGGTTTGTTTGTTAAGGGTCAATTTCCCCTTAAGCCTTTTGATGTTCATTTTGAACCTCCTATTTTATGAATTTTTATTTGGCTGGACAGTCGCCAGTCGATGGAAAGTGAAGTATTCCGGTTAACCAGGATCAGAAATAATATTTTGCATCTACCTGACCCCATACTTTTTGCCCAAAAAGAAAACTTTTCACTTTATATAATTCCGGGCCATCTTTAAGCCCTCTTCTGTTACCCTGAATTTTCTCCTTGATTGTTTACTGGTGCCTTGTGTTCCGGTCTGGACCAGCAGCGGCGGCTTCTTGCTCATTAAACTGTTTATAGCGGCAGATGGATGCTTCACTTCTTCTCCGATTTTTTTAAACATAGAACTGATATCATAACTGCCGAATTCCTTTAAATTCTTTTTGTCCTGTAAAAAAGCCGCTGCCAGTAAAATTTTGGCCGTATTGGTTTTTGAATTCGAGAATAATAAAAGGTCTTCGAAATTATCATATTCAATGAATCCGGTAATTTTCGGTTCAACCGGCTGCAGCGGTGTCTCTTGTGTCTCTTCAACCATACGTTTCTTTTTTCCTGGTTTCCTGCCGCGTCTTTTTTTTACCGGTTCCACAACAGGCTGAGGAGGCTCTACCGATTCCGGTAAAATTTCCGGCTGAGTTGAAGGAGCGGCTTCTCTTTGTTGGGCTATAAACTCTTGGGGCGTGTCCAGGATAAATTTAGCGGTCACCCAATCAAGGATTCTCTTGATCTGAGCCTTATTAAGCCCTTTAAGTGCTTCATAAACGTTACTTAAAGCATTTATTTCCGGTTCGGGATTCATGTTTCACCTCCTGCTATTTGCAAAATACAACTATAATAAATTCTTCTATAAATGTCAAGCCAATAATGGGGCAAAAGGTGCCGGTTAAGAATTCAAACATTTCAGCATTGTTTACCTATCCCCATCCCTCACCCTGGTGCACTTCATTTTTTTATTTTCACTCAGTTCTCTCAGTTTCCGGGGTGGGCTTTTCGGTTAGCCCACGGAGACGCTTGATCTCCATTTTAATGAATTCCTCATTTTCAAAATACAATTTAGAGGCTTGACTCAGCATCAGGTTTTTGAAAAAGTTACTGTTCTTCAGCAGCCAGGTTAGATCAGCCAGCCCTTCAAAGGACGGGATAAATTCATCTATCTTTTTTTCTTCATCTTGTTTTCCCGGTAAAAACATTTCACCTTCACCCAGTACCAGGTAATCCAGGCTCACACCGTACTTTTTCGAGATTCGATAAAGTTGAGTAATCCCGGGGTTACTTTTATTTCCGTTTTCCAGGTCGCAAAGATAGCTCGATTGCATACCTACTTGATCTGCCATTTCATTCTGTTGAATTCCCAGGACTTTACGCAGTTCAACCAGGCGTTTTCCTATTCCTGTAAAAAATTTCTTTTTCACTGGTTTATTAGAGGCGGAAGTGAATAGTATCCGCCTTTTTTATAATAGTATCTTTGCCATAGTTTACTAAACATCCACTTGCTGTCCATTCGATTGATATCTATGATCATGGATCCCGCGGCTAGTTTCTCTTCCACCAGGCGGTACAGGTTCAAGCGTATTTCACCGGGGATATCATGAGCAAAAGTATTACTGACATATACCTGCTTTTTTGCCAGCATGAACAATGAGATCAATAAACTGGCTTTTTCTCCTATTTCCAGTTCCCGGTAAAATTGGTTTAGCCATTGTTTACGGGTTTCACCGGGTTTTTCGCTGTACAGTGATTCCAGGTTTTTGTTGTCCAGGTTGAAAAGGCGTTTAAAAAATTTCAGCAGGTGTTTGATTTTCCATTCGTCCGGGATTTGGTCGGGTTTAGGGATAAAGAGAAAGTCGTGTTTTTTCCCGGTCAGCAGGGATTTATCATCCATAGTTACTTTCCATTTTAGGTCCCGGCATTTTCCAAAGAACACATTGACCAGTTGTTGGCTGAATTCTTCTCTATTGGTATTATCTTTAATATCGGAATTTTCTCCGCTTTTAAATTTTATTTCGATATTGTCGAAATCCCTGGCATTTTCAGGTTTCGGCAGCATCTTCAGCATAAAAACCAAATAGCCGGCAAAGAAGATCAAAACCAGGTAGCCGTACTGGATGGCTAACCCGGTCCAGAAATTAGGCGGCAGAGAGCTTTTGCCTATAAAAATATCTTCATCTCCTTTGATAAAGTTGACCATGATCTTCGGGTCGTTATAATAGGTCCGGTCAATAATAAACCGAACAAATTTGTCCTGCATTTCAATTGAATAATCATAAAATCCCAGGTAATTCGAATAGCCGCGTCCGCTCACTTCATTGCCAGTCATATCGAAAAAAGGTCCGGGGAAAAATTTGGCTATACTGCGATCTTTTTCAATGCTCCTGGCAATCATATCCCTTAATTTTTTCTCCAGTGGCGCGATTTTCTTCGGATAATAATTTTTCCAAAAGTCTTCGATCACTTTCCTGGCCGCTTCCATATTTTTTCGATCAAATTTTCCATATTTCTTTTCCGCTAAAACTTCAAAATTTTTATATTCGACAAATTTATCAATTTCTGTTTGATATTCTTTAATTACATCGGGAAATCCGGGTTCCACCGCGGGTTTAATGAACCAGTAATTGGCAATATTGATGAAAAACCAGGATATAAAAATCAAAAGTATGGCTAATTTCATATTGTTCAAAAGCCCGAATAAGACTCCCAGGAAAAAAAAGATGCCCAGGAAAATCAAAGCTTCCAATAAGAAACCGACAAAGAAGTAAAAATCCCCAGGGTTAAAAGTAACCCCCCGTATCCTTATAAAAATGAATACGATTCCCATTACCAATAGGAATGTCATTATAAATAATAAGAAACGGGAAAGGATTACATAAATAAAAGTTTTACGGGGTGTCCATATACTGGACAGGAATTTCAAATAATCTTCATTTTGTAATGTCTCAAAGCCATAAAATATGGCCATCAGGGAGATTAGAAATTTAATAATGACTGAAATATCAAGGTTTATTTTCTTTCCTTGTGAAGACAGGGCTTTCCCTTTCAAATTTTTAAAAATTTTCACCTTTGTATAGAAATCGATCTTTGCGGACATGTCATCCGGTATGGCTGCTTCATTAGATATAAACGAAGTTGGTGGTAATACAAATAAAATATTAAAACCATGAAATTTATACCATATATAATTAGTCATTAGTCAAAATTTCAAAATATGGTTTTTGAATTTTTTTAAAAGCATTGATTTTATTCTGGTTATGTTTTAACACGTTAACATTTGAATTTGCCTGGAACATCATAATTCCCAATATGATCGCCCAGGCACCCATATAGATTCGATATAGATACCTCTTATATTCTCCTGAAAAGCTGTGGAAAAATCCTATCATCTTAACCTCCTGTGTTAGGTTTCAAATCATTTTTTTTCTATTTGATTGCTTTAAAAATTCGTGCAATATAACTGCCGAACAGCGACGTTTCCGCACTCAGTTCATTTAATCTCCAGCAAATCGTCAATCCCGGCAATCTATTTTCGGCAATTGATACCTGGATATTCAAGAGCAATTGCTCAATTTCTTTAAAATTACCATAAGCATACTTATAAGTACCGGTAATATCTCCTTTTTCAAGATATTCCTGTACAGTGCCGAATATAAAAGGATTTAAGCCGTATTCCTTTAATAACAACTCGTAATCGAAGTGATTTAATTGCTCAATCACTTCAAGGTTATATGGGGTTTCTTCAGCGATTTTGATCAGTTCCTCAAAAGTCATCCTGGTGTTTATAATGTTATTTAAGGAACTTTTTACCAATTCGTTAAGCTCTATATAATCGATGGCCTTAATATCCTGCAATTCCACCATGTTCAAAAGAGTTTGAACATTCGCATGAACCTGGAAAAAATATCCGGCTCCCTCTGTAACCAGGATTTCCATTGATATATTACCCTGGATTCCCGGGGGTTGTGTATTTTGGTCATACCCACCTGTTGAACCATTATAATAAATATATGAAAAACAAAAGGACCCTATAATGATTAAACCAAAACAAAATACAAACGCTTTTAAGATTGAAATTTTTTTTCTATAGCTCATTTTTTTTCTCCTTATCGTTGATTTGTTATTTTTCTTGACGTCCATGTTTAAAATTATACACGAAGACCTGGCAAAGTTAAAGGTAAAAAAATAAATTTGCCTGCCTGGCGCCGGGGGTCAAAGCACCATGAAATCCCGGTAGTACTAAACCCGGTTATCGTCATCCGAACCATCGGTTTTTTCTCCCTCTTTCTCTCTTTGCCTCAGTATCTCAGTTTTAATGACAGATTCATTTTCAATCATCATTTTTTCCGCATACGCTAACAGGGTATTTTTGATAAAACGACTGTTTTTCATAAGCCAGGTCACATCCTCGATATTTTCCAAACCATTGAATATATCTTGACTTTTCTTTTCATCGCTTTCTTTATCCGGCAAAAACATATGGCCAATCCCATGTACCAGGTAATCCAGGCTGACATTGTAATGGCTGGAGATTTTGTAGAGGGTGGCAATCCCCGGGTTGTGCTTATGACCGTTCTCAATCTCCGATAAATAACCCGGGTTCAAACCCACGGCGTTTGCCATTTCATTCTGCTGAAGCCCAAGAATACGCCGCACTTCCTGGATTCGCTTACCTATATCTGTGAGCAAACTCTCATTCATGGCAATTCCTTATGACGGCGCTGTCAATATCACCCGGAGACGAGAACGATTTATACCCATGGTTAAACCCGGAGATGATTATTATACCATAGATTCCCCGAAAGTAAAGACCTTAAAACCCACAAAATCCCCGGGAAAACCGTTTCAAATGAAAGTCGATACCCGATTTTACGGCTATCGATAAAAAAAAATTGCAATTATATAATTTTTATTCTTGACAATTTGCGATTATAGAATTATAATTATTGCATGCAATTTTTAACCCACAGTATTTTACCTGTTGGCAAAGAAATTACCATGCCATCAACCCGGCCAATGATCAACATTGCATTATTGATAAAAACAGGCGAAGACCCTGTGACCTCTGTGATCTCTGTGGCTAAATCTTTGGGGCCTTTTATCATAGTCAACATTTCAATCAGCGGTCATCAGCGGCCTATCTTCGTGTACCTTTGTGTACCTTCGTGGCTAAAATTAGAATTGTCAATTGTCAATTATTAAATAAGGAGGAAAACATGGGCAGCAATAATATTTTTACAGGTTTGCAACCGGGAATTGAACTAAACCAACAACCGGGTATCCGGCAAGAAATGAATGGTGAAGAACAGCCGGAGATATCAATGCTGATCAATTCAGTACACTATTTTATCGACTGCGTGTATATCCGGAGG
>CP070627.1:5051773-5063272 GCA_020355945.1 Candidatus Aminicenantota bacterium | reverse complement strand
GCTTCAATGGTCCAATAATCCACAGGCACGAAATTTTTAATTTCTTTTTCCCGCTGGATAATCATGGAAAGCGTTGGTGTTTGCACGCGGCCAGCACTGAGTTGGGCGTCAAATTTACAGGTCAGGGCGCGGGTAACATTGAGTCCGATGAGCCAATCCGCTTCGGCCCGGCATACCGCGGCATCGTATAAGCGGTTATAGTCTTTTCCCGGCTTTAGATTGGCGAATCCTTCGGCAATAGCCGTGTCGGTTTGTGAGGAAATCCAGAGGCGTTTAAAGGGTTTTTTCCATGCGGCTAATTTCATGGTCCACCGGGCCACCAATTCACCTTCCCGTCCGGCATCAGTAGCGATAACCAGGTCGGTGATATCTTTACGCTTCATGAGCCCGCTTACTACCCGGAATTGATGGGAGCTTTTTCGGATAACCTTTAGTTTCATTCTTTCCGGCAGCATAGGCAGGTCTTGCATTCGCCATTCCCTGTATTTTTTATCATAATCGTGCGGTTCTGCCAGTGTAACCAGGTGTCCCAGGGCCCAGGTCACCACATATTGATGTCCTTCAAAAAAGCCTTTGCCCTTTTTATTGCATTGCAAAATTCGTGCGATCTCTTTGGCCACGCTGGGTTTTTCAGCTAAAACAATTGATTTCATTTCTATTCTCCACGTACGGGACTGGATTCAAGATTTCAAAACTTTATAGTTGGAATTTGTTTTTTCCCAATTTTCTATTGAACGGTAAAGACCGGTTAACCGGAAGTGCGAATACTCATAAGCCACACGCAGCATTCCTTCCAATACTGCTGCCGTTAATGTGCCGGTCTTCCTGTTTCCGAATACAAATCTAAGACCGATTGCTAAGATATGAACCATGTCGTGACCGGAACACACCTGCCATGGATCATGGTTTTCCTTTTTTAATGATTTTATCTTATTTTTAATCGATTCCTCATTGATCTCAGGGTCTCCCGAATTCGTTTTTACCTCTTCAAGCAACTTGTTAATATTTACTTTCAATTTGGGTATATCAACAAAATTCTCAAAAAGTAAATCCCTGAATTTTAGAGGTAAGTTGTCCTTCGAGGGTGAAGAAATCCACCGGAAAAGGCCAATAGGCAAAGTTGCCTCCAAAACCAAATGAATTACCGGATGATGAAGTTGTTTTATTTTATTGGTGGAGCCAAACTCGGATAACACTTTTTCCAAAACTTCCGTATTTGAGATAATCATGGTTTCAAGGTCGTGGGTATCTGTCAGAAATAAATTTACGCTGTTGGTTTTAATGCCCTCAAGATGCCAGAAGTCGGCATCAACGATTACCAAAATACCTGGCAAACTTTCATTTTCAAGTAATTTTAGAACATCTGTGGCATTGTCTTTATGGTGTGCAGGGATTACTTTACAATTGTTTTCATCAACAAAACGTTTATATACTCGTGCATCCGTATCGCCTTCAACAATCAAAAATGCCCCTTTGTGCAGGGTGCGTGTCATACGGACGGTATTGGCAATATCATGAGCTGTAAGATAATGTTTCACTGTTTTGGGCCTTTCAATTCAACGGTTAAATCCCACCGGTCGTTGATGATTTGCGGTGAATGAGTGGCAATAAGCACATCGAAACCCACAAGCCGGGTAATTTCTTGTAAATCTTTCAGGAACTCCTGCTGCCAGGCTACATGAAGAGATATTTCCGGTTCATCGATAAGAATGAGTGAATTTGGTTTGACCTTAAATAGCATTTCGTATAGTAATACCAATTCATGCTGCTCACCCGAAGATAAACTGGTTGGGGGAATAATTTTTCCCTCAGAGGTTTTAAAAACAAAACCATCGGTTTTGTTGATTGACAATTTTTTATGAAGAAATCGAATGTTGATAATTTTTATCAGTAAATCGATTTTTTCGGTCAACTCATCAAAAACGCTTAGTTTTTGTTTTACATCCTTGATATAGACAGATAAAACATTGATATTACTTTCATCGATTTTTTGTAAATCTTTAAAATCGATCTCTTTTCCTTTTTCCAGAAATCCTGCAGCAATTAATCGGGAACGTTTTTCTTCCAGTGCATTTAATTCTATCTTTAATTTGTCGATAGTATGATGATCAGAACGCTTTCCTTTAACCAGGCGTGTGGGAAATGTTCTGTCCAATGCCTGGGATAAAGAACCATATTCTGCTAATTTCGTCTGAATAGCTTTAGCCAATTCCTCGGAATAAGTAATTACTGCCGGTGTCATCACTGGGATTGGTGAACGGCGAATTCTTATAATAGATTCTCTGATTATTGAATCGTTGGTAGAATGAGAAACATTCAAAAGGCGCTGGGTATCAATGAAATTTATATTAATCGAATTTATTATATTACGTAACCATGCTGGTCCGGCTATTTTCTTAATTTTTGAAAAAGGTAACATGTGCCCAAATCGATCTAAAACCTGGTTAATGGAAAGTTTTTCATGTGTTGGTAAATATAGCCAGGTTTTTTGAGAAACTCTTTCTAACCCCGATATTATTTCCTCCAGTATTTCTGGTGGAAAAGGTAAATCTTGTAGTCCCATATCCATCTTTGGGATGTAAACCTTTTGCTTTGAACGTGAGTTAGATAGCTCTATAAGCAATTGTTCCCCATTTTTTTCTTTCTTTCCATCGTCTTTTTCAGAGCTAATTCCCTTCTTAAGACAAAGCTTACTTTTATTGTCAAAATAAATTAATAATTCACTGAATGGTATAGAGGCAATTATAGAGTACTGTGAGTCAAAAATTGCATTCACCAGTGTTAGCAAAATTGTTTTTCCATAGCCATTGGGGCCATGGATGATGGTAATATGGTCTTTGGTATTTAAAGGGATTTCATGATTGAAAACCCCAAAAAGTTTTTTAACCTCAATTTTAATTATTTTCATCGTCAACTCCTGAATAGACAATTTTAATATATTTCGTTCCAACTTACAATACCTTAACCTGAATCCACCGTCAACTTTTGCCTCCGGCGGCCAAAACCCTTTTTGAAAAAAGGGGTTCTGGACTCCCAAAAACTTCTCATTAAGATGGTTTCTATTATCCTTTTTTCTCCATGCCCTTTCCTATCTTCCCAACTTCCCATCTTCCTTCTTTTCGTGTCCCTTTGTGTAACTTCGTGGCTAAAATTAGAATTCCTGGATTGCTGGCGACTGTGTTGACAAAATATTTTTAAACCTTTAATATGTTATCTTTATTAAAAATAGGAGGAAAAATGTTACGTAAAGTCATTTTAGCAGTAATGGTGGTATTATTGTTCATGCCTTTTTATTCTCTTTTTGCCATGACCTATAAGGGTGTCACCATGGAAGGTTCCATCGAAGTGGACGGCCAAACCCTGGTATTGAACGGGATGGCTCTCAGGAAAAAATTTGTTTTTAAAGTATATGTTGCCGGTCTCTACTTGCCGCAAAAAGAAACCAATGCTGAAAAAATCCTGGGCACTGATGGAATGCGTCACCTGGTCATGCATTGGGTCAGAGGCGTGGGTACAGGTAAAATCAATGACGCCTGGTATGACGGGCTTAAAGCTAATACCCCCAACCATTCCCCGGGATTAAAGAAGCAATTCGACACCCTGTGCTCTTATATGGAAAAGGTAAAAGATGGCGACCGGATTGTTTTTACCTATATCCCCGGGAAAGGAACCATTGTTGAGGTGAAAGGCAAAGAAAAAGGGGTCATTAAAGGAAAAGACTTTGCTGATGCCCTTTTTGCCTGCTGGATCGGTCCCAAGCCCGGACCCGGTAAAGGATTTAAGGAAGATTTATTGGGTCTTTAATTTAGAGAGTTAGGATATCCAGCTCCTAAATCCACTTACTACCTACTACTTACTACCTACTACCTACTGTTCCAATGGGTGTAGGCTTTGGGTGAAGTTGCCGGTGCGGACCAGTTCTTCGATTTTGTAGGTTCCCAGTTTTCTTACCCTTAGGAATCCGTCCCAGGCCGCGGATGCCAGTATGCCGTTTTCTCTCAGATCAAAGAGCCATTCATGGACGTATTCGGTTTTCCCAGGTGGGGTAATACCGGTATGCATCTGCTGGAGCCATCTCCGGTTCATTTCTTCATGGGTTCCAATCGGGGGCGCCATTAAAATGGGAATGCCCAGGCCGCAGTAAAAGGACAATTCGCTGGGTTTGGTCCATAACACGTCGGTGTGGTGAAGGGCGCGATTGAATTTGTGAAAGTATTTAAATATGTCTTTGTCAAAAATGAGTGATATGCCTTTATTCAGGTATTCCTGTAATCCCAGTGAATTGATATAACCCAGGACTGTTTCAAATATTTCTCTATTAATGCCGATGGAGATGTGTACCTTTATTTCCTGGTGGTGGATTTTTTCTTTCAGACTTTTAAGAATTTTTTCTACGATGTGGGTTTGGGCGCCAGCCCCGCCTACGGCAAACATCAGGTTAAAATGGGTTTCTCTTTTTTTGGGAAGGGTGCGTTTGTTCAGCCAGTAGAATACGGATTTTTTCTGGATGGATAAAAATTTATTAGCCGGGTCTAACCGTAACAGTCGTTCCCAGAGGTCCTCTTTTAAGATTTCCAGGTTTTCTTCGCTGCCAAGATTTTCTTTGGGCAGGGGGAACCCGGTAAGAAATATATTTTCTTTCGGGACACCGTAAGTTAATAAGCGTTTTTTTACCGGGGTACAGGGGGCCAGGTACTTAAGCCGGCTGTTACCGGGGTCAGGGGGCACCCAGACACGATTGAAATCCGAGTCGCAAATCAATAGGTAATTATCATGGGTATGGGAATCATCTATTTTCATTTCCAGTGCAATGGCTGTGGCGTAAAAGGTATGAACCGTTCGGGTGTCTGCATCCGGGATTTTCTCGATCAAGGCCGCACAAAGTCCTTTCTTTTTGATGAGGTGGTCCAGGTATCTAACGGCAGACGTGGGTTTAGACCTGTCTTTTACCGGGTAATAGGGTTCAATTTTCTGGATTGTCAGCATCATAGCCAGGATATATTTCCCGATTATGGGGATTCTGCCGGCTCGAGACAGGAAATAGTAAATGTTCCTGATTTTTTTCCATCTCCTGTATTCTTTTCGAGTGGTATTATGTTTACTGCCGTAAATGATAATATCTTCATGGGAAAGGTCTCTTAATGGAAACGCGGCCCTCATGTGTCCCAAACCCATGAATACGGCCACCACACGGATTTTGCTGTCCATGGCTCTTGGTTTCACCTCTGGTTTTTATTTTTTATCTTACATTATTATTACACATTTTTACACATTTGGAACGCTCAAATCAAGGTTTTTTCCGGGTGCGGGTGTATAAGGGTGTGTCTGCCGATCTTGATTTTACCTCCTCGCCAATCCACGGTCCTGCTGAAGAAGGGTATGAAATAAATGATAAACAACAGGATATCTTTCAACAGGATGCAAAAGGGAAGCATGGCAATCACCCGGAATTTTCTCCTATCTTCTTTATTGAGCACTAAAAAACTAATGATTTCCAGTAAAATTTTTAACAGCAGCGTACCACTAAACACCATGAGGCCCAGTTTTTTCCCTAAAAAGAGCGAAAAAATCAATGCCAGCATGATGGGATTTAAGAATATTTCCATGATATAAAGGGGTGTTTTTAAATTGAACCGCAGTTTGGCCCAGCGCTCCATCCGTAAAAAGGACTCTTTTATGGTGGTGGTGCGGTTGACATTGGTGACCCAGGTAAAATTAATGGAAATGGGAATTTTACTGTTGGTATAAGCTTCTCCCATGATGTAATCTTCTGCCAGGTAATCTCTGAAATAGGAAAAGCCACCGAAATAGTTCAGGGTGTCTCGTTCAACTAAAATGGATTTTCCGATAACGATTTGCTGCTTAAAGAGTTTCCAGGCAGAGATGACGTTACCGGACACGAAATGGGTGATATATGCATTTTCAATGATGCTTCCGATGGTCCAGCTTCCTGCAGTGCGAATGGGTGAAAAGATAATCTTTGCATCCTTTTGCAGGTATTCATTTACCAGTTTTTCCAGGGTATCTTTTTCCACTCGGATGTTGGAATCGCTGACCCAGTAGAGTGTTCCCACTGCTTCTTCAGCCAGCAGGGCCAGCTTGTGAATTTTGGGATTCCCATTATTGGCGTGGCCGGTCTCTATGACTTTGGTGGACACCCTGGGGAACTTTGATTGAATTTTTGATATGATTTCAACAATGGGGTCTTTCATGGAATCTACCCCGAAGAGAATTTCATACCTGGGATAATCCAGCAGGAAATAGGATTCTATATTTTTCTCAATTTCATCATCTATTTTTCTCATGGGTTTCAGGATGCTTACTTTGGGAAATGGTTTGCCGGGATGTTCCTCCTGGTTTGGGCGGCCTCCGTTTCGGTATTTTATGGTAAAAAAAGTATATAGTGATAACGTCACAAACGATATAGACAGGATTGTTAATGGAATAATTAAAATCATTTTACCTCCGTTATACGTTTCTACATTGTTTTACACCTTACCAGGTCATGGAAATGTTAATTTTCCTCTTTTTTTTCTGTTGCTCCTCCTTCTTTGCAGGGATCATTTTACTTTATGTACCCAGTTGTATTTATCTTCGATTTCGCCGTACTGGATACCGGTCAATGTGTCAAAGAACTTTTGAGCCCAGGGTCCGGTTTGGTTATTGTTGAGGACATATTCTTTGTTGTTGTAATTGATTCTTCCTACCGGGCTGATCACGGCAGCGGTACCTGAGCCAAAGACTTCCGTAACCCTCCCGGATTCAATCCCTTCAACGACTTCATCGATGGTGACTTTTTTTTCAATGGGTTCTATTTCCATGCCTGGTGCCATTTCCATCAGGGATTGCCGGGTAATGCCGGGGAGGATGGTGCCGGTGAGGGGGGGGGTAACCAATTGATTGTCCATAATAAAGAAGATATTCATGGCGCCGACTTCTTCGACAAATCGGTGTTCTTTTGCATCCAGCCACAATACCTGGTTGAATCCCTTTTCATGCGCCTCGCGAGTGGCTGCCATGCTGGCGCCATAATTGCCGCCGGCTTTGGCATCACCGGTGCCCCCTTCGCCAGCACGGCAATATTCTTTGCTAACCCACAGGCTTACCGGGTTAAAACCGGTGCTGTAATAAGGTCCCACCGGGGATAAAATAATGAAAAAAAGATATTGGGATGAGGGTTTTACCCCCAGGGCCGGTTCCGTGGCAATGCCTGTGGGACGGATATAAAGAGACGCACCTTTTTTAGTGGGAATCCAGCGCTCTTCCAGTTTTAACAATTCCTCTTCATAATAAAGAAAATCTTGTTCCGGGATTTCGGGCATGGACATACGGCTCATTGAACGATTAAACCGTTGGGCGTTTTCCCAGGGTCTGAACAGCAGTATTTCATTTTGTTTTGATTTGTAGGCTTTTTGTCCTTCGAAGATCTCCTGGCCATAATGGAATACCGATGCAGCCGGGTCCAACATCAGCGGCTGGTACGGTTTGATCTCCGGTGAGTGCCAACCTTGTTCCCTGGTGTATTCCAGCGTAAACATATGATCTGTAAACAGCGACCCGAATTTCAATTTTAATGGGTCATCATACATGGGCTTTAATTTTTCCGGGGGAAGTATGGTTCTTTTAATTTCCATTAAATATCCTCCTTGTTATTTTTTCAACAAAATGAATGATCCTGTATTTGCATCACTGCCATTTTTAATTTCTTTTTAAACTATATAATAAAACTTTAGGAACGTTATGTCAAATATTTTTTCCTGGAAAAAAAGGAAAAAAAGTACCAGGCAAAAAAATTCCCTCCTGGGCCCCGCCTCCGGCGGCCAGGGGGGGCGCTTTTTGAAAAAACTTTTGATTATTTACGACCGAGCCAGGGTCAACACCACTACATCCGCGTTCTGTTTTATCAACAATTCCACACATTTTTTGATGGTGGTGCCTGTGGTGTAAACATCATCGATTAACAATAGTTTTTTCCCTTTTACTTTCGCCGGGTGCTTGAGTTTAAAGGCCCCATCCAGGTTGGTCAGGCGCTGGGCTCTCCTTAACCTGGCCTGGGGCGGGGTTTTTTTGATCTTTATCAAATTACCGGAGGAGAGGGGAATTCCCAACCGTTGGGAAAGAATTTTTGAAATTTCCAGGATCGGGCTAAATTTTCGTTTCCTGCCTTTGTCCGGCGGAACCGGGATAATGTAATCAAAGGATTCATGGATTTCTTCATTGAACAATTCAATATAATAATCCACGAATAGATATTTTAATTTTTCACTGCTGCCATATTTGTACTTCAGGATTAAATTTTTGAGCTGGTCCTGGTAGCGGGAATAGGAGCGTTGTTTCCTATAGGGAGGGGGTTGAAGGATACAATTGCCGCAGCGCTCATACAGGTGATCCATTGGCCTGCCGCAGTGCTGACACCTGTTAAGCCAACGATCGTGATAGCGGATGGTGGCAATTTGTTCATGGCAGTCCCTGCACAAAATATCCTCATCTTCAAAAACCAGGTAATTCTCACACCCTTTACACCTTGAGAGAAAAATAGAGAGTTGAATAATACGTTTTAATTGGTTAAGCCACCGATAGATATTTCTATTATCGCGTTTCAAAAGTTTTTGGTTCAATGGTTTGGCAGTGACTTGCGATCTACTTTTCCAGTGGGGGTGAGGGGCAATGTCTCTAAGGTTACAAATTCACCGGGGACCATATAATCCGGTAGTAGGGATTGCATATATATTTTTAATTTTTGGGTATCCGTTGTTGTTTTGGGAACGATATAGGCCACCAGGGTGATAATGGTTTCCGTGGTTTGTTTAACGGTTACGACACAGTCCTGGATAGAGGGGTAAGCGGAGAGTATTGCTTCGATCTCCCCCAATTCGATTCGTAACCCGCGAATTTTTACCTGGTGGTCCGTTCGGCCGAGAAATTCGATATTCCCGTCCGGCAGCCATTTGGCCAGGTCACCGGTGCGGTATAACAAGGGGGCAAGCCCCCTTGTTCCCTTTATGAATTTTTCTGCGGTTAATTTTGGTCGATTTAAATAGCCCCTGGCCAGTCCGACGCCCCCGATGCACAGTTCCCCTTCGACTCCCGGAGGTTGGGGATGAAAATCCTTATCCAGGATATATAATTGAATATTATCAATGGGTTTTCCGATAGGTATGCATTGGAAATCGGTTCCATCGGTACTGGTGGGACAATCAAAATAGGATACATCCACCGTGGCTTCCGTGGGACCGTATAAATTGATCAGGGAGGTACGGTTTTGTTGGTGGAGTGTTTTATTAAAACGTTCGACGTGGGCAGGTTTTAGGGCTTCTCCACTGCAAAATACCTGTCTTAGACTGGCTAAGCGGTGGGCTTCACCGGAATTTTCGATATATCCTAAAAAAGCTGCCATCATAGAGGGTACAAAATGCATGGTGGTAATGTGATGGGTTTCAACAGTTTCTATAATAGCCTGGGGGAATTTTTCAAAACCGGGCAGTAAGAAACAAACAGAGGCGCCCACCATGGACCACCAGAATAACTCCCACACAGACACATCGAAAAAATACGGGGTTTTCTGCAATAGGGTATCGTTTTCATTTAAGGGATACTTTTTTTGCATCCAATGCAAGCGATTGACTACAGGACGGTGTTCGATCATTACACCTTTGGGTTTCCCGGTGGAACCGGAGGTATAGATCACATAAGCCAGGTCGCGTGAGCCGCGAGACCCATTAACCGAGGATAAATTACCAGGGGGTTCCTGGTAATTTTCTTCGGCTTCCAGGTTGATGATGTTGATTTCCGTATCCTGGTGATTTTGTATTTTATTGACAAATTTAGCCTGGGTGAGAATAATTTTTGCACCGCTGTCGGCCAGCATATGGCTGATTCGTTTGTCGGGATAATGGGGTGAAATGGGTAAATAGGCACTGCCGGCTTTGAGAATGGCCAGCAAACCGATCATCATCTCGAAGGAGCGTTCTACCATGATGGCGGTAATGTGGTCCGGACCAGCCCCCCTGCCCTGCAGCCGCCGTGCCAGTTGATTGGTTTTTTCGTTCAAATCCCGGTAGTTGAGGGTTTGATTTTTAAATATCACGGCTGTTTTGTCAGGGGTTCGGGCTGCTTGTTCCTGGAATAGTTGATGAAGGGTTTTTTCCTCCGGGAAATCTGCTTTGGTGTCATTGGTTTCATTAATCATTGCTATTGCCTTAGAAAGGTTTCGATCGATCAATCCCTCAATACTATTTTTTTGCGTTTTTGGCGGGACCTTTTGTAAATTTTTGGCAAATACTTTTACCCAGGACTTTTTGTAGTACCTGGTCGGTTCCTTCGATGATTTTCATAATTTTTGCGCATCGGTAATACCTGGCGGCGGGATTTTCTTCATGGCATCCGGCAGCGCCCATAATTTGGATGGTATCGGCAGCGGCACGGGCAGCCGCCCTTGCAGCGAAATATTTGGCCATTATTGTCTTTTCTATGGCTTCCGGGGCATGGGCGTCCTCTGCCATGCTGGCCCTCAGACACATCAGCCGGGCAGCTTCCAGGTCCACACCCATATCTGTCACCAGTTGGCGAATCATACCATGATCGATTATGGTGCTGCCAAAGGCTCGACGCTCTGAGGCAAAGGTGGCGCTGGTTTCCAGGCACGCTCGCAATAACCCTGCTGAAGACCAGGCCGTACTCATTCGCCCCCAGTGTAATCCATAAGGAGCCACATAAGGAATAACCAGGCCAGGTTTTCCTACCATGTCCTGTTGAGGAATTTCACAATTATTAAATTCAATCTGGGAGACATGGGCACCTCGAAATCCCAACATGTCTTTCAACGGGGTGACGGTTACACCAGGAGCATCTGATTTGATAATGCAAGCCATTGACTTGCCTTCCGGGTTTTTGCCAAATACCAGGAAAATATCGGCAATACCTGAATAGGTGATCCATTTTTTAGTGCCATTGAGTAGGTAGATATCTCCTTTGGGGGTAAAAGTAGTGGTAATGGCTTGAATATCACTACCGACTTTTGGTTCGGTCATGGCAAATGAAGCGATGAATTCTCCTGTTGCCATGGGGGGGAGGTATTGGGTTTGCTGCTCAGGGGTACCCCATTTGACCAGGGGCATGGCAACCATGTTTTGAACGGTAAACAGGGCACACAGCGAAGAGCTTCCAGCGCCAAAAGCTTCATTGAGAAGTCCGAAGGTGACGGCGTCCCAACCACCGCCGCCATATTCTTTAGGGATAATGCCGCCGACAAAACCTGCTTTTCCACACAAGTCAAC
Source organism: Candidatus Aminicenantota bacterium (assembly GCA_020355945.1). The sequence continues at coordinate 5,051,996 of CP070627.1, read as the reverse complement.
CACTTCCCGGGGTACTTGATGCTGTTTATCCCAGGCGGCCGCTGAGGGGACAACCTGCTCGGTCACAAATTCATAAAATCTACGGTAATGGCTCTTTTGATCTTCGGTTAACAAGGGGTGCTTAAACATGTTTCTCCTCTTTTTTGCGCCGGACAAATTCACTGGTAGCTTTGACCGACTTAAAGTTTGCCATATCCAGGTCGTCCATGGTGACTTTGATTTC
>CP070627.1:5046338-5051673 GCA_020355945.1 Candidatus Aminicenantota bacterium | reverse complement strand
TGCGTTAGAGAAAATGACTGATGCAAAAGAAATAGTAAAAAAGGCGATTTTCTATGAAACCCAACTTCATGACATAAATATGGCAGAGCAATATTATAAAAAGGCGTTAAAAATAGACCCAAATCACCCCTGGGCAAACAGCGATTATGCAGTCTTTCTTAATAAGCAAGGAAAAAAAGAATTAGCAAAAAAGTATTATGAAAGAGCCCTTGAACTGGATCCTACTGATGCGATTACCCATAATAATTACGGTGTTCTTCTAAATGAAAAGGGAGAAAAGGAACAGGATAAAGCAATCTTTCATTATCACCAAGCAATTATGAATAAACCTTCGTATGCTTCCCCGTATTATAACTTAGGAAAATTATTGCTTGAAATTGGAAAAGAAAAGGCTGCTATTCACTATTTCAGACATGCAGTTACACTTAATCCCAAACATTGGCCAAGTAATCTACCCTTGAGCATATTGGGAAGCAAAGATGAAGAAACGTCATAAAAAGTATTTTATTCGGATAAAGCGGGTAAAATATCAATCTGTACTTAGTTTTGTTGATAATTGGCTGGACGAAATTAAGGATCCTAATGAAAGAAGCCGGGCAAAGACTTATTGGTATTATATGCAAAATAATGAGCTTAAGAAATGCATACTTGATTTTTCAAAAAAAGATTACAAAGATAGAGATTTTTCAGATGGAAATTTTGCGTGGGCTGAAATGGCCGGCCTGAATTTTGAAGGATCAAATTTTAATGGTTCTTGTTTGGCAGGAGCTAATCTTTCAGGTGCCAATTTGACTAACACAAATTTTAGGAATGTTGAATTCTGTGGTGAATATGGCCCAGTGGCAGATTTTACAAATGGGGTATTAGTAGACGCAAAAATCCCATCCTTAAATCAGTGCTTCATAAAAAGTCAATTCATCGAAATGTGTGGAGTAATTGGTTTTGAAACAATTGACTGGGGTAAATGTAAAACCCCAGGTCAGTATGTATGTGATGTCCTCGTAGCAATGACAAACGACATCAGCCATAATTCCTGGAACTTGCATGGGGTTTCCCGCGATGAAGAAGAAGTGTTGTGTGCGAAAAAGAATCTACGAAAACTGCGGATTTTTGAATCCCGGTATGATGAGGTAATGGATACTGCCCAATCTGTAGGGAATGAATTATCCGCTGCTTTACAGAATAATCAAGACTCCTTTGCATCATTTATAGATAGTTTATTGGAAAACCTCTTACGAGATGGATTGGATATACAATTGTCTATCCTGCTTAAAGACGGAGCAAGCGGATTAATTGGCGCATCAAGGGATCAAATAGAATCGAATATTTTTTACTTGGATACCGATTTTTCAAATAAAGGTTGTTATGTTGTCAAAGATATTCACCTCACGCATGCTAGGCTTTACAAAAAAAATGCTCTTGTTTTGACCCTGTTTCCGTCCCCTGAAAATCCACAAAATGAAAATGAATTACTCTTGGTATTGGTAGAAATAGGCCATGTACAGCTACAGCGACTTATTGGATGGATTCAAGCTTATAAACCAAATTATTACTATTTATATTTACCTTTTGAAAAAGAAATTGTTATAGAAAAAATAGAATTTAAACAGCCACTTGAACATAAAGTAGTATCATTTATTGTAAAACCAAAGCAGTCAGATTGACAGAGGGAAAAGGGGATACGCAGGAAAAAGGTGCCAAGCAAGAAATCAGAAATCAAGAAATTTTTTATAAAACTCTAACCTCAGAACTCAACACCAGCCAGTCGCAGCACGGAATCAGCAATCACAGCCGCTCCCCAATATACAAAAAATCCCCAATAATACGTGTAATAGACCAGTGGGCCTTGTGAGGGATAAACATACTCCCGCTCCGCAACCCAATGCACAATATTAGTGTATAATGAAATGGTTCCGGCAATGGCCCACAATGCATATCCTTATGGCTAGCCCAATAGTACACCGATACTACCGGAAACCAGCAGCGGCAGCCAGCTTAACCAATCGGCCCAGGCGAATCCATATGAAAAAAGAAAATGGGTCTTATCGCGCCAATCTTCTCCTTTACACATCAGGATATTGCCGTATTTGGCATTATCATGACAAATCGCCATATATGACAATACATATTACCATATATGACATTTTTTTTAAACCCAATATCAAAAATCCTTGATAATGCTGCATATTTTAAATTGATGGTAATATTTTTCGCCAGGCAAGAGATCAAGAAATCTTGCAGCACAGAAAAGCAATTTTGCACTTGACAAATCAGACGGTATGCAATAAGATAAAAATATGTTGAAAAAAGCAGGAAACACAAATAAAATGATTTATCGAAAACCAAAACTTATATTTGAAGATTCCGGCTCAGTAAACCCGGAAGAATCTTATTACGTTCCCCTTGATAATGTTACCAACCGGAAAAAGCAAGATATGAAAACCATGGTTGACCGGGGCCGCTACTTCTCCATATTTGCCCCAAGACAGAGCGGCAAGACGACATTTTTTAAGAGAATGTGCGATGAATTGCATAAAGACCGGACTTATATCGGTATAATATTAAATTTCCAGAAATATGAAAAGTTAGACAAAACCCAATTTTATGCCCAGATCGAAAAAAAACTCTATCACCAATTGCGAAAAAGGTTAAAGGAAGTAGGGTGTAATAAGAGCGAAGCCGTGGAGCATTTTTTGCAGGGCCACCGTCTTACAGACCATATTACATTCGGTTTGTTGTTCGAGGAATTAAACCAGCTAATCGAATTTAAAAAAATTGTCATTTTCATCGACGAGTTCGACGGTATTCCGAAGAGTGAACTGGGAAATTTCCTTACCACCCTGAGGGATTTGTACCAGGAATACAAGGAAGTGAAGCAAAAAGCCCTTTACTCCATTGGCCTGGTGGGAATAAGAAATATAACCAAACTCATTGTCGGAGGGGTTTCTCCTTTCAATATTGCCGACCAGGTGGACCTGCCGCCTTTCTCTTTAAAAAATGTAGGCGATCTTTATGCCCAGTACACCAGGGAGACCAATCAACCCTTTACCAAAGAAGCCGTAAAAAAGATTCATGAAGAAACCGGGGGACAGCCCTGGCTGGTCAACCGGCTGGGAACAATCCTTACCCTTGATATTAAACCGGAAACGGTTGAATCCATCGATGAACAAGACGTGGAAAAAGCGATTGAAATCCTACTGAAGGAAAGAAATGATCACTTTGACAACCTCGATGAGAAGGCCAAACTACACAAAGAAACGTTTGTAGAAATCGTATTCGATAATGTCGAATACAATCCTGGGGATGAGGCCCAAACCTGGCTAGAACAGTTCGGCCTGGTAAAAAATAAAAACGGGATGGCAGTTGCAGCTAATAACATATATAAAGCCAGGTATATTAATACTTTTTTTAGAGAAGCCCAGGTACCGGATGATATTTCCACGGTAGAATATGATTTGCCGGGCAACCTGCTGGATATGGAAAATGTTCTCCTGGATTTCGAGCAATATATTGCGCAGATCGGTGTAAGAGCTTTTTATAAGGAGAAGAAACCTTATGAAAAAACCGGCCAATTTCTTTTAACGGCATGGCTCTACCGGTTTGTGAAGGGTGGCGATGGAGACTTGCGTTATGAAGCGATTTCCGGGCTGGGAAGGATGGATATTATTTTAAATTATAAGGGAAGGAAATATATTATCGAGACTAAGGTAAATCACCGGAAACTTACCCGTACTCTTAATCAAGGGATTACGCAGGTATCGAAAACATATTTGGCCACCGAAGCCGCGGATGAAGGCTACCTGGTAATCTTCGATACAAAGACACCAGTCGGTGAAGAGTGTGAACCGCGGTACCACCAGGCAGAGGAGAAAAAGGTAACCAGCTTCATTATCGGTATCGGCCGAAGCGATTAAATACTCCACGAATTTATTAAACGCTAAATATGGCGGAATGAATGAATAAAAGAAATTATTCATTCAGTTGTTGACTTTCCACTTGGTTTCCACTAGAATATTCAATCATGCAAAAAAAAGACTTTCGATTCAGTTTTTACTGCCTGGAAAAGAAAAAAATTTGAGAATAAGGAGGTTTTTTAAGGAGATTTAAATTATGAGGCGAAAAAATGGATGAAGGAAAAAACGATTTTTCTATCAGTAATGTTTTGCCCAAATGATGTACAACAAGCCGGATGATGACAGAAATTTTCCAATAGGCACATGTATCCGGGGAATATTGAAAAACTTTGAATATGCGTAACGTTATGTCAAAAAAAACAACCTGTCAGAACATTGGTGAAGTAGTGCTTTTCTTTGGTGCGGGGGCCAGTTTCGGTTCCGATAAAGCACTACAATCTTATGATTCCACTCGTCTACCTCCTTTGGGTAAAAACCTTTATAAAGCATTATGTGACTTTGAACCAAAGCTATGGAAGCAAATTGATACCTTATTTGATGTATATGAGGATTTTGAGAAAGGTTGGGAAACAATCCAGAAATCATTGAGTATACGTGACTTGCGACTTCTCTTACAGAGCATGGCCAGATTTTTCAATCAATTTGACCCATCTGAAGTCAATCTTTATCGTGAATTAGCCCGAAAAATCTCAAATGCTTCCCATTGGAATGGATGTTTTATTTCCTTGAATTATGAAGCGTTACTTCAAAAATCTCTTCAATATGAATCGGTGCCGTACAATATTGAAGTTACCGGTTATGTATATACCAGAAGCGACAATCCGATTGAAATATGTGTGCCTCATGGGTACATTCATGTTTATATGAATCTTCGCGGTTTCGAAAAGGCTCTTGATTTTGAAAGTTACCCAATTAACTACTTCCAAACAGAAAATATGGATAATCCGGTTTGGATGGCAGATAGATATTGTGTTCCAATTCTCAGTTACTATACAATCGGAAAAAGAACTAACTTTGGAAATGAATATATTGATTTGCAGAAAAAAAGATATAAAGACATCGTTAAAAATGCAAAAAAAATCCTGATTATTGGCGTAGCATTTAACCAACATGACACACATATCTGGGAACCTTTAGCTAAAACCAATTCCTCTCTTTTCTACTTCGAACCGTTCAATCTAATGCCCTTCCGACAATGGGCTGATACACTTCCTAACCGGGACCTGCGAGAGATTGCTATTATTGAAGAAACATTCGAATCCGGTTTTACAAAAATATGTCAAATCGCTGAACTAGGGGATGGATCAAGAATAATTGATACGAACGTACCTAAAGATGCGTTAGAGAAAATGACTGATGCAAAAGAAATAGTAAAAAAGGCGATTTTCTATGAAACCCAACTTCATGACATAAATATGGCA
>CP070627.1:5038168-5046238 GCA_020355945.1 Candidatus Aminicenantota bacterium | reverse complement strand
ACTTAGCTCCGCTTCGCTCCGCAATTGGAAGGATAAAAAAGGGACAGCCAGTCATGATGCGGGGCCAGAACATGATATGGGGCCACGCCCGGAGACCAATGAAGTTGGAACAGGTATGTATTTCTACTTATTTCCGAATGAGTATTTCTACCTATTTTTTAAAATTTCTTAAAAATATCTTGAATTTTTTTTTTTAGTATGGTAATAATGATTCTTTAGTATAGTCGGCAATGATTAGATGGAGAACAACTTTGTTGGTATGGTTAAAAGGGTTAAGAAGAAAGAGAGCAACCCTGAAAGGCGGAAGCCTACGTGCGGCAATGAAGCTGGGGTATTCTAATAGATATGTATGTTATGAGCATATTAATACATAAAAGGGGAAACCCGGAAACGGATTATGACAACAAAAATAAAAATTAATGATAAAAAAAGGAGGTAAACACACTATGGGCAAAAAAAAAGACGTTATCGTATTTGTGATTATTTTGGCAGCTTTGTTTGTTTCTGTTTCTTTTGGTGAAACCAAAAAACCACTAAAAGAAGAAGTGCTCTATGATTATCTACCATCAATTAATGAACTGCATAACCAGGCAATTTTTTACAGGGTTACATCGGATTGGAAAGACAAAATAAAGATCAAGAGTCAAGATTATAATTCTTTAGGTCCTGCCAAAAGAGCATTAGCTGTTGGAAAAACCATTGCTGATATCGGTTTTCTTGTCTTAATCGAAGGGGAAGATAAAAAAGTACCGAAAAATATTCTTGATGAAGCCATGAAAGCGATAAAATCATTAGAACCACCGGAGGAAGTTAATAAAGAAATTAAAAAATTTCAAAGTGGTGTAAGAACAGGCGCCCTCAAAGGGAAAAAGCTCAGAGACAGCCTGGAAGAACTTATTAGAGACTCCATGAAGATGCTCGAGAAAGAGCAAAAAAATCGCGATATTGCTTCATTGGCTTTTTTATCCAGCTTCTGTCGGCTAATGTACATGAGCAGCAGTACAATTGCACAAAAAGAAAATCCACCCAGGCAGCAATTGGATATGTTCCGTTATAGTGGAGTTATTGATTACTTTGTTGATTATTTTACCCACAAAGCTGAGGACTCATTTAAAAAAGACATAATTGTTGAAAAATTGATCAGCGCGTTAAAAAAAATAAAACCGATACTTCAAAAAGCACCAGGAAAATTTGTAAAGAATGATATTTCCACTATAGAAAAAGTACTGGAACCGCTGTTTAAATGAATGATAATCTAAAAAAGGAGTCTAAAATGAAAAGAAAAAATATTTTTTATTCTGCACTTTGGTTGCTGGCATTTACGTTTCTCCTCTCATTAATGTTAACTACCGTAAAGTTAGAAGGGCAGGACAGCGTTTCAATGAGAAAACTTGAGGCGGCGGTTGCATTATTAGTGTTACAGGGTTACGAGCCTAGACCCGAGGCTAAAGGCAAATATTTGACGGAAGGTGATTACTACACTATAAAAACGACCTTATATAGAGGAAATAAGTACAAGATTCTTGCAGCCGGGGATGATTATACCAGGGACCTTGATATTTATTTATATGATGAAAACTGGAATGAAATAGATAAAGACTCACAGGAAGATGCACTGCCAATTGTTGAAGTTACCCCACAATGGTCTGGAACTTTTTATATAAAGGTAAAGATGTATGAAGGTTCCGGGTATTCTAATGTAGCTATTTGCTTTAAAGAGGAAGACAAAGTTATAGATTGGGATTGATAATTTTTCACAACCTGTATTTGTTGTAGGAGTGCAGGGGGGATGGGGTGCCACCTTATTCCCTGTGAGTACCTTTCTATACAAAAAGAAATAAGCTCGATATTGTAGAAATGATGAATAACCATGGATAAAAAAAATTCAATACAGCGATACCTGGTCGGAAGTTCAGAAGAATGCGATTTTGTTATTTCTCATCCATCGATATCAGCCCATCATCTGGAAGTTTTTCAATTAACCAAAAGCGAATTTTTCATAAGAGACATTAGCAAATCAGGTGAAACCACTGTCGAACGAAAAAAAATTGCTGCAGCAAGAATCGATTCATTTACCCCAATAAAAATTGGAAAATTAACGTTTACTTTGAGAGAATTGATGGGAGGTCAATTAAAAAATAACACCTTAATCGGGGATGGCTATTTCGAGGAGGAAAAACAGCAAGACTTTGAAATAAAGCACGAAAGAATCTATAAAATTGGCTCAGGGAGTACCTGTGATATTATTTTGCCTTCTGCTCGAATTAACAAAATTCATTTAAAATTGCAAAATAAGGATAATCGGTGGATAATACAAACGAAGGCAGGTAAAAAAATATATGAAGGAGTAGGAGAGAGGTTCATTCGCTTGGGAAATTATACAGTGACTCTAAAAAAATCTCCTTTTTTATCCATTGAATATTTTGAAAAAAATAGGATTGACATAAAAAATATAAATGTAAAAACAAGCGGGAGCAATTATCTGATCCGAAATCTTTCATTGAGTGCCAGAGCTGGCGAGTTCATTGGCATCATCGGCCCAAGCGGCTGTGGAAAAAGTGTATTTTTGCGTACTATTCGCGGTATTTTCAAGGCTGTATCAGGAAAAATTTTAGTTAACAACATAAATTTGTTTGAAAACCCTCAATATTTTAAAGATATCGCTTACATTCCCCAGGATGATGTTGTCTATCCGGCTTTAACAGTAGAAGAGAATTTAAAGTTCTCCACCTCCCTCAGAGTGCCCAGCGATTGGGAGAACAAAACAATAATGAAAAACGTGCAGAAAATTTTAAAAGATTTATACCTTGAGGATTGTAAACATATTCAATGTTCAAAAATTTCCGGTGGTCAAAGGAAACGAGTAAACCTGGCAACAGAGATGGTTTTAGACCCTAAAGTAATATTGGCAGACGAGGTTACAACAGGTCTTTCCGCCTGGGACACTTACAATATTTTGAGACATTTAAGAAGAATTGCGGATAATGGAAAAATTGTATTCCTAACCATACATTCCCCTGACATTGAGGCACTTGATTTGATGGATAAATTGCTGGTCATGGATAAAGGTGGTTTTATTGCATATTATGGCCCTGCATCCGATGCAATGCAATATTTCTCAAGAAGGCAGCATTCTCCATACAAATCTCCAAAATTAATCTTTGATATATTGGAAAAAAGAATTGAAAAAAATGGACAAAAGGAGCGCCACACTTCCCCGGTACAATGGAACCAAATATATGAAGGTTCTATATATTATCAAAAGTATATCCAGGAAAGCATAAAGGAACTTGAAGAGTTTCCGATAACGGAAAATAAACCCAGCCAAAAGTCTCAGGTAAATAATCAAATCAAAATAAAAGAACAAAAAAGATACAATCACATAAAGCAAATAATAAAACTTACCCGGCGAAGATTGCTTTCATTTTTCAGAGATAAAATTGATTTAGGTGTAACTTATGGACAAACCCTCCTCATGGCTTTTTCTTTCTTTTTTGTTTTCAAGACCATAACGGATAGTGAACTATTTTTACCATTACAGGATTATCGCACACCTCATGTTATTATCTTCCTGGCTTCCCTGGCCGCGGTTTGGTTTGGATTTTCAAAGTCAATCGAAGAAATTCCAGCCGCTAAAGTTTTCTACAATCAAGAACGATTAAGCTTCTTAAACAATTTCGACTTTGTTATCTCAAGATTTATATCATTAGCAATAATAACGTTGGGACAGGTGTTCCTTTTTTCGTTATTTTTTCACCTTTTATTCAATATACTGCCTGCTTTTATATATGAACCATCGTCATTTAACTCGTTTTTTGACAGGTTGATGATGGGATTGTTTCTCAAATTTACACTTCTTTTATGGCTCATCTCCATCGCTTCTATAGCAACAGCAATGTTTGTTTCTTCTTTTATAAAATCAGCCGCAGCCGCAAAAGCCGTACTTCCATTCTTACTTATTATACAAATCTTACTTGCCGGGAGCATACAGCCCTTCCCGGATATGACCAAACCGGTTTATTATTCTTCACAGGCAATGGTCAGTCGTTGGGGATATGAAGCAGCCGTTTTACTTTTTGAAAAAGAGATGCCTAAAAAGCAAACTGGAAATAATTCCCAAAGTAATTCAATTATTGATTCAGGCATGAAATCCTTCGCCATTCATCCTTTTAGATATAGAATCGATGAAATGAGCGTGAAGACAATAAATAACCTCCCATTTTTCAAAAATCTATTATCTGAATCCATAAAAGCTGTAACAGATAAATTTTTAGATAGTTCTGGACTTTCGTGTAATGAGTTGAATTTTCTTAAAAGAATCAAAAAACAAAATTATAAAATTGATGTTGATACTGCTCCTATACCCCCTATGATTGAAGAACTAATTAAAAGAGAAATTAAAGGTGAGAACGAGTTTGGGGGGTCAGAGGAAAAAAATAAACCACTTGATAATCTACTGGAGAAAATAATAAGGGAAAAAATTGATAAAGGAGAAAAATTGGATGCGAACGATAGGGGACTATGGAATTGGATAATATCCATTCAGCCCCGGGCAGCAATATTTCGCCCGATTCATTTTAAAACGACATTGATTTACCTGCTTATACTTACCTTTGTACTAATGGTTGGGGTATTTATCGCGATTAAAATTTTTTATTAATAAAATACAAAATTGCTTCTCAATAGGTTTACAAATGAGTTGGACAATTGAAAATAATGTATTAAGCGGGATAATATCCCTGGAAACGTATTTTGAATTCAAGGATATATTTGCTGAATACAAGGATTTCATAAAAAAGTGGCAAAGTCTTCGACATCCAAATGCACTTTTCCCGGAACGGGTTGAATACAAGACCATAGAAAGTAAAAATATTTTTGAAACCTCCGGTATTATTGATCGTTATCCTTCATCACAATTGAGTGATTTATTGCCAGGCTCATTATCAACTTTTGAGAAGATTTCAATTTTAAAACAAACAATGAATTTAGACATTTATCTATATCGGAATCAATTATTTTCAAAAGTCTGGGAGCCAGATAATCTTTTTATACATCAATCAGGGTACTGTCAATTACTTCCACCTTCCCCGGCAGACTGGCTTGAAATCGCTAATGGCAAGAGTGACAATAAAAGCTTTGAAGCATTCGGGTTGAAGCTTTTCGGTTTAAAACTCCCGGGAAATATCAATGACTGGAAAGCCCTGGAAAGAAAAAATAAAATACCGAAATACTGGCTGCTTTTTTTTAAAGAATATTCATCGCTAAAAGAGAGCGACACCTTGAAGAAAAGTTTAAATCAATTGTTCTCGGATATATTTTTCAGTTCCTGGATTTATATGTCATTCTTTGATTTGGCCTTGAAGGACAGACTCTTGACAAAACAAGAATATAAAAAAATTGAAGAAATAAAGAATTTTATTGGCATCCCGGATGAAGTTGCCAACTGCCTGGAAATTTTAAGTCAAAAATCGGATTTAAGTTTTCCCGATTTGATTGATATTAATTGAAATATAGGAGGATATATATGAAATTTTTCAAATTTTGTTTAATCATTATTATGTCAACTTCTACTGTCATGCAGCTCTCATATGCTGATCCAGTTAAAAAAGAACCAAAGAAACCAAAAGTTACTATAGCAGTAGTCGGACCGATTAAGGAATCCGACATCTATTCCTCAGGATTATCATTAAAGAGAGGAATTGACATATTTCTAGAGACAAACAAGAATAGGCTAAAAGAAGCCAATGTTGATATCATATTTCGCAATAACAATCGTGATCCTGGAGAAACTGCATCGATCGCCAAAGAATTGATTAAAAGAGCTGAAGTTATTGGCATCGTTGGATGCAATAGCAGTACAAACACAGGAAAAATTGCTGAAATAGTAAAGGAACATATTGAATCTGACAAGGAAAAAGATTACTCCTTACCGATCATTACTTCCTGGTCAGCAAATAGTCAATTAACAAGTCCAGTTTATCCAACGGTTTTTCAATTGCGACAAAATACAAAAGAGGCTCTTGATATGCGTATACAGGCGTATTCCTCACATCTAGATAAGTACCAAACGATACTTGTTAGACAGGAAAATGATCTCTATGCGGATGGAGTAGAAGAAAGGTTAAAATCTCTCTTTGATAAGCATGGTTTAAAATTTCGCAAATCATATAAGTTTCAGAAATCAAAAGATGATTTCACCTCAATTTTGAAATATATTAAAGATGAGAAGGGTCATGTGCCAATCATAGTAATGTTTGCCGGCACAAATACTGCCCAAAACAAATTTTTAAAACAAATGGAAGATGATAAAGAGATGCATTCCATCCCATTTTTTCACCAGGAATCCGATATATGCACTCTAGGTTGTCAATTAAAAAAATTGACCATATACAGTATGAATTTTAAAATAAGCCAAAAAGATGAAGAAAAATTTTTTACATGGAAAGCTAAATTATTAAAATGGATTGAAAAAAATAAAGATTTAGATTATGATAAAAATAGATTTCGCAATTGGAAGAATAAAAAAGATCTGTCGTTTACTTACGGTTTTAGCATACATGATGCGTGGGTTTATGATTCCGCAAACATGATATTAACTGCAGTTGAAAAAGGGAATAGAACCCGAAGTTCTATTTTTGAATACTTAAGATCATTAAAAGAGTTCGAAGGAATTATTCATACCATTACATTAGAAGATAGACGTCATAGTCCCATTGCTCTCACTCCTTTTATATATAAATATAATTCTTCAAATTTAATGCTAATTGTTTTTATTTTAATCACTTTTATTGTTATATTTATTCCATTTATTATACTAATTAAAAGAAGAAACATAAATAAAAAAGTTCCTCAGAAAGATTTTACTCCAATTCCTAATAAATATGTAGTTGGAAATCCCATTGCCACAAGAGATATGTTTTTTGGCAGGGAAGAAGATTTTAAGCAGATAAAAAATTGGGTTGAACATGATGGACCTAAAGTCATCTTTCTTAAAGGAGGGAGAAGATCCGGAAAAACATCAATCCTTCTACAAATACTCAATGGCAGAATCAATGGCACGGCCTTCCCCATCTTTTTCGATTTTCACCAAATTGTTCCCCAAATCATGGAAAAACAAAAATTATCGTTTGTATTGTCACAAATTATTTTAAACCACCCGGAATTCAATGAATTCAAAAAGAATACCACCAATCTATATCAACTCATTTCTTCATGCAGTCAAAAAATAAGCCCCAGGAAATTGGTTTTCCTTGGTGATGAATTTGAAACCTTAGAGGACGTATTTTTATCCGGGGATGTTGAGTCCAAAGAGATATCGGATATAAGAAGCATTTTAGAACTACCGATATTTTTTATCATAACCGGCTCGAAAAATTTTGGGGATGCCTTCGCGCCTATTTTTGGTCCGGTGGCACAAATAAAAGAAATATCCCTGTTATCTTATGGCGATTCATTGGCATTAATAACAAAGCCAGTGGATAAATTTTTAAAATATCACGGCAGCTCAGCTAAAATGATTTACCGTTTATCAGGAGGACATCCGTTTTATACTCAATACATATGCCAAACACTTATCTCACTTATAAATTCCTCGCTGCGTCGCAATACCGTTTATCATGAAGATTTACTGGAAGTAATTGATTTTATCGTCCAAAACCCCGCCGGGCATATACAGGAAACATGGCGAGGTATGAATCCTCAAGAAAAAGCTGCATTAGCAGCCCTGGCCAATTCTATTAAAGATGAAAATACATTTGCCGCTCATGATAAAATTTTAAAGACAATCGAATCCAATCGCTTTGATATATCCGGAACAGAATATTATGAGGCAATATCAAAACTAAAAAAGGGAACTCATCTACTACTCGAATGGAAAAAGAATTTAATTCGCTTCAAAATCGATATAATGAGGCATTGGATAAGCTACTATTATCAAGAGGGCGAAGATATATCAAATGACTGAAGGGGAAGGAGGATAAATGAATACAAAAATTAATTTTATCCCTGGAAAACCATGTGCTTCCTTTCAAGAACATCAAGGCCGGGAAACCATTGTTTTTCACATATACG
>CP070627.1:5031177-5038068 GCA_020355945.1 Candidatus Aminicenantota bacterium | reverse complement strand
AACCGTCCCTGTCACCGCAGGGGGCACGATAACTGTTGGTCTTAGCAGAGACTCTCATTCCCACTTTCTTCCCCGTAACTACTCCGGAGGAAGGAATGGTCATTTCACCGGTATAAGACCCGGTGGTGATGAATACCTCGAAGGCGATTTCATTGGCATCGTTAAAATCACCGTCTAAGTTGTAATCGATATAGATGCGGGTATAACAATCCCAGAAGCTGCTGTCCGTGGTAATGGTGACAGTGTAGGTTTGACCCCGGTTCATATTAGCGGTCATGTTCATAAAATCGGAATAGGTGGACTTGCCGGAGGAATTTGATAACGGCCCGATTTCAACATTGGTGATAGCCACCGGGTTGGCGCTGCTGGCGGATGAGGCACAGTAGGACAGCGGTACCACTACATCTTTAGTGACGGAATCGCTGGCTCCTTCATCGTCAGTGGCAATCAGGGTGACACTGTAAGTCCCGGGATATTGATACTGATGGGTGGGATTCTGCTGGGTGGAGGTGCCGCCGTCGCCAAAATCCCAGTTCCAACCGGCAATGGTGCCGTCAGGATCGGTGCTCTGGTCAGTGAATGTGGCCTGGAAACCCCCGGGAGTAGAATAGGTAAAGTCAGCCGTGGGTGCCTGGTTGGGACCAGCCCAGAGGGTCTGGGTTTCGGAATCACTGGCGCCGGTGTCGGCGGTCACGGTAAGGGTCACATCGTAAAAACCAGCCGAGGCATAGGTGTGGGTCGGATTCTGCTGGGTAGAGGTATTCCCGTCGCCAAAATTCCAACTCCAGCCGGTAATAGTACAGTAATTGGCTGTGCTTTCATCAGTGAATACTCGGGTCAAATCACCATTCTTGGTCCAGGAAAATTTAGCCACCACAAAGGGAGCCGACTGCACAGCTTGATATACATTCAGACGGCCGCCGGTAATGGTTTTTCCTGATAAGGCCGGTATAGGGTCCACATAATCACAAATCCTGGCTTTTCGTTCCAGGGGTGTGTCATTGGGAAACACCGAAGCCAGTAGTCCCACGGCACCAGCTACATGGGGGGTGGCCATGGAAGTACCGTTCAGGGTCCTGAATCCGTTGCCGGGCGAGTCACTGACAACGCTTACCCCGGGAGCACCTAACTCGACACTGTTGGCGCCCCAACTGGAGAAACTGGCCAGTTGATCGTTGTGGTCCGTGGCTGCTACAGAGATAATGTATTCGGTGTTATAGTTGGAAGGGTAATAGTTATAGGTATCGTTGTCGGCGCTGTTGTTACCGGCTGCTGCGACGAAAAGGACCCCCAGGTTACCGGCGGTATTAATAGCATCCAACAGGTTTTGGTCTGCACCGCCACCGCCCCAGGAATTGCTGGTGGCGATAATATTTTGCCCTTTCTGCTTCTGGTCGATCACGTAGTCCATACAGGTGACGGCACCGGAAGTGGGGCCGGAACCACCGGAACCCAAAAACTTTAACGCCATAATCTTTACATCCCAGTTGACCCCTACAACACCAAACCCGTCGTTGCCTTTGGCGCCCACCGTCCCGGCGCAGTGGGTCCCGTGGAAGTGGTCATCATAGGGATCACTGTCACTGTTATAGGCATCAATGCCGTAGATGTCATCGATATAGCCGTTACCGTCATCGTCCACGCCATTGCCAGCCACTTCACCAGGATTGCGCCACATGTTGGGCGAGAGATCGGTATGGTTGTAATCCACACCCGTATCAATCACGGCAATAATCACACCGGAAGAGCCAGTGGCCAGGTCCCAGGCCTCAGGCGCATCAATATCAGCATCCGCTGTACCGCCGGTCTGACCCGTGTTGTGCATACCCCAAAGCTCGGAGAATTTCGGATCGTTAGGTGTTTGAAAAATGGACACCTGGTAATCGAACCCGGCATAACGAATCCCCGGTGTGTTCTGCAAGTTAGATACGATTTCTTCGACAGGGGTGGTGTTGTTATTTTTCCTGGCGAATACACCGTACCAGTGTCCCCGCTTGTTAGAAAGGGCTTTAAAGTCTTTCAACACCTTGAGATCATGTTCGTTGGCGATTCGTTTGGCTTCTTTAAAACTGTCGGCCTGTACCATGATCCGATCGGTGTCGTACTTCTTCTTCCCGGCCACCTGGGCCATGTGGTCATCAGCAGGGTTGTGCTCCGCATGGAAAAGCGCACTGCCAAAAACCAATAAAACCAGGGTTAACATCACCCCAAATACCCTGAATGGGAATTTTTTTAGTTTACTCATATGAACCTCCTATGTTTAGATTTTTTTTTAGTTCACGCGGCCTGTTTCATTGACTTGTATTTTTGTAGAAAATCTTAACCTGGAAAAAATGCCTTTGAAATTAAAAAGTATAATAAAATGAATTAAAAAATCAAGTCACCTAATTAGGTGTTAATTTTTTTTCGAAAAATAAGGATTTGAGGCTCACAGCAATAATGAGAATTGCTGTGGGTAGTTGATTTTTTTTGAAAATCCTGTAAAATTATATCATAATGGAAAAGGTTCATATAATTTTGTTAAATTGGAACGGCTGGGAAGATACGATCCAGTGCCTGGAAAGCGTACTCCGCAGCCACTACCCGCATATTCGCGTTATTGTCTGCGATAACCAATCCACTGACGGGTCCATGGAAAAATTTAAAGATTGGGCAGAGGGAAGACTAACAACCGGTAAAGCGATTCATGAAGAATTAGAATCATTGATCTCTTCTCCTATTGAAAAACCATTGTCATATATCCTTTACAATCAAACAGAAGCGGAACAGGGAGGAGAAAAAGACGATGAAAATATCCCCCTGGTTTTGATCCAAAACGATTCCAACTCCGGTTATTCTGCCGGGAATAATGTGGGTATAAAATATGCTTTGCAAAAAAATGCGGATTATATCTGGGTGTTGAATAATGATACCGTGGTTGCGGCCGATACGTTAAAAGAGTTGGTATACCGGATGCAGTCCGACCACAAACTTGGCCTGGTGGGAGCAGTGATTTACCATGCTTCCCAGCCTGCTAACATCCAGGCTTATGGTGGTGGGAAAATAGGTACGGTTTTTGGGGTAGACCGATTCCTTCATGGTCCCGGGGCGATTGACTATGTATCAGGGACCAGTCTTTTTATTAAGCGAAAAGTGATTGAACAGATCGGTTTGTTGGATGAGAAGTTCTTTTTTTATTGGGAGGATGTGGATTTTTCCAGGCGGGCCCTAAAAAAGGGGTGGAAATTGGGGGTGGCCAGTAATGCCGTGGTTTATCATAAATTTTCCGCTTCGGTGGGAGGACAGAGTTTGAAGTCGGATTTGTTTAAAGCGGCTTCTTTGACCCGGTATTTTAGAAAACATCAAAAGATAAGATGGATTATCCCTGTGAAGGTTAATATTTTAGGGATGGTGGTTAAGCGATTGTTTCGCGGGCAATTCGATCGGGTTTGGCCGATTGTAAAAGAAACGTGGAGGGCTGTTAGATCGAAATAAATTGCCCTAAAACACTCATTACTCCTCCTCCTCAACTGACACCATATACGTTCTCATCTTATCCCCAAAAAGTAAAGAAGTAAAGTACCGTCCCCGGAAAGGACTTTAAAAAAAAATCATTGTCATATATAATATGTTAACGAGGTGAACAAAATGGGCAGCATAGACAGCAAAGAAAAACAAAAGGCTGGCAATTATTTCAAAGGATTAATGAAAAAAGCACAGGAGGCCATCAATTTAGTCATCGGTAACTCTGAAGTGTATTCGGAAGAAGATACCGGGGGTGACCTGGAATTCTCACCGGCCATGATGATGAAAATCAACGTGACCTTTGATAAAGAGTTCCTGCCAAAGGAAAAAGTAGTCAAATTAAACGTCAGGGGAAATCGCTTCTTTTATGACATCAAACGAAATATCCGGGAGGTTAATGGCCTCTATATCGTATACCCTCCTGATTACGAAATTCAATTTGATGTCCGTAGGCAAGAATGGGAAAAACGATTGATTGATGAGTTAAACGATGAATACCATTTAGACTTGAAAAAAATTCATTTTGTAAATGAAGAAGAAGTGTGCAGGAGATATCAACGAAAAGCAATTACAACCATTCGCCGCCCCTATAACTTGAAAAAAGGAGAACTATTAATTATTGCCGGCGGTTTTGCAAATTTTAATACCGAAGGGGAACCGCTTTGCACCGTTAAAGTCAATTGTTCAAAAGAATCCGGGGAAGAAAATAAAAAAACCGATCGAAATGCCTATGAAGGAAATTACTTTGGAAAGTACAGCCCTAAAGCAGGGGCTTATTTTTATGTGGGTGGGGAATGGTATCACAACCTGTTTATACCGGAATTGTACAGCCCGGAGGAGTCCCGGTTTTTCTACTTTCGCATTGCCGACGACGGGAAAAATCTTAAGTTTTTCAGCGATTTAAAGGTACGGGGCCTTGATATCCGTTCCGATGTAAAAACCAAAACCGAACCGGACTGTGAAAAAATAATCTATACCATTAATCCCGATTATTTGAGCGGTACCGGGGTAAGCGATCTCAAGCTGATGATTACTTATGATACCACCGGATATGAAGAAACAGCAGCCCCGGAGGTTTCCGGGGAAGTGGCTCAACCTCTTAAAGATGAGACTGAAATGTCCGGGGAAGATGTTCCCACTTTATTGCCAGCCAGGGAAACCCGGGAAGAAAAAATACAGGTCCAGGTTCGGACATATGAACGAAAACCCGGCATCCCGGAAAAACCGGGATTGCCTGAACCGGGAAAACCAGGTGGGCCGGAGGAAGAGTCCTTACCCTACCTGGAAAGTGAAATGATCCTGCTGCCCAGGCCTAAAAACGATGACATTTCTTCTTATATGATGACTATCGGAGATGAAAAGAAAAGTGTCCAGTTTTACACCAATAGTATCGATGATGAAGTCTCCATCCTGGCCCCGGATAGAGAAGAAAAAATCTACAAACGAAAAATCAGCGACCGCATCGATTATTCAATCAAACTGGACAGTATCCACTATTCAATTTCCGATATCTTCCTGTCACAAATAGACAATAAAATATTGAAATTATATTTTGCCTGGGAATTAAAAACCAATGTAGTAGAGAGAATTTGGTTGAAATCGGATTTTTATATCTTTGGCAGAGAACCCCTGGATGACTTAAGCAAGCAGGAAGACAGTACCTATGAGCAACTCATCCGCTTGAATAAACGGGACGATGATTTCTGGAGAATCGGCACCTCCAGGGATCATGGCTTCTTGCTTAAAGAAAATATAGATGACGTGCCCAGGCACTGTCTTTATAACGTTTCTCTCAGTTATCCCATCTACCTTTTAAAAACAAAAAACCTGGAGAATTCCCTGGTTCGTCCTTCCATCCTCGATCCGGTGCCCGGGGAAGAAAAATTAGCCGCTTTCCTGGCAAATATCAAAAAAGCACTGGCCAATAACCTCACGGACCAGTTAGAGGTATCCACCCTGGCAAAAAATTTAAAGGAATTCGCCAATTGGGCGGTATTGGAAAATAATGACCTGGTCATCATCGGCAACCGGGTTTTTAAATACATTGTACCTGTGGTCATGGAGTCTCCCCTCAGCGCCAATATACAAAAAAGTATCCTCAGGAAAATCCAACTGAGTGAAAGCGTTTTAAGGAAATAAATGATGGACAAATTGCTGCAAATCCTGGTTTACTTCTCCTGGGGCTTCTGGTTGGTGTATTCTTATGTGGTTCTTTTCAGCAGGAAGCGGAGACCGGACGCGAAATTGTTGGTGTTTACATGTATTGCATTAATTGCTTTAATCGTTTTACTTAAATCCCGGATGATGATTGTGTTTACGGTTATTGCCTTGCTTTTTATGCTGCTGGGTATGTTTCGAAAGTCAGCAAAGACCAAAGAACAGACAAAAGAACCTCCGCAGCCAGCCGCGGAGATGGAATCATCTTTCATTGTTCATTCTTTCCTGGGGATGGCACTGATTACTATTGTAGTGGTTGCTCTTTTCTTTTTACTGAGCAAAGATTTTAAATCGGATTCCAATTATTTCATTGAAAAGTACGACTTTAAAATTGAGCCGAATAAAAAAGAAATCATTATTGGAAATTCCAAAGAAGATTCCGACATTACTATAGAAAATAATTCTTCGGACAAAGCCCATCTGCGAATGATATTAAATGAGAAAGATTTCTTTGTACAGAACATCAGTGAAAAGCGACAGGTGGATTTAAACGGGCGGTACCTTAACAAGCTGACCCTGCAGCCGAGCGATGAGATCGAGATCAATGGCAAAGAGAAAATCAAGGTGTTGAAAATCAACCGTCAATATCCGCTGGGCCGCTCTTTCCAGGTATCTATTAAAAGACCCGGGCAGAAAAAAGGAGAGATGGTCACTTTACATACCCTGTTGAATAAACCCTTTACGATCGAATACCGGGAAACCCGGAATATCTCTACCGGTTTAAATAAAATCCTGGTGCCGGCTCGTGGAGATAAGCCCATTGCCTCCATTGTTTACGAACCTAATCGTTATTTCCTGGGGATGAATATTTACTATATTATTGTATTTTTTACTATTTTGGTGTTATCCATTGGCATTTATCTTTATCTTAAGAACCGGTTTAATGGGACTTTACTCCTGTTGTTCATGGTTTCTCTCCTTTTTATGGCCGGTTATATTTCTCTTTTTGTAGAGATTTTTATCATCCTGGTATTTGTTCCTTTTATCATTTATACCGGGAAAAAGAGAGCCGGTCAAACCGGGGGATGGAAAAACACCTGGAATTGGGGTACGGTACTGTTGGTTATTTTTTTTGCTGCGATTTCTATTTTTCCTTTGATGCTGCGGATGGATGGGGATTTTACTTTCCAGTATTATGATTTCTCCAGGAAAGATTCTCTTCAAGTGACC
>CP070627.1:5028214-5031077 GCA_020355945.1 Candidatus Aminicenantota bacterium | reverse complement strand
CTTTTAAAAGCAAATCTTTACCCAACTCAACTTCATTCTTCTTTAAGATCAAATATATTTCTTCAGGCATTTTTACTTTCATTTCTTTATACATTTTAATGCCTCCAACAGTTATTATATACACGAAAACCTTATAATGTCAACTATTTTCCAGGTTTCAGTAAAAATAAATACAAGAGTGCCTTTTTGCCTCCGGCGGGCCCGCGGCGCGGGCACCCTATTAGGGGGGCGCTTTTTGAGAAAACTGCCGTGAAGCATCTGCACCCCGCAAAAACTTTTTATTATTTCATTGCCTTAACCACAAAACCATATCCATGAAAGAATTAAGCACCCAGTGCGCAATTATAATCGGCCATATGGACCTGACTCTCAATGCCACAGCACCAACTCCTATCCCCCAAAAAACAGTACCGATTAATTCAACAGAAGGCTTGGAAATATGCCACATGGTATAAGACAACATCTGGATCAATATCGCATACACACCAAATACCAGAGGACCTTTGAGTCCTTTGACATCTTTAAGCACTTCCATATCCTTTATTTTATAAAGGCCAAATAAAAGATAACCCCGATAAATAAATTCGATGACGAAAAAAAACAGGAAATATACCAATTCATAAATAATAAAAGCTCCCCAGTCTCCTTTTGCAATAACATTTCTAAATAATGGATATTCCTCCTGTATTTCGGCACTAAAAGTCCCCAGGTAAAATGGAATAATGGAGATGCCTAAGATCACAAAAAAAGCGATTACTCCCAGTTTCCTGCTGTTATTATCTTTTGGCCATCCCAGGCCATATTCCGAAAGTCGCTCTTTAAAAACAAATTTGATAATACAGCAGGGAATAACCACTAATAGCAAAAAACCAACCACAAAAGAAGCCAGTTGACTGTGCCAGGGGATACCCGGGAATAATGCTCCCGGCCAGTTTTCACCGAAGATATTAGAGAGAATCTTCATGTTACCTTTTGAACCCCATAATATTAAAAGGGTGAAAGCACTTATAAGTATAATAGCTGTTTTATCTGTTAGTGTCTTCATTGTCCTTACAATAATCTGAAAAATAGTTAAAGTATCCGGGTCTTCCGATCCTGTTGTATTTTTTAATGCAGAAATCTTTGTTACCCATTTTTGCCTCCTAACTTTCATTAATATCGACATTAAGCCATCCATCTATCTATTTTATAAGAATGAGAACTTTTTTTCAATAAGAAAAACGATTTTTAAGGAATTCTAATTTTGGCCACGGATGAACACGGACAAACACGGACTAAAAAAGAAAAATTCAAAATGAGAATTGCCATTTGACAAAAAATCCCGGAGCCTCTAAAATGAATTCTATTCGGAGGTAACATGAATATGAAGAGCAATGCATTCGTTTTATTTTTTTTAATGTCTATTTTATTTTCATCAATCCAGGTGAAGCCCCTGGAAAATATCAAAGTAACCGGCTCATCTCCCCTCTTCAGTACCTATATCGCGCCCTACGAAAGGAGCGACTATTTTGTAGATGAAGGATACCACCTGGTCTATTACAACGACAATGAACCCCTGAAACTGATCAATGAAAGCTCAGGAGAGATCAGTGCTGCGTTTCAATTGGGCAATGTGGTGGCATATACCATCGATGATTTTTATAAAAAACCAGTGGTTACCTGTTCATACCCGGATTCCTTTGTTTTGCAAGCAGAACCTTTTGTGGGGCTAAAAGTGGTGATGAAGTTTGCAGTTTATTCCTCTGCCGGCGCAGTAGGAGAAATCCATTACAAAAATGAAACCCAAAAAGATCTGATGCTCTATTTTATCTACGGCAACTCATACCAGAAAGTCAAATGTATCGATATCAAACCGGGACAGGGTATAACCACAACCTATAAAGAACCAGCCAAAGGGGTCTATTTTCAACAAGATGCCTTAAAAGGCTTCAACGAAAACAGGCAGTGCCGGTTGGGATTTAATCAACCAATTTATGCCTGGGGCGGGTACCCGGTATATAAGAAACATATGACCGCCGACGAAGTGTCATCCAGGTATAAATATTTGAACGGTTCTGTTTCCGGTGAATTATCCGAATGGGTGTTGAGTTTTAAATTGGAAAAAAAGAAGGGGATATTTAAATTCTCAAAAGCCACGGTTCAAGTAGACGATCAAAAGAGCCTGGCAGCCATTTCCGACCAACTCATGAAAATCACCTTTAAAGATATAACCCGGTTTAACCAGGAGAAATTGAAATATATTCCCCATCTAAAGTTCAAAGATAATGATGAGAGATTACTTTTTTATGGTGGATTGTATTTGGGTCGGCAGCAATTTTATCCGGCAGCGGGTCAGTTTCCTTATCCTTATTATGTATTTTCACGAGAGCCCACCTGGGGTTGGGGTCATGAAGGCCAGGTATTCCATGAGAGTCTTTCCATGCATACGATTGCCTTATTTGACCCGGGATTGGCCATGCATTCCCAGCGAAACTTCATGGCGGTTCAAGGTAAAGACGGGTACATGCCCTATCGCGTGGGTGCTTATTTTACCCGGACTTTCCCGGCTAAGGGCGAAAAAACCACTTCCGCTCCTTTCTATTCATGGACCAACCTGGAGGTATATCAATTGGCCCAACAATCAAAACAAATTAACCGGGACCAACTTAACCAATACCTGTCAGATTCTTATCACTCAGGAAAAAAATTCGTTAATTACCTCTTTAATACCCGGGATAAAAACAAAAACGGCTTATTGGAATGGGGTGGGCATACATTGTTGGAATGTGTCAGGGATTATTTGAATGCGGTTTTCGACTTACTGGGCGAAGCACCGGAAACCTTGAACCAACTGGAAGCCCTTGATCTGAGCTGCATGGTGGTG
>CP070627.1:4993999-5028114 GCA_020355945.1 Candidatus Aminicenantota bacterium | reverse complement strand
TTTCTAAAGGCATAACATCCCCAAAAACCGTTAAATTGTTCTATGGATTCACTGGTTTTGGGCTTATCCTGGAAAGCGGTCACTATACCATTTTCCATTCTAACAGCCCCCAATGTTTCCAGGACCTTCACCTCGGTGCATTTTATACAGCCAAAGACAACTTTATGCCGGTGTAAAGCATCCGACACCAGCTCCACCAATGTCTTGCCATTGGAATCGATGGTAACAACTTCTTTGAAAGTGGCTGACAAACCCAGGAAAGAATCCGGCAGCAAGACCAGGTTGTTCCTGGAAAAAACCTCCTGCGCAGAATAAACAGACCCCGGCCATTCCCTGTAATCATCGTTAAAGATCACAGTTTGAACCGGGATACCCGGCAATTGTTCAGTCACATATTCCACCACTTGGGTTTTCCAGGGGCGGGTGACGACAGCAGCGGTTATTTTCTCTTTTCGGGGAGCAGCCAGGATATGTTTTAGCGAAAAATCAATCAACCGGGTACCCGGGACAATCTCAAATAATTCTTTAGGCGTATTGATGCCTAACCGGCTCCCTTCACCTGCGCAGGGCAAAATAATCGTCAATTCTCTGTCAGTCACTGTTATTTCCTCGCCTACGGCCTGTCATCATGGGAGCCTCACCCGGAAACGAATGAAAACCAACACCAACGATTTGCGCAGCATATAGGCTCGTACTATCCTCGCCGAGGGGTTCAACGGTGTAGACGATACCAGCGATTTTCCAACCCCCGGGGGCCCGAATAAGACTGAATATATCGATTCCTCCATGACTGAACTTTCCGTCGATATAAAATTTGTACCCGGTGCAGAGAACACCGATTCCCTTGTGAATCAACACCTTCGGGTCTGTCATCACCTCTTTGTATTTACTCTTTTCCCCTGGCAGGGAATCGGTTAGTTCTTTAAAAGGACGTATTTTCACGACGCCTTCCCCTTCCCCTTCCCCTTCTTGCTGACGCCAGGATGCGGATAATCCCCCTGGCATTAAAATTTCATCCGCTTTACTCACGTCGCGGGTTCCCAGCATATCCAGGAAACGCTGGACAACCGAAATATTCTTTTTTTTCGCCCCTTCATCCGCGGGCAGGGCAGCGGAATTCATTTTTTCACACCCCCTGGTCTCAAACGTATAAACCACGTTGACAATCTTCCAGGCGCCTTTCTCTTTAATGAGAGTGAAGGCATTTACACCACAGTGATGCAATTGGCTGTTAAGGAATAATTTGTAATCCGCCCGGACCAGGGCAATTTTCTTGTGAATGATTACTTTCACGCCGGACATCGTCTCTTTTCGCCTGTCCTTTGATTGGGCAAGTGAATAAAAAAACTCATCAAAAGTCCGGTAATTGACCGGGTTTTCACTGTTCTCTTCGTGGACCGCTGCCAGGTATGCACCGGGAATCACGGTGTGCTTGCCTTTTTGAATATCGCCTGTTTCCAGCACATCCAGGAGCTGCTGCACCACGGCAATCACCTTTTCCTTTTCAGCGGGTGCGGGTGTTCCCGCTCCATTTAATAAACCGGTGAGCACCAGGACCATTATCACCACCCCGGTTTTACCCGGTTTGACAAGAATTTCCTTAACCATATTTCGCCTCCATTCTTTGTATTTAACGATTTTGTCAATCTCTATTTTTGTCGGACTTTAATCACCACCATGGTAAAGTCATCATGCTGGGGTGCTTTACCTGAAAATTCACTAACCGCATGCACGATCTTTTCTTGCAGCAGTTGGGGTGAAAGATGGGCATAGTCTTCGATAACTGCCCGTAAGCGCTTTTCACCGAAAATTTCCTCCCGGGTGTTCATGGCCTCGGATACCCCATCCGTATAAAACACGAAGACATCTTTCTCTTCGATGGGAATGCATTTTTCTTCAATCAAGGATTTGTACCGCTCTCCGTGGTCCAGTCCCAATGCAATACCTTTGGGGTTGATCATTTCTGTTTTACCGGTGCGGTGTCTGCAGGCGATCAAGGGATTGTGACCGGCACTGGCAACAGTTAACGTTTGTTTTTCCAGGTCGAAGATTCCATATATAATCGTAATAAAGACATCCCTGGGTGCATTTTCGTAAAAGATTTCATTGGCTTCCACCAGTAAAGCTGCGGGTTTTTTTGTTTTCCTGGACAGGGTTTTAATGATTCCTTTGACCAAAGTCATGTAAAAGG
This sequence comes from Candidatus Aminicenantota bacterium, assembly GCA_020355945.1. Next base: position 5,025,923 of record CP070627.1, on the reverse strand, counting down.
CAGCGGAAACGCCTTTTCCTGAGACATCGCCGATTAAAACACTCATATACCGTTCATCCATTTGGATAAAATCGTAATAGTCTCCGCCTACTTCCATGGCCGGTTGACACAGGCTGACAATTTCAAGACTGGGAAATTCCGGTAATTTTTGGGGCAGGAATCGCATTTGCACCCCCCGGGCAATTTCCAGCTCCTTTAAAAACCGTTCCTTCTCAGCAATACGGCTGACATACTCCGGCACATAACTATCATAATCTTTTACTGACCGGGGGCGAAACACCAGGTAAACCCCTAATAAAAAGAATAAGCCCGCAAAAATAATGATCGCCATCCCCTGCAAACTGAAAAGGGTGTCCGGGATCAGCAGGACCAACATAAAACCCAACAAAAACATCACCCCAATCAACGATAATAAAATCGTAAGCTGGTCCCATTTATAAACAAAATAAGCCCAGACCAGCACAATGGGTAAGACCAGGATAAATCCCAGGTAAGGAGGATGGAAATAAACAAGATGTAAACCTGCCAAATTAAAGGTAAAAGCGATTAAAAGGATAAATAGAAGTTTATTTGTGGGAATTTTTCTCTTCAAATACCCGGGCCAAAAGCTGAGAAATATAAAACCGATAAAAAGTGAACCAACCAGATTTTTAATCATAAAGGAGACTGCATTGGGGAGGTACTGAAAGGTATCGATCATATCATGATGAAGTACTAAATAACCCACATCCAGGGAAGTGAAGGTAAAGATCAAGACGCCAAATAAGAGGACGGTTACACCGGTGAGGAAGAAGGAGTGGAGGACAGCGGTCCCGGTTTCCCGGACTGCCCACTTTCCCCGGGATAACAGGTCGATGACTCCCAGTTTTTCCGGCCAGGCTTCCCTGGTGCAGGACTCAGCAACAGGAAAAAGAATGAGCGAACCCATCAGCACCAACACTCCCACCAATCCTCCCAACAGGAGACCTTCTATTCGTATCCCCTGGGTAAGTAGGAACATAACAAATGCCAGTACTGCCAGGCCAATTCCCATCCATAACGCCCGTTTGAATTCCAGCTCATCCCTGCGGAGTTTTCTAATAAAGTGCACGATAATAATAACTATAATCGCAAGCCAGGTGATAGCCATCAATATCTCTGATATCACGCTCTCTATGATTTTCCCGGACTGTCCGACAGCTTCCGGGTCCACCACCCGATCCCACCAATAACTAACGATCCGGTCACCCATGATCTCAAACGTATAGGTCTCAGTCAAATGAGGATAAGGATTCTCTTTTTTCTTCAGGGTAAATTTATAAATGGTGCTTTCGCCTGTGGTTTTTATATCTTTATTGGTGGTAACCAGGGACGTTGTTTTGATGTTCAAGGATTCCAGGAAATATTTGGCCTCCAGGAGGGCATCATCTTCTGTTAGAGAGGCGGCACCTTTAAGGACAAGATTGCTTTTCCTTATGTGAAAACCAATGAGCTCACCATTAAAATCAAAGGTAATTTCAAATCCGGGAGAGGGACGATTTTCCTCGAGCATTGATGACACATGTATATCTTTCCATATTATTTTCCAATACCCTAAAGTTAAACCCGGGAATTGGTGAGTTGTTTTTCTATGAAATTGTACAAATTGAAGTAATTTCTCATCGATTTCAGCGGAGATTTCCCGTTTAAATTGCGTGGGGTCAACGATCAGTTGGATGAAAAAGGATTCCGCTTTTGAGAGGATTTCTTCTTTTGATATATTGGGCTTCAAAAGCCGGACCGTGGGAGATTGCATTACTAAAACAAAATATAATACCACCAACGCGATGCCAATGACTGCCAACAGGATCGGTTTGAGATTCCGCTGGTTATTTTTTTGTTTATTCACCGTTGTCACCATCAGTATCTATTACGGTTAACAGAGCCAACCTGTTGAATTGCAGGACAACCATAATCGTTAATACCTCCTATGAGAACACATTATAATCGAAATCGCAGGTTTTTTCAAAGATTTTTTAATTACCTGCGTAGTCAAAGACACTTTTTTCTTTACATATATCCGTCTTTCTTATAAAATGATATGATGAAAAAAAGAAAAAGTGATATAGGAATAAAGCGGTAAGAACAGTGAATGACAAAAAGATTGGATTAGCCGGCCATGCGGGTATCGGTCATGTGAATGGCTATGCTGGTTTTATCCAGGATGATTCCGCTGGTTTTACCACCATTGCTTCATTGATAAAGGAAACTCTTGGTGTGGATACACGAATAAAAACAGTGGAAGTGGATGTAAATACCAACAGGATAAAAGTTACCACCAGGGGTGATGGAACAGCTTCATCGTCTCCCCGGCGCGGTATAACGCCCAGGGAAGCGGAACTCATCAAAGAGGTTACCGGGCAGGATGCACTGTTTTGTCAGTCATTAACCATAGGTGCCCTTGGTAGAATGTATGGTCAAGGGGTCTTGGAAACCCCTGTGGCATTGGAAGGGGTCCTGGCTAATTCTGTGGTGGATACATTCTATAAAAAAGCCCCGGACAGATTCCTGGTAACCCGGGAAAGCCTGAAGAATAACTATGGTCTGATTGGGGGGATTTCAGTAAAAATGAAGGACATCAATACTTCACTTTTGGTGAGTGTCAATCAAACAATAGATGGGCTTGGACCTGTTGAGGATTTAGAGGGTAATGTCGCCTTAGGTTCGAAGGCTGAGATAATGAAAAAACTTGATATGTTGAAATGTCCCACAATTATTGTGGAAAGTAAAGCTTATCTACCAGCCATATCGGATAATCTTCGCCAGAACACCTTCCTGGTGCGGGCACAAAAAGATATTGATAATATGGTTGTGGCAGAAGCACTTTATGACTCTGCAAAAGAATGGGGTTATCCGGTAATCCTTCGCGATGACATGTTGCCCCATCGCCAGGGATTGATGAAACAGAATACCATGGATTTTGCCGAAAGGATAATCAAATGTGCAGAGCACCTTAAAAAAGCGGAACTGGCCCCGGATAAGGTCACAATTGTCGCAGAGATGGCAAAGCTAATCAGCCAGGATGCCGGTGCTGTTACATGTATATCAAACCCACTGCACGATGTGGTAAGAGGCGTTGGAATTATACCCGGAACTTCGGCGGTTTTATCAATATTAGTCACTAAAAGTTATTATGACTATTGGAAAATTCCCCTCTTTGACGAAAGGGATGCTGAAATGGCAAAAAACATTATCAAACTGGCGATCCCAAAAATATCAGCAAATATTGACGACGCCTATGAGTGGGTTAACAAAAATTATGTATGCCTGGATTCATTGGAACAGGTCATTAAATAGGCTGAAATCAAAGTGATTTTAATTCACCTCATTGACATGTAGATCCCATCCTTCCGTATATTCATTTTCCAACACTTGATAAACTTTGCCCTTCTTAATGTCAAAGGGATAATGGCTGTTGATATCCAGCTTCTGCAAAGTTATAAATGTCTTTTTTAGCAATTTCCCCTTGAGATCAAAGATAAAACATTCGTTCTTGTTATTTTCATTTTTATAAGTGATTGTATAGATTTTGTTGTCGGTCACACGTATATCGAGGATAGCCGGAAAATAATCCGGGTAACGGAAGGGTTTCATTCGTTCGTAAAATTGTTTTGTATTGGGGTCAATTTGAAGTGCGTCTTCATGCTCTTTCTCATGTGCTTTAGTCACTTTTACATTTTTATATTTTTCCTTGATGGAATAGAGGAGGTCTCCTGTGGAGTCAAATACATCGATGCAAAACTCAGTTTTCCAGGGAATGAATATTTTATCATTATATGTGGTATATGCCCATGGAACAAAAGCATTATACCCATGCCCCGGTGTCTGGAAATCATGAATTGTTCGAAACACCTCTTTCACTTTCGTTAATTTTGAATCGTAGATATTGATGGTTCGATAAAATTTTTGGTCATCCCCCCTGGTAATTCCAAAACCTGTGAATCTATCTCCCAGGGGCTTTATAAAGAACACAAAGGCAGCCGGTATCCTTGTTTCTTTTTTGAAAACCCCGTCTTTGGAAAAAATTGATATTTTCCTCCTACTGGTTACAATAATATTGTCTTCCCGGAGGTTGATAATCAGTGGTACAGGCGGCTGTACAATAAACTCCCGGGGACCTTCTCCCTTTCTGCCGAATTTTTTCTTTAATTGAAAATCCTTTAGCGAATAAATATAAATAGAAGTTCCTTCGGAAACATACATCTGGGTATCATCCACTAAGAGCCTCTCTGCACTAACAAGGTCGGGTAAAGGAACAACTTTTGCCGTTAAAAAAATACTTGCAAACAACAGGAAAAAAATAGCATATTCTACTTTTCTCATGACATTGCCTCCCATTCTAGATTTTAAATGTAAAAACAACCTTAAATAATAGCCATCATCTAACCATTGATTAATTATGTTTGTGAAATATTTTGTTCACAATCTTCCAGCCATCTTTGAATTGATAAAGCGACATATAATCTGAATAGATGTGTTTGGAATCTTTATAGATTTCAACTTTAGCCACTGCGGCATTTCCAGTGACATTCACCATTGGGACTTTATGGGTAAATTGGCTTTTGGAAGGTTCGGGATTTTTTTTGCGCTCTTCAATCATTTCAATCCACTTGTCGATAGAAATTTTAACGATTTTTCCTTCCTTTAGGATAAGCATATTGAATCCCGGGTGAAAGCCTTTTCTCATAAGCTCGGGGTTTTGTTCAGTAAAAACTCCTTTAATATAGGCTTCTTCGATGAGTGCTTTAATGGCTTTGTGCTCTTTTTCGTACTTAGAAGCCTCTTCCCCGGTCACTGCGGAACATAAAATCACTGAAAGCAATAATACCACGAATACTTTCTTCATTTTTTTAACCTCCATGTAAATTAAATTTTTCTCCTTCATCAAGGATCTCCTCAGTCATGAAAATACTATTATAACAAAAACCACCACAAAAAGCAAGAATTATCCAAAACCCTCATCAATTCCGCACCGGCGCCGCTAAAGGCCCTCCACAAGTAGTAGTGCCCTATTATAATCCAAATATTTCCTCAAAAAACTGATCAAATGGTAGTTTTGAAAGGAGTTTTTCTTTTGGTATATAAAGATTTGCCACTGATTTATAAGGTTTTAATTTTGTGGTTTACAGTCTTTTGTTTTAGCCCTTGTTTCTCTCCCAGTGAAGGCCTCTGTTAATCACCGATGGGGGTTACGGTGCCTCCCTCAATCATCAAGATCGAGGTCCGTTCCGGGGCTCTGGTGCGATGCAGTATCCCCTTTGGTATCACGAACCCTTGCTGCGTCGTGAGATCAATGGTTTTCTCTTCCAAATCGATGTAGAGTCGACCATTGACGACGTAAAAGAACTCATCTTCCCGGTCATGTTTGTGCCAATGAAACTCCCCCTGGATGACTCCGAGGCGAACCACACAGTCGTTGACCTGACACAGGGTTCGATTCTGCCATTTTTCTTGGCATGCATCGATGAGTTTTTCAACATCAATGACCTGCAGCGGTTGAAATTCTACTTCTGTACGAATAGAATACCTGGATTGGGAATTCATGTTTAGCCCTCCTTGTTTAAACGGAAATTACTGGAAAAATTGTCGATAATCACAGGTATATTTTAAAGGAAATGGGGTAATATTTCAATAGAATAAGAAGGAAAAATTTTTGTATCGATTAAGACCATTCATCTCAGCGGTTCATTTCGATGCGTTTGGCCAGGCCCTCTACCGTTGGTTCCACCAGCAGGTCAACCTGTGTGAGCTGGACCTGGAAGCGTTCATTTACTCGTGCGATCACTTGTGTGGCCAACAACGAATGCCCCCCCAATTCAAAGAAGTTGTCAAAAATACCGATCCGGTTCTTGTCTACCTTCAAGAATTCAGCAAAAAGAGCAACCAAATCCTCTTCCAGCGTTGTGCGTGGCGGTTCGATTTCTTCTTTCCTTTGGGTTTCCGGGTCTGGAAGTGCATCTCGGTCAACTTTACCGTTGGGATTCAGCGGCAGTTCTTCTAACACTATAAACACATTGGGAACCATGTATTCGGGCAACTTCTCCTTTAAAAATGATTGCCAATGCAGGATCAATTGTTCCTGGTTGGGGTCATCCGTGTTTTGAGGAGAGCTGCTCTCTTCTTTGGCTTTATTTGATACCGTTTCCTGGTGGGACAGGGTTTGATGCAAAGAGGGTACCACGTAGGCCACCAGCCGCTGGTCGCCCGTGGAGTATTCCCGGTCTATCACCACGGCTTCTTTAACCGCGGGATGCTGCCTGAGAACGGTTTCGATATCCCCTAGATCGATGCGGAACCCCCGGACTTTCACCTGGTGGTCCACTCTACCGATAAATTCAAGTGTGCCTTCCGGCAAGAAACGACCCAAATCCCCTGTTCGATAAAGTAGCTCATTCGTATTTCTGCTAAACGGATTTGCAACAAATTTCTCAGTAGTGAGTGCCTCGTCATTAATATAACCTTTACCCACACCATCCCCGGCCAGGCATATTTCGCCAGCGATGCCCACCGGTACAAGGTTCAGATTCCTGTCCAGGACGTACACCTGGGAATTAAAGATGGGTTTACCGATGGGCACAGAGGTTTCTATATATCGCTCAAAATCGGTTAGCCGGTAAAAAGATGAGACATCCGTACATTCTGCTGCCCCATACACATTGGCAATCTCAGTCCTGCATTCCTGGGCCTGGACCCAATGCAGCAATCGTGACGCTGAAATGGCTTCGCCTCCCAGGAATAAGACGCGCAATGATTTTAATTTTTGGAAGGTCCCCGGGGCTGTATTTTCGATTAACGGATAAAATGTGCTGGGAGAGCAATTCAAAAGGGTTATTTGCTTTAAGAAAATGGTCTGGGTGATAAGTACTGGGTCATAGTAATCCGAGGCCACCAGGATTAAAACTGCCCCGTTGATTAAGGGCATGGCAAGGCTTCTTTGGGTAATATCAAAACTGAAGGAACTAACCACCAACACCCTGTCACACTGGTTAATATTGAACTCCTTTGAAAACCAATTCATGAGATTGGTCCATCCGCTGTGATATATTGCGGCACCCTTGGGTCGACCGGTGGAACCGGAGGTGAAAATCACATAGACCAGGTTTCGCACTGTTGCCTGTTTAAGGGGTGGTTCCATGCTTTCTTGTAGGATGGCTTCCCAATCTTTATCCAGGCAGATGGTCTTCATAGTTTTCTCGGGCAGCCTTGCCAATAAACGCTCCATGGTGAGCAATACTTCCATGCGGGCATCTTCCAGCATGGTGGTCAGGCGCTCCTTCGGATAGGTAGGATCAAGGGGCACATAAGCTCCACCGGCTTTGAGTATGCCCAGGAGAGCGATGACCATCTCCAGGGAGCGGTGAATGCAGATACCCACCAATAAGTCGGGACCGACGCCCAGGGATTGCAAATGATGGGCCACTTGATTGGCTCGTTCATTCAATTGACGGTAGGTGAGCAGGTGGTTTGCAAATCCCAGGGCAGCGGCATCAGGGGTCTCCTGGACATGGTCCTCAAACAGTTGATGAACGCACTTTTCCCTGGGGTAATCCACCTTGGTGTTATTCCATTCTACCAGGAGTTGGTACCGCTCCTCTTCCGTCACCAGTTGCAGCTCTGAAATGCGGATGTCAGTGTCTGCCAGGGCTGCGGTTAAGATGTTGTCAAAATGCCTGGTAAAGCGCTCAATCATTTCCAACCTGTATAGACCACCGTGGAACTCCACCTGCCCGGATATTTCCTCGCCTTCTTTAACCAGTGTGATGGTGATATCGTTCATAACCGGGGGGATATCATTATGAATATTTTTTAGTACCAGGGCAATGTCAAAGAATGGGCACTTATTTTGACCAGGTTCGATTCCGAAATCTTTGAGGAGACGCTCAAAGGGATAATTCTGTCTTTCATAGGCATCCAGTAGGGTCTGGCGCACCTTCAAAAGAAACTCTCGAAATGAATGTCCCTCATCGATATCATTGACGATGGTCACCACGTTGGTGGGGTTTGCGCCATCATCATTGCTGCGAAGGGCAGGACTACCCACCACTATCGAGGAGCTCCCGGTATACTTTTGCAGGCAAATATTCAAACTGGCCATCAATACCGCATATAACAAGAAGGGTTCATCTCCTGTTAATTTCATCAACTTCCGGTATCCTTCCCCACTTATCCGGTATTCAACATTTTTCATGGCTGCTTTACTCGGGTAGCTTTCCGGCCTGTGATAATCCAACTTGATATTGGTGGGGGTCGTATTCGACAGTTTTTGGAGCCAATAATCCTTTTCCTTTATCATCCCTTCATTAAAAATCAAAAGATCATCCGCATTGGTGTCCTTTTTCATTTGTTATCTCCTATTTTTTTAATATAACTTTTAACTGTGGTTTTTATTTTATTTATAATTTGAAATTTGTGATTAGAAATTTCCAGGCGTGCCCTTTTGGGATTCCACTTGTCTGGTTCAGGGGATCAGAAATTGAATTCCCTACTGGCATGGGCCTTCACCACCAATTGGTGCCCCTCCTTTCCAGGATCGAAGGAAATGTTTTTGAGCAGGATTCCCGGATCTTTACCAATCCCTTGAATAATTGATATCAAAAAAGTGACTAATTTTTCAATGGCCTCTGGTCTGTAACTGCCCTTTAAATACCTGAAGCGGATTTTTACATTTTCATTGTATTCATCTATGCTCACCCGGAGCACCAGGCGGATTCTTTGATAAATTGAAGGGTAAAAGGCTAATCGTTTTTCCAGGTTGTCTTTTTCTTGTTGGGTTTCCGTTACCAGGTAAGCGGCATCGAATTCAGGACACGGAGTGCCCGCCGCCATCATCCGTATGGGGTTGGTTAAGATATGAAAGGCATATAAGCAATGGTCAACTGCCTGTTGGGCTTTATGGCGGGTGCTATGTAAAAAATCCTGGAAGCTCATGTTCCATAAGGGTTTCAATCGTATGGGAAACACCTTTTTCTTATCGATGGCTGCGACAATTGCCGTATCTTCAATTCCCTTTAATCGTAAGAGTAGAACGCTAAAAGCAGCCAAAATGATGTGAGATAAATCTTCATCATACAATGATTTTAAGTGATCTAATAGAGATTTTTCAATGAGCCGCGGCCTGGAGTTCCTGAGATCAATTTTATTTTGGCCTGTCTGAGGTTGCCTTCGCATTATTCCCAGGTTGGCTGAAGGCATGTGACTGAACTCCTTGAGCCACAAGGTTTCGGCAGCAATATAATTTGTACCGGACAACACCTCCGGGGAACATATGTCAGACGCTCCTGGTTCGTCATACCGACAGCTTTTTCTTAGATTTTCTAACAATAGGGGAGAAATTTCTTTTTTTCCCGGATAAAGGAGCTTCTCCTTGACGACGGCATTAAAGCATTTTAGAAATGTTTTGACCTGTTGGGTAGACATTCCTCTCTGTTTCAAGTAATAAATCGAAGTGAAATTAAACCCGGGATCAGGCGCCCATATGGGAGTATCAAGGGACAAAAATGCCTTTTCAAGCAAGTCACTGGCGGTTCTTACATCCATGGTGTCATGAGTCCAGCCAAAATGGTACCCCTCCAAACCAAATTTATCTCTTTGCTGCCATATAGGGGTTAGCGGCTCACAGTACCACAGTTGAGGTCGGTAAAAATCAGGTTGGGTTTCTTTAAGAAAATCCATGGTTTCCTGGAATGTTTTATAGGTTTCCCCCGGGAAACCGACAAATATGGAAACAAAAACGATCATGCCAGCTTTTTTGAATAATGGGATGGTTTTTTGATATTCTTCTTTCCTGGCGGTTTTGTTCATGTTTTTCAGGAGGGTATCATTGGCGGACTCGAGGCCCAGGAACACCCCTTCACACCCGGCTTCTTTCATTAATTGGATGGTTTCTTCATCCCATTGGTCGCAGCGAAAAAAACAGTGCCACTTGAAGTCATACTTTTGCCGTATCATCATCCGCAGCATCTCTTTGTATCGTTTTTTAGGAACATTTAGCGTATCATCGATGAAAAAGAGGTGGGTGACTGTACCGATTTCCCTTATCGCATTCAATTCTTTTTCAATATGCTCAACGCTCAAATACTTATATTTCTCCGTTCTCAAAGGAAACCCGCAGAAGGAACAGCGATAAGGACAACCTTTGGAAATTCTCATGTTCACAAATGCCCCGAAGTCTTCCTTTGGAAATAGGGTATAATCGATGATGTTTTCCTCCAATGGGTTTATTTCTGTTGAAGGAGATGTCATCAGGTATTTATTACCACTTTTATAGGCAATGTTATCGATCTTGTCCATATCACCGTTGTTTTTCAGTGCGTTAAGAATATTCACTAATGCTTGTTCTCCTTCTCTGCTGAACACATAGAAATCAGCGTTGATATACTTAAAAAGGAGATGAAGGTCTGCTTTTCCCATTCGTTCATGTCGTTTTGATATATAAGGGCCGCCGACAATGATTTTAGCCGTATGGTTGTAGCTTTTGATGAAGGATATCACTTCCAGGATAGGTTGGTCAAAATTATAGATTGATGTGGTTATTACAACGGTTAAATAATCCCTATTCTCTAACTTCTCTTTCAATTGGTGCTTTTCAAATTGAAATAAATTGATATAATCAAAGGTAAATCCTCTTTTTGATAGATAGGTTCCCAGGTAAGTAATGGTCATCCATAGTAGATCAAAATTGTGAAAGGGCCGCTTAATGACGGCTTTATCCTGGTAATAAAAATAATCAAAGATATCCAGGGCCCGGTACGGTTTATTGTTATACTCAATGAAATTCAGATTTAGATCTCTATAGTCCGCATGATCTGTTCCCATTGCCTTGAGCATTTTCACATAATCCGCAAAATCCATGTCATTATGCCCGATGATCAAGCAATCGCACTTTTGCATCCTCTTTCTCCTTATATAATTGGGTAGAGTCGGTCAGGGAGCAGTGGGGGAAGAGGAAAGGGAAGTATCCCTTTCCTCTTCCCATAAACGCTAATTTAGCAATTAAAAACTAGCAATTTGCTCTCCAATTTCAGTTATTCTTCAAGTCTGGCAGTAATTTGAAAGGAATCGGTTGGATTAACACACTCCCCCGGGGTTATTAGACGGTTTATCGATAAATATTTAAAATCTTTGAATAAAAGCCTGAGTTGGTTTTCATCTTTTATCATGTGTCGCGTATGGAACATGGCAAATTTGTGAAAGTGGTTAAACCATTTTTGTTTTTTCTCCTGGGTAGCGGCCTGGATGGGGAACATGGTATTTCCATAAATTTCAAACAATTGTCCGGCTCGTTTGGCATAACGATCCCTGAGTTCCTGGGTGGTGGGATTCCCGATCATTGCCGTGGTAACCAGTGTTCCATCGGGTTTCAATATTTTTCTCCATTTTTCGACAATCAGCGGTTTGTAAGGGTCTTTTAGCACAGTGAGGAATTCATCGGTAGCCACCAGGTCAAAGGACGATTTCTCTATGTCTGCGGTGATAATATTGTCACAGATACAGGTGATTGTTAAGTTGTGGCGTTGGGCATACCATTGAGAGGATTTCAAGGGGGTGTTACAGATATCGTAAACAATGATGGTTGGATTGGCTCCTGTCTCTTTGATTGAATCATCAAGGGTATGGAGCATTCCATAATCCGCGCAAGCCGATATCATGACATGGGCATCGGGTTTTCGATATAAGACATTATTCAATGCTTCCCTGTAAAAATGGTACCACCTGGGGACAGCTACCATATTCAATAGCCGCATATACTGCCATGCGCCATGGTACCAATCGCAAGAGAATTCTTCAACCGATTCGGCGGTTCCTTCATCTTTGGCCCATTCTTCCATTCCTCCAACACTCTTGGTGAAGCAATCGTTTTTTGCCCATTCTTCCATGAGTAAGGAGGATTCCTTTAATTCTTCAATTTCTTCCATAGAGTAAATGTCCCCAAACAGATCCTGTAAGGGATCAGCCAACTGATTTTTTTCATAATCGATCAATTTTTCTTCTTTCATTATTCAAACTCCTTTTTATGAATTTTTATATTTTTGTATATACTCATTCAATATTAATGATTGACCCGCGAAATTTAAATAGCCTGTAATAAGAGCGCATTCCATGACGTTCCCGTGCCGATGCCATAAACAACGGCAAACTCCTGTGGAGCCAATAACTTTTTCTTACGAACCTCTGTTATATTGCGAATGATATCCACATCCCCCATGTGTCCGCCATCATCAAAGTTATCCAGGAAAACTCTTTCTTTTGGGAAATCCAGTACTTGACAGTAAAAATTCCAACCACTTTTACTGATATTTTGCGGGATTATCTGTGATATATCGCTTAATGTCAGGTTATGTTTTTTGACCAGGGACTTGATCAGTTCAGCGCCTACTTGTACGACGGTTGCCGGGATAGTGCCTTTTCTAAAGTCTTTCACCATGGTAATACTGCCGTCGGTGGTTCCGATGAAATCCATGAGCGCCAGGCCAGAGTTACCCACTGAGATTTCCATCATGCCCGCGGCGTCACTCACAAGACCCAGGCCACCCATTAAACGGTTTTCCGGGTTCTTGAAAAAATTGCTGGATAGGAGAAGCACCTTTCGAGCGGACCCATCGGCAATAAAGGAAAAGGCAATTTGGGCCCCTACCAGGGTACCGGAACACACCTGTTCCACATTAAAAATCTGGGCATTGCCCATTTTAAATTTATTTTGTATAAAGTAGGGGATATTAATACAGTGGTCTTCGGTCATGCTCCAGGGATTGCCTTTGGCCACTGAATTTCCCCTGGTATAAATGATAAAATCAATTTCTTCAGGGGTGGTATGGGTTTCTGAAAAGTATCGTTCCATCATTTCACCATAGATTTGGGCTTCCTTGTCCCTGTTCTGGATGTAAATGCGATGGATACCAATGGAATTTTTTAAAATGCTGGCCAGTTCCTCTCGTTTCATGACCACTTTCTCCAGGAACGAATCGTCCAACATCTTCACATAGTCATCGGTGGAGAGACGATTACCTGGGATATGGTAATTGGTATAACTGATAACAGTTCTTGTTTCCATGTTTGATTCCTCCTTATCTTTGCATGGGTTTTGCGTTTTTCTATAGAACCAGACACTGGTTGGCTATTTCCTTGCTTGGTTCCAATGGGGATCTTTTGCCAACATATCATTGATAGTTTTAAACGGGTCACCGGCAATGGGGTAGTGCTGGCGTTCAAAGGGATATGTGGGCAATGGCAGCCGGCATCGTTTTTCTGCTGAATAAAAGCCAGACCAATTGATCTTTATTCCGTATAGCCATAATTGACCGATTTGATTCAAAAGGAAACCATCATCTGGGATGTTTTCCTCCGGGTGCCTAAAGAGATGGATCACAATAGGTTCGGGTTTTTTTGCCGCATCTTGTCTTTCAAGCGCGGCGAAGGAGCCACCATTACCCGGTCCCATTTCCAGGAGAATGAAGTTTTTTTCCTTTAATAATTGGTCCAGCCCATGGGAAAAAGGCGCTGTCTCTTTTAAATACGTTGCCCAATACTCTATATTGGTCGCGTCTTCTGTTGGAACCTTTTTACCTGTGAGGTGAGATATTATAGGTATCCGGGGTTGATTTAGAGTGACTCCCTTTAATGTCTCTTTAAATTCTTCTAATAGGGAGTTCGTCATTGTTGAAGGGTGCGGAGGTATTTCTTGCATCAACCGGGCTCTCAGGGCAGCGATTTCCAGGGCATTTTCCAGGGGAAAAACCCCGGCCAAGCAAGCGGCTGTATATTCACCGCCGCTGTGGCCCACCAGGGCATCGGGCGTTATTCCCCAATTCATGATTAATTGAGCCAATGCGTATTTAAAAATAAATACTGCCACCGGGGCCAGTGGATTCAGGTGGATTTCAGTTAACTGGAGCCCATTTGCCGTGGTGGCGGTGGGATTGAGTAAAGCCTTTATTTCATCAACCATCATAGGGGGTAAAATCTCAAAACAGTGATCCATTTTCTCCCGGAATAGGGGTTCAGTCTGATACAGGTCCCATCCCATATTCATATATGGGGACCCTATCCCGGGAAACATGAAGAGCACTGATTTTGGTTTCTCTTTTAATGAAGATGTATGGGCTTCAATGTAATCCGGGTCTGATAGTTTCTCGATGGCTGACTTCACATTGGAACATTGCAGCGCCCTGCGGTTTTTAAACGCTTTTCGACCTACTTGTAAGGTGTATGCCGCATCGGCAAGGTTGATATCAGGATTGGTTTTTAAATAATCCAGGAAATTTTCACTCATCTGGTCCAGGGCTGTTGGGGTTTGGGCGGATAACAGGATTAATTGATTGGTCCGTGATGGGGATGTGCTGTTTCCCGTCCGGGGTGCTTCTTCCAGTATGACATGGGCATGGGCACCTCCAACGGCAAAAGAACTCACCCCGGCACGCCGGGGATATGGATTTGACTTCCACTCCCATAATTCTTTATTAACAATAAAGGGGCTATTTTCAAAATCGATTTTGGGATTCGGTTTTTTAAAATGGAGAGTGGGGGGGATCAATCGGTGCTTTAATGCCAGGACGGTTTTTATAAAGCCGGTAATCCCGGCACCAGCATCCGAATGTCCTACGTTGGATTTTACGGAACCGATTCGGCAAAATCCCTTTTTATCTGTATTAAAGGCCTGTTTCAAGGCTTGAAGCTCGGCGGAATCTCCGATGTAGGTGCCTGAACCGTGGGCTTCGATATAGCTGATACTTTCTGCTTTAACTTGGGCTGCGCGCTGTGCGGCACTGATGACCTTAGCCTGGCTGCTTACACTGGGAGCTGCATAGCCAATGCTGTTTTTGCCGCTGTTATTGACGGCGGATCCCTTTATAACCGCATGAATACAATCTTCATCTTCTCTTGCCTTCTCAAGGGCTTTCAAAACCACCATTCCCGCCCCTTCACCAATCACCGTTCCGCTGGCATCGGCATCAAATACGCGGCAATGGCCATCGGAGGAGAGTATATTTCCTTCCTGGTAAAGATATCCCTTTTTCCCATGCAGTGCTACTCGAACTCCGCCTGCCAAAGCCATATGGCATTCACCGCTCAATATTCCCTGGCAGGCCAGGTGAACCGCCACCAGTGTTGTGGAACATGCCGACTGCACATTGATGCTTGGTCCTGATAAATCCAGGTTATAGGAGATACGGGTATTGATATGATCCTTATCGTATAAATGGTGGGCAGTATAATGCCCCATCACATCGGTGCTGCCAAACATTAATGCCATGGCTTCCCAGCCCGGATGAGCACCAGCACCGACGTATACCCCGATGATTCCCCGATAGGTATCCACATCATAACCGGCATGCTCCAATGCCTCCCAGGAACATTCCAGGAGAATTCGTATCTGCGGGTCCATCACGTTTGCCTCTGAAGGGGTATAACCAAAGAACGACGAATCAAAATATTCCATATCGGTCAGAATTGCTTTTGCCCTTACATAATTGGGATTCTGTAATAATTCCCCTGGAACTCCGGCTTCTATTAATTCTTCTTCAGTAAAGAATGAGATACATTCCACTCCACCTTTGAGGTTTTCCCAGAATTCATCGATGTTTCTTACTCTCGGATACCTGCAAGCCATCCCGATCACAGCGATTTCTAACCCGGTTTCACTGGTATTACTGGGTATTTCAGACATCTTTTTCCTCCTTTACTCTGTCATGATTCGTTTTCGATCTCTCAACTTGCTGGGGGTTGGATTCATTTCTATTTCAAGATCATCAACGTTTTGCTGGGCTTGAGTTTCCACTAACATTTCTTGACTTAAATAATTGTAAAAAGAACTGATGGTGGGAAACTCCAGCAACTTTATATCCATTACTTCTATTCCCAATACTTCTTTTAAGCGCTTATTAACCTGGATAATCCCCAATGAATTCCCCCCCAGTTCGAAAAAATTGTCGTTTATACTGATGCGGTCCCGTTTGAGGATCTCTTTCCAGATATTGGTGATTACCTCTTCCACCTCATTCCTGGGGGCTATATATTCGGTTTCACTGCTGACTTTGGGGTCCGGCAATAGGTTCCGGTCTACTTCATTGGTTGGAGTTACAGGGATTTTCTCTACTGGAACAAAATAGAGAGGGATCATATAAGGGGGCAATTGTTTTGCTAAAAAATCGATCAATTCTGCTGTGTCGGGTGCGGATGCGGACACGTTCCCGGGGCCCACCTTTGCCGAGTGGCTAACGATATATGCACAAAGATATTTATCCATGGAATGGCTTCCCCTGTCAATAACCACAGCTTCTTTTATTGCTGGATGATTGAGCAGTTGACCTCGGATTTCCTCCAGTTGGATGCGGTATCCCCTAATGATGACCTGGTGGTCACTGGTGTCCAGGAATTGGATATTACTGTCTTCCCCCCATCTTCCCAGGTCCCCGCTTTTATACATGGGGAGGCCGGGGAAAAACGGATTCTCCACAAATTTCTCCGCGGTTAACTGTGGCTGGTTTAAATATCCCCGTGCCAGGCACGGACCAGCTATACCAATTTCCCCTGGTACACCCGGGGGATTTAAATTCTGCTGCTGATCCAATAACACGATTTTTGTATGGTTTAAGGGTTTCCCTATAGGAACGGTGTCATTCGATTTTCGAGAGGAATGCCAATCATACTGATAGGTGGCAGCGCAAATGGTGGTTTCGGTCAGTCCGTATCCATAGATGATTTGCATGCCATCATTGAGTGGCCGGTAGTCATGCAAAAGATTATCTTCGAGGGGCTCCCCTCCCACCAATAACTTATTCAAAATAACCCCGGGGCCATGGTCCCTGAGATGTGAACCCACCTCCTTTAACAAAACCGGTGGTATATAGGCAAAGGTGATTGTTTTTTCAATGATGATTCTGGCTAATTCCTTTGGGTCGGATATCCCCTCATCCGGTAAAAGCACCGCGGCTGCCCCAAAAAACAGGGAAAGAAATAGTTCACCCAGGCTGACATCCAGGGAAATATCAGCCCAACACAATGCCTTGTCCTGGGGACCAAAATCACGATTATAATTGGCATACATGGAATATACAAAATGAATGAGGGCGGAATGTTCAAGTGTCACTCCACAGGGCCTGCCTAATGACCCGGAGATATAAATAACATAAGCCAGGCTGTTAGATTGATGGACAATCTCAAGATTGGTTTTCCCTCCGTTATAAATGGTTTCATCATCAAGGAAAAGAATGTTTTCGTCTGAAAAGGCCTGGACTGCGTCTTTATCCGGCTGTTTTCGATTTTTTTGGGTCAATACCAGCGGGGTACCGCTGTCCTGGAGCATAAATCTTTTCCTGGCGGTGGGATTCATTGAAGAGATGGGGAGAAATGCTCCACCGGCTTTCAATACCGCCAGCATGCCTACCACCATTTCCACGGCCCGATCCACCATTATACCGACAATGGTGTCCGGGGTTATTCCTTTTTTCCTTAATACCCGTGCCAATTGATTAGACTTTTGATTTAATTCCCTGTAGGACATAAAAAGCATGTCCATTTCCCGGGAAGGGTCCGTAGGGAGAGGATATCCTGTCCATGATCCGGGTCCCATAAGAGCTATATGGTCTGGGGTTTTGGCAGACTGCTCTTCTATCCATTGGTGAAGGGTTTTATTTCCAGGGTATTCTGTCCCTGTATCGTTAAAGCCATCTAATAATTGTTTTTTCTCTTCTTCCAACAAAATATCAATACGGTCTAGAGTTAAATCGATACGAGGCAGAACCTTTTGCAGTACTTGTGCCAGGTGAAGGGTGAGCCGTTCTATGGATGTTTTTCGGTAAAGCCTTCCGTTATATTCCACATTACCCTGCAGGGATTCACTGCTTCTGAGAAAAGAAAAAGTCATAACCGGGTGAACATGCCGGATATATTTTTTATCATGAATATTTTCCAGTAAAACCATGATATCAAACAGGGGGCAATCATCTTCGTCAGTCCCCGGGTCTCTATTTAACTTTTCCGCTATTCTCTCCAGCGGGTAATTTAAATTTTCGTCTGCCTCAATAATGGTTTCTCGCACTTGAATTAACAATTCTTTAAAAGTCATCCCGGGTGTCAGTTGATTTCTCAGCACCAGTATGGTATTGATAAATTCAGCTTCAAAATCTTGCCGATAAATGGGGGTTCCCAGTGTGATGTCCAGGTTGCCATGATACGTATATTTATACAGCAATACCAACAGTCCTGCCACCAGGATCATGTGCAATTTTGCGTCCGAGCCACTGCTTAATATCACTAACTGTGAGAAGAGTTCCCCGGTAAATGTGAAGGAGACGGTTTGCAGTTCTCGTTCATTTCCTTGGGTTGGTATATGGTCATAAGGGAAGTGGGCTTTTACCCATTCCCCGGTTAATTGATTGAGCCAATAGTCCCTTTCTTTGGTATATTCACTAGCAGCGAAGGCTGTTTGCCCGGAATAGCCTTTGTTTTCCTTCATGTTCACCTCCTTTGTGTGTGATCAAGTCCAGGCTAATGCTTTTTTTGTTTTCAAAATCCGAATTCACCCAGGTCATGGTGCTGCATCTTTGATTTTGCGGCTGTTAAATGATGGGATATTTTGATATCTTTCAATTTCAGATCGGTATTCTCCGCCACCTGTCGGACAATTTCAACATAGTGTTTTGTCATTTGCCGTGCGGTGGATTTTTTAAATAGAGTGGTTGAATATTCCAGGATCATGTTTATATTATCTTCACCCACGCCCATGTAAAGCGCCAGATCAAGATGAGAAGTTTTGTTTTGGTAATCATAGGGTGAAAAATTCAACCCCTTCACTTCTAATCCTGGGATATCTACATTTTCAGACACAAATAATACATCAAGCAGGGGATTCCGGCTGGTTTTCCTGGATATGTTCAATTGATCTACCAACTCATCAAAGGGATAATCCTGGTTTTCGTAGGCTTCCAATGCAAGCATCTTTACTTCCGCCAAAAACTCGCGATAAGTTTTATCTCCGTTGGGATAACTCCGTATGGCTAAAGTATTGACAAAAAAACCGACCACATGTTCGATATCCACATGATTTCTTCCGGCAGTGGGGATGCCCACTATGATATCCTCTTGTTCCGTATATTTGTTCAATAATATAGTGTAGACCGCCAGAAGCGCCATATACAATGTGGTGTTGGTGAGGGATAGAATTTCTTTTATTTTCCCGGTTAATTGGCGGTCCAGATTGAAGGTGATTTTATCTCCTGTAAAACTCCGGATGGTGGGTCGGGGATTATCCAATGGCATTTTTAGAACCGGTATCTCACCCTTCATTTGCTCGAGCCAATAGGCTTCCTGGTTTTTCATTGCTGCGGATGCAAACCACTGGTTTTGCCAGTGGCTGAAATCCTTATATTGGATCATTAATCCCGGGAGTTTTTCCCCTTCATATAAGCGGAAAAAATCGCGGGCTAATAAACTCATAGATACGCCATCCGATATGATATGATGCATATCATAAATAAACAGGTGCTTTTCTTCACTTAATTTCAGCAGGTTTACTCTTATTAAAGGGGCCATACTCAAATCAAAGGATTTAATGGATGATTCCACTATTTTTCTTAATTCCGGTTCTGTTTCCGCCCCTGTTGTATCTACTTCCCGGTGATGGATCTGAAACTCGATTTCCTGGTGTATGATTTGTACCGGTTCTTCCCCTTTCCACCGGAAAGAGGTGCGTAAACTTTCATGCCTCTTGATCAATGCCTGGAATGCCTTCTCAAAATGCCCCTTATCAAGTGCGCCCTGTCCAATTATTACCAGCGGTAAGTTGTAAGTGGTATTTAAATCCTCGATTCCTTCCAGGATAAACAACCTCTTCTGGGCCGAGGATACAGCGTAATATTCTTTTTTTTCCAGGGGTTTCATGGACACATATTTTTCCCGGGCCAATGATTCCATGTATTTGGATATTTGCTTTATTGTGGGCATTTTAAAAATTTCACCCAGGGGTAATTTTACATTCAGGCCTTTATGGATTTTAGACACCAGGATGGTTGCTTTTAAGGAATGGCCGCCTAATTCAAAGAAATTGTCGTTAATTCCTATATTATCTTTTTCTACTGCCAGCACTTCCGACCATATTTCCACCAATTTTTCCTCTACCTCATTCCCGGGTGCTTCATATTTTTTGCCTGTTCCGATCCTGTCGCCAGGTTCCGGCAGCGCCTGTCGATCAAGCTTACCCGTGGGGGTTAAGGGCATTTTGTCCAGTTGGATAAAAAAAGCCGGTACCATATATTCAGGCAATTCCCGGGATAAATCGTCTTTTAACCCGGATAAGTCGATCTCTCGATCGGAGACCAAATAGGCACAGAGATATTTATCACCGCTTTCATCTTCTTTGTCTATTACCACCGCATCCTTAATCGGTTCATCCAGATAACCTATCTCTTTAAGAATCCGCTGCACTTTGGACAAATCAGCTTCAAATTCAATTTCTTTGAGTGCTTCTTGCCTGGTGCCCTGGCCCAGGCGACAGTCCCAGCTTAAGGGTGCAGAGTAATTATGATAGCCTTTATTTCTTAAGTGGACATAGATCCCCACATCATTAATAATGCAGTTGGTGGAACAAAATCCCGTATCACCCGGTTGATTCCAGCGTATATCTTTGCTTTTCAAATATTCCTTGATTTCATGAACCGGTGTATCGTTATACCTGAAAAAATCCACAAAATAGATTTGCTTAAAAACCTCATTATTCAATTCAATATTTAAGAGCTTTGAGATGGGGTCATTGGTTGAGTGATAGATTTCCCTGAATATCAGTAGTTTTTCCTCTATTTCCTCTTTGTCAAATATATGCTGCTGAAATAATCCATGCAGCTTGGTATCAAAAATCTGCCCCCTTGATAACCCGGTTATTATCACATTAATTCCTTTTTCCATGGCTATCCTGGTACTAATGGTTGTCAATGCTTTAAAGCATCCTGTACAAACCGTATCGTCCTGGTGCAAACTTTCAACAAATATTTCATTCATGCGTTCCGCTTTACACACCATGCTGTCTACATGCAATGCTGATGTGATTCGTTCGATATTTTCAAAGGCAATATCCGATATATATCCGTTATCAAAGGTAAAGGCCAGTACGTTTAATCCCATTTCAACCAATTGATACAGTACATAAGAGCTATCTTTACCCCCACTGAAAAGAAGCATGCAGTCATAATCACCACGACTGGTTCTTTTGGCGTTGTCAATCAGACGGTGAAACGCATCCATTCTCTCAAAATATTTTATTGCCTGTTCTTCATATTCTTCATATTCCTGGCAGACACTACAGATCCCTTCCTGGTTAAAATGAATATCCGGATAATGGGAAGAGAGCAAACATTCTGTACAATAGATGGTTTCGGTCTTGTTTTTTGTTTTGGAAAGGTCTCTATTGAAAGGATTAATGATGTTAGTATTTTTTTTGTAATTGATTAGTTTATGTTCTATTTCTTCCAATTCGATTCTAAATCCTCTTATCTTTACCTGGTAATCGATTCTGCCCAGGAATTCTATATTTCCGTCCGGCAGCCATCTGGCCAGGTCTCCGGTATGGTACATGCGTTCTCCTTTTACAAAGGGGTTATTTAAAAATTTATCTCCTGTAAGCTCAGGATTATTGAGATATCCCCGCGCGACTCCTGCCCCCCCGATATATAATTCCCCTGTGGCTCCACGGGGAACCAATCTCATCCGTTGATCCAGTATAAACACCGTTGTATTAGGGAGCGGTTTTCCGATGGGCAACTGTGACCAGTTTTCATCCACTGTTTTCACTCGTAATTCAATGGAAGTCACTGTTGTTTCCGTGGGCCCGTATTCATTATAAAAGTGACATATTTTGTGCCATTTATGGGCCAGCCGTGGTGGGCAAACATCCCCTCCCGCAACCATCCGTTTCAATCTATAGGAGGGATTCATGCCAATAATATTTAAAAAGGAGGGTACTGCATGGATATGAGTGATTGAATAATCCAGGAGAAATTTTTCAAACTGTTGGTTATCTAAAAGCACAGCTTTGGCAACCAGCACCAGGACTGAACCACTAAAGAGTGAAATAAAAATTTGTTCCACAGACGCATCAAAAGAGAGGGATGAGAATTGTAATACCCGTTCCCTTTCATTGATACCAAACTCTTCTTTCTGTGCCAATGCCAGATTGACCACTGAAGCGTGTTCGATCATGACGCCTTTAGGGTTGCCGGTGGAACCGGAGGTATAGATGATATAGGCCAGATCATTGGCATGGCTGGCGTTATCGAGATTTGAACCATTTCCATCATCTGATTCTGTCGCTGGTTCCTCTATCCGCAGGAGATCTCCAGCCCATTTCATATTTTCCAACTGATGATTTTGATTCAAAAAGATTTGTATTTGACTATCCTCCAGTATATACGATACTCTTGCTTCGGGATAGTCGGGATCGACGGGTAAATATGCAGCGCCGGCTTTTAAAATACCCAGTATACCGGGCACCATTTCCAGTGATGGCACGGCCATTATCGCAACAATGTCCCCTGAACCGACTCCTTTTTTTCCCAGTAATCTTGCCAGTTGGTTTGCCCTGCAGTCCAGTGCTTTGTAACTTAATTCCTTATCATCATACACCAATGCAGTTTTATCAGGCGTCTTCTCCACTTGTTCCGCAAATAATCGCTGGAGGGGTTTATCTTTGGGATAGTCCGCTTCCGTACGATTAAAATCCACAATTAATCTCTCTTTTTCCTGCTTTGTTAAAAATGAAATTTCAGCGATCTTTTTATTGACGTCTAAGATGGATATTTCCAGTATTTTGAGGAAATGCCTGGAAATTTGTTCTATTGAATCTTTTTCATACCAATGGGGATCATAACGGATAATACCTTTCACCTTCTCTTCTTCCCTTAGGAATGAAAAGTCAAGCTTACTGTTTATACTCTCGGAAATCCCGGTTTCATGGATGTTTTTTAATTGGCACACAACCTGGGATAAGGAGCCATGATTTTTTATTTTTTGAATTGACAACAAATACTTCAGCAGCCTCTCAAAGGGATAATCCTGGTTTCTGTAAGCTTCCAGGGTAGATTGCTTAACCTCCAATAATAATTCTTTAAAGGTCATCCGCTCATTTATTTGGTTTCTTATCAACAAACAATTTTTTACTTTTTCACCGATTTGTGCTCCATAAGGAGGTGATAGAACGATAATATCTTCATTTTCAGTATAACGATATATTAATGATTTGAGCACGGTCAATAAAATGATATAAAGAGAGATATCCGATTTCTTACTTAATTTCATCAACCGCCCGGTCAACAACTCCGGGATCAACATTTCCACCTTTTTTTTATTTTCCCGGTTAGTGGGGGGAAGATTTTTATTATAATCGAGCAGAATTTCTGTCTCGACAATATCACCGGATAATTGTTTTAGCCAATACTCTCTCTGTTTGATAAATTTGGAATCAGTGAGCAGCAATATTTCATCAATTTCATCAATTTGCCTATGCATCTTTAAAACCTCCGAATTTTAATTTAAAAAAAATCAAATTCCGCATCCTTCTGATCGATCATATTTATTTCTTCAGGCAAAGGTTCCTCATTATGATGAGACTTCTGGCAGAATTTTTTTAGTTGTTTAATCACTTTCAAATTCACCTCTTTTTTAGCGGGGTTGTTGAGTTTCTCCCTGATACCGCTGTTAAATGCGTTTAAAATATTTCTTACTTCTTCTAGAGTAAATCCCCTGTTGGTGATGTGAAAGAGATTGTCCAAATCAAAATTATACTGGGGGATCCAAATGGACTTTTTAATGGAGACAAACATGTCATCGATTAAATCACAGGCCCGTCTGGAATCCATTGTAGCATGGGACCATTCAAAATTAGAGCCTTTGATTTTATATTTTTCTTTTTCTCGCCATATAGGTGTAATGGGTTCACAGTACCACAAGTGAGCCCGAAAGAAGTCAATTTCACTTTCCTCGATGAATCTTACTGTTTCTTGCAGGGTTTCATCGGTTTCCCCGGGAAAACCAACGATAAATGAACCAAAGGGAATGATCCCAAACTCCTTTAGTAAAGCAACCCCTTCAAAGTATTTATCCACGGATGCGGCTTTGTTCATATTTTTGAGAATTTTCGGGCTGCCGGATTCGATACCTAAAAAAACGCCCTCGCATCCACTTTCTTTCATTAATTCAACGATCTCCCGGTTTAAGAATTGGCATCTCAAGTTGGAATGCCATCTCCATTTGAATTTGTTTTTGATGAGCATTTTGAGAATTCTTTTAAATCGTTCTTTGGGTACATTGAAGGTATCATCCGTAAAATTTACACTTTTTATTGATTTTATTTTGCTGAGCATTTTTAATTCTTTTTCAAGTAATTCCACCTCCACCACTTGATGTTTCCCGGCATGTTCAGGAAATCCACAAAAGGCACATGAGAAGGGGCAGGATATTGATGTTCTCACATTGACCACCTGACCCACCCGATCTGCAAATAGATTCCAATCCACCATATTTTCAGATAATTGGTTATTTTCAATTAAAATTGGCGTTGAGAGATACCCGTTATCGGTTTTATAATATATATTATTGATTTGATCCAGGGGTAAATCGTTTTTTAGGGAATGAAGGATTTTTACCAAAGTGGCCTCTCCTTGTGAACTATTAACATAGATATCCGCGCCAATGGTAACGCTAAACAGGTAATCCAATTCAGCGGGTTCTTGATTGAGCACTTGAGTGGATACATAGGGGCCACCAACGATTACTTTAGCCGTATGATTGTATTTTTTTATAAAAGCAATAATTTCAATAATCGGAAAAACAGACGTGTAAAGGGTGGTTATAATCCCGATTGTTAGAATATCTTCCCGGAGCAAATATCTCTTTAATTCTTCTTTTTCCTCCTGGAACGAATTAACATAATCAAATGTAAATCCCCTCCTGTTTAAATAAGTCCCAAGGTAAGCAATTGCTGCACTAAAAGTTTCCCCAATGCTTAAAGGCTTTTTCTCACCTTTTGAGAATTTATCATGGCAATAAAATAAATTAAAAATTTCCGATAAATGATAAGGCCTATTATCATATTGAATAAAATTTAAATTTAAATCACGATAAGCTCCGGAACTGATTCCCATCCTTTTAATATTATCTTCATATTCCCTAAAATCCATTTCATTATGCCCAATAAAGAAACAATCAATGGTTTTACTCATGGTAAACGACCTCCCTTAAAAATCAAAATTTACTTCAAGACTTTCTGAACCTGTTTGTTCTAATGCGACTTCGCCAGCATCAGCAAAGGGTTGATCTTTGCTAATTTTGATTTTTTTTATTAATCTACTCCTCTCCTCTTCACTTAACATCTGTATCTCCAATAGTTTTATCTCTGGATTTCTTATCCCCTCTTCTATGATATTTATGAAATGCCTGCTCATCCTCTCTATGGTTTTCTTCTTAAACCATCTGCGTCGATACTGAAATTCAAAATTTATTCCATCTCCTGTTTCCACACCCCCTAAGAAGAGATCAAACTTTGCTATATTATGATGATCATTTTCATCTGCCTTTAGCTTCAATTCCGGTGTCTCTATTTCCGGGATGTCTTCAAACTCTATTTCAATGTTCCGTAACCCAAATACCACATTAAACAAAGGATTTCTGCTCTGTTCTCTTTTTAAACCTAATTTTGCCACTAACTCATCAAATTGATAATCCTGGTTTTCATAAGCATTGATCGAGTTTTCCTTTACATCTTCCAAAAATTCTCTAAATTTCTTATTATTCCTGGGAAAGTTTCTCATTGGGAGCATATTAACAAACATGCCTATTATATTTTGTAAATCAGTATGTCTTCTTCCTATTATTGTCGAACCCACCACAATATCTTCTTGCTCCGTATATTTTGACAGCAAAATATTAAGAGCGGCCAGTAATAACATAAATAAGGTGGTTCCTGTTTCTGAGACAAATCTTTTAATATTATCAGTTAATTCTCTGCCTATTTTAAAACGAATGCTCTCTCCTTCGAAAATTTTATCAAGGGTTTTGGGATAGTCTGTTGGGATGTTTAGAACAGGTATATCACCTTTAAATCTGTTTAGCAAGTACTCTTCTTGTGTCTTTATTGCTCCAGACTCAATCAACTGGTTCTGCCATTCTGTAAAATCTTTGTAATGAATTCTTAATGGAGGTAATTCCCCTCCCCCATACAACGCCATAAAATCTCGAGTCAATATTCCATGAGAGACTCCATCGGAAATTATATGGTGGGTATCCATCATGAGGATGTGTTCCTGGTCTTCTATTTTTATCAATCCCACTCGCAACAACGGCGCTTGAGACAGATGGAAAGGCTTTATGAAATCCTGTATAATCTTTTCCACCTCTAGGGGTGAGGAAACCTTTATAGATAACGCGCCGCCTCCGTCCCTACTACCAGGTCCCTGGTCTCCTGCGGGGGATACCGAATGGTGTCCCCTCTCTCCTACCTCCTTGGCTTCAACCTTTGAGAAATCAAAATATTCAATTTCAAATTCCATATCATCGACTTCATGTATCTTTTGTACCGGCTGCTGCCCACTTAATTCAAATGATGTTCTCAAACTTTCATGGCGTGCTATCAATTTTTTAAAGGTATCTTCCAGCCGGTTCCTGTCAATTCCTCCTATCAATTCCGAGATTCTGGGCATGTTATAACTGGTGCCACTTTCATCCAGTTGCTGCGAAACAAATAAACGTTTCTGAGCAGAGGATAAAGCATAGTACTCTTTTTTTTCTGCCATTTGGATGGCAATCTCCTTATCTTCCACACCGCTTTTTATATGTTGTTTTATATGGATTGATAATCCTCTTACAGTTGGGGTTTTAAATATCTCAGTTAACGCCACCCTAAGGCTCAGTGCTTTATGTATTTTAGACACCAACATGACTGCCTTCAAGGAGTGACCGCCCAAATGGAAAAAGTTATCATCAAGCCCAATTTTTTCAACTGCCAGTACGTCTTGCCACAACCGGACAAGTTTCTTTTCTACCCCGTCCCTGGGTGCCGTATAATCCGTTGTCATGGCACTGGCTTTGGGTTCAGGCAATAATTTCTTGTTTAATTTTCCATTGGGAGTCAGGGGGATTTTCTCCAGCATTACAAAATAGGAGGGTATCATATAATCCGGCAGGATTTCCGACAGGTATTCTTTTAATTTTGACAAGATGAGTTCCTCACCGGTGTCTTCCACATGGTCCGATACGATATAGGCGCACAAGTATTTATCGCCGGACGCATGCTCCCGGTTAATAACCACTGCTTCTTTTACCTTTTCATGGGCAAATAACCGGTTTTCTATTTCTCCCAATTCGATACGGAATCCCCGGATTTTGACCTGGTTGTCTATTCGACCCAGGAACTCAACCACGCCCCCATGGAGCCACCTGGCCATATCGCCGGTGCGGTACATTCGATCTCCAGCGATATAAGGATGCTTCACAAATTTCTCAAGGGTTAATTCCGGGTGGTTTAAATAGCCTCTCATCACTCCCAGACCAGAAACACATAACTCTCCAGGCACGCCAATGGGCATCAGGTTTAACCACCTGTCCAGGATGAATACCTTCATATTATCGATGGGAGACCCAATGGTTGGTTTCTCCATGTAGTCCTCAAATTCGTTGAAATCTATAAATTGCGCAATGCATCCGATGGTGGCTTCCGTGGGGCCATAGTGGTTCATTATTTCAATTTGCCCTCCAAGCCTAAACGCCTTTTCTACATCTTTTAATCGAATTTCTTCTCCTCCCAATATCACAAGCCGCAATGTGCAACACATCTCTTTTGAAAAATCAGGGTTTTCAACTATTGTGGTGAAAAGAGACGGGGTCATTTTTAAATAACTTATTTCATTTTCACTGATATAACTTATTAAATCTCCAGGAGATAAATAGGTCTCTTCCGGGATGATATGTAATTGACAGCCGGTTAAAAGTGACGAATAGATTAATGTATACCCCAAATCAAATCCAAATGATGACGTCAATACCGTCTTGTCTTTCCCTGTTAAATTGATTTCGTTCACAAACCAACTGAGGTAGTTGACTAAATTTCCATTTTCTATGAGAGTTCCTTTGGATTTACCACTGGTGCCAGAGGTATAAATTGTGTATAATGTATCGACGGGGCTGCTGCTCTTCTCCAAATTCCTGCTATCTCCTTCATATAGCCGGTGGTCTGAAATATCTATGAATTCACCGTTAAACATAACCTTATCGGCTAAATGCTCATGGGTTAACAATAATTTTGCGTTACTGTCATTTAGCATATAAGCGATTCGCTCGCCAGGATGTTTGGGTTCTAACGGCAGGTATGCTCCTCCTGCTTTCAGCACTGCTATAATTCCGATTATCATTTCCAATGATGGTTGTACCATTATACCTGTTATGGTATCCGGTTTAATGCCTTTTGTTCTTAATTGCCGTGCCAACTGGTTGGCATTCTTATTTAATTGCTTATAATTAAGAGACTCAATCAATTTTGTCTCTTCATTTTTATAAATCAGGGCTGTCCTACCCGGGCTTTTTAACACCTGTTCTTCAAATAATTCATGAATGGTTTTTTCCTTTGGATAGTTGGCCCGGGTATTGTTGAAATCAAATAGAAGTTGCATCTTCTCCTCTTCAGATATGATTTCGATATCCGATAAATTCCTTTTAATATCCTGCAAAACACTGGATATCAAATTCTTGAAATACCTGATAAATCTTTCTATCGTTGTTTCTTTAAACAGTTTTGTACAATATTCAAATGTAAGGTACAGGTTTTCTTCTGTCTCCGCTGCATGTAAAGTCATATCAAATTTCGATATCCGAAGGATGTTTTCACGATCATAGGGCTTTAACTTCAATTTTGTTATCTCTACTTCCGATATTTCCATGTTTTGCAGCGCAAACATGGTGTCAAATAATGGATTACGGCTAGTATCTCTATTTACTGGTACACTCTCTACCAGATTTTCATACTGATAATCCTGGTTCGCAAAGGCTTCTAATGTCCTTTCTTTTACTTCCCTTAAAAATTCCCTAAAACTTTTCTCCCCTACAGGATAATTTTTTAGTGCCAGGGTATTGACAAACATTCCGATTATCTGTTCCAAATCTGCATGGCGACGACCTGCTGTCGGAGTTCCTACTACAATGACTTCCTGGTTGCTTATTTTTGATAAAAATATATTGTATACGGAAAGTAATACCATGTACAATGTCGTTTCTTCCTCTAAGATGTATTTTTTTAATCCCCGGGTCGCTTCACTGCCTATCTCAAAACTTAATGCGCTTCCGGCAAAACTCTGAAGCGCCGGTCTCACATAATCAATCGGCAAGTTTAATACCGGTATCTCTCCTCCAAATTCCTTTAACCAGTACTCTTCCTGCTGCTTTATTGCCTCTTTCTCTTTCTCACGATTCTGCCATTCCGAGTAATCTTTGTACTGGAGTTTTAATGCCGGAAGTTTCTTTCCGGCATACAGGGCCATAAATTCTTTTACAAATATTCCCATGGAAATACCATCCGAGATGATATGATGCATGTCTACCATCAATATGTGTTTTTCTTCTTCTATTTGTATCAACCCTACTCGCATCAATGGTGCCTGAGATAAATCAAAAGGCCTTATGAAATCCTGTATAACTGTTTCCTCCTCGATGGGCGAATCCACAGATTCCCCTCTGCATGGATTTTTTTCCTCAACCTCGACCTGGTGAAATTTGATTTCAAATTCCACCTCCGTATCATGGCGTATCCTTTGTACAGGTTCTTCTTCAATCATCTCAAATGATGTTCTTAAACTTTCATGCCTTCTTATCACTTGTCTGAATGTATCTTCCAGTCTCTCCTTATCGACATCTCCTTCCACCATCAATACTGCCGGTATGTTGTAGCCGGTGCCCTTACCATGTTCATCCATCCGCTGCAAAACATATATTCGCTTTTGTGCTGATGACAATGAATAGTAATCTTGCTCTTCTGCTGCATCTATAGATGCGTATATCTCTTCCTTTGCTTCCTTTATATATTCCGCTACCTTTCTTAGCATCGGTATTTTAAATATCTCTGCCAACGGTATTATTACATTAAATTCTTTATGTATCTTCGAAACCATTACGGTGGCTTTTAATGAGTGGCCACCTAACTCAAAAAAGTTATTATCTATGCCGATAAGGTCTTTTTCTATTCCCAATACTTCCGCCCATATCTCAACCAGATGTCTCTCCACTCCATCTCTGGGGCCAATATACCCTTCTCCTGATTTTACCTCAGGTTCCGGTAACGCTTTACGGTCTATTTTACCGTTTGGTGTCAGCGGTATCTTCTCTATTTCCGTAAAATAGAAGGGTATCATGTAATCCGGTAATTGGGTGGAAAGTCTTCCCCGCAGGGATGATATATCTATCTGTTCATCTGAAACGATATAGGCACAGAGATATTTACCTTCTCCTTTAGTTTCTCTGACCATTACTATTGCTTCTTTTATTTCACTATTCTTTAACAAATGGTTTTCGATTTCTCCTAACTCGATGCGGTAACCTCTCACCTTTACCTGATGGTCTATTCTTCCTAAAAATTCGATATTCCCATCCGGAAGCCACCGGGCAAGATCGCCGGTTCGATATATCATTTCATCCTCATTAAAGGGATAGGGAGTAAACTTTTCACTTTGCAGTTCAGGATCATTCAAATACCCCCTGGATACACCATCCCCTCCCACACATAACTCACCGGGAACGTTCACCGGCTGTAAATGATTGTACCGATCAAAAATGTAGACTGTGGAGTTGGCAATGGGGCGCCCGATGGGGATATTTTCGTGATATTCTTTATCTATCAAAAATGTGGTAGAAAACGTCGTGTTTTCGGTGGGTCCATAACCGTTTGTCACATTCAGTCCAGGATAGGCGGCACGTAACCGGTTGATATGAGGGGGCGAAAGCACATCTCCTCCCACTAAAAGGTTAGCCAAACCTGAGAAAATCCCAATATCTGCTTTCACCATCTGGTTAAAAAACGGCGACGTCATCCATAAAGTACTGATGCAATACCGCTTAAGGGTTTCTCTCAACCATAGCGGAGTGAGTAATTTTTCCTTGGCCACAAGATAGAGCCCTAATCCATTCAATAATGCTCCCCAGATCTCAAAGGTAGAGGCATCAAACTCCAATGCCCCGGTCTGCAATATTCTATCCTCTTTCCTGAATCGGATGTAATTGGTATTCTTGACAAGCCTTACCACATTCTTGTGCTCTACCATTACTCCTTTGGGAACACCTGTTGAACCTGAAGTATATATAATATAAGCCAGATGGTTGAACTGCTGCATGCGTTCAAAACCCTCTTCTCTATTGCAGAGAGCTGGGTCATCCAATTTTATGATTTCTTTGATCCCATCAACATCAACGGCATTTTTACAATTTGTTAATAGTATGGTAGCACCTGCATTTTTTAACATATACCTTTTTCTTGCGTCAGGATAATCGATATTTATGGGTAGATAGGTACCGCCAGCTTTCAAAACCGCAATAATGGCTGTAATCATCTCCAAGGAATGTTCGGCAATTATTCCTACGGCTTCTTCTGCTTTCAAACCTTTGGAACAAAGATAGGCGGCTAATTTGGCTGCTCTCTCGTCTAACGCTTTATAGGCCAGGGCTTCATCCTCGAATACCACGGCAATATGGTGGGGAGTCTTCTC
Organism: Candidatus Aminicenantota bacterium; assembly: GCA_020355945.1. Next base: position 4,994,181 of record CP070627.1, on the reverse strand, counting down.
TGCCTGCTCTTTAAACAATGAAGGGATGGTCCTGTCATTGGGATAATCCGTCCCTGTGTTATTAAAATCATATAAGATGCATTTCCTATCTTCCAGGGATAGAAGTTCTATTTCTAAGATCTTCTTTTCAGTATTTTCTATAACCTCCGCTGCCATTTTCTTAAAATATTTTATAAATCTTT
>CP070627.1:4986652-4993899 GCA_020355945.1 Candidatus Aminicenantota bacterium | reverse complement strand
CGGCTATTGGATCGATAATTTCAGAGGTATGTTCGAAGGCAAAGGCAAAGAAGAGGGTAACAAGGTAGTCATGGAATGGAGCGGTAACATGGGCAAATCCACACGGATCATAGAAAAAGTGGGGCCCGACAAAATGAAAATCACTGTAAAGATGCCCGGTGCTGACGGTAAAATGATGACTGTCTCCGGTGAAATGACCCGCAAAATTAAAACCAAATAAACCAACGTAAACAACGTAACCAACGTAAACATACCGGTGGTCCGCTCCGCGGATGACCGATCGGTTTGAGAAACAGGGGGAGATTCGGCGGATTTGGTGCCAGGCAAGATTTGAACTAAAAAAAAATAATTGGTGGGTTCAATATCATCTTGAATTGGTATAGTTTTGGAGACAGGCAAAGTTTCTATTTTCTCCTTGAAATTTATTAAAGCTTATGTTAATAGGTATGGTTATGAACCTGATGACTGTAACCGTCCATGAGATAACCGCGAAATCCCTGTTGAGAAAAATGAAACGGATTGATTCCTGGTTTATGGCCGCCTATGGTATGAATCTTTACCGGGGCTGTGAACACAACTGCCTCTATTGCGACGGCCGCGCAGAAAAATACCAGGTGGAAGGGGATTTTGGCTGTGAAGTATCTGTTAAAGTGAATGCAGTAGAACTTTTGGAACGGGAGTTGGACCCCAAACGAAAACGAAAACCCTTTCGCAAAGGCTATATCTGTATCGGCGGCGGAGTAGGGGACAGTTATCAACCCATTGAAAAAAAATATCAGCTCACCCGACAGGTACTGGACCTGTTGGCAAAAAAAAACTTCCCGGTCCATATTTTGACTAAATCTGACCTGGTGCTCCGGGACATGGACCTGTTAAAAAAGATCAATAAAAAAAATCCTGTTATTGTTAGTTTTAGTTTTTCGTCGGCACGGGATGACATCAGTCAGCAGTTTGAACCGGCGGCATCACCTCCCTCGCAGCGATTGCAGGCGGCCAGGCAGTTAAAACAAGCTGGAATTGCGGTGGGTATCTTTCTCTTACCGGTAATACCTTTTGTTACGGATAAACCGGAAATAATCACCGATACCCTTGAAAAAGCTAAAAATGCCAATGTGGACTTTGTTTTGTTCGGGGGAATGACCTTGAAGGAAGGCAGGCAAAAGGATTATTTCTATCATACCCTGGAGGAATTGTATCCCGGACTTATTCCCGCCTATGACGGTATCTATAGAGGCAATCAATGGGGAAACCCCACAGATAAATATTATCGATCCCTCCAGCAAATCTTCAATCAAGCCATCAAACCGTATCCGCTCCCGCAGCGGATGCCTCCCGGATTGTATGTAGATATCCTGGATGAAAACGATCGGGTAGTGGTGATGCTGGAACATATCGATTATTTCTTGAAATCACAGGGTAAAAAATCTCCTTTTGGTTATGCTGCTTATTCTGTTTCTCAACTCAAAGAACCTCTTTCCGGTATGAAGAATAAATTAACTTCCCTAAAGGGAGTGGGTAAGTTTACAGAGAGAATCATTCTTGAGATTTTGGATGAAGGAAGATCATCCTTTTTGGAAGAGTTATTTAAGTGAAGCGCCGCATCATATTAGACCGTTTCCTTTCCTGGATTCGGTGGATTCGGGGACAGTCACTCATGATGCCCCGGCCTCACCCGGAGACGATGAAAAATAAGAAACCACAGATTACGCAGATTACACAGATTTTTTTTTCTTCGTGTCCCTTTGTGTAACTTTGTGGCTAATTTTTTAGTTATTTTCATAGTAGGTAAAAATTTCCCGTGGCCTATTTGGCGCCCCATTTGGCTTTTAAGCTATCGATCAAATCTTCTGTTGGATTTTTCTTTTGGGGTGGGGGTTCTTTTTTTCGATATTTGTTTCTCTTATTTTTTTTACGGTTTTGAGGCGGGTCCTGGAGCGCTTTAATACTTAATTGAATTCGTTTCAACTGGTGATCGACTTTCAATACTTTTACTTTTACTTTATCTCCCACGGATATCACCTGGTCCGGGTGGGTGACATATTGATGGGAGAGTTCTGAAATGTGGACCAGTCCATCCTGGTGGACACCAATATCTACAAACGCACCAAAACGAGTAACATTGGTGACCACGCCTTTCAATTTCATTCCTTCTTCCAGGTCTTCAAGGGTTTCCACTCCCTCTTCAAATTCAAACACCTCAAAATCTTTCCTTGGGTCTCTTCCGGGGGTTTCCAGTTCTTTAAGGATATCCTGGATGGTGGGGATACCGAAATCGTCGGTGATATATTCTTCGGGTTTAAATTGTGAGATCAGCGGTTTATTTCGTATCAATTGTGTAATAGGCACGTCTGAGTTTTTGCACATGTGTTGGACGATGAAGTAGGATTCCGGGTGAATACCTGTGGAATCCAGGGGATTTTCACCGCTGCGAATTCTCAGGAAGCCGGCACTCTGCTGGAACGCCTTAGCACCAAACATCCTGACATGATTTAACTCTTCCCTGTTTTTAAACATTCCATTTTCATTCCTGAATTGCACGATATTTTTAGCCAGTGTAGCACCGATGCCGGATACGTATTTGAGTAAGTGATATGAAGCGGTATTCAGTTCTACTCCTACCCGGTTGACTACGGAACTGACCACCTGGTCCAATTTTGATTTTAATCGTGTTTGATTGACGTCATGTTGGTATTGTCCTACGCCGATGGATTTGGGATCGATTTTCACCAGTTCAGCCAGGGGGTCCTGGAATCGTCGGCCAATGGAGACTGCGCCTCTGACGGTCACATCCTGGTCCGGGAATTCTTCCCGGCCTAGCCCGGAAGCGGAATAGACTGAGGCACCTGCCTCGCTGATCACTGATACAATCACATTATCTGGGACAATGTTTTTAAAAAAGGCACGGGTTTCCCTGGAGGCGGTGCCATTGCCAATGGCTACGGACTCCACCTGATATTTATCGATTAGTTCTTTCACCACTTGTGTGGCTGCTTCGATTTTTTCCAGGGGTTTGGTGGGGTATATGGTGCTGGTTGCCAGGAGTTTCCCGGTTTCGTCCAGTACTACCAGTTTGCAGCCGGTGCGATAGCCCGGGTCCACGCCCATGACCCGCAAATTTCCTGCTGGTGGGGATAAAAGAAGCGTTTCCAGGTTTGAGGCAAATACATTGATGGCTTCTTCATCTGCCTGTTTTTTCATTTCCATGTGGATGTCTTGTTCGATGGAAGGGAGCAGCAACCGGGTCAGGGCATCTTCAAGGACCTTATCCAGGAAGTCATACCTGGGATGGGTATCTTTGAAAAGCATGGATTTAAACTTTTGCTGTAAATGATTTTTATCGGAGTTGATTCGAACTTTCAGTACTTTTTCTGTTTCTCCGCGGCGAATAGCCAGTATGCGGTGAGAGGGCATGGATTTTACTGCTTCGTTGTAGTCATAATACTGTTCAAATTTGGAACGTTCCTTTTCCCAGTCTTTGGTGACCGAAACAGACAGGGTACCGGTTTCTGTGATTTCTTTACGAATTTTTTTTCTAAGGGCGGCATTTTCGGAGAACTGTTCTGCGATGATATGGCCAGCACCTTCAAGGGCTTCTTCAATGGAGTTTACCTTTTTCTCTTCGGAAATATAGGGCTCGGCAAGGACTTCCACTGCATCCGGCACTGTTTCATCCAGGATAGAGAGGGCCAGGGGTTCCAGGCCTTTTTCTTTGGCGATAGTGGCTTTGGTGCGGCGTTTAGGTTTATAGGGCAGGTAGATGTCTTCCAATTCGGTTTTGGAATAGGTTTCTTCTATTTTTTTTTTCAGTTCATCGGTTAGTTTTCCCTGGCTGTCTATGGTTTTTAGTACGGTTTCTTTACGGTCGTTTAATTCTTTTACGTATTCGTAGTTTTCATTAATTTTGTTGACGCCCAGTTCGTCCAGGTTATTGGTTTTTTCTTTTCTATATCTGGAGATAAAGGGGACGGTCATTCCTTCTGCCAGCATTTGGATGACGTTATGGGTCTGGTGCATTTGTACCTGGCATGTTTTGGCGATGTAAGCCAGATCTTTTTCTGTCAGCATATTTTATTTTCCTCCGGTATTAGCCGTTAGAATTTTTGGATTAAGGCAGAGATTGTACCACATTCTAGTCCTAAAATAAACTGTTAGCCACGACCTAAATCCACCGTCGAAATATGTAAACCACGAAGGACACGAAGGGCGCGAAGGAAAAAAAAGTATCCAAACCATCCCAATGAAAAGCTTTTGGGAGTCCGTGACCGCCGAACCCTTTTCTCGAAAAGGGTTTTGGCCGCCGGAGGCAATGGCATTCGTGCCTGGCACCTTTTTTGTTTTTTTTGTGTTAGACTCAAACGAAAACCTGCAACTTTTTGGACATTGTCAATATTTGTATATAATCCCTTATATTGTTTTATATTCAAAGTTTAACGCCTAAACCCCACCTGGAAAAGAAATAATGTCAATTTTTTTTGCATCCTTTCTATAACGGCCCTGTTGTAGGCTGTTACCTGGAAAGCCTTATTTATCAATGTTTTTTCAAGTCTTCCCGGCAAATTGTATATTGGTATCAAAATTGCCTATACTTTTTGCCTGGAAATCATATGGCAGCGATCATAGTAATTCGTGATTTTTAATTCACTCTTCAACATGGAGGTGCTTCAACGTTGAGGATGAACATTTTAACGCACTGTATCCCGGTTTTTCTATGGTCCTAAAAAAAATCAGCGGTCATCCCGGCATTAATTATCGCTGAGAGTTGGCCATGGGAGATCCGGAAAGGAGGTTAACATGTTTAAGAAAAAAATATTGCCTGGCATCCTGGTATGCGCAGGGGCGCTGTTAATCGCAGCGTTGTTTACGGTTTCCCTGGGTGAAAGTGCGTCTGCCCAGCAGGCTTTCACCCCGGTTGAAGAACTGGGGAAATTCATCTTTTTTGATGAGAACCTGTCTGAACCGGCAGGCCAGTCGTGCGCCAGTTGTCATCACCCTGCCGCAGGATTTGCAGAACCGGATCAAACTTTACCGGTATCCGAAGGTGTTATACCCGGACGTTTCGGGAACCGGAATTCTCCCAGTGCGGCTTATGCTGCATTTACACCGGTATTTGATGCCCGGAAAACCCTGGGTGGTCAATTCTGGGACGGAAGGGCCCCGGACCTGGTAGAACAGGCAAAAGGTCCTTTCCTTAATCCTGTAGAGATGAACAACCCGGATAAAGCCGCGGTTATTGGAAAAATTGCCGTTTCCCAATATGCCGACCTGTTTGAACAGGTGTTTGGTCCCGATGCTTTTGCCGACGTAGAAGCCGCCTATCACAATATGGCCACTGCTATTGCAGCTTATGAAAGTACAGTTGAAGTCAATAAATTCACCTCTAAATTCGATGCCTACCAGGCCGGACTGGTGGAATTGACCCCGCAGGAGGCATTGGGAGAAAAGCTCTTTAACGGGTCAGCCAAATGCCATCACTGTCATCCCACTAAAACCAGCGGAGGAGACCCCATACTCTTTACCGATTTTGATTACCACAACCTGGGACTGCCTCAGAATACCGAATATCCCTTTAACCTACAGAATCCCATTCCCATTGACCTGGGCCTGGGAGCCATTACAATGGAACCCAGGGACAACGGCAAATTCAAAACCCCCCACTTGCGAAATATCGTGCTTACATCACCTTATATGCACAACGGGTTGTTGAAAACATTAAAAGAGGTAGTCAATTTCTATAATACCCGTGATGTCCCAGGCATGTGGGACCCGCCAGAAGTACCGCAAAACCTGGACAGTAAATTCCTTGGCGACCTTGGTTTAACAGACGCAGAAGAAAATGCCATTGTTGTCTTCATGGAAACGTTTACTGATGGTTATATGATCCCATATGCCAACCCGGGGAAAAAATAAACCAGGGAAAAGATTTGCCTGTCCCCCCCTAAAACTAAAATAGGGAAAAGAACTTTAAATAAAAAGAAGGGGGCGGTGCGTGCAAATGTGCAAATTTTTAAGGCACTTTTACTAATCCTCCGTCTCTCCGTCTCTTTTTAATGATTCGGTATAAACTCCGTAGAGACGCAGAAATTAAATCGCCAAACATCTCAAATTCAGCTATCTCTCTATATTTTAAGCCGTTTTTATCTTTCAACATCCACAAATTTGCACATTTGCACGCACAGCCCCCTCTGTTGCCCGTACGCCCTTGACATTGATCATGGGGCCATTAGAGCAAATGCTAACCGGTCCGCAAGAAAAGGAAAGAGAGCAAAAGAAGAAAATGCAGTTAATGCTGCGTAATTCCCGGCGTTTGCTTGGTCTGATCAACCAGTTGTTGGAACTCTCCAAATTCGACAGTGGAACCATGAAACTGCAAGCGGCCCGGCAGAATATCGTGCCTTTTTTAAAGGGAGTGCTGCATTCTTTCGATTCACTGGCCGTGCAAAAGGAAGTCGAATTAATATTTAAAACTGAAGCGGAAGACATCCCTCTTTACTATGACCCGGGGAAAATGGAAGAGGTTATTACCAACCTGCTTTCAAATGCCGTTAAATTTACACCCGCCGGGGGGAGGATAACCCTGGCGGTCAAAGTCAAGAAAGCCCTATCGGGCATGGAAGAGCAGGAATACCTGGAGGTATCCGTTTCAGATACCGGTCCGGGCTTACCCAGGGAAGAGATCGCGCATATATTCGATCGTTTTTACCAGGCCGACAGCACCTATGAGCATCATCGCCAGGGAAATCATCCAACTCCACCACGGGGTTATCGAAGCGATCTCTCCCCGGGACGAAACCATGGGAGCCCGGTTTGTGATTCGGCTGCCCATGGGCAAGGCCCATCTCAAACCCGAAGAAATCGTGGAATCAATTCCTGCCCCGAAGAAATTAGCGGTGCCGGCCCCGGATGTTAAAGAAGATGAGGAAGAAGAATTCGAACCGGCAGAGAAAGAGGAAGAAATCGGCCAGGAGCCGGTATCCCATGAAAAAGACATTATCCTGGTGGTAGAAGACAGTCCCGATATGCGCCAGTACATCCGCAGTGCCCTTGAACCCCATTATACCGTGATAGAAGCAAAGGATGGGGAAGAAGGACTGCGGCGAGCCGGGGAAATCGTACCCGATCTTATTATCTGTGATATTATGATGCCCGGGCTGGACGGTTTTGAAGTGTGCCGGACATTAAAAAACAATATTGCCACCAGTCATATACCTGTCATCCTGTTGACCGCCAAAGCAGCCGAGGAAAACATC
>CP070627.1:4970740-4986552 GCA_020355945.1 Candidatus Aminicenantota bacterium | reverse complement strand
TTTGTGTATCTTCGTGGCTTTGTGGCTAAAATTCTATAGCACTATAGAACCCCGATGGGAATAACAATCACCTTGATACCAGGCTTCTCAATCTCCTGGTCCAGTTCTTTGACCTCTTCCTCTTTTAACTCTACAAACACCAGTAATACGATCTCTTTTAATCCCAACTGCTTGCCATAATCTGCCGCCCGCTCAATCCCCCGGCCATAATCGTACATATCCCTGAAACTCTTTAACTCCAACGCATAGACTCGTTCCCTATATTTCAAAATCAAATCGATCTTCCCATTACCGGTGGGAAACTCAGGTATCACATCCACTCCCCTTTTTTTCAATAAATCATACAAGTACCTGTACAGGTTGAAATGATAGACCGCCTCATAGAGCCTTTTATCTATCTTTCTCCTGGGCATTCCCTTGAAAACCATATCCCGGTTCTTCTTTAGATAGGCTTTGTATCGTTTGAGGATATTGGGAATAATGAGACTGTCTTCGCTGATGGCATCTTCCATGCTGTCCAGGGGGTGGATCAAAAGCCCCAGGTCGTCAAACATCTCTCTAGAAAAATAGCTGAATAACCGGGTTTGCACAAAAGGATTGGCAAACTTGCAGTAGACCTCTGACTCACCTTTCTCGTTCTCCTCCCTTTCAATATCGATAACACCGTTCATATAAAGGTAATTCAGATTCTTGTCATCGAAGCGAAATTCAATTTTCTTATCGGTTTTGAATAATTCCAGCACCTCTTCTTTGTAAGGTTGTTGGTTGACCTTGCTGATGATATTGAGGATATTATTATTGGGCAGGACATGGGTTGCCTCTTTATATACATATTTAAAATGTCCCATGTTAATAGGAACTTTTTTTCCCTTGTTATACGTTGCTGTTAGCAATTCTCCGAACCAGCACGTTAAACCCGGCTGACCATTGGTTTCATAAAAGAGCCTTTCAACGACATCCTGCTGGACCTTTTGCCCACTTTCTTTTTCATACCAGCGGAACATTCCCTTCACTTCGTCATCGGTCAGGTTAGGAATATGAAGACTACGCTGCACATTAAAAGGTGAACCTTTGACGTTTTCAATGCCCAGGACACTGCGTACCCCCACCAGGGCCAGGCCGTGGAGTAAATTGGCTTTATCCTTACCAGGCTTATCCCTCTCACCTGTCCTGCTGATATAAATATCCCTGAATATACTTGCAAAACGGTTAATAAATACCTCTTCCAGGGCATCAAATTCATCTAAAATCAAAATTACAGGTTTTTGGAAATATTTCCGGGTAAATAACGTTGGAACCTGCTTTATTTTTTCAATGACGGGAAATGATCTGCTAAATACAATTTGCAGTTTTTGAATCAATACATCCAAAACTTCTTTTTCCTCTTTCTCCTCTTTTGCAGGTTCCATAGAGATAAGTCCAATTTCATAATCATTGGTTTGCTTGATTTTTTCCACTACTTCCTGCATGATCCAGGTTTTCCCACACTGCCGGGGCGCCCATACCGTAATATAATGCCCGCCTTCTGCCGGTTCTTCCCCCACCAACTGGGTGTATGCCCTGTCGATCAACTCTTTTCTCGGGGCGTAATAATGCAAATTGGGATTAATTGGACCATAAGATGTAAATCGCCTCATATTCGGCTCCTTTTTTATCTGTTCTTTACGAACAAATTTTATCAAAAGTCCAAAAAGAAAGCAAATCCCGGCGACCGTGACCGCAGGGGGGCTCCCCGCGCCGCGGGGCCCCTGAACCCTGCAAAAAAATTTTATTAAAAAATACCCCCACTGTATTGAAATAAAAAACTATTTTCTTTAAAATACTACCATGATAGAAACCAACCGGACTATCAATGCAGTAAATATAAATTTCAAGGTTTTATATAAACAAAACCCACAATTAAAATTTAAAGGAGATTCAATACCATGAAAAAAGAAGACTCCGAACCCCAAAACATCTCCCGCAGAAAATTCATAAAAGGAGTGGGCACAGGCGTCATCGGCGGAACAATAATACCAGGAGTACTAACATCCGAGCCGGCAAAGAAAAAACAAGAAACCAGCCAACCCCATGAAGGCAAAGTACTCCTGCCCCTTAAAGTAAACGGCAAAGCAATCCGAGTCCTGGTGGAACCACGCACCACTCTCGCCCAACTCCTGCGGGACCAATTAAATTTAATCGGCGCAAAAATAACCTGTAACCACGGCGAATGCGGCACTTGTACAGTACTGCTCGACGGGAAAGCCATCTATTCCTGCCATATCCTGGCCCTGGATGCCGCCGGCAAAGAAGTGACCACTATCGAAGGCCTATTAAACGGAGAAAAACTCCATCCCCTCCAGGAAGCATTCATCGAACACGATGGCTTCCAATGCGGGTTCTGTACCCCAGGACAAATCATGGCAGCCCGGGCTTTACTACTAAAACACCCCAAACCAACAACAGAACAAGTAAAAGAGGGCATGGCCGGGAATCTCTGCAGATGCTCGTCTTACCCCCATATCGTTAAATCAGTAATGGCTGCCGCAGAAAAAACCACAACCAACGCGGGTAAGGGAGGTTAAAAATGGCTGGAAGAAAAATCGTAAAATCAAAATTTTTCCTGGAAGATGATTTCCTGGAATCCCTGGCAGAAGTTCCCGCCGAAGAAGTTGGGGCCTGGAAACCGGAAAAGAAATTAAAAATCCTGGGAACCCCGGTATCACGGGTAGATGGCTACGATAAAGTCAGCGGAACCGCCCAATATACTTTTGATGTGGGCCTAGCCAATATGGCTATTGCTAAAACGTTGCGCTGCCCCCATCCCCATGCCCGTATCAAATCCATCGATACTGCAAAAGCTTTAAAACACCCGGGCGTACTGGCTGTAATTACCCAGAAAAACACCCCAAAAATCCCATGGTATTCCAATACCTCTTACCTGTTTGATCCCCATCTGCGCTACCTGGGCGATGAAGTGGCTTGCCTGGCTGCGGAATCAGAAGAAATCGCCGCAGAAGCATTGAAATTGATCCGGGTGGAATACGAAATATTACCTTTTGTCGTGGATACAGGAAAAGCAATGAAACCCGATGCACCAAAACTGTATGAAAACGGGAATATCCGCGGTGGAAAACCCTTTGTTTATAAACGAGGAGATGCGGAAAAAGGATTTAAAGAAGCCGATGTAGTAGTAGAAGACACGTTTACCACCCAGGTAGCTGTCCATAATCCCACTGAAGTTCACTGCAGCGCAGCCAATTGGGACGGCGATCGATTAACGGTCTGGGATTCTACACAAACGGTTTTTAATGTACGGGATACCCTTGCCCAATCCTTAGGGATACCGGCCAATAAAGTACGGGTAATTAAAAAATATATGGGTGGTGGATTCGGCAGCAAACTGGTACCAGGGAAATATACAGTAATGGCTGCATTACTGGCACGAAAAATCGGACGACCGGTAAAAATTGCACTGGATCGAAAAGAAATGAACTTAGCCGTAGGCAATCGTCCGGATTCGGTTCAAAAACTAAAAGCAGGCGCTAAAAAAGACGGTACGTTAACCGCTTTATCTCATCACGCTTACGGTACAGTCGGTGCTTATACTTACGGAGCCGGGTGCAGTTGGCCTTTGCGTACGGTTTACAAATGCGATAATGTCTATGTAGAGGAATATTCCGTATACACCAATGCAGGACCGGGCAGACCCATGCGGGCACCAGGACATGTACAGGGTACTTTTGCCATGGATTCTCTCATCGATGAAATAGCAGAAAAGATCGGCATGGACCCCCTGGAATTCCGCCTAAAAAACTATGCGGAAAAAGACCAGGTCTACAATATACCTTATACTAGCAAGCGTTTGCGAGAGGCTTATAAAAAAGGAGCAGAAGCGATTGGCTGGCAGCGACGCAGCCAACCTGCCGGTTCAGGAACTCCCGGGCCAATAAAACGAGGCATTGGCATGGCGACTCAAATCTGGTGGGGCGGCGGCGGACCACCGGCATACGCTACTATTAAACTTAATAGCGACGGCAGTGCACAGGTGATGGCCGGATCACAAGACCTGGGAACCGGCACCTATACCTTTATCACCCAGGTGGCAGCAGAAGTCCTGGAGATTCCTTTGGAAAAGATTTCCGTCACCCTGGGTGATACCAGTCTATGTCCTTATTGTGGTGGCAGTGGAGGAAGTACCACTGCACCCTCTGTAGCCCCGGCTGTGCACGATGCCGCGGAACAAATCAAAGCCAAACTCATGTCCGGCGCAGCCGCACTCCTGGAACTACCCGAAGACCAACTGCTTTACCAAAACGGTGTGATCTCTTCCAAAAAAGATGAGTCTAAAAAAGTTACGATTACTGATATTCTTGGAAAAACGCGGGAACGGGAGTTAATCGCCAATGGTGCACGAAATGCCAATCCCAAAGGATATATGATTAATACCTTTGGTGCACAGTTTGCTGAAGTAGAAGTGGATACCGAAACCGGCAAAGTAAAGGTTCTAAAGGTTGTTGCTGCCAATGATATAGGGCGAGTATTGAATCGGAAAACAGCGGAGAATCAATTTCACGGCGGCATTATCCAGGGCATCGGTTTTGCCTTGATGGAGCAGCGGATCATTGATCAAACCACCGGTAAAGTACTGACCACCAACATGCATGACTATAAAATGCCTACAGTGATGGATATGCCTGAAATTGAGGCATATGTGGTCAGTGATGCTGATCCGTTGATCAGCAGTGTGGGTGCCAAAGGCCTGGGGGAACCGGCGCATATTCCCACTGCCGGTGCCATTGCCAATGCCGTCTATAATGCCATTGGCGTACGAATCAAAAGCCTGCCCATTACAGCGGATAAGGTGTTATCAGCACTGCAAAAGGCGAGGAGGGTATCATGAAAAATTTCGTTCATATCAAACCCCAAAATGTAAAAGAAGCCAGTCAATTACTGGGTGACAATTGGAAAGACGTATTACCTTATGCAGGCGGGACCGATCTGCTGGGATTAATGAAAGACGGTATTGAAGCGCCAGAGAAATTAATTGATTTAAAAGCCCTGCCCGGGATGAATAAAATCACTTATACACCAGGTAGAGGCTTAAAAATCGGCCCATTGGTTACGATTGCTGAGATTGCCGAGCATGAACTAATCAATCAAAAATACGCTGTTTTGGCTCAGGCAGCTAAAGAGGTGGCGTCTCCTCAATTACGCAACCAGGGTACCATTGGTGGTAATATCTGTCAGCGGCCGCGGTGCTGGTATTTTCGGGGTGATTTTCACTGCTTGCGAAAAGGTGGTGATATGTGTTATGCTGTAGAAGGTGAGAATAAGTATCATTGTATTATTGGCGGTGGTCCTTGTTTTATTGTTCATCCATCAGACACTGCTGTGGCTCTTTTGGCATTGGATGCCAGTGTGACTGTATTTTCCGGTAAAAAATCGCGCCAAATCACCCTAAAAGATTTTTTTGTGCTGCCGGAAAAAGTGGTGACACGGGAAAATATATTGAAACCCGGTGATATTATAACGGAAATCCAGGTGCCGGATGTTCCTCCGGGAATACGCAGCGGGTATTTGAAATTTAAAGAGCGTGAAGTCTGGGATTTTGCTTCGGTCAGTGTGGCTGCTGTTTTACAAATCCAACAGGATACAGTTAAGTCAGCGCGGGTTGTCCTGGGTGGTGTGGCGCCAATGCCCTGGCTGGAAAAACATGTGAGCGGTCAATTGACAGGAATGAGCATCAACTCTAAAAATTTAGAACAAATAGCAGCTAGTGCCCTAAAAGACGCTGAAACCCTGGAGCAGAATGAATATAAAGTTCCCCTGGCTCGCAACTGGATCAAACGGCTCATATCAAATCTCCTGTAATTGAGGCTACAAAAGCGGCTTCTAATGAAAAGTTTTTGCGGGGCCCCGCGGCGCGGGGAGCCTAAAAAGGCCCTAAGGGCCATTTTGAAGGCTTCCTAAGATGAATCGTTTCTTCAAGAGTGGCATCAACGTGTTAGATATGATACGCAGTGTAAGGAATCCGTATCTTAGATGGGTTGGGAAGCCTTCAGGATTAGTAAAAAGTTTTTGCGGGGTCCAGGGGCGGTTTTTTTAAAAAGAGCCCCTGGCCGCCGGAGGCAGAGTGATAGAAGTATGTGGACTTGCCAGTGGTTCTAATGGAAATGCGTTTTTCATAAGAACAGGAGTGGATTGTTTCCTGGTGGATGCGGGTATCAGTTGCAAGCAAATATGTCGGCGGCTGCGGCAGATTCGGCATCATATCGATGAAATTAAAGCTATCTTTATTACCCATGAGCATTCGGACCATGTCCGGGGACTCAGGGTACTGTTAGATCGATTTCAAATACCGATTTATATTACGGAAAAGACTTATAATCGTTTGCCTGAAGTGATTGACGAAAACCTGGTGCATTTCATTGAATCCGATGATAGCATTACCTTTAATAATACGTTGATTCAATCCATGCCTAAAAGTCATGACGCAGTAGACCCCAGTTTGTTCAGTTTTTATTATAAAGATAAGAAAATCAGTGTGGTTACGGACATTGGATATGCCTGTGACAATGTGATTGAGGCAGTAAAAGGCGCTCATATTGTATTTTTGGAATCCAATTATGATGAGACAATGCTTTGGGAAGGTTTTTATCCTTATTTTCTTAAGCAGCGGGTAGCTGGAGAATATGGTCATTTGTCCAATGCAATGGCGGGAGAACTTATTCTTAACCATGCCTCTCCAGGACTGGAATATGTCCTGTTATCTCATTTGTCGGAAAATAACAACATGCCGGATATTGCCCTGGAAACGTTTCAATCTGTTATAAAGGAGCGAGAAGACCTTCGGCACCTGCAAACGATTTTAACTTCCAGGTATGGTATTTCACCGGTGGTAAAAATAGATACCGAAGCGCCTCGATTGTTCAAAATAAATCCCTGGGAAATAAAATGAACACGAGTTTACTTTCTAATCCTCGGTTAATGAAGAGCCTTTTAAATTAAACATTTTGGGATTTCCCAGGCAATTCGAAAGCCTCCACAATGCCTCAAAGTTGACTAAAAAGTGACCGGTAGAAATTTTCCACCATTAAAATTGTTAAAAATAAACAAAAATTGTTTTTCCTCTCCTTTCATTTTTTGCCTGTCCCTTTTTTTTTTCTTTTTTTTTTCTTTTTTTCTCTTTTATTTACATATTGGTGAAAACCGGTTTTTGCAGGACCCGGTGCCCGCTTTGCCCCCTTTTTATGAAATCCGCCGCTTTAAAACCAATGAATTCCTGCTGGAATTAAACCAGGACCTGAAAAACTGTTTAATATTCTATTATTCAAATATGCGCTTAAATTTACCGGCTTGGGGACTTTATCGAAAAGAGCCCCCTGGAGAACATTTTGGCGTGATTCTCACTTTTCCAATTTGACAGGAGAAAAGAAAATATATATACTTTTTTCCTGGAGTAAAATCATGTGGTTTTTAAAAAAAAGGTATTTAACATTGGTTATGTGCGGTCTTGTGGTTATAACTCTGTTTATGAGCCTGGCACAATGCTCTTCCGGTTCCCAACCACTGCCTAATATCATTATAATCGTAATGGACACGGTGAGAATAGATCATCTCTCTTGCTGTGGTTATTCCAGGGAGACCACTCCCAATTTAAATAAACTGGTGAAACAATCGCGATTGTATCTTAATGCGTATTCTACAAGTAGTTGGACTCCACCGGCCCATGCCTCACTCTTTACCGGGCTCTACCCCATCGCTCATCGAACCACCCAGGAAAATCACAGGCTGCCCCGGAGGTTAGTCACCCTGGCCGAGGTGCTGCTGGACAAAGGATATGAAACCTTTGCCATTAGTGGGAATCCTTTAATTTCAAAACAGTTCCAGTTTGATCAAGGATTTTTACACTTTTTCGAGGCCTGGCGCTCACCTGGCTATCTTCCTGAAAATAGTAGTTATATTGCATTTAAAGAGATATTGAACCAGAGGGACCGGCAAAAACCCTTTTTTTTATTTATTAATTTTATTGAACCCCACACTCCCTACGATTCCGCACGTTTTTTTGCTCATCGCTTCGTGAGAAATAGCGCTGTCAATTGTTATTTCAACGAATGGGTGGATGTGGTGACAGGCAAAAAGACCTTCACCACCGAAGAGATAGAGCACTTGATCGATCGATATGATGCCGAGATTTTGTATGTAGATTACCTGGTAGGGAAAATTATTTCCCAATTGAAGTCAAATAAATTATGGCACAATACTCTCTTCATTGTCACTTCGGATCATGGGGAAAATTTCATGGAGCATAATCTTGTGGATCATATGTTTTCTCTTCATCAAACCTTGATAAATATTCCACTTATCATAAAGTATCCCCGTTTATTCCCGGCGAATTCCAAAGATTATACACCCGTTCAATTAACCGATATATTCCCTACACTATTATATGTTGTCGGTGTTGACCAGGGTACTTTCTATTCTCAAGGTTGTAACCTGTTGAATCAGCAAGACCTCCAAAGAAGAACGCTTTTGGCTGAATACTATTCACCCAAACAGGTTTTTACCGTTATAAAAAATCTGGAGCCCCCCAACCCGGAATTCAAAGAAAAACAGGATAATAAAAGAACGCATGCCTTTCGCCACCTGGAGAAAAAATACCCGGTTTTAAAGAAATATTATCGCAGGATAAAGACAGTTATTGACAACAATTTTAAATTGATCTGGGGAAGCGATGGTGAGCACGAGTTATACGATCTTAAAAAGGATCCCCGGGAACTTAACAATCTGATCAATGAAAGACACTATACACGAATTAAATTGAAATTGCTGAATAAATTAAAGGAACTGGTTAAAAAATATGAAGGAAATTCTCCTGTCCGGAGGAGTAAAAAAAGAAAAAAGATTGATAAAGAGACCGAAAAGGCCCTTAAAAGCCTGGGATATTTATAATAGCGGTGCGAGTTTTTCTAATGTTCTCTTTTCCAGACCGGACCTGTTGGGAAAAGCGGAAAAGTGGGGACAGGCAAAAAAAGCGAACAATAAAGACAAGCGGCAAGTTCGAAAATGAATGGAATCAGTTTGAAGAAAGGAGGTAATTAGAATTACTGTGGAGAAAAAATTCGTCGAAATGCCAGATGAAAAATAAAATACCTGTTCCTATTACTTCTTCGTGGGCCATATTCATTTTTTTCTTTACATCATGACTGCATTTTTATACAATACCATTATGTTAAAAAAAATAAATTTCTGGCAATGGAGGTAAAAACCAATGAAAAAAAACCTGGTAATCGGCTGTGGTGTGGTATTAGGGATAGTCATTCTTATTGGTATTATCCTGGTTTTCTCCGGGATAAGCACCTATAATAAAATGGTTCGGTTGGATGAAGGCGTCAAAGAGAAATGGAGCCAGGTGGAAAATGTGTATCAGCGGCGCCTGGATTTGATACCTAACCTGGTAGAGACCGTAAAAGGTTATGCGGGACATGAACGAGAAACCCTGCAAGCGGTCACTGAAGCCAGGGCTAAAGTCGGCGGCGTCATGAACATCCCGGGTCAGGCCTTGACCAACCCGGAAATGTTCCAGCAGTTCCAGCAGGCGCAAGCCGGGTTGTCCGGCGCCCTCCAACGACTGATGGTGGTGATCGAACGATACCCGGACCTAAAAGCAAATGAAAACTTCCTGAGCTTACAAAGCCAACTGGAAGGAACCGAAAACCGGATCGCAGTAGAACGGCGGCGATTCAATGAAGCATCCAAAGAATTTAATACCTATATCAGACAATTCCCAAAAGTCATCCTGGCCAATATGTTCGGTTTCAGAGAAAAACCTTATTTCAAAGCCCAGGAAGGTGCTGACATCGCGCCTAAAGTGAAATTCTAAGGATAGGATTAAATGCAAGCAACAGAGATTTTGAGTGAAGAGGACCCCTTGTAAAAAGTTTTTGCGGATGTTTCACGGGTTCCAGGGGGGCAGTTTTTTCAAAAAGCGCCCCCCTGGCCGCCGGAGGCAAAGAAATATCTTTAAAGGAGTAAATATGGCAAAAATCAATTTTAACAATGAGGAAAAAGAAAAAATAAAAAATGCAGTCAAAGAAGCGGAAAGTAAAACTTCCGGGGAAATTACCACTGCTTTCATCAAAGAAAGTGATAATTACGCGGTTTACGAACTGATGTTTGCTGTTATTATCGGTTTCGTGTATTTTGTGGTGCTCATGCTTTTTGCCAACAGTATTGAAGAGAGCATCAAGCAGGTTTCCTGGGAGTATTCCCCTCATCACCTGTTGATGTTCTACGGTTTCTCAACATTCCTGGTGATAGCGATTGTCTATCTATTAGCGAACCTTTCTTTTATCGATCGGTTGATCGTTTCCAAATCCGTAATGCAGGTGAAAGTCAATCAACGGGCAGTGAGACACTTCATGGAATCAGGCGTCTACAACACAAAAGATAGAACCGGGATATTAATTTTTATATCCTCACTGGAAAGACGGGTGGAATTGCTGGCAGATAAAGGCATCAGCGCAAAAATCCCCCAGGAAAAATGGGATGCCATTGTCCGTCATATCATTGACGGTATTAAATCCCAACAACTGGTCAAACACCTCTCGGATTCTATCCGGGAATGTGGAAATTTGCTGGCAGAACATTTTCCTATCCAACCGGATGATGTGAATGAACTTAAAGATGATATTCATATATTGGAGGGATAACCATGAAAGCGATAGTGAAAAAATACATTTTATGGACAGTGGTGTTGGTGTTTTTTTTCAGTCAACCACTGGCAGCTCTTAAAGTCCCGAAAAAAACCGGTCGACGGGTTAACGATTTTGCAGGAATTTTAACTAACAGCCAGGAGACCTCCCTGGAAAATCTATTAAGGGATACCGAACAAAAAACCTCTTCCCAGGTGGCCCTGCTTACCATCCCCTCCCTTGAAGGAGAAGTACTGGAGGAATTTTCACTCAAGGTGACAGAAGAGTGGGAACTGGGACAGGAGGAATTTGATAATGGCGTCCTGGTACTGGTGGCAATGGGCGAGAGGAAGATCAGGATCGAAGTGGGGTACGGACTGGAACCCATCCTCACCGATGCCAAAAGTAACTATATTATCCGGAAAATGATCGTCCCGGAATTTAAAAAAAGAAATTATTTTGCCGGGATCAATAACGGGTTAAAAGCTGTGAGCGGCCTGATCGCCAAAGAATTTGAGATCACTCCCCAACAACTGCAAAAATTCCAAAAGGAACAGCGCCGAGCCAAAGGAACCCATATACCTTTCGGTGTTATTGTCTTTTTCATTATTATCGGGCTGAGCGTTTTGAAGGGCTTTGCTCGAGGAGGTATGGGGCGCGGTTCTTCCGCGATATTTTGGGGCAGCGCCATGGGTGGAAGCAGCTATCATAGAAGCGGCGGCGGCGGATTCTCCGGTGGGGGATTCTCCGGCGGCGGCGGAAGCTTCGGCGGCGGCGGCTCTTCCGGAGGATGGTGAGGCAACGTTCGAAATTGAAATTCCAAACCTCTCTAAATGTTCCAAACGTACGAAATTACAATTTCAGGCGAAAATAATAACTTTTGATACTAAAATAAAGGTGGAATTTGAAAAAATTCCAGGAAGTTAAAACTCAACAAAAGGAGTAACTATGATGAAGAAAGTTATTTTTATCGTTATGTTATTGTTATTAGTACTTTTTGGGTTTCCCCGGGAACCTATGAAAAAAGAATTTCCTGTTAAACCGGGCCAAAAATTGGACATTGATTTAAAAACCGCTGGTTCTATTGATATTTCCGGTTGGGAAAAGAATCAAATGGCGGTGACGGTGTATTTTAAAAATGGAGATGGCAAATATTGGGATATCACCTTTGACGAAACCAAAGAAGGTATTTACATTGAGTCCCGGTATACAGGGAGCAATTATAAGCGCGCCGGGAGTACAAATTTTGAAATCAATGTCCCCCACCGATTTGATTTGAAATTGAAAACCATGGGCGGCAGTATCACCATTGACCATGTGCAAGGCGAAATCACCGGCAAAACCATGGGCGGCAATTTGAAACTGAGCCACTTAAAAGGAAACCTTAATCTAAAAACCATGGGCGGGAAAATAGAACTAACGGATTCCGATATTGACGGCAAGGTCAAGACCATGGGAGGCCGCGTCCTGCTGGAAAATGTAGTAGGTGATGTGTCTGGCAGCTCAATGGGCGGCAATGTAATATATAAAAATGTAAAATCCAGGTCCGGGAAATCCACGGGAAAAGTGGTTCACATTTCCACCATGGGAGGGGCCATCAATGTGAGTGATGCATCTCATGGGGCAGACGTGCACACCATGGGTGGAAATATCCACATCAAATCCGCCAAAGAATTCGTTAAAGCCAAAACCATGGGAGGAAATATTGATATTGACTCCATTGACGGTTGGGTCAGTGCCACTACCATGGGGGGCGATATCAACGTCACCATGACCGGCGATCCCGGGAAAGGAAAACGGGATGTCACCCTCACTACCATGGGCGGCGATATCACCCTGACAGTACCCCCCGGTCTCTCCATGGATATTGATCTGGAAATCGAGATTACTGAGAGAAGTGATAAAGAGTATAAAATCATCAGCGATTTCAAGATTCAACAAGAAAAAACAGGACAGTGGGACAAAAGCAAAGGTTCACCACGAAAACATATTTACGGCAAAGCCAAAATGAAAGAGGGTAAACATAAAATAAAAATAAAAACCGTTAATGGCAATATTGTTTTAAAGAGGAGTTAAAAATATGAAACCATTAAAATTAAACGCGGCGATTTTATTTTTGGTGTTCCTGGGGGTACTATTCCTGATAGGTCTTTATCCCCAGGGGGAGCACGAAATTCGTAAAACCTTTAAAAACAAGAAAGTCGTTCAACTTAACACCTTCAACGGTGATTGTATTGTGAAAAAAGGAAGCGGCAATGAAGTAAACATTCATTTTATTCACTCTTATTCCAAAGCCAGTTTTGAACCGGAGTTCCGGGAAGAGGGTGATAAATTGATATTGAAAGAAAAATTCCATCTCTCCGGTTCCGGGGATTCCACCTGGAATATAACCGTCCCGGACAAAACAGCCATTCAATTTCAAACCATTTCCGGGAATTTTACAGCGGAAGGGGTAAAAGGAGATATTACTGCCAACTCGGTTTCCGGTGATATTTCCGCACGGGTTTGCAGCGGAGATATTAATCTTGGAAGCGTCAGCGGTGACCTGGATGCCAGACACCTCTCCGGGAACATCAATATAAAAACCACCAGCAGCGACCTGGAAATTAACAATTTATCCGGGGATATACGCATTAGAGCGGTTAGCGGCGATATTAAAGCCGAACGATTGGATGGTTCTATCTCTGTGAAATGCCCTGCCGGTGATATTGAAATTAATGAGGCCAAAGGAAGCTTTGATGTCAAAACAGCCAGCGGTGATATTAATGCCAATGGAATTATCGTTTCCGGGGCCAGTTACTTTAAAGTGGCCTCCGGGGATGTCTATGTGACCCTGGCAAAAACCGCGGAACATGATATAACCCTGGAATGCGCCTCCGGGGATGCGGTATTGAATTATAACGGCAATCCCATTGAAGGGTATTTTGAATTTAAAGCTGCTGATCGCGGTAAAATCATCTCTCCCTTTCCCTTTGAAAAGGAAGAGGAAGAAGAAAAATGGGGCAAAAAGTATACGATCAAATCCTTTAAACGAGAGTTGGATGTGCCCAGGATTTACATTAGCACAATCGCGGGGAGGGCAGCACTGAAAGAGAAATAGTTCCCTGCAGCTCTGCAGCTTTTGCCTCCAGCGGCCGTGTTTGCGAACATATCATTTAAAAAAACTTCATTTTCTGGTATAATTAGGAGCATGAATTGTTTATTATTTTATAAGGATGGATTTATTAAAAGATTTCCTCTGGATAAGCCCCTGGTAACCATTGGGAGAAGCAGCGAGAATGATTTGGTGATAATGGAAGATTTTATTTCCAGGAACCATGTAAAAATCCACAGCCATGAAGATTCAATTATCGTTCAAGACCTGGGTTCCACCAATGGTGTCAATGTAGGCGGGGAGAAAGTTAAAAAAGCCTACATCAAAATCGGCGAATCTTTCATCCTGGGCAAAATGGAATTCGTCCTCAAAAGAGGAAGCCTTGACGAATTTAAGCTGGCAAAAGAGCTGATCCCAATTTTTGATACCATTGGCAATGATAATGAAAAGACCTTTGATAATGTCATTACCCGCTACGTAGAGGATGTCTTTAATGAAACCCTAAAAGCCGTCATGCAAGTGGGGCTGAAAAAAAACGATTTTAAAGAATTTATATTGGATTTACCCACTCACCTGTCCAATCTGACTGATTTCGGGAGCCTGTTTATTGTGTCAAGGCAGGAAGATACCTTTGATGTTCTTTTATCAGTAAGAAGTGAAAACATCCCGGCAGAGATGTTGAAAAGGGTGGTTGAACGATGCCCTGGAATGTACAGGGAGAAAATCATATCTCGATCGATATCCACAGCAGAGGGAATCAACATTCATTTGTACACTTACTCTTTAAAATGCGGCCCCCAGGAGACAGCCCTTATCTTTTTAATAAATCCCCAGCAAAAAGAAGAGGAATCGAAATTGGAAGCATTCCTTTCATCCTTTGTCACTGAAATCGAACTGCTGGCCCAATTATTAACCGGTAAGGAGAAAACAAAAAGAAAGGAAGAGCCCTCCAAATCGTTGACCCATGCCGATGAAATTGTGGTTGAAAATAACCACATGAAGGAATTAATCAAACAGACCAGGAAAATCGCGGACAGTGATATATTTGTGTTAATCCAGGGGGAAAGCGGCACCGGAAAAGAGTTGTTTGCCAGGCTTATTCATAAATATTCCCGGAGAAACAAGCAAAAATTTGTTGCTATTAATTGTGCGGCTATACCTGAGAGTTTACTGGAAAGTGAGTTATTCGGACATGAAAAAGGCGCGTTTACCGGCGCCTATACGCAAAAGAAAGGAAAATTGGAAATCGCCTCTGCCGGGACCCTGGTACTGGACGAAATCGGCGACATGCCGGTTAACCTGCAGTCCAAACTTTTAAGAGCCTTACAAGAAAAAGAATTTTACCGGGTAGGGGGCACCACCCCCATCAATGTCGACTTACGCATTATCTCTATTACCAACAAAGATTTAAAACAATTGATAAAGGAGGAGAAATTTCGAGAAGACCTTTATTATCGGCTGGTTCATCGGTCCATTGTCATTCCACCGCTTAGAGAACGAAAAGAAGATATCTCTGCGCTGATCAATTTCTTTACTCACAAATTCTGTCAGCAGAATAACAAAAAAATTAAGGGCTATTCCGTAAAGGCTTTTGAAACACTGCAAAATTATCACTGGAAAGGTAATGTGCGGCAATTGGAAAATGAAATCCGCAGTATTGTGAACCTCACGGATGATGGGGAAACGGTTAGTTATGATATCCTGTCGGAAGAGATCAGGACTGGTGCTGGTAACAGTGAAGGCATACGTACGTCCGCGGAAAAATATACGTATACGCCTGCGCCTCAATGGCTGCCGGGAAAAATCGACAAAGAGACTGAAAAAGTTTATATATTGGAATTACTTGAAAAAAACAATTGGAACAAATCCCAGACTGCCAGGGATTTGAATATGACGTACCGCGGCCTGCACAAAAAAATGCAGCGTCTGGGGATCGAGGGTAAGCAATAGATCACTGTGTCAGTGCACTTTAATGAGAAGTTTTTGCGGGGGGTCCAGGGGGGCAGTTTTTTCAAAAAGCGCCCCCCTGGCCGCCGGAGGCT
>CP070627.1:4950825-4970640 GCA_020355945.1 Candidatus Aminicenantota bacterium | reverse complement strand
TCCCACTGGCTGCGGATTGTAATGTTTGCCCAGGATATAAAGGATATTCCAGGCAGTGGGGCGGCCGATGGGTATGCTGGCACTCTCACCCACAGCTGATCCCCGGGCTGCGCTTAAGGTGAAAATCGAACAGTTAATGGTGGTTTCAGTAGGGCCATAACCGTTATGAATCCGGCATTCAGACGGCACCACCCGGGAAATATTCTTTACGATTTTACCGGTTAACCGCTCACCACCTAAGTGCACCAATCGGAGACAAGGCATATTCTCCCCAGCAGAAGAAACCACATGACTGAAAAAAACAGGCGTACTGTGTACCGTATTAATGAAATGAACATTAATATATCGGCTGTAAAAAGCAAAATCCCCAATACTCCTCTTATCCGATTGATACAAACAACCACCGTAAATAAGGGTGGTCAGGATTTCAAACAAGCCAAAGTCAAATGTATAAGACAAGTTCTGCATGACCCGAGTATGGGAATTCAAGCCAAAATAATCCCGGAACCAGGAAAATAAAGGAATTAGGTTTCGGTGGGTAATGGGCACCCCTTTGGGCTGGCCCGTGGAACCGGATGTATAAATAATATAACAGGGATCATCGACATCTTCGCCTATGTCCTTTTCCTGGTTCCCGTCTCTGGTACTCCAACCAGGTTCCGCTTTTTCTACTTCGTCATCTATGCATAAAAGATGTTCAATAAAGGGGTTAGTATCTACAATCTGCCGCGCTTTCTCATAGTTGAACCGGTCGGTCAAAAGTACTTTTATCCCGCAGTCTTTGATAATATAATCAATCCTGTCATTGGGGAAAACAGGATTAATGGGAACCAGGCAGTTCCCGGATTGTAAAATACCTATCAACCCGATCAAAAGAGCAGGAGTATCATTGCCCATCAAACCGATATAGGTGCCTTTCAAACTTATTCTCCTTTTGACGTTAGGACGTTAGAGAATTGATGGTTTATAATTACCCGTTAAGACAGGAAAAAATTCTCGACCACCCTTACTAAAAGTTTCCCGGGAGTCTTCAAGACAGCGCCGGGAGATTAGTAAACCAGGGCATAGCCGATTTTTAAGAAATTTATTCCAGTCGTAAGGTTTTCAAAGGCCGGTGCAGGCTTTCGATATGAATACCGCTGCGCAAAGCCTGCACGTAGCCAGCGGCTTCAGCATAACTGCTCACTTCGTACACGTTTCTTAAGCCCAATTTATCGCAAGTCACATCTAAGATGGTCCTATTTTCTCTGACGGCAATAATGGGGATATTATATTTTTGGGTGGTTAACATAGGAATTCCTCCCAGGGTTCCGAAGGGGGCCACAACAGCCAGTAAATTATTGATATTCACTGCATCTTTGATCCGGTAATTATTACTTTTTACCAGTTGAGGCGCTTTGCTTAGTCCTACCAGGATGCAGGCCAGGCCGCTGGGAGACGCAAACTCACCGGCACCGCGGGCATCCACGATATTACTCTTTAAATCCCGGGGTTTAATATTGAGCAAAGGGGCATGGGCGGCAGGGATTCGATAGGTTTCCGAAATTAAATGAGATATGATGGCCTCAGCCCCACCCGTCGGATTCGGGTGTTGACCGTCAAAATGTTTGGCATAATCATGTTCGGGTAAATCCTGGATATTGGAGGTAATGCCAATGGCATTAACGCCTTTTTCAATCAATTGTTGGGCGGCATTGAGCAGCACGGACGGGTCATCCAGGGTTCCCACATAGGCCCCGGATTTACAGCGAACACAGCGCCCGCCAACCCGATCCCCTGTCATCACAATCCCTCCAATATCCACACCATGGACAGCCCGGACAGTATTGACAATATTATATACAGTTTCAAGGCTTTCTTCACTTGCCTTTTCAACGATTAACCCCACTTTATTGGCATAGGGTTTATACAGGTTGACCTCCCCTTTGCAAAAGAGATCAATGGAAAATCCTTCGGTATACAACACATTGTTGTCCATCATTATAAAATTAGAGGCATTAACCGCATTGGGATTGGTGATTAAATAGTCAGAGCAGGAGGCCAAGAGCGCAGTGGCGGGGGCGGCATCCGCTGCATAACCGCCAATCTCACACCCCACCCCCGTGGGAATGACACTCAATACCACTGTCTTACCCGGATAAAAATCAGTACGGCCCACTCCCGGAAGCAAAGCACCCTTCTCTTTTTTCCAGGACAAAGTGGCATCCACCACGATCTCCTCTCTATCTTTTACCACCCTGGAAATATACCAGCGGAGAATGGGATGGTCTGCTATGCGCTCCAATATACCAGGTAATTCTTCAATATGATGAAATGCCGATCGCTTAATAACAAATTCTCGATTTTCAATCATCCTTATAACTCCTCTATTCGCCTGGCGATTGCATTTGCTTTTTTACTTAATTGCCGGTAGGTCAGGTAAGTGAATTGCTGCTGACCAACCACCACAGCAATATGATCAGGAGTCCTGGCTACCTGCTGCTCAAACAATGTCTCAATTCGCTGATCCCCGGGAAACGATTGAGAATCCGGTTCCCAATGGCTCTCTTTAAAATCCCCTAACGTCTGCTGTTTTTCTTCCGGGTTAAGTATTTCTATTTCTGAAAGCTGTTGTCCCGGATTGGCTGCCACTTCTCTCAATATATTGATAAAATGGTCCTTCAATCGTGCCGCGGTTTCCTTTTTAAACAGGGCGGTGCAGTACTCCAGGTGACACCGGACTTCACCTCCCGTTTCCACTGCCTCCAATGTCAGGTCCAGCTTGGATACCTTCGAATAATAGGGATAAGAAAAGAACCTTAATCCTTCCACTTCCAATTCGGCTATATCCACATTTTGAACGATTAACATTACATTGAATAGGGGATTGTGGCTCATATTCGTGTCTTCGCCGGTCTTTTTAACCAACTCCCTGAAGGGATAGGCTTCATTCTCATAGGCGGCCAATGTTTGGGCTCGCACCTCTTGCAAAAACGCTGCAAATGTTTTATCTCCTGCCGGCTGGCTGCGGATGGCCAGGGTCTCAATAAACACCCCCACCATATTTTCCAGTTCAGGATGCCTCCTTCCTGCAACCGTGGTGCCAATAACAATATCTTCCTGGCCGGTGTACCGGGATAATAGTACATTTAAAACGGCCAGGAGTACCATAAACAATGTGGCCCCGGCATCCCGGACCAATTGATGGACCTGGCGGGTAAGTGATTGTTCCAAAACAAAATAAACCCGTTCTCCTTCAAAAGATCGTATGGTTTGCCGCGCATAATCAGTCAAAAGGTTGAGCACCGGGACCTCACCGGGAAACCGGGCTAACCAATAATCTTCCTGTGCTTTGAATTTTCCTGACTGGAGACAGGAATACTGCCATTGGGAAAAATCTTTATACTGTTTTTTTAAACCGGGCAAATCCTCCCCCCGACACAAAGCAGTAAACTCTTTAATAAATATGTCCATGGAAAAACCATCGGTAATCATGTGATGCATGTCCAGCATCAACAGGTGATGATTTTCATTGATTTTAGCCAAACAGACCCGCAAAAGCGGCGCTTTGGCCAGATCAAAGGGCTTTATGAAATCTTGAATCATTGCCTCCGGCGGACAGGGGGCACTTTTTGAAAAAACTGCCCCCCTGCAGCCGCGGACCCCCGCAAAAACTTTTGACTGGATGCGCTGCACGGGTTTTCCGTTTACTATTATAAAAGAGGTGCGCAGGCTTTCATGCCGTTGAATCAAATGCCGGAACGCCTCTTCAAAACGCTCAATTGTTTCATTATCCAGGGGGCCTTCTACTTCCATAACAGAAGAGACATTGTAAGCGGTGCTTCCCGGGTCAAGCTGCTGAAGGGCAAACATCCGATGCTGCACCGAGGATAATTCATAATAATCTTTCTTTTCCACCGGTTCGATGGCCTCATACCCTGGATAATGTTCTTCCGCGCATTCCCGGATATATTCTCCCAATTGTCTAATCGTAGGGCGTTTGAAGACCTCTTCCAGGGGGACCTTTACAGCAAATACCCGGTGTATCCGCGACACCAGCAAAGAAACCTTTAAGGAATGACCACCAAAATCAAAAAAATCAGCATCAATGCCGATCTCGGATTTATCCACCTTTAATACCTCTGACCACACCGATGCCAGTTTCTCCTCCACGGTATCACCGGGTGCAATATATTTTGCCCCTGTGGGTGCTTCGTTTTGTTGAATAGGCAAAAAACGCTCCCGGAGTTCTTTCCTGGCTGCATCCGACAATACCTTTAAATCTGCTGCTGCCCGGAGAGGGTTTGTTACCATCTCTTCCAGGATAAAGATAAAATGACGCACCAACCGCTCAATGGTTTCTTCATCAAAACAATCATTGTTATAGGTAATATCCAGCTCAATACCATCAAATATGGTAATGATAAGTGTTACATCATAGTGGGTCATGCCAAAAATAGAGAAGGACTCTACGGATAATTGACGGCTGCTTCGGATCAATTGCCGATCCAACGGGTAATTTTCCAGGATGAGTACGGAATCAAACAAGGTTTCCCCGGGATACACCGAGTAAGTTTCGAGATATTCGTTGATATCGGTCAAGGAGGTATTTTCATACTCTTCCCGCTGTCTTGATTCTGCCTCCAACCGAACCAGAACCTCCTCGATTGTTTCTGACGACAGGGCCCGGACCCGCAGCGGCAGCGTATTAATAAACATTCCCACCATATCTTCAATACCTTTCATCTTTGCCCGGCGACCCGATACAGTGGTGTTAAAAATAATATCTTCCACACCATTATATTCCCGCAGTAATAAACCCCAACCACCGGTAAGCAATGAAGATAACGTTATCTTATGCTGCTTCACAAAAGAAAGTAACTTTTCATTGAGTTCATCGGGAAATGGAAATAAATATTGGGAAACGCTTCGGCTCTCTCTTTTTTTTCTTCTTACTTGAAATTTTTCAGGTTTATCTATACCTATTTTTTTATCACTATCTCTGAGTAAATAATGTTTCCAGAATTTCTCTTGTTTATCCTTATTGCCGGTGGTATGTAACCACCTTAAAAAATCTTTGAATTTACTTTTATTTATTTTTTGGGATTGCCCATGGGCCAATATGTCATTATAAGCATTTAATAACTCCTTAAGAATAATCCCGTTACTCCATCCATCATACAAAATATGATGGTTACTGATAATCATTTCTGCTTTATTTTTTCCAGTTTGACACAGGGTAACGCGAAAGGGCACCCGGCGCAGGTCAAACGCTTCAGCCCTGTCTGCCCTTTTTATGTTTTCCAATAATTTCTCCTGCTCATGAATACCCTGGCCGGATAAATCATAATATCTTAAGTCCACCGGGTGTGTTTTTAAAATCACTTGCACTGGTTTTTTTATTTTTTCCCACCGGTAAACCGCTCGAAGCATCTCATTGGTCTCAATCACCACATTCCAGGCACCTTCAATGGCCTGCCGGTCAATCTCACCCCGGAGGGTTAAACTCAATTGCTCAAAATACCGGGAACTGCCTGGGGACCCTAAATAATCAAAAAACATCCCTTCCTGCATGGGAGTCAACGCCAAAATGTCCTCGATATTCTTTTTACCTGATGTGTTTGCCTGGCTATAATTCATATTCATAGGTGGTTCTCTTTTTAATTTCTTTAAAAAGTTTTAATTTCTTTAAAAAGCTTTTTTTTGCAATTCCTATACTGCGATGGGGAAATGCCGTAAAACTTTTTAAAAGCTCGTATAAAATAATTATAATCATAAAATCCAATGGTTTCGGAGAGAGACTTTATCGTGATCTGGTTATTCTCTTTGAGCAATGATGCAGCCCTAAACATCCGTTCCCTAAAAATAAATTTACCGATGGAATAAGGTTTACTAATCCGAAATTTTCGCGACAAGAAGGATTCACTAACATCAAAGATCCTGGCCAGCTTTCTTACCGACAGTACACCCAGTTCTTCATCCGGACACTTTAATACAAATTCCACTACCCGGTCGGATAAATTAGCCATTTTCATCTTTGAAGATTAGAACTTATTTCACTGCGCTGACAATTGATCTGGAATGATGGAATGTTGGAATTGGAAACGATATATCACTGTCTTGAGACAAGCTTCCGCCACTGGTTATGGGCTTCTTCTGCAGAGGATTAAATGAAATGAGTCAGCAAGTTTACCAATTTCATTGCTGTCTCTAATAAAATACCACGATTCTCACTTCTTGAAAACCCTGAAAAAACTGAACTTGTTCTCAAAATGGTGAAATCCCCGAATCGCCTATCAATAAACCATTTTGAAACCATGTTTTCATACTCCCCGGGGGAAAAATTCATTTATTTAAACCTATATTGCTAACCTCTCACCCCCTCCTTTTCTTTACTGACAGGAGTTTTCAGCTTTACTTATTTTGTAAATTCAGCGGGTTCAGTTTATTCAGGGTTAATCTCCGGATTTTCCAGTGGTCCTGGTATCAATTCCTGTTTAAGGAAAAGTATGGTTACTAAGTATGGTTACATTTGACTATCTTCCTTATGGGGGTGAATTACTGGTTACGGATGGTATCCATTAATTCTTTAGTGGTGCGGTGGAGATTTTTAGGGATTTCATTGATCAGCGTATAAAAGTCATCAAGCATTTTTTTAACAGCAGCATCATTAAAATAACGCCGATAATAATGCATAATTAAACACAATGCCGGTCCTGGATATAGGTCTACCCGCAGGGGATATTCTAATTGGGCGATATAGTCATGTACAGTTCGTGTAGACTGTTGTGATTCTTTCATCCCTTGCCTGATGCCTGGAAAATTCATGACCACCAGGTAACTTTCAAACAGGTGTTTTTCTGGTGGTACATTCCACCATTCACGAACTTTATCTTGGGGCGTATATTCATACTGGCTCAGCTCAACCTGGATTTCCCAGATTTCTCTCAGCCAGTCCCACAACGGTTTTTCAGGGGACACGTTGACTTTTACAGGTAAAACATTCAGGGTTTGTCCCACCATTGTCTCTACAAAAGCCTGGGCGCTGGACCGACCGGAAACCAAAATTCCAAATATAACGTTGTCCTCAGAGGTATAGTGGTTGAGAAGCATTGCCCAGGCTGCCCAGCCAAGGGTACTCAGCACCATTTGATTCTGTTTGATCAAGGACTCCAATTCTGCGGTTTCTGCTTCCGAAAGATAACGATGCTGCCTGGCAAACCCCCGGTCCTTTCCAGGTATATTCCCCGGGACTTCTGCTGCCAAAGGGGTGGGAAACCTGCAATCCTCCAACATCCCACTCCAAAAATGCTGGCCTTTGAAGGCATCCTGCCACCGTAACCACCCATGGAAATCTCTATAATTACTATCACTATAGTCCTCCTCTAAGTCAAGCGTGTCACCGGAAGCTAATGCAAAACAATAGGACACGAAAGTATTCAAAACCAGCGTGGTACTCCATCCATCCACACGCATGTAATCCGCAGTTAAAACATAACCATAATCACCTTCACTCATTTTTATTATGGATATGCGGTAGACTTCGGGTTTATCGCGATCAAACCCCTGAGAACAGTCCTCTTCTATATATTTCTCCAACTGCTTTTCCTGCTCATCAGCCGACAAAGAGCTCCAATCATGATAATGTAAACAGGGCTTTCCCTTTTTATAAACAACCTGAACAGGTTCTTTTACCTTCTCCCACATAAAGGCAGTGCGTAAATAAGGATAAATCTCGGTTACCTTCTCAAAAGCTGTTTCTAGCAATGAAATTTCCAGGTGTTCATAGGGTAATCGGCCCGCCCGATAGGTCATAAATAGCCCGGGCTCATTTTCCCTGGCCGGGTCCCTTAGATAATGGGACAACATATGCTTTTGAAATGGCGTTAACGGATGAATGGTTTCTACTTCCACATCAGGGGGTAAATTGCGCAGCACTTCTTCTATGTCTATTTCCAACAGAAAACCCCCAGACTCTTCTCCCGGCACATGGGCCTGGGACTTTTCCGCACATTGGGCCAATTCTGCAATGGTTAAATTCTGGTAAAGATCGCGGATAGTCAGGTTAAACCCTTGCTTATTGGCTCTTGAGATGACTTGAATGGCATTAATGGAATCTCCACCCAATTGAAAGAAATTATTGTTTATTCCAATTTTATCAAGAAACAATACGCTTTCCCATATTTCTGCGAATAGTTTTTCCGTTTGGGTATGGGGTTCTACAAACTGGTTCTCTTGTTCTGCTGATGCTGCGGTCAATTGAATAGGCTCATGCAGGAACAGTGTTTTGCGATCCAGTTTGCCATTGGATGTCAGGGGTAATCGATCCAGGAGAATAAAATGAGAGGGCATCATGTATTCAGGCAGCCGCTCTTTCAAAAATTCCCGCAGTTCCGGTACCAGTTTACCGGAAATCTTCATCAACAGGGGATTGTTAGTATAAGTATCCCAGGGATGAATGTCCACCGGCTTATTAGAGGGATCATAAACCCGGATCGCTGCCCTGGTTTCCATTTTAAAGTTTTGATGCCTGAATACCACATTATAGGTGCCTTCTACACCTTCTGCCTCTTTTGAACCTTCTAGACCGGGAAACCATGAAAGGGTGACAGCGATATGAAAAGGCAAATCCCGGGCCAATTCCAGGAAATCATTGGGATCAATACCAATTTCTTTTACTTTACCCTCTGCCAGGAGCTGTCGATATTCACCTACATTGGTTGACTCATTCGCCTCGCTGAGCCATTTTAACACCTGGATATCCTCTGCAGCCCGACCGTCAGGAACACTGGTAACCACTATCACCCCTGGATCCTTTGCCATTTCTTTCAACCGCTGCCCAATCTCCGGGATACCCGGCTTTTCCTGTTTCCAATCCAACACCATATCCGGCTGGATTTCAAGGTAATCCTCATTCCCGGTATTGATATGAAGAATCGCATCATACCGGAATTTAGAGAGTTCATTGCAGTAGCGGCCGTATTTCAGCAATAATTCCACATGTTTGATTTTGGGCACCTGGTTCTTCAAAGCAAAAAAGAAACCAGGATGAATCACCAGCTCCTGTTCCAGGGACATTTTGTTCATCACCCGGCCCAGTACCTGTTCCCGGGTGGCGTCAGGATCTGCCTGGAAAAATTCCACAGAAGCATGTAAAGTTTTCAACAACAAAAGACTGCGCACATCACCAATGAATATATGACCACCGGGCTTTACCCGCTCTGCTGCCCCTTTCAACACCTTTACCAGATAATCCGCAGAAGGGAAATACTGTACCACAGAGTTAAGAATCACCAGGTCAAATTCATCTTCATCAATACCGTCAAAATTATCAGCACTGCGCTGTATCAATTCCAGTTCAGCCCATTTCTCTTTATCCTGGCCAACTGTTTTTTGATCCAATTGCTGGCGGATATAGTTCAACCCTTCCTGCGCAATATCGGTTCCCAGGTAGCGACGGCAGTGGGGGATAATTCTAAAGAGAAAAAGCCCGGTACCGCATCCGATTTCCATAACCTTCTCCGGTTTTAACGAAAGGATTCGCTCCACCGTGTGGTCCACCCACAACTGCATCTCCTGGGCAGGTATAGGCTCACCCGTATAACTGCTGTTCCAGCCAATAATATTAAAGGTAGGATCTTGCTCACCTGGATCTTTGGTATAAGTGTCGTCAAATACTCCCTGCCAATCCGTCACCTGTTCATCGGACAAATCAATTTTGGCAGTTTCTTTGTCCTGGTCCGGATGCCAATGCTGGCTGTCCGGGACCACATAGGCCACTAATTTTTTCCCTGCGGCTCCCTGGGACTCTTCCCTGGCCAACACCACCGCATCCTGGAGGGCGTCGTGCTTCCTTAAAGTAGATTCAATTTCCCCCAATTCAATGCGGAATCCCCTGACCTTCACCTGGAAATCCAAACGCCCTAAAAACTCAATCGTCCCATCCGACAACCACCGCGCCAAATCACCTGTTCTATATATCTTATTGCCTTCGGCGACCAGGGGGGCTCTTTTTGAAAAAACTGCCCCCCTGGACCCCCCGCAAAAACTTTTGTTAACCGTTTTTAATTTATAATTTATGATTAAGAATTTATCATTGGTCAATTCCGGGTTGTTCAAATACCCCCTGGCCAACTGGATGCCGCCGATGTGGAGTTCACCAGGAACACCGATAGGAACAAGATTTGAGTTTCGGTCCAGTATATATATTTGCGTATTGGCAATAGGACGACCAATGGGAATCACTTTCCGGCTCAAACCCCGATTACATGGCCAGGAGGTGACGTCTACCGAGGCTTCCGTAGGACCGTACAGGTTATGCAGCTCCACACCCGAATGGCCGTCAAAATATGCAAAAAACCGTTCTAAGTATTCAAACGGCAGTGCTTCACCACTGCAAATCACCCGCTTTAATGAACGAATCTGCGAAATCTCAGGCTCCTCAAGAAATACATTCAGCATAGAAGGGACAAAATGCATGGTGGTAATTTTCTCTTTACTAATCACTTCCACCAGGTAAGCACTGTCTTTATGCCCCCCAGGCACAGCCATCACCAGCCCCGCACCATTTAACAAGGGCAAGAAAAATTCCCATACAGAGACATCAAAACCAAACGGTGTCTTTTGCAGAACCCGATCATCAGGAGTCAAGCGGTAGGTCTCCTGCATCCACAAAAGGCGATTGCAAATACCAGCATGGGATATCATTACCCCTTTGGGTCTGCCGGTAGAACCGGAAGTGTAGATGACGTAGGCCAATTGGCCCCCCCTGGGGGAAATTCCAAATTCCAAATTCCAAATTCCAAACGAAGAGGTGCCCTTCGGGCAGGTTGTAAACGCCTCCGGCGTAAAATCATTGTCTTTTAATAGAATTTCAGCACCGCTGTCTTTTAAAATGTAATGAATGCGCTCTTCCGGGTATTCCGGGTCCAGGGGTAAATAGGCGCCGCCAGCTTTCAAAATGCCCAGCAAACCAATCACCATTTCTATAGAGCGCTCCGCCATGATACCCACAATCGTATCCTCTTGAACACCCTTTGCTCTCAACAAACAAGCCAATTGGCCGGATTTTTCATTCAATTCCCTGTAAGTAAGATGCATTCCGCCAAAGGCGTTTAAAATCCGCCCGAAGGGCTCCTTTTCCGTTGACAATTGACAATTGACAATTGACAATTGACCATTCCCCTTTAGGGCCAAATGTTCCGGCGTTTTCTCTACCTGCTCGTCGAACATATGATGAATGCAGCGAATAGAATATTCCTTTTCGGTATTATTCCAATCCATCAATAATTGCTTTCTTTCTTCTGGCGATAGAATAGGGAAATCATTAATTCGCCCATCAGGCTCCTGGACGATGCCTTTCAGTAATATCTCAAAATGGTTGATTAGGCGTTTAATAGTGAAAGCGATAAATATATCGGAATTATATTCAATAACCCCACTCAATATTTTGCCCAACTGTGTGATGGATATCCATAAATCGAATTTACATGTTTTGTTATGAACGGAAATGGAGCTTATGGAAAAGCCCTGCCCGGGTAAATTAACCTGCTGTTTGGGCACGTTTTGAAGCACCAACATCACCTGGAACAAGGGAGTAAGGCTCATATATCGTTCCGGTTGAAATTCTTCCACCAGTTTTTCAAAGGGTATATCCTGGTTATCATAAGCTTCTGAGGTTACCTTACGTACCCGTTCCAGCAACTGGCGAAAGCTGGGGTTCCCGGAGAGATCGGTCCGGAACACCAATGTATTGGAAAAA
Source organism: Candidatus Aminicenantota bacterium (assembly GCA_020355945.1). Next base: position 4,958,900 of record CP070627.1, on the reverse strand, counting down.
TACCCGATGAGACCTTCAATTTCTTTCCGGGTGCGGTTGGCAATGGGAGAGCCTACCAGGATATCCTCCTGGCCGCAATAGCGATAAAACAGGACATTAAGGGCTGCTAACAGGAACATAAACAAGCTGCATTCCATGCGAAAGGCCAGTGCTATAACCTTTTCATACAAACTTTCCTCCAGTACAAAAGACTGGGTATCGCCGCTGTAAGTTTGCACAGCAGGGCGCTGGCGGTCAGCGGGTAATTCCAGGATAGGGATGTCTGTGCCAAGCATCTCACGCCAATAAGAAAACTGCTTTTCCAATAACTCACCTTGCATCCGCTGCTGCTGCCAAAGAGCAAAATCCGGGTATTGAACCCGAAGTTTCTCTAATGGTGATAGCTTTCCGGATAAAAACCCCGAATAAAGGGTTACTAACTCTTGAATAAAATTCTCTGTGGACCAGGTATCAGAAGCAATATGGTGGGTGGTATACAGTAACACATGGTGTTGAGGCCCCAGTCGCAGCAGGGTCACTCGCATCAACGGCCCTTTGGATAGATCAAAGGGCTTCACAGCCTCTTTACTGGCCAATCGCAAGATCTCCTCTTCTTGCTCCAGACCGGATAAATGTTCCAATGAGATAATCGGTACATCTATCTTCATTTCTGGCAAAATTACCTGGACCGGTTCCTCGTTCTCCGTGCCAAAAATGGTTCGTAAGGACTCATGGCGGCGGACAATTTCATTAATACTTCGCTCAAAGGCTGATGTGTCAAACTCACCTTCCAACCGATACACCAGGGGAATATTATAAAACGCACTACCAGGCACCAATTGATCTAAAATCCACAGCCGACGCTGACCAAAGGACAACGGCACCGGAGAAAATACCTCACGCCTGGGAATTTCAGGCTCTTTCAATTGGCCTGAAAAATCTCCTTTTAACATCTGTGCCAGCAGTGCGCTCTCTTCAGCAGAAAGTTCTTCCTGCTCAAATGCAAATGTTTCTTCTTTATGTGACATCGTATACCTTCCTTATCAGTGTTTGGTCAGCTTTTTTTTCTCTTCCGGGGAGAGATTTTTTATCTTTTCGATTAACAATTTTTTGATCACCTGGGCCAGATGGGCGATGGTGGGTTCTTCAAAGAAATCCTGCATGGTGACGTCCACAGGATATAATTCCTTGATCCGGGTAATGAGTTGGGTAGCGGTTAAGGAATCTCCATTTAAATGGAAAAAGTTATCATAAATGCCTATTTTCTCGAATCCCAGGAATTCTTGCCATATATTGGCAATATTTTGTTCCAATTCATTGCGAGGGGCTTCATATTCTTCCTCTTCCTCCGGGGCGACCCCAGGTGGTCCAGGGGGCTGGCCGGGTTCTAACACCTCTTCAGCGGAATCCGGCTCCTGGTCCTTTACCAGGGGCTGCAAACCTGGCACCTCTTTGAAAATGTCTTCATCAATCCAGTAACGCTTGCTTTCAAAGGGATAGGTGGGCAAAGGCAGTCGGTATCTCTTCTCTCCCGGATAAAATCCTGGCCAATCGATTTCTTTACCGTAAAGCCACAACTGCCCGATAGCCCGTAATAAGAGATAATCATCCGACACCTTCTCCTGTTGATGCCTGGCAAGATTGAGCACCATTTGACCGGGTTTCTTATCCGGGTGCTGCCGGATGATGTTACCCAGAACCCTTCCAGGCCCTATTTCGATAAAAATCGCATTTTCCTCTTTTAATAATTGGTTGATGCCATCAGAGAACCTGACAGGGGCACACAATTGTTCTGCCCAATAGTGGGGGTCCACTGCTTCCTCACCAGTAAGCCAATCACCGCTTACATTAGATATGAAAGGGATCCGGGGCCTATTCAATTTTACTTCTTTTACTTTGTTTTCAAATTTTTCTCGAAGGGGATGCATCAATAGGGAATGGATGGCATGAGAAATATTTATCCGGGTACATAATAATCTCTTTTTTTTCATTTGGTTTTCAAAGGCATTGATGGCAGCAGTCGAACCGGCCACAACACAGGAGGGGCCGTTAACAATGGCCAATGATAGATCTTTATTTAACAGTGGTTTTATTTCTTTTTCCTTAAGGGGAACACTTAACATGGCACCTTCGGGTGTGGTTTGGATCAATTCTCCCCTGGCTGCCACCAGCCTTAAGGCATCTTCCAGGGAAAGAACCCCGGATATACAAGCAGCAGCATATTCCCCCAGGCTGTACCCCATCATTGCTGTGGGCCCAATTCCCCATTTCATTAACAATGCTGCCAATGCATATTCAAAGATGAAAATCAACAACTGTATGACGACAGTTTGGCTGCTTTTGTCAGAACCCACACTGCTTTCCTCACTCACCTTACTCACCGAATCACCAGGATAAAGAATCTCTTTTAGATCATAACCCATAATGGATTTCGCAATATCAAAACATCGGTGCATCTCTTCACGGAACACCGGTTGGGTTTGGTACAATCCCAATCCCATGTTCACATACTGGGAACCCTGGCCAGAGAAAATAAATATGGCCGGTGGGTTTTCTGTTTTAGTAAAAAAGGTTTGGGCGCGTTTTTGTTTACTTTTGGGTATTGCAGACAATGCCTCCACCACATCGTTTACAGTGGTGCATACCACCATTTTCCTATATGGCAAGGGGTTTCGACCCACCTGGAGGGTATAAACGGCATCCTTAAGATGAATACTCGAATTGTTGTTGAAATGGTTCACCAGGTTTTGAGTAACCTTATCCAATGCGGATTTGGTTTTTGCAGAGAGGAGAATTAATTGATATTCCCTTGATTTTGTAGGCGGGGAAACCCCACCCCTACCTTGACTTAATGCGCCGTGCGCCGTGCGCTCTGCGCCTTGCGCAATAGGGGCTTCTTCCAGTATTACATGCGCATTGGTCCCGCCGATTCCCAATGAACTGACCCCGGCCCGGCGCGGATGTCCATCCACCTTCCACTCTGTCAACCGGGAAACCACATAAAAAGGAGAATTCTCTATACCCAGTTTCGGGTTAGGGGTTTTAAAATGAAGGGTAGGGGGGATTAACCGGTGTTTTAGGGCTAATACGGTTTTGATAAAACTGGTTACACCGGCGGCTGCATCCAGGTGCCCTACATTGGTTTTTACTGAGCCGATACCACAGAATTTTTTAATAGGGTAGGGCTGCCAGCCCCTTTTATCGGTAGTAAATGCTTTTTTCAAGGCTTCTATTTCCACCGGGTCTCCCAGCTCAGTCCCGGTGCCGTGGGCTTCCACATAGGTAATACTTCCAGGTTCAATCCCTGCCATGTATTGAGCCGCACGGATGACCTCTGCCTGGCCCTCTACACTAGGGGCGGTGTAACCCACTTTCCGCAGTCCGTCGTTATTAATGGCAGAGCCCTTAATAATGGCATATATATGGTCTCCGTTTGCAATGGCGTCTTCATAACGTTTCAATACCACAACGCCTGCTCCATTTCCTCCTACCAACCCCCTGGCATTGGCGTCAAAGGCTCGGCAGTGACCATCAGGGGATTCAATCATTCCTTCCTGGTAGTAATAGCCTACTGTTTGCAGAGCGGTTATGGTTACACCTCCCGCCACTGCCATTTCACATTCCCTATTTAACAAGCCCTGAACCGCCAGGTGAATGGCCACCAGGGAAGTGGAACAGGCGGTTTGTACACTGAAACTGGGACCCTTCAAATTTAATTTGTAAGAGATGCGGGTGCACATGAAATCTCGATTTCTCAGCAGCGTCCCCTGGACCCCACTGAAAAAACGACCCGCACTGGAAAACATGGTCAGCGCTTCCCAGTAAATATTAGACGTTGAACCCGCATAAAGACCAATCCGCTTAGGATAGGAAAACGGATTATACCCGGCATCTTCCAATGCATGCCAGACACACTCATGGAATATTCGCACCTGCGGGTCCATAATGGTAGCTTCCTTCGGGGTATAGTCAAAAAAGAACCCATCAAAATATTCCGCTCCATCGATGGCTCCTTTGGCTCTTACATAATTGGGATCCTCCAATAGTTCAGCAGGAATACCAACCCTGGCCAATTCCTCATCTGTAAAAAAAGTAACAGACTCAACACCATTTTTTAAATTTTCCCAGAATTCATGGATGTCTTTTGCCCCGGGAAACACCCCTGCCATACCAATAACTGCTGTACCCACATTATTCACAGCTTCTCCCGGACCGGAGAGCAGGTCTAAGTTTAATTGGTCCTCTCTTTCGGTTTTCTCTTCCTCCCCTACAATGTCCTGCCTCAAATAAACAGCCAGGGAACGAATCGTGGAATATTCAAAAAATTTTACAATAGGGATATCCATCTCTAGAGCTTTCTCCAATTTACGGTGCACTTTCAAAAGATTAATGGAATTTCCCCCGATATCGAAAAAATTATCCAATAAGCCAACCTCTTCCAGGTTAAGCGCTTCTTTCCAGGTGTTGGCAATGAGTTTCTCCAACCGGGTTTTGGGTGCCGCATCAATGGAATCAGTGGGCCGGTGAAATTCACCCATCCGCGCCAATGCTTGCCTGTCCATTTTCCCACTAGAGGTCAACGGAAATTTTTCCAATGGGGTAAAAAAAGCAGGCACCATATAATGGGGCACGCGATGGGATAGATAGTCCTTTAACTCCTCTACATCAACGGTACCAGGAACAACATAAGCACAGAGATATTTTTCCGGGCTGTTTTCTCCTTTTGCCAATACCACTGCCTCTTTGACTTTTTCATGATTGGATAATTGATTTTCGATTTCTTCCAATTCAACCCTGAAGCCTCTTATTTTTACCTGGTTATCGATTCTGCCCAGGAATTGGATATTTCCATCAGCCAGCCACCGCGCCAAATCACCGGTTTTGTACAATTTGCCTCCGGCGGTTTTTCTATCATGGTCAAATTTCTCTGCTGTTAACTCCGGATTGTTGAGGTAGCCGCGAGAAACACCGTCACCTCCCACCCAAATCTCACCCGGTAAACCCTTTGGCCGGACATGACCTGCATTATCCACGATATAGACCGTGGAATTGGCAATAGGTGTTCCAATGGGGATGGCTTCAGTGTATTCCTTATCTATTAATAAAGTGGTGGAAAAGGTAGTATTTTCAGTGGGGCCATAGCCATTGGTTACCTTCAAACCGGGAAACCGTTTTTTCAGCATGTTGATGTGGCGGGGAGACAGCACATCACCCCCCACCAGGAAATGCCTTAACCCTGAAAAAATCTCCACATCCTCTTCCACCATTTGATTGAACAGAGGTGAGGTCATCCACAAGATGGTAATATTATTTTTTCGTATATTTTCCTTCAAGTGTCTGGCTGAAATGATCTCCTCCTTAGGAATTAAACACAACGTTAAACCGTTTAATAGTGCCCCCCATATCTCGAAGGTGGAGGCGTCGAAATCCAGGGCACCGGTTTGTAATATGCGGTCCCTGGGATTAAATTCCACATAATTGGTATTCTTCACCAGCCGCACCACATTTTGGTGCTCCACCATGACACCTTTAGGTTGCCCTGTGGTGCCGGAAGTGTAGAGAACGTAAGCCAGGTGAGCAGGACTAACCTGGCAGGTTGAGGTTGAGGTTAAGGTTAAGGTTGAGGTTGAGGAGATCGCATCAAGGGCAAACGTTGCTCCACTTTCTGCCAGCATGTATTTTTTTCGTTCTTCCGGGTATTGGGGATCAATAGGTAAATAGGCGCCGCCTGCTTTTAATATCCCTAATAAACCGATAATCATCTCCAGGGTTCGTCCCTCTATAATAGCAACAATGGTATCAGGCCGGACACCTTTTTCTTTTAACGCCTGCGCCAGTTGATGGGATTTCTCATTTAATTCCTGGTAAGTGACTAAAATTTCCGTTGACAATTGACAATTGACAATTGACAATTGACAATTCCCTATCAGTGCTGCTCGGTCCGGGCTTCTCTCCACCTGTTCTTCAAATAATCGGTCAATGGTTTTATCCCCTGGATAATCCCGGGCCGTATCATTAAAGGTATAAAGTATCTCTTCTTTCTCTTCCGGTGAAATAATTTCAATATCTTTTAAGTTTATCAAAGGATCATTAATGACCGCTTTAATCACCTGTTTAAAATGTGACTCCAGGCGGTGGATGGTCTCTTCTTCGAATATACCGGTATAGTACTCGATATTGACATAAATATCGTCTCCAATTTCATGAACCAGGAATGTCATATCAAATTTGGCAGTGGTGGTTTTATAGTCGATGACAGGAGAATCTTCATCCGCTAAGGGTAACACCTCCCACTGTTGATTATTTTCACTTTCCAGGTCCCTTTGGCCCGGCATCCTGAAATTCTGAACCACCATGGTAATATCAAATAAAGGATTCCTGGAGGTGTCTCTCTCAAGGTTGAGTTTATCTACCAATCCCTCGAATTGCACGTCCTGGTTGTCAAACGCTTTTATACTATTGGCAGCCACTCCTTTCAAAAAGGATTCATAGGTTTTTTCTCCTTTGAGGGTGTTCCTCATGGCCAGGGTATTGACAAACATACCGATGATGTAATAAAGGTCGGCATGGGGTCGGCCAGCAATAACACCACCGATAATAATATCTGTCTGGCCCGTGTACTTATAAAAAAGTGTATTCAAGGCAGCAAGAAAATTCATATAAAGCGTCGCCCCATTCTTGTTACCCAATGCTTTAAACGCTAAAGCGTCTTCCCTCTCCAGCATAAATGCATACCTGCTGCCTTCAAAGGTAAATACCTCGGGCCGTTTAAAATCAATGGGCAGTTCCAACCTGGGAATCTCACCGGAAAACAATTCCAGCCAGTAGTCCTCCTGGGCTTTGAGCTCACCGCTCGCAAATAAACGATTCTGCCATTGGGAAAAATCCTTGTAATGAAGCTGAAGCGGCTTCAATTCCTTCCCGCTGTACAAGGCCATAAAATCGTCGGCAAGAATCATATGAGAGGTCCCGTCTGATATAATATGATGCATATCCACCATCCAGATATGATGCCCCCCGGGAAGTTTGATAAGACCTGAACGCACTAACGGAGCCTGAGACAAATCAAACGGCCTTATGAAATCTTTGATTATGTTTGTAATTTGTAATTTAGAGTTTGTAATTTTCTTGTAATTTGTAATTTGTAATTTGTAATTTGTTCCCTGGATCCTCTGTACCGGTTCTTCGTTCACGCACTCAAAGGATGTCCGTAAACTCTCATGCCTGGCGATTAATCTCTTTAATGTCAATTCAAGCTTATCTTTCTCTAAATCTTTACCCAGCGGTAAAATCAACGGCATATTGTAAGTGGTGCTCTCAAGGTCTAATTGCTGGAGGAAATAGAGCCGCTTCTGGGCTGATGACAGCGCATAATACTCCCGCTTCTCTACAGGTTCTATACCGGCATATAGGTTTTCTTCCAGGTCCCCGATATACCATGACAATCCTTTTATGGTCTGATGCTTAAATACTTCTGCCAACGGCACTTTTACATTCAATTCCTTATGAATCTTTGCCGTCAGTATCGTCGCTTTTAATGAATGGCCCCCCAGGTCAAAAAAGTTGGAATGAATACCGATATTGGTCTTGTCAATATGAAGCACCTCTGACCATATTGCTGCTAATTTCTTTTGGATTTCAGTACCTGGTGCGGCATATTCCTCAGACCCAATAAACCCAGGCGCTGGCAGCGATTTTCTATCCACTTTACCACTGATGGTAAGTGGAATTTTATCTATTGGCACAACATAAGAAGGTATCATGTAATCAGGCAAACCAGTTGAAAGAAAGTCCTTCACTTCAGATACATCAATAGGTTCCTGGGATACGATATAGACGCATAAATACTTTTCTCCGCTATCTGTCCATAAGTCGATGACCACCGCCTCTTTGATCAAATCATGTGTTAATAACCGGGCTTCGATTTCTCCCAATTCGATGCGAAACCCCCTGATCTTGACCTGTAAATCAATCCGGCCTAGAAATTCAATATTCCCATCAGCTAACCACCGCGCCAAATCACCGGTTTTGTATATCTTTTGCCTCCGGCGGCCAGGGGGGGCGCTTTTTGTAAAAACTGCCCCCCCTGGACCCCC
>CP070627.1:4943788-4950725 GCA_020355945.1 Candidatus Aminicenantota bacterium | reverse complement strand
TTGCCGGAACACCCGGTCAGGTGTGAAAAAGTCACCGGTATCCAAAGGAAAATCTCTTGACCAATCCACCCAACAAAATACACATCTTAAACAGCAGCCCACCGCATAACCCGTAGAAATCCCCCCATATACCCCAGTGCAATAGAAATCAGTGTATTTCCTGGCATTCTTTCGAGATACAATCTCTTCTGTCTCATGTGCCAGTGAAATAGGGTCAAAGGGTTCACTTTCGGGAGTTAAAAAAGAAATATATTTTCTTTGCATTTTCCCTTATACCTCATTCAAAATTAAAATACATGCGTTAATGTTATAATGGATTCTTTATTGAATGTCAACTGATTAAATGCCTCCGGCGGATCCGCGGCGCGGGCACCCCATAAGGGGGGCTCTTTTCGAGAAAACGTGAAACATGCCCCGTGAAGCATCCGCAAAAGCTTTTCATTACGTTTATCGGGGACGGTGCCTGATTTTATAGGGTGGTCCGAGAAATTCTAAATTTGAGAAACCAGTTGAAAGGCCACTGCTAACAGGGTCCCTGCACCGAGTGGCGGCGGATAAAGGATTCGATGATGGGATTCACCAACTCAGGCTGTGTAAGGGGGACCATATGGCCGCCGTTGACAACGTGACAACGACAATTGGGTAGATAATCCGCTAACAATTCAGCAGGGCGCCGTGAATTAATGGGACTCTGCCCTCCGGTAACCAGGCAAACCGGGATGCTTATATTCCTGTAATCCTCAAGAGATAACGCTTCTTCTACTAAAGCTTGAAAGCCCAGTGGTAATTTTTTTGCACTTACGCAAAGTAAGTCCTGCATCTCTTTTGGGTAACTGGCGAAGGTCCCGGTTTCATTATAATAATCGATAAAATATTCCGCTGCAGCAGCGTAATTATTTTGTTTTATATAATTGTTTACCGTTTCTTGTAACTGGATAACTTTAGCCAGGACCTCTTCATCGGTTCCCCGCAGCAAATGGAAGGCTACAGGTTCAAATAAAGTTAAGCTGAGAATTCGTTCCCGGGCTTTGTAAGTAAAACGCAGTCCCACGGCTCCGCCATAGGAATGGCCAACAATGTGAAACGGCTTACCCCCTGGAATAAGCCCCTCTAAAAGAGATTCCACCAATGCTATTTCATGGCCGAGGCTAAAGGTCTCCGGGTTAGAGGGAAAAGGAGAACCACCGCACCCATAAAAATCCACGGCAATCATCAAATGATCCCTGCTCATGGTTTGCATGAGCCTGTACCACTGGAGCTTGGAACTCATTGAACTATGAAGCAGGACCACGGGAGTACCTTGTCCCATGGTAATAAGATTATCTTTAAAAAGTTTCATAGAACAATTTTATCTGAAATGGGAGCATATTTCAATAAAAAACATTGAAATTTTCCTACTGTGCACCAGGTTCATGATGAGCAGTTCCTCCAAGTCGATGAATAATCGCTATTGCTGCATCCAAACCACTATGAAGAGCTCCCTCAATCCACCCGCCGGCCCAGGAGGTGGTGTCACCGGCTAAAAATACTCCGTTATGAAAGGGTGAAGAGGGAGTGAAGGGTTGAAGATACAACGCCTGTTGATATTCATACTGACCAGGATAAGTTAGCTTAAATGCTCCATTATATCCTTTGGCTGCTTCCCAGAAAAAGCTAACACTTTCAGCAATTTGATGGGAGATCAAATCTCTTCCATAAATTTTTTTAAGTGTACGGATGCAAGTTTGGACTCGTTCCTCATGGTCCAGGCCATTAAATTTCACAGATGAATCGCCCCAGACATAACTTAAACAAATTACCCCGGAGGGGGTATTGTCAAAGTCGAACAGGTAAGTCCCCCGAGTGGCTTCATCCGTAATTGTGCAGTTAAGGGTGGAAGCAGGGTTTTGATCTTTCCAAAAGGCGGTTTTGGTTCGGACAAACACTTTTCCGGCGCATATCAAATGGATATTCTGTACAGCCGCCCATACCTCATCTGAAAACGTGTATCGATTGACCTTGATATCCATCTCTAAAGCCCGAAGCGAACAACTTACCAGCACAGCATCGAATTGCTGGGTATTGCCATTGATGTCGGTAATGGAGACTTTTTCCACCGGATCAGGTGGAGTATATATTTCTTTAACTGCAGGAAGCGGCTGACCGTTATTCAATTGCTTCACACTGGTTTCTTCCCAATGAACGCAATGTCGGGCCCGGGTCCAAAAATTCATGGGAACCTGGTCCACACCACCTTTAATCAGCCTCTGATCGGATTCCCATTTACAGGTTACGACTCTCAGTATTTCAATAAAACTGATTTGATATAGGGAATCAAAGCCGCCAGTACCCAGGCCCAAAGAGCCAAACAATTTGATTTCCTGTCTTGACAGCCCATGTTCATTAAGGACTTCAAAAAAACTCTTATTGGCATATTGTTCCACGAATTTTTGCCATTGTTGGCTCCTCAAAGTTGGGTTATCCCAAGCCCTGGCCATTTTTTTCACCAGGGGGGTAACAACTGCCTTCCATGCATCTGCTGCTTTCTGTATGGCAGGCGGTAGAGGGCCGCCCACCGGGATAAAGTATTTTTCTCCTTCAATGTAGAGTGTGGTGGGTACTAACAGCGGGTCCGGGAATGGTTGGCTGTAATCAATTCCAAATTGATCCATATAGTAAACCAGGGTTCGGCTCGTGAGAGGGAATCTCATGGCACCGATCTCAGCAATGGCGTTGGGATCACCAGGAAATCGATACGAATACACCCGTCCGCCAATCCGGCAGCTTCCATCAGGGTTCGCGGCCGACTCATATACCACCGGATGCAGCCCAATTTTCATCAATTCATACGCCGCACACAATCCGGAACAGCCGGCACCAATGATTGCTATCTTAGTGCCCAACTTTTCCTTAGGAATTTTCCCAATGCCATCGGTAGTTCTGATCAGCGCCCTGTAATCAAAAGGGTTTTCAGGCGATTGCCAGGGATCATAATCCTTTATGTTCATCAACACCACCCCGTTTATCCGTTTAGTGCCTTTTCATGTATCTTCACTCCTATTTTTCAGTTAGTGCTTTTATCTCTTTTACCAGTTTGGGAAGCGCTGTTCCGGCCTTTTCACCTAAGAAGTAGTCTACCCGGTGAAATGCTCGTTCGAGGTTGACTTCAACTATTTTTGCCCCATTTTGTCGTGCCAGGTCCGGTAGAGCAGCGGCCGGGTAGACATTGGCCGAGGTACCAATGACCAACATGACATGACACATGGCTGACTCATCCTGGGCTTTGGTTAAGGCATCCCAGGGGAGCTGTTCCCCGAAGAGCACCGTATTGGGTTTCAAAACACCACCGCAGCTTTCACAATAGGGTGGTGTGCCATCAGGAACATCCGGGGCAATGTATTGCCTGTGACACTTGAGGCAGTTGATTTCCCGGATACTGCCATGTACTTCTATCACCTGCTTACTCCCGGCTTTTTTATGCAGGCCATCGATATTCTGGGTAATCACGCTGCGCACGATTCCCATAGACTCCAGCTCAGCCAGGGCCAGGTGGGCATTGTTGGGATTGTATTGATTATAGTTCCTGATAAAATCACCGCGAATAGTCCAATATTTTGAAGGGTCCCTCCTGAAAACTTCAATGGAAGCATATATTGCCGGGTCATATTTTTCCCAGAGACCACCCCTGGACCTGAAGGTGGAGATGCCACTTTCAGCAGATATCCCCGCCCCTGTCAAGGCCACACAATGCTTGCGCTCCTTCATTAACCTGGCAACTTCTTTGTACAACGTTTCCTTTTCATGGCTTTCATCGGTCATCAACTACCTCCAAATGCCTCCTCACTAAAACTATGATTCTTCGAACATTTTTTTGAGTGCCTCGATATGGGGTTTGATTAAATCCAGATCAGCTTTATGGATCTTTTTCTTAAATACATCCTGCTGGCTTTTCATTATGCCCTTAACCGATTTCAATTGTTCAATCAGTTGTTTTTTCATGGCCTCGGAAAGAGCTGGGTTTGATTCGATTTCCTTTATGGATTTTTCAAATTGAGGGTCTGCTTTTTTTACTTCTTTCTTGTATACAATGGAACTATACCCCAGGGAAATAGTTGCTGCTTTTGCGAAAAAATGTTCATCCCAACCGTGTTTCTTTAAAATCCCTAAGAACTCTTCACTGACCTTTAGGGCTTCCGGGTATGTCACAGTTCCGGATTTGCCGTCGTATTTGACCTCGAATTTTTTAAACTCCTCTTTAAGCAGTGGGAAAGTCTTAATAAAGTGTTTGACATCACCTGCTTTTAAAATCGGTGTGGGTTCTTCTGTCTTTTCAGCAAAGACAAATGAAGATAAAGCAAACAAAATGACCATAATCAATATTTTCAATTTCATTGGTGTACCTCCTTTTCTTTTTTAATGTAAGAAATTACTATACACAAATAAAGATTTATTTTCAACCCCCCCACCAGGCAAAGCCCAAAATAAACAATGCTTTGCCTGGAAATTCCAAATTACAAATTCCAAATTACAAACTTGAATTTTTGCTTTAAAAGGGGTAGAATATAGGGGAAAATTGGGAGGTAACCAATGGTGCTTTATTTGATACAGCATGGGGAAGCAAAAAGCAAGCAAGAAGACCCTGAACGTCCGTTAACGGATAAAGGGGCTAAAAATATCAAGAAAACAGCCGCTTTTTTCAAGGAATTAAAAAGAGAAATCGGCTTAATCTGGCACAGCGGTAAAAAACGGGCGGAACAAACCGCTGAAATCCTCAAAGAAACCCTGGGTGCCGACGTGCAAATGGAAACATGTGAGGGACTGGCGCCTAATGATGATATCTCTATTATTATACAAAAAATCGAAACAGCGGATCAAGATTCGATTATCCTGGTGGGGCATTTACCCCATCTTTCCCGCCTGGCTTCCAGGCTTTTAGCAGGAAATCAAAAGATAGAGATTATCCGTTTTAAAAATGCCGGGATCCTTTGTCTTTCGGGTGAAAACCAGGATTGGGAATTAGAATGGATGATCACACCGGGTATCATCCTGGAGAAATAGCATGAAACATCCAGGATATGGTTTTTTTATTTTCTTTTTGCTTATATGCGTTGTTTTTTCGGTCTTTACTCCGGGGGCTTTAACTGCTGATACTGAGAAGGAGAAGAAAAAGCAAACCCAATCTTCGGAATCCGCGGAATCCGCGGAACCTGCGGAATCCGCGGAACCTGCGGAATCCAAATCCCAGGCTAAACCTAAAGCCAGGTCTGAAACCGAACCCAAATCAAAACAAAAGCGGATGATAGCGGGTGAACCTAAAAAATACCATGGGAAACCCGGGACGTTTATATTCCGCGATGCAGACTTAAAAAATGTGCTGCTTTTTTTTGCCAAAACGTACAATTTGAATATGGTTATTGATCCGGGGGTTAGTGGCAAGGTGACGGTTCGTTTGGTTAATGTTCCCTGGGACCAGGCGTTGGATTTGATCTTGAAGCAGCAAGGTTTAGGCCTGGTTAAAGAAGGAAAAGTAGTGGCGGCACGAAAACTTGAAAAGTAATTTAACCCACTTTCTCTTTCTTGAGCAGCTTATGTCGAAAAATCCACAATGTAATTCCTACCGCAGCGACAAACACCAGTTCGGTGGCCTCTTCCCAGAAAGCACTCCATAAAAGATCATCTCGATAAGAAGCATGGAGAAAAAACCTGAGGACACCAAAGCTCATATATCCTATACCCCCGGAAAAGAATACCTTTGCCGGAGTGACCGGGTCCTCTTTCTTGACTAACAGGATAAAAAGAGCAATGAAAAACAGGAGGATGGCAATAATCGGGCACAACCGAAATTCAAATAACTGGTAGATAATCGGGTGAGAATAGTTGTAAAGTGTTCCCAGGATATGTGTGTTGTAGGAGACCCAATGGGGGACCCCGGTGAGGGGAATGAAAGCCAGGACAATACCTGCCAGTGTGAAGAAAAGGAAGAGCCGCTTAAGACCACAAGGGACCTCGGTGTATTTAAAACAGGCACGACAAAGACCCAGGGCAGCACATTTCTGCTCCATATCGCTAAACTTTATTATCCTCCGGTCCATGCCCTCTAATAAGGCAAAGGTAATAAAACCGAAGCTTACCACCATGCCAAAGCTGTGTAAATACTCAGACAGGTAAGAGGTATTCTGGAAAATATAATAGTTTACCGAACAGGCAGCTTCCCCCACCAGGAAAAAGGCCAATCCCCATTTAATTGCCTTGAGATCAGGCGACCGGGCTCCCCATAAAATGATAATAAGCACCAGGCTCAGCAGCATGTAAGCGGGTTTTATTACAAAACCATAGATGATTACAATCCATTGTTTATAAATGGGCATTTCCCGAAAAACGAAATTCCTGGTCTCCCCGGAATCCTTTGCAATCTTGTAGATTTCCATGCTGTAAGGGGCTTTAGCACTCGCCAGCCATTGCTGCATACCACCATGTATATTAGTTACGTTGGTAACCCCCAGTTTTTGAAGCCTGCGGACAGCTAACGAGCTTTTTATCCCACTGTTGCAGAGGAGCAGCAGATGCTTTCCGGCAAATTGTCCCGGGACGTCCTTCGGCGATGATAATGCCATAATACTTTCATAAGGCCAGTTTTTTGCACCGTACAGGTGGTTATCCTTGAACTCTTGGGGAGTGCGGACATCAACAATTACAGCGTTCGATCCCGGTTTTTCTAACAATTCCAGGGCCTCCCGGGGCGTTATAGTGGGCGCGCTGGCCATAAAAATCTCATAGAAAACAATAGGAAATATTCCCCCAATAACGATCATTAGATAAAGGAGTACTCTTTTTCTATTATTGAATAATTTCATCTTCACCTCTTTATAAGAGGATATATTAGAGTAAATATTGAATAAAGTCAATAGTCCTGGTTCCGGTAACCCCCATTTTTTTGAAAATCAAGTTCATTTTGGAA
>CP070627.1:4941889-4943688 GCA_020355945.1 Candidatus Aminicenantota bacterium | reverse complement strand
GAAAGGAGAAGTCATATTTTGTGATTATCGTCATTTAAATACTGCTGATGAGTGCCTGTTTTATAAAAACAAACGGATTCATGTTTTGATGGAAATGTATCATGGTGTTTTACCCGAAGAAATACTTAAAGTCTTTAAATCGGGAAATATATGTTTATATAATGGCCCGGTTACAAAATTAATGTCAAGTAAATTAAACCTGGCACTGCTCTCCCAACATGAAGATTCCGATATCTTTAGCCTGGAAGAACGGGAAGTGATAAAAAAGTATATTCCCTGGACCCGTAAAACAATGATTGGTGAAGTCACTTACGGAACTGATAAAGTAAAATTAGAAGAATTTGTTTTTTCCAATAAAGAGCGACTGGTACTAAAACCATGCATGGGAATTAGCGGCGTGGGCATACATGCAGGGAAGAATACGCCTGGTGATCAATGGAAAAAAGTGGTCAATAAAGCATTTAAAGAAAAAAATTGGTTAATACAGGAATATGTTCAATCCTGTTCTTATTTATTTCAAAGGGGTGATAATGGCTGCTGTGAACATATTGCGGTCTGGGGGCTTTTTGTTTTTGGTTCCCGATACGGCGGTGCCTGGGTACGGGTCCTGCCTGCTGATAATAAATATGGGATCATCAATTCAATCCAGGGCGCTGAAGAAAGTGTTGCTATAGAAGTAGAAAAATAAACTAATCCATCTTTTAAAATCTAATGAAAAAAATCATTGGGACTAATATCGAAAAATGGCTGGGAGGACTGGAAAACACCCCTTTCAGCGGGGAGAAATCTCAATATTATAAATATATATCGGATTTACAGGGTTCCCTTCATCAGCAAATCCCCGAAGAAAACTATAGTACGGCTAAAGTGCCGGTGCCTACAGAAATCCGGGAAGAAAATTTTAAAGGGAAAAATTATAAACGAGCGGTGATGTACTTGATGTCAAACGGCTGTGAATGGGCATTGAAAGATGGAAACGGATGTACCATGTGCGGCCACCTGGCAAAACAAACAAGAAGAACAGGGAAAATCTCAGCACAAGAATTTTATCACCAGTTTATTTCTGAATTTAAAACCATTGATTTTAATCAATATCCCTTATTGAATCTTTATAATAACGGGTCATTTCTTAATGACAATGAAATGCCCGAAGCAGCTATGAAAAAAATTTTAGAAACCATCAACCAGGATTCCGCTATTAAAATGTTGGTCCTGGAAACCCGGCCGGAGTTTGTTACCCAAAAGAAGATTAAGGAAATAAAACGCCTGGTACCGGGTAAGCATGTTGAAATCGCGATGGGATTGGAAATAAAGGATGATTTTTATCGAAGGGTTTGCGTCAATAAAGGGTTTATATTGAACCAATATGCGCGGGCAGCAGAAATTATTACTAAGGAGCTCCATCTGCGCACCTACGTCCTGCTCAAACCCCCGTTTCTAACCGAAAAAGAAGCGGTGGACCATGCGGTGGAAACCATTAACTATGCGTTCGCAGCCGGTTCTCACACGGTCTCTTTGGAAGCCTGTACAGTTCAAGATTACACCCTGGTAAAATATCTTGCCGATCAAAACCTGTACCGTACTCCATGGCTGTGGAGTATCCTGGAGGTGGTAAAATCCACTGCTCCACCGGGAAAACCGGTTATCGGTCTATTCCAATTTTTCCCTTCTCCTAAAGTGGTGCCTTATAACTGTGATAAGTGCAGCAATTCGGTTATGGAAGCCATTCGCCAATACAATCGAACCCTGAACACCAATGCCTTTGACCAACTAACCTGCGTATGTAAAAAAGAATGGGA
>CP070627.1:4932382-4941789 GCA_020355945.1 Candidatus Aminicenantota bacterium | reverse complement strand
TTTAGAGGAAAAATGTTACCAATTGGAGGCTTTTACCTCCCCTGGGCAGATTCCCGAAACCTGGGCCAAAATTTTCGAGAATGGGTACGGGTATTTTGGCAGCATGGATAATGAAGCTGTCTTTGCTCATTTTTATCGGAGTGATGTCCAGAGCGCCCGCGGTAGATATTTTGTTCCCAGGAGTATACTGTTGATCCCATTCCCGGGATATATCAATGATCTACATTGTGATCCCACCATTGTTTTTCAAGAATTGAAAAAACATAAACCTGGTTCCACCGGGCAAATCGATAAAGTTGTCGAACTTGCTCCCATTAAAATACCTCCCAAAAGAGAGCCTGCATTTCCATTTCAATTAACCGAATCAGAAAACATCGATGAAAAACCATTAATCGATTTCCTATCCTGCTTACTCCAACCCAAACCATCAGAGACGATTATCTGGGGAGGAGAAAAACCCGACATTGAACTTCTTTTTTCACTGCTTTTCCTTTTACCGCGAACCCTGCGCAAGTTTATCACCTTCTGTACGTGTGTGGAAAGTCCCCAGGGCGTAAGAGCCCGGGTAAAAATTGTAAAAGACCTTACCCTGGATTATAAAGACAGCTCTTTAATTATAATAAAAGATAAAAAAATAGATATTCGAGAAAAAAGAATCCATCGGCAGACCTTTTTACCCGCATTATTTGTAAAAAGATTCAAACAGGGTATTGATTCTCTCAATAAACTGCATCAAACCATTGATACTAAAACCGCACTTTTGTATGAAACGGATTTTGAAAAGGCATTGCAACTCACAGAAAAACTTATCCATCATATTAACCGAAAGATGCAAATCGATGCGATCCCGGACACCAAAACCAAATACAAGGAACTTATCAGCATTGGCTCAGAGTTCAAAAATGATGAACAAGATAGGAAATTCATGCTAGAACAAATCGAAAAAGGGATGAGAGGAATTAAACCAAATGAAAGTACGGAGATTCAAAACCAACTGGCTCAACTGTTTCAAATGTTGAGCCCTATTCATCCTACAGAAATCGAAGGTATCACTAAAAGATTCCGGGAAGCGGCTGGAACATGCCAAATATCAGAGTTATTACCACTGTTAAAGGTTTATATTTCAATCCCTTTATTAAATGAAGCAATCATGTCAACTCTTTTCGAAAAACTAACATTTGTGAAAATAACCGGATGGGAACAAGCCTTTGAAATACTATCATTGATACAAAATAAATCCCAACTGCACCAGCTTAATAAAAATGCGATACTGTTAACACAACTCAAACAGCACAAAGAAGCGGAATTGTTTCTTGTGCTGCTGGATTTAATATTTTTAGAAAAGGAACCTTCCTGGGAATTTCTTGAATCCATCGCTGATAAAATCAATGGTCACAGGATTATTGATATATTAAACTATGGTTTTAAATATTTTGAAAATATGAAAGAAGAAAGTCTCAAGCTCCTTTTTTTCCTGTTGATAGCAGCCAGTATGTATCCATATATTCCCGTATTACCGCAAAAACAGCAAGGGGAAGAGGTATTTGAAACCTTATTTATTAAAGTTTTTTCCCGGGCGATTTTTTCTACAGCCAGTGAAAAAGCCGACAACATCATCGATGGAATACTTACAAAAATAGGTTCTCTCAATCAAGCCTTTGCAGCACGTTTAGCAGCCGTACTCGATCGACGTACACTGGTCGGTTACATGGCCAACCTGACAAAAGTAATGAACCAGAAAGACATATTTTCATTTGCAGGCAGCGAAGATGCGGCAGCGTTCTTCCAGCTTCTGGATAACCTGGACCATAAAGCAGCGCAGCCTTTGAACCCGGCGTCCCTTTTCTTTAATATAGCCCTTCAATTTAATGCGATTCCCTCCTCGATTCTCTTTCCCGGGTATATCAATTATCTACAAAAAAAACAAAACCCGGAAGAGGATGATATGCAAATTCTTATGGCTGCCCTGACCAAAGACTGTTCACCCCTGGAAAGCCCGGATTTTTTTCGTGAGGTCTTTTCAATGATATTTACACGATATGAAGGAGAATCATTAAGTAAATACGTGCAGGTCCTGTTCACGTCAGCAAAAGAGTTTATCCGGGAGAACAATCGGTACATACCGGACATCGAGTATCACGTTGTCAGGATGTTGGAAGAGAATTGGCATCCCCAGGGAATAAATGAAATCAGGGAGATTTATCAAGCAATATCTTCTTGTTTTGACATCGTAACTGTACATAAAGTATTAGAATTCGGGCTATCCCGGTGTTTCAAAAGCGATACGGAGAAAAAAGCGGTATCAAACCTGGTGAAAATGGTTAAAGATTTAGCAGTCATTGGTGGAAAAGAGGAGCCCTTTGAGATGATTTTAAACAACATCAATATAAAAGAAAGCAATAATCAATACGTTTCCATCAGGACAGGTGATTTTTTAGCCGGGATCAGGAGAAAGTATGAAGGTTATAAAAGTATGATTGGGATAATAGATGCGCTCCAGAAAAGGAAAAAAAAATAAAATAACAAATTAAAAAACCATGAGCAATCAATTGTTTAAAGCAATGCCGCATGATATCCGGCATAAGGAGAGGAATTATGAGGTTTTTTAAAGGATTCAAAAATGCCGGCTTCCTCAAATGGCTGCTGCCTTTATTGGTTGTCATAGCTGGGCTCATTATCATTATCTATTTTTTTCAAAGGCCCTCTGATCCTGGATTCATTGAAATTCCAGTGATGGATGAGGTATTTAATACCGACCTCAAAGGGAAAACACTGACGCTCAGCACCCCGGCAGGAGGAAAACAAAAATCAGTCAAAATTCGTAAAGTCAACAGCCGCTATATTGCCCTTATTGAAAAAGATTTTATTGATAAAGGAACATGGCAACTGGAAATGGAAGGTTATCAACCGATTATTTTTTCCATAGATGAAGATACTCCCAGAAAGAAAACCTTACAAGCTCAATTTAAACCAACCTTTGGCAGGCTGAAGGTGCGTGCCGTAAAAGCCCACAAACCGGCTGAACCCATCAAAGGTATGTTCAAGGTCATTGTCGGGGATAAGGAAAAAACCGGGAACGCCAAAGACGGGATTATCATATCCGGTCTACCACCTGGAAAACACCTGGTAGAAACATTTGGTATCCAGCTTTTACCCAAAGAAGAATACGCAGCAGTCACAGCCGGTAAGACCACGGATTTCACTGTCCGTATGGAAATGGAACCTGGCGCCGGCGATGATTTTGAAGTTGATACATCATGGCTGGAACTGGATCTAACCGAAGAGGAACGGGATGTGGCTCTTACTTTATCCACTATTAAGCTGGTGGTTTCCCCTCCCGGCTCCGACAACATTGGAAAGGTGCTGCGTGCAATGGGACTTATGTATCGAGATTATAAGGGCCCCGATAGTCTTATATCCTGTGATATATTTTTTTTCAATTGCGGAGCCTCTCTCTTCCCGGACCCTGGAACCTTGAGAACATTTGTAAAAGGAGGAGGCTGTGTCTATACATCTGATCTAACCGATGGTATCGTGAATTTAGCATTTCCCGGGTTTATTCATTTCAAAGGGAGAATTGGCGTCCCCTGCCAGATGGCAGCGGAAGTTCTCGATCGGGAATTACAGGATTCCATCGGGAAAACAGTCCGGATCATATTTGATTTACCAATATGGGCTGTGATTGATTCTGTTTCGAAAGATGTCAAAGTCATTCTTCGCTCCCGTGAAACCGGTAAACCAATAATGGTGACTTTTAAATACGATGATGGGACAGTATTTTACACATGTTTTCATAACCATGCCCAGACCACTCAGATGGAGCAGCAGCTTTTACAAACCCTGGTTTTGAAGCAAATAAGTGCGGTATCAGGGGTTCCCGTTAAAAGAATGGCGCCGGTTATAAAAAAGAAACAAAGCGCTGCCAAGAAAAAATAGGAAACCGGTTTTTAAATATGATTGAAAATAGAAATAAGAATGGTTCGGTGCCCAAAATATTTATAAGCCACGCTTCTGAAGACAAACCAATTATTGAGAAATTTGAAGACACTATTCTTTATCTAGGCTTAAATATACAAATGGAAGAAATCTTTTGCAGTTCAACAGCCGGCACCAAACCGCCCATTGGTGTGAATTTCAAAGACATCATTAAAAGCAATTTGAAAAACGCTGAAGTTGTGATTTTGGTTATCACTCCAAATTTTAAAAACAGCGAAATGTGTCAAAATGAAGCCGGTGCAGCCTGGATTTTATCAAAAAAGGTCATACCTTTAATAGTTGAACCCATTGATTACAGCAGCGTTGGAGTTATTCATGAAAAAAATCAAATAGAAAAATTAACTGATAGAGAAGGCCTCGATCGTTTAAAAGATGAATTAGAGAAAACTTTGAAAATACCGTCAAAGATACCGCTGGATAAATGGAATCGATTAAAAGAAGACTTTCTTGATTACCTTTTAAAGTACCTTGAAAAAAATCCATTCACATCTATAAAGAATATAGAAAGCCAGAATAGGAGTCTAAAGAAAAGATGCCGACTGTTATTGGCAGGATATATAATCGTTTTATTGCTTCTGCTGATTCTTTTTTTGGTGAGGCCAATTTTGAATAATCGTTATAATGATAAGCCGGAAGGAAAACCACAGTCATTCATTTCACTGGGAACAGAAAAAGAAGTCGGAACATCGGGGGAAATTGAGATCAATGAAACGTTCGCATATTCCCCTGAAGATTCAGCAATGTATTGGATTTATTTTATTGATTATGATGATTATATTTGGCCTCAGGCAGAAGTCTCCAGTGGTCAGGTCAAAGGAGTTTATTCTATACCTGGGGGTTTCAAGGGAGGTAAACTTGTACTGGCAATGGTTTCCGAAGATACGATTAAGGATTATTTCACTGGCGGAAAGGTAAAAAAAACACCGGAATTCAAAATCAGAGAAATAATATTTGAAACTAAAATAAAAATAAAAAATGGAGGTAAATATGAAAAGAAATAAATCTTTTATCAGCCTTTTGATAACCGTTCTGATTGCTTTTATTTTCTTGAACATTTGTATCGCTGGGGAAAGTAAGGCGATATTTCTAAAACCTGAGAAAGGAAAGACCATTGAGAATCGAAAAGATTTCCTTGTTAACACACAGATTTTCGACTATGATGCTAACGCCAATTATTGGGTGGCAATTGCAACCGTTAAAGGTCATAGTAGTTCATGGCAAGGTGTCCTCGAATTACGTAGAGAGCTGAATAATGAGGCAAAGAAATCTCAAATGTTGAAATTGATCAGTAAATGGGAGATTGATCTTGTCTGGCCCAAATACTTCATTAAGAAAAAAGTATTTGCAGGCCAGGTTTATGATGGTGGAAATAATCCCAGGAGAGACCCTCAACCAATGATTCTTTTAATTTTGAAAGTAGACAGCAAATTGGATAATGATATTAATCAATGGTTTGATGAAGGCCCTGAAAAAGGTTGGCCAGGAATGAACTTTGAAAAAATAAATAATAATTTGAGAGTTTTAGCACGCTGCGAAATCTTTTTCCCATGATAAGGAGTGATAAAGTGTGGAGGTGTGCAGGAAACGTAAATTTAATAAACTATAGGTAGACAAAACGGTAATTCCCGGCGTACAAATCAGTGCGCCGAAAGATGGTCCGTTAGGGCCTTCTTGGGCGGCGGGCGCTGCCCGCTTTGGGTAACTTCGTGGCTAAAAGGAGAGAAAATGAGAAAGTTGATCGTTTGGGTTATCATTTTATGTTTTATATCAATAACCGGGTGCGGCAGTGCAACTGATAATACTATTAAAATCGAAGAAATCGATAAAGACCCGGGAAAATATTTTGACCAGGAGTGTGTCCTGCAAGGGTATGTATCAAAAGTCGTTGATGTCCCTATGCTGCAGCATGACTTATTCAAGATAAGTGACGGCAGCGGAGAAATCTGGATATATACCGAAAGAGGAGTCCCACCGAAAAGAGTTAAAGTCAAAGTAAAAGGCATACTCAGAGGGCTTTTGCAAATCCCTGTCTTAAATATTGAAGCAAAGTATTATATTGAACTCCAGGAAATGGAGTACTTATGATGGAAAAAATGAAAGAATTAGCCGCTAAGAACACGAAGACGGCCAGAGGCCGCATTGTTAAACTCTTCCTTCGTGCCTCTTCGTGGAACTTCGCGGCTAAAATATAAAAGAGAAGAATCATGGAAAGAAAAAAAGGTTTGATAATCATATTGATCTTATTTTTGACCTTCGTTAACCATGCACAATTTGACCAGATGACTTATGAACGGCGAGTGGTGATCAAATATGCAGCCCCAGGTTCAAACCCAGCCCAGGCCAATGGATTCGACTACACAATGCCAGCCAAAGGAACCTTCCAGGTAGAAATCATCCCGGACCGGGTGTCTATAGCAATTCAAGGGATTCCAATTGTTATCGATGTGGCAGTGGGTATCTTGTTCGAGAACCCTAATGGGAAGCTCCGCAGGGGATCGAAACGATATACCAAAGGACCGTGGAAACATGGCATCGGAAATGCATTTGTTTCCTTTAAAGCCACAAAGGGACAGCAAATAAGAACCTGGTACTCCGCCAGTGTCGGTGGAATGCCATGCCCCAACGTGTGGGGCAAAGTACGCATTTTTCGAATCGAATAAAAAAAAATAAAACTAAAAAAATAAAAGGAGGGAAGAAAAATGAACCTAAAGGAACTTTATGAAAAACTAAAAAAACACCGGAAAGTTTTCCTGGTCCTGGTTATCCTGTTGATTGGCATTGCCTGTGTCTATTCTATCTATAACTATAACCGTGAAAAATTCATCAGTCCCCTGCAAACCATGGTTTATCACCCCGGACAGCTTATCGCCGGCAGTGATTCTTCATTAAGGATAATCAGCCTGGAACGTAAAACCCTGGACCCCGTGGAAGACGCAAGTGTATCAATCGCACTAAAAAATAGGAAAACAAACCGTAAAGAACAACTTTTCCAGGGTAAGACCAATGTCAATGGCTCGCCGGATATCCGGTTCAAAGTACCCGAAGGCTTTGAAGGCGATTGTGAATTAAGGGTGAACGTTCGTTCTCCTATCGGTCACGATAAGGTTTTAATACCCATAACCGTAAGAAAAGGAGTTAAAATCTTTTTGACTTCCGATAAAGCACTCTATCGTCCCGGGGACACCATGTATATCCGGGGACTGGTGTTTGAGAATTCCAATGCCGTTAATCAGCAGAAGGTAAATATCCAGGTTTATGAACCGGGTGGAAACAGGGTATTTAATAAGGAGCTGGAAACGTGCAATTATGGCATTGCTGACGCTGACTTTACATTGGGTGACCGGATCAATACAGGGATATATACCATCAAGGTCAATGTCGGGAATTATTGGCAAGAGAAAAAAGTTCGTGTCTCAGACATCGCACCCCCACAATTCAACGTTGCCTGCACCACGGACAAAGCCTGGTACGTACCCGGACAAAATATAAAAGGCCAGGTAAAAGCCGCCTACTTTGTGGGAAAACCAGTGGCACAGGGTAACGTGAGGGCTGCCCTCTACAAAACTCAAAAAGATAAATTTGAAAAACTGGCAGAATTTAACGGGCTCACCAATTCCCGGGGAATGTTTAACTTTGAGTATCAACTTGCCAATAATAAAAAAAATCCCATCAATAAAAAATCACCGGACTTACTCTACCGGGTGAATGTGGAAATCACCGTTCAAGACCCCTCTTTCCAACTTGAAAAAATCACTCACTCCATTCCCATCGCCCGGGATAACCTTCTCATTCAACTGGTCCCGGAAAGTGGGAAACCCAAACCAGGCCTGGAAAATACCATTTACATTGCCACCACCTACCCGGATGGAACCCCCACTGCCTGTCAACTGGAAATAGAAACATGGATTGACGGAAACCCCAAAAATACCAAAAATAATCAAACCCTTCAAACCAACCAATGGGGAATCGGGGAATTAAAACTCAATATTCCTCCCCGGCAGCAAGACGACTTATTACATTTGCAAGCCCGGGACAACCATGGGAATATCGGGGAAAAAGTATGGCATTATTCCCCGGAGGAGAATCAACAGGAAAGCATTCTTCTGCGCACGGGAAAATCCATATACCAGGTGGGGGAAACCATCGAACTCACCATGTTATCCACCCGAAGCCCGGGGCATGTTTACCTGGACCTTTTAAAGGACAACCAGGTCATACTCACCAAAGACACAGAATTGGTCAATGGAAAAAGTCATTTAAAACTGCAAATCAAGGACAACATGGCAGGTACATTGACCTGCTGTGCCCGGACCACAATGAAAAAGACAAAACCAGGTTCACCTGTTTTATGGGATATGAAAAAAGTAATTGTGCAGCCTGACCAGGACAATCAAATTGAACTGGCCATCCAACCGGATAAAAAAAAGTATTACCCGGGACAGGAGGCTTCTATAAATGTTTTCACCAGGCAGAAAGGAAAGGGATGTCCAACTGCCCTGGGCATCAATATCCTGGATGAATCCAATCCCGCCATGAATCCAACCGGGTTCGAATATGAAAACTTTTATTACAACATTGATCGACGTCTATTGGCACCTAACGTTCGTCAGGCCGGGTTCACGTTTCCCCATTTACTCTGGCAAGAGAATGAAAACATATCACTTACGCCCCGGGACAAACAGCAAATCAGTACTGTCATGCTGGCATCTCAATTACCCGCTTTTTATCGTACCGGGGAATTCACCGGTATAAACTCTACGCAGCAAAACTTGAAAAACACCTTATTAAAGAAAAAGCAATTCCAGGTCTTCCAGGCTTACCTATTAACCATCATTGTAATCCTGGGGTTAGTCATTCTTTTCTATTCGATAAAGAACAAGGAAACATATTTGTTTTGGGCAATTCTCCTATTTATTCTCTACATGGTAACCTTCCAGGGAGTGATGGATTTCTTTTCAGGTTATCCTGGTGCGGGAAAGTCCGGTACTGTCCCATTATTGCCGCTGATCTCAAGTATATTGATACCATTGGTATTTGGCGTGTATGGTATCCATCTTTTGCGCAGCCGAAATAAACGAACCGTGCTCTTAACCCTTGTGGTGATCGCTGTTTGTATTCTTCCCCTATTCCTGGGAATTGTTTATTACAAACCGTTTAAAGGGGCTGCGCGGGAGTCGCTGCAGGTATCTTTGCTGCCGAAAATTGCCCATGAGGAACAGGACAGCCGGGAAAAATCCCAGCCGTTAGAACCCGGGACCGATGACCAGGTATTGGCGCGTCAATTTTCTCCCGGGACTCTTTATTCACAACCCAGGGTAATTACGGATGCACAAGGTAAAGCGTCTTTCAAAGTCAAGATACCGGATATTGAGTCTGTCAGTCAATGGCAGGTATCTGCATTGGCCCATACC
>CP070627.1:4910037-4932282 GCA_020355945.1 Candidatus Aminicenantota bacterium | reverse complement strand
CCTTTTAAAATTTCTTTCGCTTAAGGCCAAAATTAGAATTCCTGGGATTTTAAAATTCTATTTGACTTGATCTCTGTTTTATGGTATAAAGCATCTTATCACAAAGAGGAGTAAAATTATGTTTGCAATTCTTGAGACAGGCAGTAAACAATATAAAGTTGAAGAAGGCGATGTACTTGAAGTGGAACTGTTAGACAAAGACAAAATTTCTAAAGATAATGCCATCAATTTTGACAGTGTGCTGTTGGTAAACGACAAAGAACTGCTTATTGGTCAGCCCTTTGTTAAGGATGCCTGCATCCAGGCGAAGGTTTTGCAGGAGTTTAAAGCCCCCAAAATTATTGTGTTCAAGAAAAAGTCGAAAAAGCACTTCAAACGGACTCTGGGCCACAGACAACAACTTCATCGCATCCAAATCGAGAAGATTGAAATCACCACCCCCAAAGACAAAGCTGTGAGTGAAGAACCAAAACAAGAACAGGCTCAAAAAGAAGCGCCAGTAAAGAAAGCAAAACCACCGAAAACACCAGCGAAAAAAGAAAAACAGCCGGAAACAAAAGCAAAGAAAGCAAAAGCACCGGAAACCCAGGCAAAAAAAGAAAAGCAGCCGGAAACAAAATTAAAGAAAGCAAAACCCTCCAGGACACCGGCAAAAAAAGCAGCGCCAACAAAGACAAAAGCACAGGAGCAAAAGCAGACCAGGACGCAAACCAAAAAGCCAAAGGGGAAAAAACCCGATAAGGAAAAGGAGAAAGAATAATGGCACATAAAAAATCCGGCGGCAGCGCCAAAAACGGACGTGACAGTATTTCCAAACGCCTGGGCGTAAAAGCCTTTGGCGGTCAGCATATAAACGCAGGTTCTATTATTGTCAGGCAGCGAGGAACAAAATTTAAACCCGGTAAAAATGTGGGGATCGGAAAAGATGACACCCTGTTTGCCCTGGCCTCCGGTGTCGTGCGATTTATTGACAGGAATAAAAGGAAATTTGTAGAGGTTGAAGCCCATTAACATTAACACCTTTATTCACATTTCTATTAAGAACCGGCCCTTAGGGAGGCCAGGTATATCACCACGATTACACCGCTATGTTTGTCGATAGTGCAGTTGTGACCTTTATTGCGGGGAAAGGGGGGCATGGTTGTGCCAGTTTCAGAAGAGAAAAATATATTCCCAAAGGTGGACCGGACGGCGGCGATGGCGGTGATGGGGGCAGTATTATTCTAACCAGTAACAAAGATTGCCACTCCTTGATCGATTTTAAATTTGAACCCTTTATTCGCGCTGAAAAAGGAGCCAATGGAAGCGGCGCCAATAAAACCGGGAAAAAAGGAGAAGATAAAGTATTAAACCTCCCTCCCGGAACAGTAGTGAAAACTTACCCGGATGAACGATTAATTTTCGACTTCTCAAAAGAGAACATGAGTTTCACTATCGTAAAAGGCGGTAAAGGCGGACTGGGCAATACACACTTCAAATCTTCCACCAATCAAGCACCCCGGTTTGCCCAAAAAGGTAAACCAGGAGAATCCATCAAAGTGATACTGGAATTAAAATTAATTGCTTTTGCCGGGCTGGTGGGGTTTCCCAATGCCGGTAAATCCACGTTGATTTCTAAAATCAGCGGTGCTAAACCCAAAATTGCCGATTACCCCTTCACCACACTAACCCCCCACCTGGGTGTGGTATACCAGGATTACCAGAGCCTGGTGGTGGCCGATATCCCCGGTATTATCGCCGGCGCTCACAAAGGAGAAGGAATGGGATTAAGCTTTCTCAAACATATCGAGCGAAATAAAGTGTTGATCTTTTTGCTGGATGTTTCCCCATACTCAAAATTGGCGCCATTAAAAACCTTTCATATACTTAAAGAGGAGTTAAAATCCTATGACGCCGGCCTTTTACGTAAAAAACGTTTGGTGGTGGCCAATAAGATCGATCTGTTAGACCGGGAACAACAGGGTGAGAATAGAAAAAAACTTGGGCCGCTGCGAGATTACTGCCATAAAGAAAACCTGCCCTATCTTGAGATCTCTGCTCTTAAGGAAATCAACCTCAACAAGTTTAAAAATAAATTGTTTGAGCTTTATCATGAGGTTTAAAATCGGGTTGTTGGGAGGAACCTTTAATCCCGTTCATCGGGGTCATGTTGAGTTGGGCTTGAAGGTAGGGGAGGCGTTTGGGTTGGAGAAGATACTTTATATCCTTTCGGCCAAACCTCCGCACAAAAAGGGCCTGGAAATTATGCCGGTGGATATAAGGTGGAAGATGCTGCAAAAAGCATTGGAACCTTTCCCGCACCTGGTACCCTGCGATATTGAAATGAAACGTTCCACTGATTCCTGGACCATTGATACCGTCGGTGAATTAACCGACCAATTTCCTGGAAACCATTATTACTTTATATCCGGCAGCGAAGGATTCCTGAAAATCAGGACGTGGAAAAACTATAAAAAACTACTCAATACCCTGCCTTTTATCGTGGTTTTGAGAAAGGAGGCCGATAAACCGGCAGTGAAAAAATTGTTGAGAGATGAAGGTATCACTGGTTATGATATCACCCCACCAAAAAGAAACCACCCGGAAAAATCCCCTGTCTATATTTTTACTTATCAATCAGACTGCCTGGGCATTTCTTCCACCTTCATACGACAAAAAATAAAATTATCCGGGTACGAAGGTATAGAGAATTTTGTTGGGAAGGAGGTAAAAAAAATAATGGAGGAAAATAACTTATATGAAGAAAAGTGAGGAATTTGCAGCGGTTACAGCGGAGTTAAAAAGGAGAAAAATTCCTGCGGAAGTAAAACGAGTGGTATCCGTTATGATGGATAAAAAGGCGGAAAAGATCATGGTATTAAAATTGAGGGGGATCAGTGATATTGCCGATTTTATGGTGATTTGTCACGGCAATTCCACCCGGCAAAATAGTGCTATTTCCGATGAGATTCGAAAAAAGTTAAGTCATCACTTTAAACTAAAACCCTACGGTGTGGAAGGGGAACGAGAAGCCGAATGGATACTGCTGGATTATATTGATTTCGTGGTTCATATTTTTTTAGAAGAGACCAGGCAGAGGTATTCCCTGGAAAAGTTGTGGATGGATGCCAAACGATACAATTTTTTCCCGGATTAGAAATCTGCGGGATAAGAAGTCTCTGTCCATTCGAGAGACGATCCACCAGGTTGCGGATTTGAATACCAACCTGTTGATCTACGGTGAAACCGGTGTGGGAAAGGATTTTTGGGTCAATTATTTGTTTGAAATCAGCTCTTTTCCCATCCTTCTGAATCTCAATTGCGGGGACGTACCGGAGAATCTCCTGGAAAGTGAGTGGTTCGGGTATAAAAAAGGGGCCTTTACCGGTGCTGATAGAGATTATGACGGCAAATGGAAAAAAGCTGCAGGGGGTATTTTGTTCTTGAACCAGATTGACCTGTTGAGTTTAAACCTCCAGTCCAAATTACTGCGGATTATCGACCGCAAGAAATATTATCCATTGGGTTCCAACCAGGAAAAAGATATCCATGCCCGGTTTATTTTTTCCACTGATGAAAACATCGAACAAAAGGTCAGGGAAGGCGATTTCAGAGAGGACCTTTATTACCGTATTTCTCCTTATCGCATCCGGGTCCTCCCTTTGAGGGAGAGGAAAAAAGATATCTTACCCCTGGTGATGTATTTTGCCCGGGAGAAGCAGTTAGCCGTAAGCATTAGTCGGAAGGCGGAGCAATGCCTTTTGGATCATCCCTGGAGGGGAAATATCCGGGAGATTGAAAATTTTATCACCACTGTTTCGGTGGGGAAGAGAGAGTTAACCGATGATGATATTTTTGGCCTGTTAAAAACGTCGGAAGATTTTTTTGAGACGGTGAAAGACAGTGACATGTCTATGGCAGAATTGGAAGCCCGGTACATTGATTACTTGATGCGAAAATACAAAAACAAGGCAACGGTAGCAAAGATTTTGAAAATTTCCAGGAAGTCTTTGTACAACAAGCTCCATAGGTAGATAAATGAAGAAGCCAGGTGAGATGCTTTATCTGGATTATGCAGCGTCGGCGCCGCTTCGTCCCGGTGCATGGAAGGTCCTGGAAAGGTCGATGAAGGAGGATTTTGCTAATCCCTCTTCTGCTCACAAACCGGGTAAAGACCTGTTTCGGCGGATCGAAACCTGCCGCAAGAAATTTTTGCAGCTCCTGGGGGCGGGTAAGAATGACCGGCTGGTTTTCACTGGTTCGGCCACTGAGTCCAACAATACCGTCATTGAAGGCATTGGCCTTAAGGCAGGTGATTCCGTGTTGGTTTCCTTTGCCGACCATCCCAGTGTGACTGTTCCCATGGAACGATTGAAAAAACGAAACATCCTGGTAAAAGAATTACCTTTGCAAAACGATGGTACGCCGGATGAAGCGGCTTTTTTAAAATTGCTGGATGATACGGTTAAGCTGGTTATTTTGACTCATGTGAACAATCAGAGTGGGGCGATTATTGATATTTGCCGATTAAGTGGAGAAATTAAGGTGGTAAACCCGGGGGTTCATATTCATGTGGATGCGGCCCAGGGTTTTGGGAAAATTCCTTTTTCCCTGGGGGAGGGACAAATTGATAGTATGTGCATTTCGTCTCATAAGATCGGGGGTCCCAAAGGGATTGCCGGGTTGGTGCTGGATGCTGGTGTCCGGGTTTCGCCGTTGTTGTATGGTGGTGGGCAAGAAAACGGGCTGCGTTCCTCCACCCAGGCGGCGCCCTTGATTTTTTCCTTTTACCAGGCCGCTCAAGAGGCCGTGGCGAGTATCGAATCTTCACTGGCCCATGTTACCAGGATCAACCGACTGGCCCGGGAAGGTTTAGAAGAAAAAATCAATAGGGTTCGGTTTCCTTTTTTCACGCACAGCAGCCCGTATATTTTAACTTTTATATTACCGGGTATTTCCAGTGATATTATTCTTCGTCATTTGGAGCAGCGGGGTATTATGATTTCCAGCACTTCTGCTTGCTCTTCTAAGGTTAAGGGTGCTAGTCCGGTATTTACCGCGCTTCATTTACCCGAAAAGGACCACAAGTTTGTGTTACGGGTTTCGTTCGGTCATGACACCACTGAGTTGGATGTTATGAGGTTTTGCGACACCCTGGCATCGATTTATGATGACCTGGAAATGTTTGTTAGACGTCAGTAAGAAGTTTTTGCGGATGTTTCACATGTTTCGCGGTCCAGATGCTTCATGGGGCAGTTTTTTTAAAAAGCGCCCCCCCTAATAGGGTGCCCGCGCCGCGGGCCCGCCGGAGGCCAGGATGTATAATACAATAGTAATTAATGTTGATGAGTTGTGGTTAAAGGGAAAGAATCGTCCCCTATATTTTAAAGCGATGCGGGGGCATATTCGAGAGCTTTTAGCAGCTTATCATTCATCCGGATTTACTTGTGTCAACGAGGAGCAGCGGTTTGTGGTCCAATCGCGGGTACCCTTTTCGGAAGAAATCATCCGGGCGTTGTTGAAAGTACCGGGGATTCATTCGTTGATGCCGGCGCGGCAGGTAGCTGCAAAGTTTGACAGCATCTTTCCTGCTGTAAAGGAAGAACTGCAGCGATTGGAGGGATTGCCGCCAACCTTCAAGGTGGAAACACGGCGGAGTTATAAAGGGTTTCCTTTGACCAGCATGGAGGTATGCAAAGAAATTGGTGCCCAGGTACTCAAGGAATTCCCGGGGTTAACCGTTGATGTAAGACATCCTGGATTGGTGGTGGAGATACGGATTTTGGAAAAGAATATTTATGTATCCACCCGCAAACTGTTGGGGATGGGGGGGTTACCCGTGGGCACCAGTGGTCACCTGGTGGCATTGATTTCCGGTGGTTTTGATTCGCCGGTAGCCAGTTTTCTCATGTCCAAGCGAGGGTGCCGTCAGACCTTTATCTTTTTTTACGCTTATCCTTTTGTGGGGGATGAGGTAAAGGATAAAGTTTTGAAATTGGTGCAAATTTTAGGTCGATTTCAGCGGGGTTCCCGGTTATACATTGCAGGTTTCGGCCAGGTGCAACAATTGATATCCAAACACTGTAAAGAGGGTTATCGGACGCTTTTGTTTCGAAATGCCATGCTGCAGTGTGCCGCGTTATTGGCCCAACGGGTAAAAGCCGAAGCGCTCTTAACCGGTGATGCTCTAGGTCAAGTATCCAGCCAGACTATTGGTAATATTTCACTACTGGACAGCGTATCACCGCTGCCTATTTTCAGACCGTTATTAGGTTATAATAAGATAGAGATCATTGAGCTGGCCAAAAAGATCGGCACCCATGATATTTCGGTTATCCCTCATGATGATGCGTGCAGTCTTTTTGCTCCCAGGCACCCGGTGATAAGGCCTTCCGCTTCCTATTTGGAAAAATTTGATAAAGAGGTACAATTGGAGGAGCACCTGGATAAATGTTTGCAGGAAGCGGAGGTATACGAGATTTCGCTGAGAGGGGAATTAAGGTCATGATGCGGAGCTTCACCCGGAGACGATGAAAAAAAAGAGCCCACGAATTACACGAATTCACACGAATTTTTTGTTTTTTTTCGTGTAATTCGTGTAATTCGTGGGCTTTTTTCACAACAGAGTTAAAGAAAATTAAAAAATAGGTATTTTTACCTATTGACATTCGATATTAGTTTGAATTATACTGGAATATGAGCGAT
Source organism: Candidatus Aminicenantota bacterium (assembly GCA_020355945.1). The sequence continues at coordinate 4,925,598 of CP070627.1, read as the reverse complement.
TGATTTAATATCAATTGCCATTAAAATTCCCATAAGGGGGATTGAAAATAAAGAAAAATCGGTTGATAAAAAATGTCAACCCAAAAGGAGGATATCATGGATATCGGACAAGTAACAGTAAAAGAGAGATTAGAAGAGCGGTTGGGAGAGGAAAAAGCCGCCAGGGTTTTAGAGGAAATCAACGTTGCATACCAAAAAGGAAATCGTGGGGAAACACTCCAGGAGCACTTTAAGGCTGCTATCAAAAAAGAGGGTTTAGACCCTGGCGATATTAAATTCGCTGTAACTATGATCATTCCATCTTTTTAAAAACAGTTGCAAATATTGTTATCTTGCAATAGGGAACTTCAGGTTGAAAGGTGAATCCTCACATTATTTTTGTATTTCCTCCTGCCGCTTCATCTTCAAATGAATATGTCTCTGCACATTTTAATATGTGCCTGGGCTCAGCCTATACCATCTCGTACCTGGTTCAAAAGGGATTGATTGCCAGGCCGTTTTTAACCAATGAACCGATTAATGTCAGCGAATGTGCTGCTCAAATATTATCAAAGAAACCCAAAGTTGTTGGCTTCACCGTTTATGACAGCAATTATTGTTTATGTCAATTAATTGCTCATGCGCTAAAAGAAGCAGACCCCAACATTATTATTCTCTTCGGAGGGCCGACAGCTTCTGTTCAAGCGGAAGCAATTTTAAAAAATAACGATTTTGTTGACATATGTGTTAGACATGAAGGGGAAGAGACCTGCCTGGAATTACTTTCCGTAATGGATAATGTGAATTTTGATTTAAAAAAGGCCCTGGCATTTTTTGAAAAAATTAAGGGCATTACTTTTCGTACAGCGGATCACATCCAGGAAAATCCCGGGAGAAATATTCTATTAGAAAATGGAAAAATTCCTGATTTTTTGGATAAATACCCGTCTCCTTATCTCAGTGGAGTTTTGGATTCAGCCAAGCCGGGAATAATAACGGCAAGAGGATGTAATCAACACTGCGTCTATTGTAATTGTGCTGTCATGTCAAAGCGCATCATTGCCACACATTCGATCGATCGAGTGATCCGGGAATTGGATTACATCTCAAAGAAATTTGACCATAATAATGGGAATAATGTTATCATATACGATGATGCCTTTACCTTAATGCCTGAGAGGGCGCTGGAAATTTGCCATCGAATCATTGAAAATAAGATCAAACTCCCGTTAGTCTCTGTCACCAGATGTGACAAAGTGAATGAAGAATTGATAGATACAATGAAAGAAGCCGGTTTTATATCCATCGGATTCTCTTTGGAAAGTGCGGTCCCGCACATTTTGAGAAAGATTGGCAAAGTACAGCATCCCAACACCAAAACCGACGACAATTTTGAAAAGGAAAAGGAATTTATCGAGAAATTTAAAAAATATACGTCATATGCAAAAAAAATAGGAATAGAGCATATATTCTCCAGTATAATGCTCGGACTGCCCGGGGAGACCCTGGAAGAGGGCCAACAAACTGTGAATCTTATTCACTCTCTTGAAGAAAAAATAGACTATTATGCACACAATATCTTCAAAATATATCCCGGTACACCTATTTTTCACAATTATGAAAAATACGATATGAAGCTGTTAATGTATGATAACCAGGTTCATTCCAGGACAATACACACCTATGATACCTGTAAAATCCCATTGGCTCCCAAATCAAATATGGGAGTAGATACCGTCAATGAAGACAAAGTCAACATCAAGACTTTAGCATTATCGCCATCAAAAAAGACCAACTTTAACTATTTTAACAAAATCATTCTATGTGCTGATATGATTACAGGAGAACTTATATTATGGTTAAAAAAATATTTGGCTGTTAATGGGCCGATAATACAAATTTACTCAAATTTTGACCGGGCAAAGCAGTATCACGAGGATAATAAGCATGCCCTGAGAAAATATATGTCACCAACCACATCTCATGTGGGGTATTATCAAACCGACATAGAAGATGGTGTGATTACCCTTACGCCTTTGAGGATGCATTTTTTAGGGAAGCAGTGCGGTGTAACGATAGATTTGGTCAAAACCGGGTCCGGTCTTTCATCCTCGCCAGCTCAAGTTAACCGGTTACAAACCATATGCATTGACAGGGAAAAAGAGGATGTACTCCAATTGCACCAATTATTGGTCCGCCTCTCCAATAAAGAGAACACATTTAATGATTTAGTTGATACACCAATTTTTCCTTATATTGGCAGCTTGTGCAGATGGGAGAAGAGTTCGGCTAACTGCAGGACATCAGGGACAGTCATTATTGATGCTGATAATAATGTTAAAACCTGTTGGCATGGAAACGCTGTTGGGAAAGTTGGCATGCCTTTTCCTGGAATTTTAGAAAATCTAAAAAATATCCATCGAGCAACCGAAAATAAAAGAGGCTGCATGAATTGTAATAAACAGGCAGAATGTACAAAATGTATTTTTCCCGGACCGTTATTTGATAAAGAATACTGTGATTTAAAAAGGAATTTTAATACCGGGGAAACGGCTGAGTTAATACGAGCATTTGATTTTTTTAAAGTGCTGTAAATAGGTCTTGCGAAGCAGAAGCTTTTTTTGTATACTTTATTTCATGATAAAAAGAAATCTTAAAACAACAGTTATGATGTCCATGGTTAAAATTACTGTTTTCGTTTTATGCGTACTTTTAAACACCTCATTTCATGTTTGCTCCCAGGAGGAGCATATTGAATTCCAACATATCACGGTGGACCATGGACTTTCCAATGGCCTCATATATTGTATTTGCCAGGACAGGAAGGGTTTTTTATGGTTTGGAACAGATAACGGTTTGAATAAGTATGACGGATACGATTTTAAAATCTATTGGAACCAACGGGAGAATCCCAACAGCTTGAGTAACAATACTGTCCTTTCCATCATTGAAGACCAATATGGAGCCTTGTGGATTGGAACCTTTGGCGGGGGAGTGAATAAATTTGACCCAAAGACGGAAACCTTTACCCGCTATCAAACCGACACTGGAAATCCCAAAAGTATAAATAACAATTTCGTCTTTTCCATCCTTGAAGATCAGGAAGGTATATTATGGATTGGAACCTGGGGTGGAGGACTGAATAAGTTTGACCCAGAGACTGAGACATTTACCCATTACCAGACCGTTCCCGGGGATGCCAACAGCTTGAGCAACAATAAAGTGCGAACAATTTATGAAGACCGGGATAATGCAGGTATATTATGGCTTGGAACCCTTGAGGGCGGTCTGAACAAGTTTTCACCAAAGACAGGGAGGTTTACCCATTACCTGGCCGATCCCGCGGATCCCCACAGTTTGAGTGACAATTCCGTTGTAACAATCCTTGAAGACCAGGAACAGGCAGGTATATTATGGATTGGCACCTCTGGCGGAGGGTTGAATAAGTTTGACCCCAAAACAGAGACCTTTACCCATTTCCTGGCTGATCCCGGAAACCCCAAAAGCTTAAGCAGCAATGATGTCAGTAAGATTTATTTAGACAGGGATGGTATGCTGTGGGTTGGAACCTCAGGCGGGCTTAACCGCTTTGATCGAAAAGAACAAGAATTTACCCGTTACCTGGCAGACCCAACAGACCCCGGCAGCTTAAGTGCTAATAAAATCAGGTCAATTTATGAAGACCGATCCGGGGTGCTCTGGATCGGAACCGAATTTGGGGGGATCAATAGATTCAACAAAGAAAAGAAGAAATTTAATCATTACTATCATGTTCCTGATGATCCCAATAGTTTGAGTAACAACATGGTCACGGCCATTTATGAGGATGGTTCCGGTGTGTTATGGATCGGAACCTTTGACGGGTTAAATATAGGGGAGCGAAAGAATGAAACATTTACCTTTACTTCTTACAAAAATATTGCCGAAGACCCTTACAGTTTGAGTAACAACCGTATCCTGGCCATTTATGAAGATCGGTCAGGTGAGTTCTGGATTGGAACCCTTGAAGGTTTGAATCAATTGGATCGTGAAAAAATGAAATTTACCCGTTACCTGTCAGATGCGAAGAATCCCAACAGCTTGAGTCACAATCAAATCCTGGCAATTTGTGAAGACCAATGGGGATTTCTATGGATCGGAACAATTGACGGATTAAATCAATTTAATAAGGGAAATAAGACATTTAAACGTTACCAAAATGCTGCTGGTGACCCCTATAGTTTAAGTCATAATCTAACGGTTTCAATTTTTGCAGATAGTTACGGTGTGTTGTGGGTTGGAACTATCCAGGGCCTTAATAAATTTGATCACGAAACAGAGAGATTTACCCGTTACCTGGCAGACCCGGGGAATCCCAATGGTTTAAGCAACGATGTAATCAATTTTATTTATGAAGACCGTTCCGGGACACTCTGGATCGGAACCAATAGCGGGTTGAATAAATATGATCGAAAAAGAGATACCTTTAGCCATTACAGTATGAAGATCGGACTGCCTGATGATGTGATTTTTGGGATACTGGAAGATGATCACGGTAATCTCTGGCTCAGTACATATAACGGATTATCAAAGTTTAATCCCAAAACAAGAGTATTTAATAACTATGATTCCAGTGATGGACTCCAGGGTAATGAGTTTTATTACGGCGGTTACTGGAAGAGCAAAAGCGGGGAGATGCTTTTTGGTGGTATCAATGGATTTAATGCTTTTTTCCCGGACAGTATCACTGACAATCCCTCCCCCCCCAGCGTTGTGATCACGGATTTTAAAATTGCCAATAAGTCTGTCCCCATCGGTGAAGAGGTAGATGGAGAGATAATCCTTACCAAACACATTTCCACCACCGGTGAAATTAAATTATCCCATAAGCATAACATACTTTCCTTTGACTATGTAGGGCTGCATTATGCAGCGCCGGAGAGCAACCGGTATGCCTATAAAATGGAAGGGCTGGACAAAGATTGGAATAATGTGGGCAATCGACGAATTGCTATTTATTCCCATCTTACCCCGGGGCATTATGTTTTTAGGGTTAAAGCCAGTAATAACGATAATTTATGGGATGAAACTTCCCTCAGGATTTATATTTCCCCGCCTTTCTGGGAGCGGTGGTGGTTCCTGGTACTCCTGGGGTTAACTATTATATCGATGTTATTGGGGGGTTATTATTACCGCACCAAACGGTTAAGGAAAAGACTGGCCGAGCAGGAACGAGTTCAGAAACTGTTAAAGCACTCCAGGGATGAAATGAAAAAATCAAGAGATATTGCCGAATTCCGCAGCGCTGAGAATGAAAAATTGATCGCTGCTATCTCTTCAATATTTATCACCGTGGATATCAATGGGAAAATATCCCAGTGGAACGATACAGCGGAGAAATTTTTTGAAATTCCCAAAGCCCGGGTGAAAGAACAGTTATTTGTCGACATTTTAAAAGAATATATTCCTGCGGATAAGCTGGATGAAATCATGGAAAAGGGGCTCCACCGGGATGAGCCTTCCAATAATATTGAGATTCAAGTTGATTTAAAAAAAGATAGTGAATCAAAACAACTGCTGGCCAATATCAATCCTATCCTGGATAAAAGTGGTAAGAAGTTTGGGTTTCTTTTCCTGGCGGAAGATATCACCCCCCAGAAGAAGGAACAAATGCGGATGCTTCTTTCTCAAAAGCTGGAAGCCCTGGGACAAATGGCCGCTGGAATCGCCCATGAAATTCGCTCCCCCCTCCAGTATATCGGGGATAATGTGCGATTTTTGCTGGAAACCTTTGGCACATTGATGGAATCTTGTGTTGTAATCAAGGATTCGGTAAAAAGCGCGGCAGAATCAGGGAAAAACATTGATATAGAAAGATTAAACCAGGGCCTCCAGGAGAAAGATTTTAATTTCTTTGTGGAAGAAATTCCCCCAGCCATGGAACATATTATTAATGGCGTGTCCAGGGTATCGCATATCGTTCAATCGATGAATGAGTTTTCCCATATCGGGAGAGAAGTATGCGAGAAATCGGATTTGAATGAAATGTTGAAATCCACATTAGTGGTGGCGCATAACCGGATCAAAAAAGTGGCGGACTTGCAAACGGATTATGCACCTAATTTGCCTCCCATCTACTGCAGCATGGGAGAATTAAACCAGGTATTCCTGAACCTGCTGATTAATGCCGCCGATGCCATCGCGGAAACCGGTAAACACGGATTAATCAAAGTGTCAACAAAACACAAAGGCAATGAATTGATTGTTGAGATTTCCGATAACGGAATCGGGATTCCCGATGAGATAAAGGATAAAATTTACACCCCCTTTTTTACCACCAAGAAAGCAGGTCATGGAACCGGCCAGGGGCTGCCCTTTTCATACAACATTATTGTAGAGAGACACCAGGGGAAACTCTATTTTCAAAGTAAAGTCAATGAAGGTACTACCTTTTTTATCCATCTCCCCATTACTGAAGAGCCGGAAGAATCATAGTTAAAAAAATACCCATTTCTATTGAAATAAAAACCTATTTTTTCTAAAATAGAATTGTTAATGAATTATCCGGAAAAAGGAGGTAATTTATGGCTAAAAAAATCAGTCGACGTTCTTTTATCAAAGAAAGCACCGCCATTGGCGTGGGTTCTTTAGTGGGCGCAGGTCTTATTCTCGGTTTTGGCAAAGAAAAAATCGATATCTCAGCGGTGGAAGGCGAGGATTATTTCAAAAACACGGTTAAAGCCGTGGAACAACTGGGTGGGATGAAACACTTTGTGCCTAAAAATTCAAAAGTTGCCATCCTGGCCAATCCCCAAAGAAATAATCCCGGGGCTTATACCAAACCTCAGATCGCTGCCGCTGCCATCCGCATGTGTAAACAAGCCGGTGCCAAAGAAGTGACGTGCATCAGTTGGCTGCCCTTAGAAAATTGGGAGAATACCGGTTTGAAAAAAGCAGTGGATGCAGAAGACGCTAAACTGGTCATTGTAGACCGACGCGACGAATCACTCTTTAAACCCGTACCGGTACCCAAAGGAAAAGCCCTTAAAGAAGCACGCATCATGAAGGAGTTTTTTAATTATGACCTGTTGATTGATATTCCCATCACTAAAGACCATGCCGGGAATAAATTTACCGGTACGTTAAAGAACTTAATGGGTTTAAATTCTCCGATGAATAATCGGACGTTTCATAAACCCAATTGGAAGACAGACATTAATGACATTCGCCATTTGGACCAATGCATTGCTGACCTGAATACCGTGATCACCCCTGCGTTATGTATCGTGGACGCCACGGAATTTATTATTACCAACGGTCCCTTTGGTCCGGGTAAACTGCATCAACCGAACCAGGTGGTGGCAGGTATGGACCGGGTGGCCCTGGATGCCTACTGCTGCACCTTATGGGGACTGCAACCTGGAAATATTATAACCATTACCCAGGCCTACGAACACCAATTGGGACAAATCAATTTGAAAAAGGTCAAAATAAAAAAAATAAGCGCATAATTTGTGCTTGTTACCTTGCAGTTACTATGAAGATAAGCCGCGAAGGCACGTTGAAGCATGAAGGGACGCGAATAAAAATATGCATAAATTCTGTCGTAGGGGTTTGATTCATCAAACCCCATAAAGGCGTGGATGAATCGGCTACAGGCCTGGGCTTGATAAATCAAGCCGTGAAGCATCTACAATAGAATTGAGATATTAAGAGGATGTTTTTCATTCGTCTCCGGGTGAGGCCCCGGCATCAGGAGGAACTGTCATTCATTATAAACAGGCAGGTAAATCTCTACAGTGGTGCCTTTTTGCGGTTTGGAACTGATGGCAATATGACCATCATGTTTTTTGACAATAGAATAACAAATAGCCAGACCCATTCCCAACCCCTTTTTACTCACTGTATCCTTGGTGGAAAAATAAGGGTCAAATATCTTTTCCAACAGTTGGGGAGGAATTCCCCTACCCTTATCAATAACTAATACTTTTACATATTCCCCGTTTTTTAAAGCAAATTGGTTTTCTTCTTCCAGGGTGATATTTTGGGCTTTGATGATAATTTTTTCATTGTTGCCGGAGTTGGCTTCGTGGGCATTAAGCAGCAGGTTGGTCATCACCTGCCGCAAATGCCGTTCATCCGCATAAATGGGAGCCAGGTCCGGGGGAATTGAAATATCACAAAGTATATCCCCTACTCCAGGGGAAAAGTGGTGGTTATTTTTTAAAATATCGGAAAATTTGACTTTTTTTCGTATGCCCCATCCACCATTGGAAAAAGTAATGAACTTTTGAGCCAATTCCGCGGCCCGGGCTGATGCCTGTTCCACTTTTCCCAGTAATGCGGAAATCCTGGGACCTCTATTGCCCAGGCTTAATTTTAACATCGATGTATTGCCAACAATAACCGCCAATAGATTATTAAAATCATGGGCAATGCCCCCGACCAATATCCCCACGGATTCCATTTTCCTGCTCTTGATGAGTTCCGCCTCTGTTTTTTTGCGGCGAGTAATGTCAATAACCGATTCCAGGACAGCAGGCCGAGCCTGGTAAAGGATTAAAGAACCATAAGACTCCAGGTGAAGGATTTCTCCATTTTTAGTGATTCCCTTGAATTCATAAGGTAAAATATCACCGGTCCTGGCCATTCGCTGCTTCAAGTGTTGGCTTACCAGGGGTCGATCTTCCTCGATCACCAATTCCAAAGGACTTTTATCAATCATTTCTTCCAGGGGATACCCGAAGATGTTTGTCGCTGTGGGGTTGGCGTATTTGATGACGTGGTCCTGTATGATCCGGATGCCAACAACGGATTTTTCCGCCAATACCCTGAATTTTTTTTCACTTTCCCCCAGTTTTTGTTCGGTGAATTTGCGCGCCTCGATCTCCTTTGCCAATGCCCGGGTGGCCCTGGCTTTTAAGCGGAAGCGGGCAAAGATGACAAAGGCCACCAGGAGGATCAAACAGGCAAAAAGTATAAGGAAATTGCGAATATTTTTTTGGTTTTCCCGGTCCTTTCTCAGCAGCTCAATCTCTCGCTGCCTTCTCTCTATTTCAAAATGGGTCTGCAAATCAGTGATTCTTTTGGTGGTGTTTTCATTGAAAATAGTGTCGTTTACTTTTTTGTACTTTTTATAATAGTCCAGCGCTTTTTCCAGGTCTCCGGCGGCTTCATAGACTGCGGACAACACCTGGCAGGCATCACTGATTTCTGCTTTTACATGGGTTTGCCTGGCGATCTCCAGCCCTTTATGGGCATGTTGAATCGCTTCTTTATATCGGCCCAGCCGTTGATATACAGAGGCGATATTAATCGAAATATCTGCTATACCTACTTTATCGTTTAATTCCTCTCTTATATCCAGTGCTCGATTAAAGTACTCCAGCGCCAGCCTGTCATTTTCCAGTTCTTTGAACGTGTAACCAACGCTGTTAAGGACTGCGGATATTAACCACTTATTCCCCAATTCCTTACTGATTTTCATTGCTTTTTTAAGATAATACATGCATTTATCATACCTGCGTTTGAGACTGTAAATACGGCCGATATTGTTGAGATTTAGGACCAGGCTCATTTTATCGTCTAACCCTTCAAGAATTTTAAGGGATTCCAGGGAATATGCCAGGCTTTTATCAAAATTTTTCAATTCCCAATAGATAACCCCGATATTGACGTTCATGCTACCAATTCCCCATTGGTGATTCAACCCTTCATAGATTTTCAATGCTTTGAATAAATACTTTAATGTGGTCACATATTCGCCTTTATCATAGTGAACGCCGGCGATGCAATTGAATGACAGGGCCAGGTTGGCTTGATCGTTCAATTCTTTATAAAGTTGGGAAGATTTAAAAAAATAGTCCCTGGCTGAGTCCAATTTTCCGGTCATGACGCTAACTTGCCCCAGTGAGCGCAGGGCCGCAGCAGCCCCTGACTTATCGTTGATTTGTCTGGCCGCAGCCAGGCTGTTTCGTGCGTATTCTTCAGCGGTTTCTTGATCTCCGATAAACCTGTAAGCATGACTCATGTGAGTCATTAGGGCTGCACGAAGTTTTTTGTCAGGGAAGTTCCCCAGCAGTTCCAGGGCCTGTTTGCCATACTCCAGGGCCTGTTTGGGGTTTTCTTTCAGGTAAGCCTTTGTTAATTGCGACAATAGGGTAATTTTGTCTTTCCCCCGCGCTCCAGGGAGTTGGGCCGCGATTTTTTCCAGTGTTGTCCCATTAACCAGGAACACTGAAAAAAAGAACAGTAATGCAAAACCACAAACATATTTTTTCAGTACACACCTCCGAATAGATTAATATAATATAAAATCACTGAAATGTCAATGAGAAATTTTAATAATTTAATGAAAAAAAATAATATAAAATGAGAAAAGTTAGGTATGGTATTTTTTTTCTCCCGCACTTAACGGATTGGTTTCATGAACCGGGTGAAAAAGGTAAAAAGTGAAAAGTGACAGTTACCCGCTTACCCTTCAAAAGCAGGCAGGTAAACCTCTACAGTGGTGCCTTTTTTCGGTTCGGAATCGATGGCGATATGGCCCTCATGTTTTTTAACAATAGAATAACAAATAGCCAGACCCATTCCCAACCCCTTTTTACTCACCGTATCCTTGGTGGAAAAGTAAGGGTCAAAAATCTTTTCCAACAGTTGGGGAGGAATTCCCCTGCCTTTATCAATAACCAATATTTTTACATATTTCCCGTTTTTTAAAGAAAACTGGTTTTCTTCTGTCAGGGTGACATTTTGGGCTTTGATGGTAACTTTTTTATAATTGCCGGAAGTGGCTTCGTAGGCATTAAGCAGCAGGTTGGTTATCACCTGCCGCAATTGCCGTTCATCCGCATAGATGGGAGCCAGGTCCGGGGGGATTATGATCTCGCAAGGAATATTATTTATTTCCGGGGAAAGCTGAGCCGTATCCCTTAAAATATCATGAAGCTCGACTTTTTTTCGGATTAACCATCCTCCCTCGGAGAAGGTAATGAATTTTTGAGCCAGGTCTGCAGCCTGGGCTGATGCTTGTTCAACCCCTTCCAGGAAAGAAGAGAGCCTGCTGTCACCATTGCCAAGAGTTAACTTTAGCATCGATGTATTGCCAACGATAATGGCCAGTAAATTGTTAAAGTCATGGGCAATGCCGCCAGCCAGGATACCCACGGATTCCATTTTCCTGCTTTTGATGAGTTCTGCTTCTGTTTTTTTACGGCGAGTAATGTCAATAATCGATTCCAGGACAGCAGGCTGACCCTGGTAAAGGGTTAAAGCGCCATAAGACTCCAGGTAAAGGATTTCCCCGTTTTTAGTGATTCCCTTGAATTCATAAGATTGAATACCATTGGACCCGGCCATTCGCTGTATCAATTGTTCGTTCACCAGGGGACGATCTTCCTCGATAGCCAATTCCAAAGGGCTTTTATCAATCAGCTCTTCCCGGGGATAGCCAAAGGTTTTTGACATCGTGGGGTTAGCGTATTTGATGAAGTTATCCTGTACGATCCAGATACCTACGACGGATTTTTCCGCCAGGACCCTGAATTTTTCTTCACTTTCCCGCAGTTTTTGTTCGGTGAGTTTGCGTTCATCGATCTCTTTTTCCAGAGCGCGGGTGACCCTGGCTTTTAAACGGTAGCGGGTGTGGATGACAAAGGTCAGGAGAAGGATTAAAAGGGCGAAAATGATAAGGAATAAAAGAGTTCTTCTCTGGTTTTCCCGTTCTGTTCTCAGCAGTTCGATTTCTTTTTGTTTTCTCTCTACATGAAAGTTGGTTTCCAGCCCGGCAATTCTCATGTTGGTGTCATCGGCGAATATCTGGTCGTCTATTTCTTTGAACTTTTTATGATGGTCCAGTGCACTGCGGATGTCTCCTATGGCTTCATATGCCCGGGACAGTACTTCGTACGCATCCCTGATTACTGCTTTAACTTTGATCTGTTTGGCTAAATCCAGACCTTGCAATGCCTGTTGAATCGCCTTTTGATGTTTACCCAACAACAGGTTTACAGATGCTTTATTAATTAGTACTTTGGACATCCCCCTTCTCTCATTCAGTTTCTCTTTGATTTTCAACGATTTATTATAATTTTCCAGTGCCAATTGATGGTTTTTCATTTTTATGTATGTATCACCAATATTGAGAAAGATGGTGGAGGTAAATGGGTTATCCCCCAATTCCTTGCTGATTTTCAGTGCTCGTTGAAAATATTTCAGTGACTTATCATACAAGCATTTGTGGCTGTAAATCAGTCCAATATTACTAAGCGTTTTGTGCATTCCTTCTTTATTGTTAAGTTTTTCTTTGATTTTGAGGGATTTTTGGTAATGTTCCAGGCTTTTATCAAAATTTTTCAAATCCATATGAAGAACCCCGAGATTATTGTTTATCGAACCAATTCTCTCCTGGTGATCCAAATCTTCATATATTTTTAATGATTTGTAGAGATATTCCATTGCTGTGGCATATTCGCTAAATCTCCAGTGGATACCGGCAATGGAATTGTATGCAAGGGCCAGGTTGTGTTGATCGTGCAAATCTTCATAGAGTTTCACACTCTCTGAATGATAGTGCCGAGCCTGGTCAAATTCCTCTAATAAAAGGCAGGCCCTTCCCAGTGAAGTCAACGCCCTGGCAATGCCTGGTTTATCCTTAATTTTTCTGGCAATATCCAGGCTGCTTTGGGCGTGTTCTTTGGCTTTTTTGTAGTCTCTAATAAACCGGTAAGCAATACTCATGTTATTTAATACCGAAACACGAGCTTTTTTGTCGGGAAAGGTCGTGAGCAGTTCCAGGACCTCTTCGCCGTACTTAAGAGCTTTTTGGGGGTTCTCTTCCTCATAGCCCCCGGTTAATTGTAATAACAGGTTGATTTTTTCTTTCCCCTGCGCTTTAGAGAGCCGGGCTTCAATTTTTTCCAGTGTTGTTTCGGAAAACAGGAGTAGTGAAATCAGCACGAATAATGCATACCAACAAACATATTTTTTCAGACCGCTTTTCATAACAGACTAATATAATACAAATCAATGGAAACGTCAAGATGAAAGAGAATTTAATCGTAATTTTTTATCTTTGTGGTCTCTTACCAGGTGCTGCCAGAGAATACTCGATTGATCGAAGAAACTTATTATTTTGCAATCTACAGTACTATACTCTGAAGTGCAGGCGGCATTCGCTTCACCGCCTCACCCTATGCAAGCGGCCCCTATTTTTACTTATTCGGTCTTTTGCAATTCCTTCACTTATGTCGGTGAAACCTGGGTGAAGTTAATGGGTAAACCATGAAGTCCAACGATTACACCACCGACCTACGTCATTTTCAACTTTGGGTGCCCCTGAAAGTAAAAGAGGATTGAAGATAACGATTGTCAGGAACAATTCAATCTCATGGGGAAACCATCAGCATATTACAGTATACGAGTTGGTAACAGGGCAGTTACCTGTATCACCGGTACAGTTACCCGATTTTTCAGGCTCACATAACTCTGTTTCCCAGCCACCGCCGGTACTACCACCGCGGGCGGCGGTCAATTGCTCATGGGTTAAATGAGCAATGGTTGTTTTAAAGAGTTTTAGTTTTTTGGGAGGGTGTTTCGCTTTCATTTTTTTTCTCCTAATTTAATTATTTCGGGTAATGTCAAAAGTTCAGTGGCAATATGCTTCGGAACAAGCTCCTGGGGGGATTTGGCGCTTTCAACGCTTTCCTCCCCCCCTTTCATAGTAAATTTACCAGGCAGTATGAAAAAAAATAAAGAGAACCAGGTCAGCGTGAATGTGCGAAAGAGTCTCCCTTTTGCCCATCTCCGCCTACATTGCACCGCACATACTAATTTCTTCATACAGCCGCCTCGCATTTCATAAAATTTTTGACACCACCACAAAATGATTTCGATTAATTTATCTTAATCTATTCATTTACACCGATTTTTAGCAGGTCTCAATTATACGGTCAATATAGCATAAAAAACCAATTCTGTCAACTAATTTTTATGATTTTTATAAAAAAAATTTTTTTCGGCAATATTTATGAAAATGGCCATGAAATCCAATATAGACAAGGCTTTATGAGGTCTGGGGTGATTTTTAGTGCGGTAAAATACAGCATAAAAGTCTTCTGTTTTGGTAAAATAATTAGGTAAAAAAGCCAAAAAATTAAGGCGTTTTTGCTCTCCGGATAACCGTTTGACTGGCGGGAAAGACGCCGATTTTATGATTACCCTACCTTGTACCTTGTTTTGTTTTTTCCTATGCTCAAGCGGTTTATTTCTCCCGGGTAAAGATGCTTTGACAATTATTTTTTATAAACAGGCAGGTAAAGGTCTACTGTTGTGCCTTTTTTCACTTCTGAGGCAATGGTAATGTGCCCTCCATGCTTTTTGACAATAGAATAACAAATGGCAAGACCCAATCCCAGCCCCTTTTGACTCACTGTGTTTTTCGTGGAAAAGTAAGGATCGAATATCTTTTCCAACAACTCCGGGGGAATACCTCTGCCGTGATCAATAACCGATACTTTTACGTATTTCCCGTCTTTTAGGGAGAATTGGTTGTCTTTATCCATGGTGATATTGGCGGCTTTGATGGAAATTTTCTTGTTTTCATCAGGTGAAGACTCATGGGCATTGAGCAGTATGTTGACCATTACCTGTCGCAATTGCCGCTCATCCCCATAGATGTGATCCAGGTTCGAAGGGATTGAAGGTTCACAGCGAATATTCCTGATTTCCGGGGAAAGTTGGACGGAATCTTTTAAAATATTGGAGAAATTGAGTTTTTTTCGCATCAGCCATCCACCTTCGGAAAAGGTAAGGAACTTTTGTGCCAGGTCCGCCGCCTGGTTAGAGGCTTTTTCCACGTTATCCAGGTAGGTATTAAACTTAGGGTTGTCATCGCCGACATGTAATTTCAACATCGAAGTATTGCCAACGATTACTGCCAATAGGTTATTAAAGTCATGGGCAATGCCCCCGGCCAGGATTCCCACGGATTCCATTTTCCTGCTCTTGATGAGTTCCGATTCTACTCTTTTGCGGCGGGTAATATCAATAACAGCTTCCAGTACGGCAGGTTGTCCCTGGTAAAGGGTTGAAGAGCCGTAGGATTCCAGGTAACGGATTTCCCCCTCTTTGGTGAGTCCCTTGAATTCGTAGGATAAGATTTTACCGCTGCCAGCCCTTCGCTGGACCAGGCGTTCGGTGAAGAGGGGGCGGTCTTCTTCAATAACCAATTCCAATGGATTTTTGTCAATCATATCTTCCAGGGGATATGCAAAGATTGCTGCCGACATGGGATTAGCGTATTTAATGATATTATCCTGGATGATCCAGATACCCACTAGAGACTTTTCCGCCAGTACCCTGAATTTTTCTTCACTTTCCCGCAGTTTTTGTTCGGTGAGTTTGCGCTCATCGATCTCTTTTTCCAATTCGCTGGTAACCCTGGCTTTTAAGCGATAGCGGGTATAGATGACAAAGGCCAGGCCCCCGATTAAGAGGGCCAAAAGGATAAGGAAAATGAGAATAATTCCTTGTTTTTCCCGGTCTTTTCTCAGCAGTTCAATTTTGTTTTCCCTACTCTTTATTTCAAAGTCGGTTTGTAATCCG
>CP070627.1:4903975-4909937 GCA_020355945.1 Candidatus Aminicenantota bacterium | reverse complement strand
AATAAGGAATAGAAAAATGGTTACGGTTAACAATCGAGATAAAGTGAAATGGCGTGAAAACATGACGGTCAGGGACCTTTTGCAGAAGATGCATTACAGTTATTCGTTGATAACCGTGACGGTGAATGGGGAGTTTGTAGCTAAAGAGGATTACGAAGAGTACGAGGTCCCGGATAATGCGGATGTAACGGTATTTCACCTGGCTCATGGGGGTTAGAAAGCAGTCTCAGGGGGCCAATTCTTAAAGTTCTTCAATCTTTTCTTTTGAAAGACCGGTATATTTTGATATTTTATCTATGGGTTCTCCGTCCTTTTTCATTTCTTTAGCCATTTTCATTCGTTCATTCTCAGCGCCTTCTTGCCTTGCTTTTTCCTGGTCAAGTTTACGAACCACTTTGCGTTGGGCATCGACTTTCATCTGGTGAAGTTGTTCAGGGCTCAACCTGTCATACTCGATTAACTCCACTACCTTTTTAATTCCTTTGTTATTCAAATTGACATGATAATTCTCAGGATTATGAATGGACTCGTAAAATAAATCAAGCCAGTCAAGGTAATTGACAGGGGTATTTTCATTCCGGTAACAGTGGTTCAGGAATATTAATTTATGACCATAAATTTCAACAACTTTATCCTCCAGGTTCCTGGGGTTCAGCGAAGTTATCATTACCTCATCTTTTATGGGCTTCTTGTTCATCTGGTCGATTTTATAGGGCGCCGTCAACACCACGATGGCATAAACAGTTCGCTCGATGCCGTATTCTTCAGCGCTTTTCTGTAATTGGGCAATGGCCATGATGAAATAATGGAGAAACCGGTCGAAATTATAGTCGTAATCGATTCTCTGTATTTCGATAATCACCCGGTGGTCCGTGGATTCGGCGAATATATCCAGGGTGATATCGATATTTCCGATTTTGGGTTCAAATTTCTTTTCGGTTTCGATTTTATCTACTTCGATTTCAATGTCCAGGATGTCCTTTACAAATTGTTTAAAAACGGTATTATCCGTAAAAGCAGTTTTGAATATCGTACCATTGTCAAGGGGGGCTAGCATTACCGGCTCCTTATCTTTTTTTCTTGTTCCACGAAAGTATTATAATATAAAGCGTTCCATATTTCAACCGGGGGGAAGATTTTCTCTGCCTTCTAAGAAAACAGCCACGAAGTTACACGAAGGAGCACGAAACTGGGAAAAGCGGCGCCCTTCGGGCAAATAAACGCCTGCGGCGGAGGAATTAGAAATCCAGGTAATCCAAAAATCCTACAAATCCCGGTTCAGACAGTTATTTTCAATACGTTCCCACTTATACCCAGGGACAGAAAAAGAAGTCTGTTTACGATTAGGCACTTTTTCTTTTCATTTCTTTGTAATCTAATGGTTCTTCTACCAGTCTATCTTTAAATTTATCCTGGACTTCCAGTAAATAGTCAAAATAACTTTGTCCCTTTCTTTTGCATTTTTCTTCAATGTCTTTGCGAATATCCCTTAATTCTTGAATAATTGGATCATCTTTCACTGAGAACCTCCATTAATTCTTCTGGTGTACATATTTCAGGAGTATTTACTCCTAAATTAAAATTAATCTTTTTTAATTCTTTAATGATGAAACCATTTGCAATATGTGAACAATTCCAGGTGACAAGAAAATCGATATTATACCAGGAAGCGATTGCAAGGTGATATGTGTCTGCTTTTGTTTTTTCCGGTATTGATAGGGAAGAATAATAGATTTCGGAGAGTTGATTGATATCGCTATTAACTTTCAAAATAGTGAAATTTTTAATTTTTTCCAGTCTTAATTGAGCTGCTTCTTTATCGCCTTTGGACGCTTCATCCAAAACAACCGGTGAAATATAGGGTACAAAATGATTAAGAGAATTTTCCCACCATTCATGAGTTATTTGCTGATGGGCTGCGACAATCAAGTCTTTGCTTAACTTTGCTGTAAGATAACTTACCACAGTTGTTTCAATATAAATCGATGGTTTCATAACAATATAATAGCAGGAAAAATAAAAATTTCAACCAATGGAACTTTTTTTTACATTTTGCCCCAAAACAATAAAAAAAAATCGTAGGGAATTGGTCTGCGAAGGGGGAAAAATTAAAATTTAAGGACTCCGCGCCGAAGGCGTTTAAATCTGTCCGAAGGACACCCCATGTTTGTAATTTGTGATTTGTAATTTGTAATTTCCCGGACAAGCCGGACACTTTTTGGTTCCGGCTTGTCCGGGCCAGGTAATCCAAAAATCCTACAAATCCCGGTTCAGACCTTCTTCCCGCCTTCATTCAAAAATTCTTGAATCTCTTTCACTCTATCAATACTAAACAACGCAAAATCAATATGGATAAGCTCGAATTCAGATTGCCCCCAAATAAAAAAATAAAGAAAGAAAAAAATGTTAAATATCACGTTATGGAATGGTATCAATAAACACCCGGCAGCCAGGAGATAAGAAAGTATGAGAAACATCCGGCGAACCCGGATAACCGGTATTTTTTCAATCCCCAACACTATAAAACCAACAGGCCCTACTAGGCTTGCTAACCACTTGTCTTTCTTTAAAAATTTTAAAAGAATGAAAAGAAAAAATAATAAAACATAGGATATAACAAATTGATAAAAAACCAACTGGACGGTTAACGGATCGAAAAAGAACCGGTAAAACCCAGTGGAGGTAAATCCCAATTGATATTGGACAAATCCGATGACCCCAATTAAGTCTATTAATAAGTATAATATCAAAATTATCGCAATCCAAAAATCTCCATTTACAGCATCACATACCTTATACCATAAACGGTTGAAATCGATGTTTTTTCTCCAGTACTTTTTAAGCCCATATGTTGAAGCTGTTTTATTATATTCGAAACCAATCAAATTGAATTTGTTAAAAGGCATCCCCTTTTCCGCCAGGAACCCGGTGGTCAGGTACCTGAAACGGTTATCCACCTGTTCTAAACTCTTTTTATCTATTTTACCCGGGTTTTTTGCCATCCAGCCAGCCGTGTAGGCACAGATCAGATGGGCTAACATTTTCCCGTTCTCGGTTCCAGGTAAATTCCAGCGCCATCCCCATTCCTTGAATTTGGCTTCGGTATGCTTTTTCGTGTTTTCATCCAGGAACCCGATTTCGGTATTATCCAGGGAATCGTAAAATCCTTCTAACCCGGACATGCGAAAGAGCGCATACGCGGCACGCTCCCGCAGGGGTTCTTCGGTATTCTCGATAAGCAAATACCCCAGCAGATCCAGGTTGCCTGCTTCTTTTAATCCCTCGATAATTTTTTCTTTTTCCGGCAGCGGTAAATCCAGGGAAAATAACCGCTGGATAAAATATTTATCTTTTGTGCCCAGCTTTGATAAAAATTCCACCAGGTTGATACGTTTTAAATTGTCAAAAATCATTGGCTCCAGGGTCTTATCCCCGGCATGCAAGAGGGAAAAAATCACCTGCTGGAAAACCTGGTCCGGCAGTTTTTGCTTTAATAATTCCAGCAAAATATCTTTGGCTTTTTGCGCATAGGTCCAGCGGGGATTGGCTGCTATGAAACCCAACTCTTCCACCACTTCTTTAACCGGGGTTTTCCGGGTAATCAAAAATTCCCGGGCCAGGTTGAGAATGTCCTCGGCGGTTTGCGGGTCGGGGACCGCGCATTGAACCAGAGCGCTGAACAGGATAATATCCGGCCTGGAACCGGTCTTCATACCGGTCTCGAAATTACGCACCAACTGTTTTAAAATGACATCGGCATACTCCGGGTTTTTATTGAGTCCCAGGTACAGCAGCAGTACTTCTTTCCACTTTTTCGGATCTGTTTCATACAGATCCAGTATATCCCGGGCGCTCTTGTTTTTGTCCAGGTAAGAGGCGGCAAAAAATTCCATGAAAGTCCGGTGCGGGAAACGAAAATCAATGGGCGGGATTTTCTGCAGCAGACCGGAGTTTTGCACGATTTCCTTTTCCATTTGGGGATATTCTCCTGTTTTTAGACTTAACCGGGCCATTTCTTTGCGGGTAAGCATGTGAATGACATCTTCATGGATCAATTCATCATCGCTCCCCCTGGTACTGACATGTTGAAAAGCGATGCGGTTGAGCACGGCGATTTTTTGATGGGATTCGTAGCGGTTGGCCCGGCTGAGCAGCTTGGTTCGGTCCCATTCTTCCAATAACGCCCGCGTACACTGCTCATAAAATTCCACCCGGTTATCCGGCAGCGTATATTTGGGCAGCGAATAGAGAAACGTAATGATGGTCAACATCAACGGGTTGGATGCCATTTCGGTAAGATGGGCTTTGCCGTTGATCATCTCGAACAAAGCCCGGGCAGATTTATTTCCCTCGAATTTCCAAAAGGAAAGAAATTTGAGTACAGCAAACGGGGAAAAGGGTGCCATACTGATATTGCAGGGTCCCAGGCCAGCGAATGCCGGCTCGCTCTCATATACCGCGGTGCGCGACGAAATCGCCGCCGGTATCTTTTCATAAGTGCCCAGGAAGGTATTGAGTAATTTAGACGCGGTCTCCCGGTTGGCTTTATCCAGCTCGTCAAACCCGTCGAACAGCAGGAATAATTTCCCGGTATAAAGATTTTCTTTGACAAACCGTTCCGCGGTATTATTATTTTTATCGCCTTTTTCGAATTGGTAGAATTTTAATTTTTCAATAATAATATGCTCCAGTTGATCGGGCCGGGTAATGCCTTTAATATCGGAAAAAGTCATCAATACCGGGACCGGTTGGATATCGGTATCAAAGGTGCGGGTGGCCCTGGCAATGACGCGCATGGCAATGGTTTTCCCGCTGCCGGGTTTTCCCGTAATCACCAGCCGCAGCCGCGGGTTTTGCTTATACTCCCGCGCCAGGAAGGTCTCTAATTCTTCCCGCCGGGACATTTTATTCACCTCGAAATAAATAGGCACCAATATATCGGTAAGAAACTGGTCTTCTTTCATCCAGGGATGGGAAATGCGCAGGGTTTTTTCTTCCAGGGTTTTTCTATAGGTATCCAGACCGGTTTTTTCTTTGACACCACGGCGGAAAAAATCCAACAGCCCCAGGCCGGATTTTGCCAGCTTTTTAAGAAATAATACAAAGAGGGCAAAAATGACTGCTGCCACTAAAGAAGCGATAACGCCTTGAACAAAAGGATCATTCAAATCGATATTCATTTTCCTATCTCCATTTTTTAGCCGCCTCTTTCACTATTTACACATTGCACAAACTCAACACAGGATAAATCATAACACAATAAAGAATTTCCCTCAAGATGTGGATAAACATTTTTTCTCAACTTTTAAAATTTAAAAAGGTCGCAATTCAAAATAAATACCTGACCCATAATCTCCCTGGCCGCCATAGACAAAAAAGAAATTTTTTAGTTGCAAATAATATCAAATAGTGATAATATTTGCAATTGAAATGGTGGGAAAATGAACGGTGAAAGAATAAATGTGATATTCAATAAGCGTCGTTTTTCGACGCTTTTCTAATATTTTTGTGGTTAAATTTGGAATTGCTGGAAAAAATAATCCAAAAACTATTCACAAATAAGTGAAAATTTGGTAAGATTATCTCTTCAAAACCAGGTAAATTTCAAATGAATCCAACAACCCGGAGGTTACGAATGAAATTAGCACAAAAATTGTTTTTGAGTTTATTTACACTGTTTTTATTTTCGCCGGCTCTTTTTTCGCAAACGGCTGAGAAAGTAGCTGAGCATGCCCGGCGAAGGCCCCCCACCTTTTGGGATTTTTTGGTAAGTCCACGATTTATCACAAAATTTATTGTGATGCTGCTGCTGGGCCTTTTGGTTTTTGTGCTGCTGAAGACCAAAAAAATGAATAAAGGGCTAAAGATCGTACTTCTTTTACTGGCCACTTTTCTATTTGGCTTATTGGGAAATGTGTTTTCTTATTTTGCCATGCATCCGTCTCCCATGTGCGCCGCTACC
>CP070627.1:4882784-4903875 GCA_020355945.1 Candidatus Aminicenantota bacterium | reverse complement strand
TGCCCAGGTGCCGAATTCAAAGGCCATGCCGGAAAGAACTGCCAGGCTTTCCCATCCCAGGCTGTTTTCACTGCCAGCATACAACCCGATTAATCCTCCATAGTTCGAGGCGACATAGCCCGCGTCTTCCAGGGCTTCCCAGGCGCATTCATGGAAAATACGAATCTGGGGGTCCATGAGCTCGGCTTCCCGCGGACTGTAATCAAAAAATGCCGCGTCAAAATACTCTTTTCTCTCAAGCATTCCACCACTGGCTTTGACATAATTGGGGTCTTCCAACAGCATTGGATCAATACCGTCTCCTTCCAGTTCTTGATCGCTAATAAAAGATAAAGATTCAACACCATCTTTTAGATTATCCCAGAATTCGCAAATATCTTTAGCACCGGGAAACCGCGCGGCCATGCCAATGACCGCAATTTCCAATCCTGTCTTCGAATTGTTCTTCTTTTCATTATTCATTTTCTTCACCTTTTAAAATTTGTATGGTCTGGTCCAGGATGTTTAAAGACTGTTCCTGGAATGTTCCAATGTCTTCTAGCTGGCTTTCTTTATGAGATTGGCTGCCCCTGCCGCCGCACTGCAATTGCCTGAGATAATTGCCTAAAGCACTTATGGTGGCGTACTCAAACATTTTTACCATGGGGAGATCGGAAAGGTCAAGGTTGAACTCCTCCCTTATCCTGGTATTTAACCGGATAAGCTTGATGGAGTTCCCCCCCAGGGAAAAAAAACTATCTTTTATGCTGACCTGGTCCAATTTAAGTATCTCTTTCCAGGTACGGGCAATTCTTTTTTCAATATCATCGCGGGGTTCTACAAAATCCAGCCCGGTGCTTAACCGTATACCCCGGGACCGCAGCACTTTCCGGTCTACTTTCCCTACAGGGGTTAAGGGAATGCTTTCTACCCGGATAAAAGTATGAGGGATCATATAATGGGGTAATTGCCCGGATAAAAAGGTTTGCAAACCTGTTACATCCGGGTTACCGCCCGGTTTCACCCTGATGTAGGCGCAGAGATACTTATCGTCTTTATCGGCTTCCCCGGCAATCACCACTGCCTCTTCTACCTGGGGATGCTTTAATAAATGATTTTCAATTTCTCCCAGTTCAATCCTAAATCCCCGTATTTTGACCTGGAAATCTACCCTGCCCAGGAACTCAATATTGCCATCCGCCAACCACCGGGCTAAATCACCGGTTTGGTAAAGTTTCTGCCTCCGGCGGCCAGGGGGCGAGAGCATTGCGAATTGCGCATAGCACATAGCGTATGGAGCAAAGCACTTTGCCATTTTAGGCTCCCCGCGCCGCGGGGCCCCTGGCCCCCCCCGCAAAAACTTTTGATTAAATGCTGTCCGTGTTCGTCCGTGTTCGTCCGTGGCTAAAAATTTATTTGCGGTTAATTCCGGGTTGTTTAAATACCCCCGCGCTGCTCCAACCCCGGCAATATACAGTTCACCGGGAACTCCCAGGGGCTGTAAACACAGGTATTTATTCAATATATACAGGCAAATATTATCGATGGGTTTTCCAATGGGTATATTAGCGGAGATTTGTTCTTCTTGTCCGGGGCAATTAAAATAAGATACATCCACGGTGGCTTCAGTAGGGCCATATAGATTAATTAACCGCGTTTGATTGGTTTTATTTAACAGGGCGTTAAAACGCCGGACCTGACCCGGTAATAAAGCTTCCCCACTGGCAAATACCTGTTTTAAACTCCTTAACCATTCCCAATGCTCCTGGTGAGTGCCGGGGCTCTCCAGGTACCCCAGGAAGGCGCTCAACATCGAAGGCACAAAATGCATGGTGGTGACTTTGTGCTGGCCAATGGCCGTTACTATGGCCCCGGGGTCTTTTTCAGCCCCTGGTGCCAACAGGAATAGCCGGGCTCCCTGGAAACTCCACCAGAATAACTCCCAGACCGAAACATCAAAACTAACCGCAGTCTTCTGCATAATGACATCATCAACTCCCAGGGGATACAGGCGCTGCATCCAGGCCAGGCGATTCACGACCGAAGCATGTTCTACCATTACCCCTTTGGGCTGGCCGGTGGACCCGGACGTGTAGATGACGTAAGCCAGAGAGGTAGCAGGTGCGTTAACCAACGGTGGCAGGCGCAGGTGGGAAGGCGTAAGATCATTATCTTTTAATAGAATTTCGGCACCACTGTCTTTTAACATAAAATCGATGCGTTCTTTGGGATAACCCGGGTCAACGGGTAAATATGCACCACCCGCTTTTAAAATACCAAATATACCAATGATCATCTCGATAGACCGCTGCATCATAATTCCCACAATGGTATCGATGCCAACCCCTTTTTCCTTTAATACCTCTGCCAATTGACCGGATTTTTGCTTGAGTTCCATATAGGTAACATATTCAAGCAAGGGGGCAAGCCCCCTTGTTCCCCTTGTTCCCACTACAGCAATATGATCCGGCGTTTGTTCCACCTGGTCTGCGAATAAATGATGAATGGTCTTATCCTCGGGGTATCCCTTTGCAGTATTGTTAAAATGATACATAATTTCCTGTTTTTGGTCTGCCGGTATGATGTCTATTTCCTTGAGTTTTATTGTCTTATTCTCAATCACTGCTTCCAGGATTTTCTTGAAATAAACGATAAACCATCGGATGCTTTCCTCTTTGAAGAGCGTTGTACTGTATTCAAAAGCAAAGGATAATCTCTGGTCTGATTCGAGGGCTGTTAAGGTAAGATCGAATTGGGCTGTGGGTCTTTTATAATCAACGGCTGCCAGCTTCAGCCCGGGGATTTCAAATACCGGTGCTTCCATATTCAACAGGGAAAACATGGTGTCAAACAAGGGATTACGGCTGGTATCCCGTTCCAACTCTACCTGTTCTACCAGGTATTCAAAGGGGTAATCCTGGTTCTCGAAAGCCTCTAAGGTTCGTTTTTTCACCTCTTCCAGCAGGGTGGTGAAGGGCTGCTGGCCCAGGGGAAAATTCCGCAGGGCCAGGGTATTGACAAACATGCCTATGATATTTTCCAGGTCTGCATGCCGGCGCCCGGCAGTGGGAGTGCCTACCACGATATCTTCCTGGCCTGAAAGCCTGGATAAAAATGTTGTATAAACAGAAAGAAGTAACATGAACAGCGTAACCTCCTGTTCACGGGCCAGGGACTTTAATGCCTGTACTTTTTCTCCTGCAATTTCAAAATGAAGGGTATTCCCGGCAAATCCCCGCACCAATGGCCGGGGGTAATCAATGGGCAGGTTTAATACCGGTATTTCTCCTTCCCATTGATTCTTCCAATAGAGTTCTTGCCGGTGTATTTTTTCTTGTTGTTTTTTATGGGTTTGCCAGCCGGCAAAGTCTTTGTATTGGATTTCCCGGGGGGGAAGGTTTTCTCCTTTATATACCTTCATAAATTCATTGATCAACAGGTTGATAGAGATACCGTCGGAAATAATGTGATGCATGTCTACCAGGAGAATATGCTTTTCTGCTGTTTGTTCCCGGGTTTTTAATATTCCTACCCGCAAAAGCGGCGCCCGAGACAAGTCAAAGGGCCGGGAAAAGGAATGAGGAATGAGGAATGATGGATGATGAGTACCTGCTTCTTTTTTGTTTGTATTTTGTAATTTGTATTTTGTATTTTGTTTGTAATTTGTAATTTGTAATTTGTAATTTTTCTCCTCTTTGTCCTCTGTGTCCTCTGTGGCTAAAAATTGAATTTCAAATTCCACTTTTTCATGGATTTGCTGCACCAGTTGGTCATTCATCATCCGGAACGAGGTTCTCAGGCTTTCATGCCTGGCTATCAACTGTTTGATGGCGGTTTCCAGTTTGGCTTTCTCAATGGCCTTATTGGCTGCTAATACCATCAGCAGGTTGTATACCGTGTTTTCCCGGTCCAGCTCCCGGAGAAAATAGAGTCGTTGTTGAGCCGGGGTCAGCGGGTAATATTCTTTCTTTTCCAGGGGGTATACGGAAATATACGGACCTGCCGCCTGGTTGATATATTTTGCCAGGCTGCTGATAGTGGGATATTTAAAAAATTCCGCCAGGGGTATATTTGCCTTTAATTCTTTATGAATGCGGGAGGTGACGGTCATGGCTTTTAACGAATCCCCTCCCAGTTCAAAGAAATCATCGTATATGCCTATCTTTTCAATGCCGAATATATGCTGCCATATCCTGGCAGTGGTTTGCTCCACCGGGGTTCCAGGGGCTGCATATGGAGTTGTCAACGGGGGGCGCGGCCGGGTGAACTTGTTCTCAGGCGCATGCTCCTCTTTATGATCGTGGGCGGCTTCCGGGGTTTCCAGTTTAATCCACTGGTTGATGCGGGCGGAAAGGTCCCAGGTTGATACTGCCAGTTGGGAGGTCCCGCTGCAGGATAACGCCCGGTGAAAAACAGCAGCGCCTTCCTCGGGGGTAATCCCCGGTTTTGTTGACCCTGAAAGGGTGTCCATGGGCTGCCAGGCATCCCAATTCACACTGAGCCATTGAACGGGGCTTCTCTTATTATGTACCTCTACAAAGGCGTCCATAAAAATATTTGCCGCGGAATAGGCGAAAAAGCCTAATCCTCCTAAAATCGAAGCTAAAGAAGAGGTAAGCAGGCAAAAGTCTAAGTTCCTGTGCCCAAAAATCTCTTCCAATATTAACAGGCCATATATTTTGGCTTTAAACTGCGGCTGGCAATCTGCCGGGGTGGTATTGGCAATTGCTTGATGGGTTTCTTCGCCCACGATGCCTGCGGCGTGGATCACGCCGTTGATGGTGCCGAAGTGCTTTTCTGCTTGCTTTACTGCTGTTTGCATTTGTTCCCGGTTGGAAACATCGGCGTTTATTACCAGGACCCTGGCCCCGAGTGCTTCCAGGTTTTGTAATTGGCGTATTTTGATGCCCAGGCTGTTTTCCTGCTTATGGGTAGTGAGCCATTGGTTCCACTGGTCCCTGGGAGGAAAGGCAGACCGGCCGGTCAATATTAACCTGGCCTTTACCTGTCGGGCCAGGTATTCTGCCAGTACCAGGCCCACCTGGCCCAGGCCGCCGGTGACCAGGTATACTCCCTCATTTCTCAACCTGGCCATGGTTTCTAAATGTTCAGGCAGCTTTACCGGTACAAAAGTTTGCTTCCACCGCTGGTGACGGCGATAAGCCATTACCTGGCCGGTAAATTGCCAATAGAATTCCTGCAGCAGCCAATCAATGAGCTGTTCTTCCCCGGGGCTGCCGGGTTCGGGGACCAGGATATCAATATGACAGGTTTTGATATAAAAATATTCCTGGGGGATCACTTTGACCGCTCCCAGTACAGCGGCCTTTCCCGGGTCCAGTACCTCATGGCCGGTTACTTCATGGACTTGATCGGTGACTACCTCAATTTGAATATCCTGTACTGGTTTTCGTTTTTCAATGGCCTGGACCAGGTAAAGTAAACTATATAATCCCGGGTCCAGGGCCTGGTCTATTTCTTCAAATCCCGGTGCCGGTTCTTCGTCTCCATTGGCGGCTTGCCCTGTCACTCCCCATAAATGGATAATTTTGCCGGGAATTTTTTTCAATTCCCGGAGTTCATTACAGAGGGTAAGGTAGTCACGGCTGTTCCCGGGGTTCACTGTATATGTATATTGGTCATGTTCGCCTCGCGAAAAGAACGAACCTTTTTTTACAGTAATCACTGCCTGGCCGTCCTGTTCCAGTCGTTTTTTCAAGCGGCTTCCTATTCCGCACTCATCCAAAAACACCAACCAATCGGATGAAGGGAATTCCTGGCCGTTCCCGGCAGCAACCAGCAGCGAACGCTCCCACGAGGGGATGTAAAACCAATCTGCCATGTCCTGCTTTTTACGCAGATCAGGCTTGTTTTTTAATGATTCCAAACCGTTTTTGAAAAGGTTCACCGGCATATGGAAGGGGTCCCGGGCAAACGGGTAAGTGGGTAAAGATACCCGGTACCTCTTCTTGCCTGCATAAAACCCTGACCAATCCAATTCTACTCCATACAACCATAATTGGCCGATTTTGTTTAACAGGAAAAGGATATCAGGGTGTTGTTCCCGGGGATGTTTCACCAGGTGGACCACCTGGTGGGTGTCTTTTTTAGCGGCATGCTGGTGGACAAAGGTACCCAGGACTTTTCCCGGACCCACTTCTATGAAAATGGCATCATCATTGTCTAACAATTTTTCCAGCCCCCGGGCAAAGCAAACTTTTTCCCTTAATTGAACCGCCCAATAGGCAGGGCTGACTGCCTGGTCAACTGTAATCCAATCCCCGCTTACATTGGATAAGTATGGAATACGCGGGGCATTTAAAGTCACCTGGCTTACTTCAGCTTTGAACCGGTCTAAAATCGGTTCCATGCTGGGGGAATGAAACGCATGGGAAGTATGCAGCAAACGGCAGGGTTGGCCTTTGGCTTCCAGTTCTTTTTTAAAGTCTTCTACCGCTGCCGGGGGACCGGATACCACGCCTAGAGATGAACTGTTCACCGCTGCCAGGGATAGTTCCCGGTTAAGTAGGGGTGTTAATTCCGCTTCCGGGAGAGGAACACTGAGCATTGCCCCGGCTGGCATCTCCTGCATGAATTTGCCTCGTAATGCCACCAATTTTAAGGCTTCTGCCAATGAAAAAACCCCGGATAAACAGGCTGCGGTATATTCGCCGATGCTGTGGCCTATCATGGCATCAGGTGTAATTCCCCATTTCAGCAGCAACTTTGCCAGGGAATACTCAAAGGCAAATAACAGGGGCTGGGCGATTTCGGTTTGGTGGATCAGGTCGGACTGGTCTGACCGGTCGGACCTCTCGGACCTCTCGGGGGGGTAAAGAATATCTTTGAGATCGACATCCACCAGGGTGTTGAGTATCTCAAAACAACGGTCCATTTCTTCCCGGAATAGGGGTTGTTTTTCATAGAATTCACGGCCCATGTTGACGTATTGGGAGCCCTGCCCGGGAAACATAAATACCACTTTTTTTTCATTGGATGCTTTTGTAAAATGGGTTTGCACCTCAGGGCCCGGTGAAGATAAAGCCCGGGCAGCTTGTTCCCGGTTCGATACCACTACCATTTTTCCATGTTCAAAGCGCTTCCTGCCGGCCTGCAGTGTATAACTCATATCAACAAGATTTACCGGGGGACCTTCTTGCAAATAATTTACCAGGTTATGGGTCATTTTATCCAGGGCGGATTGGGTTTTGGCAGATAATAGGATTAATTGATATTCTCGTGATCCTGGGGGCGGGGAAACCCCGCCCCTACCTTGACTCCATGGTCCATGGTCCATGGTCCATGCGTTAGAGGAATGGTTGCCAGGCCATTCCTCTAACACCACGTGCGCATTGGTACCGCCGATGCCAAACGAGCTGACCCCTGCTCTCAGCGGGTTTTCATCATTGTTCCACTCCTGGGGCTTTGTGTTCACATAAAAAGGACTGTTGTCAAAATCGATCTTTGGATTCGGGCTGTGAAAATGCAAACTGGGGGGAATCAATCGATGCGTCAATGCCAGTATTGTCTTGATTAAACCGGCAATACCAGCCGCGGCATTTAAATGTCCGATATTGGATTTCACTGAGCCCAGCCGGCAAAACTGTTTTTTACGGGTGTGAAATGCCAATTTCAAACCTTCTAATTCAACCGGGTCCCCTAAAGAGGTTCCTGTGCCGTGAGTTTCAATATAGGAGATCGTTTCGGGGTTGATGCCAGCGGCCTGGTGGGCCATACGGATGACTGCTGCCTGACCTTCAATACCGGGGGCTGAATACCCTGATTTGTTCATTCCATCATTATTTACAGCAGAGCCTTTAATCATTGCATATATATGGTCCCTGTCAGCGATTGCTTCTTCAAGTGGTTTCAACACCACCACTCCAACCCCATCTCCAAAGATGGTGCCATTGGCCCGGGCGTCAAAGGCCCGGCAGTGGCCGTCAGGCGAAAAGATCATGTCTTGTTGATACAGGTACCCTGCTGTTTTCATATAAGAGAGTGAAACCCCGCCAGCCAGCGCCATATCGCATTCACCGCTGATTAACCCCTGGCATGCCAGGTGAACCGCCACCAATGACGTTGAACACGCTGTCTGCACCACCACGGCCTGCCCTCTTAAATCCAAACAATGGGCGATACGGGTACACAAAAAATCCCTATCATGCAATTGGCTGGCAGCATATTCGCCAAACTCGCTGTTTTTACCGGATAGGTAAGATAACGCCTGCCAATAAAGATTAGAAGAGGCCCCGGCATAACACCCGATTAATTTTTTATAGCCACCCGGGGCATACCCGGCATCTTCCAGCGCTTCCCAGGCACATTCATGGAAAATCCGCATCTGCGGGTCCATTATTTCCGCTTCCCCGGGCGTATACCCGAAAAAAGAAGCATCAAAACATTCCATATCGTCTAAAACCCCCCGGGCTTTTACATAATTGCTATTTTTCCACAACCCGGGCTCAACATCGGCTTCTGCCAATTCTTTATCTGAAAAAAAACCAATGCTTTCCCTGCCATTCTTTAAGTTATCCCAGAACTCATTTATATTACCGGCACCCGGGAACCTACCCGCCATGCCAATCACGGCAATTTCCAATCCGGTTTCATTATTTCCTGTTTCCAGTTCAGTCATTTTAACCCCCTATTCACCATAACTAAGCCCTCATACGGCTGATTTTTTTCTTTAATCGACTCCTGCCTTTTTCTATTTCACTGGACCGGTCGGTTTCTGTTTCAAATTTATTTATTAATATTTCTTCCTGGTCCAGGTATTGGATAAAAGAACTTATGGTCATATATTTATAAATAGATACCACTGGAATCTCGATTTTTAAGACTTCTCTCAATTTATTATTTAAATGAATGAGATTCAAAGAGTTCCCGCCCAGGTCAAAAAAATTATCATGAATGCCGATTTTATCTCGTTTGAGGACCTCTTGCCAGATGCCGGTTAATATTTTTTCCACATCGGTTTGGGATTGCGCATGTTCCAGGCTTGCAGCCGGCGGAGTACCTATCAAGGCCAGGGATTCTTTATCTATTTCACCCTGCGGGGTTAAGGGCATGGCCTCCACCCGGACGAAATACGAGGGAATCATGTAATCAGGCAGTGTATGCGATAAATATTTTCTTAATTCCGTTGATTTAAAATCCCGTTCCGAAACAAAATAAGCGCGGAGATATTTTTCTATATTTCCCTCATGTTCCTCCTGTTTTGTTATTACCACTGCATCTTTTATTTCATCATGCTTCAATAATTGGTTTTCGATTTCACCGACTTCAATCCTGAATCCCCTTATTTTTACCTGCTGATCCCTCCTGCCCAGGAACTCCATACTGCCGCCAGGAAGCCAGCGAGCCAGGTCATTGGTTTTGTATATAGGTGAGTGAGGTGAGTAGGGTGAGTGGGGAGCAGATAATAAAAAGTTTTTGTGGGGGTCCAGGGGGCGGTTTTTACAAAAAGAGCCCCCTGGCCGTCGGAGACAGAATTTTTCAGCGGTTAATTCCGGGTCATTTAAATAGCCGCGGGCAAGGCTGTGACCGGATAAGCATAATTCACCGGCTGCCCCAATAGGCGATACCTGCCCATTGTTATCCAGGATGTAACAGGTTACATTGGAGATAGGCTTGCCTACCAGTACCCTTGTGTTAGCCGGGTCAAATGCATGCACAGTGGTACACCCGCTGTTTTCCCCGGGCCCATACTGGTGATACAATTTTACATGACCTAACCTCTTAAAATGCCGTTTTACCAGCTCCTCGCTGAGATGCTCACCGCAAAGGGTGACGCATCTCACTCCCGCTAAACTGTCGGGAATTTCTTCAATATAAATTTTATATAAAGCGGGAACAATTAAAAAATAAGTCACCCTGGCAGTTATCAGCAATTTTTTTAAATATCCCGTGTCCTTTCGCTGCCGGGCCTGGAGTAAAAAAAGCCGCGCACCACTGGTTAACGGTGTAAATATATCTTCCAGCCAACTGCCGGACGAAATAGCAGACAGTTGTAATACCACATCATCCGGTTGGAAACAATAATAGTTTTTTCTCCATACCACTGTATTGACAATTGCCAGGTGCTCAATCGCCGCACCTTTGGGTTTCCCGGCGGCGCTGGAGGTATAGGCAACGTAAGCCAGAGAGGCGGCAGGTCCGGGTGACAGGCGCGGGTGGAAAGCAGTGCCTTTGGGACAGCGATTAAACTCCTCCGGCGTAAAGACGATCTCTTTTGTGGTTAAACGAATCCCGGTCCCGCTGTCTTTCAACATGAAATCAATGCGTTCTTCCGGGTATTCCGGGTCTATAGCCAAATAAGCGCCTCCTGCCTTTAATATACCCAATATCCCGATGATCATCTCGATGGAAGGCGCTGCCATGATTGCCGTGATGGTACCGGGTTTTATACCTTTTTCCCATAATATATAAGCCATTTGATCGGATTTTTCATTTAAAAGGCTGTAAGAAAGTTGAATCTCGCCGAAGGCGTTTATTCGTCTGTAGGACGCCTCATTGGTTTGTAATTTGTATTTTGTAACTTGTAATTTTCCCACTATGGCTATATGGTCCCCGGTCCTCTCCACTTGCTCTGCAAATAACTGGTGAAGAGATTTATTTTTCGGGTATTGTGCCTCTGTATGGTTAAATTGATACAAAATTTGTTCTAATTCGGCTTTTTCCATCATGGGTATTGCTGAAATTTTTTCTCCCGGGCAGCGAATAATTTCCCGGACCAGGCAATAATAGTGGTTTACCATCCGTTCTATAGTGGAACTTTCAAAAATAT
Source organism: Candidatus Aminicenantota bacterium (assembly GCA_020355945.1). The sequence continues at coordinate 4,893,107 of CP070627.1, read as the reverse complement.
CCGTATTGTATTCCCATTCTACTAAAGTACCCTCCTGGTCTTCTCCTGCTGCTTCGGTATTGTTTGGCACCACCACCACATCGATATCGAATTTGGAAGAGCGGTTATGGGCATTTTCCAGGTGCAATTCCAGGCCGGGCAGTACCAGGTCATGGGTGGGGGTGTCCATGAAACTAAACATTACCTGGAATATGGGCATGTAACTCAAACTCCGTTCAGGTCGAAGACCCTCGACTATTTTTTCAAAAGGGACCTCTTCATGCTGGTATGCTTCCAAACAGGTATTTTTCACTCTTTGCAAACATTCATTAAAAGTTAATCCCCCCGGAACCTCAGTCCTTAAAGCAATGGTATTAATTACCATGCCCAACATACCTTCCATTTCTTTATGTTTGCGGTTGGCCACCGCAGTACCTACACATAAATCCGCGGTGCCTGTATAACGATACATCAATACTTTAAAGGCAGCCAGCATTGTCATAAATAGTGTCACGCCATTTTCCCTGCTGTATTGATCCAGTGCCCGGGTTAACCCGGCGGGTATATAAAAAATTTTATCCGCTCCTTTTCCACTAATGACAGGGGGCCTGGGCCGGTCCGTGGGAAGTTCCAATAGCGGCGCCAGCCCTGACAATTTCTCTTTCCAATAATCCAGCCATTGTTCCAATATTTCTCCCTGGAAATAATCTCGCTGCCAACAGGCAAAATCCGCATATTGTATGGGTAAGGCTGGCAGCGGTGAAGCTTTCCCTGCCAGGAGGGCTTCAAAAATTACCAGGAATTCCCCCAGCAGTATCCCTTGAGACCAACCATCATGGATGAGATGATGCTCACAAAACACCAACATATGTTCCGTGTCACCCAGCTTTAACAGGGTCACTCGCAGCAAGGGCCCTTGATCCAGGTGGAATTTACGTTGACCTTCCGCCAATATAAATGCCGATACCTGGTTCGCTTGCTTATCACCGGCCAACCCGCGCATATCCATTACCGGTATTTTAAATTCAAAAGGTTCGAGTATGTGCTGTTCAGGCCCGCTGTCCCCTGCCGGGAATACGGTCCGCAGTATTTCATGGCGCTTGATCATTCCTGTAAACGTCCGCTCCAGTAAACTTACATCCAGGTCACCTTTTATGCGTATGGCGCGGGGAACATGATATGACATGTATTCCTGGTATAACTGCTGCAAAATCCAGATCTGTTCCTGTGAAAAGGATAAAGGTATTCTCCTGTCCCGTGACACCGGTTTAATCGGCGGGACTTCCAGGTCCCGGGCTTTTGTGCCGACAATGGCCCTGGATAGACTCTTAATCGTGGGACAGCGGAAAAAAGTCTTAAATGCCACTTCCTGGCGCATCTCTTCGCGAATACGGACTATCGCCTGGATCATGCGTATGGAATTCCCACCCAATTCAAAAAAATTATCGGTTATACTTATCGTTTCCAATCCCAGTATTTCCTGCCAGATTTTTGCCAATTTTTTTTCCGATTCACTTCCTGGCGGTATGTATTGTGCACCGGCCCCGGGACTGTATGCCCCGGGCTCTGGCAATGCCCGGGTATCGATTTTACCCTGCGGGGTCAAGGGCATCTGTTGCAATTGCACAAAATAGTCAGGGATCATATAACCCGGGAATTTCAAAGATAAAGAGTGCCGCAGTTGCCCGGGATTTTCTTCTTTTTTACTGGTAAAATAGGCGCAAAGGGAATGTCCCTCCACCGGTACCACCTGGATTTTATCTATATGTTCATGGGCCTGTAACTGCCTTTCGATTTCTTCCAGTTCGATGCGAAATCCCCTGATGTTCACCTGCCGGTCCAATCGCCCCAGGAATTCAATGTTGCCGTCTGCCAGCCATTTTCCCAGGTCACCTGTTTTATACATCATTTCTCCCGGGAACCAGGACTGTAATACAAACTTTTCCCTGGTTAATCCCGGTTGATTAAGATACCCCCTGCTGACCCCCACGCCGGAAATGCAGATCTCACCGGGAACACCAATGGGTAATCCATGACCATGCCGGTTGAGGATATACAACCGGTAGTTGGTAATGGGCCTGCCGATAGGGACAGCCGATGCCCCTGCCCGGTTAACTTGATGATAAGCAGCACATATTGTTGTTTCGGTGGGGCCATAGGTATTATAAACCGTCCCGATTTTTATAAGATTGTCAATGTATTCCCTTTTTAATACATCTCCACCGCTGATGAAGAGGCGGATGGTGTTTAAGGGATTCGAGGCCCCGGGCTGGCATAACTTATTTAACTCATTTAACAGCAAAGGTGAACAATCGATAACGGTGACATTATGATTTAATATCAACCCGGATAAAAATGTGATATTCATCAGGTCTTCTTTGAAAATAACAACCATCTTTCCTCCCTGCAGCAGGCAGGGAAATACTTCTTCCCCAAAGGCATCAAAAGAATAAGAGGCCTGCTGTATCACCACATCTCTTGTTGTAAACTTAAACTCCTGCTCAAACGAATATAAATAACCCATAAGATTTTCACGGTTAACCATCACTCCTTTCGGCTTTCCTGTAGAACCGGAGGTATAAATAACATACGCCAACCAGTGCTGCCGGGTCACCGGCCCCGGATCGGAACTGCCGGCAAAATTCCATGCCTCATGGTTATATTCGATGATTTCCCCGCCGAAGTTTATCGCAGCCTCGAGCTCTTTTCCTGTCAATAAGATTTGGGCATTACTATCTTTAAGCATATATCGGAGGCGCTCTTCCGGGTAGCCGGCATCTAAAGGTAAATAGGCGGCGCTTGATTTCAATATGCCCAGGATTCCAATGATCAGGTCCGGCGAACGCTCCATCATCATCCCCACCAGGGTATCGGGTTTAACGCCTTTATCCCGCAGTACATGGGCCAATTGATTGGCTCTTTTATTCAATTCCTTATAAGATATATGTTTTTCTCCGATATCTTCTTTGATAGACCCGGGGTCCCACCTCCTGCCCACTAAAGCAATATAGTCCGGGTTGCTTTGCACCCGTCCGGCAAAACGTTCGATGAAGGTTTCACTGCCGGTATATTTAATCGTCGCCCCGTTGAATTCCTCCAGGAGTTGTTTCTTTTCCTCTTCTCCCAATATTTCCACGGCGGATAACCGGATGAGCGGCTGATTGACGACTCTTTCCAGGGTATTGCTAAAATGTCGTGAGAATCGCTCCATTGTTTCTTTGCGAAACAGGGCCGTGCTGTATTCCAATTCCAGTATCACCTTATTTTCCACCTCCCGCGCTTCCAAAGTAAAATCCACCTTGGAAACGTTTAAAGTAAAATCAAAAGGAATAACCGTAACCCCCTCAATCTCCAGTTGAGCGGTGTCCTGGTTCAAAACATTTAACATGGCATCAAACACCGGGTTGCGGCTCAAATCCTTTCTAACCTCCAGCTTTTCCAGCAGCTCCCCAAAGGGGTAATCCCGGTTCTCATAAGCATCTAAAGCGGTGGTTTTTATTTCTGTCAAAAAGTGGTCAAATAATTTATTAGCCAGGGGATAAGTTCTGACAGCCAGTGTTTCCAGGAATAAGCCCACCGTATCTTCCAGGCTGGCATCATTTCTTCCGGCAATGGGGGTGCCCACGATGATATCTTCCTGTCCCGTATAACAGCCCAGGAGGATATTATATACTGCCAATAATACCATGTATAGTGTGGTCCCGGTCTTTTTCATTAAAGCCTTTACCTGCCGGGTCAAAGGTTCTTCAATTTCAAAACGAATGCGATTTCCTTCAAAATGCTGGAGGGCTGGTCGGAGATAATCAGTGGGCATATCCAGGACCGGGAGTTCACCCTGGAGATGATTGAACCAGAATTCCTCCTGGTGTTTGAGTTTCCCTGTATTGAAACGCTCATGCTGCCATACGCAAAAATCCCGGTAGTGAATCTTCAGCGGGGATAATTGTTCTCCCCGGTAGATAGCCCCGAACTCCCTGAGCAGTATTTGCGTAGAGGTGCCGTCGGTAATAATGTGGTGCATATCCACGATGAATAGATGTTTTTGTTCTTTTATTTTTATCAATTCCACCCGCAAGAGCGGTACTTGTGAGAGATCAAACGGTTTTACCGCCTTTTGCCCGAGTGCGGCAATACTATTTTCCTGTCCGCTTTTTTCCTTCGTAACCTCAGCAAAAGTGAGGGTAAGGTCATGGTATTGGAGGGCAAAGCGGATATCCGCCGGGTCATGGACTTTTTGTACGGGTTCGCCAAAGTGTTGTTTAAACGAGGTGCGCAGGCTTTCATGTCGATCAATCAATTTTCTAAACGATTGCTCCATATGTTCTTTTTGGATTTCTCCTTCCAGGATCATAATCAATGGCCCATTATAAACAGTACTTTTCAAATCTAACTGCTGGAGCATATACAACCGTTTTTGTGCCGAGGCCGCCGGGTAGTATTGTTTTTTCTCCAGGGGTTTGATGGGAATATATTTTTCTTCAGCCGCAGGTTTGATATATTGTGCCAGTTCTCTTATGGTGGGCCGCCTGAATATTTCCGGGAGCGGCACCGGCACATTGAAACAGCGGAGCATTTTTGCCGCCAGCATCGCTGCTTTCAGCGAATGACCGCCAAAATCGAAAAAATTCGCATCAATGCCAATGACAGCTTTATCCACCCGGAACAGTTCCGCCCAAATCTCCACCAATGTTTCTTCCACCCTGTCCCCTGGCGCGGCATACTCTTGATCTCCCGGCTGACCCCCGGTACCAATGCCATTATATCGAGCCAACAGCCTCTCTCTTACTGCTTCCGATGATATTGTTAATTGGTTTACTTCCCGGTGGGGATTTTCTATAATCCCTTCTAAAATATAGTAAAAATCATATGCCAGTTTTACCATGATTTCTTCATCAAATAAATCCCGGTGAAAAGTAAAATCCAGGCAAATACCTGAAAATAGTGTAATGATGAGAGTTATATCATAATGAGACATCCCCCGGCTGGTAAAAGAATTGACCGATAATAAACTGTTCTCCTGCATCAATATCGTGTCCAGCGGGTAATTCTCTATAACCAGGACCGAATCAAAAAGAGTTTGTGCGGGGAATTGATCAAGATACTCATTCACAATGGTCAATGAGCTGTTCTCAAATTCCCTGCGCTGCTGCAGGTCATCATGGGTGCGGGCCAGGAAACCCGCTGTTTTCTCAGGGGAGCGTGTTTGCACCCGCAGCGGCAGCGTATTGATGAACATCCCGACAATATCTTCTATTCCTTTGATCCCCGGGTTTCTCCCGGATACCGTGGTATGAAAAAGTACATCGCTGGTGTGATTGCAGCGCTGCAGCAATAATCCCCAACCACTGTACAATAAATCAGCAATGGTTATATTATGAGTTTTTACAAAACTCTCCCATTTTTCTTTTACCTCATTATCAAATCTAAGTTGAAAGGTTTTGACGTTTTTGATGGTTTTGCCTTTTCTTATCTGTTTTCCCGGGAATTCTTTCCGGGTATCAAATCCTTTTAAATAGTTACTCCAGTATTTTTCTTGCTGTCGGGTATCCTGGTCCCGGTTCCATTTGACAAATTCCTTAAATTTATTTTTCAGCGGTTTGACTGGATTTTTACCTGCTGCTAGGCCGTTGTAGGCGTTAAAAAATTCTTTCAAAATGATCCCGTTACTCCAGCCGTCAAACAATAGGTGATGATGACTGATAATCATCTCATATTCATCTTCTTTGGTTTTACATAAGGTTACCCTGAAGGGGACCTGGCGCAAGTCGAATTTTTCCAGCCTGTCTTTTTCAATTACGTTTTCCAGGCTTTTTTTCTTTTCGTTGTCGTCAATACCGGTAAAGTCGTAAAATAATGTTCCCGGTTCATGTTTTTTTAAAGTGATTTGTACCGGGTTTTCCAGGTCATGCCAGCGGAATACGGTTCTCAGCATGCCATTGTTTTCAACAACCACATGCCATGCTTTTTGAAAAATATCCACATCGATATTACCGGAGATGTTTAGTATTAATTGTTCAAAAAAGTACTCACTATCCGGGTCTTGCAAATAATGAAGAAGCATACCCTCTTGCATCGGGGTTAAGGCAAAAATATCTTCAATATTTTTTTTTGTTAATTTTGTCATGATACACCTCTTTTGAAAGCATTTTGCATCTATTAAACCGCCAAAAGCGAAATTTCCCATATGATCGCCTTCCCACGGTCAGCGCCTCGAACCGGGCCGCGCCAGGCGATTATTTTTTTTTATTAACCATTGGAACTTATGCATATGTTATAATGCCAGGGCATAGCCAATCTTTAAGAAAAAGGTCCTATCGCGGCGAGTGATGTCAATGCCTTTGGTCCCGGAATGGTTGTCCGAATACCCGAGAAACAGTAGGGTTTGGGGATTCATTTTATAACAGAATAGGAACTGGGTAAACAATTCTTTGGTAATGGGTTCCACCGGGGAGATATACAGGGGGACACTGCGGTTAATATAGGTATAGTGAACAATTGCCCTGATAAATGTTTTTATATTAAAATTATAAATGAAATTCCCCTGGACGAGATTGACCGTATAAATTTTTTTCCCCTGCCAGGAGAGTTTTTCAAAGATATGGTTTAGTATAATATCCAGGTGTCTTCCCAGTCTCAGTTGGATTCCCGGGTTGAGAAGAAAAGAACGGCCCGGGCGCACGTTTGCATAGTCAATGGAGTCGCCAAGCCCGGCGGAAATAAAAAAATTCATTCCTCCCCGGGGTTTGATGTTAAAATAGGTCTGAAATTGGTTAAGCGTGAAACTTCTGCCCTCATATAATTCTTTTTTATGAGCAAAGGACTGGGAAAAATAAGTTTGCAGCGGCCCCTCGTAGTTAAACGTGAGCCGCACATCCTGGTTAGTCAGTTCATTGGTATGGTCGGTAATACGTTCCCCGCGAATTTCCAGGGTCATGCGATTGAACCAGCCCCCTGGTTTTCCCCAGACAATAGGCTGGATACCAGCGGTAATCCGGCGGATATCCACCCGGGGCATAAACCCTAAATCCGCCCTGAAGTCGGCGGAGAGGTCCTGGTATTCGGCAAAATAGTAAATCTTACGACTGAGATGCTCCAATTGAACGAAAACACCATTTCCATTAAAAGGTTCTTTTTCCTGGTCGAATTGTTGAGATATATTCTCCTGGTACCGGGTGAGGGAATGTAAAAATTGAATATCCAGGGTTTTTGTTTTTGAGAGCTGGAAAAAGCCGTCGGCTCCCAGCACATGATTATAATAGTCATCACCAATCCGTCCGGTGTATAGAAATCCCAGGGTAGAACCTTTGCCCACATCCCGTCGGTACCTGAAAACTCCATTATAGACCTGTTCTTTTATTGAAGCGGATTGGGATCTCAGGTTAGAGGGAAAAACCAGGTTGTTGTAGTTATCCCGGGCAGCAAAAAAACCAATAGCATTTTTACCAATTTTTCCAGTGGCTTTTATCCCCCAAACCGGGTCATAGACTGTCCGGGTAAAAATAACTTCCATTGGCGTAAGAAAAAAATCCGCACCTTCGAGGAAAAAAAGTCTTTTCTCCGGGTATCGCAAGGCAAAACGGGTATTGACCTCCAATTGAGCGGCATCGGCTTCTACATGGGAAAAATCCGGGTTGATCGCCGTATTGAGTATAAAATTAGGAGTGATGCCCCATTTGGCTGTCATTCCCGGTTCAATTTTCTCTTTACCGGCAATCATTTCCCCCCGGGGGAAATCTTCCCGGTAATCGGTGCGGTTCAGGGTTAATGTGGGGGACAGCTCAATATTTCGACCTGCCGATATACCTTCAAAGCCGATCAGTTTATTAAACTGGCAGATAATACAATTCATTTCCCGGTCATAAGTATGAGAGCACATGCGGTGGCGAACGTTACGAGGATAAGACCTTTCCGCTTCGAATCCCCATATTTGTTTTCCTTGACTTTTGGGAAAGCGAAGTTGATTAAAGGGGATGGCTATCTCAACATTATAACCCAAATCGGTGATTTTTCCCTGTGATTTCCAGATGGCATCCCAGGAAAAATCTTCGTAATCTTCCATGGGGCTGTTAATTGCATCCACCTGTACACCCAACGGGTTGACCCGGAATTGAAACGCACGGTGTTCGTCATTAAACGTGTCGATCATGATGCAGATGTGATCATCCTGGATAAAGGTATCTATGGTGTCCCTATTCATGTAGTGGGCACGTATTTTACCCGGCTCAGGGTCAAAACATCGGAATGCAATGTGGAGTTCAGATTTGTTAAAAGTAACCATACACTCTGTCTTTACCGGTGCAGGGGTATTATCACCCGGACTCCATTCATAGGGCAGGTCTATCTTGACTGCCTTTTGCCATGCTTCTTCGTCCAGTACTCCATCTATTTTTATCCCGGATGCGGCAGGATTTACCTGGTAATGTCCGGTCGGAGGATATTGTCTCTTTTTTTGGTTATCTTCGGCTTTCAACAAAAAACTTGATCCGTTGAAGACAGCGGCAAATATAACCATAAGAACGTTCAAATAAAAAAATTTCACTTCAACCTCCTATAAAAGATCCTTGCAATTTGTAGAGCAGGCAATAAACAGGTTCGCTGAAAACAACAGCCTTTTTAAAAGAAACTTTAACAAATTGAAAAAACATTGTCAATATACATTAACGTGCTTACAATCACTTCCCGGTTTTTTAAGCCGTTTCCCAGAATTCTTAATAGTCGGATAAGCTTCCGCCCTTGACCTCAGGCAGGACATTTAGTTATAAAAAATAACTTATTCTAAGTCCTTTAAATGGGGTTCTTCTTTCACTTCGCCACTGCTTTCTCTTTAATAGCCTTTTTAGACTTTTCGTACCTTTGCTTAAAGGACAGTATATTTTATCAGAGTGAAAAAATTCTTGTCAATACGCAAAATTGTTGCACCTTCTAACAATTAGTGACTAATTCTTTCCTGATCAACTTTTTTAAAGTATTTTGAAAAAAATTTTTAAAAATATGAATATTAAAAATTTAGAATCGATTTTTCCTGTGGGCTGTAAATTTGGGATATAACTGCATTACATTTTTATTATGCATAATAGCAACCCTTTTATAATATGCAACAATTTTTGTTATTGTTTTTCAGTTTTAAAAGAAGAAATATCACAACCGTTTTTACCAGATGCGTTTTTATTTTAACACCACTACTCTTGTTCTTTAAATTGTCCGTCTTCGTCCTCTACCATATCTTCTTCTTCGTCATAGCCGACTAATTCGTCCTCTTCGAAATAAATCCTGCCGCCGCTGTCTTCTTCATATGAGAGACAGCACATCAATCGACCGCATTGTCCGGATATTTTTATAGGATTCATATTCAGGTTCTGTTTTTTAGCCATTTGCAGGGTAATGGGTTCAATGCAGCTTAAAAAGGTTTTGCAGCAAAGCTGTCTGCCGCAAACCCCTAATCCCCCGATCATCTTGGCTTCATCCCGGATACCAATCTGACGCATCTCAATGCGCATTTTGAATTTCTTAGCCAGGTCTTTCACCAGGTCTCTAAAATCAATCCGGCCTTCGGAAGAAAAATAAAAAATAGCCTTGCGCTCAGAAGTAAAAAAAGATACTTTAATTAATTTGATAGGAATTTCTCTATCTTTTATCCGTTTCAAACAGAATTCATAGGCTTTATTCTCATCCTCACTTTTCTTGTTGAAATTTTCCAGGTCCTGGTCCGTTGCTTTTCTTAAAATTTCAGGTATATGTGAGATATTTTTAATTTCATTAAACAGACTCCCAAAGGTCTTAACTACTAATCCCATTTCTTCACCCAGGAAAGATTCAATAATCACGTGATCATTGGGATTGATGTCACATTCCTTTGTCTTGAAATGAAGTACATCCCTTCTATCTTCTATTTTTATCATAATTACCCTATACATATTCTACCTCTTGACTGGTATAACTTTCGATAAACTCCAGGATCAACACTTTGGTGTTTAAATTTCGTTTGATATCTCTTAATATGTATTCCATTTTCCTGATAAGGAAAAGAACTCTTTGTATTGTAATATACTCGCATAACTGCATTAATTTTTCTCTATAATCCACATTGATGACACAACTGCTGTCTTTTTCAATCTGGAGTATCATTATATCTCGTAACATTAAAGAAATCAAGTTGACCAGTCGTTCGAAATATTCCAGGAATTTTTCCCGGGTGCGGCTGCGGTTGAACAGGTCCAATAAAATCTTTTCGATTCCCTGGTTCATTAGCAAACCGGATAATGTAGAGAAAACCGTTTCTCTTTGTTCCATGAATTGATCGAAATTCACATCCATTACCGAGTCCATGTTACTTTGTCCCAGGTA
>CP070627.1:4867812-4882684 GCA_020355945.1 Candidatus Aminicenantota bacterium | reverse complement strand
CGATAGGAAACATGGGTTTGGGAAGATGGTGAATGGTCAGCGGTTCCATTCGCTTTCCCAGACCTGCTGCCAACACAGTGATTTTGATCTTTCCATTTACGCCCTTTTTATGGACCCAACTTTTGTTTGGATATTTTGTTAAGTCAATAGTCATAGTATATTTTAAAAAAGAAACGAATTAATGTCAAGAAAAAACCCAAAAGAACAAAATTTGCAGCGGCAAAAACCGAAAGCCTTGCCAGGAAAGTATTGAAACTCATAGATAGAATTTAGTTCCGCTTCGCTGTCCAATTGGAATGATGGAAAAATGAATGCAAAGAAACACAAATTATTTCGGGTCAGGGCAAATCTTACTGCCTTGCTGCCCTATTGCCAAAACCATTGATAAATGTTATCATATCTCTCTGTCCCCTGTGATCTTCCTTAAAGGGAACAAGGGGGCTTGCCCCCTTGTCTGACAACAGGAGCAATCATGAAAGAAGTTGAAAAAATCGAAGATTTATCAAGAGAAGAATTATTGGAATTAGCCAGGGTTTATGCTAAAAACTGGCTGGCTCATGACGGTTGTTGGTTCCTGGCTGCCGAACAAAAGTATGGCATGGACACTGCTATTGAGCTGGATACTGAAAGCTGGCGAAATTTTACTGTCATTGAGGCCAGGCGGCTCATTGATTTTTTACAACTGGGAGAAAACTCAGGAATCGAAGGGATGAAAAAAGCCTTGCGTTTCCGGTTGTATGCCACGATAAATGAAGATGAAATCAGTGTAGGTGAAGACGGCAAAACCCTGGAATACCGGGTCAAAACCTGTCGTGTCCAGGCTGCCAGGCGGAGAAGAGGATTAGGGGATTTCCCCTGTAAGTCCGTTGGCATCGTGGAATTCAGTTTGTTTGCCAAAACCATTGATGGCCGGTTTGATACCGCATGTATCAGTTGCTCGCCGGAAATTACTAACCCGGATTATTGCTGCATCTGGCGATTTACGCTAAAAGAATAAAAAGGATACACCCAGGAGACCGCAGATATTGCCAATTAAAATATTGTTGATAAATAAAGGGAAATAACTTATATTATAACTATGGAGAAAAATCCATGTTGTTTAAAAAGGCCATTGCAAACGCGTATAGAGAAATAATCGTACCCGAACTTGACAAAATAAAAGCGGATGTAAGTGAAACAAAAGCTGTCTTGAATGTAACCAATAAACGAATCGATGATCTCTCTTTACGGGTAGTTGAATTGCACAGGAGGATAGACGAAACCAATGACAGGCTTAATCGTCTTTACGAAGTGATAGTAAGGCGGGAGGAACACACAACGTTGGAACAAAAGTTTGTTGAACTTGAGAGAGAAGTCCGGGAAATAAAAACTAAAATAGCGCTATGAATTAAAAATTCAATTTACTCTTTTTTCCTTCTAACAGGTATTCTTCTTTTATTAATTTCCCGTCTGTATCCCACTCTTTCCACAGGCCATCCCTCAGGCCGTCTTTATATTCTCCTTCTTCGTATTTCTTTCCATTTTCATACCAACTGGTCCACTTGCCCGTTCTTACGCCATTTTTATATTTTCCTTCTTCGCATTTTTTCCCGTTTTCATGCCAACGGGTCCAGGTACCTTCCGGGAAATCGTTGATGTAATTTCCCTCATAGCGTTTCATTCCGCATTCATACCAATTCACCCAATACCCTTCTCTTTTGTCGTTTTGATAGATTTCTTCATACTTGATCTCGCCGCTTTCATACCATCTTTTCCAGTGTCCTTGTTTTTTCCCCTGGATGCATTCACCCTCCATTCGTTTCACGCCGTTGGAAAACCAACTGGTACACCAGCCGTGGGGTTTATCGTTTTCAAATTCTATTTCAAACATGATTTGGCTGTTGGGATAGCACCATTTCCAGGCTCCTTGTCGCTTGTCTGTTTTAAATTCTCCTTCGGTTCTTTTTCCACCGTTTTCATACCAACTGATGAAGCAGCCGTGTCTTTTGCCGTTTTTATACTCTTGTTCGTATCGTTTTTTACCGGTTTCATGCCAATATATCCAGGAGCCGTGTTTTTTTCCGTTGATAAATTCTCCTTCGGATTCCGGTTCTCCGTTTTCGTACCAATTGCGCCATAATCCTTCTTTTTGGTTATTGACATATTGACCTGCGGATTTTTTCATCCCGTTTTTATAATAATCGATTGGTTTGTTGTGCTTTTCGTAACCGTTTATAAAGGCCAGGTTAAGCAAAATCATTAAAAAGGCTAACCTTTTCATATTAGAATATTAGTATAGATTTTGTCATTCGTCAACTCAGGGGTGTGCTTTGCCCAGGAGCCCTCACTAATGAAAAGTTTTTGCGGGGTGCAGGGGCAGTTTTTTCAAAAAGCGCCCCTGCCCGCCGGAGGCATAGAACTGAGTACTCCTCAAGAGTAGATAAATTATTAAAAGAATGCGAATGGGCAATTTAAATAATCTATAAAGTTCTTCCTATTATTGCCCATTCGTGATACGCGTACCGCCTGCTGGTAGATTGACCGAGCGAATCCCTTTAAAGTGCTCCGCTCGGCATAAAGTCCTGAAATAATAAAGCATGCGCAGCATAAATTTATTATATTTACGCTTTTCAGCTTAAATATTTTGATAGAGAGCATTTCAGTAGATATCTAAGAACTCAGTCCTTTGTCGTAATTGAACGGAGACGGCAAAATGAATCAAGAACTTATTTTATATTTTAGAGCTTTGTGCCGAACGGAGCAATTATAAGCATTTCGTTCGGTCAATCTTGAGAAGGCTATACTCTATATTACGGATGGGCAGGAAAAAGAAGATTTTAGCTATAAGTAATTTTTAAGGGCTTATTTAAGCTAAAACCTGCCCATCCATATTATTTTTTGCCTCCGGCGGCCAGGGGGGGCGCTTTTTGAAAAAACTGCCCCCCCTGGACCCTCCCGCAAAAACTTTTTACTAATCAGGCTTTGTGTCCTTCTGCCCATCTTTATGGCTAAAATTAGACCTGTTGATTTAGACCTTGAATTTTTTTTCTTATTGTGTTAATGAATGACAGAGGTTAAATTAAATGATAAAACAACCAATTAAAGTCGGAATCATCCAATCAAGCCCAGTTTACCTGGATATCAAAAAAAGTATGGACAAAGCCCTCAGCTTGATGGAAAAAGCAGTGAAACAAGACGCTGAACTACTGGTGTTCGGAGAAACCTGGCTGTCTGGTTACCCGGCATGGCTGGACCACTGCCCGGAAGCAGCCCTGTGGGACCACGAACCCACAAAAAACGTATTTGCTAAAATGATACAAAACAGCATAACCATCCCGGGAAAAGAAACCAAAACCCTCTGCGATTTCGCCCAAACCCACAAGGTTGTTATCACCACTGGGGTAAATGAAATCATACCCACCGGTCCAGGCAACGGTACCATTTATAACACCCTTCTAACCATTAATGCCAATGGAGAAATCGTCAATCACCACCGAAAACTCATGCCTACCTTTACTGAAAAATTGTTATACGGCACCGGCGACGGCCACGGACTTAAAGCCGCTGAGACACATTTAGCCAGGATCGGCGGGTTGATCTGTTGGGAACACTGGATGCCCCTGGCACGACAAGCACTACACAACAGCGGCGAACATATCCATATCGCAGTATGGCCCTGGGTTCACGAAATGCACCAAATCGCCAGCCGTCACTATGCCTTTGAAGGAAGATGCTTTGTCATCGCCGTAGGTCAAATCATGCGCACGAAAGACTTCCCCAAAGAACTAAAACTGCCAAAACACCTGGAAAATAAACCAAATGAGCTGATCCTCAAAGGAGGCAGTTGTATCATCGCCCCGGATGGGAAATATATCCTGGAACCTCAATTGCATACGGAAGATATCATTGTTCAAGAAATTCATGACCTGCAACAAATCTATAAAGAACGCATGACCTTAGATACCTCCGGACACTACAATCGGCCTGATATTTTCAACTTCAATATCAATACAGAAAGAAAAAAATGAATAATAGACAATATCCCCCATCACATCCCTCCATTATTCCAATTGCTGAGCCAGGCGGAGCTAAGTCCTGATATGGTATGGATCGCCTATTCGTTTTTAACCGCTTTATTTGAAGCGTTAAAAGATGTCCTGGGCAAAAAAAGCCTGGAAAAATGCAATGAATATATTGTGGCCTGGGCGATGCGTATCTTTGCTCTTCCCTTTTTACTGCCTTTATTACTTTTTACAAAAACCAGGGTAACAGGAAACCTCTTCTGGCTGGCATTGGTGGCTGGAGGCACCCTTAATCTCATCACCACGATTTTATACATGAAAGCCATCAAGGCCTCGGACCTATCTGTAACGGTCCCTATGGTTACCTTTACCCCCCTTTTCCTCCTACTCACCTCCCCGATCATTGTAAGAGAATTTCCACCATTATTGGGAATTTTTGGTATCCTACTTATCGTATTGGGTTCATACCTGCTGCATCTAAAGGAAAAGCAAAAGAGATTATTGGCCCCCTTTAAAGCTCTGGTAACCGAAAAAGGCCCCCGCCTCATGTTGGTGGTCGCCTTTATCTGGAGTATCACTTCCAATATTGACAAAGTGGGTATTCAAAGCTCCTCCGTGGTATTGTGGGCCATTGCCATTCATATCTTCTCAATTGTCAGCATGGCCCCGGTGGTCTGGTTTGCCTCCCGCACCAGCATCCATCAATTGTGGAAACACCAAAAAATCTTATTTCCCCTGGGATTGATCAATGCACTGAAATATTTTTTCCAACTGGCAGCCCTGCAATTCACCCTGGTGGCTTATGTCATCTCCATCAAACGCACCAGCGCCATATTGTGTGTGATCTTCGGTGCATTGATATTCAAAGAAAAAGGCCTCAAAGAGCGCTTAACCGGTTCTGTTATTATGGTTCTAGGGGTACTATTGATTACATTATGAACCATTTCGCCAGTGGAGGCCTGTTTTGTTTGTAATTTGGAATTTGTAATTTGGAATTTCCAGGCAAGCTTTCAGCTTGCCTGGCCTAGGGTGCTTTAGCGGTTTTGTAATATTTAAAAAAAATGGCGTTGATCTCTTCGATATTTTCAAAAACGATTTTTCGCAGCTTATTTTCCTCTACATCGTCAAACGCACCTTCCATCTTTTTCAAATAAAAATCAGAATCATAATAATCAATAATGGGCTGATCGGTTGAAAGGCTCTCTACAGACTCTTTAACAATTTTAGGAGCGATGTTTTCAAAATGTACCAATATCCGTTTTAAAATGATATCCTCACTATTATTGCTCATGTTGGTACCTCTTTTTTTAAAAAATTTTCCACATCCCCAATTTTATAAAAACCAGGGAAAAAACGCAAATTTAAGTTTTGCTGGAAAAATATTTCATAAATTGAGCGCGTTCAAACAGGACCGGGTCTTTGATGCTCTCCTGGCTCAATTTACCAATAATCTTTTGTAAAGATGAATAGTTCTTCTTTTCCATCCATTTCTTCATTTGGTCCAGCATCACACCGATATATTCCGGTCCTTTTTTGTAAATAATGGTGGCGATTTGTACGGCTTTAGCCCCGACTAAAAGATTTTTTATTACGGTGAGTCCATTATGGATCCCCGTGGTGGACGCCAGGTCGCACTTGACTTCATCCGCCATCATCCCAATCCAACGCAGGGGTAAGGCATTCTCCTGCGGCGTACTGAAGACATCCGCAGACGTAATTTCCATCTTATTAAGATCAATATCCGGCTGGTAAAACCGGTTAAACAAAACAATGGCATCTATTTTCCTGACAGAGAGATGAAAAATCATATTGGCTAACCCGGAAAAATAAAAACCGATTTTCAGGGCCAGGGGGAGGGTGACTTGCTTTCTTACCTCATTGATAATATCAAAATAGACCTGTTCGATCTCTTCTCCCTTTTGCCTGGAGTCCCCGGGCATGATGAACATATTTAATTCCAATGCATCTGCGCCGGCATCCTGGATTTTTTTAGCAAAAGAAGTCCATTCCGATGAAGAAACGCAATTGATACTGGCAATAACCGGGATTGATACTTCCTTTTTTGTATCCTCCACCAATTTCAGGTACTCATCTAAATGATGCTGCCGGGTATAATAGTTAATATAGTCCGCCTCTTCCGCATGGGACACATGAGTGCGTTTCATGGAATCGCTCTCTGACAATATTTGCTCCTCAAAGATGGACTTAAGAACCACAGCGGCTGCGCCATTGGCCTCCAGTTTTTTTATACTCTCCGTGGAGTTGGTAAGCCCACAACTTCCAATGATAATAGGATTTTTTAGCGTTAAACCCATGTATTTCGTAGTCAAATCAACCATTACTTCCTCCTTTGCTGCCACTATCATTTACAAAAAAAATTCTATCATAGGCTAAAATGGGTGTCAATGCCTCAAAAGATATAAAAGCAATTCTAATTTTAGCCACGAAGTTACAGTGAAACGTAAAGGTAAAGGTACACGAAGATAGACCGCCGATGAACAATTATGAACATGATGACTATTAATATAAATATGGACAGGTAATTTATCTCCAAAAAAAACCAGGGAAATACCAAAAAAAATAAAAAAAATGTTTACAAAATGTGAAAAAAATGGTATATAGAATTGCCCTAAAAAAAGGGAATTTGTTGCTCTTTTGTAGGTCTGGATTATGTTTAATCTGCCAAAGGAGGTGCAATGAATGAGGAAAAATTAGAGCAATTTAAAGAAAATTTACTCAAATTAAAAGTCGAACTCACCAGGATGCTGGAATCCCAGGATAAGCCGATGGAGTTAAGGGACGCCTTTGATGACGCTGATATAACCACAAACATGATGGAAAAAATGATTAATGCACTGGTTTCCTCTAATTACGAAAAAAACCTTGAAAGAGTGGAGGCCGCTCTAGAACGAATCCAGGAAGGCCAATTCGGAAAATGCCTGGTCTGCGGATCAGAAATACCCCTGGGAAGACTGGAAGCCTTACCCTTCACCCTTTACTGCATCGACTGCCAAAAAGAAATCGAAAGAAAACGAGAACTCATCAGAGATCAAACAATAACTGAATCCTGGTAACTTGTGAAGTACATGTGTTAAGTTTTCTTAACCTGTTTCTCATGTCAGCTTTGCAAAGTGATAAGTTTAGAGTCGCACAGGGTTAAAGGGTTGGATATATTTAAGCATCTCATCCAGGGCTTTTACCGCCCGTTTGGCGATTTCCGGGTCTATGATGATCTCATATTTTTCTTCGTTTAACGAATCATACACATCTCGAAGCGAGGTTCGTTTCATATTGGAGCAAATTTTCGGCCTGAAGGCGGGGTAGATTTTTTTCCCGGGATTTTCCCGTTTGATCCGCTCCAGCAAACCCTGTTCCGTACCTACAATGAATTCCTTGGCATTAGATTGGGAGACATACCTTAATATTCCACTGGTGGATAAGACTTCGTCTGCTATCTCAATCACGTCGATGCGTGTTTCCGGGTGAACCACCACTTTGGCCTCCGGGAAAAGCTCTTTCATTTTTTCAATTTCCTCTCTTTTGATGCGATCGTGAACGTAGCAATAACCCTCAAACAAGATAATCTTCTTTCCTGGGACCTTTCCCTGGATATATCTGCCTAAATTTCGATCCGGTATAAAAATAATTTCATCCGCATCGATGTTTCTTACTATCTGGACCGCATTGGAAGAGGTACAACAGGCATCGCTCTCAGCTTTAATTTCAACACTGGAATTGACATAGGTCACTACTTTTGCGTTTTTATGTTTCTCTTTTAATTCTATCAATTCTTCCACTACGATCATGTCAGCCATAGGACACCCGGCATCCAAACGGGGCAGCAGGACTTTTTTGTCCGGGGAGAGTATTTTGGCCGTCTCCGCCATAAACTTAACCCCGGCAAAGACAATGATATCAGAGTCTACCTCTGATGCAATCCGGCTCAATTCCAGCGAATCACCTAAATAATCGGCTACCAACTGGACCTCTTCTATTTGATAATTATGGGCCAAAAGTACAGCATTCTTGGCCTGTTTCAATTCCATTATTTTTTTTTTCGATTCTTCTTTTTCCATTTTGTTTACCTTTAACATTTAGATACCTAATTGTATTACATTTTTCACCTTTCGTCAAACCCCATGGCATGTCCCCCCCTGGTGCCGGAGGCAAGGCACTTGACCAAAATTGGTTCAAGTACTATAATTGAATTTAAATTTTGTTATTTAACAATTAATTAGGAGGCGCCATGAATATCTCAAATCGAGCCAAAGAAATCCAGGAATCACCAATACGAAAATTAGCCGGCATTGCTAATAAAACCAAACAAAAAGGCATTCATGTTTACCATCTCAATATCGGTCAACCGGACATCCCTACACCGGAAGCGTTTTTTAAAAATATTAATGAATTTTCAGAGAAAGTCCTTTCCTACGGCCCATCAGACGGGCTGCCGCAATTGAAAGAAGCCATGATTGATTATTTTTCACGATATGATATTTATTTGGAACCGGGCAATATTCTTATCACTTGTGGGGGCAGCGAGGCCATTTCCTTTGTGTTTGGTGCCATTGGAGACGCAGGGGATGAAATCATCGTTCCCGAACCCTTTTACACCAACTACAATGGCTACGCTACCTGTTCAAATCTTAAGATAGTTCCCGTGGAAACAAAAGCAGAAGAGGGATTTCACCTGCCTGGCCTGTCAGATATAGAAGCAAAAATTACTGACAAAACCAGGGCTATTTTGATCAACTCCCCCAATAATCCCACAGGAACAGTTTTTACTAACGATGAAATCACCGGGTTGGCTGAATTGGCAAAAAAACACAGCCTATTTTTGTTGGCGGATGAAGTGTATAAAGAATTTACTTATGATGGAGAGAAACATTTCAGTATCCTGGAATTAAAAGGGATGGAGGATCACACCATTGTAATAGATTCCATTTCTAAACGCTATTCTGCCTGCGGCGCCCGGATCGGGGCGGTTATTTCAAGAAACAAAGAAGTTATGCAATCCATACTGAAATTCGCACAAGCAAGACTCTGCCCGCCCACCCTCGGACAAATCGGGGCTATTGGTGCATATCGATTACCCCAGGACTATTTTAAAGAAATCCAAATAGAATACCAAAAACGAAGGGATATATTATTTGATATTCTAACTTCTAACAAAGACATCATCCTCCGAAAACCCAAAGGCGCATTTTATATCATGGCAAAATTACCTATAGATGATTCGGATGAATTTGCCAAATGGATGCTTGGAGAATTCGATGTAAGTGGAAAAACCGTAATGGTTGCCCCTGGTGCGGGATTCTATTCAACACCAGGTAAAGGAAAGCAAGAGCTCAGGATCGCCTATGTACTGGAAACCCAAAAATTAAAAACAGCCGCAGAAATCATCCTGGAAGCCATTGAAGCATATAATTCTTGATTAGCCGCGAAGATACGGTGAAGCATATGAAGGAACGCGAAGAAAAAACAAGAGGGGGGCCTTTTTTTATTCTTAAAATTTTGGTATAATAGGATTATGAAAAAGGGTTTTACATTAGTAGAAATTATTATTGTATTGGTGTTAATTGGCATTCTGGTATCGGTGATAACACCTATTTATAAAAATTCAGTGCTCCGCGCCAGGGAAGCGGTCCTGAAGGAGAATTTATTCCAGGTTAGGGACGCTATCAGTAAATACTACCAGGACAAACAAAAATACCCCACTACCCTGGAAGACCTGGTGACCCATAAATATCTCAGGAAAATTCCATTGGACCCCATACTCAACTCGGATGAATGGGAGTTGGTCCGTTTTGAACCGGAAGAGATGGAAGATTTTGATCCTGAAATTGCCGAAGGCATCATTGATGTAAGAAGTCGGTCCCAGGATACAGCCCTTGACGGCACCCCATATTCGGAGTGGTGAATGGTGAAGGGTGAAGAATTAGGGACAAAAGGTGAAGGAAATGTTAAAAAAGAAAAATAGACCTAAGATCAGACTGAAAAATTCGGAAAAAGGATACGCACTATTAACAGCTATCCTTGCGGTGAGCATCTTTACCGTTATGCTTATGAAAGCTCGAACCCTGTGGGAAACCGAACTTATCAGGGACCTTGAGCAAGAGTTAATATTCCGCGCTCGGCAGTATGTAACAGCTATTGAACTGTTCAGGAAAAAGAACACCAATATGTTTCCCCAAAGCCTGGATGAACTATTTGAAAAGAAATTTTTAAGAAAACGCTTTACAGACCCGATGACAATAGAAGGCAAATGGAATGTGGTTATGCGGCCAGGGACGCCGGGGAAAAAAACAGCCCTGCTGATTGTGCCTGAAGATATGGTACCGGAGTACATTACCCAGGCCAGCATCATCGGCGTTTGTTCCTCCTCCTGCGAAGAAGGTTTTTTGGTTTACCGCAAGAAAAAAAAATACTGCGAGTGGGCCATTTACCTGGGAGAGCAGGTAGATAAAGAGATGCCTGAATTAAACTTCGTGGGTGAAGGCGGAGGCGAAGCCGGCGAAAGGGAAGAAAGGGGCGAAGAAGACGAAAGAGGCGAACGAGAAAGAGAAATAGAAAGAAAAAGAGAAGAAGGACCTCGCTCCAGAGATGATGGGAGAGAACGACCAAGGCCCAGAGAAAGAGAAGTGGAATAGTTACATCACAAAGGCATGAAAAACATTCTTATTATTGCGGCTGAAAATTCCGCAGAAAATTATGCCGCCCAAATTGTAGAGCAATTCAAAAAAAACAATACGCCTGTCAATTTCTTTGGGGTGGGGGGGGACAAATTGGCCCAACAAGGCGTAGACGTGATCGTTCACAACAAAGAATTGGCTGTGGTAGGGATCATTGAAGTCATCTCCAGCCTGCTAAAATTAAAACGATATATGAAGATTCTATTCCAGGCAGCAGTAAAACGAAAAGCCGATGCGGTCCTATTAATCGATTACCCGGACTTTAATTTACGAATGGCCGGGAAATGTAAAAAAGCAGGGCTGCGGGTGTATTATTACATCAGCCCAACTGTTTGGGCCTGGCGCTATTCACGGGTAAACCTGATTAAAAAATATGTGGACCATATATTTATTATTTTTCCTTTTGAAATTGCCATCTTTGAAAAAGAGAACATCCCGTTTACATATACGGGTCACCCCCTGCTGCCGGGGATTAAAGTCAATGAAAAAAAACAAGACTTAAGGGGAAGACAGGCAGTTGCTAAAGATGCATTGGTGGTAACGCTGCTGCCCGGCAGCCGAAAATCGGAAGTTTTATTCCTCCTTCCCCAAATGTTGGCAGCCATGGAATTATTAAAAAAAGAATTCAATATTCAAATCTTTTTACTAAAAGCCACTGGTATTGACCGGGAATTATTAGATTCCTATATCAAAGAGAATCCTCTCCGGGTTCGAATCATTGACCAGGACCATGGATATAATTTAATCAATGCCTCGGATATTGTTTTGACCACCTGCGGCACGTCAAACCTGGAAATCGCCATCATTGGCGTTCCCTTTGTGGCAGTCTACCGGGTTAACAAACTCTCCTATATCCTGGGCAAAAGATTTGTCAAAATCAACCTCTACTCGATTGTAAATATTTTGGCTGGCAAGGAAGTGGTACGGGAACTGATTCAACATGAATACACAACAGAAAATATTGTTACTGAAATGCGGCGCATTTTAACACAACCAAAAGTCCGTGAGGAAATGCTGGCTCAATTCCATCGCATTCGAAACAGGCTCACCCAGGATAAACACCCACCGGAAATCATTTATAAGAAAATTGTGAAAGATATCTTCTGATTTCATCATTCATCATTATATTTTTTTCCTCTTGTCAATCACTTCACATTGTATTATTATGTATATAGGTATAAAAAATGAAAAAAAAATATGTTGTTTTATTTTTTGTGTTGAATGAACATGTAAGAGTGATGAAGCAGAGGTGTGCAGGATGAGTAAAAAAACAATCAACTATATTAAAAATTCCGTCACGGTAGGTCAACCGATTATTCAAATCATTTCCTATGAAGAGAAGCGGGTAGAAGGTCATTTAAAAACGTTGTTCCAGCAGTTGAAACGAGACCAATCTTTCATGTATTGGGATATTAACAATGGGCTTATAAAGGATAATCAAATCATTAAAGGCACCACAGACCCAATACAGGCGCTAAATTATTTAATCAGGGAAAATTCCAACTCAGCAGGTTTTTGCGTTTTCAGGGACTTAAATTCAATTTTACGGAATAACGAAGCTGTAGTCAGGAAGCTGCGTGAGGCTTACCGCAGATTCAAAAATACGAAAATGTCTATTTTTTTGCTTTCCCCTGACGAGTTTTTTGCCGATGCTATGAAAAAAGAGATTGATGTGGTTCTTTTTGAACTGCCGGATTATGATGAGTTAGCCGATCTGTTTAACCGATTTCTCGCTTCCATGCAAAAAGCGGGTCGAAGGGTAGAGTTAACCGCGGACGAAAAGAAAAATTTTATCATTGGTGTCCAGGGACTTACCCTGGATGAAGCTTATAAAGCTTTATTGAAAACTTTCCAGGGAAGGAGCCAGATTACCATGGATTTAATCAATACCATCCACGAAGAAAAGAAACAGTTGATTTTGAAAGAAAAGGTACTGGAATATCATCATCATAAGTTTACCCTGGAGGATTTGGGCGGGTTGGACAATTTAAAAGACTGGTTAAGGAAGCGTCAGAGAGCGTTTAGTAAGGAAGCCCGGGTTTATGGCCTCGAACAACCGCGGGGATTTTTGGCTATGGGAGTATCCGGGTGCGGTAAGAGCCTTGCGGCTAAAATCACAGCATCCCTGTGGAACTTACCCCTGTTCCGGCTGGACATGAACCTGGTTTATTCAGGTATTGCCGGTTCCCCTGAGCTGGTTTTTTCTCGAGCTTTAAAAACAATGGATTCCGTAGCTCCTGCGGTTCTATGGATCGATGAAATTGAAAGCGGCATCAGTGATAAACAAGCTGACAGCGCTTCTTCACGGATTTTGGGTTATTTTTTAACCTGGATGCAAGAGCACGATTCGGAGATTTTTATTGCTGCCACTGCCAACCGTATTGACCTACTGCCAGCGGAATTGTTAAGGCGAGGGCGATTTGACCAGATTTTCTTTATCGATCTCCCCACTCGCATCGAGCGAGAAGAAATCTTCTCTATCCACCTAAAAAATAAAGGCAATAAACTGTCTCATTTTAATATCCCTCAACTGGCGCAGATCACCAAAGGATGGACCGGCAGTGAAATCGAACAAGTAATTATCTCAGCTATGTATGAAGCTTTTAATGAGGACAGGAAGCTGCAAGAAGATGACCTTCTTACTATTTTCGGTGCCTCTGTACCCTTGTCTGTCACTATGGAAGAGCAAATCAAACGCATCCGCAGTTGGGCTCATAACCGCGCAGTACGAGCATCATCCGAGAAGGAATATTAATTTTAAGCTTTGTATTCTCCCAGTTGGACAGAGACCTTAAAGCGACCTTCTTCCTCTTTGATGGTGTCATCGATGGTTAACACCGGTGAGGCTTCAGCGTTGGCAGCTTCAACGATATAGGGAATCATGGGTCGGACAGCATCCAGGTTGGCTTGTGAGCTGCGGATTTCCAATGTTTTTACCGGTCGTTTTTGAGAGACTTTGTTTTCGGTTTTAAAGCCTCGAATCCTGGAAATCACCTCAACTGCGCAGGCAAAACTTTCGTCATGAGCAGGCATTTCCACTGCGGCCACTTCTTCATTGGTGGGCCATGATGCTTTATGAATTGAGGCGCTTTCACCCGTATAGCGCCAGGACCATATTTCCTCGGTAAGAAAGGGCATAAAGGGTGCAAAAAGCCTTAAAAACGTCTTGAGCGACCAATTCAAGGTTACCAGGGCGGACTGGCTTCCAGGTGTCTCGCCTCCCTGGTATGCTTTGGTTTTTACCATTTCCAGGTAATGATCACAAAAGTACCAAAAGGTATCCTCGATTTGTTGAAGGGCTGTAGTATAATCGTAATCCTCAAACGCTGCGGCTGCCGAGTCTATGGTTTTTTTGAGAATCGCCACCCATGCCCGGTCACATTCCGTACACACCTGGTCCAGTGAAAAATTCTCAACCGGTGTTTTAGCTCTATCCAACTGCATCAGGACGAACTTGCTGGCATTGAAGATTTTAATCACCAGTTTGCGGCCGATTTTAAAGGGTGTTTCATCAAAGGCGGAATCCACCCCTAAACGTCCGCGGCTGGCCCAGTAACGAAAAACATCCGAGGAATGTTGATTTAATAAATATTCCGGGGTCATCACGTTGCCTTTTGATTTGCTCATTTTCTTCCGGTCCGGGTCCAGGATAAACCCGCTAATCGCTGCATGTTTCCAGGGGATTTCTTTATCGTGCATCCAGGCTTTGACAATCGTATAAAAGGCCCATGTCCGGATAATATCATGAGCCTGGGGCCGCAAATCCGTGGGAAACAGTTTTTTGTGACGCCGGTCATTGATTCCCCAATGACTGGAAATTTGCGGGGTTAAAGATGAAGTAGCCCAGGTGTCCATCACATCTTCTTCCCCGATAAAACCACCGGGTTGGTCACGCTGTTCCGGCGAATACCCGGGAGGAACATCAATTAAGGGGTCTACAGGCAGATTTTTTTTAACAGGAAATATAGGACTCTTATAATCAGGTTGACCGCTGTCCAGCACGGGATACCACACAGGGAGGGGCACGCCAAAGTAACGCTGTCTGCTGATGCACCATTCCTGGTTTAAGCCCATTACCCAGTGCTCATAGCGGGTTTGCATGTGTGCCGGGTGCCACTTTATTTTAGCCCCCTGGGCCAACAACTCTTGCTTAAAATCAAGAATTTTTATAAACCACTG
>CP070627.1:4865185-4867712 GCA_020355945.1 Candidatus Aminicenantota bacterium | reverse complement strand
TGAAAACTTTCATTTTCGGTGTTCTTATCACGGTGCTGCTGCTCAATGGGATTTACGCAGCCAACGAAACTGGTTTGCAGCAGGTGGGCCAGTGGATTGGCGATATTTACTGCAGCCGTGTATTTGTCCATAACCAAAAAGCCTACATCTATGACTCCGTGCAATTGGTCATTGTAAACGTATCTGATCCCACCTCCCCGCAAAAGCTGGGGGAAATTACGCTGCCCATGGATATCATGGACCTATATGTGTCAGGTGACTATGCCTACGCCGTAACCAGTTTCGGATATTTCTCCGAAGGAAACGAAGGATATAATGACCATGACGGGCTGCGCATCATTGATATTTCCAACAGCAGCTCACCGCAGCAAGTTGGATTTTACCATAAATTGGTCCCCCAGTGCGTCTATGTTTCCGGCCAATATGCTTATGTAGGTTCGGGTGACCTGAACCAGTTCTACAGCGGCAGTTTTGATATAGTGGACATTACCGTTCCCTGGTCACCTCAATTGACCGGCCGGCATTCCGGTGATGCGATATATGATATCCTGTCAGTGGAAGGCACCACTTATGCGGTTTATTACAATCGTTTTCACCTCGGTGCTACCGGTGGTGTTATAACCGTGGATACCTCCGATCCCACCTCCCCGCAGTTGATGAACTATTTTGTTACTTACCGGTTCATCCTTGACATTTACGATGGCGATGCACTGCCGCGAACGATCTCCAGGACCAACAACCTTCTTCTTTTAACAACCGACACTGCCTCCGGGGGAGAATATAACCGGCTTTTTATCCTGGATATCCCCGAACCCGGCACCGTGACCCACCTGTCCACTTATGAGCACCCGGGTCCCTGTTACGGTCTGGATGTATCCGGGGTATATATCTATATCACCAGTGGAGACGATCTCAAGGTGCTGGATATATCCGATCCCTTTTCCCCGGCAGCAGCTGTGCAGCCCTATACCAGTGGTGCACCCATGGATGTTTTTGTCTCCGGTGATTATGTCTATGTGGCAGAAGCAAATAATGGGCTGGTGATACTGAGTGCCGCCGGGATCAATACCCCTCCGTTTGGTACGTTTGAAACGCCTGGGGAAGGCGCTGTTACCAGCGGCAGTATCCCGGTCAGTGGCTGGGTCCTGGACGATAAAGACATTGAAAGCGTCAAAATCTTTCGCAGCCCTGCGGCCGATGAAGGCGGCTCACCTGTCTACCTTGGCGATGCCGTACTGGTGGAAGGTGCCAGGCCGGACGTGGAACAGGCATTTCCTGCTTATCCCATGAATTCCCGGGCCGGTTGGGGATATATGCTGTTGACCAATTACAATATGCCCAACCAGGGAAATGGCCCGGTTACACTGATTGCACTAACCACTGACAGCAACGGTGCCCAAACCACCCTGGGCAGCAAAACCATTACCCTGGATAATGCCCATGCAGTCAAACCTTTCGGTGCCATTGACACACCAGCACAGGGAGGTACCGCTTCCGGTCCAAATTATATTAACTGGGGATGGGCATTGACTCCGCTTCCTAATACCATACCTTTTGACGGTTCTACCATTAATGTCTATGTAGATGGCATCAACCTGGGGCACCCGGTTTACAATCTCTACCGGGAGGACATAGCCGGGTACTTTCCCGGTTACAACAACAGCAGCGGTGCCGTGGGATATTTTTTCCTGGATACCACCGGGTATGCAGAGGGTGTCCATACCATTGCCTGGTCTGTAACTGATGACGCGGGAAATTCAGAAGGGATGGGCAGCCGCTATTTCATTATACGTCAGGCTTCAAACCAGGACGGTACAGCAGCAATAAAACAGCGAAAATCAATAAATCCGAACCAGGCAATAAAACGTTCCTTTATTCTCACGGATACGCTCTCCCCGGTAAAAACCAGGAAAGGATTTCTTACCGATGCGCCGATGAAAACTCTTTTCCCTGATGAAAACGGCATGATAAGGGTAGAAATCCGGGAACTGGACCGCATTGAAATTCACCTGGAGGCAGAGGCGGATTCAATTCCCAACACCTTTAATACTCAATCCCCGGCTTTTTCATTGTTGTCTCCGCAGCCGGTGGGGTCTTTTTTTGACAGGGATAAGGGAATTTTTTACTGGCTGCCGGGTCCGGGTATTAAGGGAACCTTTGAACTGGAATTTATAATAACAGGAATATATGGAGAGGCTTCCAGGAAGATCATCCAGGTAACAATAAGTAAAAAGTAAATGTAAAAGGTACCTTTTGCCTTCGGCTTTCCTCTTTCTTTCTTCCGGCTTGTCCGGCTTGTTTAACTAAGCGTAAAATCCTGCCACTTTTTGGCAGAATATTTTTTTGTAACTCTCGAAACGATTTAAAGGAGGAATAATTTACCTGTCCGCACTTTCCTTGGCAGTGTGGTAGTCTTGTCAACCCCTAAATTTATTTTGCTGTAGAATTTAAGGAAATATGACCTGGAATAGCGGTGTTTAATGGAAAGTTTTTGCGGGGGGTCCAGGGGGGCAGTTTTTTCAAAAAG
>CP070627.1:4860930-4865085 GCA_020355945.1 Candidatus Aminicenantota bacterium | reverse complement strand
TTTATAAAGTAAGGGCTCAAGGTGGTAGTATTTCCCAAAAGATACATATATAGCCAATGTATTCGTTCGCAAGGATCTATTATAGGCTACTTTCATGTGGTGGGTTTTTCCGGATCCACGAGGGCCTGCCAGTAATTTGGCTCCCTTTGCCAATAGTTTTTTCTGAATATCCCGGAAGTGTTCATTTTCTACTGTCCAATTGAGTAGATCGTCGTTATCAATAAAATCGGCACGTTCTTCAAATTCTTTTCTATCGTTGATCTCTGGCATATCAATATATTAATGGATTGATGCTCTTTTGTCAATAGAAAATTGGAGGTAGGAACGTGGGTTTTGAAGTATACAAATTGAATTCATTGTTATAATATAGCAGCGGAAGTTGCTGGTATAAGTATACATCAAGAAAATTTTATAAAACTCCTTTTACTGGATGAACCCTCTCTTGGTCTTGCCCCCAATCTTTTGGGAAATGTTTTTAAAAAACTGGTAGAAATTAACAGTGAATTTGGTCTTGCCATGTTGATTGTAGAACAGAAAGTGATGGAAGTTCTTGAAATTTGCCACCGCTTGTATTCTATTAAACTGGGAAGAGTAGCCTTTGAAGGAAAACCGGAAGAGTTGAAAGGGAATAAACAGAAAATAAAAGAGCTATTTTTATGAATTTTTAAATGTGGATATATTAGGGGGGCCAGGTAATTAGCGGTGCCCGGTATTTGTGATAAAGGTATATTCCAGGATTTGTTTAACCTGGAGGTGCTGTTTGAGCAGACTAAGGAGGGGAAAAACTGTCAATATTGCCCCTACTAAAGTATTTGCAGCCGGGAGACAGATCAAAGCTATTTCAGTTGAAAAAATTTATTACTAGTAGGGCAAGAAGTTAACCTTTTGCTGTAATATTCGTAAATCCCTTCCCATAAGGTTTTTCAACTTTTTTATTCCTAATTTATTCCTAATTTATTCTAATTTATTCCTAATTTTGCATAAAAAAGCTTAAAACGAAGGTTCTGTTAACGTCCATTCAGGCCATCTCCTTGATCCTATATTCCTAATAGTTTGATTCTTCCTGGCCATTTCCTGGAGTAAATTATCTATCTTCTTATTTTTTTGCTCTTCTGGTTTTTTCAGCAATGTCTGATTTCAATTTGTCTAATGAAGCCCTACTGGATCGATATCTAGTACCAACAATGCGCCTGTTTTTATCTTCTATTCCGAAAATCAACCATCCACAAGGCTTGCTTTTCAAATTAGACTCATTGCTTAAAGCAGAGAAATATTTGCCCAAACGATTAAAATCAAAATTGTTTTTTGCCTCTTTGAATTCAATCCATTCGGTTTCCAATGGCAAACTGCGCAGGTTGTCTAATAATTCCTTGAGCTTCTCTTCTGTCATGGCATGGCCTCCAAATTCATATTTTAAATTAATCCGATTAAAATTGAAATACTTTATGGAAGATTTTTGACATAGATGTTCATTTTCCCCGGAAACAGGAAGAAAAAAAAATCAATATTATCCATACCAAAGTATTTGGAATAAAATACCTGTATTCGATTAAGCTGGGAAGAGTGGCCTTTGAAGGAAAACCCGAAGAGTTGAAAGGGAATAAACAGAAAATAAAAGAGCTATTTTTATGAATTTTTTATTCCCTTTAATTGCGAGTCGGAGTAATTTACAAACAAATTCCAAATCACAATTTCCGAAATTACAAACAGCCCTATCGGGCTTAATAAAAGATACCATTTTTCTCCCTCGCCGAAGGCACTAAAATCTGTCCGAAGGACACCCCTTTGTTTGTAATTTGGGATTTGTAATTTGGGATTTCCCGGCAAGCCAGAACCTTTTTGGTTCCAGCTTGTCCGGGCCAGGTTGTAGGGGTTTGATTTATCAAACCCTTTTATATCTTTTCTTTCTCCTCTCTTTTCTCCTCTTTTTTCTGCGGTTCTTTCCCAGGTAGTTACATGTGGCATTTTGTAATCCTCCTCTATCTTTTATAATACAAATTCTTCTTTTCTACAATGGCCAATCAATAAAAACTTCCTTTTCCCCATGAAGTCTCCATACCCCGGCCCTCATAGATGATAGACGAATTACTTTCCCCATCCGTTTGGCAACAGTATCAAAATCCGGATGACAAAGCAGGCGGCGTACATATACAGCGGCTTCATGCTTGCCGACATCCATACATACAATGGCATATTTCGGATGGCACAAGCGGGATTCGAAAAAATCAAAATCAAGCGTAAAAAAGGTAGGCTTACGAAACTGCAGCAATAAAGGAATAATTTCTTTATCCTTCAATCCTTTTCGTCCAATATCATATCCGATTTGGCGAACCCGTATGCGCCAACTTCTCAACAGTTGCCGTTGATTTTCCAGGATTTGTTCATCTAAAATATTCATGCAGTGGAATGCTCCAGGACATATTCAGGCGCAGTATACTCTTGTGCATGTTCAAGAAATGCCAGGTTTGCTAAATTAACTGCCTCAGTAATTGCTTCTTTACATAAATTTCCGTGATATTCCTGGATGATCGCTTCCCATGACAGGCCTTCGGCGACCATTTCCAAAACATGGGATACCATAATTCGTGTCCCACGAAATGTCGGTTTCCCATGACAAACTTCTGGATCGCTTACGATATAGCGTCCGATCAAGCGTCCTTTTCGTTTATTTTTATTCATGTATTTATCCTACAATCATTTAAAACAAAAGTCAACTCACAATTCCCCGATAGATTCTAAAAAATAAACCGCTTCCGCTATATAGATTTTTTTGAAAATATCTTCCAGGAATGCCAATCTATCGATGACAGCAAGAGAAATTATCGGGGTTGCGTTGGAAACAACTTTTCTCAATTTCTATTACCTCAGGCATTTTCCAATTCCCAGTCTGCTTTGGATATCATGTCGTCGATTAATTCTTTTTCATAATCAAAGATAGCCGCGCCTTCTTCCTGAATTTTTTTGATGAATTCAAGACGTTCGGTATTACATAAAGCGGCTGCTTTTCCCAGGCTTAATTTGCCTGTTTTATATAAACCAAGTGCACTATAAAAAAGCAGGGCCTTTGTAAATTCATCTTTTTTTTCTTTCATTGATACCAGGATAGAAGCATCGATATCCAATTTTATTTCTACTGTATTTGATTTCATGTTACCTTATTACCTCCAGGAATATTATGGGACATATTATTGTAATTGTCAACATTTTCCCCGGTACACCACCAACTTTTTCGGGAAAGAAACAAAATACCTGTCCCCTATCCACTATCCACCTATCCACCGTGAAAATTTGTCTAAATACTTGACAACAGGTACATTTGGATATAATATATATTTTAATGGAGGTATGACTTGCAAGAAGTTTTCATTTCAGTTCCGGACAATTTATTTGCGCGGATGAAAGTACTTATCCCGCCAAAGCAAAGGAGTAAACGCGACTATTGGGGCGGAGATCAAAAAAGAACGGCCTTATGTGTTAATCGGAGCGATTCCTATTAATCAGGCAAGGCAGGAGCAGTTTAATGTTTAATCAAGGTTTCCCAACAGTTTATATTGGCGGGCTTGGAGATAACTCTTTTTTGCAGCAACATTTTCGGAAAGGCTGGGAATTGGAAAATGATTCTCTTTTTGATAATGCAATAGAAGAATATAAAAAATGCCTGGAAAATCCTAAAGCAACGGAATCAAATAAAGTGGCGCTCCATATCCTTATAGGGAATTGCTATTATAAATTATCATGGCTGAAAGAGGCGGAAAAGCATTATTTTGAAGCAAAAAGAATAACAGAGGAAGTTAGTGACAAGCGAGAACAGCTAAAAGGAAAATCTGCTGTCCTCAGTAATATAGGGTTTATTTACAGTGCATATGGTAAGTTGGATGAGGCGTTGAAATTTCACCAGGAAACGCTGGAGATAGACTGGGAAACCGGCATCGAACATGAGATTGCCAGTGACCTGGGCAATATAGGGTTGTTATATAGTGATATGGGTAGACCGGATGAGGCGCTGAAATTTCACCGGGAAGCACTGAAGATAAACATGAGTATCGGCTTTGAACAGGGGATTGCCAGTGCTATGGGGAATATCGGATTGATATACCATGGTCTGGGTAAACCGGATGAGGCCTTGAAATATCTCCAGGAAGCGCTGGAGATACA
>CP070627.1:4855064-4860830 GCA_020355945.1 Candidatus Aminicenantota bacterium | reverse complement strand
TCGATTCATAAACTGTCCGCCATTCTTGAGCGTGAAGCTCCCCCGGACTTTTGTTGGGAGATTCGGAAGATGGGCGAGAGTGGGTACCGCTCGGCAGAGAGTTTAAAGGATGGGCTTCTCTCGGTTTTCGACGGCTGGTATTATCCGGCTGATTCGCTCTATAATAGTGGATTTAAAGGTATCGAGAATCATGCCAAGGGATTGTCCGAACGGTTCGGCTATTCTATTAATGTCACTGATCTACTGGCGCAGATCGATTTGAATATGTTCGGTAATCGATTTTTGGAACATGGCAATCCTGGTGAAGCCATCTCCCTGTTCAAGTATGCAGTGGATAACTATCCCGGTTCCTGGGACACCCACGACAGGCTGGCTGAAGCGTATAAAAAAAATGGAGAAACATATCTTGCCATTAAGAATTATAAAAAATCATTGGAACTAAATCCGGATAATGATAATGCAAGACAAATGCTTAGAAAACTTACAAAAAAAGAATAATCTTATTTTGGAGCAAAAAGGGGCAATGCGTGCAAAGGTGCAAATTTGCGGATGTCTTGATAAAATGACGGAAAAACGGGGCATTCGGGAATATTAGCGGTCTGTATATTTTTGTCAAGGTAGGGGCGTGGTTTCCACGCCCAACACGATGAGATACCAGCTTAACGATTACAAAAGACGGAGGCCTATAAGAAATAGCTTCCGAATTTGCACGTTTGCACGCACCGCCCCCTCTTTCCGCCCCCTCTTTCTCTTTATTCTATCGTTCCCTCTTTATTCTCTTTATTCGCGTTCTCCGGGAAATTAATCAGCACTAAAATAAAAAAAATCAAAAAAAAGTTGACAAATCCGTGTCGCTGTATTAATATATTAACACAGTGAAAAAAATAATTTTAGGTGACATTGGAGTTGACTTTGCCTCGCCAGTGCCTGTTTACCAACCCATCAGAAAACACAACAGTGTAAAAAAATTATAAAAAATAAGGAGAAATAAGATGAATATATTAAAGACATTAATAATAATTATATTTATGCTTCATTGTTTGGTTTTATCTGCCGATACTCAGGGCATAGCAATTGCCGTTGAAAATGGCGACTTAGAAACGGTTAAGATATTGTTAGAAAAGGATGCCCAACTGGCCAATACTTTTGACAAATATGGGAATAGTCTACTGCATCGGGCTGTCGTGAAAAGGAATACAGCTATTGTTAATCTACTTATCAAACATGGCGCGGATGTTAATGTAATCCGAAAGGATACAGGCACTTCACCTTTACATGGTGCGGCATATTACAGTCCACCGGAAGTTGTACGTTTGTTGATCGACAACGGCGCCGAGGTGAATGCCAGGAGTAAATCCGGGGATACTCCTTTAAACCTCGCATTAAGGTCAGAGAGAAAGGAGATTGTGGATATTATAATGGATAAGGGGGGACAGTTAAATACAGAAATCTACACCAGCATCTCTATATTACATTCCGCATTGAATGGAGGTATCCAAAGAATTGTGGATATGATATTAGAAAAGGACAACAACATCGATTTTAATTCCAGAACAGTATACGGAAATACCCTCCTTCATAGTGCAGCAAAGGGTGGTTTGACCGAATTTATCAGGATGTTGATATCAAAAGGGTTAAAAGTAGATGAGAAAAACATATATGGCCAAACTCCTTTTCATTTTGCTGCCGCGGGAGGGCATAAAGAAGTTATCCGGTTGTTCCTTAAAAAGGGATATGATATAAACGTCAAAACCAATGATGGCAGAACCCCTATCCATTTTGCCCGAGAAAATGGGAAAAAAGAAGTTGAAGATTTCCTGGTTGAAAAAGGCGCCTATTCGGGTAAAAGACAATTCCCTGAAATGAGGGGAAAATACCTGGGGCAGAGAGAACCCGGACTAAAACCGGAAGTGTTTGCACCCGGTATTATATCCACAAATGAATATGGTGAACACAGTTTCCCGGCATTTTCGCCCGATTATACAGAGGTTTACTGGTCTGCCTATTTCAGGGGTCAACAAACCATATTTTTTATGAAAATTGAAGATGGGAAATGGAGCCCACCTAAAATTGCACCCTTTTCCGGTAAATATGATGATGGTAATCCCTCCTTTTCCATTGATGGAAAAAGAATTTACTTTAATTCCAACAGACCCCTGGAAAAAAAAGGAAAGCCAAAAGATCGGAACATCTGGATCCTGGAAAAAAAAGGAAAGACCTGGTCAGGAGCAAAGCCTTTAAGTCCCATTATTAATACAAAAGAGGACGAATGTTTTGCCACGGTGACAAAAGACGGTACCATTTATTTCATCATTACAACTGATTTGTATCGTGTCAGGAAAGTTGACGGAAAGTATACAAAACGAGAAAGACTCGATGAAATCAATACCGGAGCATTTGAAATCGGTCCTTATATAGCACCGGATGAGAGTTTCATCATTTTTGAATCCAATCGCCCGGGTGGAAAAGGAGGGATAGATTTATATATTTGTTCCAGGAACGCTGATGATTCCTGGTCAGATGCCATAAACCCGGGAAACACGATAAATACCGAAGAATCAGAAAGATTTCCCGGTATATCACCCGATGGAAAATTCTTGTTCTATGTTGGCCATACCAGGGACATCTACTGGGTGGATGCAAAAGTCATAGAAGAATTAAAATAAAGGAGATTAAAATGAAGCAAATTGTAACATGTTTTTGTTTGATCTGTGTATCCATATTTATTATAAGCGGTAACCTTAACGCCAAAGCGGATTTCCCGGTATTAAAAGGCCCCTATCTGAGCCAGAAACCTCCGGGAATGAAACCGGAGGTTTTTGCTCCCGGTATAGTATCTACAAAAGACCATATTGAAATGGGATTTACCTGTACATCAGATGGCAGGGAGATTTATTTCGCACGTTCGGAAACAATGGATATTCAATCTCACTTCGCCATATGGATTGTACGCCAGGAGAATGGGGAATGGAGCAAGCCGGAAGTGGCACCATTTTCCGGTGTATATCGGGATTTTGGTCCTTTTGTAACCCCGGACGGGAAATACCTGTTGTTTTATCGCATGAGTTCAAAAAAAGCCCAAATTGAAAAGGGTACCTATATTATTGAAAAACAGGGGGATACCCTTGGTGAACCTGAATATTTTTTTAATGCCTACTGCATGACTTCTGTTGATTTTAAAACCTTTTATTTCACAACAGAAAGGGATAAAAAAACCAGTAGGGACCTGGCCATGGTCCAGTGGGATAATGGCGATTTTTTAAACCCTGAGAAATTAAAGGGCAGCATCAACTCCGATGAATATGAAGCCCATGGATGTATTTCCCCGGATGGAACTTACATTATTTTTGATAGGATTCAACACACTTAT
Source organism: Candidatus Aminicenantota bacterium (assembly GCA_020355945.1). The sequence goes on along the minus strand of CP070627.1, from coordinate 4,857,460 downwards.
GTGAGTTTTTTGCAAAAAGACAATCACTGGAGCAAAGGATATCAGTTACCCGGGAAATTCCATGTTCCGATTGTTTCAGGAAACGGCAAATACATTTTTTTTGAAACAAATGGCGATATCTACTGGGTATCAGCTAAAATCATTGAAGCAATGAGGCCGGAGGAATCAAAATGAAAAAACGAATTTTTATTATCAGTTTGGTGCTGGTGGCAGTAATGATAATTAATGCCCGGGATCAGCCTGCGAAGTCTTCCGCTGCGGAACGCCTGGCAGCGGCAATAGATAAGCATGGACTTGATACTGCACTGAAGATGTTTGCCAAACTGCGTGAAAATCCCGGAGGCTATAACTTCAGCGAACGGAAATTCAATGCTTTGGGCAACAAATTGCTTGAGAGGCAAAAATTTGAAGCCGCCTCTGCCGTATTCAAACTGAATGTTGAAATGTTCCCCGAATCGTGGAAAACATACTACGGCTTAGCCAAGGCGTGCATGTACTCTGGTGACAAGGAATGTGCGGAGCAAAACTTCAAGATTGTTTTAAATAAAGATCCGGATAACTTTATTGCCGAGAGGATCCTTGCGGAGCTTGACAGCAGGCTTGAACGGGTTGCCAGGGAACGTGAGTACTCATATAAACCCGGCGAGCAGACCGGTTTGAAAGGTCCATATATGGGGCAGAAGCCACCCGGCTTGACAGCGGAGATTTTTGCACCCGGGATTGTCTCCAGGGCGCTGGGACATGCTTTCAGTTGCACTTTTTCACCCGATGGCCAGGAATTTTATTTCAACTACTTTATGACGATAATGGTTTGCCGCCTGCTGGATAACGGCTGGACAGCGCCTGAGCCGGTTGCTTTCACAGGAAATTACAGAGCCCATGAGCCCCATATTACGCTGGATGGTAAGAAGCTCTATTTCGGTTGGTTTCGACCGACACCGAAAGGTTTTCAAAAAGCTCCGTGGGATTATGGCATATACGTATGCGAAAAAACTGCTGATGGTTGGGGGGAACCAAAATATGTAGGATTCGGGATGTTTGTAACTTCCTCGCGAGATGGAAAAGTTTATGTCACAGAAAAAAGATTCACAAAAAAAAAGGAGAACTATGCTCACATCAAGCAAGTGACGCTTGAAAACGGCGTCTTTGTAAAATTGGAGCCGCTGGGAGGAGGATTAGCGGATCTGCATCTCCATTTCCCCAGGACAGCCCATCCCAGCATTTCACCTGACGGGAGAACCATCCTATTTGATGTCACAGAGGGATATGGCCTTTTTGCCGCATATCTTGACGAATCCGGTGTATGGAGTAAACCGGTGAGATTAAGCGAACATGGGCTTTCAGCAAGTGCGTTTGCCGCCAATTATTCGCCTGACGGCAAATATATTTTCTTTCATGATAGGGGTGACATCTACTGGATCAGCTCCGAATTCGTCGAACGTCTCAGACCTGATAAATAGTGAGCAATTCAGGTTTAATAAGGAGAAAAACATGAACAAAAAAATGATTGAAAGAATCTTATTTGGGATTATGATTCCAGTGATTCTATTCTTTGGGAGCCATTTTTTGTTGGTAGCTGACGAAATTCATGACGCCGCCAAAGAAGGGAATCTAGACAGGGTGATTGAAATCCTGGAAAGCGACCCCGGTCAACTAAATCGCGCTGATTCCAACGGGAAAACCCCCTTGCACCATGCCAGCCGATCCGGTAAAAACAACGTGGCCCGGTTATTGATCAAAAGAGGGGCGGACCTTGACCCGAAGGATGAAAATCAAACCACACCGCTGCACAATGCCGCGGCCTCCGGCAACCTTGAACTGCTCAAAATATTGCTGGCGAAAGGTTCAAAGTCCATTAACCAGGGCGCTTCATTCGGAAATACCCCACTGCACCTGGCCTGTGAGCGGGGCTATCCGGCTGTTGTCCGGTACCTGTTAGGACAGGGAGCTGAACCGGATGCAAGAAATGAATACAAAAGAACACCGTTAATTGCCACTGCGCGCGAAAGTGGAAACCTGGAAATTATTAAAATCCTGGTGGATAAGGGGGCCGATATCAATGCCCGGGATAAATACAATAGCACGGCACTTATCCTGGCAGCCTGGCGGGGATTCAAGGATGTGGTTAATTTCCTGGTGGAAAAAAAGTCAGTAATACCTGGGGATAAGAAATTGACATCCTTATGGTTCGCTGCTGAAAACAATTTATACAGACTTTATCAATATTTAATAAAAGACGGATTGGACCTGGAAAAACTGAAAGATAAGCATCAAACCCTGGTTAATTCCGCTGCTGCCGGTGGTTCCGTGGAAATCCTTAAATCTTTGGTTAAGAAGGGATTTGATCCTGATTTCAAGGACAAAGACGGGTGGACGCCCCTTCATTATGCTGCTTC
>CP070627.1:4851919-4854964 GCA_020355945.1 Candidatus Aminicenantota bacterium | reverse complement strand
CCGAAAAATGGCCCGAAGGGCCTTCTTAGGCTCCCCGCGCCGCGGGGCTTCGTGTCCTTCGTGGTAAAATTAGAATTTCAAGCTAAAAAAAACAAAAAAAGTGCCAGGCAAATTTTCTTTACCCGGGAAAGTAGGGCGCAATCCATCCCTCTTTGTGCGAAGGGTTTCCCTGGACTCATATTTATGATTTTCTTTTTTTCTTTGCCTGGCATCTTTATTTTTATTGACATTCGTGCCAGGCACCTTTATTCCTTTATTTACCTTTATTTGAGATTGTGTTGTTTGTAATTTGTGATTTCCGGGCAACTCAGGCACTTTTTGTTTTCGGCTTGTCCGGTTTATGTCACTCAATATTGCTCAAAATACAAGCGGATTCCCCATTGGTAACTTTTACCCTGGGGATAATACACCGCCTCAGTGGGATCAAAATAAAGTATATTGTTCCTGACCATATCTCTTAATATCTCTTTTAATTCCAATGCCTCTAAAGAAAGGGTTTCAAAATCCTTACCCGTGACTGTTATTTTTTCATCCACCACTTGTAAAACCTGCTCTTTGTTCTTATCAAATTCAACATAATGGGCAATGACACCTCTCATTTTCTTCTTATAAAGGTTTAAGACTTTATCCAGGGGATGTTCAAAAAGTTGAGTAAGGATATGCTGGATTTCCCACATGCTTCCTCCCACTACCTCCCATATTTTTCCAGCATCTTCCGGGTTCAATGTGTAATCCTTGATTTTGGAATATTTTTCCAGGTTCAACAACCATTCCATCACATCTTCTTTGGGAAGATAATCCACCTTATAAAATTCCGCGCACTTTTTGAGTTTTGAATCATTAAATACGGTATTTAAGAAATACCCGTCCGATGATGCAATCATAATATGCGCCAGGTGGCTCTGTTTGGTCATGGCTACGAAAAAATTAAATAATGCGGTGATTAATTGCCGTTCTTTGTCGTTATTGAGGTAAATCTTGTCCAGGGCTTGAAGTTCATCGATAATCAATACAGGCTTAATGCCTTTCCGGGAGAGGTCCAGTAATTCGGCTTTCATAACTTTGAAGGGATCGGCCCGTTTTTCCAGGATTTTCTTTTCCACCGAAGCATCGATCTTAAAAAAACCGATGTTGATATTTGACGCCAGTGTTTGTTTTTTTTCTCCTTTTGTTTCAACGTGAAAAAAGGCTTTGATGAAATCCTCGTATACATCGGTAAAGATCTCGCGCAGGTCCATGAACTTAACTTCCAGTTTTTGTTCCTTTTGCACCTGTTCCAGGAATTTGTAGAGCAGGGTGGTTTTGCCGGAGGATTTTGGGCCGTGGATAAAAAGAATCTCAGAGGGTTCTTTGTCAATAAAGGTTCTTAAGTCCTTCAATTCGGTTTGCCTATTGATAAAGGCCACATATTGCCGATATTCCAATTCGTTTTTTTTCATTGATAAATTATAGTACGATCAATCTTTTTTTTCAACCGGGAATCAGCAATTGCAATTTCAGTAAATAAATTTAGCCACAGAGGACACGTTATAACGAGGACATAGAGAGAGAATGTGAGAAAGCCACAAAAATACACAAAAGAATACAAAGAAATATAATCTAAATTATTATGTTTGAAATTATTATAATTTAGTGTATAATATTGGGCGAAGAATGAAGAATTGGGGCAGGCAAGAGGGGCATTCGCGTATCTTCGCGGCTAAAAATTATTACACCCATACTTGAAATCGACTTCAAAAAATGGCATAATCTTAAAATGAAAAAACAGGAGTAATTTATGGCTGACTTTCCTGGAATTCCAGGCTATAAAATTGTTAGTAAATTGAACGTCGGAGGAATGGCAGCAGTCTATTTGGGAATCCAGGAAAAACTAAACCGAAAAGTCGCTGTCAAAATCCTCGAACCCTTCCTGTTAAAAACCAAAGATACTGCCCAACGCTTCGAACAAGAAGCAAAAACCGCTGCCAGCCTCTCCCATTCCAATATCATCCAAATCCATGACACCGGAAAAATCGATGATTATCACTACATTATTATGGAATACCTGGAAGAGTCACTAAGGGACAAAATGAATCTTAATCCAAAAGGTAAAATGCATCCGGAAATTGCACTGGATATTATTGATAACCTCATGAATGCATTGGATTATGCACATTTTCGAGGGATTTACCATAGAGATATCAAGCCGGAAAATATTATGTTTAAACAGGACAGCACACCAGTGCTGGTGGATTTCGGTATTGCCCGCGTTTTTGACTCCTATGATGAATTCACCGGGACCGGCATTTGTATGGGAACAGCCGATTATATGAGCCCGGAACAAAGCCAATACCCTGAAACCGTAGATGGACGAAGTGATATTTATTCCCTGGGAGTGGTTCTTTATGAAATGCTTACAGGTAAAAAACCTTATAAAGGAAAGTCGTACCTGGAAGTGGTTTTAAAACATATCGAATTGCCAGTGCCGCGTCTGCCCCAGAAACTCAATCGCTATCAACCATTGATCGATAAAATGATGGATAAAGATAGAGAGAAACGCATTTCCAGTGGACCGGAATTCACCTACCTGCTTGACAGGATTCTCACCAATTCCCTGGGTCCTATTCCTCAACCTGGAACATCATACGATTCCTCAACAACAGAAACAACGATTCCCATTCAAAAAATAGAATCCACCCCATCTCTACCACAAACAATCCAGGAATATCCTACCGTTAAAAAATCGACTAACAAAATAAAATCTTTCTTCAAAAAATACCTGGATTTTATGAAAATAAATTTTGCCCCGGGCAAGGGGCTTAAAAAGCAAGAACCTACCACTCCAACAGTTGTATTGAAAACGAGTCAAAATAAAGAACAACAGGTTCAAGAAAAATTGAAATTGGCTAACCAATATTTTGATAAAGCATTGATAATCCTCAAAGAACTCGAAAACATAACAGATGCCCGGGAAGTAAAAGAACTGGGGAAAAAAATCAACCAATCACTGGCTAACATAAAAAACCAGGTCCCTCCAGGGTGATCATTAGCCTGAAGTCCCCTTGC
>CP070627.1:4849435-4851819 GCA_020355945.1 Candidatus Aminicenantota bacterium | reverse complement strand
GTATCAGATCGAGTGGTTGAATATGTTTTGACCAGGAAAATTGAAGAACTGGGCAGCTTGACAGTGGAAAGTATTGCCTTCAATTTAAAGATCAATCGCTCCCACCTGTCGCGCACCTTTAAAATGGAAAAGAAATTTACCATTGAAGAGTTTGTTTTTAAGATAAAAATTATTCGTGCGGCATCAATGCTGCAGGAGAATACTGAAATGACCATCAAAGAAATCGCACGAATCCTGGGATTTAGCAGGTGTGATTATTTCATCCGCATCTTTAAGCGCTATTTCGGGACCACCCCGGCAAAATACAGGGATTTGATCCACCATTAAGCCCCTGTTTCTCTTGACAAATTACAGGTCAAAACCGGAAAAGGGCTTGAAAGACAACAGAAAAGAGGTTATAATTTAGTTTAAATTGTATCTCAACCGTTTTACCAAAAAATCAAAAAGGAGAAGACAATGGAGTTCAAAAAAGTTGGTGTTATCGGAGCGGGGACCATGGGTGCCGGGGTCACGGTGGACCTGGTTCTCCATGGCATTTACACTGTCCTGGTGGATATATCCGCACAGGTCCTGGAAAAGGCAAAAGAAGAGATTAGCAAAAGCATTCGTTTTGCCCCGTTGGTTCACAAAGGCGCGCCCAAAGTACCGGTAAAAGAAGCAATGGAGAAAATTATTTTTACCACAGACATGAACCGGGTAGCTGACTGCGATGTGATCGTTGAAAACGTCACCGAAGATTGGAATGTAAAACAACCGGTATACAAAGAGTTGGACAAAATTTGTCAACCCCAAACCCTCTTCGGTGTCGATACCTCCTGCATTTCTATTACCAAAATTGCCAGCCTGACTAACCGGCCGGACAAAGTCATTGGCATGCATTTTATGAACCCGGTATATGCCAAACCTGTCATCGAAGTGATGCGGGGTCATCATACCTCTGATGAAACCGTTCAACTGGCAGAGGAATTCCTGGCCCAATTGGATAAAAAGGCCATTGTGGTCAATGATTATCCTGGTTTTGTCACCAATCGCATCTCCCATCTTTTCATGAATGAAGCCATGTGGGTGGTGCAGGACCAGGTGGCCACCCCTGAGCAGGTAGACAATATATTTAAAAAATGCTTCGGCCATACCATGGGCCCCCTGGAAACCGCTGACCTGATCGGATTAGATACGGTTATGTATTCGTTAAACGTGCTTTATCAGAGTTACCAGGACCCTAAATTCCGCTGCTGCCCGCTGTTAAAAAAGAAAGTAGATGCCGGACAACTGGGCAGGAAATCCGGTAAAGGATTCCACGATTACTCCACAAAAGGCTGAGTAGATTTCCAAAATCTTAAAATTAATAAATAAGAGCGAATATAAAATGAAGCGTGTCCTCCAGGTAATGAGAAAAGCAAATACGCCAAAGCAAATTGTGATGTTCCCCTTTGGGGGGGGCAGCGGATACTCCTATATGGAACTGATCAAAGATATCGATACCGATGCGGAAATCATTGTGATCAATCCCCCGGGCCACCTTTTTGATGGAACAGAACCCCTGGAAAGCATCAATGCCATGGCCTATCTTTATTCAAAGGAACTGCGATCGTCGTTAAAGGATAATCCCCTGTTTTTTGGGCACAGTATTGGGGGAATTGTGGCTTATGAAGTCTGTAAGGTGCTGGAAAAGGAAGTCGATATTAAGAAAATGATTATCTCCAGCGTGAATGCCCCTCACCGGGCTAAAGAAAGTGTGGACTTACATTCTGAAATGGATAGGGAAACGCTGATTCAAAAAAGTACAGAACTGGGAGGCATGCCCCAACTTTTTAATAATGAACCTGAATTACTGGATATGTTTATCGTTGGACTCCGCGCCGACCTGAAAGCATTGGAGAATTATACCCCTGAAAAACTCCGGGATGTCAAAAAACGAAACATTAATACATCGGTGTTATACGGTGATAGAGATTATATCTTAAATGTTTCAAAGATACGGGAATGGGAACACTACCTGGATTGTTCGGAATTTATTCCCTTTCCCGGGGACCATTTTTATCTATTCGAGGAATCCAATCGCAAAGCTGTGGCCCGGGTAATCAGCAAACATGTCAACCAGATGGCATCCTCTCTTCCATCATTTCAATAGCATGAACCCGCGGGGTTGCAATTTATTTTTTTATCAGTTAAAATGATGTCTTTAAAACAGGAGGTATGAGCGATTATGGACATTCTTAAAGGTTTTACCCATTTAACCCATGCTTCAATTAAAATCGAAAGGGATAAAGTGGTTTATATCGATCCCTTTCAAATTGAAGGGGCACCCCATGATGCAGATATCATCTTCTGCACGCACGATCATTTTGATCATTTAAACCCGGAAGCCATCGGGAAAGTCATGA
>CP070627.1:4843557-4849335 GCA_020355945.1 Candidatus Aminicenantota bacterium | reverse complement strand
ACCTGCGGTAACCCTGGACACGGCATGTTCCACGTCCCTGGTGCTCATTCACCTGGCCTGCCAGGGCTTATTAAGTGGTGATTGCGATATAGCGCTGGCAGGGGGTGTCTCGATCCGGGCCCTGGACAAAAAGGGGTATTGGTATGAGCAAGGGATGCTTCATTCGCCGGATGGTCACTGTCGGGCCTTTGATGCCAACGCACAAGGGTGCAATTTTGGTAACGGTGTGGGCATCGTGGTGTTAAAACGCCTGGCAGAGGCTGCTGCCGATGGTGATACCATTCATGCGGTGATTAAAGGTTCTTCTATTAACAACGACGGCGCCGGCAAAGCCGGCTATACGGCCCCCAGCAGCGACGGACAGGCACAAGTTATCCGCACCGCCCTGGAAATGGCCGAGGTAGAGCCTGAAACCATCACCTATATAGAAACCCACGGTACGGCAACAACCCTGGGTGACCCGGTGGAAATCGAAGGCCTTAAATCAGCATTTAACTCAGAAAAAAAACACTTTTGTCGAATCGGCTCTGTAAAAACAAATATCGGCCATCTAAACCATGCTGCCGGAGTGGCTGGTTTTATAAAAACCGTGCTGGCCTTAAAATATCAACTCATCCCGCCAAGCCTCCATTTTGAATCCCCAAATCCCAAAATCGATCTCGAAAATAGTCCCTTTACAGTCAATACCGAACTAACCCGATGGAAGCGTGACAGATACCCTTTGAGGGCCGGGGTCAGCTCTTTTGGCATCGGCGGCACCAACGCCCATGTTATCCTCGAAGAGGCCCCCGAGGGAACAAGGGGGCTTGCCCCCTTGTCTAAGCGAAAATACCAATTAATCCTATTATCTGCCAAAACAGAAACCGCCCTTGAACGAATGACAACAAACCTGGCAAATCATTTAAAGGAAAAACCCGGGATCAGACTTGCAGATGCGAGCTACACCCTGCAGGTGGGGCGAGAGGCTTTTAAATACCGGAAGATGATAGTGGTCTCCAATATAAATGATGCCATCCGGTGTTTGGCGCCTGGTGAGGATCCCTCTTCCCCTGGCTCCGGCAGTATTCATACCGGGACAGCCAGGGATAACAACCGGTTGGTATTCATGTTTTCCGGCCAGGGTTCTCAATACGTCAATATGGGCCTGGGACTCTATCAATCAGAACCGGTATTCCGGGAGGAAATGGACCGCTGTTTTGAAATATTAAAACCATTAATGGATTACGATATCAAAGAAATCCTTTATTGGTCCGAGCAGTCCGACCGGTCAGACCGGTCTGACAGTCTTATCAATCAAACTGAAATTGCCCAACCGCTTCTCTTTGTTTTTGAATATGCCCTGGCAAAATTATTAATGCATTGGGGTATCAAGCCCTATGCCATGATTGGCCACAGCATCGGTGAATATGCGGCCGCCTGTTTATCCGGGGTGTTTTCCCTGGAGGCTGCATTAAAGGTGGTGGCCCTCAGGGGAAAGTTAATGCAGCAAGTGCCCCCTGGTGCGATGTTGAGTGTGTCGCTGTCGGAAGATGAACTAAAAACCCTATTAAACCAACATGATCAATTGGCATTGGCTGCAGTCAACGCACCTTCCCTCTGTGTGGTTTCCGGTCCTTATGAAGCACTGGAGGCATTTGAACGGTTATTAACAGCAAAGAATTGTGAATGCCGACGTCTCCATACCTCCCATGCTTTTCATTCACCCATGATGGACCCGGTATTAGAGAAATTTGCCGCAGCACTAAAAGAAATTTCCTTAAATAAGCCCCAACTGCCCTATTTATCCAATGTGAGCGGTAAATGGATAACCCTTGAAGAAGCGGTGTCCCCGGAGTATTGGGTTACCCATTTGCGCCGCACGGTACTGTTTTCCCGGGGGCTCTCTCTCCTGTTAAACGAACCGGATACGATCTTTATTGAATTGGGTCCGGGCCGAAGCTTAAGCACCTTTGTCAATAAACACGGTTCCAAAAAACCCGGGCAAAAGGTTATCGGTCTTGTTAAGCACCCCAAAGAAGAGGACGCGGATGACTATTATTTACTGAATAAAATCGGTCAATTATGGCTTCATGGAGAAGCTGTCGATTGGTCCCGGTTTCACCCGGAGGAAAAACCGCAGCGGATACCGTTACCCACTTATCCCTTTGAAGGGCGGCACTATAGGCTGGAGACCGACATACTCAAAGTGGGTGTCAACATGTTTTCCCGGCAGCAGGAATTAAGTAAACGAGGGGATTTAACCGGTTGGTTCTACACGCCCTCCTGGAAACGCACCACGGTCCCGGTTTATGAACCCGGGGCCCAGGAGTCGCCCTTAAACTGGTTATTTTTTATTGAAAACAGTGGATTTTCAGAGCGGCTGCTGTCCCGGTTGAAGCAAACCAGGGCTGGCGACAGCATCACCCTGGTTCGAGTAGGCACGGAGTTTGGTCCTGCCGGGGAGGGGGTCTACACTGTTGACCCCAAACAATCCAGCCACTATTTTTCACTGCTGGCCGAGCTTAAACAGCAGGGACGAATTCCCCGGCGGATCATTCATTTATGGAATATCACGACGGCAGCCAGTGATGACCCTGGAAGCAGCGGGTTCGAGGACCGGGAAAACCAGGGCTTTTACAGCCTGCTTTATTTGGCCCAGGCCCTGGGCAAAGAAGGCATCGATCAAGAGGTTGGTTTGACTGTGTTGACCGATTATATGCAGGACGTCAGCGGGGAGGAACGGCTGCTTCCGCTGAAAGCAGCGCTGTTGGGACCTGCAATGGTGATTCCCCTGGAATACCCCAATATTCGCTGCACTACCATAGATGTGGTGGTCCCTGCTCCGGGCAGTAAAAGAGACCGGCAGCTCATCGATCGATTAATTGCTGAATTTTTCACAAAATCCCCTGATCACATCATTGCCTATCGCAATCATTACCGGTTAGCGCAAACCATTGAACCGGTCCCGCTGAAGGATTCGGCAGAGAAAACCCCCTGCTTGAAGCAAGGAGGTGTTTACTTGATTACAGGAGGTCTTGGCGGGATTGGTTTGGTCTTAGCCCTTCACCTGGCGAAAAGTGTACAAGCCAAATTGATACTCACCGGGCGATCGGCACTGCCGCCTAAAGAGCAGTGGCAGGAGTGGCTGGACACCCACAGCCCTCAAGATGAAATAAGCATAAAAATACAAAAAATACTTGAATTGGACCAGGCGGGTTCCCGGGTAATGTGCTGCAGTGCCGACACTGCCGATTACAGCAGCATGCAAGCAGTGATTTCCAGAGCAGAAAACCAATGGGGACCCATTAACGGCGTTATTCATGCCGCAGGAGTCCCCGGCGGAGGCATGATCCAGTTAAAGACCCCAGCCCAGGCCAATAACGTATTAACACCAAAAGTAAAAGGCACCCTGGTCCTGGACCGCCTACTCAAGGACCATGAACTGGATTTCTTTATTCTTTGCTCCTCTATTAATTCAATTTTACCCATGTTGGGCCAGGTGGATTATTTTGCCGCCAATGCTTTTTTGGATGCGTTTGCCCATTATAAAACCGCTGTTGACGACACGTTTACCGTTAGTATTAATTGGGACACCTGGCAAGAAGTGGGCATGGCTGTGAACGCGGCAAAGCAGCTTTCCCAGCGGGGACAGCAACCAACATCTCAAACCGGCGAACCTGGCCAACATCCGCTGTTAGAACGCTATATACAGGAAAACCACCAGGAGGTCTATATCACCCATCTCGATCTAAGCAAACATTGGGTCCTTCAAGAGCACAAAGCCGCAGGCTTGGGAAAAGGACTTGCCCCGGGGGTCGCTTTCCTGGAAATGGCCCGACAGGCCTTTGAGAAACATGCGGAAAACAAAACCGTTGAAATCAGTGAGGCCTATTTCCTTAATCCCCTGCTGGTGGGAGAAAATGAAAAAAAAGAGACCCGGTTGATCCTGGAAAAACAATCCCACGGTTACGATTTCCTGGTCCAAAGTCGAACCCCGGCCCACCAGGACAACTGGCAAAAACATGCCGCAGGGAAAATAACCGTCCTGGAAAGCGAAGAATCGCCAATAATCCATGACATCAAGGCCATTGCCGCCAAATGTAATAAAGAGCAAGGCAAAATCACCGAAAAAGAAGAGCAACCCCAGGCCGGGTTGCTGGCCTTCGGGCCCAGGTGGGACAGTATCCGGTGGGTAAAATGCGGAGAAAACCAGGGGTTGGCCCTCATCCAATTGAATAACGATTTTGGCAAAGACCTTGAGTTTTATAAACTCCATCCTGCATTATTGGATTGTGCCACTGGTTTTCTTTTTCGTTATATTTATGAAGGAAGTGCTTATATCCCTTTTTCCTATAAAAAACTAAGAATAAACGCACCACTGCCGGCAAAAATATATAGTTACTCCAGGTTGGTAGATGACGGGCAAACCGGGAAAGAGTCCTTGAAGTTCGATATTACCATCATGAATGAAGGAGGAGCGGAACTGGTGGATATTAAGGAATTTACCATGCTGGAAGTTTCAGAAGAGGTCAAAGCAAAAATTAAAGGAAAGGACGCAGACACAGCAGCAAGTCCTGGTGAAAGAAGAAGTAATGAACAAGAGGAGTTTTTGAAAAATGGCATCCTGCCCCAGGAGGGAGTAGAGGTGTTTAAGCGGATTCTTGGGGCAACGCTGCCGCAGGTGGTGGTCTCCACTGTAGACCTCCCTATTCGCATAAAAAGTAATAATGTGACGCCCCCGCTTTTAGTAAGGGAGGACAGTAAACAAGATAACCGTTCCCGTCCTGTAGAAGCACGACCGGAAATCAGCTCCGTCTATGTTGCACCCAGGAGTGAAAACGAACGAATCATTGCCGGTATCTGGCAAGAACTCCTGGGTATTGATAAGGTAGGCATCCATGACGATTTCTTCGAGTTGGGCGGGGACTCGCTAAATATCGTTCAACTGAACGGCAAATTGAAAAAAATATTGAAACAGGATATCCCGGTGGCAGCGATGTTCAGGTATCTAACTATTCATTCATTCAGCCAATATTTGTACCGAGAAGAGAATGGCAAGAAAGGTGCAGGACAGGAGATGAGCCGATCCAATGTAATAGAGGAAAGTAAAAGCAGGTTAAAGACGAGAATCAGTCGAAGATCCAGAGCCGCAAACTAATTAATGATAAGGAGTTTTTATGATTGAAAAACAACCCGACAATCAACCGACAGGTTTGGAGATCGCTGTGATTGGAATGGCAGGCAGGTTCCCCGGGGCTAAAAATATCCGGGAGTTCTGGAAGAATTTAAGCGCAGGCAGCGAAGCCATCACTTTTTTTGCCGAGGAAGAGTTGGATGATCCGGAGGTTGCCCGGGAAATGTGGAGTAACCCTTCGTATATTAAGGCATATGGTTGGTTGGCAGGTATAGAGTCGTTTGATTCTTCTTTTTTTGGTTATACCCCATTGGAATCGGAGTTAATGGACCCACAAACCCGTCTTTTTCATGAATGTGCCTTTGAGGCATTGGAAAGTGCAGGGTATGACTCTAATTCTTATAACGGTTTAATTGGTCTTTATGCAGGAGCATCCGGTTGTTTCCTGTGGGAAATCCGGCCAGTGATATCAGGAAGAGACAGGATTTTGGGTACATTTCCCGCGGAACAACTGTGGGATAAAGATTACCTGGCTACCCGTGTGGCCCATAAATTAAATTTAAAAGGACCTGCGGTAACCCTGGACACGGCATGTTCCACGTCCCTGGTGCTCATTCACCTGGCCTGCCAGGGCTTATTAAGTGGTGATTGCGATATAGCGCTGG
>CP070627.1:4838891-4843457 GCA_020355945.1 Candidatus Aminicenantota bacterium | reverse complement strand
CTTTATCATTCAAACAATCATCATGCAATTCAAGCAGGCCAGGGGCCGTGAACCTTCCCAACAGGAAATTAACAACGAATACATGAAATTTATGAGAAACCAGCAGCCCCAAATTGTGAACCACGGCCCTATTAATTATGTGCTGCTTTCCAACCGGGAAACCCACCGGTTTGAACTCAAAAAATTCAGCCCTTCCATCCCGGACGGTGGCAAAGACATTGCGGTATTGAAAATCGAACGGGACAACTGCCCGGTGATTATGCTGGGTGATTCATCCGGTTTAAATTTACAGCAAGAGGTATTTACCATTGGGTTTCCCGCGGTAGTGGACCCCCAGCGATTTCCTTTGTTGGGCGAAGAAAACACTTTAAAATCTTCCATCACCAGGGGTGCGATATCAGCCCTTAAAACCGATTATAAAGGTATGTCTGTGATCCAGCATGACTCCGCCACTTCCCCCGGCAACTCCGGTGGTCCAACAGTGGATTCCAAAGGCAATGTCATTGGTGTTCACTCCTATGCCGCCCGCGAGTACGACGGATTTAAATTCTGCGTACCCATTAATGCGGCCAAAGAGTTTATCCGGGATGCCGGTGTTGAATACAACAAAACCTCTGAATTTACAGAAGTATTCAATAAATTAATGGATGCGGTATGGGAGGGGAAGTGGTATGTAGCCCAGGAACATGTTAATGCCGCACTCACTTATATGAAAAATGAACCGGACCTGGAAAAATTGCAGCAAATGATCCTGAAACGAATCAGTGGAATGGGATTCTTTGAAAAAATATGGCGAAAAAGTAAAGCAGTGGTAATTATTGCTGTAATACTAATTATCCTGATACTGGTGGTATTAAAGATTTCCCTTTTCCCCTCTGCAGCAGCCGAACCTGGTCTTGCCCCGGGAAAGGAACCTGAAGTGGCTGCACCTCCGGAGGATAAGACAAAAATAGCAGAAGAAGAACCCACAGTCATGGAAGGTGAAATCGCCGGCACCCTTACTGTCCTGGTAAAGGGCGAAGAAATCGGCACCTTTAATATTACTTCCACCCCTTTGATCTTAGGCCGAGCCCCCCAATCCGACATAGTAATTAAAACCGAAACCGTATCCAAAAACCACCTGAAGATCCTCCCCAAAGGCGATCAATTCTATATCATCGACCTGGGTTCCACCAACGGCACCTTTGTCAACGGAGAAAAAATCACCGAAACCCTGGTGAAACCGGAAGATATGGTCCAACTGGGCAAACGAGGAGATGTCAAACTAATATTTAAGAAATAGAAAGCCCCACGGCATGGATAATATTTGCCATTATTGAAGTGATGGGTGAAAGAACGGTAACTCAAATGATATTTGGGCCAGATGAATGTGAACCCATTCTCGGTGTTGGAGCATTGGAGAATATTGAGATAGTCGTTGATCCCGTAAGTAAAACGTTAAAACGTCTGACGGCCAAACCTTTTAGGTGATCAATTGCTCAACGACAAAGCTCAGCAGAGAGGTATAGGAACCGTCCTCGGTCCATTCGCATGTACTGGTTTCGCGGAGTCCGATGTTGGCCGTCTCCTTTTTACACCCTTCACAATGGAAGGGAACAGGCCAGAAAACCGCTTTATTGAGTCCGAGTTTAAACCATTGTTAGGCACATTTGCTCCGATAAAATTGAATAGCAAGATTGGTATCTACTTGCTCACGAAGAGCTTTATTTGCCCCACCCTCACGAATGATTGGACCATTCCAAATTACTGGCCCCCAATGGTCGGGCCACTTCCACTCTGATACGTTTTGATAATCTTTAATGAAGCGTTTGAGTTCACTTTTTCTAAATTCGAGAATATCAATGAATTCATCGAGTGACGGAATGTATATACGATATTTTTCTTCATTTTTATTGTGTATATTTGCAGCCTCTACATAGGCTTCATAGCTATAATTGAACTCTGTAGCTTTCGCAGCAATAGCTGACCAAAAATGATATTTTTCGCTAAATGTTTTATCTTCGTAGGATTCTCTATAATGCCACATAAGGCTCGCCTGAAAATCATAACGAAGATACTCTACGTTATATATTTCCTCAAGCCTTGCAACCACAATTGAGACTGCAAGAATTACCTGCTCAAGCTCTTTTTGATCTGCATCCTCAATTCTTGCCCCTTCCAATATGGAAAATAATTTCTGAATGTCATGAAACTCTGTTTTCGATATCCTCCTTGAAGATACTAAATCTTGCAGAACAAGCTCTCTTTTATAATCATTTAGGTTTACTCCCACACCCAAACAACGCTGCGCGAGTTTTATCACAGATTTTTCTAACTCCGCGACTAATCGATGGGGGTTAGGGCTGTGAGGATTTATAATTGTCTCTAATAACGTGGGTGCTTCATTTGCCAGGCTACTTTTAAGCGCTGCTAATTCAAGTTCAAATCCACCAGGCAATTTGGCTTTGGTCAACCTTACAGTTAAATCTGAGAGCTGTCGCTTAAACATAATTGCGACAATCAGCAAGACCAATGGCCAAGAGATGACCTTTATGAACTCGATGAACTGCTTTATCCATTCCATACTTCCTCCTTCAACTGCGCTTCAAACTCAGGTAAATTATTTTTCTTTTTCCTTTTTAGGGTAGTTCTTGACCATTCTTCCATAACTCATATTCACTAATATCGATATTGTTATTCCATACCACCGCATACCCACCTTGTTCTACCTTCACTGCCTTAAAGAATGCAGGATTTTTTAAAGGTAAGAACATTTCCTTTTGCAGCAACGGTGAGACATCGTATTTTTTCTTTTGATGATTATTAAATTCCACCAGCAGGGTATGATCATCAATTGCCTTTGCTGATCGCACTTTTGGATAATTCATTTTTTACTCCAATGGTGGGAGTTTATGAAACTCCTGGAAATCCCACATCTTTTTTAACTCGTTTTTGTTCAATGATGCCCACTCAAGAACAAGTTTCCTGGCTCTATTGGGCAAATCACCCTCTATCATTTCAAGGGTATCGATGTTGAACAACCCTACATATTCACCATACACGGCGTGAAAATGAGGGGGTGGATGGTCACTGAAGAACAATTTGATGACTATCCCGTAAAATCTTGCTATCTCAGGCATTTTTCCTCCTGTTCTTTGTGGCCTAACATGAATATGATTAAAGTATAAAACATCAAGGTATAAAAGTCAAATTTATAAAAAACATAGACAATCAGAGACAAGCCAGGGATGCGTCAAAGTTGTGCAAAATGTAAAATTTTAGGGCCGGCCCCCCAGAATTCTATGCTGAAATTGTTTAAAAAAGCCCCCCTGGCCGCCGGAGGCTAAACTAAAAAACCCGGGCCAGTCGTAATTCACAGTATACAATCGGGTATGCCAGGCCGAAATTATTCAGTACCTGGGGATGGATTTCTCCCAATCGAGCCCAGAGGTCATTTTCAATCGTTACCTCAGCGCAGCGGCCTTCAATAAAAGAAGGATGTTCAAGCGGGCGATATTCACCACTGAGACCCAGTTCCCGGAGTACCGAATCCAGTACGGCGCGGCCATCGGCATAACCCGCATCAGGAGCGATGATCCCAAACGCCAGGTGGCGATATTCATTCACACCGGTCTCGGTTTCGGGATTCAAAAAAGTCACCGGGCCGATTTCAAAAATACGTTGGGGAACCGCTTTCTTTTTGTTCTTTTCAAAGGTCTCCATAAGCCCGGTCACCAGGTGAGACCTCAACACTCTTTGATTAATGGTTTTAGGATTGTCCACGCGAACATAAGATTCTGTCGGTTCCATTCTCAGCTTTGCAAAATGACTTTCTTCGGACTGCAAGCTGAGACTTATGATTTCGTTAAACCCCAGGCCAGTCATAATGCTGCGCACGGTATTGGCCATTCGTTCTTCGGGTCTTTCCCGGCCGACGGTTAATGTAGGCACCAGCTTCATGGAAACGCGATCGACCCCATAACCCACCAGGACATCTTCGAAAACATCCACCTCATGACGAATATCGCTGCGGTACACCGGGTATTCCACCACGTATTTATCTTTTC
This sequence comes from Candidatus Aminicenantota bacterium, assembly GCA_020355945.1. The sequence goes on along the minus strand of CP070627.1, from coordinate 4,839,411 downwards.
CCTTATCTTTGGGCTGTACATTTAGACGCATTTTTCTAATGCTTTTTAAAAATTCCTCACGGTTGAAATCAATCCCCAACCACCGCCGGGCACCGTTAATACTGACATCGATCTGGCGGGGAGTTAGATCCGGAGTCGTTAGCGAATGATCCGGGTAGTTTACTTTTACGGATTGTATTTTCCCTCCCAATTGGGTAAGGGCACATACCAGGATGTTCAAAGAGTCCAGCGGCGCCTGCTCCGCAGTGCCCGTGACATCAATAAACAGGCGCGACGTGCCAATGCGGCACTTGGTCTCATCACTATTGATAATCGGGGGCATGGATAACGTCAAACCCCTGGAATCAATCAGCAAAGGATATTGCGGGAAATTTTCCAGTAAATGGGCATAAGCCACCCCTTTGGGATGATCTCTTAAGATTTCTTCCGGGGTCATCTCTATATCCGGCACCGCTAAAGGATGGAATTTGAATTTTGTGGGCTCGACACTTTTATAAGTAATCGGTGGAGTAAGGGTATC
>CP070627.1:4827115-4838791 GCA_020355945.1 Candidatus Aminicenantota bacterium | reverse complement strand
GAATTTATCCAGGAAACGAATCGCTTCATCTTTTGAAAATTTCTTATGATCACGGCTCTTCACTTCACCGATAATGGAATAATCCCCGGAGTTGGCTGAAAGGGCAAAAATATCCACACTGAAAACCCGGGCATACTCCGGTGAGCTGTGGTACTTCCATACCCGCGAATAATCGCAAAAATCGAAATCACCCGGTAAATACCGCGTAATCGACTTTAACAAATCATTGTTCTCACGGGCATGTAATTTTAATTGATCCAGCAGCAAATACTCGGCAAAATACCCTTTCTGGTAATTGTACTTTCCCAGCAAGCGGTTATATCGCTTCTTTTCCTTTTTCAATTCATCGCTGTATTCTTTCCTGATTACCTTCACATCAAATTCACGAATCTCTTCTTCGTAAACTCCGCGAAATACTTTGTCGAAAATATTATCATTTACCCCACGATAGCGAAAGTTTGAAGTCCCCTGGTTAATAATATCCACCTTGACCAGGGCTTTAAGCTTTTTCTCCAATTCGCCATCGGTCATATCCAGGTTTAAGTCCTTCAGTATATTTTGCCGTGTCAATTCCCGGTCTCTATGTTTGGAAAGATGCAGCACGATATTTTTGGTATTTCGATCGTTGATTTGAGGGAAAGCCCTGGCAATATATTCCATCCAGGTGGATTTGATGGTCCCCTGGTCATCCAGGGTCTCAAACTCCAACGTGCGGGTCAACCCATCGATGGAGGTCAGGTTTTTGTCCGGGCAGTTGGAGCGGATAACAGCACTGATATAAAAGGGACTGCCTTCGGAAAGGCTAATAAGCAAGTAAGCGGTTTCTTCGGTCACCGGGACTTCAAAAAAGCGTGAGTATTTGTACAACATCTCCATCGCTTCATCTTCCGGCATGTTTTTAAGGATTTTATTCCTGAACCGTGCCGGGAGCATACTGCTCAATTCTTTCATCACCCAGCCCACCCAACTGCCGGACACCAGCAGTGGTGCAATTTTACTTTCGGCTGTACTTAAATATCCGCCAGCCAGGTCTTCCGCCAGGATATTCATATCTTTGTCACGATAGATCATGGCATTCATGAACTGGAACTCATCGATCATCTGCACGATGAATTCCTTCTCACTGTAAGCGATGGTTTTCGGGGCTTCACGAACCGTTTCCCACAGCAAATCCACATGGCCATGGCCAACGGTGTATTCCACATCTTCGATTATACCGGTCAAATACTCCAATCCTTCATTTATAACGGCTTGTTTCGCCTCGTTAAGGTTTTTCCTTTTATGCCTGCCGAGATAGTCGGTTTTCCGGGATTTGAATGCGATGTACTGGTAGATAAAGGTAAGGAAAAAATCAATACAAAAATCCACGATCCATATCTTTCTTTCCTTGATTTCAAAGTAAAACGGGATCACCCCGTCGTTTTTGGAAAAGGTAATATTAAACAACCGTTCCATCAGGGCGGTTTTCCCCATTTTGCGGCGGGCCAGTATGGCAGTGCTCTGAGATTTTCTTTCTTTGATATCGTTAATCCATTTAAGAAAATAAGTCAGTTCTTCTTTTCTCCCGGTGAACAGGTCCGGGTTACCGATTCGTTCTTCTAATGCGTAGTCCATGCCTCATTATATACCATAAATGGAATAAAATAGCAAACCCCAAAACGCGGCAGCAATTCTAATTTTAGCCACATAGTGGCGACGAACACGGACAAACACGGACTAAAAAAGAAAAATTCAATCAATAAACGATAAAACCAAAAACTAAATATCCATCTGTGAAAGTCCGTGTAAATCCGTGGCAAAAAAAATTCAAAATGAGCAAAAACTTTGCCTGGCACGAATGTCAATTAGGACAATCAAAAAAAGTTTCCAAAGACTGTACTGAAATCCAATTGGATTTTACATGGTCCCAGGTGGAAAAGCATTTCTCCATCCTTAAATACCCCGGTTTCATGGTATTTTTCTTTTTGCAGCACAAAAACCTCGGCACTTTTGGCTTCCGGGTCCACGATGCAGTAATACTTCACTCCTGCCTGTTCATAGAGTTGGTATTTTATAATTCTATCTTTACGAGTAGTGGATGGTGAGAGCACTTCAAACACCAGGACCGGAGGGATTTCCAGTTTCGCTCCTTCCAGGTTCTCACGGTTGGCGCACACCACCAAAACATCCGGCTGAACCACAGTGTCTTCTGCAATTTGCCAATCTACTGGTAAGAGTACTTTACATTTAGGGCAATCTTTTAACAGGGATTTAAGTTGAAAGACAATTTCGACACATAGGTCCTGGTGTTTTATTGCCGGTGCCGGAACCATGGCAAATGGAATACCTCCAATTAGTTCCCAGCGTCCTTCCCATTGGATATAATCATCATAGGTGTAGTGCGGAAGGTCTTCGATTTGGAAAGCCACTGAGCTCATCATCAATCTCCATTATTCATTATTTACTATTTTCTATTTTGCCTCATATCTCCAATTTTGTCAATAAAAATTTTCTTTTTTCTCTTTGCCTGGCACCCAAATCCCCACTAGACCCTTGGCCCCAGACCATTAAAAAAGCGCCCCCTAATAGGGTGCCCGCGCCGCGGGCCTGCCGGAGGCAAAAGAAAAAGATTATTTCTTCACCAGCACGAGTTTTGTGATCTCTGAGGGGGCATGATAACGGAGTGCGGCTAATGTACGGCCGATACCATTGGTAATCACTACTTGTAAACCATTGAATCGGTGCTGTCCCCAGCAATAACGTGTTTCCTGGAGACCCGGGCTAAAAGGTATGCCAAATAAATGATTGACCACCTCTCCACCGTGGGTATGACCGCCTAAAAACAGGTGATAACCATATTTGGCCGCGGTCTCAACTAAAAATTCCCTGGGTTGATGCACCATCAAAATTTTTAAGTCTGCCTTTGGTGCATTTCCCAGGAGTCTTTCCAGTTCATATATTAAGATACGCTGGCTGTAAACATAAGTGATACCTGTAACCAGGATCCGATGCCCTTTATAAGAGATCAAATGATGCTGGTTTTGTAAAAATTTCCAACCGCATCTTTTCATTTCCCGCGCAATCAAATGGGGGGCGGTCCAGTAATCATGGTCGCCCATACAGGCTGTACTGGCAAGTTTCCCTTGGGGATTGCATATCACATTTAACGCCTGGTTGATATAATCCGGGCCCTTTCCGATCAGGTCACCGGTGAAAAAGATCAAATCTTCATTTCCTGCTTGCAGGGTATTTCTTAATTTATCCAGTTTTTTTCCCTGGGTGTAGCGATTGACATGCATATCCCCGAACAGGCAGAGTCGAAGCCCCTGGAGTTCTTTGGGTAGATTTTCAATGGCCACTTCCGCAGTGGAGATGCGCACATGAGTGGTATCTAAATAAGTGCGCACCCCGACATAAAAAAGAAAAAACAATGCAATGCCGATCTTCAAGTATGACAGCCATCGTGGTTCAGGCTGTTTTTTGTCGGACTGCTTTTTCCCGGGAGAGAAAATTTTTAACCGGCTCACCTTGTCGAAGATATCCAGTGCCACAAAATAGGGGAATATTTCCACCACAGAAATCAATCCCCACCAGGAGGGAAATAAAACCAGGTAATCTTGCCACTGCAACTGCGGTCTATATACAAATAAATCTTTGAAGTTCCCGGTTAGATAATAGATTTCAAGGGTGATGGGCAGCAGGTAGAACCAGAGGATTACAATAAAAACAATAATCCCTGCGGTCTTTTTTGAAATTGGAAAGCGGCTGGATTTTGATGCGTTTGCTATTGCTGATGACAGGCGAAAGCCAACGTAAATATATAACGGCAAGGCCAACAGCATGATCTTCACTGCCATTCGATAGATCCACGGCATGTTTTACACCTCCGGCGGCCAAAAACCTTTTTATTAATATCCTGTATGGATTTTGGGGACAGTCCGATTTATGTTGTCCCTTATTCTTCCAGGGGTTCGATATCCACAATGCCGTTTTCGAACAAAGGGTCATTGATGGAGCGCCACTGGTACCCGGCAGCCGATTTGCACTGTTTAAAGACTGCGGCCTGGATGGTTCGCACACTTCGGTTCACATCGCGAGCCGCAGCAATCTTCGAGGGATACTGGCGGATAAATTTTCCCTTCCTATCGAATTGCAAAATATCTTTACGCATTGTGCCGGTCACTTTTTTTAGAGGTGGAATATTAACAATCCCCTTTTTGAACATAGGGTCATTTTTTAATCGCCACTGGTACCCGGCAGCGGTATAATTGATTCCCCTGGCACAATTGCTGATAGAAGTGGCATTCACTCCAACAGCCCGGGACGCCTCTGCATATGAAGGATATTCTGCGATATAATTGCCTTTAAAATCAAACTGCAGCACCGGTATTGTAAAATAATCCATTTTAGCCGGTTCGAGATTGCAAATACCGTTTTTAAACATTGGGTCGTTTTTGTACCGCCATTGGAAACCACCGGCACATTTTTCTTTCCCCCTGGTACACTGGACAATATGCTGGCGGTTGATCCTGCTTGCTAATTCCGCCTCGATTAATGACGGGTATTCCCGGAGAAATATTCCTTCTTTATCAAACTGCAAAACCGGGGTTGAATAGTCATAAGAAATTGGTTTATCCTGTTTGTTCCTGGTTGAAAAAGACCTTTTGGAGGATACCGGTGGTATATCAATGATCCCGTTTTTAAACAGGGGATCATCTTTATACCGCCACTGGCAGCCCCCGGCAGTTTTATATGCATTCGTAAGCGCCCCATGGATACTGTTAATACCGGTTTTCCTTTCCGCTTCCCTGATTGATGGGTATTCCTTGATAAATTTTCCCTCCAGGCTGAATCGGAAAACCGGCCGTTCCTGGTATAGGGGCGGCACCTCTTTAACCGGTTCGATATTCTTTATTTTTTTTGCCTTTCTTTTTCCTTTTTTTCCTTCTACCTTTAGCAGGTCGCTTTGCCATCGCCACTGGTATCCCCCGGCCAGTGGCCTTTTTCCCTGGATGCAGCGAACAATGGCCCCATTGGAAACACCGGAAATTCGCATGGCCTCATATATGGAGGGAAACTTTCGCAAAAATTTTCCTTGTTTATTAAATTGCAGTACCGGTTTTGGTTTAAAGAGTTTCCGGTGGATAATCGAGGGAAGTTTGACAATACCGTCTTTAAAAAGAGGATCGCTTTTGTATCGCCATTGATAGCCACCGGCAGACCAGGTTTTTCCTTTTAAGCAGGAGTTCAGCCCACTGGACTTAAGACCCACGGCCCGGGTAGCGTGCCATAAAGAAGGATATTCTTTTATAAAATTACCATCAAGATCAAACTGGAGAACCGTTTTTCTATGTGGGGATTTTATCTTTGGTATGGGCACGACATTGTTAATACCAAAATTGAAAAACGGGTGGTCCCGGTAGTACCACTGGTATCCCCCAGCCGTATGCAGCTTTCCCCGGGCACATTCCACAATAGTGGCCACATCGATTTTTAACTCTCTTGAGGCCCCTGAAATGGATGGATATTCACGAATAAATTTTCCATTACGATGAAATTGCAAGATAGTTCGTGCCTTGTCGGAGTTTCGGGGAGGCAAAGGGTCAATATCCCGAACTTTTCGCGAGAAGCGCGGGTCACTCCCGGAACGCCACTGATACCCACCCGCTGATTTACCTTTTCTCTTTATACATTGGCTGATGTTTCTGTCCGACACCCGGACGGCCCTTGAAGCCTCTCGAATCGACGCATATTGACGGATAAATTTTCCCTCTTTGTCAAATTGCAATATCGGATGTACTTTGGGTCGGCTGAAACCACGGCGTGACTTTTCCGAAGGTTTAGCCGAACGTAAATTTCTATAGTGGTTATCCGTAGTATCACCGTTTTTATGAACAACCCGGCGTCCTGACTGGCGGCCAACAAAATGGTTAAACACCAGTTCATGAACATAATGCAATCTTTGCGGTCCATCCAATCTCAGGGATACGGTAAAAAAACCGTTCTTTTTTGAATAAGCCAGGCAGGCCGGTGATTTTTTATGAAAACTAACCACCTGACCGTAATTGGACACAAAGTATAAGCCCTGGTAGTCTGTGATGGGTTTAAATTCTTCATCCTCCTGGTTTTTAAATTTTAAATACCATTGGCGATGGTGTTTCCAGTAAAGATTATCCAGTTTTTCTTTTAATTTCTTAAAACGCGAAATTAAATGACTATCTTCTTTGGGGTAGTACAGTATCCCTTGTATGTTTTTATCATGGTCATTCATTTTTTATCCTGGTTTCATAGGGTATTATAATAGATTCTTACCTTTTTTTCAAATGATGAAATCTATTCTCACCAAAGCAATCTCTTAACATACCCCAAACAACTCTCTATTTCATCAACTTTCAGTTCCAGGGTGGCGGTTCCGTCGTAGCCCATTCTCCTCAGCTCCTTAAAAATTTTTTTGAAATCAATCGTACCTTTACCGGGCGGGAGGTGAAGATCATCCCGGTACGAGTCGCCTCCTCTATTATCATGGAGGTGAATGTGCTTGATTCGTCCGGGATAATGTTTTATAAATTCATAACTCCTGTTCTCATCCGTAAGGAGCTGCGCATGCCCAAGGTCCAGGGTCAGGTTTAGCAAAGGCAGCTCTTTAAAGGGCAGTGCCATATGTGAGGCACTTTCACTTAAATTCTCCAGGCAGATGGTGATTCCCATATCCGATGCTTTGTCAATGATCCGATGGATCAGTTCAACTTTAAAAGTAATGACGTCCGGTTTGACAAAACGAGCATCAAACCAGAGATGAATCGTTAAAAGGGACATATCCAACTTTTTCATCAATGGCAAGATATTTAAAACCTTTGGCAGGTAATCTCTCTCCAGGGTGTCTTTATCATTAGGGTCCCCTTCCCGGGGGCCGTGACAGACATAATATACACCAAATTTGTCCCTTAAACTTCTATAAACATCGATCAGGCCGGAGAATTCCGCCGGATCAGTGATAGAGATTTCAGCAAATTGAAGACCCAGGTCATATAAGTCCTGTACATCTCCAGGACTGCGTGCAGTACCGCCTAAATGAATCATAAAATTTAAATAGCATAAAACAAGAAAAATATCAAGCATGAACGAAAACAGGGTCAAAACGGGGTCGGTGCTTGAAAGCCTGGATTAACCCGGTTACTATTTTCCCATACTTCCCATATCCCATACTTTTCCACAAAAATTGTGGAAAACATTTTTTATTGTAAAAAATTTAACAATTTATGGAATCATCCTGCCCAAAAATTATGAGCTTTTTTTCCAACCCTGATGCTTCATGGTTTAAAATCAATCAACACTTTAGCCCTTTAAATACAAAATTTAATTAAAAAAAGCTTGCATCGCTGTGAGGAAAACAACAGCCGAACAACCAATTTTGCTGCAAAAATGTGCAGCCCCGCGGCGCGGGGAGCCTAAGAAGGCCCTGCAGGCCAGCCCTCGGCGAGGGCACCCTTAATTTTGAAGGCTTACTAAGCTATAACTTGATATTCACCTTGACTCCGGCTTTTCCTTTTTCAAAACCCGGTTTGGTTACTTCGATATCGAATACATATGCGGGCGCACACTGCATGCATTTCCAGGGAGCGGCGAACATGCCATTGGCATCTGTGTGACCTTCCATAACCAGGCCTTTGGAGTGCAAAAATATACCTCCGCCGGCACTGATTTTTACATGCGCACCAGGAATGGGATCACCTCGATCGGACAATGCCTCTACTCTTATTTCCGTGGGTTGACCTTTAGATACGGTGGGAGGATGAGTACCGGCATTTACATGGATGGGCCCTCCCTGTACCGGGAATGGTTGGTTGGTGATCTCCACTTTGGTTTCTCCCCTCCACCCTTGAAAACCCGGCTTATTCACTTCGATGTTAAGTACATACGCAGGTGCGCATTGGAGGCATTTCCAGGGCGTTTCAAACACCCCGTTGTCCCCGGTTTGACCCTCTACAATAGTGGTGTTGGAGTCTAGAAAGAAACCTCCACCAGCACTGATTTTTACATGGGCCCCGGGAATAGGATTACCTTGACTTGAAAATGCCTCTACCCTGATTACTGTGGGATGAGCCCTGGATACGGCAGGAGGATCGGCACTGGCTGTAGCAAAAATCTGGCTGCCCTGGCCCGGGGGTGGTTGAGGGGCGATATGAACGGTGGCTTCTCCCTTCCACCCCTGGAAACCCGGTTTATTCACCTCGATATTGAATACATATGCGGATGCGCATTGATCGCACTTCCAGGGAGTGGCAAACATGCCGTCAGCAGCAGTATGACCCTCTACAATGGTGCTGCCGGAGTCTAAAAAGACACCTCCCCCTGCGCTGATTTCTACATGTGCACCAGCTAGGGGGGCACCCGGACCGGAAAATACCTCAACCCTTATTTCCGTAGGCTGACCCACAGAAACAGTAGGGGGATCAATACTGACGTTAACAATGAGTTTTCCAGCTTGAACCGCTGCCGGCATCACCAGGAAAATGACAATAAAAAACATGAAATAAACATATATTCCTGTGCATGATTTTTTTGATCTCATCATGGTTGCACCTCCTAAAAGATTTTAATAATAAAATATTTTTTCATAACTGTATTTTAAATGAAGGGCTGGAAAATTTCAACCGCTGGAAGGAACGACTCATATGATGCGCGGCACGAAGCGGTTCAGGCAAACGAAATTTAGTGGCGCAGTGGAGTACCACCTGCACGGCTGTCTGCAAGGAAATTTTGTGACCGCCGGACACATAAACCGGTGATACATTGGTCCGGGTTCGCACCACAGCCCCAATGATTTCACCTTTATCATAAAGATAGGTGTGGGCCCCTTTTTCTTTGGCTGGTTCGTTATAGGTGCCAATCAATCGTGATTTGGCACAACCAATAGTAGGGATATCCGTTAAAATTCCCAGGTGAGACGCGATGCCTAACCGCTGGGGATGAGCAATTCCCTGACCATCCACTATCACCAGGTGAGGCAGTGTGGTTAATTGCTCCAAAGCCGGTATCAACAAAGGAATCTCCCGGAAGGAAAACAATCCCGGGACATAGGGAAAAGAAACCTCTCCTTCCACCACTTGAGAATCCAGCAGGGCCAACCCGGGAAAACTGAGGACAACAACGGCTGCTGTGGCTTTATCAGTGTCTTTTTTATAATTGACATCTACCCCGGCTATCCGCTGGATTGATTCGATGTGATCGAACGCATCGTCCAGGGAAACTCGTTCTTTCAGCTTTTCCTGGATTTTAACTGCCTCAGCAGGTGCGGCGTTCCAGGGGTGAAGCCTCTTGACTTTCATTTATCGTCCTTTATTTGCCGGATGAAATTATCATATTATACCCAAATATCTTTTACCTGGCAACTGGCAGCAAATTCCGTCAATTCTAAAAAATTTGGCTGTGGATTTTGTAGAGAACTTTACTATTGATATATACACAATTTTTTTTTATAATACCTTTTTGATCATTAAAGGAGGTAACCGGATGAAAAAAATATCGAGTTTATTGGTGGTTTTATTTTTTACTTTTGCTTTTTTTTCGTTTGCAGAAGAAGCACGACTGCTTCGATTTCCTGCTGTTTATGAGAACCAGGTGGTGTTCACCTATGCGGGTGATCTATATACTGCAGCCAGTGTTGGTGGAGTGGCGCGGAAATTAACCGGGCACATTGGCTGTGAAATGTTTGCCAGGTTTTCCCCGGACGGCAAATGGCTCGCTTTTACCGCCCAATATGATGGAAATACGGAAGTGTACCTCATGGATTCAAAGGGAGGGGTACCCAAACGCTTGACCTATACCGCTTCCCTGGCGCGAGATGACATCTCGGACAGGATGGGGCCCAATAACATTGTCATGGGCTGGAAACACGATAATCGGCATATTGTGTTCCGCTCCCGCATGCATGAACCCGATGATATGCAAGGCCACCTCTTTTTTACCACCATAGACGGTGATTTGCACCAACAACTCCCGCTTCCCCGGGGAGGTTTCTGCTCCTTTTCTCCTGATGATGCCAAACTGGCTTATAACCGGATATTCAGGGAATTTAGAACCTGGAAACGCTACCGCGGCGGAATGGCTGACGATATCTGGATATATGATTTCAATACCAAAAAAACCACGAATATTACCAATAACCCGGCACTGGATATCATCCCGATGTGGAAGGACCATCGTATTTATTTCCTCTCCGACCGGGGGCCCTTTGTACGAAAAAACCTCTACGTTTACAATATAACATCAGGCGAAACCAGGCGCCTGACAAATTTCAAAGAGTTTGATATCAAATTTCCATCACTGGGAAAAGAGAAGATAGCATTTGAAAATGGCGGTTATATATATCTTTTTAATACAAAGACCGAAGAACTGGAAAAACTTGAAATTTTTATAAACGATGACAGGGTCCATGCCCGGGGAGGTATAAAAAATGTAAAGAAAAATATCACCAATTTTGATATCTCCCCGGATGGCAAAAGAGCCCTGTTGGGTGCAAGAGGAGAGATTTTTACCGTACCGGCAAAATACGGCGATACCAGGAATCTCACCAATACCCCCGGGGTTCATGAAAGAGATTCCCAATGGTCCCCGGATGGCAAATGGATTGCTTTTATCTCAGACCTGAGCGGTGAAAATGAGATTTATATCGTTCCCCAGGACGGCAGTTCAAAACCGGTCCGGGTCACCACCGGGGCAGATACCTATAAATATAAAATCAAATGGTCCCCGGACAGTAAAAAGATTCTCTGGTCCGACAGGAAATTCAGACTGAGGATGGTGGATATAAATAAAAAAGTTATTACCGATATAGTCAGAGCTGAAACCTGGGAAATCAGGGACTTTGACTGGTCCCCTGACAGCAAATGGATTGCCTATGGAAAAATAGAAAAGAACCTCCTGGAAAAGATTTATCTCTACTCTATTGAAGAGGGAAAAAGTTATGAAGTTACTGATGATTGGTACAGTTCTGACAGCCCTGCTTTCAGCTCCGGTGGGAAATATCTCTTTTTTGTATCTGACCGCGATTTTAGCCCGGTCATGGGACAGGCCGGGCTTAATTTCATATACCAGGATATGTCACGAATATACCTGGTAACACTTGCAAAAGAGACCCCATCACCTTTTAAACCCAAAAGCGATGAAGTGAAGGTAACAAAAACCCCGGCAAAGGACGCGAAAAAAGCCAAAAAAGAGGAAATGAGAATGGTAAAGGTTGATGTGGATGGGATAAAAGACCGCGTGATCGGTTTATCGGTAAAACCGGCAAGATACGGGACCCCGGTTTCCGTAAAGAATAAGTTGTACTATTTAAGAAAGGGGAGTAAAGATTCCAAACGGGTATTGTTGATGTTTGACCTGGAAAAGCAAAAAGAAACCCAATTGGGTGAACTGGAGGATTTTAGAATTTCTGCCGATTTTAAGAAAATGCTGGTCTCAAAAGACAAATCCTATTCCATTATCGATCTTCCCTCCACCAAACCGGATATTAAAGAAACGTTGAACCTGGATAATATGGAGATGGACCTGTGTCTCCAGTGTGAATGGAAGAATATATTTCATGAAAGTTGGCGTCAGATGCGGGATTTCTTTTATGTAACCAATATGCATGGGGTTGACTGGGAAAAGATAAGGAAACAGTATGAACCATTGTTGAAGCATGTCAACCACAGG
>CP070627.1:4821407-4827015 GCA_020355945.1 Candidatus Aminicenantota bacterium | reverse complement strand
GTTTTTCGGATTGTTCTTCCAATTGTTGATTCTTTTGATTGATTTCCCCGGTTCGTTCTATAATGATTTTTTCCAGGTTTTGTTTTTCCTGTTCCAGTTTCCCTGAACGCCATTTGACGATAAGAAATACCAGCAAGAAAAATAAAAAAACATAAATGATAAACGCCCACCAGGTTTTGGTCCAGGGCGGCAAAACTTTAAATTGAAAAACTGTTTCCCGACTCAAATGGGCATAAACATTCCTGGCCTGGACCCGGAAGGTGTACATCCCGGAATCAAGATTGGTGTAATCTTTTTTGGTTTCTGCCCGGGACCATTCAGACCAACGTTCATCATATCCCTCCAGGAAACATCGATACTGGGTGAAGGATTCATCCTCGAAAGAAGGGGCGGCAAAGGTGAAACGAAAGTTTCTATCCTTGTAGGCAATGACAGGTAAAAAAGGTTGGGATGGGGAATCCTTTATTTTATAACCCCCAAAAATAAGCCTCCCATTGGCCAGTACCTGTCGAATAAAGACTGAAAAATCCTGTTGGTAGTTCTTTGTTATATTAAAATCGTAACGGATCAGGCCGTCCGTGCCTCCAAACCAGGTTGTATTCCCATCTTCTTCCGGGTAAATGGTGTTCACCTGGGCAAGGGGGATCCTGAGAAAGGGTGTTGCATTCAGAATATAAGAGCTGTCTGTTCCGCCCGGTTTGGGAATGGCCTGGAAATTTCTAGACCTGGAATGGAACCAGATATTTTTATTCCTATCTTCCACGATGCGAAACACCCCACGGGAACCGTCTGCAAATTCCTTTCCTAACGTAAAATCCGGGATAAACACCTTATTTTTCTCATCAAAGCGAAATATTCCTTTATCTGTTGCAAATATAACATGTCCGGCTGCCATAAAGACATTCACCTCTTCCGGGGGCAGTCCATTGGAGGTATCATACCGTGTCACCACCGGGTGACTAATGGTGCGGTCTCCTGGAAAATCCACCTTTAAAACGCCTTTTGTCAGGGTGCCCAGCCACAAATTTCCTTCTTTATCTTCAATAATGGTCCTGATTTCCCGGGTTATTTTATCAAATGTATACTCTTTTTTCCATTGGTTGTTTTCCCACCGGTACAGCGATACCAGTCCATTGCGCGTTCCCACCCAAACCCGGTTGGGTTCCTGGTGGGACCGCGATAAAACATATGAACGTTTATTAATGATCCGTTGGATCTGTTGGAGATTATTTTTCGTATCCACCTGGAACACACCATCTCTTGCTGCCGCCAACAATGAGTCCCCAATTGATAATAGATACCAGCAGTTGCTGGACATCCCCGGGACAGGATGGAATTTTCCCGGGAATGTCAGTGAATATGAATATAATCCCCTGTCGGTTCCCACATATAAGTGGTTATGGTGTTTGATCGCCGCTAGAACCAACCCGTATAAATTTAATCGATGATCGAAGGTGGAAAAAGGAGAGGCATATTCGATTTTTGCCATTCCTTTACTGAGGGCCAACCACAAGTTGCCCTGGGAATCCTCAAAAACATACTTTACATTATCTTCCGGCAGGCCGGAATCTTTGTTAAAGATTTGTTTTAATTTGCCCTGGGAGTCAATGATAACCAGGCCGCCTCGAAGGGTAGCCACCGCAAAATCACCGGAGGATAACTGTATCCCATGATAAAGTTGGTGTTTTTTTACATAATCGTCCGCCTCGGTGGGGAAGGGCGTGGAGGTTATGCCGTCGTAAAGATAAAATCCATTAAACCGAGTCCCCATCAGCAGTTTCTCGGAACCCTTTTGATATGGGGCCATCATGTAAATTTTTTTATTGGCAAACGTTTCTCCACCAGGGACTAATTTTAACGAATCATCAACCATTTGCATCAGCCCCAGGTTTTCCTGGCGAATAAATAATTTTCCTTCGCAGGTAAACGACGCATTGAAACGATAATTCCCCTTTGCCTGCCATACCTTTATTTGCCTGGAATCCCACCGGAATAAAAATTTCAATGTATGGAAATATATCCCTTTTTTTATGGAATAAGTTTTCCATACCTCGGAAAAGTTTTTTTGAGGACTTTTCAAATGATCCAGTAGAGACACATATTGCAGCGATCCTTTGGGATCCGGGGCTAAGAATCCGATTTCATCTTTCCCGCCAATATAAATAATCCCGGCATCATCCACGGCCATTGAGAGCACTGACCAGTTGGGTATTTTAATGTGTTTCCAGGAAACCCCGTCAAATTCCAGGACCCCGCCCTGGTTAGCAGCATAAATCATTCCGCGTTTGTCCTGGAGAATACACCAATTTTGCGGCTGCAAGTGTTCAATCTTTGGATTATAGTAGTTGATATATTTCAGCCCTACATTTTTATTGCTCTTGATAACAGGAGCTGAAGACGGCTCACCCGGCAAATTTTGCCAACCAAAGAAGAACAGGAAGAACAAAAAAATTCCTTTAATTTTTAAGCACATGTTTTTTCCCCCTGGAAAGAGAATGGTGCCAGGTAAATTATTTCTTAAATTTCCAGCCACCTCTCATCTTCACTGCAAGCAATTCCTTTCTCTTTGCAGTAATCTTCCGCATCCCTGGTAAAACCACTGCGAGAAAAAATAAAACCCAATGCTTGTTTTATATTCTCCAGCTTTTTGACCTCTCTAAACTTCTTTTCAAATTCTAATACCTCGTCTTTAGAGAACTTCCTGGACTCCTTGCTCTTCACCTCACCGATTATAGAATAATCTCCGGCATTTTCCGGACGGGTAAAAATATCGACGCTGAATCCTTTTTTGTATTCAGGCGAACTGCTGTACCTCCACACCCGCGAATAGTCGCAAAAATTAAAATCCGGGGGAAGATGGCGGGTTATCGATTTTAATAATTCATTCTTTTCCCGGGCATGATATGTTAGTTGATCCAGGATCAAATACTCGGCAAAATAGCCTTTTTGATAATTGAATTTTCCCAATAAACTGGTGTACTGTTTTTTCAATTTTTCAAAAGCCGCGCGGTATTCTTTTTTAATCTCACCCGCTTCAAAACCTTCGATTTCTTCCTGGTAAACACCACGAAACACTTTATCGAAAATATTATCTTTTACCCCACGGTATCTAAAGTGGGATACGCCCTGTTCGATAATATCCGCTTTAACCAGTGCCTCCATTTTTTTCTCCAGATCCGCATCGGGCATGTCCAGGTTTAACCTTTCCTGTAATTCCTTCCGGGTCACCTCCTGATCTTTTTGCTTACACAAGTAAAGCACGATGGTTTTAGCATGACGGTGGTTGACTTTTCTAAAAGCCTTTTTTATATACTCCATCCAGGTGGATTTGATGGAACCGTGGTCGTCCAGGGTTTCAAACTCCAACGTCCCGGTCAGACCCTCAACCGTTGTCAGGTCCTTATCCTCGTAATCGGAACGTATAATAGAACTGATATAAAAAGGGCTGCCCTCGGAAAGCCGGGCGATCAGGTAAGCGGTTTCTTCGGTGATAGGCACATCGAAAAAGCGGGAGTATTTGAACAACATTTCAATGGCTTCATTTTCAGGCATATTTTTAAGGGATTTATACCTGAACCGTGCTGGAAGCATCATTTTCAGTTCATCCATCAGCCATCCCACCCAACTACCTGAAACCAGCAGCGGGGCGACTTTACTTTCAGCCGTGCTCAAATACCCGCCAGCCAGGTTTTTCGCCAGGTTCTTCAGAGCTTTGTCCCGGTATATCAAGGCATTCATGAACTGGAATTCATCTATCATTTGCAGGATAAATTCTTTCTGACTGAAAGCAATGATCTTGGGCGCCTCTCGAACCGTTTCCCACAGGAGGTCCACATGGTCATGGTTGACCGCGTATTCCACATTTTTGATTGTCCCGATCAAATAGTCTAATCCCTCATTTACTGCGGCTTTTTTTACTTCTTCAAGACTATTACTCTTATCCGGGCCTAAATAATTGACTTTCCTTGATTTAAAAGCCATGTACTGGTAAATAAAAGCCAGGAAAAAATCGACACAGAAATCCACTATCCACACATCTCTTTCTTTGATTTCATAGTAAAAAGGAATCACCCTGTCGTTTTTGTAGAAAGTGATATTGAACAGTCGTTCCATCAGTGCTGTTTTCCCCATTTTCCTGCGTGCCAGGAGGGCGGTACTCTGTGATTTTCTTTCTTTGATATCGTTAATCCATTTAAGAAAATAATCCAGCTCTTTTTCTCTCCCGGTAAACAGGTCCGGGTTACCGATTCGTTCTTCTAATGCATAGTCCATACTTTTTATATAACATAAATGGAAGAAAATAGCAAACGAAAATCAACAAGTAAACAGTAAACGATTGTAGACCCTTGTTCTCATCAAACAACGTTCAATTGGTACTATTTTTTTGTTTTGCCTCAACTATAGAATTTCCCTGGCCATTCTTCCAAGAGAATGGTGCCAGGTAAATTATTTCCCGAGATGCCAAAAGAAGGGAGAAAGGAAGAAAGGATAAAGATTAAATGAAAATCACAATGAAACAACAGAACTAAAACGAGGCACAAAGTAATAAAGTAAGGCACCGCCCCCTTTTTCCCTTTTTACACATTTCCGTCGAAGTTCCAGTGGCACTATTTTAAAATTTAGGCTTAATGACTATCTTTATTTTTTTCTTCTTAAACCCTTCACTTTGCACTTTTTTGATAAAGACAAATCGGTATTCCCCGATAAATCCAGGTCCCGGATGCCAGTAAAAAACACCCCCGGATGCATTCAATGTGGCACCAATGGGAAGAGGTTTTAATTTACTGCCAACAACCATATAACCGGAATAGCGGTTGGAATCAGCCTGAAGAGTACTCAACTGTATCTCTATCCTTTCTAATTCTCTGATTTCAATATTTATAAAGCCTCTATAATCGGGATAAATATTTTCAAGTTTACTATCTCGCTCATAGCTTCTTTTTATTCCAGTGGGTTCGGAGAAATCAACAGGAATCCGGGAAAGCTCCACACTTAACCCAAAACACTTATCACTTAACACTGACATCCGGCTGCTCTCGCCGGTATTTTGTATGGTAAAATATCTACTTCCAATACCATCGGTATTCCCGGCATTGTCGGTGGCTGTCCACTGGATGGTATGCACACCATTCTCATAAGCCGTGGTATCCAAATAAAAATATCCGGTCGCTCCATCACTGTTCGCATAGCCCGGGAAAATAGTCGCAATATCAGACCTATAAATATTATAAGTGGGATGGCCGAGGTTGACTCCATCCACAAAGACATTAATGGTTGAACCTTCTGTTGGAATACGATTGGGTTGGGGGGTTAATACCCAGCCCCAGTTGATAAAACTGCTGCCAGAGGCTGCACCGCCCTGGGACGGCGTATCAATAGCTCCAAAAGGTTTAACGGCATTGGCATTGTCACAGATTATGGTTTTGGTTCCCAGGGTGGTGGTTTTGCCAACAAAGTCGGTGGCAACGGCATGAATCACAAAGGTGCCGTTGCCGCTGTTGGGTAAGAAGTTGGTCAGCATCATGTAACCCCAACCGGCCCTGGTATTATTGGGATATCCGGGATATGCCGCAGCCACATCCGGCCGCGCACCCTCAACCAAATCGGC
>CP070627.1:4816605-4821307 GCA_020355945.1 Candidatus Aminicenantota bacterium | reverse complement strand
TTGTAATTTGTGATTTGTAATTTGTTTGTAATTTGTATTTTGTAATTTGTAATTTTCATGATTGGGTTCATTTCATGGGGTTAAGCTGCATCTCTCTCATTGGTGATTACGTTTTCTACTTCTTTTTCTAACTCATCTATACGGTCTTCTTCTACTTTGAGATGATCGATAATAAATTCCTGTCGCTGTGGTGTGTTTTTACCCATGTAAAAATCCAGCATATCAGGGACTGCATCTTGACGCCGCATTACCACAGGCTCTAACCGGATGTCCTTTCCAATAAAATGCTTAAATTCGTCAGGAGATATTTCTCCAAGACCTTTAAACCGGGTAATTTCAGCATTCTTACCGCAGGCTGTGATAGCATTTTGTCTTTCTTGTTCCGTATAACAATAAAAGGTCTGCTTCTTGTTCCTCACCCGGAACAGCGGTGTCTGTAATATATGAAGATGTCTCTTCTTAATAATTTCAGGGAAAAAATTAAGGAAGAAGGTAATCATCAACAACCGAATATGCATGCCGTCTACATCCGCATCAGTAGCGATGACAATATTGTTGTAACGAAGGTCATCAATACTGTCTTCAATATTTAATGCAGCCTGGAGTAAGTTAAACTCCTCGTTCTGGTAAACCACTTTCCGGGTAAGACCGTGAGTATTGAGGGGCTTTCCTTTTAAACTGAAAACCGCCTGGGTCTCGACATCCCTGGCTTTGGTAACGGAACCACTGGCAGAATCACCCTCTGTAATGAATAAAGTAGATTCCATGCGGCGTTCATGATTGGTGTTAAAATGAATCCGGCAATCCCGGAGCTTTTTGTTGTGAAGACTGACTTTCTTAGCACGGTCCCGGGCTAACTTCTTAATGCCGCTCATGGCTTTCCGCTCTTTTTCGGACTCCAGGATTTTTTTCAGCAACCCTTCGGCAATATCCTGGTTCTTATGCAAATAATTGTCCAATGAGGTCTTGATAAAATCCAGTACGAAATTACGCACCGATGGCCCATCCGGCCCCATATCTTTAGAACCTAATTTGGTTTTGGTCTGGGAGTCGAATACCGGCTCTTCTATCTTCACACTAACAGCCGCAATAATAGAAGTTCGAATATCAGAAATATCAAAATCTTTTTTATAAAATTCCCGTATGGTTTTTACCACACCTTCCCGGAACGCCTGCAAATGAGTGCCTCCCTGGGTGGTGTACTGACCGTTAACAAAAGAATAATATTCTTCACTATAATGAGTGCCATGGGTCATGGCAATCTCAATGTCTTCTCCCTTTAAATGAATGATCGGATATAACCCGGGCTCACTCATATTGGCTTCCAATAAATCTTTTAAGCCATTCCTGGAATAATAGCGATGGCCATTAAAATAAATGGCTAAACCGGAATTGAGGTAGACATAATTCTGTACCTGGTGTTCTACGTACTCGGAAAAGAAATGGAAATTTCCAAACATTTCCTGGTCCGGCTCGAAAATAATTTCCGTACCAGTGGGCTGATCGGTCTTCTTGATAGCGGGATTCCTGGTAATGTGACCCCTGGTAAATTCAGCGGCTTTCATCTTCCCATCGCGAAACGCACGAATAATAAAATTAGAAGAAAGAGCATTAACAGCTTTAATACCTACACCATTCAAACCGACACATTTTTTAAAGACTTTGGAATCGTACTTAGCGCCGGTGTTCATCTTAGAAGCTACATCTACCACCTTTCCCAGGGGAACCCCTCGGCCATAATCCCTCACTCTTACCTTTTGATCCGCTATGGCAATGTCGATTTTCTTACCAAACCCCATCATGTATTCATCCACGGCATTGTCAATGACTTCCTTCACCAGGACATAAATACCGTCATCCTGGGCTGAACCATCACCCAGCTTCCCAATGTACATACCCGGGCGTTTCCGGATATGTTCCCTCCATTCCAATGTTTTAATGGTCTCTTCTGTATATTTTTCTATTATGTCTGTCATGGCAAAATACTCTTTGTATCTTTTAATTTTATGTTCATTATAATTAATGTATTATTCTATCAGAAAATCACCTATATTTCAAGTTCTGTCATTGGTTTTTATTTTTTTTATTGCTAAAATAGATAGTGAAATCGTTTGAAAAAAAAGAATGATCTGCATTACAGGACACAAACAAAAAGCGAACAAAAATTGCAAAATGATTTGGGAGGTGTTAGTAAAAAGTACCCCCCTAAATTTATGTAATACCGAAGAGGCGGTCGGCGGCATCTCCCAGGCCGGGAATGATATAGTCATTTTCATCCAGGCATTCATCAATACTGCCGGTATAGATATCAATATCCGGGTGAGCTTCTTCTACCCGTTTAATCCCTTCGGGTGCGGAAATGAGTGAAATCACCGTAATAAGAGAGAAATCTTTTTGTTTTAATGCATCGATAGCAGAGATAATTGAACTGCCGGTGGCCAGCATGGGATCAATGATAAAGAAATGGGGGTCTGTCAGGTCATAGGGGAGTTTTTCAAAGTAAGACACCGGTTCCTGGGTTTCCGGGTCTTTATGCATTTCCACGAATCCTATCCTGGCATTGGGAACAAGTCTGAGCATACCATCCAGCATTCCTACGCCAGCCCTGAGTATTGGAATAACAACGATATCATGTTTAATTTTCCAGCCAATGGTTCCGGCTAAGGGCGTATTCACGTTTAAAGAGGTGGTCTCAAGAGGCTTCATGGCTTCATAAGCAATCAGCATGGTAAGCTCACTGGCCAACTCCCGGAATTGCTTATACTGGGTCGCCACATTTCTTAGAACCGTTAATTTATGTTTCACCAGCGGATGGTTAATTTCATAATACATCCGGTGCTCCTTTTTTTTCATAAAAAAAACGAACATTTTATGAAGTTAAATTATAAACCAATACGCATTTTTTAGCAAATGGAAAGTTTCCTTTAGTTCAATTCTACGAATTGGAAGAAACCGGCTTTTAGGGCGTCGGTCACTCGCCTATTGATAAACCCCGGGGCCCATCCGGGTCTTGTGGTTTCCAGTACGATGTAATAGCCTCTTTTAAAATCATGTAGGGAGGTCATGCCGGGTAAAGGGTTTCTTTTCACTGCCAGTAGGGCATGGGTGAGACCACCTCCTCGTATCAGCACCATTGCCGCTTTTTCACTGGTCCCGGGGACTGTGCACAGAAAATCAGCCAGTAAAAGGGATTTTGAATCGCAGTCACCATACTGTTCATAAAGGCACACCAAAGGAACAAAAAAAGCGTTGATAAATTTTCTGTGATAATAACGGGGTGGCAGTTGGTAGCGGATGTGCTGGACAAAAGTGAGAAACGGATGCAGCGAGTCTTCCCCGGGAGATAAATCCGCAGAAGACTGCAAAACTTTGGTTAACTCTCCAAAATACTGCAAATTGCGTTGGAAAATCTGCTTATAATCAATGGTAGTTATGAGCCGTTCCTGGATGGCTTGGCCGTCCAGGTAATACTTTATTCCATCCACCTTGAAGCCTCTTTTTTCCATTAATAATGGGTGGGTCATGCCATAAGGCAGACCAAATTTTTTAATCTCCTTTTTAAGAGAATCTGCCGGTATATAGAAAACGGTTTCCCTGTTTGTCTCTTTTGGGTACTTCCACTTGAATTTTCTTAAAATTGTTTTTTCCTGTTTGGCTTTGGGGGGATTAGCCTTAACCGTGTCCCCGTTAAAATCCCAAAAGAGCAGCGGATGATTTTCTCGATTGCCCTTGATATTGACCAAACATAGGATGAACACACAAACCAGGAAAATAAAAATAATATCTTTAACCATGGAAATGAAGGGGGAGCGAGTTTTAGCTTTTTTCATTTTATTTTCAAGAACTGGAGAATATTGGTGGCAATATAACTGATAATGGATTCGAAAAACATGCCCACCACGATCACCGTAATACTGATCACAATAGCCACTGCTATATTTCCTTGCTTGATTTCTTCCCATTCATTAATATCCTTGTTAATGACCATTAGTATTTTTATTGATAGAAATACAATAATGGCTCCGAAGATCAGTGCATTGAGCAAAGCCCCCAGGATGCCAGCAGTAAAAGACAATACAGATGTAAAAGTAATCCCGGAAGCCCATCTATTGTACCAGTCATTCATGATGGGTTTTGTTGATTCCAGGCACATTCGGCCGATGGTCCAGATAAACGAGCTCAGTACCAGTGCGATACCGATATTTTGGTTATAAACAATTTCCTCTTTGACATCGATTTGTCGTCGGGTTAAAAAACTAAGAATAATCATACTGCCCATTACAGATAGAACCACCGATGCCAGGATTAAAATGATATAGATAATAGTGGAAATTATTCCAAGTCCAGGTGTTTCATACATGCATCACCTCAGTATATTGTTTTTTATTTTTTCTTTTCGATGTTTTTTGCCAGTCGAAACCCCACATTGACATCTTTATAATGGGGGGAGTAATATCGCCTGGAAGTCACCCGGAGGAAATAATCCGTTCGTGCCCAATCGCCGCCGCGAACGACTTTGTATTTCCCGTACAGCGGCCCTTTGGGAATCTGGACCGGGCATTTGTTGTAATAATTCCGGCTGTACCAGTCGGAACACCATTCGTACACATTTCCCATCATGTCAAAAAGTCCCCATTTATTGGGTTTGCGAGTACCTACTTCATGCGCATACATCTCATTTTTTTTAAAGGCGTTGTCATAA
>CP070627.1:4812744-4816505 GCA_020355945.1 Candidatus Aminicenantota bacterium | reverse complement strand
CAGGATATAGATAGGGGGAATTGACCCCAGCTTTTTCTCATTGTACAACCTGGTCATGAAATTATCAAAAGAAACCGGCAGCCAGGTCAGGTAGTTATTCTTTTGGCATGAGGAAGAGACTAAATAGATACATTGGGCCTGGTCGATACACGCTTTTTTAAGAGTCTCCATATCCAGCGGTGAGCCCTGGACCAGGCCAACCTTGTTGGCAGGTAAATCCGAATCCTCCAGGGGATTTGGATTTGTAATATCCGGTGTAATGATCACAAATTTAAAGGTTTCATTGACCTCCACCACCTTTTTAATCAGTGAACTGTAGGCTTTATTCCACCCGATAAACACCACATGCTTTGAAAATCCTTTCTTTTGCAAGCCGGGTTTTTTTATCAAATTTCGTACCCATTGGGCAGCATAAAATGCTATAATGAGAGGGGTCATCACTTTCAGGACAATATTTAATAAAAAGAGGATTGTCTTGCTGTAAGGGTTTGAAGGGAATATCCCTTGCTCGGTACCGGAGATAGTGAAGATAAGCAGCCACCCACTCACTTCAGGGATCTCCATATTGTTAAAAGGCGATTCATACCCGTAAACCCTGGAAGCCGACACTTCGATGTCGTTGATAAAGCAGGGTGAACATATGAAAATTACTACCAGGAGAACCACGGAGATTGCAGCGATAATATTCCTTCTTTTGTACATCAAGTGCAGACTCTTCTTGCGCGTCGTTGATGTGCCTTTCTGTATTCCTTCTATCATTTTTTCCATGAATACGAGAATGACCCAAAAAACAAGGATAAGTAAAAACAGTACCCAATAAATAAATGCCCAACTTCTCCCGGGTTTCGTGTCCTCGATTACTTCCTCCCGGGAGAGAGTTTTGTAGGCGCCCATATGGATGGGCATGGGCCACTTAATTTGAGCAGGTTTTTCTATTGGAACTCCTCCTATTCTCCCGATACTATCGGTACTTTCGGCACCTGCAATTGTCTCCCTGAACTTCTTGTCTTTGTAAAAATAATCCAGGAGTACTTCTACATTCTCCTCTTTCTCGTCGCTGCGTACCACCAAAAATGCCCGCATAAAAAGGGTGAAATCCCCTGGACCTCCAATATCTTTAATCGGTATGGGTGTATTTTCATAGATACCGTAGAGGTCTTTCATGGATTTCCTGGTCTCTCCAGGAAGGGAGACCAATTCCACGGGATAACCGGGGGTCTTGTTCTCTCCATCAGATATTAAATTGAGGGAATCGTAAAGGTCCCACATATGATTACGTTTGCCGTTGGTGCGCCAGGCAGGTGTAGGTGGATTGGTCCCGGTATCCCAACCATCCAGCCTACCGTCACTTATATCACGAATAAGCGGGTGATGTTGGTTTAGAACAGCAAAAAGAAAACAATCGAACTCTCCTTTCCGGGCTTCCTTGACGATTTTACTGAGTGAAGCCCGCAGCCCGTCGTTAACGATTTTACCGGGATCGACTTCGGCTAAATCCAGGAATCGTTTTGCGGTTAAATAGGTGCCAGCGCCTTCACCTGGAATATAGATATGTTTGACTTTTAGCGGATCGAATTCTTTAACCCGGGGTGTCTCTGATCCAGGCAGTAGTCGAAAAATAAAGATATATTCCCGGAAAAGGGGTGCCACACCATATATGTCGTAACCCCTTCTTGCCGCCGTCTCAGATATCACATCTGCCTGGGCTATCGCAAAGTTGGCCTGGCCCTGGGAGAGACGTTCAAGGTTGTAAACCGAACCAGGAGTATTGTAAAGTACCACGTTATTATTACTGGTATCTATAGGTTCGTATGGCATGTCTTCCAATCGTTTGATTAAACCCTTCATAAATTCGTAGTAAATCCCATCCCTGGGACCGGTTAAGATTTTGAACTTTTGATCTTTATCTCTCCCACCATCGCAAGAGGGAAAAACCAACACCAAAAGCACCAGGCAAATTAAATATTTTTTAAGGTGAACACATTTCCTTTTCATTTTTTTCTATCACCCCCTTTTTTAATATTTTTTTTTATGCATACATATAAATACATCAGTCATATTAAATTGTCAATAGGTATTTGTACTCATTTTACGAAAAGCGCGCGAAAAGGGGACAAGGGCGAAAAGGGGACGGTGCGTTGAAATGTTTAAATGTCTCCTTAGTTCCCCAGACTATCTTTTTTTTGTCTTTGCCTGCTCATATAATAAAGACTTCGCAATGAAGAAAAACTTAGATCACAAAAAACATCAAATTCGCTAATATCTTTATATTTTAACCCGGCCTTTTCCCTAAGCAAAACCAATAATTCAACCCTTAACCGTTTCCCTTCCCACGTCCTGGTATCAATATCATCAAGATCGACACCATGTATATTTCTAAATTCCCATAATACTTTTTCTACAGGTTCAAAAAATCGATCATCTTTTCGCTGGGTACCAATGCTTTGATCCGATGGCTTTTTTCGACGGTTATGTTTTTTTAAAGCCAATTTCAAAAATCCCATACTTCCGAAAACCTCTCCATGTTTTGTCAGGGTTACTGATAATTTCTTTTTCCCCATTGATTCAAGCTCAGCAAGTAAGCCTTTCCTGGTCCCAAACAATTGATTGACATAATCGGCGTCCACGATTTCTGGGGTTTGATTTGAAAAGTAATGTTGGATACTTGACCAGATATAGCTTTCAGCCCGAGAAACAATACCGGCTCTTACAGGATTTTGCAATAAATACTCGATTGATTTGATCAAATAGCCATCATTTTCAATAATGGTGGATTTAAATCTACTTTGAAACACATATCCTTTACCGCCAAACATTTTGCGGTAATACATTCCATATTGGCCGTTTAGCAATTTCAAACAATCCGACATCCTTCCACTTGAGTTTTCTAATACCAGGTGGTAATGGTTATCCATGATACAATAGGCAAATAAACGGATTTTCATTTTTTTAGCCGCGTCCTCAAGGTAAACCAGGAACTGGTTTTTGTCTTTGTTTCCGGCAAAGATATCATTGCCGTCGTAGCCACGGTTCATCACGTGGTGATAAGCACCGGTATATGTAATTCTTTCTCGTCGCAAGCAATAATTATACCACAAAATTTAAACATTTCAACGCACCGTCCCCTTTCCCCGTCCCTTTGATCGTGTACCTTTTGATTTACCCTGGCCTTTTTCAATAATCTGCATGCAATCTTCCAGCGAGAGAGCCGCAGGGTCTGTGTTTTTGGGAATTTTATAATTTTCTTTTTTATACGAAATATAAGGCCCCCATTTGCCGTTTAATACGCGGAGGTCCTGGTTTTCTTGAAAGGTTTTGATGATTTTTTTCCGGTCTGCTTCTCTTTTTGCTTCAATCAGTTCGATGGCCCTGCCCAATTGAATGGTCATGGGATCATCTACTCCCTTTTTCAGGGAGTAAAAAGCGGATTTATGCCGGACATAAGGTCCGAATCGGCCAATGGCTGCCACCACATCATGGTTTTCATACTGACCAAGGTTCCTGGGTAGTTTAAATAATTCCAATGCTTCTTCCAGGGTAATGGTTTCCAATCGTTGGTCTTTTCGAAGTGTGGCAAAACGGGGTTTTTCGTTATTCCCGGCATTTGAACCGGTATTGCTTTCACCCAACTGGGCCAGGGGACCGTACCTGCCGATCCTTACGAATACCGGTTTTCCTGTTTTGGGGTCTACCCCCAGTTTTCGTTCACCGGTTTTGCGTTGGGAATTTTCCGTGGTCTCGACTACTTTTTTGTGGAAAGG
>CP070627.1:4810298-4812644 GCA_020355945.1 Candidatus Aminicenantota bacterium | reverse complement strand
ATGGATTGCAATTAAGTAGGTGGAACAATGCCCCAATTGGGATCTTCCATATCCGGCAACGGGGAAGAATAGCCATGTTTTAGATTAGCACTATCATTGTCTGCCCTGGTTGAACCACCGCATGCCTCGTAAAAACAACTACAAGAGCATTCTTTTGGCTCAATTCCACCGAATACATGGATTAATCCTTTTTCATCGAGGCCTTCCGCCTGAAGATTCGTTAACTTAATTAATTTCCTGACCCGTTTCATGTGGATCCTCCTTTATTCATTTTTTTATGTTGCCTATGTATCCTATTATCATTTTTGCAGTTTTCCTACCTGGCAACCTGCCAGGTAGCATCGTAGCATGGAAAATAAAAAAAGTCAACATTTTAGTTGTATTTTATTGTTACCGTGGAAACAATCCTTTTTTGATGGGCTTTTTGCAGTTCCTTCAATTGTGCGTCCCCATGAATTAAATGCACCGGGATGCAAATCCCACACCTTTACAGGATTCCGCTGGTTTCTGACTTTTCTTGCCACCAGGACACAAAGGCACAAAGGAAAAAAGGGATATTTTTTTCCCCGCAATAAATTAAAAATCTTTGTGCTGCTTCGTGCCTTCGTGCCTTGGTGGCGAATATTTGACAGTTGACAGTGTTATTTAAAAGAATTGACAGCAATTGATTGTTCTGTTAAAATGCAACATTAAATTTCTTCATAATGCAGTTTTTCATCGTGCAAAATGAATAAGGCAGTCGAAGAAGTGTTTTTTACTTTTAATCTTGTTGTTTATTTGGAGGAAGTTATGAAAAAGATTTTGGTTGCTGTTTTGGTGTTATTGATGGGAAATGGGTTATGGTGCGATCTTCAAGACCATTATAAAAA
Organism: Candidatus Aminicenantota bacterium; assembly: GCA_020355945.1. Next base: position 4,811,775 of record CP070627.1, on the reverse strand, counting down.
AGGAACCATTGTTCTTAAAGGAGTTGCCGGTTTCGGTGAAGGCATCGATTGGGAGGACCTGTTTTATGATCCCTATAAAGATATGGTGGTTGCCCTTGATGGTTCTGTCTTTGTTTCCAACAGCAGGACGCATAATGTCTTTAAATTTGACAAACAGGGGAAATTAGTAAAAAAGCTGGGTTCCCGCGGGGTTGGTCCCGGTGACTTCAATTTTCCTTTAGATTTAAGCATAATGGATGGCAAGTATCTCGTAGTGGAAGAATCCGGTTCAAACAGGAGATTCTCCATCTGGGACCTGGAGGGCAAATTTACAAAGGTAGTAAAAACCAACACAAGTATTTTTTACCTCACCGCCTTGCGGGACAATCGAGTCGCTTACTTTTTCTTCAAACAGCATGCAGAAAAAAAAAATGGATACCAATCCATTGTATATATTATAATTAAAGATATTAACACCGGAAAGGAAAAAGTCCTTCAAAAAATAACCTTGCTAAATCGAAGCAGGATTATATTAGACAGAGGCATGAGTACCGGACTCGGTAATTTTTTTGGTCAGGTATACCTTGCCCAAACCATTAATGGCAATTTGGCAGTAGGAATTTCAAACCAACCCAAAATAAAAATTTACTCCCCTGATGGAGATATGATTCACTCTTTTGATTTGAAAATCAAACCCATTGCTGTTGATAATAAATACCTGGAGGAATTCAGGGATAATGTCATGACTCACTTGAAGAAAGAAGGTGAGCGATATAAGTATATGAACCGAACAGAAAAGTTCTGGCATGAACTGTACAAGAAGACCTTTCCTAAATTTGATTATTCAACGATATTCGAGAAGTGCCTGCCTTTATATAAGGAAATATTGGTTGACAGCGAGGGCAATTTCCTGGTTTTTAAATACACCCAATGCCAGGAGAATTGCAACCCCATATTCCAGGTCTACTCCAAAAAGGGTGAGTTTATATGTGAAACCGTATTGGATAGGGGGAAGTATGAACTTAATATCGACCGAAGATTCAAAAGAATCTGCTTCACCAGTGAGGGAATCTTTGGTTTGTTCATAGAAAAAGGAGATGAGGACGAAATCTTAAGGCTGATTAAATCAAACTACAATCCTGCTCCATAAAGACCTCACCCGAATTGTAAAGGAAGAGGTCTAATACTTTAATTTTTTTTGTTCACCTGGAGGAAGTTATGATAAAAGTTTTGGTTGCTGTTTTGGTGTTATTACCAGGAAATGGGTTATGGTGTGATCTTCAAGAGCATTATAAAAAGGGCGCAATCGTTATTAAGGGAGATGCCGGTTTCGGTGAGGGCAATGATTGGGAGGGATTATTTTATGATAGCTATAAAGATATGGTGGTTGCTCGTGATGGGTCCATTTTTGTTGCCAACAGCAGGACACATAATGTCTTTAAATTCGACAAGCAGGGGAAATTATTGAAAAAAATCGGCAGACGCGGGAAAGGCCCCG
>CP070627.1:4783046-4810198 GCA_020355945.1 Candidatus Aminicenantota bacterium | reverse complement strand
CTGATTTAAGTGAAGCTGATTTAAGTGAAGCTGATCTGAGTGAAGCTGATTTAAGTGGAGCTAATTTAAATGGAACTGATTTAAGTGGAGCTGATTTAAGTAGAGCTGACTTAAGGGGAGCTAGCATCTCAAAAACACAATTGAAGCATGCAAAAATTAACGAATACACAATACTTCCCTGGTAATATGAAGAATCTTAATGGGTAATAGGTATTAATCCTTTAACAAATCATTAACGAAACCGCCATCTAAAACACACTGGCAATCCGGCACATTACCCCAGGATTATTTTTCCTTTATCTTTCGATCAAAAATGATTATGAATTCTTTGAAATAAGGACAATTTTTTATCAACTCTTCGATGCGAAGCAATTTAAATATGCCGGGATTCTCAGATACCTCATATTTTCGTCTGCATTTCCGGGTTTGCTCTTTCAAATACTCTTTTGGCTCCTTTTTATACATGGGATTCCCCGTGAAATTCACCCTGGCGCCAAACAAATGGTTAAACGTATCAATATCTGCTAAAATCAACGCTTCCAGTTCATAGATGTTTAACAGCAAAATCCCAATATTGGCATTTACAGAGTCTATTTTTTCAAACCATTTGAAGATTTTTTCTTTCTTTTGGGTTTCCGTTTCCAGGCCGTCTAAGTCTCGCGTGTAAATGATAACAGGATAGGCATTGTACGTTAATTCAATTTTCAACAGCCGCCTGGATTTAGCTGAATCTAATTGATGTCCTCTCACTTGTTTGAGGATCGGTTTAAATTGATATGGATATTTCCGTGAAAGCAAATTCTTAATGGCAGTTGTATCATAGGGGTCTTCACCGATTATCCCAACCTTCATTGACACTATACTTCCAGGTCCGAATACCGCCAATAATCACTTAAATATGCTTCCTCTTCCATGTAAAGAGCAGCTTTTTCCCGCTCTTTGCGGGTAAGGTGTCTTAATGTGGTGCCATCCCTGGATAACCGGGCAATAATGATTTTATTCAGTTCGTTTTTATCCAGTATGTCCAACACCTGGGGCGCATGTGTGGTAATGATTACTTGATGCTCTTCGGACGACTCTTGCAAGAAATGCAGCAGCGAATCCAGTTGATGCGGATGCAAACCCAATTCCGGTTCTTCGATCAGTACGATTTTGTTGGTTTCTCCAGTACTAAGAGCAAACTCGCTTTCCTGGAAATGAAAAAGTGTAGGAAAGGCGATTTCCGAAATAATATAAAATAACCGCCGCGCTCCATCGGATAAATGAGAAAAAGGCAGCCACTGCCGACCCACCTTAAACTCCAGGCTCAAATTATTAACGGAAAATTCCGATTTTACCTTATTAAAAACTGTATTGTAATTTTTGTTTAACCGCACTGCTTTAATGTCACTATATTTCGCCAGTACAGATTCCACGGGAATCAATAATTCAACGGTTTCAGGTATGATGCGTTCAAGTTCTTTTTTGCCGGGAGCTTTGGACTCCTGGTAAAGATTGATACCTCTATAAAAAATAAAATTAAATATATTCTCTAAAAAATGAGAATGGTACCTGACGGAAGAAAGTAGTTTGTTGTAATCTTCAAGTACTCCTTTCTGATTGATTTTAAAGGAAAATGGTTTCTCTACCAGGAGATAGTCGGCAGGTAATCCATGGGTGATAAAAACAGCAGAAAAAAAGAATTCCTCTTGATTTAAAAAATTGTAGAAATCCTCGTAACGGTCGAATTGATGAAGCAGCGTCTTATCTTTGTAAATGTCAAAAGTAATAAGATTGGTCTTGATAATAGGTGTACCGTTCTCTATGGTTTTTTCAATTTTGCTTTTTATATCGATAGAAAATCCTGTTGTTTTATTCCTGGAAAAGACAAGGTGCGCATTGTGATAGGAAACAGACTGGATATTAAAATCAATAGAGGTTTTTAAATACCTGATAAAATTAGATTTTCCTACCCCGTTTTTACCGATAATGATATTCAAACCTGGTTCCAGGTCGATTTTTGTATCCTGGATAGTCAGATAATTTTGCAGTCGCACATGCTTCAAAAAAATTTTCTTTACCTGTTCTTTTTTAATTTTCAAGCTCATTTTAGTTCGTAAAAGATATTATAAACCAATAAGCATCGAATCGCAACCCCAAAACGGAGGCCCTCTTAAAGGGTAATAGGTATTAATCCTTTAACAAATCATTAATGAATCCCAGGAATTTTTCCAGGTCTGAAGGGTATCTCGTAACAATTCGCTCTTTAGAATCGCCAGTTTACTTTCCATAGACCATCACTCCTTTCTCTCTTATAGCTTCCCGGAACGGCAGTTCTTCAAGGATTCGTATATCAATTTCCCGGGAAAAATGCCGGTCCACTTCTGTGAAAAGACTCAATAACTGCTGGTAACTTATATTTCCTTCTACAGCGATGTCGATATCTGATTGATTGTGAATCTTGCCCTGGGCCAGGGAACCATAAAGATATACTTTATTGATGTTGTATTTTTTCCATATATGTCCTAATTCTTTGAGTTTTTTTGCTGTTTGTTGGAATTCTTCCTGGTGTTTCTGTTGACGGTTTTTTTCCTTTTCCCGTAGGTAGGCCTTAACTTTTTCAATATCAATCACCGCGGCTGTTGTTCCCATGCTGTCTAATATACTATTAATTGTACTCCCTGTCAACACCCCAATTTCCTGTCAACTTTGCCTCCGGCGGGTCCGCGGTACGGACACCCTATTATGGGGGGCTCTTTTCTGTTGTATTGGTGATTCTTTCGCTCAATTGTGCTCCTGTTTTGATAATTTAGCTAACCTGGCACCTTTACAAAAAATTAACCGGGCAGGGGAAACCAGGAAGTTAAATACAATGGATACCGGTACACATTCCTCTGCAAATCTATATTCAAACCCAGTGCACCCATAATCACCCGGTAACCCGGTGAGTATTTCCTGGCAAAAACATCTAAACTCTTGGCGCGGGTCACCCAACCGGACTTTATCTCAATGGGAAATATCTTACCATCTATTTCTCTAAGAAATTCAACTTCCGATGTGCCTTCCCTCCAACAAAAAAGAGCATCAATACCGGAACATAAAAATTCCTGGGCAACATAGTTTTCGGCAAAATAACCTTTATACGTGCCATAATCGTAATCAAGAATACTTTTCGGGGACAACTTACTAATCGCTCCCAGGATGCCAATATCAAAAAAGTACAACTTGAAGAAGTTTTCTTCTTTATAGGCACTAAGTGGAATACGGGCAGTATTAATGATATAGGCCTTTATAATAAGTCCCGCTGTATCCAGCCAATCAATAATACCTGCCAACCGCTCATACCCTTTAATACCCGGGATAACATCTTTAAACTTAAATTTTGCACCAGAGCCGTTTTGCTCCCTTGCTAACTGCTGAGGGATATTTCGCCATAACCGGTTGATATGCATTGAATTTTGTTTCCCTGAATGTTTAGCCATATCCGCTTCATAACCCAATATTAAAATATTTTGTTTGTCACGAACCAATTGCAGCGCTTTATACAAATCATGTTTGTTTTCGTTGTACACCCGGACTACTTCGGGGAGTCCACCGGTTATAAAATATATTTTCAATAATTCCCACAACCGGGCATGAACAATTTCCGGGATTTTAGTCTCCAGGTTGCAACCCTCTAAGTAATCATACGACCGGGTTTCCTCGATGCCCAACAAAAATTCCCGGAAAGACATGGGATACATTGGCAGGAAATCAACTTTTCCTACCGGGAAGGAGCTGGTCCCCAAATAAAGACCCAGGAGAGAACCTGCGCTGCAAAGGGCTAATCCGGGAAGTTTTTCGTCGAAATATTTAAGACTGGTCAGCGCCCGGGGACAGTTCTGGATTTCATCAAAAATAACCAGGTCATTTTTAATATCAATCCTGGAATTAAGATAAAAATTGAGCTCATTTAAAATCCGTTCAGTGTTCAAATCCTGGGCAAATATTTTCCGCACTTGTTCATCTTCTTCAAAATTTATATAATGATAATTAGAAAAGTATTTTTGGCCAAATTCTTTGATGGCATAAGTTTTTCCTACCTGGCGTACTCCTTTTATAATCAAAGGGTGTCGGTTTTTTTTGTTTTTCCATGCGATTAATTCTTTTGTGATAGATCGTTTCATGTGGGAAAAAATACCATATTTTGTGAAAAAATGCAAGGAATTTTTCCCGCAATTGTGAAAAAAAGTGAGGAATTTTTAACTCTCTCACCGATCATTTTTACTGGACTGCCATTAAACCCCACGAGAGAATTATAGGATCAGGTAAATTATTTGCTATTAGGGGGGCTCTTTTCGAGAAAACCGCCCCCCTGAACCCCCGGCAAAAGCTTTTTATTAAGAAGGCCTCGTTTCTCCTCTGTGCCCCCTGTATTACTATGTTGCAAAACCTTGTTTTCATTCCAAAATTTTTCCTCCGGCATTTGCGTATTCCTGCTGCAATAACAGGTCGGGGGTGCCACCCCCTCTGTGTTCTCTGTGGCTTAATAACTTGATCTACAACTGAAACGACGGGCCTACTGCAAAACGAAATGCAAAAGGTGATTCACCTTCCTTCAATACCCTGGGATTGTACGCAAATATCAATCGAAACGGGATATTAAGCATGGGCACAAATACCTTTAACTCCATACCCATAGAGGAATATACATTCTTAAGATTAATGGGCACCCCAAAATCATACACATTTCCAATATCATAAAATAAACCCACAGTCAACTGCTGATTAATCGGTACCATGTATTCTATATTCAATTGAAACGCTTTACTACCACCAATAACCACACCATTCTCATTCCTGGGCCCTATACGATAATAATCAAAACCCCGAATCGACTGCTCACCACCAAGAAATATCCTTTCGTAAATCGGCACCGGTTGATTGCCAAAGGGATAAATACCCTGGTGAATAAACTGCATACCCAACGTGTGCCGCTTCCAAAGCGGGATAAATTTAACAAACTGGAACCGGGTTTTATGCAAATTTACATTCCCACCTAACAATCCACCGGAATACCGGTAACTGAAAAGAAACTTTGTCCCGGAAGCGGGAAATATAGGCGAATCCACCGTGGAATAATAAATAGTAGGAGAAATAGCAGATATTTTGCCAACTTGATAATAAAAGGGATTTGTAACCAGCAAATCTTCATTTACCTCACTGGTTTTCACATTTTCAAAACTGTAATTCAATGCAGCGCCAAAAAACCTGGCAAACCTGGCCGAAGTAAATATACTAAATCCTTCCCCTTCTCTCTTATACAACCCGGGATAATCCACCGCAGTTTTGTGAACGCTGAATCCCAGGTTGGCAGGTAAATCAAACAAATAAGGCTCTGTAAAGGAAAGACTGTACTGTTTGGACCGGGTGCCTGTCTGAAGAGTCACGGCCAGGGTTTCTCCTGTGCCCAGGAAATTTTTGGTGGAATATCCCAACCCGATATACCAACCATCATAACCACTGTATCCCACATTAAAATTAATATTCTGCCGGTTGATCTCTTTGACGGGAACAGTGATATCCATTTTTTGCGGGTTTTCAGGATTGGGTTTAAATTCCGGTTCTTTGGCAATATCTACCAGCCCTAGCTGCCTCATACGGGTTATGCAGGTCTTGAGCCAATTGGTATTAAAACGAGAACCCTCTTTTAACAACCACTCTCTGCGAAGAACCTGGTCTTTGGTAAACGTATTACCTGTAAATTCCAGTTTACCCACATATGCGGTTTCTCCTTCATGAATTTTAAGAGTAAAATCAGCCACTTTTTTTATTGGGTCAAGATTTTCTATTGGTGTAATAAGGCAAAAGATATGACCCAACGTACCGTAAATATTTTGAATCTCTTCTATACTTTTGTTTCTTTTTTTTATATTGTACACTTCACCTTTTTTCAATGTTACTAAGTCCTTTAAAAGCTCGGTTTTGATAATTTTATTTCCTTCAATTCGTATATCCCGGACTTTGTATTGGGGGCCCATTTCTACAGGGATAGCGATTCGCAGCATTTTTTGAATTTTCCCCAGGGCTGTACGCTTTCGAACCATAGAAATAGTAGGACTTCCCACTTTAGCTTCTATATACCCTTTCTGTTGAAGCCGGGATTTTATGGCTTCCAGGTCTTCATCAATTTTGTCTTTACTGTACACGTCTTTTCCACCCAGGGCAGCTAAAAAGCTGTGGGGTTTATTGTGTTTCATTCCACCTCTTAAAAAAGAAGGCGAGACCTTTTTCGTATCCAAACCCGGGAAGGCGATGCTGCCGATACGGGTTTTGGGTCCCGGGGTCAAATGGATCAACAGTGTTAACTGTTGGGGATTTTCTTTGTCTGGCTTTGTGGTAATATTCACTTTTCCCTGGTTGTATCCTCTTTCCAACAGCATCTCTTTGAGAATTTTCTCCGTTTTTTTCAGTTTTGTCGGGCTGTAATAAGAAAATGCACTTAGAACAATATTGCTTTCTTGCAATTGGTTCACGATGTCGTTTTCTTTTATTTTTTTACCGGTTTTATAGGTAACAGAAGAAATGATAGGATTTTCTTTTATAGTGATTTTAACGATTTTTCCTTGTTCTGAGTCATGGGATTCGATGGTGATATTTTCAAAGAAACCGGTTTGCCACAGGGATTTAAAATCGTCTTTTAATTGGGTTTTGGAATACATGCCTTTTTCTTGTGATTTCATATAGAAGAGGATTGTATCTCGTGAAACCTTTTGATTTCCTTCCAGGGTTATTTTTTCTATGGACGCTCCAAAGGCCTGGATACTTAAGGTCAAAAATAAAAAAATGTAAAGTAATTTTTTTTTCATTGTACGACTACTTCCAATTCTTTTAGGATGCATAAAATTCAAAAAAGGTTGCAGCCCTCGGCGAGGGCACTTGCCGACGGTTACATTATGACACTATTGACACCGGGACTATTTCATGGTACTTTTAGCCTGGTTGAAATAAAATAAAGGGAAATACCGGTGAGGATAAAATGAAGAAATTTGACAAAGCATTTGAAGAAAAATTGGAACAAACCATTGCAGTTGTCGAAGAAAAAACATCAGTCGAAGTTGTGGCTGCTGTTACACCCAACAGCGACTCCTATGTCGATGCCTATCTAAAAGGCGGCTTAATACTCTCAATCGTAATGCTGCTGTTTTTATTGTATTCCCCTGTTTTTTTCTCAGAAATCCTGGTTCCCCTGGACCTGGCAGGAGCTTTTGTACTGGGGATATTGATAGTATGGCTTTTTCCACAGATTAAACGGCTGCTGATTTCCAACCAACGCAAAGAAAAATACGTGAAAACAGCTGCCAATTCTTACTTTTTGGAAAATAACCTGGATGAAACCATCGAACGTACCGCATTCCTGGTTTATATTTCAGTTTTTGAAGGAAAATACCGGCTAATTGCAGATAAAGGAATTTTAAATGCACTGCCCGCAGGCGCATGGAAAGAAATCCAGATCCTTTTTCAAAAAAAATTTTCCAAAAAAATACTGCCGCAAACTATTTTAGAGACACTGCCACTGGTGACTCAACCGTTTTCACAATACCTGCCCCCAGCAGAAGATAACCCGGATGAACTGTCCAATCGGCTAAGGAGAGTAGAATGGTGAAATTATCTATAAATAAGCGATTTATTTTTTTATTATTGTTAATGGTTGTTGTATTGGGTTTTGCTTCGCTTTTAGATGCCCGTGTGGGTGGTGGGCATGGATATTCCGGCGGCGGCAGCGGTGGTGGTTCTGGCGGCGGGGGCGGCGGTGACGGCATCGGATACCTGATTTACCTCATCATCAGATACCCGAAAATCGGCATACCCATCGCAGTCATCGTGATTATTATCTATTTCAGATCAAAAGCAAAAAATCCTAAACCCAAACACCCCTACTCATCACTGCAATCAACTATAACCATGGTCCCTTTAGGCTCAAAACGACGCGATGCCTCTGTAAACCAACTGCAAAAAGAAGACCCCAATTTTTCCCTTCCCCTGTTCCTGGATTTTGCCTACTTACTCTACACAAACATCACTCAATTTGCCGGACAACAACAACTTAATAAAATGAAAGTCTACCTGGGCCCATCTCTTCAAGAAAAACTGGAAAAAAGCTGGGAACGGATCAAAAAAACCCGGGACATCATTATCGGTAGTTGTTCCATCGTGGGTGTCGACCTGACAAATCCCGATGAAAATTTGATTGCACTAACGTTTGAAAGTAACTATACGATTGAAACGACTGTGGAGCAAAAACCTGCTCATTTTACTTACTATGAATATTGCAAATGGGTATTAGCCCGTAAGAAAGGAGTTATTTCCAAAGGACCGGGTGAGATGAACAAGATCGGGTGCCCTCAATGCGGCGGGTCCCTGGATGACAGCCCGGAAGGGAAATGTTCATACTGCGGGCATGAGTTTCATAACGGTGAGATGACATGGTATGTGAATTCTATCACGGTTTTGAATCGGACGCTCAAATCCCCGGAAGTTTCCGGCGGGTATGCGGTTGAAAAAGGCACCCATTTGCCTACCTTGTTTCAGCCGGATTTAAAAGAAAAGTTAACCGCCTTTAAACAGGAATACCCGGACTTCAATGAAGCTGCATTTTATGAGAAGGTCATCCATATTTTCAAAATGCTCCAGCAGGCCTGGACCACGCAGAAATGGGAACTGGCCCGTCCCTATGAGACAGACCACCTGTTTCAAACTCACCTGTATTGGATCAACCTGTACAAAAAAGAACAGGTGCGAAACGTTTTAACAGGCATCCGCGTATCAAAAACAGAACTGGTAAAAATCCGGAGGGATACTTTTTACGATGCGTTAACCGTACGAATTCACTCCTCTATAATTGATTACACCGAGACTCTCAGCGGCAATTTTATTGGCGGCGATCGAAAGAATCCCAGGGTGTTCACCGAGTACTGGACCTTCATTCGCAGGGCTGGTGTAAAGGAAACAGGAGTGAAAACAGACCAGTGTCCCAATTGCGGTAATCATCTCAAAATCGGGATGGTGGGTAAATGTGACCACTGCGGCAGCAAAATCACTACGGGTGAATTCAACTGGGTATTGAGCATGATTGAACAAGATGAGAGTTATACAGGGTAATAGCAGAAAAAATGCCGATTTATTTATTAGGAAGAAGGCCTGTTTTTCCGCCGCCTGAATTGGCAACGCCGGAGGGAATTGTAGCAGCGGGTGGTGATCTATCTCCCCAACGTCTGCTCAATGCCTATGCCTCTGGTATTTTCCCCTGGTTTTCCGAGGGTGACCCTATCCTGTGGTGGTCGCCGGACCCCCGCATGGTGCTTCTCCCCGGAGACCTTCACATATCAAGAAGTATGAAAAAACTATTGAAAAAGAACCCCTTTTACCTGACCTATGACCGCTATTTCCGTGAAGTAATTGAAAATTGCAGGAAACCCAGGAAAACCCAGCCCGGGACCTGGATTACCAAAGAAATGCGCGATGCTTATGTCCGATTACATGAGCTTGGTTTTGCCCATTCGGTAGAAGTGTGGGATTCCCGTGATAAAAAACTGGTGGGTGGAATTTACGGCATTTCCCTGGGAAAATGCTTCTTTGGCGAGTCCATGTTTCACCAGGTGGCCAATGCCTCTAAATACGTTTTTATTACACTGGTTCGAAAACTTTTTAAGATCGGTTTTTTGATGTTAGACGGCCAGGTACCTTCTGCCCATTTAAAAACCCTGGGGTGCAAAGAAATGCCAAGAAAGGAATTCCTGGCACTACTTAACCGGTGTTTAGCACAGGAAACTTTTGTGGGAAAATGGGAATTTTTAAAAGATGTAGAGGTGGCATGAAATTTTTTTTTTCCTATTTGTGCTATCGCATTGCATTTTTTTGTTGTTTTTGATACTATATAACCATGAATAAGAAGATACGTTTATTATTTTTAATTGTGGTTTTCCTGGTTTTTATCGGTTCCCTGGTGATATTTAATGATTTTCAGTCTCCATTGGATCCAAAAATTGTTAAAATTTCCGAACTTAAGATAACCAAAATCTCCGGGAATGGCAAAATATTTTTTGACAAAAGGCCTATTTCAACTGACGGTAGTGAATTTTCTTCAGCCAACTGGATGAATATCAAACAGATGCACTATTCGGAACCTATATACTTCAAAGCGGATGCCCACGCTGCTTTCGAGTTCTACTATGTTGCTACATCTTTTACTGTTCTTCCCAATTCATATCTCTATTACCAACCCAAAGCCAGGGAATTCTATTTTTATACCGGTGAATTTTATTGGGAAAATGAGGTAAAAGGCAAAAAAGCCAATGTCACGATCTATATCCGGGAACCCCAAAACATGCTGACATTATCTGATGCGGGTAAGATAAAAATCCGGGAGAATTTAGTAGAGATATGGAATTATTCCGGTTTGGGCTCCAAATCCCAATCCAGGGATTTAACCTTTAATAACGGTGAACAGGATTTTATTCTCAATCCCCATCAATTGTTGGTGTTAAGGGAGAATAAGTCGCCTAAAATTTCTAATGTTTTACCTTTACCTGAAAAAATAGATCCCGAGGACCAGGTGATTACTTTAGAAAGAGCGGAGGATTCAGTGGTAAGATTTAATTGGAAGAATGTACCCGGGGCTAAGCAATATATATTCAGACTCTATTCCTCCAATTTAAAGGAGAATACTTTAGTAGAAAAATCTACCTCAGAAAGCTGGGTCAACCTGGATTTACTGCAATTCGATGAGCGAGATTTCTACTGGCAAGTACATCCCATTGACGTTGAAGGCAGTGAGCCAGTGGAAGGGGTGCCGTCCAAAATGGGTCATATTCAAATGATTGGAAGTTTAATGGCTAAGAAGGAGGTGCAAAAACCACCGGATTTGGCCATAAAATCCCTTACCGTGAATGGAAACTTAGTTATCATCAAAGGATCGGCAGACTCTTATGCCCAGTTGTATATTAATGATGACCTGGTTAAAATAGACATGGATGGCGAATTCATTCATTACCTCTCCTTTAAAACCATTGGTCCTAAACGAATTTTTTTCCGGCTTATATCTCCCCAGGGAATCGAAACCACTGAAGAACGGTATGTAACCATTTTCGCGGAATAATAGCAGAAAAGCGTTAGGACAACGTTTAATGTGAAGGAAAAGGCAAAAGCATGGGGTTAAGGCTGATGAACTGAGCCGAAAAACCGATATGGCGATATATGAGGTCAAACGTACAGGTATACAGGTAAAGATGAAATAAAAATTCATGAAGGAGATAAGTAATGCCGTTTTTTTTAAATCTCTACAATTATTTCAGCGCGGATTTAGCCATTGATTTAGGTACTGCCAATACATTGGTATATGTCAAAGGAAAAGGAGTGGTTATCAGGGAGCCCTCCATTGTGGCGATTGAAAAGCATACCGGTAAAATCCAGGCAATCGGAAGCGTAGCCAAGGAGATGTTGGGAAAAACCCCTGCTAATATTACGGCGATCAGACCCATGAAAGATGGAGTGATCGCGGACTTTGAGATCACGGAAAAGATGTTGGAGTACTTTATCCGAAAAACCAGGGGCGGCGGTCATTTTCTAAAACCCAGGATCATTATTGGCGTACCCGCGGAAATTACCCAGGTGGAACGCCGCGCAGTCAAAGATGCTGCCCTGAGAGCAAGAGCCAGTGAAGTTTTTCTCATCGAACAGGCAATGGCAGCAGCCATCGGCGCTGAATTACCGATTACCGAACCCGGCGGTAATATGATCGTAGATATCGGCGGCGGAACCACTGATGTGGCTGTCATCTCTCTATCCGGTGTGGTGATATCCAAATCCATACGAACCGCCAGTAACGAGATGGATGAAGCCATTATCCAGTATATCAAAAAAAAATATAACCTGTTAATCGGTGAACGCAGCGCGGAACATATAAAAATGGAAATCGGGTCCGCATACCCCCTGGATGAGAACCTGGAAATGGAAATCAAAGGTCGGGATTTATCCCATGGAATCCCTAAAACCATCACGGTAAATGATGCAGAAATCCGCGAGGCCCTGGAAGGTGTGGTCCACACCATCGTGGAAGCGATAAAAAATACCCTGGAAAAAACCCCACCTGAACTGTCAGCCGATATCGTGGACCGCGGCATTATTTTCTCCGGCGGCGGGTCCCTATTACGGAACCTGGATAAACGACTAAGAGAAGAAACATCACTGCCCGTATTTATCTGCGAAGACCCCCTCTCTTCCGTTGTGCTGGGGGCCGGGAAAATATTGGATAACCTCGACCTACTCAGAAAAGTAGGACAAAATTACTAAAAATAAATACAAAATATGAATGGAAATAATCTACCTGGCGAACGAAAGATCATGATCCTGGTGGCGGTTCTATTTTTCCACCTGGTACTGGTATCCACTAACGTAATATTAAAAAATGAAAAAACACTGTTTCAAAATATTATCGGTACAATTGTCTCTCCCTTTCAAATCGGGTTTCAAAAAACCGTTGATTTTTTTTCAGATCAACTCAAACGCTATGTGTTCCTGAAAGACAGCTTTAAAAAATATCGCGATCTAAAACAAAAATACACCCAACTCAAATATGAAAATTATTTATTAAAAAAAAAGATTAATGACCAGGAGTTTTTGGAACAAGTAAAATCCCAAAACAGCAGCTTTATGAAAGCAGAACTCATTTCCATTGATAAAAATTTTCCGCTAACCAGTATTTCAATCAATAAAGGTTCAAAAGACGGGATCGTAAAAAATATGATTGTACTCAACACCAGGATGGAATTGGTGGGAAAGATCGTGGAACCTATCTCTCTTTTTTCATCCAAAGTGCGACTCATTACCAGTTCTATTGGAGGCACCGGCGCCTATATCCGGGAGAACAAATTGGAAGGACTGCTAACCGGGAATAACACCACCATTTGCCACTTTAAATACCTCATTGAAAATGCACCGGTGAAAAAAGGAGACACCATCGTCACCTCGGGTACAGACAAAGTTTTCCTCCCCGGTATTCCCATCGGAAAAGTGGTGGGGGTGGAAAAAGAATATTTAACCCAGAAAATCGATGTGGAACCTTTTTTTATCAAGAGTCCCATCAAACAACTGATCGTCATTGCCAATGACGATCAAGCCCTATTGACGTATTAACGTATTAAGCGGCAACTGATGAATAGAAAGTTTAAGGTTTTAATTTTTATCCTGTTAATACTGGGGGAAATTATTATTAATAAATACATCCACCAATTAAAATTAAACTTAGATTTACTCTATTTAATTCTTGTATACATTTCAGTAAAATCCGGTTTTATCAAATGCCTCATCGCAGGTACTGTTATTGGTCTGGTTACGGATTATTTTAGTATGAATGTGATGGGAGTGTTCGGATTTTCCAGGACTCTTGGGGCTTATTTGCTGCATGAGTCGTCCTGGCGTATTGACCTGAAGAATAATTTTTTTGTATTTTTACTGGTATTCCTTTCGTTGTCCTTATCTAACCTGGTTGCCAATACATTTTTTATCATTATTTTAGACTTCAACTTTAGTTTGCGCTTAATTTTGTATCAGCCTTTTCTAACCGGCCTGGTGGGAGTATTGATTGTTAGTCCGCCGTCAGTCAAGAGGAACCTCGATGTATATTGAAAAACGGAAATTAACCAAAGAAATAACCAGGAAAATATCCGCCGTGGGCCGTACGATTCTTGTGGTTCTATTCCTGGTACTGTTATCTGTGTTTTGGAGCATCCAGGTATTAAAAAACCATTATTACACCGCACTGGCCAATCGAAATATTACTAAGGATATTGAGATCAAAGCTCCCCGGGGCCTTATCGTGGATCGGGACTATAACCGCCTATCGGAAAACAAGCTCAAATTCACGCTTTTTTTAGTGAGAGAGGACACCCAGGACCTTGAAAAGAGCATTGATGCCGCCAGTTCGATTACCGGTATGGAAAAGAAGGATATTATTGCCAAAATTGAGAAATACAAACATTACCCGGGATCCTTTATGATTCCCCTGCAAAAAGAGCTGCCCAGGGGAAAGGCGATCTATATTGAAAGCCGTTCCGACGAGCTGCCGGAATTCAGGATAGAAATTGAACCGGCCCGGGCTTACCCATATAAAAAAATAGCATCCCATTTATTGGGGTATATCTCGGAATTAACCGCAGAAGAGCTGGAAGAAAAAAAAAGTAAGGGATATAAACCGGGCGACATTATTGGAAAAAGTGGCATAGAAAAGCAATATGAATCGGCTCTCCGGGGAACCAAAGGCATTCGCACGGTAGCTAAAGATAACCTGGGACGAGTCAGGGAAATATTTGAAGAAAAAAAACCTATTATCGGCAGCACCGTTGTCCTTACCATAAATATTGAGCTGCAAAAATTCGTGGAAGAGCTTTTCAAGGATTACAACGGTATAGTGGGTATCGTGGAGTTGAAAACCGGGGATATCCTGGCTATGGTGAGTAAACCCAATTTTAGCCCGGAGTTTTTTTCCGGTGTGCTGGACCCGGAGGAATGGTTGTCCCTGGTGAATGACCCGGACCGGCCGCTGCATAATAAATTTATACAGGGGAAGTATTCCCCGGGTTCCGTATTCAAAATTGTGGTGGCCCTGGCGGGTCTACAAGAAAAGGTCATCGATACTGCCACCATCTCTTATTGTCCGGGTGCCATTAAAGTATACGACCGTACATTCCAATGCTGGAAAGCCTCGGGTCATGGGGCGTTGAACCTGGTGGGCGCTATCAAAAATTCCTGCAATGTCTTCTTTTATCGACTGGGGAAAAAATTGGATGTGGATACCATCGCCCAATATGCCCGGTGGTTTGGACTGGGAGACAAAACCGCTATCGATCTGCCCGGTGAAAACCAGGGTCTTATACCCACAAAAGCCTGGAAACTTGAAACCTATCAACAAAAATGGTTCCCTGGTGAAACCATCTCCGTGGCCATTGGCGGCGGGATGGTAAGCATCACTCCCGTACAAGTGCTGCAAATGATCAGCACCGTTGCCTTAAGAGGGAAAAAGCCAACCATGCACCTGTTAAAACGGATTGAAAATAACGGGAAAGTGGTGAAGGAGTTTAAACCCCGGTTTGAAACCGTACCCATCGATGAAAAAAATTTTGAAATCGTTATCCGGGGGCTGTATCAAGTGGTTAATAACGGCGGTACCGGCAGGGCCGCTAAAATTCCCGGCCTGGATATCTGTGGAAAAACAGGCACCCAACAGATCATTTCCAAAGAAAACCCCAATTACTACAAACTGGTCAAACAAAAACAATTCAAACCGCACTCCTGGTTTGTCTCATTTGCACCAAAGGATAATCCTGAAATTGCTATGGTAATATTCGTGGAAAATGGCGGCGATGCCGGTGCTGTGGCCGCTCCCCTGGCTAAAAAAATCTACCGGGAAATTTTTTAATAAACCATGGAACAATGAAAGACGTTTTAAAGTATTTTGATAAATTCACCTTTGCCGTCCTGGTTTGCCTGACCATCTTCGGGATTATTCTAATCTTCAGCGCCTCCAGCGGCATGAATCAAGCCTATTGGGCCAAACAACTGCTGTGGCTGTTTTTCTCATTAATCGCATTTTTTGTGATCTTCAGGATTAAAACAGAAAAAGTGTTCCAGTTTGCATTGGCTTTTTATGTGATGTTGACCGTTATCCTGGCCATGCAAATCCTGGCCGGCGAAATCATTTCCGGGGCCAAAAGCTGGATAAAAACCGGTTTTTTTTATATTCAAGTGTCGGAATTTATCAAAATACCCCTGGCGCTCTACCTGGCCAAAACCCTTACCAGGATGTCAACCATCCGCTGGAAAGATTTTTTTAAACTGGTTGTCCTGGTTGGCTGCCCGTTTCTATTAATCGCCCGGCAGCCGGACCTGGGAACCGCCTTTATACTGGTGTCGTTTTTAATAACCGCCATCCTCCTGAAAGGGATAAGGCCGATTATTGTTGTTTTCTCATTGATGGT
Organism: Candidatus Aminicenantota bacterium; assembly: GCA_020355945.1. The sequence goes on along the minus strand of CP070627.1, from coordinate 4,794,206 downwards.
GTTGGTTTTAGGCTCGGTTACCATTTGGAATTATGTGTTAAGACCCTATCAACGGGACCGCATTATCGCTTATTTAAACCCGGAAAAATATGAAAAATCCACCGGGTATCAGATCATCCAGTCTAAAATTGCCATCGGGTCCGGTGGTCTCACGGGGAAAGGCTATCTCCGGGGCACCCAATCCCAGTATAAATTCCTGCCCACCCGGCACACCGACTTCATCGCTTCCGTACTGGGGGAAGAGTTCGGGTTTTTAGGAATCAGTTTTCTTTTCCTGTTGTTTTTTATCTTATTCTATCGGCAATTCCACGTTCAAACCGAGTCCGATGAAGAGTTTTATTTTATTTATCTCTTTAACGGCATCATCCTATTTCAATTTTTAATCAACATCTTTATGGCCATTGGTTTTGTCCCGGTATTGGGAATACCACTGCCTTTTGTCTCTTACGGAGGCTCTTCGTTATTGGCCTTTTTTATCGGCGAAGCCTTGATCTTCAGGATGAAAATTAACACGTATTTAAATGAATTCTAATATTAATATAAACGAATTCCTGTTTAAGCTGGAGAACCCCCAGGTCTATACCGGGAGAGAAATCAATGCAGCCAGGAAAAAATTTTCTCATGACTTCATCAATGTATGTCTTGTCTTTCCCGACAAATATGAAATCGGTATGAGTCACTACGGGTTGATTATCCTGTATCATACCCTGGATAAAATGGCGAAGGTAAATGCGGAACGCTGTTTCCTACCGGGGAAGCCCTCGATAAAGACCTTTAAAACCTACAATGTCCCGCTGTTTTCCCTGGAGAATAAAATTCCCCTGGACCAATTTGATATCATTGGTTTTTCCCTTCTAAGCGAGATGAACTATACCAATGTGGTCCAGGTTCTTGATTTGGCCGGGATACCGCTGCGGACCCGGGACCGGCGGGAAACCTTTCCCCTTATTGCCGCCGGTGGGATTTCCGCGGTCAATCCCGAGCCCATGAGAGAATTCATTGATGTTTTCGGCATTGGAGACGGCGAAGCCCTTTTCCCGGATATTATTGAAGCAGTGACTGAAGCCAAAGAAAAGAAAACCCCCAGGAAAACCCTTTTAAGCTGTCTGGATAAAATCGAAAGCCTTTATGTGCCTGCATTGTATCCACCGGTAAAAAAGGGCCGGTTTTACGGACCGGACCTGGCCACCGGGAAAATCAAGAAGCGGGTATTAAAGACCATGAATGGTTCCCGCCCGGATGACCGGGTGATTGTTCCTTTGGGTAATGTGGTCTTTGACCGACTGAATGTGGAAATTGCCAGGGGGTGTCCGAAAAATTGCCGCTTCTGCCAGGCTAAATCTTATTATGCACCCTACCGGTATGGTACCCTGGAAAAAAACCTTTCTCATATTACCAATGGACTGAAAAAGACCGGTTTTGAAACCTTTTCTCTTTCTACCTTAAGTGCCGGTGATTACCCCTATTTGAACGAGCTCCTGGAATTGATCCCCCAGGTGATTGCCGTTCCCGGTGTATCTTTTTCTTTTTCATCTTTAAGGCCATCCACTCTTTCACATCACCTGTTATCCACTATTGCCATGTTTAGACGCACCGGGATAACCATCGTGGCGGAAGCAGCGACGCAGCGGCTGCGAAACGTGATCAATAAAGACGTTACCAATGAAGAAATCTTTCAAGCCGTGGACCTGGCCCTACGCAACAAGTGGCAAAAAATAAAGTTGTACTTTATGTTGGGGCTTCCCACTGAAACCATGGAAGATATTGAAGGCATCGTTCAATTGATTCACCAGGTCCTGGCCATGGCAAAAACCGCCAGGCAAAAAATAAAACTTCATACCTCGTTTGCCTCTTTTGTGCCCAAACCCCAAACACCTCTGCAATGGGCCAAAAGAGAAAGTCTAAAAGAAATCCAAAAGAAAATTAAGTATATTAAAGAAAATTTAAGAGGTATCAGGCATTTGCACCTGGATTTTCATGTCCCCCATAATGGAGTAGTGGAAACCATCCTGGCCCGGGGAGATTATCGAGTGGGTGAATTGATATTAAAAGCATTTGAACGAGGTGAAATCTTCTCAGCCTGGGATGCGGATTTTAACTTTCCTGTATGGGCGGGATTGATTAACAACTCCGTGTATGAGGAATTTTTAAGTGAGTTTTCTCTTGATGAGCCGCTGCCCTGGGATTTCCTGCAGGTTAATTTTAAAAAGGAATACATGAAGGAGGAATACCGGAAGGCTCTTTCCGAAATCCCCACCCCTTCCTGTGCCCAAAGGGAATGCCAGGAGTGTGACGGCTGTATCTACGGTATGAAGTGGAAGAAACCGGACAAACCCCTCAGCCGGGATATAAAACAATTCATCAAAACAGCGGGCGCAGAACCGGAAAAAGCCAGGAAGCCAGGGGATCTGACTTACAATAAAGTAAGAATCTTTTATGAAAAGACCGGTGATTTTATTTTCTTTTCGCAGTTGTCCATGATGAAGTACATCGAGCGGTTGATCCGGAGAGCAGGGCTTGTCTTTAAGTGCAGTGAAGGTTTCACTCCCCGTATGAAGATCACATCGCTTCCCCCGCTTCCGGTGTTTGCCATTGGCCGGGAAGAAGTGGTAGAGTTATTTATTGATACCTCTTTTAAAGAAAAGGAAATCCTGGAACGATTAAATCAAAGTGCTGGTCCCGAAGGGTTTAAATTTAAGTCCGTGCTTGAGTGCAATGATTCCCCGCCTTTATCCAGGGATATTCATTTCATGGGGTATGAAATTATTGTAAAGGACATTCCGCGGTATATTGATGAGATTGCCAGGCACCTGGGTGACACTGATTTCGCATCTTATTCGGATAACCGGTTAATATTGAAAATCGATTATACCAAACAGGGTCAGGAGCGATTTGCCAAAATATACAAAATCATCGATCCGGAGAAAAAGCGAACCATGTATCTCACGCGAACACATGTCAAGTTTAAAAGTTAAAATGCCACGGATGAACACGGACAAACACGGACGAGGTGACCTGTGATCTATAGAATTCGTTCTCGTTCCAATCAACGGGTGAAAGATTTAATCAAAAAGAAAGATCAATATTTTTTCTTTGAAGGAGAAAAGCTGGTCAACGATATCCTCAAACGAGGCATTGAAATATCCCTTTTAATTGTGAATGAAAAAAAAGAAAATCAATTGAAGATACTTAAGGAAACGGTTGTTGAGGAGACCTGGTATGTTTCAAGGACTGTTTTGGAGAAAATATCTTCTTTAAAGGAAAAGCCGGATTTTATTGCGGTATTGGAATGGCGAGAGGCTCCTATTGATTTTCACCGGGCATCAGTGGTGATTGGTCTTGACAGCATCCAGGACCCGGCCAATGTCGGGACCGTATTTCGGTGTGCTGCTGCCTTTGGCATTGACGCAGTTGCCCTGGCCGGTAATAGTGTGAACCTCAACAACAGCAAATTTTTAAGGGCTGCCCAGGATTCTTTTTTTAAAGTCAATTACCAGCGGTTCGCTGATGTGGAAACATTAATCCGGGAAGCAGAGGCAGCTAATTTTAATATTTATTTAACTTCTTCGCATGATTCATCGTATGTGATTGCCCCTTATCAAATCGAGCGTCCCTGTTTAATTTTATTTGGCAATGAGGGCAAGGGATTGGAGGAGGCATTATTTGATCGATATCCATCCGTAAAGATTCCCCAGGAGGATAAGATAGAATCGTTAAATGTGGGGGTGAGTGCCTGTATTATCATGTATGAAGTCAGCCTGGCCTTTGGAATCGTGAGATAATGTCCCTAGGTTCCGAAAAGCCCTTTCAACCGCCTAATTTTTTAGCCACAAAGATACGCAAAGGAGCACAAAGAAAAGAGGAAAATAAAAACACATCTTAATGAAAAGTTTTGTGGGGTCCAGGGGCCCTGCGGCGCGGGGAGCCTAAAGAGGCTGCGTGCTTTGCACCAAACGCTGTGCGCTATGCGCCCTGCGCAATGCTCTCACCCCCCTGGCCGCCGCATGCCATGGGTTTATTATGAAGAGAGAACCTTTTCTAACCTTTTTTTGCGTTCTTGCCAGTCCGGCATGACCAGGTCCAGGAAGTTGTAAAATTCTTTGTTGTGATGCGGATATTTCAAGTGACAGAGTTCATGGATAATGACATAGGCCACGCAGTGAGATGGGGCTTTAATTAGTTGAGTATTGAATAAAATTTTGTTTTTACCGGGTTTGCAGCTTCCCCAACGGGACTTCATCCATTTCACCTGTACCCGGGGCCATTGGATACCATATTTTCTCACTCTGGGAAAATGTTCATCCAGGAGGCGTTTAAAGGTATTTTCAGCTTTTTCTTTATACCATTTATAAAGCAGTTTTTTATTATAGCTGCCATCATCTTTATGCCTGGAGTGAATCAAGATGTACTTTCCTATTAATTTTACATTGTTCTTATTGGCAGGAAGGATTTTCAGCCGGTACTGGCGTCCCAGGTAGCGGTGGGTTTCACCACTCAGGTACTTTCCGGCAGTTTCACCAGGATAAAAAAAACTGAAATAATTTTTTTGTTTAAGAATCCAACCGGCTCTTTTTTTAACTTTTTCCATAATTTTTTCAACAGGTGCCCCGGCGGGGGCGGTTACTTCCACTTGCCGGTCAGGATTTACGCTGATCTTTATTGTTTTCCTGTCCTTGTAAGTTAAGTAAAAGGAAATCCGGTGTGTTCCATATTGGATTTCCAGGTTTTTAACCGGTTCTTTGTTGGTCTTCACAGGGAATACCTTTTAGGCAGCGGATGCCATGCGTTTTTTGGCGATACCCAGTGTCGTTTCCATGATCAGATCGATATCATCATAGCTGAGATCAACCTCCCAGAAGTCTTTTAGCTTGTAAAGGAATTCTTCCATTTCATTCAGCATCACATTCTGGATATCCTGTTTTAAATGCCAATCTACTACCTGGTGTTTCAAAATAATATCATCAATGGCCTGGGCGATTTCCGTACAAATCCATTGTTTACGTTTTTTATCCTTTTCAATTTTTTCGATCACCTCGTGGGAGACCCGGTAAAAAGCTGCTGCCTTATCATTATCCCGCAGTTCCGGGGGGAGGTTTTCATCGGTTTTGTTCCGAACCGATTCCATGATGTGGGTTACTTTTTTAAGATATTCTGCTTCGGCCAGCCGTTGATTATGGTAGTCCTGGATTGTCTCTTCCAGCATGGTAGAGAATTTTTTATAGAACACCGGGTCTTCATCGTATTTTTCTTCGATGCTGCGTTTGGTACGGTGGGCGATGCGGTCAGCTTTAGCCCCTTTACCGGCAACCTGTTCCACTTCTTTTTCAAATTCTTCTTTATTAAATATATTCACCTGGGGCGTCACCTGGACCACCTCTTCGGCTTCCACATAGGTATCCAGGAGCTTTTGGAATTTTACCTCGTATTCTTTAAAGTCTACTGTTTCAGCATATCGTTTTTTTACAGATTCCCTGAGCCTGGTAAAAAAGTGCAGGTCCTCCTTGTATTTATAAATAATCCTATCTTCGGTATCTTTGTAAAAATTAGTGGTGGATAGAGCAATGGAGAGGAGTTTGGAAAATTCCGCCAGTTTTTCGTAAAAGCGGTATCTTAACGCTTCATCATACAGTAAGTCTTCATAGGCTTGTTCATCCTGTTTGTTGGGAATGCTTTTAAAGATATCCCATAACTGGGAGTACTTTTGGGGCAGGGTTTTAATCGTATCGTATATACTGAGCAGCGTACCTTCCAGGTCTTCTTCATCAAATTCGGAAAGAGCCCGGTATTCGGTTAGGGCCCGGTCCAGGTTGAGAAGAATACCGCGGTAATCAATAATAAACCCGTATTCTTTCCCGGGGTAAATACGATTCACCCTGGCAATGGCTTGAAGCAGGGTGTGATCGAAAAGATTCCTGGTCACATAAAGTATTGTGTTCCTGGGGGCATCGTACCCGGTTAGCAGTTTGTGCACCACGATAATGATTTCAGGTTCCTCATGATCTCTAAATGCATCTTTTAAAATCTTATTGTAATTCTTTTCGCTGCCATATTTGTCCATCATCTTTTCCCAGAAGCGCTTTACTTCCCTGGCATTTTCTTTATCATAGATGTCTTCGAGGCCTTCCTGGACATTGGGAGGTGAGATCAATACTTCGGATGTGATATCTCCCATCTGGTCCAGGAATTTATTATATTTTATGGCATCAGCTTTGGAAGGGGCCACCAGTTGAGCTTTAAATCCTGTATCTTTCCAGTTTTTTTTGAAATGTTCATTGATATCGTAAGCGATTTCCAGGATTCGTTGTTCTGCTGAATTGAGCTTTTCCGGGTTGCTGAATTTTTTCTTTAAGTCTGCTGTCTGATAGGGGGTAAGGGGGGCACATATCCTGTCCACCCATTTATCAATGGGTTTTTTATTCACTTTTTGAAGTACATGGCGTCCTTCATAAAGGAGCGGTACAATTGCTTTATCTTTTACTGCTTTATCGATAGGATATTTATCAATAAAACCGCCAAATTTAATGGCTGTGTTTTTATCTCTTTTCTTTAATGGGGTACCGGTAAATCCCAGGTAGCAGGCATTGGGAAGAACTCTCATCATCCTGGCATTGGCAATGCCGTACTGGGTCCTGTGACTTTCGTCCACCAGTACAAAAATATTGGGGGAGCCCAGGGTAAAGTTCTTTTTATTGAAAGCCGCATTGAATTTGTTGATTACTGTGGTAATGATTGTTTTCTTTTCAGACTCCAGGAGCCGGATCAAATGGTTCCCGGTTTTAGCCATTACCGGTTTCATGCCGCAGTGTTTGAAGGTGGTGCAGATCTGGTCATCCAGGTTAATCCGGTCTGTAACCAGGACAATGCGGGGATTTGGGATGTCCGGTTCCATCGCCAGACCTTTAGCCATCATTACCATGGCCAGTGATTTACCGCTGCCCTGGACATGCCAGATAACCCCTCCTTGTCGTTTGCCTGCCGGGTCTATATTTTTGATCCGGCGCAGGATTTTTTTCACTGCAAAATATTGCTGGTAGCGGGCGATTTTTTTCTCACCCCGGTCAAACAGGATATACCTCTGGCCCAGTTCCATCAAGCGTTCGGGGCGACAGAGGGAGAATACAGCGCGGTCCTGTGCGGTTACCTGTCGTTCCGCGGTTTCCAGTTCATCAAAATAGCGGCGGGCATAACGAAACCGGCTGGAAAAAATTTTATCTTTGGTTTCCATAGGGAGTGGTTGATTAATGAGTCTTTTTAGTTGATTTTCCAGGGGTTCCTGGTCCTGCCAGGTTGTCCAGTAGGTTTCTTCCGTGCCGGTGGTGGCGTATTGGGCTTCATTTTTGTTGATTGCCATCAGCAATTGTGTGTAAACAAAGAGTTTGGGGATTTCGCCCCGCTGTTGGTTCCTGAGGTGCTGTTTGATGGTTAGGGAAATGGAATCTTTTATGTCGGGTCGTTTGCATTCGATGATAACAAAGGGGATTCCATTAACAAACAGGACGATATCCAGTCGTCGTGTGCTTTCCTGGTTATCCCGTTCTATTTCGAATTCTGCTGTTACATGGAAGGCATTATTGGAGATATTTTCCCAATCGATGTATTTAAAAGAGAAACTTTTGGTACTGCCCTGGATAGTCTCTTTAAAACTCTTTCCCAGGGAAATGAGGTCGTACAGTTTTTCAGCGGAGTGTATTAATCCTTCGTAGGGGATATGTTTAACCGCTTCAACCGCTGCATTGAAATTGTTGTTGGAGAACTGGTATTGATTTTCTTTATAAAGGATGGTGTTGATTTTCCGCAATTGTTGTTCCAGGATCTTTTCCAGTATTATCCGGGACATTTTGTTACTGCGTTGGTTTTTTGTCTCTTCCGGTGTAATGTAGGTATAGCCCAGGTTTACCAGCAATTGGATTGCCGGTATCTGGGAGATATGGTCTTCTTTAAAAACCGGTGTTTCATACATTATTGACTCCTTTTACCCGAATTTGCCCGGTCAGCAATTTTTGCATTAAGCCTTTTTTTTGTTCTTTTAGTTTTTCCAATTGCTGTTTAATTAATTCAATCTCCTGGTCTGCTGCCGAAAGAATGCTCGCTATTTTTTGTTGTTCTTCAATGGGGGGTATTTTTATTTTCAGTCTTTGAAAATCTTTTTTGCTTAATACCCGGTTTCTGCCGGCACCTCCGGGAGAAATTATCCCCAGTTTATGGACAAAATTCTTTTGGAGTATTACCTGTTTAAAGAACTCCGGGGACACAATATTTTCTTTAAAAACATAAGTCGGGAACCGGTGGGATACCAGTGTTCCTTCATCGCTTTTTTTAACCAGAGCCACAGCTCCTTCCCAGGCAAAGGTGATATTTACAATCAAGTCATTTTTTTTAACCTCAAAAAGTGTATCCATCATTATTTTTTCCGGTTCTTCCACTTTTTTTATGAATGTTCCTTTGCCATGGCTTCGAATACCCAGTGCCCAATATGGATTTTGAGGTTTGATTACCGGGCGAGGTATGAAGGTAAGAAAGTCTCCTAATCTAAGCTTCGGCCATGTTTCCTTTTCAAATTCTTTAAACCGTTTCTTCCCGCTCAGTAACTGCCGCATCAGTCCTTTTTTGCGATTGGTTTTTAATTCTATCAATTTTTCCGTTTTTTCAATACCCCGGTCCCAGGTGGAGAGAATTTCTACGATCTTTTGCTGCTCTGGAAGAGGTGGAATTGGTAAATACAGGTTACAATATTCCATTGCATTAATATTTGGTTGTGCTCCAGCTCGAATTGTATCATTTATCCAATCTTTATATCTTTTATATTGGGTATATTGAAATAAATATTTTGGTAATAATTTTTTTTTGTTAATTTCAAATTTAATTAAATATCCGGCATAAGCAGCAATTCCATCAGTTTTTTTATACAGATAAGTTTTTCCTACGGTTGCTCCACTCCTTGCGAATAAGAAATCATCATCTTTCAAAATGTATTTTTCAGAATCTTCCTTATTTATACTTTTCTTGTCCTCATTTTTTAATAAGCCATATTCGTTAATATCAGTAATTCGAATATACCTTGGTAGATTTATATGAAAATCTTCAGCAGGAGCATTTGCGCCATATTGTGGCTTATCAAAAATACAATCCTTTAGTTTCAATACTTTCCATTTCGGTGGTAATAAACCAATTTTTGTTTTATTAAAATTTTTAAAATTTTCTTCTTTGTTCGTCTTTTCAGAACCCATATTTTTATTTCTCCGAAATAATAATTTATTAGTTTGTCATTTCAATTCCTTTTGCTTTTGTTTGGCAATTTTTTTGATACTTTCTACTGTAGGGAGGTCTTCGGGCATGGTGCCTCCCAGTTCTTTGATGGTTTGCCTCACCTTTTGCCCTACCTGGTAATGGGTTTGATTCGCTTTGTTTTTTCCTTTAATATTTTCCCTGCGGATTTTATCTTCTGTCTGGGTAGCGCGGAACAGGTTGGCTGCCAATTCCGTACTTCCCATGTGGTCCAGGATTTTCTGGCTTTTTTTAAGACCTTTTCGTTGATGGATATTTTTGGCGGTTAATTCCCCATAAAGCCCCATGTAACCATTGTCCTGGAAGATCGCGTAATCGATTGGCTGTATAACCCCTGCATTCCTGGCTGCTTCTGCCAACTTCTTGTTATGGGTTTTTAATTCATCCCTGAGAAAGAGCCGTTTTTCCTCTTCTGTGCCTAATCTTTGAAATTCTTCTTGCTCTGCCAGTTCTTGTTTCCGGGTTTGAACGGCAAAGTAAGTTTGACCCAGGGCAACAATGTCTTTTGCCGGGTCTGCATTTTGAACAATAAGGTAACAAGCGTATCGAGAGAGTGCCATTGATTGAATCTCTCTTTTTGCCCCCGAGCCCAGGGTGACCATTTCGGTGATGTCAACGAAATGGTCGTTAACCTCATTACCACTATTTTTGCAGGCTTCTTTGGCTTTGTCGATCACATGAACAAAATTCCTGTAATCCGAATAGCCGAGAACTTTTGCCAATTGACGGGCAGACCAAAAATCCTGTCCATACTCATTGGTTTGCTTGATCTCTTCGAATGCGGATTGATTCCTGTCAACAATTCCTGTCTTTTTAGTCGTCATTCTTATCACCTCCTACAATGATACCCAATTCCTCCAAATACCTGTTCATCTCTTTTCTAACTACTTTTAAATCGTTTTCCAGTGCGTTGATATCTTTTTGCAGCGCAGGGATATCAATTTCTTCCTCTTCTTCAAATGTGTCTATATAGCGGGGGATGTTAAGATTATAATCATTTTCTTTTATTTCTTCCCTGGCTGCCCGGTATGCATACCTGTCAATTGATTGGTAATCCAGGTAGGTATCCAGGATTTTTTTTATGTCTTGCTCTCTCAGCTTATTTTGTTTTTTTTCTTTTTCAAATCCCTTGCTGGCATCGATAAAGAGAACATCAGTGGTATGTCGTGTCTTTTTAAACAAAAGAATAACAGCGGGAATGCCGGTGCCATAAAAGAGGTTGGGCGGCAGCCCGATAACTGCATCTAATAGGTTTTCTTCGATCAATCGTTTCCTGATTTTTCCTTCGGAACTTCCGCGAAACAACACGCCGTGCGGAGCAATGACCCCTACGCGGCCGGTTTCTTCATTCATGGTTTCCACCATATGAGTAATAAATGCATAATCGCCTTTGCTTTTGGGAGGGATTCCGCGGTGAAAACGTTTGTATTTATCATCTGCAGCATCATCTGCCCCCCATTTGTCTAAGGAGAAGGGGGGATTTGCCGCGACAATATCGAATTTCATTAACTGGTCGCTGGTAATTAGTTTGGGATTCCTGAGGGTGTCGCCCCATTCGATGCGGGCATTATCAATGCCGTGCAGGAACATATTCATCATACCCAATGCCCATGTGCTGCCGTTACTTTCCTGTCCATAGAGGGAAAAGTTTTGTTCTTTTATTTCCCGTGCGACTTTAATCAATAGTGAAGTGGACCCGCAAGCCGGGTCAGCGATGCGTTCACCTTTTTTGGGCTGCACCAGCTTTGCCACCAGGGTGGCTACCTCAGGCGGCGTATAAAATTCTCCACCTTTTTTTCCCGCATCACTGGCAAAACGGTATATCAAATACTCATACGTATTGCCAATAACATCCAGGTTACCAATGGCTGAGGG
>CP070627.1:4765942-4782946 GCA_020355945.1 Candidatus Aminicenantota bacterium | reverse complement strand
TGCTGGTCTTCGGCTCCATTGGTGTCTATGCATGTTTTGAAATACTGGTTATAACGATATATTACCTGTACAATCTCCGGGAGAGAATAGATGTACCGGAAATTAAGCTTTTTGATGTCCCGGAACTCTCCCTGTATGGAGCCCGGGTGGTGGAAGAAGTGGTGCAAAAAGAGAAAGAAGAAGCAAAAAAAATTCGTATCAAAAAAGAAAACTTCTCTTCCACCATCGTCCGGGAAAAATTGAAAAACATTTATTTAACAAGATTCCCCCGGGTATTTACTTTTGTTGACCAGGTGGTGGACCTGGACAGCGTGGATATTCGAAACGCAGAGGTGATTGATACTGCGAATCCCTATAATGTGGAGATCTTACCTGATAATTCACTGGAACTCTTTATGAATCTTCACTCCATGAACAGTTTTCGCCGGGTAAATCAATACCTGATCGAAGTCAACCGCAAGATCAAAAACCAGGGTATTTTTTGGGGAAAATTCGAGCCCTGTGAAAAGCGGCATATTTATTTTTTGAAGAACTATCCCCGTTTCCTGGCCAATGTGCTCTATTTCTTTGATTTTCTCTGGAAGCGCGCTTTTCCCAAATTACCTCTTTTAAAAAAGATTTATTTTGCTGTAACCAGGGGGAAGCACCGCCTTTTATCCATGGCCGAAGCCCTGGGGCGCTTATATTTTTGCGGGTTTGAAATTGTTTCCCTGGAAAGTGTTGATAACCTGGTCTATTTTATCGCACAAAAGGTAAAAGAACCTGAAAATGAAAACAACCCCTCTTATGGACTCTTGTTTAAACAAAAGCGCATCGGCAAAGACGGTAAAATCTTTTATATTTACAAAATGCGTACCATGCATCCCTATTCGGAATATATCCACCGGTACGTGTACGACAAAAATAAACTGGACGAAAAGGGAAAGATCAAAGCTGATTTCCGGGTGACCGCCTGGGGAAAAGTGTATAGAAAATTATTTATCGATGAAATTCCCATGCTCATCAATTGGCTAAAAGGGGACCTTAAACTGGTGGGTATCAGACCTTTAAGTGAAACCTTCTTTAATACCTACCCGGAAAATCTGCAAAAAGAGCGTATTCAATATAAACCTGGACTGGTTCCCCCGTACTATGCGGATATGCCTGGGAGTATGGAGGAGGTGTGGGAATCGGAGAGAAAATACCTGGAAAAGTATAAAAAACACCCGATAAGAACCGATATGGCTTATTTTTTCAAGGCCATGAAAAATATTTTGTTTCATCATGCCAAAAGCGGATAGAAGAAGCATGGCTGCATGGGAAGAGGGAAAGTAGTAGGTAGTAAGTAGTAGGTAGTAAGTAGTAGGGAATTGAAAGTATCGCAGTAACCAGAATAGACTGAAATAAAAAGGAATAGTGAATATTGAAAAAGGAATGATGAAGTATGTTAAATTTGAAATCAATTTTATCCTTCGACATTCGATATTCCCATTCCCTACTACCTACTACCTACTACTTACTACTTACTACTTACTAAGCCAGAAGTAGGTAAAACAACTTGACATTTGAGGAAATATGTATTATAAATTAAGGTCTAAAATTTTAGAACGGGAAAAAATGAAAAATTTGCAAACGCAAACCAGGGCGGTAGTGATTCGGGTGTTTGTCTGCTGCGTTATGGTTTATTGCCTGTCAGCCGAGGCAGACCCCTTTTATAATAAATTATTCCAGGAAGGAAAAGTTCTTGTAGCCCAGGGTAAATACCCGGAGGCCATTGAAAATTTTAGAATTGCCGAATTCGGCCTTTATGAAGAAAAAGAAATTTTAAAAGAACTCTATTTCTTTTATTCCCTGGCTTATCTCAAAACCGGGAAAATGGGCGACGCCTTGAAAGTTGTAAAGAAAGTAGAAACCGAACTCAACGGGAATATCAAACCATTGAATGTCATGGATATTCCTCAAAACGTAAAAAATGATGCTAAAGCCCTGACTATAACGATGGCCAGGACCTGGGGTCAAGTTGAAGCGGAAGCGGGATCAAAATCCTGGGAAAAAGTTTACCTCTATGAATCGCTGTTCTGGAATATCCTGCAAGACCTGGAAAATAATAAACTCGATACGGTAAATTTAAGAATAAAGAGACTGGAAAGGCTGGATAAAAATGACCCCAGGGCTGATTATCTCAGCGGCATTCTTCTGTTTAAAAAAGAAAAATATAAGGCCAGTCTCAATAAATTAATTAACGCAGTACCGTCACCCCTGCTGGTAAGCATCGATCCTTCCCTGGAGGACAATCGCTGCTATTACCTGGCGTTGTCTTATCATTATTTGCAATATGATGAATATGCCCGGGGATTTTATCAAAAGATAAAAGACAGGATAAAAAAGGCTGAACTGGAAGAAAAAATAAATAAAAGAGTAAAAGGAGGCAGCCAATGAAAGGTTTGTACTCAGGTAAAATCATGATACTGCTTACAGTATGTTTTTTGGCTTTAATACTGGTGCCGTCAGGACCAGTCCGGGCATCCGAGCCCAATACCGGCTATATAGAAGGTACGATCTATAAAGCCGATGGGGAAACCCCCCTGCGGGATGCGCGGCTGATATTGGAACAGTGGGAGAAGGGGAAAAAAACCGGGAAAGAATACGAATCCAACATCACAGATGAAACCGGCGAATATAGACTGGAGGATATCCCTGAAGGCTTTTACCGGGGAAAAATTTATATCGGTATAAAACATTATAAAATTAAACGGGTCGATTTTTTCTTTCATGTGTTTGCCGGGGAGACGAACACAGTCTCCTTTTCCCTGAAGAAAAAGAAGTAAAGGAATAAAGGAAGGATAAAGGAGGTTTCCGTGAGACAAAGAGGATTGAGAAATCGTGTCGCGCTGCTGACTCTTTTTCTGTGGGTATTTTTACTGGTAGGGTTTCCTTTGCCAGGCACTGCCGAGGAAGGCGAGGACACCGGGAATTTAAAGGGATTTATTTACAAAAGGAATGGCAGGACTCCACTTTGGGGAGCCCAGGTGGTTTTGAAAAACATTAAAACCGGCAAACTGTTTGAATCCAACGTCACCGACTCTATTGGTGACTACCAACTTACGGATATACCGGCCGGGGATTACCAGGTGCATATATATATAAAGAATAAATCTTATAAGGTTAAAAAAGTGGATTTTTTAGTTAAAATAGTCCCGCAAAAGACCACCCGAATTTCTTTTGCCATAAAAAGACCGCCTTTCCTGTTTTTTGTCCCGTTTCAGCTGTGTAAGGTAATAGCTTTTTTTGGTTGGATCGGTTTGGTGATTGTGGCCATATAACCGGGACTGGCAGGGATAAAGTAAAAAATGAAATGGTGAATCCAGAGAGGTGGGTTGACAAATTAAGGAATGTATTATAATATATGAATGGACATAAAAAATTATAAAGAAGGAATGCCAATGCAAAAAATAAAGGATCGATCAAAATTTAAAGCGAGGGAGACTTCCTCCACATTGTCGCTGTCACTGGCGGCAGCTATGCTGGCTGCCCTGGCGATTTTGTCCTTGCCTGGTTTTGCCGCGGACTACCAACCCGGCACCGGTCATTTACAAGGTTTCATCTATAAATCGGATAACAAAACCCCGCTTTGGGGTGCCCAGGTGGTGCTGCAAGATTCTAAAAACCTCCAGGTGTTTCGCTCCAATGTCACGGACGTCACCGGGGATTACCAGTTGCTCGATGTTCCTGTAGGGGATTACATCGTCCATATATTGTTCCGCAATAATTCTTATAAAATTAAAAAGGTTGACTTCCTGGTTAAAATCGTTGAAGGTAAAACCACCTTTCTCTCTTTCTCATTAAAAAAATCTGCTAAAGGCCTGCTGGCCTTTTTCGACCCCTGCTGTATTGCAGCCATTCCTCCCCTGATTTGCCTTTTTCGGTGTGACAAAGAACAAAGCCCAACGGAGCGATAACCCATAACCAATCTGCCGCACGGGTAAACCTGGATTCACCGCCAGATTTCTAAGAATTGGGGAGATGGCTGCGAGGGGCGAGTTTTAGTTCTTCTTAGGTGGTGAAGGGGGGTAAATCCGGGATTTGAAAAATTATCCATTTTCGACTATAATACTACTGATGCAAAGAAATAGGTTAAACTTGCCGGTCATTCTCGCCTTGCTCTCCGGTATTGTTGTGTTTACCGGGCTGCATCCCCACCTGCAGGCGGAGGATTTTTTTGAAGTAAAAAACGCCATCCTCGACGAAGCATGGAAGCGGGTGGCTTTTTTTTATATCTTGCCGGCCATAACCTTAAATGATCTCGGTCATACCTCGAATATCTACTCTTACCGGGACAGGGAAGAACCGGACTGGCTGGCCGAACCGGGATTGGATTTGAAAATATCCACCATCCTGGGGAACCGTTTTATCATATCCGTCACCACATCCCCTTCTTACCGATTCTATGCCAACCACATTGAGCACCGAGCCTTCAATAATCGGCTGCAGGCCGTCCTCTATACCTACCTGGGGAGGATTAACCTCAAATACCAATTTACCAGCAATTATACGGTAAGAGAGTCCACCATGGAATTCGCCGTTCCCACCAGGTGGGGTATGAAAGAACACCATTTTTCCCTGGACATGGGCAGTTATGAAAACCTGTTCATCACTCTCTATCTCCAGCAAAGCCGCGTAAAATACCAGGATGAACGTTACCTTGGAGATTATAATTTGAAAAACCTTTTAAACCGACAGGAATTAAAGGCCGGGATAAAATTGTATAAAATTATTTTTTCCCGGACCCGTCTATTTTTAAATTATGAACGGGTGGGATATGAATTCGCTTATGAAACCAGGCGAAACGAAACCGGGGACCAGGCCTCCCTGGGAATCGAGTTCCCTGAAATCAGCCGTATTAAAGGCAGCCTGCAGTTGGGGTTAAAATTTTTTAATCCTGCCCATCCCCTCTATAAAAATTACACCAAAACCTTTGGTACCGGTGAGGTTACCGTAACACTGTTTTCCAGGTTCAAGCTGCACTTTCAATACCTGGTGGATAACTTCCCCGCCTTCTGGAGAACAGATCAACGTTATAATGAGAAATCCGCTGCCGCCGGCCTGGAATTTTATGTGAGCAGGCGAATAAAATTAGGGTACAGTTACCGGTTGGGTCAATTTTCCTATGAGAATTTTATCGATAGGGCTAAAACCAGGCAGGATGATTTTTATACTTCCAGCCTATACGTGGGTATAAAATTTTTTAAAAAGGTAGGAATCGGCCTGGTATACAGGATTTCCCACCTGGAATCCGGCGAATCCGGTTTCGATCGCCGCAGTGATTTTATCGGAGGTTATATCACCCATGAATTCTAGATATTTACTGCCGATACTCCTGGTGATTTTATTTTGTTGGTTTGATTACCCGGCAAATGCCGCTGGTTTTTCCCGGGACCGGGAACCAGGAGAGGAAACCCGGGAAATCAGTTATAATATCGGTCCCCAGGACTTAATCACCATAAGCGTTTTTGAAGTCCCGGAATTAAACATCACCGTCAGGATTTCCGAGGACGGTACGATCACACTTCCCCTGCTGGGAAGAATAAAAGTAGAGGGTATGACCCGTTTTCAACTGGAAAAAGAGTTAGCCCGCCGCCTGGAAGAAAAATACCTGAAAAATGCCCAGGTTACGATTTTTATCAAGGAATACCAGAGCAAGCTGGTCTCCATCATCGGGGAAGTAGAAAAACCCGGCAACTATGAATTGATTGGCAGACAAACCCTTTTGCAGGTGCTTTCCACGGCCGGGGGCCTGGGTAAAAGTGCGTCTGACCGTATTATCATTATCCGCCGCTATAAGGACGGCAGGACCAAATCCCTGGTCATCGACCTGGATGAATTGATGCTCAAGGGGAATCCCAGGATGAATATTCCTTTACAGCCCGGGGATGTCATTAATATACCGGCTGAACGGTTCCTGGACATTTATGTTTTCGGCCAGGTGAAAAACCCGGGTCATATTAAAGTAAAAATGAACGGTTCCATCACCCTTCTCCGGGTCATTGCCCAGGCCGGGGGATTCGCGGAACGGGCTCGCAAGTCCGCGGTTACGGTTACCCGCCGCATCGATGGCAAAGATGTGAAAACCCGCGTCAATGTCAAAAAAATTCTCAGCGGCAAAATCCCGGATTTTATCTTAGAAGACAATGATATCGTGCATGTCCGGGAAAGTATTTTGTAATTTTAATATTTACCCATATAACAGGTGAAACAATGGACAACCAGTCAAACATAAACAGCAGCGAATCCTGGTTGACGGATGAGAAGCTGGACATCGAAAAATATTGGAGAATGATTAAAGCCAGGCTCCATATCGTCATCATCGTTACCCTGGCTGTGTTGGCAGCAGCCTATGTAAAGATATCCACCAGTCCACCCATATACCAGGCCACCGGGCTTTTGATGATTGAACCGGAAAGTAGAAATATTATCATGTTCGATAATACTCGCGCCTCTATGGGGTGGAGGAACGAGTATTTCAATACCCAGATCGAAATACTGCAAAGCCGGACCCTGGCCAAAGAAGTGAAGGAAGGATTCGATTCTTCTATAGGAAATGATCCGGAAAAGGGTGGTAAGGAGTTAATTATCCGGGGTCCTTTTGTTGAACCCCTGGAGTTTACCCGGCTGGTACGGGTCAGTTACCGGTCCACCGATGCCGAAGCTGCCGCCCAAATGGTCAACCTCCTGTTTGAGAAATTTAGAGAATTTAACCTGGACTTAAGAATTCGATCGCCTAAAAAGGCAGTCAAATACATTGAGGACCAGAAAAACAAACTCCAGCAAAACCTGGCCCAAAAGGAAAAGGAAATGCAGGAATACGGGAAACGCAAAGAATTGTTCTCCGTTTCCCGTGGAGACAGTGTGGTAGTGGAAAAGTTTTCCGACCTGAACAAAGCCTATACCGAAACCCAGATAGACAGGATAAACAAGGAAGCCATTTACCAGGAATTACAGGGCATGAGTTACGAGAATTTTCCCCAGGTAAAAGCCAGTCCGCTGATTGGTAATCTAAAAAACAAATACTCTGCCCTGGAATCCGAGTACAGGCGGAAGTCCCAGGTGTTTCGCAGTTCTTACCCGGAAATGACCCAATTGCAGTCCCAGATGGATAGTTTAAAGCAGCAGATCCGGGAAGAAACCGGGGATATTGCCCGGAAGAGTCTTAATGAAGCCAAAAGTGACTACCAATCCTCTAAAAAAAAAGAAGAAGCGCTGCTGAAAATGTTGAACCAGCAGAAACAAACCATGGTGGACAGCGATACCGATGCCATCTACTACAAAAGCCTGGGCATCGAAGTGGAAAACATGCGCACCCTGCTGAATTTCCTGGTACGGAAAGGAGAAGAATCCGCATTGTCCTCCCGGGTGGAAGGATTAGAGAGCCTTAACATCAAAATCATCGATAAGGCTGAAGTTCCCCGCCGCCCCATCGGGTCCGGGGCGAAAAAGATCATGATAATGGCCCTTATATTGGGACTTGCCCTGGGAATCGGCTTGATATTCCTGGTGGATTACCTGGACCGCACCATCAAAACTCCTGACGAGGTGAAACTCATGCTGGGAGTTCCGGCGCTGGGCATTATCCCTTCCACAAAGGCCAAATCCCTGTCCGCTTACTATTACTCTTCTTACTATAAATACGGTGATAATAAAAAGAAAGGAAAGAATAACCCGGGTCCCGGGCCGAAAAATCCCCCGGAGATCGAGCTGATTAATTTTGTTGCCCCGGAATCTCCTTTTGCTGAAAATTATCGCACCATTCGCACCTCCATATTACTCTCCGTTCCCAAAGAACCCCCGGAAATCATCAGTATCACCAGCGCTCTTTCCTCGGAGGGAAAAACCGTCACCACCATCAACCTGGCGGTTTCCTTTTCCCAATTGGGGAAAAAGGTACTGATCATCGACGGTGACATGCGCAAACCCAGGATGCACAAAATTTTTAAAATAGCCAACAGCCCGGGACTGTCCTCTTTCCTGGCGGGAAGAGCCCAGGTCAAAGAAATCTTTGCCAAAACAAATATCCCCAACCTTTTCGTGGTACCCTCCGGGCCTCACCCACCCAACCCCACGGAATTGATCTCTTCGGAAGTGATGTCCATGCTGCTGAGTAAACTCAGGCAAAAAGTGGATTTTATTTTTATAGATACCCCACCCCTGGTGGGTATTGTCGATCCGATCCTTCTCAGTAAAAATACCGATGGAACGATCCTGGTCACCTGGGCCGGTAAAACACACCGCCATGCCATCGAAAAGGCCAAAGAAGAACTGGACCGCTATAACATCCGCACCCTGGGTGTGGTATTAAATAGGGCGGCCGGGAAAGAAAGGGCCTACGGGTACTATTCCTCTTATTACCAGTATAAATATAAAGATGAACCGGAAAACTGAATAAACTTCGAGGAATCAGCCTGATGATAGACCTTCACTCTCATATTATACCCGGGGTGGATGATGGTTCCCGGTCCATGGAAGAGTCGTTAAGAATGTTAGAAATGGCCTGGCAGGATGGAGTGAAAGCCATAGCCGCTACCCCCCACATCCTGGGACAGGCCAGCAAGATAAAATATATCCGACACTTGCCGGGTTTATTCGCGGAATTAAGAAAAAAAGCAGCGGAACGACATATAGAAATAGAAATCCTGCCCGGCGCAGAAGTTTTCTTTACCTCCGATCTAAAAGAGAAGCTTGAAGGATTTCGGGAGCTCATCACCCTTAACCGGAATAACTATTTTCTACTGGAATTTCCACCGGATACGGTTTTCCCCGGTACCAAAGCGTATATCTTCAACCTGGAAAGTGAGGGTTTTATTCCCATCATTTGCCACCCGGAAAGAAACCTGGTATTCCAGCAAAACCTGGATCTTCTTTATGATCTGCTGCAAGCAGGAGCGCTGGTCCAGGTGGACGTGGGCAGCCTGCGGGGAGATTTCGGACATGATGCCCATGCAGCAGCCATGGCTTTATTAAAATATAACCTCGTTCATGTGATTGCTTCCGACTGCCATGATATCTGGGTACGAATCCCGGGTTTATCCATTGTTTACAACAAACTACGGGGCATGGAAAAAGAGAAGATCGATATGCTGGTGGAAAAAATCCCCCTGGCTATTGTCACCAACAATCCCCTGCCCGATATCGGCCCCCTAATGGACCCACGCCGGAAATCATGGTTTCCCGGCTTATTCAAAAGGCGGACAGCATGCGCAGTTCAATGAAAAATGATCCCTTTTTTACTTTATTGAAGATACTGGTTCTCCTGGCTCCTATCCCTTTCGGGTGCGTGGGCAGGATTTTTTCACCGTTATTCTATATTTTAATCCTGGTGTTGTCCCTGGTGGGGCTCAGCCGCCATCGGGACCATGTGGACATTTATTTCCTGTATGAGAAAAAAATCCGCGTTGTTTTCCTGGTATGCCTGGGGTTCCTGGCATTGCAAATCCTGCCGCTTCCCTTTTTTTTGCTTAAGATTGTTTCGCCAGCCACGGCCCGTTATCTTACCTTATTGAATGAGAAGGTTCCCGCGTTTCATTCCATCTCCATGGTTCCCTTTGAAACCCTGGTCTATGCATTTAAATTCCTGGTATTGGTATTGTTTTTTTGGGTCATGATGCAGATAAAAATTGAGAAAAAAGAGATTATTTCTATCTTTAAAGTCCTGGTGCTTTCAGCGGTCCTGCAGACCATCCTGGGATTTCTCAAGTACTTCCATGGCAACCGGCGCTTTTTTCTTTTTTTTCATGAAGTAGACCAGCAGGACCCGGTGGTAAGATACCTCACCGGGACCCTGGGCAATCCCAATCATTTTGCCTTTTACCTGGAGATGATACTTCCCCTGGTCCTGGCGATCTTTTTTCTCAAACTGCAATTCCTGGAACCCGGGCGCAGCCTGAGGGAAAGATTCGTCTCTGCCATGGATAAAAACAGGGATTTACCCGGTTATTTTGCCATCCCGGTCTTGCTGGGAGTGGGGATTATTCTTACCGGTTCCCGAGCCGGTATTATCACCATGATATTTAGTTTTATTATTTTTGCCCAGTTTTCTTTTTACCTGAAACAGAGCAGGAGGATTCGCAAGAAGCTGAAATTCATCCTTATCGGCATCACCGTGGTGGCGCTTTTCCTGGGAATCCAGGACACCGTAAATAAATTTATGAGTACTGGTTTTGAAAGTTCCGGCCGGTTTTTGCGATGGCCGGCCACAATCACCATGGCCCGGGACTACCCGGTATTTGGGGCCGGGTTTGGCACTTATCGTTATACGTATTTTCTCTACGACATGGATGAAGGCGGGGCATGGTCCACCCATGCCCATAACGATTACCTGGAAACCGCGGCAGAAGGCGGTATCATTGGCAGCCTGCTCTTGTTCTTTTTAATCGGCACGATCATCTATTCTATTGTTAAAATGTGGGCAGACCGGGACCACCCGGGAATAAAAATCCTGGGCGTCGGTATCCTGACCAGCCTCTTTGCTGCTGTATTCCATTCTTTTTTCGATTTCTCCCTTCATATCCCTGTCAATCTCTGGGTATTTGTCCTGGTCCTGGCCCTGGGTATAAGGCTGACCACTTATAAAAGAAACTTCAGGGAAAGGGAATAAAAATGAGTGATATCAGCAGCAGGGATTTTTTAAAAAATAAAAAAGGAATCAGGATAAAACTGGCAAAAAAAGCTCCACCTAAGAAAAGAGATATTAATAAAAGTAATAAACTTATCAAGATAATCCTGTTTGTACTTATCCTTTTTTTCGGTTTCCAGTTTATATCCCATGTGTTTTTTTCCCTGGGGAAAAATAAGGCCGGAGAGGTTAAAAACAGCCGTATGTTGGAATTAAGCAGTTGGTTATTTCCCCTGGACCCAATGCCTTTTTGTGAATACGGGTATGCGCTGCTGGAAAGCCATCAGCAGACCCCGGGCCCCGGGGTCCTGGCACAAAGCATCCGGTATCTTAAAAATTCCCTTAACTTCAACCAGCTTTATTACCATACCCATTTCTACCTGGGAAAAGCGTATCTTTATCGAAATCTCAGCGATCAAACCAGTTTCCACCAGGCCATAGAGTCTTTTAAACGGGCGGCAATGATAAGGGGAAACAATGCCCGGGTGAGTATGGATACCATAACCATACTGCTGCACATGTGGCCCTTCCTGGAAGAGGAAGATAAAAATTTTTGCAGCAATTTGCTGGAAAAATCACTGAAAAGAATCCAAAAGGAGGATTTCCAGCTAATCCTGGATACCTGGGGGTTATATTGTCGCGATGTGGGTTTCTTCAAAGAGACATTGGGGAAAAACCCGGTTTTTTATCTCCAGGCATCGAAAAAATTGCTGGAAATGGAAATAGAAATGGAGGTGCGCCAGGAATTCCTGGCCCGATACGCCGACCATATTCTTAACGATATAAAAAGAGATTATCGATATCACTTGCGAAATAAGACGGCAAATCTCCTGAAAAAATTGAAACACTGGTTTAATAAACTTCATCGTCGGGGGGTCATGGATTATTATCTTTTGGACCGCAAAAAGGATTCCAGGGATTCCAATGATTCCAATGATTCCAATGATTCCTATCGCAAGTACTACCTTCAATTAAAGAAAAATCTGAACATGGCTATTCTCGAACGTCTTTTGGCAGCAAAAGGGCCGAAAGATAGCCCACGGGATAAACTGCATTCAGAAATTGAATTTTTTATCCTGACTTACATTAATGATTCATCTTCACTGGAAGAACTGGAGAATTTCCGTAACTTTTTAAAAAAGAAAAACTATTTCGATCGCTCCGGGAGAGACTTCAGGGTTTTCTATATTGAGCGGTTGATTGAGTTTAAATCCGGTCAATATGATACGGTGATTTCAAAGACCGAGGATTTAAGGGAATCCATTTCTTTTGTTAAAACAGGGCATATGAAGGATTACCAGGATGTTTTACTGCTGCTGGCCGATGCTTATATTTCTTCGCGGCTGCTTATCCGGGCAATGGGTGTTCTCAAGGAAGTTGAGAAAAATGATCCCGGGCTGACAGAGCTTTACTGGCGCAAGATGCAAATCGAGCAGGTGATTGGCCCTGAGGATGAAGATGAAGCAAACAAAGAAAAAATCGAACGAAAGAACCGCCAGTATGAATCGATCTTAAACAGCAGCCGTATTGTGCTGGCGGCGCGGTCGGTTAAACAAATCGTTTATCTAATAAATAGTAAGATAATTGAAATTCAATTGAGTGAAGCCTTGAAAGAGAAAGTCAAAGACTATCATCTTCTCCGGGTATTTATTGATGAAAACCTTCTTTATGAAGGTTATTTGAGTAAATTACACTTCCCCATCAAACTGGCTGTTCCCACCGAGGAGAAGAGCTCAAAGCATTCTCTTGAAATCGAAATTTTATAAGCGGCAGCAAACCTTCAAGATATTGTCTCATCTTCCAGTTGATTCATTATGGTGTGGTTCCTGGATTCGAAGGGAATTTTTTGATATAACCACTCTGCCCTTTTTTGGATTTCAGATGGCAAAATATTCTCTCTAGCTGCAAAAACCAGGGTATTGGTAGATCGAACTCCTGGCAGCAGCCAGATATTTTTAAAAATTTTACTTATTCTTTTTATCATATTTTTGAAATGTTTCTCATCTGCGGTCATGAGGTTGGCGACAAATAGCCCTTTGGGATTAAGAATCCTGGCTGCTTCTACTAAGAAAGCCATATTATCAACGCTTTGCGGGAGTTGATTCCCGATATAGGCATCCATAATCACAATATCATAGTTATTATTGGTGTCCCGGATAAAGAAGAAGGCGTCATTAATAAATAATCGCAGTCGTTCCGAGAGGGAGAAGTGGAAATATTTTTTTGCTACTGTGTGCATTTCCGGGTCAATTTCCACTACATCGATAATGGCTTTTTCCAGGATATGATGAAGTATAGACGGGACAGCACCCCCGCCCAGTCCTAAGACCAGGATTGATCGGGGGTCCGGGTGGAATGCCAGGGCAAGTAAACAGTTTTGCGAATATTCAAGGCAGGTATGAAGGGGATTGTCCAGTTGGATTTCGGTTTGCTTTTTATCATCGCACCACAGCGTTATAATATTTCCTTTACGAATGACCTTGATATGATTAAACTTTGTTGTCTTTTTAAAAAGGATTTTTTTTCTTTCAAAAATACTCATGATTATATTTTTTTGCCTGGCAAATTTTTTTTTCTTTAATCATTATTTTTTCTTTATGTTTACCAGGTAATACTTTACCACTTATCCAGTAAAAATCAAGTGTTCGTCGCCACCAGGTGTGGCTAAAATTAGAAAAATCCTTGTGAAAGTAAGTGAATTCCTATATAATAGGGACAGAAAAATCATGAAGGATAAGAAGATAAAGAAAATCCCCTATGGCCTGGCAAATTATGAGCTGCTGGTTCAACAAAACTCTTACTATGTAGACAAGACCACTTTTTTACCAGTAGTGGAGGAGGCCGGAAATTATTTATTTTTTATCCGCCCCAGGCGTTTTGGTAAATCCCTGTTTCTTTCCGTGATGGAAGCCTATTATGATGTCTTCTACAAAAACCGGTTCGAAGAATTTTTCAGAGGCACGTGGATTTATGATCACCCCACCGACGAAAAAGGCAGCTACCTGGTGTTAAGCTTCAATTTCTCTGTGGTGGAACCTGATGTGAAGAAAATGGAAACTTCCTTTCATAACCATATTCAAGACGAAGCCGTGGGCTTCATTCAAAAATACAGCAGTCATCTCTCAGCTAACCAGGACATGGATTACTTCACCGAAAAAATAAAATACAGCCGGTCTGCCACCGATATCTTATCTACCCTGCTTCATCTCTGTGAAGGAGCGCAACAAAAATTGTATGTGATTATCGACGAGTATGACAATTTTTCCAACACCATCCTGGCCACGGTAGGTGAGGCAGCCTATCAAGAACTGACCCATGGTCCGGGTTTTTTCAAATCTTTTTTTAATGCATTGAAAAAAGGGACCTCCGGGACCGGGGCACCCGTCAACCGCTCCTTTATAACCGGCGTATCTCCCGTTACCATGGATGATGTCACCAGCGGGTTTAACATCGGGAATAATGTATCCCTGGAACCCAACCTCAACACCATGCTGGGATTTACAAAACATGATGTCATCGATATGATCGAATACTACAGGTCAATGGGAAAAATTTACCACCCCACCGATTACCTGATGGATATCATAACCCAGTGGTATGGCAATTATCGATTCTCCGAAGAAAACCATGTAAAACTGTTCAACCCGGATATGATATTATACTTCTTCATGAATTATTTCTCCAGGGAAAAAATCCCCGGGGATTTGATCGACAGGAATGTGAGAATCGATTACGGGAAACTAAGGCATCTGATCATCGTGGATAAAGGAGAAATAAAAGTTTCCAATGGAAATTTCGACCGGTTAAGAGAAATTATAAAAGAGGGAGAAACCTCATCCGAACTGGTAAAGGGATTTCCCCTAGAAAAATTAATCGACCGGGAAAATTTCATATCCCTGTTATTTTATTTCGGCTTATTGACAATAAAAGACACCGAAACCACGGGCTTGACCCTGGCAATTCCCAATGAAACCATTCGCCGTCTATACTATGATTACATCAAAGAAGCATATGAAGAGACGGAAATATTTGCGCTGGACCTGTACACCTATAATCGTTTAATGAAAGGGATGGCCCTGGAAGGCCAATGGAACCCCTTGATCGATTACATTGCCAGCCGCATGCAGGAGAGTATGAGCTTGAGGGATTTAATCACCGGTGAAAAATCCATTCAAGCCTTCTTAAATGTTTACCTGGGATTGACCAATCTCTACATCATTCACACTGAAAAAGAAATGAACAAAGGGTATGCGGATATAGTTATGGAACCCTTTTTAGCCCGGTATGCAGGTTTAAAATATTCCTATATCCTGGAAATTAAGTATGTAAAAGCAGGAGTGAGTCCGGGGACGGCAAAGGTCCGGCAATTAAAATCAGAAGCGGAAGAGCAACTGAAAAACTACAGTATTGACGAAAAGTTCAGGAAAACCATAGAAAAGACCAATCTAATCAAAATCGTATTGATATTTTCAGGGCATCGATTGATTGATAAAGGTGAAGTGAACTAGCAAAATCTCACATCCTGGCATGTTTTTTCCAGGTGGGATACCAAAATCCACCGCCTGTATTTGTAATATCTGGGAAAATAAGACGAGGGGCGTGGAGACCAGGCTCTTACCTTGACAAAAATAATCAAAGCCCAAATAACCCCGAATGCCCAGTAAAGGAGGGTCGAGGAAGGAGATGGGTAATTTATTCCTCCCTATTATCAACAATCTGTAGAATTTCCGCTGCATTTATTAATGGAATTTGTGTCCTTCGGATATTATTGGTTAAAGCCTTCGACGAAAAAGAAAATCCCCCCAGGTCATCCAGGATAACACCTGTATTTTTCCTTTTTTCGTTTCCCTTTTTTTTCTTTCTTGTAAGAAAATATTCTGCCAAAAAATGGCGAGATTTTGCGATTAGTTAAACAGAGAGAAAATATTGAGATATTTCGCAAAAATACTTGAATTTTACAATTTTATCGAGTACAATAGTCATTAGTAAGGTCTTTTTGTCGAGTGCGCTCGACATTTTTGGCCTCGCTTTGCCGAGTATACTGGATAAAAGGAGGTGTTTTTTGCTGAATGAACTGTTTCATATCCACGAAAGAAACCTTTCCTCTGTTACAATGGATTTCAAACGATACCTTTATAACGAAGTCAATTGGGACAACCGCCTGGTGATTATTACCGGTGCCAGGGGAACAGGCAAAACCTTCCTGGTTCTCCAACATTTCCTGGAAAGATACAATGATATTAAAAAATGCCTTTATATTTCCGCGGATAATCCCCTGGTTTTGAAGGAAGGAATATACAATATTGGAGCGGAATACTTTAAATATTACGGTGACTGCCTGATTGTCGATGAAGTTCATAAAAAGAAGGATTGGAGTATTGAAGTCAAAGGACTGTATGATGCTTACCCCGATAAAAAGTTCATTATCCTGGGTAGTTCAACCTTGAATATCTTGTACGAAAAAGGAGACCTTTCCCGTCGGGCGGTAATATATTCCTTACAGTCTCTCTCTTTTAGGGAATTCCTGGAAATGAGATATAACAAAAAACTTCCCCAATATTCCTTACCGGATATTCTTTACTCACATATTGATATTTCCCGTCAATTGTGTCCGGGATTCAAAACTATCCTGGGGGATTTAAATGATTTCCTGATGTGGGGCAGTTACCCTTTTTTTATGGAATATCCCGGTGAGGAATATTTTAAAATCCTGGCAAATGTCCTGGATAAAATGATTTATGAGGATATCACAACGATTAAAACTTTAAAATCCTTTTCCGGTCTTAAAATGAAAAAGTTGTTAGGATTCCTGTCTACCAGCAAAATCCCCTTGTTTAACCTGGAAACCCTTAAAAATGAAATTGATGTATCCAGGGATACGCTTTATGAGTATTTTGATCTTTTGGAAAGGGCAGAAATCGTTAAAATCGTCAGGACCCAATCAAAGAATATCAGGGCTTTTAAAAATTCAAAAATTTTGTTTAAAAGCCCTAATCTTTATTTCACAATTGCTTATGAATTGTGGAAAAGCGATATTGAAAAAGGGAATATCAGGGAGTCTTTTTTTGCTTCCCAGGTGGGTAAAGAATACCCGGTATTTTCTTCTTTAATCACCGATTTCCTGGTATTGAATAAAAAGCAGCGGATTGAAATTGAAGTAGGGGGTAAGAGTAAGGGCAGGAAGCAGATTGAAGGACTTACGCATGCCTTTGTGTTTAAGGATGGAATTGAAATCGGCTATGTCAACGTCATCCCTCTGTACTTAATAGGATTTCTCTATTAAAATTGAATATCAAAATAATTAGAACTTAGTTCGCTTCGCTCACAATTGATTGGAATGATGGAATGTTGGAATATTG
>CP070627.1:4763439-4765842 GCA_020355945.1 Candidatus Aminicenantota bacterium | reverse complement strand
GCAAAAACTTTTTACTAAAGAAGGCCGCATAAAGAAGAATTTTTTTATACTCATTCCTCAAACGGTACTTCCACAACTTTTGCTTTAATCTCTTCTTCTAAAGCAGCAATTTCCGCTTTAACTTTGGTTGTGATTTCTTTTATAGGAACCACAACAGGTTCTTTAGCCGTACGGCGCTTGAGTTCTACGCCGCCTTGTTTTAATGCACGACTGCTCACCGTTATCCGCAAAGGTATACCAATCAAATCCGCATCCATGAACTTTATCCCGGGCTGTTCAGCTCGATCATCATACAACACCTCTATACCGCAGGCCCGGAAGTCTTTGTATAACTGTTCCGCAGTTTTTTCAACTTTTTCATCTTTTCCATAGATTAAGACCATATAAACATGGAAAGGGGTCACAGTAATCGGCCATATAAGACCGTTTTCATCATTATATTCTTCAGCAATACTGGCCAACAACCGCCCGCTGCCAATACCATAAGACCCCATATAAATATACTTTTCTTTCCCGTCTTTATCCAGGAACATGCACCCCATGTTTTCACTGTAACGGGTTCCCAATTTGAAAATATTACCCACCTCGATACCACGGGACGTGCGCATAGGCGCACCGCATTCCGGGCACAACGAATCATCACTGGCAGCCGCAATATCACACACGATATCTGCCTTGAAATCACGATCGTAATTGACATTTAACAGGTGATACCCTTCCTGGTTGGCACCACCTACTAAGTTAGGCGAACCAGGAATAATATCATCCACCACCACAATAATATCTTTATTGTTTAAATCCACCGGAGAACCGTAACCCGGTTCGGCACCAACGGCTCGAATTTCTTCATCAACAGCCGGTACCAGGTTTTTGGCTTTTAACGCATTGGCTAACTTGGTTTCATTCAAATCCATATCACCCCGGACAATGGCAAGCACAAATTTTTCCACATCTACATCATTTTCACTAACAGTAGCCATCATAAATAATGCTTTTGCGGTTTTGGAAGCAGGAATCTTTAAAAAGTTACTTAGTTCCTCAATCGTAGATGCATTTGGGGTGGCGACTTTTTCGATTGGTTTCAATTCTTCTTTTGCAGCTCCGGGTTTCCTGAAGCGGGCAATCTGGCGATTAGCTTTATAAGTGCACTTATCGCAAATCAACAGTGTATCTTCGCCAATAGGAGTTAAGTACATATATTCATGGGCCATGCTTCCGCCCATCACCCCGACATCGGAGCGAAATGCCATTACCGGCAGACCACAGCGATGGAAGATATTAAAATAAGCCTGGTAATGAGCCCGATACTGTTTATCCAGACCTTCCTCATCAATATCCAGGGTGTAGCTGTCCTTCATGGTAAATTCCCGCACCCGGATCAACCCTGCCCTGGGACGCGGGTCATCACGGAATTTGGTTTGAATATGATAGAGGAGCTGGGGAAGTTGACGATACGAACGAATTTCCTTTCGCGTCAAATCCCCTATTACCTCTTCGTGGGTCATAGCCAACAGCATGTCGCGATCATTCCTGTCTTTAAACCGGGCCATCTCCGAACCGATCTGGTACCACCGCTGCGTCTCTTGCCAGATATCGGCCGGGTTGGTCACTGGCATGGTTACTTCTTGACCGCCAATAGCATTGATTTCTTCCCGCATAATATTCTCAATTTTAGTCAACGATCGCTTTGCCAGGGGCAAATAAGAAAAAATTCCAGCCGCCAATTGACGAATAAACCCTGCCCGCTCCAGCAGTTGGTGACTTTTAACCCTGGCATCAGCAGGTGCCTCACGCAGGGTCTGACTAAACATTTTGCTCATTCGCATGATCAATTCCTCCTGGTAAGAATTACTTTAATCTCGCTAATAATTAAATACCTATTTTACCAGCTTTTTGAGAAAAAATACACCTCTAATTTTTTAAAGCGTGAAACATGCGAAAATCCTTTTTTCCTTATCACATCCCGTATCCCTGCCAATTTAATAATACAGGTGGAATTAAAAGCAGCAAGGACAAAATGATAAATATAATTTCCAGGGGAAGCAGCCATTTGAACCATTTTTCAAAAGGGACTTTAGCCAACGCCAGGGTACCAATGGTTACCCCGGAGGTGGGAATGATCATATTGGTAAACCCGTCGCCAAACTGGTAGGCCAGGACCGCGGTTTGCCGGGTGATGCCGGTAAGATCGGCCAACGGGGCAAACAATGGCATGGTTAACGCAGCTTTAGCGGTACCCGAAGGAATAAAAAAATTAAGGATCAGTTGGAACCCGTACATGATATAAGAGGAAAGGAGCGGTAATGAATCTCCGATGAATTTTGACATGCCGTACAAGATGGTATCCATGATATTTCCATTTTCAAGGAGGATAATAATACCGCCGGCAAAACCGATAATCAA
>CP070627.1:4738040-4763339 GCA_020355945.1 Candidatus Aminicenantota bacterium | reverse complement strand
ATTTTTATGATTTCTTTTTCATAGTGGCCTTTCTTAAAGCATTACTTAAAGGGAAACCCACAAAATTAATATTAAAAAAACCACTCTTATATTTATTGTTCTATTTAATATTTTTATTTATTATATCTTTTTTTGTTTATGGCATGAATTTTGAACTAATTTCATCTACTTTAAGAAAATTTACTGTTTTTACTCTTTTCATCTCTTTTCCATTTCTTGTATATAGAAAGGAAGATTTCTTCAAATTTATGCACCTAGTGTTTCCAATTATTTTTCTTATTATTTTCGCTGAATTTTTTCATTTATTTACCGGCAATAGATTATATTATTTTATAATCGGGGAAGGTACTTCAAGTATAATTCAACTCCAGGAATCAAAAGGATACTATGATTTTATCAGGCCTACATCGATAGGAGTGATGTTGGTTTTATTTAGTTTTATTTTCACACTCTTTTTAATTGAAAAAAAAGATTATCCAGGCAAAAAATTTTACTTATATTTAATTTTAATTCTTAGTCTTTTGGCGTCATTTATAACAGCGACAAGAAGTTGGATTGTTATGTTTGCAATAGTTTCTTTATTCTATTTACTTTTTGTTGTGGAAAAAAGGGCCAGGTTATTATTTCAAGTATTTTTGATTACTTTAATATTATTTTTATCTTACTTATTTATCCCTAGATTTGATTATTCAGTAGATAATTCTTTGCGCAGGTTATCAACAATTGAAGATCTTATTCAAGGTGATGTGACAGCAGGTGGCACTTTACAGCGAATAGATAAAAGACTTCCAAGAGTCTTAGAGGGATTTGAACAAAATCCAATATTAGGATGGGGATTTTCTGAGACCTATAGAAAGTATTCAGATGGTCATGTAGGAACTTTTAATTTGTTGTTACAAGTTGGAATAATTGGTTTAATACTATTTGTGAATCTCTGGATTAATTATTTAAAAATGATATTTTTTACAAGAAAGAGATTATCTAAGAGCAATGTTTTAAAGAATCCACTTCTTGTCCTTGTTATTGCTTTTCTTGGAATACTTATACTACAACTCACACAATTTGTTTTCTTTTCATATGATCTCCTTAAAGATGTAACTTATTTTATTATATTATTTATTTCTTTTTCTGAATTTTTTGTAAAGGAAGCATTAAAAGAGGAAAAGAAAGGTGGAGAATTAAGATGATACCGGTATTTAGACCTTATACCACAGGAAAGGAGATTGAAAATTTAAAGGAAGTATTGGATTCCGGGTGGTGGGGACCTGGTCCAAAGACACAACAGTTCGAGGAAAAATGTGCAAACTATATAGGAACGAAATATGCATTGGGATTAAATTCTGCCACCGCTGCCCTTCATCTTGCTTTCAAGTGCCTGGATATAAAAGACAAAGAAGTGATAACACCTTCAATGACCTTTGTATCTTCCAATCATGCCATTCTTTACTGCGGAGGTATTCCTGTTTTTTGTGACATTGAACCGGATACTTTGAACATTGATGCGGAAAAAATTGTAGAACTTATTTCAGTTAAGACAAAAGCAATACAGGTAGTACATTACGGCGGCAGGGCATGTGATATGGATAAAATTATGGCGATTGCTAAAAAGCATAATCTGTTTGTAGTGGAAGATTGCGCCCATGCCTTTGGCGGCGGATATAAAGGTAGGAAACTTGGCTCTATTGGCGATTTCGGATGCTTCAGTTTCCACGCTGTAAAAAATCTCGCCGCCGGTGACGGGGGCATGATTGTAACCAATAGAGAAGATTGGTATGAAAGGATGAAAAAATTAAGATGGATGGGAATAACAAAGGATACATTTCTTCGAAATATTGGTAAGTATTCATGGTTTTACAATGTGGTGGAACCGGGATTTAAATACCATATGAATGATATAACAGCGGCTATTGGGTTGGCCCAGTTTGAAAATATCTATTGGTTGAATGAACAGAGAAAAAAATGGTCGGACTATTATTCAAAAAATCTTCAAGGGGTTGGAGATATTGAACTCCCCCCGATAAAAGATTATATGGCTCCTTCTTATCATAATTATGTGATTAAAACAAAATACAGGGATGAACTCCAGGAGTATTTAAAGGAAAATGGTATCTCCACGGGAGTTCATTATTACCCCAACCATCTTTTTGACATGTATAAACCATATTACAGGAAATTACCGGTTACTGAATCGGTTTGGAAAAGAGTTTTGACATTGCCTCTTTTTCCTGCGTTGGAAAAAGAAGAAATTGATCTAGTTATTCAAGAAATAAAGGCGTTT
Organism: Candidatus Aminicenantota bacterium; assembly: GCA_020355945.1. The sequence continues at coordinate 4,761,061 of CP070627.1, read as the reverse complement.
TTAAATGAATCATAAAAATAGAGGCCAGGACCCAAAGGTATGGGACTCACAATGGGAGAATCTATCCCCGGAAACAGAAATTCGAAAGTGGGACTATTATAGTCTTAGACACTGGATAATGAAGTATGTTCCTAGATATGGGAAGGTTATAGAAGCGGGTTGTGGCTCAGGAAGATATGTTTTATATTTGTCTTGTTTAGGAGTTAATATATATGGACTTGATTTTTCAAAACCTACAATTGATTATTTAAGTGATTGGAGGAAGAAAAATAATTTTAATGTCGAATTTATAAAGGGTGACGTGATAGATCTACCCTATAAAGATAATTCTTTAAGTGGCTATATTTCTCTTGGGGTCATAGAACATTTTATCCAGGGACCGCAAAAGCCTCTAATAGAAGCATACAGGGTGTTAAGGCCAGGAGGAATAGCAATTATAACGACGCCTTCCATATCCTGGTTATTGCTAATCAGAAATTTAAAAATTAAAACCAAAAATATCATAAAAAGGCTAATCGGACGAAAAATTGTTGTTCCGCAATTTTTTCAATATGAATACAGGCCGCGCAAGTTAAAGAAGTTTGTATCTGAGCCAGGTCTTCTGGTTACTAATTACGGGGGAGCTGATTTGTTATACACATTTTGTGAATTAGGTGGATTTACAGGGAAAAATTTAAAAAAAGGATCATTTGCATACTGGTTTTCAAATACATTTGAAAATACATTTATTAGTAATATAGGTGCCCAATCAATTACTATTGCTGCTAAAGTTGATGACACGATGTACTGTTTTTTATGTGGTGAAAAACATGCAAAAAAGAACTCTTTAAATAGTTTTGATGTTCCAATCTGTCATTCTTGTATGAATAACAAACAATCATCTTATTATGTGAAAGGAAAAAAACCAAAGTATGTTCTACCTTATAGGATGAGTCCAAAAGTTTTAAAACCAAAATATGAGATGTGTGAGTTTTGCGAAAAAGAGTATAAAACTGACAAAATCTTTGAGTATTATGGGTTTTCTAAAAAAGCCTGTTTGAATTGCCTGAAAAAACCATCAGTAAATATCGAATTGTCAAACAATCATGTGAAACCAATTTGGAGAAATCGCAAATAAAATAGGCTGTTAAATAAAGATAAATATTTATGCTAAATAAAAGTAATCCCGCTGTAATATTCGGACTGAACGAGACAGGACTCGCAATCGGTAGGAGTCTGGGCAGGCATGGGATAAAAGTTTATGGTATTAGTCATTCAAAAGGAATTGCCTATTATTCAAAATATATTAATGGGCAAGTATTTCCACATCCAATATACCAGGAGTCTGAATTTATCAAAAAAATTGATAAATTTTGTCAAGAATTTCAAAAAAAACCGATATTATTCATCGATTCTGATGAATATTTAATGTTTTATGCAAAAAACAGTTCTTTTATTGATAAACATTTTCTGTCTAACCTACCTGATGCGGAATTAGTTAAATCCATTTTAGATAAATATACTCAATACAAATTAGCAATTCATTCCGATATCAATGTTCCGAAAACGATATTTGTGGATAATGTCGAAAGGATTAATGAAATCAAAAAGGACTTAGAGTACCCGGTATTTGTAAAAGCACGAGATGTAAATATCTGGCGTAAAATGGTCAGCGGGACTAAAAAAGGATTCATAATTAATGATAAAAATGAATTAATAGAAAAACTTAAAAGCCTCGATAAAAATAATGTACCTGTAATAATTCAAGAAATAGTAAAAAGTCCTGATAATCAAAATTATAAGATTTGTGTATATATTTCTTCTGCAGGTGATTATAAGTTGGTATTTACTTTAAGAAAAATTCATCAATACCCCATACATTTTGGCATTGGTTCAAGTGTGATGAGTTATAAATATCCTTTACTGGTGGAAACAGGATTGAAGTTGTTTTCTTCAATCGGATACAGGGGAGTTGGCAGCGCAGAATTTAAATATGATGAGAAAGATAGCAAATTAAAGTTGATTGAAATAAACCCACGTTATTGGCAGCAGAATTCACTGGCTGATTTTTGCGGGATGAATTTTCCTTTAATGGATTATCAAGAAGCTGCCGGACAATCTCCTGGTAAAATAGAATTTTTTCGAGAAAATTTGAAATGGGTAAATCTATATCTGGATTTTACCTCATATCTGGAGTATAAAAAAGAAGGTGAGATTACCTTTAGTAAATGGTTGAGGGATCTTAAAGGGGAAAAAACTATATCTTACTTATCATGGGATGATATAACTCCACTTTTTCTACGTCTATTTAGAATTAGTATTAGGCGCGTAATGTATTTTAAAAAAAAATTATTTAAATAATATAATGCAGAAAAAAATAGCAATTCAATTAAGTAAGTACTTCACCAGGAATTCGTGGGAGTATTCTTTAAATAAATATTTACCGGATTATACCAGGGATTACAACGTGCAGTACGCTTCAACAGGAAATGAACTAAAAGAATTATTCCTTGAAGCTGAAGCATGCTTTTGTTTTAGTTTTAATGAAGACATAGACCTAAAACAATCAGGATTACAATTAATATACCTGGGTATAAGCGATATTGATTACCTGGATAAGTTTATTTTTCCAGGAAAGGTGAGTATCTATTCATCAAAAGGCATTGCCAGTGAGCTAATTGCTGAGTATTCTTTGATGGTATCTCTCATGCTTTTAAGAAATTTTCAATTTTCTATTATTAATAAATTGAAAAAAAAATGGGACCAGGAACCATTTTTAAATCAGGCAGCAGGTTCAATACGAGATTATAAAATAGGTGTTCTGGGTTTAGGTAATAATGGGAAAGCAATTGTGAATATTTTCAAGAGTATTGGCTGCTGGGTTGCCGGTTATTCAATAAATGAAAAAGAAAATTTGAAATTGGACTCCTGGTTTCCCAAAGATAGATTAAATGAAATACTTGAAATATGTGATATTATAATAGTCTCCCTACCTTTACGGTCTGAGACAAAACATTTGATTGGCCTGGAGCAACTTCAAATTATGGGAAGTGATTCACATTTAATTAACGTATCCCGGGGAGAAATAATTAATGAAAATGATCTAATCATTGCACTTAAAAGGCAAATGATAAAAACGGCTGCTGTAGACGTATGTTCAATTGAACCCTTGCCAAAAAAATCTAAGCTGTGGAAAATTCCAAACTTACTTATTTCCCCACATATTGCAGGTAATGTTAATTATTTCGTTGAGAATATTCAAAGAGATTTTATCAATAAAGTGAAAATTACATTGTAATTAGATATTAAATATGGTAGATAAATCAGGATATCCTAAAGTGATTGTTTTATTATTGAATTGGAATGGTAGAGATTTAATGAAAGATTCTTGCGAATCATATCTAAATAATGATTATCCAAATTTTGAAGTGGTAATGATAGATAATGGTTCTACTGATGATTCTGTTGATTATGTTAAAACAAATTTCCCCGGAGTGATTATTCTTCGAAATGAGAGAAATCTTGGCTATTCCGGGGGATTTAATGTAGGGCTGAATTATGCATTCAATCAAAATAATGCCGATTATGTGCTCATTTCAAACAATGATGTAAAGGCTGACCATAAGGTAATATCCGAGCTGGTAAAGGTTGCTGAAAGCGATGATACGATCGGTTTTGCTACTGGTAAAGTCTTTTACTACGATCATCCCAATATATTACAGACTGTGGGCAAAAAAAGTGACCCGGTTCGATGGAATGGTGGGGATATAGGCGTACGGGAAGAAGACCGGGGGCAATATGATGAAATAAGTGAAAGGGAATTTGCCGATGATATTTATACCCTGGTCAGGAAAAAATTGTACCGGAAAATTGGGGGGTATAATACCACCTTCTTTTTACAATGTGAGGAATATGATTGGCAAGCAAGGGCAAAAAAAAAAGGGTACCGGATTATGTTCACCCCGTTTGCCAAAATTTGGCATAAAGACAGTATGACTCTTGGTAAAACATCTCCTTTAAAATCTTATTACGATGCTCGTAATCCCATGATAGTCATATTAAAGCATAAATCTCCAGATTATTTCAGGAAATACTTTTGGCTGCATCTCAGAAAAGATGTTTTTAAAGGTTCAATAAAGGTAATTTTAAAAGGATTGGAGATTATAAAGGCTTATAAGATGTGGATGGGATTTTTTTCAGGTATATTGTGGGGAATAAAGAATAAACTATTTACAATCAGGCACTTTATTTGAAAATAAGAAATCGATGATAAATAAATGTTAGCACAAAAATTGGTTTTAAGTTATTATTCAAAAATATCTTCACAAATGATCCAGATAGCTGTCAGTATTGTTGTGGCAAGAGTGGCTGGTCCAACTGTTCTTGGTACAGTCGCTTTTGGTCTGGCTTTTGCTAATATGTTTAAGTTTTTAGCTGATCTAGGTATTGGTACAGCTCATATAAAGTTAATCTCCGAAGGTAAGGATGAAGCAGCTTGTATTGGTACATTTGCAAGAATAAAGTTATTTTTAATAGGTGTTTTTTTTGCTGTGGTCTTAGGCATATTTTTAATCCAGAAGCATATTTTTCATCATAATTTAGAGAGTATTACCCATGAGAAAGTAATTCTAATATCACTCATATCTCTAACAATTCAGCTAATCTTCTTTATTCCCAGAACTACTTTTGCTGCGAAGACTGAACAGGCGAAACAAGATATCCCGGATTTTATTCGCTTAATACTATATCAATCCATGAGACTAATTGTTGTATTACTGGGTTATAAAGCTCTTGCCATTGCATTCTCTAATCTTGCTGCAGCAATTTTAATGATACCAATCTATTTTTTCCTATTTAAAGATTATCAAATTGGAAAATTTGACAAAGAACTTGCAAAACAATATATAACCATTGCTCTTCCATTGGTTGTTGTTATGATTTCTCAGACCCTTATTTACTGGACAGACAAAGTGATTCTACAGTATTTAACCAATTCAGAAGAAGTTGGGTATTATGTGGCTGGTTTTCGTATAGGTGGATTTATTCGCATGATAGGAGGCTCAGTTGGCCTATTGTTTTTTCCTTTATTTTCTAAAGCCATTGCAGATAAACTTTATGAAAAAATTAACTTGAGTATTAATAAATTCGAAAAATTTTCGCTTGCTTTTGTTCTACCTATGGCCGTGTTTGCTTCTATATATTCGGATCTGATTGTAAGGTTTATTCTTGGGCCAAAATATATCAAATCAATCCTTATACTTTCCATTCTTACATTATCCATGTTCATAATGACCTTTTTTCTACCCTACGGTAATGTGATTACAGGAAAGGGGCTTTTTAAATTGGCGGCTAAATTGCGTTTTACACAGCTAATATTTTTTATTGTTACTGCATTTATTCTTGTATCCCCAACAATGTTAAATTTAAAAGGTGTAGGCATTGCCATGAGCCTTCTTCTTTCAAACCTTTTTGTTGGAATTTTATTTATAATTCATTCAAAAAAGAATCTAAAACCATTGATTATTCTACCTTCCCGCAATATACTTATTTTCGGTCTTTTGTATTCTTTATCCAGTTACTTCTTTTATAATTATATCCTGGAAAATTTGATGCAAAAAATATTTTTCATACCTGTTTATTTCCTGGGATATTGGGGGCTCTCATTCTTATTGGGAATAATAAAAAAAGAAGAGTGGGCAATGCTGGGAAACTTAATAAATATAAAAAAAATGAAAAAATACATAACCTCAGAAGTAAAAATAAAATAGAATTAACCAGTTTATAAAAGGAATTAGAATGAATAATCTAAAAAATGCCAAAATACTGGTTATCGGGGGAGCAGGACTGATTGGTTCCTTTATTGTTGAAGAATTGCTTAAAGAAGAAATTGGAGAAGTCATTATTTATGATAATTTCTGCCGGGGCGCCCGGGAAAATATCCGGGAATATTTAAAGGATGAGCGTTGTTATGTATTCCCTTTGGGAGGAGATATAAGAGAGATCGATATTTTGGATAAAGCTGTGCAAGGGGTGGATTATGTGATTCACACGGCTGCTTTATGGTTACTGCACTGTCATGAATTCCCCAGGTCTGCTTTTGAAGTCAATATCAGGGGAATGTTTAATGTACTGGAAGCTTGTGTAAAGCATAAGGTTAAAAAGTTGGTCTGGTCATCTTCTGCATCGGTTTATGGAGATGCCCTGGAGATTCCAATGACCGAAGACCATCCCTATAATAACCGGACATTTTACGGGGCCACTAAGATTGCCGGCGAACATATGGCTGTTGCATTTCATCACCGCTATGGATTATCTCATAATGGTCTGCGCTACATGAATGTCTATGGGCCTCGACAGGATTATAAAGGAACCTATATTGCGGTAATAATGAAGATATTGGACAGGATAGACAATGGATTACCTCCCATTGTCTATGGGGACGGCAGTCAGTCGTATGATTTTATTTATGTCCAGGATACGGCCAAAGCAAATGTGGCCTGTTTAAAAGCAGGAACCACCAATGATTTCTATAATGTAGGAACCGGAAAAGGAACCTCTATTAAAGAACTAACTGCCCTGTTATTGGAATTGACGGGTTCCAACCTGGAAATTAAATATGAACCCGAAGGGCAAACCTTTGTTACCCACAGGATCGGCTCAACGGAAAAATTAAAAAAAGATACAGGATTTAAAGCAAAAATAGAACTAAGAGAGGGACTAATGAAGTTAATTGAGTGGAGAAAAAAACATAAAGAACTTGTTGGAAAGGAGAAGGGAAAAGTAAAGGAATAGCTTATTGAAAGAAAGGAACGATAATGATAAATATCCCGATAACCAAACCCTTTTTTAACGGAGAGGAATATTGGTATATAACAAAACCAATGGAAACCGGATGGGTGGTCCAAGGGCCTTATGTCAAGACGTTCGAAGAAAAGATTGCCCAATTTACAGGTGCAAAATATGCGGTGGCGGTTAATTCCTGTACTTCAGGTCAATTTATCATGTCCCGGGTCCTGAATTTGAAACCTGGTGATGAAGTGATAGTCCCGGCCTTCACCTGGATTTCCACTGCCAATTCCATTGAGTTTACCGGGGCAAAAGCTCTATTTGGTGATATTGATATCCATACCTTTAATATAGATGTTTCCCAAATCGAGGAAAAAATAACTGGAAATACAAAAGCCATTTACCCGGTAGCACTTTTTGGATTACCGGCCAATATGCCTGAAATCAAGGCAATTGCGGATAAATATCATTTAAACGTGGTGGAGGATTGTGCCTGTGGACTGGGGGGGAAAATCGGGAATACCCACTGCGGACTTTTTGGTGAAGGCGGTATCCTCTCCTTTCATCCCCGTAAATCTATTACCACCGGTGAAGGAGGAATGATTATTACAAATAATGAGCATGTTGCCAAAATGGCGGCCAGTTTACGAGATCATGGGGCTGTCAAAACAGATTATGATCGACATCAGCAAAAAGGAAGTTTCCTGCTAACAGATTATCCTTACCTGGGTTACAACATGCGGATGACAGATTTCCAGGGGGCATTGGGGGTGGCCCAATCGGAAAAGCTCGAATGGATCATCCAGGCCAAACAAAAATTGGCCAGTGAATATAATGAAAGGCTAAAGGAAATTTCCTGGTTGAAACCACCCATTGTACCGAAAGACTACCAGCATGGCTATCAAACCTATTGTACCTTATTCAAACCTGGTGAAACCCTTGAAGCCCTTCATAAAAAAAACCTGGAAGAAATAAATAAGTTGCATGAAGAAAGAAATAGGATCATGTATCATTTAGAGGAAAAAGGAATTGCCACCCGCCAGGGGACCCATGCTGTTCATATCCTGCAATTGTACAGGGAGAAATATAACTTGAAACCAATGGATCTTCCTGCTTCTTATGCGGCTGACAGGTTATCGATTGCCTTGCCTTTTTATCCCACCATAACAGCAGAAGAAAAGGATTACCTGTTTTCAACACTAAATAAAGTAAAGACAACTTAGGAGGTTGTCCGAGAATGCACAGAGTTGGAAATAAACCATCAAAAGGGAATCACAAAAGAAACAAAGATGTCACCTCAAAAAAACCCTTTAATGAAAAGTTTTTGCGGGGAGTCCTGCCCCTCGGCGAGGGGAACCTAAGAAGGCCCTTCGGGCCATCTCGTAAGTCGCTTAATTGCGACTCACAACTCCATGCTCATTGCTCCATGCTCCATGCTCCATATCCCCCTTTCTGCCGGAGGCATAAAGAGGTGTACGGAGTTGTTTAAAATGTGTGGAACTTGTGGAATATTTAATATAGATGGTAAGCCGGTTTCTATAACTATCCTTAAAAAAATGACAGATATTATCAAACACCGTGGCCCAGACGGGGAAGGCTTTTGGACAAGTTCATTTATTGGTCTTGGACATCGTCGTTTGGCGATCATTGATTTATCTCCCCTGGGACATCAACCCATGCAGAATGAAAACGGCAGCCTGGTGATTACTTACAATGGGGAAGTTTACAATTTTCAAAACTTGAGAATCGAACTGGAATCAAAGGGGTACAAGTTTCGTTCCCGTACTGACACCGAAGTGGTTTTAAAATCTTATGAGGCATGGGGTAAGGATTGTGTTCATAAATTTAACGGCATGTTTGCTTTTGCTGTATGGGACAGCAGGAACCAGGAACTTTTCCTGGCCCGGGACCGCTTTGGTATAAAGCCTCTTTATTATTACTTTAAGAATGGGGTTTTTATCTTTGGGTCGGAGATTAAATCTATTCTGCAGCACCCGGACGTTTCGGTAAATGTTTCAATTCCTGCTTTAAATGAATATTTCTCTTTTCAAAATATATTTTCGGATTTAACACTCTTTGAAGGTATAAAATTACTGCCGGCAGCCAGTTATTTACAGGTGCAACTGGGTAAGGGAATTATAAAAGAAAAAAAGTATTGGGATTATGAGTTTGTAGAAAGTAATCTTTTGGCCAATGAACATGAATATGCAGAAGAATTAAACCGTCTATTTGAACAGGCAGTTAATCGCCAATTGATTAGCGATGTGGAGATAGGTTCCTATTTGAGTGGGGGAATGGATTCAGGCGGTATTACTTGTATAGCCGCGCGAAATTTTGAAAATCTAAAATCCTTTACCGCAGGCTTTGATCTCTCTTCAGCCTCCGGCCTGGAATTGGGATTTGATGAACGGGAGAAAGCAGAATTTCTTTCAAATATATATAAGACCGAACATTATGAGATAGTTCTAAAGGCAGGCGATATGGAACGAATAATTCCGGATCTAATCTGGCACCTGGAAGATTTACGTGTCGGACAATCTTACCCCAATTATTATGTGGCCAGGTTAGCCAGTAAATTTGTAAAGGTTGTACTTTCAGGAGCAGGCGGAGATGAATTATTTGCCGGCTATCCTTGGCGATACTACCGGGCAGTGGTTAATGAGCATGTAAACAATTATGCGGATAAATATTACCGCTATTGGCAGCGGCTGATCCCCGACAGCCTGAAGCCCGATTTTTACCAACAGGACATTTACCCATACGCAAGGGATTACCAGTGCAAAGATGTCTTTGCCAGTACACTGAACATAAAGGGCAAGATTGAAACCCCGGAAGAATACATAAACCAATCGCTTTACTTTGAGATCAAGACCTTTCTGCATGGGCTATTAGTTGTAGAAGACAAGCTCAGCATGACTCACAGCCTTGAGACCAGGGTGCCTTTCCTGGATAATGATCTCGTTGATTTTGCCATGAAAGTACCCATAAAATACAAACTCAGAGATCTTGATCAGTTAATAATAATTAATGAAAATGAGCCTGGTCCGAAAACAAAAAAATATTTCAAAAAAACTAACGATGGAAAGATTCTCTTAAGAAAAGTATTAAAAAATTATGTCCCGGAGGATTATGCTGAGGGAATTAAACAGGGGTTTTCAGCGCCGGATGCAAGTTGGTTCAAAGGAGAGAGCATCGATTATATCAAAGATTTACTATTTGTTAAGCATGCCAGGATTTATGATTATATCCAGTCAGGAACTGCACAAAAGTTAATGAATGAGCATTTCAGTGGGAATACCAACAGACGCCTCTTAATTTGGTCTTTGCTTTGTTTCGAGTGGTGGCTGAAAACTTTTATGAAATAAAAAAAATGATTGGTAGGAGATGTAGAATAGGTTATATAATGTCTGTTAACTGAAAAGGAGATTTCTAATTTATGAAAGATAAAGAGATTAAAATTAAAGAATGTATCCTTAAAATGTATGAAGAATTGCGGTCTGGAATGATCAAAAATTGGCAGCGGGATCTACCATTCACTGAGATCTTGTTCGACAGATGGGAACGGGCTAATAAACTTGGTTTCGGTGAAAATACAAGTATTTATCACAACAGTTATGTATATGGAGATGTTAAAGTAGGAGCAAATACATGGATAGGCCCGTTTACGATTTTAGATGGCTCCGGTGGACTGCAAATAGGTGACTACTGCAGTATCTCAGCAGGTGTTCACATTTACTCTCACAATTCTGTAATGTGGGCACTGTCAGGCGGAAAAAAAGAATATGAAAAATCTCCTGTTAAAATAGGAGACTGTTGTTTTATAGGACCTCAATCTATAATATCAAACGGTGTCACCATCGGCAGTCACACTGTCATTGGTGCAAACAGTTTTGTGAATATAGATATTCCAGAACATTCGATTGCATTTGGTACCCCCATCGAAATTGCCGGTAAAGTAAACATAAGCAAAACCGGAGACATTAGTTTTGAATACTTTAAACAGTGAAAATGATATTGCTGTTGATGGTGTACTAAAATAAAATAAATTAACAAGTTTCTATGCGATTAATGAGTTAATTATGAAAAAAAAATCAAAAATAATTCATATTTTACATCATCCCCCAAATCCAATGATTCGGGAATACAAAATACCAGAGAATTTAAAAAACACTTCATATCCCTTTGAATACACTATGATAGATACATTCCCATATTGGATTGGATTTTTCAGAGGTGACCATCATGTTAAATTAGCTCGTGAAATTTTAGAAAGAACAGGTAAATATCAAATTGAATGCTGGAGACCATACAATAATAAAATCAATAAGATATATTCCAAAAACGTTGATGGAATACTTCACAGGGTTTTCCCTTCAAAAGAAATCAGGATACCTTACTTTGGTACCTGGCTAAAATCAAAAGAAATGTTAAATGAATTAAAAAGAGAGATAAAGAATAATAATATTTTAATACATTTTAATGATGGACACTCAAGGTTTATTACCTGGCTTATATTGGGTTTGAAAAATGAGAAAATTCCAATCATTTACCAACATCGGAGCTCTTGTTTTGGAATTTTTAAGTATAAAGCATCTGCAAAGAAATATAATGTTACTAATCTCTACGTATACTGGAAAGAACTTCAAGCATTGAGATATATAACCCATTATTTTTCAGGTTCCATGATTGAAAAAAAATACATGGAAGAGAAGTTAAAAATAAAAAATCTCAGTTACATGATGGATGGGGTTGACTTTGATTTCTACAAGCCTTCGCCAGATAGAAAAAACTTGAGAAAACGATTGGAGTTGTCCCTGAATAAAATAATTATTTTGTACGTGGGGAGATTTTACAAAGATAAGAATGTAGATATTTTGATAAGATGTTTTAAAAGGATTAAAGCCCGGAATAATAACATTGAATTAATGTTGGTTGGAGGATATAAATCCGATCAGTTCTACCAAATGGGCAAAGAAGCAGGGGCTATTATAAAGGAAAGAACAACTCCCGACCGGTTATTGAAGTATTATCAAGCCGTAAATATCTATGTTATGCCAACATTTGATTATAAAGTGGTGAACTTCGGGGGGTTCGGCTCGGCTCCAATAGAAGCATTAGCTGCTGGATTGCCTATTATAACTAATAATATTATTCATTTCCCGGGCACTCGTGCGGAGAGAGATAAAATCGGCATGACAATGGAATCGGAAGAAATGATCGAAAAAAATATTAATTATATGTTGAATAACCTGGACAAATTCAAAGAATGTAGAAAAATAGCAAAAAAATACTATGATATAAATGTAACTATGGAAATATTGTTAAATAAATATGAAGAACTCTTCCGGGAATACTATGGTTAAAAAATGACAAAAAAAAATATTTTAGTTGTATGTCCCGGACATTTTTATCCGATAACCATGGGATCCCAAATAAGGATGTATGAGCTGGTTAAAGGGTTGTCTAAATACCATCGTGTCGACGTTATTGCAAAGGTACCGAGCAAAATACATCTCTCCGGCGAATATTTCCAAAAAATAAAAGACATTTGCACTCAATATTACCCTATCCAGGCTCCTAATAAAGAGAATCTGTTTAAAAAGGCTTATTACAGGATTAAATGCGAATTCATTAAACCAGGATCTATGCCGGATAATTTGTTTTATTATTCGATAAAAAAGTTACAGAGGAAAATCCTGCAAATTGCCAACAGGAAAAAATATGATATTATCACTTGCGAATACTGGTTTTCCTGCTTCTTTTATAATGAGTTAACCTATAGACCATACTTTGTATTAGATACCATCGATGTTAATTTTGGGAAATATGAATCAGGGTTAAAAAACAAAAAAAACTGTCGGAAAAATCGTAAAAAATTAGAGAAATATAAAGAATTTGAACTAAAATATACAAGCCTTAATGACCTGATCATTTCTGTGTCGGAAAATGACTATCTATTTTTCAAAAAGACATTTCCCGGGAAGGACCATTTGAAAATACCCATTGGACAGGATCTAACACATTACATAAGCTACAATTCAATTTATGAGGACAGTAAAAAGAAGATTCTATTTTATGGTAATATGGGCAGTGAGCAAAACATTAAAGCTTTTTTTAGATTATATGACCATATCCTTCCAAAAATTAAATCAAAGATTCCAGGGACTGAGCTGATCGTTCTTGGAGCATATCCCCCGGGAAAAATCAGAGAATTACATAATGGCAAAGATATCTTTGTTACCGGATTTGTAAAAGATACAAGGGAATGGATAGCAAAAGCCAGTTTGATGATCCTGCCAATGGAAATTGCCGGGGGCTTTCGCACCAGGGTTGTAGAGGTAATGGCAATGGGGGTGCCAGTCATCGGTACTCATAATGCATTGGATTGCCTTGAAATGGATAATGGAATGCATGGATTTGTAACGGATAGTAATGAAGAGATGGCAAATTATGCTGTAAAGTTACTTAATGACTTTGAATTCAGGAATCAAATGGCATCGAAATGCAAAAAATTTGTAACTGAAAAATATTCAATCGAAGCCACTTATGGAAAATTATCCAAATACTTCTTAGAGCGATGATGAAAATGAAAAATACCAGGGAAGCTGGCAAAGAAATTAAAATTTTGTTTTTTATAGACAGTCTTCGATCAGGCGGTAAAGAAAGACAATTGCTTGAACTGCTTAAGCAGCTTTCTTCCAGAAGAGATTTTAAATTTGAATTATTAATTATGAACAATGATATTCACTACAAGGAAATTTATGATTTGAAGATAAAGATCAATTATCTAAATAGGAAAAAAATATTCGATCTATCTTTCTTTTTTAAACTCTTTAAAATAATAAAAAAATTCAAACCGGCTATACTGCATACGTGGAGTAATACGACTGCATTTTACGCAGGCCCGATTGCAAAACTATTAAATGTCAAACATATTTGCGGATCAGTACGAGGGGCGACTAATGTAAAAAAATACTCCAAATTATGGTTTATCAATAGAGTTGGATTTTTATTTTCAGATAGAATCGTGGCCAATTCCTATGCAGGTATATTGAGTAGAAATCTCAACGGTAATAAGAAATCCATATGCATTTATAATGGATTTGATTTTTCCAGGATTGAAAACCTGGAAGATTATGAAAAGGTAAAAGAGAAATTTAATATAAAAACTGGTAAAATAGTAGGGATGGTTGCCTCGTTAGATATTAGAAAGGATAATGAAATATTTATTCGCGCAGCAAATCAGATTTTGGAAAGAAGACGTATGGTAACTTTTTTAGTAATAGGAGAGGGACAAAAGTTTAATTATTTGCAATCTCTTATAGAGAATAAAAATCGAGACCATATAATATTTACTGGTAGAAAGGATAACATTGAATCGATTGTCAATATTTTCGATATTGGAGTACTGACCTCTAAAAATGAATTTTTTCGAGAAGGCTTATCCAACTCGATCATGGAATATATGGCGCTGTCCAAACCTGTCGTTGTCACCCACAGCGGAGGTAACCCAGAAATAGTCGAGGACAAAGTAACCGGTTTCCTGGTTAGACCAAAGGATCGAAACCACCTGGTTGAAAAAATAGAATACCTGCTGGACAATCCAAAAATTGGGGAGAAGATGGGAAAAGCTGGAAAGGTTAGAATAGAAAAAGAATTTAATACCAGGAAAATGACTAACAGCTTCATCCAATTATACAGGGATTTAGTTCAATGAATAAGCAAAATTAAAACGCTTGCGAATTTCGGAGATAAGATGAGTGAGTGGCTAATAACAAATAATCATATTGAAATAACCGGATTAGAACCTATTTTCAATAATAAGCTGTTCAAGCTTTATCATAAAGGGAAAGGAATCTATTCCTTCGATATCGCTGGCGTTAAAATTTCTATAATAATCGATGGCTATGTACTCCCGCAATTGGATTATGCGGATGAACTTTCCAGGTATACACCGGGAGCATTAATTAAAGAACTTTATATCAAATATCACCTGAGGTTTATAAATTATATTAAGGGAAATTTTATTATAATAATAGTAAAGGACGATGAATTTTATATTTTTAACGATAGAATTGGGATTAGAAAATTTTTCTATTATGTCAAAGACAGCAACTTTATCTTTTCGAACCGCTTTAAATTGTTATCAAGTAACATAAACCGTGAAGTTGATTGTGAAAATTTAGCGATTTACTCTTTGATGAATCAATTTATCGACGGTCTTACGTTTTTAAAAGATGTTTTTTACTCGAGACCCTCCTCTAGGATATGCTTTGATGGGGATATAACATTCGATTCATACTGGAATTGTGAAGAATTATTGAATCAAAAAAATAAAAAAGTCTCTTATGAAAATTTTTCTGAAAAATTTATAAGGATTATAAAATCATATATTAATTATTTGGACCCTGATGAAATATCATTAACTCTAACTGGTGGCTTAGACAGCAGGACAATATTGGCAGCGTTATTGCATTTAGGAGTAAAACCTAGTACATTCACTTATGGCGATCCTTATTCCGGGGATGGTATTACAGCCAAAAAAGTTGCTCAAGCATGTGGATTAGATCATAAAAACTATTTTGTTAAACCATCGGTTAAATGGTTTTCAGGTCTTGCTGATAAAATCATTGATAAAGGAAATTCTATTGCTCATATTCATAGAGCACATAGACTTTTTGCTGTAGAAAATCCAAATTCTAAAAAAACGGATAATGAAATTCTTTTTTGTGGTTACATGGGAGGAGAGTTATTAAGAAATTTCTGTTATGATGGGATAGTAATTTCTGATTTTACTAAAGGTTGGATAAATGAGAAGTTAAAGCGTAAAGAACTTATCATTAATTATCTTGAGAAATGTTTTCTTAATCTAGATAATGTAGACATCAACAGGATTACAAAGATATTATCAAGGCAAAAATTTTCTGGTGTAGGACGTAGGATGAACGAGTTTTTTCTCACTTTTTTAATATCTGCTGATAACCATCATGCACAGGATCTAAATTTGTTCAGTAATTATAAAAAGTATCCTGTACCGATATACCTCGATTTTGATTTTCTAGAACTAATATTCGGATCAAAATTCAATTTTTTTTATTCAAAAAGTTCCCACCACAACTATATAAATCGGATTAATAGTCATGAATTATATTGTCACCTTATCTATCAATTATTTCCTCGATTGGCAAGTATTCCTTTAGCCAAAATAGGATACTATACACCAAAAGAACTTGTAGAAGATAATAGATCGATATTTTTAGGGAAAAGAGTGGTCAGGAGAATCTTTGCGAACCAAAAATATCCTGTCAACTTTTCACTTGACGAATGGATGAAGATTTATGTTGGTAATCAATTGGAAATCATGCAGAACTCTGAAATAATAAGCAATATTATTAATATCAAAGATTTAATAAAACAATTCAATAACAACAATCACAGGACTTACGAGAAATATTGGAGAAAATTTACAAACCCGATTTTTTTCAGTAAATTGATTAATTATTATTTAAAATTATGATTCGGAATTATCTTGATATCACACATAAGGTGTTAGGAAATCAAAATGGGAAGATTTATAGCTAAAAATATCGGCCTCCCTTTATGTGATTTTTTAAAAAGAACTAAGATAAGGAAATATTATAAACTCTATAAAAAATCCCTTCAATGGAATAGGAAGGAGATACAGGCTTATCAGTTCGATAAAGTAAAAAAGCTTATAAGGCATTCTTTTGAAAGCGTTCCTTTTTACAGGAAAAGATTTGAGGAGAAAAATTTAACACCGGATTCAATAAAGAAAATTGAGGACCTGCAAAAGGTTGGTCCATTAACACGAGAAGATTTACAGGAGAATCTCGATGATTTAATTGATGAGAATGTTAACCGGGATAAATTATTTAAAAGTTCATCGAGTGGAACAACCGGGATCCCCGTTACTTATTATAAGGATCGTAATTCCTATAGCGCAGATGTTGCTGCCGGATATTTGCATTGGTATATCCATGGTTGGGAATTAGGAGATAGGAGCCTGCATGTTTGGGGAAACCCGGAATCGATAAAAAATTGGAACAGAATATTTTCAAAGGGTAAACGGTTGCTTTTGAATACCGGAAATTTTCCTTCATTCTTATTAAACAATGAAGAAGCCTACCTGAAGGTTGTTAATTTAATTAACAAATATAAAATCTTATATATAGATGGCTATACCAGCCCTATTTATATTCTGGCAAAATTTATATTTGATAATAAAATTAAAATCCATCGCCCAAAAAAAATATTTACAACGGCCGAAAACCTTTATAATTATCAGAGAGATGTCATAGAAAACGTTCTTGCCCCTGTTATAGATTGTTATGGTTGTGGTGAGATAAACGGGATCGCTCAAGAGTGTTATAAAAAAAATTACCATATTATCGAACCAAGAGTGATCGTTGAAGAAGAAGACTTTTTGGAAGGAAAAAAAGTGATACTCTTGACCGACCTGGAAAATTTTTCCATGCCTTTGATCAGGTATAAAGTTGGAGATCTATTTGAAGGACTGACTGCTGATGGAAAGTGTCAATGCGGTATAAATTACAAATTTTTTAAGAAATTAGAAGGAAGAGCTTCAGAATGTGTTAGATTACCAAATGGAAAGATAATATTACCGATTTCTTTATTTGGTGGGACAGCTTTTCGTAAAGTTCGTCATATAATTAGACATCAGACCATCTGGAATGGAGAATATTTTATTTTTATTTTTGAAGTTAGTAAATCTTTTTCGAATGAAGACAGAAAAAAAATGGGATGTATTCTAAAAGATATTTTAAAAAAATACAAAGTGGGCTTTAAAATAGAAATTACCAAAGAATTAATAAAAACAAATAATAAATTTGATTATTTTAAAGTGAATTATGACATTACTTGATGAGAGATATATATAATAAAATTATTGTTAAAAAATAAAACAAAATGAAAGTTCTTTTAGTATCAAGTGGAAATTCTAAGGAAGGTATCAGTATTATAGTGAAGAACCAGGCTGAATCCTTAAGGGAGAATGGTGTTCAGATAGAATATTTTGCCATTGTCGACAAAGGTATCAAAGGGTATCTAAAAAACATTCCAAGATTAAGAAAATTTTTAAAAAGCAATCGATTCGATATTATCCATGCCCATTACTCTTTATCCGGCGTTGTGGCACTGCTGGCAGGTGCCAGGCCCCTGGTGGTTTCATTGATGGGTAGTGATATCGAGGCGAATCTCTTCTTAAAACTTATCTTCAAAATATTCAGAAAATTTTTAGAGAAAAATTTGATCGTTAAATCTGAATCTATTAAAGAGAAAATTAAATCAGATGATGCACATGTCATTCCCAATGGCGTCGATCTAAAAAAATTCTCTTTGATGGATCAGCGGACAGCACGTGAACAAGTGGGATTCAATCAAGATCTGAAATATATTATTTTTGTTGCTAACCCAGCCAGATACGAAAAAAACCATAAACTGGCCCAAAAAGCTTATCAATTATTAAACGACAATAATGTAATATTGGAAGTTGTACATAATGTCGCGCATCGATTGATCCCCTTTTATATGAATGCTGCCGATGTAGTTCTTTTAACTTCATTATGGGAGGGTTCGCCTAATGTGATTAAAGAAGCCATGGCTTGCAATTGCCCGGTTGTGTCCACTGACGTGGGTGATGTTAGAGAAATAATCGGAGAAACTGAGGGGTGTTATATTACTACCTTTGAGCCGGAGGATGTAGCTGAGAAATTAAAAATAGCCCTGGTTTTTGGGAAGCGGACAGATGGCAGGGAGCATATCCGTTACCTAGACAGTAATGTGATAGCAAAAAAGATAATAAAACTTTATGAGAAAATCTTTGAAGGAAATAGATAAACAGCCCACAGACAACTAGGATCAACACAAAAAAGATGGGAAAATATAAAAGAAGTTATTTCGCTGATGATGAATACAGGCTCGTTAGCGAAATAGAACGGCGACAATGGTCGGATTTTGTCCTTCATCATCCCCAGGGGAATATTTTTCAAACTCCTGAGATGTATGAGGTCTATAAAAATACAAAGAATTATACACCAATATTTATTGGTGTTGTTAACCCTGATAATCATTTAGTTGGTACATTATTGGCAAATATAATTAAAGAATATTCTAGCATATGGGGTAATTTAACTTCAAGATCTATCATTAGAGGCGGTCCTATTGTTAAAGATAATAATGAGGATGTGTTCCAACTATTGTTGACAGGATATAACAATTTTGTTAAGAATAAAGTTATTTATACACAAGTTCGAAATTTAAGCAACTGCTCAAACACAAGAAATCTATTTGAAATTGAAGGTTATACATATGAAGAGCATTTGGATATTCTTATTGATTTAACAAAATCAGAGGACAATTTGGAAATGCAGATGCATAAAGAAAGAAGACATAATATTCGTAGAGCAATAAATAAAGGAACAACAATTGAGGAGTTGAAAAAACTAGATAAAATTAAGTATACTTATGAATTAATTAAAGAAACTCATAAACGAGTTAAACATCCTTTAGCAGATGAGTCTCTTTTCCATGCTGCTTACAATGTTTTGCATCCCAAAAAAATGATCAGATATTTTTTTGCCGTTAATAATAATAAGATTATAGGTGTTCGTATTGTACTTTGCTATAAGGAGGTGGTTTATGATTGGTATGCAGGAAGTACCTATGAAGATAGAAATAAATACCCCAATGACTTACTACCCTGGAAGGTTGTCCTCTGGAGTAAAAGAAATGGATATAAAGTATTCGACTTTGGAGGTGCTGGCAAACCTGGAATACCATACGGAGTCAGGAATTACAAATTAAAATTTGGTGGTCACTTGGTAAATTTTGGTAGATATATAAAAATCCATAAACCTCTGTTTATGAAAATCGGAACATTTGGTTTTAAGCTTTATCGAAAAGTGGGTGGCACGCGCAATCCATAAGGGACATTTATTGTACAAAAACGGTATATGCAAACAAAAAAACGTCACCTACAGGTTTTATAGAAAATGTTTTCATATAAACGCTATTTAAATCACAAAACATTCCGTGAGAAAAATAAAAATCATATTCTCGATTTTTTACCAAAAAATCGTTGCTTCTCTTTCATAAGCAGCGCAAGGGGTGGTATAGAAGCTTTTATTGATATGTCAGGTATAAAAAAAAATGATTCCGTCTTGATTCCTGCTTTTGTTCCTGAAGGATTGAGTACTCCATTTAAAAAGAAAGGCATAAATATGAGAATCTATAAGAGCAGGAGTGATCTTAGTATAAATTATAAAGACCTGGAATATAAGTTAAAATCAGATAATACCATCAAAGCTGTTTTTATAATACACTATTTTGGATTTCCACAGGATACAAAAAAAATCAGTAAATTATGTAGAAAATATAGGGTCTTTTTAATTGAAGACTGTGCGCAAGCCTTATTTTCGAAAGACAACGAGGGTAATATCCTAGGTTCTATCGGAGATGTATCTATTTATTCATTGCCAAAATCAATTCCGGTCCCGGATGGCGGTCTGATATTATTCAATAACACAAACCTGGTTTCCTTAAATCATAGATCTTTAAGGTATAACAGGTCTGTATCTCATTTATTCTCAGTTATTTTTCATTTGATTTATCTATTAATAAAGAATTTTGAAATAAAAATGGAGTATTCTTTCCTCTATAGAGTTTTTAATTTTGCAACAAAAATTTTTTATTTTTTATACTATCAATTACTTAGAATAATGCCGAAACCAGCTAGGATGTCAAATATTTCAAGTAAAATTCTAAAAAAAATCGATTATAAACAATTAATTAAAAGAAGAAGGATAAACGCTGAATATTTTTACACACATATTGATAAAAAAAAATATAAATTGGTTTTCCCAGATCATAATAAAAATTATATACTAACAGGAATTCCGATCCTTTCCGACAATAGAGATCGTATAATTAAATGTTTGCGGAAAAAAGGCATCGATTGCTTAAAATATGAAAAGTGCTGGGATGTTATTTCTAATAATAATTATGGTGATGAAACCAATTTTTCCAGGAATCATTTTCTTGTTCCCATTAGTGAAAATATTAGCGAGAGCGATATGGAATATATCGTTTATACGATGAATAAACTATGCCTGGAAACCAACCGCAAAAATTGAGGTGAATAATGAAAGCTTTTCTGAAAAAAATTTTCGCAAGAATTGAAATGCTAATACATAAGTTATTCAAAGCGGTTATTATACGTGATATGAAGTTACTCAATAGAGATAGACTTTTTTCTATTCTAAAAACAGAATTCCCGTGGGATTATGTAAGGTACTCATCTTTAGAGTTGGCAGCCTATGAAATAAAGAAAAAAAAGATAGAGGGTGATTTAGCCGAGGTGGGGGTATACAAAGGTGAATTTGCAGCAAAAATTAATGAATGTTTCCCCGATAAAAAATTATATTTGTTTGATACGTTTTGCGGTCTTGATGAAAGAGACTTGAGCGAAGATAAGAAAAAGAACCTGATTTTTAGTGATCGAGTGTTTAACTATCCCTTTATCAAGGAGGTATTGGATAAAATGAAATATCCAGATAATTGTATTGTTATAAAAGGCTATTTTCCTGAATCAATAGGAAATTTGGATGGTACATTCGCATTTGTTAGTTTAGATGCCGACCTTTTCAATCCTACTTACGAAGGATTAAAATTTTTTTATCCTCGATTAGCTAAAGGAGGCTTTATTTTTGTTCATGATTACAATAATTACAAATTCGGAGGCGCAAAAGAAGCCGTCTTGAAGTTTTCAGAAGAACAAAAACTGAGTTATTTCCCTCTAAGTGATATAAATGGGAGTGCAATTTTTACTAAGTAACGCAAATCTCAAACTTTTTGGAAGGTTTTTTAGATGTTAAAGATTCTAATTGATATTGGGCATCCCGCCCATGTCCATTTATTTAAGCATTTTGCTTGGATAATGCAAAAAAAAGGCCATTCGGTTTTGTTTACTTCCAGGGACAAAGAAGTAACAATTCAATTGTTAAGAGCATACAAATTTGATTTTTTTGTTTTCGGTAAAACCTATAAAAAAATGGCCGGGAAAATATGGGGATTAATTAAATTTGATTTCTTACTCTTTAAAACAGCATTAAAATTCAAACCTGATATTTTATTAAGTGCAGGATCGATGTATGCCGCTCAAGTTGCCTGGATTTTAAAAAAACCGCATATTACTTTTGAAGATACCGGGAATATGGAGCAGATCAGGTTATATAAACCTTTTTCAAAGGTTGTACTTGTATCTACAGTATTTCATAAGAACTTAGGTGAAAAACAAATCCAGTATAAAGGATATAATGAGTTGGCATATCTTCATCCCAATTATTACAAGCCCGATGATACAATACTTGAGCTTTTGAAGTTTGGAAAAGGCGAGCGTTTTGTAATTATAAGGTTTGTCGCTTGGGAGGCAAGTCATGATATGGGTCAGTCGGGTTTTACCGCTGGATTTAAAGACGAGATAGTGAATGAATTATCAAAACATACCAGGGTTTTTATATCATCGGAAGGTGATTTGCCCGGGCCTTTAGAAAAATTTCAAATAAGTATTCCTCCGGAAAGGATGCATGATGCTTTAGCTTTTGCCGCTCTTTATATAGGCGAAGGCGCAACCATGGCTTCAGAATGTGCCATGTTGGGTACACCAGCCATTTACATTAACAGTATTACGGCTGGAACTTTAGAAGAACAGGAAAAATATGGTTTAATATACAGCTTTAGAAATTGCGATGGGGTTTTGGAAAAAGCACTTAAATTAATGAGTACTCCAAACTTAAAACAGATCCATCAAGAACTCTGTCAAAGAATGCTGGCTGATAAAATCGATGTGACAGCTTTTATGGTCTGGTTTATTGAAAATTATCCTGAAAGTGTAAAAATCATGAAGGAAAACCCGGAGTACCAGCAGAGGTTCAAATAAAAATATAATGACTCCAACCTTGAAAGAGGCGATCAAATAAAGCTTTTCAAAGATCAAAAGAATATGGATTTGGATTTTTCCTTAAGGAAATTAAGAAGGTTATATTCTACAATCCTGTCCAATAATTATGAGATTACAGCCTTTTCAGATTACCTGCAAAAAAAAAACAAAAATAAAGTGGTTATATTAAGACATGATGTGGACCGGTTGGTAATAGATTCCTTAAAAATGGCCACGTTGGAACGTGAAATGGGTATCCGATCGTCTTATTATTTTAGGT
>CP070627.1:4732455-4737940 GCA_020355945.1 Candidatus Aminicenantota bacterium | reverse complement strand
CCCACAGCAAAGGCACCGATCATCATGCCTTCAATCACTGCATGGGGATCGGTTTCAATGATACTCCTGTCCATGAAGGCCCCGGGATCACCTTCATCAGCATTACATACCACATAGATGTCTTCGCTTCTTTCCTTCCTGGCTTTACAGCCGGATTCCCATTTGACACCGGCAGGAAACCCGCCGCCGCCGCGACCCCGAATCCCGGATTTGATAACTTCCCGGATGATCCCTTCCGGGTTGTTCTCTTCCAGGACTTTTTTAATGGACTGATAACCACCCCTGGCAATGTAATGATTGATGTTTTCCGGGTCAATCAGCCCCTCATTACGTAAAGCAATGAGCTGCTGCTTTGAAAAGAATTTGACTTCCTCCAGGGTTTTGTTGATAACGCCCGTGACAGGGTCTTTGTACAGGAGTCGTTCCACCACATTGCCGCCAACCAGGTGGGATTCCACGATTTCTTCGATATCTTTTTCTTTCAGTTTTTGGTAAAAAATACCCCCCGGCTGCACAATAATACTGGGACCTGCCGCACAGAACCCATTGCACCCGGTCCCTACTGCCAGGAAGTCTTTATCAAGATTTTTTTCCTTGATCAATTGTTTTAGTTTATCTAAAATCTCAAACCCTTTGGCAGATACACAGCCAGTACCTGTACAAACCATGAGCATGGCTTTATACTTAGAGAACTCTTTATTTTGGGTTTCAGCGATCTTTTTTAGGTCTTCTTTTTTTAATTGAGACGTTCCTCTTGTCTCCGCCGCTCTTGCGTGGCCAACCATTTCTTCTTTTTTTATTCCCTTTGACACGGCTTGTTTTAGAAGCCTGGGCACATCTTTGGCACCGACATTGCCAAACACTTCCTCACCCATTTTCACCACCGGTGCAATACTGCAGGCCCCGAGACAGGCGACAGCTTCAAGGGAGAATTTTTTATCTTTGGTGGTCTGGCCGATTTTGATGTCCAGTTCCCGTTCAAAGGCATCAATGATTTTAGCTGCACCCTTGACATGACAGGTGGTTCCTACACATACCTGGATAATGGTTTCTCCTTTCTCTTCCAGGCTGAAAGCCTTGAAAAAGGTGGCAATGTGATAAAGATAGGCTTTGGGAACACCGGTCTTTACTAACAACCGATCCAGGGCGGTTTTGGAAACAAGATGGAAACGTTCCTGGATATCTTGCATCATCTCGATCACAAATTCAGGATCATTACCCCATTTTTCAATAATCGCATCCAATTCCGTAATATCGCCCTGGCACTGGATGTAGATTTCTTTTGGACTTACCCATTTGGCGACTTTATTTTCCTGGATACGCCAGGCAGGGGTGATGTCCTTGTTTTTTAACACCAGGGCTTTCAGGTTCTTGTTCCTGAAAACAGTACCAACACCTCCTCGGCCAGCCTGTTTCAAGCGGGCAACGTTTCGTCTCCAATCCCAAAAAGAGAAGTTCAACACACCCATGCGTGTATGCCGGGCACCTCGACCCGCACAAACCACTGCAATATTGCGTTTGTCCAGGTCATCATCCGCATACATTTCTGTCAGCTCCTCTACCAAGAGGTGCGCATCAATGCTTTCTTCCGGTGCCTTTTCAATGGTGATTTTTTTATTCACCGCATCGATGTAGATGATGGTCTCGTCTTTGGCTTTGCCAACAATCGTGAGCGCATCAAATCCGGCAAACTTCAAATAAGGGCCGAAAAAACCTCCCACATTGCAGTCAATCACCGAGTGGGTAAGAGGAGAAACAGCGGTTACTAACGTCTTACCCGATCCCGGGAACGAGGTGGTTCCTCCCAACGGACCTGAAGAAAAACAAATCGGGTTTTCCGGGCTGTCCCATTTGGTGTCTTTATTGATCTCCTGGAACATCAGCCACAGGTCAAATCCTTTACCACCGATCCACAGGTCTTTCATCTGTTGGGTCACCGGGTGAATGGTAATCTCGTTTTTATCCAGGTCAATCCTGAGAGTCCGTTCTGAGTATCCTTTATCCGGTTCTTTGAGCTCAAACGGGAGTTCACACAGGATTTCGTGGGCATTTTGCATCTGCTCAATTTTTTCTACTTCTACTCGCATCGATTTACCCTCCAAAATAATGTTAATATTTGTCTTTACATGTTGTACGAACTCTAATAAACATTTTATTTCTTATCGTTTTTATCATTTGTAACCATTCAATAATTTCTGGTGCATTGATAATCTAAATGATAATTTTTTTAATTTTATTTGTCAAGGCCGTAATTAGTTGCTTTGGGTTATTATTTGCAGTGCTGAACCTGATGCATTTTTCATCGTAGGGTTTAAGGCACTTCATTGTTTATTTATTGCCCTCCACTTCGATTACCAGTTCGATTTTATTTTTTTCTTCCGGGATTTTGTCCAGGGAGTCCACCAGGCCATTGATGACATTATAGAATACTTTTGTCACAAAGGGATTCAATGGGACTTCCCGGTCATTTACTTTTAGGCTCACTTTTTTATTCATCATAGACCTCCATAAAGTTTGATATTTTATTAATGTCTGTGAGATTAAAATTGGGGACTGTGGTGGTAATGGGTTTATCTGACACCACAGCGCACAGGGTTTCGGTAGGGTATTTAAGGGTATTGTTTTTAGAGGAGTCAAAGACTTCGATGAGTGGGATTTCATTTTGGTGCAGGCCTTCCAGCAGCAGGAAATCGCAGTTGGCGTATTGGGTTTTTAGTATGGTGATGACATTGGTTTTGGCTGTTATTTGTCTCATATGCAGCATTTCATTTTTTCCTACCAGGCAGACTTCGTCTGCGCCTGCTTCCAGGAACTTAAAGGTATCTGCTGATTCAGGCTCTAGATAATACTTATGGGGAGCATGTTTGACAGCGATAACTTTTTTATTTTTTTGTTTAAAATGTTCAATCAGTTGTGTTATCAATATTGTCTTACCGCTCCCGGACCAACCGGCGAAAGAGAAGACTTTCATAATGGTACATGATAATATATAAGCCAGGAATAGTCAACCCCTTTGGCGAGGGAGCCTAAAGATCATTGATATGTGTTGCTGCGCAAAAGAGATCAGCGGCGACAAAATCAGCGATATCAAAATTCTCTTCTTTTGTATATTCTGACGGGACGGCAATCACATAACATCCGGCTCTCTTACCCGCCAGGACTCCATTCAGGGAATCCTCGAGTACAATGCACTCCTCAGGCTTAAGACCTAATTTTTTACAGGTCTTTAAATAAATCTCCGGGTGTGGTTTTCCCTTTTCTATATCATCAGAGGCCTGCAGCACAGCGAATTTATCCCTTATCTCCAGTTGGTCCACCACAATATCAAGAAACTCTTGCTGGGTGCCAGTGGAAATAGCCAGTTTTAATTTACCGGAAAAGGCATCGATGATATGAAACAGGCCGGGCAGAGGGACGAGATGGTTTTTATATTTTTCTCTCATGATATTGTCTCGCATTTCCAGTACTTTTTCCGCATCCATTGGTATATCCAGTTCTTCTACAAATATTTTCATGCTCTCCAGGGGTTTTCTTCCCATCATTTTCAACCGGGTTTTCTCCGGAAGCGTTTTATTAAATTGCCTGTTAATCTCCTGTTGGGCCTGGTGATACAATCGTTCACTGTCCACCATCAGACCGTCCATATCGAAAATAATCGCTTTCATTGAACTGCTTCTCCACGAAGTTTTAAGGTCTTCTATTTTATCAAAAGCGGGTGGCCTCCGCAACCTTTAATATTCTTCGTGTCCCTTCGTGTATCTTCGTGGCTAAGATATGAATTTCATGGAATTTACGATTTATGGTTGATTTTTACTGCTTAAAGTTATAAAATAAAATTTAATTTGTAATTTAACAAAAATTTAAATTGAAGGAGATTTACAATGGCAAATGATGTATTGCAACGAGCTGCTGATCATTTTACCCAATTGGTTAAAGAACAGTTGGAACGAGTCGAAACCATGAAAGGAGCTAAGGATTGGATCGACTACAAGACCTTAAAACCCATCATTATCGGCATTATTGGTGGTGATGGTATTGGCCCGTATATTGCCGAAGAATCGCGAAGAGTCCTGGAATTTATGTTGAAGGATGAATTGAAAGAAGGAAAAGTGAAATTTCGGAATATTGAAGGTTTAACCATTGAAAAAAGGGCCAAAGTTGGCAAAGCGATCCCGGATGATGTATTGGAAGAGATCAAACAGTGTCATGTTACCTTAAAGGGCCCCACCACCACACCGCGTAAAGGCGATCCCTGGCCTAACATTGAAAGTGCCAATGTGGCCTTGCGAAGATATCTCGATCTATTTGCCAATGTTCGACCGGTACGGGTTCCAAAGGAAGGGATCGACTGGATATTTTTCCGAGAAAATACCGAAGGGGCTTATGTCCTGGGACGCAGGGGTATTGCTGTTACCGATGATTTGACCTTTGATTTTAAAGTCATCACCGCCCAGGGTGCGGAGCGAATTATCCGCATGGCCTTTGAATACGCAAAGAAAAACAAAATCAATCGACTCACGCTGGTCACCAAAGCCAATGTGGTAAAAACCACGGATGGAAAATTTCTTGAGGTGGGATATAATATCGCCAAAGAGTACCCGGAAATCGAGTGTGATGACTGGTATATCGATATTATGACTGCTAAGTTAGTGGACCCCAAACGCAGGACCCAATTCCGCGTATTTGCCCTGCCCAATCTTTACGGTGATATCTTGACCGATGAAGCTGCCGAATTCCAGGGTGGTGTGGGCACAGCCGGAAGCGCTAACATCGGGAAACAATACGCCATGTTTGAAGCCATTCACGGTTCCGCTCCCAGGATGGTAAAAGAAGGACGCGCCCAATATGCCGATCCCTGCAGTATGATTCGCGCCGCTGCTATGCTGGTCAACCACATCGGCTTCCAGGAAAGAAGCAAAAAGTTGGAAATGGCACTGGATATTTGCGGCCAGTTTGAGAAGAAACTGGTCCTTACCGGCCGATCCACCGGCGCCACCGGCAGGGAATACACCCAGTACCTGATGGAAACCATGGAACTGCCTAACCTGGAAGAAAAATGGAACAGCTACCAGTAATAACAAAAAGTGGGTGACCGCAATAACCATTCTCAACCAGTTAAGTTAAAAATTTAACAAAAATAAAAAAAACAGTTGACTTTTGTTCTTTTTTTGTTTATAAATAAGGTGCAAAAATTGGAGGTTCGACAGTGCAAATGCAAAACCATACGAATGCAGTTCATGTGAAAGTGTGGACAGCATATTACTCAGCAAAAAAAAAATAAAATCTATAAAAGGAGGAAATCTCATGCTTGGAAAAACTAAAATCACTGTTATCGGAGGCGGCCATGTGGGTGAATCCTGTACTTTTATCCTCGCCATCAAAGACCTGGTCAATGAGGTTGTAATGATCGATATCGTCGAAAATATGCCTCAGGGAAAAGCCCTGGATATGATGCAGGCAGGACCAATTATGGGTTATGATACAA
>CP070627.1:4728523-4732355 GCA_020355945.1 Candidatus Aminicenantota bacterium | reverse complement strand
GAAGCATACACACCCCGCCACCTTCATCTATACGATGAAGGCGTCCCCCCTCTCGAGAGGGGAGGTCCGGAAAGCACACAATGCCTGGTGCTCAAGACCCAGTACTGAATCATTAAATTCCCCTCTTGAGAGGGGTGGCCGCGAAGCGGACGGGGTGTGTCTAATTAAATTGCTAAAAAATTAGCCACGAAGTTACACAAAGGGACACGAAGGAAAAAATAAATGTAGGGGTTTGATTCATGGGCTGGGGGCGCCGCCCCCTTTTGGAAAAATAAATTTTTTACTTGAAAAAACTTTTTATTTATAGTATTATATATCTTCACAATGGAGAAGCTGTTTAATACCAGGTTGAATTGAATGAGGAAGGAAGTGTTTAAAGCAAAATTTAAAAGATAAAATAAGGAGGTTTAAGATGGCAAGTAGAAAGCTAAATTTTGGGGCAATTCTTGTTTCAGCCATTTTTATTCTTTTTGCAAATTTGCAGGTGCTGGGTGAAGAATTTGTAAGCTTAGAAGAGGAAAGCTCAAAAGAGAGACGTTTTCATTTCAGGATAGGTGTGCAAGGTAGGGGTAATTTTAACTTCATAAACAAAACAAATACCGCCGGAATCCCGTTTTCTGTAGGTATAGACTTTTCTGCCGAGCACCTGCTGGACAATGATGTGTCCGAAAATGTAACAACATCGATAGGCTTAAGCATCGGAGCTCTATACCATACCAAAGCTAAATTCGAACAAAAATGGGCTTACAATGTCAATGAAGAGAGATTAACTACGACACTGGAACCGTCTATGTTCACGCTACCCGTGGAAATATACCTTAAACAGGAGCTTGGAAAGAGTTTATCTCTAAAATTTGTAGGAGGTATAGACATCTATTGGGCAACCACTAATTATAGTTACTCAGAAATTATTTCGGGTGAAGTCATTCCCCACCAGGTGGAGATCAAAGATTCAGGAATTGGTTGGCACGTGGGACTAAGGCCCGAGGTCTCCCTTAGCAAAACCTTTTCCCTGGTATTTGCCATAAAATTTTTCTCGCTTGGCCTTAATGGATTTCCGCCCGATGAAAATGGGAACATAGGGGAAATGCGGCGCTTTATGGGGAAAGATAATAATGGAATTGTTTATGGTCCAGAACCAATTAGACATAGGCCACCGGGCACACCTATTAACGGTTGTGAAGTAACTGTGGGAGGAAGTATCGGTATTGGCAATCAATAGGAAATCCAGTACCAGGAAATCCCCTACCTCTGAGTTTATTCCTGTGCACGCCATTAATTGTTCTAAGATTTGTTTCCAGGTTAGAACAAATAAATCGGAATGCATTGGTGATCCCGGGGCCGTACTTGGTGGAGCGACAGTTTTGATTTCATTCAAAGGGCAAACTTCGTCTGGCACCGCAGAAGCTGATGGCTCGTTTTGTATTTCCTGTAGTGAGTTAAAAGCAGGCAAAGGCGACATGGTTAAAGTGACGGTAAATGGTAAATCTTGCAAAAAAGAGGCTTTGTCAGAATGTAGGGAATAGTTTACGGGCTTATATTATTACTCTCAATTCCGCAAAGTTCCTTTAGCTTTTTCTCCTCTTTCTCTGGTACTTTTTTTGATGATTCCAGGATGGTAATTAGCTTAGATAACCGCTCTGCTTGTTTAATTGTCAACTTATTGTCTGTGGCTTTGTTTACAAACTCTTTTATTTCACCAAAATCCCATTCTATTAAGGGACCTTCGGGATGGGACTTCTCGGGAAGGGACTTATAGTACTTGATCAATTCATCACATTCAGCAGCATCCGGCTGTTTTCCCTGGAATAGTAGTGAGGTAATGGCAATAAACTGCATGATCAACTTATTTTTTTGTGGAATATTTTTTTCTTTCAAATATTTCTTTGCCAGGGAAAAAGCTTCTTCAACATGACCGGTAAGCAAACTGAACTCAACATATTCAGTTTTGTAACCGGGTAGGGGACAAATTTCTACAGCTTTTTTAAAGCTTTCTATCGATTCACTGTAGTTTTTTAGATGATATAAGGAATATCCCTTGTAAAGATAAGCATCAGCAGCCTTAGGTTCAAGTTCTATGACTTTGTTGAATTTCTCAATCGCCTTATTATAATCCTTTTTATGATACAGGAGTATGATTCCTATTTCGTAGTAAGCATTGGCAAAACCAGGATCGATTTTTATGGCTTTTTGGAAGTAGTTAATTGCTTCGTCATAGTTTCCCATCTCATATAAAGTCATTCCTAAATCATAGTAAGCATAAAGAAAATCAGGGTCGCTTTCTATAGCCTTTTTGAACTTCTCAATCGCTTCCTCATTCTTTCCGCGTTTTTTCAGAGCCAATCCCATATTGTAGTAAGCCTTGGCAAAACCAGGGTCAATTCTTATGGCTTTTTTCCAGTATTTCATTGCATCGTCATATTTTTTCATCTCATATGAAGCTACTCCCAACCCGTTGTAAGCATAAACATAACCAGGGTCGATGTCTATAGCCTGGTTGAATATTTCAATCGCCTGGTTATACTTCTTTTGTGCAGTGAGCGCATCTCCCCAATGATTGTAAGCATCGAGATAATCTCTTTTAATTTCTATGGCTTTTTTGAAATTTTCTATTGCTTCCTTATAGTTCCCAATTTCTATTAGAACAGCTCCTAAATTGCTGTAAGCATAGGGATAGTCTTTATTAATATCTATGGCTTTTTCGTAGTAGTCAATTGCTTCGTCATATTCTTTGTTCTTATATGAAATCGATCCTAAACCGTTATACGCATCAACATAATCAGGGTCGATTTTTATAGCCGTGTTGAATTTCTCAATTGCTTCATTATACTTCCCTTGTGTATAGAGCACATTTCCCCAATTATTGTAAGCCTCGACATAATATTTTCTTAAATTTGTGGCTTTTTCATAACTCTTAATCGCTTCCTCATACTTCCCCTGGAGAGATTGTTCAAAGCCTTTATAATAATGAGTAACAGCATCTTCAGGACCAATTTCTACAATCTCAATTTTAGCTTTGTGTGTTTTAGTTTGACTAATGGATAAAGTTTGACTAATGGAATAAATTTCTTCTTTTTTGAATGGGGAAAAATATGCAATGATGAATAATACGCATAAGAAGCCTATTCCTACTGTCATCCATAAGTTCCTGGTCCTGCTTTTCTTTTGAGAATTCCTGACGGGTTCTATTAATGAATCGTGGCTCAACTCATAATAAGGGCTGCCGAGACGGGGTTCGGAACGTAAGAGGCGGTGGTTTACCAGGTCATCCAGGAGACCCTTTTTGATTTTAAACCTGTTTTCGATATCTTCCACACCGAGGCTCAACCGGCGATTTGACGGAGTGATCAGACCCCTGGTAAACAGTTTGCGGACCCGCCTCCTTTTCCACACCGGGCCTAATTCTTTTAACCGGTCTTCATAGTAATTTTGTAAAACCTTTTTCATGCCGGGTTCACCGCCAAGGTCAGCTTTCTCTATCTCTCCTTTTTTTTCATCGGGCTTATGCCGGGCTTTTTCTTCCAGGTGACGGCACAACAGTTGCAGTTGAAACGGCTCTACGCCGTGAGTTATCCGACTGCTGTCCCTGTCTTTTGGTTTGCAAAGAAAATCCAGTATCATTTCCAGGGCATCGGGCTTAAAATCCAAAGGAGCAGCCTTAATGGCTTGATCCTGGACCCGGGCCGGTTCCAGGATCGCCTGCCTGGCCTGTTCACGGCTTAATGGCAGCAGCCGTAAACGATGGTGAAGTATACCCGGGATATCTTCGTACATTTCCTCCAATTGACCCAGGTAATCCTCCCGTATGGAAATAATAACTTTGATATTGGGC
>CP070627.1:4638726-4728423 GCA_020355945.1 Candidatus Aminicenantota bacterium | reverse complement strand
TCTTTGTGCTTATATTGTTCCGCAGGGTGTGTTTGCCGAAGCGGGCACTATTTCAAGGGAATTAAGAGAATATTTGTCGCAAGAACTGCCTGATTATATGATCCCCTTCTGGTTTGTACAGGTTGATGCCATCCCCCTGGGGCCCACCGGGAAAATTGACAGGAAATCATTTCCTGAACCTGCAAACACCAGGGCAGGAAAAGAATTTGTCTCCCCAGGAAATGCAATGGAAGCTAAACTGGTGGAAATATGGGAAAAAGAATTGAATACTTCACCCATTGGCATATATGATAATTTTTTTGACATCGGGGGGCATTCGTTGAAAGCAGTGGCCGTGGTCAATGGAGTACTGAATGCCTTCGGGGTTGAAATCACTATTCAAGATTTATTTCAATCTCCCACTATTGCCGCGATTGCCAGCTTAATTCAAGACAGTAAAATCGTCGGTTTTAGAGAAATGGAAAAACAGCCGAAAAAAGCATATTATGAGGTGTCATATTCCCAAAAGCGATTGTGGTATATAAACAACCTGGAACCCCATAACTCCGCCTTTAACATGCCCGTAAAAATTACCCTGTATGAAGTGGTTGATGAGGTTATTGCCAGGAAGGTCCTGGAGAAAATAATAACCAGGCATGAAAGTCTCAGAACGTCGTTTAAAGAGATAAATAATGAACCGGTACAGGTGATTGAACCGGTGAACCGTTTAAATTTGGATTTTGAAGTGATAGACGGGTCGCAATTGGATGCAGCAGTGCAGGAAAAAAGGCGCAGCCGGTTATTAATGGACGAATTCTCTCATATTTTTAACCTGGAGGCCGGCCCCCTTTTCAGGGCCAAATTGGTAAAGTGGAATGCAGACCAATATGATTTTATATTTAATATGCATCATATTATTTCCGACGGATGGTCCCTGGAGGTATTAAGACAGGAGTTTCACCGACTCTATGACGCCCATAAAAAAGGGATGACCTGCGAAATGGAACCGCTGAGGGTCCAATATAAAGATTATGCGGCCTGGCATAATCGTTTGTTGGCCGATGAAGAAAAAATGGGGAAGGCAAAAGAATTCTGGAAGAATTATTTAAGTGGAACCCTCCCGGTATTGGACTTACCTTATGATTTTTCTCCTGGTTCCAGGGGTTTACACAATAAAAAGAGTTCCGCTTATAGTTTTGTGATTGAGGAAGGGACCACCGCAGGCCTGCGTTCTTTTGCCAGGGAGCAGAAGGGCAGTCTTTTCATGGTGCTCCTGGCAAGCTTCAATATATTACTTTCTCATATCACCGGCCAGGAAGAGATTCTCATGGCAGTACCGGCGGCAGCCAGGCAGCACTGGGAATTGAAAAACGTCGTCGGCATGTTTGTCAATACCCTGCTGCTGCGCAACCGGGTAAATACGGATGAACCCTTTATTGATTTATTCAGGGCCCTTCAAGCCAATACCTTTGATGTGCTTGAATACCAGGGCTATCCCCTGGAATTGATCTTTAGTGAATTGAAGATGAAATACCCGGAAATCCATGTATTTTTCAATATGGTAAATGTCGGTATCAGCCAATGGGAACCGTTAACGGATTTAAGTAGTTATCACAGCGAAGAGGTGCAAGAAACCAAATTTGATATGGTCTGTTATCTTACCGAATATAAAAACGCGATACAGATATCATGTCATTATTTCAGAGAACTGTTCAGGCCCGAAACCATTGAGAGGATCATGCGCTTATTTACCCGGATCCTGGAAAAGATATCCGGGGACCCGGGGAAAAAAGCAAAGGACTACTGCATATCGAAAAAAAAGAAAAACATCCGGCGTGGGTTAAAAGATAAATTACCGGAAAAAGAGGAAAAAGCCGGGAATGGTCTGAATATAAAAAAAGAGGTGAAGGAAGCCCAACAAAGGTTGTCAAAGGTCAATATCGATTTCCTGGATTATGTTGAAAGGAATCCCGGGTGTTTCAAAAAGTCGAACTTTCAAATACTGGAGTTGAACGATGATTTATTCAGGCTGCAGCCCTGGCCCACGTTTATCAGCGCCAAAAGCAAAGCGGAGTTCCGGGAGGCGGGCGTCAAATTGTTTAATCTTATTAAACAAATACCCGGCAGGGTGTTTAACTATGATCTTCAAAAGATGAGTGCCTATTATCAGACCCCGGTAAAGATACTGGATTTTGAACTGGAGGGGGTCACCGAGGATCATATCGAGAACCTGGTGGGCAGGGGGGATTTTCTTATCGCTTCCAGTGGGTTAAAATGTCTTGAGTACAATGTTTCCCCCAGCCTGGGGGGCTGGCAAATCCCCATCTGGGAATCCCTTTATTTGAATACACCTATTTTAGTGCGGTTTTTAAAGGAATACGCCGTGAAAACAAAAAATGAAAATTTATTGGGCCTGATACTGCAGCATGCCATTCGATGCTGCCAGGGAAAGCATTCCGGGAATGAGAGTGAGTTGAATATCGTTTTGGTGATTAAGGGGTATGAGGAGGAGGTTGACGAAAGAAACTGGATGCAATCCACCGGGGGTTATTTAAGCCAGTTATATAAAGAAATATTGCCGCAGGTGGATAAATCCTTAAAGGGTGAAGTATTATTCTGTGATTTCCCGGATTTGAACCTGGTGGATAGTTGTATTTTTTATAAAGGAAAGAAAATTCATGGGGTCATAGAAACCTATAATGGCCTGGTATCGCTTGAAGTAATGGACGCGTTCAAAGCCGGTAACATCTGTCTGTTTAACGGACCGATTACCGATTTATTGTCCAACAAGTTGAACCTGGCAGTGCTCTCCGATCCCGTGAGCAATGCTGTTTTCACGGATGAAGACAGGAAAATCATCGATACCTATGTGCCCTGGACCCGGAAAACCAGCCCTGGTCCCACCACTTATAGGGGGGAAACCGTCCATGACCTGGAACATTTTATGCTTTCCCACCAGGAGGGCCTGGTGATTAAACCAGGCCTGGGATATGGGGGGAAAGGCATCCGGGTGGGCAATAAGACCTCCAGCCACCAATGGGAAGAATGTGTAAAAACCGCACTTCATAAGAAAACGTGGGTGGTCCAGGAATTGGTGGAGTCCTCTCCCGGGGTGTACCAGGTGGGTGATGGATACGAATATCATGATATGGCATGGGGCTTTTTTATTTTCGGCTCCCAATATACCGGGGCATGGGTGCGGGTAATGCCCGGGGAAAGCAATAAAGGGGTGATTAATTGCCACCAGGGAGCATCGGTAAGTGCCGTTTTTGAAGTGGATGAATGATAAATCGAATGTTAAACAAAGGAGGTAATTCAATGATAATAGAAAAATTTGAAGAACAGGTTGAAAAATTCTTTGAAAAAGCAGCGGTAAAAGCAGGAAATAAATCCCTTACCTACGGTGAATTGAACTGCTTTGCCAACCGGGTTGCCAATGAGATCATTCCAGGTGATGAGAAGGCCGGCAAGGCAGCAGAGCGAGGGGCAATACTGCTGTTTGAGCATGGCACCGATATGATTGTCGGTGTAATCGGCACATTAAAAGCCGACAGGATATATGTCCCTTTTGACGTCACTTACCCTGTAAACCGATTGGCGTATATGCTTGAGAATTCGGGTTCCTCTTTAATACTAACCAATACTAAATATGTCCCGTTGGCGGAACAATTGGCCGGGCAAATCCACCGCAGCATACGGATTTTAAATATTGACAGCATAAGCAGTGAGAATCCCGGGTTCAATAGGAAGAGGGAAGCATCAGGAGACAGACCCGCCTATATTCTTTATACCTCCGGTTCCACCGGTCGACCCAAAGGGGTGATGCAAACGCATCGAAATGTGCTCTATTATGTCCGCAATTGGGTGCAGCGCTTTTCCATTACCGGACAAGACCGGATGACACTATTTTCTGCGTTTAGCCATGACGGTGCCGGCCAGGATATATTTGCCGCATTACTAACCGGCGCCTGCCTATACCCCTATTCTATTAAAATTGACTCCAATTCCAATGGGATTTACAATCTTTTAAAAGAAGAAAAAATAACCATCTGGCATTCGGTACCGTCGTTATTCCGGTTTTTTACCGGGGGATTAACCGGGAAAGAGTGTTTTAATGATATTCGCTGGGTGTTATTGGGGGGAGAAGCGCTGCGGCCGCATGACCTTGAATTGTTTAAATCCCATTTTCCCAATGCCGCCCTGGCCAACGTCTACGGCCAGACCGAATCATCCGTTAACAGTATTTGTACGATCTCACCAGGAGACAGGTTCGATGATGTATCCATAGGAGAACCGCTGGATGAAACGGAAATTTTTCTGGTGGATAAAGATGGGGATATCGTGGAAGACATGGGTGTAGGGGAAATTGTAGTGGGCTCGGATTATATTGCACCGGGATATTGGCGAGATGAAAAAAGCGGTGAACATGTATTTATCCATGATGATGAATTGGGCCGTCTCTACTTGACAGGGGATTTGGGGCGGCTAACGGGCCGCGGTACCATTAAGATGATGGGGCGCAAAGACCACCAGGTCAAGATCAGGGGATTCCGCGTGGAAACCGGCGAAATCGAAACCTCTCTCTTACAAATAGGAGATGTCCAGGAAGCGGCGGTGGTACCCAAAGAAACCGGATCCCAGGATATATATTTATGCGCTTTTATCACTGCTGGAAAAAAAATGAAGGCTGCGGAACTACGGGAATTTTTGTCCCGGGAATTACCCGATTACATGATACCTACGTCCTTTGTCCAACTGGAATCCATGCCTTATACCCGGAGTGGGAAGGTGGATAGAAAGGCCCTTGGTAAGCTGGACAAGGAACCTTTACAATTTAACGTAACCTATGAGGCCCCGCAAACAGATATGCAAGCAATAATAGCTGACACCTGGAAGGAGGTCTTAGGACTGGAACGAGTTGGGATATATGATAATCTATTTGACCTTGGAGGTAATTCCTTTGACATTGTAAAGATAAATAATAAATTAACGGAATTGCTAAACAGGAATATTCCCATTGTAAAGTTATTTGAACATACCACCATTGACGCCCTGGCCAATTACTTGAATCAGCAGGGGGATAATGAAGGTCCCGTCGAGGAGAAATGCGACTTGATGCAAACAAGGCAAAAGAGAGAGGGAAGCAAGGAGGAAATAGCGGTAATTGGAATGGCCGGGAGGTTTCCCGGGGCCAGCAGCATCAATGAATTCTGGGAAAATTTAAAAAATGGTGTTGAGTCAATCTCCTTTTTTTCAGATGAGGAATTAATGGCGTTGGGTATAGGAGAGGATTTATTAAATCATCCGGCCTATGTCAAAGCAAAGGGTGCGCTTGCAAATATAGAATCATTTGATGCCTCTTTTTTCAATTTTACATCCAGGGAAGCCGAAGTGATGGACCCGCAATCGCGTATTTTTTTTGAATGTGTGTGGGAAGGCCTGGAGTCTGCCGGGTATAATCCCTACGATTATAATGGATTAATCGGTCTTTATGCAGGAAATATTCCCAATTTTTATGGAATGGAAAAAACCTTGTTAAACCGAGAAAACAATTTGTTGGAACAATTTGAGGCCGGGCTTTTAAATCAATCCTTTTGTTCGCGGCTGGCCTATAAACTCAATTTAACCGGTCCCTGTGTTTCCATGCGAACGGCATGTTCAACTTCATTGGTCACGATACACATGGCATGCCAGGGGTTGTTGGCCAGGGAATGTCATATGGCGTTAGCCGGTGGAGTATCCGTTTCCCTGCCAAAGAAATCCGGTTATTTGTATCAAGAGGGGATGCTTCTTTCTGCGGATGGACATATCAGGGCTTTTGACCGCCGGGCAAAAGGCACGATATTTGGAGATGGCGGGGGGTGCGTGGTTTTAAAAAGGTTAGCTGATGCATTAGCGGATGGAGATTGTATTCATGCCGTTGTTTTAGGAACCGCTATTAACAATGACGGCTTTAGAAAAGTTGGGTTTACCGCCCCCAGTATAGAAGGCCAGGCCCAGGTAATTAAAGCCGCGCAACTGGCGGCAGGGGTTGAACCCGAGAGTATTGGTTTTATCGAAACCCATGGTACCGGGACAGTGCTGGGAGACCCGGTTGAAATCGAGGCGTTGAAGAAATCGTTCTATAAAAGTAAAAAAGGTTCTCATGCCATCGGCTCTGTCAAAAGCAATGTCGGTCATTTAAATGCAGCCGCCGGGGTTGCCGGTTTTATTAAAACCGTTCTTTGCCTGGAAAATAAGTTAATACCACCACAGATAAATTTTGAAAATCCAAACCCGGAGATTGACTTTGAAAACACCCCTTTTTACGTGAATACAAAATTGTCCGGGTGGAAAAACGACAAATACCCTTTAAGAGCGGCTGTCAGTTCATTTGGCATCGGCGGCACCAATGCCCATGCCATTCTTGAAGAGGCTCCCGGGGGGACAAGGGGGCTTGCCCCCTTGTTTAATGACCATACCTCAAGAAAATATCATTTAATCCTATTATCCGCCAAAACCCGACCAGCACTGGAGAAAATGACAATAAATTTAGTAGAATATTTTCAAAATAATCTTTTAAGTCATGATAATCGTGAAAATCCGGTAAATCCTGGTCTAAACCCGGCAGATGTTGCTTATACATTACAGGTGGGCAGGAAGACCTGGCCATACAGGAGAATGGCGGTCTCTGCCAATGCGAATGAATTAATCGACGATTTAACCGATAGTGACCCGGGGAAGGTATTTTCGGCTGTACCAGGAGACGAAGATCCTGTAATCATATTTTTGTTTCCCGGACAGGGGGCACAGTATGTGAATATGGGATTGGAATTGTATAATAGTGAACCGGTATTTCGAGAAGAAATGGACCGCTGTTTTGAAATCCTAAAACCCATAATGGGGAATGATATAAAGGATATTCTTTACCCGTTTTATAGGTCCAATAGGTCCTATACGACCAATAAATCCTATGAGTCCTATATCGACCAGACCGAAATCACTCAACCGCTGCTTTTCGTTATTGAGTATGCCCTGGCCAAATTATTAATGAAATGGGGAATAAAACCTCATGCCATGATGGGTCACAGCATCGGCGAATATGCGGCTGCTTGCTTATCCGGGGTTTTTTCACTGCAAGACGCTTTAACCCTTGTCACTTTAAGAGGAAAATTAATCCGGCAAATGCCAGGGGGAGCGATGGTAAGTGTACCGCTCCCGGTAGAAGAAATAGAACCGTTATTAAATCCGGACCTGGCATTGGCAGCAGTAAATACCACATCAAGCTGTGTTGTTTCCGGTTCTTATGAAGCGATCGACGTCTTTACCAAAAAATTAAAAGAAAAAGGATATGAAGCGAAATTACTTCATACCTCCCATGCCTTTCATTCGAGAATGATGGAGCCCATACTAAAAGAATTTGAACAGCAAGCAGGTAAGATTGCTTTTAATAAACCGGGAATCCCGTTTATATCGAATTTGACAGGAATATGGCAAAGCGCGGAAGAAGCTGCAAATCCCCGGTATTGGGCAAGGCATATACGGCATACGGTAAGATTTGCCCGGGGTCTTACCGAGTTGTTAAAGGAATCGAATTCTATTTTTGTTGAAGTCGGTCCCGGCCGGACATTGAGTACATTTGTCCAGCAGCATAAAGATAAAAAACCCGGGGACTGGATTGTCAATCTCATACGGCATCCCAAAGAAAATATACCCGATACTTCTTACTTGATGAGTAAAATCGGCCAATTGTGGCTTTATGGGATAAAAATCGATTGGACCGGTTTTCATGAAGGGGAAAAAAGGCATCGCATACCTTTACCTACCTACCCTTTTGAAAAAAACGATTACTGGATTGACAGGGACCCTTTCAATATCGGCCAGGAGAAATTAGTAAGAAAATTATCTCCCGATAAAAAGGCTGATACAGCAGACTGGTTTTATGTCTCCTCATGGAAACGCTCTCCAATTCCAGTACAAAAAACCAGTAGTCAGTCAGGTGATAAATTCAACTGGCTGATCTTTCGAGATGGATGCGGTATCGGGGAGCAATTGGCCGGGAGGTTGATAAGTGACGGGCATGGGGTTGTGGTTATCACCGAAGGAACGGTTTTTGCAAAAACCGGGGACAGCGAATTTACAATTGATCCCTCCCGGGAAAACGATTATCATACACTGCGCGATGAACTCCGGCAAATGGATAAAATTCCTCAACACATCCTGCATTTATCAAATGTTACGAAACACCAAAAAAGCAGCCAACAGGATTTAAGAATCGGGCAAGAAAACATCGATAAAGAAGTGGGTACCGGTTTTAACAATCTTTTATACCTGGCCAGGGCTTTTGGGAAGCAAGTGAGTGGTGAGACCCGGGTGGTGGTTTTGACCAATGGAATGCAGGAAGTTACCGGGGGAGATTGGCTGTATCCGCAAAAGTCGGTTTTAATGAGTGCTGTCCA
This sequence comes from Candidatus Aminicenantota bacterium, assembly GCA_020355945.1. The sequence goes on along the minus strand of CP070627.1, from coordinate 4,720,006 downwards.
GGTTATACCTCTTGAATATCCCGGAATAAACTGCCGCAGTATAGATATCGATAGATACAGCCCGGTTTCCCCGGGAGAAGACCAACCGGTAGAAAACCTCCTGGCTGAATTAACGCAGGATACCCCCGAAAGCGATATTTTCGTGGCCTACCGCAATAACTGTCGTTGGGTAAAAACTCTCGAACCGGTTTTCCCGGGGGAACAGAGAAAAAGCGTATCTCAATTGAATTTTACTTATACTGCACCGGGAACCGAAACGGAAAAAAAACTTGCTAAAATATGGGAAGAATTTTTCGGTTTCCACCAGATGGGAATCCATGACGACTTTTTCCAATTGGGTGGAGATTCGTTAAAAGCAATGGTGATTATCTCTAAGATTCATAGAGAATCAGGAGTGGACGTTCCTGTTGGAGAATTTTTTACCAGGCCTACGATAAATCAACTTGCCCAATATATTACGCAGCATGCCGGAAAAAATACATATGCAAAGTTGGAACCGGTGGAAAAAAAAGAATATTATGTATTGTCATCGGCCCAGAAAAGGATGTACGTATTACAGCAAATGGGAATCAATAATATCAGTTACAATGTTCAGTATGTACTTGCATTGGAAGGAGAAATAGATATAAGCAAGCTGGAAGATACTTTTAAAAAGCTGATATCCAGGCATGAGAGTTTGAGGAGCTCCTTTGAAATGATAAATGAAGAGCCCTATCAGAAGATATATGACCATGTGGAATTTAAGATTGAATATGTAGATCTTGCAGACGCTTCGGCCTTACCAAAAATTATCAAGGGGTTTATAAAGCCCTTTGATTTATCAAAAGCCCCGCTGATGCGGGTTGGATTGATAAAAACAGGAGAACGCCATCATATCCTGGCGATTGACATACACCACATCATAACAGACGGAACCTCTCAAATTTTATTAAACCGGGACTTTATTTTGCTTTACCGTGATAAAGAATTACCACCTGTAGAAATCCAGTACAAGGACTATTCCGAATGGCACGAGTGTCCTGCATTGAAAAATATGATAAAGCACCAGGAAGAATACTGGATCCGGGAGTTCGAGTCAGAAATTCCTTTACTAAACTTACCCTGGGATTATCCGCGATCTGCCATCCAGAGTTTTGAAGGAGATACCGTCTTTTTCGACTTAAGCGCCGAAGAAACAAATGCCTTAACCCGGTTGAGTCAAAGAAGCGGTTCCACTATGTTCATGGTAATACTAACGATTTATACCGCATTCTTGTCGAGGGTAAGCGGCCAGGAAGATATCGTGGTGGGCATACCGATTGCCGGCCGCAGGCATACCAAAGTGAATATGACCATCGGGATGTTCGTCAACACACTGGCAGTACGCCTCAATTCTTTGGGAGATATGCCCTTTGTGAAATTCCTGGACAACGTAAAAGAAAAAGCATTAAAAGCGTTTAATAACCAGGACTACCAGTTTGAAGAACTGGTGGAAAAATTGCCGGTGGAACGGGATATGGGGCGAAATCCTTTATTTGATGCGATGTTTGTTTTCCAGAATATGTTTGATGCCTCAGGGGTGAGAGTGCTGCCTGACCAAGAAATCGACAGATTGAAAGTAGAACCTTACAATTTTGAACGAAGGGCCTCGAAATTTGATCTATCTCTTTCGGCTTTTGAAGGGGAAAATGAATTGAAATTTCACTTTGAATACTGCACGAAACTCTTTAAAAAGACGACCATCGAACGATTTATTAATTATTTCAAGAATATAATATTTTCGATATCATCGAACCCCCGGCAGACATTATCGGGGATAGAAATCATACCGGGGGAGGAGAAAAGGAAAATACTTCTTGAATTTAATCATACAGGCATGGAATATCCCGACAATAAAACCATTCATCAAATATTTACAGAGCAAGTTGACAAAACACCTCATAAAATTGCTGTTGTTGGAGGAGAAAATAAAAGTATTCATATAACTTACAAAGAATTCAATGAAAAAGCCAACCAACTGGCCAATTATTTGGCCCTGGAAAAAAACATCGGCCCGGATGTGCCGGTGGGTATTTTAATGGAAAGGTCCAGCCATCTTATGATTGGAATCCTGGGAATATTGAAAGCAGGGGGGGCTTACGTCCCGCTGGGGGTATCTTACCCGGAAAAGAGAATTAAAACCATCATCAATGATGCAAAAATAGAAGTGATCATCTCACAAAAGAAATTTGTACGCATGCTTAACCGGCTGCAGTGGGAATGTAGGCATTTCAATACATATTTATGTATGGACAGCACCCATATTCAATGGGAAAAGGAAATCGAACAAAATGAATTGATGGATAAAAAACTCTGGGAATATGTGGGAGAGACTTCCACGGATGACATCACCGGGGGCGGATGGGTCAATAGTTATACAGGAGAACCTTTCAGCAGGGAAGAAATGGACGAATACGCCGATAATATACTGACCAAATTATCACCCCTTCTCCATGAAAAAATGAGGGTATTGGAGATCGGATGCGCTTCAGGTATCACCATGTATCGAATTGCTCCCCAGGTTGGTTTATATTACGGTACGGACCTCTCCCAGGTCATCATCCGAAAGAATAAGGAAAGAAACAAAAAAGAGGGACATGTGAATATAGAACTGGCCTGTATCCCCGCTCATGAAATCGATCAAATCGAGCAAAAAGATTTTGACCTGATTATTTTAAACAGTGTCATTCATGCTTTCCACGGCCACAATTATCTTCACATCGTACTCCACAAATGTATGTCTTTATTAACCGGGAAAGGATACCTCTTCCTGGGTGATATAATGGATCATGATTTGAAAGATGACCTTACCCGGGAGACAATGGCCTTCAAGATGGCTAACCCGGGTTATACCGGTAAAACAAAAACCGATTGGTCATCGGAATTGTTTGTATCCCGGGGATTTATTGAAGATCTTGCCGCCGAGGTTCCCTGGATAAGCGGCGTGGATTTCAGCCGTAAGATTTATACCCTGGAAAATGAGTTGACCAAATTCCGGTATGACGCATTATTGAGCATCGATAAAACCGGATCAAAAAAGAACTCAATCACAACAAAAAGAAAACACCAGGAGGATTTAAATCGGTTACGGCAATTTGGAACCGCCAGGGCCGGTATGAGTATAAATGCAAAACCAGGGAACCTGGCTTACGTTATTTACACCTCCGGTTCCACCGGGAAACCCAAAGGGGTGATGCTCCAGCATGGATCCGTGGTTAACCGGTTAAATTGGATGCAGCGATTTTACCCCCTGGGTGAAAACGATATGATCCTCCAGAAAACCAGCGTTACCTTTGATGTTTCTGTTTGGGAATTATTCTGGTGGTTCTTTAACGGGGCCTGTGTTTGCCTGTTAGAACCCGGTGGGGAGAAGAATCCCGAAGTAATAATAAAAACCATCGAGAGAAACAAAATAACCACGATTCATTTTGTTCCCTCCATGTTAAATGTTTTCCTGGACTACCTGGAATATCCGGGGAATGTAATTCATTCAGCTTATTTAAAGCGGGTATTTTCCAGTGGAGAAGCCCTAAAAACGGACCATGCTGAAAAATTTAATAAGCTTTTACAGCAGGCGCATCAAATCGATCTGATAAACCTGTATGGTCCCACAGAGGCCGCGGTAGATGTCTCTTATTTTGATTGCCCCCCGCAAGTGATATCGGAATATACAACCATACCCATCGGTAAACCCATCGACAACATCTGCTTGTACATCGTGGGTAAACATTTAAATATCCAACCCATGGGAATTCCCGGGGAATTATGGATATCCGGTATTGGTCTGGGCAGGGGGTATTTAAACCGGCCCGAGTTAACCGCAGAGAAATTTATTTTAACTCACAGCTCATGGTTCGTAGTTGATAGGAAAATGATGAAGGGAGACGTAAAGTTTCCTGGGAGCGGTGAGCTGTCAGTTGTCAGCCGTATCTACAAAACCGGTGACCTGGCCCGGTGGTTCCCGGACGGTAATATTGAATTCCTGGGACGGATCGATCACCAGGTTAAAATCAGGGGCCATCGCATTGAAACCGGGGAGATTGAAAGTCGCCTGAAGAGTGTCGAATATATAAAAGAAGCAGTGGTAATAGATAGAGCAGATGAAAAAGGGGATAGGTATTTGGCCGCCTACGTTGTTTCGGGCAAGACCTTAGACATAACCGAAATAAGCAATATGCTTTCTCAATCTTTGCCGGATTATATGCTGCCTTCTTTTTTTGTTCCCTTAGAGAGAATACCCCTGAGCCCGAATGGGAAGTTAGACAGGAAAGCGTTACCTGCACCGGATTTTACCCTGGGGGCAGGCAATACGATGCCGCGAAATGAAATAGAAAAAAAATTGGCAGAACTCTGGTCTGAAATATTGAATATTGAACAGAATATGATCGGCATCGATTCCAATTTTTTTAACCTGGGTGGACATTCCTTAAACGCAACGGTAATGGTACTGAAAATTCACAAAGAATTCAATATGAAAATACCCCTGAGTGAAGTGTTCAAATCACCTGAAATAAAAAGTCTGGCGGAATACATCAAGGGAGCCATGGAAGAGAAATTTACCTCGATTACCCTCGCAGAAAAAAAGGATTATTATGTGCTGTCATCCGCCCAGAAGAGATTGTATTTCATCCAGCAAATGGAACCCCAAAATACAGTCTATAATATGCCGCTTATAGCTAAATTTGAAAGCATCGATGCTGAAAAATTGGAAGCATCCTTAAAAAAGTTAATAAAAAGACATGACAGCTTAAGAACATCATTTCAAGTAATAGAGGATGTTGGACCTGTACAAAAAATACATGGTGACGTAGAATTTAAAATAGAGTATCATTATTCCGATCAGATATTGCCAGGTGAGGAAATTGAAAATATCACCGGCAATTTTGTAAGACCTTTTGATCTGTCCAGAGCCCCATTGATGCGCGTGGGAATGATAAAAACCAGGTCCGGACAGGTCTTACTCCTGGTGGATCAGCATCACATCATATCGGATGAGATTTCTCAACAATTATCGCTAGATGATTTTTTAGCATTGTATGAAGGGCAAGAATTACCCCCGTTGAAACTCCGGTATAAAGATTATTCGGAGTGGCAAAACAGTGCCATACAGCAAAATGTTATCAGCAAGCAAAAAGATTATTGGCTCAGGGAATTTTCCGGGGAAATCCCGACGGTAAATTTGCCCATTGATTACCCAAGGAAAGAAGTTCGAAATTTTGAAGGGCAATCCATCCGCTTTACTTTAGGCAGAGAAGAAACCACAGCATTGAAACAACTGGCATTGCAAGAGGATTCAACGCTGTATTTCGTGCAAATTTGTATATTTAATGTTTTCCTGGCCAAAATAAGTGGACAGGAAGATATAATAATCGGAACGCTGACAGCAGGACGCAAACATGCTGATTTAGAAAAAATAATCGGCATGTTTGTAAACACCATCCCCCTGAGAAACTTTCCAACCAGTGAAAAAACATTTGTTGAATTTCTCCATGAGGTTAAAGCCAGGACGCTCGAAACCTTTGAGAATGAAGACCTTCAATTTGAAGATATTGTCAACTTACTGGAGATAAAGAAATCCGCCAACCGTAATCCCTTGTTCGATATAGGTTTTGGTTTCCTGCACATGGATGAACAGCAGGAGGCAAAATCAATAGGAGATCGCACCGACTTACCCCCGGGAATCTATCTCAATTCCAACTCGTCGCGGTTCGACATAAGTCTTTATGGGAGACATACAAGAGAAAAAATATTATACACCTTCGAATATCGTACTAAACTGTTTAAAAAAGAAAAAATCGAAAGATTCGTCAAATATTTCCTGGAAATCATTTCACAGGTTTTGGCAAACAAATACATAAAATTAAGCGATATAAACATATCCCATGAATTAATCGCTGCCGATAAATATTTTTTACATGAAACCCATAATTATCTTGAATTTTAGGAAACAAGAGGTAAAATATGAATGAAATCTCTATCTCAGATATACAAAGAGCTGCGGCAGGTCAACATTTAAAAGAAAAAAAATATTGGCTGCATGTACTGGAGGGGGATATTACAAAAATTAATTTCCCATATGACTATCAAGAAATAAGCGTCAATGAAAAAAAATTTGAATCCGCTGCCTCCAGGTGGTGCGAAGAAACCTTTGTATTATTGTCCCGGTTAAGTATCGATTCGGATATCCGGCTTCATATTATATTGACTGCATGTTTGCTGGCACTGCTGCACAAATATTCGGGTTCAACGGACATCACGGTAGGTATGCCTATTTATAAGCAGAACATCGAAGGCAATTATATAAACAAAATCCTGGCATTAAGAAACCGGTTCAATGAAAATATGACATTCAGAGAATTATTAAATGTGGTTAGAACGACAATACTCAACGCCGTGGAAAACCAGGACTACCCCATTGAAATCCTTTTAGAAGATTTAAATTTCTCCGATTGGACCAGTGATTTCCCGTTGTTTGACTGCATAATATTACTGGAAGATATCCATGATAGAAGATATATTGAGCATATCCCGGTGAATATGATTTTTTCTTTCAAAAAATCAGCCGGACACATCGAAGGAAAACTGGAATATAATCAATCATTATACAGTGAAGAAACAGTGAATCTAATCCTCATTTACCTGGAACGTTTGTTACTGCACGCTCTTCCCGATCTCGACCTGGAACTGCAGGCAGTAGAAATATTGTCTGAAGAAGAGAAAAAAAGATTATTGTATGATTTTAATAACACCCAAAATGCATTTCCAAAAGATAAAACCCTGATCGATTTATTTGAAAAAGAGGTAGAGAATACCCCCGATCAAACAGCCGTATCTAATTATCTATATTTAAGCGATATCCATAACCAATTGACCTCCAAACATTGTCATCCGAACTTTTACCCGGAATTGGAAAAATGTTGTTTCAAAAAAAACCCTTATATATTCTGTTTTGAAAATAAGAATTTTCTCAGGTATTTAAACTTCTTTAATGAAAAGGAACTGGAGAAATTAACCATCCTGAAAACCCACCGAAACAATTACGCCGCAGTCAACCAGGACGTACGCTTATTGTTGAAATACCTGGACGGCAGCTTCAATTTAAAATCATTATTCCCGGCTTTAATAAATAGAAACCTGGAATTCCTGGTTTCCTCGATCGTCATCGAAGAGGACGGCGGCCGTGTATACCATGAAAGGAAGGCGTTTCTTATCACCGACACCTTCGACGAATTTGCTTTATTGATCAAGGAATTATTCCGAACCAACTTAATCGAACTTACCGATTATCATTCCCGCACGAAGTTCGTCGATATTCCTTTTAACATGGACATGAAGCAATCTTACCGGGAAACCAAAGATGCAGAAAAGGAGCCGGGAAAAAAGGAGTTTCTATTCAACCACAGTGCCCATTCACCGCAAGACAAAAAAACACATACGGTTCTCCTGCTGGGTGATACACCCGGACCAGCCTCTACCGGGCTGCTGTATATAGCCTCTTTTTTAAGGAGAAATGGAATTGACGCATACTGCCAGTGGAATGATTTTAATAGAACCACCGCAGCATTAAAAGAAAATGTACGGCAGCTGCTCTCAGATTTACAGCCCACAATCCTGGGGATAAGCATGAAATGGTTTCCCCATATCGCACGGGTATTTGAGATTTGTAAAATAGTTAAAGAATATAATCCGGCCATTATCGTTGTGGTGGGAAGTAATACCGCCTCGTTTTATAAAGAAGAAATAATCAGGTATGAATGCATCGATTATGTGATTGCCGGGGATGGAGAATTACCATTACTGGAAATATGTGCAGGCAAAGAATATATTCCCAACAGTGTCTATAAAAAAGACGGTAAAGTAGTGATTAATCCCATCACTTATGTACAGGATGAAAAGAGTGGTTCGGATTTTTACTTCTCCCACCTGGATGAGATATTTGTTAATCCGTTGGACCCCTTCCTGGCTCCCTATTTTTATATAAATACCGGGAAAGGGTGTTCTCAACGATGTATCTATTGTGCCGGCTGCCAGGAAGTCCAGGCGAAAACCTTTAATAGACCCAAACCATTTCTTCGGGGAATAGAGGAAGTTCGGAAGGATATCATCGCGTCTCTTAAATATACCGCCAATTTCATGTATGATTTCGACTTGCCCCTGTATGATTCCCTGGATTATTACAGGCAAATATGGGAAGGTATCGATTTATCCGATTATTTCTGCAAATTCTATTTCTGGATGCTGCCGAAACCGGGTTTTTTGGAACTGGTAACTCAAACTTTCAAATACGTATGCATCAATATCGATTTATGCAGTCTTTCCGAAAGGCACAGGTTGAAGCTCAGCAGTATGAAGCTGGTAAAACCACAGCCCACAGATGAGGCGCTTTTTGAATTCTTCGCCAGATGTGAACAATATGATAATGTCGAGGTGGTCATCAACCACATAACCGGGCTGCCCTATTTCTCCCTCGAGGATATCCAATTGAGTCAACATGCACTGGCCAAAATTATAAAGAGATATTCCTGTTTTAAAGGAATGGATTGGGGACGACTGCACGCTCAGCCCGGTGCCACCATCGTTGCAACCTGTGAAAATTACAATATGCATTCCTATGCGAAAACCTTCGAAGATTTTTTGTATTACAGCGAACTCAACCTGAAAGAGGAAATCTACCCCAACCTATTGACATATAATTATCCTTATATTTACTCTATGGATGAAGGATTGAATTCAAAAGTTACTCAATATTATGCCAATGCCACCCGGCAGGTGAATGAGAATTGGGAAAATATACGAAAAAATCTAAAAGTAAACGTCAATATGACCTACAAAGAATTAAGTCAAAACTCAACCCGGCTGGCGAAAATATTAAAAACAAGAGGCGTAATCCCGGGCTCAATTGTCGGGTTATGGGTGGAACGGTCATTGGAAATGATAACAGCCCTGCTGGGGATTCTAAAAGCAGGCGCTGCCTATTTACCCATAGATTCCAGGTACCCCCCGGAAAGAATAAGGTATATGCTTAAGGACTCCAATGCAAATCATATAATAACCAAAGGCAGCCCGGCCGGTCAATTAATGGAAATCGGCTTTGGTGGAGATATCATTGATTTAATGGAAGAAAAGAATTTCCATGAAGATATAACCCCATTCAACCCGGCATATACCGCTGACTGCCCGGCCTATGTCATGTATACATCGGGTTCCACGGGAACGCCCAAAGGGGTTGTCGTGGAACACAAGAATATCGTCCGTTTAGTCAAAAATCCCAATTTCATTACCTTTACAAAAAATGACCGATTACTCCTGACCGGAACAATCGGATTCGATATTACCACCTTTGAAATATGGACACCCCTATTGAACGGCTTCCCATTATTTTTGCTATCCCAGGAGGCCATTTTAGATGCAGGAAAATTAGGAGAAGCCCTTATTGAAAATAAAATATCCATACTGCACCTTATCCCGCAGTTATTCAATCAATTAATGGAACATTCCCCTGGAATATTTACAGGATTAAAGTACTTATTGGTGGGCGGTGATATGGTGCGGCCCTATTGGGTTAATAAACTAAGAAATATGTATAAAGAACTTAAAATCCTTCATATGTATGGCCCCACGGAAAATACAACATTTTCTACATATTTCCCCGTGGATAAAACTTATGAAATTAAAATCCCACTAGGAAATCCCATCGGGAATTCAACTATATATATCCTGAACCAAACCAATCATATCCAACCATTGGGCATCTACGGGGAAATATGTGTCGGGGGACCGGGTATGGCCCGGGGGTATTTAAACAACCCCGGTTTAACAGGAGAGAAGTTTATAAATAACCCCTTTAACCCCGGAGAAAAAATATATAAAACAGGAGATATCGGTCGATGGATGCCGGAAGGTCATATTGAATTCCTGGGCCGCCTGGACCAACAGGTAAAAATCAGGGGATTCCGGATAGAATTAGGAGAAATTGAAAGTCAATTATTAAACCACGAAAAAATAAAAGAAGTTGTGATCATCAATAAAGAAAAGGATGCGGGAAACCCGGATGAAGGTAAAAAAGAAATGTTTCTCTATGCTTATATTGTTCTCCATCGTGCCATGTTATTCGACCAAACGGAATTTTCATCAGGATTAAAAGAATATCTATCCCTGAGGCTTCCCGATTATATGATCCCAACTTACTTTATATTCTTAGATAAACTCCCTTTAACCCATAATGGAAAAATAGACAGGAAGGCGCTGCCTGAACCGGAGTTGAAAGTTGGAAACGGATATGCAGCCCCCCGGAATAAGATCGAAAAAAAATTAGCAATGATATGGTCTGAGGTACTGGGTAGATACACATCGGATGAATCTCCACCTGGAATCGATGATGATTTCTTCCAGTTGGGAGGTCATTCATTAACGGCAATTAATATCATAGCCAGGATACATAAAGAATTCTCCATAAAGTTGAAATTAGAAGATATTTTTAAAATGCCCACCATAAGGGAGCTGGGGAGACATATACAAAAAGCCGCAGAAGATAAATACACCGCTGTAGAACCTGTGGAGAAAAAAGAATATTATGCTCTTTCCTCAGCGCAGAAACGATTATATGTAACCCATATGATGAGAAAAGAGAGTTTAAGTTACAATATACCGAAAATAGTCGTATTAGAAGGGAAAATCGAGCCTGGTTTTCTCTCTGGAATCTTCAAGCGGTTAATATCGAGACATGAGAGTTTAAGGACATCATTTCTAATGATAGAAGATGAGCCAGTCCAGAGGATTCATAAAGAAGTGAATTTTGAGGTGGAATATTATAAAGATTCGCAGGTTAAGATCGAGGATATAATAAAAAAGTTTATAAGAGCTTTTGATTTATCTCAGGCACCGCTGCTGAGGGTGGGATTGATAAAAAAAGATGAAACCCAACATATATTGACGGTGGATATGCATCACATCATATCCGATGGTTTTTCTTCAGGAATTTTGACGGCAGATTTTATGGCCCTGGGCGAGGGAAAAGATTTGCCTCCTCTGAAAATACAATATAAAAGTTTTTCAGAGTGGCAAAACCGTCTGTTTGCATCCGGGGAAATAAAACATCAGAAAGAATATTGGTTAAACCGGTTTAAAGGTGATATTCCTGTTCTTAACCTACCTTTGGATTTTCCAGGACCATCTTCCGGATATGATGACGAAGGAGATATCATCTTCCTCATGCTGGAGAAAAATTTAACAAAAAAGTTACTCGATTTTATAAAGAAAATGAAAAGTTCCCTGTATATGGTTTTGTTGGCTGTATTGAATATATTGTTATCTAAATACACCAGCCAGGAAGATATCGTAGTGGGAACTCCTGTTGCAGGAAGAAGGCATCATGACCTGGAAAATATAATCGGTATGTTTGTCAACATGTTGGCAATGAGAAATCGACCTGAAGGAAATAAATCCTTTATGGATTTCCTGAATGATGTCGGGAAAAATGCGCTTGAAGCCTTTGAAAACCAGGATTATCAATTCGAGCAACTGGTGGACAAATTAGGCCTGCAACGAATTTCTCAAAAGAACCCTTTATTTGATGTTGTCTTTGCGGTTTTAAACCTGGACCACCCGGTGGTAGAGACCCCCGGATTAACCCTGAAACCCTATAAATATGAGGACCGGACATGCAAATTCGTTTTACGTCTGGCAGCACACGAAGGAAGTGACATGGTGACAATATCGCTTACCTATTCGACAATTCTATTTAAAAGGACTACCGTAGAAAAAATGGCAGCCCGCTTCATTGAGGTACTGCAGCAGGTCCTGGAAAATACCAATATTAAACTAAAAGATATTGCAATTACTCATGATTTATCCGTGACAACATCCAAAACCCTCGAGGAGTACCAGGATAGTTTCGAATTTTGAGATATAAATAGAGATAAAACGAATGAACAAAAAAATCCTCCTGGCAATTTTACCTTACTGGGATCCGATGATACCCCCAATGGGAATTTCTACTTTAAAGGCATTTCTTCAGAAACAGGGATATATAGTAAAAACGGTTGATTTAATTGTAAAGGACGAGTGCCTTGATTTCTACAGGGACTACTTTGATGTGTTGAAAAAGCACATTCCCCGGAAAAAATGGGGGAATTTTAATAACATCGGCCACGATGTTTTGCAAAGCCATTTAATGGCATATTGGAATCACCAGGATGAAGACAAATATGTCGAAGCGGTGAAAATATTGGTCTATAAATCCTATTATGAAAATATCGAAACGTCCGCTGTACATGAGTTAAACAGGATAATGGCAGTATTTTATACCATGCTGGAAAAATATTTTATACAACAACTGGATAAGGAGAAACCGGATGTGGTAGGAGTTACGGCGTATAAATGTACGATAGCGACCTCCATGTTTGTTCTCAGGCTTACGAAGCAAAGATATCCTCATATTAAAACCCTGATGGGAGGTGGCACGTTTAATGAAACCCATGCCCCTGATTCACCCAACTTTAAAATCCTGTTGGAAGCGACAAAAGATTACCTTGACAAGATCATCCTGGGGCAGGGTGAAATGCTCTTTCTACAGTATTTACGTGGAGAACTCCCGGAAACCCAACGGGTATATACAAAGGACGATATTGGAGGGAAATTCCTGGACTTTCATGAAATAGATTTACCTGATTTTTCAGACCTGGACCTTTCCAAATATCCCTACCTGGGAGCCACGGCATCGGTCAGTTGTCCTTATCAATGCAGTTTTTGTGTGACATCGAAAGTTGCCGGGAAATTCCGATTGAAAAATCCCACCCAGACTGTCGATGAGATGATAAAAATGTATAAAAAATACGGTCATCAGCTTTTTTTCATGACCGATTCCTTATTGAATCCCGCGGCAACAGACCTGGCCAATGAATTCGTAAAATCAGGCATTTCACTTTATTATGACGCCTATTTCAGGGTAGATGAACCGTCAGCCGATATTAGAAACACCTTATTATGGCGGCGAGGGGGACTATACCGCGTGCGGTTGGGGACTGAAAGCGGGTCACAGCCAATACTTGATGAAATGGATAAACGCATCACCGTCGATCAAATAAAGGCAAGTATATCTGCATTGGCTTATGCCGGTATTAAAACCACAACATACTGGGTCATCGGCCATCCGGGAGAAACCGAGGAAGATTTTCAACAGACCCTGGATTTGATTGAAGAATTAAAAGATGATATATTCCAGGCTGAATGTAATTATTTCCTCGTTCATTATTCCCGACAGGCCAAAGCAAACGATTGGAGAGATTATATCCAATTATTATACCCGGAAGAGGTATCAAATATGGTGTTATTCCAGTATTACACTCCCGGGATTGCCCCCCTGAGGGAGGAAGCCTTCCGGAGAATGCATCGATTTGAAGCACACTGCCGGAAGTTAGGTATTCCTAATCCTTATTCGTTGAATGAGCACCTGGAAGCGGATAAGCGCTGGAAAAAATTACATGAAAATGCGGTGCCGGGAATGCTCGACCTTATCGGGGAAAAAAATTATATCGATGAAAACCAAAAAATAAAAATTACATCTCCTGCCAGGAATATGCGGCAGGAAGACGATGTCTTTGATTTTTAAACAACTTAAATTTAGTACAAAGGAGAAAAATTGTGACGGTTAAAATTGTTCCTGAAGATAAAATAATTGCAGCCAATCAATTCATTAAAGAAAAAGAATATTGGATAGAAAAATTCTCCGGGGAATTGAACCTGACTTATTTCCCTTATGATTTTCAAGGAGAAAATAATACGGAAGAATCCTTTAATTCATTACCCATTAAACTCACCGGGGACGTTTTATCACTCCTGGAAAAAATAGCCGGCAGTTCCAATCCAAAGTTGCATATCGTATTGACAGCGGGATTAACTGTTTTACTTCATAAATATACCGGTAATCAAGATATCATAATCGCTACCCCCATCGATAAGCAGGACATCGATGTTGAATTCACCAATACAATATTGGCACTACGAAATCGACTGCATGATTCAATAACCTTTAAAGAATTGATATTAAAAGTAAGACAAACCATCATCGAGGCCATTAAAAATCAAAATTATCCCATTGAAGCATTGTTGAACCATGTGCATATGAAAGCCGGTCATAATAGCTCCAACCTATTTGATGTGGCTCTATTATTGGAAAATATTCATGATAGGAAATACCTTTTTCCCGTTAAACCCAATATAATATTTTCCTTCTTGAGAACAAGCCAATATATTGAAGGAATGGTGGAATATAACTCGCGGCTCTATGAAAAAAGCACAATAGAAAAAATTATTAAACATTTCCTATATTTATTACAGGCAGTGCTTTCAAACCTGGACATACGACTATCCGCTGTTTCTTTATTGACTGAACAAGAAGAAAGACAGTTACTTTTTGATTTTAACAATACAGTCACGGATTATCCCGGGAATAAAACAATCCATATACTATTTGAAGAACAAGTGGAAAGAGCACCCGATAAGTTGTCCGTAATAGAGGAAGGAAATCTCCGGAGTATAACTTACAGGGAATTAAACCAGCAGTCCTGTCAACTGGCCGGGATACTGAAGGCGCGAGGAGTAACCCCAGGGAATATCGTCGGTTTGATGACAGGAAGGTCCATTGAGATGATTGTGGGAATACTCGGCATATTGAAGGCAGGGGGGGCATATTTGCCCATAGAACCCAATCTCCCACCCGGGCGTATTGGTTACATGCTTGAAGATAGCGGAGCTGATTTACTGCTGACAAATAAATCCCTGGATAATAAAACAGGATTTGTAAATCAAAAATTTTACCTTGACGATTTGAGAAATGACCCGGATATTCCAAAAAGTGAACCGGGACTTCTCCCCAGCGCTAGTAACAATGCAGCTAACCCGGCCTATATCATTTATACGTCGGGTTCTACAGGAAAACCCAAAGGAGTCATGGTGGAACATCGCAGCCTGGTTAACTATATATGGTGGGCGGCCAAAAACTATGTGAAAAATGAAAGTCTCAATTTCCCCTTTTATACATCCGCAGCCTTCGATTTAACAATAACCTCGATTTTTACCCCCTTGATAACAGGTCAAACGATTATTGTTTACGGGGATGAAGGAGAGGATAGATTACTAATAGAAAAAGTGGTGGAGAATAAAAACATCGGGATCGTAAAATTAACTCCATCTCATTTAAAATTGATAAGAGGTAAAAAAATAGCTCCACCATTCACAGGCGTCAAACGATTTATCGTTGGAGGGGAAGAACTGCATACACAATTGGCAAGAGATATCTATAAAAACTTTAATGGAGATATTGAAATATATAATGAATATGGCCCTACGGAAGCCGTAGTCGGATGTATGATTTATAAATTTAATCCCCAAAATGATAAACGAAAATCCGTATCAATAGGAATTCCAGCAGATAACACTAAAATCTACATACTGGATAGACATTATAGGGCTGTTCCCATGGGAGTTGCCGGCGAGTTGTATATATCGGGCAGCGGGCTTGCCAGGGGATATCTTAACAACCCCGAATTAACCGCTGAAAAATTTGTAAAAAATCCCTTTGTGGCCGGTGAACTTATGTACAGGTCAGGGGATTTAGCTGTACGGCTTACCGACGGGAATACCGAGTTTTGTGGAAGAATCGATCAAGAAGTAAAAATCAGGGGATACCGCATCCATACATCAGAAGTTGAAATTCAATTGTTGAGCCATGAAAATGTAAAAGAGGCGGTTGTAATTGGCAGGGACCATAAAGATGGAAATAAATATCTATGCGCATATATGGTTTTGAAAAGAGACATTGACGGAGATGAATTGAAAAGATATTTGTCACAAGCATTACCCCCCTATATGATACCGGATTTTTTGGTACCGCTGGATGAGATTCCATTAACATTAAATGGCAAAATAGATCGGGAAAAATTACCGGAACCAGGAAGCAAATTCGAGAAACAACTCTCATATGTCGCCCCCAGGAATGAAATAGAAAAAAAATTGGTTAAGATATGGACGGATGTATTGGGGTTAGAGACAGGGATAGTCGGCATAGGGGATAATTTTTTTGAGTTGGGAGGCAACTCTTTAAACGCCACCACTATGATATCCCGGATACACAAAGAGTTTAATGTAAACATTCCATTAGGAAAAGTATTTGAAAAACCCGTATTAAAAGATTTGTCCGAATTTTTTAAGCAAGCCCAAAAGGAAACATTCGCTGCCATATCTCCGGTGGAGCGGAAAGATTACTATGTGCTATCGTCGGCCCAGAAGCGGTTGTACATTTTGCAGCAGATGAACTTAAATTCAACCGCTTACAATGTCCCTGTGGTGGTTGAACTGGAAGGGGAAGTGGATAGGAAAAAGTTGGAAGAAACCTTTAGAAAATTACTCAACAGGCATGAAAGCCTGAGAACTTCGTTTATTATTTTAGAAGATACCTCTGTGCAGAGGATTCACCAGGAAGTGGAATTTGCCATTGAATATGATGAGATTTCGGATTTTGATGTTGGGATTGAAGCTGAGGAGAAAATCCACTCAACTTACTCCACTGAGATTCCCATCAAAAATTTCATCCGTCCTTTTGATCTATTGAAAGCGCCATTAATACGGGTAGGCTTGATAAAAATTAACCTGTTCAGGCACATACTCATGGTGGATTTGCATCACATCATAACCGATGGTATTTCGCACGCTGTATTAATAAATGACTTTATGTCCCTATATAATGATGCCCAATTGCCAGCATTAAGGCTCCAGTATAAAGATTATTCGGAATGGCAGCAAAGTAAATCCATCAAAGAAAGTTTCAAGAGGCAGGAAGAATTCTGGTTAAAGGAGTTTGAAGGAGAAATACCTGAAATAGATATGCCCATCGATTATATGAGGCCGGCAATACAGAGTTTTGCAGGAGCCCGCTGCAGTTTTTATCTATATGAAGAAAGCACAAGGTTCTTAAATCAAATGGCCCAGTCAGAAGGGATGACATTATTCCTTTTATTAGCGGGCATATTTAATATATTCCTGTTTAAAATTAACGGCCAGGAAGATATCCTGGTGGGGACACCCATCGCCGGTAGAAGGCATGCGGACCTGGAAAAAATCATCGGGATGTTTGTCAATATGCTGGCAATGCGAAATTATCCTAAAGCAGACAAAACGATTATAGAATTTTTGCATGAAGTAAAATCCAGGGCATTGGACATTTTTGAAAACCAGGATTACCAGTTCGAGGATCTTGTTGAGAAAATAGTAGTGAAAAGGGATTTGAGTCGAAACCCCTTATTTGATGTGATTTTTGTTTTCCAGGATATTTTCGATGAGCCCGAACCGACAAAAGAAAGAGAGCATTTGAAAATCAAACCCTATCGTTTTGAACCCGGGACATCGAAATTTGATCTGACACTGACTGTGATTGAAAGGGGAGAGAGCCTGTATCTTTCATTCGAATATTGCACCAGGCTATTTAAAGAAGAAACCATTTTAAGATTTATTCAATATTTCAACAAGATCATATCGTCGGTGATGGAAAACCCGGGAAAAAAGATATCGGACATCGAGATATTGACCCAGGAAGAAAAAGAGAGAATATTGTATGAGTTTAATGACACCCGGGGATATTATCCCAAAGATAAAACCCTTCATCAATTGTTTGAAGACCAGGTGGAGAGGACCCCGGACAATATTGCCGTGGTTGGCCGGGCGCAAGATACCGGGCACAAAGCACACCAGAACACACACCCCGCACCAGGCGCCCCCCTCTATGCCTTGACTTATAGGGAATTAAATAAAAAGTCCAACCAACTGGCCTTTATCCTGCGGGAAAAACGGGTCAAACCCGGTGCTATGGTGGGCCTGATGATGGACCGTTCCCCGGATATGATAATCGGGATCTTTGGCATATTAAAAGCAGGCGGTTCATACGTACCCATCGATACCGCAGCACCCAAAGCCAGTATCCTGGGGATACTCAATGATTGTAACATCTTCCTTTTATTAACAAAAAGCACCATCATTGAACATCACTCATTTTTCGATTTACAAGGTATCCAATTAAACTGGCAGAACGTGTATCTCACCGAGCCCAGGCCCATCATAACCGAGCTGGACCGTTTACCCATCCCTGACCGTTCATTGGTTAATTATGAGAAATACCACCGGTATATTGGCCAGTCACTGATCAAACACAGCATTTCAATGCTGGGAACCCGCGGCTGCCCATTTCACTGTGCCTATTGCCATAAAATCTGGCCCAATAAACAGGAAACCCGTTCAGCCGAGAATATGTTTTCAGAAGTCCAGCTTTATTACAATATGGGCGTCCGCCGGTTTGTTTTCCTGGATGATGTTTTCAATTTGAATGTAAAAAACACCACCAGGTTTTTTGAATTGATCATTGGACATGGATTAGACCTTCAACTTTCTTTATGTCTGAGGGGTGATATTTTAACCAGGGATTATATCGACCTGATGGTAAAAGCCGGGACCCTACGAATGGCAATGGCCCTGGAGACCGCTTCGTCCCGGTTGCAAAAATTGATTGGCAAAAATTTAAACCTGGAAAAATTTTTCGAAAATATGGCGTATATCAGTAAAAAATATCCCCAGGTTATTTTAGAACTGAATACCATGCACGGCTTTCCCACCGAAACCGAAACAGAAGCACGGATGACACTGGAATTTATCAAGAAAATCAAATGGATTCATTTCCCCTACGTCAATATTTTAAAAATTTATCAAAATACGGAAATGGAGAAACTGGCCCTTGAGAACGGGATTTCCCCCGAAGCCATTTCCACTTCCGCCGACCTTGCCTATCACGAACTCCCCGACACCTTACCCTTTGATAAAAGTTTTACTATAAAGTACCAGTCAGAATTCCTCGATGAGTATTTTTTGTCAAAGGAACGGCTGGTCCACGTGCTTCCTTTCCAGTTAAAGGTGTTATCAGAAGATGAACTGGTACAAAAATACAACAGCTATCTGCCAGTTGATATTCAATGCTTTGATGATCTATTGGAATTTACCGGGATCTCCAGGAAGGAACTGGGAAGGGAAGACTTCCTGGAAGAGAAAAGCGTCATGGTTCCTGGTTTCAATAGGAAGCTGAAAGAACATTTTAAGCCAAAATCTACCGCAGCCAACGCACTAAGGATTTTACTGCTGGACCTGTCCCAATTTTTCAGTGCTCACAGCAGTAATATGCTCTACGATGTGGTGGAGGCGCCTTTGGGACTGATGTATATTATGACCTACCTGGACAAACAGTTTGGGGACCGAATAACCGGAAAAATCGCCAAATCCAGGATCGATTTTGATAATTATAACGAATTAAAAGTCCTGGTGGAGGAATTTTCACCTGACGTCATTGGAATCCGCACTTTAACCTATTACAGGAGATTTTTTCACAGGACAGCAGCCATGATCCGGCATTGGGGAATAGAAGTGCCGATTATTGCTGGTGGTCCTTATGCCACAAGCGATTACAAAGCGATTCTACAGGATGTCAATATTGACCTGGTGGTGATGGGAGAAGGAGAAATTACCCTCAGTGAACTGATCAAGGGGATGCTTGAAAATGAAGGGAAATTGCCGGGAGAAAAGATTTTGAAGAAAATCAAAGGCCTTGCCCTGGCAGCAGGAGAAAAAGGCCCGGGAACCGCTTTTGCCAGGGAGTTACTTATGTCGGATGTATTAAACCCGGGGTTACCATCGGAAGCCAGAGTCAACCCGGAGCCTGTTAATCAGCCGGCAGACCCGGCCTATACCATTTTTACTTCCGGTTCCACCGGCAGACCCAAAGGGGTGGTGCTGGAGCATCGAAATGTCACCAATCTTGTCACCGGGTTAAATGAGAGAATTTATAAAAGTTATAACGACCCCCGGAAGGCGGCCCTGGTATCTCCGGTTGTATTTGACGCATCCGTCAAGCAGGTTTTCGCAGCACTGGTACTGGGGCATAGTTTGTATATTGTACCGGAAGAAACCAGGATTGATGGTGACCTTTTGCTTCAATTTTATAAAAAACATCAAATCGACATTTCAGACGGGACCCCCATCCATCTTCAACTGATGCTGGAAAGTATTGAAATGAAGCATAATCAAGAGAAGACAGGATTGAAAGGGGGCTTCACTGTTAAACACTTTATTATCGGGGGTGAAGCCTTGCCTCGCCAACAGGCGGCAGATTTTTTAAAGGCCGTTGAGCCGCATAGTCCAATCATTACCAATGTTTATGGACCCACAGAATGCTGTGTCGATGCCACCTCGTATAAAATAACCACAGAAAATATAAATCTACCGGGAGATATTCCCATCGGTAAACCGATGCTCAATCACCGGGTATATATCCTTGATAAGAAGAATAAATTGCAGCCGGTGGGTGTGGCGGGGGAATTGGGTATTGCTGGTTCCGGGGTTGCCAGGGGGTATTTAAACAATTCGGAGTTAACTGCAGAAAGATTTATGGAGATAGAGGTTAAGGTCGAGGAAGACGGCACTGGAGAAGCCCACGAATTACACGAAAAAAATAATAAAAAGTTTTTGCGGGGGGGTTCAGGGGGGGCAGTTTTTTCAAAAAGCGCTCCCCCTGGCCGCCGGAGGCCAAAAATCTACAAGACCGGGGACCTGGCTAAGTGGCTCCCGGATGGAAATATACTCTTTTTGGGAAGGATCGATAACCAATTCAAAATCAGGGGATATCGGATCGAATTGGGAGAGATAGAGAACCGGCTGTTGAATCATCCGGGAATAAAAGAGACAGTGGTGCTGGTTGGCGAGGAAGAGAAAGGGGATAAATATTTATGTGCCTATATCGTTTCCCACAGCGAATGTGTGATCTCGGAATTGCGAGACTATTTGTCCATGGAATTACCGGATTATATGATACCTTCGTATTTTGAGCCGCTGGAAAAAATCCCGTTAACCCCGAATGGGAAAATAGACCGGAAATCATTACCGAAACCGGGGTGGAAAGTGGTTGAAAGTTATGATGCCCCCAGGAATAAGATAGAAAAAAAACTGGCCGGGATCTGGGCGGAAGTTCTCGGAATCGGAAAAGATAAAATCAGTATCCATGACATCTTTTTCCAGTTGGGAGGGCATTCTTTAAAAGCCATGCTGCTCACATCAAAGATTTACAGGGAATTAAATGTGAAAATGCACTTGACAGAAGTATTTAAAAATCCCACCATAAAAAGTATGTCGAAATATATTGAATCTACAGGAATAACTATATATACAGCAATAGAACCCGTAGAAGAAAAAGAATACTATCCGATGTCTTTTCAGCAAAAGGGTTTATACTTTATCCAGAAATTCGACCCTGAAAGTATCAGTTACAACATGCCCAGGGCATTTATGTTGAAGGGAGATATTCAACGAGAAAAATTTGAAGAAGCTTTAGTGGGACTTATAAACAGGCATGAGATTCTACGGATGTCCTTTGAAATGATAGATGATCAACCTGTCCAGGTAGTGCATCATGATGTCATGGTTGAGGTTGAGTATTATGAGATGGATGTAGAAGAAGTTAGAAAGGCGGTTATGAGTTTTATAAAACCCTTTGACCTCAGTATGGCCCCACTGATGCGGGTAAAATTAATAAAGATCAGCGATGGAAATCATCTCTTATTTTTTGACCTCCATCATGTTATTTCAGACGCCTTCTCCGATCATGTAATGATCAGTGACTTCATGAAATTATATTCAAATAGACACAATGAATTGCCTCCTTTACGCATTCATTACAGCAGCTATTCCCAATGGCATTTTCGGTTGATTCAATCGGGAGAATTGGCCAGCCAGGAGGCGTACTGGTTGAAGAGGTTTAGCGATGAAATACCTTTGCTGACAATGGCCACTGATTTTCCCAGACCTGGAGAGAAAAATTTCCAGGGCAGCCGTATTCATTTAAAATTGGATATAGAGCTTACCAATAAGATAAAAAAATATTTGCGTGAATCAGGGACTACGCTTTATATTTTGATGTTGGCCGTATACACCATTTTGTTATCGAAGTATTCCGGGCAGGATGACATTGTGGTGGGATCGCCGATTTCAGGAAGAACTCACCCGGATTTATACAATATAATCGGTTTATTTGCCAATATGCTGCCCATGAGAAATTTCCCGAAAGAGAACCTTCGGTTCCAGGATTTTCTTAAAGAGGTAAAAACCAATGCTTTTAATGCTTATGAAAACCAGGATTACCAATTCACGGAATTGGTTGCTAAACTGGATATACCGAAGGACCTTTCGCGGCATCCTTTGTTCGATGCTGTTTTGGCAGTGGGTACCCCGGAACCCGGAGATAGTGAAAATGAAGATTTTCATGTCCAACGGTATGATTATGAATTTTCAGGTTTGAAATTCGATTTATTGCTTGATGCATGGGAAGGAGAAGATTCCATTCATTTTAATCTCAATTATTCGGTATCATTATATAAGTCCGCCAATGCCGAAAAAATGCTCCAACACCTGGCGGAGATACTGGAAAAGATTAGTGAAGATGATGGTGTCATGTTGAAGGACATCACAATTTCTCATGCTTTAATTAGAGTAGAATCCGTATTCCCCGGAAATGAAGCGGAATCCTTCGGATTTTAATATAAAACAAGAGGCAAGGATAGAATATGAATGAATTAAAGAAAAAAAAGAAAATTTTGTTAGGTCTGCTGCCATATTGGACGCCGCTGATCCCCCCTATGGCCATATCTTATCTGAAGAGATACCTGGAAAAATACGATTACCCGGTGACGATTGCGGACCTTAACATTGAAGTGGAGTTTAAAGAGTTATACCATTCTTATTTCAATAAATTGAAAGAGTTCGTGGAGGGGAACAAAAGGGTCAACTTTTACAACATTGGCCATGATGTTTTACAGAATCACATGACCGCACATATTCACTGCGAAGATGAAACCCGGTATGTGGAATTGGTAAAGATATTAATATACCGGAATTATTTTGTCAATATAAATGAGCAGCAGATATCCCGGTTAAACCGGGTATTGGACAGGTTTTATTCGCTCCTGGGAGAATATGTGAGCCGCCTCGTAGAAACACTGGAACCGGATATGTTCGGTTTGACCGTATACAATCATACGCTCCCGGCATCGCTGTTTGCATTCCGACTGGTGAAAGAGAAATATCCTCACCTCGAGACTCTTATGGGCGGAGGGATTTTCATGTGGCAATTACCTCACGGAAGTCCCGAACTGGACTTTTTCCTGGAGAAAACAGCCTCTTATATTGATAAATTATTTATAGGTGAAGGTCAACATTTACTGCTAAAATATTTGCAGGGAAAGTTGCCGGGATGCCAACGGGTGTACACGAGAAAAGATATCGATAATAAAAAATTGACTTATAGTGAAATCGGTATCCCCGATCATACCGGGTTGAACATAGAGCAATATCCGTACCTGGCCACCCAGGCCTCCACCAGTTGTCCTTATCGCTGCAAATTTTGTACGATAAATCTATATTATGGGGATTTTATTAAAAAGGATCCCCCACGGTTAGTCGAAGAGATGTTGAAGATGAATGAATTGTACGGCAAAAAAGTGTTCCTTCTCATGGATTCCCTGGTTAACCCGATTATCGATGACATTTCCGAAGCATTACTTAAAGTGGATAAAATCTTTTATTGGGATGCATATTTGCGAATCGGTAAAGAGGTATGCAGCATCGAAAATACGTTGAAATGGAGGAGAGCGGGATTCCTCCGGGCAAGAATCGGAACCGAAAGCGGGTCCCAGCGCATATTGGACCTGATGGATAAACGCATTACCCTCGATGAAATTCGTCAAGCACTGGCAAGCCTTGCCTATGCCGGTATAAAGACAACAACTTTTTGGATTATCGGTTACCCGGGAGAAACAGAAGACGATTTCCAGATGACCCTGGATTTTGTCGAAGAATTAAAAGACGATATTTATGAAGCTGAATTCAACCCCTTTACTTATTTTTACGCCGGCCAGGTGGATTTTGATAAATGGGTGAGTAAGAGCAAACTACTTTATCCTGCCAGCGCCAGGGATATGCTGATATCCCAAACCTGGATAGTGGATACGGAACCCTCCAGGGAAGTGACCTTTGATCGTTTAAACCGATTTGTCCGGCATTGTACAAAATTGGGGATACCCAATCCTTACAGTTTGAATGAGATATACCACGCGGATGAACGTTGGAAAAAATTGCATCCCAATGGCGCACCCCCATTGGTAGACTTAACGGAAAAAGGAGCAGATACGGATGAGTGTCGATATGTCGAGAAACTTCTTACCGTGCGAAATACAGGTCTGGAACTTGTTGACTTCGATTTTTAAAGAATAAATAAAAAAAATTTTTAAATAAATAAGGAAGAAACCATGAGACATGAAAGCATTTCAGGAGAAGTTGTCGCAGCAGCCAGTCAAAATATAAAAGAAAGAAATTATTGGCTTGAAAAACTGGGAGGAAGACTTGAGAGAGCTTTTTTCCCTTACGATTATCCACAAACGGTACATGAGGGGAAAATGGACATAATCACTTTCCAGTTTTCCAACGAAATCTCTTCGAGATTCATGCAGTTAAGTAAGCAACTGGATTACAACCTTCATATGATCCTGATCGCCGGGATCGTCGCCATCCTGGAAAAATACACGGCCAGTAACGATATTATGATAGGTGCCCCTATTTATAAACAAAAAGATGAGGGGCGGTTTATAAATACCTTCCTGGTCCTCAGGCATCAAATCGAAGAAGCCCGGACTTTTAAAGAGCTATTATTACTGGTGCGAAAAACCCTTATCGAAGCGGTGGAACATCAAAATTACCCGCTTGAAACCTTATTGTACAAATTGAACATCGAATATATCGAAGGTGAATTCCCTTTAGCCGATATCGCCGTTTTACTGGAAAATATCCATGACAAAAAGTATATCCGGGATATCAACCTCAATATGATTTTTTCTTTTCTTAGAACAGGGAATTCCATTGAAGGAAAACTGGAATATAACCCGCAGCGCTACCTCAGGCAATCGGTGGAAAGGTATATTAACCACCTGGTAAATTTTTTAAACACAGCACTCTTCAATATCGATATGCCGATGGCTAATATTCAAATTTTATCGGAAGCGGAAAGAAGGCAATTGATCG
Source organism: Candidatus Aminicenantota bacterium (assembly GCA_020355945.1). The sequence goes on along the minus strand of CP070627.1, from coordinate 4,694,833 downwards.
ATGATTTTAATGATACTTCTGCCCGAAGCGAATACCTGGAAGGGAAGACTATTTATTCATTATTTTCAGACCAGGTAAAGAAAAGTCCCGGGAATCTGGCTGTAAAGGGCCCCCCTGTTTTTACCCCCACCCCGGCGCAGGAGGAAACCTTAACCTACGAAATGCTGGCTAGGAAAGTGAATCAATTGGCCGACCTTTTAATAAAAAAGGGAATAATCAATGGGGACATTATTGGAATTATGATGAAACGGTCCCTGGAAATGATCGTGGCAATGTTGGGTGTTTTAAAGGTCGGCGGGGCTTATCTGCCAATCGATCCGGAATACCCGCATGGAAGGATACAATATATACTTCGGGATAGTAATGCCAAACTGCTGCTGATAAAAGAAGGCCTGGCAAAAAGAATAGACAGCGAAATGGAAACGATTTCCATCCACCTGGAGAATTCTATTTATGATGTGGAACCTTCGCAGTGGGAAGCAGTATCAAGAGCCGAGAATATCGCTTATGTTATTTACACATCCGGTTCCACAGGGAGGCCCAAAGGGGTCATGGTGGAACACCGTTCCATTGTCAATACCCTGTTCTGGCGGAAAAATTTTTATCAATTTAATGAGCATGACCGGGTAATGCAAATTCCCTCTTTTTCATTCGATAGTTCGGTTGAAGATATATTTACACCCTTGATTAGCGGATCCGGTCTTGTGCTGCTGCAAGAAGAGAACCGGTACAATGTAGAATACATAAAAACCCTGATCGAAAAAAACAGCATCACTCATTTTTTAATTGTCCCGGGTTTTTTTAAGATACTTTTAACAGAGATTCCCCGGGTTTTAAAACGTCTAAAGAGTGTAACGGTGGCGGGTGAGGGATTCACTGCAAACCTGGTAAAAGAACATTTCGAGGCGCTGCCCAATGTCAAAATGTATAATGAATACGGACCCACAGAGAATAGTGTATGTTCGACTGTGTATGAGTTTAGCATAAATAAAACAAAGGTATTAATCGGCAAACCCATAACCAATGTATCTTGCTTTATATGCAGCGCCGTGGGAATGTTGGCAGCGGTGGGAGTCTATGGAGAATTGTGTGTTTCCGGTAAAGGATTGGCGCGCGGCTACCTGAATAACCCGGGACTTACCTCAGAAAAATTTGTGGATAATCCATTCCTGGAAGGGAAGCGAATGTATTTAACCGGTGATGTGGCCCGATGGAAACCGGACGGGAATATAGAATTTTCAGGCAGAGACGACCACCAGGTTAAAATCAGGGGATTCCGAATTGAACCGGGAGAAGTGGAAGAGAGATTGTTAAAACATGAAACCGTTAATGAAGCTGTAGTCATAATGAAAGAGGATGAAAAAGGCGAAAAGTATCTCTGTGCGTACCTGGCCTCTGACAAAAAGATAAATGTGCCTGGATTAAAAGAAAGTTTATCAAAGGATCTGCCGTATTATATGATACCTTCAAAATTTATTCAATTGAATCGCTTCCCGCTTTTAGTAAACGGAAAAGTAGATCGAAAAGCATTACCGGAACCGGAAGTCGATGCAGGTGAAGAGTACACTCCGCCGCGAGATGAAATTGAGAGAAAGTTTGTTGAAATATGGGCCAATGTATTGGGTTTACAACCAGGAATCATCGGCATTGATTCCGATTTCTTTAATTTGGGAGGGCACTCATTATCGGCCACTATATTGGTATCTAAGATACACAAACAATTCAATGTGAAAATTCCATTAAAAGAAATATTTAAATCACCCACAATCAGGGAGTTGGCGGCCATCTTAAAAGAGTCGGTAAAAAATGAATTCGTCGCTGTAGAACCCGTTGAAAAAAAAGAGTATTATGCCGTGTCCTCTTCTCAATACCGTTTATACATTTTGCAGCAGATGAATATAAAATCAACCGCTTACAATGTCCCTCTGGCGGTTGAATGGGAAGGGGAAGTAAATAAGGAAAAATTGAAGGAAACTTTTGGAAAATTAATCGATAGGCATGAAAGTTTGAGAACCTCATTTATTATTGTAGAAGATGTCCCTGTGCAGAAGATTCACCAGGAGGCGGAATTGGAGATAGAGTATTATGACATTTCGGACAGCGCAGCTCCCGACCCGCATCTGGTAACGAGCATAATTGAACGTTTTATCGGTCCTTTTGATCTGGCCAAAGCGCCATTAATACGGTTGGGTTCGATAAAAATTGATTCGTTGAGGCAAATACTCATAGTAGATTTGCATCATATTATAACCGATCTTATTTCGCACAGTATATTAATAAAAGACTTCATGGCCTTATATAATGATGTTCGATTACCGGGATTTAAACTCCAGTATAAAGATTATTCGCAATGGCAGCAAAGTGACCCTGTAAAAGAAGCTCTCAAGAAGGAGGAGGAGTTTTGGCTGAAGGAGTTTAGTGGAGAGATCCCCGTATTAAATTTGCCAACTGATTATATAAGACCATCAATTCAAAGCTTTGAAGGAAATAAAGTCGATTTTGAGTTTGGTGAAAAAGAAACTGCGGCGTTAAATGAGATGGCCCAGTTGGAAGATGCTACATTATTTATGGTATTACTGGCCATATATACGATATTTTTATCTAAAATAAGCAGCCAGGAAGATATTGTAATCGGAACGCCAGTAGCCAGCCGCCGCCATGCAGACCTTGAAAAGATCAACGGGATGTTTGTTAACACGATTGCACTGCGAAATCATCTGCCCGGAGAGAAAACTTTTAAAACATTTTTCCGGGAACTGCGAGAACGGGTTCTGGGAGCATTTGAAAACCAGGACTATCTATTTGAAGACCTCGTAGAAAAAGTGGAATTGAAAAGAGATATCAGTCGTAACCCTTTATTTGATGTTATGTTGGTATTTCAAAGTAGTTTGGAGTCATTAAGGGATACCCGGGAACAAAAAACAAACGATTTGAAAATAAAACCTTATTCCTATGAAAAGAGAACCTCGAAATTCGATTTAACCCTGGGAGTCACTGAAATTGGAGAGAAATTGTATTTTTCAGTTGTATACGGTACCAAACTTTTTAAGGAAGAAACCATCGTACGGTTTATTGATTACTTCAAAAAGGTCATGGCATCTATAATTAATAACCCCGGGAAAAAACTGGCGGAAATAGAAATCATATCAGGAGAAGAAAAGAACCGGGTATTGTATGATTTTAATGATACTCATACGGAATATCCACAAAATAAAACCATCCACCACCTATTTGCAGAACAGGTGGAAAAGACACCGGATCGAATTTCACTGGTTGGCCCTATTTTATCCGAAGGCAAGGCTGATGAATCGCCGATACAAATCACATACAGACAGGTAAAGGAAAAATCCGATCGATTGTGCCACCAGTTAAAAAGAAAGGGTGTCCAACCCGATACCATAGCAGCTATTATGATTGAACATTCGCCGGAGATGATCGTCGGGGTACTGGGGATATTGAAGGCCGGGGGAGCCTATTTACCCATAGACCCGGAATATCCGCAGGAAAGAATCAATTACATGTTAGAAGACAGCGCCGCCAAAATCCTGGTTACCGGCAGTGAAATAAAAGATCGGTTAAATACCTCAACCTTAACCTCAACCATAAACCGGGTTACCCCCGATAACCTGGTTTATGTCATTTACACCTCCGGCACCACCGGGAAACCCAAAGGCACATTGATCGAAAATAAAAATTTAGTCAATTACAGCCATTGGTTCAGGAACAAAGTCAATCTAACCGGGAATGATCGAAGTGTATTGACCTCCTCTTTTTGTTTCGACCTGGGCTATACTGTTGTTTACCCCTCTATTATAAGCGGATGCCAACTACATGTAATCCCTCGTGACATGTACTTATCACTGGAAAATTTGATCGGTTATATTATCCGTCACCGCATCACCTATCTCAAGATGACGCCGTCACTTTTCAGTACGATTGTTGAAGGTTCGGACTTTACCACGATGAACCGCGGTTCGCTGCGGCTGGTTGTGTTGGGCGGAGAGGAGATCAAAATAAAAGATGTGGAAAAATTCCATGCCGCACTACCCGGTATTGAAATCCTGAATCATTACGGACCCACAGAAGCCACTATCGGTTGTGCAGCCCGGAAAATCGATTTTGAACGGTTTGAACAGTATAAAAAGCGACCGGTGATTGGTCATCCCATCCATAATATGAGGATTTACATCCTGGATAAAGGTTTAATGGTGGTTCCTGTTGGGATTTCAGGAGAGTTGTGTGTTTGCGGCAGCAGTGTGGGCAGGGGTTATTTGAACCGGCCGCAATTGACAGCGGAAAAATTTATAAAAAAGACAGCAAGTGACACCCTGCATATGTCATATACGTCCCATATGTCCTATATCTACCGCACCGGTGATATGGCCAGATGGATTGAACCCGGAGCCCTCCAGTTCCTGGGGCGGATCGACAGCCAGGTCAAAATCAGGGGCTACCGTATAGAGACCGGGGAAATAGAGAACCACCTGTTAAAACATGAAGCAATAAAAGAAGCAGCCGTCATTCCCCGCCAGTTTTCCTCCGGTGATAATTATCTTTGTGCCTATATTGTCTGGAAACCGGGTAAAGTGACGGATAAAGAGGCCCAATTACAGCAATTAAAAGAATTACTCCCCGGGAAATTGCCGGAATATATGATTCCTTCGTATTTTGTAGAAATGGAACGAATTCCCTTGACCCCCAACGGGAAAATAAACCGGAAGTTACTGCCGGAACCCCGGTTGAAAATGGTGGATGGGTATGCCGCCCCTCGTGACCAAATCGAAGAAAAATTGGCAGAGATATGGTCCGGGCTGGTGAGCATCGCCCCATTAAAAGAGGCTCCGGGAATCGATGATAATTTTTTCCAACGGGGAGGTCATTCGTTAAGTGCAGCAATAATGGCTGCCAGGATACATAAAGAATTAAATATAAAACTCCCGCTGGTAGAAATATTTAAAGCTCCTACCATCAGGGGGATGGCTAAATATATAACCGGAGCGATAAAAGATAAATTTATCGCCATAGAACCGGTGGAGGCAAAGGAGTACTATGCTTTATCAGCGGCACAACAACGATTGTATATTATCCAGCAAATAAATCCCGGTTCCATCGCATATAACATGCCTTTGGCCTTTATCCTGGAAGGTGATATCGATAAAGATAGACTTTCCGCTGCCTTTAACGGATTAATAAAACGGCATGATAGTTTGAGAACTTCCTTTATTATGGTTGAAGAGGAACCGGTGCAGAGAATTCATGATGAAATGGATTTTGAAATAGAGTATTATGATACTTCCCTTCAATCCGTTCATACCGCTGAGTCTATAATCAAAAATTTCATCCGGCCCTTTGACCTGGCAAAAGCTCCGATGATGCGTGTCGGATTGATAAAACAAAAACAAAAAGAATATATATTAGTCGTAGATATGCATCACATCATGACCGATGGAGTATCCAATACAATATTGAACAGGGATTTTATACTGGTGTATGCAAAAGAACAATTACCACCTATAAAACTACAATATAAAGATTTTTCAGAGTGGTATAACACTGCCAGCAAAAAAGAATTATTAGAAAGGCAGGAAGAATATTGGATACAAAAATTCAAGGGAGAAATCCCCACATTAAATCTCCCCACCGATTATGAGATGCCTGAAAGAAGTAATTATGAAGGAAAGTCGATACATTTTTTAATTCCCCGGCAGATATCTCAAAGATTGAAAGATTTGAACAATCAAACAGGAACAACTTTATTCATATTTATGGCCGCGGCGCTTAATATATTGTTATTCCTCTATACCGGACAGGAGGACATCATAATCGGGTCTCCCATCACAGGTAGAAACCATATCGATTTGCAGAATATAATCGGTATGTTTATCAATATGCTGTCATTAAGAAACAGGCCCAACGGAAGAAAAACGTTTGTGGAATTTCTTAAAGAAGTGAAGCAAAATATAATGGAAGCCTTTGAGAACCAGGATTATCAATTCGATGAACTGGTAAGAAAACTGGGAATCGACCGAAAATCCGATAAAAATCCATTATTCAATGTGGTCCTGGCAGTGCAAAATATTGATACCTCGGAAACCGATAGGGTTTTTACAGCACATCGGGATGATTTGAAATTAAGCCATTATCCATCTAACACGATCATCGAACGATTTGGCCTGACGTTCTTTGCCAGGGAAGTCAATGAAGATATTCATATTCTAACCCGGTATTCTACGGCTTTATTTAAAGAGGAAACCATGAGAAAATTGGGAGAACACTACATCGAAATAATCGACCAGGTGACCAACAACCCGGGTATCAAACCGGGAGAAATTATACTTTCCAGTAGTTTACTGCATGGAAGTCATGTCACTAAAGAAAATGATGTGGCTTTCGATTTTTAAAATATTAAGTATGAAAAGCAGGAAGAGGAGAAATTGTCATGGCAGCAATAAATAACACCAAACACCACACGGAAAAAATTCTTTTAATGACATTACCTTTCCTTACCCCCTTAATTCCCCCCATGGGAATCTCGTGTCTTAAGGGGTACCTGGAGGAAAACGGCTATCGTGTGAAAACCGTGGATGTGATGTCAAATATGGAAATCAGGGAATTATGTTATCTCTATTTCGATACACTGCAGGGGTATATTCCCGAGAAGAAACAAGGTCATTTTTTTAATGTCGGACTGGATGTCCTGTACAATCACTTTATGGCACATGTCAATTATAAAGACGAGCAAAAGTATATCGCATTGGTAAAAATTTTGGTGTCACAGAATTTTTTTGTCCAGGTGGATGATGAAAAAGTCCGGGAGTTAAACGGCATAGTGGGAATGTTTTTCTCCCAATTGGCAAGATATTTGATTGAATTATTCAACCGGGAAAAACCAGCGGTGTTAGGACTTTCCGTGTATAAAGGCACGCTGGCTGCTTCTTATTTTGCAGCCAGGCTAATCAAAGAGAAGTTCCCGGGAATCAAAATTGTGATGGGAGGAACGATCTTTTCCCAGGAGCTTTATCCCGGTACGCCGAATTTTAATTATTTCTTAGAAAAAGCCTCATTTATCGATAAGATATTTATCGGGGAGAGTGAAACCATATTTTTGAAATATCTTCGCGGTGAATTAACGGATGATAAAAAAGTATATACCCTGAAAGATATCGATGACCGGTTGTTGGACCTTAACACCGTACCCCTGCCTGATTATTCGGATTTTAATTTATCCTCATACCCGCTCTTGCCCGGGTTTACCTCCCGGGGATGTATATATAGATGCAGCTTTTGCGCGGAAACCGTATACTGGAAGCGATATAATAGGAAAAGTGCCCAAAAAGTAACCGACGAATTTGAAGAATTGATCCGTAAGTACGGCAGGCGGTTATTTGTACTGACCGATTGTATGATCAACCCGCTGGTGACACCCCTTTCACAAGAAATAATCAAACGAAATTTAAAAGTTTATTGGGATGTCTATATCAAAATCGACAGGCAGGTATGCGATCCGGATCAAACATTATTATGGAGAAGAGGGGGTTTTTACCGGGCCAGGTTAGGGATTGAGAGCGGTTCTCAAAAGGTATTGGACATGATCGATAAAAAAATAACCCTTCAACAAATTAAGGATGGACTGCGCAGCCTGGCATCCGCCGGGATTAAAACCACCACCTATTGGATTGCCGGGCACCCCGGCGAAACCGAAGAGGACTTTCAACAAACCCTGGATTTACTGGAGGAACTACAGGACAGCATATTTGAAGCCGAATGCGACCCGTTTCGCTATTTCCATACCGGCCAGGTAAATGCCGAAGAATGGCTAAAACAAAAAGGCAATCGCCTCCTATACCCGGGGGAAGCCACGGATATGCTTATCACTCAATCTTATTCGTTAAATGCCTACCCTCCCAGGGAAATCATCTATGACCGGCAATGCAGGTTTAAAGAAAAATGTAAAAAACTGGGCATCCCCAATCCTTATTCGATCCGCGATATCATGACCGCAGACAGGCGCTGGCAAAAAATCCAACCCAATGCAGTCCCGGCGATTATGGATCTGAATAATAACCCGGAAAAGTATTTGGGGGAAAATGAAAATGTAATCCGAATCTATGCTGCCAGGAATAACCAGGTCGAAGATGTGGACTTTGATTTTTAAATAAATATTTATAAAGAACGAAAATACCAGGAGAAGGAGATGTTAATATGACGACAAATATTTCAAAAGGATTAATGCTTCAAAGTAAACATGTGGAAAATGAAAAAAACTACTGGATGAATAAATTGGCCGGCCAGTTGGTGAAGACATACTTCCCCTATGATCATATTGCCCCGGATGGCTTAACCAGGAATATAGATGATTTTCATTTTAGAATCCCGGGTAATTTATCAGCCAGGTTGATTCAACTGGCCAAAGGGTCCGATAATAATCTATACATTGTCCTATTGACCTGTTTAACTATTTTGCTAAACAAATATACCGGGAATAAAGATATTATCGTTGCCGCTCCTATTTATAAACAGGAAATCGATGGTGAATTTATCAATACTGCTCTAGCCATAAGACTTCAATTGACCGGTAAAGAACCTGTGAAAGAATTAATATTACTATGCAAAAAAACGATTTTTGAAGCCAATGAACATTTAAATTTCCCGGTTGAACGGTTTGTCAATGACCTGGAACTTCCATGTTCAAGGGATGGATCTTTATTTGAAACCGGGATTTCGCTTGAAAATATCCATTATAAGAAATATATCAAGCATTTAAATCCTTATATCTTGTTTTCTTTCTTAAGAACAGGGGAGTATATCGAAGGTTCTATAGAGTACAACTTCCACCTATATAAGAAAGATACGATAAAGAGAATAGCGGGGCATTTCGTTTATTTATTGGAAATAATTTTAAATAACTTAAATCTCCAGGTGTCTGAAATCGAGATATTATCGGACCAAGAAAGGCACCGGCTGCTGACGATTTTCAATCAAACCAAAACGAATTTTCCCAAAGACAGGACAATCCATGAGTTGTTTGAAGAACAAGTAGAAAGAAGAGGAGGAAATATTGCGGCAGCAGGGGATGGCTACCCGGCCCCCTTGAGCTACAGGGAATTAAATGAAAAAGCCAATCAATTGGCAAGAATACTGGGGGAGAAGGGTATAAAAGCGGGTTCAATTGCTGCGGTATCGGCACTGCCTTCCATTCAAACCATAATAGCGATATTGTCGGTATTAAAAGCTGGCGGCGCCTATTTGCCCATCGATCCGGATTTCCCGGCGGAGCGCATCAATTTTATGCTAAAAGACAGCCAGGCTCATTTGATATTAACCTCACATCATTTCCATGAGCAACTGGCCACCCGCTGTGAATTGATAAATATCCATGATGAAACGATATATAATGGAGATGGTTCAAACTTGAAGAGAAAAAGTATACCCGGGGAGATTGTTTATGTGATTTATACCTCCGGTACCTCCGGGAGACCCAAAGGTGTCCTGGTTAAAAATGAAAACCTGGTAAATTATGCTTCCTGGTTTTTGAAAAAAACCGGTTTAACAGGGAAAGATAAAGCAATGTTGATATCCTCCCTTGCCTTTGACCTGGGGTACACCTGCATATACCCGTCGATTTTAGCAGGAGGGGAACTGCACTTAATTCCTAAAGAAATTTTTCTCGTTCCCGATAAATTACTGGATTACATAAAAGAAAATGCAATTACTTATATAAAATTAACACCTTCCCTATTTTCAGTAATTGTTAATTCCCCTGGTTTTTCCAGGGACACATGTGCATCATTAAGGCTGGTGGTGTTAGGAGGTGAACCCATCAATACCCAGGATGTGGAGCGGGCGCACCTGGTCTGCGATCATTTTCAAATAATGAATCATTACGGCCCCACAGAAACTACCATCGGGTCGATTGCCCGGTTTATCGATTTTAACCAATTTGAAGAATACAAACAAACCGCCACCATAGGTAAACCCATCGATAATACGGATATCTACATATCGGATGAAAATTTAAAACTTGTGCCCATAGGTGTGCCCGGTGAGTTATGTATATCCGGCACCGGTTTAGCTGCGGGGTATCTAAACCGCACGGAATTAACCGCAGAGAAATTTGTAAGAACTGCCAATGACCGGTTTTATCGCACCGGTGACCTGGCCAGATGGACAGCGGACGGATATATCGAGTTTTTGGGCAGGATCGATTCGCAGGTAAAGATACGAGGCTTTCGAATCGAGTTGGAAGAGATCGAAAATCAATTACTTAAACACCAATGTATTAAAAATGCTGTCGTCATTGCCAGGGGAGATGACAACGGAGGGAAGTATCTTTGTGCGTATTATGTTTGTTCAACCCCAATTGATGCTGCCGGGCTGCGGGAATATCTATCCCCAAAATTGCCATTATATATGATACCTTCGGTTTTTATGGCGTTAAATAAAATTCCCGTTACTCCAAATGGAAAAGTAGACCATCGGGAATTGCCGGAACCGAAACGAGGTAAAGACACCAATTACAAGGCTCCCCAGGATGAGCAGCAGGAGAAGTTGGTGGATTTATGGAGTCGGGTGTTGGGCACAGCGAAAGAAAACATCAGCATAGAGGCAAACTTTTTTGAATTGGGTGGTGATTCGTTAAAAGCCACCACATTGATAGCGAAAATTCACAAAGAATGTAATACCCAGGTACCGCTCCTTGAATTATTTAAATCTCCCACGGTAAAGGGACTTTCGGAAATTATTACCGCATCGAGAGAGGATAAATACGCTTCCATCGAACCGATAGAAGAGAAAGAGTATTATGCCCTATCTTCAACCCAGAGGAGATTATATTTATTACAACAAATGACAACTGATAATGTATCTTATAATTTGCCGCTTGTATTATCGATAGAAGGCGATATCGATTTAAATAAGATTAATAAAGCATATAAAGACCTGTTGTCCCGCCATGAAAGTTTGAGGACATCATTTGAAATGGTAAACGGAGAGCCTGTCCAACGGGTACATAAAACAGTAGAATTCGACATCCGGTATTATGATGCACAATCAGGCAGTCAAAAGAGTGAAGAAATCATTAAAAATTTTGTATATCCCTTTGATTTGTCCCGGGCGCCCCTGGTGCGAGCCGGTTTAATAAAGGCAGGGGAGATGAAGTATATCTTTTATGTGGATATGCATCATATTGTAAGAGACGGTCAATCGGAGAAAGTATTGAATAGTGATTTTGCAGCCTTATATGCAGGAGAGGCACTCTTTCCGCTGCGGCTTCATTATAAAGATTATTCGGAGTGGCAGCAAAGTGAACCGGTCAAAAAAAATACCAGGAAACAGGAAGAATTCTGGTTAAAGGAATTTGAAGAACAGGTTCCTGTATTATATATGCCCACCGATTATACAAGACCACCGGTTCAAAACTATGAGGGAAATACTGTCCCGTTTGAATTAAATGTTGAAGAGACAGGATTGTTAAATGAAATAGCCCACACCAACGGGGCTACGTTATTCATGGTAATATTAGCCATATATAATATATTCCTCGCCAAACTAAGCAGCCAGGAAGATATTGTAGTGGGGTCCCCCATCGCATCCCGCAGACATGCGGACTTAGAGAAAATAGTCGGCATGTTTGTCAATACCCTGGCGATGCGAAATTACCCGGCAGGGGAGAAAACATCCAGCGGATTCCTGCAGGAACTAAAAGCGAGGACATTGGAAGTGTTTGAAAACCAGGACTATCAATTTGAAGATATCATAGAAAAAGTGGTAGTGAAAAGAGATATGAGTCGTAATCCCATATTTGATGCAGCTTTTGAGCTAAAAAATATTTCCGCAGACCCTGGATATTCTCCCGCAAAAAAGGTTAAAAACCTGCTTATCGGAGCCTATCCTTTTAAAAGTAAGATATCGAAATTCGATATAACCCTCACCGGTGTTGAAATAGGAGAGAAATTGTATTTCTCGTTTACATACTGCACAAAACTCTTTAAAGAAGAAACCATATTACGATTTATTCGATATTTCAAGAATATCATATCATCGGTAATCGAAAATCCCGGTGAGAAAATAGTGGATATAGAAATCATACCAGGAGAAGAACGGGAAAAATTATTGGATGAATTTAATGATACGTTTGCATCTTATCCGCAAGATAAAACACTCCATCAATTGTTTGAAGACCAGGTAGAACAAAGGCCGGACAATATTGCCGTGGTGGGTCCTGGTTTAACCGCAAGGACAAATGATTTGCGTTCTTATCCCCACTCCCGGCATACCCTTCAATTATCTTACCGGGAATTGAATAAAAAATCCAACCAATTGGCCTATTGGTTAAGGGAAAAAGGAGTCAAAGCGGACAGCATTGTAGGCATCATGCTGGAACGTTCCGTCGATATGATTACAGGAATATTAGGCATATTAAAAGCCGGGGGAGCTTATATGCCAATCCACCAGGATTCTCCCTTAAACCGTATTCAAAGTATGCTGGAAGATTCCGGCGCATTTTTCTTATTAACCCAAAGCGATCTTGTCCAGGAGAGTTCGTATACGCGGCTGCACTCCTGCCATTTACCCGAGATAGAATCCTGTCGAACCAAACCGCGGCAAAGAATCGATAATATCGACGATTTACCACATCCCAATCGTTCCCTGGTAGATTATGAAAAGTACAACCGATATATTGGCCAGGCAATGGTGAAAAATTCTGTGGCATTACAGGCCACTCGAGGTTGTCCATATAATTGTATATACTGCTTTAAAATTTGGTCCAGGAAACATATCGTACGTTCCGCTGAGAACATTTTTGCCGAAGTAATGCTCTGCTATCAAATGGGTATCAAACGGTTTGTATTCATAGACGATATCTTTAACCTGGATATTGAAAATAGTAAACGGTTCTTTGAATTGGTTATTCAAAACCAGTTAGATGTGAACTTCTTTTTTCCCAATGGAATACGGGGGGATATCTTGACCGAGGAGTATATAGACCTCATGGTTCAAGCCGGTACGGTGAACATAGCCCTGGCCCTAGAAACTGCTTCACCGCGATTACAAACCCTGATTAAGAAAAACTTGAACCTGCAAAACCTTCGTAAAAATATCGAGTATATCGCCAGGAAACATCCCCATGTTATATTGGAACTTTTTACCATGCACGGCTTTCCCACTGAAACCGAAGAAGAAGCCCAAATGACACTGGATTTTATAAAATCATTGAAATGGGTGCATTTCCCTTATGTTTTTATTTTGAGAATCTATCCCCATACAGAGATGTCAGAATTAGCCATTCAAAATGGTATTTCCAGTGAAGCGATTTCCAGGTCGGAAGACCTGGCCTGGCATGAACTACCGGAAACATTACCTTTTGACAAAAGTTTTACAATAAAATACCAGGCTGAATTCCTCGATGAATATTTCTTAAAAAAGGAAAGATTGCTCCATGTATTACCTTATCAAATGAAGGTTTTAACAGAAGATGAGTTGGTGCAAAAATATGACAGCTATTTGAATGAGGACATTAAGAGCTTTTCAGACCTATTGCAATTGGCAGGAATAACGGAAGTTGAATTGGGAGCACAGGGATTCGTGGATGAGCAGGCAGCATCTGTCCCTCACTTGAACAAGAAATTAGCCGGATGTTTCCCTGCACACCAGCCTTCAGGTGATGCGTTAAGGATTTTGCTCCTGGATTTATCCCAATTCTTCAGCGATCATGAGAAAATACTCTATAACGTGGTGGAGCCGCCCCTCGGGTTGATGTACCTTATGACTTTTTTGAATCGACACTTTGGTAATCGCATCAACGGACGGATAGCTAAATCCAGGATTGATTTCGATAATTACACCGGGTTAAAACAACAGGTAATGGAATTCAAACCCCATGTGATCGGGATTCGGACATTGACTTTTTACAAAAATTTCTTCCATAAAACAGTGAACCTTATACGACAGTGGGGAATAGATGTTCCCATTATCGCAGGAGGTCCTTATGCCACCAGCAGTTATGAAACCCTGCTCCGGGATCCTGATATCGACCTTGCGGTATTGGGAGAAGGTGAAATCACCCTGAGCCGGATACTGGAAAAAATGATCGAGAATAACAACACCCTGCCGGATGAAAATACCCTCGGAGAAATACCGGGAATTGTCTTTAAGCCTGGAAAAATAAGACACGGTAAAAGAAAAAGGGAAATTTTAATGATGGATTCTTTCCCCGAAGATATTAAAGAAGGTCATGTTACAAATTTATCCCACACCAATCGCCCGGGGGATATATCATACGTTATTTTCACTTCAGGTTCCAGCGGGAAGCCCAAAGGAGTACTCACCCGGCATGGTTCGGTGGTGAATTTGATTTGTAACCAGGATAAATATTATAATATCAAAGAGTCAGATCGAATCCTTCAATTTTCCTCCTTTTGTTTTGATGCCTCTGTGGAGCAGATATTTACAGCGCTTTCCAGCGGAGCGGCATCAGTCTTAATCGATAAAAATACCCTGCTGGAGGTCGATAAATTTAATGAATATACAGCCAATCAACAGGTTACCCATATTAATGCAGTGCCTTCGTTCTTGAATAATATAATGCCATTGAATAATTATCATTTAAAACGGGTAATCTCAGGAGGCGACATTTGTCCCGCATCATTAGCTAAAAGATGGATTGAACATTGTGATTTTTATAATGCCTATGGTCCCACCGAAACCACAGTAACCTCGATCATATTAAAAGTAAAACAGATGGATGAGAAGATACCGATATTATCGATAGGTAGGCCCATCGGTAATACCCGGGTATATTTGTTGGGAAAAGGTATGAAATTGGTCCCCTTAGGAGTAGTAGGAGAGATGTATATCGGTGGAGAAGGAGTTGCCCGGGGATATTTAAACAGGCCCGAATTAACCGCAGAAAAATTCCTCCCAATCTTATATAGGTCCTATCGGTCCTATAAGTCCTATTTTTCTAAAAAAATCTACAAAACCGGTGATTTGGCCCGGTGGCTGCCGGATGGTAACATCGAATTTTTAGGACGAATCGACCACCAGGTAAAAATAAGGGGATTCCGTATCGAATTGGGAGAAATAGAAAATCTGTTGCGAAAACACCATAAAATCAAAGAAACAGTCGTCATTGCCGGGAAATGGAAGGAAGACAGGATGGATTTATGTGCGTACTATGTTGCTGATTCTAAAAAACGTCCCCAAATATGGCCATCGGTGGGTGATTATTTTATATGGGATGATCTGATTTATAATGCAATGAGTAGTGATTATTTGAGGAATAAGAGTTTCATATATGCAATCAAACAGTTAGCAAAGGATAAAACGGTCGTAGAAATCGGCACTGGCCCGGATGCCATCCTGTCAAGGTTTTGTGTGGAAGCCGGGGCAAAGAAAATATATGCGATTGAAATTCTTGAAGAGTACGTTGAAAAAGCAAAAGAAACGGTAAAAAAACTTGGCTGGGAAGAAAAAATTGTCGTGATTCATGGAGATTCCACAAAAGTTGAATTACCGGAAAAAGTCGATGTCTGTCTATCCAATCAAATCGGGACAATTGGAAGTGCAGAAGGGGCAATTTATATTCATAATAACGCCAGGAG
The DNA here is from genome assembly GCA_020355945.1 of Candidatus Aminicenantota bacterium. Next base: position 4,679,231 of record CP070627.1, on the reverse strand, counting down.
GTTTCTAAAGGAAGATGGGGTAGTCATTCCCGGGAAATGTATAACCAAAATAGCAGCGGTTTCCCTCCCGGAAGGTTTGTATGAAAACCCTGAATTTTCTGAAATTTCCGGCATTTATCCCGAGAAAGTCTTCAAAAAATTCGGCCAACCATTTGACTTAAGGATTTGCATTGAAAATTTCCCCAAAACCCATGTCAGGTCAACTGCTGAAAATTTTGAAGAGTTAAATCTTTTAGAAACCATTGAATTGGAAAGTAACCAAAATGTGAATTTGATCATTAATGAGAAATCGAAAATAGACGGTTTCATTTTATGGCTGAATTTACATACCATTGAAGGAGAAATTATCGATACATTAGCCAGGAGGTACAGTTGGTTACCCGTGTTTATCCCCGTATTTTATCCAGGGATTGAGGTTTCAAAAGGAGATATTATAAGTGCAAATTGTATCCGTATCACCAGTAAAAATGGCATCTCCCCGGATTATAGAATCAAAGGCATCCTGAAACGGCAGCAGGACGACAATCTCGAGTTTGATTATAATTTACCTTATTACGAAAGCGTTTATAAACATAATTCCTTTTATCGGAAATTGTTCAGCGATGATAGGGTGAACGCGGAAAAGAGCGATTATTTAATTGATAAAACACCAGGAGACGAAGAAATCCTGAAGATCAGTGAATTGAGGGATTTTTTAAAAAAGAAATTACCGGATTATATGATCCCTTCATATTTTATACCATTGGAAGAGATACCGCTGACAAAGCACGGTAAAGTCGACTTAAAGGCTCTCCCGGGAATTAGAAGCAGTCTTGTAAACCAGGAAACCGCTTATGCGCCGCCCGCTAATGAAATCGAGAAATTGATCGCCAATATCTGGAAAGATATTCTAAAATTAGAAAAAGTAGGAATGAACGAAAACTTTTTTGACCTGGGAGGTAATTCACTGGATATTATTAAAGTGAACAGCCGGTTGAAAGAAATATGTGAGAAAGATATTTCCGTGGTATCGATGTTTAAATATCCCACCATCCGTTCCCTGGCCCGGTATTTTTCACAACCTGAAGGAGAAGAGGATACTCCTGTAAAAAATGACCGGACTGAGGCGTTGGAACGAGGAGAAAGAGATCGAAACAAAAGACTGCAAATGAGAAAAAAAATAAGAAATTAAAAAGGGAACAAGGGGGCTTGCCCCCTTGTTTAAGTAATAAGTAAAGGAGAAGAACATGATGTTCAATGAACAAGAATCCCCGGGAACAACAGGACTGGAAATTGCAGTTATCGGTATGTCCGGGAGGTTTCCTGGCGCTAGAAATATTAATGAATTCTGGGATAATTTAAAGAATGGTGTCGAAGCGATCTCATTTTTCTCGGATGAAGAATTGACAGCACAAGGAGTGGACCCCCAATTATTAAAAAATCCCGATTATGTAAAAGCAAAAGGAAGTATTGCAGATGTCGAGCATTTTGATGCATTTTTTTTTGGGTATACTCCCAGGGAAGCATCCATACTGGACCCCCAGGTCCGCTTTTTCATTGAATGTTCATGGGAAGCCCTGGAAGACGCCGGGTATGACCCCGGCTCTTATAAGGGACTAATCGGGATATTTGCCGGCGCTGCCGAGAATATTTTCTGGAGGGCCAGGATATTGTCTTCCCCCGGAGATAAAATCGATCAATTCGCAAAAGCATTTTTAGCTAACAAAGATTTTGTGAGTTTGTTGGTCTCCTATAAACTTGGACTAAAAGGCCCCAGTTCAATGGTTTATACGGCCTGTTCAACATCATTGGTCGCCATACACATGGCATGCCAGGCCCTATTGAATGGAGAATGTGATATGGCAATGGCAGGCGGTGTAAGGATTGCGCTTCCCAACAGAGTTGGCTATTTATACGAGCCCGGTATGGTCAATTCCCCGGATGGACATTGTAGAGCTTTTGATAAAAGCGCCCGGGGTGTTATTTCCGGGAACGGTGTGGGAGTTGTTATTCTAAAACGGCTTGAAGAGGCAATTGAAGACAGAGATCATATTTATGCGGTAATCAAAAGCTCTGCAATTAATAATGATGGAATGCGAAAAGTCGGGTTCTTAGCCCCAAGTATCGAAGGACAGGCGGAAGCCATCCGCACTGCCCTGCACATGGCTCGCGTAGAACCGGAAAGTATTACCTATATCGAAGCCCATGGAACAGGTACCGAACTGGGAGACCCCGTGGAAATCGAAGGGTTAAAATCAACATTTGATACCGATGGTAAAGGTTTTTGTGCAATCGGGGCAGTCAAAGCCAATGTGGGCCACCTGGATATCGCCGCCGGCGTTACCGGGTTTATTAAAACTGTCATGGCCTTAAAAAATAAATTAATCCCCCCCGCTTTACATTTTAAAGACCCTAATCCGAAAATTGACTTTAAAAATAGCCCTTTTTATGTGAATACAAAATTGAGAGAATGGAAAAACAACAAATATCCCTTAAGAGCCGGGATAAGTTCTTTTGGCATCGGTGGCACAAACGTCCATGTCATACTGGAAGAAGCCCCGGTGGACAGGTTACAAAGGGTCGAAGGTGTCGAGCACACGGCAGAAGGCAGTAAATATCGATTGATTTTATTATCCGCAAGAACTGAAACCGCACTGGATAAAGCGTCTAAAAACCTGGCGGAATTCTTGAAACTAAATCCTGGCATTAACCTGTCCGACGCTGCATATACACTGCAGGTGGGGCGCCGGGAATTCCCCTATCGCAAAACGCTGGTATGTTCTAAGGTTGAAGAGGCCATCGCTGCACTCGGTTCATCCCATCACCCGAAAACACAAACCAGCATAGTCCAGGATGATAAACCGTTCCTGGTATTTATGTTCTCCGGTTTAGGCGCGCAGTATGTAAATATGGGAGTGGAACTTTACCGGGAAGAGCCGATATTTCGCCTGGAAATGGATCGGTGTTTTGAAATTTTAAAAGATATTGTCGATTACGATATAAAAGAAATTCTTTACCCCGGGAATGATTTATCGAGTGAACCCGGGAAAAAAAATCATCATTCATCATTGGGCATTCATCACTTCGATATATCGCAGTTGGTGGTCTTTATATTTGAATATGCCCTGGCAAAAACCCTAATGAAATGGGGTATCCAACCCCAGGCGCTGATTGGTTACAGTTTTGGCGAATATGCGGCAGCCTGTACAGCCGGAGTCTTTTCGTTGGAGGATGCGCTAAAAGTGGTGGTCATCCGGGGGCAGTTGATGAGCCGATTACCCGCCGGGACTATGCTGAGTATTCCCCTTCCCATAGAGGAATTAAACCCGCTGCTCCCAACCGAATTGTCGTTGGCCGTCGATAATGGTTCATCCTGTATTGCAGCCGGGACACCGGAAGCAATCGCTGCTTTTGAAGAGAAGATGAAAAACAGGGGGATTTTGGCAATACCTTTATCTGCGTCCCGTGCCCCACACTCACACATGATGGAACCCATATTAGCCGAGTTTGAAAGAAAGCTCCGAGGTATCACCTGTAATTCCCCCCGGATTCCTTACATATCCAATGTCACCGGGGGATGGATCACATCGGAAACAGTAATCGATTCGCAGTATTGGATGGAGCATTTACAGAGAACCGTTCGTTTTGCCGAGGGTATGAGGGAACTGGTTAAAAACCCTAACGCCCTATTGGTAGAAATCGGCCCCGGCAGCGACCTTACCGCCCTGGCGGCCCGGTATATAGGGGATGAATATGACGCAAATCGCGCCATTCAACGGATAATCAACCTGGTTAGGCCTTCCACCAGAGAGGTCCCCGATAGTTATTACCTTTTAAACAAAATTGGGCGTTTATGGCTTGGCGGTGTTCGTATCGATTGGTCTACTTTTAATGCAAACGCAGAGAGATACCGTATCCTGCTGCCCTCCTATCCCTTTGAAAGGCAGCCTTACTGGATCGATACCGATTCCTCTACCAGGGGCAGGCCGGCATTTACTGGAGATTCACAGGCAGCGAAAGAAGCGGACATAGCCGATTGGTTCTACATACCTACATGGGAGCGGGAGGAGTTTCGCCAGGAAGAAGAAAATTCGCAGCAGGAGCGCCATCAATGGCTGGTATTTCTCGATTCCGGCGGCATCGGTTCTCTACTGGCACATCGATTAATAATGAATGGTCATGAAGTCGTGACAGTAAGTATCGGTACTTCATTTGACAACCCAAAACCGGGTCAATATACCGTTAATCCGCAGCAGCCGGATGATCTTCAGCCACTATTTAATGCATTCATCTCCCCCGGGAAAAAATTTTACCGGGTTCTTCATTTATGGAGCCTTTCAGGGAACCGCCGTCATTGGTCGAGGAAAATTCCCGGGGAACCGTTTGAAAAGGTCCAGGATATGGGTTTTTACAGCCTTATCAACATCGCAAAAGCAATTGGGAAACTGGGAGTTAATGCGTCCTTCCACTTGATTGTTATTACCGATCATTTGCACGAACTCACAGGCGAGGAATCAATAGAGCCATCCAAATCCACGATGATAGGTCCGATAAAAGTTATACCCCAGGAGTATTCCAACATCAACTGCAGCAGCATCGATATTGTTTGGCCGGAACCCGGGGGAGTGCAGCGAGAGGAATTGCTGAACCGGCTGCTGGAAGAAATCGAAGGAAGTAGAAAAGATACAGGCACAACAACGGCTTTCCGCGGTAATTACCGATGGATTCAAGTCCAGGAACCGATCTCGCTGCCAGAGGTCAAGAAAGAATCCCTCCCCCTCAGGGAAGAGGGAGTATACCTGGTGACCGGTGGTCTTGGCAAAATCGGTTTGGTTTTAGCGGAATTCCTGGCCAGGACAGTAAAGGCCCGTTTGATATTGACAGGACGTTCGCAGTTTCCCGCCGGAGATGAAAATAAAATACGAAAATTACAGGAACTTGAAGCATTAGGGGCGAAGATTATGACGTTTGCCGTGGATACTGCGGATATGCAAGAGATGGCAGATGTTATTGCCCGGGCAGAAGCACAGTTCGGAACGATTCATGGTGTTATTCACTGTGCTGGAATCATTAGAGGTTCATCATTTAATGTGATCGATGAAATAGAAAAAATCCAGGTGGAGGAACAATTCCGGGCCAAGGTCTTTGGAACGCTGGTATTGGATAAACTTTTTCATAAGAAAAAGTTGGATTTTTTATGGCTCATGTCCTCTTTATCGACGGTATTGGGTGGCCTGCGGTTTGCTGCTTATGCTGCAGCCAATGCCTTTATGGATGCGTATGTTTACCGGTTGAAACGGGAAACCGGGATGCGCTGCATCAGTGTGGATTGGAACGGTATGCCCCCGGAAGAAACCATCCAGGCTTTTACTCGTATTTTATCTCTTCGTCATGTCCGGCAGGTGGTGGTCTCCAAAGGAGGGAATCTCCAGGATCGTATCGATCAGTGGGTAAAACTGGAATATTTAAGGGGAGAGGAGCTTGCGGGAGAAGAAAAAAAACCTCTTCTTTACCCTCGTCCTCAATTGTTAAATGCCTATGAGCCACCAACAAATGAAAAACAAGAAATAATTGCGGATATCTGGAAAAAGATATTTGGATTTGAAAAGATCGGTATCCAGGATAATTTTTTCGAATTGGGCGGAGATTCGCTTGGGTTATTAAAAATGGCTGCTGAAATAAAACGTGAATTTAACATAAAAATACCCGTGGTACAATTATTTTCGAACCCCACCATAAATAAACTGTCCACCTATATTTTCCATGAACAATATAGGGAAACAATCGATGCCGCCATCGATGGGAAATTCGTACTCCTGAATACCCCGGACGAAAAATATATGAATGTTTTCTGTTTCCCACCGGGCATCGGGACCGGGGCAGCTTATATGAACTTAGCGCTCCAATTGACCGAATACAACATATATTCGTTTAATTTCATCGAAGATGACCGGTGTGTCCGGCAATATGCAGACACAATAATGGAAATCCAGGAAAAGGGACCTTACTGTTTGTTTGGATATTCCTCAGGAGGAAACCTGGCCTTGGAAACCGCCCTGGAACTGGAACAACGGGGAGAACAGGTTTCCGACATCATTATCGGGGATTCAACTTTTAGGAATGAAGTGTTAATACTTACCCCGGAAAGCTTTGAAAACAAAAACGTCAATTTTGTAAACTGGGTGGAAACCGAAATGGAGCAATTGGGATTGGGGCATTTAAAAGAAAGGGTCTTAGAAAGAGCGAGACATTATGCCCAATACTATCACAGCCGCTCTGACAGGGGAAAAGTAAACGCCCGGGTCCACCTGATCACCGCCATCAATAGGAAAGAGAACCCCGTCCTGACAGCGGAAAGCGAATCCGGCGTCATACAAAACATGGATTGGAAAGATGTGGGAACCAGTTATGCGGTTTATGAAGGCTTTGGGGTGCATGAAAAAATGTTCTCTCCCGGTTTCGTAGAAAAAAATGCCGCGATTATTCGAAAAATTCTAGAAGCCGCTTAGCCTTTAAACGAACATTCCATTTTTTCCTGGCACCACGTCATCTTCTTTGATATTTTTGATTATCCGGGTGCCTGGGTTTCTTCTTCCCAGGCATTCCAATACTCCCATACTCCATCATCCCGAATTTTGACAAATCCCAAATCTTTTTCTCTATACCCCTTGACTTTTTAATTGGTATCTGATATATTAGATATTAGATTTTTTAAGTTTTTAAGCAGGTGAAGAAATCGATGCAAGGTATTATTTTTGATATCAAACGCTTTGCCATTCATGATGGTCCGGGCATCCGCACCACGGTTTTCTTAAAAGGCTGCCCCATGAAATGCCCCTGGTGCCACAACCCGGAAGGCCAAAAAAAATGCCCGGAAAGAGGGTGGAATAACGGGAAAAAAGAAATCATCGGAGAGAAACGATCGGTTGATGAGGTGATGCGCGAGATCGACAAGGAAGTGGTATTTTATGATGAATCCAAAGGGGGAGTCACCTTTTCCGGTGGTGAACCCCTGGTACAGCCAAAATTTTTACAGGCATTGCTGCAGGAATGCCGAAAGAGAGATATTCACACCACTTTGGACACCACCGGCTATGTTTCACCCAGGATATTCAAATCGATTATCGATAAAGTAGACCTGTTTTTGTATGATCTGAAAATTATGGACGAGCAAACACACATCCGCTACACCGGGGTTTCCAACCGCCCGGTAATTGAAAATCTTAGAATCCTTTCCAAAAAAGGAAAAAAAGTCATCATCCGTTTCCCGGTTATTCCCGGCATTACGGATACGAAGGAAAATATTAAGAAACTAGGCACCTTTGTGGCATCATTAAAAAATATAGATGAGATTGATCTGCTCCCGTATCACCGCACAGCAGAGGGAAAATACCGGCATTTAAAAAAAGAAAATAAAATGAAAGAAATGGCGGTTATGCCTCCCACTGATGAACAAATGAATAAAATTCAACGACTTTTTGAAAAATATACCGCACCCCATATTAAAATAAAAAGAGAATAAGGTGTAGGGACGCGATTTATTAATGAATGAGAGAATAAAAAAACTGAGGGAACAGAGTTTGCATGCAGAGAACCGGGTCTGCCCCGAACGAGCCCGACTGCTGACAGAATTCTATAAAAGCCCCGAAGCGCAAGGTATATCAATACCCAGGCAGCGGGCATTGGCTTTTAAGTATTTAATGGAACATAAGAGCATATGTATTAATCCTGGTGAACTTATCGTAGGTGAGCGGGGCAGCGCACCTAAAGCCGTCCCCACTTACCCTGAAATCTGCCTTCACTCCCGCCAGGACCTGGATACCCTGGATACCAGGAAAAAAATCCCTTTCTCAGTGAATAATGAAACCCGGGAATTGTATAAAGAGGAAATCATCCCCTTTTGGAAAGGCAAAAGCATTCGAGATCGAATTTTTAATGAATTGCCCGAAGATTGGAAAAATGCATTTGCAACCGGGGTATTTACTGAATTCCAGGAACAGCGTCCACCCGGGCATACGGTACTGGGAGACAAAATCTACAAAAAGGGATTTTTCGATCTAAAAAAAGAGATAGAAACCCACTTGCAATCACTTGATTTTTTTCATGACCAGGAGGCCTTAGACAAGAAAGAAGAACTGGAAGCTATGGTTTTAGCAGCCGATGCGCTAATTATGTTTGCCCGCCGTCATGGGGAAAAGCTCAAGGAACTGGCCGCCTCAGAAACCGATCAAAATCGGAAGAAAGAACTGGAAACCATGACAGAGATATGTTTTCACGTACCCGCTTACCCGCCGCGGAATTTCCATGAAGCCCTGCAATATTATTGGTTTGTTCACGTCGGGGTGGTTACAGAGTTGAATCCCTGGGATGCCTTTAATCCCGGTCGATTGGATCAACATTTATACCCCTTTTATAAAAAGGAGCTGGCAGAAGGAACCCTGACAGAAGAGAGAGCCAGGGAACTGGTCCAGGCTTTCTGGGTGAAATTTAACAACCATCCTGCCCCCCCAAAAGTAGGCATCACAGCAAAAGAAAGCAATACATATACAGATTTCTGTCTTATCAATGTAGGAGGAGTAAAGGAAGATGGTGCGGATGCGGTGAATGAGCTTTCTTATCTTATCCTGGATGTCATTGAAGAGATGCGCCTGGTCCAGCCCAGTTCCATGGTCCAGGTGAGCAAAAAAAACCCGGACCGATTTTTAAAACGAGCATTAAAAATCGTAAGAACAGGTTTTGGTCAGCCCTCTATATTTAATACCGATGCCATTACCCAGGAGTTGACTCGCCAGGGTAAATCCATTGAAGACGCCCGGAAAGGTGGTGCCAGCGGCTGCGTGGAAGCCGGTGCCTTCGGCACCGAAGCCTATATCCTCACCGGCTACTTTAACCTGGCCAAAATTCTCGAAATCTCCCTGCATAACGGCACCGACCCCAGGACCCAAAAAAAAATCGGCCTGGAAACCGGTGAAAGCCAACATTTTAAAACCTTTGATCAACTAATGGCAGCCTATCAAAAACAACTAAACCATTTCATCGATATTAAAATAAAAGGGAATAATATTATCTCCCGTATTTATGCCAAATACATGCCGGTTCCGTTTTTATCTTTGCTCATCGATGATTGTATTGCCAGGGGCAAAGACTACAATAACGGCGGGGCCCGGTACAATACCCGCTACATCCAGGGTGTTGGTATCGGCAGCACCACTGACTCATTAGCCGCCCTCAAATACCATGTCTTTGATGGTAAAAACATAAATATAAAAGACATATTAGAAGCATTAAAAGCAAATTTTGCCGGTTATGAAGAACTCAGGGATGAGCTTGTTCATCGTACCCCCAAATACGGCAATGATAATGACTATGCCGACGACATCATGAGGGAAGTATTTAATATGTTTTGCAGCGCGGTAGATGGGCGTCCTGCCGGTCTTTACGGAACCCATCACATCTTGATGCTGCCTACTACTTCTCATGTTTATTTCGGCAGTGTCATTGGTGCATTGCCTGATGGCAGGAAAGCAGGAACGCCTCTCTCCGAAGGCATATCACCGGTTCAAGGAGCCGACAAAAACGGCCCCACCTCCGTAATCAAATCCGCTGCTAAAATGGACCATATTAAGACAGGGGGCACCCTGTTGAATCAAAAATTTACCCCTCAAATCCTGGAAGATGACACAGGGATCACTAAATTACTGCACCTGATCCGTTCTTACTTCAAAATGGACGGTCATCATATGCAATTCAACGTAATAGACGCAGATACCTTACGAAAAGCCCAAAAGAATCCCGAACAATACAGGAACCTAATCGTCAGGGTAGCAGGATACAGTGACTATTTTGTAGACCTTACCGAGGAACTCCAAAACGAAATCATCCAGCGCACCGAACATGAGTCGTTTTAATAAAAAGTTTTTGCGGGGGGTCCAGATGCTTCACGGGGGCAGTTTTTTCAAAAAGCGCCCCCCTGGCATAGAACTGAGTACTCCTCAAGATTAGATAAAGCACTGAAATAATGCGAATGGGCAATTTTAAATATTCTATAAAGTTCTTCTATTATTGCCCATTCGTGATACGCGTACGCCTTCTCAAGATTGACCGAAGGAATTGCTTTAAAGTGCTCCGTTCGGCACAAAGTTCTGAAATAAAAAAGCATGCGCAGCACAAATTAATAATATACACTCTTTTATAAATGATGGGATGATGGGGACAGGTAATATATTTCACCGTTGCTTTGTACTTTTGTTACATCTGAAAACAATGAATTTTGCAACCTTTCAATCTTGACTTTCAAAATGTTTTCAATTAGAATTCTTCTATGGATAGAATAAATATTAAAAAGTATGCTGACATGTCGAGACGAAATTCGGTGCCAGCAGGAAATCTTGAAGACATGAAGTCTTATAGAATGAAATGAGGAGGCAGATGCGATGACTTCACGTCAAATCTTAATCAATATTCCTGAAAAAGTACTGCTTGCTGAAAAAATGGATGAAACATCTTTTGCGCGAGAATTACGTACGTTAGCTGCTATAAAGTTATATGAACTTGGGAGGCTATCATCAGGTCGTGCTGCTGAATTAGCGGGTATGCCCCGCGTAGAATTCCTGTTAACCCTGGGTCGTTATAAAGTATTTCCTTTTCAATCTGAATTGGAGGATTTAGAAGATCAGCATGCCTAACGCCATCAGTAATACTTCTCCACTGCTTTATCTTTACCGTATAGGGTTGTTAGAATGGCTGCCCCGGTTGTTCCGGGAATTCTGGGTACCCTCTGCTGTATTTGATGAATTGAAAGAAGGCCAGCGTAAAGGTTATGATGTCCCTATTCTAAGAAATTACAGTTGGGTTAAGATGGTCAATCCTCGTGTTATGCCTTCTGAGTGGTTATCATTGGATTTAGGCCCAGGCGAACTTGCCGCAATGGCCCTGACGCTTGAAAATCAGGATCGTATTGTTTTGTTGGATGAGATGCTGGCACGTAGAACTGCTAAAGCCGCAGGATTGACCGTATGGGGAACACTCAAGATTTTGCTGGAAGCCAAAGCGCAAGGGCTGACCGGGGAAATAGCTTCTTTAGTAGATAGATTGAAGGATACAGGGATGTGGATATCCGATGAAATTCACCAGCGCATTCTAATAATCGCAGGAGAGAAATAATATACAAGAAAAACCGGGACTGGGTGTGAACATGATCAGGAACTTAAAAATTTCATTTGCTGCTTCCCGCCGCAGGCGTCAACAAATATGCCCGAAGGGCGCCATCCTATCATTCCAATATTCCAACATTCCATCATTCCCGTTATGAGCGAAGCGAACTAAGTTCCAACTCTCCTCCCCTTGAATTCTCTCAACCATACTGGTAAAATAACTCTATGATAGAATTAAAAAACTGGCAATGGCAGCCGCCAAAGGATTGGCGGGTGATCAGGACCATTGATATGCACACAGGCGGCGAACCGTTAAGGGTTTTTATCAATGGATTACCCGAAATAAAAGGCAAAACCATCCTTGAAAAACGCCGCTACTTCCGGGACAATTACGATCATATCCGTACAGGCACCATGTGGGAACCCCGCGGCCACGCCGACATGTATGGCGCAATTATTACAGAACCTACAACCACAGATGGCGATTTCGGAGTTTTTTTCATGCACAATGAAGGATACAGCACCATGTGCGGCCATGCCATGCTGGCATTAGTAACATTGGTGTTGGATACCGGGATAATTACAAAAGAAGGTGACAATCCGATAATCAAAATAGATGCACCACCAGGACGAATTACTGCTGTAGGACACCGAGAGAACCACAAAGTTAAATATGTCTCCTTCCAAAACGTCCCTTCATTTATGCCCATGCAGAACCAGCAAGTAGAAGTCCCGGGGATAGGAAATGTTACTTTTGATATAGGCTATGGCGGTGCTTTTTATGCTTATTGTGATGCCCGACCTCTAGGGTTAAAATTGGACGCCGCTGATTATGAACGATTGATTGATTATGGCCGACGGATTAAGTATGCGGTAATGGATAATTTTGAAATCAAACACCCCTTTGAAGAAGATTTAAGTTTTCTATATGGTACTATTTTTATTGGCGATGCTTATGATGAGTCCCATCACAGCCGAAATGTATGTATCTTTGCCGAGGGTGAACTGGACCGGTCAGCAACAGGTTCCGGGGTCAGTGGTCGGGCAGCAATTCATTATGCCAAAGGAGAATTAAAAAAAGGAGAAAGCATTACAATTGAAAGCATTTTAGGAACATGTATGGATGTTAAAATCGTGGAAACCACCCGATATGGGCCTTATCAGGCGGTGATACCCGAAGTATCCGGCAGTGCGTGGATAACAGGCAGGAATGAGTTTTATTTCGATCCCACAGACCCCTTGAAAAAAGGATTCATTTTTCGTTAGAAATAAAAAATCACAAAATGAAACAGCCATTAGTAAAATTAATCACAGCTATTTGGGCATTGTTTTTTATGCTTTTTCAAGGAAGTTGGGTGCTGGGGGCACAGACTGTCAACTCATATCCGCCCATGGTTACGAAACCTTCAAGTGGGGGCATCTTTTAAAAAAAGAGCCCCTTGGCCGCCGGAGTTGTTAAAAGTCAATCATGATGCTGTACTTCTCCCGCAGACCAATGAAAATAAACAAAAATTTTTAGCATTCAACAAAAAAAAAATTTTTTGTTCAAAACTATTGACAAAAATCCCCTCTTTTGATATAATATAACATTACTTCACCTTCCATTCCAGCTTATACTGATATCATTCAATAGAAAGGTGAAGATTACAAGGCTATTAAAGTCCTACATGTGAAAAATTAAAAACTTCACACACATTTAATGCCAAAATCTTCTATGCTCTGGGTCATTCATAGGGGTTAGAGAAGATTTTCTCTTTTTAGAGGAATCGGACAAACCTCAACGGCGGAAGCTTATCTCAAACCGAGAATGAACGAAAGCACTAAAATTAACCAACTCATGTTATATCGGTTTTTAAAAGTTGATATAGAGAATCGTATCGGAATACTCACCCTCAATCGACCGGACGTTTTTAATGCGATGTGCCTTGAATTCTTTCATGAAATGGATGTTCTGCTTGGCAAAGTGGTATTAAAGAGAGAAATTAACGCACTGGTTATTACTGGCGAAGGAGAGGCATTTTCTGCTGGTGGTGATATTTCTGAAATGATTGGCATGAGCCCGGAAAAGGCCAGACAATCTTCACGAATTGTCCAGGCTTCGTTTAATAAAATTGAAAATATGGAGATACCTGTTATAGCAGCAGTAAATGGCTGTGCCATTGGTGGCGGATGTGAGTTAGCCATGGCTTGCGATATTCGTATTGCCAGTACAGAGGCTAAATTCGGGTTACCAGAGGTGAATATGGGCGTTATCCCCGGAGGTGGTGGCTCCCAACGACTTCCCAGGCTAATCGGCTTATCCAATGCCCTTTACATGCTGCTAACCGCAAGCCTGATTTCCGCCCAGGAAGCATTCCGCATCCATTTGGTGCAAAAAGTTGTCAACCACCACCAATTGATGGATGAGGCAATGGGCATCGCAAAAAAAATAACTGGCAAAGACCCGGATGCCATCCGCCGGCTCAAGTCCGTAACCCGTACCGGGCTGCGGTTCGGTTTTGAAAAAGGGTGTCAGTTGGAATCCGAAGCATTGGGGACTTTGCTTGAAAGAACCCAGGGAGTGAAAACAAATGGCTGAAAGCTATGTATTCTCCGGTTTTGGATATGCGGCCGGGAAACATCAAATCACCAATGAAGAGTTAGAGGCCGCCGTCAAAAAAGGCTATTTAATCGGTTTTACTGAAGCCAGGATAAAAGCAAGCCCGGAATACCAGGAATTAGCAGCCATTCATCCTGGTTCTTCTCCCTTTTGTTATTTTGTAGAGCGTAAAATGGGTTTCAAAACCCGGAATCATGTGGTCCCGTTTCCTGCCAGCGATGAAAAAATTCGTCATTCGGAAAATGGGATAGACCTTGCATTAACAGCGATAGAACATGCACTCAGCGATTCAGTTATTCATCCTGAAAAAATCGATGCCTGGTTTGTCAGTTCTGCCACTCCGCCGCAAAAAGCACCGGGAATCGCCGCAACCCTAAAGTGCTATTTTGTTACCGATACCAATCAAACCCCAGCCACTACAATCACTTCTGCTTGCGTGGGATTTAATATTAATCTTCAACGAGCCATTGAATATTTTAAATGTCATCCCCAGGCCACTCATATCATCATTGCCCATGCTGACACCTTGTCTCATTTACTGACCAGGAGAATCAATTTTATAAATTATGTCACCTTTGCTGACGCGGCTTCGGCAGTGGTTCTCAGCAGGGTGCCCACAGGAAGAAAGCAAGGCGTTTTATCCGTGCTAAATTACGAAGACCCTTATATGATTGACCACCTGGGCGCTGATGAAGATTGGAATCTCTACATGACCCCCCAAATCGTTAAAATCAGGGCCACCAAAGATATTGTAAAAGCCACCAGAGAAGTATTGAAAAAATCCCACTGGGAGATTAATGATATCGATATCCTGGCTCCCCATCAAACCGGGAATGCTATCCTTCATCCCTCTGCCGAAATTTTGGGTATACCCAGGGAAAAACTATTCCAGGACGTACAGGTAAATTATGGGAATATCTCCGGTGCTTCGATCCCCTTTTGTTTATCATTACTTAAAGAGCAAGGGCAATTAAAAGAAGGGAAAAAAATTGTGTGCCCTACCGCAGGTCTTGGCGGCGAGTATGGGGCCTTTTCTTATTTGGTCCCCCAGCAGACCCGTGCCAATACATGGACCAATAAAGGAATCGATTGGAGTAAGGATTTAGCAGGAAAGAGTACTTTCATTACAGGAAGCACCGGCAGCCTGGGATTGGAAATCGTTAAAGCGTTAGCCAAAAGGGGAAGCCAACTGATTCTCCATTGTAACTCCGACGAGGAAACCATAAAAAAACTGGTCCCACAACTGGAAGAAATGCGGGCGGATTTTAAAATTTATCAGGCAAATTTTGCAGAAAAACAAGACGTTAAAGACCTGGTCAAGCAACTGGAACAGGATTACGACACCATTGATTACCTGGTCCATACAACGGTAATTATCGATGGCATCAACCGGGTGAGTGATGCATCCGAACATGTATTAAAAGAAGTGGCACGAGTCAACCAGTTTAGCCTGGTGGAGTTAACCAAACGACTAAAAGATAAAATCTCAGGGGTTATCCTGTATGTCGGTTCTGCTGCTGAAGAAGCTCCACTTCCCGAGTCCTCTTCTCTTGTCTCCGCCCAAAAAGGCCTGCATGGGTTTGCTGCTGCCTTTTCCCCGGAAGCTTACAGCGCCGGTATAAAAAGCATTTATTATATGCCGGGGATTATCGAGCCGGGTATGGCAAATATCCGTGATGAAAGTGAAATAAAGGCAGCCATGATATCCATCAATCAACAAAAAATAATAGACCCCCGGGAGATCGCCGAACGAATTGTCAAATCACTTTATTTATCAAAGATCAAAAACGTCAGGGATTGTTACGAGAATATGCTGCTGGTAAGGAAGGATGGATACTATATATGAGGGAAGGCAAATGAAAGACAATTATATTATTTCAGGTTTTGGCCATGCGTTGGGAGCCCATAAAATATCCAACCAGGAATTAAATGAGGGGCTCAAAGCCGGGTACCTGGATGGGTTTGATGAAGAACGGATGAGTTATAATAAAGGTTACCGGGAATTCTTGCAAACCCATCCCGGGGTAAGTCCCTTTGATTATTTTGTAGAAACCAAAATGGGCTTTAAAACACGAAATTATGTGACGCCCTTTCCTTTCCCCACCAATAAAAAATATTGCTTTGAAAACTCTCTGGACCTGGGAGTGAAAGCGATTGATCGTGCCCTGCAAGATGCCGACATCAGTCCTGGAGAAATTGGTGCCTGGATTGTAGGTACGGTTTCACCGCCTGAACTGGCCCCTGGTCTGGCTGCCACCATCAAGTCTCATTTTGTGAATCACTCCAACCAGTCAGCCACGCTGACATTAACTTCCGGATGCTGCGGGTTTAATATCAACTTGCAGTCAGCACTTGAATTTCTAACCTGCAGCCCGGGAATCAACCATGTGGTGGTGACCCATACGGAAACCATGACCAGTTTTCTGCGAGATGTTACCGAATTTAGTTTATTTGTTACTTTCGGAGATGCTGCCGCGGCAGTGGTGTTGAGTCGAAAGCAAACCAACAGGCAAGAAGGATTCATATCGATTGTCAACTACCATGATCCCAAAATGATCGACTTTGTCGGCGTTAATAAAAAAAGCAAACTTCATTTAAATAATCAAGTGATCAAAGAACGCGGTATCGCTAACCTTTTCCTGGCAGCAAAACAGGTATTAAAAAACTCCAATTGGGATGTTGATGCAGTGGACTTATTTATCCCTCATCAAACCGGGGATTCTATAATAAAAAATGTCGGGGAAAAATTAGGTATTCCAGGGGAAAAGCTTTACCGGGACGTCCAGGTAAATCATGGGAATTTGTCCGGTTCAGGGGTTGGACTGGGATTATCGTTACTAAAACACCAAAATCGGCTGGCACCTGGATTCAAATTATTAAGTTCCACAGTAGGGGTGGGCGGCGAGTATGGGGCGTTTACCTATATCGTTCCAGAAAATAACGGCATAAAACCAAAAAAACATTACAATACCAGGAACTTAGAAGGTAAAACAGCAGTTCTTACCGGCAGCACCGGGGGATTGGGAACAGAAGTAGCTAAAAAACTAGCTCGGCAGGGCTGCCAACTGATTCTCCACTATAACGCCAACGAAAAAAAAGCACAGGCACTTCAGCAGCAATTGGAAAAAATAACCACGAATTTTCAATTCTTCAAAGCCGATTTTTCACATCCGGCAGAAGTGGAAACCCTCATCCGGCAAATCAATCGTAACACCAAAAAAATTGATTACCTGATACATATCGCAGGGGTACCCGGCAGCTTAAGTCGCCCCAGCTTTGTTTCCTATGATGAAATGGAAGACGTATCGCAAACGAACCTGTTTGCTCCCACTGCCATTACAAAAGGGTTAAAAAACAAGATTTCCGGGGTTATTTTATATGTCGGTTCCGGTGCCGAAGATGCTCAATTTTCCGGTTCTTCTGCTTATGTTGTTTCAAAGAAAAGTTTGCATGGGTTTGCTGCCCGTTTTAGTGAAGAGACAAATGGGGCAGGAATACGCTCCATTTATTATATGCCAGGGCTCCTGGACAGTGGAATGACAAACATCCTTGATGGGAAAGCAAAATCAGCAGCTTTAAGCGCGATAAACCAACCCGCACTGTTAAAAACCGAGCAGGTGGCCGAACGAATTGTCAGATCCCTCTATATTCCAAAAATACTAAGGGTTGACGATCGTTACGAAGGGTCTTTGCTGGTGCGGCGAGACGGGTATCGGGTATCACCTCAATCCCAGCCATTAAATAATTAATGAAAACCGGTAATCGGTCACATGTCAATATGGAGAAAACAGTGAAATTATTCACCGGTAAAATGAGGTTTTCTCTTTTCAAAAAAAGCGGTTATTGCCTCCATGAAATCATGAGAAGGGATGATATTGGCACTGATGGCAGCAACGTATTTAAGACCGTCATGGATGGATTTACCTACGCCGTAGTTTAATACGTCTTTTGAGGCCTGCACAGCTAATGGTGAGTGATGAGCAATTTGAAGAGCTATTTTTTCAGTGCTTTTGAGCAGTTCATCGGAGTTTTTATAGACATGATTGACCAGGTGTATCTCTTTTGCTTGCTTTGCGGAGATGTCCCGGGCAGTAAAGGCGAGTTCGCGGGCAATGCCCTGTCCCACGATCAAAGGAAGGCGCTGCAGTACCCCAACATCAGCGACAAATCCTATTGCGGTTTCTTTGAGAGAGAAAACCGCATCAGCAGAGCAAAGCCGAAAGTCACACGCGGTAATCATGTCAAGACCGGCACCGAGGCAGTAACCATGAATGGCTGCAATCACAGGCTTCCTGCACTCTTCGATACAACTGATGGCACCCTGCAATTGATAAATCTTTTCAAGCAGTTTCCATTTGATGCCGCCCATCTGCTGTTTTTCCATTACCTCGGGGATATTCGCTGTCATATCTTTAAGATCAATTCCCACCGAAAAGCAAGGTCCCTTTCCCGCAATAATAATGACCCGGATATCCTGGTCCTGGTCCAGGCTGGCGAAAATCCCCGGGCTTTCCGTCCAGGCAGACGTATTCATGGCGTTTTTTTTGCCCGGTCGATTCAAATACACCCAGGCAACCGGTGGTTTTTTCTCTACCAGGTAGAATTCGCTATTACTCATTTAATGCTCCTTATAAACAAATATATTAAAGGAAATAAGCTTTCCGTTCAAGAGGCATTGGTGAAAAAAATTAAAAATAAAAAACACCCGGGCGGCCAGGAGGTAATATGAAATGTAAAAAGATTGATGGAATTTTTTCTATACAAGTTGCCAATAACCTGGAAACAAGACTTTCTGCCTATCAACTGGTTTATAAATCATACCTGAAAAAAGGTTTGATAAATAAAAGAACTCAACATAAATTATGGGTTTCGGAATTTAACGCCCTTGCAACAACAATGACTTTATTGATCAAAAAAAACAAACGGATAATAGGAACAATAACGTTGATTTTGGATTCTCCGATTGGATTACCCACGGATAGTATTTATAAGCAAGAAAACGATAAACTCCGTCATTCTAAAATGAAATTGGCAGAACTCAGTTCTTTAGCTCTTGATGCCTCAAAAAATCATGAAGCGTTATTTCTAATGGCCAGGTTTTTGAACTACGCATATTTGATTGCATTATATGGTTTATCAGGGAAAAAAGCCACTGATTTTGTTATCTCAGTGAATCCCCGTTATGAAAATTTTTATAAAAGATTTTTCCTGTTTGAAAAAATTGGAGGTTTTCGGTATTATGGATGGGTAAATAATGCGCCGGCAATTCTATTAAAACTTGATGTCGAAACCATTCAAAACCATATGCCACTTAAAAATGCCCCTCAAGGGACCGGCCCAGATCATTCACCATTACTTTATAAATATTTTCATAAGAAACAAGAAGAAGAGGAATTTGTTCATTTTTTGAAAGAATCTCATAAACCATGGTCGAAAGAGGAATTTCGTTATTTTCTCAAGGGAAAAGCCGATATATTGGAAAACACGACGTTAGACAAAAAGCAATCCCTAAAAAAATTTATCCCGGAATATCTTTGGAAGCCTTTATTGACAGCCAACTAATACAAAGTATAAGGAGTAACCATTGAAACCAAAAGTCCTTTTTGTACAGCCCAATTACTATAAGTATTACTTAAGATTTCTCCCTCATTATGAACCGCTGGTGTGCATGCTGCTGGCATCTTTTATTAAAGATCTGGCCACAATAAAAGTGGTTGATAGGCGTTTTGAGTCAGAGAAATATTTAATGCGAACGATTGGGGACTTTAAACCCGATATCGTTGCTACTCGCACCCACACCGCCGGAGAGTTGTTTACCGCACTGCGGATTATGCAGGTGGCTAAACAAATCAATCCCCAAATTCTGACTATCGTCGGTGGGCAGCATGCCACACTTTTACCTGAAGATTTTTATGCACCGCAAACAGATATTATCTGCATCGGTCCGGGAGAAGAGGCCATCCATGAAATAGTGGAAACGTATATTGAAAAGGGAGATTATCGAAACGTTTCCGGTATTGCGCTTCGGGTCGGGGAGGAGTATATCCTGACTGAGCCGCGACCGCCAAAATCTGGCGTCATTTCATGGCTCGAAGTGGATCATTCTTACGCGGATAAATACAGGAAACACTATTACAACACCTTTCTTCGCATGCCGGTGGGATTTACGTTATCTTCCATGGGATGTCCCTTCCGCTGTACGTTCTGTTCACTATGGGTGGCGGCGCGGGGGACATACCGGCGCCGCAGCCCGGAGGAGATTGCCGAAGACTTTGCCGGTCAGCCCTATGACTTTATTCATATTACGGACGACAATACGTTTCATGATGAAAAACAAGCCATGCAACTGTTGGAACTACTAAAAAGAAAGAATGTACGGAAAGAATATCTTGCCTATGCACGAGCAGATACAATTGTAAAGAAACGTCATATATTTGAAGCCTGGAAGGAAATAGGGTTGGCTGAATTGGTAGTGGGAATGGAAGCCTGTTCCGATGACCATTTGAAATATTTAAACAAGAAAACCACAGAGGACGAAAATGCTCGAGCCCATCTGATTCTTGAAGAGATCGGCATTCGGAATTATGCGCATTTTATATTCATGCCGGATTTTGAAGAAGCCGACTTTGATAGGACATGGAAGTTTATCGATGAATTAAACATATGTTATCCGATTTTTGTTCCTTTGACACCGGTCCCGGGTACGCCCCTGTTTTTTAAAGCAAAGGAAGAAAATCAATTATCTACATTTGATTATGGTTTCTACAATTTAATGTATATGGTGATGAAAACTCATCTCCCAAAGTGGAGATTTTACAAAAAATTTTTCAGTCTCTACGCCAAATCCGGCTCCAGGGTCACTCGAAAAAAGAGAAAACGCCTGAGTCCTACCTATAATGAACATATTGTTTCTGCCATATCCAACCTGGCCGGCAAGATGATGCCCAAATATATATTGAATATCACTCGGCAAATCTACCATGAGAAGAGGTTTAATTACCAAAAGGAGCAGCATAAACTCCCCGTGTCACTGCGCCAGACCTACAATCCCATCAATTACTATAATGCGCCTACCATTTTGGAAATGGAGAAAACCATTAAAGGAAACGGAAGTGAAAATCCAGTTAATTGAAGTCCAAAGACAGGATGCCGGTGAAGCAGCCGCCGATTGGTTCGATGCCAATGGTGAGAAATTTTTTTGCCCTTCACTCTCCCTGCCTATTATTGCATCCCTGACGGATGATGATGTTACCATCATCGATCAAAAAGTGCAGCCCCTGGAAAACCTGGACGCAGACTTAATCGGTGTGAGTTTCAAATCATTTTCCTTAAAAGCAGCCCAGGATATTGCTTTAAAAGCCAAGAAAGAAAAAATACCAATCGCAGCCGGTGGTATCCATGCCTCTCTTGTTCCCAATGAACTCCTGGAATATTTTGATGCGGTGGTGGTAGGAGAAGGTGAAATCAACTGGAAACGATTGCTCGATGACTTTAAAAGAAATAAACTTCAACGTATATACCAGGCCGATGAACTGGCGGATTTGACCCAACAGCCGATTCCCCGTTTTGACTTGCTGGACAATTCAAAATACCATCTCCATGCCATTCAAGCTTCCAGGGGCTGCTCGTTGGATTGTGAATTTTGCCCCACCAAACAAATGTTTGGCGGTGTATTTAGACTCAAAAGAGTGAAACAGGTGGTCAGTGAAATCAAAGCAGTCATTGATATAGAAAATAAAAAAATTCTTTTTTGCGATGATATATTTGGCGCCGGGGATAAAGAATTCATTCATACCCTGCTCCTGGAAATGAAGAAACTGGGGCTTCAATTTATCATTATTTCGGATTTCCAGGTATTGGATGATAAAATGATCGCTGCACTGGCCGATGCAGGCTGCTTTTCCATATGCTTGAATATGCCCAGTACCTTTACAGCAGAGGAAGTCAACACCGTTCAAACCATCCATTCAGCCGGGATCGATGTGTGGGGCTATTTTATGTTCGGCTTCGAGGACCAGGATGCCACTATCTTCGAACGAGTGGTGGATTTTGTAAAAAAAGTCGATATGAAAGTGCTGTCGTTAACCGTGATGGCTCCTTTCCCCAATACACCGATATTTAATCGGCTGCAAAAAGAAAATCGACTCAAGACCTGCGATTGGAATCTATATCACCAAAACGGGGTGGTTCATACACCGGCAAAGATGTCGGCGGAAGAGTTGGAACAGGGATATCAACAGGTAAGAAAAAAGCTCGCTGATATACTGGGTTTCCCAAATTATTCAACTCATCTAAAAAATATCGAATGATAGGAGCCAATACCATGAACAATAACTATATCCCGGACTTTTTAACCAGGAGTCTCCCCATACTAACGGAAGCAGGGATAAAGAAATTGCAAAAAGTCACGGTAGGGGTGGCAGGATGTGGTGGGGTTGGTGGTACATATGCGGTTACCTTGGCCAGGTTGGGAGTAAGAAGTTTCTTGCTGGCCGATCCCGGTGTATTCGATCCCCCGGATATCAACCGCCAATGGGCCGCATCCACTGAAACGCTGGGCCAAAATAAAGCGGTGGTTTACGAAACCATATTGAAAAATATTAATCCCAAAATAAAAATCTTAACGTATACGAGGGGAATCACCCATGAAAATGCCGGAGACTTTGTCCAACAGGTTGAGTTAATTGCCGATTGCCTGGATGCTAAAGTGGATATTAACCTGAGAGGAAAGCTGTATGATTGTGCCAGGAAAAAAGGCATTTATGCCATCACCTTCCCCATACTGGGCTTTGGAGGTCTATGCGCCACTTCCTCACCCGACGGAATGTCAATGGATATCTTTTTGACACTTTTATCACGGGCAATGAAGGCAAAGATTCCTGCAAAATTGAAAGAAACCTTTGTACCGGAACATGTCCGGATCGTTGAAGATGGCATTAAAAAGGGGTTTATACCTTCACTGGGCATTGCCACAAACGTAATCCCCAGTGTGGCGTCAACAGAATCATTATTAATACTAATCAAAACAGGTTTACCAGGAGCAAGAAAACCGGTGATATTACCGAAGATCATAATGGTTGATTTTTTTAATATGAAATATACGATCGAGGATATCAGGAAGATCCTCGAGTAAACGCTTTAAAGACTATAACCAGAAGGAGGAAAAACCAAAATGATTGACTATTTATTCTGGCTGTACCTGATCAATGCGGTCGTTCTAATCAATCACGAGATCGATTCCGCATACTGGAAAGAGTGGGAATTATTTAAAATACCTGGTGGCATCAACGGCTTTCTTATCGTCCATTTTCCCCTCTTATTCCTGGTGTTGTATGGGTTAATCCTGGTTTATCGGCAAACCGATGCGGGGCTGATATTTTCATTGGTGTTAAGTTTCATCGGCGTTTTTGCCTTTACTATTCATGTGATCTTCATCAAAAAAGGGCGGGAAGAGTTTAAAACACCCATGTCTCTTTTTATATTGATAATGGCCTTGATCCTTTCCGTTTTCCAGGCAGTGGTTACGATTTATTTAATGACATCGGGGTAGATTTATAGAGGAAACAAATGAAAAAGAAAAAACTGGTTTTATTGAACCCCGAATTTCCAAATATCGGTGTCTCTGAAAAAAGTATTACCCAGTACCCACCCATCGGGCTGGGGATTGTTGCGGCCGTAACCCCCGAACATTGGGAGGTGGTCATCCGTGACTCTACTTTCGATGATTTGCAGGTGGAACCCTGCGACCTGGTAGGAATCACTGCCATGACTCCCCAGGTTAACTCTGCTTATCACCTGGCGGAGCAATTTCGCCAGGGGGGGACACCCGTGGTTTTAGGGGGTATTCATCCCACTCTTTGTACTGGGGAAGCCCTTAATTTCGCCGATGCCGTGGTGAAATACGAAGCGGTGGAAACCTGGCCCAAAGTGATCGAGGACTTTGAAAAAGGAGACCTCAAAAAAGTTTATGAACCTAAACCAGGTTCCCGGGAACGAACCTTTAAAAAATTACCCCATCCTGCCTATCATTTGCTTAACCCAAACTATGAGTGGGGCCTCGTACAAACTTCCATGGGATGCCCGTTGGACTGTGAGTTCTGTGCAGTCACCGCCTTTTGCGGATCAAAATACATTCAACGTCCCTTAGGGGACGTACTGGATGAAATCGAGATGATTCCCCAGAAAATTTTACTGTTTTCGGATGACAATCTACTGGGCTATGGGAAAAAGGCGGAAGAGCGGTTCATCGCTCTCTGTGAAGGAATGATAAAAAGAAAGTTGAAAAAAAAATGGGTCGCGCAAATGACGGCAAATTTCTCAAAAAGCGATGAAGTAATGCGCGCAGCAAGTGAAGCGGGCTGTGTCTTTGTGTTAATTGGCATCGAATCTATCTTCGACGATGTACTCAAAGGTCATATGAACAAAACCCATAACATTAAATATATCCATGATGGAAACTTTATCAAGCGCATCCATAAATATGGCATTGGGGTTATCGGTATGTTTATCGTGGGGAACGATGAAGATAAACCCGACTGCGTTCGAATGATATATAGATTTATAAAGGATTATAATATTGATATCCCTACCATATCATTCCTCACCCCTTTCCCTGGAACCAAACTCTGGAAAAGAATGAATAACGAGGACAGACTCCCTTATCATAAATTTCCCGACGATTGGAGACACTTCATCGGTACGGATCAAGCCATGATTGTCACTCCCCAATTGTCTAAGGAATATCTGGAAGAAGAGGTAGCCTGGATTAGCAGGAAAGTTTATTCGGCACCCTCTATACTTAAACGGGCCCTTTACGCGTTAATGTACTCCAGGGGGAATCTTGTCACAACGATATCCACAATAAAAGGGAACTGGTCCTGGCGTTACAGCGCCTGGAATTCCACTTTCTATAAAAGGAGTGGTTATTCATCCGGGAAAGAAATCAAAGTTTAGTATCGGAAGGAGATCAAAAACAATGAAAGAAGAAAATTTTTATGAAAGGGAATTAACCCTTGATGAATTTGCTTTGATTGTCGGAGGACATACGGCTTTCCAGCTTTTATGGGCTGGTGTGCAATTCAATGTATTCTCTTTGTTATCAAAACAACCCCAACTCCTGGAAGAAGAAATCGCTGAAGAGATTGGACTCCAACCCCAACCGGCAAAAATTCTTTTAAACGGATTAACCGCACTAAAGTTGATCAAAAAAAATAAAACAAAAAAATCCTATAAGAATGCCCCTCTTGTAGAAAAATTGTTGACCCCGCAGAGCCCGGGTAACTTAGTTGATGTCCTGGGCTGGAAATATCACATCGTTTATCCCGCAGAGATCGACCTTGTTGAATCACTGAAGAAAAATAAGAACATCGGCTTAAGACATTTCCCCGGGAAAGGAAATACACTTTATGAACGGTTGGCATCCCATCCGGAATTAGAAGAAATATTCCATAAAGCCATGAGTTCTATCACCGGTTCTGTAAATAAAATCCTGGCGCAAAAATTAGATTTAACCCATTTCAAACACCTGTTAGATATGGGCGGCGGAGACGGGAGCAATGCTATCGAATTGGCAAAAGCCAATCCCCACTTAAAAGTGACAATCTTTGATAATCTCACTGTTTGTAAACAGGCTGAAATAAAAATTGCAGAAGCAGGATTAAGCCAACAAATTGATGTGCTGCCGGGAGATTTTTTCAATGATGAGTTTCCCGGGGATGTTGACTGTATCCTTTTTGCCCATATACTGACGATATGGTCTGCAGATAAGAATATTAAATTACTTAAACGAACTTATGCTGCTTTACAAAAAGGTGGAATGACGTGTATTTTAAATGTAATGTCTTCAGATGATGGAATAGGCCCGGTCTCTGCTGCGTTGGGGTCACCATATTTTCAAACTATCGCTACAGGAGAAGGGATGATATATCCAAAAAAAGAATTTAAACGCTTTCTTAAAGCAGCCGGTTATAAGAAAATTAGAAAAATCGAACTACCGATAAATCACTGCTTAATTACCGGGATTAAATAAAATAATGATGAAGATCGAGGATTACAATGATAAGTAGAAGTATTTTAGTCAACTTTAATAGTTTGCCATCTTCACTGGATTCTTTAATGCCAGACAATGGATTAATAAATCTTTCAGCAAGTCTTAATCGAGCCGGGCATCAAACCTTAATACTCGATTTTTGTACGGTATCTTACATTAAGCATTTGATAACGGATGAAATTCATAAAGAATTAGCAGAGGCATATTTTGAGCTGAATAAAGATAGAAAAAAATTGTCTGAAATTCTTCCCATATTCAAAAATATATTTAAAAAATTAGAGAATAGGAAGCAGGAAGTTATCAACGAATATATAAACAAAAGGGTTTGTGATAAGATATCGGATTTTGATCCTCATTTTGTTGGATTTAAACTCTGGTCGGGTGAGGGTTTTCTTGGATGTATTGAAATTGCGAAAATGATAAAAAAGAGATTTCCCAAAATCAAACTGATTGCCGGTGGACCCCATAACGATTTTTTCCATGAGCATACGTTTGATTTCACCGATGTGTTTGACATTTTAGCCTATGGTGAATGCGAAGAAACCATTGTGGACCTGGCCCAATGGAGTGTTGGCAGAAAAGAGTTGGATCAAATTAACAATATCATCTATAAAAAAAATGGCTCTGCCGTGAGAACCCCACTAAAAAGGGTAGAGGACCTGGATGAATCGGCGGAACCCATCTATGACCCTGGTATTTATCCTTCCTTGATAGGAAATGAAAAAGTAAACGTGATCATGATCGATGAAAGTCGAGGATGTCCCAATAATTGCCACTTTTGCCCTCACCCTAAAAAGAGCGGCAGGAAATGGAGAAAACGAAACCCGGATAACGTGGTGAAAATAATTAAAGATGCAAAAACAAAATTAAACACCTATTGTTTCCGATTGGCCGGTTCAAACCCTCCCGCGGATTTAATGGAAGATATTTGCAAGCGAATCATTGCCAACAACTTAAATATTCATTTTGTTGCCTTTGGGCACGGGGTCAATGATTCAGGGGAGTATTATCATTTGTTAAAAAAGGCCGGTTGTTCCTCGTTATTTTTTGGGGTTGAATCCGGTAATCGCGAAATACTGCGGGATGTAATGAATAAAAGAGTTTCTCCCGATAGGATGAAAGAGGCCATATTGAAATGTAAATCTGCCAGCATTGGGACTACAGCCAGTGTGATTGTGCCTGCACCCGGGGAGACACTGAAATCGTTATATGATACCTATCAATTCCTGGTGGACACTTCACCCGACGGGGTAAGCCTCTGTATGCCCGGTGTTTTCCCGGGTGCGGAATGGTACATCAACAAAGAAAAATACGGACTTGAACTGGCCGACGACTATTTTCCCCGGATGATGGCATATACGATTCGGTTCATGATGCCGCCGCCGCTGTGGGACCCATTTCCTTTCACCATTGACGGGAAAGATTTTACCCAACAGATGATCCTCGGTGATTTTCTAAATACCAGCCTGGAAAAAAAGGGAATATTAACGGGAATCAATGATGTAACTCTCCTGTTTGCGCAGATATTTGGTCTATCCATACCTCAAATGAGAGATTTGAACCGGGAAATGTTCATTACCGGGAATGCTCAAAAAATCGAGGAGAGTGTTATTCAATTTAATCGTGCAGTAAGTGCCGGATGCTGAAGGAAATAGGGAAAAGGATGAAAAAAATAGGATTTACCGTTGTCTTAACACTCCTTCTTTTATTTCTCATGCCTGCCCGGGGTATTTTTGAGGAGGCGGTGGGCAAGGGTGAAGGGCAAACGTTATCCTTCCAGTTGAACGGTTATGTCCGCAGTGCCCTATTTTTGGGAAGGGATTTCCAAAAGAAAGGAGCTGAAATTAAAAGTGGATACGCGGAGACGTCTTTAAAGTTAAGGGTGAAGAAGCAGCATCTGGGTGATCTGTTTGCGGAAATTCGCTTCCGCAAGGGTAGTGAAAACGGGGAAGCACTAAGCGAAACCTATCTCCGGGAAGCGTATGTCAATGCCTATATCGGCCCCTTTGATTTGCGAGTTGGCCAGCAGGTGGTGGTGTGGGGAAGGGCAGACGGTTTCAACCCCACCGACAATATCACCCCAAAAAACCTGTTTGCCCGTTCAGCAGAAGATGATGATAAACGGGAATCAAATTTTCTTTTTCGTTCCTTTATCAACCTTCACCCTGTCGTCATTGAAGCCATCTGGGTGCCATTTTTTAAGGAATCACCGATACCCACAACCCTTTTCCCCCTGCCGCCGGGAATCACCTTTGCTGAGCCGGAATTTCCAGGGGCGAAATTGCGCCACAGCACCGCAGCCGTTAAATTCATTTTAGAGGCAGCATCGTTTGATTGTTCTATATCCTATTTTAACGGGTTTAGTCCTTTCCCGGGAATCGATGCCAGCAGCACAGCCATTTTCCTGAGAGCTTATCGAATGCATGTTGTGGGCCTGGATTTCTCCACCACCATGGCTGGTACATTGGGGCTCAGAGGCGAGATGGCCTATAAAAAGCCCCTGGAAAACAATAGTGAAAACAACCTATATATCCCACTTCCTGAGTTTCGTTACGTCATTGGTGTCGACCGGGAATTCTTCGGTAAACTCAGTGTTATCCTGCAATATATCGGCAGTTATATCTTTGACTTCACCGAATTGACAGAGCCAAAGGACCCTACCGATATACCCGGGTATGAACTGGCCCGCAAAAACAGGCTCCTTCATTCCCAGCAGTATAAAATCACTCATTCGATTTCCTGCACCGGCGAATTAAGCCTGCTGCATGAAATATTGAAACTTGAGGTGTCAGGATTATTCAATTTAATCTCCGAAGAATTATTTCTTCGCTCCAGGATGACTTACAAGATCGCTGATGCATTCAATCTTACTTTGGGTATGGACCTTTATAAAGGGCCTGATGATACGTTATTTGGCCTCATGGACCCTCACTTGAGTACGGTTTATGCAGAGCTAAAAGCTTCATTTTAAAATCTTACCGGTCACGATTATATCTCAGGCAGCTCCTGGAATAGTGGAAAATTGAGATACTTAAACATAAAACAGAAATGAAACAAAGGATAGAAAAAATGGAACCAATGAAACGATTTGCACAAAAAGTTATTCAATACCGCTGGTTAATCATTATTCTCTTTATTGCCATAACCCTATTTTTTGCCGCACAAATTCCCCGGGCGGAGATTGTTACGGATGTTAAAAAGATGCTCCCGGAAGATATGTCCTCGCGTTTGGTCCTGGATAAAATCGAGGAAATCTTCGGCGGTACGGAAATGGCCATGATCATCATCTGTTCCGATGACGTACTTGAAAAAAAAATCTTAGAACGAGTAAAGAAAATATCCAAACGTACGAGCCGGGTGAAAGGAGTGGATAAAGTTCTTTCACTGTTTGATCTTAAAGAGATCATTGGAACCGCTGGCACAATGATTGTAAACCCTGCGGTAAAAAAAATACCCCAGGATAAGGAACAAAAAGAAGCGCTTCGTCAGCGGTTGAAAGATAATGATGTAGTGTATGGCAGCGTGGTATCAAAGGATTTTAAAGCCACCGCTGTCATTGCCCAGCTTAAGATCGATGTGAGCGATGCCTATATCACTAAAAAGTTGCGGCAAATTGTAAAGGAAGTACCTGGGGATGAACCGGTGATTTTTGGCGGCGTACCCTTTACACGGGAGTCTGCCAGCGAAGATATCCGTACGGACTTCCAAAAATTGCTGCCTATTGGTATTTTAATCATGTTGATCTTTCTTTTTGTTTGCTTCCGGCAGTTAAGGGGTGTCATGCTGCCATTCCTGGTGGTCATTATGTCCATACTGGTGGGAATGGGGCTTATACCTCTCCTGGGATGGAAAATACAAATCGTAACCGTTTTGCTTCCAATTATACTGGTGGCAGTTGCCAATGATTACGGCATTCATCTCATCAGTAATTACCAGGAAAATAACAAGGAGGGCAGCACCTTCACCAAACACCAGTTGGCCAGCAGGGGGATACAAACGCTGGGAAAACCCATTATTACAACCGGTATTACCACTGTTGCCGGCATGATGTGCCTTCAAGCCCATATCATTGTCCCGGCAAAACAATTGGGGCTTTTGGCGGCGTTCGGTATATTTTTTGCCCTGACGGCAAGCCTCTTCTTAATCCCGGCGCTCCTGTCGCTGCTTCCTAAAGGAAAACCTGTTATCAAGGAGGATATCAAAAAAAGCCCCATCATGGATCGGCTGCTTAATCAACTGTCCACCATGATTCCATCAAAAGCGAAACCGATTGCCATTGTTTTTGCAATTGTCACGATCCTATTGATTGCTGGTATCCCTTTGATAAAGGTTGAAACAAACCCGGTCACCTATTACAGTAAAGGGCACCCGATTTTTGACTCGGCACAAATGGTAAATGAGAAATTTGGCGGTGTAAATGCGATTTCAGTCGTTGCAGAGGGAGATATAAAAGACCCTACAGTTCTTAAAAAAATAGATGATTTTGAGAACCAATTAAACCGGATGCCGGAAATCGGTGCGACCTTATCATTGGGAAGGGTTGTCCGGCAGATGACCCGGGCGATTCATCATAAGGATGAGCCAGGCTATAATAAAATACCCCAAACCCGGGATGCGGTGGCCCAATATCTTGAGCTTTATTCCATGAGCGGCGATCCCGAGGATTTTGAAAAGATGGTGGACTTTCCCTATCGGGCTGCCCAGATAACCGCACAAATCAAATCGGAAAGTACCACTGTGATCAAGAAAGTTGTAGAAAAAATAGAGGAGAAGATTGACAATGAGCCGGTATTTACCATGGCAGGGGGATTTGCTACCGTGTATTCACAACTGGTTGATGAAGTCATAAAAGGTCAACTCATTTCGCTTCTCCTATCCATTGGCGTGGTTGCTGTACTGGTTATGATTTTGTTCCGTTCCCTGGGGGCAGGATTAATAAGCGTTCTTCCGCTGGGGCTTTCGCTGGTTCTGCTCTTTGGATTAATGGGATATGCAGGAATTGAACTCAATTTCGCCACGGCTCTCCTCTCCTCCATCATGGTGGGAGTGGGAATCGATTATACCATCCACTTTCTATGGCGGTATCGGAAGGAAAGAAGTCGCGGCTTAAATAGTGTTAAGGCGGTACAGCGGACGTTTAAAACTGTGGGCAGGGGAATTATTTTCAATGCTTTTTCAGTGGTAGTGGGTTTCATTGTACTGCTGCTTTCCAATTTTTTACCAATAAAATTTTTTGGGTTTTTAATTGTGCTCTCTATTTCCACTTGCCTGGTGGGTGCACTGGTTGTACTGCCTTCAATCTGTATCGTGTTTAAACCAAAATTTCTTGAACCCCATATTAATAAATGATAATAGGAGGAATAATGAAATTGCTTTTCAAATTAGCTGTATTTACAGTATGCATCATGGCATGTTTCAGTCTAATTCATGTCTATGCTGCCAGCGAACGTATCCCCGATGCCAAACGGATTGTAGAAATCGGTCAAGAAGTGATAAAGCTTGATGGTGCTGAGTATATCGCCAATTTGATTATTATTGATTCCAAAGGGAGAAAGCGGATAAGAAAAGTTGCCCAAATTTCAAAACTTTTCGACAATGGTAAAATCGAAAAGCGGTTGATCCGTTTCCTGGCACCTGCCGACGTGAAAGGGATCGGGCTGCTTTCCTTTGATTATGAAAAAAAAGATGATGATATGTGGTTTTATATGCCGGCCTTACGGAAAACAAGGCGGATTGTCAGCAGTGAAAAATCAAAAAATTTTATGGGAAGCGAATTTTCATATGGAGATATAACACCGCCAAATATCGACAGCTTTAACTATAAAATGTTGGGCCAGGAAGAAATCGCGGGTACCCCCTGTTGGAAAATTGATATGGTCCCAATTAATGATGACATTGCCGATGAATATGGATTTTCAAAAAAAACCTGTTTTTATGGCCAGGCGGATTATGTCATTCGAAAAGCGGTGTATTTCGACCTGGATGGTTCACTGCACAAAGAAATGACAGTCAAATCGATAAAAGAAGTGGACCCCCAAAAACACCGGTATCGTCCCATGTATATGATCATGGAAAATAAGCAAAATGGGAGAAAATCGATCCAGGAAATAGAAAACGTCAAGTTTAATCCCGATGTTAACGATGAGTATTTTACCACCCGCTATCTGCGGAGGGAATAAAAAGGAGTTCTTTGATGGGCGAGTATGATGCGTTGATGGACCTTTCTATTATTGCTCTTTTTTTGTTGGCAGGGGTTGTGATAAAGGCCCGGGTAACGGTCTTTAAAAAGCTGGTCATGCCTGCCTCGGTCATTGGCGGCGTATTAGGATTAATACTGGGTAGGAATGTGCTTGGTTTGGTGCCCACTTCAGATTCAATGTCCCAATATGCTGTGGCATTGATTGACGTTATCTTTGCTGGCCTATTCATTGGCAGGAAGATACCGGGTGTTGGCACATTGACAAAGAGGGCCGGGGCCCAGGCTGCTTTTGCCTACTTCAATGCATTCGGTCAGATCGCCATCGGACTGATGATTGTTGTCGTTTTCAGCGCTGTTGGTTTTGGGCTGCATCCACTGTTCGCAATAGAACTGGCTGCCGGATTTCAAGGGGGGCCAGGTACGGCGACGGCACTGGCCCCGATGTTTGAAAAACTGGGCTGGTCAGCGCAAGAATCAGCAGCAGTTGGTGAAACCTGCGCCATTTTCGGGCTGGTTTTTGCAATTCTTATCGGTGTGATTTTGGCCAACATCGGGATTGCCCGCAGCTTTAGCGAGAAGAAATTCCAGGGACCCGGGAATGAATTGAAGTACTCTGTTTTTGTCAGAAAGAATGAGAGCAGGGCAGTGGCTCGAGAGATAACCAGCCCGGAGACTGCCAGCACGCTGGCCTTTGCTTTCTGCTTTATGGCCCTGGCAATAATCGGCGGTAAACTCATTGTTAATGGCATTGTTACCCTGGTTCCGCCATTGAAGGTACTTCCCTCTTTTCCTTTTGTCCTGGTGGCAGGGTTGGTTTTGCAGGTGTTTTTACAGAAAACCGGGTGGGATATCTATGTCGATAGAGGATCAATAGAGGGTATCTCGGCTTTTGCGTTGGACGTTTTGATTGTTGCTTCATTAATTGCCATAAACCTTAAGGCGATTGCGGTGTTCGCCCTACCGCTCATTACCATGATGGTACTGGGGCTTTTGTTCAACCTCTGGCAAGCGACCTGGCTGGCGCCCCGCATCCTGCCCGGGGCCTGGTTTGAAAAAGCACTCTGTGAGTTTGGCCAGAGTACAGGTTCGATTTCTCAATCAATGCTTCTGCTCAGGATGGTAGACCCAAGGTTTGAGACAGATGCTGCAGAGGCCTTTGCCTTGAAGATGTTTCTTTACAGCCCGGTGGTGTTTCCCTTGACAATCGGTCTCCTGCCCTTTATCGTTTCTTTAGGGCCGCTGCTCTTTTTAGGCTTTTATTGTGGCGCGATGTTGATTGTCTTTGTCATCTGCAGAGCAGTGACCTGGCAAAGACGAGAAAAAATAAAATGGGTGATAAAAAATGACAGACATCATTAAGTTGGACCCCTTAACCAACAAAAAAACCAGTGGGCAAAAAATATCAAAAGTATTTAACGGTCAGGAGCTCCACATAACAGAAGTGGATGCTAAAGGTATCCAAAATGTCTTTGACGATTTACAAAAAAATATCCCTACCGTTTCCGCAAAATCCCCCACCTGGTATATCCGCATCTTTGAGAAAGCGAGTCGTATCTGGCTGAACCCTCATTCCGATTACAGGAAAGAAGCAGTCCGCGTATTATCATTTGTCTCCGGTAAATCTAAAAAATTGATCGAGGA
The DNA here is from genome assembly GCA_020355945.1 of Candidatus Aminicenantota bacterium. The sequence continues at coordinate 4,645,611 of CP070627.1, read as the reverse complement.
GGAATTGGATGTCACCGCTGAATTCTTAACCAGTGAAAATATTGAACGGGTATTAAAATATGAAATCGGGAACAGGAATGATAAGGGACTCGAATACCTTGAGGGTTGGGTGGATGAAGGGCTCTTCTGGACCCATATTGCCCCCAGGCCAGGAATTGCTTTTCACAACCTGGCGGGGAATACCATTATCGTCCCGGTATTGAGTTCGGTTTACGGGCTGCTTGCTCAAAAGGCAAGTCTCCTGAAGTTATCCAGTGCAGACCCTTATTTCGGACATATTTTTGTACGGTCATTATGGTCCATCGAGCCCTCGCTGCGTAAGGTGTTGAATGCCGTATATTGGAGCGGCAAAAACCACCAGGTATATGAAGCGTTGTTTCCAAACCTGGCGGATCATTATGTTGTCCAATGGGGGGCTGGGAAGTCCACTGCCACCATTCAAGGCTATTGCGAAAAATACAAGGTAAAGAAATTGGTGAATCACGGCCCCAGGTTCAGCTTTGAAGTGATTGAAAATGGAAATCCCACCATGGCTTATGATATTGCCAAATACGATGTGATTTTGTGGGAGCAGCAATCATGCAGTTCTCCCAGGTTTATCTTTGTATTGGCAGATGAAAAGGGATGCCAGGATTTCGCCGGCCAATTGGCCGCCAGTTTCACGGGAATGGCGGAAATAATGCCAAAGACCCTCGGCAAAGGACATATAAATTTTATTGCTGTGCAGGAAAATTACAAGAAAAAGCTTGAATTGTCCGGGAAAGGACGGGTATATTTTTCAAAAGAGTCTGGCTGGGGTGTGATTTACTCGAAAGATAAACCCACTTTCGATGATGTTAATGCCTGCAATGGCCGGGTGTTGTTCGTCTCTCCTATTAAAAACCTTGAAGAAGTTATTCAATATATCGATAACATGAAGCTTTCACCTTATCTGCAGATCATGGGCTATGATGGCGATGACCAGGAGTTCTGCAAAAAGATTGGGGCCAAAGGAGCTGCCTTGATTACCTATCCCGGCGAAATGAATTACCGGATGGGAGGCGTCAATCACGATGGCATGTACAATCTCAGGGAATTAATGGACCCGATTATCGTCAGCCGGCAAAAGAAGATAAAACTCATGACAGACGCACTTAAAGCAGTCAAAAGGAGCAGTCCATGAATTTTGATTACACCGGTCATGAACAGGAGTTACTTCAATGGGGAATCGACCTGGGTAAATTTTTGCAGGAAAAAGACCAAAATCCTGAAGCATTTCAACGGGATTTATGGAAAGTAATGGCCCAAAAGAATATTTTTGAAACCATTGTCCCCACGGAATTCAACGGCCTGGGGTTTTCAGCTTTTGACCTGGTATTGATTTTGCAAGGAATATCGAGACACTGGAAGAATCTTGGCATGTTGTTTGCTGCCAGTGCTCAATTGTTTGCCTGTTTGATCCCAATTATTCGGTTTGGTTCCCAACAGCAAAAAGAGGAAATTTTGCCCCGGGTATTTAAAGGAGAGGTGATATTGGCCAACCTGATGACCGAACCCGGGAGCGGCAGCGACTGTTTTGCCCTGCAAACCACTGCTGTTCCTGCCTCCAATGGCACCTATTCCATTACCGGCAGTAAATGTTTTGGCACCAACGCCCCCATTGCCGATTATTTTGTCACTTATGCCAAAACCAGACCCGGTTATGGATTCCTGGGGATTTCCTGTTTTTTAATCCATAAAGATTCAAAAAATATTACCATCGCCAAACCCTATGAAAAAATGGGTTTAAATGGATCCTTATTGGGAGATGTCTCTTTTGACCAATGCACTGTGGGCAAAGACCGGATGATTGGAAAAGATGGCCAGGGAGGCACGATTTTTAACACCAGCATGAAATGGGAACGAACCTGCTTGTTTGCCATTTACCTGGGAATGATGGAGCGGCAGTTGCAAGAGGTCACTGATTTCGTCAAGGTGCAGAGCCGGTTTGGAAAAACATTGTCTAAATTCCAGTTGGTCCAGGACCGGGTGGTGGAAATGAAAAAAAACCTGGAAATTTCCCGCCTGCTTCTTTATCAAGCGGCACATGATTTAAACAAGGGAAAAGCCAACGAATTACATTCGTCGCTGTCAAAAGTATTCATCAGCCAGGCAGCCGTGGAAAATTCATTACATGCGATACAACTTCACGGGGCTTATGGATACACCAAAGAATCGGGTATTGAAATGATGCTCAGGGACAGTATACCAGCCAGGATTTTCTCCGGCAGCAATGAAATTCAAAGGCAAGTGATTGCCAGGGAGTTGGGCCTATGAATCTGCTGCAAGGATTTAGCACGTCCGCGGCAAAATACCCGCAAAAACCGGCGGTGATCGTGAAGGACACCCGATATACCTATTCCCAAATGCATGCTGCTTCCGATGCCATTGCCTATCGATTAACGGACCGGGGGATCGGTAAAAACGATTTTGTAGGTATCTTAATGAGAAAGGGCGCGGCAGCAGTGGCCAGTTTCCTGGGATGCCTGAAAGTAGGGGCCATTTATGTGCCCATGGATCTTCGAGATCCGGCGGAACGCCTCAACAAAATCCTGCAAAACTGTGGTATAAAAACCATTATATGTCAACAAATTCCAACCGCCCTGCATCCGGTGGATGTCCTGGTGCTGACAGACGAAGAGATATTTTTTCCCAATGGGACACCTCCAGCAGGGGAATTCCCCCAACCAACCGCGGATGCTCACGATGTGGCCTATGTACTCCATACCTCCGGTTCCACCGGTATTCCCAAGGGGGTGCAAACCACCCATCAAAACATTTGCAGCTTTATCACCTGGACCGGGCAGATTTTAAACACCACCAGCAGTGATGTATTTGGCAATCATGCCCCCTTTATTTTTGATTTAAGCACCCTGGACATCTACGGTGCCTTTGCCGTGGGCGGAACCGTGGTGCTTTCCACAGAAAGAGAAATGATGGATGCCTCCCTGTTGGTCCGCAATATTAAAACCCATGGAATCACCACCTGGTACTCGGTCCCTTCTATCCTGGCCGCCATGGTGGAAGACAGCGCATGGCCGGATATCAACTCCCTGCGCTGCATTATTTTTGCCGGGGAGCCTTATCCGATCAATAAAATTGGCAAGCTGCTCTCTTCTGTGCCGGGCCACTGCGAACTTTACAATTTTTACGGCCCCACCGAGACCAACGTGTGTACTTATTACCGGGTGCCCCATGACCACCCGCCGGATAAACCGATTCCTATAGGCAAAGCCATTGATGCATCAGTGAAAACGGAAATCAAACAGGACGAATTGGTAATCCACGGCCCCTGTGTGATGAAAGGGTATGTGGGGCAGCCTGATTTGACAGGGAAAATCTATGCCACCGGCGACCGCGTTTCAATGGATGAAGCGGGAAATCTCCACCTGCTCGGTCGAAAGGATAACCAGGTAAAAATACGAGGCAATCGCGTGGAATTGGGGGAAATCGAAAACACGCTTTTAAAATGGGAAAAAGTAGAAGCCGCCGTGGTCACCACGGAAGTGACAGACGGGCATCAGTATCTCCGGGCCCATGTCCAATTGAAAAAAGGAGTGCCCAAAATATCCCTGATCCAATTGAAAACCTTCTGTAGGAAAACACTGCCCATATACATGGTTCCCCATTATTTACAATTGTGGGATCAGCTTCCCCGAAATCAGAACGGGAAAATTGACAGGCATTTTTTAGGTAGTGACCAATGGAAAGCAGCACTGAAAAATTAATTGATTTTTTTGCACAGGAATTTTTAGAGGGTTCCCGGGAGGATTTAACCGCAGAGACCCAACTCCTGGAATTGGGTATCCTCGATAGTTTATCCCTGTTGAAAACCGCCGAGTTTATCGAAGAACAATTTGGCATCGAGATCAATGAAGACGATATGATCCCGGAAAATTTCCAGGACATGAATTGTATTTGTCAAATGATCGCCAATAAAAAAACCAGGTAAAGAAAAGGAGCCTTTGATGGTAGGGGAAAACAAGATTCTCTTTTGTTCGCTGGTGCCGGAACATTTTGGCGGTATTTACCTGGCACTGGTAGAGTTAAAAAGTTACCTGCTGCATAAAAAGGTAAATTTTACATTTGATCATATCCAGGCTTATATCGAAAGTAACACGGATGAGATTGTTTCACGGATTCTCGCTCACGGCGCACGGATCATCGGTTTTTCCGTATACCTCTGGAACCACGAAAAAATAATCAGCATAGCGAAGCAGGTGAAAAAGCGGCAAAAAGATGTGCTGATTATCGTGGGCGGTGCAATCCCTACTTACCAGGCCGATGAGATGCTGCAAGAATGTGCCGCCTTTGATATCGCGGTACAAGGGCAGGGAGAAGAAACACTCTTACAACTGCTTCAGCACATTGAAAAAAATAACTTAGATTTCACCCGCATTCCTAATGTTGTCTACCGAAAAGAACCGGGGGCACCGGTGCTTCAAAATCCCTACCGGGACAACTGCGATATTGCCAATCACCATTATCCCCTATTGACCGATGACCTGGAAGGGCTGCCGATTGTCTATTTCGAAACCGCCAGGGGCTGTATGTTCAAATGCAAATATTGCGCCTACCGGCTTAATTTCCATGGGCGCAGCATTGTCAAGTACTACCCGCTGGAAAAGGTTTTTAAAGACCTGGAGAACATTTTTAAGCTTCAAGCCGTCAAACAGATGATCCTGTTCGATACCAATCCCGTTTATGCCAAAGCCAGGAAACATCGGGACCGTGGGCTGCGCATCATCCGGCATATCAATCAATTGAATCAAAAGAGAGTGGAAAAAGGACTCAACCCGGTTCAAATCGAAGTCGATACGCAGCCGGATGACCTGGACGATGAAATTATCGAAGAATTGAAGCGATTGAACGCCCATATTTATTCGTTTGGTCTGCAAAGCATTGATCCCACTGTACTGCGCCTCTCCAACCGCAGATTCAATAAAGAAAAATTTATCGAAAACACCCGGAAACTCCAACAAAAGAGCGGCGCCCGTATTTATATCGAAATTATTTACGGATTACCCGGGGATTCCCTGGAAAAATTTAAACAATCCCTGGAGTTTGTTCTAGCCGCCATCCAGCCCTATTTTATTTACACCTATCATTTTAAATTATTACCCGGTTCCCTGTTTTGGGAGGAACGGCGCCAATACAACTGGCTCTATAATGAAAAACCACCCTATAACGTTATTTCAACCGAGACATTTTCCAAAGAAGACTTTCGCCGGGCCGGGCATATTTCCGGTTTCATTCGCCTGGTATATATCATGTTCAGGGGCATAAAGAATACTGTAGATAAATACTTTAACCATAATAAAGTTTTTGTTTATGAAAAAATAATGGATGATATCTTTGCCAGGCACAACGATTTTTTTGATCTGGAGAACTTTAAAGAAGAAAATGTGTATGCCGTGATCAAAAAATTAAAAGATGACTCCAATGCCAGGCAAAGGTATCAAATGAAGAAAGAAATGCGAAAAATCATCGAGGAGGAAAAATCCAATGATAAAGAAAAATGAAATGTACGGGAAATTGAGTGAAATCCTGGCCGAGATTACCGGACTGGAAACCGAGGAGATAACCGGGGATTCGTCATTGATGGAGGACCTGGGAATTGAGTCCTTTGATATTGCTGATCTCAATTTTAAAATCAGCGAAGTATTCGGTGTGGAGAACAGCAATGAATTTTTGTCTGTAGAAGGTATCATCGGCAACAATGACTTCGTTGATGAGAACAACTGTTTAACCCCTGCCGGTGTGGAAGAGTTGAAACGGCGCATTCCCACCCTGGAAATCCCGGAAGAAACAAAAACCCAGCAGATACCCCTGTTGGATTTGATGAATAAAGTCACTGTAAATGATCTGGGTAAGTTTATCCTGGCCCAATCGTCAAAAAATTAACCAACACTGGATTTAAGTGAAATGTGAGAACACCCATGTCAGTTGAAATGAGTGAGTTGAATCAAATTATTGCGCGCTGCTCCGGAATTATAGATGATCCGTACCGGAGGCTGGCAGAGAAAAAAGACGCTGAGACAAGATATTTCGGTTACAGTTGTATATTTGCACCGGAAGAGGTCCTCCATGCGGCTGGTTTTGTTCCCATCCGGTTGTTTGCCGATTATAAAGGCACCCGTTTTACTGATAAATATCTTCCGGCTCAGTCTTGTGAATTTGCCAGGAATCTATTAGAGACGTTCCGAAACCGGCAGTTGGACTTCCTGGAGGGCTGCATATTCACCCACTGCTGTGATATTCTCTGGGGATGTTTTGGTGGTATAAAACGGTTCTGGCAAAAACCGATTTATTATCTCAATACCCCTCTAAAAGGGACTCATTCCTATGCGTGTGATTTTCTCTGTCATGAACTGGAAAAATTTGTCCACTACCTGGAAAAAACATTCCAGGTAGAGATAACTCAAGAGAACCTGGAAAAAAGCGCTGCTGTCTACAGGCAGAACCATAGGTTGCTCAAACAACTGCAAAGACTTTTAACAGAAGGATATATATCCGGCAGCGATTATTTGATTGTACAAAAGGCCGGTTATTTTATCCCTAAACAGGCACACAACCAGATATTGTTGGAACTTACCCGCTGCCTGGAATCCCTCCAAACAACCGACCAACACCAGGAGCAGGTGAAAAAATCACTTAAGCTACTGGTATCCGGCTTTATCAATGGAGAAATCGAACCTATAAAATATATTGAAGATTTAGGTGGGACTGTAGTGGCGGATGATCTGTGCGGCTTTTCCCGTTACCTGGCCTCTGATGCGGGAGATGAGACTTTTGCCCATCCACTCCGGGAAATAAGTGTTAATTACCTATCAAAATTTTGCCCGGTGGGTATAAAAGATGTCGAGT
>CP070627.1:4635663-4638626 GCA_020355945.1 Candidatus Aminicenantota bacterium | reverse complement strand
TTAAAGCTTTTGATAACCAGGATGTCCAGTTCGAGGATTTGGTAAGCCGCCTGAACCTGGAAAGAGACCCTTCAAGGAATCCCCTTTTTGATATTTCCATGGTGGTTCAGAATTTCACACAGATGACGGAAAGGGAAAACTTGCAGTTACCAGGGGAAAAGGTAAACCTCACCCCCGTGGAATATAAAAAAACCACCTCCAGGTTCGATATGACTTTTTTTATTCATGAACATGAAGAAAATCTCTATATCACTATTGAGTATTATACCGGCATATTTAAAGAGGAAACCGTCAAACGCCTGGCGCTGCATTTAATAAATGTCATTAAAGCAGTCACCAGGGAACCCTCCATAAAGCTGGACGATATTGAGATTATTTCTGAGGATGAAAAGCATCGCTTGCTTTATGAATTTAATGATACTGCCAGGGAATATCCCTCAAACAAAACCCTTCATGGATTATTTGAAGAAGAGTCAGCCAGGAGGCCTGACAGCATTGCTGTGGTCGGGTATAGCTGCATGGCTGCATGGCTGCATGGTGAGGTATATATAACGTATCACGAATTAAGTAAGAAATCGCAGCGATTGGCATATTTGTTGAAAGAAAAAGGCGTTTTGGCGGACGATATTATAGGAATTATGGTTGAGCGTTCTGCAGAGATGGTTATAGGGATCCTGGGCATATTGAAAGCCGGGGGTGCTTATTTGCCTTTGGACCCGGATTATCCGGGAGATAGGATTTCTTTTATGTTAGCCGACAGCGGAGCAAAGATCTTGCTGGCTGCGCCAGATACTGAGGTTAAGGTTAAGGCGGAGGTTGAGGAGAAATTTATAGAGATAGTAGATATTTCCAACCTTTTATCTTCCTCAACCTTAACCTCAACCTCCAGAGTGGCTGCTTCCGAAGCCAGTCTGGCTTACATCATCTACACCTCCGGTTCCACTGGCAAACCCAAAGGTGTCGTGGTTGAGCACCGGGCCCTGGTCAATCTCTGTTATTGGCACAATAGATTTTATGAAGTTACAGGAAGGGATAAAGCCACCCAGTATGCAAGTATTAGTTTTGATGCAGCGGTGTGGGAGATTTTTCCTTATTTAATCAAAGGTGCATCACTGCATTTCATCGATGATGGTATAAAACTTGATATTCTTCAATTAAGGAATTTTTTCGAGAAACATTGTATCACCATTGGTTTTTTGCCTACCCGGTTTTGTGAGCAATTTTTAGAGGAATTAAAAGAGATTCCTTCGCTTCGTGCCATACTTACCGGAGGTGACAAACTGAACCGTTTCATCGAGACAGGCTGCCGGTTGTATAACAATTATGGGCCAACGGAGAACACAGTGGTCACCACCAGTTTTGCAGTAGACCGGAATTATGAAAACATTCCCCTTGGAAAACCTATCAGTAATAACCGGATATGGATTTTAAATAATAATGATAACGTGCAGCCGGTGGGAATAGCAGGAGAATTATGCATCGGTGGCCCCGGGCTTGCCAGGGGCTATTTGAACCGCCCCGAATTAACCGCAGAGAAATTCATAAAGGGGACAAGGGGGCTTGCCCCCTTGTTATATCGCTCAGGCGACCTGGCCCGGTGGCTTCCGGATGGAAACATTGAATTCCTGGGACGAATAGATCAACAGGTTAAGATAAGGGACTTCAGGATCGAATTGGGAGAAATAGAAAGTCACCTATTGGCGCATCATGCAATCAACGAGGCAGTGGTTCGGGCCTGGCCGGATAAAACCGGTGATAATTATCTTTGCGCTTATGTTACCTCTGAAAAGGAAATCTCTATACCCGGGACCCGGGATCATCTTTCTAAAAAATTACCCGGTTATATGATCCCCTCGTATTTTGTGCAATTGGAAGAGATACCTTTAACACCCAGCGGAAAAGTGAATAGAAAAGCTTTACCCACACCTGGGGTTACACCTGAAGGAGAGTATGCGGCCCCACGGAATGAATTGGAGAAGAAATTAGTGGAGATTTGGAGCGAAGTTTTGAAAGTAGAGATAGATAAAATAGGCATTGACGACAATTTCTTCCAATTGGGTGGTCATTCCTTAAAAGCCACTATATTGGTCTCACGAATTCATCGAGAATTTGAGGTAAAGATCCCCCTGGTGGAAATATTTAAAACTCCCTTCATAAGAGCTCTGGCTTTAAAAGTCATAGAATCTGCTCCGGTCAAATTCCTGGATTTGGAAGAGGTAGAGAAAAAAGAGTATTATGAGCCCTCCTATAATCAAAAAAGGCTCTGGATTATCTACCACCTGACCCCGGGCAGTTCATCTTATCATATGCCAGGATTGATCCGCCTGGATCATGTGGTGAATATAGAGGTGCTAAAAAAAGCTCTTTCCAGGATTTTTGAGCGTCATGAGAGCTTCCGCACCGGGTTTAAAGAAATCCATAACCAACCGGTTCAATTTATCCGGGACCAGGTTGAAATTCCTTTCCGGGTCATGGATATTTCCGGGATGGCAGATGCGGAAAAACAGGAGAAAACAGGGGAAATTATGCGTCAAACCACTGTCCGGCCCTTTGACCTGCAGCGGCCGCCTCTTTTCAGATCAGTACTTATTAAGCAAAATAATGAAGATTTCGTATTGGTTTACAACATGCATCATATTATTTCGGATGGGTGGTCCATGGGAATACTCAGGAATGAGTTAAACCAGCTCTATGACGATTATTTAAAGGGAAAAGACCCGAGCCCGGAACCGGTTCAATTCCAGTACAAAGATTTTGCCCACTGGCATAACCGGCAAATCCGGGACCAGGGACACAGGGAACAGGCGTATCAATATTGGCAGGGGATAATGGGGCCCGGGTTCCCCACCCTTAAACTTCCTTATTGCCAGACTGAAAACTACGAAGACAGAATCGGTGCCGCATACCGGTGCGTGATTAAGCAAACCCTTAAAGACCGGCTGCAGCGGTGGGCCAACCAAAAT
>CP070627.1:4630420-4635563 GCA_020355945.1 Candidatus Aminicenantota bacterium | reverse complement strand
TAAAATCCTTTTCAAGCTCCTGTATTGTACAAAGCTGTTTAAGAAAGAGACCATTGAAATGTTTACCAGGAACTTTAAGGAGATCATTTCAGCCGTGGTAGAGCACCCTGGTATTCAATTAAAAGATATCCAGATCTCCCATGACCTGGTATATGCAAAATCGACAATTCCTCAAGGGGATTTTGCCTTCTAAGTTTAATGAAGTAAGGAGGAATAATTGATGAAAACCAGAAAATTCTCCGGGAAAAAAGCTGTGGCCGCCGGTCAAAATATCAAAGAAAAAAATTATTGGCTGCACAAACTTTCCGGGGATATTACCAAAAGCCATTTCCCCTACGATTTAAAAAACAAAGCCGGCAGCCATATACAAACATATAATTTTAATTTTTTCGGGGAACTGTTTACCGGACTAATGAAAGTAAGCAGTGCTATCGATCATATGCTGCATATGATCTTAACGGCCGGCACCGTACTATTGCTGCATAAATACACCGGTAAAGAAGATATAATCGTGGGGACATCCATATATAAACAAGATATCGATGACCAGGCCGAGTTTATCAATACCGTCCTGCCATTAAGAAATCCAATCAATTCCCATTTAACCTTTAAACAATTATTAATACAAGTGAGGCAGACTGTTGTTGAAGCCATCCAAAATCAAAACTATCCCATTGAAATATTGGCTGATCAATTAAATTTTCCCTTTCCCCATGATGACGATTTTCCCCTGTTTGACATTTTGATCTTACTGGAAAATATTCAAGACAGGAAATATATCCATCATATCAAAACCAATACAGTTTTTTCTTTTTCCAGGCAGGATGAATGTATAAAAGGGGTTATCCAATATAATTCATCATGCTTCCGCGAATCCACCGTCCAACGGATCGCCGCCCATCTGAAAGAACTGCTGCAAGATGCTTTATCCGATGGAGAAAAAAAATTATCACGAATAGAAATACTCTCTGAAGAAGAGAAGCACCAATTGCTCTATGAATTTAACAATACCCAATCGAAATATCCGGCAGGACAAACAATCCAGCGGCTATTTGAAGAGCAAGTCGAAAAGAACCCGGACAGCACTGCTGTCGTTGACAGGGGCCAGGCAGGCGGAAGCAAGGTGGTTACCTACAGGCAATTAAATGAAACATCCAACCGCCTGGCAGCATTATTAAGGAAAAAAGGGGTAGAACCCGACAGTATTGCCGCGCTCATGATAGAACCTTGCCTGGAAATGATTATCGCCATACTGGGGATATTAAAAGCAGGAGGAGCCTACCTGCCCATCAGCCCCGCTTCACCCCCCAAACGGGTGATCTCCCTCCTGGAAGATAGTCAGGCATCGATCTTAATCACTACAGGAAAGATACTTAAAGGTCTTTCCTTTATTTCCCTGCAATCTTTTAAAAACAGTCATATCAAGCCTTTTGTCACTCCTTGCCGTTCCCGGGTCCAGGACCTGGACCATTTGCAAATCCCGGACCGGTCATTGATCGATTATGAGAAATACAGTCCCTATATCGGTCAAGCCATTGCCAAAAACAGCATTACCCTCCAGTTCACCCGGGGGTGCGTGTACAAATGTGCATTTTGCTTTAAGGTATGGATAGGTAAATATATCGTTCGCTCCGCAGAAAACATTTTCCAGGAGATGCAGCTTTATTATAAAATGGGCATCCGCAGGTTTGCCTTTGTAGATGATCTACCCAACTTAGATGTGAAAACCAGCAGCCAACTTTACCGGTTAATCATAAAAAGCGGTATGAACGTCCACCTTCATTTTCCCAACGGCATCAGGGGAGATATACTGACAAAAGACCATATTGATCTCATGGTAGAAGCCGGAACCGTTACCATGGACCTGGCATTGGAAACCACCTCCAAACGCCTACAAAAACTGGTAAGGAAAAATTTGAACCTGGAAAAGTTATATGAAAATATTCTTTATATCATAGAGAAACACCCCGGGGTTATCCTGGAATTGCAGATCATCCACGGAATTCCCACAGAAACCGAAGAAGAAGCCAGGGCTTCGTTGGATTTTATCAAAAGCCTGGAATGGATTCATTTTCCATATATCCATATATTAAATATTTATCCCGGCTCAGAAATGGCCAGAATAGCCGAAGAACATGGTATCTCCCGGGAAGCCATCGAGCGTTCGGCAGACCTGGCCTACCATGAACTGCCCGATACACTGCCCTTTGCAAAGAGTTTTACCCGCCAATACCAGGCAGAATTTTTAAACCAATATTTTTTGTCCAGGGAACGCCTCCTGGCTGTTCTGCCTTACCAGATGAAAGTGTTAACCGAAGATGAACTGGTACAAAAATACAACAGTTACCTGCCAGTAGACATCCGTGATTTTCCCGCTTTTCTCAATTATGCCGGCATAAAGAGGGAAGAACTGCCCGGGGAATTTTTACCGGAAAATTATGGGAAGGTGCCGGGTTTTAATGAAAAATTAAAAAAGCATTTTGGAGTAAAACAAAGCCCTAAACATGCCCTAAAGGTCTTGCTCCTGGATTTGTCCCAGTACTTTAAACATGACACCCCCATCATGTATGACGTAGTGGAACCACCCCTGGGACTGATGTATTTATTAACCCATTTGCACAAAACCTTCGGAGAAACGATTAACGGGAAAATCGCCAAATCACGGATTGATTTTGACAGTTATAATGAGTTAAAATCCCTGTTAGAGGAATTCCAACCGGATGTAATCGGGGTGAGAACGTTAAATTTTTACAAAGACTTTTTTCACAAAACCATATTCTTGATAAGGCAGTGGGGAACAAGAGCGCCCATCATCGCCGGAGGCCCCTATGCCACCAGTAATTACCAGGTCATGTTAAAGGATAAAAATATCGACCTGGCCGTGCTGGGAGAAGGGGAAATAACCTTTACGGAACTCATCGGAAAGATATTGGAGAATAACAAGAAACTGCCGGCCGAAGATATTTTGAAAAAAATTCCCGGGATTGCCTTTGTTGAAAAAAAAGACAAATCCCTGCAAAAGAGGTATAGTCGTGAAATTTTGATGCTGGATAAACTTCAAGAGGTATTGTCATTAGAGCCGGCCGCCAATCCCCCACCAATCAATAAGCCGGCTGATCTGGCTTATATCATCTATACTTCCGGTTCTACAGGGATTCCCAAAGGGGTGATGATCCGGCATAACAACCTGGTCAACCAGGTAACCGGCCTGGAAAAAACATTTGATTTTAATGCATCTCATCATTACATTTTACTGGCAGCATTTACCTTTGATGTTTCGGTGATGCATATTTTCCTGCCATTAACCACGGGAGCAAAGTTATTTTTGATACCGGAAGAAACCAGGAAAGACACCACAAAATTATGGGAATTCATTTATAAGAATAAAATAGACATATTAAACATTGTACCCGCATTTATGAAAGCAATCCTGGAAAATATAGAAAAGAAGAAATTCTATTTTAAATATCTTTTTGTAGGAGGTGATGTATTTGACCCGGAACTTTATAAAGGTTTAAAAGAGACCTTTGCAGTAGAGAAGTTAATCAATATTTACGGTCCCACCGAGACCACGATAAATGCATCCTTCTACCCATGCGATGGAGGTGGTATAGGTGAAGTCATACCCATTGGCAAGCCATTGAGGAATTACCGGGTTTATATCCTGGACAGGGATTTAAACCTTGTACCCATAGGTGTAAGTGGAGAGCTTTGTATTTCCGGTGCAGGTGTTGCCAGGGGTTATCTGAACCGCCCCCAATTAACCGCAGAACAATTTTGCCTCCGGCAGCCAGGGGGGGCGCTTTTTGAAAAAAGCCCCTGGCAGGGGCGACCTATTATCCCCCCTGGCCCCCCCCGCAAAAACTTTTTATTAAAGGGAACAAGGGGGCTTGCCCCCTTGCCTGAAAAAATATACTCCTATTTGTCCTATAGGTCCCATTTGTCCTATATTTACCGCACCGGTGACCGAGCACGCTGGCTCCCGGACGGAAATATCGAATTTCAAGGAAGAATAGACCAACAGGTAAAAATCCGGGGATTCAGGATCGAACCCGGGGAAATCCAAAACCAGTTATTAAGTTATGAAGGGGTTACCGGGGCCGTAGTTTTACCGGGCGAAGACGGGGCAGGAGAAAAATATCTATGTGCTTATGTCGTGTTAAAGCAAGATATAGAAGTATCGGAACTGCGGGATTACCTGGCCAAAGAGTTGCCGGCTTACATGGTTCCGGCGCATTTTGTACCAATAGAAAAAATCCCCTTAACCCCGAATAATAAAGTTGACAAACAAGCACTGCCAAAACCCGGATACCGGGCAGAAGGGGTGTATACTGCCCCAAGAAACAGGATCGAAGAAACGCTGGTGGAGTTATGGGCAGATGTGGTGGGCATGGAAAAAGAAACAATTGGAATAGACGGTAATTTTTTCGAATTGGGCGGGCATTCGTTAAAAGCCACTATATTGATATCCAGGATACACAAAAAATTTGATGTGAGAATACCCCTGGTAGAATTGTTTAAAACGCCTACGGTCAGGGGGCTTTCCAGGTATATAAAAGAAGCCGCTGCAGATCGATATTCATCGATTGCACCGGCAGAAAAAAAGGAATACTATCCATTGTCTTCGGGTCAAAAAAGGTTATATATTTTGCAGCAAATGACCGTGGAAAATATCGGTTACAACATGCCGGCAATCATGAAGTTGGAAGGAGAAGCCAATAAAGAAAAATTTGAAAAAACCTTTTTAAAATTGATCCACCGACATGAAAGTTTAAGAACCTCATTTCAGATGACAGCAGGTGAACCGGTACAAAAGATACATGAGCACGTGGCATTTGAAATTGAATATTATTCAGCCACAGAGGCAGCCCGCAGCTCGCAGTTCGCAGCCAGCACTATAAAGACCTTCATTCGTTCTTTTGATTTATCCTGTGCACCCCTTCTCCGGGTAGGGTTGATCAAATTACCAGGAGAAACCATTGGAGGAACCGCCCCCCGGATACTCATGGTAGATATGCATCATATCATAACCGACGGTATATCCCTGGGGGTATTGACCAGGGAGTTTATGGCCTTGTACAGAGGAAAAGAGTCAGGAATCCAACCCTTACGAATCCAGTTCAAAGATTTTGCCCAATGGCAG
>CP070627.1:4627827-4630320 GCA_020355945.1 Candidatus Aminicenantota bacterium | reverse complement strand
TATATACAAAACCGGTGATCTGGCCAGGTGGCGTCAGGATGGGAATATCGAGTTTTTAGGCCGTATGGATCACCAGATCAAGATCAGGGGCTTCCGGGTCGAACCGGGAGAAATAGAAAATCACCTGCTAAACCATGAAGATATAAAAAAAGCAGTTGTGATTGCCAGGGAAGATGCCGAAACGGAAACATACCTTTGCGCTTATATTGTTTCTGCAAAAGAGCTCACGGTATTGGCACTGCGGGAGTATTTGTCGAGAAAATTGCCAGCCTACATGATACCGGCGCATTTTTTCCAGGTAAAGGAAATACCATTAACACCCGGTGGTAAAGTGAATCGACAGGCACTGCTCGCTTCCGGGGCTGTTTTGGCAACCGGGAAGGAATATGTTTCTCCCGCAAGTGATATCGAAAAAACCATTGCCGGGATATGGCAGGAATTACTCGAGGTGGATAGAGTCAGTATCCATGATAATTTTTTTGATATGGGTGGTAATTCTTTTTCCCTGGTTCGCTTAAATCATCGAATAAAAGAGGCGTTGAAAATAGATATCCCCATTGTAACCTTGTTTAATTATCCCACTATTGCTTTGTTGGCCGGGTATATCAGCCGGGGGTGTTCCCCGGCAGGGGCGGATCAGCCGGTTGAAAAAGAGAGAGGCCTCAAACAGGTGAAAGACCTGGAAATTGCCGTGATTGGGATGGCGTGCCGGTTCCCGGGTGCTGGAAATACCCGGGAATTCTGGAAGAATTTAAAAAACGGCGTAGAATCCATTGCTTTTCGCAATAAAGAAGAATTAAGAGAAATAGCCCTGGACCCGGGGATCATTGATAATCCTAACTATGTGCCTGCTAAAGGGATTTTAGAAGACAAGAATAATTTTGATGCGTGGTTTTTCGGTTATACACCAGCAGAGGCAGAGATCATGGACCCCCAGATAAGAATTTTCCATGAGTGCTGTTGGGAGGCATTAGAGGATGCCGGGTATGACCCGGAGACCTACGAAGGAACGATCAGCCTGTATGCCGGCGCTACTCCTAATCCTTATTGGGAAATCCTGCCGTTAAAGTCTGCTTTTGCCAGTGGTGGTTCTTTTTGGGAAACAGGAATGGAAAAATGGGAAGCGGTTCAATTCAGTGGTAAAGATTTTCTCAGCACACGTATTGCTTATAAGCTGAATTTAAAAGGTCCTTGCGTGGCCTTGCAAACTGCTTGTTCTACGTCGTTGGCAGCGGTGGACCTGGCGTGCCAGGCATTGGTCAGTGGGAAATGTGATATTGTTTTAGCCGGGGGAGTATCGATTACTTTCCTGGATGATGCCGGTTATCTTTACCAGGAAGGTGCTGTCACGTCAATAGACGGTCATTGTCGGGCGTTTGCCGCACAAGCCCGGGGAACCATCGGGGGCGACGGCGCAGGAGTCGTGGTGTTGAAACGATTAGAAGAGGCTGCCCGGGACAATGATAATATCTATGCGGTTATTAAAGGTTTTGCCATTAACAATGACGGAAAAGTTAAAGCGGGTTTTACCGCTCCCAGTGTGGAAGGCCAGGCCAGGGTTATCCGCGAAGCCTGGCAGCGGGCAGGTGTTAAACCGGAAAGCATTGGTTATGTGGAAGCCCATGGAACCGGTACACTTTTAGGAGACCCTATTGAAATTGAAGGTTTAAAACAAGCCTTTAAAACTCAGGGTTCCAGTAAAAAGAATTATTGCGCTGTTGGATCGGTGAAAACCAATATCGGGCACCTGGATGTGGCGGCGGGGATAGCAGGATTAATAAAAGCCGTGCTTGCGCTTAAGCACCAGTTAATCCCTCCCAGTCTTCATTTTGAAGGGGCTAACCCGCGGTTTGACCTGGAAAACAGTCCTTTTTATGTCAACAATCGGCTTTCACCATGGAAAAATAACGGTTTTCCTTTACGGGCGGGGGTAAGTTCTTTTGGCCTGGGCGGCACCAATGCCCATGTGATTTTAGAGGAAGCACCAAAACCGGTCATTGGTGAAAATAGGATAGAACGGCAATACCAATTAATTTTATTATCTGCTAAAACCGAATCCGCGCTGGACCGGATGACAAAAAATCTGGCAGAGTACCTGGGACAGGATCCTGGCATCAAACTTGCGGATGCGGCCTATACCTTACAGGTGGGGAGAAAAGCGTTTCCTCACAGGAGGATGTTGGTTGGTCCGGCAAACGATATTAAAGCAGTCATTCATGCTCTTGAGTGCGGTGAAGTGGAAACCGGTGCTGCCAGTGATGAAAGACCAACGGTTGTGTTTATGTTTTCCGGTCAGGGCAGCCAGTTTGTCAATATGGGGTTGGACCTTTACGAAACGGAACCGGTATTTCGCAGCCGGGTGGACCATTGTTTTAAACTGCTGGAGGATATCACTGGTATGGCAATGAAGTCGGTGCTTTACCCGGGTGATACGGGAAAAGCGTTAGAAGAGGCCAGGGAGAAAATTCATCAATTTCCTTATCCTCAGCCCAT
>CP070627.1:4622481-4627727 GCA_020355945.1 Candidatus Aminicenantota bacterium | reverse complement strand
CATGGAGGCATGCTGAATTTGAGAGGGCTGAGATATATTCACCGACTTCATTAGGTTCACATCTTTTTTCTTTGAACTCCACCCATTCGGTTTCCGAAGGCAAGGCCCTTAATTCATCGATTAGATTCTTCAGCGCTTTTTCAGTCATTTTAAAACCTCATTCAGTCGATTATCTGGCAAAACATATCTTGTTGTGGAGATATCTTCCGGTACATCAGCTTCGCTGAAAAACGTCTCAATAAATCTCTCTTTATAAATATTATTGGCCACTACTGCTTTTTTTTCTTTTTTCTTTACCAGTCCAAATTGCTCCAACCAGGACTGCTCTTTATCACCGGGTCTATATTTGACATTATCAAACACAATCTTAACAAACGTTTCTTTATACAGTATGGTCTTTTCATAAAGATTGTCGAAGTGGTCGTTTTTCTCAAAGAGAAGGATTTCAATGGCTTTTTCCACATCCTGCTCATCAATGGGTGCCGTGGTTCCCGGCTTAATATTTACGGTAAGAATAGTTCCCAGCCGGTTCACCAACCAGGGCTGCCCTTCGGTTTGTTCATAGACTTTTTTAACCGCTTCTTCCGTAAAGGGTTGATTGGTTTCTGCTGTATATTGGGCATAGAGGTCGCGGACATTTTTCAAAGAGAAAGGGGGAAGGTCAACCTGGTCAGCGATATTAAAAGGAGATATACCGCCCACAATGAGTTTGGTGATATCTCTTATTCCCACCAGGCCTACCGAATACAGGGCCTTTTGTTTTATTTCTTTATATTCCAGGTATAAATCTCTTATAGTGATGAGAAAATTCTCCAGTTCATCTAGGGGAATCCCGTCAAACTCATCGATGAAAATAACTATTTTTTTGAATTCAATGATCCGGTTTAATTCTTCGAATAATTCTCCAAAGGAAATATGGTCAATTAAATCATGATGGTCCAGGAAGGATTTAATTTCATCAAGTTTCCGGCATTCTATTGCAGTCAATCGTTCAACCAATTGGTGGTAGAGTTTTTTTTGCACCTGGGCGTAGAACCTTTGTTGATTTAATTTTTTATATTTCTGGAAACTAAGAATTACCGCAACATATGTTGGGTCTTGATGTAATTCTTTGCAAAAGTGTTTGAGAAAAGTTGTTTTGCCGCTTTGGCGGGGGGCAAAAATGGAGAAGTAGCGGCCCCGGTCCACCATGTTTTTAATATCCTGGTTATCAGCATTGACCACATTTCCCAGGGGCACATAGTAAGAGGCTTCTGGATCCACTGACCCGGATTTTTCGAAGAAGCGTTTCGCTTTTTGATAAATTATCTTGTTTGTACGCTTTGTTTTTTCCGGCATGTTTTTATCTTATTGAAAGACCTTTAATTTGTCAAGTATTTCTACCCTTTTCCGGCAGTATTTTTTTGCCACAGAGAACACGTTATAACGAGGACACATAGTAGAAAAATCACTCTCTGTGATCTCTGTGACCTCTGTGGCTAAACGTTTTTGGCTGCGGCTTGTCCGGGTTTCGAACCTGGGGGCAGAGAAATCACAAATTCCAGGTGTTCCACCCGAGGCAGCAATTAGTCGTTCATGGAGTAATAGCACTTCAATTAAGGTCAAATAACGCATCAAGAAAGCCTACGGTAAAGCTCGCGGTTTTTAGAAAGTACATGTCCTACCGCTCGATCAAAGTCTTCCTCTGGCTTGGAAAGCAAGTTTTCCATGGATGCAATCAACAGGTCTTCCAGCGGTACGCCATATTGCTCTGCCTTGACCTTCAGTTCTGCGGCCCTCCTGTCATTGATCCTCACTGTTAGTGTTGTCATTTTGCCTCCAAAGATATTATATGTTAATGTTTCATAAATTGCAACAATTTTGAAAAAGGAAAAAGAAGAGGATATGGGGATACGAACTTGGGGACACGAACTTGGGCGAACTTGGGAAACTTGGAAAACTTGGGGACAGGCAAATTCTTTATCTTCGTGTTCCTTCGTGTAACTTTGTGGCTAAAAATCACGTTTTTCTTTCCGGTTGAAAAATATTGGAATCTAAAATATATATATTAATACCATAAGGCTCAAAAAGCTCAACAAAAGATTATCTTTCCATTTTTCGTTTCTGTGCGGTATGAAATTTCTTTGTGTTTTATCATAGAAATCAAAATCACCATTGCTCATCTGCGCTCATTTTTCGCGTGTTTAGCGGTTAACTTTTGTCTTTTATCTTTTTCAAGCGATTGTTGAAAGCATTTGTCGATAATCCGGCCAGCTCAGCCGCAATTTTTTGATCCTCATTTGCCCGTTCCAATGCTTCCGTCAAATAAATCTTTTCCATTTCTTTAAACGTTGGGAAAGGGTCACTAAACGCGACTTTTTTCTCCCTGGGGGTGATAGAGTCAACGTGGTCTGATATGGAATTAAAATCTATCTTACTTTTTTGTCCCCTGATCCTATCCCGGAATACATCCATGGAAAGAGTCCCGGATTGGTGCCTGGTCATGGCTTCAACGACCATTCCACCCAATTCCCGTATATTGCCCGGGAAATCGTAATTTGACAGCAGTGTAAATAACTCTTTGGGTACATGGGGCCTTTTTTTATTATACGTCTTTTCTGAAAATTCAAGAAAATGATTCACCAGCAGCGGTATATCATCCTTACGTTCCCTTAAAGGAGGGAGATGAATATGATGGATTTGCAAACGATAATAGAGGTCTTTGCGAAATTGACCGGTTTCAGTCATGGATTTGAGATCCTTGTGGGTCGCCACAATAAGCCGAATGTTGGTTGGTAGTGGAGTTTCATTTCCCAGGGGGGTATATTTTCTCAACTGGATTAAACGTAACAGGTTGACCTGGGTTTGAAGCGAAATATCCCCGATTTCATCAAGAAAAAGTGTACCATCTTTGACTTGTTCCACCAGCCCTTTTCGGTTCTCACTTTCATTTCCAAACAATTGGTTTGAAAATTCAGCGTCATCTAATCCCCCTATTTTTCTCGATTCAAAATTGCCCGGTAATCCACTGGCTTTATGGATTGCCCTGGCAATTAATTCCTTGCCGGTCCCGGTTTCTCCCGTAATCAGAACCGGTAAATTTGATACGGCAATGGCTTCGATATATTTAAAAATATTATGCATTTCTCGATTTTTAGTGACAATTTCAGAAAAAACGCGGGGATTTTTCAGGGTATCAGAAAAAAAACGTTCTTTCAATAGAACATTCTCTTTTTCAACATCCATAAAATCTAAAGTATGTCGAACGGTTTTTATTAAATAGGATGCAATTAATTACCTGTCCTTTGTTTCTTTATAGAGGAGTTCCTCAAAGCTCTTAAACCATCCCTGAAAACCTGGAAGCTTTTTGATTGATTTTTTTCAATATTCATTAAAGGCGATATTTTTTCAGCCCATTTGCATTTTTCCTGGCCTGCTGAAGGCCATCCTGCATTTATAAGTGCTTTTGAACCACCCGGATAAATGGCATCAGCCAACTTTTCCCAGGTCCCGCCGATGGAATCCGGTTGATAATTTTCAAGGATACTTTTGCTGGCATTGGGGTAAGCGGAAAGCACCGCTTCCCTGTCGCCTAAGTACCATGCCTCTATTTCCTCGATGGCAATTCTAAAAAGTGTCGACAAGAATTTCCAAATGCATGATCAATTACCTTTTATCCAGATAATCACTGTACCATAGGCTGCCCAGGGGTAAACCTTCTTCTACCATTGATTTTACAATGGGATCATCACTGGCTCTTCGAATTGCAGAAAACCCATCGTCTCCTTTTTCCAATATCCATGTTTCTTCCGGGGTTAATGCGTCAACAAGATAAGGCTGATGAGTGGTTACCAGGATTTGTAGTAATTTTTTCTTTCCATACGCTTTTGATTTGAATTCCTGGACCAAGGATTCCAAAAGTTTTGGATAGAGAGCATTTTCAGGTTCTTCAATACAAATCAAGGGCGCAGGGTCCGGGGCTTCCAGCAGCAATAGGTAGGTAAGCATCTTAATCGTGCCATCTGATACCTGCTGAACCAAAAAGGGGTCTTTAAAACCCCTATCATTAAATTGCAAGAGTAACCTGCCATCATCGGATTTTTTTGTTGATATTTTGTGAATCCCCGGGATTTTCGTCGCTATTTTTTCCAGGATTTTTTGGAATTTTCCCGGATATTTTTTTTCCATAAATTGGACAACATTTGCCAGGTTTTCACCAGTGGCATCCAGGTGCTTTTGGGGACCTGCCATCTGGATATTCTTTGCAGCATCAGGCGTAAAGTATGAAAGATACCAACCCTGGATAAAATTCTTAAAGCGCACAATCCGGGGATGCTCCTTTAAAGCCCCATAGGTGGCAATAGCCAGATGCCTTGAATCGGTTAAATTAACGGTAACCTTATTTGATTCCCCCTCTTCCCGGCCTTCTAAACTTTCCTCTCCTTTCCAGGCGTAACCCTGTCCATTTTCAATTTTAAGAAAAGAAAGCGGCCTGCGGTTGGGTTGTTTTTTAATTTGCTGGCTTAACCGTTCTGTTTGGACATATGGCCTTTTATTTTTATCCCTGGCAATTATAAGCTCATAAGTGATCGGCTGCTCTTTCGGACTTTCCCTGTAATATATTTCGAAATAAATCGGCCCCCCTGTTCCTTTTGAAACCAATTTATCCATTCCCCTCTCATTTTCATATCGCATGCCTCTTCAACACCTACAGCTATACAATCCGCAAGAAAACCAAAGGCATCAAATAGTGTACTTTTCCCTGTACCATTTTTCCCGATTACTACGACCAGGGGAGGGAGCGGCTTTTCATTCGGAGTACTCCATCGTTTACCCAACGTAACATCTTTCAGAACTTTGTAGTTCTTTACTCTAAAACCTTCAATTACAGCCATGGAAAACCTCCATAAAAAGATCAATTTACCATTTTTAAGCGTTAATTTCAATATATTTGTTTTTAAAACAGCAATTAAATTAACATTAAAAACTTTTTAGCACTTTTTTATTTCAGCACTTCATGCCGAACGGAGCAATTGAAAGAATTACGTCCGGTCACTCTCCCTGCAGGCCGTACGCGTACCACGAATGGGCAGTAATAAAAGAACTCAAAAAAGTACTTTTGTAAAGATTACATTTGATACAGTACCGCCCATTCGCATTCTATTAGTGCTTTATCTAATCTCGAAAAGTATTATGTACTATGCCTCCGGCGGCCAGGGGCTCTTTTTGAAAAAACCGCCCCTGGACCCCGCAAAAACTTTTTATTA
>CP070627.1:4617083-4622381 GCA_020355945.1 Candidatus Aminicenantota bacterium | reverse complement strand
ATGGGATAAAATGCAAGATAAATCTTTATACAAGATTATATTTGAAGGACAGATCAAAGCCGGCCAGGACTTCAACCAGGTAAAAGCGCGTTTGGCTTCCCTTTTTAGAGTGGATATCCTTGCTGTAGAAAAAATATTCAGGGATGCCCCTACGATTATTCAGCACCATCTGGATGAAGAGAAAGCCCTGGAATACAAAGAAGCAATAGAAAGAAACGGCGCTCTCTGCCGCATAGAAAAAGAGATACCATCTCAACCGGCAAATATACCTCAATCGCAGTCTATCCTTTATTCTCCCCAAACCACGGTTTACACACAGGTGGCAGAACCCGTAAAAGATATCCCCAGGGGAATCCAACAGCTTGACCGGAAAGCATGGGAATCTTTGGGAATAGGATTGGTAATAGCAATCGTCATTCTTTTTGTTCCTTTTCTCTCTTTTGTTTTTCGCTACTTGATTACCCTCGTCCATGAAATCGGTCATGCCATTTGGGGTTGGTTTTTCGGTTACCCATCTATTCCTGCCTTTGATTTTACCTATGGTGGTGGGATAACCATGCACCAGGATAGACGAATGATCATTGTTATCATCGTCTATGTACTATTTGCCTGGTTGTTTTATCTATATCGAAAAAACCATTTAAGTCTTATGGTACTCTTTGTGATTGCAGCGTTGTACACGATATCTGCTTTCACCTCTTTTCATTCCATCGTCATATTATTTATGGGGCATGGTACGGAACTCATTTTCGGTGCGATCTTTTTTTACCGGGCCCTGAGTGGAAGTTCCATTATCATTGATGCTGAACGTCCGTTGTATGGCTTCCTGGGTTTTTTTATCTTTTTTAGTGATATTGGTTTTGCCCACCGCTTGATGACCAGTACTTCTTTTCGCGCTGAATATGAAGCGGCAAAAGGGGGCGGTCACTGGATGGATTTCAGCCGGATCGCAGAAGAATATCTAAAGGTAAAATTATCTACTGTGGCTGTCTTGTTTCTCTTTTTATGTCTAATTACACCTTTATTGACATTTCTATTTTTCAGGTACAAAAAAAAACTGTTTCATTTTTTCTATCGCGTACTCAAAACGGAACCCGATACTTAATTTTTCGATTGCACCCTTTTACAGAGAAGGAAAGTGTGCTGGGGTTTTTATTTTACCTCTTTGATTTTTCTTCGTAACTACTTTTACATTACACTAAATCCCATAAAAAACAACAAAATTGTAAAAAAATTTAAAAAGGACTGTTGTTTAAATCAACTTCTGCAGCGATGTAACCGAAAGCTGCCCGGTTATCGCTTTTTAGAATTTTTTCAAATATCTGTTTTGCTTTTTTCGGTTCACCGTTATAGTAATACCAATTACCCAGGCCATACCCCCTGGTGGCAGAAGCCAGTTGGATATCCGTTTCGCTGCTATTCAAGGTTTTCGTCAGCGATGCAGGTGTTTTTAATCCTTTGTACATTAAGAGCAGGGCATGATAGTCCTGGTTCTCGATGATATTCATATCTTCCTTTATTGGTTCCAAAAGCTTCTCTGCTGCGGTCTTATTTTTCATACGGTGGTAAGTCATATACAGCCAGTGGGAGGTGGCTACCAGCGTATCGTCGTTATTACACCATTTTAAGCATTCCCGGTAGGCAGAAGCGGCCTGGTCAAAATCTCCGCTGAGGTAATAAGCCAGACCCAGATGATAGCAAATATTGAATTGAGTATTAGATACAGGTGTGTTGGCCGCATTGGGAATGCCGTCCGGTTCGACTTCCAGGGGCTTTCCTTTAACCAATTCTGCGGCTTTTTTAAAGTCTTTTATAGCTGTTTTGAATTTCCGGGTGGTAATGTACCGGTGGCCGCGGTGCCGATACAGCTTATAAGAATTGGGAAATTTCTTCAACCCTTGAGTATAGATTTCAATGGCTTCCCGGTATTTACCTAAGTATGCGGTACGTCGGCCCAACCAAATGGTATTTTCTTCGTTGGGGTCTGCATCGAAATTTATTTTTGCCTGTTCATAATTTTTCCTGGCAGTCTCCTTTGCACCCTGTTGGCCGTAAACCACAAATGAAAAGCTGATTAAAAATAAAATGACTCCAAATATTACCAATGACTTTTTTATATGAAGCATCGTATACCTCACTTGAGATGATTCTCAAAATTCTATCCATGAAGGAATTATACCATCAAGAAAATTTTCAGGCAATAAAAAATCCGGGAGTTGGTACGATAATTGGCATTTTTCCATGTCCCCTTTCTACTTTTTACTTAAACGTCACTTATCCCGAAACCGGTTAAGAGGAAAGAGGAAAGGAAGAGGAAAGGTACAGGTAATTTATTTCTACCCCTGTAACCCGCAACGAGGTTTAGTCCTTTTAAGGTGGTTACTATTAGGTAACCCCAAACACTATATACAGTTCCCGGGTTTTAGGAAGAATTTTTACCTCTATTTTCTTTTTGGTCATGGGCTTCTTTTTTGTACTGGTTAGGGGTCATGCCGGTATATCTTTTAAAGATTTTATAAAAGGTAGTCGTCGAATTAAATCCCACCTCGATGGCGATGGCATCATTTGTTTTGTCTTCAGCTTCGGAACTTCTCAGGATTCTTTTGGCTTCTTCAATGCGGTAATAATTGATAAAATCATTAAATTTGCGGTTCAATTTTTTATTGAGTATCTCTGAGAGTTTATAATAAGGCATTTGGAGTTTTTCGGCTAAGGAACGAAGGGTAAGTTTTTCATCACAGTATATTTTTTCTATTTCCACCAGGTGCATGAGCTTCTTGATGCACACTTCCGCATAATCATTCTCTAAGGAAGATTCTCCAGGGGGTGGTTTCTTCCGAAATATTTTCCGATATAAACCAATGGCCAACAATACCAGGAGCACCAGGGACAAAGATAAGAGCAAGTAATGAAAGACAGGGGATTTTAAGAATGGGGGTTTGAGAGTAAAAGTGAGTGAAGCACCAGTGGTGTTCCATGCTCCTTCGGCGTTACTGGCGGTTACGTTGAAGGTATAGGTCCCGGGTTCAAGGTTTTTATAGTAGGCTGTTCTTTTTTTACCGGGGGGCAGGAATGTCCACTGTTAATCATATCCTGCCAGTCGGTATTTGAAGGTGACTTTTTCTGCAGAAAGCAGGGTAATGGCATTAAAATGGAAACAAAGGTCTGTGATGGCGTTGAAGCTATTGGCCTTTGGCGGCAGGGGCAGGGAAATGGGCGTTTGGTTGAAAAACACCTTTTCAATGATCACCGGCGGTGGTACTTTATTGATACGAATCTTATCCGGGTTGACGATTGAGATACCTTTCATGGCAAGAAACCAGAGTTCTCCGCTTTTGCTTTTAATGGCGAAGTGGCCGGGGTAAGGATTATTGTATTCTATGGTTAATAATCCGTCGGATATACCGAAAGAAGTACAATTGATCCAATCCGATTCTTTTCGGGCAAAGCGGTTAAGGTCGCCCTTGCTGACCCGAAGGATACCGCTGTCACTCATTAACCAGAAATTTCCCTGTTGATCTTCAAGAAACTGGTAGATGAAATTCGTGGTCATTCCCTGGGCTGTTGTATAGGTGGTAGAAACTCCGTCCTTTAATCTTAGCCGCTTCAAGCCGGCACCGTGGGTGGCAAGCCAGAGGACACGACCTTCGCTGCCAGCAGGGGAAGGATCTTCATGAATCCAGGTGACGCTAATATTTTCCAGGCAGTGCGTCATGTTATGCCCTGTTATTTTACCGTCCTTTAGAATCGTGATCCCCTGGTCGGCAGCAATCCACAGGTCCTGGTTTTTGTCTTCATACACATTATGAACCTTTTTACCGGACAGACCTTTGGCGGAATCAAAGGATTCGATGGTATTGCCAGGTGGGTGCAGTACGCTTACGCCGGCAAACGTGCTGATCCATAGTCTGCCGCGGCTGTCTTTGTATATGCTGGTCACCAGGTTGTCGGCTAATCCTTCCCGGCTGGTGTATTGGATGATGGTGTTGTTTTTCTTTTGAAACACCCCGTTCCCATTGGTTCCCAACCAGAGGTTACCGTCATCATCCTCGGTAATCGCGGAAATACCCGTACCGGAGATCCCGGGAATTTTTATTATTTCAATGAGTTTACGGCTGCGAAACCGGTATAGTATCTCTTTGACCGTCCCGATCCACAGGTCTCCTGAACGGTCTTCGTAAATAGAAAAGAGAATTTCTCCCGGGTATTTTTCCAGGGGAGTATAGGTTTTGAATTTAACGTCTTTTAAACGGAGGAGCCCTGACTCCAGGGTACCTATCCACAAGCTGCCTTCTCGATCTTCAAAAAGACATACAATGACAAAGGATTCCAGGATGCGTTCAAATTTCAATGAGCCGTCTTGTTTTTTCTTTATTCGATTTAAACCATTAATGGTGCCTATCCATAGGTCCTGTTGGCTGTCTTCCCGGATATCGCCAATATGGTCGTCGCACAGGCCATCCCTGTTGGTATAGGTTTTTACCGCTTGATGGGTTTTCCTTATGAGACCTTTGCTGGTGCTTATCCACAGGGTTCCTTGTTGGTCTTCCAGCATGGTCACTAAAAAACCTTTAAGACCGGGAAGCGGATACCGGGTAAATTTGCCGTCCCGGTATTTAAAGATGCCATTCTCACGGGTCCCTACCAGTAAATTTCCTTTATGGTCTTCAATGATTCCGTTAACTTTTTTGCCTTTCAAGCCGTGAGACTCGTTAAAGGCTGTAAATTTACCTTCGGAGAACCTGTTTATATAGCAAGAATCAAAGCCGATCCAGAGATTTCCTTTCATGTCTTCGGCCAGGCGGCGAATATTACCTTTGCAGAGTCCGTGGTCAGGGGTAAAGGTTTTGAATTGACGGGTTTGGTAATTGTATGAAGTCAAACCGATAGAACTGCCGATCCATAGTTTTTTGCTTTTATCCAGGTAAAGGACTTGTGGGACAGCGGTTTGGCCGGAGGTCTTTTCTTCTTGGTTGGCAAAGGAGACGATTGAGAAGTTTATACCGTCATAGCGAACCAGTCCTTTATTGGTGGCGATCCACAGGTAACCATCCGGTGTTTGAGCAATGGAATGGATCAAATTTGAGGGGAGGCCCCTGGAAACATCCCAATGGTCTAGCTGGTATTCATTTGATATTTTATCATGATTTAGCCCATGGGAGTGGATGCAAAATAGAAGTAAGATAAAAATGCCTGTCAATAACTGTCGTCTGTAGTTTACCTTTAATTTATTTCTCATGTTTAATTTTCCACGCTCAGGGTTAAATAATAAACCAAAAGCAATGATTTTTCAATAGT
>CP070627.1:4612798-4616983 GCA_020355945.1 Candidatus Aminicenantota bacterium | reverse complement strand
GACTATCTTAGGCAAGTCAGGTCGGTTCAACCGCAAGGTCCCTATATCCTGGCCGGTTACTGCATAGGAAACATATTCGCCTACGAAACGGCACGAGAACTGGAAGGTAACCACAGTAACGTGGAAAAACTGGTCCTTATGGATATTTCCAGCCGGTTCGTCGAATACTATACCCGCTATCTCAAGGTGAAAGAATCGGCAGTAAACGTCCTGGATAAACTATTATTGTCTTCCCGGGAAAAAAAGAACAACACTGGGCAAGTTCTTCCCGGTGACGCGGACGTGGAAAAGAAGAAAAAACAAATTGAAAATCATATCGATAACATATTAAAAAAACATAGATATAAACGAACCATTAGAGTCATCAGGGCGCCGATATGGATTATAAAAACGCAAGACAGGAAAGACCCCGGTTTAACTGAAGCTTACAGTAGTAAAATGACCGAAGGGAAAGTGGTGTTAAAAGAGACCCCCGGAAACCACGAAACTCTGCTTGAGTCTCCCAATGTAGAAAAACTGGCAGAAATCCTGGAAAACATATGAAAGAAAAGTTAAGGAGGTTAACGATGAGGGATGATTTTCCCGCAATTAAGATCATGTTGGTAGTATTCATTTTAATCGCTGCATCGATTCATCATTATATGTGGCCGGAGAGCCGGGAAGCACAAGATTATGTCATAAGTGAAACCCGGTCAAAAGTAAAAGTCGATGGGGTACTAAACGATGAGGCCTGGGAAAATGCCGTTAAAATCGACCTGTCTTACGAAGTGTACCCGGGCGAAAATATACCGGCCCCGGTAAAAACCGAATGTTTATTAACGTATAGTAAAACCGCGCTTTATATTGCTTTTCGCTGCTTTGAACCGGAACCCAAAAAGATCCGTGCCCACCTGATGGACAGGGATTCCGGTTTCACCCTGCTGCAGGATGATCATGTCACCATATTTATGGACACCTTTAATGATGAGCGGCGCTGTTATGAGTTCAGGATCAATCCCCTGGGTGTCCAGGCCGATGGTATTTACAGCGAAGTAGAGGATTATGAAGACCTCTCCTGGGATGCCATATGGAAATCCGCCGGGAAAATCACCGACTGGGGTTATACGGTGGAGATAACCATTCCTTTTAATCAACTCAGGTTTCCTCGAAGCAAAAAAGAACAGACCTGGGGACTCAGTTTCGAGAGGTCTTACCCCCGGAACGTACGCCGGAAATTCAGTTCTCATCCCTGGGACAGGAACGTAAGCTGCAGCCTCTGTCAATTTAATAAAGTGACCGGGTTTAAGAATATGGTACCGGGACGCAATTTCCAGGTAGCTCCTACCCTTACGGTGAGCCGGACCGATACCAGGGAAAACGTTCCCTTCGGTGATATGAATGCCGGGAAAACCAAAATCGAACCGGGAATCAGCGGCCATTGGGGCATTGCCTCGAATCTCATATTGAACGCCGCAGTCAATCCCGAGTTTTCCCATGTAGAGGCCGATGCCGCCCAACTGGAAGTCAATATCCGTTTTGCCCTTCGCTATCCTGAAAAAAGACCCTTTTTCCTGGAAGGGGTAGACTATTTCCTCACACCCCTGGAAGCCGTGTTTACCCGGACCGTTTTCGATCCCCTCTGGGGAATTAAGTTGACCGGCAAGATGGGGAAAAACTAT
This sequence comes from Candidatus Aminicenantota bacterium, assembly GCA_020355945.1. The sequence goes on along the minus strand of CP070627.1, from coordinate 4,615,325 downwards.
TTGGGATTCTTCCTGAACCAGGATCGGTATAACAATTTACTCTTTCCCGCCAACCAGGGTTCCATGTCTGCATCACAAAAAGAAAACGTACTGGGTGGGGTATTTCGTTACCGCCGGGATGTAGGCAAAGGTTCTATACTGGGTTTCCTTTACACCGGCAGGGAAAGTACAGATGGAGATTATTACAACCATACCGCCGGTATAGACGGTTTACTGCGCCTATCCAAAACGAAAACCATCACGTTCCAGTATCTGCGTACCCAGAGCCGTTATCCTGCCGGGATCGCCGCTGATTATGGTCAACCCGAAGGTTCTTTCGGGGGAAACGGGTTATTTTTTAATTTTGCCCATGCGGGACGAAACCTGGGGTATGGAGTTGGCTATAAGGACCTCGCCGCCGATTTCAGGGCCGATTACGGGTTCATACCCAGGGTGGACATCCGGATGTATTCGGCTTATTTCCAACCCAATCTCTGGGGTAAACCCGGCGGATGGTTCGACAGTATCTTTTTCAATATGACCGGGGAATATGTGACCGATCATGAAGGTAACCTGACCGACCGGAAATTGCAAATCGGGGTAACTTACCAGGGGCCGCTGCAAAGTTTCGTGGAGCCCGTTTTCATGAATCAAAAAGAGCGGTATAACGGGGTGATTTATGATTTAAACAGGTTCCAGGCCTACCTGGAAATGAAACCGGCAGGAGGGATGAAGTATTTTTTATATTCGCAAATCGGGGATTCCATCGATTATGTGAACGCCCGTCCTGCCCGGTCGGTCCTGCTCAACCCCGGGGTTGAACTGGGTATCGGCCGGCATCTGAATATACAACTGGACCATATCTTTGAACGGCTCTCATTTGAAGGGAACAAAATTTATACCGTTCATTTATTCCAGGCTCGGATGGTCTATAATTTTAATGTGAAAACCTTTTTTCGCACCATTATCCAATACATGGATATTAACCGTAATACCCACCAGTACATCGTACCCACGGAACCACTTACCAGGACCCTGTTTACCCAATTCTTATTTTCCTACAAGATCAATCCCCAAACCGTTTTGTTCCTGGGTTATTCGGACAATCATTTTGGCATGAGAGGCATTGATTTAACCCGAATCGACAGGACCTTTTTCTTGAAAATAGGCTATGCACTGGTATTGTAAAAAAGAAGAAAAAATCTTGCTGGCCCTGCTGCCCTATTGGGAGCCCCAGATTCCACCCCTGGGTATTGCTTCCCTGAAAACGTTTCTCCAGGAGAGGGGTTATACGGTTAAAACCGTGGATGCCAATATACTGGAATCCTTCAGCGATATCCATAATCGTTATTTCGGTCTCCTGGAAGAGTATATCCCTGAAAGTAAACGGGGCAACTTTCATAATGTGGGTCACGATGTGCTGCGCAATCACATGATGGCCTTTCTTCATCATGAAGATGAGCAGGAGTATACCCGCTTGTGCGGCACTCTCGTCTATCAAACGTTTTATACGGAGCTCAACCAGCCGCAATTACAATACCTGGATGAAGTGGTCCGGGATTTTTACCGTGCTCTTGAAGCCTATGTTTTTGACCTCCTGGCCGGGGAGGAGCCTTCGGTCTTTGGTCTGTCCGTTTTCAGGGGTAATCTTGCGCCGTCGCTGTTTGCCCTTCGCCTGACCCGGCAGCACTATCCCCATATAAAGACCGTGATGGGAGGTGCGGTTTTTGCCGGTGAGTTGGCAGTCGGTTCGGAAAACCTGGCCTATTTCCTGGAAAAGACCCCTTATATCGACAACATTTTTGCCGGGGAAGGGGAGATTTTATTTCTTAAATACTTACAGGGTGAGCTCCCTCCATCTCAGCGGGTGTATACCCTTGAGGACATTGGCGGTCAGACCCTGGATTTAGATGGTGCTGCCGTAAAAACCCCTGATTTTTCCGACCTGGACCTCCGGTTTTACCCCAACCTGGCGGTTTATGGTTCCCGCAGTTGTCCTTTCCAGTGCAGTTTTTGCACAGAAACGGTGTACTGGGGGAAATATCGCAAGAAGAATCCCCGGCAGGTGGTGGAAGAAATGACAGCCCTTTACGACAAACACAAATCCCAATTGTTTTTGATGTGTGATTCCTTGTTGAACCCTATTATTACTCCTCTTGCTGATGCTTTGATCCAATCGGGGCGCTCGCTTTATTGGGACGGGTATTTACGGGTGGACGCCCAGGTCTGTAATAGGGATAACTGTTTCCATTGGCGGCGCGGGGGATTTTACCGGGCCAGGCTGGGGGTTGAAAGCGGGTCTGCCCATGTGTTGAAGCAAATGGGCAAAAGCATATCTGTTGAACAAATCAAAACCGCCTTATCCAGCCTTGCCCAGGCTGGCATCAAAACCACCACTTATTGGGTCATTGGTCATCCCGGGGAAACAGAGGCGGATTTCCAGCAGACCCTGGATATGATCGAAGAATTGAGAGATGATATTTATGAAGCCTGGTGCAGTCCTTTTAATTATTATAAGACCGGTCAGGTGAATTCCGACCTCTGGGCG
>CP070627.1:4602792-4612698 GCA_020355945.1 Candidatus Aminicenantota bacterium | reverse complement strand
TCAAGACGGTTTTCCCACTTATTTCTCTTCCTTTATGCCAGAGGATTCGTCCTTCCCTGTCGTACACCATGGCAAGGGAAACGGCCTTCTTTTTTAATATTTCCCAGATTTTGGCTTTTATGATCTCAATCATCAGTATCCGTACCTCCTTAAGAAATTATAATAAATAGTGAGGGACTTTTCAACATTACTCATTTTGAAGGGTTCGCCGATAGGCCCATGGGTCTATCAGATAGACCCATGGGTCTACCGGGCCATATGCTGAATTGATAGTAATCTTATAGGTGTATCGATTTTATCTGCCGGCTTAAATAGACCTACCGGACTATTTTTAAAAAAAGAGGAAAATCATGAAACTTTTAAAACCTTTACCGCGTTTAACTTTTGGTATGAAATTAAGTTTGGCAAAAAAATTGCTTTTCATGTTACGGTTTGATTGAGTTCGGTAGCTCTTCGGACTAAGAAAAAATATAGAAGGAGAAAAACAAATGAAGAAAAAAAAATTAAGAAAAATTTTCGCGTTGAACAAAGAAACCATTGCCCATCTCAACCGGGATGAAATGAAAGCCGTAGGCGGCGGAGAGGATACGTGCGGTTATTCATGCCCCTGTGCCCCGACTAAGGAGACTATTATGCCAACTAAAGAGTCCCAGGGAGGGACTTGTTAGCCGTCAACTAACACCGGGACATGAGCGAGATAATTTTTTAAGCGTATTCAGCACGATTTGTGCCGAAGGCCGCCGGGTATTTTGCTTTGAGATCATTTCCAGGATTAAGTGGTTCAATTCACCGGGGATCCCGGGTCTGATTTTACCGGGTACCGGTGGGGTGCTTTCCAGGACCTGGTCCAAGATCGCGGCCAGGGAATCCCCGGTGAATGCCATATTACCGATTAGCATCTCGTAAAAAATAATGCCGAGGGAATAAATATCAGCGGCAGGAGAGTAGTCGAAATCAATGATTTGTTCCGGGGCCAGGTAGTTAACGGTGCCAATAAAAAAACCGGATTCGGTGATCCGGGTCTGGTATTTCATTTTGGAAAGACCGAAATCCAGGAGTTTTACGAAATTCGGGTCTCCATTTTTTTGTGTTAACATGATGTTGGCGGGTTTTAAATCCCGGTGGACGATGTCCCGGCTGTGAATCAGTGCCAGGGCATCCGTAAGCTGGGTCATGATATGAATCGCCTCTTTTAAATCGATTTGACCGTCCTCCTCGATCTTTTTTCCCAGGGTTTTCCCTTCGATGAACTCCATGACAAAATACAGTGTCTCTTCATGTACCCCTCTTTCGAAAATTTTCAGTATATTGGGATGATCCAGTTTGTCGATGATGGCGCCTTCATGTTTAAACCGCGTTCGATTAATCTCGACTTTAAAGAGTTCTTCCTTTAAAACCTTGATGGCGACGACGGATGTTTTGTCCCTGATGTTATGGGCTTTAAACACCTTTCCCATCCCCCCGGAACCGATGGGTTCCAATAATCGATATTGCCCGATGTGTTTTTGTTTTTTCCAGAAAGCAAACAAATAGATATATTTTTTAAACATGAATACCAGGAAAATGAATACCAGGATAAGCCCGGCAATAAGCACATTCCTGGTAATTCCCCGGATTTTATTGGTTTTCTTTAAAATTTCTATTTCTTTTGTCCTTTTTTCCGCTTCATACCGTTCCTGGAGTTCGGCAATTTGTTTGTTTTTTTTCTCATTTACCAGGTTATCTTTTACTTTGGTAAAGAGTTTATGGTACTTAAGGGATTCCTTATAATCCCCGGAAGCGGCGTACACCTCGGAGTAACTTTCGTAAATATGCTTGATCATTAATTTATCGTTAGCTTCCCGTGCTTTCTTCAATGCATCGTCGTAATAAGATATTGCCCTTTTATAGTGATTCATTTTAAAATGGTTATTCCCGATCTGGAATAAGGCGCGGCACATTCCTCTCTTGTTACCTGTTTCCACGAATTTATCCAGCCCTTGATGAAGGTATTTGAGCGATTCATCGTAATGATCTAATTCTATGTATATAATCCCGATATTAAGCAGGGTATTACTAATCCCGAATTTTTCTCCTTGTTCGGTGAAACGTCTTAATGCCTTTTGAAAATTGTCTAAGGCCTGGGTATATTGCTCCAGTTCCATATAAGCAAGCCCGATGTTGTTTATATAATAAATGAGGCGCCGTTTTGTTACTCTTTCTTTCCCGGTTTCCAAAGCCTTTTGAAAGTATTTCAATGCCTTCCCCGGTTCATGCAAACGCAGGTAAAGATTCCCCACCTGGTAGAGAGATTCGGCTGTGTTAGCTTTATCATTCATTTTCTCGGACGCTTTTAAAGATTCGATAATGTATTTTAATGCTTCCTCGTAATTGCCGTTAATTCGATAAAAATCCGCTATTGTTCCCAGGGAAGTCCGAATACCGTTATAATTTCCTGATTCTTTAAATATCTTTAGTGCTTCCCGGGTAAGTTCAAAGGGTTTTTTATTATCTCCCAACGCCCAATAGGCTTTTGCCAGTTTGATAAATGCGGATGCTTTTCCTTGCTGATAATTTATTTTTTTCGATAATTCCGCTGCCCGGTTGGCATATCCCAGGGACCGGGCGGGTTCTTTACGAAGAAATAGAGAACTTAATTTGTTTAAAACATTGACTTTTTCTTCTTCGGCTGTTTTTTGTAATTGCTCCTTCAACTCTGCGACTTTTTGGTCGAAGTTTTTTTCGTTTTCCGCTTGTAGGCATACCGCGAGGGGGAGCAATACCATTACCAGAAAGACAACTGCCTTTTTCTTTTTCATATGCACATTTTAAGGGCGGCGCTGGAAAATGTCAACCTCACCTTACCCTTTCCCGCCTGACCCCTTTTTTTTACTTCCAATTACCTGTCCACAAGGTAACCTTCTTCACATATAAAGGGAGCCGGATTCGTTTTACTGCCTATAAAAAAGGGGCGCCGGAAGATAACCGGGTTAGGAAACGGGTAAGAGTGTTGATGGTAATACCTATAATAGATATTACTGTTTAATATGGCAATTCGGCAATTCACGCTTTAAGTCTGCTATGTCTTTATCAGAGATTGGATTACCGTGTAACTCCAACTCCTCCAGGTTCACCAGCGATTTCAAAGGCGAGAAATCTGTGATTTGATTATTCCTTAAATCCAACCATTCCAGGTTCACCAGCGATTTCAAAGGCGAGATATCTGTGATTTGATTATATATTGATCCAAACCATTTCAGCTTCACCAGCGATTTCAAAGGCGTGATATCTGTGATTTCATTAAAATGTAAGTACAACCCTTTCAGATTCACCAGCGATTTCAAAGGCGTGATATCTGTGATTTGATTACCGGATAAATTCAAATATTTCAGGTTCACCAGGGCTTTCAAAGGCGTGATATCTGTGATTTTATTTTCGCTTAAGTCCAAATATTCCAGCTTCATTATCTCTTGCAAAGACATATCTTTGTTTAAATGCTTGTTCACAAAAGCTTTCGCCCTCTCCTGTTCAGTGGTGCAACCTCCAAAAAAGGCCAATGATAAAACAACCACTAATACTAAAAGCCATATTTTCATGAGTACTCCTTATAAAAATCAATGATATCACGCCCGCTGGAAAAAAGTCAATCCCCTGCTTTGTACTGCGGGTTTTATTCCCTGAGAGTCGACCGGCAGCTTTTGTCATCTTCAACCCGGCAGCCAGGTTACCAGGTGCAGCAGTTGGAGCAATCCGGCTGAATCTTGAGGAAATAAACTACATGTCTCTCAAACCTTCCCTGGCTGCTTTATTTTGGGGATCCAATTCCAGGACCCGTTGGAAATATTTTCTCGCTTCATCAGGATGGTCCTGTCCCGAATAAAGCCTCCCCAAATTTAACAGGGCTTGAACATCGTCCGGGTTCTTTTCGATCACTTCTAAAAATAGTTGTTTGGCCTTTTCCGGCTCTTTCCGGAAAGCATAAAGTATGCCTAAATTGTTTAAAAAATTTGTTTTTCGTCCATATATTTTTACGGCATCCGATAAAACATCGATTGCTTCTTTCACTTTGCCGCTTTTGAATAATGTATTGCTCAGTACATTATAAATATACTCCGAGGGATTTATTTCCAGGGCTTTGGAATAATAATCTACCGCTTCATCCAATTGATTTAAACTATAATAGATTTGCGCCAGGTTTAAATTGGCAAAATAATGCCGGGGTTCATATTCCAGGGCTTTCTTATAATTTTCTATGGCTTCCCGGGTTTTTTCAACTTTCCTCAGCATATTGCCCAAATTGTTATAGGCATCCGGGTAATTTTGCCTGTGAGCGATGGCTTTTCGATATCCTTTGATGGCTTCTTCAAAATTTTGAGAACGTGTAAAAGCCAATGCCCGGTCGTATTCTGCTTTAGCCATATCCCGTTGAAAATGAAAGTAATTTATACTGGCGAATATATAAACCAAAATAACAGCGGCAATGATGATGATACCTTTAGAAATTCGTTTTTGCATTATCCGGTTATAAATTTGATAAATGATATAACCGGAGAAAATTAAGATAAAAGGAATAATACACATCCTGAACCGGGAAGTAATAAAAAAAGGAAGATAAGATACGTAATAAATACCCGCAAGAAACAGGATAAGGATTACATATGGGAACCTTGATACATGCGACTCGGGTGGTATATCTTCCTGTTTTTTTCTTTTCATGTTAACCACTGTACTAAAGTAAACAATCATACCCACAAGACCCAGCGAAACTACCAGGGCAAAATTAAGGGGAATTATTTTTAAAACCAATGAATTCTTTCGACCGGCCACCAGGTCCCTTTCACTGGGTATTTCAATACCTCCTACGAACATCACGGCTTTTTTAAAAACAAGATAAGCCGTATGAGAGGGATTGTTTCTCATATGTTCCAGTGCTTTACGGACAAAATAACCGGAAACTTCCGAATGTTTTAACTTCCTGCCTTCTACGCTTTCTATGTATTTCACGATTGTGGGATACATAAAGGCATTCCTGAAGAGGGGTATTTCCGGAGGCAGGGCGATGGTGTTTCCTGTAGCTGTCGGGTTATTTCCAACATACAAATTAATACCCATATTGGAACTAATTAACACAAAATCATTTCCTTTGGTGATATTTCTGAGGGTGACCCCCGAGACGGGCAAAATCGTACATAGGATAAAAATACCAATATACAGGTATTTTTTTCTTTTATCTTTTAGTTTATTATAAAAGATCAACCAGCCCACTGCGAAAGGGATAAAGAGTAAAAAATTTGGCCTGGTAATAATGATACAACCCAATAAAAGACCGCAAAAGATAAATTTGCTAATAGTTGGCTTTTCATGGAGCTTTATCATCCATAATATCAATAAGGGCAGGAAAAAAACCAGTAGAGCCACTTCTCTTAATTCTTTTTCATAAAAAACAAAAGCCCAATAAACCGCCATTAAAACCCCTGCTGCCAGGGCGATTTTATCCCCGAAAATCTTTCGGGTCAGCAAAAATAAAATTCCACAACCCAGTACTCCCAGCAGCATCTGGATAACCCGGGGTGCCAGTTGATGGTGTCCGAATATTCGGTATATTACCGATAAAAAGTAGGGATAAAAGGGCGGCCGGAAATAAGGATGGTCTGGTATTCCCGGGTTTTCCAGGTTATGTGGGGGTTCCCACTGGCCGCTTACCATGCCCCAGGCCCAGTAATCGTGATACAGGGCATCTACATTTGCATGCAGGAATTCAGGGTCTTCTTTCATTTCAATAAAGTATGCAAGCCTGAATATCAATGCCAAAAATATTACCAGTATGAAGTAACGATTTTTTTTGAAAAAATTACCGGTTGATCCGGGAGCCCTGGTGGTTTCCGGGTCAGCGGCCGTTTCCGGGCCAGTGGCCTTTACCGGCTCGGGAGGTTTGGTTTGTTTCGGCCTGGTGGATTTGGTATGTACTGCTTTTTTCTTTTTTTTGTGTTGATGAGAAGGTCGTTTTTTAGCCATATAGATATTTTATAATTCTTACAATTGTTTGTCAACCTACCGCGCCCTTCCTAAATCCCCCCACCCTTCGGTGGATGCTTGATTTTTCGAGTTTTTTGTATTAAAATCGACTCATGTTACACATATTACATGAAATGAATCAAATGAACGATGCAGGGGGTGTTCCATGACCCAATACACCACCCTCCATGAAGAAGGAGAAATTGAAGCAAAAAAAAGAGAAAGATATTACTGGAATGTGTGCGTTTTTTTCATTTTACTTTCCCCAATACTGATCTACCACGGTCTCAACCATGAAATGGGGTCTGGATTCGACCCGTTTTATTATGCTGTCAGTATGATCGCAGGACTAATCGCTGTTATTCCATTTGAAACCATACCGGTAATCCTGAGGGGAGAAAAAGTCAACCTGAAAATCGGTGCCAGGCACCCGAAATATGAGTTTACCACTGCCAGTAGTATGGAATTTGACAATGCAGTCAAAGAAATTGAACACCGCCTTAAATCAATGGGATTTTCCGTTAATGAAATGAAGGAGAGCGATTCACTGACAGTTCTCCGGTTTGGGAAAGAAAAACCAGTCATGGTACACAGTTTTATGGATAATGCCATCCAGGGCAGTGTAAGAATTGAGAAAAAGTTTACAAAACCGGACATTGCCGTTGAAGTGATCTACCAGGATATCCTCCTTATAGACAGTGGAGAATCGGAAGCCATGAATGCCCTGGCACGCTATATTTCGCTTTACACCGAACGTTTCGTTCAATACAATATTAATATGACACTGACTGCCGGGACGCTGGTTTCGTTTATTTCAAATATCCTGCTTTTCCTCCATTATTTCGGTATCAAGCGGTTTGCACCTTCGCTTCTTATTTCAGTGTCATTGGGAGCGATTGGCCTGGTTGCCTTCGGGCTTTTTTTCACTTTTAGAGACAGGAAACATCTTATCGGGGCGAGATTCGGGATTGCCGCTGTGTATCTTGCCCTGTTAACATTTATCCCTGTAGTAAAGTCACTGCCTGGTTCGGTAAGTAACTTAACCAATTTTTAAGGAGAGAAACAATATGACATTAAACATCGATTTTGTAAGAAAACAATTCCCTGCACTGTCCGGGAAATGGATATTTTTCGATAATGCCGGAGGGACACAGGTACTTCAACAAGTAGTCAATCGAATCCAGGACTATTTGCTGACTTCCAACGTGCAGTTGGGCGCTTCATACGATGTATCCCGTCAATCATGCGAACGAGTAGGCCAGGGTATCCAGGCAATGGCGGAGTTCATCAATGCCCGGGACCAATGCGAAGTCATCCTGGGCTCTTCCACCAGTATGCTGTTGAAAAATTTATCTTTTTCCCTGGTCGAGGTTTTCAAACCGGGAGATGAGGTTATTGTTACCAACTGCGATCATGAAGCCAACATCGGTCCCTGGAGGAGCCTGGAGAAAAGGGGAATCCACATAAAAGAGTGGCGGCTCAACCCGGAAACCCTGGACCTTCATCTAGAGGATTTGGTGTCATTGATGACGGAAAAAACCCGCCTGGTAGCATTAAACCATATATCCAATATACTGGGAACCATCAACCCGATTAAAGAAATCGCCTCCTTTGTCCATGAGCGGGGAGCCATGATATGCGTGGATGGTGTGGCTTATGCACCACACCGCCTGGTGGATGTCCGGGAACTGGATGTGGATTTCTATGCCTTCAGTTTTTATAAAGTTTACGGTCCTCACTATTCATTACTTTACGGGAAAAAAGCCCACCTGGAGAACATGCCCGGCATTAACCATTTTTTTCTTGAAAATGAGATTCCCTTAAAATTTCAACCGGGAAATGTGAGTTACGAATTGAGTTATAGTCTATTGGGAGTAAAAGATTATTTCACCGAATTTGCCAGGGTTCACGCCCGGGGAGAGGCAGTGGAAGGATTGAGAAATTCGGCTGCTTTGGCTTATGAGTGTTTTGCCCAATATGAAGAAACCCTCTCGGCTCGCCTGCTGGATTTCCTGGACAGCAAGCCCAATGTTCGCATCATAGGCAGAAAGGAAGCGGATCAAAAGCTGCGGGTACCCACGATTTCATTTGTCATCGACAATGTTAAAAGCAGTTCCATACCGCCTGAAGTGGATAAGCATTATATAGGTATTAAGTATGGGGATTTTTATGCCCGGAGGCTCATCGAAGATTTGGGCCTGGCCCCACAAGATGGTGTCATCCGCGTCAGCATGGTGCATTACAACACTGTGGAAGAAGTGGATCGATTAATAAAGATTTTTGAAAAATTATTTTAAGTTAGAACGGAAGCTTCTGCGGAGGTTTCCCCTTGTTCCCCCTTTTCCTCTTATACTTTAAAACCTTTTTACGCGGTTTTACGTATAAAATCCCCATCCTGAAGAGTAAACAAAGTAAACCCGGAACCAGGAGGCAGAGAATGATGCGCTGCAAGATATACATGACGACTGTTTTGCTTTTAATTGCTGCAGTTTGCGGCCTTGAAGCAAATACCGCAAAAGAAGTAATCGAGATCCCTTTCATCGATACTGCACCACAAATCGATGGAAAAATCGACGAGTCTGTATGGCAAAAGGCAGCCCTTTTCCAGGGATTTATCAGCTTCAAACCCGATTTCGGTAAACCCTCCACGGAAAAGACAGCAGCCTATGCCTGCTCGGACCGGGAAAATTTTTATTTTGCCTTCCGGTGCTTTCACAAGGACGTATCACAAGTCAAAGGAACCGTGACCCGGCGGGACAACATGTTCGGGGACGACTGGGTGTCTTTGTGCATCGACACCTTTTACAACCATCAGTCTGCCTATGGGTTCCTGGTCAATCCCCTGGGCATCCAGGGGGACGGCATGGTGGACGCAAACGGGAACCTGGACGAGAGCCATGACCTGGTCTGGTACAGCAAGGGTATGATCGATGATAACGGATACACCGTGGAGATCAAAATCCCCTTCAAAAGCATCCGCTTCCCTGCTAAAAAAAAGGTAAAAATGGGCCTGTGGATGATAAGAAACATTGTACGTACCTCAGAGCAAGTTTGCTTCCCGGAATTTTCCAAGGATAAAGGAGCGGCCCTGTACCAGACACAGCCCATCCTGGTGAAGAATATAAAGTATAAACAAATCGTCGAACTGCTGCCCGCCCTGACCCACTCCCGGACCCGTTTACACGATGAGGGCCAATGGACGGCAGAAACGCTGCGGACGGATTTCAGTCTTACCGGTAAGTTGGGAATCACCCCGAGCCTGGTGCTGGATGCCACTTACAATCCTGATTTCAGCCAGGTGGAAGCGGATGTGGGCCAGATAGATATCAACCTCCGCTATGCCCTGTTTTACCCGGAAAAACGCCCTTTTTTCCTGGAAGGTCGGGAAGATTTCCGGTATGCCGGTTATGTCGAAGGGTCCCCGCTTTCTGCGGTGGTGCATACCCGCACGATAATAGACCCGGTTTTCGGCTTGAAGGTATCGGGTAAGCTGGATGGGAAAAACAGCATTTCTGCGATTGCGGCGTTGGATGAAGCGCCTGGATATCAAGACTCTCCCGGGACCGACCGTGCCGGTTTCGGGATTTTGCGCTTCCGCCATGCTTTAAAAAAAGATGCCTATATCGGCGGGTTTTACACGGGCAAGGAAGTTTCGGAAGGATACAACCGGGTTGCAGGCATTGACGGACGTTTAAGGCTTTCCAGGTTTGTGGTGGCTGAATATCACCTGCTGGGCTCAATAACCAAAGACCCGGGTGAAGACCACCAATCCTACGGCCATGTGCTGGGGGCCCGCTGCGAGTATGACAGCCGGAATCTTATTTACGAAATAGGTATCCAGGATATCTCCAGGGATTTCCGGGCCGATGCCGGGTTCTTGACCCGGCAGGGGATTACCCGGCTGACCCTTTA
>CP070627.1:4593538-4602692 GCA_020355945.1 Candidatus Aminicenantota bacterium | reverse complement strand
AAATAAAATCTTTTGGCCAGCCCACATAACTTTCAACCCAGGACTTCTTGCCATTACTGGCTACGATGGCACTGCTGGAAGTTCCCAGATCAATCCCGATGAATAACTCATCTTTTTTGACGGTGGTTAATTCCTCTTCTTGTTGCTCCATATAGCACCTCCCTTATCTATTTTTTATTTAAATAATTCACGATACCTTCCTCCAGGTATCGTGCAATCTCTTTTCTATAGTTTTCCGTATTTAGTTTCATCTCTTCATTGATATTGCTCAGGCATGTGACTTCGGTAAGAACACTGGGGATATCAACCCCTAAAAGTACAACGAACGGGGCTGTTTTGATACCGAAATTTTTAATATCTTTATTTTCCCTCCTGATATTACTGTAAAGACTCTTCTGCATAAAATAAGCAAGGGAACGTGATTCCTGTGTTTTCAGGGTATTTTCTATATTCCGAATGATCCCTTTAAAATCATTCAACGTATATTCGGTCCCCTTGTTTTCTTTCTCCGCCAGCACCAGGCTCGCCTTATCCGTGTGAGGGCCAAAATAATAAGTCTCGATGGTATTGATGGGTTTATCCGGGATATAATTAATATGGATGGAGATAAATAAATCCGCTCCGCAAGATTTGGCAATATCGATCCTGTGGTTAAGGGATAGGGTAATATCTTTTTCCCTGGTCATTAGAATCTGGTATCCCGGGTATTTTTTCAGTCTATCCCTCAACTTCATAGCGATATCCAGGGTGATATCCTTTTCTTCTGTACCCAGCCTACCGCGGGTACCCGGGTCTTCCCCTCCGTGCCCGGGATCAATCAAAATCAGTTTTACTTTGAGATTAAAAATTTTTCGCAAAGGCATGGGCAATTTAATTAAAAAAGCATTGTACTCTGAAGGAGTTATGTGACTGGTTTCCGTTTCATTAAACTTCGGTTCGCTGTCCTGGCTGGGCCTGGTGACTTCGGATTTAATAAAAGCCGATCGTAAATTCTTGAAGAATGTATGATTAAGGAAGTCAAAGTGATTAAAAAAAACATAAATCAGTATCACCAGGAAAAATGCTCCGCCAATCTTGACAAGATTTTTCTTTTTTAGCTGTTTTTTATTATTCCCTGGGTTCTCTGCTTTACCCATCATTCTCAAGTTATCTTCAAAAACTCCTTTGAGAATGGTGCTTTTCATTTTCACTTTTTTTCGTTCCGCAAACAAAAATTTCACTTTATACCTTCATACATATCATTTCATATTTTTTGCCTGTAAAGTATACCACAGAGATTGCTAATTTTCCAAAATTAAATTTAAATTTGGTCAAAAAAAGAATTCCTGGAAAAAATTAAAGAAATTTGACAAATGAAGTCAATTTATGTGATAATTGAACGGTTAATTACTAACTATAAGAAGGAACTGCGGGAAAATGGCCAATGCCATAAGAAAATATCCTGTGCCGCTTATATTTAAGAAGGTCCTAAAAGACCGGATGAGCGGCGAACTGATCGTCATGGGTGACAATATTACCCGGACAATTTTCTTTGTAGACGGTCGTCTGGCTTTTGCCACTACCACATCGGAGGGGGAACGCCTGGGAGAACTTTTACTGGCAGCCGGCAAAATAAACCGCCTTCAATTGGAAAAAGCGCTGGAAATTAAAAAAAATCCTTCTTATAAAAACCTCAGGATTGGAGAGTTGCTGGTAAAATTAAAGAAATTAGAGAAACGGGATTTCTATTTTGCTCTAAAGGCCCAGGTGCAAAATATTGCCACAGCTACTTTCCCTTTAAAGGAAGGAGAATGGAGATTTATCCTCAAGAGCCCGGAAATTCCCAACCCCCAGAGTTTTAAGATTAAATTGCCCGAAATTATTCCTGGAGGGGTAAAAAAAATTGCAGATATTTCTTTTTATAAAAAGAAATTTTATTATAGGGCCCCGGTAACCACCGCAGTGTCTGATCCTATTTTCGATTTTTTAACCCCTGATGAGCACAAGCTTTATAAAGATCTGGCAGGTTTTACCAACACTTCAGTGGAACAAATTATGACCAATATGCAGGTCCGGGACAACGGTGGTCCAAAAGAACAGGGATTCTGGAGAAGGCTCATTCTCCTGTATCTTTTGAATACGATAGATTTTGTCGAATATACCATTGATGAAGAACAGAACAAAAATGTAGAAGAGATAAACGACTTGCATGAAAGAATTAAACAAAAACGGTTGAATTATTATCAATTATTGGGGACAAAAAACGCAGCACCCATCGAGGAAATAAAAAAATCTTATTTCGATTATTCCAGGAAATATCACCCGGACAAAATCAACGCGGCACCGGACTCAACCGTAATGATGAGAGCCAATGAGGTCTTTGCCGAGATCAACAAAGCCTTTGAAGTTTTAAGCGACAGAGACAAAAAGAGTGAATACGATGCCAGGGGATATAGAGACGCTTCAGAGGTAGAAGTAGGTCCGTCGGATAAGGGAAGAAATGCCCGGGACTTATATATAAAAGCCAATCGTCTTTACAAGGTGAAACGGTATTTTGAAGCGGTTTCCCTGCTGGAACAAGCAGTAGCAATAGATAATTCCCGGGCCAATTATTTCTTACTTTTGGGATTGGCCCAGTCAAAGTTGCCGGCAATGATAAAGCATGCGGAAAAAAATCTTCTCAAAGCTCAAGAATTGGAACCCTGGAATGCAGACCATGTTTTTGCCCTGGGTGAATTGTACCGTTCCGAAAGGCTAATGAAGAAAGCGGAACACTATTTTCAAAAAGCATTGGAAATCAATATGGAGCATACCCTGGCCGGCCAGGCCGTGCAAGACATGGGAAAGCTTTTCGCCCCCAGTAAAAAGCCCAAATTTTCACTCTTTAAGAAGAAATAGTTACCTTTTGCTCTGGAGTTTAGCCAGTAGTCGTAATATTTCAATATAGAGCCATACCAGGGTAACCATTAATCCGAAGGCGCCGTACCATTCCATATATTTTGGGGCTCCCTGGGTGGTGCCGGTTTCAATAAAGTCAAAATCCAGCACTAAGTTAAGGGCGGCAATCACCACCACGAAAAGGCTGAAAAGAATTCCCACTGTTCCGCTCCCGTGGATAAAGGAAATGTATCCCACCCCAAACAGCCGGAGGATCATGGTTACCAGGTAAACCAGGAAAATGCCCCCTGTGGCCGCCACCACCCCTAGTTTGAAATTTTCCGTGGGTTTGATAATACGTGATTTATAGAGGAAAAGCAGGGCAAACAAAGTGCCGAAAGTCAATGCCACCGCCTGGATAACGATCCCAGGGAAGCGTGCTTCCATAAATGAAGACAGGGCTCCAAGAAACAGTCCTTCCAATATCGCGTAAATCGGTGCGGTAATAGGAGCCGCGGTTTTTTTGAATATAGTAATCAGCGCAACAATTAAACCACCAATAACTCCGCCGATCATCCAGGGCATCACGGCACGGGCTCCTTCTGCCGGATTTGCAGCGGAAGTAGCCGAAAAAAACATCCGCCAGGTAAAACTGGCTGCAATCAACAGCAGGGCCATCATGATAAGGGTTTTATTTACTGTTCCTTGCAGGGTCATCTGGTTGGTTCCCTCAGCATAACCCAAATTGACAAAGGTTTTTTTATTCAACGCCGGGTTGGCAGTTCTCATCATTTTTACCTCCTGGGGTAACTATTTTACCATGTCCCCATCCCCATATCAACCCCTTGGAGCTCCCCTGATCGCCGAAGGCAAAATTATCTTCTGACATCCGCGTTTGAAACCAAAATTCGTATTGTCCGCTGGAATTCCCGGTAGGCACCAGACACAATTATTCCAATGCCGGGATAGGTTCCTAAGTAATAATAAATTTGGGAATAGCACCTCTGAAAATCAGGCAAGAATTTACTTTAACTGTGCTTGAAACTATTTAATCGATAAAGTAGCGGTTCCTTGACCTTTCTTAACCCCTGAAGAAACTATGACTTGAGTTAAGCTGTCCCCTTTAACCCAGGTACAATCAGGAATATTTCCAGATAGTTCGACTTGAATACGGTAAGCACCGGTTCCAACATTCTTGAATGCAGTAATGTTATTGGTAAAGCCACACTTTTGCCCTGGAACTGAAAAATGATTGATGACATCAAAATTTGATTGGACAAGGTTTGTTACAGGGGCTCCGGATTGGCATTCCGTAACAACGACTAAAAAATTAGCCGGCGCCCTATTCCCCGGGGCCGCAGAGCCCTGGGCAGCTTCAACCTGGACAAATAACGCATTGCTGTCCCCATTTCCGCATCCAACAGTTAAAATAAGTGACAGAATAGCCACTGTTAAAAAAAACTTAGTTGTTCTCATGATATATCCTCCTTTTTTTTGTTTCATCTTTCTCGTTTCACCTGATAGAAACATCAATTCCTATCACAATATGTCAGGCAAGAATGATGCCAACTGGTGTATGCCTCAAAAGCATTGATATGACTTAAATTTTCAAAAATGCAATTAAAATTCCTTACTGAAATCCGTCATTTTTTGGTGACGCTTTCGAAAAAAGCCATTAATATCGGCCTTTTAAGCGTCATAAATTAATGACGCCTGCGTCATTTTTTCATGACGGCTAACCTGCTCTCTTGCCCCTGCATGTTCGCTTAAGCCTGTTCTCCATTTTTTTGAGAAAGAGAAAATGGAATTTCGATATCATAGTCAAAAACCGGACAACAATAACTGGCCTGTCCCGAATGTCGTCCCCAAATGTTCTTCCTAAAACTTTGATTTTTCTCTCAGGATGTTGTTTAACAATTCACGACTGCGAACCGCCTCAGGATCGATCTTTAACGCCTTACGCAGCACCTTGATCGCCTCTTCTTTCTCTCCCTGCTTATGCAAAATAACCCCTAAACTGTGATACAACGCCCACGAATCAGGATTCACTTCCAAACCCCGACGACATAGAACCACCGCTTCCGCAAACCTGCCCTGCTCACCCAACAATAACCCTAAATTACAATAAGCAGCCACAAAATGGGGCTGCAATTGAAGGGCTTTATTATAATACTCCTCTGCCTTTTCCACCTGGCCCTTCATCTGGTAGGTAACAGCCAGGTTGTTATGAACATCCGCTTTATAAGGATTAATTCGCACCGCCTCTAATTGCTCTTCAATGGCTTCCTCCAATCGACCCTGTAAACGCAAAACAAACCCTAACCCCGCATACCCCTGATAAGCATGAGGCAAATATTCCTGTACCTTTCGATACTGCTGTGCCGCTTCCGGGTACTTTTTCATATCCCTGAAAAGCAATTGCGCATGTTTTGAATACAACCACCAATCAGAGGGCCAATGCCCAACAGCAGCTTCATATTGAGCCGCAGACTTCTCCAATGCCCCTGGCGCCAAAAAAACCGCCAACTCTCCAAGCTTTTGCTCCATCTCTTCTACCCGCTCCTTATGATAAAGCTGATTGCTGTAAGGCGGTTTGCGAATATAATTGTTTAACATACGATACACAAGGTTGAACCTGTCCCAATCCGTATAAGCCAATAACCGGGCACACTCTCCTTCACTCAACAATAATTGGTCCCGGGATTTACGATCCGTTACCCATCCGGGAAGTATCCCCCGGATTTTTTGAAAAATAGTCTTAGCCAACAAATAATTGCCTTTGAATTTCATATGTACATGCTCATAAAAAAATTCTTTGCCGGGAGCCTGGTGAGGGCTGTTAACTTCAAAAGCCTTAACCGCATCCGCCAATACTACACCCGAATCCGAACCTTTCTCAACCACCTGGCGGATGATCCGGTTGATACGACTGTCTGCACGAAATCGCAGCGTATCCAATTCCCGGGCCCGAATATACCTCTCCTTTGCTTTTTCATATTCCCCTAACATCCGATAACAGCGCCCCAAACGAAATTGCAAGGCTGCGTAATGATCATCGATATCAACCGCAGCTAAATATTGCTCCACTGCTTCATTGTATTGACCGGCGCTTTCATACGTCTCTCCCTGGCGATAAAACCGATTCCATTTTTGTTTACCCGGTTCGCTCATACCTTGCCGATGTAAGGAAGCAAACGGCGGGTTATCTTTCAAATTACACCCCACCGTACTAAAAACAATAGAAGCACCACTTTTACGGGCAATGCGGCGGATATCTTCCAGGTTTCTCCGGAAATGGTTGTAAACATATGCCAAACCAGGGTCCTTTGCTCTTACCTGCTTCTCCAAAAACATCTCTAATCCCCGCCATTCCCCGGGCGCCTTCTTTCCTCCACCAGTGGATTTCACCAGGTTTCCCAACAACTGCCCCAACCGCGTGGTATTAAGATAAATACCGGTACGAATCAAGGAAAGGTTAGAAGAAACCTGGCCAAATACAGTACCAGCCCCATAAGGCCCTACTACTTCATTATTTCCCATGTAAACCACGAAAAGATCAGGCTCATGACGCACACAATCTTTTACAATTTCTAATACCACATGGGAATTGATGGCTGTAATGGCTGTATTAATGACTTCAAAATTCACGCCCGGATAAGCTTCGCGAAGCATCACCCAAAGAATCCGACTAAAACTAAAAGCACCATCCGGAACCCCTTGAGCAGCCGAACCTCCCATCACAAAAATACGATAGGTATCAGCCGGTTTTTTCCCTAAAAAAATAAACGGGTCAGCTTCCCTGGCAATCACCCGGGGAAAAAATCGCCAGGTAAATTTATAATTATCACAATATGCCCTTTTACCATTCCAGTTATACTTAACTAAAGCTGCAGTGGGATACCCGTAACCACCAATCCGCAGTCCTATTTCCAATAACAAAAAAAACAAAACCGGGATAACCACAATAGCAATAAACCCATATAACCAACGCCGCCAACTTTTCGTTTTTTTTTTCATTTTTGCCTTCTATGAAAATAGCCCACGAATTACACGAATTACGCGAAAAAAAGTTAAAATAATTCGTGTTAATTCGAGTAATTCGTGTGCCTCTTTTTTTTCATACGTCTCCGGAGAAGGGCGAAGCCTTCAACTTAAAACAACGTATAAATAAACGGCGCAATCGCCGAACCCTGGGTCAATACAATCAAGATACCGATCAACAACAGGATAATAATTATCGGTATCAACCAATATTTCTTCTTTTCCCGAAGAAACTCAAACATTTCCTTTAATATCTGTAATTTCATGCTAAACTCCTACCCTTAACACATACATCCCTGTTGGTGCGCGGCATCTTTTCTCCTCTGTGTTACTATGTTGCAAAACCTTGTTTTCATTCCAAAATTTTTTCTCCGGCATTTGCGTATTCCTGCAGCAATAATAGGTGGGGGGTGCCACCCCCTCTGTGTTCTCTGTGTCCTCTGTGGCTAATTTTAATATTGTTTTTCAATATTACCGGGAAGTTCCCATGCTTCATAATAGCTGTCTTTATCCTTTTCAATCCTGACATTCATTAGTTGTTTACCAGTCAACCGCTTGAACAATGCAATCGGCGTAAGAATGAAAAAATAAACAACCGTGGTAATCAAACCGAAAATCAAGGTGCCGATTTTCTGGGTTACCTTTAATACCAACTCAAACACCGGCCGCAAAAACCCGGAACATAAAATAATCACCAGGTTAATCAAGATAAGCACCAGTACAGCAGCCAGGTTCAATTCCTTGACCAAAAATTTTCTTTTAATCACCAGGAAATAGACCAACAACCAATAAAGTATCGTAAAGAAAATCGCTGTATTGAGTGTTTTTTTATTCATTCAATAACCTTCCTTTTCGCGTTTTTTACGGTCATTAATCCAAAGGAAATTGTTTAATCCACTCATGGTCAATTTTTTTCCTGTCTGCGTCTTTTTTTTCAATTAAAAAACCCTCCAATAATAAAAAATCCATATCTGTATTTTTAAATACTTTATAGGCATCTCCGGGGCTATTAACAATAGGTTCACCCCTAACATTAAACGAGGTATTGATAATCACCGGGCAGCCGGTTCGTTGATAAAATGCCCGGATAATTTTATAGAACAAGGGATTTACCTTTTCATTGACGGTATGAATGCGGGCGGACCAGTCCACATGGGTAATAGCCGGTATCACTGACCGCTTCACCGCCAGTTTTTCAAGGCCTTTTTTGTTTTTTGCCTCCCCGGGAATATCCAGTCGTTTATCCTTTTTTACATCATAGACCAACAGCATATAGGGTGACGGTTGGTTAAAATCAAAATAGTCAGCCAGTTCTTCTTCCAAAAGGGAAGGTGCAAAAGGGCGAAAAGATTCCCTGAATTTTATTTTAATATTCATAATTTTTTGCATTTTTTCAGAGCGGGCATCGCCGATAATGCTTCGATGCCCCAAAGCACGCGGCCCATATTCCATGCGCCCGTGAAAAATACCGATCACTTTCTCCGCATCCAAAAGTTCAGCCGCGGCTGCCGGTATTTCTTCTTCTCTTAATTTTTTATATTGCACCTGGTTTTCATCCAGGAAGGCCCGGATGGTTTCTTCACTAAAAGAAGGCCCCAGGAACGAACCGTTTTGTGAATCGTGTTTTTCATTGACCGGTCGTTGGTTGTCCAGGTGTTGGTACCAAACGTATAGAGCAGCGCCTACAGCGCCCCCGGCATCACCGGAAGCGGGTTGAACCCAGATATTTTTGAAAATTTGTTTTCTTAGTATCTTGCCGTTGGCAACGCAGTTCAATGCCACGCCCCCTGCCAGGGCCAGGTTGTCTCCGCCGATTTCTTTTTTAGTATGAAGGACAATCTTTTCCACTGTTTCTTCCAATACTACCTGGACAGAAGCAGCCATATCCATGTCTACCTGGCGGATAGGTGTTTCCGGTTTTCGCGGCCTGGCGCCGAATAATTGATTAAATTTCCGGTTAGTCATGGTAAGCCCGATGTGGTAATTGAAATAATTTAAGTTTAACCGGAAAGAACCGTCATTTTTTACATCTATCAGGTTATCGTAAATGGTGTTAACGTATTTGGGTTCGCCGTAGGGAGCCAGGCCCATTAATTTGTACTCGCCGGAGTTGACGCGAAAACCGTTAAAATAGGTAAAAGCTGAATAAAGCAGGCCCAGGGAGTGGGGGAAGTGGATGGTCTTTTTGATCTCGATATGGTTTCCCGAACCCTTTCCAATGGTCAGGGTATCCCATTCTCCTACTCCGTCTATGGTG
>CP070627.1:4588859-4593438 GCA_020355945.1 Candidatus Aminicenantota bacterium | reverse complement strand
TGCCTCCGGCGGCCAGGGGGGGCGCTTTTTGAAAAAACTGCCCCCGTGACGCATCTGGACCCCCCCGCAAAAACTTTTGATTTAATTCCTGTGCCAGACCGATGTACGCATTCCTAAAGGGTTCTACCGGTGCACTTAATACACCGGCTCCCACCTGACCTACTCCAGGGTCTTTATGAGCAACTCCCGTATCAATAAAAGGCAATATGTTTTTTTCAATTACTTTCCTGACATCAATACCCGTAGGCGTTCCCCTGAAGTCAAGGTAGGGAATTTGATAAACATTATTCTCAGATGCAGTGATTTCATACATCTGCATGGTATAGTCTATCGCATCTGCTGTTGAACCTCCCACAAATTGAACAATGGCCGGACTGGCCGCAATAGCAAAACCGCCTAACCCGTTGGTTTCAGTAATCGCACTATCTCCAATATCCGGGTTGGCATCTTCTTTGGTAAACCCCGGGAAAAACAAAGCATCCGGGATAGGCGCTTTTCCTGTGAACCATTGAGACCCTGTACCGGCCAACTGGATACCAAATTCGGTCCCGTTTCGTGACATTACCACTACAATACTGCTGCCTTCCACGCTGCGCGCCGCATCCAAAGATGCCTTACAAGCCGGCATGGAAAGATTTAAAAAGAAATGATCATTCCCATTGATAAATTCCAAAACTTTGATCATCTTTTTAGTATCAGTAGAAGTGCGAATAATTGCCGGAGCAATTTGCCGGTAGAAAAGTGAAGTGGCTGCCCGGTTGCGATTGTGAACCTCATCACCCATATGAAGTGCCTGGGCAATAATATTTTTTAAATCAATTTTTTTCATATCCTCCATTGCAGCTTTAAGCGTCGGGTAAAGTACATCTTCCATCCATTTCAATTTGTCAATGACTGCATCGCTGTAAGCGCCATAACGAAGCACCTTGCCAAGACCTTCATTCAGCGTGCAATATGCGTTGTTTCCATACGCTTCATTCTCTATGATAAACACCGGCATAGAGGCGGAAACAATCCCGGCCATGGGTCCTACGCTGGCATGCTCATGACAGGGGGCATATCGGATTTCACCTGAACCAGCCAATTTCTCCGCTTCAGCATCATCCGCTGCCAGCCCCTCATATTTCAGGGCACCAATGATAGCTCCTCTCATCGGGCCGCACATCTTTTCCCAGGTCACTGCCGGGCCGGCATGAAGAATAAGATTTTTTTTCATACCCGGGATAACATTTAGTGCTTTATCAAGGCCTGTCAGTACCGGTTTGCTGTTAAGTATCTTTTGGCAGGCGATTTGATTGGCGGCATTGATTTTTTCTTTATTTTCAGCAATAATATGGGTTCGTTGTACTTCCATCTCCATTGGCGGTCGCCAATCTACATGGATCGATGGCACATTTCGTTCATCAAGGGTATCTTTAAAGGATTTTAACCCAACATTGACCACCTTTAATTCACTGTTAAATAAATGTTTCATTCTACCTCGATAAAAAGTTTTTGCGGGGGGGGGCTGGCAGCCCCGGCCTATTAGGGGGGGGTGGTTTTTTCAAAAAGAACCCCCTGGCCGCCGGAGGCACAGTAAAATTTTTTTACATAATTTTGATGCTTCGGTGTTGGACCAGCAAACAATGACCCCGGCATTTTTTAATGCTTCAACCACATGCTCCCTGTTTTGCGGGTCTTCATTGGTCCCGGTAACTGAGCAGACAATAGGGATTTCCCTGTTTTCTTTTCGTGCCAGTTGTTTGGCTTTGTTGATCGCCGGGATGATTCCCGGTAATGGGTCCGGGTTAGCTCCGTATCCCAACACCAGGTCCAGGAGAATAACCGCGGTTTCTTTATCTTTGGCCTCCTGTATGATCCGTTTATTCCTGGTGGAAAAATCGATCATAGGATGGGGTTTTCCTATGGTAAATTCATCTGCCCCCAGGTCGATAATTGTATGTTTTTCGCTTTCCCGGGTGTCTTTCATTGGTAAGGAATTGGCAGTGGGTGTATTGGAAAAAATTCCCGGTATATCTTTCAATATGACCTGGGTTTCACTGCAAAAGGTACCGCCGGTAAAAAGTGCTCTCAGGTACTTTTGCTCTTTATTTAATTTTTTCACCTCCTGGTTAGCAATTTTATTAATTTCCAGGTTATCGGGAAAATCCACTTTGATCCCGACAAGTTCTAAAATTTTTTTTGCTCCCTCTTCAAGATCGGATGCCGGGGTGACGCCGTAGGTTTTTACTTGTTCGGGGTCTGCTCCCAGGAAAACCGCGGCCATTGGTTTTTTTATGGTTTTGACTTTTTTACCGATTTTTTTAAGAACTTCCTGGTGCGGTGGTTTGGAAACCAGTAAGATGGCATGGGTATTTTCGTCTGCAGCCAGGGCTTCCAGTGCTGAAATAAACATGATGCCGCCGACTTCCTTTTTGACGTCCCTTCCACCGGTGCCAATGGCCTGGGAAATGCCGCCCCCGGCATTTGAGATTAACGTAGTTACTTCCTGGAGCCCGGTTCCTGAAGCTGCCACTAACCCGATGTTTCCCGGTTTCACCACATTGGCAAACGCCAGGGGAACACCGTTTATAATAGCAGTCCCACAATCCGGGCCCATCACCAGGAGGTTATGTTCTCGTGCGTATTTCTTCAATTGGATTTCCTTTTCCAGGGGGACATGATCAGAAAAAATCATCACATGCAGGCCTTTGCCCAGGGCCTTCATGGCTTCATCTGCCGCATACTTCCCGGGAACCGAAATAAGAGACAAATTGGCGCCCGGTAGGGCCTCAATGGCTCCGTCAACGCTTTTAGGAAAGAAATGTCCGCTGGTATCCTTTTTCTTTATTAACTCTTTAAGTGCGGCATCGATATTCTCAAGTATCTTTCGGGCAATGTCCCGGGTTTCTGCTTTTACAGCAATTAATAAATCCGTATCTTCCGCTTCTTGAAATTCCTTCGTTAAAAAACCGGATGTCTTTAAAATGGCTTTATTTTCCTTAGTTCCCATGACGACAGCGGAATCGAGCACCCCTTGCATTTGATTGATTTTGTGCGCCGCAATCATCAGGGAAACCGAATCAAAATATTCACCTTTTTTCAACATTCCCTTTATCACCATTGATTGCTCCTGTTTTTTTTAGCCACAAAGTTACCCAAGGCGGGCGGCATTTTACCTGGTTACCTGGTGAAATATTTTCCCACATGGTTAGCACGTTAGAATTCATAAGAGCATTTTAAATGAAACAGGGATGCATTTCAATATAGGCAGTGATTTTTTTAAAATATTTCATTAAAGTATTGACAAACGAAAATTTTCTTTGTAATATCGTTAAGGAGACTTTTAGGAGGTGAATATGAAACATTATCGAATTTTACAGGTTTTTATTATCTTTGTTTTATTTTTTGGCCTGTTTCAAGGTGTTCAAGTAGGTCAGGAGCCTGACCAATATTACCTGGAACGTGAACGTGAAGCCCCTGAAAAGATCAAAGCCCAACTTCAGACGCTGCGCGATGAAATTCGTGAAAATAACTACACGTTTCAAGTGGGCTACACCACGGTTATGGATTATACAATAGAACAGGTTACAGGCTTAGTGGTGCCACCGAACTTATCGGACTTGATCAAGAAACAGAACCTGGCTGTTGAGAAGCTCAAGGATAAAACACTTACAGCGAAAACTGCCGGGACCTGTTTTGTCGCTGCTTCTAGCTGGGATTGGCGCAAAAACAAAGGAACCACGCCTGTCCGCAACCAGGGTGCTTGCGGTAGTTGTTGGGCTTTTGCCACCCATGGAGCCTTCGAGGGCAGTTATCGAATCAAAAACAATTCAATTATTAACAGCTCCGAACAGGATACTCTCGATTGCAATCCCTGGGGTTACAGTTGCAATGGTGGATGGTGGGCACATCAGTATTTAATCGATGGCGGGAGTGCCAAGGAGTCCAGTTATCCATATAAAGCGAGAAAGGGTATTTGTCAACCAAAACCAAGGCCATATAAAGCCCTGGCCTGGGGTTATGTTAGCAGCGACAGTGAGATTCCTGAGGTTGCGGAACTTAAACAGGCACTCTGCCAGTACGGACCATTGGCAGTTGCAGTGCAAGTTACATACCCATTCCTAGCTTACTCCGGTGGGGTGTTTAATGCATGCGCAAATGTATGGCAGGGTTCGACTAATTACACTGTTAATAATATGGTTAAACCCAGTACCGGGCATGATATATATATATGCATTGCTCCCGGCACATCCGGTACCACAGAGCCATCCTGGCCCGGTCCCCCAAAACCGCCTAATCCTCCTACTAATGTAAATGACGGAACCGTTACCTGGAGATATTCAGGAACGGTTAACCACGGGGTCACTTTAATCGGCTGGGACAACAATAAAGGAGCCTGGTTGATCAAGAATTCCTGGGGCTCAGGCTGGGGTGAGAAAGGCTACATGTGGATTGCCTATAACTGTAATAATATCGGCTATGCGGCTTCATGGGTACAGCCCGGCGAGAAGGCGAAAGGCGGCTGCGATTAATCGTTCCTAACAGGGGCTCTGCCTTTTTCTCTCAGAAGTTTTGGTCGGTTATTACTTGCATTCAT